>NZ_JBBOOS010000001.1:0-4800000 GCF_038003195.1 Paenibacillus sp. FSL M7-1414 | reverse complement strand
TCGACCACGGAAAAACAACACTCGTTGACAAGTTGCTCCAGCAATCCGGTACTTACCGAGATCACGAAACGGTACAGGAGCGCGTAATGGACTCCAACGATTTGGAGCGTGAACGCGGTATTACGATTTTGGCCAAAAACACGGCTATAACTTATAAAGATTACCTGATTAATATTGTGGATACACCAGGACACGCCGACTTCGGTGGTGAAGTTGAACGTATCATGAAAATGGTTGACGGTGTATTGCTCGTTGTTGATGCTTATGAAGGCTGTATGCCACAAACGAAGTTTGTACTTCGTAAAGCACTCGAGCATAACCTGACACCAATCGTTGTTGTAAACAAAATTGACCGTCCAGCGGCTCGTCCGACTGAGGTTATTGATGAAGTATTGGACCTGTTCATTGAACTGGGTGCCAACGATCAACAACTCGAATTCCCTGTTGTATATGCTTCCGCATTGAACGGAACATCCAGCATGGATAATGATCCTGCCAAACAAGATGACAACATGATGGCGATCTACAATACCATCGTTAGTCATATCCCACACCCTACCGAAAATGTTGAAGAACCACTTCAATTCCTCGTTACTTTGATGGACTACAATGAATACCTTGGCCGTATTGCCATTGGTCGTGTTAACCGCGGTGTGATCCGTCAAGGACAATCGGTAACGGTTATTATGCGTGATGGTAAGAGTAAAACTGCACGTATCGAGAAACTGTTTGGTTTCCAAGGTCTCAAACGTATTGAGACGGAAGAAGCAGGAGCAGGCGACATCGTTGCCATTGCAGGGATCAAGGACATCAACATTGGTGAAACCATTGCCGACCCTAACAACCCGGAAGCTCTGCCAGTTCTGAAAATTGATGAGCCAACACTGCAAATGACGTTCCTCGTGAACAACAGTCCATTCGCAGGTCGTGAAGGTAAATGGGTAACTTCCCGTAAACTTCGTGAGCGTTTGTTAAAAGAGTTGGAAACAGATGTTTCCCTTCGTGTTGACGAAACGGATAGCCCTGATGCATTTATCGTTTCCGGACGTGGTGAGCTTCACTTGGGTATCCTGATTGAAAATATGCGTCGTGAAGGATATGAGCTTCAAGTATCCAAACCAGAAGTTATCGTAAGAGAAGTTGACGGTAAGAAAATGGAACCTGTTGAGCGCTTGTTGATTGATATCCCTGAAGAGAGCATGGGTTCCGTAATGGAGAGCCTGGGCGCACGTAAAGCAGAGATGGTTAACATGGTTAACACAGGTAGTGGTCAAGTTCGTCTGGAGTTCCTGATTCCAGCACGTGGTTTGATCGGATATAGCACCAACTTCCTGACATTGACTCGTGGTTACGGTGTAATGAACCATGCATTTGACAGCTACGCTCCAGTAGTATCCGGTCAAGTGGGTGGACGTCACCAAGGCGTGTTGATCTCAACTGAAACGGGTACATCTACGTTCTATGGCATGATGGGCGTTGAAGATCGCGGTACGCTCTTCTTGGAGCCGGGTACTGAAATCTACGAAGGTATGATTGTTGGTGAACATACACGTGACAATGATATCGTTGTTAACATCTGCAAAGAAAAACAACTGACTAACGTTCGTTCTTCCGGTAAAGATGATACGGTTAAAATTAAAACTCCAATTATCTTCTCGTTGGAACAGGCGCTTGAATATCTGAATGAAGATGAATATTGTGAGATTACACCAAAATCTATTCGTCTTCGTAAAAAGATCCTGAACAAATCCGAGCGTGAACGTGCAGAAAAACAACGCAAAATGGCTTCTAAAGCCTAATAACAACAAAATAAACTATATAAGTTAGCATTTGATGGGCCCGGCAAGTAACGAGAGGGTTGTACAGCTAAAGTAGTGTAGGGATCAGAATCGATTCTGAAGAAGCGAAGCGCTCGCCTTTATCCCCGGATTTTACCATTGAGTAACTGGATCAAAAAAATCTGGGGATAACAGCGATCAGAAGAACGAGCTGAGACCGAAACGGTCACGATGCACGTACTGGCTCTCTAAGTTGCTAAAGGGAATTCCATCAATCAGTTAACTTATCCTAGCATGAACACGAAAGGAGCTGGCTGTGCATGCAAGCATGGTTCGCGTCAAACCCGATCGTAGCCTACATCGTCATCTTTGTATTGATTACTTACGTATATAACAAGGTGTTTCGGGTACGTCAGAAATTGCCACTTGGTAAGGAAATCGTTCTCTATATTTTGATGGCGATGGGCACATTCATGCTTCTTATTTTTCAGATCGACAAGCTGCCCATCATTCAATGTTTGTTGGTCGCGGTTGGTTTGATGTTGTTAGTGAGAGTGCGTTATTTTATTGAAGGTCGTCAAAAGAAAAAAGCGGAAGCTGCCGCTCGAAACTCATAAATCCTGTCTTGTACAGACCATCCGTTTTCCTTAGGGAAAGCGGTTGTCTTTTATTTAGACAAAAACAGATGTGATAAAGGTGTTGAAGATATGAACTCAAATTCGAACGGACTGCCTCCACGGAGACAGGCACCGACGCAATCCGGTGCTTCTGGATCGAAGAATGGCAAGGGCGAGCAGCCTAAGAAGAAAAAGAGAATGAATGCTTTTGGCAGAATCCTTTTAAGTCTATTGGTTATTGCCATTGTGGTAGGCGGTGGATATGCGTACTGGGTATACAATCAAGTCGTGGATACAGGCATCGATAAACCGGTACCTCCCGGGATGTCAGCCACAACCAAACCGATCACGATGCTGTTATTAGGCACAGATAACCGTCCTGAAACTGGCACATATCTCTCGGATGTTGTTATGGTGGCTTCGTTGAATCCGGAGACCAAGACGGCAACCATTGTATCTTTACCACGAGACACACGTATTCAATTGGATGGGTACAAGTCGAACAAGCTGAATTCCTATTATCCAAGATTCAAAGCACAGGAAAAAACCACTGGCAAAAATGCAGAGGATCAGATGAAAGAAATGATGGGCAAGTATTTGGATGTAGATATTAATTATACAACCGTCCTGAATTTCCAGGCATTCCGTGATGCTGTCAATGCCGTGGGTGGCGTGGATGTGACTGTGGATAAAAATATGTGTTATAGAGATACAGCCGATGGTACAGATATCAATCTGGTCGCAGGCGCACAACATCTCGATGGTAAAGCAGCACTAGATTTTGTTCGTTACCGCAAATCCAATTGTAATCTAAAGACTGATGAATCCAATGACTTTGATCGTAACAAACGTCAAAACCAAGTGCTGAACTCCATGCTGGATCAGATGAAATCTCTTGGGGGCATTACAAAGATCAGCAAAGTAATTGGTGCAGTTGACAAGAATATGACGACAGATGTGGAATCGGAACAAATGAAAAACTTTATCTCGACGTATTGGAACATTTCCACTTCGGATGTGCATTATACTCCGGTTACCGGTGAGTGGAGAAGTCCATATGTGTATATTAATGAGACGGAACTCGCCAATGCCAAGCAGGCTTTACAAGATACACTTTCAGGTAAAGTAACGGCTTCACCTTCAGGCGAATAACCTTCATTCTTTTGGGATTGGAAGCACGTTAATCGGTATGCTATAATAACATAAACCAAGTACAAGAATTGCATAAAGAAGGTTAGGGGGCTGGTTGAATGTCCGAAGCCGTCACACAATTAACTGAATCTCTTTTACAGCAATTCAAGAATGAGACCTTTGTGCTTCTGAGCACAGTGGATGTAGAATCCGGAGGTCCGACTTCAACAGCCATCTCCTGGATTTATGCGGAGAATGCTTCTACTTTTCGTGTAGCAATTGATCATCGTTCACGTTTAGTGAATAACATGATTACTAATCCGCTTATTACGGTTACTGTCTTTGGAGAAGAGATGGTGTATGCAGTGAACGGACGTGCTGCGGTACGACAAGATCCGCTGCAGGACGTTCCATTTAATATGTGCTGTTTCGACATTACAATTGAAGCGGTGAGGAATGCTCTGTTTTACGGCGCTCAATTGTCCTCTGTGCCTCAATATGTCAAAATATATGATCAGCGTGCTGCTGAGAAATTAGATGAGCAGGTTTTTGCTGCCATGAAAAAAGCCTAGTGAGAGATCACTGGGCTTTTTGTTGTCTTTTGTCCGATGAATGCAGCTGCTGCATTTGTTGTTTTTGATTCACGTGTTCATCGGGATTTTGACGAACTTTGACGTCTTTCGGGAGTTGAGGGATAATTCGTCCCACCATGTCAGCGAGTTCTGAAGCAA
This sequence comes from Paenibacillus sp. FSL M7-1414, assembly GCF_038003195.1. Classification (NCBI taxonomy): domain Bacteria; kingdom Bacillati; phylum Bacillota; class Bacilli; order Caryophanales; family Paenibacillaceae; genus Paenibacillus; species Paenibacillus sp. FSL M7-1414. The sequence goes on along the minus strand of NZ_JBBOOS010000001.1, from coordinate 4,795,743 downwards.
AACCGGAGATTGGGTGCCCTTGACGAATATGTTCACCAATCTCTTTAATTCGTTCTGTGACATCTGCATCAGCAGTAACGATGGAATCTATACCTTCGGGGTCTTTGCGAAGTGCTTCGGCAACAGCGTACTTAATGGTACCCACCCGAGCACGTTCCAGTTCACCATCAACATCGATGCCAACTACGGCTGTATTACCGAGTATGACGCAGTTCGCATCTTCAACACCTTCCACTTGCTTGGCAAGGGCTTTAAGGTGATTGATTCGTTTTTCATTGGGCATCCGGCCACTCTTTGCATCATCTGCAATGTTGGTATCATGGACTTCACCTGTATTCTCATTGAGACGGTCCAAACGTGAAGGATTCATCCGATCTTCCTGTGCATTGAGCATGTGAGATCCTTTCCCTTGATCTTGCTGAGTTGTTACATTTCCTCCGTAACCTTTCGCATGTGTACCTTGATTCGGCGAAGCGCTGCGTGTGGAACTGTTGCAACCTGTAAGTATAAAGATCAGAAGCAGCGTGCAAACCCATATTTTCATAAATGTTCATCCTTTCTTGGAGTTTTTCAGAATGGTTGACAATTATTTTGCCCTAGTCGAATACATTTATGTATGGGATCATGATTGTCCATGCCGCTGCTGAAAGATCACACTATTCATGCCTTTAACGACGCCGCTTTGGAGGGGATTGAATGAAAAAGATTTTTGTATTGGATACCAACGTGCTTCTGCATGACCCCAATGCCATATTTGCCTTTGAGGAACATGAGGTAATCATTCCCGCGGTTGTACTGGAGGAGATCGACTCCAAAAAAAGAAATGCCGATGAAATTGGGCGTAATGCCCGTAATGTATCCAGACTGTTAGATGGATTACGAGAGCTGGGTCACTTGCACAGTGGGGTACCTTTGGCTAATGGAGGTAACCTGAAAGTAGAGCTGAATCATCGGAGTTTCGTGAAAGTTCAGGAAATGTTTGGTGAAGTGTCCAACGATAATCGCATTTTGGCTGTCGCACTGAATTATCAGATTGAGGAGAATGAAAAGGAAGTAGTCGAACGTCAGGTCGTGCTTGTCAGTAAAGATGTACTTGTGCGTATCAAAGCGGATGTACTTGGTCTGTTCACACAGGATTACTTATCAGATCGGACGGCAGGACTCAGTGAGTTATATCCAGGTTATACGGCCCTAAAAGTTCATCCGTCAGTGATTGATGAGTTTTACACATATCGTTTTTTACCAATCAAACCGTTACAGTTGTCTTATTCGTTGTATCCGAATGAATTTGTTATTCTCAAGGATGAGATGGGAACCAATAAATCGGCTTTGCTTAAAGTGAACACAGAGGGAACAAAGCTGGAGCCGCTTTTCCTCAGTAATGATAATGTCTGGGGTATTAGCGCACGTAACGCACAACAACGCATGGCACTGGAACTGCTTTTGAATGATGACATCCCGCTGGTTACTATCACCGGTAAAGCCGGAACAGGGAAAACCTTGCTGGCACTTGCAGCAGGTCTGCTTAAGGTAGAGGATGATCATAAATACAAAAAACTGTTGATCGCTCGTCCTGTCGTTCCGATGGGGAAAGATATCGGTTACTTGCCCGGTGAGAAGGAAGAAAAGCTTCGTCCATGGATGCAGCCGATATATGATAATCTGGAGTTTTTGTTTGACACCAAAAAAGCCGGAGATATCGATAAAATCCTAATGGGGCTTGGCAGTATTCAGGTGGAGGCCTTAACGTATATTCGTGGAAGATCGATACCTGGACAGTTTATCATTATTGATGAAGCCCAGAACCTGTCGCGCCACGAAGTGAAGACCATTGTATCAAGGGTCGGTGAAGGCAGTAAGATTATTTTGATGGGAGACCCCGAACAGATAGACCATCCGTATCTTGATTCTGCCAGTAATGGTCTGACGTATATCGTGGAACGGTTCAAACAAGAGGGAATCAGCGGACACATCATGCTCGAAAAAGGAGAACGGTCCAAGCTGGCACAGCTTGCAGCTGATTTATTGTAAAATTTAGGGGATTTATTTCCCGGAAAATGTTGTTATTGAAGCCGGCTCCTGGAGCCGGCTTTTTTGCTGAAAAAATAAGTAAGCGTTATTACACAGAACTCGATATGCTCTTATTATGCAAAAATCCGAAAAAGTGTTTTTCGGCAGGGTAGGACAAGAGTACTACTTATTTGTTACAATAATTGCTGCAGGAAAAAACTAGGTGAACAGGGAGGGAAGTTAATGAAGCGTAGACATCAGGTTGTTTTATTCGCGGTATTGCTGCTTTCGTTAACGATCTTGTCACCGAGTTTTGACTTTAGAGGTTCGCAGCTCAATCAGGAACGCGATCAGGAAAAGGATGCTTTTCCTGGGTCTTCGTCCCGTAATGAAGATGCTCAAGCTCCGCTGGAGATTGTAGTGGCCATGTCGGATGAAGAGTTTCAAGCCTTTCAAAAGATATCCAAAGAAGTTGCTGCCTCCCAGCTGGTAGAGATTAATCTTCGGAATGAGAAGCCGGATACATATAAGCATGTTTTGGATCTTGAATTTTCACTAGGAGAGAACGGGGATGTTGTTCTGCTTGATAGTGAGGAAGTGCAATACTATGCCCAAAAAGGGTACCTGTATCCGTTAAACGGAACCACATTATCGAAGTCGCTAGGAGATACGGTAGTTGGGTTACGGGGAATGACAGAGTGGAATGGTTATCAGTGGGGAATGCCTTTTGATTTTGATCCGTACATTCTGGCTGCACAATCTTCATTTCTGAAGAGAGCTGGTCTGGAGTCATTACCTCGCAATAAAGATCAGTGGGTCAAACTTACTCAACAAGCCATTGCAGAAGGCATCCCTTTAATTACAATGAACATCAATGATATGTACGGGACAAATGCGTGGCTGAATCATTTGGAACCGAGAATGGCACCCGATCAAGTTAAACGAACACAAATAGATTCGCAAATGGGGGATCTTCAGCAGGGGATTCAGTTGATGAATCAGATTCAGCCCCTTATTAGGCTTGAGTCTACCAATCCAGATTTCTCACCAACTGCTGACCAAAACGACACCCCGATGGTTGTATCATTGTTATCTCAATTATTGAATGCGGATCAAGCGAGTACAGTGGATAAAGATTCTTTGGAGCGGATTTCTTTCGAAACCTTGGAAACCGTAAACTCCAGAAGTCTTGTCATTACTGCGGGTTCGGTTGAGGCTGAGGAGGCCAGTAGATGGATTGAAGGAATGACGTCCGCTACGACACAGCTGAAATGGTACCAGCAGGTTAACCGGTTGCCCGCAAAGCAACAGGAACTGGATATGGAGTCTGAGAAACTCATTGGACGTTATGAAATGACAAAGGGACAATCCTGGTTCCCGACCACCCAAGATGTCCCTGCTGCAACGACCGAAAGTCATGCTCTAATAACTCGTTTTCATAAAAAAGTACAACAATTCTTAAAGGGTGAAATTACAGCGAATCAATACGTAGACAGTATTAGAACGACGAATTAACTTTAAGTTCGTGTTCAACCTCTTTAAAAGGATATAGCTAGTTTTACTTCCAGTATGCCTTCACTTGTTGAAACATCGGTTGCTTTCACAAACGAGAGGATTTTCTGTGGATAGAACCCAAGGTCAAATTCTTTTTCCAGCATTCGGCGTGTGGTGTCTGGTAATTCAAGCTGGTTGAATACAAGTTTGTCCACATGAAAACGAATGGAGTTTTGAGGTTCATTTTCTACCGTATAATGTCCTTCAATGCTTAATTGCAACTGATCCCGCTGACCGGAAGCTATAATCTTATCCTGGTTAAACTGAAAGGCAAAGTCTTCAAAGATTGGATTTTGGGAACGTAGAAATGCATTAAGCTCATCCTGTCCAATTCGAATCGTATACGTTGTTCCAGTCGTGGATATTCCTCCGTTTTGTTTTTGGATAAAATCAGGCAGGTTCTGCATGGCAGATGCCAATGCTTTGAAATATCGTTTCACCTCATAGATGCCTATATTCTCCCAATAAAGGGTTAATTCATCCATCAGTTTCTGAATCGCTGCCGCATCTCCGCTGGTGGCTATTTGGGCATCCACTTCTTTTTGCAAGGCGACTACACGTTCCCGCTGGTTTTGAAGATTAGTCTTCATTTCGGTTAATTCTGTTGTAGTCTGACGAATCTGAGTAGAAGTCTGTTGCAGATTGCGATAACGGTCCTGATACTTGTCCAGCACAGCCTGATCCCGTCCGATAATAATCTGGTAATAATCATACAGTACAAACAGGTCTTTGAATGATCTGGCTCCCAGGACCGTCATGAGGAGGCTGTCGCGTTCTCCTGTGTAGTAGGACCTCACTACAGCTCCGGCCCGATCTTGCTGAATATGTATCTGCTCTTCCTGTTCCTGCAGCTGGACGGATAATGTCTCGTGTTGTTGACCCAGCTGCTTCTGCCTTTCGGTGATGCGTTCGATTTCATGATCGATTTCAACGATGGATAGACTTTTTTGTAATATCTCACGTGTATCCTCAGCTGAAGACTCTCCATAGGCATAGGCTAAAGGTAGCTGGAGGAATAAAATGATGCATAATATAAAGGCGGAAATGCCGTGTTGACGTTTCACCGATCCATTCTCCTTTCCACTTCTTAAATGACAATCGTACAGGCTTGTTGTCTTCCAGACAATATATGAAACAAATACGTGAAATATCCTTAGTGGTTACATAACACCATGAACATTCATTTAATCTGAACACAACAAAAAAGCAACCCGACAGATATCGGATCACTTTGATGCTGCAGGTGGATTAGAGCGGCAAACCCATTTCGAATACGGTCCAGTAGCTGAACCCCGTGAATGTTACGATCATATAACCCCAGAAGAGCAATATGTACGTTCGCTCGGTAAATTTCAAGTATCCCAAAATGACAAAAAACGCAGTCTGCAGGAAAAAAAGCAAAGCCATTTCGACCAGATCTCCCGCAAAAGCCATCAGGCCAATTGCAAGCGTGAAGAACCCGAGTACCCGAAACATGCGTGCCACGGTAAATCCTCCTCTCCTAAGTACGTTCATAGATTGTCTACACAACATTATACCGGGAAAGGAAAAACGTGTAAACAAATTTGGATATGAAAGCGAATTCTTTTTTTGCTCAAAGTAAGTATAGAGGGATATGTTTTACGTATGTCACGTATGAGCAAGCCTGAATGTGGAAATACATTTTAGTATGAAATCAATTCTATGAACTCTATGAGAGGCATAAGAATGAATGAAGCAGCTTTTATACCTAATTCACATACCGGGCTTCCGGTAATGCGGACGGTTATTTTAGGATGTTGTTAGGAGGGTATTATAGCATGACTGCAGTGAGACAGGATGCTTGGAGTACAGAGGACGATTTGATATTGGCTGAGGTTACTTTGCGTCATATTCGGGAAGGCAGTACACAATTGGCCGCTTTTGAAGAGGTGGGCGAAAAAATAGGCAGAACATCTGCCGCATGCGGTTTTCGCTGGAACAGTTGTGTACGTAAAAAGTATGATTCTGCCATCAGTAACGCCAAGGCACAACGACAAAAACGAAGTTATCTCAGAAAGCAACCAGCTATGCTCGGACCGCAGGTTGCAGCACTGTCTACACTGGACACTGAAGAACATCTGTACAAATCAGATGGGATCTCAGACGATTCATTATCGATGGATGCAGTAATCCGCTTCCTGCGACAATGGAAGGGAACGGTGCAGGAGAGTAATCGTCAACTCAAGATGCTGGAGAAGGAGCTTCGGGAGAAAGAAGATGAATTGCTTGAACTACGTCTTGAGAATGACCGTCTCTCCAAGGAAGTGAATGAAGTACAGACGGATTACCGTGTGGTGAATGACGACTACAAAGCTTTGATTCAGATTATGGATCGGGCTCGCAGACTCGCATTTTTGTCCGAAGAAGAAGAGGAACTTAAGACACGTTTCAAGATGGATGCCAACGGGAATCTGGAACGAATTGAATAACAAATTCAGACGTTTGATTTGTGAAAGTCAGGTATGAACCCGCCACACCTCCGTTACACAACGGCAGGTATGACGGGTTTTTAGTTTGGTGTTTTTGTTCTATTATAGATAATAGAAGAGAAACTACTGAAGCGGAGAGGAGTGCATCATATGATCATTGACATCGTAGGAGCGGGGGCACTTGGTCTTTTGTATGGCGGGAAACTGCTGGCGTCAGGTAACCAGGTCAGATTTTGGACCAGAACAACAGCTCAGGCAGACCTCCTCAGCCATAATGGAGTAACCATTGTGGAACAAGACGAAGAGATACATATTCTACCGGATCAAATACAGGCGAAACCAATAAGTAAGCTGACTGACACATGGAAGAACACACCAGGAGAATGGTTACTGCTCATGGTTAAGCAGACAAGCATGGATGATTTCATTGATGAGATTAGTCCATTACAAGATCATGTGCTGAATGTCGCTTGTTTTCAGAATGGGATGGGCCATCTTACAAAACTTCAAGCAGCTTTGCCAAAGTCGCTTCTCTGTAGTGCGGTTACAACAGAAGGTGCGAAGCGAACACAAAGTCAGGTGACTCGTGCAGGTACAGGTGAAACCAGTCTGGGGAGATACAACATACATATAGGAGCTTCTACCTCTATAGAGGAGAAGAGAACATTTACTCTGTCGGGATCGTTGCAGCAGGCAGGATTTGACTGTACAGTGTCGAATGAAATCGATAAGCTGATATACAGGAAACTATTGATTAATTCAGTCATTAACCCGCTCACGGCACTATGGCGAATCCCTAATGGAGAATTGATCGTCAAGGAAGAACGAAAGAGGCTAATGCGGCAGTTATATGATGAAGTATTGTTAATCTACTCTGCAAGTGGAATATGTTTGGATCAGGATATGTGGGATCAACTGATATCGGTCTGCCGTTCTACTGCCACGAATACTTCCTCCATGCTTGCAGATGTTCTCGCTGGACGTGGTACAGAAGTAAGGTCAATTAACGGTCATATTGTAAAGATGGCACAGAAGTTGGACCTTGTTGCACCTACACATGAAATACTGCTTCATCTGATTGAAGGAATGCAACCGGAAGGAGTGAATTAATGGGACTTTTTATTGTGTTGAGCATATTGCCCTTTTTTCCGTTCTTTCTTGTCTATTGGGGCATGTACGTATGGAAAAAAGACAAACGGAACGCCATGCGGATGGCAATGGATGTAACCACTTTTTTTCTTGTTTTTTCAGTATCGGCGTTATTCAACTTAACATTTGATTCGAATTTTGGTTTTTATCTGACACTATTACTCATACTACTAGCACTTGGATTTATCGGAGGTGCGCAAAATCGACTAAAGGGGAAGGTCGATGGGGGGAGAATGTTCCGGGCCGTATGGCGCATGGCCTTCATCATTATGAGTTTCGGGTATGTTTTGTTTACTTTATTTGGATTATTTAGATACTTCATGAAACAGATGTGAGGTTACATAACGCAAAAGAGGCAAAAAATGTGTCGATTTTGTCGAAAACTGAAAAAAACATTACTTTCTGAAAAAGTAATGTAGATTTTTTTGACCGGTGGTTGTATAATCTATAAACATATAAACCATATCAATTTAGGGGGAACGTGTTAGATGAAAAGGAAAAGTCTATTAGTCCTTTTGACGCTGATTTTGGCGTTCGGTACCGTACTTGCAGCGTGCGGATCGAAAAACGAAGGCACAGGTAACACCGATACTGGTTCTGCAAACGAAGGAAATGGTCTTGCAAAAGATCAAATTCTGAAAATCAACCTGTCAGCTGAACCTCCTACGTTGGACCCGGCTCAAGCAAAAGACAGCCAAACCAACACAGTTCTGAAATTCTTGTACGAAGGTCTTGTACGCATTGATGCTGATGGTAAAGAACAAGCAGGCGTAGCTAAAGACTGGAAAATTTCCGAAGATGGTTTGAAATATGTTTTCAACCTGAACCCGGAAGCTAAATGGAGCAACGGTGATGCAATCACTGCCGAAGACTTTGTTCGTTCTTGGGAACGTGCTTTGAAACCGGAAACAGCTTCTCCATATGCATACCAATTGTACTACATCAAAGGTGCTGAAGGTTACAACCTCAGCAAAGATGAAACATACAAAGGTACTAAAGTCACAGATTTCTCACAAGTAGGCGTTAAAGCTACTGATGAGCACACATTGGAAGTAACTTTGGAAAACCCAACACCTTACTTCTTGGGTCTGACAGCATTCTACACGTACTACCCAGTACATGCATCTGCTGACACCAATGACAAATTCTTCACAGACTACAAAAACATGATCGTTAACGGACCATTTGTAATGGATCAATACTCTAAAGGTCAAAAAATTGTTGTGAAGAAAAACGATGGTTACCATGCAGCTGCCGATATTAAATTGGCTCAAATCGATATGTCTCTGACAAACAGCAGTGCTTCCGAACTGCAAGCTTACAAATCAGGACAATTGGACTACACTGGTGCACCTAACGGTGAAATTCCATCCGACCAAATTCCTTCTGTAAAAGCGGAATTGCCGGACGAGTTCAAAGCTACTGGTATTGCAAGTACGTACTACTATCAGTTCAACGTAAACGAAGCACCATTTAATAACGTAAAAATCCGTAAAGCATTTGCAATGGCAATTCAGCGTCAACTGATTGTTGACAAAGTTACACAAGGTGGACAAATTCCAGCATTCGGCTTTGTACCTCCAGGTATCCGTGGTGAAAACGGCGAATTCCGTGATGAGCACAAAGACGACTACTTCACAGAAAATGTTGAAGAAGCTAAAGCATTGCTTGCTGAAGGTATGAAAGAAGAAGGTTACACAACATTGCCAGCTGTTACGTTGATCTACAACACTAGTGATGGTCACGCGAAAATCGCTTTGGCGGTTGCTGACATGTGGAAACAAAATCTTGGTGTTGATGTAAAAACAGAAAACCAAGAGTGGGGCGTATTCCTTGAGAACCGTCAAAACCAAAACTTCCAAGTAGCTCGTGCAGGTTGGTCTGCTGACTACAACGATCCATACAACTTCTTGGAAATGTGGACTACTGGAAACACAAACAATGATTCCAAATTCAGCAACGAACAGTATGACAAAGATGTTAAAGAAACTGTAAAATCTGCTGATCCAGCTGCACGTATGGCTGCATTTGCTGACGCTGAGAAAATCCTGATTCAAGATGAAATGGGCGTTATGCCAATCTATTATTACACTAACGTATCTTTGACTAAGCCTTACCTGAAAGGTGTACAACTTGATTTCAGTGGAGCTATTGACTACACTCGTGCATATCTGGAAGAGAAATAAGTTGTTCTGAAGTCTAATATGAATACTTCGGGATATATATGTGGAATTCCATATATATCCCGATTTTTTGTATGTGCACCGATTTTCCTTATAATTCTTGAAATTTCCGATAAATGGATTGGACTTTATTTCTGTCTAATTCTACAATCGATTTGTATACAAAATATTGTTTGTGGAGGTGTGCAAGGGTTGGTTAAGTATGTGTTGAAAAAACTATTATTTATGCTGCTATCGCTTTTCATACTCGCATCTGCAACCTTCTTCCTGATGAAGGCTATTCCGGGTGACCCTTTTACATCTGAGAAAAAAGTATCGCCTGAAATTCGGGTCTTGCTGGAACAGAAGTATGGATTGGACAAACCGATGTATGAACAATACCTGAAGTATATGGGTGGAATCATTAAGGGAGATTTCGGAGTCTCAATGAAATATCTCAATCGAGATGTAGCCGGAATGATCGGCGAAACATTCACCGCTTCGCTGAAGCTTGGAGTGTTTGCAATTGTTATCTCCATTATCGTTGGTGTTCTGCTGGGCCTTATTGCTGCAGTTTACCATCGTAAACTCATTGATGATATCACGATGATCCTGGCTGTCATTGGGATAGCTGTTCCGAGCTTCTTGCTTGCGTCACTATTGCAGTATCTCTTTGCTACTAAATTAGGCTGGTTTAACGTTATGGGCTTTGATGGTCCATTGGATTATGTTCTTCCGGTTGCAGCGCTATCTGCATCTCCGATTGCTTTTATCGCTCGTTTGACGCGTTCGAGCATGCTTGAAGTCTTACATGCAGATTATATCAAAACAGCTAAAGCCAAAGGTCTGAAATGGCCTGCAATTATGTTTAAACACGTTGTAAGAAACGGTATTCTACCAGTAGTAACTTATGTTGGTCCAATGACAGCGAATATCATCACAGGTTCCGTTGTAATTGAACAGATCTTTAACATCGGGGGAATTGGTAAAGTATTCGTAGAGAGTATCACAAACCGTGATTACACTATGATCATGGGGATCACGATTTTCTATGGTATCCTCCTGATGTTGGCTCGTTTCTTTACGGATATCGCTTACGTGCTGATTGATCCTAGAATTAAGCTGGAAAGCCGGAAGGGGGCATAACGTTGTCTGGCACGAATAATAAAAAGAATGAAACGGCGAACACGAACCTGACTAGTCAGGCAGCGGTTAAACCGCAAGAAAGTGTATCCCTTTTTAAAGATGCCATGTACAGACTTGCAACCAATAAGGCTGCAATGATCAGTCTGAGCGTGTTAGTTCTTGTCGTGATTTTCTCTTTGATTGGTCCAACTTCTTTGTTTACAAGTTATAATTATTATTCCAATGATTTGTTGAATGCCAATGCAGCACCGAGTGCGGAGCACTGGTTCGGTACGGACGAGCTTGGTCGCGACGTGTGGGTAAGAACTTGGGTAGGAGCACGTGTATCCCTTACTGTAGGTTTGGCCGCAGCCTTGATTGACCTTGTTATCGGGGTTATTTATGGAGCGATCATGGGTTTCTATGGTGGACGTGTAGATGGAATTATGAACAAGTTTTCCGAAATCCTCTACTCCTTGCCGTACATGCTTGTTGTAATTTTGTTGCTGGTTGTACTGGAACCAAGTCTGACAACGATTATCATTGCCCTCACCATCACAGGCTGGATCAGCATGTCATGGATTGTGCGTGGTGAAATTATGCAACTCAAAAACAGAGACTTTATTCTTGCAGCAAGGTCCATGGGAGCAAGCACAGGGCGTCAATTGTTCCGTCATTTGTTGCCCAATGCAATAGGACCGATTCTTGTAACATTGACGTTGTCCATTCCAAATGCAATCTTTGCTGAAGCGTTCCTGAGCTTCCTTGGATTGGGTGTATCAGCACCAAGATCTTCACTTGGTTCTATGATCAATGATGCACTTACAGGCTGGACGCTATTCCCGTGGCGGATGTGGTTCCCAGCAGGTCTGATGGTTCTTACAATGCTTGCATTTAACTTGCTCGGAGACGGTCTGCGTGACGCACTCGATCCGAAATTACGTAAATAGAAACAGGAGGTGGGATTATGGAGCCGATTTTAACTGTCAAAGACCTGAGTGTGTCGTTCTCAACACGTTCTGGTGAATTTGATGCCGTTAAACATGTGAGTTTTGAACTTGGCAAAGGAGAGACGCTGGGGATCGTAGGTGAATCGGGTAGTGGTAAGAGTGTTACCGCCCAAACCATCATGAAATTGATTCCCTCCCCGCCTTCGAAGGTCAAAAGCGGAGAAATTACTTTTCACGGGCAAGACCTGCTGAATAAGACAGACAAACAAATGGAAGCGATTCGTGGTAAAGATATCGGTATGATCTTCCAAGATCCAATGACTTCATTGAATCCTACCATTAAAATTGGTAAACAAATTACTGAAGTATTGCGCAAGCATCAGAACATGTCCAAACAAGCGGCGAATAAAGCGGCTTTGGAGATGCTTGAACTTGTAGGTATTAAAAATGCGGCTATTCGCATGAATCATTATCCTCACCAATTCTCTGGTGGTATGCGTCAGCGTGCCATGATTGCGATCGCGCTTGCATGTCGTCCATCCCTTCTGATTGCGGATGAACCGACAACTGCACTTGACGTTACAATTCAGGCTCAAATTCTGGATGTCATGAAAGACATGCAGCAAAAGCTGGGAACATCGATCATGCTGATTACGCATGACCTTGGTGTCGTAGCGGGTATGTGTGACCGTGTCGTTGTTATGAAGGAAGGCGAAGTTGTTGAAACAGGAACAACTGCAGAAATCTTTAGTAACCCTCAACATCCATACACCATTAAATTGCTGAATGCTTTGCCTCGTCTGGACGAGCCCAAAAAGGAAAAACCAGCTCCGGCTGGTATTATCAAAGGCAGCAATAAGCCTCTGGTACAAGTGAAAAACTTGAAACAGTACTTTAATTTGGGTAAAGGTAACATTCTCAAAGCGGTCAATGACGTAAGCTTTGATATCTTTGAAGGTGAAACGCTTGGCGTTGTAGGCGAGTCTGGCTGTGGTAAATCCACAACAGGTCGTACCATTCTGCGTCTTTATGAGCCAACTGGCGGAAATGTTAACTTCAACGGAACGGATATCTACAAGTTGTCCCCGCGCAAAATGAAAGAAATGCGTAAAGATATGCAGATGATCTTCCAAGATCCATATGCATCTCTTAACCCGCGTTTCAATGTTATGGATATTATCGGGGAGTCCCTCGATATTCATGGTCTGGCTTCCAGCACTAAAGAGCGCAAGAGACGAGTGGAGGAATTGCTTGATCTGGTAGGTTTGAATCCAAGTCATGCTCTTCGTTATCCACATGAATTCTCCGGTGGTCAAAGACAACGGATCGGGATTGCGCGTGCACTTGCTGTAGACCCTAAATTCATCATCTGTGATGAGCCATTGTCTGCACTGGATGTATCCATTCAAGCACAGGTCGTTAAATTGCTTGAAGAACTTCAGCAACGTCTCGGCTTGACTTACCTGTTTATCGCGCATGACTTGTCGATGGTTAAACATATCAGTGACCGTGTCGCTGTAATGTACATGGGTAAAGTGGTTGAGCTCGCAGAAAGTGAAGAACTGTATGCGAACCCTATCCACCCTTATACCAAAACATTGCTCTCAGCAATCCCTGTACCTGATCCGGAAGTGGAAGCGAACAAACGTCGCATCTTGCTGCCGGAAGAGCATATGAGCCCGATTCAAAATGGATCAGGTGGTCCTGCAAATGACCCGTACAACTTGGAAAATGCTCAATTGATTGAGGTTTCCAAAGGTCACTGGGTTGCAGAACCTTACGTATAATAGGAATATTAATGCGATATGCTATTATTGATGTATTAAATGCCGCCGACTCGTTCGGCGGTTTTTTTCGTATTTTAATCACTTTCTTTTGACGAAGCGGCCTTGAATTCGGTACAATCAAGAAAGGCTCTTTGAAGCAGAATAGGAGGCAGACCTCATGAACGGTATTACCGAGGCACTCCGCAGCGGATCAAGACTTGCAGAAGATTATATCTGTTCAAGAGATGCTGCGCGTGGCCTTTACGAGTATGACATTCGCTGGGAATCAGGACTTCAGGCGCGTGCCGAGTGGCTGGACCAATCGGAAAACACACGTATTGATCGTCGTGATCTGGCAGAGTATTTACGTATATATAATAAGCGGGTGAACGACCATGGAGAGGTTCATACGTCCATCACACGTCTTGCAGAACAAGATGCACTAGTGGTTACAGGAGGACAGCAGAGCGGTCTGCTCACCGGACCACTGTTCGTCATATACAAAGCCGCTAGCGTAGTGGCAGCTGCGCGTGAAGCGGAAGAAAGACTTCAACGCCCGGTAGTCCCAGTATTTTGGATTGCCGGTGAAGACCATGACTGGGATGAGGTTAACCACACATATCTACCTGATCATCAGGGAGACATGAAGAAGGTTAAGTTACAAGGACGATTCGCAGGAAGGGATTCTGTGAGTAATGTTCATGTGGATTCGCAGCAGTGGGTGAATGTACTCGAACAGGTGGAACATCTTTTACCTGATACGATACATAAACCAGGACTGATGAAATGCATCTCAGAGATCCATCAATCCAGTTCAAATCTGAGTGATGCATTTGCCCGCATGATATCTGCCTTGTTTGCCAGTAGTGGACTTGTTCTAATGGATGCATCGGATCCAGATTTACGCAGGTTGGAACAGCCCGTGTTTGAGCGGTTGATACGAAAAAATGAAGTGCTGCGCAGCGCATACACACAAGGTGCTTCGCTGGTACAACAAGCTGGTTATGCTATGCCTGCCGAAGTAGCGGAGGATGGAGCCAATCTGTTCTACATTCATGAAGGTACGCGTCTACTCTTGTTGTTGAAGGACGGTTTATATAGTGATCGCAAAGGTTTGGTTTCTTTCACAGAGGAACGTCTGCTTCAGGAACTGGGAGAACATCCGGAGCGCTTCAGTAACAACGTATTGACACGACCATTAATGCAAGATTCCGTGTTGCCTGTAGCCGCTGTTATTTTGGGGCAAGGTGAAATTGCATATTGGGGTTTGACTCGGGAAGCATTCCGTCAGTTCGGCCTGCAAATGCCCATTTTGTTGCCGCGGTTGTCTTTCACCATTATGGAAGATATTCATCACAAACATATGAAACAATATGGACTTTCTTTTCAGGATGTTCAATATCATATGGAAGAAAAGAAGGAGCAGTGGCTTGCACAGCAGGAGACGTTCCAGGTAGATGAACAGTTTGACAAGGTTCAGGAGGCGTTTCTTGATCTGTATGGACCGTTGCTAGATGAGATCGCGGAGATTCATCCGGGGCTGGAACGAATTGGCGACACCAATTTGAGTAAAATCAACGAGCAAATGCAGTATCTGAAACAGCAGACTCACAAAGCTATCGAAGATAAACACAATGTGAGTCTAAGGCACTGGAACGGCATTCAGAACTCCTTATTCCCAACGGGCAAACCACAGGAACGAGTACATAATGCACTCTTTTACCTGAATCGTTATGGCACCGAGTGGATCGATGAACTGATTAAGGCCTCAAGTGAATTCCTTGGAGAGCACAAGGTTATTGCACTATAGAGCCCTTTATAATAGAAGAAACACATAAACGAGGAGGATATGAAATGACTACACCTGCATTGCAAAACAGTATTGTTAAAGATATGGGACTCGCTTCAGAGGGTCACCTGAAAATTGATTGGGTAGAAGCGCATATGCCGGTACTAAACCGCATTCGTCGCCAGTTCGAACAGGATCTGCCCTTCAAAGGTTTGAAGGTTGCCATCTGTCTTCATCTGGAAGCGAAAACAGCTTACTTGGCAAAAGTGATCCAAGCGGGTGGTGCAGAAGTAACAATTACGCATAGCAATCCCTTGTCTACACAAGATGATGTTTGCGCAGCATTGGTGGAAGACGGGGTTACGGTGTATGCGAAGTACAATCCGGAGCCTGCGGAATTCAAATCACTGCAACTTCGTGCGCTTGAGGTGAAGCCTGATCTCATTATTGATGATGGTGGAGATTTTGCAACCATTATTGCATCCGAGCGCCCTGACCTCGCAGCAACCATTCGCGGAGGAGCAGAAGAAACGACAACGGGTATTATCCGTTTGAAAGCATTGGCGAAAGAAGGCCAATTGAAGTTTCCGATGGTTGCGGTTAATGACGCATACTGCAAGTATCTGTTTGACAATCGCTACGGTACTGGACAATCTGCATTCGACGGGATTATTCGTACAACTAACTTGGTTATCGCTGGTAAAAACGTAGTGGTAGCAGGTTATGGCTGGTGTGGTAAAGGTGTAGCGATGCGCGCCAAAGGTCTTGGTGCAAATGTGATCGTAACCGAGATCGATCCAATCAAAGCGGTAGAAGCACACATGGACGGTTTCCGGGTCATGACGATGGTGGAAGCCGCCAAATTGGGCGATTTCTTTATCGCAGTTACAGGCAATAAGGATGTTATCACAGGTGAGCATTACGATGTGATGAAGGACGGAGCGATCCTGAGTAATGCAGGTCACTTTGATGTTGAAGTGAATAAACCTGAACTGGCTAAACGTTCCGAATCGATTCGCACAGTTCGTCGCAATATTGAGGAATATCGTTTCAAAGACGGTCGTAAAATGTACCTTCTTGCAGAAGGTCGTCTTGTAAACCTGGGTGCAGCAGATGGTCACCCCGCCGAAATCATGGATACGACGTTTGCCCTACAGGCACTTGGTCTGCGTTATGTAAGTGAGAATTATGAAAACTTGGGTAAAAACGTTGTTAATGTACCTTATGATATCGACCAACAGGTTGCTAGCTATAAACTTGAAAGCCTGAATATTGGCATCGACTCCTTGTCAGCTGAGCAAGAGAAATACCTGGATAGCTGGAAATTTTAAGCACTATCCAATAATTACAAGCTGATGAAATGATTCAATAGGTATAGAATGGTTTATTGATGATATGGCTCATGTGCGGGTAGACATACGATTGCCCGTTTAAGGGAAGCGTCTTTGATCCTGAGTGACAGGATCAAGGACGTTTTTTTATGCTGAAAAATTAAAAAATCAAGTCATGCAAGAAGGGTTTTGATTTTTTTGTGCGAATCTATTATGCTTAGGTGGTGGAAAGTGGGGCAAAGTGGGAGAAACGGGTGAGGAGTGAGTGGGCCAATGTTTATGGGGGAGTTCCAACATAGCATTGATGATAAGGGTCGGGTTATCATTCCGGCTAAATTCCGCGAATCTCTGGGACCGTCTTTCGTTGTCACACGGGGTTTGGACCAGTGTCTTTTCGTGTACCCCATGGAGGAGTGGGGGGTCATGGAACAGAAGCTCAAAGCACTGCCATTGATGAAATCTGATGCACGTGCGTTTACCCGGTTTTTTTTCTCGGGTGCAACCGAATGTGAACTGGACAAACAGGGCAGGGTAAATCTGCCGGGCAATTTAAGAGAGTATGCCAAGCTGGACAAGGATTGTGTTGTTCTTGGCGTGTCGAACCGGGTGGAGATTTGGAGCAAAGGCATATGGGAGAGTTATTTCAATCAATCCGAAGAAGCATTCAACGACATTGCCGAAAAGCTGGTCGATTTTAATTTTGATTTATAAAGTCAGGAGGGGTGCAGGTTGTTTCACCACATAACCGTACTCAAAGAAGAGGCAACAGAGGGATTAAACATCAAGCAGGACGGTATATACGTGGACTGCACTTTAGGCGGTGGCGGACATAGCTCCGTGATTGCTTCCAAGCTCGGTCCAGGGGGACGTCTGATCGCACTTGATCAGGATGATTGGGCTTTGGATAATGCTCGCGAGAAGCTCGCAGCTTATGGAGAACGTGTAACATTGGTGAAAACCAATTTTCGAGATCTGGAACAGGTACTCAAGGAACTGGATGTACCAATGAAGGATGGTGCACCACAGGTCGACGGTATTTTGTACGACTTGGGTGTGTCATCCCCGCAATTTGATGAAGGAGAACGTGGATTCAGTTACAATCACGATGCTCCGCTCGATATGCGAATGGACCAGGATGCAATGCTGACGGCCAAAGAGATTGTGAATGAGTGGCCAGAAGAAGAGATTGCTCGAATTTTGTATCGCTATGGTGAAGAGAAGTTTTCGAGAAGAATTGCCCGTGTTATCGTCGGAAAACGAGCGCAGTCTACCATTGAGACGACAGGTGAACTCGTGGAACTGATCAAGGAAGGCATCCCGGCGGCAGCTCGACGTACTGGTGGACATCCTGCCAAACGCAGCTTCCAGGCATTACGCATTGCCGTCAACGATGAGTTGGGTGCCTTTGAAGAAGGCTTGCATCAGGCTGTTCGTTGTCTGGCACCAGGAGGACGTGTATCTGTTATTACCTTCCACTCCCTTGAGGATCGGATATGTAAACAGATTTTCAGCAGTTATCTGGAAAAATGTACATGTCCACCCGATTTTCCGTTGTGTGTATGCGGCGGCAAGGGGACCCTGCGTTTAGTTAACAGAAAACCGTTGATTCCAACGGAAACGGAATTGACCAAAAATTCACGTGCTCGTTCAGCCAAGCTGCGCGTAGCCGAGAAATTGTAGATCAAGAGTGGAGGAGAGAATCGGAGTATGGCATATACACGTGGTAATCTCGCTGTAAAAGAAAAAGCGTCCCAGGAACGTGTGACCCAGCAACGATACAAAGAAACCACCAAAGTGGTGACCCGTCGTACGGGTCTTCCGGCACGCGAGAAGATTTTGTATCTGATTACCCTGGTTGCAGTTATCCTTGTTGGAGGAGCCTTGATGTCTCGTTATGCTCATATCTATGATCTGAACAAGCAGGCGCAGTCTACTATTTCGGATATCAAGGTGTATGAAAAGACGATTGCAGACCTGCAAGTGGAAAAAGAAACATTGAACAACCAGGTCATCGAAAATGCAAAACAACTTGGTTACGTTGAAGCTTCCGGTAAGGATGTCATTTATGTACCTCGCTCAACAAGTACGAAATCAACTGGCACTGAGTCGTCCTCGAATACAGCAAGCAGTAAGTAAAGAGGTGTTCCGATGATAAAAAGAATAAAGATGCGCACGTTGCTTATAGGGGGATGTATTACCCTCTTTTTTCTTGTACTCGTAACCCGAATCTTTTTTATTCAGGTTGTGAATGGCGGTGAATGGCAGAAACGGGCAGCCGGTTTGGTAGAGCGGGAACAGACGATTAAGGCTGCACGTGGAACGATTACGGATCGAAATGGTAATATTTTGGCTACCGATGCCCCTGCGTATACGGTTTCTGTTAATCCGTTATTAATTAATGAACTTGGAATTCAGGATGTTGTCACGGAGAAACTCTCTACCCTTTTAGGGAAAAATGAGAGTGAGATGCGTGCTTTGGTCACAGCCAAAAATGCAAAGGGTAAGTTTTTTCAGCAACGTGAAGTACGCAGTGAAGGTTATAAAATAAGTCCTGAACTTGCGGCACAAGTCAACGAGTTGCGTGAAGAACTGCAAGATGAATATAAGGCGCGTAATGCAATTGTGATGGCTCAGGAGTCGAAGCGTTTTTACCCTGAAGAAACCCTTGCTTCTCACCTCTTGGGATACATGAGCCGTGATGGGAAAGCTGTCAATGGACTTGAAGTCTCATATGATGAAGCACTGACAGGTACAGACGGATATCTGAATTATCAGAAGGATGCCAAAGGCATTAAACTTCCGGATTCACAGGATAACTATCTGCCACCTCAGAACGGTAAGAACCTTACGCTGACCATCGATGATACGATCCAGTTCTACATTGAGGATGCAATGAAAGAAGCCGTTGCCAAGTATAATCCACTGAGCATGACGGTCATTGCCGCAGACCCAAACACGATGGAGATTCTAGGGATGGCGAACTGGCCAACCTTTAACCCGAATACGTATGGGAGTACACCTGATCAAAAGAATTTTATCAACCATGCTACGCAATCAATCTATGAGCCAGGTAGTACATTCAAAATAGTTACGCTAGCAGGGGCTGTAGAAGAAAAACTCTTCGATCCCAATGCAAGTTTTGAATCCAAACGCATGTATATCGGTGGTTTCCCAATTAGTGATAATGGTCATTCCTATGGTTGGATCTCGTATCTCGAAGGTGTTAAACGGTCAAGTAACATTGCTTTTGTTAACTTGGGTTACAACATGCTTGGCGGCGAACGTCTGCGTCATTACATAGACGAATTTGGCTTCGGCAAAAAGACGGGTATTGATCTGCCAAATGAGGCAGCGTCCCCGATCAAGCCACTGGTTTACAAATCCGAGATTGCTACTGCTGCTTACGGTCACGGTCTTGTACAGGTAACACCAATTCAACAGGTCGCAGCCATCTCTGCGATTGCCAACGGCGGCAAATTGCTGGAGCCACATCTGGTGAAGGAGATCAAGAACCCGAATGATGGAACAACGGAAGTCATCAAACCTAAAGTTGTCCGTCAGGTGATTTCTAAGGAATCTTCCAAACTGGTGAGCGGTTATCTGGAACAAGTGGTTGCAGATCAGACGATTGGTACCGGTCGTAACGCCTATATTGAAGGTTACCGTGTAGCTGGTAAGACAGGTACAGCAAGAAAGGTTGTTAACGGAGCATACAGCAAGTCAAAAGACGTTGTATCGTTTATTGGATTCGCGCCCGTGAATAATCCGAAGATTGCTATACTTGTTGTCATTGACCAACCGGATGGAACCAACATTGGGGGAGGAACCGCAGCTGCCCCGGTGTTCAAAAAGATTGTCAGCCAGACTCTTCAATACATGGGAATACCCAAAGATACAGCCAAAACTCCTGACAAAAAGTCAAAAGAAGTCTCTGTCGTGCAAGCCAAGGCGCCTGACTTAAGTGGCAAGACAGCCAAACAAGCCAGAAGCCAGCTTCTAAGCGCAGGTATTGCTTATGTGACTCTTGGTCAAGGTGATAATGTAATTCGGCAGTATCCGGTTGCTGGCGCCTCTATGAATCCAGGCCAACGAATCTATCTGCTAACGGAAGAAAGCAGCAAGATGAAGATTCCCGATCTAACAGGTGAATCTCTCCGGGATGCCCTAGAAGTACTTTCTCTCATGAAAGTGGGGGTTACAGTCAAGGGTGAGGGCTATGTCGTGAAGCAAACCGAGCAGGTCGCAGGTGAGCAGAGAACTGTACAGTTGAACTTGCAAACTGCCAAAGCTGCAGTGACAGGTATAGCCGATGAGGCTCCAATCTCTTCTGATCCGTCGTCAGAAGCTGAAGTGAAGGAACAAGAGGCTTCGACCGGAGAAGCTAAAACCGACGGAACAGACGAAACAGATAACAACAAGGCTCCTGCCAATGAATCCGAATCCTCTGGCGATCCAGCCACAAACGGAGCTTCGCTTCCTTAGAGAGCTCTGACAGCTTGTTCTAACCCCCGGTTGTCCTGAATATTCATGAATGGAACGAATGTCATGATTTTGGGACGAGTGGGGGGATCTTTTCGTGAAGGGATCAAGCGTAAATCTGCGGCGCAGGTTGTTATGGAGTTTAATGATTTTAGTTTTGTTATTTTCGGCCTTGATGATCAGGCTTGCTTATGTACAGCTCGGGGAAGGCCCTGAATTGTCAGCAAAAGCAGAAGAATCCTGGCGGCGTAATATTCCTTACTCAGCCAAGCGAGGGGAGATCCTGGATCGAAATGGAACCTCTCTGGCCTATAATGTGACAACACCAACCATTATGGCCATTCCGGCTCAGGTGAAAGAAGCTGAAACGACGGCTAAAGCGCTGGCCCCATTGCTTGGGATGACGGAAGAAAAAGTGCTCGCAACCATCAAGAAACGAGAACTCATTGTACGACTACAACCCGGCGGCCGCAAAATTACGATGGAGAAAGCTCAGCGCATCCGTGATTTGAAGCTTCCGGGTATCGTTGTTGCTGAGGACAATAAACGTTTTTATCCTTATGATGATTTGGCTGCCCATATTCTTGGTTTTACGGGCATTGATAATCAGGGCTTAACGGGTGTCGAGAAGAAATATGATGATAAGCTGAATGGTTTGAATGGCAGTGTGTCCTACTTGTCCGATGCGGCCGGAAGGCTAATGCCGGGCTCATCCGAGAAGTATGTGGAACCGAAGGACGGCCTTAACCTCAAGCTGACCATTGATAAATCCATTCAGTCCATCATGGAGAGAGAACTGGATCAGGCCATGGTGAAGTTCCAGGCGAACTCAGCATTGGCCATAGCGATGAATCCGAAAACGGGTGAAATTTTGGGGATGTCCAGCAGACCGGGATACGAACCTGCCGATTATCAGCAATATCCCGCGGAGATATACAATCGCAATTTACCGATCTGGATGACCTACGAGCCGGGCTCCACATTTAAGATTATTACCTTGGCAGCAGCGCTTGAAGAGAAAAAGGTCAATCTGCAACAGGATCAATTTTTTGATCCCGGATATGTTGAGGTGGGTGGAGCCCGTCTGCGTTGCTGGAAAAAGGGCGGCCACGGAAGTCAGACCTTCCTACAAGTTGTGGAGAACTCATGTAACCCGGGCTTTGTGGCTTTGGGGCAGAGGCTGGGCAAAGAATCGCTCTTCTCCTATATTAAAGACTTTGGTTTCGGTACCAAGACAGGGATCGACCTCAGCGGAGAAGCCAGTGGAATTCTGTTCAAACTGTCCAGAGTGGGGCCTGTCGAGCTTGCAACGACGGCTTTTGGTCAAGGTGTATCGGTAACACCCATTCAGCAAGTAGCTGCTGTGTCAGCGGCCATCAATGGGGGTAAACTTTACAAGCCTTATGTTACGAAAGCGTGGGTCCATCCGGTCACAGGAGAAGTCATGGAAGAAGCCAAGCCGGAATTGGTTCGTCAGGTGATCTCGGAGAATACATCCAAACAAGTACGTGAAGCACTCGAGAGTGTTGTTGCCAAAGGTACCGGGCGTCCGGCATTCATTGATGGATACCGGGTCGGTGGCAAAACAGGTACAGCCCAGAAGGTTATCAACGGACGTTATTCCTCGACCGAGCATATCGTATCCTTTATCGGATTTGCACCGGCAGATGATCCACAGATTGTAGTCTATACCGCAGTGGATAATCCCAAAGGAATACAGTTCGGAGGTGTAGTTGCCGCCCCGATTGTGCAGAACATCCTTGAAGATGCTTTGCATTATATGAATGTACCTGTTCGGAAGGATCAGGTCGCCAAAGAATACAAGTATGGTGAAACCAAAATCGTGACAGTCCCAGACCTGACAGGAGCTACTGTTGAAGATCTGTACGAAGACCTGAACATGAATTTTATGCTGGCGAAGTCTGGCAGTGGTAAATACGTGATTAATCAGGCACCTAAACCTGGGGCGAGGGTAGAACAGGGATCAACCATCCGCATTTATATGGGGAATGTACTGAACGATGCACATGATCACACAAAGGATGAATAACAGGCTTAGGGGTAGTTTGAGGCTTCTAGCGCAACAAAATTCATCCAGGTGCGTTTCATTATAGGGTTGTATTGACGATATTAATAAATACAGACATATGTTAAAACAGAAGTATAATTGGAAAAGTGAGGTTATTCATGTGCTTTTAAAACAATTTGCATCGATGCTGACTACCGCCCGCCTCGTGGGCGAATCAAATACAGAATGCCAAAACCTTCAGACAGATTCCCGGCAGGTAAAACCGGGTGATCTGTTTATCTGTCTTCCGGGACATACGGTAGATGGTCATGATTATGCAGAAAAAGCTGTAAATGCCGGTGCAGTTGCATTGGTGGTTGAACGGCAGCTGGATCTGCCTGTACCACAATTGCTGGTGAAGGATAGCCGATTTGCGATGGCTGTTCTGGCAGATTTCTTTTTTGACTCGCCAAGCCAGAAAATGAATATGATTGGTGTAACGGGAACGAACGGAAAAACAACGACCACCTATTTGATTGAAAAAATCATGAGTGATTACGGACGCAAGACGGGATTGATCGGTACTATTCAAATGCGGTATGACGGTCGCACCTACCCGATGTCAGGAACAACACCAGAGGCGCTTGATCTGCAGCGTAGTCTGCATGATATGGTTCAGAAGGGTACGGACTGCTGTGTTATGGAAGTTTCTTCTCACGCATTGGAACAAGGGCGAGTAAAGGGAACAAATTTCCGTACTGCGGTATTCACTAACCTGACGCAAGATCATTTGGACTACCACCATTCCATGGAGGAATATCGCGGGGCCAAAGGATTATTCTTTGCACGTCTGGGTAACGGTTATACGGAAGATGTCTCACAGCGTAAATTCGCTGTTATCAATGCAGATGACCCGGCAGCGGATTATTTCATCTCTGTGACTGCGGCTGAAGTGATTACATATGGCATGGGTGAAAAGGCGGATGTACGCGCATCCCAAATCTCAATCACGTCTCAGGGAACTTCTTTCCACGTGGATACATTTGCAGGCAGCACAGATATTCGCTTGCGCATGGTAGGCAAATTCAATGTATACAATGCAATGGCAGCAATCTCTGCAGCGCTGGTTGAAGGAATTCCGCTGGAAGAGATCAAGCGCAGTCTGGAGACGGTTCCGGGCGTGGATGGACGTGTTGAAGGAGTGGACGAAGGACAGCCATTTGCTGTTATTGTCGATTATGCCCATACACCGGATGGACTGGAGAATGTGTTGCGTACGGTGAAAGAATTTGCCGAAGGGCGTGTAATCTGCGTGTTTGGCTGTGGTGGTGACAGGGACCGTACAAAACGCCCTCTCATGGGGAAAATTGCTGCGAATTATAGCGATTTTGTACTGGTTACTTCCGATAATCCACGGACAGAAGATCCGGATCTCATTCTCAAAGACATTGAACAGGGCCTGATTGAAGAATCCGTTCCTGCTGAACGTTATACGATGATTGTGGATCGACGCCAGGCCATTCATGAAGCTATTGAAATGGCAAGCCCAGCCGATGTAGTATTGATTGCGGGCAAGGGTCACGAGACCTATCAGATTATCGGCACAACCAAAACCGATTTTGATGACCGAATCATAGCCAAAGAAGCGATAAGGGGCAAATCCAATTGATAAAAAGAACATTGGCACAATTGGCCGAGATGTGTGGAGGAACATTAAGTGACGTTGCCGCTCATGGCAATGTAATGGTCGAAGGGGTGTTTACCGATTCGCGTAAACCTCTGGAAGGCAGTTTGTTTATCCCGCTAGTGGGTGAAAGGTTTGACGGACACGAATTTGTGCAAGCCTGTCTAGAGAAGGGGGCTGCAGGCGCGATCTGGCAAAAGGATCATGGTATTCCGCCACAAGGAGCTGTCATTGTTGTTGACGACACACTTGTCGCACTGCAAGCACTCGCATCTGCTTATCTCACGGAGAATAAAGCGGCTGTAGTCGGCATTACAGGCAGCAACGGCAAGACAACAACAAAGGACATCGTGGATGCCATTCTCTCGACGACGTTCAAAGTGCATAAGACGCAAGGCAACTTCAATAATCACATTGGTTTACCACTGACTGTACTAAGCATGGACCCGGATACCGAGATTATCATTTTGGAGATGGGTATGAGTGGTCGCGGGGAAATTAACGATTTGTCGGTTATTGCGCAGCCTGATGTAGCGGTCATTACCAATATTGGTGAATCACATCTGCTTCAGCTGGGGTCCAGACTGGAGATTGCCAGAGCCAAAGCCGAGATTGCCGCGGGGTTGAAGCCTGGCGGGTTACTGATCTACAACGGAGACGAGCCTTTAATTGCACAAGTCCTTGAAGAACCCGCAACGAAACAACCCGATGGATTGCAGCGGTTTACATTTGGTCTGCAAACCGATAATGATGACTATCCTACCGGACTTATGAATGCGCAGAACGGGGTAGTTTTCACCACCAAACAGTCTGGAGAACATGCATTTACGCTACCTCTGCTGGGGACGCATAATGTCGTTAACTGTCTGGCTGCTTTGGCAGTAGCCCGTCATTTCAAAGTGACGACGGAGCAGATTGCCGCGGGATTGTCTCGTTTGAAACTGACAGGCATGCGTATTGAGGTTACGCAAGGCGTTAGTGGTCTAACCCTACTGAATGATGCGTACAATGCAAGTCCAACCTCCATGAAGGCCGCAATCGATGTACTAGAAGGTCTGAAAGGATACCGCATGAAAGTGGCTGTGCTTGGTGATATGCTTGAACTCGGTCCCCAAGAGCAGGATCTGCATTACGGAATCGGAGAGTATATCACATCGGCCAAAATGGACATGGTGCTGGTGTATGGTCCGCTATCAGCCAAGATTGCTGAAGGAGCAAGCAAGCATATGCCTACAGAGGCTGTGCATGCTTTTATAGATAAAGAAGAAATGACCCGTTATCTACTGGATAAACTACATCCCAGAGACGTTGTTTTGTTCAAAGCTTCAAGAGGCATGAAGCTGGAGGACGTGGTCGAAGCACTACAAATAGCACCATTACAGAATCGAGTAGACTAGAGGGGTGAACCCATGGATTTTCAGGTATTACTGTTAACAATCGGCGTTTCATTTATTCTGGCGGTGATTGCCGCACCGCTCCTGATTCCGCTGTTACGTCGACTGAAATTCGGACAGCAAGTTAGGGAAGATGGGCCTCAGAGCCATTTGAAAAAAAGCGGAACACCTACAATGGGTGGAGTCGTCATTTTAGTTGCGTTCACATTGGCCTTTTTGAAATTTTCGGCAGTCAAGAATACAGACTTTTATGTCTTGCTTGTGGCTACGCTGGGATTCGGGCTGATTGGCTTCCTGGATGATTACATCAAAATTGTGTTCAAACGTTCGCTGGGACTGACGGCCAGACAAAAAATGCTGGGCCAATTGTTCTTCAGTGCAGTGATGTGTTTCTTGCTGATCCAGAATGGACACAGCACAGCCATCTCTATTCCGGGAACGTCATTCTCGTTTGACTGGACCGGATGGTTCTATTATCCGTTTGTCGTATTCATGATGCTTGCCATTACCAATGCGGTTAACTTTACCGACGGTCTGGATGGTTTGCTGTCAGGGGTAAGTGCGATTGCCTTTGGCGCGTTTGCCATTGTGGCGATGCAAGCCACGTCGATGCCGGCAGCAGTGTGTGCAGCAGCGATGATCGGAGCTGTACTCGGTTTTCTGGTATACAATGCACATCCGGCCAAAGTGTTTATGGGAGACACCGGTTCTCTGGGGATTGGCGGTGCGATTGGTGCGGTAGCCATTGTAACCAAAACAGAGCTTCTATTTGTCATCATTGGCGGTATTTTTGTTATCGAGATCCTGTCTGTCATCATTCAAGTGGTATCTTTCAAGACTCGTGGCAAGCGTGTATTCAAAATGAGCCCCATTCACCATCACTTTGAATTAAGTGGTTGGTCAGAATGGCGAGTTGTTATTACCTTTTGGGCGGTAGGCGCAATTTTGGCCGCTCTTGGACTTTATCTCAACAAGGGGTTGTAGATCATGAACCATCCTGAATCATATCGCGGACAACAAGTAGTCGTGCTCGGATTGGCCAAAAGCGGCGTACAGGTCGCCAAAGTGCTGGATCGCGCCGGAGCGAAGGTTACAGTAAATGATAAAAAAGAGAGAGATCAATGTCCCGAAGCTTCCGAATTGGAGGCTTTGGGAATTTCTGTTGTATGCGGAGGACATCCGGATGATCTGATTCACAGTGGTGTGAAGCTGGTTGTCAAAAACCCGGGTATCCCATACCATGCTGCTCCTGTGCAGCAAGCTTTGGCATTGGGCATTGAAGTGGTGACCGAAGTAGAGGTTGCTTATCATCTATGTGCTGCACCCATGATCGGGATTACGGGCTCCAACGGCAAAACAACAACCACCACTTGGGTGGGTAAAATGTTGGAGCATGCCGGCCTCAACCCGATCGTTGCCGGTAATATCGGAACACCTCTATGTGAAGCGGCAGAGCAAGCTTCTCCAGATAACTGGATGGTTGTTGAGCTTAGCAGTTTCCAGCTCAAAGGAACGGTTGATTTTCGTCCCCGGATTGCCAGCTTACTTAACGTTGCAGAGACACATCTGGATTATCACGGGAACATGGATGATTATGTGGCTTCCAAAGCCAAACTGTTCGCCAATCAGCAGCCTGACGACGTAGCCATTCTAAATTGGGATGATGCGGTATGTCGTGGTCTGGTTCCTTACATCAAAGGCAGATTGATCCCCTTCTCCGTGACAGAGAAATTGGATACAGGTGTGTATGCAGATCCTCCTTATGTGGATGGAGAAGAGGATGATGTGAAGCGTCAGGTAATCTACGCGGATGAAAACGGAAATCACCTTGTCATTATCGACGTTGAGGATATTGGCCTTCCTGGGCGATTTAATGTGGAAAATGCACTGGCTGCTGTGGCTATTGCCGTAGCGGCAGGAGCTGATCCTGCGGTGCTGGCTACTCCGCTTGCAGACTTCAAGGGAGTTGAACACCGACTTGAATATGTCCTGGAGCATAACGGCTCTGCATACTACAACAACTCCAAAGCGACCAATTCGAAAGCAACGGTTATGGCACTGAATTCGTTCAAGGAACCGGTCGTATTAATTGCTGGAGGGTTGGATCGCGGGTCAGACATGATGGAGTTATTACCCTTGTTCCAGGAACGGGTAAAAGCTGTCGTTGCAATTGGTGAGACACGGACAAAAATTGCCAAGGTCGCGGAACTTGCCGGATTAAAGCAAATTAAGGTCGTCGATAATGAGGAGGACGCTGCCCGGACGTTAACCGTTGCTGTGCAGGAAGCATCGAAGCTTGCCAGTGCCGGTGATGTCGTTTTGTTATCCCCGGCATGTGCAAGTTGGGACATGTTTGCTTCCTATGAAGAGCGGGGACGCATTTTTAAAGAGGCGGCGCATAACTTGTAAGTAGGGGGGTGGAAAAGCCCCTACTTCCATGCAAGGGGTGGCCTCCTGATGAAACAGACGCGACCGGCACCAGATATTTGGTTGCTGATTTGTATTTTGGCATTGCTTGCCATCGGCATTATTATGGTATATAGTGCGGGCTCGGTGCTTGCCTTTCATGACTATGGCGATTCATTTTATTTTGTAAAAAGACAGGCCCTGTTTGCGGTGCTTGGGCTTGTGGCCATGTTCGTAACTGCTAATGTAGACTACCGGGTGTGGAGGAAATATGCCAAGCCTATATTGATTGCCTGTTTTATTATGCTCATTGGGGTGCTCATTCCTGGAATTGGTGTGGTTCGCGGTGGTGCACGAAGTTGGCTGGGCATTGGTTCGTTCGGTATTCAGCCCTCAGAATTCATGAAGTTGGGCATGATTCTGTTTCTCGCTCACTGGCTGAGCAAGGAACCGGGCAAAATCAAAACCTTCACAACGGGGCTTCTGCCACCGCTGGGATTGATTGGTTTGGCTTTTGGGATTATTATGCTGCAACCTGATTTGGGGACTGGCACTGTGATGATGGGCGCATCGATGCTTATTATTTTCACAGCCGGAGCGCGAATGAAACATCTGAGCTTGCTTGCTCTTGGCGGCGTAGCAGGGTTTGCAGCTTTGATTGCAGCAGCACCCTATCGGCTGCAGCGTATCACAGCGTTTTTGGACCCGTGGTCCGATCCGCTGGGTGCCGGATATCAGATCATTCAATCCTTATACGCGATTGGTCCTGGTGGACTGGCGGGATTGGGACTGGGTATGAGTCGGCAGAAGTACAGTTATGTACCTGAACCTCAAACGGACTTTATTTTTAGTATTTTGGCCGAAGAACTCGGCTTTATAGGTGGAATGATTGTATTATTGTTGTTTCTGGTGCTGGTGTGGAGAGGGATGCGTGTAGCCATGACCGTTCCGGATGCCTTCGGCAGTCTGCTTGGTGTTGGTATCGTAGGTATGGTCGCCGTACAGGTCATTATTAACATTGGTGTTGTCATTGGCATGATGCCTGTTACGGGCATTACATTGCCTCTGATCAGTTACGGTGGATCATCATTGACCCTCATGCTCACAGCACTGGGCATTTTAGTGAATTTATCCCGTTATGCGAGGTGACTATGCGATGCGAGTCGTTCTAAGCGGTGGCGGTACGGGTGGACATATCTATCCGGCCGTTGCCATAGCAAGACAATGCGAGGCGGAGAACCCGGACTCGACATTTCTATACATCGGAGGAACCAGAGGGCTGGAAAGCAAGCTGGTTCCCCAAGAAAATATTCCTTTTAAATCCATTGATATTACGGGCTTTCGGCGGAAATTGTCCATCGACAACCTGAAAACGGTCATGCGTTTCATTCAAGGTGTACGCAAGTCCAAAAAAATGCTGAAGGAATTCAAACCGGATGTTGTGATTGGTACAGGTGGATATGTATGTGGACCTGTGGTATACGCAGCAACAAAACTGGGAATTCCGAGTATAATTCATGAACAGAACGCCATCCCTGGTCTGACGAACAAATTTTTGATGCGTTATGTGGACACGGTTGCCGTTAGCTTTGAAGGTTCTGAAAAATCGTTTTCCGGCGCAAAAAAGGTGATCTACACCGGTAATCCGCGAGCGACTACGGTAGCCCAGGCTAGCCGTGATCGTGGTTTTGCCACATTAGGTGTACCGATGAACAGCCGTGTTGTTCTTGTGGTTGGTGGCAGTCGCGGGGCAAAAGCAATCAATCTGGCCATGGTGGACATGGCTCCAATGCTGGAACAACTGGACGATGTACACGTAGTTTACGTGACAGGGGATACCTATTTTGATGAAACGCGTGAAGCCATTCGCAGCTCATTGGGTACGATGCCAAACCACCTGCATGTCTTGCCTTACGTGCATAATATGCCTGAGGTGCTTGCCTGCACATCCTTGATTGTAAACCGCGCAGGTGCATCATTCCTTGCGGAGATTACATCACTGGGTATTCCTTCGATTCTGATTCCGTCACCTAACGTGACTAATAATCATCAGGAAGCCAATGCACGCACGCTAGAAGGTGGAGGCGCATCACTCACGATGCTGGAGAAGGATCTTACAGGCAAAGTCCTGTATGAAGCCATCGCCAAGATTATGAATGATGAATCGGGACGCAAACGAATGGCTGAAGCCTCCCGGAAACTGGGGAAACCCGATGCAGCTGAAGTGCTTGTTCATGAAATTCAGCGTCTTGCTGCACGCCGATAAAGTGTGATTGTGGGCGATTGTCACACACAAGACGGGGCTGACATAAGATACCGTATAAATCGTGACCATCGTTCCATGGCGCCAGAACACGGTCTGTAACAACAGAACATACCGTGCTCATCGGTTTTGAAGCAAAGGAGGAAGCAAACATGCATCAGTGGATATCGTTACTATCCCAGAATAATGTTGGCAGAGTTCTTGAAAACGAATCGCTAGCCAAATACACCACATGGAAGATCGGCGGTCCTGCGGATGCACTGGTCATTCCCGAGAATAAAGAGCAGATGATGAATCTCGTTCAATTGCTTCACACGTATCAGATTCCGTGGATGCAACTTGGACGGGGCTCAAACATGCTGGTGTCAGACAAAGGAATACGTGGTGTTGTGGTGAAACCAGGCGAGGGCTTTGATTATGCCGAATTTCACGAAGGCGGTGTAACCGCCGGAGCGGCGCATTCTTTTGTTAAACTCAGTGTGGTTGCTGCCAAAAAGGAATGGACCGGTCTGGAATTCGGCAGCGGTATCCCCGGCACTGTCGGTGGAGCCGTATACATGAATGCAGGCGCGCATGGATCGGATGTGTCACGGATATTCAAATTCGCTGAGATTGTTCTGGAGACAGGGGAATTGGTACGTTACAGCAAGGAGGACATGGATTTTGCCTACCGCCACTCTGTTCTGCATGATCGGAGAGGCATCGTGCTGGAAGCTACATTTGAACTCCAGCATGGAGAGCGCAACGTCATTTCGGAAACGATGGCGGCTTACAAAGATCGCCGGCGCCGCACACAGCCACTGCAGATGGCATGTGCAGGTAGTGTATTCCGGAATCCCCCGGGTGATCATGCAGCCCGCCTGATTGAAGCAGCAGGGCTGAAAGGAATGACCCAGGGAGGCGCACAGGTATCCACCATGCATGCCAATTTCATTGTTAATACAGGCCAAGCAACAGCAGAGGACGTTATCACCCTAATGCAGCAGATACAGAGCACTATATCATCTCAAAACGGTATTAACCTGGTACCGGAAGTCTTCGTAGTGGGTGAGCGGTAAACCCCGGAGGTGATACATTGGACAAATTGGTGATTGAAGGCGGGAAACCCCTCTCAGGATCCATACGCATCCATGGAGCAAAAAATGCCGCTTTACCGATTATGGCCGCAAGTTTGTTGGCAGATGGAGAAGTTACACTGCATAACGTTCCACACTTGCTGGACATTGAAGTGATGCTGTATATCCTGGAACGGCTTGGATGCACGTGTCGGCATGAACAGGGAACAGTGACGATTAATACCTCGTCTATCCGGTCATATGATGTGCCAGAAGATCTAATGAAGCAGATGCGCTCTTCCATTTTTTTGATGGGACCATTGCTGGCTAAGTTTGGGCAAGTGTCAGTGTATCAGCCAGGCGGCTGTGCCATTGGAGAACGCAAAATTGATCTTCACCTCCGGGGTCTGGAAGCGCTCGGAGCTTTGATTGAAGAGCAGGACCAACAGATTATCTGTCATGGGCACAATCTGGTGGGTACAGATATTCATTTGGATTTCCCAAGTGTGGGAGCGACGGAGAATATCATGATGGCAGCCGTTATGGCTAAGGGGACGACAACCATCTGCAACGCCGCAAGAGAACCTGAAATCCAGGACCTGCAACACTTTTTGAATGCTATGGGTGCAAGCATTATTGGTGCAGGAACGGATACAATTACGATCAATGGCGTTGAGAAACTGAAACCTTGTTCGTATGAGATTATACCGGATCGAATCGTGGCCGGAACCGTAATGATTGCAGCAGCAGCAACACGAGGCAATGTTACGCTTACACACTGCAATCCTGCTCATCTTACTTCACTTATACATGTATTGAAGCGCACTGGTGTTCAAATCACAGTCTGCAATGATATAATGACGGTGAGCTGTATGAGCCGTCCCAAATCAGTAGACCGTATTGTGACTTCTCCGTATCCTTCGTTTCCGACAGATTTGCAATCGCAAATCATGGTGCTGCTCAGTTTGGCAGACGGATTCAGTGTGATGAAGGAAACGGTATTCGAGGGCCGGTTCAAACATGTGGATGAACTGAATGTAATGGGGGCTGATATTTCAGTCGATCTGAACGCAGCATTTATCCGTGGTGTTCCCCGTCTGTACGGGGCTACAGTAGAAGCAACCGATCTTCGTGCAGGTGCAGCCCTGGTCATTGCTGGTCTGGCTGCTCAAGGCAAAACGGTTGTGGAGCAAGTGCATCATATTGACCGGGGCTACGATCAGATCGAGAAGTTATTCCAAAGTCTTGGAGCATCGGTTGAGCGACAGTCGCCCGTTTCGAAACAGTTGGATTTTGCCAATTAACGTCCTTGGCGTCCCCTTCTTGAAGGGAGGGGACCTGAGGCTTTGTGGAGCGCTACTTATGCCTAAAAGTCAAATTCCGGTTCTGAAGAAGAATCGGCCAAAAGGAAACACAAGCCGCAAAATTGTAATTATTCTCTTATTATTATTTATTGTATTGCTGGCTGTATTATTCTTTCGTTCTTCCATGAGTCGGATTTCGGCAATTGAAATTACGGGTAATGTATATACAGCAACTTCAGAACTGCTGGAGAAAAGCGGACTGAAAGAAGGCGAACAATTTTTTGGGACAAGTACTGCCGAGGTTATTGAGCGTCTCAAGACCATCAAGGCGATTTCCACCGTTACCGTGGACAAAAAGTTTCCGGGGATTATCCATATCAAGGTTCAGGAATATGCCACGGTTGCTTATGAGCTTGGTTCTGACGGTACGCTAAAAGCGATATTAGCCAGTGGGACAAGCTTGACGGTTCCGGCAACAATTGGTGTTGCTGTGGAGAAGCCCATATTGACCCAATGGAAGGCTGATGATCCACTTAAAGCCAAGCTGAGCCAGACACTGGCTAAAATTCCGAATGAATTGACGACGGATATTTCGGAAATTATTCCGAATCCAACGCCTTCATTTCCGGATCAGATTCGGATGTATACCAAATCGCAGTTTGAAGTGATTACAACCGTCTCTCTTTTATCGGATAAAGTGGAGTATCTGAATCAGGTGATTGAGACCGAACGGCCTGGGAAAATCACCATGCTTGAGGCAGATACCTATGTCCCTTTCATCCCGGATGACCCGGAAGATGATGCTGAACCAGGAGCAAGCCCCTGATCTTTGCCATGATGAGGCTGGACTGAATATGAAAGCCTAGGCAGGTCGGGGTTTGACCCCGTCAGAGCAATGAAACTTGTTCTTTCTGAGATGAAGAAAAAATGATACACTTGAACTTATGGCACATGAGTTGCCTCCTTCTTTTTTCTTCAATGTTTTATGTCTGGCAACCAGATTTTGACACCCAAAAACATTGTAGAAAAAAGAGGGAAAGCCTGAAGTGTGTTGAATATGTTTTAAGAGTGTTTAAATTCGAACGTAATTTACTATTGGAGTCAGGAGGTGCCACAGACTTGAGCAACAATGACATCATTGTTAGTTTGGACATCGGTACATCCAAAATTCGCGCTATTATTGGGGAAATGAATAATGGAACCTTTAATATTATAGGAGTTGGATCTGCCGACTCGGAGGGAATTCGCAAAGGTGTAATCGTAGATATCGATCAGACGGTGCAGTCGATTCGCAACGCAGTGGATCATGCAGAACGTATGGTAGGTATTCAAATATCCGAAGTGTATGTTGGAATCTCGGGAAATCATATCGGACTGATGAGCAGTCACGGCGTCGTGGCTGTGTCTAACGAGGATCGTGAAATCGGAGAAGAAGACATGGAACGGGTGTTGAAAGCAGCCGAAGTCATTGCAGTTCCGCCGGAACGGGAAATTATTGATGTTGTCGCCAAGCAATATGTTGTAGATGGCTTGGAGGGCATACAGGACCCCCGTGGTATGATTGGTGTTCGTCTGGAAGTTGAAGCAACGATCATTACGGGTGCAAAAACCGCGATACATAATCTTTTGCGCTGCGTGGAAAAAGCGGGTCTGAAAGTAAGCGATCTGGTTCTCATGTCGCTTGGAGCGGGTCAACTGGCTTTGTCCAAAGATGAAAAAACGATGGGTTCAGTGCTTGTTGATATTGGAGCAGGTGCAACAACCATCGCCATTTTTGAAGAAGACAGTCTTGTTGCAACATCAACGTTGCCTATAGGTGGGGAATTTGTAACAAATGATATCGCCTATGGCTTACGCACGTTAACGGATCAGGCGGAGAAGGTGAAACTGAAATATGGCTGCGCCTGGTTGGATGATGCTGCTGCGGATGTGATGTTCAAAGTCACCCGAATTGGCAGTAATGTAGACAAGGAGTTTTCACAGGAGGATCTGGCAGCAATTATTGAACCTAGGGTTCAAGAAATATTCCAGATGATATCCCAAGAAGTGAAGCGTCTTGGTTACAACGAGCTTCCTGGAGGTTATATACTAACGGGAGGTACGGTCTCTATGCCGGGGGTTCTGCAGGTCGCTCAGCATGAGCTTGCTGCTTCGGTACGAGTTGCAGTTCCGGATTATATTGGTGTGCGTGACCCCGGGTTTACAAGCGGAGTCGGCATATTGCACAGTGTAATTCGCAGTTTGCGCATTCGTCCCTCGATCAATAACGGCGGTGGAAATAACAACAACAACAATAATAACAACAAGAAACCGACCAACCGTCCGAAGCCAAATGCGGCACAGGAATCGGAGCAAAAACCCGGTCTGTTCGAGCGGCTGAAGAATATGTTCAGCGAATTTATATAACAGGTTGGATCCATTTCATACATTCTTGAAGCCGTCTGAATGCGCCGGTACTAAAATAAACGCTTTCGTTCGTCGATATATGAAATTGATTCGGTTCAAATCAAAAATTGGACGGGCCATCCATGCACATTGAGGGGGAGATGGAATAATATGTTGGAATTTGATTTCGAGATGGAGAGCTTGGCTCAAATTAAAGTCATCGGTGTAGGCGGCGGCGGAAGCAATGCAGTCAACCGTATGATTGAAAATGGTGTACAAGGTGTTGAATTTATTACGGTGAATACGGATGCTCAGGCGTTACACCTGGCGAAATCCGAGCATAAATTGCAAATCGGTGATAAATTGACTCGTGGTCTTGGTGCTGGCGCCAACCCGGATGTAGGTAAAAAAGCAGCGGAAGAGTCCCGCGATCTGATCATGAACACGTTGAAAGGTGCAGACATGGTATTTGTTACAGCCGGTATGGGCGGTGGTACAGGTACAGGTGCGGCTCCGGTTATTGCCGAAATCGCTAAAGAGTGTGGTGCACTTACCGTTGGTGTCGTAACTCGTCCATTTACTTTTGAAGGACGCAAGCGTTCCAGCCATGCAGAGCAAGGTATTGAAGCTCTCAAGGAAAAAGTCGACACACTGATCGTGATTCCTAATGATCGTTTGCTCGAAATCGTGGACAAAAAGACTCCTATGCTTGAAGCATTCCGTCAAGCGGATAACGTACTTCGTCAAGCTGTGCAAGGTATCTCTGATTTGATCGCTGTACCGGGTCTGATCAACCTTGACTTTGCTGACGTCAAAACGATTATGCACGAACGTGGTTCAGCCCTTATGGGGATTGGTGAATCAACTGGTGAGAATCGTGCCGCAGAAGCAGCACGGAAAGCCATTATGAGTCCTTTGTTGGAAACTTCTATTGAAGGTGCTCGCGGTGTAATCATGAATATTACGGGTGGCGTTAATCTGTCCCTGTATGAAGTGAACGAAGCGGCAGAGATCGTAACTTCTGCTTCCGACCCGGAAGTGAATATGATCTTTGGTGCCATCATTGACGAAGACCTGAAAGAGGAGATTAAGGTTACGGTTATTGCAACCGGTTTTGAAGATAAACCTGCTCCACCACCACCAGGACGTAAGCCAGCTCCAGCAACAGCGGAGACGACGGATACACGTTCGCCGAACCTGCGTCCTTTCGGAAATCAGCCGAGCAATGATCAGCTGGACATTCCGACATTTTTACGCAATCGTTCACGCAATAATAACAACGATTAATACGCAAATCAATTTATTGGAAACCCGGTACTCCTTATGGAGCGACCGGGTTTTTTCTGTTTATTTAGATATCATAGCATACAGCAATGAACAAATTCTGAACAAAGGGCCTGAGCAATTCCGACAAAAAAAGTTGGAACCACACCCCCATGATTAGACAGACTTTGAACAGGGGGCTCCGTATACTTGTGAATATGCTCATGAATATCAGGATATCGGGTACCGGTATTTCGATATGTTGCGCGCAGGCAGGTGAAGACTTTGGTTGTTTATGTGGATCTAATTTTTTTGACAAACCTGTGTATTGACGGTGCACTCATCGGAATGACCGCCTGGATGCGCAAGACAAAGCTGGTTTGGTGGCGATGGTTGCTGTCAGCCATTGTGGGTGCATTATACGTGGTCATGATGTTTGTACCGGAGTTTGATTTTATGTTCACCTTTCTGATCAAGTTCGGGTTCTCGCTGGTCATGCTTACGATTGCTTTTGGTTTTAAAGGTCTGCAGGCTTTTGCGAGGACGCTCGGTACCTTCTATGTGATTAATTTTGTCGCTGCCGGAGGTATTCTGGGTGTGCATTACATGCTTCAGAGCTCCGGTGAGTTGTTTAACGGCATTTGGTTCACGGCTTCTGGCGGTATGTCATTTGATCTGAAAATTGCTTTCTGGTTCACGTTTATCGTATTTTTTGCTGTCCTGTTTTTATTTAAAGCTGTGCAGAGCTCAAAACGGAAAACGGATCGCATGACGACCTATTTGGGTAAAGTTGAGGTCTGCATCGATGAGGTAGTCATTTCTTGTACAGGCCTTCTGGATACGGGCAATCAACTTACAGATCCCTTATCGCGCATGCCGGTCATGGTGATGGAGGTTTCGTTATGGCAAGACATGTTACCCGCTTCATGGAAGGGTAGACTCAAGGACGAGGCGCCGGACAACCTTATTTTGGAGCTTGATCAGGAAAGTTTTCAGTGGCAGGATCGACTGCGGCTGGTGCCTTATCGGGGCATTAACAAAGGGACTGCGTTTATGCTGGCAATGAAGCCGGACCGGGTGAAGGTGACGATGGAGGAAACATGTTATGAGACGACAAGGGTACTTATTGGGCTGGATGGAGGTGTTTTGTCGTCGGATGGGAAATACCAGGCCGTGATTCATCCTGAACTTGTGCAAGACGCTGCTTCTGCGCAGTCTACGGCTCTCTCTGCGGGAGCAACAGAAAAGCCGCTGAATGTGGTATAGGAGGAACGTACATGCTTGTGAAATGGAAACTGGTGGCGCAGCTGCAATATTACCGTCTGTTATTTTTATTGGGACTCAAAAGCGAAGAGATCTATTATATTGGGGGAAGTGAGGCACTTCCGCCGCCTTTGACAAGGGAAGAGGAAGAATTTTTACTGCAAAAATTATCCTCGGGAGACTCGGCCATTCGCGCGATGCTTATTGAGCGCAACCTGCGTCTGGTGGTGTACATTGCACGAAAGTTTGAAAATACAGGAATCAATATTGAGGATTTGGTCTCCATTGGAGCGATCGGATTGATTAAGGCAGTTAATACATTTGACCCGGAAAAGAAAATCAAACTGGCAACCTATGCTTCACGTTGTATCGAAAATGAAATTTTGATGTACCTGAGACGTAATAGTAAGATCCGAACTGAAGTTTCTTTTGATGAACCGCTCAACATTGATTGGGATGGAAATGAACTATTATTATCCGATGTATTGGGTACAGAAAACGATACAATCTATCGGAATATTGAAGAGCAGGTAGACCGGAAACTTTTGCACAAGGCATTGGAGAAATTAACGGAGCGCGAGCGAATGATTATGGAGCTTCGTTTTGGCCTAACGGATGGGGAAGAAAAGACACAAAAAGATGTAGCCGATCTCCTCGGAATCTCCCAATCCTACATCTCTCGACTCGAAAAAAGAA
The DNA here is from genome assembly GCF_038003195.1 of Paenibacillus sp. FSL M7-1414. Taxonomy (NCBI): domain Bacteria; kingdom Bacillati; phylum Bacillota; class Bacilli; order Caryophanales; family Paenibacillaceae; genus Paenibacillus; species Paenibacillus sp. FSL M7-1414. The sequence goes on along the minus strand of NZ_JBBOOS010000001.1, from coordinate 4,757,257 downwards.
TCATTAAAAGACTTCGCAAGGAGTTCAATAAAATGGTCTGAAATACATCATTGGTCATAATGGGTATTACTGGCAAGGGTGCCAAGTACGAATAAAAAAGCCTGCCCCGGAGATAATGTACATTAATGTTTCTCCTTGGGAGGTAAATCACGATGACCCGAAACAAAGTCGAGATTTGTGGCGTGGACACCGCAAAATTGCCTGTCCTCACCAACACTGAAATGCGGGAATTGTTTCATTCCCTTCAGCAACACCATGATCGCTCAGCAAGAGAGAAATTAGTGAATGGCAACCTGCGTCTGGTACTCAGTGTCATTCAGCGTTTTAACAATCGGGGGGAGTTTGTCGATGATCTGTTCCAGGTTGGTTGCATCGGCCTGATGAAAGCCATTGATAATTTTGATTTATCCCAGAATGTCAAATTTTCAACCTACGCGGTGCCGATGATTATCGGTGAAATCCGTCGATACCTGCGTGATAATAACCCAATTCGGGTATCTCGCTCCTTGAGGGACATTGCTTACAAAGCACTTCAGGTCCGTGACAGCCTGACGAATAAAAATTCCCGGGAACCGACGATATTCGAAATTGCGGAAGTACTGAATGTGCCGAAGGAAGATGTTGTTTTTGCATTGGACGCCATTCAGGACCCGGTCTCGCTCTTCGAACCGATTTATCATGATGGTGGAGATCCGATCTATGTTATGGATCAGATCAGCGATGACAGAAACAAGGATGTGTCATGGATCGAGGAAATTGCACTTCGTGAAGCGATGCATCGTCTTGGTCAGCGGGAAAAAATGATTCTGTCGATGCGGTTTTTCGAAGGGAAAACCCAGATGGAAGTGGCTGATGAAATTGGCATTTCCCAGGCTCAGGTATCACGTCTGGAGAAATCAGCGATACAGCAGATGCAAAAACATGTAAAGTCATAACACGATGCAAAGGCAGAAGGACGATCAATCGGGGCAGTGTATACCGTTGGTCGTCTTTTTGTTTTGGACCGTTTCCACATTTGATGAAAAACAGGACATTTTTCGCCCCTGAAACATATATTGTATAGAAGCGTGAAGAACGGGCAGAAGAGGAATAACAGGGGGCGGGAATGAATGAAAGTAAATACGAGCGAAGTAGCGGCACGAGGCATGAAAATCTCGGACTTTCAGACAAAGGATGTCATTAACATTACGGATGGTAAACGCCTCGGTCAGATCAGTGATTTGGAGCTGGATCTGAAGCAGGGACGAATTGAAGCGATTGTTGTGCCAGGGTACAGCCGTTTTATGGGTCTTTTTGGCGGGGGAACGGATCTGGTGATTCCCTGGAGAAACATTGTGAAGATTGGTTCAGATGTAATACTGGTGAAGATGGATGAGGTGAAGGAAAATACGTATGACGAGCGTGATCGCGAAGCGCGCCTGTATGATGAACAGCAGCATAACCGCACAGAGCGTGTGGAACGCATTGAACGGTCGGAACGTAATCAGCGTCGAACGATATAAATGAGACAGAATGTGGCTCATTTGGTACACTGGAAGTGGTGAGGTGAGATAATGGAACCCTTTGTATTGGATAAAGAATTACTTGAACGGACCAAGAACCCAAATTCAGATTTCGGTCCTGATCCGTTATTATTATATGTTGAGCCCTGGACACAGCAATTTGAACAGCTGTCAGTCGGGTTTACGACGAGGCATGGTGGAGTTGGAAAAGTTCCGTATGCTACGCTCAATTGTGCTTATCATGTGGGGGATGACCCTGAAGTTGTACTTAACAACCGTAGGCTTGTAACCGAGAAGCTTGGTTTTGCAGCAGAAGCATGGACCTGTGGAGAGCAGGTGCATGGCAAACATGTAGCTGTAATTACCGCTGAAGATCGGAGCAGAGGATTACTTGATCGTCAATCTGCGTTGCAGGATACGGATGGATTGGTCACGAATGTGCCTGGTGTGCTGCTGACTTCTTTCTACGCAGACTGTGTTCCGCTTTATTTCTATGACCCTGTGCAGCAGGCGGTAGGTCTTGCTCATGCCGGCTGGAAAGGTACAGTCGCGGGTATCGCTGTATCCATGGTGGAGACGATGGAACGGGAGTATGGCAGCCGTAGGCAGGACATTCGAGCTGCAATCGGTCCGTCGATTGGGGATTGCTGTTATGAAGTGGATGAGGCGGTCATGCAGCATGTACGGGTTTGGTTTGATGATTCCCCGGTTAATGATAAATACAAGGATTCTGCTTCTAAACAAGCATATCGAGCCGTGAATAACGGTAAAACGATGTTAAACTTGAAAGAATGTAATCGACACATTATGATGAAAGCAGGAATAATGCCGGATCATATCGAATGTACAACATGGTGTACAAGTTGTCATCCCGAACTATTTTTCTCCTATCGGAAGGAAAATGGTGTTACAGGGCGGATGGCGAGCTGGATTGGGCTGGAAGAGAGGTGACCCTCTGTGTCATTGGAGGAGCGTATTCAACAGGTAAATCAGAAGATCGAGGACGCATGTCGGCGCAGTAACCGTCATCGTGATGATGTGAATGTGATTGCGGTCACGAAATATGTCTCACTTGAAACAACGGGATCGGTGCTGGATCATGGTCTTGAGCATATTGGAGAAAACCGGTGGCAGGATGCACAGGCCAAATGGGAAGCTTTTGGTCAGCAGGGGACCTGGCACTTTATCGGTCATTTGCAGACAAACAAGGTGAAAGACGTGATTGGCAAGTTTCGTTACATACATTCACTGGATCGTTTGTCATTGGCGAAGGAGTTGGATAAAAAAGCAGCTTCACTTGGTATCCAAGTGGAAACGTTTTTGCAGGTGAATATTTCGGGTGAAGAGAGCAAGTATGGCTTACAGCCTGAACAGGCAAGTTCTTTTTTGCGTGATATTCGTTCGTTCAACAATCTCAAGGTCGTTGGCCTGATGACCATGGCACCTCATGAGGAAGATCCGGAGCTGACGCGTCCCGTATTTCGTGGATTGCGTGAGCTGAGAGATCAATTGAATGGACAAGCTCTTACAGTAGAGCCATTGACTGAGCTGTCGATGGGGATGTCCAATGATTTTGAAGTGGCCATTGAAGAAGGTGCAACCTGGGTACGGCTAGGATCGATTCTCGTAGGAAAAGAGGAGGGTTCACGATGGGCGTAATGAATAAATTTATGAATTTCCTCGGACTTCAGGAAGAGGAAGAGATTGTGGAACGTGAACGAATGGCTGCGCAGGAGGAAAATGAGGCTGAGCATCAGGAAGCTGAAACCTCCAGTCTCGATAAACGTAGAAACCAAAGGGGGAATAATGTGGTGAGCATTCATTCCCAGAAAAATGTTAAAGTTGTCCTGTATGAACCGCGTTCTTATGACGAGGCTCAGGAAATTGCCGACCATCTGCGTTCGCATCGTACCGTTGTGGTGAACTTGCAACGAATTCGCCAGGACCAAGCGCTGCGCGTTATTGATTTTTTGAGTGGCACGGTATATGCATTGGGTGGCGGTATTTCCAAAATCGGCGGAAACATTTTTCTCTGTACGCCAGATACGGTTGAAATTCAGGGATCAATTACGGAAATACTGGCTGACAGCGAGCAAGATTATAACAGAATGAGGTGAGCCACTTTTGTATCAGATTGAAAGCGTGTTGTACACGTTATACCAGATTTACTTTTACATGGTCATTGTCTACATATTGATGTCTTGGCTTCCCAATGCGCGGGAAAGCTTCATCGGTGAATGGCTGGGCAAATTAGTGGAACCATATCTAAGACCGTTTCGCCGATTTATACCGCCTTTGTTCGGTGTGCTGGATATTTCCCCGATTGTGGCGCTGATCGTTCTGCAACTTGCGCTTAATGGGCTGATCTCCATACTTCGGTATTTTGCATATTAGAGGTTGTTCAAAAAGTCCGCTTTTGATTACGAAGGATGCCTAGTGGCATCGTCAGCATCGAATATGGAATTCAGCCGAAATAAGCGGGAGGCTTACGAAGTATGTTTCCTTCGGAAACATTGTAGTTGCTCACGTAGTTTTTTCTACGCTCCGCTACTCCATTTCTAGCTTTATCCCATCTTCTCGGTACTGAAAACCGGTCTTTTTGAACACGGACTATTAGGGTAGGGTGACATAGATGAGCGGTGAAATTTACGAACATTTTAGCCATGATGAGCGGGATTTTGTAGATAAAGCTTCGGATTGGGTTGAGCGGGCAGGTAAGTATCATGACATGAAGCTAACTGACTTTCTTGATCCAAGACAGGTTTTTATCTTAGAGACTCTTGCCAATCGCCGTAACGACGTTCAGATTCGTCTGGATGGTGGTTACGAGGCTGCTGAACGCAAGCGTGCGCTGGTTGCACCTGATTATATGTATCTGGATGATGAGGATATGGGTATGCAGGTGCTCAGTATTACGTCTGATGATCAGAAAATCTCGGAGCTGGAGCATGGGGACTATATGGGTTCCCTGCTCGGGCTTGGGATGAAACGTGGAAAGATCGGGGATATCCAAGTGCTGGAGGACGGTTGCCATACAGTGGTGGCGGCGGAAACCGGCGCTTTTTTATCGCTTCAACTGAATCAGGTGCATCGGTTACATGTGTTCACAGAGTTACTTCCTTTGAATCAGATGCGATGGTCAGAGAGTAAACTGGAGACGATGGACATCACGGTCGCTTCTCTTCGTTTGGATGGAATCTGCGCAGATGTGTATCGGCTTAGTCGCAGTAAAGTGCTGGCGCCGATCAAAGCTGGTCGCTGCCGTGTGAACTGGAAAGTTGAGGAAGATCCCTCCAAATCGCTAAAAGCGGGTGATGTTGTATCCATTCAGGGATTTGGCCGCTTCAAGGTTATGGAACAGGATGGGATGACCAAAAAAGGGCGTTGCCGAGTGAAAATCGGCAAATTTGCCTGAGTCTGTTGCAGGAAAATCCGCTTTCTTGTCGAAATGTTTATCATAAAGGTGTAGAAAATACGCGGTGTATCCGATAAACATTAAGTCAAAGCTTTACATGAACGTTGGAGGATGCAATTCTGATCCTGCATTCCGTATACGTTGCCAAGGTTAGGCATCAACGATACGGCCCCTTGGGTGGTACCCATATGCTGCAAACCTTCTCTGGACGGGAAGGAACTTTAACAGGAGGTGGACAGCATGCCATTAACGCCGCTGGACATACACAACAAGGAATTTTCCCGACGTTTGCGCGGGTATGACGAGGATGAAGTCAATGAATTCCTGGATCAAGTCATCAAAGATTACGAAGGCGTCATTCGCGAGAACAAAGAGCTGAGCAATCAGTTGCTGTCCGTTCAGGAGAAACTGGATCATTTTTCTACAATTGAAGAGACGCTTAGCAAAACGATTATCATTGCGCAGGAAGCTGCTGATGATGTGAAGGGTAATGCGAAGAAAGAAGCGCAGTTGATCGTGAAGGAAGCAGAGAAAAATGCAGACCGGATCGTGAACGAATCGTTGGGCAAATCTCGCAAAATTGCTTTGGAAGTGGAAGAACTGAAAAAGCAGGCCTCGATTTATCGTGCCCGTTTCCGCACGCTTGTTGAAGCGCAGCTTGAACTGTTGACTCAGGATGGTTGGGAAGTGCTGGAGAGCCGGGAGCAGGAAGTGCGTGACCGTGAGCGGGAGATGAAAGAAATTTATTAGTCTGTCGCCTGGTTGACTTTTGTCTGCAAAGAGGCTATAACTATATTCATAATGAATAGTGATTCCATGACGGGTTCAGTACGTTATGATCTCATCCCTCAGAGAGTTGGTGGTTGGTGCAAACCAATGGATGAGTTATAGCCGAATATCTCCCCGGAGAAGTGACGCTGAAGCGGTGATCTTGATTGCCGTGTGTAAGCCGAACCGTAAGCCGTACGTTATAACGGCACCCTGCGGTAGTATAGCGGGGCATAAGCGCTGTTGATGACAGAGCATACCCAGGCTTGCCTGGATGTGGTTTGTGATGAACAGAATTAGGGTGGTAACGCGAGTATAGCCTCGTCCCTTTCCAGGGACGGGGCTTTTTTGTGTCCAAAAAAGGCGAACGTCCCTGAGGCCCGAAAGGACCTCAGGGAGAGAGCCACCTGCCGGGGGAGCGAAGCACCCGGCAACACGGGTTTCGCTAAGGCGAACGCCCATGAGGCACGCCGGGACCTCAGGGAGAGAGCCGCTCGCCGGGAAAGCAAAGCGCCCGGCACACGGGTTCGCTAAGGCGAACGTTCATGAGGCCCGCAGGGACCTCAGGGAGAGAGCCGCCCGCCGGGGGAGCAAAGCACCCGGCAATCAGGGTTCGCTAAGGCGAACGTTCATGAGGCCCGAAGGGATCTCAAGGAGAGAGCCGCCTGCCGGGGCGAGCGAAGCGCTCGGCAATCAGGGTTCGCTAAGGCGAACGTCCATGAGGCCCGAAGGGACCTCAAGGAGAGAGCCGCCCGCCGGGAAAGCGAAGCACCCGGCAACACCCGCCTCGCGGTAAGGCCATGCGGCGTTCATGCAGGGAACAGTCGCAAAATGGCTGCCACTACGCACATCCACCCCTCGCCCATAAGCGCCACCGATCCCCCACCGACAACCCATCCCGGGTGTCCAGAGGGCGGAGCGCCTATGGGGTCCCCCTTGGCAGGGGGATTTAGGGGGATTGAAACGCTTTTGTGGACGGTCCACAATCCAACCAAAGAAAGGGAAGATAATCATCATGCAACGAGTTGACGTCAAAGAGAAGGCACGTGCCAGAGAATTACGCGTGTTAGATAAATGGAAAACGGAGAATACATTTAAAAGATCCATCGAAAACCGGGAGGGCAAGCCAAACTTCGTATTTTATGAAGGGCCGCCTACAGCAAACGGTAAACCGCATATCGGTCACGTACTGGGACGGGTAATCAAGGATTTTGTTGGACGGTATAACACGATGAAGGGTTACCGTGTTGTTCGTAAAGCAGGTTGGGATACACATGGTCTGCCTGTAGAACTGGGTGTACAGAAAAAGCTTGGTATCTCCCACAAGTGGGAAATCGAAGATTACGGCGTGGAGAAATTCATTAACGAATGTAAAGCGAGCGTATTCGAATACGAGCAACAATGGCGTGATCTGACAGAAGGTATCGGATATTGGACGGATATGAATAACCCGTATATCACCCTTGATAACAACTACATCGAGAGTGTATGGAATATCCTGGCGACGATCCACGAGAAAGGACTGCTGTATCGTGGTCATCGTGTGAGCCCGTATTGCCCATCTTGTCAGACAACACTGAGTTCCCATGAAGTTGCACAAGGGTACAAAGACGTCAAAGATCTGAGTGCTACAGCGAAATTCAAACTGAATGACAGCGGAGAATTTGTACTGGCTTGGACGACAACACCTTGGACACTGCCTTCACACGTTGCACTTGCCGTGAATCCGGATATGGACTACTCCCGTGTTCGTCAAGGTGATGAAGTGTACATCATGGCAACGAATCTGGTTGAAAAAGTGATGAAAGATGCCAAGGGTGAGTATGAGATCATCGGTGCACTGAAAGGTGCCGATCTGGTTGGCAAAACGTATGATCCTCCGTTCAACTACGTACAGGCTGAGAAAGCCAACATCATTCTGGGTGCAAGCTTTGTAACGGATGCAAGTGGTACGGGTATCGTACACATGGCTCCTGCCCATGGTGAAGATGACTACCGTGTATGCCGTGAGAATGGGATCAGCTTTGTGAACATGGTGGACTTGGAAGGTAAATTTGTTGCTGAGGTTACTGACTTTGCCGGACGTTTCGTGAAGGATTGTGATATTGATATCGTAAGATATCTGTCTGAGCATGGACGTTTGTTCAGCAAAGAAAAATATGAGCACAGCTATCCATTCTGCTGGCGTTGTGATACACCGCTTCTGTACTATGCAATGGACAGCTGGTTTATCCAAACGACAGCCATCAAGGACCAATTGATTGCCAACAATAGTGAAGTGGATTGGTACCCAGGTCACGTTCGTGAAGGTCGCTTCGGGAAATTCCTGGAGGATCTGGTGGATTGGAACATCAGCCGTGATCGTTATTGGGGAACTCCGCTCAACATCTGGGTGTGTGAGGAGACTGGCGAACAATTTGCTCCACACAGCATTGCAGAATTGCGTGCCCGTGCGGTAGGTGATGTGCCTGAGAATCTTGAATTGCATAAACCATATGTGGATGACGTTAAAGTCATGAGCTCTTGTGGCAAATATGAGATGAAACGTACACCGGAAGTGATCGATGTCTGGTTCGACAGCGGCTCCATGCCGTTTGCCCAGCAGCACTATCCATTTGAAAATAAAGAAGTATTCGAACAGCAGTATCCTGCGGATATGATCTGTGAGGGAATTGACCAGACACGTGGCTGGTTCTACAGCTTGCTGGCGGTTTCCACCCTTTTGACAGGCAAAGCGCCTTACAAAGCGGTTATGGCTACAGGACACGTTCTTGACGAGAACGGACAGAAGATGTCCAAATCCAAAGGTAACGTTATCGATCCTTGGGAAGTAATTGAAGAATACGGTACAGATGCATTCCGCTGGGCTTTGTTGTCTGACAGTGCACCGTGGAACAGCAAACGTTTCTCCAAAGGTATCGTAGGGGAAGCCAAATCCAAAATGGTGGATACGCTGGTTAACACCCATGCATTTCTGACGCTTTATGCTACCATTGATGGATTTGATCCACAGGAGCACCCGTTCCAACTGTCCGCACACAAGCTGGATCGCTGGATTCTGTCGAGACTGAACAGCCTGATCCTGGTTGTAGAAAAAGCGCTGCTGGTTAACGACTATCTGAACTCTTCCAAAGCGATTGAAGCATTTGTTGATGAGTTGAGTAACTGGTACATCCGTCGTTCCCGCGACCGTTTCTGGGGAAGTGGCCTGACAGACGATAAATTGGACGCTTACCGCACATTGACTGAGGTACTGGTGACTACTGCGAAGTTGGTTGCTCCGTTCACACCGATGCTGGCAGAAGACATCTATCTGAACCTTGCAACAGGTGAGAGTGTGCACATGGAAGACTATCCGGTAGCTAATGAAGCGCTGATTGATGCAGGACTGGAACAGGATATGGAGACGGCTCGCCGCGTGGTTGAACTTGCCCGTAACGTTCGTAACGAAACAGGCATTAAGACACGTCAGCCACTGTCCGAATTGATCGTTTCCCTGGATAAAGGCTTTGACCTGACAAGTTATGAAGAGATCATCAAAGAAGAGATCAATGTAAAAGGAATCCGTACTGAGCATAATGATGCGGAATTCGTTGACTTTACATTGAAGCTGAACCTGAAGGTCGCAGGTAAGAAATACGGTAAAAACGTAGGGTTCCTGCAAAACTTCTTCAAAGGAATGTCAGCCGATGAGACGCGTAAAGTGGTTTCGGAAGGTGTACTGAACATCGTTTCACCGGAAGGTGAAGAGCTGCAAGTGACGAGCGAAGAATTATTGGTTGATAAACAGGCCAAATCAGGCTTTGCTTCAGCATCAGGTTACGGTCTGACGGTTGCGCTCAATACCGAAATCACGCCAGCATTGGAACAGGAAGGCTGGGTTCGTGAAGTGGTTCGTGCTGTGCAGGATACCCGGAAACGACTGGACCTCCCAATTGAGAAAAGAGTACGTTTGACACTGGATGTGGATGCATCCCTTCAGGAAGCTATTCAGGCGTTTGATGATGTGTTGCGTGAAAATGTTCTCGTAACCGAAGTGACATTTGGCTCAAATGAGTCCATGGAACGTGTTGAAGCCGGAGGCAAATCGATCGGTATTTACATCGAAGCGTAATTCGGAGCATGTCCCATTCAATTAGGACAGAATATAGAGTATAAACAAACGAGCCGCAGTGGCAGGGACATATTCCCTGTATCTGGGCTCGTTTGTTTTTTAGGCAATAAGGCAATGATTCTATAGTGCAGTCAATCTATATTGATCAAAGGAACTGACCAAAACATGAGCGAACATGACAAGCAAACCGCATCCACTTCACAACAATCAACATCAGATAATCTGAATTCCCATGACAAAATTGAAGAGTTACATACCCTGACAAACCGTCTGGCGAATGAACTGGAACGTTCACGAATTGCGCAATACACAGAATTGCTGAACAGGCCATGGAAATTGATTGGACTTAACCTGTTGTCAGGAGCCGCACGAGGTGTGGGGATTGCGATTGGGTTTACCTTTTTCGCAGCAACGATCATTTACGTTTTGCAGCTACTTGGGGCGCTCAATCTTCCCATTGTTGGAGATTACATCGCTGATATTGTGCGCATTGTACAGCGCCAGCTTGATATGAACACATACTAAGCGATTAAGCGAAAAAAGCAAATGATATCAAAATGCAATTAATACGTGTCATCCGTCTCCATATCCGGTTCTAACAGACCCTCGCCCTCACGGTTCTCCAGGTACTGACGATATTGCCTATTGCGCACGATGGAGACGTCATGACCATAGATGTCCGTGGCAACAAAACTTTCGTACGCTTCAACGCAGCCTTCCACTTCATCGGTAGCTTCAATCGCCATAACATCATAGCTGTCGATATCGCGTCCTTCAGCCATGGCTGGTGAGTTCGATGTGCCCCAACTTTCAACAATCTGCCAAGTGTCTTCACCATCGAAGCCATTTTGATCATCTCGCTCGTCCAGACTGGTTCGACCAAATGCCGGGGCAAGGAATTCTTCCTCTACAGGGCGGTTCTCAGAGACAACGGTTTCTGGTTGATGTTTTTTGCAGTATTTGGTGTAGGGGACAGCTTCCATGCGTTCATAAGGAATGGGTTGCTGGCAGACCGCACATGTACCGTAATGTCCTTCTTCGATGGAGTGCAGTGCAGAATCGATTCGTTCCAATTGGAATTCATCATGTTCCAGCAGGGAGATATCTTTCTCGCGTTCATACACCTCCGTGGCTATGTCTCCAGGATGATTATCAATTGGTGATAATTCACCTGTCTGTAGTTTAAGGGAATCTCCAAGGCCATAATGCTCGTTTTCCGAAAGTCTATGTTCAATATCGCGCTTATCGGACATCAGTTGTGAACGTAGAAATTGCAGTTGTTTGTTAGTAAAATGTGACATGATTTTCCCCTTTCTGCATTCATGCTGGAATCCGGATTTTGACTCTATTGTAGGATGTGCCATTGAGGGCAAGATTACAGAAGGGAAATGTTATCGTTTTTGCCATAAGCATTGCGATGTAGCGCGTCGTGGACGATTTCCAAACAGCTGTGCTACAATAAACAAGTCTGGCGTAAGCCTGGTATCGTTTGGAAAAGACAAGAACGGAGTGACAAACAAACGTGGTGTATTATATCCTCGCTTTTATCGTATTTTTATTGGATCAGGGAACCAAGTATCTGATTGCAACCCGGATGGAACTCAGAGAAGAAATTCCGGTCATCGGCAATTTCTTTGTCATCACATCACATCGTAATTCAGGTGCAGCATTTGGCATTCTGCAAGACCAGCGTTGGTTCTTTATCGTGGTTACGTTGATTGTGGTCGTTGCCTTGATTTGGTATTTGCAAAAGGTAAAAGATACCCCGCACAAATTGCTGCCTGTGGCGCTTAGTTTGGTGCTTGGTGGAGCAATTGGCAACTTCCTTGATCGGGCATTGACCGGAGAAGTTGTAGATTTTGTACAACTTAATTTTGGAAGTTATACGTTTCCCATTTTTAACATCGCCGATTCGGCAATCTGCATCGGTGTAGGGTTGATCATAGTGGAGACATTGCTTGAAGGACGGCGCGAAAAAGCAGCCGCGAAGATTGAAGGGAATGAACATCATGAGTAATCCGAATAAGGAACAGATTAACGACGAAGAACTAATGAATGGCAATGAACGTATGGAATGGACCGTTGCCGCTGAACATAAAAAAGAACGAATTGACAAATATATTACGGAAGCCGTGGATAACGTATCTCGCTCCCAGGTTCAATTGTGGATCGGAGACGGAATGGTTACGGTAAATGGTGCTGTAGTCAAAGCCAATGCCAAGTTATCCGAAGGGGATCTGGTTGAGTTACAGATTCCAGAACCAGCTGCTGTGGAGATCGTTGCCGAAGATATTCCGCTGGAAGTGGTATATGAGGACAGCGACCTGATCGTGATCAACAAACAGCGTGGTCTTGTGGTGCACCCGGCACCAGGACACACGTCGGGTACCCTCGTTAATGCACTTATGCATCACTGCAAAGACCTCTCGGGTATTAATGGGGAGTTGCGTCCTGGTATTGTGCATCGTATCGATAAGGATACATCCGGCCTGATCATGGCTGCCAAGAACGATCGTGCTCATGCATCACTGGCTGCTCAGTTGAAGGAACATACGGTGAATAGACGGTATATTGCGCTTGTTCATGGTCATCTTAATCATGATCAAGGTACCATTGATGCACCGATTGGACGGGATACCAATGACCGTAAAATGTATACGGTCACAGAACGTAACAGTAAACATGCCGTTACGCATTTTACCGTTACAGAGCGGATTAATGATTACACCTTGCTGGAATTGAAACTGGAGACAGGACGTACTCACCAGATTCGGGTTCACATGAAATTTATTGGTCACCCGCTTGTAGGAGATCCAACTTATGGACGGAATAAAGGCATCAAAATGCAAGGACAGGCTCTTCATGCGGCCATTCTTGGATTTGTGCATCCAACAACGGGAGAATACCTTGAATTTTCAGCTCCGATTCCGCAAGATATGGAAGACGTGCTCGCCTCGCTACGCAGTCGTTAACAGCTCCAAGAAAGTACAAATGTTCGGATACTTTGTCCATGGCTTTGATCACGCAAATGCTTCATATTAAAGTGTAGAAATTTGCGTCAAATGAGGAGATGAACAACGTTATGAGTATCGATAAATACCAAGAAACTTACATTCAGACTAATTTTGCCGACCGTATCGGTGGCTCCAACTATGGTAAAGACACGAACATTTATAAATTCGAGAAAATCAAACGTGCCAAAGCTTCGGCCAAAAAAGATTTTCCCGATGTGGAACTGATTGACCTTGGTGTAGGTGAACCGGACGAAATGGCTGATGCAGGCATTGTAGCTGCACTTGCAGAAGAAGCTTCCAGACCTGAGAATCGTGGTTATGCTGACAATGGTATTCCTGAATTCAAAGCTGCTGCTGCTTCCTACCTGAAAAACGTATTCAACGTAGAAGGTATCGATGCAGATACTGAGATCGTACACTCCATTGGTTCCAAACCAGCTTTGGCGATGATGCCTTCATGCTTCATCAATCCGGGTGATGTGACGATCATGACCGTTCCAGGATACCCGGTTATGGGTACACATACGAAGTATCTGGGTGGAGAAGTGTTCAACATCCAATTGACGAAAGAGAATAACTTCTTGCCTGATCTGACGGCTATCCCGGAAGATATCGCAAAACGTGCGAAGTTGCTCTACCTGAACTATCCGAACAACCCAACAGGCGCAAGCGCGACGGTGGAGTTCTTCACTGAAGTTGTGGAGTGGGCTAAGAAATACAATGTTGTGGTTGTACATGATGCTCCATATGCAGCATTGACGTATGATGGCAAAAAACCGTTCAGCTTCCTATCGGTACCTGGTGCGAAGGATGTCGGCGTAGAGCTGCACTCTCTGTCCAAGTCCTACAACATGACAGGTTGGAGAATCGGATTTGTAGCGGGTAACCCGCTTGTAGTCAAAGCATTCAGTGATGTGAAGGACAACAATGACTCCGGTCAGTTCATCGCGATTCAAAAGGCTGCTGCTTATGGATTGAATCACCCTGAAATTACGGAAAAAATTGCAGAGAAATATTCTCGCCGTCACGACATGCTCGTTGCCGCATTGAACGAACTGGGCTTCCAGGCTGAAAAACCTAAAGGTTCATTCTTCCTGTATGTAGAAGCACCAAAAGGTGTGGTTGGCGGACGTCGCTTTGAATCCGGCGAAGATTTCTCCCAATTCCTGATCCGTGAGAAACTGATCTCATCCGTACCTTGGGATGATGCCGGTAACTTTGTTCGTTTCTCCGTAACCTTTGAAGCGAAGGGTGAAGAGGAAGAGAAACGTGTTATTGCTGAGATCAAACGTCGTCTGAGCGACGTACAATTTGAATTTTAATCGCATCACCCAATAGTTAAATCATGTACTAACGAAGAGACCGGAAACGGTCTCTTTTTTTATGCCCATATTAGAATTTTTTCATTTACTCCCTTTACAAAATTATACAAGCAACATATGATTAGATCTTTACGTTATTTGTTATATACAGAAGTTGTTGTTGAAGGGAGTTATTACAATTGTTATCATCACGAACAAGTACGGTGTCCTCACCGGCTACAGGAACAGGCAGTACAGTGTCAGGATTAATCAGATTGTTAAGACCCAAACAGTGGACTAAAAATCTGCTGTTATTTGCTGCGTTACTATTTTCTTTTGAGGAGATTCGGACTGAAACCATTCTTGCGACGTTGCTTGGTTTTATTCTATTTAGCCTCGTTGCAGGCTGTGTGTATATTTTAAATGACTTTGTAGACCGAGACAGGGATCGACAGCATCCGGTGAAAAGGTATCGTCCTATGGCTTCTGGGCAGGTGAATCCGAGTCATGCTTTGTTGTTTGGCATTATTCTATTAATCCTTTCCGTAGGAACGGCCTTCATGATGAACCCTCTATTCGGGGTGTTATGTATCGTCTATTTCCTGTTGAATGTATCGTATTCATTTGTGCTGAAACATCTCGTTATCCTGGATATGATGACCATTGCAGCCGGCTTTGTACTTCGTGCCATTGCAGGTGGTGTGCTGATCCATGTGCCATTCACACCGTGGTTTTTGATCTGTACCATGCTGTTGTCGTTGTTTTTGGCCATTGGAAAACGCAGAAATGAACTCACGTTGCTTGAGGGAAATACGGGATCACATCGTAAGGTTTTGGATAACTACTCCATTACGTTACTGGATCAATTCAATACAATTGTGACGACAGCTACGATTATCAGTTATTCCCTGTTCACATTCACTTCAGATCGAACCATTCATCTCATGTGGACGATTCCATTGGTCATTTACGGCATGTTCCGTTACCTGTATCTGATCCACATGAAGAACCAGGGAGGTTCGCCCGATCGTGTGCTGTTTGAGGACAAGCCTATATTAATTACGGTTATGTTGTATGTGATAAGTGTTGTTACAATCTTTGCAATCTTTGAATAAAGGCTGAGGGGGATCAGGGTGAAAAGCACGAAAGTCGCAATTTTTGATATTGATAAAACGATCATACGCAGTGATTCCATGTTTCAATTTGTGCATTACGGTGTTCGCCGTTACCCGTGGCAGGTATGGAGATTACCTGTCATTGCATTACATACCGTGTTATTCAAGGCAGGCTTCATGACGGTTGAACAAGTCAAACGATCCTACTTTCAAGAAATTGAGCGTATGTCTGAAAAAGATCTCGAACATTTCTTTGATACTCGCTTGCGTACGTCCATTTTTGCCGAGGCCAGTGTAGAGATGCAACATCGCAAAGAAGCAGGGTATCATGTCTTGCTAGTAACTGCATCTCCGCATGCCTATATGAAATACTTTAATAATTTTCCCTGGGTGGATCATGTAATTGGAACTGAACTTGTCCGTCATGAGAATGGTTACACATGCAGAGTTGATGGCAGCAATTGCAAAGGGGAAGAGAAGGTACGCCGAATTCAGGCTTATCTGAGTGAGAAGAATATGGTCATTGATTATGACCAGTCATGTTCCTACTCGGACTCCTTATCCGACCTTCCAGTCATGCAACTTGTAAGTCAACGATACTTTATTAACAAGCGTGTTCCGGACATGGAGGCATTAACGTGGGGGAAATAAAATCGCGTCATACTGGTAAATGGTTGATGCTCGTTTCCGCTTTTCTGACAGCAACGGGTCAATTGTTCTGGAAATGGGGACTAACCGAGTGGATTTACCTGGGTGTTGGTTTTCTGTGTTATGGACTTGGAGCGATTTTGATGATTAAAGCTTTTGCTCTGGAAAAACTCTCTGTTGCTTATCCTCTGATGTGTGCTAGTTACGTATTTGCCTTAATCTATGGATATTTTTTGCTTGGAGAAGAAATTACGGTGCAGAAGCTGGCAGCAGTTGTGTTGCTTGGAATCGGGGTGACATTAACCAGTGTTGATCGATAGCTGGATGGTTGCCGTATTAATTGTCATGACGTTGTGTGGTGCACTGGGCGGGGCCGGACTGAAAGCTTATGCTTCCAGTCGCAATCGTCTGCATGTACTCATGGGACTTGGATTCTACGGAACGGGTGCGTTGCTGAATATTGTATTGCTGAAGTTTCTTCCATTAACTGTAGTGTTGCCTGCGAACGCACTAACATATGTCTGGACTCTCATCATAGCGCGGTTGATATTTAAAGAGACCGTGGGCCCTTTACGCTGGATAGGTGTGGCATGTATTATGGGTGGCCTATGTTTATTGGTATTTTAGAACTTAATTAATCAGGATGTGAAATGAAAGCATGAACTTTTTAGATTACTTATTTTATAATCGCAGAGCCAACTGGACAGCCTTCTACCTGTTCGCGGGATTTGCTTTGTTCTATGGTTTAATTAACGGCTCATATGTTCTGTACATTGAAAATAATGCAGAGATGCTTGGGGCGTATACCCCATTTAATACGACGCTGTTTCCAATTAATTTATTCAACTTTGATCCTTCAATGTATTATGGGGACAACAGTTCTTCCGTGATCCATCCGCTGATTTCCTTTCTCGCTGTCACCCTTGCGGCTGTAGCGAAACTGCTGGGAGGCAACTGGTTCTTTCTAATCCTGCAATCGCTGGTGAATGCGGGTTCGGTGGTGCTGGCGTATCTGTTCCTGAGTCAAAAAGAAGATAAACCGACCATCGTACCGCTACTGTTTGCCTTATTGTTTGGTTTCAGTTCCTACTTAATGTTTACTGCATTGATCCCGGATTCGTATCCTTATGTACAGTTCGTTATTCTGTTGTCGGTGATTTACATGCAGTATACTCGTGAGCGTCAGGACGTACGTTATGTACCCAATGCATTGCTTGCATCGATTAACTTTGGACTAACCTCGACCAATATCGTACCATTTGCTGCTGCCACATTCTTCAATATGCATGCATGGCGCAATAAGGCGAATTTGAAAAAATACATCGGTATCATGGCATTGGCGGTTCTGATCATCGTCGTATTAACTGGCATTCAGTATGTTGCCTTTGGAGGTCGCAGCTGGGTTAGTAACTGGCTGTTGGGCATTCAAAATGGTGGAACCAGCTATGCAACGCCATTCCAGTTCGCTGTTCATTGGAAAGCATTGAACATGCTAACGATAAATCCGATGCTGACACCGAAGATGCATTTACTGGACCCGGGCATGGCAGCCTTTGTTACGGATCTATCTCGTTCCAATCCAATCTATGTGCAGATGACAGGTATCTTTATTTTACTACTGGCATTCATGGGCTTCATTAAGGGCATTCGTGAACGTGAAGTATGGACCCTTGTGCCATATATTCTGTTTGCCTTTTTGCTTCATGTCGTCGTGGGCTTTGGCCTGGCTGTATTTCAATATGATATGTACCTGTATGCGGGGCATTATTTGTTTGCGTTTTTCCTATTGAGTGGAGGTTTCGTCATCAGCCTTCGTCCGGGATTGGGGAAAAAAGTGGTTATAGGCTTGATCATGTTATGTGTTATCGTTACGGCAAGTAACAACATCTATCGCCATGTAGAAACATTAACAACAATTAAACAATCCTATGATCAGTTGGAACAGGAACGCTCAGTGAATTAATCAAATAGTAAATGTATCGATTCATATAATGAAACGAGAAAAGGCCATTGGATGGAAAGTCCAATGGCCTTATCTTATTTAGTGTTGAGCAAATGAGTTAAGCAATAATTTTGGTCTTTTTGGCATTCTCGGCTGAACGTTTGGTGAGACTGCTGAGTGGACGTTTCAAAGCGAGAGCAACAATGAGACTCAGCGCGATGAACATACATAACCACAGAATATCCTTGATGGCAGTAGACCACAATATGCCGCCGACCGACTCACGCAGCAGACTGATCGCATACGTGAAGGGCATGAACGGATTCAATGCTTGGAAAAAGGGTGATGTCATACTGATTGGGAACGTACCGCCGGAGCTGGAGAACTGGAACACCATGAAGATAATGGCGATCCCTTTTCCGATATTCCCAAATACAGATAGCAGGGTGTACGTTATGGTGACAAATACGGTACTCACCAGCATGGCAAACAGGACAAACCACAGTTTATCTGCGACATAGGTACCCAGGATTAAAATATCTCCCAGGGTGACACATATCGCCTGAAGTAACCCAATGGTCAGAAAAGTAGCGAGACGTCCAAGATACAATTCATATCCCCGGAACTTGCCCCCTGGATTCTCAGCTTCGGCACGAAGCAGAGAAATCAGCAGTGTTGAGCCAACCCACAAGGACAGCACACCATAAAATGGTGACATGGCCGATCCATAATTCGGAATCGGGTAAAGCTGTTGTTCTTTGATTTGCACGGGACTCGAAAGGAAAGCACTTTCTTCTTCGATATCGCCACGCAAAAGTTTGGCGAGCTCGGCAAACTGGTTATTACCTTCGACTTCCCGAAGTTTGTCAGCAGCCTTACTGATGGCACTTTCCAATGCTGGCAGATCATCACGTACCAGCGTGGCAACACGATGTACTCCTTTTTCGACCTCCGGAAGTTGGTTCTGGACAAAATCGGATGCCTTGCCTATCTGTTTCTCGGCATTAGGCAGATCATTACGAACAAAATCAGCTGCTTCGTTCAGTTTGTTTCCCAGCTTGGGCAGATCGTTTCGAATTAATGAAGACACTGTGTTTAAAGCTTGGATAAAACCTTCACTTTTGTTCGCGAGTGTCTCTGATATCTCATGGATCTTAGATTGTATTTGAGGCAGTTCGCTCTGGATTTTTGTCAACTCGGCCTGCCCAAACGTAATTCCTTCTTTGGCTGATGCAAGAATGTCCGCAATATCCGGAATACGATCTTTTGCACCTTGCAGAGTTTCTGCTGAAGTGGAGAGGGTAGACCTGAGCTTATCCGCACCAGCTGCAAGTGCAGGCGATATTTCACTTTCATAGGTGTTTAAGATATTGCCAATCCCGCTGCTGATGTCCTTTGAGAGAGTATTTAACTGAGCGATGACGTCTGTTGGTGGAGTTGTATTACGACGCATGGCATCACTGATGATACCAGCCAAGCGGATCTGCAACTGAAGTTTATCTGAAATGGAGTTCAGTTGTGTGATTTTATCGGCAAGTGGTTGGCTTGGAAGCAAGTTATTGATGTTGCCCAGTAGTTCTGCCATACTGTCCACGAGTTTTACCGCAACCCCTAAACGTGAAGCAATCCGGTCGAGATCTTCTACTGTAGGAAGGTTATTATGATCCGAATTTTGCAATTGTGCAAATACGTCTCCTGCAGCGTTAGTAATCTGCTGCACCAGCAGCAGATTTTGGCGGATCGTCGGGCCAATTGTCTGAAACGCTTCTTCACTGGAATCCACGAACTGATTTAATCCCTCTGCAAGCTCAATCCCGTTGCCAGCGATTTGTGATACTTTGTCCAAATCTTGTTCTGCGGCCGTTACGATAGACAGAGCTTTGTTCGTTTTATCCAGCGCCGTTTGGATAACATCTGATACCTGTCCAAAGTTTTCATCCACTTCTCGAATGCGATCTACCGCTTTTTTTATATCCGGTATCCGCCCTTGAATAGCCAGCACTTCGGAAGCCGCATCATTAATTTGTGGCCAATACTCCTGCACCTTGAGCACATACTGTGCTGCTTCATTGATTTCAGGCAGTTTTTTCTCGATTTCAACGATCTTTTGAGCATCTTTTACAATCTCGGGCATGGCTTTTTCTACTTCCAGAACCTTTTGACCTGCGGCTTGAATAGCCGGAAGATTTTTCTCCAGTGTAAAAATGCCATTCTCCATTTTGCGTAATGTTGGAAGCTGGGAATTAATCTCAACCCCGGCTTCATTCAGCTTGGTTAGAACGGCCTCACTGACGGCTTCAGTGAAATTTTCATTGATTTGCGTTGTTATGGCAGATACACCAGAGCCTGTGATTTTAGGAGCAATGGCATTCACCTTCTCATTGACGGTATAGATTACTTCCGGTCGCTCCAGCTTCCCATCAACGATGCCTGTAATTTTGGATGAAAAGTCCCCCGGAATGAGCAGGCTTGCATAATACTCTCCAGTTTGCACACCCCGATTAGCCTCAGCCTGGTCCACAAAAGTCCAGCCCAGCTTTTCGTTGTGTTTAAGGCTGGATACCAGTTCGTCTCCGATATTAACATGGGTTCCTTCAACAGTCGCACCCTTGTCCTCAGTTGTCACCGCAATTTTGATCCCCTGGGTATTACTGTATGGGTCCCAGACGGACTTCACGTTGACCCAGTCATACACCCCGGGCAGTAGAATAATAGCCACAATTAGAAATATACCTGTGGGAACCTTCAGAATATGCAACCAGTCTGTTTTGTAAACGTGCCAAATGTGACGCATGACTTCCTCCTAAATGTACATAAATGTAGGGCGTAACTTATTTCTATGTCGTAAATTTGTGAATCTTATGTATATCGGTATTATTGCAGTATCTAATAATGGGTTCATGTTTATAAACTGTACCCATTTCACTTGGTACTAATTCAGAGCCTTCATATATTGCGTAAAATGAAACTCACTGTCTGTTCTAAAAAGAAGTGTTTTATCTCTTTTGAGTACAGTAAGAGGTTTATTTTGGTTATATCAAATTTCTCATTTGCCTATGGATAAATATGCAGAAATGTTGTATAATTATGAATAACCAATGAGATGTATTGTGCATGGATGTTTTTCAGCCTAACTGCTGATTCTAAGAAGAACGTAGCAGAGGGTTTTCACCTGCGATGGTGAGGTGTTGACAGGGGGTTGTCTTTCTGTCATAATTCATGAAGACAAACGGACATATTGATTACAGAACCCTGTGAGGTCCTGCAATATGAACGACATGAATAGCACCTTTAAATCAGTCCCGTGAGACTGGCAAGGTAACGTGAACGATACATCGTTTTTTTGCTGCGGCAAATGAAGCGATGCATCCCCGAGAGTAAACTTTCTTCAGAGCGGTCTGAAGTTCGGAGACTCCTTGCCAATAAACACGGCAAGGAGTCTTTTTTTTTCTCCTCGTCACGGGGCCATGATGCTGAAGGGAAATCCTGAGGAGGCTGAACGCATGAGCACAGAGACACATGTCATTATGGATGAGACGGCGATCCGCCGCGCATTAACACGGATTGCCCATGAGATATTGGAGAAAAACAAAGGAATCGACGATTGTGTGTTGGTCGGTATCCGTACACGCGGGGTTTACCTTGCAGAACGGATTGCCGCCAAGATTGAAGAAATCGAGGGCGCCAAAGTCCCCTGGGGAGAACTGGATGTGACTCCTTACCGCGATGACCGCTTGGACGAAAATAAAGCGAATCGCAAGGAAATGTTGATTATGACACCTGAATCACTTTCGATCCATAACAAAAAAGTGATTTTGTTCGATGATGTGCTCTATACCGGACGGACGATTCGCGCAGCGATGGATGCCCTGATGGACTGTGGAAGACCGCAGAACATTCAGCTGGCTGTACTCGCAGACCGCGGACACCGGGAACTTCCGATTCGACCTGATTTTATCGGCAAGAATGTGCCGACTTCCAAATCAGAGGAGATTGAAGTTGCACTCATGGAAACGGACGGACAGGACGAAGTCAAGATCACTCAGAACCGGGGGGAGCAAGCATAATGATTACACAGACAGCATTGAGAGACCGAAGCTTGCTTGGACTGAAGGAACTTAGTCGAGGAGAAATCGAGTCCATTCTGAACCGAGCGGCTCACTGGGAAGCGCAGAAAGAGAAACTGGTTCCTGTACTGGAATCACGCTTCGTTGCGAACATGTTCTTCGAGAACAGCACACGTACCCGCTTCTCCTTCGAAATGGCAGAGAAACGTCTGGGCGCACAAGTGCTGAACTTTACGGCAGCCGCATCCAGTGTGGAAAAAGGAGAGTCCATCTACGATACGGTACGAACACTTGAGTCGATGGGCATTGATGCAGGCGTGATCCGGTTGAAACCGGCAGGCGTTCTGCAACAACTGGCTCAGAAAGTGAATGTACCACTCGTGAACGCCGGAGACGGCAACAATGAGCATCCCACACAGGCGTTGCTGGATCTCTACACGATGAGGAAAGCATTTGGCGAACTGAAAGGCTTGCGTGTTTCCATCATTGGTGACATCCTGCATAGCCGTGTAGCTCGTTCCAACCTGTGGGCACTGCAAAAGTTTGGTGCAGATGTACGCTTCTGTGCACCGCAAACGATGCAGGCACCGGAACTCGCAGAGCATGCTCCTTATGTCGGTCTTGAAGAAGCGCTGGATGCAGATGTAGTCATGATGCTTCGTGTTCAACTGGAACGTCATCAACATGGCTTAATTACTTCAGCTGAGGATTATCGCGAACACTACGGATTGACGGAAGAACGGGCATCACGCCTAAAACCAAGCACCATTATCATGCACCCTGCTCCAGTGAATCGCAACGTCGAGGTAGATGACGCGGTTGTGGAAAGTGAAGCATCGCGGATCTTCCCGCAGATGGCAAACGGCGTTCCAATCCGCATGGCGGTTATGGAACGTGCGATGAAACTGTAACAGGGTCTGGCTGTAGGTCATAGGCTGACGGTACGGTAGTTCTTATAGAGCAATAAGAGAGTACACGATAAAGAAAATCATCCGGCTTGCCTGGTAAGCCGGACAGAACCGAAGCGGAGGGCAATTATGCTACAGATTATAAAAAACGCAAACGTCTTGAACCAACAAGGGGAACTTGAACGGAAAACCATCATTATAGATGAAGGCAAAATTAAAAAGATCGCTGGTCTGGAAGACCAAGCCGTTCTGGATGCCGAAAAGTCAGCGCAAAGTGTGACAGATGCATCAGGCAAACTGGTCATTCCGGGATTGATCGATATGCACGTGCATCTGCGTGAACCTGGATTCGAACACAAAGAGACGATCGAGACAGGTGCCCGTTCAGCAGCACAAGGTGGTTTTACAACAATCGCTTGCATGCCGAACACGAGACCAGTTACAGATACAGCGGAAGTTGTGAAGCTGGTATTGGATAAGGCCAAAGAAGCTGATCTGGTTAAAGTGTTGCCTTATGCAGCCATTACAAAAAATGAACTGGGTCGTGAACTTACCGATTTTGCCGCATTAAAAGAAGCAGGCGCTATTGGATTCACAGATGACGGTGTAGGCGTACAAAACGCTCAAATGATGAAAGATGCCATGAGCCTCGCGGCAAGCATGGATATGCCCGTGATCGCACACTGTGAAGATGACTCACTGGTTGTTGGTGGATATGTGACAGAAGGTGAGTTTTCGAAACGTCACGGCATCAAAGGGATTCCGAATGAATCCGAAGCCATCCACGTTGGCCGTGATATCTTGCTCGCAGAAGCAACAGGAGTTCACTACCATGTCTGTCACGTAAGTACAGAGCAATCGGTTCGCTTGATTCGTCTAGCGAAGTCCATCGGCATTAAAGTAACTGCTGAGGTATGTCCGCATCATTTGGTGTTGTCGGATGAAGATATCCCGGGCATGGACGCCAACTGGAAAATGAACCCGCCGCTGCGCTCACCACGCGATGTGCAGGCTTGTATCGAAGGTTTGCTGGACGGCACGCTGGACATGATCGTAACTGATCACGCGCCACACAGTGAAGAAGAGAAAGCCAAAGGCATGGAGCTGGCACCTTTCGGAATCGTAGGATTCGAAACAGCCTTCCCGCTGCTGTACACCAAGTTTGTGGAAACAGGACTGTGGAGCTTGGAATTCCTGGTGAAACGCATGACAGCTGATCCGGCACGTGTATTCCGACTGGATACAGGCAAACTGGAAGAGGGAGCACCAGCGGATATAACGATGATTGACCTGAACGAGGAAAAAGCGGTTGATCCTGCAACGTTTGCAACCAAAGGAAGAAACACACCATTCACAGGTTGGAAGCTGAAAGGCTGGGCCACACAAACATGGGTGGATGGCAAAAGCGTGTGGAATAACACGGTACAACAGTAAAACGGTAATTTAGTAAATTGATAAATTAGAACGCTATATCTTTAACTCTTTAAATCCGCAACAGTAACTCTTAACTTTTTTAAAACAACAAATCTTTTTAAATCTAGCTCTAACTCTAAAACTTAATCTACAATTTGTACAAAAGTAACATCTTTTCAACTAACTCGAGGCAAATCATGCCGAGAGTCTAACATACGAAACAAGCAAAGTTGAATGTCATGATTTTGAACTTGGACACCAACGTAACTGCGGAGCGGACAGAAAAGACCCGAAGAAGCAAAGCGTTCGCCTTTATCACCGGATTACATCATTTGAAAAATGATAAAAAGTAATCCGGGGATAACAGCGATCAAAGGGTTTTCTGTACGCGGAGCCGCACAATCGAAACGTCCCCATGTTCAACCCCAATGCATTCAACGTTGATAAACACAGAGGAGTGAAATGGGATGCAGGCACAGGCAAGATTATTGTTGGAAGACGGCACACTGTTCACCGGGAAAGCATTTGGTGCTGAAGGTGAAACTACAGGTGAGGTCGTTTTTAATACGGGAATTACAGGCTATCAAGAGGTGCTTTCGGATCCTTCCTATTGCGGTCAAATCGTAACCATGACGTATCCGCTGATCGGAAACTACGGCATTACGCGTGATGACTTTGAGTCGATTCGTCCATACGTACACGGTTTCGTTGTCCGTCGTCATGAGCCAACGCCGAGTAACTGGCGTGCGGAATACAGTGTAGACAATCTGCTCAAAGAATACGGCATCGTAGGAATCAGCGAAATTGATACACGCATGTTGACTCGCCGGATTCGTCACCACGGCACAATGAAGGGAATTCTCACAACAGGATCGAAGCCTGTGGAAGAACTGCTGGAGATGATGGGAGATACTACCATTGCCGAGCTGCGTAACCAAGTGCCAATGACTTCTACAGAGCATGTCTACAACAGCCCGGGAACGGCTGAGCGTATTGTGCTCGTGGATTATGGTGCTAAAACAGGAATCTTGCGCGAACTCAGCAAACGTAACTGTGACGTTGTTGTTGTTCCACACGATGTAACAGCAGACGAGATTCGTCGCCTGAACCCGGACGGAATTCAACTGTCCAACGGCCCTGGGGACCCGAAAGACGTACCTCATGCGGTTAACATGATCAGTGAACTGCTTGGCGAATACCCGATCTTCGGCATCTGCCTGGGTCACCAGTTGTTCGCACTTGCAGCAGGAGCAGACACCGAAAAACTTAAGTTTGGACATCGCGGAGGAAACCACCCGGTGAAAGAACTGGAGAGCGGACGTTGCTTCATCACATCCCAGAACCATGGATTTACCGTAAACGAAGAGTCTGTGAAGAGTACAGACCTGGAAGTTACACATATCAACAATAACGATAAGACCATTGAAGGTCTGAAACATAAATCATTCCCGGCATTCTCGGTTCAATATCACCCTGAAGCAGCCCCGGGTCCGTACGACAACAGCTATCTGTTCGACCGCTTCATCGAGATGATTCGCGAGCACAAGATCACTAACCCGCAAAAGCCGCGTCAAGCCGTATTGGCAGCCGCAGTGAAAGGAGCACAATAACATGCCGATTAACAAAGATCTCAAAAAAATCCTGGTGATTGGTTCCGGTCCAATCGTCATCGGTCAAGCGGCCGAGTTCGACTATGCCGGTACACAAGCTTGCCAGGCTCTGAAAGAAGAAGGCGTGGAAGTTGTACTTATCAACAGCAACCCGGCGACCATTATGACGGATACAAACATGGCTGACAAAGTATACATCGAGCCTATCACACTGGATTTTGTGACCCAAATCATTCGTCAAGAGCGTCCAGATGGCTTGTTGCCAACACTGGGTGGTCAGACAGGTCTGAACATGGCGGTAGAACTGGCACGTGCAGGCGTGCTGGAACGTGAAAATGTGAAATTGCTCGGAACACAGCTGACATCCATCGAGAAAGCGGAAGATCGTGATCTGTTCCGTGACCTGATGCGTGAATTGGAACAACCTGTACCAGAGAGTGTCATCGTAACGACACTTGAAGAGTCACTTGAATTTGCGAATGAGATTGGTTATCCAATCATCGTGCGTCCAGCCTATACACTGGGCGGAACAGGCGGCGGAATCTGTGCGAACGAAGAAGAGCTGCGCGAGACGGTGGCAGCGGGAATTCGTTACAGCCCGATTGGGCAATGTTTGGTCGAGAAGAGCATTGCAGGCATGAAAGAAGTCGAGTATGAAGTGATGCGGGACAAAAACGATAACTGTATCGTTGTCTGCAACATGGAAAACTTTGACCCGGTAGGTGTTCACACAGGCGACAGTATCGTCGTAGCACCAAGCCAAACTCTGTCGGACCGTGAATATCAAATGCTGCGTTCAGCTTCCCTGAAAATCATCCGTGCCCTGAACATCGAGGGTGGATGTAACGTACAGTTTGCACTGGACCCACACAGCTTCCAATACTATGTTATCGAAGTAAATCCACGGGTAAGCCGTTCATCAGCTCTGGCTTCCAAAGCAACGGGTTATCCGATTGCAAAAATGGCTGCCAAAATTGCGATGGGTTACACGTTGGATGAAATCGTGAACCCGGTAACAGGCCAAACGTATGCTTGCTTTGAGCCTACACTGGATTATATCGTGAGCAAAATCCCACGCTGGCCGTTCGACAAGTTCATCTCGGCGAACCGTAAACTGGGAACTCAGATGAAAGCAACAGGCGAAGTAATGGCTATTGGCCGGACATTCGAAGAGTCGATTCACAAAGCAGTTCGTTCCTTGGAAATTGGCGTACATCGCCTCTACCTGAAGGATGCCGAAACGCTGGACGAAGCTACCCTGAACGAGCGTCTGATCAAAGCAGATGATGAGCGTATCTTCCTGATTGCCGAAGCGTTCCGCAGAGGTTATACGTTGCAACAGCTACAGGATCTGACCAAGATTGACTGGTGGTTCCTGGACAAAATCGAAGGTCTGATCGCATTCGAAGATCGCATTCGCGAAGAATCCGAATTGTCTTCCGACATTCTGTATCAAGCGAAACGCCTTGGATTCACAGACCGTGCCATTGCTGAACTGCGTGCGCAAGGTCAACCAGGAGGCACATTAACAACTGAAGCGGAAGTTAGAACTCGTCGGGAAGCAGAGAACCTGCGCCCAGTGTACAAAATGGTAGATACATGTGCGGCTGAGTTTGAAGCAACAACGCCATATTACTACTCAACTTACGAGACAGAAAATGAAGTAATTCCTTCAGACAAGAAAAAAGTTGTGGTGCTGGGTTCAGGACCAATCCGGATCGGTCAAGGGATCGAGTTCGACTACTCAACTGTACACGCAGTATGGGCATTGCAAAAAGCAGGCTATGAAGCAGTCATTATCAACAATAACCCGGAGACGGTGTCTACGGACTTTAATACATCGGATCGCCTGTACTTTGAACCGCTCTTCTTCGAAGATGTCATGAACGTGATTGAACAGGAGAAACCAGTAGGGGTTATCGTACAGTTCGGTGGTCAAACGGCCATCAACCTGGCAGCACCATTGCGTAATGCAGGTGTAACGATTCTCGGAACGGATCTGGAAAGCATCGATGAGGCGGAGGACCGTAAGAAGTTCGAACGTCTGCTCTCCCGTCTGGAGATTGCACAGCCAAAAGGTAAAACAGTCATTTCCGTTGATGATGCGGTAGAAACAGCTCAAAGTCTGGGCTACCCGGTACTGGTTCGTCCTTCCTATGTACTCGGCGGTCGTGCGATGGAGATTGTATACTCCGATGCTGAATTGCTGACATACATGGAACAGGCGGTTAAAATCAATCCGGAGCATCCGGTCCTGATCGACCGTTACATGATGGGTAAAGAAGTTGAGGTTGACGCCATCTGTGATGGTGAAACGGTATTGATTCCGGGAATCATGGAACATATCGAGCGTGCAGGGGTTCACTCTGGTGACTCCATCGCGGTATATCCTCCTCAACATCTGTCCCAGGATTTGAAAGAGAAAATTGTAGAGATTACAATCAAAATTGCGAAAGAACTGAAAACGGTAGGTTTGGTCAACATCCAGTTTGTTATCCATGATGGCCAAGTGTACATTATCGAGGTGAACCCACGTTCATCCCGTACCGTACCATTCCTGAGTAAAGTAACCAACATTCCGATGGCGAACTTGGCAACACAAGCCATTCTGGGTGTGAAATTAAAAGATCTTGGTTATGTTGACGGGCTGTGGCCTGAATCGGATCATGTATCTGTTAAAGTTCCGGTCTTCTCCTTCGCGAAGCTGCGTCGTGTAGAGCCAACCCTCGGACCTGAGATGAAGTCTACAGGTGAGGTTATGGGCCGTGACCCGAATTACGCTAAAGCGTTGTTCAAAGGTCTCATCGGTGCAGGAATGAAAATTCCGGCAACCGGAGCGATCGTAGTAACTGTAGCAGACAAAGACAAGGACGAAGCGGTTCCTTTGCTCGAAGGTTTCTACAGACTGGGTTACAAAATCATGGCTACCGGCGGAACAGCAGCTGCGCTTGAAGCAGCGAACATTCCGGTAACGACTGTGAACAAATTAAGTGAAGGTTCGCCGAACATTCTGGATATGATCCGTAGCGGCGAAGCAAACTTTGTCTTCAACACACTCACCAAAGGCAAAACACCGCAGCGTGATGGATTCCGTATCCGTCGTGAAGCGGTAGAAAACGGCATTGTATGTATGACTTCATTGGATACGATTCGTGCGCTGCTGATCATGCTGCAAACGATCAACTTCTCTTCGGAAGCAATGCCTGTCTTTGTAAAATAAATAACTCTCTGATAAAGGACATCAGTCAGCCTGCGGGCTGGCGGGATGTCCTTTATATCGGGCAAAAACGGAAAAAATGAGCAAGTGGAGGGGAGCGCTGGTGATGAATCAAGCGAGTTTCAATGAAATGGCTGGCCGTCTGATGGTGGCACTGGATTATCCTGGAGCGGAAGAAGCTCAAGAATTGGTACAAGCTCTTGAGGGCATTCCCTGTTATCTCAAGGTGGGTATGCAGCTGTTCTACGCAGCAGGACCTGACTTTATTCGGGAGCTGAAATCCAAAGGCTACTCCGTTTTTCTGGATGTGAAAATGCATGACATTCCCAACAC
Source organism: Paenibacillus sp. FSL M7-1414 (assembly GCF_038003195.1). Taxonomy (NCBI): domain Bacteria; kingdom Bacillati; phylum Bacillota; class Bacilli; order Caryophanales; family Paenibacillaceae; genus Paenibacillus; species Paenibacillus sp. FSL M7-1414. The sequence goes on along the minus strand of NZ_JBBOOS010000001.1, from coordinate 4,727,890 downwards.
CGTTCGTGGCGGAGCTGAGAGTATCACACGTCTGGGTGTAGACATGTTTAATGTGCATGCAGCAGGTGGAGCCCTCATGATGCGTGCTGCACGTGAAGGTGCTGAGGCAGCAATCGCTGCCGATCCTTCCCTTAGCAAGCCCGAGATCATTGCAGTCACTCAACTCACGAGTACAAGTCTGGAAACGATGAATAACGAGATTGGCATCCCGGGAAGTGTGGAAGCTGCTGTGGTCCGTTATGCAGGACTAGCCCAAGAGGCCGGACTGGATGGAGTTGTTGCTTCTCCACTGGAAGTGCCCGCAATTCGGGCAGCGTGTGGCAGTGCTTTTCACACCGTTACTCCAGGAATTCGTCCAGCGGGTAGTGGTCTGGGAGATCAGACACGCGTCTTGACCCCAGGTGAAGCCATCGCCAGAGGCAGTCATTACATTGTTGTAGGCAGACCCATTACAGGCGCTCCCAATCCGCGAGAAGCGGTAGAAACCATTTTGAAGGAGATGTTGAACGCATGATCGAACTGAATGAGATTCCGAATCATATTGCTTCCCAACTTTTGAAAATTAAAGCCGTGGCGTTACGTCCGCAGCAGCCATTTACATGGACATCCGGCATCAAATCACCAATATACTGTGATAACCGCTTAACGATGTCCTATCCGGAGATTCGCAACGATATCGCTGAAGCATTTGCAACAATCATTCGGAACCAGTACCCGGATGCAGAAGTCATCGCAGGTACAGCAACCGCAGGTATTCCGCATGCTGCCTGGGTGGCTCAGAAGCTGGATCTGCCGATGGCCTACATTCGTGATAAAGCGAAAGGACACGGCAAGGAGAACCTGATCGAAGGTCTGATTACCGAAGGACAGAAAGTGGTTGTCATCGAAGATCTGATCTCTACAGGTGGAAGCTCGATCAAAGCAGCCGAAGCCGTACGTGTAGCAGGCGCAACACCTCTCGCCGTACTTGCCATTTTCAGCTACCAGCTGGATAAAGGTGTTAAAGCATTTGAAGATGCTGGAATTCCACTTCAGACGTTGTCCAATTACACGGCGCTGATGGATGTGGCTTTGGCTCAGGGAACGATTCAGGAGAGTGACTTTGAGTTGCTTAAATCCTGGCGTGAAGATCCTTCTTCATTTGGTAAATAATATCATTGATACCTCAAAAAAATGTTCAGGAATGAACGGTATCAAAATTGTAATGATTGCCGTCATAGCGGCAAAACCATCGAATATGCAAGAGGCATCCCGCACTTTGGGGTGCTTTTTTTGTTTGTTCATCAAAATATTAACTTTTTCTCTCTACCGTTGTAAAAAGCTTGTAACTTTTAGTTGTGATCGGTCGTTTATAATTCAGTGTAGGATGGAACAGATTTCTAATTTTAGGTTTTTTGAAGAAATGAACGGGATTTCAAGAAAGGATGAGCGTGATTGCTGGCATGAAGAATTTATTTCTCAGAAAAAGACCTGCCAAGAGCCAGTCAGGCGATGAACATCAACAGGGGGAAACACCGTTGGAGGCATCGACGGAGTCGGGGGAAAATACATACAACAATGAACACGATTACCCGACAAGTAAACCTCCGTTACCTGAAAGTGAAATCGCTTCAGATGAAGTGGCTGCAGCTGCTGTCACTACCGTTGATGAACCCCAGAAGAAGATCAAACCAAAGAAGGATATGCTGCCTCCATATGATGGACCTGTACTGGAGGTGCGTAACGTGCATCGCAGTTTCCAGACAGGCAGTCGCATTATCCATGTGCTCAAAGGCATTGATATGGAAGTGAATCCGCAACAACTGGTCATGCTGAAGGGGCGATCGGGCTCAGGCAAAACAACACTGCTGAATATGCTCGGTGGACTGGATCAGCCTTCAAGTGGAGACATTCTGTTCTCTGGTCAGCCTCTTCAGGATTGGGGAGACCGGCGGCGGACCGCTTTGCGGCGCAAAGAGATCGGTTTTATTTTCCAGGCGTATGCCCTTATGCCCTTATTATCTGCTTGGGAAAATGTAGAACTGTCGCTGCGCATGGCGGACGTTCCGCGAGCGGAGTGGAAGGACAGGGTTGGTCACTGTCTGGATCTGGTTGGATTATCCAAACGGGTGAAGCATCGACCTTTCGAGATGTCTGGGGGAGAGCAACAGCGGGTGGCTATAGCCAAGGCGATTGCCCATAGACCCAGATTGTTGCTTGCGGATGAGCCTACAGCGGAACTGGATTCCAAGATGGGCGCTCAGGTCATGGCCGTATTCCGCAATATTATTGAAGTAGAACAAGTAACAATATGTATGACTACACACGATCCTACAATTTTGGAGGTTGCGGACCATGTTTATGAAATGGCGGACGGCAGATTTATCAAGTAAAGGGGCCGCTCCGAAGAGGGGGAAACGCGCAGCGATTATTGTACTCGGTGCGATAATGGTTGCAACGATGTCCGGCTGCTCATTGCTGCCGTCAGAAACAGAGGAAGAAGTGCTTCCGCCTATTACACCACCAACGATCTCCAAGAAACCGGAATATGAAGTCCGGACGGAAACGTTGGAGAAAAAAGTAAGTGGCAGCGGCAAGATGATGAGTCAGCGGGAAGAGAAGGTATACTTCACGCTTGATGGCATGCATGTCAAAGAGTTAAATGTTAAACCAGGGGATAAAGTGAAAAAGGGTCAACTTCTTGCTGTCCTTGATGTGGAGAGTGTAGAAAAGGAGATCCGTGGCAAGAAACTGGCTATTCGCAAATCCGAAGTTCAAATGAAGGAAACACTCCGCAAGAAGGATGAGATGGACCCGGTAGAGTTCGAAGAATCAACGATTGCGTTTGAAGAACTACGCCAGGAACTCGCTGATCTGGAGGAACAACTGGGCAAAGCCACGTTGACAGCTCCGTTTGGCGGCACCGTTATTGCAGTGCAGGTAGAGAAGGGTGCAACCGTGAAAGCGTATGATCCGATTGCTACGATTGCGGATACATCCAATCTGGTTGTGGCAGCTACCTTTGCCAAGGAAGATCTGGAGAAGTTCTCCGCTGGTATGAAGGCAGAAGTAGATATTAATGGAGCTGGTAAAGTCGCTGGCAAAATTAAAGTTATGCCTATTGCGGAAGCATCGGGAAGCGGCAGTGGCGAAGGGACGGGTGAAGGCGGTACGCCTCCAACCAAGGAAACGCTGGATAAGTATGTTATCGTTACACTTGCAAAAATGCCAAAAGGCGTCGAACGTGGCACACCACTATCGGTCTCGATTGTAACGCAGCGTACCGAGAACGCAATTGTGATTCCTGTATCCGCTTTACGCTCCATCGGTTCAAGAACGTATGTACAAGTGGTGGAGAGTGATGGCAGCAAGCGTGAAGTGGACGTTGAAGTTGGACAGCAGACATCGACAGATGTCGAGATTCTGAAAGGTCTGACCGTAGGTCAGAAAGTAGTGGGACGCTAATGGGGCTGCCATTGCTTCGGCTGCTGTTCCGCAAAATGTGGAACACGCGCTGGATGACCTTCAGCACACTGATTGGATTGATTGTGGCGGTAGCGTTCACCGTCAGTATTCCAATGTATGCCGATGGTGCGTTGAAACGGGTCGTCGCGCAAACGCTGCAGGATAACAGTGAAGGGTTGCCAGCCGGTTCGTTGCTGATGAGTTATCAGGCACCTGGTGGCGTGAAGACAGACACTCGGGGTCTGGACGAAGTAGATCGTTATATTCGTGAGGATGTCCCTCGCGATATTGGGTTTCCTTTTCATACGTATGTGAATTCCAGATCCATTCGCAGCACAGAGGTGAGCCCGGAAGATCCAACCAAAGTGGATGCCAGCAGGGCGCGCAGTATGAGTCTGGGTACGATGAGTGGGCTGGATGCACAGGTGAATTACTCTGCCGGGGTGAAACCTGGAAACCAGGTCAAAGATGACACGATCGAGGCAGTCATGTTGGAAGAGGGTATGTACCGTAACGACCTGCATATCGGTGACATTCTGGAATATCCGGTGTATAGCGGTCTTGATATCACGTTACGTGTGAAGATTACGGGTTCCTTCAAGGCAGATGATCCGAACAGCCCTTACTGGGTACAAGGATTTGACGGCATGATGAATGGACTTTATGTGGATGAATCGGTTTTTAATGATGTTTTACTGAAGGAAAAAGGGATTCCACTTCAAAATTCACGTTGGTATTATGCCTTTGATCTGAAAGAAATTCAAACCAGCCAGTTATCAGGTCTGACTTCCATGCTGGAAAGGCTGGATATCGATCTGTACCAGCGGCTGAAAGATACAAAAGTGGACATCACCTTTGGTGATCTGCTTAAGCAGTTCCGCAGTCAGAGTCTGCAATTGCAGACGATGCTGTTTACCTTGGCAGCACCAATGATTGCGATGGTCTTTTATTTTATTGCGATGAACGCCAGACAGTCATTACAGAAGCAAGAGAGTGATATTGCGGTATTGCGTAGCCGTGGAGCTTCAGCTCGGCAGATCTTCTCTCTTTACCTGCTTGAAGGTATATTCCTGGGCGTTATTGCGTTGATTATTGGGCCGTTGCTTGGTTGGTTTATGGCCAAGAGTATCGGTTCAGCAAGTGGCTTTCTCTCGTTCGTAGATCGGAAGTCTATTCCGATCGGTGTATCAAAAGAAGCTATTCTCCTGGGCGTAGCAGCGGTCCTTGTTGCGATCATCGCATCACTTATCCCTGCGATAACCTATGCACGGGCAACCATTGTATCTGCTAAACGGCGGCAAGCACGAACAGACCGTGCTCCAGTATGGCAGCGCTGGTTCCTGGACGTTGTGTTGCTGGGTCTGGCTGGATATGGATACTACCTGTTCTATGAACGTCAGATGTTGACCTTCCAGACCGGAATGACAACCGATCAGTTGCAGGTACAACCGTTTCTATTCTTTGTACCCGCACTCGCGATCTTTGCGCTTGGACTATTCTTCCTGCGCTTGTTCCCGTGGATATTAAAGCTTATTCAGTTGATCGGTCGCAAGTTTCTCCCGGTCCCGTTGTATCTGACATTAACACAGTTATCGCGTTCATCTTCTTCCTATTATCCGCTGATGATCCTCCTTGTACTGACACTGGGACTTGGGGTGTACAACTCGGCTGCGGCTCGGACGATTGATCTAAATTCCACTGAGCGTACCTTGTACCGTTATGGTTCTGATGTGATTATGCAGACTGTGTGGGAAGGAACACCTGAGGTTAAACCCGGTGGTTCCGGACAGAATGGCGGTACGGGTGGAGGTCAACAAGGTGGTGGCAATGGAGGAGGAGGTTCTGCTGGTGGTGGTTCCGGCGGAGGCAATGGCGGTGGAGGTGCTCCAGGTGGTGGTGGCGGTTCTTCGCAGCCATCCAAAGTCATCTACTCCGAACCTCCATTCGAAGTGTTCCGCAGATTAGACGGGGTTGAACATGCAGCAAGAGTACTGCAGACTAAAGGTAATATTATCGTCTCTGGTAAATCGGGCGGACAGGGGATGCTGGTCGGAATTGATAATGTGGACTTTGCTCAAGTAGCATGGTTCCGTAACGATCTGTTCCCGGCACATCCCTACAAGTACCTTGACTTGCTTGGTAAATATGAAGGGGCTGTATTGATCTCCTCCAAATTTGCTGACAAGTTCAAACTCAAAACTGGAGACCTCGTCTCTATGGGTGTACAGGGACAGGCGATTGAATTCGTAGTCTTCGGGATCATTCCTTACTGGCCAGCCCAGTATCCAGATCAGATGCCATTCTTCGTGGCGAATCTGGATTACATCTATGATCAGGTGCCTCTGATTCCTTATGAGGTTTGGCTGAAAATGGAACCGGATGCCAAAGTGGCTCCTTTAATGGAGAAACTTGCAGCAGAAGGCATTGAGTTATCGTCTGTGCGTGACGTACGTACCGAATTGGTATCTCAGGGGAAACATCCATCAAGAGGTGGTGTATTCGGAATTCTGAGCCTTGGGTTCCTGGTATCAGTTATTATCTCATTGATCGGATACGTGCTTTACTGGTTCTTCAACCTGTCTGGACGTGTTGTACAGTTTGGGGTATTGCGGGCCATGGGCTTATCCCGTGCACAACTGAGCGGAATGCTGTTGCTGGAACAGGTGTTCACAGCGGGGCTGTCGATCCTGCTAGGTATTGGGATTGGTCAGGTATCCAGTCGTTTATTCCTGCCATTCCTGCAAACGACGGATAATGTCTCTGCTCAGGTACCTCCGTTCCGGATTGTGTTTGAACAGCAGGATATGTTGCAACTGTATGGGGTCACCGTAGTGATGCTGGTCATTGGTGCAACGATGTTGCTCTGGCAGATTCGCAGATTGCGGGTTCACCAGGCAGTCAAAATGGGAGAGGAGAGGTAAACGTGATCCAATGCGAAGGACTTGTCAAAATTTTTAAATCCAGCGATGTGGAAGTCGTTGCCCTTCAGGGCCTCAACCTGACTGTCAATCAAGGTGAAATGATGGCGATCATCGGTAACAGCGGTAGCGGTAAATCCACGCTGCTGAATATTCTGGGCGGGCTTGATCGTCCTACGGCTGGTACGGCTGTTGTGGGAGACTGGGATCTGCTGAAGATGACAGATGCCCAATTGGTCGAATACAAACGTCATACGGTAGGTTTTATCTGGCAAAATAACGGTCGTAACTTGCTGCCTTATCTCACTGCACTGGAAAATGTGGAGACTCCCATGATTCTGGGAGGCAAGCGTGATCGTGCTTACGCGAAACAGTTGCTCGAATGGGTGGGCCTTAAGGATCGGATGCATAACAAATTGCATCAATTGTCAGGAGGAGAGCAACAACGGGTAGCGATTGCGATCTCATTATCCAATCGTCCCAAAATTCTGCTTGCAGATGAACCTACCGGTTCGGTCGATTCCGAGACATGTGATACAATCATGGGCATTTTTCGAAGAATGAACAAGGAACTCGGCGTTACGATTGTCATCGTTACCCATGACTTGACGCTTGCTGGCAAGGTGGACCGGATCGTTGCGATTCGGGACGGCTTGACCAGTACCGAGTTTGTGAAGCGCAACCCGAATCTTGATGATGAGCACAACTTGTCCGAGGCGGGTATGCCAGACATCCATGAAGCATTTGTCATTATAGACCGTGCAGGACGACTTCAGGTGCCAAGAGAGTATCTGGAGGCCTTATCCATTGATAACCGGGCGACATTGGAATTTGACGGTGAACGTATTGTCATTACACCGCCAAGATAATTAAGAGGGGGAACTGGGAAATGAAGAATAGTATGTGGGGAAAACGTGTGCTGGCTGTCATCGCTACTGCGACGCTAGCACTGCCGCTGATTGCCGGCTGTACGGCAAGTGAGGCCAAGGATACGGAGCAGCGTGTATTACGTGTGGCTACGTTGTGGGGAGGACAGGATGACAGTTACTTCCGTCAGCAATTTACCGATGCTTTTGAATTGACACATCCCAATGTAACCATCGAAATTGTAGCTGCTGTTGATCAGAGCAGTATGTATGGGTATGGCAACACGGAAGAACAGCCAGAAGTTCCAGATACAATGGAAAGTCTGAAGAAGATTATGACTGGGGATAACCCGGTTGACGTTATCGTGGCCGATACCGCCACAGTGAAATCATTAATTCAGGAGAATCTGGTGAAACAGCTGGACCCACTGATGCAGGAAGATAAGTTTGATACCAGTGATATTGTGCCTAGTGTACTGGAGGGAATTAAGGACCTTGGGGATCAGAGCATTTATGCATTGACACCAACGTTCTCCTCATCGGCTCTGTTCTATAACAAGGGTATGTTTGAAAAAGCAGGCGTGGAACCGCCAACGGACAACATGACATGGGACGATATTTTCAATCTGGGTACCCGTCTAACGAAAGGTGAAGGTAAAGATCATGTATTTGGTTTCTCCTTCACGACATATCAGGGTGGTTCGCCGTACTACTCCATGCAGCAGTACTACAGTTCGTTGCAGCTGAAGACGTTTGATGACAAAGCAGAGAAGATGACCGTAGATTCTCCTCAATGGGAGAAAGTGTGGAGCACCATCAGCAAACTTGCGATTGACAAAGTTATTCCTAAAGGCGACGAACCGCAGGATCAGAATCCGAATGGACGTTATGATCCAGTACAGGGTGACCTATTCCTGAGTGGCAAGTCAGCCATGGTTATTGGTGATTACAGCTATATTAATCAATTAATTGATGCCAATAAAAATGCGGATAAAATGAAAGACTTTACGAAAGTGGATTGGGATGTGGTAACACCTCCAGTTCACCCGGAAGCTCCTGAAATTGGAGGTAGCATCTACCTGAGCAACCTCATGGCGATTAATAGTGCGGCTCAGAACCCGGATGATGCGTGGGAACTGATCAAGTACATGAACAGTGAGGACTGGGCTAAGATCAAAGCACGTAGCAGCTATGAGATGGTATCACGTAAGAGCTTCATTAAGCCCAAAGACGGCCTGGATTATAACATTCAAGCATTCTATGCGCTGAAGCCGATTCCGCCAACAAATACCAATCTGGATAAAATGTATCAAAAATCCCCAGGCTTATGGCAAGTCAATGAAAAAGGTATGGAATATTTCAACCAAGTACTAGAGAACAAAAAGACACCAAAAGAAGCGCTTGGTGAGTGGGCAGCTAAAGGAAACGAGATGCTGGAGAAATTGAAAAAGGATCCTAAAGCTACGTTTCAGTGAGATTTGATGAAATAGTCATATAATGATAAGGATATAGCCGCTGAAGATTTTAATCTTTGGCGGCTATTTTTATGAAAATGGGGTATTCTACAAAAAGCAGGAATAAATGACGACTCCGGAAAGGACGAGCGGTATGCACTGGGTATATTTCAGCAAGTTGTATGCAACCAAATTTCAGGCAGGATGTCTGGCCAAACGTATGGAGCAGGATGGGTGGATTTACGGTCATAATGAACCAGCGGAAGTGGAAGTTTATCGATCACGTAAAGGACGTTACGGTGTACGTTTTATTCCCTGACATTACCCCTTGACTTATTGGGATAGAATGGTGTATATTAATTAAGTCGCTGTTTTAATATTTCTTACTGACGCGGGGTGGAGCAGCCCGGTAGCTCGTCGGGCTCATAACCCGAAGGCCGCAGGTTCAAATCCTGCCCCCGCAATTTAGTTTCACTTGGATGATTCACAGCCATCATCTGCACGTTATACATTATGTCTAGGGCCCTTAGCTCAGTTGGTTAGAGCGGTCGGCTCATAACCGATTGGTCACAGGTTCGAGTCCTGTAGGGCCCATACTCTTAAAACCCTTGCCTAGCAAGGGTTTTTTTCTGTCTGCATGTAAGCTCTGAAGTAAAAGGTATCTTGTTAATGGTGTCTTTCTAGTATGCCCTTTTTTTCGAATCACGATGTATGTCCATGCCATATCTCAAATCTCGCATATACTACCTTATCCCAACCCATAGGAGGTAGATTTCATGAGTCAATTTCTTGATGCAAGAACATCTCAGAATGCGAGTTTGGCTAACTCTATTGCAATACCAATCCTGGTTATTAATACACCACAATTATTCGGCCAGATTGGTCTGCAAACAGCAGGAGCAGGGGCAAACCCACGGGTACAATTCAAAGGAACGGTGTCTGTGCAACTTCCTTTGGCACTCGTTGGTGTAACCATTACAATTGTTAGGGGGACTTTGGCTACGGACCCTGTGATCTATTCCGCAACGTCTACGTTTAGCTTGAGTGTCCTTGCACCTCAGATTATTACGTTCTCTGCAGATGACTTCAACCCGCCTATCACACCTCAATTGACGTACACTGCATTTATCAGTTCCAACTTGCTCGGTACGATCCGTGTAGGCCCTGAGAACTTTGATGGAGCTGTATATTCCGACTAATGTTGAGCGTCCTTGCCTAAGTAAACTAGATCAGTAGTCTTCTTAATTGAAAGGCCTCAAGGACCTGCCCTCAAAAGCAGGTTTTTTTCCTGTTGAAGGGGAAAACTGAACTTCATCGAGTAGGTAGGGTTCTATGATATAATGCATTACAGAGATTGAATGGTATTGGACATCAAATAATACGTGAATATCTGAGAAACGTATGAAATTAGTGATAGAAAGCAGGTTTCCGTTTAATGACGTCAAATGAAAGTCAACGTTTTCGTTACAGTGAAGCTCCGGTATGGGATTGGCAGAGAGCTTATTATGAGCAGAAGGGGCTACAAGCTTGGACAGAGAACCAAGTCCCTCAATATATTACCAGTAATCCGATGATTGCCACGGCGTATGCAGAGATGATCTTTGGTTTTCTTCAGGACCTTTCGAACAAAGGAAAGATCAACGAGACCGTAACCATTCTTGAACTTGGAGCGGGTGTAGGGCGCTTGGCACACCAAATTCTCCTGAAACTGCTTGAGTTAAAGGAATTTTCTGGAATACAGTTACCGCCTTTCAGATATGTGATGACGGATCTCGTAGCGGAGAATGTGCTGGGTTGGCAGGAGCATCCATCCATGCAATCCTTTATTCAACAAGGTATAGTGGATTTTGCACGTTTTGACGCTGTAGCGGATACGGAATTGAATCTGGTCGTTGCTGGAACGGTTATTCGGCCCGGTGATCTGGAACAACCGTTGCTGTTGATTGCTAATTACTTTTTTGACAGCATTCCGCAGGAATTAATCTACATTGGGGATGGCGAGATCTATGAGTGCGATCTGCTTGTTCAGTCTCCGGATCGTCGTCTTGATCTTGAGCCTGCTGAGATGCTGAAGAACATGACGCTGAGTTATGAGTATCGCCGAGCGCCGGAATACAGTGCGGATAACTATCCGTATCAAGAACTTATCACATTGTACAAAGAGGAACTGGAGGATTCGCACATTCTGTTCCCTGCAATTGGGTTGTCCTGTCTCGAACGGTTGAATAAGCTGTCACAGTCAGGTTATGTGTTGATTACCGCTGATAAAGGGGATCATCGCCTGGGTAACTGGAAGTTCGCAGAGCCTCCTGAATTTGTTCTTCACGGAAGTTTTTCTTTAACAGCTAACTACCATGCCATTCAATATGTCTTGGAACAACAGGGTGCCCATACACGATTCACAACGCATCATTATAAAGATCTGAATGTTGGGTGCATGTTGATGGTGGACGAACCCATCAGTTATGTGAACACACGTCTGGCCTACCATCGATTTGTTGAACGTTTTGGACCGGATGATTTTTTCAGCATGAAACAATGGGTAGACTCTCGAATAGAGAGTATGGAGTTGAAGCATATTTTACCATTTTGGCGTCTGGGTGGATATGATGCGGAGTTCTTGATTCACAGTGCTACCCATATTTCCAGTCTTCTTCCTGATGCAAGTGATGAGGAAATGCTTGATATTCAGTCTGGTATTCATACGATGTGGTCGTCCTACTACGTGATGGAGCAGCAAGGAGGTCTCGCATTTTTGGCAGGGCAGCTATTATATGAGATGTATATGTATGAGGATGCAAAACGGTTTCTGGAGATATCATTGGTTGCAGATCCGAGTAACCATAATCCAGCCGTCTTGTACGATTTGGCTGTGTGCTGTTATGAACTTGAACTGGAAGAAGAAACCCTGTCATATACCCATAAAGTACTGGCTCTGGAACCTGATCATGAAGAGGCAGCAGCGTTGCTCCAGAGTTTCGAGTTGATCTGAACGAGACAATTTTAGTTTGTCTCCTGTATGTAAAATTTTGGTTATGGTTGTATATAAAATTGAAACTTATTTGGGGTGTAATCGTATTAATGGGATATTCAACCAATCATTTCTATAGTACATAAAGGAGACAGAGCTATGAAGAAAATGTTATCCGTTGCATTATATCCACTTGCTTGGGTGTTGGGGGCACTGAGTATTTTATCTGGAAATGCAAACAGTGTCCTATTGGTGAAAGATATCGCTACAGATCGAAGCTATGATGGGCAGGCTATATATGATAGTATTGAACGTAGAAATGCCTAACTACATATCATTCAACTGTAAAGGTAATTGGTTCGTCGAGCAATAACATGAGAATCAATTACTCTTGAAGCGAAGTACGTGGAGCGGGAATATTACCTGTCCGTACAACCTTTAAGCCGGTTTCGTACCTTATTCAGGTATGAACCGGCTTTTATTTATGAATGGGGGATGCCAGATGAAAATTATCATTGGACAACCGAGGCTCGAACAGGATTTGTTGCAGCTTGAAGCCGAACTCAAGCAACACGCTGATGCAGATGTAGTATTCTTTCCTGAAGGTTATCTGAACCAGAATGTCGAAGACGCTTGCCGCCTGGCGGCTGAATATGGAACCATGATTGTATCAGGTCATCGCAGGTTGGACGAACGTCCAAAGGACCGATCGATCATCATCAGTAAGGCTGGAGAGATTGTATTGGAAAAAGCTAAATATACACCTGCTGAGAGGGTTGAGGAACAGGGTTGGGTAATAAGCACTTTGTTGTGTGATGAGCTGGTCCTGCAAGGATTTTGCAATGAGAATATAGGAAATGTGGACATTGTGATGCATTCCATTGGTGTGGGCATGTTCAGTGAAGAGCAGTACAGTGAGTGGGTCGAAGAGGCTCGGCAGATCGCCTTGAAGCATCAATGTATTGTCATGGGGACTAGCCATGCGGATGGTTCGTACCGTGATAGCGAGATCTCCATTCCAATCGCCTATTGCATAACACCTGATGGAGAGGTTGTTCTGGCATCCGAAAGTGATACACGTACTCGTACAATCCTTCTGGACAGAGAAAATACAGACCCTTCACCTCAGGAGTCACAAGAAAAAAAACTGAAAATTTCCATCGACCCATCTAGTTAAAGTTACCAGGCATAAATGCCAGATGAATGGGCTAATGAACTTGCCGATTCGCCCGGTCACTTGTACGGAATACGCATATGTTATGGCATACCTTGAAATTCAAAGGAGGCCAATCAAATGAGTCAAGTTGGATACGGTTGTGGCAATGTTGGTGGATTCGGCGGCGGATGGACTTCCACAAGTGCAATTCTCGTGCTGTTCATCCTGCTCGTGATCATCACAAAATCTTTCTGGCTGTAAGTCACGTATAGAAACGTGCTAACAGTGGCTCCGCTGTGACTTCAGCGGGGCTTTTCCTGTTTATAAGAAGCAACATATGTCATCCATGACATTTGACAACTGAAAACAATGTGCTTAAAATCACATAAGAGACTATTAACAGAGATTGAAGGGATAGCAATGCCGTTTATTCGCTTTAAAGGATTCACAGGTCCTCAACTAGAGGAAGTTGTACCCCAAATTACAGAGCAGATGGCCCTAATTACTCATATTCCAAGGGAGAGAATGAAGGCAGAGCGTCATGATGTACAAGCGCTAACACCTTCTCCGGCTTCTATAGAGATTCTGATGTTTCAACGTGACCAGGAGATTCATAATCGGATTGCATCGTCGGTGCAAGCTATTTTGGAAGAAGCATATATGCCGGATGTGCACATTTTCTTCAATATATTGTCACCTACTTTGTATTATAAAAAAGGCAAGCCGCTGACAGATTATCGATTGGATTGAGATTGTGAGGGACGAGCAGAATGTTGCTCGTCTCTTTTGCTTTACATATTTTTCGTATGTTTAGCAATGGGCTGGTTTCTGTGAACTCTGCTCAACGATAATGAGCATATCGCAGATACAATAAACAAGGCTCCACCGATAAGGTATACCCACCGAACGCCCAGTTGATCGGCGACTAGACCAAAGATAACTATGGATACACTCATAACCGTGGATATCAGGACGCCATGGGTGGCGTATACCTTGGTTAGGGATTCGACAGGTACACTGTTCTGAAGCGCTGTATGCTGAGCGACATCACGAATCTGATGAACTGGACCCATCAGTATGCATAACACCAGAGCGAGCCATGGCAGGTTGTTTAGAGCATAAACGACGGTCAGCAGGCTGAAGAGAAGAGAACCCATGGTCATGCTAGCGATTAGATGCTTCTGAATACGTTTGGCCAGCGCAAGAGCCAGAATACCTCCAAGCATGGTTCCAGCAGCGTAACTCGAGTTCATGAGCCCCCACCAACCTTCTCCTCGTCCCAGAGCTTCTTTTGCAAAGGCCAGCGTAACAGCTCCGATCCAGATGGAACCCGCAAGACCCTGGGCAATGTCCATAAGCGTAATCAGCCGTAAGGATGGATTCTTCCAAAGTATATTCCAACCTTCCCTCAATACATTCCGCGATACAGCAGATTTCTGAGGTTGTTCTACATTCCGTGTGAGCGAGCCCATGGCAATCATGAAGATCAGAACGGCCCAGGACAGGCTTGTAGCTGCCCAGAAGGTCTGTGACGCCCCCCAGTTCATCACGGCGAATCCCGTCATGGCGTAACCGACAATGGTTACAGTCTGATTGGAGAAAGATAGTAGGCTATTTGCTTTTATAAGGTCTTCACCTTGAACCAATCGTGGCGTTAAAGTCTTCAGTAACGGAGTTTCCCATCCGTCCAAGAAGGATAGTACAATCACTCCGAGCAATAGAAGCGGCAGTTGTGAAGTCAAGTGATTCAACGAAATGGCTATACAGGTCATGATTAATGTTTTGGCTATGGAAATGCTGATCAATAGTCTGGAAAATGGGAAACTGTTCACAAGTAATGGCAAAGTGAAACCTGCTATCTTGCGTGCAATGATCTTAATAAGTGGAAACATTGCAGCAGAGAGTACCGACCCAGTGAGACCGTATATATACGTAGTAATGACCATGATATATATGACATTAATAAGCGAGAGCAGCGTTTTGGCGGCCCAGTACGGATAAAATGCGATGTTCATGCCAATGATGTCCTTTCCGAAACGATATATCTATATTACGGGCATTGTCATCATTGCACCACAAACAAAGTTATCATTTTCCCGTCATTTCACCACAAAAAAACTGCCCAACAGGGCAGTCATCTTCTAATGCCTATAGTTCATGCCATAGCGAGTGTGAAGGCGATAAGCAACATCAGCAGGCTGGTCGTTCTGACCATAGTCATATAAGGCCTGCTGGGTTCGGCTTCACCCCGGGAAATCCAGCCATAGCGCAGATACCAGCCGAATTTTGGGAAACAGAGATTGATGATACAAAGTACCATGAATATAAAAAAGAGGGTTCTCATACCCATCTTCCTTTCTCACTTACATAACGGATCTTATTTTAACGTTTGCGTCTGGTAAAAAAGACTACAATCAAAATAATAATGATGATAATTAACAGAAATTTCATGTATGTTCCTCCTGGTGAGTAGTTAGGTTATTGTGGAATGTTAGTTATCAACTATTACCCATAAACCACATGACTTGAATAACTATGTTACAATTAAAATATATTGATTTAATATCAACACATTCCGACTGGTTAGTTTTCTCTCCTTATAATGTACGATTGCAGAATATATAAACATTAATGTGTGTGAGATGAAGGAGGAAGGCATGAGCCAACATAATCAACTCTCATTACAATGGGAATTTATCATCTCGAAAGTGAAATCCTCCGTGACGGTGGTCGATGCTACCTTGCCTGAGCTTCCGCTCATGTATGTAAACGAACACTTTACCCAACTGACAGGATACACGTATGAAGAGTCTGTCGGACACAATTGCCGATTTTTGCAAGGGCAGGATACAGATCCCGAAACGGTAATGCAGATTCGTGATGCAATAAAGAAACAACAATCCATTAAGATTGATATTTTAAATTATACAAAAAGTGGTCAGAAGTTCTGGAACGAACTGAATATTGATCCGATCTTTAATGAATCCGGAGAGTGTTTATATTTTGTAGGTATTCAATACGATATTTCAGAACGGAAGTATGCCGAACAGCAGTTGAAGTTTGCAACTTCCATGGCTGAGATGAACAGCAGAGGGCAATTGGAATTCATCGGCAAGCTGAATCACGAGCTTCGTACCCCGCTTAACGGCATTATGGGCATGATCGAACTTGCCAGTATGGGTGAAACTACGGATGAGCAGAAAGAATATCTGGAGCTAGCACGTCAATCAGGTGAGGCGCTGCTGAACATCATTAACAACAGCCTGGATATGGCGAAACTGGGCAGAGGCAAAATGGATGTTGAAAACATTGAATTTCAGCCGTTGAAGCTGATCCAACAGATTGTGAAGACACATGAGCCTGCGGCACGGAATAAACAAATTCGTCTGCTCTGTCATGCTGATCTGAATGTTCCTGATGTGCTTATCGGTGATCCGCTAAGACTTCGGCAGGTACTGGATAATTTGCTGAGTAATGCAATTAAGTTCACGGAACAAGGTGAAGTGCAGTTACAGGTGGATGTGAGGCAACAACTGATGGATACCGTTGTATTGGTATTCTCTGTGCGTGATACGGGAATTGGCATTCCTCAGCATCAGATCGAACAATTGTTTGATGCATTTACCCAGACCGACATCTCCCATGCGCGCCGATTTGGCGGAAGCGGTCTTGGTCTGACCATCTGCAAAGAACTGCTGGAACTGATGAATGGTCAGATTTCGGTGGAGAGTACAGAAGGGAAAGGCACACAGTTTGAGGTGACACTGCCCTTGCTGCGCCAACAGGCCATTCCCAATGTAGGATAATCAATCAAGCAGGACAGCCGGGCGGTCTCGGCTGTTTTTTTATTGTATTGGATTGTTTTACGAACGGGCGTTCTGTTATAATGCAAGTGTTGAATGGGGGAGACACAGCATGAGTAAGAGACGCACAAGAAGAAAGCGTAAAGGCAAACAAGGTTTCAAAAAGCAGGTACTGACGCTGGTAGCAATGCTGCTGGTAGCCCTCTACGCCTGGGCTGGGGGAGAATGGCCCGAGGAGATACCTAATCCATTCGGTGGGACTAATAAGAGTGTAGACCATACCATTACGTTCCCTTCAGAGCGTTATCCCGAAACAGCCAAACATATTAAAGCTGCTATCAAGGCAGGGCATTCGGATGTATGCACCATTAATCGTAATGGAGCGGAAGGCAATCGGGATCTATCACTTAAGGGTGTTCCGGTCAAAAAAGGTAAGGATCGTGACGAGTGGCCCATGGCGATGTGTGCTGAGGGAGGAACAGGTGCAGATATCCAGTACATTACCCCGAAGGATAATCGTGGTGCAGGTTCATGGGTAGGGAATCAGTTAAGTACATATCCGGATGGAACACGAGTGAAGTTTGTAGTGAAGTAACAACAGGATATGGTTGGGCAGAAATAAGGATTGTAAGGCCTTTGTTGTGAGGTCAGTGGCAGCGTGGTACAGGATAAGTAGAAGAGAAAAACCAGACGTGCATGCGTCTGGTTTTTTGGTGTAAAGTGCTGGCATAAATAGATCTAGTTAACGTATCTATACGGGAACTGGAGTTTCTAGGATTACAGAGCCGACTAAACGAGTTGCATTCCGCTTAAATGATGAGACCGGATGCTTAACAGACGCGTAACATGTTCCACCTCATCAAACGGTATCCACAGACTGCCGTGGACCGTACGTAAGGAAAGAATGGATGTATCAGCGGTACGCTCGGGAAATCCGGTTACCGTCTGACCGCTTGTATTACGAACCATGATCTGTTGCTTGCGCCGGATGGCAATTTCTACCTCTTTTTTCATAAGTCATTGCTCCTGATTATGAGATGTTAAATCCATATGTCAATGTTTTCAATGGTTAATTTGTCTTCTTTATCTAGTCTATCAGAACTAGGTATAGATTTCCAGAAGATAAATCAACATTCTTCTAGGTGATTTGTCTTAGCTGTGGATGATCCGTTTTTGAATGGGGATTACGGGGTTATATTAGGGTAAAAGGAGGGGAACGGAATGACACAATTGATTATTGGGCTGGCCCGTACCGAGAACGAGGCTATAATTATGCTGAATAAGGTCAAAGAGGAAGGCATCAAGGATAAATATTTGGGAGCGGTGGCGAAGGAGCAGCTTAATCTGGAGCTGGTGAGCGAAAAGACGGGGCTGCCCAAACCTTTGAAGGGTGCCGGAACAGATGGTGCCTTTGGCGCTCTGAAAGGCATATTGGCTGGTCTGGGGAAACGAATGGATCAGACGATGTCGATCGGAAATGCAGTGCGTAGACTCGCTGGTAATGAGATTGGAAGTGAGACCGATGATTTGGTGCTTACACTGACTGAAGCGGGAATCTCGGAGGAGGATGCGCGGTATTACGAAGATTGGCTGTTAAAGGACCATATCTTGGTTATCGTGGAGTGCAATGAGGAAGAAGCGGCTCGTGTTCGACCTATTTTACTTTTTTAGTTTAATTTAAGGCTGATTTTAGGTTTCTTTAATGTTGGGGAGGTATTCTTATCTCACACCTCCCTTAATATAGATTGGTTTACCGGAAGTCCGGGACCGCAACTCGGACTTTCTAGGCACTGTGAGCTGACGCTTGCAGTGCCTGTTTCATTTATATAAGTTGAACTAAAGATTATTTACACTGACACTCCGATGACAGAATAACCTTCTAATCGCTGTTATCCCCAGATTTTTTCGATTCCCTCTTCTCAAGGGAAAATCCGGTGATAAAGGCGAACGCTTCGCTTTTTCAGTTTTTTCTGTCCTCTCCGTTATCGTGTAAATCATTAGTTAAACTTATATAGTTAGATTATTTTATAAAAAAGTGTTGCAAAGTTAATTAGTTCATGGTAAGATATTTCTTGTCGCCAAGAAATACATAATCCTGCCGGGGTGGCGGAATTGGCAGACGCACAGGACTTAAAATCCTGCGGTAGGTGACTACCGTACCGGTTCGATCCCGGTCCTCGGCATAACAGCGTTTTTGAACGCTAACACAGCGTTAAATGAGCGTAAAAATGCGATGGGTCCTGCGTACTTGTCTCGGAGTAATTCGCAGGTACACAGGATTCGCGCAAACACATCGGAGCATCCCACCGTTTACATTCGGAAGGGGTGCTTTTTGCATTGGCGCGATTACGCGAAATTAAGAAGAGTTACGGCTACAGTAGACGAGAGTGGTCGGAGGTATTAACGGAGTTTCTTGAATACAAACGGTTCGAGGACGGAGTGCGCGAACAAGTCTGGATAACACGTGCTGAACGTACAGGTTCTCGATTAGACGGCGTATTACTGCCCACATCATACGTCCACTCCTTCGATTTTGACGCCGAGAAGCAGCAGGAAATTTGCGCCAATTTGTCGAAGTATATACGAAACTCACAACGAAAGGACTACGCCTAATGCGTCCGCTAACTTCCGATATCAAACTTTACACCGCGCAAATGGACCGGACGCCCATCGTCGTGTTTATCGAGGTGGAACTAGTCGGCAGCGGTGTGATCGAGGACATAACGGAGATGAGCGTTGCGGTGAACGTGGAGCGTTATATACGCGGAGTCTGTACGTTTAAATATGCGGGATAAAACAATGAGACATAGAGGATGATATTTATGAAGATAGCAAGTATTGCAGGAAATTATTCTAAAAGCGTAATCTTTAAATCTCAAGTTTCATTGCTTGAATTTGACGTATTACTTATCAACCTACTTGACGTAGTGAACGAATACCGTAGTGAACGAAAACTTAGTCAATACTCTACAGATTGGACATACGTTGATGACATTAATCATTTGGTACGTGACGTATATAGGAGAAGGGCGGAAATTAACGAGTTCTTAAGTTTAGGTAGGACTATTTTTGTTTGTACCCCACCCCCAGTTAGACTACAAAGAAAAGCACCAGCGGCGGCATTCGATCTAAGAAAGGAATTGTTACCTGTTTACCCCAAAACAGATATTGGTAAAGGATCTAGCATTGAACCTGTAGGAAACTCGTTTTTAAAACCTTTATATACTAAGTACGAAGGGGAATGGAGATATGAATCATACTACAAACATGATTTCGGTAGGCCGCTACTAAAAATAAAAGATACAAACTCGTTCGTCAGTGCCTCTGTCAAGTTAGGTAAAGGTAATATTGTATTTATTCCAAACTTGCCAGTAATTCCGTTTGAAAATAAAGAATTTCTTGATGATCTTATTAACATAGTGAGTAATCTGAACTTAGATTTAAATCAAACTCCTAAGATGATGCTCCCTGAGTGGAGTCGCTTAATAGAAGTACCGGGCGAAAGTGACATTAAGCAAGAAATCACAAAAAAGAAAGACGAATTAAAAGTATTACAATCCAGGCTAGAGACATTGGACTCCGAATTAAAATCTTTAGAAGCGTTAAAAGTTCTTTTTACTGGTACCGGCACTTACTTGGAGAATATGGTCAATAGAGTTTTTAAGGAACTTGGATTTAATGTTAGTGAAGGAGTTCCAGGGAGAGATGATCTGATTTTAGAATATAAGGATCATGCTGCTGTTGTAGAAGTAAAAGGAGTTACCAAAAGTGCTGCAGAAAAACACGCTGCACAACTTGAGAAATGGGTTAGTGAATATATCATATCTAAAGAGCGGACGCCAAAAGGTTTTCTAGTGGTAAATGCTTATAGAGATATTACTTTAGAAGAGAGAAATGAGAAAGCCTTCCCTGATCAAATGATGAACTTTAGCACGAGTCGAAATCATTGTCTATTGACTGGACTAGACCTCTTAGCAGTATATTTTTATATTCAGAATCATCCAGAGGAAAAAGAGCAAGTGATTGATGAACTTCTTAGTACTTGCGGTCATTTTAATAAATACAACTGGCAAGATTATCTTACCTTAGATAACGTACCTGCTCTTTTAAAATAAATCATGGAACATCGAGATTGCGTATTATTCCTTCACATTTTAAATAACCGCAGCCCTCACGCAGGGTTAGCGGTTATTTTGTGTTCTCACCGTCAAATTCCCGTACATATAGCGTTGCACCCCCGTCAGGGTACGTTTCCCTTACCGAAGCCCTAACGCGCTGAATACGTGCTTAATTCACCCCGGGAACGCCCGATCCATGCTGGTGAACTCGCACAACCGTGGCGTCAATCATGACACTTTCCTCAAAGAAAAAAGTAACGCATACTTATGCGTTACTTTTTTGAGCAACTATTTAAAATGCGCAAAGCAAGTCATTCAGCTCTTTATCATCATTTCGTTTTTTTTCAAGAGCAAGGATAGCTTGAGTTAACGGAATTGATGATTTACTTAGGTTAGTTTTATCTATATTTTTAGATGTTTTTTTCAAACCCAAGGTATTAATATTATTTTTAAGTCCAAGCAAGTCCTCGTCTTCTTTAGTCCACATCTCAAGAAATTTCGCATCAAAATCAATCATATAATTTCACCTCTCAATAAATATTATAACCCAATTGATTTAATTTTAACATCAGGCAGCATTTCAGATTCTTTACTTAGTCTATCCTGATGATGTCGAATGTCTTCTTTTTTTAATCTTGGTTTCCATATTTTATATAACTTTATGATGTTGGAATACATTCTGTTACTCTCTCCACGCAGAAAGATAATATTATGATACATCTCTTCGATTAGTTCGCAGTAAAGAGAAGCTAATGGATTGTATGCTAACTCCTCATCAGCTAGACCAGATGTCATTGCTGCTGCAAAATACTCTAACTGGTTTAATACGTTCCCAGATTGTGCTTTAGCATAAATTCGATTTATCATTTCCAATGAAGGGAGTGAAACATCGAAGTTGTCATTCTGATCAATATCCTTCACTGCATGAATAATTTTGTATTGCTCGATAATACTCATTTTGACTTCTATTTCTTCATCATCATCCTCTAAGCGTTCAGATATTTTTTCTTTAAGGTTTTTTCTGAAATCAGAATGATATGGTATAAAATCTTTCGCAAACCACTCAAGATATTCAAGGCTTTTTTCAATAGATGCTCTTTGATTTCTGATCTTGTTATCATCTTTTACAATTTGTAGCTGTCTTAAACCAATGATTACCGATGCAAATAAACCTATACTAGCTATGTAATAAATTAACTCGATTAAAAATGATAGTCCTTTTATCCAAGGAGCTTCAAACCACATCTTCCGTTATCATCCTTTCTATAGTATATGACTTTTGTGCGACACATCTCACACTATATTTAAATTCTATGCAGATTCCCATTCCCCTCTAATTCTAATTTAAATTTTTGTTACACGATATTATTTATTATAAATATGTAACGTGATATATCTGCATGCACACCATCTATGAATCTAAATCTCAGTCCTATAAGTTAAGTGTTCTGGCTAACACTTAATTCCATCTTCAACTGGTCTATGAAGGTTGCTATCAAGAAAATAATTTAAGTTGTGAAGCAGATACACTTTGACATTTATCCTATGCCATAAAGTAGTTACCAATGAAATTCTTCTGAAAGTCTTTACTCTTAAGTGCATTGATCAGTCAAAAACTTTCTTCCTTCATTTTAGTAATTCATTGCTTACTTCATTAATCTATTACCTATATGTTTCCTAAACATTCTTCTATCACACTTCTTAACGTATGTACAAAATATCCACGCTCATAAATATTGCTTCCAATATTTATTTTTTATTTTGTCTTGTAACAATCATAATGTTCCTTCTTTCAATCACTACATGTTATTACTTGACGTCAAGATCTGTGATTTCGATATTATCAGATTGGTGTGTTCCTTACTCAAACTTCCTTGCAGAAAATCAGGTCCCTCTAGCTTAATATCTCTGCCTAATCTATTTGCGTGTTCATGACGTCAAAGGACACTCAAGTACTTTTTTTGGCTACCACGTTCACATGATAGCTGATGTCATATAAGGCTACAAACTAACCCTTTCTAAGGGAAAGCATCTCCGGTTTTTTTCAAAAAGTGGGTACCGTCTAAAAACGGTGAATTTGAGTAAATCTTGCAAATTAAAGTTTTGACTGTTAACCACCATATAGAACTTACTCCTTAGAAGCTCCTCCGTTAAACTTAGTTTTTTTTAATATTTGTTATAAAGAGTAAAATTGTAATTGTTTTGGGGCGTATTCTTGTTTATTTTTATAATTTCCATTGTAATGGGATTACTTGGAATGTCATGATCAACTACTTCACCATGCAGTTCATAAACACAAACGCTGCCTAATACATATCAGAAAGTGGATTCGACGGTCTTTTTATGAAGAGACGGAACAATGGTGTATACTATCCGTAGGCATATATTACCTTCACTTGCTGAACGATATAGGTTCAACTACACATTTACACGATAACGGAGAGGACAGATGTTGTTCTGTCATCGGAGTGCCCGTGTAAATAACCATATTTGAACTTATGTAGAGTCACAAAACCAATAAAACAATCTTATGGACGGAGGACTCAAGTTTATGTTGAAACAGCTTAAGCCATACAAGGTGTTACAGGAGCGCAGAATCGAAGAATTGAAATCGGATGCGTATCTGTTGGAGCACCAGAAATCCGGGGCCAAAATTGTACTTTTGTCCAATCAGGACGACAACAAAGTATTCAGTATAGGTTTCCGCACACCTCCGGAAGACAATACAGGGGTAGCCCATATCCTCGAACACTCCGTGCTCTGTGGGTCCAAGAAATTTCCGGCCAAGGATTCTTTTGTTGAGTTGCTGAAAGGTTCATTGAATACATTCCTTAACGCCATGACGTATCCCGATAAGACGATCTATCCGATCGCGAGTCGTAATGATCATGACTTCCATAACCTGATGGATATTTACCTGGATGCGGTATTGAATACAAATATTTATGAGAATGAAAAGATATTTCTGCAGGAAGGTTGGAACTACAACCTGGCCTCTGCAGATGATGAGTTAACCTACAACGGAGTTGTATATAACGAGATGAAAGGTGCCTTTTCTTCACCGGAACGAATGGTGCGCAGAGAAGTGCTGAACTCCCTTTTCCCGGATACCACATACTCCTCCGAGTCTGGCGGATTCCCGGAAGCTATTCTGGATCTAACGTATCAGGGGTTGCTGGATTTCCACACGAGATACTACCATCCTTCCAACAGTTATATCTATCTCTACGGGGATATGGATATGGAAGAGAAGCTGCAATGGCTGGATGAGAACTACCTGAGTGCATATGATCGAATCGAGATTGATTCGGCCATTCAACTTCAACCTGCCTTTGCAGAACGGGTAGATACAGTTAAGACTTACTCTGCCGGAAGTACGGAATCGGAAGTGGATAACAGCTTCTTGACCTACAATGCGGTGATCGGCACAAGTCTGGACAAGGAACTGAACATTTCGTTCCAAATTTTGTTATACGCACTGCTGAACGCTCCGGGAGCGGTATTGAAACAGGCTTTGCTGGATAAAGGAATTGCGAAGGACGTCTACGGTTCGTATGATGATAGCCTGTATCAGCCTGTATTCACTGTGGGACTGAAGAAGAGCAACCTGGAGAGCAAAGAGGATTTCCTGGGAACGGTCAAAGAAGTGCTTGAGCGTGTGGTAAAAGAAGGCTTTGATCCAAAAGCGCTGCTTGCAGGCATTAACTCATATGAGTTCAATCACAGGGAAGCGGACTATGGCAGAATGCCGAAGGGCTTGATCTACGGATTCTCCTCCCTGCAAAGCTGGTTGTACGATGAAGAAGCACCTTTCACTCATTTAGAAGCCAATGACGTATTTGCTGAACTGCGGACAAAAATGAACGAAGGTTACTTCGAGCAACTGATTGAGAAATATATTTTGCAAAACACACATACTTCCTTTGTGGCGCTTACCCCGGATAAGGGGCTGAACTCACGCAAAGAAGAAGCGTTGAAAGGACGTCTGAAAACCATTCAAGCCGGTCTTAGCGAGGAAGAAGTTCACACGTTGATTCAGAAAACGGAGGCACTCGCTGAGTATCAGAATACACCTTCAACCAAAGAGCAACAGCAGGTCATTCCGACGTTATCGATTGAAGATATTGAACCAAAGGCCTCTACGTTGCATCAAACGGCGAACCAGGTCGATGGCACAACCATTCTGCATCATAACCTCTACACCAACGGAATTGGTTATCTGAGACTGTTGTTTGATATCAAAGAAGTGCCACGTCATCTCCTGCCGTATGCAGGGTTGCTGAAAAATGTACTGGGTTACGTGGATACTCAAAACTACTCGTTCAATGAACTGTCCAATGAAATCCATATCCATTCGGGTGGTATTCATAGCGGGATAGGATCTTATGCTAACGCGCATCAGCACAATGAATTCAAGGCTACCTATGAGTTCAACGCAAAAGTGTTGTATGACAAGCTTGGATTTGCCTTTGATATGATCAAAGAAATCGTGTTCACGTCCCAATTCGATAATTCGAAGCGGTTATATGAGATCATCTCTCAGATGAAAGGTAACCTGCAACGTAATCTGATCAATAGCGGACACTCTGCGGGAATTGGTCGGTCTTCGTCCAAACATTCAGCGGTCGCGGATTTCAGAGAAGCTGTAAGTGGCATTGCCTTTTACCAGTGGCTTGAGGATCTTCAGGCGAACTTTGAGGCGAGAAAAGAAGAGTTATCTTCCAGTCTGCAAGAGTTGACGGGGTATATTTTCAGACCGGAGAATTTGCTTGTTAGTTACACTGCCGATGAGCAGGGATATGAAGGACTGGAACAACAGGTATCCGACCTGAAAGCGAAGCTGTTCACACATGAAGTTGCCAAGGAAGAATTTACATTCACACCGGCTATTCATAAGGAAGGATTCCGTTCTCCTTCGGAGGTGCAGTACGTGGTGCAAACGGGCAATTATATTGACAAAGGATATCAATACACCGGTTCACTACGGGTCTTGCAGGGAATTCTGTCTCTGGATTACTTGTGGACCAATATCCGCGCCAAAGGCGGAGCCTATGGCTGTATGTCAGGCTTCAGACGAAACGGAGACAGCTACGTTGCATCGTATCGTGATCCGAACCTCGATAAAACGTACAAAGTATATGAAGAAATACCGCAATATTTGAAAGATTTCCGGGCAGACGAGCGGGAAATGACGCGTTATATCATTGGTGCGATTCAGGATCTCGATACGCCGAGAACGCCTTATGGCGAAGGAGCTTTCTCTCTGGAGTGTTATCTGTCGAATGTGACTGAAGCGGATCTGCAACAGGAACGTGACGAAGTGTTAAGCACGAAGGAAAGCGACATTATCGGTTTTGCTGAGCTTTTATCGGCCATACTTGAACAGCAACAGCGCTGCGTGATCGGTAATGAGAACAAGATTGAGGAACAGAAACAAATGTTTGACGAAACGCTTGATTTAATTAAAAACTAAGCGCTAGTCTCACTTATCTCCGATCGAATAGGCAGCAAAGCGAAAGGCACTTTTATGAGCTGGTTTCAACAGCTTATAGAAGTGCCTTTTCTAATGGGGAGGGACTGTCTCCATCCATATGATATGAGAATGTGTGACGCACTGCGTTATTCAAGTGACAGCGAGCATGTTGTATATTTTCAGGGTCCGCAGATCTTCCTTTGAGATTTTTAATTCATTATATAACTCCTGATTCTCGGGCAGCGGGGTTCTGGAGAATAACATTTTGAGCGCGATAGGCATGAAAGGTCTGAACGAGACACCAGCCATGAGTCCCCATTTTTTCTCCGATTCCTGAAAAGACGCCAAAATATTAATATATAGGTTCTCCAGCGGCGTGGCCTGATTTTTCAAAATCAGCGTGGTGAGTGTATCATAATGCTCGGTGTGGCCCCAATACATATTCTCGCACTCCTGGTAGTTCTCAAAATCCTTCACATTCATATACATCACGGTGCGATAACGGTTGGCATCCGACTGAGCCATCATGTCAATGACACAACGAATGAGACTGTTGTTACGCCCGTCATAGAAGTAGGAATAGAAACGTGTGGAGTTCTTGAAAAAGCTGGACGGGACCGCATTCATCAGGGGAGAAGCATGTCTTGGCTCTTGGTACAAGAGTTGCTCCACCTGAATGTTGAGCGCATTAGCAATATGATGTAACGTGACCAGATCAAGTGTAATATCTCCGCTCTCATATTTGGACAGGGTGCCCTTGCTCTTGAAGATCTGATCCGCAAGCTGTTGAATGGTCAGTCCCCGCCACTTCCGAAAGTTTCGTATTTTCTTGCCAACTTCCTGATTGATATTGTTCATAACTGGTTCTCCTTATGCAATGTTTCTTGAGAGTACGTGAAAATGATGAAAGTCATTCATAAAAATGATGTTATATGAGAAATATATCACTTTTTCACCGGAATACCTATTCTGGAGAAACAATAAACTTCATTTGTTTCGTCAGAATAGATTGTATTGCATTTGATGCAACTCCTGCGTCATGAAATAATGGATGTAATACGACATGAAACGACAACGAAAAAGTAAAGCAGATAGAGGAGCAGAAGCTATGAAATATAACTTTGATGAGATTATAGACCGCACAGGAACAAATGCCATGAATACGGATGGTTTCCGTCAATATATTTTTAATGCCACAGAGGACATGACTTTTCCATTCAAAGATGAAGAATTTATTCGCATGTGGATTGCAGATATGGAGTTCGCCACACCTCCCGAGATTCTGGATGCAGTTAAGGAGCGTCTGGACCGTAGAATCATGGGTTACTCCCAGGTGTTTGATCCGGCGTATTACGAAGCTGTCTCGAACTGGATGAAAAGATACTATGACTGGTCCTTCCCGAAGGAGCATTTGGAGACCTCAAACGGGATCATTCCCGCTTTGTATGAACTGGTGGAATATATCTGTCAGTCGGATGAGAAAGTACTGATCGTGACCCCGTCTTATGGTTTCTTCAAGTCAGCTGCGGAGCATAACAATCTTGAACTGGTGTGTTCGGATATGATCAATGAGCAGGGACGTTACTCGATTGATTATGAGGATTTTGAAGCCAAGGCGAAGGATGAGAAGGTAAGGGTATGTATTTTCTGCAACCCGCATAATCCATCTGGACGTGTCTGGACAACGGAAGAGTTACAACGTGTGGGTGAGATCTGCCTGCGGAACAACGTATGGGTCATTTCGGATGAGATTCACTGTGATCTGCTGCGGACGGGTAAGAGACATACGCCACTTGCAAAGCTGTTCCCGGATACGGATCGAATCATTACATGTATGTCCCCGAGCAAAACATTCAACATGGCTGGTCTGATGTTCTCTAATGTCATCATTCCGAACAAAGCACTTCGAGACATCTGGCAGTCACGCCATTATGGTTTCAAAAACCCACTGAGCATTGCTGCCACTCAAGCGGCATACGAAACGGGTGATGAATGGCTAAAACAATTAAAAGGGTATCTAGACGCCAATTTCTCCTGCGTAGAACAGTATGTGAAGCAGCATCTGCCACGGGCTGTTTTTCACATTCCGGAAGCAACATATCTGGCTTGGATTGATATCTCGGCATATGCTCCCAAGAATGTAAGTCTACCTTTATTCTTCGCGGAGCAAGCGGGTGTGTTGCTGGAAGATGGTCATATGTTTGTAGCCAATGGTGAGGGTTGCATTCGGTTGAATCTGGCTTGTCCCCGTTCTGTCCTTCAGGAAGGGTTACGAAGAATCAGCAGTGTGCTTGTGAAAGAAGTCGAAGAGGTGCCCGTTCAGGTATAAAGTCATCAAGTCACCACGCAATAGCGAGGTGACTTTTTTGGATGAGTATACTGAATGTAGAGAGAATACGATTTATTTTGAGGTGAACGTATACCCTGATGTGCAATTCTGGTCTGCTGTCTCCGGTTATGTTAAAATGGTGGATAGTCTATGAGTTGCATGACATGCGGCTCTCAGAAGGAAGAGCCCAGTAGTTGGGCTGAACGAAACTGCACTCATCAGGGGAAAGGAGCCTATACATATGTTTGGAAACGATTGGGACAAGGTGCTTCAGGAAGAGACGGAAGCCGACTATTTTAACAAGATTCGTTACACTCTCGCCGCTGAGTACAAAACGCAGACGGTCTTTCCGCCCAAAGAAGACCTGTTCTCTGCACTGAAGTTGACGCCATATCATCAGGTTAAGGCTGTTATTATTGGTCAGGACCCTTATCACGGAGCGGGTCAGGCTCAGGGATTAAGTTTTTCGGTTAGACCGGGGGTACGTGTACCGCCTTCTCTGAAAAATATATACAAGGAACTTCATGCCGATCTGGACCTGCCCATTCCGAATCATGGATCTCTGGTTCATTGGGCACAGCAGGGAGTCCTGCTATTAAATGCTGTTCTGACGGTTCGTGAAGGTCAACCGAACTCCCATCAGGCACTGGGCTGGCAGACGTTTACGGATGCTGTCATTCGTGCGTTGAATGAACGTTCAGAGCCGATGGTATATATGCTATGGGGCAGTCATGCCCAGAAGAAAGGTGCTTTTATTAACAGGGACAAGCACCTGGTACTGGAGTCTACACATCCCAGTCCGCTGGCTGCGCATCGCGGATTCCTCGGCAGTCGTCCTTTTTCCAAAGCCAATGACTTCTTGACCTCTAAAGGTATTGAACCGATCGATTGGAAGATACCTGAAAACTAGACAGATGGAGGTGAGAACATTGCGACATTGGATAGGACGAAAAGTAGCGGTATATCGTGCAACAGGCATACGGGAGCCATTAAAGGGAACACTGGTCGAGTGGGATGAAGAAGCGGAATGTGTACGGATCGGACCGAAACGGATTAAGGTATCGTTTGACAATATCGCAATGATCAGACCTCTTCCCGAAGAGAGTCTTCCCTTAAAGAAAGCACGTTCTGAAGTGCACAAGGTTGGTTATGTGATGAAAAAGGCGATTCAGTTCGAAAATGCGATCTATTTCAAGTCACAGGTGATGATCTGGCGCCGGGCCAAAATTGTAGCATTATCCACGACGATTCTGCGTCATGACGAGGATCAGGTTGAACTTGCAGATGGTCGGGTTCTTCGTAAAGACAAGCATATGTTTGTTGTACGTTCACGCCGTGGCATACGTTAGTTATACGAAGATTTAATAATCATTTCATGCAAAAATCATACGGATTTAATATTTGGTCTGTATATTAGGTAATAACAACCCCTTCTAAATTGATGTGTATTGATATGGGAGCCCGACCGGCTGCAAACGGTCGGGTTTTTTTTGTCCATTGGTTCTGTTAACCTGTTGTACGTTGTACATACCCATAACATTCATGTTATATATTATTAAAATAGATCATGAGAAGGAGTGAAACCCAATGAAACGTATAGCTGTTTTTGCAGGCTCCAATCCGGGAAATCACCCCGATTATACAGAGAAGGCTATTCAACTGGGCAAACAGATTGCTGATAGTGGTTATGCACTGGTCTATGGTGGTTCTTGCATGGGCTTGATGGGTGCAGTAGCCGATGCTGCTCTTGAGCAAGGGGGAGAGGTAATCGGGGTTATGCCTACCGGATTGTTCCGGGGCGAGGTTGTTCATGGAGGGCTCACACAACTGATTGAAGTGGGAACCATGCATGAACGGAAGGCAACGATGGCTGAATTATCCGATGGATTCATTGCACTTCCCGGAGGTATGGGTACATTTGAAGAACTATTTGAGGTACTGTGCTGGGCACAGATCGGTATTCATCGTAAGCCTGTCGGCTTATTGAATGTCAACGGATATTATGGACCGCTGATGAAGATGGTAGAACATAGCGTACAGGAAGGATTCTCCAACACCTCCCATCTCAGCCTGTGGAGTCTGGAAGCTGATCCGGCTGAACTGATCAAACAAATGTCATCCTATATTCCTGCAGAGCTGACTCAGAAGTGGTCACAACTCAACGGGAAATGAGTGTGTAAGAAGATGGGCCTGTACCCAATCGTTCCTCGGGAGAATTTTCGATCTGCCCAAGCAAGTTGCACTATCGGACATAGTCTATAGTGTACTTCGATGAAGAGGGGAGTGTCACTGATGAGCGAACTCAAAGGTACAGGTTACGGATATTGCGGAGGCTTCGGTGGTGGAGCATGGACATCAACAGGTGCAATTCTGGTATTGTTCATTCTGTTGGTTATTATCTCTCGCACATTCATTCTGTAATTCGGTCAAATCCCGGGACGGGGATCACGCTGCAGAGGCAGCGCCCGAATAAAAAATGACCTTTCCAAAGAGACGCCGGTATATGCCGGCGTTTCAGGGGAACGGTTTTTTGACGTTTCCAGCATGCGTTAAGTAATTGAAAAAGCAAAAACCTGCCCCTGAATAAGGTCAGAAGCAGGAGAGAGCCTCCTGAGCCATTAGCTGCGCAACAAGCAGCTTACACCACAACAGCAGTTTGATCCGGATTACTTAACGATTTCCAGGCGATATATAGCCCGATGGCGGCTGCAATTAAGGAGAGTATTGCTGCAACAATAGCCAGCTGATCCAGTGTGTTGGGTGAACTGGAGTTAAGAGAACGCTGATTAGCCGTCTTGCCGGATTTGTTTTTGATATGGACAGATGATCTGGAAAGCCTGGAAGCCGACTGTAACTGGGATGTGTGAGGACGCGTAGGTATCGATTTTTTCTTTGAGGGATTCAATAGTCAACCTCCTTATAACGGAGTTCAGTGCTTCCATCGTTCATACTATGTTATGTCGATTTTCAGATTGAGTTCGCAAAAATGAGTGAATCCCCAGCCCGTTAGATGTTGGGCCCGGTCGCTAGTATTAGCGAAGCAGGTAACCCATTATACGCTCTGTTAATACAGGTCTAATAAACGGTGTTTATAGTAAGGATCATAGAGTGAAGCTTGAACACAGGAGGCGCTGGAATGAGGAACATGGAGATTATTGCCCACCGTGGTGCATCTGCCGTATGCCCGGAGAATACGATGAGCGCTTTTGAACGGAGTCTGGAGCTTGGAGCAACAGGCATTGAAACCGATGTGCAGATGACGAGTGATGGCAGACTGGTACTGATTCATGATGAGACGTTAAGCCGAACTGGCGGCGCAGAAGGCTGGGTTAAGGATACGACTTACGATCAATTGCGCACACGGGATGCGGGGTCCTGGTTCCATGCTGATTTTACCGGGGAACGTATTCCTTCTCTGGAGGAATTATTCAAGCTGGTGCAGGGGAAAGGAACCCTGCTTAATCTGGAATTGAAAAATGGTATTGAGAGTTATAAGGGGATGGAAGAGAAGGTCATACAGGCGATCCGGGATTGGAATCTGGAGCAACAGGTTGTGCTGTCGAGCTTCAATCATGCTTCGCTCGTGAGATGTAAACGTCTTGCCCCGGAGATTCGTACAGCACTTCTATATATGGAAAAGTTATATCGTCCCTATGATTATGCCGCCAAACTCGAAGCTACCGGCCTTCATCCCTACAAGCTGGCAGTCACACAAGAAGATGTTGCTGCTGCACTGGCACATGGCGTTGTTACCTATCCATTTACGGTGAATGATCCTGCCGAGATGCAGGCCATGATTGATATGGGTGTGCAAGGGATCATTACCGATGTTCCGGATGTCCTGGCATCCTTACTTACGGTACATGCCCGTTAAACGAGTCTGTATTTTACATGTTCTACATATGCAATGATAAGGCTGTGTTCGAGCTTTTTGGCTCTTGCGCAGCCTTTTTGCGTGTGAAATTGTGTGCAAATATTCATATATGCAATAAACATGTCCTATTTGTCCATTGCCAGAGCCGGTGGATTCACTTACAATGGTCTATGGGAATGAGAATCAATATCATTAAAGTTCGGTATTTATAGAGAGGTGATTGTTATGTACATAGGTTTGAGCAGCTCCACTCATAACGAGGGTGGGCGCGTATGAGTTCACAAGCTTCACCAGAAAAACATAATCCGGATTCACCCACAGCGAAGATACACACTCGTCCGTGGGCAGCCACACTTATTCTTACAGGGGGAGTTTTGCTACTCGCTCTGGGTATGGCGTTGTCCATTTCATTTGGCGCTGCTGATATTAAGCTTAGTGTAGTCTGGAAGGCTATCTTTGATTTCAATCCTGAGTTGACTCCACATCAGATCATATGGGAGATTCGATTACCACGTATCCTTGGAGGAGCAATGGTAGGTGCATGTTTCGCTGTAGCTGGTGCGATCATGCAGGGCATGACTCGTAACCCGCTGGCCGATTCAGGTCTGCTTGGGTTAAATGCAGGAGCTGGATTTGCACTTGCAGTTTGTTTTGCCTTCTTCCCTGGCTTGCCATTTATGTATATCATCATGTATTCCTTCCTTGGAGCAGGGCTTGGTGTCCTGTTGGTGTATGGTTTTGGTGCAGCTTCCAAATCAGGTCTTACGCCACTACGCCTTGTGCTTGCAGGTGCGGCTGTATCTGCGATGTTGTCGGCACTCAGTGAAGGGATTGCATTATATTTCAGAATTGGACAAGATTTGGCTTTCTGGACAGCTGGTGGTGTAGCCGGAACGAAGTGGTCTCAACTTGAGGTCATGTTCCCCTGGGTACTCGCGGCACTGATCGCAGGTCTTCTCATCTCCCGTTCCATTACTCTGCTTAGTCTAGGAGAAGATATTGCGGTGGGCTTGGGGCAACGTACTGGGCTGATCAAGCTCATAGGCCTGATTGTTGTACTGATTCTCGCGGGTACAGCTGTGTCCGTGGTGGGTGCGGTCGGTTTTGTTGGACTCATTATTCCCCATCTCACGCGGAAGCTGGTTGGGGTCGATTATCGCTGGATTATTCCATGTTCCGCTGTGATGGGCAGTCTGTTGCTTGTATTTGCGGATCTGGCTGCACGTATGATTAACCCGCCGTACGAGACGCCAATTGGCGCATTGGTTGCCCTCATCGGGGTACCATTCTTCCTGTATCTGGCGCGTAAAGAAAGGAGGACTCTGTAACGATGGAATCCTCAACAATAGTTGGAGCAGAGCGCAAGAAGAGAACCAAGAGTACGATTGTCCTCATTGTGCTTGCCCTATTAATTATTACGGCTTTTGTGGTGAGCATGAACACAGGTTTTACCAAGCTTTCGCCGCTTGAGGTGTTGCGAACCCTGTTTGGTGGAGGCACGGCGAAACAGGAATTGATCCTGTTTGAATTCCGTCTGCCACGGATTGTGATTTCGGTGCTGGTCGGGGCCGGACTTGCATTATCTGGTTGTATTTTGCAGGGAGTATCTCGGAATGCGTTGGCAGATCCGGGGATCCTCGGGATTAATGCAGGTGCTGGTCTGGTCGTTATGTTATTTGTTTCCTTTTTCCCGACAACGACAGCAGCGCCGGTATTTCTTTTGCCAATTCTGGCCCTGATCGGTTCTGGTTTTGCTGCATTTCTGATCTACATTCTCTCTTACAAAAAAGGAGAGGGCATCCTGCCTACGCGTATGTTGCTTACGGGGATCGGGGTAGCGGCGGGAATCAGTTCTGCCATGATCGTGCTTACGTTACGGCTTAGTCCGGAAAAGTATCAATTTGTAGCTACCTGGATGGCAGGCAGCATCTGGGGTTCGAACTGGAAATTTGTAACGGCATTGCTACCGTTTCTTATTATTCTTGTCCCGCTTGTTCTGTATAAGGCACGTGTATTGAACGTACTGAATCTGGGGGACCAGACGGCAAGCGGACTCGGGACTCCGGTTGAGCGTGAGCGACTGATTTTGCTTGCGGCTGCTGTAGGACTTGCCGGCTCATGTGTATCTGTGAGTGGGGGGATCGGTTTTGTAGGTCTGATCGGACCGCATTTGGCACGTCGTCTGGTGGGTCCAAAACATCAATTCCTGTTACCCGCATCTGCGCTGATTGGTTCATTGCTTGTGCTGGTTGCAGATACGCTGGGTCGTGTCATCCTGCAGCCTTCGGAGATTCCTGCGGGGATCCTGGTTGCCATTATTGGTGCGCCATACTTCCTGTACCTCTTAAGCAAGACGAAATAGAACGTAATCACCATTGTGTGGTTGCATAAGGAGGACTTCAGTCCATGCTTCGCCGTTTCTTTGCCTATTATAGGCCTTACAAAAAGCTCTTTATTCTTGACTTCAGTTGTGCGATTTTAGTCGCCCTGCTGGAGCTGGCTTTTCCACTGGCAGTCAACCGGGTAGTCGATGATCTGCTGCCAGGCGGCCGCTGGGACTGGATTCTATGGGCGTGTCTGGCATTGCTCGGCATCTACTTATTGAATTCATTTTTGAACTTCGTGGTTACCTATTGGGGACACAAGCTGGGTATTAACATTGAGACGGATATGCGTAAAAGTCTGTTCAATCATGTGCAGAAGTTATCGTTCCGTTTCTTCGATAATACAAAAACAGGACACCTCGTGTCCCGCATGACTAACGACCTGATGGATATCGGTGAGATTGCCCATCATGGTCCAGAGGATGTATTTATCGCGGTCATGACGCTAATTGGTGCATTCAGCATCATGATGAGCATTAACGGGAATCTGGCAGTGTTAACCTTTATCATCGTTCCGCTGATTATTTATCTGTCGCTCTACTTTGGTAGCAAAATGTCCAAGGCATTCAGCCGAATGTTTGGAGATATTGCGGACTTCAACGCTCGTGTAGAGAACAATATTACGGGTATCCGTGTTGTTCAGGCTTTTGCTAATGAAGAGCATGAAAAAGCACAATTCGCTGTGAACAACGGTCGTTTCCGTCAGACCAAGCTAATCGCATACAAAATCATGGCCTGGAACTCCTCTGTCAGTTATATGCTGATGAAGCTGGTATCTCTCTTTGTCCTGGTATGTGGAACATGGTTTGTTATTCAAGGCAGTATGACCTACGGTCAGTTCATTGCATTTATTATGTTGTCCAATGTGTTCCTGACACCAATTCAGAAGATCAACTCGGTTATTGAGACGTATCCAAAAGGGATTGCAGGCTTCAAACGTTATACGGAGCTGCTTGATATGGAACCGGATGTGGAAGATCGTCCAGGAGCCGTTACAGTATCCCATTTGCGTGGAGATATCCGTTATGAGCAAGTGACCTTTGGTTATTCGGATCAGGAGCCTGTGCTCAAAGGTATTGATCTAAACGTACGTGCAGGTGAAACCGTAGCGCTTGTCGGTCCATCGGGGGCAGGTAAAACAACGCTATGCAGTCTGCTGCCACGGTTCTATGATGTGCTGGAAGGTCGCATCACGATCGATGGGCAGGAGATACAGGATATGACACTGGACTCCTTGCGTAGTCATATCGGAATTGTACAACAGGACGTGTTCCTCTTCGATGGATCCATTCGGGAGAATATTGCCTACGGCAAGCTAAATGCATCCGAAGAAGAAATCTGGATGGCCGCAAGGCGTGCACAGATGGAACCTTTGATTCAGTCCATGCCGGAAGGGCTGGATACGTTAATTGGTGAACGCGGCGTGAAACTGTCCGGGGGACAGAAACAGCGCTTATCGATTGCCCGTATGTTCCTGAAAAACCCGCCAATTCTGATCTTGGACGAAGCCACATCCGCGTTGGATACAGAAACGGAAGCAGCAATCCAGCAATCGCTGGCTGAGTTGTCCGAAGGACGGACCACATTGGTCATTGCCCACCGATTGGCTACGATCAAAAATGCAGACCGCATTATTGTCGTTGCTGAACAAGGCATTACGGAGCAGGGACGCCATGAAGAACTGCTTGCGGCAGGTGGAGTATATAGCCGTCTGCACTATGCGCAGTTTGGTGCGTAACCCGTTCGATGTGGATGTAACAATGTAAATACGAGAAGTAACGCCATCGTTCATGACTTGGAAGGAGTCAGCACGGTGGCGTTATTTTCTTTTTCATGATTAGCGTATGGGTTGGTCGGGAGTGCTGCAGCATAGACTGTCTGTGATCATGGATATGGAAACGGGTAATATAGTAAAGAGAACACTTAACGTGTAAGATATGTTCATCATCTTGCAAGATATAGGAGGTACACGATATGCAGTTGAACGATATGCTGAAAATTCTTATAACCTGTCTATTATTTATTCTGATTTGGTGGCTACTGACTCAAGGAATTCGCAAACTTTCCAGTACTCGTGCGGGGTCCGGTTTCCAACGCTGGGGTGGATGGTCCATTGGACTTTTCATTGTTGGCGCCGTGCCACTCGGTTTTTCACTATACACAGAGATCTTTGATAAGCGCCTGGATGCCAACATCGGGTTGGGGCTTGCCATGTTTTTTGTATGGGCTTATTGTGTGATCTTGTTGTGTGCGGCTTTGGTGGTATGGGGAAGGTACGTGTACAAAAGGGATATAAAGAAGTGAATGGTTTAATAACCTGTTTACGATGGTCACATCTGCATGCTTGGACATAAGGAAAGGCTCATGACCGAATTCGTATAGAGAATTCATCATGAGTCTTTGGGTTAGTTTATGAGTACATACTGGAAATTCAGTTTTACAATACGATAGATGACCATGCAAGACTACTCAGAGGTTATGCTAAGGTTATTGTAAAAGAACCCAAGGTTCATGGATTCTTTTTAAGAACAAAATTAACTGTGTTATGGTCTCCTGGGACCAAATCTACTAATACTATGTGTCTTGGATACCCTGTAAAGTCTGCGGCTAGTGCGACTGAACCTGCCATAGTACGTCTGAGAATGAAGTATCCTTGAGCATCAGTCGTTGTTCTTGTAGGATTACCACTTATTCTAACCCCAGGCATGGGTACCCCGTTTTCATCAACCACCTGTCCCCTTACATGTGCGGCCTCTTCTAACACTACGTCGATTTGGATCGTTTCACCTGCTCGGATGTATATACGATCTTCCACGTAGGGAACATAGTTGTCACTATCAACCCACATTGCAATGTTTGCACTATAATCGTAATCAATTCCCGTTACGGTATATCTGCCATTTTCATCTGTCTCGATCAGGTATGGGATACTTGTAACTTGAATTTTAGCGCCAGCGATGGGCTGGCCAGTCTGGTCTTTTACCGTGCCTATGATTGTGGAAGGCTCATATAACTGGATGTCATGTTTCACCTCATCACCAGGTCTTAGCGTGAAGGTATCGTATTTATTATATGAAATGTAGGTGATGAAACCATCTGCACTGACGTACAAATACATATCTGTAGAATCTCGTACAACAGCCTCAATATGGTAATTTCCGTTCTCATCTGCTACTGTACTATATTTCGTTATTTCTCCTAGATGATTGAGTTCATATTCAACATTGGCGTGGGGGACCACATTTCCTACTCTATCCGTAATTTTTCCATAAACAACAGCCGGTAGGTTGATATCGTCCTCGTAATTGGAAGGTGACGCCACTGGACCAGCAGCATGAGATGTTTCAGCATATGTAATGTAAAGTAAGATAGTAAAAATACATAGCATGAATGATTGAATTACCCCTTTTGGACTTTGGATCATACATGGTTTCCCCCTCATTAATTATATTACCAATATAAATGATACGTTTTGTATCAAGAGAAAACAAGAGGACTTTTGGGTGTATTTGTAAATCTAACACTCAAAGTTGGCTCCATTGTTATGCAACAATAAGCTGATCTGGGACGTCAGCAATAAGAAGTAGAAAGTGAACGCTGTTAGAGGGGGAACTAAGAGGTGTCTAATCTTCGTATCGTTTGTACAATGCTCTCGATCTGGATACTAGGTCTTACGGGATGTGCCGGATCAAACGAATGCAAGTCAGCACAAACTATTGCAAATTTACCGACAGAAAAGGGCTTCTCTGGTTATGTGGTTGAACGTAAAGACGATTCCATTCTTGTTGTTGATCCCGTATTTGAAGATTACAGTTCCAATGGAGGAAACAGTCGGTATTATCCAGCAAAATGGTTCTCCAATGCGCCTGATCCACAGATCGGTTCCTATGTTGAAGTCTGGACGGATGGAGGCCCGGAAAATGAACCCTATCCTGGGCAGGCCAGAGCAGAAAAGATAGCGGTATCTTGTCCAGTGGCACCGGATGGTGCGCATATGACGGATGCGGATGCGATTCGTAGCGGACTTCTTTCACCTGGTGCAGAGAACATCCGTGTTCCAGTCATTGAGGACAAGCGGTTTGATGCAGATTCAGGGACATGGACCCTTCTTATTCGAGATGCGATGACAGCGAATGAAGGGCAAGTAGTTCATGTGACCGTGAATGATGAGGAGAAAGTTAAGACACAAGGCGGAGAATAAGGGGTTCATAGCTTTATGATGGTGGAGGAACCGCTTTGCACATGAATATGATTCAAATTGAAAGAGATGATGTGGATTAGATTCATTGCAAGCTATCATGATTTTTGAAACGCCTGTAAGTTCCCTCACTGTCCATCATGTATTATGATTCTATAAAAAGGGAAAGGACTCCTCTGCCCATGGAACTATCAAGGTCTCAGCAATTAGCTCAAGAGCATGTAACCAATTATGCAAGAAGCCGCAAAAATGAGGCGGAGCAAACCATTAGGGAAATCCTTCGTATGTCCAACATCGAGCTGAAGACATTTGAAGATGCTATCACCAAACTAAAATCTCATGCAAGTATCGCGCTACACTTTCACCCAGATCGATTAGATCCGACCATTAAAAGCGTTGCTGAAGCGCTACTTGAGCAGGGAGTTTATAAAAATCAGTTTGAGACTTTCTTATCGAATGAAAGTGTATCCGCATTTTCAGGTGGTGAACGTGACGTTTGGGAAAATAAAATGTTTGGCGGAGCGTACCAAATAAATGGCTCAACCAATAGCGAACGACCCAAGTATGGGGCACTCAATGTCATGGTACATCCCGATGGACCTGCTCCGCGTTTTGGATCATGTTACTTCCTTTTATCCACTGAGGTCTCTCAACGTTGCACGTATACATATTTGGATTCTCACCAAGACCCCGAGGAAAAGGGAACGTATGAGGAGTTTGACCTTATCTTGGCTGCTCTCATGAGGGATGTATTCTATAGTGGTTTTGCCATTGGTGAAAGAAATTTATCGGTTCAAAAGTTAATCGACCATATGCTTGTCAATCTTGAGAAACCATTCCAAAATCCATCAAACCAAGAGCCAAACCGAGATCTGGACCATTATATCGAAGCTCAGGTTCATGGTGATATTTCCCTTGAAAAAGATGTAGAGTTGCTTGTTGCCGACCCATCATTTAAAGGCACCCATACAGGAAGAATCTTAGAGCAGATATGTTTAAAGTATTCCATTGATCTCCACTGGCACATGGGCTTTACACTATTGGTTGATGACATTCCTATGGATTTTCGAGGTCCTTCGATGCCTTCGCTAGCCAAGAGAATTGCAAAAAGTGATTTGATTGATGCAAATATCATTGGTTCTGCAGCTATGGACTTGAAACGAAACCCAAGCCATTGGAGTGATAGAGGAACCTACAAAGAAGTTCTACAAGAGTTAAAATTACTCTGGCATGTCTTAGTGAGATATGGAAAGCCAATGGAAGAGTGAAATAGTACTCTAACGACCTTGAGCGCCTAGCCGTTCAAGGTTGTTTTTTATCATTCAAACGGATTACAGACTATACATTTTATCTATGAATCTACTGTCATAAAAACGAACGTATGTTTTACAATTGAATTGACTTTTTGTCCGGACGATAATATATTAATGTCAGGACAAAAAAAGAGGTGAAGCAATGTCCGCCAAAAAGATGGGGCGGCCTAAATCTGACAAACCCAAAAGCAGAACGATTGAGATACGTGTTGACGAGGAAATTATGAACAAGCTCGATATTTCGGCTGAGAAGCTGAATACGAATCGATCAGACATCGTTCGCAAAGGGATTGAGAAGATTTACGACGAACTCCAAAAGTAAAAAAGGAAGCAGCGCTAGTCCCGCGAAGAACACGCTGCTTCCTATCACGCAATCACTTGAATGAGCGACTGCATAAATATCCTACCATGTGCAGAACGTTCATTCAAGTGAGGTGCGAATTGATATACAGGAGGATGCACATGAATTCGATATTAGAAGCATTATATAATGGACGACTTCGACCGGATGAGATGATGATGCCGACACATCCTGAATACCAAGCGTTAGGACGGCAGATTGCAGCTCTGACAGAGCAGTGGAAGAATCGATTGAGCGAGGAAGAATTCCGTGAGCTTGAACAGTTATTTGACTTGTGTGGCAGATGTGAGGGCATGCATACGGAAGCAGCGTTTGCACAAGGTTTTCGTCTGGGTGCCAACATGTTAATTGAAGTCATGAGCCAGCGTGAGGAATCGGTGTTGGAGTTTAACTAAGTTTAACGATGTGAGCAGAGATCAGATTTACTTTTAAAGCTAAATTCTCAGGAAATGACGTGCATATAACATACTCATTTTTCATCATAAAATTGTATCATAAGTTGATTATAACAAAGCCCCCAAATCCTCTCTGCATTCAGCAGCAGGGTTCGAGGGCTTCACTTAAACATAGAGTTAAAAAATCTATATATAGGGAAAGAACCTGTTAAACAAAATTGTTCCTTAATCCGCAATATTCCCCGCCATTTTCAGACGACGTGCAATCTCCTTAAAGTCTTCTTGTGAGATGCCCGGTGCAAATTCTTCCTCGACCCCAGGGGCTTCTGGAATCGGGAATCCTTCAGGTATCCCTTGGATGACTTCAAGAGGTTGTCCATCTTCGGGGTGAGTTCCTTTCCAGATCTGGCCGATCGTATTGAAATCTTTATCACTATAGGTGTACAGCTTGGTGTGTACCCCTTTTTCTTCATATTTGCGAGCCTCGTTGAAGGCTTTGTTGTTCAGTGAAGGAATAGGAACCAGCTTGGTCACATTTACGCCAGTTGCAATCTCAAGTGCTTTTGCATATGCGACAACATGCACGCCGCCACGTACCAGCAGGAAACCAACCACTTCCCGCGCTGCCGGGTGATCCGTCATCTCATATACTTTCATTTTATGGGTACGAGCGCCACATTCTAGGAAGAAGTTATGCAGCAGATCCTCGACCAGGTTACCACTGTTGAAGACGTTTGCTCCCGTCCATGGATTACCCATAGAGTCAAAAGGCATTGCGCCTTGTGCACCTGCCAGGTAGTGATACGACAGACGAGCATCTTTCACGGAACCTAGCGGTGTATCGTCGGGTTCTTTGTACTCGGTTGAACCTCGGAGGCATTTGTTAATGCCATGAGACACGAGTTCAACATGACCCAATTCTTCGGCCGTAATGCTCATGACGAGGTCATAGAAGGGCTTCAGCTTTTCTTTGGATCGAAAATTAAATGATTGATAGAGGTAGTTGTTCAACGTTGACATTTCTCCGAATTTGCCGCCGAGTAATTCTTGTATAGCTGCCGCAGCATTCGGATCTGGCTTCTCGACATTGGGAATCTCAATCAGGATTTCATCCAAGCGTTTGAACATTCGGGTGTAACCTCCTCATATTGGTATTGCAGATCGTGTAGAGTTTCAGATCGTGGAGTCACTCTGTCATGGCCTATTACACGTCTATTGGGTTTTTTAAACAAAAAATCAACCAAATGGGACTTAAGCATCGCATAACGCATGCCCCAACTCTTCTCCCATTTGTTATTTCCAATACGGTCAAATTTATGTATAATCAAACATTCAAACGAGTCTTCACGTACAAGAGAAGAGAGTCATGAATCCATAAAGGAGTAAGAGATGAACAAGCGTTGGGTACAAATAGTTGGGATTGTAATGTTTCTAATGATTCAGATGTACATAAGCAGCGAGCCTGCCACAGCATATGACGTTACGAACGAGGTTCAGGTGGATGAACAAACTAGGCAAAGGCTTGAAAAGAAATACGGGTTGGAACGTCCTGAGGAGCCGAAGACACAACAACACTTTTTCTCGGGTGACTGGGGAATGAGTTTCCGGACGGAGCCTCCTGATTCGTTTGATCGGCTTGTTCATGTGGTTCCTTTTTCCCTACGGCCACTGGCCTGGATCTTTCGTTTATTCGTGTAAAATGAAACCCGGACGGGCAATATAACAGAAACATATTGTCCCAAGGAGTGAGTGAAATGAGAATGCTCATCGTTACCGTCATGTCGGTAGTCCTGAGTTTAGCCGGAATTACATCAGGCACAGGCGCCGCCATCCCTGATTATGCGAAGTGGGGAATTATTGCGGTCAAAGAAACACAGACCAAGTATAATGTGGATATTTTGGACTATAAGCATATCGGTCGCACCTCTCTAACAGCAGATCAATCACGGGAACAGTTCAAGCTATGGGTTCGTGCGAAAGACGGCAAACAATTCGCAGTCTATGTAAATGTTGATTTTAATCCATCTACACAGCAATTAAAGAAAGTACAATTTTCCGAATCGGATCGGCACTGATCCGTTATGAACCAGACTGCCTTAATCATTAAGGTGAAAGTCTGGTTTTTTTTATTTTACAAAATCCTTTTTTTACTATTGAATAAAGAACTTATGTTCGCATATAATATGAAATACAAACAAACGTTCTTATCGGAGGGATGATTATGCTAGGGAAATATATTGGCCAGATGGTGGAGCTTGTCTACATGGATCGTGCAGGGCAGATTACGCAGCGACAGATTCGAATTAACAGTGTACGTGGCGGGATGATTAGAGCATCAGCGGGAAAAGAAGGCTCACCCCGAACATTTCTGGAGCAAGGTATTCTGGCATGGCGTCCTGTTACCGATCTGAATGGGGAGGTAAAGTATGCTGAACGACTTTGAACGCAAGATTTTGCGTATTATGGTGAACTATGCAGGACAACGGCGCA
The DNA here is from genome assembly GCF_038003195.1 of Paenibacillus sp. FSL M7-1414. NCBI lineage: Bacteria > Bacillati > Bacillota > Bacilli > Caryophanales > Paenibacillaceae > Paenibacillus > Paenibacillus sp. FSL M7-1414. Next base: position 4,684,343 of record NZ_JBBOOS010000001.1, on the reverse strand, counting down.
GGGTGCCGCGTATGGATGAACTGGAGAACAAGACAGGACGAAGCAGAGCTTACATTCATGAGTCTTTGCTGGAGCTTGAACGCACCGGGCACATCGCCTGGGAGAACCGGTCTAATCTCGAAGGAATACAGATTTTACAGGCATGGGAACAGGTACAACAGCCGATTCGCAAAAGCCAACCTTCCGGTGATTCCGTAAAATATTTTACGGACTATTAATTCTAATAAGAAAACGCCAACCCGGATATCCGGATCGGCGCTTATTGTGTCACATGTACGACATGTGCATCTATTTTAGAAATGGGGAAGTTGGTCCAGGTTGTTGGTTGGGTCACCGTCGGCATCGCCGCGAATGTACATTTCGCCATCCTTGCCTTTAAATACATTCACACCGGCAATAGCGCCAGCCTGTACTTCTGCAAGTGCCTGCTGATAATCCAGTACGCGTCCTGCTGAAGTCTGAAAGGCTGTCAGGTCACCGTCACCATTTTTCTGTACGGCTGTGAAACTCTCGCGTGTCGTTTGATCCATGATGTCACACTCTCCTTATATGACGAGATAGGAATCTGCTTACCTGATTAGCCTATCCCAATTCATCGGAAGTATGCACCATATGCTAATAAAGACCTGCCAACGCGGAGGTTTTACAGGCTCTTTCTCATACGAACATGCAGAATATCTGCATCATAAAAAGGTTCTTCCGAAATCACTTCATAACCCAGTTTTTCATAGAATTTCTGTGCCTGACACTGCGCATCCAGTACAGAATAGGATAAGCCGAGTTCACGTGCCAGCTCCTCCATCGCGAGCAGAAGCACACGTCCATAACCAAATGAACGATGAGATTCAAGCACTGCGATTCGCTGCATTTTGGCCGTATCCTTGCTGTAATAGATCAGACGTCCTGTGGCTACAGCTTGGCCATCCGTACTTAACAATACATGATGCACATCCGGACTGATGACATCATATTGATCAATCTCAATCTCGGCAGGCACCTGTTGCTCAATAACAAAAACGTGATGGCGAATTCCCAGGGCTTGCTCCAGTTGTTCTTCTGTCGATACATAACTAATCTCAGCTGCCAATTCCATTCCTTCTTTCTGCTCTTGCGCGACATATCAGACTGAATTATACAAAAAAATGTTTTTCCTGTATAGTGAAGTCTGGAACATATTGGGAGAGGAGGGGGTAGTGATGGGCATGACAGGCATCATGGTAATTACATTGCTAATGTCGGCGGGAATGATTACTCTGTTGTATTACGTTACGAAGAAAGCATACTCACGCAAGTGGGATGAAGACGAGTAATTCACCTGTTAACCTTCACGGCAAGACTTCACTGCTTCCTCGCGGAGAATACACATCTTGAATTACAGATTTGGAGTATACGTCCAGCCAGACGGGCAGAGACTCACTATTTTCATTGGGCTGTTGTAATTGTTGGAATTGTACCGTATGTTCATCCTTCTCCAAGCCGCAACCAGTAACGGTTGTACTGAGAATCATAAGCCCAGCAAAGAGAAAGAAGCATTTGGTAAATGCATGTTTATTAGATTTTGACCGTTTTGTTATGTTTCTCATAGGGAATTCACCTCGTTGTAGAAATGGTAATCTTTCCTTTATTGTGCACCATTTCGGGTGAATTATAACCAAATAAATCATTGACAATGAACACGGTTACTTGATATGATACTGTTACTTGATTGGGAAACAATTATATATCATGATCTGTTAGCTCAGCTGGGAGAGCACTATCTTGACAGGGTAGGGGTCAGTGGTTCGAGCCCACTACAGATCATACATGAGAAGCCTTACATTGTAAGGCTTCTTTTCTTTTTTTTACATACAAACATGAATGCGATTTGCGATAGTTTCATTTTCTCTCTTCTTTTTTAAACAAAACTTAAATAAAACATAAATTCAGCGTAAGGTTCGTCTTCTATACTTGGTTCTGAGGTCAATATAGTACAGAAGAAGGAGAGAACTTATGAATTATTCAAGTCCATTTACATCAAAGTTAGCCAGAGTAGGGATCGCGGGTACACTGGCTTTAATACTGGCAACAAGCCCACTTGCCAACATGGGGGTTGTTGCCGCGGAAGCAGGCCCAGCACCTGTATCTACGAAGATATATAACACACAGAAAGACTCGATAGAGCAGACGCCGATTCAATACCAGATTCAGGCTCGATTAAATGAGAAGGACATGACGATCCAGGGGAGCGAGAAGGTAACGTACCGCAACACAAGCAAGGATGCACTCCAGCAGCTGGTTCTTCATACATATGCTGATGCAAACCTCTCCAAGTCTACACAGGCGAGCATGTACCAACAGCATAATGAGAAGATTAGTGAAGATCACCCGGAGAAGACAGCGGAGGACTTTCTGGGTGGCATCGATATTCAGGCTGTAAGCGCAGATAGCCAATCGCTGGACTTCCATAAGGAAAACCAAGCGTTGACCGTGCAGTTGAAGAAGCCCGTACAACCAGGTGAATCGGTATCATTCCAACTGGAGTTTCAGTTGAATATACCCTATGGCTCACAGCGAGTTTCCTACTACAAGGACATGATCAATGGTGCACACTGGTTCCCGGTGATGTCTGTATACGACGAGGTAAAGCATCAGTGGAACAAGGCACCGTATAGTCAAACATTTGAGAGCGATTATTACACCTCATCGGACTTTGAAGTTCAATTAAATGTTTCTGATGAGTATCAAGTAGCCATGCCGGGTACGATCACCACTCAAATCAGTACAGAACATGGTCGTAAAGTTGTTTCTGCTGTGGCCGAGAACACAAGGGAGTTTGTATTCTTTGCTAGCCCAAACCTTCAAGTGGAGAGTGTTACTCGTAACGGTCTGACGGTGGAATACTATTATTACAACGATGATCCATCCAAGAAAAAGATAGTTGACCGCTACATTAATCAGGCATTCAAGGTCATCGATTTCTATAGTGAGAAATATGGCAAGTATCCCTATCCAGAGTTCCGAATTGTCGAGACGTATGTACAAGGCGTTGCCGTGGAGTATGCGAGGCTCATCCAGATGGGACAGATTCAAAATGGTGCTGTTCCAGAAGAAGACACAACATTTGTTCATGAAATAGCGCATCAGTGGTTCCATGCATTGATTGGTAATAATTCGGAGACAGAATCCTTCCTGGATGAAGGCTTTGCTGATTTCTCCATGGTGTATTTTGCCGAGAAACAGGGAGACAAGCTAAATGGGTTCAGATCCATACAGTTTGATACTGCGCCCGTAGATATGGCGATTGCGTCAACAAACGATGAAGCTGGGGATTTGGCAAGTTTGGTATATTATCAGAAGGGGCGACAAGCGATCTATCAGCTTTACCGTTCCGTCGGTGAAGAGAAATTTGACGAGTTGATGAAGACATATTTCAAACGCTACGTGTACCAAAATGCAACGGTAGAGGGGCTGCTTCGAACCATTGAAGATGTGCTTGGTAAAGAAATACGTTCAGAAATGCAGATGGCCCTATATCAGCCTGATTTTGTCTTAAAGCCGGAATACCAATTATCACCGGAAGAGACCGCCGCCTATGTGCATGATGTCTTACAAGTGCAATATCAGACTGTCATGGGTATAATCCCCAATCTGCCTTATGAAGTGATGAATCGATTGATGGACAAAGCCCTTCAAGGCGAGGAATTAACCATTGTGCTCAGCGATCAGGTGAGTAAGCTTGCAACTAAACAGCAGGAAGATATGGTTAATCAGTTGACCGGATTCCTTGATATGACTGGTATGAAATACGACATTATAAGGGATCGCAAGGAATTGAAGCAAAAGATGAAAAAAAAGATCGGCAACAGCAACCTTATTGTCATTGGCAATGCCAAGTCAAACGGATTGGTGCAGGCTTTAAAACTTAACATTATTGATCGAACGAAACAGACGGGGTTTCCTTGGAAGAATACCATGAATCAACCTCTCGCCGCGGGTGCATATGTTATCAAACATCCCTATAACCAGAATCGATTGATGCTTCATTATTTCTGGAATGAGGATCATCTGAGTGATGAGGCATTTGAAGCTTTTAAGCTGAAAATACAGGAGTCTATCGGATTCACTAACGACTTTTACCAGTACTATGTATTGGATAACCAAGGCAAGGAGAAATCCAATAAAAAAGTTGTGAATCCCATATCTTCACTTTTTGCGGAGTAATAAGTAATAAGTAATTGGTTTTGCAGTTTCTTCCTCTAAACAGGTTAGCCAATTGTTATTGGTTAGCCTGTTTAGTCATTTTAACAAAAGCAAACCGATGGTTGCACAACTCACTCCCCTCCATAGAAAAGATATAACCTTCAAAAAGTCTAAAAGGGGATAAAATTTTATGTTGTTTTGCAAACCAGTCTTGGAATATTAGGCCTTAAAATGGGCATGATGCTTTAACAGAAAGGTAACTTCATGAATATACTTATCGTGAGAAAACAATAGGAGGGATTAATATGAAGGATCAACATTATCCGGGCATGCCATGGAAAGAGACAGTCACTGATCACAACGGTAAGGAAAGCAAAGGAATTAACAAAATGAAAGCGTATTCATATAATACAGGCATTCGCTCTATCATTCGTGTTATTCAGGGGCCGGCTGCGAATATGGGTAATGTTGTTGATCTCTCAAATCTACTAAAGGGCGCGACGGATTTAGTATACTTCTCTCCATTGGACATTGTCACCCTGAACGTTAAGGAGGTTGTGTAACATGTCAATGGTCGAAAAAAATATCCAGGCAGAACAGACTGCTACTGTCACAGCCAACAGTTTCACTTCACCTTATGATTATTGCGATGCAGAAACCAGACGGATGTACACGCCTCAATTTGATAAAAAAATGGACAATCCTATGTATACTGCTGCAATGGCGGGTCTGCAATCGATCTATTGGTTTCGGGCGATCAAGGTAAAGGGGCTTATCCCTGATGCAAAAGCAGATTATTATGCTACGTATTCTACCAACCATAATCACATCGGAGGAATTGGACTAGCCTACTCGAACAGCCCGACAGGACCATGGACCAAACACGGACAGGTGTATCTCGATACTGTGGTTGGGAATTCGACGGAAACTCCATTTGTGATCTGGAACGATGAAGAACAATTGTTCTTTATGTATTATCAACAAAACGGACTGGGGATCAATCAATCGACGGCACTTGCGACCTCTGTAGACATGATTAACTGGACAAGAGTGGGTTTGATTTTGGACAAACCTCCCGGGTTCCCAGGTGATGGTCATACCGGATATTTCTCGTGTTTCAGAAATGGTGGCAAATGGATCGGTTTCTCAGTGATGGGCGGTGGGGACTTTGGTCGTAAATGTATCTGGCATTCGCATGACGGACGTAGCTGGTTAGCTGATCCAAGACCATTAATGGGTGGGAATGATGCCACTTTAAGTGCAGGAGAAAACATTTCGAGACCCAATGCTGGTGTATTTATGTACAAAGGGAGCATGTGGTGGCTGGGTATGTTATCGGCTTATGCTTCCGGTGGGGTTACGACTGTAGCTCGGCCTGCCATTGCAAAGATCAGCGCAGACTTTCGTCAACTGCTGGACAAACCTACAGATATATATTTTCCGGCATTGACTTGGGAAACGACCAACATGCAATCCTTGATGGTGTCCGTTATGGACGGCGTAGTGTACGTGTATTACAATACCGATCATAATATCGGTGTAGCCTATTCGGTGGGGGTGTAGAGATGATTATACGTGATGCAGCGGGTCAGATCGTGCCCTTTGGAAAGGTCCACAAACAGCTTGTGGCCGATTTTCTTTACGGAACGTTACCGGATTGGGTGGAGGTGGTGGGCAACCCTACGTTTGAGCCTTTGCCCGACAGAGGAACCATAACCGTTACAACACCGACAACAGCAGGAGCCACGGCAGAGTTGAAAATGAAACATCTGATTGACAGCTCGAAAGTAACCGCAATTGCAATCACTTTGGAAGCGCTACAATTAAACGGGAACATTGGAATCTCAGTTCAGGTTGGCATTAAATCAAAGGATAGCAAGGCCGGAATCACCTTTTATCAAAATGTAAATCAGAAATATGGTATGGTCCGTGCCTATAAAGCAGATGGAACGTACACGGATTTTAATCAAAATATGGTGTTCTTCACCACACATGGCGTAGCAGGAGATGAAGCACAGAACCGTAAGAATCTCACTGTGCTGCTCTGTACAGGGTTACAGTTCTCAGCTGGGTTCGAGAGACCGTCCGTATGGCTTGGTGCGGATGATCAATATGGCGGTGTTGTTGCTGACCTTAGCGGTGGGTTGTTCCAACATGGAGAACTGCAATGTCTGTTAAAACTGACTACAAGTAAGGCCGAGGCTAAGTATTTCAAATGTGCACAGATGAAAGTGGATATCTGGAGTAATTAATCAAACTGGGAAGATGTCTGAAGATGAACAAGGTGCATGATTTGTATTGGAATGACGACGAGAATAGATAGATTATCTGGATGGATCAATAAAAAGACATACGTGCAGTAATTTGGTACCTAAACACAGACACTTTGAAAATGAAGTGCAGTGTTTGGGTACCATTTTTATTTAGAGAATGAAGTCAGGCCAAGTTTATTGGATACAAGCGAACAACTCAGGAAGTGCTCTGACTCTATGTTTGGGCTGTCCGGGGTTAGAGATGAATTATTCTCCAAACGTGTTTTAAACTATATTTTTTTATATCAACTATTTACATACACAATTTAATTGTGTACAATGTAATTGTAGGCGATATAAGAGAGATCAAAATTCAGTCAAAATAAATCTAATTAACTAAAGGAGTTTTCACAAATGAAAACATTATATGAAACAACAGTCATCAATACAGGCGGACGTCAAGGCATCGTACAATCCCCCGATAACGTGTTTATGTTGGATGTTGCTGCACCACCTGAACTCGGAGGACAAGTGACGACAGCTACCAATCCGGAGCAGTTGTTTGCAGCAGGGTATAGTGCTTGTTTTAACTCTGCACTGGAGTTTCAATTGAAGAAACACAAAGTTGAAATTGAAAGAAGTACCGTAGCTGCAACGGTAATGTTGGTGACGGACTCTGAGGATAACGGCGTGAAGCTTCAAGTAGATTTGGAAGTTAAAATTCTTGGTCTGGATGAGGAGACAGCACAGAAGTTTGTGAAACTTGCCCATGACTACTGCCCATATTCCAAAGGAATCAAAGGAAACGTGAATGTTAACGTGGAACTGGCGTAATCACTGATACTATTTGTTGTTGATAAGAAGCCTCCGAGTAATCGGAGGTTTTTTGGTGTTTTATGCAGAAAAATCAATTTCATACTCAATTATGGGTTATAATGGTAGTGAGTTTACACAAAACTGCTGAAAGGGGAATGTACTTATGATGGATTTTAGCAAACCACCCCATGGCTCTGAGACCGATACCCACCGTCAGCGACATCAGGAGAATGAACAGAAATACCTGTCCGGAGGCAAGAGCATTTGGTATGAAATCAGCAACTGGCTCATTCTCGGGGGTATCCTCCTTGTCATATTTTTATTATTTAAATACGTTTTCTAAATAGACACACAACCGGGCGAATCCCCATATGATGCATTACATCAGTAAGCACTTGGGGAAATGGGGAATCCGGGATGGCAAAGGCAAAGGGTAAGAAAGCTCCCGCATTAAAGAGTGATAAAATACGTGTATCCATGAAGTTGGTCACATCGGATGTATGCGAGAGATGTAAGACACCATGTACACGAGGCATGGATTACGCTGCACGTATGAGAATTGAAGGGGCTTTAGGCAAGGGCGTTCCTTGTATATTGACCCGCCATACTTCTTCATAACTCTTCGTATAATCCCGTATATATAACAATAATAGAACAGGGGCATCCTTTAATGAGGATCGCCTCTTTTTGTGCATTCCAAGGGGTGGAAAAAATTCTGGATAAAAAATGAAAAATGATGAAAAACAGCGCAACTTTGTGGATGAATCTGCAGTATAAATGTACAACAGCTAGCAGCAGGGGAGGGAATATTGACGGGATGAAATGGAAACGAATATTGCTTTGTGTCACGGTATTCTCCTTGCTCGGCGGGTCTTTATTGTTTGCAGATTCGGTGAACGAGAAGATTCGTGTTCTCATTAACGGCAAGGAAGCAGCTGATGGAGGTTATCTCATTGATGGAACGACCTATGTACCTGTCAGGGAAGCCGGAGGCGTCGTCAAATGGGACAGCAGTAACAAGAGAGTAACGGTGATCAAACCGAATGTACATATTTTTCTCTTCAAGGGAGACACTGTATTTGGCAACGTTAACGTAGGTAAGCTGAAATTCAATGTATTTTCACAAGTGGACAGTCTGACAGCAGATGTAGCTGCGGTGAAAGTAACGATTACCAATCCAAGCGGTCAGGTGAAGGATATCCAGTCACAGGAGCTTACGACCCAGAAGGATAACTTCTGGTTCCGCACATATGATTTTACGTATGATTTCAGTCGTGCCGGCAAGTATCAGGTCGGCTTTCATATTAAAGAAAATGCAAACAGCAGCTACGTCCTGGTAGCGGAGAAAATCATTACAGCGCTGAACGATTGAAGCGAAAATAACCCTGTGAGTTAAATTGACCTGTGTCATTGAACATGTTACGATATGCAAGGTTACACAATTTCTATTTATAAAGCGAGGTATTTCAATGAGCGATCACACACATGAACACGGCGATGGCTGCGGATGCGGGCAAGACCACGACCACGACCACGAGCATGAAGAAGTCCTTCTCACATTAACAGACGAGAACGGCCAAGACGTGGAGATGGTTTTGGTGGAGACGTTTGACGTGGAGAAGCATGTTTATGCGCTCCTGCTGGAACGTAACAATCCTGAAGCTGACGGCATCATCCTGCGTATGGAAGAAGAAGACGAGGAAATGGTGCTCTACAATATTGAAGACGAAGAAGAGTGGAACCGCGTTGAAGCGGCTTACAACGAACTCGTTGCATCACAAGAATAGTCATTCTTTTGGAACATAACATGAAGGCTCCTTGATCTCAAGGGGCCTTTTGTTTGTTATTTAAGAGGTATACGAGCATTTACACCACCGGTTTGAACGACGAAATAGACGGGAAAATGCAAACTCGCTTGTCCCATAAAATAAAAACGGACCAAGCAAGGGCTTGGTCCTTTAAGTTTATCCCCTGCACAGCGCAAGGAGGTTGTTTTAGAAAATGGCATCGGCTTCCACGATCACTTTAACGTTGGTTACGCTGCGATCTTCGGGTCCTTTGACGGGTAATCCAACTTCGACATGATCGATGATGTAGTCGATATTTTCCTGGGTGATAACCTCACCCGGTAACAGGATCGGAATGCCAGGTGGATAGACATAGATGAATTCCGAGATAATACGTCCTGCGGATTCCTTAAACGGAATCACTTCGGTATCACCGTAGAATGCATCACGTGGAGTCAGCATCAACTGTGGAATATCCGGAACTTTTACGACCAGTTCATGGGCCGGGTTCACTTGATAATAGGTACGGGAGAGATCCTGCAAAGCGTTCAGCAAGATATCCACACTATTATCCGTATCTCCTGGCGTAATGAGACACAGAATATTGTACATATCACTAAGTTCAACCTCGATGTTGTAATGTTCACGTAGCCAGTTCTCTGTCTCATACCCTGTAATACCCAGATGGCGAACATGGATCGTTACTTTGGTTGGATCATAGTTGAAGGTCGCTTCTGTACCCAGCAGCTCTCTACCGAAGCAATACAGGCCATCCATATCGTTAATCGAACGTCTGGCAAATTCAGCTAGTTCAATCGCCTTCTGTGCAATCTCACGACCGTGGAGTGCCAGGTTGCGTCTTGATGTATCGAGTGAAGCAAGCAAAATGTATGAAGTTGATGTTGAGGTGAGCAGACTCAGAATCGTCTGTACACGCTGCGGATTTACGAACCCATTCTTTGTGTTCAGGTTGAGTACGGAACTCTGTGTCATGGAGCCACCAAGCTTGTGAACACTGGTTGCAGCCATATCGGCACCTGCTGCCATCGCAGACAACGGCAGATCCTCATGGAAATGAATGAGTACACCATGTGCTTCATCAACAAGTACAGGGACTTGGTAGCTGTGTGCCAACTCAACAATCTCTTTTAGATCGGTAACCACGCCGTAATAGGTCGGGTTAATTACAAGCAATGCCTTGGCATCTGGATGACGCTCAAGTGCGCGACGGATAGACTGTGTAGTGACTCCATGGTCAATGCCCAGATTGGCATCTTGTGAAGGAGAAACAAATACGGGTTTGGCGCCTGAGAAAATAATGGCGGACAGAACCGATTTATGCACATTACGGGGCACAATAATTTTGTCACCCGGTGAGCATACAGACAGAATCATGGTCATAATGGCACTGCTTGTGCCTTGTACACTAAAATAGGTATAATCGGCTCCGAAGGCATCTGCTGCCAAAATCTGTGCTTCCTGAATGACACCGGTTGGCTGATGGAGATCATCCAACGGTGCGATGTTAATCAAATCTATGGAGAAGGCATTATCGCCAATAAATTCACGGAATTCGGTATCCGCTCCCAATCCTTTTTTATGGCCCGGAATATGAAACTGTACCGGATTGAGTGCCGCATGATTTTTTAAAGCGGTAAACAGCGGCGTACGGTGGTGATTCATCAGTGCTGTCACAACCCTTCCTAATAAAATTGGTAAACAAAGATGAGTATAGCAAATTAAGAACCGAATGCAACAGTATAATCGACAATTTTTTGAATTGCCGAGATTTGGACACATTCCCCACGGTTACACTAAGGATAGGGAATAGGTAAATGAACGCCGAAAGGGGAAAAAGAATGCAAACCGATACAAAACCAGCCAAAATTTTGCGATCACCATTTTTTATCGCGATGTGGCTGACACTTTTTCTAGTTGAAATTATCAAAGGGGCCCTGTTGGTAGCAGTTCTGCCGGTGTATATGGACAATATACTGGGTCTGTCTGCAGGCGTCATTGGTGTGGCATTTGCTCTTCAATATTTGGGAGATAATCTGTTCCGGGCGCCTTCCGGCTGGGCAGCAGAACGGATCGGGTTCCGTGCAACGATGGTTACAGCATTAATCTGTACCTTAATCGCTGTTATTATGATCCTTTTTCTCAAAAGTGCCGTTGGACTGGCCATGGCCTGTCTGGTTCTTGGCATTGGTACGTCACCACTCTGGCCTTGCGCCATGACAGGCGTGACGGCGATGTCAGGCCCACAGAACAAGAATGGTACAGCAATGGGGGCGCTGGAGATGGCTGCTCTCGGCGGAACAGGGCTTGGACCTATAGGCATGAACTGGCTACTGGAGCGCACGCATCATGATTATCGAACCATATTCCTCGTGCTGATGGGTTGTGCCATTCTCGTTATTCTGGTGGCCATGATTCTTCCTGGACGTGTCATTGTTGAAGGAGAGCATGCCGAGCAAGTAGCGAAGAATAGTGATGTGAAATATCCAGCCAAACCGAATCTGCTCACGCCGTTCATCCGGCTGCAAAAGAGTGTGAAGGACACACTGCAACGGGTACGCAGCACGCTTAATGTTAATCCACTGGTGTATCCTGCACTGTTTATGCAGTCGTTTGTCATCGGGCTGCTCAGTCCAGTAATCACGCTATATACACGCACAGATCTGCACATCTCGCCGAACCTTTACAGTTTGTTGCTGATTGCGGGTGGTGGAATAACTGTTATTGCCTTACTGCCTGTAGGTAAAATGGTAGACAGGTTTGGCACCAAGCCGTTCCTGAACATTGGTTTTTTGATGGCGGCGGCGAGTCTGTTCGCATTTTCCTCCATAACATCCATTCCGGTGGTGTTTGGTGTTGTCATGCTGGTGGGCATCAGTTATGCCATGATTTTACCCGCCTGGAATGCTTTTGTAGCCACACTGATTCCCAAAGGAGAGCGGGGTGCGATCTGGGGATTCTTCCTTACATTGCAGGGATCAGGCATGGTTGTAGGACCTATTGTTTCTGGACTGCTGTGGGACCACGTGAGCCATCCGGCTCCATTCATCGGCAGTGCCATCGTCATGGCAGGACTTGCCGTTGTGCACTTTGTGTTATCCCGCAATCCGTTTCGCACCGCTCCGGCCAAATAAGCAAAAGAAAAGGGAGTTCCACCAACCGTCTTGGTTGTGGGGCTCCCTTTTTCGCGTCCAATATATCACGATAATCGGGGGCTTGCCCCTGTGCGTGTGCGGAAAGCTGCAATCCGGCGGTCCTTTCGGTGAAAAATAGTCAAATAACCAAGTACCCTTACATAAAATGAAGTATAAAATAGGGTAAGCCGATTGAGTAGAAGCGATTGAAGACGAGGGCCGGAGTTGATCCGGTACAGATGGAGGGAGTGCCGTGAATAAGAGTTATGAAGTTGAATATTGCAATCTGGAGCTGCGGTTCAACCGTCGGCATATCCAAAATTTGATCAGAGACCTTATTCGTGAGGGATATTCACTATATTGGAGCGAGGACGAATCCTTTTTTATCCTGTCAGTCCGGACCGGCCGCAAGCTGGTAAAGCTCCGCTTTCAACAGACACGCACGGGGAACTACAAGATGACTGGAGATTATATCATTAAGGATGCAAAGCTTGCAGAGTGGCTGGAGAAGCTGATTGGCGATACACGCGGGCATGCAGTTGTGAAGCGATTTAAGGATCAGCAGATGACTGTGGAGAACATTTTATTCGGTGAAGTCATTCGGCTTGTGGAAGTGTCTGGGTTCAAACAGCGTGTCATTTTTCAAAAGGAACCTGCGCCGACGGCGGAAGAGATGGAAGAAATGTTCCTCTCGCGTGAAGGCGAGGAAAGGCTCATGTTGTTGCGCATGGAAGTAGACGATGAACTGGAGCGCCTCTACACGGCCATGCAGATGGATAATATCGAAAAAGCAAATGCTTGCCGTCAAGTCTTAAAACAGTTGTCTGGACATCTGTTAATGTTGGAAGGATGACAAGATACGGCCGTATTTATGAAAATACGATGAACACCTCAGCAGATTGGGGTGTTTTCTCGTTGCGTAGCTGTGCCACGGGGTTCACTTCTATACATAAAACCGTTAAAATGGGAGTATTGTTGAGAATTTATTTCAATAAAATTAATTGGAGCAAAGGATGGAGGACCAGATGACAAAACAACAAATTGGCGTAATTGGCCTGGCTGTCATGGGCAAAAATTTGGCCCTTAACATTGAAAGCAAAGGTTTCTCAGTATCGGTATATAACCGTTCCCCGGAGAAAACCAATGATCTTCTGAAAGAAGCTGAAGGTAAAAACCTGACAGGCTCATTCTCCATTGAAGAGTTCGTAGCATCCCTGGAATCCCCGCGCAAAATTTTGATCATGGTACAAGCTGGTAAAGCGACCGACGCTACCATTGAACAACTGCTTCCTCACCTGGATGAGGGCGACATCATCATTGATGGAGGGAACGCATACTTCCCTGACACGCAACGTCGCAGCAAAGAGTTGGAAGACAAAGGCATTCGTTTCATCGGTGCAGGTGTATCCGGTGGTGAAGAAGGCGCACTGAAAGGCCCTTCCATCATGCCAGGTGGACAGGAAAGTGCTTATAAACTGGTTGAACCGATCCTAACGGCGATCTCGGCCAAAGTCGGTGACGATCCATGTTGTACATATATTGGACCAGACGGTGCCGGACACTATGTGAAAATGGTGCATAACGGTATCGAGTACGGAGATATGCAGTTGATTGGTGAAGCGTACCACTTGCTCAAATCCGTATTGAACGTTTCCGTTGAAGAGCTGCATGCGATCTTTACGGAATGGAATCAAGGAGAGCTGGATAGCTACCTGATCGAAATCACGGCAGATATCTTCTCCAAATACGATCCGGAAACCGGCAAACCAATGGTTGACGTCATTCTGGATGCTGCTGGACAAAAAGGAACAGGTAAATGGACAAGCCAAAGCGCGCTGGATCTCGGCGTACCATTGTCCATGATTACAGAATCCGTATTCTCCCGTTTCTTGTCTGCGATGAAGGACGAGCGTGTAGCAGCTAGCAAAATCCTGAATGGACCAGCGACTGAAGCGTTCTCCGGCGACAAAAAAGCGTTCATCGAGAGCGTTCGTAAAGCATTGTTTGCAAGTAAAATCGTATCCTACGCACAAGGATTTGCACAAATGCGTGCAGCTTCCGACGAGTATGGCTGGGATCTGAAATACGGCAACATTGCCATGATCTTCCGTGGTGGCTGCATCATCCGTTCACAGTTCCTGCAAAACATCAAAGAAGCTTATGATAAAGACGCAGCACTGAAAAACCTGCTCTTGGATCCTTACTTCCAAAACATCGTTGAGTCTTATCAAGGCGCATGGCGTGAAGTTGTAGCGGCTGCTGTAAAACAAGGTGTTCCGGTACCTGGCTTCTCCAGTGCTCTTTCTTACTACGACAGCTACCGTACAGAGCGTTTGCCAGCAAACTTGCTGCAAGCCCAACGTGACTACTTCGGTGCTCACACGTTCAAACGTGTGGACAAAGAAGGCAGCTTCCACCACAACTGGATGGAGTAGTACCACATATACAAGTCTATTAGATTTGGCCAAAGAGCCCTTAATCAGGAGCTTTGGCCTGCTAAGGGGCTCAAAAGAGGTTTGGCGTTCCGGTGATTACCGGTCAACGCTGGGCCTTTTTTTAACTTTGTTATACAGTAATAGTGTTGATAGAGAAGATATGTAGTTGGTTCTAGACCTAATGAACATGAGACACTCTATTTTGGAAAAATGAGCCGCTTCTATTTTTTAACGAACTCAGAAGGCCCTATTTAGATAATTTGCAGCGAGATTTCGGTGTTTTGACGGTGATTTTTTTAAATAAGCTTACTGAGATTCGTAAGAAGTTTAACTGAGCCTATTTTACGTAAAAAAGCTCATAGGAGTTCGTTAGGTTGCTGGATGATTACTGATTGAGATGTTTGGAGGCTCAAAACTGCTTGAGGGTGATCTGACGTAGGCTTAGATGCCGGGAGTTACTTAATCTGTCTTGGAAGTACTTGCGGATGGTCGAAAGGAAGTCAGTGAGGAGATGGTCTTTCCCAGTCCGCAGGGCTGTGTTATGATAGGACAAAAGTGCTCACGAATTGCTTGAATTAAAGGAGTGTACACCTTGAGCAAGTCTAACAATATTATTCTCATTGGTATGATGGGAACCGGCAAATCAACCGTCGCTGACATGCTTGCACGTGAGCTTGGTTATCGATTGATTGATGTAGACGCCGCGGTGGAAAAAGAGGAAGGCTGTACGATTCCAGAATTGTTCACTGGCAAGGGAGAGACGTATTTCCGTGATGCCGAGAGCCGCATGTTATGCTCGGTGCTGGAGAAGAAGTCACAGGTCATAGCGACCGGAGGTGGCGTGGTGCTGCGTTCGGATAATTGTGACGTGATGTTGAAGAATGGTTGGGTTGTTGCCTTGACTGCTGATCCGGCAGTGATTGTAGAGCGTGTTAGTGGCTGTGACAATCGCCCACTCCTCGCAGGTAATGCAGAGGAACGCATTCAGGCAATTATGGAAGAACGGAAAGACGCATATCGGTTCGCACATTATACGGTGGATACAACCGAGTTATCCGCTGCCGAAGTGACTCGTTTAATTTTAGCGCATTACCGCGTCTAAGCTTGTTATCATCGAAGTTTGATGGTTGATAGGTGGTGGCAGATATAACAAAACGGGCCATATAGGCCCGTTTCTGGGAGTGGAGCAGAGCAGAAGTCACGAGGTTACAAATGACTTTGCTTCTCTCCGGGTTTCTCTAGTCTTCCTGTTGCCACTGAAGCATACCGCCGACCATGTTTGTACAGCCTTCATATCCCAGTTGCTGCAGATATTCACATGCACGCTCACTGCGGTAACCGCTACGACAGATGATCACGATCTCGCCTGATTTCTCAATCTCAGACAGTCGGTCCGGAATCTGTCCAAGCGGAATATGCTTGGCTCCTTCGATCATGCCTTGCGCGACTTCATCGTCCTCGCGGACGTCTATCATCTGCAGCTTCTCTCCCGCCTGTAAACGGCGGCGCAGCTCAGACGTTTCAATTTCAGCTATTTGTGTCATATTCAGGTCCTCTTTTCTGTATGGACTTAACGCCTATAATGATACCCAAGCGATGCACGGAATGTCAATTTGGCCACAATATAATCAATGAAGGAGAATTTCATCCATGGACGTTATTGTTAAACCAACCCCCACTCTGAACGGGGAAATCGGGGCTCTGTCCTCCAAAAACTACACGACTCGCTATTTGCTGGCTGCTGCACTGGCAGAAGGCACAAGTACCATCCATTTCCCGGCACACAGTGAAGACAGTGACGCCATGCGCAGATGTATTCGCGATCTGGGGGCAGTGCTTGAAGAAGACGACAGCAAGATTGTGATCCAGGGTTTTGGCAGTCATCCCCGTGATGTGCGTGAATTGAATGTAGGGAATGCGGGTGCTGTACTTCGTTTCCTGATGGGCGTTACAGCGCTCTGCCCTGAAGTAACTTTTGTGAATACGTACCCGGATTCTTTGGGCAAACGCCCCCATGATGACCTGATCGATGCGCTTGGTCAATTAGGTGTAGATGTACAGCACGAACAAGGACGCCTGCCGATTACAATCAAGGGTGGCAATGCCAAGGGTGGACACATTCGTGTATCCGGCTCCGTCAGCTCCCAATATCTGAGTGCGTTGTTGTTTGTAACTCCGTTGCTTGCAGAAGACAGCACCATCGAAGTACTGAATGACCTGAAGTCCAAGGTCGTTATCGGACAGACGCTGGAAGTGCTGGAGCAGGCAGGCATCATTATCCATGCAAGCGATGATTACATGTCCTTCCGTGTACCAGGTGGACAGGCTTACCAGCCGACGACCTACACGGTTCAAGGGGACTACCCGGGTTCAGCAGCGGTTCTTGCCGCAGCAGCGGTTACACAGTCTGATGTGAAAATTCTGCGCCTGATGGAGCAGAGCAAACAGGGTGAACGTGCCATCGTTGACGTGCTGCGCATGATGGAAGTGCCATTGACACATGAGAACGATGTTGTACACGTTCAAGGTAATGGCAGACTGAAAGCGATCGAATTCGACGGGGATGCCGCCACGGACGCCGTTTTGGCTATGGTAGCCGCAGCTGTGTTTGCGGAAGGCACGTCACGGTTCTATAATGTAGAGAACCTGCGTTACAAGGAATGTGATCGAATCACCGATTACTTGAACGAACTGCGGAAGGCAGGAGCGAACGTTGAAGAGCGTCAAGCTGAGATTATCGTACATGGACGTCCAGAAGGCGTTGAAGGCGGCGTTGAGATTAACGCTCATTACGATCATCGCGTAATTATGGCGCTTACAGTCGTTGGCCTGCGTTCTAAGGAACCACTTCGTATTCGGGATGCACACCATGTAGCCAAGTCTTATCCGCAATATTTCGATCATTTGCAGGCGCTTGGCGCCTCGGTTCAATGGGTAAAAGAGTAAATAACTGAAAACCTGTTTTTTGAACACGCACTTTAATCAGAAAAGGATGGTGCTTGAACATGGAATTTAACAACCCTACTCGTGAAGAAATTGGACAACTTTTGCGCAAGGCAGGCAACATCGCAGTCGTCGGCTTATCAGACAAATCAGATCGCACTTCCTATATGGTGGCAGAAGCCATGCAGAGCAGAGGTTATCGCATCATCCCGGTTAATCCACAGGTGCAAGGTGAAATCCTGGGAGAGACGGTATATGCTACACTCGCGGATATCCCAGAGCCGGTAGACATTGTCAATGTGTTTCGTCGCGAAGAGTTTTGCGCGGATGTCGCTCGTGACGCCGCTGCCATCAAAGCAAATGTGCTGTGGTTGCAGCTTGGCATCCATAGTGATGAAGCGGTCCAGATTGCTGCAGAGAACGGCATGACAGCGGTAACGAATCGTTGTATCAAGGTAGAGGATTCCATCGTTCTGCGCGGCGCTGGACGCGGCTGAGAGGCTCGTTCACCTGTGATCGAATGATCTCCTGATCTGAACCAATTGAATGATTATAGGATGAATCCCGTTAACTTGAAGTTGACGGGATTTTTTCTGTTCTATTTTTGCCGTATTAATTACCAATTGGTTACTGTTTTGCTTTGACAAAACGTTGCGTAAAGCTTACCATCTAGGATAGAAAGGAGAGGTCGCCATGAATTGGCTCGGATCCTTGCAGCAGCTCGGACGAGCGGTAATGCTGCCTACAATGGTCCTGCCCGCCGCCGCAATTTTGCTCAGTGTTGGCAGTCTGCCTTGGGACGCCTGGGGATTGGATATTGTCGGTGAAGTGTCTACCGTGGCCGGACACGGTATTTTTTATTTCTTACCGTATCTGTTCGCTGTCGGTGTAGCACTGGGACTCTCCAACCAGGCCGGACAAGCGGGACTTGCTGCTCTGGCTGGTATCGTGATATATGATCAGGTAACTCGGAACTTCGGGGATGGCACCGTTCAGCCCGCTTCCTTAATCGGAATCATACTCGGCGCGCTTGCCGGTGGGATGCATAATCGGTTTAAAAGCATTAAACTGCCTGAAATTTTACAATTTTTTGGAGGTTCAAGGTTTGTTTTGCTCATTGTCGGACTCTGTTCGGCATTGTTCTCCTGTTTTATGTTATGGCTCGCTCCGATCCTACAGCATGGATTGAACGGCATTGCTACCTGGGAATACAGTCTCGGGGGTTTTGGACTGTTCATCTACGGAGTGTTATACAGGGTTCTGGTTGCTTTTGGGCTTCATCACCTGCTTAACAATGTGTTTTGGTTCCAGTTAGGGACGTTTGAAACGCCTGATGGTAACATTGTGCAAGGGGATTTGCCCCGATTTTTTGCAGGTGATCCAACAGCAGGATTCTTTATGGCGGGTCTGTTTCCCATCATGATGTTTGCCATTCCGGCAATAGCCTTTGCTATTATTCAGGAAGCCAGGGAAGATCTGAAACCAAAAATCAAAAAAACTTTTCTGACATCGGCACTCGTTTGTTTTCTAACCGGGGTATCGGAACAGATTGAGTTTGCTTTTTTGTTCGCAGCACCTTATCTGTTCATCGTGCATGCAGTGATGTCCGGCGTTGCCATGTGGATTAGTTACTGGCTTGATATCCGGCATGGATTTTCTTACTCCGCAGGTATTATTGATTACATACTCAATTTCCATCTATCGGAGAATGCTTGGAAGCTCATTCCGATTGGCATACTATATGGGCTGGTTTACTACTTTCTGTTCCGATGGGCGATTCGTACGTTCAAGATTCCAACACCAGGACGTGAAGAGGGCTCCATGCTGGAAGATTGGGTAGGTAACATTCCTTATCAGGCACCTTTAATCCTCGAGGCATTGGGTGGGAAGAGTAACATTGTACAGGTTGAAGCATGTATTACACGTCTTCGCCTGACTGTGCATGATGACCGCCTGATCGACACGGGTGCCATGAAGAGTATGGGGTCTGCTGGACTGATCAAGCTGGGTGGCGGTAACGTGCAGGTGGTATTCGGGACCTACTCGGAATTGATTCGGGAAGAAATCGCGAAGCTGCTGGAAAGAGATCTGCAACAGGTTCTGTTCTGTGCCCCCGTTCAGGGCAAAATGCTCCCGATTGAAGAGGTGCCGGATCAGATCTTTGCAGCCAAACTTGTCGGTGATGGTGTAGCCTTTGTTCCGGAAAAGGGAGAGCTGGTCTCACCCGTGTACGGAACGATTATGCACTTGTACCCGACCATGCATGCCTTGGGTATATCTACCCGTGAGGGGCTTGAAGTGTTACTGCATATCGGCATCGATACCTCTCAGTTGAAAGGCCATTTTGAAGCTTTTGTTCAGGAGGGCGATACGGTGGAGCCAGGGCAGTTGTTGATCAAGTTTGATCTGGCAGTACTCCGCGAGCAAGCGGCGTCACTAACAACACCAATGGTAATTACGAATCCAGATCGTGTAAAATCATGGAGTTTTGCTCCATTTAAGCAAGTTAAGAAAGGTCAGGCATCCGTTATGTCCGTGGTGCTCTATGACAGGAACGTTGGAGGGGTAGAATGAAGATACAAGGCATCAACGGAGCTGCAGGCATAGCCATCGGCAAAGCATTTGTCCTGCCCAGTTGGGAATGGGATCTGCCGGATCAGAAGATGGATTCTGTGGATCTCGCCCAAGAGTTCGAACGGCTGTATGAGGGCATACGGACATCAAAGGATGAGATCGAATATATCAAAAATGAGTTCAAGGAAGTTGTTGGTCCAGAGGAGTCCAGTATCTTTGATGCACATCTGGCAATCCTGGAAGATCCGGTATTCATGAACGAAATTCGCGGCATTATTGAGCGTCAATACAAGGCAGCAGAAGTGGCGGTCAAAGAAGCCATAGACCATTTTGTCACGATGTTTGACTTGCTGGAAGACGAGTATATGAAGGAGCGGGCCATTGACATCAAGGATGTGGGGAACCGTCTGCTCAAGCATTTGCTCGGTGCACCGGAGATTACACTTCCTTCGGATACCCAGCCGTATGTACTCGTTGCCAAAGAACTGTCGCCATCTCAACTGGCGCATCTGAATCCCACCCATGTACTAGGCATTGTGACCTTGATTGGCGGGAAAACATCACATTCTGCGATTATGGCTCGTGCCCTTGGCATTCCTCTCGTTTCCGGTCTGGAAGCGAGTCTTGGCATGCCGGTAGAGACAGGGGATATGCTTGTGGTGGATGGTGACAATGGCTTGGTATTTACGGACCCGGATCGCAAGACAATTGAACGGTATACCATGCTTCGCAGCAAACAACTGAAGAAAAAGGAACAACTTCAAGTCCTTGCTACCGTGGATGCCGTAACCAAAGATGGGGCCGTTTTGCACTTGGCTTCCAATATCAGTTCGGTGAAGGAATTGGACCTTGCTTTGAAACAAGGAGCCAAAGGTGTGGGCTTGTTCCGAACAGAATTCTTGTATATGGACCGTGCTACGTTCCCGGGTGAGCAAGAACAGTATGAGGTGTACCGTCTTGTGGCAGAGAAAACAGCAGGACAATCGGTTGTTATTCGTACACTGGATATCGGTGGTGACAAGCAACTCGATTACTTTGAATTGCCGGAGGAAGACAATCCGTTTCTGGGTTACCGTGCAATTCGGATTAGTCTCGACCGCAAGGATCTGTTCAAAACACAGCTTACAGCCATTCTGCGTGCCAGCGCGGCCGGAAATGTCAAAATCATGTATCCGATGATCTCTTCGGTGGAAGAGCTTCAGCAGGCCAATGAGATTCTTCGTGAGGCGATGTCCGATCTGGACGAGCGGGGATTATCATACGACCCTCACATTCAGGTGGGAATTATGATCGAAGTTCCTGCAGCGGTGATGATTGCTGATCTGCTCGCAGAGGAAGCTGATTTCTTCAGTATTGGTACGAACGACCTGGTTCAATATGTACTTGCAGTAGATCGAATGAATGAGCAGATTGCTCATATGTATCACCCCTATCATCCAGCTGTTCTGCGGATGCTTCGTGCGACAGCAGATGCGGCTCATACGGCTGGAATTGATGTCAGTGTGTGCGGAGAGATGGCAGGGGACGAACGTGCCATTCCGCTTTGGTTGGAGCTTGGCATTCGCCACTTGAGTATGTCTCCACAATCCTTGTTACGTGTGAAGCACAGAGTGCTGAACACAACAGCATCGACCGCCAAAGAAGAAGCGCGAAAGTGCTTCGCCTTACGGACCAGCGGAGATATTGAGGAGCGACTGCAAGTCTTTAATGACTCCACGGGAAGTCCGGATGAACAAAGTGGTTCGAACGCATCGTAATTAGGATAACTGGATATAAATACCTTTAAGTTAATATATTTACATTTGTGATAATTATTTGTTGGGAACCTTGTTATATAAAATAACCCCACTGTGCATGAGAGCACAGTGGGGTTATTTTTACTTGTCAGCGAGTGCATCACAGAATGCCTTGCCATAAGGAGGAAGGTCAGGCGGACGACGTGCTGAGATGATATGTCCATCAACAACAACAGCTTCATCTTTCCAGATAGCACCTGCATTTTCCATGTCATCCCGAATGCCTGGTGTAGAGGTTACTGTAACCCCGTCCAGAATTTTGGCAGAAATCAGTACCCAACCCGCATGACAGATCTGTCCAATCGGTTTCCGGTCTGCATTCATTTCCTTCACAAGCTCCAGTACTTTGGGATAACGACGCAGCTTGTCTGGCGCCCAGCCGCCTGGCACGAGAATGCCATCGTAATCTGAACTGTCGAGTTCATCGAAACTGTATTCGGCTTCAGCAGGCACACCATATTTGCCAATATAGGTTTTTCCTTTTTTCTCTCCTGCAAGATGCACTTCTGCACCTTCTTCACGAACCCGATGTACAGGGTACCACAATTCCAAATCCTCGAATTCTTCATCGACCAGAGCGATGACTTTTTTACCAGTTAATCTCATGTCCATCTCTCCTTTTTGTGGTGATTAGGCCTGTTGCGTCTTTAATTGTAACAGATTCTCCAAGGGACTTCATGGAAGTGCATATTCAGTTTGGAGGAAGCGATTACAAGTCAGTAACTGCCTGCATTCGACAACCTTCATCTGGAGGGAGTGGTAATTTGTGCAACCTTTCGTTTATAGCAGGATTTGAGCCGAAATAGGTCGAATGGTACTTATATAGAGTACAGAACGAATGAGGTGATGGTGGTGCGCAAGTCGTGCAGATGTGGACATGTAATGGAGTTGGAATTAAGAACAGTGGTATACGCCAAAAAAGTGGAGATTCGAAACGTACCCGTATTTGCGTGTACAGACTGTGTATCATACGAAGTGCTTCCGCCGGTCAAGCCGGACTTAACAGAGTGCATAAGCACATTGGGTGAACAACCCGTGAAGCAAGACGTATCTTTTGGTGAACGTAATGAACTGGCAGACCTGTTTCATGAGCAACTGCTGGCCTGGCCGGATGCGACCGATCGGGAGATGGAATATCGAATGCAGCAAGCAGTGGAGGAGCGTATCAATCTGCTGTTGGACATTATGGGTTACGCAACGAAGTCTGGTGATGCAATGTGGATTGAGACCACGGAGCGCAGATTAAGTCAATTATCCGGATTTGTGTGGCAGGAGTACTTCTCAAATGCTGTCTAATTTTGACGTGTAAAATGCTTGTTTTCATGAAAATTGGCTTTTTCGCGCACTTTTTGTTAAGATATCGAAGAGTGAAAACGCTCAACATAGTGGTATTCCTGGTAAAGGGGGATGTATATCTAATGGCTGACATGACTAAAATGACAAGTATTGAACAGCTAAACTCCGCAGTGGAGGCTACCAAGGATCAACCCTTGCTCTTGTTTAAGCATAGCACGCGCTGTCCGATCAGCTCAAACGCTTATCAGGAGATGAACGATTATTTGCTTAACAATGCCAATGAACAAGTGAAATATGGCATCATCTATGTTGTGGAAGATCGCCCGGTATCCAATGAAGCAGCAGACAAGCTGGGTGTTAAGCACGAATCTCCACAGGCGATCCTGATCAAAAAGGGAGTTCCTGTATGGCATACTTCCCATTCAGATATTACTAGAACCACACTTACGAATGTTTTGAGTGAGTCCTAAAGCCTATTTTAATTGATTAATGCAAAAATTTGTCGTAATATAAATCTTAATGAAAATGGTATGAAAATTTACTGGTAATGGAGAGAAGTACTGTGACGGTAACCATTTATGATGTGGCACGTGAAGCTGGAGTGTCTATGGCAACGGTATCACGGGTAGTTAATAATAACCCTAATGTCAAACCGCAAACGCGGAAAAAAGTATATGAAGCCATCGAACGGTTGGGATATCGTCCGAATGCGGTAGCCAGAGGTCTGGCAAGCAAGAAGACAACCACGGTCGGGGTTGTTATTCCAGATATTTCGAACTCAACCTTCGCGGAGATTGCCCGCGGAATTGAAGATATTGCGAATATGTATCACTACAATATTATTTTGTGTAATGCAGACAAGAAGAAAGAAAAAGAAATTCGTGTTATTAACACGTTGCTCGAAAAACAAGTAGACGGACTGCTCTTCATGGGCGGAACAGTAACGGACGAACACATTCAGGCGTTCCAGTCTGCGGCTGTGCCGATCGTACTTTGTGCAACGAGTGATGAGAAGGGCACATTCCCTTCGGTGGATATTGACCATGAGGCGGCTGCGTTTGATGCGGTAAACACTCTGATTCGTCATGGACACAAGGAAATTGCGATGATCAGTGGTACACTGCAAGATCCGGCGAATGGATATGCCCGTTTCCAAGGATACAAAAAAGCACTGGAAGCAGCGGGGATTGAATACCAGGAGGATCTTGTTCGAATCGGTAACTATCGATATGAATCCGGTGTGGAAGCAATGAAATATTTCCTTGGACTCAAGAAAAAACCATCAGCTATCTTTGCTGCTACAGATGAAATGGCCATTGGTGCCATTCACAGCATTCAGGATGACGGTCTGAAAGTACCGGATGACTTCTCCATTATTAGTGTGGATAACATCCGTATGGCTTCCATGGTGCGTCCTCAGTTGACAACAGTGGCTCAGCCAATGTACGACCTTGGCGCAGTAGCGATGCGTTTGCTGACCAAGTTGATGAAGAAAGAAAATGTGGAGAACCCACGGGTTATTTTGCCGCATGAAACGATTCTTCGTCTGTCTGTAAGTCATGCAGATGTAGTTTAATCGGGAATATATACAGTAAGGGAGAAGTCATTATTCTCTCTACATAGTGGATATGCGAAAGCTCCGGAGACGGAGCTTTTGTGCTGAATTAGTTTAAAAATGAAAACAGGGGGTATCAGAAGATGCGTGAAACGATTGGTATTATCGGAGCGATGGATGAGGAAGTCGAGCTTTTGCTGGCAGGTATGAAGCAGCTTGAGACGGTCAAACAAACCGGCATT
The DNA here is from genome assembly GCF_038003195.1 of Paenibacillus sp. FSL M7-1414. Classification (NCBI taxonomy): domain Bacteria; kingdom Bacillati; phylum Bacillota; class Bacilli; order Caryophanales; family Paenibacillaceae; genus Paenibacillus; species Paenibacillus sp. FSL M7-1414. The sequence goes on along the minus strand of NZ_JBBOOS010000001.1, from coordinate 4,659,316 downwards.
ACATACGTTGCGGGCGAGTGGCTGGGCAAGCATATTGTCGTGTGCAAATCCGGCGTAGGTAAAGTAAATGCAGCGGTTACAACGCAGATCTTGATTGATCGTTTTCAGGTTAATCGGATTATCTTCACAGGTGTTGCGGGTGCAGTTAACCCGGAGTTGAACATTGGAGATATGGTTATATCGTCTGTATGTGTTCAGCACGACATGGATGTAACGCCACTGGGGTTTGCGCGCGGGGTTATTCCTTACCAGGAGACATCTGCATTCCCTGCCGAGGCTTCGCTTATTACACTGGCTGAAGAAGCGTGTAAAGCTCAGGGAGCCAATTACCTGGTCGGTAAAGTGTTATCTGGAGACCAATTTATCGCGAATAAAGATACAGTTCACATGTTATATACTGAGATGGACGGTGCATGTGCGGAGATGGAAGGGGCTGCAGTTGCTCAGGTCTGTTACATGAATCGAGTACCGTTTGTTGTCCTGCGTGGGATGTCAGATAAAGCGGATGGTTCGGCGCATGTTAACTTTGCTGAATTTACCGTGGAATCTTCGCAGCGTTCACATCGTATTGTGGAGCATATGTTAGAAAATATGTAATGACATAAATTACGATTGCAATGCCAACCCAAAATCAATGAAAAACCGCTCTTCGATTAGCTGTTCCATGAAGTATGGAGCAACGCTGCGAGAGGCGGTTTTTGTTATGTATATCGTTTTTCGAACAGATCATTGAATTAGTACATGAACCGATGGCGGAAGCGTACACGATCAAACTGTTCTTCCGATGTGATGGGCACCTGACTTCCGATACGTACCATCAAACAGTTCGCAGGATGTGAACAGATTTCGGGGTCGTCTGTTGCATACCAGGTCATGTCGATCGTTTCCATCAGCCTCTCCATCATTTTGCGATAATCCCATACGTTTAGTCCGCTGCCCTTCAGATCCCAATGCCAATAATATTCTGTGGTGAATATAATGTAGTTCTCCATGTATTTATCTTCCATAGCGGTAAGCAACATCTCACGTCCAATGCCAAGCGAGCGATAGTTGTCCGCAACCTCGATTGCCCCAAGCTCAATCAGATCAGTCATATTACCCTCGGACCAGCGTTCACAATCATCCGCATAGTGAAAGGTTACATAGCCAATAATGGTTTCATTTTCGTGTGCAATGATAATTCGCCCTTCAGGCAATGCTGCGATCTCGGCCAGAGCTTCCTGTTGCTCCGTTGGGCGCCGAAAGGCATCCAGATCTGGATGGAAGGCAAGACGGGTTATCTCCTCGGCTTGCACGGGACCTTCAATTGTAATTCGGTGGCCGGACTTGAAGATGGAACGCATATGATGTTCTTTGATATGTTCCATGGTTCATGCTCCTCTCTTTCCTACTTATAGAGGTTGTTCTTCAAAAAGAACGCTATAGCAAAAATCCAAAAAATTGAAAAGCCATAGACGACAATTGAAAATATTTGCTATAATTGCGTAGACAAAAAATGTTCACAATTCAATACAGTATAGTTAACATCTGTTTGGCCGAGCAAGTACATGATGAGAAGTTCTCTCTACTAATGTAAGCGCTAACTGGAAGTTCAGTCAACACAAAGGCAATGAGAAGTGACCCCTAACGGGAATCGAAATGTCGAGTTGAAGGAGGCTGGCAAGCATGAGTCAAGCACATGGTGAGATGCTGCAAACGGTTGTGTCTGAATCTAATCTGGGCGATTACACGGAGGCGAGAAGCCGGTTCGATTGGGAATCGGTGGAAAGGCACTTTACGTGGCACGCCAGCGGAAAAGTTAACATGGCGCATGAAGCGATTGATCGCCATGTACTGGAAGGAAGGGGCGGGAAAACCGCTTTATTGTATAGCGATGCTTCACGTGAAGAGTCCTATACTTTTGCTGATCTGAGTGAACAGTCGAGTCGATTCGGGAACGTTCTCCGCAAATATGGCATAGCCAAAGGGGAACGGGTGTTTATTTTTATGCCTCGAAGTCCTGAGCTGTATTTTAGTCTTCTGGGCATATTGAAAGCTGGAGCCATCGCGGGCCCGTTGTTTGAAGCTTTTATGGAAACGGCTGTGAAGGATCGGCTGGAGGATAGCGGAGCAGTAGCACTGGTTACCACTCCGGAATTACTGAAGCGCATCAAACGTACCGAATTGCCCGAACTCAAACATATATTTATTGTGGGTGGGGGCGCGCAGACTGAAGAAGGACTCATCGATTTTGATGCAGAGATGTCAGCCGCTTCGGATGAGATGGAAGTAGAGTGGCTGAATCGTGAGGATGGTTTGCTTATTCACTATACCTCAGGCTCTACGGGTAAACCCAAAGGGGTGTACCATGTTCAAAATGCCATGATTCAGCACTATTATACAGGTAAGGTTGTCTTGGATTTACGCGAGGATGATGTATACTGGTGCACTGCTGACCCTGGTTGGGTGACAGGCACCTCTTACGGTATCTTTGCTCCATGGCTCAACGGAGTGACCAATGTGATACGGGGTGGTCGTTTCAGTCCTCAAGATTGGTACAGCACCATCCAGAAGAACAAAGTCACGATCTGGTACAGTGCACCAACGGCCTTTCGTATGCTGATGGGAGCGGGAGAAGAAACCATTGCCCAGCATGATCTGAGCAGTCTGCGTCATGTCATGTCTGTTGGTGAACCGCTCAATCCGGAGGTTGTTCGTTGGGGATGGAAAGCCTATGGTCAGCGGATTCATGATACATGGTGGATGACGGAAACAGGTGCACAGCTGATCTGTAACTATCCCGGAATGCCGATTAAACCTGGCTCCATGGGACGTCCGTTGCCTGGAATCGAAGCAGCGATTATTGATGATCGCGGGCAGGAATTGCCGCCGTACAGTATGGGTAATCTGGCCATACGGGCACCTTGGCCATCCATGATGGCGAAGATCTGGAATAACCCTGCGAAATACGAGGAGTATTTCAGGCTTACGGGCTGGTATGTATCCGGTGACTCCGCTTATATGGATGAAGAAGGATATTTCTGGTTCCAGGGACGTATTGATGATGTGATTAATTCGTCAGGCGAGCGTATCGGCCCCTTTGAGGTGGAGAGCAAGCTCGTGGAGCATCCTGCGGTAGCTGAGGCGGGTGTAATCGGTAAGCCGGATGTGACACGTGGGGAGATCATCAAGGCCTTTGTGGCGCTTCGTGAAGGATATGAGGCGACACCGGAGCTAAAAGAAGAGATCTATCGTTTTGTCAAAGAGGGCCTGTCTGCCCATGCTGCTCCGCGTGAGATTGAGTTTAAGGATAAACTGCCCAAGACACGTTCCGGCAAGATCATGCGCCGTGTTCTGAAAGCCTGGGAGCTTGATCTGCCAACAGGAGATCTATCCACCATTGAAGACTAACGCGACAATGCAAGGATCATCAATGTGTTGGTATCGATGGTGATACATTGAGTAGTGGGGAAGAAGTTAATCTTCTGTGGTTCCGAATACAGTGACTCTACCCATTTAAAAAAATGGATTGTAAAAGCCTGCTTTATGCCAATGGCATGAAGCAGGCTTTTTGACTACTGTAAATACAAATAAAAAGCCGCACACTCAGATACAGTCTGAGGATGCGGCTTGTTTTGGAACGCTATGCCTGAATCAGGGTTGAAAATGTATGGCTGCAGAAGGTTCGGATTCACCCGCACTGTTGCTGGCAGATACCTTGAACCATCCACTGGTCGATGCGGGTACTCCATAATCCATGGTATTTCCCGCTGTTGTTCCAATTTTGGTGTAAGGAGCCGAGCCTGTTTCACTGTAATATACAGTATAACTATCTGCGTTTGGACTGGCCGCCCATTGAATACGCAGTCCTTGCGTCAGGGCAGATACGCTGACTTGACCAGGTGTGCCTGGGGCTGTCGTTGTTGTATTATCGGTCTGCGTTTCTCCCGGCGTAACGACTGTACCTGGAACTTCAATCGGTTCATCAATCTCTTCTTCCACAGGAGGAGCTACACCAGCACTATTTACTGTTGCGCTAGGAGCAGATTCTCTGCCGGCAACATCCACTGCCGTTACATAGAAGGCGAAGTTACCGCCTTGCGCTGCATATGCAGAGAATGATCTGGATTCACCGGCCAGGACAACCTGGCCCTGGTTCTGGAATCCTCCACCGTTTACAGAACGGTACAAACGATAACCCACGACATCATTTTCAGGTGTGGCATTAAATGTAATGACAGCTCTGTCACCTGAGGTTGAGATGCGTACGTTTCCTGGTGCATCAGGAGCTTTGCCGTTATCTGTCCTTGGATCAATCTGTGTTGGCATGTCTGCACCAGCATCTTCAGGAAGATAATAAGCAAGTGACTCATGTCGACTCATACGTGAGAATGCATTTTGCAATTCTTTGATGAGATCCGAGATTGGTTTTTTACGCTTGATTACTGTTTTTTCCTTCAACATGTCCGAAGGTGTTCCGTCACGCGGAATATAGTTTACACCATTATAAGTAATGTACTTGGCTTTGGCTACACCGTCATCGCTATCCTTCGGAACAAACTTGCTGTTGAAAATATCCGTAACAAATTTGTCAGTCATGGATGTTGGCAACTTGCCACTGTATGCCGACACCGTGCGCGTTTCGATGCCAGATGGTTTTTTGAATGAATCCGTTACGAACAGATCTTTTTGCGTATCGATCACTTCGTTCAGGATTTTCGACCACAGTTGCTGCGCACGTTTTCTCTGTGATTTACTTTCCAGCGTATTCACGGGCTGTTTGTATCCAACCCACACGCCAAGTGTGACATCTGGGGTATAACCTTCAAACCAGACATCTGCGTAGTTTTGAGTGGAACCTGTTTTACCTACGATTGGCACACTCTTGGAATATTTGTAATTTTCACGTACTTTATCTGCCGTTCCTTCTGTAATAACGGTCCGCAGCATATCGGTCATCAGGTATGCTGTCTGCTCCGAGAAGGCTTGGACAGGTTCGGTATCGTGTTTATAAACGATGTTTCCTTTGGAATCTACAATTTTGCTAATCATGTAAGAATCGTTATATACACCCTTATTGGCAATAGCACCATAGGCACTAGTTAATTCTTCAACGGTTACACCGTACTGGAGACCTCCGAGAACACCAGTCTGAGCCTGATAGTCTTCCTTCTGAATGGTGGTAATCCCCAGTTTCTTGGCGAAGGTCCAAGCCTTCTCGATCCCTACTTCTTCATTAAACAACTTCAGAGCCGGTATATTGAGAGAATAATTCAGTGCTCTGCGGGCAGTGACGAGTCCCTGATACCGGTTGTTGGCATTCTTGGCAATGTGGTATCCGCTCGGACCATTTTTGAGAATGATCGGTGAGTCATCAATAATTGAAGCTGGCTGAACAAGACCTTCATCTAGCGCAGGAAGATAAGCGGCTATAGGTTTCATCGTTGAACCTGGCTGGCGTATCATCTGCGTTGCGTAGTTCATCTGTTCATCCTGGAAATCCCGACCCTCAATCATCCCCAGAATTGCACCGGTTTTGTGATTAATCAGCATAGCAGCAGTTTGTTCTTTTCCTTTGACAGGATCATCTGCTGAGAAATTGCTGTCATCTTCCGCAATGGTACGCATCGTTTTGTAGATACTTTTGTTGATGGTCGTGTATATACGATATCCACCTGTCCGCAGTTGCGTCTGAGCTTCCTCTAATAATGCACTGCTTTCCTTCTGAGGTGTGGCTGCATCCGTAGCTTTGTCTGCAGATTCAGCTGTGTCGGAATTCAACTGTTTCATCAAAATCTGTGCAGCTTGTCGTTCCGTTTCCATCATAAGATATGGATAAGTGTTGTAAGCCTTGATGGTCTTCGGAGCGAGTGCGCTTTTGATATCAAAAGCAAGAGCTTTGTCATACTCGGTCTGATTGATTTTGCCCAGTTCAAGCATACGGCGCAGTACCAGATGCTGACGGTTGATTGCGCGGTCAAAATTCTCCTCTACAAAATCACCTTTACCGTTAAAAGCGGAGTAAGAGGAGGGGAGTTGTGGCAATCCAGCAAGATAAGCAGCTTGAGCGATGTTGATTTTTTCTAGATCGTTGATATTGAACAATCCTTTGGCGGCGGCTTTGATTCCGTAAACGTTGTATCCGCTGGAACCATTACCAAAAGGAACTTTGTTCAGATAGGCAGTCATGATCTCGTCTTTGGTCAGGAAACGTTCGAGTCGGAGTGAGAGCAAAATTTCTTTCACTTTCCGATCTTCCGTGCGATCCAGATTCAAAAACACACGACGCGCCAATTGCTGAGTCAGTGTACTACCGCCGGTTTGTACTGATTCTTTCAGCACTTTCTGTTTCACGGCACGTAGGGTTCCGCTCATGTCTACACCTTTATGTTCGTAAAAATGATTGTCTTCAATCGAAATGACAGCATCAATAACCTTCTGTGGGATCTGGTCCGTAGTGACCGGACGCCTGTCTTCTTCCGTACGTAATTGACCGATCGGACTGCCGTCGGCAAAGTAAGCAAAGCCTGTGATGGAGTTTTCGCTGACTTTTTGTTCAATCAGGGCCCTTGAACGGACAGGCTCGTCTTTCACAATGGAACTGACGTATCCCATCAAAGCACCGCCTACAAATAGTGCCCCCATAAATCCAAGGACAACCATCCATTTGACGAAACTTCCCAGTCTGCGGGCAAAGCTGCGTTTGCGTACAGGCTGTTCATCGGGCTTTTTCTTATTAACATCAACCATTCAGTGTCTTCCTCCTTTTAACAGCACTTATTATAGCATAAAAAGGCGGGTTTGCATGCCTGAGAAATACAAGTAATGGTCGAAATTTGCCATTCTGCCATGCATTATGCTATATATCATGCGATATTGAAGCACATTTCATGAGTTGTAAGCCAAAATAAGCAGGCCACCTCCATGCTGAGGTGCATAGGGTGACCTGAATGATGTGTCGTATTGGAGGTCTTCTACATTAGGTTTTGAAGCGTTGAATCAGCTCTAATAGTTCCTGGGTAAGATTAGCCAGTGAGGCAGATGCCGCCGTAATCTCTTCCATGGATGCGAGTTGTTCTTCAGAGGCAGAGGCGACACGAGTTGCGTGATCTGCTGTCTCATGACCAATGGTTTTAAGTTGCACTAACGTGGCATCAACCTGTTGTGATCCAGCTGACATCTGCTGCGCAATGGCTGAGACATGCTCAATCTGCTCATTAACATCTGTAATCTGTGATGAAATGGAGAGGAATAGTTCACCACTTTCATGAATGACTTCCGCTATATGGCTTACCTCGGCATTCCCCTGTTCCATATTTTCAACGAGAGAAAGGACTTCTTGCTGAACGTTATGAATCAACGCTGCAATCTGCGCTGCTGATATTCTGGATTGTTCAGCCAGATTACGGATCTCGGAAGCAACAACACCAAAGCCGCGCCCGTGCTCACCTGCTCGTGATGCTTCAATGGAAGCGTTAAGGGCAAGAAGATTGGTTTGACGGCTAACTTCCGTGATCATGCCTGTAATATGGCCAATCTCTTCCGAACGTTGGCGGAAATTCTCCAGTGCGGTCATGGACGTCTGCACAGAAGAGGTGGCACTATCGACCATACGCATGGCGGACTGAATCTTATCGGTCCCAACAGTTGTTCGCTCAGCCACAGTTCGCGATGAATCGGATACATCGGAGGCGGCCTTTGCAATTCTTCCGATCCCTGCAGATATTTCATTCATGGAACGGGAGGACTCTTGCAGCTCCTGCACCTGTTTACCTGCTTTATCTGCAAGTTCGACTCCTGTTAATGCAATCAGTTCGGCTGCTTTACCTGTTTCTTCGGCACCTGCGGTCAACTGTTGAGAGGTGGAGCCGACAGATAAAGCATGTTCGGATATAACCGATATGGTATGTCGCAGTGTATCCATCATCTGATTCATATGACCCGCCATAACGCCAAATTCATCTTTGGATCGTACAGGTAACTTTTGTGTCAAATCCCCGCCAGCCAGCTGTCCAGCGACGATATTAACTTGATTCAACTGCCTTACAATGGAGACGATGGTGTAGGTAACCACACTTGCAAGCAGAAGTACTGCCAGTGCGGCAATCAGTATGGACCAGTTCAAGCTGTCATAGAAGGGTTGAAGGATATGGCTCTTTGGCAGCGCCGATACAAGGTACCAGTTTGAATCTGTTCCTTGTAACTTGGCAGGCTCGGCAATAAACAGTTCTTCCCCTACTTCAGGGTCTGTAGCGTAAAACTGAGACTCGCCAGACTGTATACGCTGAATGACTGTCTTCATTTCAGATGGAATTACGACACCTTCATTAGCCAGTTCCGGTTTGGAGCCGTGTGCAGCAATCTGTCCTTCACTAGTAATAAGCATGGCATAACCCTGATCCGGATTAAGTGATGCTATATTTTGCTGAAAACGATCAATGGTAAAGTCGGCCCCAACAATGCCTAGAAAATTTTTGTTTTCATCTAATAGAGGGAGGACAATCGAAACGAGCAGTGTTTCTTTTCCGCCAACCGTGTAGGTAACAGGCTCGGACCAATAGATGGATTTGGTTTTCTTTGGCTGCTGATAGTAAGTACTGGTTTCACCGCTTCCCTCATAAGTAGGCATAGGCTCAAAATGCAGGGAGTTGCCATCACGTATAACGTATGGAACGAATCGACCCGTAGCATCATCATATTCTTTTTTGTTGACGTGATCCGCATCGTTTCCATCAAAGGCATTTGGTTCCCAGCCCGTATAAAAGCCAAAAACTTTCTCGTCCTTCTTCAGATATTGTTCAAGGAGTCTGACGACTTCTTCACGGTTGAGTGATCCGTTCTGAGCGGCATCCAATAACGTGGTACTCATGGTGTCCAACGTGTTTTTCACCTGATTAATGTCAGTCATAAACTCATTCGTAGCCCGGTTTGCTGCCTGTCCAGCAACGGTTTCGCCGTACTGGAGGCTTTTGTCGTAAATGGATTTGGTATTAAATGCAATCAGGGCTCCAATACAACAGAGTAATACGATCCCGAGTAAAAGTCCAAGCTTAACAGCGAGCTTGCGATTGCGAAAAAAATGCATGTTTTAATCCCCCTCGATGTCATTCTTGTGATGTATATATGGATGTGTGCTTCTCCTGAAGGGAGTCTATATTTTATATCGTTATTTACGTTCCTATAATGAAGATAATTAAAAAAAAGCATAAAAAAACAGCTGCCGAGAAAATCTCGACAGCTGTTTGGAGTGAAACTTTAATGTGATTGCAACGATTAACGGTTGTAGAACTCGACGATTTGTTTTTCATCGATGTCTTGGGACAATTCAGCACGCTCAGGCAAGCGGATGAATTTACCTTCTACAGCTGCTTCGTTGTATTCAACGTATGCTGGAAGATGCGAACGGCCTTCCAAAGCTTCTTTAATGGAAGAAAGAGCGCGGCTCTTCTCACGCAAGCCGATTACATCGCCAGTGCTTACTTGGTAAGAAGCGATATCGACTTTTTTGCCGTTTACAGTTACGTGACCGTGTGATACCAACTGACGCGCTCCAGCGCGGGAGTTAGCAAACCCAAGGCGGTAAACGAGGTTGTCAAGGCGGCACTCAAGCAAGAACATGAAGTTCTCACCGGCAATACCTTGCATTTTTTGAGCTTTAGAGAACAGTGTGCGGAATTGCTTCTCGCCCAAACCGTACATGTGGCGCAATTTTTGTTTTTCTTGCAATTGCATACCGTAGTTGCTCATTTTTCTGCGTTGGTTAGCTCCGTGCTGACCTGGAGGGAAAGGGCGTTTCAATTCTTTGCCTGTTCCGCTAAGGGAAATGCCGAGGCGACGGCTCAATTTAAATTTAGGACCAGTGTAACGTGCCATGTTTAAAGTAGCTCCTTTTTAGTTAAAGTTCATATTAGGGCTCTGTTTGCGCTCCAATTTGTTGATGCGGGCTTGGCCTCGCATAGAACGATCAGGAAAGTTCAGCCGCTGTCCTGAAAGCAACAAAAAGAATGAGGGTGACACAACCGGTAATGCCCAAATTTAAAGACCCATTAGTAGTCTTCATCAACAATTTATATTACAGTTTAAGAGAAACAAAGTCAAGCGTAGAATAAAAGCAAAAAAACGTCTAAATTTGTCGATAGGTCATTGGGCCTAAAATAATGGGACAATTTTCTGAAATATGGATGCAAAAAAGCTTTAAACAGAGTAAAATAGATTGTATCTTAACTTTAAATCATCTTTATGTAACAAGGTTATCGCAACAAATTTGCAGGTTTGCGATAACGTCTGCAGATTAATGCATCCTGGTGGATGCAAAAACGGTGCAAAGGAGCGCCTGACATGTTAGAACATCTAAGAAGTTTACCTGCCAGCTTGAATTCACGAAGTTCGGGCGATTCCGCATCTTTTGCCGCTCCTCATTCTCATGAAGAGCATGTGTTGTGGATGCAAAAAATGGATATCACACCTTTTGATTTTTCATATTTGGGCAGCTTGCTAGAGCAGGCATACAGTGACTGGAACTCCAGAGTGGGTTCAAGGCTGGCCAGACCATCAACCTTTTACAGCGTGTGGAACACGGAAGGTGATTGCATAGGATACGATAGCGATCATGAAGCTGATCCGGGCGTAAATGCGCGCAGGCTGGTATTGGAATGTTTGGATAAGAGACAGGTCCTGTCCCTTAAAGGGACAAGCGAACACGGACAATATCTTATAATAACACATCCCTTATTCTCCAGAACTAACAAGGATATGTTTGCCGTATTCACCGCTGTGATCTATGAATTCAATGGATATGAAACGTCTGAAGCTGTGGTTCAATCTGAGGCATTGCATTATCACACCTGCTTTTACCGAAGATTCGAATACATATTTATGACGGACCTGTTACATGCTCATGAACAAACAGCTCGTGAGGAACACCGGAGGTCCATTCTCTTTCAGATTGTTCAGCGAATGCATGACAAAATGGATGTCGAGGCCATATTGGATGAGGTATTTGACAGTATGGACTACTTGTACCCGGCCACTTATATCAAATTGTATATGTCTCAGGATCAGAACAACTCTGATCCACGGATTAAACCGTTGCTTGTCCACGAGCGAGGAGAAGATATTTGTGTGCGTTCATTTATGGAAGGTAAGCTGATCGTTGCTCGCTCAGATGATGCAGAGAACCGCATTGTAGATATAGGGATTCCGCTGAAAGGCAAACAAGGCATATACGGTGTGTTCCATATCGAAATGAATGAAGAGATTATGGAAGAATCGGACTTGCAATTGATTACGATGATGGTAGACACTGCAGGAACGGCCTTTGAGAACGCCAAGCTGCATGAACAATCCAATATGTTAATTCAGGAACTTCGTTTAATTAATGATCTTACACAGCGGTTGAACAAAAGCCTGCATCTTTCCGAGATCTATCAACTATCCGAGCAAGAGTTAAAGGAAATATTCCAGGCTGAAACGTGTTGCATTCTTCAACTCAATGACAGTACCAATGACTTCGAAGTCATGTCATCTAACGTGAAAGATGTTTTTCACCAATCCTTTTCTGTAGACTACGGTATCGCAGGCTTGGTGTACCGAACAGAGGAACCACTTATTATAGTCAATTATGCGCAATACGATAAAGTGTCCTCCTTTTTCATGGAAGATACGGGATCCATGTCACTGATTGCATCACCGATCAGAGTCAATGGTGAAGTGAAGGGTGCCATTTTGCTGGGACACAGTAGAGAGCACTACTTTTCATATGATAACTATAGGCTCTTGCAGATGTTATCCATTCATATCGGGCTTGCCCTGTCAAATGCCACGCTGCATGCCGAGGTTCGGCGCTTGGCTAATCTGGATATGTTGACAGGTCTGTACGTGAGGCATTATCTGGACAGTGTGATTCACGAGCGACAGGCTCATGAATTCTGTGGATCCCTCATTGTGGTGGATATTGATCAGTTCAAACAGGTGAATGATACGTTCGGACACCAGACGGGGGATCAAGTATTGAAGCAAGTGAGTGAGATCGTCACCAGCTCTGTTCGCTCGGAGGATGTCTGCGCCAGATGGGGTGGAGAAGAACTGGCGATCTATATGCCACAGGTGAGTGTAAGGCAGGCGTTAGATTATGCGGAAGTGATTCGAAAGAGAGTCGCAGAAGAGACCCGACCGCCCGTTACGGTATCCAGTGGCATCGCAGAGTGGAATTGGATGGATGAAAAGGTCAGTGTAGAGTCCTTGTTTTATCGGGCTGATATGGCTTTGTACAGCGCCAAGAATGGTGGTCGGAACAGAATCGTTGTAGAGGAACAGGATGTAACACGTTAAGAGAGAACAATTCCAATTGCGGAGTCGGTCTCTTTTTTTTTGTGCATCGGAGAATCAAGATGTGTATAGAAGGAAGTATAAGCATATACGGGCGGGGCAATCTATGGAGAAAGTTCACGGAAGGGTGAAGATAGACATGTTTAATCGCCATTCGGTACGTACATTATGGTTATTTGTGAGCATCGTGATTATTGGTGTTCCGGGTTGTGGATTAATGCAGCGAGATCAAACGCCTGAGGAGGTTTTTTCCTTGGCTTTATCGGGGATAGCGGGAAAAGAGACGTTGAGTTTTGAAGGAGAGGCAGGACTTCGACGGGAGAATAGTGGGCTGTTCGAGAATCAGTTCAAGTTTGAAGGCAAGCTGGAGAATCATGATCGTCTGACCCTTCAGACCCGATTACCTGGAGAAGTAACTGCTGTGGGGACAGGCATTCAAACAACTGCCGTAAAAAATAATGGACAGCCCAGTGGGTTTAGCGCCTCTTTCGAGCGGAAACAAGGGCAATGGATGGCATTGTCAGCGCAGCATGAGCCGCTGCGTGGGTCTCTTTCTCGTTTTAACCCAATTGCCCAATTGGAGAAGATCGATGGGATGCACAAAACCATTCAATCGGAGTATGGCGCTGGTCGTCGAACCAGAACATTACGGATTGAACTTGCACCGGAAGACGCCAAATCATGGGCTGTAACCCAGCTAAACGACGAGATGAACGCCATTCGGGCAGAATATATGCATAAGGCAGCTACGGTGAAAGGGGCGCGTAAGGAGAAGCTTGAGAAGGATCTGGAGAAAGTTTGGAAACAGGGCGAAACAACGATGCAACAGATGATGAAACAAGCGAGCGTGCAGACGGTATATCATCTCACGGTAGATCGGAAGAGCAGTCTGCCTCTTCGCTTATCCTCTGAAAGTCAGATGAGTTACACGGACAACAACCGTAAAAGTAACAAAGAAGCCCTTGTCACCGATGTGAACTTCAAGTCATATCAATAAACGAAGTGAGGGACTGCCTGCTGACGGGATGACTGTTCGCGTGCTACAATAGTATCGTAATTTACCGTTGTTCAATTCAAGTATGGCAGATGACAGGAGGATTTTACCAAGATGAAAGACCCAAGAATTCAAAAGCTTGCAGCAAACCTGGTGGGCTATTCAGTAGATGTACAGCCTGGTGAAAATGTATTGGTTGAGATGATTGGATCGGAACGTGATCTGATTAACGCCATTATTGAAGAGGTAGGAAAAAAAGGTGGTAACGTCTTTGTACAGTTGACCGATAAAACCGTACAGCGTGCGATGCTGAAAAATGCCACAGAAGAAATGATGAAAACATGGGCAGAGATTGATCTGAACCGTATGAAACAGATGGATTGTTATATCGGTATTCGTGCGGGAGAAAATGTGAATGATCTGTCCGATGTGCCGGAAGAAAAAATGAAAATGTACAATTCATTGTACTCCCACCCGGTACATAGTGAACAACGTGTCAAACATACGAAATGGGTTGTACTGCGTTACCCTAACGCAAGTATGGCGCAACTCGCCAATACAAGTACAGAAGCGTTCGAAGATTTCTACTTCGACGTATGTAACCTGGATTACGCCAAAATGGACAAAGCGCAGGACTCGCTTGCTAACCTGATGAAGCGGACGGATAAAGTTCGTATCACCGGACCAGGAACAGAGCTGAGCTTCTCCATTAAAGATATCGGTGCAGAGAAATGTTCTGGCCAAAAAAATATCCCGGATGGCGAAGTGTACAGTGCCCCTGTGCGCAATTCCGTGAACGGAACGATTAGTTATAACTCGCCAACCCTGTACAATGGAGTGACTTTTGAAAATATCAAGTTCACGTTCAAGGATGGCAAAATTGTTGAAGCGACAAGTAACGATACAGAGCGTTTGAATGAAATCCTGAATTCGGATGAGGGTGCTCGTCATATTGGTGAATTCGCGATTGGATTTAACCCGCATATTCTGCATCCGATGAAAGATATCCTGTTCGATGAGAAAATCGCAGGCAGCTTACACTTTACGCCAGGTCAGGCGTATGAAGAAACCGACAATGGCAACCGCTCGTCCATCCACTGGGATCTCGTATTGATCCAGCGTCCAGATTATGGCGGCGGGGAGATTTATTTTGACGATGTGCTGATTCGTAAAGACGGTATCTTTGTTATTCCTGAGCTGGAATGCCTGAATCCGGACCGTTTGAAGTAGGAACAGGATTTTGCTGTTGCTAGGAAAGCGGATTCACGGTATCATGTAGTGGTAATTAATAGATGATACCAATAGTAAAAAGACGGAGGGATTCCTATGTCGAGTAATAACGCGGCTGTAGTAGAAATTGCTCAAACAGCAGGCAAGTTTACTTCTTCAATCGTGCTTCATTCGGAGAACAAGTATATCGATGTGAAAAGTATTCTCGGATTGTTTACAACGCTGATCAGCACGCACAGCTATGAACTGCATGTTCATGGTCCAGATGCAGTTGAAGCGAAAGCAGCCATGTCAGAAGTATTTGCCAAGCATGGACTGAATGTAAGCATCGCATCTGAGTAATAGCTCTCAAGAAGCACCTTTGCCTTTTTTGGCAGGGGTGTTTTTTGGCATGGAATGCGCCGAATGCACATTTGGAGGTGACTGGAACAGGATGATTAAGCTTCAACAAAAGGCTTAACTTTGCGGGCTTATTTTGGTCAGGTTCTTGTATTAGCTCTTCATTTCGTCTAATATTAGAGGTAGAACGTCTTTACGCGATTTTTGGGACATAGGGGGGAAAAATGCATGACTTCATCTGATCTGCAGGACCAGCTGAGTTTGAAAGCGATCAGTCTTCTTCAAGAAGATGCAGATAAAATACAGAAGCTTATTGAAGTACAGATGGAGAATCTGGCTACCCGCTACTGCCCTCTCTATGAGGAAGTATTGGATACACAGATGTATGGGTTCTCCAAAGAAGTTGATTTTGCTGTTCGTGCAGGGCTCCTTCCAGAAGGTGCAGGTAAGCAGCTGGTTAGCGCGCTTGAGCGGAATTTGGCAATTTTATATGAAGCCTTGAACAAGAAGAATGAGCAATAGCCTGCAAATGCGCGGGTCAGAATAGAAGGCATGCAGGCGTTTATGCATGCTTTTTTTGTGCGTCTGAACGGGGTGGGGATGCAAGCCAGCCGGAAGGCGTATACAAACAAAGAGACAGCACCGAATGTAAATTCGGGCTGCCTCTTGTGGCTTGTATATTTTAATCGCTACGTGAGGGCCTAGTTACACCAGGAAGAAGGATACACCGAGTATGATATATACCACGAGCAGGAGTAAACCTTCGTACCAATTCGTTGAACCATCTTGGGTAATGGACTTTGCAATAAATACGGATACGCCGATGGCGACCAGTTCAATCGTTGTAAATACGATATCCATGGTTCTGCCTGTGAAGTAGCTGACAAAAATCAGTACAGGAGCAACGAAGAGTGCGATCTGCAAGCTGCTGCCAACCGCAATTTCAACGGCGGCTCCAATTTTATTTTTCATGGCAAGCATGATGGCTGCACTGTGTTCGGCCGCATTACCGATGATGGCCACAAGGAATGCACCGACAAACAGTTCGCTAAGTCCGAATTCCGAAGTGAAGACTTCAAGCGTGCCCACCAGCCATTCACTGACGAAGGCAACCATGACTGTTGCGAGCACCAGATAGAGAATTGATTTTTTCTTGGACCATGCCGGAGCATGCTCATGAGGTAACTCTTCATCGCGATCCTCAGTGACGTCTGCGAGGTAGTTCTTATGTGTCACCATGGAGAATAGCAACCACGCAATATACGCGAGGATGAGCAATCCGGCCACGATGAGACTAAGTGTATTGGTGTCTTTCTGTGTAATGGAATGTGTATTGAGAAAGACTGCCGGAATAAACAGGGCAATGATGGCAACAATCATCAGGGAACCATTCAGACCTGCAAGTGAAACATTATAATTCTGAATTTTGAACTTGAGTCCTCCCGCAAAAATACTTAACCCGAGCACTAATAGCAGATTTCCGATGATAGAACCTGTCAGACTAGCTTTGACCATGTCGAAGAGTCCCTCTTTGACGAGGAAAATGGCGATGATCAATTCGGCAGCATTGCCGAAGGTGGCATTCAAGAATCCTCCCAGCCGCTGTCCGGCGTAGTGGGCCACATTTTCGGTGGCTTTGCCTAAAAAACCGGCCACAAAAATAACCGAAATGGCTGATATCACGAACTGTAGAATCGAATCCCATTTTAAGTAGTGGGCGATGGCACTGAGTGCAAAGAACGCAATCAGCAAAATGGATGAAATCCGGTTTCTCACAACAAACACCTCGGTTATAAATTATTTTGTTTTGAATTACACTGTAAATCGCTTATGAGATTATTTTCATATTTCAATATAACCAAATGGTGGTAGGTTGTAAACGCATCTTTTTGAGTTTAATTTGCTTTTTGGGGTGGAAAGGATTTAAAATACGAGTAACGAAGTGAAGGAGGATGTGGCATGGCAGAACAACTTCAACTGGAGAGCGGAAACATCCGGATTGCCGATGACGTGGTTGCAAAAATTGCCGGAATGGCTGCAATGGAAACACCCGGAATTGCCGCAATGTCTGGAGGATTGTCAGAGGGCTGGGCGAAGCGACTCAGCGGTAAAAACGTACAGAAAGGCGTGAGCGTTGAGGTCGGCCAGCTGGAAGCAGCCATTGACCTGCGCATCATCGTCCTGTACGAAACCCCGATTCATGAAGTTTCCCGTATGCTTCAGCAGAATGTAAGAGAAGCGGTAGAGACCATGACCGGATTACGCGTGGTTGAAGTCAATGTAAAGGTAGAAGGCGTATCTTTCAAAGGCGACGATCTGTAGAAATCGCAATCCGCAATGGAGGACAGAGCGATATTGACCTGTTCTTCATCTTGATAGACAGAGTTTATTCAGTACACAGAAAAAGGCTGCGCATCCATTGGGTGCACAGCCTTTTTTGTGTTGCTTTTTTATCGAATTCGACGGATGGACTCCCGTGAACGAAGAGCAGGAGAGGTACGAGTCTGTGTCTGTACAGTCACGGACTTCGTTTTCTCTTCCTTGATCACGTCCAGATTGTTAGTACGTGAGATACTGAGCAGAATGCCCATGGCAACCATCATCACAAAGAGTGAGGTACCCCCATAACTGATAAATGGAAGCGTGACCCCCGTCACCGGAATGGTCTGAGTTACACCACCAATGTTGATAAATGCCTGAATCGCGATCAGTCCCATGATACCTATGCCGACCAATGTTCCGAATGGATCGGGACAGCGAAGAGAGACAATGATTCCGCGCCAGATGAAGTACAGGTAAACTAGCAGGAATAATGCACTTCCGATGAATCCGAGTTCTTCCCCGATTACGGAGAAAATAAAGTCATTATACGCGTTTGGCAAATAATGCAGCTTCATCGTACCTTGTCCAATCCCAGAACCTGTCATGCCGCCATCACCAATGGCAACAAGAGAACGGTAGAGGTTAAGACTTCCGCCATTAATATCGGACATTGGATCAAGGAAAGCCTGAATACGTCCGATCTTGTAGTTCTGCTCCGCAGTGACTGCTGTTGTAGCAGTCGTTGTGTCGGAAGGAGACATGGAAGAAAACAGGGAATTCGCTCCGAACGCCAGTGCCCCACCGAGTACAACCAGGAGAATCGAACCCAGGATATGTTTCATACTGGCTCCACCGGCATAGATCAAGAGACCACAGGTGGACACCAGAATGAAGGTGGTACCGAAGTCTGGTTGCAGCATAATCAGTCCTGCGATGAATCCAACGATAAACAGGACGGGAACGTACCCTGTCTTGAAAACCCTGAATTTCTCACCTTTTTTGGTAATAAGAGCAGAGAGATAGAGAATGATAGCAATTTTCGCGAACTCTGCAGGCTGAAGACTGAAACCAAAAATGTGAATCCAGCTTCGTGCACCGTTCAATACTGCACCTGAGATCAAAACAATCACCAGCATGACCGTAGTGAGCAGGAAAAAGGGTGCATAGAGCTTTTTGTACTTGTTGAAGCGGATATTCATGGCAAAAAACATGCCAAATAGACCGATAATCGCCCACATAAGTTGTTTTTTCGTGAAGTAAAGGGCATCATTGTTAAATTTATCGCTTGCGATTGCAATGCTGGAACTGGAGCTGAATACCATCACCAGTCCAAAGCCCACCAACAATAAAGTGAGGATTAGCAGTTGAAAATCCGGCGTGCCTCTCTTCGTTTTCGTTTGGGCCGTTTGTTGTTTCATCGTTTGGCCCAGCCTATGCTTCCAGCAGTTCTTTAAGCTGCTGTAATTTTTCGGCTGCCAGCTTCACGACTGGTTGCGGAACGGAAGAGTCATAATCCAGGCCGTGAGGGAAAGTGGCTTTGCCGAGGTATACTGCTTCCACAGCAAGAACGGTATCCGGTTTTTCCAATTTGCCTTCCACAGCGCGGGTATTAATGCGTACAAAGTATTCTGAGTTGGTTTGTTCATCTTCAATTTTGTAGTCATATGTAGCACGGTAATATTCCCATTGCCACCGGACAAATCCGACTTTCTCGGCGCTCTCATCCAGGTATGCCAAGTCGCTCTTCAAGCCATCCAAGCCTGTATTCTCAAAAATCATAAGCGTTTGATCCTCCTCATAAGCTTCCGAGTATAATTTCTCGAGTATTTCTCTAGTTCATGATAGTATGTTTCCCCTTCCCGTGCAAGCTTTCCGAAGGCGTTTCGTATCGGTTTTCTTCCAATTCTGCTACAATATACAGCAATAGGTTTGAAGAGGAAGGTTCGGGCTTGATCCAAGTCCCGTTCAAGATTGAAAGGGTGGAGAGACATGACTAATAATATATGGTGGGAAGATCTGCAGATCCACATGGTGGAATGGCGGCGTCATCTTCATCGCAATCCCGAGGTTTCCTTTCATGAGGAGAAGACATCCTCTTTTGTAGCGGATATGTTGGAGAGCTTTGGCGTGGAAGTGAGGCGTCATGTTGGTGGTCACGGGGTCATCGGTACCATTCGTGGGGACAAGCCGGGTCCTGTCGTCATGCTGCGAGCTGATATGGACGCACTTCCAATTCAGGATGAAAAGAATATCGAGTATGCATCACAACAAGCAGGAGCGATGCATGCATGCGGCCACGATGGTCATATCTCCATCTTGCTCGGTACTGCATTGTATTTCAGTCGTCACAAGAAGGAGATCCAAGGAGAGATTCGCTTTTTGTTCCAGCCAGCAGAAGAACTGCTTCCGGGTGGTGCAGTCCAGGTCATTGCGGATGGTGCGCTTGAAGGCGTGGATGTCATATATGGCATTCATCTGTGGACCCCGCTGCCTGTAGGTGTTGTTGCCAGTAAAGCAGGACCGATGATGGCGGCGGCGGACGATTTTTACATTGAGATCAAAGGCAAAGGTGGACATGGCGGGATGCCACAATCCACGATAGATAGTCTTATCGCGGGATCTGCGCTTGTGATGCAGCTTCAGACCGTTGTCAGTCGTTCGGTGGATCCATTGCAACCCGCGGTGCTGACCATTGGTACAATGCAGGCGGGCTCGGCTCAGAATGTAATTGCAGAGCAATGCAAAATGAGCGGTACGGTAAGAACATTTGATGAAGAGACCCGAAACGGGATGAAAGAGCGCGTGCTTACCATGGTAGCCCAGACAGGGGCAGCATATGGAGCAGAGACGCAAGTGAAATATATTATGGGATATCCGCCTGTGGTGAACGATGAACAGGAGACAGCACGTTTCTTCAGAGAAGCTACAGAATTATTTGGGGCAGAACGAGTGCAAGCTTCCCCGATGCTGATGCCAGCGGAAGATTTTGCGTATTATCTGCAGAAGGTTCCAGGGTGCTTTATGTTTGTTGGAGCAGGTAACCCGGATAAAAATGCGATCTATCCGCATCATCATCCGATGTTTGATTTTGATGAAGACGCGATGCAGACGGCCGTGAGATTATTTATCGCCATGGCTAAAGGTTATACAGCCGAATGACTTTAGATGCAGTTGGGCATCCTGTTCATACCGAGGTATGGGCAGGATGTTTTTTTGTGGATTTTATAGATGTTGTTCAAAAAGTCCACTTTTCGGTACTGAAAACTAGACTTTTTGAACGTGCACTTTATAGAGGTTCATTTTCGGAAGTTGCCGGAACTGGACTTTTTTTGTGATAGGAGGAAGGCTCCAAATGGAAGAAACAGAACATACGGTAAGGACAGATGCTTGTATCGTTCAGCGAGATTTTACAGTTTTGCTGGAAGTTGGCCACCCCGGATTCGAAAGAGCAAGAGAGCAGCTTGGGATGTATTCAGAACTGGTTAAGACACCGGCAGCGTTCCATACTTACCGAATCACTCCGTTATCGCTCTGGAATGCGGCTGCATTGGGATGGAATGCAGATCAGGTTATCGCAAGTCTGGAGCTGGTATCCCGCTGGAACGTGCCTGCTGCACTCATACAGGATGTTCGGAGAATCATGGATCAGTATGGCAAATTAAAGCTGCATTCCGAAGCAGATCACACCAGAATGCGTCTTTACAGTGAGGATGAGCGGTTACTGGATGAATTAAGTGGATTGAAATCGATAGCTGCCTTTCGTATGGAACGTAAGGACGCTCATGAACTTTTGCTCCCAGGAGAACAGCGAGGGTTATTGAAAAGGGAATTAACACGGTTGGGTTACCCCGTACTTGATTACGTAGGATATCGGGAGGGAACCAAGCTTTCATTTGATTGGCGGTCTAATGATCCGGGGGACCACTCTGAGCGGTTTGCGTTGCGTTCTTACCAGAGAGAGGCTGTGGATGCATTCGAAGGCAGTGAGGGCATGGGAGGAAGCGGTTTACTCGTACTTCCTTGCGGGGCAGGAAAAACGGTCATTGGCATGGCCGTGCTGGAGCGGCTTCAATGTGAATGCCTTATTTTGACGTCCAATACAACGTCTGTGCGACAGTGGATTCAGGAAATTCAAGACAAAACCACGATTACCAGCGACCAGATCGGTGAGTATTCCGGTCAGAAAAAACAGGTGAAACCTGTGACTGTAGCTACATATCAGATTCTTACACACCGGAAATCAAAGGATGCTGATTTTACCCACATCAAACTGCTCAGTGAGCGGCAATGGGGGCTGATCATATATGATGAAGTACATTTGCTGCCAGCACCAGTGTTTCGTGCAACTGCGGATATTCAAGCTACGCGAAGGCTGGGATTGACGGCCACCTTGGTTCGAGAGGATGGCTGTGAACAGGATGTGTTTTCGTTGATTGGTCCAAAGCTCTATGATATGCCGTGGAAACAACTGGAGCAGCAAGGGTGGATTGCTGATGTACAATGTCAAGAGATACGTATCCCGTTTTCCCCGGAACTAAGATCAAATTATCTGCAAGCCGAGGTTAAACATCAATTTCGATTGGCTGCCGAGAATCCGGCGAAGGTACATGTAGTTAAGCGTTTGCTGGAACGTCATCGGGATATGCCTGCGCTAGTGATTGGACAATATCTGGATCAACTTGAGTTGATTGCCCGGGAAATTGAAGCACCTTTGATCTCGGGTAACATGTCACAGCAAGAGCGAATCAAGTGGTTTGCCGCTTTTCGACGTGGAGAGATTAAAACAATTGTGGTATCCAAGGTTGCCAATTTTGCTGTGGATTTGCCTGATGCTGCTGTTGCGCTTGAGATATCCGGAAGTTTCGGGTCAAGGCAGGAAGAGGCACAGCGTTTGGGAAGAATTCTGAGACCAAAAGCTGGAGAAAACAAAGCATATTTCTATGCGTTGGTATCAGAGGATAGTAAGGAACAGGAGTTTGCATTAAACCGTCAGATGTTTTTGGTCGAGCAGGGATATGAATATGCCATCGTTCATGAGAACGAATAGTCCATTTATACTCGCGAAAAGAGGAGGGATTGGGATATGTCTTCATTTGAAGCAATAGATGAGCCTGTGGTACTGAACCTTGATTCATGGTCAAAGCTTGCTTTGGTGGAACAAAAAGTGCTTGGTGCAATTTTTCACAAACATGCCGGTCAGCCTTTTTCCTCCCTCCTGCCACGAGAACAGTGGGCCATCGAAGGACTAAGTGTCGCAGAAGCCAATTCTTCATTCGCCAGCCTTAGGCAGCAAAGATGGATTGAATCTGTATATAAGAGTTGGGGAGAGCGATTATTCTATATTCCTGCTTCGCTGATGGAGACATTGACGATTGCTTACGCACAAAGAGTGGGTATAACCGTTAAACAGATGGCACAGCATGCTCATGTATTACAGGAAGGAAAGCCGGATACTGCTGCGGAACTTCTTCATCTGATCGCGTGGATTGAAAGAGAAGGACTTCCTTTGACAGGGAAGGGCACTATACATAAGAAAAGTGTTCAAAAATTAAGTGTGATCACGGTGTTATCTTCGACAGACTTTGAAGGTCTGGGCATCCGATATGATCATTCGGATTTGTATCCGACCCACGTAGCTATCCTTCTCGATCTACTGCTCAGTCTGAATCTCGTTCAGAAGTCAGATGGCCAAATTCAGATTGTAGATCATCGATTACAAAAATGGTTGCAGCTCTCGTGGAGACAGATGCATCGGGAAATATATCAAGCGTGTATGGAAAGATACGGAGAAGCTGAACCCGCGTTGCAGCATTTCCGTTATCAATTGGCAGTGTTGGCTCCAGAAAAAAACATATGGTGCCATATAGAGAATTTGGAATTGAAACCACGGATCAGGGGCTGGCTATACGCACTGGCTGGCTGGGGTTATGGTGAAGTAGGAGAAGATCAGTCGGGAGCGCTGGCATTCCGTTGGCTGATCGAACCGCATAGCCTGTTATATCGAGAACAAGAGATGGTAAGTGAGGCGGAGCCGTGTGGATTTTACATGCAGCCTGATTTCGAAATGTTGGTGCCGCCCGAAGCAGGGCCTGATGTGATCTGGATGCTGGAGCAATGCGCAGAACGGGTGACGCGTGATCGAATGTCCATCTACCGTATGACAAGAGAGCGATTCATTTCGGCCTTAGCCAGAGGGTATGAATTACATGAAGTGATAGAGTGTCTGGATCAATATGCGCTGACAGGCATACCAGAGAATGTACGTATTGCGTTAGCAGATTGGGGCAAGGAGACGGATGCTGCACCGTTGACTGTAAATCGGAGTATGAAGGTAATGGAGGCAAGTACAGGCTCCGCAGATGATCCGAAGTTATTAGAAAAAGATGTGTTGAGCGGTGTATATTCTTCTTTCTACACTCCCGATAATCTAGGTCTGGTTGATGTCCCTGCTTCTCTGCATGGGTTGGAGCGTGATCATTCTGTCATTGAGAAGAAGTTCTCTCTGTTGGGATTTGAGGAGATACCGGAGACCTGGTACAAGGAGTGGCGTCGATATCATAGTTCAACCGCCCGACAGATTGCTGCCAAAGCCATTGAGTGGCAGACCAAGCTGGGGATACAACAGGAAAATCAAACGCAATACCTCATTCCACATCAGGTAGAGGGTCATGAACAATGGACTTTAAGCGGTTGGTGCATGTTGGATTCAAGTGAAAATACATCAGAGACGGAATGGCGTACATTCTCCCCGTCAGAGTGGGATACAATGCGTCTTATCCTGCCAGATGATGTCATAACCTGACTATTTCACGTGAATATCAGGTTGAAAGGCGAATTTTCGAGTTCCCCCTATTTCTAATTGCAGGAAAAACTCTTCTTAACTATTCATGGATATGCTATGATGAGGTAGTCTACGTTAAGTAGAACTTTATATATAGATAGGATGAATATTTCATGAGCGTAGCGGAAATGAACACGGTCGATATGGCCCAAGTGTTAACGGGCGCATATGAACTGGGCGACATGATTAACCAATCTGCCGAAGTATCGGATTATTTATATTGGAAGCAGCAAGTCGAGACTACCCCTGAGATTCAGATGGGGATTCGGAAGCTGAATGCCAAGAAGGAATTGTTTGAAGAAACACAGCGTTTCGGTCATTTTCACCCGGATTATCATGCAGCAAAAGACCAGGTGAAGGCTCTGGAACAGGAGTTGGAAAATTTCGAGGCGGTAATCCGCTTCAAACAGGCAGAGAAGTCCCTGGATGATATGTTATTCCAGATGTCAGAGACCATTGCATTTGCAGTGTCAACGACCATTAAAGTACCGAGCAATGACCCGAATCCGAAGGGCGGCTGCGGTAGTGGCGGCAAGTGTGGTTGCAGTTAAGTAATCATTATAGAAGGGCGGGGAACGATGATGTTTGCGGAAAGGACAGGATTCATTATTTGGGTCAGTGATTTGAAGGCTGCCCGTAATCTCGAAAAATATGGCACCGTGCATTATATCTCCCGCCGTATGCATTATGTAGTCATGTATGTTAATGCAGAACGGGCAGATGATACGATGAAAAATGTGAAGCGACTTTCCTATGTGCGCAAGATCGAACGCTCGTATCGTAATGAGATCAAAACCGAGTATGCGAGCAAAACGATGGACAAAACGAGCTTTTACGGAATATAGACGAGAAACTGGAGGGACCCTTTGGGGTCGCTCTTTTCTTGAATTATACACAAATTGGCTATTGTGAAAAAAAGTTAAACTTACGCCTTGAGGTTGCGGGACTAATGTTGTAATATATTTGGTAATAAATAGATAGAAAGTCCTATCTGGTGGAGAGTGATTCCCATGCGTGATAAGGTGATGCAACGTTGGAGCACCTACGAGCCGTTTTTCGTGGCTCTTGGAGACAAGAAAGTGGCCGACATCGTCATTACCCATCATGCCAAGATGCGGTATGCAGACCGTATTGAGCCTGCACGTAGTGATGATGACCATATTGCGGCGTGGTTATGGGAGTGTCTGAAGCAGGACCGTATAACACCATACTACCGTAATGAACAGGACGTCTACCTGATTGATGAGGATCTGGTGGTGGTCGCCGAATTTTCCGAACTTGAAGGAGAATATGATATTGCGGGCAACCCGCTGCACAAAATGATTGTAGTTACGTTTCTGGGACGTATGTCGGAGACCATTGAATTAAGGGACCTGAAGTCATATTATTCATGGTTAAGACATTCAAGAAGAATGACGCTGGTCAAAAATAGCCGCAAGCATAAGTAGGTTGAGTAGATTCAATATGTTGAAATCATAGATTCAAGGATTATTGCATGCAGACAAGCTGCATGCTTTTTTTGTTGCCAAGCGGGAAATCGGCTACAATGTAGAGAGTGTAATCGAAGAGGGGCGAAGATATGAATTTTCACCAATTGCATATTTTTTATACGGTAGCAGAGAAGGGGAGTTTCTCGGCGGCTGCACAAGCATTACATATGACTCAACCGGCAGTAACGATGCAGATTCAATCATTGGAGGACTATTTTGGCACCAAGTTATTGCATCGTTCCACCAAAAAAATAGAATTATCCGAGGCTGGCCGAACTTTATTACCTCATGCAAAACGGAGTGTAGAGTTGGTCAGACAGACGGACGAAGCGATGTCGGCGTTTACTCAGATGTTACAGGGCAGACTCCAGCTGGGAGCCAGCTTAACGATCGGGGAATATGTGCTTCCACGCATGCTCGGACCATTTGCACTTCAATATCCGGATATTTCAATTGTCATGAAAGTGATGAATACAACGCAAATTATGGATGATATATTGAAGCACCAGCTTAATTTTGGTCTGATTGAAGCGCCAGTGCACCACCCGGACATGATTGTGGAGCCTGTCATGCAGGACGAGCTGAAACTGATTGTACCTGCCGGACATGATTTGGCTAAGCGTAGCAAAGTGAATATTGAGGATGTAATGAATTATCCTTTTGTGCTGCGTGAGAAGGGCTCGGGTACTCGTCAGGTGATGGAAGACCAACTGCAAAAGAAAAAGATTGATCCACAGGATATGAATGTAGTGATGGAACTTGGCAGTACAGGAGCGGTAAAATCGGCCGTGGAGGCAGGGGTAGGTATTACGATGTTATCTCCTTCTTCGGTGCAGCATGAACTGGCTCTGGGACTTGTTCATATTGTGGATATCCGCGGACTCGAATTCAAAAGGCAGTTCTATGCCATCCATCTAAAATCGTCCTTGTTGCCCCTGTCAGCAGTCGCTTTCCTGAATTATCTGCGTCAGCAGGAGCAGCCTAAGTCGGTACATAAGACGGGGAAGGCATAATCGTTGGCAACATCAATGGTAGATAAGATTGAATCATAATCAATTTTAAACAAAGGAGCTGTTGATCATGGATCAGCGCCAAGGACGCTGTGATCTTCATACGCATAGTCAGGCTTCCGATGGAATGCAGCCACCTGCTGATAATGTGAAGCTTGCCAAACAAAAAGGGCTATCTGCGGTTGCCCTGACGGACCATGATACAGTAGCTGGTGTAGCGGAAGCACAGCAAGCGGGAAAAGAGTACGATATTGATGTTGTTGCCGGAGTGGAGATCAGCACCCGGGCTGGCGGCAAAGATATTCATGTACTGGGCTATTACGTTAATACGGAGGATGAGATATTCCTGCAACGGTTGGCCGGATTACGAGAAGCGCGAGATGAGCGGAATCATCTGATTATCGCCAAGCTGCAAGAACTCGGGCTTGATATAAGCTGGCAGGAGGTACTGGATGAGCTGGGACGACCGTTAGAGCCGGATGAGAGTATTGGCAGACCTCATATGGCCGATGTGCTGGTGAAAAAAGGCTACGCTGTTGACATGCGGGATGCATTTGATCAATATCTTGCTGAAGGCAAGCCAGGCTTTGTATCTGTACCCCGCGTTGCACCAGAGGATGCGTGTGAGTGGATCAGAGCCGCAGGTGGAGCCGCTGTGATTGCCCATCCGGGTCTCTATAATGATGATGAATTGGTACGTCGCATCATTGAAGACGCCCTTCCGGATGGCATTGAGGTGTTTCATTCGGACCATGGCCCAGAAGAGGAACGCAGGTATGGTAAGCTGGCCAAGGAATACGACCTCATTGAAACAGGTGGATCTGATTATCATGGTAAACGGCAAGGTGTTGTTTTCCACGGGGATCTTGGTAGCAAGACCGTAACGGTTGATGTGTTGGAAAGGCTGAAGGCAGCTGCTTCACAGCAAAGGGGAGAGTAAGCGAGACGTTGCAACGCTCTATCTGACTATAATAAATTCTGTATTACTGGATACATTTTAAGATCGAAGGAGTAAGAGACATGCAAGCATGATAGGGCTGAACCTTCATGTTTGCATGTCCCTTTTTTTGTTCTCAAAAGAGTCTATGTTATTGAATAGTTTACCCAAGCGCCACGTGTAGCCCCGAGACGTTCGAATAATTGCTGTGCCCGCTCATTGGTCACTGCTGTGATCCAAGACATATATGCACATCCATGGTCCCGCGTATATTGCTGACAGTGTGCAAATAATTTGACTTCTGCTTCGCCCTCTCTGAATGTTTCCGTAACAAATAGGTCATTCATGATGGCGACACGTTCTGCTTTCAGCGTGCTGTAGGTAAAGAACAGGGTGGAAAATCCGATAAGCTTCCCGTCCTCTTCTGCCACGAATTGAGCACCGATCTGCTGATTAAGCAGGTTGTTGATCAAAAGCTGGATGGATTGATCACCAGGCCAAGGGTTGTTGTAGAATCCCACCACATAGTCATGCATTAATGCCATCAAGGGTTTCAGATCATCAGGTTGAGTTTCTCTGATATGTATGGTCATGGTACACTTCCTTAACAGTAATTTATATTTCTTAGAATTGAATTATTATACATATAAATGAATTAACATTCAATAAAATGATAAATAAGCTGAGCTTCACCGATCACTCAAACATATAATGCAATAACAAAAATCCCCTGAACCGTTAATGGTCAGGGGATTCTGTCTTTGTTACTTTTACATCTATATAAGTTGAACTAATCATTTATACGATAACGGAGAGGACAGAAAAAACCTGAAAAAGCGGAGCTAAAAGCTTTCTGCAAGAAAGCTACTTCGGAAGCATAAGCTTCGCCTTTATCCCCGGATTTACCCTTGAAAAAGGGGATCAGAAAAATGCGGGGATAACAGCGATTGGAAGGTTGTTCTGTCATCGTAGTGTCAGTGTAAATAATCTTTAGTTCAGCTTATATAGCCTTATCCATTTTTAATGGTGGATGGCAGACTCTTGATCAATTCATCATTTGGCGTGACAAACAACGTCTTCTGATGATCATAGATCACAAAACCTGGCTTCGCACCACTTGGTTTGCGCACATGACGGATAAACGTGTAATCCACAGGCACACTGCTGGACTCCTTGGCCTGGCTGAAATAGGCAGCAAGCTGTGCTGCTTCTTCCAATGTAGCTTCACCAAAGTCCGTACTGCGAATAACGACATGTGAACCTGGAATATCTTTGGTATGCAACCAGGTGTCGTTGGAAGAAGCGAGACGGTTGGTCACGTACTCATTCTGCAGGTTGTTTTTGCCCACAAGAATATCAATTCCCTCCGAGGAGGTGAACTGGTGTACGGTTGGACGGTCACTTTTCTTCTTCTTTTTACCCTTTTTATTGCGGTCACGAAGGTATCCTTGCTGCACAAGCTCGTCCCGTATTTCCTCAATATCGTTCATGGATGCAATGGACAGCTGCTGCAACAGGTTATCGAGATAGTCAATCTCGTCTTTGGTTTTACCAAGCTGTTCATGAATGACAGCCAGACTGTTCTTGTATTTGTTATACCGCTTGAAATAACGTTGTGCGTTGTCAGACGGTGTGAGCAGTGGATCAAGCTGAATGGTGATGCTGGCCTGGTCTTCATCGTAAAAGTTCACAAGTTCCACGCTCTTGTCCCCTTTGTGGACCTGATGCAGGGAGGCAAACAGCAACTCACCCCATAGTCTGAACTTGTCTGCATCGTCAGCTTCCAGCAGGTCCTTGTTCAGGTTGTCCAGCTTTTTGATATTTTTGCTTCGCTCATTCTGCAGAAAACGGAGCAGATCACTTACTCTCTGTTTAACCGTGTCCCGTTCAGCCTTGTCTCCGTAATAATCTTCCATGCACTTGCTCATCGTGTCATAGGTTTTCTCCAAATCCTGAATGCTCTGAAGATGAACGGCCGAGAAAATCATTTTTCCTTTGGCGTTTGTTCCGGTTACAGGCGTGTAGATATGATCTCTGACAGGTCCCATCACGGCTTCAAAAGCGTTCCAGAGTGCACCAGACTCAACTCGGCTTTCACCCTCAACCACATCTGGAGTGCTCACGGTGCCTTCAGCAGCAATCCCACGAGCAGCAATCTCTCCCGCAATTAACGGGCTAAGACCGCTAAAGGAGTTCACAAGCCAGCGTGATGCATCTTCTTCAGCTGCATGATAGCTGTCCTCGAATGCTGTACGACTCACTTCGAGCGGATTACTTTTATGTTGCTCGGGTGGGGCAGTATACGCGAATCCAGGCATGATTACCCGGTAGCTACTGATGGAAGGAGTCACATGATGAATGCCATCCAGAATCGTTCCTGTAACGGGATCAAGCAAAATAATGTTACTGTGACGCCCCATCAATTCAATAATGATCCGTTTAACGGATACATCCCCCAGTTCGTCACGCTGGCGCACATTGATGTGGATGATACGTTCCATGCCAATCTGACGGATCTCCTCGATGATTGCACCTTCACAGTGCTTGCGGAGCAGCATGCAGAACATGGGTGCTTCCGTAGGGTTAAGGAATGTCTTTTCCGTATAATGCACACGGGGATAGGTTGGGCTTGCCGAAACAAGCAATTTACTATTTCCGCGCTGAGCACGCAGGGTCAGAACTACGTCATGGCCATTCGGCTGATGGATTTTGCTGATACGTCCACCAATGCAGCCTTGCAGTTCATGAACAATGGCCCGTGTTACAATGCCGTCCAATGCCATTTTTTCCACTTCCTCTCTCTATCGAGCATCTGCATTTATCATGCCAAATGCTTCATCTATATAACTGAAACGTGCAACCAGGTATGTAAAAAAACAAGGACTGGCTACAGATTCTTCGTTGCTTGCCTGTTGAACGCTGGAATTGGTACTGCGCAGAACATCGCAGACTTTTATTTTAGCCTATTCTGTCCATCAGGGAAAGGATTCACCTTCCGGGTGCTAATCACAGACCTGTCCGAATACATATAGAGCAGGTAGTTTGTCCGGCATAGTGTACAGCCTGTCGACCAGCGCGCCGGTGAGTCATGTGAGCTTATTTTGCAGATGAAATACAGACTGGGAGGGAAACTTGAAGCATGGAACATACCAAGTGGCATCAACTTAGTGATGAAGAGCTTCGTAACACTCTTGGCGTCAGCCCGCAGGAAGGATTGACGGATGAAGCTGTAGCAGAGAAGAGGAAAGTGGTCGGTTCGAATGAGCTGAGCGAGGGGAAACGCATTTCTCCAATTACATTGCTCTTGAATCAGTTCAAGGATTTTATGGTGCTGGTGTTGATGGGAGCAACGTTGGTATCCGGATTGCTGGGTGAGTATCTGGATGCGGTAACGATTGTGGCTATTATCGTACTGAATGCGATTCTGGGGTTTGTACAGGAATTCCGGGCTGAACGATCTCTTCGTGCATTGAAACAGTTGTCTGCACCTCTTGCCAAAGTGCTTCGTTCAGGCCAGGAAGTACACCTTGCCGCCAAACAACTTGTCCCCGGAGATATTGTCATGGTGGAGAGTGGGGACCGTATACCCGCGGATGTGCGCTGGCTGCAAACGAACAGTCTGGATGTCGAGGAGTCGGCACTTACCGGGGAATCGGTTCCTGTAAGCAAACACTGCCTTCCGATTGCGGACGAGGACGTTCCGCTGGGTGATCAGAAGAATATTGGTTTTATGGGTACCATGGTCACTCGTGGTACAGCCAAAGGTGTGGTTATCCGTACGGGGATGGAGACGGAGATGGGCAAAATCGCCGATCTGATCCAAAATACGGAGGAGCAAGAAACACCGTTACAGCACAGGCTGGAGCAATTGGGCAAAATTCTGATTTTTGTCGCATTGGGATTAACCATTATGGTTGTCGTCGCAGGTATATTGCACGGACAACCAGCCGTTGGCATGTTTCTGGCGGGGGTCAGCCTCGCGGTGGCTGCCATACCGGAGGGGCTGCCGGCTATTGTAACCATTGCACTCGCACTAGGCGTGCAGCGTATGATCAAACGTAAAGCCATTGTACGCAAACTGCCTTCTGTCGAAACTCTGGGCTGTGCATCCGTAATCTGTTCGGATAAGACTGGCACGCTCACCCAGAACAAGATGACGGTAACGGATGTGTGGTTGGAGGGACGTAACATCAAGGTTACCGGGGATGGTTATGCACCTGAAGGGCAGATGCTGGAGAACGGTCGTACGGTGGAACTGAAGAGCGACCAGTCCCTGCGCAGAATGCTTCAGATCAGCGCGCTTTGCAACAATGCGAGTATTGTGGAAAGTGCTGCAAGCGAGGTGGGGAGCAAGAAAAAGGGCAAGGATACCAAAAAGGAAAGCAAGAAAAACACGAAAAAAGGTGACCTCCAAGAAGAAACCGTTCAACGAGATAATGTATTCTGGGAGCTGAAAGGCGATCCGACGGAAGGGGCACTCGTCACACTGGCCTCCAAAATGGGGCTTACTCCTGCCGGACTCAAAGAGTTGTATGCCCGCCAGCAGGAATTCCCGTTTGATTCGGAGCGAAAACGCATGTCGGTCCTGGTTCATCATCAGGGGGGCCGAATGATCTATACCAAAGGTGCACCGGATGTGTTGATCGGACACTGTAGTTATATTTTGTGGGAAGGCAAGGTCGTACCTTTCACTGGAACGTTGCGGCAGAAAGTGATGGCAGCCAACGAGAGCATGGCTGGAGCAGCACTGCGTGTCCTCGGAATGGCCTACCGTGAAGTGCGGCCGGAAGAAAAAGTGGCTGACGAACACGCCGCCGAGAGTCAGCTTGTCTTCGTAGGACTTGCAGGTATGATTGATCCACCGCGTCGTGAAGTGCGTGATGCGATTGCCACATGCCGCAAGGCGGGGATACGAACTGTCATGATTACAGGTGATCATGGAACAACGGCAGAAGCCATTGCTCATCAACTCGGGATTCTTCCACGTGGAGGGGCTTCGTTAAGTGGTCAGCAACTGGCAGGCATGACAGACGAGCAACTGGATAAACAGGTAGAGGGCATCTACGTGTTCTCAAGGGTAAGTCCTGAACATAAGCTTCGCATCGTAAAATCGTTACAGCGCAAAGGGCATGTCGTCGCGATGACGGGTGATGGAGTCAATGATGCTCCGGCGATTAAAGCGGCTGACATCGGGATCGCGATGGGCATTACAGGCACAGATGTGACGAAGGAAGCTTCTGCGCTCATTCTGAGTGACGATAACTTCTCAACCATTGTGGCTGCGATTGAAGAAGGCCGTAATATTTATGAGAACATTCGCAAGTTTATCCGTTATTTGCTGGCATCAAACGTGGGCGAAATATTGACAATGTTCTTTGCGATGATGATGGGCTTGCCGCTGCCACTCGTACCTATTCAGATTCTGTGGGTTAACCTCGTAACAGATGGCTTGCCTGCAATGGCGCTGGGGGTAGATCAGCCTGAGAAAGATTTGATGGAACACAAACCCCGTGGCGCCAAGGAAAACATTTTTGCTCGCAGACTGGGGTGGAAAATCGTCAGCCGGGGTGTGTTGATTGGGTTATGCACACTCGGAGCGTTCTGGCTTACCCTTCAGGCTGCGCCGGATAATCCGGGTCAACTGATCAAGGCACAGTCTGTGGCTTTTGCTACACTCGTTTTGGCGCAGCTTATTCATGTCTTTGATTGCCGTAGTTCGCGGTCCATCTTCCACCGGAATCCTTTACAGAACAAATATCTGGTTCTTGCGGTGATTTCATCGGTTGTACTGATGCTGGTTGTCATGTACGTTGAACCATTGCAGCCGATCTTCAAAACCGTACCTCTGGGATTGCGTGAATGGGCGCTCTGTATCGTTGCTGCAGGCATTCCAACGTTCCTTATGGGCGCAGGCAGCGTCTGGGGTGGTCGTCGTAACCGCCGCCGTATGGGTGGTACTGGCCGCTTCGTACCG
Organism: Paenibacillus sp. FSL M7-1414; assembly: GCF_038003195.1. Classification (NCBI taxonomy): domain Bacteria; kingdom Bacillati; phylum Bacillota; class Bacilli; order Caryophanales; family Paenibacillaceae; genus Paenibacillus; species Paenibacillus sp. FSL M7-1414. The sequence continues at coordinate 4,625,873 of NZ_JBBOOS010000001.1, read as the reverse complement.
AAAAGTACAAAGTTTTCGGCATAAAATCAATACCTTTTCCTTACCTATTTCGGTATGCTATCCTCAAAATGATTCAAAGCGGAAGCTTTGGCATTTTGCAGGATAGCTTTTTTGTGTAAATGCTGAATATGAATTTCTATGGTAATCCTGTAGAAGAGCAAGAATATAGCTTTGGCAGCAGACTGCCAAAAGGAGTGGGCAAGATTATGGAATTTACGAAAATGCATGGACTTGGTAACGATTTTATCGTTGTATTTGGTGAAAAGGAGCTTCCGGCAGATGCGGCAGAGTTGGCTGTGAAATGGTGCAACCGTTTCTTTGGCATCGGTGCGGACGGCCTGGTTTATATACTGCCTTCGGAGAAGGCGGACTTTCAGATGCGTATCATGAATTCGGACGGTTCGGAAGCAGAACAGTGCGGTAATGCCATTCGCTGTGTATCCAAATACGTATACGATCATGGTCACGTGAGCCAGGAGCAGATCACCATTGAAACGATTGGTGCAGGGGTACAACCTGTGAGTCTCAACATTCGTGATGGTAAAGTGGAAACTGTTCGTGTCGATATGGGCGAGCCGATCCTGAACGGTCTTCAAGTGCCTACAACGGTGGATGCCAACCCAGTGGTTGATCACTACATTGAAGCGAATGGACATGCGTTCAAATTCACCGCCGTATCCATGGGTAACCCGCATGCGGTTATCTATGTAGATGACGCTGTGAATTTTGACCTCACGACTTGGGGACCACTTCTTGAAGTGCATCCGATGTTTCCAAAAAAAATCAATGTGGAATTCGCCACAGTTCGTGACCGTGGATATGTGGACATGCGTGTATGGGAACGCGGAGCGGGTCCAACACTAGCTTGTGGAACCGGAGCTTGTGCGACACTGGTATCCTCTGTCCTGAATGGACATACAGATCGTACAGCAGTCATCAGCCTCAAAGGTGGGGATCTCCACATTGAGTGGAATGAAGCTGACAATCATGTGTACATGACTGGACCTGCTGAAGTTGTTTTTAAAGGAATCACTTCATAAAAAGTGAAAGGTTTAACCAAAGGGGCCTGCGGGCCTCTTTTTTTGTTAAAAAGGATAGGTCGTGTCTCCTGTACAGAGACATATTGGGGGCTGTATGGCAAGAAAGTCCATATGAGCTGGATACTCATTAAAAACCTGTGTTTTTCTTCGTTTTTTAGCGTTTTTTGTGTTACATTAGTATGTAAATGATCACAGCTAGGCGGGGGGAAATGGGATGAAGGCGGATTTGCGCAAAGTTATGCAGGAACGGGTTCTCGTTGGAGATGGGGCCATGGGAACATTTCTGTATCAAATGGGGTTCCCGGTGGGGATTTCATATGAAGAATTGAACTTGATTTCACCTGAAGTAGTGGCGGATGTACATCGCCGTTATCGGGATGCAGGTACAGAAATATTTGAAACAAATACGTATTCTGCCAATTACGACAAGTTGTCCAAGTTCGGTCTGGAGTCCAAGGTGGAGGACGTGAACCGTGCCGGTGTACGCATTGCCAAAGAGGTAGCTGGAGATGCCGGTTATGTGCTTGGTGCAGTTGGTTCCATTCGAGGTGGCAAGCGGACAAACGTGTCAACGAGTGAACTGAAACGCTTTTATCAACAACAGATCTCTGCACTGCTTGATGAAGGCGTGGATGGCATTTTGCTTGAGACCTTCTATGATATCGAGGAAATGGATATTGCCCTTTTGCAAGCGCGCAAGCTAAGTGATCTGCCCGTAATTGGACAGTTCGCGGTAGAGGATGTAGGACACACACTGGACGGATATACGATGCCTGAAGCTTTCCGGATTATGCGGGAGCAGGGCGCGGATGTCATTGGTTTTAACTGTCGTTCAGGTCCAAACGGGATTATGCGTGCCATGGAAACCGTCTCCGGACGAATTGGTATTCCAATGTCCGTCTACCCGAACGCGGGTGCCGCAGATTATGTGGATGGTCAGTTCCGTTATGGTGCGACTCCGGAGTACTTTGGTCAGACGGCAGTGCAATTTGCTGAACTGGGTGCTCGTATTATCGGTGGTTGCTGTGGTACGACACCTGATCATATCACCGCTATGAAAGAGGCGCTTGCTGACTATGTGCCTTCGCCTATTCTGGAGCCTGATCCGTCAGAATCCAAACCACGTATCGTGTTGCATGAAAATGTGGATGAGCGTTCCGGACGTGGCGGACAGCCTACGATCGTTGATCTGGTCAAGCAGCGTCACACGGTCATTGTTGAACTTGACCCGCCACGAGACTTGGACATTGCCAAGTTCATGAAAGGTGCCGAGACATTAAAAGCAGCAGGAGCCGATGCCCTGACACTGGCCGATAACTCACTCGCGGTTACACGGATGAGCAACATGGCGCTGGGTCACCTCGTTCAGGATCGCACTGGCCTTCGTCCACTTGTGCACATTGCCTGCCGTGACCGGAACCTAATTGGAACACAGTCCCACATGATGGGTTTTGATGCTCTGGGCATTAATCATGTATTGGCTGTTACAGGAGATCCTGCAAGATTTGGTGATCTGCCGGGTTCAAGCTCGGTATACGATCTGACTTCTTTTGAAATCATACGCATGATCAAACAGTTGAACGATGGAGTGGCTTTCTCAGGTAAACCGCTGAAGCAAAGAGCTGGTTTTGTAATTGGAGCGGCATTTAATCCTAATGTGAAATATTTGGAGAAAGCTGTACAACGTCTGGAGAAGAAAATTGCCTCTGGCGCTGATTACATCATGACACAACCGATCTATGATCCTGAGTTGATTGTAGCGATGCACGAAGCGACCAAACATCTGGATGTGCCCATTTTTGTAGGTGTAATGCCGCTGGCGAGTGGACGGAATGCAGAGTATCTGCACAACGAGGTTCCCGGAATTCAGCTCTCGGATGAAGTGCGTTCCCGTATGGCGGGTCTGGAAGGTGAAGAAGGCCGTGCGATGGGAGTGAAAATTGCCAAAGAACTGCTGGACGTAGCAACAGCGCATTTCAAAGGCATCTATCTCATGACACCGTTTATGTTCTACGGCATGACGGCCGAACTGACTCAATACGTATGGGAGAAGTCGGAGCATCAATGTCCTACTTGTTTCAACCCTAATAATCAATTACAATAGTAAAACGGATGTGATGCCGATGTCATTCAGTATGACCGGATACGGTCAATCCGCCTTTCATTTTGGCGGCTATAAGGTACAATTAGAGATCAAATCTGTTAATCATCGTTATTGCGAAGTGATGATGCGTCTGCCAAGAGAGTGGACGTATTATGAAGACGGTTTGAGGAAGATCGTACAGAGTCGTTTGAAACGTGGGCGGATTGATGTTTATGTAATGAAAGAAAAAGAGGAAGACCAGGCTCTTCCCGCTGTTCTGAATGAACAGACGGTCAGGGCCTATCTGCAGGCTGCAGAGCAACTGGAGACCCAATATGGAATGCAGGGCAAACCAAGTATTGTGGATATGCTTGGTCTGCCGGACGTCATGGTTCATTCGGATGGGACAAGTTCCATTCCCGAAGAGCAGAAGGACGAATGGGAGCGAGTTCTGCAGGAAGGATTGAAAGAGGCTCTGTCCAGCCTTGAACAGATGCGCGCTCGCGAGGGTCTTCATCTGGCCAGTGATCTGGAACGGCGGATTACCCGTCTGGAGTCACTGCATACCGAAATGCTTGATCTTGCACCGACTGTGGTAAGTGATTATCGCAACAAGCTAAGACAAAGGCTTACGGAAATGCAGGAAGAAGGCTCTTTCCCTTTTGATGAGCATAAATTGGGTATGGAAATTGCAATGTTTGCCGATCGTTCTAACATAGAAGAGGAGCTTACGCGTCTACAGAGTCACTTTGGACAGAGCAGGGAACTGCTGAAGAGTGATGAGCCCGTAGGTCGTAAGTTGGACTTTCTAATTCAAGAGATGAATCGGGAAGTCAATACGATTGGATCAAAAGCCAACCATTTGGCTCTGGTGAATCGTGTTGTCGAGATGAAGGCGGAGCTGGAGAAGATTCGTGAGCAAGCGGCGAATATCGAATGAACGGCCACATTTCGGCAAAAGAGTCGCATGTATAGGGGGAAGAACCTGATTATGGCAATCAAACTCATTAACATTGGATTCGGTAACATCGTATCGGCGAACCGGATTATATCCATCGTGAGTCCGGAATCGGCGCCGATCAAGAGAATTATACAAGAGGCAAGAGATCGTCACATGTTGATTGATGCAACGTACGGAAGACGTACTCGTGCCGTAATTATTACGGATAGCGATCATGTCATTTTGTCTGCAGTTCAGCCTGAGACGGTCGCCCATCGTCTTTCTTCGAAAGATGATGATAACGACGAATAAAATGGAGTGTAATATGTCTAAGGGATTACTGGTAGTGTTGTCCGGCCCATCTGGGGTCGGGAAGGGTACTGTATGCAGCGCTTTGCGCAAACGGGTGCCGGAATTGATCTATTCTGTATCGGCGACAACCCGTCAGCCTCGTCTTGGTGAAGAACATGGTGTGAACTATTTCTTCAGAAGTCATGAAGAGTTCCAGAACATGATTGCTGAAGATCAATTGTTGGAACATGCGGAGTATGTTGGTAATTATTACGGAACACCGCGTGATTTTGTAGAGAAAACGATTAACGAAGGCCGCGACATTATTCTGGAGATTGAGGTTCAAGGCGCGTTAAAAGTGAAAGAGAAATTCCCGGAAGGGATCTTTGTTTTCCTGCTTCCTCCTTCATTGGACGAGCTGAAAGATCGCATTCAGGGCCGTGGTACCGAAAGCCAAGCGACCATTGATCACCGGATGTCTGTGGCGGTTGATGAGATCAGTCTGCTGGAGCAGTATGATTACGCTGTTGTTAATGATGAAATTGATTTGGCGTGCAAGAGAATAGAAAGCATCATAATCGCCGAACATTGTAAGATCAATAAATAATCCCTTTTGCCGCTGCAGAATGCGATATAAGTGGGGCAGTTGTCATATCATATACTGAAGCACTCCTTCTCGGAATGCCCGGGTGTGAAGACATGCCACATCAGTTCTGTCAGGCGGCAACTTGTGATTATACTAATGCGAAGAGGTGTTTGTTAATATGCTGTATCCTTCTATTGATGAAATGATGAACAAAGTCGACAGCAAGTATTCCCTTGTTGTTGCTGCTTCCCGCCGGGCTAGACAGCTACGTGAAGGTGAAAAAACGGATTTAAGAGGTGCGAGATCCCATAAACAAGTTGGCGTTGCACTGGAAGAAATCTATGGAGACCTGCTCGTTGTCATCAAAGGACAGGACGAAGAAGAAGAGTAAGCCGCCTGCGGCTGCTCTTCAACTGCATACGGCGCAAGCCGGATTAATTGACAACCGCGAGGTTGTTATTTTTTTACGAATAAGCATATTTTAACGGAATCTTACTTAGACGTCGTATAAATATCGGGGGAAATAAACATGTTGAACGGTAAAAAAATCGTGCTTGGTGTGACTGGCGGCATAGCCGCTTACAAAGCGGCAACATTATGCAGCAGACTGGTGCAAAAGGGAGCGGATGTTCATGTGATCATGACAGCTTCCGCTACACAGTTTATTACCGAATTGACGCTGCAAACGTTGACCCGAAACACCGTATATACGGATACATTTGATGAGCGTGAACCGGCAGTCGTATCTCATATTCATCTGGCCGATCTGGCTGATCTTGTTCTGGTTGCTCCGGCAACAGCCAATGTGATTGCCAAGATGGCGCATGGCATGGCAGATGATATGCTCTCAACAACTCTTCTTGCGACGACAGCCCCTGTCATGATTGCTCCAGCGATGAATGTACATATGTATGATCATCCAGCTGTAAAGCATAATATGAACCTGCTTGTTGAACGGGGCGCCATGATGATCGAACCGGGTGAAGGTCTGCTTGCGTGTGGATATGTGGGCAAGGGACGTCTGGAAGAACCGGAGAGCATTGTGGATGTGGTAGAACGTTTCTTTGAACAGAAAGAATCTGCAGACATTAGTCGGCAGGGACAAGCTTCATTGTTACAAGGCAAGAAGGTTGTCGTTACGGCTGGAGGTACGATTGAGCGCATTGATCCAGTACGATACATTACGAACGATTCATCTGGCAAAATGGGATTTGCCATAGCCGCAGCTGCGCGTGATCTGGGGGCAGATGTGAAATTGGTTATGGGCAGTACCCAAGCCAAGCCACCGGAGAACGTTGAGTTGATCCCTGTACAGTCTGCACAGGATATGTATGAAGCGGTAACACGCGAGTGGGACGATGCTGATATCGTGGTTAAGGCGGCGGCAGTTGCCGATTATCGTCCAAAGGAAGTTTATACCGAGAAGATCAAGAAGAAAGGCGACACGCTGTCGCTCGAACTTGTTAAAAATATAGATATTCTTGAAACGCTGGGCAAACAGAAGACCCATCAATTTTTGATTGGTTTTGCTGCGGAGACTCAGTCAGTTGAGATGTATGCACGTGAGAAATTGGAACGGAAAAACTGTGATCTGATCGTAGCCAATGATGTAACCCGCACGGGTGCAGGATTTGGAACAGACACCAACGCGGTACATATCTATGACCGGGAAGGTTTGGTGGAGGAGCTTCCAGTGATAGCCAAGGACGATGTGGCTCATCGGTTGCTCCAGATTGCGGCGGAGCGCATTGCCGGGAGGAATTAGGATATGGAGATTGCCAAGGTCATAGTCGATGTTCCCGTGAAGGAAACAGATCGGCCGTTTGATTACCTGGTACCTGAATCGATGAGAGAATGGATCGAGATTGGCAGCCGGGTGGGTGTGCCTTTTGGTCATCGGACGGTGCAGGGATTCGTGATTGATCTTGTGCCGCGTACCGGAGAGGAAACATTCAAGCTTAAGCAGATTCAGGAGTTACTGGACATTGTTCCCCCGTTGTCAAAGGATTTGGTTGAGTTGGCCGAATGGATGAGTGGACGTTATGCCAGTAACCGGATTTTGTCATTGCAGGTCATGGTGCCGACGGCATTGAAAGGGAAAGCAGAGCGATACATCTCGCTGGGAGATGCACTTGATGGACAGATGGCGGGTGCACAACCGGATGATGAGGTGTTATTTGTTTGGGGAGAAGAGTCTACGACTGAGAAAGTACAGCAGGATATCATCCGTTTTGTCAAAAGTCGGGGTCAGGTACCGCTGCAACAACTGAGTCGAAAATATCCCAATCATGCTGCACTAATTAAGAAATTATTGCTTGGTGGTGTACTGCTGGAAAGTCAGGCCATCAAGGACAAGTTAAATAAAAAAACGATGAAGTCCGTTGATCTGGCTGTAGATATTGCTGCTGCTCAGGAAGCACTTGCTTCATTCCCGGCGAAAGCACAGCGGCAAAAGGAGATTCTGGCTTTTTTGCTGGAAATGAAAGAACTGCTGCCCATGCCGATGAAAGAAGTGTTATCTACACTACAGGTATCGGCCGCGACGATTAAAGGGCTTGAGGAAAAGGGACTGATCGTCACCGAGGACGTTGAGGTCTTCCGTGACCCGTATCAGGGCAGGACGTTCAAAGCGACTGAACCGCTGGTTCTGACCGATGAGCAGAAACTTGTCTACGACAATATCAATGGCCGATTGCAGGAACAACGTCATGGGGTATTTTTGTTACATGGTGTTACGGGAAGTGGCAAGACGGAAGTCTATCTTCAAACCATTCAACAATGCATCGAACAGGATCGGCAGGCTATCGTACTGGTGCCCGAGATTGCACTCACACCACAGATGGTAGAACGTTTTAAAGGGCGATTTGGGGACCAAGTTGCTGTTATGCACAGTCGTCTGTCTGGCGGTGAACGTTATGATGAATGGCGCAAGATTCGTGAGGGTCAGGTGAAGGTTGCGATTGGGGCGCGTTCAGCCGTATTTGCTCCATTCAGTCGGCTTGGGTTGATCATTATGGATGAAGAACACGAGACTTCCTACAAACAGGAGGAAACTCCGAAATATCATGCCCGTGATGTGGCGGTAAAAAGAGCACAGCAGCATCAGGCCGTGGTTGTTCTGGGTTCAGCGACACCTTCGCTGGAAAGTTATTACGCGGCACGATCGCAGAGTAATGATGATTTTGCACCACTCTTACTGGAGATGCCAACACGGGCACTGGGGAACAAGCTGCCTGAAGTGCGGATCGTTGATATGCGTGAAGAGTTGAAGGATGGCAACCGATCCATGTTCAGCAGGGCTTTGCACAAAGGGTTGGAGGAGCGCTTGGAACGTGGTGAACAGACGGTACTTCTGCTGAATCGTCGTGGATATTCGACCTTTGTTATGTGCCGAAGTTGTGGATATGTGGCAGGTTGTCCCGAATGTGATATTTCATTGACGTACCATCAGCGCTCAAATAATCTCCGTTGTCATTACTGCGGGTATGCGGAAGCGGCTCCGGAAGTGTGTCCGGATTGTGGAAGCGAGCATATTCGATACTTTGGTACAGGTACACAGCGAGTCGAGGAAGAGCTTGCCAAGCTCTTTCCGGGTATTCGGGTCATTCGGATGGATGTGGATACAACAACGGAAAAAGGGGCGCACGAAAAGCTGCTGAAACAGTTCCGTGAGAAAAAGGCGGATGTATTGCTGGGCACCCAGATGGTTGCGAAGGGACTTGATTTCCCGGATGTAACCCTGGTTGGCGTGATAACAGCGGATTCAGCGTTGAATTTACCTGATTTCCGTGCTGCGGAAAAAACGTTTCAGTTATTAACACAGGTAGCTGGCCGAGCGGGTCGGCATCAATTGCCTGGTGAGGTGTTTGTTCAGTCCTATACGCCGGAACACTACTCCATTGGCCATGCGAGTCAGCATGACTACGTGTCGTTTGTACGTGAGGAATTGCTGCACCGTCGCAATTTGCAATATCCGCCCTACTGTCGCCTGATTCTGGTGACCTTTTCGCATGAGCAGCTTCCGGTATTGATTCGTCTTGCCGAGAACTACACGCGGATACTGAAAGAGAAGGCTAATGCAGCCGGATGGCTCGGCAGTCTGGATCGATTCAGCAATGATGCCTTTGATGTACTGGGGCCAGTAGCGTCTCCGATTCCTCGGATCAAGAATAGATACAGATTCCAATGTATGATAAAATGGCGGGGGGATGTAGACGCCATAGGACTCGCTCTGGCTACAGCCCGGCGCATGGACGATGATGTTCAGGCGCAAAAATTGCTTATTAGTCTGGATGTAGACCCGCAAATGTTAATGTAAGCATTTTGCAGCAATGCGGATGTAAACAAGCGGTATAAACATAGATTAAAATGAATACCCCAAAATACAGATATCGTCCTGAAATTATGATGAGGATTAGGAAGGTGCTTACAACATGTCGATTCGCATTATCGTGCAAGAACCAGATGAGGTGCTCCACAAGAGAGCCAAAGAAGTAACCAAAATTACACCAAATGTACAAAAATTGCTGGATGATATGGCTGATACCATGTACGATGCGGAAGGTGTGGGTCTTGCTGCGCCGCAGGTTGGTATTTTGAAACGTCTGATTGTTATTGACGCAGGTGATGAGCAAGGGCTGATCAAGATGATTAACCCGGAGATCATTGCAAGTGAGGGAGAACAATTTGGACCTGAAGGTTGTCTGAGTATCCCTGGAATTAATGGTGATGTTCGCCGTTTCGAGACCGTTACAGTTAAAGGTCTGGATCGTGAAGGTAAAGAGCTGATTATTACGGGTAGTGGCTTGCTGTCCCGTGCATTCCAGCATGAGATTGATCATCTGGATGGCGTACTCTTTACGGATGTCGCCGAGAAAGTGTACGAAATTGCAGCCGATCAAACGGGACCGCGTCGTAATTAAGGAGTGATCGATTTGAATATTGTTTTTATGGGAACACCTGAATTTGCAGTTCCTTCTCTCGATATGCTGATGGCAGAGGGGTACAATGTGGTGGGTGTGGTGACTCAGCCTGATAAACCACAGGGACGCAAAAAAGTACTTACGCCAACACCGGTTAAGGCCGCGGCAGAACGCCACGGTCTGCCGGTGTTTCAACCTGTTAAATTGCGTGATCCGGAAGCGGTAGCCCGCTTGGCTGAATGGAAGCCGGATCTGATCGTAACCGCGGCCTTTGGACAGATTCTGCCCAAAGCCGTGCTGGATATGCCTGTTCGTGGTTGTGTGAACGTGCATGGCTCTCTTTTACCGAAATATCGGGGAGGAGCACCGATTCAACGTTCCATTATTAACGGGGAATCCGTGACAGGAGTCACATTGATGTATATGGCTGAAGGCTTGGACACCGGAGATATGATCTCGCGTGTGGAACTGCCAATTACGGATGAAGATACATCAGGATCGATGTTTGATAAATTAAGTGAGGCTGGTTCAAAACTGCTTCAGGCAGAAATGCCACGATTGATTGCAGGCGAGACAACGGCGGTCCCTCAGGATGATGCTGAGGCTTCGTATGCTCGCAATCTGACTCGGGATGACGAGAAAATGGACTGGAGTCGTACTTCACGTGAACTGTTCAATCAGATTCGTGGTCTTGTGCCGTTCTCCGGTGCATTTACGATGTGGGATGATCAGGTCTTCAAAGTTTGGGCTGCAGCTAATCCCAATCAGGTGGACCTAGAAACTTCTTCAGATGCTGGACAAGCAGAGCCGGGAACGGTGCTGCAATTGAATAAGGCAGGGATTGAAGTCCGCACAGGCAATGGATCTCTCTGGTTGACTGAAGTGCAGCCAGCAGGTAAAAAGGTGATGCAGGCCGCTGACTTTGCTCGCGGTGGTACACTGAAACCTGGAACGGTGCTGCGATGAGCGGTAATATACCAGGTCGTTCGTCAGGAAAAGGCCAGCAAGCTAATGGAAATTCATCCGGACGTGAAGGAAACCGTCGTCCGAATTCGGGTAAATCGGGTGGTGCATCGCGCTCCCAGCAACCCAAAACATCTGCTCGAACATTGGCAGTCAAGGTTCTGAGTGCTGTTGAGCAAGATGGAGCATACAGTAATCTGGAGTTGAACCGCCGTCTGAAAGAGGCGGATTTAAGCCCCGCAGATGCTGGACTAGCTACCGAATTGGTGTATGGAACAATCGCCAGAATGAATACACTTGATTATTTTCTGGAACGTTACGTCGCCAAAGGAGTATCCAAACTGCAACCATGGGTTCGTAGCCTGCTGCGAATCAGCGTATATCAGATGATATACCTGGATCGTATTCCGGAGCATGCCGTGGTGAGCGAAGCGGTTAATCTGGCGAAGAAACTGGGCCATCAGGGAATCTCGGGTATGGTGAATGGAGTGCTCCGCAATATGATCCGCAATCGGGATGAACTTCGTATTCCAGAACATCTACCCGTTGCAGAACGTATTTCACTGGAGCATTCCCACCCGTTATGGATGGTTGAACGCTGGATTGCCCAGTACGGCGAAGAGACAGCGGAAGCGATCTGTCGAGCGAATAATGAGCCGCCAGCGGTGAGTGTCCGGGTCAACACAACAATGACCACACGGGAGAAACTGATGCATGAGATGACCAGTACAGGTGCAGTCGTTGAAGCCTCTCAGCTGAGTTCCGATGGAATTCTTGTACGTAGTGGCGGAAACATGGCTCTAACGTCCTGGTATCGGGACGGGTTGTTCTCTGTACAGGACGAAAGCTCCATGCTTGTCGCTGAAGCAGTTGCGCCAGAAGTAGACCAACTTGTATTGGATTGCTGCGCAGCTCCAGGTGGTAAAACAGCTCACATGGCTGAGAAAATGCAGGATCGCGGTCGTATTGTCGCGAATGATGTACATGCTCACAAGCGCCAGCTGATTCTGGATCAGGCGGAGCGTCTCGGTCTGAGCTGTATCGATGCTGTAACTGGAGATGCGCTAGACTTGAATGAACGGTACCCGGATGCGTCGTTTGACCGCATTTTGCTGGATGCACCATGTTCAGGTCTGGGTGTTATTCGCCGCAAGCCTGATGTGAAATGGACCAAAACCGTAAAAGATATCGAAGATATCGCAGGCTTGCAACGTGAATTGCTTGATCAGGTTGCGCCGTTGTTAAAATCAGGTGGTATTCTGGTGTATAGCACGTGTACGATTGAGCCTGCTGAGAATGAGGGTATGGTTGCAGACTTCTTGAATCGACATCCGGAATATAGTCCAGCAGAAACATCCGTCTGGTCTGAATCGGAGACAGCGAACTTGAAGGTTGTAAACGGTGGTATTCAGATTTTGCCACAATACGCTCACAGCGACGGATTTTTCATTGCACGGTTGACAAAAACAGCGGAATAACAGTTTAATAGAGCACGGAAGTATGACCGCCGAGGGGAACTTCGGCGGATTTCTTTGTGATGGGACTTCGATATAATTGTCAGAGAATGTGGTGACAGGGTGCGATGGCGGCATTGAGATGTTATAATGCATGAAGTACAGATATCAAGGGTATACATGGATGTAACGTGGTCTTTGTGATAGAATAGGACGAATGGAACGAAAAGAAGGAAGCCAACGAAAAGAAAAGAAGGAATAGGTGTTGACAACAAAATGAAACCTTTTATATATGATTATTCTCTGGAACAACTGCAGCAATGGGCTGTTGAGAATGGTGAGCCGGCGTTTCGCGGTGGCCAAATCTTTGACTGGATTTATGTAAAACGCGTGAATGATTTCAGTGAAATGACCAATCTGTCCAAGCCATTGCGTGAAAAACTGACAGAGCAATTTGAATTCGTAACGCTTAAGGAAATTACCAAGTTTGAATCCAAGGATGGAACGGTTAAATTCCTCTTTGGTCTTCATGATGATCATGCCATTGAGACAGTAATTATGAAGCATAACTACGGGAACAGCATCTGTGTAACCACACAGGTTGGTTGTCGTATTGGTTGTACGTTCTGTGCATCCACATTGGGTGGTCTCAAGCGTAACCTTACGGCTGGGGAGATTGTTGCCCAGGTTGTGCAGGCTCAGAAAATTCTGGATGAACGGGGCGAGCGTGTCAGCAGCATCGTAATCATGGGTTCGGGTGAACCTTTTGAAAACTATGAAGCTACGATGACTTTCCTGCGCATTATGATTCATGAAAAAGGGCTGAACATCGGTCAGCGTCACATCACGGTATCCACGAGCGGAATCGTTCCTAACATCTACAAGTTTGCAGATGAAGATACACAGATTAACCTCGCCATTTCGATCCATGCACCAAATGATGCACTGCGTTCGAAATTGATGCCGGTTAACCGTCGTTTTCCTTTTGAAGACGTGATGGAGTCCCTTCGTTATTATCTGGCCAAAACAGGTCGGAGAATTACGTTCGAGTATGCACTTATTGGTGGGGTAAACGACCAGCCAGAGCATGCAGCAGAACTGGCAAGTGTGCTTAAGAACATGTTGTGCCACGTGAATCTGATTCCGGTTAACCATGTACCTGAACGCAAATACGTAAGAACATCGAGAAGCGACATTTTCAATTTTCAGAAGATTCTCTCGGAACAGGGTGTTAATGTAACCATTCGTCGTGAACAGGGACATGATATTGCTGCCGCTTGCGGTCAGCTTCGTGCAAAGCATATGGAGTTGAGGTGAGAACGTTTTGATCAAAACAGTTCATGTGAGCCATATCGGACGAGTGCGTTCGGTGAATGAAGATTCAGCCTGGATTCGTAATCTCGATACAGGATATATTCTGGGTATTGTTGCCGATGGCATGGGTGGACATCTTGCAGGGGATACGGCAAGCCGCTTGGCAGTAGAGACGTTGGTGAAAGATCTGGGAACACTGGAACCAGGTCTGTCACATGCGTCTCTGTCTGCGGCTCTCAGCGATGCTATTTTGCATGCCAACGAAGTTATCTTCCGCACGGCATCAACAGATGACAAGTATCACAACATGGGAACAACGGTAGTTGCGGCTTTATTGAACGATACGGAAGGTGTTATTGGACACATCGGTGATAGCAGAGCCTACAAAATTGCGAACAAAGCTGTGATCCAGCTAACCGAGGACCATACACTGGTGAATGAATTGTTCAAAAATGGTCAGATTAGCAAAGAGGATGTGTCCCATCATCCACGTCGCAACGTACTAACTCGTGCGCTTGGAACAGATGCCGAGGTGAAGGTAGATCTGGATACCGTCAAGCTGGAGGAAGGCGAAGTTCTTCTCCTGTGCAGTGATGGTCTCAGTAACCTGGTCAGCAATGAGCAGATTATTCAGGTTGCCGGCAATCTGGAACTGGCATTGGAAGATCGTGCAGACCGACTGCTTCAGTTGGCTTTACTTGCTGGGGGAGACGACAACATCACGGTTGCTTTGTTCGAGTTGCAGAGGGAAGGTTCCGTGGATACGGAAACGGGGTGTGAGTCATGATTGGGCACCAGCTAGGCGGACGCTATGAAGTGATTGAGCGTGTCGGTGGTGGCGGCATGGCTCTTGTGTACAAAGCCCAGGATCTTCTGTTGAACCGGAATGTAGCGATCAAAGTTCTTAGACAACAGTTTGTGCATGACGAAGAGTTTATTCGCCGTTTCCGCAGGGAAGCACAGTCGGCAGCATCGCTGTCTCATCCGAATGTAGTCAGCATTTATGACGTGGGGCAGGAAGATGACGTTCATTATATTGTCATGGAGTATGTGGAAGGCAAAAACCTGAATGAAATTATTAAAGAACGCGCCCCTCTGCAGGTGGACGAATCGGTGCGAATCGCTTCCCAGATTGCAGATGCTCTTGATCATGCACATCATAATCAAATCATTCATCGGGATATCAAACCCCACAATATATTAATTGGCCGGAATGGCCGTGTGAAAGTTACGGATTTCGGGATTGCCCGTGCGGTTACATCTACAACGATTACGCAGACCGGTTCCGTAGTTGGTTCTGTACATTACTTCTCACCAGAACATGCCAAAGGCATCGTTACTGGTGAAAAATCGGACTTATATTCTCTTGGGATCGTACTTTACCAAATGCTTACCGGGCAACTTCCGTTTCTGGGTGAAAGTCCAATCAGTGTGGCATTGAAGCATTTGCAGGAAGAGTTCGATGAACCACGCAAATTCAATCCATTGATTCCGCAAAGTGTGGAAAATGTCATCTTAAAATCCATGCGTAAGAATCCGCAGGAACGTTATCAGTCGGCCAAAGAAATGCAGACCGATCTGGAAACTTGCCTGATGCCGGAGAGACGAAATGAAACGAAGATTGATTTTCCGGATGAGGATGATATAGACCAGACTCGCGTAATGCCAGCGATCAAGCCTGAACCGCGTGGAGTTACATCGACGGGTGCGGTGCCTGTGATGGAGTCTGACGAAGAAACTGGCAAGGGTAAAGCAAAATCCAAGAGCTGGAAGAAGCCAGCACTACTCATCTCATTAACCGTTCTTATTCTAATCGCCATGGTGGGCGTTGTATGGTATGTCAAGGGTATGCTGGTTGTACCTGAAGTAACCGTGCCTAACGTAATCACCCAGACAGAAGAAAAAGCTCGGGAAATGCTTGAGGAGAAAGGACTCGTCGTCAGTGATGAGGTCATCCGTCTGTACCAGGAAGGTGTCGAACCCGGTATTGTCTATGACCAGAGCAGAAAAGAAGGCGATGTTGTTAAAGAAGGCTCCGAGGTGCAGATCAGTGTTGGTGCAGAAAAAGAACTGGTGAAGATGATTGATGTCAAGCAAGACCCTTATGATGAGGCTGTCAAACAATTGACTGCGCTTGGCATTAAGGAAGATCAGATTCAGCGGAAAGATGAATTCTCCAATGATGTGGCCTCAGGTACTGTTATTTCCCAGACACCGGGTGTGAATGAGGAATTTGATCCTGCTTTAGTTCAGATTGAGTTAATCGTAAGTAAAGGTACTGAGACGGTCAAAATGCCTGATCTGAAAAATCATACCCGCAGTGAAGCCGAAGAAAAACTTAAATCAGTTGGACTTGTGCTTGCTCAGGTGCAGGAAGAATCAAGTTATACGGTGGACCAGGGCAAAGTGACGCAGCAATGGCCTGTGGAAGCTGGCGCAGAGGTTAGTCCTGGCGATAAGATTACAATCTTTATCAGTACAGGGTATCCGCCAGAAGCGCTGGAATATCCTTTTAATATTAATGTCTCACCCAAAGAAGAGGGCAAAAACAGTAAAATCCGTATCACATATGAAGACGCACGCGGCAAGAATCAGGAATGGGGAACACGCACCGTGAACTCAACCCAGACCTTGACCATTCCACTTGTGCTCGCTCCAAATGAAAATGGGGCTGTGTCCGTATATCGTGATGGACAGTTCCTGGATACGTATCTTGTCTCCTACAGTGAAGCCAAAAACGGAACAGTAAATGTACCTTCCATTGACCCGGAACAAAGCACTGAGACGCCGCCAGAAAATGAGCCTGATCCAGGTGAAGGTAGCGTAGATGAGGGAAGTGTTGATTCCAATCAGGAAGGTGAACCTGAGTCCACACCGGCAGACGGTGAGGGTGAGAGCGTAGATGAGGACACTTCTGCCATGAATAATGGTAAGGGGCACGGCAAGGAAAAAGAGAAGAAAAAGGAAGTCATTAACGCATCAAGCCGTCCATAAGGGCGGCTTATGCTGGCGTCTGGAGTAAATGTACCACCATCTAAAGGAGGGCGTCGGAGCTATGCCAGAAGGTATCATCGTTAAAGCGCTAAGCGGTTACTATTATGTCATGCCAGTGGAAGACAACGGGGTTCCTTCGGTTGAAGGTTCCGCCGTTCAATGTCGAGCCAGAGGTATCTTCAGAAAGCGGGGAACATCACCGCTTGTAGGTGATCGCGTCAGCTACATGTTGACTGAGAACGGAGAAGGAACGGTTGATGAAATTCGGAAGCGTGAGACGGAACTTATCCGTCCTCCTGTAGCCAATGTAAGTTTGGCTGTTCTTGTGTTCTCTGTGAAGGAACCTGATATGAACCTGAACCTGTTGGACAAGTTCCTTGTTCACATCGAACAGGCGGGGCTGGATGCACTCATTGTGTTGACCAAACTGGATTTGGCTGATCCATCCAAAGACACTGTTGCTGAAGTGAAAGCATTGTATGAACAGGTTGGTTATGAGGTGATCTCCACAAGTTCACGTACTGGTGAAGGCAGTGAATTGCTCAGAGACCGTCTGGCTGGTAAGATCAGCGTATTCTCCGGACAATCCGGCGTAGGCAAGTCTTCGATGTTAAATGCATTGATGCCGGGCCTGACGCTGGAGACAAATGCGATCAGCATGCGTCTAGGACGAGGGAAACACACCACCAGGCACGTGGAGCTTATTCCGTTGGATAATGGTGGATTTGTTGCGGATACGCCAGGATTCAGCCAACTGGACTTTCTGGAGATCGGTGTGGAGGAACTCTCCACTTGTTTCCGGGAATTCGCCCAGTTTGCAGATCAGTGCAAATTCCGAGGTTGTACCCATACACATGAACCAGGCTGTCGTGTGCTTGCAGCCAAGGAGGAAGGTCTGATCTCCGAAAGCCGATATCAGCACTATGTGCTGTTCCTGAACGAAATGAAAGATAAGAAGCGGAGGTATTAACATGATTAAAATTGCCCCATCGATATTATCAGCTGATTTTGCCCGCCTTGGTGCGGAAGTTGCAGAAGCTCAAGCTGCAGGAGGAGACTGGATTCATGTTGACGTTATGGACGGTCATTTCGTCCCTAATATTACGCTTGGACCTGCGATTGTGAAGGCAATCGCTCCACATACAAGCTTGCCGCTCGATGTGCATTTGATGATTGAGAATCCGGAGCGTTATGTTGAGGAATTTGCCAAAGCGGGTGCAGCGGTAATTACCGTTCATGCTGAGGCTTGTGTGCATTTGCACCGCGTTATTCATCTAATTAAGGAGCAAGGAGTGAAGGCAGGAGTTGCCCTTAATCCAGGAACGCCAGCATCTGCCATTCTCGAAGTTCTGGATGATGTGGACATGGTTCTTGTCATGACGGTCAATCCTGGCTTTGGCGGACAGGCATTTATCTCGGGTACCATGAACAAAATCAAGCAGATTCGTACCTGGTTAAACGAAAAGGGACGCCATGATGTACATATCGAAGTAGATGGCGGAATTGCTGCCGATACAGCCCCGCTTGTGGTGGAAGCTGGAGCAGATGTGCTCGTTGCCGGGAGTGCCGTATTTGGCCGTGAGGATCGTGCTGCCGCGATTACTGAAATACGCCGTAGCTACGGAGGCTGATCTATGAACCTCAAGGAGACACTGTGGACGATGGCTGCGAGTCTCGTGACGGGACTTGTGCTTGCTTTGTTTGCGGTTATTCAATCCCCGTTTAATGCCATCACGTCATTAATCGGGGTAGGCGTTGTTATTATGTATTTCCGCAAATTTGATCGTACGGGACATCGGGTTACTTTTGTCATATTCGGCATACTGTATTATTTACTGAGTGTTTTCATGATCGCTGCCTATCAATATATTCCTGCCCAAACATAAATGACCTGATCTTCGGGCTTGTCATTGTGGAATAGGGATCGAAGGTTCCGCATAAATATGGTTACATGAGCAGGTTTCTCATGTAGCCTTTTTTGTCGTGTTTGAGGTAAAGAAGGCCTGAAGCATAGGATACGGCGGACGCATGAGCATGATGGGGAGGGTGAATTATGAAATTTTACACATTCAAACTGCCGAAGTTTTTGGGAGGGTTTGTAAAGGCGATTCTTAATACGTTTCAAAAGAACTGATCCGATTGATAAGGTAACAGGGAATACCGCCGCTTTGGCTCAGGCTTATCTGGAATTCGTACCTGCGAAGCGCCATGCGGCGGCCATTCACATGTTAATGAGCGTATTCAAGAATCCCTTTTTTGAATACCAAAAAAGCACCTGCAAGGAACAAGGTGCTTTTTGCTTACCCGATTTATAGTAGCTTTGCGTGATTATACGCGAGTCACTTTACCGGCTTTCAGTGCACGGGTGCTTACGTATACACGTTTTGGTTTGCCGTCAACGAGAATGCGGACCTTCTGAACGTTTACGCCCCAAGTACGACGGTTACGGTTGTTAGCGTGGGATACGTGGTTACCGGTGCCCGGTTTCTTACCTGTCACATAACATTTGCGAGACATAGATTACACCTCCTATCCTAAAATAACCAGTTGCCTTCAGAAACGAAAAGTCATTCCATAAGGACTAAATTGTTCTTCCTGATCATAAAGATCAGGTTTCAGTAGCTAATGGCGTTGTTTAAGCCGGCATGAACCGGATCATTTCCATTACTTAACCTGCATAAAACAATACTTGAATATAATATCATAATTAAAAAAGCTTCGTCAACTGATCCAAAAACTTTATTTATTTCTCCTGTCTAATATAGTACAATGTTGAGTAGTCCATAATACAGTGGTGAACAGGCTGTTGCCGCGAGGAAGTCGGAGAATAAACCGTACTTAGAGGTCGGTGGTCTGCTTTTTGGCAACGCTGTGAGCTGCGGCATTCCATCATTGGCACCAGTCTCCATGCGGCATTCATGCCGGCTCTTGATACCGGTGCATATCCGTATGCCCCGAAGTTAGGGGTGCAGAGAGTGCAGGATATTGGTAGCCCGGCCGCCCAGACCGTTAATCCGGCTGACATGTTGTATTGTATGCCTGTGCCGGACAAGGTATGGACGAAGAATAACGCAGTCCGCGTTAGCGCATGAACAGACCAGACACATCTTGGTGCAAGGTGTTCGTGTATCAAGCTAGGAAGGGGAATTCTCACTTGAGTATACGTTCTTTAAATGGAACAGATTTCACCGCAATGGTACTTGCCGGAGCGGAACAACTTGGACAGCATGCAGAGCACGTCAATTCCCTGAATGTTTTCCCTGTGCCGGATGGTGACACGGGAACGAACATGAATTTGACAATGAGTGCAGGAGTCGCAGAGATTAAAAGAAAAAGTTCTGCCTCCATCGGCGAAGCTGCCGGTATTCTATCGAAAGGCCTGCTTATGGGCGCACGGGGGAATTCAGGAGTTATTCTGTCGCAATTGTTCCGTGGTTTTAGTCGTTCAGCTGCTCCCTATGAGGAACTGAATACGCTCCAATTTGCAGCAGCCCTGCAGAACGGTGTTGACGCAGCTTACAAAGCAGTCGTAAAGCCCGTTGAAGGGACCATTCTTACCGTAGCCAAGGAAGCGGCGAAACATGCCAACTACTATGCAAGACGGACGAATGATATTACTGAATTAATGAATGAAGTTTTGTTAAAAGCAAAAGAAGCACTGGCAATGACTCCGGAATTACTGCCTGTACTGAAACAGGTTGGTGTTGTGGATTCAGGTGGTCAGGGGCTTGTATATATCTACGAGGGCTTTATGGAAGTATTGCTGCAAAGTGACGGAGGGAGTCGTACTTCGCTGAACAAAGAAGTAACCCCATCCGTGGCAGCATCTGCTTTGAAATCGGCTGCACCGACAGAAGTGAATATCAAGAAGCCTGCACAGCAGCAGGTGATTGCACCAGAGATGCCATTGTCTGCTCAGGCGAGACTGGAAACGGAAGATATTGAATTCCTGTATGATATGGAATTCTTCATTAATCGTGAGCTTGGAGAGAACGCAGGAGTGGCATTTGATGACGAAGCATTCCGGAAAGCGTTGTCAGTTAATGGGGATTCGATCATCATCATTGCCGATGATGAAGTCATCAAAGTTCATGTCCATTCCAAGACACCAGGCGATGTATTAAACTTGGCGCTGCATTATGGTGAGATTACACAGATTCATATTCTCAATATGCGTGAACAGCATCGGGATCTCCTGACAGCAGGCATGGACATTGCTCCATCACCTGAATTGTTTGCAGAGATTCCACCTGAGGCAGCGCGCAGTATGGAAGAGGCTGTACTTCCTGCAGATGAGATGGCACCGTATGGTTTTATTGCGGTATCCTCCGGTGACGGTATTGCAGAGATTTTCCAAAGTCTTGGTGTTGATGTTGTTCTGTCCGGTGGACAGACGATGAATCCGAGTACTGAGGATTTTGTAAAAGCCGTTCGTTCCATTGCTGCGGAGCAGGTATTTATACTCCCGAATAACTCGAATATTGTACTGGCTGCCGAGCAGGCTCGTGAATTGCTTGAAGATGAGCGCCGGATTACGGTTATTCCAAGCAAGACCATTCCACAGGGAATGGCTGCTGCTTTTGCTTTCCAAGAAGATGAGTCTGCGGAAACAAACCGTGACCAAATGTTGGAGGCCATCAGCCGGGTACAGTCCGGTCAAGTGACTCATGCGGTTCGTGATACGCAATATGATGAATTAGATATTAAGGCGGGGCACTATATCGGTATTCATAACTCCAAAATTGTAGCGACGGATGAAACCATGCTTCAAGCATGTGAAGGTCTGCTCAAACAGATGATGGAGAGTGGAGATGAAGTGGTGACGATCCTTGAAGGGGAAGAAGCTGACCCTGAGGTTACTGCTGCCCTCGCTGCATGGCTTGAAGTACAGTATCCTGATGCTGAGGTAGAGGTACATCTTGGAGGACAGCCTGTGTATTATTATTTGTTCTCCGTAGAGTCCTAATAGCACTCTAGCGAAGAGGAGGAGAGTCATGAGCCACAAGGTTACGATAGTAACAGACAGTACGGCAGATATTCCCGAAGAACTCATTCGCAAATACGGGATTCATATTGTTCCGCTACGTGTTCTGTTCGGTGAAGAGACCTATGCAGATGGCGTTGATCTGACTTCGGAACAGTTCTACGAAAAGTTGAAGAAGGTATCTGTGTTGCCTACAACTTCACAGCCATCTCCAACCGATTTCATGGATGTGTACCAATCACTTCTTGATGAGAACCCGGAACGCCCGATTGTATCGATCCACCTGTCATCCGGCATGAGTGGTACCTATCAATCGGCCATGCTTGGCAAGTCTTTGCTTGAGACTGAGGGTGACATCACCGTGCTGGATTCGAAGTCAGCATCTTATGGATACGGTCTAATGGTGGTACAGGCTGCTGAACTTGCCGAACAGGGCAAGTCAGCAGTCGAAATCGCTGCGGCTATTGAAGGGATGCAACAATCTCGCAAGTTGTTCTTTCTTGTAGATACTTTGGAGTATCTGCAAAAGGGCGGTCGGATTGGCAAAGCTTCAGCCATCTTGGGAACGTTGCTTAACATTAAGCCGATCCTGTCTATTGATGAAGAAGGCGTTATCTACGCAGTTGAGAAAGTCAGAGGTCATAAAAAAGCAATGGCACGCATTATTGAGCTGTTTCAGAAGGATCTTGCAGGCAAACGGGTGAACCTGGCGGTAGGTCATACCGCTGACCCGGGATCAGCGATCGCTTGTGCAGAGCAGCTACGGGGTCATTTTACACTGAATGAAGTGATCTATACCAATATTGGAGCCGTAATAGGCAGTCATGTTGGACCTGGTGTCATTGCGATCTTTATGTGGCCTGTTCCGGAATGAGGGATTAGACATGAAATTGGAAGAAATATCAGTTAAGCAAATTAACGGCGTGAGTGCTCTCAAAGAGGGAGAGCTTCACGCCTTTGGCATCTCTACTGTTAAAGACCTGCTTGAATATTATCCGTTCCGTTACGAGGATTATCGTCTGCGTTCACTTAGTGAAGTGAAGGATGGGGACAAGATTACGGTCCAGGGACAGGTAATGGGTATTCCTGTATTACAACGATACGGTAAAAAGTCCCGTCTTACCTGTAAGATCATGACGGAAGAGTGGATGATTACAGCCACCTGGTTCAATCGCCATTTCCTCAAAGAACAACTTACCCCCAATCGGGAGATTGTGATTACGGGAAAATGGGAACAAAAACGCATGCAGATGACCGTGACTGACTCGGAGTTCCCTGATAAAGGCGATGGGCGTTCAGGTACATTGCAACCTGTATATTCGGTAACCGGCAAACTGACACAACAATGGATGCGGAAGACGATCAATCAGGGATTAATTCAATTCGGAGATATGATTCCTGAGATTCTGCCTCAGTCATTGATGAAGAAATACAGCTTGATGCCTCGTAAACAAGCGATTGCTGGAATTCATCGTCCACAGGACAACCGAGAAGGTCAACAGGCCAGACAGCGGATGGTGTATGAAGAGCTGTTTCTGTTCCAGTTGAAAATGCAGGCGTATCGCGCACTCAACCGAATTCGCATGGATGGTGTAGTGCATACCACGGATAATACGACGATTCGTGAGTTTGTACGCAGTTTACCTTTTGAACTGACAGATGCTCAGAAAAAGGTGGAGCTTGAAATTTTGCATGATATGCGTTCGCCCTATGCAATGAATCGGTTATTGCAGGGTGATGTCGGATCGGGTAAAACGGTTATTGCGGCAATTGCGCTATACACGACTGTTCGATCTGGGTTCCAAGGGGCTCTGATGGTGCCTACAGAGATTCTGGCGGAGCAGCATATGCGCTCACTGCAAAAGCTGTTTGAACCGTTTGGGGTAACCGTAGGGCTGTTAACGGGCAGTGTAAATGGACGCAAACGCAAAGATCTGATCGCCTCATTGCAAATGGGCATGATTGATATCGTGGTGGGTACACACGCCCTGATTCAGGAAGATGTTTTCTTCCGTGATCTGGGTCTTGTGGTGACGGACGAGCAGCATCGCTTCGGGGTGAATCAGCGCAGCGTTTTACGACGCAAAGGATATAACCCGGATGTTTTAACGATGACGGCAACGCCAATTCCACGGACACTTGCGATTACTGCTTTTGGGGATATTGAAGTATCCACGATCTCGGAGCGTCCGAAAGGACGGATTCCCATCTCTACGTATTGGGTTAAACACGATATGATGGAGCGGGTGCTCGGGTTTATCTCCAGAGAAGTGGATCAGGGCCGTCAGGCCTATCTGATCTGTCCACTTATTGAAGAGTCGGAGAAGCTGGATGTCCAGAACGCGATTGATCTGCATGTGCAGATGCAGCAGAACTTTCCGAAATATCGTGTAGGTCTGTTGCATGGACGGATGACGGCTGCGGAGAAAGAAGAGATGATGCGGGACTTCTATAGCAATGATATTCAGTTGCTTGTCTCCACCACCGTTGTCGAGGTTGGGGTCGATGTGCCAAATGCCACGTTGATGGTCATTATGGACGCGGACCGCTTCGGTCTCTCCCAGCTGCATCAGCTTCGTGGTCGGGTCGGTCGTGGTGCGCATGCTTCCTATTGTGTACTCATTGCTGATCCCAAGACGGAGGTTGGACAGGAACGCATGAAGGTCATGACGGAAACCGAGGATGGATTCGAGGTATCCCGGCGTGACCTGGATCTCCGGGGTCCGGGTGATTTCTTTGGTACCAAACAGAGCGGACTACCCGAGTTCCGTCTTGCCGATATGGTTGCCGATTTTGCTGTGCTGGAACAGGCCAGAGATGACGTGACCCACGTAATTGAGGATGCGACTTTCTGGACCTCCATGGACTATGCACCTCTGCGTGATTTCCTACAGCAACAGCAAGTATTCAAGGGTGATCTGATTGACTAAAGCTTGCCATAATAGCGAGTTTTTCGTATTACCTTTGTAAAAAAAGACAAGTGTACAAGCCCTCCCGACATATGAATAAGAAGTGAGTTCATTCTTTTGGGAGGTGCTATGTGTTTTGGGTTATCAACAATATGGAATTAGTCCGCAGCTGGTGGAGCGGATCAAATTAAAGATGAAAAATCCCGCTGTCAAAGAGCGTATCAAAAAGTTGATTGATGGCGTGACCAAGTCTGATCTGCAAGATAAGGCCAAGGTCAGAAGGTTGGTCAAGTCTTCCGCTGTCATTATGAATGAGAATTTCTCTCCGGCGCAGGAGGAGCAGTTTGTTGTGTTTGTACTCGCGCAGAAGATTGATCCGAACAATACGTTTCATTTGATTAAGCTGTGGGGGATGTTTAGGTAGGGATTCGATGTAATGTGGGTGGAAAAAAACATTCGTTTACACGAGTGCACTACGATGACAGAATAACCTTCCGAGCGCTGTTATCCCCGGATTTTCTGATTGACCCTTTCCAAGGGTAAAATCCGGGGATAAAGGCGCACGCTTCGCTTCTTTAGGTTATTTCTGTCCTCTCCGTTGTTGTGTAAATTGATTTATTTTACAAAACCAAATTACATCGAATGTTTATGAAGTAATTTTAGTGGGTGGGGCGTTCCATAAGTCAGGAAGATGACTTATGGAACGCCCTTTTGATTGTTATAACTAGAGACAAGCCTTGTGGCATTACTTGGTTGAACATTCGTTGTAGTTATCGAAATGACCCATGATCTGACTTGTATTACCACGAAAACAAAGTTTTCAATGAGTAGTTATGTTGGTTAAATCGAGCATCTTAGTACAGTGATGGGTGGAGTATGAGGCTTATATTTAATATGAATCCAAATTTATCCTTTAACGATACATAACCGTAATATCTAAAAATACTGTACCTCAACCCATAAACAAAATGTACTATTCCTCCAACTATAATGAGTGAGTACCAAATTGTAAGCGATTACAAATAAAGGAGGGGTAACATTGACTTTGACTAGAGGTTTCAAGCAGAAGATTAGCGGCAAAGTGATTGCGGTCATCACCGTGGTCAGTCTGACATGGGGGTCCTGGGGAGCCACACCACTATCAGCATCTACGACAAGTACTTTAAAGTTCGAAACTCAGCAGGGAGGTGTCTTTGACGGGATGCCATTATTTGATGGCGTGCCAGCGCATCTGGATGCATACGTAGACACCTATTTCGAATACACTGGCCTCGAAGGCCCAGCCGTTTATGTGACGGGTTCGCGAAACCATTACACATTGAAGCAGGGGAAACATGCGGGCAAGGTCATTCCCGGTACGTTATCTGCTGCAGATAATGTTCAGGGTGTCTCGACCGATTTCCCTGCTCTGATCGGCATGGGACAGAGCTGGAACAAAGAGCTTTTGTCCGATATCGGTGAAGTGATGGGGAATGAGAAAATCAGCAAATTAAAGGTCAAGCAGGGCGAATCCAACATTCATGGGGGCAATGATCCTTCCCTCAGCGTGGCGTTCAGTGTGGTCAGTGATATGCGTATCAATCCACTTAGCGGTCGCTTCGATGAAGGGTTCTCTGAAGATCCCAATATGGCCGGAGTCTTGATAGACAAGATGGCTTCGGGTCTTAGCGGAATTGATCAGTCCACCAGCGAAGATGGATTCTGGATGAGGGCAGCGGTGGGGACAAAGCATTACTCCGTATATAACGCGCAGTGGTTCAGGCAGACAGCGAATAACAGTGCAAGCGCGCGTTCATTGTTTGAGTACCAAACCAGAGCCGCGCTCCCTGGATTTGAATCAGGTGCGCTGGCGGGCACAATGACATCTTATGGCCGGACTAACGGCATTCCAAACATCCTTTCCCCGCTACAATTATTAGCCAATTTGGACGCCAAATATGGCGTATACAGCTCGCCCGATTTCAATGGAGATGCAATTGTATCCAACGCGAACCAACTCGGAAATGGATATGACGACCGCTATGCCGTGGACCGCGGTCATGCAACCGTTCTCATGGCGCTTGCTCAGGCGAATGCGGGTCGGCCGTCAGGGACGACACCTGCGGATGTGACCGATCTGGTGGCGCTTGTAGAGCAAGGGGAATATGGAATCACCGAGGAAGAACTTATAGAAGCAGCCAGACCACATGTAAACCAGCTGGTACGTTTGGGGATTTTTAATGAAACTGATGAGCAGGGCATACCGAAAAACTATCCTTTTGCTCAGGAAGCAAGGGATGTCAGGACGTCTCCGCCTTCCGATTATAACCAAGTGAACCATCAGGAAATAGCACTTCAAGCGGCACGGGAGAGCGTTGTTTTGTTGAAAAATGACGGCACACTTCCGCTGGAAAAAGGAAATGACGCTGCTGTTTCTGGGGTGTATGCCGACGCACGCTTCAAGACGACGTATTCAGTTGGCGCGACACCTGCGCTGGAAAACTCTGGTGAATCTCCACTGCTCTCAATCATTAAAATGAATGGCAGCAATAATGTAAACTATGCCCCAGGAAATGAAGTCATTGCACTAACCTCTAAGGCGAATCAACAAACGGTCACAGCGGACGTGTATAGTCCAAATGCAGGCACGGAGGGAGCGCAGCTCATCACAACTTCGGATGCCCAAGATGATTCCAGTTTCTCCCACTTGTTCCGAGTGTACGATTGGGGTCAGGCAGGTTCAAGTTTATTGTCGCTGTATAACCAGCGTTGGGTGACTTCCCCTGCCACAAATCATGCAGCAGTTGGCAATACGGATCGTACCAGTCTTAATCTGACGAACAACGATTGGAGCCTTCCAGAGATGATGGGTGATACGAGTGCCATACCCCCAACATTACGAATGGAAACGAACGAGGATGGCTCAATGTCTATTGTTACCAATGGGTACCGTACAGGATTCTCTGGTGACTTTACAAATTGGTATTATGCTAACGGACGCTTTATCAAGGTAGATGATGCTGGTAAGCTCGTGACAACATCATCTCCACTGGGAAGCAAGGATAACGCTGCGAATCGCCCGGACGAGGTGAAGTTTGAGAAGGCCGTGGTGAAGAACGTGGGCGAAGAGGCAGTAGCAAGAGCCACAGAAGACGATTATGCCATCGTCTTTGTCGGCGCAATTCCACGTCATAGCGCAGGAGAAGGTAACGACCGGTCTACCCTCGATATGGGCGAGGCAGATTACGAACTGGTCGACAAAGTATCTGCTGCCTTTGCAACCCAGGGTAAGAAAACCGTTGTCGTGGTTAAATCGAGCTTCCCTGTAAACATGGAGCGAATTCAGAACAACCCTAACGTCTCGGCGATCGTTTACCAGCCATATGGCGGTCAATACGATTCGTATGCTCTGGCCCAGGTGTTGTACGGAGATTACGCGCCGACAGGCCGCCTGACGTCCACATGGTATGCAGGCATGGATGCATTCCCTTCCATTAGTCCATATGTTATACCAGAAGGTAACATTACTGGCCTTGACGACATCGACCCCCGATTTACGGTTGATATGACGAATGCAGACCCCATTGAATCTGAGTTGACTTATATGTATACAGATGCCACGGTGACCTATCCGTTTGGTTACGGGTTATCATATGCTGATTTTACGTACGATTCCCTGACCGTACCGTCTTCTGTAAGGGGAGATGAACCATTCACGGTGTCGGTCCGCGTAACCAATACAGGAGACGTAGCCACTTCCGAGGTTGTGCAGCTGTACACCCGTAACAGCAACTCTGCATACGGTGCACATGCGCCTAAAAAGAAGCTGGTTTCATTTGAGAAGATTCATCTCACTCCGGGTGAAACAAAAGAAGTCCTGTTGCAAGTTGATCCACAAACGCTGGCATTATGGGATGTGAATCGGAGTGAATGGATCGTTGAACAGGGCAGTTATAAATTCATGATTGGGACCTCGGCAGCGGATGCAGACGTGCAAGTATCGAAGGCATTAAGCATTGGTGGGAAGTCGATTGCAACCTTACCCCTTACTCAACCCATAAATGTATTTGATCATGCGTTTGCTTCGAACGAAGTCATTTACCACGAAGTATCCAAGGAACGCACGGCAGCCCAATTAAAAGCCAAAGCGATTGTTGGAGGTTATTACGCAGTTCGGTCCAAACAAAATGGATCGTGGATCGCGTTGCCTAAGGCTGACCTGTCAGGTGCACAGAAGGTGAAGGCAACTGTCGCATCTAATGTGCAAGGTGGCACGATCTCGTTGCATGCGGATGCGCTCGATACCGCACCGCTTGCTGTGTGGAACGTACCGATGACAGAACCTGTCTCCTACAAGATTAGTAATGCTAACGTAACGGTCAAGGAATTAGGTTACGTTGACGTAGAGGCGGATATTTCTGCTGCCGTGAGCGGCGTACATGATCTGTATCTGGTGTTTCATGAACCGGATCTTCGGATTGACAGTTTGTCATTTACGTTGAAAGAGCCGGGAACAAATCCAGGAAGTCCAGGCACAAATCCAGGCACAAATCCAGGAACGAATCCTGATTCGCCAAGCACACCTGGATCAGGTAGTGTTGAAACTCCTGTTAAGCCACCAGCATCCGGGTCCGAGACTGAAGGCGAAACGGATTCGGAGGGCAATGTTTCTACTGTCGTGACCGTGCAAACGGGGGATGTTGCTGATCAAGCTAAGGCAGCAAGTATCCGCTCATCTGGCATCCGGGTCATCGGTGATCCATGGAACGTATCCATCAAAGATAAGCAGAACACGTATGTCATTGCAGCGCTGCCTGTTAACGATGTCGTAGCTGCAAACTCCACAGCAATCGCATATGTTGGAGCAGGAGGCCAACTTACGCCGGTGCCTGGCGTGTTGACCAAAGACACAAACGGAAACAAGGTATGGAAAGTACTGCTAAACCAAGGGGGAACGTACGTTGCAATTCACTCGCTCCGCGAATTTGTTGATGTTAAGCCTTCAGCCTGGTATGCCAAAGATATAGCTAAAGCCAACAGCTTGCTGTTGATCAATGGCGTATCGGAACGCAGCATGCAACCCCAAGGAACGACAACATCAGCCCAAACGTTGATGGCTGCATTGAATGCGATAGGAATTGAACCGATGGGAGCGGCAGCAAACGAGAAATGGTTTGATCCGATTTTGCGAGCCTCCAAGGAATATGGCCTGATGGAAGAAGGGCAGTACCTGCCAAATGCCCCAATGTCACGTGAGGACATGGCAATGGTGCTCGTTCGTGCGTTGAACTTGTCTGGAGTGGATACGAAACTGCCGGAAGCAGAGGTTGAATCATGGCTGGAAGATTTTAAGGATCAGGTCCAGCTGACACCAAATAACCGGGCAGTCATGGCAACGGCCATTCAGCTTGGTATATTCCAAGGTACGCCGGATAAACTGTTACAACCACAGAGCACCCTTACACGGGCACAACTTGCAACTGTCATTGTCCGTGTTCATGACCGGATAGTAGAACGGCTGGATCGATAAGAGCCACAACAACGAAAACAAGGAACTGGGCCATCATACATGGCCTGGTTCCTTGTTGTTTGCGGTGAAGGATTTGTGTTGCTTTCGGTATTCCTCTGGAGTCCAACCGGTCAATTTTTTAAACACCCGAAAAAAATATTTTGGATTGTCGTAACCCAGCTGTTTGGCAACCCGATAGATTTTATCGTCTGTGCTCGTTAAGAGCTGCTTGGCTTGCCTGATCCGTAGTTGGTTTACGTAATCAGTGAAGTTCTCGGATGTCTTTTCTTTAAATAAATGACTGAGGTAACTCGGGTTCAGGTAGAACAGGGACGATACCCATTCCAGCGTTAAATCCTTGGTATAGTGATTATCGATATATGTCCTGACGTTGTCGATCACTTGATCTGATGCGTAGGGGTTGTCTTCCTTAAGCAGAAGAGCTGTTCCCGTCAGCACCTTTACCATGTAATGCCTAATGCACTCCATATCGAACGAGACGTTCAGGACAGCCTCCAAGCTGGAAGAGGCGCTACTGTTACCTCCGTTCTGGATATAGTTACTCAGCAGCCGTTTGGTTTCCGTGATAATGTCTCTGCACTGCTCTTTCAGGTGGGCAAGCAAAGCGTCAGGCTGGCGTATGTAGAAAGCAAAGAAATCGGTGATGAGCTCTTCCACCTTCGGTACATTCCCGCTCTCTATAAAAAATAACAGTTCATATGTTCGAGCCCACTTCAGTTGATGTAAAGGAAATTGCTCCCGTGAAAATACGTAACATTTGCCAAAATCGGTAATGGCTCGTTCGTCCAACGCAAGGATCGTTTGATGATGAGCTTCTCGGACCCCACCAATGCCTGTATGAGGCAAGCTGATCCCCACACAACAATCCGTAGTTTCGGATTTGGTCAAAATGATACTCGCAGTTTGTTCCGCCATTTTCTGCAAATCAAGCTGGCCTGAGCAATCCAGATCATGCATCAGGAAAAACAGTACTTGATCCGTTTGTGGATGAGGAATGTACAGGCCATTCGAAAAGGTAGGTAGTTGCTGTGCTGTAAGCGGTTGAGGACCATAAATCGTCAATAAAATGAACTGGTCAGATGCCATGATGGCGGCAAATTCCGCAGAGCGGAACACAGGTGTTTTGATGGATGAATGGGGAGCCAGCACATAATTCAGGAAGGCTTGCATGTCTGCATCCCTTTTCATCTGCTCCGTTTCTACTTCTCTTAGAACGACTTCCCGCTGAAGAGAGCGCTCCTGTTCGATGGCTTGGATGGCTTGGTGAAGCGTACCGTGGATCTCATCCCGGCTAAAAGGCTTCAGCAGGTAATTTACAACTTTCGCAGAGATGGCCTCCTGCATATAATCAAAATCGGTATGTCCGCTAATGACAATTAACTTGATACGCGGATATTGCTGGCATACTGTCCTGATCAACAGCTTGCCGTCGACCTCAGGCATGCGCATGTCCGTAAAGATAATGTCCGGCTTGAACGATTCAATCAAAGCCAAGGCATCTGCCCCGTTATCTGCTTCGCCTAAGAGTTCAAGCGAGTGCTCAAAAGTCCCGATTTTTTTCAACAAACCTTTGCGGATCAAGGGTTCATCGTCCACAACGATATACGTGTACATCTCTTGGTCACCTCTTTTCCCAATTGGCCGGAATTTCGAGTGTAATTCGAGTTCCTGTATTCAAATCGGTATGAAACGAAAGGCCGTAACCCTCTCCGTAATACAAAGCAATTCGTGAATGCACGTTTTTGATGCCGATGCTTTGTTTATGCCTTTGACCAACGGCGATGAATTCAGGTGGCTGCTGGAGCAATTGTCGAAGTTCTTCCGCTTGTGTTGAGGACATGCCCACGCCGTCATCCCAGATCTCGAACACGATGCTGTCCCCCTGAAACAACCCGGTAATGGTAACGGAACCCTTCCCACGTTTGTTCTCCAACCCGTGATAGATAGCATTTTCCACGAGTGGTTGCAACAGAAGTTTCAGCATGCGACGACTCCGAATTTCCGGGTCTACATTCAGGTTGAACGCGAACTTGTCACCATACCGAATCTGCTGGATGGCCATGTAGTTTTCTACATGTTGAAGTTCTTCGCTGACCGCGACCAGCTCGCTGTCCGTTTTGATACTGTAGCGGAACATGTCCCCGAGTGACTTGGTCATCACCACAATACTCTCAACTTCTTCGATCTCGGCAATGCTATTAATCGACTCCAGCGTATTGTAGAGGAAATGGGAGTTGATTTGTGCTTCCAATGCCTTCATCTGGGAGTCCAGCATGAGGATTTTATTCTGGTAACTCTCTCGGATATGTGTATCGATATCTTTCATCATTTTGTTGAACTCGTGGTAAAGGATGCCTATTTCATCGACTTGCCTCGTTACTTGAGGCTTGATGGTCACAAAACGATGAGATTTGGTTTTGCGCATCAGCTTGGTCAATTCGATGATGGGTTTGGTGATCAGGTTGGACAAGAAAAAGGAAAGTAGAAGGAAAATGACTGCACAGCTTACGGCCACGTATAACAGCAACTTTTGTGAGATGTTGTACTCCTCATACAACCGATCCATAGAGATGTTGGCAATCACGTTCCAATTGCGGCCGGGAACTTTCTGGATTACCGTCATCATGTTATCTTGGATTGATTTGTACTGTGAACTGTTTCCGACTTGATGCGTTGCCGCAGCCAGAGTATCGGAGAGAGGAGTGCCAACTCTACTTCCGTCGCTGGAGTACAGGATCTCGCCAGCGTCGTTCGCCAGATATAGATTGGACAAGCTTGGTGCCGGATTACGTTTTAGACCGTCAAAAATGTTCATACTGCAATCCAGCATAAACACGCCTAGGAACTCGTTGTTGTTGGGATCGTAGAGGGCTCTGGAGAAGCCAATGGATTCCTTGGCGTTAATGATGTAAGGTTTGACGCCAACTTCACCAATATACAAATCGCCTTTGCGCTGGATCGTATCCAGATACCATTCATCGCGAAGTGCGACATAATCGAGGCGTAGGTCTGTGCCGCTACTGCCATAGCTTATCCATTTGCCATCAGGTGTGAAAAGGTACAAACCATTGATGTAATTGTAACCAAGCAGAATGTTTTCAAAGATCAATTTCAATTTGCTGCGGATCATGAAGATTTCATATTGATCGTTGGTACCGTTCAACTTGATTAGTTCATCACTCACAGTGCTGTAAGCGGTTGCATTGGAAGACTGCTGAAGGAGTGTGACAGAGATCCGGTCGATGTTCTGCAAAATTTCCTCCATGCTCTTGACCGAATTGCCTATAGTTGTCGACGTCACGAGAGAGGTCTGCTCATTCACCAGCTTCGTGTAACTGCGATAGGAACTGACAGACACAACGATAATTGGCACGATTGATACGAGGACGAGGACCAGAAAAAGTTTAGTTTTGATGTTGAACAGAATCATACGTGCTCCTCCCGCCATTTGTCAATTCTAAAAATAGTGCACCATACGAGCCAAAGCAAATGCACTTTTGCCCACCGTATGATGAGAATGTGCACAAAGCAAGAATAAACATGAATTGGGGGAATGACAAGATGAAAAAAAGAAAACGACTGTGGTCCCTAACTTTGGTACTGCTCTTGATGTTTCTGAGCGCATGCAGCTCCAGTAGCGAGGAGGGGGGCGGTACGGATACCAATAACGGGAGTACAGATGAGTCAGGAAAGCCAATTACGTTGACGATGATGCTTTCGGGAAACAAGGCATCCGAGGGAGAGGATTTCGAGCTGGAGACCTTGCCGCGCCTAGTCAAAGAGAAGTTCCCGAACATTAACTTGGAAGTACAAAAGTTGCCTGATGATCAATACAATACATCTGTTCGAACCAAGCTTGCGGCTGGACAGGGACCGGACATTTTCTGGATTTTCCCGAAAAATGCGGCTGGCGGTGTCATTGATTTTGCAAAGGCAGGCTTCGCTGCGGATCTGTCAGATCTGAAGTTCTGGGACAACATCAGCCAAGGAGCGAAGGAAGATATGTCCTATGAGGGTAAACCTTACGGCGTGGCCGAAGGGTTGGACTTCTTGGGCGTTTACTACAATAAGGAGTTGTTACAACAAGCGGGATATTCCGAGTTTCCGAAGGATTGGCCTTCGTTTCTGGATTTGTGTCAAAAGTTGCAGGCAGCGGGCGTAACGCCAATTGCGATGGGAGACAAGGACCCTTGGATGATCCAATTCGGAATGTATCCGATTGCAGCGAATGTCGTGTATCCGAATGAGCTGGATTTTGATGTCAAATTGCAGAACGGTGAAAAATCGCTGACTGATCCAAAGTGGATTCAAACCATATCCAAATACAAAGAGCTCTATGATAACAACTACGTCGTCAAAAACTCACTTGGCATTGGTAGTGCCCAATCTGCGCAGTTGTTTATCGACGGGAAAGCAGCAATGACCTTTACGGGAACATGGGATTATGCCTCCATGACGTCCAAAGGCGCTGCCGAATTTACTCGCGGATTCGCTTCATTACCAGGTAACGAGCCGGAACAGCCGGTGTTTGTATCTGCTGCAACATCTGCCGGATACGCTTTGAACGCCAAATCGGCAAACCTGGATGCAGCCAAGGAAGTACTGAACTACCTGTTTGATGGTGAATCCGATCTGTTCAAAGCATTTGTGGAAGCCAACAGTTCCATCAGCGTCTATAAGGACGTAGAACTTGAAAATGAATTGTTTAAGGAAGTGAATGACAACTATAAACAAACTGGAAATTCCATCTACTTTAGCAACCAGATGTGGCCAGCCGGAGTATCGGACGTTATGCAGGCAAAGTTTGCCGAAATTATTGCTGGACAGAAAACAACACCAGAAGATGTGGCAAACGCCATGGAAACCAAGTTTAGAGAGCTATGGAAAAACTAGAACCAAACGATGCTGTCTGCTGTAAAGGGGAGAATGATTGTCCTTCTTCCCTTGCCGCAGGCCCCTTGGAAAGGATGGAGCAGGATGAGCTCTACTGTAATGAAAAAGTCCATGTACTGGTTTGCTTTGCCGGCATTGATCTTCTACCTGACCTTCTGGATCTTCCCGATCCTGCGGTTGTTCCAGTACAGTATAACGGATTACAACGGGTACGCCCAAGCCTATAACTATATCGGTTTCGACAACTATAAGGAATTGTTCCGGAGCGACATCCTAGGTATCTCTTTAAAAAATACACTGATCTATACGTTTGTCACCGTCATAGTTGGTAATATCATCGGTTTGGCAATGGCATTGCTGTTAAACATGAAAATAAGAGGAACCGGGATTTACCGTTCCCTGGCGTATATTCCCACTTTGTTCAGTGCGATTGTCGTCGGCTTTTTGTGGAGTTACGTCTATATGCCGGATTACGGGCTGATTTCTTCCTTTCTCGATAGACTGGGTATCGCAAATGAACTGAATTTCCTGGGTGATTACTCGACCGCACTGTATTCTATTATCTTCGTGGAAATCTGGAAGACGATCGGAACGACAATGATTATCTTCCTTGCAGGACTACAGACTGTTCCAAGCAACCTTTTGGAAGCCGGACGGATTGATGGCTGCGGCTCATGGAGATTGCTACGACATGTGAAGATTCCATTACTGGCAACAGCGATTACAATCAACGTGACGTTAAGTTTGATCAATGGACTCAAAGCGTTCGACTTCCCGTTTATCATGACGAATGGCGGTCCCGGCACGGCTACCAACACGCTGATTTATACCATATACAAGATGGCATTTACCGAACAACTCTTTGGTAAAGCTTCGGCTCTTGGCGTTATTTCCTTTGCCGTGATTATCGTCATTACCGCTGTTTTTGTCCTGAAAATGAACAAACGGGAGGTGTCGGCATGATGCTTCGTAAAGTTTTGGGGAAAGGGTCCGTTCAGGTCGTTGTGCTGTTGGTGATGGCGTTAAACCTGATTCCGTTAATTATTGCCTTTTCGACATCACTCCGAGATCCAAGCAACAACACAAATCCGCTGGTCCTGTTCCGGGAGATGTCCTTTGCAAGTTACAAGGCTGCCTTCGACCGCATGCACTTTCCGGAAGCGCTATGGAACAGCGTGGTGTTAACCGGCGTATCGGTCGTGTTCGTTGTCCTGTTTGCGGCAATGGCGTCCTACCCGATGGCCCGTTTGAAGACAAAGCTAAGTAAGTTCATGTATTTGTTTTTTTTGTCCGGACTTGTGGTACCTGCGCAAATGGTATTGATACCGATCGTGCAAATGATTAATGCGCTTCATATCCCAACGAATCAATATACGCCTATTTTCATGTTCATTACGTGCAGTCTGCCGTTTTCAACTTTCCTGTACACGGGCTTCATTCGAAGCGGTGTGCCTGAGGAGGTAGAAGAAGCGGCGCACATCGACGGGGCGGGATTATTCCAACGGTTCTGGACCGTCGTGTTCCCCTTACTCATTCCGGTAACGGTTTCGGTCATTATTACGCAAGGTGTCTGGATCTGGAACGATTATTTCTTCAATATGATCTTTATTTCCAGCGCAGGAGATTCACCGTTACCACTGGCCATGCTCGGATTTTTGGGCGATCAGCAAAATCCCACGCAGTGGAATGTCCTGTTTGCAGCGTGCTTTCTGTGCGCACTACCGTTGCTGCTGGCGTTCTTGTTCCTGCAAAAATATTTTATCGGTGGTATGACCGTTGGGGCGGTCAAAGGTTAAGGAGGACACTGCAATGAATGAAAAAGTGATAAACAACGCCTGGCTGGAAAAAGCGCAGGGTCTGATGCCGGAGCTTCACCAGCAAAAGGTCTATCCGGAACATATCGTGAGCGCAGTTCCGGATACGTCGGCTTTTCAGGGATGGCGTATCGAACCAATAGGCTTAGCAGAACACTTATCGGATCAAGTGCTGTGCAAGGGAGACCGTGTTACGCTGGATTTCGGGGAGCATCTCGTCGGTTATCTGACCTTGTCGCTTCTTAACGAGCGCAGTAATGCAGATGCACCTCTCAGGTTGAAGCTCACATTTGGAGAAATGCCCTGTGAGGTCGGTGAGAATTTTGCAGAATATTCGGGTTGGCTTAGCCGTTCATGGCTTCAGGACGAGATCGTGAATGTGGATGTGTTACCTGGCACGCTAACACTGGACCGTCGCTATGCCTTTCGGTATCTGAAAATCGAGGTGGTAGAAACGTCGATCCGTTACGATATTCGAATTAACGATATATATTGCTTGACGGTGACCTCAGCAGACATAGGGGCAGTACCTCAATTGCCTGAAGGTATCGACACGGAGCTGCTGGAAATAGATCGCGTGTGCGTGAAGACACTCCGGGATTGCATGCAGATGGTATTCGAAGATGGACCGAAGCGCGATCGACGTTTATGGATCGGAGATCTTCGCCTTCAGGCCCTCGTCAATTATGAAACATTCGGCTGTAATGATCTCGTCAAGCGCTGTCTCTATCTCTTTGCCGGAACGAGATTAGAAGGAGGCCAGGTAGGAGCCTGTTTGTACGAACAACCGGAACCGTACGTGGACGACATTTACCTATATGACTATGCGTTGTTCTTTATTGCGACATTATGGGACTATTTTGAAGCTACCAAGGACAGGGAAACGTTGGAAGAACTTTGGCCGGTGGCTAGAGAACAGATTGAGAATGGGCTTAAACGACTTGATGAGCGGGGCATCGTAAGGGATGACGATACATGGTATTGTTTTCTGGACTGGCATGAAGAATTAAATAAACAGGCGGGTGCTCAGGCAGTGCTCATCTATAGTATGAAAAGGGGCAGATCGATTGCCAAAGAACTAGGGCTGCCGGAGTATGAGGAATGGATTAACACATACATCAAAGACGCTGAGCAAGCAGCCCTCGCACATCTGTGGGATGGTGAACAGGGCGTTTTCATCAGTGGTGAGAAAAGACAGATATCCTGGGCATCGCAAGTGTGGATGGTTCTGGCTGAGATCATGGATGCTCCAGCGGCCCGGCAATTACTTTATCGGTTAATGAGTAACGAAGAAGCTATTGGCATGACCACACCGTACATGGTTCATCATTATGTTGATGCATTGATTATGTGCGGGGAAGAGGAGAAGGCACTGGAGCAGATCCGAAGGTATTGGGGCGGTATGCTGAAGGATGGAGCGGACACTTTCTGGGAGCTCTACGACCCGGACGACAAAACGTATTCTCCTTATGGCAGCAATTTGGTCAACAGTTATTGCCATGCTTGGAGCTGCACACCAAGTTATTTTATCAGGCGAAATTTTTCATGAATTTTGGACTTGAGGTCAACCAGGTACGTCTGGTTGGCCTTTTTGGATTAGTTTCAGATCGTATAGAGCCTGCCATGGCCTATTGTTTTTATTTTTATCTGTTTTTGTTCGTAACGTTAAAAGAACGAGTGGCTATTAATGAAGCGATAAATACGAATATTAAAATAAAGTTATATGGGTTTCCTTTAAGGTTGTAGACTTGAACGATGAGTGTCAGAGTTGAGATGCTTAAGATTATTCGCAGGACAATCGCCGATGAGCGATCGGGAATAATTGGAATAACATGACAACTAATTATAACATAGGTTTTTCTGGAGTCGGATATTTTCATAGAAGTTAAGGGATGAACTATCATATGCATGCATGGTGCTGTCTTGTTGATGTTTTTTCACAGGATGGACTTTGCTTTCCTCCGGGGGGAGCGGTAAACTGTTGCATACGAGCTTTATGGATTAATGTCCTAGATGTTCTTTCAAAAAGGCGTGGCTGTGTCGGTATGCATTTTATTTTTCAAACAGATGTGGAGGAAGTAAGATTGGAAATGTTTACGATGCTGCTGGGTTTATTTGAACGGGCGGCGCTGTTGATTATATTTTTATTCTTTCTGTCGAGGGTGCCAAGGTTTAGACAGATTCTGCAAAAGGGGAAATTAAGGTGGCAGGAGTCTATTGCGGTTACCTTGTTATTCTGTGCTTTTGCCATCTTCGGGACATATACGGGCATTAATGTTGAAGGTTCACTGGTGAATGTACGGATCATCGCCGTGTTATCGGGTGGTATTTTGTTCGGAGCGCCTGTGGGTATTGTTACGGGTATTGTCTCCGGGGTGCATCGGTATTTGATCGATATGGATGGCGTCACAGCTATACCGTGTCTGATCACGAGTATCCTGGCAGGTCTGGTCTCTGGATATATACATAAGTACACGCCCAAGCCCAAGCGATGGATCATCGGTATTGGTGCTGGAATGATCTGTGAAGCGCTGACGATGTTATTAATCCTGTTATTTTCCTATCCTGATCCACTGGGTGCCGATATTGTTTCGAAGATTGCGCTGCCTATGATTCTGGGTGAAGTCAACATTGGGCTGATTGTGCTCTTGGTGCAAAGTGTTGAAGGGGAAAAGGAAATGATTGCAGCTCGTCAGGCGAAGCTGGCGCTGGAGATTGCAAACAAGACCTTACCGTATTTCCGTTCAATTGATGAGGATTCTCTGCGCAAAATCTGCCGGATTATTCAGGAGGATATTCAGGCCGATGCGGTTGCAATTACGGATACCCGGAATGTACTGGCGTATGTAGGATTTGGTGAAGAACGATATCATATCGGTAATGAAATTATAAGTGAGATGACCAAGAAGACAATATCCAGCGGGGAGATTACGATCAGTAATGATGTGATTGATGAAAAAACACCCGATATCCACTCACTGTTAATCATTCCGCTCAAAGAACGAGGAGACATTACAGGTGCGCTCAAAATCTATTATCGCAAAGCGTACAAAATTACGTATCCATTACAAACGATGGCTGTAGGTCTGTCGCAGATCATCTCGACCCAGATGGAGGTATCGCGGGTAGAAGAGATCAAGGCTGCTGCCAACAAAGCAGAGCTGCGTGCATTACAGACAACCATTCACCCTCATTTTCTGTTTAATGCGCTAAATGCGATTGCATCGTCCATCCGAACCAAACCGGATCGTGCTCGGGAGCTGATTGTGAATCTATCCGGGTACATGCGTTACAATCTGGAGCTGTCGGATGAGTTAATTGATATTCATAAGGAACTGGAGCAGGTCCGTAATTATGTAGAGATTGAGAAAGCTCGCTTTGGCAGCCGACTTAACGTGATCTATGACATTGATGAGGTCGCGGTGCATATTCCGAGTCTTGTTATCCAGCCGCTCGTCGAAAATGCAATTATTCATGGCATTCTCAAGGTCAAAGGACCTGGAACTGTTCGAATTCGGGTACAGGATTATCCGGAGTTTGTGCGAATCAGTGTCAGTGATACAGGTGCAGGCATCAGTGCAGATATTATTGAACGGGTCTACCACGACCGTATGCCTGGTAACCAGATCGGGCTATATAATGTGCATCGCCGGGTCAAGCTTATCTACGGACAAGGTGTAACCATTACAAGGCTGGAACAAGGAACCGATATTTTATTTGATGTGCCCAAAGGAGATGTCGTAACAAGGTGATGATGGATCAATGAGAGCTCTTATTGTGGAAGACGAGATTCTGGCAAGTGAGGAATTGAATTATTTAATCCAGGAACATAGTCAGATTGAAGTTGTGGACCGCCTTGAAGACGGGCTGGATGTACTGAAATTTTTGCAGGAACAAGAAGTAGATGTCATTTTCCTTGATATCAATATTCCCTCGCTGGACGGTATGATGCTGGCCCATCATATTGGGAAGTTTGCAACGAAACCCTACATTGTATTTACGACGGCGTATAAGGAACATGCAGCGGAAGCCTTTGAGTTGGAGGCATTTGATTATATTCTGAAGCCGTATGACGAGAAACGAATTGCTGCAATGCTCCATAAGCTGGAGCTCGCATTCAAACGTGATCATGCGCCGGTGGAGCAACATGTTGAGGATGGACCAGCCCCTACGGCGGACGGATCTGCTGCGCATGGTGAACTGGTACGAGAACGAGATACGAATTCCCATACAGATAGAAGAATTAATTTGCTGCGGAATGACAATATTATTGTTACGGATACGGCAGATATCTACTATGCGGAAGCACAAGAGAAAGTGACGAAGGTATATACCAAAAATGGGGAGTTCACCATGCCAGTGAGCATATCGGATTTTCACAGCCGTCTGCCACAGGATACGTTCTTTCGCTGCCACCGTTCGTACGTCGTAAATCTGTCGCAAATCCGTGAAATTGTACCTTGGTTCAACAATACGTATCTGCTCCGTCTGCGCGATTTGGAAGCTGAAGTGCCCGTGAGTCGTGGGAAGGTCAAAGAATTCAGGCAACTCATGCGCATCTAGCAGCATTTCATTCCGCATCTGATGCAACTCATGCTCAAAACGGTGTGATGAATCCCCTTTCATGTATGATTAGCTTGTGAACGCATTCATGTATATGACATCGGCAAAGGGGAGATCACGATGAAAGCAACCATTTCATCCGTTTCATCAACACCTGAATCAACATCTGCACCTACAAAAATGAATCGCTGGCTTATTGTTTTGGGGACCATCATTGTACAAATGGGTCTTGGAACCATCTATACTTGGAGTTTATTTAATCAACCGTTGTCTGATCGTTTCGGATGGGACGTCAGCTCGGTCGCGATAACTTTTTCAATTACCAGTTTTGCTTTGGCATTTGCCACATTGTTTGCAGGCCGGTTGCAGGAACGTTGGGGTCTTCAGCGCCTGATCCGTGTAGCCGGGGTTGTGCTTGGGCTGGGTCTTATTCTGAGTTCCCAAGTCACCTCGTTAACACTGCTGTACATTTTGGCTGGATTTGTTGTTGGTTTTGCAGACGGTACGGCTTACATTACGTCGCTGTCTAATCTGATCAAATGGTTCCCGGAGCGTAAAGGTCTGATCTCGGGGATCTCGGTCGGCGCCTTTGGTACCGGTAGTTTATTGTTCAAATATGTGAACACAGCATTGATTGGTGCCGTTGGTCCTGCTCAGGCATTTATGTACTGGGGTATTATCGTTCTGGTTCTGGTGGTTGCGGGATCATTCCTGATCCGTGAAGCGGTTGTTCGTGAACAGGCTCCTACAAGCAAGGAAGGATCCAAACAAGTCGTAGCACGTCATGATTACACGGTGAAAGAGATGCTGCGTACAAAAGAAGCGTATATGCTGTTTGTTATTTTCTTCACGGCGTGTATGAGCGGTCTGTACCTGATCGGTATTGTTAAAGATATCGGTGTACAGCTTGCAGGTCTTGATGTAGCTACCGCTGCGAACGCAGTGGCCATGGTTGCAATCTTTAACACGGCAGGACGTATTATTCTTGGTGCGCTGTCGGATAAAGTAGGACGAATGAAAGTCATCGCTGGTGCGCTGCTGGTTACAGCCGTAGCTGTCATGACACTTAGTCTGGTTCCACTGACCTTCGGGATCTTCTTCGCCTGTGTGGCGGCCGTTGCATTCTGCTTTGGCGGTAACATTACGGTATTCCCGGCGATTGTGGCCGATTACTTCGGACTGAAAAATCAAAGCAAAAACTATGGTGTGATCTATCAGGGATTTGGATTTGGTGCCTTGGCAGGATCATTCATCAGCGCCCTGCTGGGCGGATTCCATCTAACCTTCATCGTGATTGCTGTACTCTGCGCTGTCTCGCTGTTGCTCGCACTGATCATCACCCCTCCAGGTGAAGGTCGTCGTGCTCGTCAACGTGAAAAACAGATGAACCTTAACCCTTCATCCCGGGCAAGCTAATAACATGCACTGGAAGTACGGAACTGAGGATATTTCTTCATCTTAAAAAGCAAATTAAAAAACAAAGTAAACAAAGCGGTCTCCAGTAGAGGCCGCTTTTTGGTATCTACAGTGGCCAGATTGCCGGCCAGCCTGTTGGCCTATTGGATCATCTGGCTGCCTGTAAGCGTGGTGCCTTGTGTGCATTCCATCATTCGCATCTGTTATACTCTAGGTGAATTTAACAAGACCAAGATAAGTTATGTACCCAGAGGAGGCATATCATGAAGTTCATTAAATACACACAACCTGATTTTGATGATTATTATGCGTTGGTTTCCAATATGGAAGTAATGAAACAGATTACAGAACGTGCAATACCGGAGCAAGAGGCGAGAACGCAATTTGAGTCCATGCTGGAGTTTAATGAGCGTTCCACTTGTGGACATTACCGAGTATATAGTGAAGATGGTGCCGGTGTGGCGTATGCCAAATTGATTCCGGATCAGGAGGACCCGACCAAGGCTGAGATAGGTTACATGATCCTACCTGAACATTGGGGCAAAGGTCATGGCACATCCATTGCGTCACGGTTGATTATTCAGGCACAAGCCGCAGGGATTGGATCACTCTATGCAGTTATCGATCCGGGTAACGCTGCTTCTCGCCGGATCTTGACCAGACAGAACTTTGTATCCACCTGGACGGGTGATTACGATGGTCTTCCTGGTGAGATCTTGGAGTTAAATCTTCAAATGAAGCGGTAAAGGAACTGTTCTGAGGGTAATCAGATAATATAGGGCATCTTGCATGATGCAGATGAGCTCATTATCACCATGGTGCATGGGTTCACCCATGTACATTTCATGCAAGATGCTTGCTTATATAGAGATGTGGAGGAGATGACATATGAGCAATTCAACCATGGAACGTCTGAATGCATTACTGCCGGAGTGGCTGGAGACCAGTCGTTTGCACACCGGGCAAGGTAAGGTGGCTTCTTATATCCCGGAGCTTGTCAAAGCCTCTCAGGATGAGCTTGGTATACATATCATGGACGCCGAAGGAAACTATGTGTCAGCAGGGGATTGCGGTGTCCCATTTACGATGCAAAGTATCTCCAAAGTATTTACCCTTATTCTGGCCCTGATGGATCATGGGGAAGAAGCAGTTTTCTTTAATGTAGGAAAAGAACCGACAGGCGACGATTACGATTCGATGATCAAGCTTGAACTAGTCGAACCCGGT
Source organism: Paenibacillus sp. FSL M7-1414 (assembly GCF_038003195.1). Lineage (NCBI taxonomy): Bacteria > Bacillati > Bacillota > Bacilli > Caryophanales > Paenibacillaceae > Paenibacillus > Paenibacillus sp. FSL M7-1414. The sequence continues at coordinate 4,581,971 of NZ_JBBOOS010000001.1, read as the reverse complement.
ATTCCGTTTAATCCCTTGATTAATGCAGGTGCGATTACGGTGTCTTCGCTTGTTGGAGGAGATTGTAAGGAAGAAAAATCACGCCGCATTCTGGAGTTTTTCCGCAAACTGGCGAATAATGATCAGCTGGGCTATAACGAAGAGGTATTCCAGTCCGAATCGGAGAGCGGTCATATGAATCGTTCACTTGGCTACTTTTTGAAGCACAACGGGGTCATTAAGGATGACGTTGAAGACGTGCTTGCCGTGTATTTCCGTCATTGCTCCATTGAAGTGACGTGTGCAGATCTGTCTCGAATGTCACTCGTTTTGGCCTATAATGGAACAGATCCAATTACGGGAGAAGAACTCATCCCTCGTCGCTATGTTCAGATTGCCAAAACCTTCATGACCACCTGTGGTATGTATAATGCATCAGGCGAATTTGCCATCGAGGTCGGATTGCCCGCCAAAAGTGGAGTATCCGGTGGAATTCTGACCCTTGTACCGGGACAATTCGGCATAGGTCTTGTTGGCCCGGCTCTGAATCGCAAAGGCAACAGTATTGCCGGTGTGCATCTGCTGGAGCGTCTGTCAAAGGAATTCGATTGGAGCTTTTTCTAAGAAGTTTTTCAGAAAAAAGAAGTTTTACCCTTATATGTAGCCGATGAATCACATATCTGATATTTTGCTTCTTTAGAACGAAGTGAATGGTCTGGATATGTCTCGTCGGCTGCTTTTGGTATTCACCTGGAAGTGTAGGAAGACAGTCCTGCATGGCAACGGCTATGCTGCATCTATCATGGAATATCCACAACATCGGGGTGGGTAAATCTCCCTTCAGTCATCGGCTAGGGCCACATCTGTAATGAGGTTCATCTGAATATCCCGGGACCCATCTTCCATCAGTAGTCTGAGGGTCCGGGCAGGACGGTCCAGCCGAAGCACCTGCCCCGTGTAACGGATATCGTCATGTTCGTGAAACAACGTAATAGTGACCCTATCTCCAAGCATCATCGAGTTGCTGAGCAAACGGGACATTTCTTCCGCGGCCTGGGCATCCAGGGATGGGCGGGTACGAGGAGCAAGTTGTTCCTGATGAAGAATGTAAGCTTCCCGGTGTTCGGGGAGCATCATACGTGAGGACTCGAAGATACCGTTTTGCTGCAATTTTTTACTCATTTATAATGACCTCCAATTTTATGAGAACGTTCATGGGCTTGCGCGGACGAGCAGAGGGAGGATGCCCGCATGATGGCGGTATCTCCGTACCTGCGCTTGATATCATCCGTGGCACGTTCCAGTTCTCTTTTGCGTTCGCGTTCATCAAACCAGGACAGCTGCACTTCGGAATCGGGTACAAGTCCGGTCAATGACACGCTGATGCGGCGGATGGGTAATCCGTCCCAATGGCGCAGGAACAGAGCTGCTGCCGCATCGTATACTTCATCCGTAATGTTGGTGGGTTCATTCACCTTCATCTGGCGGGAGAAACCGGTTGGTCGATCATAATCCTGTCCGCGACATCCAACCGAGACCACATGGCCCATGAGTGATTTGTCCCGGGAACGTCGACTGACGAGTTCCGCCAGTTCAAGCAGTACCACTTTGATATCTTCCCAGGAGTCATAGTCCCGGGGCAGCGTCATCTGATGTCCGATCCCCTGCTGCTGATGAGCATATGTCCCGGGTTTGACCGGGGAATCGTCAATACCACGGGCGATACGCCACAGTACCTCGCCATTCACACCCCAACGTTCTCTCAGTCGGGACAGAGGGGTCTGGGCCAGATCACCAATCGTATGGACCCCCATTTTATAGAGATGCTGCGCCATGCGGGAACCTACCATGAACATGTCTCGTACAGGCTTCTGCCAGATGGTGGACGGCAGATCTTTGCGAGGCAACGTGCAGATGCCGCCAGGGACTTTTTTGGCATATAGATCACAGGCCATCTTGCTAACGACCTTGGTATCACTGATACCGATTCGAATATACACACCCGTCTCATCCATCACCCTCGATTGAATGCTGCGTGCAATCGTCTCGGGACTGCCGAACAGATCCAGGCTTCCGGTGACATCGAGAAACTGTTCATCAATACTATAGGGTTCCACCAGATCGGTGTAAGACTGAAGGATACGCGTAATATGAAGGGATACCCGAATGTATTCGGCCATCCGGGGGCGAACAACAACAACATCTGGACATTTGGCGAGCGCTTCGCCCAGTCGTTCTGCTGTCGTAATTCCATAGGACTTGGCGAGTGGACAGGCCGCAAGAATAATACCCGAACGGCGCGCCGGATCTCCCGCGACTACGAGGGGGCGGTCCTTGTATTCCGGATGTGCAGACTTCTCCACACTGGCATAGAATGACTGGCAGTCTGCCAACATGATGACACGTCTGTCTTGGCGAGGCATAAGACTTCTCTCCTTATTCATGATGCTAAGCTCTTATGTTAAGAAGCAATTATTTTCATTTGAACATCGATAATTAACAGTTTATTTACAGTACGGAACAAGTGTTCTTGTTTTATAAGCATATCCGACAATTCGAAATGCAGCAACCGGAATTATTTTGCAAATTGGACACAATTATGGATTAGCTATATTAGAGGCAGAAATTAGGAAATAAGATGTGCTTTTTTACATTTAATGTGAGAGATCTGTGACCTCTGGGTGATGACCGGGCGTTCATTTAGGTTTTTGTAAAAGGTTTATAAATGGGTACAGTCCTATAGAGGGGGACTGACGTCCTTTTTTGGTTTTCTGCATTTTTCAGAAAACCTTGATGTGACGCGGAATATCGCTGATGCGTTATCGGACTATAGTATCAATTTTGTAATCTTTATGGTTAATACTGTAAAAAGGTCCGCAACTTTAACATATGACTCGCGTTTAATTGGGTATGTGTTCAAACGTAAAACGATGCCTGTACCCGCGTTGCACATAACAATAAAGGTTCCAGAAGTGCAAGATCAGCAGGCATCTAATCCATGCAATTCGAGCAATTATTAGTGTTTGGGAATCAGAGGTATCCCAGAGGCTTTCGAGTGGTAGTTGATGGACCTTTTTACGAATCATGGGCAGAATGTTCCATTTCATGTTTGCTTCCATCAGCCTAGTTACAAATACAGAGTCTTAGCGCTATAGTGAGAACTACACCGCTGACATCTCTACCAAGCGGACATCCGAAGCGGAATGATTCCTATGCTTCATATTGGACCATTCGGTGTTGAAGCAGGATGCATAATAGAGAGGTGAGCAATCTAAAGACATGAGCAGACAAAGACGAAGACGCTGGTTATTAACGGTGTTGACGGGAGCAGTGGTGGTGACCGGTGGGATATTTGCCGGATGGCACTATATGCAACCCAAGCTCGTTACGTACACAGCGGAGAACGGCACGGAGATGAAATTCAAGACCGATGGAGACCGGTTCATGGAATACGGGCCGGATGGAACGTGGAGGGAGATGTTCGTCAAAGGTGTCAACCTGGGCGCAACTTCACCGGGACATTACCCGGGAGAATTCCCGCTGACCAAAGAGGATTACTTGCGGTGGTTCCAGCAGATCGAGGATCTGGGAGCCAATGTAATCCGGGTATACACGGTTCACGAACCGATTTTCTACTCCGCATTGGTCGAATATAACCGCGGCCGGGAGCAACCGTTATATTTTATACAGGGCATATGGTCACCTGAAGAAGAGCTGATTGAGAAACAGGATGCCTATGCAGCCCATATTGAGCAGACGTTCAAGCAGGAGATTGAAAAGGCCGTATCTGCTGTCTATGGCGATGCGGACATTCCTGCCAAGCAGGGAGAGTCCAGCGGCAAATACAAAACGAATGCAGGAAAATACCTGATGGCCTGGCATGTGGGGACGGAATGGGACCCGGCAATGGTAGACAACACAAACGCAAAACATGCGGACGTGCCGCAGTACAAGGGAGTTCATTTCTCGGCGAGTCCAGAAGCGTCACCGTTCGAGAACTGGCTCGCAGAGCTGCTGGATCATACGGCGGTCCTGGAGAAGAAGTATGGGTGGGAACATCCGATGACCTTCACCAACTGGGTAACGACCGATGTGCTGGATCATCCTGGTGAGCCGCTGTATGAAGAGGATCTCGTGAGTGTGGATGCCCGACATATTCAGCCGGAGGCATGGCAGGGAGGTTATTTTGCAGCCTACCATGTGTACCCGTATTACCCGGATCTGTTCCATATCGATAAAACACTCCAAACCATCAAGGATGAGAACGGTGAGTACAACACGTACAAAAGTTATCTGCGCAAGCTGAAAGCCGAGTTTTCCCATATGCCTGTAATGATTACAGAGTATGGCGTACCCTCTTCTCTTGGTATTTCCCATCTGGGTATGGGAGGACGGAATCAGGGTGGACATAACGAAGTAGAGCAGGGAGATATCGACGCGTCACTGACGCAGGATATCTATGATGAAGGATACTCGGGAGCAATTGTGTTCATGTGGCAGGATGAATGGTTCAAAAAAACATGGAACACGATGCCACTGGAAATCCCGGCTGATCGCCGTGCATATTGGTTGAACGTGCTGACAAACGAGAAGATGTTTGGTCTGCTTGCCATGGACCCGGGTAAACAGGAACAGTTGACCATCGACGGATCACTGGATGACTGGGATGATCTGAAGGATGAAGAGGTCACGACCTGGCAGGGCCAAGTGGACGGCATTCAGGAAATGAAGATGACCCATGATGAAGCCTATCTGTATATTGGGCTGACCTTGGATCAACCGTTTGACCCGGCTAAGACAGTGCTGCGAATTGGGACCGATACACTTGCTGGAGGCAGTCAGCCTGACAAGTTACTCCCGGGCCGGACGCTCAGTGATGGTCTTGAGACGGTGATTACACTGGGGCAGGATGAAGAATCTCAGGTGGAGATCGCCAAGGATTATGACTTTAATCAGCGTCTGTACGGCAAAGAAGGATACGATATGCTGCCAGATCAGCAGTCAGATTCCGCAGATAATCCGTTCCACCCATGGAATCTGGCAGTTAGCCTGAGGATGACACCGCCGGATACCCGATCTGCTCAACCGTTCATGAATGAAAAGGTCGGAACATTGAAACGGGGAACGACAGCTCCCGGTCAGTCAGATACGGATTCATTAACGGCATGGCAGTATAACGGCAATCAAGTGGAGATGCGAATTCCCTGGATGCTGCTTGGGTTCGGTGATCCGAGTTCGCTGCAAGCGATCGACTATGGACCGCTCAAGAATGGACGTGAGTTCTCTACAGTTACTGTGGAAGGTGTTGCCCTCATTCCGTGGTTAACGGACCGCGCCACGAAGAACGTATCTTGGCCCGGGGGTGAACAGACGACCCTGGATCTGAATACATTGCCGGTATATAGCTGGCAGCCTTGGGAGCAGGTGCAGTATAGTGAACGCCTGAAGCTAAGCTACGAAAAAATGAAGAAGAGTTATGAAAAAATTCCTAGTTTTCAGATCGAATAAATGAGTATAAAGGAGGACCTTTTCACATGTTTCCAAGTTTGGCTTTGGCCTATCTGTTTTTGTACATCTGTATCGCACTTGTTGTTGTAGGCGTCATCGTATTGTTTGCCATGAAAATGTCCCACAATGGCAAACGACGCAAGACGGCGTTTTATGAATTGAAGCAGCGTGACTATTTCACCTATCTGCAAACAGCCTTGACCGAGAATAGTCCACTCAAATTGCCACCAGGCAAGCTGGCTCCGCTGGAACGCAGAGTCATTCAGGACAGGCTGATTGAATGGATCGACCAGTTCAAGGGTGAGTATCGCGACAAATTAATCGCACTCTGCCGCGAAGCAGGATTCGTAGAGCATGATCTGAAGGAACTGGGCCGTCTGCGTTACGGTCGCCAGATCGATGCAGCGTATCGCTTGGGCGGCATGCGTTGTCCCGAAGCCGTTCCGGGTTTGATGGAATTACTGAAGGATGAGAAACCGGGCCCGATGGCCATTATGATTGGTCGATCCATCTCCAGATGTACGACTCGGCAAGGTGAACTGAAAGACATGCTCGCTTTGCTGTTAACCAAAGGTAAGTCCATTCACCATCTGGCAGCAGATATTCTGCTCGAAACGAGTCTGGATACGAGCAGAATTCTAATTGAATTGCTGGAAGACCGGAATCCTGATTTTGTCAAAGTCGGACTGGTTGCCATGTGGGGACAGGCTGTACCTGAAGTGATGCCTGCACTCGACAGACTGGTAGGCGCAGAACATCAGGATGTACGTGCCGAGGCGGTGAAGCTGTATCTTAGCGCAAGTCCGGCACTCCGGGATGAGACAATCCTGAAGCTGATCCAGGACCCCGATCCGGAAGTTCGCGCCGAAGTGGTACAAGCGCTTGGTTACAAGCATGCATCTGGCAGCATTCCATTGCTGCGCAAAGCGCTTCGGGATGAAGACTGGAGAGTTCGATATAACAGTGCGGAGAGTCTGAGCAAGCTCGGTGAACCGGGATTCGAAGCGCTGTGTCAGGCTGCGGTGCAAGGTACAGTTGCTGAGCGCGAGATTGCGATGCAGCAGATTGAGAGTACCATGCAGCACACGAGAACCGATGACAGAGCTGTAGAGCAGATGATTGCACATAACAAAAAAAGACTGCTGTACGATCGCTATTTTGGCCCTGTACGAGAGAACAGAACCAGCAAGAAGCGCACAGGTGTCGCTACGGTAGGAGGGGATTACACTGCTTAGGGATCTACTATTAATCTACGGCATGGTCGCAATCTACTATGTTGTTTTTGTAAATACGCTCTACTTCTCCATTCTGGCCTTATCGTTCCGTAACATCTGGACGATCTTCCGGCGGTCGCATTATTCCAAATACAATACATTGTCAGGCTCGGAACTGGTACCTTCCGTTTCTCTGCTGGTACCGGCATACAACGAGGAACTGACGATTATTGAAAATGTGAACTGCCTGATGACGCTGAATTATCCAACGTATGAAGTCATTGTTGTGAATGATGGCTCCAGTGATGCGACACTGAATATCCTGTTGAAAGAATATCGTCTGAAGCCAGTACCCAATACGAAGATTCGGGGCAAGATCGCCTGTCAGAAAATTCGTGGGATCTACCATAATCCAGAGTTCCCGGATCTGTATGTCATTGACAAAGAAAACGGCGGTAAGGCCGATTCCCTCAATGCCGGGATCAACCTGTCTCATTATCCGCTAATCTCATCCATCGATGCCGATTCTTTGCTGGAGAAGGATGCCCTGATCCGCATGGCACGCATGTATATGGAGAATCCGGAAGAGACGGTAGCCATCGGTGGAGATGTAAGGATCGCCAATGGCTGCAAAATTGAAAACGGGGCAGTGCAAGATGTATCGCTGCCACGCAAGATCTGGCCCATGTTCCAGTCGATTGAATATCTCAAAGCCTTCCTGGGCGGACGGATTGGCTGGAGTCACATGAACGGTCTGATCATTGTCTCCGGTGCCTTCGGTATGTTCCGTAAGGACGCTGTTATCGCCGTAGGTGGATACCGGGATGGTTATCCTGGGGAAGACATGAACATCATCATCAAACTTCACCGTTACATGCTGGAAAACAAATTGAAATATCGCATTGCCTTCTGCCCTGAGGCCGTATGTTGGACGCAGGCACCGGATTCCTACCGGATCTTGTCCAGTCAGCGTAAGCGCTGGGGCCGCGGGAATCTGAAGAACATGATCGAGAATCGTGGCATGTTGTTCAATCCGAAATATAAGGTTATGGGTATGGTGACCATGCCATATAACGTCCTTTTTGAAGCGCTCAACCCGTATTTCCGGATTACCGGACTTCTGGCTCTCGCTGGATATGTCCTTCTGGATATGACGCAATGGCCGATTCTGGTTCTGTTCGGACTGCTGAACTTTGTGAGTGGTTATCTGCTGAGTGTAGGCGCACTTGTCCTGGAGGAGATTGCTTTCAAGCGTTACAACAAACTCTCCGATCTGGTCAAAATGCTGGTCTACTCCGCGCTGAAATTCGTGGGTTACCACCAGCTCGGCGTATTGTGGAGGTTGCAGGGACATGTGCAGTTCATGCAAAACAACAACTCATGGGGTACCATGACACGTCAAAGCTGGTCCGAGGATGAGAAGAAAACAAGCGAAGCCGCTTGATTAAAGAATAATCAAAGCAATTATATGTCCAACTAGACATTTACACGATAACGGAGAGGGCAGAAAAAGCCTGAAGAAGCGAAGCGTGCGCCTAAAAGCTTTCCGAAAGAAAGCTGCATCGAAAGCATACGCTTATTCCCGGATTTCCCCTTGTATAAAGGAATCAACAAATCTGGGAATAACAGTGATCGAAAGGCTGTTCTGTCATCGGAGTGTCAGTGTAAATAATATTTTTTGGACTTATATAGATAATCGAGGAGAAGGGTGGAAAAGAACATGCCAAATACGGCGACATTGCAGCGTGAGGCTGCCGTTAATGTGTACCGAAGTGTAGAACAGGGATTGAAGGAAACGGGTGCCGAAACATGCGGCTTAATGTTCATCCATTGTGCAGGAAACTCTCAACCTGAGCAGCAGGTCAGGACACATCTGGAGCAAACGAGTGAGTCTGCCTTCCAGGTGTGGAAGGATGGGGCTACCCAGGCGATTGCCGTCCTGCTGCCAGGGTTGTCACTGGATGAAGTTCATTATGAAGGACTTCGGATCAAACATGAGTTGCAAGAGACTGTGCCCGGTGCCGATCCACAGATTACACTGGCCAGTTTTCCGGAAGGGGAGCGCCCTTCGAAGGCAACCATTCAACATATGGCTGAATCCTCGAAGCTCATAGATTCGTCGGAGATTCATATCTACACGCTGGACAATACGGCGGACGAGCCGGAACGAATTTTGATTGTGGACAACGATCCGACGGTACGCGAATTCCTGCAATTGCGGTTGAAGATGCAGGGATACGAAACCTATGAAGCCGTTGATGGACTGGCTGCACTGGAGTTGATCGAGAAAGTCACACCAGATCTGGTGCTCACCGAACTGAATTTGTATGGCATCGATGGTCTGCCGTTCATCCATCATATTCAGAATCTGGAGATGGAGCAGCCACCCAAAATTGTCGTGTTGACCGAACAACGTGTCGAGCAGACGATTAGTCAATGTTTCCGCAGCGGAGTCGATGATTACATGACCAAACCGTTCTCACCTGTAGAGCTGGATGCCCGAATCAGACGCTGCCTGCATTAGAAGACGGCTTGAATAAGCTGATTGTGTGAAGTGCAAAGTAAGAGCTTTTTTTACACTATGAATCAGATAGATTAGAGCAACATTTAGAGCACAGACACTCATCTATTTATATGGATTTTAAGCACCACCAAATACACTGCCCGGAGGGAATATCATGGAGAATCAACAATTCCACACATTACTGAATGCGATTGAAAATAAAGAAGCTGTACTCGGCGTCGTCGGGCTCGGTTACGTAGGACTTCCACTTGCCGTGGAAATGGTCAATCAAGGTTTCACGGTAATCGGAATTGATTTGGATGCGTCCAAAGTAGAAAGTATCTATCAAGGAGATTCCTATATTCACGATATTTCGTCCGATGAGTTGAAAAAAGTAATGCAAAGCGGTCGTTTCCAGCCAACGACAGATTACAGTATGCTGCGCGTGATTGACGCACTCAGTATCTGCGTACCGACACCGCTTAGTGAGAATCAGGACCCGGATACGTCTTACATCGAGACCGTTGTAGATCAGATCAAACTGCACATGAAACCAGGCATGCTGATTACGCTGGAGAGCACCACTTATCCAGGTACAACCGAAGAACTGATCCAGCAGCAGCTGGACAAGATCGGACAAGAAGCAGGTAAAGACTATTTCCTCTGCTTCTCGCCTGAGCGTGTGGACCCGTCGAACGGACGTTTCACAACATTTAATACGCCGAAAGTAATCGGTGGCACAACTGAAGCTTGCTTGAAGCTCGGAACAGCGCTATATGGAAAATATGTAGAAACCGTAGTACCGGTATCTTCACCAAAAGTGGCTGAGATGTCCAAACTGCTGGAGAACACATTCCGCAGTGTGAACATTGCCTTTGTAAATGAAATGGCGATGATGTGTGACCGCATGGGCATCGATATCTGGGAAGTTATTGACGCGGCGGCGACGAAACCATTTGGTTTCATGCCATTCTATCCAGGCCCAGGCATCGGTGGACACTGCATTCCACTTGATCCGATGTACCTGTCATGGAAGGCCAAAGGCTTCCGTTTCTATAGCAAATTCATTGAGCTGGCGCAATCCACCAATGACAACATGCCGTATTATGTATTGAACAAAACGTCAACGATTCTGAACGAATACGCTAAATCTGTACGTAAATCCAATATTCTGCTCCTTGGCATGTCGTACAAGCCGAATATTGCCGACCTGCGTGAATCACCAGGACTGGAAGTATATGAACTGTTCAAGGAAAGTGGAGCTAACGTTAGCTACTACGATCCACATGCGGATTCCTTCCAGGATAAGCATGGCGAGACCGTACACAGCGAAGCGTTCAATCTGGAGCAGTTCAAGAAGTACGATTGCATCGTGCTGATCACCAACCACAGCGATTTGCCTTACTTTGATATTGCCGAGATGGGTGTACCGATTCTGGATACACGTAATGCGTTCCGTTCATACACACATCCGCATATCTACAAGATTGGTCACTCGGTACAGCATCCTGTGCTTGAGCCAAGTGAAGCGTTGCTCGTCTGAGGAAATATATGAGGCAACGGGGCAAACTGGTGGGTATGGCGAAATGGGCCATTCTGGCTGTGGTGTTGTGCCTGCTGCTTCTGTCCTGGATGTTCAAATGGTTCTCGGCAGAGGAACACAAAGCGACCTGGCTGTGGGACGCGTCCATTATTGCAGAGCAGACACCTGAGATTATTGCTTTCTCCAAAGAACAGGGCGTCGATACCATCTTCCTGCAAATCCAGGATGAGTTGCCTGACGCAACATACCGCAAATTCATTGCGGCTGCCCGACAGGCTGAGATTGAAGTGCATGGACTTAACGGTCATGCAGACTGGGCCTATGAGGAGAAGCGTGATGAAGGGCTTGCTTTTATCGAGCGAGTACGAGCATACAATGCGGCTTCGGCGAAGAATGAACGCTTCCAAGGTATTCAACTGGATGTGGAGCCGTATCAGCTGAAGCGCTGGGAGAACGAGGAGAGCAGCGTCATTGCAGAGTGGCAGAACAACATGAAGGCCTGGACAAAAGCCGGCGAGGATGCCGGACTGTACATGAGCGCTGCCATTCCGTTCTGGCTTGATGCCCGTCAGTCGGCTGAAGGAGGTACATTCAGTCGCTGGGTGATCTCCCACTTTGATGCGGTGGCCATTATGGCTTACCGGGATAGTGGGCAGCAGATGTATGATCTGTCCAAGGAAGAACTGGACGAAGCGGATGATCTCGGCAAGAAAGTCTGGATCGGAGCGGAACTCGCGGATACACACGAGGGGGATCACCTGACCTTTTTCCGTAAACCGGTTAGCAATATGAATGAAGAGATGGCAAAGGTGTTTGATCTCGGTACCTCTCATTCTTCTTTTGCAGGTGTGGCTGTGCATCATTATGAAGCATGGTATGCCAAGGAGAACGGTATTCCGCTTGCGCGCAAGGATGAAAAGAAGGAATAGCGTTAGGTCAACGTAAAAAAGTTTCTAGTTTCAGGTAGTACGTGTAGTCAAGACTATAGTATAGAAAGAAGGCAAGTCCCGGGTAGATGGGGCTTGCCTTTTTGGTGGTGGATTTCGTAATGGGTTTGGCAGCACTATGATGTGCAGGATATGAAACTCAGGAGTCCGTTGTACTTTGGTAGAGGCAACATCTTACACACAGCACACAAGGCGTGGTGCATGAGGCATGGAGTATAGGCTGAGGAGGGAAAGTCGCTCCCTCATTCTTTCGTGCTCTCCGCTGTGCGATAGCGATTGGGCGGCAGACCAACTTGCTTTTTGAACGCTTTAGAGAAGGAGAACAAGTCCGGGTAACCTACCGAATGAGCCACTTCAGTTAAGCTTAGCGGCGTCTGCACGAGTAGACGTTTGGCTTGGGTCATTTTCAATTGCTGGATATATTGCACAGGGGACAGACCATAGGCTTTGCGGAACTGTTTGGCAAAATGGGTTCGATCCACACCCGCATGAGCGGACACACCTTCCACGGAGATGCCGCCTGCAAAATGAATGTCCATGTATTCCTTGCCTTTCTGGAGCCAAGGTGTAGCTGAATCCGGTTGCAATCCTTTGGTTGCGGGGGAGCGGGCAATCCGGTCGAATAGAGTTAGAAACCGGGTGAGTCGTCCCAGATCACTCGCTCCGTCCTGCGGTTTGCGAACATCCTCCATGAATGAGCGCATGGCACTTGCAGTCTCCGGGGTAAGTACACCTGAACGGTATGGTGAGTCGGGTGTAAGTCCAATTCGGGAAAGCAGTTCGGCTGCATGTGCACCATCAAAGGCAATAAATATTTTCTGCAACGTATCCTCGGGGTCCGTCCAGTACTCATGGGTAACATGTGGAAACAGACAGAACGCATCCCTGGCACGAAGGGCGTGACGCTGTCCGTTCTGTATGAATGTACCTTCCCCCTCCAGCACAAATAGCAAATAATAATAAGGTGTAGTGCGCGGGCCAATATGATAGTTGGTCTTGGCTATATTACGGCCGATGCGGATCGGCCAGGCGCCACCAGCTTTCTCGAATTCAGATGGAGTGAAGAAAATAATATCCAAAAACTCATGGTGGTCCTCCTTCATGCTCTCGGTCATCAGGAACACCTCTTTATTGTATAAGTATCGTTTGTACATTCCAAAAGTTTCGCTTACAGATGTAGTTCAAAAAGTCCACTTTTGATTACGAATCATGCCTAGTGGCATTATCAACATCGAAGCTGAAATTCAGCCGAAATAAGCGGGAGGCTTACGAAGTAGGTTTCCTTTGGAAACATTGTGGTTGCTCACGTAGTTTTCCTACGCTCCGCTACTCCATTTCTAGCTTCATTCGATCTTCTCGGTACTGAAAACCAGACTTTTTGAACACGTATTTAAACCTATTATACAGGTGGGTTTTATATATATTCAAGATCAGGAAGACCTAAATCTGAGAAAAGACCACAAAATGACAAAATGAAATTACCGCGAAATGACATTGCTCACAGACAAATCAATTGTTATGATGTCCATACCTATTAAACCAAGTTAATTAATCGGCATTTGGATGTTTACTTTGAAAATGAATTAGAAATTAGGCACACTTTAAAAATCAATTTCAACCAGTGCAAACGTAGTGGAGGGGACGAAATCGATTCTGAAGAAACGTAGTGTTCACCTTTATCTCCGGATTTCCCCTTAGAAAAGGGGATCAAAAAATCTGGAGATAACAGTGATCGTAAGAACGATTCGTAACCGGAACGGCCAAGTTGCAGAACAGTGATCTTTTTTTTAACATGAGACTTTATTTATTCATAGAAGGGATTGACTTATGTGAGCGAACAGGAAGAAATGAAGTTTGGATGGTTTTTACCTACAGCAGGGGATGGTAAGTATGTAGGGGTTGCCCCGGAGCGGGAACCGAGTCTGGAGTATCTGGTCGATGTGGCACAGACGGCGGAGAAGGCAGGATTCGAATTTGTACTGATTCCGACAGGGGGAGCCTGTCTGGACGCGTGGGTGGTTGGCTCGGCTGTGATGAGTCACACGAAGACATTGCGTCCCCTTGTCGCCATTCGCCCGGGATTGGTTACACCTGTACTCGCTGCACGAATGGGAGCCGCACTGGATCAGCTCTCTGGTGGTCGCGCCATGATCAATGTGGTGACAGGCAGTTCTGTTCGCGATCTGGAGGAACTCGGCGATCCATTGGCACATGCGCATGATGAACGGTATGTGCGGGCGAGCGAGTATATGGAAGTCATGAAGCGTTCATGGACCCAATCGACGGGACTGAATCTGACGGAGTTTGCAGGAAGTGGTTCAAAATCTGGCGCAGATGCACCCAGTGATCCCAATCCTGAATTCAACGGCCAGTATTATAATTTCAAAGGACCGGTAGGCATGCCGGAGACGGTGCAAAATCCACATCCACCATTTTATCTGGGAGGAAGTTCTCCGATAGCGAAGAAGGTCGCCGTAGAACATGCGGATACGTTCCTCATGTGGGGTGAGCCTCATGACTGGATTCAGGAGCAGATTGAAGAGATTGAGGTCATCCGACAGCAGGTGAAAGAGGAGACCGGACAAGATCGTCAGCTCCGTTACGGCATGCGTGCTCAGGTACTCATTCGGGATACCGAGGAAGAAGCATGGGCAGCAGCTTGGGAGATTATTAGCAAAGTACCACCAGAAGCGATTGAGAAAGCCAAAGCCGCTTTTGCAGAGACGGATGCAACCAACCAACGCAGACAGAACGAGCTACGGGAGCTGTCCGAGAAGCAACAGTTTGTTGTAGGTCCTAACCTGTGGACAGGCTTGTCCGTTGTGCGTTCCGGCGGTGCGATCCTCATTGTAGGTACAGCCGAACAGGTCGCAGAGCGTTTGATGGAATATGGAGATCTCGGCGTTACGACTTTCATTCTGTCCGGTTACCCGCATCTGGAAGAGGCCGAAATTTTCGGCCGGACTGTGATGCCGATCATTCGCGAGAAATGGAAAACAAGACAGAAACAGCATCAAGTTACTACTAACTAAGTAAGTTTAACTAATCTTTTTATACGAAAACGGAGAGGACAGAACCGATCTGAAGAAGCGAAGCTAAAAGCTTTCTGAAAGAAAGCTACTTCGTAAGCATCATCTTGCCTTTATCCAAGGATTTTAACCATTGAGAAAAATGATTCAAAAAATCCGGGGATAACAGCGATCGGAAGATGGTACTGCACTCGGAGTGCCCCGTGTAAAAACTTTCGTGCAACTTACATTAATCATCCTCAGGAGGTCGTCTTTCATGAAAAAAAATAAAAAATTGATCCTGCCGCTTGTCAGTATGCTGGTGATGTCCATCCTGCTTTCAGCTTGCGGCGGCGGGGATAACGCGTCATCTGGAGAGAACGGCTCCTCGGGTTCAGGTAAAGTTACGATCAGCTTCATGCACTGGCGTGGAGAAGATTCCGAAGCACTCAACAAGACTATTGACGCATTTGAAAAAGAAAACCCGAACATCAACGTGGAGATGCAGACACTGCCCTCCGATCAATACCAATCCACCGTACAATCCAAAATCAGTGACGGTTCGGTAGGAGATGTATTTGCCTCCTTCCCAGGTGCACAGTTCGAAGCTTTCACCAAAGCCGGCTTGTTCACGGATCTGACCGGATCATCGTTTCTGTCGGCCTACAATTCAAAGCTGATTGAATCAGGACAGCACGATGGCAAGCAATATGCGATTCCGTATCAACTCGTATATAACGATCCAATCTATAACGTAAAACTGTTTGAACAATACGGCTTGACGCCACCAACCGATTGGGAAGGCTTCCTGGCACTTTGCCAGAAGCTGAAAGACAATGGTATCATTCCGATTGCCTTTGCCGGAGCGGACATTGGCCCAGGGCAATTCATGAATACGATGGTGATGAACAATGCACCGAGTGACGACATTTTTACCAAAGTAGAAGCTGGCGAAGCCAAACTGACGGATGAGTTTTGGGTGAAAACATTGACTCAAATCAAGGAACTGAACGATAAAGGTTACTTCCAACAGGATGCACTGGGTACGAAAGACCCTGCGGCGGGCGCACTGTTTATCCAAGAGAAAGCAGCGATGCTGGCAAGTGGATCATATCAATTGGCACAGAACAAGCAGCAGAATCCTAATCTGGAGCAAAAACTGCTTGCACCGATTACAGTAAGTGCAGATCAAGCGAAGTATGAAGGAGTGCATACTACTACGTTCATGCTCGCGGTGAACAGCAAGTCAAAACATCCGGAAGAAGCGAAGAAGTTCCTCGAATTCCTTAGCAAACCCGATGTAGCGAGTGACTATGCCAACCAAACGGGACAAAATGTAACGGTGAATGATGTGAAGTACGATACGCCTGAGCTTCAGGTAGCCGGAGAATGGGCAACCAAAAAGACCGTGTTCCAGCCACGGTTCACCATCCTGAACGGAGATAATCAAAAAGCAGTAACCAACTCCATTCAGGCTGTACTGAGCGGCACTTCTCCAGAAGAAGCAGCACAGCAGGCACAAGCGATCATTGATCAGCATATCGGGAAATAAACGATGAAAAACCGTCTTCAGCTATCCCTGTTTCTGATCCCCGGGTTGCTGCTGTACGTTGGATTGTTCGTATTTCCTACATTGACGGGGCTGTTCTACTCCTTTACGGATTGGGACGGGGTATCCCCGTCGTATGCATTTGTAGGGCTGGATAATTACAAGGACAGTCTCAGCAGCATCGTATTCCGCAAAGCTTTTGGCAACAACGTGGAGTTCATGTTAACGGTTGTTATTGCACAAACCTTTATTTCACTTGTCCTGGCCCTGCTCTTGGTACGCAATACCAAGACACGAATTGTGCTTCGGGCACTGTATTTCCTGCCTGCGATTCTGTCCTCCGTATCGGTTGGGCTGATCTGGGCATTTATGTATGATCCATCCATTGGATTGATCAACTATGGACTGAATGAGGCCGGGATGAGCAGCATCGCTCGCAACTGGATTGGTGATCCCAAGATCGCCATCTATTCCATCGCTGCGGTGCAAGTCTGGGCCCATGCTGGTCAGATGATGATTGTATTTATCGCAGGTCTGCAAGGGATTCCGGCAGAACTGTATGAAGCGGCTCGTATGGATGGCGGTAGTAAATGGCAGGTATTCCGTACCGTGACCTGGCCGCTGCTGGCACCTTCGGCAACGATTGTTGTGGCTTATACGACCATTCAGTCGTTCAAGGCATTTGACCTCATTTTCACAATGACGGACGGAGGCCCGAACTATGCAACTGAAATTTTGACAACATATATCTATCATACCGCCTTTGGCAGCTATTCATTTGGTCTGGCTTCTGCCGGTTCCATGATCTTCCTGGTGTTGCTCGCGCTCTTGACGCTGTTGCAGTTCAAGGCGCTACGAGCTGACCGGGTAAGCTATTGAGGTTAATGCTGGATCATTCATCCTGCAACCGAGGCAGAAGGGAGTTCACATGTTTTTAAAATGGTTCAATCGCCTGATCCTATTAGTGTACGCGCTGCTGATTCTGGTGCCGCTGTACTTTGTATTTGTATCTTCGTTCAAAACAAGCAGCAACTTCTTCACCAGTCCATTCAGCTGGCCGGACCCGTTTACATGGGATAACATCACCGGCATGTTCCGCAATCAGCCGATGTGGCAATATTTCGGAAACAGTCTGGTCGTGACGCTTGGTACGGTTGCAATTGAGTTGTTGCTGAGTAGCATGATTGCTTACGCCATTGTCCGCTGGGGCGGCAGTGTAGGAAAAATCGTGTTTGCTCTGTTCGTAGCAGGGTTGATCGTTCCTTCCCAGGTGAGTATGCTGCCGATCTATTCCCTTACGCGTACCCTCGGCTGGTCGGACAGTCTCACGGGATTGATTGTGGTCTCTGCCGCGATGCTGATGCCTGTCTCTGTATTTATGCTGACAGGTTTCATGCGCATGCTCAATTCGGAGATTCTGGAAGCGGGCAGTATGGATGGAGCAAGCGAATGGAGACTTTATACGCGAATTGCACTGCCACTGGCTGCACCTTCGCTGGCGGCAACGGCTACGTTCCTGCTCGTCATGGTATGGAATGACTTGCTTATTCCGATGCTGATGCTCAGCAGTAAGTCCAAGCTCACTTTACCTCTCGCGCTTATGCAGTTCCGCGGGGAATACGTGACGAACTATCCGATGATGCTTACAGGTGTGCTGGTAACGGCCATTCCGATGATCGCGTTGTTCCTTCTACTCCAGCGTTACTTTGTAGCAGGTCTGACAGCGGGTTCACTCAAGGGGTGAGGTATCGCAGGAATCGGAGGGAAAAGCTTATTTTGCATTGATTTCTGGAGCATTCTGCATAATAATGATTTAGTGTCAGAATGACTACATAGAGATCAAGGGAGCTATAAGTGATGAGCAAACTGGAAGTATTGCGGAATCCCAAGCAGCGCAAGCTGCTGTTCAGTGCCGGCATGAGTTGGCTGTTTGATGCGATGGAAGTTGGTATGATCTCCTTTATCGTGGCTGCACTCGCCAAGGAATGGAGTCTCAGTCCGGGACAAGTTGGCGTGCTTACGAGTATTAACTCGATCGGTATGGCGCTCGGTGCTTTGCTTGCAGGTGCACTTGCGGACCGTTTTGGACGGAAGGCCATTCTGATGTGGACCTTGTTAATCTTTACGATTGCAAGCGGTCTGTCTGCACTGGCGACTGGATTTGCCGTATTGTGTGCACTGCGTCTGGTTGCAGGTATTGGACTTGGCGGAGAGCTGCCCGTGGCATCTACACTGGTATCGGAGTCGATGCCAACAGCGGAACGGGGACGTGCCGTTGTATTATTGGAAAGTTTCTGGGCAGGGGGCTGGATTGTATCAGCACTCATTGCCAACTTTGTTATCCCGGAGTACGGATGGAGAATTGCCTTTGCCATTGGTGCGCTTCCGGCGTTCTATGCACTGTATCTGCGTCGTGCCATTCAGGACCCGCCACGGTACAAGAATCATACCAAGCTTCATAAAATCACGTTCCGCGAAAAAGTGGCTACCGTCTGGTCAGCACCACATCGCCGTACAACGTTGATGCTCTGGATTTTGTGGTTTACCGTCATTTTCTCTTATTATGGTATGTTCCTGTGGCTGCCTTCGGTTGTAATGGCAAAAGGATTCACGTTGGTTAAAAGCTTCCAATACGTGCTGATCATGACGATCGCACAGTTGCCAGGTTACTTCACCGCGGCGTACTTCATTGAACGTTACGGGCGCAAGTTCGTACTGGTTGTGTACCTTACCTTGACTGCATTCAGTGCGATTGCGTTTGGATTGGCTACAACGGAAGCCACGATCCTGACCGCAGGAATCTGTCTTTCCTTCTTCAATCTGGGAGCTTGGGGTGGTCTGTACGCCTACAGCCCGGAATTGTATCCGACTTCCGTTCGTTCGACAGGTGTTGGACTTGCCACATCGGTTGGCCGAATCGGTGGGGTGATTGCTCCATTAATGGTCGGCATGCTTGTTCAGCGTGAAGTGGCAATCAGCCTGATTTTCACGATTTTCTTCGTGACAATCCTCATTGGCGCAGCGGCTGTACTGTTCTGGGGCCGGGAAACGAAGGGTCAGGAACTTGCTGAGTAATTGTCAATAAATACAACGCAACTTTTGTACGGGTCTGCCTGCCTACGGAAATAACGGGTTGGACAAGCGGTATATGGTTGATACAAGAAGGGGCATGACCATGGTGTGACCATGGGCTCATGCCTCTTTTTGTTATGTTCAGCATCGGTTTTTTCACTGCGTCATCAGTCCGATAGACTTCATTTTTTCTATATCCTATAATGACACTCGGGATGTCCAACCGTGAGGATTCAGGAGAAAGATGTGGGATCTGGATTCAGAAAAGTGGAGGTTAATGGAATGATGAAGAACAATATTGGAATGGATCAACCGAATGAAATGAATGAAAAGAATATGATAATTGAATTAGATAGCGTGAGTGAGATGAAAGAGATGAAGGTGGTTAGCCATATGAACAGTAATGAACGCACTACAGTTGATAGCACGAATGAGGGGTTAGATCTGTTAACGATTGCTGACAACATGGAGCCTATCACTGTCAGTCGGAAAGTCACTCATGGGAAGGGGAACACGGCTGGCAAAAGAGCAGGGCGGGTCAGTATGCTTCTCGGTGCCTGCGCATTGACTCTGGGCTTGACCGTGGCAGCTCCTTCTGCGGGAGCACAGAAGCTGGAACAGGGCGTTCGTAGCGAGCATGTGCTGCAATTGCAGGAGCAATTAAGCGATCTGGGCTACTTCGATGCTGGAATGACTGGATATTACGGTACCATCACCAAAGGTGCTGTCCGCAAGTTCCAGCAGGCGCAGGGACTGAGTGCAGACGGCGTTGCAGGTCCAGCGACGCTGAATAGGCTGAACAAAAAGGCCAAAGCCGAGGGCGAGACGCTGCGCCAGTTGGCGAAGCTGATCCACGGTGAAGCGCGCGGGGAGTCTTTTGAAGGGCAAGTCGCTGTAGGAGCGGTTGTGTTGAATCGGGTACATTCGAGTGAATTCCCGTCGTCTATTTCGAAGGTTATTTTTCAGAAAGGGCAATTCACGGCTATAGATGATGGGCAGTTTAATACCAAGCCAACCCAGACCTCTTACAGAGCTGCTCGCAAGGCATTGAATGGGGCTGATCCGACGAACGGAGCACTGTATTATTACAATCCGAAGATTGCCACTTCGGTGTGGAGTAAGAGCAGGCCGACACTGCTGACCATTGGGCAGCATGATTTTACGAGATAAAGATAGTTTGAGTTTATAGATAGAACAAATGTATTTTCTTAATACAACAAGGAACCCCGGCTGTATGCTGCTCATCTGCAGGTACATGGCCGGGGTTTAATAATTATTATATCGTGGAAAAATGGTATCTTAAAATTGAAGCAAATATAAGTTTAATATTACTTCTGGAACGTGAAAGGGATATTTAATGAAGTAGGCTCTACAATGGTTTCTCCAGTGTCATAGTCATAGATTCTATTGAAAACCAATTCAATGGATTCCAGCTGGCCGGGGTCATCTGTATATACTAAACCATAGCCCATGTTATCTATGACTACGCCGTCATATTGATGATAAACATAGGGTTTTCTCATAAAATTACGATCTGCTGAGATAGGTTTACCTGTGTTTGGATGGATGGAATTCAAACCGTAAAATCCGATATTTTGATCCGTTGTATTTTCCACACTGTAGATGATTTTGATATAAGTTATATCAGGACCGATATCTTCTTGATTCAGAATAGAAATGTTTTTACGGGTATCATCTGGAATATCACTAACCTCTAATAATTGAGCATCCATCATATGAATAGTTAAAGGCCCTAATTCAATACTTTGCTTCAGAGGGACAGTTTTTAACAATTTTAATTGTCCGCCGTAATCAAATGTACCTGTATCTCCGGATTTGGATAGAAGTGGTGGTAGTGCGCTTTCCAAAAGCTTGTCCTGAAGAATTTTAGCGGCCTGCTCAAATTGATTATAGTCTGGTTTAAGTCCTTTGTATGTTAGTTCAGAACGGAAAGGCTTTAAACCGGATTCCAAGACAAGTTCAGAATAAGCAGGGTGAGGCTGTAACGGATGAATTCCAGTTGTGTAGATGTGGCATCAGTGGAGCTGTCTGAACCGCCCAAAAGTGCGAGAGCGAGCAGTAGTTGAACAATAAACATAAGAAGCGACACCCTTTCTCTTAGACCCTATTAATTTAAATGCATTTTATTTATAATCATAACAAAACAGATCATGGTGACTCATGAGAATATCGACCCAACTTCAGGTAATAACATATTGACAAGTTTTGATCTGATCTAGTAGCAAGGGCCTATTCCAAATAAGCGGGTTCAATCAGTTTGGTGAATTTCGGATCATTAGAATATAAATTAAAGTTAGGGTGAGTAAAATGAAGTTGCTAAAGACCTCATTAGTTATAATGGTAGTAGTGGTCATTGCTTCTTTTTCATGGTATGGCTCTTATAAGAGTGACATGAAGAAGCTGGAGGATGAATTGAGAACATATTTAACCGCCGAGAAAGGAATAGATGGGAATACGATTATAAGCATCACCGCTCGTCGCAGCAAAATGCCGATGTATCCTGTTGTCGTCAAATTCAAGGACAATCCCCAGGAATATATCTACAACTATACAGATGAATGGATTCAGCTGATGCCTGATCCGAATGAATAAAGCAATCATACTTACTAAGACAAAAGAAGATATTATGCTTCACCATTGGATTCGCCTGTCCAATCCTGAACAATGGATAACGACAAAAAAAACGGAGATTAAGGATGGATTAGCACGATGAGAATTATCATATCACCAGCTAAAAAGATGAAGATCGACACCGATCTTATGGCTATCGCGCAGATGCCGCAGTTTATAAATTACTTGTATTCAAACACGAAAATACCTCAGCAGATCAAAGATTGGCTAACTAAAAAAGGGATTGGATTCAAGGAATTTTTAGATTAAAGATAAGGGGGATTTTGCATGACTGTTTCAATATCCATTGAAATAAGTTTATCAAAGCAAATCTCAAGAATGACTATTCTTCGCAAACTCGAAGATTTCGGTTGGTCTTATAACGATCAAGGAAAAGTAACTTATCTACCAATTGGAGACGATGATAACTTTAATTGGCAGTGTGAATCAATTCCTCTAGAGGAGTTACTAAAGATTTTAGTCATAAAGGATAATCAAAGAGAATTAATTGGAGTGGCAATGACTTGGAAAGATACTGATGTAGGGGGAACATTTTTAATTGAAGAGAATGGTACCATACTTATGAGTCCTGATATCAATCGAAAAGTCCTTGATGTAGAAAGTTATAACAAAATAACTGACGTAAATTGGTATGTAACTAAACTAATACCTGTATTTGGTCAATTATTTGAGTCTATTTCTTATAATGAACATGTATAATTTCCTACGCTTAAACCTTGGGGCAATGTCCTTAAGGTTTTTTCTTTTTGGCCGATAGAATTGAAGTTTCTAAAAGGATCACTGATTGTACTTATATTAGTTGTCATAGCTTCTTTCACATGGTACGGCTCATATAAAAAGGATATGAAGGAGCTTGAAGATGGTTTAAGAAACGTATTTAATCGTTGAAAAGAGTATGGATGAAGATGATATCATTAGCATCGCTGCTCGTCGCAGTAAAATGTCACAGTATCCTGTAGTCGTCAAATTAAAGGACAATCCACAGGAAGTTGTATACACCTACAGAGAAAAGCAATGGGTGCAACTATGGCCTAATCAATCAATAATACGCCGATGAATTGATGATCACTTTCTTGATAGGAATAACTGGTTACTGGACGCCCATTCATCCACCTTTCTCTTCTCTACTTTACCTAATAGTAGTTCAAGCGCGGAATATCCTTGAAACCTAATACGAATTTACAAAGTATATATAAAGGAGGATATAATTAGTTACCATTTATAAATTTGTACTCGGTTACATCCATAGAGGGGAGGACAAATATGCCATTTATTGGGGGAATCATTTTAATTTTTATCCTAGCATTTATTCTATGGGCATTAATGTTCCCGCTATTCAATAAAATAGGTAGTAGAATTTTGAAGAAATACAATAAATTCAAACAAGAGGAGAATGGTGATGAAAAATTCAAAGACGTTTAGGGTAGGGGCAATTGCGGTTGCATTAGTTATTATAGTGGGAGTGCTAATGGTGACCTTCTTTTTAACACGAATTCCTAATGGATATGTTGGTGTCGTTTATTCACCAAATGGAGGCGTAAAAGATAGCACACTGAGTCAAGGGTGGAAACTCGTTGGAGCGTTTGATAAAGTGACGAAATATCCGATCCGAATTCAAACGGTGGAATACAGAGATATTCAGATTGCTACTTCTGACGGGAAAAACATCACAATCGATTTTGCTTACAACTACCAAGTAGAACCAAGTAAAGTATCTTCTATCTTTAATACATTTGGGCCAATTAGCATTCAAGAAATTGAGGATACATATCTCAAAACACGTTTCCGTGACGCAGCTCGTAAGGGTATTTCTAAATTTACAGTCATTGATGTGTATGGTGAAAAGTCATCCGAAGCAGGAGTAGACGTGCAACAACGTTTTTCTGATGACGTTAAAGAGTTAGGCTTTATTGTATCCAACGTTACCGTAGGTGTTCCTCAACCTGACGCCAAGACTCAGGAAGCAATCGATAAGCGTGTCGAAGCTTCTCAAGAACTTGAACGTAAAACGACTGAACTTGAGATCGCCAAGAAAGAAGCAGATCGTAAGCGCGTGGAAGCGCAAGGTAATGCAGACAAACTATTGATCGAAGCAGAAGGTCAGGCTAAAGCAAATAAAGAGCTTCAACAATCATTATCGAGTCAACTCGTTGAATATGAAACCATCAAGAAATGGGATGGAGCCCTTCCATATGTAAGTGGGTCAAATACGCCAATGATTCAATTGCCGACTACAAAAACTGAGCAAAATAGCGGCGGGGGGAGCGTATCTCCCTAATAGCGGTTTGAAATGCATCCCTTGCTTTCTCACCAATTGAATGTGTTGAATTCTAATGAACAAGCCGGTCCAATCGTGGGCTGACTTGTTCATTTTGAGTCTTTTCAGAGGTACTATGAGGGATTTAGTTAAACCATAGCATTGGATTCGTCTGTCCAATCCTGTACAATGGATAACGACAAAAACAACGGTAGATTAAGGATGGATCAGCACGATGAGAATTATCATATCACCAGCTAAAAAGATGAAGATTGATACCGATCTTATGGCTATCGCACAGATACCGCAGTTTATAAACGAGTCAGAACAGCTATTGAGTCTGCTTCAAAAGTTATCCTATGACGAACTCAAAGCGATGTGGAAGTGTAACGATGCAATCGCCGAACAGAACGTGGAGCGGATTCAGAATATGAATATAAAAGCAAATCTGACACCAGCAATCTATGCCTATGAGGGCATTCAGTATCAGTATATGGCTCCAGGTGTTTTTCAAAATGAGGAACTGGCGTATCTTCAGCAGCATTTACGCATATTATCCGGTTTTTATGGCATGTTACGGCCTTTGGAGGGGGTTACCCCTTATCGGTTGGAGATGCAGGGCAAGTTGCAAGGTCCAGGCTTCAAATCGCTCTATCAATTCTGGGGTAGCAAACTCGCAGATCAGCTTCAATCAGAAAGCAACTACATCCTAAATCTGGCTTCCAAAGAGTATAGCAAAAATATTTTGCCTTTTCTGAGTGAGGAAACCCGGTTCATTACATGTGTATTCGGACAAATGGTCAATGGGAAGCTTGTTGAAAAGGCAACCTGGGCCAAGATGGCCAGAGGTGAGATGGTACGGTACCTGGCAGAGCGTAAGATTACAGATGTGGAAGATGTAAGAAACTTTGATCGGTTGAATTTCGCTTTTTCAGAAGAAAGATCCGACGAGAGTACTTATGTATTCATACAAGCAGAGGGCAAGTAGCCTGCTGTGCAACGGTGGGTTCCTATACAAAGTCGGCCCTTTAAGGTCACAATGAGAAAAGACGCAGGGGATGTATATCCCTGCGCCTGATCAAGAATTAAATCCATGTCCAAAGCTGATGAGCTTTTGGGCTTATTTCCCGTATTCCTCAGGATAGAACCAGGATAGCCAATTCCTCCAATATTCATATTACATCCTTCCTGTTAACGAACATTAATCCAAGCGGTCCACTGTGTTGGAATATTAATGGAATAGACCGTTCCTACAAATTGTCCGCCTGTAGTAGGCGCTTCATAAACCCAAGAATAGGCCCAAGCATCTACGACACGGTCACCGTCCAGATCAATAGCTTCAGACCAGTTGTTAGTCATTGTATTGCCGGCGAGTGTGCCGTAGTGACTGCTGTCATAACCGATCTGGAAAGTAATACACTGAATCCAAGCCCCACCATGATCATTGGTCGTGGAGAGCGGGTTGTTATTGAAGCCGTAAATTTCTTGGCCGCCATTCGGAGATACGACACCATATACATTAATGTGAGATACTTTCGGAGCAGGCGCAAACAGAACTGGACCACCCGCATTATCTGCCTTCTGCGATTCAAATTCAGCCTTAGCCGCTTTCACAGCTTCACGGAATTCTTTGGAATTAATAATTTCTTCCTTTGTCATAGGTTTGGCTTGAGTCACATCACCGTCTGCATAGGCAGCTACATTAAATGAAAGCATTAGAACAAGAATAAGAGCTAAACTAATCAATTTTCTCATAGCAATAAATTCCACCTTTCTTGATATGGGTATTCTTTTACAAAAACATGCGGTTACGACAAATAGACCTGCTTGCAGCTTAAAGCCTCTTGCCCTCCTCTCTTATGAAAATGGTTCTTCCCTTTTTTCTTTACTGAAAAAGAAATTAAGGAGGTAGAACTCTACAGGCTAGAAAACTCTATGAAGTAGGAATGTATATGTAAAATGAATGCCTGCCAATGATTATGTGTTGCAGACAAAATGTAAAACTCATTTATACGCATTGATATCTTATTTATGGTAAGACCTGATACCCATCTTGAAAATATAAGATTCCAAAATAAATATTTAAATTGTAATATATTCCATTTATACAAACATATAGTACACCTAATCATCCGCACGAGTCAAGTTTATAAATTAATTCTATTACTTATCAAAAATAGATCTTAAAAGACAAAAAAAGCCTAACCCCTCAGTATCTTAAACGAGGAATTTGGCTTATGATCTTCAGCTTAAACAGTCGCGTCCGATTGGTGATTAGAATAATGATTTATTTGTCCATTTATAAGTAATGAATTTTAACATTTGCCCATTCATTTCAAATTCTTTATCACTAGTTTCAATATGCTCGAATCTGTTTTGCTCTAAAACTTTTTGAGATGCTATATTGTTGGTGGTTGTTTTTGCCTTAACTTCTTTTATATCTAAATCAACTATTGTATTGAGTAATAATTTTAATGCTTTTTTAGCAACACCTTTTCCAGTGTGGATTTGTCCCACTCTATAGCCAAGAAATCCTATTTTATCGGAATCATCAATATCAACTAAATTTATTCTTCCAAGAATCGAGTTATTTTCGTCTTTTATTAAATAAAAAAAGGAGAGTCCTTTGACTTGTTCATCAAGTAGAGATTCATTCCTTACTTTAAAAACCTCAGGTATGTAATAATCATCTCCTCGAGACGGTACCATTTCCTCGAAAAAAATTCTGTTTTCAATTTCGAATTCATACAAGTCTTCAATATCTGTGACTTTTAACTTCTCAATTACTATATTCATGATCTTCCTCCAATCAACTTGAATGCTAAATACTACGAATCTGCTTATGTAAACTATAATCTGCACCAAATTTCATTTTGTTCTAAATCCTTTTTTTTTTGAATATCTTAAAAATATTGAATTTAATGAAATTAAGTTTTTGTGAAACTGGTTAATTCACTTTTAAGTAAAGGAAGCTTAGCGGACAATGATTGGGTAACAGCCGGGAGGACATACAAAAACTGAAATCTTTATCATATGACCCGGACTGGTGCTATAAGAAGCCTACTGACTAGCTTATAAGAGATAATAATGTGATGAAAAGTTAAAATACAACTAACAAAGAATATTTAATAATGTAATCTCTTGACAAGCATTCAAGAATTATTTTGTGTTGATCTTTGTCAAGCATTGGTCTTAACTAATGGAAATGCTTGAACCTTCGCTATCACTATAAGAAACAATAGCCCTCGACAGCTGTATTCAGCAGTGGGGGCTGTTGTTTCTTAATCCATCAATCATTAGGTAATAGCCTTTGTTTCAGTTTTAGACTAGACATTACATCTTAGTTCTTTAGTTCTGACTAGTAAATAAATTTGTCTAATTCTGCATCAGTCATTGCTTTATTACTGTACAAGTAAGGGATGGCATCATGGTAATCAGTTAAAAAAGACTGGTCCCGTTCTGACTCTTCATTAATATATTTATATTTCCAGTTACGATCTTCTTTTGGTATTGCAAATCTGAGTTCTTTCTTGGTGGTCCGATAACGAATTTTCCCTTTTGGGTTAATATATGCGGTTTCTTTTTTAGCCCTTTCTAGAATTACACGCATTAAAAATTGATTCGCACCAAAGTGATACTTTTTTCTAACGATATTTTTTGGAGTTAATAGAATCTTGTTATTTTCATAACGATAGCAAGGGGCTGTTACTTTTTCCCATGATGATGAGACGAAATTCCACGTATCAAAGGTGTCTTCTGAATTTGGCTGAACATTTCTAATAGCTAGTTGTTCTAGAGTAAATGTATTCATTTGGAGATGCAGAATATTAGTTATCATATCTGAAAGACCATCTTCATTAAAACCTGGTATAGTAACAGGTAAATCCATCGCTTTTGCAATAGAGGGTACACTCACAGTCAAATTTTCCAGATTTTTAAAAGTTACTAGCAGACCTTCTGCTGTATTTCCGTGACCATTATCTCCCTTACCATAACCTAATTTTGTAAAATTAATTTCTCTTGCGCAGGATAGTAACTCTAGTTTTTTAGGTGTATCATTGTTACGATACGCTTCATAAAATTTATTGAAAAAATCATCCAACAATTTGGTTGCGTTGCTGTACCAAGGTCCTTGTTGAATTTCTATTAAACAAGGGTCGATAAACAATTTTTGATCATCTAATACATTGATATCCACGAATTCAAAATGAGAATGTCCAGTTCTAGCATGGTTAAGAAGTTCGGAAATATGTTTTTTCATATAACCCCCGTTCTAGTGCTCATGCACTAGGATAATAGTATAGCTCTTAGGTTGAAATTACTATTACACAATTCTACTTTACAATATTATACATGATTCTACAATAAGCTTGGTGAGCAATTACCCTAGACAGATTTGGCCTTATAATATTGTTTGATGCAGGTTAGATGAGATAAAGGTATGTATTTTCCTCTTAACACAAAAAACACTAGCGGTTTTCCCGCTAAATCCGCATTTCACCTCATCCCTTGATGTACAATTTTCCTGAGGTGACCTTACCATGAAGGATAACATGTCAAACCTGATCGAAGATTTGTTTCACGGGAATCTGCGGTTGGACGAGTCGATTCATCCTGAGCAGGCTGAGTATCAAGAGATCAATCGTCAAATATCGGACATGATGCAAAACTACAAAACAAATCTCACAGATACAGAATACGATGCTTTGGAGCAACTGATCGACTTAATCGGACAATCCACATCTATGTATGTGGAAGCAGCGTTTGAGCAAGGTTTTCGCACAGGCGGCAGACTCATCATTGAGGTTTTAGCTAAACCGTGAGTATTTACCTACTTCATAAGCCAGCGGCAGACAATGCACAGCAATTCAAAAATCCCCTCCTCCATTACCACCGATCAGGCTGGAATGGGAGAGGGGACTTTGCTATTAAATTATTCTTTTATCTTATTATCTACCACTTACCGCGCACCTATATTCTTACCCACTGGCGTACCCGAGCCAATCAGATCACTGCCACCCGCAAGCTTGAGGAAATTGCCCAGGACAGGCGTTCCGTCCGCGCTACGTGTTACCGAAGGCACGAGGGAGACAAAGTCGGCTGCGCTGGCGAGCAGGCCTTTGGCGTTCTCGCTTTTTTTGTTCTTCCACCAGACGTTGGTGCTGCTGACGTCGGTTCCGCTTGTTTTGTCGCTGGCGCCGCCTTGGAAGGACAGGTTGTTGGTGAAGATGTGGGTGCCTACATCAAAGGCAAAGTTGCTTTGCCCATTGTTCCAGGAGGTGTTGTTTTTCATCTGGATCGAACCGGGATTGCTGTTGTAGGTGAAGCCATGCTTTTTGTTATTAAACGCAATGCTGTTCTCAACGATATGATTCACTGCAATCTTCTCGCCGCCCAGCTTGAAGCCGTTACCATCGCTGTTGGAGGTAGAAGTGCCGTCTGCGGTTGCGCCATTGGCGTAGGCGATGCTGTTGCGGATCGTAACCGCGCCGATGGCGCCTGTGTCCGTTTTGCTATACAGATCCCAGCCATCGTCCACGTTATAGGCCGCAATACAACCGTCGAAGACATTGCCCGGGCCTACGGTCAGTTTGGCCGCAAAACCGTCTGCATCCTCGCCGTCATCCGGGTCATAGTTATTGTGGGAGTAGGAACGAATCACTTCATTATATGCAGGCCATTCACTCTTGGCGGCTGTGGAAGCATAACGTCCCATCTGAATACCCGTATCCCGGTTGTGATGGGCTTCGATCTGCTCCAGACGGTTGTAACTGCCTCCGATGAAGATGCCGTTATCGCCCGCACCCTTCACCTCAAGCCCTTTGACGAACCAGTAGTCTCCGAACATTTGCAGTCCACGATTGGTGGAAGCGAAGGCCTGGGCTGAGAAATCAAAGACCGGTTTTTCCGATCCATACGCCACCAGGTTTTTACGTTGGCTCGATGTGCCGCTGTTGCCACGTTCAATGGTAATGGTCTGGGAGAAGGTGTAGTTGCCGCCGCGTAGATAGATGGTCTTGCCTGGGGCGATCTGGGTCAATGCGTTAGCGAGTGACGTTGGACTGTTGATCGTACCCGGATTGCTGGCTGAACCGTTAGGAGACACATACAGATCACCCGCAGCAAGTGCGATATTCGAAGTCGCCACCGATTCAGAGGGATTTTGCAAGCTGCTCTCGATCAGCTCTTCAGCACCAACCGATCCACCACCAATCAATAATAGAGGGAACGCGGCGCTCAGACAGATATGGGCCATTTTGGATTTGAGGGAGCGTTCTTTCAGAGAACGTGCAGATCGTGCAGATACATGAGTAGATGTGGATGGGAATAATTTCATTACGTAGACCTCCTTGGTTAATTGGGAATAGAATGAAGAGCATGTGGTAGCCGTGTACCAGACCGTTACCTATGAGATAGATCATGCCGGCTGGTTAGATGTAATCTCTAGGACACAGCTTTATGGTAAATGTTGTAAGCGTTATCATCAATAATCATCTGATCAGATGGAGGTACATGCAGGCAGGTCAGGCCTGCAAGCTTCCAATGCCTGTAATATCACGTGAATTATGTAATCTTTCCATTGGGTGATAGCTCTCATTTAACGAAGAATCATCTGAAATGAACGTAGAGAAGTACGCTTTTCCATCCTCAGAGTACCAGTTTTACTTATGATCCACTCCTATGAACTTCATTCAACCTAAAATAAATAGAAGCCTACATCCTGAAGTGAAGATTATACTCAAACTAGTCATGAAAAAGCCCTGATAGCAGCTGCAACTGGCAACTTGACGATCAGGGCTATGTTTAATTCAGAACGTAATCTGCTTACTCAACATACTCGAATGTACTAACGGTGTCAGACTTATCAGTCTAAACGCTGTCCAGCTATTTTAATATCCGTCCGTCTCACGACTGCGTTTCTCAGCTTGCTCCACGCTTGGTTCATGTTTCGGTTGGACCGTCGCACTATCATCGGTTGGCACAGAGGCCAACCCTTCAGAGACGCGCCGACCGTAATCCGCATCTGCTTGGGTGAAGTAAGAGATCATGCGCTCCCGGATATCCGGTTTGCATTGTGCCAACGCGCCGACCATGTTGCTGATTAGCTCATCCCTCTCCCAATCTTCGAACGCCCGGTACGTATCACCCGCTTGTCCAAAGTCATTGGTGCGCTCAATCTTCTCGCGGACAAGTCGGCCCTCCACCAGTGGTTCATGCTCCTTGCCACGAGGGGGTGCTTCCTTTAAGCCACCAAGCGAAGAAGGTTCGTAGTTCACATGTGGATTCTGACCCGGTGCACGATCCACCTGATACTGCATCTGCCCGCCGCTCTGATTCGTTGCAACCCGGTTCTTCGGTGCATTTACAGGCAATTGCAGATAGTTCGCACCCACCCGGTGACGCTGGGTATCCGAATAGGAGAAGGTGCGCCCTTGCAACAGTTTGTCATCTGAGAAATCCAGCCCGTCCACCAGGACACCTGTGCCAAACGCTGCTTGCTCCACTTCATTGAAATAATCCTCGGGATTACGATTCAGCGTCATTTTGCCAACAGGTAGAAAAGGAAACTGCTCCTGCGGCCACAACTTGGTCGGGTCCAGCGGGTCAAAATCCAACTCCGGATGCTCGCCGTCCTCCATCACTTGAACGCACAGCTCCCATTCGGGATACTCCCCTTTTTCAATAGCGTGATACAGGTCCAATGTCGCATGATTGAAGTTCTGTCCTTGAATCTCGCTCGCGTCTTTTTGCAGCAGGTTGCGTATCCCTTGATTGAGCGGTTCCCAGTGGTATTTGATGAGTACGCCCGTGCCTTCCTGATTGATCCATTTGTATGTATTAACACCCGACCCTTGCATCTGCCGATAATTCGCTGGAATGCCCCATGGAGAGAAGAGGAATGTCACCATATGGGTAGCTTCAGGACTTAGCGATACAAAGTCGAAAAACCGCTCCATATCCTGTGCATTGGTCAACGGGTCTGGCTTGAAGGCGTGTACCATATCCGGGAATTTGAGCGGGTCACGAATGAAAAAGATTTTCAGATTGTTACCCACCAGATCCCAGTTGCCATCTTCGGTATAGAATTTTACAGCAAATCCGCGCGGGTCCCGCAGGGTCTCCGGTGAATGTCCACCATGTATAACGGTAGAGAAGCGAACGAACACGGGCGTTAGTTTGCCTTTTTCCTGAAATAGACGTGCACGTGTGTACTTCGATACCGGTTCATCCCCGGCCGTTCCATACGCTTCAAATACGCCATGAGCACCAGCACCACGGGCATGGACCACACGTTCCGGAATACGTTCACGGTCGAAGTGAGTAATTTTTTCGAGAAAATGATAGTTCTCCAGCGTAGTCGGTCCCCGGCTGCCAACGGTTCGTACATTCTGGTTGTCCGTAATGGGATGACCTTGTCGATCCGTTAATGTCTCAGGGTCTTTGTCTGAGGAATGCTCTGATTGTGAAGACTGATGATTCATGGAGTGGAGCACCGCCTTTCCTTAAAGTGGATTCCTGTATATATTTTCCCTGAAAATTGGTTCTATACATTAAACCTCGCAAATAATCTCGTAAAAAAAGCTTGTCACCCGCTTCATCGCGTGAGATAATTAACTTTTGCCCTGCGGCCTTTTTTGAACGGAAAATGAAAGAGGACCGCGTCTAAGAATGGAGGCTGACCTAGGATTGTCTACACAACGTTATCCTTTTGCATATGATCCGGCTGAACCTTTTGTATCCCGTCTCGGGGAATGGGTTGCCGATGTTTTTTACGATATTTTGCCAGAGTTCGGCTTCGAGGTACGGGATGAACAGATTTTTATGGCGTACCAGCTCGAACGGGCCTATGGAGATAAAAAGACCATTATGGCGGAGGCCGGTGTCGGAACAGGCAAGACGTTAGTCTATCTGCTCTACGCGGTCTGTTATGCACGTTATACGGGCAAACCGGCAGTGATCGCCTGTGCCGATGAGTCCTTGATTGAACAGCTTGTGAAGCCCGGTGGAGATATTGCGAAGCTGGCTGCACATCTGGACTTGGAAGTGGACGCACGTCTGGGCAAATCACCGGATCAATACGTCTGTCTGAACAAACTAAGTGCGATGCGATTTGCGGATGAGGATGCCCCTGTTATTGAAGAAGTGCATGAGAGCCTTCCGGATTTTGTGAACACACCGGGTACACTTCAGGCCTTCCATCCGTATGGTGACCGCAAACAGTATCCACATCTGAATGATCGTCAGTGGAACAAAATTAACTGGGACCCGTTCCAAGATTGTTTTGTTTGTCCTAAAAGACAACGCTGCGGCCTGACGCTGTCGCGTGACCATTACCGTCGTTCCAAAGACATCATCATCTGTTCCCATGATTATTACATGGAGCATGTGTGGACCTATGAT
Source organism: Paenibacillus sp. FSL M7-1414 (assembly GCF_038003195.1). NCBI lineage: Bacteria > Bacillati > Bacillota > Bacilli > Caryophanales > Paenibacillaceae > Paenibacillus > Paenibacillus sp. FSL M7-1414. Next base: position 4,548,337 of record NZ_JBBOOS010000001.1, on the reverse strand, counting down.
GCGCGCAAACGCGAGGGACAATTGCCACTCCTGCCTGATCACAGCTCAGTTGTATTTGATGAAGGACATTTGCTGGAAGAAGCAGCCCTGAACGCACTGAGCTACAAGCTGAAACACCGCATCTTTGAGGAACTCGTCACTCGCCTGTTAGAAGGAGAGATTCGTGAATCCCTCGCGGAGTGTGTGGATGAAGCGATTGAGAGCAGTGAGCGACTGTTTGCGTTGCTGGATACGTATACGGTCGCGATCCCTGGTTCGGAACGGAAAGAAGTTCGGGTAGAGCCGCCACTGCTACGTGAGATTGAACGTCTGACGAGTGTGCTGGATGCAATCGGCGAAGAATTGGTATTTGAGAGCGGATTGTTCTCGCTGGATGGTTACCAGATGCGTGTCGTGGAAGAACATCTCGATATGATTCAGTCTGCGCTTGCCTTGTTCCGCAAGGAAGATGGTTACATCTGTTGGGCGGAAGAGAGCGAGGATGAGACGACCTTATCGATCATGCCGCGCACCGTGAAGGAAATGCTGAACGAGCGTGTGTTCAACACAGGTATTCCAATCGTGTTCTCCTCTGCGACGTTATCTGTGGACAGTTCATTCCGTTATGTGGCGGACAGCCTGGGCATTGATGATTTTGTATCATTCTCGGTGGCTTCCCCGTATGATTATGCGGACAAAATGAAGATGAAAATTACCGATGAAGCTATACCGGGTCACCCGGAGAACGAAAATCGCATGCGTGATGCGGTGTCGTTACTTCAGGAGAGTGGAGGACGTGCGTTGGTTCTGTTCCGTACGATGGAAGAACTACGCGCATTCAAGCAGGACATCGTTCATGTACCTGAAGCAGAAGGTTTGCGCTTTATGTATGAGGGCGACCGGGAGATCAGTGATCTGATCGCGGCGTTCCAGCAGGATGAGGAGAGTGTGCTGTGCTCCGTTAATCTGTGGGAAGGACTGGACGTTCCGGGTCCGTCATTATCCAATGTCATGATCTGGTCGCTTCCGTATCCACCACAGGACCCTGTCTTCAATGCAAAACGTAGTGCGTCAGCAGCACCATACGAAGAGATCGATCTTCCGTATATGCTCTTGCGTGTGAAGCAAGGTCTCGGACGTCTGATTCGGACAAGCACGGATTCCGGTTCCGCGGTCATTCTCGATGAATCGCTGTATACCAAAAAGGAAGCCAAAGACCGCATTGCGGCCCTGCTTCCTGAAGGTGTGGAATGGACAACCCTGACACACTAACCAGCTTACGTTAAATATTCTTGCTTTATTTTTGATGATAAGGTTTCTTACCAAAATAAGTTCTTGTTCTCTGCGGATTCACCATCCGTATGTGAGCATGAGCTTATTTTTTTATTTTGATGGTTCCTTCAATGTACTTCGCTTCCCTTTTTTCATGGGATTTTCCCTCGCTCCTCGCTACCAATCGCTCCAACATTCTACCGAACCTACCGCACCATATTAGAGTGATAATGAAGAGATGTAAATTCTAACGAATCTCAGTAACGTTATCCCGCCGAAAATAGCTTTTAAGCCTGTAAATCGACCGAATTTGGAGGAATAAACGTCGCTGTGATTCGTTACACGTCAGACCTGCGCAAATAGGAGCGAATAGCGTGTGTCAGGTTCATTTGAACCAATGACCAATGAGCGCTAATAAGGGAGGGCCTCTGTCATGCTCATGACTTATGGGAGATGGAAGCCCCTTTGTGATGTGTACAGATTTTTGCTGTGTTAAAAAATACCCATGCTCAGATACCGTTCCCCGGTATCCGGCGCAATGCAGAGCACGCGGTGCCCCGGCCCCAGTTCCTTCGCAATGCGAAGGGAGGCCCACACCGAAGCCCCGGAGGAAGGGCCGAGCAAAAGCCCTTCCCGGGCAGCAAGCTGCCGCATCGTATCCAGTGCGTCCTCATCGGACACCTGGATGATGGCATCCCACACGTCGGTATTCAGGATGTCCGGAATGAACCCCGGACTTGTACCGACGAGCTTGTGTGGTCCGGGCTCGCCACCGGACAACACCGGAGAACCTTTGGGCTCCACCGCATAGATGCGGATATCGGGTAACTGCTTGCGCAGTTCTTCCCCAGTGCCAGTAATGGTTCCGCCGGTTCCCGCCGTCGCGATGAAAGCATCCAGCCTGCCTTCCATCTGCTGCATAATCTCGGGAGCCGTCGTGATCCGGTGAATGTCCGGGTTCGCCTGATTTTCGAATTGCTGCGGAATGAAACTTCCTGGAATGTCTGCTTGAAGTTCTTTCGCTTTGCGAATTGCACCAGGCATCCGCTCCGCAGCGGGAGTGAGCACCACATCTGCGCCGTAGGCTTTCAGAATGTTGATGCGTTCCTTGGACATATTGTCCGGCATAATCAGAATGGCTTTATATCCTTTGGCGGCGGCATTCATCGCAAGACCAATCCCGGTATTGCCGCTCGTCGGTTCAATAATGGTAGCACCAGGGAGCAAGTGTCCCGCAAGTTCAGCCTGAACGATCAGGTTGTAGGCGGCACGGTCTTTGACGCTGCCACTTGGGTTGAAGTATTCCAGCTTCACATATACGTCAGCGGAGTCGCTTCCTGTGAGTCGGTTTAGTTTAACGGCAGGTGTCTGGCCGATCAGTTCTGTTACATCTGCGGCAATGCCTGTATGTGCGGGTGTTTGTTTAATCGAATGTGTATTCAAATCCATGAAGTACAGCTCCTTGATTGATAAGACGTTGAGAGTATATCCGGTTGAAACTATATCATGCCTTATTGGAATGGTTGGATATCTCTATTCCATCTTAATGAACGTAACCTTCCGTGGTCAACTTGTTTTGCTGGGAATGGGTTCTATATTGTCAGAGTTGTATCAAGTCTGCGCCAAGTCCATCTGCAGATGCCGACTGAGTTCTTTTTTGACTTCATTGCGTGCGAATGTCCACAGCATATAGAACCGTTGCCAATACCCTCTGCACATATACAGAGTTTCGATACCCTCGGCTTCCCGTTTCTCTTCCAGTACTTTGACACCGCGGGTTCTCATCTGTTTACGAAGGGCCAACATCTCCTTGAGCACATTGTTTTGAATGCGGGTCAGCGACAGAATGTAGACTTCGGGCATCTTCAGCAGCAACGTATCCAGTGTGTGAATATCTCGTTCAAGTACATCCAGCAATAGCGTGCGCACAACCAGACCTTTGATCAGACGATGGTCTTCATCCGCAGGGGATGGGGCGGAAGTTGAGGATGTCATATGTTCACTTCCTTAACCTTTAATTGGAATTTTATATTTACAGAACATGTGTTCCTATATTATAATCAATATATGTAATGGAGATACACAATACAACCGAGAAATATTGGAAGCACACATTATCGCATTTTCCTAAAGGTACAGATAGTGAGTGAGGCTAGGGATTTAGGGACAAGCCTGCTCCAAAATAAGGTATAATTTATGGGTTTTGCAGGAAACCTAAGGCCATAAACCAAATAAACCTTATGCAATGCAGTCTGCTACAGAAGTAATTACAAGCAATGAATTGCGATCATGATTCAAGGATGCCTTGCCGCAACACGATGGCACCAGGTCAACGAGTAGAAGCAGTTTTATTTTAGCGAAAATGAGCAACAAAAAAGCCCCTGCCTTGGGCGGCGGGGCCTATGGAATACTGCCGATTCAGCGGCAGGTTTGATGATGTGTTCAGAAATTAAGCAAGATATTGAGGTTTTTCGTAGAACGCCTCTTTTTCAAGGATGACCTTATAAGGTCTTTCCTTGCCCTTCAGGGAGGGCCCAATGGTAGTTAGCGGTACGGCCGGCTTGTGGAAACGATCTTCTTCCTTGGGTTCCGGAACCGGTCGTGATGATTCGGGCGCAGAACTGAGGCGTACCTTTTTTTCGCTGCCCCAGCGCTTGCTTATTTTTTTCGTTTCCGGTTTCATTCCGGTTCGCCTCCTAACAAATCGTTGATGGCGTTGAACAGTTGACGATTCTGTAGGTCAATCTGCTGAAATACCGCCTCATCCGCTTCAATATGTCCAATAATGTGAACGGTGATTACATACCTCTTGGCTACAGGATAGCATAGCAGATACTCTTTCTCAAGGTAATCATCATACAGGTTGATCTTGATTTTATTCTCCCGGTAAGAATCAATAACCAGGATGCGCTTGGGATCATCCGGCTGTTTGTCGTCGTTAGCGGACAAGTTATACTTTCTCCCCGGTTCTCCAACATTACCACATAATTGCTCAATATAACCACTGTCATCTGTACGGTATATGGCTGTGCCACGTACAGCGAATGGAGGATGAGAGACAAAGGCAGTACGCAGGGCATCGCTCATTCGCTCCAGCATCTTGGCATCTGCTTTGCGGGTACGCAGCAATTCCCTAAAGAACCGCAACAACTTAAGCAGTTGTAACCTCGCTTCTCCCTCAGTGCGTTTATGCTTCTCAATGATGTTCTCCAATTCTGGATCACTCCAGCGTCCTTGTTCCTCAATACTGTCTGCGATTTTGGAACATGCCACGGACACGGCTGGTGCCCACTTTCCGTCGGAACGGATTTCATATACGAGTGGATTTAATCCCAGCAGATCTGTGGGCATACGCAATCCTTCGACCTTGGTTGTGTCCTTGATGTCTGTAATATCCTCAGGAAGAATGAAAAAAATACGTTTTCGTCCCAGACGACCCATAAACAGACCCATTTCCAGCATTGTATTATCCCGGACTGACGCGTAGTACTTCCCGCGAATTTTGGATATATCATCCGGATGAAAAATAAAAATGGCAAAGTCAGTCGTACGGACCTCTACTTCCAGATCGTCCATGGTATAGCTACTTGGATTAAAAACCCCGGAATACCAAGGGGTAACTTCGGCTGAAAAACGTAAGTTTTCGTGTACTGCGGCTGCAATCGGCTTCGCTTCCAGCGAGCAGCCAATAAAGACTCTTGGCTTTAACGTTTTCATCAATCCGCCTCGCTTAAACGGTAGTGGGATTCAATTGTTATATTATACCATAAACAGCAGAGTAAGTCTGGAAACGTCTGAACTGGACAAAGAATAAGCCGATTACGTTTGCTATAGTGTATGTGTGAAAGGAAAATGATTCCTTTAAAAAGCGCAAGAAAATAAAAAAAGGCCCCAATTTGTCACAGTTGGGTGACTGACAGTTATTTTTGGAAGCTTTGGTCATAGAATAAAGGAGCAGGTTGCACCATTAGCAAGCATTGCTTATCCTGGTGTTGCCGTATGACTGCTGGAGCAGTCCAAAGGCTGCTTTATGCCTGTTTTTGAGGGGTCTACTGTTTAGACCCGGTCACGTTGGTGTTATATAATAGAAGAACAAGCAAGTTAGCTTTGGTGTTTAAACTGAATGAACTTGCAACTGCTGTAAGTTGGATTTACAATTTACACAGGAACGAAGAGTGCAGAACCCATCTGTAGAAGCGAAGCGTTCGCCTGAAAGCTTTTTGAATGAAAGCAACTTAGGAAGCATAAGCGATCACCGGATTTTCCCCAGAGGGAAAATGGAATTCCAAAAATCCGGGGATAACCGCGATCAAAAGAGGGTACTGTAATCCAAGTGTAAGTGTACAATTAAATGTTCAAGCTTATGCATTGTAGTTATTTTTCAGTTTAACTGAGCACAGCTAACCACAACAGAACAGAAAGGATCAGGATACCATGAGTTCCCGAAGGACAATCTCCCCAAGGACGATCTGGAAACGTTACGATCTCTCATACACATAGCGCCCCTTGTAGAGTACACCAACCGGTTCAAAAAAACGGCTGACTCTGCGAAAGAGGGGATTGGAATGAATATTCGAAGGACGTACACGATGATTTCTTCCAGGCTTACCTTTTGCAGGGTACGGTCGGTATAAAAAACCAACCTACAAACTGCGAGGGAACCTGAATGAAGAGAACATCGTTAACCTTACAACACGTTAAAACAGAGGCGATCAAATTCGCCATTATGCTACTCGGTACATTTATTTTAGCTTTTGCTTATTATCACATTAACTTTCAGAATCATTTATCGGAGGGCGGATTTGTTGGTCTGGCCCTGCTCGGAAAATACGCAACAGGCTTATCACCTGCTATCGGTATGTTGTTACTGGACATTCCGGTCATGATCCTGGCTTGGTTCCTTAAAGGCTGGAAATTCATGATTCAGGCATTGCTTGGCGTCGGTGCATTTTCCCTATTCTATGACGGCTTTGAACGATACTCCACACTGGTATTGTCGTTTAACGGAAATCTGTGGATTCCGGCAGTTCTATCCGGTATATTGACAGGGGTAGGCGCTGGGATCGTGCTTCGATTCGGTGGAGCGACAGGTGGAGACGATATTCTCGCCGTGCTGGTTAGCCGCTGGAAGGGATGGAAGCTGGGAACAGTTTTCTTTGTCAGCGATGCTTTTGTATTGGGATTGTCGCTTTTCTTTCTTCCGGTAAAAGAAACTTTATATACGATTCTGGCCGTATGGATTGCCAGCAAAGTCATCACGTACGTCGTTAGTGTTCCGGCTCGCGGAACCGTGGTTACAACTTCGGCTGTGAAATTGCCGATGCCATCGGCTGCAGCCAAGGCAGTTAACGCTGCTGCTATTTCACAACGGACTACGGTGGCTAGAGGTGTATCCAATTAACCATACGTTTCAGAACAACCATAACCTTGTATGCACATTCAGGTCTTGATAGTTAAAGTTCATACAAAATCCCTTTTGACTGCTCTTCAGCAGCAAAAGGGATTTTGTTGTTTTCCGATTCATTCAAGACTTGATCGAAGAAGCAATCTGACCATCCTGATTATGGATAATCGCTCGAATATTTTGTTTGCTACTCAGTTCTTTGGCCTTATCTACAGCTTCTGCCTTAGTATCAAATGTGGACAGATAGGTAGACTTTCCTTCTTCTTTGATCGCCCAGCCGGAGTCAGTAGGCACGACATGGATGTTGTCATGACTTTTGGACGAAGAGACGGGCTCGGAATGACGACGATCTGTGGAAGACGACTTTTTAGGGTTGGAATTATCGGAAGAAGATGTGGAGTCCGATTTCGAACTTTCCGGTGCGGGATGATTTTCATCCCATTCTTCCGCCTTAGCTGTCGCTATGGCAATCGAGCGTCCTTCCTCATACCCGTCATCGAGCAGAGCATTGGCAATCTCAATTGCTTTATGTCTAACACGTGGTTCCAGGTTCTTCATGGATACCGGATAATCCTGTTTGTTCCAAGGCATATGAACCCCTCCTGTACAATAATGGATTATTTGTATATTACCCTGTGAGGAGAGGGATAAACGATGAACATCCGAGGTCGTAAGTGCATGTACCGATGATCTATATAAATTGAAATAAACATTCACACGAAACGGAGAGGACAGAAAAAACCTGAAGAAACGAAGTGTTCGCCTTTATCCCCGGATTTACCCCTTTCTAAAAGGAATCAAAAAATCTGGGGATAACAGCGATCGGAAGGTTGTTCTGTCATCGGAGTGTCCCAGTGTCAACATTCTTTAGTTCAACTTATATAAAAGGATCTCGTTCCTATACTTTTGCAAGCCAGAGGAGTATAATGCTGTCCATGAAAGAAATAAGTTCAATAACAGGAATATAAAGGAGTACATACATATGTTTAGTCTTAGTCTGGCAATCCCTATGCTGTTCACTATGCTGATTCATGCCGCAGACAGCTTGTCATACGCGCTCCGCCTCGGTGGATTACGCACCCGCAGAATCGCGTTGGCCATTTCATTGGCAGGTATCTTGTTGTTGGTTTCTCGAACCTCGAATATGGCCCAGGGTCCGATGGTAGGTAATCTAGTGGATACTGCAACACGTGGAACCAATCCACACTTTGCGGCGCAGCTGCACTGGTTAATGGGTGCGGCAACAATTGGAACGGCATTAGCCATATTGTGTTTTCCAACCATGGTGAAGCTCTCATCAAGAATGGTTGTACATTTTGAAGCAGCCGGTTCCATCCCTGCGATGGTTCGCGGTATGCTGAAGCGAAGCAAGATTAGAAATGCAACGTATTACATCACCCCGCCATCCTGGAAGATGGCCAAACGATTGGTACAACATGGGATGCCAAGACGGTTAATGCTGCTTAATGTAGCGGTAACCGCAATCTATACCACAGGTGTCCTGTCCAGCTTATACGCAGCGTACCTTTACCCAGGGCAGGCTGTAGCTGCATCCCAATCAACCGGGTTAATTAACGGAATAGCGACTATTTTGTTAACCATCCTGATTGATCCGCGGATTTCCCTGCTCAGTGACAAATCATTACGTGGCGAGATCCGTTTGGATCGCATGAATCAGATTTATGGTTGCATGCTCGTATCCCGTTTATTCGGTACTCTGTTGGCACAGTTGTTATTAATTCCATTTGCGTATTGGATCGGTTGGATTGTAAGTATGATGTGACTTCTTCTTTCCTGAATTGTAGCCAGGCACTCTCTTGTACATCCTTTTGAAACAGCAAATGAGAGGGTGCCTGTGCAAAATGAATTGACGGAGTATTTGTGCTGTGATACTATTAGACCGAATAGTCGGTTTAATTTATGGAGGTTTTTCCAATCGAAGTTAAACGAAGAAAAGATGTTACACAGATAAAGAAAGACATTGCACGTAATACCAAGGAACTTTTTGCCCAAAAGGGATATAGTGCAACTTCCATGGAAGACATATGTACGATTAACAATCGGAGTAAAGGCAGCATCTATTATCATTTCAAAAGCAAAGAAGAGTTATTCATGTATCTAATCAAGCTTAACAATGAAGATTGGATGGATGCTTGGCTGGACAAAGAATCCGGGTATAAGACTGCCATAGACAAATTGTACGGACTTGCTGACCATTACGTGGATGATTTGGCTAACCCGCTGAATCACGCCATTAACGAGTTTGTCTCGGGTCAGGTCGTCAGTCAGGAGATGCTTGATGAGATGCTTTCCCTGATCCGTATTCCGTATGCGACATATGAGTCCATTATTACTAAAGGAATGAAAGATGGGGAGTTAAAACCGGATGACCCACAGGATGTAATGCACATTATCTACGGTCTGTTTAGCGGATTGACTACACTCTATTATGAGAAGGACCTGACGGATATTCGTCGTATTTACCACAAAGGCATGGCCGGTCTACTGGCAGGCATTCAACAACGTTAACCATGAAAAGCTGATGTAACGTCAGTTTTTCTTTTTAAATATTAATAAACCGGACAGTCGGTTTAAAAGAGGAGATGGCGAATGAACACATTGTTCAGAAACAAAGCTTTTTTAATCGTGACAGGGTCTGATCTGCTGCAAAATCTGGCGATATGGATCCGAAATATGGCGATCCTCTATTATGTGATGGATCGAACTCAAGGAAGTCCAATAGCTGTCTCGCTGATTACCGTACTTGAATATGCCCCGATTTTTGTTTTCTCCATCATAGGCGGTGCACTTGCTGATCGCTGGAATCCCAAACGTACGATGATACTGGGGGATATTCTGAGTGCGTTGTCTATTGTCATGATTATTGGCGTCTTATCTTCCGGGTATTGGCAGATTCTATACGTAGCCACGTTTGTATCCTCTATCGTTAGCCAGTTTTCTCAACCATCCTCTCTAAAGATTGTGAGGCGAAATGTAAAGGGAGAACATTTGCAGTCTGCAATTGCTATTACACAGAGTGGTCAATCGTTGTTTTTAATTCTCGGACCAATCGTTGGAACGTTTATATACACTGCAATGGGAATTCAGGCATCCATGTACGCATTACTCATTCTATTCCTGATCTCTGCGCTTCTACTCACATTGCTTCCTAAAGACGCCACTCAACGGGAAACAAATACCTCATTATTAGCGGATATCAAAGAGGGCTGGCAATATGTTGCTCGATCTCGCTCGTTAAAAATGCTTAGTCTGGTATTCATCTGTATAGGGCTTTCTGCAGGTCTCATCAGTCCACTTGGAATATTTCTGATCACCGAACGTCTGGGACTTGAAGCAACGTCGTTACAGTTTCTCTCTGGAGCGTCCGGAATAGGTTTATTGATTGGAGGAGGTATTGCGGCTGCTGTAAGTGCCAAGCTGAACCAGACCTTAACTCTGCTTGTAGGTGTGCTGTGTCTGGCTGTAGCCACGATGGGGGAAGTGTTATCCAGTTGGTTCTGGCTGACCCTTTTGATCAGCTTCTTGAGCTCAATCAGTATGGCATTTATCAACGTCATCATCTCCACGTACTTGGTCACTCGGATAGATGAGCACTTGATCGGGAGAGTGAATGGCACCATCACCCCTTTATTCATAGGAAGTATGCTTCTTGGATCTTCCATGGCAGGTGTACTGATGAACAGCACATCCATTTTTATCGTCTACGCAATTTCGGTTACCGTGATGATCCTGGGTATTGTTCCAGCGATGCGAATTCAATTTCGTAATGATCAGACGGCTTCTGCCAGCCAATTAAATTCGGAAATCTCTTCGAGCCAAACCTAATCAATGCATTCTCATGCAACAATAGTTCGTCTATGAAAAAAAGAATGTACAACAAAAAAGCAGCGGGATCATCCCACTGCTCTTTTTGTATTTGCATTATAACTTATTGGAAAAGGACGGCGTACTCACCGTATCCTTCTTTTTGCAAGTCTTCTTTGGATACAAAACGAAGTGCCGCAGAGTTGATGCAATAACGCATTCCACCTGCTTCGGCAGGACCATCGTTGAACAGGTGACCCAGATGGGAATCGCCCTCACGACTTCTCACTTCGGTACGAATCATGAAGTGGCTGAGATCAGTTTTTTCCTTCACGTTGTGGTCACGCAATGGACGTGTGAAGCTCGGCCAGCCGCAGCCGGAGTCGTATTTGTCGGTAGAACTGAACAATGGCTCGCCAGATACGATGTCCACATAGATACCATCACCGTGGTGATCCCAGAATTCGTTATGGAATGCAGGCTCGGTCGCGCTGTTCTGCGTAACTTCATATTGAATCGGCGTCAAACGCTCTTTCAGCCCATCTTTATCCACGTTACCGGTCCAGTTGCGTTCGATGAAATCTACACGTCCAGAACCTTTGCTGTAGCGTTTGTAATGGGCAGGGTTCTTCCGGTGATAATTTTGGTGATGTTCTTCGGCTTCATAGAACGGTTTGGCTGGCAAAATCGGAGTGAAGATTGGTTTATCAAAACGTCCGCTTTGTCCCAGCTCCGCTTTGGAAGCTTCCGCAATCTGGCGCTGTTCTTCGCTGTGATAGAAGATGGCCGTCTGATAGGAAGATCCACGGTCATGGAATTGCCCGCCTGTATCCGTAGGATCAATCTGCTGCCAGAACAGTTCAACCAGTTTCTTATAAGGGAAGATGGCAGGGTCAAACGTAATTTGCACAGCTTCTACATGTCCTGTTGTCTCCGAGCAGACCTCTTCATATGTTGGATTCTCAGTATGTCCTCCTGTATAACCCGATACGATCTTATGAATACCGGGCAGTTCTTCAAAGGGGGATACCATACACCAGAAGCATCCGCCTGCAAAAGTTGCTAACTCACTTGAATGTTGTTCCATGCTATAGTCACTCCATTTCTGATGAAGATTTAGCGCTCGTGTTCGAGCTCCAGCAATCTACCGTTTTATTAAAACTTGTTACACAAGCATTAGCTTGCTCTTCTATTATATCCTGAATTGGCAAGCCAACCAAGCCGGAATGAAAACAAGCTGAATCTGAACGGTTTGCGAATTCTGAATTCAGGCTTTGTTGCGTGACCGAAAGCGAAATAAGAGCAATACAATGGCCATGAACACCAGATATCCGGCAAGGATGGCCAGGCTCAGCCAGATTGAGGTTTCAGCCTGTGCACCTGCATAGGCAAATACAAAAATCGCTGGCATTTTCCCAATGGCCGTGGCAAGCATGAAGACCCAGAATGGCGTGTACGTTATACCTGCGTAGATATTAACGGCCATCTGGGGCACGATCGGCAACAGTCGCATCGACATGACACCCATGAACGGATGTGCTTCCATCCAAGTGGTAAAACGGTTCAGACCCCGAATACGTTCGAGGTACGATCTCGCCTGATGTCTGAAGATGGTTCTTGCTCCGCCATAAACGAGCATGGCAGCAAGTGTTGTGCCAAGCCAGCATATCCAGGCTGCTGTGGTGGTACCGTAACTGTAACCAAAGGCGATAATAACAAACTTATAAGGAATTACAGGCACAAGAGCAAACAATGTTGCCATGGCGAGTAACAGCGGAATGGACTGATGGAGATCGGTCCAGGCCAGCAGTTCATATCTGTAAATAAACGTGACTCCTGCAAGTAAAACATATAACAGAAGCCATAACCATTTTCGCAAAATCCCAAACGCTCCTTTCAGATCAGGCAGGTCTGGTCGTGTCCCGATCTGTACTGCTGTTCCTCCTAAGTTTACCACGTTCGCCCATTGTCTGAACAATTCGTGCGAAGTCTGCTGCAATCACTGGCAAGTTGCTGTCCGAAGGGTTACACTATAGGACGTGGAAATATAGAACCGAACTGAAGGTGGAATGATCATCATGGAAACAACCCAACGTAAACGAGTTGCAATTATCGGCCTCGGCGATATTGCACGTAAAGTATATTTGCCGCTGTTGACAGCTCATCCGAACGTGGAGATTGTAGGCATTATGAATCGATCTCCGGAGCCGGTCAAAGCCGTTCAGGAGGCGTATCGATTAGAACGGGGAACAACGGATCTGAAGGAACTGTTGTCCTGGGACTTGGATGCGGTGTTTGTACATACAGCAACGGAAGCGCACTTTGACATTGTCATGCAATGTCTGGAACAGGGATTAGCCGTGTACGTAGACAAACCTTTATCCTATACGATTCGGGAGTCGGAAGAGATGACTGCTTTTGCCGAGGCACAAGGGCTGCTACTGGCAGTAGGCTTCAACCGCAGATTCGCACCGATGTACCAAAAAGCGAAAGAATGGATGCAGGGTGGAAAAGGTTTTGAATCCTTGACAGTGACCAAACATCGTACAGGCATTCAGGATCGTCCTGCGGCAGAAACCATCTATGATGATCTCATCCATATACTGGATCTGATGTTGTGGTACTCGGATCATAATGTGGAGTTGCTTCATCAATGGATTCGGAAGAATGATCTGGACAGACTGCTGCATGCAACCGGAACGGCCAAGCTGGGCAGAACAGCCTACGGTCGATTCGATATGGTGCGTGAAGCTGGGGCAGATCTGGAGAAGATCGAATTGCATGGTGGTGGACGATCTGTTGAAGTGGTGAACATGGACATTATCAGCTGCATGGAACAGGGGAGTCTGGAAACCAAAGAAACATTCGGGAGCTGGGACACCGTGTTAACACGCAGAGGTTTTAGCGGAGCAGTTGATAATTTCCTGGCTTGTCTGGACTCACCTGATGATTGCCTGATCAGTGCAAGTCATGTCATGGACAGTCATGAACTGGCGGAACAATTGATTCGCAAATAATTGCAGAATACACATACGGAGGAATACAAGTCATGGAAGAATATGAAAAGGAACGTAATAAACAGATCGAGGAAGCTGTTGTAGAAACCTATAAACAGGAAGAAGAGATGATGATCCTCGTATTTGCCCAGTGGTGTGTCAATAATGGTTTGGACCCGGAAGAGATGTACCGGCAAGCCTACCCGAATCAGCAGAGCAACGAGCGTTTGCAACAGGTGCAGAAGCTGATTGTATCCAAGGAGGAAGCCGGTGAGATTCCGGATGATACGGTACTTGGCGTGTTGTCCATGTTTGGCAATGAAGATCTGGCGATGGTTGTATCCGAGGCCATAGCCGCGCGCAAATAAGTTCAACTTACGTATACTGGTATGATTACATCTGTTCCCGGTGAATGACGCGAAATTCCTTCGGCGACATGCCGAACCGGGAACGGAATACCCGATGAAAATAGGTATAGTTGTTAAAGCCGGAAGACTCAGACACTTGCTCCAGGGTCATTGGACTGAAAATAATCCGTTCCCTGGCCATATTCAGCCGTACGTCAAGCGTGTATTGCATGATGCTTTTGCCAAACGCTTCTTTGAAGAGATGAACACCCCGTGAAACACTGATGCCAATATGTGTTGCCACATCATCGAGCTTGAATAAAGAGGAAGCGTTTTCTTCAATGTAGTTTTTGATCTCATAAGCCACATAATTGGTGTTGGTTATCGTTGGATGCTCCGCGAGCAGACGATCCACTTCGAGACATAAAATTCGCATATAATAACTTGAAATTTCCGGATAAGGATTGGAGATGCGGCGCTGTTCCAGTACGAGCTGTCGAAAAAGGACCAAAAGACTTTCCGTCAGTTCGACTTTGATCCGGGTCGGCCGTTTGTGCCGTTTCCACCACTCATCCACCCAGGAACCATTAAAGAAGATGTGATAGTCACCACTCTCCACCAGTCGTTCTCCCATCGGATTGGTTTCATTGTCTATTCTCAGCTCATAGGGTTCATCAGGATCAAAAAGAAGCAGATCGCCCGCATCCACCAGGGACATGTCCCCGTCTATGCGTGCACGGCAACGTCCGTCTGTTTGCAGTCTTAAAAGGTAGTTCTTCACCCCTTCAGGCTGCACCATAGCGTAGGGTTTACGATGAAATGAAAAGCCTGCTGTAAGAACTTGGCAGGATTGATCTGTCGGCATGGGCATACTCCTTGCAATTTGAAAATTATGACCAGATAGTTCATGTTTCAATCATATTATTCATTTTAATTGAAGCTGAAACGGAATACCATAGTATTAGATTTAAGGAACAGGAAACATCCAACAAAACATATGTATCTCAACCATTCAAACGCAGATTTTCACCATGCGTAAGGAGATGAACGTCACAGTGGAGAAAATGAAAGCAGGCATCATCGGGTGTGGTAACATCAGCGCCATCTACTTGGAAAATCTCAAAAACAACCCGGTCATTGAAGTCGTGGCTGTTGCGGATTTGATTCGTGAACGCGCTCAGGAACGGGCAGATGAATTTAATATCGCAAACGTTTACAATGTAGATGAGTTGCTGCAAAATAACGAAATTGAACTTGTGTTGAATCTTACGGTTCCTGGAAGTCACGCCATGACCGATCTGGCTGCACTCGAAGCAGGCAAACATGTGTATGCCGAGAAGCCGCTGGCAATTTCTCTTGAGGATGGTCGCAAGGTTGTTGAGCTGGCTGAGGAAAAGGGATTGTATGTTGGTTCTGCACCGGATACCTTCCTTGGTTCAGGCATACAGACAGCTCGTAAAGCCATTGAGGATGGGCTGATTGGCAAGCCGGTTGCAGCGACTTCATTCTTCATGGGTGGAGGACCAGAAGCTTGGCATCCTAATCCGGAGTTCTTTTATGTCGCAGGTGGCGGACCGATGTTTGATATGGGACCTTACTACCTGACCGCTCTGATTACGCTGCTTGGACCGATACGCAGAATCAGCGCCTCGGCAGGCATTCAGATTGCAGATCGCAAGATAGGCTCTGGGCCGAAGGAAGGCACAGCACTACAAGTAGAGACGCCTACCCACTTGGCAGGAACCATTGATTTTGCAGAAGGTGCCATTGCAACCCTGATCACCAGTTTTGATATTCGCGGAGCTTCGGATCTGCCACGTATTGAAATCTATGGTACAGAAGGTACGCTTAGTGTACCGGACCCCAATTATTTTAACGGGGAAGTGAAGGTTCGCAGATACGGTCAAGACACTTGGGAGACGGTCAAACCAGTCTTCGAAAGTGGACAAAATGAACGAGGCATCGGCGTAACCGAAATGGTTGAATCCATTCGTGCCGGACGGGAACACAAAGCCAGTGGCAAGCTTGCTTATCACGTACTGGAAGCCATGCATTCATTCCAGCGTTCTTCACTTGAAGGCAAGCATATACATCTGGAGAGCAGCTATGATTCTTTTGCAGTAACTCGCACAGTTCAAACTGAGATTGAAACCGTGGAATCCCACTAGTCTGAGTAAAAAGTGTTCGAAGCTTGATGCTCTTACGAGTGAAGCAGAATAACCAGTATTCTTACGTTCAATTTCAGGATAGAAACACTCTCGATTTTCCACACTAATCAAACAGGCATGTGATCTGAACGGTAATTGTATACAGTTCAATATTCATGAATTCAGCAATCATACGATATCTAATCCAGGGAGGAATCGCACTTGAAACTCGGCGTATTTTTGGTACTATTCGGAGGACGTAAATTGGAGGATGCTCTTGATTATGTAGCATCCAAGGGATTAAAAGCAGTAGAGATCGGAACAGGCGGACATCCAGGCAATGCACATTGTAAGCCAGATGAGTTGTTAAGCAATCCTACAGCATTGAAAAACTTCAAAAATGCAGTGGAATCACGTGGTTTGACGATCAGTGCACTCAGCTGTCACGGTAACCCGCTACATCCGCAAAAGGATATTGCCAAAGGATTTCACGATGATTTTGTTAAAACCGTAGAACTGGCTGAAAAGCTGGAAGTACCTGTAGTGAATACATTCTCCGGTTGTCCGGGAGACCATGAGGATGCCAAATATCCGAACTGGCCTGTTGCACCATGGCCAAATGACTTCCAGGAGATCCTGAAGTGGCAGTGGGAGAACAAAGTGATCCCTTACTGGACAGAGTGGGGTAAATTTGCAGCAGATCGTAACGTAAAAGTTGGATTGGAGCTGCACGGTGGATTCTCCGTTCATACACCAGCAACCTTGCTGAGACTGCGTGAAGCAGCAGGTGAAGTGATCGGAGCCAATCTGGACCCAAGTCACATGTGGTGGCAAGGTATTGATCCGGTTCAGGCAATTCACATCTTGGGACGTGAAGGAGCTATCCATCACTTCCATGCAAAAGATACAACGATTGATCCGGTCAACGTGAACAAACACGGTGTAACGGATATGCAGGACTATACCAATATGCTGGATAGGGCTTGGCAGTTCCGCTCGGTTGGTTATGGACATGATAACAAGACTTGGGCAGATATTATGAGTGCCTTGCGTCTGGTCGGATATGATTATGTAGTAAGTATTGAGCACGAAGACGGTCTGATGTCGGTTGAAGAAGGATTCTCTAAAGCCGTGCAAAATCTCCAGCAAGTATTGATCGAAGAACCGCTGGGCGATATGTGGTGGGTTTAGAGCTACACTAGGGGGAAATTGAATATGATCAACGTCACCATTTGGAATGAATTTGTCCATGAGAAAATTCACGATGAAGTAAGGGAAGTCTACCCGGATGGTCTGCATCGAGCACTGGCTGACGGACTTGGCGGCGAAGGCTTTGCTATTCGTACAGCTACACTGGATCAGCCTGAACACGGATTAAGTGATGAAGTGCTGAATTCCACAGATGTGCTCATATGGTGGGGACATATGGCACATGATCGCGTAAGCGATGAGATCTCACAGAAGGTTGCGCAGCGAGTGCTGAACGGAATGGGGATGATTGTGCTTCACTCAGGTCATTTCTCCAAACCATTCAAAGCGCTGATGGGAACAAGCTGCGATCTGAAATGGCGTGTAGCTGACGAGCAGGAAATTGTATGGTGTGTTAACCCATCTCATCCGATTGCGGATGGCATCGAAGGCAAGATTGTATTGGAAAAAGAAGAGATGTACGGTGAATTCTTCGATATTCCAGTACCGGATGAACTGGTGTTTGTGAGCAACTTCCAGGGTGGGGAAGTATTCCGGAGCGGATGTACGTTCCGGCGTGGTGAAGGTAAAATCTTTTATTTCCGACCAGGTCATGAGACGTATCCGACCTATTACAAACCGGAAATATTAAGAGTGATCAGCAACGCAGTGAAATGGGCATATCCTGCCCGCAGCTTTAAGCCGGAATTTGGCAAGAGCGAACCTGTAAGACCATTTGGTGGCGTGCTGGTCTAATTCACTAACTCAATCGTGTAATGGAAATTATAAGTTTTATTCAAAAAGAACCCTTCTCCGAGTCATTGATGACTGTGGCAGCTGGGTTCTTTTTGGGTAAGATAGTACTATGGGGAAGTTATACGATATTTCCCATGGTGGCGACGTAGCGTGTAATGTATACTGGGATGTATGATCCATTTTGGATGATATGCTTCTAAAATTTAAACTTTTTAATTGCAGGCGTTTTCTTTGAAGCTTAAATATGTTATTATGAAATATACTAACAAAATGTAAGTTGATTTGAGTGATCTCTAAAGAGGTGATTAATGTGGAAGGTCAAGACTTGCGGATGTGTCCGCGTTTTGAGACGGCGTTTTCTTTTTTGGGCAAGCGCTGGAATGGTTTAATTATTCAAACATTGATGAGTGGTTCGAAGCGATTCAAGGATATTTCCAATCTGATTCCATCCATGAGTGATAAGATGTTATCCGAACGGATGAAAGATCTGGAGAGTGAAGGTATTCTGGTTCGTCACGTCTATCCCGAGACGCCAGTTCGTATTGAATATGAACTGACGGATAAAGGTAGAGCGCTCCAGCCTGTCATGAATCAAATTCAAGACTGGGCTGAGCAGTGGGTTGACTAACGTATAAGCAATATCACCCACTTTTGTTGTATGAATGACATATACTCCTGATTTCTGTGGAAATCAGGGGTTTTTGTCTTAAGTACTATGTTGATCGGCGTTTTTCTCTTGGGCTATGCACATGTTGTCATGAGTTGTAGTATAATCTATAGAAAATGGCCACAGACGGCCGGAGCGAAGGAGGCCCACTTGTCATGAGAGAAGAAAGCTTATCCCGTGAAGTACGCTACGGCAAAAAAGATATTGCAGAACTTGAGAGCGCATCCATTCAGGTCCATCTAATTTACAAAAAAGCTGCAGAGTTGTTTAAGCGCACAGCCTATTCCCGTTCGGTTAAGGATGATCTTGCCGAAGTGAATACGCATTCTGTGAACAGCGATGGTCCGAGATTAGCTCCGGCGGTGCTGCAAAAATGGATTCAAACGTCCAGGGGCTGGAAGTGTATCGGATGTGAGCTGGGACAACCTGATTCAACGATGTCTCAGATGGAAGAAACTATGCAAGCTAAGCAATTGGCTTTAGATGTGGGAGAAGGTCGGTTGGTTCAGGCAGAAATGCTGATTCAGGCGGTTGTCTGGTCTCAATATGAGAAGATTCGAATGTTTGCACCATGGCTTGGTGATGAACCCTTTTATAGCGTGCAGGAGCTGGATGTCATTGCCCGTTACATTGTGCCTACCTATTTCTCGGAACGCCCTTTGCATGAGCAAGGGAAGGTATTCAAGGTCCATCAACAATATGGGCAGATTCCGTTGTATCAGGAGTATGTAGACGCACCTTCATGTTGCGTGCAGGTTGACGGTGGATTGCTTGAAGGGCGATTGCTGACAGGTGTATACGTATCTGAGGAGCAGTTCTTCGGGCTTAATCCATATCTGAAAGATGGCGATGGAGGACGGACATACATGCAGGCTAGTGTCCAATGATAACCTAACCAATGAGAACATAAAAATGATATAGATTGGAGAGCCTGTGTGCAGGCTCTCTTTCTTGTACAAGCCTTATTTGGAGGCGGTACCCTATAAAAGTAACGGCTTTGACACTTTTTTTTGCCGAAGGTTGTGCCATAATAGAGGTTATGGACAACAGGGTGAATGATTTTACGCAGGGTGGTGTTACCTACATGATGAAGAAAATCCCCGGTTACATAGGTGTATGTTTGCTCCTACTGGCGATCTTGGCTGGTTGTAGTGAGACACAGCCTTCTGAGCAGCCAATTGTCAAAGAGACAGAAACAGCGAATACAATCACAGTGGCTGTAGATGGCAGTACGTTTTTGCCTGATGCAACAAAGTCCATTAAGCGAGATTTTAGTGAGGGTTTGACACTCAAAAAAGCATTACTCAATAGCGGACTGGTTGATTTTACGGCAGATGGCAAGCGGATTCAATCCGTGGGTGAAGTTTCTCTGGATTCTTCGCTGAGCTGGGCTGTCAAATTAAACGGCAAGGATATTGAACAGGAAGATTGGGACATGGAGCTTCATGCCAAAGATGAAGTGATCATTTACGTGAAAGCCGCTGACAGTGGGGGGGATGGCGTTGCATATCAGACAACGTTACTCAAGGTTAGCGGTGGAAACATTATGCCAACCCTTAATCGTCAATATGCCGGCGTCTACGTTCAAGAGTGCACAGTTCGTGATGTGTTGAAGTCCAGCGGCATTGTAAGAATGTCGGAGAATAACAAATTTGTCGTTTCGGTCGAGAATGTCACGCCTCGTATGAATGAGCGGTGGGTCATTATGGTGAATGACAAAGAATTAATGGAAAATGGTCTGGACATGAAATTGAATCCACGTGATGCGGTTAAGCTTGAATTAACCAATGCATCCTAAGTATACCAAGAAGCCCAATCTCTTTTTAGAGAACTGGGCTTTTTTTCATTGAAATATATAAGCAATTTCCGATTAGCATAATCAAATATTAAATACGACAGATCTCGTTCGGGCAAAGCTCACAGTGACAGATTCCTTGCAGCATCTTCAGATCTTTGATGACAATCATGCCATTGTCATATTCAATCCCATCTTTCTTACGCAGGTCGCTTAACATGCGGTTTACACTTTCACGAGTGGCTCCAATCATATTGGACAGGTCCGTGTGAGTAATTTTTTTGTGAATAATGACATGCTCTCCATGAGGCTCACCATACGAATTCGACAACCGAATGAGGGTGGAGCAGAGTGCACCCGGTTTGCCGTATAACATGAGATCCCGGAATTTGGTCTGTGTCAACCGGTGGTGGATGCCCATCCATTTCATAAAATCGATCGCGAAGTCACAATGCTGGCAGATTAACATTTCCAGGTCTTTATGTTCCAGTACACCGATCTCACTGTCCTCCAATACTTCCGCTGAGAAGCTGTGTTTAGAGCCAAAGAAGGGATCAGCCTGCCCAATCATATCACCGGATTGATACATGTACATGATCAGTTCCTTGCCTTCATCCGTGGATTTGGTGATCTGGGCACGGCCCCGTTTCATATAATAAAGTTTGTCAGAGATGTCGCCTTCCCAGTACAGATGTGTACCTTCCGGATAGGTTCTATCTTTCATGGTAACCAGCAGATGGTTGAAATTTGCTTCCGAGAAACAGTTAGTATTACCGCGCTTTTCCAGTACAGTTGTTAGTTCTCTCATAAGTCTATCTCCCCTTTATGTCCATCGGACGACCTTCTGTAGTAAGCAGTAGCCTCCGAGGTTCGCCGCAAACCGTTGCCGTCCTGATCAGGGTCATCTCGGCCGGGAGGAAGGACGGTACAAATTGCGGTGGTTCAATTTTTAAGTTCAGTATATACCTAATCTTACCGTTTGAGGGGGAAGGAAAGGGGGCAAAAATGACGAAATTTCAAACATTGTGATAAAATTCACTTTTAATGGAGAGGATGAATTTTACAGCTCTATATTTTAAATAGGAAGTGAAAATGGTCGTATGAAGGACACTACAAAACTTAAATTAAATTTGTTATACTTTGTGAAAAAAATCACATAATTAAGTTTATTGTCATGTTACGATGTGAATGTAAACGAGAGAGACAAACTAATACGAACCTTTAGGAGGATGAGGGAGATGGCTGTAAAGAACGAAGTCGCCCCAGCAAAAGAACCGACAGCAGGTCAGTATATTCAAACGTTAATCGACAAAGCGAATAAAGCACACGCCGCATTCATGAAGATGGACCAGAAGCAGATTGACCGGATTGTGCAAGCGATGGCACTTGCGGGTCTGGATAAACACATGATGCTCGCCAAGATGGCCGTAGAAGAAACAGGCCGCGGAGTGTATGAGGATAAAATCACCAAAAATATATTTGCAACAGAATATGTGTACCACAGCATCAAGTACGATAAAACCGTAGGTGTGATTGAAGATAACGAGTATGAAAGCTTCCAGAAAATTGCGGAGCCGGTCGGCATCATCATGGGTATTACACCAGTTACCAACCCAACATCAACGACGATGTTTAAAGCATTGATTTCCATCAAGACGCGTAACCCAATCATCTTTGGCTTCCACCCATCTGCACAGAATTGTAGCCGGGAAGCTGCCAAAATCCTGCTGGAAGCGGCTGTGAAACATGGTGCACCAGCAGATTGTATCCAGTGGATTGATGATCCTTCCATGGATCGTACAAACGAACTGATGAATCACAATGATGTGGCTCTCATTCTGGCAACAGGCGGATCAGGCATGGTACGTGCAGCGTACAGCTGTGGTAAACCTGCACTGGGCGTAGGACCGGGTAACGTACCTTGCTTTATCGAGAAAAGCGCGGATATTAATCAGGCAGTAACGGATTTGATTCTGTCCAAGTCTTTCGACAACGGCATGATCTGTGCTTCCGAGCAAGCGGTCATTATTGAAGAACCAATCTTTGATCAAGTGAAGAAAAAAATGATCGCAAATGGCTGTTACTTTGTTAACAAAGATGAAGCAGCAAAATTGACAGCAGGTGCGATTAATGCCGAGAAATGTGCGGTGAACCCGGCGATTGTTGGTCAATCTGCGGTAAGCATTGCGAAATTGTGCGGTATTGAAGTTCCAGCAGGCACCAAAATTCTCGTGGCCGAGATTGAAGGGGTAGGTACAAAATTCCCATTGTCGGCTGAGAAATTAAGCCCGGTACTGGCTTGTTACAAAGTTAAAACGGCAGCAGAGGGCATTGAACGTGCAGCAGAAGTGGTTGCTTTTGGCGGCATGGGTCACTCCTCGGTTATCCATTCAACAAATGAAGAAGTGATTGGCAAATTCGCAGATCGTCTGCAAACTGGACGGATTATTGTGAACTCACCATCCACACACGGTGCCATTGGGGATATCTACAACACAAACATGCCGTCATTGACACTGGGATGCGGATCATACGGACGTAACTCGACTTCTTCCAACGTAACCGCTGTGAACTTAATCAATGTGAAAAGGGTGGCTCGCCGTACCGTGAATATGCAATGGTTCAAAGTGCCGAACAAAGTCTACTTCGAAAAAGGGGCAACGCAGTATCTTGCCAAAATGCCTGACATCACACGTGTGGCCATTATTACGGATGCCATGATGGTGAAGCTTGGATATGTTGAAAAGGTAGAACACTATCTGCGTCAACGCCAAATGCCAGTAGCGATCGAAGTGTTCTCCGATGTTGAGCCAGATCCATCCACAACAACGGTAGACCGCGGAACCGAAATGATGCGCCGCTTCCAACCAGACTGCATTATCGCACTCGGCGGTGGATCACCGATGGATGCTGCGAAAGCCATGTGGTTGTTCTATGAATATCCGGACACAGACTTCAACGATTTGAAACAGAAATTCATGGATATCCGCAAACGGATCTACAAATATCCACGTCTCGGTGTAAAAGCGAAATTTGTAGCAATTCCAACCACATCCGGTACGGGATCTGAAGTGACATCGTTCGCGGTTATCACAGATAAAAATCAAGGTAACACCAAATATCCATTGGCCGACTATGAGCTGACACCAGACGTAGCGATTGTCGATCCGGAGTTCGTATACTCCCTGCCTAGAACAGCGGTTGCCGATACAGGTATGGACGTACTGACGCATGCGATTGAAGCTTATGTATCTGTTATGGCAAATGATTACACGGATGGACTTGCGATCAAAGCAATCCAACTGGTATTCCAATACCTGGAGCAATCTGCACTGCAAGGCGATAAACTGGCACGTGAGAAAATGCATAATGCTTCCACAATTGCAGGTATGGCGTTTGCCAACGCATTCCTGGGCATTAACCACAGCTTGGCGCACAAATGGGGCGGTCAGTATCACACCGCACACGGACGCACCAATGCAATCCTGATGCCGCACGTTATTCGTTACAACGCAAAAAAACCGACCAAATTTGCATCGTTCCCGAAATATTCACACTTTGTAGCGGATGAGCGATATGCCGAAATTGCCCGTATCTTGGGATTGCCTGCTCGCACAACAGAAGAAGGCGTAACCAGTCTTATCAATGCGATTCGCAAACTGAACAAAACATTGGGTATTGAAGAATCGTTCCAAGAGATCGGATTCGATGCCAAAGACTTTGAAGCACATGTCGATTATCTGGCTGACCGTGCCTTCGAAGACCAATGTACAACCGCCAATCCGAAGTTGCCGTTGGTAACTGAACTGGCTGATGTATACCGCAACGCTTTCTACGGAAAGTTTGAATAATAAATTTAGAACAAAGCGTGCTTTACGGCAAGAAGATCAGGGTTCCCCGAGAGGGGAGCCCCGATTGCCGTCTTTCACACAATAACGAGAGGGCAGAAAAACAGAAGAGCGAGCATCTGTTTTTCAGGATTTTTCTAAGATTTGATTTGCTCCGAGCATAGAGGAGCAAAGGGTTCTAGAGAGGTTACACGGAATCCGTGATGTGACCGTTTGAGCCAGATGTTCACACCATGCTGAAGAGGGCAGAAAAACAGAAGAGCGAAGCGTATGTTTTTCAGGGTTTATTCTAAGATTTGATTTGCTCCGAGCATAGAGGAGCAACGGGTTCCAGAGAGGTTACACGTAATCCGTGATGTGGCTGTTTGAGCCAGATGTTCACACAATAACGGAGTGGGCAGAAAAACAGAAGAGCGAGCATCTGTTTTTCAGGATTTATTCTAAGATTTGGTTTGCTCCGAGCATAGAGGAGCAAAAGGGTTCTAGAGAGGTTACACGGAATCCGTGATGTGGCTGTTTGAGCCAGATGTTCACACAATAACGGAGTGGGCAGAAAAAACTGAAGAAGCGGAGCGTTCGCCTTTATCCCCGGATTTTCCCCTTTGAAATATAAAATTGAAAAAATCCGGGGATAACAGCGATCGGAAGTTGTTCTGCCCGCGCAGTGGCTAAGTGTGAATTTACAGGGGTCAATGGGACACAGCGCAGGTGGAGTGAGTTAGTTCACTGGCTTTGTGACAAAAATCACAGATGATGAAAGCCCCAAGTCGTATACTGAAAATGTAAGAAAAACATTCATCCCGCGGTTCCGGTTCCCAAGTAGAGAGAACATGTTCCGGTTTATGTGAAACAATTCACATTAATCGCGGCTCTGGGCACACAATGCTACGAATGAAGCAAGATGTTATGTGTCCAGAAATCCAAATTAGTGGAGGGATTACGATGTCGGTGATTGAAAAAGATGTCAAACAACAAACAGGCTGGAGAAACTTTACCAAAGGAACATGGACCAAATCCGTAGATGTGAATGATTTTCTGGCACACAACTTGTCTCCGTATTACGGTGACGAAGCATTTCTCGCAGGTGCAACCCAGAATACCAAAGAATTGTGGGAGATCGTATCTGATCTGACCAAAAAAGAACGGGATAACGGCGGTGTCCTTGACGTTGACGTGAACACACCAGGTACTATTATTTCTCACCAACCCGGTTATCTGGATCAATCCAAAGAGCAGATTGTCGGCGTTCAGACCGATGCTCCGTTCAAACGTTCCATTCAACCAACAGGCGGAATTCGCATGATGATTGACGCATGTGAGGCATATGGCTTTGAAATGCCACAGGGCGTCATTGATATATTTACAAACATTCGCAAAACACACAACCAGGGTGTATTCGATGCTTATACTTCCGACATGCGTGCAGCGCGTAAAGCAGGGATTATTACAGGTCTGCCAGATGCTTACGGCCGTGGCCGAATCATCGGTGACTATCGTCGTGTAGCTTTGTACGGGGTAGACTTCCTGATTCGTAACAAAAAAGGCGAACTGAATGCACTCGAAGTTGATGTTATTGATGAAGATGTCATTCGTCTGCGGGAAGAATTGTCTGAACAGATTCGCGCATTGCAAGAATTGAAGCAATTGGGCGATATGCACGGGTTCGATATTTCCTTGCCAGCGACTACAGCTAAAGAAGCATTCCAATGGTTGTACTTCGGTTATCTCGCTGCGATCAAAGAACAGAACGGTGCTGCGATGTCACTCGGACGTGTATCTTCTTTCCTGGATATCTACATTGAACGTGACCTGCAAGAAGGCATTTTGTCCGAAGAACAGGCTCAGGAATTGGTTGACCATTTTGTCATGAAACTGCGGATTGTCAAATTCCTGCGTACACCGGATTACAACGAACTGTTCAGTGGAGATCCAACATGGGTGACTGAGTCCATCGGTGGTATGTCAGTGAATGGTGAAACACGTGTAACCAAAAACAGCTTCCGTTTCCTGCATACACTGCACAACTTGGGTCCTGCACCAGAACCGAACCTGACTGTTCTCTGGTCAACGAAACTTCCAGAAGCTTTCAAAGATTATTGCAGTAAAGTATCCATCGAAACCAGCTCAATCCAGTATGAAAATGATGATCTGATGCGTCCAATCTACGGTGACGATTACGGTATTGCTTGCTGTGTGTCGGCAATGAAGATCGGGAAACAAATGCAATTCTTCGGCGCTCGTGCCAACCTGGCAAAAGCTCTCCTGTATGCGATCAACGGTGGTCGTGACGAGAAATCCGGAGCACAAGTTGGACCTGAGTATCCTGCCATCACTAGCGAAGTGCTGGATTACAATGAGGTTATGAAACGCTTCAAACCAATGATGGAGTGGCTGGCTAAGCTGTATATGAACACCCTCAACGTCATTCACTACATGCACGATAAATACAGCTATGAGCGTATCGAAATGGCATTGCATGACCGTGACATTGTACGTACGATGGCTTGTGGTATCGCTGGTCTGTCGGTTACAGCAGATTCACTGAGTGCGATCAAATATGCCAAAGTAAAACCAATTCGTAACGAACAAGGCATCGCTGTTGATTTCGAAATCGAAGGAGACTTTCCTTGTTACGGTAACAATGAAGACAGCGTAGACAGCATTGCTGTTGAACTGGTCGAGAACTTTATGGGCATGATTCGCAAGCACAAAGCTTACCGTAACGCAGTTCCAACACAATCCGTTCTGAC
The DNA here is from genome assembly GCF_038003195.1 of Paenibacillus sp. FSL M7-1414. Classification (NCBI taxonomy): domain Bacteria; kingdom Bacillati; phylum Bacillota; class Bacilli; order Caryophanales; family Paenibacillaceae; genus Paenibacillus; species Paenibacillus sp. FSL M7-1414. The sequence continues at coordinate 4,521,363 of NZ_JBBOOS010000001.1, read as the reverse complement.
GATCACTTCCAACGTGGTATATGGTAAGAAAACAGGGACTACACCGGATGGTCGTAAAGCAGGTGAACCATTTGCTCCAGGTGCAAACCCAATGCATGGTCGTGACAAAAAAGGTGCACTGGCATCCCTTGGCTCGGTAGCCAAATTGCCTTATGAACACAGTCTTGACGGGATTTCCAATACCTTCTCCATCGTGCCAAAAGCATTGGGTAAAGAGGAGACTACACGTAAATCCAATCTGACTGCGATGATGGATGGTTACTTCGGTCAAAACGCTCATCACCTGAACGTTAACGTATTTGATCGTCAGCAATTGATTGATGCGATGGATCACCCGGAAAACTATCCACAACTGACTATACGGGTATCCGGATATGCCGTTAACTTCATTAAATTGACTCGTGAACAACAGTTGGATGTCATCAACCGTACGTTCCATGGCTCGATGTAAGTAATTTGCTAGTAGAAGACCGCTAGAGCAAGGTATTCCAAATCATATTAAACGCACAGCGGATGCGGATACAGAAAGGAAGAGGCAGCATGGTTAACGGACATATTCATTCACTCGAAACTTTCGGGACGGTTGACGGCCCAGGCATCCGCTTTGTGCTTTTTATGCAAGGATGTCTACTCAAATGTCAATATTGCCACAACCCTGATACTTGGGCGCTGGATGGTGGAAAAGAAATGACGCTTGAGGAGGTACTGGCTGAAATTGAGCCGTATCTATCCTACTACCGCAGCTCTGGAGGCGGGCTCACGATATCTGGCGGAGAACCAACGTTACAGGCCCACTTTGTAGCCGAGATCTTCAAGGAAGTGAAGCGGCGCTGGGGATTGCATACGACACTGGATAGCAACGGTTTTAACGAACCGGAACGGATTCACGATCTGTTGGATCACACAGACCTGGTTCTGCTGGACCTCAAACATATTGATGATGAGAAACATATCAAGTTGACAGGCAAATCCAACGAGAGAACGTTGAAAACAGCCAAGTGGTTATCGGAGCAAGGTCGGAAAATGTGGATACGCCACGTGTATGTGCCTGGTATTCATAACGAGGAAGAGGATCTGCTTAACCTCGGACGGTTTATTGGAACATTAAATGGCGTCGAGAAGTTCGAAATTCTTCCATACCATCAGATGGGGATCTACAAATGGGAGGCGCTCGGTAAAGTATATCCACTGGATGGAGTTCCTTCACCAAGTGAAGAAGAAGTGGAGCGGGCGTATCGCCTGATCGAACAAGGTCGCCAGGAAACAGCTGGCGTGGCTTGTTCCGGTAAGTGATCTAACCTTTATATATTGTAAAAACAATCAACCAAGCAGTCCTTGCGAACATGTTTCGCAGGGGCTGTTTTTTGTCCAGTGAAGGATTTTATCCCTCCATTGATGAATTGTCATCCTTACGATGTAAGCTCCGGCTTTTTATAATCAGAGTGTAAAGCCAAATGCTCAATATCTTGAGGAGGGTCAACCAGATGAAAAAAAGAATGACATTACTGCTTTCATTATTGCTTATCACTTCATGGACTTTGGCGGGATGTGCAAGCTCAAGTAACGAGCCACAGCAAGGCGCAGGCAATACACCTGTGGAGGAAACAAGTAAGGAACCGGTTGAAATGCTTCTCCGCCACACACAGGTGGGAGCCGACAAACAGAAAAGACTGGCCATTCTGCAGGATGTTGTGGACAAAGTTGAAGGTGAGATACCTAATCTAACCTTTACGCTGGATGGTGTCGAATCCGATGTGAATCGTAAGGAAAAGCTTCGCGGAGAGATGGCGGCAGGTAACCCGCCGGATATATTTGAACTGTTCGGTAGCCCGGATTCCAAAGTTTATGCCAAGGAAGGTATGCTGCTTGATCTGACCCCAATCCTGCAAGAGCTGGGCATTCAGGACCAGTTTACATCCCTTGAACCGTTTACGTATGAAGGCAAAGTATATGGACTGCCAATTGGCGGTTCGGGCGAAGGTTTTTTCTATAATAAAGAGTACTTTGAACAAAAAGGATGGAAAGCCCCAACTACCATGGCTGAACTGGACAATATACTGGCTGAGATCAAGGCTGATGGCAAAGTGCCGCTTGCTTCCGCATCTAAGGCGGGCTGGGTGCCGCTTATGTTAACCAACCATCTGTGGTCCCGGTATGCCGGGCCGGAGATTACCGCAAAGTTTGCAACAGGTGAAGCGAAGTGGACCGATCCGGGTGTTGTGCAAGGTTTTGCCAAACATAAGGAATGGGTGGATAAGGGTTATTTCAAAAAAGGTGAACTGGGCTTTGAGTATGCCGAATATACCACGCAATTTACAAGTGGAGAAGTGGTATTAATGTATGACGGAACATGGAAATCATCTGTATTTAAGGAAGGTCAGAGCGGTGAATCGCTCATTGGCAAGGTTGGATTCTTCAATATGCCTCCGGTAGAGAACGGAGCAGGAGATCAGACGTCTTTGATGCGAGATGTGAACAATGGATACGGATTCTCGGCAGCAGTGGCGGATGACCCGCAGAAGCTGGACGCAGTGAAAGCTTTTATCAAAAATTTCTACAATGAAGATATGCAGATCCGCGGCCTTGTGGAAGACGGTGTGTTGCCTGCCATGAAGCTGGACGAGAAAGTGCTGACCGATAGCATTACCGATGATCTGATGAAAGAAATTGTGGCTGTGCTTAATGCGTCCAAGACGTCGTTCCCGGCATTTGATGCACTTGTTCAGGCCGATGTGACGACAGAGATCAGCAATCTGCAGATTCAGAAGTTGATTGGTGGGCAGACGACGCCAGAGAAAATGGCAGAAGAGCTGCAAAAGGTGCAAGAGGAAGCAAACGCCTCAGTGGAATAAACGAATTCAAGTCGAAACTGCGATCGTTGAAGTGACTGAAGGAGGCTGACCATGAATACTTCACTCCGCAGCCCGTTAATCTATACGTTGTTTGTAATGCCAGCCCTAATTCTGTTTGTAATGTTCTTTCTATACCCTATTGGTAGCTCCCTGTATTACAGTCTGACGAGTTGGAATGGGGTATCGGCTGAGCCACGTTTTGTGGGTTTATCCAATTATGTGAAGGCACTGACCGATGAACGGTTTTGGATTTCCACAAGGAATAACGGCTTTTTCATCGGATTTTCGGTACTGATTCAGGTACCCCTGATCGTCCTGTTTTCGCTTCTGATTGCCAATGTGAAAAGGCTGAAAGGTCTGTATAAAACCGCTGTTTTTTTACCATCCATCATGTCGACAGCCGTTATCGGTATTTTATGGGGATTCATCTATGAACCGAATATCGGGCTATTAAACAAAATGCTTCATGTGCTGGGAATCGATCCAATCTACTGGTTATCGGATAACCGATTTGCCATGTTGTCCATCTTGGTGACCAATGCCTGGCAGTGGACGGGATTTTACATTGTCATGGTGCTGGCGGCCATACTGGCGATTCCCCGTGATCTGGATGAAGCGGCCGCAATCGATGGTGCAACGGCGGTACAACGTGCAATGCGAATTACGTTGCCGCTGATCCGGCCGATCATTTCAGTGGTGATTATGTTGTCCATCGCAGGTGCCATGAAAGCAGCCGACATCGTGATTGTCATGACCAAAGGTGGGCCCGCTGGGTCCACCGAGGTTCTGGCGACATACATGATCAAATATGCGATTACCAACTTCAAATATGGCTATGGCAATACCATTGCAGTGCTGATCTTTGCTCTGACGCTTGTGCTCACTGCGGTGTATCAACTGCTGGTGGCGAGGCGGGGCGAGAAGGTGGAATATTGATGGCGAAAAGCATAAAAAGCAGTATACCTCATGTGTTGTTAATGTTGTATTTGATCGCGATTTTGTTTCCCTTTTTATTTGTAATTTTCTCTTCCTTCAAGCAGGATAACAATGAAATCGCCCTGAATCCATTCGGTTTGCCTACAACATGGGAGTTTAACAATTATGTGGAGGCTTGGGTGAATGCCAAGATTGGTACGTATTTCTGGAACAGCCTGTACATTTCGATTTTATCGTCGGCGTGTACGATTGTGCTCGGTGCCATGTTTGCTTTTGCCGTAACCCGGATGAGACACCGGAAATGGAGCCTGTTTCTGTACAGTCTGATTCTGGCGGGTATGCTTATTCCCAACAATGCACTCATGCTGCCGATTTATCTGCTTGTACGCAAAATGGGCATATTGGATACGCATCTGGCGTTGATCGTGCCCTATGTGGCCAATGCGATCCCGTTTACAATTATTATCCTGGCGGCTTTTATGCGTTCTCTGCCTGGGGAGATTGAGGAAGCGGCTGTCATGGACGGCTTGAGGGCACCGGGTATCTTTGCTAAAATAGTGATACCTCTTACGGTTCCGGCTATTGTTACCGTTTTTATCGTTAATTTCCTCGGCAACTGGAACGAATTTTTACTCGCCAACTATTTCTTATCCACCGATAAATTGCGTACGCTGCCAGTGGGCATGGTCCAGTTTCGGGATCAATATCAGATGAACTATGCCCAGATGTCGGCAGGTATTGTATACAGCGTTGTACCTGTACTTGTGATCTACGCTATACTCCAGGAGAAAATTATAGAAGGAGTAACTGCAGGTGGTGTCAAAGGTTAATACCATGAACCAGTTAATAGGGAGAACGGGATATGAACTTGCGAATGAAGCTGGCCTTGGCATTTCTGCTGCTGATTATTGTACCGATGTGTGCGCTAGGCATTGGCATGTTTCTGGTCACATCACATACGATTGAGAAAAAATACAATCAACAGGCCGAGTATGCGCTTCAGGCCATCAGCTACAATATCGAGAATGTATTTCAGCAGATTAACAATGTGACCGACAACGGGATAGCGACATCGGTTTTTCAAATGGCGTTGAACGCCAAAGATCCGACCAAGCAGGATCTGGGAACCGGTAATCAGTTATCTCTGAATGCCAGCCAGCGCAATTTCCGTTCCCTTCTATATAATTATCCGTTCATTAGTTATGCCTTTTTATATGATTTGCGTTCGTCCGAGAACAACCAGATTGTCTCCATTTTCACCAAAGAAAATTTTCAAGCCCTTCCTTTTCAGCAATTCAAAGTGCATCCCTTATTCAACGAAATTCAGCAACTTAATGGCGTGCCTAAATGGCTCGCACCTCTCGAATATCCCGAATTAACTGGGGTAGAGCCTGTCTTCACCCAGATCAGACTGGTCAAAGAACTCAGTTATTTTCAAAATATCGGCGTGCTTGTTGTTCAGATCAAAAAAGGAGAGATCGACCGGATCTTCCGTCACCTGCAAATCAGCGATTCGGCACAGGATACATCATTCCTGTTAATTAATGAAGAAGGGCTGATCGTCTATGATCCTGCAGGTATATATAACGGTGAGAACATGCAAAACCTTGGTGCTGAATCCAGCCGTTACGGTCCCGGTTTTAGCAGTGTCAGAACGGTCTTTGACGGCAAAGAGAGCATCATTTCGCAATATCATCTGAAGAACTATAACTGGAGCCTCGTCAGTGTGACTTCATGGGAAGCCTTATCTGCGGAAACCAATGCCTTTGCCGGTTGGTCTGTCATCATTATTCTGTCATGCTTGCTCGCAGCGATGATCTTTAATCTTTTTTTCATGAATCGCATTACGGGTAATATTGCTGTACTTGTAAGGTTTATGCGTCGTGTGGATGATGGTGACTTTAATGCGAGGGTGGAAGGAAAAGGATTCGATGAAATGCAGCTGCTTGCGCAAGGGTTCAATGAACTATTGGATCGGATCGGAGGATTATTCCGTCGTGTTCGGGCAGAGCAAGAGCAGAAGGCCCAAGCGGAACTGCGTGTACTACAGGCCCAGATCAAACCTCATTTTCTGTTTAACACATTGGAATCCATTAATGGATTAGCGCTACGAGGGGAGGGCCGCAAAGTAAGCGAGATGGTGACCAGACTTGGCAATATGCTTCGTATCAGCATTCAGGATCAGGAGGAGATTCCGCTGGGTGAGGAAATAAGGCATTTGCAGAGTTATCTGGAGATTCAACAGTACAGATTCAGTGATTTGTTCACCTATGAGATTGACATTCCACCCCATCTATACAGCTCAATTCTGCTTAAGCTTACCCTTCAGCCTCTGGTGGAAAATAGCATTCAACACGGGTTTGAGGGGATCACCTACCCAGGTGTACTGCGGATAAGCGCATATGCGGAACGGGGTCATCTGGTGTTATGTGTTGAGGATAATGGGATCGGTATTCCCCAGGAAATGCTCGCACGATTTGAGTATATGGCAGAAGATCCACCGGAAGATATGCTCGCGGAAGGGGCTGAATCATTATCGTCCATAACGGAACGCAGGGGATTGGGATTAAGAAGTGTGGCAGATCGAATTCGTATTCAATACGGGGCCGGGTATGGCATATTTATATGTTCAGCACCGGGGTATGGCACAGTTATTCGATGCATCATTCCATTATATGAGCAGGAGGAAGCCGGATGAATCTGACTGCAATGCTGGTCGACGATGAGCTGCCGATTCTGGAGAATCTGAACTACATTTTACCCTGGGAAGAGATGGGGATTGAAATCACAGGTACAGCGAGAAGTGGTGTAGAAGCGCTGGGAAAAGTAACAGAAAGTCATCCAGACATTCTCTTGTGTGATATTCGGATGCCGTCTATGGATGGATTGGAACTTATTCGTTTGCTGCGAGAGCAGGGTGAAACGTGTGAGATTATTTTGCTGACCGGCTATCAGCAGTTTGAATATGCTCGAACCGCTATCAAGTATAACGTACATGAATACATATGTAAGCCAATTGATTATCTGAATCTTGAACATAAACTGCGTGAACTTGCCGGGCAGATCCAGAAGAGACGTCAGGAAAACGAATCGCAACGTTATCGCAGCCAAGAGATGGAAAGCTGGATCAGACACAAACAGTTGATTGACCTGTTGCGAGGAGAAGCACCGTTGAAGGTTGCCTATCCTGCCTCTGTTCCTGAATTCATAACAACTGCTACACCGTATACGTTGCTGCTGGTGGATGCGGTCGGTTATTTTCGCCATTCTATCGGCTGGTCCGAGCTTCAGCATCAACGATGGCATGAGACCTTAAGTTCCAGACTTAGGGAAGTAGCAGAGAGTATTGAGGGGGACTGTCAGATTCTTTCGACCCGCAAAGGGGAGTGGTGCATCTTGCTGGAGGCATCAGGTGAATGGAAACGTCGCTCAGAGGAACTGGCCCATCAACTGTGTCTCGAATTAAATGCGATATTGTCCTTGGATTCAAGAGTGAAGGTCAGGGTTGTTCAGGATGATGTGCCCGTGAACCTGGAAAGTCAAATTCTGGAGCGATACCGGCATTGTCAAAAAATACTGATGTTCCATTCGGAGAGTGAAGACAAGGTGCTGAAGGCGAGTTGTCCCGAAACCACCTTATCGTATGATCATACGGCCTCCAAAGGGGCTAACTCATGGATTACAAGAGAAGATCTGGAGCTTGTTACTCGGTGGATTCGTCAAGGGAACAAGCAGGGGTTACGTGATGTATTGGAGCGGCTTAAACAGCAAATGGGGAATTCAGGACAATCCTTCAGCAAGATAGATGAAACCAATCTTCGGTTTATGCTTGTACACATGCTTCGGGAACTGCGCGAAGTACAGGCCCTCGCTGAAGAGCACGAAGTGAATTTTTGGAATGCACTGCAAGGGGCCGTCTCCATGAGGGAACTCCTTGAACTTGCAGAGGTTGTTACCCATGCCTCTCAGGGCAAACAAACGCAACCACGTCCTTCTGTATCGGAACTGATCCTCTCTGCATGTGAGTATATGGACGCACGGCTGCAACAGGACTTGGGAATAGATGAAGTCTCAGATTGGCTTGGAATCAGCCCGGGATACTTTTGCCAGCTATTTAAAACCCAAATGGGTGTTACTTTTGTGGAATATGTGACGCAGAAACGGATGGAAAGTGCCGCTTTATTGTTGAGTACAACTGAATGGAGCATAACAGCGATTGGGGAAGCCACAGGTTTCAAAGAGCGCCGTTACTTCTCCAAGGTGTTTCATAAACACTTCCACATGAAACCCTCCGAGTACAGGCAGAGTAAACAATTGGGTTTGTAGTACCAAGGGAAACGGGAGGAGAGGTCGAATGAAACCCTTGAATGATCTGACATTGGGGCAAAAGGTAGGCCAATTGTTGATGTGTGGATTTCACAGTCAGCACGCAGATGAACAGATTACTCGTTTAATCCGTGACTATCACGTCGGGGGTGTAATTTATTTCCGGCGTAATGTCGAAAGTGTAGATCAATTGACACGGCTATCCGCCGAACTGCAAGAGATGGCTGCTGAAGCAGGGGCTCTACCACTCATGATTTCGGTGGACCAGGAAGGTGGCATGGTTGCACGGATTGACCAAGAGGGAATGACCCAAGTGCCGGGTAATATGGCGCTTGGTGCGACAGGCAATCCGGAATATACACTGGAGTGTGCTCGAATTCTGGGTTGTGAGTTAAAAAGCATCGGTATTGATATGAACCTTGCGCCAGTGGTCGACGTGAATAACAACCCGCTTAACCCGGTTATCGGTGTGCGTTCGTATGGTGAACATGCTGAAAGTGTGGCCGCTCATGGCATAGCAGCCATCACCGGATATCAATCACAGGGCATAGCTGCTACTGCCAAACATTTTCCGGGGCACGGAGATACCGCCGTAGATTCTCATCTTGGTATGGTTACGGTACCTCATGATCGAAACAGGCTGGAACAGATGGAGTTATTGCCGTTCCGCAAGGCGATTGAGGCCGGAGTTGATGCTATTATGACAGCTCATGTGATGTTCCCTTCGATTGAGCCCGAGCCCATTCCGGCAACGTTGTCACATAAGGTGTTAACGGGTCTGCTACGTGAGGAAATGGGTTTTGAAGGCATTATTATTACAGACTGTCTTGAAATGCATGCGATATCCAAGCCATATGGGGTAGCTGAAGCTGCCGTTCGTGCTGTGGAAGCAGGAGCAGATCTGATTCTGGTGAGTCATACCTTGCAAGATCAGGTTGCTGCGCTGGAAGGCATATACGAAGCAGTTCGAACGGGGCGCATTTCGGAAGAGGTTATTCATCAGGCGGTTGAACGCATTATGACATGGAAAAAAAAGCGCTGTGGCCAGCAGAATGATCATCTGGTTTCGCCGAAAGCGAGTGAAACGGTCGAAGCAACCGATGTTGAACCTTTTGATTGCACTGAATCCACTAAACCCAGTGAGCCCAACGAATCAACGTTGTTCATGATTGCTTCAAGCAGTATTACCATCGTTCATAATGATGGGCTGCTGCCATTGGACCCAGAGAAGGACGTATATGTCATCTGGCCTGAGGTTGTGCAACGTACAGAGGTGGATGAACCATGGTCTCATACAGAATCGCTGGGTATGGCGCTATCGCAACTGAGAGGCAGAGTTCGCGAGCACATCATTACAACTCAGCCCACTTATGATGAAGCAGATCGGATATTGGCGGAAGTGTCGGAGAGTGAACAAGTTATCGTATGTACGTACACATCGGCAGGTCATCTTCCGAAAGGGCAACAGTATTTGGTTGAAAAGCTTAGTAAGAATCATTCGCTGATTGTGATTGCTCTGCGCAATCCATATGATCTGCTGGAGATTTCGAGGCCGGGTAGTTATGTTTGTACGTATGAGAATACACCTGCAGTTGTTCGGGTATTGTCCCATGTGTTAACCGGTGGACTGCAGCCAACAGGAAGTCTGCCTGTCCGTTTGCGCTAGGCCTATTCAATCCTTACATCTCTCTGCGATATGGTGCTGAATGACCACATCGGAGAGAGATTTTTTTATTGAAATTTTCTATTGGTTAATTTTGGGATACGAATGCCAAAAAGATAATTAATAGATAACTATTTTCATAGTATTTTCCTTCTATTAAAAGTTTACAATTCTCCTCTTAACTTTTTAGCAACTTTTCCCGGTTCCAAGCGTCTAATAATATGACTTTTTGAGGGGGATATTTATAAAATGGGAGCAGAAGGAGCCAAAGACAAAGAATGAATTTGAAGAAGAAATTGTCCATACTTACCGCTTTTGCTGTGTTTCAGGCGTTTGCAGTGATTCCTGCCAATGCACAATCAGCAGATCAGAGCGATACTACATCAGTGAATACAGCCAAAGTTAAATCCGTGGAGGTTTTGAAGAAAGAACAAACCATCGCGGAATCCGAAGTGAAATCCGGAACAAACACTCCAACATCAAATAATGAAACAACAGAAGAAGTGAACCCTGAGACAGATGTTCCTACAGGAACAGACGCGACTCCTGTTGAGCCGGTAATTGAACCTACGGACGAAGAAGGTACAGCTGAGGAAACACCAGCACCTGCACCAGTAGAAGTGGAGCAACCATCTACAGGTGGTTCATCTGTTGCTGGAGGCAGGGGTGGAGACCTCACTCTTTATATGAACAGTAATAAAATGATGCAAGATGGCAAAACGTATCTTGCTGGACAGCCGATGGCTGTTAAAAATGGTGTATCCTATGTAGCGATCCGTGCTCTCGTTGATCGGGTTGGCTATGATGTTAAATATGATAACACAACTAAAGAAACGATCATTATTAGTGGTGAAGATGAGTTGCGTTTCAAAACAAACAGCAAGATCTATACCGTTAATGGTGTGTCCAGAACGATGAAGGGCGCGGCTTATCAACAAAAAAATACGTTCATGGTGCCGTTGACATCAATTACACAGGCTCTGGATATTACGTATAGAGTAAATCAATCTGCCAAAACGGTTGTATTGAATCTGAGTACCAAACCGGTGGCAAGCTTCACGGTACAAAAAGAGGTTTTTGCCGGAGATCAGGTAACCTACACAACCAGATCCAGCTCTCCCAAGGGACTCAGCATTGTAGATGAGCGTTGGACAGGCCGTCAGGATTCATTCGACCAACCAGGTGTATACACAGTAACCTATGCGGTCCAGGATTCAAGTGGTCAATGGAGTGATCCGTATTCGGTTACGATTAAGGTTGAAAGACCAAATCTGCCACCTGTCGCAATGTTTACGACAGATAAAGAAGAATACAAAATGGGTGAGAAAATCACTTATATTGATCAAAGCACAGATGATGAGAATGCAATTGTAAAAACCGAATGGGATAACAATGCACTTGCATTCTTTGTTCCAGGACCGAAGACCGTAACGATTACAGTTACCGATAAACATGGTGCTAGCGATAGCTATACCAAGATGATCAATATTACGGGAGAAACACTTTATAGTGTGACTGACTTTAATCAATTGTTCACACCAGTCGGTGAGAAGTTCACTTTTGACGGTGGTGGAGTACCGGCATTGGAGAAAGTACCTTTCACTTATTACGATGAACCGAGTCTGCTGATCCGCAGTAACAGCCCGGAAACCGTGAATACGGAAGGCATTGTGTACAAGGAATCTTCCTTTGGACAGACACGCTTCATGATTCACCATGTGAACAACACGGGCAAAAACGTGAAAATGTATGTTGTAGCGACAAATAACAATGCATACACGGCGTCCATTGACCAGCAAAACATGGGTTTTGCAGGACCGTCTCCTTTTGCAACGGTAGCTGGAAAGCTGTCCATTGACCGTTGGTTCCAGTCCATGCAGAATGGTACCGGACAAAAGAAAGTGTACATCCAGCCAGGAGAAAGCAAGCTGATTCTTAATGATCTGAGCGTTCTTCCGATGAAACAGGGACAAGTCATTTCCTTGTATTCGGATGTATTCAGTGACTATGAATTGGATTACAACATTATCATGATTGAAGAAAACAAGGACCCGATGGAAGTGTTATCGAGCCTACCGGTTCTGGATCGTGATGGAGTTCACAACCGTGGTACCTATCCAAATGCAACACGGATCATTACGTATGACCAAGAAGTAGGGTCGAAACCTGCACGTCTTCCACTTGGAGACAATGCAAGTGATCCAAACCTTGTGGGAACGGACCCTATGGCTTTCACTGAAGCGTCCAACGCAGGTAACTTCGGTGTATTGTACAAAATTACATTGAATAATGTTGCTCCGCGCACGTTGATTTCATTCAACCCTCGTGGAGGCAGATATTCAGGTGTGGCACTCGTGAATGGACAGGTCGTTCAGATTTCCACAGGTAAATCTGTAACTGCACCTAATGAGCAAAGCGTAATGTATCGCACAGGTTCGTACGGCGAGAGTGTAACTATTCTCTTCTCGGCGGCACCAGGAAGTAACTTGCCTGTTAACCTGCTGTTCACGCCGCTTCCGGCTGAAAAGTAATACCATGAACATGCACGGACGGTTTGGAGTGAAAGCTTATATCATATATACCCGTTCACCCCAAAAGTCGCCCGAACGATTGATCATCTGAACCGTCAGGAAGGGACTCCATCAAAATGTAATGTCATTAGCTCAAGCTAGACTGATGGCAATGCATGTGCATGGAGTCCTTTTTATGTGAGGTTGGAATGACCTAACCCGGTGTCTTCGTTGACTCTAATCGTAATTTGATGCATTATTAGAGGTATACAAGAAAGCAAAAGTTTTCGCTTTTGCCGAATAAACTGTCGCTCTATGAATGATGCAAAATGCTCGTATGACAGGAGGTGCTTTAGATCATGCTGTCGACAGAACAGATTATTTCGACCATGTCCTCACAGGGGCTTCGCATTACCGATCAGCGGAAAACACTGGCCCGGTTATTTGCCGAGTCTCCGGGGTATCTTACACCCAAGGACGTCTATGAATATATGGGTAAGACTTACAGCGGACTGAGTTTTGACACAGTATATCGTAATTTGCGGGTGATGCAGGAACTGGGTGTACTGGAACAGGTCATCTTCGAAGATGGCGTTAAATTCAAAGCGCACTGTAGTGAAGATCATCATCACCATCATATGATCTGTCTGAAGTGTCAGAAGACATATCCTATTATTTTTTGCCCGATGCAGCTTGCGGATGCGCCTGAGCAATTTCAGGTTGTAGACCACAAGTTCGAGGTATTTGGATATTGTAAGGACTGTGCAGAACATGCTCCGGCCAAAGCGGCATCGGGACATACGCACGCTCATGGGAAGCACTGACCATGAAGTTATCGCGCAGAATTGCTCAGGCACCCATTCGGGTGTACCGCAACTATATCTCTCCATTAACACCGCCAACATGTCGGTTCTATCCGAGCTGTTCGGCTTACGCCATGGAGGCGATTGAAGTGCACGGTGCGCTCAAAGGTTCGTTGTTAACAGCGAAACGTATTGCCAAATGTCACCCGTTTCATCCAGGCGGTGTAGATCTGGTGCCACCAAAGGCGGAGAAATCCATGATGGTATCAGAGTAACGGTGTAACTTGAAGTATTCGGGTGGCCTGGAAGCAGGCTAGGATTGAACTTGAGTATGCTGTCCACTTGACAAAGGGGTCCGCATTTCAGTATATTTTTCCTATATGTGCAAGTTCAAAAAGTCTGGTTTTAACTTTTTGAACAACTTCTATATGATTTCCAGTGAAGGGATAAGTACAGACACACCCCCAGTGCAGAGAGCCGGATGAGCTGAGAACCGGTCTGGGAGGAGGATGGAATATGGTCCCGGAGGAACCTCTTTCGAGCGTGCAGACAGTGATTTCAGAGCTGCTGTCGTAAGGCTGAGGCGTGATCCAGCGTTAATGGGCGGTCGAAGGACCGACAGAGCCTGTGTTTTGTGAAAAACATGGGGAATTTGGGTGGTAACACGTGAGAGCAACTCTCGTCCCATAGGGGCGGGAGTTTTTTGTGTTCTTTTTTAGTTGATTTGGACGAAGGGATCACATGAAGCAGGAACATTTGAAGGAGGAGAAGTCATTCATGGCTGACCAAAAAACATTTTATCTGACAACCCCGATTTATTATCCGAGTGACAAATTGCATATTGGGCATGCGTATACAACTGTGGCGGGAGATGCGATGGTTCGTTACAAGCGTCTACGCGGTTATGATGCTCATTATCTGACAGGAACCGATGAACATGGCCAGAAGATTGAGCGCAAGGCACAAGAGAAAGGACAGACACCGCAAGCTTTTATCGACGATATCGTTGTGGGGATCAAGGAACTGTGGAACAAGTTGGACATTTCCAATGACGACTTTATCCGTACAACCGAAGAACGTCACAAAACCATTGTTCAGGATATCTTTGACCGTTTGCTGAAACAGGGAGATATCTACAAAGGTGAGTACGAAGGCTGGTACAGCATTCCGGATGAGACGTATTACACAGAGACTCAACTGGTGGATGTAGAGAAGAATGAGAATGGTGAGATTATCTCGGCCAAGAGCCCGGATAGCGGACACCCAGTTGAATTGGTCAAAGAAGAATCTTACTTCTTCCGTATGAGCAAATATGCAGATCGTTTGTTGAAATATTATGAAGAGAACCCGGGCTTTATTCAGCCGGAATCCCGTAAGAACGAGATGATCAACAACTTCATCAAGCCAGGTCTTGAAGATTTGGCCGTATCGCGGACTACATTTGAATGGGGCGTCAAAGTTAAAGGCGATCCAAAACACGTGGTTTATGTGTGGATTGATGCGTTGTCCAACTATATTACAGCACTGGGCTACGGTTCATCCGATGCATCCCTGTATAACAAGTTCTGGCCTGCGGATGTTCATCTGGTAGGGAAAGAAATTGTTCGTTTCCATACGATCTACTGGCCAATTATGTTGATGGCGCTGGACTTGCCTTTGCCGAAGAAAGTGTTTGCACATGGCTGGTTGTTGATGAAGGACGGCAAAATGTCCAAATCCAAAGGTAATGTCGTTGATCCAGTGACTCTGATTGACCGTTACGGTCTCGATGCACTGCGTTATTACCTGCTGCGTGAAGTACCGTTTGGTTCCGATGGTACGTTTACACCGGAGAGCTTCGTAGAGCGTGTTAACTCCGACCTCGCGAACGATCTGGGTAACCTGTTGAACCGTACCGTTGCCATGGTAGACAAATATTTTGAAGGCAAAGCCCCTGCGTTTGCATCGAATGTAACGGAATTTGATGCTTCGCTGGAAGAAGCAGGCCATGCTACGGTGGAAAAAGTGGAACAGGCGATGGAAAACCTGCAGTTTTCCGTAGCACTGACAGCGATCAGCCAGTTTGTCAGCCGCACCAACAAATATATTGATGAGACGCAGCCATGGGCGCTGGCTCGTGATGAAGCAAAACGTGATGAATTGGCATCCGTTATGGCTCACCTGATCGAAAGCTTGCGAATTGCTTCCATCTTGTTGCAACCGTTCCTGACACGTGCTCCTCATAAAATCTGGGCACAGCTCGGCATTCAGGAAGGTGAACTTACGGCTTGGGATACAGCCAAGCAATGGGGTCTGGTTCCAACTGGAAACGCATTGCAAAAAGGTGATCCAATCTTCCCACGTTTGGATTCCGAACAGGAGATTGCTTATATCTCCGAAGCAATGACTGGTGGCCAAAAAGCAGCACAGCCTGAAGCAAGTCAAGCAGATGCTGGAGCTTCAGCACCTGTTGAACCGGTAACCGCACCTGAAGGTACGGAAGAGATCGGTATTGACGATTTTGCCAAAGTTGAACTGCGTGTCGCGCAAGTCATTGCCTGTGAACCGGTCAAAAAAGCGGATAAGTTGCTGAAATTGCAGCTCGATCTGGGTTATGAGCAGCGCCAGGTTGTATCTGGAATTGCGAAGTTCTATTCGCCAGAAGAGATGGTTGGACGCAAAGTCATCTGTGTGACCAACCTCAAACCGGTGAAACTTCGTGGTGAACTGTCTCAGGGAATGATCCTTGCAGCATCGCATGGCGACCAGCTTACACTTGCTACAGTACCAGACAACATGCCTAATGGCGCACAAGTGAAATAAGAATTGAGTTATGAAATTGATTCAAATTCTGTCATAAAAATGACACAAGGTGGCCCGATGTAATTCGGGCCCCTTTTTTTGTTGATATAAATCGCATCTTAAGGGAAGAGAACAAGCATATACTGTTATGAACTCCGTACTTCAGGAAAGAATGAATAGGACGGGATAGCTTGACAAGTAGGTTCAGGTTACCTATAATTCTTTCAGTAATGTTTACGATTAAGAGATGCGGAGTGAATCATAATGACATTTTATAAAGTGCAACATCAAGCTCAGGATAACCGGATAGGGAAGACGAGCAAAAGAGGCAACATGAAGTTACTGTGGACGGGTTTGCTTATTCTCACTTTGCTGGTATTGTCAGCGTGTGGGCAGGATAGTTCCAATAATGCGAAGATTGTGGAAGGCAAGGTAAACGTTGTGACGACATTTTATCCTGTATATGCTTTTACGACTGCAATTGGTGGTGAGGATGCCAATGTTATTAACCTGCTGCCAACGGGAGTAGAGCCACATGACTGGACTCCGAAGAGTCAGGATATCGTTAATACGTCCAAGGCACAGCTGTTTCTCTATAATGGAGCTGGACTGGAAGGATGGGTGCCAAATTTCCTGAAGTCGTTGAATAGCGATACAGAGGTGAAGTCTGTTGCCGTCAGCGAAGGTGTTAAGCTGTTAACTGCTGAGGGTGATGATGGGCACGGTCACGGCGAAGAGCACAAAGACGAGCATGCAGATGAACATACGGATGAGGCTACCAGTGAAGATGTCGCTGATCATCATATTGATCCACATACGTGGGTTAGTCCGAAATCAGCGATGATCATGGCTGAAAACATCAAAAATAGTCTGGTCGAGGCAGATCCTGATCACAAAGCAGGTTACGAACAACGTTATGAAGCGCTTCGTACGAAGCTTGAGACGCTGGATCAGCGTTTTACAGATGAATTGGCTAACGTACCAAACAACGAAATTGTTGTCTCGCACCAAGCGTTTGGCTACCTTGCACGTGATTATGGATTAACCCAGCATGCCATTATGGGACTTTCCCCGGATGCTGAACCGACAGGACAGGATATTGTGAAGCTTGCGAAACTCGTTAAAGATGAAGGCATTAAATACATTTTCTTCGAAGAGCTAGTATCTGACAAATTGGCGAAAACACTGGCAAGTGAAGCAGGAGTGGAGACCATGGTCCTTAATCCGGTTGAGGGATTGACCAAGGAGCAGGCAACAAACGGGGATGATTATTTCACCCTCATGGAGAAAAATTTGCAAAATCTGCTGATCGCATTAAAATAAGATAGAATGAAGAATTCAGATCGAAGAGTCTTTACCGTTCACGGTGAAGGCTCTTAGGACGCTATGGGATTCTTATATATAATGAAGGGCGGCTTTGCCATGCAGCAAATCATGCCACTATGTCATGATCCAATTATAGAGATCGAGAAACTATCATTTTCCTACGGGGACCAGCGAGTGATTGAGAATCTCGATTTTATGGCCCAGGAGCGGGACTTTGTCGGGATTATCGGTTCCAATGGGGCGGGTAAAACGACATTGCTGCGCATGCTGGTAGGACTTCTTCCTCCTGCGCAGGGAGATATCAAACTATTCGGACAGTCGATCCGCAGGTTCAAGGACTGGGACCGAATCGGGTATGTGCCTCAAAAGAATGCATTTAACCCGTTGTTTCCTGCGACCGTTCGTGAAGTGGTCATGTCAGGCTTGTATAATAACAAAAACATGTTCCGTCGTATGTCTCGCAAATGTCAGCAACAGTGCACGGATGCGATGCAGGTCATGCGGATCGAGGATCTGGCGAACAAACGTATTGGTCAATTGTCCGGCGGACAGCAGCAGCGTGTATTTTTGGCACGAGCGCTTATCAATCACCCGGATCTGTTGATTCTGGATGAACCTACCGTAGGTATTGATGCTGAATCACAGGCCAGTTTCTTTGAACTGATTACGCATATGCATGAACATCACCGAATGACTTTTCTAATGGTGTCTCATGATATGGATCGGATGGAGAGTTATCTGGGTTCTGAAGCTGTGGTAACGAATGGCAAAATTAATTTTCATGTCCGTCATTCGCATGAGGTACAGGATTGTGCTGAGACCAATCTGCAACATACCACTGCACAGGTACGCTAGCCGTATTTATGGCCCATTAGATTAGAGTAAGGCCGAAGGAGTCGTGTTTGTTTTGGAAATATTAATGAGTGATTTTTTTCAGCGTGCCCTGGCGGGTGGATTGTTAATTGGCATTACCGCTCCGTTAATCGGACTGTTCCTGGTCTTGCGGCGGTTATCCATGATCGGAGACACCTTGTCTCATGTGACCATTGCCGGTGTTGCACTTGGATTCCTGATTGAAGTGTATCCCATTGCGGTGGGCTTGATATTTGCCGTACTTGCTTCATTTGCGATAGAGAAATTGCGCAAAGCGTACAAAAGTTACGCCGAGTTATCGATTGCCATTATCATGTCCGGTGGCGTGGCTCTTGCTTCCTTGTTCTTCACGCTGGGCAAAGGATATAATGCAGATGTCATGAGTTATTTGTTCGGCAGTATATATACATTAGACGCTACGGATTTGAAGCTTGTAGGTGTGGTTACGCTGATCGTGGTGATTGTAGTGGCATTGTTACATAAGGAATTTTTCCTGCTCAGCTTTGAGGAAGATGCGGCAGCGGTTACCGGGTTGCCTGTAAGAATTCTGAACATGTTAATCACTGTGATGACAGCACTTGTCATTAGCACGGCGATCAAGATTGTTGGTGCGCTTCTGGTGTCAGCGCTATTGACCATTCCGGTAGCGGTCAGCCTGTTGATGGCCCGGAGTTTCAAATCCGCCATTATCTTGTCCGTGATTATCGGCGAAATTGCCGTAGTCCTTGGACTGGTTGTAGCAGGCATCTGGAACCTCGCACCTGGAGCAACGATTGTATTATTGCTGATCATGATGCTGATTCTGACGATGATTGGAAAAAAAGGGTTCCGAGCCTGACGACTGAACGAGCAAGCACGTGAGCCCGGGGAAGGGAGACATCCGCTTCATGCCTGATGTTAATGTATGGATGGCTTTTGTAGCAGGTTTGGTCTCATTTATATCACCATGTTGTCTTCCGTTGTATCCATCATACCTCTCCTACATTACAGGTATGACGGTGCAACAATTGAAGGATGACCGCAATCAGCGCGAAGTCCGCTTTAAGACCATGACGCATACGCTGGCGTTTATTTTAGGCTTCTCGGCTGTATTTTATTCGCTTGGCCTTGGTGCTGGACTGTTTGGCCAATTTTTCAATGACAACCGAGAACTGATTCGGCAATTGTCTGCGATTTTGATTATGCTTATGGGGTTATTTTTGCTTGGGGTGTTCAAGCCACAGTTTCTGATGAAGGAACGCAAGCTGGATATGAAATGGAAACCAGCAGGCTATCTGGGCTCTTTTATATTTGGCATCGGTTTCTCAGCAGGCTGGTCGCCGTGTATTGGCCCTATTCTAACAGCGATCATTGCTATGGCTGCAAGTGAGCCCACAACCTGGCTGGCGCTGATAACAGGTTATACGGCAGGGTTTGCAATCCCGTTCTTCATTTTGGCCTTTTTCATTGGTTCGACACGCTGGATCTTACGGTATTCCAATGTCATGATGAAAGTCGGCGGAGCATTAATGTTGTTCCTTGGAGTATTGCTTTTTACAGATCAGATGACGAAGATTACCATCTGGTTGCAGCAGATTACACCAGACTGGATGATTATTTAAACGGATGACCTGAATTTAAGTATTATTATGTATGGCATAGCAGGCTACATGTTACCAGAGACACTCTGGGTCATGTAACCTGCTTTTTAATCGTTAGGAATGCTTATACCAGCATATCGTTATGGGCAGTCCCGTTTTTTGTTTAGGTGAAGTAATCAATATTGGCTAGTGGAAAATGTTCAAAGATCCGTTCCGTAATGAATTCGCGCAGCGCATCTTGCTGGTCGTCCTTATACACATACTTGTACTGACCCCAGCGGCCCCATTTCATTTTACGTTTCTCGATATCCATCTCCAGCTTGGTTTTAGGATAACGCTTTTCAATGGTTGCTTTGGCTGTTTTGGTAAAACGGTGCTGGATCATCTCAAAGGTAAGATCCTTGGTTGCTTCCTCTGGAAGTGTATCTGCGAGCTTCTGCAACAGCTCCGAGTATCCTTCTTCCCAGCCTTCATACCACATGATCGGAGCGATAATGAATCCCAGGGGATAACCGGCGTGTGCAATTTTACCAGCAGCTTCAATACGTTCCTCAAATCTAGAGGTAGCCGGTTCAAAGTTTTTGATGACATAATCCGAATTGACGCTAAATCGGATACGGGTGTGGCCGTTATGCTTGATGTTCAGCAACGGATCAACGTGATGATATTTGGTTACAAATCGCAAGCGTCCATATTCTTCTTCCGCCATAAAACGAATCAGGTCACTTAAATTTTCCGTGATATGCTCGAGTCCTACGGGATCAGACGTACAGGCAGCTTCAAATCGTGTGATTTCAGGCTCGCGTTCTTCAATGTATCCTTTGGCTGCCTGAATGATCTCCTCGGTATTGACATAGACACGGACATAAGGTTTCGCACCAAGTGTAGTTTGAAGATAACAATAATGGCAGTGCCCCATACAGCCTGTAGAGATGGGAATGGCATATTCCGCTGAAGGTTTCGACTGGTCAAACTTGAGTGTTTTGCGCACACCAACGACCAGAGTACGCTTTGCCATCCGATATTTTTCTTGTTCGGTTTCACCGGGCAGGTTTGTGATTCGGTTATGGGATGTGGTCATCTGATAAGGTATGTTTTTGGATGTCACCCATTCCATAATCCGTTTGCCTTTGTCATATTCCAACGCACCGGGTTCAAAATACACCAAATCGGGAATAAAGGGTTTAGTACCTTTTGCTTTACGAACTGGCGGTGAGGCTACACTTGTACTCACGAAATCACTCCTTTCGATGCGGAACTTTGCTTAGTTTGCCTCGTTTGGGGAGAAGTCACGCCTGCCAATTACTTGTGTAACAGCGCGCTCCGAACTGTGCAGGACTTGCCAATGCGTATTGATAACATGTATCATTATAAGATAGGGACCAGGCACGAATAGGGGCCGGTCAGAGAGAAAAGAGGGAAGCAGATGCCAACGCCCAGTATGGAAGATTATTTGGAGCGTATATACAAATTAATTGATGAAAAGGGCTATGCTCGTGTGTCTGATATAGCTGAAGGACTGGAAGTACATCCTTCATCGGTGACGAAGATGATCCAAAAGCTGGACAAAGACGAGTACCTGATCTATGAAAAGTACCGCGGACTGGTGCTTACGCCAAAAGGCAAAAAGATGGGCAAACGTTTGATGGAGCGCCATCATCTGCTTGAACAATTTTTGACAACGATTGGTGTTCAGGAACAAAATATCTACAATGATGTTGAAGGCATTGAACATCATCTGAGCTGGGACTCCATTACATGCATCGAGTCCTTGGTTGAATACTTCCGTCAGGATGAGAGCCGGTTGCGTGACCTCAAAAACCTTCAGGACGTCATGAGTAATACGGAGTCTTAAGTTTTTTGCAGTGGAATACACATGGTGATCTACAACGAATCGTATCCCGTGATTCAAAGGATGCTTCTTGCCGTTTCAATGGCAGGAAGCATTTTTTTGTGTGCAATCACACCATAATTTGGTGATTTTCGCAACTAAACGAACGGTAGGAGCGTCTATTAAACTAGTAGAATTTACCGCAAATTTATAATGATTTTGGAGGACTGCACTAATGAACGTTCGTAAAGGATTGATGCTGCTGCTCATTTTTGTACTTGGATTACAGACAGCAGGTATGACGGCACAAGCGGCCGGGCAGAAGGAAATCGCTATTTTTCTAGACGGCAACCGTTTGGAATCGGATGTATCACCCTACATCTTGCCCAAAGTAAATGTAACGATGGTGCCTGTGCGTGTTATTAGCGAAGGACTGGGTGCGTCTGTTTTATGGTCTCAAGCTACTCGTACCGTGACCATTAAGAAATCCGATTCGGTCATCTCTATGACGAGCGGACGCCAGCAGGCGACGGTGGATAACGCTGTAGTTGGTCTGGATGCATCGGTCGAATTGAAACAGGGTAGGGTCATGGTACCCATTCGATTCGTCAGTGAGAACCTGGGCATTCGAGTGAACTGGAATCAGGCTGCCCAGACCATTGATCTGTACACAGGAGACGAATCAGTCCCAACTCCTGAACCAACTCCGGTAACCCCAGCGGAGCCTGGAGGCACGGGCACTGTACCAGCTTCTGAAGAGATGCGGGGAGCCTGGATTTCCACTGTGAATGGAGACTGGCCTACATCTGGTGCCAAGGGAAATGTAGAGAAGCAAAAACAGGAGTATACGAAACAGCTAGATACGTTGCAAGGTATGGGCATTAATGCCGTATTTGTCCAAGTGAGAGCCAATGGGGATGCCATCTATCCTTCAGGTCTGGTACCTTGGAACAGCGTATTGACAGGAACACAAGGTAAAGATCCAGGTTATGATCCCCTCGCGTTTATGGTTGAGGAAGCACACAAACGGGGCCTGGAGTTCCACGCCTGGTTTAATCCGTTTAGAGCAACGAACTCAGCAAGTACATCAAACTTGGCTGCAAACCATATCTCGAAGCTTCATCCCGACTGGATTGTGAATGCATCCGGCAAAATGTACATTAACCCGGGTATCCCGGAAGCCAGACAGCATATTATCGATACGATCATGGAAGTGGTCAATCAGTATGATATTGATGGTGTACATCTGGATGATTATTTCTATCCGTCCAATGTGACTTTTAATGATGATGCAGCTTTCAAAACTTACAACACATTAAATACTAAAGACCGTGCTGAATGGCGTCGGGACAATATCAATCAGTTCGTTAAGCAGCTCGGGCAGAGCATTCATAGCGTGAAAGCTAACGTTGAATATGGAATTAGTCCATTTGGTGTATGGCGTAATAAATCCGTTGATCTGACAGGCTCTGATACCAAAGCAGGAGTAACCGCGTATGACAGCATGAATGCAGATGTGCGGACATGGATTAATCAGGAGTGGATTGACTATGTTGCCCCTCAGGTATATTGGAGTATGACATTGAACGTAGCCCGATACGACAAAGTCGTGGACTGGTGGGCGAATGAAGTGGCTAACACAAATGTAAAATTGTATATCGGCCACTCGCCTTATAAGTTAGGTACGCCGGAAATTGGCTGGCAGACTTCACAGGAGATCATCGATCAGCTGAATTACAACAAGAAGTATTCTTCGGTTAAAGGGGATATATTCTTCAGTTCACAGTACCTGACGAAGAACCCTCTCGGCTTGATTGCCAAATTAAAAGCCTACTATGGTCTATAAAACATTTTAACAATACAGTGATAAGACAAACCCTTGTTCTCATAGAGTGGCAGTAGAAACGTGGCTGCCTGGAGAACGGGGGTTTTTTGTTATGTTAATTAACGCGGTGTTTGAAGGTGGAGGCGTCAAAGGGATCTCGCTTGCAGGTGCTGTGCAGGGTGCTCAAGACTGCGGCATTCAGTTTAATCGAGTGGCAGGCACATCATCCGGTTCCATTGTAGCTGCTCTGCTAGCGGCTGGTTACAGGGCCGAGGAGATGAAAGTCATTATTGAGAATACCCCCTTTGTTTCATTGCTTCGTCGTTCCCCCATATTTAATACCCGATGGATCGGACCGGCAGCAAGGCTGTTCTTGAAGAAAGGACTGTATTCGGGGGAGGCACTGGAATCATGGATTCGCAAGATGCTGGAGCAGAAAGGGATTCGCACATTCGCTGACTTGCCACAAGGTAAGTTGCTTATTACCGCATCCGATATATCCAATGGGACCATTCTGGTGTTGCCAGACGATATTCGGCGGTTCGGCATTGACCCTGGGAAGCTGGATGTTGCAAAGGCGGTACGTATGAGTTGCAGTATCCCGTATTTTTTCGATCCGGTAGTCATACGCAAATCACCAGTATTCTCCAAAGGACTTCCTTTTCAAGATCAGTTTGTGTATGTCGTGGATGGTGGATTGCTTAGCAATTTTCCGTTGTGGCTCTTCGATGGTGATCGTTCGGAACGAGGAGGAGACGTCATTCCGGTTGTCGGATTCAAAATGGTGGGGAAGACGGAAGTGGAACCTGCCCGGATTAAAGGACCGCTAAGCATGCTTCAGGCCCTTGTAGAGACGATGCTCACAGCACATGATGAACGCTACATCGAACAGATTAACCGGTTTCGTACAGTGAAGATACCAACGCTTGGCATTAAACCGACGCAATTTCATTTATCGTTACAGGATAGCACAGCCTTATATCGATCAGGCGCAACCGCAGGGAACGAGTTTTTCAACGGATGGAATATGAAAATGTATGATGAACAGCTGGACAAACAAAGAAAAGAATTGCGTAAGAAACAGGCAGAAGCTCCACCTCTGATTCCTGTATAAACGTGAAAAAAGCAATTCTCCGCATGTTGGGAGAACTGCTTTTTTGTATGTTCAGTAGCTTTTAGTGAAATTTCGGAATATCTTCATCGCTTTTCCCTTTTTGTCCCTGAATCACTTGGAAAGGATAATCCTTGCGTTTCTTTGAAGAGCCGCTGCTCTTTCTGGCACTGGACTGTGCATTGACTTTCGCCATGGTTCGTGCCGATGGCTTAATCTTTGGTGATTTGGTTTTGCTTGCCCAGCGACGAGGCGGATATTTGTACAGCAGGAATACGGCTCCGAACACGACCAGAGGAATAATGATCCTGGATGGACTAGCGTTCCCCAGCCAAGTCAAGACTCCAACAGCAGCTAGTGCGATGAACGTCCAAAATAAGATTGCCTGCTTGTTCATATCATTCACCCTTTCACAGGATCAAGTGTTGCAACAGGTACTTCTGACGTAGCAGAGACATTGGCAAGCTTGGCATCCAACTCACGCATACGGTTAAACGAAGCAATGGATACTTCTACCTGTTCGTTGGTCGGTTCTTTTGTTGTCAGCAATTGCAGCCACAATCCCGGGTATCCGAGATAACGCAGTACAGGAATATCACGTACTGAATTCGTGAGCTTTAACAGTTCAAAAGAAATGCCTAGCACAACTGGCAATAACAACAGACGCTGACCCATCCGTTCCCAGAGATTATCGTACGTGAAGAGAGAGTATAGAAACACTCCAATAATAACAGTCAACATAATGAAACTGCTTCCGCAGCGATAGTGCAGTCGGCTGTACTTTTGCACGTTCTCCGGTGTCAGTTCTTCACCAGCTTCATGTGCGCTGATTACTTTGTGTTCCGCTCCATGATACTGGAAGAGACGTTTAATCATCGGCGTCTGTGAGATTAACCACAGATAAGCGAGTAACAGGATCAGCTTAATGCCGCCTTCCAGTAAATTATGCAAAAACTGATTGTCGAATGCATTTTTGAATAGAAAATTCTCGATAACAACAGGAAGCAATGTGAGCACAACTTTACCAAAAAGGAATGAAAGGATGGCGACGGCGGTCACACCAATGATCATGCTTAGGCTCCAGCCCGAACCTTCTTTCTCTTTTTGCTTGGCTTTCTCTTCCGGTTCCAGTTCATCATCAGCATAGGCGTCAGCAGAATAATTGAGATGTCTGCTACCTTTGACACTTGAATCTATAATGCTGACAATTCCGCGTAATAAAGGAATCCGCCGCAATTTCGTGACCCAGGACTTGTCTTGCTTGGGAACTTCCAGATACGTAATTTCGCCGTCTTTTCTACGAACAGCTGTAACGTTGACATGTTTCCCACCGAACATTACGCCTTCAATGACAGCTTGCCCCCCATAGCTGACAGGCTTGGATTGTTGAGGCAAATTATTCACCTTCCTATTCTGTTCTAGGCCTTCGCGATCAAAGGCAGTTTAATAACCCTATTGTATCGAATTTTGAGACCAATTTCTAGTTTGTGAGTCAAACCTTGAAGGATGTTGTTAAGATTGTCCTGTTTTGAACATACTACCTCGTAGAATCGGAGCGGAAATTCGAGGCATAATGCGGGATTATCAACTGAATGAAGGAGAATATCGATGACAGAACGTAAGCATGAAGATACATCACAAGATGAAGGTCAACGTCCCAATGAGCGGCAGCAAAAAGACAAGGGCAGGCGCCCTACCCAGAGGCAAGGTCAAGCACACTACTACACGAAGCCATTTTCCTTTGCGTTAGAGCTTGGCTTTTTTGCCGGTTTTATCTGGGGTGGGCTGCATTGGCTATTCTATCTGTTGCATTTTACAATTGTACCTGTCGGATTTCTGGCCGAGCCTTTTTTCAAACATGAATATATATATACCGCAGCAGGACATTTGACAGGCTGGCTGTTTTTTATCGTCTTTTCCATCTTGGCATCCTTACTCTACACGTTCACGATTAGAAAACTGAAAGGGCCGTTACCCGGCATGGTATATGGAATCGTCTGGTGGCTGATTCTCTTTATACTGGTAGGACCAAAACTGGGGATGATGAAACCTTTGAACGGTTTAACGTGGGATTCAATCATCACGGAACTCTGTTTCTTTTTGCTGTGGGGGCTGTTCATTGGTTACACGGTAGCCATGGAGTACACGGACGAACGCAAACGCGAGCCGGAGCAAGCGGGGGCATAGCGCAAAAAAGCTTCTCAATCCGGCAATGGCTGTGTTAAAATAGCAGATGGTTATTTGCAGAGAGGGTGGAGCAGCGATGAAACGAATTATTGTGATCAATGGTCCGAACCTGAACATGCTTGGTGTACGCGAACCGGGCATCTATGGAACGCTTAGTCTGAAGGATATTGAGGACAAAATTCGCAGACAGGCTGATGAAATTGGCGTCTCCATCGCTTTTTATCAATCGAACCATGAAGGGGACATCATTGACCGCATTCATGCAGCGATGGGTGAGGCAGACGGAATAATACTGAATGCCGGAGCATTTACCCATTATAGCTATGCTATACGTGATGCAATCAATGCTGTAAAAGTCCCTACAGTGGAAGTACATCTATCCAACATTCATGCACGCGAAGCGTTCAGACATCATTCAGTGATTGCAGCGGAAACAATCGGGCAGATTGCCGGATTTGGCGAAGTAAGCTATGAACTGGGATTGCTGGCTCTTGTGCGTCATCTGGACAAACAAACCTGAGCCGGGAACCCGGGAATGTGAGAGAAAGAAGGGTTACCGATGGAAAACAAACGAGTAAATAAGTTGCGTGAAGCCATGCGTGAGCATGAACTCACTGCAATGCTGATTACAAACCCGATTAACCGTCGTTATATGACGGGCTTTACAGGCTCGGCGGGATATGTGCTGATCACGGAACAGGATGCATATCTGCTGACTGATTTCCGTTATATGTCACAAGCGCCTCAACAAGCCAAAGGATTCAACGTTGTGGAGCATGGAGCTAAGCCGATGGATACGGTGCGCGAATTGCTGACATCCGCAAACATCAAAGAAGTGGGCTTCGAGCAGGATAGTGTCACATTTGGCACGCATTCCGCTTATGCAGAAGCACTGCAGTCTATTGAACTGAAAGCTGTATCCGGGATCGTGGAACAACTTCGTATGTTCAAGGATGAAGATGAGATTGCGGTCATGCAGAGAGCAGCAGATCTGGCGGATGCCACGTTCAGCCACGTTTTGCAGTTTGCAAAACCAGGTATGACGGAGCGTGAAGTGGATCTAGAGATGGAGTTTTTCATGCGCAAGCATGGAGCAACGTCCTCTTCGTTTGACACCATTGTAGCATCGGGTGAACGTTCTGCTATGCCTCACGGTGTAGCGAGCAACAAGGTCATCGGACAAAATGAGTTAATTACATTTGACTTTGGTGCACTTTTGGACGGATACTGTTCAGATCTGACACGTACCATTGCAACAGGTACACCTGTACCTGAACTGCGCAAAATTTATGACATTGTACTGGAAGCTCAGTTACATACGCTGGAGAACCTGAAACCGGGCATGACCGGACGGGAAGCAGATGCATTGGCTCGTGATATCATTGCAGGTCACGGATATGGAGATCAATTCGGACACAGCACAGGCCACGGTCTGGGTATGGAAGTTCACGAAGCTCCTCGCTTGTCCAAGCTTAGCGACGATGTATTGAAACCGGGTATGGTTGTTACTGTTGAACCGGGTATATATATTGACGGGCTTGGCGGCGTGCGTATCGAGGATGACGTAGTGATTACCGAGACGGGTATTCATATTCTCACGAAGTCGGACAAGAAGTTCACCGTAATCGGCTAAATTACAGCCACAGGGATATAAGACGATTTTTAATATAAAGGTACAGGTTATTGCTGATTGTTATGGACCATTGCGAAAGTAGTGAAGGGAGCGGAATCGATTCTGAAGAAGCGAAGCGCTCGCCTTTGTCTCCTCATTTTAAACCTTATTAAAATCTAGTCGGGAAAATGAGGAGGCAACAGCGATCGGAGGAACGATCCGAACCCGTAACGGTCACATCGCACATGGTCATCAATTCAGAATAAACCCACCATTACATTAACCCATCGTCTTATATCACCTACTTTTTAACCATATCAGGAGGGATTTTTTGTGATTTCAGTAAACGATTTTAAAACAGGCTTGACCGTGCAAGTAGATAACGATATCTATACCGTGCTTGATTTCCAACACGTTAAACCAGGTAAAGGCGCTGCCTTTGTACGTTCCAAATTGAAAAACCTGCGTAACGGTAACACCGTTGAAAAAACATTCCGTGCAGGCGAAACGATTGGTCGTGCCATCATCGAAAACCGTGGCGTATCCTACCTGTATGCAAGCGGTACAGAGCACACGTTCATGGATAACGAAACCTATGATCAGTTCACATTGACTAGTGATCAACTGGAATGGGAATTGAACTTCCTGAAAGAAAACATGGTCGTTAAGATTGTTAGCTACCAAGGTGAAATCCTCGGAATTGACTTGCCAACAAGCGTTGAGTTGAAAGTCATCGAGACTGAGCCAAGTGTTAAAGGTAACACTGCACAAGGCGCTACCAAAAATGCAAAAGTGGAAACAGGCTTGAACGTACAGGTTCCTTTGTTCATTAACGAAGGTGACGTTCTCCTGATTGACACACGTGAAGGTAAATACTCTTCCCGTGCGTAACTTTCACAGCTTGTAAGCTAAAAAAAGGTTATTAACAACCCTTTGCCATTCCTTTGGCAGAGGGTTTTTTCGAAAAAAGATTAGCCTATCAGGCGCTTTCGTAATATACTGGGTTAAAGTCATTTCTCGTAGAGAATAATGACGATGGACATTAATTATGCATACTGCACAAGGTAGGGAGTGGATTTGCGTTGTCATTGTACGTCATGAAATTTGGGGGCAGCTCGGTCGGAGATACAGAACGCATGAAGCGTGTAGCCGGACGTGTTGTAGAAAAAGCTGATGAAGGACATCGGTGTGTAGTTGTGGTTTCGGCCATGGGGGATACAACAGATGATTTGATTGATCAGGCAAAACAACTGAATAGTGATCTGCCTGCTCGTGAGATGGATATGCTCTTAACGACAGGAGAACAGATTTCGATCTCTTTGTTATCGATGGCTATTCAAGCGCTTGGACGTAAGGCAGTATCGTTTACGGGCTGGCAAGCGGGATTCCGCACAGAGCCGGTTCACGGAAAAGCACGTATTCATGATATTCAACCTGACCGAGTGAATGCAGCACTTGCCGAGGGCAACATTGTTATTGTTGCAGGCTTCCAGGGCATGACGGAAGACGGCGAGATCACAACGCTGGGTCGTGGTGGTTCGGATACCACAGCTGTAGCGCTGGCGGCAGCGATTAAGGCTGATGCGTGTGAGATTTATACGGATGTAGACGGAATATATTCTACGGACCCGCGGATCGTTAAGGTTGCGCGCAAGCTGAAGGAAATATCGTATGACGAAATGCTGGAACTTGCTAATTTGGGAGCAGCGGTGTTGCATCCGCGTGCAGTAGAGTACGCGAAGCATTCCGGTGTACCTTTAATCGTAAGATCCAGCTTTAACCATAATGAAGGAACGGTTGTGAAGGAGGAAGCAGCAATGGAACAAGGCGTAGTGGTTAGTGGTATTGCCTATGACAAAAACGTGGCTCGCATCAGTATTCTGGGTGTGCCGGATGTACCAGGAGTTCTGGCCGAAGTATTTGGTGCGCTTGCATCCAATCAGCTGGATGTGGACATTATCGTTCAGAGCGGTGTGATGGATGGCAAAGCGGACTTCTCGTTCTCTGTGGCGCTGTCTGATCGTGAGAACGCATTACGTGTCATTGAAGGCCTTCACAGCCGCTTGCCTTACCGTGAAGTCACATCTGAGGAGAACCTCGTTAAAATCTCCATTGTTGGCGCAGGCATGGTCAGTCACCCAGGTGTAGCTGCGAAGATGTTCAAAGTCATTTCCGCTGAAGGCGTGAGTATCAAAATGGTGAGCACTTCCGAGATCAAAGTATCTTGTGTTATTGACGGAGATAAGCTGCATGACGTCATTAAGGCATTGCATACAGCATATGATCTCGACACTGCCGAGCAAGCCGTTATCGGTGGACCTCAAGATCGCAGATAATTATCTTCTATGTATGTAAATTAGCAAAGGTGTACTGTTGCCAACGGGCAGCAGTACACCTTTTTTTGTTTTTCTCATGGCAATTCTCACATCAACTTGAACATCTTTCCCCCGCGTATGCCTCTATAAGGCTGCATGCGGTTCCCCTCCCCCATCTCGGGAACACAATCCAGCAGGTTTAATTGAGAACAATACGAAATATCATGAACTCTGCCTAACTTTTCAAGCCTCCGCCCGCTAACAGACCCCTGCACCAACTCCGGGATGCTCTCCTTACATTGGGATACCGCCTGATGAAGCACTATGCCGAGATCGTTAAGTTGGAGGGGAGAACAGGATTGACGGTGCAGTTCATCGATGATACATCCAGCACACAAGCCGTCCTCCAGAGCAAATTCATCCTGGTTCCCCGCACATAACAGCAATACATCTCGTTGAAGTTCACATAGAGCTGCTGCAACAGCCTGCACATTGAGAAATGAACCAGCGAATACATGTTTCCCCTTGGAAGCCTTGATCAAAGCTCGGGTTCCATCGGTTGTGGTTAGAATGATTGTTTTATCTGCAATGCCTGCAGTCATATATTCATAGGGGGAATTCCCCACTTCGAATCCGGTGATTTTTTTGTCAAAACGCTCCCCGCCTCGAATGCAATCTTTCACTTCCATTTGTTTGGCTTGTGGAACGGTCTCTACGGCAATCACAGCTGAAGCGTCATACGCCAGAGCCGTAACAATCGTACTGGTCGTACACAATACATCAATGACAACTGCACTTCGCCCTGCAATATCAATGGTACGTACTTCATTGACATTGCCAACGACATCAACTCGCACTCCCCACAACTCCTTTCTGTATCTGGGGATCGGTAGTTCTGTTTTGAACCGGAATGGAACTTACCTATCTGCAATTACTATATGCATGCACATCTAGACGGGTGCCTAGAACATGAGGTGGATCTATGGTTTCAACTCTCAACCGTATTCTAAAGAATTGATAGATTTCAGCGTCATAAATTAAATGTACAGGCATAAACTTGAGATATGAACAAGCGCCAGAAGTGTGAACCAAATGATCTCAAGGTTGGAGGAGCCTACTCATGAAGGTGAACTGGAGGGAACTTTTTCCGGAACCGATCCGAACCATTCTTGGAAGAATGCCACCCGCTCTATTGGAACAAGTGGAGGAAGTACGTATTCGAGAAGGCAGACCCCTGGAGATTAATGCAGGCAACACATACCACTTCCTGACACCTCAAGGTTGTCCGACCGGGAATCCTGAAGAAGCGTATGTTCCTCAGAAAGAAGTGACGCACAGGTTGCTGGACCTGATCAGTAACCATTCACTTTATACATTGGAAGAGGAACTGCGCAAAGGGTTCATCACGATACCTGGGGGACATCGAATCGGGCTTGCTGGACGAACGGTACTAAGCGGTGGGCGTGTCGAATACCTGCGTGACATCAACGGGTTTAACGTTCGGGTAGCCCGTGAAGTACATGGAGTGGCTGATCGTATTCTTCCTTATCTTCTCGATATGAAGAGCGGACAGGTCCTGCACACGTTGATCCTATCACCACCACAACAAGGGAAAACGACGTTGCTGCGAGACCTGGCGAGACAAATTAGCAGTGGTACAAAGCTTACAGGGGGAACTGAACTGGTTCAGGGAATACGTCCTCGTCTGAAAGTGGGCATTGTGGATGAAAGGTCCGAAATCGCTGGTAGCTACAAAGGAGTACCTGGCTTCGACGTAGGTCCCCGAACAGATGTGATGGACGGTTGTCCGAAGGCTGAGGGCATGATGATGATGCTTCGCTCCATGTCGCCCGATGTCCTGATTGTGGACGAGATCGGTCGTCCGGAGGATGCCGAGGCGGTGATGGAAGCCCTGCATGCAGGAGTCTCAGTGATTGCGACTGCGCATGGCCGTGACCTATCGGAGCTGTCGGCCAGACCCGCCCTCAGAACCTTAATTACGGAGCAGATGTTTCAACGTTATGTCCAGCTGCAACGGACGAGCCGGGGCATGACCTTTCGGCTGGCTGATGGCAAAATGCGTGCGTTGCAGCAGACCGGGGCAGGAGGTGAAGCCTTTGGTTAACATGTTTGGTGCGGTAATTATTTTGTTAGCCAGCACCCTCGCCGGATTTTACAAGGCCAGACAGTATGCATTAAGACCGAGACAGTTGCGAGAACTCATTGCAGCCCTCCAGCGACTAATGACGGAGATTAACTATGGGCTCACTCCACTTCCCGATGCCATGGGCAAGATGGGAGCACAGACCAAAGAACCTGTAAAAAGGCTGTTTCTTCATGCAGCTACACAAATGGAACCTCCTCATGGACTCACTGCCCGGGAAAGTCTGCAGTCAGGCGTGGATCTGGCGTGGGGAAGATCGGCCATGAAGGCTGACGAGAAGGAAGTGATGCTGCAATTAAGCTTCAGCCTTGGCACAAGTGACCGTCAGGATCAGACCAAACATATATCGTTAGCCATTCAACAACTAATGCATGAGGAATCCCGCGCCCAGGCCGATCAAATGAAATATGAACGAATGAGCCGAAGCCTCGGGATGCTTGTCGGAGCGTTAATCGTCATTCTGATCTTCTGAAATAGCCGGGATAGTGAGGTGCCAAGGTCATGAATCTAGAAGTGAACGCAATCTTTCAAATTGCGGGTATCGGAATCATCATCGCCATGATTCACACGGTACTGAAACAAATGGGAAAGGAAGATATGGCTCACTGGGTGACCGTAATCGGATTTGTCGTTGTATTGTTCATGGTGGTCCGTATGCTGGACAGCCTGCTACAAGAGATCAAATCGATATTTCTTTTTCAATGAAATCGGTCATGAAGCCGGATGGTGGTGACCTGTGGAAATTATCCAAGTTGTAGGTTTGGCGCTCATCGCAACAGTGCTTATTCTGGTCATTAAGGAACAGAAACCGATGTTTGCCTTTCTGATTGCTGCCGCAACCGGCATTGTCATCTTCATGTTGTTGATTGGTAAAATCGGAGCAGTCATCGAAGTATTGAAGCGGCTTGCCGAGAATTCAGGCATGGAAAGTATTTATCTGAAAACGGTGCTGAAAATTATTGGCATAGCGTACATCGCTGAATTTGGCGCACAGATTGTCAGGGATGCAGGTCAGGAGAGCATTGCGTCCAAAATCGAATTGGCTGGTAAGGTACTGATCCTTGTACTTGCTATACCGATCATCAGCATTATTATCGAAACCGTCATGAAGCTGATGCCGGTGTAGAAAGGGCGTGCGGACTTCATATGAAATCAATGCATCATAAGCCGCAGTGGCGCCTTACGGTTGTGCTGATGCTCTGTTTTCTCTTTGGTATCCTGGGACAGGTTACTGCAACCTCGCCTTCTGGTGAGTGGATGGAGCAGCAGGCCGATCAGCTTCCCAAGGATCAGGTGGAGAAATACTGGGATCAACTGATGCAACAATACGGTGGTTTCTTCCCGGATGGGAAGACCCCTTCCTTCATGGATATGTTAATCCCCGGCAATGAAGGGTTCAGCCTGAAATCGGTGTTTGTAGCGATCGGAACCTTCATGCTGCATGAAATTTTATATAATGGCAAACTTCTGGTCACGATTGTGATGTTAAGTGTACTCAGCATGATTCTGGAGACTCTTCAGACCGCATTTGAGAAAAATAATATTAGCAAAATCGCCTATTCCATCTGTTATATGGTCATCATCATTATTGCGATCAACAGCTTCAGTGTGGCGATTGGATACGCCAAGGATGCCATAACCGGCATGATCAACTTCATGATGGCCATGGTTCCCTTGTTATTCACACTGCTTGCGTCCATGGGTAATGTCATCACCGTCTCGGTGACACATCCACTCATCATTTTCATGATTCATCTGGTGAGTACGTTGATTCACTTGCTGGTATTCCCGTTACTCTTCTTCTCAGCTGTTCTGCATCTCGTCAGTTCATTGTCTGACAAGTACAAGCTGACACAGCTGGCAGACCTCCTGCGCAATATTAGTGTGGCACTGCTGGGTATCCTGCTGACGATGTTTTTGGGTGTAATCTCGGTGCAGGGAGCATCGGGCTCCGTAGCGGATGGAGTTAGCCTGAAGGCCGCCAAATACATCGCAGGCAACTTTGTCCCTGTCGTGGGCAGAACATTTGCGGATGCGACGGATACGGTAATTACAGCTTCTTTACTTGTCAAAAATGCAATTGGACTCACCGGAGTGATCATCATTTTGTTTCTATGTGCCTTTCCGGCACTCAAGATCCTGGCTCTTGCCTTGATATACAACGTAACTGGTGCCATCATGCAACCACTAGGAGACACCCCGATTGTAGGATGCCTCCAGGCCATCGGCAAGAGCATGATCTACGTATTTGCGGCGCTCGCAGCCGTCGGACTGATGTTTTTCCTGGCCATTACCATCCTGCTGACCGCGGGCAATCTGACTGTCATGATGCGCTGAATGTATGTTGGCAAGAAAGGGGGTGGAAAGGATGGGGTGGCTGAGCAACTGGCTCCAGGAATTGATTATGATCGTTCTGCTGGCGACTTTTGTGGATATGTTGTTGCCCAATCGATCCATGGAACGTTATGTCAAGCTTGTGCTGAGCCTTCTCATCCTGCTGACCCTTTTATCACCCATAACCAAGCTGCTTAAAAGTGATCCGGTTGGCGAACTGAAACGGGCAATGTCTGCAATGGATGCTCCATCGAATGGGAATGCGACACTCGAACAGATATTAGCTCAGGGCAAACGGCTGCAATCCAATGAACAGGAACAATCCTTACAATGGACAGCCAAAGAACTGGCTAATGTCATGAAAGGTCAGATTGAAGAAACAACAGGAGCCAAGGTGCGGTCCGTAGAGGTACAGCTGACCATGAGTAAATATGAAACCGAGATGGAAGCTGCCTCATCAGTCGAACTGCCTGTGATCCAGCGTGTGTTGGTCGAGATGGCCGGAGAGGGTGCAGAAGGAGAAGTGAAGGCAGGGCAGCAAGAAGTCGCTGCTAATACACAACCCATATTTGGAACAGACACAGAAGTCGAGAAGGATAAATCACATCAAATACAGCAGCCCATCCAGATCGGTCAGATTGAAGTGCCTGATGTACAGATTGATGTGAGTAGAGGGCAACGTGATGGAAATGAAGCGTCTTCCGAGCCTGTTATACGTGATCAAGCAGATGAGACGAAGCAGCAAGGTGTGACATCCACAAGGTCCGAACATGCGGTGCAGATTATTACATTGTTGACTGAAAAGTGGGATGTTGATGCAAAAAACGTTCAAGTGACAGAACCAAAAAGTGCTGAAGTGCTCTGAGAAGGAGGGTGTCCGATGAAACAATGGTTCAAAAAGATGGAAACCTGGATGGGTGGCGGAGAGGGTGGGGCAAGGCGAAGTCAAACCTTCCGCTGGCTGATTATCCTGGGTTTGATCGGGGTGGGAATCATGCTGTTCAATTCCTTCGTCAATGTCAAAAAAATTGATTCCGAAAATATCGGTCGGGAACCACCGGACCCGGCAACATCCATGGCATCCATACAGAGTGATCCGTCAGAACAGAATCCTTTTCAGGCGATCGAAATTGCATTTGAAGACAAAATCAAAGGTGTGTTGGAAAACATTGTTGGTGTGGGAACGGTTGATGTGATGGTTACCGTGGATTCCACAGAAGAATTGGTCGTTCAGCGGAACGTGAAGGATTCTCAGCAACTTACCGAAGAAACCGATGCTAGCGGAGGCAAACGGCATATGACGCAATATACCCGTGATGGCGAGATTATTACTTACGAAATAGCAGGGGATCAGACACCTATAGTGACCAAAAAGCTCAAACCGCAGATACGTGGGGTGCTTGTGGTTGCGAGGGGTGCAGAGAACAAGGTTGTGAAGGACCTGATAACCGATGCTGTGGAAAAAGGACTGAATGTGGCAGCCTACCGGATCTCGGTTGTACCGCGCAAACAAGACTAATCTGATGTGTTGAATCACAAGATTCAATTCTCATAAGATTGAAGCCAATTTGAGGAGGAAGTTCTAATGAATAACAAACGTCAAACGGTATGGCTCGTTTCCATGCTGAGTCTGATGGTCATTTTGTCCGCGTATTATCTGTTCACTGAGGATTCCGGTCCAGTTAACGCGCCGGTGGCTGACAGTCAGCAAGTGGATGGAATCAAGCAGGGGGAAGCAAAGGAGACGGCAGGCATTCTTGATCCTACAGAAGGTTTGGTTGTGAATGAAGTGGTGAATAGCGGCGAAGTTGAAAGTGATCCAAGTGCGGCTGGCGCTGTGGAAGAACCGGCGGCTACGGAAGGTAAAGAAGCTGGAAATACAGAGAAAACACCTGCTGTCGAACCAGGCGAGAGTAAGGGTGAGGCAGGCAAAGAAACCAACAAAGAGACCGACAAAGGCGCAACAACTACACCGGAGACAGACGGTCAGGCAGGCGGCACTGCAACCAAGACAGATGAGGAAGTCCTCAAGGAAATGGAAGAGCAGAATACGACAGCATCTGCGAGCAGCCAGTTCCAGAACTACCAGTGGCAACGTGAGGAAAGCAACAATCGTAAGTATGAGGAACTGATGACCGTGGCAGGTGATCTGAGCAAAACGCCAGAGGAGAATGCCAAAGCAACGGAGCAACTCCGTACACTGGAAGAAAAAGAAGCTAAAATCACTGGCATTGAGGAGACGCTCTCTCAACAGTACGCTAATGCGATCGTTCAAGAAGATGCCGACAAGTATAAAGTTGTGGTCCTCAGTGACAAACTGGATGTAAAACAGGCGGTATCCATTGTGGATCTGGTCATGAAAGAATTGGCGGTTTCACAGAACAAAATCAGCGTGCAATACGTCACAGAACAGTAATCCAAATCATGGAAATGCAGTCCCGGGAGCTGGTTGTACTCTCGGGCTCTTTCCATTTTTAATGATTATGATATAATACATAAAGCCATATGACCGTCCTAGTGAGACTGGCATGATGCCGAAGGAGTGAATAATGGAAATGTTTAAATTGAGTGAAATCAAAGAACTGATTAAACTGGTAGATGAAAGTTCCGTTCAAGAGTTGGAAATTGAAAATGAAGGATCACGGTTATCAATCCGCAAACCGGGCAAAACGGAGTATGTTCAAGCAGCTGCTGTGCAACCGCAAATGATTGCTGCTCCGCAAGTACAGCCGGCAGCAGTGGTAAGTGAAGCTGCACCGCAGGTCGATACTACAAGTCATTTACATAAAATTGTATCTCCGATGGTAGGTACTTTTTACAGAGCTTCCTCGCCGGAAGCGGGTCCTTTTGTGAGCGCTGGTGATAAAGTTGTTGAGAAAACAACGGTATGTATCATCGAAGCTATGAAGCTGATGAACGAGCTTGATGCGGACATCAAGGGAGAAATCGTTGAAGTGCTGGTTGAGAACGGACAGCTGGTCGAGTATGGGCAGCCCCTTTTCCTGGTGAAACCGGAATAACCGTTATAGCTGGTTAACAGCTAACCGCATGAGCTTCGAAGGAGGACAAAACGAAATGAAATTTCAAAAAATACTGATTGCGAACCGTGGAGAGATTGCGGTACGTATTATTCGTGCCTGCCGTGAAATCGGTATCTCAACGGTAGCCGTCTACTCGGAAGCGGACAAGGATTCTCTGCATGTTCGTCTTGCAGATGAGGCTTATTGTATCGGACCGACACTGTCTAAGGACAGTTACCTCAACTTCACAAACCTGATGAGTGTAGCTACGCTGACGGAATGTGATGCAATCCACCCTGGATACGGTTTTTTGGCGGAGAATGCTGATTTTGCGGAAATTTGTGAGTCTTGCAATATTACGTTTATTGGACCTTCTCCTGAAGCGATCACCAAAATGGGTGACAAGGCTGTTGCCAAACAGACGATGAAAGATGCAGGAGTACCTGTTATTCCTGGATCAGACGGCCTTGTTGAAAATATGGATGAAGCCATCATGATTGCTAGAGATATCGGATATCCTATCATTATCAAAGCTACTGCTGGTGGCGGAGGTAAGGGAATTCGTATTGCCGAAGATGAAGAAACGCTGATTAAGCAGATTACCGCTGCTCAGCAGGAAGCACAAAAGGCATTTGGCAATGCAGGTGTATATCTGGAGAAATTCCTGACAGGTATGAAACACGTGGAAATTCAGATCATTGCTGATAAACACGGAAATGCAGCACATTTGGGAGAGCGTGATTGCTCGGTTCAGCGTCGTCGCCAGAAATTGGTAGAAGAAGCTCCGTGTCCGATTCTCTCCGAAGATGTGCGCACACTGATGGGTGAAGCTGCGGTACGGGCTGCCCTTGCTGTGGATTACTCGGGAGCGGGTACATTGGAGTTCCTGCTCAGCCCGAATGGCGAGTTCTATTTCATGGAGATGAATACGCGTATTCAGGTAGAGCACCCGGTAACTGAGATGGTTACTGGCGTGGATCTGATCCGTGAGATGATCTCGGTAGCTGAAGGCAACCCACTCTCATTCCGTCAGGAAGACGTGGTTATCAATGGCTGGTCCATTGAATGTCGTATCAATGCAGAAGATCCGGACCGTAACTTTATGCCATCACCAGGCAAAATCGGATTCTACCTTGCACCGGGAGGACCTGGCGTTCGTGTAGATAGTGCTGCTTATCCGGGTTATACCATTTCACCTTTCTATGACTCCATGATCGCAAAATTGATCGTGTGGGGAGCGAATCGTGAAGAGGCGATTGCCAAGATGAAACGTGCGCTTGGGGAATTTGCGATTGAAGGCATATCAACAACTATTCCTTTCCATCAGAAATTGCTGGAGCACCCAACGTTCATTCGTGGTGACTTTGATATCAAATTTCTTGAGGAAAACGAGATTTAAAAGGTATATTGGGCTTGTTTGTCATAATGTAGCCCAAATGATATAGTATGAATAATAAGAGCGCATGTCTCCTGCAAAGGATAAGCCCGCACCTCGCGGATGTTTGCAGGAGTTCCGGTAAAGCCGGACCGGAAGGGTTCTGAAGGTTGATTAACCTGAGTCCAGCGCCCTGACGGATGGCCGCAAACTTATCTCGCGAAAGGTGTGTTGAACAGTTATGAGTACACTACCGACTGAATTTGAACGAACGGATATCGGTGAAATCCAGATCGCACCTGAAGTTATTGAAGTGATTGCTGGATTGGCGACCCTTGAAGTGAAAGGTGTTGCAGGCATGAGTGGCGGATTCGCTGGCGGATTTGCTGAATTGCTTGGTCGCAAAAACCTTTCCAAAGGCGTTAAAGTTGAAGTGGGCCAACGTGAAGCTGCAGTTGATGTTTCCGTAATTATCGAGTACGGATACCGTCTGCCACAAGTAGCTACGGAGATTCAACAGAACGTGAAACGTTCCATCGAGAACATGACAGGATTGAATGTGAATGAAGTGAATGTGCACATTCATGACGTTCAGTTCAAGAGCACCGAGAAAGTGGAAGAGATCGACCTGAACAGTCAGCGCGTAAAATAAAAGAAGACAGATTCCCCCGGCATCATCTGCCGGGGGTTATCCCGTCTTGGACAGGTCTTCATTATAGCGAAAGCTAAATGAGGATCTGATTTTTTGCTAGTGAACAGGTTAAGTAATGTTAGTGAGCAAGGGAGGCTGTGCAGTTCGTGGCTAAAATACTGGATCGGCTTCTGTTGTTTATATACAGCATAAGCGTTGGAGCAATATCGGCAGCCGTCATTCTTCTGATTAGCGGTGTGCTGCCTTACGAATTGAATTACCAGCAGGAACAGAACGTTATTGTTGCGTCGGTTATTGCAGCAGCGATTTTGTTTATCCTGAGTTTGCGATTTTTCTACATCTCGGTTCGGCGTGAGCGTGCATCGTTGCCGTCTGTAGATCAACGTACTGAGTTTGGTGAAGTACAGATTTCGATGGAGACGATTGAGAATCTCTGTTTGAAGGCAACTTCCCGTTTCCGGGGAGTACGTGATGTCAAGGCACGCATACGTGTGGTTGAGTCAGGACTGGAGATTATGATCCGTGCAGTAGTGGATGGTGAGACACCTATTCCTGCGCTGACTTCTGATCTGCAAAAGGCGATACATGATCATGTGCAAGAGATTACGGGCATCCCGGTTTCTTTTGTCACGGTGTATATCGCTAATGTAACCCAGTCGCCTAACTACAAGAGTCGAGTGGAATGAGGTGAGTTTCACTGATGCTGTGGAAAGAGATTTGGGATAGTCACAGAGGCCGAATTACCGGAATTATCGGCGGCATCTTTTTTGGATTTCTTTATGTATGGATCGGTTTTTGGGATATGTTGTTCTTTGCACTCTTGGTGTTCATCGGTTATACGTTAGGCAGACGAAGCGATTCGAAGCTGGGTTCGTCCATTCCCTGGAGGGAGTGGGGACAATGGCTGGGCGATCGCTGGCGTCCGTTTAAGTGACCTGCCTGAACCCTGCAATATGTTTCTTCCGAAAATAGAGCTGTAGTTTAGGTTGCCCGTTTTTTGGAGGAAACGTATTGCAGGTTTTTTTGTGAAAAGGGATAACAATAACAATACCGTGGAAGCCATCGATCAATCCAATACAGGATTTGATGAGATGGTTGCATGGATTATAAAATAAGCATGATGACGCTCCAGACGGAGCGCTGCAGGAGGCAGGACATGAAAAGACGTTTGGCAAGGGAAATTGCAGTACAAAGTCTGTATCAGATGGAAATGAATGAGGTAGGTGCAGCAGAAGCTGTAAACATGTTAATCAATGAAGCTGCTGAAGATAATGAAACCGAAGTAGTTATTCGCGATGAAGATGTAATGCGTACTTATGTTACTGAGATTGTACAAGGAGCCTGGAACAATAAGGAAGCCATTGACGGTTTGCTTGTGGATTATTTGAAAGGTTGGCAGATCAGCCGTCTGTCACGTGTAGATCGCCAGATTCTACGACTGTCCACGTATGAAATGGTATTCCGTGATGACATCCCGGCAAAGGTATCGGTCAATGAAGCAATTGAACTGTCCAAATATTTTGGTACAGAAGAATCCGGGAAATTCGTCAATGGTGTACTTGGACGCATGATTCAGGAAGTTGACGCGATTAAAGCAAAATTATCTTAAGTTAAGATTAATTATAGTGTGTGTTCAAAAAGACCGGTTTTCAGTATCCTTCGTAATCAAAAGCGGGCTTTTTGAACAACCTCTAAATTTATATTCACATAAGGGAGAGAGAGTACAATGACAGCATCTATTATTAACGGTAAAGAAGTATCCCAAGAGATCCGCGCAAGCATGACAACAGAAGTAAAACAGCTTAGCGAACAGGGGGTAGTACCTGGTCTGGCTGTTGTGCTCGTCGGGGAAGATCCGGCATCCCAAGTCTATGTGCGTAATAAAGAAAAAGCTTGTCACGACCTCGGTTTCTACTCCGAAGTGCATCGCTTGGATGCAGATACGTCCCAAGAAGATCTGCTTGCGCTGGTGGACAAGCTGAACAATCAACAATCCATTAACGGAATTTTGGTTCAACTTCCACTACCTAAACACATCGAAGAGAAAGCGGTTATTGATGCGATTGCCGTGGATAAAGACGTAGATGGATTCCATCCAGTCAATGTTGGTAATCTTGTTATTGGAGACGATAGTCTGCTTCCATGTACCCCAGCGGGTGTAATTGAACTGATCAAGCGCACCGGACTGGAAATGTCTGGTAAACATGCGGTAGTCATCGGAAGAAGCAACATCGTTGGCAAACCGGTATCCCTGTTGCTGCAACGTGAGAATGCGACGGTAACCATGTGTCATTCCCGCACAGCCAACATGAAAGAAATTACACGTCAGGCGGATATTTTGGTTGTAGCCATCGGTCGTGCAAACTTTGTGGATGCTGATTTTGTCAAACCGGGTGCTGTTGTTATCGATGTCGGCATGAACCGTTTGGAGAATGGCAAACTTGCAGGAGACGTTGATTTCGAGAGCGTGAAACAAGTTTCTGGTCCAATTACACCCGTTCCAGGTGGTGTTGGTCCGATGACAATCACAATGCTGATGCAAAATACATTGATCGCTGCCAAGCGCGCTCACGGATTGGCCTAGGGTTTTGTCTGTGGCAGATCAAAAGATCTACTCCATCAAAGACCTGAACCGATACATCCGGATGAAACTGGAATCGGATCAGGTCCTGTCGGACGTCTGGCTGCGCGGGGAGATTTCGAATTTCACACATCACTCCAGCGGCCATATGTATTTTACATTGAAGGACAAGGACAGCCGGATCAAGTCAATTATGTTTGCATCCCATAACCAGCGATTACCCTTTGTACCGAAGGAGGGTGCAAGGGTTATTGCCCGTGGTAATGTCTCGGTGTATGAACGGGATGGGCAGTATCAATTTTATGCTACCCATATGCAACCGGATGGAATTGGAAGTCTGTATCTGGCTTACGAACAGCTGAAGAAAAAGCTTGAGGATGAAGGGTTATTTTCACCTTCTCGAAAAAGACAGATCCCTCGTTATCCACAGACCATCGGGGTTGTAACTTCACCGACGGGAGCGGCGGTGCGAGACATCATGATCACACTCCAGCGCAGGTATCCTTCTGCCAAAGTTGTTTTATATCCTGTTCTGGTTCAAGGCAAGGGTGCA
This sequence comes from Paenibacillus sp. FSL M7-1414, assembly GCF_038003195.1. Taxonomy (NCBI): domain Bacteria; kingdom Bacillati; phylum Bacillota; class Bacilli; order Caryophanales; family Paenibacillaceae; genus Paenibacillus; species Paenibacillus sp. FSL M7-1414. The sequence continues at coordinate 4,478,153 of NZ_JBBOOS010000001.1, read as the reverse complement.
GCACCTTCCATTGTCAAAGCGATTGGCAACCTGAACCGGATGGGAGAAGCCGATGTACTTATCGTTGGACGCGGAGGCGGTTCACTGGAGGAGTTGTGGGCCTTTAATGAGGAGATTGTGGCAAGAGCAATAGTCGCTTCGGATATTCCTGTCATTTCTGCGGTTGGGCACGAAACGGACTTCACTATTGCTGATTTTGCAGCCGATTTGCGTGCGGCTACACCTACAGCAGCTGCTGAATTAGCTGTGCCTAATCGAGCTGAGTTGCTTGATCAGATCGGACAACGTCAGCGCCAGTTACAGCACAGCTTACGTCAGCGTGCTGTACATAATCGTGAACGGCTCGCAAGATTACAGCGTTCGCCAGTACTGGTGCATCCAAGACGTACCTTGATGCAGCATACGGAACGACTGGATATGATGCACCAACGGCTTTTGAGAACAGTCGATACACGTATGAAATGGACAGGAGAGAAGCAGGAGCGTCTGCGGGCAGCACTGCAACGGTTCAATCCTCGTGAGCAGGTCAATGCAGCACGCCGTGAGAATGCGGCAGCACGCAGACAACTTGAACTTGCGATCAGGTCTATAGCCAGATCGAAGCAGCAACAGTGGAAATCATCTGTGCGGCATCTGGATGCGCTTAGCCCGCTTAAAGTCATGTCACGGGGATACAGCCTTGTCTATGACGAGCAAGAACAGCGATTGATCAAGTCGACGAAGGATGTACAGCCTGGAGATTCAATTAAGATTAAATTAACAGACGGACAGCTGGACTGTCAGGTTTGGGGAATGAAGGAGGACGACAATACCCATGGCGAATGAACCGGAATTGAATTTTGAAGAGGCAATGGCGGCATTGGAAGACATCGTAGGTCAGCTGGAACATGGTGATGTTCCGTTGGAACAGGCCATCGATCTGTTTCAACGCGGGATGAAACTTTCGCAACTTTGCGGTCTGAAGCTGGAACAAGTGGAACGCAAGATCGAGATGATCGTAGAAGAAGATGGAGAGCTTCGCAAGAAGCCTTTCGGAACTGCTGACGATGAGAGCGGTGAAGTCCATGAGTAATCGTCCTTCGTTTCAAGCATACCTCGAAGAGGTCACAGCTGAGGTGACAGAAGCGTTGAAACATACGCTTCCCGATCACTGGGATGTACCCCAATCGTTGACGGATGCGATGCAGTACTCACTTATGGCCGGAGGCAAACGCCTTCGTCCTCTTCTGGTCGTTGCTGCGGCGGAAGCCTTCGGTGCACAGCGTACAGCTGCAATGCCGGTAGCCTGCGCCGTGGAGATGGTTCATACGTATTCACTGATCCACGACGACCTGCCTGCTATGGATAATGATGATTACCGCAGGGGAAAATTAACGAATCATAAGGTATATGGTGAAGCAACAGCCATATTGGCGGGCGATGCGTTGCTAACTCATGCTTTTTATAGCATTGTTCAAGCTGGACGCCGTAACGGTGTGGCGGCAGATGCGTTACTGTCCATCGTAGAGGACATGTCGGAACTTGCTGGAGCAAGAGGCATGGTCGGCGGCCAAGTCGCGGATATGGAAGGCGAGCAAGGCATGACCGATCTTTCACAGCTCCAATATATCCATTTGCACAAAACGGGTGATCTGATTGTTTTCTCACTCATTGCTGGAGCACGAATTGGTGGAGCAACGGAGGGACAATTGGAAGCCTTACGTGTGTTTGGCCGTGATCTGGGGCTGGCATTTCAGATTCAGGATGATATTCTCGACCTGACGGGTGACGAGCAGAAGATGGGCAAGAAAACACAGAGCGATGTGAATCAGCAGAAGGTAACATATCCTTATTTTATTGGCATGGAGGCTTCTGTAGATGAAGTGAAATCCCTTACCCAATCTGCCAAAGACGCACTTGAAAGAGCCGAATTACCTGATGCATCCAGATTGTTGGAAATTGCAGATTATCTGATGAGTCGTGACCATTAGATTCTGACGGAGCGGTCTGTTTCAAAATCTATGTAACCGTGTAATGAATGTAATGTTCTTTTTCCGAGTGGATGGAAAAAGTCTGTCCCGAGTGGATGCGTGAATACATATGGAGAAGAATTTTAAATAACTTGCTGGCGAGAATGCTCGTTATCGGGAGTATAGTGCAGTAAATTATGATTCTTGTTCTTTTATGTTATAATGATTTAATGTCATTTGATTCATAATGTATATATCGATTTACAACAATAACTAAACAATCTAGGAAAGCGGGGAGATTCTCGTGCTGCTTCCACAAATTAAACAACCCAGTGATCTAAAGTCGATGTCTCAGGATGATCTTGCCCTTTTGTCGGCAGAGATCCGGCAGTTTCTGATTGAGAAACTGTCCGTTACAGGTGGGCATCTCGCACCCAACTTAGGCGTGGTTGAGCTCACGGTAGCCCTGCATTACTGTTATAACAGTCCAGCAGACAAAATGATTTTTGATGTAGGGCATCAGGCTTATGTGCATAAAGTCCTGACAGGGCGTATGGATCGCTTTGATACATTGCGTCAACATAACGGCCTGTGCGGTTTTGTTAAGCGCAACGAAAGTGAACATGATGTATGGGAAGCTGGACACAGCAGTACTTCATTGTCCGCTGCGATGGGGATGGCCCTTGCACGTGATCTTAAGGGTGAGGACAACCAAGTTATCGCGATGATTGGTGATGGAGCGCTTACAGGTGGTATGGCTTTTGAAGCCCTCAATCATATCGGTCATGAGCAGAGAAAACTGATGGTTATTCTGAATGATAATGAAATGTCCATTGCTCCAAACGTTGGGGCCATGCATAAATATTTGAGCAAGATTCGTTCGGATCGTCATTATCTGAAAGCAAAAGATGATGTCGAGGGCATGCTTAAAAAAATTCCTGCTATTGGGGACCGTTTGGCCAAATCGGCAAGCTGGATCAAAGATAGTGTCAAATATATGATGGTACCAGGTGTTCTTTTCGAAGAACTGGGCTTCACGTATTTGGGACCGATTGATGGGCATGATATTCCCAAATTGATCGAAACCTTCAAACAGGCAGATAACGTTGATGGCCCTGTGCTCGTTCACGTGCTCACGACCAAAGGCAAAGGTTATCAGCCAGCAGAAGCCGATTCGCACAAGTGGCACGGGATTTCTCCGTACAAAATTGAATCCGGTCAAGTGCTGAAGGCAGTCGGAAAACCGATGTACACGGAAGTGTTTGGTCAAACGTTAATTGATCTTGCGAAGCAGGATAAGCGGGTCGTAGCTGTAACGCCAGCAATGCCTACAGGATCAGGTCTTATTCCGTTCAGTAAGGAATTTCCCGATCGGATGATTGACGTAGGTATTGCAGAACAGCACGCGGCGACCATGTGTGCTGCACTGGCTATGGAAGGTTTGAAGCCGGTCTTTGCCGTGTATTCTACGTTTATGCAACGTGCTTATGATCAGATTGTACATGATATTTGCCGTCATAACGCCAACGTGATGTTTGCCATTGACCGTGCCGGGTTTGTTGGTCCGGATGGGGAAACACATCAAGGGGTATACGATGTGGCATTTATGCGCCATATTCCAAATATCGTTCTGATGATGCCAAAAGACGAAAATGAATTGCGTCATATGATGAAAACGGCGCTTGATTATAATGAAGGTCCAATTGCTTACCGTTATCCACGAAACAATGTGGTCGGTGTACCTTTGGATGATGTACTTGTTCCGATTCCAATCGGATCATGGGAGCAACTGCGTCCATCCGAGGGATATGCTGTCATCGCTTCAGGTTCGATGGTGCAGCTTGCAGAAGAAGCAGCAGAGATGGTGAAGCGGGAAGGGATCACAGCAGGCGTAATCAACGCTCGCTTCCTGAAACCTCTTGACGAGCAAATGTTGCGTGATTTAGCTGTTCGAGGCACCAAATTGATTGTACTTGAAGAAACATCTCAAGCAGGTAGCATGGGTAGTGCAGTTCTGGAGTTTTATGCAGAGCAGGGACTGCATGATGTTCATGTACAATTGATGGGGATTCCGGATCGCTTCATCGAGCATGGCAGTATTAAGGAACAACGTGAGGAAGTGGGTCTTACCGTTGAAAATGTATGTGCTGAACTGCGCAAGATGGCTGTTCAATCATCTTACGGCATACCCAAAACACGTTTTCCTTCGTAAATTTACATGATAGGAGACAGACATGTCACTCCCGAAAGAACGAATTGATGTTCTGCTGGTTGAGCAGGGCTATTATGAAAGTCGTGAGAAGGCAAAAGCTGCAATCATGGCTGGACTGGTATATGCCAATAATGAGCCGATCGAAAAGGCGGGCATGAAAATTCCAAGGGAAGCCGAGCTGAAAGTTAAAGGCTCGGTACATCCCTACGTCGGCAGAGGCGGATTGAAGCTCGAAAAAGCGATCCGTCATTTCGACCTTGATATGAATGGACTTGTCATGCTCGACATTGGTTCATCCACCGGTGGATTTACGGATTGTGCACTTCAGCATGGCGCATCTCACGTCTACGCTATTGATGTGGGCTATAATCAGCTCGATTGGTCTTTGCGTAATGATGAGCGGGTTACTGTTATGGAACGAACTAATTTCCGCTATGTGACTCCTGAAGATCTGACGGGACCCGTGCCGAACTTTGCGAGTATTGATGTGTCGTTCATTTCACTGCGAATCATATTGCCGCCACTTCTGGCTCTTTTGAAACAACCTGCAGATATCGTTGCATTGATTAAACCTCAATTTGAGGCAGGGCGTGAAAAAGTAGGCAAGTCCGGTGTGGTACGTGATACGAAGGTACACAAGGATGTATTGCAGACAATGCTTCATTTTTCCAGTCAACTTGGTTTACATCTGCAGAGTTTAACTTTTTCACCGATAACGGGTGGAGAAGGTAATATAGAATTTCTCGCACATTGGCGTCTGGAAGCACCAGAGGCAACACAACCAGAGATCGATCCAGCTTCACTTGACGCACTTGCGGAGCAAGTTGCAAAGGAAGCAGCTCATACATTTACGGGAAACTCATCATAAGATGGGTTTCTTTTCGCTGGAAAGGTGATTAATGTAAAGGGAAATCGTTACTGAACCTCGAATATGTCTTCGAGGTGAGCGATAATGGATGGTCAATATGACACAATCTTTATAGGTGTACTTGCTGTCTGTTTGATCTTGTGGCTGTTCTTTGGCTTGCGTAATTGGGTAAACCGACCGATGCCGGTAAGCTTGTCTGGAATGCAACTGAACGTGAAGATTCAGGATTCCCCGGCCTTGGATTTGCTTGAAGCACAGGGTTACGAAGTCATCGGTGGCAAAATGAAAGTCCCTCTGGCTTTTGAGGCCAATGAATCCGTTTATTACAGCAGATTATTCATTGATTATGTTGCGGAACGTGAGGATCTCAGATACCTCGTGAAAACGTCTCGTCGCAGACAGCCAATTGAAATGACCGGCCCTGCGCTAAGGGATCGCTTCCTCAATTATCTGTTGTTATATCCTGGCTGTGAAGGATTGCTGTATGTTGACGTGGAGAATTCCGATATTAAGTTAATCAGGCTCATGGACTATCAGGAAGATGTGTATGATGGGGATGATCTGGACTAATATAAAAGAATGAACATTGCAGGGCAAAGTCTGCGGCGAATTACAAATGCTGCTTTATTGCAATACATCTAACTGGAGGCATATATGAAAGGACAAAGGCACATCAAGATTCGTGAAATCATTAGTCAAAATGAAATTGAGACCCAGGATGATCTGGTTGAAGCACTACGCAAATCAGGTTTTCAGGTGACTCAGGCGACGGTATCCCGGGATATCAAGGAACTTCTGTTAATCAAGATTCCGATGGATGATGGAAGATACAAGTACTCTTTACCGACAGATCAACGATATAATCCGATTCAAAAGTTGAAGCGTGCACTCGTTGACAACTTCTTGCACATTGATCACACAAACAATCTGGTTGTGATGAAATGTTTGCCCGGAACAGCCAACTCCATTGCAGCTTTGCTTGATAATATTGAGTGGAATGAAGTCATGGGCACGATCTGTGGAGATGACACGATTCTGATTATCTGCCGGACTGAAGGTAACAGTGTGACCGTTATTGAGCGGATCATGGGTTACATTGCTTAAAGTGCGTGTTCAAAAAGATCGGTTTTCAGTACCGAGAAGATGGGATGAAGCTAGAAATGGAGTAGCGGAGCGTAGGGAAAACTACGTGAGCAACTGCAATGTTTCCGAAGGAAACATACTTCGTAAGCATCCCACTTATTTCGGCTGAATTCCATATTCGATGCTGATGATGCCACCAGGCATCCTTCGTAATCAAAAGCGGACTTTTTGAACAACCTCTTGAATCAATGGTTCAAAAACATAATATCTGAGTTAGTCATCCGGAGGTGTTTTTGCAGATGTTAGTTACGTTATCGATTCGTAATCTGGCTGTGGTGGAAGAAGTGGATGTTGTATTCCACCCGGGATTCCATGTACTTTCAGGGGAAACGGGTGCAGGTAAGTCGATTATTATAGATGCACTTGGCTTAATTGCCGGTGGACGCAGTTCAGCTGATCTGATCCGGTACGGATGTGAGAAGGCAGAGATGGAAGCCTTGTTCGAGATGGAGCAGAGTCATCCGGTATGGCAGACATTAGAGAAATTGGGTATCCATTGTGAGCCTGAAGAGCATTTGGTTATACGACGTGAGTTGAATACTCAGGGGAAGAGTACGTCCCGCATTAATGGGCAATTGGTCAATCTGACCATGCTGCGGGAAGTAGGCGAGAAGCTGATCAATATTCATGGACAACATGAACATCAGAGTTTACTGCGCGCTGAGAGCCATCTGGGGCTTCTCGACACCTATGGCTCGGAAGTCATCGGACCAATTAAAGCGAAGTACCAGGAGCGCTACAGCAAGTTTATCACGGCGGAAAAAGAACTGCGTGCGCTTCAGGAGTCCAGTCAGCGGGCATATCAACTCTTGGACATGTATCGCTTTCAGCTTGAGGAGATCGCAGCAGCAAGCCTTACACAAGGCGAGGATGAATTACTCGGGGAAGAACGGGTCAAACTATCCCATAGTGAGAAAATGATGGACAGTGTTGCTGGTGCATATGATCTGCTCAGTGGTCAACGCGGACTTGAAGCTGTGAGCATTGCTCTTTCAAGAATTGAAGACATTTCTGGATATGATAGCAAAGGACTGCAACCAATCGTAGAACAGCTGCAATCCGCATTTTATCAATTGGAAGATGCGACATTTCAGTTAAGGGATTACCGGGAGAAGATTGAATTTAATCCGGCAAGGCTGGAAGAAGTGGAGCAAAGGCTGAATCTGATTTCTGGCCTCAGACGGAAATACGGGGACAGTGTTGAACTTATTCTGAGTTATTATGATCAGATTAGCCATGAAACCGACCAACTGGAGAACAAGGACGAACGGCTGGAGAAATTGCGAGCTGAACGTGATAAAATGCTTAACCTTGTGATGGAGTCTGCTGAAGAACTCAGCAAGGTTCGCAAACAATGCGCCGAGGAACTTGCTGCACAGGTGGAAAGCGAGCTCAAGGATCTGCAAATGGAGCGGACTACACTGCGTGTTCAGATTACTCCTTTCGAAGATCCGAAGGGCATTGAATGGAATGGACGTCGTATTCGTCTGAATCGTCAGGGTGCGGACAATGCGGAATTCCTGATCTCACCGAACCCGGGCGAGCCATTACGACCACTTGGCAAGATTGCTTCAGGTGGTGAGTTATCGAGAATGATGCTGGCGATGAAGAGTATCTTTGCGCGACATGACCGGATACCTGTGTTGATTTTTGATGAAGTTGATACCGGAGTTAGCGGTAGAGCAGCTCAATCCATTGCGGAAAAACTGTTCCGCTTGTCTTCGACTTGTCAGGTTTTCTCAATAACGCACTTACCACAAGTGGCTTGTATGGCAGATCATCAGTATCTCATTGAGAAACATGTCTACGATGGACGGACGATGACGCAGGTGGAATCGCTGTCAGACGAAGGCAGAGTGAAGGAATTGGCACGTATGTTGGGCGGCGTGGAAATTACAGAAAAAACACTGCATCACGCACAGGAAATGCTGAATTTGGCGGAAGCCAAAAAAGGGTGAAACGGACGGCTGGCGTAATGATTGACAGTAATAAAAGCCTGGGGGCGAGGTTATCTTAAAGGTACGCAATTGGCGACCACCTTTCGTCAAGCGAAAGAAGCAAAGGGAGTGTGACAGCCATTGAATTCCCCCCTCAGGAAGAAATTGCTAGGTCTTTTATTTGCCTTCTTTCTTTGTGTGATTAGCCAGGCCATTCAGCCTGTGCAAAGTTATGCTTCACTGCCGGATGAATTGCAGGTGTTTGCTGGCAGGCAAGCGGATGTCCGGCTCGCTGTACCTGCTGCTTCAAGCGCCGTTGTAGATCGTCCTGATATCGTTGGTTTGGATGATCAGGCAGCGATGCATGTTACCAGGCAACAACCTTTGCATCTTCACCCTCAACAGACGGGACATGCCAAATTAACGTTGAAGTTGTGGGGTAAAATTCCGGTCAAAACAGTCCATGTGAATGTGATACCGGATTTGCGTGTTGTACCCGGGGGACAAACGATTGGCGTCAAGGTTAAATCGGCAGGCATTCTGGTGGTTGGACATCATCTGGTCCGTTCTGGTCAGGATGAGCGTGTATCGCCCGGAGAAACAGCGGGCATTAAGCTCGGAGATCTGATTACGCATATGGATGGAAAACGTCTGGATGGCGTAGCAGGTGTCTCTGAAGCCGTTGAACTTGCAGGGAAAAGTAAAAAAGGTATTGATGTTGTGTTAAAACGGGGCAAGGAAACGGTGAAGACACGATTAACTCCGGCGTATGACTCCGAGGATCAAGCGTGGAGGCTTGGATTGTACATTCGTGATTCTGCAGCCGGTGTTGGCACACTTACCTTCTATGCACCCGATCAGGGCGTATATGGCGCACTGGGCCATGTCATTACAGATATGAACACACAGACATCTATTGTTGTGGGTAGTGGTCAGATCGTTCAGTCCAATGTAACGTCAATTTCGAAGAGCGAGACCGGTGATCCGGGTGAAAAACGTGCTCATTTCCTCAAGGAAAGCAAAATTTTGGGCAATATTGAACGTAATACGGCTTTTGGTATCTTTGGTAAAATGTCTGGAAATCCTGAGCACAGTTTGTATTCGAAAGGCATTCCCGTCGCTTTTTCTCATGAAGTAAAGGAAGGACCGGCCGAAATACTTACCGTGGTTGACGGTCAACAAGTTGAACGCTTCTCCATTGACATTGTTCATGTGGCAGATCAAACTGAACCAGCAACAAAAGGTCTGGTACTTCGAATTACGGACCCGAAACTGCTGGATAAGACCGGAGGTATCGTTCAAGGGATGAGTGGCAGCCCCATTGTACAGAATGGTAAGTTGATCGGTGCAGTTACTCATGTATTCGTGAATGATCCAAAATCGGGTTATGGTTGCTTCATTGAATGGATGTTACAAGATGCTGGCGTTATGATGAAAAAGGAAAACGATAAGAACCTCAAGGCTGGCTAAACAGCCCTGAGGTTCTTTTTTGTCGAAAGCAAACATAATATATCGGATAATGAAATAAATTATTTATTATATAGGATCAAGAAAAAAAAATAAAGAAAAATAATTTTCGACAGGAGGAATTTAACTGGCTGTGTCGAAAATTAAACGTGTAAGGAAATGTACGAAACGATGTTTAATTTAAAGGAGGATACCGTTTTGCAAAAAATTGAGGTATTGCTGGCCGATGATAATCGTGAATTTACGAATTTGCTTGCCGAATATATATCTGAGCAGGAAGATATGGAAGTAACCGGTATTGCATACAATGGAGAAGAAGTACTGCAATTGCTGGAGCAAACTCGGGATGTGCCGGATGTATTGATTCTGGATATTATCATGCCTCACCTGGACGGACTGGGTGTGCTTGAGCGCTTGCGCGACCTGAACCTGTCTCCACAGCCTAAAGTCATTATGCTTACGGCATTCGGACAAGAGAATATCACACAGCGTGCCGTGCAACTCGGAGCTTCTTATTATATTCTTAAGCCGTTTGACATGGAAGTGCTTGCGAATCGTGTGCGTCAACTGGTGGGAACACAGACGGCGATGTCCACAAGCAGCGGATCATCCATGTTCATGAAATCATCCAATGTTGTGCCAATGGGCAAACACAAAAATCTGGATGCAAATATTACGTCCATCATACATGAAATCGGCGTTCCTGCGCATATTAAAGGATATCAGTATTTGCGCGAAGCGATTACGATGGTGTATAATAATATCGAAATTTTGGGAGCCATCACCAAAACACTGTATCCGGCGATTGCCGAAAAATTCAAAACCACGCCGTCCCGCGTCGAACGTGCCATCCGTCATGCCATTGAAGTGGCATGGACTCGCGGTAACATCGACAGCATCAGCCACTTGTTTGGCTACACGATTAACATCAGCAAGTCAAAACCAACAAATAGCGAGTTCATCGCGATGGTTGCTGACAAGCTGAGAATTGAGCATAAGGTAAGCTGAAAGGGTCAGGAGTAGTGAGCTGGCAAGTATAGTTTGGATTCAAATTTGATTCTAACCAAGACGGCCTATATCTAAATTCGTTCATTTCATGCCGATAAACTTCTGTAATATATGCCAACGAATACCGTCATTTATTGGATTAAAGATATCCAGTAAATGACGGTATTTTTGCATAACGAAATAACACAGAACATGATGATGAAATTTAGTGTTGCATGATTGCTTCAAAATTTTGAGATCAAGTATTAAAATAAGCTCACTATAGCAAAGTTTAGAAAAGGAAATATATCATAAACTTTTAACCTTCAGTTAACGCTTTTTCAAGTAGAAAGTGGTACGATGTGACCATTGACAAAGACTTACATATATTTTTGAAAAGTTCGGATAGATGCTACGAACAGAGGAGTAGAATAGTATGTTTACGCAAATAGGCGAGATTGCTGAACCAATTCCTGTAGTACAATCTGATACAAAATGTGATATCGTCTATCATCTTTTCAAGTCCAATCCTAGTCTGGAAGGTATAGCTGTTATGGGGGAGAAGGATGTGTCATTAATGATGCGGCCCCGATTCTTTCAGCAGATTGGCACCCAGTATGGCTATAATCTGTATATGGGACGTCCTGTAGAACTGGTGATGAATACGCAGGCACTGGTCGTGGATTATTCGGAACAGATTAGAGATGTCAGTGTTCTAGCCATGGATCGAGATGAAGGGGATATATATGATCTTGTGTTGGTCACGTCAGGAGAAAGTTTCTTTGGAGCTGTGAGTATTCGACGTTTGCTACTTGCTGTTGCTGATGTACGGGCTGAAATGGCGATTTTTATGAACCCGCTGACTGGTCTTCCTGGTAATCATATCATAGATGAAAGGCTGTCTCAGGCTCTTCAGATGGACCAATTTAGCGTACTGTACGTTGATCTCGATCAATTCAAATCCTACAATGATAGCTACGGCTTCAAAATGGGGGATCAGCTTATTCAGGCGACAGCTAACTTGCTTCGCAAGCTATTTGTTCTCCCTGAAGCCTTTCTTGGACATATCGGTGGTGATGATTTTATTACGATCCTGAATCATCATGATTACAAACATATTAGTGAGGAAGTCATCTCAGGTTTTGAGGAAATGAAAAAGACATTTTACAACGAACATGATTGGCATCATCAATATGTTCTGGGGGAAGGACGTTCCGGGCTAAATCGGCCCATTCCTCTGGTGTCGGTATCCATCGCCGTTGTAACCAATAACAAGCGAAAATATGAAAACATAGATCAGATAATTGATGAGGCCACACGCATCAAAAAAGGTTGTAAAGCGATTGCTGGAAGTATCATCTGTGCAAATGATACCGCGGGTACTCCGTGCTAGAAATAAAATTACGAGAACGTAGAGGACAGAGAGAACCTAAAGATCTGGGTCTAAAAGCTTTCTGTAAGAAAGCTTCTTCGGAAGCTGAGGCTTCGCCTCTATACCCAAAACGTTAAAATACAGAAAAACCGCTACTTATCAGGAGTGTAATAGCGGTTCTATCATTGGATGCGAGTCAAAGGTTGTGTAGCAAACGAGCCACTTTAATCTTTAAGCTCATTATGTATACATAAAATTATGTTTGATCAATGCGTACTCAGATTCGAATATCGACAGATGGATATGAAGCAGCAGGAGATGTAGAAGCCGTAGTTTGCGGACCATTTCCTGATTCCTGATCTGTGGCTCCGCCATCTAATGGGTGCTCCTTACTTCCCGTTTTCTTTCCTTCATTTACTTCCTGATCTTCTTCTCCAGTTGTTGTAGAGATAGGTGGTTGTATTCCCTTTTTAGGTGCGGGCTGATGGATCTCTTCCACCAGCTCCCCAATCTTCTGATTGACCTTGTTTAACTGGGAGTTGATGTCCTGGACGGTCTCTCGCTTTGCCTGAAAGACGGTGCGTTCTGAATTTTCCAACATCATTGATTTGCCTAGATCGAGATCATTTGCGGGAGGATTGATCTCGAGAACAAGTCGGTCAAAGCGGGTTTCTCCTTCCGTGGTCTGAATGGAGCCCTGCATGCGATCACGCAAACCGACCAGCTTACCCAATTGATCATAAGTCTGACTATGCTTGATCAGATGATCGAGTGAAGGGGCTTGTGCCTCGTCGGTTGGTTTGGGTTGTTGCTGTTGAGCCTTTTCGGGCTGTCTTAATTTGTTCTTTTCTTGCAATTCTTCAGCTTTAATTTGGGCAATCTGGCTGTCGATCTGGGAAATGGAGCTTGTTAAGGATTTGATTCGCTGAGCTTTGGTTTTGGTATCCAACTCGTCATTGGTTTTTACACCTTGCATTTCTTCATTGAGCCGGATCTTCTGCTGCATGAGTCCCTGAATTTCTTTATCCCGATTGGAGACTTGATTCCCGGGAGTGAAACTGCTTTTGGTTGCAGATGAGATTGAATTCATATCCTCTGTTCTCCTTCTCCGCTTTATCATGGTTATATTTACATATATCGGATGTTAAGAGAAAGATTTGAATAGCTCTTGTTTCCTCGAAATGGGATTCATTTTGCGTCGGTTGTATTGCGTACTTCATCATAATAATTGATAATGGTTATCAATAAGTGAGTGGAAGTTCAGACACAATCTATGTAGACGGAGATGGGTTAGCAAAATGTGGAATGATTATTATATCCTCTGGAACTATGCTGCGGTGAGTATAACAGATATCCGTTTCATGGAATTAGAGGCATATGAAGAGATGAAATACAAATTTCCGACAAGTACCTTTGTACTCACCATTCAGGGTGATGCTGGAGTGACGATTGACAATCAAACATATGAAGTGAGCCGCTTTTATGTTCTCCATGGGGGAAAAGGGAGTAAGTTGGTGATTCGAGCAGGCGAATCCGGATTGCGCCTATATTACTTGATGTACAAAGCAAACCTGCCTAGTGGAGGGAGAAATGATCTGGGAAGGTTAATGGAGCGTATCAATCCGTTCCAAATGAACTATGGCTTTACCCCCGATATGCCAACCATTCTATATGAGCACTTGAAAAAGATGCACTTTTTGTGGGATCAAAAGAACCCTATTCAGCACTTTCAGGCCAAGAATTTGTTCTATGCATTTGTGGAGCAGATCTCATCACAGATTCCTCGTATATCCAATCGCTATCCAAGTATGTTGGATCAGGTCAGCAAAGTCATTGAAATTGTAGAGTCTTCGTACACCCAGCCACTTACACTTCATGTTTTGGCAGAAATGATCGGCACCAGTCCAAGAAGTTTGTCACGCAAGTTCAAGCAGTCGACTGGAACCAGTCCTATCGATTATCTGATTCAGTTTCGTTTGTTCAAAGCCAAGGAGATGTTGCTGCTAACGGACGCCACGTTGGATGAGATCGCTGTAGGCATCGGTTATCCGGATGGATATTATTTGGGGCGTATGTTCAAGAAACATACAGGTCTTTCTCCTTTGCAATTTAAAGAAAAGACGTCAGCACCCCTATATTGGCCTGATCTGACATCAGGTGTGGCGCGAAATGACATTTTCAGAGGTGGAAGTGGAAGGTATGTTTATACTGATGGTGATAATCATTATCAATATAAACACGGAGGGTCAATAAATATGAACAGACAGACAAGAACGGGAATGTTGCTTAGCATTTTACTAAGTCTTACGTTACTGCTAAGTGCCTGCTCAACAGGTGTTGCCAGTAATTCGAGCGGGGATGCTTCTGGAAGCAAAAGTACATCAAGTTCCACGAACACAGTAACAGCGGATAATCACACCAAAACATCTGAACCACGTATAATCTCAACGGTGAAGGGAGATATTACAATTCCTGCTGAACCTAAACGGATTGTGGTTGACTTGTATCTGGGAAGTCTGATCGCCTTGGGGATCAAACCTGTGGGTACACCCGAGATGAACCTGAAAAATCCTTATTTTATCAGCTCACTTGAGGGCGTGCAGAATATTGGTGAATATGAAACCATCTCTCTAGAAAAGGTGTTGGAACTTGAACCGGATCTCATTGTGACAGGTAATCCTGATTTATTTGATTCCTTTAGCAAGATTGCACCTACCTTGGTTGTACCTTATGGTGAATTGAAAAACACCCACGAAGAAATTGCCTATTTCGGTGAAGTGCTAAATAAAGAAAAAGAATCTGAGGCATGGTTAGCCGATTATGACGCAAGAATTGCAGATGCTAAGAAACGTGTTGGTGAGGCAATTGATCCGCAGGCCGAGGTGTCGGTCATGCAGTTCTATGATAAAGCACCGTTGGCCTTTGGTGATAATTTTGGTCGGGGAGGTCAGGCAGTCTACAGCGCGCTTGGTTTGAATCCTCCTGCAGATAAAAAAGAGATCTTAATGAAGGATCAACTGGTTGAAGTTTCATCGGAAGCGATTCCTGAATTTGCCGGAGACTACATCATTCTAACAGCAGATAATCTGACCCTGGAAGAGTTGAAATCGAAACCGGTCTGGAGTTCATTGGATGCGGTTAAAAATGATCGTGTGTTTATCTGGAGCCCGGATCGTTCATGGTACTTTGACCCGATTGCAACATTGGATCAAACAGAGGAATTGGCCGCATGGTTTACGAAGATCTCTGAACCAAATTAAGTCTAACAAGTGATGGATGAGATGAAATCCAATTCCACTCTAAATTTCAGTTGATAATGAAAATTATTATCATTTATAATAAAGGTACATTAGTGAACCTCTGCTACGCATATGTTATCGGATGATTGGCAGAATGATGACCTTGTAAGACCTTTGTTCCGGGTGAGGTTGGGATTGGAGAGTATTCGATGCAATTAGACGAACAGATGAAATGCTGGAATCATGCCGCTGTTAAGGTTCTGGATATACGCCGAATCGTTATGGAGGCAGGGGCACAACTGAGTTCCTACACACTTCCGGCAAATGGTTTTATATATACGATTCGAGGATCGGCTGTACTTCAGTTGGATGGACAAACATACAAGGCAGAGCGGTTTTACATGCTTCATGGGGCGAAAGGATCTTCACTGGATATCCAAACCAACGAAGATTTTGAATATATTCTGCTCTATTACAGAGCTTTCCTTGCCTTTCCTAGTTATCGTAAAAAGTGGTTATTGGCACAGCCGGAAGTTACACCGTTTTCCTTGCAATATGGATTTGCACCGAGTAGTCCGCTGGGGTTGTTACGTTACCTTGATGAGCTTGAGGGTGCATGGATTCAATCTGGCAGTCTGGATCTGCTTCATACCAAAAGTTTATTTTACCAGTTCATTCATGAAATGATGGTTCAATTGGCAGAGCAGGAGATCAAAACAGAGCTTGCTGACCCGGTGAAACAAACACTTCATTATATACAGAACCATTATAGGGAACAGGTCACGCTTGATTTCCTGGCTGAACAGTTCAACTACAGCTCCCGACATTTATCCATGCAATTCAAACGACAGACGGGTCACAGTCCGATTGATTATTTAATTCAGACCCGAATCGCCAAGGCTCGGAATCTGCTTGTACGATCTGATGCAACGCTGAGTGAAATTGCAGCAGAAGTGGGTTATTCCGATGTGTATTATTTTAGTCGTATCTTCAAAAAACATGTGGGGATCTCTCCGATTCAGTATCAACGAAAGATGAGAGAAGAAGCGAGAACAGAGGATCGTCCATTGGTAATCTCTGAATCGTCCATTGGCCGAAGATGGAAGTCAGGATATATTGATTATGAGAATCATTATCAATATATAGACGGAGGGTCTACACCAATGAAAAGAAGAAAAACAAGTTCCAGTATGATTATGGTTGCATTATTGAGCATAACGATGCTCCTCGCAGCCTGCTCTTCAGGTACAGCAACAACACCAGCAGCTGGCGAAGGAACGGGTGCCAGTTCCAATAACAGTAGTACGGCAGTATCATCCGACACAGGAAGCCAGACGAACAAAGACAATGAAACACGCACGGTCTCGACGGTTAAGGGTGACGTAGTTGTTCCAGCAAATCCTAAACGGGTTGTTGTACTATATCTCCAGGGAGACGTCGTTGCGCTTGGAATTAAGCCAATTGCTACATCTGAAGTATTCAACGGGGCTGCCTACAAGAGTGAACTTGAAGGTGTAAATTCACTAGGTACCTGGTTCGAACCGAATCCTGAAGCTGTCATTGACCTTGATCCGGATCTAATCATTGTTCCTTCTGAAGAGACGTATACGTTGTTAAAGGATATCGCACCTACGGTATATAT
The DNA here is from genome assembly GCF_038003195.1 of Paenibacillus sp. FSL M7-1414. Lineage (NCBI taxonomy): Bacteria > Bacillati > Bacillota > Bacilli > Caryophanales > Paenibacillaceae > Paenibacillus > Paenibacillus sp. FSL M7-1414. The sequence continues at coordinate 4,461,337 of NZ_JBBOOS010000001.1, read as the reverse complement.
TCCATACGAGAAAATGACAACAGAAGAAAGACTCCAGAGTATAGCGAGTATTTTTGGCAAAGAACAGGAAGCTGAGACATTAATCAATAATCTTAATAGCAAAGTCGAAGAGAGTAAGCAAACACTAGCAGATGCAGGCATATTGGACAAAACGGTTTCCATTGTGGAGGGCGGTTTGAAAGGTATGGTCGTTGTAGAGAGCAAGCAATATGGCCGAGGATCTCAGGCACTATATGAATACTTGGGGATGAAAGCACCTGAAGTGGTACAAAAGAAAATTGATGTAGTTTCGGAAGCGGGAGGCTCTAATCTATCCATGGAAGTACTGCCTGAATATATCGGGGACTACGTGTTTCGTTCGGTGTATGAAGGGGCAGATAACCTTACGGATGATCCAATATGGAGCAGCATCCCGGCTGTTAAAGAAGGTCGCCTAATTGAAATTGATTTTGATTTCTTCTACTATTCGGATATCTATTCAATCAATAAACAAATTGATTTTGTCGTTGAAAAGCTGTTGGCGGCTCCAAGAGCCCAATAGTAAAGAGCGGATTTGTTCGTGAAATTTTTGTACAAGAAATGTTTGTTTTTTAGCCATTGTAATTTGATAAGATTACCATTACACTAGGATTTAAGTGATAATGAGAATCGATATCAAATACTCGATGTTCTGGATCGAATTAACGGAGGTATTTTTAATATGAATCAGCAGTTGGAACTTTATGATGTAACCATTATCGGCGGTGGCCCTGCGGGCATGTACTCTGCCTTTTATAGCGGCATGCGAGATATGAAGACCAAGTTGATTGAGGCACGTGACAGATTGGGAGGTCGCATGCTCTTTTATCCGGAGAAAATGATCTGGGATGTCGGGGGTGTGACGCCAATTCTGTGTGAAGATCTGATTAAACAATTGGAAGAACAGGCAAGAACTTTTGAGCCAACCCTCGTATTTGAACAACAGATCGAAGGATTCGAGCGTCAACCTGATGGCACGATTCTGTTAACTTCTGCAACAGGTGAACAACACTGGACACGTACCGTCATTATGGCAATCGGATATGGTATATATAAAATGGCCAAGCTGGAGCTTGAAGGTGCAGACCGTTACGAGGTTAGCAATCTCCACTATACCGTGCAGGAACTGGAGCCATTCCGTGGTAAACGCGTGTTGATCTCGGGTGGAGGCGACTCTGCTGTGGACTGGGCGAATGAACTAGAAGCACTGGCAGAGCAAGTTACGGTTGTGCATCGTCGTGACCGCTTTGGCGGGTTGGAGCGTAATGTACTGCGTATGAGAGAATCCTCTGTAGATGTCCGTACACCATATGCGGTAGAGACACTGCATAGTATGAGTGGTGATGTGATTGAACAGGTGACCATCTCACACGTGGATACAGGTGAAACTGAACTGCTTGAAGTCGATGCTGTCATTGTAAACCATGGCATGAAGAGTGACTTTGGTCCAATCCGGGATTGGGGACTTGATCTTGGCGAATGGCATGTCACTACAACAGAGAGATTGCAAACCAATATTCCCGGCGTGTTTGGCGCAGGCGATTTTGTAGATTATGGTAGCAAACTGTACCTGATTGCAGGTACTTTCACTGATGCAGCCCTAGCGGTAAACAGTGCGAAGCTTTACATGGACCCTGAAGCGGAGAAAGTGGCTTATGTTTCTTCCCATAACAGTCGCTTTAAGGAGAAAAATAAAGCCCTTGGTGTTGTAGAAGAATAAAGGTCTGCATTTGCATACGTTAAGATGACTTCGGGTTAATTTAATCCCGAAGTCATCTTTTTTTGCATAAAATGGTTAATAAGAAGGCATAATTTCACCAGACACAACGGCTAACGAATTGAACATGAACCACCAAATGTCTATAATAAGCCTGAGAAACTTTAGAATAACATCAAGATACAATAATTTGATCAGAGTGGAGTGCAGCGTATGAAAAAGGGATCACAGCCACAACGAGGTTTCACCTTCATCCAGCGGTGGTTCAAACGATCTGATAAAAAAAAGATCAAATGGTCTGAAATGTATCTCGCACTTGCTGGTGCGCTTCATCGATTGTTGGTTGAAGGGCGGCGTGAACGATCAGCAGCCAAACGGCTTCATCAGGACTTGCCAATTAACGCGTTGGGCGAGATGAAGCTAGAGCCAGGGGATATTGTGTACACGCCAAGCTCGGAATCGACGTATTACGCCGGGCATATGGGTATTATTGGTCTCGACGGCAAGGTGTATCATGTGCACCCTTATGGGCCTGTATTTGCTGATTCATTAGAGTGGTATCTGACGCGATTTTATGAAGGAGATCGTTTCATTGTATTCCGTTCCAGATTGAATGAGGCAGGAATGAAAGCAGCCGGGTGGGTACATGACCATTACAAGCAGGTAAAATTCTACCGTTTGCAGACCAATCTGCGCAGTATTGAGCGCAATTACTGCTCCAAGTTTATATATCAGGCCTATCAGTTCACATCGGGACTGGATCTGTGGAGCCGCAAATTTACCCGAATGAATCAGGGTTATATCTATCCATTTCGAATTGAGCGTTCATCAGAGCTGGACGTTCTGGGAACTTTTTATAAATAAGGCTGGAACCGACTAAAATACTGTTCTTCCGAAAAAAAGGAGAGCAGGTTCTGTCGGTTTTTTTTATATGTGTAGAGATTAAAAACAGGAAAAACGCTCAAAACGTCGAATAGATTATGAGATAGGCACGCACAACTTGGAATCGTATACATAAAAAAAGACGAGATGATTTTTAGCCCAGAGCACAAAAATGACTACGAAGTAGACGAACAAGAAAGAGTGAAGCGAGATGAAATGGCCGGGTTTCTTACAACGATTCCGACCGAACAAAAACGTGGTTAAGCTATCGGACTATATCCCAAAAAAGGAAAGGAGGCACTACTGTTCCATATGCAAGAAAAAGGTTAAATCGGTCGTGCATTATGCCGCGCCACAGGGAAATTTTTCAGGTGTATGCAGTTCTTGTAAGTCTTTGGCGGATGAACGTGGAATGTTTCCCATTTAATAAGAAGAGATGCGCTCAGGAAATAAGATTTTTTTGATTTATGCGCGTTTTTGTAGTACATTAGCAAATGTATTCGAAGGAGGATTCTAATGTACTCAGGTAGACAAGACGATACTTTATACATCATGACCTACACCTTAAACAGCGGTATCAAGGGTACGGTTCCACTGTCTAATAAGCAGATTATTGAGTGGCTGGATTGCTACAGAAATGAGAAGCGCTTCGTGACCGAAATCGGCAAGGAGTTTTTTGGATTGAATGCAGGATTGGTAGCAGACTTCAAGGTTCAAAATCATTTATCGGATTATCAGCAGACCATTATGCCTACACAGCAGCAGGATAACCTGGAACGCTTGTCCAGTGCTTATAAATCAACCGAGTTATTAATGAAGATTGATTGTAAATGTGGCACGGCTTATGTGACGGAATCCCCATACAAGCGCACAAAATGGTACTGTACAAAGTGTAAAGAGATTGTATTTTTGGATGCCAAAAAAGGAATGGTGGAAACGTCGCGTGGTGACGCTTACTACATGACCAACAAATATTTTGTTTCCCGGGACTAGCGGGAAGTGACTCTGGAAGCATCGCTGCGAAGCGGTGCTTTTTTGTGCGAATGTTTGCTCTATAACAAAAAAAGCCCCAAGGGGCCTTTTTGGAAGATATCTAGATCGATCTTTTAGGAATTATGATGAGCATTCAACTTTGTGAGGAGGAATGAAGCAGCAACGACAGCGTGGCTCGTAAGCTTCTGAATCGCCAATCATGACAACCGGACCCAAGGTAACAGGTTCCCCATTGACGATACGTTGCGTAAAGGCTGCATCCGGGCTGCCACATACCGCACAGAAAGCCGAGAGTTTCTCAATGTCATCTGCCATGGCAAGCAAACCACCGACATATCCGAATTCCTTACCACGGTAATCCATATTAAGTCCGTCCACAATGACATGTTTGCCACAATACGCTAACTCCGAGACAAGTTCCATAATGGCACTGCTGAAAAATTGTACTTCATCAAATGCAACAACATCAGCATCTATGGTTTGGTTCAAGATCATTTCTACGGATTCCGGGGTTAATTGCCGGGGAATGGAATGGGCAGGGAGTCGATAACCAATTCGGCTTACGATCTCGTCCTGGGCAAACCGATTATCCTCGGCTGGTTTGTAGGCCACAACCTTTTTACGGCCAAATTGTATTAATTTCTGACAACGGCGAATGAGTTCACCGGATTTTTCACTGAACATGGGTCCAGTAATTACGGTAATACGTCCTGTTTGCACGGTGCTGCTACTCCTCTCACATACGGGATTCAACAAAAAAAGCGACCTTTACAGAGTACCACAAAATCTTTGGAAAGAGCCAGAACTAATCTGCGCAGCTTTGTGTTACTATATGGATTGTTAAGGTATTGGTTACGGCAGCTAGTTAACAGGAGTTGTGAAAAGAGGTGTTTAGTATGAGTGAAGCATTAACATCACTTCAAGAGCGATATGAAAGCCTAAAAGAACAGGGATCTCTAAATGAAGCGGCGCAGGCGTTATTTGCAGAACTGTTCGCAGAAGCGGAGAGACTGCAGGCAAGTAACCTTACCTTGCGTAGAACGATCTTGAAGTCTTCTTCCAAAGAATCACGTATGTCTACCAAACTGCGGGATGCCTTATACGAATGACCCGGAGATTACTCCGGGTCCTCTTCTGTCTTTAATTTGCGAGGGAACAGAATACCTGCTGTAATTCTGGCAATCATGGCAAAGGTGAGACCAATGCCTGCAAACATGTAGATTACGGTAAAGGCTTTGCTGAATCCGGTGGTTGGCACAAATTCAGGATGTCCCACCGTAGTCAGGGTAACCGCACAAAAGTATAACGCATCGATCCAGTGCAGACCTTCAACACGAGTGTAAAATAAAGTGCCTGACAGCAACGTTGCTGCCGTTAACGCGAACAGAGCCAGAAACTTAGGGTCTTTGAACGCATGGAAAATGCCTTTGAGCAATCGTTGTAACGTGATTAGAAATGATACCATGATGATCCATCCTGTCTATGTAAAGTAGGCGGTGTGTTGTATAAACACACAAAAAGCCCGGACTCATGGAGTCCTTCCGGGCGTCTCTGCTTTTTCAGGTACACTTTTGGACCGGAAACGGGGACCTACATAATTACGCTTGCGGTCACGGAACAGGATCCAGCCTCCCAGAAAACTCATACCTGCGGCAAAAAGGACAAGTCCACCGCCAAAGGAAAGCCACTGGAATCCTGGTGAAATCAGTTCGTTCCCGTGCTCGGCATAATATAGGAACAGGGCATCTTTCATCATCAGAAAACCCTTCATTGCCATTAACCCGGGGATGACCAGAACAACAATTGCCAAAAATCGCGCAAAGACCAATCTTGTATTCATGAGCATTATACCCTTTCTGCCAAAGTCGAGTTTAAATAAAGGTTACGCTTACAGATCATACCTGATTCCATCATAGCTTGGAATGCATAGGCTGTCCATGTGTGATTGGTTCAAACTTTGAGTTGACCGCTCAAGGAGAGTACAATGGCATATAGAGGGTATAAGCTAAACCATGATTTAAGCTATCATAAATTATATTGAAATTTGATTCATAGAGGAGAGCATGAGAGATGCCAATTACATGTGATGTTGCAATTCTTGGAGGAGGAACCGGTGGATATGTAGCCGCGATCCGGGCTGCACAGCTGGGAAAACAGGTTGTTATCATTGAGAAGGACAAGCTTGGCGGTACCTGTCTGCATCGTGGCTGTATTCCGAGTAAGGCTTTGCTGAAAAGTGCGGAAGTATACGCTGAGATTCAGGAGAGTGAGACGTATGGTATCGAGACAGCTGGAGCTACCCTTGTATTTCCCAAAGTACAGGCGCGCAAGGATGCAATTGTCGAACAGCTCCATCAGGGCGTTCAGTATTTGATGAAAAAAAATAAAATCCAGGTTGTACACGCGAAAGGTCGCGTCATCGGACCATCCATCTTCTCACCACAGAGCGGAGCAGTCGCTGTGGAGTTTGAAGATGGCGAGATGGATACGGTAGTTCCAACCAATCTCATCATTGCCACTGGTTCGCGTCCTCGTGTGCTGCCGGGCCTGGAACCGGACGGAAAATTCATAATGAGCAGCGACGAAGCACTGCGTATGGATGAACTTCCTGCATCACTCGTCATTGTCGGTGGGGGTGTGATTGGACTGGAGTGGGCATCCATGCTGAATGACTTTGGCGTAGACATCACAGTAGTAGAAGCAGCTGCTCACGTGTTGCCTGCCGAGGATGAGGATGTTGCCAGAGAAATGCAGCGATTGCTCGGCAAACGAGGTGTCCGTTTCCTGACAGGTGCCACCGTTCTAACCGAAACATATAACACGGATCAAGAGGGCATTCAGATTGATGTGCAGCTTGGTGAAGATAAGCAGGAAACGCTAAGAGCGGAGAAAATGCTCGTGTCGGTTGGACGTCAAGCTAATGTCGAAAATATCGGACTTGAAAATACAGATATCAAACTGGAGCGTGGGTTCATCGCTGTGAACAAACAGTTACAGACCGGTGAAGGTCACATCTACGCCATTGGGGACTGCATCGGCGGTTTGCAGCTTGCACATGCCGCAAGTCATGAAGGCATTCTCGCTGTCGATCATCTGGCGGGCAAAACGGTACATGCCGTAGAATCCCACCGTATCCCGCGCTGTGTGTACACACGTCCGGAAGCAGCAAGCATCGGATTCACCGAGCGTGAAGCCAAAGAACGTGGCTATGACATTAAAACAGGCAAGTTCCCATTTTCGGCCATTGGCAAATCGCTTATTCACGGAAGTCGGGATGGATTCGTGAAGGTGATCGCAGATGCCAAGACGAATGATATATTGGGGGTACATATGATTGGCACCCATGTGACGGAATTAATCGCTGAGGCTTCTCTGGCTCAGATGCTGGATGCCACACCTTGGGAAGTCGGACAAACCATTCATCCGCACCCTTCTCTGTCGGAAATTATGGGTGAAGCCATGTTGGCGGTCGATGGAAAGGCCATTGGAATGTAAGCCAAACAAGCTTATGAGAAAGGTCCTTTCCTTTTTTGGGTAAAAGGGATTATAATAAGGTTAAGCCAAGTCTTAGTACCAGGTTATAAGATCGGGTAGTAAGAGTGGCACAGGCTCTGATTAAAAGGAGGTACCTCATATGAGTTCACAAGGTACTGCAGACGCGGTCCACCGGCATCAACAGCTGGGACTTAGCGATGGTGAAGTATTGGATATGTACAAATACATGCTGCTCGCGCGCAAGTTTGACGAGCGTTGCTTGCTCTTGCAACGGGCTGGCAAAATTAACTTTCACGTATCCGGTGTAGGACAGGAAGCTGCGCAAGTAGGCGCTGCTTTTGGTCTGGATCGGGATCACGATTATTATTTACCTTATTACCGCGATTACGGTTTTGTACTGGCGGTAGGCATGACTCCGCGTGAGTTGATGTTGTCTGCTTTTGCGAAGGCAGAAGATCCGAATAGTGGCGGTCGGCAAATGCCGGGTCACTTCGGTCACAAAAAGCTGCGGATTGTGACGGGTTCCAGCCCGGTTACAACACAGGTTCCGCACGCTGTTGGATTTGCACTGGCTGCCAAAATGAAGAAGCAAGAATTTGTTTCTTTTGTTACGTTTGGCGAAGGATCAAGCAATCAGGGTGACTTCCATGAGGGAGCCAACTTTGCAGGTGTGCATAAATTGCCTGTCATTATTATGTGTGAGAACAATCAATATGCAATTTCGGTACCGATTCACAAACAGTTGAGCGGCAAAATATCCGATCGAGCACAAGGATACGGGTTCCCCGGACTTCGTGTAGATGGTAACGATGCATTAGAAGTATATGCTGCAGTGAAGGAAGCGCGTCGCCGTGCCATAGCCGGAGAAGGCCCGACACTGATTGAAGCGATGATGTATCGGTTGTCACCTCACTCCACCTCCGATAATGATCTGGCTTACCGGACCAAAGAGGAAGTTGAGGAGAACTGGAAGAAAGATGGCGTTCCTCGTATGAAGAACTACTTGATCGATTGCGGCATCTGGGACGAAGCCCGGGATGCGGATCTGGCTTCCCAGCTTGCGCTGGAAATGAAAGAAGCAACTGAATATGCAGACAACGCGCCATATCCTAAACCTGAGGACACTCTGACGCACGTTTATGCGGACAGCGAAGAAGGGGGACGGTAAGTATGGCAGTGATGGAATATATTGATGCAATCCGTCTCGCGATGAAAGAAGAGATGGAACGGGATGAAAATGTGTTTATCCTTGGTGAAGACGTAGGTCTCAAAGGTGGTGTGTTTACCACAACTAAAGGGCTGCAAGATCAGTTTGGCGAAATGCGAGTGATGGACACACCATTGTCTGAATCTGCTATTGCAGGTGTTGCGATTGGTGCAGCGATGTATGGCATGAAGCCGATTGCCGAAATGCAATATTCGGACTTCATGTTGCCAGCAACCAACCAGATCATTAGTGAAGCGGCAAAAATTCGCTATCGTTCCAACAATGACTGGAGCTGTCCGATTGTTATCCGTGCGCCGATTGGTGGCGGGATCTTCGGTGGGTTGTATCACTCCCAATGTCCGGAATCGATTTTCTTTGGTACGCCTGGTCTGAAAATTATAGCTCCCTACTCGGCATACGATGCTAAGGGACTGCTCAAGGCCGCTATTCGCGACCCGGACCCGGTACTCTTTTTTGAAAATAAAAAATGCTACAAACTTATTAAGGAAGATGTGCCTGAAGATGATTACATCGTTCCGATTGGTAAAGCCAACGTACTTCGTGAGGGTGCGGATATTACGGTGATCGGTTACAGTCAGCCGCTGCATTTTGTCATGCAGGCTGCTGAGGAGCTGGAGCGTGAAGAAGGCATTACAGCACACGTTCTGGATCTGCGCACATTGCAGCCGTTGGATCGTGAAGCGATTATAGCTTCCGCTCGTCTGACAGGCAAAGTGCTGATTGTACACGAAGATAACAAAACGGGTGGTGTAGGTGCCGAAGTTGCCGCGATTATTAGTGAGGAATGTCTATTTGAACTGGATGCACCGATTCAGCGTCTCTGCGGACCTGATGTGCCGGCCATGCCAATTAGCCCAACATTGGAGAAATTCTACATGCTGAGCAAAGACAAAGCCAAAGCAGCAATGCGTACACTTGCCGAGTTTTAATTTCGTTTTTTGGATCGTTTAAAAGTAAAGTTTGGAGTGATAATCAAATGGCTGAACGTATGAAATGGATCGAGGTCATTATGCCGCAATTGGCGGAATCGCTGGTCTCGGCTACCATAGGCAAATGGTTGAAAAAACCGGGCGACCGTGTGGAACAGTACGAGCCGATCTGTGAAGTAATCACTGATAAAGTTAATGCCGAGATTCCATCCACTGTGGATGGAATTATGGGTGACCTTTTGGTGGAAGAGGGCACAACGATTGCTGTTGGTGAAGCAATCTGCCGCATGCAGGTCGCAGCTTCTGACGAAGAAGCGGCTGAGCAAGTAACACAAGTATCGCAGCAACAGGAGCAAGTGCAGCAACATGCGAGCCCCACTCCTCTTGCCGCGTCAAATACAGCAGGACATGATCCGAACCAGCCGATGCGTAATCGGTATTCCCCGGCAGTGCAATCCTTGGCAGCAGAGCATGGCTTGAACTTGCAAAGCATCCAAGGCACCGGTGCCGGTGGTCGTATTACCCGCAAAGATGTGCTGACATTTGTTGCACAGGGAGGTAACGCGGCTGGATCGTCTGCACCAGCATCATCTCCTGTAGCACAGCAAACACCTTCTGGTGTGCCGTCTGCTTCTCCATTCAGCGGAGTGAATCGTGGAAATGGAGAAATGGGTTTAACCGCTGGAGAAGCGATCTCAGCGTCTGATGCAGGTGTTCCTGTGAGACATTCAGGCATTCATCTAACCGAAAGTCCGAAAATTCCACAGATCGAAGTGGAAGGTGGCGGCCAGGGAAGATCGGAGTATTTCATCGATGTTACCCCTGTGCGTAATGCCATTGCCCGGAATATGCGTCAAAGCGTATCGGAAATCCCGCATGCATGGACAATGATCGAAGTGGACGTAACCAATCTTGTGATGCTGCGCAATAAACTCAAGGATGAGTTCAAGCGTAAGGAAGGCATCAATCTGACATATCTGTCCTTCATGATGAAGGGAGTCGTTAACGCGATTAAAGACTACCCAATCATGAACTCGGTATGGGCAGTGGACAAAATTATCGTCAAACGGGACATTAACCTGTCCATGGCGGTAGGAACCGAAGATTCCGTACTTACACCCGTAATCAAACATGCCGATCAGCGAAATATAGCAGGTCTGGCCCGTGAAGTGGATGAACTGGCTCGCAAAACACGTGAAGGTACGTTGAAGCTGGACCATATGCAAGGTGGTACGTTCACGGTGAACAACACCGGTTCATTTGGTTCGATCCTGTCCCAGCCAATCATTAACTATCCACAGGCAGCGATTCTTACATTCGAGTCGATTGTCAAGAAACCAGTGGTTATTAATGATATGATCGCTGTTCGTTCGATGGCTAACCTGTGTCTGTCGTTGGATCACCGAATCCTGGATGGTGTAATCAGCGGACGTTTCTTGCAACGTGTCAAAGAAAACCTTGAAGGATATACCATGGAGACCAAGGTGTATTAAGTAAATAGTTGTCGGGAAAGTGTATGTGCCGGAGGCCGTGCACTTTTCCTGCTGTCTACGGACAGGTGCTCAATTGTACACTGAACCTGAAGCAGAAGGGTGTGGGGAATCATGAGCAAGCCGCTGGATGTTGCATACATACCAATGCTTGATTATGAAGAGGCTTGGAACCGCCAGAAAGCGATTGTGCAGCGATTGGACGAGGGCGAGGGAGCGGAGCAGATGCTGCTTTTACAGCATCCACCAACGTATACGATCGGCTCACAAAATCATCCGGAGCATCTGCTTCTCAGTCCGGAAGAGTTGCGTGAGCAAGGGATTTCTTTGTTTCAAATTGACCGTGGCGGTGATATTACTTATCATGGCCCGGGCCAGTTGGTAGGTTACCCGTTATTGATTCTTGGTCGGGATGAAGACCTGGATCTGCACGGCTATCTACGGAAACTTGAGCAGGTGCTTATGGATTATCTCGCAGACCAGGGCATTGAAGCTGGACGCAAAGAGGGTTACACGGGTGTGTGGATTGGTGATATGAAGATTGCTGCAATCGGCATCAAGTTTAATCGTTGCAAACACCGCCGCGGTTTTGTGACCAGTCACGGGTTTGCTTTTAACATCAGCTCAGGCATTCAACATGCAGGGTTTCAGGGGATTGTTCCTTGTGGGATTGAACAGTATGGCGTTACCTCACTGGAGGATATAACGGGCAAGTCCTATGCGGTGGAGCAAGTAGCGCAGGAGATTGTTCCGTACTTTAATCGTATTTTTCCATATCAAATTAATTGGGTCACGGAAAAAGAAGCCCTTCAACGTCTGTAAACAGGTCGTCGAAAGGCTTTAGGTTGCTATCCAAACAGCAACGGTTCGAGAGCTATGAAAAGGGTGGACCCGATCATGGCGATCAGCATGAGATAGATGATGATTTTGAACCATTTCTTTTTTTGCATGGATGAGAGAACTCCTTTCACCATAAAGTAAACAAGCCATAGTAATTGTATTGTACCGTATCTACGAGAGGGAGGAAAGTCCTATGATTAAACAACAACGTGTTATCGATCAGTTCATGGAACTGGTGCAGATTGATAGTGAAACGAAAAATGAACAGAACATCTCGAAGGTGTTAAAAGAACAGTTTACAGATCTTGGGCTTCATGTCTATGAGGATGATACCATGGAGCAAACCGGACATGGCGCCGGAAACCTCGTCATTACTTGGGAAGCTGAAGGAACTGAAGGGGTTGCACCGATCTTTTTCACATGTCATATGGACACCGTGACGCCGGGACAGGGAATCAAGCCTGAACTGGGTGAAGATGGCTGGATCCGCAGTGATGGAACAACGATCCTGGGAGCAGATGACAAAGCAGGGATTGCGGCATTGTTTGAAGCGATTCGTGTGATCCAGGAAAACAAGATTCCACATGGTAAAATTCAATTTGTCATTACGGTCGGCGAAGAGTCTGGCCTGGTGGGCGCACGTGCAATGAATCCGAAGGATATCGATGCCGAGTTCGGTTATGCGCTGGATTCTAATGGAGCTGTAGGCACGATCTGTGTTGCTGCACCAGCCAGAGCTGAAATTCAAATGAGCATCTATGGTAAGTCCGCACATGCGGGCGTGAACCCGGAAGACGGGATCAGCGCCATTCAGGTTGCCGCAAAAGCTATTGCTGCGATGACACTGGGCAGAATTGATGATGAGACGACAGCGAACATCGGTAAATTCCAAGGTGGATCAGCACTCAACGTGGTATGTGACTTTGTACAGCTTGAAGCGGAAGCTCGCAGTATTGTGCAGGAGAAAGTTGAATTGCAGGTTGCACAGATGCGTGACGCGTTGGAAACGACATGTCGCAAATACGGTGCAACAGCTGAATTCAGAAGTGAGATCCTTTACCCTGCATTTGGCTTCCATGATGAACACGAAGTTGTACAACTTGCACAGCGTGCCATCCGCAGTATTGGGCTGGAGACAAGTACGTTTGCTTCCGGTGGTGGCAGTGATGCCAATATCTTTAACGGATTCGACCTTCCAACAGTGAACTTGGCGGTAGGGTATGAGGATATTCATACAACCAAAGAACGTATTCGTGCCGAAGACATTGTGAAGTTATCCCAGGTAGTCGTAGCTATTATTCAGGAAACGGCAGCTGACAAGAAATAATATAGAGCACATGTTACCTCACATGTTGTTAGACAAAAGTCCGAACCCGGTTTGTACGGATTCGGACTTTTTGTGAATTCATGTTATATTTCAAGGGAGTTAATTTAGGGTCAAAAATGAAACAATGGATCGATTACCCATTCATTTGCGTCCAGCGAGGAGATCGATTAACTTGGCATCAGGGCCCCACTCGCGTAACCATTGTTTGAGTATGAGCTGTACTTGCCGTGCTTGTCCTACCACGTGTAAGGATTGAGGCGTCATATAACTGTTCATTGAAAGTCCCCCTGATTCGTTTATATTTGCTGTGAGAATCCTATACGCTCACCATATGCCCAAAATCAGAGATATATACATTAACCAAATATATAATCCTACGATATGGAGTTGAAGAACCAATGAAACCAAATCAATCTGCCCAATCCATCCACGCGGCGCAACCTGCCAATCCAAAACTAGATGAAGTGACCGTATCCACTAAGCCAATCTTTGAGGGCAAAGTGATTTCGCTTCAAGTCGATACCGTTAAACTACCGAATGGCCAGACGGCTACACGTGAGATAATCCGGCACCCTGGAGCGGTAGCTGTACTCGCTCTGAATGGGGATCGCATGCTTGTTGTGGATCAGTATCGTCAGGCAATGGGACGTACCGAAGTGGAGATTCCTGCGGGAAAACTGGACCCGGGAGAAGAGCCAGAGGTTGCCGCAGCACGTGAATTGCGAGAAGAGACGGGATATGTAGCCAAGTCGCTGCGTCATTTGCGTTCGTTTTACACGTCACCGGGGTTCGCAGATGAGATCATTCATCTTTACATCGCTGAAGAGTTGGAAGCAGGGGACATGGCGCTGGACGAAGATGAATTCCTTGAAGTTGCCGAAATAACTCTGGAGGAAGCTTATGCGCTTATGGACGAGAACCGGATTAGCGATGCCAAAACGATGATGGCCGTGTACGCGTGGGACCTTTACAGAACGACAGGACGGTTCTAGGCATGCAAGACGAACTGGAAACGTCCACGACGTGGGAGCCCTGTTATACAGACCTGCATATCCACATTGGACGAACCTCTCGGGGTGAGGCTGTTAAAATCAGTGGTAGTCGTGATCTGACATTTGAGAATATTGCCCGGGAAGCATCGGATCGCAAAGGAATTCATTTGCTTGGTGTTATTGATTGTCATTCTCCGGTTGTACAGATGGATATTGAGCAATTGCTGGAGAGTGGCACCATGTCCGAGATTGAGGGCGGCGGTATTGCCTACCAGGACACCACCATTCTGCTGGGTACAGAGATTGAGTTGCGCGAGCCTGGAATGCGTGAGTTCCATATGCTGGCGTACTTCCGTGATTTGAAAACGATGAAGTCCTTCACGGACTGGATGAAACGTTATATGAAAAATGTGAATCTCAGTTCTCAGCGGGTGTACGTGCCCGCTCTAGAGATGCAGGCCGAGATTAAGGCACGTGGGGGACTTATTGTGCCTGCACATGTGTTTACACCGCATAAAGGCATCTATGGCAGTACAGCCCCCCGTATGGGCGAAGTGCTGGATACTAGCCTCGTGGATGCGGTAGAGCTGGGGTTAAGCTCGGACTCATCCATGGCCAGTTATATTCGGGAGTTGGATCATGTCCCTTTTCTGACCAATTCGGATGCTCATTCACTCGGTAAGATTGGACGGGAGTATAACGAACTGCAAGTTGCTGCCCCTTCTTTTGATGAATTCCGTATGGCACTTCAAGGAGAAGCCGGCAGGAGCATAGCTGCCAATTATGGACTGAATCCAAGGCTAGGCAAATATCACCGTACTTACTGTGCAGCATGTGGCAGCATTATGGACGAGCAAGCGATGTCGGCAGAGCGTTGTCCGCACTGTGGTAGTCTGAAGCTGGTGCAGGGGGTGCTGGATCGCATCCTGGCGATCTCTGATCGAGAGAGTCCTCATGTTCCTGCAAACAGACCAGCCTATCATTATCAGGTGCCACTGGAGTTCATTCCGGGACTTGGCAAAGCCAAACTGCGCCAGCTACTGGACCATTTTGGTACAGAAATGAACGTACTTCATCGCACGCGTGAGGAAGAGCTTGCTGCGGTTGTTGGACCTGTGCTGGCAGGCTTGATTGTGGCTGCACGGAAAGGACAACTGGAGCTGTCCTCCGGAGGTGGCGGTACGTACGGAAAGGTTGCTGTTCAGGAAAAAGCCTCGGAGTGACCGGTGTAAATAATCTTTAGTTCAACTCATATAGCTTTCGCTTTACAGAGGTCCAATCTGGACAAGAAGTCATACAGGTGCATTCCGGTTCATAAGAATGACTATGAGGATGTAAATGAAAATCCTTGCAGCATGATACCGGAAAGGGGACTCGTACCTGTATGCGCTCTTCCTACTTTACATTTAAAGGTCAGACTTCGTTATATGTATTCGTGGCCGTCTTGTTTCTGGTCGGCGTCATTTTTGGCGCGCTCATGGTGAACGCATTGTCTCTCGAGCAACGTCAGGATTTGGAGGGTTATCTCGGTAATTTCTTCATGACCGTGCAGCACAGTGCACAAGTGACTGAGACCGGGGCATATTGGGACATTGCCATGCTCCATCTGAAATGGGTGGGTCTGATCTTTATTCTGGGTTTATCCGTCGTTGGACTACCCGGTATACTGGTTCTGGATTTTCTGAAAGGTGTGCTCATTGGATTCACAGTGGGGTACCTTGTTGGACAGTATTCCTGGAAAGGGCTGCTGTTTGCACTGGTGTCCGTGGCACCGCATAATCTATTTGTCATTCCGATCCTCCTGATCTGCAGTGTAGCGGCGATGACGTTCTCGTTATACATCATTCGTAATCGTGTTTTGATGCAGCGAACACCTGGTCGACAAAGGCCTTTTGCTTCATATATAGTGTTAACTTTGGTTATGGCTGCATTGCTGCTCGGGGTGGCGTCTTTTGAAACATGGGTTACACCTGCAATGATGCGTTGGGTCACGCCAATGTTACTACCGGCCTAACGTGCACCGTATAGTGTAAAATGTTGACTTTAATTACGCACTCCCCCTATAATGAAAAGAGTGGGTTAAGTTGCAGTGTGCAGTGATTTCCTAGGGGGAGGGAGAAAATGGAAGCACGGATTGATAAAATTAAGCAGCAACTACAGTCCCAAGGATATAAATTAACGCCCCAGCGGGAAGCCACCTTAAGAGTACTTCTTGAGAATGAAGAAGATCATCTGAGCGCAGAAGATGTATTCATGCTCGTTAAAGAAAAGGCTCCCGAAATCGGTCTGGCAACCGTGTACCGTACCCTCGAACTGCTGAGTGAGCTGCATGTTGTAGAGAAAATCAACTTCGGCGACGGTGTAGCGCGTTATGATCTGCGCGGAGATACATCCAAGCATCACCATCATCACTTAATCTGTGTTCAATGCGGAAGTATGGATGAAATACGTGAAGACTGGCTTGGACCGCTTGAAGAGCGTTTGGAGCGGGAATTCAACTTTTCGGTAGTAGATCACCGACTGGACTTTCATGGAATTTGTTATCGTTGCAAAGCTAAAAATGAACAGAAACCCAAAGATGAAGAATAACATAGCATATCTTCAAGCTCTCACCGGCGGTTTTGACGGGAGAGCTTTTTTGGCACCGGACATGATCTGGAGTTTCCCCCGAATGGCATAAACCTGTGTTTATGGACATACCCTGATTCAAGGACAATACCGGATTCGAATCAGGAGGGGACGCGCCCATGATTATATCAGTGCGGAGAGGGCTCCGTTTTATTCGATTTATTATATTTTTTGCTGCATTAGTTTATCTGTTCTATCATGTTCTGGATCTGTTTAATGGCTGGATCTCACCTGTGGATCAGTATCAGATGCCGACTGGCAATGCAATCAAAGTATTTCAGGAAACGGATTGGCCGGGTAATGGAGAAGGACGTCCTACGATGGCAGAGCGTCTCCGTTTGTTCTATTGGTACGGGGAGTAGCTTCAAACAGCCAGGGATGCAAATACGGGAGCAGTCTGCCAGAGCGGCAGATCTGTCAGTTGAGGAGCGTTGTACATGAAACAGACGATACACGCCTACGCCTTATACTTGGAAGATGATAAAGGGATGTCGAGCAGCACGCTTGAATCGTATCTCCGAGACGTGGACAAGTTCATTGAATTTGCAGATAAGGAATATGGCATACGCGAAGCCGACCAGGTCAGACGTACACATGTCGTCCTGTTTGCAGGTCAGCTCAAACAGGCAGGACGTGCCAATGCAACCATTGCCCGCAGCATCGTATCTCTGCGCTCCTACTTTCATTTTTTGATGCGACGGGGTGATATTATACAGGACCCTACGTTTGATGTGGAAGCTCCCAAGGCGGACAAGACGCCACCACAGGTGTTAAGTATCCAAGAGATCGAACAACTGCTGACAGCGCCTGATACTCGTTCACCGCAGGGTGTGAGAGATCGAGCGATGCTTGAACTGTTATATGCTACAGGCATTAGGGTCTCGGAACTGATTGCCCTTGACATTCGGGATGTACAGCCAGGGATGCGCTTTATACGATGTGGTGGGGCGGGCAAGGAACGCATTCTTCCCATTGGTGCACCAGCTGCACATTGGGCAAGTGTATATGTGGAGGAATTCCGCAACAAGTTGTTCAAAACTGATTCGGACGAGCAGGCACTATTCGTGAATGTATCTGGCAGACGTTTAACCCGGCAGGGCTTCTGGAAGCTGCTCAAAAAAGCGGCGGTGGACGCAGGAATCTCGGAAGAAATTACGCCGCATACGCTGCGTCACTCCTTTGCAGCACACCTGATTGCCAATGGGGCGGATACACGTGCGGTTCAAGACATGCTGGGTCATGTGGAGCAGCCTGGACAACAATATGGCAATCATGGTCGCAAAACCATGAAAGAAATCTATGAAACCCATCATCCGAGGGCAAGATAGATTTTGACGCATGGCCTTCACAAATAAATGCGGAACATTGGGCCGATTTAGGATAAAATAAATTGAATACATCCAAACGCCGTTATACATAAGACGGATCGTTTCAACTCAAGGAGGAACATACATCGCATGACAGCATTAAACCAACAAATGATTTCGGAAGCAGCATCTTATATTCAAAGCAAAAGCTCCATCAAGCCGGAAGTCGGTTTGATTTTGGGTTCAGGTCTTGGCGTACTGGCAGAACTGATTGAAGATGGCGTAAGTATTGCTTATCAGGATATTCCGCATTTTCCAGTGTCCACAGTAGAAGGACATGAAGGTGAACTATTGGTCGGAACCATTAAAGGTCGTCCAGTCGTGATGATGAAAGGCCGTTTCCACATGTACGAAGGATATGGTCCGGAATTGACAGCTTTCCCGGTACGGGTTATGAAAGAACTGGGTGTAAGCAGCCTGCTTGTAACCAATGCTGCAGGCGGCGTGAATACGTCGTATGAAGCTGGAGACTTGATGCTGATCTCGGATCACTTGAATCTCACAGGCAAAAATCCACTGATCGGACCAAATGACGCTGCACTGGGCGTGCGTTTCCCCGATCTGTCCGAAGCATATAGCCGCCGTTTGCGTGCGCTGGCGAAGGATACGGCTGCATCACAAGGTTTTAACGTACGTGAAGGGGTATACGCAGGTATGCTCGGTCCGAACTATGAGACACCGGCAGAGATCAGAATGCTGCGTACATTGGGCGCAGACGCAGTGGGCATGTCCACTGTATCTGAAGTGATTGTGGCACGCCACGCGGGCCTGGAAGTACTCGGTATTTCCTGTATCAGCAACATGGCTGCTGGAATTCTGGACCAGCCGCTGTCACATGATGAGGTTATGGAGACGACGGAACGTGTGCGTGAGTCGTTCCTGGCGCTGGTAGTGGCAGTTATTCCACAAATGTAAGCAAGATTTGAGTAGATAAGGTTACCTCTTTAGATGAGAAATCATAGGGGGGTAACCTTTTTTTGTTGTGTTGAACGTACGGTTACTCATTCCTTGAGTACAGTGCGTTTTTTTGGCTATGACCACATTTTCAATAAAAGTTCGGGAAATCATGCTTTACATGGAATAATTTACTGGAAACGGGCCGACAATGATTAGCAGTACATGCATGGAACATGCAGTAAGCAAGTCATTTGAGGAGGTAACCTTGTGAAGAAAAGAATAATGGCATCGTTCATGACCCTTTGTATCCTGCTGTCCCTTTTGGCATCAACGGCATTAGCTGAAGAAACACCGAAGGCAGCGGGAGGAACTGACCTGGCGCCGTCGGCGCGCTCTGCGATCTTAATGGATGCAGATACGGGAACGGTCATTTATGAGAAAAACAGTCATGATCAACTGCCTCCGGCGAGCATTACAAAGATTATGACCATGCTGCTTACGATCGAAGCGATCGACTCGGGCAAGCTGAAGCTGACGGACAAAGTAAGAACAAGCGAATACGCAGCTTCCATGGGCGGTTCGCAGATCTTTCTGGAGCCTGGGGAAGAAATGACAGTTGATGATATGTTAAAAGGGATCGCGATGGCTTCGGGCAATGATGCCTCGGTAGCGATGGCTGAGAAGATCGCTGGCTCGGAAGAAGCCTTTGTACAGCTGATGAATGAGCGTGCGAAGGAGCTTGGCATGAAGGATACTCATTTTGCCAACTGTAACGGCCTCCCGGTCGATAATCATTATTCTTCCGCCCATGACATTGCCGTCATGAGCCGTGAACTGCTGAAACATTCCGGGATTACGAAGTACACCGGTGCATATCAGGATTACCTTCGCAAAGATACGGAAAAGCCATTCTGGCTGGTGAACACAAACAAGCTGGTTCGTTTTTATCAAGGGGCAGACGGTTTGAAAACAGGTTACACATCCGAAGCGAAATTCTGCTTGTCCGCAACAGCGTCCAAAGATGGACTGCGTGTCGTTTCCGTGGTACTTGGTGAACCAAATACTAAAACACGGAACAGCGAAGTATCTTCGATGTTTGACTATGCGTTCAGTCAATATACGATGAAGGCTCTCTATAAGGCAGGGGATCTGCTGGGTAGTCTGAAGATCGAAAAAGGTGAAGTTGCCGAATTGCCTCTGAATGCCACGCAAAATTATAGTGTGCTGATGCGCAAAGGAGCCAAATCCAACGACATCCGGCATGAATTGCTGGTTGCCAAAGAATTGAAAGCTCCGATCAAAGCCGGGCAAAGTATAGGTAAACTGGTTGTTTACCAGGGCAACGACGTCATTAAGGAGTTCGACATTCAGGCTCCGCAGGATGTGAATAAGGCTGGCTGGTGGAAGCTGTTCAAGCGGACAACGTCCAATCTGTTTGACTAAACGGCGATTTCCGCGAGTTGCACACATCCTTCGAACATATTTTGTAGTTAAATAGGGGTTTTCTTCTAGTTTTGTCGGGGGGCAGGAAAAGCCTTCGGAAGCGTAGAAATCCTTGTTCTAAGACAGGGAGGAGAGTGAGCAAACGTGAACTTGCATGTGGAAATGGAACACCATCGCGGGATTCTGATTGTACGATTATCCGGGGAGCTGGATCACCATACAGCTGACATGGTACGGATGCAGATGGATGAAGCCATCCAGCGGAGACAAAGCGAGCATCTCGTACTCAGCCTGAAAGATCTGCAATTTATGGATAGTTCAGGTCTGGGTGTCATTTTGGGAAGATACAAGCTCATTAAGAATAAAGGTGGCAAGATGGTGGTCTGTGACGTCAATTCGCCAGTGTACCGTTTGCTGGAAATGTCGGGGCTGTTTAAAATTATGCCGATATACGAAAATGAGGGAACTGCTCTCTCAGGTCTGGAGGTCGTCTCATGAATGAAGGAACAGGGACAAATTTCATGAATCTGCAATTCGCGGCCAAGTCAGAGAATGAGTCGTTTGCACGGGTAACCGTTGCTGCGTTTATCTCCCAGCTTGATCCAACGATGGACGAGCTCAGTGACCTGAAGACGGTCATTTCCGAAGCCGTGACCAACAGCATCATCCACGGATACAACAACAACTCCGAAGGTGTGGTGTCCATCCAGGCCGAGATTCGGGAAGACATGATTACAATCATCGTGGAAGACCGCGGTGAAGGAATCGAAGATCTTGAACTGGCCAAGCAGCCGCTATATACGTCCAAACCCGAACTTGAGCGGTCGGGCATGGGCTTCACCATTATGGAAAACTTTATGGATGAATTCGAAGTCAGCAGTGAGCCCGGCAGAGGCACCTCCATCAAGATGAAAAAAAGGATTGAATCCAAGAAAGCATTGTATAATTAGGGGTTGGTGTTCTTATGGATGCTGAAGTGAAACCATCTTCACAGACCTATTTGGACGATGCCGAGGTCAAACGGCTGATTGCGCTCAGTCAGTCGGGTGACCATGTCTCACGGGATACGCTGGTGAACTGCAACATCAGACTCGTCTGGTCCGTCGTACAGCGTTTTATGAACAGGGGATATGATCCGGAAGATCTGTTCCAGATTGGTTGTATCGGTCTGCTCAAGTCAGTGGACAAATTCGATCTCAGTTATGACGTGAAGTTTTCAACCTACGCGGTACCGATGATCATTGGAGAAATCCAGCGATTCCTGCGGGATGACGGTACCCTGAAGGTCAGTCGTTCACTGAAAGAGATGGCGAATAAAGTCCGCAAAAAAAGGGACGAACTGTCCAAACATCTGGATCGTTTGCCAACGATTAAGGAAGTTGCCGCAGAGCTGGGGGTAACCCCGGAGGAAGTTGTATTTGCCCAGGAAGCGAACAAACCACCGACCTCCATCCATGAGACCGTATTTGAAAATGACGGCGATCCCATTACATTAATGGATCAGATTGCCGACGAGTCTCAGGAACGTTGGTTTGACAAGCTGGCCCTGAACGAAGCCATCGGTGGTCTCAGCGAGCGGGAGCGGTTAATCGTTTATCTTAGGTATTACCGGGATCAGACCCAGTCCGAGGTAGCTAGCAGGTTGGGTATATCTCAGGTACAGGTATCACGTCTGGAGAAAAAAATACTGCAATCCATCCGCGACCAGATCGCGCAGTGATTTCGTGGGTTGCAACAACAATATTGGTGCATATACACCATTATACGACAACTAACAACCTTCTATCGCGCATTATGGCGAGGGAGGTTATTTGTTGTTAATACGGGGAGATCTCAAACGATTGGACTGCATGACCAGCATCATGCCAAGAATACATGCCATACCAATCCATTGATAGAATCCAAAAGGTTCATGGAGCCATATGACGGTTGTTCCAACAGCAGCAAGGGGCTCTGCACTCCCGAGCAGGCTAGTTTCCTGGGGTGTAAGACTTTTGAGACTCGCAATGTAAAACCAAAAAGCAATCATGGTTCCAAAAAGGATCGTAAATATCAAATAACCGTAGGTTTCAAGCGTGATGTTAGCAAAATTCATTTTCCAGGGCGGGTGAATAAAACTCATTCCCAAACCACCGATGATCATAGCCCAGCCGACCACAACAAGTGAATCGAACTTTTTAATCAGTCGCACGGCATACAGCGTATAAAATGCAGCTGAAACCCCAGATAACAGCCCCCATATCACTGCAAGCGAGGAGACAGATAACTGCGTAAGCGAGCCATTCGTGAGCAGGAGAAAACACCCACTGAGAGCCAGAACGGCGCATGCAAGGTCATTGCGTGTGAGGACAGACTGCTTACGGAGTGCGATGTAAATCATGATCATGACAGGGGACAGGTACTGTAGGAGTGTAGCCACCGCTGAATTGCCGTGTTTAATGGATGCCATGTACGTATACTGAACGGCAAGCATGCCCACCAATCCAAAAATGATCATCTGCCCAGCGGTTTTTTTATTTCTCCATACATCAAAAATCTGAAATCTTCCATTTGTAAACGATTGAATAACCAGTAATAGTAACCCAGCAATCAACAATCGTACAGTGACATACCAATTGACCTCAATTCCATCCAGCTGAAACAATTTTTGAGATACCGTCCCCCCAATGCCCCAGCAGATGGCTCCCGTCAGAACGAGCACGATGCCTGAAATTTTGGATTTTGCAGAAGTTGTCATTCTTGTTCGCCTCACCTTAAATATAAGAATAGTGTTATATTAAAGAGAAATACGATACATTTATATCAATATTACACTTAAAAATATAACTATATTGAGATGAGGGCCATGCAGAAGATCGAATTTATCATTGATCAACATTTGAAAGAAATGACGCAACACCGTACCGATACATTATCTATAGCCTGTTATGAGACAACCATTGTTCAAAATGTTCACGGACATATTCCTCTCCACTGGCATGATGAATTGCAGTTTGTTGCCGTTCTTCAGGGTAAGGCGTTGTTCCATATCAACGATCAAAAGATGATTTTGTCCAAAGGTGACGGGGTTTTTATCAACAGTGGAATAATGCATATGGCCGAAGATCACGGGGTGAGCGAGAACTGCATTTATTTATGTCTGAATTTGTCCCCACACGTTATCATGCCTGCGGATTTGTATATAAAGTACGTACATCCATATGTAACAGCAACTAATTTGCCTTTTTTGTATATCGAAAGAGCTAACGCTTGGGGAGAACAGATCCTGGATGTTATTTCACGGATTAGAAAAGAGTTAGTGCACCAAGTTCCTTTTTACGAAGTGAATGTTGCTTCTGCGGTGCTTAATATGTGGAAACTGCTGATTATGAACGGATATTCTCTAGAACATGATCCATCAGAGGTGAGCAGAAACAATCGAATGAAAGACATGTTGCAATGGATTAATCTCAACTATGCCGATCCAATTAAGTTGGAAGATATTGCAAAGGCGGGACAGTTAAGTCGATCGGAGACATGCCGTTATTTCAAGCAAATCCTGAAAACCACACCCATGCAATATGTGATAGAGTACCGCATCCAAAGAAGCATTGAACTATTGCAATCCTCCAAGCGTAGCATCACCCAAATTGCCTATGAGGTTGGTTTTAACAGCACGAGTTATTACATTAACCAATTCCGCAAAACAATGAATTCAACCCCTTTACGATTTAGAAGGGAATTGAACAAAAGAGACAAAGAAAATAATTCTTGAGATAATGTTTATGATCGGTAAGTCTATCAACCAATCCCAAAGAGTCGCCCATACGGCGACTTTTTTGATATGTAAAATAATGCTTCACACTCAGTTTCGCCTCAAATCCCCAAATTTCTAAAATTAATATCCAGAAGCTACCTTCACAAGTCATAGAATTTTGCACAAAATACCCCCTCAAAGCTCATCTTTCAATTCCCTTCCTGCCTACTCCCCCCAGCATGTTTATTTCAAACGTTTGGAAACGGAGGACGAGGGGGAGCGGAGGGATGGAATCGGTCAAAAGAAGCGAAGCGTGAGGGCTCATCTAAGGATACACAAGCAACGCAGGCGGCAGATTAGACCTGAAGAAGCGAAGCGTGCGCCTTTGTCTCCAAATTTCTACAAAGTTGTAGTCTATGTTGTATTCAGAAGATAACTTCAGGAGTCATAGAATTTTGAGCCAAATACCCCCCAAAAAGCTCTTCTTTTAATTCCCTTCCTGCCACCTCCCCAGCATATTTATTTCAAACGTTTGGAAACGGGAGGACGATGGGCAGCGGAGGGATGGAATCGGTCAAAAGGAGCGAAGCGTGAGGGCTCACCTAAGGATACATAAGCAACGCAGGCGGCAGATTAGACCTGAAGAAGCGAAGCGTTCGCCTTTGTCTCCAAATTTCTAACACTTAGAAATCAATAAAAAGAATTTGGAGACAACAGCGATCAGAAGGTTGGTCTGCCGTCGTAGTGTCTGCGTGTATCCTCCCCCCGAGCAACAGCGACCAATGACCGATCCATCCCGCAGCGCCAACTCAGCCTTCCACCTTTTTTCCAACCCGTTTGTAATAAATTTGCACATTCTTCAAATACTAACCTAAATTACGCAGTAAAGGAGTGCTATGGATGTCCCAGACACCCACTCCAATGGTCTATATTCGTCTGCGCAGCCGTATTCGCATCCAGAGGGGCAGAGCAGTCAAGCTTGGAGACATTGCACATGTACTGACCTCTTCTGAAGACCAGGAGGGCAGGCTACTGGAGCTTGAACTGCTGCGCCCTGGACCGGAGGATGGCAATCTGATCCTCATTGATATATTGCAGATTATTCCCCGAATTCGGCACATCTTGCCGGAGGTAACTGTGGAACTGATGGGATCAGGTCATACGTTGGTTGAAGTCATTGCGGGAAATGGTCAACCTTCCAGGTCCCTGTTCATTCTGGTTTGGCTGCTGCTGTTCTTTGGTTCAGCCTTAACCATCATGAATTTTCATGCCGATGTGAACATGCAGGAAGTACAGATTCGAATTGTGGAGATGCTTACTGGGCATCGGGACGAACATCCCTATCTGTTCCAAGTGGCGTATTCCATTGGCATTGGATTTGGAATGGCAGTATTTTTTAATCATTTGTTCAAGAAAAAGTGGAATGAGGAACCTACCCCGCTGGAAGTGGAGATGTTCCTATACCAGCAAAATGTAGATAAGTATGTGGTGATTGAAGAGAGCGAACGGATGCACGAGCAGGAACGCAGGGAGATGAATGCGGATGAGCGTTCTTAATGGAGCAATCAGCATTGTATTGGGTATTGCAGGGGGAATTGCCGTAGGGAGCGGCGTAATTGCGCTCATTCTGGTGCTCGATATGATTCCCAGGTTGGCTCAACTTACGCAATCGTATGACAAGACTCACTGGTACGAAGGGGCGCTAATAGGTGGTTCACTGCTCGGGACGGTGGCGGACTTCTGGCACTGGAAAATGCATGGGGTGCTGTTGCTCAGCCCGATTGTTGGTTTGTTCTGTGGCGTGTTCATCGGTCTGCTGGCCGCGGCGCTCACTGAGGTACTCAATGTACTGCCCGTATTAGCCAAACGATTGGGCATGAAACCTTATTTGTTTGGATTACTGCTCGCCATGATTTTGGGCAAAATGACAGGTTCCCTGTTTGATTTTTTTATATATCAGCGGTAACTCGTGGCCATAGGAGGATGGAAGATGGATGAACGAACGGAGCACACAGGCCAGGAAAATAGTGAAGGTATAACGGAAGAGATGTTACACAAGTCTGCTTATGAGATTCAGAAGGAAGAAGAGGAGAAAGCGTACAATAAGAAAAAACAAAATGAGATGTCCGACAGCATTGAGGAATCCGTACAATATTGGCAGGAAAACGATGACATCTCCCCACGCATGAGTGAGAACAAATATACGCTGCAACAGGTATTGGGGCTTGGAGAATCGTTCGACGTGAATATGAGGGAAATGGTCCTGGGTGGCAAGCACGTTGGATTGCTGATGATCACGGGCTTCGCCAAGGATGAGATTTTGCTTGAAGTGTTGAAAAGACTGACCTATCTCACGCCGGATGACGTCTCCGGACATGCACTCAAATCCTATTTTGAATGTTACATTCCCCATATTCAGGTGGAAAAAGTCGAGAAGATGAGTGCGGTCATCAACAAGGTTCTTACCGGGATGAGTGCAATGTTCGTTGAAGGGGACCGCTCGGTCTTAATTATGGATACCCGGAGTTATCCGGTACGTTCACCCGAAGAACCTTCATTGGAAAGGGTCGTCCGAGGTTCCAGAGACGGCTTTACCGAAACACTCCTGACCAATGTGACCCTGGTGCGGCGCAGAATACGCGACCCTGGCCTGAAGTTTGAGATCATGCAGGTGGGGCGGAGAACACAAACCGACGTCTGCGTGGTGTACATTGACGATATTGTGGATAAAGTGCAGGTAGATTCCGTTCGTGAAAAAATACAGCGAGTGGATATCGATGGTATTCCCGCAGCCGACAAGCAGCTGGAAGAAGCGATTATCAACAAGGGTTGGAATCCGTTCCCACTCGTTCGTTATTCGGAACGACCAGATGTTACAGCTTCCCATTTACTGGAAGGGAGAGTTGTTATTTTTGTAGACACTTCCCCGAGTGTGATGATTCTGCCTACGACCTTCTTCGATCTGTGTGAACATGCGGAGGAGAACAGACAGACGGCATTGATGGGGACGTATTTACGATGGGTGCGTTTTGCCGGGATTCTCATATCGTTATTTTTGCTACCACTATGGCTTCTCATGGTTATTGACCCTTCGATTAAACCGATGGGACTTGACTTCATTGGTCCGCAGGAAAATGTAAAGTTACCGCTGATTCTACAGTTTCTACTGATCGAACTGGGCGTCGATTTATTACGTATGGCAGCGGTTCATACGCCTACACCTCTGGCATCGGCCATGGGCTTAATCGCGGCAATTCTAGTCGGGGATATCGCCGTCAAAACAGGATATTTTGTCAATGAGGTTGTACTCTATATGGCTATCGCAGCTATCGGAATGTTTGCCACGCCGAGTTACGAGCTTGGACTTGCCAACAGGCTAGTCAGGTTGGTTCTGTTAATTGCTGTTGCGATATTCAAGGTTCCGGGATTGGTAGTAGGCTGTACATTGCTCATATTGGCACTCACCGTTCACAGGTCGTACAATTCTTCGTATCTCTGGCCTTTTATACCGTTTAATGCAAAGGCCCTGGGCAACTTTTTATTCCGGCTTCCGCTGCTGGAAAATAAAAAACGTCCATCATTCAACAAAACACGTGACAACACCAAAATGTCCGATGATCCGGACGGCGAACTGCGAAAAAGTAAAAAACACAAATGATCTGCCGAAAAATCCATTCATCTCGCTGCCTAATTTGGTATACTGGTGTAAAATCATTGGAATAGCAACTGTTCCAGTATATAAAAAGTGAGGAATGCAGATTATGTATTTACATGGTACAAGTAAAATAAATGCGCAAGGACATCTGGAGATTGGCGGAGTCGATGCAACAGATCTGAAAGAACAATTTGGAACTCCCCTGTACGTTGTGGACGAGCAATTGGTTCGCGAGCGTTGCAGAGAGTACATGGAAGCATTCCGTGCTTCCGGATTGGGCTTCCAGGTTGCTTACGCAAGTAAAGCATTTTGTGTAATGGCGATGTGTGCCCTTGCAGCTGAAGAAGGACTTTCACTAGATGTTGTATCGGATGGTGAACTGTTTACTGCACTGCAAGCAGGATTCCCGGCTGAGCGCATTCACTTCCACGGTAACAACAAAACGCTGGAAGAGATCGAAATGGCTCTTGATGCAGAGATTGGATGCTTTGTTGTTGATAACTTCAATGAATTGCATCTGTTGCAGGCTGTAGCAGCGGACAAAAATCGTAAAGTAAACATTTTGCTTCGTGTGACGCCTGGTGTTGAGGCACATACGCATGAATATATTTCCACAGGTCAAACGGATTCCAAATTTGGATTTGATATCGGTAATGGTACAGCATTTGAAGCAATTGACTTGGCTTCCAAGCAGTCTAACTTGGTATTGCTCGGTGTGCATTCCCACATCGGTTCCCAGATCTTCGAAGTTGAAGGCTTCCAGATGGCTGTTCAACGTGTTGCTGAATTTGCAGCAAGTGTATATGAGCGTCTTAATGTTGCTTTCAAAGTGGTTAACCTTGGTGGTGGATTCGGAATCCGTTATATCGACGGAGATACGCCACTTGAAGTTGCGCAATATGTGAAGGCTATTACAGATGCCGTTAAAAATCATTTTGCTCAAATCGGCTATGCCGTACCTGAGATCTGGGTTGAGCCAGGCCGCAGCATCGTAGGTGAAGCGGGAACAACGCTGTATACCGTTGGAACAAGCAAAGACATTCCAGGCGTGCGTAAATACGTTGCCGTTGATGGTGGTATGACCGATAACCCACGTCCTGCTTTGTATGAATCCAAGTACGAAGCCGTGCTTGCGAATCGTGCGAATGAGGCTGCTCAGGAAACGGTATCTGTTGCGGGTAAATGCTGCGAGAGTGGCGATATGTTGATCTGGGATCTGGATCTGCCAAAAGTAGAAAGCGGCGATCTGCTCGCTGTAGCTTGCACAGGTGCGTATAACTACTCCATGGCGAGCAACTACAACCGGATTCGTCGTCCGGCCGTTGTATTTGTCAAAGACGGTCAAGGAGATGTCGTGGTACGCCGTGAGACGTATCAAGATATCATCCAGAATGACCTGGTACCAGCGCGCATTGGAAAACAGCCAGTCACTCGCTAATTCGTTTTACAGTTGAAGCAGATGAAAAGGGAACTTCCTTTTTCGTCTGCTTTTTACGTATTTGAGCTAAATCATGAAAAAAGTTGCCGTTTTTTTTGCGATCCAGACATTTTCGGTGTACACTAAGAAAAGTGCTGTAATGCTTGGCCCAGGGTCATGCGTTCTGGCACCATTAACGATGGTCAATACGAAAGGAGTCATTTACATATGGCGAAACAAGCGAAAATTAAATTGGCAAACGGCGGAGAAGTTCTGATCGATCTGTTCGATCAAGAAGCTCCAAACACAGTAGCAAACTTTGAGAAACTGGCTAACTCCGGTTTCTACAATGGTCTTACATTCCACCGCGTTATCCCGGGCTTTGTAGCTCAAGGCGGATGCCCTAACGGTAGCGGTGCAGGTGGCCCAGGTTACACAATCAACTGTGAAATTAACCCTAACAAACATGAGCGCGGAACACTTGCTATGGCACATGCTGGCCGTAACACAGGTGGAAGCCAGTTCTACATCTGCTACCAACCGCAGCCACATTTGGATGGACAACATACGGTATTTGGTAAAGTAACTAAAGGTATGGAGTTCGTGGATGCTTTAGAAGGTAAAGACAAAATGGAAACTGTTGAAGTTGTAGAAGCTTAATACCTTCACCTTAACTGGATCCAAACATGAAGTGCTTCTTTTATAGAAGCACTTTTTTTATTTTTTTACATACTTGAAATCGATAATTAGAAAGGATGAATAAAACCTTGGATATGGTTACTCAGCTAAGCTTGTTAAAACAAATTTATAGTGAGCGCACGTTGTGGGATGAAGAACTGCAGGCATCGCGACATGTCGTTCCGGATAGTCTATCGGTAAAGGATCGAGAAGCGCTTGAGGCAGCCGGGCATGAACCGAATCGATTTGTACGTCCGCAACATGATGAAACCATTACTGAGCTGAAAAAAGTTGCGAATCAATGGACGATCAATGATGCAGCGCAGGCTTTTGTATCCTCTTTGTGGTCAGCACCCATGATCTGGCGCTCGTTGCTTACGGGCAAGCTTGTTGCGAGCAGTATGCCCAGTCATGAACATACGCCATATCCATCTTCGAACACTTGCAAGATCTGCGGATTAAGTGTAGATCAAGCAACCGACACAACGCTACAATGGTATTGGCGGATGACCAATGGAACTCCGTTGGACGGTGATCCTTTTGGATATGTGTTGGCACTTCGAGAGCTGGCTGCCGCGCAGGAGATTCCAATACCCAATGATTACGACCGCTGGACATTCCGTGCGGTGTTAACGGTGCTGCGCGAATTACCTCCCAAAACACGTTACAGCAAGGCAGCAGTAGCGCTCAAGAAGGAACGTCTTTTGCCTACACAGAAGGAATATGCCTACCGTGATTTGCTTGAGACGTTAGCTCTGATTGGCATATTGGATACGCCGGAACATCCTGGAATGATCACGGAATTCACCTCTTACATGCAGCGTGACTCACGCCCCAATGTGCGGGTTGAAGTGCAGGCCCCTCTGGCGTGGTGGGACTCATCTGTCGGAATTAATGAGAACAACCTGAACAAGATATTTCATGATTTTGATCTGAATAACATATCACTTGCGGATAAGCCTGATGAGAGTCCAGCTGTAAAGGACACGATCTTAGGGGCATTGGAGAAGAAGAGAAGTGTTCGCGGAAAAGTGCCAAAGGCATCTCCAGATGCAGGTACCGGGGAGGTACAGTCTGGAGATGTGTATGCTGTTCGGGTCCGGGAAGGCGTATGGGTGACTGTATACTGTCATGAAGTCAGAGACAAGCGCGTCATCGTCGAATATCTGGATGGTGTCTTTCCAGAGATGCCGGGAAAAGCAGATTTGCATGGGACGTTTCGACCGAGAGCGAATGGACGCTGGAAATGCTCGGCTATTGCGATCGATTCCACAAGTTGGGTCAGAAGGGTGGCAAGAGAGTTCCCGCTTCCGACTTCGCCCCTGCAAGAACCTGACCGAACTCCATTTCATAACGCCAAAGAATTAAAGCATATGGCGAGCTGGTGTTTTCCTGATATGTAGAATGATACGATGGATGTGAAATGTGCCTCCAAGCAAAAACCGTGCCTCCTTGAGAGGAAGCGGTTTTTTGTTGTTTTTTAGCTTATTAAAAGTTAGTATGTGACAAAAAGGAACAAAAAACAATTGATTTTTTGGCATTAAAGTGCTAACATCCAAGTAATAACGAAAGCAATCCTTCAGGGCAGGGTGCAATTCCCTACCGGCGGTGATGCAGGAAGTGTAAGGACCTATGTGTCCAGCACTTGATGCAAAGTCCGTGACCTGTCTGCCTGTGGCAGATGGCTGATCTGGTGTAATTCCAGAACCGACAGTATAGTCTGGATGGGAGAAGGAGAGGTGCAGACCTAACAGGTTTGCATTCAGCAGGAGTATTGCTGCACAGTCACGATTTGTGATGTCTTGCACTGTGCAGGGAAGATCCGGTTACGCCGGACAGTTCCATACATATGCCGCACTATAAATGCTCTTTACCTGTAATTGATGTTCATTAAGGTATGTGTCTATTTTCACTTGCCCGAAATGAAGTTTTGGGCAAAGTGTTGGCGTGCTGTATCCATTTCACTCCTGCTGGTGACATTTGTCTCTCATCATCCCCATCGAACTGATTGTTCGACGGGGATTTTTTAATAAACAAGACTTTAAACCGCGGGGTGAACGGATTTGGAAATGATCAATGATGAATTTTATATGGCACTTGCATTGGATATGGCGGAACGAGCACAGGGACAGACTGGGATTAATCCGGTCGTTGGATGTGTAGTTGTGAAAGAGGGTCGTATTGTAGGCCTGGGAAGCCATCTGAAACGTGGAACCGGTCATGCAGAGGTGCATGCACTTAACATGGCAGGCAGTGATGCAGAAGGAAGTACGGTATACGTTACACTTGAGCCTTGTAGTCATTATGGCAAGACGCCACCTTGTAGTGAACGCCTGATTCATGAAAAGGTGAAACGTGTTGTGGTATGTTGTGAAGATCCAAATCCGCAAGTATCCGGCAGGGGCATAAGCATGCTTCGTCAACAAGGCATTGAAGTTGAAGTTGGCGTACTGCGTGAGCGTGGAAGACGCATGAATGAAAAATTCATTAAGTTTATTACAACGGGTCTACCTTTTGTGACGTTGAAGACAGCTACAACTTTGGATGGGAAAATTGCTACTCGCAGCGGAGACAGCAAGTGGATCTCCAACGAGCCTGCTCGTGAGATTGTGCATGCCCTTCGTCATCGTCACCAGGGAATTATGGTTGGCGTCGACACGGTAATCGCCGATAATCCGGAACTTACAACCCGTTTGCAAGTCGAAGGCATTAGTCCAGTGCGCATTGTAGTGGATTCCAAGTTACGTCTCCCCGTAGGTGCCAAAATGGTTAAGGATGGTCTTGCTCCAACATGGGTGCTGACAACAGACGAAGCCAGTCCTGAAGCTGCTGAACGTTTGGAAGCCTACGGCGTCGAGATTATACGCTGTGGTCCTGGACCACGTGTGGATCTGTTAAACGGACTTAGCAAGTTGGGTGAGCGTGACATTGGTTCAATTTTGCTTGAAGGTGGAGGCACCTTGAATGGAGCCATGCTGGAGGCAAGGTTGGTCGATCGACTGCTCATGTTTATCGCTCCGAAGATTGTAGGCGGTTATGATACTCCTGGAAGCTTTCGCTTCGAGGGTGTGGAACGTATGAATCAGGCGATTCAATTGAATCAGTTGGAGATCGAACAAGTTGGAGATAATATCAGCATTGGCGGTATTCCGGTGTGGCCTGAATAAATAAATGGATTTGAAAGTAGAAAGTTAGGTTCTTTATAACTTGAAAAAGGGAGGCGGCAGCATGTTTACCGGTTTGGTGGAAGAAGTCGGTCAGATCCGGCGTATTGGTCGGAAAGGCGAAGCGATGGTCCTGAATATCGGAGCTTCCGCCATCATGGACGATCTGAAGATTGGTGATAGTGTAGCAGTGAACGGCGTGTGCTTAACTGCGACAACGCTCGAAGGTGGAGGTTTTACCGCCGATGTAATGCCTGAAACCTATCGCCATACCAATCTCAGTCAGCTGCAATCTGGCAGTAAAGTTAATCTGGAGCGGGCCATGCAATCAGGCGGTCGTTTTGGCGGACATATCGTTCAGGGCCATGTTGATGGTACTGGAGTGATTGGCAGTATAACACGTGATCAGAATGCAATTGTGTTTGAGATCAAGCCTGATGATCACCAGTTATTCAAATATCTGATCCCCAAAGGATCGGTTACACTGGATGGCATTAGCTTGACCGTTGTCCATACATCGGATACCGCATTCACGGTTTCCATTATCCCGCATACCATTGGTGAAACTGTACTAAATGTGAAAAAGACAGGGGATACCATTAATATCGAATGCGATATTTTGGGCAAATATGTGGATCATCTGCTCCAGTATGGGAGAGGACATCGGGAGACAGGTGCTGGCAAGCCGCGCAGTATCAGTGAAGATTTTCTCTCCAATCACGGATTTGCATAAATAGAGAACAGAAATTAACTGGAGGTGGACCAATGTCAGAACAATCCATTCTGGACACAATAGAAGAAGCCATATATGATCTCATGCGTGGTAAACCCGTCATTGTTGTGGATGATGAAGATCGGGAGAATGAAGGCGATTTTATCGCTTTGGCCGAAAAGGCGACACCTGAAGTCATTAATTTCATGATTACTGAAGGTAGAGGTCTGGTCTGTGTTCCGATTACACAACAACGTGCGGACGAACTTAACCTGAAACCGATGGTTCAACAAAATACGGATTTCCATGGAACAGCCTTCACCGTCTCTGTGGACCACAAAGATACGACAACAGGTATCTCGGCACATGAACGCTCTATTACTGTGAAAGGTCTGATCGATCCTGAGGCGAAAGCCGGGGACTTCCGTAAGCCTGGTCACATGTTCCCGCTGATTGCAAAAGACGGCGGTGTACTTCGGCGTGCCGGACATACGGAAGCGGCTGTAGATCTCGCTATCATGTGTGGGTCCTACCCTGCCGGCGTTATCTGTGAAGTGATTAAGGAAGATGGCACGATGGCCAGACTTCCGGATCTGCAGGAGATTGCCCGCAAACATGATCTGAAGCTGATCAGTATTCAGGACATGATTCGTTACCGTAACGAAAAAGAGCAGCTGGTTCAACGTGAAGTAGCTGTGCGTATGCCAACGGACTTTGGTGAGTTTCAAGCGGTGGCTTATACAAACGCTGTGGACAATAAGGAACATGTGGCTCTGGTCAAAGGAGAGATTGATGGTTCCAAACCCGTACTTGTACGTGTGCACTCTGAATGTTTGACAGGTGATGTATTCCATTCGCATCGTTGTGACTGTGGTCCGCAGTTTGATGCGGCACTCAAACAGATTCACGAGGAAGGCAATGGTGTACTGCTTTATATGAGACAAGAGGGTCGGGGTATTGGCCTGATCAACAAACTCAAAGCCTATAAGCTGCAAGAGGAAGGTATGGATACTGTTGATGCAAACCTGAGTTTGGGCTTTGCTGCTGACTTGCGTGATTACGGAATTGGCGCTCAAATTCTGAAAGACCTTGGGGTTCGTCAGATCAGACTGCTAACTAACAACCCTCGTAAAATTAAAGGTCTTGAAGGATATGGACTTGAAGTCGTAGAGCGTGTCGCGATCCAGATGGAGGAGAACGAGGACAATACGGTTTATCTTCATACGAAGCAAGCCAAGCTGGGGCATATGCTCAAGTTTGATGATATCGAGCAAAACGAAAAGTAAATATATTTTAGATGAACAATGTTCACCATGTAATTTATGGAAGAGATTAATTAGGAATTTCCGTTACTTACATTACATTATACCGTTAGGGAGATGACTTGAATGCCACAATTTTTTGAAGGACATTTAGTTTCAGAAGGATCACGATATGGAGTTGTCGTTGGACGTTTCAACGAATTCATTACCAGTAAATTGCTTAGCGCAGCGCTCGATGCATTCAAACGTCACGGCGTTCAGGATGATGAAGTGGATGTAGCCTGGGTTCCAGGTGCGTTCGAAATCCCTTTGATTGCGCAGAAAATGGCAGAGAGCGGCAAGTATGATGCGGTAATTACCTTGGGAACTGTCATTCGTGGATCCACTACGCATTACGATTATGTGTGCAACGAGATGGCTAAAGGGGTAGCAGCAATTAACCTGAAAACTGGCGTGCCTACGATCTTTGGACTGGTTACAACAGAAAATATTGAACAAGCGATTGAACGTGCCGGAACCAAGGCAGGTAACAAAGGTTGGGATGCAGCTACGGCGGCAATTGAGATGGCAAACTTGACGAAACAGCTAAAATAGTGCTTATTTAATAGTAGTGCCCTGCTTTGCGCAGACGAACACGGGAAACCGGATTCGGACGGCTTAGCAGGGTTTTGTATTTTTCTGGCGGGAGGATTCGTCTAGTGACGGTAGTTACATACAAACTGGAGACTTTTGAAGGGCCTTTGGATCTGCTGCTTCATCTGATTGATAAGGCTGAAATTCATATCCAGGATATTCCCATCAGCGATATTACCGATCAATACATGGCGTATCTGCATTCGATGCAGGAACTGGAACTGGATATTACGAGTGAATTTCTGGTTATGGCAGCAACACTGCTGTCGATCAAGAGCAAACTTTTATTGCCCAAACCACCGGTCATTGAGGACTTCGAGGATTATGATTTTATGGAAGAAGAAGATTATGATCCACGTGCAGAGCTGATTGCACGTCTGATAGAATATCGCAAGTACAAGGGAATTGCGCGTCATCTTCATGAACGGGAGTGGGAACGCAGCCTTATATTTTCCAAAGAGCCCGAGGATCTGCGCCCCTATATGCCCGTAGAAGCCCAATCGAACCCGGTTGAGGGTTTACACACCTCTGACCTGATTGCAGCATTTCAGAAGGCGCTACGCAAGGCTGAGAAGCGTACAACTGTAACCCGGATCAAACGGGATGAGATTTCGGTTAAGGACCGGATACGGGATGTCATCGGCGCTTTGGAAAGTATGGGGCCGGGAGGCAGACTGTTATTCTCCAAGTTGATGGATGAGCATATCTATCGCCATGAGATTGTTGTCACTTTTCTGGCGGTGCTGGAACTGATGAAGATGAAGCAGATTGTCTGTTATCAGGAACGGATGTTTGAGGATATCGTTATGGAGTGGAGAGGGGAAACAAAGAATCATGGATTTTCCGAAATTGAAATCGATTATTGAAGGCCTGCTGTTTTTGTCCGGAGAAGAAGGTCTGAGTATCAAACAAATCGCCGAGATCGTCGACCAGCGAGTGGAGCTTGTAACGGACGCGATTGAGGAGATGATTCATGAATTTTCACAGCAGGGACGAGGTGTACAGATTCTCAAGATCGCTGGTGTAGTACAGTTGGGCACCTTGCCTGACCACGCTGTATATTTCGAGAAACTGGCATACTCTCCCGCGCGTACGTCCTTATCCCAAGCGGCTCTGGAGACGCTGGCTATTGTAGCGTACCGGCAGCCCATTACACGGGTAGAGATTGAGGAAATCCGCGGGGTAAAATCGGAGCGTGCCATCCATACGCTTGTGAATAAGGATCTAATTATTGAAGTGGGACGAGCCGAGGCGATCGGACGACCAATTCTGTACGGAACGACCAAGTCGTTCCTGGATTATTTCGGATTGGCTTCAATTAAGGACCTTCCTGAGCCAGGTTTGTTCGAAGATTCGGAAAACCTTGAAGAAGAGACACAACTGTTATTCAACAAACTGGATTTGCAACAACTGGAACCGGAAAGTGCTGATCCGGCGGATGACCTAAGTCATATCGACAACGAAGACGATAATACGGATTCTTCACTCTAATTTTGCAAGCTCATACTAACCGACACCCATCAGTGGAGTCGGTTTTTTTGCGCATTGATTTTAGATAAATGGTGAATAAAACAGTTTCCAAACAAATATCAAATGGGATTTTTAGGTCAGACGTGAATTTTTTCCTATTCAAAGTGCCATACTAGACGAGAAAAGAATTGAGGGCTTGGAGGTAAGGCCTGTGTGGATTTGGCTTGGAGGAATCGGTTTGTTGTTCGCATTGCTGATTGCCGCAGCCCTCATCTCAAATGTTCATGTACATTTTACATTCAGTAAACATAAAAGTGATGATTACGCCAATATTAATGTTCGTCTTCTCTATGGAATTGTGCGGATTAACTATGAGATCCCGAGTATCGTTTTTCGCAATATGAAGGAAGGTTTCTTGGTCAAGACCGAACAATCCATGAATCATTCGAGAGGCGAGGCCCAGGGGAGCGAGCGGGTCAACAAACGCAAAGTCAAAAAGTGGGCTAAAGATGTGAAAATTATGCTTAGGGCAACGGACGCGCTTAAGCTGTGGCTGAAGCAAACACTTACACGCGTACATATGACCCAACTGTCCTGGGCTACCCACATCGGCGTTGGTGATGCAGCATATACAGCGGTGCTGACGGGCTGGCTGTGGAGTATCAAGTCCATTATTATTGGTTTTCTCACCTATCAGATCCGCTTTGATGAAACACCTGTGCTTCAGGTTGTGCCGGTATGGTCCGATGAAATGGAATTTAGAACGGAGCTTGATTTCAGAGTGAAAATTCGGATTACAGCCGTCCTGATCGCTGGAGTTACACTACTCACCCGTGTGCTTCAAGTCGAAGGGGGATGGCGGATGTGGTTTAAGCTTCTTCAGGAACAGCGCCGCAGGCATAAGGAGAAACAAAAGAATAAGCTTAGTGGGACAACAGTATAAAAACCCATCATAGTCGGTCTGTTTTTGGGAAGGTAAGGTTGGGATTTGGTGAGTGTATTTAAAATGCTTATTACATAAGTCCCTTCAAGTTTGGGGATGATATGGTTAGATCAAACCTAGCTTACATTGAAACTGGAGGGAATATAAATGTCAGATCATCCAATTCAAGGCTTAATGGAAACCGCAATGGAAAATATCAAGGCCATGGTGGATGTCAATACAATTGTTGGCGATGCAGTCGAAACACCAGATGGTACCGTGATTCTGCCAATCAGTAAGGTGGGATTCGGATTTGCTGCCGGTGGTAGTGATTTTCACGTTAATGGAGAAAGTAGTGGCAAAAGTGGTGCTACGGGTACCTCTGCTGAACATGCGAGTTCAGCTAAAGTGGCTTCTCCGTTTGGTGGCGGTAGTGGCGGCGGTGTATCCATACGTCCTATTGCGTTCCTGGTGGTAGGTAAACAGGGGGTACACATTGTACCACTCGATAACTCCACACATCTGTTTGAGAAACTCATTGACTCCACCCCTTATGTTCTGGACCGTATTCAAGGCATGTTCCAACGGAATACAACACCAACGAATACAACAGGTGTACCAGTTACACCAGATCCATCAACCTATAGCTGAATCATTTCGTCATGATCCCTCCCGCATCCAAGCGTGAGGGATTTTTGCTGTTTGTATAGCGGATGGTGAGTGTTTTTTCGGAGGTTTCCGTATTGCATGAGACTTATGTCTATGATCCGCCTAACCTAGACATGAAATAGGTTATTAAAGGGGGAACGTTAATGCACAGAGATACCGTGTTTATGGTTTTGTTTGGCTGGCTGCTATCGGCAGTCGTGTATTTGGTAGGAGGAATTGATCACCTGTTTATTGC
This sequence comes from Paenibacillus sp. FSL M7-1414, assembly GCF_038003195.1. Lineage (NCBI taxonomy): Bacteria > Bacillati > Bacillota > Bacilli > Caryophanales > Paenibacillaceae > Paenibacillus > Paenibacillus sp. FSL M7-1414. Next base: position 4,422,538 of record NZ_JBBOOS010000001.1, on the reverse strand, counting down.
CGTGACCATCTTTGTGGGGCTGGATTACATCACAGGGGTACTGTCTGCATGGTATAGGAAGGAGTTATCCAGCAGGGTTGGATGGTGGGGGCTTGCTCGTAAGTCATTGACATTTGTTTTTGTCATTATTGCACATCAACTGGATATGGTTGCAGGCAATTCCAATGATTTTATGCGAGATGCAATGTTAATGTTCATCATTGGTACCGAAGGAATCAGTATTTTGGAGAACATGGGGAAACTGGGCCTGCCTGTACCGAAGTTTATCACTTCAGCACTCTTTAAGCTTCGAGGGAATGAAGATCAAGTTGAAGATAAGGAGAAGATGTCATGATACAGATCACCAAGGATTACATACCTGTTAATAAATACAGTCGGGCCGGACTTAAGTTAAAAGCGAAACGTGGAATTGTGATGCATTATACGGCTTCTCCCGGATCGCCCGCGAAGAACATTAGCAAATACTTTGCAAGTTTGGCACAGCAGGATTCCAATAAAGCAGTGAAAGGTCGTTATGCAAGCGCGCACTTCTCGGTAGATCGAACTTCGATATATAACAGTCTACCGGATGATGAACTGGCCTACCACTGCGGGAGTGCAACATACACGAAGGAAGCTATAGCCAAACTTGGGACATATCCTAACAATAGTACAGTGGGCATTGAGATGTGCATTGAAAAGGATGGCAGTATTCATGAAGATACATTTAATAACGTTGTAGACCTCGCGGTATACCTAATCAGGGAACGGGGCTTCCCACCCGTCTTCTTCACACATAAAGAAGTCGTAGGATGGAAGGAATGCCCGCTGCCATGGATTAAACAACCAGGGGAATATGAAAGATTTAAGCAAGCAGTACATATAAAATTAAACCCACTACAAGAAGTAGCAGTCACGGAGGATGATGATATGAATACGGTTCTGGATTATGCACAATGGGCCTGGAATGAACTTGATCAGTACATTGGAGATGCCTACAACGACAAGGTGATTGAAGATTGGGCATGGGTAGAGAAGGTACGCAAGAAGAAGTTAACCTATGGAGAGTTGCTGTTACTGAAGGTTTTAATTGATGAGCGCAGACGTAAAAAGTCCTGACCCAAAGTACATCTCAGATAGGGGTTATGCTTGTCTGCTGGTTAACCAGGAGTTAAAGTGTGCTGGATCTTTCAAAAAATAAAAATGTTGTATAATCACGATATGATCAGGATACTCAAGTTCATATTGGGTCTGAATCGAGGATTCATCGACGACTCCAATAACAGCGAGTTGATTTGTTTCGATCACATGTGTTGGTGTGGGTGAGCTCATACAACCATCCTTTCGTTTATTAAATAAGAGTCAACAGGGGCGATAGAGATGTCCATGGTCCCTAGATGACCTATACGAGGCAGGATGGGGAAGGTTAAGATGATCCGGTTCAAAACGGGTTCAAATTCAAAAAAAAACCAGAACCCCACGTCGAATGTGATGTGGGGTTCTGGTTATGTAACTACTCTTTTGAGAACGTGTCCAGGGCCTCATCTGTAAGATGGAGTTCTGCGAAAGCCCTGCATATCTTTTGGAAAGATCTAATGGTATTTGTCTCGTACAACATCTCAATGGGATCAAAACCTAACATGACAAGCGAATCCACAAGTTCTGTCTGATCTACTTCTGTATGGTGGAGCGCTTCAAGCATGGTTTCAATAACTGCTAAAAATAAAATGGCTTTATTCACTGTCTCGATTGGTGTCCCCTCCTTCGTAATACTACTAGAATAAGCAGAGGAGGACAGAAAATAACGAGAAATTCCAATTTCTCAGTGATGAATCTATTCAATCTAAAAGTGTGGAGAGAATAACTGGTTGTTGTAAATTAAAATCTGATGATAAGCTCTCCCTTTGTATGTAAGATTAAGCTTTTTCGTTTACTTCGTGGAGAATGGAATCAATTAATTCATCATCAATCAGAGTGCTTGCTTTTTCGAGTGCCAATAGAATACCTTGCGGTTGTTCAAAAAAGACTGTAGAGAGAATAGGGGCAACCTCATCTAAATTAATCTTCTCAGCTTTGACCATACTGATCAAGGCAACAACGATCTCATGTCCCTCTACGTTACCTTCCATAAATCTTGTTCGTAAATGAGTTGCTACTATTTCGGTCTTTGACTGCGAGTACGCCATTACATTTCCCTCCAACGGTTTGAATATCTTAGCAGAGCTCCTCTTCATGCAAGTTTAAACCAGGTTAGATTAGGAGTTATCTTAACAATAATAAGGCAGATAGTTTAAATTATCAACAGCTACTAAGTCAATAAAATCGGATTTGGAATCACAGTTTTATCCAGCAAAAAAGACCCGGAGAGGATCATTTCTTGGGTCTGCCTTCCCAATAATCAGGAAATCCGTTGTAATCCCATGCGTTCAGATTTTCGCAGTCGGCTTGAATGGTAACATCTGCTCCGGAACCAAAGTCAACACCTACGGTTTGCAGTTCTTTGGCCTTAATAACCAGTACCTTGCCGGGTGCACCTGCACACACCAAAGCAAGCTTCCACGGTGTCTGTTGGTAGATATTTTCCATTTGTTTGGATGCTGTGCTCACATGAGACCACGAGGGGCAGTCCACCGTTCCCACGATGCTTGTCCACCCGTATCTCCGCTCCAGAACTTCTCGATATTGCTCGGCCTTGGCTCCGCAGATCAGAATAGGCATGGTCTTGAATGTTTCGTAGAATAACTTGAATCGGGCGATGTAATTATTCTCAAAAGCATAGAAGGTCTCTCTGGGCTCAACTTTGTAATATTCAAGGCACATATCGAATAACGGCTTGAAATACCAGTGATCTGTCTGGATCAGATGTCCGACGTAATCCGCTTTTCGCAGGCAGTGTACGATAATTTCTCTCGCACTTGCATTGGGTAAGGTTATCCCGCAATAGGTAGGGTCGTTCAACCAGCCGTAATGAGACTTGATGAAATCCATAGTCAGAACGGTATCGTGGGCCAGAATGGTGTTGGAAGCATCCCCAAATCGAACAGAAGCATGGGCTTCTCCATCAGAGGCCATTTGGAACCAGTTGTGGATTAATTCTACACTCCCCAGCATGCAGGTCACCTTCTTTCCATGTGTGAATAATGGTTTCTTTGGTATACATATTCATCAACTCCTTCTGTACTAGAATAGGAAAAATGCTGCGTTCTCTCTCTTCTTTTGAGGAATCACTCCTTTTTTGTTCCACGTGCGAAGGTTATTGAGGAACAGTCTAGACTATGTAAAAAGGGAGAGGGGATGGACTGTGAAAAACGTATTTATAGGTAGTCCTGTACGAAACCGGGCTTGGATTATGGAACGGCACTTGCAATCACTTGAGCAACAAGCAGTGCAGAAGCATTATATGTACATCCTGAATGATAGTGAAGATCAGACGGAGCATATCCTTGATTGTCATCAGATTCCTTATCTGACTCATAATCTGGGGAGAACATATGGTCATATACGTGGACAATATTCCTATCACAACCTGGCGTTGTTGAGGAATATGCTTCTGGATGAGTTTCTGAAATCGGACTGTGATTATCTGTTCTCAATTGATACGGATATCATCATTCCTGAGGGTAGCCTACGGCAGTTAATGGATAATGACAAAGATATATGCGCAATGCTTATACGGAATCACCCAAAATTGAAGGCTCATAATTCCATGAGCGGCGGAAAACATATACCTGAATTCAAAGCGGGTTTGTTCCAGGTAGAACTGACAGGTGCCGTATATTTGATTAAGCGTGAAGTGATCGAAGCAGGGGTTCGATATGGTTCCCATCCAACAGGTGAAGATGCACCATTTTGTGAGCAAGCTAGAAGATTGGGGTTTGAACTGTTTGTAGATACTCGGTTGCGTCCCGTTCATGCCTATGCGGAAGGGGTGGAGTTGATTGCTCAATTGGCTGCTTCGTAGAAAACAACGAGAAAATCCGGTTTTTGAAAGTATAGAAATGACCATTGTCTACCCGCCCGCACTTGACTGGAACCTCTTGTTCCAACGTCCTCAGCAATTGATGACCGCCTTCTCTAATATTCCAGGTATACGGGCTATCTTTATCAATGAAGAAACCTACAGAAAGCAGACCCGCCCGATTGAAAAGTTAAATGAGGATCTGTTCCTTGTGCAAAAAGGCGTGAACTACGATCACCTGGTCAAAGGAAAGAAGGTACTCTGGTTCTCGAATCCAGGTCAGTACAATTATTCGGATGGACGGAAGTTTGATTTTACCGTATTTGATTACCTTGATAATTCGGCTGATGAGTTTGCTGTGTGGAAATCCTACATCCCGAAATGTTTTGACCGTGCAGATCTTATTGCGACGACTGCGAAGGTGATGTACGAGGCACATAAACATGACGGCAAACCAATCTTTATGTGCCCTAACGGGGCAGATTACCAACATTTTGAGAAAGCGCGGACAATTCTGCCCAAACCGGCGGACTTCCCCGATGTTCATGATGGGCAAAAGATTGTGGGTTTCCACGGTGCAATGGCATCGTGGGTGGATTATTCGCTGATTACCGCTATTGCAGATAAAGGTTATCGTGTTGTTTTGATTGGAAACAATGCCCTCTATCAAAAAAATATTGTGCATCCCAGTGTGACTTGTCTTCCGCACAAAGATTATAAAGTGCTTCCCGCCTACATTGCTCAATTCGATGTCTGTATCGTGCCATTCAAGCTGACAGAGATGATCCGGGGCTGCGATCCGATCAAGTATTATGAATATTTGTCTGCGGGCAAACCTGTGTTGACGACGCGTATGGAGGAAATTGTTCATAAGTACAGCGATGTAACTTACTTTATGAATCAGCATAATTGCGGGGTGATGTTGGAGAAAGCGATTCGTGAGAATAGTGCTTCCAAAATTGCGGCAAGAGTAAGGGTGGCTAAGTCTAATAGTTGGGATGGCAGGGCAATGGATGCCGTGAAGATGATTAATCAGGTCATAGGAGGTATGAGAAATGAAAAAGATATTTAAACGAATGTTTGGTAGCCAATCGACTTCACCACCGACAATTGAGCTTGAAGAAATAGAGATTGACGCGACGGAGTTCAATGTTACGACATACACTCCAAACATGGATACAACGATTGTATATCTGCCTGCGATCGATTTCCATAGTGAACGATTCGGGCGTCGACCACAACGGCTGTTAAAAGCACTCGCGGAAGTAGGCTACAATGTAATATATATCAACTCCAGTGATGAGTTCTATCAGGTAGATGCCTTAGAGTATCCCCATCCGGAGCTTCCAAACTTTGTCGTAGCCCGTGTGGGCCATAATGTCCGTACGCTGTTTCAAGGTGATCGCGTAATCTATTGGGTGAACGATAGCCGGCTGGCAAGTTCTGTCGAGACAGCCTATCCTGATCTAGTCGTATTTGATTCGTTGACCGATCCGGATCAGTACGAGAAGCACAAACACAAGATGGAAGCTGTTGCTGACGTTGTCTTCATTACACCTGAGAGAATCTATGAGCATGGCAAATACTGCTCGCATGTTCATCTGGTTACTGCCGATGAATTTGAGATCAAAGAACGTGCGGAACAGGTAGCGCAAATTATAGATGCTTTGCCAAACAGAACGGCCCCTCTAATGTAGGGGTCTTTTCTTTGATCGTATATAGGCCTTTTCCTTTTCCAAAGATGACGGGGGGCTAATCGTGCTTCAGTATATTTCGTTTACATTATCGTTAGGGATTGAAGATAGCGTTCTACACTATAAAAAGCAGAGACGGCGAACAGCCAGACGGATTAAAGAAGGATCTCCCGATCATCAAGTCCTTTAACCTGATCCCGGCTTAAGCAAGTCTCCGTAGCTAAAAATACATACTATCCTAAGGAGTGGACTGTTCAATGGCTAAAAAAATGATTATCAAAGGTGTAGGTACGTTTATGGCTAAACGCCTTCCAAAAGATCCGATGGGCGAAATTGAGGTAGTTACCCTGGGTACCCTGCAAGATCTGAAAATTGACCTTAACGTGGAGCTTGAGGACATCTTTGGTGGTGACGGTCTGTTCGCCATTGATGTACTGGTGAAGTCGAAATCGATCGAAGTATCGGCAACAGATGCCAAATTCGATCTGGATGCGATCCAGCTGATGATGGGTTCAACGGTACAAGAGCAAGTGAAGTCTTATGTATGGGTGCTGAATGAGCAGTCTACAGTGGCTGCAGGCGTATCCAATTCTGGCTTTGCTGAAGCCAAGCCAAAATATGCAAGTAAAATCTATGGAAGCAACGGTGGCATCACGGTTCGACTCAAAGATTCCAACACATTGCTGAAACAACTCACTTCGAAAGGAACGGCCGTGGAACCGAATGCATTCTTCTACGACGAAGCGAATGGTGTAGTTATCCTGAATGCTGTCCATATCGAAAAAGAGATTGTGCTGAACTACAAACGTGAAGAAACTGTAGACATGGTTGACCTGTTGGTTGACGAAGTACCATTCCCAATCTCTGTCGTTCATCACGGGACGTTCCAGCAAAAAGATGGTACGTATGCAGGGGTTGAAACCGAGTTGTACATGTGCCGTGCAAAAGGTACATTCAGCATCAATGCCCAGCGCGCTGCCGCTTCTGCATCTGCAATCTCCTTGCAGATTCTTGATCCTGAACGTGCTGACGGAAAAATCGGCAGTATCAAACGCTTCAGCGCACCAAGCAAGATCTAATATCTAAATAAGGTTGATTGCTCCTGGCAAGGTATCAAACGGCATCTGTGTCCTCCCCTTCACAGAGCCTTGCCTTGCCAGGTTTTTTATTATATGGGGGAGAATGTCCTGGGGAGGTCTTTAAAGTCATGGAAACAGAACAAGAAAAAGCCGAGCGTGAGCTTGCGGAAAAGCTGAATGAGGAAGCGGCGAAACGAATCAAAGATGATCCGGAAAACAAACGGGTGACTCCGGAGGAAGTGGAAGCTGCTGAGCGTGCATTCTTTGAAGATGATGAGATTATTACGCTGCGGGATCGACGGAAATATCGTATTCCGCCATGTAACCTGAAGGATGCCCGCCGTCTGATGAAGTTGCTAAAGACAGTGAATATCGATGCCATTATTCTTAACTTCATTCCGACTGAGAATGATGAACTGGATGAAAAGCGGCAGCAGGATTTATTTGATGTATTGGCAATGGCATTCAAAAACTATCCACATATCGTGACCAAAGATGAGCATGGTGAGTATACCATCAATCGAGAGTATCTGGATGAGTACCTTGATCTGAACACAGCTCGCAAAGTCATTGATATGCTCATTGGACTCAATGGTTTAAAAAAGTAGAACGCACCGAGGGGGAGTCTTTGGAGGGAACCGAAATCCGTGATACGGAAACACAGGAACCCGTTCACTGGGGAGAAATCTTCTTCACCCTCCATAAACACTGTGGGCTGAACAAGTGGGAGATTTGGGAGTACACACTCCCTCAGGTTGCGGAGCTGTGCAAGTCAGCCGAGAAATATATTCAATTTGAGGTTGAACTTATGACAGCACCTCTTCGCATGTTCGGTGGCGGTGGGGGCGAGGAAGTTGAAGAAGATGGGACCGTCAGACGTAAAAGAACCTTCAATGACGAGGATTACACGGAGATATCAGAAGATGATATCGGTATGCTTGCACAAGCGCTCGGAGGATAAGAGAGAGATATCCCGTTTTGCCTAAATGAAGGTAGAACGGGATTTATGCATAAAGGCGGTGATTCTTTTGACTGAAACAGAAGGACAAGGAGATAAACATTCCTTAACACAAGAAATATTAACGGATAAGGATCAATTAACTGGACAAAACGCAGTACTGAAAGAGAGTTCCCCTTCAGGCGTTAGCACACTGATTAGACGAGTGGAGACAATCAGAAGTGATATGCAGTCGCAAATGATTGAAATACTGACTACCGATTTGGAGCACTTTTATCGTGGAGCGTTCAGTGAAATGAAGGATGTGTCTGCAGCTGACTCACAGGGGTTGTTAGACTCCGTGATGAATACGATGAAATATATTTCAGCAGGTGAAACCAAGGGGTATTCATCAACATTACTCAAGAAATCCCTTGACTCGTCGCAGCAGATGGATCAACAGATGAGCCGGGCCGACCAAAATATGGAGCTTAGATCGTCTGGGACAACAAATGACAGTGGGCAATTCAGACAAACCGGAACGGTCAAAAATCTGCAACGAATTGCACTGCAACATGGTATGGATCAGGAAGATGTAGGTCTTGCCTATCGCATTGGTTCTCGTAATTATGATCATTCATCTGAAGCTGTTGCGTTTGCTGAAGAAGTAGCCAAGCTGCATTCAGTGGGCAATATGGATGTAGAACAGACGGCAACAGGTCTGGAAGCTGTTACTCCGGCATGGGGTAGCAGTAGCTTTGATCTGTCCCAAGTCACAGACATGATGATTAGAGCTTCAACGATGTTGGATGTTGGCATTCAGGACTTGATGGATATGATGCGTCAGACCCTTCCAATGGATGGTAACCCTGATGGAACGTTTGCACAAGAGGATGCATTAGCCAACTGGATTAGTAAGGCTGGATTGTTGGTTCAGTCAAAAGGAGATAATCCTCAGCAGGGCTTTGCATCGAATCGAGTTAGATTCGATCTTCTTGCTGAACAAGTGAAGGCTACGGATGCAAACGCGTCGATCCATCAGCGCACAGGTAGTAGAGACAACCTTCAATTCCGACAACGAGAGATCGAAATCGCTTTTCAGATTGCAACACATGAGGCGATGCAAGGGTTGAAAGAGGAATTTGCCGAGCTGGGCGATTATCTTATCGCAGTCATGCGGTTAATTGGAGATCGTACGGGTGGCATTGTTGATCATATGGAATTGCTTAACCGAATTATGGATGAAGTCGGAGTTCAGGTTGCGTGGGATAAGTTCGGTGAAGTGATGAATGAAGGCGATCAGAAGCGATACAGTGCTACGAATGCGGATCCAGGGAAAGTCGAAAATACGGGGAGCGATGTTCCAGAGCCACTTCGAGTCACGGATGTGCAACGTGCTGGTGTAGCGCAGGAAATGGGCAGACAGCAGAGTCGTCTACAGACTCTGGATCATCGAAGAACAGAAATTCAAAGTAGGGCCGTAGCCAAGCAAGATGATGTAATTCAGGCTCGGACTACCCGAGATCAACAACATGAAATGTACAATCAGGCTATACAAGATGGGAATACAATGGCGTCTTCCATTCATGCGGAAGAACGTGACGAAGCTGAGAAGCGAGTCAAAACGTATAGTCGAGAACTTCTTTTGTTGCGAGAAGAAATGCATTCTCTCGATATTCAGATCGCGAAGACGAAGCGAAGTCTTGAGTTTCTAGGCCAAGAACTAGATGACACGAGTAGAGCAATGATGCAACTTGAACACCGAGCTAGAGTGTTGATGATGGCGATGGATGACATGGACCTCGATGCGGTTGAACTACGAAATAAGTTATATTTTCTAAACGCTGAGTTTCAATACGGTTCAACCGATATTCAACGGTACGAATCGGAGATCCAGAAGCTACGTAAGCAGTCAGCTCTATTGAATGACGTTCTCTCCACATTGAGAAACGAAGTCAATGAGTTAAACGCCTCTTTTAGAAAGGGCATGATCGATGCTACAGCATACATATCCAAACTGAAGGAACTCGAACAGGTTCAGCTCGCGAGTATGATGAGTGGTCCAGGAGGATTTCTAGTTGTTCCAGGAGCAGGAGGCGTGGAATCTCCTGTTAAGGATGACAAGAAAGAATCCAAAAACAAAACCTTTGTAGCTCGTCATGAAGACCTGATCAAAGATGTCATGAAAGACGCGATAATGGATGAATTCAATCCGGGGGGCGACTCGAAGAAAGGGAATAAAAATACACCCAAAAGGGGCCTTCTTTCCAGGTTTAAGGATATGAAAGACACAGGCAATCGCAAAGCATTTTTTGACAGCAATGCCCCAATGCGTAATAAAGATGGAAATATTCTTCGAGATAGACAAGGTAATTCGATTACTCAGCGTGACATCAATGCGGAGCAAGCTGCCCGTGGGATTAAAACACCCGGAAAATTTTCGAAATTAGTCAAATCCGGCGGGAGATTATTGAGGCCTTTAAAAGCTGTACCAGCACTTGGGTTAGCGATGACCGCTATGGATGTCGTCTCTGGTCTTGTCGATCCATTGAACAATATGGGTAAGTCAGAAGCGGAGAAGCAGAGTATTCGCGCTACCAATAAGGAAGAGTTGGCCAAAGATTTCAAGGATATGGAGCAGTCATCTTTTGTAGGGAAAGTGTGGAAAGGGTTAAACCTGGGGATGGATGCCGCTGTATCCGGCACAATGAGTTCAATATTCGGAAACAATGCTACCAATAACAAGTTCGGGGATTACTGGAAGGGATTTAAGGCGGTTTGGAGTGAAGATGGCGGAGATGCAGTTGAGAAGAAACTGGGCAAGGAATACAACTACAAGCAGGAGAAAAAAGAAGCCCAGATTCAAATGGATAAAGAGTCTGGAAAACCCCCTGGGGACAACAAACAACAACAACCACAGATACAATACATTCAACCTCAAATGCAGTATATTCCTGCTGCGGGCGGAATAGGAACTATTGCTAACGGTTATAGACCTCAGCCGCAAAGCAACGGTATTGATGAAATGATTGCCAAGATTAATCGGCAGCTTAACAAATCAACAAGTGACAACGAAACCAATTACCAAGTCACACGATCCCGTCTGTTGATTAGTGGTGTTCGCGAAGATTCTGGTCAGATGCGTGCGCTAATGGAGAAATATTTGCAAGAGAATATCAAGTTCTTCGATAAGGCCATTGCAAGTTTACAGAAGACGTATGACAAGATGGCTGAAGGTAAAGAGAAAGATGAACTAGGCCTGGAGATCAATGAGAAGAAACAGCAGAAGGCACAGTCAGAACTTGAACTAAGTGGTGTTAAAAACAGTCAAATTGATGAGCTTAGACGCAAGATGAATGATCAGTTTGAGTTGACGCAGTTAGATTATGATAAACGAATGTATGATCTCCTGGCGGCTAATGGGGGTAAGGAAGATGCACCTGAATTAATTGCATTGAACAAATCCCGTGCATCTGAAATGAACTCACAAATAAGTTCGATCAAGCAAGATTGGAATAATTTGCTGAATAGTGGATTGTTTAAACCGGGCACGGATGAATATATGCAGATTTTTAAACAAATCCAGTCATTGGGTGTAGAACAGTCCAAAAATTTGTATGAAATTAGCAAAAAAATGGATAAACCGATATCTTCATTCAACATTCCAGCAGGTCTTAAGGTCATGGATTACTTTGATTACATGACGACAAACAATACACATAAAAGTGTGATGGTTGGTTCGGGTGATGTTACGGTTCATGTGAACATTGATAATATGACAGGCAGCACAAAAGATGTGGAGAGGCTGACATCTACGTTGGATAAAACACTGCGGCAGAACAGCCCGGGTATTGCAAACCGAATGGCCAGCAATGTAGGTGCAAGAATGGGAACTAATCATATCCCTAAATATAGTAGATAAGGAGGAAATCTGATATGACTCAGCAAAATCCGTTTGGCTTAGTTAATGACCGGTATAAAAGAAAGCTGTATGTAGATACAGGCATGAAGTTCGAGCCAGTAAACGGAAGAATTATTGATCCGTACTCATCACCTTCGCCCAATCCGCAAGTGAGGGAAATTAAAATGATTAATGCTCCCTCGCATTTTCATCAGATGGGCGTGTCTTCGTACAAGGCCATCATTAACATCCTGTTTAAAGATAAGCAATCCTATCACGACTATGCCATGTACGTAGGCTGGACACACAAATTTTATGATGAGAAGGGCAATATCTATGTTGGTGTTGTAGAGTCCATCAAAGTTGACCCTATTTTCTACCATCAGGATACGATGGATAAGGATCAGAAGGGGTACAAGGTCGAATTGACCATGACCCTTATCAAAAAAGATGGATATGACCGTAAGAGTGCAATACAGTTTCAGGATTTACAGACAACAGAAGGGAAGGACCACTGGGCAAGAGATTCCATTGAACGCTTGGCTGATTTGGGACTGACGGTTGTAACACAATTGGATGGCACCCCAATTCTATATTTCAGACCGGAAAACTTTATAACCAGAGCAGAGTTTGTTACTTTCCTGATGCGAACCAAGCGTCTGCTGGAACGAACAATTCGAGAGTAGGGTGACCTACTCTCTTTTCTGTCTATTCTAAAGATAGGAGGTGTTTATCATACGAAAATGGGTTGATGTAAACGAAGGGGACTGGTTCTATAACGATGTTATGGAAGCCACGAATATGGTTTTGGAAGATGGTGAAGTTTTTGTTGCCGGGATCAACTACAACAAGTTTGAGGAAGGCAAGCCTTTTGTATATGAAGAAATCAAAGGGAAAGCGGGGCAAACCTCATTTAGTCTGCCTGTGCTGATTAAACCAACAGATGACAATCCACTGTATGTGTTTATTGATGGTGTTCAAACGATCTACCAAACGGCTGAAACTAATAGTAAGGGATTAACCGATGTGGAGTTGTACACCGGTGTAAATGCAGGACAGGTGGTGTCCTTCTGTAGTTACGGTGAACCGTTGCTGGACAGTGCTTGGAAAAGGCCACCCGTGTCCTGGACTGGAGATCTGCCCAGAGCTGTACTTAGCGCAGCGACGACCTATTTCTACGATCCATTTAGTCGTAATCATCAGGAATATTTGTATGCAGCAGGCCAACCGCTTCGCAGACTCAGTATTCCTTCCGAAGTATGGGCAGACACCATGGGAGATGCAGAGGCAGTAACCAAAATTGCAACAAAGGCTATTGGTTACCGAACGGATGTATATTGTGTCAGCCCGGGGGGATCGGTGTTTCTTCCTTTTAATCTGAACGGTGTCACTTGCAAGTTCAATTATTGGACGAAGAATAACAAATTCAAGAGTGAAGATATCAAAGCGACAACACTCAAACCAGCATACAACAATTGTTTTTTTCCTAATGCCATTATACAGCGGGGAGAAGCATTTCATCTGATTAACAAGTTGCGCAAAGTGTTCTATGCCAGATTTACGGACATGGAAGCACCAACGACGGAGATTAATCAGCCTATTACGGCATTTCAGGGTCAACGGGTGTTTAGGCTTAATGGCAATTATCCGGCAGGTAAAAAGAAACTTAAAATTACAGTGAAATTTAAAGACGAAAAAAAAGATAAAGACCAAGAAACACCGGCTTATTCGGAAATTGACAACCACACGGTTGTTTTCAATCAACCTTTCTCAGAAGGCGACGAAGTGACGTTCTATTATCTCAAAGATGTGAGCGAGAGGTTCGCAGACGTTGGCAAAGATTCGGCCATATATTATCGGGACAAAAATGAGCGGGTAGAGCAGTCCAAAGACGCTTTCTGGAAAATAGCCGTCTCGGAAATGGAAGACGAAACATTTGCGAACAATGATCCACTAATTAATGGCATTCCTATCAAGAAAAAGGTGGATGGTGCAGCGGAAGTCACGGATATGGGAAGACCTGTAGGTGGTACGGACGAGGAAGAGATATGGTTCCTTGGAAATTCCGCTATGACCCGGGCTGAAGCCGCAGCTTTCCTGGACCGATTCATGAAATGGACCATCGAGCGATTCAAGTAAGGGGGAGATTACAATATGATTCCAATTTCGGATGAGGTTATGAATGTGCTGTCCCAACGTCTGAAGCTGGGGGAAGGAGCGCTTCCCAATATCCGTGTCGAAGTAGATCGGTTGGCCTTTATCCCGGGACGGACGGAAGAGTTCAGGCATATCGTTAACGAGCAGATACCCATCATCAGTACAGAATCCGTTTGGGTGGATGAGTCGAGTAATGGTATATATAGCGGTTCGACTCAAGCGGATGCTCAGGAGATTTGTTTCCCGATCAAAGGTAAAACGTTTATTACTACTCCTGTGACAGATAAATTTGGTAGTCCTCGTGATAGCGCGTCAAAAATTCACCGAGGCATCGATTTGTCAGAAAAGATCGGGACGCCAATTTTGGCTGCGTGGGCCGGAAAAGTAGTCCGAACATCCTTGAATAAAACAGAAGGTGCTGGTAATGCCGTAAATATTAGACATGCTAATGGTGTAATCACCAAGTATTTTCACCTGAAAGAAATTCTCTGTTCGGTGGATGATGAAGTAGCTCAAGGGGCTGTCATTGGAACGCTAGGCAATACAGGTGGCGTCTATACCGGTGGGCATAAGGTGTCCCCGGCTGAACGTGCGGCGGGCAAGGGAAAACATCTACATTTTGAAATTTGGGAAGGAGTCAATCCAACAACGAGAACCGGAGAGGGAGGCAAGCCAGTTAATCCTGAATTGTATTTCAAGGGCCAGCGCAAGTTACACGGAAATGCGAAAACAACATTTACTGATGTAAAGCCGGTTCAGGTCGAAGGATATCCCGGAGAGATCAAACTGAATGAGAAGTTCGACAAGCGAAACTGGCATGAGAAAAACGTTTATACAACCGGATTGAAATTTTCGGATTATGCCAAGATTGAATCGGGCTGGACTATGTTTGATTCAGGAGGAAAATTGCTATACACCTTTGAAGGCAAAGCCGCCGTAGCTGAATTTGAGATTAACGTGACAAAACTGAGTATGCCCACGCAAGGGCTGCTTAGTATTGGAATGGGGACTAATTTTAGTGAAGCGGAAGGGGATTCTTTCGCGGTGGTGATTGATGGTAAAACGTATGCCTATGTGAATAAGTTCAACGGGGCATATGACCTGACCAAACTGACGGAATTGAATAATATCGTGATCCCTGCAAAAGCCAAGAGTATCAAGATTAAGGTGACGTATGGGGGCAAACAAAACTCGACTGTTCCAACCGGATCTGTCCCTGCTTCGAAGGAGAAGTATAAAAAGTTCGCCATCGATTATATTCGCATACAAGAGTTGTTGCCTGCTCCGTTGAAGAATCAAAAGAGTGAAGAAGGGCTCGATCCATCTAAAGGATATTATCAAACGAACAGCTACGGAGATTTTATTAATAATAGAAGGACAGAGACGGATGTTATTCAGGTCGGGTCTTTTGTCTATATGGACACGCAGGTTCTTCCCAATATCATTAGTGCCGAAATCGATGATCAGTTTGATTCTGAAGCCCGGGAAGCACGGCTGACCATCTCCAATCCAAGAGGATTCTTCTCTCCGGATTATAATCCTGCTCATTTTCCCGAGCTTGGTGGTGTACCGTCTCCATGGTCTTATTTTGCAAACGGATTCCATATCGGGGTTCTGAGTGAAAATACACCGATACGCATATATATGGGATATGGTCAGCACATGATGCGGGTATTTACGGGACTGATTGACAAGGTGGACATCAATGGCGAAGGCTCCACGCTGGAGATTACGGCCCGAGATATGTACAAGCGCATTATCGAGAAAGTCATTTCCGAGAAAAAAGCCTATCCAGAGGTAGAAGAGATTGACAATGTGCCAGATCCGGTGCCGCCTGCAGCAGTTGGCACGGACCGGACATCATCCATTATTCAGGCTGCCCAGGCCCAAGCTGCGGCGTATGGTGTACCTGATCATAAGTTTTTGCTTGCAATATGCAGGCACGAGACTGTTTTGGGAACACAAGGGAAGGGCACAGAAGAAAATAAAAGCTTTATTCTTGGATATGGCTGTCCTAGTAAAAGCGAGTGCAATCCCCTTTACAAGGGAATTCAGGAGCAAATGAAGCGCGGAGCAGAACGGATGTCCAAAGCACTAGCTTCCAGAGGTAAAAAAGTGACTTCAAAAGCCGATGTACTTTATTTCCACAATGGTGGAGACATTGCTCCCATGACCTGGAGTCAAGATCGGGAGAATTGGGTGGACAAGGTATGGACCTATTATCAGGAGATGCTCGCAGATCCGGCAAGCTGGACCATTACAGCAACCTCCACCCCGGCAGTTACACCAACACCAGCTCAGCCTGTAGAATTTGAAAAGCCGGCTTGGGTCAAATCAACGGTTGTACTAGATCTGGTTAAACATGCGGGTATGGTGGGTTGGCGGGCAACTAGTGAGGATCGCTCTTATCCTGACTACGTGATTGACGAGACCTATCTGATTGAAGTGAATCAAAAGACGGGCAGGGTCATTGTCCCCGTACCGGGTCAGGAAGGTGAGTTTGAAGTCAAGGACGCAAGCACTGTGCTGACACCGAACGGATGGCTTAATCCATTTATTGAGGAGTATGGCAGGACGTTTGAGCAATGGTCTGCCAAAGTTACGGAAGCTGTTCAGGAGGTGATCTCGGAGATTCCCTATCGAAGCTATTGTGACCGTTATGGTACGTACCGACTGGAGCGCCTGAATTATGACAAACCGGTCGTGGCAGAGTTTTCCGAGAATGACAATCTGATCTCCATTACCAAATCCACGGATTGGTCCAGAGGAAGAAGCCACATTGTTGTTATCGACTCGAATGATAGTCAGAGCAGTTTCGTGGACAAGGAGATTCTGCTCGAACTCAAAGGAGAAATCCGAACCATGGTGCTGGCCGTTCCTTGGGCGAAGACGGTTGAAGCCAAGAGACAGGTGGCAGAACGAGCTTTTTTTGATATGAAACGGATGTGCCGTACGCTACAGGTGTCCATTCCTGCGAATCCTGCGCTTGATCTGCTCGACAACGTTATTGTGACGGATAAAACGACCACCACACGAGCTGTATATACGATTAAAAGTATTAAAACCAGTTATTCGGTTGACCGTGGCATGTTACAGGTCATTGATATGATGTGGGCAAGAAAGGGAGTGATGGTGTAATGGCCGGCATTGTGAATGAAAATATTGTATTTCCCGTGCTGGATCTAATCCACCGGGAGCTTCGCAAATATAGCAGTATCTCCAATTCGAATGTTTCTCCCCTTGAAGGTGAACCTTCCGTTACATTATATCGGGAGCACATGCAGGACCCGGACCGGGTGACTGGAGCAGACCTCTTGTATGAATCGGCATGGAAGGTTTCGATCTGGATGAAGTTTGGCTCAGAGGATGAGGAAGACTTTCCTTCCGGGGTGGGCTATTCCCACCCGGATTATGATTATTACAAGTATTTCAGGTTAACGCAGGTGACGGCCCGTACATATGATCCGAGTGGAGAGTCGATGTTCACTTACAATATTGGTCTAAATTATGATGACGAAGGACGCTTAACTGGAACGAGCGTAAGTCGTATATAACATGTAGGAGGTGGTTCCATGGCATTTAATGTATCTTACATCGCGGGTGGCGTCATCGACAAAGTGCGCGAGCTGCCGTACCCACACTTCAGTAAAAAGACGATCCCGTTTATTCGGGGACAGATGTTGGACATTCCGGCGGCGAAGACCACCAAGTCTGATACATTCACCTTGGCGTATGACACAGAGTTTCTGAGCATTGCGTTTGCGGCGAGCCACTACTGTGTCGGCGATTACTGGGAGCTGATGATCGGGACGGAGCGAGTATGTCAAACCATCTATACGAAGGAACTTCCCGAGTCGGTTTCCATGGGGAACAGTTTCGGAATTGTCTACCCGATTCCGGCGGGGACGACCATTAAGTTTGACTTCTACAACGCGGTGGCTGAAGCCAAGTCGGTCTGGTACAACATCAAATTTTTGAGATAAGGAGGGTGACGATGGCACTGCAAAAACCGCAGACGAACTTTGCCGCTTATATTGACGGAGAGTCGGAAGCACAAAAACTAATCAACACGCTGGCTGATGAAATCGTAGGTGCTGATATTCCCAGAGTAGAGGGCGGGATTGACGCCAATCGCTGGGAGAAGGTATACGAGGCAGAGCAAGATTATTGGGTAACATATACTCCTAAAACTCGGCCTAATATTCAAGGGAAGTACCTTCATACAGATGGTAACTTGTATGACGTCGTTAAAATTCCTGACTACAGTAAACTTAAGTTTAAAGATGGAACACCAGCTGTTGAAGATGATGGTTTTCTTCATGAGGTGAGGTCGGTATATTGGGATCAAATTGTCGAAGGTGATAGTCGTCCCACAGTTAGAGAAAAGGATTACGGTAATTACAAGACCGGCAGAAAGATACAAGTTGTTCAGTTTTCTTATACGGATAAGACAGGAGCTAATATTTTTGTAGACGTTCCTAATCAGCTAGCTACATTGGTAACAGATCTCACTAAACCTGATGGTGTTACTGCCTACATTGTAAAGCAGAAGCAAACGCTTAGTACAAGTGACGTAGTTTACTTGGACGACTGGAATGAATTTGAGTTAGTTACGGAGCTTCCTGATGACTGGAACTACAGTCTTAAGACGGCATATCAGTGGGAATACGTTAGGTATTTTGACTATTACGGTAGTTGGACTTCTTTGAAGTCTAGTATTGTGGAACCTGGTAAATCAAAATACACGTTCACGGAGCGATATTATACTGCGGATCCCGTTCATGATGTGCCTTCTAGAGTAGTGGTTAAAGGTACGCCAACTGTACCAACTGGAATTCCTGTGCGAGAGTACTCTGTAATGTTGGAACAACCAACGAATGATTGGAACTATATTAATATTTATTATGGTGAAGAGTTTGAAGGTATAAACACAAGTGGAGATTCAACGACCACATACAGAGGAGCTTGTGACCCAGCTACGGTTAAACCGGGGTTAACACCTACAGTTATAGATCAAGCCAAGGCACAAGCCATTTACGAGATGTGGAACACAGATACGATTGTCAAAACATTCATCCCACCGTCCACGAAGTGGAAGCTGGATTATGACGGCAAGACAGAGATCGTAAGTCCGGCAGCTCGCTTTTTCCACGGACGACATTCTACCACGTCATGGTTGCCTAACAAAAAACGCAGACCGGATTACCTGGTAGCTTACACTTTATCGGTAAACAACGATCGAGTTGTTCTTGTTCTGGAAGGTGATCCTTCACCGAATATTAATAGCTATTACCGCAGTTTTGGATACATAGGCAAGATCGTTCCGTTCAATGATTACGACCATGGAGGCAACTTTGGTGTCACTGTAGGTATGGGTGATCTGCGAACAGATATGACAGGTTATACGAAAAATGATATTCTCACGGATCTTAATCCGGATATCTATGCCAAATACGGTGAGTACACTTCAAATGGTATGGACTCCATGTCCATGTTGAAGACACGCAGTAATGTCTTGTTCCAGCGGTATTACCCGGCATTTATTTCGCATCTTCCGAACTATCCTTCAGTGGGTAAACTTCCCCCGGGCCTCTCGAAATTGATTGTAGATACGGATGGGTTCCAGAAGTCCCTCTGGACAGGAAAGTATCATGCAAGTCCAATCTACCTTGTGCATCAGGCAGAAGGATATCGGGGTTATATGGACGGTGTAGTTGCGATATACGACCATAATTTGGTCAATCGCGATGAATTAATCGTAGACACAGAAATTCTGAAAGATCCTTCCAAACCTGCATTGGGTACGTGGACAGAGGTTTACAAGTTTTTCAGTATCAAGAGTCCGTTGAATCTATTCAAGCATTCCCCATCACCAGATGTAATTACGATTGCATTTTTGAAAGAGATAAAATAAGGAGGATTACATAATGGCAAATTTTAAATATGTAGAAACAATCACTACTTCACAGGACGTGTTGACAAAACTGAAAGAGGAAGTTACAGGGTTTAAGAGTTTCCCATTTGAATCCACTGCAGGCGAATCTCAGGAACAAAATCTGTGGGAAGTATTTTACGAAGAAAAGGACAGTAGTGACCGTATTCAGGAACTTATTCTTCGCGGGATCATGACCATTGGAACACAAGCAACACCGATTACTAAACATTTCTATGTAAGTTTCATTAATCATGCTCTGGTACCACGCGTAGTTGCACCAGTTCCAGCCTATGAGGAGCATAGTACGTTGACTGTTCAGCTGCTTGAAGGATTGGAAGGCAGCGAACCAACTACACTACCAGTTACCACTCGCCCTACATTCAAGCTAACAGGACATCCGGTACTCTACCAATGGGCACTGGAAAACTATACACCAACGGATCGGAATAAAGAAAAACCTGTATACATGTATGTAAATGTCATGAACAATCGCTTGGCGATGGTTCTCGTCGCTGACCCAGCAGTAAACTTCCTTGATTACAAAAAATCCTTCCTGTACGCAGGTGCATTGAAACCGTTCAAATACAACCTGAATGACGTAGACGGAAACGTAATGCTGACAGCTGGAGCAGTAATCGAAGAACCAGATATCTCTCAGATTGCAACAACAGGAACGTATTACTACGGTCAATATACTTCTGCAGGTAACAACACACTTCAGATGTTGAAAACCAAATCAGGTATTGAATTCCAGCAGCACTATCCTTCCTTTATTACTCAAGCTCCACCGAAGGGGAAAGCTTATCAAGATCCGGAATTGGGGGATACGGGGTTGGAACTGGAGCCTCAAGGCTTCCAGGCGTCCAAATGGACATCCAAATATCACTTGTCTCCAATTTACGTGGTCCACCCTTACGAGGGCTACCGCGGTCAATTCGACAACTGCATCGCGGTTACGAAGCATAATATCCTTCACCTGGATGAGTTAATTATTGATGTGGAAGGCAAGTCTTGGGACCAAGAAGTGTATCGTTACTTCGATACCGATACAGCGCAGAATTTCATGAATCTGTCTGCCAACCAACGTATGGGTGTGGCTATTCTGAAGGAAGTCCGTTATACGGCGTAAGTTAAACTGAATCAAAGCTGAGTCGTATAGATTCAGTGAGAGGGAACTTTCTGAGACTCCACTCAGGGGTTCCCTTTTTTTAGTTGGAAGGGGGCAGTGACGTGAGTCAAGTAGTCAATAAGTTTGATTTCACCGTTATAGATTACACGACAACTCAGTACGGTTACCTGTTTACAGTCGGAACTACAGGAAGCAGGCCTGAGGATTATCGATTTATATACATGCCTTACAGCCGGTATCCAAGTGTCCTGATGCTTGATTTTTACATGGCAAGATCGATCTCTCATGGATTTAATCATCAACTTGTGGAAGCGATTCGCAAGGATCTGGAAGGAGAAGAACGATTTATTGTTCTAAGTGATGCTGAACAGGATACAGAAGGACTTTTACACAGTTCCATGGAAGGATCGAGCTCAGCTACCAAGCAAGGCGATGTCATGGAATTTTCGTTTGAAATGCAGCGGTCCGCGTTAATTGAAGCTTTGGAGATGGATCATCACGATGAAGGCCACAGGCCCGGAGGATTAAAGGATTCATTCATTCATGAAGATATGTCAGAGGGCTGGCGCGTAGATAACGATAAAGAGCTAAAGATTGTCCGTAATTTGGGTTTAACTCGTAACTTTGTTAAGAATCTGGATAAGCTGGAGCCTGGAAAAAT
Organism: Paenibacillus sp. FSL M7-1414; assembly: GCF_038003195.1. Classification (NCBI taxonomy): domain Bacteria; kingdom Bacillati; phylum Bacillota; class Bacilli; order Caryophanales; family Paenibacillaceae; genus Paenibacillus; species Paenibacillus sp. FSL M7-1414. The sequence continues at coordinate 4,401,108 of NZ_JBBOOS010000001.1, read as the reverse complement.
CAGTTTCAGGGTTAGTGAATTTGGGATGATTGCGGACTATGCAGATAGTGCAGAGCAAGATAACAGCTCTGAACTGGTGATTAAACAATTGATACACTCTGTTCGAAACGATAAACCAGACATGGATGTGGCAGAAGTTTTCGAGAATGTGCAGAAGATCATTGGACGATCCACACAAAATGAATTTTTGTTAGAAGCCATTCAAGACCACTTCAGAAGTACAGAACTTGAGAGAAGTCTCCAGTCCCGGAAAGTAAGCAAACAAGATGTGGAAATTCTATATCAGGACCTGTTAGGTTTACGTGATGATCATAAAGAAACATTTGCTGATCAAGCTACCCTGATTGGGAAAAGGGTAGATGATCATCAGCAATTATCCATTCTCTCTGATATGTCGACTGCTTATATTCGTAGATTTCAGGAAATAAAGTATATGCACCTTGATCGGACGTTGCCGTTAGCCCAAAGAGTGGATAACATTTCACAATTGACACTCATGCATACACTGGGAACAGCTGTGCGAGAAACAACTTTTGGTGGAACGACTACAGGCACAATTGTTCAAGCAATCAGAGACATCGAAGAGAACATGTTTCTTTCACGACTGAATCAGGCTACGCGGGTAATTGAGAATGAAATGACAACTCATGAGAATGTTCTTGCCAAACTGAAGGATCGTCAGTACCCCACTGTTCTGCATACCGAAATGAGAAGTACGCGAGAAGTCAACAAGCAACTTTACTTTCATGATGATCTCAGTCAAAGCAGCCGTGACCAACATCGAAATGCGTTAGTCTTTCGTCCGAGTGATACCCTTTGGCATCCGCTCCAAGCTCACAGAATTATAGACAAACATCCAGCAACTACAGCATCCGGTATCATTTTGGCATCCAGAGATATAGGGACTATTACGGATGTGGAACGACAGTTTCCTTGGGCTGTTCGAGATCAAGTAGAAGATATGAACGTCATAGGTGATTTGACTACGGGGCAAAGAGTTTATGTGGAGAAAATGTATATTGAGCATAAGCGTCCTAAGGCACGACGAATTTATGTGGTTCATAGTGAGGTGGACCGTCATGCAGAACAGGCTTATCGTGAAAGTAAGGAGCACGGTTTTGTTTTCAGAGATTTGCAGGAGAGCAGAAGGATCAGTAAGGTTCCTGGGTATGTAGAGAAGGAGAGTAGGTTAGGCAAACGAGTGACTGCAGAGGCTCTTGAAATACTCAACAAGCAATCACTTGGTGAAAGGGAAAGCAAGTTCGATAGCTATATTGAGGACAAGTTCCATACTGCAAAAACAGAAAAAAGGAATTTGTTCATTCCGAACAGCGAGGAAGGCGCAGAAAGAAAAGCATCCTTTGAAAGCTATACGGCTGGTTCAACAACGGCAGAAAGAGCGTTGGCTCATGATTTGTGGTTACCTGAGTCTGAGGACCATTTGGCTGACAAAGAATTATTACGTTCTACCATGCTCGAAAAGCTAAATTCGTATGGAAAGAACGATGAACAGAAGTATGTACATCTGACTGACAAACCACTTGTATCACATAGAGAGTCTAAAAAGCTACACCTGGAAACAATCCTGCAATCCATTCGAGATAATAGCCGACCAACCATGATTCGAGACGAGCTTTTAGACAAATTGGTTGGTGGAGGATGGTTGGGGAATAAAGCATACCCTGGATATCTGGACGAGGAATTTATTGTTGGGGAGATCTTGGAGAACAGCCCGGCAGTCATCCTGGAAATGATGATGGAAGCTGTGAATAATGCAGACGCTTCGGTTTATTTTGATGAACCGTTTTTGGCTGGGGTTAGAGAGCGGGTAGATGCGTTAATCGATTGTGGGATCTTAACAGCTGATAAAGAAGGAAGCAGATCAGGCATCATTTCCTTTAATTTCGAAGGTGCGAAGGAATCTCAGCTTGGTGATATAGGGACGGAACTCTCAGAAGCATCCAAAGATTTGAGCATAACAGTACTTGAGGATGAATCTCGATCGGCTGAACTGAACAGACGTAATTCTACTCTAGAGACAGACGTTTTCGAGGGAGTGAAAGTAAAGGAAGATCAGCATGGCGAAATTACGGAAGTCATTTACGGCGCAGATTTTAATGCAAGACCGGCTATTATTGAGTTTGAAGATTCATTAGGTTACCTGAATCCTGGAGGGGGATTATTCCCGGATGACCCAGCGTATGAAGGAAGTCAAGTTGAACGCAGAGGACAAACCTTTGATGAGTACGGGATAGGCGCAAAATATAAACGGGACGGAATGGCTCTCGACCATCATATCGTGAGTTCCAACATGAACCGTGAGAGTGTGATTCATACCGAATTTAATATGGGCGGGGTTTCCCGGTATCGATATGGAATAATTGATGATGAATACACCATGGGTGGCACGAACTTGCGCCAGATGCTTTTGAACAGCGAATATGCTATTGGAACGTCAAAGACTCGTGAGGGATACTCGTATGATCAACAACTTATGGCTACTAATCCAATAAGAGAAGGTTTAATCAGTGGTGAGTACTCCATAGGCACAGCCAAGATCAGACAGTTGTATTTGAATGAGAGCTACTCTATTGGCATGATTGAACCACGTCAGGCAGCTATTGATATAGATTACTCACTGGCGACTTTGAAATGGAGATCTGCGCTGCTCAGCGAGGATTATTCCATAAGCAGCTCGAAATATCGAGATGGAGTAGCTGAGATTGGATATACGCTTGGTTCATCGTGGGCAAGAGAAGGTGCGATGGATATCGAGTTTAACGAAGGTATGCGGCAAGCTTGGGAATCCACGTTGGTAAATATTACTCCTGAAGCGATTAGGGTAGATCGATATGGATCGGTGCAAGATGAGATATCTCTAGCCACTACTGTAATGAAATCTGCGAATCTTGACGATATGCTGACGGCTCATTCAATCATGCGCAAAGGACAATTAAACGTTGAAATCATTTCGGATAACATGAACAGATTATCCCTCATGCTTGAAGATAACCATTTTACAAGAATCGTGAAAGAGGCATCAGTTCATGAAATTGAGAGTGAAGTTGTCAAGTTACGCTTGAGTGAATTGCATGGTGAGGGTTGGTACGGTGGTAAAGGTATCAGAGATACTGACTTGGTCGAACTGATCTATGATTCGATAAAGAGTAAAAAGGATTCAGCACTGGATCATGATGTGATTCTTGCATACAAGCATACTCATGACGCTTACCTTCATGAGACAACTGATAGCACGATTGAAAAGATTGCTAATCTTGAAGAACAACTTATAGCGGATAAACCGCAAAATGGTTACCTTGACCTCACGTTACCACTAGGCGGTACAAATCTGAAATATGCAGATGTTCCAGTGGAATCTGTGGGTGGGACGGGGCTCACTTATGGAGATATACCTGTAGAGATTGTTGGCGGAACGAATCTGAAGTACGGTGATGTTCCAGTTGAGATTGTTGGTGGAACAAACTTGAAGTATGGAACAACAGAGATTGTACTCTCAGCGGACAAACCCCAGTACGGCAATATGGAAGAGAATCTGCTCGCCGACAAACCGCAATATGCATATTTGGAAGAGAACATGTACGGTCTGAAAAATGCCAAAGATTCCACTATTGATGAGCAAATTCATGCGTTTAAAAACGGTAATGAAGCTGATTTGATCCAAACGCTTGAGTTAAATAAAGAGGATAGGTCAGCATTCCTTCATGACAACCTTTTGGCGGTAAAAGCTGAAAGATGGGCGCATACCCATGAGACGATCAATGATGTAGTGAAACTGCGAAATGGATCGTTGGATCAGGACATGTTCTACGGAAACAAGGAATTTAATGAATCCATTTTGGACATGGAACTGGTTGGCTTCCAATATAAACAGCTAGACCTGATCCAAAGCGAATATGCTTACCTTAAAACGAGAGACGTTCATATTGAAGATAACTCGTTCATGAGCTCCAGAAGTTCTTATGACGCGTATAACCATCAATTGGATTCTGGAATGAACTTGTTAAGAAGCACGACTCTGGATTGGGAGCAATTCGCAGCGGAGAAAATAGATCGATATGGTCATTCACATGAAATGGAAAGTGGCGTTGGGGGTGAGCGAGCCGGTGAGCATTTTGATGGGATATATGGTACCACACTCCAGAGGTTTGCTTTCTCCAGTGAGGAGTTAAGTTACGGAAATAGTCTTCCATACACAAGTTACATTGTTAATGACGGCGAGAGCTTTGGCAGTAAGTTAATAGACCAGGGTTATCTTAGTGAAGATGATTTTGAAGGGATAACAGAGGAACGTGAATCTAGCATTGCAAGAGAGTTGCCGACTGGTATAGCGAACGCCAGATTGTCTGAAATTGAAGATCCTGATTCTCTCATGGCTTCATTTGAAGAACGCTGTTCTCAAGTCATCACAGGTTTTATTTTCGCTGAAAGACCTGAGAAAAGAGCAGAGTATCTGGAACAGTTGCACGCGTTCCTTCCCGAGAGAACAGCTCATCTTATGGAAATGTATCACGAAGCCAAGATGGAACCGCGTGAGAGCTTCACACTGACTGATCATCCGGTGGCTGAACGTGAAACCGCTGATGCTTACATTCCGATGATGGACACCATGGCACAGGGGCTTATATTCGATTACTCGGAAGATCTGCTCGATCGAGGGATGGATCCTGAAGATTGGGAAGGTGGTTTGGGTGTGCCGGAGGACTATGATCCGAATGATCCATTTAATGTGTACTATCCGTATTCCAAGGATATGGATGCACTGGAATTATCCCAATCAGACGATTGGACTAAATTCGGTCAAGGCGATTGGGATCGGGATCCATTGCTTGGAAAGTTTTATTCCAAGGCAGATACGAAGGACATCAGTGGATGGTACCGCAATAATTTCCTGGCTGAGACGTATAAGTTCTCCATTGATTTCAAGGTGGATGCAAGTACGGATGGGAATGGCGCAGGAATTATTTTCAAATACTTCGATGAAAATAATTATTGGATGTTTATGGTTCATGGAGGAGACAGCGATAACAGTCTGGATATGAGAACGCCGATGCAGCTATATAAAATCGTCGCTGGCAATCCAACTGCAGTGGGTTCTCCGATGCAACCCTTTAAGTGGGAGAAGGATAAATGGTATACATTGTCCGTGTCGGTCATGAAAAATAAACTTCAGATCTACACAGATTCGAAATTGCAATATGATCTGACGGGCACCGATTAACTCGGTGCTCTTTTTGTCGTATAGAGAGATTGGGAGGTGATTGGTATGGGTCATACATTTGGTTTGTTCTCCAAATCACAGAAAGGTGTATTGTTCGCCAATATGAGAGCGAAGATTGCGGACGAAAGTTACGGCAACCCCAATAACCCTGCGTATTTACCGCAGAGTCCCAATGCACCGAGGAGTGAAACGGACCGGCATGGCGAAGAAAATAATCCTATTCTGGGTGATCCAGGTTACGGTCAGATAGGACGATGGCAGACGGTTCAATTGGATGCACTGGAAAACAGTATTGATCAAATCATTGAGCAATATCTGAAAGATAAGTCGTGGTATGCGAGTGTACGATGCCGTGAAGCTTTATGGAATATGTATCGCAGGCTTGAATGGTGGGTAGAACAACAGCAGCCTCCAGATAAAACACAATATCAGCGAGTACTGCAAATGGTGAAAGACTGTATTCACAAGATTCTTGAAAACGCCCAGAAGCCTGGAGGTAGTCATCATGGTGTGTCATTGCCGATCTGTCCGGCACCCTACTACCATCATTTTAGTGGGAATTACTTTAATCATTTTGATGCAACCGTATATGAGATCCCGCTCTTTTCGATGAAAAAGGACGTCCCTTTCTCCAATAAATTCCCTGATTTCTTCAGATATGTATCATCAACGGAGGATCAGGAATGGGTAGCTGTCCACTCCGTAGGGCGAAATGAACAATCTGGTTCAGAGATGATCTTGAAACTGGACCTAGGACTTCTGGAGATTGGCAACTCATCCAAAATTACATTTAACTGGCGTGTGAAGCGTTATGGACAGATCAGGTTCAAGTACCTGGCTAGTGCCAAGCGCGGTAATGGCATGCTGTTCTATATTAATGGGCAGCAAGTTGGGGGCGAATGGAGCGAGAATAGCGGATGGCAGGAAGCTGCATTTACGTTGCAGCCAGGACAGATGTACAAGTTCGACTGGTTAATCCGCAAAATGAGACCCGAAGTATGGCAGAACAATGGTATCTATATCAAGGATGTTGAAGTCGTTGAGATTGTGGATACACGTAAGCCTCCTGCACCGAAAGATTACGATCTGGATGGTGAGGACGTATATGAGTATGGAAACTGGGTTGTAAGATCACCGCAAAGTGTGGCACAGGCACATTTTAAAGGACAGTTCATTACGGATGATTTACGTAAGAAAACCATGACGATGGATCTGGATAACGAATGTGATGGAACGGTTTCATTTGCTTACAAGATGGGGGTGGATGAAGAGCCGTATCCCGATCATGATTATCAGTTATTTTTTGATGATAAAATGCTTGAACGCACTCAGCGCGGGGATGGAGATCATGGCAGTTATGCTACATCAGTGCATGGTGTGGAGTGGAGACTGAATGGGGAATATTCAGAAACGGAGACTAACCAGGCTAAAATCGAATATGAAATTGTTGCAGGGCCGGATACGACCGTGGACTTGAGAGGTTCGCTCGAAGTAACTTGTCCTCCGCGAGAGATTGATCATTGGGAACCGTCTCATCTTGGACAAGGTATTGGGAAATATCAATGGTTAATGTCGGGAAATCCGAGATGGATCCGTAAAGAAGATATTTTACGTTTGGACGAACCAACGGAAGGGAAAATGATAGCACAGACAGAGGTGATATTAGATCATGAGGGGTGGTTTGTATTCAGTTACGCGCATTCGCTAAGACCGACTGAAGCTTTTGAAGTAAAAGTTAACGGAATGTTAGTACACTATACCTCCATGCAAAGTGCTAGGGAACTAGTGCGTATTCCATTAGAGGCTGGACACAACATCATAGAGTTTAATATTCAAGATCGATTGACAGAGGAGCCATTCAAGTATCAGAAGAATCATTTGTTTACCTATGGTAATAACACTGGTAATACATACCGTACAACGTCACCGCTAGGTTCATATGTTGATGTGACACGAGGATGGGATGTAACCGATGCTGGAGCATCTACACAAACAAATGGAGACACGATTACATACAGGGCAGAGCTCAATCCTGGTGCCAAATTAAAAATTAAAGAGCACATGCGAATCTATCCTGCAATGGATTCCAATTATGACCCAGATAAAGGGACTTCAAGAGATAAAGAAATATTTGGAGAGTTATTTAATGAGAAGGATGTTTATAAGCCGTCTTTGAAATTTATTGGTGATTGGAAATGGAAAGATATCAAACCTCCGCAATATAACCCTGATAATCCCCCTGATCCAATCCCGGTTGGAGATGGTGTAATGTGGGCGCAGGGACATAACCAAAATTTTATTTGTGAATTTACAGCTTCAATGAATAACTCTGGATATATATGCTGGCAGTATGGTGGCGACTTTGATACGGGGGAGAAGTTGGAACTACAAATAGATGGCATCAGCGTATGGACAGGAAGTCGATCTAACGGTGATAAAGGTACAGATTGCATGTATCCCCTTCCTGCTGGTAATCATATATTTCGCTGGATATATCAGGATGGGAAGGCGTATACTCCTGGTGTCGGAGGTTCAGGAAGTTCGGGAGATTCTGGAAATAGCAGTGGAAATGAGCCAGGAAATGATCAAATAGGAGATAAAGTCACAGATCCTTTTGGACAGAGATGTTTTCTAGCAGGTACCAAAACACATAAAATTGAATATGGGCAAGTCCCATATGACGGAAACTCAGCACAGTCTAGCCAGTGGGGATGGAAGAACGATGGATTAATTTATAGTGATAATGGTATGCAGGGTATTAAAGTGCTGGATGAAGGTAAGACAGTCACACGGTATTTTAAAGCTCCACCTACTGGAAATATCTTATACAGTGAGCAAATTACCGTTTATCCGGTGAAAAATAACAAAGTTCAGGGTTTAAGAAAAATTATTCCAACTATCATTCCAAGTTCAGGAGTAAGACCCCCTAAATTTTTAGGAACACCTTATTATTCTATAAACGTTAAAGGTACAGAGCCAGGAGACAAGGATTCTGATTTTGATAGTAAATACACGAAAAAAATAGAAATTTCTTTTCATTGTGAAGGAAAATTTAGACTTAACTACAAATTTATTAGTTACCTTGTAGACAAGAACCCAAGAGCTAAACTTAGAGTATATTTCTATCCTGAAGGTCAGTCAAAACAAAAAAAGCTAATCCATGAAGAGAATAATAACAGAGGATACAATAGTACCACTGTTGATTATGACAATTTCACCAATGAATTTTGGGAAAGATCGGCAGCATCCTATCAATCTGATGTAATTAATGTACCCCGACCAGGTAGATATACAGTAAGTATTGGTGTCACGGATATCTATCCAGATGATGATCAAAACAAGCAAAATGTCCGCTATCATGCGACTATTGGCAATTTGCAGATACATACTGAAGACCCTTACAGTAAAAATAAAAATAGTTTGATTGGGTATCCCGATTATGATTATGAAACGAAAGTACAAGCAGTAATATGGGATTTAACACTAGATATGAAAGCGGGAAGTGCCACTTATAATTTATTAAATGGAGAGCCTAGAAAATTTACAGACAGTTTTAAAACTTTAACACCTGGTCATACCTATCGAATTGAGTATACCCTTCACAAAAAAAAGGGTGAAACAACGGCGTCTGGATTGGATGCTGGTGGATTCACTCTTAGCGGGGGGAGCTTTATAGAGACATGGGATGCTTTCTGCGGAGACGCTCAGGGATTACTGTATGGAGAAGGAGAGTCTCCGCATCCAAGTGAAGACTCATGGAATCCGCCCGGACCAGTTACGACTGCGCCAGATGGTGGAAGTCATGCCTGGCTCGATGTAATTCGTTTATATAAAAATACAAGTAGAGCTTGTTCGGGAACTAAAATTGTCATCGAAACTCTTGAAGAAGGCCAAGTAATTGATACTCGACCAGTCACAAATGAAGATGACCAGATCATTTCTATTGAGGTAGAGAATACATCAGATCAGAAGAAAAATTACGAGATCCGCATTCGATTTGAGCAGGGCTGCCCGGGAGATGGAGCGATGATCTGGGGCGGATCGATGCAACTTGACGATATTAGCAAATTAGATCCATCCTGGGCAGAAGTGACCCACTTCGAAGTTTGGAATAACAAACCCATCTGGATGGGCGGCTGCGATAACAGTAATATGCGCGTGAAAATTACCCGCGAAGACGGAAAAGTGTTATGGGATGAAAAGTATTACGGGGATGGGTATCATGGCTTCGAACTGAATGATCTGGCTCCCAAGCCATATAGCAAGTATAAGGTAGAGATTACAACAGATCAGAAGGGGAAAATCAGCAACTGGACAGGAAAACGATATCTGACCACCTTCCGGGTGCATGACTTCAAAGCCTACGAACGATGGGTGTGGGTACCTGAGCCATTTGATTGTCAACTGGATTTCTTCATTGACGATGAGCTTATCAAAACATTCACCCAAGAGGGTGGATACTATACATTTTCACATCCAGTGCCCAAAGGCAAACATGAGTTCAAATGGGTGTTCACCTCACTTCAGGAAGTGGGTACGCGTAGTTACGAATATGCTAATCTGGACTGGATGGAGCTGACCAACTGGATATGTGATGACGTCTATGTCATTCCTTACTGCGAAGGTGGTGGTGGAGATAAGTGTGTCGAAGCGCTTATTAAATGTTTGCTGGAAGTTTGGAAAGCAAGGCCCAAGATGTGTGTGATCGGTAAACGCATCTGGTTATTCACGTAAAGAAAGGAGGTTCTGTATGGGTGTTGTGAGGTTGAAAGAGTCAGGCAGGATTTATGAGGATGCGTTCGTAAGCTCCAACCTGGATTCCAAATGGGAAGTACTCCCTAACGATGCTACTCGCTATGAAGCGGGTAGTGGCAGCCTGGTGCTCAAACATGGTCAAGATCCGCTGTATATGTTCTATAAACCTTTGACAGATATGAAGCAATTCGTCATGGATGTGAAGAACAGTTACAATCCCGATACAGAGGGATGTTACGGTGGAGTTATCGTGTTTGTAGATGAACATAACTACATGGAGATTGAAGAGTTTTTGGATATGTCCTTGCCAAAGCCTTTGTTGAAGACTTACCCGTGGATACGTTTGATTCGAGATTATAACTATTATACGGCGTATTGGTCGGATGATGGGGTGATTTGGAACATCATTGGTTCTGTAGAACTGGTGGGAGCCCCTAAAATTGGTCTGTATCTGAAGGGTGAAGGGGATCACCCCATGCATATTCAGTATATTCGAATCAACAAAGGAACATCTATTACCGTAGACAATCTAACCAAAGGAACTGTGGTTGATCTAATCGATCAGAATGGTGTTGTGCTTGAGTCTAGGGTATGCCGATCTGAAGAAACGGTTGTACATTTTAACATGGATCCATATTCATATCCGTTTGAGGGCAATTTTGGGATTAGGCTTCCGGATGGAAATCGGTTTCAGGCCATGGATTCTATAAAGTTATACAGGGGAGACCTAATGTATTTTGAGGTTACCCCAGATTTATATTACAAAGAGTCGAATCCTGAAACAGGAGAAGATTTCGATGTGCTTCTTTATCCCAACACGGATAGGTTTCTAGGTTATTTAACGGCAGGTGGTTCTGCTACACAAGAAGTTCGAATGTTTGCCAAGAACCCCATGATATCAGGAGACTTTAAAAATGTAATCTTTGCGCTCACAAGCGGGACGGATAAAGTGCAGATTGCGCCTGATGTTGAAGGCATTCCTGGATCTTTCAGCTACTCGATCACCGCGTTTACCATTTTGCCAGGAGCGTCCTATCGATTCTGGCTGAAAATGGAAAGGGAAGAATCTCAAGACAGGTATGCCTCCCAAGTCAAATTTTCGCTACAGATGTATTCGACATACATATGACTTAATAGTATTGGAGTAATTACGTATAGATCATGTAAGGCATGAATGGAGGTGGTCAAATGTCAGTAAGAATTAACCAGTCTCATCGATCATCCGCCAAGAGTCATAAGGAATTGAGTGATATTGGGGTTCGTACGCATGATGAGATTGATTCCTATCTTGCAGAGTTGGAAGAAGCCAGAGGGTCTGCACTCAGTCTAGGCGACCGAATCACACTCGTAGAAGAATCTGCACACGATAGCCGAGATGCAGTAAAAGATCATGAGCAGAGACTAGGCGATGTCGAGACTAAGGTTACTTCAAACAGCTCACGATTGGATGATGTTCAGCAGGATATTCTGACGGCAAGAGCAGATGTCAATACCATTTCCAAGAGTCAGGATGACCATGAGAAGAGATTGAGTCTTGCGGAGACGGAGATAAAAGAAGCACGTGGAGCAGAGGCATCCATAGATCATCGATTTGACACGTTGGAGAAAGCGATTGAAGTTGTAGCGAAGCAACCCATTCAGGATCTCAGTGTTACCAACCCCACGTACCTAGATGCAAATAACAGTGTCCAAGTTACGATTAATGCAGGACGAGCCAGTATCAACAAGGTTATTGTAGATCAATTTACCCAGACATTCAGCATTCCAGACATTGTGGCAAATACGACATATTATATTTTTCTTCATGAAAATGGGCAGTACTCTTACAGTTCAGATCAAGAAGAGCCCAAGGATGCCATGATCATTGGTGGACTCGATGTTGGAGTTTCTCCAACAACTTCACTCACGGCTTTGGATTTCAGGTATTTCTTAACAAAGGGATCTGTTGAAAATGACATGTCTGCATTGGGAATTCGTGTAGATGATCTGGAAAAAACCGTTGGTGAGCAAACCACAACAATTGCTACACATCATACGGCGATCAAAGCGATGGAAGCCCAATTAGAAGCAACTGCTAAAGAAGTTGTGGTTTCAAGAGAAGACAAAAATGGAGTCGTCTATGATGCTCTCAAGGACAGACTCGACAACATGCAGAGTCGTCTTGAACTCGCTGAGAGTCGAGGCACTATGGAGCATCAATCCGTATTCCACTTCACTTCTGCTCCTAACAGCAGGTTGTCGACGACTAGAGATTTTCAAGTGCCCAGATATGTGATTGGTTCAAATTCTGCAGAGGTATTTCTGGATGGAATACGCATGGATGCAGGAGACGATTACATTGAATATAATGATACGCTTATACGGTTTACTTTTGATGTGCCCAAGGAAGCCCGAGTAACTGTCATTGGTCGTGGGTCAATTATTAACACCACTTCGGTAACCGAATATACCTATTATCCAGATGGAAAAGTGCATACGGAGAAGATTGATGGAGGGATCAACCGCACCATTGAGCACTTCTATAGCCCGGATGGAAATTTGGAACGACAGGAGGTTACTGAGAGTAACGGACAGATCAAGTCTATTGAGTATCAGCGTGACATTACGGGTAAAGTACTGCGCGAAATCAACAATGGTGCAGATTATTATGTGCTTCAAGGAGGTGCTACCTTCGATGACACGGACATCCGGAGGAGACTTGTCTTTCTTGAAGGAAGTACACTTGAGCTGGATGTCGTATATAACTACTTCTCTAATGGTGACATTGAGTCAGAAGAAGTATTCTCAGTAGATTTGACTCCACAGCTATTGAAGAAAACATCGTTTACTTACAATGCAGACGGTACCGTTAAGACTGAGACCTTGATCTATGATGGCCAAGGAGTTCAGAAGGGATTTGAATACGATGCTAGCGGTAACATCAAACAAGTAAAAATTAGAAAGGTTGTGATTTGACGTGACGAGGACCGTGCAGGATGTGAAATTTGCACTACATACCATTATGGATAAATTAGTGGGCAATCACTCGGAGCCATTCAGTACAGAGGAAATTGAAATTCTAATCTTTGCTTTTGAAAGCAATATCCTGTTTGATAATGTGGCTCATAAGTTTCTGCCTTCACTTAAAGGGCTACCTGAAATTCATGAGGCTGCTACTAGTGGTGTGGAATCAGAGGATGGAGCTGAGGATAAAGAGCAGTTTTATCAAAAGAATCTCATAACAGAGAGAAGCGACATGGTGAAATCAATTCTGTTAACCGTACTTAAAGAGAACATCTTTCACGAAATGAAAATTAGATTTGGTGCATAAGGAGGTGTGAACTAGTTGGCTGAAAATATTTTGTTAGGTGCCCTGCGTCGTTATGAGTTTTACTCGTATTGTACAAATTTCATTCAAACATTATATGATACGGTGACACAAGATCTCTATGGAGATATTCACTGGGAGTGGACGCTTAGTACCAATAATAGTTATGCTACACCCAGAGCTTGGAACAGGAGCACCATGACTTCGAGTAATATGGGTACAATCACAGCGAAGAATATTAAAGATCCCAGTATGTTTTTTACGATATGTGGTAATCTTTCCATGGTCAATACATATAGTGACCGTTTGTATCATAAAAACTATCTTTTACGTACAGGATTTCGTAATAATGGCGCTGCAGTCATTCCAGACTTATACAGTGAACTAGGCCATCTTAGTGAAATTCCATTACATACGGGGGATTCGTATGTTGGGACTAGCGATACAACTAATTCACTTACTAATGTTTACTTTAAATGGACGCTTTTTGTTACCGAACAATATATCTTTTTATACGGCGAACCCCAGAATAATATAACGGTTGCTTATCCTATACGTCTTTACTTAGGGAGGCTTAGACCGTTTGAAGATGAGGACCCACTAATCGCTAATGATTTTGTTGGAGTATTTAGTCACTTCCCTATGGGGCTTGATGACGCTGCTGATGAGCTGAAATATAGAGCAGGCGGCGGCTACGTAAGGAAATCCAGAAATGGAACTGAGAATGCTCTTTATAACTTGGCTACGAATAGTCAAATCGCTTCACCAGGAGTAGGAGGTAGATTCTTTATTTCACCTTTCTACGTGTGGCATGCTAATGAAGGGGTTAGAGGAGAGTTTCATGGGGTACGAACAGCGGTATTAAAGGATGCTAGTAAATATCCCGATGGTTCCATCCTAGATCTTGGTGATGAACGGTACTATGTATTCCATGCTTATTCCCAAGCGCATCCTGCAAACCATCAAGGGTGGTTTACCACGGCAGGAAAATATGTTCAGGGTCAACCCTACTTCTTCGATTCAGCGTTACTTCTCGGTGGCGGACAACGGGTGCTGCTATTCGAGATCGAGAAGGAGGTGTAGGACATGACCATGATTCGCAGACACGAGTTTACCAGTACGTTAAGCTTATTTACTTCAACGCTTGTTAACGCATTGAAAGATGCAATCGATCCTTACTGGGATACCATACATACGGCCGAAACGACTTATGCCAACTGGGGCAATGCGCTGCTTACCAATAAAAAAAATACATCCATGCGTTTTACCATGTGTGTATGGGCGCACGCCAGAGGAGTCAACATTCGCTGGGGACTGAAGAATCTGGGAAGCAATGTGGCATCACCAGATCTATTCGTAAATTCGCCAGTGGACACAGATAAATTCATGACGGAAACGCCATTTTTGTGTCATAACGTACAGTATAATGTGAACTATAAGTGGTCTGTAATTACGAATGAGGATATCCTGTTTATCCATGGAGAGAGTCTGAACTATCCGGAAAGAGCTTACCCGGTACGAATATTCCTAGGTAAATGCCAGCCATTAGAGCAAGAGGACCCGGCGATTGCCAATAAATTTTATGGCGTTTTTCCACATATGCCTTTATCCGCTTCGGATAACAACATATCAGATCAATATGATACACCGAGAGGTGTCGTTATGACTTCACGGAATGGAACGGAGTACGCACTGTACAATTTTGGGACAGAGTCCATCCCTTCTCCAGGTGTAGGTTCAAGATACTATGTTACGCCTTTCATGGTCTATCATCCATCTGAAGGAGCTAGGGGTGAATTCAAGGGTATGCGTTCCATTGTATTTAAAAACAGTGCGCAGCACCCGGACGGATCGATCCTCGATCTTGGCAATGATGGCAAGTATTACGTGTTTCATGTCGTAGATCAGGACTATCCGAATACAGACTATGGACGTTATTACTACAATTCGAACTTAGCTCCTGTGTATTCAAGGCCGAAGTTCTTCCATGGTGCGAGACTGCTTGGTGGCGGGCAAAGAGCGTTACTTTTCCAAATATAGGAGGTGTTTATGAGGGATGGCTAATTTCACAGGCAAAGTTAAGATGAATGAATTATTTGCAAATATTGTTCAAGGTTTTAAAACGATTGCAGGTTCTCCTTGGTCTGTATTTTACGAGACAGCGAGTGTGATCGTGCTCAAATCAGTGGGAACAACAGGTTCAGATAAACTGTTCTTCAGACTTGAGGTTGGAAACACGAAGGGAACAACGGGAAACACATTGACCGTGAGTGTGGCTGAAGATGTGATGGCAACAGATGGTAGTATTCCTTTGGGCAGAGCCGAAGTGAAAAAGGACTTATTATGTCATACGAGTGCGGTTGATACGAATCTATTAATCGATTACCAAGTTTCAGTTCAACCAAACCGAATTATTATTTATTTGCAGGGGGATGTGAACTCGGTTACCGGTATATCCAATCTGGGTTACTTCGGAATTCTGAACAGGTATGCCACAGAGACAGATTCCTCGAGTTTGAGTGTTGGCCTCAGCTACAACGGGGATAATGGTATCCGGACGTTGCGTGATAAAGATAAACAGATGGTGAATAACATTTATGATGCTTACTCTGCCATGCTTCCTGTTAATCCAGGGTGGGGGTCTCTTTATCATCTTGCTCCAGTTATTATGTGTAATGGTGTGGAAGGCCCTAGAGGCGAACTTATTGATATCTATGCGGTACCTTCTGCCGGAGTCTCACATGGAGATGAGATCAAAGTGGGCACTAGAACATATAAGGTATACTCGCTGTCGATTGGTGGACAGAGCTTCTTATCAGGCGCTACGGTTGCTGTCCTGATGAATTAAGGTGGTGATGGACATGGCTATACATCAAGGGAAAGTTGTAGGGACCGCCGAGAGCGGTTCTCTCTATACCCAGAGTAAGGCGGCAGTTCTGCATGGCATTGGATACGATCTTGATGCTGTTCCGTTAACCATTGAAGGTAAGGAAATAGTCTATTCATTAGGAACGTTATCCACTACGGCTGAATTAATTGACATCTACCGTTGGGGTACATGGAGGATGCTGGACAACCATAATGATCAATTGATTGGATACGTTACGGATAAATATATTTATGGGCCACGAACCAGAGTGGGAGTTCCTGATGAAAAAAATATGATACTCAAGCATAAATTTTTGACCCAGTCCAGTGGAGTAGGTTTAATTCGTGATACCATAAGAGGCCTCAAAGTGAAACAAAATTATGCGGGGCTTGATTGGTGTATTAAGGTCAAGATTCCTGTCCAGCAGGCTGGGTTAGTGGGGAAAACGTGGGGGGATTGGTCCTACAGCGGAAGTGGCAACACATCTGATAGTCATCTTCGTCCACGACGGTATCCGGATACACATATTCCTAGAAGGAGGGAAGGTTCTTGAACAGGACATGGAAACTGATGGAGGAGATGAGAAAAGTGCTATTGCCGGTATCGTTTGCCCAAAGAGTAGAGTATGTTGGCGGTGGGGCGAAGGCAATGATTGATATTCCCATGGAACATCCTCGATTCATGATCAAAACGATTAGGGTCATTCCGTCCAGAGAGACAAATGTGGAAGTTCATGTTTTGAACAGTGCAGGTCCACATCCAGAGGTTCTCTATTTCAACAATGCCCAATACTCGACGGGGAATTTTATGGAAGGGATTTACGATATGATCGATTTGCCATATGAGGACGTAGATGGGACTTCAACACTTCACTTGTCGTTAAAAAATCTGGGTACAGATGTGGCCAACTTCGATATTGAGGTCGTTGGTTTGACTACAAGGTAGGAGGAGGACCACCACATGGATATTGTTTCATTCAGCAAAGCTGCCAAAGTAGAACGTGAAGTTAAACAAGCCAGGGATTCTTATGCCTCTCTTGATGGCAGACTGGACGCAGTGTCAGTAGGAAACGTGGTCTCGGTCAGACTGAAAACAGAACTTCCAACCGTAGGTGAAGCAGGAAGATTATATCTGGTACGCCAAGACTCGAGCAATCAAAATGAATCAACGACCTATACATACAGCGGTGGGAAATATGTAAAGGTGGGTGGTGATCGAGTTTCGAACCATTCTGAGAATGGAACGATTAATCTTAATGGTACCAAAACGGTGATCTATAGCCATCCGGATACACACAGTGCTGATATGTTAACAGATGGAAGTCATAACGTTATCATGACTCTGAACGAACGTGAAAAGTTGTCCAACATCGAGCTTGAGGCCAATCATTACAAACATCCTGATACACATAGTGCCGATATGATCAGCGATGGAGAAATGCATGTGAGCATGACTTGGGGTGAACGAAAACGCCTGAATGTCATTGATCCGTGGGAATCGATCAGTGACTTGGTAGATTATACGGATGTGGTTACATATTTTGCTTTTGACATGCAGGGAAGAATTATTCGGCAAGTCGTTACAGACAACTACACCGAGCAGCTGGTTAGAGAACCTGTACTGACCATGCCAGCTTCTTCAGAAGGTTATGCACAGAATGATTCCTTCTTGGTCATTTCGATTGGTGAGATATATCGATATGACGGCCTGGACTTCGTGCAGCTTCCTACTTTGGTTGATGTCGTTTATCAGTATGATGATAAGGGAAGATTGGTGGCCAAGTCCATCACCAAGTTGGGAACAACACCTGTTCAAACTAACTTCCAATATATATATGACTCATACGGTAATCGTATAGCGGTTAAGAAATACTAATACGGAAGGATAGCATATGCTGTCCTTTTTTTCTTTTAACAACAAAATAATTTGTGTTTCCCACATCTGCATTGAAGATTAGCATTAACAATCAGCTGATCAAGACGTATAGAGAAAGTAGTATGAGAACGTAATTATTCCGGGAGGTAGTGTACGATGAATATTGAACTTACTGCTCATTTCTATTTCAAGGGAAGTGGGAAGAAAAAAACGGTGAACTGGATGGAAGATAATCCTAGATTACAACAGAAAGAGAAAGATTCGGATAAGGTCGTACGCGAAATCCCGTTAACTTCGGATGAGGTTAAGCAAGAATATCGCCGACTTTTCACCAAACACAAGAACGAGGGGAAATCGATTACGTTGGAAGATACAGACGATGTGGTTCATATCATTGATCTTACTGATGTGCGAAATATTGAATTGACCTCTAAGGAGGGGAATACAGATGCTGTACAGGCTGACCTTTGCACTGAATGATGAGGAAATTGTCACTACGGAGATGACCTCGGATAAGGAGGATCTGGTTGGAGCAACGGAAGAAGCGTTCGATTTGATCGAAAGAGACTACGGTGCCAATGTCGTTTTAAACCTGGTTGCGTTTAGCCTGCTCAAAATAGAGCTCACCAATGAAATGATAAATTAAGCGTATAAGCTAACTAATGTTAGCTTTTCAGCACCAAGTGCTAGTTTATTTGAATAATTATAAAATATAGTTAATAAAGTGATATACCCCAAGCCTAGTTCTGGGGTCTATTCCTTTTTCATGAAAAGTTGAGAGTGACTTGATTTAATGCATCCATTGAAACTTGTCTTGTACAAGCAGTTTTGATTAAACTAGGTTGAATTCATATGTTCAGGGGCAGTAGAAGGGGTCAGGATGATTGGCAAGGAGGGATGGGACATTGAGATAAAAGACTTGGAAAGAGAGCTCGCAAAGTTGGCATCCAGAATAAGAAAAGATTTTACTGAACGCGGGCCGGTAGATACCAGAGTCTCTATCATGAATCATTTTATCATCTTAAAGTTTACAGCAAAATTCACCAAGCCTGAAGCACTCATGCTGGAACATATGCAATCTCACTCAAGTCAAATTTTCGCCGAATACAAGATGAAGCTAGCATATATGATGAGAGAAGATTTCAACCCCGTTTTCTCCTATATCAACATGGGTCTGAAGATCGAAGACATCGAAACAACATTTTTTGGTCATGATTTTGCAGAGCAGATTACAGTCTTCAAGATGAACAAGGATGTTGAAGTGCTGCTGAAAAATGATGAGATTAACATGCCTTAAGACCTATAAACTAACGTTTGAATACTGGACAGGTTCTTAGGGACTAATTTTTGTTGTTGACAATATCCTACATATTTCCTTATACTACCCTTATGGCGATCGAATAGATTAATAATCTTGACGAAGCCTATAACCTTGTTAAAGAACTTGAAGGCCATATCTTCGGTAATTGGGACGAAATAGATGTCAGACCAAGACCGACACATTCCACCATTTTGGTATTTTCCAGTGGTGCGCTCTGTGTTGGTCTTTTTGTTTGTAAAAAATGCTACTTTACCTTTCACCGTGTACTTCGTATATAGTCAGTAAAAGGCATATAAGCGAACGAAATAAATAAATGTTGCGAACATTAGTTCGCATTTGTTATTCTGAATGTAATAGGATGGGAATGGGGAGGCGGATCAAAGGGAGATTTCTTGATCGTTTGTATGTAATTAGGCTTATTAGCTTCAATTGTGTGTAACAAGACTACATATGGTATATGAGATTTCGGGAGCAAAAGCGGGAATGTAGAGTAAGATCATGCTGGATAGCGAATAGATTGTGAAGAAAGAATACGATTACTGATAATTAAATAGTTAATGGGGGAAATGAAAAATGTCTGCTACAACTGCTATGGGTTTTGATGATTTATTTGAGATTGGGGATATAGACATGTTCCTGAATAAAGCTCAGGAGAAGTGTCGTCACAAACTTAGAGGTAAAACGTTTGCCGGGATGGAGAAAGAGGATGTGACCCAGGAGATTATGATCAAATTAGTTAATTCCCTGGACAAGTATGATGCAGAAAAGGCCAAAATGTCGACGTTTGTTGATCATCTTATCGAAAATAAAATCAAGGACATGTACCGCAAGTGTATGTCTGAGAAAAATCTCAGTGTGGTTAACGCTGTACAGATCATGTGTACGGATCAGGGTGGTGGCGATGAATCGGAAAGCTCAGATATCGCATTAGCGCTTGGTCATGCTGGGTTTGCTTATGAGAATTTTGAGTTTGTAACAGATATTATGGAAAATATGAGGCTGAACGAACGTGAGAAACAAATCTTTAAGCTTCGGACTTCGGGGTATGAATTTGTAGAGATTGCAGGAATGCTAGGTGTATCCAAGGCACGGATATCCCAGTTATGGAAAGCGATTCGTGAGAAATACGAAGCATTGTAGTCATAAGTGGCAATTAATAGCCTAAGTTTGATGAAGATAGATTCAGTAACCTACATAGAACAGAGAGAGCACCCTTAACTGGGTGCTTTTTTATGTCGTATAGAGAGATTAGTACAGAAAGAAAGGCGGAACAAGGATGCTTAGTGTGGTGGTTTTAGGATTTTCTGTGGAACGTCTAGAGGGGTATTCGGATATCGCTTGGGCAAGTCATGATTCTTCGACAGCTTCTGATTTAAGCAACAGGGAGTATACCTTGATCATTGAGAAAGTAGTGGTACAGGCTGATGCTGTCTTGGTTAATCTGGATATGGATTATTTGACCTCTACTGATATTGTGATCATGCATCATGCGTATATACATAAAAAACCGATCTTGGCTGTAGGTTTCAGGCCATTGGAGCCTGTCATCGAAGATTTTGTCTCCAAACGAGTGGCTGATCTGGACGTGGCTGTACACCATATGCGGACGAACTATATGGTCCTAAGCAGCGGAACCAATCCTTCATCTGCGGCTCCAATTTAACTGCCGCTCCGATAACACGTATAGAGAATGTAAGGGCAAGAATATTCGCGAGACTTTAACTAATGGAGGAATAATTCAATGACACATATGATCAAAGCAAAAGATGATAAATTAACGGAAGAAATCGTAGCCAGTATGATTGGAAAGTATATCCACGCGCCGACCAATATGCATGAAATCCAGACGCCAACCGGCGCAAAAACAAAAGCCAACGTATGGTTTGCTGGTCGTGTAGCTGGTTACGAAAAAGCCGTTATTGGATTCAACTACGAAGAGGGTACCTTTCATGAAGAACTACAAACATTTTATAACGTTCATTTAACGGATGGTATGGGGTACATTCTGACAAGTGCTTACGAATTGGAGATTCATGAACTGACCGAAGAGGAGTTTAATCAACTCATTGAAGAGAAAAAGGAAGAGGAACAAGAGTCATCGGGTGAAGAGCAATGAAAGTGTTAAACTACGCTTCGGATTTAGCTGTAAAAACGTTTGTGTCCGCTAGCGCTGCAGGTGTGGAAGAATTAATCAACGCATGGATGTTATCCAAGCCGCACACGTTCGTTACCGGACTGGAGTTTACCTCCACCGTTGATCCATCCAGTAACACGTTGGAATATGCCGCAATCATTGTATATCAGCCAAGTGAACAAGACCAATCCTAACTTATGTATGAGATTATTCCTTCTATAATATAGAGGCTTTCAGTAAGGAGGTGGGCGAATCTGTTGCTCACTTTAGAAAGAGTAATAGGTATTGTTGTTGCGATGGTGGTATTAGCTTCACAATACCAAGCAACGGAAGCAGAGCAGGTAAAGCCAGTAAAACCAATGAAGCAAGAAAAACAAGAGAAGCAAGAAAAACAACAAAAACAAGTTAAATCGGTTGCTCCTGCGCACATACAAATGACGGATATGCTTGAACAGTATATAGAACTCCACCATGAGAAAACAGTGAGCCGGGCAAAGCTGCTGAAGTATGTGAGGTGGGTAGTTCAATATTCGAAGGATTCGGATATCGATTCCGTCTGGATTCTGGCTATGATGTGGCAAGAGAGCAGGATGTTAGAGGAAAGTGTATCATCCCATGGAGCGATTGGTTTACTTCAGATTCTTCCGAGCACAGCGAAATCGTATGGAGTGAGTAAACAGGAGCTACATCAGCCTGAAACGAATATCAGGACAAGCATTCTATACTTGGAATATCTTATGCATAAGTACGACGGAAATCTTCGTACAGCAACCATTGCGTACAATCAGGGGGAGGGCAATGTAAATAAGGGAAAGGCTCGCCCCTGGTACTACAATCAAGTGAAGGAACATCATAACAAGATGCTTGGAATAATCAAAAAAGGTCAATAAACATCATTTAACAATATAATTTGAATACTATAAGACCGTTTATCAATTTTACATAGGGAGATCCAAATGGGAAAATTTCCAGAACATATTAGCACGAATTTGCAGGTAAATAAGAAGCATTACACAATGGATGACGTAGAAAATATTGAACGTTGTAAGCTCGATGAGCATTTCCTCGGGGATTGTATACTGGTCAATGAGAACCTGATATGGCATTCCGTTCATAAGTATATTGGAAAACCAGAAATGATTATTAAGAATCATTGTGTAGAGAAGGATGATATCCTCCAACTGGGCCGTCTGGGATTCATCAAAGCGATTAGGGCATTTGATACGGGGCGTGGCGTAAAATTCAGTTCGTTTAGTGTTACTGCCATTGTCAGAGAAATCAGATGTTTTCTGAGAGATAGTGCAAGCATTATTCGTCCAACTCGCACAGCTACGGAATTAATTAACCGAATCAATCGACTTGAGCACGATATGGGCTACCTCCCACCAGCACATGAAATCGCATTGTTGCTTGATGAGGAAGAAGAGAAGATCAATAAAGCACTTCAAGTGGGTAAAGGTGTGAAATACCTGGATGAGCCTGTAGGTGCTGATGATCAACAAACTCAATCCGTGACGTTGATGGATACCATCTATAGCGGGGAGAATATTGAAGAAGATATTCTGGACAAGTTATACGTTGATGCGGTTATTGATTCGGTCAAGCGCAAGCTTAGTGAGAAAGAAGTGACTGTACTGAAGCATCGTGTTGAAGGGTTTAATCAAACCCAGACCGCAGATATGGAAGACATCAGCCAAATGAGAGTCTCTAGAATTATGCGAAAAGTAGCTAAAATGCTGGATAAAAAGGATCAGGCTTGATTGTCGTCTAAGCCCTTGATATCTTATATAACGTCTCATACATAACGTCCCTCCCGCATCCAAGCGTGAGGGATTTTTGCTGTTTTTGCCCTATGGGACATACTCCAAGTTGTCCGGACATAAGATAGTACAAGATTCCAAGTGACCCGGAGGAATGAATTGATGCGAAAAATAACGAAAGTCATTGCATGCATGCTTATCCCTGTCTTCTTGCTGTCTTCATTTGGGGCTACTCAAGCCCAGGCAACGATTCAAGGTCCGTCTACTCATGCGCAAAGCGCTGCTCTCATTGATGTCACATCAGGCCGGATCTTATACAGCAAAGATGGGGATAAAGAACTGCGAATTGCCAGCTTGACCAAAATCATGACAGCGATCGTAGCGATTGAACACAGCAAGCTGGATGATAAAGTGAAAGTGTCTCCCACGGCTTTTGCCAAAGAAGGATCTTCTCTCTATCTCAAGTTAGGTGAAGAGATGACGCTTGAAAACATGTTATACGGGCTCATGCTCCGTTCAGGCAATGACGCAGCCTCTGCGATCGCAGAACATGTCGGTGGATCGGAAGAAGGCTTTGTCCTGTTAATGAACAAAAAGGCGGAGCAAATCGGTCTGACGCATTCTCATTTTATGAACCCTCATGGACTGGATGCAGAAGGTCACTATTCAACAGCTAACGACTTGGCCCGATTAACGGCATATGCATTGCACAATCCGGTGTTCAAACGCATCGTAGCCACGGAGGTCAAATCCGCACCGAACCCCAATGAAAGCTGGGAATACTCTTGGCACAATAAAAATAAAATGCTGCGGATGTATGAAGGTGCGGATGGAGTGAAAACCGGCTACACAAAAAAAGCTTTCAGATGTTTGGTCAGTTCCGCTACACGTAACGGACAGCAGCTCGCCGCAGTAACGCTGAACGACGGTAACGATTGGAACGATCATGCTCGGATGCTAGATTTCGGTTTTGAGTACTTCCCGTTAGTAGAGGTCGCCAAGCAAGAACAACCTGTGCAAAATACAGATGTCGTTACGGGCCGGGGATTCTGGTACCCACTGGCTGAGAGTGAGAAAAGTTCATTGACCAAAAAGTTGATTCTGCACGAAAGTCGCGCCCAATCGGAAACGGATGGCAAGGAACAATCGACAGATCCTTCGTTTGGATTGGCAGGTCGCATTGATATGCAGCTTGACGGCAAACTTGTGGGCTCAATTCCCGTGTATCGCAAAGGCAGTTATATTCCTCCTGAACCCAAGACAGAAGATGCAACGCTGGGTGGAATCGGTGATGTCTCTTCCTGGGCAGCTGCATGGCGTGCCGTGTTAAGCCACCTGTTGTCTCCTTAGCTAAATCGCCATTGAAGGGAGGATATAATCCATGATTAATCTAATCTGGCTGCTCATGATTTTAATCGGATTTGTTTTTGCAGCCGTCAACGGTAATATCGAAGTGGTCACGCAAGCCGCTTTTGATGGGGCGGCAACGGGAGTCACGGTCTGTTTTGGACTGATTAGTGTGCTTGTGTTCTGGATGGGCATGATGAAAATGGCTGAAGACGCGGGCCTCCTGGCTCGTATTGCCAAGCTGCTCGGTCCGGTTGTGGGTTTCCTGTTCCCCGATGTGCCCAAAAATCATCCGGCGATGGGTTATATTCTCTCCAATATGAGTGCCAATTTGCTGGGACTAGGAAATGCGGCTACACCGATGGGAATCAAAGCCATGCAACAGCTGCAGGAGCTTAATCCGGACAAACAAACCGCTTCTCCTGCGATGTGCACCTTACTGGCTCTGAATACGGCTAGCATTACCATTATTCCGACAACGCTGATCGCCATCCGCTTAAACTATCATTCCGCCAATGCAACAGAGATTGTGGGAACAACATTGATGGCTACCATTATCGCTACACTTGCTGCTATAATCGCCGATCGCTGGTATCGAAACAGGGCTTTACACAAACCGCCGCGCATACAGAAAAGTGGCAATCCCGGCATGAAAGGATGAGCACCTTTGTTAACCTTCATCAACTGGATTTCCGTCTGGGCCATCCCGGTTATTATCGCGTTTGTTCCATTATATGCGTTTACCAAAAAGGTCCCGGTTTACGAATCCTTTGTTGATGGGGCCAAGGATGGTTTCTCCACTGCAATCAGTATTATTCCACATCTCGTGGGCATGATGGTCGCAATCAGCGTATTTCGTGCCTCGGGTGCACTGGATTTTGTGATTAGTCTGTTTGCTCCGCTGGTGTCCTGGATGGGTGTTCCGGGCGAAGTGTTACCACTCGGAATACTGCGTCCTTTAACGGGGACAGGCTCTCTGGCGTTTACAACCGATCTGATCAAAACCCATGGCCCTGACTCCATGATTGGACGTATGGCATCTACGATTCAGGGGAGTACAGACACCACGTTATATGTGCTGACTGTTTATTTTGGGGCTGTAGGCATACGTAACGGTCGATATGCACTCAAAGTAGGGTTGTTTTCCGATGTCGTTGGTTTTATTGCTGCCCTCGCCATTTGTTTGCTCGTTTTTGGTTAAAAGATATCTCCTTTCCTTCCGATATATTAGATATGCTAGAATAATAGCGGAGGAGAGTGAGACATGCAGAAGAGTTGGAAACGAATGCTCCGTGTCGGAATGTCAGGCGTGCTTGCTATTGCAATGCTCGCAGGGTCAACGGGGCTGGCGGCAGCTCAAGCCGTTCAGACGATACATTTTACAGGTTACTTCGACAAACAGCTGCGTGCACAAATGGCAGTCACAGCGGATTCTTTTCCAGTCGTGAATGTACGTTTGGTCAAGCAGGATGAACCCGATATGGTATATTATGATGTTGGTACCTCAATATTGATCTCAAAGGATGAAGTGCTCACGAATTATCATGTCGTTCAGAGTTTTGCTGAATTGTCTGATGGTGATGAAGGTACACTGACTGTTGCGAGTCCGGGTTCCTTGGGTAAGCCTGTAAAGGCAAAAATTATTAAGACAGACCCGGTGACAGATATGGCACTGCTGAAGCTGGACAAGGAAATAGATGCCCAACCGGTCGCATTTGCAAATGCAAGGGATAACCAGGTTGTCTATACGATTGGATTCCCCAAAAATCCTGCTGGTGATCTTGTCATCCTGGATGAAGATTTTCCTTCAACCTTCAATACGATAGCCAAAAGCAGAGTGTTTAGTTCCCAAGCTTCGGACGTTCCAGGTAAAAAGGGAATCGGCAGTATTGTGAAATCCATGGCCCAAGGTAATTCAGGTGGCCCTGTTCTGGATCAGAACAACCGGGTAATTGGTATGATGACATTTGTGTACGGTGGACGTACCTATTATATTACTTCCAAGACATTGCAGACTTTCATTAAAGAGAGCACTAACCCTGCCAAAAAACAGGTTGCAGTTGCCGGCAAAGTTTCCAATTAAATGATTTGAGAAAAAGCTTATCTTTACGCCATCTGTGTTCAACAGGTCGTGTAAAGGTAGGCTTTTTTTTGCGTCAATCTCAAAGGGGAAGGTAGCCTAAAATGCATATTCGTGTCGCCAGTTTACAAAATCCTTGGATTATCCTTGTGATTTCCTTGCGTGATGGGTATCATTAGTGTGAGGTGACATGACAAACATGGAAAGATTACAAAAAATTATCGCACAGGCAGGCATTGCATCCCGCCGCAAGAGCGAGGAGCTAATCCTGTCCGGCAAAGTAGAAGTTAACGGGGAGGTCGTAACCGAACTGGGTACAAAAGCGAACCCCGAAGAGGATATGATTACGGTTAATGGAAAACCGATCCGCAGTGAGAAAAAAGTGTACTTGATGTTAAACAAGCCAAAAGGCGTAATCACAAGTGCATCTGACCCGGAAGGTCGGAAAATTGTATCCGACTACCTGAAAGGTGTCAAGGAACGCGTATATCCTGTAGGTCGTCTGGATTATGACACAGAGGGCTTATTGATCCTTACCAATGATGGTGAGTTTGCACATTTGCTAACGCATCCTAAGCATCACGTACCCAAAACGTATCATGCAACGGTTAAAGGTGTGCCACATGGTACAGCTCTGGAGAAATTAAAGACAGGCATTATGCTGGATGACGGCATGACTGCTCCTGCAGAGGTAGAGTACAAAGATGTGGATACAGCGGCTAATGAGTCGGTCATTTCCATTACGATCTATGAAGGACGTAACCGTCAGGTTAGACGTATGTTCGAGGCAATCAACCATCCAGTAACCCGCCTGAAACGGATTTCGTTTGGTGGTATTTTGCTACAAAACCTGAAACGTGGTCTGACACGTCATCTGACCAAAGAGGAAGTCAACAACCTGATTACCCTCGCACAATCAGAGCCAGCCAAAAAAATGAAAAAAAGGTAATGTGAGGACACATAATTTTCATAAAACCGCCGCAGTTTTGTGACGAAATTCGCTATAATTGTTCATAGGATGTTCACAGTTGTCTTATACCAATAAGATGCGAATGCTACAGTCACTTAAAAGGGGAGCAGCACATGGGGAAATCAAGAAGAACGATGCAAATCGTCATTTTGTTATTGATCCTGGTGTTGGGCGGATATGCGATTACCACATCGGTATCCGGCTCGAATGGCAAGCCAAAGGAAGGGGACAAGTCTCCTTCTTTTGAACTGCTGGGCCTGGATGGTCAAGTTCATACGTCTGATGAGTACAAAGGAAAAGCGATGGTGATCAATTTCTGGGGCACATGGTGTGAACCTTGTGTTAAAGAAATGCCTGCACTTCAGGCGCAAGCTGACAAATGGAAGGACCAGGGAGTACAATTTGTCGGGATTAATGTTGGAGAAGACCAGATGACCGTGGATAATTTTGTTCGGCAGGTTGGGGTTACGTTTCCAATCATGCTTGACCGTGAGAAAAACTCGGTTCGTGATTTCGGGATCTCTCCGATGCCAACGACATTTTTTGTATCCGACACGGGCAAAATCTCTACCATTCATATCGGGCAACTTGATTTGGACACACTTGACGCTCAAATTTCGCAACTGGCGAAGCAGCCCTGACAGGAGGTCTATTCGTGTTCCAAAATACCAAATGTGAGTGCGGACACCAGAATCCGGTAGGCACTGTACTATGTGAAGCATGTGGGAAACCGCTGCTGGAGTCTGAAGCTAAATCGGATGAAGTGTTGGAAATGCGTTATGATGGCATGGCGCGCCGCTCACAGCGCAGTAATCCCAACATCATTGACCGCATATGGAACTTTTTTTCTTCCGTTAAAATTGCCGTCTATATGATTGTTTTTACGCTTGTAGGTTCTATGCTTGGCACGATCTATCCGCAAGAAAGTACATTTCTGAATATCGATCCCTCCGTGTACTACAAAGAAACATACGGTCAGTTGGGTCATATCTATTATCTGTTGGGTTTATCCCATACATACGAATCCTGGTGGTTTATTCTACTGCTGGTGCTGATTGGGGCATCATTGGTGATATGCAGTCTGGATCGCGTCCTACCGCTCTACAAAGCACTGAATAAACAGAGAATACGTAAGCATACGCAATTTTTGACAAGACAGCGTCTCGTGTACCAAGGTACCATCGAAGAGGCACCAGAAGACTGGATTAAGAAAGCGGTTACGCCGTTGAAAAAGAAAGGATACCGCGTGCACACCCAGGGGGATGCATTACTCGCCGAGAAACAGCGATTCAGTCGATGGGGCCCATATGTCATCCATATTGGACTCATTATATTTTTGCTGGCGGTGCTCGCACGAGGTCTTCCAGGTCTGAATTTGGACGAGCACGTCGCTTTTCCTGAAGGTGAGATCAAAAAGATCCCGAATACATCGATGTATCTGCAAAATGAACAGTTTAATGTTGAATTCTACAGTGAGGACGAAGTACCCGAGCAATTCCGTAACCTGAACAAGACCGTTCCAAAACTGTTTGAAACAAAAGTTGTTTTGTATGAATGTACAGCAGATTGTTCGGATCTCTCGAAGAAACCTCAGTTAGCTGAGGTAGCCAGACATGATGTACGCGTGAATCATCCATTGAATTATAACGGTCTGAAAGCATATCAGTTTGATTATGATCTAACACCCACCATTCGTTCCGTAACGCCTGATCTGGTCAATACAAAGACGGGTGAAGTATACGGGGCCATTAAGATCGATATGGTAGACACCCAAAGAACATTTGAAGCTGGTCCTTATAAGCTCACGGTAAAAGAAAAGTTTATGGACTTTGGATTGGATGAGAATGGTCAGCCCAAATCAAAATCACCTTCACCTAATGCACCTGCTTTTCTCTTTCTCATCAAGGGACCGGATCTGCCCGAAGAGGGGATACAATATCTGTACTTTGCGAAGCAGATTGATAAACAACGGTTTCAACAGGATGCAATTAACCAACAGCTGATTGGAGCTGAGATTCCTTTACAGCTGGAAGTAGACAGCATGGACAAGGTCGATATTATTCAGTCCGTAAGTTATCTCAATATAAGAGTGGATAAGGCAATGCCTTTTGTATGGGTAGGAGCCGGTATTGTTATGTTGGGTCTGGTCATGGGTTTTTATTGGCATCATCGCCGCATCTGGATTCGTTTTGATGATAAACAGCTCACCTTGGGTGGACATACCAACAAAAACTGGTTTGGCTTCAGGCGTGAAGTTGCGGCCGTTTTGAAACAGATGAATCTGGAAGTGGAAGAGAAGTCGTTGGATAACGGGGGGAATCAGGCATGAGTTTATTGGATTTCAGCAGCGACGCATTTATCGTATCTTTCTTTCTCTATTGTGCTGCATTCTTGTTATATGCTGTCGCGGTCATGGGCAAAAAATGGAGTAATCGTGATCCTCTGGACCATATGAATCGCTGGGGTAAAAGAGCTTTTATCGCTTCGACTGTCGCCTTGGCGGCACACATCGTATTTTTTGTAACCCGATGGGCTGGGGCAGGTCATATCCCGGTTAGTAACATGTATGAGTTCATGTCTTTTCTGTCCATGATGATTATGGTTGCATTTATTGTTGTATATGCCATATACCGCAAGTCATTACTGGGTTTGTTTGCCTTACCACTTACCATTATTATTATGGCGTACGCCGCGGTATTTCCTCAGGAGGTACAACCATTAATCCCGGCACTTCAGTCCATCTGGCTGAAAATTCACGTGACGTTGGCCGCGCTTGGTGAAGCATTCTTCGCCGTGGGTTTTGCCGCAGGGTTCATGTATTTGCTCCGTACTGTTGATTTCAGTGGTAAAGACAAATCTTCAAGACGTCAACGAGGATGGGTTGAATTCACCCTAGTTACGATCGTTGTAGTCATCGGATTCATCGGAACGGTATTTGCCTTTCGTACAGCTGGTTACGAGGCGGTTTTTGTACAGAAAACGGTCAGCATTGACACAGAGGTACAGGAAAATAGTACAATAGAGAAAGTGATTTATCGCATGCCTCCGATTTTTGCACCATATAATAGCGAAGTGGAGAGCATGACACCGTTTCTTGGCATGAAAAAACCTTTACTTGAGACGCCTTCCTGGATGAACGGGGTAAATGCCGGGCGCAAGCTGAATACGGTGGTTTGGTCACTTATTGTAGGTCTGATCCTGTATGGAATTGTACGACTTCTTGTGCGCAGACCACTTGGACAAGCGTTACAGCCAATGATGGATGGAATCGATGCTGATGATCTGGATGAGATAAGTTATCGCGCAATTGCCATTGGTTTTCCGATATTTACGCTGGGAGCATTAATTTTTGCCATGATCTGGGCTCAGATTGCCTGGAGTCGCTTTTGGGGTTGGGACCCCAAAGAGGTGTGGGCATTGATTACATGGCTATATTATAGTGTGTATCTGCATTTGCGTTTATCCAGAGGTTGGCAAGGTCAGAAGTCTGCATGGCTTGCAGTTCTTGGCTTCCTGGTGGTTATGTTTACGCTGGTTGGAGTGAATCTGATCATTGCCGGATTACATTCTTATGCTGGAGCTGACTAGGACAGACTCGTATTGCAAAGGTTGAGTTTAGAAGCGGGAAACACAAATGTACCTTTTTATTGAAGGGTATTCAAATATTGTTCGCCAGATCGAACATAATAGAAGTGATGAGGAGTTATTGCAAAGGGGCTGGAGAGGCATGGCTGAACATGAGAATCGAATACTGGTCGTGGATGACGAAGAGAGAATCCGCAGGCTTTTGAAAATGTATCTTGAAAAAGAAGGTTATGAAATCGATGAAGCTGAGGATGGGGAAACTGCGCTGCGTAAAGCAACAGCAGGGGACTACGGGCTGATTTTACTTGATGTGATGTTGCCGGGTATGGATGGAGTTGAAGTGTGTACCCGTCTTCGTCAGGTGAAATCAACGCCGGTTTTGATGCTCACTGCAAAAGGTGAAGAGATTAACCGGGTTCAAGGCTTCGAAGTTGGCGCTGATGATTATGTTGTAAAACCATTCAGCCCGCGTGAAGTGATTTATCGCGTCAAAGCGATTTTGCGTCGAGCTTCCGCGACAGCTTATCTTTCCAAGGAGAGCAATTCGAGTAACAACATCGTGTTCCCGCATCTGGTTATTGAGCATGATGCCCACCGGGTAACCGCTGGTGGCGAAGAGATTAGTCTTACACCAAAAGAATATGAATTGCTGCACTATCTGGCAACATCTCCCGACAAAGTTTTCTCCAGAGAAGAATTGCTCAAAGATGTATGGAATTACGAATTCTTTGGCGATCTTCGTACCGTGGATACGCACGTGAAGCGTCTTCGCGAGAAACTTAACAAGGTATCGCCTGAATCGGCGGCCATGATTACGACGGTGTGGGGTGTGGGTTATAAACTGGAAGTACCGAAGTAGTTTTAGTTTCTGGAGATCACTGGTCGGGAAGTTATGGATCACTATTATCTGCCTTGTGGGTTGTGTACTTATAGCGCTGGGTCTTTTTTTGCTGCCCTACATTGATACGAACTTTGCAGAATCCGAATCCAGAGATATTAAGCGGTTGTTCACCTATATCTGTATTATCGGATTCAGTTTAACCACGTTTTTTGCATTGTTTCTATTCACCAAAATAACGCAGCCCATGCAGCAATTGATTCAGGCAGCCAATGCGATTCGCAAAGGGAACTACGGAACACGTCTCTCCCTGGTAACGAGTGATGAGATTGGTGAACTTGCGAACACATTTAATCATATGGCTGCCCAACTGGAAGATAATATTCGAAACCTTAACCATGAGAAGGAACATTTGGCGAGTGTGCTTCGCAGCATGACCGATGCGGTGGTTACATTTGATGGTGAAGGCAAAGTTATTCTGACGAATCCGCCTGGAGAGAAGATCATGCAGACATGGTATGATCTCGATTGGGCGAAAATGGACGAAGGGCAAGAATCCGAGCAGTCTGACAAGACTTCGCGTGATGTACCTGAGCCCCTTCTTCCTTTGTTCAGAATGGTGATGGAGCAAGGTGGGGACCAGAACTCCAATGTTCACGTACAGCAAGGTGTCTGGTCTGTTCAGATGGCACCGTTGTATGCTGACAGTGTTGTCAGAGGGGCTGTGGCTGTTTTAAGAGATGTAACAGAAGAAGTGCGACTGGAGAAAATGCGGCGTGATTTCGTGGCTAATGTATCTCATGAGATACGAACTCCGCTATCCATGATGCAAGGCTACAGTGAAGCTCTTTTGGACGGGATGGCAACCTCACCGGAAGAGAGCGAAGAACTGATCCAGGTCATTCATGATGAGTCCCTGCGGATGGGCAGACTGGTTAAAGACTTGCTTGATCTTGCGCGGATGGAAGCTGGACACACGGACATGGTGATGAAGGAAGTTGACCTCGGAGAACTACTTGAACGTGTATATCGGAAGTTCTCTGTGCGTTCAAAAGAACAGGGAATTCAACTGCAATTTAAGTTCGAACAACCAACCATTGAACTTCAACAGGCAGATGAGGATCGACTTGAGCAAGTATTTACGAATTTGCTGGATAATGCGTTCAGACATACACCTACTGGCAAAAATGTAATGATCTCAGCCGAGCGGGTCACCTATCTTCGTGCTCCATTTGTTAGAGTTTCTGTGAAGGATCAGGGTGTAGGTATCCCTTCATCCGACTTGCCATTTATTTTCGAACGATTCTACAAAGCAGATAAGGCTCGTGTTCGGGGAGAAAGTGTAGGTACGGGGCTTGGTTTAGCGATTGTGAAAAATATTGTTGATGCGCATCAAGGCATGATTACCGTCAATAGTGTGCTTGGCGAAGGGACAGAGTTTATTTTGCAATTTCCCTTGGATTCATCGAAATAGCCTGAATTTCATACAAAAAGTGCGGAAACACCCTCTTATGGAGGGTGTTTTTTTGTTGAAGACTACCGTTTAATCTTGTTCAACGTGGAACAAGAATGGTCTTTTTTTGACTAAAAAGAGTGTCCAAGATAATTTTCCTTCCTATGTGACATAAGCTTGAAAAGCAAGCAAGATAGAGGAGGATTGAGTTAAGCATGTCCGATGATCGAAAAAGGGTCAATATTAAAGCTTTCCTGGAAGGCAGATCTTTTAGAGCAGGCTCTCCGTTTATTCCAATAACCACAAGCGAACTGGAGCAGTTTGAATCCATACTGCGTTCTTTGGCTGTGGCTATTCCTGCTGCAATCAGTCAGCCGACTTCAGCCAATATACTGTCATTACAGAATGGATTACGCCAGTTACTTACTTTTGTAAATCAATCCGGATTTCGTGCCGGAGTAAAGGCAGAATTACAAGCCGTATTGGAATTAACGATTGCAGGTTCAGAGGTTGTCCCTGTTCCTCTTATTAATCTCGCAGGTAACTTGCAAAACTTACTGGATGACTTGTTAAGTGTGACGCTGCTTCTGGAAGTACCACCTGCAGAAAAAGATAAACTTGTGGGATTAATTCGATCGATCTCCATATCGTTAAGCAGGGCGACGACAACTCTTGGAACTGGAGGAATTACCGGACCAGCCGGCCCACAGGGAGTGCCAGGAGTCCCGGGGGTACCAGGTGTCCCAGGAGTCCCTGGAGTGAAAGGGGCTACTGGCACACCGGGAGGAATTGGACCAGTAGGACCGGTTGGCCCAGTTGGTCCACAGGGAGCACAGGGTCCGGCAGGAGCACCTGGTGTGGGTTTGAACAATATTACTGCATTTGATCCTGCACTGGGACCAACTTATGCTCAAGGTCAAGTAGTAAGCTACGAGGGTAGTCTTTATGTTGCCAATGTAAACGGTCCCTTGGGTACACCTGGAAGTTCTCCAGACTACACTCTTTTACTGTCGGGTGGAACCAATGGAGAAACGGGAGCAACCGGAGCAACCGGAGCTGGTTTGACAGGAGCTGTGGCATTTAATCCAGCGCTCGCCCCGGGTTATCCAGCAGGTCAAGTAATTACGTATAACGGTAGTACTTACATTACGAGTGTAGCTGGTCCTCTAGGAACACCAGGATCTTCATCGGATTACACATTAATCGCTGCTGCGGGGGCGACTGGTGCAACTGGAGCCACAGGTGCAGGTTTAAGTGGCATCGTGCCATTCGATCCCGCATTAGCCCCAACATATCCAGCTGGACAGATCGTCACGTTTGGTGGCAGTACTTACATTACAAATGTCGCTTCGCCAACGGGTACGCCAGGAAGTTCTCCAGACTATACATTGCTTGCAGGTGCAGGACCTACAGGAGCCACAGGTGCATCAGGTGTAACGGGAGCAACCGGGGCGGGATTGACAGGCCTAGTGCCATTTGATCCAGCCGTAGCCCCGACATATCCAGCGGGTCAAGTTGTAACGTTTAACGGCAGTACGTATATTGCGAATGTGGCGTCACCAACCGGAACGCCTGGGACTTCACCGGATTACACATTGCTTGCTGGCGCAGGAGCAACGGGTGTGACGGGTGCAACTGGTGTTGGAGTAATGGGAAGTACCGGAGTCACAGGAGCATCAGGGGTAACAGGAGCGACAGGTGTAGGTTTAAGTGGCATTGTACCATTTGATCCAGCGGTAGCCCCAACATATCCAGCCGGCCAGGTTGTAACGTTCAACGGCAGTACGTATATTGCAAATGTGGTGTCACCAACCGGAACGCCGGGGACTTCACCGGATTACACATTGCTTGCGGGCGCAGGAGCAACGGGAGTTACAGGAGCAACCGGCATTGGTGGAACGGGAAGTACCGGAGCTACAGGAGCATCGGGCGTAACAGGAGCGACTGGTGTGACCGGTGCAACTGGAGTTGGAGTAACAGGAAGTACCGGAGTCACAGGGGCATCAGGAGTAACGGGAGCGACAGGCGTAGGTTTAAGTGGTATCGTGCCATTCGATCCAGCGGTAGCCCCGACGTATCCAGCCGGTCAGGTTGTAACGTTCAACGGCAATACGTATATTGCAAATGTGGCATCGCCAACCGGAACGCCGGGCACATCGCCAGATTACACGTTGCTTGCTGGCGCTGGAGCAACAGGTGTGACGGGTGCAACTGGAGTTGGAGTAACAGGAAGTACCGGAGTGACAGGAGCATCGGGCGTAACAGGAGCGACAGGTGTAGGTTTAAGTGGTATCGTGCCATTCGATCCAGCCGTAGCCCCGACGTATCCAGCCGGCCAGGTTGTAACGTTTAATGGTAGTACGTATATTGCAAATGTGGCATCGCCAACCGGAACGCCGGGCACATCGCCAGATTACACGTTGCTTGCTGGCGCTGGAGCAACAGGTGTGACGGGTGCAACTGGTGTTGGAGTAACAGGAAGTACCGGAGTGACAGGAGAATCGGGCGTAACAGGAGCGACAGGTGTAGGTTTAAGTGGTATCGTGCCATTCGATCCAGCCGTAGCCCCGACGTATCCAGCGGGTCAAGTCGTAACGTTTAACGGCAGTACGTATATTGCAAATGTGGCATCACCAACCGGAACGCCGGGGACTTCACCAGATTACACGTTGATCGCTGGAGCAGGAGCGACAGGTGTGACCGGTGCAACTGGAGTTGGAGTGACAGGAAGTACTGGTGAAACAGGAGCGGCTGGTGTTACAGGGTTAACCGGGACGACTGGAATTACAGGAGCCACGGGACTAAGCGTAACGGGATCAACAGGAGTAACTGGAGGAACCGGGACAACTGGTGAAACAGGAGCGACTGGTGTTACAGGGTTGACTGGGGCGACTGGAATTACAGGAGTCACGGGACTAAGCGTAACGGGATCAACAGGAGTAACCGGAGGAACCGGGGCAACTGGTGAAACAGGAGCGACTGGTGTTGCAGGGTTGACTGGGGCGACGGGGATAACAGGAGCCACAGGAGTAAGTGTAACAGGTAGTACTGGTGCTACAGGGGAAACAGGAGCAACAGGCGTAACGGGATTGACTGGCGCAACGGGAGTAAGCGTAACGGGATCAACAGGAGTAACTGGAGGAACCGGGGCAACTGGTGTTGCAGGGTTGACTGGGGCGACGGGGATAACAGGAGCCACAGGAGTAAGTGTAACAGGTAGTACTGGTGCTACAGGGGAAACAGGAGCAACAGGCGTAACGGGATTGACTGGCGCAACGGGAGTAAGCGTAACGGGATCAACAGGAGTAACTGGAGGAACCGGGGCAACTGGTGTTGCAGGGTTGACTGGGGCGACGGGGATAACAGGAGCCACAGGAGTAAGTGTAACAGGTAGTACTGGTGCTACAGGGGAAACAGGAGCAACAGGCGTAACGGGATTGACTGGCGCAACGGGAGTAAGCGTAACAGGAGCAACGGGAGTCGGAATAGCGGGAAGTACCGGAGCAACTGGTGTCACGGGGGAGACCGGAGTCACAGGTATAACCGGTGCAACGGGAGTCGGGGTAACAGGAAGCACCGGAGCAACTGGTATCACTGGTGAAACCGGAGCGACAGGTATAACCGGAGCGACGGGAGTCGGCGTAACGGGAAGCACCGGAGCAACTGGTGCGACTGGAGGAACCGGAGCGACAGGTATAACCGGAGCCACGGGAGTCGGCATAACGGGAAGTACCGGAGTCACAGGTGTAACAGGAGCCACGGGAGTCGGTGTAACGGGAAGTACTGGAGTTACTGGTGCGACTGGAGGAACGGGAGCCACGGGAGTCGGCGTAACGGGAAGCACCGGAGCAACTGGTGCGACTGGAGGAACAGGAACCACAGGTATAACGGGAGCCACGGGAGTCGGTGTAACGGGAAGTACTGGAGTAACTGGTATCACTGGTGAAACCGGATCCACGGGAGTCGGCGTAACGGGAAGCACCGGAGCAACTGGTGCGACTGGAGGAACGGGAACCACAGGTGTAACAGGAGCCACGGGAGTCGGGGTAACGGGAAGTACCGGAGCAACTGGTGCGACTGGTGAAACCGGAGTCACAGGTGTAACAGGAGCCACCGGAGTCGGTGTAACGGGAAGTACTGGAGTTACTGGTTCGACCGGGGGAACAGGAGCGACAGGTGTAACTGGAGCCACGGGAGTGGGCATAACAGGAAGTACTGGAGTAACTGGAGGAACAGGAGCCACAGGTATAACGGGAGCAACGGGAGTCGGCGTAACCGGAAGTACAGGAGTTACCGGAGCAACAGGTGCAACCGGAACATCTGTAACATCTAATTCGGCTTTTGCTGAGAACACTAATGGTACGATTGTTGTAATATTGGGTGGTACACTCGTTCCATTACCGAATAACCAAAATATTGGCACAGGTATAACCGTCAATGGGACAAATGACACCTTCACACTGACCAACGCAGGTCGTTACTATATCTCATACAAAATAAATCTGACAGCTGCACTTGCTATCCAATCTCGGGTTTTACTTAACGGCGCAGCAATTCCAGCGAGTGTAGTATCTCCAGTGCTTTCTCTCAGTCAGCTGCAGTCTGACTTTATGGTTACCGTTACCGCTGGTTCAACAATACAGTTACAATTATTCGGGCTTGTTGGCGCAGCCGTTCTGTCTCCTCCGGGGTCTACACTAAACATTATTCAGTTAAGTTAATAGTTGGATTTCGTATTAGACTATTTCCATTGACTAAAAGAAGCGGAGTTCATATGGGGGTGATGGGCACCCCTTTTCCAATTCCAAAAATATTTTGTTTGCAAACTTCATCACCGATATTTCAGCGAGTACATGAAAAAAGACGGGAACCACTAGGGTCCCGTCTTTCCTTTTACATATAGTAATATATTTGATTATTCCAGAACAATTTCAACAGCAGTATTGATTTCAGGCAACGCAGCAAGCTGCACAAGCACATCTTTTGGAACAGCTTTATCTACGGTCAGAATCATGATCGCAGCACCACCAATAATTTTACGTCCAACCTGCATGGATGCGATGTTGACATCGTTTTGTCCAAGCAGAGTTCCTACACGTCCGATAATACCTGGTTTATCGTTGTGGGAGATCAAAATTTGATGACTTTCCGGTGCGATATCTACCGGGAATTTGTCCAGACGAACAATACGTTCTCCATAACCTGCAAGCAATGTACCTGCTACACGACGTTCCTCAGCATCCTGAGTTGTAACCAATGTTACGGTAATCAGGTTAGTAAATCCTTTAGTTGTTGAGGTTTGGCTTACAACCACATTCAGATCACGGATTTTGGCCAGATGCATGGAGTTAACGATGTTGGCTTCCCCACCCAAATGTCTGGCGAGAATCCCTTTCACAATGTAACGTGTGAGAGGAGAAGTATCTACTTCAGAAAGTTCACCAGCATAGTCGATCCGAATCTCCTGCACTGCATTTTGTGTAATCTGTGCTGCAAAACTACCCAACGTTTCACCCAGTTTGAAATACGGTTGCAATTTGTTCATCACGGTTGGTGCAACAGCCGGCATGTTAACTGCGTTCTTGAACGGTTCGTTACGCAAAATGTGAAGCACCTGTTCCGACACATCGATAGCCACGTTCTCTTGCGCTTCTACTGTGGACGCACCAAGGTGAGGCGTAACGATAATGCTTGGGTGATTCAGGAACGGGTGATCAGCGGCTGGCGGCTCGCTTTCGAATACGTCAAATGCTGCACCAGCAACAATACCTTGATCAATGGCTTCGACAAGTGCCATCTCGTCAACTACACCACCACGAGCACAGTTGATGATACGCATGCCTTTTTTCATCACTTCGAATTGTGGACGTGAAATCATATGCCGTGTTTCCGGTGTTAATGGCGTGTGAACGGTCATGAAGTCCGCATTGCGAATGATATCATCTACACTAGCCAGCTTCACTTGCAGCTTCTCGGCACGCTCCTCCGTGAGGAACGGGTCGTAAGCAAGAATGTCCATTCCAAATGCTTTGGCGCGCTTGGCAACTTCACTACCGATCCGTCCCATACCCAGTACACCGAGCGTTTTATTTCTTAATTCCACACCCAGGAAGGTTTTACGATCCCACGTACCCTGAATAGTCTTGGCATATGCCTGAGGAATGTGTCGTGCCAATGCCATCATCATGGCAAACGTGTGCTCACAGGTTGTGATGGTATTGCCATCAGGTGCATTAATAACGATGATACCGCGCTGTGTAGCAGCTTCCAGATCAATGTTATCTACACCAACACCTGCACGTCCGATCACCTTAAGGTTGGTACCAGCCGTCATAATACGATCTGTAACACGAGTCTGGCTGCGAACCAAGAGGGCATCATAATCACCAATAATGGCAACAAGTTCATCTTCACTAAGACCGGTTTTCTTCTCAACAACAACATCATTTGCATCCACCAGTTGCTGGATCCCCAGATCACTGATTGGGTCCGACACTAACACTTTGTACATGGTTTCTTCCTCCTTAGGTATGTGTATCTATATCGTCAAGGTCTGACCTCAGCGAAGAGGTATTCCTTAAAACCAGGTTGATTCTTCCGCCCAACAACGCGGTGTCGCAACAGAGGGGGAAGGTGAAGCAAATAGAGTGATCCCACAGATATCCTTTAAAATAAATCAAAAAACTCTCAATCCACATACTGCTTGCGCAATAAGGGACGAGAGTTGTCGTGGTACCACCCTAATTCACCGCCGTTTCGCAACGACAGTCTTAGCGGTCAATGAAGACCGAAGAGGATAACGGGTCTAAACCGATTGCACCTACTCCAATTTCAATGCAATAACTCAGGAGCGCTCAAGACCATTTGCCTGCCACCGATTCACACCTACCATCGGCTCTCTGTAAGACGAAGCAACGTCTTTTTTCCATCATCGTGTTTAACGTGACTAATTTTTTCATAATGTATCATGGCTGACATGAGCATGTCAATAGGCTTAAATGTTTTAAAATGTTTTGCAGATGTCTTTAGATTCACACATAAACAGAGTCACCATAAGTAATACAATAGTTAATATACCTAGCACAAGAAGATGGAAAGTAAGCTGTTTGGTGAACTGAATTTTACTGCTTTAATGAAGTAATGGCACGTACATATAACCAGGACTTGGGGCAGGTCTTGAACCTAATTGGTTTTTTGGCTATCATTTAGTATACTATCCGATTGGACAACGTAATTGTTATCCATCAAATTTAACTCAAGAGGACAGACGCATCCGATGAAAAAATTCAAGTTTCCCAAGTTCAAGATTCAGAAGGCTGAGCCACAGCAGCTTACCGAGCGTTTGCTTTTAATCAATCTATACTTTACACAAGGTCTGACACTGATTATCGGAGTTGTGTGGATCTTATTGCAGAAACGAAACTTGTTAGATGTACTCGCATGGCCTGACAATTACCAATTTATATGGTGGGGTCTGGGTCTTGCAGGAATAATGCTTGTTATGGACTTGGTACTGTCGTATGTTATACCTCAGGAAAGCATGGATGACGGTGGAATTAACGAGATGTTGTTCCGTGGGCGTCCGATCTGGCACATTGTATGTATAGCAGCCATTGTTGCTGTGTGTGAGGAATTATTATTCCGTGGAGCCATCCAACATGCCATCGGTCCTTACTGGACAAGTATTTTATTTGCAGTTATCCATATTCGTTATTTACGCCACTGGATTCCAACAGGCTGGGTGTTTGTCTCAAGTTATGGATTGGGTTGGATTTACTTGCAGTCCGGCACATTATGGGCGCCTATATTATGTCACTTTATTATTGATTTGGTGTCCGGATTAGCGATACGTTTTCGGAGGGGATCATGAATCAGCCATTAAGTAGAATGAAGACATATGGCAGTCAGCGCCATCGTCAATCGGATAAAAAAGAGAAATCCGAGCGTCAGGTGGCTTCTCAAGTAAGCATCGTTGCTGAAACGGCAGCAGCTGCTGAGGTTGGCGGAATCACACCAATTACTTCCGTTTCTTTACCTAGATCACAGCGCAAGCCTTATACAGAAAAACTGGAAAGTCCAGTACTTCCTCAAAGGGCACCATCACGCTCCAAAAAAACGCCAAATTCAACGGAAGAATCGATCCCCGAAGCGGGTTCGCTTCCTACACGGACAGAATTACATCCTTCACGTCGGTTAAAATTGAGCAAGAGGTTTGTTAATTCACTCATTTTTATTTTTGTCATGTTAACGATTAGTCTGGTTTGGTGGGGGGTTGAAGGGGCACCCGCTCTGAATACGTTCCTTCCCTTGCCGTGGTAATGCTTCTACTCACAGGTTTAATCATTTTGATGGGAGTTTTACTACTTTTTCATATGTGGCGTGAAGCCCATATTCATCAAATGATTGAAGAAGAGGTTGAAGTGCCTCATCTGCCAACATCCTTTGACGGGGCCATGATTTTGTATGTATCCGACACGCACAAGCGCAAGCTGAAGCATAAGGATCTGGCAAACGTTAAAAACAAGGTGGACTGGGTTCTCATCGGTGGGGATGTTGCGGAAAAAGGAGTCTCATGGTCTTTAGTTAGACATAACATGAAAATTTTATCGAACATTGCTCCTTCATTTACGGTGTATGGCAACCATGACAAGAGGGCTGGTACCGCTCAACTTGCGCGAATCCTTCGGGAATCGGACGTTAAGCTCCTGCAGGATAATGTGGAATATCTGCAAAGGGGCAACGAAAGATTGAGTCTGATCGGCATAGACTATCGTTCCAAACAGGGCGATGTATTACTGCAGCAGATTGGTAACCGTTTATGCAAAATTGCTATCGTTCATGATCCTTTGCAGGCCCTTCGCTTGGAAGAAAATGTAGATCTTATTTTAAGCGGTCATACACATGGCGGACAATTGGTTTTACCATTTTTCGGACCTGTGTTCCTGAGCAAAGCGTATCGTCCTGTATCGAACGGGTGGTACTCCCTGAAGCGAAGTCCGGAGGACGTTCACCGAGAAGGCAAAATGCTTGTTAGCAGAGGATACGGTACAAATCATCTTCCTCTCCGACTAGGTTGTCCTGCGGAGATGCATATCATCACGTTAAGAGTGCCCGCGGAAAAAGCACTC
The DNA here is from genome assembly GCF_038003195.1 of Paenibacillus sp. FSL M7-1414. Lineage (NCBI taxonomy): Bacteria > Bacillati > Bacillota > Bacilli > Caryophanales > Paenibacillaceae > Paenibacillus > Paenibacillus sp. FSL M7-1414. The sequence continues at coordinate 4,358,447 of NZ_JBBOOS010000001.1, read as the reverse complement.
ACAGAGAAACAGCCTTGATCCAATGGATCAAGGCTGTTTTATTTTTATGCGCAAAATTACAATTTAACGAGCTTCCAATTCTATTGCACGCGGATCAACAAAGGAATAACCTTTCTTTTCGAGCTTGGTCAGCAACTCATCCAATGCTTCAACCGTCCATGGCAACTCGTGCATCAAGATATTGCTTCCGGGATTTAACTGGTCCAGTACATTTTGAATGACTTTTTCCGGTTTGTCTTTGGTGCTTTTATCCCAATCGAGCGAACCATTAGACCAAGTCATATATAACATGCCATTTTTCTTCACAGCAGCCTTCAGTGCATCATTTCCCGAACCAAAAGGTGGACGGAAGAATTGCGGTTCATCACCAATGGTATCCTTCACTATTTTTTGGACATCTGTAACCTGTTTTGCCGCCTCAGCGTTGGACATTTTTTTGAGATCCTCATGATCCCAGGCATGATTGCCTACAATCTGACCCCGATCATGTATGAGTTTGAGCAATTCCGGATGGCTTTTCACCCGATATCCATTGACGAAAAATATCGCTTTAGCGTTATGTTTATCTAAAGTGTCGATCAGTGAAGTAATCATTTTTTCTTCTTTGGGTCCATCATCAAAAGTTAACAAGACCACTTTGCTTGGGCTCGCTTCATCGTTTGGTTTAATATAATAATTTTCATTCATATGATACGTCTTTTCCACTTTCTCTTCTGTAGAAACCTTCTCCGAAGATTCAGGTTCTTCTTCTGTCACAGTTGAATCTTCCGTTGAAGACTCGGGCACACCAGTTCCGGGTTCTCCTGTTTCAGTTGGGTTAGAGTTACCTTGCTCTTCTTGAACCGTGGTAGTTGATTCGCCCGCTGGTGTGGAATTATCAGATGTTTTTTCTTCCGCTGTCCCACAAGCTGACAACAGCAAACTTGCAGCAATGATCAATGCGGCGGTATGTCTAAACATGATTTCAACTCGCTTTCCTGTAATTATACGGAATGAGATCGCTCACTACCGCAAACACTAAATATGATTTTAACACTTGAAGGAGGTTGGTGTAATGAAGGCTTCATCCTTTTTTTGGGGCATTGTCATTGGTGTTGCAGCCAGTTCATGGCTGTCCAGAGGCAAATTGCCCATGATGTCATCGGGTTCATCAAGAAATATGATGGATCAGGCAAAACATAAGATGATGGAAATGACTTTCCCGGGTATGGACGGGTTCACAAGCAAGCAAAATCAACATGGTGAATCCCACAAAAATCCGGCAGCAAAGACCGCAAGAGCAATCACACCGCAGGAAAAAGAAGCGAATATGAGCATGCTCAAAGATTTTATTCGCACCAATCCCGATGTGAAGCATGAAGTTGAGCAAATTTTAAGCCAAACAAACACAACAGTACCGGGTTTATAAACCAAAACCTCCAATTAGAATCATCCACAGTCTTGATTTGCTGTGGAATGATTCTTTTTTTGTCGATTTTACTTCGTGCATTTAGAGGTATAAAATGATAACATAACTACATAGATTTATTTTCAGCACATATTGTTTTGTGCTTCATAATCTGTTATAAGACTTGCTTATAAAGGGGAGATCCTGTATGAAAATAGAACGACTAAGTCACGATAAGATACGGATTTTCCTGACCTTTGACGATCTGAGCGAGCGCGGAATACAAAAAGAAGATATGTGGCAGGAAATACCTAAGGTTCATGAACTGTTCACTGAAATGATGGATCAGGCCTATTCCGAACTTGGATTTGATGCCACAGGTCCACTCGCTGTCGAAGTATTCGCACTTCCCGCTCAAGGGATGGTTGTCATTGTCACACGTGGAAAATATGATCCGCAACAATATGGTTTAGGTCATGAAGATGATCTTCCTGAAGAAGTATATGAAATGGAAGTTACACTCGAGCAAAGCGATTCCATTGTTTATGCATTCAAGGACTTTGAAGTGCTCATTGAAGCTGCACATATGTTGCGTCAGCATGTTACGGATGCTGGGAGACTTTATTCCTATAAAGACAAGTGGTTCTTGCATTTGGAGCCAGATGAGGTAGATTCCACCAAACATGCGGCATTGATTGCCTTGCTTGCTGAATTTGGCGAAGGCTCCTCAGTTACTCCAGCAGTCATGGAAGAGTATGGTAAGGTTGTTATTCCTGCACAAGCGATTGATGTTATCTGCACCCACTTCAAACGCCAGGATTAATCTCTAGTTGTAATCGCGTCTTTAGTCAGAGGAGGGAATTTCGGTGCTTTTGTTTTCGGTCTTAGCGGCAGCAGTTGCTCCGGGTCTCGCCTTGTTAACATACTTTTACCTGAAAGACCGTTATGATTATGAGCCACTTCATATGGTATTGCGGGTTTTCCTCATGGGTATTCTGATGGTACTGCCTGTGATGATTATTCAGCGTGGCATGATGATGTGGCTCGGGGATAATCCTTATCTTGAGGCCATTATGATCTCAGGTGGTGTGGAGGAATTCGTTAAATGGTTCGTACTTTATCATATCATCTATAATCACACCGAATTTGATGAGCCGTATGACGGGATCTTATATGCAGTCGCTGTTTCACTTGGATTTGCCACTGTTGAGAATGTGTTGTATGCCTTTGCGGGGAATGCATCCGTCTCAGCCATGTTCCTTCGGGCACTGCTCCCTGTTTCAGGGCACGCTATGTTTGCGGTAATCATGGGTTATTATATGGGTAAAGCCAAGTTTATCGGTGGTAAGAAAAAGCGGTGGTATCTGGTTCTTTCTCTGGTGTTACCTTTTTTCTGGCATGCATTGTACGATGTCATCATGAACACCATGGTGAATCATTGGTTGTGGTTTATAGCGCCGCTAATGGCGGGCCTGTGGTATGGGGCAATGGGTAAAATCACACGAGCTAATAACCGTTCTCCTTTTCGTTTTGTGAAGCGGGAGGAAGAGGTTAAATTATAAAAATACGGACACACTGGTGGACATAAAGCGCATATTGCGCTTATGACTCCGGTGTGTTTTTATTTTTACAGATAAACTCCCGGGGAATGACCGACAGAAACGGAGATCGTTGTGATGAGAATTAAAATTAAAATCAGATGCAAACAATGCGGTGAACGATTTACATTACGAGGCAAGAAAGATCGGGGCCGGATTGAGACGGGATTCAAGCAGTGCCTATGTGATAACAGAGACCAGTTCGAAATTGAAGAAGAGGGCATGGCAACTGGGATTCAGCTGAATTAAAAGGAGGACCCAAACGCTACTTTAGCAGCCTGCTTGTGTAAGGACTGGAAATCGCATGCATAAGAGATCTTTCTTCGATCCACAATAGAGGTAGTGGTTTAGAAGAAAGGAGACTCTACCGATGTATAAACGATTAAGTTCAGTTATGTTTCCGATATTTGCGGTTCTGCTGGTCGGTGCGCTCGTGTGGGGCTATCAGGAGAATCAGGAGAAGAATGCAATTCTGATCAAGGCAGAGAATCAATATCAGCGTGCATTTCACGATTTATCTTTTCATATGGACAAATTGCATTCGGAGATTGGCAACACCTTGGCGGTTCACTCTACATCACAGGGGATGCATCGCAAAGGTTTGATGAATGTATGGCGACTCACCAGTGAAGCGCAGAATGAGATCAACCAACTGCCACTCACCATGCTGCCATTTAACGAGACAGAGGAGTTTCTCTCGCGTATTTCCAACTTTGCCTATCGGGCGTCGATGCGTGACTTGACGAACGAACCGCTAAGTGAGAAGGAAATGGGCAACCTGAAAAAGCTGTATCAGAATTCATCCGAGATTACCAAGAATCTGCAGGATGTGCAGCAGAAAGTCCTGACGGACCGATTGCGCTGGATGGATGCAGAGACTGCCATGGCAACACAAGAGCAAACCATGGACAACACGATCGTTGATGGTTTTCGTACTGTAAACAAAAAGGTACAGGAATACCCGGAGCTTGATTGGGGTCCTTCCGTATCCAACATCTATGCAAAACGATCAGTCAAGAAACTGGACGGCTTGCCGGTGACCAAAGAACAGATTCAGAGCAAGGCTGCAAAATTCTCTGATGCGGATCGTAGCAAAATCCAAGTGCAGGAGAACGGCAAAGGAACAGACTGGGAGTCCTACACTGCCACGATTGATCATGCCAACAATGGCAAACTGATGATGGATTTCACCCGTAATGGCGGAATGCTGATCTCTTACAGTGATACGCGTCCAATCGGAACCAAAAAAGTGTCTCGTCAGAATGCCATGGCTAAAGCAGATCAATTTCTAATGAACAAAGGCTATAAGGATATGAAGGCTGTAAACTACGATGAATATGGTAATCTGGGTAACCTTACTTATGTGCGTAAGCAAGGGGACACCTTGATTTATCCCGAGAAAATGTCAGTTCGTGTAGGTTTGGATACAGGCGAAGTAACCGGCTTCCAGGCGAGTGACTTTGTTTACGAACATAATGACATGCGCAAAATTCCGAAAGCAACTCTTACGGAGCAACAGGCGCGGAAAAAGCTTAATTCGGAGTTCGAAGAAAATTATGTTCGCAAATCCCTGATTGAGAATGATTACAGCAAAGAAGTATTGTGTTATGAATTCGGAGGGAAAATTAACGGTTCTCGTTACCGGATATACATTAATGCGAATACAGGAATAGAAGAAGCGGTTGAAGAGATCAAACCGGTCAATGCAACCTCATAAAAAGATGGATAATTTGAATTTGAAGTTGAGCGAATAACTGCGGCAGACCACGATGTGGTCTGTTTTTTTCTTGTTCAATGTGAGAAAGGTCATGGTATAATAGTCCTTGTACATACGAAGATAAATACATAAAGTGGCGGTGAACAGCTTGTTTCCGAAAATAAATGAAATTTTATACATCCAGATTGCTTCTGCAGATGAAAAAGAGGAACACAAAGAGTACAAATCACGCATTGCAGATATGGATGACAGCAGTTTTCTGATTGAGGTCCCGATGCAACAAGGAAGCAGCCGTCTGAAAAGGCTCTTTTTCGGAGAGGAATTGTCCATTTCATATATTACGGAGGATGGGGTCCGGCATTATTTTAATACCTATGTCACGGGATTTGAGGAAGATGTGGTCCGTCTTGTCCGTATCCGCAAACCGCTTCCGAGCGATATATCCAAAATACAACGGCGCAGCTTTCTTCGTGTTCATGCAAACCTCGAATTGGCCATCCAGAGTGAAGATTTGACCCGTGCTGTCGGATTGACTGAAGATATTGGTGGTGGTGGATTGTCCATCTACGGCGAAACAGGTTTTTCAATAGCTGAAGGTCAAAAATTGAAATGCTGGTTGCTGGTTCCCTACCGGAATTCAACCATTGAACATGTGAATTTTGAAGCTGAAGTTGTGCGGGTCAAAACCCTGGAAACCGGCAGACAGCTATGCATGCTGAAATTTGTGCAGATTTCAGATTCGGAGCGCCAGAAAATTATCAAGTTTTGTTTTGAGCGGCAACTTGACTATCGCACGAAATAGGAATGTTGTGGCATAAAGAGAGGGAACTGCGGGTACCGTAATGAAAAAAACGGAGGTATTGCCTTGAATCGTCGTCATGCAACCCGCAGATATGAACGACTTTATTATGTTTTCTCCAGGCGAATGGAACGAAAGGTTACGATTCTGATTGCAGCCCTTCTAATCCTGCTTGTGGTATATCAATTGCTGCTGTTGGTACCAGGCTTCAAAAAGAATTTGACCACCATTGACCGCCTGGAAGGAACGCCAATTGAAGTGCAAACGATGAATGATTACAACCGTCGTTGATTTGTCTGTTTTTGCATCCATGTGTAGAGTGTGGTATAATTTTCACGATGCAGGCAATGCCTGTTTTTTTATTGAGGTTTATCGTTTGAGGAGGAATGCCCCGTTGGCAAGCCAGAACACATCAGAGAACGGGAAAATGAACGTTGCAATTGACGGACCTGCCGGTGCCGGGAAAAGCACGGTGGCCCGATTGGTTGCAGAGGCGCTCGCGTATGTATACGTCGACACAGGCGCAATGTACCGTGCGGTAACCTTGCATATGCTTCGGAAAGGTATTACACCGGAAGATGTGACACAGGTACTTCAGGAAGCCCAAAAGCTGGTCATTGATTTACAACCGGATCCCGACGGACAGAAAGTGTTCTGTAATGGGGAAGAAGTAACCTCGGAAATCCGCTCCCGTGAAGTGACGGGAATCGTGTCCCGATATGCGCAAATCGAGGGGCTGCGTACGCAATTAGTGGATACTCAGCGGCAAATGGCTTTGCGCAAGGGCGTCGTCATGGATGGACGCGATATCGGAACGACAGTATTGCCCGATGCGGAAGTGAAAATCTTCATGACTGCCAGTGTGGAAGAGCGTGCGCTTCGCCGCTTCAAAGAACTGGACCCCTCTGAAGGACTGACGTTGCAACAGCTGGAGCGAGACATTGCCACCCGTGACAGATTGGATGAGAATCGGGAAATTTCCCCATTGCGTTGTGCTGAGGATGCTATCGTCCTTGATACAACGGAGATGAACATTCATGAAGTGGTTGACAAAATCGTATCTTATTGCACAATGGTCAGAGGAGAGATCGGTCTATGATTTACACATTTTGCAGCACATTACTGCGGATCATTTATACCATTCTTTTCCGCTTGGAGGCCGTTGGACGGGAGAATATTCCGAAAGAAGGCGGCGTACTTTTATGTTCCAATCATATTAGTAACTTCGATCCTCCAACCGTTGGTATCAAACTTCGCCGTCAGGTACGTTTCATGGCCAAAAGCGAATTGTTTGACATTCCGGTACTCGGCCGAATTATTAAAGCCGTGGGCGCTTTCCCCGTTAAACGTGGAGGTGTCAGCAAGGAATCCATCAAAACCTCACTCAATATTTTGCGTGATGGCCAAGTGCTTGGAATCTTCCCCTCGGGAAGCCGTCACAATGATGGAGGTATCGGCAAAAAAGGGGCAGCGAGTTTTGCTCTCCGCAGTGGCGCTACAGTTATTCCTACTGCTATTATCGGTAACTACAAAGTTTTTCGTAAGATGAAAGTTGTATATGGAGCACCAGTAAGTTTGGACGAGTTCAAGGAAGACCCATCTGGAGAAGCTCTGGAGAAGGCGACTGAAAAGATTATGTCCAAGATTAACGAAATGGTGCAAACGGGCGTGCCAAGCAAGTAATGGCTTCGTCAGTAGCTGAGTGCATGTTTCCATATTTTTGAGGGAGACTAAAGTTTGAGCACTCAGTGATGAAAGTGTTTTGAACTCTGCTACAGGCAGGTTTGAATATAATGGGGTTTTTGAATTGAGGAGGGTATTTGACATGTCGGAAGAAATGAAAAATCAAGAAGCAACCCAAGATGAGTTGGATCAATTCGTTTCCTTGAAAAAAGGAGATACCGTAAAAGGAACCATCGTCAAATTGGAAGATAACCAAGCCTATGTGAGCATTGGATATAAATATGACGGTGTCATTCCAATTCGTGAACTGTCTTCATTACATGTTGACAGCGCGTCTGACGCAGTAGAAGTTGGACAAGAAGTTGAAGCTAAAGTTCTTAGCATCGACGACGAGAAAGAAAAACTCGTTCTGTCCAAACGTGCAATCGACAGCGAAAACGCATGGGATCAATTGCAAAAGCATTTTGAAGACCAAGACGTATTCGAAGTTGTTGTAGGTGATGTTGTTAAAGGCGGTCTGGTAGCAGACGTGGGCGTACGTGGATTTATCCCGGCATCCATGGTTGAACGCCATTTCGTTGAAGACTTCAGCGACTACAAAGGACGCACACTGCGTGTTAAAGTGAAAGAGATCGACCGTGAGAACAACAAAGTGATCCTTTCCCAAAAAGACGTACTGGAGCAAGAATTCGAAGCAAACAAAGCTACAGTAATGGCTGGTTTGCAAGAAGGTCAAGTGATCGAAGGTACAGTACAACGTTTGACTCAATTCGGTGCATTTGTTGATGTGGGCGGAGTTGACGGTTTGGTTCACGTATCCGAGCTGGCTTGGACACACGTTGAAAAACCATCCGACGTACTGTCTGAAGGTGATAAAGTTAGTGTGAAAGTGCTGAAAGTTGACCCTGAAAAAGGCAAAATCAGCCTGAGCATGAAAGCTGTTCAACCAGGTCCTTGGGAAACAGCAAGCGAAAAATTCAATTCCAGCGATATCGTAACAGGTGTTGTAAAACGTCTGGTAGACTTCGGTGCATTTGTTGAAATCGCTCCTGGTGTTGAGGGACTTGTGCATATCTCGCAAATCTCCCACAAACACATCGGCACTCCTCATGAAGTGCTGAAAGAAGGACAAGAAGTTCAAGTTAAAATCTTGGACATGAACCCTTCTGAGCAACGTGTAAGCTTGAGCATCAAAGAAACAGAAGAAGCTCCAGCTCAACCACAAAAATCAGAAAGACCTTCAAGAAACAACGCTCCGCGTGAAGAAATCAATAATCCAAACGTTTCCTTGAACAATCAAGGTATGAGCACTACGCTTGGCGAACTGTTTGGAGACAAACTCAGCAAATTCAAATAAGTTAACAATGCATGGTTCTAAGTTATATACTGCATATTTTGCTGAATAACAAAAGCAAGATCGGCGAGCCCAAGGCGGGTTCGCCGATTGTTTTTATTGCGAGTAATTTGGCATGAAACGTTAGCCAAGATATATCTTTTTTGCTATGATGAGTATCGTAAGTATGGACAGGAGGAGTGGAATGTATGGCAAGACCCGTTGTGGCAATTGTCGGACGACCGAACGTGGGTAAATCCACCATTTTCAATCGGATCATCGGCGACAGACTGGCCATTGTGGAAGACAAGCCGGGCATTACCCGTGACCGTATATATGGAATCGGTGAATGGAACGGTAAACCATTTAGTATCATTGATACAGGTGGTATCGAAATTGATGGTGAAGATGTAATCTTAAAATCGATTCGGATGCAAGCAGAGCTCGCTATTGAAGAAGCGGATGTTATTGTATTCATGTGTGATGCAAAAGCAGGTATTACGCAATCGGATGAAGAGGTAGCAGAGATGCTCTACCGCTCAGGCAAGCCTATTGTTGTAGCCGTTAACAAAGTGGATAATATCGGACGAAGTGAGCTCATTTATGAGTTTTATGGATTTGGTTTCGGTGATCCTATTGGCGTATCCGGAAGTCACGGTACAGGTGTAGGTGATTTGCTTGATGCAATAGTGGAGAAGTTGCCAGAACTTGAGGAAGAGACTTACGATGAAGATGTCATTCGTGTAGCTCTGATCGGACGTCCTAATGTGGGTAAATCTTCACTGGTGAACGCTATTCTGGGTGAAGAGCGTGTCATTGTAAGTGACGTGGCTGGAACGACCCGGGATGCAATTGATACACCTTTTGAAAAAGACGGCCAACGTTACGTGCTGATTGATACAGCAGGTATGCGTAAGCGTGGTAAAGTATATGAAACAACTGAGAAATACAGTGTAATGCGTGCGATGCGTGCGATTGAGCGTGCAGATGTTGTTCTGATTGTCATTAATGGTGAAGAAGGCATTATTGAACAGGACAAGCATATTGCAGGATATGCATTCGAAGCTGGTAAAGCGTCATTGTTTGTTGTGAACAAATGGGACGTGGTAGAGAAGCATGACAAAACGATGAAAGAGTTTGAGAGAAAAATTCGGGATCACTTCCTGTTTATGACTTATGCTCCGGTCGTATTCTTGTCAGCCCTCACAAAACAACGCTTACAAAAACTGTTGCCGGTTGTGCAACGTGTAGCAGAGCAACACACGTTACGTGTGCAGACACATTTGCTTAACGATGTGGTGTCTGATGCGGTTGCAATTAATCCTCCGCCAACAGATAAAGGACGGAGAATGAGAATTAACTATGTGACTCAGGTTGCAGTTAAACCGCCGACCATGGTTATTTTTGTGAACGACCCTGAGTTGATGCACTTCTCATATGAGCGCTATCTGGAGAATAAAATCCGTGCAGCGTTTGATTTCGAAGGAACACCAATTCGCATATTTACTCGGAAGAAGTCCGACGAAAGTTAGGGGAGAAGTGTGTGATTTTACAAATCGCAGCGATTGTACTGAGTTATCTGCTCGGTTCGATCAGCTTTAGTGTCCTCCTTGCCAAAGCGATACGGGGGATCGATATTCGTCAGCACGGAAGCGGAAACGCGGGAGCTACCAATACATTGCGTATTTTGGGTAAAGGACCGGCAATTGCTGTTCTGTTACTTGATGTACTTAAGGGTGTTGCAGCTGTATGGATTGGAATCTGGCTGAGCGACGGTTCTGCCTGGATTCCTGCACTCAGTGGTATAGCAGCCATTGCAGGACATAACTGGCCGCTTTACTTCCATTTTCGTGGAGGAAAAGGCATTGCCACAGCCATTGGTGTTCTGGTGAGTCTTGCTTTCCTGCCTGCGTTATGTGCTGGGGTGATCGCCATTCTGTCTATTGTATTGACACGCTATGTTTCATTGGGGTCTCTGATTTTTGTAGCATTTACACCCATCTTTATCATGGTATTACCCGGATATTCAATGAATATCTTCTGGGGGAGTCTGATTATTTGTCTGTTTGCGTTCTGGAGACATCGTACCAATATTGCGAAGCTCGCCAAAGGACAGGAAAATAAATTGGGATCGAAAAACCCTGGAGGGGGTAAACGAGTTGTCTAAAAAAGTTGCTGTTCTGGTCGCTGGGAGCTGGGGAACAGCTCTCGCCAGTGTACTCGCCGCCAATCAGTTGGATGTGATGATGTGGACACGTGGTGAAGACCAGGCTAACGAAATCAATAACAAGCACACTAATACTCGCTATCTTCCGGATGCGGAGCTTTCACCACGGATTCAAGCAACAACTGATATGGAAGCTGCGGTGGAAGGCGCTATAGCTGTGTTAATTGTTGCGCCTTCATCAGCCATGCGTGCAGTTACGAATCAGCTTAAGGCTTATTACAAGCCTGAGATGTTAGTCATTCATGCAACCAAAGGTTTTGAGACAGAAAGCCTCAAACGGATGTCCACAGTCATTTCAGAAGAGCTTGAATGTGAAGAAGGACGTGTGGTTGTTCTTTCTGGTCCAAGCCATGCGGAAGAAGTGGTGAAGCGTTGTCCAACGACGGTGGTTGTAGCTTCACTGGATAAGGCATCTGCCGAGTCTGCCCAAGCTTTGTTTATGAATGCTTATTTCCGGGTTTACACGAATCGGGATATGATCGGTGTTGAGCTGGCGGGCGCATTCAAAAATATCATTGCTCTTGGTGCAGGCATGTCTGATGGTCTTCAATTTGGTGATAATGCCAAAGCTGCTTTGCTAACACGCGGTTTGGCAGAGATCACACGTATTGGTGTTGAGATGGGAGCAAATCCGCTAACGTTTTCGGGACTTGCTGGAATCGGGGATCTGGTTGTAACGGCTACAAGTCAGCACAGTCGGAACTGGAGAGCAGGTTCCATGTTGGGCCAGGGACAGAAGCTGGATGATGTTCTGAAGTCCATGGGCATGGTGGTAGAAGGCATTCGAACTACGCAAGCTGCCTATTTCATCTCCCAAAAATACGGTGTACAAATGCCAATTGCGGATCAGTTATATCACGTTTTATTCCAGGAGAGACAGCCGCGTGATGCTGTTGAAGCCTTGATGGGACGTGACCCGAAGACTGAAATGGAAGTCATGAAGCTTGAAACCTGGGAGCAGTGGCATTCCTGATTGTAATCAGCTTAAACGTACCTTGTGAAATAAGAAGCTTATTCACCTTTTCTGTAGCAGACTCATACTATACACATGAGTATTGCCGGAGGAGGGGAGACGAATGGGTAACAACATTTCCAAAGATGCACTGAATGCAATCAACAAGAAAACGGGTAAAACGATAACGGAAGGTGCAGTTAAGAAATTGGCAAGCACGGTGAAACCAACGACGATTCAGAATGAAGCTCAGTTGCGCCAATTGATCAAACAAGTATCCGCCATGGCGAAAGTTCCGGTATCTGAGGATACGGTTAAGGATATTGTGAGTGCGGTCAAGAAAAGCGGATTGAATCCGAGCAGTATGGAATCGTTAATGAAAATGATGATGAAAAAATAATAGATCACACCTGCTTGTGCAGGTGATCCAGTAAGACAAAAAGGCGAGTCGGCTTCTGCCGGCTTGTTTTTTTGTCTTTTTTTTGGAAAGTTGAGCTGAATTTCGTGTTATAATGGTTGCAATTGTCACAGTGTCAGTGATGAATAACGGACTGAAGGGGAGACTGCTGGATTATGAGCGCAATGGACAAGATGTGGCTGTCATTGGTGGCCATCCTCATTATGGGACTATCTGTATTCTTGATTACGTTTGCTCGTGCCAAAACAAAAGGTATTGTACGGGGGATTCTTTCTCTGATTGCATTTTTGATTATGCTGATTGGCTTTTTCGGTGGAATCGCTTCTCTGACCTGATTTCCCATGCCTGAAAGATAACATCCGCATAAGCACATCATAAGAACTGACACAATGAACACGGATGAGGGGAGTGTGAGCCTATGAGGCCGCATGATACGGAGGGGCGGACAGAGCGTTATCCGGAATTACACGCGGCTTTGCTGGAAACGGCCAAAGCCTGGAACACACAGCCGCAGACATGGTTACTTGGAGGGAGTTGTGGGTTGCTGCTTCAAGGGGTGGAGTTGCAACAGGCTCCGAGAGATATTGATATCTATGCGGATGTTGCTGCTGCTAAAGAACTTCATCGTAGCGCTCCGGGGGAAATGCTTGACGAGCCTACAGTGGATAAGACAGGACCGTATGCTTCTCTGCTGAGCCACTATCAGGTGGGTGAATGTGCGCTGGAACTGGTTGGTGGTTTCGAAATATGGGCTCGCAAAAGTTGGTACCGTATTGAGATTGAACATGTACTTGCTCCGCATGCACCAGTAGCACAAGTGGGTTTATATAGCCTGCGACTGATGCCGCTTGCGCATGAGTTGTTGTTTAATCTGCTGCGAGGTCGTGAAGATCGTTATGTCCCCATTGCGACACAGATGCGCGAGCAGCCAGATGCACATCAACCTATAATGATGCTTTTAAGTCAACAGAATGTATGGACAAGCCGCTTCAGAGCCGAAGTGGAAGAGCTTGTTGGCTTTACATGGCCCCAGTAGGTTGAGGGAGGAAAATGATGGACTATAAAGTTACTTTTTTACCTATGAACAAATCGATAGCGCTCAAACCAGGGGCAACACTTCTGCATGCAGCACGACGTGCTGGAGTCAAGATTACGACCCGATGTGATGGTAAAGCGGCTTGCCTGATGTGCAAAGTGAATGTGGATGAAGAACATCGGGCGGAACTGTATCCACCAACAGATGCAGAAAAGCGCAAGCTGGGTTCACTGTTGGAAGCAGGTACACGACTGTCCTGTCAGGCCAAGGTGTGTGGATCTCTATCGGTTCATGTTCCAGAGGACCCGCTGAAGGCAGCCATTCGGAAACAACTGGAACGTCAACAACAGGAAGACGACTGGTTCTGAGCGTTATAACATTGATTCTCTAATGAGTTATTCAAGGAGGACACGAATGATTAGGAACAAGCCAAAATGTGTGGAAGGAAGCAGACGGCAGCGTCTGAGACATCAGACGGGCGGTCTGCTGTTATTCCTGTTGTTTGCTTTTACAGCAAGTGGTTGTATGTATCCATCCCAAAGCAATTCGGACCCTAAGATAGCCTATCGGGAAAGCGTGAGCCGTATCCAGAGTGCGGTCGAGGCATTCCAGCAAGATGAGGGGATTTTGCCAATCATCAATGCAGATATGGAAACGCCAAAATATGAAAAGTTCAGAGTGGATCTGCCCAAGTTGAAACAACTGGGGTATCTGGATGAAATACCGGGGACTGCTTTTGAAAGTGGTGGGAGCGCTTACTTCCTTATTCAGGACGAAGAAGTGAATCCGACCATTAAAGTGATGGATCTTCTGACCGTACAGAAGGTAAACGATGTGCAACGAATGGTTAATCAATATAAGTCCGTACATAACAATAAGCTGCCAAGCGGGGAAGAACTGTATCCGGGATTATATGCTGTGGATATGGAGCAGGCTGCTCAGACAGGTACTCCTTCCATTACGCTGAATAGTGTATATTCAGGTCAGGCGTTACCTTTTATGATGGATGACGAAGGCAAGGTCTATGTTGATTATGCTTTTGATATTATGCAGGCAGTGGAAAAGTCTGACGTGTCTCCAACAGAGATTGAAGATGTTCGGGATTTGCTGGTGGAACACTCCTACTTTGTACCTGTAAAATCCGTTTTCTACGCTTGGAAAAATAATGCGCCTGTTGCCCAGCCCATAAAATAAGCATGGTTGCAATTCAAATGATTTAGCTGTACGACCACCATGGCTCTAATGGTTCAATAAGAGATATTCCAAATAAGGGATATCTCTTTTTTCTTTTGTCAGTATGAGCAATAACCGTCATAAAAGCTTCGCGGATCACATAAAGTAGATTGAAATAAAGACGCGCAGTCCGAGATCGGGGGATTCTCCTAATGTCATCACCTTAAGATAAAAAAACAAAAATACGCGTCATATTGCCGCATACGGATACATAAGATGATACTAGTCCAATTGCATGTACGAGTTAACGCCGCTCTCGCCGGTTTCATCAGAATGCAACGTTCGGCGGCGGACGACTTCCGGGCACTCACAAAGGCGGCTCTACCGTTGCAGGGATTTCAGTCTTCTGATTGAAAAAACGAAGCGGATGCTCTTTAGCATTTTTCCTTCGGAGTAATTTAGGGAGGGGATTTCATTGGAGAAAGTGGACATTTTTAAGGACATAGCTGAGCGGACCGGAGGGGATATTTATCTCGGGGTTGTCGGCGCAGTCCGGACGGGAAAATCAACATTTATTAAACGATTCATGGAAACCATTGTGTTGCCAAACATCACTAACGAGGCTGACCGTGGTCGAGCGGTGGATGAACTTCCACAGAGTGCAGCAGGTAAAACCATCATGACTACCGAACCAAAATTTGTACCAAATAACGCAGTCCAGATTAAGGTGGCAGAAGGACTTGATGTCAATGTGCGCCTTGTGGATTGTGTAGGTTACGCGGTGGAAGGAGCCAAGGGATACGAGGATGAGAATGGTCCACGCATGATCTCCACGCCTTGGTTCGAGGAACCAATTCCGTTCCAGGAAGCCGCCGAGATTGGTACTCGCAAAGTCATTCAGGAGCATTCCACACTGGGTGTTGTGGTAACAACAGACGGCACAATCGCCGAAATTGCCCGCAGTTCCTATGTGGAATCCGAAGAACGGGTCATTGCGGAATTAAAAGAAGTGGGTAAACCGTTTGTCCTGGTCATCAACTCTACTCGTCCTCGCAGTGAAGAAGCCCTGCAATTGCGTAGTGAGCTTGCTGCCAAATACGACATTCCGGTGATGACGCTCAGTGCAGCAACCATGACGGAAGATGATGTGACGGGTGTACTTCGTGAAGTGCTCTATGAGTTCCCAGTGCATGAAGTGAATGTAAACTTGCCGAGTTGGGTTATGGTGCTCAATGAGACTCACTGGCTGCGTAGCAACTACGAAAATTCCGTACGGGATACCGTTAAGGATATTCGCAGACTTCGTGATGTGGATCGGGTTGTCGCTCAGTTCATGGAATATGAATTCATTGATCGCGCAGGCCTGAGTGGCATGAATATGGGGCAGGGTGTAGCCGAAATTGACCTGTACGCACCGGATGAGCTGTATGATCAGATTCTCGTGGAAGTGGTTGGCATCGAGATTCGCGGTAAGGATCATCTGCTGCAATTGATGCAGGAATTCTCGCATGCGAAGAGAGAATATGACCGCTTCGCAGAAGCGCTGGAGATGGTCAAAACGACCGGATACGGCATTGCTGCTCCATCTCTTGCCGAGATGGCTCTGGATGAACCTGAGCTCATTCGTCAGGGCACCAAATTTGGCGTACGTCTGAAAGCAACGGCACCGTCCATTCACATGATCCGGGTTGATGTGGAATCGGAGTTCGCTCCAATCATCGGTACGGAGAAACAAAGTGAGGAACTGGTGAGATACCTGATGCAGGACTTCGAGAACGACCCGATCAAGGTATGGGATTCAGACATGTTTGGTCGTTCGCTGCATTCCATCGTGCGAGAAGGGATCCAGGGCAAGATTGCCATGATGCCGGATAATGCAAGATACAAATTGCAAGAGACGCTGGGAAGAATCATTAACGAAGGTTCGGGCGGCTTGATCGCTATCATTCTGTAAGACATCAAAAGACCGTAAGGGGGCATCCCCTCGCGGTCTTTTTTACGTGATTTCTTTATTTTGGATGAAATGGATAGGAAGAATAGTACTTTCGAAAAAACTTAGCGAGTTTTAGCTTTAAATTGCTAAAACCCATTTACATACTAGGGATTAGCCGTTATATTAATATTCAACTATTGTGATCGAGATCACAGAGATTGGACAGGGGGATACAGAGATGAAAAGAAGAGAGACAAAATGGCTGTGGTTGAGTGTGTTATTAGTATTTACATTGGCGCTGTCCGCTTGCGGAATCAAAAAAGAACCGGCAGCCACTCCGGCTTCGGGTGCATCAGATGATACACCAAAAACGGAAGCAGTTACAGGCCCTCTAAGCGGCAAACGGATTGCACTTATTATGGAGTTTAATACAGGTACTTTCTCGCAGCAATATGTACAAGGTGTAAAAGAAGAAATCGAAAAATTCGGTGGAGAACTGACAACGTTTGTTGCCGATAATGACAAGGCAAAGATGGTATCCTTGCTTGATAGTGCTATTAACCAGAAATTTGATGCCATTCTCACGGATCATGGGGATTCCCTATTAGAGCCAGGCGTGAAGAAGGCAATAGAACAGAATATTCCAGTGGTCGTGTTTGACGCAGCTATCAGTGTTCCAGGAGCTACAGTCCTGTCGCAGGATGACCAGAAGATGGCTGAACTGACGCTGGAGCAAATGAAAAAAGATATCAATGGACAAGGCAATATTGTCAAAGTATGGGTAGCTGGTTTCGCACCGATGGAACGCCGTCAGATTGCATACGGTGAATTCATGAAAGCAAATCCGGACATCAAGGAAATAGCTACATTCGGTTCTGCACAGAACCCGGCGCTGGATACTCAAGCCAAAATGGAAGCTATTCTCAAGCAGTATCCAAAAGGTGAGATTACAGCTGTATGGACTGCATGGGACGAGTTCGCCAAAGGTGCAGCGCGTGCGATTCAACAAGCTGGACGTGATGAGATCAAAGTGTATGGTATTGATATGAGTGATGAGGACCTGCAAATGATTCAGGACCCGAAAAATCCTTGGGTAGCTTCAGCCGCTGTTGATCCAACGGATATTGGTCGCGTCCAGGTACGTTATGCTTATCAAAAACTGAACGGGGACGAGACAGAAGATGCAGTTGTTCTTAACCCTGTCTATGTTCAACGTGAAGCTCTGCCAGATAAACAAATCTCCACTTCTGAGCTGTCAGAGTTCGTTGAAGGTTGGGGTGGCAGCACACAAGGAATCAAGGACTGGATGAGTGAATACGGAATTACTGCTAAATAAGCAGCGTATGGGAAGCGCGCCGCAAGGCGCGCTTTTTCTACCATAATGAAGATGTGCGAGTATGGATGAGAAATGGGATACTCCCGTATGGGAACGATTGGAGGTTAACATCATGAGCACTGCACCGATTCTGCTTCAAATGGAACATATCCACAAGCAGTTTTCAGGTATTCCTGCACTGAAGGATGTGGATTTCTCTGTAAAAGGTGGGGAGATTCATGCGCTGCTGGGTGCCAATGGTGCCGGTAAAAGCACGTTAATGAAAATTCTGTCCGGTGCCTATCCAATGGATCAGGGTACGATTCAGTTGAGTGGACAAGCGCTTCATTTAAGTTCTCCGGGAGACGCGAAGGCAAGTGGGATTCACTGTGTCTATCAGGAAGTGGATGCGGCACTGGTGCCACAGCTGACGGCTGCGGAGAACATTATGTTGGATCAGTTGGCTTCATCTGCTGGAGGTTGGTGGAAAAGTCCACGAAAACTGCAACAGCGTGCGGTTGAGGCGTTGAAGCAATTAGGGGCGGACATATCCGTTCACCAAAAAGTGGCCGATCTGACACTTGCAGAAAAACAGATGATACTGCTGGCACGAATTTTGATCCAGGATGCCAAAGTCATCATTTTTGATGAACCGACTGCACCGCTGAGCCAGGAAGAAACGGATGCATTTTTCCGGATTGTTCATCTCCTGAAGGATCGGGGCGTTGCCTGTATTTTCATTACCCATCGTCTTGCTGAAGTGACGGGTCACTGTGATCGCGTTACGGTCATGAGAGATGGACAACATGTATTTACCGGTGAAGCAAAAGGACTGACGATCAACGATTTGGTTACACAGATGCTGGGCAAACCATTCGAAGAAGAGTTTCCGAAGACGGAAGCGCCTGTGGGTGAACTGCTTTTGGAGGCACTTGGGCTTCGTCGTGGAGTGAAGGTAAAAGGTGTTAACCTCTCTGTACGACGAGGTGAAGTCCTCGCTGTGGTGGGTCTGGTAGGCGCGGGTAAAACGGAAAGCTCTCGTTTGCTGATTGGTGCAGATCGGCTGGAGGGAGGCGAGATCCGGCTTAACAACCGTAATCTCCGCCTATCTCAGCCTGCGGATGCGGCGGCTCTGGGGATTGTTTCTGTACCGGAGGAGCGGCGTAAACAAGGAATCCTGATTCAGGAGAACGTGGAACGGAATTTAAGTCTACCTTTGCTAAGTCGTCTTAGTACATTAGGTTTCGTAAGCCGTAAGCGGGAACGTCTAAACGCAGAGTCATTGGTGAAACAGCTTGGAATTAAAACATCGTCCGTGAAACAGGAAGTGAAATATCTAAGCGGTGGTAACCAGCAAAAGGTAGCCATTGGTAAATGGCTTAATGCGGATGCGGATGTATTTATATTTGATGAGCCAACCAAAGGCGTAGATATTGGGGCAAAAAGTGACATTTTCCGCATCATCAATGAACTGGCTTTGGCGGGCAAGGGTGTAATCTATTTCACCTGTGAACTGGATGAAGGCATGGGAATTGGTGACCGAATCGCTGTCATGTGCGAAGGTGTTATCGTAAAAGAGTTCAAACGAGGCGAGACTAACCAAGAACAGCTGCTATACTATGCAAGCGGTGGACAAGAGGTGCAATCATGAAGGATAAATCACTGGATTTTGCGTTCCGTTACGGGGCGATTATAGTCATCATAGGTGTTATCGCATTTTTCGGCATTAAATTGCCTTATTTCTTTACGTACAGTAACTTGACCGATATTTTGGGCTCGATCTCTATCGTTACTTTTGTAGCGATCGGTGTTACGTTATCTCTCATTGTTGATGGATTCGATCTCTCGGTTGGGGCGACTGTCTCATTAACTACCGTCGTTACTGCTTCGTTAATGATTTGGTATCAACAACCACTGGCAATTGTAATTATTGTGCCACTAATCATTGGCGCTGTTATTGGTTTACTTAACGCTTTGCTCATTGTAAAATTGCGTATTCCGGATTTGCTCGCCACCCTTGCCACGATGTACATTATCGGAGGTATTCACAAAACGTATGCACAGGGATATACCATTTACAATCACATGCAGTTCCCTGATGGGAGCAAAGCTGCGGGAGAGATGGACCCGACATTCCTGCTAATAGGGCAGGGTAAATGGCTTGGTATGCCGATATCGGTTATCATGTTACTTATTGCGGTAATAGGTGTGCATATCTTTTTGACGTATACGAAATATGGGCGACAGATGTACATTACAGGTGGTAATGAGGAAGCTGCACGGTTGTCTGGAATCAAGGTGAAAAAGGTTCGTACACTCGCCTATGTAGCCGCTGGAGTGTTTGCAGCAATCGGTGGTATTATCTATGCCTCCAAAGTAGGATCTGGGCAAATTGATGCGGGATCACCGTTGTTAATGGAATCCGTAGCTGCAGTATTTGTCGGTTTCTCTGTGTTTGGTGCGGGTAAACCAAATGTCATCGGAACCTTCATTGGTTCGGTTCTGATTGGTGTACTTGTGAACGGTTTAACAATGATGAACGTACAGTATTTCACACATGATATTGTAAAAGGTGGGGTTCTCGTGCTTGCCCTGGCGGTTACATTTTACGTCTTAAACCGCAACCGGACTTGAAATTGTGGGCTGTCTGTATTAGTATGAAATTTGTTCGGCGTCTGAAATGCCCGTGGTTTCAGACGACATTCTGCCGAAAATGACTGTTGACCGCAGGCGGAGATTTGTGTTCAGCGCTCAAGATGTACGTAGATTTTTTGCGTATGAACGTATATTTCGCTATAAAACGGAAACACAGTATAACATTCAGGACATTGATACAGGAGGTGAAAAACAAATGAACAAATCAGACTTGATTACACACGTATCTGAAGCGACTGAATTGTCCAAGAAAGATGTAACGAAAGCGGTTGATGCCGTATTCGAAGCAATCTCTGAGGCTCTTCAAAGCGGAGATAAAGTACAATTGGTTGGTTTTGGGAACTTCGAAGTTCGCGAGCGCTCTGCACGTAAAGGACGCAACCCGCAAACAGGTGAAGAAATCGAAATTCCTGCGAGCAAAATTCCTGCATTCAAACCAGGTAAAGCGCTCAAAGACGGAATTAAATAAGATTTCTACATATTCCATATGTCGACAAAAAGACCGTGACTTGTTCACGGCCTTTTCTTTTGCCCTTTAACGATGATTCTTGCGGTTCATTCGTATAAGGCGCAGGTTGACAAATGAAACAATCTTAATCATCATTAACGCTATCGAACTAAAGAAGGGGACATGCGTGATGGATCATCCAACCGGCAATGATTATATTGTAATTAAGGCAGAGGAAAATGGTGTCCAGGTGATCGGATTAACCCGAGGTCAGGATACACGTTTTCACCACACCGAGAAATTGGACAAGGGTGAAGTGATGTTTGCCCAATTTACCACCCATACTTCAGCTATTAAAATCCGGGGCAAAGCCACGCTGATTACCAAGCATGGACAGATTGAATCGGAGTAATGGACAGATTGAATACATTCAAATGAAGATTGCAGGCATAGCCTGCTTTTTTTCATTGTACAATGAGGTATGAGCCTTTACCGGACAGACTACACTAACAGGTAAAGGCAGGGAGGCGTATATGAAACCGCGGATGATTGTTACTGCTTCAATGCTGGCAACGGTTGCGGCGGTCTTTCTGCTTGTTGCGATACAAACCTTACATATGCGTACATGGGGCGGGGACAACGTACAGCCCGCCTCTGCATCACATCATCCAGTTCAGCTAACGAATGACAATCTGGTTGATGTGCTAAGCTCCATGCAACTATCAACTCCCATTGCAAGAGTGGAATGGAAGCAGTCCATTTTGAGACTGGACCTCAAAGTTAAAGGAACGGGTACAAGTTACACTGAAATCTATGAGAACATGGCAGCTGTAGCGGATCTGGGCTTTCGGAGTCTGGATAACGTGGATCAGGTGCTGCTGCGTGTGATGGCAGAAGATGAATGGATGCATAAACGACATCTGTTACTTGCTGCTGATATTCGGCGTGGAGAGTGGCCTCTGTATGCAATTGAAACATTACGGAACTGGAAAAGTGCGGCCTTTTCAGATGAATTGAAGGACTGGTTTCATTTGATGGAGACCGAACTCTGGAAGAAGCAATTCGAAATGACAAGTCAGGGGTAATAGAATAGCAGGATTCAGTGCGTGCCCGTTCAACATATGCTATAATATATAAGATTGTAGTGCAGAAATGGTTTAACAATGTTAAGGCTCGGAGGCTGAGAATGAATTCATATCGCGTACCCCAACTAGCAAAGAAATATACGGATTACGACATGATTCGACAACATACGGAAATCCCATCATTTCCGGATAGCCGGGCACGTCTGTTGCAGGTATTTGTGGGCCGCACAGACGAAAAGGTGCATCAAGAGTTATATGCTCTTGCAACTTCGCTCGTTCAGTTGGCCATGGATACGCATGATCGAATCGATACCATTTCCGGTGAGCGGAGAGAGCAGGAGATGCGTTCACGTCAGTTGAATGTACTCGCCGGGGATTATTTAAGTAGCCGTTTTTATCAATTGCTTGCCCAAGCGGGCAGAATTGAAATGATTGGCAAACTCAGTGGTGCTGTATCTGGAGTGAACGCACGCAAGATGACGCTGTATGAACGGATGAAGAAGCTTCTCGTTTCGGCTGACGAATACTTGCGTGAAACGGTACAGCTGAGAATGCAGCTGTTTCTTTCATTTACAGGCATGATTCAACATAACGAAGAGTCTTTATGGAACAGCCTGTTGACCGAATTCAGCTCCTGCGAAACGATCGTGGAAGAACTGAAACGGATGAATGACGCAAAACAATATCTTCACAGCTATGCATACTGGCACATATACGAGCATGGTAATGACGATGAGCGCAATGTGTTGCGTCAGTCTGAACCGGATGCACGTGCATGGAACACTATGGTGCTGAAGCATAGGGTTGGCGAGGTTTTGCTGGACAAGCTTCGCGAGTGTACACACCGCATTCAACTGTTGTTGCAAGACGAGGAAGGGCGGATGGGCTTGCAGGAGATACATGCAATTCTAGAGCCTTACTTGGCATATTTGCAGCCTTCACATGCGGCAGTAAGGGAAGATTGAGGGGGGAGACAGACGAATGGGGAGCGGAGAGACCAAACCGAAAGAAGAATATGTCCATTCGGTTTTTCAGAGTATAGCCGGAAAATATGATGTCATGAATGATATTTTAAGTTTCCGCAGGCATAAGGCTTGGCGTAAATTCACCATGAAAAAGATGAATATGTCCAAAGGCGATACCGGTCTTGATTTGTGCTGCGGCACATGTGACTGGACGCTTGCTATGGCAGAGGCAAGTGAAACGGGGCACATGCACGGACTTGATTTCAGTAGCAACATGCTGGAGGTCGGCCAGACAAAGATCAATGCGGTGCAACGTCAAAAACAGATTACCCTGACACAGGGAAATGCCATGTCACTTCCTTTTGAAGACAATTCGTTTGATTATGTGACGATCGGGTTCGGGTTGCGTAATGTACCTGATCTCAGACAAGTGTTGTCTGAAATGAAACGTGTGGTCAAACCGGGTGGTATGGTTGTGTGCCTGGAATTGTCCAAGCCAACATGGCAGCCGTTCAAAGGCATTTATTATTTTTATTTTGAGAAGGTTTTACCGAATCTTGCCAAAGTGTTTGCTAAAAGTTTTGAGCAGTACAAATGGTTGCCGGACTCACTGGCCATTTTCCCGGGAAGGCAGGAACTGGCAGACATTTTTGCAGAAACTGGATTACAACAAGTGCAGGCCTACCCTCTGACCGGAGGTATCGCGGCACTGCATATTGGAACCAAGGAGAATCAGCATGTTTAGGAAAATTCGCATCTTTTTAGAAATGATCAAGATTGAACACACGCTTTTTGCTTTACCTTTTGCATTTATGGGGGCGATCCTCGGCTCCATGGTAGTGAATGATACCTTCCCAAGCTGGATGCAGATCATGTGGGTATTGCTTGCGATGATCGGTGCACGTAGTGCGGCTTTTGGTTTGAATCGAATTATTGACCAAGCGATTGATGGCAAAAACCCGCGTACCGCGATGAGAGCCATCCCGGCAGGACTGTTGAAAAATGGGGAAGTTGTTATATTTGTCATTATCTCATTTATATTGTTATTCTGGGCCTCATCCAATCTTAATGTATTATCGATGCAGCTGTTGCCTATTGCTGTGTTTATGTTGGTACTGTATTCGTACACCAAACGATTCACATGGTTATGCCACATTGTTCTCGGAATGACGATTGGTTTGGCACCACTTGGTGGCTGGGTAGCTGTAACAGGAACGATGGATTGGACAGCGATTGTGCTGTACGTTACGATTGTGTTCTGGACAGCGGGCTTTGATATTATCTATGCATGTCAGGATCTGGAATTTGATCAGGGAGAGGGTCTTCACTCCATACCTTCCCGTTTTGGCCTGGTTAAATCCTTGCAGATCGCTAAGTTCTTCCATGTGATTACTGCAATTGGTTTTCTTGCGTTATTGTTGATGACAGATCTGAGCTGGTGGTATGGCGCAGGCATGTTGGTGACGTATGGAATTCTGTTCTATCAACACTATATTGTATCGCCTAATGATATGAGCCGTGTTCAAACGGCATTTTTTACCATGAACAGTTTGCTTAGTTTAATTGTATTTACGTTCACTCTGATTGATCTGGCGGTGAAATAAATGGTGCAGCAGCCGGACAATAAACGACTGGTTGTCGGAATTACCGGAGCGAGTGGCAGCATATATGGCATTCGATTAATTGAAACGCTGCTTGATTTGGAATATAACGTTCATCTGGTCATATCCAATGCAGGGTGGCGTGTACTGAAAGAAGAATTGGACTGGGATGTGACGAATCGGGACGCGGTGCTGGAAGAAAAATTCGGCAACCGTGCCGGTTCTCTGATCTATCATCCTGTGAGTGATATAGGGGCCTCCATTGCAAGTGGTTCTTATCTGGCCGACGGCATGATTATCATGCCATGTTCGATGGGAACTCTTTCGTCCATCGCGCAGGGATCGTCGGATAATCTGATGTCTCGCGCAGCCGATGTTATGATGAAAGAGGGAAGAACATTGATCCTCGTACCACGTGAGACGCCTCTTCATGCAATCCATCTGGAGAACATGCTGAAGCTTTCTCGTCTTGGTGTACGAATGATACCGGCTATGCCTGCTTTTTATTACAAACCTCAGACTATGGATGAGTTGATTCTGTTTTTGGTGGGTAAAGTGCTGGATAGCTTGCGCATCCCACATCAACTGTTTACAAGATGGGGAGAACCGGATGAACGGGGATAACGACTGAGTTCGATACAAGGCTGTTTTTTGCCAAAGTGTTGCTCGGTTTATTTGTCCCCCGAATCCCGGGGTATTGGTGAGCACTGATGGTGAGTCTTCATGAACCACAGTCTTGACCCATGCTCCGGCAACTTCTGTATTTTGTTTCAGAACAAGTCGCAGAGTTTAATTTTCGGGTGTTGGCTATGACATTCGGAGAAGAAAAACACGTTAGATTACCTTATAGAACAACACAAGCAAGAACGGTAAGCCGGGTTTCTCGTAATGCCTGCAGGCCCGACTTGCTGGAGGGGAAGGTAAGCATGAATTTATGGACTGACAATACGCTGATACGGGTGAACGAATGAAACTATTGGATATTTTCGGGTTGTTAAAAAAGGACATGGATTACATTGAGAAAGAGTTGTATCGCAGTGTTCGAGGAGAACAGAAGCTGCTGAGTGAAACGTCACTTCATTTGCTCAAAGCAGGAGGAAAACGGTTGCGGCCCGTTTTTGTGTTACTTGGTGGGAAATTTGGTACATACGACATTGAACGTCTGAAGCTGGTTGCGGTTCCGCTGGAACTCATCCATTCGGCATCCCTCGTTCATGATGATGTCATTGATAATGCGGAGACACGCCGAGGCAAACCCACGGTGAAGTCAAAATGGGATAACCGGATTGCCATGTACACTGGAGACTATATCTACGGTAAGGCACTTGAAATGACTGCCGGATTATCCGATCCAGCGATTCATCGTATTCTTGCCAAAGCTATGGTACAAATGTCCATTGGTGAGATGGAGCAAATTCGCGACTTTTTCAATACGGGACAAAGTGTTCGTAACTATCTGCTGCGGATTCGCCGCAAAACAGCACTTCTGATTGCAGTTAGCTGTCAGTTAGGGGCATTGGCTACACGTGCGCCTGAGCATGTATCTTCCCTGCTGTATACGTACGGATACAATGTGGGGATGGCCTTCCAGATTCAAGATGATGTACTTGATCTGGTAGGTACCGAGAAACAACTTGGGAAGCCACCTGGCAGTGACATGAAGCAAGGAAATATTACTCTTCCTGTACTTTATGCCCTGGAAGAATCCGATCTGCGGGAACCTTTGCTTAAGGAGATTTCCCGTGTCCAGCATGAAGAAGGACGGGCAAGTGCATCGGATGCAATTGGAATGATTCGACAAAGTCAAGGAATTGCTAAAGCAGAAGCCCTTGCTGACCGATATATGAAGAAAGCGCTCGATGCTCTCGATCAGCTACCTAACATCAAGACGACCAAAAACCTGCGTGATATCGCTCATTTTGTGGTTAAACGTACGCATTAAACAATGTATGACCTTCGACTCTCAGATTACTCATACCCAAAGTTGAACAGAACTGTGAGATTCCTCATTGGGAGGATTTGGACATGTATGTTACAATCAGAGGGATTGCGTTTACATAGTGATTAACTTTGAACCGTGAGTGAGGAGTGAGCTGATGGATCGTACATTTTTGATGGTGAAGCCGGATGGTGTGCAGCGTGGATTGATCGGTCGAATTATTAGCCGTCTGGAAGACAAAGGATTTAAGTTGGTGGCAGGCAAATTGGTGCAGATGTCTGAGGATCAGGCAAAACGCCATTATGCTGAACATGAGGGTAAACCATTTTTCGATGATCTGGTTCGTTTTATCACATCTGGGCCTGTATTTGCCATGGTGTGGGAAGGCGACGATATTGTGGCGCTTGCGCGCATCGTCATCGGAAAAACCAATGTGAAGGAAGCAGCTCCGGGTACCATTCGCGGAGACTTCGCCAGCCACACACCACATAATCTGATTCATGGGGCAGATTCACCGGAAAGTGCTTCCCGTGAAGCAGCAAATTTCTTTGCTTCAGATGAACTGGTGGTATACGACAAGAGCATCGCAGCCTGGTTGTAATTATTAGCCAAAAGGGTGATACACGATGCTGGAGCAAGAACAACTACTAGACCCGGATTACACCGGATTCATTCGTAAAATCAAAGAGAGCACAGGCATTGATCTTGCTCAATACAAGGAAGGCCAGATGAAAAGAAGGCTGACCACACTTCGCAACAAAAACGGGTTTCATACATTTTCTAACTTTTTTGAAGCTATGCAGAAAGATAAATCATTGTTTTACGAATTCCTTGATCGTATGACGATTAACGTGTCGGAATTCTGGCGTAATCCCAATCGTTGGGAAGTGCTGCGGGACGAGATCCTGCCTGAGCTGCTGGGGTCCAAGCGTCGTGCTAAAGTTTGGAGTGCGGCCTGTTCAACAGGTGAAGAACCTTATACACTTGCCATGATTTTGGACACGATGGGCATTTTGAAGGACAGCTCCATTACGGCAAGTGATCTGGATGAAGGTGCATTGGCCAAAGCCAAGGAAGGGCGTTATATGGAACGCTCGCTTAAGGATGTGCCAAAGGAAACGGCGAACCGTTACTTCAAGCAGGATGGCTTGGTATACCGTATTGATGAGCAACTCAAAAATTCGATCAAGTTCATGAAACAAAATTTGCTGGTGGACCGTTTTGACGATGGGTACGATCTGATTGTGTGCCGAAATGTCATGATCTATTTTACCGAGGAAGCCAAAAACCTGTTGTATCACAAATTTGCAGCAAGTTTGCGTCCAGGCGGTATTTTGTTTGTGGGCAGTACGGAGCAGATCTTCTCCCCGGGACAATATGGTCTGGAGACAGCAGAGACATTCTTCTATCGGAAAAAATAATGATAATGGTTGTTCAGCCGTCTGAAGCACATGTACATGTGTTCAGGCGGTTATTTGTATACCAAGTACAAGAAAGAGCCGACTTTCTTGTCAAAGCCGGTCAGCTATACTATAATAAGCAAAGAAATTATGGGATTTTAGCAATGTGAAGTTTAACAGTTTAAAGGGGGAACGTATTATGAGTTTACGCTATTTAACCGCAGGGGAGACGCACGGACCCCAATTGACCGCTATTATTGAAGGATTGCCAAGTAATTTGACGATTGATTTTGAAGAACTGAATTTCCAGCTTCACCGCCGCCAAAAGGGATATGGCCGTGGACGCCGGATGCAGATTGAGAAGGATCAGGCGAATTTCGTTGGTGGTATCCGTCACGGATATACAACAGGTGCTCCGGTAGCGCTGGTTGTTCAAAATAACGACTGGAAACATTGGCAGAATATTATGAATATTGAGCCGATTGAAGGCAGTGACGAAGAGAAACGTCGCGTTCATCGTCCACGTCCCGGACACGCTGATCTGAACGGTGGACTCAAGTATAATCTTAAAGACTTGCGTAACGTACTGGAGCGCTCCAGTGCACGTGAGACAACGGTACGTGTGGCATGTGGTGCCATTGCTCGTCAATTCCTGGCTGAATTCGGAATCAAGGTAGCTGGACGTGTACTTCGCATTGGAGAGATCGAAGCTCCATATCAGGACCTTCCGATTGATGAACTGATCGCAGTGACAGAAGCTTCCTCTGTACGTGTTACGGATGCTGAGACAGAGAAGAAGATGGAAGCCTACATCGACCAGATTAAACAAGAAGGCGATTCCATCGGAGGAATAGTGGAATGTATCGTTGAAGGTGTACCTATTGGTCTGGGTAGTTATGTTCAATACGATCGCAAACTGGATGCACGAATCGCTCAAGGCGTAATGTCCATTAATGCATTCAAAGGTGTAGAGATTGGTATCGGATTCGAAGCCGGAGTCATTCGAGGATCACAGGTGCATGATGAAATCATGCATACGGATGAGCGCGGCTACCACCGGGCAACCAACCGTCTGGGTGGATTCGAAGGTGGTATGACAAACGGTATGCCAGTCGTTGTACGTGGTGTGATGAAGCCGATCCCAACGTTGTATAAGCCACTGCAAAGTGTCGATATTGATACAAAAGAAGCATTTACGGCTCAGGTTGAGCGCTCGGACGCTTGTGCTGTACCAGCAGCGAGTGTGGTTATGGAGCATGTTGTAGCGTGGGAAATTGCCAAAGCATTCCTGGAGAAATTCGGCGGGGATTCCATGGAAGAGATCCGTGCTAATGTTGCTAGTTATAATGCTCAACTGGAGAATTACTAATATGCGTCAGCTGACGGTACAGTTGGAGGAACGCTCATATCCGATTCTGATTGGCAGCGGTCTATTGGCACAAGCCCCTCAATATTTTGAGCAATATGGGTTGACCAAAAAAAGTCCGTTGCTCATCATTACAGATGAAAATGTGGCTCCCAAATACTTGTCAGGTTTGGAGCAAACGCTGCGTACGGCTGGTTATACAGTCGTATCGGCGGTTGTACCCTCTGGTGAAACGTCGAAATCCCTTTCGGTGTACCAGGATATGATGACCGTTGCGATCGAAGGCAAACTGGATCGGAGTTCTGCGATTCTGGCCTTAGGTGGTGGTGTCGTAGGTGATCTGGCTGGTTTTGTTGCCGCTACATATATGCGTGGAATCAAGTTTGTTCAAGTACCTACAACGATTTTGGCGCATGACAGCAGTGTAGGCGGCAAGGTGGCTGTCAATCATCCGCTGGCCAAAAATATGATTGGTGCATTCCACCAGCCCGAGCTAGTGCTCTATGATGTGGACACACTTCAATCCTTGCCGCCACGAGATGTATCGGCAGGGTTGTCAGAGATGCTGAAGCACGGGCTGATCCGTGATGAGGCTTTTGCACATTGGTGTGAGGAACATGCGGAAGAACTGCTTGCGCTTAATCCGGAAGCACTTGGATACGGCTTGGAACGTGGATGTGGCATTAAGGCAGAGATTGTATCCAGAGACGAACGTGAAAATGGAGAACGTGCGTTGTTGAACCTGGGACATACGATTGGTCATGCCATTGAAGCGATTGCCGGTTATGGAGAATTCCTGCACGGAGAAGCGATCTCGATCGGTATGGCTGGATCAGCATTGCTTGGTGAGAAGCTTGGTGCGCCAGCAGGGCTCTATGAAGATACGGTCCGCATGTTGCGTTCACTTCGCCTTCCAACAACGATGCCTGCGCATCTCGACACGGATGCATTAATGGAAGCGATGATGCATGACAAAAAGTTCCGTGAAGGTCATATGGTGTTTATCATTCCTGATCGGATTGGAGCTGCAAGAATTGTGAAGGACGTACCTGTGTCGGAAGTTCGGGACGTCATTGAAATGCTCAGGAAGGGAGAATAACAGCAATGGTCACACGGGGAATTCGCGGGGCTACAACAGTCACGCAGAACAACGAAGAACAGATTTTGAAGGAAACGGCTGTATTGTTGCAGGAGATCGTGGATCGCAATGAGATCCAACCGGAAGATATCTGCAGTGTGTGGATTACGTTAACTGGGGATCTGGATGCTGCTTTCCCGGCAAAAGCTATTCGTCAACTGGATGGTTGGGAACTCGTACCACTAATGTGTGCACTGGAGGTTCCTGTTAAAGGTGCCTTGGCGCAGTGCATTCGTTTCATGGTGCATGTGAATACAAACAAAGCTCAGAATGAAATCAACCATGTGTATCTGAACGGTGCACAGGCATTACGTCCCGATTTGGCAGCACCTTCCGGCTCTTAAGTAGTGGGTTGTCAAACCGATCATAATGATGTATAGTGAGAACCAGTTGAGTAGAGTTGAGATTGAGCTGAGAGCAGCTGAGCTAGTGGAGTATATAGCAGAGTCCAGTGGGTGGTAACCGGGGCAACAGAAACCGGTCAACTGATTCACGGTACGTCGTGCTACGGAATAGGTAACAGGAATAGGGAAAACAAACGTGTCATAGGACATCTTTTGTTTTGATATATTTTGGTACAAACACAATCAATGCACTCTCCTATATTTTACGTAATATTGGAATGAGTAGTTGAAGTGTTATAACTAATTTATTTTCCCGATTTGGATGATGTGAGATGCATCAATTCAGCGACCTGTGAATAATCCGACAGCGAAGTATAGGGACTTGTTATTTATGAAGCATCACCCTGTTAAATACAGCTTATAACCAAACCTCTACCTGATGGTAGAGGTTTTTTTGTACATATAACCTTTTCTTCTACCTAAATCTGAAAGGACGTGATCTGATGATAACGCCAAACGTTAATCAAGTACTGAAAATGTCGAATGAGTATAATCTGATTCCGGTAGTCAAACGGATTCTGGCAGATATGGAGACTCCGATTCGAATATTCCGCCGTTATGCTGACAACGACCGGGCATTCCTGTTGGAAAGTGTAGAGGGCGGTATCCAATGGGCGAGATACTCGTTCATCGGTACAGATCCGTTCCTGATGATTTCGGCCAAGAAAGGCCGGATTGTTGTAGAAGAAGCAGGGAAAACCCGTGAATTGCCAGGCAAACCGATCGAAGAACTGAAAGCACTGCTGCGTAAGTACCGCAGTCCAAAAGATGATGAACTGCCACCATTCACAGGTGGGGCAATTGGTTTCTTCGGATATGACCTGCTGTCCTATTATGAGAAGCTTCCAGCCCACGCGCTGGATGACCTGAATATGGATGACATTCGCTTTATGTTCTGTGACCAGATTATCGTCTTTGACCATGTGAAGCAGCAGATGTTGCTCGTTGGTAATGTACACGTCAAGGACGGTGCAACGGATGATGAGATACGCCAAGCGTATGCAGTGACTTCGGAGAAGCTGGAGCAGGCGGCAGAACGTTTGCAGCAGCAAGGACCAGGAGAGAACCTGAATCCGCGTTCCATTCCGGGAGACGTGGAACTGGGGGATATTCGCTCCAACCTCACGAAAGAGCAGTTTATCGGTAATGTGGAGCAAGCCAAAGATTACATTCGCGCAGGTGATATTTTTCAAGTGGTATTATCCCAGCGTTTCCACATTGATACGGAAGTTTCTCCGCTTCACGTGTATCGTGTGCTTCGGACCCTGAATCCATCACCTTATATGTACTACCTCAAAATGGATGATGAGATTATCGTGGGTACTTCGCCAGAAGCGCTGGTCAAGGTGGACGGGAATCGTGTGGAGACACGACCGATTGCAGGTACACGTCCAAGAGGGGCAACAGAAGCGGAAGATCGTGCACTCGCTGCTGATCTGCTCCAGGATGAGAAGGAACGCGCGGAGCATCTGATGCTGGTTGATCTGGGGCGTAACGATCTGGGCCGGGTATCCAGTTTCGGCAGTGTGAAGTGTGACATGTTCATGGAGATTGAACGGTATTCTCACGTTATGCACATGGTATCCAACGTTACGGGCGAGCTTAGAGAAGATAAGGATTTCTTCGATGCATTCCTCTCTTGCTTGCCAGCGGGTACTGTATCCGGAGCACCGAAACTGCGTGCAATGGAGATTATCGCGGAACTGGAGAAAGAGGCACGTGGAGCTTATGCAGGAGCAATCGGATACCTTGGTTTCTCGGGTAACATGGACTCCTGTATTACGATTCGTACGATTATTTTTAAAAAAGGAAAAGCGTATGTACAGGCCGGAGCGGGAATCGTATGGGATTCTGTGCCTGAGAATGAATATGAGGAAACGGTTAACAAAGCTAAAGCATTGCTCAAGGCGATTCGAACAGCAGAAGCAATGTTTCCTGCCAAAGAAAAGGACAGCACGTTGAGACTGGCGAATGCAGACTACTTTGTCACACCAGCGGCCGCTAAGAACTGAGAGAGGAGAGACCGGAGATGAACATAAACCCAATAATGAATGAGAACCCTGTAACCCCTATTGCTGAGATTACTCGTGAGGAAGGCATGAAAAATGGCCTGGCGAAGATTCTAGAGGGCAGCCATCTGGAGCAAGCCGAAGCAAGAGATTTGATGTACTCGATCATGAGAGGTGAGGCAACGCCGGCTCAAATCGGAGGTTTGCTGATGGCGCTACGGATGAAGGGTGAAACGGTAGATGAGATCACCGGTTTTGCTGAAGCCATGCGTGGTCAGGGCGGACGAATTCTAACGGATGGCAGCGGCTTGCTGGACACTTGTGGAACAGGTGGATCGGGTATTCACAAATTCAACATTTCCACAGCATCCGCCATCATTGCTTCGGCCGTCTCGGTTCGGGTCGCCAAACATGGCAACCGTTCAGCTTCAGGCAAAGCGGGTAGTGCAGATGTATTAGAGGCACTGGGTGTAAATATCCATCTGAACGGTGAGCAGGCCAGACAATGTCTGGATGATATCGGAATCTGCTTCTGTTTTGCCCAAGTATATCACCCTTCCATGCGACATGCGGCAGGACCAAGAAAAGAGCTGGGGGTTCGTACCATTTTCAATATGCTCGGACCGTTAACGAATCCTGCGGGAGCAGATCGCCAATTGCTTGGCCTGTATGATCGTTCCCGGACGCCGATGATTGCTGAAGTACTGAATCGTCTTGGTCTCAAAAGAGCGTTGGTTGTGGCCAGCCATGATGGTCTGGATGAAATCAGTATCTCGGCACCAACTCAGGTGTCTGAACTTCGCAATGGTGAAGTGCACACCTATGATATTGATCCACGTGATATGGGTTTGTCTCTGCACCCGCTTGAAGCGGTACTTGGAGGAGATGCGGCACAGAATGCCGAAATTATTAAGAGGATCTTCCAGGGTGAGCAGAGTGCCTACCGCGATGTCGTTCTGTTGAACGCCGGAGCGTGCATCTATGTATCCGGTCTTGCAGATAGCATTGCTGAAGGGGTGACACTTGCCGCAGAAGCGGTAGATTCGGGCAAAGCTGCCGGGAAGCTTGAACAGTTAATTCATACAACGGAGGCGTATAGTCATGTATCTTGATCGAATCGTTGCAACCAAACATAAAGAAGTTGAAGTTCTTGCACAGACATTTCGCATGGATGAAGCTATCCAAAAAATCGAACAACTACCCGCAACTCGGGGGTTTGAACAAGCACTATCGAGCGGACGCAATCGCAAACTCGGCCTTATTGCTGAAGTGAAGAAGGCTTCGCCATCCAAAGGGTTAATTCGTCCGGATTTTCATCCGGTTGAGATTGCTGCTGCTTATGAGCGAGCGGGTGCAGACTGCATCTCCGTATTAACAGATGTGTCGTATTTTCAAGGCAGCAACGAGTACTTGCAGGCTATCCATCAAGCAGTGAACATTCCGCTATTGCGCAAGGATTTTATTATAGATGAACGACAGATTGCCGAGGCAAGATTACTGGGTGCGGATGCGATACTGTTGATTGCCAGTATTCTGACACCTGAACAGATTCGTCAATATCTGGAATTTGCCAAAAGTTTGGGGCTGGATGCCTTGATTGAAGTCCATGATCGAACAGAACTGGAGCAGGTATTGGAGATTCCGCAGGCAACACTTGTGGGCATCAACAATCGTAATTTGAAAACATTCGAAACCAGCCTGAACACGACACTGGATTTGATGGAATTGATTCCAAGTGGCGTTACCTTGATTAGCGAAAGTGGTATTGACGGACCAGAATCAACAGTACCTCTGATCCAGGCCGGTGTTCATGGTATTCTCGTAGGTGAGCATCTCATGCGCAAGGATGATGTCGAGGCGGCTGTATATGATCTGATGGGACCCAAATGATGAATACTTCCATACACGATGGCACAGGCGACAGTATGTCAGAACTGAGAAACCCGCTGCCAGCGGCCGTAAAAATATGTGGACTTCAGGACGTTGAAGTGCTAAAATCGATGATAAACTTGCCTGTGGATTACATTGGTGTTGTTTTTGCCAAATCACGCCGCCGAATCGAACCCGAGCAGGCTGCTGCATTAAGAACGGTGTTGTTCGAATGGTCTACCTATGATCGGCCGAAGCTTGCGGGTGTATTTGTGAATCCTACGCTCGAAGAACTGGAACACATTATGGACATTGCTCAGCTGGATGTTATTCAACTGCATGGACAGGAGACTGTGGAATTTTGCCAGCAGGTGAAGCAGCGGTGGAATGCCGCAGTGTTCAAAGTTTTTTCTTTTCCCAAAGATGAAACGGGACCGGAAGCTGATGATGCAGCCATAAGGGCTCTTGATACTTATGATAAATACGTGGATGCGATATTGCTTGATACCCATGATCCTCTATATGGAGGGGGCTCCGGGAAAACGTTTGCCTGGGAGCGAATCCCTGCCTATGCTGAATGGGCGAAAAGTCGCGGAATTGCTCTGTTCGTTGCAGGAGGGTTGCAGCCGGACAATGTACAACAACTAATACAGACATATGCACCTTTCGGCGTCGATGTATCCAGCGGCGTGGAGACTGAAGGTGTGAAGGATATTGCCAAAATTACAGCATTCGTAGAAAGGGTGAAGCAGGCATGACACATCAATTGCCGGATCAACACGGGCGTTTCGGTCACTTCGGAGGCCGCTTTGTACCTGAGACACTAATGAACGCACTTATTGAGTTGGAGGAGGCATACAGCCACTTCTCTGAAGATGAGGAATTTAACAAGGAACTGAACTATCTGCTAAGCGAGTATTCTGGACGTGAAACGCCATTGTATCATGCAGAGCAATTGTCACGCCGATTGGGCGGACCGAAAATTTATCTGAAACGTGAAGATCTCAATCATACAGGCGCGCACAAAATTAATAACGCCATTGGACAAGGTTTGCTTGCCAAACGGATGGGCAAAAAGAAAGTTATTGCCGAAACGGGTGCAGGTCAACATGGCGTTGCGACCGCAACCGTAGCCGCATTGCTTGGACTGGAATGCAAAGTATTTATGGGCGAAGAAGATACAGAGCGTCAGCAGTTAAACGTATTTCGGATGAAGCTGCTCGGAGCAGAAGTAATTCCGGTGACGTCCGGAACACGGACACTGAAGGATGCTGGTAATGAAGCACTTCGCTACTGGGTCAGCAATGTAGAGGATACGTTCTATGTGCTCGGATCAGTGGTTGGTCCTCATCCATATCCGATGATGGTGCGGAATTTCCAACGTGTGATTGGTGATGAGACCCGTCGTCAGATTCAGGAGATCGAAGGGCGTTTGCCGGATGTAATTGTAGCCGCTGTTGGTGGAGGAAGTAATGCGATCGGTATGTTCTATCCATTTATCGGTGATCAGGATGTGAAGCTTGTTGGTGTTGAAGCCGCAGGCAAAGGGGTCGAAACCGAGTATCACGCTGCAACGATGACCAAAGGTACGCATGGTGTATTCCAGGGATCTATGAGTTACCTGTTGCAGGATGAGTATGGACAGGTTCAGCCAGCGCATTCCATCTCGGCCGGACTTGATTATCCGGGTGTTGGTCCGGAGCATTCCTATCTCAAGGATATTGAACGGGCAAAATATGTACCGATCACGGATCAGGAAGCACTGGATGCCCTGCAACTCCTATGTCGGACGGAGGGAATCATTCCTGCTCTGGAGTCTGCACATGCGGTTGCCCAAGTTGTCAAACTGGCGCCTGAACTTACAGCAAATGATATTGTAGTCATTTGTCTGTCGGGACGTGGAGACAAGGATGTTGAATCGATCATGAAATACACGGGAGGTGACTTGGGATGAATCTGATGGACCAGACCTTCCAGCAATTGAAGGAACAGAATCGCACGGCACTTATTCCATTTTTAACCGTGGGAGACCCGGATGTGGATACAACGATTGATATCATCAAGGAGCTTGAACAGGCTGGAGCGGATATTTTGGAACTGGGTGTTCCCTATTCCGATCCGCTTGCAGATGGCCCAGTCATTCAGCGCGCTTCCGAACGTGCGCTGAAAAGCCAGATTACCATTCGTACTGTGATGGAAACCGCTGCAAAAGCTCGTAAGGCAGGTGTGAAACTGCCGTTTGTTCTGTTCACCTATTATAATCCGGTATTGCAGACAGGCCTGGATGTATTCTTTGATGAATTGGTCAAACACGATATTAGTGGCATGATCATTCCGGACCTGCCGATTGAGGAAGCGGAAGAGATGCGAGAACGCGCAAATCGTGCTGGTGTGCATCTGGTGCCGCTTGTTGCACCTACATCTAATGCCCGGATTGAGCGGATTGTAACGGGCGCGAGGGGCTTTATCTATTGTGTATCATCCCTTGGGGTAACCGGAGAGAGAGCTTCTTTCTTTGATGGCGTAGAGAGCTTTATTGAGACGGTGAAAAGTCTGACAGACCTTCCTGTAGCGGTAGGCTTTGGTATCTCCAGTCATGAGCAGGTGGCACATTTCTCCCGCATCTGCGATGGCGTTGTTGTAGGTAGTGCCATTGTTCGTCAGGTGGAAGATGCGATTCCTCTGCTTGAAAATCCGGATACGCGTGCAGCGGGACTGTTGCAAATTCGCAACTTTGTGGCACAATTAAAGGGATAGAGATGTCCTGAAGGACATCTTTTGGACACATGAGGTGCACGCTGATTCGTGTCTAACATTATTTCAATAACAGGAGGCGGTCGGGTTGAAACCGAAATCCCAGATTGTCAATCTGCCTGTGTACCAACCGGGCAAACCGATTGAAGAAGTGAAACGTGAACTGGGGCTTGAACAAGTCATCAAGCTGGCCTCCAACGAAAACCCGTACGGCAGTTCTCCTGCCGCCCTGGAAGCCATTACGAGAGAAATGACGAATATAAGCATATACCCAGACGGTAGCTCGGTTGAGCTGACGGGAGTTCTTGCCAAGCATCTTGGCGTTGAACGGAACAACTTAATATTTGGTTGTGGTTCCGATGAGATTATTGCTTTGATCACGAGAGCTTTCTTCTTGCCGGGTGACGAGACCATCATGGCAGATCAAACATTTTCTGTATATAAAAGCAATGCAGATATTGAGGGTGCCGTGTCCATCGAAGTGCCTCTGAAAGATGGCACGCATGATCTGAGCGCGATGCTCGCGCAAATTAACGACAAAACCAAAGCAGTATGGGTGTGTAATCCAAATAATCCGACAGGTACGATTATCTCCGAGCAGGAACTTACAGCCTTTATGGACCGTGTGCCTGCTCATGTGATGGTCATATTGGACGAAGCTTATTATGAATTCGTAACCGATGAAGCATACCCGCAAAGTATACCATTGATCGAACGGTATCCGAACTTGGTCATCCTGCGGACATTCTCCAAAATTTACGGTTTGGCTTCGCTTCGGATCGGATATGGTATTGCACGTCCCGAAATTATTGATTTGATTAACCGTGTACGTGAACCGTTTAACACTTCCCGTTTTGGACAGGTTGCGGCAAAAGCTGCACTACTGGATCAGGATTTTGTTCAAGAGTGCTCGAAGCGGAATGCAACGGATCGGGATTACCTGCAAAATGAATTTACACGGCTCGGATTGTCGTATTTCCCTTCACAGGGTAATTTCATTATGGTTGACCTGAATATGCCTTCGGCAAATGCGTTCCAATCCTTGCTCAAACAAGGCATTATCGTTCGCTCAGGATTCCACGTATACCCAACTTACATTCGTGTGTCCGTCGGAACATCAGAACAGAACCGTGCATTTGTCACGGCACTGGAGAACACGCTGGCTGAGAAGGCGGTAGCACGCCCTTAATACTGGCGA
The DNA here is from genome assembly GCF_038003195.1 of Paenibacillus sp. FSL M7-1414. Taxonomy (NCBI): domain Bacteria; kingdom Bacillati; phylum Bacillota; class Bacilli; order Caryophanales; family Paenibacillaceae; genus Paenibacillus; species Paenibacillus sp. FSL M7-1414. The sequence goes on along the minus strand of NZ_JBBOOS010000001.1, from coordinate 4,320,045 downwards.
TGAAAGAGTGAGGACCCATGAAACTAAAAATTGCAATGATTGGTGTAGGACTCATCGGCGGTTCACTGTCGCTCTGCTTCAAAGGCAAGCCAGGTGTAACCGTGATGGGCTACGCCCACTTGGATGAACTGAAGGACAAGTACATAGCGAGCGGTGTAGTGGATGATGCTACGCTCTCTCTGGAAGAAGCGGTAGAGGATGCCGACTTTATTTTTTTGTGCGTTCCCGTAGGTTTGCTAGAATCCTATTTCGAAAAGCTCTCCAAGCTGCCATTGAAAAAAGGATGTATCATCACGGACGTAGGAAGCACTAAAGCTTCCATTGCCGCTTGTGCCGAGCATGTGCGGTTGACTGACGCTTATTTCATTGGTGGTCACCCTATGGCGGGGTCGGAGCGTGCAGGCGTAGATGCGGCCTCAGCCGTGTTATTTGAGAATGCATACTATGTCTTAACCCCTTCAGAACATGTACCTGAGGAAGCCTACAGCAGGTTGTCTGAGCTGCTTGCGTATACGCGGGCACAGATCGTGCGTGTGGAGCCTCTGCTGCACGATGACATCGTGGGGGCGATTAGTCATCTGCCACATGTTATTGCTGTTGCGCTGGTGAATCAGGTACGTGAATATAATGAGTCGAATCCACTGTATAAAATGCTGGCTGCAGGCGGTTTTCGGGATATTACCCGGATTGCGTCCAGTGATGCGATTGTGTGGAGAGATATCTTGCTTAGCAACCGTGATGTACTGCTGGGCTTGCTTAAGGACTGGAATAGCCAGATGACGGCCTTTACGGATATGCTGGAACATAAGAACGGTGAAGGTATAGAGGAGGCATTCCGTCAGGCCCGCGAGTTCCGCAGTATATTACCAGAACGACGCAAAGGCATGATTTCGCCGTTATTTGATCTATATACTGATGTTCAGGATGCACCGGGTATGATCGGTAAGATTGCAACTGAGCTTGGGGCGAATGATATCAACTTGAGCAACTTGGAGATTATCGAAAACCGGGTGGATGTGCCGGGCATTATGCGTCTGTCTTTCCGTCAGGAAGAAGATATGGAACGAGCCAAGACGTTATTGGATTCCTTAGGCTATCAAGTGTGGATATAAGACGAGAAAGAGGGCGAAAGCCCTCTTTTTTGTGAGGTTATATTGGAGTGGTTATTTGATTTTCAGTCACAGAAAAAAAGGATGTATTATCCTGATTTACCGAAAGATATAATTAATTCAAACAATTTTACTGAAAGTGTTGACAAAATGAAAACGTATACATATAATAAGGGTACAGTATGGTTTCTCTCCACTCCTATCCAATAACTGTATTGCTCCACGTGAGCAATGGCCGCTTATGTAAGCGGTCTTTTTTTTTGTCTTAAAAAGTTTTGGGAAAGGCATTGATATGTTAATAATTACACTTGGACTTACATCCTCTATTTACATCTCCCTCCTTAATCTGTTAGGATACCTTAGATCCAATAAATATCACATTTTTGTAACCTTTTCGGTATGTCGTCCGTCTATATAAGCAAGGGTTACCAAAAAGGCTCAAAATGAAGTCATGAACGTGAAAATGACCGCATATGAATGACAGGTCGGGTTTTGTGGATGCCAATGGATTTGCCAGGATGATGCAGACCGTTGTACAATAAATACTGTTAATGTAGAAACGTTGGGGAAATTGCCATTACATAGGGGAATTTGGCGGGAAGGCCAGTTATGGCGCTGAACGCTTTTTATATGCGGTGAGAACCGCAACTTTTTTGTGCCTGTTCGGTAATACATGGATAGAGTCGAACGGGGAGAAGCACATGGATGGGCGAGGAGGGGTCGCACTCAAATGACGGATTCCCAGTTGATTCGAGAGATCAAGGAAGGTAACCTGGAGTTATATTCCGAGCTGATGAGTCGTTATCAGCGTAAAATACTGGCTTTCGTATATCATATGTTGAAAAGTTCCAATATGGAGCTGCTTGCGGAAGATCTCTGTTCTGAGACTTTCTATAAGGCGTTCCGCAGTCTGCACTCTTTCCGTGAGGTGGATGCCTCATTCTCAACATGGTTATATACCATTGCGAGAAATACGGTACTGAGTGAGCTTCGCAAACAGCGTAGCGGAAATGTCCCACTTGAAGAGAGCGGGATTGTTCCCGTTGCTCCTTCGGAGAATACACCGGAGTATGCTGTACTACGCAGCGAGCGGGTGATGCTGGTTAGGGATGCGATTAACAATTTGCCGGAGAAGCAGCGTTCTGCGATTATACTCCGTGAGTATGATCAACTAGACTACCAAGAGATTGCGAATATTCTTGGGCAGAGCGTCAGTTCTGTGAAATCGCTATTATTCAGAGCAAGATCAAGCGTAAAAACTCAATTGGAACCTTATTTCTTCGAACCGGTGTACGAGCCATATGAAGGGATGAAGAACCGATGAATTGCAATGAAGCCCAGGAACTGTTTGCACTGGTCTGGGACTTGCCGGAAACTCATCCTCAGCGGATTGCATTTCATGCTCATCTCGCTGGTTGTGAAGAGTGCTCCGAGCAGTTTGAGGTCTGGGAAGAAGCTCAGATCTTGCTGCACAGCATTCCGGTTCCAGTGACAGAACAACAAGCAGAGAGAGTGAACCGTAACGTTATGGACCGGATCTACGCGGAGTCTCCATGGTTACTGCCGGAAGAGGTAAAGGTTAATCGTTTCTCTGCTGTGATCCGCAAGCATATGTCTTTGTGGATTGCCGCGTTCCTGGCTATTTTTTTATGCAGCTTTCTGTATATGGCAATGTTTAAGCCAGATGTATCAGAAGCTGAGCAAACCAAAGTTGTTACTACGGGTATCCTGGAGACAGGGGTTGCCGGAAGCGGACCATCGTCCTCTGGAATGTATCAGTACAACATGACTGGAGCGGACAGAGGAAGTATCATAGAACCTTTTGTTGTGAGCATGGGACCTGCTTATCCGCAGTATTGGATGGCCCTCTCTTTACTTGCAATAGGAATGGCGTTATTTTCTCTTGGACGTATGCATCGAACAACGAATAAACGCAAACAAGGTGCGAGTGCATAGGTAATAACCTTTCGTTCGCCGTGTGGAGAAATGAGGGATGTAAGTGCGAATCGGGCTTATTCGTCACGGTCTTACAGACTGGAATGCGGCGGGCCGTATACAGGGTCAGACGGATATTCCTCTGAATGGAGAAGGTCGTGAACAGGCAGAGCGCCTGGGAAGACGTCTGCTGACGGAAGAATACCAATGGGACTATATCATCACAAGTGGATTATCGCGGGCACAGGAAACAGGGGAGATTATCTCCAAGCTGTTGAATGTACCTTTGCTCAAGCCAGACGCACGGTTGAAAGAAAGGGCTTTTGGTCAGATTGAAGGTCTGACTTCAGAAGAACGGGTTGCCCGTTGGGGCCAAGCCTGGGAGACATTAGACTTGGGACAGGAGCAGATAGCGGATATCCAGATTCGTGCACTGGCGTTTCTGGAAGATCTATGGTCGGCCTATTCTGACCAAAACGTACTCATTGTCACTCACGGAGCTTTCTTAGCCAACCTTTTAACAGCTTTGTTTAAAGATCGGTATACAGAACGGATTGGAAACCTGTCACTGACGATCCTGGAAAAGGAACGTGATGACTGGAGTCCACTGTTATATAATTGCACACGACATCTGTCTTTGGACACAGCGAAACAACCTGAGTAATCCAACTTGGGTTGTTTTTTTTGCGTTTTATGGGGAAATAAAGACTGTATATGATTTCAAACCTCTCATTTTTCTTCTGATTGACCAACTCGGGGCATAGTATGGTTTAAAACATAAAAGATTTCCAAAAAGAGGTTTAGATTATGGGAATTCCGTCAACGATGTTTACAAAACCAAACTATTTCAGGCTCTGAATCAGTAGTCGAAGTAGTTAACGGGCGAGGCGATGGACCCATGAATCTAGCGGATATGCTTACTTTTGCCGATATTGGCCAGCTTAATCGAATAGCAGACTATTACCAATGTGAATGCAAGCCCAATTCCAAACATGAACTCATCCAGAGTATTCTCACTACATTGGGCAGCAGACCCTTTTTTGAGCAGCAGGTACGTCAACTGAATCAAGCAGATCAGCGCTTTTTGAACAACTTGTTGTTTGATCCTCGCCAGTATTATGGTATGGAAGAACTCATTGCCATAGCCCGTCAATCGATGGACAAAAAGGAGAGTGAGGCTGGCGCGAGTCCACGTGATCTCATCGTTCGCTTCAATAAGAGTGGATGGTTGTTCAATGGGACAACGCAGCAGACCAGGTATTTGTATCAGGTACCCCAGGATCTGAAATTAAGATTCAGGGATGTGTTATCCACACATCTGCGAGCAGGGATAACCAAAACAACGGAGCCACCCATGTATCGGGATGAGTATCATCTCTTAGCGGATGATCTCAAGTTGTTCCTGCAGTTTGTCCAGCAACACGAAATTGCCCTTAACGCTGAAGGCATGATGTACCGTCGCTCTCAACAGCAGATTATGGAGCATCTACACATTAGTGAGGAATTGGTGGGCAAAGGTGGATGGAGATTCGGATATGGCCGTTCCTTCAAGGATTACCCGGATCGTTTCGCACTTCTCTACGACTATGCATTTCACCATCGGCTGGTTCGTGAGGAGCAAGGCACGCTGAAGTTATCACCAGCTGGAGAAGACAAGCTGGGAGCTGAGAAAACAGCCGAAATGATACAGCTATTTAGGTTTTGGTTAAGATTGTATAAAGGTGCTATTCCCAATCTGTCCTCTATTGTGTATTGGACAGGCGAATGTGCCCAAGAATGGTCAACCGCCGAGTCGCTGTTTCGTCAGATCGGTCCGTTCATTCAGCCGTTTTACTATGATACGGCCGAGGCCATTTATGATAACAGAATTGTTAAAATGATGTTGCATCTTGGCATGGTCCGTATTGGGGAACATGAGGAAGGCAGGACTATACAAATGACAGCCTGGGGCACACGTCTTGCTGCATCCTGTCGCTCCATCTCAGGAGACATTACGCCTATTATGTTTGACAAGTGAAGGACAAGTTGCTAAAATCACTCCCAAATTAAGGAGTGATAATAATGATAATTCCATACAAAGGTCTACAACCTCAGTTACATCCTTCGGTATATATGGCTGAAGGTGCAAAACTGATCGGTGATTTGAGAATGGGAGAAGAGTCTTCCGTCTGGTTCAATGCAGTCCTGCGGGCTGATTTGGCTCCTATTATCATTGGAAAGCGCTGTAATATTCAAGATAACGTTGTCGGTCATGTCAATACTGATCAACCTTTGATTGTGGGAGATGATGTCTCAGTAGGACATACAGCGATCATTCATGGTTGTTGTATTGGAACAGGATCATTAATCGGCATGGGAGCCATTCTGCTGAATGGAGCCGATATTGGCGAATATACGCTGATTGGAGCCGGTTCTGTTGTTACTGAGAATAGTAAAATTCCGCCCTATACTCTTGCTTTGGGGACACCTGCCAAAGTGATACGTGAGCTGACTGATGCCGATCTGGAGCGGATGTCCAGAACTTCACTGGGTTATGTTACCAAAGGAAAAGAATATAGGAGCTCTTAAATCCGTTTTGGAGGTGCATCCTATTGGATAAAATGAAAGTTACGTATGAAGTCATGTTGGGGCTGGCAGCTGAGATGGTTTGGGACGAAGCGCTTCGCAAACAGCGCAGCGAGAAGCTCTATTTGGAAATCGATAAAGCGTTAGCTACCGGAGACGAAGTAGCTTTCCGGAGTCTGACGGATGAACTGAGGACCATAAACTGATTAGCAAAATAGTTCCTTTCTGAGATAAAAGGGAATGCGCAGATGCGTGTTTCCTTTTTTTGATATGTGTAATTCCGAAATGAATGTCTGGATTTATAAGATATAGTCATATATAATATGGGAATAAAATGGATAGAGAGGGGATATAGGGAATTGAAATTCAGTGAGATGACTCAAGACAGCTGGGCTGAACTGCAACTCTATCTGGATACATGCCTTATTCCATACACAGCTCTTAGCGGTGAGCAGTCGCCAGTTGAAGCTACCGAGGCGTTGGAGCGGCTGAGAGATTTTCTGGATCTGGTCGAAATTCCTTTCAAAGGGAGAATCATGACTTATCCAGCCTTTCATTATGCTAATTCGGAATTGTCAATGACATTAAATTCCTTGTCCGAACAGCTTAAATCCTCAGGATTCAAATATGTGGTTATTATGTCATCGGATGGTCATTTGGATGGCATGGAAATTCCAGCTGCTGATCTGGTTTTGAGTCGGTCCGTCTTAACTCATGAGGTCGGAGAAGAAGGGATTGCGAGATTTATAGGGGAAAAGATACGAGAGTTGTGGAAAAAATAGTTTTTAGCGACAAATGTGACAATTTTACAACAATTTTTTAATAACGCTTACAATTGAACCTTAAAAATGTGTGACAAATTCTTGACGGTGTTCTAGGGCTACTATATGATTATGTATGTTCTAGTAAGTCGTGGAATTTATGAAAATGAAAACGTTTGAGAGAGTTGGCTGAAAAAGGGGGTTGGAGACAGTATGAGCAGTGAGCATGACCACGAAGCTTCATTGAAATTGCCAAGCCGCATGGAGATGTCACGCAGGCAGTTTTTGACGTACACGCTTGGTGGAGCTACAGCCTACATGGCCGCCGGTGCAATCCTTCCTATGGTCCGTTTTGCGGTGGACCCGATTTTGCAACATAAGGGAGAAGGCACCTCTGTCAAAGTAGCTGAAATCAGCAAAATTACGAATGAGCCTCAAGAATTCACCTTTGAACTTAAACAACAGGATGGTTGGTATCTGAGTAATGCATCGTTAGTGGCGTGGATTCGCAAAGACGAGCAGGGTAAAATTTATGCACTCTCACCTATATGTAAACATCTGGGATGTACAGTAGGCTGGAATAGTGACAAGCAATACCCTGACGAGTATCATTGCCCCTGCCATGGCGCGCACTATGACAAGGAAGGGAAGAATCTTGCCGTAGCCCCCAAACCGCTGGATGAGTACGTAGTCAAGGAAGAGCAGGGTTGGGTATATCTGGGCGACATTGTTCCGAACACCCGAGTGAATTAGGAGGCGTGAACGCAGATGTTTAAAAATGTCTATGACTGGATTGACGAGCGTCTTGACATCACGCCAATCTGGCGGGACGTTGCGGATCATGAAGTTCCAGAGCATGTAAATCCGGCTCATCACTTTTCCGCATTCGTGTACTGCTTTGGTGGATTGACGTTCTTTATTACTGTTATTCAGATTCTGTCAGGCATGTTCCTGACCATGTATTATGTACCTGATATTATCAATGCCTACGCTAGTGTGGAGTACCTGCAGACCAAAGTAGCCTTCGGCCAAATTGTTCGCGGCATGCACCACTGGGGAGCCAGTCTGGTTATCGTAATGATGTTCTTACATACGATGCGTGTGTTCTTTACAGGCTCTTACAAGGCACCGCGTGAAATGAACTGGGTTGTTGGCATGCTGATCTTTTTCGTCATGTTGGGCCTGGGGCTGACAGGGTACTTGTTGCCATGGGATAACAAAGCCTATTTTGCAACAAAAGTAACACTGGAGATTGCCAATACGGTTCCTTGGCTGGGACCGATTATTAAAGAATTCCTGCAAGGCGGTACGATTGTTGGTGCACAGACACTAACCCGATTCTTTGCCTTGCACGTATTCTTCCTCCCCGCTGTGCTTCTGGTGCTTCTGGTCGGACACTTTATCATGATCCGCAGACAGGGCATTTCGGGACCACTATAAACTGAGAAGGGAGGAATCGCAATGGCTCACGGACATAAGAAGGATGATGAGGAAAAGGTTATCTTTGTCGGTGATTCACGGGTCCGTAAAGGGGCGGGTTTCATTACCCCTCCTGATTACACGGCGTATCCCGGCAAATCAGAAGCCTTTATCCCCAACTTCCTGCTGAAAGAATGGATGGTTGGTGTCGTTGTATTGGTGGGGATTCTGGTTCTCACGATCTCAGAACCTGCACCTTTAGGCTATCCGGCCAATCCGAGCGCATCCGTAATTCCTATGCCGGACTGGTACTTCCTTTTTCTGTATCAGTACTTGAAGTATCCATACGCATCGGGCGATTACGTTCTGCTCGGGGTACTGGGGGTCAGCGGAGTTGCTTTTGGAGCTTTGCTACTGGCACCATTCCTGGATACAGGCAAGGAGCGGCGTTTCTATAAACGCCCAATTGCTTCATCACTGATGATTTTGTCGGTCATTTCTGTATTCTACCTGACAAATGTAGCGTGGACGCACTACGAGCATGAGTTGGAAGCAAGTGGACAGAAGCCTGAACATATTCAACGTGAAGAAGAAGCGCTTGAGAGGCGTGAACAGGGGCTCCCACCCGTTTCCAATGCACCTGGACAGCAAGAAGAAGTTGCGATCGTGGAACAGGATGATCCTGCAATGGAAACGTACAAGAAGGCTGGATGTATTGGCTGCCATGCGGCTGATATGAAGGGCGCAACTGGACCTTCGCTTCGAGGCATAGGTGACAAGCACAGCCAGGAAGAGATTCTGACCATTATCAAAGAAGGCTACAATGCAATGCAGCCTCAGTATAATAATGCTATTGCTCAAGGTGTTACGGATGAAGAGATTACTCATCTGACCGAATGGCTTGCGAAACAGAAAGCAGAACAGTAAAATCGAAATAACCAATGAAACCTGATCGTTTATGCGGTCAGGTTTTTTTGAAGTGTTTTTTTGGACAGCACTGTATCGTGCACAATATTGATGAAGGAAGGGGCAGGGAATGTGGCTTTATCGTATTTCTGGAGTAGAGAATTTCTAACCAATCGTTATTTCCTGTGGCTATTATTTTGGTGTAATGCGGTAGGAACGGTATACGGATACATCTGGTACGGAGAGCAAATGAAATTGACGCTGGCTGAGCAGCCGGTGTGGCAGATCGTATTTGTGCCGGATAGCCCAACAGCGAGTTTGTTTTTTACTTTAGCGTTGTTATGGGTGTTGTACCCACCGCGGTCCATCATTATCAAACGGATCGGACATTTGATTCAGGCGCTTGCCGTGGTCACATCTGTGAAATATGGCGTGTGGGCGGTGTCCATTATTTTCGCTGGCTGGATGCAAGGTGGTACACAGCACTGGCAAGACTGGATGTTGATTGCTTCGCATAGTGCGATGGCCATAGAAGCTCTAATTTTTGTACGCTTTTTCGGCTTCCGCTGGGCTTCCCTTGTCGTTGCAGGTCTTTGGACGCTGTTGAACGATACGATGGATTATACATATGATATTTACCCTTGGTTACCCGCATCCCTCTATGATCATGTAGATGGTGTGCGTAATTTCACATTCGGACTGACACTGGTAAGCATTCTGTGCGCGTGGCTGGCCTTAAGACAGGCGAAACGAACCTGATATCCGATCTTGAGCTTGTTCTAATGAACTGTCCCCCGCCATACATTGGTGGTGGGAGGGATGTCCATGAAGAGAACGTTTGGGATCAAAACTGGCTTACTGGTGGTATCGTTCATGGCTCTAATGCTGTGGACGAACTTAGCATATCGTGTATCCGCGCAAAGTGAAGCATTGAATTCGAATTCAGATCAGCAAGTGTCCACAAGCAATTCAATTGCACAACTGAATGAGGAAGCAGCTATATTGTATCGTCAGGCGCTCGAGAATAATATTGAAGAAGTGCGAGGAAGCATTCTGCGTATCAGTAAAAGTCTGGAGCATATCTCCTTTGAGGGACAAACAACAGTCGAGGGCATACACGCCTTGTCCGAAACCATAGTTGAAGTGAAACAAGCCGTTGTGAAGGTGAAAAATGACGATGCTTCTCTTCAGCAGTCCTCAGCCAAACTCAGACTTGCAGCAGATAGTCTCGCGAATCCAACCAAGCCTTTATGGCTTCAGTATTATAAAATCGTGAAAAACGATCTGGACGCTTTATCCGCTGCTACAAATCAAGGGCAAACTGCGGCCGTACTGGCAAACCGCTATACCGTTCTGGAGGAGCATTATGAGACGATTCGTCCTGCCGCACTGATTCGCCGTGAACCGTATGAAATTGCTCAGATGGACGCCTGGTTATCTCATACCAAAGGGCTTACCGCTGCCAAGCAACCTGATCTGGCTCAATTAAAGAGCATGGTTGGCCATGGGGAGGAACTGGTGAACAAGTTGTTTGGTCGCGAGAAGGACGAGAGTGCCTTTGTACCGTTTGTACAGGGTCCTGATCGCAGGGCAGCCGGGCTGCTCATTAGTTCGGTCATTGTGGCAACGTTAAGTTACGCCGGATACCGTAAGTATCGTGCGCAGCAACAAGGGATTTTTCCTTTTCGGCGCTAATGGGATATGAACTTGATGGATCCTGGTCTATAAGTGGTATATAAAAAAAGACCTCTTTCCACATGAACAGCCACGCTAACGGCTCTTCATGTAAAAAGAGGTTTTCTTGTAGTTTCTGTGTTATATCAGCTTTCTTTGAAACCTTCGCCATGTACATCGTGAACATCGCTGATGATGACAAAAGCTCTCGGGTCAATGGAACGTACAATGGTCTGCAATCTCCTGAACTCTTGCCTGGAGATCACGCAGTAGGCCATGTGTTTGGCCTGTTTAGAGTACGCGCCAATGGCTGGAATGAGGGTCACGCCCCGATCCATATCCCGTGTGATCTGGTCCGCAATCTCGGGTGCATGGTCACTAATGATCATAAATGCCCGGGCAGAATATGCACCTTCCTGAATAAAGTCGATGACTTTAGAGGCGATGAATACAGCTACAAGCGTATACAGAATTTTTTCTTTGGGGATGTAGATGAGAGAGAGCCCGATAATGACGAAGTCGATGCCCAGTAATACTCGGCCCATGCTCCATCCATACTTGCGGTTGAGAATACGGGCAATGATGTCTGAACCGCCCGTCGTTCCGCCCCAACGGAATACAATGCCAAGGCCGGCTCCGAGGGTGACACCTGCATATAGGGCTGCGAGCAGGAGGTCATTCTCGGTATGTAATGGTTCAATCCAGCCCATATGAATCAACTTCTCAAACAACCATAGAAAAACGGTCAGTGCCCCGATTCCGATACCCGTATAGATCATCTGTCTGCCGCCCAAAATTTTGAGCCCAATCAGAAAGAGGGGAACATTCAGAATCAAGGTTGTAAGTGAAGGTGAGATGCCAAAAGCGTAATTAATCAGCACCGTAACCCCGGTGAGGCCACCTTCCATAAGCTGGTTGGGGATAATGAAATAGAGGAGCCCAAAGGCATATAAGGCTGTACCCAGTACGATGGGAAGAACCAGTTTAACTTGTATCCAGGTTTTGGCAGTGCTCATAAGATCCCTCGCTGTAGATAAATTAGAATGAAGAAGCAATCATTCCCATCTAGTATACCTGTTTATTGATTCTTTAAAAATGATTTGTCGCTGATGATGGTGGAAGTGAATCTAAATAACTGATATTATTAGGAACAAATACGACATCATTTCAAAGGAGAATCCGTTCTCATGGAGAAAAGCATCGCAGAAATGCAGCGTGAGGTTGATCAGTATATCTCCCAGTTCAAGGAGGGGTATTTCAGTCCTCTGGCCATGTTGGCCCGGATGTCTGAAGAGGTTGGGGAGCTCGCCAGGGAAGTGAATCATGAATTCGGCGAGAAGCCGAAGAAATCTTCCGAAGCAGCCAATTCCATTGAACTTGAGCTTGGAGATATTTTATTTATCACGATTTGTTTTGCGAACTCACTGGGAATTGATCTGGCTGAGGCGCACGATAAAGTCATGCATAAATTTAACACCCGCGATGCCAATCGGTGGACTCCCAAAAACACCGATTAGGCGTAGATTACATATGCTGTACCATCACCCGATCGGGGAGGGTCAGCTTAATGATGAAACCGGAAGAATATATGCAGCAGGCTTACCGCTGTATATTGCAAAATGATTTTGAGCAGGCGATTCGTTGGTTCGAGTCAGCCATTCACGCTCATCCAAAACATGCGGAGTTATATTATCGCTGTTCCATTACACACGCCCGCAGCAAACATCTGGTTCCAGCGCTTGAATATGCGCGCAAGTCGGTTGAATTGTCGCCAGGAACAGAAGAGTATATTTTGCATCTGCAGACGTTGGAAGCAAAACAATTGACCTCCAGAGCGAAGTTGCTGTTGGAGCAGGCCGGTATTGCAACACAAGAGCGCTATGTGGAAGCGTCTACGCTTCTGCAAGAAGCGGTCAAACTTGATCCGCTCTCAGTGGAAGCTCATGTTATGCTTGCGCTGGCTTACAGTGATTTGAATGAATTTGACTATGCAATTCAGGCGCTGCGTGAGGCAATTTTGCTGGATCCGCAGAATGGGCAACTGCATCAGATGTTACAGGAAATCAAGCAACGTATGAAATCCATCCAATAAGAATTCATTTTGCAAAGATTTCTTTCGAGTTGAAATGGATTCTACGATATGATCCAACATAGTGAGGAGATGCAGTCAATATGAGTGAAGTAATCAGAGTTGCCGTGATCGGAGCGGCTGGCCGTATGGGCCGTGAAGTTGTGAAATTGGTACTTCAGGACCCGGAATTGGAGCTTGCAGCGGCTGTCAACCGCTCCGGAGCAGGCACGGATGCAGGAACCCTTGTTGGTTTGCCAGAGTGTGGGGTGCTGGTGACTGATGATATCGAAATGGCTTTTGCCGAAACAAAACCTCAGGTTATGGTTGATTTTACAGTACCACAATTTGCGTTTGCACATACTGAGATCGCGATCCGTCATGGAGTCAGACCTGTCATGGGTGTTACTGGCTTCACGCCGGAGCAGATCGAACAGTTGGACAAGCAGTGCCAGGACAAAGGAATTGGAGGGCTTATTGCCCCTAACTTCTCGATTGGTGCCATTTTGATGATGCGATTCGCAGCACAGGCTGCCAAACATATGCCAAATGTGGAGATCATCGAATATCACGGAGATCAGAAGCTGGATGCTCCTTCAGGAACTGCGATCAAAACAGCAGAACTGATTGCTGCCAATCGGGAAGAACTTCGTCAAGGTAATCCGAATGAAGAAGAAACGATTGAAGGATCACGCGGCGGGTATTACAATGGCTTCCGAATTCACAGTGTACGATTGCCTGGTGTATTCGCGCAGCAGGAAGTTGTTTTCGGAGATTATGGACAGTCACTTAAAATTCGGCATGACTCCTACGAGCGCGCAGGTTATATGCCTGGTGTTAAGATTGGTGTGCAAAAGGTTATGGAGTATACAGGAATGATCTACGGATTTGACCACTTTATCGACTAAAGGAGATTGTCATGTTGAAAATAGCATTTATCGCCCATGATCGTAAAAAAGAAGAGATGGTTAACTTCGTGACGGCATATGAGCCTGTTTTTACGGACCATCAATTATATTCTACAGGAACAACAGGCCTTCGTATTATGGAAGGAACGTCGCTGAAGATTCATCGATTCGAATCAGGCCCATTGGGCGGAGATCAACAGATTGGAGCTTTGGTTGCGCAAAATGAGATGGATCTGATTATTTTCCTGCGCGATCCACTGATGGCACAACCTCACGAGCCGGATATTAATGCGTTGCTACGTCTTTGTGATGTGCAGGGTATTCCACTTGCCACCAATATCGCAACCGCTGAGATTCTGGTCAAGGCTCTGGATCGTGGCGATTTTGCCTGGAGAGAGCTGGTACATAAATACAAGCCGGAGGCTGGATTGAATTCGGGTGATTCCGAATGAGTCTGGATATTCTCATCTTTGGAGCACATGCAGACGATGCGGAGATTGGTATGGGTGGAACGATTGCCAAACATACCGCTGCCGGCTTGAAAGTAGGCGTGTGTGATCTGACTCGTGCTGAGATGTCTTCCAACGGAACAGTAGAGCGCAGAACCGAGGAAGCGGAGCAAGCCTCCCGCGTCCTCGGTCTTTCGTGTCGAACGAATCTGGGGCTTCCTGATCGTGGCTTATATCTTACGCCTGAACATGTACAGGCGGTGACGGCTGAGATACGGCGTCATGCCCCTCGGATGGTGTTTGCTCCGTATTGGGAAGATCGTCATCCGGATCATGTCAATTGCAGTAAGCTTGTGCAGGAGGCTGTATTTAACGCCAAGCTTCGCAACTACTTGCCGGACATGCCTGCCGTGCAGGTGAAGGAACTTTATTTTTACTTTATTAATGACATCGGGCCTACGGATTTGATTGTTGATATTACGGAACACTATGAGCAAAAAGAAGCATCATTGCTCTCTTATCGTTCCCAATTCGAACTGGGAGACGGAGCGGTCTCAACGCCATTGAATCAAGGGTATATTGATCGTGTAAGAGCCCGCGATTCCTTGCTCGGACAACGCAGTCTCATCCCGTTTGCAGAAGGTTTTGCTACAATTACACCTTACGTGGTTCATCAATTTGGCCCGGGTGCCCAATAAGCGATTTCACATTTTACGTTTAATGAAACGAAGGGTTTCATTATTCCATTGCATTATATCAACCTGCATGAAGCGGGAGATCAAAGGAGCGTCCACAGGATGGATAAAAAGCTAAAAATCGGCATCACCTGTTATCCGTCCCTCGGCGGGTCTGGCGTTGTCGCAACGGAACTGGGCAAATTACTTGCCGAACAGGGGCATCAGGTTCATTTTATTGCCAACAGTATCCCGTTCAGACTGGGTACGTTCCAGAAAAATATTTTTTATCACGAAGTTGAAGTAAATGATTATTATGTTTTCCGTTACCCTCCGTATGACCTGTCACTGGCAACAAAGATGGCTCAGGTGGCTAAGTCACAGCAGCTGGATCTGCTGCATGTTCATTATGCCGTGCCACACGCAGTATGTGCCTTTCTGGCGAAACAAATGGTAGGGGACGGCCTTAAAGTGGTTACCACGTTACATGGAACGGATATTACGGTTCTGGCTCAGGATGAATCTCTGAAGGATCTGATCCGTCTAGCCATTAATGAAAGTGACGCAGTTACTGCCGTATCACAAGATTTGATTCGAGAAACGGTCGAATTGCTGGATATTCAGCGTCCAATCGATCTAACCTATAATTTTATTGACAAACGAATATATTATCCGCGGGATGCTGCCAGTCTGCGAAGAGACTTTGCTACGCCTGACGAAAAAATATTAATGCACATCTCCAATTTCCGACCGGTGAAAAGAACTCAGGATGTGGTAGAGGTCTTCCGTCAGGTACAGGAGCAGGTTCCTGCCAAACTGTTATTTGTTGGTGAAGGACCTGATTTGCCGAAGATGCAATGGAAGATTAATGATCTCGGCTTGAATGATAAAGTTCATTTCCTTGGCAAACAGGATGACATTGCTCAGGTCATCTCCATGGCGGACGTGTTGATGCTTCCATCGGAGAAGGAAAGTTTCGGACTTGTGGCGCTCGAAGCAATGGCTTGTGGCGTACCCACGATCGGTTCACAGGCCGGAGGAATTCCGGAACTGGTCTTACATGGTAAGACGGGTTATTTATCCGCGATCGGGGATACACAATCCATGGCCGAGAACACCATCCGTTTATTGACGGACGATCGTTTGGCTGCTGAGTTCAGGGAAGCATGTCTTCAGCGCGCGCATCACGACTTTTGCAATGATGCTATTCGGCATGAATATGAACAGATATATTACCGGGTGTTGGGAAGGGAAGTTCCGAATCTGAAGCCGGTTTGCGGTTAATCATTTCTTTGACGAAATCATACTGTGCATACCACAACAGGCAAGAGAAGAGGTGATATGTGGTGGTTCAATGGACACAGGTAGATCGTGAAATGGCAATGCAAAGTGAGAATGTACTCACAACATTAAACAAACATGGCTACAAGGCATATTGGGTAGGTGGTTGCGTTCGTGACGAATTGCTGGAACGTGTTGTGGATGATATGGATATCACGACATCTGCTTCTCCTGAGCAAGTCATGGAACTGTTTGACGATTGTATTCCTACAGGTTTACAACACGGTACGGTTACCGTTCGTTCAGGCGGTTATTACTTTGAAGTGACCACATTTCGAACAGAATCCGAATATCAGGATAATCGCAGACCTGCTGCGGTTCAATTTGTTCAGGATATCAAGGAAGACTTACAGCGGCGTGACTTCACGATGAACGCTCTTGCCATGGACGTCACTGGGACAATCGTTGACCCGTTCGGTGGACAGGCAGATATCAAGGAAGAGCGAGTCAGATGTGTGGGTTCTGCGATGGAACGATTTGGTGAAGATGCACTGCGGATGCTCCGCTGTGTCCGGTTTGCTTCCGTATTTGATTTCAAAATTGCCCACAACACGTGGAAGGGTCTTGTAAGGCAGAAAGACCTGCTTCAACATATAGCAATGGAACGGGTACGTACCGAGATGGTAAAAATGATGTCTGGACCGCATCCTTCAAGAGGGTTGGAGCTGTTATACAGAAGTGATTCCCTTGCGCATATCAAAGCGCCGGTAAGCTCGACCCGATTTAACAAGATGTTGTTATCCAATTTGGAACAATTGTCAGGTCAGCATGTGTTGCTTCGTTGGTCACTCATCCTGATTGCTGGCGGTTATAGCAAGGATGAAGCAGATGTATTATTACGTCAGTGGACATTTTCCAATGAACATCGTTCTCGTATAACAGGGGTCCTCCAGGTGGAACAGTTGATTCATACTTCCGTGCAGGAGCCGAAGGATACGGTCAGTCTCCGTTCCGATTGGATCGTTACTGTTCTGGCTTGTGGCGTTCAGGCGGCGGATGATTGGCTTCGAATACAGTCTGCACTGCCAGCAGAATGGCGGAATCAGTCCGAACCGGCAGAAATGCAGGTTGTATTAGTACAAGAGCTTGCAGCCGAATGGAGTCAATCGATTCCTGTGCATGACTTGAAAGAGTTGGATATTACAGGGGAACAAGTGTTACAAATGGTGCAGCGCAAAGGCGGGCCTTGGCTGGGGCAACTAATGAAACATTTGTTACGAGAAACGGCGATTGGAACGATAGCGAATCAGCATGAAGCACTAAGTGCAGAAGTGAAGCGGGTGGTTCAAGATGACCAAACATGAAGATCTGTTACATATGTTATTAAATGCAGAAGGACGATTCGTATCGGGTGAAGAGATCAGCCGTAATCTGTCCATCAGTCGGACCGCTGTGTGGAAACATGTGAACAAGTTACGAGACATGGGTTATGAGTTTGAAGCGGTATCCCGCAAAGGATACCGTCTGGTAACGAAGCCGGATAGCATTGACGCTACTGGGCTCCAATTGGCCCTGGATACAACCGTATTTGGCCGTAAGGCTGTTTTGTTGGCTTCGACCCTGTCTACGCAAGGGGATGTTCTCAAGCTAGCTGAGCAAGGGCAGGCAGAAGGCGCTGTGGTCATTGCGGAAGAACAAACAGGAGGAAGAGGACGTTTCGGTCGACAGTGGTTCTCTCCTCCGGGTAAAGGGATCTGGATGAGTGTCCTGTTACGCCCTGATCTACCACTTCAGCATACGCCGCAGCTAACTTTATTAACAGGAGTGGCTGTATGTCGTGCCGTTCGAGCTTGTTCAGGAGCTGATGCGGGCATCAAATGGCCAAATGATGTGTTGATTGACGGACGCAAGGTATGTGGCATATTGCTTGAATCTACGGTAGAAGATCATGAAGTCAGATACTGTATCGCAGGTATAGGCGTTGACGTGAACTTTGATCCCGAGGATTATCCGGAAGATCTGACCACAATCGCTACTTCGCTCAAGATGGAGACGGGTCAATCCGTTGATCGCACCAAACTAACGGCTGCCATTTTGACGGAGCTTGAACAGTTGTATTTTTTGTATCAAAAAGAAGGATTTGGCGTGATCTCAGCTCTATGGGAGGCCCTGTCCGTATCGATGAATCGAGAGATTACAGTGACGAATCCTCATGGTGTCATTGAAGGGAAGGCAATTGGTCTTGACCCTTCTGGTGCACTTATCGTGGAGAAGCACGATGGAGAACATACACTAATCATCTCTGGTGAGATTTCCTGGAAATCATAAACAATTTGTCGAATTTTCACTGGTAAAATGAACATAAGACGTGAAGTTTGAGCAGAACTTTGGTATACTGTGTTCGTGAGGCGATATCGGCTAATGTAGACCGAATTGCACTCTCGTAACAGTAACCTTTGTTCTGCTTTGATGTGTTTTATATAAGCAGACCGCAGTGTAAGAATGAAATACGTTTAAGTGAGTTGTTGGATTCTGCTCTGAGCCGAAGAGGACCGAGACAGAAGGGACGATCGCAAGTGACTCTTTTTTGACTTTTCGGGACTTTTTAGTGGAAAACTAAAAGGTTTTTTTGTTGCGTTTATTTGAAAAGAAGAAAGGAGCCATGAAAAAAAATGGCGAACAAACAAGCGTTGAATATTGTGAAAATGAAAAAATATAAGCAGGATGGCGTGCCGCTTACCATGATCACGGCTTACGATTATCCAACAGCGCTCCTAGCAGAGGAAGCAGGTATTGATCTGATCCTGGTTGGTGATTCACTCGGCAATGTAGTACTGGGTTATAATTCGACGCTTCCGGTGACCATCGACGACATGGTATACCACACACGTTCCGTAGTGCGCGGTGCTGAGAAGACATTTATTGTGGCTGATATGCCTTTTATGACGTATCATGGCAGCGTGGATGAGACGCTTAAGGGTGTCCGTCGACTGATGCAAGAGGGGCATGCCCATGCGGTTAAAATGGAAGGCGGAGTCGAGATAGCGGACACCGTCAGAGCAGTTGTGCAAGCAGGCGTGCCTGTTCTTGGACATATCGGACTGACACCTCAATCGGTTAATCAGATTGGTGGTTACCGCATTCAGGGCAAGGATGCAGCGGATGCGAAACGTCTGATGGACGAAGCCAAAGCCTTGGAAGCTGCAGGTGCGTTTGGTATTGTGCTTGAACTGGTTACGGAAGAAGTTGCACGGGCGATCTCGGAGGAACTGTCCATCCCTACCATCGGAATTGGAGCAGGACGAGGCTGTGATGGTCAGGTACTGGTATTCCACGATGTGGTTCAATACGCCTCTCCGTATACGCCCAAACGATTTGTCAAAACCTATGGAGATGTGGGTACATTAATCAAAACCAGCATCGAAGCTTACGTGAAAGAAGTGAAAGATCGTTCGTTCCCGGCCGAAGAGCATGTATTCAATGCGGCGGATGGTGTTCTGGATCAACTGTACGGCGGACAACGCAAGGAAAAGGTGGGGAGTAACTCATGAAAGTATTACGGACAATCGCAGAGTTAAGACAGGAACTAAGTTTGAAGCGTCAAGCGATTCGGTCCAGTGCGTCTGTTGTAGGTCTTGTACCAACAATGGGTTATCTTCATCAAGGTCATGCAAGCTTGATGCAGGCAGCCAGACAACAAAGCGATATCGTGGTATTAAGCATATTTGTTAATCCAATTCAATTTGGCCCTAATGAAGATTTTGACAGTTATCCGCGGGATGAAGCCAGAGATGTGGAAACAGCACGCTCACAAGGAGTGGATATCGTATTTATTCCCTCTGTTGAAGAGATGTATCCACAGGCAACGCAAACGACGATATCTGTCTCAAAACTGACGGAGCGCTTATGTGGCGCTTCACGTCCAGGACATTTTGACGGAGTAACAACTGTAGTCTCCAAGCTCTTCAACATCGTACAGCCACAGCGTGCATTTTTTGGAATGAAAGACGCTCAGCAGGTTGCGGTCATTCAACAGATGGTGAATGATTTGAATATGCCTGTAGAAATTGTACCCTGTCCAATTGTTCGCGAAGAGGATGGTCTTGCTCTCAGTTCACGTAATGTCTATCTTAGCGCAGAACAGCGTACACAGGCCTTGGTTCTGTCGAAGGCACTGCGTGCAGCTCAGGAAGCCGCAGATACAGGTGTAGCTACTACAGCCGCAGATATCCGTCGTATTCTGCGTGAGCACATTGCAACCTCACCGCTTGCCGTTATCGACTACGCCGAGATTCAGGCTTTTCCAAGTCTGGAGCCGCTCACAGATCAGGAAGAAGTTCAAGGCCGTGACGATCTGCTCATCGCACTTGCGGTGAAATTCGGAAAAACAAGATTGATTGACAATATAAGGTTGCAAAAATCGGAGGTACTGTCCCATGTTTAGAACACTGATGAAATCCAAAATTCACCGGGCTACGGTAACGGAAGCCAACTTGAACTATGTGGGTAGTATTACCATAGATGAAGACTTGATGGAAACATCCGACTTGATGGAAAACGAGAAAGTGCAAATTGTGAACAACAACAATGGTGCACGTCTGGAAACATATGTGATTCCAGGACCACGCGGAAGCGGGGTCATATGTCTTAACGGCGCAGCTGCACGTCTGGTACAGCCTGGAGATAACGTCATTATCATTTCTTACGCCATGATGTCGCAAGAAGAGGCAAATACTCACAAACCAACCGTTGTATTTGTAGATGGGCAGAATAAACCTGTACAAACGATGAAACAGGAAGTCCACGCAACAATTATGTAATCGACTGGTAAGGAGAATGAAATCGGCCCTTGAAGCAAAAAATGAGTACAGGTCACTGCACTAATCCATTTTTTCAAGGGTGGGGATGCATCGATGTTCCAGCATGTTTTCGCAGAAATGAACGACATGTTAGATGAAATTATCAAGAGCTATCCTTCCGCTGAAGGCCTGAACAAACAAGAATTGCTGCAAAAGTGGAACTTGCTTAAGCGGATGAGTGACGGAATGCTGGATGAATGGCTGATGTTTGAAGAAAAGATGAGCCAGGTGAGAGAGCGGGAGATGGATAAGCCTGCTTCCCTTGAACCGGAACAGGAAGCTGTTACCGCTCTGCCTGAACTCCATCTGGAATGTTTCAGTCGAGGTCAGGGTTATTTCAAATTACAGATGTATCCGCAGGCGATCATGCAGTTCTCCCGGGTTGTGACCGACCATCCGGAGAGTGCATTGACTCGTTTTTACCTGGCGCTCGCGTATCTGAATCTGGAACAAATGGCGGAAGCCGGGACACATTTGCAGCAGATCATGTACCTTAAGGGTTCACCTCGCTTGAAAGGGCTTGTATGTAACGCCCTGGGCTGTATTCAAGCCAAGCTTGCGAATCCCGAAGCTGCATGTTCACTCTTTGCACAGGCCCTTCAGTATGACCCGACATTGACCGAACCACTGTACAACATGGAAGCTTGCAGGTTGAACAGGGGAAAATTGCAATATGCTAATCAGCTGACGACCCTTCATTAAGCGGGAATTCGGCGACAAAAAAACGGTGTTCCCTCCTTTGGCATAGCGGCGGGGACACCGCTTTTTTGTTAGTTAATTTTCAAATCCCTTTTTTTTTGCTATGCTGTAACATAGACTGGAATGGAAGGGACCGTACATTGCAATGAAATTTGCCGTATTGGATTTCGAAACAACCGGCACGCAGTCCGACGGTGAGATTATACAGGCCGGACTTGCCATCATAGATCATG
The DNA here is from genome assembly GCF_038003195.1 of Paenibacillus sp. FSL M7-1414. Lineage (NCBI taxonomy): Bacteria > Bacillati > Bacillota > Bacilli > Caryophanales > Paenibacillaceae > Paenibacillus > Paenibacillus sp. FSL M7-1414. The sequence goes on along the minus strand of NZ_JBBOOS010000001.1, from coordinate 4,298,505 downwards.
ACTACAGCATAACTCAAATATATAGTTCTTATGTGAACCCTGGTGTACCGATTCCCCCGTTTATTTCGGGGTTAACGGGTATTACCAATGAAGATGTGGCGGACGCTCCTTCACTCGAAGAGATGATGATGGAGATGGTTCCGCTGCTTAATGATGTGGTGCTTGTTGGACACAACGTCGCTTTTGATTTTCACTTTTTGCAGAATGCTCTTGACCGTTGCGGTTATTTGCCGTTCACTGGCCGCATTCTGGACACAATTGATTTTCTGAAGATCACATTCCCATCACTGGGTTCATATCAACTCGGTTATGTGTCTTCCGAATTCGGATTTCAACATGATCGCCCTCACCAGGCAGACAGTGATGCACTGGCGACAGCCTATGTGCTACTCAAGTGTCTGGATGAGTTAAAGGAATTACCGCTCATAACGATTCAGCGCCTCAGTGACCTGTTTGCACCAGAAGACAGTGACTTGGGTTGGTTTTTGGACGGAATGCGCAGTGAGAAGGAAGCAGAGCCGATTCAGGACCTGGACGGACATACCTATTATCGTCAGCTTGCTCTTAATGTAAGTGATTGGACCGATATTGGTGCACCACGCGATGAGCGGGAGGCTAACCCCCTCGATGGTGTAAGCTTCGAACAGTTTATGGACCAGGTTCGGGAGAATCTGAAGGATACACTGGATCATTACGAAGAGCGTGAAGCGCAGACTCAGATGTTCAGCAGTGTAAGGCAAGCCCTGGATGAAGAGAAACATCTCTTGATCGAAGCTGGAACGGGTACCGGTAAATCTCTAGGGTATCTGTTGCCTGCTATTTACGAAAGTGTGAAGCAAGAACAGAAAGTTATGGTTAGCACGCATACGATCAATCTGCAGGAGCAATTGAGAGAGCGGGACATTCCGATGCTGACTCAAGTGGTTCCGTTCCCGTTTAAGGCTGCTGTATTCAAAGGACGTGGACATTACCTGTGCCTGCGCAAATTTGAACACAAAATCAATAAACGTGAATTCGCCACACCGAAAGAGGATTATTTCACAGCTGCTCAGATGATCGTCTGGCTTACGCAGACCGAAACCGGAGATGATGAGGAACTTAACCTTAGCGGACGCGGAGGGGACTTCTGGGAGACCGTACAGAGCGAATCCGAATCATGTCTGGGAAGATCCTGTCCATGGTTCCGTAAATGCTTCTACCATCGTGCCAAACATGAAGCAGGGTTGTCTGATATCGTAATCACCAATCACTCCAAATTATTTACGGATGTGAAAGCCGCGCATCAGCTGCTGCCAGCCTATGAGAGTCTTGTGATCGATGAGGCACATCATCTGGAGGATGTCGCTGGTAAACATCTTGGAATGCATATGAAATATTTCACCTTGGTTCATACACTGACCCGCCTATTTAAAGACAGTCGTAATGGACAGTTGCCTATGCTTCGTTCGCAGTTATCCGGGCATGAAAATTCGGTGCAATGGGGCTCCATGGTGGATCAGATGTTCCCGCTCGCTCTTGAAGTTAAGGAGCTGTGGGATCGTATGAGCGATGCCTTGTTTGGTCTGTTGCCTGAACGAAGTGATGCTTCACCGGGAGAGACGGGGCAATTTTCACTGCGTCTGAAAGCATCTCAGAAACCTGCAAAATGGCAGGAGTTGCAGGATCTGGAGAACCAGATCTATGTGACTCTGGGTGATTTGGTTCGCAAAGGGGACAAATTGCTGCTTGAAGTGAAAGAGGATCAGGATGATTATCAATCGGATAGTCTGATCACGGACATTACAGGACTGCTGAAAGATCTGACCACATTGAAGGAGAATCTACGTTTCTTCATGCGTATGGATGATGCCAAAACGGTGTACTGGATGGAAGCCAGCGGCCAATTCCGCAGCAAATCTCTCCAGCTGTATGCCGTACCTGTAGATGTGAGTGCACAACTTAAGGATTTATTTTTTGATAAAAAGAAAAGTGTTGTGCTTACATCGGCTACGCTTTCGGTAGATAAGTCATTCCAGTTCATGATTGAACAGCTTGGCTTGCAGGAAGCGGCCGAGAACAATCGGCTGTTAACGTCGATGTTGCCATCACCTTTCAACTATCGCGATCAGGCACTTCTGGTGATTCCGCGTGATTTCCCGAGTGTGAAGGGAAGTGTGGGTGATGCGCACTTTGTTAATATGCTGGTGCAATCACTTGCAGAGACGGCAATTGCTACGCGTGGACGCATGATGGTTCTGTTTACTTCATACAAGATGCTGCGACAGGTCTATGATCCGCTGAAGGAGGCACTGTCTGGCAACGACATCTCGTTGCTTGGGCAAGGCGTTGACAGTGGAAGTCGTTCCAAATTGACTCGCAGGTTTCAAGATGCCAAAGCAACGGTACTTCTGGGCACAAGCAGCTTCTGGGAGGGTGTAGATATCCCGGGAGAGGCCCTAACCTGTCTCGCTATTGTTCGACTGCCTTTCCAGCCACCGAATCATCCGTTGGTGGAAGCCAAGAGTGAGTTGCTTCAGGAACAGAAGAAAAATCCGTTCATGAAACTGTCCGTGCCACAAGCGGTCATCCGTTTCAAACAGGGATTTGGCCGATTGGTGCGTACAGCAAAGGACAGAGGAATTGTCATTGTTTATGATACACGGGTGATTGAAGCGTATTATGGTAAATTCTTTTTGTATTCATTACCTGGTCCCAAAATGGAGCATATGCTCACGGAGCAAATGGTTCCACGAATCACCGAGTGGTTGGAAAAACCTGCTAATGAACAAAAATAATGGTTGTTTTGTTCGTTATATCATTGCATGACACTATCGTTTGGCGTTAAACTTTATTAGATATTTCCGTATCCGATTAAAGCAGTTGCACGTAAGAACTTATAACCCAAATTACAAGGAGCATTCTGTATAAAATGTCACGTTTATCTTTGAGTTTTATACAGAATGCTCATCTTTTCATCTATTATTTTATCGTGGCCTTGGTAAGGGGGAGCAAGAATGAAATCGGATAAAATTTCGGAAGCGGTGGTACGACGTCTGCCTGTATACTTGCGTTATTTGAACGAGTTGCATCAGCGTGAGGTGGCTACTGTTTCTTCTCAAGAGCTTGGACAGAGGCTGGATCTGAATCCGGCCCAAATTCGTAAAGACCTGGCTTACTTCGGTGATTTTGGTCGTAAAGGGATCGGGTATGATGTATCCTATCTGATCGAGAAAATTCGTCACATTCTCAAAATCGATCAGCAAATTAATGTAGCTCTGGTAGGAGCGGGTAACCTCGGTCAAGCCTTGTCCAACTACAACGCATATCTGAAAGACAACATGAAGATTGTTGCTGTATTTGATGCATATGGACCGAAGATAGGTAGTCAAATCAACAGTTTGACGGTAAAACCAATGGATGAATTGACGGAAGCGGTTAAAATGGAAAACATTCGCATCGGAATTATCACGGTTCCGGATACGGAAGCCCAAAATGTAGCCGATCAGCTTATTGAATCAGGAATTGAAGCGATCCTTAATTTTGCACCAACCATTCTAAAAACACCGCCGCATATCCGCATTCACCATGCTGACTTTACAACAGATCTGCTTAGTTTGGCCTATTACTTGGATACTGGAAAGGACGACGAGGAAGATGACAACAAATAGATGGGTAATTCACAATGGCAAATTTGCTGTTAATGAAGGCGGCACAACATGGAACGTGGTCCACGGATACATGGTTGTTGAGAATGACAAGATTGTGCATATTGGTGAGACATTGCCGGATGAAGACAAAAATTGTACCAAAGTGGATGGAAAAGGACTGTTCTTCCTGCCGGGTCTGATCAATACGCATGGTCATGCAGCGATGTCGTTGCTCAGAGGGCACGGAGACGATCTTGCATTGCAAGTATGGTTGCAGGAAAAAATGTGGCCGATGGAAGCGAAAATGACTTCAGAAGACGTATATTGGGGAACTTCGCTATCGGTGCTTGAAATGTTGAAAGGCGGAACTACAGCTTTCCTGGACATGTACGATCACATGGATCAAGTTGCCAAAGTTGTGGAGCAATCCGGCGTTAGAGCAGCACTGGCACGTGGTGTAATCGGGTTGTGCTCGGAGGAAGAACAATTGCGGAAGCTGGAGGAGTCGGCTGCGTTTGCGCGTGAGTGGAATGGACAGGCAGATGGTCGCATTACAACCGTAATCTCGCCACATGCACCATATACATGCCCTCCTGACTACATAGAGAAGCTTGTGCAGGTCGCGAACGACCTAAACCTTCCCCTTCATACACATATGTCGGAAACGCTTCGTGAAGTCGAGCAGAACGTGGCTGATTATGGACTGCGTCCTGTGGCACATCTGGAGAAACTGGGCTTTTTCTCTCGTCCATCCCTGGTTGCACATGCGGTGCATCTGAATGATGAAGAGATTGAGATTCTGGCCCGTCATGATGTGGCTGTATCCCATAACCCGGGAAGTAACCTGAAACTCGCTTCCGGTGTTGCGCGGGTACCTGCGTTGCTGAAAGCAGGAGTTACCGTGTCACTCGGAACAGACGGACCGGCAAGCAACAACAACCTGGATATGTTCGAGGAAATGAGACTGGCTGCATTGATCCACAAAGGTGTATCTGGTGACCCGACGGCAGTGCCAGCAGGCGAAGCGTTATTACTCGGAACGTCATACGGTGCCAAATCCATCTTCTTGAATAATACCGGAGCACTTCAGGTTGGCATGAAGGCTGATTTTATCGCCCTTAACATTGAACAGGCACATTTCTATCCACATACAGACCTGATCTCACATACGATCTACTCGGCTTCTGCCAAAGATGTTGAACACGTATGGGTGGATGGAAAACAAGTAGTGAAACATGGCGAATGTCTGACGCTGGATGAAGAACGCATTTTGCGTGAGTCTCAATTGGCATTTGATGGTCTGCTTGCTCGTTAATTGCAGGACAGCATCATAGGGAAAGGAAGTTCGGCTTTTGAAGAAAAAAAAGAAGTGGATATGGATTTCGCTGCTTGCACTGGTTCTGATTCTGTTTGGACTTCAGCGTTATTACGTTCATGTCACGCAGGACCAACGCAAGGAAGAAGCGCTCGCCATACAAGCAGCACAGGAGCAACTGGGCATTACATCCTATGATGAATTGCGTAAGTACATCTGGGGAGACAAAGAAGGCTCTGACAACATCTACTGGACCCTGATCGGCAAAAACAAGAATAACCAGGATGTTATGGTCTGGGTTAAGTTCGACGCAAACAATCAACCGGTTAAGGGTGCAAACGCTGTACACAGTGAGCTGCTGCAGAATGGCATGTCCGAAGCGCAGATACGCAATCGCTTCAGTTCTGAAGTTCCTGCCGGTGAGATTAAACGAATCATGCCCGGAGTTGTGAATGGAATATATGTGTGGCAAGTGTATTATAAAGACGGTACGCATAACCACTATCGCTTTTATCGTTTTAGCAACGGAGAACAGGTGGACCTGGTCTATACACTCCCGAACAGCTAGAACAAATAGAGCGACATAACTAGAGAATTAAAGAAATGAAAGAACCGGCAGACGGATATCCGACTGAACCGGTTCTTTGTGTTGTCTGTAAACATTTTTGATTTAAATAGTTAAAATTAATAATTTATTCATATTTTCGCCTTCGAAATTGTATATACGATGTGATATACTCAGATATGTACTCAAAGTTATATTCAAAACAAATAATCCTGTCGAAATTCTCGCAGGAGTCAATGTGCACATATTCGTATATACCAATAAGCCAGTAGGTTGGGCCAAAATCTGGGAGGGGTAATTCACTTGAAGCTAAAAGTATTGCCTATTGCTATAACTGCCGTCATTTCAGCCGTTGTGTTGTTTGGAGGTTGGTTTGTATATCGTCAGGTGGCTGTGCAGAATCCGATTGAAAAAATGGTAACCCAGTACGATGGAGTCAATGACGTTCAATTAACTATTAACCGCAATGACGTACAATTGAAACTTGATCTGCAACCTGATGTTGATTTGGGCAGACTGGTACAATATATTCACAAAGAAGGACAGACCCTGATTGGAACACGCTCACTAAAGTTGGATGTTGTGGATCATTCCAGTGAAGCACTGGAAAGTTGGTGGGGTGATGCGATGTTCACCGTAGCTCAGGCGATGGAGAACAAGCAATACACCGAGATTACACCAACGTTGTCAAAGATGGCGACGAATGGAATTAAGGTAAATACAGCGATGGATGACAACAATGTATATGTCAGTCTCAGAGACGGAGATGCCAGCAAGTTTATTATTCTGCCGCGTGTGCCCGGTCAGATAGGAGTGTGGCCTAATGCCTAAGTGGACAAAAGAAGTTGCCATCGGATTTTTTCCCGTATTGATTATTTTCCTTGCTTTTACTGGTGTTAATATTGTTCCGATCCTGATTGCAGCAGTGCTTGTCGGAGCTTTGCTGTTCATGATGCAAATGCGTGGCGGGATTACAGTAGGCGCTGCACAGGAACGTAAACGGAAGAAAAAAGGACCTTCCAAGCTTACTTTTGAAGAAATTGGTGGACAGGACAGTGCTAAGCAGGAATTGCGTGAAGCGCTTGACTTTCTCATCAAACATGAAGAAATCCGGAAGTTCGGGATTCGCCCGTTAAAAGGGATCTTGCTGACGGGCCCTCCAGGGACAGGGAAAACGTTGATGGCCAAGGCTGCTGCCCATTACACCGATTCTATTTTTGTAGCAGCATCGGGTAGTGAGTTCGTGGAAATGTATGTTGGTGTGGGTGCCAGCAGAATTCGGGATTTGTTCAAGGACGCGAGAACTCGTGCCACCAAGGAAAATAAGGAAAACGCTATTATCTTTATCGATGAAATCGATGTCATCGGGGGGAAACGTGAGGGTGGTCAACAGCGTGAATATGATCAGACCCTGAATCAGCTCCTGACGGAAATGGATGGAATCTATTCTTCCGATACGCCAAGAATTCTGGTTATCGCTGCAACAAACCGCAAAGAGATGCTGGATAGCGCCCTGACGCGACCGGGACGTTTTGACCGCCACATTCAAGTGGACTTGCCTGACAAAAAGGGCAGAAAGCATATTCTGGAACTGCATGCGGTGAACAAACCTCTGTTGAAGGAAGTTAATCTGGAGAAAACAGCGGAAGAATCATATGGTTTCTCCGGTGCACAGCTCGAAAGTGTGATGAACGAAGCAGCAATATACGCCATGAGAGACGGGCTGTTAAACATCGAACAGCGGCATTTATCCCTGGCTATTGATAAAGTCATGATGGGTGAGAAGACAGACCGTGAGTCGAGCGTGGAAGAGAAGAAAAGGGTCGCCATTCATGAGTTGGGACATGCCATTATGGCTGAACTCGTTCGTCCAGGCAGTGTTAGCCAGGTGGCACTTAGTCCGCGTGGTCAGGCGCTGGGATATGTACGTCATAACCCGCAACAGGAACAGTTCCTCTATACGAAGCGCTTTCTGGAAGAGCAGATCATGATTGCACTCGGAGGAGCAGCTGCGGAGGAAATGTACTACGGTGGTCGTTCCACAGGTTCACGCAATGACTTTGATCAGGCCACCAATGTTGTACAGACGATGATGGCTTCGGGGTTGACTTCACTTGGGATTGTGAACATGGATATGGTCACAACCGAGGAACTGATGCGAGAGAATAAATTAATTCTGCAAGAACTGATGGAACAGACAAAGCGGTTACTTGAAGAACAACGGACAATTTTCGACAATTCACTCGACATTTTGATTCGTGAGGAAGTTTTGTCTGGCGAGCAATTTCGTTGTCAATTTCGTGACAGTGCCCTTCTACCAGCATAATTTATTTATGCTGGTTATTTTTTTTTACATTTCACTCGTGCTAAGATATTATTATATGTTGGGTCGAAATTTGTAATTTTCGGCGAACAGGGTACAATAGAGAAATAGAGAACCGAAAGGATGGAGCAGAACCATGTTTTTCAAAAAAATAGGAGTTGTCGGCGGCGGTACGATGGGACAAGGTATTTCCCAGATGCTCGCAGCCAAAGGACTTGATGTGCTTCTCGTGGAGCATACAACACAAAAGCTGGATCATGCATATGACATGATCGAAACCAATCTGGATAAACAACTGGAGAAATGGGCGATTACAAAAGCGGAGAAGAAATTAATTCTTTCCCGTATTACCAAGGTAGCTCATTTAGCTGAACTTGGAACTTGCGACATGGTCATTGAGACAATTTCAGAAGATCTGGATGCGAAAAAAGCAGTATTCAGCCAACTGGACCAAGTTTGTCCAAGCAATGTCATTCTGGCAAGTAATACATCCACGCTGAGTTTGACCGAGCTTGCAAGCTCGACCAAATACCCAGAGCGTGTTATTGGTATGCACTTTATTCACCCGGTATCCCGGGTTGATCTTGTAGAGATTATTCGTGGACTGAAAACTTCGGATACAACATTCGAAGAGACCAGACGTTTTGTTGAAGAAGTAGCGGACAAAAAAGGAGTCATGATTTATGAATCCCCTGGATTCGTAACTTCCCGTCTGATTTGCCTGCTGATTAACGAAGCGTTGCATGTATTGCAAGAAGGTGTTGCATCTGCTGAAGATATCGATGATGCAATGCGTATCGGATACAACTTCCAACATGGACCACTCGAAATGGCTGACCGTTTCGGATTGGATTCTGTTGAAGCTGCACTCGAAAGAATGTTCCGTGAATTCGGAGAATTGAAATATCGTCCTTCTACAGTCCTGAAGAAAATGGTGCGTGCAGGACACCTGGGTGCCAAAACAGGCGAAGGATTCTTCAAGTACGACAAGGATGGTGACCGACTGTGAAAGTACTCGTAATTAATGCGGGGAGTTCCTCGCTCAAATATCAACTGTATAATATGACTGACGAATCTGTACTGGCTAAAGGTTTGGTAGAACGGATCGGAATGGATTCCTCCATCCTGACACACAAACCAACAGGCCGTGAGGATGTTACAGAAGTTAGTGAGATTCTGGAGCATACAACAGCGATCCGTAAAGTCATTGATATTTTGACTCACAAAGAAAATGGTGTACTGGATTCTGTAAGTGAAATTCAAGCTGTTGGACACCGTGTTGTTCACGGTGGTGAAGCATTTAAAGAATCTGCATTGGTAGATGATGCTGCCAAAGCTGAAATTCGTCGTTTGTTCGACTTGGCTCCACTTCATAACCCTGCAGCAATGATGGGTATTCGTGCGGCTGAATTAAATATGCCTGGTGTGCCACAGGTAATGGTCTTTGATACGGCGTTCCATCAAACGATGCCGGAAAAAGCATATCTGTATGCTATTCCGCGTGTACTTTACAAAAAATATAAAGTACGTCGCTACGGCGCACATGGTACATCCCATGATTTCGTAAGCAAGGCAGCTGCTGAATATCTGGATCGTCCAGTGGAAGATCTGAAAATTATCACTTGTCACGTCGGTAACGGCGGTAGTGTAACAGCAGTTAAAGGTGGCGTATCCGTTGATACTTCGATGGGTATGACTCCGCTTGAAGGACTGATGATGGGAACGCGTTCTGGTGACCTTGACCCAGCCATCGTACCTTATGTAATGAACAAGGAAGAACTGAGCGTAAGCGAAGTGAACTCCATGTTAAACAAACACAGTGGATTGCTTGCGATCTCCGGAATCAGCAGTGACATGCGTGAGATTACGGAAGGTATGGAGAATGGTGATGCCAACTCCACGCTTGCTTTTGAAATGTACGAATATCGTCTGCGTAAATACATCGGCTCATATGCAGCTGCAATGAACGGTGTAGACGTGATCGTCTTTACGGCTGGTGTAGGTGAGAACTCCGTTGTACTTCGCCAAAAAGTATGTGAGCAACTCACTTATCTGGGTGTTGAACTGGATGAAGCGTTGAATGCCATTCGTTCCGGCGAACCACGTCGGATCACAACAGCGAATTCCAAAGTGGAAGTTCTCGTTGTGCCAACAAACGAAGAATTGGTAATTGCACGTGATACACACCGAATCGTATTGAATTCTCAGTAATCTAACTGTAAAGTAAATATAGAATGACAAGGAAGTGCAGAGGACAGGCATATGCCTGCCCGCTGCATTTTCAAATTCAGGAACCAAGGGGAGATATGGGCATGAATACGAATTGTGTAATTCGTAATGTGAACGAGCATGTGGGCGAAACCGTAACAATCGGTGCCTGGATTAACAACAAACGTTCCAGCGGTAAAATTCAGTTTTTGCAGCTACGTGATGGAACCGGATATATCCAAGGGGTTGTTGTGAAAAGTGAAGTTAGTGAAGAGATCTGGAACAATGCCAAGAGCCTGACACAAGAAAGCTCTTTGTATGTTACAGGTATTATTCGTGAAGAACCTCGCAGTGCGTCCGGTTACGAGATGACTGTTACAGGGGTTGAGATCATTCACCTGACTGAAAACTATCCAATTACGCCTAAAGAGCATGGTGTTGATTTCTTGATGGACCATCGTCATCTGTGGCTTCGTTCTACGAAGCAACGTGCTGTTATGGTGATTCGTGCAGAGATTATTCGCGCTGTTCAGCAGTTCTTTGATGGTAACGGATTCACACAAGTTGATCCTCCGATTTTGACACCATCGTCTGCGGAAGGTACAACGAACCTGTTCCACATCAAATACTTTGATGAAGATGCTTATCTGACACAAAGTGGTCAATTGTATATGGAAGCCGCAGCCATGGCTCTGGGCAAAGTATATTCATTTGGTCCAACATTCCGCGCAGAGAAGTCCAAAACACGTCGTCACTTGATTGAGTTCTGGATGATTGAGCCGGAAATGGCGTTTGTAGATCACGAGGAAAGTCTGCGCGTGCAAGAGAAATTTATCGCTCATGTCGTTCAGTCCGTGGTGAAAAACTGCCGTGCAGAACTGGAATCTATCGGTCGTGACGTATCCAAACTTGAAGGCATCGTAGCTCCATTCCCGCGTATTACGTATGATGAAGCGATTGAATTCCTGCATGGACAAGGCTTTGATATTCCTTGGGGAGAAGACTTTGGTGCACCGCACGAAACAGCAATTGCTGAGAAGTACAATACACCGGTCTTTATTACGCATTACCCTGCTGGAATCAAGGCATTCTATATGAAACCAGATCCGAATCGTCCAGAAGTTGTTCTCTGTGCTGATATGATTGCACCAGAAGGCTACGGAGAGATTATTGGCGGTTCGCAGCGTATCGATGATCCGGAATTGATGCAACAACGTTTTGAGGAGCACAATCTCTCGGATGAAGCTTACCAATGGTATCTGGATTTGCGTAAATACGGATCGGTTCCTCACTCCGGTTTCGGTCTGGGATTGGAGCGGACGGTAGCATGGATCTGTGGATTGGATCATGTACGTGAAACAATCGCATTCCCACGTATGCTCTATCGTCTGTACCCTTAATGCTTAACCGAGGAGCGTCTATGGAAGACACCACTTCCAAAGCTTGGTTGGATGGAGCAGCTTATGGCATGACTTCGGGTACAGCCCATCTGCCGTATGCCTTGTTACGTTTTTATCACCAGCTTGGCCTATCAGATGCAGAAGTACTTCTTCTGATTCAACTGCTAGGATTCCGTCAGGCAGAGTTCAATGAGTTTCCCACGCTTGAAGAGCTTGCGGCGCGCATGGGACTTGCACCAGAAGGCATTGCCAGAATGTTGCAACGTCTGATGAGGGATGGGTATATTGCTATTGACGAGCACCGTGACGAAGAACGGGACATCCAGTACGAGCGATATGATTTACATGGATTATATGCCAAGCTTGCAGCGTGCACTGCTGAAGAAGTAGCCGCATTCCGTGCGGAGCAGCAGAGTATCAATACAGCACGTCAAGATTCGAACAGTGTTCAAAAAGAAGAGGAAGAACGGAACATGTTCTCCATCTTTGAAAAAGAATTTGGACGTCCGCTCTCTCCAATGGAGTGTGAGACGATATCCGGCTGGTTGGATCAGGACCGTTATCAAGAGGAATTGATTCTAATGGCTCTGAAGGAAGCGGTTTTTGCAGGCAAAGTACATTTCCGGTATATCGATCGAATCCTGCTTGAGTGGAGTCGCAATCGTGTCAAGACCGTTCAAGACGCGAAGGCGTACACGCAGCGGTTTCGTAATGGTGGACGTTAATTCCAGCGTAGGCAGGGACAAGAAACAGGCCAGAAGTCATTCTGTGCCTGTTTTTTTTGGATTAAAGATTGGATGAGTGATCAGCAACATCAACCTTTCAGGCAATGATTTCATTTTGTTTTACAAAAATTTGATAGATCACGCAGGGGTTAACGCACAAGCTGTCGTCTATTGTATTGGAGAGGAGGGGAGAGTTATTGATGAAGCGCGCGTAATCGAACAAATCCGTCAAGGAGATACTTCCCAGATGCGTACTCTGATTGATAAATATAGCCAGCATGTATACCATGTGGCCTATTCCGTACTCAGGAACGATCAGGAAGCACAGGATGCAGCTCAGGAGGCGTTCATACAGATGTATAAGTCTCTCCCCGACTACCGTTCTGAAGGTTTCAAAACGTGGTTAACCCGAATTGCCTTTCATAAAGCGATTGATGCCAAACGCAAGCTGGGCAGACGAACTGCTGAGGATCCGGGTGGAGAAGAAAAAATAATCAATATGCCCGGACGGGATGAAGACGTTCTTACCCGTCTCGTTCGTGAAGAGCGCCAGGATAAACTTCGCGAACGAATTAATCAGTTGCCTGCTCAGCATCGTGACATTATCACTGCGTATTATCTAAGCGAAAAAAATTATGAGCAGATTGCCAGTGATGCACAGGTGGCTGTGAAGACTGTGGAATCCCGCTTGTATCGTGCCCGGCAGTGGATTCGAAAACATTGGAAGGAGGATGAATGGCGTGAGTAAACAGGAGAAATATACCACTGCGCAATGGACCGATTATATTGAAGGCCATATGAGTGAAACTCAAGCAAACCAAATGGAACAGCTTCTGATGGAAGATCCGGATGCGATGGACATCTATCTGGAAGCGCTTGGTATCCACGGAGAACTGCCTCCGTTACATGACCCAACAGGGTTTGCGGATTCAGTCATGCATCGGATTGAGGGCATTCAATCACCCAAGGTACAACGCAAATCCCGTGCTGGACGAAACCGGCGCTGGCTTGATCATAAAGTGTTCCATTACGCGGTAGCGGCCTGTTTGACATTGATCTTCCTCTCGTCTGGACTTTTTGACAAGGTAGCACCATATCACAAGTTCCAGGATGGCGAAAACAGAGGGTCTTTTACCGAGAAATGGACGGAGGCAGCCACTTCATGGCTGGATAACTTCAAGCCTAACCATAAATAGTTTCGCATTGCCTGAAAAGAAAGGATGACGACTGTGCACTCAGATCGTAACAAATTACTCGCATTTCTATTAAACCTGATACCCGGTCTTGGTTTTATGTATTGGGGTCGAGCCGCAAGAGCCGTGATCTATCCATTGCTTTTCTTCGGAACAGCTGTTGGCTCATTCATGCTGGCATGGGCGTTTGGTCAACAGGACTTGATGATTTTTGGTGCACTATGTGCCATGTTCTTCTGGGGAGTCAGTATGCTGGATATGGTTATTGTTCTGCTCCGTACACCTTCTGCCCAAGAAGCACATTATAGGGGATACGGTGCGCCTTATGGAGCTCCTCCACACCAAGGAGTAGCCTACCAGGGAGCATACATGGGTCAGCAAGGGCCTATGGAGCAGATGAATGAAGATGAGCTACATCAACATCCAGGTGGTGAATATGGCCATCCTGCGGGTCCTTATGGTCAACCTATGTATCAAAAAGGCAGTGAGGGTGAACGATTCTTCACCATTTTGCTCTCATTTGTTCCGGGATTGGGACATCTTCATCTGGGATTGTTGCATCGTGGGTTATCCTTCCTGATGGCGTTCTTTGGTTCATTTGCCATGATGGTTTTTGTGGCTTCGATCACCAATGAATCGGTGTTTTTAATGTTCCTACTCATTCTGCCTGTAATATGGGTATACTGCATGTTTGACGCGGTGCAGCATGTCCACCGTAAGCAGGCTGGTGAGGTATTACAGGATCGGACATTATTCGAAGAATTGGAGATGGGCAGAGTAGCCGGACGACGTAGCAAAGTGCTTGCAACGCTGCTATCCGCTTTTCCAGGTGCGGGTCATCTATATCTGGGATTGCAAAAAAGAGGCATGCAATTGATGTTCCTGTTCCTGGGTAGCATCTATGTTCTAGACCTGCTTCACTTATCGGTGTTTCTGTTCATGATTCCACTGATCTGGTTCTACAGCTTCTTTGACGGGTTACAGTGCTCCAGTCGCTATGGACGCGAGCCATTGGTTGATCAACCAATCTTCAAGGACTGGGCCCGTCATCAGCGTCTGATTGGATTCGGGATTGCGGCGTTGGGTCTATATTACCTGACGATCCGGCTTGTCATTCCACAGCTGAATGAACTGTTCCCTAATGCATTTATGACATACGAGATTCGTTCCTATTTAAACACCGTCATCGTATCCTTGCTGCTCATTTTTGGCGGCTTGAAACTGCTGTTTGGCAAGCAGAGGGGGACGGGTATCCATAGTGCTGCTCAAGGAAATGATGAGGGAGCAGACAGTCTCTTTCTATTCAAGGATCGGGATGATCGACTGTAGAGTGACCTAAAGATTATTTACACTGACACTACGATGACAGAGCAACCTTCTAATCGCTGTTATCCTACAACATAAAAACACGCCAAGGGCTATGTATATCAGCCTCTGGCGTGTTTTTATGTTGTGCAACTTTGATTTCGAATAAATGATTGCTATTTCGTAGCACCCTTCAGCAGAAGTTGACGGTACATCACTTCGAACAAGAACTCGAACGCTTCCAGATGACGTTTCGCCTCAAAAGCATCCTTGCCCCACGCATATATACCGTGGTTACGTAGCAAGATCCCTGGTACGTTGGCATCAAGTACACCTGGCACCAATTCAGCGATAGATGGAATATCTGCAAAGTTAGGCAGGACGGGTACACGAATCTCCGCATTTTCTTCCCAAATGTTGAAAGCCTTGATCAATTCAATTCCTTGAATCGGTACGTGTCCATCTGCTCCAAAGAATTCACTGATCAGGTTGTTAAACACAGTATGCACGTGGAATACAGCACCACAACCGGTCAAACGATAGATTTCACAGTGAATCAACGTTTCGGCACTTGGTTTCAACGTTGTTGTTTCAATTGCTTTGCCGTGTTTGTCCACAAAAAGAAAGTCTTCCGGAGTGCGAAGAGATTTGTCTTTGCCTGAGGCGGTAACCGCAAAATAAAATTGCTCCGGGTCAAAGTCTCCTACACGCATCGACAGATTGCCACTTGTTCCGGGGAACCAGTTACGACCGGCAAACAACGCTTTAATATCAGCCAGTTCTTCAAGGACCTGACGTTTGTGTTCCAATGTAATCTTTTCAAAGCCCATCGTTTACAGCACTCCTTGTGTTTGCTTCTGTTTCATATCTTCGATGATATCGTAAAAGGTAACGAATGGCACATGGTCCACACCAAGTTCAATACACTTATCCGTCAAAATGGAGCGAGAGTAGACGAGATCGGCAATTTTGGCACCCTCAAAATCTGTCAGACTGTCTCCAATGAGGATACGATTATATTGGTCCTCCGGGAACGTACGGATCACCGTCGTTTTGCACATACCGCAGCCGCTCTTACAAGGAGGCTGGCAGGGATGCTGCCATTCAATCCGAATGGTTTCACCCGAGAAGTCAGCACCGTTGCAATAGACATGATCTTGCGGGATATGAAATGGTGCGAGTAACGGTTCAATGAAAAAGTCCATACCACCGCTTGTCACATTGAATTCGATACCTTCGCTGCGAACGTAGTCAAGAAACTCGCTGAATCCTTCACGGATCCCCGCTTGTCCAAGCACAAATTCCACAATTTCATCTTTCTGCGATGCAGGCAACAGAGCAAACATGGCTCCAACACCTTCACGCAGCGAGATTTTTTGCTCAATTGTATCTTTCATAATCGCTTCAATGCCCTCAGGCTTGAAATGTTTCATGATTGCGACAATATTGTCCGAGAGCGTAATCGTACCGTCAAAGTCACAGAAAATGACTGTTTTTTTATCACTTCTCATCGTTCGCCACCCCACAGATCCAATGCACTTTTCAGCTCCGGATGCTCGGTTGCATACTGCGCGAGTGGAATGGAACGTTGAGCTGCCTCAATGGCTTGCAGGAATGCACGTCCGCCTGCTTCAGTGCCCATAGGATGTCCATGAATACCGCCACCAGCATTAACGATGACATCTGTACCAAAATCGCGCAAAATGAGCGGTACAAGGCCTGGATGGATACCGGCTGAAGGCACTGGCATACTGGTTCGTACTGGCAGATCGGCTGTCAGTAATTGCTCCGTGATCGCCATATTTTCTTCCTTCGGCATCGTAACCGAACCATAAGGAGAAGGGAAGAGCACCAGATCGGCACCCGCAAGACGCATCAACTGGCCTAGTACAACCGAAGCGGACATGCCGTAATGTGGTGAAGGATACAGTGCACCTGCAAGAGCAGGGTGAGCCATAATTGGCACATTGATGTCAGGATCACTGCTGAGTTCATGCAGCACATCATATCCGTAAGACAATACGTTGAATAGCAGGGCATTGGCTCCTGCACCAATAGCACGTTCAGCTTGTTGCTTCAGACGAGATGTAGGTCCTGTAAGATTGGTTGCATATAGAAGTTTCTTGCCGGTCTCCTGGCGTGCCTGTTCGGCAGCTTTCATGCAGACCTCGACTCTTTTTTCGATAGGTGTCAATTTATTTTCGAACAGAATCTCATCGTCCTTGATCAGATCAACGCCCCCAAGGGCCTGACGAATAAATTGTTCACGCAGTTCATCCGCATCCAGTCCGATAACTGACTTAAAGATACTCATTAACAGTGGACGATCATGTACACCAAGCAGATCACGAACACCATTCAGTCCAAACTTGGGTCCCGGGAATGCATTCAGGAAGCCATCCGAGAAACCAAGCTTTGTTAATTTGATCCGGCCATCCATTGAGATTTTGCCAAAGACCGTCACGAGCAGGGCAGGGATATCACGGCTGAAGTTAACATCAGGATACCCGATGGTAATATCGGCGTAACGCTCACCCGCAGCCATTCCTTCAGCTTCATTTACTTCTACGCTGATTACTTCACCCAGATGTTTCTGCATCGCTTCACGCTGGGCTTGCGGCAACTCCGTCCAGCTACCCACGGTCATGCCAATCGCGATAGACTGAGCCTTCTTGCGAAAGTCTGCATGATCATCATGCAGACGATATGTGGCTGTGCACATGTTATTCATTTTAAATCCCCTTCCAAAGCAGCTCCCATCTCCCGTGAGCGCTCTGCACAGCGGTTGACGGCTGCAATAACATTTTCAAAGAAATCTCCTTCGTCCAGTGTCTTCAGTGCTGCCTGGGTTGCCCCTCCCGGGGAAGTCACATCACTACGAAGTTTCATCGGTTCCAAACCGGTTTGTTGTACCATTCGTGATGCGCCAAGCACCGTCTGAACAGTGAGATCACGAGATTGCTGGCTGGATAAGCCACCACGAATACCTGCCGCAATCATGGCCTCCATTAAATAGTATACATAAGCAGGGCCGCTTCCGGAAATCCCAGTGAGCACTTCGAGTTTATCTTCAGGTACGATGGTTACGATACCAACCGCTTCAAACATGGTCATCACCGTACTACGCTGTTCATCCGTAATCTCCGCAGAGAAGGCAAGCCCGGTTGCACCGAGTCCAATGGTACTGGATGTGTTCGGCATGGTTCTCGCGATCGGTTGTTTACGACCAAGCAAGGACTGCATCGTGCGGATTGATAATCCGGCAATGACAGATACGATCAGTTGATCAGGTGATAACAGCGGACCAAGCTCGCGCAGCGCTACGGCAGCATCTTTGGGTTTCATACAGAGTACAATGACCGGAGTGGAGGCAAGGTGATCCAAGGATTGCGAGGCAGTTCCGGTATGTACAGCATAACGGGTACTGAGCTCCTCCTGACGTTTCTGGTTGCTGCGGTTCAGCATCGTAATATCCTGAGGACGAACGACTAGGCGGGAGATCAGTCCGCGCACGATGGCTTCAGCCATCGCGCCTGCTCCGTGGAAAGTAATCTTCTGTTGTAGTAACGTCTGTTGCTCTTGACTCATATTTATCGTTCCTCCTATATAACTGGTGCTGGGATATTATTGACGAATCTGTCCATTGCCTGTAATCCGATATTTGGTTGATGTCAGTGCTGGTAGTCCCATCGGTCCACGAGCATGCAGTTTCTGAGTGCTGATTCCGATTTCGGCTCCATAGCCAAATTCAAATCCGTCGGTGAAACGTGTGGACGCATTGTGATAGACGGCTGCTGCATCCACATCATGCATGAAGCGCTCTGCATGGGCGGTATCCCGGGTTACGATACACTCGGAATGTTTGGTTCCGTAATGTGCGATGTGCTGCATCGCTTCGTCCAGGTTCTCGACCACCCGGATATTTAAAATATAGTCGTTGTACTCGGTCGCATAGTCTTCCTCGGTTGCCTCAAGGGCAGAAGGAACAAGACGGCGCACCGTGTCGCAACCTTTCAAGACCACATTGGCCTCACGGAATTGCTCGGCAAGAGCAGGCAGATGCTCTTCAGCGTATGCGGCATGCAGTAGCAACGTTTCCATGGAGTTACATACGGATGGACGTTGTGCCTTGGCATTGATGGCAATTTCGGCTGCCATAACTGGATCGGCTGATTCATCCACATAGGTATGGCAGATGCCCGCCCCAGTTTCGATGACAGGTACCGTTGCATTGGCAACCACATTACGAATGAGGGAAGCACCGCCGCGTGGAATGATAACGTCCAGCAGTCCGTTCAACTTGAGCATCTCATCTACGGAAGCACGATCTGCATCTTCAACCAGTTGCAAAGCATCAGCAGGCATGTCTGTCGTTGTGAGTGCCTGATGCAGCACCTCCACAATTTTACGATTGGAGGACAGGGCAGAGGAACCGCCGCGCAGAAGCACTGCATTACCTGTTTTGAGACATAATCCGGCTGCGTCTACAGTTACATTAGGACGAGCTTCGTAGATGATGCCAATCAGGCCAATCGGCACTCTTAATTTTTCAACATGTAATCCGTTTGGACGGGTAAATGTCTCTAACACTTCGCCGACTGGATCAGGCAGATCTGCAATCTGACGTAACCCTTCAGCAATGCCAGCAATGCGCTCCTTATTAAGTGCGAGCCGATCCAGCATGGATTCCGGCGTACCTTGTTCTCTGCCGCGTTCCAGATCTTCGGCGTTTGCCGTAATGATGGAATCCGTCTCCTTAATCAAAGCATCTGCCATGACACGCAGGGCCGTATTTTTCTGTTCTGTATTCAATCGGTTCAGCTGTGGAACCGCGGCTTGGGCTTTGCTGGCTTTTTCTCTGACTTCACTCATCGTAATTCCTCCTCATATATATAAAGTTAAAATTTTAACCTCATGTTGGACTAAAGATTATTTACACATACACTACGATGACAGAATAACCTTCCAATCGCTGTTATCCCCAGATTTTTTTGATTCCCTTTTCTAAAAGGAAAATCCGGCGATAAAGGCGAACGCTCCGCTTTTTCAGGTTTTTTCTGTCCTCTCCGTTACGTGTAAATGATTAGTTTAACTTAATATAGCTTCATGTTTATTTTAACGTAATCCATTCGTCTCTATGAATAACTTCAAGTCTGTGGATGCTAGCGAGTTGTTTCATCACTTCGCCACTGGGAAGTCCGGCAATGAGTCGAAGCTGGTCATCATCATAATTGACAATACCGCGACCAAGCAAGGTTTCATCCATTCCGATGACCTCTACAACGTCTCCGGCATGGAATGTTCCCAGTACCCGCTTGACTCCTACAGGTAAAAGGCTGTGGCCCCCATGGACAAGTGCTTCTTCAGCACCATCATCCACAACGACAGTTCCCAGTGGAGTAGACATGAAGCCGAGCCACTGCTTTTTACGGGATAACGAAGCGAGTCGTGTCTCAAAGTAAGTTCCTTTACCGGTGCCATCAACCGCTTTCTGCATATCTCCGTGTTCTTTTACACTTCCCACGAATACAGGTACGCCTCCACGTGTAGCAACCTTTGCTGCATCTACTTTGGATCGCATTCCGCCTGTACCAACCGTTGATCCTGAGCCGCCGGCAAAAGCGTAGATCTCAGCCGTTATTTCGGGAATACGGTCGTAACGCATGGCAGAAGGATCTTTACGCGGATCTGCGGTGTACAGGCCGTTGGTATCGGTAAGAATGATCAGATGCTGAGCCTTCACCAGGTTTGCAACCAATGCGGACAACAGATCGTTATCACCAAACTTCAATTCGTCTACCGACACCGTATCATTCTCATTAAAAATCGGAATCACTCGCTGTTTAAGCAACTCTTCTACGGTCATACCTGCATTACCCATGCGTTTACGACTGTGAAAGTCTGTACGAGTTAACAAAATTTGCGCCGTAGTAACGCGGTGCGCTGCAAAAGCCTGTTGATATGCCTGCATCAGTAATGCCTGCCCAACGGCCGCTGCGGCTTGTTTCTCATGTAGCAGTTTGGGGCGCTGAGGGTAACCGATCTCCCGGAATCCGGCCGCTACCGCTCCTGAGGTGACCAGAAGTACTTCATGGCCCTGATCAACCAATGCTGCAATTTCTCCGGCAAAAAAAGTGATCGAACTGCGATCCAGACCGCCTTCTTCCGTTGTAAGCGAGCTGCTTCCAATCTTAACTACAATACGTGAAGTCATGGTTTCACTTCCTTAAACATGATTAATAAGTGCTTCTGGAGCAGGCTTTAGCGGGTACAAAAAAAACTCCCGCCCTTTAGTTAAAAAGGACGAAAGTTCGTTACTTCCGCGGTACCACCTTTATTGATGATTAGATCATCCGGCTTCATGCCCTGTAACAGAAGGCACTGTCCTGCACGTAACAGGCCGCTCAGGGGTAGGTTTCAGAGAAGAGCCGCGGTAAATTCTTTCAGCAGGGTGGAATTTACTCTCTGGGCGCGACTGATATTCTCTTACTGGTCCCGTCATCACGTTTCGTTCAATATTTCTTATAACATACCATGGAAACTTGGCATATGCAAAGGGGTTATGGTCCTGTAAATTACTTGAATAAATTCAGCTTGCCAATCCGCTCGACAGCTTCACGTAATCGGTTTTCATCACTTAACAGTCCCGCGCGCACATAGCCTTCGCCATGCGAACCAAAACCAATACCTGGGGCTATGGCCACCTTGGCTTCTCGCAGTAACAAGTCTGCAAATGAAGCAGAGGTATAACCGGCAGGTACAGGTAACCAGCTGAAGAATGAACCTGCGGGTTTCGAAGCTTGCCAGCCAATCGAGGAAAGAGCGTCATAAAATGCATTGCGACGCGATTCGTAGCGTGAAACCAGTAAGGCAACACATTCCTGTGAGCCAGTAAGTGCTTCCGTTGCCGCAGCTTGAATTCCACCGAAAAGACTGACATAGATATGATCTTGAAGCAGATTGATTTTAGAGACAATCTCCGCATTGCCAAGCGCGAATCCAACACGCCATCCAGCCATATTGTACGTTTTGGATAACGTATAGAACTCAATGCCCACTTCTTTGGCACCAGGGGCTTGCAGGAAACTTACGGGACGATGTCCGTCGAATCCAATCGCACCGTAAGCAAAGTCGCTGGCTACTACAATTTGATTTTGAATGGCGAATTCAACCGTATCTTCGTAGAAGGAAAGGGGCGCCGTTGCTGACGTTGGGTTGTTGGGATAGTTCAGGAACATCAGCTTGGCCTTTTCCCGATCTTCGGCTGTAACGGCTTCGTAATCAGGCAGGAATGCATTGGACTCCATTAAAGGCATAAATGACATGTTTGCTTTGGCGAGTGCAACACCAGACCAGTAATCCGGGTAGCCCGGATCTGGAACGAGAACGGTGTCGCCGGGGTTTAGCAGGACCTGAGGTAACTGAACCAATCCGGTTTTGCCTCCGAACAGAATGGCTACTTCAGTCTCGGGGTTCAGATCAACGTTGTAATCTTCCTTATAACGTTTGGCGACGGCTTCCTTCAGGAAAGAGTACCCTCTAAAAGGGGAGTATTTGTGGTAGAGGGGATTCTCAGCCGACTCTTGCAGTGTTTTCACAATATGAGGAGGTGTAGGTGTATCCGGGTTCCCCTGACCCAGATTAATCACGTCATGTCCACTTGCGATTTCACGATTTACATTTTGAACAAGGGTAGCAAAAAATTGCGTTGGCAGCTGTGTCATCACATCAGAAGTCGGTATCTTAAAAGCTGAACGAGCAGATGTATGGTCTGATTGGGTCATTATATTCATCACTCCGGTTATTAATAATGGCAAATAGTTCTCATTAATTTATCACGCAAATCCCGAGCTGTATAGAGGGAAATGCACTTGAATATACAGTACATAGGAGCAAAGAGCGGAGTATTGTACAAAATTGAAAGTACTCATTTAGTTTTGTCCATTGAGCTGAGAGAAGCCATGTTTTATGATAATATCCGATAATGATAATCAATATCATTAATTTCTGGCACAACGCACATGATATAGGGGGAGAAATAGAAATGAAAAAGGGCATACGAAATACGGGAGTATTATTAACGATCACATGGTTATCCATCCTGCTGCTGGCTTGTGGAAATCAGGCTGCAACACCTGCTGCTGGCGCAGATGATTCCAAAGCAGCCACAGAAACGACAGAGACCACGACTGCAGTGGAAGAAACGAATGAGGGCGAGACCCGAATATTCAAAGACTGGACAGGCCATGAAGTTGAGATTCCTGTAAATCCGAAGCGAGTTATCTATCATGGAGAAGTTACAGGGGATCTGCTCGCGCTTGGTGTTGTTCCTGTCGGCATACTTCGTCAAGAGGGAACCGTATTTGATGATCAGGTTGCTCAGGCAGAAGATGTAGGATTTCCGATCAGTGTGGAAAAGGCGTTAGACCTGAATCCCGATCTGATTATTTTCTCCAACAGTGACGAGGCTCAATATGATCAGATTGCAAAGGTTGCACCCACAGTTACATTTGATTCGTTTGGTTTAATAGAAGATCGCATGCGTATCCTTGGCGATTTGTTGAATAAGAAGCAAGAAGCGGAGGAATGGGTTACGGCTCATCAAAAAGCAACAGAAGAGATGTGGAAGCAACTTCATAAGAACGGATTGAAAGAAGGGGAGACCGCTTCGGTATTCACCATGTATCCCGGGAATCGTCTGTTTGTTATGGCGGGTGCAGGATTGCCACAGTTGTTATATGGTAAAGACGGGCTGAAGCCAACCGCGGAAATTCAGAAAGTATTGGATGAAGACATGGGTTTTGTAGAGATTTCGACTGAAAAATTATCTGAATTTGCCGGTGATCGGATATTTATTCTGGATCCTGTGACCGACGATGCGAAACAATCCACCAAGGAATTGCTGGATAGTTCAATCTGGAAGAACCTGCCTGCGGTGAAAGAAGGAAAAGTATATCGTTTTAATATCGTAAAAGCTTCAAGTGATGCCCTTTCCAGGGAGTGGCTGTTACAAGAGCTGCCAAAACAGATGATTCAATAATGATGACGAGCTAGTGAGGCAGCAGTAACACCTTTGAGTAATGCAGTTATAAAAAAGTAAAAGGGGCCTTCAACATTTCGTTGAACGCTCTTTTTTGCTGATAAAGTCATATCTAGATTATTGACCATCGCTCGCTTATAATCAGACCATACAGAATGATTGATAATTATTCTCATTTTAGAAAAACGAGGTGAACCGACATGCAGGCTTTGGATGCCGATGGGGGAGCGTTGTTCTTTTCAGCATTCATGTTTCGGCTGGATCATCTGGTACGTCGAATTGAACCACCTGAACAGGTGATGCTGGAAGTTGCTTGCGAGAAACATGCCTTCCTGATCTGCGAAGAAGGGGATGGGCGTTTATATATAGGGCATGAACAGTTTCCGTTTACTACGGGATGTGTTTATCCGCTTTCTCCGGGAGAGGGGTACCAGATTGAACATCGTAATAACTCGGAATTGAAATATATCATAATGGCTTTTGATGTTATTCATGTGTTGACGGGTGATCCCGAGCTCTTTACCCGCCCTGTATTTGAGCACAGAAACCAATTGAATGGTTATCCCTATGCTCCGTTAAGTGGGTTGCTGGAGCAGATGTATGTCATTCGGAATTATAAAACAGATGCTGAATACAGCCATCTGAATGCACAGTTCCAAAAATGGATGGAGATGATCATTACCCGGTACACTTCTCCAAAGACGGAACAGAGTATGGAAGCAAGACTACACAGCACGATTCAGTATGTGGACGACCATTATGCTGAAGAAATCACTGTACAGAAACTGGCACGACTTGCGGAGATCAGACCTGTACAATATACGACCCTTTTCAGACAACTCACGGGTCACAAGCCACTCGATTATGTGAATCATGTACGCATCAAACATGCCAAGGACTGGCTTCGCAAATCAGATGAACCACTTCGGGATATAGCGAGTCGTGTGGGGTTTAAGGATGAGTATTATTTCAGCAGGCGTTTTCGCCAAATGACCGGATTATCTCCTCGTCAATATGAGAGATCGATTCAGCAGCAGACATTAGTACAAGATTGGTTGGGTCATGATGTGAATATTCCAGTAAACCCGGAGCGAATTATGTATTACGGAGATTCCGCTGGGGATATGCTGATGTTGGGCATTCAGTTGCTGGAAGATCGGACATATGACGCGGTCGCTCCGGTTAATGTGGAAGCCGCTGTTATCATGAAGCCGGATTTGATTATTTTTGATAGCAGTAATGAACAACAGTATGAACAACTTTACCGGATTGCACCGACGCTTGCTTACAATTCACATGCCACGTTGGAAGAACGAATGCGCAGATTGGGCAGCTGGTTTGGCAGACAACCGCAGGTTGAACAATGGCTAACCTCCTATGCGGAGCGTACCGAGCAGATGTGGGCGAAGATCCATACTGTGATTGAAGAGGGGGAAACGGCATCCGTATTTACATACCATCGGGGTGCACGATTATTTGTTATGGGCAATATCGGTCTGGCGCCTATGTTATATCATCCAATGGGATTCAGGCCAGTTACCAAAGTGAAGGAAGCACTTGTGGCAGGCAGAGCCTATAAGGAAATCTCGGCTGAAGCGGTACGTCAGTACGCGGGAGATCATGTGTTTGTTATGCTGCCTGAGGAAGTTGTGGCAAGACAGGCTACAGAGATGCTGATGAAAAGTCCCAGTTGGCAGGCCCTTCCGGCTGTGCAGAATGGACGGGTATATCCTGTGGAGGAGTCAACATGGAATGTGGGTGATGCGCTCACGAGTGATCGATTGTTGACCCTGCTCCCTGAGTTGTTGTGTGCAAGTTCATAACAAAAACAGGCTTGCAGTCCTCAGGAGGATCAAGCTATGATAGCAGGTATTACGGTTCAGAGGAGTGCTTGTCATGACAGAAAAACAACAGGGAGAAATGCGTGTAGCCCTGATTCAGGGCGATATTCAGCTCGGAGACCCTGAGGCCAATCATAAACATATGCAGATGTTGCTTAAGCGTGCGGTAGAACAATATCCGGATCTGGGGCTGGCTGTGTTACCTGAGATGTGGAATACCGGATACGCTTTGACTCAAATTCATGAACTCGCTGACCCGGAAGGCCAGAAATCTCGGGAATGGCTGTCTGCTTTTGCTCAAAAACATCAAATTTCCATCGTTGGCGGTTCGATTGCCGAAAAACGGGATGGTCAAATATACAATACAATGTACGCTTATGATCGTGAAGGAAAACAGGTAACACGATACGATAAATTACATTTGTTCCGTCTGATGGACGAGGAGAAATATTTACAGCCAGGTGCGGAACCTGAAATTTTTGAATTGCAGAACGGTCTTACAGCGGGTGCTTCGATCTGTTATGACATCCGATTTCCGGAACTTGCCCGCACCCTTGCTCTCAACGGGGCCAAGGCATTAATTGTACCGGCCGAATGGCCGAACCCTCGTTTGCACCACTGGCGTACGTTACTTACGGCACGAGCGATTGAGAACCAGATGTATGTGATCGCATGTAACCGTGTAGGTAAAGGGGGAGAGACCGAATTTTTCGGACATTCCCTCATCATTGATCCTTGGGGTGAGATTGTGGCTGAAGGTGGCGAAGGGGAAGAGATCGTGACCGGAATTATTCGTCCATCTCTGGTAGATGAGGTTCGCGGACGGATTCCCGTATTTGAAGACCGTCGACCTGGCGTTTATTTTGGCAAAAAATAAAAACTGAAATAAAATTCTTCAGAAAAAGTGTTTATTCTTCCAGGACGCGGGTAATGATAACTATCCCGTCACCAAGGAGGATGATCAATCAATGGACAACCATGTGAAAGATACGCTCAGGAGACTGGAACAGGATAACACAAGGGAAGATCACTTAAGGGCATTCTTAGAGAATGGAGCAGGAGGACTATCACCCCCTGATTCAACTGTTCAGGACGAAGGCCGTGTAATGAATCAGCAAAACAGGCTGACAAGCGATCGTAATTTGCGTAAATAAACCGCCAGACATGAAGTTTTCTTATGTACGTTTCTACGTTAACATTATAAATTAGCATTGTAGCTAAACAACTTAACAAGCAACATTGTACTGTAACCAGTTACTGTGATTGCAATGTAAGAACTCTATCCTGCGGATGCGGGAAACGAGTATATGACAAAGGCTTGGCCCATAAGGGTCAAGCCTTTGTTTTGTTTCAGTATGAAATGTACCCATACCCATAGGAGAAATTTTTTAGTCTCCCTTTGACAGTTCGGTCACGGTTTGTTGAAACGTATGGATGAATGCTTCGGCTGCCTTCGACAACACTCTTCCTTGACGATAAGCCACAACAAGTGTTCTGCTAGGAGTAGGCTCAGCAAGTGGCACATACACAGGCACGAACTCACTGCGCGGCGCACGGGCGATAAAGCGTGGAACCAGTGTAATGCCCATACCAGTGGCGACCAGCGACTGAACGGTTTCAATATTGGTGCTCTCAAACACAACTTGGGGATCAAAACCAGCCTGCTCACAGAGATCGAATGTAAGTTTGCGAAAGCCCTGACCTTTTTTCAACACAACAAAGGGTTCATCCCGAAGCTCTTCAATTCGCACAGGAAGCGGATGTTCCGGATCTGCCCTGCATGCCAAAGGGTGATTCGGGGGAACTGCCAGATCAATCTTTTCCTCTCCAATGGCAACGTAGGCGAGACTTGGCTCTTGTAAAGGAAGAGATAACAGACTAAGATCTGCTTTGCCGCTTGCTGTCAATTTCTCAAGCGTAAGCCCGGAGTCTTCCAATAAGGTAACCTCAATCTCGGGATAAGCTTGTTGGAACGCAGGAAGCACATGTGGGAGCAAGTGTGAGCCCGTGATCGGCATGCTGCCTACAACGACTTTACCTTTGCGAAGCTGGGAGATATCGGACATTTCCTGACGCAATAGCTCCACAGCATCTACGATCTTCTGGGCTTGCTCGACAAACGTAACACCCGCATGGGTTAACTCCACGGTACTTGTATTACGCTGAAACAGCAGCACACCCAATTCTTTTTCCAATTTGGATAATTGCTGGCTTAATGAAGGCTGGGCAATATGTAGCTTCTCTGCTGCCCGGGAGAAATTGCGTTCGGCCGCAATTTGTAGCGTATATTGAAGTTGTCTGAATTCCATCGTCATCGGTCATTCCTTTCGTTATGCCACCATTATATCATTACAGATGAAGAAATCATTAATTTCGCTTAACCGCTTGCACTCCATCAGAAGAGTTGCTATACTAATTTTGAAAACGCTTAATAAGAACCACTTACCCGGGTAAAACAAAATCAACGTTTTCATGTGTACCAGTTTCAAGTGTTAGCACAGAACCATTTCAAATGTTCATATTCTTTTTCGTTCATATAATTGAATAACATTCATCCAACGATGGCGTGTTACTGTTCGGCAGGCAAGACCTAGATTGGGTGGGAAGAGTTTCTCTTTTCCTACCCTTTTTAGGTCTTTTTTTGTTCCCATCAAGAAACGGAGGTGCACCATGAATTACAAACAATTAGCCCAATCGATTATGGAGCTGGTCGGTGGCAATGATAATATCAACACGTTAATTCATTGCTCTACCAGGCTCAGACTTACCCTGAAGAATCCGGATATGGCGAAGACCCAAGAAATTAAGAGCCTTGATGGTGTTATTGGCGCAGTGAATAGCGGCGGACAATATCAGGTTATTATCGGTAATGACGTCGCGTACGTCTACAATGAACTTGCCAAGATGATGGATACTCGGCAATCAAACGAAATTCAGGAGAAACAAAAAGCGGATTATAGCCCCAAAGGACTGTTTAATACTTTTGCCAGTGTCATTGCAGGCATTTTCCAACCTATTATCCCAGCCATTGCTGCCTCGGGCATGCTTAAGGCACTTTTGCTACTGGCGACCGTGACCGGCCTGATGTCTAAAGAGAGCCAGACATATACCGTTTTGAGTGTCATGTCTGATGCTGCCTTTTACTTTCTTCCGATTCTACTGGCCTATTCCAGTGCAAATAGATTTAAAACGAACCCCTTTGTTGCCGTTCTGTTTGGTGGAATCATGTTACACCCGAATATGATTGGTCTACTTGGCGGTGAAGATCCGGTGTCCTTTATTGGCATACCTGTTGCATCCGTTCAATATGCGACATCCGTGGTACCGATTATTTTAACGGTCTGGTTCATGTCTTACATTGAAAAGTTCGCGGACAAGATCTCACCAGGACCGGTCAAAATTTTCCTTAAACCTTTGATTGTTATTCTCATTGTTGCTCCAGTTGCCCTGATTGTACTTGGACCTCTGGGGATGTATCTCGGAACGGGAATGTCCAACCTGATCTATTGGATTCAGGATAAGATTGGATGGTTGACCGTTGTCATTATGGCTATACTGATGCCTCTGATTGTCATGTTCGGTATGCATAAAGTATTTTATCCCATTATTTTCGCAGCCTTGGCTTCACCTGGATATGAAACACTGGTGCTGGTCGCGATGCTGGCATCCAATATGGCGCAGGGAGCAGGCGCACTGGCGGTGTCATTCAAAACCAAAGACATCAAGCTGAAACAAGTCGCTTTGTCTGCAGGAATTTCAGGTGTATTCGGTATCACGGAACCTGCTCTCTACGGTGTACATTTAAGGCTCAAGAAAACGCTGTTTGCCTGCATGATCGGCGCCGGAGTCGCTGGGTTGTTCGCAGGTATTGTGAATCTCAAGGCATATGCTGCCGTGGGTCCGGGGATTGCATCTATGCCTATGTTTATCAGTGAAGATCATATGAATATTATCTATGCGATCATTACCATGCTGATCTCTGCCATTGTCGCGTTTGTCGCTGTATATGTCATTGGATTTCAGGATGTTGTTCCAACAGCAGTGTCGATAGCAGGCAGTCCTACAAACAAAGCGAGAGGCGAATCTGAAATCCAGCCATCCAAAGGGATCAAATCGAAAAAGATCGTTTTTGCTCCATTGGAAGGTAAAGTTCTGCCATTAAGAGAGGTGAAGGACGAGGCCTTCTCGCAAGAAGCCATGGGACAAGGTATGGCCATTCAGCCAAGTGTTGGCAAGGTGTTTGCCCCGTTTGATGGTACCGTTGAGACGGTGTTCCGTACCAAACATTCCATCGGTCTGAGATCGGTAGAAGGTGTAGAAATTCTGATTCATGTCGGATTGGATACGGTGAAACTGAAAGGCCAGCATTTTGATGTAAAAGTGAATGAAGGAGAACAGATCTCTCATGGTCAGCTCCTGATTGAATTTGATCTTGAAGCTATACAAGCCGCAGGTTATGACACGACGACCCCTGTAATTGTGACCAATTCATCAGATTATCTGGAGATACTGGGCAATGAAACTGCGGCGACAACAGGACCGGGGAAACCATTAATTACAGTGTTATAACTCGCTGAAATATGAATGAAAGGCAGGCAGCCTGATATGGAAGTCATAAAAATACTGAATTCGAGCATTGTTCTTGCCAGACGTGTTGAGGATGACAAGGAAATTATTGTGATGGGAAAGGGCATCGGCTACAGGAGCAAACCGGGAGATGTCGTGGGCGAGGATGAGATCGAGAAGATCTATGTCCTTGAAAATGAAACGATCTCTTCGGATCTCACCGCCCTGATGAAGGAAACGCCAAAAGAATATCTGATTCTGGCTGACGAAATCATCTCCCATGCCAAACATACATTGTCCCGCCATCTGAGTGATCATCTCTATGTCGCATTAACGGATCATCTGTATATGGCCATGAAGCGATTCAAGGACAATATGACGATCCAGAACCGAATGTTGTGGGAAGTGAAAAAGTTCTATCCGCAGGAGTTCAGCATCGGGTTGCATGGTCTGTCTCTCATTCAAAAACAGCTTGGACTCTCCCTGCCTGAAGAGGAAGCGGCGAATATTGCCTTTCATCTCGTTAATGCGCAGCAGAATGATGACAATATGAATCAGGTCATGATGATGACCAATACCGTCAAGGATGTACTCAATATTATCAAAATTCACTATCACGTGGAGCTGGATACACACAGCATCAACTATTCACGCTTTTTGACCCATTTGCAGTTTTTCATTCAACGGCTTTTTGAACATAAAACGTTAAACACGCAGGATCATGAGCTCTTTGAGCAGATCGCGAATAAATATCCGCAGGAGGAAGCCTGCGTATTGCTAATCAAGGATTATATTGAAGCTCGGTTTGAACATACGATCTCCAATGAAGAGATGATGTATTTGATTATTCATATCAATCGGGTCATGAGTCGCAATTGAGCAAGAATCAAAGAGTTACAGAGATAATCCAAGGAGGAATACACAATGACCAATACAACAAGAACGTTTCCAGAAGATTTTCTATGGGGAGGAGCGATTGCTGCCAATCAGGCAGAAGGAGCGTGGAATGTGGATGGCAAAGGTCTGTCTACAGCCGACATTGCTATCTATCGAAAAGGTGTAGCCAAGAGTGAGTATAAAAAGCATAATGCGATCAATGAAGAACAGATCAAAACTGCGATGGAGTCTACCTCGGACAGAGAATATCCGAAACGCAGAGGCATTGATTTTTACCACCGCTATGAGGAGGATCTGGCCCTGTTTGGGGAGATGGGTCTCAAAACGTTGCGCTTATCTATTGCTTGGACCCGAATTTTCCCGAATGGCAACGAAACAGAGCCGAATGAAGCCGGTTTGCAGTTCTATGACCGCGTAATTGATGGCATGCTGAAACAAGGGATTGAACCATTAATTACGTTGTCGCATTATGAGATGCCGTTGTATCTGGTGAATCACCATGGTGGATGGACGGATCGGAAAGTTGTCGAGTATTTTGTTCACTTTTGTAAAACCGTGTTCACCCGTTATAAGGACAAAGTGAAGTATTGGATTACATTTAATGAAATTGACAGCATTGTTCGTCATCCGTTTACGAGTGGTGGTATTGTGCCGGAGCGTTTCGAAAATGTGGAGCAGGCTGTATATCAGGGGTTACACCATCAATTTGTAGCGAGTGCGCTCGCAGTGAAATACTGTCATGAGATCATTCCCGGTTCCCAGATTGGATGTATGCTTACCAAACTGACAACGTACGCTCATACATGTAATCCCGAAGACGTACTTGTTGCTTCCCGGGATAATCAATTCAATCTTATGTTTACGGACGTACAGGTGCGTGGAGCATATCCGTACTTTACGAAGAGGTTTTTTGCCGAAAAAGGGATTAACCTGGATATGCTTGAGGGGGATGAAGAGATTCTGAAAGTACACACTGTGGACTTTATCTCATTCAGTTATTATATGTCCCTGGTATCAAGTGTGGATGGCGACCGATTGGAGCAGGTGAGTGGCAATACAACTGGAGGGGTGAAGAACCCGTATCTGCAAACGAATGATTGGGGCTGGCAGATTGACCCGGTAGGTCTGCGCATCTCACTGAATGAACTGTATAGTCGTTACGAGGTGCCTTTGTTTATCGTTGAAAATGGAATTGGGGCGGTAGACACGATTGAAGCGGATGGTAGCATTCAGGATGATTATCGTATTGATTACTTCCGCTCTCACATGGAACAAATGCATGAAGCGATTCTGGACGGTGTTGAACTGCTCGGCTATACCAGTTGGGGAGTAATTGATCTGATTAGTTATTCTTCTTCAGAGATGGAGAAACGATATGGCTTTATTTATGTAGATCAGGATAATGACGGCAATGGAACACTGGAGAGAAAACGCAAGAAGAGTTTCTATTGGTACAAAGATGTGATTGCAAAAAACGGTTTGTAATACAGTAGTCGAACAAGTACTCTCTATAGAAGGCGTTGATATGATAACTTTCATTTCATAGCAGAAACTAGGAAAGCAGCTCTGGATTCAGGGCTGTTTTTTTATGTTCTAGATAAAAAGCATTGACAGCGCAGAGGCGGGAACGTAGTATAAGACTTATCTGATAATGATAATTGTTATCAATTGAAACCTCTGCGATGAGCAGTGGTTTATTTGTCTTTCTCTCATTATAGGTTAAACCTATTACATCTATAGATATTATATCTTGGAACAATGAAGGACAGGGTGATATATTTATGTCATTCAAGAGCTTCACTTTTTAAAGAAAACAGAGGCTCTTCCAAGGAACGAACTTATAATGAGGTGAAAATGATGAGTAAAAAAACGATGTTTGAGAAAATTTGGGAAAATCACGTAATTCATCAAGAAGAAGGCAAACCAAGCATTCTGTATATTGATCTGCATCTGGTGCACGAAGTAACTTCTCCACAGGCATTTGAAGGTCTTCGTCTCAGCGGACGTAAAGTTCGTCGCCCTGAACTGACATTTGCAACAATGGACCACAACGTTCCAACGAAAGACCGTTTCAACATTACAGATCCTATCTCCAAACAACAAATTGATACACTTTCGCAAAACTGCCGTGATTTCGGCGTGAAATTGTATGATCTGGACACGATTGATCAAGGCGTTGTACACGTTATGGGACCTGAACTGGGTCTGACTCACCCGGGTAAAACGATTGTATGTGGTGACAGTCATACGTCCACACACGGTGCGTTTGGCGCACTGGCATTCGGAATCGGAACAAGTGAAGTTGAGCACGTTATGGCAACTCAATGTTTGCAACAAGCAAAAGCCAAAACGATGGAAGTTCGTTTTGTCGGCAAACGTAACCCGGGTGTAACCGCAAAAGACATGATCCTCGCAGTCATCGCCAAATACGGTACAGACTTTGCAACAGGTTATGTTATTGAGTACACAGGCGAATCCATCCGTGAGTTGAGCATGGAAGAGCGTATGACGGTCTGCAACATGTCCATCGAAGGTGGAGCAAGAGCAGGATTGATCGCTCCGGATGAAACAACATTTGAATATCTGCGTGGACGTGAATACGTACCAGCGGATGCCAAATTCGATGAAGCTGTAGAGGGTTGGAAACAGCTTGTAACCGATGAAGGTGCCGAATTCGACCATGTGGTTGAAATCGATGTGGAGACATTGATTCCGCAAGTAACTTGGGGAACAAGCCCTGGCATGGGAACCGACATTTCTTCTAAAGTTCCAGTTCCGGCTGAATTGCCTACAGAAAACGAACGCAAAGCGGCTGAAAAAGCGCTTGAATATATGGGACTTGAACCGGGAACACCAATCGCCGAGATTCCAATTGATTATGTATTTATCGGTTCATGCACCAATGGTCGGATCGAAGATCTGCGTGCAGCAGCACAAGTGGCTAAAGGTCACACGGTATCCAGTCAGGTTACAGCAATTGTTGTACCAGGTTCAGGACGAGTTAAAATCCAGGCAGAACAAGAAGGTTTGGATAAAATCTTTACGGAAGCCGGATTTGAATGGCGGGATGCGGGATGCAGTATGTGTCTGGCGATGAACCCGGATGTATTGAAGCCAGGACAACGTTGTGCTTCGACTTCCAACCGTAACTTTGAAGGACGCCAAGGACGCGGAGGACGTACGCATCTGGTTTCTCCGGCAATGGCGGCAGCAGCAGCGGTTAAGGGTCACTTTGTGGACGTACGGGATTGGAATTTCAAAACAGAAGCAGCGATCTAATCTATAACAGACAGAAGGGAGAACGTTTAATATGGAAGAATTCAAAACATTACAAGGCATCGTTGCACCGGTAGACCGGGTCAATGTAGATACAGACGCAATCATTCCGAAACAGTTCCTGAAACGGATTGAACGTACCGGATTTGGACAATTTTTGTTCTATGAATGGCGTTTTGATGAAGAGGGCAACAATAATGCTTCCTTCGAAATGAACAAACCTCGTTATGAAGGGGCATCCATCCTGATCTCACGTGCCAACTTTGGCTGTGGATCTTCCCGTGAGCATGCGCCATGGGCGATTTTGGACTATGGATTCCGTTGTGTCATCGCTCCATCTTATGCAGACATCTTCTATAATAACTGCTTTAAGAACGGAATCTTGCCAATCAAGTTGTCAGAAGAGCAAGTTGAAGACTTGTTCCAACGTACAGCGACACATGAAGGCTATGAGATGAATGTAAATCTGGAAAACAAAACGATTACTGATGCATACGGACTGCATATCGATTTTGATCTGGATGAGCACCGTCGTCAATTCCTGTTGCAAGGATTGGATGATATCGGTCTGACTCTTCAACATGATGATGAGATCGCTGCTTACGAACAACGCCACGCGGCAAAACTGTTCGGTTAATCGTTAAAGTATTGCATAACAGAAAGCTTCTGCCTCGCCCAAGGGACCTTGTTCCCATCGGTGAGACAGAAGCTTTTTGTAGTTTCAGAAGTAAATTAGCTTAATAAGTCAGCTATACATAGAACTCCTGATTTTTCTTGGTGGAATACTTCAACAGATACAATAACAGCTGACTAAATAGAGAACCTAAAAATCGATTATTGAGGTAACTCCAAAGGGTCGTTTTTTGTATTTTGAAAATAGACATAGATATAACAAGCCAAATGCACGAAATTCACAAGTGACCATACCATAAGCCATATGATTGGAGTTGATAGGGTAGTCCAGATGCCAAACCAAGGCAGCACACGTCCTCCGCCGATAAACGTAACCAAGGGGGACAGAGATAAGAGAATTAGAACCGGGATCAGTCTACCAACCGTGATCATAATCAATTTGCTGATCGTTAGGCGGTGGTAGTTCCGAAGTATGCGAGAATAGCCGTAGATGCCCCATGCAAGCGTAGCGACGATCAGCGCAATCATGATCATTTCCATATTCCGACCGTTTACAAAAGAGGTTTGGGGTTCCTGTCCCCTCATAATATCCGCTATTCCATCAATAAATGCCGAGTAATTCACATAAGCGTTTATACCAGAATTAAACATTACGGCAATGCCCATTTGCTCGTTCAAATAAACCTGTTCTTCGGACTTGTAGGTCCAGAAAATGCCGCTGTGGGAGATCGTTTGGCCGTTAGACGCATCTTGGTTTGCAAGCCAGCCCATGCCGTACGGACCGATCGCTCCTGAGGCATGATATTGTTTCATCAGCACAGGGGAAACGAGGCGGCCATTATATTGGGAAAGCATCCATAGGGACATGTCCTCTGCGGTTGAAACGATGCCGGCGGGGCCCTCAATGAACCAAAGCGGTTCGGATTGACTTATAGCGCGTCCCAAGCTCAGGTAATGTCCTAGCGGGATAGTATTATTCTCATAGAATTGCTGCGTTGTATTGACACTGAAGGTATGATTCATTCCTAACGGTTCAAAAATATGTTTTTTCAGATAATCCGAAAAGCGCTCTCCGCTAACACTTTCCACCAGGTTCGCCAGCAGCACGTAATTGGGATTATGATAGCTGTAGGCTGTTCCGGGGATATGGGCAAGTTGAACCGTGTTTAATAATTGGTTCGCTTCAGCCAGTGATTGGAATTGCGGAGTCTTTGTCATATCGGGATTAGTCTTGTCATTGAGACCACTCGTCTGATTCAGTAAATGACGGACCGTGATATCAAGAACGTGGGGGTCCTGTGGAGAAAGCTCTGGAAAATAGGAAGCGTAAGTCGCATCCAAGTCGATCTGACCCTTGTCCACCAGCTGCAGAACGGCTAAAGCAGTAAAGGACTTGCTTAGTGAAGCAATGGGAAAAGGGGTGTTGCCCGTAACCTTCTGGCCGTCCGCCAATGTCCCGTAGCCTTTTGCGTAAAAGACCTCATCGTTATTGGCAATCGCCAGTGAAGCAGCCTTAATGTAATTGGTCTTCATGCTCCGATTCATATATTCGTCGATCTCCTGCAGCACTTCTGTCCTGTCTCTGGCTTCATTGGCGGATAAGGGGGACGCCCACGCGGTACATAACAACAAACAGCTAAATGTGATATACATTCTTTTTTTCAGTTTTAGCATGATAACACTCCTTGAATTCAAGATAAGGAGATGTTATCAGATCATTTTCAACTATTTATCAACTCGGGTCCCAATACTTGCCGTGACGCTTCCACCTCCGTTAGGACCGTTTGCAATCCGAAGACTACCTTCATGTTTTTCGCAAAACACCTTGCAAACGTAAAGGCCCAGCCCGCGATGTTCGCTCGCATCCCATACTTCGCCTCGGTAAAAAGGGAGCATAGCCTTACTCAGGGCTTCCTCAGAGAAACCAGAACCGTCCTCTGAGACGGTAATCTTCATAATGCCTCCCTGAACGTCATAGTGAACGTTCACTTGACTGGCTGCGTATCTCGCCCCATTAGCCACTATATTCTCGAAAATCTGCATGACCAGATAGGGATCTACATGTACTGAGGCATTATCATATTCCACGGATGAGACGAAACGTATACCGAACTGTTTCGCGATTTGTTCAGCGCTGCCATCCAGCAAAGCCGTCAATGAGATCGTATCCATCGATTGGAAGTTCAACGGCACATCCTCCAGCCTCTGAATGGAGTTCATGGCCTCTGCATAACTCTCCAGACGCAAGATGTGAAGGTTCATAGTATGGATCAAGTCCAGCACCTTTTCTTCCGACAACTTCTTCTCAGGAAGATAGGTGGAGAGAAGCTCGGCGTTTCCTTTTAACACGGACAGGGGTGTTCTCAGATCATGGGCAAAAATAGCATTGATCTGCTTGCGCTCTTCAACCGAACGCCAAAGTGTCTTAAGGTTTTTTTCCAATTGTGAGCGCATGTTTTCAAATAGCGCGATCAGCTCGCCCATCTCATCCTGGCTGTCATAGGAAATGCTGAAGTCTAGATCGTTGGCCGAAATGTTCTTGGATGCTCGTTTTAATAGCTCCAGCGGACGTTTTAGCTTCCATCTGTAAAATAGAACGGCCATGGTGACAATACCAGTCGCTACGGTGAGCAGAACCGCCGTGACGAGGGAGGGCATCACCCAATCCGTTTCTCCGAAACGCAGCCGCAGGTTCTCCGCCCAAGCAAACTCCAAAGTTATAACGGCAAGCACGGCAATGAGTGTGACCACACACAACAGCATAAAAGATTGTAGCAAGGACAATCGCTTTAAAAACAGGAGTCTAGTCATGAACTTGGCCATTTGTACCCTACTCCCCAAACGGTCTCGATTTGATTATCACAGCCGTATTCCTTTAATTTGTAGCGAATTCGCCGGATATGCTCTGCGATGACGTTACTGTCACCTTGCTCGTCCATGCCCCAAATCTTTTCGTATATGCGTTCCTTTCCAAACACCATATCAGGATGCGTGGACAGCAATTCGACAATATCAAACTCTTTTTTGGGCAGTGAAATTCGCTTATCCAGGTAGTAAAGCTCCCTGGCCGTATAATCAATGACCAATTCATTGTTAAACCTTACCGAAGATTTAGTTTGGATTCGTTGTTCCCTGCGTATATGTGCTTCGACCCTGGCGCCCAACTCGCGAATGCTGAAAGGTTTCAGGATATAGTCATCGCCTCCGGCACGAAATCCTGCTATTTTATCAGCATCTTCGATTCGAGCCGTTAAGAATAAGATCGGGCAAGAGACAAAGTCGCGAATTTTTTCACATAATTGAAGGCCGTTCTGTTCAGGCATGTTGATATCTAACAAAACGAGATCGGGTTGTTTTTCCACTTTCCGCAGCGCTTCCCGGCTGTCCTTGGCCGTCATGACGGAATAACCGTTAATTTCAAAATAATCAGTCAGTAGCTTTCGAAGATCTGCTTCATCGTCCACGATCAGTATTTTAGGCATCAAGGCTCAGTCTCCTGTATTCAAGTATTTGAACTCAGCATAGCAAAAATGGATGAGGAATGTAATTTCCATATGATTTCGGGTACGGACGAATGGAGAAAGTAACCTTTTTGCCACTCAGTTTCCGACTAAATATGACAACGTTGTAACCGGATGATCAGACAATATCTGATAAACTGATTAGTAGATTATGGAAGGTTACATATTGTCATTGATGTTACGCTGCAGAGAATCAGGTCGGATGTTCAAAAGACAAAAAGAATGGTGGATGAGTTATGAAAAAATGGTCGGCAGCAGTCGTTTTTCTTCTGTTCCTATGTTTATTCCCAGTCATGGCCCATGCAGACACCACTCCCTCGATTGTACTCGACGGTGTAACCATTAACCAGCAGACGGGTGCACCTGCAGAGAATATCGGGAAAACGGTCATGGTTCCAATTCGAATTGTATCCGAGAACCTGGGTTATAAGGTGAAGTGGGAGAAGGAAACTCAGTCAGTCCAGGTTCAAAAAGGAAACAGCATGATTCAAATGACGGCTGGCAAAGATGCAGCTACAGTGAATGGAAACGTGGTGAACTTGGATTCGCCCCCACTGATCAAACAGGGAACTACGCTTGTTCCGTTACGCTTTGTTGGGGAAGGCATGGGTCTGCGTGTTGGCTGGGACAATGGAACCAAGACAGTAAGCCTATTTAGTATTCCTCCCGTAGTTGAAACGGAAGGTGACAGTGACCCCGTCGAGGCACCTGTCCCGGATGGTTTGACAGAGCTTCAAGGCATCAGCTTCAGCGGAGATCGCTTGATTGTAGCAACAAACGGTAATATTAGCCCCAAAGTATCCAGTATTGGTGGGCCAGACCGAATTATTGTTGATCTGCCTTCAGCGACATTTTCTGAGGAATTCATTCAGGGACAAGCCTCTAACCCGGATGGGAGTGGACAGATTCTCGTTACGGATTCATCCATAGTTTCCAAAGTCCGATATGCCATGTTCAGTAAATCGCCTTCTACCGTGCGTGTCGTTCTGGATCTGAATCAGACGGCTACAGCCAAATGGTCTGTTGGAGATAACAATGTCTTGCTCGTTGACCTGACAGCCACGAGTGGAGAACCGACAAGCCAACCGGCAGTACCTACCAATGATGGCAAAACGATTGTGGTCATTGATCCGGGACATGGTGGTCGTCAATCGGGTGCAGTGAGTTTGTCAGGAGCTTATGAGAAGGATTTCAATCTGGCTGTAGGACTGAAGGTACAGGCAACCCTTCAAAAATACTCAAATATTCAAACGGTCATTACACGCCAGGATGATACAGAACTTTCGCTCAAACAGCGTGTGGATATTGCTGAATTGAATCAGGCAGATGTTTTTGTATCCATTCATGGAAACAAATTCACTACACCGGTACCAAACGGCATTGAAACGCTCTACAGCCGTAAAGAAAGCAAAACATTGGCTGATACTCTTCACAAATATGTGTTGCCGGTAACAGGACTCAAGGACCGTGGGGTTAAAACGGCTAGTCTGCATGTGACGCGTGAAACAACCATGCCTGCTGTGTTACTTGAACTTGGTTTTTTAAGTAACCCTACAGATGAAGCAGTCATGCTCACGGAAGAATACCAAGACAAATGTGCACAGGCGATTGTGGACGGAATTGTTGAATTTTTGGGACTGTAAATTGAATTTTGCGCAAATATGAAGGTTAGGGTATTACGTTGTTTAGAGATGTATATTTGATAAATAAGGAAAAAAGAAGACATTAAAATGTAAAAAAAGCTTGATCTGACAACGTTTTTTTTCTGTTATGTTGGAATATATTCGCAACTTTTGAGAGCGAGGGGCGTCTAATAGGTGTCTGGTAATGCCCAAGCGGTCAGTCGGAGTTGGAAAATGACAACATGCGGCAAAAAAATATGAGAATGGTAGGGGTGAAGGATGAAGAAGTTCGGTTTTTTGGTACTGTTATTTGTCTTTGGGCTCGTATTCCCGGGCTATAGTCACGCAGCAACAGACACGAAAATTATCCTAGACGGAAAAGAAATCGTACAGCCATCGGATACAAAAGCGGAAATTATCAACAGCAAGGTGATGGTTCCGATCCGGGTTGTGTCCGAAAATCTTGGATATAGCGTGGAGTGGAAGCAGCAAACGCAAACAGTGACTATTAGCAAAGACAACACTGCCATGCAGATGATTGTTGGACAGAAGACGGCAACGGTGAACGGCAGTAACGTAAACTTGGATGCCCCGCCACTCGTGAAAAATGGTACTACGCTCGTACCTCTCCGATTTATTGGTGAGGAAATGGGTCTTAAGGTGGGTTGGAACAATACCACGAAGACGGTAACATTAGTTACCCAGAATTCAGGTTCCGGAAACGGGACAACCACACCTCCGAACTCTGGCAATGAAGGCGGAGGATCGGATCAAGAAGGTCTTGTACTGGTGAACGGCATCAGCTTCAGCGACAACCGCTTCATGATTGCAACAAGCGGAAGTACGAAGCCGAACGTCTTCACGATGACAGGACCAGATCGAATCGTTATAGACTTGCCGAATACCGCATTTGCTGATTCGTTCAGTGAAGGACAGGCTTTAGACAGCAACCAGAATGGACAACTCGTCGTTAGCGGCTATCCGGATGTGTCGAAGATTCGTTACTCGTTATACAGCAACAGCCCATCTACAATTCGTTTTGTAATCGATCTGTCCAGTTCAAAAGGGTACAGTGTGCAAAATGATTCCGGACTGGTCATGATTAACCTCGACAATCAAAGTGGTACACCTGCTCCTCCAGTTGGTAATAATGGCAAAAAAGTTGTCGTTATCGATGCAGGTCACGGAGATCATGATCCTGGGGCAATCGGTGTAACTGGTAAACGTGAAAAAGACTTCAATCTGGCAATGGCTCTGAAAGTGGAAGCCTTGTTGAAAAAAGAATCCAAAATTGACGTTGTGTTAACGCGCAGCGATGATACATTTTTGGCATTGAAAGAACGTGTGAAGATTGCACAAAACATAAAAGCGGATATTTTCATCTCCATTCATGCTAACAGTGGCCCTGCTGCTGCGAACGGTGTAGAGACATTCTATACACGCTCCAACAGCAAAGCACTTGCTACAGTGATGCACAAGTATCTTTTACAGTCTTCCGGACTGAAAGATCGTGGAGTGAAAACGGCAAGTCTCCATGTGACCCGTGAAACGACAATGCCAGCAGTTCTGCTGGAAGGTGGATTCCTTAGCAATAAGAGCGACGAAGCAGCCCTGTTCACTGAGAGTTTCCAGAACAGTGTTGCCAAAGGGATTGTTGCAGGAATCAAGGAGTATCTGGGAATTAAATAAGGGACAAGCCCTTATGTTGAGGAGGCGGAGTTAGAATGAACAAGAAAATATGGATTGCAGCTTTGCTGGTAACGGTTATGGCAGTTGCTGCTGGATGTGGAAGCAAGCCAACAGCTGCTCCGAATCAGACGCAAGGCGCAGGAACTGAAAACAATGTAACCGAGGTTGAAGGTGAAACAAGTACCGAACCGGTAACTGCTGAGCCTGAAGAGAATACAACGCCTACAGAATCCACGGAGGAAGGCAGCTCAGAGGAAGCGACTACAACTACTCCGCCAAGCGAAACGTCTACGGAGAAGCCGGCAACTTCCGAAAGTAATGAAAAGAAAACGATCACTGTATTCTATACGGATGAAGAAGAACTGGAGTTGCACAAAGCTTCGGCAGAGATTTCATACGCATCGGATGATGCCAAATATAAAGCTGCCTTTGAATCATTGCAACAGAGCAAAGACGCTAAACTTGTTCCGCTGTGGTCTAAAGAAATTGAATTGAAGTCTGTTCAGTTCAAGGATGGAGCTCTTACGCTGGATATTCATATGCCAGATACGGCACGTCTTGGAGCAGGTGGAGAATCTTATGCGCTGGATGCTCTAAAACAAACGTTCTTCCAGTTTGATGAAGTAAAATCACTTGATTTACTGGTGGATGGTCAGCAGACGGAGAGTCTGATGGGCCATGTGGATCTTGAACATCCAATGACAAGATCCGAATAGGCTGTACAGCATGCTGTTGTACCGTGAATCCACGGAATATGGGTCGTTTTACATGAGAGAGGGGAATCATAGGTGACTTTTAAATATAACCATACATCACACTCTAAAAAAGTAGTATCAGCCGTGCTTGCAGGCATGATGGCCCTTAGCGCCGGCGGAGCTGCCATGGCAGCAGAATCAACAGAAACGGGGCAGGGTCAGACTGCTGCAATAACAAATACGGCTGCACCAACTGGTTTGTTCAGTGACATCAAGGCCGGATACTGGGCTGAAAAACATGTGTACAAACTGGCATATCAAGGCATTCTTCTCGGTAACAACGGCCTGTTCCGTCCAGGAGACGCGGTAACACAGCAAGAAGCTGTAACGATGGCAATCCGTTTTATGAATCAAGAGGGCCAGTTGAATACCGACACGGCTGCGGCATTACCGACAAACATGGAAGTGGGAAATTATTTCAAGCCATATGTCGCGCTGGCACTTCAACTGGGACTGATTGACAAAACGGAAGAATCAACGGTGGATGTATCCAAGACCTCCTGGGGTCAAAAACCGGCTTCACGGGAATGGATTACGAAATTGTTAATCCGTTCATTGGACAAGGATGCTGAAGCGAAGGCACAAAACAATCAATCTACCGGATTTGCTGATAATGCAAGTATTTCCGAAAGTGGTAAAGGTTATGTCAATCTGGCTGTTAGCCTGGATCTGGCCAAAGGTGTGGAAGGCAACAAATTCAATCCAACTGGTTCCGTAACCCGTGCTCAACTGGCTACCTTCTTCAGTCGTGGTGAATCGTTAACGGATACAACGTACCTGAACACATCCACGGGTTATGTGACAGGATTGAAAGATGGGCAGATCACGCTGGTTGTGGACGGCAAAGCCGTTAACTTCGCAGTGAACAGCAGTACGCCTTACTTTACGAAAGACAGTGAAACTCGTGCTTCCGCCACAGATGTGAAGCTGTATACAAAAGTTATGGTTGTAGGTTCGGCAGGTGGGGCTTCCTATGTAGAAGTTGTTGATGCTACACCGCAGGTGGAAAGTGTTGAAGGTACATTTGCACGTTCATTGTCTGGTAATAAAAT
Organism: Paenibacillus sp. FSL M7-1414; assembly: GCF_038003195.1. Lineage (NCBI taxonomy): Bacteria > Bacillati > Bacillota > Bacilli > Caryophanales > Paenibacillaceae > Paenibacillus > Paenibacillus sp. FSL M7-1414. The sequence continues at coordinate 4,254,953 of NZ_JBBOOS010000001.1, read as the reverse complement.
TGGTATCTTTGTGGGCGAGAATTACGAAACGTACAGTTATGATGAGGCAACTGCATTCATCGATCAGAATGGTAATGCAATCAAACTGTCCGATATTACGGCAGATAGCATCATCGAAGTACTGCGTGAGACGTTCTCGGTTGACAAAAAAACAGTTGCTATTCGTGTGAAATCCGGCATTGTTAACAAGAGTGACAATGGTGTAATTGCTGAAGTATCCTCTTCTGGCAAAACGATCAAACTTGTCAATGCAGCGGGTGCAACAGAGCAGTTTGCATACAATGACAATCTGCTTATCACATATCAAAACCGTATCATGTCAGTGGCTGATCTCAAAGCCGGTAGTGCCGTGAAATACACCGTAAAGGACAGTGTCTTGCAAACTATTACATTGTCTCAAGGTGTGGAGCAATCTGTGCGCGGAACATTGGTTGAGATCGGTGGTAACCAGTCCACGTTAACGTTCAAACGTGAAGGGGGTTCCCTTGAGGCGAAACTGCTGACTGAAAAGCCGGAAGTTATTATCAATGGCATTCAGGATGCAACGCTGAATGATCTCATCACGGATGCAACGAACGGGGATCAGGTGGAGTTGACATTGAACTCTGACGACCAGGTAACGCGTATTCAGGTGATTGGACGTCAAATGGAACCTATGAACGGAGTAACGGTTGTATCTTACAACAGCAAAACAAAGGTACTTACCGTGTTGGACAACAACAAAAAACCGTTTGTATTTACATTGGATGAGAAAACCAAACTGGATTACAATACGACCAAACCTACACTCGCTGGTCTGGAGTCGATTTTAAATGATGGTCGCAAATTGGATCTGACCTATGTGGGAACACGTGCGTTGTCCGTTAAAGTGATTTACAAGTATGAAGGTACGATCAGCAACATTGACACAACGGGCAGAAAAATCAGTGTGTTGTCTGGTAATCAGATGATTACAGTGCCTTATACTACAGCACCTACGGTTGAGATCTATAACAAATCGGGCGCAAGTCTGGGAGATTTGAAGATTGGTGACAAAGTGACCGTAACGCTTGGAGCAAATCAGGATGTAGTGCAGAAGGTTGCACTGAACACTGTGGCTCAATTCGAAGTGGTTGCCTTGGAAGCAAATAGTCGTATTCGAGTAAAATCCGATCTGTTGACAAGTCAGTTCTACGTGGATCAAGCGGTACTGACAGGAGAGAGTGGTCAGACGATCACGCCTTCACAACTGACAGCAGGCAACCTGATCAATGTAACGTTTGAAGGAGCTACGCCAAAAGCGGTTCAAGTCGTGAAGCGTACGCTGGCTGAAGTTACAGCGGTGGATGCTTCATCTGTAACGCTCAAACAGTTTAACGGCCAGACTGAAACCGTGCCTGTTAGCGGTTCTGTTAAAGTCGTAAAATCTGGCTCCACATTAACTTCATTGACAAGTCTTACGGTCGGAGATCGTGTGGAAATGACAAAAGATACGGATAATTCCACACGCTTCAGAGTACTAACTGTTATGAGCAAACAATTCTGGTCTTATGATGGCGTGGGTAACCAGATTTTGGTTAAACGGGAAACGACAGCAGATACAAACTATCGTTTTGCACTCGGATCAAGTGTATTTGTTCACCAGGGTGACAATACTTTAAGCGTGCAATCTCTCAGAGATAATGATAATATTGTATTGTATCTCCTGAACAATGTTATTCTGGAGATTCAAAAACAGTAATCGTTTCTTTTCGAGGATCAAAAGAATGACCGTCTTGATACGGGATCTTTCCCGCATCAAGACGTTTTTTTTGCAAGCTTTTTGAGGTCCCCGCAAAGTACTCGGATGAAGCTTCGAAGTAAGGCTCCGCAGAGTGGAGTCATTTTGTGGGAGGTAGCTCTTCATGAATGCAGCGACGGTTAGACATATACTCGAAACTATGGAAGCAATGTTTCCTGATGCACATTGCGAATTAAATCACAGCAATGCATTTGAATTGACGGTAGCTGTCCTTTTGTCTGCCCAGTGCACCGATGAAACGGTGAACAAGGTAACCGCAGATCTGTTCCAGAAGTACAGAAGCCCAGCAGATTATCTGGCAGTTCCTCTCGAAGAGTTGGAACAGGATATTCGGCGAATCGGTTTGTACCGGAACAAGGCCAAGCATATTCAGAACATGTGCCGAATTTTAATAGAGCAGTATGGCGGTGATGTACCGCAGGAACATGATCAGCTTGTGACGCTACCAGGTGTCGGGCGGAAAACCGCGAATGTAGTTGTTTCCAATGCGTTTGGAGTACCGGCAATTGCGGTAGATACTCATGTTGAACGTGTATCCAAGCGGCTGGCGCTTGCAGGTTGGGATGACTCCGTACTTGAAGTCGAAAAGAAACTAATGAAGCGCGTACCCCGGGACGAGTGGACTTTAACTCACCACCGGTTTATATTTTTTGGACGCTACCATTGCAAGGCACAGAACCCTGCGTGTCATATCTGTCCATTGCTGGACATATGCAGGGAAGGGAAAAAACGTATGAAAACGTCCCAAATCAGGAAAGATAAGGAACGTGTCACCACCCGAAAACGAAAAATAAATTAATGAGCAGAAAAGGATGAATAATCATGAAATGCATTTCCGTGTACACTGACAATTTTGAGGCCTTCTCCGATATCTTTGAACAAATCGTTGAACAGGAAATGGCTGAAAATGAAGAAAAAGAAGTAGAAGGCATCACAGTAAGCCACTCTGGCGACGTGCCTGAACATTATCTGGAGCGTATGTCCGTTAAACCAGAAGTTGTTGTTATGAGAGACAAAGGCAGAGACATTACAATTCTGCAACATGGACAAGTATTTGAAATCTTGCTGCCTTCCATGGAGAACGCAGTTTCATAAGAAGTGATTACACTATTGTTTCTGTTGTATTAATGTCATGAGGATCGTTGTGGTTAAGGTGATCACATCGCATTCATGCAACAGACCCTTGGCGTGAGCATTTGCTAAATACCGAGTATAAAACGTATTACAGATAAAACCGACTTGTTCGGTTTTATTTTTTTTAGATTATAGAACTTATACGTCCATTTATGTATATTCAATTCCAACCGTTCAAATTCAAACTTGATAATGTTAAAATAAATGTTGTAAAAGAGATAGACGTCGAAACGGATGTCAAATTAGAGGAGCCAGGGGGAAGGCCAGTCATGTCCAGAACAGATTACCCAAAAGAAATGGCCAAACCTCTGCTTCCGCTGCGTGAAGCGATGGAGCAGACAGGGGACCATACAGCTGTACAGGCTATAACGGATTTAATCAGCAAGGCGGAAATGAAACATCTGACGATTGCGTTCTGTGGTCATTTCTCTGCAGGCAAATCGAGTCTCATCAACAGTTTATGCGGTAAGCGGGTGCTGCCTTCAAGTCCCGTGCCAACAAGTGCAAATGTGGTATCCATACGTAATGGTAAGCCAAGAGCGCTTATTTATACTACTCCAAACGTAAGCGCTGACAATGGAGCAGGAACACTTGAAGTTTCTCCAGAGGAATTGGAGGCGTATTGCAAAAATGGTGGAGCATATAGCTCAATTGAGGTATGGGATGATATTCCTCTGCTGAAAGATGATGCTGTCCTGCTGGATACACCAGGTGTGGATTCAACAGATCGTGGACATAGTCTCGCAACCCATTCAGCGCTCCATCTGGCGGATGTGGTGTTCTATGTCATGGACTATAACCATGTCCAGTCCGAGACAAACCTTTCATTTGCCAAGAGTCTGTCGGATTGGGGCAAACCGTTGTTTTTGATCGTGAACCAGATCGACAAGCATCGGGAGCGTGAGCTCTCTTTTGACCAATATACCGAAGGTGTCGAAGCTATATTTGCGGCCTGGGAAGTCAGATATGACGGACTGTTATTTACTTCCCTACGCGACAAGCAGCATCGCTACAACCAGTGGGATGTGCTTCCGGAACTCATTGGACACATGATGCAAGAGAAGGAAGCTTTAATTACGCACAGTTTGGCAAGTTCGGCCAGTCATGTAACGGAGCAACATCTGACGAGAGAAGCGGAGAAACGTGAAGACGAACAGAATTCCCTGCTGGATGAGATTGGTGGCAAGGAAGGAATTGAACGCTTGGAACGAGAGCTGGAGCTTCTTGATCAACAAGCAGCAGACATTCGTAACGGGCCTTCGCGAGTGCGTGAGAAATTCCGGGCAGAGCTGGAACCTCTTCTGGCAAATGCAAATCTTACTCCTGCGGATATTCGTGCGTCGGCTGCTGCCTATTTGGAGAGCCGCAAACCGGGCTTCCGGGTGGGTTTATTGTTCTCAGGTGGCAAAACCGAGCAGGAGAAACAACGTCGTGCTTCTGAGCTGGTAAGACTGTTACAGGATCAGGCTTCCGGACAAGTTGAGGTACATATTCGTACAATGCTTAGACAGCTGGGTGAATCCCATCAGCTATGGGGAGCGGAGTGGGAGCAGTCGCTTAATACAGAACTGCCTGCTGTAGATGAAGCACTATTGGAGATGAAACGCAGTGCCAGTGCAGAGGTATCTCCAGAGTATGTGATTCAGTTCAGTAAAGATGTGCGGGGCGAGATTGAGGCCCGCTATCGCAAGTCGGCCATGATGCTGGCCGACCGCATGCTGGAGGCGCTGGCAGCGCGAGGCGAAGCCGCGCTTCAGGCGCTGGACGCCAGCCGCGCAGCGCTGCTGGCGCAATCCGCGGCGGCGGCGCGCTACACGGCGCTCCAGCGCAGCGCCGCCGCAGAGGCAGCAGAGCTGCGCAGCCTGCTGCCCCATGCGGGCCCCCTTCCCTCCGGGCTATTGCCGGAGGTGAAGGGCCGCACGTGCCCGCGGTGCCAGAACCGGGCGAAGCTCCCGGTTCGCATGCGGGCACGTCAACGTCTGTGGCTGCGCAGCCACAGACGCCAGAGGCACCGCCGCAGCAGCGCGCAGCCGCAGCGGCGGTGCCTGGGCCATCGGCGGCGGCTGGCGCTGAACGCCGCCGACGCCTGGACGCAGCAGCGGCACGACTCGAAGCCGCTGCTGCGCTGGTGGAGCCGTACCCCGCCATGGGGTCGGCGGTACGGGATCTGCGTGCACGCGCGGCTTCGCTTGCGGGCGGCACGTTCACTTTGGCGCTGTTCGGAGCATTCAGCGCCGGCAAATCCTCCTTCGCCAACGCGTTGCTAGGCGAAGCTGTACTACCCGTCTCGCCGCATCCAACAACAGCGGCGATTAACCGAATCATGGCTCCTGCCGGGGGCGCGGAGCATGGAACAGCCCGGGTCCGCATGAAGACCCGGGACGCCTTCCAGGAAGATCTCGGCTATTCCTTCCGATTGCTCGGACTGGGTGAGCCTGGAGCGGAGTGGCAGAAGCGAGTACGTTCCCTCTCACCACAGGATGTACACCCCGCTGGGCGCCCGCATTACAGCTTTTTACAGGCGGCAGCAGCCGGCTGGGAAGAAACAGCGGACCAGTTAGGTCAGGATGTGCTGGTGGATCTGGACGGTTATCGTAACTTTGTCGCAAACGAGAAGAAGTCCTGTTTTGTAGACAGTATCGATCTCTATTACAGTTGCGATGTGACTGAACAAGGCATTGTACTGGTAGACACACCAGGAGCGGACTCCGTGAATGCTCGTCATACGGGTGTAACCTTCAATTATATGAAGAATGCGGATGCACTCATTTTTGTAACGTATTACAACCATGCTTTCTCACAAGGAGATCGACAGTTCCTGAATCAGTTGGGACGTGTTAAAGATAGTTCTGCCATGGATCAGATGTTCTTTGTTGTGAATGCCAGTGACTTGTCTTCCTCTGAGGAAGAACTGGAGCAGGTTCTCGATCATGTGAGTACCCAACTGCGCAGTAATGGAATTCGGGCACCACGACTCTTCCCGGTATCTAGCATACTGGCGATGGAAGGCAAGATGGCAGGTGATTCGAAGTTGCTTGAGCAATCCGGTTTTATCCGTTTTGAGGAAGAGTTCAACCAATTTGCAGGCAGAGAATTAGCCGATCTTGCTGTAGGTGGAGCTTCCGAAGAGATGGCACGTGTCATTCAGCGGTTGAAGAAGCGTGCGGAAGATGCGGCTCAGGGGGAGGAAGTATTGCAGCAACGGCGGGATGAACTGGAGATGATCCAGGGACAGTCACGCCAGCGCATACAGCAACTTGTAGCAAGATCCATGAAGGAAGAATTGTCACAGGAAACAGCAGAATTGCTCTTCCATGTGCGGCAGCGACTTGCCTATCGCCTTGGTCTATTCATGGCAGAAGCATTCCATCCATCCGTACTTCGGGAGGATCGGGGCAATCTGAAGATGGCTTTTGCAGCCTGTGGACGTGAACTGTTACGTATGATTGCCATTGAACTGGAGCAGGAACTGCTTGCTACCACCCTCAGACTTGAACAGGCAGGTCAGACCTGGCTGATGAAGCAAGTTACGGATTGTATAGACGAGGTGAGAGAGTTATCTGGAGGCGTGGATGTGTCACTGCCACTGAACGAACGCTGGAGTACACCTGTGCTTGAAGAAGTTCGTCTGGAAGAACCGTCTGGATGGAAAAGCTATTTGAATTATTTCCGCAATCCGAAACAGTTCTTCGAAGGAGATGGACGTCAGCGATTACAAGAGGCACTTGATCCTGTCCTCAAACAGATGATCATTGAAGTTCTTCCTGCTGCACAAGACAAGCTGATTCAGTTTTACGACAACCAGATTTGTCAATCCTTGCAACACCAATCCCGTCAGTTGGAAGAACGTCTGGACGAGGCGGTGAGTGGAATTCAAGATACACTGGAGAGCGGAATTCCGGCGGAGCAATGGACCAGCTTGTCTAACCAACTGGAACAGATTGAACGCAGTTAAAATCACGGCATAACACGTATTCTCTGGAAGTCTTTGTAAAACAAAATGAATGATACAGCAACACATTGAAAATGTTGCGAAAATCAACCCAAAAAGGCCCCTGCCGAAAAGGCATATAGGGAGCCTTTTTTTGGTACGAACAACCTGAAATAAAGAGAATATTCAAACATTTGATTGAAAGGTGGGTATTTACCTTCGTTAATGCGTCAATAAGCTGAAAGCAGGCAGAATATGGTCTGTTATTCGCTTTGCCGCGAATGGGGTACGGTGATAAACTTCATAAATGTTCATAGTATTTTTGAACGACATAAGAGGAGGAGAAACATGGATGTTCTTAGGCAACTGCAAACCTTTTTTTGGGAAAAGCGAACGTATTTATTTGTATCAATCTTGTTCCTCGCCTTAGCGACCGCACTTGGGTTAGTGTATCCGTACATGCTGAGGATACTGATTGATGACATCATTGTTCCGCGAACTTTTGAAGACGTTCCCATAATTGCCTTGACTGTGTTAGGTGTAGTTATTTTGAAAGCGGGAATGCAGTTTTTACATGGCTTTTTTGGAGGACGCTTGGGTAACTTCCTGGCGTACAGACTTCGTAATGCATGTTACGAAAAGCTTCAATTTTTATCCTTCCGTTATTATGATACGGCCAAGACAGGTGATCTGATGTCCCGCCTCACGGGAGATTTGGAAGCCATCCGTAACTTTATCGGATTTGGTTTCGCCCAGATTCTTAACATGGTTTTCATGGTCGTATTCGGCGCAATCATGATGATGACCATGAGTTGGCAGCTTACGCTGTTCACACTCGTATGCATCCCATTACTTGCCTTCGTTGCGCTGAGATTCGAATCCAAAATTCACCCTGCGTTTCAGGAGATGCGGCTGGCGCTCAGTTCACTGACAACAGCGGTACAGGAGAATATCACTGGCGTACGTACGGTAAAATCCTTTGCACGTGAGCCTTATGAAGTGGAGAAATTCTCCATACGTAATGAGCGTTACAAGACAAATCAGATTCATGCCGCAACATTGTGGAGTCGCTATTTTCCGATCATGGAGATTCTTGCTTCGGTGAGTATCGTGCTGTTGCTGGTGATCGGTGGAAGAATGGTTATACAGAAGACGCTGACACTTGGTGAACTCGTTGCCTTTTTCAGTTTGATCTGGTACATAATCGGTCCAATGTGGAACCTTGGGTTCCATATCAACAACTATACGCAATCCAAAGCTTCAGGTGAACGGGTGCTCGAACTGCTGAATACGCCAGTGGATGTGGAAGAAACGCAAGATCCGGTCATTGTGGAAGCAGACCAGGTGAACGGTCATGTGACATTTGAATCCGTTACCTTTGCCTACGGCAACAAAATGCCAGCGGTAACCGATATTAATTTTGACGCTGCACCCGGTTCTGTAATCGGTTTCCTCGGGGGTACAGGGTCAGGTAAATCGACCATCATTCAGCTTCTGATGCGTGCATATAACGTCAACTCGGGAACGATCAAGCTGGATGGCAAAAACATTAAAGACATAGGCATCCGCAGTTTGCGGAGTCAGATCGCTTCTGTTTTCCAGGAAACATTCCTGTTCTCATCCAGCATTCGTAATAATATTTCCTACGGGCTTAAGAACGTCACCATGGATGAGATCATCCGTGCAGCCAAGCTGGCCAAGGCTCATGACTTCATTATGGAGTTCCCGGACGGATATGACACGGTGGTTGGTGAGCGCGGTATGGGTTTATCGGGTGGACAGAAACAGCGGATTGCGATTGCAAGGGCTTTGCTGAAAAATCCAAAAATTCTGGTACTTGATGATGCAACCAGCGCCGTGGACATGGAGACAGAACACGAGATTCAGTCCGGTTTCCAGGAAGTTATGCGCGGCAGAACGACATTTATTATTGCACACCGGATATCTTCACTACGACATGCAGATGAGATTCTGGTGCTCGATGAAGGTCGCGTGGTACAACGTGGTAAACATACCGAACTCATTGAAGTGCCTGGACCATATCAGGATGTTTATAAAATTCAATATGCAGATTATATTGCCCGCGGTAAGCGGGAGGCTGGGGAGCAGGTGAATTCATGAGTGCCGAAACGATAGCAGACAGGCGCGAGGCAAAAGTGGCCTCTGAGAAGAAACTGAATGAACGATTTGTGTATCAGGATGATGAAATTATTGAAAAACCGTTTAACTGGAAAGAATTTGGACGTTTATTTGCATACATGAAACCTTATGCGAAACAACTGTTACCACTCGTTATTCTAATGATGATCTTGGGTACCATTACAAAATTGTCCGTACCTTTTCTGATCAGTCTGGCGATTGACCGTGCCATCGCACCGGCAACGGGGTTGCCAAGCATGACTATGCTTTATCTTATTGCAGGCTCCATATTTGTGTTGTATCTCATCCAGTGGGCTGCCAATACGTACCGGATCAAATTGACAAACATTATCGGACAGCGTGTTATTTATGACCTTCGCTCGGATCTGTTCAAGCATATCCAGAAGCTGTCCTTTAACTTCTTTGACAAAAGACCGGCAGGTTCCGTACTGGTACGTGTTACGAATGATATTAACTCCCTTCAGGATCTATTCACGAACGGTGCAGTTAACGTCATGATCGACTGCGTACAGTTGCTCGGGATCATTGTGATCTTGCTGTTGATTAACTGGAAACTGGGTCTTGCCGTGATCATTACGGTGCCAATCATGTTTATCATCTCGACCAAACTGCGGGTGCTGATCCGTCGGGCTTGGCAGGATGTGCGCATGAAGAACTCTCGGATTAACTCCCACTTGAATGAATCCATTCAGGGGATTCGAGTGACTCAGGCTTACACACAGGAAAAAGAGAACATAAAATATTTTGACAACATGAATCTGTCTAGCAAAAAGTCATGGGATAGAGCATCAGCGATGAACCAGGGCTTTGGACCGCTGATTGAGATTACCGGCGGATTCGGTACATTAATCCTCTTCTGGTTTGGTGCTTACCTGATTCAACATGACCAGTTAACCGTGGGATTACTTGTTGCCTTTGCCAACTATGTCGGCAACTTCTGGGACCCAATCAACCGTCTGGGACAGATGTACAATCAGTTGCTGGTTGCAATGGCGTCATCGGAGCGTATCTTCGAATTCATGGATGAAAAACCAAGTATTGCTGATAAACCAGGTGCCAAGCCACTTCCTTCTATTAAAGGAGATATCGCATTCGAAAATGTGGTGTTCGAATACGAGAAGGGCAGACAGGCGCTGAAAGGAATCAGCTTCTCAGCGGCTGCGGGACAATCGATTGCACTTGTTGGTCATACGGGCTCGGGTAAAAGTACGATCATCAATCTGATCAGTCGTTTCTATGATATATCCGGCGGACGTCTCACCATTGACGGACAGGATGTGCGGGATGTAACAGTAGAGAGTTTACGCAGCCAGATCAGCATTGTATTACAGGATACCTTCATCTTCTCGGGTACGATTCGTGACAATATTCGATTTGGACGACTGGATGCAACGAATGAAGAGGTGGAGGATGCAGCCAAAGCAGTCAATGCACATGAGTTCATCATGAAGCTGCCTGGCGGATATGATACTGAAGTAGAGGAACGCGGGAACGTATTATCCATGGGACAGCGACAACTGTTATCCTTTGCCCGTGCGCTGCTTGCTGATCCACGCATACTGATTCTGGATGAAGCTACAGCCAGTATTGATACGGAGACAGAGCTTAAAATCCAGGAAGCGTTGAAGGTGCTGTTGCAGGGAAGAACGTCCTTTATGGTCGCTCACCGTCTCTCAACCATCCGGAATGCAGATAACATTATCGTCCTGGATCATGGTGAAATTAAAGAAGAGGGTAACCATGAGCAGCTGATCCAAAAACAAGGCGTCTATAATGGATTAATAGAAGCTCAATACAGATTTTTGTGATGAAACCTTCGGACGCCTGTTAAGCGTCTGAACACATATGAACTTATAACACTCTGGTGTTTTTTAGCCTGATCCTTCAATAATAAGTGCATCTTATTCATTGAAGACAGGTTAGAGGATAGCCGGAGTGTTTTTTTTATTCGTTAGTGTGGTATGTTATATTTTTGAAGAATGAAATCAATACAATCGTTCATGGCTGGAGGGAGATCAATGCAGATGGACAACAACGAAATAAATTCAAAACATTTGGATCACCTGGATCATATGAATTTTAGACTCCTTCACGTGAATTATACGAGTGATCCTGCGACGGAGTGGCTTCTGAGGAAACACTTCATTGAAACATACATGTTATTATTTGTAGCCAGTGGGCAAGGGTGGTTAAAGATAGATGGCAGTTTCATCGAATTGAAGGCGGGCGGACTGTATGTAGGCTTCCCGGGGCAACTGGTTGAGGCAAATGTGCATTCGTTGGATGAAAGAGGCGTGTATCACATGAGTTTTGATGTCATGTACGCACTGGAGCAGGAGGGTGGAACAGCCCTGGATATGATGAAGCAACTTTTACGTAATGAAGTAAATGGCGAGGTCAGCTCATCTTCACCCGTTGCTGTTGGCGTGATCTGTCAGATGATTTACCACCACACGTTGAAGAAGGATGGTTTGCAAAGGTACTATGGTCAGATTCGTTTTCAGGAACTGTTGTATACCATGTTTTACGATGTGGCCTTTACCGAAAAGACGGACCTGGCTTCACCAATTGAACATGTCAAAGGTTACATGGAGCAGAATTATTCGAAGAGATTAACCATTGAGGAACTAGCAAATGTGGCACGAATGAGCCCTCGACATTTCATGCGTTTATTCAAGAAAAGGTATGGTTATAGTCCTGTTGACTATTTAACGCTATATCGAATTAAACAAGCCCAGATCTTAATGAGAAATGATCACAGTTATCGACTCAAGGATGTGGCATCGTACGTGGGTTATCAGGATGAGACGTATTTCCGGCGTAAGTTCAAGCAAATCTCTGGCATTCCACCAGCAGCGTTTATACGTAATAGCAAACAAAAAATTGCTGCAATTCATTCTGTGAGCATTGGTATACTGCTTGCATTGCAGATCATCCCCTGTGCCGCGCCGGCAAGTCATCCGTGGACATACTATTACCGACGTAAATATGAAACGGACAAAGTTATGCCACTCGCAGAGAGTGAGACAACCTGGCTGGAACAGCTTCGATTAGTTAAACCTGATTATATTATTACTGTTGGGACGGAGTCTGAGGATTTGCAAAGACAGCTTCATTCCATTGCTCCTGTGTGTGACCTCCCGTGGGAAAAAGGCGATTGGAGAGAACATTTGAGATATGTTGCAAGCTTTTTGGACAGGTCTGATATTGCAGAGGTATGGCTTCAAAGATATGAAGAGAAGGCAACGACCATAAAGGATCAGCTTGAGGATTTCATACGAAAAGACAGATTAGTTGTACTCAAAGTTTATGGTGAAGCGTTGCAGATGTTAGGCCCAAGGAGCATTGCTTCCGTTTTTTACGTTGATATGCAAATGGAGGGTCCCGAAGGAGTTGAGACTTATTGGGAACGGGGCACAGTAACCATTAGGGAGTTGTCTGTTCTCAACGTGGAAAGAATATTATTGATTGTGGGTGATGATGAGACATCCAGGCAGACATGGTCTGCTTTGCGTAAGTCTGAAGAATGGCTTGCGTTGTTAGCGGTACAGAATGGCAGAATGGATATGCTTTTGTCGAGCGTCCTGCTGGACTACACTGCGTTTACCCATGAACTTATGTTGGATGAAATATTAAAGTTATGGCAAGATCGTCCATAGCAAAAAGTCTGAATAGTCAATATCATACCTGAACATATTTTAATATACTTACTCCTATATCAAATGATAATGATAATTATTATTAATTAGACGTTGTCATAACTAAATGCCATATAGGGGGTACATAAAGAATGAGATTCAGATGGTTAACGGTACTATGCACCATGATGTTGGTGCTCATTATTTCGGCTTGCGGTGCAGCAGGCAATGAAGCATCCTCAAGCGAGGGACAAGAAGCGGGTACGGCCAATTCTTCAACAACAGAAACAAGTCAGGTAAAAAAAGTGAACACGGAAATGGGAGAAGTTGAAATTCCGGTGAACCCACAAAAAATAGTTGGTTTGTCCGTTGTATATCCAGAATTTTTATATTCACTTGGCATCGTACCCATTGCTGTACAGAACTACCATGAGGATTTTCCTTCTTACTTGCAAGAGCCATTCGCAAACACGATGAAAATGGGAATAGGAAGAACGCCTAACTTTGAAGCCCTGATGGAGGCAGGTCCGGATTTGATTATCGCCCCTGACTGGTGGTCCAAAAAGGACTATGATCAGCTTACTCTGATAGCACCTATCGTACTTTTGCCACAGCGTGATGATTGGCGCGATGAACTGCGGGATATGGCCAAAATTCTGGACAAAGAAGAACAGGCAGAAAAGGTGATTCAGGATTTGGTGGATAAGGAGAAGGTAGCTGCTGCCAAATTGGATAAGCTGATTGGTGAGGAGACTGTTCTCTACATTAGAGTGATGGAAAAAGAAATCGTACTTCATGGGGAGAACCTTGACCGAGGAAACTTTGTCCATAAACGATTGGGAATGAATCCACTTCCTAATTTCCCGAAAGATCAAACTGCCATGTCCGTATCCTTGGAAGTACTGCCTGAATACGACGCAGATCATCTGATCGTTCAGCTGGATGATGAGACTAATCCGGAAATTAAAAAGAAATTTGAAGATATGTTATCTTCATCGTTATGGAAAAATCTGAAAGCAGTCAAACAGGACCACGTCTATATGGTGGGTGGCAAGGAATGGTTCAATCTGGGAATGTCTCCACTTGCCGATGAATATGTCATTGATGATATTGTTGCTGCTTTTGAAGCAAAAAACAAATAAAGCAAACGGGTAAAGTTACATGTATCTCGAATTCATAACTAAATTAACAAGGTGTGTTTAAAATGAATGAAGAAGATATCTATGATGTAACCATCGTCGGAGGCGGACCGGCGGGATTATATGCGGCCTTTTATGCCGGGATGCGTGATATGAGAGTTAAGATCATTGACGGCAAAGACCAACTTGGTGGTTTTCTGCATACCTATTCTGAAAAAACTATTTGGGATGTGGGTGGCCTGCCACCAATGAAGTGTTCAAAGTTGATTGAGTATCTGGTTCAGCAGGCGAATACCTTTAATCCAACGGTTGAATTGAATTGCAAAGTAGATCGGTTCGCTCGACTGGACAACGAGATTTTGGCTCTGTATACTGCTGAAGGCGACATACACTATACGCGTACAATCATTGTTGCAGTGGGCCGCGGTATCGCAGAAATTCAAAAATTGGAGCTTCAAGAGCCAATGGAATGTGAGTATGAAAATCTTCATTACACCGTGCAAAATCCAGAACATTTTTCCGGGAAGCGTGTGCTCATTTCAGGAGGAGGCAACAGTGCAGTAGATTGGGCAATTGAACTTGCTCAACTTGCACGGAGCGTAGTGGTCGTCCACCGAAAAAATGAGTTTCGTGCAATGGAACGCAATGTTAGCGAGATGAACAATGTAACGGATGTCAGAACACCATATAGCATCACACGGCTTCATAATCATGGTGAACGTATCCATCAGGTTGTAATTACGCATATGGAGAGTCAGGAAAATGTATTGTTAGATGTGGATGAAGTCGTAGTTAGTCATGGATATAAAAGCAATTTAAGTGATCTTGCCAGTTGTGGCTTAGAAATGGACGATGGAATGGTTCTAATGAGTCACCATGCACAAACGAGTCTGCCGGGTGTTTTTGCTGCAGGGGATTGTGCAACTCACGATAGCAAAGTCAGACTTATTGCCGGAGCCTTCAACGATGCGATTCTAGCTGTAAATAGTGCGAAACAATATATGACGCCAGACGCACCCAAAATGGCCTATGTTTCTTCCCATAATGAAATTTTCAGAGAAAAAAACAAGCAAATCCCAAGGTTATAAACTTGGGGTTTGTTTGCTTATTCATGTTCACTGGAATATTAAAGTCTGCTCTTTTGACATTTCCTTAATTTTGGGAGGAATGGAAGGAGTATCGAATCTGTGAGCAGTAATTGTAAAATTTGATCGAAAAAACACAAAAAATCTTGTAAAATTCACAAGAAAAATAGGGAGCACTCTTGCAATCTTTAACCAAAACCCCGAAAATAGAGAGACAGATATAGAAGATTTCTCTTTGGGAGGATTGGAAAGAACATGTGGGGTGCTCCTTTTACGGCTCAAGCCAAAAAAATGCTGCTACTAGGCAGTGGAGAATTGGGAAAAGAGGTCGTTATTGAGGCCCAACGACTGGGAGTAGAGACGATCGCTGTTGATCGTTATGAGAACGCACCTGCAATGCAGGTCGCGCACCGGTCTTACTGCATCGACATGCTGGATGCCGAAGCTTTGAAACAATTGATCCGTAAAGAAAAACCTCATTACATCGTACCTGAGATTGAAGCTATTGCAACAGAAGCTTTACTGGAGCTTGAGGAAGAGGGATTTTGTGTAGTACCTACTGCCCGAGCTGCACGTCTAACGATGGATCGCGAAGGCATCCGTCGGCTTGCAGCCGAACAATTGAAACTTCCGACAGCTGATTACCTTTTTGCGGACAACCTGGAACAACTTCAGGAAGCCGTACGTGAGCTTGGCACACCTTGTGTCATTAAACCATTAATGAGTTCTTCCGGCAAAGGGCAGAGTGTATGCCGAACACCGGGCGACGTGGAGGATTGCTGGAACATTGCTCTTTCGGGGGCTCGTGGCAAATCCGTTCGTGTTATTGTGGAGAGCTTTGTGCAATTTGACAGTGAGATTACATTACTTACCGTTAGGTCTGTATCAGGCACCGTATTTTGTCCTCCGATTGGTCATATTCAGAAGGATGGGGATTATGTCGAATCCTGGCAGCCTCATGCAATGACTCCTGAGCAATGGCAGCAAGCTTGTCATATTGCCAAATCCGTCACGGATGAACTTGGCGGGTATGGACTGTTTGGAGTGGAATTGTTCCTCACATCGGATGGTGTTGTGTTCAGCGAGGTATCTCCTCGTCCACATGACACAGGTATGGTTACAATGGTGACGCAAGACAGTTCCGAGTTTGCGCTGCATGTACGTGCAATTCTTGGTTTTCCGGTCACAGGTGTACATCTGTTGACACCGGGAGCTTCAGCAACGCTGAAGGCTAATGATGAAACATCTGACTTTACTGTAGGCGGGATTGAAGAAGCACTGGCTCTTCCTCGTACTCAGATTCGTGTATTTGGCAAACCTGAGACCAAAGTAGGACGCCGAATGGCTGTAGCTTTAAGTGCTGGTCAAGATGTGGAAGAAGCTCGTAAAACAGCGGTGCAAGCCGCTAATATGCTGAAAGTGGAGGTAAATCATGTCCAATAATGTTGAGGCCCCTGTACTGATGATCCGAGAGTGTGAGCTACGAGATGCTGAAGCGGTAACGGGACTGATGCGAGAGGTCAGCTATCCGACAACAACCAATGTCATGAAAGAACGTATTGAATGTTTGGAAACCAATCCAAACGCATGCATGCTTGTTGCCGAAGTGGATGAACAAATTATTGGTGTGATTGGCTTGCAATGTGTGCAAAGTCATGCCTATCCAGAACCTGCCGCACAAATTACTTCCCTGATTGTAGGTCAAGATCATCGTGGTGGTGGGATTGGCCGTCGTCTGATGGCTCGTGCCGAAGATTGGGGCAGACAGCAAGGTGGTAAACAACTGTTTGTCACGGGTGCAAACCGTGAAGTGACTTCAACAACGTACTCTTTTTATGAGCACATTGGTTTTCAGAAGAGAGGTTATCGGTTCAGTAAAGTTCTTCTATAGTACAAATAAAGTTTCTTCTATTGCATGGAAATTCTCATGATATCCTGATCTGCACATTCTGGTGTGGTGAATGATAAATAGATGGTGAAGCGACATTCGACTAGCATTTTTAGTCCGAATGTCTTTTTTTTATGGTTAAAAAATGACAAAAAAGTTACTTTTCCATATTTTATAGGTTCACAATCCCCTGTTGAATTGATATACTGCTAGAGTATTAATTACAAAGTTGTAATAACTAATCTTAAGGAGATGAATGAAATTGAAAAAGAAATGGATGAAAACTGTCGTAACGAGTAGTCTGACAGCCGTACTGGCCGTAGGGGTAATGCTTCCTGCTTCCGCGTCTGCTGCAGATTCAACATATAAGACTATCACAACGTACAAAATTACAAGTACAGACAGCTTGAAAGCTTATATTGAGAAATGGCTCAAACAAAATGGATACACCGTATCCGAGGGGCAAATCGTAGAGAAACCTGCTACGCAGCCTGATCAAACGACGAAACCTGCTGAGCCGACCACAAAACCAACTCAACCAACAACAAAACCTGCTGAGCCTACAACTAAGCCGGAGCAACCGACTAAACCAACACAACCAGTTCAAGAAGAAAAACCGGAAACTACACCGGCTAAAGATCCTTCAAACACGGGTAACACAGGTAACAATACAAGTAATAATGGTGGCGAAAGCACACAATCCGACTTTGCTACTCAAGTTGTAAAACTTGTGAACGCTGAGCGTGCTAAAGCAGGTCTGAACGCACTGACTTCAGATGCACTTCTGGACAAAGTAGCTGTTGCTAAAGTAAAAGATATGAGTAACAATAACTATTTTGATCATCAGTCACCTACGTATGGTTCTCCGTTTGATATGATGAAACAATTCGGAGTAACTTACAGCTATGCAGGTGAGAACATTGCCCAAGGACAAAAAACACCACAGGAAGTGGTTACAGCTTGGATGAATAGTGAAGGTCACCGTGCCAATATTCTGAGCAAAAACTTTACGCATATCGGTGTAGGTTTCTACAACGGATACTGGGCACAAGAGTTTATCGGTAAGTAATCGATTTATAATGAAGAAAGTATGATTTTCTTTTCCAAAAGGTTATGCCAGTACACAGTTCATATCTGTGTATGGCATAACCTTTTTTCCGTAAAATGACATATAAAAAATGAATTCTGCGAATGCAGCGCCAAAGTTTGCAAATTAACGACAGAACATTTATGTTATTTAGGAATAGCATCATCAGGGCGTGTCTGAAAACTCCGAAGTAAGCGGATTTTCAGACACGCCTTAATGTAAAGTCATTATAAATTATAAAATTATAAAGCACCCGAACTGGTGTACATGAGTGGAGATGTGATGATGAAAAAGAAAAAAAGCCTGGATTCAGCACCCTGGATCTGGAGAACTGTTAGTACAGTATCCATCTTGGCAACTTTGCTGTTGTTATTTGGATTTGGATACGCCATAAAAGACGTGATTTTTCCCGAGGGAGATTCCGCATTAACGACAGGCCAGGAGGCAACTGCTCCATCTAAGGAGATTGAGGGGAAACCGGCTGTCGTGGAAGATGGCAAGATTCGGATGGCCGTCATCGGCGATTCCCTGGCAAGAGGCACGGGGGATGATGAAGGACTCGGTTTTGTGAGACGTGCAGGGAACCTGCTTAAAGATAAAGGATATGACGTTCAGGTTCTTAATAATCTGGGTGTAAACGGTTTGAGAACAGATGCTTTATTGGAAAAACTCGATGAGCAAGGCGTGCGTTATGTCCTGCAACAATCCAATTTTATTTTGCTCTCGATCGGCGCAAATGATTTGTTCCAGGGAGGACAAGTTCTACAGGGGGAAGATCCGCCAACAGCAGAGCAGCTGGCAGCGGCTTTGCCGGAAACGTCGAAGCGCCTTCAAGAGATATTGAAGAAAGTCAAAGAAATTAATCCCGATGCACAGATTGCGTACATAGGGCTGTACAATCCATTTGGCGATGTGAAGGAACTGGAGAAGCCGGGTAATGCAGTGGTGGCTGCATGGAACGATGCTGCACTGGCTATTTTGAACAATGAGGACAAGATGACACTGGTCCCTACATTCGATTTGTTTGAAAATCATCTGGGGGAGTATCTCTCGTCAGATCATTTCCATCCCAACGGACAAGGTTATGAGCAAATTGCAGTTCGGATTGCACAGGAATTCCAGGCAGATACACCGGCAGAAGGGAGCGGAAATTAAATGGCAGAGCAGCAGTATGATTCCGTCCTATCCGTACAGAATCTGAAAAAGCGGATCGGACGCAAATGGATCATTAAGGACGTTACATTTGACGTAAAACCTGGTGAAATCTTCGGATTTCTCGGTCCCAACGGTGCTGGCAAAACAACTACGATACGGATGCTGGTCGATCTGATCAAACCAACAGAAGGAAAAATTAAAGTCTGTGGTTATGATGTGAATCGGGACCCTGAGCGTGCTTTGAAGTATGTAGGCTCGATTGTTGAAAATCCGGAGGTATATACATATCTGACAGGGTGGGAGAACCTGGAGCATTTCGCTCGCATGCAACCAGGTGTGGACAATGAACGAATTCAGGAAGTTGTAGATATTGTGCGTCTGGATCAGCGGATTCACGATAAAGTCAGAACGTACTCATTGGGTATGCGTCAACGGCTCGGTATTGCACAAGCGCTGCTTGGGCGACCGCGTCTGCTTATTCTGGATGAACCGACAAATGGTCTTGATCCAAAAGGGATTAAGGAACTTCGTGTCTTTATTAAGCAACTTGCCAGCGAAGGTATGGCTGTATTTGTCAGCAGTCACTTGTTAAGTGAGATCCAGCTTCTCTGTGACAGAGTAGCCATTATCAGTGCTGGGCGTGTGCTTGCTGTTGGAGGTGTAAGCGAACTGATTGAAGATCATTCGAAGTTGGCTATATGGCATGTTTCACCACTGGAGCAAGGCAAAAAAATGTTGCAGGATGCAGGCATTGCTCTGGTAGGTCGACCTGCGGATGTGATGGATGATACCATTGTTGCGGGCCTTGGTCCCAACGCTGTGGTTGCCGAGATGCACGAAGATCGAATTCCTGATCTGGTGCAACAGATGGTTCAAGCTGGTGTACAGGTTGAAGGGGTACAGCGGATTCAGCCTACGCTTGAACAACTATTCTTAAAAATGACAGAAGGTGAATCCATTGAGTAATATCATGCCGCTGATCCGCAATGAAACGATTAAGATGGTGAAGAAAAAACGGCTTTATATTATATTTATTGTACTTGCGGTCCTCGTACCGATGTTTACGTATGCCCAGATG
The DNA here is from genome assembly GCF_038003195.1 of Paenibacillus sp. FSL M7-1414. NCBI lineage: Bacteria > Bacillati > Bacillota > Bacilli > Caryophanales > Paenibacillaceae > Paenibacillus > Paenibacillus sp. FSL M7-1414. Next base: position 4,234,878 of record NZ_JBBOOS010000001.1, on the reverse strand, counting down.
AAATCTGCGGAGAATAATCGCGACAAGTTTGGCGGCGATTGGCGTCTTGAACTGCAACAGGCCATCACAGACAATCAAAATTCGCTCGGTAGCGATCGGGTACCTGAAGAGTACAAAAAATATAGAACAGTATATATCCAGCAGATGCAGTATTATCTTGAGAATGATATCAATCCCAAAGAACCGGGCGGTGTCACCTTTACGCGGGAGTTCATGAACAACGCGGTTGGATTGTTTATTCCACTGTTAATCATGGCTATTGCTTCAGATCTTGTTTCTGGTGAACGTACGACAGGTACGATTAAAATGCTTTTAACGCGTCCGGTTAGACGCTGGAAAGTGCTTCTGAGTAAATTAATTACGCTGATTATGTTTGTTTCGATCATAGTGGTATCAGCCTACATTATATGTTATGTCATATCGGGTGCGGTTTTTGGTTATAAAGGCTTCAACATGCCAATCTTCACAGGATTCAAAGTTGTGGGAACAGATGTCGATATGTCGGCAGTGCATGCTGTAGACCAGTGGCTGTATATGCTCATGCAGGCAGGACTGATCTGGTTTGTGAGTGTAATTGTGGCTATGCTTGCATTTATGGTATCTGTGCTTGTGCGCAGTACTGCTGCAAGTATTGTTATCATGATGGCCGCTTTGATTGCAGGAACAATCTTGACCAGTATGGCAGCGTCCTGGCAGACCGCGAAGTATTTGTTCATGGTTAACCTCGAACTTCCGAATTATTTGTCTGGCGGGTTACCTCCAATCGAGGGTATGAATTTAGGTTTTTCCCTTATTGTGCTTAGTGTTTGGGGCATTGCTTCACTCATTGTGTCATTCCTTGTCTTTACGAAACGGGATATCTTGAATTAAAATGGACAAGGATAAGAAAACATCTGTTTGCATTTTAGGCATTTTTTTAGTTGCAAGTTAAGAAGGGGGAGCATGAATGGTCGAGCAAATCGATATGTCGGCAGGTTCGACAGGCGGAGGACAGGGGTCTTCAGGCTACGACGCGGACGACATTCAAGTACTTGAAGGGTTGGTAGCGGTACGGAAACGGCCGGGGATGTACATCGGCAGCACCAGCACTTCAGGTTTACATCATTTGGTATGGGAAATTGTCGACAACGCTGTCGACGAACATCTCGCCAAATTCTGCTCCAAAATCGATATCACGCTGCATAAGGACGGTTCTATTACGGTTCAGGATAACGGAAGGGGAATTCCGACAGGTATACATAAAACAGGGATTCCTACTCCCCAGGTCGTGTTTACGATTTTGCACGCAGGCGGAAAGTTCGGTGGATCAGGATACAAAAAATCAGGCGGTTTGCACGGTGTAGGTGCGTCAGTTACAAACGCATTGTCCGAGTGGCTTGAAGTCGAGATTTTCCGTGATGGCAAGATTCATCGTCAGCGATTCGAGTATTGGAAGGACAAAAAAGGGATTGAACATGTCGGTGAACCGGTCTCCGGTCTCGAAGTGTTGGGCAATACCAATCGGACAGGTACAAAAGTTACATTTAAACCGGATATTCGGGTGTTCCAGAGCGGTATTCAATTTAATTATGATACATTGGCAGAACGTCTTCAGGAGATTGCTTTTCTGAATTCGGGTCTGAGAATTGTGCTCAAGGACGAACGTTCGGGCAATCAGGATGAATACATGTATGAAGGCGGAGCAAGCCAGTTTGTTGCTTTTCTTAACGAAAATAAAGATGTGCTGCATGATGTTATTCACTTCTATGCGGAGAAGGATGACATTGAAGTCGAAGTGGCAATCCAGTATAACGCGGGTTATACGGAAACACTGGCTTCATTCGTGAACTCGATCCCTACTCGGGGCGGCGGTACTCATGAGACCGGATTCAGGGCTGCGTATACCCGTGTAATGAATGATTACGCACGGCGTACCAGCATGATTAAGGAAAAAGACAAAAACCTCGAAGGTAATGACCTGCGTGAAGGTATGATGGCCGTCATCAGTGTCAAAATGTCAGATGTTGAGTTCGTAGGTCAGACGAAGGATCAGCTCGGCAGCGCTTCCGCTCGAAGTGCTGTGGATTCGGTCGTGTCCGAGAATATTCAACGGTTCCTGGAAGAAAACCCGCAGGTAGCGCAAACGTTAATTCGCAAAGCGGTTCAAGCCTCCAGAGCTAGAGAAGCAGCCCGTAAAGCACGTGATGATATGCGTACAGGCAAGAAACGCAGTGAGAGTTCCAACCTGAACGGCAAACTAACGCCGGCGCAATCAAAGGATTTTACCCGAAATGAGTTGTTTATTGTTGAAGGTGATTCCGCAGGTGGTTCTGCCAAACAGGGACGTGACTCGAAGATTCAGGCTATTCTGCCGCTCAAGGGAAAACCGCTCAATCCGGAAAAATCAAAGCTGGCCGACATTCTCAAAAATGAAGAATACCGCGCCATTACAGCGGCGATCGGTGCGGGCATAGGAACCGAATTTGCAGTTGAAGACAGCAATTATTCCAAAATTATCATTATGACCGATGCGGATACGGACGGCGCACATATTCAGGTGTTGCTGTTGACCTTCTTTTATCGTTATATGAAGCCTTTAATTGATGCAGGCAAAGTATATATTGCTCAGCCGCCATTGTACAAACTTACTCGTAAGTCTGGTAAGCTTGCGAGTGTTCGATATGCATGGACGGATGAAGAACTGGCGAATTATATGAAGGAATTCGGTAATAATGTTGAGCTTCAACGTTATAAAGGTCTTGGTGAGATGAATCCGGATCAACTGTGGGAAACAACAATGAATCCGGAAACTCGTGCGATGCTGAAGGTACAGATTGTTGATGCAGCAAAAGCAGAACGTCGTGTATCTACGCTCATGGGTGATAAGGTTGATCCGCGGAAACGCTGGATTGTAGAGAACGTCGACTTTACAGAGTACGAAGAATAGAAGGTGCTTGGAATGAGTCCATCAGAACAATTTATGCCGGCCTTTCTCGAAGAGGTCGTTGGGGACCGTTTCGGTCGCTACTCCAAATATATTATTCAGGATCGAGCCATTCCGGATGTCCGGGATGGGTTGAAGCCAGTACAACGGCGTATTCTATACGCCATGTACGATTCAGGCAATACGCCTGACAAGACTTACCGCAAGTCTGCCAAAACCGTTGGGGACGTAATGGGTAATTATCATCCACATGGTGACTCATCCATCTATGAGGGCATGGTACGGATGGCTCAGCCATGGAAAATGGGCCATATGCTCGTGGATGGTCATGGTAACTGGGGATCACAGGATGATGACCCGGCAGCGGCGATGCGGTATACGGAGGCCCGTTTGTCGCCCATCGCGATGGAGATGCTTCGCGATATCGAGAAACGGACGGTTCTGTTTAAGGATAATTTTGATAATACGGCCAAAGAACCGGTTGTATTGCCATCCCGTTATCCGAACTTGCTGGTTAATGGTGTCAGCGGTATTTCCTCCGGATTTGCAACGGAGATTCCTCCACACAATTTGCGTGAAGTCATTGATGCTTCAATCGCTGTGATGGAGAAACCGTCGATTGAGCTGGACGAAATCATGATGTTTATGAAGGGTCCTGACTTTCCAACAGGCGGATTGATTATGGGCGGTGACGGCATTCTGGATGCCTATCGCACAGGTAAAGGACGGATCTATATCCGGTCCAAAACCGAGATTGAAAACATGCGCGGTGGCAAACAGCAGATCGTCATTACCGAAATTCCTTATCAGGTCGTGAAATCTCGTCTGGTTACAGCGATGGAGAACATCCGACTTGAGAAGAAGGTTGAAGGTATTGCCGAAGTGCGTGATGAGAGCGGACGTGAAGGTCTGCGAATCGTGGTTGAGTTGAAAAAAGAAGCGGACGCACAAGGTATTTTGGCTTATTTGCTGAAGAAAACCGACCTGCAGGTCACCTATAATTTCAATATGGTTGCGATTGTGAATAAAGCACCTCATCAATTAGGATTGAAATCGATCCTCGAGGCTTACATTGCCCATCAGCGGGAGGTTGTAACCTTCCGTACCCGGTTTGAGCTGGAGAAGGCGCAAGACCGTGCGCATGTGCTCGAGGGCTTGGTAAAAGCACTTAACATCCTTGATGAGGTCATTGCGGCCATCAAAGCGTCGAAGAACCGTCAGGATGCTCAAAATAACCTGATGTGGATGTTTGGATTCACGGAACGCCAAGCAGATTCCATCCTTACGTTGCAATTGTACCGTTTGACAAATCTGGAGATCAATTCTCTGGAGAAGGAACTCGGTGAACTGATGAAAAAGATTGCACAATTACAATCCATTCTGGATAGTGACCGCAAGCTCATCGGAGTCATCCGCAAGGAATTGATGGAGATTCGTGAGAAATACGGCATAGACCGTCGTTCTGCGATCCAGGGTGAAGTGGAAGAACTTAAGGTTAATCTCGAAGTACTTGTGAATGCGGAAGATGTATTTGTTACGTTATCCAAAGAGGGATATGTGAAACGTACAGGCATGCAGTCCTTTACACGTTCTGGTGGTGAACGGAGCGGAAGTGGTGTGAAAGACGGCGATTATATCGCTCAGGTTCTGGAAGTAAATACGCTTGAGAACTTGCTTGTCTTTACGAGGAAAGGTCAGTACTTCCTGTTACCTGTTCACCAGGTACCTGAATTCAAGTGGAAAGATCCAGGCACAGCCATTGTGAATGTCATTCCCCTTGCGAAAGATGACCGTATTGCAAGTGTGCTTGCTGTGAAATCCTTTGAAGAGCCAAATCACAGTCTGGTCTTCGTTACGCGAAGAGGACAGGTGAAACGAACGGAGCTGAAGGATTACGTTACCAAGCGTTCCGGTGCAGTTGCGGCATGTAAAGTGGGCAAGGACGATGAAGTGTTATCTGTACATCTGAGTACAGGTGGTCAAGATATTATGTTGATTACAAAAGAAGCCATGGCGATTCGTTTCCGAGAGGATGAGGTCAATCCAATGGGACGTGTATCCGGTGGTGTTCGTGGTATTCAGTTAAGAGATACAGATGAAGTTGTATCCGCTCTATGGGTAGAAGGAGATGAAGGTGAAGTTGCCGTGTTGTCCGATCTGGGATATGGTAAACGATCATTACTTCTGGATTACGCTATACAGAGCCGTGGAGGCAAGGGGCTTGCCACATTCGAGTTCAAAGAAGGCAAACGTGTGAAACCGAATGGTAGCCGTATTGCTGGAGCGTTTTATTGCAAAGAGCAACGTAAGATCACTGTAATGACCAAAGAAGGCCAAGTGTTCCCGATCTCTTCGGAAGGTGTTCCGATTACAGAGCGCAAACATATTGGCAAGCTGATCGTTCATGTGGACAAACAGGACGAGATCGTTGAACTTCTAAGGGACTTCAATGAGAATCAACCAGCAGCATCTTCATAAAAACAAACAAACGAGACTTTTCGCAGAACAGCTAATCCTGTCATGCGAGGAGTCTTTTTTTGTTGTTCGAAGGCGGATTAGAAGAGGGCATTCATGCGAAGTTTAACAACCTTCGTCGATTACGGTCGATCGCTAGGAAATTGAAAAAAGGCAGCAGGAATGCGGCTTTGGAGCGCGAAAACTTAAGCAGGTGAAGTGATAACCGGTTGCAGAGAGGAGCGATGGAAGATGTATAATTCCGATTTTGCCAAGTGCTGGTCCAGGTTGACCAAAGATTATAAATTGCATATGGATCAAGAGCTGGCACCCTCATTAACGGAGGCTCAGCTGGCTGTTCTGGAGGTACTCGAAGATCATCAGAAGATGAAACCTTCGGATCTGATTCCTTATCTGTCAACTACGCCAGCTGCTGTAACCATGCTGCTCGATCGAATGGAGAAGAATGATCTGATTCGCAGGAATCGGGATAATCAGGATCGACGCATTGTGTGGGTATCTCTGTCAGAGAAAGGAAGAATGGAGACAGAGCGGGGAATCACCATCCGGAATGAGTTCATGAACTCTGTTCTCAGTAACATTTCGATGCACAATCAACAATTGCTGGTATATCTGTTAGGCAAAATGACAACACCCAAGACCAAAGAGCCTGCCTTATCTACTTCGGTATGATACCATGCTGATTCCTCTGAATAACCATAGGAGTGCCTGCTCGTTTCACGCAGGAGCCCTATGGTTATTTTATTTACAAATTACATATGCTACACACTGTGTCCAGGTTAGTTGGGTAAAGGCATGGATGTAACACAGTTAGTATGTCCTAATATTATTTTCGCGAATTCATATGTAAAGAGTTGACTATGTAAATATTTTTGTTATAATAAATAATTGTTCCCCTGATATTTCGTGTACGAAATATTATATTCCAAAAGTAAAAGGGTGAAACAATGACTGATACGTATGAAGTATTCTATATTATTAATTCGTTCCGCCAAGTGAATCAAATGCTTTTTCGAGCATTTTGGAATGAAAACAAGGAGATCGAGCTGACTTCGATCCAGTTTATGGTGTTATCCATTCTGAGGGAGCGTCCTTCCATTGGCATCAATGAAGTGGCTGAGTTATGCCATATGGGTAGCAGTTCCATGAGCGCTGTTGTAGAGCGGCTCGTCAAAGGTGAGTATATCGTTCGGACACGTTCGGATGCTGACCGCCGATCCGTTAAGCTTCAGATTACGGATAAAGGGGAACAGGCCCAACAGGAAACGCACCATTTGTGGATGGAAAGAGTATCACCCATTCTGGACATATCGAAGGAAGACCTTGAGCACCTACTTAGAATTCATAGTCAAATGATTGAAAAGTTAGAAGGAAGAGAGATGAACAACATATGAGTACGACTACTGCTGCAGCTCCATCCTCAGCGATGGACAACATCAAGAAAGGCCCTATTGTAGCGGCATTGTTAATTGGTGCCTTTGTGGCATTCCTGAACCAAACCCTGATGAACGTAGCGCTTCCTAAAATCATGGATGACCTCGGCATCGGGCCAAACAAAGCCCAATGGTTAACTACGGGTTACATGCTTGTGAACGGTGTACTGATTCCGATTACGGCATATCTGATTGCCAAATTTTCAACACGTCAAATTTTTATTACAGCCATGACTCTCTTTACCATAGGTACATTAGTCTGTGGTCTTAGTCCAACCTTCACCATTCTGATGGTAGGTCGTGTCATTCAAGCGGCAGGTGCAGGTATCCTGATGCCTCTGATGACCGTTGTATTCCTGACCATCTTCCCAATCGAGAAACGCGGTCAGGCCATGGGAACCATGGGGATTGCGATGATTCTGGCTCCTGCGATTGGTCCTACACTTTCAGGTTATGTGGTTGAGCATTATTCCTGGAGATTGTTGTTCTACATCATCTTGCCATTCTCTATTATTGCAACGGCAATTGGTATTGCTTTTGTCAAAAACGTAACACGTCAGTCCAGACCTAAACTGGATTATCCAGGCGTAATTTTATCTACACTTGGTTTTGGTAGTTTGCTCTACGGATTCAGTGATGCGGGTACCGATGGATGGGGCAGTGCAATTGTCATTGGATGTCTCGTCGTAGGTGCGATATCCCTGATTCTGTTCGTTATTCGTCAACTGACAACAGATCATCCGCTCCTTGAGTTCCGTATTTTCAAGTACAACATGTATACATTAACAACGATTATCAATATGCTCGTGACCATGGCGATGTTTGCAGGTATGATTCTGCTTCCTATTTTCCTGCAAAACATTCGTGGATTCTCACCGATTGAATCAGGACTTCTGATGATGCCTGGTGCGATATTGATGGGGATTATGTCCCCAATTACAGGTCGCATATTTGATAAAGTGGGCGCACGCTGGCTTTCGGTTGCAGGTCTTGCCATTACGGCAATTACAACTTTTGGACTAAGTCGTCTGGCAATCGATACGACCTACGGCTACATGATGTTTATCTACACGGCTCGTATGTTCGGTATGTCGATGCTGATGATGCCAATCCAGACAGCAGGTCTGAATCAACTGCCTCAACGTCTGAACGCACATGGTACAGCGATGTCCAATACATTGCGTACAGTTGCCGGGGCGATCGGTACAGCCATTCTGGTTACCATCATGAGTAGTAAGCTCAAAACACATCTGGCGGATGCAGTGGCTGCTGGCAAATTTGACCCTAATAATAAGACAGCGATGTTAGCAGCTACAGCAGATGCAACGATTTACGGCGTTAACTATGCATTCATCGTGGCTACCGGAATGACCGTGGTTGCTTTGATCATGGCGTTCTTTATTCGGAAAACAAAACCAGCTGTTGAACCTGTAACTGTAGAACAGGAAAAAGCGACGGCTACTGCATAACGAATATCAGAAAACCAAAAAGAGAACTCTAGCAGTCGAAGGGGTAACCCTAACTGCCTGAGTTCTCTTTTTTTTGGTGTGCGCGATAGGAGTAGAGTACTTTTATTATTCGGGCTGGATCGTTGGATCGATAAGAAATACAGGATCGGGCTCATGACCGAACTGTTTGAGATTAATGGTTCCGTTCAGTTGAAACTCCACACCTTCGCTAATCAGTTCTGTTTCCTGCATCATGCGCGAGTGTTCGTCCGGTATGGAGATTTCTCCTTTTGCATTGACGACACGGTGCCAGGGCAGACGTTCCTTGCGGCTCATCGAGTGCAGAATACGTACGACTTGTCTCGCGGCTCTTGGACTCCCGGCATGGGCTGCAATCTGACCGTAAGTCATCACTTTACCTTCGGGAATCGCCGCGATGATCGCAACGACTTGTTTGGTAAACGGGGTCATCATGATGTCTCCTCTCTGTATTTTAGGTATACAGCTGAAAATATAAGAAAACGTGTCGTTCAGATACAGAATCTGAACGACACGTTGTATGGACAGATGTAACCTGATCCTGTGCACTTATAGAGGTTGTTCGATAATACCGCTTCTGATCCCATCGTATCGGTACTGAAAACCAGTCTTTTGAACATGTACTTATTGAGGTTGTCCAAAAGCTTTTTGGTACACGGCAGCGGGCCATTCTGCCCAGGGGAATTCTCTTGCAGGCAAAGATTGCAGAATAACTTCTTCCTTAGTAACTGGATGAGGAAAAGCAGCAATCGCCGACCATAGAGCAATCTGTTGCCCGGGTTTATTCACGCTTGCGCCGTACTTCTGATCCCCGTACAGAGGGCAGCCGATTTCTTTCATTTGCACCCGAATCTGATGAGATCTGCCGGTATGCAGTTCGATATGGACGAGGCTGTACCGATCTGTCTCGCCGATAACACGGTAATCCAGAACGGCATCCTTACCGCCAACCGTACCTTTAGGTACAACAGTAACGGTATTTGTACGTGCATCTTTCAGGAGCGTGTGTTTTAACGTTCCCTGCTGTGCAGGCAACTTGCCGTGTACAACAGCTGCATATATTTTACGGAAATGACGTCCCCGCACAGTCTCGGACAATCTCGAAGCTGCTTTAGAAGTCTTGGCAAAAATCATTGCCCCTCCAACAGGACGATCAAGTCGGTGTACTAACCCGAGATAAACATTGCCAGGTTTGTTGTATCGTTCTTTCAGATCCTGCTTCAGCAATGTAAGCAAATCCGGATCACCTGATGAATCTTCCTGGGTAGGTACATTGACCGGCTTCGTAATACCTAACAGATGGTTGTCTTCGAACAGAATCGGAATTGCATCGTGATCATGCCGATGTTCTGACATGATTAAGACTCCCAACGGCCCAGAATACCACAAGGCAGATCAAGACCACTACGTGTAATTGGCAGACCAATTTCACCTGCAGTAATGTCACCACCGTACTGAGCAGACATCGTCATGGTCAACATGTTGCGCAGAACAGTAGAGGAAATGCCCGTAGTGTAGGAGTTAACCAGCATGAATAATGGATTATCCGACAAGATCGTCATACATGACTTCAAGAAAGGATATAGGTTCTCTTCCAGTTTCCATGTCTCTCCATTAGGGCCGCGGCCATATGAAGGAGGGTCCATAATAATGGCGTCGTAACGATTTCCGCGACGTTGTTCCCGTTGTACAAATTTGAATACATCATCTGTAATAAAACGAACAGGGCGATCAGCCAGTCCGGATAATTGAACATTTTCCTTGGCCCATTGAACCATGCCTTTAGCTGCATCCACATGTACAACAGATGCGCCTGCATAAGCAGCAGCTACCGTTGCTCCGCCTGTATAGGCAAACAGGTTCAAGACAGAAATAGGGCGTCCTGCATTGGAGATTTTATCCATCATCCAGCTCCAGTTGGCGGCTTGTTCAGGGAACAGACCAGTGTGCTTAAAGCTGGTAGGTTTAATGTGGAATTTCAGGTTTTCGTATCCGATCGTCCAACGCTCGGGAATGGGCTTTTTCATATCCCAGTTACCGCCACCGGAAGAGCTGCGATGATAGTGACCATGCACCTGACGCCATTCATTGGTTTCTTGCTCAAGGGGCCAGATAATCTGTGGATCGGGTCTGCGTAAAATCACATCTCCCCAACGCTCCAGTTTCTCGCCGCCTCCTGTATCGATTACTTCATAGTCCTTCCAATTCTTAGCTACGTACATAATGATTTATCCATCCTTCAAAAGTCATTTGGATACTATTGTACAACAAAAAAGGGCTTGGACGCCAGTTGGGGGACGGGAGTGCACCATATACTGAAAAACAAAGATAACCAAAAATTTAATTTGACAATGATAATCATTATCACATATGATTTTGTTAATCCAAAATTCATTCTTTCTTCATAGAGAGAATATAACATGATCAAATAAAGTGAGGGAAAAATAGATGGCTAAATTGTTAGTAGCTTATGCGAGCATGACAGGAAATACAGAAGAAATTGCAGAACTGATTGTGGAAGGAATTACACAGGGAGGCCACGAGGCAGACCTGAAATCCGTAACGGATTGTAATGCATCTGATGTATTGGACTATGACGGATTCATGATCGGTGTGTACACTTGGGGAGATGGGGAGTTGCCAGATGAATTCCTTGATTTCTATGAGGAGCTGGATGAGCTTGACCTGAGTGGTACGAGGGCTGCGGTGTTTGGTAGTGGTGACACCTCGTATGAGCAGTTCTGCGGTGCAGTTGATCTTGCGGCTGCCAAGTTGCAAGAGCGTGGGGCGGAGGTATCTCCAGAGATGTTGAAAATTGAATACAGTCCGCTTGAGCAGGAGAAAGAAACATGCCGTGACTTTGGCAAACGCTTCGCTGCTGCCGGATTACAGGTGTCCTAAAGATCATGTTAAGACATAATGTTCAGGCAGCGATGCCAGTCGGAAGGAATGACCTTCCTGGACGTCTGCTTGAAGATTACAGATTGGAAGAAATGCTGCGCAGCCCACACCGATTCATCCGCCCTGAACCAGTGTCTGAGCAGCGTCTTCCACTGCAATGGAGGCACCGTGTACAATATGCGGTGAGCCATGCGGTCAATGCCTTTTACAGTCTCGACCCCGATGTTCGCAAAGAGGTACCCGTACAGTATTTACTTGAGAAGTGGTGGCCCAGAAAGACGGATGGTTTCGAATCTGTTCTCCATTACTGGGATGTGAAGAACAAGATTACGGATGAATTGTCACTCGCCATTGCAATGAACGATGATCTGAAGCATCCAGCCATTCTTTTTGAACAGTGGAGAACGGAGTTACCTTCATTATCCATGCATTTATCGATGATATTTCAGGCGGCCTGGCAACCAGAAGGCTGGGATTCGTTGCTGATTCAGAAATATATGGTTGTCCATGATCCAAACGTAGTTGAGGCATTTCAGCATATGGTCAGTGCATTCTGCTGGGAAGCCTTCGGAAAATTACCGGGTATGATCGAGATATACTGCTTGTTGGAAGGACGCAAAATAAGGTACATCCCTGGACGCCAGTCTCTGATCCGTTCCATGGACTACATTCGCTTGATACGTGACAGCATACCGCAGTCAGAAGTGGTGGAGTCAGAACAGTTTACGACGCGTGATAAAGCGCGCATACACGAAGAGGTAGATCGCTGGAGAACGGAAGCCATTGAACCGAAGAAAACATGGTTGATGTGAAGACAGTTGAAGGATAACGATATATCATGCAGATAGAGGAGGGGAAGTTGCCATGTCTACCGGTCTAAGTCAAGATATAAGCAGCAGCAAGAGACGTGCAGGAACTTGCGAATTCAGTCCGTTGCCAGTACCCCAGTCGGTTATACGAAAGTTGCTTGATGAAGCAGATCCTTCATTATATGTAATGAGTTCAGAACCTTGGAGGTTTATGTTGTTTGCAGGCGAAGGACGACAGCTTTATCTGGAAGCGGTCAGACAGAGCTATCCACCCCACCTGGCTGATCGCTACGGCGATTGGGCTACATATCAATACACGGAAGCAATTCCTACCCATCTGGTTGTCGTGGCGCCTAGAAATGCCCGTGAGGATGATCTTCTGCCGGCCAAAGCCTGGAGCAAACGCTTTAGTATTCTGGCTGCGGAACAGGGATTGAATGCGGTCTGGAAGATCAATGATTATCAACAACATCCTGTGTTTATGAATTTGATGGGTTTGACAAGTGAAGAGAAGGTGCTGGGGGTATTCCATATCGGTTACGGAGACCAGCCTGCATTGCGGGATATGGATGCAAGCAGACCAGCCTCTGAACTGATGACGGTATATGACCATCTGGTCTAAAAAAATGATTCATTAGTTCTCTTATTTGCTGGTGTTGAATAGAAAATCACGAACGAGCTGACGATTCGTCTGATCTTTGTTGTAGACGGAGAACAACCGATTGGATACGGTAAGGACATTGCCAAAAAAGAAGCGTTCGAATTGGGTCTGTCTGCCCCCGAATGAACCAGATCCAAGCTCCCAGATCAGGCGGAACAGAGCGTTGCGTTCGTGAGAAGCCATATCGTTCCCTTTCAGATATATATTCAGTGAAGGAGCGATATCGGATTGAAACTCTTCTTCCTGAGGGATCATAATTACCCCGCTCGAACCCAAGAGTTGCAGAATTTCAATCATCTCAGGATAAAGTTTCGGAAAGAGGAGATTGGCTGCCATCAATGGTTTGGGTGCAGGTAATACAAATCCTCTTCCGTCTGGTATTGCACCTGCCTCCGCGGCCAAGGCCAATGCTTTTAACGATTCAAGACCTGCGAACACACGTGCAGTTTTCTCTATAACATGTGCTTCCGTATTCAGATCCAGCGTATCCGTGAGAAGCTGGATTGTACCGAGAACAAATTCCGTCTTGGCAATATAACGACACAATACCTGATGACCAGCGTGAATATGAAAGTTGCTACCACTGAAGAGACGCGAGGACATTTCCTCACTTCCTGCAAAAAATATCCGTTCATGCGGAACGAGCACCCGGTCAAAGATGACGATATTGTCCATTTCTTCATACCTGGAGCTCAGCGGATAGTTAGCGTGAGATTCGGCCGCGTAGGTATCCCTGCATACCAGACTGATACCCGGAAGATCATTGGGGACAGCAAAAGAGAATGCAAATGGATTTTCGTCATCAAATGGGGCGGGAGAAGGTGACGGATAGACAAAAATCTCATCCGAAGTGGCAGCTTGTGTAGCCATCATGAATGCTCCGCTAATAATGAGACCTTCCTCGGTGCGATCCACGACCTTTGCGGCAATAGCATCTTCAGTAGCATCCAATTGCCCTGAGATTTTGCTGGCATATGGCTGAATGAAGGCATGGGATAGTGTGATATCATGATCACGGCAGTACGCATAATAATTTTTGAGATTTTCTGCATATTGGGGAGATAGTTCGTTCAGGAGATCGGCACCTGTGTAAAAGGACATTATGGCTGTATTCATGTAATCGGGTGAGCGACCAAGAAAGCCGTGATGCACATTTGCCCAGATATTCATCCCTTCCCGTCGTTTACGGAGGTCGTCGGCACTGGTTGGAGGCAGGAAGGATATGCCCACAGGTTTGCCGTCTGCCGGGGAGGCATACGTCATCGTTTCTGCAAATTTAGGATCAGATTGCAGATCATACATGTACATCTGAGTCTCCATCAAACCAGCAAATGCTACATGTTCAGAGCGTTTTCCAGTAATAAGGTTACCTTTGTACCAGCAAGGGACGGACTGTGCATCAATTCGTTCGCGATACTGTGTGCCACTTTTAACAGGCATTGTTATTCACCTCTTGGTTCTAATCGTTCATGGGCATACTGACTTCTTACGTAGTGTACGTAGGTCATCTGTCCAATGTGCATTTAAGAGGTTAGAAGGATTTTTACAGAATAGGCTTGATAATAATTATCATTCTTGTTACAATAGACAAAGAAAAAAGGAACCGGTAAGGGCTCCTTTAAGTGAATCACATGAAATTACTTATTTTACTTCAAAAGTCTTACAGTCTGTTTCAGCAGACTGACTTGCTTCTTTGTTACTGTGACTCACAATGTAGATCGAAGAAGCGTTACATTTGTTCTCTTGAGCCCAGTGACGACAGGAATTAACTTCACACAATACGTCTTTTGCCATGATTGTTAACCTCACTTTAATTGGATTACAGTCGTTGGTATAAAGAATCCGGATATAACAAGTTGCCGCTTGTCAATCTGGAAAATTTTTGTTGCTCTCACGAAATTCGGAGGGCTTTTTTGCGTTATACACAACGATGCACACTTAGAATAGCAAATTTTATTGAAGCTTGCAACCAAATGCCCCCATCTGTGGCAAAATAGTGGACGTGCTGTGGTTATATTTGCAAAAAGGCAGTAGTATGTTATTATTTAATAGTAATAATTACGATTAAAAGTCTAATTGGTTCTATATAAATTGAACTAAACATTTACACGAAACTATAAATGAAGGAGCATGTGTATACATGAGCAAAATAAACCATATGAACCGGATTCCCCGCGCGAAAGGGATCGATATGGCTGCTTTTTACACGCCGAAAGAGTGTAGACGCAAAGCCCAGCATATTGTATTTTCCGCTGAAAATGAACGCATCATTAATGAATTTATCACCATTCTGGGCATGAAAGAGAAGTTCAGAGAGCATGATGTATCAATCCCCAACAAAATGGTCATGTTCGGGCCTCCCGGTACGGGAAAAACATTAACGGCATCACATCTGGCGGAGCGCCTTGATCTGCCATTGGTTCTTGTGAGATTAGATGCGATCATTCATAGCCATCTTGGGGAGAAGGGGAGTAACGTACGTAAGTTATTCGAATATGCACGAATGAATCCCTGTGTGTTATTTCTCGATGAATTTGATGCCATAGGCCGGACACGTGAGAGCAATGATGAAGTGAAAGAGATGGCTCGTGTCGTCAATACGTTGTTGCAATGTCTGGACGAATTCGATGGGGAAAGCATTCTGGTGGCTGCAACGAATCTGGAAACACAACTGGATCATGCCATCTGGCGGCGGTTTGATACGAAGATGACCTACGGTATGCCTGATGATTCGAGTCGCAAATTGTATATCAGCAAATTGGTGGGATCATTTGAACAGGAGACTCGGCTGGAAGATTACATATGTGAACGCTTGAACGGGTGCAGTTATGCGGATATAGAGCAGATCGTTCTGAAAGCAAAGCGGAAAGCAATCATTGTCAGTAGTGTACTTCATAAGCAACTGATCTCGGATGCTTACGATGAATACAGACCACGTGTATTAGAGTGTTGATTGCTTCGATTCTGGATAAAGCAACAAGGAACATGTTGAACTAGCCCAGTCTCCTGAATGGAGTTCTGGGCTAGTTGTCATGTTAGTGAGGTGCGTTATACTTTAACGGCTGCTCCGTATGCTTTTTCTGTATTCATGGCTTCTTGTGTTGCAGTCCAGCGTGGCAGGCTTAATCTGAACATGCTGCCTTCCGGGCTGCTGGAGACAAGTGTCAGTTCACCGCCCTGTTCCTGAGCGAGTAGGCGGCTATATGTTAATCCTAGACCCAGGCCGCGGTTACGACGTTTTTTGAGTTCTCCACGATAGAACCGTTCGAAAATTTTGGGTTGTTCTTCGGCTGCGATGCCTGTGCCGTAGTCTTTAACATCAACGTACAGCATCTGTTCTTCTGTACTTAGATAAATGTCGAAGACAGTTTTCTGTTCAGGAGCTGTGGCATGAAGTCCGTTATTAAGCAAATTGACAATGATCTGCTGAATGCGGAGAGCATCCCCCATGGTAAAAAAGTTAATTGGAGGGGCGTGCAGCTGAACCTCTGGCATTTTGTCCTCATACGCAATCTTCCACTGATAGATGATCTCACCGACCAACAGTTTCAGATCCGTCCGTTCCTTGCGAACGGTAACACTTCCTGCAGCCATGGCGTTATAGTCAAGCAAATCTGCGACCATTCGCTCCATGCGTTCAGATTCCTTCAAAGCGATATCCAAAAATTCTTTACCTTCCTGTGGACTCACGACATCGTCACGTACTGCCATAACGAGCCCCTTGATGGAAGTTACCGGTGTCTTGAGTTCATGACTTACTCCTGCCAGTGAAAGTGTACGCCATTCTTCAAGTTGTTGGAGACGAGTGGCCATATCGCGAAATGAATTTACAAGTTCATTGATCTCACGTTCTCGTGTATTCAAGTCAAGACTCACATCATAATTGCCACCTCGAATCTGTTCAGCGGCATAGGCGACCTGACGAATCGGTCTGGATAACTTTTTGGACAGGAGATAGATTGTAAACCATCCACAGAGGATTAGTCCTCCGAGGATTAGAGCCACGAGCCATATCGTCTCTGGACCAAATGTAATGGATTGTTTGGACTGCATGACCCACACTTTACCCAAGGTTTGATCGCCCTCGGATATGTTGACCGTTACACCTGCATATTTGTTGTTTCGAGGTTCAAGATAATCGTCTGACAGTCGATAATGCACATCTTTTTGCTCCATTTTAGGCTGGGAAAAGATCAATTGATTGTTGTTGTCCAAGATCATGACACAAAAATAATTATCTGTGTTGAATAGTTTCTCTCGCTTGGTTACCAGTCTGTCCAGATCGGGTGGAACCCGAAGCATATTATTTTCACTGGTCACTCGATCGGCAATCTCCAGCCCAAGCAGTTCTGCGGTTTTGAGGCTTTTCTCAATGGAAGTTGTCCGAATCCAGTAGAGTGCCCCTGCCACAATAATCGTGAAACCAATGCATAAAATGAGAAAATATCGCAGTGTCCAGTGTGACAGAATGGATATCGTGCGTTTGGGTTTCTTCTGTTTCAGTTGGCGATCCAAAATTGATACCCCATTCCTCGCAACGTCCGAATTTCTCCCGTCTCTGGCGACCAGTGGGAGAGGGCTTGACGTAGTCGTTTAATCGATAGATCCACAGCACGGTCACTGCCATCATAGTCCATCCCCCATACCTGTTCAATAAGGTGATCCCTGGTAAATGTACGATTCGGATAATCGGACAGGAAGAACAGTAACGACAGGTCACGAGGTGTGAGTGCAACCTCTGCACCGTTCAGCAGCACCTGTTTGGCAGCAAGATCAATGACGAGATTTCCAAAGGAACGCTTCTCTTTGCCACCTGAGGTCCAATGTGGATTACGGCGCAACACCGCATTAACTCTGGCAACCACTTCTTCCGGTACAAAAGGTTTGCTCATATAATCGTCAGCACCGGCATTTAGTCCGTTGAGACGGTCTGAAATGTCATCCAGTGCAGTTAGCATGATCACGGGACAAGCACTTTTTTCACGAATAATTCGCAGCAGATCCCATCCGTCCATTCCTGGTAGCATCACATCAAGTAATACAAGGGAAGGCGTTACGGTATCAAAAAGGGTAAGTGCAGTCGGTCCATCTGCTGCATGATGAACTTCAAATTCTGCTTTTCTCAGATAAGCAGCCAATACTCGTGCAATAGCTTGCTCATCCTCGACGATAAGTATGGATTTCAAAAAAAGCGTTCTCCTTTCGCTTTGTAAACTTGTACTGATTTTACATGAGCCAGAGCGTAAAGCCAATCCTGTATTACGGATTTCAAAAAAATATGGGACTTATCTTATCTTGACTTCTTCCTGACACATTCAATTGATATGATTCACTCCAAGAAGCAACCTAAACAATCATGTACTGGAGGAAACATAGAGATGAACAAGAAAGCAAAAGCATGGCTTATTACAGGTGTAGCGGCGGTTGCCGTAATCGGTGGCGGTGGTTACTATATCACAAACAGTTACTTGGGGAACAACGTGGAGATTGAGCAGGTGCTTCCTGCGAGCACAGCGACTTCCACCACAGCTGTAGATAGCACAGGAACGGTTGTAGCCAATGAAACTGCTGGAGCAGAGCAACTGAACGGAGACTGGAGCATCAGCGAAGGTTCCAAAGTATACTTCTCCGTAACCACATCACAGGAGACAGTTAACTTTGTGGACGAGAAGGTAACAGGCAATTGGACAATTAATGTAGATGATGCTGCTCAGATGAAGGCAGAAGGACAGATCGAGATGGACGGAATTGATTCCGGGAATGGACAGCGTGATGGTCACGTGAAGCAAGCCGATTTCTTCGATGTCGCTACATATCCACAAGCTACATTTACAGCGACTTCATTTGAAGGGGTACCTGCGGAATGGCCTGTCGGTCAAACGGTTGATATCAAAATGAATGGTACCATTACGGTTAAAGGTATTGAAAAAGAAGTAACCTTTGACGCAAAAGCTGCTTATGAGAATAATGCAGTATTGTTGTCGGCAACATCGATGGTAACGTTCGAAGATTTCGGAATGGAAAATCCACACTCCGTTGTGCTCTCGACTGAAAATGATATCCAGGTACAACTTGAATTGAAACTTACTAAATAAATGTAACAATGATCATATACCTGAAAATCTGTTCTGTTCTGCCTTCGGTGGACGGACAGATTTTTTTGCTTTCTGTTGCAAGATAGTGTGATTAATATAGCTCAAATGTAACTGTCACAGGATCATATTGTTAAAATAACTGCTGTTTCCTTTGGATTATGCCGTGTCGCCTATCACTATTAAGCGCTTACAATGAGGGGGATTCATAACATTCATTGATCCATGCACAATCAAACACAAAAAGGGGGAGATCAAGAGTGAATAAAAGGTACATAAGCGGGTGTCTGGTGTTACTGATGCTATTCTGTGATCTGGGACTGATGGTTCGTCCAGCGGCTGCAGAAGATGCAAAAGTGAACGTGGCACTTAACAAGGCGGTTAAGGTAAGCACAGAATATTTGGAGTGGGAGAGTAAAAAGGAGCACTTGGTTGATGGTAAAAGTGACACGCATTGGACTGCTACTGCGGGAGTGACAACGGAACAACCACAGTGGGTCATGATTGATCTGGGTGAAGACTACAATCTGTCCGGAGCGGAAATAACGTGGAGAGAAAACACGGTTGTGAAATATATGGTAGAAACCTCTGCTGACCAGCAGGCATGGACCAAAGTTGTTGATCAAAGTGAAAATGCCGATCCTAAACAGATCGCTGATCTGACGTTTGAGCAGAATGATGTGCGATACATCAGACTGAACATCTCCTTTTACAAGGGTGAAGGAGTCTGGCCGGAAATATTGGAGTTCAAAGTGTGGGGAGAATCAGAAGGAACTGAACCAGCCAATATTAAAGGATATGATGAGATCGAAGTGAGAACGGTGACAAGAAGTGCGCCAATTCTGCCTAATCAGGTAAAAGCATGGTACCAGAATGGAAAATCAGGAATGGTTCCAGTGGAATGGGACAGTATTGACCCTTCAGAGTACGCACATGCGGGCAGCTTTACCGTGACAGGTGCGGTATATGGTGCGCCTCCAGAACCTCAGCTTAAAGCTAAGGTGATCGTTGAGGGATATCGTGAAGACTATGTTAGAGGTGTCGATATTTCCACGTTAACGGCCATTGAGGCTAAAGGCGGAAAATATTTGGACAGCAACGGTACACAGCGTGATTTGCTCGATATTCTCAAGGATCGTGGTGTCAATTACGTACGCCTTCGTCTATGGAATGACCCGCAGAAATCCGGGGGCTTTAACGATAAGAAAGATGTAATTGAGCTAGCCGCACGGGTGAAAGCAAAAGGAATGAAAGTGCTGCTTGATTTCCATTATTCTGACGAGTGGGCTCATCCGGGACAGCAACTTCGTCCTAAAGCTTGGGAAAGTTATACTTTCGATCAATTGAAACAAGCTGTATATGATTATACGTATGAAGTTGTAAGTGAGATGAAAGCCGAAGACGCTATGCCTGATATGGTGCAGATCGGTAACGAAATCAACAGTGGTCTTCTGAACGGCTTGAGCAGTGACGTGGATTTTAAGCAAAATGTTGCACTGCTAAAAAGCGGAATTGATGCTGTACGTGCAGTAGAAGGAGAGATCACCAATAACGCGGATAAGGTGAAGATTATGATCCATCTGGCTGAAGGCGGCAAGGCGGATACGTTTAAATGGTACTTTGGAGAGTTAAGTAAAGGCGAATTGGACTATGACATTATCGGACTGTCGTATTACCCGTTCTGGCATGGGACGTTTGCGGATGTACAGAAAACGATGAATGAAGTGTCAGTCGAGTTTGGTAAAGATGTTATTATCGCTGAAACGTCCTATCCGTTTTCCTACAAAAACGGGGACGCTCATGGAAATATCATCGGATCGGACGAAGCGCTTCATGTAGGGGGAGCAGACTTCCCCGCAACCGTTCAAGGTCAATATGATGCCATCGCCGGCATTATGGACATGATTGCGAACGTGCCGGATAATCATGGCGCAGGTTTCTTCTACTGGGAGCCAGCTTGGATTCCGGCCGGTGTAGGCTGGATTGCATCTGAAGGAAATGCATGGGAGAACCAAGCCATGTTTGATTACGATGAATTTCCGGCCAACGGCGGGCATTCGTATGAAGGCAGAGCGTTATGGTCCCTTGATGTGTACAAACGTGGATTGAGTCTTCTGCCCGCAGACCGCCAGCAACTGGATGCGGCACTTACACGAGCCAAATCATTGGTACAGACTGATTTTACTCCGGAAAGCTGGGTGACTCTGGCTCCGGCGATCTCGGCAGCGA
The DNA here is from genome assembly GCF_038003195.1 of Paenibacillus sp. FSL M7-1414. NCBI lineage: Bacteria > Bacillati > Bacillota > Bacilli > Caryophanales > Paenibacillaceae > Paenibacillus > Paenibacillus sp. FSL M7-1414. The sequence goes on along the minus strand of NZ_JBBOOS010000001.1, from coordinate 4,213,868 downwards.
ATGATGTATACCAACAGGCATACACGACGGGCGGGGTAACTCAAGCAGATACAGATGCAGCGACAACAGCATTGGAACGTGTGATGCAGCAGATGCAGGTTATCGCCCCGCAGCTTGACGAGCTCAGAGCTAAAATAGCGGAAGCGCGTACGTATCAGCAGACTGACTGGTCTGCGGCCACTTGGGCGGTATTGACCAAAGCGCTGGAAGGCGCTGAGCAGGTCTTGAATGATCCAAGAGCAACACAGACGGATGCGAATACAGCGGTTAAACGTTTGCATGATGCCATTCAAGCTCTATCCAATGTGGACAAAACACAACTGCACCAGTACATTCAACAAATGCAGCAGCAAAATGAATCTTCCTATACACGCCGGAGTTGGACTGTATTGCAACAATCTTTGCAGGCAGCGATCCAGGTCCGAGATAACAATGCTGTTGTCCAGTCTGAGGTGAATTCAGCACTGAGTACGTTGAAACAAGCCTTTACTAGTCTGGTCTCTCTGGAGGCTTTAACAACGGGCAAAACGGCAACGGCTTCAAGCAGTGCAGGGACAGGAGGTAATCAAGCCAACTCTCCTGAAGGTGCAATTGACAACAATCCGAACACTTCATGGGGAACAGACCAGAGTAAGGGTAGCTGGTGGCAAGTGGATTTAGGGCAAGTTGCTAATCTTCGCAAGATCGAAATGTCGATGTGGAGTGGCGGAATCAAATATAAGATCGAAGTGTCTAATGATAACAAAAATTTTGTGAAAGTAGTTGATACCTCGAGCGACGTTGTCGTTTCAACAGCGCCAAGACACGTGTTCTCGAATAATACAGAAGCGCGTTATATTCTTGTAACGATTACAGAAGGTCCAGAATGGGTAGGGTTTATGGATTTTGAAGCATATGGTACGTTCCCGGCAGACAAATCTGCACTGCAAACTACTGTAGATACCGCTGAGAAATTAAAACAAACCGAATACACGACATCAAGCTGGAATGTATTCAGTAAGGCACTTTCTGAAGCGAAGGCATTCATTCTGGATGTTGAATCTTCAACGCAAGATGTAAGCAATGCGGATCGTGCGTTACAAGATGCTGTGAGTAAGCTTGTACGTCAAGATGTAACACCTGGCCCTGGCCAGCCATCAGAACCAAGTGTACCATCACAACCTTCCAACCCGGGAACAGCTCCTTCAACGGGGAATCCGGCTGTAACACCACCGGTTGAACCTGGTAATCCGCCAGTTAAGGGTCTAATAACGGTAAAAGGAACAGCAACCGGGGATGACAAGTATTCGATTCGTCCAGATGTATCTCAATTAACCCAGGCACTGCAATCCATGGATGCAGGAAATCGTACGTTGAAACTGCTTGCAGATGTGCCTGACACAGCCAAGACAGTCACATTCCAATTGGCTACAAGTCAACTGTCGGCATGGATTCGTTCCGAGGAAGTGAAATCCCTGGATGTAGTTGTAGGACAGACTACCGTTCGTGTTCCTCTGAGATCACTCCCACTAACCATTGCGGAGACTGCGGGAACGTTCGACATCGTAGTAGCAATAGGATCGACAGATACACTGTCCACATCTCAAAAAGCAGCGATTGGTGATCACGCAATTGTTGATGTGAATTTGTTAATGAACAATAAGCCATTGCAATGGACAAACAGAGCGGTTGAAGTTGCTCTATCCAATGTGGAGCAACCTAAGAAAAATGATGTAGTTATGGTTGTACATTCCATATCTCCAAGTGGAGAAATGAAACCTGTTACGTATTCCAAGTACGATGATAAGACCAAAACGATGGCGTTCAAACCGCTGGAATCCGGCAGTTATGTCATTGCAGAAGTTGAAGTGCCATTACATGATTTGCAAAATCACAATTGGGCAATCCAAGAGGTACAGAACCTCTACGGTAAAGGGATTATTTCGGGGATGAGTGCAACTCGTTTTACCCCGCAAGGTGAACTGACCAGAGCACAATTTTTGCAAATGATTATTAAAGGTATTGGTGATACACGTAAGCCGGATCCATCTATTTCAGTCCCAACGGATGTGAAGGAAGGGCAGTGGTATGCCGATTCAGTACGACTTGGAATGGAAATGGAAATAATTCAAGGCCGAGCAGATGGAAGCTTTGGAGCGAATGAACGCATTTCACGAGAAGAAATGGCCGTTATGCTGAACAGAGCACTGAAGGTTGTGCAGCGTGAGGGTGCGACCAATTCTGTACAAGGAAATATGGTGTTTGTAGACAACGCCGAGATCGCAGCATACGCCAAAGAGGCTGTATCCTCGATGCAACAACTTGGACTGCTAAATGGCATGCATGATGGCACGTTTGCTCCGAAAGAAACAGCAAACCGTGCACAAGGGGCTGTTGCAGTTGCCAGGCTGATGGAACAACTGTATTAGAGATAGTTCAAAAAGTTCGCTTTTGATTACGAAAGGTGCCTGTTTGCATCATCAACACGCATGAATAGAAAAAAACAAAGCAGGTAAAGAGATCGGATCATATGATCCGGTCTCTTTATTTTTTGCGGAAAAAATGAGGTTCAGACTTTATCCACCTCTCTAATAGGCATATAAACATTTTGTTAATGTCGTATTGACAATATCGAATTCATTTGTTATCATTTCGATAATATCAAAACGACAATATTAAAGAAATGGGGAATGAGCCATGTTTGGATTCCGATTTGCGAAATTTCAACCCAGTGAATATGTCATGAAGGTGAAAAATGGTGAGGTACAGCGTCAAGGTGTAGGATTGTCTTTCTATTATTATGAGCCGACCACATCGGTAGTGGTTCTACCCGTATCCTCGGTGGATGTACCGTTCATGTTCGAAGAGATTACGGCGGATTATCAGACGGTTACTGTGCAGGGGCAATTAAGTTATCGCATTGTGGATTATTTGAAAATAACCCAGAGCCTGAATTACACGTACAATTTGCGCAAAAATCGGTATATCTCCGACGACCCCGGCAAGCTGGATCAACGGGTGATCACCACAGCGAAAGTACTAACCAAGAAACATCTGGAGCAAATGCCGCTGAAAGAAGCTATTCAATCCAGTGAACGGCTGGCAAGCAGCATGAAACGCGAGGTTGTGCAAAGTGAAGAGTTGGAGAAATTGGGCGTTGAGTTGATGAGTCTATCGATTCTGGCTATTCTGCCTAATAAAGAGACGATGCGTGCATTGGAAGCACAGGCGCGGGAAGAGATTTTGCGTCAGGCAGATGAAGCGCTCTATGTACGTCGGAATGCATCGATTGAACAGGAAAGACGAGTGAAAGAGAACGAACTGAACACCGAAATTGCCGTAGAGACGAAGAAACAGCAAATTCGTGAGACCCAATTGCAGACAGAACGCTCGGTGAAACAGAAACAAAACGAGATGGAGCAGGAGCAGCTTCAGTTTAATACAGCGATGGAGGAACGTAAGCAGCAACTGATTGAGTTAACTATTGCTAATCACAATGCCGAGGCAGATGCCAAAGCGTATGAGATTGCTGCCGTGATGAATTCATTGCAAAATGTACAGCCCAATGTACTGCAAGCAATGGCGAATATGGGTATGAATTCCGATAAGCTGATCGCACTCGCGTTCCAGGAACTGGCTGAAAATGCAGGCAAGATTGGGCAACTAAATATCTCGCCGGATCTGTTACAGGGATTAATGTCTCCTGCGCCAGGCAGAGATCAGGGAGGTCGAGCGAGATGAGATTAGGAAGAAGAGAGCAAGCAGAGCAGGCAGGGAAATCAGTACGTCAGCAGGCCACGGCAGGTGATCGGATGAGTGAACACAAGCTGATTCTGGTGAAACGCCGGACCCGACTGGAAGAGCTGGTGGTTCGATATAACACGGTGCAGCAAGCTCAGTTCTATATTGAACGTCTGGGCGCAGACTTCAGTGATTATATGGAGGAAGACCGTCGTTATCGGCTATCTGTGCAGCAGGCCCAGCAGCAACTGGGTCAATTGGGACGGGTTCAGACGATTGATCGGGAACATGTGCCCAATTTTATCTTTGGAGATCAGGATATCGTGGTCGTGGTTGGACAGGATGGGCTTGTAGCCAACACCCTCAAATACGTAACCGAGCAGCCGCTCATCGGTGTGAATCCGGACCCGATGCGTTGGGATGGCGTGTTATTACCTTTTACCGTGGAGGATCTGAGCTTCATTGTTCCTGATGTCATTCGAAAGCAACGAACCTTGAAAGAAGTCACTCTCGCCAAAGTGGAACTCAATGATGGACAGTATCTATATGGTGTGAATGATCTGTTCATTGGTCGGAAGACACATGTATCGGCTCGTTATGAAGTGCGTTTGGGTTCATCCACAGAACAACAATCCTCTAGTGGTATTATTGTATCCACAGGCATGGGATCGACAGGCTGGTTTAAAAGTGTGCTGGCCGGCGCCACCGGAATTGTAGGGTCGGCTGCATGGCAGAACATGAATTCCGAAGCAGAGGTTGCTACAGCATCGGCATCCATTCATGGAAGCAGGCAGGAGCTGAATCATTTTAACTGGGATGCGCCGTACTTATATTTTTCAGTACGTGAACCTTTTCCGAGCCGAACGACTGCGGCCAATCTCGTGTTTGGGCAGATCCATTCAAAACAACCACTGCACATTGTATCCCAGATGCCAGAGGATGGTGTTATTTTCAGCGATGGGGTCGAGCAGGACTTTCTTGAGTTTAACTCAGGGGTGGAAGCCATCATTGGGTTGGCAGAGAAGAGAGGGCGTCTCGTGGTCTAAAGCTTTATTTTCAAGCCGTTTCCGACTAGAATGGGTAACTAGATGTGATACACTGACGTCAGGAAACGGAAAGAGGGTTAACGATGCAGTCGATATTGTTGGTTGAAGATGATGCCAAGTTAGCAGGATTACTGGCGGCTTATCTGACCCGAAATGGATTCCAGGTACAGGTCACAGATGATTTTCGTCATGTACTGGATGAATTTGTGGAAGTGAAGCCGGACCTTGTGCTGATGGATGTGAATTTGCCTCAATATGATGGATTCTACTGGTGCAGGCAGATACGCACACATTCCATATGTCCCATTTTATTCATATCGGCTCGTGATAGTGGTATGGATCAGATTATGGCATTGGAACATGGAGCGGATGATTATATTACAAAACCTTTTCAATATGAAGTCGTTCTTGCCAAAGTACGTAGTCAGCTACGCAGAGCCTATGGTTCTTACGCTTCTGTTCAACAGGAAGTGAAGGTGAAGAACGGTCCCATGATCCTTTATCCTGAGCGATTTGTATTGGAATATGATGAGCGTTCTACCGAGCTAACACAGAAGGAAGCGATACTGGTGGAAGCGCTGATGGCGAAGGCAGGGCGAGTTGTCAGCCGAGAAAAATTGTTAGAACAAATGTGGGAAGATCAGCATTTTATTGATGATAATACGTTGAATGTCTATATTACACGTGTTCGGCGGAAGTTGAAGGAGCTGGGTGCAGAAGAGATTTTGGAGACGGTTCGCGGAGCGGGTTATCGTGTGTTGGATCTAGATTCGTCCTCACAGGGGAAAGGGAAATGAGACTGTTCCTGAAAGACCACCAGATGTTAGTTGGATTTTATGTGTTACAAATGCTGCTGGTTCCGTGTGTGTACTGGCTCTCTCGTGAGGGCCGTCCGATGAAGATTGTTCTCTATGGCATGCTGATCAGTACTGTTGTGCTGTTGGTCTATCTGATCATACGTTACTTCCAGCTACGAGCGTATTATCGTCTGCTTGAACAACCACGAAAACTGGTAAACGAACCTTTCCAAACGCTTGGAAATTCGGTCGTAGCGGAAGCCATCCAGCAATTGTTACATGAACTGGAGCGTAATCGGCAGAACGAGATGGGGCAGTTACGTACTAGCAAGGAACAGCAGGTGGTATTCATGAATCGCTGGGTTCATCAGATGAAGACCCCGTTGTCCATTATCCAACTGACCTTGGAAGATGTGGACGATGAGACGGCTGGCAGTATTCAGGATGAGCTGGATAAAATGCGCAAAGGACTTGAAATGGTCTTGCATTCATCAAGGCTTGAACAGTTCGAAGGGGATTTTCGTGTGGAGCTGTTGTCTTTGCAAGAAGTGCTTCGGAGTAGCATTGCAGAGAACCGACGTTTGTTTATTCGCAGAGGCATTACGCCGGATATCCGTATGGAGGGCGACCTTCAGATCTACAGTGACTCCAAGTGGCTGCGGTTCATGTTCACCCAGATCCTGACCAATGCCGTGAACTATTCTGATAGTAAATCAGGCAAAAAAGTGATCATTACAGGCTATAAGCAGGAAGAGCGTACAATCCTGGACATTCAGGATGAGGGGATTGGCATCTCGTCCGAAGATATTCATCGCGTGTTTAATCCCTATTTTACAGGCGAACGGGGCAGACAATACCACGAATCTACGGGAATGGGATTATATCTGGTCCGTGAGATCAGTGCCCGCCTGGATAACCGTGTCGAGTTGTTTTCGGAGCCAAATGAGGGAACGTTGGTTAGATTCAGCTGGATTCATTCGAAATATCCGAAGTGAAGAGCGCTTTGCCCATGGGCGAGGTGCTTTTTTAATGCACAGAATTGTGATGGAGGAGGCAGGGGAACAGAACCTTAAACGCGTTGTAAGGGAAGTTTAAGGTAATTCGATAGCACCGTTACGGGAGGTCAGTTAGGATAAGAATAGAATTAACGTATAAAGAATGATGGATCAGGAGGGAATTACGCATGGAAATGTTACAGGTATCGGGACTGAACAAAGTATATCAGGGCAAAGTGCAGACTCAAGCCCTTAGTGATATTCATCTGACAATCAAGCAAGGTGAGTTTGTGGGTATTATGGGCCCGTCGGGCAGTGGCAAAACCACATTGTTAAACATGGTCTCCACCATTGATGAACCCAGCTCAGGCAAGGTGCTGATTAATGGCATGAACCCGTTTGATATGAAAAAGAAAGAACTTGCCATGTTCCGACGTCGGGAACTCGGATTTGTCTTTCAGGATTTCAATCTGTTGGACACGCTGACTGTTGCTGAGAATATTGTACTTCCATTGACACTGGACAAGGTCAAACTGAAGGAGATGGAGAGCAGACTACATCGCATTACAGCGAAGCTCGGGATTGATCATATTCTGGATAAACGAGTCTACGAAATTTCGGGCGGACAGCGACAACGGACAGCCATTGCGAGATCCATGATCAATATGCCTTCGATTGTTTTGGCGGATGAACCCACCGGTGCCCTGGATTCTACGTCATCCCAAGCGGTCATGGAGTCACTTGAACAGATTAACCAGCAGGAGAAAACAACCATTATGTTGGTCACGCATGACCCGCTTGCTGCAAGTTATTGCAACCGTATCGTGTTCATCAAGGACGGAAAACTGGCAGCCGAGGTACACCGCGGAGATAATCGACAGACGTTTTTCCAGCGGATCATTGATACTTTATCCTTCTGGGGAGGGAATTCACATGAGCTTTCCTCAGTTCGCGTTTAACAATATTCGCCGGAATGGGCGAGCGTATATTGCTTTTTTTCTAAGTAGTGTGTTTATGGTCATGATATTCTTTGCTTATGCGGTATTTATCTATCATCCATATGTGACAGAGTTGCCAATGGGTGACACAACCGCTACGGGGATGCAGATCGCTTCGATTATCGTGTATGTGTTTGCATTTTTCTTTGTTATGTACTCCATCAGTGCTTTTCTCAAATCACGGAATAAAGAGTTTGGCATTCTGAACATACTTGGTGCAGAACCCGCACAGATTCGGAGATTGGTCATTCTGGAGAACATGTTGATCGGATGCCTGTCCATTATTGCCGGTATCGGCGGAGGTATGTTGTTGTCCAAGCTGTTCCTGATGTTAACCACTCGTTTTATCGGGATGGATGATCTGCCCTTTTATTTTCCCGTGAAAGCGATTCTGATTACGATCGGGGCCTTTCTGTTATTATTTTTCTGCATTTCACTTTTCACATTGGTTTTTATCGGAAATAAACGGACGTTAGAACTTCTAACGGGAACCAACAAACCTAAAAAAGAGCCGAAAGCTTCATGGTTCTTCTCACTTCTGGGTTTTGCATTACTTACAGTAGGTTTTGTGGTACTCCGCAGCGGGTTAAATGGCGGAACCATCATGATTGCAGCAGTAACAGGGATAGCCGGGACGTATTTTTTCTATTCACAACTTTCCTTGCTCATCATCCGTTTATTGAAGCGTAATCGTAAAACGGTATGGCATGGTACACGTCTGTTGTGGATCTCAGAGATGAGTTATAAAATGAAGGATAATGCCCGCATGCTCTTTATGGTGACCGTGGTGATTGCGATTGCTTCAATGAGTGCAGTTGTAATTTTATCACTGGATCAGGAGAACCGGGAGCAGTTTACAAACAACGATTTTGCAATTCAATACAACGTATTCAGACCAACAGAGCAATTGGATATGAGTGCTATTGATTCGAAACTTGAAGCCGCAGGCTTGGATTATCAGCAAGTCTATATTGAATATTTCTGGTCTGATGCAGATCAGAGTGCTGTCTCGGTTATGCCGCTTAGTCAATACAACCAATACAATCTGACACAAGGGAGAAAGATGTTCCAATTGGATAACGGGTCCGCCGTATTTGTAGATACCCGCAATGAGAAGGGTCAGGATCAGATAAAGCGCAACAGATTTCGTAATTATGCGAAGGGAGACAAGTTGACGTTGAATCTGAACGATAGCCCACTGGAAGCTCGGGTTACGGATACAGATATCGATCCACAGTTTGGAACCCTACTCTATGCTACAGGTGTAGTTGTCCTCCCAGATGAGAAGTATGAAGAGATTGCTCAACAGATCAAAGATAATATGATATCTGGTAAATACCTGTATCAGATCCCTGCATGGGGTCATGCTGTACCTGACCGGCACTCCTCAGAAGCCATGGTTAGCGATCAACTTCTATCCTCCGCGGATTCCATCCGAAGCAGCAACGCTTCAACGGATAACCAGTCTGGATATCTGACTACGCGGTACGGTGATTTTGAAAGATTCAGACAGGGTACAGCACTATTTACCTTCCTGGGCATATTTATCGGATTAATCTTCTCGATCTCTTCCGCAAGCTTTTTGTATTTCAGACTGCATACCGATCTTGAAGCGGATGGAAGGATGGTGCATTCTCTTTCGAAAATGGGTCTCAGTTTCCAGGAAATGAAACGATCATCCACCGTTCAGATTGCCATTCTGTTCTTTTTACCGATCGGGGTAGCTATCATTGAAACTTTGGTCGTAGTTAAGCCTTTCCTGACTGAATTCGGTATTACCAATTATACGATGCCCGTGTTGACTGTATTTGGTGCCTTTGTACTTGCACAGACGTTTTATTTCATCATTATACGTTCGAGATATATCGCTTCTTTGCGCAAAATGATGGTGTAACCATCTTAGAAACAAACGGTCATGAGGACCGACCCATGATTTGTTCATTGCCCGCATTTCTTGATTCAGATCAAGGAAACGCGGGCTTTCTTGCGATAAGATGAATGTATTCACAGATTATCTTATCGAGGAGGACGATTATCATGAGTATCACGTCATTGCAAGAAGTCAAAACATTCAGTGAGGACCGTTTCACGAAACGGGTTTTATTCCAACAGGGTGGTGGAGTGACCTTTGTCCTTCATTTTCTGCCAGGTCAGCAACTTCCCGTTCATAAACATCCGGGCACAGACGTTATTTTGCTGGTGGTTGAAGGCACAGGTACACTTATTCTGGATGGAAAAGAACAAGCGGTGAAACAAGAGGATGTGATCCATTGCGGCGGTGAAGCAGAGTTCGCATTCCATAATACAGGAGATCAGGAAGTTCGTTTGTTCGTGGTGTTAAACAAAGTGCCAGCAGCATCGTACGCGAAAGACATCTAACATCTAATATCAAGGAATCGATAAAATGATTCACTGCTCGGCACTAATATAAGGGGAACTCTATTCTGGAGTTTCCTTATTTATTTTTATTCAAGAATACCTTGATCAAGTGTATGTTCCCAACGCAAAGCAAAAAGCATACTTGGGTCTGAGAACATCAGATTTAAGTACGCTTCTTTGTATTCCAGCAGCAATTTGTTCATTCATCCGGTCACTGGTCATTCTACCTAGAAGTATCCCAGCATTTCTTTGGCTTCATTCGACATCAGCTGTGGAGACCATTGTGGCTCCCACACCACTTGTACATCAATATCAGTCTTATTCGTATTTTCCTGCAAAACCCATTTCACCGCTCCGACAATTGTATCGTGCAGCGGGCAACCTGGTGTAGTCAGCGTCATTCGTACATGAACCCGTTCAGGCTCTTCCCTTACTTCATACACCAGACCCAAGTCAACGATATTGACACCTAATTCAGGGTCATACACTTCCTTGAGACATTCTAGCAAATGCGTGGTTTGTTCCATCATGTTCACTCTCCAGTCCACCTTATTTATGTTAACGTCTGAATACCAAAGCAATATTTGTTATATAAATGATGGAGACAAGAGACAGTATCGTTCCTCCAACCATCATGACCTCAGCCAGATTAATCAAAATTCCACTGACAAGCAAAAGGCTTCCTGCGACCATGGCGAGCATAACCCAATTGACATACCGTTCACTCAGCATACCTGCCATCAGCGGTGTTCCGGGTCTGCCTGCCTGCTTGCCATATTTGTGGGTCCACCATAGAAAAGGCACGATTTTGGAGGCATATCCGAGTATGGTGAGGGACACCCAGCCCCCGAGATATACCCATCCAGACAGCAGAACAACCCTTGGATGGAGCAGCAGTTCAGTCCCTTGCGAGGAATAGATCAGTAGTGCAACAGCATATACAGCAAACGCACGGCTTACATACACAGACCAGCGGATGCCCGGACCTGGGTTACTTTTGTGCCGTTTCTCCTGAATTTGCTCCAAGTGATACACATAGAAGAGAAGGGCTGCTGTTAGAAGTAAGAGCGCAAGCCAGAGCAATCCTCCCTTAATACCTGTCAGAAATGCAACAACACCTGTAACTACAGCTGCATTCCACAGAACCAAGACCACTTTTTGCAGTCGAATGGAATAATCGTGGGACAGGTAGAACATCGGAAGCATTTTGTAACTGAAGCCGGTAATTAACATGCCAAACCAGCCAAGTGTTCCCATCCAGATATGTGCACCGAATAATCGTTCATGCAGACCATTCCAATCACCAAAGGCAAAATTCAGACCCATCAGCATACCGGAAAGCCCGGTTAGAACCAGATAAAGACAGGAACAAGCTGCACTGATTGTTACCGGATTCCACTGTGAGGCACGGATGAGGGTAACGGCCATATTCCATCCGAACAACAGAATGCCAGAGAGAGCGAGTGTAGCAGAACCCGCAATCCAGATGACATCTGCACGGATGAAGCCGTATAACATGCCCACGATTCCGATACTGAACAAGAAATAATGACAATAACCAAGAAACAGACTGTAGATATTGGATTGCAAAATAACATGTATCAACTGATAAACGGCACCCATAGCCAGCATGGTTGCCCACCCGAGCACAAATAAATGGGCATGAAACCAGCCTTCGGGTCCTCTGAGTTCCTCACCAAGCCAGCCTGTCAGCGAGAGCAGGGAGAATGCGTGATACATTACAAATCCAAAGATGCCCGTGATGATAAAAAGAAACGGCAACCTGGACATGGCCTTTGCCTCCTTACCCTTTTTCAATTCTCACTTTCGCCGTACCATCAGCTTGATCCTCAACCGTGAAGGGGCAACCGAGATTATTTAACTCTTCAATCAAGAAGACTGGCACACGGTCATTATGAATCAGTACGACTTCCCCAGGTTTGCAACGCTCCAGTGCGGCAAGTGTTCGTATCATGGGTTGTGGCGGTTCCAATCCGCGATTGTCCAGTATAACGTTGGGCGCCTGTAGAGATTCAAAGTTTTCAATCGCAACAGCTTGCTCCTCCGGATGGCCTTTGCATGAAGCTGATTCTTCGTCTGAACCGGGCTCAGAATCGACTTCCGATCCAGATAAAACTATTGCAGATAATGCTTTGGCATCGGTTTTATTTTTTTTGTGCACAAACGTGGTAACCCAGTGATCTGAACCTTTTCGTTCCGATGTGCTGGAGTATCCTTTCAGCTTGAGAATACCGAGCAGAGGCGTTGGTTTGAATGGAGCATGGAGTACTAAGACATCTTCATGTTGAAGGCCTTTGACCGTGTCCATGATCAGTTGAAACGGCTCCAACTTTTTACTCAGATGAGGACGCACATCCAATTCAACAATATGGACATCAGATGGAGACATGTGCGTTCACATCCGATCCTGCACTAGCTACATCCGCCTGCTGTACCAACTGCAGAGATGATTCATACAGGGCGGTCATTCCACCGTACAGCGCATAGAAGAATGACTCCGGCGCATCGAGGGAGAAGGACAGATAGGCTTTGGGGTCCGTGCCGAGTACACGCTCAAATAGTCTTGCACTGTCATAGGCGTAAAAACAGAAATGAATGTATTCGAACACAGGCATTTTTTCGTAAATGGTGATAATCTCTTGCGCATATTCAGCTTGCTCACGCTGTGCCAATTGAACCATGGTTGTGGCGTCTTCCAGCCGCAGCGTGATGCGAAGTGTAGTATCGTCAATGATTTCAACGTGCGCCATAGCCGTTCAGCTCCAATCTATAATTTACTGATTTTGACTTGGAAGGTTGTAGGACCCTGCTCAATATACTCCCAGTTGAAGCCATCAGGATGTGTGGACTGGAATTGGAATCGAAGTGGCTTAGGATCGTGATCGTTAATGAGCAGCATGGATTCCTGTGGTTGCAACTGATCAAACGTTTCAAAAATAACTTTATGTTTCAAATGCGGTGGATACTCCGTAGCATTAATGGTTGCTGCGTATGTGTTCAAGTGTCATTCCTCCAAATAGGGATAGTGTGGTGTTGCAATTTGATTATAGAAAACGTGAGGAGGTGGCTGTGTGAGCCTGCTCACACTTTTTCTTTTGCCATAATTTTGCCTTATTTAGACCAGAATCCTGTTTGGTAAAGGATTACAGAGCATATATAAATGTGCAACTGTGCGCTATGTTTCACTTCTTGTGATATTTTGCACAGTTCGCCGAGCGAGACATCCTTATATTTAGCGTCAAGATGACAAGCGATGAGAGGAAGAAAGTTCCCTCCTTCAGCCGATGTTAAGACAGCACCCTAGAGAAGGGAGGTACGTGTATGGAATCAAAATTAATGGACCCGTTTGGAAGAGTGCATGATTATTTGAGAATTTCGGTTACGGATCGTTGTAATCTCCGCTGTGTGTATTGCATGCCGGAGGAAGGAATGCAGTTTGAACCGACAGAACGCATCCTGTCCTATGAAGAAATCACGTCCATCGTTAATGCGCTTGCTCCACTGGGCATTCGGAAATTGCGTTTGACCGGAGGAGAGCCTCTTGTTCGTAAGGGGCTGGATCAACTGATTGCGATGTTATCCGCTATTCCGGGAATTGAGGACATCGCATTGACAACCAATGGCATCTATTTGGCAGCTTATGCGGATATGCTGAAGGCTGCGGGACTAACTAGGGTGAACATAAGCCTGGATTCTTTGAAGCCAGAACGATTTGCAAGCATTACTCGAGGCGGCAAGGTGCAACGTGTGCTGGAAGGCATTAAGGCCAGCCAAAAGGCCGGATTTCATCCGATCAAGCTGAACGTGGTGCTGATGAAAGGCGTGAACGACGATGAGGTGGAAGATTTTCTGCTGATGACTCGGGATGAACCAATTCATATTCGGTTTATTGAGTACATGCCTATTGGTGAAAGTGGAGAAGGATGGAGATCAGGATATATGCCCCTCGAACATGTACTGGAAACATGTGGAGCGCGATGGGATTACGAAAGATGTGGAGAGATATACGGGAATGGACCTGCGGACAGTTATCGCATAGTGGGGGCTGCTGGAACCTTTGGTCTGATTCACCCGGTGAGTAGCCATTTCTGCGGGAATTGCAATCGGCTGAGACTGACGGCAGACGGTAATATCAAACCTTGTCTCTACTGGTCGGATGAATTCAATGTTCGTCCACTCGTAGGTGATGACAAGGCGGTGCAGGATTTATTTTACAAGGCGCTCGGAGCCAAACCCGAAACACATGACATGTTAAAAGCCTTAAACGGGCAACAGATCGACGGCAAGCCAACGTTGCGACATATGTCGCAAATCGGAGGTTAGCAACAGTAGTTCAGGATTCAATTTGCGTCAACAGGTCATATATGTGGGAGGACAACAATGAGTAACAAAAGCATGCCCTGGATGGGCAAACTCAAATATTTTGCCAAACGTGAAAAAAGTGCGGAGGGCTGGAGTGAAATGTCCCCGGTCAACCGGGATTGGGAAGATGTCTACCGCCGCCGCTGGCAGCATGACAAAGTGGTGCGTTCCACACACGGAGTCAATTGTACAGGATCATGCAGCTGGCAGATCTATGTGAAAGACGGCATTGTCACTTGGGAAACGCAGGCTACCGACTATCCTTCAACCGGACCGGATATGCCGGAATTTGAACCCCGTGGATGTCCACGCGGAGCGAGTTTTTCATGGTATCTGTACAGCCCGCTACGTGTCAAACATCCTTACGTACGTGGTGCATTACTGGACATGTGGCGTGATGCGCTTCAGACGCATGGTGACCCGGTTCAAGCATGGTCCAGCATTGCGGATGATCCGGCCAAAGTGAAAAGATACAAATCGGTCCGTGGTAAAGGGGGATTAATTCGCGCGTCATGGGGTGAAGTGACACAGATTATCGCCGCTTCGCTGATTCATACGATCAAAGAATACGGGCCAGACCGGATTATTGGTTTCTCTCCTATTCCTGCAATGTCGATGGTCAGTTATGCAGCAGGATCACGCTTCTTATCTCTGATGGGATCACCATTGCTTAGTTTTTACGACTGGTATGCCGATCTTCCACCGGCTTCACCTCAGATCTGGGGCGATCAAACGGATGTGCCGGAGAGCAGCGACTGGTACAATTCTGGATACATTCTGGTATGGGGCTCCAATCTGCCAATGACGCGGACACCGGATGCCCACTTCCTGGCTGAGGCACGTTATCGGGGAACAAAAGTGGTGTCGGTCAGCCCGGATTATGCGGAGTATGTGAAATTCGCAGATACGTGGATGTCGGTAAAACAAGGAACGGACGGCGCTTTGGCGATGGCTATGGGCCATGTCATTCTAAAAGAGTTTTATATTGAAAAACCTACGGACTATTTCATGCAATATGCCAAACAGTATACGGACTTTCCAAATCTGCTGATTGTGGAAGAAAAGGACGGCGTACACACAGCAGGCAGATTTCTAGTTGGGGAAGATCTGGGCATCACAGGTAATAACATGGCTTGGAAAACGCTCGTTTACGATGAAAACAGTGGAACCTATGCGATGCCGAAAGGAAGTTTGGGCTTCCGTTGGGGTGAAGAAGGCACATGGAATCTCAAAATGGAACAGGTGGAGAACGGTGAGCCGATTGATCCAAGACTATCCATGCTCGGCGTCCATCATGAACTTGTAACGATTCAACTGCCGTACTTTGATGATGAGGGAAAACATGTCATGGAGCGACAGATTCCTGTACGTCAGATATGGTTAGGAGAAAGGTGGATTACAGTAACAGCCGTATACGATCTGGTGCTTGCCAAATACGGAATTGAACGTGAAATGACGCGTTCTGCGGATTCAGCAGAAGTAGTCAATGGTGTGGAACAGTTGAGTGTACGTGTTAACCATGGAGATGAAATCTTGCATGCACCACAGGTAAAACCATTCACTCCAGAGTGGCAAGAGAAAATCACTGGTGTGGACCAAGAGACTGTCGTACAGATTGCACGTGAGTTCGCACAGAATGCGATCGATACCAAAGGTCGTTCCATGATCATCATGGGAGCCGGTATTAATCACTGGTACAACTCCGACGTTATCTATCGCGCCATTATTAACTTAATTCTGATGACAGGTTGTCAGGGTGTGAATGGTGGAGGCTGGGCCCATTATGTTGGTCAAGAAAAATTGCGTCCGGCTGAAGGATGGCAGACGATTGCCTTTGCTCGTGACTGGACCGGACCTGCACGTCTGCAGAACGGAACATCCTTCTTCTACTTTGCAACAGATCAATGGAGATACGAGGAGACCCAAGTGGGAGAGTTGACTTCGGCGCTTGAAGGTGAACCGCGGTTCCAGCATGTGGCTGATTATAATGTGATGGCTGCGCGTATGGGCTGGCTTCCATCCTATCCACAATTCAATCGTAACTCGATTGATCTGCATCAGGATGCGCTACAGGCCGGAGCAACGACGAAGGAAGAGATTGGCGCTTATGTTGCTTCCGAGCTACAGAACAAAAATCTGAAGTTCTCGATCGAGCAACCGGATGATCCGGCGAACTTCCCGCGTGTACTATTTGTCTGGAGAGCGAATCTGATCTCAAGTTCTGGCAAAGGGCATGAGTATTTCCTGAAACATCTGCTCGGTGCAACGAACGGATTGCTGAACGATGACGATCATGGACTGCGCCCAGAGCATGTGGAGTGGGTGGATGAAGCACCGGAAGGCAAGCTTGACCTGATGATCAACATGGATTTCCGTATGGCAGGTACAGCGATGTATTCCGATATTGTGCTGCCAGCAGCGACCTGGTATGAGAAAAGCGATCTGAGCAGTACGGATATGCATCCGTTCGTTCATCCATTCAACCCGGCGGTAGCCACGCAGTGGGAATCCCGTTCTGACTGGGATACCTTCAAGGAAATCGCACGTGTATTCTCCGAGATGGCTGCGCAGCAATTCGATGGGCCGCAGAAGGAGATCATCGCTACACCACTCTTGCATGATTCACCGGATGAGCTTGCTCAACCGTACGGAGAGATCAAAGACTGGAGCGCGGGAGAATGTGAAGCGATCCCGGGGAAAACGATGCCGCATATTCAGGTCGTGGAACGTGATTATGCTGCCGTATATAACAAAATGATCAGTCTAGGACCTGTGGTGAAGGATAAACCAATCGGTACCAAAGGCATATCCTGGTCTGCCAGTGAAGAGTATGAAAAACTCAAGGGTATTCTGGGCGTGCATCGTAAAGATGGCGTTGGACAAGGGTGTCCGGATCTGAGCACCGACCGCAATGTTGCGGAGGCCATTCTGACCTTGTCCAGTACAACGAACGGCAAGATGGCTGTACGTGCGTGGGAAGCGCTTGAACAGAAAACGGCATTGCATCTGAAAGATTTGGCTGAGGAACGATCTGAGGAATGTTTTACATTTGACGAGATCACTTCCAAACCGAAAACGGTCATTACTTCACCTGCATTCAGCGGATCGGAAAAAGGCGGACGCCGATATTCGCCATTCACCACCAATGTGGAGCGCCTGATTCCATGGCGTACATTGACCGGCAGACAGCAGTTCTATATTGATCATGCGATGCTCCGTGAGTTCGGAGAGACATTAGCGACATTTAAACCTGTGCTGAAGCATACGCCGTTCCATCCGAACAGCAAACGTCCGATCGAAGGTGGCAAAGAAATTGTCCTAAATTACCTGACACCGCATAACAAGTGGTCAATCCACAGTATGTACTATGATGCGTTGCCGATGCTGACGTTGTTCCGAGGTGGCCCGACAATCTGGATGAACTACGAAGATGCAGAAGAAGCGGGACTGGTCGACAACGACTGGATCGAATGTTTCAACCGTAACGGGGTAGTCGTTGCCAGAGCCGTAGTAACACACCGTATTCCTCGCGGCATGGCTTTCATGTATCACGCCCAGGACCGTCACATTAACGTTCCGGGTACCAAAATATCACAGACACGTGGGGGGACACATAACAGTCCGACACGTATTCATGTGAAGCCAACGCATATGATCGGTGGTTATGCCCAGTTAAGTTATGGCTTCAACTACTATGGCCCGACAGGCAACCAGCGTGACCTCAATGTCATCATAAGAAAACTGCAGGAGGTGGATTGGCTTGAAGATTAAAGCACAAGTCAGTATGGTCATGAATCTGGACAAATGCATAGGGTGCCATACATGTAGTGTAACATGCAAAAACACCTGGACTAATCGTCCAGGTGCAGAATATATGTACTGGAACAATGTGGAGACCAAGCCAGGGGTCGGTTATCCAAAACAATGGGAGGACCAGGAGCGTTATCGCGGTGGCTGGGAGATGAAGAATGGCAAACTGGAATTGAAGTCCGGCACACGGGCAAGACGCTTGCTTAACATTTTCCATAACCCGGATCAGCCTACCATTGACGATTATTACGAGCCATGGACATACGAGTATGAGAAACTGACGAACAGTCCGGAGAAAAAACATCAGCCTGTAGCACGACCAAAATCCCAGATCACTGGTGAATATATTAATCTGGAGTGGGGGCCGAACTGGGAAGATGATCTGGCAGGTGCCCATGTAACCGGGATGGAAGATCCCAATATGAAGGGTGTCGAGGACTCGATCAAAATGGATTTTGAACAGGTATTTATGATGTACCTGCCACGAATCTGTGAACACTGCCTTAATCCGGCCTGTGTGTCCTCTTGCCCTTCCGGAGCGATGTACAAACGGGAAGAAGACGGAATTGTACTGGTTGACCAAAATGCCTGCCGCGCATGGAGATTCTGTGTATCGAGCTGCCCATACAAAAAGGTCTATTTCAACTGGCAGACGAACAAAGCCGAGAAATGTACCCTTTGTTTCCCGCGGATTGAAGCGGGCCTGCCAACGATCTGTGCCGAAACCTGTGTGGGACGTATCCGTTATATCGGCCTGATGCTGTATGATGCAGACCGTGTTGAAGCCGCTGCTTCCGTTGAAAATGATCAGGATCTCTATGAATCCCAGATGGATATTTTCCTTGATCCGAATGACCCTGAGGTGATTCGCGAAGCGCGCGAGGCCGGAATTCCAGAGGATTGGATTATTGCAGCGCAGCAGTCCCCTATTTATAAAATGGTTATCGACTGGAAAATTGCGCTCCCGCTTCACCCAGAATACCGCACCATGCCAATGGTATGGTATATTCCACCGCTTAGCCCGATTACCAATCGGGTAGAGGGACAGGGAAGTTCGCTGGAGGCCAATGATATTTTCCCGGCGATTGATAACATGCGTATTCCCGTGGAATATCTGGCCAATCTGCTTACGGCAGGAGATACAGATCAAATCCGTGAAGTACTGCGGAAAATGGCAGTTATGCGCATTCACATGCGTAACCAGCAGACGGGCAAGACCAGTGAATCGGAATTACTGGAAAGAGTAGGCATGGATGCTCAGGAAGTGGAGGACATGTACCGACTGCTCGCGATTGCGAAATACAATGACCGTTTTGTCATCCCGCCAGCTCACCGTGAGGAAGTGGAAGATCTCTTCAGCGAACAGGGCAGCTGCGGACTTGATTTTGCAGGGGGTCCAGGTTCTTGCGGAGTATTCTGATGGGAGAGGAGACAACGACAACGATGACGATCGAACCCAATGAAGGAACAGGTCAGGCTCTGGTTTACGATACGAATACGAGAAGAATGGTCTGTAAACTGATCTCCTATCTGTTGCAATATCCCGATACAGCGTGGAGAGAAGGGTTGCAGGGATTGAAGGAAGCTATACAGTCCATTTCCGATGAGACGGTGAACCAGATCTTGCTGACATTTGTAGATAAAGCACAGGCAGTAAACTCGATTGAGTGGCAGGATTCGTATGTTCGAACATTCGATTTTGATAAAAAGTGTAACCTCTATCTCACGTATGCTCTTCATGGAGATGAACGGGATCGGGGCCCGGCTCTGATTGAATTGAAACGCAGATATGAAGCTGCGGGATTTTATATGGAAGTGAGTGAGTTGCCGGATTATCTGCCTATGGTGCTTGAATTTGTAGCTGAGGCGCCCGAGGAAGATGCCTTGGGTGTGCTCTCCAGCTGCCATAAGGCTCTGGTCACGATGACCGAAAGCATTACGGGACAGAACAGCCCATATGGACCATTGCTCAGTCTGATGTTA
The DNA here is from genome assembly GCF_038003195.1 of Paenibacillus sp. FSL M7-1414. NCBI lineage: Bacteria > Bacillati > Bacillota > Bacilli > Caryophanales > Paenibacillaceae > Paenibacillus > Paenibacillus sp. FSL M7-1414. The sequence goes on along the minus strand of NZ_JBBOOS010000001.1, from coordinate 4,193,757 downwards.
CAGGTCATTCCTGAGCCCCCAGCTCCTGATGTACCCAAACAGGAAGAAGCAGCTAACCAACAACCTGAAGATCTCATGCAGATTGCGGCTCAGATGAGGAGGGGGAATCGGTGAGTACACTGGAACTTTTGTTATGGGGCGCTCTTCCCTATATGGTCATTGTTTTCTGTATTACGGCAACGATCTGGAGATATGTGACGAATCCCTTCAGTTGGACGTCCAAGTCGAGTGAGATGCTGGAGAAACGAATGCTAAAATGGGGAAGTTTACTCTTTCATATCGGAATATTCGCCGTAATCTGTGGACATATTGCCGGTTTACTTGTTCCGGTGGAGTTCTATCGCTGGATCGGACTGAGTGATGAAGGATATCACTTGATGGCTATCGCAGGAGGACTGCCTGCGGGGATCATTGCATTTGCAGGTGCAGTCATTCTGCTGGTTCGCCGTTATGTTGCTCGCCGGGTCCGGGCGACGAGCAGCATCGGGGATTGGCTGGCCCTTGCCATGTTGATCATTGTCATTGTCACCGGAATACTGGCGACCTCGGCCAATGCGGTGAATCACACAGGTTTCGACTATCGAACAACGATTAATCCATGGTTGCGCGGTCTGATCGTATTCCAGCCTGATCCGGTTCTGATGCAGACGGTACCTCTGAACTTCAAAGTACACATTCTGCTCACTTTTGTACTGTACTGCGTGTTTCCATTTACTCGTCTGGTTCACATGCTAAGTATGCCACTGGGTTATCTGAAACGCAGTTATGTGTTATATCGCAGGAGAGATGGAGCTGTGTATCCGAATCAGGAACAAAAAAAGGAAAGGGCGATGTAAATGCAACATAAAGGAAAGGTTCAACTGCCCTTGCAAACCGCAAGTCTGGTTCTTGGTTTCATGGTATGGGTTATCCTGTCATCTCTGATGCCATTTATTAAAGAGGATATTGCGCTTACATCTTCCCAGCTTGCATGGGCAACAGCGATTCCTGTATTGATCGGATCGATTGCCCGTATTCCGATTGGTTATTGGACGAATCGATATGGAGCACGTAATATTTTTATGATTAGCTTTGTCCTGTTGCTGGCTCCTGTATGGTGGATTAGCCGTGCGACATCGTTCAGTGATCTGGTGATAGGTGGACTGTTCCTCGGTATTGGGGGAGCTGTCTTCTCCGTCGGTGTAACTTCACTGCCCAAATATTATCCGAAAGAGCGACATGGGTTTGTTAACGGGATCTACGGAATTGGTAACCTGGGGACAGCACTGTCTGCATTCGGAGCCCCGCTGATTGCTGATCGTATGGGGTGGTCTACGACGGTTCTGCTCTACAGTATTCTGCTACTAGGAATGGCAGCGCTGAATTTTGCTTTGGGAGACAAAAAGGAAACTCGTGTTAATGTTCCGCTTATGCAGCAACTGAAGGCCATATCACGCAACAATAAACTATGGTTGCTCTGTTTATTCTATTTTCTGACATTTGGTTCGTTCGTGGCATTTACGGTATATTTGCCAAATTTCTTAGTCAGTCACTTCCAGATGGACAAAGTCGATGCAGGTATTCGTACAGCGGGATTCATTCTCGTTGCTACCATCATGCGACCTATTGGAGGCTGGCTTGGAGATCGATTTAATCCGTTCAAAATATTAATGTTTGTCTTCGGCGGATTAACGATTGCAGCGATTGTATTATCTTTCGCGCCGTCATTCTATATCTACACCATTGGATGCCTGACTGTGGCCTTATGCGCAGGGACAGGTAACGGAACTATTTTCAAATTAGTGCCAATGTATTTCGTTAAACAACCAGGTGTGGCAAATGGGATGATCTCGGCTATGGGTGGTCTGGGCGGATTCTTCCCTCCGTTGATGTTGACTTTGTTGTACAGCATGACGGGACATTATGCCATTGGTTTCATGGCTTTGTCACAGATCGCGCTGGTCAGCCTGATACTTGTGATCTGGATGTTCTACCAAGAGAAGCTTCAGTTATCTGCCAGCATTCTGGAGAATACAATTGAAGCGATTCTGATCACGGATACGAATAGTGTCATTACTTCCGTGAACCCGGCCTTCACTGCGGTCACTGGTTATAGCGCTGAAGAGGCGGTTGGACAGAGGCCAAGTCTGCTGAAATCTGGCAAGCAAGATAAACGATTCTATGACCAATTATGGTTGGAATTACGTGAAAAAGGATATTGGCAGGGCGAGATATGGAATCGGAAGAAAAACGGAGAGATCTATCAGGAATGGCTGAGTATAACGGCGATCCGTAATGAAGCTGGCGAAGTTAAATATTATGCGGGCATGTTCAGTGACATGGGCAGGCCAGAGCTCACAATCGCCTGATACATGTATCGGTAATTGTGCATACAGCAAGAGACCTTAACATCGATTGCAGGCGTTAAGGTCTCTTTTTGCACACATAGATTGGTGTAGGGGGTGTGGGTGAAAACCACAGTGGAGCTGAGTGGTCACGCATCCCTTTGTTGCTTCAATGCTTGTAAATCAAGAATGATGATCCGGCTACGATCCACTTCGAGCAAATGCTCTTTTGTAAGCTGGTTCAGAAGCCGATTCGCTGTTTCCCTTGTAGTTCCGATGGAATTGGCAAACTCCTGGTGTGTCATGGGCAGGTTGATGATAATTTGTTCGCCATGTGTCTGCCCGTGCTGCTCTGCGAGCATGAGAAGGAAGGAGAGCACACGGTTGCGTACATCCTGACCAGAGAGCACCTGCAATTTGTCCTGTAGTTCACGTATTTTGTCTCCGAGTACGCGCATAATTTTGATTGCAATCGATGGGGTACTCAGCATTAATCGTTCGAACAATCTGACAGGTATGGCCAGTAGTTCGGTAGGCGTAATCGCTTCAGCGGTAGCCGGGTAGGGGTGCGCGTTAAAAAAGCCGGTGTGTGGGAACATATCTCCTGTTTTGAGGAAAGAGACAATCTGTTCATGTCCATTCTCATCCGTTTTATAAGCTTTTACAATTCCGGTACGAATGAAAAAAACAGCTTCTTTTTCGCTACCTTCGCTAAAAATGACCGTTTTCTTGTGAATACTTCTGGAAATGGCGATATCTTCGACCTGCTTCAATTCTTCGGGGCTAAGGTCCTGGAAGATGGGGAACTGTTGTAGAAACTCCGCTGCTGAATCTTTGTTTACCCTGCTCATGAGAATCTTTCCTCTCTGTGTTCATATTTCTGAACTTCGACATCATTCAATCCTAGGAGGTTAACTGTGAAGTGAAAACCAATACGCATTCAATCGTTATCCCTCATGAACATGGCGGCTGGGCCATGGTTAGTGTACCTTTTCTGGTAGGTATGATTGCAAGTGGGCCGCAGTGGCTGCATGTGCCCTTATTTGTAGCCTGGCTTGGACTATATCTAACCGCGTATCCGTTACTGCAGTCTTTGAAAAGAAATGCCAATCGACATCGCTTATACAAGTGGTCTGCAATCTACGGTACAGTGGCGCTAATCTGTCTAATCCCACCTGTTCTGGGTCAGACCTCACTACTATTCTTTGGCCCGGTTCTGGGCGGATTGTTGCTCGTAAACATCTGGCATGTAATACACAAAGCAGAACGCTCGCTTACCAATGATCTGTGTGCCATGCTGATGTTCTCTCTAGGGGGAGCAGCTGCTTATCTCATTGGAGGCGGGCACTGGGACTTTAGAATGGCAATCGTAGTTTTGTTTTCTTTCTTACATTTTACAGGAAGTACGTTCTTTGTGAAATCGGTCTTTCGAGAGCGAACGAATAAGAGTTGGCTGATGCTAACTCGACTAGTACATATCCTTCTAATTCTCATACCGATCGTGATCGGATATCCTTGGATGTCTTTGGCATATGTCTATTCCGCCGTACGCACCTTCATATATGCAGGCAGAACACTGCGCCCTATGAAGGTTGGTATGATCGAAATTATTGGAGCCGTGCAGTTCCTGCTCTGGTCTATTCTGTTGTAATCCGCATCATTTCATCATAGCGTGATTTTTGAACACAACAGGTGATATAGATCACAACGTCACAGGATTGTTTTTGATTGCTCTGCCAAGGTTAATGGAATGATAGAACATAATTGAACTTGAGAGGGGTCGGCCCAGATGTGGACTGCATTCATGTGGGGCGGCATCTCTGCCTCAGCGGTTGTCATAGGCGCACTCGCAGCATTGTTTCTGAAGATTCCCAAACGAGTCATTGGCTGGATTATGGCTTTTGGGACAGGTACATTAATCGGGGCAGCTACCTTTGAACTACTCGGAGATGCGCTGAATGATGGAGGTATTATCCCTACAGCCATTGGATTTACGGCGGGTGCTGTCGTATATACGCTTTTTGACTTGCTCGTTTCTGCAAAGGGAGGGGCAGGGCGTAAACGCTCGGCAAAGTCGGGAGACTCGAACCAAAGCGGCCTGGGTATCTTTGCAGGCACGGTAATGGACGCTATCCCGGAATCCATCATGCTTGGAGCCAGCTTACTGGCTGGCAACGGTGTCAGTGTGGTGCTGGTGGTATCGATCTTTGTCAGCAACATTCCTGAAGGTCTGTCCAGTACGGTTGGACTACAGGGCAAGTACAGTCGTGGCAAAATCATATTAATGTGGCTGAGTGTACTATTGATCTCCGCGCTTGCAGCTCTGGGTGGGTATCTGTTTCTCGAGCAGCTACCTGAGGAGATGAGTGCAGCAATTGGTGCATTTGCAGGTGGTGGAATCATTGCCATGATCTGCTCGACGATGATGCCGGAAGCCTTTGAAGAGGGTGGGCCAATTGTGGGTTTGATTGCATCCATGGGATTGCTCGCATCGCTGTTGCTGGATCTGTAGATAAAAGAATAAGCTTCCGATGCAGCAAAGCTTTAAGGTGCACACTTCGCTTCTTCAGCTTATTTTGTCTTCTCCGTTTTTGTGTAAATATTAGTTGAATTTATATAAAAAGAGTATCCGAACAGCGTGATTTCTGATCGGATACTCTTTTTGATTATTTAACCAAAAGGAAGATATTAATGGTTGCTGGAACAGCTGCCTCCGCATCCGCAAGCTTCCTTACCTAGTTCATTGGATTCGGGCAGGCGGTTCAACTCCACCGATTTCGTGAAAAAGTGACTGATCTGCTGATGTAGCTGACTGAACTCCCGTTGAGCATAGATAAACCGACGAATGAGGCGATGATCATAGAGTGCGCGTTCTTCCTCTTCATACACCTGGATTTCAGATGCAAGCAATTCGATATTTTGCCGTTCTTTCTCCTCCAGTGCCTGATGTTTCTCCATAAATTTCTCATACTGAGTCGTAGCTTGCTCATCTGCAGCAAACTGATCAATCATGTCCCGCATCTCTTTGTAGCCTTCATCCTGTAGCAGCAGTGAACAGAGCTCCTGCATTTTGTGCATAATGATCTGTTTGTCCAATTTAACAACCGTATTCATCGCATAAACCTCCTGAAGATCTTTTCTTAACTGTATACTGTAACGCTAGGCTGCACTGTGACGATACTCACATCCAATGTGAAATATAATACTTGTCCCAAAGCTATATGAGTTGAACTAATCATTCACACGTTAGCAGCGATGGGAAGGTTATACTGTCATCGTAGTATTAGTGTAAATAATATTTAGTTCAGAACGGAACCATTTCCCTAAGCTGCTCCAATTGCAGAATAAGGATGCAGTTTCCTGTAACCTGAAGCAGTCCCTGAGTTTGCATCATGGCAAGTTTACGACTAAGTGTTTCGGGTGTGATCCCGAGTAACAGAGCCATATCTTTTTTGAAAACAGGCAAGCGGATCTCATGTTTTGCATGATTTCGGGTATGGAAATACAAAAGCAACTTGGCAATCTTCTGTTCCGTTGTCATCGCACTTAGCGAGCTGTTCCATTCATCTGTTTCACGGAGCAGCTTGGTAATGGCAAGCAGGAAATGATAAGCAAGCTTTGGATCATGTTCAAGTAATTGGTCAAAGTCATGCTTGCTGATAGAGCAGATGGCCGAAGGCTCCAGAACTTCGGCGTTCGCGACATGTGGTTTTTGGTGTAACAGGGAATCTTGTCCGAAGAAATCACCGGGAAACAGAAACCGAATAATATGTTCCTTGCCATTTTCATTGTATTTGGATAACTTCACACATCCCTGATGAACCACATAAAGCGTATCTGAGCGTTCTCCCTCCTGGACGACAACTTCGCTTTTGTTATATTTGCGGGTATGCAGAAGGGAGATCAACAAGGCAGCTTCGGATGGATCAAGATGCTGGAACAGAGATACTTTGGAGAAACAGGCATCCTTCGCTTCGTGTGTACAGATCATCGTTTAATCACCTCGAATGGTTCAGGATAGGTATAGCCATTATCTATTGTCATGTCTCAGTGAGACATCGCGGGTCCACCATGATCAGCACCATCCTTGGTCACACGCAAAACAGCGGCAGCGCCTTTGGCTACATGGTTGAACTGATGGGTTACAATCGCATAATCGCCTTCTTCGGTCACGGTGAACTCTACGACAGCTCCACCACTTGCGGGAAGCATAACCGTCTGTATTCCATACTGGATGTTGCGTGGATTTCCATCCGTATACACACGGTCCATAATGGTACCCACAACGTGGAAGGATGAGACTTCATTGGGTCCGGCATTACTGACATAGATTCGCACCGTATCTCCTACTTTGGCTAACAGGGGATGTTTTATTAATCCATAATCATTGCCGTTAAATACGACATAATCCGGTTCCCCGTTCAAAAAAGCTTCATAATCATGCTCTTTATACCATTCACTCTGGACAAGGGTATACTCACGATCAACCAAGTGATCGGAAGGGTATCCTGCTTTGGGTTCCACAATAATCATGCCGTACATCCCGTTGGCGATATGGGCAAGGACCGGTTTGGTTCCACAGTGATACATGAATACACCGGGTGAGGAGGTGGGATAAGTGAACGTGCCTTCCTCGCCTGGCATCACATCAATAAATTTGCTGCTGGGAGCAGCATGTACAGCGTGAAAATCCATGGAGTGAGGAAGGCTGGAATCTTTATTTTTCAACGTGAACACCAAGGTATCTCCCTCTGTCACTCGTAGGACGGGTCCGGGGACGGTACCATTAAATGTCCAAGCGTTGTATATCACTCCTTTGGAGATTTCGACATCTGTAACCTGGGCCGTCATTTCAATATATACCGTAGTACCTTCTCTGCGAATGATCGGGTCCACCGGGGGTTGACTGATCGCAGAGGAGGAGGAGGAGACTTCATCGTGGTGAACAGGTTTAACTGTATCGGTTGAACTACAGTGAGAGAGAGTTGCTGTGAATATAGCGAATACGAGTGACCATTTATATACATTCAGTAAGGAGAACATAGTTGCACAACCTTTACTCAAGTGATGTTTTTCACAATCTAAAAAGCAAGTTTTCTTTCATTTCAGTAGTTATTTAGTTATAGATTACGTTATTGAGGTGGAGACGGGTGTGATGAGGCACACACTTGGGTATGTCGTAATAGAGGCATTTCCAACAATCTGTCTTCAATTGTTGTGCTGAGGAACGGAGTTTCATATAATTTTAGAGAGATGGATTGGTAAATGTTGAGTATTTTGACGCGGTGTGTATCGTAGTTCAGAAGAAAGGTGGATACAGGATGAAACGTTTCGAAGATGAAGGTGCGTATAAGTGTATAGTTTCTATTCGGTTCTTCGACGGGGAGAGCGGATTGATGTGAAATGTCCCAAATGCGGTGGGCACGCTTCGATTGATCAACGGAATGGTCAACTGGGATGGAAGTGTTACGAATGTTACGCTCAAGCTTTTGAAGAACCAGTATATCAATATAAAGCCAAGGGGAATTGTGCTGTATGTGAACGTTGGTTTAACGTGGAAATCACAGACGAGAAGAAGACGTCTCACCGATCGACGCATGTGGAATGTCCGCATTGTAGTTCTGTTAATCAGGTTGAATTACACGCCAAGCCGACATACCAAAGGTGTTTTTCCGAGATTTGTGCAGGGAAAGATCCTGTGTTCGGGCTGGAATTATACTTCCTGGATAATTTCAGAGGAAAAATAATATGGGCTGTGAATCGGGAGCATCTGAATTATCTCATCGCTTATGTCTCCGCAGACCTGCGTGTAAAATACGGAAATATGCCTATACGAACGGCTTCACATAGTATTCCGGCTTATATCAAGGATGCGAAGAACAGGGATGTAGTTGTGCGTACACTGTCGAAGCTTCAGCACAAGACTGGATGAGACTGAAATTGAAGAGTTAAAGCCGCAAGGAGAGAAGACATGAAACTACGAGTTAAACTTACTATTTTTGCAGTCATTCTGGGTATGTTGATGATTCCGGCTTATTTTATTTTACAGACATTTGGTGTATTTCAAAAAGAGACAGTATTATCTGACTATGCTCTGGCCGTTGATGTTAATGGGAAGTCCTATGGGGCCTGGCCGCTGATTAACAGTTTTGCAGCGATGGACAAAGAGGAAGATAACCGTCAGTTTTATTACCGGATTGATATGAATCATATCCAATACCTGTTTAATCTGGCTTATAAGGAGTATGATGTGAAGCCAGGCGGGGACAATCCGTATCTGGCTGGTACGGTAAACTATCAACGTACAGATCACAACTATGTACAGACCGAGAGACAGTATGAGAACGCCAATGATTTCACAACGGTTTTGAATCTGTATGATCAGGATGGGCAGGTGATCTACACATACAATAACACCGGCAAGGGAGATAAACAGCTGGTAGAATCCATCATTCATCAGGGAATGAGCCGTAATAGTGGCGGTAGTAGCGAAGCTGCCCGCGATCCGTATATCAATATTACGGCGTTATTTCGCGACAAGCTTAACATTGATGTGAAACTGACGGTGGATGAGGAACACAAAGTAGTTACTATTCGAATGAACAAATCGGAGGCGAGATGATGAATGAGTATGGTGTACAACACGGACCTGCTTATCTGGAAGGATTAATTAGGAAGGAAGAGAACATAAAGTCCGATGAAGTGGAGTGGAAAGGCAAACTTCAAATGAGTGACGGTCATGATAAATTCCATATTTTTTATTATGGTGACTTGACGGAAGATGATCTGATTGCCTGGCATGATTCGACACCTCTTCTTGTATATGCGGAGCATACGGTCACGGGTGAGCGCTATCTGCTCATTGATACCGCCAAGCACGGATATGATGCCATGTTATGTGAGACCTATTCGGAAGACGCACTACATGACAGACCCCTTCGTCCTTACCTGGATGTTGAAGGAGAGGACATCTTTGAAGTAGAGTTGACGGCTTACTACAATGTGCCTTGGGATGAAGAGTTTGGCGAAGATGTAGATGAAAATGGTGCATATGAACTGATTACGGGAGAGCGCATGCATTTTGATCAGGTCAAGCGTGATGGATATGATACTTTTGCCATTCGCATTCTGAATCGTAAAGGAGTATGGACTGAAATTGTACAGGAAGAACTGGCTTAGATCCTGAAAACGAATGAACCAAACTGAGATGGGAGATGTCGACAAATGTATATTGTATCCCGTGTACTTAAGCCGGTTCCAGCGGAGGAACTGGATCACTTTGAACAACAGCACGCCATCTCGCTACCTTTATCATACCGTACTTGGATTGAACAATATGGGGAAGGTACATACACGGGATGGATGAATGTGCAGAGGCCAGACCCGGAAGTGTTGAAGCCTTTTGTTGAATATGATTTTTGGATACATACGGATGATTCGCCTATAAGTCAGCAGCAACTTGAGCAGTGCATCTCCATAGGCAGTTCTGTAGATGGAGATTTCCTTGCTGTTCATCCGGAAGTTGAGGGGCTGTTGTGGCTACCGCGTCATGATGAAAATATCACCTTATGGACATGCTCGGAGACTGAATTTGGCGAAACGCTGGACCGGATCTATTGTGGGTATTACCATCAGGATAAACCAATAACGCCACTTTATTTTGAGCCGTGGAATGAGCTGCGGAAACATACGTTTTACCATTTTTCAGGGACGGAACAGGGAAGCACCATGAAGGAACTCGCCGATACATGCAAAACAGAATTTAAGTGGGATGCTGTGTTGGAGAATGAGTACATGTGCAAGATGTTCATGGTGTCGATGGGAGGATATTTACGATTTAACTATGCAGCTGGGAGAGAAGTTGCCCTGTTCTATGAAGAAAAGAATGGTGCGGAGGAGGCGACGGATAACGAAATCAGTATGTTCTTGCAGGCACATCATTGTACGGCATATGAATAGGGGCAGAGTGGAGGGACACCTATGAGTTGGTTAAAGGAAGACATTGCGGAACAATGGCGCAATGAAGGCAAGCGTTATGCAAGGGATGTCAATGCATTTGTCCGGAGAAGTATGCAGGGAGAGCAACCGGATGAATCCGAGTTGGAGGTAGACTCCAGAAGCGGAATGAGTACTGAAGTATTCCATATGGTGAGACAGGCCAATCTCCATGGTGATGTGGAGGTGCTTCGACATGAGCTACCCGCAGCGACGTGGCCATTGAACGAGGCGTTTCAGGCTTCCATGCAAGCGGTCAAAGTTGTAGGTTATCTGAACGAGGAAACGATTGTATGTAATACGGGGATTTTCACGGAGAATAGTCAGATATATACGATGGATCAGCACGGATGGCAGTTGATCTCTCCATATACTTTTGCAGGTTGCTCAGCGGATGGAATTGACTTTGCGCTTGCAGGACCGGATGGGATTCGTATCATTCGTCAGCCAGATCGCAAGTTGGAAGGACAGGAGATAGCGACATATCAATGGGAAGATATTCAAGCCCGGATACACTCGGCATTAACTCGGATTGAATCACTTGCGGACTGTGAGCATCCCGAACGGACACTTGAAGGACTTATACCTATCGATGAAGGCAAAGCACTACTCATACATTCAAGATACGGGATATATCTCGTCACACAAGCCCAGGTGACCTTGCTTCATCCCGATCTGGCAGAGATCGAAGAGTATGAGCTAGAGGATACACAGATAGATATGGGACATGCAGCTGTATCAAGGGATGGTAGATGGATTGCCTATGGCAGCCAAGGAAGCAATCATATGGTGATGGACCGTCGGCTGAGCAAGACATACTCTCTCTATCCAGAATCGAGCTACCCTCATTATGCAACATTCACCGGTGATAACCAGAACGTCTGGTTTAACGCATGTCATTTCTATAACGGGGTCACCATACAGGTCCCGCTGGAATCAATTGCAGGCAACGAAACGAAGGAAGATTGGCCAGTGATGGATGAGAATGCACGTGTGTATGCAGCAGTGGAAATAGAGGCAGGCATGGTGCTTGGAGATGCATATGGTTATCTGTATTGTGTGAATAACAAGGGAGAGGAAGTATGGCGCCATTTCGTGGGTAGTACGATCTATTCTTTCGCCGTATCACCAGAGCGATCCAAACTTGCAGTTGGCACATATGGTGGCATGCTGCATGTGCTCGATCTTCGTTCCAAAGAAATGGACGAGTACGGGATCGGTACAGGCACTCTTCGTGAGTTGGAGCGGTATGTGTTGTGGCGTGGAGAAGAACTTCTGCGCTGGTGAGGTAGCATTTTGACCTAGTTAGGGGTGAAGGGATGGAACGTGAAGAGGCTGTAACGTTATTAAAATGTCACTCCTTTTCTTATGATGATCTGAGTCATCCCAAGATGGAGAACGGTTTTATTGGCAGTCTGCGGCCTTTCCGTGGACATTTGATTAAGGAGAATTTTCATGAGTTGATGGAGATACTGCGTGTTCTGGCGTCCGAACTTGCACGGCCTTCACTGGATCGGGAAGTCATGGCATGTCTATGGGGAATTACTCATATGGCCCGTGCTTGGGCTGTTGAACCTGAGGGTATGCTTCGCAGCAACAACCTCATTTCGGACGCACAGGTGGCGTTGATGGAACAATGGCTTAATTTGTTGTCTTACGCAGTCATGATTCTGATTGAAGGCGGCGGAGAGGAAGAAGCGTTTTGGGGATATCATCAATATCTACAAGAAGAGAAGAACTGAGATAGGGGAGGTGTGGTGAGATTGGAGCCGAATGTATCGTTAAACGTGCTAATGGACGAGCTGAATCACTTGTTAGATGAGAAAATACAGGATCAAGAGATTCGACAATTGTTTGAAGAATATCAACATCGGGAAGGTGCATCCGAGGAAAGTCTGGATCTATTTGAAAAGGAGTATGGCGTCCGGCTGTCTGGCGATTTTCGTACCTTTTACCAAGGAAAAGACGGCAGTGGTTACGGGTTGCATGTGCTTTACCCCGGTGATGCCGAGGGTGGGCGTTGTACACCCTTTTATCTGATGTCATTGGAAGAGATTCGAGAGACCAAACAATACTTCTGTGAAGTGGATGAGAAGCTTGAAGAGTATTATTCTGCCGAAGAGATCAGCCAGCTGGACCCGGAGATCAAACCATACCTTTTCCATAAACCATGGATTCCTTTTGCAACAATTGCAGGTGGTTCACTGTATCTGATGCTCGATTTTGATCCAACGGCGGAAGGCACGTATGGGCAGATTATTATGTACGTGCACGATCCGGACTTTGTTTATTACCTTACACCTACCTTCACGGATCTCCTCAGCATGTCGAACCGTAATCTGAAGATGATGGATGAGATCACCTATTAAAATCCTGCAAGATTAGACAATTCCTTCAATAATAAAGAAGCTGCCGAAGCAGCTCCTTTATCTGAACAAGTACTTTGAATGAGTCTAATGATTACCACTGGAAGAAACGATGTCCATGAAATCCTCCACCTGGAGGTCCTCCGTGTCCACCTGGACCACCCGGCCCGCCTCCATGAGGTCCGCCTGGATAGCCACCTCCTGGGAAATGACCAGGGTGTCCACCGGGGTAACCACCGCCGGGATATCCACCATGCCACCAAGGACCACCGATCGGATATGGTAGTGGAACAGGAACGATGGGCGGGTATGGATAGGGATAGGGATAAGGGTAAGGATACGGTGGGGGTGACGGATAATAAGGGTAAGGATAACCCGCAGATTGCGGGGATGAAACTGAACCAGGGCCGTATGCCATGTAATAAGCCTCCAATGACTGGATTGATGATATCAGCCTATGCCACAGTGGTTTCAGATGATACAGCAGATTGAAGATTAATGAATAATGAGTAATGAGGGGGAACATATGGTAGCCGTAGATTTTCACACTGATCCAAGAGGAACTGCCTATGAACTGTTGATTGACGAATTGATCGAGAAGGCAGATCGTTTTATGCTTGTAGACAGAAAATATGCTGAGGAAGCTACACCTGAAAGAGTTACTACAGTGTTACGGAGATTGGATCCGTATCTGATTGAAAACAGTACGATGGAAGAAATGATGATGAAAAGTGGCGCCATGTATTCAGAGGGGATTTATTACATATATCGTTGCACGCCGGAATCAGGGCAGATCCTCAAGGAGGAAGCCAACCGCTTTCATGACTGGTGTTATCCATCAATGCCAGATGATCTTTGTTTTTTGAACGAGGATGGAAGTGACTACTTCTACACTGTTGCTCATGAGAATATGTATGGCATGCATATTACACAAGAAGAAGCAATTGAGCTAATGGAGCGAATCACTGGGTTATTTTTTAGATTAGATCGACATCAAGACATTCATTGCTTACTGGACGATGCTATTAGACATCAGACGGATGTGCTGAATATTAGTTCACATTACTTGAAAGAGATTCCGGAACGTATTCGGGAATTAAAGCACTTGAAACGTTTGACAATTTTTGAGCAGGATGTTTATACGCTTCCTCCAGCCCTTTTCGAACTGACATCATTGGAAGAATTGGAGATCATGACGGCGGATCTGGAAGGTATTCACCAAGACATTGGAAAATTGAAACAACTTCGAGAGCTTAGAATTTATTGCGGCAGTTCTTATCATGTTCCGACCGGATGGAAGCCAAAGGAGAAGTCGGATCTTGGTCTGAAACATATTCCATCCGAGATTGGTGAATTGAGCGAACTCGTAACTCTGGATATAGGCTACTCGGGCATACGTGAGCTTCCGCCTGAACTGGAGAAACTAAAGAAACTACGTTATTTGAGTGTAACTAATGGTTTGATCGAGGGAATGCCAGACATGGTTAAGCGAATGAGTTGGCTTCAGAGTGTAAATTTGAACAGTACTCCATTAGGGATTAGTTGGGATGACATCTCCGACGAAGCAGAACTTTAATAGCCAATGAGCCCTGCTCGGGATGTCCGAGTCAGGGATATTTGTTATGCGATGAAAACTTGGCGGAAATGGGCTCACGTATCTGGGCGCTGGGCATAAGCTGGCATATAGGTTATGACCTAAACCGAGAGCGAAGGGCAGGCGTTTTATTTTGGCAACCTCATACATGGATTACACTTTACCAACCACCGAATTTACTTACGATTTGAGCAATAACCCGTTATTCAAGAAGGATGAGAACAACTATATTAACGCTCTTTCCATCAAGCAGTTAAACACACTGGGCAATGTTTCTTTACTGGATATTTTCCTCAACACGGGCAATGTGGTTGAACCACATACGCATCAGAATGCAACGGAGTTGGTATACTGCATCAGCGGTGCGGCAGTTGTTTCCCTCATTAATCCATTTACCAACGAGCTTCTTCATTTCCCGATTACTCCGGGGCAGGTGGCTAACGTTCCTCAAGGCTGGTGGCACTATGAAGTGGCCACTGCAGATCACACGCACTTACTCGCAATCTTTGATGCTCCGGTTCCTGAAGCGATATTTGGCTCAGACACCTTACGTCTTACACCTGCAAAACTTTTGGCTTATACGTACTGTCTGGATGAGAAAAAAGTTCAAGAAGCACTTGCTCCCATTCAAAAAACAGTGATTATTGGCCCGCCGGCAGATTGCCAGCCTTCAATTGCTCCTGCCTCTAACAGTGCTCCAAATGTGAATCATCAGCCTTACGTAATGCCTAATGTACAACCCAATGTACAGCCAAACATGCAACCAAACACACAACCAAACACACAACCAAACACACAACCCAATGTACAACCAAACATGCAGCCCAATACACAGCCAAACAACCAACCAAACATGCAACCTTACGTGAACCGTCTTCCGTACTGGGGCACTTGGGTTGATCCACGTATTATTCATGAGCCGGGCTGTCCGTATTATAGAGAGCTTCCTATGAATACGAATAATCAAGAGGACAGATGACGGTCATGAGGCGAGGTTTATCTAATACACATAAGTATTTCAGTTAAATTAGGTATAGCAAAAGAAGCGTCCGCAAAGGAACGCTTCTTTTGTTGATTAAAGGTGTCTTCAAACCTGCTGAAAGCCGATGCATACCTGAACGTGTCCGGAGCATGGAGTGCTAACGAATCGTAGGCGTCTTAATCAAGGATTTAAGGCGTGCCCAAAAATCTAAAGAATCTGAGACACGTTATATCAGAATAAAAAGCCGTATGAAGTGTTTTATCGGGGGATTTTGGAAATAACGAGTCTGAGGTTCCTTACAATTTTAAATGAGGACCTAGAGGCCAAATAAGATGGCCTGAGTTCCTAAGAAAATTTTCAACCCATTCCCCAGAGACCGCAGGATAGTACTTCAAGACTTTTTAGGCGCGACATCCATCATCGATAGCTTGCCTGAGATTGAAGAACACCTACATAAGTTCAACTAAACATTTACACGATAGCGGAGAGGGCAGAAATAACTTGAAGAAGCGGAGCGTTCGCCTAAAAGCTTTCTAAAAGAAAGCTACATCGAAAGCATACGCTATCACCGGATTTTCCCTATGAAAAAATGGAATAAAAAATCTGGGGATAACAGCGATCGTAAGGTTATTCTGCCATCGGAGTGCCAGTGTAAATATATTCATTAGTTGAACTTATATATGATTTAATTTACGATGTGTAATTTCGTCCCAAACCAATCTCCGTTAATAATTGACGATAAGCTATCGAAGTACGGTCCGCAGGAATATGGGCCTCGGCATACAGATCAAGGGGTAGATCCTCCGGTTTCTGTGACTCGACCATCTCGCGGTCTTCTTCAAATACCTGCAAGTTGAACTTGATTGTGTCTTCAATCGGAGCGTCTTTGTCAAAGTTGCGTGTGATTGGACAGAATAAACGTGTATAACGGGCAGAGATTGGCGAAGCACAATTCAGAATATTTAGCTTGTCGTCTCCTGGGAAATGTACCGTAAGAGAAGCCGCAAAAGGTGGGAACACTCGAAACTCGCGCAGCCATTGGAAACCTTCAGGTGCAACAAGATCTTGCCCTTTGCCATAGTTACTTACAGTACTCCAATACTCCGCCAGTAACTCATTACCTTCGCGTTTCACTTTGTATTGGGGGACTTCGGTGTTGTTTCGATCACCAAACGTCTCGGTATGCACATAGGCAAAATGGGATACATCCAGGAAACCCTCCATTTGTCGTCCAGAGGATCCAGCAATGTCAAAGTTGGGTGGCAAAATATTGATATAATCCGGATCATCCCATCCAGGGAAGGAAGGGATCTGTTCTTCCGTTCCTGCCAAAGTGGTCCAGATCAAGCCATAACGTTCGACTGCCGGGTACACGATAAGTTTGAGCTTAGGCGAGATCTTGGAGCTTGGGTGCGCAGGTACTGCGGTACATTTTCCTTCACAATTATAACGGAAACCATGATAAGGGCAGACAATCTCGCCATTTTCTACCCAGCCTTTACTAAGTGGGGCCCCGCGGTGAAAACAAAGATCCTTGGCTACCACAATCTGATCATTGCTGCGGTAGAGAACAAGCTTCATATCGAGTAATTGAGCAGCCAAGGGTTTGTCTGTTACTTCGGTTGCTTGGGCTATAGGGTACCAATATTGGGATAATACATGCCAGTCTTCGGCGGTAAACGTACAGCCTCTAGGCAATTCGGACGTCATTGTATGGTTTGCGTTGGAAGTTATCATAGGAAACACTCCTTGCTGATATGGATAAGCGATTCGCTTTTTTGTGTCAGAAAAGTTAACTTGATTAGCCGTATGTTACTACTCTTTTGGTCAAAATATCAATATATCCAACCTACTTTTGGTTGAAATTACAAACGGTACAGCAAAAACCGTACATGAATACGGGAAAACGCGGATTTTTCTTACATTAGATGTTAATTGTAGAAAAGAGAACAACCTTTCCAGTATCTTTTTCCATTACTGATTATTAACTCCATGGAGGTTGTCCTGTCATCAGAATCTCAGTGTGAATATTCGTTTGTTGAGCAACCATTCTTGTGGGCATAAAAAGATTTTCGCAAAGAATGTCACAGATCCCAGCCGTCATTTGTCTACAGTGTGTAAACCAAATGACGGAGGCGAATGAGAAATGAATTTAAGAACGAATTACAGAGTAGCGAGTCCAGGTGCTTTTAAAGCGATGATGGCAATGGAGCAATATATATCCGGGCAATTTGAAAATAAAGTATTGTATGAGCTGTTAAAAATCCGAGTGTCCCAGATTAATGGCTGCGCCTTTTGTCTCGATATGCATGCCAAAGATCTGATGAAACTGGGAGATTACGCGGATCATATTCTTTTGCTAAGTGTGTGGCGTGAAGTGGCTTTCTTCACGGATCAAGAACGTGTTATGCTGGAGCTGGCTGAAGCGGTGACCCGAATCTCGGAACACGGTGTACCCCTTGCGTTGTACGATAAGGTTCGTGAACATTTCAGTGAATCCGAACTGGTGGATCTGATCTTGGCCATTAACACGATTAATAACTGGAACCGGATTGCGATCACAACTGGGATGTATCCGGGTTGCTTTAACTAAAATACACGCATCATGCCAGAGGGGGCCATTCTTATGAATTCCAATCTCCACGCCAATGAGCCAGATGTGTCTTCTCTGGATGTTGGTGAGTTGTATATTCGTTATAAAAAATATGCATTTTCAATAGCTTACCGCATGTTGGGCAGTGTGGTAGAAGCTGAAGATATTGTGCAGGATTGCTTTGCGGGGATTCAGAGCACGTCTACTCAGGATATTCGTAATCCCAAGTCCTACATCGCCAGATTGATTGTGAACCGAAGTTTGAATCTGCTAAATTCCGCCCGTAATCAGCGGGAAAGTTATGTTGGTGAGTGGCTGCCAGAGCCGATCGGTGACAGTGAAGAGGCGAACATGCCAGAGGAAACGATGGAGAAAAAAGAGCTGATCTCCTACGCCTATCTGGTCATGTTGGAGCGTCTATCGCCCATGGAACGGGCTGTTTTTGTCCTTCGTGAAGCGTTCCGATATGATTATTCCGAAATAGCGGATTGGCTGGGCAAAACGGAGAGTAACTGTCGTCAAATCTTTAGCCGCGCCAGACGAAATCTGCCTGAAAGACTTCCGCCGATCGAGCAGAGTGATGCGGATATGATAGCCAAAGGTGAATTGCTGAGCCGTTTTACAACGGCTTTCCTTCGTTATGACGTCTCTGCCATGCTGGAGTTACTGGCAGATCAGCCTGTATTTACAGCAGATGGCGGTGGCGTTGTGCATACCGTTATGAGAACAATGAATGTGCACAAAGGTGTGCTTGCACTCCTGACCTCACGGCGAGTCCTTACGCGATTACGTGAGAGAGAATGGGTACCGATGTGGATCAATGGCGAACTTCAACTCGCGTTGATGAAAGAAGGGCAGTTGTCCGAGGTACTCTGTTTGGAGTTGGACGCTTCTGGAGAGCGGATTGAGGGAGTGTATCTCGTCGTAAATCCGAACAAACTTACATCAATAGACACTTCAACTCATTGATCCAAACGTAACGACTTGATATGTAAACTTAAAAGCGACAACCTCTGTCACGAGGATTGCCGCTTTTTTGGCATTCACATTTTGCGATTCAGCATCCGATTATTTACGGGCAAATTGTTGTTGAACAGGTTCAATGATTGCTCTGACTTCAGGTGTAAGCTCATCATTGTTCTGATTGAGAACCAGTAAAATCTTTTCCATAGTGTCCAGAAGAACACTCTCCGTATTGGGCTCCCGCTTAGCCAAAGCTTTCTCGTAAGCCTTTTTCACCTCAGGGTCCATGGTGCGGATTTCTTCGTCCGTGTACCAATCATAAGCAGGCGTGTTGTCACTTCCATAAAAGAGATAATCCACAAATAACCCTTGCTTCACTGCTGATGTGCGATTGGAATTCGGGAAGTTGTTCAAAAAGGCTTCTTTCTCCAATGCACGCTGGATTAATTCGTTCCAAGAGATGATAATGCCCCCATCTGAAGTCGTCATTTGGTTGGACTCGGTAGCCATAATATTAATGTATGCAGCAATATCAGCCTTAACAAAAAGTTTGAACTTTTGATATATCTCATAATTGATGATGGGGTAATACAAGCCTTCACTGGTTTCCAGTTTGAACCCGAGATCTGATGCTTCCTGCAGAAGCTTCCTCACTGTCGGATCTTTAATTTCTTTGAGCAGACGACTATATGTAAGCTTCTGTTCGTAACCAAGTTGTTCATGGGCTTGAGATATGGCCTGTTGAAATTGTTCCGTATACATTTGGTAGTCCATATTAGCCAATTTCACGTTTTGCATGTTCTCCAGTTGCAGCGTCATTAGTGTGGCCTGCCAAGGGCCGACTTTATCGATATGATTCATCAGGTATTTACGCGCTTTAACCAGACTTTCTGTGGACTTCACTGCTTCTGTTCGATAGGTTTGGAACTGATGATACACCGCTTTGGAAGCGGGGACAGGTGCAGCTAGTGTTGTTGAAGGTGTGAGTGTTGCGCCAATGGCAGTACAGCCGAGAGCCATAGCTAGTAAACCAAGTTTAGCAGGTTGCTTCCATCTCATTTGTATACCTCCCCATAATGAAGAAAAAGCCGTTTGAATTTTCTTATAACTGCATTTTACCGTATTTTATATGTATGATCCGTATGTTGAATATGAGTTCTGTCTTTGATTAAACCAGTTTCTGGTAAGCGAATCAAGAGTCTTCAGTAGGAAAATGATTACAAATAATGAAAGAACAGCCCCTAAAACCCGAAAGGGTTAAAGAGACTGTTCTAGGTATTCGGACTTTATTCTCTAATTAATGGAGTGGTTTATTGTTAATAGGCATCTGAGGTGCTCCGGTTGCTGGAATGTATGCCTGAAGCATCTGTTGTGTATCACTTAGAGTGAGCTGAGGTACTTGATAATACGCGTTTTTATTCTGGAACATGAAAATTTCATAGGCCATCTCGATAAAATGTTGGATCTGCGAAGCGATGACCCGGCGAACCGTTCCATTTGTGATCTCGCTACAGGACATGCCGAGCAGACTCGCATGTGACTTGATCAGTCCCAGCATATGAGCGCTAATCCCGGCATCCTTTACATCAGCTAAGCTCTGGTTTGGTTTTTTCGGTGCTGATGGCTTAAGGCCATATACCGGTGGTACCATGTTGGGGATCATATAGGTAGCTGTCTCTTGATGAGGCTTCTGTCCGGATGCAAAACACTCTGCTGTCAGATTGTACTGGGATAATATGAAGTTGTACTGCCGGTCCAGAATGCCAATCAGTTCCTGGCTCTGCACAAAAGTACGAAAGATCATGTATTGATCCAGCACGTTAATGGTGGAGGACAGAATCTCATGTACATCAAACATCTCATGGCCACCATGATTCATGTTAGGGGTGACATTTGGATTAGCATTCAATCTGGGTTGTACTACATTCTGAGGGTTCATGGAATTTGGATTCATTGTAAATTTGATTCTCCTTTGGTAAATGGTATGATTCTATATAAGTTGAACGAAAGAATATTTACACTTGCCACTCCGATGACAGAACAACCTTCCGATCGCTGTTTTCCCCAGATTTTTAATTCAATTTTACAAAGGTGAAAATCCGGTGATAAGCTTATGCTTCCGAAGTAGCTTTCTTGTAGAAAGCGCTTTTAGCGAACGCTTCACTTCTTCAGGTTCTTTCTGTCCTCTACGTTCTCGTGCAAATGTATAGTTCAACTTCTATAGTATGCTTGGAAAGTAGTAAACTTATGTAAAGTGTTAAGAGTATACGCACAAATAGGAACAGGTATGGTGGTGGTTAAGGATGGAAGAGACCGATTGGGGTGTAGCAAAGGATTTGTTCGTCAAACATTATGGGAGCGCTATACAGATGCATCGAGAAGGCGTGTATGCCGACTATAAGCGATGGGACGTACCCCAAGAGTTAGAGGAACAATGGATAGGGGAGCGAATCCAACAATTAAGTTCCGAGCTGTCTATCATGAATTGGGATGCGGTGGATGAACTTGCGTTGATTGCCAAACATCGAACAGAACCAAGTATAATTAAGGCTATTACAGCATTTGCTTCAAGACAATTGAAGAGTGCGGACAGTATGGTTCGTCTCGTGTATGCTGAACGTCTGATTGAGCTGATCAAACGGTATGAATCCTCTCTGCCGATGGACAAGTTACGGGAAACCTATCAACTGACGATGGATTTGCTGGTTGATGTGGCGACTAAACCGCTGGTGCTTGATCCGGGGCATGAATTACAGCAGTATGGATTAAAGGATAAGCGAGGATTGAATTTGCGAGTTGAAAAGAATAAGGAAGAAATCATCCGCTATTTTCGAAACTAATTGAATTTTACCAAGTGAGGTCAGAATCATTGAGAAAACTGAATTATATTCGCATATTTATTTTCCTTAGTGTGGTCACAATAGTAACGCTTGGCTTGTACTATGTAGCCGCAGATTGGCTGGATCAGCGTTATTTCCGCTTCCTGATCTGGAATCTGTTCTTGGGCTGGATTCCTTTTGTGTTCTCTTATGCAGCCTATCTTCTAAGTGATGTGAAATGGAAAGGTGCCGCATGGCTTGCAGTTGCAAGTGGTCTGCTGTGGTTGTTATTTTTCCCGAACTCTTCTTACATTGTTACGGATCTGGTTCATCTGACAGCGAGAAGTTCCCGGTATTATGGTGGAAACGGGGTGGACTACACGTATTGGTACGACTTAAGTGTTGTATTAATGTTTGTCTGGACTGGACTTCTGCTTGGATTCCTGTCGATGTATCAGCTTCAGGAAGTGATCTATCACCGAATTGGACGATGGGCATCCTGGATCTTTGTACTGGTTGGCAGTGCTTTGGGAAGTTACGGGGTATTGCTTGGACGTGTATATCGACTGAATAGCTGGGATGCACTGACGAATCGCGAGACGCTGATTGAACTGATGCACGAAAGTGTAAGCCGTCCTTCTCTGGCGTTTTGCCTGTTTTTTGGCACGTTTATCACTACAATCTATGCCACATTGTATTATCTGATCAACACGAGGGCTCCCCGTGAAATGAAGAAGAGTGCAGGAAGTCCTGAGTCGGACCTGCAAGCGTTACGCTAACATTTGTTTTCTTAAGGCCGAACTCATTAGAACTAATCTTAATGTATATTACTTAAAGGGCTGTCCTAGTCATACACATGGCTATCGGAACAGCCCTTTAACATTGGATCGATCGCAGGATGTTCTGAAGAAAAATATCTCTACTTATCAGAGATTAGCTCAAGGATTGTTTTCACAACCAGTTCAGGTTCATCGTGAATAATCATATGCCCACTGCGGGTGGCCACAATGAGCTGACTATCCTTCGATATATTCAACATGTTCCGTTGCCCCGATTGCCATATGGATTCGAGCTTCTGCCCAATGTCAACCGGAATCCCTGCACTAGCATAGTCTTGAAGACGTCCGCGTGCAATGATACGTACAGGGATTGATCCAAGACTTTGGCCACGAATGGCATCTTCTGTTGAATGGGCGTGGAGGGCTTCTTCTTCTTTGGAGTGAAAATAGGAAGGGGTAGCAATCACATTAACAAAAGTATCCCGATCTTGCTTGGCAACCAGACCATCAAGCATAAAGTCTGGAAATAATCTGAAAGCGCCAGATACCTTCAGTAAAGATAACAAAGAGGCAGGCGGGTTTCCCTGAAACTGAGCCTGTTCCAACAAAGCCTTTGTGTTCCGTTCATCATCCTCAGGTCGCGCATCAATGAGGACAAGGCTCTGAACCTCATTTGAATAGGTCTGTGCAAAGAGTCTAGCATACATACCCCCAAGAGAATGACCTACCATAACGTAAGGGCCGCGTATGTTCTCCTTCTCCAGAGCAGCATGTAAATCTTTGACGATATTTGCACCTGTACGTTCTGTAGGTGCAGATTCACTCCAGGCATATCCCGCGCGATCATACGTGACCACCGTTGCATGTTGGGCTAGTTCCACAGGAATGTCTCTCCACGACAAACTGGTTTCACCACTTCCAGCCTCCATAAGTATGGTCGGTGAACCATTGCCTTGTTTATGAATGTGTAGTTGGTAACCGCCGACTTGAACTAACGTACCTGGAGGTGGAAAGTCCTTTTTGGCCTGCGAGGAAGCAAACCACTCATAGAGGAATGCGGCACCTATCAGTAGTAGCATTGTGCAGAATAACCTTACTATGAAGGTGAAAACTCTGAAATTCTTGCGTGTTGAGGCTGGGGTAGTTGTATGCATGATCTTATGAATTCCTCTCCTACAGCTGTTTTTATATTTTAGTACAATGTATTAAAAAGATTATAGCACAGTGTATTACAAAAAGAGAAGTTTGTTGTATAATGTTGTCATGCCAAAAATCGTAGATCATGAAGCTCAAAGGAAAATCGTTGCTGATGCAGCAATCCGGGTCATTCAAGAGCATGGACTTGAGCATGCTACCGTTCGGAATATAGCAAAGGAAGCGGGACTATCTGTAGGTTCCATGCGTCATTATTTTGCCACACAGGCCGAATTGTTCACCTTTTGCATGAATCTTTTTGCAGAACGGGTACAGAAAAGGGTGGAGGCATTACAGATGAGTGGATCTGTACTGCTGGATATGAAGAATCTGCTCTTGCAATTTCTCCCGTTGGACGAAGACAGAATGATGGAAATGGAGGTCTGGTTTTCGTTTACAGCCAAATTATTGGAGTACCCCGAATTAAAAAAGTTAAGTGATCAGATGCATCAGGGGATGTATCGGTCTGTTCAGTGGGTGATACAGGAGTTGCAGAAGCAGGAGATGACACATCCTGAACTGGATGCCGAGATGGAGATAGAGAAGTTATATGCTCTGGTGGATGGGCTCGCAATACATATGTTAATGCAGCCAGATAGACTTACGGTAAAACGAGTGGAACAAGTGATTGAACAGCA
Source organism: Paenibacillus sp. FSL M7-1414 (assembly GCF_038003195.1). NCBI lineage: Bacteria > Bacillati > Bacillota > Bacilli > Caryophanales > Paenibacillaceae > Paenibacillus > Paenibacillus sp. FSL M7-1414. Next base: position 4,169,510 of record NZ_JBBOOS010000001.1, on the reverse strand, counting down.
TTTGAGCATGCTTTGTCAAACCTAATCTTACGTTGTCTAAAGAAGGGTTATTTCCTTTCATAAGGGAGTAATCCTTCTTTTTATGAAAATTTGGCAGGTATGCAGGATATGACGAAGAATTAAGAATGAGAATGTAATGAATACATAGACAAGTAGGTGAACAACAAAATGTTGAATCCAGTAGAGCTGACAACAAAAGTAGAAGAAGTCATGGAACGCGTGAATTTTTCGGGTGTTGTATTACTCCAGCAAGCCGGGAAAACCCTTTTGAATATGAAACGTGGTTATGCGAATCGCAGTGAAGAGCTTGCCAATCAGGTGGACACACGCTTTGGAATTGCATCAGGATGTAAGATCTTCACGGCAGTGAGTGTATGCCAACTGATTGAAGCAGGCAAGTTGTCTGCGGATTCCAAGCTTACGGATGTGTTGGATTTGGAGTTTCCACTGTGGGACGAAGGGATCACCATCCAGCAGTTGTTAACACACACGTCAGGCATTCCGGATTATTTCGATGAAGAAGTGATGGAAGACTTTTCAGAATTGTGGAAAGACAGACCCGTCTACGCGATGCGGCGATTAAGAGACTTTCTGCCCATGTTTCAGCATCTGCCGATGAAGTTTGCTCCGGGTGAACGTTTTCACTACAACAATGCGGGTTTCATTGTGCTGGGGCTTATCGTGGAACAACATTCAGGACTGTCGTTTACAGATTATGTGGAAGAGCACATTTTCAAAAGGTGTGGCATGAAGGACTCCGGTTATTTCGTAACAGATCAGCTCCCGCGTAACACAGCTTTAGGGTATATCGATCATGAAGATGGCTCTTGGAACACCAATATGTTCTCCATTCCTGTCAAAGGTGGATCAGATGGTGGGGCCTATGTTACGGCACCGGATATGATTCGATTTTGGGAGGCTTTGCTGGGTCACCAATTGTTGAATGAAGAGACGACAAAGCAGTTATTAACTCCACGTGCTCATCAAGAGGATGAAGAGTATTATGGGCAGGGTATCTGGATTGACCGCAAGGAGGAAGACATTTTCAAACTTCATGTCATGGGATTCGATCCAGGGGTGTCGTTCATGTCTTCCGTGTATCCGGACTATGGTCTACAACTGGTTGTGGTCTCTAATCAAGAGTCTGGTCCATATCCAATAACAATTGCTATCGAAGAAGCTTTGGCATGACGAATAAACCCTCAACCAATGGTCAGGTATGGCCACAAGGTTGGGGGTTCATTGGTCGAACAGGATAGAAGGACTGCCTGCGTTTATAACATTTTCCATAGCTCAGGGGCGATTAATCGAGGGAAAACATCCAGCGGAGGTTTCTCTTTCTTTCGTTTGTCATTGGTTAACACGGTAACGAGCTCTAGCTCAGGGACAATATATACATACTGACCACCAAATCCTCGTGCGTAATAATAATGGAGATTGGGTTGGTCGTCTTCAGCAGCAATACCTTCGGAGTCAGACCTTTCGTTCGGATAGACATCCACCCACCAATGCCAAGCATAACTGCCGTGATTCGGTGGAGTGACTGTAATAAAAGGCTGCGTCGAACGAGATACGAGATCACTTGAAATGAGAGACCGCCCCTCCCACATACCTTGTTGTAGAAACAGCTGACCAAATTTCAACAGATCTACGGGTAACATTTTAAGACCGAATCCGCCGGTATGTACACCTTGAGGATCACTTTCCCATTCATAATCCTTAATTCCCAGCGGGTCAAAAAGATAGTGTTCTGCGAACTCTGCTACGTTCATACCTGCATTTTGCATCAGGATGGCCGATAGGATCTGTGATACTCCGGAGTTGTACTCCATATATGTACCCGGTTCATGGCTTAGGCGTTGTTCCAACGAAAAATTCACCCAATGATCGGTGCGGGTCATGCGAGGGAATGAATTCTGCCCACCGAACTCGTCCCAGTTGAATCCGGCTGTCATGGTAAGCAGTTGTTCCAGTGTGATCGAAGGTTTACGCGGATCAGGATCGGATGTCAACTGTGGAAAAAAGGTGGAGATTGGGGTTGATGCTTCTGGCAACAAACCTTTATCCATCGCTATACAGATGAGGGCGGATAGCACACTCTTGGTACATGAATTGATTTTTGCAATATCAGTCGCAGCCTCTTGGTTGCGGTAGTGTTCGTATATGATCTCACCGCGTATGCTGACGAGGCAGCTTCGCAGATCCAGCTGCGGAACGATCTGTTGTAACTTGGATGACAGTGATGAAGGATTCATAGTGTCCTTTCTATACGGTTGATTTGTAATGATTAATATTAAGGGTATAAAGCCTAATCGTTTAAACGCTTGGGATTTTTCGTTTGTCCCAATATATAATCGATACTAACATTATGAAATTCAGATAGCTTGATTAGAACTACACTTGGAACATCTAAAACGCCAGTTTCATATCTAGAATAAGTCGTTTGAGTAATGTTCAACATTTTAGCCAATTGCTGTTGAGTCAAATCTTTATCTTCTCTTAGATCACGAATTCGTTTATACATAAGTATCACCCTAAATCAGCTTACTCTATGCGGAAACTGCATATTGATATTTATGCGGTTTTCGCATAAGCTTAAACCAAGCTAATTAATGAGTTTTTACTGTAAAAAAATTGTTAGGGAGGGATTGAAATGAAAAGTATATTAGAAGAAATCTATTATGGTAATCTGAGACCAGAGGAGAATATTGTTCCTAAAGATTCGGAGTATCGATCTATTAATAAGGAGATTACAGCTAATATCGAAAAATTTCAGAAAAAGCTTTCGGAGGATGACTTTAAACAGTTGGAGGAACTATTAGATATGATAGATAATATTAATTCCACTAATTCTTGTGAGGCATTTGTGACAGGATTTAAAATAGGGACACTGATTACGAACGAAGTTTTTCAACGAGAGTAGGTTAGATTGGATAGGTGGTAGAAATCAATACTTATAAAAAAAGCCTACTCGTATAGAGTAGGCTTTAAATGGGATCAACTTGTTTTAATAAAGTAATCAGAGTTTATTCGTATCTCCGGTAAACGATGATTTATAATGATTTCTTTCCAATGATCCAGTTCGGTACCTACCTCTTCACTTTTCATAATAATCAATTGAGTGACTAAAGATGAAATACTTGCATGTAGTTCGAACTCATCTTGAGACAAGATTAAATCATCGTTCTCGATAATAAAATCGATGTTATTGTTGGAGAATTCAATCAAAAACACGCAATCTTCTTTAGAAAAAATCAATGGTTTTGATTTTATAATTTGAAGGATAGCATCACAAGCTGCTAGTTTGATTGTATGTGATCCGTATTTTAATATTTCAAATAATTGATTTAAGAGAGTAGTAGGTTCTTCATCAATATGGCCTTCTATAATTAACTCTAAATAGCTAGGTAATGCACGTAGAGCATGTTTGATTGAATCATCGGGAAATTTCCAAATCAAATCAGCATAACTTGTTGTAAAATCCAAATCTAAATTCAGCCTCTTTGCTTGTGGAAGAAGGTAGACAAAACAATAAATTTTACAGTGATATATCTCATTAATAAGGGAGCTTAATTTTTCTTTAAGCTTACTATCTAAATAATCCGAAGGAATTGTTTTCAGAATAGTATAACTGAGATATTGAACTAATAATATTAAGTAATCTGGTGAACGAATTAACCAATTTCTTTCATTCTCTGTACCTAATAAAATTGCTTTTTGAGAGTCCCACCAACAAAAGAATTTACTTAGCCATTCCGCGAGTATTTCCAGTGGGATTTCTTTATTTTTTTCTATAGTTTTATTTATAATTGATGAGAATTCTTTAAAATAATTATCAAATGTTGAACTATTACTTATAACCCCATTATTTCTAAACTTGGGGATCTCTTTATTAATGATAAAATCTTGGATAATCTGAAGTGGTTCTCTTTGTTTTGAATTAATGGAGTCAAAGATAAATTCAAAAGTACTTTGAAATACAAAATTACTAAAACCGAAAGAACGTTTAGAGGGCAATGAGTTAATAATTAATACTAGTTGATGCTCTTGATCTGTTGTCAGGTTTTGCGTTTGATAAAGAAAAACTAACCTTATTAGTGCGCTCTCTTCATTAGCATTTTCGAGTAGATTAGATTTAATTTCCTCTTTTATTTCTAATTTAATTGGTGTTAAGTCATTCATTGATAAAAGTATAAGAAACGGATCGAAGAAATTATTTGGGCTATTTTCAACGAAATTATTATCAAGAGCCACTAGTAATTTTTCAAAGAAAGTTTTCTTTAAATGGTATGTTTTCGAGAAAGTTAATCTTTGAATTAAGTTCGAGTAAAGTTCAACATCAGATATACTATAACTTTTTTTGTTTTCAATTAGCTCGAAAATCATCTCATCAAAAAGTATTTGTTTATCTGAAGAGAATGCAAAATATACACGTGATAAAATCTCTATTGCATGTTCAACTGGAACTAGTGGAGAAGATTCTAGAAGGGAATTAATTAGTATAGACTCGATTATTGTTAATTGAGGAGATTTAAGGTAATAAACAAATTGTCTAGTGAAAATATCTCCAATATCTTTATTGTTTGCATAATATAATCCCTTTGTCAGTGAGAAGTTGGGAAGAATAATGCTAATGTTTTTATGAGCAATTTCAAATCTTTTACGTATATAGTAGAGTCCAAATTCTTCCTGTAAAATTAAAGCCGCATAAGAGTCTAAAATTTCTTGACTCATAAAATCACCAAATTTTGAACTAGACTTTCTAGTTCTGGGATCAAATCCAAAGGTCTCTTTGTTACCTAAATCATAATTATATTCTTTAACAGATAGCCACGTTCTTTCAAGTTCACTGTTTGAATTGCAGCTATGAGAATTAATTTCACGCAATCTTTTAGAGTAGTAACCACGTTTATTAGTAATGCGTTCTAAATTATGGAGCACTACACTTTCAAGAGATAGTAATCTATAATTTTCATTATCAATTGTTAATAATTTTTTTATTTTTAATAAACTGAGTTCCAGTAAATTTTCTGCAACTTGCAACTGCTTTATATTAGAATAAACTACAGCTTTTTTGATATTCCATTCATAATCATTATCCGTGACCTGCCAATTGTTTAATTCAATTAGTACTTCATTGACCTTATTTAGTGCTAACAAATTGAGAATGGTTTCGTACTGAAGAAGGTGTCGTTGCTCCGAATTCAGATTACTGTCTTTTAAGGAATCAGAATACTGATTGAACATACCTTGATCAAAATCCAATCTAGCTTCTCTAAGGAGAACAAGTTTTATTTCATTTAAGTTAATATCTGAACCGTTAGATGAGACAAAATTTCTTATGATACTTTCGAGAATTCGATGTTTATTAAAATCAAGAGGTATTGAAAATATGTTAAAATACCAGAGAAATTCATTTATTGAATTTATTTTTTCTTGGCTAATATTATCTTCATTAAAGTTACTGAAAAAATGATTGCTGAGATTATGCAATTTGAGGGCATTTGATCTTCGTATGCTATCCGGTAATACTACCCAGCCAGGATAATTTTTACGATTGTAAATAAAATTATTAAGACTTCCATCTAATATACGATGTGGCCATTCATTTTTTTTCTTTTTTGATTCGTTCATTAGGAAACGGAATATATCTGTATACATATCATTAAAAGGATTTGAACTGTTTGAGTATAATCTTGTAAAGTCGATTAATGTTATCCCCTTCTTCTCCAATTCAACTCCACGACGCTCTTGATCATAACCAAGCATGTATACTTTAGGCATGTGCTCGCCTAAATTCTCCGACACCCATGATGTCCAATTACTAAAGTTAGGATCATCTCCTGAAAAACCTATTAATACAAAAGTTGTTTCCATAATTGACTGCTGAACCATATTCACAAATGGACTAAATTTTACAGGATAATTATCATAATCCGTTTTCGTAAAAATAAAAGGTCTATTTGCAGGGAAACTACCATGAAGCTTAATGATACGAGGTTGAACTGAATTTGGAATGTCACTTATATCATAGATAGTTTGATAATTTCTCTCATGAACATGGCTTTTAGCACGTTCTAAAAGAGTATCGTAATTAGTTGTATAAATATCGCTCCAAGGTAGTTTTAATAAATCAAAATGAAGGCTATCAGGCTCGTAATTGTTATCTGGTATAGCATTTTTGAGAGCTTCATCTAGACTGGTTCTACCGTACTCTTTAACATATAACTGACCTATCTCTAATACATCTACATCGCTAAGGTCTCCTTTGTGGCTCAAACTTTTAGTTAGTTCATCTTTAATATCATGCCAGAGGGCCATGCCATTAAAAGAATCTTCAATCTTTTTAGCATTTAAGCTAAACCCAGCACCAACCATTACTGTAACTCTGCTTTTTCCATCATCTGACCACAATCTATCTCTTATTTTTTTGAAATGAGGATACATATCAAGTTTTTCTTGAAAGAATTCTTCAACATCCTTGGTCATAGTGATTCTCCTAAGAATATGTATTTTTTAAGATATTTAAATGAAAATTTATAATTCTAATATGAGGATTCGACAATTCTCTTAAATTAGTGATAGGTTATAATAATAAACCTATTTTATATTATATCCCATTCATAAATTCAACTAAATATAAAATTGATTAGTAGTAGGAGGGTACACCTTTGTTCAAAATCGGAAATCAAGGAACGTTCGAAACGCTTCCTGATCATGCCAGGGCAATATATGAGGGAGACGCAGGTGCAGTAGAAGAATTTATTAACCAGGGCATGGATCTCGAAGAAGAGATTATTCTCAGTAAATACATAGCATTAACGCCACTCGACCTTGCTTTAATCTGCAATCAACCGGAAGTGGTTAAGTTGTTGGTCGAGCATGGAGTTAATCTAAATGTGAAAAATAATTCCGCAATCCTGAAGGCGGTTAGATACTGTGGAGCAGAGATGGTGCGATACCTGTACCAGCAAGGTGCCAAGTTAAATGGACTTAATCGGGTCAAATCCAGTGCATATGATGAAGCCTACTACGGTAACAAAAAGAATATAACCGTGCTGAATGAACTCGGGTTGGATATTCGAAAATATGGAGGCAAAACATTACGTAAAGCGGTTGCTGATCACGATATGAAGACAGTCCAGTACTTGCTGGAGCAGGGAGTAGACGTCAATTACAATGAACCTGACATGGTATATCCGTACAAGGCGACACCTCTCACGGTAGCTGCACGACTTAATAACATGAAGATGGTTCGATATCTGGTGGAGCAGGGAGCAGATGTGACCATTCAGGAGAAGGATGGGGAGCGGGCGTACACGATTGCAGCGAGTTAGAAGAATGAAGAAATGGCTGAATATCTAAAGGGGCATGAACCTCAAGAGTTTCATGATATGAGCAACAAATTGCATGCATTGAAGTCTTATAAACTTCCACAGCAGCTTATTGAATTTCTAACTGGCGGTACCCGAAGAATGGACTTGCCAGATAATGAATCAGGCATCCGATATATAGAATTCTTTCATCTGATTGATACCGTGGAGATGAAAATGGGCAGGCAGAAGCTGCTGCGTATTTCCTCGAATATTGATCAATACTCACATATCCTGATTGTCTGGAATCCGAGCAAAAAAATGATTGGATATGCTGATATTGAACATCAAGAACATGGAACGATATCTACATTTGAAGAGTTCATGTTAAATCCAGCTACAGCTATAGAGGATATCCTGAATTAGATGGAGTATACACGAGATTTCCATGAACCTCTTTCCTATGATCATATGGAAGAGGTCTTTTTACTATGAAGAAATATGAATATAGGAAAATTATCATATGAAACATGAACTATGCTAGTGCGTAATAAGGTTAGAAATGGTAAAATATCAATGCCTAGACATGGAATAAGTAGATTAAAGACAATTAAATATAGGAAATAGTGTAGAATCAGTGTTTTAGCAAAAAAACTTTATAGTAAATTATAGTAATCTAATACTGAATTGAGGAATTGAACATGGCGATTATTGACGTAATTAAGTATGATGGCTCACCTGATGTGTTTGCTTGGAAACATCCCGAGACTGAACTGGGAACATGGACTCAGTTAATTGTTAATCAATCTCAACAAGCAATTCTTTTCAAGGATGGAAGAGCACTTGATATGTTTGGACCCGGAAGGCATACGTTGAGTACTGCAAATATCCCAATCTTGAACCGTCTCGTTAACCTTCCGTTCGGAGGGAAGTCACCTTTTGCAGCAGAAGTATGGTATGTCAATCAAGTAAGCGCATTGGATGTTAAGTGGGGAACGGCGAATCCGATTCAGATCCAGGATCCCAAGTATAATATTATTGTTCCCGTAAGAACATTTGGACAAATGGGAATTAAAATTTCGGATTCACGAAAATTTTTGGTCAAGCTTGTGGGAACACTGCCTGAGTTTAACCAAGCTAATATGATTAATTACTTCCGTGGGTTGATTATCATGAATATTAACTCCATGTTGTCATCATATCTAATACATAGAAAAGTAAGTGTTTTGGAGATTAATGCATATATCGCCGAGATATCACGACATTTTGCAGATACGGTAGCTTCTACTTTTGAAGAATTTGGTATTGAGTTAATCAACCTGTATATTCACAATGTCAATCTGCCCGAAGAAGACCCTTCAGTCATTCGATTAAGAGAAGCGTTGGCACGCAAAGCTGAGATGGATATCATTGGGTACACATATCAGCAAGAACGTTCGTTTGATACGCTTGAAGGTGCAGCGAAAAATGAAGGAAGCATGCAGTCAGACATCATGGGCGCAGGGCTTGGTATGGGCATGGGGGTTGGTCTGGGGGGTTCTTTCAGTAGCGAGATGTCCCAGATGTCTAAAGTGATGTCTACGAAGGAAACGCCTGCAGTAAGTATATGTAAGCAGTGTCATCATCCGAACCAAGAGAACAGCGCATTTTGCAGCAAATGTGGCAATTCATTAGCCGAAAAATCGGTAGCAACAACAGATTGCAATAATTGTGGACATGCCTTGCCAAAGGGAACCAAATTCTGTCCTAACTGTGGTGACAAATACCACGCGTGTCCTTCATGTGGGGCGGATAATGCGGAGAACGCATTGGAATGTATCCAATGTCATCAACCGATGCCTAGCCCATGCCCAAATTGTAACCATATGAATTCCGGTCATACAAAATTCTGTGGCAACTGTGGCACAAGTTTAAGCTTGAAATGTAGTCGGTGCCAACATGAAGTAAAACCCGGCCAGAAGTTCTGTCTCGATTGCGGAAACAATCTGCAAGAAGGAGGACAGGCATAGTGATGGTAAAACGGAGCAATCTCTTGATTTTGGATGTCGTCTATTTAATATGCATGTTAGTATCGTCGATCGTTTCTTTTACGCTGTTTAATCATGCGCTTCTGTCGTTTTCTTTTTGGATGAATCTCGTTGCTTCTTATGTAGCGATTACGGCTATTTGGATCTACGCGCGGTTCATCATGCAAAATATGGATCGGTATAAACGGTTTGTTCCAGGTTACACAGCTTTAGGTGTAGTATTAGGTATTTATCTGATTTGTGTGATGATCTACACGTTGTTAACAGGTTCAGCAGATCATGCGCTTCGCTGGTTCGTATTGTTACACACGGTAACGATTGCGATCGCAATTATTTTGTGCGGAATCATTATGATCTATATTCAGAGTGCGCGCCGTCATGAAACAGATGAACATACAAAAATCGCAAACTTACAATTAATCGAAAAAGCCTTACAGCAATTGCTTCATACCATGGTGCAACATTCCGTCCTAACTGTGGAAGAAGAGCGCAAAACCGTTCAATCATTAATTGAACTTGTAAAGTATAGTGACCCAATCACTCCGGATTCCCTTGAGAAAAATGACCGCCAGATCTTGCTGGACATTGAATTGATGAACAGTGAGCTTGCAAATCAGTACGAAGCAGGGGAATTGGTAAATAGTGAACGTTTTGCTTCGCAACTATCCCAGTTAAAGTTCCGTTTGAAAGAGCGCAATCAACAGATCATGACAAGCAAATCATAAATTGCTGGAGGAAATGCCGTGAAAAGATTTTTTGGAATTATATTAATTATCATTTCGTGTCTGACGATCCTGTTCTCTTTAATCATGCTGTCTGAAGGAACGGAGATGGCCATTTTTAGTACAATTGTGTTTTTTATACCAGGGGTTATCGTACTTGTTACGGGAATTAAAATGTGTGGTCGACCTAAATCTCGTTCTAACACTGATCAATACCGTCACAATTCTAATGATAATCAATATTACGAAGATCAGCATAATGAGAAATATGAAGAGAAAGATGAACTTCAAGAATCTGTAGCCGTGAATTGTTCAGGGTGTGGAGCCAAGGTAAAGGTATATCCTGCCTTGTCTGCGGATTGTGAGTATTGCGGAACGACAATGAGGATTTCGTAGTTGTAGCTAACATAAATACACTTTAACAGCTTTTACAGATACCTGTAGTGTATACCGCTAGGTATAGAGTGTTGTTTCTGGGAGGAATCGTGTTGTTAAGGAAGTTATTTGGACTCTTTTTTATGTTTTATGCCATTGCTATACCCATACGATTACTTATGGAAGAGAATTTCTTAGATCAATTGAATATAGTTCTTGTAGTTGAAATTATTATTATTGAATTTTTATTTTTGTTTTTTGGTATTAAATTGCTTAGGAAAAAACGTGTTAAGAAAAAGCGTGTCCCTGAACGAAAGTTTTATGGGGGAGACTATGGAGGTCATCTTGATCGCGAAAATGCGAATCCGCATACTTATTCAAGTTACAATAGCAACACCGTGAGTTACAGTAGTCATAATACAATTAACTATACAGAGATCAATTTTTCAGATAAGGAAAACACTGAAGAGAAAGCCGATGAAAAAGTTGAAGAGCCACAAAGGCCTGTTTCAGTGAGTTGCCCTGGATGTGGGGCGAAGGCAAAAGTACTTCCTAAGCAATCAACGGACTGCGAGTATTGCGGAACAACAGTTGTAGCAACTTAGAACGGTTCAGAATGGATACGTGAAGGGTTAAGCCTGATTCCTATGGAGTCGGGCTTTTAATCTCCTCAATTTAGAATCTCTAAAAGACCCTCAAACGATCAAATCGTCATATAATTCCACGTGAGTTGCCTTAATGAAGTTTCTTTAATGAAACGTTTCGAATTCACATTTATAATTAATCCACATTATGTTCAGTGTTTGTAAGCGTTCTATTTTCTTGTTTACGCAAATGGGAAAATTATGATAACATATACACGAAACGTTTCGAATCCATTTGAAGGGAGAAAATCATGAAAAAAGTAAAACAATTCAGCTTTATTTTAACTTTTTGTCTGTTAGCTAATCTAGCTTTAACTCCTATGGCTTCAGCAGGTGACTCAAGCAATTTAATTGGATTTCGAGCAGAATTGAAAGCGGTTGCATATAAGACCTATACGTTTTTTGAGGACTATACGGATCAGAACACCGGCTTGACTTACGATGAAGTACGGCACACTGAAAACGGGATAGAAGAAGCTAAACGTACCTCGCCCACAAACATCGCAATGTATATGATGAGTACCGTTTCAGCGCAACAATTGGGCATTATTTCTAAGAAAGAAGCTGTACATCGCCTGCAAACAACTATAAATTCCCTCGAAAAGTTAGAAAAATGGAACGGTCTATTTTATAACTGGTATAACACAGATGACGGATCAGTGAAGAAAGATTGGGGACAATTTATTTCCCAAGTCGATAATGGCTGGTTATCCGCTGGTTTAATTGTTGTTGGGCAAGCCTATGAAGAACTTCATGGGGAAACAAGCAAGTTGGTTACAGATATGAATTATACTCCGCTATATGATCCTGAAGTCGGCCAATTCCGCGGCGGTTATGATGTGGCTAAAGGCGCGCTGACGGACCACCATTATGGGATGTTTTATACGGAACCACGTGTAGGCAGCTATATTGCCATTGGGAAAGGTGACGTTCCCCAAGATCATTGGTGGAAGATGTATCGCACATTACCTCAAGAATGGGATTGGCAAGCTCAGATTCCTCAAGGCAAATCCGTTAAGTACGATGGAGTGGATGTGTTTGAAGGAAGTTATGTATACAAGGATAAAAAGTTCGTACCAAGCTGGGGAGGCAGCATGTTTGAAGCTCTTATGCCCGGTATGGTCATAAAGGAAAAAGAGTTGGGTACTCAAGCTTTGGGATTGAACAATCAGCGTCATGTCGAATTGCAGATCGAATACGCCAAAGAAAAAGGGTATGACGCATGGGGCTTTTCACCTTCTGCAACTCCGACAGGTTACAGTGAGTTTGCAGCAACGCCATTGGGTACCTCAGGTTACAAAGATGGAGCAACGGTAACAGCACACGCAACATTCCTTGCTCTGGATTATGCCCCTGAAGCTGTTCGAAAGAACATTAAAGCTTTAAAGAACTTCAAAATGTTTGGCAAATATGGGTTCTATGACTCACTCAATGTTGAAACGGGAGAACTTGCAAAAGCTTATCTGGCACTGGATCAAGGGATGATTATGGTGTCGATCGCCAACTATCTTCAAGATGGCGTTATCCGCGATTATTTTCACAGTGATGTGATAGGGCAGACGCCAGAAGAATTATTGAAAAAAGAAGTGTTTTCCATTCAATGAAGGGCTGCTTTAGATTAGAGCAAGATCACTAACGAAATGGGACGAAGATTAAAAGATGGGCGGAACGAAGCAGGGTATCAGCATGCTTCGTTCCGTTTTTGCGTTTACCATTGATAATGAAGTCGCAGATCGATTAGATTATGGAATTTATCCGGAAAAAGACAAGGCATTTACAATGGCGATTTTAAGACTTACGTTGTGGGGCATAAGCGCAAAGAAAGACGCGTACGCCTTCAGTGATGATATTTTTAGTTTGTTCCTCATCTAATGTCCCGATTTTTCCCGGTTGATTAAATACCAATAAAAACGTTAATGCAGCGAAGTGCTTTGCAGCCATTTTAGGATCAATCACATGGAGCAGTCCGTTTTGTCCAAACGCTGTAAACCTCCTGATAATCCCCTCTTCAGTTGCGTTATCCAGCCTTTCAAAAAACGAGTCTGGCAGGTTGGCAGCTTCCACCATAACCAGACGGATCAAAGCCTTGTAATCTGCCGAACCGTTTGCAGAAGCTACGATTTGCTCACAAAATAAGATGAGCGCCTGCTCAAGATCTTCGAATTTCCAGAGGTGGTCTGAAATCCCTTGCTCAATCATGACGAGAACCGCCGAACTGGATTCTTCAACAACGGCAAGCAGTAGGTTCTGTTTGTCGCCATAATAATCATAAACTGTCCGTTTGGAAACTCCCGCTTTAGTTGCGACCGCATCGACGCTGGAACGATCAAACCCGTCTGAAAGAAATAGCTCTCGTGCCGCCGCAATAATATTAGCTCGTTTGTCTGAAGAGCCTTTGCGGATTTTCTTGTTTTCCGTATGATCCATTCTTACGTTTTCCCCCTTATATGTGTATTTTACAAATTGATTAGAGTCCTGCTTTACAAACTACACTGTACGGTGTAGTGTAACAAATGTAGCGCATCAAATCAATGATCAAGGAGGTTTTTATTCATGAATACCATACCGTCTGTTGTTGATGTCCTCATTGTCGGGGCCGGACCCACAGGGCTTACACTTGCCTGCGACCTTGCCCGTCGAAACGTCAACCATCGTATTATTGAACGAAGCACCGTGTATAACGTTGCATCTCGCGCCAAAGGAATCCAGCCTCGCTCGCTTGAAGTCATCGATGATTTGGAAGCCGTTCACTACATTGTTGATACAGGTGTTGTGGACTTGCCTGTTCGTTATTATACTGCAGATGGCAGAAGTGTGGACAAACCGACTATTACCGTTGCAGCCAGCGTCGAACTTGAGACACCCTATCGTGATCCGGTCTGGATTGCTCAATTTGATGTGGAAAAAGCGTTGCGCGACCGATATGCAGTGCTTGGCGGTCAAGTTGAGTTGGGCATGGAAGCTGTAGGGCTTGTTCAGGATGTGGATGGTGTATCGATAACGGTGAATACAGCACAAGGAGAAGAGCAAATTCGTGCTCGTTATGTAGTCGGCGCTGACGGGGGCAAAAGCAATATCCGCAAATTTATACACTTACCGTTGGTTGGGGAAACACATGATCATGAGCGATGGTATCTTGGCGATCTACGATTGGAAGGGTTAGATCGTGACCATATCCATATCTGGACTTCTTCGGAGGGGATGATTGGGGTGACGCCGCTACCAAAATCCGATATTTGGCAACTGCAGGCTACAGTTCCGGCAGACATTGATGAACCAGAGCAACCGTCGCTAGAGGTGTATCAAGCCATGTTTGACCGTCGAGCCGGGTCCGGACGTGTTCGGCTTACGGATGCTTCTTGGTTGTCCATCTACCGGGTCAACGTTCGTATGGTTGAATGTTACCGAAACAACCGGGTCTTTCTTGCCGGTGATGCTGCTCATGTTCATTCGCCGGCCGGTGGTCAAGGCATGAATACGGGAATACAGGACGCATACAACCTCGGCTGGAAGCTGGCGGCTGTCATACACGGAGCAGACACCGCCTTACTCGACACCTACGATGAGGAGCGCCGCCCAGTGGCTCAGGCCGTACTCAAAGACAGCACGAAGAAGATGGGAGGCGTTATAAGAACGGCGACTGAAGGCGGAGGGTTGTCCCAATCCTTGAGCACCATATCCGACGATCTGACGAGCGGGCTTCTCATTTCCTATCGTTCAAGTTCGCTTACCCATCCGTCTGCTCGAACAAATGCTACCCGTTTACTTCCTGGGGATCGTGCTCCTAATGCTACGGGACTACAAGGCGCCGGGTTTGCGGGAAGTGTCTTTGACCTCTTGCGCGGCCCACACTGGACGCTTTTGGCTTTTGCAAACTACATTGATCCTTCTCTGAAGAACTTCACCAACGATGCACTCCATTTGCATTATATCCTTCCATCGAAGGTGGAGGGGGCGGAAGGCATAATAGACACTGCAGGGAATGCCTATCGAGTTTACGATGTCGCAAGTAAAGAACTTGTATTGATTCGTCCTGACGGTTACATCGCCCTGCGCACCTCCATTGATGATACCGCATCGATCCTGAATTACTTGAATTTGTGTGGCTTATCATAGGATCGAGCGACCCAAGGCTCTGCCCGAATCACGTCGTCTTATTGAAAATAGAGTGTAAGAAATTCTATTCATGCAAAAGAGGGCCTGCCATTTTCATAACAGGACCCTTTTTCCGTAACCTAGAAATTCCTCAAACGATCAAATACCTCATATAATTCGTCCTGATTAACCTTAATCAAATCATCTTGACGCAGTTCCAAATGCTGCTGTAATTGATCCAGCATCTCCGTTAGAACAACATAAATCTCTTCCCGCTCAACAGTTTCAATAAAGCCGGTCTTGGCATCCATCTTGTTGAAGGTCTGTGTGTAGTTCTCAACCATGGAGACGAGTTGTTTGTGCATAGCTTCCTGATTGTTAAAATCTTGACTTAATTGACGGATTTCCTTCAAGCACTGTTTGTACAATTGAGCTGCTTTTTTGGCGTGTGCCGCCTTGATGTGGTCCCGCCCATCCCAATCCCGAAATGGATTGTTCAGGTTCTCCGCAAGCCATTCCGGTTTGCGTGCTTTGGTGATCTCTATATCAAGTCCGGCAGCAGCGAATTTTTTATATCTTGTTTTGATCGATTTGGCTGCATCGGCAGGAAGGCTGGTTAGCCACAGCGTAGCCAATTTTGGAAGTTGCTCTGGATCAGGGAATTCTTCACCATTGAAGCCGAACAGGTCATATGTAGTGAAGGTTTGCAAATTTGCCAAATGCTGAATCGACTCTATATGGGATACATTGCCGGGTTTACCCCACAGTCGCAACTCTGAAAGCTCAGGATAATACTGCACAAGTGGCTCCAGATTGAGCTCCGTAATATCTCTGATATGCAGACCTTCAAGTCGTGAGATACCCGTAACCTGTGGCAGGCCCGATGGAACATTGAGAGTGATGCATTTACCGTCTTCATAAGCCGCGATACGCAGATCAGGAGACAGCTCACCTGTGAAATTCAGACTTTTCATCTTTGTGTTTAAAATTAACTCCTTCAACCCGCTGACATCCACAATAAGTTTGGTCAGATGACTGTTGCTGATATCCAGCATCGTTTGACCATGATGTATGATATGAAGTTCATTAATGAACGGGTTGTCCTCTATAAATGGAAAGATCGATTCCGTATATCCCTCCATTTCAATATGTGTCAGACAAGGTAGCATTGAGAGTTCGGCTACATCTTCAGAAGATGTAGGGCTGAAATCGCGGAGTGTACTCGTACTGCGCCGCATTACACGATCGCCAACCATCACTTCTTTGTCATCATCCGCAGCTTGTTTGAACTGCGCTCTTCGGATCGCATCGATACCTTCCCATTCACGCTGGAGATAGAGACTTTCTCCGATTGGCCAGCCTCCGCCATACGTATTTGTTTCCTCGGTGTAGAGAGGAAGGATGTTACCTGCAAGCACATACTGTGAAGGAACTCTAGCACTCACGAAACTATGGGCAAGTCGATCATGCCAGAAATAGAAGTTACAGATCAGCGGTTTCATCTGATGAAGCTGCATTTCATTAGGCAGTTGATCACCAGTCCAATCCAACTGAAGGACGGAGGCAAGCGTGTCGGAAGTTTTACCCTCCGTTTCTTTCAGTCCAGTTACCTGGCAGGCTGTATATTGTTGTAATTTTTCGACATACACGCAGTACACATCTCCAACATTGGGGATCATGTTATGCTCCTTTCGTTCTGCACCAATCGATGCTAAGCTACTTGTAAACCAAGTATTCTGTAGAACTAATAATAGATGAATTATATCAAAGTCATTCAGAGACTACCATTTTGGGATAGGCTTGAATAATTTTATAAAAAGGAACGATGTCTATGGATACAAGTATGAGCCGTAACAAAAAACTGGGTGAGTTTTTGAAATCGCGGAGAAGCCGCATTCAACCGGAACAAGTTGGATTGTCAGGATCTTATGGACAGCGAAGAACACCCGGTCTACGGCGGGAAGAAGTAGCGGTATTGGCTGGTGTCAGTGCAACGTATTACACGTGGCTCGAACAGGGTAGGGAGTTGGCGGCTTCACGAGAAGTGATGCAGAGTATAGCGGATGCGCTCCGTTTAACCCTGGAAGAGAAGAGTCATCTATTTGACTTATGGGACCCTAATACGGAACATGAATTCCTTGCTTCGTATTCGCAACTGGAGCCAGGGTGGCATAGTATTATTGGCCAGTTGACTCATCCTTCCTTTATTACCAATGAACGTTCTGAGGTACTTGCCTGGAATGAAGCTGCAGATACGAACCTTTTCAACTTCTCGTCGATGAATGTGAATGAGCGTTTAATGATGCGGATTTTATTTCTGGATACAGCGCTCAGGGAGCGTATGCACAACTGGGATGAATTCGCGCGGCACTCGGTAGCCGTATTCCGTACGTATTATGACAAGTATCCGAGTGACCCCGAATTTAGCAGAATCGTGAAACAATTGATTGACGAAAGTGTAGACTTCCGAACGATCTGGAACCTGCACCAAGTTGAGTTAAAACAAGTCAATCGTGTCCTGCTTGAAACGACGGATCGGGCAGATGGCGTTGTGCATGCATACGATATCTTTTCCATGAATAATCTGAACAGCCAATCAGGCATTCATTGTTGTATTTACGTTCCTGTTGCCATATAGAAAGTTAATCAAACTGGTAATTTCTTTACTAGCATAAACAGAGTGTGGTTGGGGTCTCGGAAGTGAAATAGAATGAACTCAAGTTCATACGTATCTAGTTAACGTTTCTATTTCAAGATGAAAAGAGGGAGCCTCATGCTCATAACAAGAACACTGGGAAATGATAAATTACGAATATCTGCGCTTGGCCTGGGTGTGATGATGATGCCGGATAATGACGAATCGGTACATACCATTCAGGGTGCGCTGGATGCAGGAGTTACCATGTTTGATACGGCGGACCTGTACGGAGCGTATGAAAAACAGCGATTTGGAGGGAATGAAAAGCTGCTTGGACGCGCGCTTCAAGGTCGAAGATCCAAGGCAATCGTTGCCACCAAATTTGGTATAACACACACGCAGGGTCCCAAGGGAGATCCAGCCTACATCAAAAAGTCAGTAGATGCGAGTCTCTACAACCTGGGAATGGATTATATCGATCTCTATTATCAACATCGTCCTGATCCGAATACACCCATTGAAGAGACGGTAGGCACACTTGCCGATCTGGTTCAACAGGGGAAGATTCGATATATTGGTCTGTCCGAAGCGCCAGTAGAGATCATTCGGCGTGCACATGCTGTTCATCCGATTACAGCGTTGCAGACCGAATATTCATTATGGAGTCGAGAGCTTGAGGATGAGATTATGCCTGTCCTGCATGAATTGAACATAGGCTTGGTTCCATACAGCCCATTGGGACGTGGTTTCCTGACTGGTCAGATCCGTTCTATAGACGATCTCCCGGAAGATGATTATCGTCGTCACTATCCGCGTTTCCAAGGTGAGAACTTTCAGAAAAATCTGGAGGTTGTTGGATTGATCCAAGAGATGGCTAAGCAAAAAGGATGCACGGTCTCTCAACTTGCTCTGGCCTGGTTACTTGGAAAGGGAGAACATATCGTTCCGATCCCGGGGACTCGCAACCTGGAAAGAGTTCACGAGAACTTAGGAGCGTTACAGGTTTCGCTTACGGATGATGAGATGAACCAGATAGATCACATATCACCCCAAGGCATTGCAGCCGGAGGCAGATTCCCTGGTCAAGTCTAGTTCGTTTATACATGATTCTAAGAAACCTAATGTTCAGGATTAAAAACAATATATAACATGTGTCAACGGTATTATCTTTCTATTCTCCGGCATAGAGTACAACAATGAGATGTATGCCCAAGGAGGAGAAATGATCGTATGATAAATCCGATTTTACAAGCCCCGAATGTTCCGCTGGCAGCCGATTCCAATGCGGTTGTCAATTATCAGAGGGATTCACGCAACTATGTAACCCAGTTGTTTGGAGAACAGCTGCCGACCATTGCAAATGGTTTCTTCAACGTGTACTTAAGCAAAGGAATCATTGTGCAGCCGCACTGGCACACCAATGTCACGGAGATGGTTGTGGTCATCACCGGTGAAGTTACAGCGTCAGTCTTCAATCCGTTTACGCGTGAACGATTGACATATCGTCTGAAACCAGGTCAGGTTGTGGTATTTCCGAAAGGCTGGTTTCACTGGTTTGTGGCTGAGACAGATGATGTATATTTATTAACAATCTTTGATCAACCAACGCCTGATATTGTGTTTGGAGCGGATTTCTTGGCAGCTACACCGCCGGAGGTGGCTCACCGCGCGTACTGTTTGGATGAAGAGGCATATGCGAGAGCTGTTGCGTCTATTAAAAATGATGCGATTCTAGGCCCCCCAATAGGGTGTGATACACAGGTTTCTGATCAATCGACTTCACCTTCCAAGACGTCTGTGTCACCCTCCTAAGCTGAAATCTTAATTCAAGATTCCTTATTTATTATCAAAGTACACAGCCTGTAACTGGAGAATATCAGTTGCAGGCTTTTTGATGTGTCGATGTATTAATCGTATAAAGTCCACAGAGGGGGTTGGTATTCTATTAGAAAAAATTCAAAATGCCTGAGTCAGTGGGTTACGTTCTCTGTTAGTATAGTATGAACATCCAACCAAAACGGAGGACTCATGAATGAACATGTCAGAAATGAAAACGCTTGAAACTGCAATGAGTTATGCACCTATTTTGATGTTTGACAGAGCCGAACCCTTTTATCCTGATTTTGTTGGCATTTCTGTGTTGCATCAATCTGGGCCTTCGCCATCGTTCAGAAGGGACATTAAGTTTCCGACCGAGGTAGTACAATATGTAATTGAATATGCAATCTGGTGGGATTATGAGATTGGACATCTGTATGAAATGGAGCATGTATGGGTTTATGTGGGTCATGACGGAGAGGTAGTAGACTGTGAAGCCAGCTTTCATGGGAAGGTGCTACGTGGATTATTGAAGGAACGGGTCAATGTGGTTGGACATCATGTATGTCTGTACTCACAGCCTGGCAAACATGCTTTCTCACCACTTCCGGTTGTATTTGAGTTATTGCCAAACCTGTATAGTGCAGCAGGTGCCGAAGCTGGATGTGATGGGCTACTTGTGAATGAGTTGTTTCAAGATTATTTTGAAACAAATGAACAGATCGATGATCAGGTAGAGCGTTATCTGCAGACCAAAGCGTTTGTACCTACCATGGAGTTCGAAGAATATCTACTAAAACCGGAGATGTTCATGACGTGGGATAATCTGTTTGGAATTATTCCGCACAGGATTAAGGACCGCCTAATGGAACTGGAGCAACTATATAACACATAAATAATTAGTTTTAAACGGGTTTTATGTTAATTTAAAGTGTATTTTTTCGCTTCAGAACCAAACTTTGTTGATTCGGGTTTGGTTTTTTTTATGGGAAAATGGACTCAGTATAAGTAATCATTTATTAGACTTAGGTCTTGAAATGTTGAGTGTGTACAGCAAAAATACATAATTTTTTGTGTGGAAAATGATATTTGTTAGACGTAAGAACTATATAACTTCTTGTATAAATAAAAGAAGATCATGTCACATGAAATTTTGTATGGAGATGTATGTGTAATTCAATGCAGAATGTTGGTTATACGTATATATGTAAATGAAATAAGTAATCTAATAGGTAAGAAGTATAATTTATATTAAAAAGAAGATTCTTTATATCTGAAATAAAAATTCATAATAGTGCAAATTTATAGAAATAAAAATCTCCTATTCAGTTTTAATATATTTATGTCGAAATAGATCGTAAGTTGTCTGGAGCGCGACCAAGAGAAGGGTTTACCAAGCGTTATATACATAACTGGACACTACGATGCCTAGGAGGAGATTACATGAAGTGGTTTGGAAATTTGAAAACAGCAACAAAGATTATCTCAGCGTTTTTAGTTGTGTCGATAATCCTTGCGGCGCTTGGCGTCTACTCTGTAGTAACATTGAGAAGTACGAATGAACGAATGCAAGAGATGTATAACAACAATCTAATCTCTGTGAAAGAATTATCCTCTGCTCAGATTGATTATCAAAGAATGCGTGTGAACGTGCGTGATCTGAGCTTCGAAACCGTTGAAACCGAAAAAACTCGGATCACGGAGAACATCGCTTCGATCCGTCAGAGTGTGAATGATCGCCTGACCATCTATCGTCCGCTTGCAACAACCCCTGAAGAAATAGAGTTACTCCGTAATTTTGATGCGGAATATCCAGGATATTTAACAATGTTTGAACGAGCAACTAATCTGGCTGTCGCAGATGATCAAAGTGCCTTTAATACCTACCTTAAAATTGAGCTTAAACCACAAGGAGACAGGATTGTAGAACTCCTTACCAATTTGATCGAACTTAATGAAAGTATGGCTGAACAGGCGAATATACAATCTCAGGCTGCCTATTCACAAGCATTTAAAGTAACGATAATTCTTGTGGTTCTGTCCGTACTCTTCAGTATTCTCATTGGATATATCATCTCTCGCTCCATTTCGAAGCCGCTCATGGCCATGCTGGGTCTAGCTACGGAAGTTGCCAACGGAAATCTCACCCTTAAGTCAGACATATCCAGCAAAGATGAAGTGGGTCAACTAGCCGCGGCACTGAATCGGATGGTCGATAATCTGAAAGAGTTAATTAACAATATCGTGATGAACTCCCAAAGTGTTGCTGCTTCTTCGGAACAGATCTCAGCCAGCACACAGGAAATTGCGAGCACCAGCACAAGCCAATCCAGTGAGGCGGGAAATATCTCCGAATTGTTCAAGGAGCTTTCACTTGCCATTAACTCCGTCGCTGCAAGTGCGGAAGAAGCGGCTGAACTGTCCAACGATACGGTGAAGACTGCTCGTGAAGGTGGACTTGTTGTACAGACTTCATTGGAAGGTATGCAAGCTGTTAATACAAAAATGACTAAACTTGAAGATGATTCTCGTAAAATCGGTGACATCATTGAAGTGATTGATGATATTGCTGAGCAGACCAATCTGCTAGCGCTGAATGCTGCAATTGAAGCGGCACGTGCCGGAGAACAAGGACGAGGATTCGCCGTAGTAGCAGATGAAGTCCGGAAGCTTGCCGAACGAAGTGGCGAGGCGACCAAAGAAATTACAGCCATCATCAAAGCAATGCAGGAAAATACGAGACAAAGTGTACAGGCTGTAGCAGCCAGTGTTGAGCAGTCTTCCATGACGGGACAGGCGTTTGATCAGATCATTGATATGGTCAATAACTCTTCACAGAAAGTAAACGAAATTGCTGCTGCATGTGAAGAAGAAGCAGCCCAAGCCGCAGAGGTGATGAGCTCTGTTGAATCCATCTCGGCTTCCAGTGAGGAATCCGCTGCAGCGTCTGAAGAGACAGCGGCAACATGCCAGTCTTTGGCGCATCTTGCGGAAGAACTGGCGAATTCGGCAGCTGCCTTCAAAACAAATTAATAAAATTGAATTGAGGGTGAATCGATGTCTTCACTTCAGAAGGAACAATATATTGAACTGTCTGTAGGTGCAGAGACTTGCGCCATTCGAATCGAAGAAATTCACGAAATTATTAAAATGCTCAGCATTACAGATATCCCATTCAGCCGCCCAGAGATCAAAGGGGTAGTTAATCTGCGTGGCAAGGTTGTATGTGTAATGAGCCTTCGTAATTTGCTGGGTATGCCGGATGAAGCGGACACCAGAGCGACGCGTATTATCGTAGTTCGACATCAGGATGAATATATTGGCTTGATCGTGGATCGCGTGAACAAGGTAACCACATATTCGGACATACATCCGCCAACCGGCGGATATGGTCGTAACCGTGAAGGTTTATTCCATGGTGTGGGTCAACAGGAAGACAAGCTTGTGGGCATTTTGAAACTGGACGAAATATTGGGCGGTTAGGGAGGTATATACGAATGATGGATTTGTCTGCCTACCGTGACATCTTTATCGAAGAACTGAATGATCAACTGGAACGTATGGATCAGTCTTTATTGGCATTGGAGCTTTCGCCTTCTGTAGAACTGGTTCAGACGCTGTTTCGGGCAGCCCATACCATCAAGGGATCGGCATCCACTATGGATTTCCGTGAATTAAGCGACCTTACGCATGAAGTGGAGTATGCTCTTGAATGGGTCCGGGAGAAAAAACCGGAGATGACTTCGGAGCTAATTGATACGTTGTTCCGCTCTTTGGACGCCATGAAGGTGCTTCGTGATCAGTACATCCGTGGGGAAGCCTATGCAGATTTTCGAGCAGTAGTAAGAGAAATAAAGGATTTAATTCAGACCCCGACAGTAGTCGGGCAACTTAAAACACCTCAATTGCAACCAGCAGAGTCGATTATGGCACAGGTAGCTATTGTGTCAGGCAAGCAGTTATTGTCCATTCATGTTGTGCTGGAGCAGAAGTGCATGATGAAAGCGGCCAGATATCATATTTTACGACAACGTATCGAGGACATCTGTGGTACGGTTGTCGCTACTGCGCTCATGGAGAGTCAACCGGGCGCGCAAAATGAAGATGATCATTATGGTCAGTTCATCATCATCGTAGCAACGTCGAATGACCAACAGCAGCTTAAGGCAGAGCTGTCTTCAGACTCGGATATTCATATGCTGGAGATTGATCCATATCTGCTGGAATCCAATGAGGTTGCAGCGACGTCTGCACCACTTGAATTAATCTCTGAAACAGAGCAAACGAAACAAAGCTTGCCTACCGTGGATACAACTGGGCCGGATGAGAAAGTGAAAGCTGCTCAACCTACAGTTCGTGTGAGTGTTGAACGTCTGGACCATTTGATGAATTTGGTCGGTGAACTGTTAATTGATCAGACATCCCTTGCAGATCTGAGTGGATCGGGTGCGCGTAAGGAGTCTTCAACACTCATCCGGAGTATTAGTGGTGTATCCGATCATATGGGCAGGGTAATCAAGGAACTCCAAGAAGGTGTAATGAAGACACGGATGTTACCCATTGATCAACTATTCAGTCGCTTCCCGAGATTGGTTCGTGACCTATCACAGAAGCTGGGTAAGGATCTGGAACTGGTTATTCAAGGTGGAGAGACTGAGCTTGACCGGATGATTATTGAAGAACTGAGTGACCCGCTGATCCATCTCATCCGCAACAGTGCAGATCATGGCATTGAAAGTGCAGAGATTCGGGCGGAGAACGGTAAGCCGTCCAAAGGACGTATTACATTAACTTCGTTTCATGAAGAAAATCATGTTGTCATTCGTTATTCGGATGATGGCAAAGGTATCGATGGTGAGAAGATTAAAGCTTCCGCCTTGGGCAAGGGCATCATTAGTGAGGAACAGGCTGCACGCCTAACAACACAGGAAGCTGTCCACCTCATATTTGAACCTGGCTTCTCGACGGCTTCTTCTGTCAGTGAAGTATCAGGACGCGGTGTTGGAATGGACATCGTGCGTAGTCAGATCGGGCGACTCAACGGTATAATTGATATTGATACGGAGGTAGGTGTGGGTACCACGTTTACGATTCGTCTACCGCTCACACTGGCGATTATTAAAGGTCTGTTAGTCAAAGTATCGGGTCGTGTGCTGATCTTGCCGATGTATAATGTTGCTGAGATTGTTCGAATTTCACCTGAAGATATTCAGATGATCCAGGGGCAACAAGCGATCCTGAATCATGGACGAATTGTACCTTTTCACCGACTGTGCGACAGGCTCAACTATCCACGAACAGACCGCAAATCCAAGACCATTCCACTGGTGATCGTGCGTTCCGTTGATAAAATTGCAGCTTACGCAGTAGATGAGATTATAGGAAATCAGGAAGTCGTTATTAAGACACTCGGTACGTATCTGGGAGCGATGAACCATCTATCTGGCGCAACGATCCTCGGTAATGGTAAGGTTGCCCTTATATTGGACGCGTCCTATCTGGTGAGTCTTTAATCGTTAGATAAACACATACATTATGCAGGCCAAAGAGCCTCATCCTCCATAACTGGACGGTGGGGCTCTTTGTTGTACCTTTTGGCATTATAACCACTCAGGATTTGAAAATGAGATCCATAAACCGGTTGGCAGCCAGAGAGATCGGCATATTGCGCTTGGTCATAATCCCCACATGGGAAGGGGGGAGCGGGACATCAAGCTGAATTTCGAAGAGAGAACCTTCCTCCAGCTCTTTGGATATAAATTCACGTGTGACATAGGAAATACCCAGTCCTCGACGCGCAAACTCAATCAACAGATCAACGCTACCAACCTCAATCTCAGGTTTCAACGTGTAATTATAGCTGTTAAACAACTCGGTTATAGCCATCCGAACCCGGCTGTTCCGGGAGAAGAGGATCAGTTGATGCTCAAGAAGCATCTCAAGTGTCATGACTTTACCCTTCAACTGAGCATAACGTTCCCCAGCTACAAAACAGTCCTTCAACTGAATACTTTCCCTGACTTCTAGCTGTGGATCAACAATGGGCATCCGAACAACACCAAGATCGATCTTGCCTTCTTTCAGAAAGGTGATGACTTCCGGCGTAGTTCCATGACTCAGATGTAGCTTGATGTTAGGGTACAAGGTGTGGAATTCCTCTAAATACGCCAGCATGTAATGCTTGAATAGGGAGTCACTGCCACCAATCCGGAGTTCACCATTGTCGAGATTCTTCAGTGCGGCCATTTTTTCTTCCGCAAGGGAGATCAGAATCTGGGATTGTTCAATATAGGAGTATAGACTGGCACCTTCCTGTGTCAACGCTACACCCTTGGAATTTCGATAAAACAAGGTAAGACCAAAGCTCTCTTCCAATTGCTTAATGGCATGACTGACGCTGGGTTGAGTGATATACAGTGCTTTCGCAGCCTGTGTCAAACTTCCCGTTTTGGCGGCCCAATAAAAGACTTTATATAGTTCGTAATTTGTAGTCATAGATGTGGTCTATAGCTCCTGTGAAATATATTAATTACTTGTATGGCTATAAAACGTATTATAGTGTAACTACAACAAAGAAACCAGAGTTACTTGGAAGGAGAACGGTAAGATGGAACCAACTACCATTGTTTTATTTGGTGCAACTGGCGATTTAGCCAAAAGAAAAATATATCCTGCCTTATATAACTTATATCTTGAGCAGAAGCTTCCTGAAACCTTCTCATTGATTGGTCTGGGGCGTAGAGATTGGTCTGATGAATTCTTTCAGGCACAAGTGGAAAAATCACTTAATGAATTTTCCAGACGCCAGGCTGATCCTGAAGTTGTGAAGTCATTTGTGAAAGCTTTCCGCTACAGTGTATTGAATATAAGCCATAAGGAAGATTATATAAAGCTGTTGGGATTAGTTGAACAAAGAGAAGCTGAACTTGGCATTCCGTCCAATCGCTTGTTTTATCTCTCGGTTGGTCCGGAATTCTTCGAACCGATTGCCGAGAACATTCAAGAAAGTGGACTGGGTTCCACAGAGGGCTGGAAACGTCTCGTCATCGAGAAGCCATTTGGTCACGACCTGCAGTCCGCCAGAGACCTTAATCGCAAATTAAGCGAATCGTTCACGGAGGAAGAGATTTATCGGATTGACCACTATTTGGGCAAACCGATGGTACAGCGTTTGGAGACGTTGCATCAGAGTAACCCAATCATGAAGGCTTTATGGAACAACCGTTACATCTCCAATGTGCAAATTACGGCGAATGAGACTGTAGGTGTCGAAGAACGTGCATCCTATTATGATCATGTTGGTGCAGTGCGAGACATGTTCCAGAATCATATGTTGCAATTGCTCATGATGATGGCGATTCAGCTTCCATACAACAGTACTTCCGAAAAAGTTGGATTGAAGAAAAAACACATTATGGAATCGATCCAGCCGTTACAAAAACAAACTGTGGGCGCAAACATCATCCGTGGACAGTATGCAGAAGGCAACATTCAAGGTAAACCGGTAAATGCGTATACTGCTGAACCGGGTGTAGCCGAGAATACGATGAATGACACATTCATTGCTGCCAAATTGCAAATTGATGATTTCTTCTGGCGTGGTGTTCCGTTTTACATTCGCACGGGTAAAAGAATGAAGGAGAAATCAACACGTATCGTGATTGAATTCAAAGAACCTTCAGGACAGACAAATGTGCTGAAAAACAAGGGTTCCAAGCCAAACCTGCTCGTCATTGAGATGAGTCCGGATCAGAGCATGACATTGCAACTGAATGCAAGTGATCCTGAGAATAAAGGTGAATTCAAACCGGTTCATATTGATCTTTCTCCGGACAAAGGTGACCTTGCGGAAGCTTACGAGAATCTGATTCGTGATGCTTTGCTGGGTGATCCAACATTCTTTGCCCACTGGGATGAAGTAGAATTGTCATGGGCATGGGTGCAGCCAATTCTGGATGCATTCCAGGAAAATCTGTTGCCACTTCACCTGTATCCTGCGGGTAGCTATGGACCGGTTGAATCAGATGTTATGCTTGAAGAAGAAGGTCACCACTGGTGGTTTGATGAGCCGGCGGATCAGGAGTCTGTAGTTACAAATAGCATACCCTTGGCGGTTAATGCGAATCTCTAAACCAAAATAAAAAATATATCTGGAGGTAATTTAATCATGAAATTTTTTATCGATACAGCTAACGTGGAAGATATCCAAAAAGCATACAAAATCGGCGTATTATCTGGCGTAACAACAAACCCATCTTTGGTAGCCAAAGAGGGCGTGAAATTCGAAGATCGTATTGAAGAAATCTTGCGTTTGGTACCTGAAGTGGAGTCCGTTTCTGCGGAAGTGACACCAGATGCCCTTACTGCTGAAGAAATGATCGCGCAAGCAGACGAGTTGATCAAAATTAACAACAGCGACAAAAACATCACGATCAAATTGCCGATGACACTAGCAGGACTTGAAGCTTGCCGTTACTTGACCAAAAAAGGTGTGAAAACCAACGTAACGTTGATCTTCACTGTGAACCAGGCACTTCTAGCTGCTCGTGCTGGTGCAACATATGTATCCCCATTCCTGGGACGTCTTGATGATATCTCCGAGGATGGCGTACAATTGGTTACCAAAATTGCTGAATTGTTCCGTACACATAACCTGGATGCACAGATTATTGCAGCTTCTGTAAGACATCCGGATCACGTTACACGTGTAGCAATGGCGGGAGCACATATCGCTACTGTTCCATTCTCCGTCATTGAACAAATCTCCAAACACCCACTGACAGATCAAGGTATGGACAAATTTGCAGCTGACTGGAAAAAAACAGTACAATAATCTATAACCATTCATTCGTTTCAACTTACTATATAAATAATGGAGTATTGGGAGGACATAATGAGTAAACAACAGATTGGTGTTATTGGATTGGCAGTAATGGGTAAAAACTTGGCTTTGAATATTGAAAGCAAAGGTTTCTCGGTAGCGGTATTTAACCGTTCCCCGGAGAAAACGAACGATCTTCTGAAAGAAGCAGAAGGTAAAAACCTGACAGGTGCGTTCACTATTGAAGAATTCGTGGAATCCCTGGAGTCTCCGCGTAAAATTCTGATCATGGTCCAAGCAGGTAAAGCAACAGATGCAACGATCGAGCAACTGCTTCCTCATCTGGATCAAGGCGACATTATTATCGATGGAGGTAATGCTTACTTCCCTGACACACAACGTCGCAGTAAAGAACTGGAAGAAAAAGGTTTCCGCTTCATCGGAGCAGGTGTATCCGGTGGTGAAGAAGGCGCACTGAAAGGCCCGGCAATCATGCCAGGCGGTCAGGAAAGTGCTTATCAGTTGGTAGAACCGATCCTGACAGCGATCTCTGCCAAAGTTGGCGATGACGCTTGCAGCACATATATCGGACCAGACGGTGCCGGACACTATGTGAAAATGGTGCATAACGGTATCGAGTACGGAGATATGCAGTTGATTGGTGAAGCTTATCACTTGCTCAAATCCGTATTGAACGTTTCCGTTGAAGAGTTGCATGAGATCTTCACCGAGTGGAATCAAGGGGAGCTGGACAGCTACCTGATCGAAATCACGGCAGATATCTTCTCCAAATACGATCCAGAAACAGGCAAACCAATGGTTGACGTTATTCTGGACGCGGCTGGACAAAAAGGAACAGGTAAATGGACAAGCCAAAGTGCGCTGGATCTCGGCGTTCCATTGTCCATGATTACGGAATCCGTATTCTCCCGTTTCCTCTCTGCGATGAAGGACGAGCGTGTAGCAGCTAGCAAAATCCTGAATGGACCAGCAACTGAAGCATTCTCTGGCGACAAAAAAGCGTTCATCGAGAACGTGCGTAAAGCATTGTTTGCAAGTAAAATCGTATCCTATGCACAAGGATTTGCACAAATGCGTGCAGCTTCCGATGAATACGGCTGGGATCTGAAATACGGTAACATTGCCATGATCTTCCGTGGTGGTTGCATCATCCGTTCGCAGTTCTTGCAAAACATTAAAGAAGCATATGACAAAGATGCAGAACTCAAAAACCTGCTCTTGGATCCTTACTTCCAAAACATCGTTGAATCTTATCAAGGTGCATGGCGTGAAGTTATAGCGGCTGCTGTAAAACAAGGTATTCCAGTACCTGGATTCTCCAGCGCACTGTCTTACTACGACAGCTACCGTACAGAACGTTTGCCAGCCAACTTGCTGCAAGCACAACGTGACTACTTCGGTGCTCACACATTCAAACGTGTGGACAAAGAAGGTTCATTCCACTTCCAGTGGATGGACACAAACGAGTAATTTTAATTCCGAAAATATAGCATTCCTGCAGTTGCCCTTGAATTTAGCTATTCAGGGCGGCAGCGGGAATGCTTTTTCTCGTTAATGGTTCGAATTTGAATATCATCAAATTGTAATAAAATGTACGAATCTGGGTTTGGCAAACAGATGAACTGACCCTTCAACTACGTTATACTTGTTCAGACGGACCTGTGTCCGTGATGAAAATTCAGAATACAACTTATTGACGTGGAGGTTAGACCGGGCATGTTTGTATTAGCAGGTATATTGTTTTTGGTCGTATACGGTTTATTAGTGTTCTACATAGGTTGGAGCGGTTGGAGTTGGATGAAACCAGTTGTGTCCGCCAGATTTCGATGGTTTTATATTATAGCGATTGTGTTCCTTGCCGTTTCCTTCATTTTGGCACGGGTATTTGGAAGCATTTCGTTCCTCGGTATCATCGGTTCTTACTGGCTGGCAATCTTCTCGTTGTTATTGTTGATCCTGCCCGTCGTCCACCTCACGATGTGGTTGCTGAGATTAACCCGTATTCCAAGACATCACACACAGAAATGGGCGGGAGTTGTTACGCTGGTGCTGTTAGTGTCCACATTGGGTTACGGAATTTTCAACGCTTACAGCCCTGTAGTCAGAACATATAATATCCAGATTGATAAAAAAGTAGAAGGTGTAGACAAGCTCAACATTGTCATGGCTGCCGATATGCACTTTGGACTTCTATCTGGCCCTGCACATGCCAAACGCATGGTGGAGGAAATTAATGCACTGAAGCCGGATCTGGTGCTGTATCCTGGAGATATTATTGATGACAATCTGGATATGTACCTCAATAGCGGAATTGCCGATATTATCAGTGACATTCAGGCTCCATACGGCGTCTATGCTTCACTCGGGAATCACGATAAGTTCGATGGTCCGATTGAAGATCTGATTGCTGCGCTGGAGAAGAGCAACATGCAAGTTTTGTACGATGACAAGATCGTGCTGAATGACAAGATCACCCTCATTGGTCGGAAAGACCGAACAGAGAAGGATCGGGCAGAAGTAGCTACTTTAATGCAAGGCACTGATTTGACCCAACCGGTACTTATGATGGATCACCAGCCGTATGATCTGGATATTGCGGAGCAGAATAATGTAGATCTGGTCGTATCTGGTCACACCCATCGTGGTCAGATCGCACCGGCTCAGTTCATCACACAGGCCATTTATGAGAACGATTGGGGTTATCTGCAAAAGGGCTCTATGCACTCCATCGTAACATCAGGATTTGGATTCTGGGGACCTCCAATTCGTACTAGTAGTCGTTCGGAGATTGTACAGATTAATGTGACGTTCCAGCAATGATGAAAGGCCCTTCGAAAGAAGGGCTGCCTAATAAGCACGTCAAGCGTAGATTGATGATACCGGCTCCGCTTTTATGATGACAAGATTAAATCTACTGTCGTCATAAAGCGGAGTATTTCTTATGCAATTTTAAATCGGCGCTTCAAGCCGCCTGTTTTTTATTATGTAAGTTAGTTTCTTACCCCTTTTGAAGGAATGGCTTCAAACGAATAAAATGCGCCTTTTGTATTGATTTTACCGATAAGCGTCGTGGCTCCTTTTTTCGTGAAGGTGTACTCGTTCTCTTGGATACGAACGGAATAACCTTTTAGCTCAATACCAAATATAGATCTGACTGTAGGTACAGCGATAGATAGTGCTTTGTTTTTGCTGAGCTTGGGCTTGGCAAAAGACTTTTTGAAATCAGCATCATTTTTCCAGTTGATACCTAATTCGTTGGTGACTTTCCATACCTTTCCGGTCTTGCTGCCGATATGTACGTAATTTAGATTGTCGTCATCCCTATACTGCCATAACATATCTTTTCCTTCTACGGTAAATAAGGTGTAATCAAAAGCTTTTACTGAGGGTATTCCAAGTGTTTTGAGTGAATTTCGTGCTATGTTTGTCATCCAGGCATAGGAATCATCGATTTTATATTGCAGAATTGCCGACATTTGATTATCTTTGTCCACATCGATGTAAAGTTGTTGACTTGGTCCAAAGATGACCCAGTAGTTTTGGAGTAAATGTCCATGGTCCTGATCATTGGCTTTGAAACGCCAAAAACCACTTTTAATGAAGATATCTTCATCCTCAAATGTTTTTAAGAAGGCATCAAGCTTCAGGCGCAGCGCATTATCCATGACTTTATTGAGATCAGCGGTATCATACATGATAAGGGTGGACGCGACATGATTTGTATCAGGATCGTATCTTTGTGTGAAATCTGCGAATCCAGTTCCATCTATAGTTCCGTTAATGACCCACGGATCAAATGATGTGTCTATTTTGATGAATTGAATGTTCTGTTTCCCCACGAGTTTAACTATTTCATCATTCAAAAGTTTTTGTGTCTTCCGATCCAGCTGGTCAGCGGATATGTAATTCTCTATCAACGAGAGGTTATTGAATTTTGCAGCCAAGGTGGGCGGCGCTGATAACAATAGCGAGATGGCAGCAATGACGGCGGTAAATGAAGTGATTTTTTTCAAAGTGAATCCTCCTGATTAGTTTGGGTCATATTATTAGATATCAAAGGTTATATCTCAATTCAAAATAACATAAAAGGTAAATGTTTCATATGACCTAAAAAAAGTGGAATAGCAATAGTAGTATTTCTGGGTTGACACCGTTTTCAGGTTATGATAAATTATATCCGAGGCTTGTTACCGGTAATGCGGGCAAAACCACTATGGAAATGATTTTATTATTTCTGTTTTGGTTTTGCCCTTTTTTATTCCTCAAAAAAAACCAGGTGGGTCCATAATGATTATTAAACAGATATTTAATAACAATATTGTCAGTACCGTGGATGACAAAAATCAGGAACTACTGATCCTCGGCCGGGGTATCGGATTTAAGTTCAAAGCAGGCGATGAGATTGATGAAGAGCGGATTGAGAAGGTATTTCGTCTTCAGGATGCATCAATTTATGAGAAATTCAAATCCATCGTAGCTGAAGTGCCGATTGAGATTCTGCAGGCAACAGATGATATTGTGACACTGGCACGAACGCAATTGAACAAAACCATCAGTGACGGGATCTATGTCTCGCTGTCTGATCACATTCACTTTGCTGTTCAACGCTTGGAAAAAGGAATGATTACTCGTAATCCACTTTCTTGGGAAGTTCAGCACTTCTATAAGGCGGAGTACGATGTGGCCAGAGAAGCACTGACCTTGCTGAAGGAAAGACTGGATATTGAGTTTCCCAAAGATGAAATCTGTAATATTGCCTTACATTTCATCAATGCGGAAGTGAATGATTCCATGAACGATGTCACCCATCTGATGCAGCTGTTGCAGGAGATCATGAATATCATCAAATATCACTTCAACGTCGAATTGGATGAAGATAGCGTCAATTATTTCCGCTTCATCACCCATTTGAAATATTTCTGTCAGCGTGTCATTACCCATTCTTCACATGATGATGCTGAGGAGTATTTATATGAAGTGGTTCGGAAAAACTATCCGGAGACATTCAAATGTATTGGCAAGATCGAGACTTTTATCCATAAGAACTATCAGTATGACATGACTCACTCTGAGCAGTTATATCTAACGCTCCATCTGGAACGTTTGATGAAAACCAAGCGGGACGAAAAGTCCACGCAATAGAATCAAATTACAACTGGATATCCTATGGGCTTGTTACTGTTCAATCAGGCAATACCCGAATGAGATGGCGCCATCCATATGCGCTAGATTCGTTCGGGTATTTTTTATTGGAAAAATGAGGAGGAAAACATCATGAAACATCAGGAAACGGCGCAGGAAATCATTAAAGCCGTTGGGGGAACAAACAATATTAACTCAGTTTATCACTGCGTCACACGTTTGCGCTTTGATCTGAAAAACAACGAGAAAGTTGATAACGGCTCACTCAAGAAACTGGATAAGGTCATGGGAACGAATATTTCCGGCGATCAATTCCAAGTCATTATCGGTAATGATGTGGCAAAAGTATTCGATGCCATGGTAAAGGAAAATCCGGCAATCCAGCAAACTACAGAAAACAAAGAGCCAAAGTCGGATAAAAAACAAAATGTCGTGCTGAAAATTTTTGAAACAATTGCAGGTGTCTTTGCGCCGATGCTCCCAGCGATTACCGCGGCAGGTATGCTCAAAGGATTACTTGCACTATTTGTATCCGTAGGTTGGATGTCTGCCGGAACGGATACGTATCGTATTCTTTCAGCCATTGGTGACGGCGTATTCCACTACCTGCCTTTACTGATTGCAGTCAGCGCTGCTCGTAAATTCGGCAGTAACCCGTTTGTCGCGATTGCACTAGGTACGGCACTCATGTATCCAGACATGACAGCATTGTTATCTAGCGGTGAATCAGTTGGATTTTTGGGAATCCCGGTTACGGCAGTAAGTTATGCCTCGTCGGTTATCCCAATTCTTCTTGCAGTATGGTTGATGTCCTATGTCGAGAAATGGATTGACCGTGTTATCCCTGCTGCACTCAAGCTGCTACTTGTGCCGCTGATTACCTTACTTGTTATGGTTCCGGTAACGCTGATTGCGATCGGCCCATTGGGTACATTTGTAGGTAGTGGATTGTCTGGCGGCATCAACTGGCTGCTGAATGAAGGCGGATTGATTGCAGGTATTGTTCTTGGCGGCGCGATGGCGCTCATTATTATGACAGGAATGCACTATGCACTTGTGCCGATCATCCTGAGTAATATCGCTACACTGGGCTTCGATAAATTCTTACCATTAACCTTTATCTCCAATATGGGTCAGGCTGGTGCAACACTCGGCGTATTCTTCCGGGCAAAAGATAAAAAACTCAAAACCGTGGCATTGTCAACGAGTTTCACCGCACTCATGGGTGTAACGGAGCCAGCTATGTACGGGGTTAACATGAAGTATAAAAAACCATTTGCCGCAGCGATGATTGGTAGTGCAGTGGGTGGCGGATTCGCCCTTGCTTTTGGCGCGAAAGCGTATGTACTTGCGGGTAACGGTGGTCTGCCAGGACTTCCTTCCCTGATCGGACAAACCTTCTGGTATTCCTTTGGGGGTATGATTTTGGCCTTTATCGTGGGTGCAATCATGTCTACGATATTTGGTATCAAGGAAGAAGAAGGAGACGCAGAGGCTTTGGCTCAATTCTCACCGGGTGCTTCTACAGCACCAGCGAAAGTTGTTTCCAACGATGCTACAACCGTAAATGTGGACGACATGGGCGATCCAACACCAACGAGTGATGCAGTAGCTGTTGCACCGATGACAGGTAAATCCATCCCGCTCAAAGAAGTCAATGATCCAACATTTGGTGATGAATTGATGGGTAAAGGTGTGGCATTTGTTCCAACGGTGGGTGAATTGGTCTCTCCAGTGACAGGTACCATCATGAATGTGTTCAAAACAAAACATGCGATCGTTGTCCGCAGTGATAACGGAATGGAATTGCTGATTCATGTTGGAATTAACACGGTGAAGCTGCGTGGACAGTATTTTGATGCACATGTTGCTACAGGAGCACGTGTACAGGCTGGAGACAAATTACTCACGTTTGAACTGGCCGAGATTGCAAAAGAATACGACATCACAACCGCTATGGTTGTTACCAATACGGCTGATTACAAGCAGGTTCTACCTGTGAAATTGGGCGAAATCACGATGGGTGAAGACGTCTTGAAAGCTGAGATTTAAACTGTCCGTCTTAGGACTAACAATATCAACAAAAGAAGGAGAGATTCGAATGATTAATCGACAAGGGTTTCCGGAAGGTTTTCTATGGGGCGGCGCTATTGCCGCTAACCAGGCTGAAGGTGGATTCGACGCTGGTGGTAAAGGATGGTCGACAGCCGACATGGTTCCTTATTTTGAGAAAAAGGACTACACCAACCTTAGAGAACTGATGCATGTTACCAGTGCAACGGTTGAGAAAGCAATGGCACATCACAGTGCAGAAGGTTATCCGAAGCGTTACGGGATTGATTTTTATCACCGGTTCAAAGAGGATATTGCATTGTTCGCCGAGCTGGGCTTCAAGACATTCCGTCTGTCCATCAACTGGCCGCGTATTTTCCCAAATGGTTATGATGCCGAGCCAAATGAAGAGGGATTGCGCTTCTATGACGAAGTGTTCGATGAACTCCGGAAATACGATATCGAACCACTGGTAACACTCTCGCATTATGAGATGCCTATGGCACTTGTCCTGAAATATAACGGCTGGGCTGGCCGCGAAGTGATTGGACACTTTGTGAGATATGCGGAAACCGTGATGAATCGATACAAGGACAAGGTAAAATACTGGTTGACGTTTAATGAGATTAATACAACCATTATTGAACCGTTCACAGGTGGCGGTATTATTGAAGACCGGGTTGAGAACACGATGCAGGCTTCTTATCAGGCACTTCATCATCAATTTGTAGCCAGCAGCCTGGTGACAGAAAAGGCACGTCAGATTAACCCGAACATCCAGATCGGATGTATGCTTGCGCGTATGATTCACTACCCGGCGACGTCGAAGCCAGAGGATGTGCTACAAGCACAGATCGATAACCAGCTGAACCTGTTGCATACGGATGTACAAGTTCGTGGTAGTTATCCAACGTTTATGGCTCGGTATTGGGCAGAGAACGGGATTACCATTGCCATGGAACCTGGGGACGAGCAGATCCTGCGTGAGCACACGGTTGATTTCATCTCGTTCAGTTATTACACATCCTTGGTGTCCGCAGTGAACCCAGAGGAATATGGAGTAACTGGAGGCAACCTGTACAGTACAATTAAGAACCCGAATCTGGAGCGTACAGAGTGGGGCTGGCAGCTTGATCCGATCGGCCTGCGCGTGGCATTGAAAGAGCTGTATGACCGTTATCAATTGCCACTGTTTGTGGTGGAGAATGGCCTTGGTGCCAAAGATACCGTTGAAGCAGACGGTTCCATCAACGATGATTACCGGATTGATTATCTGAGAAAACATATCACACAAATGAAAGAAGCCGTTATGGATGGTGTGGACCTGATGGGATATACCAACTGGGGAGCGATTGATATCATCAGTGCATCCACTTCGGAAATGTCCAAGCGTTATGGCGTGATCTACGTGGATCAGGATGACAAGGGACAAGGCACATTAAATCGGTATAAGAAAAAGAGCTTTGGCTGGTACCAAAAAGTCATTGCCTCGAATGGCGAGAACTTGGAATAGATTAATCTATAAAGGCACCCCGGGCGTAGCTGGTATTACGGCGCCGGGGCGCCTTTTTAATATAATCAGGTAGAATTCTCATCAACGCTATTGGCATTTCAAGGTAAAAAAGATGACTACATAACATTCTGGATGGTATACTGTGATCGTATTGGGGGAGGGATAACCATGAAGAAGCCTATTATTGCTGTAGATATGGATGACACGATATGTCATCTGGTCAAGCGGGCTATATATCACAACAACCTCAACTTCCCGACCCATCCGTTGCGCTACGAGGATATGATTCATTGGGATACATCCCATTTGCGTCATCCAGAGAGCACGCATGATGTATTTTATGGTCGGCCGGGTCTGTTCGAGGAATTGGAGTTATACGACGAATATGTTGTAGATGAGATGCGAAAGCTGAACGATGCTTATGATGTGATTGTTGTGACGGCAGCAGAACCAAGAACAGTCGTTGAGAAGTGGAACTGGCTTCAGCAGCATATGCCTTTTATAACCGCAGAACAGTTTATTACATGCAAAAGAAAAAACTTGCTCGGTTTCGATCTGCTCATTGATGATGGAGCACATAACCTGATCCCCGCGCATGAGGACGGCAAAAAGGTCATCTGTATCCCACATCCGTGGAATATACAGGAGCGTGAGCGATACAACTTTCCGTTGATGTCTTCATGGAAAGAGGCCAAGGCATACATAGATGAAGTGTTACAAGTTGTTGGTGTCTGAAAGTAAATCTTATTGTCCAGAGTGCTATGCTCTGGATTTTTTGCGATAGGCGAGAGGTGTTTCGCCTGTTATTTTTCTGAATGCAGCATAGAATGAATCCATATCCCGATATCCGACCAGCTCGGCAATCAGACTGACTTTGTGCTGTGAACCCTTTAGAAGTTCGCAGCTTTTTTGTATACGCAGGTGTTGCAGATAGCTGCTAAAGGTCTGACCGGTATGTCGCAGAAACATTCGTCCAATTTGCTTCTCGCTCCAGCCTGATACACGGACCAGATCAGACATCCGAATACGAGTGCTTACGTGTTGTTTGAGATAATGAAGAATGTAATCAAAACCGGTGGAATGATTCTCTTCATCATGTTCCTTTTGATAAAGTTGTCTGTAGGTCATCAATACCAACTGGCTTACCAAGGTGTATAACATGGTAGACGAACCGATTCCCGGAACGGAGGATTCACGGTACAGCTTCACCATTAGTTCTTCAATCCGGTCGTTGTGATCCACAACGGATATATAAGGAACCTGATTTTGTTCCAGATCCATCAGATGTTGAATGATTTCTTTTTCCTGAATGATTGCTGTCAGCGTGTGGATCAATTCAGCATTAAATAAGCAATTATATATAATTAACGGATGCTCGGTTACGTTGGTGCTGACAGGACGAAAGACATGAGGAACGCCGACAGGAATGACAAACAGCATCCCCTTTGTCACCGGAATGACATCTTCACCGATATGATGAAAGCCCTTTCCTTCGGCAACGTAGCTATATTCAATAAAATCATGTGCGTGAAAAGGAAGCACAAAATCTTCAGAGCAACGATTGACAAAAAGTTGCAAATGATTATGCAGAAAGTATTCACTTTTCATGAGTTGTACAGATGAATTCACAAGCAACCTCCTCGCACAGATGGCTGAATCACCGGATGAAATAGTCCTGATTACCGGGTATTTAGGGCAACAGGATCGATATAATTATATCGTAACCCCGAATGGGAAGCCAAGATGGAAAGGACGATCTGCTAATGTTCAACGTTAGTCACCTTCGCTGTGAGTATAGAATTAATCCGATAGGCCTTGATGTCAAATCACCGCGTTTAAGCTGGCAGCTGCAATCCGATCGTCGGAGCTGCATGCAATCCGCTTACCAGATTCAGCTGTCATTGACGGAAGATTTTGATGGAATTGCATGGGATTCTGGCGAGATAAGTACGGATCAATCCATACATGTGGAATTAAACCATTTTCAGCCTTCTC
Organism: Paenibacillus sp. FSL M7-1414; assembly: GCF_038003195.1. NCBI lineage: Bacteria > Bacillati > Bacillota > Bacilli > Caryophanales > Paenibacillaceae > Paenibacillus > Paenibacillus sp. FSL M7-1414. The sequence goes on along the minus strand of NZ_JBBOOS010000001.1, from coordinate 4,130,334 downwards.
CACAGACGCGATACTATTACCGGATTCAGGCATGGGATGATGCAGGAAATGATTCGGGCTGGTCCGAATCGGCTTATTTCGAGATGGGGCTTATGGATAGTCATAACAAGTGGCAAGCAGAATGGATCACAGCTCAACCATCAGATGATGGAGATACGTCATGCCCGCGTATGCGCAAGCAGTTTAATGTGAAACAACCTGTTACTTCTGCCCGCATATATGTTACAGCACTTGGATTATACGAGTTGCATATGAACAACACAAGAGTAGGAGAAGATTATTTTACACCTGGTTGGACCTCTTATCGTAAGCGATTACAATATCAAACCTATGATGTAACTCATCTACTTCAGGATGGGCAGAACATATTAGGCGCTTATCTGGGTGATGGCTGGTACCGAGGGTATCTTGGCTGGAACAAAGAACGGGAGATATTTGGTTCAACTTCCGCATTGCTGCTGGAATTGCATATGAAATACGCAGATGGATCGGAGGAATGTATTCTCTCCAATGGGGAGTGGACGGCTGCTCCAAGTGCCATTCGTATGTCGGACATCTATATGGGGGAGATGTATGATGCACGAATGGAGTCCGATTGGTCGGATTCATCTCAGACGAATTGGTCACCCGTGAACGTACTGGAGCATCCCAAAGATATCATCGTTGCGCAGGAGAATGTACCCGTCACCCAAGTAGAACAGCTACAGCCAATCGCTTTGTTAACAACCCCACAGGGAGATCGTGTAATAGATATGGGGCAGAATATGGTGGGATGGGTGAGATTCAGCATTCAAGGTGAGACGGGTCAGACGGTTGAGCTGCACCATGCTGAGATATTGGATCATGAAGGCAACTTTTACACCGATAATCTTCGCGCCGCCAAGCAGTGTATTCGCTACACGTGCAAGGGGGATGGCGTGGAATCATTTGAACCACATTTTACGTTCCAAGGGTTCCGCTATGTGAAGCTGGTTGGCTTTCCGGAACACATTCGTCTGGATGAATTCACCGGAATAGTGCTGCACTCAAATATGGAGCCAACAGGTCAGTTCTCATGCTCCAGTCCGCTGGTAAACCAACTGCATCACAATATATTGTGGGGGCAAAAGGGGAATTTCCTGGATGTGCCGACAGACTGTCCACAGAGGGATGAACGGCTCGGATGGACCGGGGATGCACAGATGTTTGTCCGCACGTCCTCCTACCTGATGAATACGGCTCCCTTCTTTACGAAATGGCTGCGGGATCTGGAAGCGGATCAGGGAGAAGATGGCGGTATTCCATTCTTCGTTCCGGATCTGAGAAGTTCCACCTCAGAAGGGTGGGGAGACACCAGTCATTCTTCCGCCGCTTGGGGTGATGCAGCAGTTATCTGTCCTTGGACCATCTATGAGATGTATGGGGATGCCAGATTATTGGCCGAACAATATGAGAGTATGAAGCAGTGGATCGAGTATATTCATGTGCAGGGTGACAATCCGTATCTGTGGAACACGGGATTCCACTTTGGCGATTGGCTGGGACTGGACTCCAAGCCTGATAGTTATGTTGGCGCAACGGACACGGATTATGTGGCAACAGCATTCTATGCCTATTCGGTCTCGTTAACTCAAAAAGCAGCTGAGGTACTTGGAAAGACAGACGATGCTGAATATTTCAAGGAGTTGCATACAAACATTGTTCATGCGTTTAGAAATGAATTCGTGACTCCAGCCGGCAAAATTGCTATTCCTACGCAAACAGCACATGTTCTTGCGCTTCAATTTGACCTGCTGGACGCCACTGCCCGAACTCGTGCTGTCGATCAATTGGCAAAACTCGTGAAAGAGGCGGGCAATCATCTTACTACAGGCTTTGTGGGTACACCTTATCTGAATCCGGTATTGAGTGATGCGGGTCTTCATGACCTGGCATATACATTACTTTTTCAAGAGGATTATCCGTCCTGGTTATATCAGGTGACTCAAGGCGCAACGACTGTCTGGGAACATTGGGATGGGATCAAAGAGGATGGCAGTCTCTGGAGTGCTGATATGAACTCATTTAACCACTATGCGTACGGTGCGATTGGAGAATGGTTGTATCGTTATGTTGCTGGCATTCGGTCCGATGAACATCAGCCAGGATTCCGAATGGTGCATATCGAGCCGCAACCCGGACCTGGACTGGATTGGGTGGAAGCGAGTCTGGAGACGATGTATGGTCAAGTTGCTTCAAGCTGGCACCGGTTGGCGGATGGTGAAATGGAGATACGGGTACATATTCCCGCCAACACGAGAGGTACGGTACGTCTTCCTGGAACAGGTGCACAGATCGTTCTGGAACAAGGGAAACCGTTGGATCAGATAAGTGGAGTTCAGGATATTCAAAACATTGGAGACGATGTTGAAGTCACACTTGGATCTGGAAGCTACCAATTTACGTACAAAGACACGGATGCGAAAAAGGATCGGGATGTTCAGGAGGCTACATTGACAGAGCCCGTATAATGATAGAATAAGCGGTAAGAGGTACACCTGAAGAGGATCTGCACACACGCAGGTCCTTTTTGGAACTTGTCTGAGAGTGAATTTGTAGTATTTGAACAATGAAAGGAGCATGATCATGGCAAAACCTGCATTTAAAGATGCGCCTTTGCGCCGCGAAATAGAGGATTTGGCTAAGCAACAGGATCACCATACATTGGCCTGTTGGGCTGCGGAGTGTGCGGCACGTGTCTTGTATATATCTGAGAAGAAGACGGAGGATCTACGCGCCCGTGATGCCATTAATGCAGGAAGAGGTTGGATCCGTGGAGAGATTGCCATGGTTGATGCTCGAAAGGCGGCTTTTGCAGCTCATGCTGCTGCACGGGAAGCCGATCATGTCGCTGCCTCTGCTGCATCTCGTGCGGCGGGACACGCAGCTGCAACGGCCCATGTGAAAGACCATGCGGTGCATGCCGCAACGTATGCAGTGAAAGCTGTCTTTTATGACTGTTTGATGGAAGAGCAAGAACGTCGTGTCCTGGAAGAGAGAACGTGGCAGTATCAATATCTGTTGGGAGGATGTAATGACCATGGGGAAAGAACAAGTTAGATTAATTAAACCATCACGAGCATATAAGGAAGCATATTTGGCATTTTATGAAGACTGGGTCAGAAGTGGAGAATTGATGGTACCTTGGGTCATTTCCAAAGATCCTTATGCCTTCGATGAGATGTTGGAATTTTTGCAGGGCAATGAACAAGGGATCGACATCCCGGAACACTGGGTCAAAGACAGTACATACTGGCTGGTCACGGAGAGTCAACAAATCGTGGGTGCTGTGAATATAAGGCATGAGCTTAACGATAAATTGTTCAATAGTGGAGGACATATTGGTTATGGTATTCGTCCGGGCGAGCGGCACAATGGCTATGGTTCCGAAATTCTCAGGCTTTCTCTGGAGAAAACGAGAGAGCTTGGAATTTCCAAAGTATTGGTCGTATGTGATGCGGTTAATGAGCCTTCCAGAAGGGTTATCCTTCGAAATGGTGGCATTCGGGATGAAGACTATGTGGAGTCCAATGGCAACGTTGTTGAACGATTCTGGATAGAGAATGTCGAATAATGCAGAATAATGATGAAATAAAACGAAAATAATATGGATTATGATTGTATTACCCTCGTGTGCTGATTAAAATGAAGCATAGAATCTGGATTGCGGCCGGAAACTATCATCCCATATCAGGCACAAGTGAGGTTATCTTTATGAATCAACCGGTTAATCGGCCCCGGCGAATTGAGTATCTGGATCTCTATCGTGCTTTTGCCATCATGGCAGTGGTAGCTATTCATGCAACTTCAACAGCAGTTGCGCATTACCCCAAGCATACATTAGATCATGATGTGTATTATTTCTGGAACACGTTTTTGCAATTTGCCGTTCCAGCGTTTCTGTTCCTGTCCTCCCTGGTCTTGTTCTACAACTACAGCTCCAAGGTGAATGAGAAGGGTTGGATGCTCGCTTTTTATAAGAAGCGTTTATTTAATGTATTTGTACCCTATGTGGTGTGGTCCCTTATCTATTTTGCCATTAAACAGTTGCTTGCGGGCAAAGAACCTTTGACCCATGGTGTTCAATTTGCCAAACAATTAGTGATGGGAACCGCTCATACACACTTGTACTTTTTTCTGATTATTCTTCAATTCTATATCGTTTTTCCATGGCTTCTGTCCCTTACACGCCACCGTTTGTTTAATCGGTATTTGCCATTATTCTTTATTGCGGGCCAAGCGATCTTCTATGCACTACATTTGCAGTTTCACTTCGAACGGACAGGAAGTTTGTTACCCAGTTATCTGATCGTGATTGGATTTGGCGCATGGGTTGGGTTGAACTTTGAGTGGGCATTGAACAAACTGTATACTCACCGTTATGTGCTCATAGCTGCGTTGTTAGGTGGAGGTGCCATTTTTATATATGGTAATGCTTTTATCAAAACCGCTTTTGCTGCATACCCGGTTATTACTTATACCGTGCTGTTCCTGTTCCGTAATCTGTTTACCTTGTCAGCCTGCCTGCTCCTACTGATCTTTAGTGAACGAATCGGCACAGGAAAACATACCGAGTTTCGGAAAGCTACGCGTGTTCTGGACTCCTTGGGTACAGTTGCGTTCGGTGTGTTTTTAATGCATCCACTCGTACTGCTCTTCTGGAGACGTGAATTCACAGATGAACTGGCTCGGCACTTCAGCGTGGGCATCATACTATCTTATATTGTGGCGCTCCTGATCTCATGGATCTGTGCGATGGGTTTGCGCCGGATGAAGTGGGGATGGGTACTGATTGGACGTTAAGTTAAAATAAACATATTTCATTTAAGATAAGAGTTTTCAAGCCCTCACCCGTTGAGGGAATCACTTGAAACCTCTTTTTTATTTGCCCTAAAGAAGGTATTATAGAGTTTAATGTCCATAAAATTGAATTAATGGAATGAACACCACCTTGTCAGGAGTGATCAAATGAAATTGGTGATTATTTTTGGTCCGCAGGCTGTGGGCAAAATGACGGTTGGGCAAGAACTGGAGAAGATAACAAAGCTTAAATTGTTTCATAACCATATGACCATTGAATTGGTGTCTCCTTATTTCAGCTATGGTACACCACAAGGCAAAAGACTGGTGAGTCTGTTCCGGCAGGAGATTTTTGAAGAAGTGGCAAAGAGTGATTTGCCGGGTCTGATTTTTACATTTGTGTGGGCTTTGGACGCGGAGTCAGATGGTGAATACATCCGTAAGATCAGTGAGTTGTTTACATCTAATGGAGGACAGGTCTGTTATGTGGAACTGGAGGCTGATGCATCAGAAAGACTAGAGCGCAATAAAAGTCCGCATCGTCTGTTACATAAACCAACCAAGCGTGACATTGCGTGGTCTGAGCGAGATTTGCTAGATACGATGAAGCATTATCGATTGAATTCGGAACCGGGAGAAATCACACATGAACACTACATACGGATTGAGAACACACACAAGAGCCCGGATGAAGTGGCAAAGTTAATTCAGAAACGATTTAATTTGTAATCTGAGAAACGTCTAACTTAGCAAAGTAGATACTTTATATGAGAGGGGCACTACATCATGTACTTTGTTATATTTTTGCTCATAGGACTTGTTCTATGTTATCTGATCCCATTCGGTCCGATTTTGGCTGGGGGCATTGTTTTCGCACTTGTGATAGATCATTACCGTCAGACGATGCATATGCGTGAAGATGTCCGGGATATCAAAAATCATCTGGGGTTAATGAACAAAGGTGAGGCGAAAGAGTACGAGATGGATAAGCAATTTAAAGATGTCGATCGTTTGAGTTCAGAAGAAATGAACATGATTAATCGAAGAATCGAAGCAGAGCTGGAGAAAGAAAGCAAAAACAATAAACCGTGAATTTCTGTAAAATAATTCTTGATTTGCTCACTCCTGTGAGTATATTTACCTAGATCAGGAGTCATGCTAATTCGATATTAACTTTTTGTTGCACTGTGTAGAAATATGTAATATTATGAGGGAAGCGCGTACAACATATCGGGTTGTAACTGTTGAATCAGGCAAAGCCGTATACCTTGAGAAAAGGGATTGGTTTGTCTTTTTCTGTATATTGGAGTGATAAAGTGAAAATCGAGAAGGTGCTGAACAATAATGCTGTAGTTGCAATGAATGACGAACAGGAAGTTATTATCATTGGCCGTGGGATTGCTTATCAGAAGCGGGCGGGTGATATGGTTTCCGAGCAGCATATCGACAAGATATTTACTTTACAGAATGAAGATATTCAGGAAAACTTCAAGGCATTAATCTCAAGCATTCCTCTGGAATACATGAAAGTATCCGAGGAAATCATCGCTTACGCCAAATTAAAACTTGGCAAGAAATTAAATGAGAGCATTTACTTACATCTCACAGACCATATTCACTTTGCCATTGAGCGGTATCGCAAGAATCTGCCCATACGCAACGGTTTAATCTGGGAGACAAAGCAGTTATACAAAGAGGAATATGAAGTCGGAATGGAAGCGCTCAATATGATCTGTGATCAGTTTGGTGTGATCTTGCCCGAGGACGAAGCCGGTTTTATGGCGCTTCACTTTGTCAATGCAGCTTTGAACGAGGAAATGCCCAACATCAAGAGTATGACGCAGGTCATGCAGGAAATCTTGACAATCATCAAGTATCATTTCAAGATTGATTTTGATGAGAACTCACTGACATTTTATCGCTTTGTGACGCATTTGAAGTTTTTCGCCCAACGTTTGGTGAAGGGAAAACATTACAAGAGCAACAACGATGATGAACTGTTCCTGATGATTCAGAAAAAGTATCCAGCAGCGCACAAGTGCTCGGAGAAAATCAAGAAATTCATTGAAAGCAACTACACGTATCAACTAACTGACGAAGAATTAATGTACTTAACGATTCATATTGAGAGAGTTGTGAATGCAACTTCTGAATAATCCCATAGATCAGCTTGCAGGGTTGCAACCACTAGGGCAAAACCTGAACGCTTGAATGACAGAACATACCGTTAACCGGATGTTCCATACATTCAGATGTTCAGGTTTTTTTATTCTCTCCAATATGCTCCGAATCCGTGTCTAGCCAGAAAGGAAGAAAAGACTTCATGAAACACGAGCAATTAGCCAAGGACATTCTGTCTGGCGTTGGTGGAAAACAGAACATTAACAGCGTGGTGCACTGCGCGACCAGACTTCGTTTCAAATTAAAAAATGACAATAATGCCAAAACAGACGAACTCAAAAATCTGCCTGGAGTCATAACAGTAATGCAAAGTGGGGGGCAATACCAGGTCGTTGTGGGTAACGAAGTGTCTGATGTCTATAAAGCCTTGTTACAGGTGGGTAATATGAATGCGGATGAACCAGTCTCAAATGATGATTCAGAATCTTCCGGTAAAAAAGAGAGTCTTCTGGGTCAGTTTATCGACTTGATCTCAGGTGTATTTACACCAATTCTCGGATTACTAGCTGCAACAGGGATGATCAAAGGTTTCCTGTCCATGTTTGCTTCTCTCGAATGGCTGGACCCGGCTTCAGGAACATATCAATTGTTGAATGCTGCAGGAGACTGTCTGTTCTACTTCTTCCCAATCTTCCTGGGTTACACAGCTATGAAAAAATTCGGTGGATCTCCATTCCTCGGGATGGCCATCGGAGCATCACTAGTATATCCGACCTTATCCGGCCTTAGTGGTGGGGAACCGCTCTATACGCTGTTTGCAGGCACATTGTTTGAATCACCGATTCATATCACGTTCCTGGGTATTCCCGTTATCTTGATGAGTTATTCCTCATCCGTCATTCCGATTATTATTGCTGCTTATTTTGGAGCAAAGGTAGAAGCGTTCTTCAAAAAGATCATTCCATCTGTTGTGAGAACGTTCCTCACGCCATTCTTTACAATTCTGATTGTTGTCCCTGTAACATTCCTCTTGATTGGTCCAATTGCGACATGGGCAAGTCAGCTGATTGGTGCCGGGGTATCGGGCATCTATGACTTGAGTCCGTTGGTAACCGGTATTGTTGTTGGTGGATTGTGGCAAGTATTGGTGATCTTCGGGTTACACTGGGGTATCGTACCAATTATGTTGCTCAATCTGTCCACACTGAAAGCAGATCCGATTCTGGCCATGATGTTTGCTGCTTCCTTTGCTCAGATTGGTGCCGTTCTTGGCGTTATGCTTAAAACGAAAAATACCAAACTCAAATCACTAGGTGTTCCTGCCTTTGTGTCCGGGATTTTTGGTGTAACTGAGCCTGCTATTTATGGCCTTACTTTGCCATTGAAGAAACCATTTATTATGAGTTGTATTGCTTCTGCAACCGCTGGTGGTATTATTGGATTTGCAGGTTCCAAAATGTTTGTATTTGCTTCAGGAATCTTTGGTGTTCCAGCGCTAATTAGTCCCACAGAAGGGATCAACTATGAATTCTGGATGGCCATGATTGCCACTATCATTGCTTTTGTACTAGGTTTTGTTCTCGTTTATTTTGTAGGATTCAAAGATCCTGCTAATCCAGAGGCTGCCAAACAGGCTCCAGAGCCAGTAAAAGAAGAGAAGGCTGCACTTGAGCCTAATCCAAACAATCGCTACGAAATTGCCAGCCCGATGACGGGTGAGGTGGTTCCTTTGCAAGAAATTAATGATGCTACATTTGCTGGTGAACATATGGGTAAAGGGATTGCTATTCGCCCAACCAGTGGGAGAGTTGTATCCCCGATTAATGGTGTGGTACAGACGATTTACCGTACCAAACATGCAATTGGACTTGTAGATGATCAAGGTGTAGAGATTCTGATCCATATCGGTCAGGATACAGTACAGCTCAAAGGTCAACATTTCACTGCACATGTGAAAGATGGGGATCGTGTGAGTGTTGGCGATCTGATCGTTGAATTTGATCTGCAGGCCATTATTGAGGCGGGTTATGAGACCGTAACACCGATTATTGTAACGAATACGGCTGATTATTTGGACGTGGTTGCAACAACAAATCGTGAAGTGCAAGAAAAGGATAAATTGGTTACGGTTATTGGTTAATTCTGCTTTAGTGCGTATTTTATTAATCTGAACATTAGCTTTATAGAGGCCACTTTGATGTTTTGAAGTGGTCTCTTTTTTTCATTTTCAGCCACTAAAATGTATTTGTGAAATTAATAAAAATAAGTGTTGCAAACGTAGTTCAGATGTACTATGATGAGTTCAAGAAGTAAGCGCATACATTAATCGGGTTGTAACTGTTCAATCAGGCAATGCCGACCATCCTCAGTTCAGAGGGTATGGAATGTAACTTACTTTCGTTATCTAAATAACTAAATACCAATGTGTACAGCCTTACAGGGTTGCAACCGTTAAGGGCAAAACCTGAATTGCTGAATAACACGACTGATTTCCGGACGATCCGGTATGTTGTGTATGTTCAGTGGTTCAGGTTTTATTTGTTTCAAAAGTCATGGGGAGTCTACTTAGAGAGGGAGAATTACAATGAGCAACTACGATCAATTGGCTAAGGACATTCTGGCACGTGTAGGTGGTCGCGAGAACGTAAATAGTGTATTCCATTGCGTAACAAGACTGCGGTTTAAACTGAAAAATGAAAGCGTAGCCAAAACAGAAGAACTTAAAAATCTGCCAGGTGTTATTACCGTCATGCAAAGTGGTGGACAATATCAAGTTGTTATCGGCAACGAAGTGCCGGATGTATATAAAGCAGTCGTTAAAGTAGGGAATTTCCCAAGTGAAGGACAAGTGGAAGAGGAAACGGACAACTCAGGCAAAAAAGTAGGGTTGTTCAGCCGATTTATCGACATGATCTCCGGTGTGTTCACACCACTACTCGGTTTGCTGGCTGCCACAGGTATGATCAAAGGTTTTAACGAGATGTTTGTAGCCTTTGGCTGGATAACTCAGGATTCCGGAACGTATCAATTATTGAAAGCAACGGGGGACTGTCTGTTCTACTTCTTCCCGATCTTCCTAGGTTACACTGCAATCAAGAAGTTTGGCGGTTCACCGTTTCTGGGTATGGCGATAGGTGCATCTCTTGTTTATCCGACATTGGGCGGTCTTAAGGCAGGAGATCCACTGTACACCTTGTTTACAGGTACATTGTTTGAATCACCTATCCACATTACGTTCCTGGGTATGCCGGTTATCTTGATGGACTACGCTTCATCGGTTATCCCAATCATTATAGCGACATTTGTAGCTGTAAAATTAGAAAGATTCTTCAAGAACGTTATTCCGAAAGTGGTAAGCACATTCCTTGTTCCCTTTTTCACCTTGCTTGTAATTGTTCCAGCGACTTTTTTGGTCATTGGTCCAATCTCCACATGGGCAGGACAATTGATTGGCGCGGGAGCTACTAATATTTATGAATTAAGTCCTATTGTTACAGGATTGATTATCGGTGGACTATGGCAAGTGTTTGTATTATTCGGACTTCACTGGGGACTGGTTCCGGTTGCATTATTAAATCTTAGTACGTCAGGCGCTGATCCGGTTATCGCAATGTCATTTGCTGCTTCTTTTGCTCAAATCGGTGCTGTACTTGCCGTATTACTCAAAACAAAAAATACGAAAATAAAAACACTCAGTGTACCAGCATTTATCTCCGGTATATTTGGAGTAACAGAGCCTGCGATCTATGGTGTTACGCTTCCATTGAAAAAACCGTTTATTATGAGTTGTATTGCTGGGGGGATCGGAGGCGGTATTCTCGGTTATGCAGGTTCGAAGATATACATGATTGGCGGACTTGGCGTATTCGGTTATCCAACTTTTATTAATAAAGAAACAGGATTAGACTTCGCGTTCTACATGGCTATAGTTGCTTCATTGATTGCATTCGTTCTTGGTTTCGTATTGACGTATGTGGTTGGATTCAAAGATCCGGTAGAAAAAGTAGCTGCACCTGCACCTGTACTTGATCCAAATCCGAACAGCAGATACGAAATCGTCAGCCCAATGGCTGGTGAAGTTGTTGCACTGAACGAAATTAATGACGTAACGTTTGCAGGAGAGCACATGGGTAAAGGGATTGCAATTCGTCCAACCAGTGGTAGAGTGGTATCTCCAATCACAGGTGTTGTTCAAACCGTATATCGTACCAAACACGCCATTGGTCTTGTAAGCGATGATGGTGTAGAGATGCTGATCCATATTGGACAGGATACGGTCAAGCTGAAAGGTCAACATTTTACAACCCATGTGAAAGATGGAGACCGTGTTAACGCAGGTGACCTGATTGTTGAGTTTGATCTGCAAGCGATTAAGGATGCAGGATATGAGACGGTTACACCGATCATTGTCACTAATACTTCAAATTATCTGGACGTTGTAGGAACAAAAGATGCATCCGTTCATGAGAAAGATAAATTGATCACGGTATTAAGCTAATTCTAACTAAGGATGGTTAAGGAGGAACTCCTCGATGAATGAAAAGTTTACAGCCTTCCCGGAGAATTTTCTCTGGGGAGGAGCAACCGCAGCGAATCAATTGGAAGGTGCTTATCTGGAAGGTGGCAAAGGTTTAACAACGGTAGATCTGATTCCGATTGGTGCCAATCGATGGAATATTGCTCTGGGTAACCTGGATTCGTATGAACCAAAAACAGGGGAATTCTATCCTTCACATGAAGCCATTGACTTCTATCATCGATATAAGGAAGATATTGCGTTATTTGCAGAAATGGGATTTAAGTGCCTCAGGCTTTCCATTGCCTGGGCACGGATTTTCCCTAATGGCGATGAAGCGGAGCCAAACGAAGCAGGCTTGCAATTTTATGATGATGTCTTTGATGAGTTATTAAAATACAACATTGAACCTGTCGTGACGATCTGCCATTTCGATGTACCTGTACATCTGGTCGAAACTTACGGCGGTTGGAAGAATCGTAAGATGATTGGTTTCTTTGAGAAATATGCGACGACGCTATTCAATCGATACAAGAATAAAGTGAAATACTGGATGACGTTTAACGAGATCAACATGTTGCTGCATCTTCCGTATATTGGAGCGGGCATTGTCCTTCAGGATGGTGAAAACAAAGATCAGATTCTGTATCAGGCAGCACATCATGAATTGGTAGCGAGTGCACTTGCTGTTAAGGCTTGTCATGAGATCATTCCGGATGCACAGATTGGATGTATGTTAGCCGCTGGAATGGTGTATCCATACAGCTCTAATCCGGATGATGTATGGAAAGCCATGGAGAAAGATCGCGAGTCATTCTTCTTCATCGACGTGCAGTCGAAGGGAGCATATCCAGGTTATACAAAAAGATTTTTCAGGGAAAATGACATTCGGATTGACATGCAACCGGAAGACGCAGATATCTTGATGCAGAACACGGTCGATTATATCGGTTTTAGCTATTATGCAAGCCGGTGCACCAGTACAGACCCTGAGATTTTGAAAGATTCGACAGAAGGCAATGTATTTGGTTCGGTGAAGAACCCTTATCTGCAAGCTTCCGAGTGGGGGTGGACCATTGATCCTAAGGGGCTTCGAATTACGCTTAATCAACTGCATGACCGCTATGGCAAACCTTTGTTTATCGTAGAAAATGGACTTGGAGCAACCGATGTGTTGTTAGACAATGACTCCGTAGAAGATGACTATCGCATCGAATATTTGAATAGTCATTTTGCCGAGATGGCTGAAGCGATTCAAGACGGTGTAGAGCTCATAGGTTACACAAGCTGGGGACCGATTGACCTGGTCAGTGCGGGTACCGGAGAGATGAAGAAACGTTATGGCTATATCTATGTAGACCGAAATAATGATGGTACGGGTACACTTCGCAGAGTGAAAAAGAAGAGTTTTCACTGGTACCAAGATGTCATTGCGAGTAATGGCGCACAATATTTCTGATACAAGGTGTCCAACGCTATAGAATAAACAAAGAGCAGTCTCGTTATTACGGGATTGCTCTTTGTTTATGAGGTGATGAATTTGACCCATGATGTGGCTTTCAGATATAATAGAAAAATTAAGAGAATCTTGTCACTTAAGAAGGGAGGAGCATCCACTCATGAAGAAAAAATCACTTGCGTTTATATCTTCGGGATATGGATACTCCACTGCTGTCTTTTTCTAGAATCTATTCCAAGGGTGAAGTCTGCCCAAAATCGGAGGAAAACTAGGGAATAACGCAGAAAAATCTTAAGAATGATGAGGTAATCCAGATGAATATTGACAAAATTACTAGAACAAATCCAGAAAATATGCCAGCTCCTGTAGGTCAGTACACGCATATTACAAGAATCCCGAGGAATGCAGAGTTATTTGTGACTTCGGGTCAAATTGGAGCAGATCATAATGGACTCTTTCCAGAGAGTCTGAATGAGCAAGTCACTAATACATTTAATAATATTAAAACAGTGCTCGAATCTGAGCGCTTAGATGCTGCACATATTATCAAAGTGAACGTATGGGCAACCGAGGAAATCGATTGGGATTTCTTATATGCCGAGTGGGGACAATTATTTAGTACGGATTATCCTGCAATGACGATTGGATATATTACGGCGTTAGGTCTCCCAGAGATTAAAATTGAAATAGAGCTTTGGGCAGCAAAAGTGTAACATCGAATACTTTTTAACCAAACGAAGGAGCATCTTACTTACAGATGTCCCTTCGTTTTTTATTTGTGAAAAATGGAAAGGATATGCCCTGTGTGCAATCATGAGCGATAGTAGGTGGTGTATTATGGCACCTGCAAGCTCTGATAAGCATTCAGTCGACCATATGTCCAGTAGATCCCGGAGCCTGATACTGGATCAGAAGCGAAACACAGCGCGTCCCGAATCTGAGCATTTGTTTTCCCTTGTGCAGCGAGAAGTGCAGCCACTCCAGCCACATGAGGGGCAGCCATGGACGTACCGCTAAGGTAGGCATAGGAACCTCCTAGGTATGTGGATAGTATGGTATCACCCGGTGCGGCCATATCCACCCAGGAACCATAGTTGGAGAAATTGGATTTGAGATCGGAGGGATTGGTTGAAGCGACAGCAATCACGTTGGGATACGAGGCGGGTACGATTGGGAAAGAAGTGTTGTCGTTACCGGCTGCGGCAATAATCACAGCTCCTCGATCCCAAGCATACTGTACGGCAGCTTGAAGGAAAGCATTTCCCATCGGCCCACCAAGGCTCAGGTTAACAACCTGTACACCGTTGTTGGCAGCAAAGACAAGCCCATTACCGACATTACCTATCGTTCCTTGCCCCTTGTTATCCAGTACCCGGAGCGGAACGATGGATGCGAGTGGAGCAGCGCCTGCGATGCCCACACCATTGTTGGTAACGGAGGCAGCGATCCCGGCTACATGGGTGCCGTGGCCGTTCCCGTCCTCAGGAATGTTATCATAATCAACATAATCATAACCGGGGAGGAGCTTGGAGGCCAATTCTGGATGATTCAGCTGTACACCGGTATCGATAATGGCGATTTTGACAGAGCTGTTACTCTGAGTAATATCCCATGCAGCGGGTGCATTGATTTTGGACAGGTTATACTGATAAGGAAAGAAAGGGTCATTAGGAGTGAAGGAAGCCTCAACGAGGTAATTCGGCTCTGCATGTTCAATAAGCTCATGATCTTTGTAATGTTTCAGCATTCGGTGCATTTTTTTGCGGGATTCCACACGGTACCATCCTAAATCTTCATAGGTCTCAGCGACCTTACATCTCCCTTTTTTGTGAAGGGTATGCATCTCATCCTCGGTTATACCTTCCTTAAATTTGACGAAGAGCTGCTTGGGAGCGTGAGGATGAAACTTGCTCTCGGCAAGTTGGTCCAGATAACGATACACGAACCCGATTACTAGCAAAATGAAAGCAAAAACACCTAACCATAACCACATGAGCGTTTATCCCTCCAATATGATTTGTGACACGCCTTATCGTATGCGAACTCTATCAGACTGCGCGGGCACTCTTGCAATTTGGATAGTAGTGTAGATAGATTGATAGGAAGGGATAAATTCGGTAAGATGATATGAAGAGAGCCGCTTTGGCATGAACAAGATTTAAGGCAGGGCCGAGAGGTAACTCCTAAATACAGAGGATAAGGAATGTGGTTTTATTGACACAACTTCAGAGTATACCGACAGTCACACCAGTTCAGGCACACCAAATTCATGATGCCATTGATTTTGCCATGCGTGTACGCAGAGAAGTGTTTCCGATGATGGATCATACGAAATTGCCTGTAGACTTCGAGCAGTTTAGAGAACATTATCTGGACTCCGATGGTTCGATCTTTCTTGTTGCAATGATGGAGGATGCGGGCATCGTCGGTTCTATTGGGGTATTACCATATGATGGACGTATCGAAGCTGTGGAAGGTCGATATGCAGCTCGATCGGCTGCCGAAATAGTAAAGTGTTATGTAGATCCCGCGTATCGTAGGTTTGGCATTGGCTCGATGTTGATGAACGAACTGGAGAACGTGGTAAAGGATATGCACTATACGACGCTGTATTTGCATACACATCGCTTCTTGGCAGGAGCCGTAGATTTCTGGAAACGCCAAGGGTTTACGGTTATTGCTGAGCAGGATGATGATTGGCAAACCGTACATATGGACAAGTTGGCATGTAAGTAACCATTGTAACAGAACCGAAATTCTGACCACATTTTGGAAAAATTGATTGATGATACTATAACTCTTGTATACAACAACATAGACATATACGAGATACATGATGGGGGCATAAGAAGATGCAAGAAATGAAGCGAAAAATTGTTTTTATTGATATTGATGGCACATTGGTCGACGATGACGGAAGTATTCCGTTGTCAGCACAGAAGGCTTGTAAACAGGCCAGAGAGAACGGACATCTGCTCTATTTATGTACAGGCCGATCCAAAGCAGAAATTTATGATTCCATCTGGGATGTCGGATTCGATGGTCTGATTGGTGCAGGTGGGGGTTATGTGGAGTTTGGCAAGGACGTGTTATATCACAAAAGGGTAACAGCGGAAGATGTTCGACATATGGTCGATTTTTTCAATGAAAACGGCATTGACTTTTACCTTGAATCCAATTCGGCATTGTATGCGAGTAGCAATCTTCAACCTCACCTGGAACGCCGTATCTATGGTGATGTGGAGAATGACCCTGTAGCCAGAGAGAAGAAGGAGCTAAAGCCGCACCCGTTTATTGCCGGATTAACGTATGGTGACGCCGACCTGTACAAGGATGATGTGAACAAAGTATGTTTCTTGGAGAGCTCAGCCATCCCGTTTGAGCGGATCAAGCAAGAGTTTGAAGGGAAATTCGAAGTCATTCAGTGCACTGTGCCGATCTTTGGTGAAGGAAGTGGTGAACTGATGATCCCTGGCATTCACAAAGCCATTGCAATCGCCGATTTGCTGAAGCATCTCGGCATGTCACAAGAAGATACATTTGCCATCGGTGACGGCATGAATGATGCCGAGATGTTGGAATTTTGTAACACCGGAATTGCCATGGGTAATGCAAAGCCAGGTCTGAAAGCCATTGCAGATGATATTACTGGAACAGTAGAGGAAGATGGATTGTATCATAGTTTTGTGAAGTATGGATTGATTGAGGGATAAAGAAATGAGGCAATCTGGAAAACAGTTAATACGTACACCCTTTGTCCCAAACCTTATTTTAGACCCTGCATATATTATTGCAGGGTCTTTTTTTGGTTTAAACAGATCAATTTATATTTTTACAAAAGGATTCTAATCAAACCATAACATCTAAGTGAAGGAGAGAATCGAAATGGCCATTCTATCAACCGGACCTATCGAGAATAATGCCGTCAGTGATGTACGGCCAACACAACAAGTTACCGTTAAAATTGATAACAGGAATTCTCTGGATGGATCCGTTGTTTTGATACAAGGGTATAATCTGACCTCTACGAGGACTTTATATGTCAGCGAGCAGATTTCAATTGATCCGGATCAGGTAGTGACAAGAACTTATTTTGCCAATCTTGATGCATTTGAATTTGTCTTTACAGTTGAAGGTGTAGCTATAGAGCAGACGGAGATTTCCGTGTGGGGCAAAAATGAAACCGGCCAGCTTGTTGCTGCACATCGATTAGTTTCTTCCGAACTTGAAATAGAGGGGGATAATACGTCAGTCAACCGCATATATGTAGCCAATTTTAATAGTAACGATGTTTCCGTCATTAATGGCGATACGAATATGGTCATTGCTACCATTCCTGTGGGGACGAATCCTGCAGGGATTGATGTCAATCCATTAACGAGTCGTATTTATGTCGCAAACAGAAGCAGTAATACCATTTCCGTCATTAATGGTGTAACCAACGCGGTAATTGCTTCTGTTCCGGTTGGGAGTGAGGCAGGTGACGTAGGGGTCGATATAGCGACCAATGCTATTTATACAGCAAATTTTAATTCATTGGATACAACTGAAGATGTAACTGTTATTGATGGATTAACCAACACGGTGATTGATACTATCACTATTCCGGGACTCAATTTTTTAACGGGTATAGGCGTCAATTCCTTAACGAATCGGATCTATGCAGTTAATTTTAATTCTGATGCTGTGTCTGTGATCGATGGAGCAACCAATACAGTGATTGCTACGATACCCGTTCAGGTCAATCCATTCCGTATAGGTGTCAATCCAGCGACCAACCGTATTTATGTATCGAATTTTACCAGTAATACGGTTTCCGTTATTGATGGATTGACGAATACCGTCATTGATACCATTCCAGTCGGCGTTACGCCAGCTGAAGTAGCGGTTAATACCTCCACAAACGCCATTTACGTACCCAATCGAGACACGGATAATGTTTCAGTAATTAGTGGACTAACCAATACGGTGATTGCAACTGTTCCTGTCGGAATTAATCCAAACGGAGCGGGCGCCCATCCGTTAACCAATCGAGTTTATATAAGCAATCAAGATGACAATACCATTTCTGTGATCGATGGCGAAACAAATACGGTGATTGCTACCATTCCGGTGGGGGCACGTCCGTTCGCAGTAGGTGTAAATCCGTAGAAAGGTGAGGGGATTCGGATGAAAGAAGTTATAACGGCATCAGACTTAATGGAGCAGCTGATCACCATGAACAAAGAAAATTCTGTATGCCAAGTTAGGATTCCAGGTAAGGGGATGTATGTAATTGTATTACAGGACGATTATTCAACTGTGCGATCTTCAGATCAGATGTTGAGTGATACAGAGAACGAAGCGAGCGAAAAAATCGGATCTGAAATAAAGAGGAATCCTTTTCTCTGAGGATAAGGGGAATCGCGAGTCTTGAATGATCAGATTAGAACAAAACAGGCATCTCCTCAATGGAGGTGTCTATTTGCATAGTACTCAGACTACAGACAAGATCCAGTAAAGAACAGCACTAAATGTTCCAATATAGAGGCAACAGGGAGCCAAAAAAGAATGACGAATTTTTTTCCGTTCATAGAAATAGATGCCCCTCCTTTTGACTTTGTTATTGCATAACTTCTAATGAAAGTTTATTATAAATTTGCAAACAAGGAATTTATTGGTTTATGGTTGTCGAAGTGCATGAAATATAAAGTAGATACATGGAGGATGCTGGATGAGTAATGTAGCTCTGTTGTTTCCTGGACAAGGTTCTCAGATGGTTGGGATGGGGAGAGACTTTTGGAATAACTTTGATGTGGCTAAGAAGTTATTTGAAGAAGCTAGTGATGCCATTTCTTTCGATTTGAGAAAGTTATGTTTTGAAGGTAGCATGGCTGATTTGACAATGACGATGAATGCTCAGCCTGCACTTTTGACTGTTAGTGTCATAGCATATCAGGTGTATATGCAAGAAATAGGGATGGAACCCGCTTATTTGGCTGGGCATAGTTTGGGAGAATATTCGGCTCTGGTCTGCGCAGGTGTTCTATCATTTCATGATGCCATTAAACTGGTAAGACAACGAGGTATCATTATGCACAATGCAGACCCGGATCAGAAAGGTACCATGGCCGCCATTTCAGGTATTCATTTAGATACACTTCAAAACATATGCAAACAAGTTTCCACGATCGAGCGCCCTGCTTGTGTGGCTTGTGTGAACGCTGACCAGCAGTTTGTCATTTCGGGACATCGGCACTCTATACAAGAAATTATTAAAAGGACAGAAGCCCTGAGAACGAAACATTCGTATATCAATGTAAGTGGTCCCTATCATTCTCCCATGATGCAAACCGCAGCAGAACAATTCAAAGTTGAATTGGATCAATATCAATATGCCCATGAAAAATACCCGGTTATTTCCAACGTTACAGCAGCACCCTATGAGTCTGATCGATCTGTCGTGGATTATTTAACCATGCAGATGACGATGCCTGTAAGATGGTTAGAGTCGATGAACTATTTGATTAAACAGGGAGTCACTGAAGTTGTAGAGTTGGGCTCTAAACATGTGTTAGTTAGTCTTATGAGTAAAATAACGAAGCGTATTGTACCTTACTCGCTAAGTCAACCTTCCGATTTACTAATGCTTACAAATACACAAGAAAGGAAAAATAAACGGTTAACGATTCTTAAAAAGTTGTTATCAGAACTAATAGTAACGGCACTCATTTCACGGAATTATAACCCAGATTCGATATCATATGCCAAAACGGTTGAGCCATTATTTCACCAATTACAACGGGCAAAGGAACAAGTAAACAACAATGAATGTGAACTTAGTGAAGAAGAGATAAATGATGCTCTACAGGTATGTCATTCCATTATTATTGCAAAAAAAATTCCATTGGATGGAACCGCGTTGATTGATGCAATCTAGTACCCGATCTGTTCTTTTGCAAGATCTATATTACAGCGACAGACTGCCTTTTTGTAAGGTAGTCTTTTTGTCTTTTAATGCATCTGAACTTGTTGAAGTTTCAGATATTTGGTAATAAATATGTCAATAACTCACAAATCAATCTCTATTTTTTACCATATAGTAACAATAAACTGATTGATTTTACATATATTTCTATGGTAAAATTTTGCTTGAAATATGTGTAAATAATTAGATAAGCATGTTAGAGATGATTCATTTGGAGGAGAGATATGTATACTAATCAGTTTCAAACACTAGTGGATATTATCCGCGACAGAGGTAAAATAACGGACCGCGGTATTCGTTTTATCGATGCGGACAAACGTGAAACTTTTATATCTTATCATCAATTATTTACTGAGGCACAAGGGTATTTAGGTTATCTACAAGCCATCGGAATTAAACCTAAACAAGAGATTATTTTTCAGATTCAAGAAAACAAACGGTTTTTAGTCGCATTCTGGGCTTGTATACTCGGTGGAATGATCCCTATCCCTGTAAGTATTGGTGAAGATGAAGAACAAAACTTGAAAGTATGCCGTATTTGGAATTTGCTAAATAACCCTTTCATGATTGCATCTGAGAAGGTGCTGGATAAAATGAAGAGATTTGTTTTGGAACATGACATGCTTGATTTCCATCATCAATTAGAAGTCAGAACGGATCTGATCCAAGACACCATATATCATTATGAATCTATTAATAATATAGTTGAACCTCAGTCTGATGACTTGGCATTTATTCAATTTTCTTCTGGATCAACCGGTGATCCCAAAGGCGTGATGCTCACCCATCGAAACCTGATTTATAATACTTGTGCTGCTATTAATGGCACACAAATTAGTTCAAACGATAGTTTTCTCTCCTGGATGCCCCTTACCCATGATATGGGTTTGATTGGATTTCATCTCGTACCCCTCGTGGCAGGAATTCATCAGTACTTGCTCCCAACGGAATTATTTATTCGCAAACCGATTCTATGGATGAAAAAAGTAAATGAACACAAAGCAACCATACTGTCTTCTCCTAACTTTGGTTATAAATACTTCCTGAATTTCTTTCGCGAAGACAAAGCGGAGGGATGGGATCTGTCATCTGTCAGAGTCATTTATAATGGGGCGGAACCTATATTACCCGAAGTGTGTGATGAATTCCTAAATGTATTGTCAGCATATCACTTAAAGAAAACAGCCATGTTTACCGTATATGGATTAGCAGAGGCCTCTGTTGCCGTCTCCTTTCCCAAGGTAGAAGAAGAATTTACTGCGGTGTACGTTCACCGGGATCATCTGAACTTGGGGGAGCGTGTCATCGAAGTCGAGAAACATGCTGAACATGTAGCATCATTTGTTGCCGTTGGCGAAGCAATTGATTATTGCCATGTTAGAATTTGCGATGAGGAAATGAACAGTGTTCCCGATTTGGTTATTGGAAAAATTCAAATCAAGGGGGATAACGTCACCCAAGGTTATTATAATAATTCACTAGCAACGGAGAAGTTATTAACGCACGACGGATGGGTGAATACAGGAGATCTGGGTTTTATCATGAATGGAAAACTGGTTGTAACAGGGCGGGAAAAAGACATTATCTTTATCAATGGTAAAAATGTATATCCCCATGACATTGAACGTGTCGCCATACAATTAGATGATATTGAACTCGGAAGAGTTGCTGCTTGTGGTGTGTATGATTCGAATAGTCAAAGTGAAGAAATAATTGTGTTTGTCGTGTACAAAAAAAAGATCGAACACTTCCTGCCGCTTGTTAAAGAAATCAAAAGACATCTATATAAACATGGGGGATGGAGTGTCAAAGAGGTACTGCCCATCAAGAAATTACCCAAAACAACAAGTGGGAAAATCCAGCGGTATCAGTTAGCCAAGCAGTATGAAGCAGGCAAATTCTCAACAGAATCTGCATTCATCCATGACTGGATCAAGAATGACAATGACAAGGCAAAGGGAAAGGCTGCTGTTTCGGTTCGAGTCATAGAACGTGAATTAACTTCACTATTTTCTGAAGTGCTGGTTGGGAAAAAGGTTGAACTTGAGGATAGCTATTTTGATATGGGTGCAACTTCATTACAGCTGGCCCAAATCGCTGAACGTATAGAACAAAAATACGGAGAAGAGCTTGCTGTTACGGACCTCTTTACCTATCCCTCGATAACTGAATTGGCAGCATATCTGGCTAGAGGCTACAGCGAGACCATTCAAGTCAACAAAACTCAAGAGGATCATACGCCATCCAAAGATATTGCTATTATCGGTATGTCTTTGAATCTCCCTGGTGCATCAAATGCAAGCGATTTTTGGCGTGTTTTGGAAAATGGAACGCATAACATTCGGGACTACCCGGAAAGTCGGATAAAAGACGCAGCGGATTATATACAATCCATGCGAAGTGCAATGAGCGAAGTTCAATGGATCAAGGGTGGTTACTTGGATCAGATTGATCAATTCGACTATTCTTTCTTTGGCATAACCCCAAAAACTGCACAATTTATGGACCCGAATCAAAGGATGTTCTTGCAAACGGCATGGCATACGATTGAAGATGCTGGGTATGCAGGGGAAGGAATCAATGGAAGAAATGTGGGCGTGTACGTGGGGTATTCCAAAGTTGGGTATGATTACGAACGGCTCGTGACGGCGAGTTACCCCGCAGAACTCAAAAATTATATCATTGGAAATTTACCATCTGTACTGGCGAGCAGAATTGCATATTTCATGAATTTAAAAGGCCCGGCCTTAACGATTGATACCGCTTGTTCCTCCTCACTTGTTGCTGTTCACATGGCATGTAAAGGATTGCTCGCTGGAGACTGTGAAATGGCAATCGCAGGAGGCATTCGAACGGCATTATTACCGATAAGTATCGGACTGGATATGGAATCTCCAGATGCATTGACGAGAACGTTTAGCGAAGATGCCAACGGCACGGGATTTGGCGAAGGTGTTGGGTCGGTCATGTTGAAGCCAATGCAGCAAGCGATTAAGGACGGGGATCATATCCATGGTGTGATTAAGGGAAGTGCGATTAATCAGGATGGCAAGACGGTAGGAATCACAGCACCTAACCCGGAGTCTCAGACCAATGTGATCGAACAGGCATGGAAAGAAGCCGGCATTTCTCCTGATACGCTTAACTTTATTGAAGCACATGGAACAGGGACAAAATTAGGTGATCCGGTTGAGTTCAATGCATTGCGTAAAGCTTTTGAGAAATATACGGATCGGAAACAATTTTGTGCAATCGGATCTGCCAAAGCTAACATTGGACATGGTTTTGAAGCGGCGGGGATCGCTGGATTAATTAAATCTATTCTTATGTTTCAACATAGAAAGATTCCGCCATTGGTTCACTTTGACAAGCCTAATCCCCTGCTTAAGTTTGAAGCTTCACCTTTTTATGTGAATCAGGAATTAATGGCTTTTGGTGAAAAAGAGGGTCCATTACGATGCGGGGTTAGTTCTTTTGGTTTCAGTGGTACCAATGCACATGTGGTTCTCGAAGAATATGTTCCTTCCCCAACCGTAGATAAAAGAATGTCCCAAGAGCCTAATCTATTTGTTCTGTCTGCTGCCACGGAACGGGCGCTGGATGAATTGGTCAGAACGTATCATGAATATCTAACCGATCACACGGATGTTTCCATTCAACAAATCTGTTATACAGCCAGTACGGGAAGGGCTAATCTGGATTATCGGCTTTCCATCATAGTCACGAGTACACAAGAATTACATGAAAAATTGAAACGAATCGCAAGCGGAGAAGGTAAACTGCCAAATGTTTATTTTGGTTATGCCAAAAAAGACAAAACGCTTGTTAGCGATCATCTCTATGCTCAGGGAAAGGCAGAAGCTTTAAATGAACTCGGTCAGTTATTTACACTGGGGGCAGTGATTGATTGGGAAAGGTTTTATAATCATGAAGTCATTCGGAAAATTCCATTACCTCTATATCCATTTGAGCAGAAGCGGTGTTGGATTGAAGTCAAACATACGATACCAGCGGGACATAGATCAGAGAGGAATGAGGTTCAAATGGAGATGAATACAAACGATATTGAATTAAAGATTAAAACAAGTATCAGTCGTGCATCTGGTTTGAAGTTGGAAGAGTTGGATCATCAAGCTCATTTTCTCCAGATGGGATTGGATTCCATCATTCTTGTGCAAATTCAGAAGGAGATCTCAGAGCTGTTCCGTTTGAATATCCCAATGGAAATGTTTTTTGAAACCCTTACAAATATTAATTCCTTAGTTAAATATGTGTCAGAGAATATCAAGCATCATGATGTATCTAAAAACATAAACAATCAAACAGTTCAGGAGCATACTGAACAACAAAATCTGGCATCTGTGAACAATATAAATACGGCAAAATCATCAGGGAATGTGTCGGAGCAAATTGTGATGTCTGCCATTCAGCTCATGGAATCCCAATTAAAAAGTTTGAATGTGCTGTTAGGCGAGCAAATGAATGCTGTTCAATCCCCGCTTTTGGAAATGAAACATCATGAAACCCCAAAAGTTCAAGTTTCACCGGTAATGAATGAAATCAATAAAACCAATCAACCCAAAAAGATCCAACCGGATTCGGAATCAAAGGAAGCTAAACCTTTTATACCGTATCAATCGTTGAAGATTCATGAAGAGAGCGGATTATCACCGCTTCAGAACCAGTATGTTGAACAGTTTGTAACAAAGTATACCGTAAGAACCAAAGGCTCCAAATTAAAAACAGGCCAAACGCGTTTGGTTCATGCGAATAATCGCAATGTATCCGGATTTCGCTCGTATTGGAAGGAAATGGTGTATCCCATCATTTCAACGCGTGCAGAGGGATCTAAGTTATGGGATCTGGATGGGAACGAGTATTTGGATCTGACGATGGGATTTGGTGTAAATCTATTTGGTCATAATCCAGCTTTTATTCAAAATGTAATAGCAGACAGCCTCCAGGAACAATTGCCTCCATTGGGCCCTATGTCAGACTTGGCAGGAGATGTCGCAGCTAAAATTTCCGAGCTAACGGGTGTAGAGCGTGTCGCATTTTATAATTCAGGAACAGAAGCTGTTATGGTTGCACTTCGTTTAGCGAGGGCAGCAACAGGGCGTTCCAAAGTTGTATTATTTTCAGGATCTTACCACGGTACACATGACGGCGTATTGGGTGTAGCGAATCCTGGGGATGTTTTATCGTCTGCGTTGCCTATGGCTCCTGGTATTGTAAATAGCGCTATGGATGATTTGATTATTCTTAATTATAACCATCCGCAATCACTGGATATGATTCAGAACCTGGGTGATGAATTGGCTGCTGTGCTTGTAGAGCCGGTGCAAAGTCGAAGACCTGATATGCAGCCAACACAATTCTTACGGGAACTTAGAGAAATAACAAAGCAAACTGGGACTGCACTTATTTTCGATGAAGTCATCACTGGATTTAGAATTGGTCTGGGTGGAGCACAGGATTGGTTTGGGGTTCAAGCAGATTTGGTTACGTATGGAAAAGTGGTCGGTGGCGGGTTGCCTATTGGCATAGTCGCGGGTAAAGCTGAATTTATGAATCCGGTAGATGGTGGAACTTGGAACTTTGGTGATGATTCTTACCCTTCCGATGCAGATAAGAAAACGTTTGTCGGTGGAACCTTCTGTACACACCCTCTTACGATGAGAGTGATGTTAACGGTATTACAGTATCTTCAATCCGAAGCAGGAACTTTATATAAGGAATTAAATGAAAAAACAGATTATCTTGTAAAAGAATTAAATGCGTTTTTCAAAACAGCGAATGTACCGATGCAAATGGTGAACTATGGATCTTTATTTCGATTTATATCATTTGGAGATATGGAATTATTCTTCTACCATTTAATTTATAAAGGTTTATATATTTGGGAAGGTCGTAACTGTTTTATATCGACTGTGCATTCCATGGGTGACATGGATACGATAATCAGAATCGTGAAAGAGACGATCCATGAACTACGCGAGTGGGGGTTTATCCCTGGTGAATCGCCTGTTTCGGAATATCCGCTCTCTTTAGAGCAAAAACAATTATTGTTAACTTCATTACATGGGGAAGATGCGAATGCTGCATTAAATCAGAGTGTTATTTTAAAAATGACAGGTGGAATAAAACCTTCCACACTGGATCAGGCCGTGAATCAAATCGCACAGCGTCATGAAGCCCTGAGAACAGTCATTCATGCCGATCGTGAAACACAACAAATCAGATCCGTAATGGAATTTCAATGTACATGGTTGGATTTCTCAGCATATGCGGGTGAGGATCAAGAACGGGAAATTTCCAATTGGTTATCTGCCGATGCAAATGAAGCCTTCGATTTACAGTCTGGGGAACCTCTATTTAGAATCACCTTGCTTAAAAAGGCAACTGATCAATACCTTATGGTGCTGACATTTCATCATATTGTTGTAGATGGCTGGTCTATTGCTGTATTCATTCAAGAGTTGGAACATACCTATTCTGCTCTGGTCCGAGGAGTTTCGGTTCAATTACCTGAAGCCACTCCATTCCGTGCGTATTTAAGCTGGCAACGACTTGAACATGAAAAAGGCTCATTTACCGAAGGAGTCCAGTTCTGGAAAGAACAATTTTCCTTATCCTATCCCAACATTACATTTCCAACGGCACCGTCCGATGATGTGCCCAAGGGATATGACGGTGAAAGATATTCCATCAAGTTGGATCATCAATTAACAGAGTCTTTGCGAACGTTAAGTATAAATAATAAGAGCAGTTTGTTTGTAACGATGTTTGCAGCGTTTCATTTATATTTGCATCAACTAACAGGGCAGTCTCACCTTGTCATCGGCGTGCCTACAGCGGGTCAGTCTCATATGCGAAAAAATGCGCTGATTGGCAACTGTGTCAACATTGTACCTGTTCACCATGCCTTGTTAACGAAGCAATCCGTTGTAGACCATGTTCTTCAGCTCAAGGAAACGCTGGCTCTAGTCATGAAACATCAGCATGTTCCATTAACCCTCGTATCCGAACAGCTTGCTCATATGCCTGCACCGGATACCCGGATTTTATTCAATATGGACAGAACGATTCATCATCTCCAATTTGAAAATATCAAGACTGGATTCATGTCGTATCCGATCAAACATATTTCTTACAATTTATTTCTTAATATTACGGATGTTAGCCATGAATTGTACCTGGATTTTGATTACAATACCGAGCTTATTGGACCTGAGATGATGAAATTGTGGTCTGAAGGATTTAAGGGTTTGCTGCAAAAAATGGTGAGTCATCCAGAGGCTGAAATTTCGTCTTTGACGTTGTTCTCATCCGAGCAACAGGACCAATTACAGGAAATATATAATCGGTTTGTTACGGAGCGTCTTCCTCACGTTAATCATGCAGCCATATTCGAGTCTCCAGTCAATGACGTGGAGAAAAAGCTGGCTTTGATCTGGGAGGACGTATTATCCCTCGATCAAGTGGGGAGACATGATCACTTTTTTGATCTCGGAGGTAACTCGCTCAAGGCGACAGTAATGCTATCCAAGGTACATGAACAGTTTCAACACAAAATTTCAATCGTTCAATTCTTCCAAAACCAACGTCTGAAGCAGCTGGCCAGTCTGATTACAGGCGAAAACGAGGAAACATTCATTCCGATTAAGGCATTGGACGTCAAGGAGTTCTATGAGACGTCAGCTGCACAACAGCGAATCTACTTTCTGGATCAATTTGAGCCGAATAGTGTGTTTCAGAACATGTGCGGCCATATTACGGTTACAGGAAATATCGATGAAGCTAAATTGATTTCGTCATTGGAACAAATCGTGCACCGTCACGAAGCTTTTCGCACCAGTTTCCATCTGATGGATGGAGAGCTTTACCAGCGTATTGCTCCAACGATTGATTTTGAAGTGAAACGATCTCAGGAAAGTTCTGCTTCATTCGAACAACATGTTAAGGCGTTTGCCAAACCATTTGATTGCTCCAAAGCGCCATTAATACGTGCCGAATTCATTCGTGTAAACGATGATCATGCAGAGATTCTCATCGAGATGCATCATATTATATCGGACGGATATTCCGTTGGCATTCTTGCGAATGAATTGATTGATGTGTATGACGGAAGAAGCATGTCGGACATTGAGGTTGAATACAAAGACTTTACAGCTTGGCAGAAAGAATTTCAGGTGGGGGAGTCTTATAAGCAGCAAGAAAAATATTGGCTGGATCAATTCAAAGGAGAACTCCCGAACCTTAATCTGCCTACTGATTTTGTTCGGACACCTCATTTGACTTCGGCAGGTTCTAGATTGTCATTTGTGTTGGACGCACACTTGAAGCAGTCGCTGGAGAAGCTTGCGAAACAAACGGGAACTACGATGTTTATGGTGTTATTGGCAGCGTATAATGTGCTGCTTCATCAATATACGGATCAAGAAGATATGATTGTAGGTACACCAACATCAGGAAGAAACCATCCGGATGTCGAGAATATGATAGGTGTCTTTATCCAGACGGTAGCGATTCGAACACAGCCGGTGGGGAATAAGTCGTTTCGATCCTATCTCGAGGAAATTAAAAAACAATCCCTGGATGCATTGGATAACCAGGACTATCTTTTTGACAACCTTGTAGAGAAATTAAACACGCATCGGGATACCACTGGGACAGCACTTTTTAACACGATGTATATCTTCTTAAATACCGCGTTGAATCAACGGCAAGAACAGGATTGCAGCTTTAAAGTTAGAGAATTAAATGTCGGTGTATCGTTGTATGATCTGATGTTCATCGTTGAGGATGATAACGAGTGTCTGGAAATGCACTTTAATTACAAGACGGAGCTGTTTGAACGGGATACCATGGACAGAATGAAAACACATCTGTTCAACATCCTCAGAGACATTGTGATCGAACCTGATATTGCCTTGTCCGATATTCAAATGCTGTCTGAACATGAGCAACACGTTCTTTTATATGATTTTAATGATACCAACATAGAATATTCCCGGAATCAGACCATTCAGGAGTTATTTGAAGCACAGGTGGAACGGACACCCGATCAATTAGCCGTCGCTTTTGGAGATGAGCAATGGACGTATCGTCAATTGAATGAACGGGCGAATCAGTTGGCATATACGCTTAGAGCTGAGGGAGTGCAGCAGGATCAATTTGTAGGTATTCTGACAGATCGTTCGATTGATATGATCGTTGGCATCTTTGGCATTCTAAAAGCAGGCGGGGCGTATGTACCGATTGATCCGGATTCTCCTGAAGAGCGTATCCGCTATATCCTGCATGATTCGGGTGCAACGTTGTTAGTCACGCAAAAGCATTTGAAACAGTTGGTATCGTTTAATGGAAAAATCATTGATTTGGACGATGAAGAAACCTATGCAGCTAATCTGTCGAATCCGGAACCAGCGGGGAATTCCGAACAGTTGGCTTATATGATCTATACTTCAGGCACAACAGGCATGCCAAAAGGTGTGATGATCGAACATCGTCAGGTTCATCACTTGGTTCAAGCGTTGTACAGTCAAGTTATAGATGATCAGCTTAGCGGTTTGCATGTCGCTTTACTTGCGCCTTACTATTTCGACGCATCTGTGAAGCAGATTTTTGGCGCACTGCTGTCAGGACATGCCTTGTTTATTGTAGACAAGGACACGGTACTGGATGGACAAGATTTAATGAATTATTATCAGCACCACCAAATTGATTTGACGGACGGAACACCTGCGCACCTGAAATTGCTTTCGAAGGCAAAAAACGTTCAAGGCATATCGCTAAAATATATGCTCATTGGCGGTGAAGCTCTTTCTCAGCAAAGTGTAAATGAAATCACATCATTATTTGCTCTCAATCATATAACGCCGCCAGCCATAATTAATGTGTACGGTCCAACAGAATGTTGTGTGGATGTTGCGACATACCGTGTACTTCCAGAACACCTGGATACAGCGAATCAACGAGCTCACCTACCGATTGGTCGAACATTAGGAAATAATCGCCTGTATGTATTGAACAAACATGGCAAAGTTCAGCCTGTAGGCGTCGTAGGGGAATTATGTATCTCTGGTGATGGGGTTGGTAGAGGATACTTGAATTTACCTGAGCTGACAGCAGAAAAATTTGTACGTGATCCGTATGTCCAGGGAGCGACAATGTACAAAACGGGAGATTTGGTGAGATGGCTTCCCGATGGCCATATCGAGTATCTGGGAAGAATGGATCACCAAATTAAAATTCGCGGATATCGGATCGAAGTAGGAGAAGTCGAAGCGGCGCTGTTAGATCTAGAGTGTGTGAAAGAAGTTATCGTCATTGCACATGAGGATGATCACGGGGACAAATCGTTATGTGCATACTTTACAGCGGATTCCACGCTGACGGTGGGAGAGTTAAAACAAAGCCTCTCTAAGGTGTTGCCGAATTACATGGTTCCAGCCTACTTTATACAATTGGATCACATGCCTCTCACAGCGAACGGGAAAATCGATCGCAAATCGCTTCCGAGTCCAGAAGAAAACATACAAACGGGAAGTGAATATATAGAACCCCAAACTGGGGTGGAAAAACAGTTGCTGCCTATTTGGCAGGATGTGCTTGCCGTGAAAAAAATCAGTGTAAAAGACAGTTTTTTTGATGTAGGAGGCAACTCTTTACGTGCGACCAAGCTGGCCGCCAAAATCAATCAAAAGCTGAATATCCGCATATCGGTGAGAAACGTCTTTGAATGGCAGACCATTGAACAGATGGCTCAATCTATTGAACAAATGGAACAGGAAGTATCAGTGTCCATTCCTCAAGTGGAGGAAAAAGAATATTATCCTATTTCTTCGGCGCAAATGAGAATGTACATTATGAGCATCAAAGCCGGCAAGGAACTCATGTACAACATGTCAGGTATGTTTATGTTGGAAGGATCGCTTGATCGGACCAGATTGGAAGAAGCATTCCAACAATTGATTCATCGTCATGAATCGCTTCGGACTGGATTCAAAGTCATACACGGAGAACCGAAACAGATCGTGTATCCTAAAGTTAACTTTGGAATTGAATTGATCGAGTCAACGGAAGTAGAGATCGAAGATCGAATTGAACAGTTTGTTCGCACATTTGATCTCGGGCAAGCACCTCTTATGAGGGTGGGACTTATTGAACTTCAGCAGGAGCGTCATGTATTGCTGGTAGATCTCCATCATATCATTGCAGACGGACTATCCGTGCATCTTCTGATGACTGAACTTAGCCAGTTCTATAAGGGAGAGGAGCTATCTCCTCTTCGAATTCAGTATAAGGACTATGCTGAATGGCAGCAAATGCAACTTCATAGTGAGTGGATGAAAAAGCAGGAGAAGTATTGGCTTACTGTGTTTGGTGAAAGTATCCCGCTATTGGATCTGCCAACAGACTATGAAAGACCTGAAACGCTAAGCTATGCGGGAGATGTATTGGACATTGTTTTGCAGGAAGACATCCTTCCAGGCTTGAGAAACATGGAAGCAGGGACAGGAACAACGCTATACATGATTCTATTAGCCGCCTATACCATTCTGTTGTCCAAATACAGCGGACAAGAAGATATCATCGTGGGCACGCCGATTGCAGGAAGGACACATGCCGAGCTGGAGCCGGTTATGGGGATGTTTGTGAATACACTGGCTATTCGAAATTATCCTGCCGCGGATAAAACTTTTACAGAGTATCTGCTGGAAGTGAAAGAAAATATGTTGGACGCATATGAGAATCAGGATTATCCGTTTGAAGAATTGATTGAGAAAGTGAATGTAACCAAAGATGCTCGGCGGAATCCGTTGTTTGACACCATGTTTGTATTGCAGAATACAGATGCTTCAGAGATTCAGATGGATGGAGCAACCTGTAAGCCTTATGCACCAAACACGAGAGTATCCAAATTCGATTTAACGTTGTATGTTACCGAATTGCAACACAAGTTAGAAGTGGCCTTTGAATACAGTACGATTTTATTTGAGAAAACAACGATTGAAGCGATGTCACAAAATCTGTTGGTCATATTAACAACCATTGCCAAAGACCCTCATATTGAAATCAACAAGATTCTATTGGTTGAAGAATTAATAGATGGGGATACGCTGGCTGATCTAATTGAAGTAGATTTCTAAAATAACTAAAAATATAAATGTGATCGGGGTGCCGTATGTCTATTTTCAAGAAACAGGAATCGTATTGGGCAAGCCGATTTGAAGATGATGATCATCTTGTTCATTTGCCTTATTGCAAGACAACCTCCAAACACCCAGACGATACGCAGCACCAGAATGATATATATAAGTCTATGTCAGCCGATGTTTCACATAAAATCAAGTCCATGTCGCGAAATGCTCCTATGGCGATATATACGATCTTATTAACGGGAGTTCAGTGTCTGTTATATAGATACACGAATGAAACCAAGATGATTATTGGCATACCAACGATGGAAGAAAAGAACAATGATCTATCGCTCTCGAATAAGGTTCTTGTCTTAAAAAATAATATCAATCATGCGATGTCATTCAAGTCCGTATTTAATCAAGTGAAGGCCAGTTTAACCGAAGCCATTCAGCATCAACGAATTCCTTTCAGAAAAATGGTTGAACGTTTAAATGTTCAGTATGATTCGAACCATGTACCTCTAATTCATACCTTGGTTTCGTTGAATGAAATTCATCCTGCCCTTGATGAAAATCACGTAAAAGCGGCGACAATGTTCCACTTTGATCTGGAGAACGACTCCATTCAGTTAAGATTAGTTTATGATGATGATCGTTATGATCGCGATTATATGGTTCAAATTGTAGAGCATCTTGACCAATTGTTTTCCATTGTGCTGAACCAACCTGATCTGGAGTTAAGTCATGTCGATATGTTATCGGAGTTTCATCGAAACAAGCTGTTATATGACTTTAACGATACAAGGGTTGAGTATCCACAGAACAAGACGATGCATCAATTATTTGAAGAACAGGTGGAGCGAACACCGGACCATCCGGCAGTTGTATTTGAGAATAGACAGTTAACGTACAGAGAGTTAAATCAAAAATCCAACCAATTGGCCCGATTGCTTCAAGCTAAGGGGGTGCAGGCGGGTCAGTTCGTTGGCATTATGGCAGAGCGCTCACTTGAGATGATCATAGGTTTATTCGGTATTCTAAAAGCTGGCGGGGCATATGTCCCAATCGATCCGGAATATCCGGCAGATCGTATTCACTATATCCTTGAGGATTCAAAAGTGGCTTGGTTGCTGCATCAAAGTCATATACAGAAGCCTGAACATTTTGCAGGGACAAGTGTCATTCTGGATTCTGAAATAAATCACTATGAGGATCATTTAAATTTGGACGATGGAGCGATCTCCAGTGATTTGGCATATATGATCTACACGTCTGGAACAACAGGTCATCCCAAAGGCGTAATGATTGAACATGCCAGCATTGTGAATTCCCTGCAATGGAAATCGGATTTTTATCATTTTACCGGAGATGATCGGGTATTAATGCTGAATCCTTTCGTTTTTGATTCATTTATTACTCATTTCTTTGGTCCGATGATATCTGGCTCGACAGTGTACTTGTTAAACCAGCAACAGTGTAAAGATGCTGTGGCCATCAATACGATGGTCAAAAAACAGCAAATCACGCACATCCAAAGTCCACCCAGTTTCTTGATGACCCTATTGGAACAAGTAAGCGTGGAAGATTGGGTATCCATGAAAAATGTGGTGGCTGCGGGAGAGAAGATTGTTCCTGCCTTAATACACAAATTGCAGCGCATCAATCCACGCATCGAAGTGTGTAATGAATACGGTCCAACCGAAAATAGTGTTGTATCCACAGTTCTGTCGATCAAGTCGGCAGATCAAAATATCTCAATCGGGAAGCCTATTGCGAACAATAGAGTCTACATTTTAGGAGAACAGAATGAATTGCAGCCTATTGGAGTTCAGGGAGAATTATGTGTAGCCGGAGCAGGGCTATCCAGAGGTTACTTGAACCGTCCAGATCTGACTGCGGAGAAATTTGTGGATGATCCATTTGTTTCGGAAGCAAAAATGTACAAGACAGGTGACTTCGCAAGATGGCTGCCCGATGGGAACATAGAGTATATAGGAAGGGTGGATCATCAAGAGAAAATTCGTGGACACCGGATTGAACTTGGTGAAGTGGAGAAGGCTCTTCTAAATAGTACCCAGATAAAAGAGGCCATCGTCATAGCTAGAGAAGATGAAACAGGAACCAAACAATTATGTGCGTACCTGGTAGGAGAGGATGCAATCACGATCGGGGAAATGCGGGAGACGCTGTCCCAGCAACTGCCAAACTACATGATTCCGTCCTATTTTGTACAGCTGGATCAGATGCCGCTCACGTCTAACGGGAAAATCGATCGCAAAGCTTTGCCTGCCCCCAAAGAACATATGTTGAAGGGCATGGAGTACGAAGCACCCCGAACGATGGTGGAACAACAACTTGTATCGATCTGGGAAGAGGTACTTGGGGTAGAGAACATTGGGGTTTTGGATAATTTCTTCGAGCTTGGAGGAGATTCGATTAAATCCATTCAAGTCTCTTCAAGATTATATCAAGCAGGTTACCAGGTGCAGATGGATCATCTGTTTAAAAATCCAACCATA
This sequence comes from Paenibacillus sp. FSL M7-1414, assembly GCF_038003195.1. Classification (NCBI taxonomy): domain Bacteria; kingdom Bacillati; phylum Bacillota; class Bacilli; order Caryophanales; family Paenibacillaceae; genus Paenibacillus; species Paenibacillus sp. FSL M7-1414. Next base: position 4,095,788 of record NZ_JBBOOS010000001.1, on the reverse strand, counting down.
GCAAGCTTGATTCCCCATGTTCAACCCATAAGTACCCTGTCAGAACAGGGAATCATCACTGGAAAAGTAATGCTGACTCCAATCCAGCATTGGTTTTTTGAGCAATACAAGGTGGACGCCCATCATTATAATCAGTCCGTGATGTTGTATCGGAAAGAAGGTTTTCATGAAGTCACACTTCGCCGTGTATTAGATAAATTGAGTGAGCATCATGATGCACTTCGTACAGTATATCGTCTTACAGAACAGGGTTATGAGGCGTGGAATGAAGGGTTGGCAAGGGAATCCTTATATACACTTGAAGTGATGGACTTCAAGTCATTAGCAGATCCGTCTCAAGAAATTGAGAAGAAGGCAAATGAAATGCAAAGCACGTTCACTTTGGAACGTGGACCCTTGATGAAGCTGGGCGTATTTCAATGTGCAGACGGAGATCATTTACTCATCGTTATTCATCACCTCGTCATCGACGGGGTTTCATGGCGAATTTTGATTGAAGACCTATCGAGAGGATATGAACAATTAAGTGAGGGAGAATCGATTCAACTACCGCAAAAAACGGCTTCATTCCAATTATGGGCAGAACAGCTCCAGTTGTATGCGAACAGTGATGCGATAACGCAAGAGATTGCATATTGGAATGAAATTGAAAAAGCAACCTATAAGCCGTTACCTACAGATTTCGAAGCGGATCATGCACTGGAAAAAGACAGCGAAGAAATCACGATGGAATGGTCAGCGGCAGAAACGGAGCAATTATTAAAACAAGCGAATCGTGCTTATAAAACGGAGATTAGCGATTTGCTGCTCCATGCATTAGGCATGTCTATTCACCAATGGACGGGTATGGATAAAGTGCTGGTCAATCTGGAGGGACATGGAAGAGAACAAATTTTACCGGATCTCGATATTACACGAACGATCGGATGGTTTACGAGCCAGTATCCGGTTGTACTTGATATGGAAGCAAGTTCAAATATGTCTCTTCTCATCAAAACAAACAAAGAAATGATTCGTCAAATCCCTAAAAAAGGGATTGGTTATGGTATTTTACGATATTTAAGTTCACATCAGCAAGAAACGCCCTTTACCTTGAATCCTGAAATTAGCTTTAACTATTTGGGACAATTTGATCAGGATCTTCAGAATAGTGGGATGCAGATCTCTCCCTATCCAGGCGGAGTAACAGCAAGCGACAATCACAGAAGAAATGTTCTTATCGATATGAATGCCTTAATTGTGGAAGGCAAATTGACGTTGTCACTTCGGTATAGTCGCACCAAATATCAAAAAGAAACGATAGAGCGAGTGGTAATATATTTTAGAGATCATCTGCAAGAAATCGTGATGCACTGTGTGACAAAAGAGAAGCCGGAATGTACACCAAGTGATCTAACGTTAAAAGGAATTACGATTGAAGAATTAGAAGGATTTGTTCAAGAATCGGAACACATTGGTGAAATCGAAGATATATATGCTTTGTCACCGATGCAAAATGGAATGTTCTTTCATCATTTGCTTCATTCAAAGTCTGAAGCGTATTTCCTTCAAACCACGCTGGATCTTCATGGTCCGTTAGACGTGGAAGCTTTTACGGAGAGTCTGAATCAGTTGATGCAGCGTAATTCGATTCTCAGAACAAATTTTCATAGCAAATGGAAGAATGAGCCCCTGCAAGTGGTATACCGTCATAAACGGAATGGGCTAATATACGAAGATTTGCGTGAGATGAATGAAAAAGATCGTGAAGCATACGTGGCAGAATATACAAGAGTAGATAAAGTAAAAGGTTTCGACCTGTCTCAGGATGTGTTAATGCGTATCTCGATCTTGCAAACGGATAACCAAACCTATCGTTTCATTTGGAATTATCATCATATTTTAATGGATGGCTGGTGCCTGTCTCTTGTAATCCAGGAGTTGTTTGATGGATACTTTGCTATTCAGGAACAACGAAAACTGGAGGCAAAGAGTACGATTCCATACAAACACTATATTGAATGGCTGGACAACCAAGATCATGAAGAGTCCCTGAAATACTGGAGTGACTATCTGCAAGGTTATGATGAGCAGACCACTTTACCAAAAGAACATTCAATTACAAAGAGTGATGAATATCATTCAGAGCATATGATTTGTACACTTAGTCAGGAATTAACCGGACAAATCGCACAAGTGGCCAGTCAGAATCAGGTGACGCTGAATACGTTCATGCAGACAGCTTGGGGAATGTTGCTACAGATATATAACGGCAGTGAGGATGTTGTATTCGGAAGCGTGGTGTCGGGCAGACCTGCGGCGATTGTTGGAGTTGAGCGAATCATTGGTTTATTCATCAATACCATTCCTGTACGCGTTCAGACTCAAGGTAACGAGACATTTGCAGCGGTTATGAAGCGGAATCAGGAACAAGCTGTGGCTTCCCATCCACATGACACGTATCCGTTATACGAGATTCAGGCGGAAACATCGCAAAAGCAAAATTTGATTGATCATATCCTGATATTCGAAAATTATCCTGTACAGGGCATTATGGAACAGTTTGGGGATCAGGAGGAGACAGCTCTTCGGATTACGAATGTAGAAGCAGATGAACAAACGAACTATGACTTTAACCTGATTATTAAACCAGGCCAATCGATGAAATGCATGTTCTATTACAATGCTAACGTCTATGATCGGGCAAGCGTAGAACGCATTCAAGGTCACTTGATTCAGATGTTGGAGCAAGTGGTCAACAATCCTAATATTCCGATCCATGACATTGACTTGACTACAACACAGGAGAAAACACAAATTTTGGAACAGTTTAATGATTCTATGGCTGAATACCCAATGGACAAGACGATTCATGGACTGTTTGAGGAACAAGCGGCAAGAACTCCTGAACACGTTGCGGTTGTTTTCGAGGATCAACATTTGACCTATCAAGCGCTGAACAAGAAAGCCAACCAATTGGCAAGAACGTTGAAGGCTAAAGGCATTCAAAATGATCAGTTAATCGGGATCATCGCTGATCGTTCGCTAGACATGGTTGTAGGAATCCTTGCGATTTTGAAAGCGGGTGGCGCATACGTGCCGATTGATCCTGAATATCCGGAGGATCGTATAAACTACATGCTTGAGGATTCGGGTGTACATGTATTATTAATGCAAAGTCATTTGCAAGAACGCATCTCTTTTGCAGGAGAGGTCGTTTGCATGGATCTACCTGAGTCCTATCATGAAGATCATGCCAACTTGGGAATGACTGCTGCACCAACAGGCCTGGCATATGTAATTTATACCTCAGGAACGACAGGTAAACCAAAAGGGACATGTATTGAACATAAAAATGTGGTGCGATTGTTGTTCAATAGTAAAAATTTGTTTGATTTTAATTCATCAGATACATGGACATTATTCCATTCCTTTTGTTTTGATTTTTCGGTGTGGGAAATGTACGGGGCATTGCTCTATGGCGGAAAACTGGTTATCGTACCTCAAATGACGGCAAAAAGTCCGGAACAATTTCTACAATTGCTAAAAGAAGAGCAAGTGACGATATTGAATCAAACGCCAACGTATTTCTATCATCTTCTTCAGGAAGAACTGGCAGGTCATGCAGCAGATCTGAAATTAAGAAAAGTGATTTTTGGAGGAGAGGCCCTCAATCCCGTGTTATTGAAGGAATGGAAGCTGAAATATCCATTTATCCAGTTAATTAATATGTATGGGATAACCGAAACAACGGTTCATGTAACGTATAAGGAAATAACCGACATTGAAATACATGCTGGAAAGAGCAATATTGGAAAACCAATCCCAACGTTGCAGACCTATATTTTGGATAAACACCAGCGCATTCAACCGATCGGTGTTCAGGGAGAATTAGTTGTAGCAGGTGAGGGCCTTGCCAGAGGTTATCTGAACCGGCCTGATTTAACCGCAGAGAAATTTGTTGATCATCCCTGGATTACAAAAGGGAAAATGTATCGCACAGGAGATGCCGCAAGATGGCTGCCGGATGGAAATATTGAATATCTGGGACGAATCGATCATCAAGTGAAAATTCGCGGTTACCGAATTGAGCTTGGCGAAGTGGAAACTGCGCTTTTGCAAATAGAATCCATTCAGGAAGCAGTCGTTATTGCCCGTGAGCATAAGGATGGTTCGAAGCAGTTGTGTGCGTATTGGAAAGGCGACAGCTCACTGACAGCGAAGAAAATCAGAATGGCATTATCTCATGAAATTCCGGATTATATGATCCCGTCTTATTTTGTTCAATTAGAGCATATACCGTTAACTTCCAATGGGAAGGTTGACCGTAAGGCATTGTCATCTCCACAAGAACATATGCAAAAAGGGACCGAGTATATGGCGCCGCAGAACGCTGTAGAACAAGCGATCGTCTCTGCCTGGGAAGCTGTGCTTGGTGTGCAGAAGATTAGCACATCAGATCATTTCTTTGAACTCGGGGGTGATTCGATTAAATGTATTCAAGTTTCCTCACGACTGCTTCAAGCAGGGTATAAAGTGGAAATGAAGCATTTCTTCACCTATCCGACAGTAGCGGAGTTGAGTGAACACGTTACATTCGTGAGCACTATTTCTGACCAAGGGGAAGTTACGGGACAAGTGATGCTGACACCTGTTCAGCGCTGGTTCTTTGATCAAAATATGGTGGACGCACATCATTACAATCAGGAAATGATGTTCTTTCGTGAAAAAGGGTTTGATGTCCGCTTCATTCACAGCATCATGGATAAGATCGTTAAACAGCATGATGCTCTCCGCATCCTTTATCGACAAGCTCCTGAAGGCGGATATGAAGCGTGGAATCGAGGGGCAGACGAAGAAGGATTATACAGCCTTGAAATCGTTGACCTCAAAACAGAAGCAGATCCTGCATCGTTCATTGAAAATAAAGCAAAAGAAATTCAGAGTGGTATGGATCTGTCTCACGGACCTTTGATCAAACTTGGGTTGTTCCAATGTGCTCAAGGGGATCACCTGCTTATTGCCATTCATCATTTGTTGGTAGACGGGGTTTCATGGCGTATTTTATATGAAGATATTCAGACAGGGCAAGACCAGTTCTTAAGAGGTGAAGAAATCCGGCTTCCTCAAAAAACGACCTCGTTTAAACAATGGGCAGAACAATTGTCTACGTTTGCAGACAGCCCGGCGATGAAGCAAGAGAATCCATACTGGAGTCGTGTGGAGCAGGCCCAGCTAAGCCCGCTGCCAAAAGATATGGATTGTGATGAGACGATTGGCAAAGATAGTGAAACGATCACTATTCATTGGACAGCAGCGGAAACCGAGCAATTATTAAAGCAAACACATCATGCGTACCATACGGAAATTAATGATATATTGCTAACGGCATTAGGAATGGCTGTTCATGATTGGGCAGGCATGGGAGAAATCCTCGTAAATCTGGAAGGGCATGGTAGAGAAGACATCCTGTCAGAGCTGGACATTACGCGTACAGTGGGATGGTTTACGAGTATGTACCCCGTTATGATTATGATGGAGTCCGGGGCTGACTTATCAAGGAAGATTAAGACCGTCAAGGAAGGACTGCGCCAGATCCCAACCAAGGGCATTGGTTACGGGATTTCGAGGTATTTGTCACATGGAGATGAAGGATTCAAGTTAGAGAAAAATCCCGAAATTAGTTTCAACTATATGGGACAGGTGAATCAGGATTCGGGCCAAGATGGCATTAAATTCTCGCCTTATTCCAGCGGGCCATCTGTAAGTGAAAACAACAAGAGACCATTTGTGCTGAATATCAATGGCATCGTTACAGAGGGTCGGTTGTCGCTGTCCATTAACTATAGTTCAAAACAATATCGCCGGGAAACGATGGAGCGATTGGCTTGTCTCTATAAAGAAGGTCTTAATAGAGTCGTTGAACATTGTGTAACGAAGGAACAAACCGAGCTGACGCCAAGTGATATTTCATGCAAGTCATTAACCATTGATCAATTGGATCAAATCGTGGAACACACTGGGCACATCGGTCGAATCGAAAATGTGTACCCACTTACACCATTACAGAAGGAAATGTTGTACGAAAGTGAACGGAATCCATTTTCGGGCGCTTACTTTGTACAAATCATGTTTGATATGCGTGGAGATTTGGATGTTACCTCTTTTGCGCAAAGTTTGGATCAATTAATGCAAAGGCATGCGATATTAAGAACTAATTTTTACAGTGATTTCGTGGATATCCCTCTTCAAATCGTGTATCAAGAGAAGAAATTTGAATTTAACTATGAAGATGTAGCTGGCACAAGTGAGCTGCAACGTAAAACGTATGTTGACGAGTATATCGAGCAGGACAAGGCAAGAGGATTTGACTTACAACGAGATTCGCTAATACGTATGTCTGTTTTACGAACAAACCATGAGGAATACCGCGTCATATGGAGTTTTCACCATATTTTGATGGACGGCTGGTGTATGTCTCTGGTAAGCAAAGAGATATTTGAGAATTATTTTGCGATTCGGGAAAATAGAAAGCCTCAAGTGACTCTATTAACACCTTATAGTCAATTCATTGAATGGCTGGAACAGCAAGATCATCAAGGTGCAATAACGTATTGGACTCATTACCTGAAGGGTTATGAAGGACAAACGAAATTGCCTGGAGAAAAAATCAAACCGAAACATGAAAGACAGGATTCCAGAACGCTAAACTGTTATTTGGATGATGTACTGGTCGAGCAAATGAAACAGATTGCAGAACAGCAGCATGTTACTCTCCATACGTTAGTGCAGACGGCCTGGGGTGTATTGTTGCAGCAATACAATGAAAGCAATGATGTTGTATTCGGAAGTGTGGTATCGGGCAGACCGCCTGTCATTCCTGGGATCGAAAGCATGATTGGATTATTCATTAATGCAATTCCTGTTCGGATCCAGACTCAGGCCGATGAGTCATTTATATCTCTAATGAAAAGGAATCAGGCAAAAGCTGTGGAGTCACATGCATATGATACGTATTCGTTATATGATATTCAAAATCTGACCAAGCAAAAACAATCTCTGATTAACCATGTTGTTGTATATCAGAACTTCCCGGTAGAGAACCGCATGGAGAGTCTGGGTCAGAAAGGTGAAACACCGCTTGAGATTATGAATGTTGGGGGTACAGAACACAATAGTTTTGATTTTACTTTGATCGTCAAGCCTCATGAAAATATGAAGATCATATTGATGTACAATGCCAATGTGTATGACCCTTCTACCATTGAACAGATTCAAAAACACTTTATTTCCATGATTCAACAGGTGGTAAGTAACCCGGAAGTTAAAATAAACGAACTCGCATTGATTACGTCGAACAGTTATTAATGCACAAGTAATGGTCCGCTCTAAAAGTGAGTTTCCTCCTCACTCAAAGCGCTAACGAATCTGACGCGTCTTAAGAGGTAGATTCGATGTGAATGGCAAACTTAAACGAACCTCAGTAACGTTATTTCATCATATCAGGGTGTCAGAACCGAAAATTCGACCCAATCGACGAAATAACGTCTCTGTGATTCGTTACACCACAGACCTGTGCAAATCAGAGCGAATAGCGTGTGCCAGGTTCATTAGAATAAAATAACCTTAATAAGGGGTGTCCTCAGTCATGCTCATGACTTATGGCATCCCCTTTTTATGCTCCGTTAATGATGATAGCTGGAAAATTACTGTAGATGGAGAAATAAAGCATCTTAGGTGGTCGGATCAACATTGTGATGTCACCAACGTGGCAGATCAACTATTGAAATTGCGGATGTTCATTCAACAGATCGTGGAAACGAAAGAATCCTCCGTATACATTTTGATCGACCTTTTAACAATTCCTCTCTACTGACCGATATATAATAAGTACATCTATGTAATCAGAAAGTGAAAGGAGTGCAGAACATGGATATTGCAGCATTATCAATGGCGATGAGCCAAGCTTCAGTAGTGCAGTCGGCAAGCTTGCAAGTGATGTCGATTACAAAAGACATGGCACAGCAGCAAGGCCAGCAGATGGCGGAAATGTTGAAGTCAATGCCTGCTCCTCATCCCAATCTGGGTAGAAGTCTCGATCTTTCGGTTTAGTTGAAATTACAGTATGTGTCCTCATGTAATACCCATTGCAGCAAGCAAAACCCAAACAGCTCCAATTCGAATGAATTGAAGCCGTTTGGGTTGTTTTTTTTTCTAAATCCTCATTCCGAAATTACGATCTTTTTTATTACGATCTTCTCAGCGAAACTTTGACAAGCTTGGCAATCTGCCTTCAAAGGGCAGTGTATCCTTTAATGTCCATAACTCATCGTAACTGGAAATCTGAAGATCGGCTTTGGACAAGTCCTGATTGCCTGATCCCGGATTACGATATCCGATGCAGCGCATGCCTGCACTTTTGGCGGCCTGAACACCATTGCGCGAGTCCTCAATGACCAGACAATTCGACGGGGATGCACCAATCATCTCAGCTGTGGTCAGGAAAATATCTGGTGCCGGCTTGCCGTTTGTAACTTCCTCACCTGTCATTCTCACCTCAAAGTATTGTCCAAGACCGGTCTTGTCCATGATCAAATCAATCAGTGCACGTGGAGAGGAAGAAGCAACGGCTATGGGTATATGTTGCTCATGCAGCCAGCTTAACCAGCGTTCCACGGAAGGCATTGCCGTCAGATTCGAATGGGCGAGCATCGTTTGCATCACATTATGTTGATGATAAGCAAATATTTCTTCCAGCGTAGCGGTCAGCTGATGTTTGTCCAATACCTGCTGCCACATGGATTCCAGCGTAACTCCTACATAGTTATGATGTTCTTCATCAGTCACCCTTGCTCCAAAATGGGTAAAAGAGCTGCGCTCAATCTCAAAATAAATCGGTTCGCTGTCAATCAGTACACCATCCATGTCAAAAATGACCGCTTGAATGATGTCATCATTGGGCGCTCCCAGTCCGTTAGATTCTTGGTTTGCTGCCATGTTGTATTCCTCCTCCAGGATTGTGTATAAATATATCTCTAATGTAGTCCTTTCATGGTTAACCTTCCACTTTAGAAACTGGAACCGCTGGATTGCAGCACAACTTTAATGGCATGTGAAGAGGCTTGAAGTGTGCGTCCCTGAATATCGCAACCAAGTGTGCGGAAAGCCTCTTCGTAATCCTCCAACGGGAAGGAGTGGGTGATGATTTTTTTTGCCGGAATAATCCCTTGTTCAATCATATAATGTGCGGTAGCAAATGTCCCCAGAGAATCGATGGAACCAATGATTTTCAGACTGCGGTCCACAACTTCCTTGGGATTGAAGGATGTGTTTCCATCTCTCAGACCAACCAGCATCAGGTAACCGCCGCTGGCGAGCTGGGATAGCACTTGTGTGCCCACAACGCCCGTTGTATCCACAATCATATCGACCTGATGGGTTGCGGGTGACAGTGATTCTATGGCATTTTCGAAGGATGAATGAACTTCCCAACGATCAGGTGCAATAGAACCAGCAATGGCCAAGCGTTCTTCGGAGATGTCAACCAGACAGCCGGTAACCCCTTTGGAAGCGAGCGCATAGCTGTACAGAATGCCAATCGGGCCTGCACCGAGGATGATTGTTCTGAAATTCGGCAGTAGATGAATCTGATTAATCCCCGTCAGCATACAGCTGAGCGGTTCCGTCAAAGTCGCTTCCTCATAGCTCACATGGTCCTTCAATTTGTACAAAAAACGATCCTCGGTCACATAATAATCTGTAAATGTCCCGTCAGCACTCACACCTGTCTCGGTAACAGACTTGTGTGTGCAATGATTTTGTCTGCCTGTTCTGCACATGTCACATTGTCCGCAATAGTAGGTAGGATCGATCACAACACGGTCGCCCGGTTGTAATGTCGTTACCGCAGAGCCAACAGCAATGACTTCCCCGGCAGACTCATGACCGAGAATGACAGAAGGAACCGCATGATATTTGCCGCTGACAATACCGAGATCGGTACCGCATACGCCTGTCGCCCGAATACGAACCAACACCTGATAATCTCTTGTAATTTCAGGGACAGGCCTTTCCTCAAGAGCCACATCCCAAGCCGATTTGTATACCAATGCAAGCATGATATAACCTCCTTATAATTATATAAAATATAAATATAGCGATTCATCTTAAACAGTTTTTGACAAGATACGAAAGTAGTGAAGGGGACGAAATCGATTCTGGAGAAGCGAAGCGTTCGCCTCAAAGCTTTCTGAAAGAAAGCTACTTCGGGAGCATACGCTATCCACGGATTTTTCCCTTGGGAAAGGGAAATCAAGAAAATCCGTTGATAACAGCGATCATAAGAACGATTCGTAACCGAAACGACCACTTCGAACAGTTGCATTGAAATGTTTTAATTAACGCTGGCGAGCACTGAATCCAGCCGCTCCACAATCTCAACCAGTTCGTCTTCGGTTGTGGTCAGGGAAGGCCGGACCTTAACAACGTTGCCAAATCCATATCTTGAACTTCTCAAGATTAGATGCTCATCTGTAAAAGCACGGTCAACAATGGCATTGGTTTTGAGCGTATCCGGTTCATTACCGTCACCTACAATCTCCAACCCCCACATTAACCCGACACCACGAGCTTCACCGATACTTGGGTATTTCATAGCCAATTCTTGCAGCAACTCACCCAAAATTTCACCTTTACGTTTCACCGCATCCAGAAATCCGGGTTCGGATACCACTTCCAAGGTGGATTTGGCAGCAGTTACGGAGATCAGATTACTTCCTGAGGTGAAGGAGTGTTCGTGCTTTTCGAGCACATTCAACCGGGATTGCATTAATACCGCAGCAACAGGTACGCCGATCCCGCCAAGTCCTTTTGCAAGGGTGATCATGTCAGGCTGGATATCAAACAGTTCGCTGGCAAACATGGTTCCGGTACGACCGATGCCTGTCTGTACTTCGTCGGCAATAAGAATAATATTGTACTCATCACACAGTTTACGCAGACGTTTGAAATATCCAGCGGGAGGGATGATATTGCCGCCATTCCCGAGAATAGGTTCGATAATCATGCAGGCGACTGAGCCGGAACTTGCATATTCTATCGCATCAGATATAGCTTCAACGCATTGATAGTCGCAGTCTCCATTTGAGGATTTGAATGGGCAGCGATAACAGTATGGGGCAGGTACATGGACAGCGTTAGCAACAGCCGAATTGGGGAATCGTTTCCGCCGGAAGGCATTTCCCGAAATCCCGGTGGCAAATTGGGTCTGCCCATGATGGGACAGATACAGGCTGATGATGTCTGTCGATTCGGTATACTTCTGTGCAATTTTGGTTGCACATTCGTTGGCAGTTGAACCAGTGATATCCCGCATCCATCCGGCATTAATGTCGTTTGGAGCATATTCGATTAAGTGATCAAGTACTTCATTTACGTACGGTTCAGTGAAGGAGGAAGACATATGCGTCAGATTGCCGACTTGTTCCTGAATTTTGCTGACAACATGTGGGTGATTATAGCCCAGTGACAGATTGAACGTGCCCGACACGCCATCCAGGTATTCAACACCTGAATCGTCAATCAACTTAATCCCTTTTCCGGCTATGAAGCGGTTGTTGGTTAAAGTTTGCATACGATTTCCTCCAATATAATGGTGTACTAGCTCGAACGAAGCTCAACAATCCGGATGATGCGGGCATCACCTCCCTTAAGAAACGATGTTTACATTTCCTTGCTATGTTGTGCGAGAGCAGCACGTACTGCATTATTTTTTACAGTCCATAGATGAGAGATCATCAATGTGAGCAGCAGGATCAGACAGAATCCGGCCAAAATCCAGATCGTATTCACGACAGGCCCTGTACTCATACTCCATCCAGTCACATACTGCAAGATGGCACCTCCAATACCACCCGATGCGATCAGGATACTGGTTGTCCGCTCGGTCATACCGGGAATCAGAACATTTGCGTAGACTAGTGCGATACAGAACAGCCCTGACATGAACAGACCGGTTCCGAAGATCAGCACATACGTTGCCCACTGTCCAGTTACAAATACCATAGCGACCGTAAACAAAAGCGTGCCAACCGTGCTCCAGATCAGGAATGGCATATAGTTGACGGCTTCCGCTATTTTCCCGGAGAAAAGACGACCGATGATCATCGCAATCCACAGGATGGAGACACTCAGCGATGCGACAGATTCCTGAAGGTGCAATCGTTCTACGAGAATGGAGGGCAGGAAGTTCATCAATCCCAGTTCCAATCCCATGTAGATGAAAAAGAAGATGACGAAGATTGTCAGCAGACCCAGATGTTTTCTCGAATATCGGGCTTTACCTGCTGCATGTGCCACTGTATTCTCACCAGCCTGTTCCAGATACAGTGCGGCTGGCCGGGGCATAGTAATCCACAGCAGCATGAGAACCAGTGACAACACGGCCACCGTATAAAAAGTAAGATGCCACAGATCTATCCAGATGAATAAAGCAGCGACAGCCGGGATGAGAAGTGCTCCAAGAGCAAAGAAGACATCCAGCTTGGACATGGCGACCGCCTTTTGATTCTCAGTGAATTCGATTGTGAATGCACCTACAGAGGGTTCGATGATACCTGAACCGAAACCTACGATAATCGTGAGAAGAAGAACTACAGACCAGGATGGCAAAAAACCGAGTAATATATAAGCAGCTACAATACAGATCAGAGCTAGGGTCAGCATCGCTTTTCTTCCGATACGGGCTGTCAGGGCAGGAGCTGCGATGACACCGACAAGAAATCCAAGAAACTGCAGAAATAACAAAAATCCGCCATCACTGTAACCGCGCTCATAATGTGACAATAAAACAGGGAGAAGTGCACCGAGCACAACGCTGGTTATGCCGATTAACAGATAAAAACCGCAGCTTAGAGCGAATATTCTTTTCAAAAGCCCGCCTCCTAGTTGGGTGAAAATTTTATATTATGTAATTAATGTTTATTTCATATATAACTTATACCATAATTGTCCAAATGTACATGCTTTTTGTTGTAAAATAATGTTAAATTTTGATGAAAAGAAATATTTCTCGTGCTAAGTTTTTTCTAAAACGATTTCGTGTCGAAAGGGTAGATATGATTCAATCCATATGACCTTTTAACAGGGTTTGGCATCTGTATTGATCGAGAATAGTAAAACGTGCATATATAAAAAAACGTTCCCTGTCTAGGTAGACGGGAAACGTTCTGATTAACCGTTTTATATGATGATACCTGACTTCTACGTATCGCTCTTAAGCAGTCTGTACAAAGAAAATTCCATCGAATGGTGCGTGAGCAGACGCGGGACCCTTTCGCAAAAATAAATAACCATTTGCATCGGGAAGACCCAATATATCCCGATAAGGCTCAGGAAAATCTCCGGAATATATTTGACACACCAGTTGATGTTCCTCTAGCAAATGGTCAATTCCTTTCACACCGTTTGGTACAGTGGGAGAGAAAAATGAAAATGCAGGGAACTCCCGTTCGTCTAACTCCGTTTCAATCAAACGTACGCCGCTTAACGGAATGGGTGGAACGGGACATACGGAAGTGAGTGGATGCGAAGATACCGAGACATAAGTGCATCCGGCAACAATATTCTCGTTCCATTCCAGTTCATCTCCCGTATAGGTTACCTGATCCAGAAAGTATTCGGAGGCGGAGTAGGTCGAGAAGACCGAGATATATTTATCTTGTGGTAAAGAAGGGATATGGATCTGCTGTGAAAGTGTATTGCAATTGATGGAGAACAGATGCAATAAAGGTTGCCCCTCAGGGTTGAGAGGCCAGTCGGAAATGTATGCAGTTTCTCCACCAATCCACATGCCAGAGTCTTGGTTTGGATCATCGGGGTCAACTGTAAATCGAGTAACTTTGTACATGAGAAACTCCTTCCAGAGTGTATTTTGGCATTCCTATGTAACGTTGTATGTGTTTTTATATAACCAATCATTGCTTCGTTTCAGTATAAATGAGATGATGTGGAATGAAAATCAGTACAAGGTACTAACTGATTGCACGAAGCGAATGAACGTACCAGCACTCTAAGCACCAGTGGCAATACTATAGATGAGAAGCGGTGACACATGTTAATTAACAAATACATAAGTGAAACGGGATTCTGCTCCCGCAGGGAAACGAACCGTTTAATTGCAGCTGGACGCATAACGATCAATGGCAGGGTATGTGAAAAAGGGGCGGAAGTTGAACCTCACGATGTGGTACTCATTGATGGCAAGCAGATTCCTCGTAATGACAGCGAACCTGTCTACATTGCTCTGAACAAACCCATCGGTATTGTCTGCACAGCAGCAGAACATGTGGAGGGGAACATCATTCAATTTATGAATTATCCTTCTCGCATATTTGCGATAGGCAGGCTGGATAAGGCATCTGAGGGGTTAATTTTGCTTACGAATGACGGAGGCATTGTGAACAAGATGATGCGTTCGGAGCATAATCATGATAAAGAATATGTAGTGACTGTAGACAAACCCATAACTGACGAATTCGTAAAGTCCATGTCTGAAGGCGTTGAAATTCTGGACGTGGTGACCAAGCCCAGCGAAGTGTATAGGCAAAGTGACAATGTATTTCGTATTATTCTGACACAGGGTCTCAACCTGCAGATCCGTAGAATGTGCAAAGCCTTGGGGTTCCGAGTCCTCAAGCTGGAGCGCGTGCGAATTATGAATATTACGCTGGATCAACTGGAGCGGGGGCAATGGCGTCATCTGGAGCAAGAGGAACTGGAGATTCTGCTGTCTCAATTAAATGAGATAAAATGAATGACTTCTGCTCATGCCAACGGTGGTCAACCACGATGTCCAGTTATATCAGTAAAAAATGAAGCAAACACTAACCCCTATGCGGATTAGTGTTTTTGTTGTTAAGCTTGTGTCCTTTTTGTTCTGAAATGTAAGATCCAAATAAGGTTAAGAAAGCTCCGAGTACAATCACCCAGGTTATCTGCTCTTGAAGAATCAGTGCAGATGACACAACAGTAATGACAGGCACCAGATAGATATATACGCTCGTTTGGATAGCTCCGAGAAGATTTACGGCCCGGTTCCAGGTCACGAAACACAACGCGGAGGCACTCAGACCGAGGTAGAGGAAATTGGAGAGATTGGTCATGTTCGTGAAGCGCCCGAGTTCCCAATGGAATTCGAACAGGAATAGAGCTGGCAGCATGAAGATCAGGCCATAGAAGAACACTTTGCGAGTTGTACCAATGGTGTGATAACGAAGCTCGCCAATTTTCCGCATTAACACAGAGTAGATCGCCCATACCGCAGGTGCTATGAAAGCAAGCAGGTCACCTATCGGATTCAGTTGCAGGATGAAACTGCCGTTCAGTGCGATGAGTAGGATGCCGCTCAAGGCAATCCCGAATCCGATAATGAAGCGGCGAGTTAACTTCTCACCATCTAAGAAGAAGTGTGCGAGCACGGCAGTGAAGAACGGGGCGATGGAGACAATAACACCCACGTTGGAAGCTGTTGTGTACACCAGAGCAATATTTTCAATAAGAAAATATAAGGTTACTCCACATAGTCCTGCTCCTATAAATAACCATTCTTCTCTGAATGAGACGATCCGCAGTGAACGTGGATAAATCAATAACAGTACCAAATATCCGATCAGGAAACGGAAAAATAGAATCTCCACTGGAGTAAAGTCAATCAGCAGAACTTTGGTCGAGACAAACGTAGTTCCCCAGATCAGTATAGTAAACAAAGCGAGCAAATGTCCGGTAGAGGCTCTAGTGTTTTGATGATCAAGATGACTTGTCATACGATGTTAGTGGAGGTTCGTTTCAACTCCGAATCATGATTGAAGATACGTCTATATTGCTTGGGTGTCAGGCCGATCAGTTTTTTGAAAAAATTCGTGAAATGGCTCTGGTCACTGAATCCTGTCTGTGCGGCTACTTCAATCGGAAGCAGACCTTGTTCCAGCAGACGTTTGGCTTGATTAATGCGAATCGTCTCCAGATAACGGTAAGGTGATATTCCTTTCTGGCGGGTGAATAAACGCAGCAGGTGGTACTTGCTCATCTCCGTCAAATCGGCTAACTCGTTCAGCGAGATGCTCTCCATGTAATGAGCTTCTATGTAATCACATATGCGTCTGATCTCCAAGGTAACATCCTGTGTGGAAACAGGTGGTTCAGCATCCGAATAATCTCGCAGCAATTGATCCAGTAGTAAGAGTAACAATTCTTCTTTGCAGAAATCCGATTGCTCTTCCAGAATCATCTGATGCAGCTCGTGCAGGGAACCCACAAGTTCACTTTGGTAGAGAACGGGGGATGTAAACCGTGGCAAGTAAGCTTGTCCGGTAATCTCTCTCGCATAATCTAGCATAACCTCAGGCTGGACATTGATACAGCGATAATCGAGGGTTCTGCCATCGACCTGTTCGCAGGCATGAGGATCATGTGGATTAAAAACAATCATGTCACCACTATTCAGAATGTATTCTTCGTTGTTGCAGACGAGGTGTCGTTTGCCTTCCTCAATGAATCCAATGACATAATAGTCATGAAAATGATTGGGAAACTTCTGCATAATGCCTTCAAATTGATAAGCTTCTAGCTGTAGATCGGTATCAAATACGACAGTCCGGAATTCCCGAGTCATGATGCACCTTCTTTCTGGTAAGTTAAGATCATTATAGGTTGCAAAGAAGGAATTTTCTTGAATGATATTGCTATTGCTCGAAGTGTTTGGTCGGACAGATATCTCTAAAAACAAAATACCCGCAATCCCGGAGGGAAAGCGAGCCCTTTGCTAAGTATAGTTGATTCATGAGTTCAAACCTATATAGGGGAGAAAAAAATGTCTGGAACAATAAGTAATTGTTCTTAGTGTAACGTAGCGAGTACTTCAGGTGTAAAAGCTTGAATCTCGGATACGCGTCCTTCACGTATTTTGGCAGCCCATGCAGGATCGCCAAGGAGTGCACGTCCCACAGCTACCAGATCAAATTCCTCTTGCTCATATCGCTTCATAAGCTCGCTCATACCTGGATGTGTTGTTTTATCTGCTCCTGCTTCAGGCTCATCTGGCATACCCACAGAACCGACGGTAATGGTGGTTTGACCACTTAGCTTTCGCACCCAACCTGCAAATCCAAGCTCAGATCCTTCAAACTCGGGCTCCCAGAAGCGTCGTGTCGAGCAGTGGAAGATATCTACACCTGCGTCAACCAGCAAATGAAGGAATTGTTCCAGTTGTTCGGGGGTGTCGAACAGTCTGGCTTGATAATCATTCATCTTCCATTGGGAAATCCGCATTGCAATAGGGAAATCAGGACCTACCGCAGCACGAACTGCCATTACAACTTCAACCGCGAATTGAGTTCGTTTCTGTAGGTTACCGCCATAGCGGTCTGTTCTCCTATTCGTTGTTTTCCAGAAAAATTGATCGATCAGAAAACCGTGTGCACCGTGAAGCTCAATTCCGTCAAAACCAATGCTTTGTGCATTGGCTGCTGCATCTGCATAAGCTTGAATCACAGTTGCGATCTCTGCCTCCGTCATGGGCGCACCTACTTGAGTACCTTCCATATCAACTCCCGATGGACTAAGAGATTCAGCTTCTGGGTGAGGTTGAGATCCAGAAGGGCGGGTAATACCCAAGTGCAGAATTTGCGGGAAAATCTTGCCGCCAGCTTCATGGACTTGTTTGACTACTTCAGCCCAGCCGTGAAGAGCTGCTTCTCCATACATATGAGGGAGCCTAGGCTCACTTGATGCAGACGGATGCTCAATAGTTGCACCCTCTGTAATAATGAGTCCAACACCATGCTCGGCACGTCGGCGATAATATGCAGCTACATCGGGACCTGGCACACCATCCGGGGAGAAGGCACGAGCCATGGGGGACATGACGATGCGCGAGGATAGGGTTAACTTTTGAACAGTGTATGGTTGGAACAGAAGCTCCGTAGAAATAACGTTATGTTGTTGATTACTCAAACTAAGCACCTCCATTATTATGCACCTTCAAGCGGGTACGAGTGCAATCTTATCAAGGTGTATAGGCATGCTCAACCAACAATCGGAGCATTTTGTTGCTTAAGCGAAAGACACGGATTATTGTATGGTGTCTTTGCACTTACTTTCACTTGTTGAACAAATAACACTTATCTATAATGAAGGAGTCTAACCAAATATTTTGTGTACAAAGGAGGATTGGGACATGTCTGGTGTATTGTCTCCAAACTCGAATGATCCGCGTGTAATCCGCACGCGTCAATTAATTCTTGATGCGTTTTTAAACCAATTGAATATTAAAAATTTCAACAGCATTACGATTCAAAACATTACGGAACAAGCCACAATTAACAGGGCTACATTCTACGCCCATTTTCAGGATAAATATGCACTGCTTGAAGCCTTTTTAGCGGATGCTTTTATGGAATATGTGACGAAAAGAGTGGACCCGGATGCCCGGTTATCAGCCGAAACCATACAGCAGCTTATATTTTCATTATGTGATTATCACGTCTCAAGTAATAGTTGCATCAAAAAATATGAGACAGTTGCACCAATTATTGAAGAGAACATCAAGACTCAACTGGAGCAATTCCTTCTTGAATTATTGAGCAAAGTAGCGGGTGATGTAGATCCCAAAACGCTGAAAATTACGGCAACCACACTAAGTTGGTCGATCTATGGAATGACGTATCGATGGAATATTGAAGGCGGGCAGGAATCTCCGGCTGAATTAGCCAACAGAGTGGTCCCTTATATGATGGGTGGATTGGAATTGTTGAATTAACTTTATTTAACGAAATTGCATTAATATTCGGATGGATATGGGAGGAATAACAAGATGTTTGAACATTTGGTTGTTTTTAAATTTAACGATAAAACCACACTAGCTAAACAGCAGGAATGGGTGGATCAATTGCTCACGTTACAGGAACAAATCCCGGGGATTGTCGGGCTGACCGCAGGGATCAATGCAACGGAAGAAACGGATCGTATCCAAGGTTACACGATTGGATTGAGAGTGACGTTTGAAGATCAAGAGGCATTGCGCGCCTATGGTCCACATCCTGCTCATCAGGCATTTGTAGCTTCCCTCGATGGTTGGGTGGAAGATGTAATTGTAGTTGACTATGCTATATAAAGGCGCGAAATCAGAGGTTTAACGAATATAGGAGTTGAAGATTCCCATGTGTTTAATTTTATTTGCTTATAACATGCATCCAAAGTATCCGCTTATATTGGGATCCAATAGGGATGAATTCTATCACAGACCTACGGCTCAAGCACACTATTGGGAAGACCATCCTCATATATTGGCTGGCCGGGATTTGTCGAAAATGGGAACCTGGATGGGCGTAACCAAAGGTGGGCGTCTGGCTGCTGTTACGAATTATCGTGATCCAAATGAAGATATACATGCCAAGGGCTCAAGAGGAGATCTGGTTGCTGATTTTTTAAAGGGAACGTCCACACCTGAGCAGTATATGCAACACGCGGAGCAAAGTCAAAATGATTATCCTGGCTACAATTTGTTAGTGGGTGATCCTGAAGACCTCTATTATTATTCTAATGTGGGTAATGTTGTGATGAAGTTGAAACCGGGAATATACGGGATTAGTAATCACTTGATTAATACAGATTGGCCCAAGGTGAAACGTGGGAAAGAAGGGCTGGAGAAAATCATCGAAGGGGAGGACGAAGCTACCCTGACAGAGCAAATATTAGGTTTGCTGCAAATGGCAGACCCTTCAGTGGATGAGCATCTACCTCATACAGGTGTTCCATTGGAGTGGGAACGTTTACTTTCTCCGATCTTCGTTAGAAGTGAGAAATTCGACTATGGAACCAGAGCTTCATCCGTTGTTCTGATGAATAGAGAAGAAGTGTTGTTTACGGAGAGGGTTCACCAGAACGGAGAGGTAATGGAGCAACGTTTTAACATCAAGCCTCTTAACTCGACAAGCTGAGAATATGAAAGAAATGATGTTCTAACATTATGCATTAACATGAATTTACATGAATCACTGAAGTTAAATCCAAAGTTCATGTTTCTCTTCTTCTGAGTGTGAAGAGTATTTTCGTTTTTCTGTGTCAACTAATATAACGCGACATAAACCGTTTGAGAGCACCTTTTGTATAACACGCCCAATTTTAGTTGGGCTCTTTATCTCTTATCACAATTCTATGTTATGAATCATGGAACTTCCCTGAATAGTTTATATAATGTGAATCAACATAACATGATTTTGCAGCGGTTCTGTTGATTCTAATTTCAGGGGGGCAACGTGGGATGAAAGAAACCAAAAAGATGAGAGTTTTTTCACTGGGAATTCAGCACGTACTCGCGATGTATGCGGGAGCAATTCTGGTGCCTTTGCTTGTGGGCAGAGCACTAAATTTGACTGCAGAGCAGTTGGCATATCTGGTATCCATTGACCTGTTAACGTGTGGGATTGCAACATGGCTTCAGGCTCGGAAAGGGAAGTACTTGGGTATTGGTTTACCAGCGGTTCTCGGAAGTTCTTTTGTAGCGGTGACACCGATGATTGCGATTGGATCGCAATACGGAATTCCTGCCATATATGGGTCGATCATCGCAGCCGGGTTATTTATCGTTATCTTTGCCGTATTTTTTAGCAAAATCGTCAAATTGTTTCCGCCAGTTGTGATCGGTACAGTGGTAACCATCATCGGTCTTGCGCTAATCCCAACCGGCATTAAAAACATGGCGGGTGGAGCTAACAGCGAGAATTTCGGAAGTTTGGACAATTTGGCGCTTTCCTTTGGTGTATTACTGTTCATTCTAATCCTGAATCGATATGCTCGCGGTTTTGTAAAATCCCTGGCTGTTCTCCTTGGTATTATCGTGGGGACCCTCATCGCAGCCATCATGGGAAAAGTGAATTTTGCCTCTGTACAGGAAGCCTCCTGGTTCCATTTACCTCAACCCTTTTACTTTGGATGGCCTACCTTTGAAATCGGCCCCATTATTACAATGATTATTGTAGGTACGGTGGTTATCATCGAATCAACAGGTGTATTTATGGCTTTGAGCAAAATTTGTGATCAACCGATCAACGAAAATGATCTGGCACGGGGATATCGCGCAGAAGGTCTCGCGTTTGTTCTGGGCGGCATCTTTAATGCTTTTCCATACAATACATTTGCACAGAATGTTGGTTTGGTTCAGCTCTCCAAAGTAAAAACGACCAATGTTGTTGTTGCAGCTGGAGGTATTCTAGTCTTTCTGGGACTCATTCCGAAGGTAGCTGCTTTTGCAACCATTATTCCAAGTGCTGTCCTCGGAGGAGCGACTGTTGTCCTGTTTGGAATGGTTGTCTCATCCGGGATCAAAATGCTGACAAACGTCGACTTTGGCAAACAATCCAATCTATTGATCGTGGCTTGCTCCGTTTCACTTGGGCTCGGTGTTACTGCTGTACCCGATCTGTTTGCCCAGCTTCCTCAAAGTATTCGGATTATTGTTAGCGATGGTATTATTACGGGAAGCCTGTCAGCCATCCTGCTTAATGTCTTCTTTAACCTTGCTTTGAAAAAAGAGAACTTGCCAATACAGCCTGTACAGGCTCAAGAAGCACACACGTAATCCTTGTAATAACAGACGTGTCATCTAGTAGTAAGTAAGTGGAATAGATCCAAGACGGTTTTCTGGGAAGTGGAGTGAAAGGGAATGACCCCACTTGTCAAAGAAACCTCTTGGATTTTTTGGTGCTTACGATTCATGAGGAATGCAAAAGGCATGCAAATATGCTAAAGTTTCATCAAGAACATTTAATATGTTCGTTTAAGTCAACAACCTCTTGAATTGAATTTCCATGCGACTACATAAATGAGCATTGGTTCACAAGGCTACAATATAACCAAGGGATATCCCTGGTGCAGAAAAGGAGTTGTGATCACCATGCAACAAGAAACGTTGAACAAAGGGTGGAACTTGGAGAATAGTTATGCGCAGTTACCGCAACCCTTTTTTACAAGTCAGGGCGCAGTGCCTGTTGAATCACCAAAGCTGATCATTTTCAATAGATTGCTTGCATCCAGCTTGGGACTGGATGTGGAGTCTCTTGACAGTGATGAAGGAGCGCAAATTTTTGCAGGTAATTCGATCCCTGAAGGAGCCGAGCCTTTGGCTCAGGCCTATGCAGGGCATCAATTTGGCAATTTTAACATGCTTGGAGATGGACGTGCTTTGCTGCTGGGTGAACAGATTACGCCACAGGGCGAGCGAGTGGATATCCAGCTGAAAGGTTCAGGAAGAACACCGTACTCTCGTGGAGGAGATGGACGTGCTGCTGTTGGGCCCATGTTGCGAGAGTATATTATTAGTGAAGCGATGTATGCACTGGGGATCCCAACAACACGTAGTCTGGCTGTGGTATCAACTGGAGAAAACATTATCCGCGAAACAGAGCGGCCGGGTGCCATTTTAACCCGGGTGGCTTCCAGTCATATCCGGGTAGCAACCTTTCAGTACGCAGCAAGATGGGGGTCTATTGAAGATCTTCGGGCATTGGCTGATTATACGTTGCATCGACATTTTCCTGATGTTGCTCAAGCTGAGAATCGCTATCTTCTGCTCCTTCAGGAAGTGATTAAGCGGCAGGCGGCTCTCATTGCCCAGTGGCAGCGTGTTGGTTTCATTCATGGCGTGATGAACACAGATAACATGGCAATCAGTGGTGAGACCATCGATTATGGTCCGTGCGCCTTTATGGATGCTTACAATCCTTCAACCGTATTCAGCTCCATTGACAGGCAAGGTCGCTATGCTTATGGCAATCAACCGTATATTGCCGGGTGGAATTTGGCTCGCTTTGCCGAGACGCTTCTGCCGTTGTTGCATGAAGATGAAGAACAGGCCGTGCAGCTCGCTCAGGATGCTATTGCACAATTTTCTGAATTGTACCATCATCATTGGCTCAAGGGAATGCGTGCCAAACTGGGCTTGTTGGATGAAGAGGCCGAAGATGAAGCGCTGATCAAGGAGCTTCTTGAACTTATGGAGAAGCATAGTGCAGATTACACCAATACGTTCCTGGCTTTGACCTTTGATACATTGGAAGGGACAGCTTTGTTTGGCACGACAGAATTTGCTGAATGGCATGAGCGGTGGCAAGCAAGATTGGACAGACAGCAAGAGGAGAAGGAAGTCTCTCGACAGTTGATGAGAACAAGCAATCCAGCCGTCATTCCCCGAAATCATCGGGTCGAGGAAGCCCTTGAGCAAGCGGAGAACCACGGAGATCTTAGCGTGATGCTGAAGCTTTTGGCAGTTCTTTCAGACCCGTTCGCGCACTCACCTGAGCAGGCTGAATATGCCGAACTGCCAGCACAGTGCAATACTTCGTATCAGACTTTTTGTGGAACCTGAATGAACAGTATGGAATGAAGAGGCTGCCTTGGGCAGCTTTTTCATTTTTCATTCTGTCATCGACGTTACTTTACAGAGGCAGGTGCATTCATGTCCAACATGTTAAGCAAACAACAATTGGCAGACATCCTTATACAGCTTTTAGAGCGTACATCTTTCCCTAGGGAACAGATGCAGAACTATGTTAACCGCTTGTTTGAGAACTTTAAATGGGATGGGGTGCCTTATGTAGAGAGTAGAAAAGATACGTATATCGTTCGAATATACGAACGTGGTCTCGTCTCATTGGAGAAACGGGTGAAACAGCCGGATGAAGTCATCTATTGGTTGCTGGAAGATATTATTTTCACCGCGACGCATGTAGGGTTGTTGGAAAGACATGGCGTGGATAATAAAGAGACGCATTTGAACTATACAAATGAAGTGATGAAGGACCTGAACAGGGGTGTCCTGGAAGCCTTCCAGCAGATCGGTAATCCTTATTTACATTGGCATCAGACGGGCAAACGTCAGGAGTTAGAGGGCATGGCATAAAGAAAAGTGAGGTGTGTTACATGAGCGAGCAAGATATTAATGACGTATGGTATGACTATGCTGTGTTATTTGTCGAAAAAAAGAATGAATCTCAACAGGACTGGGCATCGTTGACTTCGAACGAGCAGAACATTGCTGCTCTATGGCTGTTAGAGGCGGATGTCTTTAATGGCGGTTTTATACAGTTTTTCTGTAACTGGGGGGAAGAGGTATACCGTTACGCGTTGCGGGCATTACATATTATTGATGCGACTCAAGTCGTGGAGATTATAACGTCAGCATACGGCTGTATTGAGCACTTGAAAGAGGATGAAAGGCTTACCGAACTGTGGGATATTCCTAAATTCCTGTCAAAGGAACAAGAGCAGCAGTTAGATGCGCTGGATCAGCAGTTTTGGAACAATGAGGATCAGATCGCGGAGAAAGCCTATGGTTATTATCACGGAAAATTGAACATGATGATCATATAATCTGGTTTCAACTATGCATCCGTTGTTCTGTTCGAAGATTAATACTTGGTCTTGCAATGACTGAAACGTTCGGCTATACTTGCTATAAATTGAATACATGAATCACGTTGATAGAGCGCAGTAGCGGCTTTGTCCCTGTTACAGAAAGTCAGGGGTTGATGGAACCTGATACATACAAGGGCTGCGAATTACACTCTGGAGTACTTGGGTAATGCCAAGCGGATGGGCAAACGATATATTGCTAAAAGTGGTATGGATAACGTGTTAAGGTCACGTGTTGTCCATGCAATTTGGGTGGTACCACGGTTATAATAATCGTCCCTGTGTCTAATGAAGACAAGGAGGCGATTTTTTTGTGTCCAAAAAAGCCGTTCCAGCGTGTAATTTCGTAATTTAACGTTGATCATGACTGAATCTTGAGGATAGAAAAGGGGTTATACACATGATGAATATTATTGATGAACTACAGTGGCGTGACGCCATTAACCAGCAGACAGATGCAGAGGGACTGCGTGAGTTGACTGAAACCAAATCGATCTCGTTGTACTGCGGCGTTGACCCTACGGGGGACAGCATGCATATCGGACATCTAATTCCATTCATGATGCTGAAACGTTTTCAACTGGCAGGACATCGTCCAGTCATTCTGATAGGTGGAGCTACAGGTACGATTGGTGATCCAAGTGGCCGGCAGGCAGAACGTTCTTTGCAAACGATGGAGCAAGTGCAGGAGAATGTGGATGCACTGACAGCGCAGATGAAGAAGTTGTTCGTAACAGACGGTGATAATCAGGTTCGCATGGTGAACAACTACGATTGGACACACAAAATCAATGTGATTGAATTCTTGCGTGACTACGGCAAAAACTTTAACCTCAACACAATGCTGGCTAAGGATGTAGTTGCGAGCAGACTGGAAGGCGGAATCTCGTTTACCGAGTTTTCATACCAGATCCTTCAATCACTCGACTACCTGCACCTGTTCCAAAACGAAGATGTACAGCTTCAAATCGGCGGTTCGGATCAATGGGGGAATATCACGAGTGGTCTTGATCTGATTCGTAAAAAAGAAGGATCTGAAGCGAAGGCGTATGGTCTGACCATTCCGCTCATGCTCAAATCCGACGGTACGAAATTCGGTAAAACAGCTGGCGGCGCAATCTGGCTTGACCCGAACAAAACAACACCATTTGAGTTCTACCAGTTCTGGGCGAATACAGATGACCGTGATGTCATTAAATACTTGAAATACTTTACTTTCCTCAGCAAAGAACAAATCGAAGCTTTGGCTGAAAAGGTAGAGACAGAGCCGCACAGACGTGAAGCACAGAAAGCACTCGCGGAAGAAATGACAAAATTCGTTCACGGCGAAGAAATGCTCGAACAGGCTAAGCGTATTACAGCGGCGCTGTTCAGTGGTGATATCCGTTCCCTGACAGCAGATGAAATCGAGCAGGGTTTCAAAGAAATGCCAACATTCGAAACGGACGGCGAAGCGAAAAATATCGTCGACTGGCTCGTAGATCTGGGGTTGGAGCCATCCAAACGCCAGGCGCGTGAGGATGTCACTAAAGGCGCGATCTCCATGAACGGTGAGAAAATCACAGAGCTTGAATTCACAGTGTCGGCAGAGCATGCCATCGGCGGTAAATTCATCATTATCCGTAAAGGTAAGAAGAACTACAGCCTGGTTAAACTCCAAGCGTAGTGTCTGAGTATTAGAACGTAACACAGAAACGTATAGAGACTACAATAGACACACAAATAAAGCTACAAATACAGAAACAAAAAGACCGCCTTCCATCTCTGTCAGGCGACAGAGGGGAGGCGGTCTTTCGTATATCAGGCCAGTGAGTGACCTATCTTATTGATTAACGATCGCTGTGATTTCTTCATCCAGATCAAGTCGTACATTCTCACGGTACGCCCTGATGTTGTATTCACTGTGCAGGTAACGAAGAATCGCTTCAATCATATTGGACTCCACCAGATATTGACTGCGGCCTTGAATCCAAACTTCAGCGGAATAACCTGTATCTTCTTCCCAGCTCAGTTCTACGTTCACATCGGTTGGACGTACACCCTTACGTTCTGCCATATGAATACAGATTGCATTCACAATTTCATCCATGCTCAGAACCATAGAGATTAGTACCGTCCGTTTCTGTTACGGTCATCATCACGATCATTGCGACGGTCATAACGACCATCCGCGGCAGGTTTGCGACGATTGGAGATGGCTCTGAAGAGTGCCATAGCCAGCATAACAATCAACATAATTGCTGCAACGTTCACGAGCAATCCAAGGATGTTACCCAGAGCGCCCATGCCACCGAACAATCCGCCAAACATCATACCAGCAAGACCACCAAGCATCATGCCTTTCATGAATCCGCCGCCACCGCCGAAGAATCCGCCACGGTTCGTTGTAGCTGCTCCATTGCTGGAATTGTTATTCGTATTCGATTTGCTTACATTGCTGTCGGATTTCTTAGGTGTATTGCTATAACTTTTCGTACCGGATTTAAATCCGCCACCACGTCTTGCATCTGCAGAATCCGGATTCGTTACTCCCACTGTTGCGAACAATAATGTAAAGGCCATAAATACCATCATTAGATGTTTAACTCCGAATTTTTTCTTCATTGTAAAGATCGTAACCCCCCGATTAATTTGTTTGAATCGCCCAAAAATGGGCCTTACTCATGTAATACGGTCAACTTGCAGGAACGTTTCAAATTTTATTAAATTTCTGAAACGCTTGGACTTGGGTCTTGAATTGCAGCTTGGCCATCAAGTAATTGGGTAACCCAATGACACCATTCCAGGCCTGTTTGTGCGTGCATTAACCCTTTTTGTACCAGGATGTAGCTTCCAAAATCTCGGTTGCCTACACGAAGATTATCCTGAGGTATACGTGACTTCAGATCCTCGAAATAACGTATGCGTTCCATAAACCAGCTTTTACGCTCGTTAAGAATGCGTCTCATGCTTCCGTCTTCCGCTATGCCAACACACAAAATACGCAAATTAAATTCATCGCGTGTAACCGGTGCGGTAACAGGAGTAATCATCCATTCCAAGAGCTTTTCAATGCCTTTTTCCGTAACTGCGTACATTTTCTTGTCCGGTTTGTCAGACTGTTGTACCCAGCGGGAGGCCAATAACTCATCGTTTTCCATCTTGGACAGGAGTGGATAGATCTGGCTGTGTTTCGCCTGCCAATGAGGCTGGATTTTCAGCATCAGATCATAGCCCGATGACTCCTCGCGGGTAAGCAGCCCGAGTAATCCGTAGGAAAGTATGTTCATGCACATGTCTCCTTAATATTAGGGCTAGGTCAGAGAGAACAATCGTTTTTACTTTCTTTGACCGCTTTCATAAAAAGTGTACACTGAAACTGTATGGTTTGACAACCTGACAGAACAACTGCCTTAATTTAGACAAAAAAAGTGCGAACCATAAGGTCCGCACTCCAAACCATTTAGAGAGATGCCTGTTGTCCATACCCCTCAGCGACAAGATTAAGCTCACCTGTGGCAGAATCGATAACCATGCCGTGGACGGGTACATTGGGAGGAAGTAAAGGATGCTTCTTGATCACTTCCACAGTATGTTTTACCCCTTCTTCGACGCTGTCAAACCCGCGCAACCATTTTTGCAAACGGATGCCAGAGTTCTCCAGAGTAGTCATGACTTCTTCCGATACGCCACGCTCAACCATATGTCCAATCATGGTCTCAGCGTGAAGGGAAGCCATACCACATTCGGTATGCCCCACTACCAGGACTTCATCTGCACCCAGTTCATAGATGGCGACAAGTACACTACGCATTACGCTTCCGAAAGGCTGAGAGATAATTGCGCCTGCGTTTTTGATGATTTTCACATCACCGTTTTTCAGGTTCATGGCCTTGGGCAGCAATTCCACCAGACGTGTATCCATACAAGTGATGATAACCATCTTTTTGGTTGGAAACTTGCCAGCCGTATACTTTTCGTATTCTTTAGTCTCGACAAATGATTTGTTGTAAGTCAAAATCTCTTGAATGTTGTTCATGTCCATTGCCTCCTGTTATCCAATACGACGAGCACGGCCACTTGCATATGATGCAGCTTGTCCTACACGCCTTTGCTTTTATAGTATTTCACGGTCAGCAGATGGCATTACTCCAACCCTTTAGAGGTTGTTCAAAAAGTCCACTTTTGATTACAAATCATGCCTGAGGGCATCATCAGCATCGAAGTTGAACGCCATTTCTATCTTCTCGGTAATGAAAACCAGACTTTTTGAACACGTATCTTTAGGAGAACAATGCAATTTTCATCTGTTAAAAGTTGATTATACGCAATGCAAAAAGTATCATCAATAGGGTATAACATTTTTTTTGAAGAGGTGAACGATAACAATGGATAAACAAACACAGGAACATTTGGAATCCTTCCGTAATCTGGCTCGTAAAATTAAGAGCTATCATGAAGCCATTGGTTTGCTTCACTGGGATCTGCGCACAGGTGCGCCGAAAAAAGGCGTTCCGACTCGTTCGGAGACGCTGGGTATGTTGTCCACCGAAGCATTCAAGCTGCAAACCTCGGCTGACATGAAGACTTACCTGGATGCATTAACGACTCCAGCAGTATCGGAACAGCTCGAAGATATAGATCGTCGTCTGGTTGAAGATTGCAAGAAAGAATATGATCGCAGTCAATCCGTACCACCTGAGAAAGTACAAGCTTATACCGTGCTAACAGCCAAGTCGGAAACGGCATGGGAAGATGCCAAGCATAACAGTGATTTTGCAGGATTCTCACCTTATCTCACAGATATCGTTAAGCTCAAACAGGAGTTTATTGATTATTGGGGTGTGAAGGATACACGTTATGATACGCTGCTTGATATGTATGAACCGGATCTGACGGTTGAGAAAGTGGACGCTGTGTTCGCCCGCCTCAAAGCACGTTTGGTGCCTTTGCAAGAGAAGATTAATGCTTCAGAAAACAAGCCAAATACAGAGTTCCTGAATCAGTTGTTTGACACCAAACAGCAGGAAAAATTCAGTCTGTTCATCCTGGAACAAATGGGCTATGACTTTGAAGCTGGACGATTGGACGAGAGTGTTCATCCTTTTGCAACGGGTCTTAACCCGGGTGATGTGCGGATCACAACACATTATCTGCAAGATGATGTAGCAAGCGCAGTCTTCAGTTCACTGCATGAGGGTGGACATGCCCTGTACGAGCAAAATATTGATGACAGTCTGGCGGGTACCCTTCTTGCCGAAGGAACGTCCATGGGGATTCATGAGTCCCAGTCCCGTCTTTGGGAAAACATGATTGGTCGCAGCCTGCCATTCTGGACACGCTATTACAAAGATTTGCAACAGCATTTCCCGCAACTGAGCGAGGTTGAACTGGAAGATTTTTATCGTGCAATCAACCGGGTAGAGAGTTCACTCATTCGGATTGAAGCGGATGAACTGACCTATAACCTGCATATTATTATCCGATATGAGATCGAGAAAATGTTATTCAACGATGGTCTGGAAGTGAAAGACCTGCCAGAGACCTGGAATGCAAAATACAAGGAATACCTAGGTATTATGCCAACGAATGATGGAGACGGTGTTCTTCAGGATGTTCACTGGTCTGGTGGTGACTTTGGTTACTTTGCTTCGTATTCTCTGGGTAATATGTATGCAGCTCAAATTCTACATACATTGCGCAAGGAAATGCCGGAGTTTGATACCCTCATTGCCGAAGGTAATCTGATTCCAATTAAGGAATGGCTTACAGACAAGATCTACCGGTATGGTAGAAGTCGCACACCTTCCGAATTAATTGTTGCCATAACGGGTGAAGAATTGAACCCGGATTATCTGGCTGATTATCTGGAAGCCAAATATGCCGAGATTTACAAGCTGTAGGTATCCCCGTAAATAACATACTGAATAACATTTCGAAGAGCTGAAGAGTCGGGCAACATTGCCCGGCTCTTTTTTGCATTTAAGTTCTTAACCTTTTGTTGGGCATCGGCATATCCATAATAGAGAGAAACTGCTGAAACCAGTGAAGGAGGGAAACAACATGAAATACACGCCATGGTTCGTCCGGGGCATCGTTATTCTGCTGATTATCATTGTGGCGCTCACCAGCTGTAATAAGGAAGAGAATGAAGCCAAGATTACGATTGGCGAAGTGACTCGTTCGGTATTTTACGCACCGGAGTATGTGGCTGTGGCTCAAGGTTTTTTTGAAGAGCAGGGACTTGAGGTGGATATTCAAACGACTGCTGGTGGTGACAAAACGATGGCGGCATTACTCGCAGGTTCGGTGGATATCGCACTGGTAGGGGCGGAGACGTCCATATATGTCTATCAGCAGGGAGCGGAAGATGCGGTTATTAACTTTGCCCAGCTCACCCAGACGGATGGTACATTTCTGTTCGCTCGTAACACAGAAGGTAGCTTCGATTGGGAGCAACTGAGGGATTCCACATTTCTCGGTCAACGCAAAGGCGGCATGCCGCAAATGGCAGGGGAGTTCGCACTGAACAAACATGGCATTGATCCGCAAAGTGATCTGGAGCTGATTCAAAATGTGGACTTTGCCAACATTGCGTCTGCTTTCGCTTCAGGCACGGGAGATTATGTTCAACTGTTTGAACCCCAGGCATCCATCTTTGAACAAGAAGGTCGGGGTAAGGTTGTTGCATCGTTTGGCACAGAAGGTGGTCTTCTGCCTTACACCGTCTTCATGACGAAACAGAGTTATCTTAACGACAATAAGGATATCGTACAGAAGTTTACGAATGGTCTACACAAAGCGCAGGCATGGGTGGATTCCCATACGGCTGAAGAGATTGCTGAAGTCATTTCTCCTTTTTTCAAAGACATCGATCCAGCCATTTTGGTAAGTAGTGTGAACCGTTATAAGGAACAGGGCAGCTATGCAACGGATCCGATCATTGATGAGGAAGAGTGGAACAATCTGCTTGATGTCATGAGTGCCGCCGGAGAGTTGAAAGAACGTGTGGATTTGAATGCCATTGTGGATAATGCCCATGCGGAAGAAGCTACGAAATCAAAGTAATGGGGTATTCAGGAAAGGAAGTGAGCAGAATGCCTGAATCCGAAAGTGTGATCCGACTGGAGGGGATCTCTCAAGTATACGTCAGCGAGCGGGAAGCTTCCTTGGTGCTTGAGGACTTGAGTCTGGAGATCCAAAAAGGAGAGTTCGTCAGTCTGGTTGGACCGAGTGGATGCGGTAAAACGACATTGTTGTCGATCATCGCCGGGCTGCTCACACCCACCCGAGGAGAGGTTAAGGTTAAAGGCAAACTCGTTGGCGGCCCCTCAGCACAGATTGGTTATATGCTTCAACAGGACTATCTGTTTCCGTGGCGGACCATTCTGGATAATGCATTAATCGGTCTTGAACTGACAGGCAGACTGGATGAACGGAGCCGTGAGCGTGTACGGGAACTGCTGGTAAGTATGGGATTGGCCGGAACGGAGAATCAGTACCCTTCAGAGCTTTCAGGAGGCATGAGACAGCGAGTAGCCCTGGTGCGCACGCTGGCAACCGATCCGGGGATTTTATTGTTGGATGAACCATTCTCAGCACTTGATTATCAAACCAAGCTGCAATTGGAGGATCTGGTCTCGGACACGTTAAAACAGTTTGGCAAAACATCTGTTCTCGTCACCCATGATTTGTCTGAAGCCATTGCGGTCAGTGACCGCGTCATTGTACTGGATCGCAATCCGGGCCGCATCCGTCGTGAATTTATCATTCCCGATGGAATTCGTAAATCTCAGCCGTTTCATGCCAGGGAGCAAGAAGGATTTAATGCGTTGTTTCAGGCATTGTGGAGTGAACTGGATCAGTCCGGGGGAGGTGAGGAAGACGCGTGAATCCAATGAATCCGAAGCAGGAAAAGCGTGACGAATGGATGGGGCAGCTGCATCGGAATCATATTCAGCAGGTGGCCAGATGGCGACATCAAGTGCTTGCCGTACAGTTATCTATGTTAGTATGTATGTTTTTGCTATGGGAAGTGGCAGGCAGACTCCGTTGGATTGATGTACTGTTATTCAGTTATCCGAGTAAGGTTTTTGCCCAGATTGGCAAGGACATCGCTAGTGGCGAGTTGTGGGCACATGTTGGGGTAACAGTAGGGGAAACGGCAGTTGGTTTTTTATTGGGAACACTGGTGGGAACCTTGCTTGCGGTTTTAATTTGGTGGTCTCCTTTTTTGTCCAAGGTGCTGGACCCCTATATGGTTGTGTTTAACAGTATGCCAAAGGTAGCACTTGGCCCGATCTTTATTGTGATGTTCGGCGCGGGTTTTACAGCGATTGTTATGACCACATTGTCCATCACGGTCATTATCACAACACTAGTGGTGTATAACAGCTTCAATGAAGTCGATCCCAATTATATTAAAGTCATTCGTACGTTTGGTGGAGAACGTTCCGAGATTTTTACAAAAGTTGTATTACCTGCTTCTTTTCCGGCGATTGTATCCACTTTGAAAGTGAACGTTGGCATGGCTTGGGTGGGTGTAATTGTGGGTGAGTTTCTAGTCGCCAAACAAGGGCTCGGTTATCTCATTATCTACGGATTCCAAGTATTCAACTTCACACTTGTATTATCAAGTCTGTTAATTATTGCCGCAGTTGCAACAGCCATGTACCAACTTGTTGTCTATGCAGAACGCAAAATGCTGGCTGGCCGCAGGTGATTCTGAAGTGTTTTACTCGTAATGTGACCGGGTATGATATGTATACAATTTCACAAGGGGTGTCACGTTGCCCGATACCGTAAAATCAAGTACCATATTTAGTATGATTATTCCGCGCAGATCCGGAATGAATGCGATGATTGGAGAAGAGGGCCTTGAGGTTCTGTCGCAACGATCTAACTTGCCAGCGTCCCTCATTCGGGGCGTGTTGCTGTGACCGGCATGCATGCGCATGTCGGTTGATGTCGTCTAGTTTACTTTTGGATGAGACATACTAGTCATGATAAATGAATGAGGCGACGAGCTGGCTAAGAATTTTTTTGCAGCTTAGAGGAGATGGAATGTTAAATGGGTTTTAGGGTAATTAAAACTGCAATCGCCGCATTAATGGCTGTATTGATTGCAGACTGGTGTCGCTTGCCGGGACCAACATCAGCGGGATTGCTTGCCATTCTTGGTGTGGATGTAACGAGAAAACGAAGTATTCGCACCATATCGGCGCGGTTCTTTGCTTCCGTAGTTGGACTTTTATTTGCAAGTGTACTTTTTCACTTTCTAGGCTTCCATTATTGGGTGCTGGCGGTATACATATTGATCGCATTCCCGGCTATTGTCCGGGTAGGATTTAAAGAAGGCATTGTTACAGGTTCTGTTGTGGTGTTTCGGGTGTTCGGCGGCGGGGAGATGGACGTGCATGTCGTCCTCGTACAAATTGCTTTGTTGTTAATTGGTCTTGGTTCCGCAATGGCGGTTAACCTGGCCTATATGCCGGCAGCAGATCCACAGATGCTGCGCATTCGCAAACGAATCGATGAACTCTTCTCGAAGATTTTCAAGGAATTTGCGGCCACGCTGCGTAATCCCAATGAAGCATGGGCAGGGAGAGAGCTGATTGAAGCAGATAAAGCGATACTTGGCGGTATTGATGCTGCCAAACGTTCTCTGGAGAATCAGGTGATTCATCCGAATGAGGAATGGAGCGTCTACTTCTATATGCGCAAAACGCAGTTGGACTCCATCCAGCACATGATGCATCTCGTGTCCCAGATCTATCAGAAGATGCCACATGCGGAGATGGTATCGGAGCTGTTCGATCAGCTTAGTCAGGACGTACTCACTGAATCCTACACGGGACGAACTGAAAAACTTCTTGCAGATGTGCAAGAAGAATTCAAACGTATGGAGCTGCCGGATACAAGGGAAGAATTCGAGATTCGTTCTGCAATTCTCCAGCTGTGCCGCGAACTCGCGCTGTATCTGAAAGTCGCGAAGAAGGACAAAGCACCGTCCCCAATCTCGGACCGGTCCCAATCTACAAACGAATAATAGAAAATAGTTGTCACCCTAGACGAATGCCCTGCATACACTTGTAGTGAATGATTGTATGGAGGAGGTTTAAAGATGTCATTGAGTCATAAACATCAATGTAGAGAGATTATCACGAAGGCGATCTGCGGCAAAGGTCGTAAGTTCTCTACCGTAACACATACCGTGACTCCGCCAAATGGTCCGACAAGTATTTTGGGGGCTTGGATTATCAACCACCAATATGAAGCCGTATCAGCGGGTGACGGAATTGAAGTTATTGGTACTTACGATATCAACATTTGGTATTCCTACGACAAGAACTCTCAGACGGATGTAGCCAAAGAAACGGTCTCGTATGTAGAACATGTGCCTTTGTCCTATCTGGACCCGAAACACCGGACTTCCACAGTGGAGGTATCTGCGGATGCAACGCAGGAACCTAGCTGTGTGGAAGCCACAGTATCAGCAGGTGGAAGCAGTGTAATTATCCGGGTAGAACGGGAATTCGCTGTGGAACTCGTTGCCGAAACCAAAGTTTGTGTGAAGGTCTGCACAGATGGTTGCGGTGACTACGAAGACAAGGACTATGACTTTGGCAGTGCCGATGGAGATTATGACGATCTCGATCCCGATCTGCTCGACGATGAGCTGTGAGTTTGACGCCTGTATTTGATAACCTAAGGTATCATATGCGCCAGAAGGCGCGGTGAAGAGGGCGTAAGCCCTCTTTCTTCTTAAATATTAAAAAATGGGTGGTAACGAGCCTCGCAATGTGCCTGGAATACCTTTCACGGGAAGGCTCCGCATTGCGGGGTTATTTTTATTTTAGTTGCATGATCCGGGAGGGGGGACGTAATGAATGTGATGGAACAAGCGGAGGAAGCGCTGCGCCGATATGAAAGGATGACTTCTGGAGAACGTGCAGAACGGTTGAAACAGGCAGGCATTGAAGTATTGTCACTGCACGATCGGCGCAAACGTGAACCAGGCTTGCGTGTACGCTATGACGTAGAGATAAGCTGTCTGCAGGCGATCCGGATCAAACGCAAGGATACTAGTGGCATGGGAGGGGCACAGGAAACTCTGTTGGAGCGTGAAGCGAGTTCAACCTTGTTCAAGCGCATAGAACGACTTGCGATCAAAACGTTGTATACGCTAGGGCTGGATCATGGAGCTGTTCGAATGGAATCCTCAGGGAATGGCGGCTGTGCAGTGATTTCGATCGACCCGTGTCCCTGGAAAGGGGTGACCAACCTTGCTGCTACCTATAGGGAAAGCTGGAAGCAGCATCAGGAACTGCTGGATGAGGAACTGAGTCACAGACCCATTCCAATACTCGGCATGGACCCGGAGTTTCTTCTGGTGCAGATGCCGGAATCCAAAATCGTACCCGCCTCCAGATTTCTTGAACGTACAGGAATGGCAGGCTGTGATTCCGTGACGATTGGTGGACGGCGCATATATCCGGTTGCCGAATTGCGGCCTGCTCCCAGCTCCGAACCACGAGAACTGCTGGCTCATCTGATGAGGGCATTCGCAGCTGCTTCCCGCAGCATTAGTGATCACTCGCTCATCTGGCAGGCAGGAGGGATGCCACAACGGGGGTTACCTTTGGGTGGTCATATTCATTTTAGCGGGGTGAATCTTACCGGGGAACTGCTTCGTGCACTGGACAATTATCTGGCATTGCCACTGGCATTTCTGCAAGACCCCCGTGGATCGGGAAGACGACCCCGTTATGGAGCACTTGGTGATTTTCGTCTGAAATCCTATGGTGGGTTTGAGTATCGTACGTTACCCAGC
The DNA here is from genome assembly GCF_038003195.1 of Paenibacillus sp. FSL M7-1414. Lineage (NCBI taxonomy): Bacteria > Bacillati > Bacillota > Bacilli > Caryophanales > Paenibacillaceae > Paenibacillus > Paenibacillus sp. FSL M7-1414. The sequence goes on along the minus strand of NZ_JBBOOS010000001.1, from coordinate 4,059,532 downwards.
TTTCTTGTGTCGCCCCTTGTTGCGAAAGGTGTTGTGGCCTTGGCAGGTCTGATCGCGAGCGGGTATACTCAATTACGGCAGCGTCCGTTGGCGAAAGCTGAGGTTCATGCCGCTTTTTATGAGGGAAAGCGCGAAGTGATTAAGGATCACATCCCAGCACTCGTAGATGATCTGAAGAGGTTGGATGGATATGCACGTTATGAACGGTATGCGTCTCCGTTAATCCTTCAATTAAAACTGGGAAGAACTTGGGATGAGAGCCGCGATATTCGCAAACTCTGGAATATTCGGGCAGGTTCATGAAGTACGGACGTTTTTTTGATATAATAATAAACAAGTCTTTTATGAGTAATAAGCTACTACGGAAGATATGGAGCAGCAACCTTTGAAGGAAGTGGCGATTAGCCAACACATAAGGCGGAGGCGCAAACACAGTGCCTGACCGTCTTATTGTCCTTCCAGGACGCGTTTCTTCCTGACATTATAGGAACGGGATGGAGGATATTCATCATGGCTCAGTATACGCCAATGATTCAACAATATTTGCAAGTGAAGGCCGAAGCACAAGATGCTTTTCTATTTTTTAGACTGGGTGACTTCTATGAATTGTTCTTCGAGGATGCGATTAATGCTTCCCGTGAACTTGAGATCACGCTGACCGCACGCAACGGAGGCACGGATGACAAAATTCCGATGTGCGGTGTACCTTATCATTCGGCTGACAATTACATACAGCGTCTGATTGAAAAAGGATATAAAGTTGCAATTTGTGAGCAGATGGAAGATGCAAGTGTAACCAAAGGCATGGTACGACGCGAAATTGTACGTGTGGTTACACCCGGAACGGTGATGGAAGGAAAGACGCTGGGTGACAAGTCCAACAACTACATGGTCTGTCTTACAGGTAATCAAAATACGCTGGCCCTCGCGGCCTGTGATCTGTCAACGGGTGAGTTGTATGTGACATCCGTACCCTATTCCAAGGAATGGCTCAAGGATGAAATCGGCATCTACGAACCATCGGAGCTGGTGGGGGATGCAGCGCTGCTTGAAACAGTAGAAGCCGAGGCGTCTCCAATCGGTCGTCCTGTGGTCTACACGTCGTGGACAAAGAATAAGGAAGATCTGGTCCGTCAGCAGTTTGGCGAGGCTGTCTGGGCAAGATTAGAGCCTGAACGTCAAGCGTGCATTGCACGTCTTTTCTCCTATCTGAGTGAGACACAGAAACGTTCTCTGGGGCAGTTAACTCAAATCTCAACGTATGAGCCCGATCATTATATGATCTTGGATCCGTTTACCCGCCGGAACCTGGAATTGGTGGAAACCGTGCGTGAACGCTCCAAAAAAGGTTCATTACTCTGGTTGCTTGATCGTACCGAGACGTCCATGGGTGCAAGAATGCTGCGCCGCTGGGTTGATAAGCCATTGTTGCAAAAAGGGAAGATTAATGAGCGTCTTGAAGCAGTGGATACGCTATACAACCAGTTTATATTGCGTGAAGACCTGCGGGCAGAACTCAAAGACATCTACGATCTGGAGCGTTTGGTAGGTCGGATTGCGTTTGGCAATGCCAATGGTCGTGACCTGAATGCGCTCAAGTCATCGCTGGAGAAAATTCCAGGACTTCGTCAACATTGCGCAGGATCATCTTCCGCAACATTGCAGCATATTGCCGAAACGATGGATGATTGCAATGATCTGCGTGAAGCCATCGGGCAAGCCATTGTGGACGAGCCGCCGGTATCGGTAAGGGACGGAGGTCTGATTCGTGAAGGGTACCATGAACGTCTGGATGAATTGCGTGAGGCTTCAGTTAACGGGAAACAGTGGATTGCGGAGCTGGAAGCGCGAGAGCGTGAGACGACAGGCATTCGATCGCTGAAGATTGGATATAACAAAGTATTTGGTTATTATATCGAGATCACCAAGTCCAATCTGTCCGCGTTGCCAGAAGGACGTTATGAACGTAAACAGACACTTGCCAATGCAGAACGTTACATTACGCCGGAGTTGAAGGAAAAAGAGTCGCTGATTCTCGAAGCTCAGGACAAAATGGTTGATATTGAGTATGGGCTGTTCGCAGAGCTGCGCGAGCGGCTGAACAAAGAGATTGCAAGACTGCAGAAGCTGGCTGAACAGGTAGCGGAAATTGATGTGTATCAATCTTTTGCGGTGATCAGTGCTGAGCGAAACTTTGTACGTCCTACGTTGACCGACGGTTATGATCTGGTTGTGGAAGAAGGACGCCATCCGGTCGTTGAGGCGGTCATGCGAGATGGCGCATTTATTGCCAATCACACAGCAATGACCAAGGAAGAGGCACGTATTCTGCTGATTACCGGTCCGAATATGGCTGGTAAGAGTACGTATATGCGACAGGTTGCTTTAATCTCCATTTTGGCGCAAGTGGGTTGTTTTGTACCTGCGGGTCTGGCGGAAGTGCCGATCATGGATCGCATTTTCACACGGATCGGTGCCGCGGATGATCTCATTGGCGGACAAAGTACATTCATGGTGGAGATGGCCGACATTCAGGTCATGACGGACAAAGCTACACCACGCAGTCTGATTATTATCGATGAATTGGGACGGGGAACGTCAACCAGCGAAGGTATGGCGATTGCTCAGTCTGTTATTGAATATGTACATGATATTATCGGCTGTAAAGCTCTTGTATCAACTCATTTCCATGAGCTAGCTCATCTGGAGGAGAGTCTGGACAAGCTGGCCAACTACTCGATGGCGGTACAGGAGAGCGGTGACAAAGTTAATTTCCTGCGGAAATTGATTGCCGGGGCAGCCAGCAGCAGTTATGGTATCTATTGTGCACGCCTTGCAGGTCTGCCTGATAGCATTATTGAGCGGGCGAATGGACTATTGCATGGGTTCGAACATGCGGCCGCGCAAGTAGCTGTGGGCAGTGAATATATCGGAAACGAGAAGCAGGAAGAAGGCTTGAAATTAAAAGGTGGAGAATTCCAGCACACGGATTCAGCACCATTGATCCGGGAACACGAGATTGTGGAGAATGCAGAGTACACACCTTCTATTGAAGATTCGGTTGGGAAGCAACATGCCAGGAAATCAAACAGCAAAGGACAGTCCAGCGCAAACCATTCGGATGTGGTTCAACTGTCCATCTTTGGAGATGATGAGCCGAATGTGGCAACGAAACCGGATGTAGTTGCGGTGGATAAACCAGCGCGAGAATTCATCCGTACGATGAAAGATATCGATGTCATGAATATGACGCCACTTCAGGCGATGCAGATATTGAATGATCTCAAATTGAAGGCACAGCAATTATCCTGAGTATAAGGGAGGGGAAAACCTGTGGCGAAGATACATGTGCTTGATGAACATATTGCCAACCAGATCGCGGCGGGTGAAGTGGTCGAACGGCCTGCTTCAGTTGTCAAAGAGTTGCTCGAAAACTCGGTGGATGCAGGCGCCACCAAAATTGAAGTGACGGTGGAAGAGGGCGGACTCCTCAGTATTCGTGTCAAAGACAATGGTACAGGTATTGAGCCAGAGGACATGGAAACCGCCTTTTATCGTCATGCGACCAGCAAAATAGCCCATGGCCGAGATCTGTTTCAGATCACAAGTCTTGGATTCCGTGGCGAAGCCTTGGCGAGTATTGCCGCCGTGTCCAAGGTAGAGGTATTGTCGGCAAGTGACAATGATGGGCGGGGGCGCCGCATCGTAATTGAAGGCGGGAACCTTCGCACTCATGAAGACGCAACCTCACCTCAAGGTACAGATTTTGCAGTGAGAGAACTATTTTACAATACACCAGCCAGACTTAAATATATGAAAACGATCCAGACGGAACTGGGACATATTTCAGATGTCCTATACCGCATGGCGATGTCTCATCCAAACATTTCGTTCCGACTGCGCCATAATGAGAATGTGTTGCTTCAGACGTTGGGCAACGGCGATCTGCTGCAAGTGGTTGCAGCGATCTATGGGACAAGTGCAGCGAAAGCGATGCTTCCCATCCAGGGTGAAAGTCTGGATTACCGGGTGAGCGGGCTGATCAGCCTGCCAGAATGGACACGAGCGAATCGTAATGGTATGTCAACGATTGTTAATGGGAGATTTGTTCGCAATTACGGTCTCAATCAGGCGATTCTCAAAGCCTACCATACCTTGCTGCCCATCAATCGCTTCCCACTTGTCGTGGTGCAGTTGGAGATGCACCCCTCTCTTGTGGATGTGAATGTGCATCCGGCCAAGTTGGAGGTTCGCTTTAGCAAGGAACCAGAACTGTATGAATTCATAGAGACGACGTTGCGGGGTATACTCCGGCAGGAGGTACTGATTCCACAGGTCAAAAAACAGCAGATTCGACGTGGGGACGATAGTTCCTTTATCCAGGAACAATTCCTCTTTCCACGTGGTCCGCTGAAAGATGCATCTGATGCAGAAGGATATGGGCAACAAGGGCCACTTGGGAAACCTACTGCTGCACCTCTGAAGTTAACTGCAGAAGATGATGATCTGGATTTGGATGCTCCGGCGGATGTGTCTACAGCACAGTTGGTATCTGAACAGGGTCACTCAGTGCCGTTGCCCGAAGCTCCACCTGAGGTTACACAGCCCCCGGAGCAGTTAGAAAGTTGGAACGGGGATATTTTGCAGAAGATTGCTAGTTATGACGGGGGGCAGACATCCGTTAACGTGCAAGAAGGCACTAAGGATGTAAGTACAAGTTTAAGTTCAAGTACAAGTTCTACCGAAACTGTTCCCAAATCTGACCTCTCTTCTCAAGATGGTGGGGATCGTGGAGCAACAGAGAAACCGCTGGCTGAAGGCAAACCAGCTACGTATCGCTCCGATTCCGTATATTCACCGGTTAGGGAAGCACGTTCATCGTATAATCCGTCTTCGATTGCCAGAGGTGAACGGACGTGGAAAACTTCAGGTCTGCCTGATGCCACTAAACTTGCTGCTGCCATTAAATCGGATGCTTCCATGCCTGTATTTCCGGAGCTGAGTCTGATCGGACAGCATCATGGTACGTATTTGATCGCGCAAAATGACCAAGGTTTATATTTGATTGATCAGCATGCTGCTCATGAACGCGTAAATTATGAGTACTATTACGAGAAATTTGGTAACCCTGCCCAGGCCTCACAAGAGTTACTGCTGCCGATTACGCTGGAATTTACACCTTCGGAGACGGAAAAGCTGAAAACAAGGCTGGCCTGGTTCGAACAGGCTGGGGTATATTTGGAGCATTTCGGTGGACAGACGTTCCGTGTGCGCTCCCACCCGTTCTGGTTCCCCAAAGGGGACGAGAAAGATATTATTGAAGAAATGTCCGAATGGGTTCTCAGTGAACGCAGTATAGATGTTGCTAAAATGCGGGAAGCGGCATCGATTATGTGCTCCTGCAAGGCGTCCATTAAAGCCAATCAGAAACTGACTGATCAGGAGGCAGAAGTGTTGATTCAGCGTCTGGGTTCATGTCGTCAGCCCTACACTTGTCCACATGGGCGGCCGATTGTGGTTTCATTTTCAACATATGATCTGGAAAAATTGTTCAAACGTGTTATGTAGCTATTTAGGAGGAATCTATGTATATTACAACCGGTGAAAAGGAAGCGGCTTTACTTGTGGAGCGGGCCCGAAACCTTGCTGAAACAACAGGGGGTACTTACGTGCGCCGTAATAAAATGTCTCTGCCCATGATGATTGAACACTATGAGGCGGAGGAGGTTCTCGTTGTACTCCAGGGTAAAGTGCGTCTATTTCGGAAGGATTCACCGTTGCTGGAGTTCCACCCCAGCATGGGATTTGTTCGTGCCAAACGTATATTGCGAGGAGAACCTGATCCACTGCTGGAGGCGGGGGCGGTGAATGAAGGGGATACCATCATCGATTGTACAGCCGGACTGGGCACGGATGCACTGGTGTTCTCGGTTGCAGTGGGCAAAAGTGGACGGGTGATTGCATGTGAGAGCTCTCTTCCGCTATATACACTATTAGTGGAGGGGATGTCTCAGTATGAGACGATCAAGCCAGCGGTAAATGAAGCTTTCCGGCGTATTGAGCTGCATCATGCGAATCATCTCGATTTGCTTCGATCGTTGCCGGATCGAAGCTGCGACACCGTATATTTTGACCCCATGTTCCGTGAACCGATGATGGATTCAAGTGCTATACAGCCCTTGCGAGATTATGCAAATGCTCACGCGCTGGATGAACAGAGCATTATGGAAGCAAAACGGGTTGCCCGTAAACGGGTAGTCATGAAAGAAAAGCGCGGCAGCGCGGAGTTTGACAGGCTCGGATTTGAAATACTTGATCGGGCGAATGCAAAAACCCTGTACGGAGTGATTAATGTTGAAAGTGGAAGTTAAACCAAAACCTAAACTGCTTGTGTTGGTTGGACCAACAGCAGTAGGCAAAACAAGAATGAGCATCGAGCTTGCCCAAGCTTTCAATTGTGAGATTATCTCAGGCGATTCGATGCAGGTATATCGTGAAATGGATATCGGAACTGCCAAGATTACCTCTGAAGAAATGAAGGGTGTACCTCATCATCTCATTGATATCCATGAACCGGAGTATCCGTATTCTGTGGCCGAGTTTCAGGAGAGTTGTACACGATTGATTAGTGAAATTCACGAACGCGGTAAAATGCCTTTTATCGTAGGTGGCACCGGTCTATATGTGGAATCAGTATGTTACGGCTTCCAATTCTCGGATAGCGGTTCAGATGAAGCATTCAGAGAGGAACAATTCAGCTATGCTGAGCTAAATGGAGCACAGGCCCTTCATGATCGATTGAGGGAAGTTGACCCCGTTAGTGCGGATCGTTTGCATCCGAATGACCAGCGGCGAATTGTACGTGCGCTTGAGATCCATCACCTCACAGGCGAGAAGTGGTCTGATCAGCTGGCAGTACAGAAGAAAGAATCGCCTTATGACCTTCTTATTGTTGGTTTGACAATGGATCGGCAGAAGTTGTACGCCCGGGTAGAAGAGCGGATTGATCTGATGATCGAACAAGGTCTGGTAGATGAGGTGAAATCCTTGTTGGAACGCGGAGTGGCCAGAGGTCATATTTCCATGCAAGGGTTGGGATATAAGGAGATTGCAGCGTTCCTGCAAGGGGAAGTGAGTTGGGAAGCTGCGGTTGAGTGGTTGAAGAGGGATACACGTCGGTTTGCCAAACGGCAGCTTTCCTGGTTCCGCCATATGAAGGATATTGAATGGGTGGACATGACGGATACCCAGGATTTTGAAGGGAAATACAAGCAGATAAGTGAATTGATTACACAAAAATTTGATTGATTTGAGCGATTGTTAGTATTCTTCTGACAGGCATCGATTAGATCAAGATATGTAAACCTCTACCTTCTGGTCATAAAAAGGATAGAGGTTTTTATTTATCACTAGAACAGATGGTAGAGATTAAACATTCGCTAAACAACGAATAAATGTGCCTTAAAATGAAGATTTTGTCCCTCTTTTGCAAAACAGACAAGCGGTGTATAATGGATAAGTCTTCTATTTGTTCACCTCGCTAAGAATGGGGGTAAAATAGCAGACAAGGGGTTTTTGTGGATTATATGAAACTGTTCATGATATAATAGCACGAAAGCTACTCAGCGATATTGAATATTACTTGAACACGAATTCAAATGAACCAATGGGGGTACGGCTAATGAACAAGTCCATCAACATCCAAGATACGTTCTTGAACCAACTGCGGAAAGAAAATATTCCTGCTACGGTCTATTTGACCAACGGCTTCCAAATCCGCGGGACGATCAAGGCATTTGACAATTTTACGATCGTCATTGACAGCGACGGACGCCAGCAAATGGTCTACAAGCATGCCATCTCCACGTTCACGCCGCAACGCAGCGTATCGCTGATGCAGCAAGATAACAGCGGCGAAGCTTAAAAAAATTACGAAACCTTTTCACCAACCATTTCGTCTACAAGTATAGGTATTGAAACAGAGCAACCTGAATAAAGGGTTGTTCTTTTCATTCCGGGCAAAATATGTTTAATATATGCCTGAGCCTACAGACGATTAGAAATTATGCAACCGAAAGGGAGTCAGGAGGTAACATGCCAAACGATCCGTTGTCGAGGTCTAACAATCGCAACAACAATAACAAGTCACCCAAAAAAGCGAAGCCAAAGACCTCTAAAAAGAAAAAAATTACGGGTAAACGCGTTGGATGGACACTGTTTTTCACAATGGCAATCGCCATATTCTGTGCACTTGGCGGATATTTATTTATTATGGTGAGTGGTGAAAATCTGCTCAAAGCCAATAAGGACAAAACCACAATTAATGAAACTTCAAAAGTATATGATCGCAATGGCCAATTAATGGGGGAACTATCCATTCAGAAGCTGGAACCTGTCAAAGAAGATGATATTCCTGAGCTTGTGAAGCAAGCCTTTGTTGCAACGGAGGATAAGCGATTCTACGATCATCAGGGCGTGGATATCTGGTCCATTGGGCGTGCAGCGGTTAAGGATGTCATGGCTCGTTCCATGGTGGAAGGTGGTAGTACATTAACCCAACAGCTTGCCAAGAACATGTTCTTGTCCCGTGACAAAACGTTCTTCCGTAAAGCAACGGAAGTATCGATTGCCATGGCATTAGAGCGCAAGTACACAAAAGACGAAATCCTGACGATGTATCTGAACCGGATTTTCTTCGGACATCAGCGTTACGGGATTAAAGCGGCATCTGAATTTTATTTTGGAGTTACTGATCTCAAGAGGTTGAAGTTGTGGCAAATTGCTACATTGGCGGCTATGCCGAAAGGGCCTTCTGCCTATAATCCGGTGAGCAATCCAAACGACTCAAAAGCACGTCGAGGTGTGGTATTGCAGCTGATGTATGAACAAGGCTACATTACCAAGGCGGAGATGGATGAAGCAAAAGAGATTAACTATAACTACAAGCGACCAGAGAAAGACAGGAAGTATCAAGGTTTTATAGATTATGTGCTCCGTGAAGCTGAACGAGTAACAGGTAAAACGGAAGATGATTTGAATATCGGCGGATACAAAATCTATACGACCATGGATGCTCAGGCTCAAACAGCCATGGAAACGGCCTTCACAGATGACAGTCTGTTCGAGGCAAGCAAAGATGATCAACAGGTTCAAGGCTCCATGGTTATTATGAATCACGAGAATGGCAGTCTCGTTGCCCTCCTGGGTGGACGGGATTATCAGACCAAAGGCTACAGCCGTGTAACGCAGAGTCGAAGACAACCAGGTTCAGCTTTTAAACCGATTGTGTCTTATGCACCGGCGCTTGAATCAGGAAATTACAGTGCCAACTCGTCGCTGAGTAATGCGAAGCAATGTTTTGGTAACTACTGTCCTGGTAACTTGCATGGATATTCTTCAACGATCAGTATGACGGAAGCTATTACGAAGTCGGAAAATATTCCTGCCGTTTGGCTACTTGATAAAATAGGTGTTAACACAGGCATTAATTTTGCCAAAAGTGTAGGCATACAGCTGACGGATGAAGACAAAAACCTGGCGATTGCCCTTGGTGGTCTAAGTAAAGGTACAAATACACTGGAGATGGCGCAAGCCTATAGTGCATTTGCCAACCTCGGAGAATACCGACAAGCCTATGCGATTAAAGAAATCAAGGATAGCGCAGGCAAAACCACCTACAAACACGATAACTCGGACACAACGCGTGTCATGAGTGAGCAAAATGCGTATCAGCTTACACAGATGCTGCAGAACGTCGTTAATGACGGTACGGGACGTTCAGCACGTCTGGATCGTCCGGTAGCGGGTAAAACAGGAACAGTTCAAAGTGGTATCTCTGGCAACAGTGCCAACCGTGATGTATGGTTTGTTGGATACACACCGGAATGGACTGCCGCAGTCTGGATGGGCTATGACAATCCGGATGCCAATCATATGCTTAAGAACAGCAGTAAGCTGTCAGCAGCTTTCTTTGCCAAAGTCATGGGAGATGCTTTAAAAGGCGTTCCAGTGAAGCAATTCAAAGCACCAGCTGGAGGGCAGGCACCTCCGCCAGTAGAAGAACCAGAAAAGCCGGCTCTGTCCGTTAGTGGGCTGAGTGGATCATACGATCCAAATGCACAAACCGTCTCACTGAGTTGGACTGGAACGGGTGACGCGAGTACGCAATATCGGATTTATCGGAAAGAAACATCGGAAGCCCAGTTCACTCATCTCATTGATGCAATAGGAGCGACCAATGCACAAGATTTAAGTGCGTTGCCTGGTCTAACCTATGAGTACTATGTGACAGCTTACGACTTGGCATCAGGACTTGAGACGGATCCTTCCAACACCATTTCCTTGATGATTGAAGCGCAGGAAGTGCCGCCGGAGGAACCTGATCCTGGTATAGACCCTGGAACAGAGATAGATCCTGAGCAGCCAGGTACAGAGAATCCGGACAATGGTTCACCGGATAATGGCAACTCGAACGGTAATAATGGTAATGGGAATGAAAATGGCAATGGCAACAACGGAAATGGTAATGGTAATAACGGAAACAATGGTAACAACGGTAACAACGGCGGAGCTGGCCAAGGAAACGGTCAACCTGGGGAAGGAAATACGACCCCGCCTGGTCAGGGGACAACAGATCCGGGCGGTACCGGTGAAGGTTCTGATGATGGAGCCGTAACAACGCCAGGTGAGGTTGTAACTCCCGACAGCGGAACAAGTGGGGATACTGGAGGGACAGATGCACCCGCAGATTCTCAAGCTGGAACCGGCGGCTAAGCCAATGAATCACTAAATATAGCTACATTGAAAAAACTGCTTCCCGGAAAACCGGTGAAGCAGTTTTTTTAGTATACGGAACCAACTGTAATGGAAGCTGATTTGATGGATAGGTGGGACAAAGCTTGATTTTGAGTGTAAACCTTAAATATGGTAAGCTGTAACTATTCGTAATACGTTGTGCAAGGGCGGGCCCAGAGCGCTGGAATCCATCAGGCGGACGTTATTACATTGTTCACCAATAACATAAGAGCAGGTCACGGACCTGTAGTCGGCAAAGAGGGGTTCGTATGAAACGGAAATTCGGGGACCGCGCGAACTGGCGCCGGATTACGAACCGACAATTCACATGCCGGTTCGTTCAATCCAAAATTTTTACAGGTTATATTACGTTGTACACCATACAGGATTTGAAAGAACCTCTGTGGAAAACTTATGGAGGCAGTACCTTCTGTATCGCAGATAAAGGTTATTCCTGGCTGCAATACTATCCGAAGGGAGAGCACTTTGTAGTTACAGCGATGTTTGACGATCAGGAACGGATTGTAGAGTGGTACATTGATACATGTCGTAGTCAGGGGATAACCGATCAGGGTGTTCCTTGGTTTGATGACCTGTATCTGGATGTCGTTGTGCTGAAAGATGGAGAAGTATTTTTGCTGGATGAAGATGAGCTTGAAGATGCATTGTCACGGAAGCATATTACTACAGGTGATTATGACCTGGCTAACAAGACGGCAAAGGAATTGTTGCATGCCATTGATGCACATGTATTTCCGTTCTTTCAGTTATCACTGAAGCATAGGCAGAGTTTGTTTGAGAACGGAGAGTTTCGAAAAAACATTCAGATTTGAGACATGTACTTCGCCCTAGAATTCTTCTTCATGATCCTTCTAATATTGGAGCACCTGATAGAATACATTAATAATCAGGAGAGTTCAGCCCGATAAAATAGAGGTGATGGCGAATGAACGGACGGGTCATGGCTGCAGGAGAGCAACCAGGAGGCAGACCATCCAGACAAATTAATATTGTGTTGCGTAACCAGGAACCTCAGATGTTGGTCAAAGATGAAGCAACGGCAGTACAGGCAGCCAAGAGTATAACCAAACATGCGCACTTCCAGGAGATACAGGGTGAATTGGAGCAACTGGTTGGACTTGAAAATATCAAAGACTTGGTGTTTGAGATCTATGCTTTTCTACAGATTGCCCAGATGCGTACCGAAGCAGGCTTAATTAGTGGTGCGCACGTGTATCATATGATCTTCAAAGGTAATCCGGGAACCGGTAAGACCACCGTGGCGAGGATCGTTGCCAAACTCTTTCAGAAGATGGGTGTGTTAAGTAAAGGTCATCTTATTGAAGTAGAGCGTGCGGATCTGGTTGGAGAATATATAGGTCACACGGCGCAGAAAACAAGAGATCTGGTTAAGAAGGCACTCGGTGGGATATTGTTCATTGATGAAGCCTACAGTTTGGCCCGCGGGGGAGAGAAGGATTTTGGCAAGGAAGCTATTGATACGCTTGTTAAGTCCATGGAAGATAACAAAAATCAGTTTATACTGATTCTTGCTGGGTATTCGGAAGAAATTGATTTTTTTCTCCAGACCAATCCCGGATTACCTTCCCGCTTTCCCATTCAAGTGGAGTTTCCAGACTATAGCATTGATCAGTTGATTCAAATCTCTGAGATTATGGCCAAAGAGCGTGATTATATTCTAATGCCTCAGACCATACTCAAGCTAAAGCAACATTTGCTTCAGGAGAAAAATGATTCGCTGCATGCGTTCAGTAACGCCAGATACGTTCGTAATGCCATTGAGCGTTCGATCAGGCATCAGGCGGTTCGTTTGTTGGAACAATACTCGGAAGGCAGTCCAGGAAAACTGGAATTGATGACAATCCGTACAGAGGATTTGAACTTTGAGCGAAAGTAAGCGATAATATAGTTTTTACACCAGCCGGCCGGGCCAACCGGTTCGGCTTAAGGCATGCCATGGGATATTCGTGGCAATGTATACTAACGGATTAATTTAGTAATTAGAGGGAGTGAACATATACATGACAAATGGTACACATGATACAGATATGGTCAAAAAAGATCGCGCCGTCTTGGTGAGTCTTGTTACGGATGATGTAAAACGTACAGGTATCAACCCTGAGTACTCTTTAGAGGAACTGGTGAAACTTGCCGAGACAGCTGGAGTGGAAGTGCTAAGTGTACTTTCTCAGAACAGGGAAAAACGTGATACCAAATGGTTCATTGGTAAAGGTAAGGTGGAAGAACTCCGTGCAATCGCGGAGGAGCTCGGAGCAACTACGGCTATTTTTGATCAGGAATTGTCAGGTGCACAGGTTCGTAATCTGGAAGAAACCCTCGATCTCAAAATTATTGACCGTACCCAATTGATTTTGGACATCTTTGCACAACGGGCCAATACTAGAGAAGGTATCATTCAAGTGGAATTGGCTCAACATAGCTATTTGCTGCCCCGGTTGTCTGGTCATGGCAAGAACCTGTCCAGACTCGGGGGCGGAATCGGAACAAGAGGCCCAGGTGAAAGCAAACTGGAGACAGACCGCCGTCACATTCGTGGTCGTATCGATGATCTGAAACGTCATCTGGAAGAATTGACACGTCATCGTAAGTTGCATCGTGAACGCCGTAAAAAGACAGGTATTGTTCAGGTGGCCCTTGTTGGTTATACCAATGCTGGCAAATCAACTTTGCTCAAGCAGTTGACGGCTGCAGATGTGTATATTCAAGATCAGCTATTCGCTACATTGGATCCCACATCACGTACGATGGAACTTCCGAGTGGAAAAGAAATCGTCCTTACCGACACGGTTGGATTTATTCAAAATCTACCGCATGATCTGATTGCAGCATTCCGTGCAACACTGGAGGAAGTGAATGAAGCAGACCTGATCCTGCATGTTGTGGACGCCTCATCAGCTATGCGTGAAGATCAGATGCGGACGGTTAATACAATTTTGCAAGAACTTGGTTCAGGGGACAAGCCGCAGTTAGTCCTGTATAACAAAAAAGATGCGTGCACACCAGAGCAACTTGAGATGCTTCCATTGGATAAAGGCCATATTAAAGTAAGCGCATTAGACGCGGAGGATCTGCTTAAAATCCGTGAATTCATTCAGACAGAGCTGACAGGTGATACGAAGCGCTTCCGTATTCCGGCAGAACGTGGTGATCTTACGTCGGTACTCTATAAAATTGGTGATGTAGTGGATACCAGCTTTGAAGAGAATGATGTAATTTATGAAGTTGAATTGCAAAAAGGTGAATATGAGAAATTTGGCTATATGCTTGAAGAATTCATTGAATTGTAATATTCATGACATATTGATGTGATAAGTTACACGATAATGGATATTCGACGTCAGATTCGTGCTATGAAGGGGAATGAAGTAAGATGGTAAGCTTTGATTCAGAAATATCTGAACTTCAACGTCAAGTGGAGCGTCAGATTGAAGGACAACTTCAACAGATTGATCGGATCACAGATCACAATCAATGGAAGGTGATTAATGCTTTCCAACAGCGAAAAGTAAGTGATTTTCACTTTGCAGGTTCAACAGGTTATGCCTATAACGATCGTGGGCGTGAAGTACTTGATGAAGTATATGCTGATGTTTTTGGCGCGGAAGCCGCGTTGGTACGTCCTCATTTTGCTTCAGGTACTCATACGATTAGTACAGCTCTCTTTGGAGTTTTGCGTCCAGGTGACGAATTATTGTACATCACGGGTAAGCCTTACGACACATTGCATAAAGTTATTGGCAAACCCGGTGATGGTACAGGTTCATTACGCGATTTTGGCATCGGTTACCGTGAGACGGCCTTAACTGATGAAGGTGGAGTGGATTGGGCAGCAGTTGAAAAAAGCATTACACCGGCTACAAAAGTTATTGGGATTCAACGTTCACGTGGTTATGACTGGCGCTCATCCTTCTGTGTTGCTGAGATTGCTGACATGGTTACGCGTGTTAAAGCGCTTAAGGAGGATGTCATCGTATTCGTAGATAATTGTTACGGTGAATTCACGGAGGAACGTGAACCGACAGAAGTCGGAGTTGATCTGATGGCCGGATCACTGATCAAGAATCCTGGTGGAGGCATTGCGGAAACCGGTGGATACATATGTGGGAAGGAACAATACGTACAGCTGGCAGCTTATCGTCTGACAGCCCCTGGAATTGGGGGAGAGGTTGGAGCAATGCTGGGGACAACACGTGGCATCTACCAAGGACTTTACATGGCACCGACAATTGTAGGACAAGCTATCAAAGGAAGTACGTTTGCTGCTGCGATGTTTGCTGAATCCGGATTTGTAACCAAACCCGCCTGGAATGAAGCTCGCACAGATCTGATCCAGGCTGTTAAGTTTAGCTCTGCCATGCATCTGATCGCCTTCGTGCAGGGGATTCAGCGTGCAGCAGCTGTGGATAGCCATGTGGTTCCTGAACCGTGGGATATGCCTGGTTATGAGCACCCTGTCATTATGGCGGCAGGTACGTTCATTCAGGGTGGAAGTCTGGAATTATCAGCCGACGCGCCTATTCGGGAGCCGTATATCGGGTATATGCAAGGCGGATTAACGTACTCTCATGTCAAATATGGCGTTTTGATGGCGTTACAGACTATGAAAGATCGTAAATTATTGTGAGTTTATCTAACACGTCATTGACACTTGGTAATAACTAAATGTACAATAGGGTGAAGAATAGATGACTGGAAGGTTGATGAACATGGGTGATGAAATCCGCAGAAATATGGCCTTATTCCCAATTGGTATTGTAATGAAACTTACGGATCTGTCTGCACGTCAGATTCGTTACTATGAGCAGCACAGCTTGATCGTTCCTGCGAGAACGTCAGGTAATCAACGGTTATTCTCTTTTAATGACGTAGAGAGATTGCTAGAGATCAAGGCTTTGATTGAAAAAGGAGTTAACATCGCGGGCATCAAACAAGTGATGAATCCTGTTTCAAAAGAATCCGAGGAAGCTACAGTTATCACGCCAGATACTGAAGTTAAACGCAGAGAGCTGTCCGATACGCAGTTGCACCGCTTGCTGAAGCAGCAGCTTGTATCAGGTAAGAGACCAGGACAAGTATCTCTCATTCAGGGAGAGCTTTCCCGATTCTTTAATAAAAACTAAATTCGCATAACTTGGCGAGTGAGGGGAAAACATGCACTTTTGGTGTGAGACTCCTTGACCCGTGGAACTTTCTAATGTACAAATATAACAGGCAAGCCAAATACGCAGATAAGAAAGGGAGAGGTTATAGTGAGTTATACAAAAGAAGACATTCTCCGCATTTCGAAAGAAGAAAACGTACGATTCATTCGATTGCAATTTACTGATTTGCTTGGAGCTATCAAAAACGTTGAGATTCCTGTGAGTCAGTTGACTAAGGCTCTGGATAACAAAATGATGTTCGATGGATCTTCCATTGAAGGTTATGTACGTATTGAAGAGTCCGACATGTACCTCTATCCAGATCTAGATTCTTGGCTTATTTTCCCATGGGTTGCAGAGAACCGTGTTGCACGCCTGATTTGCGACGTATATCTTCCGGATGGTAATCCATTCCCAGGAGATCCACGTGGCATCTTGAAACGAAACCTGAAGGAAGCCCAAGATATGGGATTCACTTCCTTCAACGTTGGTCCTGAACCCGAGTTCTTCTTGTTCAAAACAGACGAAAAAGGAAACCCAACTAACGAGCTGAATGACCAAGGTGGTTATTTCGACCTTGCGCCTACGGATCTTGGTGAAAACTGTCGTCGTGACATCGTTATCACACTTGAAGAAATGGGCTTTGAGATCGAAGCTTCCCACCATGAGGTAGCTCCAGGTCAGCATGAGATCGACTTCAAATATGCTGATGCTCTGAAAGCTGCTGACCAGATCCAAACGTTCAAACTCGTTGTTAAAACGATTGCACGTCAGCATGGTTTACATGCTACATTCATGCCGAAACCACTGTTTGGTATGAACGGATCCGGTATGCACTGTAACCAATCCTTGTTCAAAGGCAATGAGAACGCATTTGTTGATGAGTCGGACGAGTTGGGTCTGAGCAAAACTGCTCGTCACTTCATGGCTGGAACTCTGAAGCACGCACGTGCGTTTGCAGCAATTACTAACCCAACTGTGAACTCATACAAACGTCTTGTACCAGGTTATGAAGCACCTTGTTATGTAGCATGGTCTGCTAGTAACCGTAGCCCAATGATTCGTATTCCAGCTTCCCGTGGTCTGAGTACACGTGTTGAGGTTCGTAACCCGGATCCGGCTGCTAACCCTTACCTGGCTTTGTCTGTTCTGTTAAAAGCAGGTCTGGACGGAATCAAACGTGAGCTTTCCTTACCAACTCCAATTGACCGTAACATCTACATCATGTCAGAAGAAGAGCGTGTGGAAGAAGGCATTCCAAGCTTGCCAGCTGACCTGAAAGAAGCATTGAATGAATTGATCCGCAGCGAAGTAATCTGCGATGCTCTCGGCGACCACGCCTTGGCTCACTTCTATGAGCTGAAAGAAATTGAGTGGGATATGTATAGAACACAAGTCCACCAATGGGAACGCGATCAATATATTACGTTGTACTAATTGAAAAAACCTTGTAACTACGGGGTTTTGAAGTATCTAGCCGGGGGATGTTTTGAGGAGATTGCACTTCTATTGAGGTTGCGTCCCCCAAACGTCCCCCGGTTTTTGATTCTCTGATCCAAAAATACGGGAAGTGTACTCTTCATATTTATCAATGTTTCTCTTTTCTAGCTTTTTAGAAATATGAGCATACACATCGGATGTAATTTGCACACTGCCATGCCCAAGTTGCTCTTGTACAAATTTTATGTCAGCCCCAGCTTCAAGCATGACCACGGCATAGGTATGTCTCAAGGAGTGAATTGTTAATTCCTCACTCAAACCAGCCTTTCTCAAAATCCTCTTCGAAGCATTAAAGAGACTAGATTTAGGCATCGGACTACCGTCGTTTTTGCACAAGACTAGGTTTAAATCGTGTCTGTACATTGACTCCCCTAAATTGATCTTATTCTGATTCTGCCATGAAGCATGATACCTTAAATCATTAATAATTCCGTTACTTACACTAATTGTGCGGGTGGAATTTTCGGTTTTTGTATCTCCGAAAAGTTCGTCCTCGTCTTCAGCTTGGAAATCGAGTGTTTCATCTACGCGGATCGTCTTTTCTTTGAAATTGATATCCGACCACTTTAGAGCGGCAGCCTCACCTTTTCGTAACCCCGTTTCAATCAGCACTTTAAAGAAAATCCAATAAATGTACCCATCTCCTCGAGCAGTATGAAGAAATTTGGGAATGTCCTCTGAATCAATGAATTGGATCGTCTTCTTTTTGTGCGCTCCTTTAATAATTGAACCTTTACATGGATTGCGTAATATTTTCCCTTGAATCAATGCATGCTCTATGGCTGAGTATACTGTGGAGTTAATGATCTCGACCGTTCGTTTACTGAGTCCCTTTTTAAATAGAGAGTCCAAAAAGACTTGATACATATCTGGTTTTAAATCCTGGAGCATCAGACGCTTAAAATAAGGTTTGATATGGGTGTTAAGATTGTTATCATGTAGTTTGATTGTGTTCTTTCTGACAACACCTTTTTTGTAGTTATCTATCCAATTCCGAATGTAATCGACCAGAGGAATGTCTGTCTGTTCGAACCCTTGCTTTAGCTGTTTTAGATATTCTGCAGCAGCCAATTCAGCTTCTGGTTTAGTTCGAAAACCAGCCTCTGATTTCTCCTTTTGTTGTTGAGTGAATGGATCGGTGTATTTTAACCGATACCTCCAGCCACTTTTTAATTTCTTAAAACTTGCCAATTTCATTCCTCCCTACTAGAACGTTAGTTTTTTCTGTATGTAAAACCGCCTCACAGCAATATAAGCGTAAGTTAATCAATTTTGAGCAGAGTAGTGAAATATTCTGGGTTAAAGATGAAAAAGGAGAAAGAGCTTCGAATTAAAGTCGGAAAAGATATTTTAAAAAAATCATCAAAAAACGAGCCTTCGGTAACTAAGGCTCGTTTGTGCAGGAGTCATATTTGGCTCCAATAACTATGTTTAAATTAGTGCAGAGGTTTCTTGCGGAAAAGTAACTAAAACAATTCTACCCTATTTCACAGGATTTGATCATACTTTAGCTTTAAAGTTCTTGTCCTTGGTTCGAGACCAGAACTTGTACCGATTGCCGAAAAGGAATGATTTGATTACCGATTAGATAAGTATTTAACTACTTGTCACTGCTCTAATTCATTAAGCTGGCGGGCAGTTTAGTTTAAGATTAACTGAGGTGAACCATATCATCGCTAGTGATAAAGCAGAGAATTGAACTGGATATCGCATCGGCAACGCTGAGTTTGCAGGAAGGAGCTTAAAGTATTCACGTACTCGATACATGCGGAATGTCTAATATTGATGGTCCGTAAGGAATAGATGAGATGTGACAGTTTAGCTCAAACGACTTAATTGTATATTGTGGACACTTCGCCCACTTGGAGTAATATGTTACTATTGAGATAGCATTCTATTTCCGATGAAGATAGTTTGAATGTTATTTATGAAGGAGAGACACTATGACAATGTTCGAGATATGTTCTATGCAAAGTCTATTTTATGAACAACGGCGGTTGTTTGTATAGAGCTAATAATATAAGTAACCGCTTAAATCTGGATAGTGATAATTGTTATAGTGTAGACTTTGCTACCTTAAAATTCAACTATTTTAAGGAGCGGCTATCATGAGATATGTAAATGCCGACATCATCTTTCCGGAAGAATTACTAAATGAAATACAAAAGTATATGAACGGTGGATTGGTTTACGTCCCTAAATCAAAAGGTTTGAGTTAAAAATCGGGGTGAAAATTCAGGCAGCAGAAAAATTATAATCTTAGAAATGATGAAATCCGGCGAAAGTTTCTCGATGGTGACACTATCGAGAAACTTTCAGATCGATTTTTCCTTTCAAGCGATACTATTAAAAAGATCGTTTATACAAAATAATAGCTTAACAAAAGTCGCATTGGAAGAAATCCTAATGTGACTTTTTTGTGTATAGTATAGTTTAAATTGTTTATTACATATTTTCAAGCTTTTACTATCGTTATAATAACATATAAGAGAAGTAGTTGATTTACTTCATAAAAACTGCAGGGGGGATAACAAATGAATGATTTTTTTAGATTTGATACTGATGAAGAACGGCGGGCGTTATTAATCAGAGCAAGGAAAGTCGCTTTATCTGCAATTCGAAAGTATAACTTAGAATGGGATAACATCCAGTTTATTCAACTATCCGATACGATCACGTATAAAATTGAAACCAGTACAGATAACAATTATTTACTTCGCATTCATTCGGACCGATTAAGCAGAGAGGAAATTCGTTCGGAACTCCTACTGTTACAAGCACTGAACAAATCGAAAGATCTAAAAGTACCAGAAGGGATGGCAAATTGTGATGGTATTTATGTATTGGACATCGAAACAGAGACAGGATATAGGCGCCCTTATATAACGATGATGCGATGGATAGAGGGTGAAAAAGCAGCAGGTGAATTTACAGATAGTCAAGCATATAATATGGGTGTATTGATGAGCAGGCTCCATGAAGCAGCAAAGGATTTCAATCCACCTTCTGATTTTGTAAGACCTACTTGGGGAGTAGAAAGTTTTAAACGTGAAATGGCTAAGTTGGAACGTTACTATGAGCGTTTTTTATCCGAAGAGGGATGGAAGCTCTATCAAGATGCAGCTGAGAAGGTTGTATCCCAACTTACCACGATGCATCCAAGTGAACATAACTATGGGCTCATTCATGCTGATTTACATACCGGTAATATGGTATTTGAGGATAATCAACCCTATCCGATTGATTTTGGAAGATGTGGGTACGGATATTATCTCTACGATATGGCAGGCACCATATTGGAGCTTTGGCCAAAGCATCGATGGATGCTTATCCAAGGTTATGAGAGTATTAGGAAGTTGGAAACGGACTATATTCGGGATCTGGAATGTTTTTTTGTCATGTTCATAATCGAGAACTCCTGCCATCACTCCTCTGATCCAAGAGAAACAACCAGTTTAATCGCTGAACAAAAGTATGCCCAAGCATACATAAGAGAATATTTAAATGGTAATCCATTTTTATTCGAAGTGATCGAGCCTGTAAATGTGGATTAATACTAACCGATACCGGGCTAAAATAATGATATCTTATGGTGATGATTTACAATAGGTCGCTGTTTAGAGTGTTTGTTCGTATCATCAAGTTTTAAAAACGTGAGCTATGACTTCGAGTTTATATAAGATCTACTTGTGTACTTAGCGCTCTTTTCTGTTTATTATGAAGATTTATGCTTATTCATGAAGTTTGTCCGATCCAATTGTTCTTCAGCTTCTCTAGTTCCCCTTCATTTTCGGGGTGTATTTTGACGGAGCTGTTTGGGTCGTTTCGTGATTTTTTAAACTGGCATTGAGTTGGAATGAAGGCGACTCGAATTGGTGGGTCGTCTTTTTTCTTTTCTAGGGGCTTGATGGTTTGCGCCGAATGTTCAGTTCAGCGAGATGCCAAAAACGGTTGAGGCATTATGGAAGATCGAGCTTTTATATGGAAAGCATCCGTCCTATACGGAGAGTACGTATGCGGTAAAGTTAACAACGAAGCTGGAGGGTGAGCTTCGAAGTGCTCCTTGGTCATCGATTTGAGGGATAAGTTCGATGAGTTCCTCAGAGATTTTAATGTTTTTGGAAGATGGAGAAGGCAGAGCTGCATCAAACCATTGATTATGTGAAGCTTTAAACTTCATATTCTGCAGAATTAGCATAATGTATTTATTAAGAACCCCTTTTATGTTTTTAAAGCCTCCTAATCCAATTGGACACTCTAAGCCGCCTCAGATACACTAAATGAAATGAGGAGAGCGTCCATGAAAAGATGGAAACGGGGAGGTTACAGTCCCATCACACACGTTGAAAACAGCATTAATCAATCCTCAGTATGATCCTTTACAGACTTACGTTTCTCGGTTGGAGCGTCCAGAATGGGTAGCTGTAGGAATGATGGGAAAACTTCTGATAAGAGATGATGGCACATCTCGAGAGAACGGGTACTGTATAGAACGTTATTTCTTTTTTTGTGTATGTAAAACCGCCTTACAGCGGTGTAAGCGCAAGTTAATCAAAGTATCGAACAGAGCAGTAAAATGTTGTTGTTGAAAGATGTAAAAAGGAAAATCTTCGAATTAGTAACGGAAAAGATATTTTACAAGATACATCAAAAAACGAGCCTTCAGTATCAAGGCTCGTTTAAGTACAGGAGTTATATCTAACTCAAAAAGTTATGTTTGGATTAGTACAGAGGTTTCTTACTGAAAAAGTAACTATAAGAATTGTACCCCATTTCAGAGCATTTGCCTATACCTATGCTTGAAAATATGAATGCGACATAGGATACTCATTCCCCTTCTTTTAAAAAAAGGGTTTATGAAGTGACAAGAACATATCTCCGTAGATGTCGCTATTTTAGAGTTTTTTCTTTTATCTATACAAGCTTGTGCCCAAGCTAAAGACGAGAACTTGTACCGAATGCCAGAATGGAAAAGAATATATAACCATAACCAAAATTATTGTAATTTAATAAATGGGCAATGTTTTGTTGGCTATCATTATTTAATCTATGGTACTGCTTAGACAGCATGTGAACACATGTACATGTTCTTTTCTGACATGAGCGTAGAAATTCCACCGGAGTTTAAAGTAGATGACTACTATACATCCAGCGAATTGTCACAAATTATGAATGTATCTGAGGAAGCGGTTATTCGACAGCTTCAGTTAGGAAGATTAAAAGGTACATTTATAGATATGGACGGTTAATGGAGGAAGAGAAAACCAGATGAAGTAAGAAACTTCCTAAATAAACAAATCTGAGCCGCAATAGCGGCTTTTTTTTATGGAGTTTTATCGTTACGAGTTATGGGTAACCTACAGCCGTAAACCATATCTTGAAAAACAAAAAAACTCACAGATTGTAAATTGTACCCTATGTAAAGAACATTTCTAAAAATGACTCATATGGCTTGAACAAGATGATCTCTGTATTGTGCAGTTTTTAGTGAGAACAATTAGGATATCGTATGTTCTCATCGAAAAGCCAAACCATACAAACAAATATGAAGGCAACCCATGAACAGCGGACGGTACCTAATTTGCTACAACGCATGTTAAAACTTCAATTATGGTAAAAGCAAGAGAGCATGTCTGTTCACCATTAAAGGTAGCTCGACAAAAGAGGTTTTGGCTTAACACCTGTCCGAAAGAATGACCAGAGATCTGGGGACAAAACTCATTGCTCCACTTACAGAGAAATCGTAGATTCAAGCGGAGTCAAGACGCCTTCATTCCGATCAAGGAACCAACTACTAAACGCAACCTTATTTTTAAAAGAATTTTGGACAATTCATGTTCATAGCATGAAAATACTGAGATAATGCACCACAGTACGTTCTTTGGGCCTTTAAGGATAAAGTTCATGACCTTCGAATTCGCTTGAGATTATAGATGATTTGAAATTGTCATTCCAGCGTAATTTAGATGGAACGAGCCCCTTTGTTCCGTACTTTTTAATTGGAAGGCTCGGCGGACGTGTACATCTTCTTGCTCATCCATCCTTTCCTTCTGTGTGCGTACACGAATTGCTGAAGCGCAAGTTGTCTAAACTAATGTTGACAATCCAGAAAGAGATGGATAGATTATTCAGTTTAGCCTTGGAGAGACTGTCTTAAGTACAACGTGAGGTTTTCAACGAAGCTATTTGAATAATGAAGGCGAGTTTTGATTATATAAATTGCGGAAAGGTAGGAGTGAGTGGTAGAACATATCGTGAATCAAAAATGAAACAATAAATGCAATGTTTGTCCTCAAATCTGCATCTAATGGAAGCTGATCGTCCGCAATACGCTGATTTTGTTCAGATCGGCAATATCCAGCACCGAAATGCTGCCATTGTCGGCTTCGGTTACGAGCAGACGTTGACCATCCGGAGTGGAGGCTGATATTTCAGCTCAGCCACCGGGCATTTGAAAGAAAGCTATTCATTCAAATCCGGGTTTATTTTGTTCCAGGATCAATCGATCTGTGATTAGCTTTAGCGTTTTGGGAGATACATACGTTGTTCCTTTTGTAGATGGAGGAGCCGCAAGCTTGTTCATGCCGCTTTTGGTGACATTTTCTTTGCTTACCTAATATAAAATGGCTCCGGGAACGTATAGCAATGTGCCGATTTCTGGTCTGATAGGCAGCTTGTCCAGAACCGAGACGCCGTTTACCTTATCCGAGAGGAACATGACATCACTCTTGGCCTTTTCATAATTGGCCCATTCCTCAGGCAATGCCTGGAGTACGGTCTGCATCTCATCCATATTACGTACCATAGCCTTGATATGTAAGCCAAAATCGGTAGCTATGACCTGTTCAAGCACATGAGATATCTTCGCATTGGCGTGGACGCGTTCCTGATGATCAAAAAATATAATGTTGCCCGAGTTGATGTAGGTCACCACATCCAGCATGACTGCTTGTTCAAACGGTTCCTTCAGATGCTTCATATTGATTTTATTGTTCCCGCCGACGTTAATGCCCCGAAGCAAAGCAACATAGATCATGATCATGTCTCCGTTTCCTATAAAATAGTATCTTTATTAATGATAACGACACCCAAGGAAAAAGTTCAACAACTCCAGGAAAAGCTAGGTCATGCGGCCAAGGGGAACAACAAGTGTAAATTTCATGACTTGTATGACAAAGTCTACCGCTGGGATGTGCGTGCGAAGCTTGGAGACGAGTGAAAGTGAACAAGAGAGCGGCAGGCGTAAAGGCGGTGACGCTGGCAGACATCGAGGAACTAGGAGGATTGAACTTTCTCAAGTCTTGCGAGCGAGCTGAAAGAAGGAACCTACCATCCATAGCTCGTAAGACGGCATTACATCCCGAAGAAAGATCGGAAACCAAGGCCGTTGGGCATCCCGAGTGGCTGGCGACAGATGCTCCAACATCGTTTTTTGAAGATGAAAAAGCCCGGCGGTTCCTCGTACTGCACGTATCGCAAGAACGAATGGATGGCCGTAAGACGTAGATTCCGAGTCGAGATGCTGCACGTTCTTTCAGATACCATACAGTCCAGAAGATTCCTATTTCATCACCATAAACGAACGTTTTAAGCAATGTTGCGTACGCAAGTCGTACTCACGCGTCACAACTGATCATTATGTCAAGCAAGCGGCTTGATGCCATGATTCATTCACTTAAACCGACAACTACCTGAGAATGACAGCCGATGTATTTCCTGGCTGACGCTGAAACTGGAAGGAGGATACTCCGATATGATTCCGACATTGGATGGGGGGGGAGAAATATGGGAGTGGAATCGGTGAACTAACCCGGTACGCTGATGATTTTGTAGTCATCTGCATAACGAAAAAGGACTCGGAGCACGCGTATGAACTCATACGCAAAATCATTGATCGTCTGGAGTTAACCCTGCACCCGACGAAAACTTGGATTGTAGGAGTGTTGCACTATGATCTAACTGTATAGGTGTAGGGAATTGAACTGAAAGGATTGACGTTGTAATGGGTAGAATTATTTTTATGATATGGAATTGACCTCGGTATGACCCGAATTCGACATTATAAAATGTAACATATATCATATTATATACATTTGTTTGTTAAAATGGTATAATTTTTGTGTTAAATAAAGGTAAAAGAAAGAAAAAAATCACTAAATTATATGGAGTGTGCCAAAATGAGAGTATCTGTAATTGTCCCTACTTATAATCGAGCGACTTGTCTTGAATTGACGTTACGCTCACTCGTCAGTCAAGACGCTGAGAAAGGAAGCTTTGAAGTGATTGTGTGTGACGATGGTTCAAACGGCAATGAAGCAATAAATATTGTGAGGAAATACGAAAAAAATCTAACTATTCAATATTTTTATCAACCAGATTGGGGATTTAGAGTAGCACGGGCTAGAAACAGGGGGCTTGCACTGGCTGAATTTGAGGTTGCCGCTTTTGTGGACTCAGGAATGATCCTATCTTCCAATTGCATTTCATCAATTATAAACGCTTATGAACAGGAAAAAGAGATCGCTATCATTGGGTATGCACATGGAATGGAACCGTATCCAATATCTGATTCTATAGCTAAAAACTGCATAGAACTTGAAGAACCGTGTGTTATCTTGACTGAACAATTTATTGAAGAATATCCCGACATTCGCATCGGTATGTATGAAGATTTTAAATTTGAATTTGATCGTATTTCAGCTCCTTGGATTTATTATTGGACCGCGATTACAACAGCTCCTGTTTCAACAAGTCTGGCGATTGGAGGATTTGATGAGAATTTCACACAGTGGGGTAATGAAGACTTGGATTTTGCTTACAGATTACATAAAAGGGATGTGAAATTTCGGATTCATCCGGGTGTAAGAGGCGTTCATTATCCTCACGAAGTAACATATGAGAGAGATACTAAACCGAATTGGGATCAATTCTATGCCAAGTACAAGTCTATCGATTTGGAATTAAAATATAGTATAAAAGCAAAGGATTATCAGAAAGAACTTGATAAGATATTTCAATTATCTAAGGTGAAGCAGCCTTACTACGATTCAATCTTGCCAACCATTACAAAAAAATTATCATTTTCTTCATCATTAGTTACGTTTGGTGGCCTTTTATTTGTGGAAGCTGCTCAGAATATTCACACAGTGTTTGATTATAGTTTGGAAAGGATCATTAGTAATGGTGTAAAACATTCCAAAATACATTTTGAAAACGCTTTAGGAACCAAGACAGATTTTTCTGATCGCTATTTCAATGTCTCTATACTAGGAGAAACGGTTGAGACATTACATCCACAGGTGTTGAAAAATATGGTTAAAGAAGCAACGAGAATTGCGGATATCTGCTATTTTATTACTACTTTTGAACTTCAAGAACTTCAGGAAATTCTTAGGGACATGGATCTACGGGAACTAGTGGTGTCGGAAAATAGGAAGTTGATACAAATTAGTTCATAATGAACAAATATTGAAAGGTAAATATAAATCGAGGGTGGTTAATTCAATTCATGAAGATGGAACAGTTGCTAGCTGGGTACAAACTTATCTGGAAAAACTCCCAGTATAGAAGTGTTTTTACTATCTTAACGATTGTCTCGATGTTTAGTGCTATGTCTATTCCCATTTTTCCACTATGGATTGAGGAGGTTGCTCAGTTACCACGCTCATATGTCTTTTTCACACTTGCTTTAAGCGGTTTGGCCACACCAATTTTGAATGTCATTGCGGGGTACTGGACAGATCGAGTGGGAAACCGTAAAGTTCTTTTGGAATTAGCTCTTTTACTTATGGTACTACAGGGAATAATGTATACTCTTTTTCCTTACGCATGGTCAGTGATTGCTATTACCTGGCTTACTCAGTTTGCCAAGAGTTCGCTCCTTTTTGCCATGATCGAGGATCAAATCATCAGAGAAGGACATGAGGACAAAAGGGGGATACTAACGTCCACCGTTCGTTCGGGTGTATCGTTTGGTTATATCGTAGGTCCGTTTTTTGGTATTTTGCTGGCCAACGTTGTGACATATAAGTACTTCTTTCTAGTTTATGGAGTCCTTCACGCATTTTTGTTTATAGGATCCAGATTCTATCTGAAGAAGGAGAGTAGGAAGAGATGTAACAGTCACAAGCGCAAGGCTCGGATCGAGTTTAAAAAACAGTTCTTCATTATTTCGTTTAGTGTTTTGATGGCGGTATGCTTGCTGTCTGGAAATATGTCTGTAAGTTCACTACTATCCTTATCGGTGAATGATTTTGCTTCCCCCTGGGTATTGGCTATTATTTTCGGGCTACCACCCATCATAGAGATTTTTGTGTTTCCGATTGTGGGCCTGATTAATGACAAGTTGGGCAGTTACAAGACACTTCTCATCGGCATTGTTTGCGAAGTTATTTATTTTGTGATGCTCTTCTTTTTAAAGAATCCTACTTGGATAATTTTTATACAGTTGTTCGGGACTGTATACACTGTAGTGTTGTTCTCCAGTCTGATGATTTTTATACAGACCAAACTTCCGGGACAGACTGGACTTTCATCTGCTCTATACTTCAGTTCAATGAATTCGTCGCGTGTATTAGGTCAATTTATACTCGGTTTTACTGTAATGAGGTGGGGGACTTATGCGGGTTTTCTTTCCCTAGGCTTATTAGCACTAATAGGTCTTGTAATATGTATTGGATTGGAGATGAACTTCACGAGTAAAAAGATAGATCGGACTGCATTGATGTAAGTAAAATTAAAAAAACAATTAGGAGTGAAAAGGTGGTGTAAATGGATTGGCTATTCAAGAATTTAAACTTGTCGTGTGTGGATGTGGCCCCGCTGGGATATCTCCTTTGGTTTATTTGGAAGAACATCAGATGCTAGACAATTTATTAAAAGAAGGTATCTGTCTGATTGACCCCTCACAGCACATCGGTGGTGGGGAGATTAATAAATACCGTGTCACAGCAAATTCTTTAGGTAAGGTGTTTTTGGAGATTTTTAAAAATGAATCCAGCCCACTGCTTATATATCTTAAAGAAAAGTCAAGTTATCACGAATTACAACACCACTGTGACACAGCGCCGCCATTGAAAGTGATTGGCCGCTTTTTATCTGATATTGGTGTTTACCTAAAAGAGAAGGTTGAGAGTGGGGAAAAAAGTGATTTCCTTCATGCTCGTGTAACCCAAATTGTTGTACGTGAAGATGGGAGGTACTTAATAAATACTGAAGGTAAGGATGGTAACAAACAAGTGATTGCAGAGCAAGTACTCTTTAATATCGGAGGAGTTCAAGAGAAACTGGATCTCCAACAATATCAAATGGGATGGTTATCAAGTGATTTTATTAAAGGTGTCTACGATGACCAAATTCAAACGTTACTACGCAGGATTGATCGTAAATTAAAAGTAATTATTTTAGGATCTTCGCACAGTGCGTTTTCATGTATTGCCCGATTGAAACAATTTGAATTACAGTCATCTTCCATTGACTTACGTTTAATTTATCGTCAACCTGTCCGGTTATTTTACAATTCAACAAAAGAAGCGGATTTGGATGGTTACCTATATGATCCTGTCTCCGATGTATGTCCATTAAGTGGGAGGGTCAATCGTTATTCAGGGCTCCGTTACGATTCTTTCATACTGGGAAGAGATGTTCTAAAGGGGGTCTATACGAATATTGAGATGTGTTCGTTGAACTCTCTTAGTGAAGTAGAGTATTCGAATCTCATTGTTAAGGCTGATATTGTTTTGATGTGTACCGGATATCACGAGAATATGGTGGAAATGGTGGATGACAATGGGGAGAAAATTGTATTTGCACGTCAAGGACGCGTAGTTGTGACCAACGACTCATGTAACCCTTTGAAAATGGATGGTGAACATTTAAAGCATTTTTACATGTATGGACTAGGATCAGGTTTACGTACCAATGCCCTAAACGGAGGAGAGTCTTCGTATCAAGGGAGAATTGATGGGGTATGGTTTTATCAACACGAAGTTACCCCACGAATAATTCCTTCTTTGCTGCAGTTTATATGAGAGTATTAGTACATGGAACGGGGATGAGAACAGTATGAATAGTAGCCTTCATATTAGCCAGCAACTTTCAGATTCATTATCTCCTTTAATTCGAAAGGGAGAGGATGTTGTGGTTATTCATTCTGCTTTATCACAGCTGGGGTATGAAAGGGATGAAATCTATTTAGGCGGGTTACTGAAATTTCTTGATCAATTGATAGATGAGGGGAAAACCATCTTGCTCCCCAGTTTCACATTTTCGTTTCCTTCACGACAACGATATACTTTCAGTGACTGCTCAGAAACAGGTATATTTGCAGATCTGGCACGAATACATCTGGGGTTTCGCAGAACACCAAATCCAATGTTTTCCTTTTCGGTTAAAGGCCCTAAAGAAGATGAGTTTCTAAATACCCGAAGTGACTCGGGCTATGGTCCCGGTACAGCAGTGGAGCGGTTGGGAAGCTCCGATGTTGTTACTATCATATTAGGTGCTTCATGGAATTCCTGTACGGTGATTCATGCGGTTGAAGAACGAATGATGGTCCCCTATCGAGAGTTTGCTATCTGGAATTACCCAGCTGATTTAGGTGATGGATCAATTATTTACCCTTTTCAGCTTTATGTAAGAAAGAAGACAGAAAAGACAACATTAAGATTCGATAAAATTCGGGCTGCGTTATTTAGAAAAGGTGTTTTACGAACAACCTGTTTGAATAATATTGCTGTAGAAGCGGCAAATAACAATGAGATTGTTGAATTAGCAAAACATCTAATAATCAACGATCCCTACTATTTTGTTGAAAAGGAGAATCCTACTAATGCATAAAAAAGCAATAATGTTGTGTGCAGGGCGCGGAAGTCGACTTGGAATCTCTACAAAAAGGCAGCCCAAGCCTTTGTTGCGTGTGAATCATAATTCCATCTTGGAAAATGCAGTAGAACAATTAATCGCTTCTGGTTACAACGAATTGGTGATTGTTATTGGATATAAAGGTGATGAAATTCGTAAAACACTTTACCCGTATAGACAACTAATAAACATTACCTTTATAGAAAACTCAGAATGGGAAAATACCAATAATATATACTCACTGTGGTTGGCAAAAGAAGAACTCAATGAGAATGTTACTCTGCTTGAGGGAGATGTATATTTTGATAAAAAAATATTAGAATTTATGAATTCTAACTCTAATAATAGTAATTTAATGGTGGTATCTGAATTATCCTGGCTTATGGAAGGAACTTTCGTTGTAATTGGAGATTCGGGCTGGGTGACAGACATGTATAGCACAAAAGATGAGATGTCATTATCCCTGTCTGGTACTCCATACAAAACAGCGAATATTTATCATCTCTCTGAACAATTATGTTCATTTATTTCACAGGAACTTGATCGTCAAGTGCAAGCAGGACATACGGGTGATTACTATGAGAAAACCTTCAAAGAGGCATTAGCACAGGGGATCAAGTTTAAGGTAATTGAAGTTGATCCTTCGTTATGGGCTGAGATTGACTGTATTTATGATTTGAGTATATCAGAATTCCAATTTTCAGATGATCGACATAAGAGGCTGAAAAATCAACATGGAGGGTACTGGAGATATCCCATAACGGATTTTGCACTGATATATAATTTCCATTTCCCTCCATCTGAATTAAAAAACAAAATGATAGCTAGATTTGATAACTTGTTATTAAACTATCCTTCTGGATCAGGTTATATAGTGCACCATTTATCACACTTTTTGGAAATCCATCGTGAAAATCTTGTAATAGCAAACGGTGTATCTGAGCTTATAAAAGTATTACCAAGATTGATAAAAGGCAGGGTTGCACTAATAGAACCTTCTTTTAATGAATATACAGATTGTTTTCGATCGGATCAGACCGTTACTTTTCATTTGGACGAAGCTTGTGAGTTTAATCTTGACATGGATTCGTTTATTGGTTTTATACACAAAGAGCAACCCGAAGCTGTAGTTATGGTTACCCCAAACAATCCTACGGGACGACTCATTTCGAAATCAGATATTCACAGATTGTATCGTGCAACAGAAGACTTGGGTACGATACTTATTGTGGATGAGTCCTTTCTGGACTTCTCCAATCAAAGAGATACAGATAGTTTTTTGCATTATTTAAATGAGTATCCTCGTGTTATCGTTCTGCGGAGCATGAGTAAAACGTTCGGAATTGGCGGATTACGTCTGGGGTATGCAGCTTCATCGGACAAACTTTTAATTCAGGATATTCAACGTGAGCTACCAATCTGGAATATTAATGGCTTCGGAGAGGAATTCATCTTGAATTTATCCTCCTACCGTAAAGAATATGATTGTAGCTGTGTACAGGTGCGTAAAGAAACCGATGAGCTATATGAACAACTTCGAGCTATACCAAACCTTAAAGTCTTTAAAACAGATTCGAACTTCATTCTATGCAAAATAAGAGATCAACAAATGACTGCAGATTTACTTGCATATGAATTATTAACTAAGTTCAATTTTTATATTAAAGAATGCTCTGGAAAAAAAATGAAGGATTCTACCTATTTTTTTCGTATTAGTTCTCGTACAAGAAGCGAAAACTTACTCTTATTAAAAGCGCTTCAAAAAGTCCTATCTTTGAATCTACAATATAATATATAAGGGGAACGATGAAACATGAGACGTAAAATAATTATATTAGGCTCTACAGGCTCAATCGGCACATCTACACTGAAAGTTGTCGAGGAGAATCCGGATCATTTTGAAGTGGTTGGGCTATCTGCACATACCAATGTTCTTATGCTAACCGAGCAGATACATAAATTCAAACCCCAAAAAGTCTGTGTAGGTACTAAGGAAGATTCAATTCAGTTGAGTTTAAATATTCCTTCGAATGTTCAGATTTTCTATGGTACTGAAGGGCTAAAAGAGTTGGTTTCTGACGTGGAAGCCGATTTCGTAATGAATGCAATCGTAGGAGCTGCAGGACTTATTCCAACACTGGAAGCAATTAGTTCAGGTAAGGATATAGGACTTGCCAACAAAGAAACGCTGGTTGCTGCCGGACACATCGTTACCTCGCTTGCTAAGGAGAAACAGTGCAACTTATACCCAATTGATAGCGAACACTCGGCAATATTTCAATGCTTGCAGGGCGAACAGATTGATAAAGTGGAGAAACTTATTGTCACTGCTTCGGGGGGGCCCTTCAGAACAAGTAGCCGAGAAGAGATGGAGTCAGCCAAATTATCAGATGCGCTGAAGCACCCTAATTGGTCCATGGGAGCTAAAATTACGGTTGATAGTGCAACCCTGATGAATAAAGGATTTGAGGTGTTAGAAGCACACTGGTTCTTCGATATCCCATTTAACAAAATTGATGTGCTTATACATCCAGAAAGCATTGTCCACTCTATGGTTCAATTTGTGGATGGATCTGTAAAAGCACAATTAGGGATGCCCGACATGTACGGACCAATACAATATGCTATGGGATATCCACATAGACTTTCAAATGGATCCGCCCAGTTAGATCTTACGCAGATTGGAAAACTTCATTTTTATCAGCCAGATTTGGATCGTTTTCCATGCCTAAAATTAGCTTACGAGGCAGGAAGCGCTGGTGGAAGTATAAATGCTGTATTAAACTCCGCGAATGAGATCGCTAACGCGATGTTCAGAGAGGAAAAAATTAACTTTTTGGACATTGAAAGGGTTATTTCTGCAACCATGGATCAACATGTAAATATTTCTGTACCCAATTTGGAAGAAATAATGGAGGCTGATCGTTGGGCACGACAAGAGGCTCGACTGGTTGCTACTAAACTTGTAAACAAATAAGGAGTTTGTGATATATGAATAGTGCTCGCGTATTGTTTATCGGTTACCCTGCAGAGGGACATGTTAATCCTACTCTGGGACTGACGTCAGAGCTCATCCGTCGTGGTGAAGAAGTGACCTATTATTGCATAGATGAATATCGGCAAAAAATTGAAGCTACCGGTGCACGTTATCGAAACTATGGTATCACGTTTGATTCCAAACAAAGAGAAACAAATAATCGAACCTTCAATATATACCAAAAATTCCAATATCGTCTTACTTGGATGGAACAGGCTATAGATAGAGTGCTTCAGGACACCCAAAACGAATTTTATGATTATGTTATTTACGATGCTCAAGGAATGCATGGTTCTGTTATAGCATATATGCTAAATCTCCCTTCCATAGTGACATGGACTACATTTGCATATAACGAAAAATCCAAGAACTGGTTTAGTCCACGATCGGAGGATCAGATTCCGGATAAATTCAAAAACACTTTAACCCAGTTTTCAGAAAAATTTGGTTATCCCCTCGATCATTTTACAGATCTATATTTATATAATAGTCAATTAAATATTGTTTTCACTTCTAAACTTTTTCAGTATGATTCCCATTTATTTGATAATCGTTTTCAATTTGTTGGTCCTTCAATTTATGATCGAAATGAAGTATGGGCTGACGAGTATGCTGTTTCAGATGGTGTCAAAACACTAATTTATATATCAATGGGAACCATATTTAACGGTCAAAATGATTTTTATCAAATTTGTTTTGATGCTTTAAAGGAACTTGATGCAGTTATTGTAATGTCTGTGGGAAAGAAAACTGACCTTTCTGAAATCGGTCCAGTCCCGGATAATTTTCTTGTTCGTAATTACGTTCCACAATTAGAAATTCTGAGGCGTGCTTCTATATTTGTGACTCATGCCGGAATGAATAGCACTAATGAAGCTATTTATTTTAATGTCCCTCTAGTAATGATTCCGAATGCTATAGATCAACCTATGATTGCAGATCGTGCTATCGAGTTGGGCGTTGGAGTTAGACTGAATAATAAGGACTTGACTTCTGGAGAATTGCAAGCAGCAGTAAAGAAAGTCCTGCAAAAGAAGTCCTATGCTCTAAACACTCATAAAGTGGGGCAATCTCTCCGCAATGCCGGAGGATATGTTCGAGCGGCAGAAATTATCATCCAGTCATTTAGAGAAGACTTTGTGAAGGCTGGAGGTTCCTCATGAGACTGGCAGTAATATCGGATATCCACAGCAACTCATATGCTCTTGAAGCGGTGATCAATGATCTCAAAAAACAGACTCCAGATGCAATAATATGTCTTGGAGACATCACTATGCGGGGGCCGCTTCCAGCAGAATCCTTAGGATTGTTAAGGAAGATGCAGCCAATGGCAACCATTAGAGGGAATTTTGACGATTTATTTACTCGTTACCCTCATCAAAATTGGACTATTAAGCATAAAGATATTACCCAAAGGGCATATGAGTATGACTGTGAACGTTTAAGTCTGGAGGAACAGAACTGGTTGGGTAATCTACAGATGGCTTATAAATTTGAGCTGGAAAATATATCCATAGAATGTTACCACGCATCTCCGCATTCTCTAATTCATACAGCTCCTGCATGGGCACCGATGGATGAACTGGAACAATTGAAGCAGCAGGAATCAACTAAAATCTTATTGTACGGCCACCTTCATCACTCTTATATTCGGTACTCAGGGGGGACTGTATATGTGAATTGCGGAAGTGTAGGGGCGCCATATGACGGAGATAATCGTGCCAGTTACGCCATATTAGATCTTAAACAAGGAAACGTAGCCTGTCAGTTGAGAAGAGTCTCTTATGATTTAGAGAAAGCAATTCAGGTAGCGAGACAGCAAAGAATGCCTGATTTTGAAGCTTTTGAATACGCTCTAAGATTTGCTCGTTATCCGTATGATAAAATGAATTAATCTCTTTCGGGCGATCAGAACTCTGGTGGCAAATTTGTGGCGTGTTTCTGCGGGCTTCTAGGGAACCTGAAACGACTCTTGGATTATACGTCTTGCGTAGATCCAGCAATAAATGGTCTTAAAGGAGATCATAGGCAGGCCTTCCGCACGGAAGTGTTCCGTAATTTGCTCCAGAGACCACTTCGCTTGATGCCTTTCTTCCAATAAAACTGCGTATTGCGCCGACCATCCAAGCGTATAATGGAATATTTTCCCTGGAATTCGGATGCGGTTGTTCACATGCTGGACCAGGCTTTACATGCAGGATTCACAACCGACTACGTGCTTCATTTTGGTGCCTTCGGCCTGAGCATCGACCATCTCTTAGTGGCTGTACAGTTACTGAAGCTCGGGAGATAGCTATATACGTTTGTCCATTTCTGGCTGGCGAGGGCGCAGATCATGATTTTTGAAAAGTTCGTAAGCTTCATTGTATAAGTCTTGCTGTTCAACACACCGTTCTAAGGCGGCGTCCAGTTTCGCATGGGTTAATTCCTACATATGGTGTGAATGTCCTGCCTATGTATTTGATCCAGTCGTCATAAGAATTAGGCACGATCAAATAAATAATAGACCAATTAGATTGTCCTGAATAGCGTAACGAAAGGCATTTTTCGTGCAAATTTGATCAGTTATTTTCTTTAACGTGCCTTATAATATATCAAAATGGGAAGCTTACACCCCCTGGACCATCCTACACGTGTACGCGAGTGGATTGAATGGGCTATCGATCACGGTTGGACTGAAGGAGGAGCATATCAGGTCGAGGACGGTCTGGGTGAATTGGAGCAGCTGGGATATGAAGTGGCCTACACAAGTCCACCAATGGGAACGCGATCAATATATCCCGTTGTATTAATTGAATAAAACCTTGTAACTACGGGATTTTTGAGGTTTTAACGGGGGGACGTTTTGAGGAGATTGCACTTTTATTGAGGGTGCGTCCCCCAAACGTCCCCCGGTTTTTGATTTTCTGATCCAAAAATACGGGAAGTGAACTCTTCATATTTATCAATGTTACGCTTCTCTAACTTCTTGGAAAATATGAGAATACACATCTGATGTGATTTGGACACTGCCATGCCCAAGCTGCTCTTGTACAAATTTATGTCAGCTCCTGCTTCAAGCATATCATATTGTGTATAGTCCTTCAGCTATGGAATTTCATAATGTCATTCGATCCTATGCTCCGAAAAATGATAGCTTTTGATCTCTTGTATTTCAGTAAGTGGCAAATCCTTGATTCTAGAAGCTAATAAAACTAAGGCTTTGTCTCATATAGTAGGGCAAGGGTTAGTTAAAGATTGTATTGCATCTCTCTGACTCACTACGGATATTCACTGGATATGCTTAATACTATTCGCTCTAAACTGCGAATAGTGTTAAGGATGATAGCGACAGATTCGCTACTAAGCAGGTGATGGAGGATAACAAGTAAACGTATCTGTCCAAATCTTTGTTGATTCTCTACATGCATGGCCGCTTCATAATAAGTGGGTGAGAAAACATCCATTGCTCATTAACACATTGAATATATCCTCCCCACTCTAGTTCCTTGTATAAGGTCTCAGCCTATCCCATACCTTCCGAAACCCTCAACTCGTCATGTACGGGTTGCAATTGAGAAAGAAAGTCATTCCAATACTTACACGGTTGCAGAGCACCAAAGTCATCAGTGATATCTGTTCATGAGGCTTCCGGCTAAGGTTTGCTCCAGTTGATTGCCATCGACTCTAGCCAGACTGGTCAATTCTTCGAAACTTCTATCTATAAATTTAGTCTACTCACTAAACGCTAAGAGACGGATTTGGCCTGCTTGCAATACAGCTGAGTGTTCATACTCATTCCTTCCACCACAATTTCTGTGTTTACCGAGGATCAGGTTGTGTGGAAAACTGAGACTTGGGTAGAATCGATGGAGCGGACAATCTCGCTTAAACGTACTAGTGCCTATGCAAGTGGCTATCTTGATTTTTTACTGGTTCATATTAACTCGAGCATTACTTATAGAGAGAGCAGTTGGCTAAGCGTCTATTGAACCATCAAAATTCTTATATTGTATCTATGTCACTCGCTGAGTACGTAAATTACTGGCCAAACCCTCATCATCAAGAGCAAGTTCAAGTCATAAAGATATTACAGAGCGACCGAAGTGGTGATCACTGGCTTAAAGCCATTGTTCTGACACGAGGGGAGGTATCCCCAGAGAGATGTCTTCTCTTATTTGGTGAGGTGGATGCACTAACCTTACCTCTTGCCATTACTGAACTGATTTCAAAGACAGAATCAAAACTAATAATGGACCGTATAGGGGGGGGATGCGGAGCGTGGAGAACTTTACAAGCGGGTCATTACATCTCGGGATTACATTTGGCCATCTGTAGCCTTGGAAATTTTAAGGTATCCGGAGCATCCTACATTCGCCAATGCACACTTTTATGCGTTGAGACTAAGTACTTTTGCTAACCTTTGTGGGATATGTACTTCAAGCATGAACTAATATTTGTAAATATGGGTCGAAGAATGTGCGAATGATGGTACAAATTATTCTTAAATGAACAGTAAGAGTTAATCGAGCAGACAGCCGGGAATTATGGGAGATCCTTTACCAGAATCTCGATGAAAAAGAGACGAGGAGATCACTGCAAAATTAGCAGATGTCATTTAAGCTATAAGTACCAATTGTGAATCGCCATTCGAATTAATTGGAGTTCAGGCATATTTCCTTTTTGCTCAATCATTATCTGATTTCTGACATTATAATATGGTATTTGCACCGGAATACCGATTTAATTAAAGACGGCATTGTTCTGAGTTGGCATTTCCCCAAGCTCCACCAAGAGAACATTTCAGCCACCTAATTGTAGAGAGCCATTTTTAATTATAGAGAGGATGAGAATTTTTATCCAAGGTAGAGGTACAGTGAATAGAATTAATTAGAACAGCTTCCCCAAAAAGATGGTGCGTATTATTACAGGGAACCACTTGAGGGATGGGGAGGGTAACTATATTACAAGCAACCAAGGCTGAGTTAGATTCCTATTATTAAAATCCTGCAAGGCACAAGTGAACCCCGAGGAGATTAGGAGGCTCTGGATATTGAACTAATTAGGTATAGAGTTTAACAAAAAAAGAAGGTTGCTGATCATTTTGATTGGTCACCTTCGTGTGCAATTTAGTCGTAGATTAGTTGCGTTTGGCATATTTCATTTAACGACATTCCTGAGAGAGGGGCTTAAGTACAGTCAAGGACAAGAACTTTCCAGGGATAATACCCATTTAGTGGCTTTTTTATTTTAAGGTATAAGTTTGTGTATCAGGGCAAGGAGAAGAATACGTACATAAAAAAACGAGCCTATATTGAATTACTGAACTGTGAACCCGTTTGTGGATCCTTTTGAAAAGGGTCTTTATTCATTAAGCAGCAATGAGATGACTTCTATATTCATCCGGAGTCATCTTTTTAATGTCTATTGGAACCGTTAGGTATTGTAATAAGTTATGTATTTGTTGACACGAACTCGCTGCTCTTGTAGGGAAGAAACGTCTCCATTGAAGCAGTATTCCAACAGTTTCCTTTTCGTGACATCGATTGTTTAAACCCAGCTTTAGCGATCATGGAACGAATTTCAGGATGTGTGTAATGGAATCCCTGATCAGAGTGAAAGATAGCCTCCGGATGTACTTCCCCGTCTAAACGATTAAACAGTCGCTTCAGTGTTCGTTGAATAAGAGACAATTCCAAATAAGAGGACAGGTAGTGAACTAAGATTTCTTTTGTTGCATCATCCTCTACATAGGACAAATAAGCCCGCTGGCCATTTCAATAATGCATATAAGTAATGGCGGTTAGCAATACCATTTCCAGGCTCTCCCCGGTCAAACCAACGCTTCAGGAGGTTCGGGCAGGTGTGGTGCTCATGCGTGGCTTTAGCCATTTTAGGATAGGGATTCGCTTGAAGAATCGCAGCAACGGGTCTGAAATTTCCGCATCACACGGTGAATTTTCTTATGATTCATAACGATTCTATGAAGCCGTTCTAATCACATTTTGATAACCAGCGCGCTAGCCTTCCCTCTAAAGTGCATCAAAGTGCGTTTTCAGAAGTAAAAAGTCTCGTTCATCGGCAGCCTCTCGAAGCTGGCGTTGTTCTTCCGCCGTAAACCAGCGATAATATCCGCCTGTACTTACCTTAGCAAGCTAACAAAGATAGTGAATCACGCGTCAGATCGTGGATTTTCCATTCAAGAGAGTGTTGCTTTCTGTGCTCTGTTCATGTCTTTGGATTTATGTAGATGTAGTGAACAGCTTCGTACACCATTAACGAAGTCAATTATGGGGCGCTTACAATGTTCCTTTGGAGTAAATGTCGTATTAAGCGATCTAACAAAATATAATTGGAAGGACCTAGTGAGGAACTGCAAATTAGGACATACAGCATATGTACACATATTTATGTTCTTTTATGAGATGAGTGTGGGAATTACGTTGGAGTTTAAAGTGGATGATTACTACACATCCAGCGATTCGGCATGAATCATGCATATCCAAGAGTATTATTAAGTAGATTTAAAGGAACATTTATTGATTTGGCTGGTTAATGAAGAAAGGAGAAGCTATATTTATGAAAGATTTAATATAAGTGATGTTCCAATAAACGAGCTTAAAATGAAATTTATGAGTTGAACATACAAAATTCCCCTTACTTCGACAAATGAATTGATTTATAATACACATGAAATGATTAATAAGGAGGAATTTTGTAATGCAAAAGAAAATTACCAGTTTAATTATTGGAACAGTCGCAACATCATTTCTACTCACGCCTTATTCTGTATCTGCTTCTCAAAAATTACAGTCGAAAGAACAAAATATCACAGTTTCTGAACGTTTTACAGATAAGTTGTTAAAAGATGTTCAAAATAAACATAATCAAGTAGAACAAGCATTAAATAAGGGTAATGTTGAAGGTCTTGATATAAACAAAATATTAGATGAAGCAACAGCTACTTTGAATTATATACAAATGTATGAAAGTAGTAGCATAATAACTCCTCAAGCAGATCCTGACGAGGGAAGTATTCAAGAAATCACGAATATTTTCAAGGAGCAAATGAGAGGTAATGGCTTACGAATGTTGTATATGTATCCAAATGATTTGGCTGGAGCTGGTCTTTACTTTGCTTCTCAGGTAAAGAGTGGCGGCCCATGGGATTACAAACTTAAATATGGAGTAAGTAAACGCTATAAGTTTAATAGTAGGATTATCACCGGTGAGGATATTGGGAATATTCACTACGGCTATGTAGGTCGATACCTTTTCCCGGCGAGCATTTTAAAATCCGTAGCAGGCGCTTATCAGATATATTCAGGAACAGCACACCCTTCTTGGTTTAAAACATATTTTGACGACCCCCAAGATCAAGCTATGATTGAATGGGGAATTAGTATGTTTAATACCGATAATAAATGATATAATGGGAATATACCTCATTTTTTTGAGGTATATTTTATTTTAAGTAGAGATTGGAGGAATAAGGATTCAGTGAAAAATAAAAAGAGAAAAGTTCTTGGGATAAGTATTTTTTTTGTGTTAGCAGTAGCTATTGCTTTTGTATCCTTGTGGAATTGGTACTATGACTTAGAACGACTTCCAAAAGGGGAAGTTATATCAGAATCAGTTTCACCCAATGGTAAATTTACGATTAAGGCGATGAATTCTGATGCAGGAGCAACAACTTCGTTAGCTATTTTATGTGAACTTCAATACAATGATGGCTCAAAACCAAATAAAATTATATATTTCCAAAATAAAGTTGAAAAGGCGTCTATCATCTGGGAAAGTAACGATATTGTAACCATTAATGGTGTACAACTAAATCTTCCTGACGATGTGTATGATTACAGGAAGAAAGAGTAAATAAGTAAATGTAAAAAGCCTATTCTTTGGTATTATCCCCTTTTAGTACACAAGAAAAAAGACATCTGTTAAGATGGACTTAATCTTGCCAAACGAAGGGGATTTTTCATGGCTAAAATAGGACAAACTTTCGGTCGGTACTCCTTGGAATTTAAATTGGAGGCGGTCCGGCTAGTCAACAAGGAAAATATGAGTATACGTGAAGTGGCGAAACGTTTGGATATTCAAAATAAATCTCTGGTACAAGGGGTAGCGAAATCGAAACAGGGAATGAATCTAGAACCTGCTACATCCAAACAGGGACGCCCTATAACAACGTTTTCCAGTATGTAAGAAGAGATGGCCTATTTGCGGGCGGAGATTGAATACTTAAAAAGCAGTATCCAAATCTACACAAGGAGTGACGAGTAAAGCTGCCAGATTCCAAATCATAGAGGACCTGCGAGCGCGCCATGACCTGACTTGGCTCTTGAAGTTAGCTGCGGTTTCCCGTTCGGGCTATTATAAGTGGAGAATAAGTAGACAGGCGATAAGTGAACGTAGATAAAAAGAACATGAATTGGAATCGCATCTGCTTGCCATTCATCGCGTTCATCCCTACTTTGGCTGCCTTCGAATGGCGGTGGCTTTCGGGAGAGAAGGTCTGATGGTTAATTACAAAAAGGTGTATGGATTAATGAAACTCTTAGAGATCTGTTCAGTCATTCGAAAAAAGCGTCGATGCTTTGGGAAGCAAGCTTCTGTAGTGAATCCAAATCGGCTAGAGCGCCAATTCAAGCGGGTTAACCACGAACTAAGCTGGTTACAGACATCCCCTATATTCGCGCTGGAGAACGGATTGTGTATCTCTCTGTTATTCAGAATTTAAACAATAATGAAATTGTAACGTGGCATCTTTCTGAACGAAACGACCTTGCTTTGGTTCATGAAACTCTGGATAGACTCCGTCAACATGTAAATCTGAGTGGCGTAATCTTGCACTCGGATCAAGATTTCAATATACCTCAAAGCCTTTTAACCGTAAACTGAAACAGTTCGGTATATTAGGCAGTCACTCCAGGCGTGGAAATTGCCCAGACAATGCTTGTA
This sequence comes from Paenibacillus sp. FSL M7-1414, assembly GCF_038003195.1. Lineage (NCBI taxonomy): Bacteria > Bacillati > Bacillota > Bacilli > Caryophanales > Paenibacillaceae > Paenibacillus > Paenibacillus sp. FSL M7-1414. Next base: position 4,017,214 of record NZ_JBBOOS010000001.1, on the reverse strand, counting down.
TCGAGTCCTTTTTCTCTCACGAGAAAATATACTTGAATATGGCTGCAGATAAAGCAGAGGTTGAACAACAAGTGAGCGAATACTGTTTTGCAACCAAAACCGATTTTAGAAAAAAAACTAAACGACCGTTCCCAGTAGAATACGGGGAAACGGATGCAGCTTAATCTTGTCTTTTTTGTACAGTCTTCTTGAAAAGGTTATGACCAGGATGTACGAATACCACATTGTATTTACCCCGAAGTATAGACGGAAAGAACTCTATAATCAAGTGAGAAACAATTTAATTGAAATTTTTAGACGTCTATGTAAATACAGTAGGCCTAAATGAAGCAACTGTATGAAAGTATATTCGTGAACAAGAAGCAAATGATCAAGCGTTAGATAAATTGAGTGTAAAAGAATACGAAGATCCATTTAGCAGTAGCAGTAGCAAGAGCAAAAAGAAGTAAAATCAGTTTAACTGGTAAATGAAAGTGACAAATAACACTGAGCCTGAACAGGCTAGCGTCTTTAGGTGCAGTTTAGAAAAAAAGGGTTATATCCTAAGGAAAATCACACATCAAACGGGTGTTCTTGATTTTTGTGGGCAAGTCACTACATACTTAATGAAAAACCAAAGTTCCCACAAATGCCCCCAAATTATCCTTTATCAGCCCACAAAACAATTCTATGTTTATCTGTAACCAAGGCTTACCTTTATAACAAAACACATTCTTTCGTCGATTTAGATAAATGTAAACATGTAAAACTCTTTTTTATTAATGAAAGGGGAGTTTTTTTATATATTGTAATTAGAACTCTATTTGATGAACTTTAACACTTTATGTTAGTAATAGCGCAAAATCATTTTCATCATTTATCTAGTAACCTAGAAAAAGAAACTGAAAATAGAATTCTTTCTACAGTACATTAAACTGTCGAAAGTAAAGATTTAAATCAAACTTCCTTAGAAATTCTGATAGCCACGAAATAGAAAGGAATACTAGCTTTCACTCTTTCAAAATTCCAACCATCGTTCAAATAAATACAAATGGATGTTTCATTTGTATGTTGAAAGTTTCATATAGAAGAGGTATACTTTAATTAAATTTTGAGCAATTTAATTTTAAATAATTAATTGGAGATGTTAATATGGATCAGGCAAAACAACTTGTGACAGAACAACGTACATTTTTTTATACAGGACAAACGAAAAATATCGAGTATCGGATTAATGCGCTTCAACATCTTAGAAAAGGAATTGAAAAGTATCAGCAACGGATTCAAGATGCACTTCGGGCAGATTTGAACAAATCAGAGGCGGAAGCTTACGGTTCCGAGATTCGCATTGTTCTGGGTGAACTGGATTTTGCATTAGAACACCTGCAGGAATGGGCTGCACCAAAACAAGTCCCAACCAATTCGGCTATGCCGGATGGGGTGAGTACCATTTACCCTGAACCATACGGAGTGGCTCTTATTATTGCACCTTGGAACTATCCTTTCCAACTGGCCTTTGGTCCACTGATTGGAGCAATTGCAGCCGGTAACTGTGCAGTTATCAAGCCTTCTGAATTAACACCAGCCGTATCTCGTCTGACGTATGATCTGATTCAGGAGATCTTCCCTCAGGAGTATATTGCGGTTATGGAAGGCGAAGTTGAGGCTAGCACAGCATTGTTGAAAGAGAAGTTTGATTATATTTTCTTCACAGGCAGCACAGGTGTTGGTCGCATTGTTATGAAGGCAGCTGCGGAGCACTTGACTCCTGTAACTCTTGAGTTGGGTGGTAAGAGTCCTGCTATTGTCCATAGTGATGCAGATCTGAAGCTGGTGGCCCAACGTATTGTTCGTGGTAAATTCCTGAATGCAGGGCAAACATGCGTCGCTCCGGATTACTTGCTTGTGCATGAACAAGTTCATGATGAACTGATCAATCTGATTAGCGCAGAGATCAAAGATAAATTTGGGGATGATGTGTTACAGAACTCTGATTTCCCGCATATTGTCAACGCGCGTAATTTTGATCGGTTGTCGAAATTCCTCACAGATGGCAAAACACTAATTGGTGGGCGTTCTGTACGTGAGCAGTTGCTTATTGAGCCGACGGTAATTGGTGATGTGAACTGGGAATCAGCTGTCATGCAAGAAGAGATCTTCGGTCCGATTCTTCCTGTATTTACGTACAGTGACCTGAATCCTATGCTGGATGAGATTGTTCGCCGGCCAAAACCATTGGCACTATATCTCTTCACACAGGATGAGCAACTGCAGGATCAGGTTCTGAATCAGGTATCCTTCGGTGGTGGATGTATTAATGACACACTTTCTCATATGACTTCACACTATCTCCCGTTTGGTGGTGTAGGAGAGAGCGGTATGGGCTCATATCACGGACAACAGAGCTTTGATGTGTTCTCGCATCACAAGAGTATTTTGAAACGAAGTAAATAATTAGCCGCTAAAATAACATAAACATGAAAAAAGAGGTTGTCCTGTTCATCAGGGCAACCTCTTTCGTATTTCATTACATCTAGTTTTGTTACTCAAGTTAAATATTAATGAATATCTCGGAAAAGGCCAATGACTTTACCCAGAATACTAACGTGTTTCAAACGTAAAGGTTCGAAGGTCGCATTCTCCGGTTGAAGGCGAATATGATCTTTCTCTTTATAGAACGTTTTCACTGTAGCTTCATCGTCTTCAGTCATTGCAACGACGATATCACCGTTATCAGCAGTTTGCTGTTGGCGGACAATAACATAATCTCCATTAACGATTCCAGCTTCCACCATACTATCTCCCACTACCGAAAGCATAAACACTTTCTGTTCGCCTACATAATGTGTAGGAAGAGGGAAGTAGTCTTCAATGTTCTCGGTTGCAGTGATTGGAACCCCGGCTGTAACCTTACCAACAACAGGAATACGTGCAACGCTATGAGCAAATTGATGAGAATGCTCAGATTCTTCCTGGCTCAAAAGCTCAATGGCTCTTGGCTTGGTAGGGTCGCGTCGGATCAAACCTTTTTTCTCCAAACGATCCAAATGTCCATGTACTGTTGAGCTGGAAGCCAGTCCAACCGCTTCACCAATTTCCCGTACGGAAGGAGGATACCCCTTCAACCGGACTTCATTTCGTATAAACTCCAGAATAGCCTGCTGCCTGCTGGATATCTTCGACATACCGTATCAACCCCATTTTAGTAACGTTTGGGAAAATTATAACATAGAACCTCCGTTCGTACAAACATAAGTTCTAAATAAAATAGCATTAAATCAGTGTTTTTTAACTTATAGAACAGAAATTGTCCAAAAGTCAGAGCATAATACTGCAAATGTTTTGCAAAAGTACTTGAAATAAGATATTGTTCCTTCTAAAAAAGAAGCGAACAATTGTTCTAAAAATCTATTGAACAAAACAAGTGTTCGTGTTATATTGATTTCAACAGATAGGAACAAACGTTTGGAGGCGGGTATTTAATGAGATATTCTACTTATCAAAGCATTTATGAACCAATCAATTCGGAACTGGTGAAGTCTAACATAGGGAACTACAAGAAGGTTTTAGCGCGTTTCAAGATTTCTTCATGGATGTTAAAGGTAGCCATTACCTCTATGATTATATTTATTGGATGCAGCACCGTTTTAACTGTTTTTGCTGGCAATGAGAATGATGTTCTGCCTGGAGGAAAGATAGCTGTTTCACAAGGGGAAACATTATGGAGTATTTCTTTGGAACATAAACCGACGAATATGGATACACGTATTTATATAGAAGCAATTAAGAAAGTGAATCAACTTCATACAACTTCCATCCAAGTGGGTCAAGTACTAGCTCTACCTCAATTTGCAGAATAAAATGCACATCAATGAGTGTTAGCGCGTGTCAACTTGACAAGCAGCCTTTATAATGGCAAAGTTAATATGACTTTGTATTTTTGGAGGGGACAAGCTTGGATATAGATAGTCTGGTAGCACGCATTAACGAATTGGCTCGTAAGCAAAAGTCCACTGGATTGTCGGAGGAAGAACTTGCTGAACGTGCCGAGTTAAGAGAGATTTATTTGAGCAATATTCGCAGTAATTTCAGACAACAACTGGATACCATTGAGATTGTTGATGATGAGAATGACAAAGGCCACCAAGGCAAACTCAAACACTAACGAAACCTAATGATATCATTATGATATTTAGGTTTCTTCCTGTTATTTTGAGTGTGCAATTTATAGGGGGAAATGTTGGTTTACAGTTATGTAAGCCGATACAAAGACACATAAGGGGGATTCTCATGTCGCGTTCGTTCGAGAGAACGGTTAAGAAAAATTCCAAGCAGTTAAATCAGCAACGCAAAAAAAGTGGTCAACCAATCACAGGTACACCAGGTGAAGAAGTCTTTAAGGGACGCAGTCTTTTGTTCCCTATATTTTTGATTGGTCTCGCCTTTTTGTATCTGTTTATGAGCACGTTCCTTGTGCAAGCTCCAATGACAACTTGGGACTGGGTGACCATGCTGCTTTACGTATTTTTGGCAGTCATCTTCATGCTTCGTCGTCCATACATCAAGATTAGCAGTAATCGGATTATAACGACGAAGGGTAATCGTGAACGTTCAATTGGGGTTGACGATATCGTCAAATTCCGAATTGAACCAGGTACAGTTGTTATCGAACATAACAGTCGCGGGAAAAGATGGGTGTTCACCAAGTTATTGAACCGTTACGATACAGATGCGATTGCAGAACGTTTGCTGAAGTTTGCTAAAGCACACCAGATCACCGTGGAAACCGTCGAAAAGTAATTATTGCATAAAGGGGTAGATGATCGGAATGGCGTTAAAAGCGATTTTGTTCGACCTAGATGATACTTTATTATGGGATGAGCGTAGTGTTCGAGAAGCTTTTCATGAGACTTGTCTAATCGCAGCGAAAGAGTCTGGGGTTAAACCAGAAGAACTTGAAGAAGCTGTTCGTAATGAGGCACGTGGACTGTATGAATCATATGAAACCTTTCCTTTTACCAAAATGATTGGAATCAATCCGTTTGAAGGCCTTTGGGCTAACTTTACTGGTGGGGATCAACCTGAGTTCCGTCAGTTGGAACAACTTGCTCCAGTTTACCGTAAAGAATCCTGGCGTCGTGGCTTGTTGAAGTTGGGTATAGATCGGGAAGATCTTGCTGAACAACTTGCCGCGCAGTTTGGAGTAGAACGGAGATCCAGACCTCATGTATACGAAGAAACGATGGATACCTTGCGTCAGTTACAAGGAAAGTACAAACTGTTGCTGTTAACAAACGGTTGTCCTGCTTTGCAACAAGAGAAGTTGGATGGTGTACCTGAATTAACTCCTTTCTTTGATGAGATTATTATCTCGGGTAACTTCGGAAAAGGAAAACCAGATCCGTCGATATTTGAACATGCTTTGAGTAAACTGGGTGTTAAACCCGAAGAGAGCATGATGGTTGGAGACAAGTTAACGACTGATATTCGTGGTGCTTTATCATCTGGCATCCAATCCGTATGGATTAACCGTGAGCATAAGACCAACAATGAAACGTATGCGCCAGACCATGAAATAACACATTTATCGGAATTAAATCAGCTTATTGCTAATTTCTAAGCGGAATCAGTTATAACATCTTTCCTCAGCACCCTGAAACATTGGAAGCTTCAATGAACGATGATATCGTTCTTGAAGTTACCAATGTTTTTTTATTTGAGCTTGTTGAGTAAATTACCTTGTTAAAAGAGATCTCCATTTTTTTGCTAAAAGTTATTGAAATTAGAGGGAAGCTGGATTAGAATATAACTAACATACTAGTATGACTAGTATTTAGATTGTCATAAAGCAATATCTTTTTGACTTACTTCATTAAATGGAGGCAGGGAGTTATTGCTTATTATTTTCGACTGATTGTAAGCGCTTAATATTTTAGAGTATCTTCTTCCGATTTGGAAATCACACCACTTAGTAAGTGCTAATGAATGATGTGAAGCACATTGGATTGTGTGATTCTACATAATACATCAAATTGATATCGCTTACATTTAGCAATTATCTATTTGGTAGTGGGGGTGAAGTTAAAGGAGTTGTTGTCTTCTACAAGAGGAGAAACGATGGAGATTGTACATGAATTACTCTTACTTATCAAGTCCTGGATCGGAGTGAAAACACATGGAGTCGGAAACCGCTAAAACAACGTTAACCATGACATCTTTACGTAAAGAGAGCAGATTACGAACGGCAGCAACCTTGTTTCGCAAAGACTGGCAGCTGTATTCACTATTAATCCTTCCCATCATTTATCTCCTTATTTTCAAATATGGACCGATGATTGGTAATGTGATTGCATTCAGACGTTTTGTTCCCGGGGGAAGTATATTTGGAGAAACGTGGGTTGGATTAAGATACTTCAAAATGTTCATTGAGGACCCTACCTTCTGGAGAGTATTCGGTAATACGCTGATGTTGGGCGGACTTGCATTGCTCTTTACATTCCCGGTTCCAATCATTTTTGCCTTGATGCTTAACGAAGTGAAGAGTAAACGATTCAAAAAGTTTGTACAGACCGCGTCATATCTGCCTCATTTTCTGTCTATCGTTATCGTTGCGGGTATGATCCTGCAGCTGACAGCAGTGAATGGTTCCATTAATGGACTGGTGGCTTTCTTCACCGGAGACAATATTCCTTTTATGCAGCGGGCTGAGTGGTTCAGAACAATCTATATCACTTCCGAGGTATGGCAGGGTATGGGTTGGGGGGCAATTCTTTATCTGGCTGCACTGACAACCATTGATGATTCTTTGTATGAAGCTGCGCGTATCGATGGTGCCAATCGGTGGAAGCAAACGATTCATGTAACGTTACCAGGGATCTTGCCAACGATTGTGACGTTATTGATTTTGAACATGGGTAATTTCCTGGCTGTTGGATTTGAAAAAATCTTACTCTTGTACAATCCGCTTATCTACGAGACATCTGATGTGATCTCCACTTACCTGTATCGGGTTGGACTGGAATCCAGTAACTTCAGTTATGCTACCGCAATTGGCTTGTTCGAATCGCTGATCGGTCTGATTCTGGTGTTCTCCGTAAATGCCATTTCACGCAGACTGACACAAAGAAGCTTATGGTAAAGGAGGAGCACCATGCAGGAATCCAGATCTTACAAGGTATTTAAAGTATTCAATGTCATCTTTCTGCTGTTCGTGGTATTTATAACGCTTTATCCATTCTTAAATGTCGTGGCTCAATCCTTCAGTAGTGAGTCCTATATTAATTCAGGCAAGGTTAGTCTGTTCCCAAGAGGATTCAATGTGGAGACATACAAGACCATCTCACGTGACAGCATGTTCTGGACGAATTATAAAAATACAATTATCTACACCGTGGTAGGTACGTTAATCTCCATGTTCATGACGACTATTTTCGCCTATGCCCTGTCCAAAAAGAGGTTGATGGGTCGCAAGTTTCTGACGATGTTCGCCGTATTTACCATGTTCTTCAGTGGTGGATTGATTCCAAACTATGTGTTGATTAATTCCCTTGGGTTCAACAACACCATGTGGGCACTTGTTGTTCCTGGCGCAATTAGCATATACAACATGCTGATCATGAAGTCATTTTTTGAAAATATGCCTGAAGAACTGGAGGAAGCTGCCTCCATTGACGGTTTGAACACATATGGGATCTTGTTACGCATTATATTGCCGCTTAGTAAAGCAGTTATGGCAACCATGGTGCTGTTCTACGCAGTAGGTCATTGGAATTCCTGGTTCCCAGCCTTTCTGTATCTGGACAAAAAAGAACTGTTCCCGGTCACCATTTATTTGCGCAATATGATTGCAGGAGCGACAAGCGGGGCATCTGCCGGTGCAACCTCAGCTGATAACCTGACACAGATTGCTGCCAATATTAAGTCAGTAACGATGGTACTAACCATCTTGCCGATACTCACCATCTATCCATTTGTCCAAAGATACTTTGTAACCGGTATCATGTTAGGGTCTGTTAAACAGTAATACGTAGCAGCTAGAGTGATTCACATGATTAACTTTTTAGAGATTGATTAAAAAGTTTTAAGGCAAGGTCAACCTAAACCAAATTCAGGGGGATAACCTAAATGAATCAAAAGCCACGTAAGTTTGTTGGTAAAATGGTGTTGGCATCAATGATGACCGTTGTTCTGGCAGCATGTAGTAGCGGTACCGGAACTGGAGGTGACGTCACAGAAGTTCAAACCAAGGCAGCGATGGAGACGTACAATGTAGGGGATACATTCAAGGCGACTGAGCCGTTTAATCTATCGATACTGTATAGTGATCAACCTACCTATCCGTACAAAAAAGACTGGTTGCTTTTCGAAAAGATGACTGAAATGACTGGTGTTACACTTGAGCCAACGATTGTTCCTATGAGTGACTATTCTCAGAAGAGATCTCTTCTAATCAGTTCTGGTGATGCACCACTGGTTATTCCTAAAACGTACCCTGGTGAAGAGTCTGCATTTGTATCTTCCGGTGCGATTCTGCCCGTTAGTGATTATATTGATTTGATGCCCAACTTCAAGGATAAAGTGGAAAAATGGGGATTGGAAGAAGAAATCGAAGGACTTCGACAGGAAGATGGCAAGTATTATGTACTCCCGGGTCTGCATGAAGAAGTATGGCCAGATTATACATTAATCGTAAGAACAGATGTTTTTGAAGAAAATAACATTGCTATCCCAACCACATGGGATGAACTGTATGACGCTGCAAAGAAACTCAAAGAGCTGTACCCGGATTCCGTTCCGTTCTCGGACCGATTCCAATTTAATAGCACATTAGGTATTGCGGCTACCGGCTTTGGTACCAAGGCTGGATGGGGTTTTGGTAACGGATTGACGTATAAGGAAGATCAGGATGAATTTGTATATACGGCTACAACACCAGAATACAAAGAGATGCTAACGTACTTTAACAAGTTAGTATCCGAAGGATTGCTGGACAAAGAAAGTTTCACACAGGATGATGATCAGGCTGTACAGAAATTTGTATCCGGCAAATCATTCATGATTAACGGTAATTCCCAAACGGTGGTGCTGCACCGAAATGATATGAACAAAACGCTGGGAGAAGGCAAATACTCTGTTGCGAAGATTACAGTTCCTGGTGGGCCAAAAGGGCAGTTAATGTCTGGCTCAAGACTTGAAAACGGTGTCATGATATCCGGGAAAATTCAAAAAAGCGAAAACTTCAAAGCCATTATGCAGTTTGTGGATTGGTTATACTACAGTGATGAGGGTCAAGAGTTTGCCAAATGGGGCGTTGAAGGCGAAACATTTACCAAAGAGGGCGGAAAACGTAAATTGGTAGAAGATGTGAACTACAATGGCTTGAATCCTAAAGGCACGAAGGATCTGCGTATTGACTTTGGTTTCTCTGGTGGAGTATTTGCCTACGGTGGTACGACAGATCTGCTGCAATCGATGTTTAGTGAAGAAGAGTTGAAATTCCAACAAGACATGAAGGATACCAAGGAAGTGATCCCGGCAGAACCACCAATTCCTTACTCTTCAGAGGACCGTGAACGGGTGACACTTCTGAGTACACCACTGAAAGATTATTCGGATCAAAATACACTTAAATTTATCTTGGGTGAGCGGGACTTGTCTGAATTCGATGCGTTTGCCAAAGAGCTGGATAGCCAAGGATTATCTAATTATCTGAAGCTGGCAAATGACACGTACAAAGCCTACAAAGAAAACAAGCAATAATATAGTTGATGTTGGCCAGATTACCGTTTCACACCGATATATAAGTGGAACGGTAATTTGTGCTAAGATGAATGAATACGGCTGATAGAAAGAGGTCTAGGCATGTCACTTAATCAAAAAATTAGAGGCTCGACCCGGGCATATTCATATAACCTGTTAAAAGAACGAATTCTTCATCTGGAACTTAAGCCGGGTACCAAGATTTCAGAGAAAGAGATTGCAGATGAACTGCAGGTGAGCAGAACACCCGTGCGAGAAGCATTCATGAAGCTTGCTGAAGAAGAACTGCTGGACATTATTCCCCAGAGTGGAACGATCGTCTCTCATATTAATCTGGAGCATGTGGAAGAAGGCAGGTTTATGCGGGAGAAGATGGAGAAGGAAATCGTGACTTTGGCTTGTGTTTCTTTTCCTGAAGAGTTCAGATTTCGACTTGAAACCAACATTGCAATGCAGGAAGTCTGTATAGGGAAAAACAATTTCTATCGTCTATTTGAACTGGATGAAGAGTTTCATCAGATTTTGTTCCAGGGCACGGGTAAACTAAGAACATGGAGAATGTTGCAACAACTGAATATTCCGTTTAATCGGTTGCGTTTATTACGTCTAGCGGAGGACTCCAACCTGGAGGTCATTATCTCCCAGCACAAAGAGATTTATCGTCTTATCACAGAGCGTCAGACCGAGCAAGCTGTTCAGGTGATGGAAGCTCATCTTAGACTAGTTGTTATTGAACAGGAATCGATAAGAGCGAAATACCCGCATTATTTTGTATAATGCACCGATGTTGTATACTACTCTCCATATGCATATGCGAAAACCCCTGTTCAATTGAACAGGGGTTTTGGTTAAGCAAGTTGTAACACGAGAGTGTTAGGCTTGTTTGATAAAAGTAGGATCAGGGTATGGATCTGCAATCCAGCCATCTTTTTCGATGAACAGACGTACAGCAATAATTTGTTTGTTCTCCATTAAAGTGAAGAAGTGCGGTGTATTCTCAGGAACAGAGATGACGTCTCCAGGAGACAGTTCTACATTAAAGTAGCCCACATCATCTGTAGCTTTGATAACAAAGATTCCTTTACCAGCAACAATTGCACGAATCTCATCTTCAGCGTGGGTGTGAATTTCTTCGAACTTGGCGAGCTTTTCTTCGATATCTGGTGTTTGTTCGGACAGCGTGATGACATCCCAGATCTGGTATCCGCGACGTGCAGCCAAATCTCTGATTTCATAATCGTAAGTTTCCAAAACCTCGGTTTTCTGTTCATCAGTTAATCCAAAGTTATTTTGCAGATCAGTGTTCAGTTTGGAAGCGTCCCACTTCTCATATAATACTTCGTATTTGTTTAAGAAATTTCGAACATTTTCGTCACCAGTGATGCGTTCGTTCGTATTTCGGATAACAATTTCAGCCATGTTCTTTCCCTCTTTTCCACTTGGTTTAATTGAATTATATCGGATTGCTTTGTTTTTGTCGATTCTCAAATTCCGTTCATATTCGTGCAAACCCGCCATCTTTCGGGACCAAACCCGATCTTTCACATTAAGTTAGTTTCTGTTAAACTAAGATCTAACGTTTTGCGGGGGTGAAGATATTGGATAAGATTAGTCTACACGATGCATTAAAACAACGAATATTAATCCTCGACGGTGCAATGGGGACCATGATTCAACAAGTTGATCTGACTGGCGAAGATTTTGGCGGCGAAGATCTGGATGGATGTAATGAAATGTTAGTGCTTACTCGTCCAGAACTGATCCAGCGCATTCATGAAGAATATCTGGAGGCGGGCGCCGATTTAATTGAAACCAATACATTTGGTGCCACATCCGTTGTGCTTGCTGAGTACGATATTCAGGATCGGGCACGCGAGATCAACCTGGAAGCAGCCAGAATTGCGAAAGCTGCGGTTGATCGTTTCTCTACACCTGAATCTCCACGTTATGTGGTAGGTGCGATGGGACCAACAACCAAAACACTGTCTGTAACTGGGGGCGTAACGTTCCAGGAACTTATCGACAGTTATTTGGAGCAAGCGCTTGCTTTAATAGAGGGAGGCGTTGATGCGCTACTACTCGAAACCTCACAGGACACCCTCAATGTAAAAGCAGGCAGCATTGGAATTCAGCAGGCCTTCGAACAGAGTGGTGTTACACTGCCCCTGATGATATCAGGAACGATTGAACCGATGGGAACGACCCTTGCAGGTCAGAACATCGAATCCTTTTATATATCCTTAGAACACCTTAACCCAATTTCGGTAGGACTAAACTGTGCTACGGGTCCGGAGTTTATGCGTGATCACATTCGCTCACTTTCCGGAATGGCATCTGTTGCCGTTAGTTGTTACCCGAACGCGGGTCTTCCGGATGAGAATGGTAATTACCATGAGTCACCAGACTCGCTTGCTCAGAAGATTGGTGCTTTTGCCGAACAGGGCTGGTTGAATATTGCTGGTGGATGTTGCGGGACAACCCCTGCACATATTCGGGCGATGCGCGATACACTTGCCCAGTACCCCCCAAGAGAAATGAACGGAACACATCCACCGGCATTGTCTGGTATAGAACCGATCTACATCGAACAGGACAATCGCCCATATATGGTCGGAGAGCGTACAAATGTGCTGGGATCACGGAAATTCAAACGCCTCATTGTAGAAGGCAAATATGAAGAAGCCTCGGAAATTGCACGTGCTCAAGTGAAAAATGGAGCGCACATTGTCGATGTGTGTGTACAAGACCCAGACCGCGAAGAGTCTGAAGACATGGTGAAGTTCCTTGAATTGGTTGTAAAAAAAGTGAAGGTTCCTCTGATGATCGATACAACAGATGCTTCAGTAATTGATCTGGCCCTTCAGTACTCACAAGGTAAAGCGATAATTAACTCCATTAACCTTGAGGATGGCGAAGAGAAATTTGAGCTGATTACACCGTTGCTTCATAAATATGGTGGTGCAGTAGTTGTCGGAACGATTGACGAACGGGGTCAGGCGATTAGTCGGGAAGACAAGCTTGACGTAGCCAAGCGCTCTTACGATCTGCTGGTGAACAAATATGGTCTCAAACCAGAAGACCTCATTTTCGATACGTTGGTGTTCCCGGTAGGTACGGGAGATGAACAGTACATCGGTTCAGCCAAAGAAACCATTGAAGGTATAAGAGTGATTAAGGAAGCGATGCCAGAATGTCATACGATCCTCGGGATCAGTAACATTTCATTCGGACTGCCTGAAGCGGGCCGTGAGGTGCTGAACTCAGTATTCTTATATGAATGTACCAAAGCAGGTCTTGACTATGCGATCGTGAACACAGAGAAACTGGAGCGTTATGCCTCCATTCCTGAAGAAGAACGCAGACTCTCCGAAGAGCTTTTATATAACACGAATGATGAAACTCTGGCGGCGTTCGTAGCGGCGTTCCGTAACAAGAAGGTTGAGAAGAAGGAAAAAATCTCAAACCTTTCATTAGAAGAGCGTCTCGCTTCATATGTTGTGGAAGGAAGCAAAGAAGGATTGCTGCCGGACCTGGAGCAGGCACTTGCCAAATACACAGCACTTCAAGTGATTAACGGTCCACTAATGCGGGGGATGGAGGAAGTAGGTCGTCTCTTTAACAACAATGAGTTGATTGTAGCTGAGGTGTTGCAGAGTGCAGAGGTTATGAAGGCTTCTGTAGCATATTTGGAGCAATTCATGGAGAAGAACGAAACTTCGGTTAAAGGTAAGATCATTCTGGCCACGGTCAAGGGCGATGTGCATGACATCGGTAAGAACCTGGTTGAGATCATCCTTTCCAATAACGGTTACCGAATCATTAATTTGGGTATAAAAGTACCACCAGAACGTATCATTGAGGCATACCGGGAAGAAAAAGTCGATGCAATCGGCCTCTCGGGTCTATTGGTAAAATCAGCACAGCAGATGATTCTTACCGCTCAGGATTTGCGAACAGCAGGTATTGATGTGCCTATTATGGTTGGCGGAGCGGCGCTAACACGTAAATTCACCAAAAATCGTATTCGTCCTGAATATAACGGAATGGTTGTATATGCGAAAGATGCGATGGACGGTCTGGATCTGGCGAACAAATTGATGAATCCCGTTTCACGTGAAGTGATGCAACTGGAGATGGAAGCAGAAAAAGAAGCTGATGCTTCAAGTGCTGTAGCTGTTCAGGCTCTTCCAGAGCTTACGCGAGTGGAGCGTTCGGATATTGCTGTAGATCATCCGGTTCTTGTCCCGCCTGATCTGGAGCGGCATACGATGCGTAACTACCCATTATCACATATCCTGCCATATGTGAACATGCAGATGTTGCTTGGACATCATCTGGGGTTGCGCGGTTCAGTAGAACAACTGCTTGCTTCAGGTGATAAGAAGGCTACCGACCTGAAAGCAGTCGTGGATGATATCATGCAAGAGGCTGTTCGTGACGGGATTATTCAGGCGCATGCCATGTATCGTTTCTTCCCGGCTCAGTCCAGCGGTAACAGCGTCATCATCTATGATCCAAAGGACACCAGTAATATTTTGCATACATTTACGTTCCCACGTCAAAAAGTCGAGCCGTTCCTGTGCTTGTCCGACTTCCTGAAACCTGTTGAATCCGGTCAGATGGATTACGTTGGTTTCATGGTAGTTACTGCCGGACACGGTGTGCGTGAACTATCCACGGCGTGGAAAGATCAAGGGGATTACCTTCGCTCGCATGCTCTGCAATCCGTAGCGCTTGAAGTAGCAGAGGGATTAGCTGAACGTGTGCATCATATGATGAGAGATATATGGGGATTCCCGGATTCTGCCCAGATGACCATGAAGCAACGTCACGGTGCACGTTATCAAGGGATCAGAGTATCTTTTGGATATCCGGCTTGTCCGGATCTGGAAGACCAGGGGCCGCTGTTCAAGTTACTACAGCCTGAGGATATCGGTGTGGAATTGACGGAAGGTTTCATGATGGAACCTGAAGCTTCCGTATCAGCGATGGTATTCAGCCACCCGCAAGCTAAGTATTTTAATGTAGAGAAGGCATAAATTCAGTAGAGTGTCAGGCAAAGCCCTCCGCATTGTCGGAGGTTTTTTGCTGGCAACAGAAAGAGGTGCGATCCAGAATGGAACTATATTTCCTGGGAACTAATGCTGGTGTACCTACGCTTCAACGGAATGTAACTTCCATTGGGCTACGCATGTTGGATGAGCGCAGAGCTTTGTGGTTGTTTGACTGCGGGGAAGGGACGCAGCACCAGATTTTAAGTTCTCCGCTTAAACTGAGCAAATTGGAGAAAATATTCATTACACATCTGCATGGTGATCATGTATTTGGACTTCCAGGACTGCTTTCGAGCAGAGCCTATCAAGGTGGCACCACACCATTAACCGTATATGGTCCGCCAGGTACGGAACGAATGATCAGTACAACAATGGAGTTGAGCCAATCCCGGGTTAACTATGATCTGAATATCGTGGAACATACGGGCGGTGTCCTGTTCGAGGATGACAGTTTTATCGTGGAAGCTGCTTTGCTTGAGCATCGGATTGACAGTTATGGATACCGGATTACCGAAAAAGATCGTCCAGGAAGCCTGGACCCAGCCAAACTGGCGGAATATGGTTTGAAGCCAGGCCCATTGTTCGGCCGACTGAAACGTGGAGAAACCATTACGCTGGATAACGGTGATTCGCTTCGTCCAGAAGATGTATTGGGAGCGCCCAAGCGTGGTATGGTGATCACCATATTGGGTGATACACGTCCATGTGACAACGTACAGCCACTTTCCATCAATGCAGATGTACTTGTACATGAAGCTACATTCATGCATGATCTGGCCGATACAGCGCATGAGTACTATCATAGTACTTCTAAGCAAGCGGCAGAAGCGGCTAGAGCAGCCAATGTAGGGCAACTAATCATGACTCACTTCAGTTCACGCTATAAGGATGAGGATCAACTTCAGCCACTTTTGGAAGAGGCGCAGTCCGTATTCCCGAATACCAGACTTGCAAACGAACACCAGCTTATTCCTGTTGTGCATCGCAAGCAAGAATCTTAACCCTGATTGCGAACCAGTGCACGGCTAAACACGTCATATAAAGATCCGGGTAATTGCACGGGACTGAGGGAGAGGAACTCCCGCGGTCCCTTTTGCAATCTGGTCAGAAAGCGTGTAGGATGGGCAATATGAAGAGGGAAATGATTCAAATTATTTTCCGGGAAAGCGCAGGAAATGACAAGCTTGTACAGAAGACGCGCGAGTTAAACCGTCGGTGTTCGATCCGGTTCGACTTGTTGCGTGCATATGCCAGCAAGCCATTATTTTTTGCCTGAATACATAGGTTCGCGGTCAAGTTCGAGGTAAATGATTAAGGACATGAAACGTTAATGGAATGAAGAAAGGAAGTGCTGTGTGTGATTAAGGCCTATCTGATTGACTTGGATGGTACGCTCTATCATGGCAGACATCGTATCGAAGGAGCCGATCAGCTTATTCGAACACTGCAAGAGCTAGGAAAGCCGTATTTATTCGTAACAAATAATTCTTCCCGTACACCACAAGGTGTGGCAGATCATCTGAACGGGATGGGCATACCTGCCGACGCGTCTCAAGTATGTACTTCTGCTGTGGCGGCTGCTGAATATGTTGCTAAAGAGTCCCCGGGTGCAAAAGTGGCATGTATTGGAGAAGCAGGACTGCTGGAAGCCATAGAAGAAGCAGGACTACAGCTGACGGAAGATGTACCAGATTACGTGATACAGGGGATTGATCGTGAATTTTCCTATCATAAACTGACCAAGGCGCTAAGGTGGATTAATGCGGGATCAAAATTCATCATGACCAACCCGGATCTGCAGCTTCCTTCCGATGATGGACTGACACCTGGGGCGGGAACTATTGGAGCAGCAATTGAAGCAGCAACCGGAGTTCATCCTACCGTTATTGGCAAGCCATCGAGTGTTATAATGAAGTCAGCCATTAGCCGGCTAAACCTGGCGTCTCATGAAGTGGCAGTGATCGGAGATAATATGCGAACCGATATTGCAGCTGGAGTGGCAGCAGGGTGTGAGACGCTGTTGGTACTTACCGGTGTGACAACACGGGATAATATGGATGGACACATTCAAGCAGCGAAGGCTCGACCTGATCATGTGTTTGAAGATTTGCATAAATTGATGGAGTGGCTGTCGCAAGAGGCAGACCAAGCTTCCAAAAAGGGGTAATGTACGATGCCGGAACTACCGGAAATGGAAAATTACCGGACCTTGCTGTCCGAGAAAATACTTGATCTACTGATTACAGGTGTTGTAATTAATCGCGATAAAACGATAAATACGGAGCCTGATCTGTTTATCAATGAACTTACAGGTAATCGCATCATATTTGTTGAGCGCCGAGCGAAGCATCTGATTTTCCACTTGGCTAATGGCAAACGCCTGGTGCTGCACCTCATGTTGGGCGGTATGATTTTCTGGGGCACGGAAGAAGAACGTCCTGATCGTTCCACACAAGTGGAAATTCAGTTTGGCGATCACATTTTATTCTTTATCGGACTGCGCTTGGGTTATTTACATCTGCTTACTTCGAAAGAAACCGAAGAGGCGATGTCTGATCTTGGACCTGAACCTTTAGATCGACGGATGAATGTGGAACGTTTTGCTTCTCTGTTGAAAGGTCGCCGGGGTACGCTTAAGACAACGTTGGTAAACCAACATATTATTGCGGGGATTGGCAATTGTTATTCGGATGAGATTGCTTTTGCTGCCGGTCTGAGACCAAGCTCCAAAACGCAGAACATCGCGACTTCACCAGAGTTGACGGAGCGTTTGTTCCATTCAATGCAGTCCGTGTTGCGTGAAGCAGCTTCTGAGGGCGGTTATATGGAAATGCCGCTGATGCAAGGGGATACGAAGACAGGAAGTTTTGACGAGCAATGTCGCGTATACGATCGGGAAGGCGAGACTTGTCCGCGCTGCGGGGGAACGATTGAACGAGTGGAAATTACGGGCAAGAAGGCATTCTTCTGTCCGAAATGCCAGCATGAAGCCTAAAACCGGAATCGGGGCACATGTCAGCACCAGAGGCGGATTTCTTCAGGCAGCCAAGAGAGCACATGTGATGGGGGCAACGGCGTTTCAGTATTTTCCGAAGAACCCGCGTAGTCTTGGTCTGAAAAGTCTGGATCTCAAGGATGCTGAGCAGTGCAGGGATTGGTGTGAACAGCAGGGACTTGCTTCGATTGCACATTCACCCTATCCCACGAATCCGGCGTTGGGCATGACCCGTGGAGAGGCGGGGTTTCATGCTACAATAGCTTCTATTCGCAATGATCTTGAAATTTCGAATGCTTGCGGTTCTGTTGGGACGGTGGTCCATTTTGGACATATCAAAACAAACGATCCGCTGGAGGGTTATCAGAACCTCATTCATTGTCTGGATACCGCCTTGGAGAATTGGAATGGACATTCAAAGGTGCTGATTGAAAATCAGGCAGGTGATCATGGCCCGATGGGCACGACAATGGAAGAAATGATACAGATTCGCAAATTGAGCCGATATCCGGAGCATATTGCATTTTGTTTTGACACATGCCATGCTTTTGCTTCAGGTTTGTGGTCGTCAGGCAACGAAGCGGCGATGCTCGAAAAGGGCAGGATGCTCGGATACTGGGATAATGTTGCTGCTGTCCATTTTAATGATTCCAAATATGCGTCTGGTTTGTGTAAGGATAGACATGCGAGGATCGGACAGGGATATATCGGCAATGAATCAATGAAAGCATTGTTAAAGGCGCCTGAGTTCCGAAATGCGGTTGTTGTGCTCGAGACAGAAACGGGTGAAGATGGAACGCACCGTGATGATATAGCGCTCATGCGTTCCTGGTTATAATGGGGAGAGGAGCGATTGTATGCATGTTTTTTTGGATGACTATCGGGCCTGTCCGAAAGGATTTGTTCTGGCAACGAATGCAGAAGAGTGCCTGATGCTGCTAAGAGAAGGTGACGTGGACATTTTGTCTCTGGATTATGAGCTTGGCCCAGATTCGCCCAATGGCGGTGAGGTCGCGGCATCCATTGTACGAGAAGGTTTATTTCCGCGCGAGATCTATTTGCATACGTCCAGTATGTTTGGGAAACGCCAGATGTACGAGATGTTATATAGCAATAAACCGGATTCGGTAACCATTCATAATGGACCAATGACGGGTGAGGTCATGCTGCGTGTTGCCGCGGGAGAAGAAAGTTAATGAAGCCAATTACATCCAAAATGTTAATGCGCAGTGTATGGGAAGGCATGCCACAGGCTGTATTTATATATACCCCTTTATGTGGGACATGTGCGGCAGCACGGCGTATGTTGGAGGTTGTTGAGCACATGCTGCCAGAAGGTATTTTATTCGAAATGAACATTCATGACATTCCTGAACTTGTACAACAATTTCAAATTTCAAGCGTTCCAGCAGTGATGCTTTTTGATGGCCAGTTAGATGTTCCAAAAATGGTTTATCGGATGAGTTCTGTGGAGCATTTGCTCTCGGAGATCCGGAAGGCGGTGCTGAAATGAGTATAATCTCGATGGAACATGTCTCACTTAGACGAGAAGATAATCAGATTTTGGATAATGTACATTTGCGCATTGAACAAGGCGAACATTGGGTTATTCTGGGTCGGAATGGTTCTGGCAAAACAACGTTGTTGGAAATGATGAACGGATATATGTTTCCAAGCCAGGGACGTATTGAAGTACTCGGTAATTTGTATGGACAATGTGACGTCAGGGAAGTACGTAAGGAAATCGGTTATATCAGCCAAACGTTAATTGAGAAACTCACGCCAAGAGATCCGGTATGGGAGGTCGTCGCTACAGGAGCTTATGCTTTTTTGCGTTTTTATCAGACAATTCCGGATGAAGTAAAAGCAAAAGCAATGAGTTTGCTGGATGACATGGGTTTTACCAACTTGGCCAACAACCCGCTTGGAACGTTATCCCAAGGGGAGCGCAAAAAAGTCATGCTTGCTCGTTCATTAATGGCTGAGCCAAAATTGCTGATTATGGACGAGCCTTGTGCCGGACTTGATTTATATGAACGTGAGAAAATGCTGGCTGAGATTGATCGTCTGCGCCAGCGTAACATTACAGTTGTGTATGTAACACATCATGTTGAAGAAATCGTACCTTTATTTACACATGTGGCCTTGATCCGCGATGGACGTATTGCGGCAGCCGGCCCCAAACATGAAGTTTTGACACAAGATACAATTAAGCATACGTACGATGTTCCGGTCGATATCCAGTGGGATAATGGTCGTCCGTGGATACGCGTACGTTCTGGAGGGTAACACAATTTGAGTACACAATCGTCTTGGGAAGAAGGCAACTTCTCCCGTTTTATCTGCACAGCCAATCATGGCTTTGCCCCTTATGCTCAGGAAGAGTTGCGCCGTACGTTTGGTGCGGTGAAGAGCACGGTACTCGTACCAGGAGAAATACTGCTTGCGGGTCTGCCTGTAGCGGAGGAAGAAGTTGCAGATAAGCTGTGGGCAGAGTATCCAACGTTTTTACGTCATATTCAACCTGTTCAGTTTCAGGAGAATACAGAAGATTCGGAGCAGTCTATTGAGAAATTGATTGCATTTGTGTTGAATCATAAGGAATTGAAAGGTGCCTCTGTCGTGCTACAGGTACGGAAGACAGAAGGGGCCTTTTGGCAAGAAAATGCAGCCTCATTGAAGCAACTGCTAACTGAAAAGCTGGATGAGCTAGGCTGTGAATGGGTTGTACGTGATGCTGAATATGTCATTTCTGTATTTGCAACGAATGATATGCTATATGCTGGCATATCCAGACCTGAACAGAACTTGTCAGACTGGAGCGGGGGAGCCGTACGTTTTCAAAAAGAAGATGGGCAGATCTCGCGTGCTAAGTTCAAATTGCTTGAAGCCGAGCAAACGTTTGGCATTGACTTTACTTCATTTCATAAAGCACTTGATATCGGCGCTGCACCAGGTGGATGGACTTCGTTCCTGCTTGAACGCGGGCTTGAAGTAACGGCGGTAGATCCGGCGAAGATGGATGCAACGCTGCTGGCATCACCCAAACTGACTTTCTTGAAAAAGAATGCAGGGGATGTGCGCTTCCGTGAAGGAGAATTCGACCTGCTCGTATGTGATATGAGTTGGAGTCCGAAGCTGATGAGCCGACTTGTGTCGGATCTTCTATATAGCCTTCAGCCTGGGGGAACAGCGATTGTTACCGTGAAGTTATTGCATAAAAAACCGCTCGCACTCATTAAAGATGTTATTGATACATTTGAGCGTTCGCGGATGCAGATTCAACGTTCCAAGCAGTTGTTCCATAACCGGGAAGAGATTACACTTTATATGGTCAAATATTAAGAGATCTAGCCTTGATTAAAGCAGTTAAAGGTATTATGAAATTGATTCGATTAAGCTCATTATATTTTGTGCTTTACAATCTATTCCTGCCTGTACTATAATGATACCAATATTAACCATAACAAACCTGAGGGAAAGCATCCCGAAGTGAACAAAACCGGATATCCGGTCTGTTCTACTTCGGTGAAGCTTTCCCTTTTTTGTTGTGTAATGAAGGAGGAATTGGTATGAGACATCCGGCCAGGCTGGAACGCGGGAGCCTGCTGGGAGGGAGATATCGTATCGTATCCATTCTGGGAACAGGCGGAATGAGCCATGTATACGAGGCGGAGGATCTGAAGTTGCCGGGCAAGATATGGGCAATTAAAGAAAGTGTAACGATAATGCCATATGAAGGCAGTATGGAGACGGAAGCCGCTCTTCTGACATCACTTCGCCATCCAAGATTGCCGCAAATTGTTGATTTTTTTGTCCCGGATGAAGACGGGTACACATACTTGGTGATGGAATACATCGACGGGTTAACGCTCAGTGAGTATTTCAAGCAGTGTCGTGGGAAGATCCCGATGGAGCAGTTGACGGAGCTTGTACTTCAATTGCTGGATGTGTTGAGTTATTTACATAATCTGAATCCACCTGTGATCTATAGGGATCTGAAACCATCAAACATCATGATTACGCCGGAATATGAAGTGAGATTAATTGATTTTGGCATCGCCAGAAGTTACAAACCGCAAAGTGCTGAAGATACCGTTAAGTTGGGAACCGCTGGTTTTGCCGCTCCAGAACAATATGGCTCGGGTCAGACCGATGCACGTTCAGATCTATATGGACTCGGAGCATTGCTCCTGTATCTTATGACAAGTGGTGCGTATACGGAATGGATTCAGGGTGTGGAAAGCTCTATCCGGAGTGATGTTCCGCGGACATACATCCCTGTGGCGAGAAGACTGTTAAGGTATAATGCCGAAGAGCGATTCCAATCTGCCGATGAGGTAAGGAAGGAACTGCTCCGAATACCCGGCGGAACAATGCCCGGTGGAGATACAACGATGACCTTGAATGGGGGAACAAGAGTTATTGCCCTAACTGGTGCTTCATCTGGTGTAGGGGTTACCCACACAGCTATAGCTATCAGTCATTATCTCGAAAGGCAAAACTTCAAAGTAGCTGTGATTGAAATGTCACCTCGCTCTCAATCCTTTGCAAGGATTCAACAAATCGCTCAAGCGGGTAAACCGGTGCCAGCAGGCAGACAGTTTGCAGTGGATGGTGTGCATTATTGGAAACAATCCGGGCGAGCGGATATTTTGTCTTTGCTTGGGGGGAGTTATCAGTTCATCGTGATGGATCTCGGTAGTGGTCAGGACCAGAACCGGCTGGAAGAATTCCTGCGTGCAGATCTGCCTATTGTTATAGGCTCAGGTGCCGAATGGAGACAGGCGGAGATTGGCGCTTTTGTTCGATCACATCATCGGTATCCACGAGAGAAATGGATATATTGTCTGCCTTTGGCAGCAGGTGAGGCTGTTCAGCGCATTCGTAAAGCTCTGGATACATCGAGTGTATATGGTCTGCCGTTACATACTGATCCTTTTGACAAGGACGCACAGATGGATAAAGTGTTTTCTCATATTTTAACGCATATGATGGCACAGCAGCCCAAGAAACGTTCGTTTTTTTCACGAAGGAAAGTACATGATTAGAAGATTACGAAAGGAGAGCCTCTTTTGTCTAAATTAAGAAAACAAAGCCGTCAACTGATCTATGCCGGACTTATTGGAGCAGGAGCTGTAGGGTTGGTGTTCGGAGGATATGTTATTTACAATGTCAAAACGATGGGGGATGTCAGGTCAGCTGTAGAAGCCCGTTATTTATCGGCATATGAGGAAAAGGAAGCTGAATTAAAGCAACAATGGGATTCGGGAGCACAAGGATGGGTTACGATTCGGGATATTGAAGCAGGTGAACCGATATTACCGGAGGATCTGAAGCTCATTGCTGTTCCGGATGCACAAGCACCGCGAAACCTCTGGTCCAGTACCAAGCAGATGGAAGGCCAAGTGGCCAAAATAGAGTTAAAAAAAGGAACAGCCATTACCACTGAGATGGTGTATGAGGATGTACCGGCACCGCCCGATTTAAGAAATCGAGAGCTGCAAGTTGTATTACTGCCGTCCTCACTTGTTAAGGGAGATATTATTGATGTTCGTATCCAATTCCCTACCGGACAAGACTATGTTCTCTTATCGAAGAAAAAAGTGGAACGACTCAATGCAGCTACCTTATGGATTACGATGACGGAGGAAGAGATTCTGTCACTCTCAAGTGCAATTGTAGATGCCTATTTACATAAAGCTTCAATCTATGCCTTAACCTATGTAGAACCACAGTTTCAGACACCTGCAATCGCGACGTATCCTGCCAATTCAGAAGTGTTAAAACTGCTGGAGAGTGATCCGAATATTGTTCGACGAGCCGAACAGGAATTATCCAGACAGGTGCGAAGTTCGCTTGAAAGTTCACTGGCCGCTTCCATGACAGCACCATCAAAAGGGGTTGAACAGGATGTGGCACAATCCTCAGTTACCTATAGCAGCCGTCCATCATCAAATAATCCGGCAACGTCGGATGGGGTGATGTGGAATGATGGTTCAGGAAACGGAGCAGGAGCTAATGCTGGAAGCGTAAATGATCCTGCTGATGCTTCACAAACAGAACAACAGAGCTTGTTAACGGGTGGAGAATAAAGTGAAATCCGAGGTTTAATTTAGAATAATTCAGATAACAGGGAGTTTGAGAAAAAGAAAGGAGTTGTAACATCTATGCATACATGGATCTTTGCGGGTTTATGTGAGAAGAATGATCTGATGTTATATCTTTGCAAGATATTGGCTTCAACAGGCAACAAGGTCCTACTCGTAGATGGAACCTTACAGCAGAAGTATGGGTACGGTGTAGGTGACAGTCAGCAGTCTTTGCGAATTACGGAATTTGAAGGATTTGATATCGCTTGTCATTTTGTCACTTCAGCAGCTGTAGAGAATCATCTTGAAGTAAATGGAGAGCGATTGGACAGTTATGACTATGTGTTATATGACATGGAGACCTCACATTTTGCATCACGTAATCTCTGGCTAACCGCTGATGTAAGAGTCTGGGTGAGTGATTATGAGCGTTACAATCTGGAACGTGGCAAGGGATGGTTGAAGCGGTTGCTTGAAGAACAGTCATTACCTGGTGAGCTGTCATTTCAGCGGCTCTTAATTAACGGGGTTGACTGCAAGCTTGAAGCTCGTTATCTGTGGGCGTATCTGGAGGGTAGTCCGTTTGTGTGGACAGGAGAATCCTTAGTGCTTCCGTGGGATGAGTTAACAGCTGCGGTTAAGCTTGAGAATGAGCATCATCGCCGAATTCATCTTGGACCTTTGTCACGAAATTACAAAAAATCATTGTGTCGCGTGGTCGAGCAGTTAACAGGTTGGGAAAGTGTTCGCAGTCGCCGTGCGATGAAAGAAGCAGAGAGGATGAGAGCATGAGCACCATTACCTTTTGGAGCCCTTTTGCAGGAACAGGTTGCACTTCGAGCACATTAATTAGTGCTTATGCGATGGCACTTCACTATAGGACAAGAGTGTTACTTGTTAATGCAGGCCTTGCCGGAACTGGCACAGAAGCTGCTCTACCATCCAAAGATACGGATTCAGCGGATTTTATGTTCTCCTTCGAAGAGGGTGGCTGGGATGCGATTGAACGGCTGCATTCGAGTGGCAGTCTGAATAAGCACAATCTCAGGGATTATACCAAGCCACTTCTGAAGGAAAGACTTGATTTCCTAACCGGAAGAATTGATGAGATGGAACGTTCCCCGCAGGAACATGGTGAGACAGTGAAAAAGCTGCTAAATGTAGCTAACGAGTATTATGATCTGGTTCTTCTAGATGCGGATCATGCTGGTGTTGATTCACAGCTCAAGCTGCAACAGGCGGACTATGTTGTAATTAATCTCGATCAAAATATGCGAAATCTAGAGTTGTTCTTTGAAGATATCCTGCCAGAACGAATGAACAATAAGAATATACATGTTGTAATTAACAAATACGATTCGCATTCCCGTGCAACGCTTTCCAATATTCGGCGCCAGTTCAGATATAAAGGCACGATATCTGCCATACCGTACACAACCGGATACCTGGATGCAATGAATCGGCGAGATGTCGCTAGATACTTGCAGTTGGAAAGTTTGACTGAGGATAAGGATATTCGTAAAGGGAGTTTTGCTGCAAGCATGAGCGAACTCGCTCGCCTGATTATGGACGGTGCAGGTATGCGCACAGTTCTGAAGAGGCTGGAAAGGGGAGCCTGAACCTCCAATGCTCTGGAATACCATATGGATAAGTTTGATTTTAATTCTGTGCCTGACTTATATCTGGTTCAAGTATAGAACATTTCTTCGTGAAAAGAATGCTCGTGTGCCTGAACAGGAATCATTCACGATTGACATGTTGATTGAACAGGTGAAGAACTCACTTCATGAGCTTAGTCATAGTCAGCTCGCGGATGCGGGTCTGCATGAAGAGGAATATCGTCGAAGAATTAATCAGCGTGCCGAGATGAGAAAAGCACTGAAGGGCTGTGTCTCAGGCAGTATCAGCGACAAAACGTATGTCAAAAATCTGATAGGGGATCTCCTGACCCGAAGCATAGGGCTGAACAAATCAAATGTAGATGAAGTTATTTTGTTTGCAGAACCAGATTTGTTGACGATCCAGGACCGATTCGAAATTGTGTTTTATCTGTACCGACAGCAATTCGGTGTGGATGCACTCTCCCGAATGATTGATACATACGATCTTGGCAGACTGAGGATGGAGGAAGGTACGGACGATGGAGGAAGTTATTATATCTCTGAGGAGGATATTCAGTATGTGTTCGAGTGCGAATATCGAGAGCTTGGATTCAGAGAAAAGACGGATATTATCGTTCAACGTATCTATCAGCATTATAAAGGGTTCTCGGTTGTTGATGAGATAAGAGACCAACGTATTGACGGCGTTAGTGGTGGTGTCAGCGGTATGCTTGATGCTGTTCATAATATGGGGCTTCAAAAACCGGCATCATGGAATGATTTGCTGGATCAAGGACTGGAGGATGATGCATATGAAGAACCGCTTAGCGGCATGGAAAGTGTCTGGATTTTCTATAAAGGTAAGTCCATTCATCTATCCTTTCTGTCCTTCGGCAGTATTCGTGAACTGAAAAGGGTATGCCAGAATATATACAAATACAATTATCCCGGACAGTTGTCGGAAGCAAGTGGATACAAGGTGAACGAGATGAAAGACGGCTCCCGTGTCGTTGTTGTTAGACCACCTTTTGCAGAATCATGGGCGTTCTTCGTGCGGAAGTTCGATATTCCGAATGCTTCACTTGAACAATTGATTACGGGTAACAACGCAAATCTGCCAATTACATTGCTTCAATACCTGATGAAAGGAAGCCGGATCACAGCTGTAACCGGGGCGCAGGGTTCTGGTAAAACAACGTTGCTTATGGCTATGGTCAAACACATCTATGCATCGTACACCCTTCGGGTGCAGGAGATGGCGTTTGAACTTCAATTAAGACGGATCTATAGTCGGCGTAATATTTTGAGTTTCCGAGAGACTGAACACATTTCAGGTCAACAAGGGCTTGATTTGCAGAAAAAAACGGATGGTACCGTCAATATTCTCGGTGAGGTGGCGAGTGATGAGGTGGCCGCATGGATGATTCAAATGTCTCAGGTTGCCAGTCTGTTCACCCTGTTTACCCACCATGCCAAAACGTTTCGTGATCTGGTCTTCTCCCTCCGTAATTCCTTGCTCAAGACAGGTATGTTCCAGCATGAGCATATTGCTGAGGAGCAGGTTGTGAGTGTCATCAATTTCGATGTTCATATGAAGAAAGATGCTGAGGGACGAAGATATATCGAACGAATTACGGAGTGTCTTCCTCGTGCGAGTCAAGGTGACAGTGTGGAAGAGAGGGCAGGTTTTACATTTCGTAATGTTGTGGAGTACAGAGATGGAGCGTATGTTTCAACAGCTCCAATCTCCTCTGGAAGCATGGTGGATATGCGAGAACAGATGACATTAAAGGATGCCGAGAAGTTTGAACTGTTTATGAAGCAACACTGGGGTGATCAGCATGACAATTAAATGGATTTTGCTCCTCGTATTAAGTATTTGTGCAGGAGGTTTGCTGATCACACTTCTGGTTTTAAGCATGTTACGTCACAGAGGAGGTGGTTCAACAAGTCAATCCGGCGTGATTTTTGCTCCTACCGGGAAGGGATTCAAGGGACTGGGATCAATCTTGTTGCAGTCCTACCGTCTTGGAATGAAAGTGCCACTGCTATCAGCTTATATTCTACAGGTGCAGAAACGTATTTCATTCCGCCATGTTGGGGATCAGCCCTCACTTCGCAGGCTGACGATGACAGTGGTTCTGATTATTCTTGGAGGTTATGGAGGCATAAGTGTCATTCTATTTCTTCTGCAGCCGGGTATCGCTTTTGTAATACTTTCCGTACTCTGTGCTGTGGTGCTAAACAGCTTGGTATTGGATATGTGCCTCAGTCGTATGGAAAAAAGGTTGCTGGTGCAGATGTTGGATGTCTTTGCAGATGTAAGGCATCGGTATCATCAGCATGGCATGGTTGAGGAAGCGCTCTATGAAGCCGCTGAAGCAGGTACAGGAGAAGCAGCAGAACAGGTAAGACTGATCTACGAAGCTCTAACTTCTCCAGATCCAAATGAAGCACTTGAGCGTTATTATGAAGTGGCTCCCAACCGTTTTCTCAAAGGATTCGCCGGCGTTTCTTACATGGTTATGGAGTTTGGGGATAAGGACAGAGCACAAGGCTCTATTTATCTTAACGGACTGGGTAACCTGACTCAGGAGATCCATCTGGAGATTTTGCGGCGTGATAAATTGGATTACCTGCTCAAAGGACTTAATATCATCGCGCTAGCTCCGGTATTGTTCACCGCTCCAATCGAACGCTGGGCCAGAGTCAGTTTCCCAACGATGGATGAATTTTATCGCAGCAAAATCGGTTTTGTTACCAAAATATCGATCTATGTCATCATTATCCTTGTTTATTTGCTTCTGCAAAGGCTCCAGCAATACGATGAGACCCGTTACCGGTCAGGGCATAAGCATTCATGGTTGGATCAGTTTCTGTACAGGCAGACCTTCATACGGAAATTGGCGATGTTGTTTGCAGCGAAACCTGGCAGTGCACAGTACAGTCAAACGATACGGCTCATGAGGGAGAGCAGTTCAGAGTTGAAATACGAATGGCTTGCCATTCGTCGAGTGATGTTATTCGCAGGTTGTTTGGTCCTTACAATGGTGTGCATCTTGCTGTTGCACCAGGTTGAACGTAACCACATCTTGTATGATCCAATCCGCGATGATCGAATGTTTGGTGCAATGGCTGAAGCGGATCTCAGGAAAGCTGAGGAAAAAACAGCGTTGGATCAATCCGTGTTGGAAAGTGTAGAAATGAACCGAGGAGCTACATACGAAGAAGTCTCCAAAGCGTTACAGCAGTTATCTCCAGTTCAGTTAGACCATGATACCCAGAATGAGACCATCACGCGCATTATGCAGAAACTTGAGGTGTATAACAAGCAATATGTACGCTGGTGGGAAATGATTATAGCCATTCTCATGGGTGCAGCAGGGTACTACATGCCCGTATGGCTCATGTTATTTCAGCGGAAAATGCGAAGGTTGGATATGCGACATGAAATATATCAATTCCAGACAGTGATTTCCATTTTGCGTGAGATGGACCGGATGTCAGTCGAGGAGATATTGGAGTGGCTTAATCGATTTGCCGTCATTTTCAAGCGCCCGCTGCAAAAATGTTTGTTGCATTTTGAACATGGACCAGAGCTTGCACTTGAACAATTAAAGGAGGAGGCGGGCTTGCCCGAGTTCCAGCGACTGGTTGATAAATTACAGCTTGCCCTTGGCAAAATCTCAATATGTGAAGCCTTCGATGATCTTGAGAGCATGATGGCATTTTATTTTGAACAACGCAAACAGGAGTACAGCAAAATGATAGATGTCAAAGCATCATGGGGGAGAACCATTGGATTTACACCTATGTACGCCCTTATCTTTTTGTATCTGGTTATTCCATTAGTCGGTATGAGCTTCTTACAGATGAGCATTTATTATGAGCAAATTCAGAAACTGTAGCACAATTCATCTGTGTGACAGTCTGAAATAGTTTAATAACTTATAACTTGGGAGGATTTATCATGAACAATGCATCAAGCGCTTTAAAGGTGGCAGCAGGGATATTCTTAACAATCGCTTTGATCACAATTGTAGTTCTGTTGTTTATTTCGGCTCAGGAGGCAACCAAGACGGCCCAGAACAATTTTGCTGATATCCAAACCGAGTTGTCCCAGGCTGCATTTACGGTATATGACGGAACAACCATCAGTGGATCACAGGTAACGAATGCGCTGCGTAAATATGCGGACAAGGATCAGTTCGGTATTCAAGTTATTACAGGTAAAAATAAAGCGGGTCAATGGTACGGCAATCAATTAAACATTTCACAGGATCTCAATAATGCGGACTACGGCTCGGTTATTGCACCCGACGATAAAGTGGGGATTATTAACCAGACCATGAGTGAAAAAGAAAATCAATATGTCAATCCAAGTGGTAAATTCAAAGCCATTATCGTAAAAGACCGTTCGAACGTGGTAAGAGGGCTGATCTTCCAGCAATCCTGACAGGAGTTGGTTTAACATGTCAAGGAATACACAGCATCTCATGTTGTTTTGTACGGCGGTTGTCCTGTTTGTGACAGCCTGCCTGTACGGGCAACAGAATGTTAAGATTTTATCAGCGGCCTTGAACGACAGAGTACAGACAACAGCAGGCATGGAAGGTCGGCTGACAACAACACTGCATACCACCAATCCGTATCAGTATAGTGGTGCGGAAGTGTTGCATACCGTTAGACAGATGACAGGCACAGGCATTACTGTGGAGGTAGATGGAACTTCGTATGTGATCGATCCACTTGTCAGCAAAACAGAGACGATTCCTGTCCAGCTCGATGCCACCTACAGACCAGAGTTTATAAGAAATGAAACTGGAGAACTGCTCAAGATTTTTTTTTGGAAGGAGGCGAGTGTGAATTGATTAATGCCGCATCCAAGCTGCTTGCCGTATTGCTCGCAGTCCTTCTGCTCTATGTGTACCCAGCTGCTGAAACAGCCGATCGGCAGGATGATATAGCACGTATGACGGCTGTTCAGAATGTAACACGTTTTGTTGATGCTGTTCGAACAAAAGGGTATATTTCACCTCGAATGTTGGCTGAGTTTGAGGAGCAACTGGCTCAGACAGGCAATGTGTATGAGGTATCCATGGAACATTTACATAAGAAATATGTACCTCATTATATGGATCCGATGGACAATAACAGTTTTAACGGGACCTATGAGGTAGTGCAGGATGGATATTATGCAGCTCAGATTCGAGAAAGACTATTCCCATCCTCAGGTGTGATACCGATTGATGATGCTGGCCGAAGATATACGTTGACGACAGGGGATTTTTTCACCGTTACTCTCCAAAATACAAATCGTACACCTTCCATGCTCATTCGTGAATGGTTGAGTGGTACGGCTCAGGGTTCAGCAGTATTTGTAACATACGGAGGTATGGTCCTCAATGAAGATTACTGAGCTTTCCATTGTATTCGTGCTGATCTTTTTCCCGCTCTTCTGGATCATCTCACTCCATACCCAAGATGCCGAAGAGGCTCAATATCTTGGCCAACGATACAGAGCTGCACTTCAAACCGCAGTCATGGATGCAGGTGCAGTGATGCATCAGAATGAGAAGCAAAATGATGAAGCAGGTTATGATTCAACCAAGTTTGTTAAAGCGGACAAAGAGCTTGCCTTGTTGACATTTACGCAGACGATGGCTTTGAATATGGGGATTCAGAATGATCCTGCAGCTATTCGAAACATGTTTAATTACATTCCTGCCGTGGTTATTCTGGATTATGATGGCTATTATATGTTGTCCACAGAAACAGAGTTGACAGGAAACCGTGAAGATTCTTTAAGGCAAGTGTGGAGTCCCAAGAAACCTTATACATATTCAGATTCTAATGGTAACAGTATTAACTTTACACTGGACGACTACGTATATGCCTTTGACGCAAGCGCAGGGAAATGGATTGAGGGATTCCAAAAAGAACTGGCCTCAAGCACACAGATTCCTTTACTTCAGAATACCAGCGTATTTGAGCAAGTTAGACAAAGCCGGATTGTGACTGCTGTACAGGATGATCTGGCTGATGTGATTAACCGCCATAATGAGTTTGCCAGAAAGAACGGTATTTCCTATACGTTTACGATGCCCCTGATTGCGCAGGAAGATTGGTACAACTCCATTAATGATACAGGGATTATGGCCTTTATCCAAGGTATAGGTGTGGGTGACCAGAAGATCAACAACTACGCAATCGGTGGAGGCAGACTTGTGAAGAAAACGGCCATCGTAGGTGGGGTAGATCCTTTAACGGGTATCAAGTACTATTATCCCTCCACTTGTGGCAATGGTTACCGTGCTGAAGAGGTGTTCACAGACGCAAGACAAGCAGCTGCACAAGGCTATTTCGAATATAAATGCTCTAATCGTTAGGGTAGCCTGTATGACAAAATTATGTAAGAGGTTCCTGAACTGTTTACATTACTTTCAGAAAAGACGGGACCTGTGCTAGAATAGGGTTTCGGAACAATAATAAAAGTAATGTCTAATAGATAGGAGCAACCTCATCTTATGAGTTTATTGTCAGTAGAGAACGTAAGTCACAATTTTGGAGATCGCACGTTATTTAAAAATGTATCGTTTCGTTTACTTGCCGGAGAGCGTGTAGGACTTGTTGGTGCCAATGGTGTGGGTAAATCCACATTAATGAACATCCTTACCGGTAAATTGCTTAAAGATAGTGGAAAAGTGGAATGGACACCTAAGGTCCGTTATGGATATCTGGATCAGCACACGAAGCTTACCCCAGGCAAAACCATTCGTGACGTTCTTAAAGATGCATTCCTTCCGTTGCTTGAATTAGAAAAAGAAATGATGAATATAACGGACCAGATGGCAGATGCAGATCCAGATAAGCTGGAGCAGTTGCTGGAAGAGATGGGCGATATTCAGGAACAACTGGAACAGGGCGATTTTTATCTGATTGACGTAAAAGTGGAAGAGATGGCCAATGGTCTTGGTTTGTCCGCAATTGGTCTTGATCGGGATGTCGCAGCTCTAAGTGGTGGGCAACGTACCAAGGTGCTTCTTGCCAAGCTTCTGCTTGAGAAACCTACAGCCCTTTTGCTGGATGAGCCGACCAACTATCTGGATGTAGAGCACATTGAATGGTTGTCACGTTACCTGAAGGACTACCCTCATGCGTTTCTTTTAATCTCCCATGACACGGAATTCATGAATGAAGTCGTAAATGTCATTTATCATTTGGAATTTGCCAAATTAACGAGATATGCAGCGAACTATGACAAGTTCCTCGAGATGGCTGATATGAATAAAGCCCAGCATATTGATGCGTACGAGAAGCAGCAAGAGTACATCAAGAAGCAGGAAGATTTCATTCAGCGTAACAAGGCACGTGCTTCAACTTCAGGTCGAGCGAAGAGCCGGGAGAAACAGCTGGACAGAATTGAACGTATTGATCGTCCAGATGAAGCGGCCAAACCAACATTCAAATTCAAGGATGCCCGTGCGAGTAGCAAAACGGTCTTTGAGGGCATTGATTTTGAAATTGGATATACGTATCCTTTGCTGCCTAAGATGACAATGACAATTGAACGTGGTGAGAAAATTGCCATCGTAGGTTGTAATGGTGTGGGTAAATCAACACTGCTGAAAACCATCCTGGGAAAAATATCTCCACTCAGTGGAAAGACTTTCTTGGGAGATTATCTCGAAACGGCCTATTTTGAGCAGGAAGTTCGTGCTGGGAATATCACGCCGATTGAGGATGTGTGGAATGAGTTTTCACATTTGACCCAAAATGAAGTCCGGGGTCATCTCGCTCGCTGCGGGTTGAAAAATGAGCACATTACCCGTCCGCTTAACATGCTGAGTGGTGGAGAGCAAGCCAAGGTTCGTCTATGCAAACTCTTGATGCGTGAAAGCAACTGGATTCTATTCGATGAGCCGACGAACCATTTGGATGTCACAGCTAAAGCTGAGTTACAGCGTGCCTTGCAAGAATTCAAGGGAACGGTGTTGCTGGTATCTCATGAACCTGATTTCTACGAGGGTTGGATTACCAAAACATGGAATGTTGAAGAATGGTCTGAGAAAAACTAGACAATTCAAGCAACGCTTAATAGAAATGAACGGTGACAAAAAAATCCTTCTATGGTAACATAGGCTACAACTTCATATGAACACTAGGGGGGCCGCACGATGTGGCTGAGATGGAAGAATGCGATTCCGGACCCTTTGCACCTGATCTGGATCATACCAGCGTAGGGAAGTGGCGAGCGCGTTTCAGTGAATGACGTGAGCAAACGGCAATTCGAAAGAATTCAACCGTCTTGCTTAGTAAATTGAAACATGCAGTTGCGTGTATAACGTTATGGCTATAAGGTCTATAGCTTTATTGCACGAAATGAACTGTATGTATCAGTCAGTCATCTGGTCCTATAATTAATACGCAGCCACTCCCCTACGGGAGTGGCTTTTTTGTGTTTTCATAGCATTCACACATGGAAGGGGATGAACAGTACGGTAAGTTCTCATGAACATGTTCACGAATCATTTGAATTGCATGTTGTATCTACGGGTGTAGGGAATCAAGCATCTTTTGTAAAAGCTGCAAAGGACGTTTGGCCATGGGTGGACTACATCCATATACGAGAGAAACAACTCTCGTGGCAAGACAAGATCGGTTGGGCTGAAAGTCTGCGTAGCGTTGGCGTTCCATCTTGTCGCATCGTTATCAATGGTTCAGAACTGCCACCACAGAATGACATCTATGGCGGTGTACATTGGGGGCAAGATGCGATACGTAACTATAACCCTGCTGTAATAAGCAATGTGCAGCGACTTCGTTTGGGCGTATCTGTTCATTCAATCGATGAGGCAAAAATCGCTGAAGAACGGGGAGCCGATTACCTTTTCTTCGGGCATGTCTACTCAACCAACAGTAAGCCTGATCTTGAACCAAGAGGATTTTATGCTCTGGCTGAAGTGTGCTCTGGTGTCTCCATTCCTGTCATGGCAATTGGGGGCATCGAACCGGGAAACATTCACGCTATTCGCTCTGCAGGCGCACAGGGAGTCGCTGTGATCTCGAATGTATGGGCGAGCGATTCCCCGGATCGGGCTGCTGCATTATTAAGGCAGGCTATCGTTGCTACAGAAAGTTTGAGCCGCTGAATCAAGGAGATGAGAGGATGAAAAAGATCATTACTGATAGACCGGATAAGATTCATGCAGAAACGATTATTGTAGGTGGAGGCGTTGTTGGTTGTGCCATTGCGTATGAGCTGGCTTCCCGTGGACAGGATGTGCTGTTGCTGGAGCGTTCGGCGATTGCGGGAGGCACTTCTTGCGCGGCGGCTGGAATGCTGGCGGCAGATAGTGAGGATTTTGCTCATCCTTTGATGGCTAAGCTCGCCAGGCAGAGTAGACAGTTACTTATCGAGCAACAGGTGCTAATGGCTACACTCAGTGAGGTAGAGACTGGCCTGCAACGCCAGGGATTCCTAACTCCTTTTCGTTCATACAGTGAATTAAGTAGTTATAAGGGCAATCGGAAGTCTGCGTTATCTGCTGATGAGGTGTGGTGGGATCGTTCCGTTGTGCAACAGGAGGCATCATGGCTTAACAGAGATACGTATGGAGCCTATTACAGACCTTACGAGAGTGAGATTCTTCCAGTCCATCTAACGAAGGCATATGCTGAATCCGCTCAAGCATTGGGAGCACGGGTTATGGAGGACATACAGGATATACGTGTGCAAGCAAACGAACACGGCGTGCAGGGAATCACCACATCGATCGGTGAGATGAAATGCAAACATGTCATTATAGCGGCTGGATTACAGAGTGAAGAGTTGATGAGACATGTGAATCTGAGCTTGCCTGTGTGGTCGGTAAAAGGTGAAATAGCCGCCGTTCAGTTCTCAGATGAACATGCAGGGTACAGACCTGACAGAACGGTGTATGCAGAGGATATCTATATTGTTCCCAAAGCCAATGGCGAAGTTTGGCTTGGGGCAACCAGTCTGCCAGGCAGAACGGATTTAAACGTTTCTGTACAGGGTGTTCAGAAGCTATTAACAGCGGCTACCCACTGGGTGCCTGGGATGAAAGAAGCACAATTTTTGCGGGCGTGGGCAGGCGTAAGGCCGGCAACTCCGGATGGTCTGCCTTATATAGGTGCTTGCGAAAGTGTTCCCGGGCTGTTGGCCGCCTTTGGACATTACCGTAACGGTATTTTGCTCAGTGCGATAACAGGCAGACTAATCGCTGAATTGCTCAAGGGCAAAAGCTCAGAAGAGCTCGGAATTGAGGCGCTGAGCCCTGAGCGATTGAACAGAAAGGGAGTGGTGCAGTGAATATCATCGTTAATGGTCAACGGATGGAGATTGAAGACAGATTGAATCGTGTGGATAAACTGCTTCAATCTTTTGATCTGCAAGTCAAGACTGTAGTTGTAGAGCTGAATAAACATATTTTAACCCGCGAGTACCATGAAACGACGGCATTAAGAGAAGGCGATCGAATTGAGATTGTACATTTTGTAGGAGGCGGTTGATGATGTTAAACATTGGTAAATATACGTTTGAGTCCAGATTGTTGCTCGGAACAGGCAAGTTTTCCGATCTGGAAGTGCAAAGTCAGGCTGTGGAAGCATCTGAAACGGAAGTTTTAACCTTTGCTGTTCGTCGTCTGAATCTGGAGGAACGTAATCAGAAGCATTTCCTGGATACGTTGGATTTGGACAAATACACACTTCTTCCGAATACGGCGGGGGCTTCCAATGCGGAAGAGGCGGTGCGGATTGCTGAGCTTGCGCGGGCTTCAGGACTTTGTGATATGATAAAAGTCGAAGTCATCGGAGATGGAATTACGTTACTCCCAGATCCGATTGAAACGTACAAGGCTTGCGAAATTTTGCTTGAAAAGGGATTCACGGTATTGCCTTATATTTCGGATGATGTCATTCTAGCCAAAAGGCTGCAATTGCTTGGCGTACATGCTGTAATGCCTGGCGCTTCTCCCATCGGAGCTGGCAGAGGCATCATCAATCCCTATAACCTTGAGATCATCATTGAGCAGGCCGTTGTTCCTGTAATTGTAGATGCAGGATTACGCTCCCCAAAAGATGCTGCTTATGCGATGGAACTTGGTGCCGATGGCGTATTGTTAAATACAGCCGTATCCGGATCAGGGGATCCAGTGAGCATGGCTAAAGCGATGCGATTGGGGGTAGAAGCGGGTAGATTGGCATATGAGGCATGCATGATTCCCGTAAAGCGTTATGCAGCAGCCAGTAGTCCGGTGGAAGGAATGGTTCATACATGACAGATCAAATAACATCTTCCGAGCAGGCCGATCGTTATTCCAGACAGGAACGGTACGCGCCACTTGGCAAGGAAGGCCAGGCCAGATTAAAGGGCAGCAGAGTTTTAATTGTAGGTGCTGGCGCACTCGGAACAGGAATTGCAGAAACGTTAGTTCGTTCAGGAGTCGGACACTTAACGATTGTGGATCGTGATTATGTGGAGTGGAGTAACCTGCAGCGGCAGCAATTATATGTAGAACAGGACGCGATGGAGCGGATACCGAAGGCAATGGCGGCGGAAAAACGTTTATCTGCCATTAATTCCACGGTTCATGTGGAAGGGAAAGTGTTGGACGTCAGAGTAGATGAGTTGGAAGAACTCGTTCAGCATACAGACTTGATCATGGATGCAACGGATAACTTTGATACCCGACTACTTATTAATGATATGGCACAGAAGCACGGTATTCCCTGGATTTATGGTGGATGCGTAGGTAGTTATGGTATTACCTATACGTTTATGCCCGGAGATACGCCATGTTTAAATTGTTTGCTGGGTGAAGTCCCTCTGGGTGGAGATACTTGTGATACGTCTGGCATCATACCTCAAGCCGTACAGATGGTAACGGCGAATCAGACCGCAGAAGCGATGAAGTTACTTAGTGGCAATGCAAATGCATTGAGACGTAAGTTATTGTCATTTGACGTGTGGAGGAACGAATACATATCCATCAATGTGGATGGTGCGAAAAAGAAAGACTGTCCTTCCTGCGGAGATTCGGCAACGTATCCATATCTTTCTGCGTCCAATCTGGAGAAAACCGATGTGTTGTGTGGCAGGGATACGGTTCAAATCCGACCTGCACGGCGCATGAATCTGGATCTTCAACATACAGCGGAACGTCTGGATAGACTTCAAGAAGGAAAAGTGGAATCCAATCCGTTTCTGGTTTCTTTTACAACAGGAGTCCATAGAATGGTCATTTTCCAAGATGGACGTGTCCTCGTACACGGAACAAAAGACACAGCTGAAGCACGTACGCTCGTCCATCGCTACTTTGGTTAAAGCATGAAAGATGCAAAGTCTGTTCCCTTGAGGGAATGGACTTTTTCATTTTACGGCATGCTATCTGTACCAACCATTGCTGCGAGCAGTGGGGAAAGAGACAGGCCGGGTGAAAAAGAGTGAAAACAGCCATTTTGCTGATTGGAGCAGGAGAGCAGGTCAGCCTTATTCAGGATGTTTTATGTAGCGAAGGGTATGAGGTGCAACGAATGGAGTGGTCCGAACTAAACCAATCCGTCGAGCCTTCGTTGTTGCATATTAACCTGATCATCCTGGTAGACCGGGAAGAGGGGACGAAACATTGTGGCCAGGATCAGAAATTAGAATTAAAACGATGGTTAGATAAAGGTCAGGTTATACCTCTACTGGTTATTACTTCAAATGCATCTCCTCAGTTCATCGTGGAATGGCTGGATTATGGAGCTAATGACGTGATGGAGGAACCTATCCACATGACCGTAATGCTTGCCAGAATACGAAACTTGTTGCGTGTTTTTGCGAATGCAACACCAGAGGGCGAAGAAGTAATTGTAGTTCATGATCTTAAAGTGAATTTGCGTTCAAGACGGGTAAATCGTGCGGGGGAATACCTAACATTAACACCAAAAGAGTACGAATTGCTGGAATTCCTGGCCCTGCATGTGAATGAAGCATGTACCCGGAGTGATATTTTGCGGGAAGTATGGGGATATGAGTATGCGATGGATACCAACGTTGTGGATGTGTATATCAAACATCTGAGGGTTAAGGTGGATAAGGGAAGAAGTGTGAAACTGATTCATACTGTGCGTGGGATCGGTTATATGCTGCATGATAAAAATTAGATTACGAAGTTAGTTCCATGAATCACCAGTTTAAAGTGTGGCAAAAAGAGGGTAAAAATAAAAGACCGGATTATAAACCCCGGTCCTTACTCATTAGCTATGATGTGAATCTAAAGTACACGACGAGCTTTAACATAAGTTCTCTTCCAAGTACCAGAGTCCAGATCAGAGAGGGTTACGCCTGGAGATCCGTACGTGTGCAGAATTTTACCATTTCCCGCATAAACGCCTACGTGAGTGACATTGGAACCGGTAGAACGGCTACCACTGGAGAAGAATACCAGATCTCCGACACGCAGATTAGCTTTAGACACAGCTTTACCTTCTTTGGATTGTTTCACGGAAGTGCGCGGCAAATCTACACCATACTTTTTGAAAATATATTTCATAAAAGAAGAGCAATCAAAAACCTTGGTTGTTGAAGTTGAAGCACCAAATTTATATGGAGTTCCAGTGAATTTTTTGCCATAGTTAACAATTTGTTGACCTGTGGATACAGAAGCAGTTGCTGCCTGTGCAACAGGTGCGTTAGTCATTAATACAGCTCCAAAACCTAGTGTAGCGCACAACCCGACGGTTACGGCCTTTTGGACAAAGATGTTTGTTTTCATGTTAGTTAGTACCTCCAAAATTCGTTTTCGTTAAGTTGCTAGAGCGAGTATAACAGCTTTGTAACAGCCTAGAAATTGGATAGGGAAGTGTAATCCCTTGCGCCACAATGGTTTGGGTATGTTTATTAAAATATGATTAAAAATGTCAAAAAATTAATCATTGACGGACGAAGAATAAAGATGAAACAACAAAGACCCTTGAATATCAAGGGTCTTTGTTATGTGTGAACCTATTTTCTTCATTCAATCACTGGTTACAAAAACGTAATAAATAACTATGAAGCATACGAATAGATTCAATCTTTGCTCTGAATTATCAGTAATAAGCCACTATCAATAGTGACTGTACCGGAGGAGCCTAAGAGCTTGTTGCTTACACCCAAGGATTGTCCCATGCGAATGGTGGCTTGATCTAGCGGATACATAAAACCATCTAGAGTTATTCCTGCAACTTCATGAGTCAAGGGCAGCAGAGAAACATATTTATAGTCTCGGTGTTCAACCACAGCTTTGGATGTGGTCAGTGTCATGTAGTTGTGTTTGTCCTGAATGGCACAGGAGATATGATGTTGCATCGCGCGAACCATGATATGTACATTAGCGAGAGTGTGATCCATACGTGTACCTGTAGCACCTAACATTAAGATGTGAGAAGGTTCGTAATCTAGCGCTGTCTCAAAAGCCATTTCTGTATCAGTAAGATCCTTATGAACAGGGTCACATGTAATGAACCGAATGCTATTGTTGCTTACAATGATACGTTCCTCTTCAGTAATGGAGTCGAAGTCTCCAACTGCAATGTGAGGCTGAATGCCGTGTTCAATTAAAAATAATGCACCGCGATCGGCCGCGATGATCATATCATCTTCTCGTATTTCCTGAAGTAATTCTACAGATAAGTTTCCGCCTGTAAAAATAACTATCCGTTTCACCGTCATTTTATTTCATCCTTCCTAATTCAGAGAAAAATAGTTCATTGTTCAAATATAATGTTGGAACCTGTACAAATATATTCACCAAACCAGTATAATCCACAAAATGTGGTTGCACAATTTCAGTGCTCGCGGATACAATGGGTAGAGCGACATGGAGATGACTTGAAAAGTGAGGTTTGAACAGGTTGGACTTACACATTTTTGAAGTATTCAGCATTATAGGCACTATCGCATTTGCAATGTCCGGTGCCTTCGTAGCAATGGAAGAGGAGTATGACATTCTGGGTGTACTAGTGCTTGGACTTGTCACGGCATTCGGAGGCGGGATTATCCGGAATGTACTTATAGGTATACCTGTAACGACACTGTGGAGTCAGGGATCACTTATTATGTTAGCCTTAGTATCTGTAGCGATTGCGTTTATATTGCCTCTCAAGTGGATAAGTCACTGGAAGCGAACAGAGGCGTTGTTTGATGCAATCGGACTCGCAGCATTTGCAATTCAAGGGGCGCTGTACGCGGCGAACATGGGACATCCTATTAGCGCAGTTATCGTTGCAGCAGTAATGACCGGTATTGGTGGAGGCGTTATTCGTGATGTGCTTGCGGGACGTAAACCGCTTGTATTGCGTGACGAAATTTATGCTGTATGGGCAATGACAGCCGGTTTTGTTATAGGTATGGGTTGGTTAACAACGAATGCCGGATTATTATTTTGTTTCGCGGCCGTTGTGTTCTTCCGGATGTGTTCTGTACATTATAAATGGAAACTGCCACGTCGTTCGTTGGTGCCATCTGAGACCGGGAACGTCACTCCTCAGCCGGAGAGCATTGTGACACAGCCAACATCGTCGGTACTGCAAGGTACGTTAAGCAAGGGGGATTAATATGATTAATGTTTTGTTTGTATGTCTGGGCAATATATGTAGATCACCAATGGCTGAAGCCGTTTTGCGTCACAAAGTCCTGGAGAAGGGGCTTGAACACCAGATTCGTGTGGACTCAGCGGGTACAGGGGACTGGCATGTTGGTAAACCTCCGCATGAAGGGACTCGAAAATTGCTGGATTCGTACCAGATTTCTTATGCCAACATGGCAGCAAGACAGTTCGCCAGCGAAGACTTTACTCAATTTGATTACATTGTGTGTATGGACAATTCCAATGCAGATAATGTGCGCAACGTTCCAGGCGGAGCTGAGGCGGACATCATCAAGTTCATGGACATGCTTCCCGAGGAAAAACTCAGAGAAGTACCTGACCCGTATTACACAGGCAATTTTGAAGAGGTGTACGAGCTGGTTAACGCAGGCTGCGATGTTCTGTTGAGAAAGATTGAAGCGGAACATTCCTTAGCTTAAAAAGTAAACGAAATTCATGCTTAATTTGTAATCGGGCAAAGAAGCAGGATTAGAGCACTTAAAGCAAGCAGGATATCCTGCTTCTTTTTCAGATTACAATTGTAAGCGGTATCATTAAAATGAAAAACAATAGCGGCATTTCAGCCGCCTGTTAATGTGGTCCTTTTATCTCTCCTGGAGAAAATAAAGTAATGCTTCGGGCAATTCCTTCTGCCAAAAGCCCCATTGGTGTTTTCCGTCTTTCTCTTGATAGGAGACGAGGGCACCACGTTTTTCCAGCAATTCTCGAGTATCCCGGTTTAATTGAACAAAATCATACGTACCGGTATCTGCCTTAAAGGCAGTTTCCTGTAAACCAACGATCATCCAGATCGAGAGCCAAGACAGATCTTCAGCTGCGGCATAGATTTCTTGTGAAGCAGAGTAGAAGGCACCAGACATGCTGATGACACGTGTGAACAGATCCGGATATAACAGAGCAAGATGAAGCGAAACACTGCCACCAAGCGAGTCTCCGGCAAGAATGCGTTCCT
Organism: Paenibacillus sp. FSL M7-1414; assembly: GCF_038003195.1. Taxonomy (NCBI): domain Bacteria; kingdom Bacillati; phylum Bacillota; class Bacilli; order Caryophanales; family Paenibacillaceae; genus Paenibacillus; species Paenibacillus sp. FSL M7-1414. The sequence goes on along the minus strand of NZ_JBBOOS010000001.1, from coordinate 3,975,120 downwards.
GCGGAGAACGGCGCACAGGATATTTCTCTTCTATATAGGGAATAATCTCTTCAGCGAAGCAAGCGGTATATGCCTTGAACCGATCTCCGAATGGAGCATATTCCTGCGTTCTCACAGACACATCGACCTGAACCCCTACAATAATGAAAGGTTCGGCTCCTTCGTCCAGAATAATTTGGTTAGCTGTTGTAGCAATTCGTCCGAAATTAAAAAATTCTTCGCCATCCTGACAATATACGACAGGGTAGCTAAGTAATTCGTTATAGCCCGGAGGGAGGTAAATACGGAGCGTTCGCTTCTCTCCGAGATAGCGACTTTCAATCTCTTCCTTCACAATCGTGCGTTTCAAATAGCGGGAATCCGTCATAAAACGTCACCTTTCTCGGTTAATTTTTTGCATTCGACCGCGCAATACGGTAAGATTACCCTTGTGCGGGGTTAGGTCAAACACGCAATCATGTATTATGCTGTTATACCAATATTAATCCCCTGTTATACATACAATCCGGCAGGAAACATAAAAAAATTACGGATTTCTTTGACGTATGGAGTGAAACAGGTGTATAATAATATTATAACAGCGGAACTTGATATTCAAATTTTTTGTTGAGGTGAAGAAAAAAATGAGCAAGGTTCCTTATGAAGTGTATACAGAGGATGTAGAAGCTCTGTCCGTGCTGTCTCCTGACGGCGAAATTGTTAACAAAGACATGATGCCTACACTTTCCGATGATCAATTAAAAGAAATTATGTACCGCATGGTATTTACCCGTACTTGGGATGACCGTGCAGTAAACCTGGGCCGTCAAGGTCGTCTTGGTTTCTATGCTCCAGTATCTGGTCAAGAAGCGACAATGGTTGGTAGTGAATTTGCAATTGAAAAAGAAGACTTTGTATGTCCTGGCTATCGTGACATTCCGCAACTCGTATGGCATGGACTTCCTCTTTATCAAGCATTCTTGTACTCCCGTGGACACCAACATGGTGGACAAATTCCAGATGGCGTTAATGTCTTGATGCCACAAATCATCATTGGTGCACAAATTCTGCATGCAATGGGTATCGCTATGGGTTACAAATTGAAGAAACAAAAACAAGTTGTTATCACGTACACAGGTGATGGCGGTTCTTCTGAAGGTGACTTCTATGAAGGTCTGAACTACGCTGGTGTATACAAACTGCCTGTTATCTTCTTTGTACAAAACAATGGTTATGCCATCACTACTCCTTTTGCTAAACAAACTGCAGCTCTTTCCATCGCTCACAAAGCGGTAGCAGCAGGTATCAAAGGTGTTAAAGTTGACGGTATGGACATCTTCGCTGTTATCAAAGCTGTTCAGGAAGCTGCTGAGCGTGGACGTAACGGAGAAGGCGCAACATTGATTGAAGCAGTAACTTACCGTTTCCGTCCTCACTCCCTTTCGGACGATGCTTCCAAGTATCGTACAAAAGAAGAAGAGGCAGAGTGGTCTGCTAAAGATCCTATCGCACGTTTCGCTAAATATCTGGAGAAAAAAGGTCTTTGGACTGAAGAAGATACAGCACGTGTGAAAGAAGAAGCAAAAGCTAAAGTAAACGAAGAGATCAAAAAAGCGGAAAAAACCGAGAAAATGACGATTTCAGGCTTGATCGACAGCATGTTCGAACAAACGCCTAAGCACTTGGAAGAGCAAAAAGCTGATTTCCAATAAGTTTTTTCCGATAAAGCATAAACATCCGCGACTTTAATGTCCCGGTATACATGTACGAATTCAAATGTGAACTGTCAATGTTTAAGGAGGAAATGAAGCAAATGGCACAAATGAACATGAAAGAAGCAATCCGTGATGCGCTTCGCGTGGAGTTGAAACGTGATCCTAACGTTCTGCTTTTCGGTGAAGACGTAGGTAATGTAGGCGGCGTTTTCCGTGTAACGGAAGGTCTGCAAAAAGAGTTTGGCGAAGAGCGTGTATTCGATACACCACTGGCTGAGTCCGCTATTGGTGGTCTGGCTGTAGGTCTGGGTGTACAAGGCTTCCGTCCGGTTGCTGAGATCCAATTCGTTGGTTTTATCTTCGAAGCCCTTGACCAAATGGTAGTGCAAGCTGCTCGTATGCGTTTCCGCTCCGGTGGGAAATACAATTCTCCAATCGTATTCCGTACACCATTCGGTGGCGGTGTAAAAGCGGCAGAATTGCATACAGATTCCCTGGAAGGTCTGCTCACGCAAACACCAGGTATCAAAGTCGTAATTCCTTCTAACCCTTACGATGCAAAAGGTCTGATGATCGCTTCTATTCGCGATAACGATCCTGTATTCTTCATGGAGCACTTGAACTTGTACCATGCTTTCCGTGCAGAAGTGCCTGAAGAAGATTACGTTGTTGAATTGGGCAAAGCGAACGTTGTTCGTGAAGGTTCCGATGTAACGATCATTACTTACGGGATGATGGTTCACACTTCTGTGAAAGCAGCAGATGAACTTGAAAAACAAGGAATCAAAGTTGAAGTTATCGACCTTCGTACGGTTAGCCCGATCGACATCGATACTATCGTTGCTTCCGTTAAGAAAACAAACCGTGCAATTGTTGTACAGGAAGCTCAAAAGAGCGCAGGTGTTGCAGCTGAAGTCATTGCCCAAATCAATGAAAAAGCAATCCTGCACTTGGAAGCTCCGGTTCTGCGTGTAGCTGGCCCGGATACTGTATATCCATTTGCACAAATCGAAGATACATGGCTGCCTAACCCGGCGCGTATCATTGCTGCGGTTAACAAAGTCGTAAATTTCTAATTTAATCATCTGACATGCCGCAAGGCGCAGTATGGTGATTCACACCGCAGCGCAAGCTGCACTGTAAACAGCCATTAGCCCCTTGAGTAACAGTTATTTGCATTAGCAGTAACAGTTGTTTCTTGGAGTTAAGGGTTGTTTTCAGGATTGAGCACATAATCAAGGAGGTTTTTCAGTTGGCTAAATTTGAATATAAATTCCCTGAATTGGGCGAAGGCCTGCACGAAGGCGAAATCATCAAGATGCACATCAAAGTCGGTGACAAAGTAACTGACGACGACATCATCATGGAAGTACAGAACGACAAAGCGGTTGTAGAGGTACCTTGTCCGGTTAACGGAACAGTTACAGAAGTATTCGCTAAAGACGGTCAAGTCTGCCACGTTGGTGAAGTTGTAGCGATCATCGATGCAGAAGGCGAACTTCCTGAGCAAGACGACGCTCCTGCTGGCGATCAAGGCGAGCAAGAGAAAGATGCAGCTCAAGGCGGAGCTGACACAAGCGGTTCTTCTGCAGCAGCTTCCAGCTCGGATGCAGCTAAAGAAGGCGGCAACAACAGCGTTCCGGCAGTACCTGCCAAAGACGTTCTGGCAACACCAAGCGTACGTAAATTTGCTCGCGAACAAGGTGTAGACATCGCTCAGGTTAACGGCACTGGCAACAACGGTAAAGTAACCAAAGAAGATGTTGAATCCTTCAAAAACGGTGGCGGTTCTTCCGCAGCGGCATCTTCCGAAGCTCCGGCTCAAGAAGAGAAAAAATCCGCAGCACCAGCAGCTGCAGCTGATCAACACGTTGAGGAAGAGCGCGTACCATTCAAAGGTATCCGTAAAGCGATCTCTAATGCGATGGTTAAATCGGCTTACACAGCACCTCACGTTACAATCATGGACGAAGTGGACGTAACTGAATTGGTTGCTTTCCGTACTCGCATGAAACCAATTGCAGAGAAAAAAGGAACAAAAGTTACTTATCTGCCATTCATCGTTAAAGCACTGGTTGCGGCTTCCCGCCAATTCCCGGCTCTGAACGCTATGATTGATGAAGAAGCTAACGAAATTGTTTACAAAAAATACTACAACATCGGTATCGCTACAGATACAGACAACGGCTTGATCGTTCCTGTTATCAAAGATGCTGATCGTAAATCCATCTGGATGATTGCTGATTCTATCCGTGATCTGGCTGCTCGTGGTCGTGAGGGCAAATTGAGCGCGAATGAAATGAGAGGAAGCACAATCTCCATCAGTAACATCGGTTCTGCTGGCGGTATGTTCTTCACTCCAATCATCAACTTCCCTGAAGTTGCTATTCTCGGAACAGGACGCATCAGCGAAAAAGCAGTGATCAAAAACGGCGAAGTAGTTGCAGCACCTGTAATGGCTCTTTCCCTGAGCTTTGACCACCGTATCATCGATGGCGCAACAGCACAAAACTTTATGAATTACATTAAACAGCTGCTCGCTAACCCTGAGCTGCTTGTTATGGAGGTGTAAGATATGGTAGTAGGCGACGCTTCTCTCAATATCGACACATTAGTAATTGGTGCGGGTCCTGGCGGCTATGTAGCTGCCATCCGCGCTGCTCAACTGGGCCAAAGCGTATTGATCGTAGACAAATCCGAACTGGGCGGTGTTTGTTTGAACCGTGGATGTATTCCATCCAAAGCCCTGATCTCTGCTGCACACCAATATGAGTCTGCACTTCACGGTGAAGCTTTTGGTATCTCTGCTGAGAACGTAAAAGTGGACTTCAGCAAAACTCAAGAGTTCAAAAACGGCGTTGTTAAGAAAATGACTGGCGGCGTAGCTGGTTTGCTCAAAGGCAACAAAGTTGAAGTTTTCAACGGTGAGTGCATGTTCATCAACGAAAACGAAGCTCGTGTATTCAATGACCACGAGTCTCCACGTTACAAATTCAAAAATGCAATTATTGCAACAGGTTCCCGTCCAATCGAACTGAAACCTTTCCCGTTCGGCGGACGCATTCTGTCTTCGACAGAAGCTCTGAACTTGCCTGAAGTACCAAAAAGCATGATCGTTATCGGTGGCGGATATATCGGTGCTGAGCTTGGTCAAATGTACTCCAAATTCGGTGCGAAAGTAACAATCATCGAAGGTTTGGATACAGTACTGCCAGGTTTCGATAAAGACATGACTAGCCTCGTGGCTAAAAACATGAAGAAAACAGGCATCGAAATCGTAACGGGTGCAAAAGCTGAAAGTGCTGAGCAAACGGATAAAGATGTAACTGTTAAGTACTCTGTAAATGGTGAGTCCAAAGAAGTAACTGCGGATTACCTGCTGGTAACTGTTGGACGTCGTCCAAACACAGATGGAGAACTTGGTCTCGATATGATTGGTGTTGACGTTGACGAGCGTGGATTTGTCAAAGTTGACCACCAAGGTCGCACTAGCATTCCTCACATCTTCGCAATCGGTGATATCGTATCTGGCTTGGCTCTGGCACACAAAGCTTCTTATGAAGGTAAAGTGGCTGCTGAAGCAATCGCAGGACAACCATCTGTAGTTGACTACAAATGTATGCCAGCTGTTGTGTTCACAGATCCAGAGTGTTCCAGCGTAGGTTACACTGAAAAAGAAGCTAAAGAAAAAGGTTACAAAGTAAAAGCTGGCAAGTTCCCTTATGCGGGTAACGGCCGTGCTGTATCTTTGAACCATGCTGAAGGCTTCGTGAAAATCGTAGCTGACGAAGAAAGCGGCCTTGTATTGGGTTGCCAAATCGTAGGTCTGGAAGCTTCCAACTTGATTGCTGAGCTTGGTTTGGCAATTGAGATGGGCGCAACTTTGGAAGATCTGGCTCTCACAATTCACGCTCACCCAACTTTGGGCGAAATCGTGATGGAAGCTGCGGAATTGGTTATGGGTCACCCGATCCACATCATCTCACGTTAAGATCATCTAAGCTTCGGATCCGTCCGGCATTATACGTATATCAGAAGAGACGAATGACGTTAACGCGTTATTCGTCTCTTTTTTTGTTTTAAAATGGGAGAGATCATGTGAAGGTTTACATGTTATACTATAATGTCACACATAGCATAATGTTTGAGGAAGCCCTTTTTATCTAGAGGCTCAAATGATACAATATTAAAATGATCGGACGTGATGTGGTGTATGCCAGTCTTAGTCTGAATAGGTAACAAATAAGAAGTGCGAGGGGATAACAACATGAAAAACTATCTCGATTTATTGCAGGATATTCTGAACAACGGCGTGCATAAAGGAGACCGTACCGGAACAGGAACACAATCTGTATTTGGCAGACAACTCCGTTATGATCTCTCCGAAGGATTTCCGCTGGTAACAACCAAACGAATTCATCTCAAATCGGTTATTCATGAACTGTTGTGGTTTTTGAGTGGCGATACCAATATATCTTATTTGAAAGAAAACGGTGTGAAGATCTGGGACGACTGGGCGGACGAAAATGGGGATCTCGGTCCGGTATACGGCTCGCAGTGGCGCACATGGGAAGCACCAAACGGAGAAAAAATTGATCAGATCGCTGCAGTCATTGATTCGATCAAAAATAATCCGGATTCACGTCGTCACCTTGTCAGCGCATGGAATGTGGCTGAGATCAATAATATGAAGCTTCCACCTTGTCATTTTGCGTTTCAGTTTTACGTTGCAGAGGGTAAATTATCATGTATGCTTACGATGCGTTCCGTGGATACGTTCCTCGGATTGCCGTTTAACATCGCGAGTTATGCGCTCTTGACTCATATGATCGCCCAGCAATGTGATCTGGAGGTAGGTGATTTCATCTGGTCTGGAGGGGATGTTCACATCTACTCTAACCATGTTGATCAGGTTAAAACTCAGCTGGAGCGTGAACCTTATGCTTTACCTAAGCTGGTAATCAAGCGTAAGCCGGATTCTATTTTTGATTATAAGTTTGAAGATTTTGAGTTTGAGAACTATCAGCATCATCCGGGCATTAAAGCTCCAATTGCAGTCTAATTATGTGTTCAATCTCGACAAGAGACTTGGATTGAAGGAGTGTATTACCCTTGAGTATTGAATTGGTATGGGCAATGGGGGAGAACGGGGTGATCGGATTAAATAATTCGATTCCATGGCGTTTACCCAAGGATATGGCCTTTTTCAAACAACGTACGCTGAACAAAACCATTATCATGGGACGTAATACGTGGGAATCTTTTGGCGGTAAGCCGCTTCCTCAGCGTCGTAATATCGTAGTGACAAGAGATCTGAACTACAAGGTGGAACAGGCTGAAGTCGTACATACGATTGAGGAGGGTCTGAGTGTAACCAAAGGTGAGGAACTGTGCGTAATTGGGGGTTCCCAAGTGTATCGTGAGTTCCTGCCACTTGCAGATCGTCTTGTGGTGACCAAAATTCATGAGAATTTTGAGGGAGATACGTTTTTCCCTGAAGTGGATTGGTCCGAATGGGAACTGATTGAACAGATTGAAGGCGAACAGGATGAAAAAAATGTTCATGCGTATACATTTGAATTTTACGAACGTAAACGGTAAATAGGGCATAAGAAATTCCTGACTTCGGTCGTATTTGTATGATGAGAGGCGCTGATTGCGAAATATTCGTGAACAGCGTCTTTTCTTTATAAAAAAAATGAGTCACTTGTTTAAACTGGAATACATATAACATTAATATAACATAAGTAATTGGAATTTATGTATAATATACATACGGCCAAGCATTAAACAGTAAAAAAGTGTAAAAGTTTTGGGGGTTTAACGTCGTGAAGCCCTAAAACAGGTCTGATATTCGGAATTGAGAACGATTTATAGCAAAATATGTTGGATTTGATGACAAATTATCTAACATTCACTTAACGTTTCGACCTTTTATTTCTGTAACACACACCAGATTTCGCAGTTCAAAACCACATTTAACACCAAAATAAGGGTATTGACCATGGGTAGACTTGAAAGATATGATGTATAAAATACAAATAATTATGCGGATAATCCATTTAATATTCAGCACAGTAAATGCTACTATAATTGAAATATCTTCGAGAAGATTTTGTGATACAATATACAAAAACTCAAGTAATGAGTAATCCATTTCATATAGAACCATGCACATGAAGGGATTAAGACAAGAACGGATGGGGGAAAACGTAAGATGTCTACACCTACTGGATTTATGGAATACAAACGTCAACTGCCAACAGATCGTGAGCCAGCGGAGCGGATTAAGGATTGGGAAGAGTTTCATAAACACATGGCTGAAGAAGAGCTCAGAACACAAGGTGCACGATGCATGGATTGTGGTACCCCGTATTGCCATACAGGTATAGATATGATTGGCGGCACATCAGGTTGCCCCGTGCATAACCTGATTCCAGAATGGAATAATCTTGTATATCGCGGACTGTGGAGAGAAGCACTTGAGCGCCTTCACAAAACGAATAATTTCCCAGAGTTTACAGGTCGCGTCTGTCCAGCTCCTTGCGAAGGATCATGTACAGTTGGCTTAATTGGTCAGCCTGTAACCATCAAAACGATTGAAGAAGCAATTATTGAAAAAGGTTTCGAAGAAGGATGGGTGGTTCCCCAACCTCCTGAAAAACGCACGGGTAAACGTGTAGCTGTGGTAGGCTCAGGTCCAGCGGGATTAGCTACTGCGGCTCAGTTGAATAAAGCAGGACACTCGGTAACCGTATATGAGCGTTCGGACCGTGTCGGCGGATTGCTGATGTACGGTATCCCAACGATGAAATTGGATAAAAACGTAGTTCAACGTCGTGTTGATCTGCTCGAAGCAGAAGGCATTCAATTCATTACGAACACCGAGATTGGTAAAGATATTGCAGCACAACAACTGGTGGATGAATATGACGCTGTTGTATTGTGCGGTGGTGCAACGAAGCCGCGTGAATTCAATATTGAAGGCAGCGACTTGAAAGGCGTTCATTACGCAATGGATTTCCTGAATGGCAGCATTAAGAGTTATCTGGACTCCAATCTGGAAGATGGTCAATATCTGTCCGCTAAAGATAAAGATATTATCGTCATTGGTGGCGGTGATACAGGATCTGACTGTGTGGCTACATCGCTGCGCCATGGTTGTCGTACGATCACTCAATTCGGTACGCATACACAAGCGCCTATGGAGCGTGACCGCATTAACAACCCTTGGCCGCAATTCCCGAACGTATACACACTTGATTATGCGCAAGAGGAAGCCAAAGCGTTGTTTGGTCAAGATCCGCGTGAGTTCTCCATCATGACAACGAAATTTGTTGGAGACGATGAGGGGAACCTCAAAGAATTGCATACAGTACAGATCGAGCGTATTGTGGATGAGACTGGTCGCAAGATTTATCAGCCGATTCCAGGTACAGAGCGTGTATTCCCGGCTCAGATGGCCATGATTGCCATTGGTTTTGACGGACCGGAACAAACGTTGGTCGAGCAACTGGGACTTGCAACAGATCGTCGCACAAACGTTAAGGCACGTTACGGCAAATACAACACCAATGTGGATAAAGTATTTGCAGCAGGTGACATGCGTCGTGGTCAAAGCTTGGTTGTATGGGCAATTAATGAAGGCCGTGAGGCTGCTCGTGAAGTGGACAAATACTTGATGGGTGCTTCGGTTCTGGTGTAAAAGTATAGAACAAGATATCAATGACAACCTTCGCGATCAGCGAGGGTTGTTTGCTGTTATTTTAACCAATTTGACTACATATTTCATGTAAGTGTGAGCAATATCATTGCTTTTTAAGTGATAAAGATTTATTATTATATTATAATGATTATAAATAAGGATTAACTGAAACCATGAATCCCTACGATAAAAGTAAATTTCAATGAATATAAATCGGAGGTGCGACCTGCTATGGCAACTAACCGGGACAAGTCCATTTCAGAACAGATCTTTCACATTAAAAATCAATTGGTTGAAAAAGGATATAAGTTAACACAACAACGGGAAGTTACTGTACGTGTATTGCTTGAACATGAGAAGGATCATTTTAGCGCAGAGGAAGTATTCCTGCTGGTTAAGGAGCAGTTCCCTGAGATTGGATTGGCTACCGTATACCGCACTCTCGAACTGCTGAGTGACCTTCAGGTCGTTGAAAAGATTAACTTTGGTGACGGCGCTGCGCGTTTTGATCTGCGAAGTACAGACGGTTCCCATCACCACCATCATTTGATCTGTACAGAATGTGGTAAAGTGGAAGAGATTATGGAAGATGGTCTGCTTCGTTTGGAACAACAAATCGAGCGTCAGTATGGCTTTGCTGTTACGGATCATCGTCTGGATTTCCAGGGTGTATGCAAAGAGTGCAGACAAAAACATGTATTAAAGGAACAAGCAGCAGGATAATTCATTTCGGGAAGGTGCTCCCGAATCCAAAATCTGATATAATGAGTTTCAGAAGCAAGGGGCTTCCGTCGGCGGAATGCCCCTTTTTGCCGTCATGCGGACGGTGAAGGAGGAGAGATGGACGGATGAAGACACTGGTTATAGCGGAAAAACCCGACATGGGTCGAACCATTGCCGCCGTCATAGAACCAAAGGCCAAGAACAATCGCACGTATCTGGAGGGTGAACATTACATCATCACTTGGGCGATAGGGCATTTGCTTGGACTGGCTGAACCGGATGCCTATGATACAAAGTACAAACGCTGGAATATAGCGGACCTGCCGATCATACCCGATCAGTTCAAGATTGTACCCAATCCGAGGACTAAAGATCAGCTTAAAATGATTGGAGAACTGGCAAAACGGGCTTCAGCGATCGTTAATGCTTGCGATGCAGGGAGAGAAGGTCAGTACATCTTCGCCCTCATACAACAGCAATTGAAGCTGCGTCAGCCTGTAAAGCGTTTATGGATATCGGATCTGACGGCAGAGAGCATTAGACGTGGTTTTGATGGTCTGAAGGATGCCTCTGAATTTGAAAATCTGACCCATGCTGCTCGCGCCAGAAGTGAAGCTGATTGGCTGATTGGGATGAATGCCTCGCGGGCGTTTACAACCCGCCATAATGCATTGTTGTCTGTAGGCCGTGTTCAGACGCCGGTACTCGCGCTAATCTACGATCGGGAAATAGAGATTGAAGCGTTCCAGTCACAGACCTTTTATGAAGTAGCCGCCTGGTTTCGGCAGGAAGGTGTCGAGTACCGGGGACTGCGTCAGGGAGATAAGTTGACCGATGCGGAGGCAGCAGAGGCCATTGCAGCCAGTGTGAAGGGCAAGACAGGGCAGATTACCAAGTACGAAGCAAAGCAGACGAAGGAGTATCCGTATCGTTTGTATGACCTGACCCTTTTACAGCGTGAAGCCAATGCCAAGTTCGGATATGGTGCCAAAAAAACACTGGATATCGCACAGGCCTTGTATGAAAAACACAAGGTGATTTCGTATCCGCGGACAAACTCCAACTATGTTACAGAACAGAATATTGAAGGTATGCACAAAACACTAAACCTGCTTAAAAATGGTACCTATAGTGAGCTTGCACAAGGGGCCAAGCCAGAGCTTGTTCATAAGAATAATAAAGGGGTATGTAATCCGAGCAGGGTTGAGGATCACCATGCGATCCTACCTACTTTGAAGCGACCAGGTACCTTATCCAAGGATGAGCAGAACATCTATGATTTGATTGTCAGACGATTCTTGTCTCACTTTTATCCTCCGGCGGAGTATAAGCAACATACCGTGCTCACCGAAGTGGAGAAACATCAGTTTAAGACATCTGTCAAAGAGCTGTTGTCCCTCGGATGGAAAGTGGTTCTCGGTTCTGGAGATCAGGAACAGGGCGGTGCAGGCAAGAAAAAGACCAAGAAAAACGGCAATGAGGAAGAGGAAGCTGAAGAGTGGACGGACAAGGCTTTTGCTGTACAACCTGAATTGCCTGTTCAATGTACGAAGAGTGAGTTCAAGGAGAAGGCGACTCAACCTCCCAAAAGTTATACCGAGGGAACATTGCTGAAAGCGATGGAGAGTGCAGGCAAGCAGATCGAGAATGAAGAGCTGCGAGATGCGATGAAAGATAGTGGTCTGGGTACTCCGGCTACACGTGCGGCTACAATTGAGCGCCTCAAAAACGTAGGTTACATTACGCTGCAAGGGAAGAAAATGCAGTTAACGCTCAAAGGCAGAACAGCTATTGAGTTGATTCGTCGCGCGGGTGTAGATCTGCTAACTTCACCTGAGATGACCGGGCAATGGGAAAGAAGGTTATATCAGATTTCCAAAGGTGAGGCGGGTCAGGACAAGTTCATGGAGAACGTTAAGAAATTCACCTTGTCCATCATTGAAAAAGTGCGTGTACAAGCCCCGGCACCAGCAGATGCTTTTGGGGAAGATTCGCGTGGAGGTAGGGGAAAAGGCAAGGGAGCCAGAACGCAGGCCGGGAATACAAGGACATCTGCCAAGATGGCTAGTGGCGGTTCAACTGTAAAAACGTCTCGTCAGGCTACGGCATCTTCATCGAGAGTTGGCAGTGGGAAAAGCACGACCACCAAGGCGCCGTCCTCAAGTGCGAGCTCATCTGGAGTGAGAGAGTTACTGGCACCTTGCCCTTCTCCCGGCTGCTCGGGTCAGATTATAGAGGGCAAGAAGGGTTATGGATGCTCACGTTTCAAGGAAGGCTGTTCGTTTGTGGTCTGGAAAGAGTATGCGGGCAAAAAAATCACCAGTACGATGTTAAAATCGCTGATTGAGAAGGGCAGTACACAAGTGCTGTCTTTCAAACGAAAAGACGGGAGTACGGTGAAAGCACGTATTATTTTGCAGGACGTAGTAACAGGCAAATTATCTGGTGAGAAACAGGATGCTTGATCTTAGTTAACAGTTAACATACAGCAAAAGGACCCTTATCCAAGGGTCCTTTTCTGTTGCTGCTGTTGTATATTTTCGTGTATGACTTTAGGTACCTCTTCCAGTGCAGTGATGGTATACATCGATGTTTCCGGATTAGGCTGAAGTTCTACGATGTTGTATTGCCATTCATTCGGTTGTTTGATATATATGCTGTGAATCCCGGCTTTTACCGCAGGCATAATATCTGTCCGTAGTGAGTTGCCAATCATCCAAGTTGCACGACGATCAAACGGACCGTTAGACAGAATGCCTTCCAGTGCCTCGACGTTTTTGTGTTGTCGGATATAGATCCGATCATCAAAATAAGCCGAGAGTTTCATCTGATCAATCTTCCGCTGTTGGATCACGGTTTCGCCGCCGGTATATAAGTAGAGGGAGTGTCCAGCACCCTTGAGGTTCTCAAGCGTTTCAACCATATGAGGGTAGGGTTCAACCTCCTGATCGTACACACTCATACCCAACTTGCTCAGATAAGATTCTTCTCTGGGAGAGGTTAATCTGGCGAACTTGCCGGAGAAATAACGATAGGTATCAATCAGGGATTGCGGGAAATGATGACTCGCAAAACCAAGCTTGTTCACTCCGGTTACATCGATCTCCAGCTGTTTTTCCCGAATCTCTTGTGTTGTCAGAGAATGTCCATCAAACCACTCTTGCATATTCTCAAAGAATTCTCCCAAAATCAGGTTGAAGTATTTGTTGCAATATACGAGTGTATCATCAAGGTCAAACAAAATATGTTGTTTCATTATTTTCATGATCTAACTCACTCCTTGTAGCCAGTAAATCCACAATGATTCAACTAAATTAAATGCGAATATAGGATTCCAGGAACATATTTAATTCAGATACGCCATCCGGCCGAATACTGTATTTCTCTTTACGGTTACTTCCGAGCAGATGGGTCCGTAGCAGACCTGCGATGCGTAGCGCCATCACCTGGTCTTTGACCGTGTCTTCGTCTTTACCCAGTTCTTCACACATCTCAGCGAGAGACTTGGGTTCATCCGATACGTAACGAAGCAGGCGAAGTCTTTCGGGATCAGCCAGGGCATGGGTGAAACGTAAAAGGCATGTTGGTGGCTGGTCTTCGTTCTCTTCAGGTGCATCTACGGGATACTGCATGATCATCATACCCTCATAGAAGCAGTACATATTAATAGGACGATTGTGCACCGTTGGGAAGAGGATGACTTCGTTCAGTCCAGGCATCGGTTCAACAAGAACACCGGCTGTAGCATATTCAATAAGAAGTTCAGGTCCCATTTTATCAAGCAAAATGCTTTTTTCTTCGGCATCTTCTTCAAGCCACACACGCTGATCTTCGCTCATACTCTGACAGTAGTGTTCATCCCATAGTCGCAATAATGGGACATAACTGTTCCGAATGCGCGTTGATTCTTCTATTGTAAGAGCGGGCAGAAGAGGAGACACACGTGCAAACAGGTCTTCCGCTGTCATTCCGGCAAGCATGTCCAGGAAATCACGATTCTCCGATGTATCATTTTGATAGGCTGCCCATGCAAACAAAACATCAAAATCATCAAAAGGCCAAGTGGCAGCAGGTGCGAGCGCAGCTCGTACATTGGAACTTAGTTTGCCTTCCACTTCCAGAATCCATTCAGGACCAATATCCAGATGCTGAATCCATTTTTTCGTGACATAAACCAGAAAACTATTAAGCATTTCATATATCGGTGAAACATCAATTTTCACATGATAAGCCATATTGTTGCAGAATCCTCCCGTCACATCTAAATGTACGCAGCGACTTAAGTACGATTAGTGCGTGTTCAAAAAGTCTGGTTTTCAGTACCAAGAAGATGGAAATGGAGTAGCGGAGCGTAGCAAAACTACGTGAGCAACGGACATTTCGGCTGAATTTCATCTTCGAAGCTGATGATGCCACTAGGCATGATTCGTAATCAAAAGTGAACTTTTTGAACAACCTCTATTATGGCTTGTTTTGCAGGGCGTTGTCCACTATAATGTTCAAGTCCGGGGCAAAGCCCTGATCTTTGAATAGCAGTTTAAAACCATATGTATACCATACAAAAGTCGTCAGCGATGGCGATTTTTCTTTGTGTGCTCGCAGGAGGAATGAATTCGTGTCATCGATTACTCGTCCCAAACTATCACACTCGACAGCCAACTATCTCATTTTGATTACGGTTATTGTGGTGGCGGGAATAAGTCAGGGGCTTTTGCTGCCTGTGCTTTCGATTTTTTTGGAGCAAAAAGGGGTTTCACCAGGTTTAAACGGATTAAACGCCGCCGCGTTGTACATTGGCTCTTTTGCCATGACTCTCGTTGCGGAGAGACTACTGGGTGCATTCGGTTTCAAAAAGTTGATTGTAGGTGGCCTGATATTAGTCATGGTCCCTTTAATACTATTTCCGTATTTACCAGATATTAAAATATGGTTCATATTGCGTCTGATCGTTGGAATAGGAGATAGCGCACTTCATTATGCGGCTCAGCTCTGGGTGCTACTTGTTACCGCTCCTGAAAAGCGTGGACGCTACATATCACTATATGGCATGTCCTACGGGCTGGGATTCAGTATTGGTCCGCTGGGAATTAAGCTGCTTGGCTTCGGTGATGCTGTCCCTTTCTGGGTCTTATTCATCTGTATAGCAGCAGTGCTTATACTGGTATTAATGAAGCTTCCGGATACAAAACCGGAAAAAGCAGAGCATGGCCAACTGCCTGAACGTCGCTTCCGTCGTAGTCTGGCATGGGCCTGGTATGCACTTTTACCAGCACTCTTATACGGATATATGGAAGCGGGTATGAATAGTAACTTCCCCGTGTATGGGCTACGTATTGGATTCGATACCAATCAGATTTCGTCGTTGCTTCCTTTTATCGGGATTGGAGGTTTGTTCCTTCAATTACCTCTCGGAATGTTGAGTGACCGATATGGGCGGAAGAAGATATTGATGTTTGCGGGCATCAGCGGGGGAATCATCTTCATGCTGGTTCCAGTCGCAGGTACGCATTTCTGGTGGACGCTTGTATTGTTAACAATCGCAGGCGGCCTGGTCGGCTCCTTTTTCTCACTGGGCCTGGCCTACGCCGCAGACATTTTGCCTAAGGTGTTACTGCCTGCAGCCAACGTTGTGGCATCCTTTCATTTCACGATTGGAAGTATTATTGGACCGAATCTGGGTGGTCAGATGATCAACTGGATTTCACCCGGAAGCATGTTCACCTTGCTCGGAATCCTTTACCTTCTTTTCGGCTTGGCAGGTATATTATTTCGTCGTAAACCTGAGTTCGAATCTGTGTTAAAATAGAAGCTGGTGTTCGCATGGAAATTGATGTCCATTTCCGAGTACACTAGTGGTAGGGAAAAACATGGACAAGAGGAGACATCGCGATGATCAGAGTAGAGAACTTGAGTAAATCCGTTGGCGTGGACCGCGTTCCCGTTCTACGGGATATTCGATTTGATATGCAACAGGGTGAAATGATAGCTGTAGTTGGCTCAAGCGGTAGCGGTAAAAGCATGTTGCTTAAATGTTTGGCCATGATGGAAAAATGGGATTCAGGCCGGTTTACGGTGGATGGCGCCGAGATTTTGAAAGAAGGCTGGTCTGGAAAACGGAAAATCAAACGGGAATGGGCATACTTGGAACAAAATCCAGAATTATTTCCTAGACGTACTGCCCTTAAAAATGTATTAATCGGACGATCGGGTCAGACTCCCGTATGGAGAATGGTAACCGGTATGGTACGTTCCGATGATTATATGGGTGCTATGGATTATCTCGAAGGATTGGGATTACTTGATAAAGCACATCAAATAGCAGAGAAGCTCAGTGGTGGCGAGAAGCAGCGTGTTGCTATTGCAAGAGCACTTGCTCATGGTGCCAAAGTCGTTTTGGCCGATGAACCAGTGATTGGTCTTGACCCTCACACAGCAGATTCGGTGCTGGAAACGCTGCGCAAATTATGTGAAGAAGAACGTGCAACAGTCATTGCAGTACTGCCTATTGAGCTTGCTGAGAAACATGCCACACGGATCTGGGGATTGGCAGAAGGTAAGATTGCTTTTGATATTCGTGGACGAAGACTGACACAGCAAGAAAAAAACCAGATTTAAACTATTGAAAAGAGTGATGAGATTGTTTAATTCACGGTGGGGACGCTTTGTAGCAGCAGGAACTATGGCGATTATGCTTGGTTCTGTTCTAAGCGGATGCACAGTCATAAGTGACCCCAAGGGTTTGATGAGAAAACCAATGATGTCCACCGATAAGGAGAAACTGTACAACGTGGTTCAGGTTAAACTGCCGCCAGAGAGTACATTGATTCGTCCCAAGGATATGAATAATACCAGCATGATTCGGGTGGAAGACCTGAATGGGGATGGAACTCGGGAAGCGATTGTTTTTTATGAGACACCAAATGAGAATGTGCGAATCCATGGCATGATTTTGGAAGAGCAGGGAGGCACATGGGTTAAAAAACTTACATTTGATGTGCCGGGAAATGAGTTGCAATCCTTTAAAGTATTGGATATTACGAATGACGGAAATCCGGATATTATTCTTGGTGTAAGTTTGCAGGAGCAGAAAGCCTTGACTGCATATTCCTACAAGGGCGGGGCACTGGAGCAGGTCTTGGGTGGAGTTCCGTATAATCAATATATCATTGATGATGCGCAGGGGAACACGCTGGATTTGAGCGGAGATGGTAAAAGTGATTTTGTTATCATTTCGCTGAACAACAGCGGTTTTGCATCGATTGCGTTATACCAGTATGAAGATGGCAGCTTCAAGGAAGTTGATCGGGTGCAGACCGATTATACCGTTAAAGAAGTTTATAATGCTCTGGGCGGAGAGATCGCCAAAGGACAGATGGGCATTGTACTGGATGCCGAGCTGGATGATCGGAGTTCCTTCTCGCAAATTATGTATGTTAAAGATAACAAGTTAGTCAATGCTTTCAAATCACCGGATCAAACGTATAGAGATGACAAAATTTTAAGCGGTGATGTCGATAATGATGGTATTATTGAGTTTGGACTTAAAGAGACTCCAAAAGGTTGGGAGCATTACGTATTTGACTCTCGGTTGTGGTTTTACACCTATTATCAGTGGGATGGCAAAGATAGCAAGAAATTTGTCTCATTCCAATTCCGGGATGATGCTGATTTATTCCATCTTAACCTCAAGCCAGAGTGGTACGGTAAGATCACTATTGACACCAAATCGGAAAAGGAAAAATATATTCGATTTAAAATGATTGATACGGACGAAACCGTAGCTGAGATCAAATATTTCACCCTTTCCAAGTGGGAACAGGAGAAGGGTAAAAGCTGGAAGGAAATTACGCGTACCAAAGATCGAGTTATTGCTTCACGAGTAGCACAATCAGAGGCGGGTAAAGATGCACTGAGCAATACTTCTCAGCTGAATAGAAAGGGAGAACTTAATGAGTAAAGTACTTATTCTTGAGGATGAAGAATCCATCCGCAGTTTTATAGTGATTAATTTAAAGAGAAACGGATTCGAAGTGCTTGAAGCGGGTGACGGTCATGAAGCGCTTCGCATACTGCAGACAGTACCGGATATTGATCTGGCTCTGCTGGATGTCATGGTACCAGGTATTGATGGATTCGAGGTGTGTCGACGGATCCGTGAAACCAATGAACGTCTGGGCATCATCTTTTTGACCGCGAAAGTTCAGGAACAGGATAAAGTGTACGCACTCTCCGTTGGTGCAGATGATCACGTCAGCAAGCCTTTCAGCCCAACCGAGTTGATTGCACGTATTCAGTCTTTATTGCGTCGAGTGAACGTGCATCGGGAAACTGCGGCAAAGGTTACGTTCCAGTCCGGGCCATTCTCACTGGACCTGATCTCGAAGCAATTCAAAAAACAGAATGAAGCCATTGAGTTGACTCCAACGGAGTTTTCCTTGATTCAGTTTTTCCTGGAAAAAGAAAATACACCGCTCAGCCGCGATGTGTTGTTAGATCACGTATGGGGCAAAGAGTACATGGGTGATCCCAAAATTGTGGATGTCAACATTCGTCGTCTGCGTCAGAAAATTGAGAACAATCCTTCCGAGCCCGAATACCTGCAGACAGTATGGGGTCACGGGTACAAATGGAAGGGCCGGGAGCAATGATTAAAAAAGGCATTACTCGGCAGATCGTACTACATTATTTCTTTGTAGTTTTTCTCGCTCTGCTGTTGGTCGAATTCGTATTTATGTTGGCAGTTCAAAGGTATTATTATGAGAGTATCTACAATACGATTAGTACCCACATTTCTAATTCAAAGGACTTTTTCGAGCCGATCGCTCGTGAGAATACTACGGAGGATGGCAATAATCTGTCTAGACTCCTTGTGAACTTGGCATTGTCCAATACTGAATTGGAAATTTTGGATCTGAACGGGCGCGTATTGGCGAGTTCGACTGCTTTTGAATCTGACCGTGCTGTGCTGCAAACCAGTGATATTATGCAGGCTCTGAATGGGGATATGGGACGCTGGATTGGAAGACAACCAGGTACTGGAGAATCTGTCATGGCCGTTTCACACAAGTTTGATCTGGGCGGCGAAAATACTTATGTTATTCGATATCTGACATCACTTGAAGATGTGAATTCAAAGCTGTTGAATATGGGACTACTCGCCGCTGCCGTCGGTGTTGGAGTGCTTGCTATAGTGTTGATCATCAGTATTGGTATGGCAAATTCCATTGTACGTCCAATTAACAACATCACCGCAGTATCTGCCCAAATGGCTAGAGGACGGCTGGATGTCAGGGTTAAGGGGAATTATAAGCACGAACTGGGCGAATTGGCATCAACACTTAACTTCATGGCACATGAAATCGTGCGCAGTAATCAGATCAAAGATGATTTTATCTCTTCGATCTCACATGAATTAAGAACACCTCTGACCAGTATTAAGGGCTGGAGTGAGACACTCGATTCAGGCGGTTATGATCCGGAAGAAACCCGTATCGGTATGGGTATTATCTCCAAGGAAACCGAACGACTGATTGGACTTGTTGAAGAGATGCTGGATTTCTCCAAATTGCAGCAGAATCAGATGAAGCTGGTCAAAGGAACCGTCAACATTCGTGAAATTGTACAGGAAACGATGTTGAATGTCTGGGCCAAAGCGGAACAAAAACAGGTCCATCTCAAGTTGGAAACGGACGAGACTCGTGCTTATAATGTCCATGGAGACGGTAACAGACTGAAACAAGTCTTCCTGAATGTTGTGGATAATGCGATCAAATTTTCACATGAGAATTCCTGGATCTTCTTGTCGGTCAAAGAGGAGAATGGTCAGATCATTGCAGCTGTTCAGGACACCGGTATCGGAATTAGTGAAGAACACCTAATCAAAGTACGGGACCGCTTCTTCCAGGTGAATCATCAAAATGGGGGAACGGGACTGGGTCTTGCGATTACGCAAGAACTGGTAGAACTGCATGAGGGAACGATCACGATGCAGAGTGAACTTGGATCTGGTACAACCGTTACGGTTACGTTACCGGCTGTGGCTGAGGAGATGGGTCCAGAAGAATCTGTAACCGCGTCTGGTGATGCTGAAGTCACAGATGAGCGAACAGCTAGTGATGCTAGCGATACAAAATCAGATCTAGAAAAGTCTTAAGGTTTCAAAAGATAAGAGATTTTTCTATCTGATGATCGAGCAT
Organism: Paenibacillus sp. FSL M7-1414; assembly: GCF_038003195.1. Classification (NCBI taxonomy): domain Bacteria; kingdom Bacillati; phylum Bacillota; class Bacilli; order Caryophanales; family Paenibacillaceae; genus Paenibacillus; species Paenibacillus sp. FSL M7-1414. Next base: position 3,954,802 of record NZ_JBBOOS010000001.1, on the reverse strand, counting down.
GTACGCTTTATAATATCCATATCAACACCAAAAAAGGCGAGCCATCTGAGGCTCGCCTTTTTCATATTATGTTTACTTCATTATGAAGAAAGTTCACCAGCGCGCAGGCGCCCACTTTTCTCATATACTTCTTTCAACATACGAACAGGTTGCGTACGGACAGCCGGTTTGGCAGAGACGATCTCGTTAGGTCCAACGACCACAATTTCATCCGCCGTACCTTTAACGATTGCACCGTCCTTGATTATTGCACCTTCACCGATGATGGCACGTTCGATGTGAACCCCACGGCCTATGCGTGCGTTAGGCATAACAACACTGTCTTTAACCTCAGAACCTTTACCCACTTCTGCACCGCAGAAGATAACGGAACGTTCTGAACGACCTTCGATTGCACAAGAGTCGTGAATCATGGAAGTAACATGTTCGATCTTTGTATGTCTTGCTTTGTAAGCACTTGGTTTGGAGCGCCAGTCGCGAGTAAACATCGGCCAGTTTTCTTTTTGCAGACTCCAGTCTTCCTCGTTGTGTAACAGATCCATATGTGCATCCCAAAGGCTCTTAACCGTACCTACATCTTTCCAATAACCATTAAAGTTATAGACAAAGAGGGGATTATTTTCGTTCAACATTTGAGGAATAACATCTTTACCGAAGTCATGGCTGGATTCAGGGTTAGCGGCATCTTGCAAGAGATGGCGTTTCAGATAATCCCATTTGAACATGTAAATGCCCATTGAAGCCAGATTACTTTTTGGTTCAGCCGGTTTCTCGGCAAACTCGGTTACACGCAAATCCGCATCGGCAGCCATGATCCCAAAGCGATGTGCTTCATCCCATGGAACTTCCATAACTGAAATCGTTGCTGCGGCATTATTGGCTTGATGAGCCTCCAACATATCGCGATAATTCATATGATAAATATGGTCACCCGACAAAATTAGAACATTTTCGGGGTTTTGTTGGTCAATATAGTCGATATTTTTATAAATAGCATCCGCCGTTCCCAAGTATTCGTCATTTCCTGTATGATAAGATGGAAGCAAGGAGATTCCTGCCTCACTTGAGTTACCATGTCCCCATGGTTCTCCTCCACCGATGTGATCGTGTAAAGATTCCGCTTGGTACTGCGTCAATACTCCTACAGTATCGATCCCTGAGTTTACGCAGTTACTGAGAGGAAAATCGATGATCCGGTAGTGCCCGCCAAACGGTACAGCGGGTTTTGCGAGACTTGAGGTTAAAGGGGCTAATCGCTTCCCTTCTCCTCCCGCCAACAGCATAGCGATGCAATCTTTATTAAACATAATCGTTTCCCTCCCAAAATATTGTGCATTGTAGTACATCATTAACGCAAAGTAGAGCAGATGAAACGATTGTTACTGTAAAAATTCTGAAAATGAACAACATTTTCTAATTCACCGCATTTTTCTTTTCAACTTGGCTAGAATGGGGTAATGGTTACTGTTATATCTATTTTCTTGAGAAGAAGGTGATCTCTTGGCCATTCAACCGTTAGCACACCCGGACATATTGCCGGAGCATATTTATTTATTTCATGAAGGTAACCTTCATCACAGTTATCGAATGTTGGGCGCGCAACCTGAGACTTGCGATGGCCTTCAGGGGTATCGCTTTACCGTGTGGGCACCAAACGCCGTAGAAGTAGGACTGGCTATGGACCGCAATGAATGGAAAGGCGAAAAGGAACCTTTATATAAGATACCCGAATCAGGATTTTGGAGTCGTTTTTTTCCGGAAATTAGCGAAGGAACTTTATACAAGTTCCGTATATTAACGGAAGATGGAACAGAATTGCTCAAAGCGGACCCATATGCGTTTCAAGCAGAGGTTCGACCTCAGACAGCCTCTGTCACCAGTTCAATCGAAGGGTACAAATGGAATGATGGAGCCTGGAGACGCAAACAACGTGCCATGTATAACAAACCTCTACATATTTACGAAATGCACATGGGAACCTGGAAGCGCAAAGAAGACGGAAGCCTCTATAGTTATCGCGAGATGGCTGATTTGCTTGTTCCTTACTTATTAGAAATGAAATATACACATGTTGAAATGATGCCCCTCAGTGAGCATCCATATGACCTTTCGTGGGGCTACCAAAACACAGGGTTTTATGCGCCAACCAGTCGTTATGGGCATCCAAAAGATCTGATGTATCTAGTGGATACACTACATCAGGCCGGGATTGGCGTATTGCTGGATTGGGTACCTGCACATTTTGCCAAAGACGCTCATGGGTTGCGTATGTTTGATGGTACGCCTTTGTATGAGTATGCAGATCCGATGTTAGCAGAGAAGCCGGGCTGGGGCACACTTAGCTTTGACTACTCGAAACCTGAGATTCGTTCATTTCTGATCTCCAATGCATTATATTGGATGGAGATGTATCATTTTGACGGACTCCGTGTTGATGCGGTTACGAGTATGCTACGGCTTGATTTTGAGAAGCAGCCAGGACAATATCGTACCAATGATGAAGGTGGTCTGGAGAACAAGGAAGCTGTAGCCTTTTTGCAGCAGCTGAATGAGACGGTGTTCAAGTATTTCCCTTATGCATTGATGATGGCTGAAGAATCCAGTGCATGGCCAATGGTGACTTTACCTGTAGATGAAGGTGGTCTGGGTTTTAACTACAAATGGAACATGGGCTGGATGAACGATACGCTTGATTACATGGAATCTGATTTTCATGAGCGTCCTTCCAAACATCATTTGCTGACTTTCCCGGTCGTATACTCCTTTGCTGAAAATTATGTGCTACCTCTGTCACATGACGAGGTTGTTCATGGCAAAAAGTCGCTCCTCGACAAGATGCCAGGAACCTATGAGCAGAAATTTGCCGGCATGCGTGCTTTTCTGGGCTATTTTATGACTTTCCCAGGGAAAAAGCTGTTGTTTATGGGTGGAGACTTTGGCCAGTTCATCGAATGGAAAGATGAGGATCAACTGGATTGGTTCTTGCTGGATTATGACAGTCACCGCAATTTGCATAAGTTTGAGCGTGAGCTGTCTAACCTGTACTTGAGTGAAAAAGCTTTGTGGGAGCTTGATCATTCCCTAGACGGTTATGAATGGATCACTCCGGATGATCAGGACCAGAGTGTCATTTCATACGTACGCAAAGGAAAAAAACCTGCGGATACACTCCTTGTGCTTATTAACTTTCAGCCGGTCAAGCGGGAGCGTTACCGGATTGGTGTCATGCGTCCCGGTATGTATACCGAAGTTCTGAACAGTGACCATTCCGTGTACGGCGGTTCAGGCATTACTAATGATATGCAACTGCCTACCGAAAAGATTCCTTTTCATGGGCATCCGCATAGTCTCGAATTGGTATTACCTCCGCTTAGCATCGTGATTCTAAAAAAGAACACACGTCGGAAAACGGATGAATCACCTGCGAGTATAACTTCCGTCAGTTCAAAAACGAAGAATAAAAAGGAAAGCAACACGCTCAAACCGAAGAGGAGGACAAAGGCATGAATATTCTATTTGCTGCTGCTGAAGTACATCCATTTATCAAAACAGGAGGCCTTGCTGACGTAATCGGTGCTCTCCCGTTTGCATTGAAGAAGAGCGGGGCAGATGTGCGGGTGATTATGCCTAAGTACAAGGGGATTCCCGATGAGTATAAAGACGCATTACAGCCCGTAATTACAACGGATGTGCCTCTTGGCTGGCGCAGGCCCTATTGTGGAATAGAAATGCTGGTTCATGATGGAATTCCAGTCTATTTTGTGGATAATGAGTATTATTTTGGGCGTGATGGAGTGTACGGTTATATGGATGATGGCGAGCGTTTCGCCTTCTTCAACCGTGCAGTTCTAGAAGTGTTGCCACAGATTGAGTTCAAGCCTGACGTGTTGCACAGTCATGACTGGCATGCAGGAATGATTCCTTTGGTGCTTGAAGCACACTACAGACACGATCCATTCTACAGTGATATTCGTACGGTATTCACCATACATAACTTGTTGTATCAAGGGGTATTCCCGCATGAGTTATTCAGTGATATCCTTGAGCTGGACGATCGATATTTCACCGTGGATGGAGCCGAATATTACGGTAATGTCAACTTCCTGAAGGCTGGAATTGTCTACGCTGACCATGTAACAACCGTTAGTCCAACTTACGCACAGGAAGTGAAAACATCTTATTACGGATACGGTCTGGACGGACTGCTTAGTTCACTTGGAGATCGATTCAGCGGGATTGTAAATGGCATTGATACCAAGAGCTACAACCCGGCTACAGACACCAAGATCCCGGTGAAATACAGAACAAGTCTGTCCAAGAAAACGGAAAACAAAATTGAGCTGCAAAAGGAACTTGGACTTCCTGTTCGTCCTGATGCACCTCTTATGGTCATGGTCACAAGGCTTGTGGATTCCAAAGGACTTGACTTGGTCTGCCGTATCCTGGATGAATTGTTGTATTATGATGATATTCAATTCGCTGTACTTGGAACAGGGGAGCAGTCCTATGAACACTGGTTCCGTGAAGCCGCGAATCGTTATCCACTTAAAATGTCTGCACAGATCAAGTTCAACGACGGATTATCCCGTCGGTTTTATGCAGGCAGTGATATCTTCCTGATGCCGTCCAGATTCGAACCGTGTGGTATTAGTCAGTTACTGGCTCTGCGGTACGGTAGTGTGCCTCTCGTAAGGGAAACAGGCGGTCTGAACGATACTGTGCAGGCATATAACGAGTTTACTGGAGAAGGTAATGGTTTCTCATTCACAAGCTTTAACGCTCATGACATGATGAGTACCATTCGGCGTGCTGAGGAGATCTACAAACAGCCAGAACACTGGAAGAAAATTGTGAAAAATGCAATGGGCGGAGAATACAGCTGGAATGTCTCAGCTGAAGAATATATGGATATTTATCGTCGGATCACACTTGACCCTGTAAATTGATGTAGTCTTGAATGAGTCACAGCACATGATGCTGTGGCTTTTTCTCATCCAAAAAAACACTTCCAAAGTTCAGAATGAAGTATCATCTGAGACGGTGGAAGTGTTTTTCTTTCCTTTTATATGACTGTTTAGAATTTAAACCTCAGTTGTGTTGGATAGTTGCCGGATCAAGCTGTCTGTACAAAATGCGATACCCATAGGGGTCAAGCTTTATATTCATCATTCCATCGGTTGGGAAGACAGGTTCTTCAGTTAATGCATCCTTCCAGTCTTTTGTTTCCATAGGATGAGAAAGCGTTCGATCTTGAGGTGTATTGTTCATCCATACGGTAAAGTGAAGGTTGTCATCCACACGCTCGTACACGATACAGGGATCATTGTGATCAGCCTTGAGGAATCGGAAGCGTCCTTTGCGCAGGGCTTCATTACTTTTGCGTAAATCAATCATCAGACGATAGAAATCATACAATTCTCTGTCTTGCTTGGCCGGGTCCCATTCCATGCATTTTCGACAATCCGGGTCAGCATCACCACTAATCCCAACTTCGTCGCCGTAGAAGATACAAGGTGTACCGATATAGGTGAAAAGAAATACAACCGATAATTTTAATCGTCGTTTGTCTTCTCCTAACCGGGTGAGCAGTCGTGGGGTATCGTGGCTGCACAGCATATTAAAGATCACTTCGTTGGTTTGTTGCGGATAGCGCATAATCAGTGAACCCATCTCGTTGGCAAAGTTATAACCGTCCATTGAACCACAGAAGAACTGAAGCACTTTGTCGGCAAATGGATAATTCATGACGGAATCGAATTGATCTCCCATGAGCCAGGTTAAGGAATCGCTCCATACTTCACCAACAATGTAGGCGTCAGGATTCGCTGCCTTAACAACTTTGCGAAAATCACGCCAGAAATGGTTGTCCACCTCATTTGCTACATCCAGACGCCACCCATCCAGCTTAATTTCCTTGATCCAGTACTCAGCTACATCAAGTAGATATGCCTTAACCTCAGGGTTGGCTGTATTGAACTTGGGCATGTTGCCATAGAACCCAAATGTATCATAGGTTGGTATACCATCCTTGATCTGAAGCGGATATTCATTGATGTGGAACCAATCGGCATACTTAGAGTTTTTTCCATTCTGGAGAACGTCTTGAAAAGGAGGGAAGTCTTCGCTGCAATGGTTAAACACCGCGTCAAGCATGACACGTATGCCCAGGCGATGACATTCTTCTGTCAATTGTTTGAGCAGGGCATTATCACCGAAATGAGGGTCGACTTTTTTATAATCAATCGTGTCGTATTTGTGGTAGGAATTGGCCTGGAATAACGGGGTAAAGTAAATGGCGTTCACGCCAAGTTCAGTTAAGTCATACAGATGATCCAGCACACCTTGCAGATCTCCACCAAAATAATTGTCCAACTCAGGTTTGCCACCCCAGTCATGGGTTTCTTTTGGATTCAGCTTGGGATCTCCATTAGCAAACCGTTCCGTCATGATCTGATAAAAGACGGCTTCTTTGGCCCACTCGGGCACTTTAAACACATCAATTTCATGTATATACGAGAACTCATAATATCCTCCAGTTGGATAGGGGGTCTCATAATGAATTCCATTATCCGCTAGAAACACATCTTCTGAACCAGCAGTTATCCGAAATATATAGGTGAGACGTTTGAATTGTGGCTTGACGGCAGCTTCCCAATAATCAAACATGTTATCAGAAGCAGCCTTCTCCAATTGAATTTCCTTGTACGTTCCATTCCAATCGTACTTATCTCCGGTCAGTGCAGTCACGTATTGCACATCATTACGTTTGGTTCGTACGCGCAGATGTATGGTAGACGAATTATAAGCATAAGCCCATTTGTCACGAGGAACATGATACATGGCTTCGAGCAGCATGACAGCACCTCCTGAATATAGGATAAGTTATAGTTATAATTAACCAAGTTAGCCAGCAAATGAATCACATTTACTGTAATAAAATGTATTATTTTCATCGTTTTCAAAGGTTTCTTTCACAGCATTTCCAGCTTTGTGCTGAATATACTTACAGCTAATTTAGAAAAAAGGGTGCCCTGAACAGCTTGGAATTCAAGATTGTTCAGGGCACCCCTATATCATGTTGAAAGTGAATTTTAGCGAATAGTTTGCTCGAACTCCGTGCGGATGGTTTGAAGCAGCTCTGGCTGGCTCAGTACGTCATAGGCTGTTGTTGCAAGTGCCTTGGCTCCCAGAATCATGCCATCCAGCGCACGCTCCTGTAGTGCAAGGTTACGGAAGGCTATGGAGTGCAGTGTATGAACCTCATCCACAACACGGATGTAGGGATGGATTGCAGGACATTTCAGGGAAACGTTACCGATGTCCATAGAGCCGTGATCATTACCACTCACAATCTCTTCTTGCGGGATACCAAGTTCCATCAGATTTTGACTAAACGCAGCTGAGAATGCTTCATTGGTAACCATCTCATCATACGACGTTTCATAGTTGGATGTCACCAGCTTGCAACCTGTCTGGAGAGCAGAACCTTCAGCGATCTGAATCACACGTTCAGTGAGGATATTCAGTTCTTTGCGAGTTGCTGCCCGTACATAAAATTGCGCAGAAGCATAGTCAGGAATGATATTTGCTGCCTGACCTCCGTTGTTGATCACACCATGAATCCGGACGGTGCTTTTCACTTGTTGCCGGAATGCATTGATTCCGTTAAACGTTTGAATGACGGCATCAAGAGCATTAATGCCTTCGTGCGGACTTGCAGCAGCATGTGAAGATCGGCCATGGAACTCAAATTGCACAGCATCAATAGCCAGCGAGCTGCCTGACTTTTCGTAGGCATAATATGGATGCGCCATGAGAGCGACGTCACAGTCATCGAACAAACCTGCTTCAGCCATCGGAACTTTGGCACCACGTGTCTCTTCAGCGGGGGTACCAAACACTTTAATGGTTCCACCTACTTCATCCAGAATAGATTTTATCCCAACAGCGGCCCCAAGACTCATCATACAGATCAGATGGTGACCACAAGCATGACCGATCTCCGGCAAGGCGTCATATTCGCACAATAAAGCAATGGTAGGGCCGGATTTGGCGGCTGAATAGGTTCCGATAAAAGCTGTCTCCAGTCCCAGGATTGGAGCCTCTACAGTGAAACCGTGGAAGAGCAGTTCTTCTTTCAAACGGGCAGAAGCGAGATACTCTTCATTTCCCAGTTCGGGGTTGGCACCGATATATGATGAAATGGCTTTAAAACGGGAAGCATATTGATCAATAACCGTCAGAATTTGTGATTTGTTAGCTGTCATTAGTAAACTCCTTATGCAAAAATGAAAATAATTCATTGATTATATCATGTTTGCTTTATTTTTTCAGAAACAAGTCAAGATTTGTATTGTCAAAATGCATTGCATAATCATGCATTGTACTTTATAATGACTCAGTCATCAACATGAGAAGCATACAAAGTATTGTAAGGGGAGAGAAAAAGGTTGAAATTAATAAGTCGTTACACCATGATGCTGTTGACCTTTGTTATTCTGCTGACGACTGCCGTTCCTGTGGCACTTGCAAGTGGAACTACAGATAATTCAAGCAGTAAAAAGCTGGTGCTCGGTACAAGTGCCGATTTTGCACCATATGAATTCCATAAAGTGATTAATGGCAAAGATGAAATTGTCGGCTTCGATATTGAGATCGCCAAAGAGATTGCCAAAGATCTTGGCGCTGAGCTTGTGATTGAGGATATGGGCTTCGACGGTCTTCTGCCTTCATTGCAGAGCGGGCGTGTTGATCTGGTGATTTCAGGTATGACGCCGACGGATGAGCGGAAGAAAAGTATCGATTTTTCCGACACCTATTATAAATCAAAACAAGTGATTATGGTTCGAAATGTGGATAAAGACAAATATCCAACTATGGCAGAACTTGAAAATGCGAAGATTGGCGTTCAGAAAGGCTCCATTCAGGAAACGATCGGACAGAGTATTCCAGGAGCGAAGCTTACTGCGCTGGATAAAATCTCGGATATCGTGCTTCAACTGCAAACAAAACGCATTGATGCGGCAATCGTTGAAGATACCGTTGCTGCAGGTTATCTGGACGATATCATTGGACTTGCTGCTGCTGTTCCGGACGAAGAGCAAGCAGAAGCGGCAATCGGGATTCGTAAAGGTAATACCGAGCTGCTAGCTGCAGTAAATGGAACACTGGAGCGACTGAAAAGCGAAGATAAAATCAATCAGATGGTGACGGACGCCAGCCTCTTGATGGCGGATAAAGCGAACAAATCACAAAATATTTTCCAAGTATTCTGGGAGTACAAAAGTTTCTATGCTACAGGTGTAGGATACACACTTCTGTTGTCTGCACTTGGGGTTATCTTCGGGGTAATTATTGGATTGATCATCTGTTTGTTCCGTTTGCATGACGCTGCAATCTTGCGCTGGATCGGTACGGCATACGTTGAAGTGATCCGTGGCACACCGATGCTGGTACAATTGATGATTATTTACTATGGTTTTTCTCTGAGCTTTGGCATTAACTTCACTGCACTTCAGGCAGGTATCATTACACTTTCAATCAATAGTGGTGCCTATCTGGCGGAGATTTTCCGTGCAGGTATCCAAGGTGTGGATCGTGGTCAGTTGGAGGCAGCGCGTTCATTAGGTATGGGAAGAGGCGCCGCGATGCGTTATATCATATTGCCACAAGCCTTCAAAGCTGTATTACCAGCGATCGGTAATGAATTCATAACTATCATCAAAGAATCCTCCATTATCTCCGTTATCGGTATGGTGGATATTATGTATCAGGCAAGTGTAGTCAAGAACATTACGTACCAAGGCTTGAGTCCATTTTTGATTGCAGCAGCCATCTACTTTGTAATGACGTTCATTTTGTCCAAGCTGCTGGGACGACTGGAAAGGAAGTTGAGTGCAAGTGATAGACGTTAGACAATTACACAAATCTTATGGTAATAACGATGTGCTTAAGGGCATTAACGTGACGATTGGCAAAGGTGAGGTTGTCGTGGTTATCGGTCCTTCCGGTTCAGGTAAAAGTACGTTCTTGCGTTGTCTGAATCTGCTGGAACAGCCTACCTCAGGAGAGATTGATTTTGAAGGCGTGTCAATCACGGACCCCAAGCATAACATTAACGCAACTCGTGAGAAAATGGGCATGGTGTTCCAGCACTTCAACCTGTTCCCACACAAAACGGTAGAGCAAAACATTACGATTGCTCCGATTAAAGTAAAGAAACAATCCACTCAGGAAGCGGAGAAAATTGCCGCTGATCTGCTTAACACCGTAGGCTTGTACGATAAAAAAGATACATTCCCGAATCAGCTGTCTGGTGGACAGAAGCAGCGGATCGCCATTGCTAGAGCATTGGCCATGCAGCCGCATGTGATGCTGTTTGACGAGCCAACTTCGGCACTGGACCCCGAGATGGTCGGTGAAGTGTTGGATGTCATGAAACGTCTTGCAGAAGGCGGGATGACGATGGTCATCGTAACCCATGAGATGGGTTTTGCACGTGAAGTGGGAGACCGAATCCTGTTCATGGATGGCGGGGTTATTGTGGAAGAGGGAACACCTGATGAGGTGTTTGGAGCACCCAAAAATTCACGTACACGTGATTTTCTTGCCAAAGTACTCTAAACGATGTGATCAAATAGCGTTACTGACTTCGAGTCGGTAACGCTATTTTTTATGGATAATAATGACGTATGGATTCGGAAAAGTAACTATTCTGTTACCAAATGTAAAGGAATCGGGTCAACCAAACTTTCTGAATTAACCAGTATTCTTACAAATGCTTACAAGCTAAAAACCATTTGGTAAGAATTACTACAAGTTCAGGTTACAAAATTGTGATATATTGAACTCTGCCGAAACTTCCGGACAGGGAGTGCGGGGGATGTAACGATGCAGATTGTGCAGGGGGAAGATCTACAGCACACTGCTTGGGGTGAATTGGGTACATAACGTTTCAAATGTAACGAAGAACCTATAGGGTGGGCTCCTCATCCGAATCCGACAACTAACTTCGCAGGCACAATGAGGGAGGAAGACCATGATTAACAAGAAACGTATAGCCAAAACAGCAGTAGCATTAATGACAACAGCAATGCTCATTCAAGCCGTTCCGGCACACGCCGATTCAGTTCATGTGGCCAAAGAAGGGGATACCTTCTACACCTTATCAAAACAATATGGAGTAGCACTCAACACGTTAATTAAAGCAAACAACGACATTTCGGCTTACAACATTTATGGTGGTTTGAAAATTACGATTCCCGGTAAGGCAAACAATGTTGCAGCCGCTGCGGCAACGGAGAGCAAGACCCAAGCGAAGACTGTTACTACAGCGAGCTTGGACGTTAACGCAGATAACAAAGTGGTTCAAGCCTGGGGTAAAACATTCGATTACAGCAAAGCTGTGAACGTAAAAGCAACGGCATACTCTGCAGATCCGTCTGAAAATGGAGGCTGGGGTGCAGTCGATTATTTCGGGAATGACCTTGAACTGGGTACGATTGCAGTTGATCCAAGTGTGATTCCACTTGGAACTAAAGTACTGGTAACTGGTCACAGCCATCCAGGATTGCCAAAACAGGCTTTTGTAGCCACAGCACGTGATGTGGGCGGTGCAATCAAAGGTCACCGGATTGATATCTTTATCCCGGGTAGCAAACAGTCTGTAAGCTCATTTGGTTTTCAGGATATCGAGCTGTACATTCTGAAGTAGAGAGAAAATAACATTTAAAATGAATTCAAACAGGGTGTCTGCCAGTCGCTAATTCGCGAATGAACAGCACCCTTTTAATATTCTCATTTATTTCTATCACGGTCATCTTAATCTTTGGCCTTTGGCAATCCCAGCATTTCGTCCAAGGTGACCAGTTCATATCCCCAATTACGTAGTTCCTCAATGATTTCAGGCAAAGCCTCAATTGTGCCGTTCAGATTTGATCCTACACCGCCTCCAGCATGTTGCAGAACGATGGAACCGGGTTTTACGGCAGAGAGGATGTTATCTTTCACCTGTTCCTTTGAAAGGCCTTTCCAGTCCAGGGAGTCTACGTTCCAGTTCACAATGCTATAGTGTTGTTTGGCAGCCCATCTCAGCTGTTCTTCATTAATGTCTCCATAGGGCGGCCGAATCATCTTGGGCGTATATCCTGCCAAACGTCGAATAATATCCCCGGTATGTAAAATTTGTTTGCGAAAGGCATTCATCGACAGCTTACTGAATTCAGGATGATTGTAGCTGTGATTACCAACCATATGCCCTTCCTTAACGATGCGTTTCACCAGATCCGGATGTTTCTCAGCACGACTACCCACGATGAAGAATGTAGCTCTGACATTGTACTTCTTTAATACATCCAGTACTTGTGGAGTAAACCGTGGATCAGGTACATCATCAAAAGTCAGTGCAACCTTCTTGGTTGAAGGACCATTGGTTTTGAACGTATCGGCATATTTTTGACGTAACTGTCCCAATGTCAGTTGTTCTTCTTCCGCAGAATCCGAACCTGATACGGATTCACTTGGCGGGCTTGAAACATCCCGCGCTGAAACTGGAGCATGATATCCTCCGAGAAAAATAACGATAACCATCAGCATAATGAGGCGTACGCGCATAATATCGGCCTCCTTTTTCAAAATGACGTTCTCCTTGGTATGCCCGGGGGCTCCATAAAATATGCGCAGTGTGAGAAGTTTCATTGCCGATTTAGCTCATGACAGCCATAATTCCTCCATATATAACATATAGAAAAGGATAGGGGGATGGGTATGAGTACATATGATTTGAAATCCATACGTTTACAGGTGATTGAAGCAGGAGAAGATAAGGTTTTTCTCGTTACCGGAGGAAAGGCACATATTGGCGCAGTAGCCACGTTCTATGTGGATCATGAGCGCGTAAGCGGGACGACGGTACATATTCCTGGGCATAAAGAACAAGAGCTGTGTGAGCGGCTTGCCCGAAAGGCTGCCCTGCAGCTGAAAGTAACCGTTACGGTGATCATGGGTATTCATTTTGATTCCATCACGCGGATGCAGATCGACGAAATCGTGCAGACTGCAGAGAGGTTGATGGAGGATCATCTGAACAAAGATAAACGATCTTCCTGACATAAGAGCCATCGAATGTTTTGATTTTATTTGCTAAAATTGAAACGAGTTGTTAGATTGTTACGTATGTATGTTTATATACGATGTAATATCGACTAGGAGGAATAACATAATGTCCATTTTCAAACGTTTGCGTGATCTAACTATGTCTAACATCAACGCCATTATTGACAAGGCGGAAGATCCAATCAAGATGACGGATCAATATATCCGTGACATGCAAGAGGATCTGGAAGATGCGGAGAAAGCAGTAGCTCAACAGATCGCCATTGAGAAGAAATTCAAGCAGTTGTTCGAAGAGCAGGAAGCTCTTGTGAAGAAACGTGAAGAGCAGGCGCATACGGCGGCACGTGCTCAGAATATGGATTTGGCTCGACGTGCTCTGGAAGAGAAAAAGGCTGCTGAAGAGAAGATGGCTGAGTACAAAACCAGCTATGACCAAAACAAGGCTTCTGCAGATAACCTGCGTGGCAAGCTCGACGAGATGCGTAAGCAACTGACTCAAATGAAGAACAAACGCGAAACACTGGTAGCCCGTTACAATGCAGCAAAAGCCCAAACGGAAATCAACAAAGCGTTGAATGGGTTTGGCTCTGATACTGCAAGTGCTGGTATGAAGCGTATGGAAGAGAAAATGATGCAGATGGAAGCACAGGCCGAAGCAAGTAACGAAATGTCTTCCAAAGGAAAATCTTTGGATGATGAGTTCGAGAAGTTGGGTAAAGATCAGGCTGTTGAAGACGAACTCGCAGCATTGATGAAACAGTACGATAATAAGAACTAATACCTTGGTTGTCAGCAGGGTTAACCAGCGGAGGAGAAGAGTATTTCTCCTTCGCTTTTAAATGCGGTTCATGTTGATATGTGGGGGCTGTGTAAATGGATTTGAACATTTTGGCGATGCTGGTCTGGACCGGATCTGGTTCGGTTTTGCTGTTTGTGCTGATGTATGTTGATTCACTGTTCACGAAATATAAGGATTTTGCTGAAGTTAAGGCTGGCAATATGGCCGTTACTACACGTATGGTTATGAAATTATTTGCACAAGGATATGTACTCGCTACGTCCATTTCTACGGCCGGTCACCTGGGAGAAGCACTGCTGGTCTCCGTTGTATCCTTTATCATTTTGTTGATTCTGGAGAGTGTTGTACACTTTATGATTCGCAAATGGGCCAATCTGGATCTGGATACGGGAATTCAGCAAGGGAAGACAGGATACGGTTTGTTCTCTGGCGCTTTACATATCGTGGGCGCACTGATTATTGCAGCTTGTTTATAAGATAAGGAACAGGAGTAATTCTCATGAGTGTATGGAAACGAATTAAAGGAATACTAACGAAACCTGAACCACCGCAGGCAGAGAAAACGATGCTTCAGCTTGCACCTGGTGATATCTGTGAGGTTTCTCTGGTCACTTATGAAGTCGTTGGTCGGGTACAAAATCGTGCTCGAAATGCAGTTGTGCTCACGCTGCAGGATGGTACCGCATTTCGATATTTGCATATCGAAGAACGGGAACTCACACGTTACGCCCTATATACACCAATTGATGGCAGGCTTGATGCGCCTGATGAGGTGCCTACATTGCTGGACCTGGATGGACGCGCATTTCATCTGGAGGAAGAGTATGGAGGCATGGTATCAACGGCAGGTAGAACTCCATATGGCCAGGCTGGAGAACAATTGGTATGGCAGTATCAGTCGGATGATAATATGCTTCTTCGGGTGGAGTGGCAAGACAGAAGATTTACACTGTATGAGGGTGAGTCCATTCTTCCTGCGGATATCAAAGTGATTCGTTCGAGCTAGGAGAGGTTCCCAATGAAAAAACGCTTGGCACATGGATTAAAATTAATGCTGGTCCTCAGCCTTGTGATGTCTCTGTTGTCCGCGTGCGGAGCAGCACCTTCTGTTCAGGACACCTATCCGCTTGAATCGGTTAACGGCAGTGGTAACTCAACGTCCTATGTGTACCGGGCTTCGGACCGTACCGTTCCGGAAGTGGCTCAGGAATTGTCTGACCAGCGGCAACCGGATCAGATCTCGGCAGAGAACACAGAGCGTATGTTCCTCGTGTATCAGGACGAGTATTATCACCTGCAACAAGACCCGAACAAGCCGGAGGATACCTTGGTTGAGGTGGACTCCAAGGAATATGTTCGGCAGAACTACGATTCATCTTTTTTACAAGGTTACCTCACCGCTACATTAATTGGTAATTTGTTCGATTCTTTTGGCGGGCGAGGTTATGGCAACTATCGGGGATACACCAATAAAGATACGTATAAACCGAGTGCAGGATCTTATCGTGCACCAACAAGTAATGACAAGAAGCTTGCTCCACCTATTACTGTTGATCGGAAAGGTACGATTACAAGGCGCGGAAGCGATAAAGATTCAAGCGTGGGATCTGGCGGAGGATTATTCAACCGCAACAAGGATCAGAGCAAGGGAACCATTGATCGCAACAAGAGCAGTGGTGGGCTGTTTGATTCACCTAAGAAATCCTACAAAAAACCAAAAACCAGAGTGGGCGGCGGCCGAATTAAGAGGCGAAGATAATGATTTAATTATAAGCTTGGCTGCCCAACATATAGTTCAATCCAAAAAGAACAGGAAAAGGTATGACGGATTTATCTCTATCCGCGCATTTACCTTGGAGCTGTTCTTTTTTCTTTACGACTTGCGAACATGATTGGACTTGTGTACGCGGGGAATCGTTGTAGCAGGTTGTTTGCGAATCCAGCGGATAAATGGAATCATTCGTTCATCCTGTCTCAAGGATTGCAGATCAGTGAGACCAAGGGTTACAATGTCGCGATTGGTGTATAGCGAATGAATCTGTTTGTGACAGGGGATGCACAGGTTGGCCGTTGGTAGAAATGTTCCGCCCATTTCTTTGGGTGTCAGATGATGAACGGTCGTGTTCACAGGTTCTCTTCCGCATAATTCACATCGATTACTTATGATCATCGCCTCCCTTTGTCACTTATATTATGGGCAGACAAGATGCCTTTCATGTTGAATATAGATCAAGGAATGTTACACCTGTAAGAAATAAGATTTTGTCACAGGATTCAATAAGTGATGTACTTGTTATCTTACAATATTCGGGCTACACTTTCTTAAAGGATGATAGTCTTTAGGAGGTAAGAATACTTTTGAAAATGAACTCACATTCACATGATATGACAACTGCCAAATTCAATCGTACAGCTGTACAGGTACCGGATGCCCAAGCCAAAATAGCTGCGAGAGTTACTGTAGGCTCCATAGAGAAAGTTCATCTTGAATCTGCTCATGGCCGCACACTTGCAGAGACGATTCAGGCACCCCATCCGTATCCATTTTTCCGGAGATCGGGTATGGATGGATTCGCGATTATAAGTACAGATACCATAAATGCATCGAGTGATCATCAAGTTTGGTTTCGAGTCATTGATGAAATTCCTTGCGGCTACACCTCGGATCACACCATTGTTTCAGGTACGACGGCTCGCATCATGACGGGTGCACAGGTTCCGGAAGGTGCGGATGCGGTAGTTATGATGGAGATGACCGAGAGCAAGGTAGAGAATGGAGAACAGTGGATTGCATTGAAACGGCACATATTGTCGGGTGCTAATATCACCCCAATCGGACTGGAAGTCCAAGAGGGACAGCAACTGCTCGAAGCAGGAACGATCATCAGGGCAGGAGAGCAGTCCGTGTTAGCTACTTTTGGCATAGCAGAAGTTTCCGTATTTCAACGTCCAAGGGTGGCGATATTTGCAACCGGCACGGAATTGCTTGATGTAGATGAGCCATTACAACCAGGTCGGATTCGGAACAGCAACAGTTACATGCTGCGCTCTCTGGTTGTTGAGGCAGGTGGAGAGCCTGTGATGTACGGTTCTATTGCAGACGATGTGAATACGGCAAGGGCCAAACTGGAAGAAGCCATTCAAGATAATGATATCGTGGTGACCACAGGCGGAGTATCCGTCGGGGATTATGATATTATGGGTGAACTTGTGCTTGAAGAACATGTGGAGATGTTGTTTAACAAAGTGACGATGCGACCAGGCAGTGTGACCACAGCTGCTATATATAAAGATAAATTGCTTTTTGCACTTTCGGGTAACCCGGGGGCTTGTTTTGTAGGTTTTGGTCTGTTTGTTCGTCCAACCATTCGTTCCATGCAGGCGGATGCTCATCCTTATATGGAAGAATGGACTGCGATCTTGGAAGAAGAGTACACCAAAGTTAATAATTTCACACGGTTCGTCCGTGGACGCACAGAGATCCGCAACGGCATGGTGTACGCGATACCGGCTGCCGCCCGTGTAGATGAATCCAGCGTGATGATCACCATTAAGGACAGTGATTGCCTGATTGTTGTTCCACCTGAGAAAAAAGGCATTCCTGCGGGTGAGCAGGTACGTATTCTCAAACTGCCCTCAGGTCATGTGAGGTAGTGGTGGATGACTACAATGAGTGATACAAAGCCACGTATCATACAGATTGTTGGATACAAAAACACAGGCAAGACAACCCTGACAGCCGCGCTGATTGGGCACTTTTCTTCTATGGGACTTAAAGTAGCAGCAATTAAGCATGATGGTCATGACCATTTTGAGATGGATCAAGAAGGAACGGATTCTTATCGATTTGGAGAGTCTGGGGCTTCGGCGGTGGTTATCATGTCAGAGAAACGTACTGCGATTATGGAGCGACAGGCAACCAAGCTGGAGGATATGCTGAGCTATCTATCGGATTATGATTGGATTGTTGTTGAAGGATTCAAGAATGTTTCTTATCCCAAATTTGTGATGGTTCGAGAAGAGAAAGATCTGACCTTGGTTGATCAGCTTGAAGGGGTAGTGGGTATAATCTCATGGCTACCTTCAGAGCAGTTTATAGAGCGGAGCGCCGTAAGCAGAGAGATAACATGGTACTCGGTTCATGAAACGGAGGATATAGCCAAAGCGTTGTTAGCGATGGTTGAAAGCAAGTGAAGGCAGAATGGTGAAGTCTAATCGTAGAAACGTTAAAAAAGTAGGATATTATGATCGCTGGATATGATTGAATGTACAGAGAGCGTGATTGATTCTTTTTAATACAACGTAATATTTATTATGTAAACTATAATTATTTCTACTTATGCTCTTCTCCTTGAATGATGCAAAAAAAACAAAAAAGCAGCAGACCTTTCTCGGATCGAAATCCTTGATGCGGTTTGCTGCTTTTATTATGTTCGGGATGTTACATCCCTTCGTCGGTACGACGTTCAATGGCTTCGGACATCGTTTTGTCGGTAAGGTGAGCATAGATCTCGGTTGTTTCCGTAGAAGCGTGTCCAAGCTGCTCCTTCGTTTTGTAAATATCATTTTGCAAATAATAGTCGGTTGCGAATGAATGGCGTAATTTGTGCACGGTTAGATAAGGTTTGCCAAAACGTTTGGCGTATTTCATGATCATAGCCTGGATCGCTCTTTTGGTCATTCGACTGCCTTCTGAATCTCCGTTACGCAAAGCAATGAACAGACCTTTCTCCCGCTTGGGCGTGCGGTAACGTGATTGCCGCAGGTTCATATAAGTTGCGAGTTCGTCCTTGGCCTGTTCCCTGAAATAAACGGGTGTTTTGTACGTCTCATCATTGTTACCTTTGCGATAAACATACAGGAGTTTGTTGTTCAGATCAAGGTCATCGACGTTCAGGTTCACGACCTCCGACACCCGTAAGCCGGAATTCAGAATCAGGCTGGCAATACAGGCGTCCCGTTCTTTGTTGATTTCATGGGAGTATAGGGCCTGCTTGTTCTTCTCCATATCAACAGCGTAACCTTCAAGAATATAGCCGATAAATTCCAGCAATTCCTCTTCCTCTAGGATTTTACCTTTGAGTTTGGCAGCGGTGTCCTTGGGTTTATGGGTACGCTTGATCTCGATTTTGGCCATAATGTTCCGCTTCAGCAAAGGATAAAAGTCTTCATCTTCCGCAATTTGGCTCAGGTAATGAAAAAGGGAGCGAAGGGAAGAGAGCTTGCGGGAGACGGTAATTCTGGAATTGGTTCCTTCTCGTTTGGTTGTGAGAAATAACCGATAGGCGGTAACCGAATCCATGCGAAGGACTTCCAGTTCAGTCAAGGTAACTTCTTTATTAGAGCTTGCCTCGGAGAGCCCTTCTGCTCGCAACCATCCGAAGAAAGTTTCGTAATCTCTCAGATATTCGAGCAGAGTAGAGGGGGACAGGTCAGGCAGCTTGTAGTCCATGAATTGCTGAACGAACCAAGGCATGGAAGGTAGTTTGTCATCCAGCTTGCGTCGATCAATCTCTTTTTGCACGTTGGTCAAGTTCGACACCTCCATGTGAAAAACATATAAGATTAATATTCAATTTAATAGTATTCTATGCTCTAGTGTACCATAATTTACATGCTCACAGCTTGTTCACCAAAGCAGGCAGTAAGTAGGGTATGCTTCCTTGCCCTTCGGCGCGTAAACCTTTAAAGTAATTAGTATACGTAGAGCAGAGGAGGTGAACCGGATGAATATGAAAATAGAACTGGTTCCCCGGGAACGCAGTCAGGTGATTCGGCATTTAATGCAATTTTATCTATATGATTTTACCAAATACCTGAATATTGATGTGGACAGTAACGGCATTTTTCCGGAATATCCCGGTCTGGAGGCATTCTGGGCAGAAGAGGACCGCAAGTTTCCTTTTTTGATTACAAGTGATGGGGCACCTGCAGGGTTTGCTCTGGTGGAGAAATTGGAGCCTGGTAGTAAGGATAACGACTACTATTTGACTGAGTTTTTTGTGATGCAAAAATATCGGCGTAGTGGGGTGGGCACTCGGGCAGCCTACGAGCTGTTCAAACGTTTTCCAGGAAGATGGAAAGTGACCCAGGTTCGTAACAATGTTATTGCGCAGGCGTTCTGGCGAAAAATTATAGGGGATTATACCGGAGGCCGCTTTCGAGAAAAGTTCCATCCGGAACTGGGCAATCCAAGCCAGTATTTTGTAACCTGATTCCAATCGGGGCTTCACTTACATATAAGCATTTGCATGAATGCTGATAAAGAATCTGATGAAGGAGTGAGTGACATGAACGTACCCACATTCCATCTCGATGGACAGACAGCACTGGTGACAGGTGCAGGGAGAGGGATCGGAAAAGCAATTGCGATTGGACTTGCCCAGTCAGGAAGTGACGTTGTACTTGTATCCCGAACGATGAAAGAAATTGAGGAGACAGCCGCCTACATCTATGAACAGACAGGGCGTAAAGCGCTAGCTCTGACTGCGGATGTGACATCAAAAGAACAAATGGAAGAGACGTTTCAAGAGGCGATCTCGGAGATGGGGAGTCTGGACATTCTGGTGAATAACGCAGGTATGAACATACGGACACCAGCACTTGAAGTAACGGACGAGCAGTGGGAGACCATCATGCAGACAAACTTAAAATCGGCTTTCTTCGCTTCGCAATTGGCGGGTCAGCATATGAAAGAACGTGGGACCGGGAAGATCATTAACATCTCTTCGGTAGGCGGCCATACGGCTTTGCGGACAGGGGTTGTATATGGCGCGACCAAAGCTGCGTTAATTCATATGACCAAAGTGCTCGCACTGGAATGGGGCAAGTATGGAATCCGTGTCAATTCAGTAGGGCCATGGTATTTCCGAACACCTCTGACTGAAAAACTGCTGGATGATCCCCAGTATTTGCAGGAAATTGTAAGCCGCACACCGCTACAGCGAGTGGGAGAACTGGAAGAAGTGGTAGGGCCGGTTGTATTTCTGGCATCAGATGCAGCGGGATACATAACGGGTCAGACGTTATTGGTTGACGGTGGAATGTCCATTTATGGCTTCTAAATAAATGACGTTGGTTGTAGTTTAGAAAAGTGGGTGGCATAACCAACTCATGGGTAATAACATAAGGGAAGTTGAAGTTAATCTGTATTTCTATTTATCTGTACCCAATTCACTGAACTTGGAGGAAGATAACCATGGAAACGCGCAAGTACGGTAATACTGGTATGAACGTAAGTACACTTGGATTTGGCGGAGCGGAAATAGGCAAAGATGTATCTAAAACGGATGTAGCGACATTGCTGAATAGTGCCCTGGATGCTGGATTAAACGTGATAGACACGGCTGAATGTTACGGTGACAGCGAAGAATTAATCGGTGAGGTGTTGTCACATCGGCGTGATGACTACTATTTGTTCACCAAATGTGGACATGCTGCCGGGATCGAAGGCCCGGATTGGGATGCCAAAGTACTGGAGCAAACGATTGACCGTAGTCTGAAACGGCTGAAAACGGACTATGTGGATGTTATCCATTTGCATAGCTGCTCCGAAGAAGTACTCCGACAAGGAGCAGTGATCGAAGTACTACAGCGTGCCAAGGAAGAAGGGAAAACCAGATTTATCGGATACAGTGGGGATACAACAGATGCGCTATATGCGATTCAGACCGGAGTATTTGACAGCCTGGAGACTTCATTAAATATCGCAGATCAGGAAGCAATTGATCTCACGTTGCCTGAGGCAAGGAAGAGAAACATGGGTGTCATCGCGAAAAGACCAATTGCCAATGCGGCTTGGACGTATGAAACACTTTCGGAAGAGGCATATCCATTTATATACTGGAAGCGCTTAAGTGAACTGAACTATGGTTTTCTGGGAGAAGATGCCCAGGCAGCGGTGGAAACAGCACTGCGTTTTACGCTAAGTACCGAAGGTGTAGACACAGCTATTGTAGGAACAGCCAAGCCCAATCGCTGGCAGCAAAATGCTGATCTCGTGGCTAAAGGGCAACTCCCACAGGAATTGTATGTTGAAATTAGAGCACGATAGAAAGAAATCGCCGGAGCAGATTGGACTGGCCGGACTTAAATCAGAAATATTAGCGAAGCCGCCATATGGCGGCTTTTTTATGACCAACATAAAATATTTTCAACATATGAAAAATTCACAACAACTTTCGGATCAGGGGCTGCGAAAAATTTTAGGGGATAATGTCTATACGTCAGCTTAGCCCGAATCGGGTTAAGAAGGATGAAAGAGGAAAAATCCCAGGAAATAGCCTTTATTTAAAACAATTAAATTTATAAAAAACGATAAAGCTATTGAGAAAATACGAAAAATAGGCAATCTACGTTCAATTTAAAAGAAATAACGACTGAGTTATAATATTTCAATATATGAAAAATTCACAATAGAAAGATCATTTTCTCACCTTAGTTACCATCTCTCATATAGCCACATTGACGCACCACCAAGTTTAAAGGAAAACCATTTTAAGCGATTGAAGTCAACCACTTTTTTGCGGGTTTAAATCAAATTGAAAATATATCTTTATGAATAATCTCTAAAAGCATACAGCTTAAATTCATTATCAGAATAATTTTAACATATTAATTATTATGTAAACTAATAATAATTCTTTTGGTAATACAGACATAAAACCTCCATGACCTGTAAATCGTAAGGGGATAAGGCAGAAGGAGGAGCTTCATGAAAAGTCAGCAACACCGTAAAAACGACGACGAAAAACTAAGTTGGGTCAGCCTATCCTTGTTTGGCGCGGGTTGCACACTGGGAACGGGATTTTTTCTAGGGACCAGTCTGGCGATTCATTGGGCTGGCATATCCGTACTTATATTGTTGGTGCTGGCGGCAGCAGGTACTTACTTTGTATTTGGTGCGCTGGCACAGATGACGGCAGATGATCCAAAGGAAGGCGCTTTTCGAACGTATGCGGGCGAAGCATTCGGACCTTGGGCTGGTTTTGGTAGTGGATGGATGTACTGGTTCTCTGAAATGCTCATCATGGGCAGCTCATTAACGGCACTTGGGCTGTTCTCTCAATTCTGGTTTCCCAAGTTTCCGCTATGGGCATTTGTTGCGATCTATGCCGCTATAGGTCTGTTCATTGCTGCACTGGGAGCGAAGGGATTAACCAAAACGGAGAATATTCTTGCTGTAATCAAACTTGCTGCAACGGTTGCATTTATAGCTATAGCAGGAGCGGCTTGTCTGGGTTGGTTACCTGTAAAAGTCACACCCGAGCAATTGAAGAATGAATGGTTCCCGCATGGAGGTAAAGGCGTATGGACCGGTTTCATCTATGCATTCTTTGCTTTTGCCGGGATCGAGGTTATGGGTTTGATGGCAGCTAACCTGAAAGAACCAAAAGATGCAGTGAAATCAGGTCGAGTAATGCTATTGACGGTGAGTACACTCTATGTGATTGCAATTGCGTTGATCCTGTTGCTTGTGCCTTCAGTTCAGTTAACTCCAGATGAAAGTCCGCTTGTCAAAGCCATGTCAACCATTGGATTCACTGTTGTGGTCCACATTCTCAACGGAATTCTGATTATAGCCGGATTCTCGACAATGGTGGCTTCGTTATATGCCATTACGTCCATGTTGGTGAAACTCGCGGAAGATGGAGATGCACCAAAGTTGTTCACGAAGACCCGGGGAAAAAAGGACATGCCACTTCAGGCATTGTGTTGTACAGCGGCTGGATTAGTCCTGTCTACGTTGATGGCATTATGGATGCCCAAGAGTTTGTTTGAATATGTGACGACAGCAGGTAGTCTGGTATTAATGTATACATGGCTGCTCATCTGCATCACGTACATTAAAAAAATGAAGCCCGTGAAGTGGAATCGCATCAAAGTGTGGATTGCCATAGTATTAATTGTGGCTGCTGTGGCTGGGACAGCGATGGAAAAAGCCAGCAGAACGGGTCTGCTGGCAAGTGTGGGACTTTTGGTGTTCCTTGGGATCATCACGTATGTTGTTCATAAGGTACGTGGCTCGAAAACACCGCAGTCAGCACCATCCAAACCATAAGTACCTTTCAGCAACTTTCGTGGAGGTCGCACAACGGATTAATGAGTGCTTTAAGATTATTTCGTCAACTTGCCTAGGGCTTGCTTCATCCGCATGAATGGACATTTGGAAGGTGTCTGCTCATCATCAGGCAGGAAATATTGTTTCCATTCCAGATTATCCTGCTGACCATACCACATCAGCGAAGGGTGAGCAGGTACAGCATCATACGCAGCGAGACGTTTGCGAATTAAGGTTTTCATTTTGCGGCCAAGAGGGGTGTTGTCATTAATGGATTCGAATACCCACCGTGGTTGAAAAGCAAACATGAGATAAGGAAAATGCCGGCTGGCTCGGAGTTCATGTGCAGGAGTTGCACAGAAACAAAAGTAAGGCTCTCCACCAAAGCAAAACTCCCATGATGAATCATGAGGATCGGTTGAAATATGTTCCGGCCACGGCTCGGTATCGTGTGAACTTACCCGATTAAGCATTTGCCAGAATAACGTCTGATAGTGCTCTACCGTTGTATGATCTTTCAGATCACTTGGTGTCTCACAGATCACGACCATCGAAGCGTAATGACCGGTGTCTCTGGAGACAGGACCATATTGTCTAAGCAGATCGGCCATATCTTCGGCAGCATGTTCAGATCGGGGGTCACACGTAAATCCGTACCTCAAATGTCCTGACAGAAATCCCATTCGTCCAGGTACACATGGATACGTATTATCTTCGTCGGCGATCATTTTACCAAATTGCGAATAAGCGTCCTGCTGCCAAGATGGAAGACGCTCAAACAAGGTATTTATTTCGTCGGCACTATACAGCTCCGCCATTGATTCCCAACTCCATTCCACATGATACCGTTACAGTATTAATGTGGGGGAAGTTGGGTGACTGTCCAGCCTGATTTTGTTGTCAGAAAAATATGGAACGTACAGCTTCGTACCCAAAATACAAACCAAATCCGATCAGGCAGATTCCCGAAATGATAGAGATCCAGCGCAATACATTCTCACTGCTATGTTTGTGGAATCGACTGGCCATGCCAGCCATAATGACATCCCACACCAGAATACCAATGAATATGCCTGAACTGTAGAGCAGCAAATGAGCGGTATCCGTATGTTTCACAGTTGTCGCGAGAATAGAGCCATAGATCCCAAGCCAAAATAAAATATTCAGTGGATTGGACAGGGCCATCAAAAATCCGGATATAAATGATTTTCGAACAGTTGCTTCCGCAGTAGATGTACCCTGAATGCCTTGCTTTAGCTTCGAGAGCGTTTCCACTCCCGTGTAAATCAGAATAAAACTGCCAAATGACCAGAGAAAAGAGCGCATGAACGGCGTGTCCAGAAAATGGGCAACTCCAAAATAAATCAGCAGCATATACACCAAATCTGCAAACATAGCTCCGAGTCCTAGAATCCAGGCATGCATGAATCCGTGGCGGGCTCCACGGTCGAGTTGGGCGGCGTTAATCGGACCGATTGGAGCGGACAATGATATTCCCAAGATAATATAACTGAACAGTACAGACATAAACACGTTCACTCCTTAACGGGTTCGATGAATTGTACCAGTTGTCACAGAAAATGGGTACAAGTCATCGTATTCCCGCAAGGAGCGAATTAGAACAAACTACTTTTATCTCATACTGTGTCAAGGCCTTTTCATTCTGTTAAAGTTCCACATCCAATTGAATAGGGGTGCAGTTATATCCGTTGCATGAGCTTTCTTCACAAGGACAGGCGGAGAGCCCAATTGTGAGATCCATTAATGCCTCCATCTCGATATAATCACCTGCACGAGAGTCGGGAGCTACAACATCAATCTTGCCTTCACTGTCTACAACGGACTTCATAAACAGGTTGAATGGATAGTGTTGATCCGGCGGTAAGATTCCGAAGGGTTCTAGTGCCGTGTTCAAGTTGTGATAACAACTGGCATGATCCTTTTTGTCGTATAACACCTCATACATCTCTGGTCGACAAGCGGAGTTAAAGAAATCATGTACCCCAACGGTGTCACGGACAATCTTGAGTAAAGGTTGATATTGATTGGAATACACAAATTGTCCTGGTTTAATGCGATAAGTACGCAATACGTCCATTGTCACGCCGGGGTCCAAGCGATGGTTAGCATCCATAGCATCGTATGCCACAAAATCAATGACTTGCTGTCCCTCCAGATCAGTTATGCGTAGTAAAGAACCCTTACTTACTTTCAGGGCATATCCCGTTTTGGCTGGGATACGATAAGACTGTTTATGGCGCTGATTCGTATTCATCCGTCACATTCCTCCGCTACTTTTTGCTTTCAGTATGCGGAGCAGATGAAGCTTTCATGCACTGTTATGGCGCCGTACTCTACTCAGGCAGGAACATCCAATGGTGAATTTAAACACAAACCACATTATATGCCTTTATGCTGGGAACAGTGGATTACCTCTCATTCCGATCCAGAGCTCTGATTGTTCAAGCTGTCCAGCCAGATGTAATAACCAATCTTCGCGTCCCTTGGTTGCCATCACTTGAACGCCCATTGGCAAACCTTCAGGTGTCATATGCAGAGGTACACTTATCGCAGGCTGGCCAGTCAGATTCGCAAGCTGGGTGAACGGTGTATACGTAAGACTTGGCTCAAACATTTCATAGATGAGTTGCTGCTGCTGGGTCTTGTCCAATTCACTAATTCGCATCAGATTACGGATCTGTTCGTCATGAGGCGTTAATTC
Source organism: Paenibacillus sp. FSL M7-1414 (assembly GCF_038003195.1). Taxonomy (NCBI): domain Bacteria; kingdom Bacillati; phylum Bacillota; class Bacilli; order Caryophanales; family Paenibacillaceae; genus Paenibacillus; species Paenibacillus sp. FSL M7-1414. Next base: position 3,928,108 of record NZ_JBBOOS010000001.1, on the reverse strand, counting down.
ACCAATCTTAGGCGCAGGAAAAGCATTAACAGGTGTGACGTAGAAGTCATAACGCTCGAACAAAGTGGACATCTGAGCTGCAGCTACATCCCATTCAGCTAAGCTATGTACAAATTCCGCAGCGGACACCTTTTTGCCTGCTTCAGCCAGAACCCAGGATTCAATCTCCATATCATCGGAGGTCAGAGCCCGGCCCATGGAGCGTTCCATGGAAGAGATCATCGCGGCCATCTCACCACTGTTCATCATGTAATAGTTCTCCATCAGCCTGACTCCATTGACTGGACTCAGTTTTTCTTCAACATGATGACCTTGATCTTCCAACCAGCGAACGAGCTTGTATACAGACTCTTTGGCTTCTGCGCTGACAGGTGTTCCCACGGGTGAATCCGTTGTGTATGCAATTTTCAGTTTGCGTTGATGTGGATAGCTCATATCAGCCAAGTAACTGCCTGGAAAGAGTGGAGCATGGAACGCAGCTTCGGGCTGAATGACTTGTAACGTATCAAGCAATGCAGCACTGTCCCGAACCGAGCGAGAGAGGGCAAAATCAATCGATGCGCCTTGCCATTGACGACCAACTCCCGGTCCTACAGGTGTGCGCCCGCGGGTTGGCTTCAATCCAAACAATCCGCTAAAGGAAGCCGGGATACGAATCGAACCTCCTCCGTCACTGGCTCCGGCAAGGGGAACAATACCCGAAGCTACAGCGGCAGCGGCACCACCACTTGAACCACCTGGGGAGTGGTTGATATTCCATGGATTGCGAGTTGGACCATGAAGACGGGGCTCGGTAATATTTTTTAAACCAAATTCAGGCGTATTGGTATGTCCTATGAAGATAAAGCCTGCATCACGGAGTCGAGTGACAAAATTGGAATTGCGTAATGCCCGATGCTCGCTGAACAAACGTGAGCCTGAAGTCAGAAATTCACCTTCCAAGGATTGCGAGATATCTTTCAAGAGCAGGGGAACACCGGCAAAAGGTTGTTCTCCAGGGAGAACCAAACCAGCTTCCTCACGTGCGCGAGATTCATATGTACGAATAACCGCATTAAGTTGCGGATTCACTTCTTCAAGGCGTGCAAACGCCGCTTCAAGCATTTCAACCCGGGATACTTCCCGGGATCGGATCAGTTCAGCCAAACCTACGGCGTCGTAGGAGGTATATGAGAATGAAGACATTATGATCGTTCCTCTCTGAATATAATTCATCTGTTTATTCCATATGTCATCGTACCACCGGATTAGACAAAAGACAAAACATAGAAGAATCGTAGTGTGATGATATGCATACTCGTTATGAGGTTGGAGGGAAAAGAGGGGGATTTGCATTTGCGAAATAGAGATAAAGCAAAGGGTTAATAGCTCATATTGCTAATTGAGAAAATGAACGAGTAATATCGAGTCATGGAAATAAAAAACCACTGCTCATCTAATTTGATGTGCAATGGTTTTATTTTATATTTGACTATTTGTTTATATGTGAACCTCAGATATATCCACTTACTCTGTACGCAGCTTTGGTGCAGCATCGGCCGCAGTTGATGATCTTTCCTGCTGTCTGGAAATGGCGAAGAGGGCCACCCAGATCAGAATAAAACCAAGTAGTTGCTCCCATGTAATCAGTGTACGGAAAGCAATCCAGTTCACCAACACACCCGCCATCGGGAAGCTGAGTTCCGCGAGAGTTGCAACAGATGCTTTGGTTGACGACAGACCTTTGTAATACAACAGAAGACTGAGCAAACCAGGTAACAATGCCTGACCGAGAATGTTGAGGATGACAGCAGTCTGTTCACCCGTTCCGGACGGAAACGTCCATGCCGCACCTTCGTTCCACGTCATAAAGATCAGGAGCGGGAGAGCAACGACAAAACGCAGGGAGGTGACGGTTTCGTAACGCGCCTGACCCAGCATCAATCGTCCCATAACGGTTGAACCTCCCCATAAGGCAGCAGCCCCAAGGGATAACAAGCTTCCGGCATGAATCCAGTTGTCCCAGTTACCTAATGGCAATGTGAATCCAAATGTAAGCAGGTACGTTCCTGCTAATGCAATGAAGAACAATCCACCGAAGCGACGTGGTAACGTTTCTTTTAGTAACAGTTTAGCCAGCACGATAGCGAAGAGTGGTTGCATTTTTTGCAATAAAAGTACCGTATTCGGATCGTTATGTGTTAGTGCCATGGTGAACAATACCGTTGCGAGTGCTGATCCTCCCCATGAGATAAAAATCACGGCAATCCAGTGGCGAGCACGCAGGTTTTTCAGATCAGCCCGAAATTTCCACAGTACGGGAATGGCAATAAGACTGACGATGATATGTTCCACCAGTACAATCTGCGTGGATGTCATCGTATTTAGCAAAATAATGCGGAAGAGTGGGTCGACACCCCATAAGGCAGCGCCGAGAACTACAAGCCAGAATCCGGTATTACTTCGTTCCTTGCGGTAAACAGGTGATGTTGCTGATGTCTTTTCCATATTCAGGACTCCTTCGTCAGAACACGGAATCTTCAGTTGGCAAAATCGACAAAAGCCCCCGTTTTGGTATATACCAAATAAACGGGGGCTCATCCAAGGACATGCGTCAGGAAAGAGGCCTTCCCGTGAACGGCATGTCAATGTGTTGATCTTCTCTCATCCGGACTGTACCGTCGGCCTTGGATTCACACCAAGTCAGTCGCTGAATGTCCTTCGTTAAGAACAATTAGCGAGTCGCGGGCTGGTTCCGAAGAACATCACCGCCGGTTGGGAATTGCACCCTACCCCGAAGATCCTATTCAATTATATAGTGTGTTGAACAAGCTGTAACATTAATAAGTTCATCTTATTCCTGTAAGCGCTAGCAGTTCAAGCATTTTTTTTAGAAAATGATTTTCCAGCTTCCTTGCTGTCTGCGAAGGAGCACGATCTGACCTGCGTGATACGCATCATGGAGTACCCAGCGAGCCAGTTCGTGTGCCCATTTCTCTTCGGAGTCCATATATGCGGCTTCAAGATCAGACTCTTGTAGTGCAGCTAATTGATCTCGCAACTGCTGGGCTAATCGAGTTGTACCCTGCATCAGTGTATTCCAACCAGCGGCATCCGTTGCATCTCCCGGATTCCCAAATGTGTATTCATTGGAGTCTACAGTAGGAAGGGTAGGCTCCTTACCTTGCATGCGACATAATAAGCGATGGTTGTAATAATACATATGGTTAACCAACTGCCAGATGCTTAATCCCCCTGAGGGTGGAATCCAGGCTGCTTGTTCTGCTGTAAGGCCCTCCAAGGATTTCGACAAAGGTACAATCCAATTACATTGATCCCAAGTATCATCCTTTTGAATAAGTAATACATCTAGTGCTGTTGTTTTTGTCATTGCCTTTTCCTCCTTGCGTATAATTGTGATTTGTGATGTAACTAGCTAAAACTGATTAATAAGGTTACACTCAATATAACACATCAAAGATGAGTTGTAACCTTCTTTATTTAATTAGATGGTTACACTGAACGGAGGTATATATGGACAGATTATGGACCGATTTTGTAAACAGCGATTATCATGACTGGCGTGGGGGAGATCGATCGGAGGACAGGCTCGGGAAGGCGAGCTGGCAGTTAGATTTTCTGGAACGATGGCAACTTAACGCTCCTGTCCCTGCATCTCCAGAAGATGAGTTGTCGATGAGAAATTTCAGGAATGAATTGTTGGCTCTTGGAGCCCGCGTGTCTTCTGGAGCATCATTAACGGATATAGAAAAACAATGGTTGAATGGCTTTATGGAAGCAGGGCATGTGAGAAGAAAATTGAATACAATTGATCAGGAACTGAAACTCCAACTGGTAGCAGTAGAAGCTCATTGGAATCAGGTTATGGCTGAAGTAGCTGCTGACTTTGCCATGACTTTGGTGGAGGGAGAAGGGGGGAGGATTCGGATCTGTGATAATTCGGATTGTCGCTGGATGTTCTATGATGATACCCGAAGCAGAACACAGAAGTACTGTGATGATAAGATGTGTGGCAATCTGATGAAGGTCAGAAGATTTCGGGCGAAACGCAAATCCCAAAATTGATAAATACTAACAATAACTATATAATGTATATATACTAGCGAAAAAATAGTCAGAAGCAGTACAGATTCGTAAGCAGGATGTGATCGTCTTTCAAACCAAAATAGATGGGAGATGTTTCTTGTGCGGACAAGTTATCTGTTGAAAAATGGCTGTGTGTTGTCGATGGATGCTAAAATTGGACAGTATAAGAGGGCGGATGTTTTGATTCAGGATTCACTGATCATGGCTATTCAGCCCGACCTGGATATTCCGGATGCGGAGATCATTGATGCTTCATCGATGATTATTATGCCTGGGCTGGTGGACACACATCGGCATATGTGGGAATCACTTGTCAAAACAGCGGGAACCAACTGGTCCTTGCCAGTCTATTTGCAAAATCTCTATTATGGTGCGATGGGAAGCAAGCTCCGCCCACAAGATAGTTATATTGCCAACCTGCTCGGTTCCTTGGAAGCGCTTAACGCAGGAGTGACGACAGTAATGGATTGGAGCATGCCATATTCCCCTGACCATACGGATGAACTGATTCGTGGACTTCAGGATGCTGGCATTCGGGCGGTATTTGCTCACGGAGTACCTGGTGAGACGGACTACTGGAATCGGGATAGTCAACTCACGTATTTGAATAATGATGTGAGAAGAGTCAAAGAACGTTATTTTTCATCACGGGATCAATTACTTACTTATGGGCTTGCCATTCGTGGTCCGGAGTTCAGTCATTGGGATACAACCGTGAAAGAGATCGAACTAGCACAAGAACTGGATGCGATCTGTTCCATGCATGCCGGATTTGGCAGTTGGGGATCTGTGGATCGCTCGATCAGTCACTTGTACGAAGCGGGACTCTTAAGTCCACGGGTGAATATCGTTCATGGTAACACTATGGGCATGGATGAATACAAAATGCTGGCAGATAGCGGCGCTTCCTTGTCGGTCACACCTGAGGTTGAAATGATGATGGGTCATGGATATCCGGCCACCGGCTATTTTCTTGAACATGGAGGAACCCCTACACTTGGTGTAGATGTGGTCACGTCCACAGGCGGAGATATGTTCTCGCAGATGAAGTTTGCACTTCAAGCTGAACGATCCAGAGCCAATGAACAACTTTTGCAGCAGGGTGAGATGCCTGGTGAGTTGAACTTGCAGTCCAGTCAAGTGCTGAGATTTGCAACTTCAGCTGGTGCCCAAGCATTGGGTTTGGAACAGAAGGTGGGTACGTTGACCCCAGGGAAAGAAGCGGATCTGATCATGATTCGTACCACCGACCTGAATATGTTCCCCGTTCATGATCCAATCGGCGCTGTCGTGCAATTTGCCAATCCATCCAATGTGGATACGGTCTTTGTGGCAGGTAGACTCGTGAAGCGAGAGGGTAAGCTGTTGAATGTTGATCTGGATGCGATTCGTCATGCGGCGATGCAGAGCAAGGATTATTTGTTAACCCAATACCGGATGTCAGATGCAGAGAGAATTGCGTTCTCATAATTTACTTTTTCATAAATGAAGTCAGTTCCTAGTTTTATATACACCTCTACCTATAGTAAGAAATAAAGGGCCGCATAACGCTATGTGGCTCTTTGATATGCCTTCATATCGTCGAATTAGACAGGATAAGGGAGGAAGGGACAGCGGAAAAAGACGAAAAGAGCTCTCTTTTTCTTAACTTCAGATAACAAGGTAGAAAAGATGTTTTTTGCAGAAAATTATGCTCATAAAAACTGCGCATAATATAAATTATACGCAGTTTTGTCTTAAATCCATTTTCATATTCAATCACGTGCAACAGATCATGATAAATTTCGCGGAAAAAGAACAAAATAAGTGATCTACAAAAATAAATTTAACCAAGCAACGCGATAACGTGTAGAATTCGATAGGTTTTTATAGGTGATCGATAAGATAGAACAAATGACTTTTTCATAGAACAGATGGGAAGTCATCCAATCGCTGCTACATCCATAGCACATTCAAGATTCATGACGAGAGGAACATAATTATGCATGAGAACAAACAACGATCTTCATTATTTCGTAAAAAACCAATTGCCTCCGTGGGCGATAACAGCAGTGCATTGAAAAGGGCGCTGGGTCCGTTGGACTTAACCACACTTGGGGTGGGTGCCATTATTGGTACCGGGATTTTTGTGTTGACTGGTGTAGCTGCCGCAACGTATGCGGGCCCGGGACTTGTACTGTCATTTTTACTGGCGGGTATCATATGTGCATTCGCGGCATTATGTTACTCGGAATTTGCCTCAAGCATACCGGCCTCGGGCAGTGCGTACACCTATAGCTATACGGCTTTTGGCGAAGTGATTGCCTGGATTCTGGGATGGGATCTGATATTGGAGTATGGATTCGCAAGTGCGGCGGTAGCCAGCGGATGGTCTGGATATTTCCAAACGTTATTGTCCGGATTCGGACTGGAGTTACCCCATGCGCTAACGAGTGCGTTCAGCCCGGAAAAGGGAACTTATTTTGACATCACAGCTGCGGTCATTACGTTAATTATCACTTTCCTGCTTACCCGAGGGGTGAAGGAAGCTGCTCGTGCGAACGGCATCATGGTAGCGATTAAAATTATCGTTGTGCTGATCTTCATTGGTGTAGGTGTTTTCTATGTAGAGCCAACCAACTGGCAGCCATTTTTGCCTTTTGGTATCTCAGGTGTAACAGCTGGAGCAGCAACCGTATTTTTTGCTTACATCGGATTTGATGCGGTCTCCACAGCGGCAGAAGAAGTTAAGCAGCCACAACGGGATTTGCCGATTGGAATTATTGCGTCACTGGCAATCTGTACCGTTCTCTACATTGTTGTATCATTGATCCTCACAGGGATTGTGCCTTATAACATGTTGAATGTAAGTGATCCAGTTGCGTTTGCATTTGAATTTGTTCAATTGAAAGGATTGTCCTGGATTGTATCTCTTGGAGCGATTGCCGGCATTACGACCGTATTGCTGGTCATGATGTATGGTCAGACACGTCTGCTCTATTCCATGTCTCGTGACGGCCTGCTGTCACCTGTCTTCTCCAAAGTTAGTGGCAAGAGTCAGACACCAGCGGTAGGGACATGGGTTGCGGGCATTATCGTCGCTTTGTTCTCCGGGTTCATCTCGTTGGGTCATTTGGCGGAGCTTACGAACATCGGAACGTTGTTTGCTTTTGCAGTTGTAAGTCTGGGCATTATTGTGTTGCGTAAAAATAACCCGGATCTCAAACGCGGATTCCGCGTTCCACTTGTGCCGCTGATTCCGATTCTGAGTGCCTTGGGTTGTGTATACTTAATGACACGCCTTGCAGCGCTGACATGGATTACGTTTTTTGCTTGGTTGATCATCGGATTAATTATCTACTTTGCGTATGGAAGGCATTACAGTCATCTGAATCCGAAACGCCGGATCTCGAGTGCTTTCAGGGCAAAGGATAAATAGATTAGTCGAGAACGTCTTTAACCGAGAACATCTTTATTTTTCCTCATTTCGTATCGCTTAGGCGAAGCGGGATGGGGATTTTTTTATATAGAAAGATAAAGGAAGATAACAGCAGGGGAGGGTTGGGATTTTCTTCATATATGGGTAAGTAATAAGGGACGTGACGAACTTAATCACGGGGGCGGGGTTGCGGCTAAGCCAAATATGAAATATATTTGGGGATGTGACATGCCATCAGACATAAGAGAGGGGATGTATCATGAACACACCATTACATACGAATTCAGATCATCAAAATGCAGCTTTTGGATTTGCATTAGCTGACTCATCCGTACTTGCAGAGGCACAATTAGTTGTTTCACAATCAGGAGGTGCAGGTGACCTACAGTTAGATATTGATCCGCAGCGCCTTCTGAAGGATGGACGTAAAGTATCTGTCATTGCACAACAGTTGGACTCACCGGTCAATCGTCAGGATGCCAATATCATCTATGGTCAGGAGCTGGCATACGTGCAGTATGCTGTTAACCTGAAACCGGATAGCTCAATCTCCATTGCATCTATTGAAGGCGTTGAACAGTCTGTTAATCTTGGTTGGTCAGTATTTACAGAGGGGGAATACGAACTTCGAATCTCCCTGCATATGAAAACACCTCGTATTGCTGAAGGTACACTCGAACCTGAACAACTTGCAATGGTTAAGTATGCGCAAGTTATCACCGTATATATATCGCTTTTCCCGGCAGAAGCAGCGTCGTTGAGTTCACCATCTCAAGCTGTGTGGAGCAGAAACCATCATGTGTTTGACTCCTACGGGAGAGGAGGATTTATTCTCGCTGACCTGCCTCGACTCGCTGAACGCGTAGAGGCACTGATGGGACCGGGTAACCATAATCTGATCGAGCAATTTGCCGAAGGGAATCTGTCAGATACGTTGCTGGAAGAGGGGCTGATGGCAATTGCCTGGGGCGTGACTCCGTGGTGTTATTCACTCTATTCTGCACCAGATGAGCAGTCTGCTCGAATACTCGCCGTGGACAAGCTGGGCGATGAACCTGAACGGCAAGGGATCTACCATCTCGATCCGTCCATTCAACAATTAAGTATCGTACCTGCGAATGAGCTAGCTTACTGGCCTGCCTGCGTTCAGAACGATTGGCCTGTCATTGATGTGGCGGGTGAAGGCGAGACGTTGCACATGGATTTATATACTCAGATCTGTGAATCCGTGAATGGCCTGCACGAGAATCCATTGCCATCGTTTGTACTTACCCGTAGTCAAGGCAAACCCGAAACGATCATTCCGCTGATTGACATTGTCATTGTGGATGAAGCCTAGGGGCTCTGTTCAGCTTAAGAAGGTTGTTCTGTCATCGCAGTGCCCGTGTAAATAATCTTAGTCAATTTATAAAGAACCGAATTGAGGTGACGTAGACAGATGATGACCGAGGAGATTCAGGAGCAATATGCGGACGAGCTAGAAGCTTTTCACATATGGATGAAGGACGCCGGATATACAGGCCATACGGTAAAATCATACACGGGTGACGTGGTGGAATTCCTGGTCTCCATTCAAGGGAAGTCACTGGAGCAGGTCAAAAAGCTGCATGTGTTGTCTTTTCTGTCCCGCGCGCGGGAGCGTGGGGTTAGTGATGCCACGAGAAATCGCAAACATGCGGCGGTGAACTGTTTTTACAAGTCCCTCATTGAACTCGAATTGTTAACGAATAATCCGGCGTTTGGGATCAAAAAATCCAAAACCGAGAAAAACCGTGCGCCCGTTTTTCTTGATGAAAGTGGGCTGACACGTTTCCTGGAGTCGGTAGAAGGCAAGTATCGCACACGCAATCTGGCTGTTTTTCTACTGATGGGATATATGGGATTACGGGTTGGAGAAGTGCATGCGTTGGATTGCAAAGACTATAATGCGGAGCGGCGTACATTAGATGTATTTGGTAAAGGTCGTAAATGGCGCTCACTCCCTGTACCGGAGACTGTGGCAAAAGTATTATCTCAAGCGATGGCTGAGCGTCTCGATCCTTGGCGGCCAAAAGAGGAAGCACTATTTGTCTCGCAAAAAGGGAAGAGACTGTCGATTCGCAGCATCCAGCTCATATCTACGGAAACCTTTGAACGCTTCCAGCAGGAATCACCAGCCAATCAACGTCAAAACTACTCCAGTCATAAGCTGCGTCACTCGTTCGCGACCATGATGTTACGGCGTGGAGCCGACTTGCGTACGGTACAGGAACTGCTTGGTCATGCATCGATTCAAACAACAACCGTGTACACACACGTCACCAGTAGGGAGAAAGAAGAGGCTATGGCTTTGCTGGACGTTAAACTTCCGACATATTAGAAGTGAAAAGCTAATATTTAATCCGAAAAGGAGTCTGTCCAAGTGACAGGCTTTTTTTGTTATTGATTTGGATGGTGGATATTTAAACATAATTAATATTATGTAAACTAATATCTGAAATCTAAATAGGCCTATAATAGAAATCAAACAAAAGAACCATTCGCCTCTTCTCTTTAGAAGAAACAAATGGCCCTTTTGGCTAAGACAGATATCTTAATTTACAACTTTTAACGTGCTGAATCGTTCACGATATGAATGACTGCGCGATTGAATTACTCGAGTCCAGCGATCTGTTCTTTTAATTTGTTAGCAGAAGCCTGGAAAGCCACTTTTTCGGTTTCATTCAACGGAAGAGGCAGAATTTCGCGCACACCGTTGCGATCGACAACACATGGAACACCCAGATAAACATCCGATACACCATTGTAATCTTCAAGGTACGTGGATACGTTCAGAACGGAGCCTTCGTTGCCGAGAATTGCAGCTACAATGCGGTCCAGAGCAAGGGCGATTGCATAGGAAGTCGCTCCTTTGGCATTAATAATCTCATACGCTGCATTTTTGGTACGGTCGAAGATATCCTGTTGTGTTTCTTCATCCAATTCCAGATCTGTTCCTGCAACGTTAGCCAGGCTCCATACCGGTACTTCGGAATCTCCATGCTCACCAATAATGTGTGCGTGAATACTACGCGGGTCGATCCCTTTATTTTTACCAATCAGGTAACGGAAACGTGCGCTATCGAGCAATGTACCTGAACCGATGACACGGGAGGCAGGCCACCCACTTTGTTTCCATGAAGTATAGGACAAAATATCTACAGGATTGGTTGCAATCAGCAAAATACCATGAGAATTCACTTCAGTAATGCGCTCAATAATATCTTTGAAAATGCTTGCATTTTTCTTCAGCAGATCAATCCGGGTTTCGCCCGGCTTCTGGGAAGCACCGGCTGTAATAATAATGATATCTGCATCTTTGCAGTCGGAATAATCGCCAGCCCATACTTTCACGCCTCCCGTAAATGGAAGACCGTGGTTCATATCCAGCATTTCGCCGGTTGCTTTATCATGATTCACATCCACAAATACCAACTCGGACGAACGCTGTCTCAACATTAGCGTGTATCCCGTTGTTGTTCCCACCGCACCCATGCCTACAATCACGACACGACTTGGTTTCAGAGCTGCACTATTTGTCATGTTCAATATCCTCTCCTTTTTGGGTTATACTCCCATCCATATTAAGGGATTAGAGAATATAAAGCGAGTGTTGTCTATAAAATAGTTCACATTTCATGTCTTTTTACCAATTATTCCGTCGAAAAACAGTTTAGGATGAAATTAATGGTAATAATTGTGCGACCTATAGCCTAGAGTATGAGCTGGAAAAAGGGAGCGGGCCGACCATGAGTGGGCAATGAGCCTTTTACATAAGGTTTGTGGTAGAATAGGAGCAGTGGATTCTGATGAATCGTAAATAAAAACGCCATAGGACAGGCATGCGCGCCTGTATATTGGATGAGAGAGGTGGAACCCACTTGCGTTTGCAATGGATTAAAATCGCGCAGACAGCATTGCTGTCTATAGGTATAGCAGCTGTATTGGCTGCATGCACCGACTCAGATCAACCTCCGGTAGCAGAACCTCCGCAGCAGCAGGAGGACGCCGGGAATACAGGGCAGACGTTAACTGTCGTTCCCCCTGTGAACAGTACAGAATCTGCAGATATGGCCAAGTACCAAATACAGACCCGTTTGACCGATTTTCAGTTGCTCAATGACAACGGAGGATTGGCGTGGGGTGTGACGCGGAATGCGCTGCGCCTGTACTACACTCAGGATCAGGGAAAGACCTGGACCAATATTTCACCTTCGGAAAATGTACAATTTCCGGCTAACCCTAAATATGGACAAAGCATTTATTTTGTAGATCGTGCGCACGGTTGGATTGTTCGTGAAGGTATGGGTGGAACAGATACCATGGTGCTTCGCACCAACAATGGGGGCGTGACATGGAGTCTGTCTTCTCTGTCCAAGACGGATAAAGTGACTGCGATCTCATTTGTATCTCCTGAGAAAGGCTGGATTCTCACCACGGTCGATACCGCTATTGGTAAACAGGACAAGAAACTTTACTTTACCGAGGACGGTGGAATTACCTGGAATCGGATGTCATCCAGTGATGAAGATGGCAAACAGGAAGCAGAAGAGATTTCCAAACGTGGATACACCACGGGCATGACTTTCTCGGATCCAAAACATGGTTTCTTAACAGCGCTGGAGTTCGGCACACCGAAGTTGTATGTAACATCAGACGGTGGAGAGAACTGGGATACTGGACCATCTTTCTTTGATCGAAACAAATTCAACGGGTGTGGGAATTTCAGTGTTAGTTCACCACAATTTTTTGGACGTGAAGCGCAATCAGCCTGGATGTCAATGTCCTGTTCTAAAGGGGAGAGCACGACATTCAATGGATTTTTTACCACCGACGGCGGAAAGAGCTGGAAGCTGTCCAATTTCACTTTAAACAAACAAACGGGTCCGAATCGTAACCTTTCACCGGTATTTCTGAACGCATCGGAAGGTTGGGCGATGCAAAAGGGCATAACCTACCACACCAAGGATGCGGGCAAAACGTGGAGCGCTCTTCCTGCAAGCAGTGTACTGGAGAAAATTCTCGAAGATTATCCGGAAATTGTGAAGATGCAGATGGTTACCCCCAAGCTTGGCTGGATATTGGTTGAAAATACAGATGCCAAAAGATCGTTGTTATTGCAAACGGTAGATGGCGGTGGACATTGGAAAGTACTCTAAAGTAGAGTGTTATCGATGTGAATAGATAGGAGAAAGGAGAGGAGCCTAAGGGTTCCTTTTCTTTTTTTGCTTAGTTTGTGAAATAAATCACAAATAAATCCTCTAGAAGGTGATATATTTAACTCAACAAGAGAAGGAGTGATGAAGATGAGAACCAACGGTCAAACTCAATTCACGCAGGCGGATGAATTAACCAGATATATGCTTCAATTATGCTACACATGTGACGATGCGAATCGTTGCACGACAGAGGAAGCAGTGAAGGCATGCATGGCAAAACACGCACAGGCAGACCAGCCCGAACCAGCCGAAGGTGGGGAAGTAACTCGCGGGTATATGGACTTGATGTACGCTTAGTTAGCAAAACTGATCAAAATAAGCTGATATATCAACGTTTTGCCCCTGAAGTGCACCCCTTAGAATAGACATTGGAAAAACCCTTGGGTTTAGCCGATGAAATTCTAGGGGGTGCATTTTTTTATGGCGATTAAAGGACACTTTGAAAGTGTTATCTCGGTTGGTATCACGATTACTATTGTAAGAGGAACGTTAGCAACTGAACCGGTTATTTATTCCGCGACATCTACGAATGACTTTGGCCCTCTGGCACCACAGATTATCACATTTTAGCAAAAGATTTCAACCCACCACTCTTACCACAATTGACGTATACTGCTTTTATAGGCAATAGCCTGGTACCTGTTATTCGTGTAGATCCTGAAAACTTCGATGGGTTCATTGTCTCGGACTAATCTGAACAAAAAGGATAATTATGGTGATATAGGAACAAATCCGATAGCATCGGTAAATATGACTTCACTGGCATAAAGCTGGAGGAGTCATTTTTTATTATTTGGATTTTAAATCCCACAAATGTTAAAGTTAGGATATCCGACAGAAGAGAGGGGAATACTTAAATGGAAACTAAAGCAAATGGAGTTCTCAAAAATTTGACTTACCTTGTTTTAATTATTGTTTTATTCGCAGTTGGATCTATGTTACTCAATAACCAACTTACGCAAGCCAGAACGAGATTTGATGTTAGTCCTTTTTTGATAACAATTATACCAATTGTTTTCTTCGGAGGTATTGGTGTGGTTCTTGGATTAATGATTAGAGGACAATTGAGATCAACAAAACAACAGGACACATCGGGTTTCCTACTGATAACTTTACCGGCTCTTATTGTTTCTTTAAGTTATGTATGGGCCTCATTTGGATGGTTAAATGATTCTGTATATCAATATATTGTTGTTAATGACTATTTAGTGATTGTGGCTAGTGTAATCTTAGGATTCTCTATAATGTCAGCTTTACCAAAGAAAATTTAGGGTAATATTATAATGTAAAAAAAGGGTCAATAAGTGAAGAAGAAATTAGGATTGCTTGCTCTGACTTTAGGATTAATTTTTGGGGTTACTGCCCAACCAACAGCCACGACTGCATCACCAGATGGTACTCCATCTCCGCCTCGATTTGAATTCAATGCTTTAGTAACTGATGAAAATGGAAACAAAGTTGATGTCGAACTTAAAAATGTGAAACAAGTGTCAACTCAAACTAATTCTAATGGATTATTGAGAACTCAAAACGCAGACAGTGAAACAACTGTTACTGAAAGTTACGAGGTTACTGTTTCTCTCCCTACTGATAATGATGCTATAAGCACTTTTGATGAAGGCGAGGGTGGTAAAACAGAGAATAATGTGAAAGCGTATATTTCTATTACTTATAACCATCGTAATAACAAGTAAGAGTGCCTTTGACAATCATAGATCTGCTCTGCGTCAGGTTCTAGCGAGTCGTTTCTTTAGTTCCATCTAAATAGAACTCAGATGAGAAGCAATAAATCAGCTTGTACAACTACAAACGTATGTGAGAGAAAAGTGTAGTAAGATGGATCTGATGTACACTTAGACTAATGATTCACGGAGAATGCTCCTGCGGGAGTGTTCTTTTTGATTTGGAGAGAAATGTATGCGCTTTTAAATGTACTACGCAAATATTGCAGCATGGGTTATTATAGAAATAATTAAGGTGAATCACTCAAAATGTGGATTTTTTTATTGACTTTATCTGAAAGAGAAAGGGCATGAAATTGTAGAAAGGACAAAACTATGAACATTCAAGATCTCCCAATTGAAATAAAAGAACATATAGGGGAAGTCCAGAAAATCACTTTTCCTAAGCAAGGTCATACTTCTACTGTGGCTATACTGGATACGTTTGATCAAAAGTACATCATCAAGAAGACAGAAAACGATCTTTATAATGAATGGTTATCCGATGAATATAAGGTGCTCCAATACCTTTACCATACGGGACTCCCTGTTCCAAAGGTATATTCATTTCATACTGAGGACACATCAAGATGGCTTCTGATGGATTATATTGATGGAATAAGTTTAAGAGAATTTCTCTCTAAGATGCCTGACCTCCAAAGTAAAGAAAAAGCGATTTTTAACTTTGGGCTTTGTTTAAAGAAAATACATGAATGCTCTTGTCCTGTTGAATTATTGAACAATGACAGTCCTTGGTTAGATACAATGCTTAACAAAGCAGAATATAATCTAACTCACTTTGCTATAGACGGATCAGCAGAATTACTTCAACAGTTGAAAGAAGCAAGACCAAAACCAGTAGAGAACACTTTCATTCATGGAGATTTTACTATAGATAATGTGCTAGTTAATGATTGCAATATTGTTGGAGTTATTGACTGGGCAGGAGCAGCTTATGGCGACCCAAGATATGATGTAGCATTAGCTATTAGACCGAAACATAATGCGTTTGACAATGAAAGAGATAGAGAAATATTTTATAACGGGTATGGAAAGTTAAGAATAACGGATGAAGAATATAATTATTTTGAAGACGGGATATATAACTTCTTTTAGTCTGGCTATAAATTGTTCTTCAAACGTATATTAATCTCTCTAGAAGGAGTCGAATAAATGAGCCCTCCAAAACATATCTTATCTGCCGCTGCAATCGTGATAAACGACAAAAATGAATTACTACTTATTAGAGGACCACGAAGAGGATGGGAAATGCCAGGTGGTCAAGTGGAAGAAGGAGAATCTCTAAGTCAAGCTGCGATCCGAGAAACGAAAGAGGAGTCCGGTATCGACATTGAAATTATCAAATTCTGTGGAATATTTCAGAATATCGAAAATTCAATATGTAACACATTATTTCTAGCCAAACCAATAGGAGGAGAATTAATCACATCAACGGAGAGTTTAGAGTCTGGTTTCTTTCCGATCGAAGAAGCCATTTTAAAAGTCGAATGGAAAAACTTCAGAGAAAGAATAGAGTATTGTTTAAAACCTGAGATGCAACCTTTTTGCATTGAGTTCAGCGATAAGAATAATATTTAAGCATGTTACATATTACAGTGTATTTACAGATTCATCATAGATATGGGTCTAGGAATAAAGCCGAATATGACCCATTCAAGAAAGGTAAGGAGGCCAAAGTTTGAGTTCAGGAAAGAAATCTAAACGGCTGGACACTGTTCGTAGTCTCGTTCATGAAATGCTTCTTGAGGAAAGTATTAACAAGGAAGGTATGTTGGTTCATCTTTATGGGGTTTCTAATTTTGCTTCCATGCTTGCTATGAAAAGAGTACAGGATTCGGAAATTACTGCGATTGCAGGGTTACTCCACGGTTTTTATTTCTACAAAACAGGAATCGAAGACTTTCCTGGTCCTAATAGTGCGGATGCTGTTAGACCGATATTACGCAGTGCTGAAATTTTTACGACAGATGAATTGTCTATCATTCTTAAATCAATCTTTTATCAGGAAGATACACATCTAGTTCATGGCCCATATGAAGAAGTTATTAAAGATGCCATACTGTTTCAGATATACTTCCAGAATCCAAATAGAAACTTATCAAAGGCAGAGATAAGTAGAATACAGAATGTATTTACTGAATTGGGGATTTCGAAGGAGAATATAAAAGCAGACGTTAATGTTAATGTGCAAACAGTTCACATAAATACTGAAGAGCGGCGTTCTAAGTTAGCTGATTTAGCAGAAACGCTGGCAAGGCAAAATATTATTGGTACTTCAGGGGATCAACGATATCAGGAAATTTGCAGGTATTGGCCGGATTCTGATATCTGTAAAGTACTTGAAGCCAATTGGTGTGCCGCATTCGTATATCATTGTTGTATGAAAGTTGGAATAAAACTCCCTATTAGATATCCTAATCGAATGTATCGATTAGCTGGGGTGGGTGCTTGGTTGGACTGGGCTCAGCTAGCTGAAACAGGATTCTTTTATCGGGATATGCAAGAAGGATTTGAACCAGAGCGTGGTGATATAGTCATTTATGAGAAGCTCTTAACGGATAATTCTCACGATCACATTGGAATTGTTTTGGCCTGTGACGGTGATCAATTATTGGTTGCAGAGGGGAACACAGACAATAAAAACTACTCTAGCGTTTTATACAGAGAAAGAGGACATTGTATTCTCGGATATATCCGTGTAGATGAAAGCTATCAATTTAATTTTCAAGGAGAGTATAGACCAACTTAGTTGATATACATGGGTGTGCTAGTTTATGTATCTTGAGGTTATGAATTTTGTATCAAAAACATAGGAAGATCACTATCAGAAAGGAAGTTCAATTAATGAAACGAGTCGATGTAGTTTACTCATTACTAACGAATCCCTCCAAATCTAAAGTGCTTGCGGTAAGAAATGTAGGACGTTCAAGCTGGTCTCTGCCTGGCGGAGCTGTTGAACCCGATGAATCATGGGAAGAAGCAGCAATCAGGGAAGCCAAAGAAGAAATAGGACTTGATGTTGGCGTCCACGGCATTGTAGCAATAAACGAGTGTAAATTTGAAGAAATTAAAGAACATGCCATTTTCATCACATTCAGAGCGGAAATCGTCGGAGGGAGAGAAGAGATATCAATACCAGACGAAATCTCTGAGATTGCATGGTTGGATATAACACAGGCAGATGAGCTTATGCCTTACTACAAGAATGGCTTTAAAAGCTTACTTAATGGCAATGAGATTACATATTTCAACGAAGGTAACAAGTAATGTTCTCAATGTAGTGTATAAAGGAGGCTATCAGATGAACAAGTACAGTGTTTATGAAACAAACAGCTTTTATTGGGATACAAAAGGGAATGACTTTTTGAGTGCAATCGTGCTTCCACATTATGGAGCATTTATCTCAGAAGAAAAACACCAACTTTTTGGTGATGTCTCAGGATTAAAGATGTTAGAGGTGGGCTGTGGAAATGGTCAATCCTTGCAGTATCATGGAGACCGCGAAGCAGGTGAACTGTGGGGTATGGATATATCCCAGAAACAGATAGAAAAGACACAACAACACTTGAGAACATACGGAATTCCTGCAACATTGATATGTTCACCCATGGAAGAGGAATGTGGGATTCCTATTAATTATTTTGACGCTGTGTATTCGATTTATGCCATAGGTTGGACAACAGATCTTGAAGGTACTTTCAGCCGAATCGCTTCTTATTTAAAGAAAGATGGCATTTTATTTTCAGCTGGTCTCATCCAATAAACAGATGTGTTGTTGAAGAAAATGATAGATTTGTCTTCAATAAGCCATATTCTGATGAATCTTGGTATGCGGTATCTCCTGATTATTGTCAGGGTGAATTAACCTTGGCTGATCGTCAACTATCAACCTATGTCAATGCGTTAGCGAAAGCGGGATTTGTCATTGAACAAATGATAGAAGAATCCGATGAGGATATCATGCAATTACAAGATCATAGCGATAGTCTCCTTAAAAGAGCGAAGATGTTACCTGTATCCTTTGTGATTAAGGCGAGAAAACGGTGAATAAATGAAACGAATCGGAGAGTGGGCTATGTTTAAATATCAAATGGATACTGCTACCTATATATCGCTATTATTTATGGATTGAAAGCAGATCAATGGAGAACGTAATAAATCAAATTTTATTTTAACTAAAGGAGCTAGTTATGAGAAAATTGCCGCTTTTTATAGTGACAGGCGCAAGTGGAACAGGAAAAACAACGATCTCTTCGCTTGTTCGCAAGCAACTTCCCGAATTTGACATCTTTGACATGGATATCATCGATAACGTGGATTGGCAGATTGCCAAAGAGAATTGGTTGAGGATTGCGTATAACATATCGCTAAGTGGACGAGGGACTGTTTTATGCGGAACGATGGTTCCGGAAAACATTGCATCGTCGGATTACATAGATCGATTTGATCGGATTCTATATATGAACTTGCATTGTGACGATGTTACTCGCGAGACGCGTTTAAGAGCCCGTGGGTGGGACGAGAACCTGGTTGAAGATCACAAAAGTTTTGCCAACTGGTTACTCCAGAATTCGGAAACTGCGTTTGACCCGCCAATGCAAACAGTTGATACGACAGAAGTTACAGTAGAGGGAGTAGCTGAACAAATTAAAGAATGGGTTTTAAAGAACTGGTGCGAGGAATAGACACCTAAAATAACCTCATAGTTAGATTGAGTGGAGGAACAGGATGCTGACTTTTCAAGTGAATGAATCTATTGTATTAAAGCTGATCCAATCTCGAGATAGAGATGAGTTATATGCATTAATTGATGAGAATAGAAAGTACTTGAGAGCGTGGTTACTCTGGGTTGATAAACGACAATCGCCCAGCGATTTAGATTCTGTAATAGAAGTATGGACACATAATTATGAAGAGAGGAACGGTTTTGATTCCGGAATATGGTTCAATGAACAATTGGTCGGGATGTTAGGATTGCATTATATTGATTGGAATAATCGAGCAACGAGCATTGGATATTTTTTAGCTGAGTCAGCACAGGGCAAAGGGATCATTACCAAATCAATAGAGCAATTGCTTAAATATCTCTTTAATGAGTTGAAGTTAAATCGTGTGATCATTCAATGTGCAGAAAACAACTTTAAAAGCAGGGCTATTCCTGAGAAAATCGGATTTACAAATGAAGGTACATCCAGAGAAGCTCAATGGGTCTACGATCATTATGAGAATATTGTGACGTATAGTCTGCTGTCTAGTGAATGGCATACTTAAACGTTAGAGTACATCGTCTGATGAGACGAAGGAGGTCACGAATTGTTTCTCAATGTATTACTTTGGTTGATTATTCTCTGGGTGATCTCCCTTTATTTCAGTTTCCCTAAGAAAGATCGCATGTACACAGTCAATGTGCCAAGCGCATATTACATTCAATCTTCAAATCGGTTAGATATTCAGAAAAACTACGAATGCGCTGCATTTTCCAGTGCGTTTGTCTTGAGACATTTCGGTTTGGAGTCCAACGGAACAAAGCTATATGAAACCTATCCTCGCAAATTACTGGATGGGACGGTATATCCCAAAGCGGTCGTTGTTTTTTTCAGAAAACTAGGATATCAGGCAATGTACTTACGAGGAAATGTGAATACGTTGAAGAAACAGATCAGCCAGGGTGTGCCTGTTATTTTATTTATTAGAGTACATCCCAAACAACGTTATTTGCATTTTGTTCCGGTCGTTGGTTATGATGAAACGCATTTTTACTTGGCAGAATCGTTAGACCACAAGATTAATTGTGATGAAGAATATTACAATCGAAAAATCAGCATAAATGAACTCAACATGTTATGGAGGTCGTGGTTACCTTTTTCTCAAAACTCCTATATCGTCGTACACCCGATGCAGATTTAAGACGGCTCTCTTTCAAGGGACAAGATATATTTCTTTAAACGAACTAATCTGCTTTATTCGGAACGTCTGCTTAGTTAAACCAAGCAACTCATGCCCAAATGGCATGAGTTTTTTTGAACAAATCTCCTCACGTAAACCAGCTCGACTCAATTAATGGTTTTGAACAAAATAGATCAAACGTATAGGCAGTTGCTACTGATTTTATTGTTTTACCTGATAATTAGCGGAGTTTTTTAGTTAAAATGGTTGTTCGTCCACGCATCTTTTCATCTACATACGTACGTTAAACCATGTCTATAGGGAGGTGTCCACACTGTGAGTCATTCAGAAGTGAAGAAACGTATGAAGAGAAAAAAGGCAACATTCCATCCGTGTAAAGTTAAAAGAAAAGAACGCCGATTGAAAGTGGTCAAAAAGTTCGTTCAAGTAAAATGTCCGCCTCCAGAAGTGAATATATCTACCCCTACTGTCGTTGGCCCAACAGGACCACAAGGTATACAAGGCGTACAGGGCGTACAAGGTATTCCAGGTAAACAAGGGGTTGAAGGGCCAACTGGAGCTCAAGGACCAGCAGGGGGGCCACCTGGACCACAAGGGCCTCAGGGACAGCCTGGTCCTGCTGGAGCGGTAGGTTCTCAAGGTCCGGTCGGGCCTGCTGGACCTATGGGAGCACAGGGGATTCCGGGAGAAGCAGGGGCCGTAGGGCCACAAGGTCCGCAGGGTAATCCTGGACCTGCCGGGGCAATTGGGCCTCAAGGTGTTGCTGGAGCTGTTGGGCCGACGGGTGCGACAGGAGCTGCAGGAGCAGTAGGCCCGGCAGGCCCAGCCGGTGCAGCAGGAGCGGTAGGCCCTGCTGGGCCAGCCGGTGCAGCAGGAGCAGTAGGTCCGGCAGGGCCAGCCGGTGCAGCAGGAGCAGTAGGCCCGACTGGTGCTACAGGAGTAGCTGGTCCAGCTGGAGCCACGGGAGGTACAGGTGCAACAGGAGCAGCCGGAAGCGTACTGGGATTTGCTGACTTTTTCGCACTGATGCCACCTGATAATGCAGCAACGGTTGCTCCCGGTACTGATGTAAGCTTTCCTCAGGATGGGCCGACAAGTGGAACAACTATCGCACGTACGGGGCCTAGTTCATTCAATCTGGCAGCCATTGGTACGTATCAGATTTTGTTCCAGGTGAGCATCAATGAAGCCGGTCAATTAATCTTAACTCTCAATGGGGCAGATTTGGCTCCTACTGTAGTTGGGCGAGCAACGGGAACGTCTCAGATTGTGGGTATGGCTTTAGTGCAGACAACCGTGATTAATTCTATTCTGACCGTTCGGAACCCGGCTGGTAATGCTACTGCATTAACAATCACGCCACTTGCGGGCGGAACAAGACCTGTATCGGCACATCTTGTGATCACACAATTAGCGTGAATCAGTTAACAGGCTAGCTAATTGTCCTCAGCTTTATTAAATATGCATCCACAAGGGTAACATGGGTTTGCTTGAACTGAGATAGCAGTGCTTTACCTGAGGCTGTTATCTCAGTTGGAGCGGATAATGGTACAGGAGTAACTACATATCGGATACTCTTTTTGTTTGCGAGGAATGGTGAAAACGTCACTACTAATTATTTTTTCAGTTGATAATATGATAAAATATTGGAAAAACATCAGAGGTGAGTACATGAAGAATGGACACTGGAGAAAAATAACATGGATTGTTGCGGCATTATTATTAATCATGATCACGGCTTGCGGCAATAGCAAATTCAATCCAAACGAATTTTCAGAACAGGATCTGGCTGTGACGAAGACTGACAGTGAGGATAAGATTACGTATGGAATGAGTCAGGAAGAGACGGAGAAAATCCTCGGTGAGGGAACATCAACCGGTGTGGGTCAATCCTATCAATACAATAACGGAATCACGATTGGTTATAGGGATGCCCAAGTCGTTAGTATCATCTTGAATAAGGACTCGAAAGGGTACTTTAAGACGGCTCGCGGGGCAGAGGCGGGGATGACACATCAAGAAATTCTCGATCTGTATGGCAAGGAACATGTTTTGGTCGAATCTGAACGTAATATCGATTATGCCTATCATATTCAGAAGGAAACATTCCTGGATGAGAAGTCGCTGCAAGCGGAAAAAGATGATCTGGCTATCTATCGTGCATCGTTTATGCTGACAAAAGAGGGACAGGTTAATCAGGTTATATTGTCGGATCAACGATTTGCAACAACCTTTAAGTAAAACAGGGCTGCTAGTTAAGCATGTATTAGATAATGAAATAGTACTTATTTTTCGTCTGAAGCAACCCTTCGGTATTCTGCCGGAGGGTTTTTCCCTTCACACCGTTCGATTTCAATCCGGATAACAAGTTCCTTGTTTACGTGCATATACATTACAGGAGACGGGTCAAGACTCCGGCTGTCCTAAGTTGTATGAACGGAGGGAGAGACATGGGCATTGAATCATCCTGGATGTTTGATTTGTTTGGAACCGTCTTTCCGGTTGTATTTGTTCTGATTATAGGTATAGTCCTTCTGTCGATGGGAAAGGAGGTATGGAGGTGGGGACGCAACAACTCGGAGCCGCTATTGACCGTGCCTTCACGTATCACCAGCAGACGGATGAAGCTGAGTCAGTCGCAATCTGAACCGGGTAGTACAGCACGAACGTTATACTACGTCACCTTTGAAGTAGAAAGTGGAGATCGGCTCGAATTCAAAGTCAATGGCGAAGAATATGGTTTGTGTGCTGAGGGGGATGAAGGACGGCTCTCGTTCAAAGGAACGCGTTATGTAGGCTTCGAGCGATATAATCGCGTATATTCTGAACGCCTACGGGGTTAAACTGAGCAGCTTGCGCCAGAATGGCGTGAGCTTTTTTTGATTATTTACTGGACAAGCGTTTCTTAATGGGCCTAACGTGTTTTTATATAAGAAGAGGCTTAATAAGATTATGATCAAAAGATCATTACCATAGAGGAGGCAATCAATATGTCATTTACAGATCAGGTCGTTGTTGTAACTGGTGCCGCTCAAGGGATAGGACGAAGTGTGGCTGAAGCTTATGCGGTCGCTGGAGCCAAAGTTGTACTTGCCGATCACAAGGAAGCCGAGGGTGCCGCAGCCGCAGCTTCCATTCGTAATGAAGGCGGAGAAGCCATCTTTGTGCAATGTGATGTTCGGAGCGAGCAGGATATTACGAATCTTTTTCGGACAACCGTGGAAGAATTCAAGCAAATCGATGTTCTGGTGAATAATGCAGGACTCACCAAGTGGAAGTCACCCTATGAGCTGAAGCTGGAAGAATGGGACGATGTACTCAATACCAATGTGAGAAGTTGCTTTTTGGCGAGTCGGGAAGCAGCCAAACATATGAAAAGCAATGAACACGGGGGTGCCATTATCAACATGGCTTCAACTCGTGCGCTGATGTCTGAACCGGATACCGAAGCTTATGCCGCATCCAAAGGAGCGATTGTAGCTCTGACGCATGCGCTGGCGGTCTCACTGGGCAAGGACCAAATTCGGGTCAATTGTATCAGTCCGGGATGGATTGAGACAGGAGACGTGGAGAAATTGAAAAAGGAGGATCATGAACAGCATCCCTCCGGTCGTGTGGGTGTTCCTTCGGATATCTCCCGTGCTTGTTTATATTTATCTGACCCAAGCAATACCTTTGTCACAGGGACCAACCTCGTTATTGATGGAGGCATGACCCGAAAAATGATATATGAGGACTAGAACCGGGATTGAACCGGGCGAGCCCTAAGCTGTCCCAACTTCAGAGTGATAAGCCCAAGTTAAGCACTTGGGCTTATTTGTTTTTAATAACTCGGTTGCTATAATAAATGTGATTTTACAACAGTAGAGGAATGGAGGGAGTATATGTTCGGGAAACAATCCCGGAAGGTATTTTGGCTGTTACTGCTGATCGGAGGGATGATAATGATAGGGAATGAGTCACCTGCTGAAGCTGACGGCGCAGATATACGGGCGGCCTGGGTATGGCAGGCACAGTCTGTTAGCAACGGAGATGAGCTGTTGGCCAATGCAGCTAAACATAAGATAAACAGGCTGTACGTGAATGTAGACATGACGCTATCCAAGGAGGTATACCAGACGTTTATAGCCAAAGCAAGCCGTGCAGGTATTGCGGTTGAAGCGCTGGGAGGCGATCCATCCTGGGCACTCAGTGGCCGTGAAGGCCCCATGCTCAGATTAGCGTCTTGGGTAAGTGATTACAATCAAGCTGCTGAGCCCAACGAACAATTTGATGCCATACATCTGGATATCAAGCCCTATGTGTTACCAGCCTGGAAAGAAGATGCTAAGCCACTGGTACAATCCTGGGTAGCCAATATGAATCTGTTATTTGAGCAAGTGAGACAGGATGGCGCAGTTGCAGTGAATATTGACCTGCCATTTTGGCTGGATTCCTATACCGTCACAGGAAATAGAGTTTCTGAGGATGCAGATAACGAACCATTGTCACGTTGGTTCATTGAACAAGTGGAGCATGTCACTTTACTCGCTTACCGTGATAACGCGCAAGGGAACAATGGTATCATACGTTTGATTGAACAGGAAATGAACTGGGCAGATGCCAGCAATGTGAGCGTCACGGTTGGGTTGAACACCAAGCCCATGCCTGGCGAGGAGTTCACGTCATTTGCCGGGAAAGGTGCAGCACAACTGGAAAGTGTTATTGAAGAAGTTGCCTCCGCATTCGGCGAGCATAGTTCCTACGCAGGTTCTGCTGTACATGACATCGTATACTGGGGACAACTGGAGCCGTCGGAACTGCCATCACCGGAGACTCCATCCAATCAGCCAGAGATTCGGGGAACGTATATCTGGGAGGCCTCTCAGGTGACGAATGACGGGGGAGAGCACATACTAGCATTTGCTAGAGAGCAGAATATTAACTGGTTGTATGTCCGGTTGGACCTGGATCAACCCTATTCCAGCTATCGCAGTTTTGTGAAACGGGCAAAAGCGCAGGGCATTGAGATCCATGCGATGGGTGGACATCCGATCTGGGGCAAGGAGGAGAATCGTCCACGGATTAAGCGCTTGATTGATTATGTGAAAAACTATAATGCCGAATCCGAGCCGGATGAACGATTTGAAGGCATCCATCTGGATATTGAGCCTTACACATTGCCAGAGTGGGAGAATAGTCGGGACACCTTATTGACCGAATGGGCTGCCAACATTACATTTTTCCAGGAAGAAACAAAGAAGGACAGTGATCTCGAAACAAGCGCAGACCTTGCTGTATGGTTGGATAGCTTCGCGTTGCCAGGAAAGGATACATCTGTGACTGAATTTATGATCCGTACACTCGATCATGTGTCGCTAATGGCTTTCCGTAACAACGCCGAAGGTTCCAATGGGATTGCTGCTGTTGTGAGTCAGGAGATGGAGATCGCGGATCGTTTGGGAAAAAGGTTAATGATTTCGGTAGAAATGAAGCAGAACCACGAAGGTCCTCATATTTCTTTTTATGAAAAAGGGGCAGCGGAGATGGAACTTCAGCTTGCCAAGCTTCCGGATCTGCTGGCCGAACATCAGGCTTACCAAGGTAACATTGTTCATGCCTATGATTATTGGATTGAAGCCAAGCCTTAAACAGGCGAGTATTATAAGAAACGAGTTGCTTCGGGACTTCACCTTGGGTGAGGTTCCGGGCTTTTTTTTATGGAAAAAAGATGGAATCGTGTCACCGAATGGGCTCCTGCACAATACGATGTACGGTGATGAACAGCTGAAACAAGGGAGGAAACAGACTATGGCTGTTATTAAAGCCAACTCAGAGGACGTCAAGCTGCTGGCTAGGCTCATGAGGGCAGAGGCTGAAGGTGACGGCGATCAGGGTATGTTGCTTGTGGGCAATGTAGGTGTGAACCGGGTGCTGGTGGATTGTCTGGATTTTAAGGATATTCGCGATATCAATCGTATGGTATTCCAGAATCCAGGAGGCTACGAGTCAACACAGAAGGGGTACTTTTACCAACGGGCAAGACAGTCCGAGATTCGTCTCGCACAACGGGTGATCAATGGAGAGCGCATCTGGCCAGCGAGCAATTCATTGTGGTTTTTCCGACCTGTGGGCGACTGCCCACCAACGTGGTATGACCAGCAAAATACAGGACGTTTCAAAGCGCATTGTTTCTTCAGTCCGACAGGCGATGACTGTCCGGAAGTATATTAAATTTTGGGAGGAATCACAATGATTAATCAGCCTTATCAACCAACAACTCAAACACTGGGGCAGCAAGCAAATTCTGTGATGGGTCAACAAGCCAATTCTCAGGTTCAAGGTACGTCTTACAAAATCGGTAACGGAATGCCTGCCATGTCACCAACGCCAGGGATGGTATCACCAAGCTCCACAAGTGTACCCCCACTCGTATCCAGTGGTAGCCCAATGACACCAACGGGTGCAGTGATTACAACAACAGCTCCACAGTTTGAGCAGTCATACATTGAGAATATTTTACGTTTGAATCTTGGTAAATTCGGTACATTCTACATGACATATGAAGGCAACAAAGAATGGAACGCTCGCATATTCCAAGGTATCATTGAAGCAGCGGGACGTGACCATATTATCATCAGTGACCCGAAGACAGGAAGACGGATCATGCTGTTGATGGTCAACTTCGACTATGCTACATTTGATGAGCCGTTGTTGTATCAATATCCGGGCGTAGTAGGCAATTACCCGCAAGCTCCAAGCAGATAATCATTGGCACCTCATCATGTTGATTGATAACTGACATGTCTAACACATATTGATTTACTTCGCTGTCCTGTATGTGGAGGTAATTCGCAGACAGGACAGCTTTTTACATAAACATATATACGAAGGTTACTATAGGTTTAGAGTCATACGTAACCTTTTGGCGATAACATGGCACTTATACATGAATAGAACAACCAGCATGCTTATATGAAGGGAGTCCATAGCATTGAATTCATGGATTGAAGGAGCGATGAAGGGCGAACCCGAAGCTTACGCACAACTGATGTCTCAATATCGCGGGATGGCACTTGCTGTTGCCTACCACCGACTGGGGGATACATTTTGGGCAGAAGATGTCGTGCAGGAGGCGTTTACTGAAGCCTTTGGCAATCTGTCCAAGCTGGAAGCTCCTGAGGCTTTTCCCGGGTGGTTCAAGGTGATCGTGGAGAGGCAGTGTTATCGCTGGCTAAGACGAAAGCACCATACCATGATTCCAGTTCAGGAGCTGGAGCATGTATTCCATGAAGAGGATCAGGCGCATGATCCGGAAAAACAAGCGGTGCAAAATGAAATGCATCGTACGCTGCGTGATTCCATTGCAATACTGCCATCATCGATGCGGATTGCTGTTGAACTGTTTTATTTGGAAGGATACTCGCTCAAGGAAATATCGGATTTCCTCGGAGTCAAGGTACCTGCATTAAAGAAAAGATTGTTCGATGCCCGATCCAAACTCAAGCGCTCTATGCCAGTGAGGGATCTGGTCTCTGTATTCAGTGACTTGTATGAAGGGGGAAAAGGATTGTTACACATTATGAATGGGGATCACGCTGCCAATCGTTTAAGAGAGAGTGGAATTCAGGGAGACATCCTGGTATGGAGAGAGTTGTACACGTTCGGCCCGGTAGCCAAAGAGATGGGAGATACGAAGGAGCGGCAGACTCGGGCATCCGTGTTAGAGCAGCAGTTGGGCATTCCACAGGCGGAATACTTGAAGATCGAGGAACTTGAACGCAAGTTGAATTCGTTTCAACAATACAAGGAAATTGTCTTATGGTTCGAATACGATCTCTATGATCAGACGATGTTATCGTATCTATTGCATTATTTCAGAGGACAAGCGCTCCAGAATACGAAACTGAATCTGCTTTGCATTGACTCGTATCCAGAGATTGAGCACTTTAGAGGACTGGGACAGCTTACCTCCACACAGATTGAACGTCTGTCCGGCAGTTGGCATGTGATTGAGAAAAACGAGTTACAAGCCGGTGCACAGTTCTGGGAAGCCTATACGTCGACTGATTTCCGGCATCATCTGGATTACTTGCAGGCAGACACTTCTGCGCTACCCTTTGCGAAAGCTGCCTTTAAGGCACATTTGTCCCGTCTGCCATCTGTATCGAACGGTCTGGGACTCATTGAGCAGGCAACACTGGAGACTATTAGAGCAGGTGTGGAGCATCCGTATCCATTATTTCGCGAGGTAGGGGACAAGCTGCACATTCTTGGGATGGGTGATCTTGAATACTGGGCACATCTGAGGCGGATGACAGAAGGACCTCATGCCCTTCTTCAGATGACCGGTGCAACCACTTTTCCTAATTTCAAGCAGCATGATGAAAAATTCCGTGACGGAGTCCTGTCGCTAACGGAGCTGGGAATTCAGGTGTTGAATGAAGAAGTCGATTGGGCGCTGCTGAAGCAGGATGAATTCTGGATCGGTGGATTGCATAACGAAAGCGGGGAACGAGCGAAGTGGCGCTGGAATCCCGCTTCGGAAACCTTAGTGGAGATTGAGTCCACATCGTAATCAGCGGATAGAATTTAAGAAAGTAACAGTATTGCAAAAAGAGTATCTAGCCATGCGGAAGCATGAGCGAGGATACTCTCTTTGGTTTGGTTCTGGTAGATCATTGTTTGTGAAATGTTAAAAAAACAGCGTAATCGAGACTTTTGTTAAAGAAAAAAGGCGTTTGTGCCATTTCGTTGTCATAGGACACGGATTGACTGTGTAGTTTAGAATTATATAATAAAAGAAGCATATCTTTTTTATTCGACAGAACAAGGTGGAGGTGGAAGCATTGGGAAGTTGAAATTGCATATGAGCGGAAGAATGGCAAATATCCTACATTTTCGAAGGAGGTGGACCTATTTGCCGAAGAATGACGGCGAATAGGATGAAAATTTGAGTGACCCCTTACCGAGTATTTTAAATTTAGTAATCATTGGTTTACTTGTATTAATGAATGGTTTCTTTGTGTCAGCGGAATTTGCGATGGTGAAAGTTCGTGGAAGCCGGATTGAGGCTTTGGTGGAAACAGGCAACAAAAATGCCATCTATGCTTCCAATATCGTACGTAATCTGGATGCATATCTATCAGCTTGCCAACTAGGTATAACTTTGGCTTCACTGGGACTCGGGTGGCTGGGAGAACCGGCAATTGCACATCTGTTAGAGCCCATGTTTACCGCATTTGGACTGGGACCAGTCTACGTTCATGGAATCTCTATTGCCATTGCATTTGTGATTATTACGATCTTGCACATTGTACTGGGAGAACTTGCTCCCAAAACGATGGCAATTCGAAAGTCTGAGACGATCACGTTGTGGTCTGCGGCTTTGCTAACGTTTTTCTACAAGTTAATGTATCCATTCATATGGGCACTGAACGGTATGGCTAACGGCTTGTTGAGACTGTTCCGAATGGCACCAGCTTCGGAGATGGACTCCGCACATAGCGAAGATGAAATACGCATTCTGATGAAAGAAAGCAATAAGAGCGGTTTAATTGATAACACTGAATTAGCACTTGTTGATAATATATTTGATTTTACGGATACAACCGCCCGTGAAATTATGATTCCGCGGACGGAAATGATCTGTCTGAACGCCAATGAGTCCATGCTGGAAAATCTGGAGATTGCCAGCGAGAGTATGCGAACAAGGTATCCGGTATATAACGGAGACAAGGATCATATTATCGGCTTTATTCACATTAAGGATCTGATGCGATCCCAACTTACGGATACCATCTCCGTGATCCGGCCCATCCTGGCTGTGCCAGATACCACGCTAATCAGTGATCTGCTCAAGCGTATGCAGCGTAGCAAGACACAGATTGCGATTCTGATTGATGAATACGGGGGAACCTCCGGGCTTGTTACACTTGAAGATATCATGGAAGAGATCGTAGGCGAGATTCAGGATGAATTCGACCATGAGCGTCCTGTCATTGAACAAGTGGATGAGATGGAATACTCTATTGATGGATTGATGCTGATTGAAGAAGTCAGCGAACGATTCGGACTGGAGATGGATCGTGCCGATTACGATACCATCGGGGGCTGGCTGTACTCCAGAGTAGATGCCATTCCACCTGAGGTTGGTCAATCGGTTGAGTATGGGGGTTATGTATTTGTCATTCAAGAGACAGAACATAAGCGGATTTCCCGAGTAAATGTGATTAAGCTGGAACTATTGGTTGAAGAAGAAGGCGCGTAGCCAGATCGAAATTGTAACAGATGAAGCTGTGTGGTGACGTAATGGTCATCGTACAGCTTCTTTGCATGTTCATGATTCTTTGGGTGCATGAATGACAATATCGGCATAACGGTTCTCCGTGACCAAGCTATTCTCGAAAGAAATTCGCTTATAAGTGACGTAAACATTCTCTCCCGGAGCCAAATCATGCTGGATATTCAGCTTTTTTCGAGTGGATTGGGTTGTTGTCGGTGTCTTAATGGTGATGATGGCGTACATAGGCGTATCGACAAAAGTAACCTCGTAAGAATTGTAGTCCCCCACCTTAGTGGTGGATAACACGGGATTTTGCTTATACTGGGTCAGGTGATCATTCACCATGCCAAGTGTTACGGGTAACACATAAAACAGAAGTACCAGAGGCAGAAGGCAGAAAGCAATCCCGAAAACACGTAAAAATTTGACATGGGAAAGGGTTCGTCCGCTCTGCTTGAGTAAAAGAAAAGCAAGGACGGGGGACAGTACAAGTCCCCAGATCATAAAGGGCAATACATAGCGGTCAATCCCCATGCTTATCCAGCTTTCCCGAGCTGTAGCCAAGAAATATATTAAGGTCCCTGCGGTAAGTGCACTCACCAAGATAACAAGCCAACGTTTGAACGAGCCGGAAACTTCGATATGTAGTTCATTCCGATTGGAGCTGTGACGATGCCTTCTGGATTTGGATTGAAATTTACTCAAGTTTTACACCTCATTTGCAAATCTGGTTGGTTCATATGGTTTCGTGTATCCATTACCCAATACATACGGGCTGGAATAATTTAGGTTTCAACCATGCTGGAGATGTATACAAAGATAAAAGACGCTGCCGACAGAAACATCGGAGCGTCTAATTTTTTTTTGAAACCTGTCACCCGATCCGTCCGTTTATACCCTTACACAAAATCAAGTATGGAAGCGGAGGATGGATCAAATGCGGAAAATGAAAACAAAGAGTGCAGCATCTATACTAAAAATAACCCTTGTTGCCTTGTTAATGGTGCCAACAATCCTGGCTATACCTACGTCCGAACCAGCCGTTGCAAGCCCGATGATCAACGTGTCCTCTGGTGCCCTTACAGCTCCGCCACCGCCAGAACCATCCATCCATTCGCTTGCTACCACTCGAGAACTTGGACATATCTATCAAGCGGTCGGTGCAGTCACTCCTGGGGGTGGACTATCGGCTATCGTCAATACCAAGACCATGACATATACAGCAATGAAGACACTTTCCGTAGATTATCGACTTGAGCGCTGGACAGGAACAGCATGGGTAACTTTCAAAACGAGTTCCAACAATGCAACGAATACAAACTTATTGAATGCCGCATCGGATTGGACCGTAATGCCAGGATATTATTATCGCGTTACCAGTATTCATACAGCGTATGATGGAAGTACCACGGAAACAAGCAAACATGTCTCTGGCACCGTGTTATTTTGATCTTATCGACGGGTGCTGCCCGGAAACTTCTGCTCTTGAAAATCGTTGGCAATAGCAGTCATTTCTTCTTCCGAAAGGGTGCCAAACAGACTCATATTGTTTGAACCCATCATCCACTGAAAGGAGTTATAGGGTGGGCCGATATACATCAGTGCTTCCGAGCCATCCGCCAGCTTTACGGTGCTCATATCACGAAGCATGGCCCCTTCAATTTTCTCCCCAGGCATGACATGGACATAATCAAACTGGATAATCTCATCCTCTATGCTCTTGCCTTCACTGGTATATTGAACTCTCATTTGTGTGGACTCATAATAATCGTCTGGATTCACAGGGTTTTCAGTATCAAGCACGAGTTCGAATTTGACCTTGTTGAATCTCTCGGGAATGGCATTGGATAACAGAAAGTCACCCATGAACCCTTCGCGTGCGATCTCTTCCGTAACAAGTACTGGACGAAACAGATGGCTCGATAACTCATAGGAAGGTGTATTAAGAGCCTCTTCTTCTTGTACTTTAAGAATGTCGTCTAAGCTGGTTTCCGGTGGTGGAGGCGTTTTGGCCGTTGACGGATCAGCCCCCAGTTGGGTCGTGCGATCCTCAATGATAACGGATTTCATGCCATTACCCCAATCTTTGATGGATTGTACAAAAGGGGATACCGCTTGCGTACCGGACGGCAGGCTGAAAATAACGGCTCCGATGGTCACGGACGCAGCTACGACAATTGAAAGTCGCAAGGTACGTATTCTTTTTTTACGTAAACCGATTCTGTTAATTTCCCTGTGTACCTTCTGCCAGGATTGCTGCATGGTTTCGGTATGGGAGGCGGAAGGGGCAGAGACGGCCTGATGGAAAGCTTCATCAAAAGCCAGGTCAAACGCAGCGTCGAAATATTCGTCTTCCAGCTCTGAATCGAATCGCTCCACGTTTTTATCGGACTTGCCTTTGCTCAATGCTTCCACCCCATTCCTTATGTAATTTCTTCTTAATACTGCCACGGGCTCTGAACAAGCGTTGCTTCACAATGTCTTCGGAGGTATCCAGCAGTTCGGCCATCTCTCGGTAGGAGAGACCTTTTTTCCACCGTAACTCCACCAATACACGATATTCCGGTTTGAGCTGTCTGAGATAATATTCAATGGACTCTTCCATCATCTGCGTTTCTACCATGCTTTCCACGGAAGCTGCGGTCTGATTCATCGTCTCCATATCTATAAAAACACTATCCGTATCCAATTGGTTACGGTTATTTTTATTTTTTCTCAGATAATTAATAGCTGTGTTCCGTGTGACAACCTTGAGCCAGGCTTTCAGTTTGACCTCGTCTTCAAAGATGGGTTTGTTTTTAATGATTTTGATAAAAGCTTCCTGAATAATATCTTCTGCTGCAGCACGCTCCTTGATGATATAAACGATAAGACCATGTACCATATTATAATATTCATAATACACTTCTTCTTGAAGTGAAGAGCCTAAATTATGGAAATCTGAGGCTAGTAATAACTGGAGCCGATTGGCCATGATGTTCTCCTTTCTGGTGAACAATCCACAAACATTGGTATCATTACATTTTACAACATAATATGGAAACGATACAATGGGAGGTTGGTCCGGGAAAAACCAGATAAGGGAAGTGTGTATAACATGCGGGAAAGTTGGCTGAAAATTAATAAAAGGCCGTCTCGCCAACCATGAATACATGGTTGCAAGACAGCCTTTTCGACTGTTCAGTGAAAATACATTATAGGAGATAACTCTCCGTGATCAGTTAAAACGCCCAGTCTCCCTTAAGGAAGATGGCTTCGCGTTCGCCGTTTGCTGTGATACCGTAAATGTCCGTCTCGGGAGAGCCCATCATGAAGTCCACATGGGTGATGCTGGTGTTCATACCTCGGGCTGCAAGCTCTTCAGGAGACATCGTTTTGCCACCTTCGATATTGAATGCATAGGAACTGCCAATCGCAAGATGGCACGACGCATTCTCATCATACAATGTAGTGTAATACAGGATGCCACTCTCAGAGATCGGTGAATGGAAGGGAACCAAAGCGACTTCGCCGAGGTAATGAGATCCTTCATCCATGGAAATGAGTCTTTCCAGCGTATCCTTACCTTCTTCAGCATGAAAATCAATGATACGTCCGTTCTCAAATGTGAGTGAAAAACGATCAATGATACTGCCGCCATAGCTGAGCGGTTTGGTGCTGGACACTTTGCCATTAACGCCATGTTTGGCTGGAGCGGTGAATACTTCCTCTGTCGGGATATTCGCGACAAAAGGGGTGCCTTGCTCATTCACGCTACCTGCCTGCGCCCAGATATGACCTTCTGGAAGCTCGACAGTAAGATCCGTCCCTGGGGAGAGGAAGTGCAATGCTTGGTACTTCTTGTTATTCAGTGCAACGGCTTTGGTCTCCAGTCGTTCAATGTGCTGTTCCCAAGCCGCTACAGGGTCTTCCAGATCGGCTCTCACCGCAGCGAAAATGGCTTCCCACAACTGGCTAACCTGCTCAGATGCCGGGAGATCCGGGAATACTTTGGCTGCCCAATCGGGGGAAGGACAAGCCACACCCGTCCAGCTCATTTTATCCGCCTGTTGATACTGACGGTACTTGGCCATCGCCTGACCATATGTACGCTGATGGGTGGAAATCCGCTCCGGGTCAATACCTTTCATCAGGTCTGGGCTGGATGACAATACGGTCAGGAAGGCTGCATTATTGGCCGCCAGTTCTTCAAGCTCCGCTGCATGCCATTTCGGCGGCTCTTGGAAGGATTCCTCAGGGGCCATTTCAAACCGCAATCGATTGACGGTTTCATCTCCGTATTTTACAATCACCTGCTTGGCTCCAGCTTCATATCCCTTACGTACCAGCAAACGTACGAATTCAGCGGTATCAATCATCGCAGAGATGACAAATACTTGCCCTGGTTGCACATTAGCACCTACTCTTACAGCAAGTTCAGCGTAACGATCCAGTTTTTGTTCAAAACTTAACATATGAGTTCCCTCCAATTGTTGAATTTTTGACCTGTTGACGCAGGAAAAGAGAGGAGTAATCTCCTCTCTCCTAAATCACATCAAACGGGATTAGAATGCCCAGTTTCCTTGCAGGAAGATCGGCTCTTCCGCGCCTTCGGAGGTCACACCGTGGATGTTCATTTCTCCGGATCCAATCATGAAGTCTACATGAGTGAGGCTGGAGTTCATACCACGTTCAATCAGCTCTTCTTTGGACATCGTTTTACCACCTTCCAGACAGAAGGCATAGGCATTACCAATCGCCAAATGGTTGGAGGCATTTTCATCAAACAAAGTATTGTAGAACAAAATATTGGTATCGGAAATTGGGGACTGATGTGGAACGAGGGCTACTTCACCCAGATAGTGTGCGCCATCATCTATCTCGATCAGGTTTTTGAGTGCATCGAGACCTTGATCGGCGGTATAGTCAACAATTCGGCCGTTCTCGAATGTTAGTGAGAAACCGTCAATCAGGTTGCCGCCGTAGCTCAGTGGTTTCGTGCTTCGCACTGTACCGTTAACACCCGTTTTCAGCGGAGCCGTGAATACTTCTTCCGTAGGCATATTGGCAATAAAGACATGTCCTTGCTCATTCACACTTCCACCGGATACCCAGATATGGCCTTCTGGAAGTTCAATGGTCAAGTCTGTGCCTGGAGCTGTATAGTGAAGCTTCTTGTATTTTTTGTTGTTCAACAGATCAGCGCGGGAATCCAGGTTTTGCAAATGGGTTTTCCATTCGGCAACAGCATCCTGCTCACCGATCCGTACCGTTTTGAAAATGACATCCCACAGGCGGTCCACTTGTTGCGCTTCCGGCAGATCCGGGAACACTTTAGCTGCCCATTCCGGAGAAGGAACGGCCACGATAGACCAGCTGAATTTGTCAGCCATCTGATAAGAACGATATTTTTCGAGCGCTTTGCCGCGCACTTTTTGGCTAGTAATAATGCGTTCCTGCGCTACACCGTTCAGCAAATCTGGATTTTCAGCGATGACGTGCAGAATAGCGGCACCTTCTTCAACCAGTTCAGTCATTTCAGCTGCAAACCATTTCGGTTCAATGGAGAAGGCTTCATCAGGTGCAAGATCGTAATGAAGACGTGTAACGGTTTCATCACTCCAGTTTACTTTGACCAATTTCGCACCTTTACCGTAGGCTGCTTTGACAATCAGTCGTACAAAGTGTGCTGCCGAGATCGGAGCGTTAACCACGAGTGTCTGTCCAGGATGGACATTGACACCGACTTGTACAGCCAGTTCAGCATATTGCTGCAGATTCGTTTCAAAAGTATTCATGCTATTTTTTCCTCCAATGTGATAATAATATCGTAGCTTGTTGGCTATTATAGTCCTCATTACAACTATGTAAGGACTCAGAATGGTTCCTTCATTGAATAAGGTATACGTTGCTACGTTATATATTGTACAATTAACCAATAATAATTACCAAACTAGGTTTACCAGAAATGTTGGAGACCGACTGTAGATGAAAGATTAAAGGAGAGAATAATTGTGAATATTGAAATTATAAGTGCTGAAATGCGCCGTGAAGGTGAAAAAGGATACGTGGGAAATACCGTTTACCGCACAGAAGGCGAAAAGTCAGTATATGAGATTACCTTCATGAGCAAGAACGGAAAAGACTGGGACTATAGCTTGCATTTCACAGAGCAATCCGGTGATGAAGAAGAGTTACTGCGTATGGACGAGTTGCTTGAGAATGATGACGATCTGTACAATCAATTGCTCGATGCTGCTTTGGAGGCATTTCCGGCTTAACTGGCCGAGATGTTCTTGTTCTATTGTGTTGTGTCGATGACTATACTAGACGGTGTATGCCCGAAACAGGGTGTATACCGTCTATTTTATTGGAAATGTTGAATAGATGATCCAGAAAAGGGAAGTCTACGAGATGAATGGAACCAGAGAGACAATCCGCCTAATGGGAGGTAACCGTGAATGGCATCTGACAATCTGATTACAGAAGGATTGACGGGACTTGAAGAAGTCGCGCCCGATATTCTCAGTCTACGTACACTATTCGTTAATGTCGTGTTCATCGGAGAGCCAGGAAGCAGGAACTGGGTCCTCGTGGACACCGGAATGGCGAGGTTCACAGATCATATTGTTCAGGTTGCAACAGAACGATTTCAAGGTCCGCCGTCTGCGATCATATTGACGCATGGTCACTTCGACCATGTAGGAACCGTTATTGAGCTGGAACAATTCTGGGGTGTGCCAGTGTATGCTCATCCGCTTGAAATTCCGTATTTAACGGGATTAAAAGATTACCCGCCAGCGGACCCTTCTGTAGGTGGAGGTTTAATGTCCAGGTTGTCATTCGCTTATCCCAATGAGGCAATCAATCTGGATGATCGGATATTCAGTCTACCCAAAGATCATTCCGTTCCAGGCGTATCAGGATGGGAGTGGGTTCACACGCCAGGTCATACGCCTGGACATGTGTCGCTGTTTCGGGAAGCGGACCGTTTGTTAATTGCGGGAGATGCAATCATCACAGTGAAGCAGGAATCGCTGTGGAGTGTGTTGCTTCAGGACAAACAGTTGCATGGCCCGCCTTCCTATTTTACAACCGATTGGCAGGTTGCTCATCAATCTGTCCAGCATATAAGGCATCTGGAGCCGAAACTTGCGATTACCGGGCACGGGCATGCCTTGAGCGGAGATATGCTGAGTGAATCCTTGAAGCGGCTTGATCTGGACTTTGAAGAGAGCACTGTGCCGGATCATGGCAAATATGTGGATTAATTGAACCATCATATGAAAGACAGGAAAAAGACAGCCGTAACGTATTACAGCTGTCTTTTTTGTCTTTCTATTATGAATTTGTTCTCTATCATAGATTGGTATTTTACGCTCGGGCATGATATAGTCGAGCCGTATAATATAACCTTAGTATGCAGGAGGTACATATAACGATGACACAGCAAAATGCAGCATTTGAAGAACAATTTGGAGGGATACCAGCCATTTGGCTTCGTTTTAATCAGTTTGAAGCGGCAGTTATTCCAAGCGTAGGTGCGAACCTCGTTGCTTTCCGTGATACAGAAAAGGGTTTTCGTTACTTGAGAGAACCAAATCAGGATCAGATGGATGAGTTTATGGCTGCACCTGCGGTCTATGGAATTCCGATTCTTTCTCCACCGAACCGTTATGAGGATGGACGCTTCCCCTGGAATGGTAAAGTCTATCAGTTGCCTGTGAACGAACCGGCTACAGGTAACCATTTGCATGGATTTTTGCATGATGCCGAGTGGAAGGTTGAGGGATACGGTTCTGATCAGCTGGAGAGTTATGTGTTGCTTAGCCAGGACGTGAAAGAAGGACATACATTCCATCAGTACCTGCCGTTTACGTTTACGGTGACGCTTCGTTACTCTTTGAGCAGCCAAGGACTTCAGCAACAATTGATCGTCCGCAACAACGGGACTGAATATATGCCGAATTTGTTTGCATTCCACACGGCGATTGCTGTACCTTTTGCACCGGACAGTCAGGCCTCGGATTACACGGCCAAAGTTACGATTGGACAACGTCGTGAATTGAATGAGCGTTCCCTGCCAACAGGACAATTTCAACCGCTTACACCTGAGGAAGAACAATTGAAGAAAGACGGGGTTAGTCCGTTCTTTGCTGCCATGGATAATCATTACACGGCGGAGCCGCAGAATGGACGTAACTATATGGAACTTACGGATCACCGTACTGGAGACAAACTGGTATACGATGTGGGTACCTCCTACAAGCACTGGATGATCTGGAACAATAACATGGGTGGCGAATTCTTCTGTCCTGAACCACAGATGAACCTGGTTAACGCTCCTAATGTTGAAGGCATACCTGCAGAAGAAATCGGATTGATCGGTTTGGAACCAGGTGAACTATTCGAACAGAGCAGCCGATTGTATCCAATTGCGTCACAAAAATAATTCACGCTCATTTTGCGCTACGCTTACAATTTTGTCGAAAAGGTGAAAACCTGCTCGTAAATCATGTATAATATGACGAGATACACAAGCTTTGTAGAGACCCAAACCATCTTTTTGGAGGAGGACAAGCAAGTGGAATACCGCATTGAGAGAGATACGTTAGGCGAAATGAAAGTACCAGCCGACAGGCTGTGGGGAGCTCAGACGCAGCGCAGCAAGGAGAACTTCCCGATTGGCAATGAACATATGCCGATGGAAGTTATCCGTGCTCTTGCCATTTTGAAAAAAAGTGCTGCGGCCAGTAACCATAAATTAGGTAAATTATCTGCGGCTAAGTCCGATGCTATTGCTTATGCAGCAGACGAGATTATTGCAGGCCGAATTGATGACCATTTCCCACTGGTAGTATGGCAGACGGGAAGCGGAACACAATCCAATATGAACGTGAACGAAGTGATTGCCAATCTGGGGAACCAACTGCTGGAGCAAAAGGGCAAGGAAGAGCGTCTGCATCCAAATGATGATGTGAATATGTCCCAGAGCTCCAACGATACATTCCCAACGGCTCTGCATGTCGCAGGTGTTCTGGCTGTTGAGGATCAACTCTTGCCGGCCATTGCGGTATTAAAAGCCACTTTTGCAGACAAGTCGGAGGCATTCAAGGATATTATCAAGATTGGACGTACTCACCTCCAGGATGCAACACCAATTACGCTTGGTCAGGAGATCAGTGGTTGGGAAGCCATGCTGGGCAAGAGTGAGCGTATGATCCGTGAAAGTGTACAGTATCTGAAGGAGCTTGCAATTGGCGGTACAGCTGTCGGAACGGGCATTAATGCGCATCCGGACTTTGGGGACTTCACTGCCAAGGAGATTGGCAAACATACGGGGAAAGATTTTGTATCTGCACCAAACAAATTCCACGCACTTACAAGTCATGATGAAGTTGTGTATGCGCACGGTGCCGTTAAAGCGCTTGCAGCTGATTTGATGAAAATTGCCAATGATGTCCGCTGGTTGGCCAGTGGCCCTCGTAGTGGATTGGGCGAAATCCGTATTCCTGAGAATGAGCCAGGCAGCTCCATTATGCCGGGTAAAGTCAACCCAACTCAGAGCGAGGCCATTACTATGGTGGTTACGCAGGTCATGGGTAATGATGCAGCGATTGGTTTTGCGGCAAGTCAGGGTAATTTTGAACTGAATGTATTCAAACCGGTTATCATCTATAACTTCTTGCAATCCGTGCAACTCCTGGCGGACTCCATTATTGCGTTTAATGACAAGTGTGCCGTAGGCATTGAGCCTAATCTGGATCAGATTGAACATAATCTGAACAATTCGCTTATGCTGGTTACAGCGCTCAACCCGCATATTGGTTATGAGAATGCAGCCAAAATCGCGAAACTTGCACATAAAGAAGGCTTGTCCTTGAAACAGGCGACGTTACAAACGGGCCTGCTTACCGAAGAGCAATTTGATCAATATGTCGATCCGGCCAAAATGATCGCTCCAAAGGCCTAAAATCAGCCGAAATGAGCAATATAGATCACTGAAGAGGACGACCTGCACAAGCAGGTCGTTTTTCTTATGATTACCGATGAACTTAATGCTTGTCAGACTATACGTATACATATAAACTACATATGCACCAGTTTTAATTTAATTATGGGATTCGTATATATTTGGAGGTTTCCGCGTTGTCAAAAACGAGAAGATTTACGATACGCTCCAAAATTTTATTGGGCTATCTTGTGGTTGTGCTTTTGTTTGGAGCTGTTCTGTTAGTGCTTACGGCCCAAATTAATGTGTTACAGAAGGAAAATGATTTTATCTCCCATCATGATCTGGAAGTACATAATCTGACCAACGCGATTGAAAAAAATGTCTTGAACATGGAGACAGGACAGCGTGGATTCATGATTACAGGTAATGAAAGTTACTTGGAGCCTTATTCCCAAGGCCTATCCCAGTGGAGTTCCAACTATGATCAGTTGAATGCTCTCATTAGCGATAATCCTTCACAGCAGCAGAGTCTGCAAAGCATCAAAGCTCATATTACACGCTGGATTGAGATCGCTGGGGAGCCGTCGGTGGACTTGAAAAAGCAAGGAGATCAAGCGAAAGTTGTTGCATTCTTTCAATCTGATCCGGGTAAAACTGAAATTGATCTGCTGCGCTCTCAACTTACAACCTTCCGTAATACAGAGATCGCTTTGACCGAGGCGAGGGTTACTGAACTTGCCAGACGTAGCTCCACACTGCTGACGATTATGTACACGCTGTGGGGTATTATTGCTGCATTATCCATTGCAGCTGCGATTGTGATATCCGGAAATATCGTCAAAACGTTGCGAGATGTCATGCAAACCATCAGTGATATCTCCAAAGGTGGAAACCTGAAGCAGCGGATTCAGGTGCGCACACATGATGAAGTGGGAGACCTGGGCCACGAAACCAACAAATTACTGGATGAAGTACAGGAACAGAATCGGGTCAAGGACCAGATTACAGGCATTGCCACACTCTTACAGAACCCGACCAATCTGGAGGGATTGTCCCGCTTGTTCCTGAACGAGCTTGCTGTGTTGTTTGAAGTTCCCTATAGCATCTTATATTACTGGAAAGACAATCGACTGCTGCGCTTGGCTGCATATGCTGGGGATGGAGAGAAAGAACGTTCGCTCGGTAAAGTGTCGCTTGCTCCGGGTGAGGGGCTTGTAGGTCAAAGTGCTGTGGAGAAGCGAGTTCTACGCATGAATGATCTGC
This sequence comes from Paenibacillus sp. FSL M7-1414, assembly GCF_038003195.1. NCBI lineage: Bacteria > Bacillati > Bacillota > Bacilli > Caryophanales > Paenibacillaceae > Paenibacillus > Paenibacillus sp. FSL M7-1414. The sequence goes on along the minus strand of NZ_JBBOOS010000001.1, from coordinate 3,886,257 downwards.
CCCAGAACTATATCCGAATCTCTTCGGGTCTTGGGTATACATCTGCCACATCACTTACTGTAGTCCCGATCCTGTTCGAAGGCAGAACGATTGCGGTAATCGAGCTTGCTTCAATGAAGCCGTTGCAAGAGAATGATATGAAGCTGATGCAAGAACTGACGGATATTTTTAGTGTTTCCCTACACTCTACCGTCACTCGCATGGAATTACAGCAATTATATGATGAGTCACAAGTTCTGAATGAAGAATTACAGGCACAATCGGAGAAACTTCAGGCTCAGACCGAAGAGATGCTGTCTCAGACGGAGGAACTGCAAATGCAGACCGAAGAGCTTCATATGCTGAACGATCGTCTGGAAGTACAGAAGAGTGCTGCAGAGACATCAGCCAATGAACTTTCGGTTGTGGCAGATCAGTTACGAACAAGCTCGGGGTACAAATCCGAATTCTTGGCGAACATGTCCCATGAACTGCGGACACCGCTCAACAGCATGTTGATTTTATCTGAGATATTGTCTGAAAATAAAAATCAACACTTGAATAGTGAAGAGCAGAACTATGCTTCAGTCATTCACAAATCAGGAAAAGACCTGCTGAATCTGATCAATGATATTCTGGATCTATCCAAGGTGGAAGCCGGACAGATGGAAGTGGATTTCGATGATGTCTATCTGGGCAGTGTTCCTGAAGTTATGAACCAGTATTTCCTGAAAACAGCGGAACAGAAAAAAATAGATTTCCGAATTCAGCTCCAAAGTCCTTTACCGGAAACGATCGTGACGGATGAGATGAGATTGCATCAGATTCTCCGAAACCTGCTCTCGAACGCATTCAAGTTCACCAGTGAGGGTGAAGTTGCCTTAACCATCTCCAAAATGAGTCTGGCTCATCCTGAATTGAAAGATCAAGAGACCGACGTGATTGCTTTTTCCGTCAGTGATACAGGGATCGGAATTGCGGATAACAAACTCGTGCAGATCTTCGATGCTTTTAAACAGGCGGATGGAGCTACAGCACGTAAATACGGGGGAACCGGACTTGGCCTGTCTATCTCTCAATCGCTTGCGAATTTGCTGGGGGGTTCAATCTCGGCAACAAGTCGTGAAGGACATGGCAGTGTGTTCACGCTATTCCTGCCACTGCGAAGAGATGAACCTGAGACTATGAATGCATCGCGGTTGTTCCTGGATGAGGTGGCTACCACTACACCTGTGGTCAATAAGCTCCCTTCAATCACTTCCGGACAATCGGATGTTTTATTGACACCTCTGGAAGAAGCGTTGCTCAGCGGACGCCAAGTACTTGTCGTTGATGATGATATACGTAATGTATATGCCCTGGCTAACGCCCTTGAGCAATACGGTATGAATGTCATTTCAGCGCAGAACGGGTACGAGTGTCTGGAATTGTTGGAGCGTGGAGGAGTCAAACCTGATATCATCATGATGGATATTATGATGCCGGAACTTGATGGTTATGAGACAACTCGCCAGATCCGTGAACGACTTGGTCTGACCCAGCTTCCGATTATTGCTCTGACAGCCAAGGCCATGAAAGAGGATCGGGAGAAATGTATTGCAGCAGGTGCTTCGGACTATCTCAGCAAACCACTGAATATCAAAGATGTATTATCCCGTATGAAATTATGGATGAATCACGAAACCATGGAAATCTGATCGTAGTTGAACTAAAAGTTATTTACACTGACACTACGATGACAGAACAACCCTCCAATCGCTGTTATCCCCAGATTTTTTCGATTCCCTTTTTTAAAGGGGAAAATCCGGGGATAAAGGCGAACGCTTCGCTTTTTCAGGTTTTTTCTGCCCTCTCCGTTATCGTGTAAATGGATTACTTCAACGTTATGTGGATCATAGTAACTTATAAAACCTATGCCGATTACAGGAAATTACGCTGTAATTAGGTCATAGGTTTTATTTTTTTGCCGTGTAAGCTTTATTTAGAAAATTGATGTTATAATACTTAACAACAAATAAAAGTTAAACGCCTGAAAATGGATTTAATTCGAAAAATAATGCGGAATTTAGTTATAGTAATCAGAATGTCATAATATCGTGTTATATATATGGGAGGTAGTGTCCATGCAACTTACGGTTAAAGAGGCTTTACAGGTGTACCCGTTGTCAGAGGCCAAACTGGTTGCGGGTGGAGAAGGGACTTCACGGATGATGAAATCCGTTAACGTCATGGACGCTCCTGATATCGCGGATTGGATCAAATCCGGAGAAATGTTGTTCACCACCGCTTTTATTATGAAAGACAGTGAGACGGATGCACTACGTTTGATGCGACGTTTGAATGAACGCGGCTGTGCAGGACTCGGCATCAAGCTGGGACGTTTCTGGCAGTCCATTCCCCAAGGTATTGTTGAGGAAGCTGATCGGCTTCGTTTGCCACTCCTTGAGCTCCCCTTTCAATTCACCTTCTCCGACCAGATGAATGCCTTGTTCAAGGCTGAACATGAACGTAGCAACCGTTTGCTGCATGAGGTTGTGCAAAAGCAGAAAAAATTAATGCAGTTTGCGCTGCAACAGCAGCCACATCGGAATGTGTTTGCCGAACTTGCCACGGTACTGAACTATCCGCTTGCCGTCATTGGTTCACGTGGGCATGTGCTGTATGGTAGTGAAGGAATTGCAGGGGATGCTGTAACCCAAGGCTGGCCTTGGAAATCCGTCATGCACCGAGTGAAATGGAATCAGGGAAGTTGTCATCGCGTACCGATTAAGCAAAATGATGAAGAGTACGGGTCGTTGCTTGTGTTTACGGATTCAGCCCTATCGCTTCGAGCAGAGGAAGAGCTGTTTCAACAGGCTGCCGATGTGCTGGCATTTTATATGGATATGACTTATCGCGAGCATATTAATCCGACGGTGCAAGATGAGATGCGTACACTGCTTTCACAGTATCTGGATAACAAAATGACTGTTCAGGAATTGACCACCTTGAGTGAAAACAAAGGAATCCATCTGTTCCAGGGAACCTATCAGTGCGTGTTGATCACGCTTGAGCCGACTCTGTTTGCCGAGGGTAAGCTGCTTAAACAGATTCATCGTGAGTTGCAGTACAATCCGCTGATGCAATTCACGGCCTCACAGCATTTTCAGATCGAAGATGGGATTCTGTCCATCTACACCTGCCCAACAGGGCGAGATTATGGAGAGGAGCTATCAAGTTTTCTCTTGAACCGTTTCGGTGATGTTCTGGCAGCGCAAGAAGCGAAAGGAGCACCGGCTCCGCGTTTCTGGATCAGCAAAATGAAACATGAACCCAAATCGCTCCGTGAAGCATACCAGGAGTGTCTCGATACTCGACAACTGGCTCGTCGGTTCGGCATGAAAGACCGTGCGTTGCAATTTGAAATGCTTGAATTTGCCTATGTGTTCCAACACGTACCGGATAACATCATGGAGAACTACTGCAACAAAGTGCTTGAACCGTTACTTGCCAGGGATGGTGATCCCAATCAGGTATTGATGAATACATTGGAGTCCTTTATCGAAAATGATGGACTGATCAATGAAGCTGCCAAACAGCTGTTTGTGCATCGCAACACGGTCACTTATCGGATGGAGAAAGTCGGCAGCTTGCTGCAAATGGACTTTAAGAAAACGAATGATCTGCTTAAATTAAAGCTGGTATTCACCTTCCGCAAGTTTGTGCGGGACAAAGCAGCTGCAAGACCCCACAATATCCAGCTCTAGGCCGCACATTGTGCAAGATGACAATGCTACCGGGTTAGACCCCAAGAACCGCATTCCGTTGATGGAGTGCGGTTTTTTCATGTTTGAGGACCACAAAAGTTGATCTTCCCGTGCACAGCAAACAAATCACAACTCTGATGTTATGTTATATTACAAAATTGCGTAAATATTGTTGTCGCGACATTGAACGGCACTTAGAATGAAGAACAATAATCCACAACAGACCGGAGGTTCTAACATGAGCGACTTAATTAAACTTGTTAACAACTGGTCTATCACACAGTTTGTGCATACGTTTGGCGGCTTATTTGAGGAATCACCATGGGTGGCTGAGCGTGCCGGGCTTTTACGACCTTTTGATTCATTTGAACAGATGATGAAAGTGATGAAAAACGAGGTTCAGGCATCGGATGACCAGGTGAAGTTGCAGTTGCTTCGTAATCACCCGGATCTTGGAGCACGAATCAGCATGAGCAGCAACTCCGTTCAGGAGCAGGCTGGTGCAGGACTTGATTCACTCTCACAAGAGCAATACAACGAACTTCAACAATTAAACAAAGCATATACAAGCCAATTTGGCTTTCCTTTCATATTGGCCGTTAAAGGCCATACCGCAAGCTCCATCCTCGAATCCATGAGACAACGTCATCGCCGAGGCAGGGAAGAAGAATTCGAGACTGCATTGAAGGAAGTATTCAAAATTGCGGGCATTCGCTTGGAGCAGTGGCTTGCACAGATCGGTCATGAACATGAGTTCGTGAGCAAGCCAGCCGCAGTGCAGCAGCGGACGATGTATTACGGTAAAGGGGATGTGTGGATGTACCGTTCCTACGCCAAACCGTTGACGGGCATACAGTCCATTCCGGAATCTCCTTTTATCGGACGCAGCAATATTCTGTTTGGATTGAACATCAAGGTGGCTGTGCAGGGGGATGAATTCTTGCCTTCTTTTGCAGAAGGGGATAATTCGCTGGTGGTAGCAACCGATTCGATGAAAAATTTCATTCTCAAACATGCAGCGGATTACACAGGAGCGACGGTGGAAGGATTTCTTGCGCTGGTAAGTCGGCGTTTTCTGGAGACGTATCCACAGATGAGCAAGGTTCAGATGACAGCGGACCAGATTCCGTTTGAAGATATACCCATTGGATTAGAAGGAAGTTATCGACCGAGTGCGCTCGTATTTCGTTATTCACAGAATGATCGTGCGACAGCTGCCGTGGAAGCAGAACGAACAGGAGACTCGATTGAACTCAGCAACCATTTCAGTGGTGTAGCCGATCTGAGACTGATCAAGGTCAAAGGCAGTGAATTTGCCGGATTTATGCAGGATGAATATACCACTCTTCCAGAGACATGGGATCGACCGTTATTTATTTTCCTGAACATCAATTGGCGTTATGAAGATCCGAGAGATGGCATGGACGATCAACGTGGACGGTATGTAGCGGCGGAACAGGTCAGAGATTTGGCTGCTGCGGTATTTCATGAGTGTCGATCCGCTTCCATTCAACATCTGATCTACCAGATTGGACGAAGGTTGTTAAGTCGATTTGAGCAACTGAGTGAGGTTTCATTTGAGTCCAACAATCGGACATGGGAGACAGTGCTGGAGGAAGTAAAAGAGGGGGAAGGCAAAGTGTTTACCGAGCCGAGACCGCCATATGGATTCCAGGGTTTCTCGATGACAAGGGATGATCTGGGAACAGACGGCCGTGACTCCGGGAAAGCAGGTGACGTCTAATGGCGCTGTCTGATGGACGAATTACAACTCATGTGCTGGATACATCCAAAGGCGTGCCTGCTGCGGGTGTTCGGATCGAGCTGTATACCCTGAAGAGGGATGGGGAGCAGGAAAGCAAGACAAAAGTGGCTGAATCGGTGACCAATGCGGATGGACGTTTGGATGCACCGCTGCTGGATGGAGGCAAGTTGGAGCCAGCCATATATGAGCTTCAATTCCATGTCGAGAGTTATTACGCACAGCGTTCGTTGGAGGAGCTAGGCCAGGCATTATGGACGATTGTTCCGATTCGTTTTGCCGTATCAGATGCATCAAGACATTATCATATTCCGTTATTGATTGCTCCAGGGGGTTACAGTACATACCGGGGAAGCTGAACATGCACACATCCGGTTCTGATTCAGGAGGAGGGTCATCCACATGACAACATTTGATACCATCATCCGGGGGGCCCGGGTGGTGCTGAGAGATCGGGTAGAACAACTGGATATTGGCATAACTGGTGAAAAAATAACGGAACTATCCACGCGGCTGACCGCTGGTGAAGCGACTTGCATCATAGAAGCTGAGGGGCTTACAGTGATGCCGGGTGTCGTGGACATTCATGTACACTTCAATGAACCCGGACTCGCCAGTTGGGAGGGATTTCGATCGGGTTCGGCAGCTCTTGCCGCAGGGGGAATCACGACCTATGTCGATATGCCGCTTAACGGTGTACCACCAACCACAAGGCCGGAAGCATGGGAGATGAAAAAGAAAGCAGCTGCCGACCAATCCTATGTTGATTATGCCTTCTGGGGAGGTTTGGTTCCCGGCAATCGTGAGGAACTTGCTCCACTGGCAGGGTTGGGTGCTGCCGGATTCAAGGCATTTATGTCCGAGCCAGGTGGAGATGGGGAAGATATTTTTGCCAGAGCCGATGACCACACGCTATTGGATGGGATGCATGAAATTGCAACATTAAACCGTGTGCTGGCACTTCATGCAGAGGACGAAGGCATGGTTGCCGAACTCGGCGTGAAAAGCATTGCAGAGGGAAGGACTGGACCGATGGACTATGTCCAGTCCCGTCCTGTGGAAGCCGAAGTCGTCGCGGTTGCGCGGGCATTGAGATACGGTGAACAGACCGGGTGTGCGCTGCATTTTGTGCATATTAGTACCCGGGAAGCCCTGGATCTAATTGCAGAAGCAAAACGGCGTGGGCAGGATGTGACTTCGGAGACATGCCCTCATTATCTGACGCTAACCGATCAGGATGTTGTCCGATTGGGTGCTGTAGCGAAATGCGCTCCACCGCTTCGCAGCTCTTCCGAACAGGAGCTGTTATGGGATGCACTGACGTCAGGATTAATTGATGTTATTGCCTCAGACCATTCGCCATGTCCGCCATCCATGAAACAATCCGATAGCTTTTTTGAAATCTGGGGAGGTATATCCGGAGCGCAAAGCACACTGCTGATCATGCTGGAGGACGGACATCTTCAGCGTAATATAAACCTCCCGTTGCTCGGAAGAGTACTCTCCCTTCAGCCTGCCAGAAGGCTTGGTCTGGAGAGTAAAGGGGAGATTGCAATTGGCAAGGATGCAGATCTGGTCCTGATTGACTGGGAGAGAAGCACAACCCTGAACACGGAGGATCTGCTCTATACGCATAAACAGAGCCCTTATGTGGGACGTACATTTAACTGTCAGATTGCAGACGTATTTTGCCGTGGGCAACGGGTATATAACTCGGAATCCGGATTATCTCCTGTGCCTCTCGGGCAACACATTGCGGCTTACTCTTCTAGTCCCATCGAAGCGGGAATGGAGGAGACGCCATGACAGAATCTGGAGTATACCGGTCATCCGGTACCAATAACGCACCTCTTCCTTTGCCGGATGTGGAACAGGTGGAGCTGCAAGCCATGCTTGACTGGCTGTCGACATATGGCGCGGATGCACAGGGCGGCGTTACAAGACTGTTGTATGACTCGGCTTGGTGTGAAGCACAAGGTGCCCTTGCAGCCAAAATGCAGGAGAAAGGATTGTCTCCCGAATTTGACCAGTCCGGTAATCTGTATGGCACACTCAAGAGTGAGGGTAAGGAATCAGCGACTGATACTGAAGAATTACCGATTGTGACCGGATCACATATTGATACTGTGGTGTATGGCGGCAAATATGATGGTGCTTACGGTGTGGTGGCGGGAGTCCTGGCATTGGAGTATTTGCAGAAGCATTTCGGAGCACCGAAGCGCACACTTCAAGTGGTATCGTTATGCGAAGAAGAAGGAAGTCGATTCCCTTTCGCGTATTGGGGTTCACGCAGTATAACAGGCATAACGGCTCTGGAAGACGTAGAACATTTGAAGGATCAAGACGGCGTTACCTTTACACAAGCGATCCGGGATGCGGGTTTTGGACCCGATAGTGCATATAGACCTGCCGCGAAAAATTACGGTGCCTTTATTGAGCTTCACATTGAGCAAGGTCAGGTTCTGGAACGTCTTGGACATTCGATTGGAGTTGTATCCGATATCGTAGGTCAGAAGCGGTTCAGTATTACCGTAAGCGGGGAAGCGAATCACGCAGGAACGACGCCGATGTCCTGGCGCAAAGACGCACTTGCCGGAGCAGCCGAGATGATTACTGTGGTAAGGAGTGTCGCATTGGATGCAGGAGAACCGCTTGTAGCTACGGTTGGGCGAATCACGGCCGATCCGGGTGTTGGGAATGTAGTTGCAGCACGGGCGGTGTTTTCACTCGATATCCGCCATATCCGGCAGGAGAGTATTGATCGCTGCTGGCAGGATATGCTCCAGGCATTTAGTCGTATCGCAGCCGAGCAGCAGCTTGTATTGGACTGGGAAGAGCATCTATCCGTCACACCTATTCCCATGAACGCACAGATGATCTCAGACATTCAGGATACCTGTGAGCAGGAGCAGTTGTCCTACTGGTTAATGCCAAGCGGCGCGGGACATGATTCGCAGATTTTTCAGCCGGCTTGTCCGACGGCCATGATTTTTGTGCCGAGTCAGGACGGTATTAGTCATAATCCACTTGAATATACAGCTGAAGCAGACCTGATGCACGGTTTTCAGGTTCTGGTCCGGCTACTCTATAAATACGGTTACGGGAGTTGAATGCAGATGTCCAACTATAAAGAGTTATCTCCGTCCTTGCGGACCATTATGACCCCGGGACCCGTTGAGGTTGATCCGCGTGTGCTAAGAGCATTATCCTTTCCGATCCTGGGGCAGTTTGACCCAGAGTTCACATCCTTGATGAACGAGACAATGGCGATGCTGCGAGAGTTGTATATGACAGATAACGAGTGGTGTTATCCAGTTGATGGTACATCCCGTTCAGGGATAGAAGCTGTGTTGGTCAGTCTAATTCAGCCCGGTGACAAAGTTCTCGTCCCGATCTACGGGCGATTCGGACATCTGCTGGTTGAAATCTCTGAACGTTGCGGTGCAGAGGTTGTCTTTTTTGAAACGGAATGGGGAACGGTATTTGATCCGGAAGAGGTGATCAAGGCGATCCATACCCATAAACCAAGTCTGGTTGCGATGGTTCACGGTGAGACTTCCACCGGACAGATGCAGCCCCTTGCCGAGATTGGCAAAGCCTGTCGTGATCTTGATATTTTACTCGTTGTGGATGCTGTGGCTACCATTGGTGGGACTCCGGTGGAGACGGATGCGTGGCATCTGGATGCGGTAATGGGTGGTACGCAGAAATGCCTGTCTGTTCCTTCAGGGATGGCACCTCTCACATACAACAGTCGAGTGGAGCAGAAACTGATGAGCCGCAAAACAGTTGAACGCGGACTGCGAGATGCAACCAGTGCGAGGGCAGAAGGACGCACGATTGCCAGCAATTATTTTGACCTGAGCCAATTGCAGGATTACTGGAGTTCAGCACGGTTGAACCACCATACAGAAGCTACCTCCATGCTCTACGGTCTTCACGAAGGTTTGCGTATTCTGCTGCAAGAAGGATTGGAGGCCAGGTTCCAGAGACATCTGGTGAATGAACGTGCGTTGGTTGCTGGAATTCAGGGAATGGGACTACAGTTGTATGGGGATATGTCCAGTAAACTTCCGGTGGTCACTTGTATCACGATTCCGGAGGGGATTGATGGTGAATCGGTGCGCAGCATGTTGCTGAACGACTTCAGCATTGAGATAGCCAGTTCATTTGGACCGTTGAAAGGACAGATCTGGCGGATTGGTACAATGGGATTCAGTTGCCAACGCAAAAACGTACTACATGTGCTTGGAGCGCTGGAAGCTGTTCTTCTCCGTCATCGTCACATATTACCTGCCGGTGAAGCGGTGCAGGCCGCATTGGATGTGTATGCAGGGAAGGAGGGTGCCTTATGTTAAACCAGATGCCAATCTCCAGGGAGGTCATGGTTACTACTCCTCATTATCTGGCGAGTGCAGTGGGAAGCTCCATCCTCCAGCAGGGCGGGAATGCTTATGATGCTGCTGTTGCGGTCAGTGCAGCTCTGGGTGTGGTATATCCGCATATGACCGGACTTGGAGGGGACGCCTTCTTCCTGATTCATGATGGAACGAGCGGTGAGATTACCGCTTATAACGGAAGTGGCCGCTCAGCCGCAGGCATTCATGCCGATACGTTCAAAGCGATGGGCATGAATGCCATCCCTCAACGCGGTGTGCTTAGTGCCATCACGGTTCCGGGAATGGTGGATGCCTGGTGGGAAGTCTGGTCTCGGTACGGTAAGTTACCGTGGGAGCAGTTGCTTGAACCTGCCGCACAGTATGCGGTAAAAGGATGCCCTGTATCCCGGAATCTCCGCCTGTGGATGGAAAGGAATGAAGATTTCATTATGGGCCATACACCGCTGCGAGCGGTATTTGCGCCTTTGGGTACACTTTTGCAGGAAGGTGAGCTGCTGATCCAGCCTGATCTTGCTGCCTCCATTCGTCTGATTCAGACGGAAGGGCGAGATACTTTTTATACAGGAGAACTCGCGAATCGTCTGACTTCGGCTATTCGTGAGGATGGGGGCATGCTTGCCCCAGCAGACTTTGCAGGGCATCGTGGCGAGTGGGTGAAACCCGTTAGCACGGAGTATCGTGGTTATGAAGTTCATCAGATGCCGCCCAACTCGCAGGGATTCTCGATGCTGATGATGTTAAATATGCTGGAGCATACGGATCTGTCCTCTGTAGCACGTACCTCACCGGAATTCTATCATCTGATGGCGGAAGTGGTGAAAAAGGCGTTTCGTGATCGTGATCGTTATCTGACGGACCCGGATTTCAGGGACATTCCGCTGGATCATCTGTTATCCAAGGATTACGGAGACCAATTGTGGAATGAGATTCAGTCTGCTCCACCTGTGGCACAGCCGTTTTTGTCCAAAACGATAGGTCAGGACACCGCGTATGCAGCGGTTGTTGATAGCGAAGGCAATGCCGTTTCATTCATCCAAAGCCTGTATTTTGACTTCGGTGCAGCGTATGTTCCGGGGGATACGGGGGTTATCATGCAGAACCGGGGGTCGTTTTTCTCCTTAGATCTGAGGGATGCCAACGTTCTGGAACCCAACAAACGCTCATTCCACACCCTCATGCCGGGCCTTGTTACACGAGATGGCAAACCTTATATGCTCGTGGGTACACAGGGGGGAGAAGGGCAGCCGCAGACACAATTATCTGTGCTTACCGGAGTGCTTGATTACGGGCTCAACATCCAGGAAGCGATCAACCTGCCGCGTTGGGTGTATGGACGTACCTGGGGCGAAGAAGGCGATACGATGCGTGTGGAGAACCGATATCACGATGACGTATGTGCAACCCTTGCCCAATGGGGACATAACGTTGAAGCGAGAGCGCCGTGGGACGGCATTATGGGACAGTCGCAAGGCATTGTCATTCGTGAGGACGGCATGATTAGTGGCGCAGCAGACCCTAGAGGTGATGGTATGGCTATTGGGTGGTAACAGCTACAAGAACACTTATAAGTTCAACTAGATATTTACACGATAACAGCGATCGGAAGATTGGTCTGTCATCGGAGTGCAAGTGTAAATATGTATGAGTTGTAATATATAGACAGACACAGATAGGGGAGATTGGCATGGGAACGATCCTGCTGAAAGGTGCACAGCTTGTGACGATGAATGCAGAAGAGGAAGTGTTCATTGGAGATCTGTTGATCGAGGATAATAAAATCAAGGAGATTGCAGCGCACATCGATATGCAAGCTGACCAAGTCATTGATGCTCGTGGTAAAGTGCTGTTGCCAGGTTTCATCCAGACGCATATTCATCTGTGTCAGACCTTGTTCCGTGGACGTGCGGATGATCTGGAACTGATGGATTGGCTCCGTCAACGTATCTGGCCATTGGAAGCAGCGCATGATGAGGAGTCCGTCTATTATTCGGCAATGCTTGGACTCGGCGAATTGATCTCCAGCGGAACCACGACCATTCTGGATATGGAGACGGTACATCACACAGACTCCGCATTTCAGGCGATGGCACAGAGCGGCATCCGGGTCATCTCGGGCAAAGTGATGATGGATCATGGGGACGAGGTTCCGGAACCCCTCCGTGAGGATACAGCAACTTCGCTGCAACAGAGTGTGGATCTGCTGGAGAAATGGAACGGGTTTGGCGGAGGTCGCATTCAGTATGCTTTCTGTCCACGCTTCGTTGTATCGTGTACCGAAGAATTGCTGGTAGAGGTGCGCGACCTGTCGAATAAATATCATGTCAAAGTCCACACCCATGCCTCCGAGAATCGCGGAGAGATCGAACTGGTAGAACACGAACGCGGAATGCGTAACATCGTATACCTCGATCATATCGGTCTGGCGACCCCCAGATTGGTACTGGCACACTGTGTATGGCTGAGTGAGGAAGAGAAGGAGATCATCCGCAAACGTGGTGTCAAAGTCACTCACTGTCCTGGATCAAATATGAAACTTTCCTCCGGGGTAGCGGATATTCCAGATCTGCTGAATCGTCAGATCGCGGTTGGGATTGGGGCAGATGGTGCCGCGTGCAATAACAATCTGGATATGTTTCAGGAGATGCGCCTGACGGCCCTGATGCAGAAGATTCCTCATGGTCCAACGGTGATGGATGCTCGGACCGTATTACGCATGGCTACCATGGGCGGTGCAGAGGTGCTTGGCTTGTCGAAGGAAATTGGCAGTCTCGAAGTGGGCAAAAAGGCAGATATGCTGCTGCTGGATCTGGATGATTTCCACACGTACCCTTCCTATGAGACGGATGTCTATTCCCGCATAGTGTATTCCGCAACACGTAGCTGTGTGGATACCGTTATTATTGACGGAAGTATCGTGCTCAAGAATCGTAAGATTCAGACGATTGATCGTGGCATTGTGCTGCGTGAGTCGGATAAGAGTATTGCAAGATTGATGAAACGTATCTGATCGAAGGAAGTTTATGCAATTCCAGAAAGGATGGAGACCGCTATGGAAATGCATGATCTGTGTGCAATTGCAGCCCGTGAAACGCGCTGCGTGCTCGCAACAGCGATTAAGGTAGAGGGTCATGCTTACCGTAAGCAGGGAGTCGCTATGCTGTTGACTGAGGATGGCAAAATGGTTGGCAGTATCAGTCCGGGATGTCTGGAGAGTGATCTTCAGGCCCGGGTGAGCCGTGTGCTGGATACAAACCAGATGGAATTTGCGGAGTACGACATGCGTCCCAAAGATGATCTGTCCTGGGGGGAGACGATTGGCTGCGGCGGACTCGTTGTTGTGTTGCTTGAACCCGTGTGTGGTGAACTCCGACATACGTTGCATAAGATGTACGAGTGTTTTCAATCCGGCAGTGCAACAGCGTTAACCCGAACGTTCCAAGATGATTACACGAAGGTTCAATATGGCTGGAAACGGATTGAACCAACGGGTACTCGGCGCCAGCCAATCTTGCGTCCTTCGCTCGTCCCACCTCATGATCGCGTGACGAACAATAATCCAGCTTCATTGCAGGTTGATGTACACAGCAGTGGGAAAATCAAGTATGAACATGCGGTATCAAAACAACATTCTCCCGACATACCTCGCCTTACGCTTGTGCCTGAAGTGGTACCTGTTTTGTCAAACGAGTCTCACTCTTCCCATCTATCCGGTGATTCACAACATATCTCTGATACTGATGCTGAAATACCGACAAATGACGGAATTTCAACGAATCCCTGGGAGCTTCCGCAGCAACTTACTTCGCTGTACACGCCTAAACCTCGCCTGATTATCATCGGAGCCGGGAATGATGTTATTCCTGTTGCCAGACTCGCCCAATCCGCAGGATTCCGAGTAGTTGTAGCCGATTGGCGAGAGTCCTTATGCACCTCGGAACGGTTCCCTGGAACCGAACTTGTACTGGGTTTCCCAGGTGAGATCATGCCTCTGTTAAACGTAAACAAAGGGGATTATTTAATTCTGATGAGTCACAATTTCCCCCGCGAACGTGAACTGTTGGAGATATTAGTGGATTGTGAGTATGCGTATCTTGGCATCATGGGTTCCAAAACACGAACGGCCCGTCTGCTGGATGGCTTACCACCGTTAAAATATGTACATTCTCCCGTTGGTTTGAGCATCGGAGCGGACGGTCCCGAACAGATCGCCATCAGCATTGCCGCGGAATTGATCGCATGTAAACATAAGGTTTCTTCCTTGAGTTCCGAGCTGGGGCAGAAGGGAAGCGTTGCACATGCGAATGACGGGCATAGTTCTGGCAGCAGGTAAGAGTTGTCGCCTTGGTCGGGATAAACTCTCGGTTGTCATGCCGGACGGGAGATCACTGGCCGCTTGGTCACTGGAAGCTGCGCTGAATTCGGATCTGGATCAAGTGGTCTGTGTAGTCAAACCGGAAGATTCATTGGCGTGGCTGCCTGTAAAATGGGTTGATTCAGCCGCATATGCTTATCATGCCACAGCACGACTTCGAATTGTGGCCTGTGCAGACTATGCTTGCGGCATGGCCAATTCTCTTCATTCTGGCGTATTGTCGGCCATGGAGTACAAACCGGAAGGCATTCTCATGTTACTGGGTGATCAGCCTTTATTACAAACGCAGGATATTAATCGGGTGACCACAGCACTGGCTACCCACAAACTGTGTGACTATGTCGCAGCTACAGACGGTGAGGGAGGCAAGCCGCCCGTTGCTTTTCGCTCCCATATGTTCGGACCTCTGTTGTCTCTGCATGGAGATGAGGGGGCACGCAAGATTATGCGCAGCGCTAACTATTCCGGTGTACATGTACCACTGTCTGAGTCCTGTTTCTGGGATGCGGATACAGAACCGGAATTGGAACGCATTTTGAATCATGTATATGAATCGGAGCAGACAGACTCATGAACAGGAGAAGATGAATAATTATGTTTAATTTAATGACATGAACAGGTCAGCCAGGCAGTCTGGTTGGCCTGTTTGTCTTCTTTTATCATGTGATGAAAGAGAGTCTGTGTTAGCTTTCGATAGATCATAATGCATCAAGCACAATTAGAACGCAGGTTTTATACATTTATCCAAAACGATGTAAAGGTAATTGACGTTGCTGCTGAACTCTCATATGATTTGAAGAATTATCTGGATCAGACGGTTGAATTTCCTGCCCAAGGAAGAGAGAGAAAGGGGATGCAGCGATGGTAACAGCGGCATACGGTTCTGGAGCCATGCCATCGGTATTGCAACCTGAGAACCTGCAAGAACTGCAAACGTTAAGAAGAAGACTCAAAGGAATATGTTGTTTCACGGCAGGTGGAACATTGCTACGAACCCAGTGGGAGGGTGGCTTGGTTCCAGCGCCTGAACACATGATTAGTCTGGGTTGTATTCCTGAAATGAGCGGTATATCTATTCGTGGAGATGAGATGGTCATTGGCGCAATGACCCGATTAAAGGAATGTGCTGCACAAGCGTTGCTGCATCAACTGCCGATCCTGCAAGAAGCGGTGAATGCAATTGCGGCTCCTTCCATTCGAAATGTGGCAACCATTGGGGGGAATATTGTGTCCGGAGTAGGGGATACGCTGCCTGCTTTGCTTGTATATGATGCGAAGCTGCACTGGTTGACGGACAACGGCATTGAGATCCGCAGTGTGTCATCCTGGCTTCGAGGTGGACGGGATGGAAGTCGGAATCCAGGTGATGTGTTGATTTCCATTCATATCCCGATGAGACCGTCATCTCTGCTTGATGTGGACAGTGAGCAGAGACATGCAGCACGAGAAGTTTCCTTTTACCGCAAGCTGGGTCGACGGGAGACGTTCAGTGCTTCGCTGGTGACGGTTGCGTTATACGGTGAGATTGATTTGGATAACCGCTGGACCAAGATTGCGATTGCAGCTGGTGGAGGCTCAGGCATGGCGATGCGACTTCTGGATTCGGAACGACAGCTTCTTGGTAGCGAAGCTACTGTTATGCAAGCGGCGACTCTTGCAGCTGCTGTGACTGACGAATTTACGACGTATGGCGATGCATTTGCAACAGAACATTATCGCAAACAGACCGCGGGCAACATGCTTGGCGCCGGGCTATGGGAAGAACTTCACGAATAGAAGACTTCGATCACACAAAGGGGGAGAGGGATCATGCTGCTGAATCGGAAACAGAGCGGGAAACGTTGGCACCTGAGGCCAGATGGGGCACCCAAAGTAACAGGCCAGCTTCAATATCTGACGGATATGACGCTACCTGACATGATTCATGGCAGAGTATTGCGAAGCGAATATCCTTATGCTCGTATACTGTCTATAGATACTTCGGAAGCTGAGGCGTTGGAAGGTGTCTATGCGGTTCTGACCTCCAAAGATGTGCCTGGACTGAATCGTTTTGGCATAGCGACCCCGGATCAGCCTGTGTTCTGCGAGGATATTGTACGTTATGTCGGTGACGCCATTGCAGCGGTTGCTGCGGATTCCCCGGAATGTGCGGCGCTTGCACTGGATGCGATCCGTGTCGTGTATGAGGAACTCACACCTCTGAATAATACAGATGCTGCATTGGCTCCCGGCGCACCAGAGCTGCATGAGCATGGACCAGGTAATGTGCTTCATCGGACGGAGATTAAACGTGGAGATGCTGAGCAAGCCTTTGCCACGTGTGATCATATCGTGACTGAGACGTATTATACGCCTCGTCAGATGCATGCGTACATGGAGACAGAAGGTGGCCTGTTTGTCCCGGATGAAGAGGGAAGGCTGAATGTATACGCGGCAACGCAACACGGTTATAAAGACCGGATGCAACTTGCGCGCATTATTGGTTGCTCTGAAGAAGATATCCGGGTGGTGTCTTCACCGATTGGTGGTTCATTTGGCGGAAAAGATGAACTAAACGTACAGCCCTATGGTGCATTACTGGCTTTAAGATGCGGACGTCCTGTGAAAATGCATAATTCGCGTAAAGAATCCGTGCGTGCAGGACTGAAACGTCACCCAATGAAGATTGAAATGCAGACTGGCATGAGTCGAGAAGGCATCATACAGGCGCATCGTGTCCGTATTACAGCAGATACCGGAGCGTATGCCACACTTGGTGCACCCGTGCTGAACTTCTGTACCGAGCATTGCCTTGGACCCTACGCCATTCCAAATGTGGATGTGGAAGGTGTATCTGTATATACGAATAACGGGCTGTCAGGTGAGTTTCGCGGATTTGGCGGGAATCAGGCGATTTTTGCCATGGAAGGCCAGATGGATCGGCTTGCAGCAATCATGAACATGGACCCTTGGGAGTTCCGCAGACGTAATATGAGGGAAAAAAATGATCCCGGACCGCTAAATCAACGCATTCTGGTTACGGATGGACTGTCCCAAGTATGGGAGGCATTGGATCGCTCCGAACTGTGGCAAAAACATCAGAGTCCCCCGGCAGATCCTGCTCTGCCGCCGTGGATCAAACGCGGAGTCGGAGCAGCCATCGCCATGCATGGTGCAGGGCTGGGTTACGGCATTCCGGACCCTGCGGGAGGCCGTCTGTCTCTGAATAACGAAGGCAAGATTGAGGTGGCGTTCAGCTACGAGGAATTTGGCCAGGGGCTCGTTGCAACGCTGGAAATTATGCTATGTGATCTGTTTCAATGCAGTACATCGGATCTCAGTATTATTATCGGCGATACGGATCGTGTGCCACACAGCGGATCAAGCACAGCTTCACGTTCAACAACGATGGCTTGGATGGCTCTTCAACGCTTGCAGACTCCATTTCGTTCCCATGTTCTCGCTGTCGCGTCTGAAATGTCAGGCGTTCCGGCAGATGAACTGGTAACAGGACTTGGTGGTGTATGGCGCAAAGGCCAGCTTCCTGCCGAAACTTCAGAAGTAGAAACAGAGGTGCAAGGGACAGGAAAGAGCGAGAAGAAAGTAGC
Source organism: Paenibacillus sp. FSL M7-1414 (assembly GCF_038003195.1). Lineage (NCBI taxonomy): Bacteria > Bacillati > Bacillota > Bacilli > Caryophanales > Paenibacillaceae > Paenibacillus > Paenibacillus sp. FSL M7-1414. The sequence continues at coordinate 3,868,411 of NZ_JBBOOS010000001.1, read as the reverse complement.
ATTGGCGCTGGAAGGCGTAAATCAAACGTCTGAAGAAGCAGGAAAACCAGAAAAGGATGAAAGAACTATAGTGGCTGAGATCGTTGCTGTAGGGACTGAAAGTGATCAAACTGCTGAAAGTTATTTAGGCGCATCTCATCACCTGGTGAAAGAGGGAGTTTCATCAGGCTTATTGATCTCGTATGCTGAACTCGCAACGCAGGGCGAAGCCGATGAATGGATTTTTGATACAAAGTTTGATTACCCAACTACGCCAGACAACGTGGTAGGCGGGCATTATTTGTATACGTATGCGGCGGTTGCGGCAGAGGTGGAAGTAAATACATTGACCGGCGAAACTAAGCTACTTGATACACGCCATGTTGTAGCGGCAGGCCCGGTTATCAACCCTATGGGTTATATCGGACAGATTGAAGGTGGCAGTGTCATGGCGCTTGGATTCACGTTAACGGAGGATGCGGTCATGCAGGACAGCCGTTATGTAACCACGAACCTCGACACGTATCTGATCCCAACCATTCAGGATATTCATACCAATCTGGAGGTTGAGGCTATTGAAGACTTACCCGAAGGTGATGAGTTTGGTCCTAGGGGGATCGGTGAGATAGGCTCCGTTGCGCTTGCGCCGGCCATAACAGCTGCAATTCACCAGGCGACAGGCGTATGGGTTAACCGTCTTCCTGTACCGAGGGAACAACTGGTCAGACCTTTAAATGTACCTTTGCAGGAAGGAGTGAGTCCATCATGAGTAAACCACTTGAGAATCACTGGACAGCCGTTGTGAATGGCGAACAGAAACATCTGGAGATCGCGCAAACGACCCGACTTGTCGATGTGCTTCGGACTCATTTGCAGCTAACGGGTACCAAAGTATCCTGCGAAGTTGGTCGCTGCGGCGCATGTATGGTTCTGATGGATGGAGAACCCGTTAATTCCTGTCTTGTCATGGCTTATCAATGTGAAGGCAGTGACATTATGACGATTGAAGGTCTGCACGGCGAGGAGAAAGGCACTCTGCATCCGATTCAACAGGCTTTTGTGGAGGAAGGTGGCTTCCAGTGCGGCTACTGTACTCCAGGCATGGTGATCTCAACCAAGGCATTACTGGATGCACATCCTGAGCCTTCTCAAGAACAGATTGAAACAGGATTGTGCGGGAATCTGTGTCGTTGTACCGGCTACGGTGGCATTATTCGGGCGGTACGCAAGGCAGGGGAACGCTGTGTGGTAAAAGAAACGTTTACCGAGGAAACCGTAAGTTGAGGCGGGACGCATAACGCAGACATAAGCAAGGGCAATTGAAGAAACATACGTGAAAAAGCATCCGAATAGGAATGCTTTTTTTAGTTGTTTATCAGTTTTTCTTTCAAGTACACATCTAATGTGAGATGAAGTTTCATACGCTAAATTGATTAGATTATGAACCGTTTTCGTCAATTATCAACTCGAATGAGAGAAAGGAAATATAATGTTCAAAGTACTGGTACAAAAGAATTTCAAACATTCTCATTCACCATATATTTACAAATATTGGTGTGCATGCTATGTTTAAAATGAAAGCGCCATCATGAATGGGTTCATTGACATTTCATTATCATATTTCACTTGGGAAGGAAGATGGAATTGATGAAAAATTTGCTCAAAAAGGCAACCGCAATGATGCTGGCATTGGTCCTACTGCTTGGATTAATGACAGCGCCCGTTCATGCAGACACACCATTGTTCACCATCGAAAGCGAAGATGCGCAGCTCACCCCGGATCTTCAAGTGGTTACTTCAATCTATGGGCAACCCAAGCCCGGATTTTCAGGGGCCGGATTTGTCTGGATGCAGAACTCTGGCACATTAACCTTCACAGTGACTGTCCCGGAAACCGGCATGTACGCAATCTCCACACGATATATGCAGGAGCTTAGTGCAGATGGAAGGTCACAAAATTTAATCGTGAATGGTGTTACGAAGGGTGCGTACATGCTGCCTTACACGACAACATGGTCAGACTTCGATTTTGGCTTTCACAAGTTGAATCAGGGTGCCAACACGATTGAGCTGAAGGCTGGCTGGGGCTTCGCGTATTTTGACACTTTCACAGTGGATCATGCTGATCTGGATCCCCTGAATGTGCAGCCAGTTCTCACTGATCCTGAAGCTACACCGGAAACTCAAATTTTGATGAATTATTTAACGGAGGTATACGGAAACAACATTATTTCTGGTCAGCAAGAGATCTACGGAGGAGGGAATGACGGAGATTCGGAGCTTGAATTCGAATGGATTCATGATCTGACCGGAAAGTATCCTGCAATCCGTGGCTTTGATCTGATGAATTATAATCCGTTGTATGGTTGGGAGGACGGTACAACCGATCGCATGATTGATTGGGTGAATAACCGTGAAGGTATTGCAACAGCTTCCTGGCATATCAATGTACCTCGTAATTTCAATACGTATGAGCTTGGGGACTTTGTGGATTGGAAAGAGGCTACCTACAAGCCAACAGAAACGAATTTTAATACAGCAAATGCGGTAATTCCCGGTACGAAAGAGTATCAATACGTGATGATGACCATCGAGGATCTGGCAGAACAATTGCTGATTTTGCAAGATAACGATGTGCCAGTGCTTTTCCGTCCGTATCATGAAGCAGAAGGCAACGGCGGGCTGAACGGGGAAGGTGCATGGTTCTGGTGGGCTTCGGCAGGCGCAGAAGTGTACAAAGAGCTATGGGATCTGCTGTATACCGAACTGACCGAGACGTATGGCTTGCACAATCTGATCTGGACCTACAACAGTTACGTATACAGCACTTCTCCTGCCTGGTATCCGGGCGATGATCAGGTAGATCTTGTCGGATATGATAAATACAATACGATCTACAACCGTTATGACGGTTTGTCCGGCGTACCGAATGAAGATGCGATTACCTCGATTTTCTATAAGCTTGTTGAGTTGACGAACGGTACGAAAATGGTAGCCATGACGGAGAACGACACGATTCCAAGTGTGAAAAATCTTACAGAGGAGAAATCAGGATGGCTGTACTTCTGTCCTTGGTATGGCGAGCATCTGATGAGTTCTGCTTTTAATTACCCGGCAACATTGAAAACGCTTTATCAAAGTGATTATGTCATTACGTTGGATGAGCTGCCAAATCTAAAGGTTAACAATCCCAATCCCAGTGCATCCATCACACCTGGAAACGTTGAATTTGACAAATACACACCCAATCAAAGCGATAAAACCGTAACCGTGAATGCAAACGGCAATACGCTAACTGCTCTCCGGGCAGGCAACAATGCGTTGACCGCAACGACAGATTATACCATGAACGGAAGCACATTGCTGTTGAAAAAAGCTTATCTGGCAACCCTGCCAGTTGGTGAGCATTCGATTGTTCTGGATTTTAATCAAGGTCAGGACCCTGTGTTAAAAGTCAAAATTGTGGATTCAACACCGAGTACAAATGCTGTGATCTCTCCTGTGAATGCAACATTTGATAAAGCGACGAATTCAGCACAGGATATTACCGTATCTCTCACCTTAAACGGCCGTCAGCTTACAAGCATCACGAAGGGGAATGCTACTCTTGTATCAGGTCAGAATTATACAGCGTCCAGCTCTGCTGTTGTTCTGAACAAATCCTATCTTGCGACGCTTCCCCTGGGCCAGAACGTGTTGACCTTTCACTTCAATGGGGGAAATAACGCTGTGTTAACGGTGAATGTGGTAGACAGCACGGTTAATGTGCCAGCGGGGGATTTGACGATTCAAGCTTTTAACGGCAATACAAGTGCATCCACCAACGGCGTCTCACCCAAGTTCAAATTGGTCAACTCAGGCAATTCGGATATTCCTTTAAGTGATGTAAAAATCCGTTATTACTATACAATTGACGGGGAGGAAGCTCAGAGTTTCTGGTCCGACTGGGCCAGTATGGGAAGTGCGAATGTAACGAGCAATTTCGTTAAACTGGCGACTCCAGTTGCCGGAGCGGATCATTATCTGGAAGTGGGCTTTACAAGTGCGGCGGGATTACTGAATGCGGGCCAGAGCGCAGAGATTCAAACACGCTTTTCCAAAAATAATTGGTCGAATTACACTCAGACTAACGATTACTCGTTCAAGGCAACCGGTAGTCAGTTCGCAAACCATGATAAGGTTACCGGGTATGTGAACGGTCAGCTGGTATGGGGAATTGAGCCGTAAAGGTAGATAGCACGTTTAATGGGCTGGATCAGGGGTTGAACCTCTGATTCAGCCTTTTTATGGTGTAGAAGGTGTACACCGATTAGACGGAATGTTCTTTATCACTTTTAGTATGTGACGATGTATCCATATCTGTTAATATGCGATCTATTATCCTTTTCGTATGGCCCATAATGAACTGAAGAAGCACACCTGCACAACATACGGTTATCAACGTTCCAAGCCCGATCGGTCCACTGAGCAGAAACGCCAGAATTAAAAATACAAGGTAAATGAATGTTCTCGATACAAATAAGGGCGTTTGAGTGAATTCATGCAAGATTAATGTTAAGCGGTCAATCGGAATGGGTGCAAAATTGGTCTGTAAATAAATCGCCGTGCCGATACTTATGATCACTAAACCAATGAAAAAAGTCATTAATTTGCTGTACCAAACTTCGGGTGTGATCAAGGAATCAGATACATAAAGCCAGATATCAATCCCCACACCAGTAATGAATGCGGTGACGAGCCCCAGAAACTCGGGTTTTTGCTGCTTCAAAAGCGAATTACATCCAATTAATAGGAAAGCAATGATGACCTCCCAGCTACCTACACTAAGCCCTACATGATGTGACAGCCCTACCAGAAGTGCATCAAACGGAGAGGTACCCAGTTCAGATTGGATGGTAAGGGAAATGCCAAGTGTTAAGATTAGAATACCTGCGACAAAAAGTACATATTTCAATTCATTCGACCTCTTTTTTAGAAATTATGTTGCAAATACAACAAAATTGAGATAAATTCAATGTAACCCTTTTTTAGTGCATTTGCAACAAACGATTAACTTGTTAAAGGAATGTGAATATAGATGACGATTCGTATAGAGATATGTACCATTGAACATGTATGTGAACTGCAGGAGATTAGTTATGAGACGTTTAATGAAACGTTTAAAGCGCAAAATTCACCCGAAAATATGAAAGCTTATCTGGAAAAGGCGTTTAATCGGGAGCAATTGGAAACGGAACTGTCCGTTGCGGATTCACAATTTCTTTTTATTTATGTCAACCATAAAGTGGCAGGGTACATGAAGGTAAATATCAATGATGCTCAGTCTGAGAAGATGGGCGTGGAATCCCTTGAGATCGAGCGGGTGTACATCAAGAAAGAGTTCCAAAAACATGGCCTTGGTAAAGTGCTACTCCATAAAGCCATAGAGATGGCAACAGAACATCACAAAACGAATATTTGGTTAGGCGTGTGGGAGAAAAATGAAAATGCCATCGCATTTTATGAAAAGATGGGGTTTGTACAGACAGGAGCCCATGCGTTTTACATGGGAGATGAGGAACAGATTGATTTTATAATGACCAAAACGATACTGTAACTGGATCATCGAGGGAAAAGCTTGGGAGAAAAATGCTATTGAGCAGAATTCTTTCGGGCTTTTTTATGTTTTACCAGAACCGTTGAATAAAAAATGAAGAAATTGACGAAGTTTAATACATAACAAATATTATGTAAACTAATTATTTTCGATGACCTTCATAAGCTGCATCTATGGCTTTAGCAAAAGTTAAAGGCCTGATTAATACATAATTAGCAGTAATATTTTGCTCAATAATCGTGAAGGCAACAGGCTGATCTCAAGGATCATCAATACAATTTATTAGTTTATTTCTACGCTTGGACAGTCATCCGAAAATCGTTTTCGTTTGTAGTTTGTTAGATAGCGTTACGTTCTTAATAATCAGTATATAAGTTGTATATACCTCATGTTAAAAGAACTTTTTGCACATGAAACGGACGTGTTAATCCACCATGTTGAATTATTTAGTTTTAGAGCGGAAAATGGAAAATAAAATTAATATTTCAAGTAAGAATTCAGGCGGATTGGACTCTTAAAACCAGCCCAAAAAAGGAACTAATCAACCAAAATATTAATTGGATAAATAAGGTATAAAGCGTTCGAAAGGCGCTACTACGCCTTTTATAGATCAATTTCATATGGATTTGCGATGGATTTAGTACCGCTTTCACGTTATGCTTTTGGAAATTGGAAAGGAAGTGGGAAAAATGGAACGCGAACTGGCGTTGGAAATTGTCAGAGTAACAGAATTGGCTGCGTTAGCCTCAGCACCTTGGATGGGACGAGGCGACAAGAACAGTGCAGATGAAGCGGCTACTTTGGCCATGCGCGCTATGTTCGATTCCGTGTCCATTCGCGGCACGGTGGTAATCGGTGAAGGAGAAATGGATGAAGCACCCATGTTGTACATCGGCGAGGAAGTGGGCAACGCTGAGGGGCCTGAGGTTGACGTGGCTGTAGACCCGCTCGAAGGTACAGAAATCGTGGCCAAAGGACTAAACAACGCTCTATCGGTTATTGCAGTGGCGGGAAAAGGGAACCTGCTCCACGCACCGGACATGTATATGGAGAAACTGGCGGTAGGGCCTGCACTTGTAGGCAAGGTCAGCATTGAAGACCCGGTTGAAGTCACACTGGAGAAAGCCGCTGCCGCATTGAACAAAAACATCTCAGACCTTACTGTGATGATTCTGGATCGTGTGCGACACGAGAGTACCATCAAGACGCTACGCAAGGTTGGCGTACGGATCAAGTTCCTCAGTGACGGTGATGTTGCGGGTGCGATAGCACCGGCCTTCCCGGAGGCGGGTATTGATCTGTATGTCGGATCTGGAGGAGCGCCAGAAGGTGTACTGGCTGCCGCAGCGCTATCTTGCCTTGGGGGTGAGATCCAAGGTCGTCTGATGCCTGCCAACGCAGACGAATTCCAGCGCTGCTTGCAGATGGGGATCGATAATCCTTACAAAGTGTTAACGATGCAGGATATGATCGGCACGGAGGATGTCATTTTTGCCGCAACAGGTGTGACGCCAGGTGAGATCTTGGGAGGGGTACGGTATCTTGCGGATGATCGTGCCGAGACCGATTCGATTGTTATGCGTGCCAAAACCAAAACAATTCGGTTTATTCGTTCCCAACACTTTCTGCCGAACAAAGAAGTGTTGCACAAAGTAAGACAGCTCCAATCCACGCCAGAACCCTCGGATCGCATTCCGAGTCATGCGAAAACGATGGAGCAAGCTGAGTTTAGTCAATCCTCCGTTGATCTTGGCGTTACAACGACGTTGTGAGCTGCACTTCCCATAATTGAACAAACAGGATCAACTAAAATCGTTGTATTTAAGGTTGTATTTAAGTTTGATAAGTAACTTGAACCCCTAAGATTACAGAGCATGGAGTTAATGAAAATACCATCTCTGGCAAGATAATAGTGAGGGCTTGGATTAACCCAAACCCTCATTATTTTTTTGTGTTAAAAGCATTGACAACGGTTACATGGCATGAGAAAATGTACGCGCGTACATAAATATCGATTTTTAATTACTATTTGATTTATTGATGAGCTATATATGTTGAACTAATCATTTGCACGATAACGGAGAGGACAGAAAAAACCTGAAAAAGCAAAGCGTTCGCCTTTATCCCCGGATTTTCCCCTTTAGAAAAAAGGAATCGAAAAATCTGGGGATAACAGCGATTGGAAGGTTGTTCTGTCATCGTAGTGTCAGTGTAAATAATCTTTAGTTCAACTTATATAAAAGGGGGTGAAATTCATGGCATCTCGTAAAGAAGTGGCTGATCTTGCGGGTGTTTCCGAGGCGACGGTCTCCCGGGTGCTTAATGGGGTAGGCCCTATTAAAGAAGAGACACGCCGCAAGGTTCTTGAAGCTTCCGAACAGTTAGGCTATGTGCCCAGCGCGCTTGCTCGCAGTTTTGCCAGAAGTAAAAGCGGGAACCTTGGGGTGGTATTACCCTATGTTCCGAAGGCGCATCTGTTCTCGGCGTATTTTTTCTCGGAAATGCTGAGTGGGATTGGAAGCAAAGCCAGAGACAATAGCATGGACCTGTTGGTTATGTTCCGAACACCCGGTGAAGTGATGAATTATGCGGATCTGTTCCGGCGTCAGAAAGTGGACGCTTGCATTATCCTTGGTGCCAGAGATGATCATGAAGAACTGGCGGCCATGCAGCAACTTCATCAGGAAGGACACCCATTCTGTGTCATGAATCAGCATTTTGAGGGCCAATCGTTCACGGAAGTGGATGCGGATCATGTGGAAGGAAGCAGACTTGCCATACGTCATCTTACGGATCAGGGGTATCGCAAAATCGCTTTTCTCAATGGTCCAGACAGCTATTCCAACAGCCAGGAGCGAATGGAAGGCGTTTGTCTTGGCCTGCAAGAAGCAAATATGGAGCTGGACCCGAGTCTATTGCTTAAAGGGAATTATAGTAGAAGAAGTGGCATTGAGGCGGCAGCGACTGTAGCAGATCGCCTACATGAGATTGATGCTGTATTTGCGGCCAATGACCGGATGGCCATTGGTGTCATGCATGGTTTGCGTGAGCGGGGAATAGGGCCTGCGGATTTTCCGGCATTTGTGGGTTATGACGACTCCGATGCCGCCGAGATGGCGGTTCCGCCGCTGAGCAGCGTCAGGGTTCCATTTTTTGAAATGGGTGAACTTGCAGTATCGAAGCTTATGCATGGGTCTGTGGGTGACACACATAAAGCGAATAACTCTGTTGTAGCGGTAACCGAATCAGCGAGAGCGTTGTTGCCTACCGAACTGATCATCCGTGCTTCTTCTATCCGTCAATAGTTTATTGGTACACATATTGAAAGACTTTTTATTATTCCAAAGGAGGAAATGATCATGTCAAATCGTCTTCGTGTCGGAATGGTTGGATACAAGTTTATGGGGAAGGCCCACAGTAACGCCTATCGCAGTCTGCCGATGTTTTTCCCGTCTGCTCCGTTGCAGCCTGAGATGTCTGTGATCTGTGGACGTAACGAGCAAGGAGTTCAAGAGGCGGCGAATCAGTTCGGCTGGTCCGAAAGTGTGACTGATTGGCGTGAACTAGTGAAGCGGGATGATATCGATCTGATTGATATTAACGCGCCAAGTGATGCCCATAAGGAAATTGCGTTGGAAGCAGCTCGTCAGGGCAAACATCTGTTTTGTGAGAAACCACTGGCCCTGTCACTTGCGGATTCGCGTGAGATGCTTCAGGCAGCAGAGGATGCTGGAGTCGCACATATGGTCGGGTTCAACTACCGTTTCTCACCAGCGGTGCAATTAGCGAAGGATCTGGTGGAGAGCGGACGACTGGGTAAGATCTATCATTTCCGTGCTTTTTTCTTGCAGGACTGGATCATGGATCCTTCGTTCCCGCTGGTATGGCGTTTACAAAAAGAAGTGGCTGGCTCCGGTTCCCATGGGGATCTGGGCGCGCACTTAATCGATCTGGCTCGTTTCCTTGTTGGTGAATTTCAGGAAGTCATCGGCATGAGCGAAACCTTCATCAAAGAACGACCGCTTGCAGCTGAGATGACCGGTCTGAGTGCAAAGGGCAGTTCGAATGCGGATGCACCGAAAGGAGAAGTGACTGTTGACGACGCTACGTTGTTCCTGGCACGATTCGCAGGAGGGGCGCTGGGCAGCTTCGAGGCTACACGTTTTGCAGCGGGGCATCGCAGTACGAACTCGTTTGAGATTAACGGCAGTCTCGGCAGTGTACGATTTGATTTTGAACGGATGAACGAACTGGAAGTCTATTTCACAAAGGATGAAGAGGACGTACAGGGATTCCGCCGTGTACTGGCAACCGATCCGGCACATAAATATGCTGAAGCCTGGTGGCCTGCCGGACATACGATTGGATTCGAGCACACGTTCACCCATGAAATGCTGGAGCTGGTAACAGCGATCTCTGAAGGACGCCAACCATCACCGAGTTTCCACGACGGGGTCGCTTGTCAGGCTGTACTGGAAGCGGTAGAACGTTCGGTGACAGAGCGACGCTGGGTGACGCTTGAAGAGATGTGAGCAAGCAAGACAGTGACGTCAGGAATAGGGTTGAACACAACTAAACTAGGCGAAAGCGAGTGAATAAACGATGAGTAAAGCACTGATTGTATGGGGCGGCTGGGATGGACATGAACCGGAGCAGGTAGCAGCGATTTTTGAACGTATTTTGAAGGAAGAACAGTTTGAGGTTGAAGTCTCAAATACGTTGGAGTCTTATGCGGATGCAGAGAAGCTGCTGGGTCTGGATCTGATTGTGCCTTTGTGGACAATGGGACAGATTGAGCAAGAACTCGTCAATAACGTATCAGCGGCTGTTCAGAGCGGTGTGGGCTTGGCTGGTCTTCATGGCGGGATGTGTGATGCCTTCCGAAATAACGTAGACTGGCAGTTTATGACGGGTGGACAATGGGTTGCCCATCCAGGTAACGATGGTGTGGAGTATATGGTGAACATGAAGCGCGGCTCTAGCCCGTTATTGGATCATATTGAAGATTTTCAGGTAAAAAGTGAACAGTACTACCTGCACGTAGATCCGGCAGTGGAAGTGCTGGCAACAACTCGTTTCCCAGTGGTGACTGGTCCGCATGCAGCGAATGGCCCCGTAGATATGCCTGTTGTCTGGACGAAACGCTGGGGCGCAGGACGGGTATTCTACAACTCACTGGGACATCATGCAGACATTGTAGACATGAAACCCGTGACTGAAATGATGCGCAGCGGATTCAAATGGACAGCAGCAGGCAAAGAGCTTGCCAAGAGTCGAGTAAGTGCATCAACCGAAGTGTACACAGGTATGGCGGACAACCAGAACTAATGAGATTGTAGTTGGATTGCAAACGTAACTTCAGTGTTAACCATTCATCCTCAATGGATAAACCATTTATGATCCACGGCGAAGGGAGCCCCAGGTATGAAAACAATGAAAGTAGGCATTATTGGCTGCGGTAAAATCAGCGGTATTTATATGGAAAACTGTCATCGGTTCGAGGTGCTGGAACTTGTTGCTGTTGCGGATCTCGACCGGAAACGTGCCGAGGAGCAGGCAGCAGCCTATAACGTGCCTAACGTATACAGCGTCGACGAAATCTTGGCTGATCCCGAGATTGAGCTGATCATCAACCTGACGATTCCTTCCGTTCATGCGGATGTATGCTTGCGGGCACTTGAATCTGGCAAACATGTTTATGTAGAAAAACCGCTCGCGGTTACCCGTGAAGAAGGGCAGGCCGTGCTCGAAACAGCGAAGCGTAAAGGATTGCTCGTGGGTTGTGCACCAGAAACGTTCTTTGGTTCAGGTATCCAGACTTCACTTCAATTGGTGGAAGAAGGGGTAATCGGCAAGCCGGTGGCGGCGACCGCATTTATGATGAGCCGTGGTCATGAGCACTGGCACCCAGATCCGGAGTTTTATTACGCGTCAGGCGGTGGGCCAATGTTTGACATGGGTCCATACTACCTTACGGCATTGATCCAGCTTATGGGACCGATCAAGTCGATCGCAGGTATGACAGGTAAAGCCATGGAAGAGCGGACGATTACGAGTGAGAAAAAGAGAGGTCAGACGGTTCCCGTCGAAATTCCTACTCACGTTACTGGTCTGTTACAGTTTGAACAGGGAGCCATTGGCACACTGATTACAAGTTTTGACGTATTTGGCGGAAGTGCATTGCCACCGATTGAGATATATGGCACGCACGGTACATTGCAGGTACCTGACCCTAACACCTTTGGCGGTCCGGTTCGTTACCGCTTGCTGGGTGAACATGAATGGACGGAAGTTCCGCTCCTCCCAGGATATCAGGAAAATACACGCGGCATCGGTGTGGCAGATATGGCCTATGCAGCACATAGTGGACGTGCACACCGTGCGAGTGGGGAACTGGCATACCACGTACTTGAGGCCATGTGGGCATTCCACGATTCATCAGATGAACAGACGTTCTACCAGATGAAAAGCTCGTGTCAGCGCCCGTCTGCATTGCCGGTGGATCTGCCATTGTATACATTGGATAAATAATAGCCATTATGACTTATATCATGATAAACAGCCCCTTTTCCTTCGAACAAGGAAAGGGGCTGTTTTTTATTAAATCAAAAAAATCTGGGAATAACAGCGCTCGAAAGGTTGTTCTGTCATTGGAGTGTCCAGTGTAAATAATCTTTAGTCCAACTTATATAGCCATTTATGGCTCAAATCCCGCCTGACTGATCCAGATCTCATCCTCGGCAAAACAGTCTTTCATCCGCTGAACTACAGTCTGATACGCATCTGGATGATACCAATGCTCCATCCCCACTTGCTGATAGAGCGACTCCATACCGAGTCGCCGGGTGCGCTTGCCCTCGCTGCCATCGCCCATGAAGTAGTCGTCAATGCATACACGCTGAACCAGAGGTCTCAAGATGGCTGCAAACTGTTCACTGCTGGGTAATACGGGAGCAATCGCAACCTGCGTGGGTATTCCGGCATCCCGCAACTGTTCCAGTGCACGTAATCGGCCTGCAATTGGGGGAGCGGAAGGACTGAAATGCTTCCGCATATCGTCCAGATCTGTCTCCACCGTCATGCTGACCCGAACCCGGTCACCTAACTGCTGTAGCAGATCTATATCCCGGGTAACGAGTGGACTGCGGGTCTGGACTAATACGAAATCTGGAGGATGCTGTACCATCGTTTCAAGTAATGAACGCGTGATACACTCCTTGTATTCGGCGGGTTGATACGGGTCGGTACTGGATGACATGAACAGAGTAACTTTCCCTTTGGTCAGGGCACGTTGCAACTCTTTGGCGAATACTCGAGAAGCCTCCTGTTTTACATCCACCCAGCTCCCCCAATCCTCTTTACGAAATAGGGAGACAGGCATCTGTCTGACATAACAATAAGAACAACCAAAGGCGCAGCCTGTGTAAGGATTCAGTGTATGTGTATAGCCATTAAGGAACCCTATCCCCTTGTTGAGTAACGTTTTGGGTACTTTGTAAGTAAGATTTGTCTTCATAAGTTCTCATGCCTTTCGCGGTAGTGTGCAGGTGTGAGACCTGTGTGTTTGCGAAATACAGCAATGAAATAAGCTGAGTTAGGTATACCGACATGGCGTCCAATATCGGTGACGGTAAGTCCGGTATGTTCAAGCAACTTCCGGGCTTCGCTAATTCGTTTATCCTGAATATATTGAACCGGTGTGCGGCCTGTAATCCGCTTGAACACACGATGCAGATGATAAGGACTGCCATGACTTACAGAGGCAAGGACATCCAAGGTTAGAGGTTCGGCGTAATGATGTTCGATGTAATCCGTGATCCCGTATATCCACTCCTGATCAGGTACCCGCTCGCCTGTAGGTTTACAACGTTTGCAGGGTCTGAACTTTCGTGCCAATGCTTCTTCAACATGTTGAAATATCAGCACATTTTCAGCTTTGGGTGCTCTGGACTTACAGGAAGGTCGGCAGAAAATGCCCGTTGTTTGCACACCGTAAAAGAATGTTCCATCATAAGAATTATCGTTGTTGATGATGGCATGCCAGTATTTTTCATCTATAGATTTGGGCAGTATGCGATCTTGATCTGGACTTTCCACGGTGATCACCTCATCTCTAATTATACCCCTGATTCCAAGGGATTGACGAAGTTTCAACTTAAAAAGCAAGATATCAATATCTGGGATAAAGTACCTTCCTTCAATCTGAACGAAATATGAGCTACAATATACAGGATGGAAGTGGTTTATATCTCAAATGAAATTTATAGATGAAAGAGGTAGGTAAGCATGGTTCGTTTTGGAGTAGTGGGTACCAACTGGATTACAGAAAGGCTTCTTGAAGCCGCAGCGCAGGTTGAAGGGTTCAAATTAACCGCCGTGTATTCAAGAACTGAAGATAAGGCTAATGCATTTGCAGATAAATATGATGTGGAACACCGCTTCACCGATCTGGAAAAGTTGGCGGCAAGTGATGTGATTGATGCAGTCTACATCGCAACACCAAATACGGTTCATGCAGAGCAGGCTGAGCTTTTTCTGAGAAACGGTAAACATGTATTGTGCGAGAAACCTCTGGCTGCAAATAGCGCCGAAGTTCGGAGTATGATCGATACTGCACGAGAACACGAGGTTCTGCTCATGGAAGCGATGAAATCGACTCTTGTTCCCCAGTTCAAAATGGTGCAGAAGAGCCTGCATAAAATCGGTCCTGTCCGCAAATACGTAGCAGGATACTCTCAGTATTCTTCGCGTTACGACAAGTACAAAGAGGGGATTGTCCTGAACGCGTTCAAGCCTGAACTCGCTAATGGGGCGTTAATGGATCTCGGTGTGTATTGTCTCTATCCATTGATTACGTTGTTCGGTGAACCTAACCGGGTTCAATCCCAAGCGATGATGCTGGAATCTGGCGTGGATGGACAAGGCAGTGTGCTGCTGGACTATGATGGGATGGATGCGGTCGTTACATACTCCAAAATCTCCAACTCTCATCTACCAAGCGAAATCATGGGTGAGCTGGGCAGTATCATCATTGACAAGATTGGCTCACCGGAACATGCAGAGATACGTTACAATGACGGTACGGTGGAGCAGCTCACAGTCGAACAAAACCATCCGGCGATGTATTATGAAGTGGAGGAGTTCGTGAATCTGGTTGAGCAGGGCCAAAAGGAGTCTGACATGAACACGTATGAACGCTCTTATGTGACGATGCAGGTTATGGATCAGATTCGGAAGCAGATTGGGCTTGTGTTCCCTAACGATTGATTCAAGCGCAGGAAAGGAAGCTGAGACGAGATGAGCAGAGATGAGCAGAGCAACAGTAAAGAAGTGCAGAAGAACAGTAGAGAAGATCAGCAGTCCAATGATTCTGGAGGTTTGGAACTGAAACAGATCGTTTTCATAGGAAGAACCTTCGAAGAATATATGAAGATGTTCAACCTGACGGTGGACGAGATTAATGGCAAGTCTATTCTGGATTGTCCAGGTGGAGCATGTTCGTTCAGTAGCCAGGCGCGCAAGTTGGGTGCTGATCCCGTGGCCGTGGATATTGCCTACGAATACGAGATCGACGAGCTTGAAGTAAAGGGATTTCAGGACATTGAGCATACGATGAAACAGATGGAACCCGTGCAAGGGATATATGTGTGGGATCAATTTGGATCAATCCAGGGGTTAAAGGAAGAACGAACTCGTGCCATCACAGATTGCATCGCAGATATGAGAATGTTTCCTGACAGTTATGTGGCGTCTGTGCTCCCGGATCTACCCTTTGCAGATGAACAATTCGATCTGACGTTATCCGCCCATTTCCTGTTTACTTATGAGGATCGATTGGATGTTGATTTTCATGTTGCAACCATAATGGAGTTGCTGCGTGTGACCAAACAAGAGGTTCGCATTTTTCCAACAGTCGATCTGTCTGGTGAACGTTACAAACACATGGATGCTTTAAAATTAATACTCGAAGAGCGTGGGTGCACGGTATCCGAAGAACCAACTTCATATGAGTTTCAACGGAATGCTCACACCATGCTTCAAATTGTTAAACATAATTGAACATGATAGGAGGTTTTTTGGATGAATAAAGTACTTATACTTGGGGGTACACGTTTTTTTGGCAAACGTCTTGTGGATCACTTGCTGTGGGAAGGGAAGTCTCAAATCACAGTCGCAACTCGTGGTAAAACGGATGTTGACTTCGGACCCGAAGTAAACCGAATCAAGATGGATCGTGAAGACCCGGAATCTCTGGCAGAGGTTGCGCAGACAGACATGTGGGATGTTGTGTACGATAATATCTGTTATTCCCCAGATGCGGCGAAAGCGGCATGTGAATCTTTTGCAGGGCGCACCAAAAGATACGTTCTGACATCCACACTCTCGGTGTACGGTGATCCCAGACCTGGATTTAAGGAAACGGATTTTGACCCGTATACATATCCATTGCAGTATGGAAGTGCAGAGGATTTTTCGTATGGAGAAGGCAAACGGCTTGCGGAGGCTGTATTTTTCCAGGAAGCAGATTTCCCGGTTGTGGCGATGCGCATTCCCATTGTACTCGGGATTGATGATTATACGAGAAGACTCCATTTTCATATTGAACATGTGCAAAAAGGAAAACCGATCGGTATGCCAAATCCGGATGCGGAGATTGGATTTATCAATTCCACCGAAGCGGCAAGATTTCTCGCCTGGCTTGGACATTCGTCCATTACCGGTCCGGTGAATGCAGCATCCAAGGGGGCGATTACGCTGTCAGCCATGATACATCTGATCGAGACGGTCACGGGCATGCAGTCCCAGATCCTCACGGAAACGGTGAAAGAGGACATGTCACCCTTCGGAATTGAGCAATCATGGACGATGGAGACGACCAAAGCTGAACAAGCGGGATATACGTTCGAACCTCTGATGGACTGGTTCCCGGGACTCGTTCGAGAGGTCGCTCTTGCATTACAGTCGGAGCGGTAGAATATCGGCTCGGATGGAACTGAAATGAAACTGAAATGAAACTGAATGAACCTGACTAACCAACCAGTTCGGACGAACGGGTCATTCTAACGAATGAACATCAAACAGGGTGCAACCAGAGCGTAATCTCCGGTTCACCCTGTTTATGTTGTACATTTTCACGAATTTGAACGGGACCTAATCTAGATAAGTGGGACTAATCGTTTACACGATAATATTTAGTCAACTCACGCGCTTAACTCTATTTTTGCTCACGTGGAGTAGTAGCTGAAGCCCGTATGCGCAGTTCTGACGGTAGAATGAGGGTTTGGGCTTCGGAAGGGGACTTACCCTCAATTCGGTCAATCAGCATCTGTACGCCCTGAAACCCAAATTCATATGCTGGCTGTGCAGCTACAGTCAGGAAAGGATCAAAAGCAGAAGCCAGATCCAGATCGTCGAAACACACAACGGAAATGTCTTCTGGTACACGCAGTCCTCGTTTGCGCAAAAGCCGAATGACCCCAATCGCCAGCATGTTGTTGGCGGCAAAAATGGCTGTTGGTTGATTTGGTTGAGAGAGTAGGCGATCCAGTCCTTCTTCATCGCTGAAATCCCGGTACCCGGTTCGAAGCACAAGCTCGGGATCGATATCAGCTCCGGCCTCACGTAAACCCGCTATATAACCTTCCTCCCGTAGTCTGGCGGTAGAAACCTCTGAAGAACCATTGACCAGTGCAATGCGCCGGTGCCCCAATTGCACCAGATATCGGATCAGCTCAATCGCGCCTTCCAGACTATCTCCAGCAATGATATCTGACGTAATACCAGGTACGGTGCGGTCCAGAAAAACAAACGGTATGTGACGTTCCTGCAGCTGTTTCAGATGAGTGAGTGAACGATCTCCCGCCGGAGCATAAAGTACACCATCCACACGTGTAGACAGAATCGCATCTACGTAATCCTTTTCCTTATTATAATCCTCGTCACTATTGCCGAATAAAAGACGGTACCCACGAAGATGGGCCGCATCTTCAGCACCACGGGCCAGTGTTGTATAAAAAGGGTTGGTAATATCCGTAATAAGCAGGGAGAGCATCTGGGTTCGTTGAAGCACAAGGCTCCGCGCATTGGAGTTCGGGATGTAACCCAGTTCGTCGATCACCTGTTGCACACGTTCACGTGTCGCGGAACTTATGCGGCCTGTATGATTAATGACCTTGGAGACCGTCATGGCGGAGACGTTGGCTTTTTTGGCAATATCATAAATGGTAATCATTAGAATCTAACCTTTCCGCAACATAGTCTTACCATTCTATAGGATAATGCCAATTGACAGCAAGATAGGCTCATGCTATGTTAGGGTTACCGATAACCCTAACAGGTTTCTGAACGTCTTTACTACATAAACCATTTCGTTTAATTCGCTCATGCACGTTCCATTTTCTTGAATAGAGGAACTACATACATAGCTAATTAATGAAGTGGTTTATTGTTATTTTTTTAAATATGTAAACGCATTCAACACTCACGTAGTGCTCTTGATAATCTGTGTATGTAGCTCTTGTGTGCCACTCGGGTATCGGTTGTATTTCCGTCATTATCTCATTCCAATCAATGCATATGGATCAGACAGAAGGTTTCTCAATTAACCCAAATCCTATGAAACGAATTGAAGGAGGACATTCCAGTATGACACATCAGGATTATCGTTATAAACAGGCTTTCCCCAAGATTGGTATTCGTCCCACGATTGATGGAAGACGCAAAGGCGTTCGGGAGTCACTGGAAGAACAAACGATGCGGATGGCGACATCTGTTGCCGAGTTGCTTGCAGCAGAACTACGTTATCCTGACGGGTCCGCAGTGGAGTGTGTTGTGGCTGAGACCTGTATTGGCGGGGTGGCCGAGGCGGCCGCAGCATCAGAATTGTTCAGCCGTTCGAACGTTGGAGTAACAATCACCGTGACACCATGCTGGTGTTATGGTACGGAAACGATGGATATGTCACCATCCACTCCTACAGCCATCTGGGGTTTTAACGGGACTGAACGTCCGGGTGCAGTATATCTGGCAGCGGTACTCTCTGCCCATGCACAGAAGGGGATTCCGGCCTTTGGGATCTATGGAGAAGATGTGCAGGACGGCGGAGATACAACAATTCCCGATGACGTGCGTGAGAAATTGCTCCGGTTCAGCCGTGCAGGTCTTGCAGCCGCGACCTTGAAAGGGCAAGCGTATCTGTCTATTGGATCAGTATCCATGGGGATTGCAGGCTCAATTGTGAACGATTCATTTTTCCAAGAGTATCTGGGCATGAGGAACGAATATGTAGATATGAGCGAACTCACTCGTCGTATTGAAGAAGAAATCTATGATCCTGAGGAGTATAAGCTCGCACTGGCCTGGGTGAAAGAGAATTGTAGCGAAGGTCCGGACAACAACGCTGCCCATCTGCAAACGGATCGCAAACGCAAAGAGTACGAATGGGAAACCGTTGTGAAAATGACCCAAATCGTGCGTGACTTGATGGCGGGCAACCCAAGATTGGCAGAGCTTGGGTTTACAGAGGAATCGATGGGTCACCACGCGATTGTATCCGGCTTCCAAGGACAACGGCAGTGGACGGATCATTCACCTAACGGAGATTTTCTGGAGTCGATATTAAACTCTTCCTTTGACTGGAATGGCAAACGTGCGCCTTATCTGGTTGCAACGGAGAATGACAGCCTGAACGGGGTATCGATGTTATTCGGTTCGCTGCTGACACATACGGCACAGATCTTTGCTGATGTGCGTACGTATTGGAGTCCGGATTCGGTACAGCGCGTGACGGGGCACCAGTTGGAAGGAAACGCAAAGGATGGCATTCTGCATCTGATTAATTCCGGTTCCGCAGCTTTGGATGGCACAGGACAAGAGTCCAGAGACGGGAAGCCAGTCCTCAAGCCTTTCTGGGAAATTACAGATGAGGAAGTTCAGGACTGCCTGAAAGCAACATCGTGGAGACCGGCATCCGTAGAGTATTTCCGCGGGGGCGGCTATTCAGCGGATTTCCTGACCAAAGGTGGCATGCCTGTAACGATGACACGTCTGAATCTGGTCAAAGGACTGGGACCAGTGCTGCAAATCGCTCAGGGTTACACAGTCGATCTGCCTGAAGATGTGCATGATACTCTGGATCAGCGGACAGACCCAACCTGGCCATCCACCTGGTTTGCACCTGTTCTAACCGGATCGGGAGCGTTTACTTCCGTATACGAAGTCATGAATCAATGGGGCGCCAACCATGGCTCTATCTCGTATGGACACATCGGTGCTGATCTGATTACGCTTGCTTCCATGCTTCGCATTCCGGTAAACATGCACAATGTCCCAGAATCGGAAATTTTCCGTCCGCGTGCATGGGGATTATTCGGCACAAGTGAGCCGGAGAGTGCAGACTACCGTGCTTGCAGTGTGTTTGGCCCGTTGTATCGTTAAAATAAAGTTGCATTCCTGTCAAACGCCATGTTCCTTGTGAGATGAGGTAACATGGCTTTCTCTTGAAAGCTGTGCTCAGAACTCGAATACGGCTTATCGCGAAGAGTTAAGGAGGCTTGAAAGAATGGGCAATCAAGCAACACATGTGCTTGCTGCCGATTACGGCGCCGGTAGTGGACGCGTAGTCCGTGGTTCTTTTGACGGAAACAGACTCTCGTTACAAGAAGTGCATCGATTCAACAATGAACCCGTGCAGCTGGGGGACGGATTGTATTGGGATTTCTTGCGACTTTTTCATGAATTAAAACAAGGCATTGTGAAAGGGACACAAGGCGTCTCTCCATCGGTCCGTTCTATAGCAGTGGATACGTGGGGAGTGGACTATGGACTGGTGGATGGTGCGGGAAGGTTGTGCTCGAACCCACGTCACTATCGGGAAGCACGCAACGCACAGTGGATGGAAGAAGCACTGCACATGGTGAAAGAAGAAGAACTGTATGCCATGTCTGGCGTTTTGCCGCAGCAGATCAATACAGTATTTCAACTGCTAGGCAGTGTACAAGAGCAGGCCGAAGGTTTGCGTCCGGATGTGCGCATGTTATTTATGCCGGATTTATTTCACTATTATCTATCCGGTCAGCAGGCTTGTGAGCATACGATTGCAAGTACCAGCGGGCTGTTGCATGCAGGCGAGGCGCGTTGGAATGAGCATCTGATCGGACGTCTCGGTATACCGGATACATTATTTCCAAAACTCGTTCAACCCGGTACCGTGCTGGGCGATCTAACAAATGAGTTGTGCGCCGAGTTACGGACTGGACCGATGCATGTAGTCTCTGTGGGATCACATGATACGGCGTCTGCCTTGGCAGCAATCCCTGCGATGGATTCGGACTTTGCTTTTATCAGCTGTGGTACCTGGTCTCTTATGGGGGTGGAGCGTGATACACCTGTATTGGATAACCGAAGTCGTGCATTGGGATTCACCAATGAAGGGACGGTAAGTGGAAAAGTACGCACCCTGAAAAATCGTTCAGGCTTGTGGCTGCTACAGGAATGCAAACGGCAGTGGGAGCGGGAGAATCAACTTTTTACACATGAAGAACTGATTCAATTGGCTACCTTGTCAGCGCCGCATCAAAGTTACGTATCGCCGGGAGATGGCGTGTATTTGGCGCCAGGGAATATGGCTGAACGAATACGGCAACAATGCAGTCTCAGCGGACAGACAGTGCCCGAAACGACTGGAGCGATTGTGCGCTGCATTCTGGAAAGTCTTGCACTGGAATTCAGACAGACGCTGGATGAACTGCAGTTGATTACAGGTACAAGACCTCGTGTCATTCATATGGTTGGTGGCGGTGTGCACAATCGACTATTGTGCCAGTTTACAGCCAATGCAGCCGGTGTCCCGGTGGTGGCAGGCCCGGCAGAGGCGACTTCAGCCGGGAATTGCATGCTGCAATTCCTTGCGCATGGAGAAGTGAGTAGCTTGGCCGAGATACGGGAGGTCATGGCTGCTTCCTTTTCCCCCGAGACCTATGAGCCTGAGGATACAGAGCTGTGGCAGGAAGCTTATGAAAACTACCAAAGTCTGAATCAAATCGAAAGGTAATGAACAGATTCAATGCAATGAGCATGGATGCAAAATACTAAAAAGAAAAGTATGAGGAGTGGTGAGCAACATGTCTGAACAGCAAGTAAGGGAAGAGTTGACGAAATATGCTCGCAGAGCAGTTGCCCAAGGGTTGGTGGTAGGACCCGGTGGGAATCTGAGCGCTCGCTCTGGGGAAACGATGTTGTTGTCTCCGAGTGGTTATGCACTTGAGGATCTGGAGCCTGACGAATGGATCGCCATTGATATCGAGACAGGAGAGACTCGTGTGGGAGCAACACGCCCTTCTTCCGAAGTATTGATGCATCTGTACAGTTATCGTGTGAATCCTGATATCCAAGCCATTGTGCATACGCACCCGGCATATACGATCGCACTCAGTCTCGTTTTCGATGAATTGCCTCACTTGTTCCCTGATCAGTCCGCTTTGGTAGGTGATATCGGATTTGTTCCATACGTTCTGCCAACGACGAAACAACTTGCTGATGCAGTCTCAGCAAAGGTAGAAGAACATACGGCACTCATTCTCGTCAATCACGGATTGGTCACAACGGGTAAAAACCTCCGCGAAGCCTATTACCGCACCCAAGTGGTGGAAGAAAGCGCGAAGGTATATATGATCGCCAAAGCAGCTGGGGAACCCAAAGTGCTTACTGCCGAAGAATATAAGGAAATTCAATCGCTTGAAAGTGAAGCCTACCGTGTGCAGTTATTGCAACAACTCAAGTCTTAATCGGAGATTAATCATTCGTCAAAACATGACATGAAACTGGACAATCCACTATTTTTCTCGTCAACTATTGCATAACCTGAAATACCGAGTATAATACTTGGTAAATAGAACGAAAAGGGGATGCAATAAACGATGAAAACACATGCTGAATTGAACTCACTTCTTGTTGACGATTATCTGGATCTCCTGAACATTGCGAAACAGCTGGGTGATGACGAATGGAAAGATGCTATTCTGCAAGCATTGAAGGAAGAAGTAGATGCGAATCATCATCTGGATTCTAAAGAGGTAAGACAGGATTTATGGATTCAATTTGAAGGCATTAATGAACAAATGCATGATCTGTTAATGCAATTGAAGCATGCCGACAGTCCTGAGGAGAAAGAGCAGATTATTGAAATGATCTGGGGATTGAAAGTAGACCGTCATGCGATCACACGTAAACTTGAAACCATGAGCCGTGCCAGCGCTGGACATCAATAAGCTCTAGGTTGATTATACATTGAAAACCCGCGTGTTTCCTGGGATTATCCCCTAGGTAGCACGCGGGTTTTGTTTATGTTTTGAGTGTTATTCTACTTTTTGAACTACCTCTCTTAAAACTGTTTTGCGAAAGTGCGTGCTTGCTCTATAGCTTGTTGCTTGATCTCATCCGCACGATCTTTATATTGATTGTGCCCCTCAACAAAAATGCCATCAAGCTTCGGCACACCGAGGAATGACATGATAATGCTCAGGTAACGATGACCAGATTCCATCTGAGCCGCTGGGCCTTCGGAATAAATGCCGCCGCGGGCCTGAATATGCAGTGCTTTTTTATCAGACAGCAGTCCGACAGGACCTTGTTCGGTATAACGAAATGTTTTGCCAGCTACGCAGATCGAGTCCACATAAGCCTTCAGAATAGGGGGGAACGAGAAGTTCCACATCGGGGTTACAAAAACATATTTATCTGCTGAGGCAAATTGATCCGACAGTTCATTCAAACGACTTACTTTGGTCTGCTCTTCGGCAGTCAGATCACTGCCCGATTGCAGTTTACCCCAACCACTGAAGACATCCGCATCGATATGCGGAATATCCGAACGATACAGATCGAGGTGAACAACCTCATCAGAAGGGTGACTTTCACGATAAGCATCAATAAACGCTTTGCCTGTAGCCATGCTGAAGGAGGTTTCATGATCATGAGGATGGGCAGTAATATACAATAAGGTAGACATGTAGTTCTTCCTCTCTGTGCGATTAATGGGGTGAAGTGATCTTGGCAATGATGAAGCGACCGCAGTAGTATGCATCGTTTCCCCATTTTTATACGTCAGAAAGGGATATGAATGAATGGATCGATCATGATACTGAATTGGATGTTATATGGTGACCGGATACTCAATCCATGTATAATATACAGGACGAGTATTTATTTTCCAAAGACAATAGGATGAGTGAGATGAGCGCACATGGGAATGGACCTGGAGAAGCAACGATTAAGCATTGAAGCAGCGAAATTGTATTATCAGTCCGATTATAGCCAGCAGGATATTGCCGCAAGGTTGGGCGTGTCGCGTCCAACCGTATCAAGGTTACTTCAGTACGCCAAAGATCGTGGATACGTCCGGATTGAAATTATGGACCCGCTGGAGGATATCGACATCATTGCCGGAGAACTTAAGTCGAAATATGATCTGGATACGGCACTTGTGTGTTTTGCCCCGTTGAAGAGTGATGAGGAAATACAGAAGCATATCAGCAAACGAGCAGCGGATTATCTTCAAGAGACGGTTCAGGATGCAGATATTATCGGGGTGACTTGGGGAACAACCATGCATGCTGTAGCACGTCAACTTCGTCCCAAGCAGGTCAAAGGTGTTGAAGTCGTGCAATTGAAGGGGGGCGTAAGCCACTCCCATGTCAATACCTATGCCGCTGAGATTGTTCATTTGTTCGCTGAGGCATTCCATACGGTACCAAGGTATCTGCCGCTGCCTGTTATTTTCGACAACATTGAAGTAAAAAACATGGTGGAAGCGGATCGACATATCGGCAGAATCGTGGAACTTGGCAGACAGGCCAACATTGCTTTGTTTACCGTGGGTACTGTGAAGGAAGATGCATTATTGTTCAGGCTCGGTTACTTCAATGAAGACGAGCAACAATTGCTGATGAACTCCGGTGCAGGTGACATTTGTTCACGCTTTTTCGACGCGGAAGGTCAGTTGATCAGTGAAGAGATTAACAGCAGAACCGTTGGAATTGATCTAGCCGAGTTGAGAAATAAGGAAAAATCAATCCTTGTTGCCGGGGGACAACGCAAAATTGAAGCCATTCACGCCGCGCTCAAAGGTCATTACGCAAATATTCTGGTCACGGACCAGTACACAGCGCAGGCATTACTTCGATTTTAATTTCAAACGAATATGGATGACAACATCTGCCACGTAAAAAGGGCGGATGTTTTTCTTTTTCAGGAAGAAAATATAACGAAGAAGAAATGTAAGTGTAACTGTGAACAAAAGTTCAAGTTGATTTTTACATATGTTCATGTTAGTGTAAGGGTATAGAAAATAACTAGTTCAGATAAGGGAGAGATTCAATTGACTACACCACAATTAGCTAAAATGATCGACCATACGTTGCTTCGTGCGGACGCAACGCAAAGTGAAATGGCCAAGTTAACCGAAGAAGCAAAGCAATATCAGTTTGCTTCCGTATGTGTTAACCCAGGCTGGGTTGCTTATGCTGCTGAGCAGTTGCAGGGTTCTGGCGTAGATATCTGCACCGTTATTGGTTTCCCTCTGGGAGCATCTACATCGGAGACAAAAGCTTTCGAAACGAAAGATGCGATTGCTAAAGGTGCAACTGAAGTCGATATGGTCATCAACATCAGTGCTTTGAAAGATGGCAAAGATGATTTCGTTGAACAAGATATTCGTGCTGTTGTTGAAGCGGCTGCGGGTAAAGCTTTGGTGAAAGTTATTATTGAAACTTGTCTGTTGACGGATGAAGAGAAAGTACGTGCTTGTCAGGCAGCTGTGCGAGCTGGAGCTGATTTTGTTAAAACTTCTACAGGTTTCTCCACAGGTGGAGCAACGCCAGAAGATATCGCTTTGATGCGTCGTACTGTAGGTCCTGATGTTGGCGTTAAAGCTTCCGGTGGCGTACGTAGCCTGGAAGATATGCAAAAAATGATCGAAGCGGGTGCAACTCGTATCGGTGCTAGTTCTGGCGTGAAGATTATGCAGGGCGAACAGTCTTCATCGTCTTACTAAGCAAAAGCATCTTATCAAGAAAAAGCTTAATAAATAAAAGTAATGTTATATTCTCTGTACTTGGGCATTCGACTCAGGTACAGGGAATACAACTTACACTTGTATTTTAAATAACGGAACTAATTGTAAGCGCTTCATAAGTTTTCTGAAAGATTACTGATAAGAATGCTTAAGAGCCCTTTGAGCTGAATTTTCACATCCGGCTTAACTACCTTCAAAGGAGAAATCAAATGAAATTTCTAATTGCCATTATCGGCTTACTCGTTGTTTTTGGACTGGCTTATATCGCAAGCAACGGCAAAAAGCAGATTCGTTACCGGCCGCTGGCTATCATGATTGTTTTGCAAGTTATACTAGCTTATGCTCTGTTGAATACAGGAGTGGGTACTTTTTTAATTGGCGGTTTCGCGACCGTATTTAAAAGTTTACTCGACTATGCGAATGAAGGTATCGCATTTGTATTTGGGGGTTTGACTACTGTAGGTGCAGAGAGCGGGGGGGCGCCGTTCTTCCTCAGCGTATTGATGCCGATTGTTGTCATCTCCGCCCTTATCGGTATATTGCAGTATATCCGAATCTTGCCTTTTGTTATAAAATATATTGGTCTGGTATTAAGCAAAATCAACGGAATGGGCAGACTGGAATCATATAACGCGGTTGCTTCGGCTGTTTTGGGGCAATCTGAAGTGTTCATTTCTGTGAAAAAACAAATTGGGTTGTTGCCAAAACATAGGCTGTACACCTTGTGTGCTTCGGCGATGTCCACGGTATCGATGTCGATTGTTGGTGCTTATATGACCATGATCGAGCCGAAATATGTGGTTACAGCTCTTGTACTGAACCTGTTTGGCGGTTTTATCATTGCTTCGAT
Source organism: Paenibacillus sp. FSL M7-1414 (assembly GCF_038003195.1). Lineage (NCBI taxonomy): Bacteria > Bacillati > Bacillota > Bacilli > Caryophanales > Paenibacillaceae > Paenibacillus > Paenibacillus sp. FSL M7-1414. The sequence goes on along the minus strand of NZ_JBBOOS010000001.1, from coordinate 3,841,915 downwards.
TGTGAATCCTTATGAGGTTACAGAGGAAGAAGATATATTGGAAGTACAGGAAGAGGAGAAACAGTCCTTCTTCGAAATGCTCGGCGAATACATCCTGGATGGATTCAAAGTTGCTATCATCGTAGCTGCGATGTTAATCGGTTTTGTTGCCTTGATCGCACTTGTTAACGGAATTTTCAGCGCGGTGCTTGGCATTTCGTTCCAGGAGCTACTTGGTTATGTGTTTGCACCATTTGCCTTCATCATGGGTGTTCCATGGAAAGAAGCGATTCAGGCAGGAAGTATTATGGCAACCAAAATGGTATCCAACGAATTCGTAGCTATGCTTAATTTGAAGGAGACTGCAATGTCTGCCAGAACAACGGGTATCGTATCTGTCTTCCTCGTGTCGTTCGCCAACTTCTCCTCTATCGGTATCATTGCTGGTGCGGTGAAGGGGCTCCATGAGAAGCAAGGTAATGTGGTCGCCCGCTTCGGTCTGAAGCTGCTTTACGGTGCTTCGCTTGTCAGCGTGCTGTCAGCGATCATTACTGGACTGTTCTTGTAAACCGGATTATTGGAAGGAGTGCTTAGGTTATGTCAACATTCAAAAGAGTACATCTGATCGTTATGGATTCTGTAGGGATCGGCGAAGCGCCGGATGCAGCAGAATTTGATGATTTTGATGTAGATACCTTCGGTCACATTGCACGTGAACGCGGAGGTCTGAAAATGCCTCACATGGCCAGTCTCGGACTGTCCAACATCAAAGAAATCGAGGGCGTCCCTGTAGCGGATGCACCTAAAGCGTACTACACCAAGATGCAGGAAGCATCCAGAGGCAAAGACACAATGACAGGTCACTGGGAGCTGATGGGTCTTTACATTGATACACCTTTCCGTGTGTTCGAGAATGGTTTTCCCGATGAGTTGATTCAACGCATTGAAGAGAAAACGGGCCGCAAAGTAATTGGTAACAAACCGGCCAGCGGCACGGAAATTCTGGATGAGCTGGGTGCAGAGCATGTTGAAACTGGCGCGCTCATCGTTTATACATCCGCTGATTCGGTTCTGCAAATTGCAGCACATGAGGACGTTGTTCCACTGAAAGAACTGTATGAGATCTGTGAGTTCTGCCGTGAGATTACACTTGAAGATCCGTACATGCTCGGCCGCATTATTGCACGTCCATTTGTAGGTGAAGCGGGTAACTGGAAACGTACTGCAAATCGTCATGACTATGCGCTTAAACCTTTTGGTCGTACTGTTATGAATGAACTGCAAGATAGCGGATTTGATGTGATTGCTTTGGGTAAAATCGCAGATATCTATGATGGCGAAGGTGTAACCAAGGCTGTTCGTACCGTCTCTAACATGGATGGCATGGACAAGTTGTCTGAAACAATGGATGAAGAGTTCACTGGACTCAGCTTCCTGAACCTGGTTGATTTTGATGCCCTGTACGGTCACCGTCGTGATCCGCAAGGTTATGCTCAGGCACTTGAAGACTATGATGCACGGCTGCCAGAGATTTTTGCCAAAATGACCAATGATGATCTGCTGCTGATCACAGCTGACCATGGTAACGATCCAACATACCGCGGTACAGACCATACACGTGAATATGTACCACTGCTTGCCTACTCTCCGCGCTTCAGCGAGGGCAAAAAGCTTGACCTGCGTAGCACATTTGCTGACCTTGGTGCAACCGTAGCCGAGAACTTTGGAGTGAAAATGCCGGAATACGGCACCAGCTTCCTGAAAGATTTGAAATAAGTTTTTCAAAACTGGATAGGGGAGGTCGGAGTAGCTTGGGCTGCTCCGGTCCTGCCATCATAATAGACTAATTGTATAACTGGAGGAGATTCATTCATGAGTACACATATTGGAGCAAAATCCGGAGATATTGCAGAAACGATCCTTTTGCCAGGTGACCCTTTGCGCGCGAAATATATCGCAGATACGTACCTCGAAGACGTTGTATGTTACAACGAAGTTCGTGGAATGCTCGGTTACACAGGTACATATCAAGGACACCGGATTTCGGTGCAAGGTTCAGGGATGGGAATTCCGTCCTTTGCAATCTATGCTAACGAATTGATCAGCGAATATGGCGTGAAAAACCTGATTCGTGTGGGTACTTGTGGGGGTATGCAGGAGCATGTACGTGTACGTGACGTCATCCTTGCACAAGCAGCATGTACAGATTCCAGCATGAACAAACACGTATTTGGTGGATATGACTTCTCACCAATCGCTACGTTCTCCCTGCTGAAAGAAGCCTATGACCGTGCAACAGCTAAAGGTATGAAGATTCACGTTGGTAACGTATTCAGCTCCGATTCTTTCTACCGCGATGACCGTTCCGTAACCGAGAAGTTGATGAAACACGGCGTACTCGGCGTAGAAATGGAAACAACAGCATTGTACACTATCGCTGCCAAGTTTGGTGTTAACGCACTGACCATCCTGACGGTAAGTGACCACTTGCTGACAGGCGAAGAAACATCTGCCGAAGAACGTCAAAAAACGTTCAACGACATGATGGTAGTTGCCCTGGACACAGCAATCACACTGTAATAGTTGCATTTTATATTTTATATTCATAATCAATTGATGTGGATCAAAACTTTTGTTTTAAGCACGGAGTGAAGGACCCGGAATCGATTCTGAAGAAGCGAAGCGTTCGCAGGAACGATCCGGAGCCGGAACGGTCCCAGTACAAAGTGTTCTATACAAATCATTTACCCGAGGAGAGATCATCATGAGAATGGTAGACATTATTGCTAAGAAACGCGACGGAAAAGAACTGACAACTGCTGAGATTGATTTTGTTGTTCAAGGATACACTCAAGGAGAAATCCCGGACTATCAAGTCAGCGCATGGGCGATGGCAGTATTCTTCAAAGATATGACAGACAAGGAACGCGCCGATCTGACGATGTCGATGGTGAATTCCGGTGAGACGATCGACCTGTCCGCTATCGAAGGCATCAAAGTAGACAAGCACTCCACAGGAGGAGTGGGCGATACGACGACACTGGTACTCGCTCCGCTCGTTGCTGCGCTGGATGTTCCTGTTGCCAAAATGTCCGGACGTGGACTTGGTCACACGGGTGGTACAACAGACAAGCTGGAATCCGTTGCAGGTTTTCACGTAGAGCTTGAAAAAGAAGAGTTCATTCGTCTCGTAAACGAACACAAGGTTGCAGTTATTGGACAAAGTGGTAACCTTACGCCTGCAGACAAAAAGCTCTATGCACTACGTGACGTAACAGCTACCGTTAACTCCATTCCACTGATCGCCAGCTCCATCATGAGCAAGAAAATTGCAGCAGGTGCAGATGCAATCGTATTGGATGTTAAAACGGGTGCTGGTGCATTCATGAAAACAACGGAAGATGCTAAAGAATTGGCACATGCCATGGTAAGCATCGGTAACAATGTTGGACGTAAAACGATGGCTGTTATCTCCGATATGTCCCAACCACTAGGTCTGGCGATTGGTAACGCGCTTGAAGTGAAAGAAGCCATCCTCACACTGCAAGGTAAAGGTCCAAAAGATTTGGAAGAACTGTGTCTGGCACTTGGACGTCAGATGGTATTCCTTGCTGGCAAGGCAGATTCCTTGGAGCACGCTGAGGAGAAATTGAAAGAAGTGATCCAGAACGGTAAAGCACTGGAGAAATTCAAAGATTTCTTGGCAAACCAAGGCGGAGACGCTTCGGTTGTCGATCATCCAGATCGTTTGCCACAAGCACAATATCTGGTTGAAGTCCCAGCAGACAAAGACGGCTATGTTGCCGGAATCGTTGCTGACGAAATCGGAACTGCAGCAATGCTGCTCGGCGCAGGCCGTGCAACAAAAGAGTCCGAGATCGATCTCGCTGTTGGTCTGATGCTGAACAAAAAAGTGGGTGACCCAGTCAAAGCTGGTGAGTCCCTCGTAACAATTCATGCCAATCGTGAAGACGTAGCAGACGTCATCGCGAAGATCAAAGAAAACATTACGATTGCGGATCATGCTGATGCTCCTGTATTGGTTCATGATATCGTAACGGAATAATACAATCAGAGAAGACGAGATGTAATCTCGTATCTGACTGAACATGAAAGCCCCGAAGCGATGTAATCCATAGCTTTGGGGCTTTTTGTCGTTTGAAATTACGCTGTTAGTTATTGCGAGCAACTATGGGCTCTTTATTTTCTCATACGCCATCACCGAATCTGCGTTGGTATAAATATAAGGCGTGGATGGCTCGGCTACAGGTGTCACCTTTGTGGCGCGAATTTCAATCGTATCCTTACCGTTCACCTGTGCAGAGCCAATGCTGCCATCAATTTGCACCCAGCTGTCTGTAGGGAAGCTATCCGCTTCGGGGATGTGAATCATTACGCCGAAGGGAGCCGCATCCGCGGGGCAACACATGACGAGAAATCGTCCTAGTGCAAAATGTGATTCATGATCCATGCTTTTGTTCCGATAAACGAACCCGGTTAAGGAGATATCTTTGCCTGCAAATTGTCGCTGGAACATATCAATCGTGCCGAGGGTTTCAGAGAAAATTTCAGGATAGACTCGAATGACCTGTTCTCCATACAACTTCTCCGCCAGTTCAGCGAATTCACGGCTATACTCGTCTGGGGGAATGAATTGTACTTTGGTAGCCGCAGCAGCCTGAACAGCTGTTGGTTGTTGTGTGAAATCTTGTACTTTCAATTGCGTTGCTGGATCAGGTAAGGGCTCTTTTCGACGAATCTCGGGAGGAGCATAGGTGAGAGACATGCCTTTCTGACTGGCCATGGAGCTGCCGAGAGCCCGGTCAGGTAACAGAAATCCCAGCAACAAGGGGATAGCAATCAGACCATATACCATTAAGCTACGAAGGAACCCCGAGGGTGGTGGATGTTCACAGTTGCAATGAACCTCGTTTCTGCCGAACAGTCCGTGCCATGCCATGATAACGGCAATAAACAATAAGGGAACAGGGCAACATAATAGCAGTTTTTGCATGGTAGGAGCCAAATAATAATGAAGCGAATCACTTGAATTCAACTGAATAATGTACACTGCCACCCCGCCGATCCAGCCTGCACGGATCAGGTTATGCCATTGGATGACGTGTGACCTTGGAACAGGGACTTTTGTCATCGTATAGATAGTGTGGTTCATATATCATCACCTCATCTCTATTAATCGTCGTGATGAAAGTTCATGTGATTAACCATTCAGGCCATGAAGTATGTTGCTCAACCTTTATACCAGTAGGTTAATCAACCACGAGCCGGCAAAGACAAGCGTGATAATGGCTAGACTTAGACCAATAACAAACCGGGTACGGAAGGTGGAGAGCAGCATCAGGGTGCTTTTGAAATCCAGCATTGGACCAAGAACAAGGAAGGATACCAACGGCCCCAGTGCAAACGTATGTGAGAACGCAGAAGCCACAAAAGCATCAGAAGTGGAGCAGAGAGACAGCACATAAGCAAAGCCCATCATGAACACGTAAGAGGCAACAGGACCATTGCCAAGTGAGATCAGATCGCTGCGGCTAATGAATGTCTGGATGCAGGCTGTAATCAAGGCACCGATCACCAGATATTTACTCATATCGACAAATTCATCTCCGGCGTGAATGAAGAAGCTACGCCAGTTTTTTACATGGTTATGGTCATGAGCGTTTGCGTGTGCATGAGCATGAGGTTGCGCCATTTTAAACCCGGGATGTGTCTTGACCTCTGTCACTGCGATCTTTGGCATCCGAAGGGGATTTCGACGAACAAACACATACACGAGCATGCCTATGGAAGCTGCTACGGCAAAGGCCAGCCCCATACGGGCAATGGTAATCTCAGGATGGGAGGGAAAGGCAAGCAAGGTTGCGGTAAATACGATGGGATTGACTACGGGACCACTCAGGATGAACGTCACTGCAATATAGGCTGGCATGCCTTTGTGCATCAACCTTCTCACTACCGGGATCATGCCGCATTCACAGATGGGAAAAATAATACCGAGTAGCCCTGCGACCAGCACGCCGCCGATCGGATTCTTGGGCGTGAGTTTGCGGACCATTTCTTCGGATACAAACCATTGCATGAGCGAGGATAATAGCACACCCATGAGCAGAAAAGGTGCGGCCTCAAGGAAAATACCTATGAATACGGTTTTCATATTTTGCAAAGCTTCACTGTTCCATGCTTCCTTCAAGTCCGGAGCCATTGTGATCAACACGGGAACAAGAAATGCACAAGGGATCAGGAAGGACAGGAGCTTCAGATTGGCTGCCATTTTCATGAAACAGACCTCCACAACTAGGACTTTGCTAAAATATATGCTTGTACGTGCGGCAACATACATCATTCCTATGGTCTAATCAACATTTTTACGATTAATCAAGATTCTTCATCGATATGTAGAACTGGCGTGAACTGAAAGATCCTTTTCCTGCATGGAGTTGACAAACGAAAAAGCATACGCTACTATCATTAAATAGTAATAATTACGATTAAATAAGAGGAGGCAACAATCATGAGAGTCATTTTAACTTTAGCCTGCACCGAGTGCGGGGACCGCAACTACACAACAACCAAGAACAAACGTAACCATCCGGAGAGACTGGAGATGAAGAAGTACTCCCCACGTTTGAAGAAAATGACGATCCACCGGGAAACCAGATAAAATTTTTTTGTTATTTTTAAATCGTAATACTTACGAAAAGAGGGAGAGGCATGATACTATCCTCCATGCGTGATGTTGTATTTGGATATGGCAAAGAGCCGGTCATTGATCAACTGTCGCTGGATATCCATGTGGGAGAGTTCATAGGCATCACAGGTCCCAATGGTTCTGCCAAAACGACTCTGTTAAAGCTGCTACTAGGGCTATTGAAGCCCTGGAGCGGCACGATACATATGAATCCGCAGTTGAAACGTGGGAACAAGTCCAATATCGGTTATGTGCCCCAGCAGGTGGCATCGTTTAATAGTGGATTTCCCAGTACGGTGAATGAACTGGTCCGGTCCGGGTGTTACACCAGTCTGGGATTATTCCGCAGATTCACAGCAGAGCAGGATGCCGTCGTTGAACGCAGTCTGCGGGAAGTTGGTATGTGGGAATATCGGAATACACGCGTCGGTGAGCTGTCTGGTGGACAGAAGCAACGGATCTGTATTGCCAGAGCTATGGCTGGGCAACCGCAGGTTCTGGTACTTGATGAGCCAACAACGGGAATGGACCGCCACAGCCGTGAGGGATTTTACAATCTGATGCGCCACTATGTTGATGCTCATGGGATAACGATTATTATGGTTACTCATGGACTGGAAGAGATGGGGGATCGATTGGACCGAACGATTACTCTGGAGAGGCAAGAAAGTGAGGAATGGCAGTGTTTGAGTACGAATTCATGCAACGTGCCTTCTGGGCAGGTGGACTGATTGGAGTCATCGCTCCAATTCTCGGGGTCTATCTGATGCTCAGGCGGCAGGTCCTAATGGCAGACACGTTATCCCATGTCTCACTCGCAGGGGTTGCGCTCGGTTCGGTCATGAATCTTAACCCGGTGATCTGCGGATTCGCGATTGCAATTATCGGTGCATTACTGGTTGAACAATTGCGGCGAAGTTACCGAACCTACAGCGAGGTACCTGTGGCGATCATCATGACTTCGGGGCTGGCTCTTGCTGTGGTATTGATGAGTCTCAAAACCAATCTGTCCAAGACCTTCAGCTCATACTTATTTGGATCTATTGTCGCGGTTAGCGATATACAATTGTGGATGATGGCGGGAGTATGTATCACGGGTTTACTTTTTTTCATCCTGCTCCGAAGACCGTTGTATAACTTTACGTTTGATGAAGAGACTGCTTCCATTGGAGGCGTTCAGGTAAGAGGTTTATCGTTTGCATTTGCCATTCTGACAGGAATGACTGTAACTTCAGCCATGCCGATCGTCGGTGTGTTGCTGGTGTCTGCTCTCATTGTGTTGCCTGCTGCCTTGGCACTAAGAGTGTCTCGCAGTTTTACAGCAGCGATTATTGTCGCGGTAATCACGGGGTTAATCGGTATTTTTAGCGGGCTCACAACATCTTACCATCTAAATACACCACCGGGAGGAACAATTGCACTCATCCTGTTGGTCATCCTATTGACTGGAATATCAGCGCAAAAGCTGATTGCACGATATAACCGCAAGCGTCACCGCAAAGAAACGAAATCACAGCACGTCATTCTGGTCAACCATTCTAGGAGGAATACATCACATGAAATTCAGTAAAAAAGCTACGCTCGGATTGTTGTTCAGTCTCACACTTATCGTCGCAGGCTGCGGACAAAAATCCGCTTCTGATGCAAATACAAGTTCTACGGGTGCCGGTAATACGGTACCCGTAGAGAGTGAAGTAGCAAAATTAAACGTGCAGGTCAGCTTCTACCCGATGTATGAGTTCACCAAAAATGTGGCAGGTGATCTGGCTGATGTGCATACACTCGTTCCGGCAGGAATGGAGCCCCATGATTGGGAGCCAACACCACAAGATATTGCCAGCATTGAAAAAGCGGATGTGCTTGTATACAACGGTGCGGGCATGGAATCTTGGATTGATCAGGTCACCGGAAGTCTGAGCAATGCTTCACTCATTCAGGTGGAAGCGAGCAAAGGAATTAACCTGCTTGAAGGTACAGAAGATGAGCATGATCATGGACATGAAGATTCCGATGGAACGGATACGCATGACCATGCCGATGAATCCGCTGGGGAAGCACATGATCACGATCATGTGGATGAAGCGACTACTGAACAACACGACCATGATCATGACGCAGAGGCAGAAGCAGGACATGATCACGATCACGGTGGACTCGATCCCCACGTATGGCTGTCACCTGCATTGGCTGTAAAAGAAGTCCGCAATATTGAAGCAGGTTTGGCGCAGGCTGCCCCGGAACATGCTGAACAGTTCCAGCAGAATGCAGATGCTTACATTACTCAATTGGAGTCACTGGATCAGGACTTCAAGGCGGCTGTGACGGATAGCAAACGTAAGGATTTCATCACACAACACGCTGCATTTGGTTATCTTGCCAAGGAATATGGATTGCAACAGGTGCCCATCGCAGGATTGTCTCCTGAGCAAGAACCTTCAGCAGCGCAGATGGCATCTGTCATTGATTTTGCAAAAGAGCATCAGGTGAAAATGATTTTCTTCGAAACACTGGTTTCATCCAAAGTGTCTGAGACAATCGCAAGTGAAGTGGGGGCCAAGACGGCTGTATTGAATCCGATTGAGGGACTCACCGAGGAAGAAATTGCGGCGGGAATGGACTACATTAGCGTGATGAGACAGAATCTGGAGGCTCTGAAACTGGCACTAAACGAATAATTTAAAATCAGTTTGATGCCTGTCACCGAAAAAGGTACAATAATACAACATGCTGAGGAATGGATCGCCATTCCTTTGCCTTTTTGCAAAGCAGAGAGCACAGTGATGTGCTCTCTCTTTGTTGAATAAGGTGACCGGATCAAGCAGAACAGGAGGACGCATTGCATGAATTTAAATGAGGAACATGAAGTGCTGTTAAGTGAACAGCCTGCCCATCTGTGGAGACGGCGTAAGCTGGAGCTGATGCACTGGACGGAACGTGATAAACATACAGTATCCGCGAAGAAAACAGAGATTTGGAACGGTGTTGAAGTTGATGCCGAACTCGTGAAGGCATTGTCCATACTTCAGAGTGCGGGCGTGAGGACGGAATTTTCATGTGCAGGGGTGAGTCCGCTTGATGAACCTGTCGATCATTCCCTTTATGCTTATGTTACCCTGATACAAAGTGAGGTAGCAGATCAATTCGTGCACTATGCCCTCCGTCGGATGCGGAATCGACTGCTCGTTACGCTAGAGGCCGAAAAGGGCCGCTATGATCTATCTTCTTTTTTCATTGGACACAATCGGAGCTTCTGCTGGTGGATGGAGCACTGTGCCTTACAGTTCGGAAGCCGAAACGAATCGAGTGAAAAAAGCGTAGTATAAAGGATAAGCTTGTTTACTTGATTGTTTACTTGAAGGTAAAGGAGGTATACACGATTGAATAAGTGGGTCAAAACGATACTTTTTCTACTAGGCTCCGTCTTTCTTACACGATTCATCCCATTTTCGTCCTTGTTCCGTAACCTGGATACGATGATTCACGAATTCGGTCATGCACTAATGACACTGGTATTGTCCGGTAAAGTGCTGCGCATTGAATTATACGCTGATCATAGTGGTGTAACTTACTCTTCCATGCTGACGCCAGGCAGATCGATCCTGGTTTCTCTGGCGGGATATATCAGTGCATCACTGTTCGCCTTGCTGTTGTTTTACTTATACCGCAAAGGCTTGCACATGTGGGGACTTGGTATTATGACGGCTGTCGCTCTAGTGTCGCTCCTGTTATATGTAAGAGGGGAGTTCGGCATGTTATGGCTGACCGGGTTCATCGTACTGAACGTTGTCATTATGATTTTTGGTGCCAAGATCGTGAAGTACTATTATCTGTTACTGGCGTTTCTTACGCTGGAAGAGTCGGTTGTTAGTGCTGTATACGTTGGATTTATGTCCTGGACTCAGCCTTCACGGGCAGGGGATGCAGCGAATCTCGCTCAACAGACATTCCTTCCGGCGCTGTTCTGGGGCACGCTGTTCGCTTTGTTTGCACTGTGGTGTGCCAAGGGAGCACTCGGTCTCTTTTTCCGCAAAGAAGGTACTTCGCGATCGTCACGGTCTCGGGGATTACGAAGAGCGTAATGGATATAAAGTTATATCAAAGCAAAGAAGGCACTTCCTTTCTTCATAAAAGGATAGTGCCTTTTGTTGTTGGACTTACTTCTTATATTCAAGCCTGATATTAAAGATATTGAACCTAATCTCCAAGATTATCCCATAACACATAAAAGTAATAAATCTCTTCCATAATCGCCTTATCATCCTCTGCCGCAACGCCGCCCTTGATCCGAGCAAGCGTGCCCAGAATATCATATATCGTTTCACGTTCCACACTGAACTGAATGCGGTTGACGACTTTATCCCAGGCCTTCATTGCGTAATTAACTTGAGACTTGGCTTCAGTCCATTTTTTACCCTCAACCTGTTTCTCTAACGTTTGTATAGATTCAAGCAAGCGATCATCGTTGCCAAAGGGCTTTTTGAGAAAGGCTCCGCTAGCCATAATTGCAACGAATACAAGAATGAGGAAGATCGGAAGCACATATAACAGCCAGAAACGCGTTTTCATTCAACCGCCTCCTTCAAGTAAAGAATTTAGAAAGGCCCCTCATAATCGCCCATATCGATTTTTTCGGTGATTTTATCCTTGAACAGATCAACATACAGTTTGTCATTGGGCAATATGGCGGCAAAAGCAATATCCTGTATCGTGATCTTTTGTTTCTTAAGCTGTTCACTGAGCCAGTTGATATCTTTATTTCTTTCCTCCAGATTTTGCTTAATCAGCAGGCCATCAATGATAATCTCGGTCATCAGCTTGCTCTTGGGCGGGTGCATATGCATGTCTTTGGCGGTTACCGGTTGATTCTCAGGTTTCAAAACAACCGAGAGGCTGCCATCCGGTTCCAGAATCGCATAATCCAGTGTTGTAATATCAAATACATCCTTTTGCCGCAGCATCATGGTCAATTCGTCAAATTTGACTCGCATTTTACTCAGGTTCTGTTCGAGAATTTTACCGTTCTGGATGATCAATGTGGGGTCTGAGTCCATTAATTTGGAGATGGTGCGATTCTTCAGCGTAATATACTGAAAGATGATCGTAATGATTGTGAAAATGGTCAAGGCCACAAAATGAATCCACGCCTTGGACGAGAGATCGGTTGCAAACGTACCCGCAATGGAACCGATTGTAATACCGTTAATGTAATCAAAATACGTCAAGTTACCCATCTGCTGTTTGCCCAGCACCCTTGTATAGATGATCAGGGTCAGAAAGGCAATAATAGACCGTACGGCAACAACCCATGTTTCTTCCATCATATATGTATCACCTTCCTTTATTTCACCGTAGCTGTATTAAGAGGTTGTTTAAAAAGTTTGCTTTTGAACACGTATTATAACAAGCTTTTCCTATGCTGGAGGATCTTATGCTTAAACGCAAAAAACCGAAACCTGGGTATGCATCCCAAGCTTCGGTTTCATTAAATACCTATGGTTGTTCTTTCATCGGAGTGTCTGTGTAAGAAATCATTAAACACCAGAATACGCCATAAATCCGCCATCTACCGGAATGACTGTACCAGTGACAAAGCCGGACTGTCTTTCATCCGCAAGCCACATCAGTGTGCCAAGCAGGTCTTCCGGTTTGCCAAAGCGGCGCATGGGTGTATGAGCAATAATTTTACTGGAACGCTCCGTAGGTGAGCCGTCTGGTTGCAGTAATAAATTACGGTTTTGCTCGGTCAGGAAGAACCCGGGTGCAATAGCGTTGACACGAATTCCGGATTCGGCCAGATGAACGGCGAGCCACTGCGTGAAGTTGTTAATGGCTGCCTTCGCAGCGCTGTAAGCTGGAACTTTCGTCATGGGCGATGGGGCGCTCATGGAAGAAATGTTTATGACAGTAGCGGGAACATCGCGCTCTATCATATGTTTTGCAAAGATTTGAGTAGGGATGAGAGAACCGACAAAATTCAAATCCATCACCTGACGAAATCCTTCTACACTCACATCAAAAAATGTAGTGACATCGCTCTTTTCCAGATCTTCCAATCTGAAGATTTCATTGGTGGTGTTGGCACTAGCTTTATTGCCACCGGCGCCATTGATCAGAATATCACATGGTCCGAGCTGTTCCAGCACCGCATCTGCCGCTGCTTGCACACTATCGGCCTGGGTTACGTCACAGGCAATAGCAATCGCTTTGCCACCGGCAGCTTCTATCGCAGATACAACTTCCTGTCCCTTGGACACCGTGCGGTTCAGGATGGCTACACTTGCACCGTGCCGAGCGAGTTCTTCCGCCATGGAGCGGCATAATACTCCAGCACCTCCGGTGATTACAGCCGTTCTGCCTTCGAGACGAGATGAGCGTTCATATTGGTGTTCACTCATGCTTTTGCCCTCCTTTGCAGGGAATCCCAGACGCCCCAGATATACATGATCCCCAAAGCCCGGTCATAGAGTCCATAACCAGGTCGGCACTGTTCTCCCCAGAGGTGACGACCATGGTCGGGTCTTGCATAACCTTCATAACCGATATCGTGATAAGCCTCAACAACCCCCGCAATATCGACGCTTCCATCTTGACTGCGGTGTGACGTTTCAATAAAGTCGCCATTATCGTAGATTTTTACATTCCGAATGTGGGCAAATGGAATCCGATCCTTGAACTCGTGTATCATCCCGATTATGTCATTATCAGCATTCGCTCCCAAAGAGCCACTGCATAGTGTCACGCTGTTGTAAGGGCTATCATAAAGATTCAAATATTTCCGAACATTCTCCTGACTTGTAATAATCTTTGGTAATCCAAAGATTGGCCATGGTGGGTCATCCGGATGGATGGCCATTCGAATCCCCAACCGTTCGGCTGCAGGCATAATCTCTTGCAGGAAATAACGTGCGTGCTCCCACATATGATCCTCGGTTACATCCTTGTAGGCTTCGAACAGACCTGTTAAATACTGCAATCGTTCCGGTTCCCAACCTGGCATGGTGAGTGCGGAGTTTTCCGTAATGCGTCGAACGAGTTCTAGAGGTTCTATATCTGCAAGTTTACTGTGCTCATAGAAGAGGGCAGTTGAGCCATCCTCCATTTCCTTGTACATATCCGTGCGAAGCCAGTCGAAGATCGGCATAAAGTTGTAACAGATGACCTTCACACCAACTTGAGCCAGTTTCTCCATTGTTTTAATATAGTTCGCAATGTATTTATCCCTTGATGGCAGGCCCAACTTGATATCCTCATGGATGTTCACACTCTCAACGACATCCAGATGTAACCCGGCCTTGTCTGCTGCTGTTTTGACAGCGAGTATTTTGTCCATCGGCCATTCCTCGCCAGCAGGAACATCGTGCAGTGCCCACACAATACCTTCAACACCCGGAATCTGCCGGATATTATCCAGCGTTACCGTATCATTGCCTTCGCCGAACCAGCGAAAAACCATTCTCATCACGTTCACCTCATCATGAATAGTAGGAAGAAAAATTCAGTCATTGAAAATAGGACGGATATGTATCCTGCAGGACAGCCAAATCGGTGACAGTTAAATGCAAGTGTTCCTGCATCAGTCGCTCTGCTGTGTCGGCATCATGCTGCTGAATGGCCTTGACCATAGACCGGTGCTGTTCAATCAGGTGATCCCACTGGTGGTCCGAGGACAGGCGTAACATGCGACTTCGATTCAAATGTACATTCATCTGCTGGATAACAGTCCAGGTGTTGCTTTTGTTGCAGCCTGCAAAAAGAGTGCTATGGAATTCCTCATCCAATTGGAACATTCGTTCATCATCCGGTTTGACCCTGCATTCCTGTTGCCACGCAAGGTTCTGTTCAAGAGCTACCATCTGTTCGTTCGGAAAGTTCTCGCAGGCGAGCCTGATTACGGCTCGTTCGAGCTGTTCACGCATGAAGCGTGCTTCCTCAACGAGATCGACCTGAATCAGAGAGACGTATGTGCCACGCTGTGGATACACTTCCAGCAGACCTTCCTGTGCAAGCCTTACAAAACTTTCTCGAACAGGTGTCCGGCTTACCTGGAACTCTAGCGAAATTTCCTTCTCAGAAATAGCTGTTCCCGGAGGCATTTTCAAACTCAAAATGAGTTGTTTCAGCGTGAAGTAAACGACATCTCGCGATGAGTAAGATTGCTTATTATTCATGGAAGACATATTGCTCGCAACAGGCAACAAACCGGCTTTGGATGATAACTTTGGGGTATATTCCACAACTTCAACTCCTTCAATGACATACTACCATACTTGTATGGTAGTATGGAAGCGCTTTATCGGTATTGTATTAAATTTAGTTGATGGTTCACTTGCAGTTCAAGTGATTAAAGAGTACAATTCAATCATTGGGTTCGAATGTTTAAACCAACAGACATCAAACAGAGAAATATGCGTAGAAATAATGAAGAAGAAATAGTATAGAGGTGAAACCATGGGACAAAAAGCAATTAGCGTTTTTCAAACCTGTATTCCGTTATTTCAGGTGTTAAGTGACAACCATCGTCAATCCATTTTGCTGACACTCACCGAGAAAGGCAGAATGACAGTGAATGAAATTACCGAACAATCCAGCCTATCCCGGCCAGCCATATCTCATCATCTCAAGCTGTTGTTAGAGAAGGGACTTATATCTGTGGAGCAGAAGGGCACACAGCGCTATTATTCGGCTTCATTGAATGCATCGGTGGAACTGCTGAAGGAACTGGTAGCTGCTTTGGAAGAAGAGTGTCTGTAGAGTAATAGTGATCAAACATGCTTTTGCATGTGTCTTATAGGTTCGTAAGTTTAAACGCTTGATCAATAATGAATAGAGGAGTATGTATATATGACAACGACTATACAGGAAGTAACCAGTCAGGAAGTTGAACAGATTTTGGAGCAGCAACGACAGTTCTTTCGTTCCGGGGCAACAAGATCGGCAGAAGCTCGGATTGCCCGTCTGACCCAACTGAAGCAGGCCATTCAAAAGTACGAGACCAGACTGACGGAAGCTCTCTATCAGGATTTGGGCAAAAGTGAGTTCGAATCCTACACAACCGAGATCGGATTTATGATGGACAGCATCACACACACCATTCGTAAAGTGAATAAATGGGTAAAACCCGTTAAAGTGAAAACGCAAATGGCGCTCCTGGGTTCCAAAAGTTATATCATACCCGAACCCTACGGGGCGGTTCTGATTATCGGACCGTTTAATTATCCTTTTCAACTCTTAATTGAACCATTGGTAGGTGCGATTGCAGCAGGTAACACAGCCGTGCTCAAAGCGTCAGAGAATACACCTGCGGTGTCCGCTGTTGTACGTGAAATGATTGCGAGCGTATTCGAACCGGCATACGTACAGGTACTTGAAGGTGCTAAAGATACAACGACAGCGCTGATTAACGCGCCATTCGACTATATCTTTTTTACAGGCAGTGTACCGGTAGGCAAGATTGTGATGGAGGCAGCTGCCAAAAATCTCGTTCCCGTTACGTTAGAACTTGGAGGCAAGAGCCCTGTCATCGTGGATGAACAGGCGGATATCAAAGTAGCAGCTGAGCGCATTATATGGGGTAAACTGCTCAATACAGGACAGACCTGTATCGCACCCGATTATTTACTTGTGCATGAGCGCGTGAAGGAACCGTTAATTACGGAGATGAAGGCAGCGATCGTGTCCTTCTTTGGTTCGGATATCCAGCACAACAAGGACTATGGGCGAATCGTGAACAAGGGACATTTTAAACGGCTGACGACTTTGATTGAGCGTGATCAGGCCAACGTGATATATGGGGGAGCTTCGGATGAGGAAGATCGCTTCATTGAACCTACACTGATTGATGCGGAGTCCTGGGATGCAGCAACGATGGAAGATGAGATTTTTGGACCGATTCTGCCGATCATTAGCTACCGTAACATTGATGAAGCCATTGTAGAAATCGTAAAGCGGCCGAAACCGCTCGCCTTATATCTGTTTACTTCCGACACCCGGGTTCAGGACAAAGTGCTGCGCGAAGTTTCTTTTGGAGGCGGCTGCATTAACGATACCATCACGCATGTAGCGAATCCACGTCTGCCGTTTGGCGGTGTTGGTCATTCCGGTGTTGGCTCGTATCATGGGCAGTACAGCTTCGAAACCTTCTCTCATCTCAAAAGTGTACTGAAAAAAAGCACCAAGTTGAATCTGCCGATTTTGTATCCACCTTATGATAACAAGCTGAAGTTGATTAAGCGTTTGTTGAAATAACACTTCATATTAAATACAGAGAACATCTTGAATCGAATTATGAAAAAGTTGAATCAAGCCCGACAGCCTGCTACTGGACCTATTCCAGAGCAGGCTGTTCCAGTCGGTAACGGGAGGGTGACATGCCGGACCAGCGCTTGAATTGACGACTGAAATGGGCAATATCCTTATAACCAAGCATGTCGGCAATATTTTGAACGGACAGCTTCGGATTGCCCAGAAGAAGCTTCGCTTCATGCAAAACCAACTGGGATAATACAGCACGAGGAGACTGACCAAACACCTGCTTGAACACGCGATTACAGTGAGAAGAACTGATGCCCAGCTCTGCTGCAATATCATCAATGCCATAGTGACCGTTGGACTCGTGTCCCTGCTTGAATTGCTGACTCATCAGGCCTTGCAACCGATTACGAATCTGGTGGGCGAGTTCGATCTTCTCGTGTCCGTCGGTAAACCAGTGAGCTGCCTCTTTCGAGACCGCCTCCCACAGATGGCCAAATAGTTCAAATACCGCAGATTGCAACTGCATACGCTGTACCATCGTATTTGCTGTTTCATCATCCGCAGATGACATCAATTTGCGCAAAACCGGCTCAATCTGCTGTGTAACCGGACTATCCGCACTGAATCGCACTTGTTTGATACGAGCCAGCAACGATAGGAACAACTGATCATCAATGTCAAAATGCATGCAAAAATACGTGAATCCCTTGCGGTTATGGCTCTGGCTGGAATGAATGCTTCCCGGAGGAATCAGGAGCAGTTCGCCAGCCTTTTGAATATATAAGGTACCGTTCACCATCATGCGTTGCTCGCCTTCAGTGACATAATTCAATTCATATTGAGGGTGCTCATGCGCCGGATAATCCCAGTCCATACCCACACTTCGTAAATGAATGGCGAAGAGATTAACCGTTGTTTGCACATCTGGATAAAAAACTTCATGGACACTTTCTCCCAAGGTAGGAGGCAAATACGTTGAAGACATGGAAGATCCTCCTTCATAGACGTTGTTCAAAAATGTGATTTTGATTACGCAGGTATATCAATTGGAATGTTTTTTTGTAACCGCTTTAATCCATTATAGTCTATCAGCTTGATTTGGGTAAATATCCGATTGATTTGATCATGGTCGAAGGTGGAACCACGTGTTAGGATGGGGCTAATGAAAACGCATGCATACCATTCTGAGAGGGGTTATGACTCATGAGCACATTCAAATCCATCTTTTATAATGCACATCACGCACCGATTGGTGCTTTTGCGAGTTTTACACTGGGTTACAAAGGAGCCAAAGGCGGGCTGGGTCTTGAACTCGGCAAGCCGGCAGACCAGAATATATATATTGGATTACAATCTCGCGATGGCGACAATTATCAGGCGCTTCCTTTTTATGAAGCTTCCGAGGATGAGAGCAGCCGCTATGATGTAGAGAAGCTGGAGAATGGGGACCCGGCGTCGACAAACGCGACCAAAGCTCCACAACCTCTTATTACGGCTTTTCGCGATGAAGATATTACCCGTGAATTTACCTCAGGTACGGATACGTGGACTGCTGGAGATCTGACGTTCCGTATCTACTCGCCTGTACGTCCAGTACCTGATCCAACGAATGGGGATCGTGAAGAATTAATGGATGCACTCGTACCTGCCGTATTGGTTGAGATGACAATTGACAATACGGAAGGTCAACAATCCCGCAAAGCCTACTTTGGTTATCAGGGCAATGATCCGTACTCTGCGATGCGTCTGATTGGGGGACCGGAAGGTGGCTCCATCACAGGTGTGGGACAAGGTCGACTTACAGCGATTATGTCAGCAGATGACGGACTGTGGCCCGCACGCGGATTTACGCTGGAGAAACTGTTGCAGGAGAAACATCGGGAGAATCTGGCATTTGGACTTGGTTCAACAGCTGCACTACTGATGGAGGTTCCGGCTGGAGAGAAACGTACGTATCAATTCGCAGTATGTTTCTATCGCGGGGGCATTGTGACGACAGGAATGGACACAACGTATTGGTATACGCGGTACTTCTCCGATATTCAGGCAGCAGGAGAGTATGCACTTCAACGCTTCAGTGAGTTGGCTGCATCCTGTGGAGAGGTTGAACAACGCCTTGGATCGGCTGCTTTGACCGAAGATCAATCATTCATGCTTGCTCATTCCATTCACAGCTATTATGCCAGTACTCAACTGCTAGATGCCGATGGTGAGCCACTCTGGGTGGTGAACGAAGGGGAGTATCGGATGATGAACACACTTGATCTGACGGCTGATCAGTTGTACTTCGAGCTTGCCTTGAATCCATGGACGGTGCGTAATGAGCTGGAGTGGTTTGTGAAACGATACAGTTATACGGATCAGGTTCGTTTCCCGGGGGAAGAGAAGTTATATCCGGGCGGAATTACCTTTACACATGATATTGGTGTTGCCAATGTGTTCTCACGCCCTGGACACTCGGCATATGAGCTGGTTGGCATTGACGACTGTTTCTCACAGATGAGCCACGAGGAACTGGTGAACTGGCTCTGCTGCGCGACAGTATACATTGAACAGACACAGGATCAAGCTTTTGTGAAAAATATGTTGCCTGTTATCCAGGATTGCTTCGAAAGTATGCTTAATCGGGACCATCCCGACGCTGAGCAGCGTAACGGTCTAATGGGTCTGGATAGCAGCCGTACCCAAGGTGGAGCGGAGATTACAACCTATGACAGCCTGGATGTGTCACTTGGACAGTCTCGCAATAATATCTATCTGGCAGGTAAATGTTGGGCGGTTTATGTCGCATTGGAGAAGCTGTTCGCAACAGAGAAGTTGGCGGATCTGTCCCATCAAGCAGGGCTTCAAGCGGATCGCTGCGCTGCCAGTATTGCTGCACAATTGACTGATGGCGGCTACATTCCAGCTGTTATTGCAGAAAATAATGATTCTCGAATTATCCCGGCAATTGAAGGTTTGGTGTTCCCGTACTTTACAGGCTGTGAAGCAGCACTGGATGTCAATGGTCGTTTTGGACCTTATCTGAAAGCACTCCAAACTCATCTGAAGACGGTTCTTGTGCCGGGAACATGTCTGTTCGAAGATGGGAGCTGGAAACTGTCCTCAACAAGCAATAACTCGTGGCTGAGCAAAATCTATTTGTCCCAGTTTATCGCTAGAGAGCTGCTGGGTGTGGAATGGAATGAGACAGGCAAGGCAGCAGACGCGGCTCATGTCAACTGGCTTCTGCATCCGGAGGAATCCTACTGGTGCTGGAGTGACCAGATCCTGTCTGGTGTAGCAGTTGGCAGCAAGTACTACCCGCGTGGTGTAACCTCGATCCTATGGCTACTTGAAGGAAAAGGGAATCGCATTGCGCAGATCTATGCCAGCAAGGAGGCGGTACAATGAGCCAATCCGTCGTTCAATCTGCTTTGTCGGGTCCACAGTACGATGCGTGGCTGGGGTATCACTCTGAATTGCCAAGAGCGAATGAGTTTACCAAAAAGACGGCTCCTGCATGGAGCAAACTTATACTGGCGGAAGAGAACCATGGAGTGATCACAACAGCTCTGACCGAACTTTCACGGGGACTGGAGAGGTTATATGGCGTGAAACCGTCGGTCAGTCATCTGTCTGATGCTCAGGAAAATGAACGGGACAATCTCGCTTCCGCTCCCGCAATACGAATCGGCACTTGGACAGGGAGCGATTCCGTGGCTGGGTCGTTCAGTGAGACAGAGCGTTCAACTGTTCAAGGAGAAGGGTACATCATTCGTGAGAACGAGACCGAGGGTGTACTGGTCATTGGTTCAGAGACTCCTCAAGGTGTGTTGTATGGTGCATTCCATCTGCTTCGAGAGCTGACAATGGATCAAGGGAGTGCACATAAGGCGGATGACGCTGTGAATAAGTGGAGCTTCATTACAGAAAAGCCAACCAATGCGCTACGGATGATTAATCAGTGGGATAACGTGGACGGCAGCATTGAGCGTGGTTACGCAGGAGAATCCATTTTCTATGATAACGGGGAATTCACGCTGGACTTGGGACGCATCCGGGATTACGCACGTTTACTCGCTTCCACGGGAATCAATGCCATATCGATCAACAACGTCAATGTACACCGCCGTGAGAGTCTGTTTCTGACGGAACGTTATCTTAGTGATGTGGCGAAGGTTGCCGCTGAATTCAGAGCGTATGGCATTCGATTGTTCCTGAGCGCCAACTACGCAAGTCCAATTGAGATTGGTGGATTGCGTACGGCTGATCCGCTGGATGCGCAGGTACGGGAATGGTGGAACATTCAAACGGCCAAGGTGTACGCAGCGATTCCGGATTTTGGCGGTTACCTGATCAAGGCAGACTCCGAGAATCGTCCGGGACCATTCACGTATAACCGTGATCATGCCGATGGTGCGAACATGCTGGCTGAAGCCCTTCGGCCATTCGGTGGATTGGTCATCTGGCGTTGCTTTGTCTATAACTGCAAGCAGGACTGGCGGGATCGTTCCACAGACCGTGCGCGGGCAGCCTATGACCACTTTACGCCGCTGGACGGGCGTTTTGCCGAAAATGTCATTTTGCAGATCAAAAACGGGCCGATGGACTTTCAGGTGAGAGAGGCGGTATCCCCGCTGTTCGGGGCCATGGAAAATACAAATCAGGTGATTGAATTTCAGATTACACAGGAGTATACCGGGCAACAACGTCATCTCTGTTATCTGGTTCCCCAGTGGAAAGAAGTATTGGACTTTGACACATACGCTAAAGGCGAAGGTTCAGAGATCAAGCGAATCGCGGACGGTTCTCTGTATAAACGACCATATAGTGGCTTCGCCGCAGTATCCAATATTGGTGCAGATGCCTGTTGGACAGGACATCCACTCGCGCAGGCGAATCTATATGGATACGGAAGACTTGCGTGGAATCCGGAGCTGTCCGCCGAAGAGATTGCTGATGAGTGGGTGAGACTCACATTTGGACATGAAGACGAAGTTGTGCGGCAGGTTACAGGCATGCTTTTGACTTCACTAGATATCTATGAGAATTATACGGCGCCTCTCGGTGTGGGTTGGATGGTTAACCCGGAACATCATTACGGGCCGAATGTAGATGGATACGAGTATTCCAAATGGGGAACGTATCACTTTGCCGATTGTCATGGCATTGGTGTAGATCGAACCGTGAACAGCGGTACAGGATACACTTCACAGTATCACCCTGAGAATGCTGATCGCTATGAGTCCGTAGACACCTGTCCGGATGAGCTGCTCTTATTTTTCCATCACGTGCCATACACCCATGTTCTGCATTCGGGTAAAACGGTCATTCAGCATATTTATGATACACACTTTGAAGGTGTTGCGCAGGCGGAGGCGTTAGCCGAGACATGGAGAAGGCTGGAGGGCAAAATCGACCCAGTCATTTTCAGCAAAGTTGCTTCATTACAGGACAACCAGGCCGAACATGCCAAGGAATGGCGGGACATGATCAATACGTACTTCTATCGGAAGAGCGGCATAGCGGATGAACAAGGTCGAACAATCTATTGAGTGGAATTGCGGATGCAGATGAACTTGGTAATTAGGAAGGAAGTAAGAAGATACCTTGTTTTCTTTGATGTACAATAGACAGCATGGACATACATGAGGAGGAGAACCGTATGGGACAACATCAACTGCCCGAGACCATGAAAGCTGCTATCATGACAGAGCCAGGACACATTATTATTGAGGAAAAACCCGTCCCGCAACCGGAAGCTGATGAGGTGTTAATCCAAGTGATGGCAGTCGGGGTGTGTGGCTCGGATGTGCATTATTTTGAACATGGACGTATTGGCAGATTTGTGGTGGAGAAACCGATCATTCTGGGTCATGAGTGTGCGGGGATCATCGCTGCTGTTGGCTCGAACGTATCACGTCTGAAAACAGGGGATCGGGTTGCTATTGAGCCTGGGGTGACTTGCGGACGCTGCACGGCATGCAAGGAAGGTCGCTATAACCTGTGTCCGGATGTACAATTTCTAGCGACCCCTCCGGTGGATGGGGCATTTGTACAATACATGGTGATGCGTGAAGATATGGTATTCCCGATCCCGGATCATCTGTCTTATGAGGAAGCAGCTATGAACGAGCCATTCTCTGTTGGCATTCACGCTGCACGCCGCAGCAAACTGGCTCCGGGTACAACCCTGGCGATTATGGGTATGGGTCCCGTTGGACTCATGGCCGTGGCTGCTGCCAAATCTTTCGGTGTAGAGAAGATCATTGTAACGGATCTGGAGGAAGTTAGGCTGGAAGCAGCTCGCCGCATGGGGGCCACTCATACCATTAATGTGCGAAATGAAGATGCGCTGGCTGTGATTCGCGAGTTAACAGGTGGCGTGGGTGTTGATACCGCATGGGAAACAGCGGGGAATCCGAAGGCGCTACAATCTGCTCTGTATTCACTTCGACGTGGAGGCAAACTTGCGATTGTGGGCCTGCCTGCACAGGACGAGATCGCACTCAATGTTCCATTTATTGCGGACAATGAAGTTGATATCTATGGCATATTCCGTTATGCCAACACATATCCGGCAGGAATTGAGTTCCTGAGCTCCGGCCAGCATGACGTGATGTCCCTGATTACAGATCGTTATTCACTCGAAGAGACACAGCAAGCGATGGAGCGCGCATTACACAATAAAAGCGGCAGTCTGAAGGTCATGGTATATCCGAACGGTATGTAAGAACAACCTGGAAGAGTCCTGCGGTATAGGACTCTTCCAGGTTGTTTTTTTTGCAAAAAAGTATGGGTCAAGCTCCCATAACATGGTATAATTCATGAAGATTTTAATATATAAATGGATACACACCATATTGGTGAATAAGTACTTAGCGAAAGGAACTGAAGGTTGTGAGAGTACATGAATTTATGATACACGCTGATTTTCATCGGGATGATCTGATGTCGGTATCTTCTCAAGCGTCGCGTTTTTCCTCGGATATTATTTTGTCGTATATGGAGTCTGAGCATGAGCATCGTGTAGATGTCAAAAGCCTGCTTGGAATGGCGTTACTACCCATTCGATATGGTAGTGTTGTCAGATTACAGACAAGAGGCAGGGATGAACTGGAGGCTTTGGAGTACATGTTGAATGTACTGGAGAAAGGGACGGTGTGACACCTGATTAGGTGCAAAATCACAGATATCATAATTTTTTTAGCTATTCCTCAAATCCTGCTGGTACTTTGTCCAAAAAAAGAGTATAATAAAATGTAGTTTGATTCTAAAGAAGTACCCATATTAAAGGAGTGTAAATAGATTATGCCAAAAGTTGACATCCATCCAAAGACACAACTCGTAATTTTTTACGATGCAAGTGCTGATTTCAAATTCCTGAGTTCTTCCACGAAGTTCTCTAACGAAACTATGGAATGGGAAGACGGTAACTCTTACCCAGTAATCCGTGTGGACACTAGTTCCGCATCCCACCCGTTCTTCACTGGTAAACAAAGAAACGTGGATATCGGTGGCCGTGTTGATAAATTTAACCGTAAATACAACATCACCAAATAAGTTTGTCCATACATTACAAAAAAACCTCGGGATTTATCCTGAGGTTTTTTTGTGTACATATTCAGGGTAAAGGCTAGTGAATTTTACTTGAAATTAATATTTGTAACTATATAAATTGAGATAAACATTTACACAAAACGGAGAGGACAGAAAGAACCTGAAGAAGCGGAGCGTTCGCCTTTATCCCCGGATTTAACCTTTATAGAAGGAATCAAAAAAATCTGGGGATAACAGCGATCGGAAGGTTGTTCTGTCATCGAAGTGACCAGTATAAATATTCCTTAGTTCAATTTATATAGAAATATCCATTTCATTAAAAATTAATTCAACCAATTATTGCGCTTACAACACATTCGGATGTACACTAGGAAACGAGTACGAACATATTGGAGGAGGAAATAGAGATGAGCAGCATCACACATATGGTAACGTTTACACTTTACGCGGGTAAAGATACACCGGAGGCCGAAGCCTTTTTGAAGGAAAGTTCAGATGCATTGGCTGTCATTCCTGGCGTAGAGCAATTTCAGGTTCTGAAACAGGTAAGTGAGAAGAATGAGTTTGACTACAGTTTCTCGATGGTCTTTGCGGATCAGGTTGCGTATGATGCATACAACAATCACCCGGTTCACCGTCAATATGTAGAAGAGCGTTGGGAAAAGGAAGTCAGTCGCTTCCAGGAAATTGATCTTATTCAACATCATAATTAATAGTCTCCACATATAGGAAAAAAGTTGAACTACCATATACAGCATTGAACAATGCTGTATATCTCTCTGAATAATGCGTAATTAATGAACAAAAGTAACATATTTCCGAAATCGTTTTCGATCAAATGAATTCAAGGAGGTTTTCGCTGTTATGCAATTGGATCTCTCAGGAAAAACGGCTCTGGTTACAGGCGCAACCGGACAACTGGGGAGAGTTATCGCCCGCACGCTGGCAGCCTGTGGCGCCAATCTGGCTCTACATTACATAAATAATGATACCAAGGCTCGGGAGCTTCAAGGTGAGATTGAAGCACTCGGTCGTAAGGCTGTAATTGTACAGGGAGATATTACAAAGCAGGATACAGCATTTCGGATGCGTGATGAGATTCAGTCTGTCCTCGGCGGAGTGGATATCGTTGTTGCCAATGCGGTCATTCAATATGAATGGACAACGGTGTTGGAACAGTCTCCTGAAGATTACTTGAGCCAATTTGAATCCTGTGTCATGCAGAGTGTGTATCTGGCCAAAGCTTTCATTCCACATATGCAAGATATCGGAGCCGGTCGGTTCATTGGTATCAATACAGAATGTGCGATGCAAAACTTCGCTCACCAATCGGCTTACACGGCTGGTAAGCGTGGAATGGATGGCGTATATCGCGTACTTGCCAAGGAGGTTGGTGAGTATCAGATTACCGTAAACCAGGTTGCACCTGGATGGACAATTAGCGAACATGATCGGTCCAGTGAGCCTGGACATGATGAGGCATATACACGTACCGTGCCGCTGAAGCGCAGGGGTGAAGATCAGGAAATCGCCAATGCGGTAGCTTTTCTCGCTTCGGACCTGTCCTCATTTATCACGGGTGCCTATATCCCGGTTAGTGGTGGCAATGTGATGCCTGCTATCTAATGTCTGATTTGGATTCGGAAATCCAGATGGAATAACAATAAACCTAGTTTAACCGTAATCCGTTTGTCATTCGACAAGCGGATTTTTTGGCATTTTGCTATAGCTGGAATAAGGGTTTAAGGGGCCGGTTTAGTTTCATATATCCAGACATACATATTGAGTTGGTTCGGGTTTCAGAAGATTGGGGTATAAGAATAGGTATATTAACCGAGTGGAAACATAATCAAAATGAGCAATTAAAGGAGACTCACCTATTATGAAAAAAACAGTCGCGGACGTTCTGGTTGAATCCTTATTGAACGCTGGCATCAAACGCATATATGGCATTGTTGGAGACTCCTTGAATGCGGTACTCGATTCCATTCGTCGTTCTGGGAAGATCGAGTGGATTCATGTACGACATGAAGAAGTAGCTGCATTTGCTGCTGGGGCGGACGCTGAGGTCAGTGGAAGTATCGCTGTCTGCGCAGGAAGCAGCGGACCGGGCAATATGCATCTGATCAATGGTCTGTATGACTGTCACCGCAATCGTGTTCCTGTACTCGCTATCGCTGCACATATCCCAAGTGACGAGATTGGCAGTGAATATTTTCAGGCGACGCATCCGGAGTATCTGTTTCAGGAATGTAGTGATTATTGTGAAGTCATTACAACAGCAAAACAGATGCCGCGTTCCGTGACGATGGCTATTCAGACAGCAGTTGCACGTTCAGGTGTGTCCGTCGTTGTATTGCCGGGCGATGTAGCAGGACTTGAAGCAGCGGATATGCCTGTGCCTGAGCACGTGTATCATGCGACCAATCCAGTGGTACATCCTTCTGAGCCTGAACTCGTGAAACTGGCGGAATATCTGAATCAAGGCAAAAAAATTACGTTGTTGTGCGGAGCAGGCTGCGCAGGCGCTCGGGAACCCCTCATGCAGCTCTGTGATCGTTTGAAATCTCCGATGGTTATTGCGCTACGAGGCAAGGAATATTTGGAGTATGACAACCCCTATTCCGTCGGCCTAACCGGCCTAATCGGGTATTCATCCGGTTATCATGCCATGATGGACTGTGATGTATTATTAATGCTGGGAACGGATTTTCCATATCGTCAATTCTATCCCGAAGATGCGAAAGTCCTTCAGGTAGACATTCAATCTTCCCATCTGGGTCGGCGCACGAAGCTGGATTACGGCGTATGTGGGGATGTGAAAGCGACCATTGAAACTTTGCTTCCTTATCTGACAGAAGAACACAGTGACAAACATCTGCGTAAAAGTGTGGATCGTTATGTGAAAGTACGCAAAGATCTGGACGAGCTGGCCGTTGGAAAACCGGGTAAAAAGCCCATTCATCCGCAGTACCTGACCAAGGTCATTAGTGATGTCGCAGCTGAAAATGCCATCTTCACCTGTGATGTTGGTACTCCAACAGTATGGGCGGCCCGTTATATCGAGATGTCTCGTAATCGCAGGCTGCTCGGTTCATTCAGTCATGGTACGATGGCAAATGCCCTGCCACAGGCAATTGGTGCTCAGGTCGCTGATCCGGGCAGACAAGTCATCTCGTTGTCGGGTGATGGCGGTATTACGATGCTGATGGGTGATCTGTTGACACTGAAACAGCATAATCTGCCGATCAAAGTTGTGGTGTTTAATAATGGAGCACTCGGTTTTGTTGAGTTGGAGATGAAAGCTGCCGGATTCCTGGAATCGGGAACAGAGCTTGTAAATCCCAACTTTGCGATGGTTGCTCAAGCCATGGGCATGGAAGGTATTCGGGTTGAGGATCCGGATGAACTCGAAGGAGCTGTGCAGCGTGCCCTTCAGCATGATGGTCCTGTGCTGATTGACGTGGTGGTGAATCGTCAGGAATTGTCCTTACCTCCGAAGATTGATATCAAACAGGCGGAAGGATTCACCTTATGGATGATGAAAGCCGTGCTCAATGGACGCGGTGACGAAATTATTGAATTGGCAAAAACGAATTTGCTGCGTTAAAGTGTTTTGATAAGCGGATATGCACCGTTTGAAGTTATAGAGATACCGACTTAAAAAGTATTGTATATGTAAAAGAGGAGCATGCAACAAGACGTAATAGTTGTGTGCTCCTTCAATTAAAATGCTGAAAAAGTGACAGGTCATATAGTATGAATACATATTATATGATTTGTTTTTATGTCGAAAGTCTATTAGAATAGGTAAAGTCAGGAAGGTTTTATGCCATTTTTGACCTACATATTGCATCATTGCATGTAAGTACGTTTCATATCGTATTCATCGATCCAATCACAAGATGACACACACACATGGAGGAGATCAACATGAGTCACGCAGGAAAAGTAGCCATTATTACTGGAGCAGGAAGTGGATTGGGCCAAGCAGCAGCATTGAAGCTGGCTGAGAAGGGTGCATCCATTGTCGTTGTGGATCTTGTCGAAGAGACAGGTCTTGAGACGGTTAAGCAGATTGAGAAGCTGGGAAGTAAAGCTATTTTTGTACAAGCAGATGTAAGTAAAGCACCTGAAGTTGAGAATTATGTAAAAAAAACAGTCGAAGAGTTCGGACGAATCGACATGTTCTTTAATAATGCAGGTATTGCAGGTCCTGGTATTAAGCTGATTGAACATACGATTGAGCAGTTTGACCAGATCATTGATATTAACCTGAGAAGTGTATTCTACGGGTTGAAGTATGTAATTACTGAAATGCTCAAAACAGGTGGAGGTTCCATTCTGAACACGGCCTCAACAGCGGGTATCGTTGGTGTACCTGCAGTTGCACCTTACGCAGCAACCAAACATGGCGTGGTCGGCTTGACTCGCACAGCTGCGATTGAATATGGCAAGGACAACATTCGTGTAAATGCGATTGCCCCAGGTACAATTGAGACGCCAATGGTCATTCAGTTCGGTAAAGACAACCCTGAAGTGTTCAAGGCAACTGTTGACAGCATTCCATCCGGACGTCTGGGCAGACCGGAAGAGATCGCGAATTTGGTTTCTTTCCTGCTTGGAGATGAAGCGCCGTATATCAATGGTGCAGTATATCCGATCGATGGTGCAGTTACGGCCCAATAAGAGTTCTGCTTATCGGTAATAGAATAGCCGTTAAAATGGTTAAAGAGAGGCCACTGTATGCATACAGTGGCCTCTCTTTTTGGTTTGTCTTTTGTACTGCGAATCCATATCAGGCAACGTTGTGTGATGCAGTGTTTTTTTTACTTTTCGTAGATGCTGAACGATATGAACTTATAACGATGATTATGGCAACAGCAACCCCGACAGCGCCAATCCAGGTAATGGATGACAATGAAACGCTGCTGACCGCGATTCCGCCAATACCTGCGCCGGCAGCCATCGCAAGTTGCATCACCGAACTGTTGAGGCTTAGCATAATGCCTGAGGATTCCGGAGCCATGGTGACCAGATTATATTGCTGAGTTGGACCTGAGGACCATGCGGCAAAAGACCACAAAATCAGAACAAGGAAGACAGCGAGATGAGAGCTTGCCGTTATATTCAACAGGACCAGACTCACGATATGCAATGTCATGCCTGTGATTAGCGTTCGTTTGACACCCAGTCGGTCAGCACTGAATCCTCCAACTTTCGAACCGATCAGACTTGCAATGCCAAATGCGAGTAAAGCTGAACTGAGTAGTGCTTCGCTCATTCCTGAAACGGATACAAGGTAAGGTGAAATATACGTGTAGGCAATGGAATACCCACCTAACCAGAAAAATGTCACCAGCAGTGCCAATACAATTCGTGGCTGTTTGAGCAAAGACAGTTGTTTCTTCAGTGGAACAGGCGCTTCTGCTTTGGAAGGCGGAATGGCGGCCGCGATCACCAGCATGGCGAGAATGCCAAGAACGGCGATACCTGCGAAAACAAGCTTCCAATCCCAAGATGCAGCCACAAGCCTTCCGAGCGGAACGCCAACGATCAAAGAAGCCGTAAATCCAGTGATTACTGTGGCGATTGCGCTAGCTTGTTTGCCCTCAGCCGCTATTTGGGAAGCAACCGTTAATGCCGTGACAACAACAACGCCCGCGCCTAAAGCCATCAACACGCGTGCTGCGACGAACGGTCCATAACCCGGCAACAGATAGGCAAGAACATTAGCCACAACGAATAGACCGAGGAAGTATAGCAACAGCTTGCGACGGTCCCAGCGCGAAGTCAGTGCAATAATGACAGGTGTACCGAGAGCATATACGAGTGAAAAAATCGTAATAAGCTGTCCGGCGGCGATTAAAGAGATATTCATCGTATCTGCAATACGATCCAAAATGCCGGCAATGACATATTCGGACGTTCCCACAAGGAAACTGACCAAGGCAAGAACATAGATTTTGAGCGTAGAAGACATGGAAACATAACCTCTTTCTGATTATTATTATATTTTTAGAAATATAGAAATAAAGACGATAGAACAAGACATGAATGCTCTGAATGCAACCCATCTGCGCGAATGGTAATGTTACAACCTAGATAATGAATATTGGAATAAGCGTAAACTTAGGTGACCTGGTTTTACTAATAAATATTGTGCGTTGTTTCAATATTTCTAATTATATAGAAATATGACTCAAATTTTTTATTTATTTAGCAGATAGGGAACAAACTTTTGTGCGGTCTCCGTGTTCAGGCTGTAGTAGATATACGTACCTTTCTTTTGCGATGTAAGCAGACCACAATCGGACAGCTGTTTCAGGTGATGAGACAGAGTCGATAGGGCAACCGTAATAAGGCGGCTCTCCAGATCGGCAGGACACAGGTTGCTTTCGCCCGATAAAATCTGAATGATCTTGTAGCGTGTTTGTTCGCCCAGCGCTTTATGAATTTTGACAACTTGTTCAATCTCATTCGAGTTTGATTGCATAATAATCGGTCCTTTCGTCTTTATTTCTTATTTCTAGTAATATAGAAATAACAGTAGCATATGTCGTTTGAAAAGTAAACTCTCGGACGAAGATTCCACACTTTCTACTGCGTCTGTGTTAACAGCCGAAAGTCTGGAGTAACTTCTCCTGAGAGTTATGTGAGTTGTATATTACCGATCCAGAGAATCAACATAGTCTTTGGCTTCCTTCAACGAAAGACCTCTGGCTTCACGCAGTCGTTTGATCGCCATAATTTTTTTCCCTTGTTGTATAAGTGTAAGCAGTTCCTGATCCAGATCCGTTTGGGCTGGTTGGCTTGTGTGGGAAGGAGATGCTTCCTTCGGCGACAAGGTGTAATTGAAGTCGGAGCGCGTGCCTGTGGTTGAACCATTCTCCAGACGCTCGACATCTCTTTTCAATTCATTCAATTGGCGTTGCAGGCTGGTGACTCTGACCAGTAACACAAAGATCAGAAGCAGCAAAACGATCCATACCAAGGTGTTCATTTCCATGATGTAATGTGCCTCACTTTCATTTATTCATATTTAGCCATTATTTTAGTTGAACCGGGATTTCCTTGACACCACGAACATTCATACCTGGTCTCCATTCCAGTTCATTCACATCTGCCTGAAGCTGTATATTTGGAAAACGATTCAGAAGTGTGCTGACTGCAATCTCACCTTCCAGACGAGCAAGCGGTGCTCCCAAGCAGAGATGAATGCCTTTGCCAAAAGCCAGATGCGAACTCTTCTCGCGTGTGATATCGAAAATATCAGCATCCTTAAACTGCTGTTCGTCCCGGTTGGCGGAATCAAGCGCAACAATGACAAGATCACCTTGAGCGATACGTTGTCCACGGAATTCAATATCTTCCAGAGCCCAGCGGGATGTGCTGAACTCCACCGGTCCGTTATAGCGAAGCATCTCTTCAATGGCATTGTGAATAAGCTCGGGCTGGTTGATGAGCAGTTCGCGTTGCTCCGGATGCTCCAGCAGGGCGAGAATCCCATTTCCAATCAGATTCACGGTTGTTTCATGACCGGCAATAATTAATAAGGAGACAACGCCAAGCAGTTCTCGTTCAGTTAACTGCTGCCCGGATTCTTCTGCAATGACGAGCTGGCTGATCAGATCAGTGCCGGGATCTTGGCGAACTTTTGCAAACCAGGCCATCAGGTAATCCGTAAACTCCCTGGCATGCTGCTCAAACAGCTCGGCGCTCTCGGCTATGGAAGCATCAATTATCGTATTGGACCAGATGCGGAATTTGTCACGATCCTCAAGAGGGACTCCCAGAATTTCACTAATGACAATGATGGGCAGCGGGAAGGCAAAGTCATCGATCAGATTCATTTTTTCCTGTGACGGGAGGTTGTCCAGCAGTTCATCAGCAATGTCCTGAATATGGCTCCGCATGTCTGCGACCAGTTTGGGTGTGAATGCTTTCTGCACAAGTCCCCGAAGACGTTTATGATCCGGCGGATCGGAGAACAACATATTATTGGAGAAGATGCTTTGATTGTCAGCACCGTAACGTCGGACCATGTCTTTGCTGAAGCGAGGATCTTTCAGGATCTGGACTGCATCCTCGTATCGCGTAATAATCCAGCCGAATTCCCCATGAGGAAACATGACTCTGAAAACAGGCTCCTCGTTTCTAAATTTTTCATATACCGGGTAAGGGTTGCGTGTGAATTCTTTCGTGAAAAACGCTGGCTTTGAGGACTCGTTGGGTTCATTCGGGTTCAAATGCAAAATCTCCTCTCATATTCCTGCATAATACCTGCACCCTCTATATATTCAATACACAAGCTTTTGAAACCTTGTTTTTTCTTCATATGGATGATAGAGCAGGAAAATAGAGGAAGATGGAAGAAGACATGGTAGAGAGAATCGGTTATTATGCTTGGTAAAAATGAAAATGAGGTGAACGCTGACATGTCTTACGCACAACTTCCTTTACATCACCACCAGATTCCGGCAAGTCGAATGGTTCTTGGCTGTATGCGGTTTGGCGGTGAATGGGATGGTCTTCCCATTACTTCAGATCTTGTTGTGGAAGGGCATCGAGCGGTAGAAGCAGCTATTGAAATCGGCATTAATCACTTTGATTTAGCGGATATTTACACACGTGGTAAGGCAGAGCATGTATTGGGGCGAGTTTTATCCGAAACTCCTGGTTTGCGTGAACAGATCATTATACAGTCGAAATGTGGTATACGTCTTGTGGGTGATGATGAAGGACCGCAGCGTTATGACACCTCAGGTGCACATATCCTGGCGAGTGTGGACGGTATCCTGAAACGGCTCGGTATCGATTACCTGGATATTTTGCTGTTACACCGCCCTGATCCGCTCGCCCATCCGCAAGAGATTGGAGAAGCACTGGCTGAGCTGCATCATTCCGGTAAAGTGCGCCATTTTGGTGTGTCCAATATGGGTTCTGAACAGATTCGCCTTCTTCAGCTTCATAGTAAAGTACCCCTGATTGTGAACCAGTTAGAGATGAGTTTAGACAAAATTGGATTCGTAGAAGCCGGTGTGACGGTAAATCGTCCTCAAGCGAGAGACAACGTGTTTCCCTATGGCACGATGGAATATTGTCAGGCAGAGCATATTCAACTGCAAGCTTGGGGTCCACTTGCTCAAGGGCGATTTACTGGCAGGGTAGTTGAGGGACAGCGGGCGGAGATTGAGCATACGGCTCAATTGGTTGATCGAATGGCTAAGGAGCGTGGGGTGACACCGGAGTCTATTGTACTGGCTTGGTTAATGAAGCATCCAGCAGGGATACAACCTGTCATTGGTTCGATTCGACCAGAACGTATTCTGGCCTGTCGTGATGCAACGAATATTGAGCTTACCCGTTATGAGTGGTACGAGCTTTATTCCGCTTCATGCGGGCGTAGAATGTAAGTAGAGACATCTGAGAGAGTGGTTCGTTTCGATCAAAATTCATAGATATTGGGTGAAAATTGAACATATAAGAAGACACAGGCTGCTGATGGCCTGTGTCTTCTTTGTAATAATCGGCTTCATTTGGTTGAAACACATGATCGAAAGTGTAATGAATCCTAAGGTCATATGGCCTACAATGCGTATACATGGGTAATAAGCATGCTGATTCGGATCCGAAACCAGTGTGTTGGCACGGCTGTAAGGATGTTTCACCTTCATATTTGCGCTAGAGGCTATGTCCATGGACTTAGGAAGAGTGCTGATAAGAAGGACGTTTCAACCATTTTTATCGTTTTACAGGGTAGTTGCTGGAGTGCTGTGATAAAATGATAGGAATAAGAACATACGATCTGTTTATGTGAGAGGAGACACCTTGACGATGGAGATGCTTAAACCACCCGCCGAGACATTATACGAGGTTGAATTACGCGCGCTGCGAGAGGAAGATCAGGGGAAACGTCCCCCGAACTGGCTGTTATCTCCCGCCTATGTGCGCGATTTTATTATTGGCAGGGATAAGCCTGCGCTTTTAAATGGAGAAGAGATCACGATTACCCGCAAATTCTATGGCAATGACGTGTTAATTGAACGTGCAGTGGTTACTCTGGCAGGCAATCGAGGATTAATGCTCGTGGGAGAACCCGGGACAGCCAAGACCATGCTTAGCGAACTGCTGACCGCAGCGATCTCCGGTACCAGTTTGAACACGATTCAAGGTACAGCAGGCACAACAGAAGATATGATCAAGTATTCCTGGAATTACGCCATGTTGCTTGATAAAGGCCCTTCGGAAGCGGCACTTGTGCCATCACCGTTATATAACGGCATGAAGAAAGGCATTCTTACCCGTTTTGAAGAGATTACACGTTGTCCAGCTGAAGCGCAGGATAGTCTGATCAGTATTCTCAGTGACAAGGTCATGAGCATTCCTGAACTGGATGGTGGTGTACTGTTTGCCCAACCGGGATTTAACGTCATTGCTACAGCCAATATTCGGGATAAAGGTGTTAACGAAATGAGCGGTGCATTGAAACGTCGCTTCAATTTTGAAACAATCAAGCCCATTCATAACGTAAAGATGGAAGCCAAAATCATTGAATCCCAGGCACGAAGCCTGTTGTTACATAGTGGAATTGATATTGAAATTAACCCGGATGTGGTTGAATTGCTGGCTACAACATTCATGGAACTGCGCACCGGCATGACACGGGAAGGCTACAAGCTGGACACCCCTCAAGCATCCATGAGTACGGCGGAAGCGGTGTCTGTCTATGTCCAGAGTGCGATGACTTCCTATTATTACGAAGATAAAGCTATTGGGCTGGATCGGTTGGTGCAGAACATGCTGGGGACCATTGCAAAGGAAAACGACAAGGATCTGTCCATTCTCAAAACCTACTTCTCCAAGGTCGTAAAAGAGCGTTCCAGAGAAGAGGGAATGTGGAAGGACTATTATGAGGAGAGAAAATGGATCGGTTAACAGCAGTTCTGGACCCTGATGTTGATCAGTTACAATCCTTGTTCGAATCCCAGGTGTATAACCTAAGTAATCCTACGGTCTATTATCCAATACGACACCATAGCCCTGCATGTTCGTATCACTTGTTACGATTAATTGGGGAGTACAAGCCGGATATCATTCTGATCGAAGGACCGGAGAGCGGTAATCCATTAATTTCAGTGCTGAGTGATGAGGCAACGATACCTCCTGTCAGTCTGTACTATACCTATGAGAGTGAATTGGAGAGAGAAGCCTGCTATTATCCGATGCTTCGGTATTCGCCTGAATATGTAGCTTTGAAAGAAGCAAAACGCCTGGACATTCCGGCGAAGTTTATTGATCTGGACTATCAACACTTCTCCACTCGTGCATCCAAATCCGGCCAGACAGAACAAAAGGAGATCTCCATCCAGGACGAAACCTTGCTTGCGGGGTCTGACTTCATTAACCGATTATGCCAAAAAACAAACTGCCGCAGTTTTGATGAATTATGGGAAAAGGTGTTTGAAATTGGCGGTCTGGAAAAATCCACTCAGGCATTCGTGCAGGATGTATTCACGTATTGTACTTTATCCCGAATGTGTTATTCCACGGAACGATTACATTCTTCAGGTGATCTGGCAAGAGAAGCACATATGAGACAACGTATTAATCAAGCGGTGCAGGAGCATGACCGTGTGCTTGTCATTACCGGTGGATTTCATACGTATGGACTGTTGATGTCTGAGCAACATGAATCGGAATTGGAACAGCCAGAAATGGATAAACGGCATACAGACCAACGTTTGGATGGACAAGGTAAACCAGGAACGTCTCAACAAAGTGCGGTTAATCCAGATACGGTTCACCAACAAATGTACCCGATGGTCTATACCTTTGCTGAAGCGGATCGGCTCAATGGATATGCGAGTGGCATGCCTTATGTAAATTATTACGATCAGATCTGGAACCAGCTGCTTCGCAAAAAGAGTACACCGTATAATCTAACGGCTCTGGACTTGTTATCCCGGCTGATGCGTCAATTACGGGACGGACACGAGCATGTATCAACGAGTGATGCAATTGAGGCGTACAGCATGATTCAAGGTCTTGCCGGGCTTCGGGGTAAAAGGGAAGGCGGCGTCTATGAGTTAATGGATGCAGCACTCTCTTCCTTTGTGAAGGGGGAGCTTACGTTGGCGACCGATAAACCGCTGCAAGAGCTGCAGCAGTTATTGACAGGAGACGTCATTGGAAGTGTGGCTCCCAATTCATTCAGTATTCCCATCGTGGAGGACTTCAAGGCGCGTTGTACAGAGTACAAACTGCAGATCCGCACAACAGGACAGCACAAGAAAGTGCTGGATCTGTATGCGAAACCGGAGCACCGTCAGATAAGTCAATTGATTCAGTGCATCACCTATCTGGTTCCGGAATTCGCGAAACGGCAATCGGGGCCGGACTGGATCGCAGAGCGTGACATGAATCTCGTACGTGAAACCTGGGTTTATATGTACTCCTCCCGTATTGAAGCCAGATTGATAGAAAACTCTCTCTATGGCGGAACACTTGCTGGAGCGGCTACGCGCAAAATGGAAGAACAAATGCAAGAAATACCGAATCATCATAGCGGTGAACTTGCCCGACTCATGCTTCAAGCGCTACTTTTGGGGCTTCAGGACACTGCGATGAAACTCTATGAACAGGTCCGTTCAGCGCTGAGAACGGACGGGAATTTTCTATCCTTATGTAACAGTCTGCATGTCTTGAACCGAATTCATCAACACCGCAGGTTGCTGGGATTATCTGACGAGCAACATCTCCCTGACCTGGTATCCGAAGCTTATAGGAATGCCGTAGACAAGTTGTTACAGCTCTCCAGAGCCAATCCGGATGAACATGAAGCTATTATTCAGGGATTGAAGCTGCTAGCCATGCTCGCGGAGTCATCAGAGGAGAATTTTCAGGATGAGACATTCCGAATTCACCTGAATGAGCTTCTGTCTGATCACCAGCTTCCGGCTCAGCTGGAGGGTGTGTGTGTGGCTATTTCCTCAGGGCTCGGTGACAGGCCCAGGGATGAGATTGTTGATCGTGCTCGCGGGTATATCCATGGTACACCGGATCAGACCCGTCAAACGGCACTTTTTTTGCAGGGAGTATTCACTGTAGCGCGTGACGCTTTTTTATATGAAGATCAGCTCTTGTCTGAGTTGAATTATCTGATTGAACAGCTGTCATACGACGACTTCATCAGTATGGTACCGGAATTGCGGTTGGCATTCACCTACTTTACACCAATGGAGACGGGCTTGATTGCGGAGCGGGTGGCGAGTCTGCATCAGGTTGAACCAGAGGAGATGTTGAGGCCTGCGGTCGATGAACAGATGCTGATTCAGTCCAAGACGTGGGATGAAGCGCTTCGAAAGGAGTTTGCCGCATGGAAGCTAATATGAATGAAGCGAATCGGACAACGGACGAAACCGGAGAAATCAATGAAAGTTCCAATCCGGATGGAAGCAAACGAGGGGATCAACATTCTGCTGAAACCTTAAATCGATGGCGTCTGATTCTCGGTGAATCGGCGGAAGAAGGGTTGTGTAATACAGACCAATACACTTCGGCTGAATTTCAATATACGGAAATCGATGAGATTCTGGGGTATCTGTATAACCGTGAATACGGTGAAGAACAAGGTTACCGAAAAGAGGGAGGACGCGGTGTGTCTAACCTGACTGTACCAAAATGGCTGCACAAGGTCAGGGATCTATTCCCCAAACCAACGGTAGAAATTTTGGAAAAACAGGCGCTTGATCGTTACGGGCTGACAGAATTGTTAACGGACAAAAAGCTGCTTGAATCCCTTGAACCCAACATGAATCTGCTCAAGAATATTATGCAGTTCAAAGGACGGATGAAAGGTGAGGTATTAAAGAGCGCCAAGGATATCGTGCGAACTGTGGTTGAAGAGCTCCGCAGCAAGCTGGAATCGCAGACCCGAGCCAGTATCATGGGCAAGCGCAGTCGCTACACCTCCAGTTCAGTACGATCCTTACGCAATCTGAATTTCAAGCGAACCATCACCAAGAATTTGAAAAATTACGATAAAAACAAGCGCAGGTTTGTGATTGATCGTCTGTATTTCGATGGGAATATCCAGCCCCATAACAAGTGGAACATCATCATTGGTGTGGACGAAAGTGGCAGTATGCTGGATTCAGTCATCTACAGTTCGGTGATGGCCAGCATCTTCTACCGTTTGAATGCGTTGCGCACCCAATTATTCATATTTGATACGCAGGTTGTTGATCTGAGCGACAGGCTGGAAGACCCCGTAGACGTGCTCATGAATGTACAGCTCGGCGGGGGCACACATATTACCAAAGCGCTGCGTTATGGCGAGACGTTAATCGATAATCCGGGCAAAACCATCTTTATTCTGGTTAGTGATCTGGAGGAAGGTTACCCGATTGCGCAGATGTACAAAGCCTGTAAAGATATCATCGATGCAGGATGTAAATTGCTGGTTCTCACCGCGCTCGATTTTAACGGGGATTCAGTCTATAACAAACATGCCGCACAGACATTAACCAATATGGGGGCACATGTAGCAGCAATTACGCCTAACGAACTCGCGGATTGGATTGGCGAGATCATCACTTAAATTCAAGGAGGAATGTGTAATGCTTACCGCAGACCGCGCAGTTGAAACTTTGGTGGAGAAATTCGCAGTAACCTGTTCAAACGAGTATTCATTAAAAACAGATCGAAGCTCCGAAATTATCGATTACGTCTTGGGAACGACAGACAAGTTCCCGGATATGATGGGAAATTCGAGTCATTATGTGTATCAAACGATTGATCTGCTCATGAAGCTTGCCAAAAAAGACGATGGAGATATCTTTTACCGTGCCGGGGCTATTGTGATATATCTGGAATCCAATTATTCCAAAAGAAATTCATGGAGAACG
Organism: Paenibacillus sp. FSL M7-1414; assembly: GCF_038003195.1. NCBI lineage: Bacteria > Bacillati > Bacillota > Bacilli > Caryophanales > Paenibacillaceae > Paenibacillus > Paenibacillus sp. FSL M7-1414. The sequence continues at coordinate 3,802,525 of NZ_JBBOOS010000001.1, read as the reverse complement.
GATGCCTTTACTGTCTGTATGGGAAATGACTCCGAAGCTTACGGATTAAGCGGGAAGAGCAAAAGCGCTGATCGTATGGATGGATTGTTGTCCCGGTTGGAGAAGATCAAACAGTTTGCAGGCGAGAACGAAATTCTGACTGAATTAAAGAGTAAATTAAAGCGTGCCCAGTGGCTTTTTGATTCCAAAAAAGCGGACAGTCAAGGGGATTACCGGGATGTAATTAATGCTTTAATGCTGCTGCAATTATATTCAAGACTCAGTGACACGGCTTCTCATCTTGCAGAGGTTCAATCTTCTGTTCAATCGTTACCAGTGTTGTTTCAACATGTGATGGCTAATGATGCAGATAAGTTGCGGGACGAGTTACATACGTTGATTGAACCTGTAGTGGTCAGTAATATTCAAGGGAAACATAACGGATCTTCCCAAGAATTGAAGGATGAATTCCTCAAGGAGAAGCGTAGTCAGCTCATAGCTGAACTGTATCCCAATACGTCTTTCTCTTCAAAAGAGCAATGTTCACACACAGTATTCCATCAAACTATGGTACTTGTGAGTGGTGCCTTGTTGTACCTGATTAACATTAGTGGAGGTAAACAACGGTTCCTTGATACAAATAGTGAGATTGGGCATGTTTTGCTTCACACAGTACATCAATTACATGAGATTTATCCACTTGAAGTTCGCCGTTACTTGCTGAGTATGGACCCTAGAGCCAAGAGTCCAAATGATCTGCTTGCTGGACTTGTGCCTCTGGATGAACCTTATCAGTTGGTTGAAATGTTGCGGGACGAGCTTAATTCGTACACGGTATCTTGGAACATGTTACAATCCGCGATCGCGAATCGTCCTGAACAAGCGATTCGAGCATACGAGATTATCAAACCGCCATTCCTCAAACTCTGCATTCAGAAATTCATGGAGGATCAAGGATTGACATTGCCTAATGCGGAGGGGTCACTGGAGCAAGCGGTATTTAACGCTCTTCGGCATCCTTTGGACGGGGGACGTCAAGGACTTGCGATTGCAAGATACTTAAGTGGGGAAAACACCCTGGAGGAATATTGGGAGGACCCAAATAGTCGTGGGTTGTTTAATCAACTGAATCGGGATAAAAAGCGTGTTCACAACCTCATTAGTATTAGTTTTCTGCCCTTGGATTCGGAGGCGATGCGCAGGTTCGCAATCCTGACCACTCATCCCGATTGGACACTGGATATTATCTCGGACATGTACAATTCATACGCGTTTAGTGGAGAGCAGCTGCTTCAACGTTACGGGCAAGACCCTGAGGTGCAACGTGAGAAATTGCTAACCAGCCTGATCTCACTTAATGGCATGACCGACTACAGATACAAATCGATGCCGCATGACGAATACCGCCGAATCATTCAGCAGAATCTGGACTATGCACTGACACAGTACAAGAAACTGCCAACAGATACACGCATTTTAATTCTGGAGATTACCTTTGAACAGCGTGATGAGTTATCGAAGAAAATATTGGCTGAAGCGATTCGTGCCGGACTGCAGGATTCTTCCAAAAAGGCCAACGGCGTGGCGTTAGCGGAATTCAACCGAATTCCTGATCAGGACTTGTATACGCTCATCTACCTCTCGGAGAAAAAAGTGGGAATCAAAGAGATGGCTCTGACTGCAATCCGCAGTCTGGAAAACAGCAAGGAACTGTACGGTGAACTTTTGAAGAAAGAGAAGTCCGACGATTGGAAGAGCTTGATCCAAATTCTGCTGGATACCGCAGATCTAAGTCCAGAGTATGCCCATGCTGCACTCGCTGATCAGGCGGATGCCAAAAAGTTGTCGAGACTGAGCTGGTTGTCCTTGAAAGATCTCCCTTCACTGATACGTATTGAAGACAATCAGCCTTTAGATGACCGGATTAAACAGTATGCTTTGGTCCAATCATTGGATCATACATCCGGTCCTAATGAACGGTTGAATGAATTACGAGATTACGTAAGTGAGGCATCGCTCGCTCGTTTTGCAAGTGAACTGCTCCAGGTCTGGATTCAGGAAGGTGCTCCTGCAAAAGAGAAATGGGTGATGTATGTATCAGCACTCTTTGGCGATATTCACATTGTGAATATTCTGGCTCCGCAAATTAAGGAATGGACAGAAAACAGTCGTGGCGCGATTGCAGCAGATGCTGTAAAAGTGCTCGCTTATCTGAAAGATCCATCCGCTCTTATGGCGATTGACAAGATCAAACGTGGCGTGAAGAACCGTCAGGTGAAAGGTGCAGCAGAAGAAGCATTGCAACTTGCAGCCGATAATATGGGACTTACCTCGGAACAACTGGAGGATCGGCTGGTCACCACACTTGGTTTTGATGAAAAAGGAACCATGCAGCTGAGTTACGGAGAGCGTTCCTTCCTTGTTAAGGTCAATGGAGACTTGCAAGTCGTTGTCTTAAATGAAGAAACGGGCAAATCCGTGAAGAGTCTGCCTGCTCCTGCACAGAAAGATGATCCTGAATTGGCAGCGCAGTCCAAGGCACGTTTCACACAGCTGAAAAAAGATCTCAAATCCATGGTTAACATTCAGGCGCAGCGTCTGGAAGAGTCATTGTCCAAGCAACGTCTGTGGTCTGCCGATGAGTGGAAAGCATTGTTTGTACAAAATGTAATCATGCAAAAATTTGCTGTTGGTCTGATCTGGGGAACATATGAGGATGGCTCTCTGATCAGCACCTTCCGTTATATGGAGGACGGGACCTTCAATTCCGTGGATGAAGATGAGGTTGATCTGCCTTCGGATGCGCAAGTGGGACTTATACACCCGCTGGAACTGGATCAGGCGACGCTTGAAGGTTGGACAACGCAGTTGGAGGATTACGAGATCAAGCAGCCATTCGAGCAATTGAATCGTGAGATTCACCAGCCAGAAGATGAGGATAAAACGAAGAATGAATACGATCATCTGCCCGAGTCTGATTTCTCACCAACGGCTTTCCCCAAAGCACTGGAGAAATACGGCTGGATCAAAGGACCGGCACAGGACGGCGGCTGGTATCATGAATTTTATAAAGAGTACGGAGATCTCGTTGCGGAATTGCAATTCAGTGGTACGAGCATCACGTATTACGAGGGATTGGATGACATTACCCTGGAATCCCTTCATTTCTTCAAACCGAATAACAAGCAATATTATTACTATGGTGACAACAAATCCATTGCTCTAGGCAACGTTCCAGGTCGCGTGTTCAGTGAAACGATCTACGACATTCTGAGAGCAACGGGGCGTTGATGACGTGAATGGATTCAAGGAAAAATTCCGGATTTTTTCGAAGCTGTGTACGGAGGATTATTTGATTCGGTATGCCAACAAGGGGTTGTACAAAAGGTCTTTGAAAGAGTTGGACAATGGTGTAAGTGTAACGTACACATGGAATGCATCATCTGTGAGTTGTCAGCTCAGTGACGGGACACAATGTACGCTTGAAAATACGCTGGATCATTGGGAATGCTCCTGCCCGGCCGATCATATCTGCAAGCATGTGCTTATTGCAATTCTGTATGATCAACGGGAATATACGGCAGAGGATTCAATGAATGCAGACGAGAAGCATGCGCTGGATAAGGACTCAGGGATATCGGATAATGATCCGTTGGACGTACCAAAAAACGTATCAGTAACAGAATCATCATCAAACTTAGTATCAAACGTGGATGATTCAAGCGAAGATCCGCATTCAGTTTCTCGTGAGATCGAGTCTCGCTTCCGCTGGATGACGGAGTCTGACCTTACTGTGTTAATTAAATCGTATAGTTCTTCCATGATTGAGGAAGTTGTTTTCCGACTGAGATACCCAGAGGAAATTAAGATCATTGAAGATTCACTTCTTACGGTTCATCTGACCACCCAGAATATCGAGGTGTCTTTTACGGAGGAACCGAACCTTGCAAAAGCACTATGTAAGGTGCAGCAGACAGCCGGGAAAATGGCCAAGCTTGAAGCTTTGTTACGGTACCGGAACTTTAAAGGTCTGGATGATACGGATGCATTAAGTGGACGGGTGTACGAGGCCAAGTTCTCTCTTCAGACAGTGCAGGAATGTCGGGTTATGCTGGCAGGATTGTTGAAGACGGGACTGGCCCGCCTTCCTCAGTCCTATATGGCACAACTGGAGACTTTGGCAATTGCAGCTCATAGTGGCAACCTACCTGACATAGAACGCAGTTTACGAGGGATTCAAGGGGAACTACAGTTGTTTTTCAACAGACATATACGTTTCTCCATGCAATCCATGTTGGATCGGGTAAGCAAGCTGTATCTTGCACTCCAGGTTCTTGAAGAAGAAAAGGTATCTGTCATTCAGCAGAGTCAGCTCATTGGCAGTTTTCGAAGTAAATACTATACGGTTCCTTCACTTCACCTGTATGGACTGGGAGCTGATGCGTGGGAGACACGATCCGGTTTCCGTGGAATCACCTATTATTTCTATTGTTTTGATGATGAGGAAATCTACACTTATAGCGATGTACGTGCTGTATATTATGATGATCAGCAGTTCTCGTATACAGAGCATTATGGTGCATTCACACCATGGTTGCCTAATCTTACCTTTCGCCAGTTCGTGGGTGAAGAAGTTCAATTCCATTCAGTTAAAGTGAATGAAGAACGCCGGATCTCTTCCGGGGAAGGTGCCAAGCTTGCGATTTTGCCACGAACGGGTGTGGAAACGTTGAATATGGGCAAAACCATGCAAGACGTAACGTCAGTACTTCAAGAGGAATCGCGATCGTTCGACTTGTTTGCTGCTCCCAAAGAACGATTGGCAGTGATCAAAGTTGCTCGAATCGTGGACCATAACTTTGTCAAACAAACGCAGGAGCTTGTCCTGACGGTTGAGAGTACCGAAGGAGAACGATTGGCACTCACTCTCCCATATTCATCTGACTGGCAGGCGATGATCCAAAGACTGGAGTCAGGATATGGTTCCCAATCACTTGAACATTTCTATGCCTTTGTGCGTGTGGAACCAAAACGGATTAGCCCAATCAGTTTCCTGAAGGGCAAAACGGTGCTCAGTCTGAAACTGGATATCGGTAATGGGAGGATGGGCAGACTTGGAAGAATATAATCAGTTCATGCAGAAAATTAACGGCTGGTCAGAAGAGTTGCTGCTGCGCGGGTTATCTCAGTTTACGATCCGAGATATTGAGGTACTTGAGCAGCTCACAGCGGAATCCTTGCGGTTGCAGATGAGTTTCCTGCATGAGTTGTTGAATCACGTCATTAAGGAAGGACGTAGCGTGGCTCTTGGACAAGGTAATGAAGAGTTGCTGTTATTTCAGTATTGTCGTCTCACCCAATATGTACAATTGAGTATGCAAGAAGAGGCGTAATATTGGTTAGATTTTCAAGCGAAGGCCCATGAGAGCGATATGATGTAGTAAATAAGATGTATTATAGAAGATGAGAAGATTTGCAGAAGGCTACAAGGCCACTGCAAATCTTTTTTTATCGTGGAGTAAGTAAAAGTCATTTGCCAAACGAATATAGGTAGGAAGCACGGATCAACACGAGCACTCGTGATCATATGAGCATGGAAGGGAGGGGACATCTAATCGTGGAAGAAGAACAGATACGGAAGGCAGTAGCGAATCGTGATCCTGAAGCCATGGAATGGGTGATGAACCACTACGCAGGTTTGTTATGGAAGATTGCTCATTCCATCCTACATCATGCATCGACAGAAGAGATTGAAGAATGCGTAGCAGATACATTTTTTGCTTTTTGGCAGAATCCGGATGCATTCCAGTCTGGGCGAAGTAGCCTGAAAAATTACCTTGCAACAATGACAAAACATAAAGCGATTGATCGCTACCGGAAACTTAAAGAACTGAGCTTACATATGAAGAGGAGATTCATTCGGTGCAAACGGATGATTTGTTGGTTCAGATGGTCAGTAAAGAGACATATACGGAACTTAATCAAATGATTGAATCTTTTCCAGAACCGGAACGGGAGATTATGAAACGTCGGTTTTACGAAGGACAGAGACCCCATGAGATATCGGAAGCATTGTCTCTACACGTTAGGCAAGTCCATAACAAGCTTTATCGCTCCAGGCAACGATTGAGGACATGGTGGATGAACAGGAAATAAAGGAGGCGATCATATGGGAGAATCCGAAAAAGAATTCACTGAGCAGAACCTCTTTAACATTAAAAAGTTGTTCTATGATAAATTGGCGATGAATGAACCAACAAACATTACAAGATCAGATACATCATTTTATCCACCTGTATTATATCCATCCGATCCATCCGCACAGACAAAGAAGTCCATGAATAAAAGAAAAAAGTATCGCAAAGCCATCTATATTCCTGTAACCGCTGCGTTATCGTTATGTCTTGTTACAGGGGCAGCTGCATCGGTGGGCATCATTGATCTGTCTACTGTTCTTCATTTTCTAGGTGCAGATCGGATTGGCATTCTTCAGCCTGTTCATCAGGTGAGTGAAGATCAAGGGATTCGAATGGAGGTTATAGGTGCTGTCAGGGACGGAGATACAACGGAAATCTATGTTTCATTGTCGGATCTGACGGGTCATCGCATTGACGATACACTGGATGTATATGATTACAGGATAACCGGAGGTAATGCAAACAACGCTCAGATTATTCATTATGATGATGCGAATCAAACGGCTATTGTCCGATTCCTCATTCAAGGAAAAGTCAGCAAAAATTGAATTACAGTTCAGATTAATACGCTGATGTCGGGTACATCTCTTCAAGAGGGTTACAACGTACAAGTGGACTGGAAGCAGTTGTTACAAGAAAAGCAAAACAATAGTTATCAAATCCTGGAGCGAGATCGTATTAGTGGCTTGGGAGGTACAACCGATATTCAATTGGAAACTGATCCTATTCCGGTACTGCATCAGGATGTAACGAATATCCCCATTTCCGGTATTGATTGGATGCATATTTCCAATATAGGTTTTGTGGATGGCAAGTTACACATTCAGATTAATCCGGATAATGAGATTGGCGAGTATAATCATGGATACTTCTACTTCACGGATGAGCAAGGTCAAAAGCTCGATATTCCCCAATATTCCATTAGCTACGGGAGATACATGAAAAAAGGAGTAGACATTGGTGGGGATTACATTGAGTTTGTGTATGATCTGTCCGCTGTTGACCAATTAGATAAGCTCAGACTCCAAGGCAGCTTTACGAGCATTAGTGAAGTTGTACAGGGAAATTGGAAAACGACCTTTAACTTGAGTCAAAATGGTTTGAGTAAAACAGGAAACATTCAGCTTGATGCAAATGGAGCCTCACTGGCAAATGTTACTCTTTCCCCGGTTGGTGTCACACTTACAGGTGAGGCACTGAGTATGATTCGGATGGAGGATCTGAGTATTGAAGTGCACCTGAAGGATGGTACAAAGTTGACTGGCGAATCCGGTTTCCTCCAGCTGGATCAGGATCTCATTAAGTGGATTTCCCCTAAGACCATTCCGGTGAATGATGTGAGCTACCTGCTAATCAATGGAGAGAAAGTAACTTTGTAAGAAGAATAATTAAAAGGTGAATCAAAAATATGGGGATAACAGCGATCGGAAGGTGTTCTGTCATCGGAGTGGTAAGTGTGAATATTCTTTAGTTCAACTTATATAAAATGAATTACATGTCATATCCCGATTTATGACGCATACCATTAGGCGAATGCGGTCATAAGGGAGGAAACTGAGATGTCCATGAGCGAACCGCTGTTAACGCAAATTGTGAATCAACATATTCCGGCTGGTGCAACGGTCGTCACTATTGATAAACCTGTTCAACATCCAGCGATCTATGCGGCAGATCTTACCGGTGACGGTATGCCGGAGATTGCTGCAGTCTATCAGTTGAATGGTGAGCTGTATTTGCTCATTCTGAAATTTGTTCAAGGACATTGGATCAAGATGGCACTAATTAAGGGATTGGGGTATGGGGTGACTTTAATGACTGCAGCCCCTGTAACTTCAACTGCAAGGAACAATCTTATTATCGGTTGGCGGATTGGTTCTATATGGTCTAAGCTTGCCGTATATGAGTGGACGGAATCAGGGCTCAAAGATCTGGCGCCTGACGATCTATACTATAGCTATGCAGAGATTATAGATATGCCTGGTCCACATGGCCGAGATGGGAAAGTGGAGATTGCACTCTGGATACATGACACAGGTGAAGCTTATCGTGTGGAGATTATCCGATGGCAGAATGGGAAATGGGTTCCTGCACCGGACGTATATGCAACCTATTATCCCAAAGTAGTGCAATATTACGAGCAACTAACCCAGCAATATCCTGATTATATCTTTTACTGGTATTACCTTGCGGATGCTCAGTACCATGCGGGCCAGTATCCGGCAGCTCTCGCTTCAGTTCAGAAGGCACTCAGTTTCCCGGAAGCGTATCCTTCCAGAGAGGTACTACAAGAGCTAGAAAAGAAAATTAAGCAGGCAATGGTCCCTATAAGTCATGCCCGGGTAGCGACATGGTTATATCCAGTCTCCGTTCGAACCACGAGTGGGACGCGTTGGGGGTACATGGATGCCCAAGGCCACATTCGGCTTGAGCCGGTTCTGGATGACGCGCAAGAGTTCCAACCCAATGGATTGGCTGTGGTTGTGAAGGGTGGTCGTGCCGGCGTAATTAACCTTCAGGGGCAGTATGTCGTTCAACCTGTATACGATTCCATCAATTCCTTTTCCGAAGAACGGGCGATAACAATTGATTCTCAAGGATTTAAGATGATTAATGAACAAGGTACAGTCCTGACCAAACGTGCGTACCCGTATATCTCAAATATGAACGACGGTCGAGCGTTATTTTACGATTCTAATCCTGGTCAGGCAGATGGATCGGTGAGTCGGTATGGTTATTTGGATGCGTTGGGCAATGAGGTGATACCTGCACAGTTCGCTTCGGCGAATGATTTTCAAGATGGTAAAGCGGTTGTGCAGATTAAGGACAATGAATATGCGCTCATTAATCGCAATGGACATCGGCTCGCAACGTATCCATATGCCTATGTGGGACCACTAGGGGATGGACTGCTTGCTTTTCAAAAAGAAGCATCTGGAAAATATGGGTACATCGACGAACGGGGTAATATTCGCATTCAGCCCAAGTTTTCATCGGCATTTCCTTTTAACGGCGGGCAAGCGATTGTTAATACAGCAGAGGACTACAAATCGATCTACGGTGTTATTAATACGCAAGGATCGTTTATCATTCAACCCGCCTATAATGACATCCGCGAACTAGGCGAGCATCGTTATGCGCTGGGGCAAGCGATTAACCCGGAGCAGCCTTATATCGGCTCTGTGTATGCGATTGCAGATACCAACGGTAGAAGGCTTACGGAGTTCCTATATCGCGAAGTAGGCAATTACAAAAACGGCCTTGCTTCCGCATCGGATGGAAGACAGACCTATCTGTTGGATCTGAGTGGAAGACCTGCCGCTGGGTATCCCCATGTAGAAGGTTCGGGTACGCTGGAGGTCGTGGCACCAGATCTGATTAAGGCCTATGTAGACCAGCGTTTATCGTATGTGAATCGGGCAGGACAGATCATCTGGCGGCAAAATACAATCGTTCCGCTTCATCTGCCGTACCGTGTACGCGAAGAGAAGTACAAACCAAACAGGGACTACCTCGTATATTATCCGCAGGTGGAGGGATTAACGAACCAAGCGGAGCAGCTTGCGCTGAATGCCAAGTTGAAGCAACTCTCCCAGGTTAAACCGATCCCTGCGGATCAGCAGCTAGATTATACGTATACAGGTGATTTTGATATAACGTTTTATCAGCAGCAATTGCTGCAACTGCAACTCACAGGTTATAACTACCCGGCGGGTGCAGCGCATGGTATGCCTACGATGATCTATGCGATCATTAATCTGACGAATGGTCAGTTGTATGCGTTGAAGGATTTGTTTAAACCAAATAGTGACTATGTAAAAGTGTTGAGCCAGATTGTGGGGGATCAGATCAAAAATGATCCTCAATACTCGTATGTGTTTCCGGACACCTATACGGGGATTAGTGGGGATCAGCCGTTTTTTGTAACAGCGGATGCTCTACATCTCTACTTCAATCCATATGACATCGCTCCCTATGCGGCAGGGTTTCCAACGTTTACGATTCCTTTTGTCCAGATCAAGGACATCATTAATACAGAAGGTTCGTTCTGGAAAGCTTTTCATAGTTGAGTGTCCATTCACAGGTTAAGCGATGAAGCCATATATCCAATATGGCTTCCTTTTGAATTCAATAGGCGACAGTTAAATGATGTAAGTAACTCCTTCAGAACTCCTTCACATATTTATCCATACTAAATGGAAAATATTACGGGAGTTACAGATCAAAGAAGTCATATTTATCTATACAAGCAAAAAACGAAAACTTTCTCCAACAACAATTTTTTTGCTTGGCAAGAATGTAAATACTTCACCAGACATTCTCAAGTTAAGCGACGAGGTCATATGTCCAATAGGGCTTATAAGAAGCTGTGAGACAACAATAATCCTTGAAGAGGTATTATTGCTCCGTGAAGAGGTAGTGATCATTCAGGGCTCTATGAGATATTAATGTGCGTATATAGCACTGCGCTATATTGAGAATGATTATTAATATCAGGAGGGGTGAGATGAACAACACATCTGAAGTGTCGGGACTAATGCAAGTAACGAAGGAGCGCAAAGGTCTGCTGATTACAGCAAGTATCTTCTCGACCCTGGCGAGTCTGTTGCAGATTGTTCCTTTTGTCGGAGTGTATAAGATCGTCGAGGAACTGCTAGCGCATGCGGGCCAACCATCTGCCATGGACAAAGATTTGTTGATCTATTGGGGGATGGTCGCGTTCGTAGCCCTGATTGCAGGGCTTGTTGCGCTCTATATCGGGGGGATGTGCTCACACATTGCTGCGTTCAACATTTTGTACCAGCTCAGAGTGAGACTTGCGGAACATGTTGCCAAAGTACCCATGGGGTATCACACCCGGACGGCAACCGGTGAGCTCAAGAAGATCATCGAAGTCAGTGTGGAGAAAATCGAGAAATTTATCGCCCATCAGTTGCCGGACCTGGTAAGTGCGATCGTTATTCCACTAATGCTCTTGGGATATCTGTTCTGGCTTGATTATCGCATGGCGCTGACGCTTTTGGTTCCAATCGGAATCGGGTTCTGGCTCCAAAGTCGCCTCTTTCGCAGCGAAAAAGGCCGCCAGGCTTATCGTGATTTTCAACTTGCTATTGAAGAGATGAATTCCACAGGTGTTGAATACGTGAGAGGTATGCCGGCGGTGAAAGTATTTGGCATTACAGCTGATTCGTTTCTAACGTTTAAACAGGCGGTGACGCGGTACCGGGATATTTCGTTGAAAATAACTGATTTGTGTAAAACATCCTACGGGCTGTTTTTTGTAATCATGATCTCGTTATTTACCTTCATCGTTCCGGTGGGTATTCTGCTGTCGAGTGGAAATGCAGGCAATCAGTCGTTTGCGATCACGTTTATTCTGTTTCTAATCATTACCCCGAGTCTATCTGCTCCGTTATTGAAGTTAATGTATCTGGGTAGTGGGATGCGAGAGATTGTGGAAGGACAGAAACGGATAGAATCGGTGTTTGCCGAGCCGGTTGTACAAGAACCTGAGTTGCCCAAAGTTCCGGATACATATGAGGTTGCCTTTCGGCAGGTATCTTTTGCTTATGAACGTAAGGAGAGCGAAGCATATAAACCTGTACTTGATCAGGTTGATTTTGTAGCCAACGCAGGAGAGATGACCGCACTTGTCGGACCTTCTGGTGGAGGAAAGTCAACCATTGCGAATCTATTGCTTCGTTTCTGGGATGTACAGGAAGGTGAGATTACGATTGGTGGAATTCCGATTCAGGAGATGGGTACGGAGAAACTGATGGATACCGTGTCCTTTGTATTTCAGGATGTACATTTGTTCTACGATACGATTGAAGAAAATATTCGGATGGGCAATACATCAGCTTCACGACAGGACGTTATAGCTGCGGCTCAAACTGCTTGCTGTCATGAATTCATTGAGAAACTGGATGCCGGATATGACACCAAAATCGGAGAAGGCGGCACGTACCTGTCCGGCGGCGAAGCACAGCGAATTGCTATTGCACGGGCACTGCTTAAAAATGCTCCCATTCTGGTCCTGGATGAAGCGACGGCCTACGCAGATGCAGAGAATGAACACAAGATCCAGCAAGGTCTAGCCCAATTGGTTCAAGGCAAAACAGTACTGATTATTGCTCATCGTCTAACAACGATTCGTGCAGCAGAGCAAATACTCGTGATCCGCAAGGGAACGATTGCCGAGCGTGGGACACATGATCAATTGCGTGCATTAGGCGGAGTATATGAGCACATGTGGCAGGCCCATATCAGTGCAGCTTCCTGGAAGCTTGGAGGTGCAGGACGATGAAGAATTATTTATACAATATATCTGGGGGTAACCCGCGTAGTCTGCTTCCTTCGGTAATTGCAGCGATTCTGGACGGGATTGCAAAGATTGTTCCTGCGGCGCTGCTTGTGGATATATTCAACACGATCTATAAGTCTTTTGCTGGACCAGACAAAGGACTGGATATCAACCGAATGTGGATTGTATGCTGCATCCTGTTTGCCTGGCTTCTGGTGGAGTATGCGGCTTATGCTTCGCTCTATGATAAGACCTATCGGGCAGCATACAGCCTTGCGGCCTCAGGAAGGTTGAAGTTGGCGGAACATATTCGCCATCTGTCGTTAGGATTTTTCGGAAAACGTGATCCTGGCGATCTGACGAATCTGATCCTGAGTGATTATGGTCAGGTTGAGCATACGATCTCTCACAATCTGTCGCAGCTGATCAGCGCGATTGTGCTTCCGGTACTTGCTTTTGGCGGACTTCTGTTGGTGGATTGGAGAATGGCCGTAGCCATGTTTGTTGCGGTTTCCTTAGGTGTGGCTCTGTTATGGCTTACGGATTCCATTCAGGCACGACTGAGTGAGAACCATGTTCGAGCCAAAAACGAAGCCGCCAGTCGACTTCAGGAGTATCTGAGCGGTATTCGTGAGATTAAGGCCCACAATATGGGGGGCAAACGTTTTGAACGGCTGCGTCGTTCTTTTGACGAATTGAAATCAGCTTCCATTCGGTTAGAAGGTATTATGGGACCGATGATCATGGGCGCGATGTTGCTTGCACGATCAGGGATGACATGGATGATTCTAGTGGGCAGTTATTTGCTTGCTGGTGGTGAGTTGTCCCTACCGGTATTTCTGTTATTTTTGCTGGTAGGTACAAAGGTATTCGAACCGTTAACGGTTGTACTGATGAGTTATGGGGAGATGCGGTACTCTGCATATAGTGCAAGACGCATTATGGATGTGCAACAAGAGGCCCCGATGGCAGGAAAGGGAGATGTACAGCCCAATCAGGCGATTTCATTCGACCAGGTGACCTTTGGATATGATGATCAGCAGCCGGTGTTGAAAGACTTGTCGTTTACGATTGAGCCACATACCATTACTGCCTTGGTTGGCCCATCCGGTAGTGGTAAGAGTACAGTCACACGTCTCATTGCCCGCTTCTGGGATGTACAGCAAGGAACCATTCGCATTGGTGGCAGACCCGTTGATCAGATGGACCCCGAGAAGCTGTTGCAGGATATCTCTGTGGTCTTCCAGGACGTGTATCTGTTCCAGGATACGATCGGCAACAACATTCGTGTAGGAAAGAAAGACGCTTCGCAATTCGAGATTGAGGAAGCAACACGCAGAGCTTGTTGTCATGAGTTTATCTCCAGTCTGCCTCAAGGGTACGATACGCTCGTTGGCGAGGGTGGATCGACGTTATCTGGTGGGGAGAAGCAACGGATCTCCATTGCACGTGCTTTATTGAAAAATGCATCGATCGTTTTGCTTGACGAAGCCACCGCTTCACTTGATCCGGAGAACGAAGCCGCGGTGCAGCAAGCGATTAATGAGCTAGTCGCGGACAAGACGGTTATTTTGATTGCACACCGATTAAAGACCATTCAGAATGCCGATCAGATCCTTGTATTGGACCAAGGTCAGCTCGTAGAGCAAGGAACTCATGCGCATTTGTTAGATCACTCAGGCATCTACGCTCGGTTGTGGCAATTACAACAGGATGCAGAAGGCTGGCAGGTAAAAGTAAACGTATAATAATGAGTTCGATGAGATAGATAAAGTAACTGAAGCAAATAAGCCTCATGTGGCTAATGAACTGACATAAAAGGAGAATGACAACGATGTTTAAACGAATTCCTGTATGGATTGCACTATGTTGTATGCTCACCTTGGCGGCCTGTGGAACGATCCAGACCACCAGTGAAGTGGCCAGCTCCTCAGAGGTGACTGCACAAGCAACGACCAAAGTGATTACCAACCCGAATGGAGAAGAGATTACGATCCCTTTGAATCCAGAGCGCATTGTTGATCTATCCGGCTCTACAGAAGAGCTACTGATCATTGGGAAAACACCTGTTGCAACGATGAGTGCGGATTACGGTAACCCGGAGGAAATCACTCCAACCATTAAGGATCAACTGAGTGCAGATACCCTTAATTTGGGCTGGTATGGTTTCCCGTTCAGCATTGAAGCTATAGCGGGTGCCAATCCGGATCTGATTATTTTGGGAAAGGATTTTAACACGGATCAGTATGAAACTTTATCTAAAATTGCGCCTACGATTGCATTGCCTTACTCTTACTATGATTGGAGAGAACGCCTGACATTCTTGGCAGATACGTTTGGAGAAGAAAGCAAGAAAAATGAATATCTGGCCAAGTATGATGCGAAATCTGCAGAGTGGAAACAAAAGCTGGAGGCGGCTGTACATGGTGAATCCTTTGCCGTAATTGAGACATATCCAAACAACCTGGTCATCTATTCCAATAAAGGGGCAGCTGAGATGTTATACGGTGAATGGGGCCTGAAGCGCACAGAGGGTATCCCAGATCCAGAGGGCTGGGGAGGTAAACAGATCGCACTGGAGGCTCTGGCTACCGTTAATCCGGATCGTCTGCTGCTGATGGAGAATAGCGAGAATAAGATGGTAGACAGCAAGGTGTGGAATAACATGAACGCAGTGAAGAATGGCAAGATCTATAAAATCTCTAATGTCGATAATTATAATTATTCGTACACAGCGATGGGGAGAATGGAGCTTATGGACCGTTTGGGTACGATGATTCTGGAAGGTAAGAAGTAGTCGTTGGATTAGAGCAATTGAAACGATAGATTAAATTTAACATTTAACAGAACCTAATAACGCCTATGTGTAATTGTGTAATTTGTTCGAAATCATGTAACTTGAGTGGTTCTGGCTACGTTTAGACATTGGGGTGATCTGATGTTGGTGAACGCGGTTCAACGGTACATGGTATTAGGACTTATATTTATAGGGATAAGCTTGACGGCATATCTCGTTCTTGAAAGGATTGAAGGGTACCATATAACAACGACAGAGTATTACGGCTTACGCAATGCAGGGGGAGTAATATATATTCTTTCGCTCATCCTGGGATTCGGTCACTATTTAGTCGCTTTTTATGTTGTTATTATTAGCCCGATCACATGGCTGCTGCGGAAATATGTATGCTTTCCTATGATGAGAACTTTCATCTATATGATTGGGTTTGGATGGGGCGGGCTGTGGGTTTTTGATCTCATGTACAATCCATATTTCGCGAAAGGATACCATCTGAACCGCATGACATCGATATGGATATTTGCCATCGCGGGGTTAGTTTATGCCATTGTGGAGAATAAGATTTGGCGAAGAGGGCAGATGCAGAACGAACAGAAAGCTACTTAACAAAAGTTGAGTAGCTTTCTCGGTTTACATAATTATTATGGTGTTTTCATTGGGGGCTCAGTAGCTAAATACAATTTTTGAAAAGGATTATGTAAGAGTAAGTAGTGAACATGTACAGCAGTAAGTTAATTCGATAGTTTGTTATAAAATTCACAAAAGATGCAATTAAAATGAAATAGGAGTTTTATCGTAAAAAGGTAAAATTTTCTGTTATACTATTTGGGTTGTGTACATAAAGTTAGATATTTTAATGAAGGGAGTTCATGAAGTAAATTAGCCGTTTAGTTTAAAATTGTAGTTTGGAGGAAAGCACTTTGTATAAAGCAGGTTTTTGGATTAGATTAGGAGCAGGTGTATTGGATAGTCTTATTATTTCAATTCCGTTAGTGATTATTGCAGGTGTGCTGACGGGCAACTTTGATACGGATGAGCCGATTGCCAAACTGCTTAGTGCGTTATACTCAATTTTATTACCAGTTTACTGGTATGGTCGAACCATAGGCAAACGTATATGTGGAATTCGAATCCGCCAATACGATACACACGAACCGCCAAAAATTGGTACGATGCTGATGCGAGTTGTTGTAGCTGGACTTGTGTACGTATTAACTTTGGGTATCGGAGTTATTGTGAGTGCTTTTATGGTCGGTTTGCGTGAGGATCGACGTGCGATTCATGACTTTGTAGCAGGAACAGAAGTAGTTTGGGATTAACTCGAAAAATATAAAGAATTGCTGTACAGGGGTAAAAATCACTGTACAGCTTTTAAATCATTAGTACTGTTTCACAAAACTCGTATTTTGTACATATGTACAGATGGAATCAAATCGTCAAACGCCATACGCCATACCTGCCCCAATACGTACCGATAAAACAAAAAAGCCGCTATAATAGCGATTTCAATGGGAACATGTTCTTGTCCCTCCACAAATCGCCATGTTAGTATACTGCACTTCTCACGGATCACGGTGTAAAGAAGCCAAACGCATATGATCGGCTGCTTTTTATGTTTGATTGAGCTAACGGTTCTCGTTAGCTTATTCCCATTCCTTCCAAAAGACCCATCCTCCATTTTTAAGCGAAAAAAGTGATTTACACTGCTTACATCTCAGAATCGAACCAGAAGGATATTTTGGATTATCGATATACAGTTTGGGAACACATTTCTCGTACCCACATTTTGGGCATATCTGTCTCATACTTTTCTTTGTTTTCAATTTCTTACCTCAATTTATTCTTATATTTTCTTTATTTTAGCATTGTTCATTAAACTAAACTGCCCGTTAACTTTAAAAATGGATATTACTTTACAATTAGTTTTTTGGTGGGATCTGTTCTTAGCTCACACGCCCTCTATTTTAGCGACTTTTTATGGTAATGTGCTCTTTTCAATCGACATAATTCCTATCATTGCACTGTGTCAGTGAAGAGTTGCGTGGATATCGTTTGTGCCGTTCGGAACGTGCTTTAGGGTAGTACTTTTATTTCTTTCAAAATATCGCTGTAAGTAACCTCATTGTTCATTAGCTTTGGATAGAAATTGAATGCTTTGTCAAACTGAGCATCTGTAACTTTTATATAGCCGTTATCAATCATTTCTTGATCCGTTTCCTCTGGATCGCTTACCATCCTATATTCAAAATTGTTTATTTTCAAAAAATTTCTTCCCATGATTGGCCTCCTATTCTTTCCAATATCTATCTACTCTCTTTGGATTATACCCCTGATAAGCTAGATTGTTCCAGGTTAAGATTAAAAGAGCGTTTCCCGTATTGAACACCGGGAAACGCTCATATTTTACTATTTTCTGTTTTTCTCATAGGGAAGCTTAAATATCCAGATCTACGTAATTACCATCCATCAAGCGCACGTGATCAAAACGCCATTTAGCAATGGGATGAAGCACTTGTTCATTGAATCTAACAAGTGAGGGCCTGTGCTCTGCCTCCACCACCACCATGATTTGAGCATCAACGTTTCGGATGACCCTAGCGGTGTTCTGCGTAGCATGTTCGTTAACTGCTTCAGTCGTCAACTCAATCCAGCCGATCCAATCTTCTCGACCGTTCGCAACAACTTTTAATTCACCGTTCCTTCTGGTGACAAGAGTTCCATGATTGCGCCGCAGCATGACAAACGTGGACTCATCTAATTCTTTAAGCCCCAGTGTTTCCATCAAGCGCACAATTTCATTCTTATCAGATGAGCTGTATGTCGGCTGGGCTAAAAGCGAATTAAGTTGAGCAAATCCTTCCAAAACTTCCCGACCAGATAAGCTCCTGTTTTTCATCCATTCATCGGCGTTTAGTATCTTCGCGCGCTCAAAGAAGTTTTCCACATTGTAAGCAGCAAGCCTTAGCCTCATTTCCTCCTTTGACTAACAAGAGTCTCAACCCTTTCGGCCATGAGCTCTGAATTGATATTACTGATGCCGAACCTTCTAAGCTTATGCACGACTTCGCTTGCGGACGGAGCATTTTCAATGATGATGTTCACAACTTCATCGGCATCATCGACGAGCCGGATATAGCGTTTGAATTCCTCCTCTGTCATATTCCCACTAACTACGAAGAGTTGATGAAGCAATTCCAACACTGGTATGTGCACCTTACCATCTGGGACTTCCGGAACTGTCCAGAACTTGCTATCAAGAAACAACATTGAAGTAATAGGAGCTTTATTTTCTGTGTCGCGGTAGTATACTTGGCCCGCGTCTTGGAACACTTCTTGGATAGTGCCTCCCCGCCCTTCAGAAAAAACGATGCCGCATGAAGCTAGCGTCAGGAGAACATCTTCTCGTATGCTGTTTAGGAAGTATTTTGCCACATGGGTTGCAAAAGGCGTAAATGGTTCGTGACCATAATGCCATGTCGGCAATGCCAAACTACGATTGAGAGGCGTAAGTTGGTCCTTAAGTTCATTAGCAATTTTCCAAGCTGGAAGCATCCATGCGTGGAGATCACTTAACAAATCTTCATTGATTGTCCTTCCATCTTTTCCAATGAGGTGATGCATGTTTTTTGGGAATTCATCATATGGTTTTTCCGCTAACCTATTGATTGCGGATGTAAGTGATTCTTCTGAACGTCCTGCGAAAAGTGCACCAAGATGAGTCGCTTCCATGCAACCTGGTCCACCACCACTAACAACGATGAAACCAGATTCAGAAAGCTTCTGAGCAATTCGTGCAACCTCGCGATATGCATCGCTGCCGCGTCGCTCTCGATGCCCGCCCATGATTGCGACAGGACGGCGTCCTGCCTGCACCTCTGTTGCCAGAAATACATTCATTTCCCTTACAACTGATGTGTCATGCAAAGCTTCCATCATCGCGGCGTAAGGGTTCGAGATAGTAGTCCCCCCTTGTTGATGAAAGTATAAAAAGCACTGGAAATCGGGCGTAGCAGGTAAACTCAGTACATTTTCCGGATTAAAATGCTCAAGTAACTCAAACGGATTATAGAGCTTGTCGTGAATTGGGTTGAATGGGGGGTGAGTGATCGGTTCAATTGGTTTTATCATTGTTCGCTCCTATTTCTCGCTCTTATATTCTCATGCTTTGTCGTTCGTTAAAAATAAGGTGGGCTTTCTCATCTAAATTTCTGCCGACAAATAGACTTGGCAGTTTCGCCCATTGATGTCTCGGGATTTAATTTATCCAGGAACGTTTTTAATTATTCTGCAGTTATTTTACTGAATAAATGGATAAATTTAAGTAGTTATATCCTATACTCCATTCTTTGAAAGCACTTGTTCCAAACAAAAAAGCCGCTTTATAAGCGACTTCCATGTAAGAACTATATTTATCCAATAAGTTACTTGTTTATTGACGCGTAACTGCTAGTTCCAGGCTGTGTTCGACTGTAACATTTAAATTAGCGAGAAATGGCCGATACATATTAACCTTCTAGCCATTTCATGGCATTCGGTGGGAAATTTTCTTCCTTGATGAATCTAACATCGTCATCTGTAAGCGCATATGAAGTAGTATTCTCTATTAACCTGTTTGAGAACTGTTTTCTTATAAACTGATGAATAAAATTCGAAGTGTCAATAGTTTCGAATGTATGTACAAAATGAATGTTATTTTGTCCATGTTTATTACGAATGTCTGCCATCTTTTGATCTAGTAGAATCGTAGTTGTATACGAAAAGTAATAGCGATTAACTGAATCACGGAATAGAATCACAAAACCAGGTTTAGGCAGTTTCCTCTGTTGTTTCTTCCGATGATCCTCCTCTCTTTTTTCATTTTCACGTTCAAGTTCCAACATCTGATTTCTTTTAAATCTATCGTTATACACAGAAACGTATTCATCATCAATTTTTTCAGCAAACGATCTTATCTCATTTGCTAGTTTTATCATATCTTCTTTATCCCACATTTCTTGAGAAACTGAAGACCAGTCATCGTTATTGCGAGTAACGCCTACACCCTCTCTGAATGGAATCAAAACAACGTAGCCCATATGCTTATTTTGGTTATATCCCATTCCTTGTGTAAAATAAATGCTTTCCGTAATTCGATCACCAATTGTTTTAACAGTGTCATACACAGCTTGAAGAGCTAGGCTTAATTCATGGTTATCAATCCGAGTCCCGTCAAAAATAAGTTTGTTTCGGTCAGCGAGTGAAGCGAAAATCTTTTTCAGTTGTATCTTGTTTGTATGCGTCATCTCAGAGAGCTCATCCCAATCAATTTCTGGTGTATAGAACCCTTCATGCATGCAGTATGCGTTTAAGATAATAAATTCATCATTGGTTAATCCATATTTAATGTATGTCTTTGCCAGTAGTTTTGATAAATCGGTGTTTTGTACTAATCGTGAGTACATTAAGTTCCCCCCAGAATTTCAATTGAGATCGACATCTTCATCATTTCCACCATATTCGATTTTAACATTTAGATACACGTTAAAAACATTCTATTGTCAACCGAACAATGTTATATCTGCCGATAGTAGCTTCTTCTTCATTTTGCCTATATTCCAGCTCGAAATCATAGAATGTGAATGGGTAGGACACAAAGGGATCATGTTGGCGTTAATTATCCGCATTTTATTGTGTGATTTTTGACCTACTTAATTAAACGATCTAACCATAATTAAATAGATGTAAATCGTCTTTTCTGTAATTTAACTAATTTGGATGTATAATATATAATTTCGGGCTAAGTGACCACCGAATAAGTAACTGCGTATGGCTGGTTCTCGATGGTAACAAGGTATATGTATCATCCATAAAGTAGCTCCACTGCTCATAGCTTTTTAACTTTTTTCTTGGATTTAGTGTAGATATGAGTATTTTTTGAAAAAATCTTTTCAGAATGCGGGCAACTAAAAGCCGCTAAAATAGCGACTTCAATAGGACTATGTTCTTGTCCCTCGACACTTGTTGTGTCCTCCATTGAGTATTGAGTTTTACTTTGTAGGTGATTCTATAATCTTACCATAAAAGACTAATAGCCAGCCGATCTTAGTCGTCGGCTGCCTTCTGGTCATCAGTAAGTTATAGTTTCCGGATAGTTGAACACCTACCGTTAGCTCAACGACTTGAGCATACTCGATGTGTCGTTTTCTCAAGGATTTGTAAGTGCTATTCTAAAACCAAGATCATCTATTTTAAAATTGGGCATGCTTTTCCTTCTACTCGTAGAACCACAATTGTTCTCCACTTCAGCCCAACTGCCTCCCCTGAAAACTCTATAGTTCCCATATCGTTCAGCATCATATAGATCCCAGCACCATTCCCAGACGTTACCGATCAAATCATAAAGTCCCCATGGATTAGGAAGCAACTGTCCTACTTTATGAACAGATCCATTGGAATTTCCTTGATACCATGCAATTTGATCAATTCTTGCATACCGATATCCCTTTGATCCTGCTTTGCACGCATACTGCCATTCAGCGTCTGACAGTAATCGAAATCCATTCGCTATTTTGTTAAATATTATGTTCTCACTTTCGTTTGTAACTGTGTAACATTCCATCCTGCCAAGCTTTCTCGATAACTCATTACAGAAAGCAATAGCATCCATCCACGAAACTTCCGTAATTGGCAGCTTACTCACAATCGGCTCTATTTCTTCTTCATGCATGACAAAATGATATAACTGCTGTGTTACTGGATACTTCATTACATGGAATGGCTCTATAGCTTCAGTCCACGTTATAGTCTTTTTACTACTTCCTGGGTTAGATAAAGTGTAATCAGTGCTAAGCCATTTATCTGTATTAAGAAAATCGCGTAGTTCAATTGATCCGCCTTCTATGGGTACCATCAAATCCATTATTTCTTTTAGAAAACGTACCTTGTCACTTCCGTACTTTTCCATATGTTATCCCCCCCATTCTAACTTACCGCCAACCAAATTCGACCCAGAAACTGTATTATCCAGCTTAATAGTTGCTAACGACGATAAATTTGTCGATACTTTTAGTGTGGTTCACCGCGTCTAATATGGTTATAGAAGTATTATCTATATACGTTTTTTGGAAATGTTGCGGCAAAAGATGTTGTAATGATAGCCCAATCAATGCTCCATGACTTATAACTAATATTCTTTTATCAACATATTCTTTAATCAGTTTTTCGAGAAAAGTTAGACCTCGCTTTGCGACCATTTTGAAATCTTCATACCAAGATTTTGCTCACTCCAATTTGCTCCCCAACGAGTGATACGCTCTTCCTCTGTGGTGCCCTCAATTAGGCCGCAATTAATCTCTCTAATACGTTCATCATTGAATACGAGTACTCCTAAACATTGCTGAATGATTTCGGCAGTTTGCTTAGCTCTCGTTAGATTACTGGAGAATATGACATCCCATTCTTAGCTTGAAAGTCATTTTGTCAGTGCAGTTGCTTGCTCTATTCCTTCTTCGTTTAGCGGTATATCAGATATTCCTTGAGCCTTGCTAAGATCTAAGATTATTGCATTCAGTAACCCCATGTCTAATAAGACCTATTGTGGTCGCCATACCTGCCCCATCATTGCCCAAACAAATAGTACCACATATTGGAACTATACTGCCCGTTAGTTTAATGAATTGAAGGGCAAGATGACGATTAGTTATGCGTCTAACCGGAAATAGGAACATGTTCTTGTCCCTCGACATTCGAGAGTTTAATTTAATATTGAAAGCAGCTAGTTTGGATTGCCTAACGGGCTAGCGACTTGCATTGGCAATATTTACTCATTCCAGATTTAGACCATCCAAACACTAGCCGGAACCTGCCTGCTATTCGTAGCGAACCCCCAATTAATGAAAGTCGAGAAACGGTACAAGCAAAAATACACCCCCTAGAATTTCATCGGCTAAACTCAGGGGTTTAATCCAATGTCTATTCTAGGGGGTGCACTTCATTTTCAAATGATGAAACTAAATTCTTCATCTTTTTCTTGCGACATTCTTGATCTCTAAAGCTGGCGTTTTTTTGTTTAGCGCGCTTCATGCATTCGTTGTAGTAGCTTCTCCCCTCCCATTTTATATGTAGCATCAATGTTTAATTGTCTATTCCATCAAATCTGTTACTGCACCTCTTGAAGCAGAGGAAACTAATTTAGCATATTTGGCAAGTACACCGGATTTCACTTTCAGTGGCGGTTGTACCCAAGCTTGCGCTCGAGCGGCCAACTCTTCTTCTGGCAATTCAACCTTAATTTCCTGAATGTCGCTATCGATGGTGATAATATCTCCATTTTGGAGCAAAGAGATCGGTCCACCTACTTGTGCCTCAGGGGATACATGGCCAACTACAAATCCATGCGAGCCACCCGAGAACCTACCATCTGTTATGAGAGCAACTTTCCCACCGAGACCTTTCCCTACAATGAGTGCTGTAACGGAAAGCATCTCAGGCATACCTGGTCCACCCTTCGGTCCACAATAGCGTATGACCAATACGTCCCCTTCTTGAATTTCATCATTCATGATCGCTTCTGTCGCTTCATCTTCGCTATCGTAGACCTTTGTCGGTCCGGAAAACTGTTGTATCTTCATGCCTGACATTTTGGCAACAGCGCCTTCAGGAGCTAGGTTTCCTCGAAGCACAACCAGTGGTCCATTTGGTTTAAGCGGATTATTGAGTGGACGTATAATCTCTTGATCATTCTGTAGTGGAGCAGCTTCCGCTAAATTCTCCGCCAACGTTTTACCAGTTACGGTGAGGCAATCCCCATGAAGTAATCCCTCAGCGAGCAATAGCTTCATTACCCCGGAAACACCACCAATATCATTCAAATCCTGCATGACATACTGACCACTTGGCTTCAGATCTGCCAAATGAGGAACACGCAAGCGAATTCGTTCAAAATCATCCAAGGTTAAATCCACTTCTACGGAGTGCGCAATAGCTAGCAGATGGAGAAATGCGTTGGTTGATCCCCCTAGAGCCATAACAACGGTGATCGCATTCTCAAATGCTTTCTTCGTCATAATGTCTCTTGGGTAGATTTCCTGTTCAAGAAGTGAGATGACCTGCTTACCGGCTGCTTCGCATTCTAATGCTTTATCCGCTGAGATAGCTGATGTCGAAGAAGAACCAGGCAAACACATACCCATTGCTTCTGCAGCTGCGGCCATCGTATTAGCGGTATACATCCCCCCACAAGCCCCTGGACCTGGACAAACACTGCATTCGACCTTATGCAATTGTTCGTCTGTTATTTTTCCATCTTGATATTGCCCAACGGCTTCAAAAGCTGAAACGATATCCACTTTTTTACCGTCGAGATTACCAGGTTGAATGGTTCCTCCATATACATAAACAGAAGGAATATTCATCCGTCCAATAGCCATCAAACATGCAGGCGTATTCTTGTCACACCCACCGATTGCAACAACGCCGTCAAAACGCTCGGCTCCGGTCACAATTTCAATCGAATCAGCTATAGCTTCCCGACTTGGTAGCGAGAACAACATCCGCCATGCCCCATCGAGATCCCATCAGAAACGGTAATCGTATTAAAAATTAGTGGAGCACCGCCGTTATTACGTGCGCCCAGCTTAGCTTGCACCGCTAAATCATTGATGTGCATATTACACGGTGTTACTTCACTCCACGTACTTGCTATTCCGATCATTGGCTTTTTAAAATCCTCATCTTGAAATCCAACTGCACGCAGCATCGCTCTGTTCGGTACCCGGTTAGCACCTTCACTGATTACCTTGCTTCGAATGCGAAGATCTTTTTTATTTTCCATGTTTCTTCCCTCATTTCAAAGTATTTCGTTCAGTTCCTGCATCGGTCGAATAAAATTTTGTTTCATTAAATTATGGGCATCGTTGCTATTTTTGCCTTCAAAAGCTTTAATAATCTGATCATGTTCTTCAACTGAAGCTAGTGTAGCCGTAATAGGTTGTTTTAAAAATACGTATTTAAATCGCCTAATGTGAATCTGAAGAGATGTATTAAATGTAGCTACATAAGGATTATCTGAGAGCTCCACAATATAATTATGAAATTGCTCATCCACCTCCATAGCCTGATAAACTTGGCCATTCTTAATGGAACTTGCAAATTCCAAATTTAGTGATCTTAGTTTCTCAATCTGTTCTGGAACAATAGTTTGGGCGGTGATTTCAGCAGCCAAAGCCTGAAGAGCAGCCATGGTTGAATACATCTTAAAAATATCGTTTTTCTCAATATTCGTTACTTTTGTTTCTTTTCCTGGATGCATAGACACGAGGCCTTGAACTTCGAGTAACTGAAATGCCTCCCGAATCGGTGTCCGGCTGACTCCAAGCGATTCAGCCATTTCCGCATCAATAAGCTTTTCACCTGGTTGCAGTGTTCCATCAATGATCCATCGCTGAATCTGAGAAAACGCTCTTTCTTTTGCGGACATACGGACTGGTAAGGAAAAATTTTTAGGAATTGGCATTGTTTTCATCCTCATTGCAATTATTCTTATATGCAATATATCGCATACACGATCGAGAAGCAATTATTATTTCATTTATTCGCTCAATTAAGTTTATCCAGATAACTACCTGTTTTTATTGAGAGTCTGAGACAAAAAAGAGAACTATAATTTAAGAGTCTTTCTTTGAGAAATGTTACATAAGTAATATATTTTAATGTGAATGTTATTATATAAAATTATTTGGTACTAATGAGGGCTTATGTACTTTTTACTTAAGTATACATCTAATCGGAAATCAGACGATGTTCTTGTCCCTCGACATGAGTTTGTAGTTTTAACTCCCACCCCTCCGTCGTATAATCTACCTAAAACGCCGAACTCATATTCCGAGTTCGGCGTTTTTAAAATTCAATGGACACAATTAATATGATAGAACGTTGTGTTAAACGTCTATTTTTAAAATGCTGTTCTACGTCCGCAGGCTTTTGAATGCCTTCCAGCCCTTAGTTTCGGGCTAGATGTTTTTGTTTGTCAGTAAAAAGTATTTTCGTATAACTTCCCCGTATGCGCATCAAGCACTTCGGGCGTCCGCTCGTGCTCGCTACCAATCATTCGATACACTAGTTCGTACGGGGCCTCTTCCGCCCTAGCATTGTGCATCCGTTCCCATTGCAGACGCAGCTTGGCCTGTGCCGTCCATCGGAGGATAGCTGTATGGTAATCAAATGAAGGCACGGTCTCCAGCTTCTTTAACTGTTCTGGCCTTATGGAGGGGGACATCAAACTTTTGACCCTCCCATTAGAGCGGTCAACAGCTAGTTGATAGCATTCATCCCTGACAGATACGTCTTGAACATATACACCAAAGCGAATGATTTCCAAACGATCTTCGTCGTCGGTCTCTTCAGTTAGAAGCTTGAGATACGGCAACATTTCGGTTGCTAGTCCTCGGACATAGTCCATAGCTACTTCTATACATGCGTCTCGATCCCAGGTTAATGGAGCTAGTTGATCTGACTTACCATGCGAAACAAAGTCAATCAGTTGTCCGGATTGGCTGTCTACTCGCGCCTTGACTGCTCCCTCCATCTGATCAGCCCAATAGGCCTTCCAAGACCGGTCATTCTTGGCTGGACGCTCTTCATTCTGTTGCTTCCACACCATCAACTTGGTGTTCGAGCCAATATTGTCGTCTTGTACTAACTGAAATTGGTCGTTGTCTACGCCAATCCACTCTTCTAGGCTTCGTGCGGGCGGGAACTCACCTGGCCACTCGTCCAGAGTTCTTGGGTCAGAGGGGACAGCTTCTGCCCTATAGGCTGTCGGAACTTCCTCCTGTGATGATGCAGTATAGATTAGCCCTCTACTTCGGGGGGCATAAACAAGATGGACCTGATCGTCACCATCCGTGTACACGGCTTTGTCCAATACGCAATATTCCACATGTAGCAAAAAATTCGCCTTCATACACGCCATCTGTTCCTCTTCTGGTGTGATCATGGTTGGGAGTGCTGGCCCTGGAACGGTTCCATAGTACCTAAATCCGACCACGCGACCGCTGGGATGAACCATAATCAGGCATCCCGTCTCAGGAAGCGGCAGCCCCATCGCCTTCTGCTGTCGTGTGTACACAAACATCCCTTCCATCCACTCCATCTCACAATACGGAAAATCACGCAGTGCGCCGGGATAATGATCTTCCAGGAATTGCTCTGCCTGCTGTTTGAGCTCCTCCTCAGATATCCGTGTCTCGTTGTCCAATGAGGCCCAGGAAATGGCATAGTCTAGCAAGTTGCCGTCCCTGGAGAGCGTGGCAGAAACGGCGTCATCACTCCCCGTTTTAACCCATAAGAATCCCGCTTCTCCCTTCCCTGTTCCCCTCCCGGTGTTCTCTTGATAGTCATTGACGATCAGATCATAATCCGGTGAAACGGCAAACTGGTGCTCTGCCTGTTGTCTTAACTGCAGGCGTAATGTATCCAGGTCTCGTTCGAGAAAATCTTGAGCCATTTCGTTGCGCAAATGTTCCAGCCCCTTCCGTAATTGTGTTTTTACAGTACCTAATGGCATATCCAGGAGATGGGCGATTTGCTGCTGGGTCAGGTCCTTCTTATATTTTAAGAACAGGAGCTGACGCAGCTTCGGATTCAGACTGGCCAATGCACGCTCCAGATCCAGGGTTTGATCGATATCATTAACGACCAGTGGCTCTTGCGCCTGCGGGTCTTCGCTCAGGTGAACACGCTTGGATTTCTTCAAATGATTGAGCGCCCGGTTCACCACAATTCTGGTAAGCCAGCTCTCAAACGCTTCGGCTTGCTGCAGCGTTTGCAGTGACTCATAAGCCTTAACGAGGGCATCCTGAACGATATCCTCCGCATCTTTGGACTCCCGTACATAATGGCGAGCCACTCGGTGCAGCTTATCCGTTCGATCCTTTATAAGAGATACGAAGGCATCGTGATCTCCGTTTTGTGCGGCGTTGATTTGTTGCTGTGCATCGATCATTGTCGTTCACCTCCTGTTATATAGACAGCTAACTCGGGGGTTTGGATTTAATTAATGTAACATTATTCTTATAGTTGCTCCCAAATAAGTGCATATGCTGATTATTTAGATATACACCTAATCGGCAATCGGTACAAGTTCTTATCCTTTGCTTGGGACAAGAACTTGTACCGATAAAATAAAAAAGCCGCTAAAATAGCGACTTCAATGGGAACATGTTCTTGTCCCTCGACAATTCATTTTGGAATGGGCTGGAAAAATGTTGATTCTCGTGATGTCAGGGCATCCTGTCGTCGATCGCTCAGCATGGGCCATTACCTTCAGTTCTTTCACTTCATCAGTTCCAATTATAAAGGTGAACATGAGTTGTGGCTGGATCTTTATGGCAGATTTCCAGTGCTCGCTTCGTTGAGCCCCTTTACTGCCCATTAGCCCTTTCATCTCTGCTGTACCTTCTTCCAACAGAATTACCCGTTTTGTCGTAACAACTCCGTGCATAACTTCATCGTCGAACGAATTGAATACAGTAAACGTGATAGATTTACGAAAACACGTTACATGCAATTTTAGGTAGCTATTTAAAAGCTCGACTTATTTTAAATTTCAGGATAATCTTGTAATTCTCTTGATCTTCAGATGAAGAGAATTGTCCTATCATCCGATGCATAACTTTTTCTATGATTTTTTCACCCAATTTATAACTTTCTACAGATTCATTATTTATTTTTAATTTGTTTTCTACACAAATCACAAAATGATTATCTTCTATATAAGTAAATAAATTAATTTTTTGCTCTCGATCTGCATATTTTAGTATGTTCGACAGAAAATTATCAAATACACGTCCAATATTTTCCATATCCACTATAATTATGACATCCGTAGGGGAGGCATTTACAAGCACCTGAAATCCTTCCGCTCGAAGTACAGCTGTAATATCTGACAATACATCATGAATTGATTCCCGAACTGAAAGGGTTACTAAGTCTGCCTCCCTCTCTTTATCTAATAAAAAATATGAAAACAGATCGTCTGTACGATTCTTAAGTTGGAGAGCCTTTTGATACGCACTCTCGATTTGATACCTTGTTTCTACACATAAATCTTCTGGTGTATTACGGGCAAACTCTAAATACATGATGAGAGATGTCAGTGGCGTACGCATATCGTGAGACATTTCGGTTGCGAGATTTCTACTCTCATTTTGCAAATTTTCTATCCTTTCTAACCTGCCTAAAAATGCTTTACGTAGTTCCTCTATACTTTCCGCAATCATCGCCAATTCATCATACCCTCGTACCGTTATAGAATAGTCTAATGAGCCGCCTTCAAGGATATGAATTTCATTATTAATTGTGCGTAAATATTTGATCCCTCTACGTATTCCAAATAAAACAATGGTTATAAATAACATTGCGGACAGCAATATTTCAAGCATGTAGGCCACATTATAGTAGTGGGAAAAATAAAATCCATAGATTGAAACGTTACCTGTCCCATCCTTAAATTGTACTGGGTAAGAGTTCCGTCGATCATAATCAGTTTCAGGCTGACTTCCATATGCTCCTTCGTCATCAGCATGATACAAGGAATCATATTGAAGCACCTGGTTCTGAAATACGTATAAAAATAAATTACTCTTCTGACTTTTAATCCAGTCTGAAAACGCAATACGATCTGTCGTTGACAGATCGTTTGCTGAAACATATTCTGAAAATTTTTGGACGTAAACTTGAGATTCGGACTTTAAACGCTCATCAGAAGTAAAATAATGATCCATAACCCGATTGCTTATGGACTGCAAAAGTAAAAAACAAAGAACACTTATGGTGAGAGCAATAATTATTAAAACAGTCAACTTTTTAGTTATAGTAAGTTTATGAGTGGCCAAAACGGTAACCTCTTCCCCATTCCGTTAAGATATACGCTGGTTTTGCTGGATCTTCTTCGATTTTCAATCGTAATTTTCGGATGTGTACTACTACCGTATTATTTGAACTGTAGAAATAAGGTTCCTTCCAAATACTCTCATAAATATTTTGGGCAGAGAAAATTTTATTTCTTCTGGTCATCAACAGTTTAAGTAGACCGTACTCCAGATCGGAAAGCTCAATCTTCTGACTGCCTTTCCATACATCGTTAAATTGTTCACTTACTTTTAAGCGTCCTCCGATAAGAAATGTTTCGCCATAATCCTTTTTATCTTGATAAATCGTATACCTACGCAACAAAGCAATAACTCTTGCCAGAAGCTCCTGTACAGAAAAAGGTTTAGTTAAGTAATCATCTCCACCAGCAAGCAAACCTTCCGTTTTGTCCAAAGTTCCGGATTTAGCAGTTAGAAAAAGAATAGGAACATTGTATCGTTCTCTGATTCGTATACAAGCCTCCAGTCCGTTTATTCCAGGCATCATAATATCCAGAATCACCAAATCCAATGACTCATTTACTAATTCAATTCCCTGTTCTCCATCTTTAGCTGTTGTTACTTCATAACCTTCACGGACAAGAGACATACGTAGCAGATCACGAATTTCCTGATCATCTTCAACCACTAAAATCCGGCTTGTCATAGTTCACCTCATACTTGATTTAACTTTTAGCTATCCGTGCGAAGCAATGGCTGTGTACTGCAACGGAAAGCTCCGCCGAAAGAACGAGAAATTTCGTAATCAACATATTCTACTTTGATTCCTCTTTTCTCAAGCTCTTTTCCAATTGTATTTTTGAATGCAATGTCCGTAACATATACTGTGCTACTGATTGGCAATCCATTTACCGCCAAATCTTGAGCATCCTTGTAACTCACTTCGATTTTGTCCCAATTTTTAAGTTCTTCTGGGAGCCCATTGGCTAACGAATCCATGCTAACAATCATTAATCCATCTCTTACAAAACTGATAGCACAATCCAGGTGCAATGTGCCAGGCTCTAGCTTCACCTCAACCACCTTATAACCTGATGGTGTCAAATAGTTTCTGAGCCAATCAATACCGGCTTTGTTTGAAGCTAGACCAGAATTACCGACGAATACAGTCTTTCCATACACGAGGATATCTCCACCTTCAAGGTAAGGACCGGCAGCAGAGTTGATTCCTTTAGAAACGTCTGGTTGTGGGACAGCTACATGCGGAACGTTATTTTGGGCTGCTTCCTTATCCAGAATACTTCTAACAGGTAAAACCTCAAGTCTCCGGTAAGCCGATTTAAATGAACCTTCAATTAGATGATTTCCGATTGTGAAGAATGGATCTCTGACAAAGAAATTAGTTACTCCTTCGCCACCTGTAATGCCATCTTTCACAGCCCCTAGTTGTTTTTCCTTTTCAGTTAAAAGGCGTGGACGTTGAACCTCAACCCCGTATTTTTCAAGAACCTTTTTAAGATCTTCACGCTCTTTTTCCCACTTTTTCTGTGCCTCTGCCGGATCCGTATTCATTATAGACATGCCTCCTTCAGGCATAGGCATGTCTCCTTCTGGAAAATCATCAAAATTGAAGTGCATAAAAGCTTCAGATTGTGTCAATACAACTCTTTTTAGCGTGGCGAACTCACTCTCTACATATACATTGTTTTTCTCACTTTTTGTAGTCACAGTTCCATTCACTTCCGTAACTCTATTAACTTTAGACACACCAGTCGCCCCTGCCACTGGTAATATGCTAGTTACCAGTACAAGTGATAATGCTGTTGATCCAACCCACTTCAAACTCTTTTTTTTCATATTAATGCCCTCCTAATAATTTGTTTTAATGCTTACAGTTTGAATTATAGAGAGCAATTCTTAACAGTTTATGAAGGCATACTATTTTAATTTAAACTCCTTCCCGTAAGGTCTGAAAAGAGATCTTTAAATGAATCACATCTTCTTCCATCAAAAACTTAAATACCCGCTTCTCCATGTTTTGGCTCATGCAGTTTAATAGAAGGATTGCTAGATAGATAGGTTTCTTCATGTGCAAAGCAAAATAAGGAACGTACAAAAGGGATACCGTGCCCTAGGCTGCTTGGTTTTAGACGATCAGATTGCTTTGCTAAGTATTCCTTCAGGAGATTTAGAGTTACTCCCGAAATATCGACATCCCCTAGATCAGAAACCAACATCTTGAGTTGTAAAGCATACGCACGCAATGTATTCAGGCTCAACCCTTGAATTCGTTTATCTGCCTTAAAATGATTCCAAAGTTCACTTAAATTCATAAAAATCCTCCTATTAAGAGCAATTAATTTTAGTTTGCTTCAAAATGTCCTGGAGATGAAGATTTGATAGCATAAATTTCAATGATGTCATCCATTTCAATTTTTATGTTTATGCCTTCTTCTGTTTCAACAAATAGACACCCCTCATTTAATTCTTTAGAAACACCACGGAAAAATTCATCTTGAATATTAACTTTAAATACTACTGAACGTTGTTCTTTAACTGTCATCTCAATAAATTGTCTCTTATTCATCATATTATGCAATGTTTCCCCTCCCTTTTAGAGATAAAGTATTCTATATAAAGGAACCAAGTTCTCGTCCCGCGACAAATAATAACTAACAGTTTAACGGCAAGTTTAAAGGCCATCCTCCTTTGTGGGATGGCCCTTCCTGTACATATTCCTCCATTAATAATACTGCCTTATAGGTTTTGTTAGCTTTATTCAAATTATAACTGGCTGGAAGATTACTTGGGTCCTTCAGTAAAATGTCTAAAGTGCCTTGTTTATCCCTTTGTTGTTTAGAACACTAAGGAGATGTAAGCATCTCTTCAGCAATTTTGACCAGATCCTTTTTACCTAAATTACTGTCCCCATTATTGGATATTTCATACAACAAATGATTGTGATGGTCCCTCCATCCAATCCGATGGTAAGGAACGGAATTAGTTTCCCTATCCTTAATATCGGATTGAATATAATAGACCTCATTACCTTGGATGTTCAGCTTCTCGGATTTAGCGTGATCGTCCTGGAATATGGTCACTTTGGAGTCGGGGAATATTCTTGTTGCCATTACAGTTACAACGTTCTTCCCCTTGACATAGCGTGCCAAAGAGAAATCAGCCTTGTTCCAATTCAGTTTTTGAATATAGACCCGTTGCCCATCCGAAGAAGATTCAGCTTGTCTTCTAAGGTCGTCTGTTAACTTCAGGTAAGCAGCATCTGCCAGATGGTTTGTATAAAGATCGGCAGGATAAACGTATCCGTAATCAAACTGGTACCCTTGAGGAAGTTGCGTTATTGATTTTAAAACTGGAGCTTGCGTCCGTGTAATTTCAGCTTGCAAACTGCTAAAATTTGAATACTCGATCCACTTATATTCAAATTTTACGGGGGTTAATTTATCCGCGTTGTTAATTAACTCATCTTTGACATAATAGGCTACATAATCCCCAGGTTGCAATTGTTCTTTAATCTGATTTGTGTAAAAGCCCAGTCTTTTTGTGTAATTGGTAACAAAGTCAGTAGGCTCTTTGGCGGCGGCAGTGTTTAGTACCACCTCTCCTTTATTGTTAAGGAATTCAATATATTGTGAGGCCGCATACCCTGTCACTGATACTCCAAGAACGAACATTGCGGTTAGACCGGAAACCACGAATCTTTGACGAACTTGTGCTCTGGCATGCAAGCCTCTCTTGTGAACTGCCAGCTTATGGACCCGAGTCATGACTTTGTCAGTGACATCAAAATTCTGAAACTCCTCTTGGATCAAGAGATCCATTTCTTTCAGGTTTTCGTTTTGAGAAGTACGTTGTAATTTTGGCATAGTTCTTCCTCCTTTGGTTTCATCCATTTTTTGAGTTTGATTTTGGTTCTAGCAAACTTTTTCTTGACGGCATCGGGACTTTTATTCAAAATTTCAGCTATTTCTACAAACGATTTTTCTTCAAAAACGCGCAGAATCAGTAGGTTCCGTTCAACCACATTTAGTTTTTCAAGCGCCCGGCTTAGTGGTTCGTTAAAGAGTTGGTTATCCAGCATCTCTGCAGGACTAATGGCAGTTTGATCTTGAGCCATTAGTCTGAACTTCCATTTCTGTTGCATTTTTTTTCGACGGATTATGTTTATGCAGTGATGATAGGCTATTTTGTAGAGCCAGGCGGAGAAATTCACCTCAGGTTTATAGGCATCTATTTTCTCATAGGCCTTAACCAGAACGTCCTGAACAGCATCCTCAGCTTCCTGTTTGTTTGAAATAAGTCTCCAGCAATACATAAATATCTGTTTTTGGTATTTTTGAACGATATAAACGTATTCCTGAGTTTCGCCCGCTTGTACTCTTTTAATTCTGTATTCAGTTTCCTCATACATGTTTCTTTAAGGCACCTCCCAGGTATTCGCGATGAAGTTTATATATGTATAACAAACGAGGTAGTTCTAAAGGGACATTTTTTAGAAAAGTCTCTAAATTGTTGTTCAACCATATCCTCCTTATTTGTTTGTGATACAGAATAGGTCTGGTTAATAGGTCTCAGATTATTGACAACAGTACCAATCAAAACCCAAACACTGTAAGAGCAAATTCAACATCTAATGTTTCAATAATAGAGCGTTAGAATCTCTGCTTCTATAGAGCGCGGCTAAAACTCTAGCTTGCCTAAAATTAATAAATAATGGGATTTTGTTTAACCAAGCTTGACTCACAGTATTTTCCTGACAATAGCCGTTTAAGAAGTTGCAATAGTAACGCTTTGCAATCTCCTTCCTTACCCAGACACAACCCAAGGAATAGGGATTTCATAGAATATTTGTCGGATGATATTCTTAGACGTTAATAGGAGGAAAAAACATGAAAAAGCAACCTAAAATAACAGAGAAAACAAGACAAACCTTTGTTGGAGTTTTTTGTTAGTTATATAGCCAAAAACCAATCGAGAAAATTTCAGTTCAGGAAATTGCGAATAAGTCAGGATATAACCGTAGCACCTTTTATCAATACTTTACTGATATTTACGAATTGTTAGATGCTCTTGAAAATGACTTATTGAACGACATAAAAGAAGATTTTTTGCGAAAAAAGAGCTATCGATGCATACGGTTCAAGATGCGCTCCATTGTCTGGACAAAAAAGAACATCTTTTGGTTCTCCATGCCCTTTTAGGTGATTATGGAAGTCCCCGTTTTTTAAAACGCTTAAAAAAGAAATTACTCTAAATCAGTTGGAATTAAATGTTCCGCAAAACCCTGCCTTAACGCCATACTTGATTGAGTTTTACCTGTCAACCTCCCTTTCCTTATTTCGTCTTTGGCTCCAGCGACAAAAGGATTTATCGTCAGAAGAGTTTTTCAAGTTAGTGGACAACCTCTACTCAAAGGGGGTTACGTCCTATTCTAAAGAATGAGTCTGGCATTCAAACCTAATCGGTGTATAGTACAATAAAAAAACTGCCCTTTCTTGTGGTACGGTTCACGCTTAAACTATCTTGCCCGTTAGTTTAAGGAATTGAAGGGCAAGATGACGATTAGATACACGCCTAATCGGCAATAGGAACATGTTCTTGTCCAATACGGTAATCGGTACAAGTTCTTGTCCCTCGACATTGTAGGTATTGTTGGCTCGGGACAAGAACTTGTACCGATAAATAAAAAAGCCGCTAAAATAGCGACTTTAATGGGAATATGTTCTTGTCCCTCGACAGCACCAATTAAAACTGCATTGCAGGTTGTATTTAGGTTATTCGCCAAAACGAATATTTTTAACAGTTTTATTGACTAACGAGAAGTTCTGGAAAGTCCGTGGTCCACCCTCTCCTAATGGCGCCTGTGCTTCAAGGCCAACCTTAATGGTCTCTTCCACTGGTAGTGTAAAGAAACGCATCATCACATATTTGAGACCATCCAGTGAATAGTGGAATGCAAAGGAATTGCCGACTCGTGCTATTTGTAGCCAAATGGTGTCACTGTCGATATTGGACCCGTTTGCATCATCCGATGTTTGATTTGTTACTACGCTAACTACTGCATGTGTATCAAAATCTGTTTTTTCAAAACAAGCTTTAGCCCACACCTGGAAATCCTGCATAATCATAAGTGTTGCTGAATCATAAGTGTCCTTAAATCCATGGGAGACTTGAGCACGCATTACAAAATCCCCCGTAACTTCTTGATAATAAAAAGGTGCATTGGCAAGACTCTCTGGTGTGATCCCTTCTTCTGAAACGGGTCCAGGTCCACAATTATTAAAGAAATCGGATTTAGCAGTTGCCTCAATAATCAATTTGTCATTCTCAAAGGTTGCTTTGCTTTCATTAATCCATTTGAAATGTTCAAAAGCTGATTTTTCCATCTAATTGCCTCCTTAAATTATGTCACAAAGTATCACTAAAACTTTAAGGCTTAATAACCATGTAACTTAGGTCACTTTATAAACGTTTATTGAAATCATGTTACAAAATGGCAATGTTTCTTTTACCGAATTACTCTGGTTGACCTCTGAGAATTCTATCTTATATTAGTTTCCCCCTACTGTCGTGTACAGTGGCATTCATTTTAATAAAACGATCGTTCTTGAAAAAGAATACATTGATTCTTAGGTGTTTGAAAACTAGGAGTCAGATTAATGACTTTTCCAAATCAAATATAGCTACTTGGGAACGATCAGTCAACATATCGGTTACATGGATTGAGATCGTTTTTTGTAATCGTAGTCCTTTAGCTCCTCTTTTTTTGTTGTATTTACAACAAAAAAATTATCGTTTATAATCATTCTAAAAGTATGTTTAATTTGTTTTTAATTACAAAATGAATTTCTGAAAGGATTATAAGAAATGAAATCAAAAAAAATAGACTCAATTGAGGGGCTCAACATCGCTTTTCAAATAAGAGAAGAAGTGTTTGTGAAAGAACAAAATGTACCAATTGAAGATGAGTTTGATGATTATGATAATTTAGATGGACAGTGTGAGCACATCCTGGTCTATTTTAATGAACTACCCGCCGGAACAGGCAGAATTATTATTCGAGATGGCGTAGGTAAATTAGATCGAATATGTATCTTAAAACCTTATCGCGAATATGGTCTCGGTAAATTAATCGTTACATCACTGGAAGAAATTGCAGAAAATAAAGAAATATCCAAAGTTAAATTACACGGACAGACACATGCAGAGGGATTTTATCACAAGCTAGGATACCAGACTACCTCCGATGTATTTATGGAAGATGGAATTCCGCATTATCTAATGGTAAAAGATTTATCATCGAAATGATGCCATTATCACGTGTAAATCAATGTTTAATTTATGCAATAGATATCTTAATTCTAACTCTTGGCATTACCTTGACCATACAATCAGATTGTTTTTCAAATTTTTGTGTTTCGGCTGCGTTTTGGTTGTTGCAGGAATAGGAACGGCCATGTATCTACAGACCAATTTTGCACCGATTCCGATCGATCGGTTAACACTCTCACTAAAAAAAATAACTCGAACGAATATATTTTTTTCGAGATTCGAGAACTCTGATTAACGTTGTACTTCTGTTCACGGCATTCATTTTTGGTGGACCCATAGGTATAGGAACTGCACTGGCTGTCTGCTTCAGTGGGGCCATTTTAAATGTTTTTATGCCATGTATCAGAAAGATGATAGAAAAATTGAGTTCAACAGAACCAGGAAGTAATGAGGTGGATGGAAACAATTCCGCTTAAAATCATCGTGTATATAAGACTTTAGTCTTTATGAGTTGTATCTACTCATTATTTAGGTCTTTGTCTAATCGGAAATGGGAACAAGTTCTTGTCCCTCAACGGCTAGTTTTATTATGAAATCTCACTAATGTAATCCTTAGCAACCCGTGTTTACCCTCAGAAACTCAGTTGCTTCATCTTGACGTGACAATTGTATAATTTGTATTTGTCCTAATAAAGCCTTACCTGAATGTACTTTTTACTTAGATATTCATCTAATCGGTAATCGGACCATCTTCTTGTCCATTTCGGTAATCGGTACAAGTTCTTGTCCTTGGCTCGGGACACGAACTTGTACCGATAAAACAAAAAAGCCGCTAAAATAACGGCTTCAATGGGAATATGTTCTTGTCCCTGGACAGCATAACACATAGTGCTGTTATTGAGCTAATGTCAATTTATATGATCTCTTGACTTTAAAAAAATAGCCCGCTATGCGAGCGAGCTTGATAATCATCTTCATTGAGTTAAAGAACATAAGGAGTTGCCTCTACACTTTTATTGTAATTACTGGACTACCCGCAGAAATATTTTGTGCCCCCATCCGACTTACTGACACATAATTGTCAGAGTTCGTTATTATCAGCGGAGTAATCAATTCAAAACCTCTTTCTTTAATTTTCGCCAAAT
The DNA here is from genome assembly GCF_038003195.1 of Paenibacillus sp. FSL M7-1414. NCBI lineage: Bacteria > Bacillati > Bacillota > Bacilli > Caryophanales > Paenibacillaceae > Paenibacillus > Paenibacillus sp. FSL M7-1414. The sequence continues at coordinate 3,763,967 of NZ_JBBOOS010000001.1, read as the reverse complement.
CTACTTCCATCAGGACATCACCGACATTCACCAAATCACCTTCTTGGACTTTGAGAGAGAAGCCCTCGCCTTTCAGTTTGACCGTATCAAGGCCAACATGGATCAGAACCTCCACACCATCGTTGGCAATGACTGCAATCGCATGTCTTGATTTGGTTATCGTGGTAACTACACCTTTAACAGGAGATACAATCGTTCCGTTTGAAGGGATAATTGCAATTCCTTTGCCCATCGCTTCACTAGAGAACGCCTCATCTGCAACACTTGCAAGGTCAACAACCTCTCCAGTAACAGGGCTATACACCGTCATCTCTGCTTTCGTAACAGATGAACTTGAACCTTCATCCGTTTCCTCAATACCGGAAACAGATACGGAATCCGTTGTGCCTTGCGTTGCTAACTCGCCGGATTTGGTGCGGGTTTGGTATCCCCACAGATAGGTCAAAATGAAACCAACCACCAGACCCACCGCCATTTGCAACACATAACCATAGAAGCCGGGATCAATGCCTTGAGGATTGACTGCACCAGGAATACCGAATACGCCGGATGGAGCAAATGCATAAACTTTGGACAAAAAGGCTCCACCGATCACTCCACCAATACTACCACCAATAATCGCCATTATGAGCGGTTTTTTTTGAGGAAGCAGTACACCGTAAAGTGCAGGTTCACTCACACCGAGCAATGCTGTGCCACCCGTTGAAATACCCAGTGTTTTCAGCTGTTTATCCCGTGCTCTCAGTCCAAAGGCCAAGGCTGCGCCTGCCATCGCAAACTGATTCGCTGCCAGTAACCCCATCACAGAATCGTAACCAACAGTTGCCATGTTGTTAATAAAGATTGGGATAAAGGCCCAGTGCAAACCAAACATGACGATCAGAATCCATGGTCCACCCAATACAAGTCCAGCAAGAATCGGATTAAAATTGTAGATAGCCGTTGTAATATCAGCAAGACCGTTACTGAGGTATGTGATTACAGGACCGATGATAAACAGTGTCAGTGGCACCGTAACCAAGAGTACGATAAATGGAGCCAGAAAATATCTAAAACCTTGCGCGATACGCTTCTCAATAACACGATTTAACAGGGATGCAAACCATACTGCAACAATTGCAGGGAATACGGATGATGTGTAATTCATGATATTCATCGGCAGACTGAGGAAGGTCAACTGCTGCTCAGAGCCTACAAAACTCACTAGCGCGGGGTAGACCATGGAACTTCCAATAATCATTCCCACATATTGATTCAAGCCAAAGTATTTGGCGGCGGAGCTACCCAGGAAAATCGGGAAGAAATAAAACAGTGCATCACCGATAGCATTCAGTACGATATACGTTCCATCCGTTGCCGTCAGAGCACCGAATGCAGATAGACAAGCCAGCAATCCTTTAATAATACCACTTGCTGCAAGCGCTCCCATAACAGGCATAAAAACACCGGAAATCATGGATGTGAAGCGGTCAAAGAGACTTTTTTTCTCACCTTGTACCTCATTGGAGGATTCAGTATTGCTCATGTCTCCCAGGAGGGAAGACAGCTCATTAAATACGGGAACAACCTGATTCCCGATGACCACCTGATATTGTCCTCCTTGCTGAATAACGGTCAGCACGCCATCCATTGCTTTGATCTCTTCGGCATTGGGGATTTTGCTGTTTTTGAGTTCGAATCTCAACCGGGTTACACAGTGGGTAACCTTATTGATATTTTCTTTGCCTCCGACACTGCGTAACACATCCGTTGCCAGTTGACGATGATCCATGCCTGCTCACTCCTTCATGGGTGAGATATGGAATGAACAAATAAGCTCGTGTGCATTCAATGTGCATTCCATATCTATTCTCAGTACTGTAAATAGACATTACCTACAATACCTGTCGGTTCCTGAATCAGGAACTGGGACAGGAAATCTTGCTGTTCTTTTACAAGCGTATTCGTCACTTCAATCACAAGTCTGTTGCCCTTTGGTTCTAAATATCCGCTTGCTTCGTACGCATAAGGCGGACAGATTCGCGTTCCGATATCATGCCCATTCAGCCACACTTGAGCTACTTCGTACGGTTCATGAATGACCAGCCGCGCTGCTGCCGGTACTTCGTGCATATCGAACTCTATCTCATATCGCACGGTCCCCGAGAACTCGGGTAACATCGTCGGTACGGCAAGTGAAGTAAGTTCAGCACATGTCCCATATGCAGAGAATTCCGGGTATTGCTTAGCCGTTGCCAAGGAGAGCTTCCACTCTCCTGTAATCTCGTGTAGGTTGGTGTATGAACAATGTGCAGTTGAGACTTCCGCGATCTCCTCACTCAGTGCAGTCCCCTGCACAATCAACACAGATTCATATTTTTCGAGCCTCAAGGAGAATGATTGCTTGTTTCCATACATGCTGGTGTGAAGTGGTGAGAGTGTATTCGCAAAAGCATTATAGATGTACATCTCATCCACGCCTTTCAAAGCCGGAACGGTAATCGTGGTCTCAATCGCTTTTGCCGGATCTTCATTGAAGAACATATATACCTCACCGTCGTTATGACGGTAGTGGTAATAACGCAAGTAGGGCTGGTATTCCGAAACGGTGATCTCATACACATGGTCACTCCGCAGGCGCGTCGCCAGTTCATCTAGTGCAACAATACTCACAGATTTATGCTTCTTCAGATCTGACAACTCGCTCGTGCAATCCTCTCCTTCACTGCTTCGAGCAGGAAGTCTATCCACGAAATAGACCTGTAAACCGGCTTCGGCATAGGCAACCAGTTGAGTAATTAATTGACTCGGTAGCGCTTCGGCATAAGGGATAATCAGGGCAGGGAACTGTTCACGGTTCATCTGGAGTTTTCCGTCTTTCACCTGCGCCGAGATCACCAGTTCCGATGGAACGATGTCAAAATCTATCTGGTTCTGCGTAAGCTCTCTCGCGGGCTTCTGGAACAACATATACTCTCCAGCCCACTCCGCTTCTGCATGATACAGAATGGCTGCCGGTGCAACATGCACACCATCCGATAACAGATGACTTACTCTGTTCATGTAGTAAGTTAGTATTGGCAGATACCGATACTGCGGATCATATCCGTTCGCGTATAGATGAGGTGGACAATCTGGATCAGGATACTTTTTCGGCGAAAATGCATGTGGCACAAAATGGTTCACACCCCGTACCAGCATGTGGTCCGTTAGCCATTTCATCAGTTTCAGCCCTTCTCCGAACCCATATGCACCGTACAATTCACACATGGTACGACCGTGCTTCTTAGGGTCCAGGTGTCCGAGTGAGGTTCCCATCTTCGCCATTCCATAATGGAAGAACTCACCGTCCCATCCAGTGGATGTGAATGATTTGTAATAGCCATCATCCATGCCTGGCAGAATCTGATGAAGCACCACGTCAATGCCGGACATATCCTGCCCCCACAGACTGCGATAGAAATGCCCTGTACCATAACCGAGTCTTGCATGAGCGTTATTGTCTTCAATGACATGCCCAATGTACTCTACACCATGGGCGCGACACCACTCTCCCAATCTGTCCGTGAAATGTTCTGCGTATAATCGAGTGATCAGATCCATGTAGCGATAGCGCATCTCTTGTCCTTTCACACCTGCATTCGCCCACAACAAGGGGAGTGAACGAATAACATCATCGTCGGATCCTTCCTGCTTTAACATGTCCTGCAAATCTTCACACCACGGAAGAATCATATCTAGGCGTCCGATGGAAGCCAGTGGTCCTTTTACATTGCCAAACCTTGGCTCATCCGAGAAAAATCCAGCCAGTGTCGATCCAAAATCATCTTTGTATCGATCATAATGTGCCTCGTACACCGTATCAATCAGCACCTGTGTGGCTTCGGGCACAATTGGATTCAGATATCCTTCGGTTGCTTTTTCCCCTCCATCATAGGTAAGAACCAGCGTAAAGATTCTCCAACGCCCCTCAGGCAGATCCCATTGCACCGTTCCTTCATGTAATTGTGAGGTCAGATCAACCAGGGAATCGGGATCAATCTCATCAGGTCCCGTTTTGCGAGCGGCAACTACACCAACAATCCGATCTTTAGCCGAGAAGACTTGCTTTTGTTCTCCCTCATGATCCGACTTTACTTGCTCCACTCCAACACTAATACCTCTCTGGCCGGGTCGTTGCAGCGCCCATTTCACCAGAATTCCCGCCTGAAGCTGGGGTCCGACGAAATCCTGTTGATGTATTTTCAGAAACTGCTTCTGGTACTGGGGATAATCCGTCTTGATTCTGCCAGCGGCATATCCTGTAGGAAAATGAGAATCATCCAGAATCCACACTTTCATCTTCCGGTTACGCGCCTCATCCATGATGATATCCAGATCTGTCCACCATTGGGGCCCTACAAAATCCGGATGCGGGCGGGATTCCACACAAACCGCCTTGATGCCACTCTCATCAATAATCTGCATATGTTCACGCAGTACAAGTTCTTCTTCACCATGCTGCCAGAAGAAAGGCAAAATATAATTGTTCTCCCGGTTTTCCAACACCTCGGTCATCTTTCTCATCAAAAACCCTTCCCTTCTGCTAGACAGACAACTTCGTTGTTTATGCTCTCTCCTATCAATTAAGTGTCAAAATTACATATTATATAAAGAAAATCCCATATGAACCAAAACATAAATCAATACATTAAAATCCATTAATCAATCGTAAACAGACCAATATAAATATAAACAAAGATGTTTAATCACTTCACACTTTTAATATAGCGCTTTCAAATGAAGACCGAAATATCAAAACAGTACATATTGACTGTCATAAATTCAGATGTTAAGGTTACTACAAACTTCAGCCGACTGGAGGCAGTGAGCATGAATCACGACCAATTGGATGCAAAGCTTCGTAAGCTTACGGATAGGGATCTGCATTATCAGGCTCATCCTTCTGCACACTCTGCTACCTACGATTCATTGAAGAGAGTAGATCATGAAGGACAGAAAGTTTATGTTTTTGCGGACATGATTGGAGAGAAAGACAACATCACCATTTCCAAGCACACACGGTTTGCCGAGGTTCCGCTACATATTCACACTTTTATTGAGCTCAGCTTCGTATATTCCGGTCAGTGCACCCAGATCATAAATGGAAAAAAGGTCACGCTAAAGAGCGGACAGATCTGTATTGTAGATACAGGCATTCCCCACGCCATTCTGTCCACATCGGAAGAAGATGTGATTATTAATATTCTGATTCGTAAGCGTTACTTTTCCTCTTCTTTCCTGAGCAAACTGGCCAACAATGGCATTCTGTCTCACTTTCTGGCGAATGCCATCTCAGATCGTAAGAATCATAACCGGTACATTATTTTTCATTCCGAGAATAACACCAACATTCCTATCCTGATGAGACAACTGCTCTGTGAATTTTATGACCCGTCACTCGGCTCATCCGAGATGATGGATTCCTATATGCTGCTGATCTTCTACGAACTGCTGCGTGTGTTCCAGTACGACACGAATCGTCCTCGCACACTGACGCAGAACAAGGTGACGATCATTGAAATTTTGAAATATATTGAGAATCATTATATGGACTGCACCCTCACATCCACCGCGGAGCATTTCAACTTCAATGCCAACTATTTGTCCACCTTGATCAAAAAAACAACCGGTCAGACCTTCAAGGATCTGGTTCAGAGTGAAAAATTCAACTACTGCGCGTTCTTGCTCGCCAATACCAATCGCCCGATTTATGATATTGCCAGCAGTACGGGGCACAGCAACTTGAGCTTCTTTTACAAAAAATTTCAGGATCACTTCGGCATTACGCCTCAGCAATATCGGGAACAACATGCTGCCAGAATAATGGAATGATAGTGAATAAAGAACCCTTTGCATATGTTATGGCTTCCCTCTCGGGCTCAGTGAAATGTTTATAGTTCAACCAATATTGTCAGCAAAAAAACAAAAATACTTACTCTCAGGCTTTTATGTCGCTACATGAGTTCCCTCGCAGTAATATTTAGATGAATACCTAATCCGAAATGCCACAATGTTCTTGTCTTTTTCGGCAAAGGAACCAAGTTCTTGTCCTTAGCTTGGGACAAGAACTTGGTTCCTTAAAACAAAAAAAGCCGCTATAATAGCGACTCGAATGGAACAATGTTCTTGTCCCTCGACAATAAAAAAAGTCGCTAAGCAGTTTGATTATAACCTGCCCTATCCTCGGTTTTATTGAGCTATCGTTTCCCGAATCTTTAGATTGCAACTTCTTCCATAACTCGCCTCAATTTCTTTAGACAATACATTTGTTTATTCCCCTAGATATTTCAAGTCGTTAGTCAGAACTGTTGTTCGAAGTATTATCTGTAGAGCGAAATCGAAGGCACCCAGTAGGGTGCCTTCGATGTTCTAACTGTCTCTCTTTGGCAAGTTGGATAAACGAACTCAAATCCATCAACCAACCTTGTTGGGACACTCGATCATTGTAAAGAACGTGCAAGTGCTGCAACAGAACCGCGGAAATCGGGTCTGCCGTCAGCCGTCCACAAAAGCGCTGTCACAAATGTATGGCGATTCGGATCGTACAGCGGATCTCCTATAATGTTCTTGTACGTTCTTGCGTGAAACACAAATAGCGTCTCTTCGTCGTCCTCTGACACCGTGAAGGAATTATGACCGGGACCATACATTGAGATGCTCTCATCTGTCGAGAGAACCGCTGTTTGCGACTTGCGCCATGAGGTGGCATCGAGCAAATCAGCATCCGCATCGGCTTCAAGTAGGCCCATGCAATAATTGAAATCGGTGGCGCTAGCCGAGTAAGAGAGGAATACCCGATTACCCTTGCGAAGAAATGCCGCGCCTTCGTTCACTTTATAACCAATGATCTCCCAGTCATATTCCGGCATCGAAATCATCGTTTGCGACCCAGTCAACGTCCACGGATTGCTCATTTTAGATATATACAGATTAGAGTTACCTTCAATATTCGGATCCTTTTGTGCCCATACGTAATAACGGCTTCCATTATGCTCAAAGGTAGTGGCATCGAGGGCGAAGCTTTCCCACTCGGTACGAACCTGCCCTCTTTCCGTCCAAATGCCTTCGAGCGGATTGGCATTTTCATTCTCTAGCACGTACATCCGATGGTCGAACAAGCCTTCATTCGTTTCCGTCGTGTGTGCGGCAGCGAAATACACGTACCATTTGTCATCAATAAAATGCAGTTCTGGTGCCCAAATATTGGCACTAAGGATACCATTCTCGCGCTTTCTCCAGATCACTACAGGAGTTGATGTAACAAGCTTCTCAAGGTTCTGGGCTCTGCGGATTTCAATCCGATCATACTCCGGAACGGATGCTACGAAGTAATAATAACCATCCGAATGTCTGTAAATAAAAGGATCAGCTCTCTGTTCAATTAATGGTTGAATGTCGTGTGACGCTCGTTGTTGGATTTCCATCTTATCACCTGTTTCATCATAATATAGATTACCCTTTAACAGCGCCTGCAGTCATACCGTCTATGAAATATTTCTGAAAAGCAATGAATAGTATGAAAATTGGAATGATGGAGAAGAAGGAGCCCACGATTAATAAGTCATAGTTATTGCCATAAGGAGTTAACAACGTTTTCAAACCGATTGGAAGTGTATATTTACTCTGATCTCCGAGCACCATGAATGGCCACAATAGATTATTCCAGCTATTCATACCATTCAATATGGCCATTGCTGCAAACGATGGCTTCATAATCGGCATAATTAGTCTGAAATAAATCGCATACTCGTTTGCGCCATCAACCCGCCCAGATTGAATAATCTCTTTGGGTATGCTTCGTAAATATTGCCTGAAGAAAAATATTGTCGCGGCATTGGCTATACCGGGCAGAATGATTGCCGAATAGCTATTAACCATTCCCAAATCATTAATTAGGCTGTACAAAGGAACCAGGAGTATTTCGAAAGGCACCATCATAATGAGCAAAACACATATAAAGAGGAAGTTCTTACCTTTAAAATGATATGCTGCAAAACCATATGCAACAAATGCGCTTACAAAAAGTGTTAAAACCACTTGAACGATTGTTAAAATCATACTGTTCCAAAACCACACAAAATAATCATGTTCTCCAGTAAACAGAAAGATGAAATTATCAAAACTCATGATTTCAAAATCCAAACTTAGGTTAAGACCATATCTAACTAATGATTCACCTGGTTTAAAGGAAGATAGGGCCACTGCGTAGAATGGGATCATAATTATAACGAATAGTATAATGAATAAACAAATAATTACTATTCTAGAGATGAAATCACTCCTCGTCTGACTTCTGCCCACTTTAATCCTCCTCCTTTTTGAACATTCCACTAAATTTTAACTGCGTTAAATTGATAACCATAGCAATGATTAACAGAACGATACCAACTGCAGCTGCGTAACCCAGCTTATTCTGCTCAATCCCTTGTCTATACAGATATCCAACAATGGTTAAGCCAATATTTTGGGGTGATTTGTTACCGTTGAACATCATCAGGCTCTCGGTAAACATTGCTAAACCTGCATAAACACTAATTGTGGTAACATATACCGTGGTCGGCTTCAATAATGGCATTGTGATCGTTCTAAACTTCTGCCAAGCAGATGCACCGTCAATTGAAGCAGCCTCATAATATTCATTGTCAATGCTTTTCAAACCCGATAGATAGTAAAGCATATTAACGCCTGTCCATCTCCAACATGCGAGGATTAACAGTGCTGCCATACTCCAATTTCCGTCTTTCAAAAATTTGATAGGCTCTACACCAAATAGTCCTAGGAAACTGTTCATTAATGAACCTTCCATCTCACCGAATGTAAGGCGGAAAATGGTACCCGCAACTGCGACAGATGTCAATGCAGGGAGAAAGAAAGAAGATTTAAAAAACTCTCTTCCCATCATTAACTTACTGTTGATCATAACGGCGAATAACATGGGAAAAGGAATCAACAGCACTAAGGTTCCTAACATGTACACAACGCTATTTTTAATAGATGTCAAAAACACTTTATCAGTAAGTAATTTCGAATAATTTGCTTCACCAATCCATTTAGGATCCTGTCCCAGCATCCTATCTTGAAAGCTCATTACGAATGAATTTACAAGCGGAAAAAACCAGAATATCAAAAATATGAGTATAAATGGCAATACAAAAACATAAGGTGCAACTTTTTGAGAGTATACAAATTTCTTTATCATATTCTCAATCTCCCTTGACTATGGTTAAACCTGCCGACCACTGTACCTGCCGACAGGTTTAATCAAATCATTTACTTATAATATTTATTTCAATTCTTGTTCAATTGCTGCTTGTGCTTCATCCAACGCTTCCTTCACGTCTTGGCCATCTTCAAAGATAGCATTCAAAGTAACCGTATTGAATATATTGCCGATGGTTGGTGAAGCTTTAACGGACTTAATCGCTCTAATTTCGTCTTTGATTTCATTCAAAGTATCAAATGCATTTGTTTTAAAGTATTGGACGTATTCATTTTCAGGGTTTTTCGTAACTGCATCATCTTTCCATACTTCCATGTTGATTGGGTCAAATCCAAGTGTATTCCAGATTTCTGTAGTAGCTTCTTTCGAAAGCTTAGCAAAGGCTACAAATTCTTTTGCCAACTGAACGTTTTTACCATTCTTAGTAACAACTGTGCCAGTACCGCCTAAGCCAACGGAACGAGGATTACCTTCTTCGAATACAGGCAATGGAGCTATTGCATACTTACCTTTAAGGTCTTTCATTTCGTTTACAAAGCGGGACATGTACCACTCAGGCATCAATGCACTTGCGTAGTTGCCTTTGTTATATTCACCTTTTGCTTCTTCTGTGTCGGGTTGTCCGCCAGGGATCGTATGAATAACATTGTTCTTCTGCAGATCGACTAACATTTCATACGCTTTAATCATTTCAGGCGAGTTCACTTTTGGATTACCATTTTCATCTGTAAAATCGGCATTTTGCTGAGCTAGTAGCAACGATGCTTGCCACGAAGCTGATGTATCAGCAGTACCTAAGTACTTGCCAGTCTTTTCGTAAACCTTGATACCTGCTTGTTTGTAATCTTCCCACGTTTTGATTGTCTTGTAGTCAACACCTGCTTGTTCGAGAATTTCAGTGTTGTAGAAAGCAAGCGTAGCACCTACGTGATAATCAAAGCCATAAACCTGATCGGCTTTGGAGTAAATCTCGACACGTGAAGGAACAACAACGTCTTTGTATGGTGTAAATACATCATTCAAAGATTCCAGGGGAACGTTGTCACCTTCCAAGAATTTAGGGAATTGACCAAGCTCAATATCCGCGATATCAGGAGCACCTTTTCCGCTTGTAACTGCCAATAAGAGCTTGTTGTGCATATCATCGTAAGGCATAACCGTTACATTCAACTTAATCTGTTTGTCTGGGTTCTGTTGGTTCCATAACCCAAGCATTTTATCCAAATGCTTGCCGTGCAAATCTGCGAATGTCCAAAATGATAATTCTGTTGCATTCTCACCGGCATTAGCGCCTAATTGTTGTGTTTCCGTTTTTGAACCAGAAGGATTACCACATGCAGTAAAAACAAGTGACATAATCAGGAGAGTAACGATGGAGATTAAAGCACTGCGTTTTTTCATTTGTTCGTCATCCTCTCTTTTTTGTTATGCATTTGAAAAGTCGGCTGACTAGTTAGTTCTGTTAATTTAAGCGGTTACAATCCATCTTGGCACCACCATCCTTAACAAAATTCTAACCTTTCAAAGAAAAGCCCCCTTCGCAACAATTTCTCAGATTCCATATTGTAAGCGCTTTACATGCCGTATTATAATATATATGAAATAAGCTTTATATAACCAATTGATTATAAAATCATAAAGTTTATGGGGAGATGCTACTCTTTGAAAAAGCTGGCGCTCTACAAACAAATTCGAGAAAACATTATACAGAAAATTAAATCAGGGCAGCTTCGGCCAACGGACCGCATTCCTTCTGAACAAGAACTAATGGACGAATTCAGAGTAAGTAAAATAACCGTCAGGAACGCCCTAACCCTACTAGCTGACGAAGGATTAATTATACGCGTACAAGGCAAAGGCTCATTCGTCTCTTCTAGTCTTGTTGTTTCTAGCATCAATGTCTCGCCATCCCCACGCAGCGCGTGCTCCATGCCGCTCATCGGCTTCATCATTCCGACGATGAGAACCCGTGTCATTCAGAAGCTCGTTGACTACACGGAACACTTCCTACAAGAAGCCTGCCTCAGCATGGTACTAAGCATCACGCGCGAGTCCTCCTCTATCGAATCAAACGTCATTCGTACACTAACGGAGCTCGGTGTGAAGGGGTTGATCGTTTTTCCAACAGAAGATGAGAAGTATAACGAATCATTACTGCGTCTGTCGCTCGATAAATTCCCGTGTGTGTTCATCGACCGCTATCTGCGCAACATTGAGACGTACACCATTACATCCGACAATTACGGCGGTGCGTATAAAGCTGTATCCCATTTGTTATCCAAGAGTCATCAGCAGATTGCGCTCATCTCACCTGAAAATGCCAATACAGCCGTCGAGGATCGCACGCTCGGCTTCGAGCAGGCGTACACAGATCAAGGCATCTCGATTGACAAGAGCTTGTGGTGTCACATCCCTCTCGACATTCTACGCAGCGAGCAAGCATTGGACTATGTAAGCAACTTCTTACAGAACCACAGTGGAATTTCGGCAGCCTTTTCCTTGACTGAAGAAACAGCACGCCTTACATCCGCCGCGATCAGTCTTCTGAACGTTCACTCAAATATCGACTTGCTATCTTTTGATAATCCACATCTTTCAGGCGTAGCTTATGTGCAGCAGGATGAACAGGAAATGGCACGAACAGCCGTAAAGCTGTTACGTGAACAAATGGATGATATCTATTCTCCCAAGAACGCCGTTATTCCCGTGCAACTCATCTTCCCTTGACACGACAAACGTTGCAGCCTACACAATGATCTTGTCTTCAGCTTGGGACAAGACTTGGTTCCTAAAAACAAAAAAGGCACCTCTGTGGAGAGATACCTTTACCTATATTATCCGCAAGACATGTTTCTGGCTGAGCAATGGATAAACATTGAATAATGCTGCAGATTTCAAACACCATAAATAAATTTAGTTGTCATTGTATACAGCCTCCCTTTTTCGCAGTACCACTACGATATCTGTCTGAGGTACAAATAAATTATAATTCGTTACATGCACTTGTCTCGTTTCGGTTACTGATTCTATCTTTAATTCAGGAGGAAGACAGCGCTCTATGTGAGTAATTAATGTTTCTTTGGTAAATCTCCAAATTACACCATCAATCGAAGAGTTCGCCATATAACCACCGTCCGTTACAGAACCTGAAAGAGACTTGAGAACAACCGGGTCCGCAATAATGATAGATCCACCGTCACGTAACAGTCTGCAGCTCTCTATGAAGGCTTTTTTGTGATAGCGAATGTGATGAAAGCTTCTTGCAAACAAAATCATATCGCAGCTATGATCAGGTAAAGAAGTCGGTTTATCAATGAAAGCATGGATATAAGAATTAAACCTTCCCCACTTCTTTCCAAGTTTTAGAGCATTTATATTCGGATCCATGTTAAGAAAACGAACATCCTTCTGCTTGCGAAGATACTTGTTCAATAAACCTGTACCACAGCCCACCTGAAGAACATCGCCCTTTAAAGGGGGTAAAACTTTGTAAACATTACGAGGAATAGGAAAATTTTGAACGTACATGGCCAATTCGTAGAAAATCGGATAACGCTCTTGCAATCGAACCAATTTACTGGTGTAGAAAGGATTCCGCTTTTTGTGACGTTTAAAGTCCCATTTGTTCAAATAGTAGACAGGGGTTAACAGCAAGAACAGAATAATAAAGACACTTTGGACGCTATAAATTCCAAGTTTACTAAAACGATCATTGGAATTATGAGACATCATTTGTTTAGAAGTATTCAAAATGGTCACTCCCCTCTCACAACGCTATAAATGGTGTAGAACCTCTTTAACATAATAAACAAATCCTATATATGGTTGAATGTTTTGTTGAAATCGCTTATGTATATGAAAGAGAAGGGCTTCATCAGATTGGGGGCCAATGTATTTTGGTTTACAAAGGCGACTTGTTTGTCATCCCCCTGGTGTATCACATGTGTTTCAACCACTGGATTTGAAAGAACAGGTTCCGTTATATATTATGAACTGTCTGTATAAGCCGTTTTTGGAGAAATCATTTTTTCGTGGAGGCCTCAATTGGACAAAGTTTGTCGAGCGGCGTAACGAATTTCGCAACGTATTCGAACAAATGTTACATCAACAGGAGGCTGATGCTACGCCTTATTTAGCTGCTGCTCAATATCAATCATAGTCGTCTTGGTTTGAAATGGTACAATGTTCTTGTCCCTCATCTGAGCATCGAAAAAGCCGCCTACAGGCGACCTTTTGAGCAAGAATACGATTTCTAATTTGAAGTATGATTATCAGGACGATGGATCATATAGGTCTGCATCATGTTCTTCGATCCAATCAATTTGCCTGAATCCATAGCCAGCCATCGTTTGCTGCACATCCAGCACCTCTAATTCCGGTGCCTGCCAAGGCGTTTTTTTCGTTTCCATCGGTCGTCCCCTCTTTCTACAAAAACTGGAACTAAGATGCGAGCACCCTTACATTACTTGTGCGATACAAAACTTTTGAGATACGATGTGTATCTTTGTGAAAATTATAAGACACAATACGTATCTAAGTAAACAACTATTTCATCCCTTTCTATGGGTTAAGTATTTCCCTGTAGCGCTACTGACCCAAGTTAAAGCCTACTCTCCTCTATATAGCTTTTTTATTTTGATACTCATCTAATCGTTAATCGGACTATTTTCTTGTCCCTCGACAGGAAAAGAAGTTCCCTACTAAAACTCGTCGACACGCGCTTCACGCACTCAACTGGATAAAGCCATTAGGCTATATGTGTGTCAACAAAATTCTAATTAAACTAAAAACCTTCTCTCCGAAGGAAAGAAGGCTTTATGTTTAATTAAGATAAATTTATTAATTCAATCAGTATACTGCTGGAGTATTCTTTGTTCAGCAGAGATTTTCTCCAAGTTTGAGTGAAACAACTGATCCTCCTCCTATCAAAAAAGCAGCCCCGTCAGGAGCTGCCTCATGTATTATGCCTTATATTATTGTAATCTTATCTGTTTCCGCTAACCAGCTAACTTACTCCGCACCCGGATAAGGATTGATCTTCTGGATCGTTCCATCTTCGTTGTAGTTCAGCTCCGAATATTTAACGCAGCGCTTGTGGTTGACGCCTTCCGACAGGGAGCTGTCGTGATAGAACAGATACCACTTGTCTTCAACTTGCACAATGGAGTGATGGGTTGTCCAGCCGATAACCGGAGAGAGAATCTCGCCCTTGAACGTGAATGGTCCCATCGGGTTCTTGCCGATCGCATATACGAGCTTATGCGTGGTTCCTGTAGAGTAGGACAGGTAGTAATAGCCGTTATATTTATGCACCCATGGGCCTTCAAAATATCTCCGTTCCTCATCCCCAGCCAGAATCGGATTCCCGTCTTCATCGACAATCGATATCTCGGCAGGCTTGCCTTGGAAGGACAGCATGTCGTCGCTAAGCAGTGCAACTTGCGGTCCAAGCGCCGGCTGGTCAGGAGCAGGTCCTTCTGCATCTGGCACGAAGCTGCCAGTCTGCCATTTCTCCAACTGGCCACCCCAGAGTCCGCCGAAATAGATGTATGACTGATTGTCGTCATCCACCAGTACGGCCGGATCGATACTGAAGCTGCCTTCCATATAATTCGGTTGCGGCATGAATGGGCCTGCCGGAGACTCTGATGTTGCCACACCCAGACGGAAGATGTCGTCATGATCCCGTGCCGGGAAAAACAGGTAATAGGTATTGTTCTTATAAGCGGCATCCGGTGCCCAGAGCTGCTTGGAGGCCCACGGAATATCTCTCAGATGCAACGCTTCGCCGTGATCAACCACCGGGGAATCGAAGTTGTTCATCGAGAGGACATGATAGTCTTCCATTTTATACTGGTCGCCGTTATCGTTGCTCGGCTCGTCATGATCGAGGTCATGGGAAGGATAGATGTAGATTTTGCCCTCGTAGACATGGGCGGACGGGTCAGCAGTGAAGATGTGGGTTACGAGCGGTTGGTGGGGCTTAGGTAGTTGTTGTTGATTCATAAGGCATCTCCTTTGGTATTGGAATAATAAAATACTTCATGTACGGGATTACGGTAATTCATTGATTGCACCCTCAGAATTAAAAGCAAGCGTTTACAACCTCTAATGTTATTGTATAAGCCCCGCTTATTCTTTCCTAGTACACATAATAAAGATCTTCCCCCGAAAAAATGTACAATTCCCGCCCATCTCATAATTCTTATATTCTACAATGAAGTGATGTTTTTTGCGTTGTCTTGTCATCGGTACAAGTTCTTGTCTTTGGCTCGGGACAAGAAATTGTACCGAAAAACAAAAAAGCCGCTAAATTAGCGGCTTCTTCATCTCTTTCAAGCGTTTCTTAGCACAAAATATATGCCTAGTTCTCAAGCTCATCTACTTGGTTACAACTGTATGTTATGACCTGCTGAAATCATCACCAATGTTAAAACAGAATGGTATCGGGGGTAACCCCCTCAGGATACTCTTCTTCCCATACGTTTTTCTCTACATAGGCCTGGTACCACATCTCTGCAATTACATCCGGATCATTAATTGCGCCGGTACCTGACTCCTTGATCAATAAACCTAATGAGCGGTGGCCCACAAAAATCCCTTGAGCAGACAATGAAGTATGAAGATTAGCAACATAATTGCGTAACCCTGCAAGAGCAATACCGATATTCCCCATCATGGACACAGGGTACATGGCGGATAATCCTGAGGTAAAGAGCAAGGCTCCCTCTTTCCTAGCGAGCATATCAGGGAGAACAGCATTGACGACATGGATGGCACTAACCACATTCGCCTCAAATGCATCCCTGGCGTTCTCCGCCGTTAACTCCAATACAGAAGTGGGAGGATAATTGCCTGCTGTTGGACTGAATTCCAACACATCAATCTGACCATACTTTTCTTTCATGTTGGTCATAGCCTGTTCAATCTGTTCCTTGTTAAAAATATCTGCTACGAAATAAGATGCCTCGATACCATCCGCTTTCAGTTCATCCACCATATCTTGCAGTTTTGCAGCATTTCTTGCAACTAATGCCACTTGGAAGCCGCGCTTGCCAAAGCTCTTCGCAATAGATAATCCTAATCCCTTACCTGCACCAACAATCGCCAGTGTTTTCATTTATGATTCTCCTTTTATGAATGAGTTAGTGAGTTCAATTGACAGTTGTAATTGTAAAACGTACAATTAAAAGACTCAATGGTCGATATAATTCAATATGTTAAATAAACATCACTTTTGATAAATTTGACTATTATTTATGGAGGGGAAGCACGAATTGGGTAAAGATAAAGTCGATCTGCGCATTCTCAAAACGCGGAAAGCCATTAAAGAAGCGTTTCTGAGATTAGTACAAACCAAAGGCTATGAACGAATTACTGTGCAGGACATTGCCAAAGAAGCGATGATAAATCGCAACACATTTTATTTGCACTATGTAGATAAACCTCAATTCATGGAGAAGTTATTTCAGGAAAACGTGGAGAGTTTAAATGCTTGCTTAAGCCTGGAAGTGAGTTCAATTCATGAGATGGATAAAGATATGTTTGCTACCATGTTAAAAACGATTTTCGACGATATTGAAGCCAATATGATATTTTTTAAGACAATGATCACTCAAAATATTTATCCAAACTTCTCCGTATACTTGAAAGAGGCTTTTAAAACGATCATTTTTTCGGGAATCGGCGATCATCGCCACGATGAGAAGATAAAAATTGGCATCGAATACATGATATCTGGATTGGTAGGAGTAATTTGTCTCTGGATAGTTGAACCGGAGAACTACAGGGTAGATAACTTTATCGAGCAACTGAGTGAAATTCACTATTCTAACATGGTTGACTTGCTGAAGGATACTTGATAATAAACTAGTATGATCTGAACAGAAAGGCTATTCTTGCCGAATCTGATCTGGCTCGACTCCCTGCTTAGATTTGTCAGAACTAGGCAGGCATAGAATAATGTTTGTAGCCGAGAGAGTTCAGGTTGGTAGGATGGCCCGCCTGTTTCACCATACTTTGAATCAACTTGCTTAATGGGTAATTACCACCACTACAAAGCAGAATATCCCCGTTAAGTATAAATTCTCACTTACATACAATTGATTTCATTAAACCGAAGATTATTTATAATCCATATTTTGTAAAATTAATCTTAATCCAAAATAGCAAATAATCGGTTGCTTCCTTTATGATGTTGAGCTTGAATGCAGCAAGTGTCTTTTTGTACTTATGAAATTTGCATTCACGATCTTAGGTGGAACCCCTAAGCACATATTCGCGTCCCGATGTTGGCGCAGATTGATTGGCCTTTACCAGAAAAAAACTTATTTTTAAAAAAACGTTATTCCACGCGAATTCTTAAATTCATGTGCTTTTTTCTTGCCACATGATCTTCATCATGATGCTATTTAGATAGATACCTAATCCGTAATGACACAATGTTCTTGTCCCTCGACAGTTTTTTTATAAATTCCCCTTTCTTGCTTTTTTTAGCGATGTCACTCTTCGATCGAATTCATAATAACTTTAAGCCTTGCGAAGCATTTGTCTCTCGCTTAGATGTGAAAGCATATCCTTCGTCATGGCCTTCAAGTCGTAGCGAGCATGAAATCCCCATTCTGTTTTCGCTGCCGTTGCATCAATGGAATGCGGCCAGCTATCGGCAATCGCCTGTCTCTTCGGATCAACGTCATAATCGAGGATAAAGCCGGGAAGCTCATCCCGAATCGCTGCAGCGATCGCCTCCGGATCCACGCTCATTGCGGTGACATTAAATGAATTTCGGTGTATCAACCGGGAAGAATCCGCTTCCATCAAATCGATGATTGCGTTCAGGGCATCCGGCATATACATCATGTCCATGTTTGAGTCCTTGGCGATATAAGATGTATACCGGCCAGCCGTCACGGCTGCGTAATAAATTTCCACGGCGTAATCCGTCGTTCCTCCGCCGGGAGGCGTCATATAAGATATCAAACCCGGGAATCGCAGTCCCCTAGTATCCAGACCGTATTTGTGAAAATAATAATCACAAAGCAGTTCGCCGGACACTTTGTTCACGCCGTACATCGTATTGGGCCTCTGGATCGTATCCTGAGGGGTATTGTCTTTCGGAGTCAAAGGACCAAAAGATCCAATGGAGCTTGGAGTGAAAAATTGGCAGCCGAGCTCCCTGGATATTTCAAGCGCATTCATCAATCCGCCCATATTCAAATTCCAGGCAAGCAGCGGTTTCTCCTCTGCGGTAGCCGACAGCAGTGCAGCCAAATGGATGAAGGTATCAACTTCGTACCGCTTGGCGATTTCGAACATCGCCTTATCATTCGTCACGTCCAGCAGCTCGAATGGCCCCGATCGGGTAATTTCGTGGGCTGATGACCTGAGATCCGTAGCAACGACGTGATCCGCACCATAAATTTCACGTAATTTAACAACTAACTCAGAACCGATTTGGCCCAGTGCTCCGGTCACCAAAATCTTGTTCATAAGACATTCCTCCCGAAATGTACTCCCGCGAATGAGCTAAATCAGCTTCATTTCCTTGCCAACTTTCTCATAAACGGAGATCACCTGGTCGAGCATCTCCTTGGTATGGGCAGCTGTCGGCATGTTGCGTATTCTTCCGGTTCCTTTCGGAACCGTCGGAAACAGGATTGCCTTGGCGTAAACGCCTTCTTCATAAAGCCGTTTGCTGAACTGTTGGGTGGTTACTTCATCGCCAATGATACAAGGTGTGATCGGAGTTTCGCTTTGGCCTACATCATATCCAAGCCGGCTCAAGCCATTTTTCAAATCATTGCCGTTCTCCCACAGCTTCTCGATCAGCTCTTTGTCATTCATCAGAATGTCGACAGAAGCGCTGCAAGAAGCGATTGCAGCCGGAGGTAGCGATGTCGAGAACAGAAACGGACGGCTTCTCAGCTTCAACCATTCGATCAGTTGTTTTTTACCCGCTACATAACCGCCGACAACGCCAATCGCCTTGGAAAGAGTACCAATTTGAAAGTCAATGTGGTCGGACAATCCAAAATGCTTCACGGTTCCCGCACCTGCTCCGAGAACGCCAGAACCGTGGGCATCATCCACATAAGTAATCAGATCGAATTCTTCTGCTATTTTCACGATTTCAGGCAGCTTTGCTATATCACCATCCATGGAGAAAACCCCGTCGGTGATGACCATAATTTTATGGTACTGACCGGATTCCTTCGCATCTTTCGCCTGCTGTCTTAAATCATTCATATCCGAATGCTTAAAGCGAATCACCTTGGCTCTCGACAGGCGGCAGCCATCAATAATCGAAGCGTGGTTCAGCTCATCTGATAAAATCGCATCATGCTGGTCCATTACCGCGGATATAGCAGCCATATTGCAGTTAAATCCCGATTGATACACGATAACGGCTTCCGTTTTTTTGAAACGGGCCAGTTTTTCTTCAAGCTCAATATGAAGATCCATCGTACCATTAATTGTTCTCACAGCCCCTGCGCCTGCCCCGTAAGTCTGCGACGCCTTAACTGAAGCATCAATCAGGCGGTGATCTGTTGCCAGTCCCAAATAGTTATTGGAAGACAAATTGATTAAGGACTTTCCGTCGATACGAATAACAGGACCATTTGCACCCTGCAGCGTATCGATGACGTTATATAGACCTTTAGTCTTTAGATCTTCGATGTTCGAACTTAAAAATTGGTCCAATGCTTGACTTGACATTCCATTCCCTCCTCGATATACGTATGTCCTCGTACAGGAGACACATAATTCTCCGGGAAAAACCTGTTATAAAAAGGGTTAGATTGATTTTAATGTATCATATTTTTATTTTTTTGTACACATGTGGCGGACAAAAAAATAAAAATATCCGCAAAAAAACATAGCGATTGCTTCCCCCATTCCCGGAAGCAATCGCTACTAAATCTTTGCTATACTTTTTGTTACATTCTATACTAATTCATCATGTATTAAACTATTATTATGCAATGAGAAACTCTATTTCAACCTGTGAGGTGATTTGATGAACAAGATTTTAGCGATCTCGATTTTGGGAATGGGTTTAACAGGTGCTGTTTTAATCATCTCAATTGCTCTGTTGTTTAACCCTCCAATAGGAAGTGTGTTGAAGATGGTTACTGCTGCTTCAACATTATCTTTTATTATATTTGCTGTTTCGGCTTTGATATTTCGTCGGCGATTAGATGATGAAAATAGTGAGTAGTATATTTATACTTCCTCGATTTAGGACGAATGCTTCGCAGTAGCAATCCTAACAATGTTTCTGCTTATCTTCAGAAAATAATGAAACATGCATTCCCCCCTACAAGCACCCATGCCAGAAAATAGAATCTTCTGTTTTAAAATATATAGAAGCAGTGGCTTTCTATACCTTATTTTTCCATAACAGTCCAATATAGTTGTACCGTTCTTCCTGTTCGATCCGTTGTTTCTCTGTGTAGAGCGTTTGAATGGTTCTACAAAGTCACTTCTACTAAGCTTACAGCATGTAAGCTACTCAGCATCACCAAAATTATCGATCGGACTGTGAAAAATAAAAACATCACTTTGCCGGGCAACACCCACTGTTTTCCCTTTATATCAAGTACGTGATCGCTGACCTGAACTTGGGGCGTCCTAGTCTACGGAGGAGCCCTTTTTCGTGATTTAAATACTCATACGTAAACATATACAAAAAAGGATCGTTAGCATTTCTGCAACGATCCCTGTTGTCAGTCCGCTAGTTGAAATCAGCAGATGATCAATTTGATGCCTTATTAAGTTTGATTAAGCTAACGTTTCTCGTTAGCTTAATCTCGACAATAGATCGCTTTCTTTGTAACGATCTCTCTTAAGCTTTTAGATTCTATAGGATAACAGTGGAATTAATCCTTAGCTTACTCGAATAACTCTCTAAGCATCCTATCCTTGTTATTTACAAACTCTTTCATAATCATATAATGGTCGGTTTCTTCCAATACTTGGACTTCGATACCATCTGGCTTTAGATTGTAAATAATCGAATCTGGATATGCCATAAGGATTGGGGAATGGGTCGCAATTATAAATTGAGAGTTTTGCAAAACAAGTTCATGGATTCGTGTCAGCATCGCCATTTGGCGAAGGGGAGACAGTGCAGCCTCAGGCTCATCCAGTATATATAATCCATTCTCTCCGAACCGATGAATGAAAGTAGAAAAGAACGACTCTCCGTGCGATTGCTCATGCAAGGACTTGCCACCGTACGAATCTTTAATAGGGCGAATAGGGCGACCGAATGAAGGTTGACTGTCCAACTCATCGATCGTTGTGGCTAAATTATAATAACTCTCTGCCCGGAAGAAGAAGCCATCCCTCGGGCGTCGCGGACCTCTGATCAATTGTATATATTCATATAAGCTCGAGTGAGTAGCCTGGGTTGAGAAGGAAAAGTTGATCGTCCCACCCTCCGGGTTAAATCCCCATGCGACAGCAATGGACTCCATCAGTGTTGATTTGCCCATTCCATTTTCACCTACGATATAGGTTACCTTGGGGTGGAAATCAAGAGTATTTAGGTTTCGAATGACCGCCAAATCAAAGGGGTAACGATTATAGGTGGGTACTTGTTGCCGCTTAAGCTGAATTTGTCGTAAATAGGGATGCTGTATTTTAATATAGTTCACTCCCTTTTAAGACTTTGATCGTTATGCTTACCTTTATTGGGAAACGCTGACTCATGTTAGTCTCACCCTTTATTTTACTCCATCAAACAAATAATACCATATACCGAAAATAACCTGTCCGTAAATCAATATCCGGTAAACATTCACCTCTCTCCACTGCTTTGATTTAACCCTTAAATTTTTCTCGCATAAAACATCCACAGTGCAAAAAATACGATTAAAACAAATAATAAGCAAGTTAGTAAGGTATAGAATATCAAGGGATTAAAGAAACCGGCGATCACGGAGGCAATGCCCATACCAATGAGAATGATTGCTGTGCTGAGTGTGCCCGCTCTCTGGAGTATCATTACACTCCGCTCGTCATTCTCCTCAATATACTGCTTCTTCAGCTCGGCTTCATTATTACTGGCTTTTATATACCTGACGAGGAAAAAAGCGACGGCCACTTCAACCCCGATAAAAGCGCCTGTGTGAAATCCCTTTATAAAACCAGGTAAATCGGGTAGTCCACCTCGGTAAAATATAAGTCCTACATAGATCAATAGGGTAGCAGCGGCTACCAGTGACAGTACGTTTTTGCGAGTTTTTATTTTAATCTTGTACTTGTCCATTTACATTTCCTCCACTTCGCTGAAATCAAAAACATCTTCAATGGCGAGTCCAAAAAAATTGGCAATTTTGTAAGCAAGAATAAGGGAAGCCGTATATTTTCCCCTTTCAAGAGAGGTGATGGTTTGCCGGGTAACACCAACAATTCGTCCCAGCTCTTCCTGTGACAGCTTATGCTGCTTACGCAGTTCTGCAATTCTTGTCTTCAAGTGATCACGTCCTTGCAATGTTTACTTTGCATTTTTAGCATAGTTCACTTTGCATTATGTGTCAAGTTCACTTTGCATTATTACTTACATCTGAATGCAAAACAAGCCAAGCCCCTCTTTGTAAAAGGAGGGCTTGGCTCGGTTGATTTTGTTTATATAAGATGCCAGAAGAGTGTACTTTAACAGAGCAAATGGTTGAAGCGCTTGGTGTTACCCCTATAGAAACGTGTGTAGGCCGTGACTTAATGTTTGTATTGGAAAGTGAAAAAGCGGTTTAAACCGCTACACCTGATTTCTGGAACCACAGATGGTATACTCGTACACTATTTATTCGGGTCTCGGTGCCACTTATCATCTCCCATTATTCTATCAACAATATGATGGGCTTCCCAAACAGCCGCAATCTCTAATCCTTCGCATTCTTCGCGAGTAGAAGGTCTAATCTCTCCCAGATGATATATTTCATACCCTCCTGATATCTTATCAATGATACAGGCAGGTGGGGGCCAAGCCTCTTTTTCATCCGGGAATGGACGATTTTCAACGACCGGCCAATCACCTGATTTCAGTACATCATCATATACACCCACGATAAATTGGTATTCCTCTTCTTGAGGTATCTCTTCTATCGTGTCACTTATCACATTATAGATTGCAATGCTGGCATCTTTAAGCCTTCTCCCAAAGGCAAACTTAGCGTTAGGCAGAGGTATAGCGTAGATATCACCCAATTTTATTCGTTTACGTCTCGTATTTTTCATGGTTTTCCAAACTCCTTCGTTGAGGTTTTAAGTTAGTATTTTTCAAGTTCTGTCTTTAAATCCTCAATTAGTATATCGACTTCTAATACAGCAGAATCAGCATTATTTAAGAATATTGAAGGTTTAAAACCCTCTTTTTTTAAATTGGGTAGAAAATCGTCTATGAACTCGTACAAATCCATACTTTTACTTGAGTAAATTTCCCAACCATCAGTTGCACAGTATTCCGCGAATTCTTTTTTAGGCCAAAATGGAAGTAATTTATTACCTTTATCATCTTCAGTAACTGACCAAGCATTCTCATAAAGCCCCCACACTTCTTCTGAATCCACTACTTTTTTGATGAAGTATTCATAACGAATATTTGCAGGGAGATTGATGACTGATTCAAATTCTTTCTGATTCATATTTCCTCCTAATGATGTTGTCCTTCGACAAGAGTTGCAGCCGATGAACTACAGTATCAAGTCTAAATTTAAACGACCGATTCCCAGGTAGAAATATTGGGAATCGGTCGTAAGCCTATTTTAGAGTATGAGATTTCAGGTCCGGTTTGCCCAGCATCTGTTCCATCTGATCTTCATTCGCTCTATCCGAAATCGCAAATCACTGTTCTTTATACACGCGCACATAATCCACTTGCATCGTCGCCGGGATATCGGAGGCGTTCGGGGTACGGCCGCCGTCAAAGTTTCCGCCGACTGCCAAGTTCATAATGAGGTAGAACGGCTCATCGAAAGGTGCATTCGGATTATTCGGTGCAGCTGCGGAATACCACTGCTCATTAGTGACTTTATAGAAAAACTTGCCGTCCACATACCATTTAATATTGTCCTCTCCCCAGACTACCGAGTATACATGATAATCATTGGCAAAAGTTTGCCCCGCCGGGAAGTGGTAATCGCCGCCCGAATACTGGTTCCCGGGCCATTGTCCACCAAAGTGTATGGTACCGCTTACTGATCCAGGCAGACGGCCTCTCGCTTCCATAACATCAATTTCACCTGATGCAGCCCAAGTGCCGTATACTGAATCTTTTGGAAGCATCCACAGTGCTGGCCATACACCATCACCTGTAGGAAGCTTGGCACGAAAATCGACTCTGCCGTATTTCAAGGACAGCTTATCCTTGGTGTTAATCTTTCCCGAAGAATACTGTGCATACCGATTCGGGTCTTGTGGGAAAGATTTGCTGTCGTTCATGGCTTTGATATTCAGCTTCCCGTCCTGTACATAAACATTTTGAGTGCTGTTTGTGTAGTGCTGCAGTTCTGCATTTCCCCATCCCCAAGTACCGGGATCGTTATTGAGATAATATCCTGTTTCATAGTTCCATTTATTTGTATCCAGCGTAGTTCCGTTGAATTCATCCTGCCAAATGAGGTTCATGCCCGCGATTGCCGGGTCGGTTGGCGTTCCGATTGAGATATCCTCTTGATCAGATACATCAGGACGCGGGGCATTTGGATTGCCGATGAAGGTATAGTTGACGAAGTTGTTGCCAATATTTCCACCCGCCTGTCCGTTCAGCGGATATCCAATACGGATCTGCATATTTTCTTGGATTGGCTGGAACCAAAGACCATAGATATAATCGGCCCAGTAACCCCACTGGTTGGCATCGGACATATTGTTATACCCATTAGCGGAGTATGCAAATTTGCTCTGGCTGGAGTTACTCAAATCCACCCATTGCCCATTCATGTTAATCTGGTATACGAAGTTGCCTAGTTCCTTGGCGATTGGCGCCCCCCCATCAATTTTGGGAAGCGGAACCCCGATGGAACCATTCGCATCTGCTGTGAAGGTTGTTCCTTCGTATGGCGTAATAACATATGAATTTCTTGTAGGTTCATTAAACGTAATGGTATAAACAAGATTAGCCGAAGAAGTCTTTGATTCCAATTTGACATTGATCGATTCCGTTACGTTAAACCAGTAACCTCCTCCACCGTCTGTGAATTGGCCAAAGTTGTGATCGTAGATCCAGCCGCTGGCTGCATTATTGTCAATATCAATCCAGGTGCTACTGTTTACAGGTTTGACATACACCTTCAAATCATCCGCAACAGCTTCATAAGTGACCGCAGGATTATTGTTGAACGTTGGATATGTAAAGCCTGCACCGCCTGTGAAACTTGCCGTGATTTGTGGACCTTGTGTTGGATTCATCGCGGTGATGGTTGTTTTGTTAATATTTTGGAATACAAGTTGATACTCCAGCTTAACACCATTCGCTTTGGAGTACAGCTGAATCTCGGTTGTTGCGGAGAGGGTGAACCAATAGCCGTTGAAACCGCCATCGCTCCAGTGCCCCCAGTTTTGGTTATAGATATAACCGCCTGCCTGGTCGATATCAACCCAGTTGTTGCCCACTTTTACATTCACGCCCACATCACTGTGAACATCATTCCATGTCGCAGAGCCTCCATTGAACTTAGGCATAACAAATCCGTAGCTGGCCTTGCCAACCCCAGATTTAGAAATAACAGGCCCGTCTGCTGGTGAGAAGTACTCCATTGAGGTTACGGTAGTTCCCGCTGCCTGAACCTTTGAAGCTGGCAGTATGCCAATACTAGCCAGCATCACAACCACAAGGAACATACCGAGTACCTTTTTCATAAACCGTTTCGCCGTAAAGTGAGATGGTTTCATAATTACCCTCCTTTAATAGAATAATAGCTTCTCCCAATCCATGCGCATTAAGGAAATCGCTTACAAGTGGGAGTATCTTTATTCTATCGAATAGGTTCATTTGCTGAAAAGGTACAATTGTTTTTGTGGTATCCCATTTTTTTGGCTTTTGATTCATTCTGCCTTCTGCCGCATCATCTGTCGGTACTCTGTGGGTTGGATCTGCATCGCAAGTCGGAACGCGCGTGTAAAGCTTTTATAGCTTTCATAGCCAACCATAGCAGCCACCTCCACAATTTTATGATCGGTTTCGGCGAGAAGCCGCCGCGCTTTATCCAGACGCACATCTCGTAGGTATTCAGCAAAACCTTTACCAATATTCTTCTTAAACAGATTTGAAAAATAAGCATAATTAAGCGATACATGATTGGATACCATCGCGAGGTCCAGCGGTTTGTGGTAACTCTCGTGTATAAAACGAATAGCTTCATTTAGATCCTGCGAATGGCGATAGCTGCACTTATAGTCATAATATAACTGATTCAACCGAAGCAGCTGCTGTTGCAGTGCTTGTATATACTCACGCATCCCTTGATAATCAAAGAGATTACGCAATGATTCAAGATCCAGCACTTCTTCCCCCATATAAGGGTGGATAACTCGTTCGTATTCCTCCATCATCTGAACGGTGGCGGCGCAGAGCTGTTGGGTATAGCGAATAGGATAGCGTTGCAGCACCTTTTTGTGAAATATTGCAGAAATACCCTGAGTAATTGTTCCGCTGTTATCTGTTCCAATCGACTGGAACAGTTCATATAAGTCTTCATAGGGAAGTTGCCACTGCTGTTCCATATGCTCAATATGTGCTGGGAAGATACTGTACTGATCAGGAAACAGGTAACTGTGGCGATAGAGCTCAAGCACTTGGGTATAGCTGTCGGGTAGTTCTTTTAACCCCTGCATCGGGTTAGTCATGGCCGTTATGGCATTGATCTTTGCTTCCTTGAGCGCTGCAGGCAAAACACTTGGATCTATGGACGCATCCGCCGCAAGGATCAGGTAGGGGCGATGTTGCAGGCAAATACAACCTTGTCTGCCAAACACACGATAAGCAATGGCTTCCATGCTATGGGCGCTGCTGGCTCCGGGCTGGTTCATGCAAACTTCTTCCCGCAGCAGGGCTAGACGATAATTACCCCATAACGCATCATGTTGTTCCTCAATCTGAAGGATCCATGCGTCATCACTTAACGCACCTTGCATAAACATTCTTAATTCTTTACGATCGGTCTCTTGGGCGAGGCGGGATACACGCTGCATATTATGCGTAAGTGCCTGCCGTGTCTGGATCTCTTGCCATACATGCTCCAGGGAGTGTTGCAGATCCTCTCGCTTCAAAGGTTTGAGCAAGTAACCCTTTGCACCAAGCCCGATCGCTTTTTGGGCATATGTAAAATCACTATAACCGCTGATAATGAGGTATTCCACATCCATGTAGTCCTCTTTGGTTTGAGCCATGAGCGTCAACCCATCCATATCGGGCATCATAATATCGGTAATAACGATGTGAATGCAATGCTGCCGCAATAGGGACAGCGCCTCAATCCCACTCGCGGCACAGTATATGTTGTTCAGCTCCAGAGGAAATTGATGCAGCATGGCCTGCAGGCCGTCACGAATGTGTTTTTGATCGTCCACAATCAGGATATTAATCATGCTCTACCACCCTCCAAGATTTACATTTTCCCAAGGCAAGCGTATCGTTACGCAGGTATATGCACCTTGCACACTATCAATCCAAAGACCGCAATTCTTGCCATAATGAAGCTGCAATCGCTTATTCACGTTTTCCAAACCAAGTCCGCTCCTGCTAGTAACCATCGGTGTATCCGATTCGCTCCGCAGTAATGCCTGAAGACGGTGTAACATTTCAGGCTCTAACCCCTTTCCGTCATCTCTTATGTTAATGAAAAGCAGACTGTCATTCTCCACAGAAAAGGTAATCTCTATAGTTACCCTGCCGCCTGAAGGTGCCCCGTGATGAACTACATTTTCAACGATAGGCTGCATACACATCTTGGGAATGGCGTAGCGAAGTATCTCCGGAGGAAGATCCGCCGTCATAACGATACTGCCGCCTTCCATAAAGTTGATAAATTCAATATAACTTTGGATATTGGCAAGCTCCTCACGAAAAGCAACGGTATCGCTGCGCCACTGCATGCTGTAACGTAGCTGGGAGCCCAACGACACCAATGAATTAGCTATAGCAGGCTGCCTCTGTACCTCTGCCTCCATACGGATCGATTCCAGGGCGTTATATAAAAAATGAGAATTAATCTGCGAATGCAGGGAGTGCAACTGTGCGTTTTTGGCAATTAACTGCTTATCCACGACCTGTGTCATTAGACGTTTGACCTCATGTAACATTTTATTGTAATTCACCGCCACCTCATCGATTTCATCCCCTCTTTCGTTCTCATCAAGGCCTATATCAATCATTGCATCCAGCTCGCCTTTCCCTACCTGACGCATGGATACCAGTACGCTGTCCAACCGCCGGAAAATACGCCGCGTCGTTTGGGATACGAGTAACATAATCAGTAGCAATACACATAATGTAATCGCTACCACAAATGTATACCAACTGCGCGGCCCCTTCATCAATGCCTGATGGGAAGCAATCTCGACCACATAAGTGTTCAACGGAGCGATGTATCGATACAATGCATAGAAGCTCTGATCTCCCACCTTAACCTGAAGCGGGCTTTCCTGCGGCACTATATCCAGCTGGTGATGAATACTGCCAAGGATCTCCTCCATCCCCTGCCCGTACTTCTCAGAAAACTCATGCTGGGGATTGTAAACATACTGGGGAGGATCACTTGCGTTCATCAACACCGAAAAGAAGTCCCCCTTGCTCTCTTGGAGCAGGTCGCTGAAAAACATGCTGTGCGGGACTCGCACTTCCATAATACTAGGGCGTTTTTGTTCCTGTCCTTGAAGGCGAACCAGACGATAGTAGGATAATGTGTGTTCACCATCCCTAAAAGAAAATAAACGGTAAGCCGCACCACCTTCGTCCCGAAGCTTTACCCAGTAATCCTGTGGCCAAAATTTCTTATAATGATAGATTTCAGGCCAAATTTCATACAAGTTTGGGTTATCAACGTAAAAGCTAAGCTCACTGATCATCGCATTGCTTTGAATGATATTAAGCATTTGCTCAAACTGGTTCTGCTTAAACTTCACCAGACGCAGTCCATCCACAAGCATATTGGAATGAATAAAATCCACAAATGACTTTTGAGTAAGGGCTGTATTGGAAACGTTCTCAATCATGTCCATTCGTCTGCGCAATTGTTCATTCAGCCATGAAACGTGGCTGTTGCCCGTTGCCATAGCATCCTTATATAGCTGGGTTTCTTGCATGCGGATATACACAAAGGATATCAAGATAACAGGTATGGCAATCATCAGGCTAAATGCCAGAAACAGCTTTTGGGATATACGGGCATTGCGATAAAGCTTCCTCAATCTCGTTAGTAGGTATTTCATTCTGATGTATTCACCACCTTCTTTATACCATATATTACTAGTTAGGTGATCGTTAACAATGTAGTAGGAATGGTTATCTGGCTATCTTGGCTTTCCGCAGTTCCAGTTCAGATTGGCGATATTCCATCACCTGGTTAAAGCCGTAGTTCACACGACGTATCAGAAAATTCTCAAAAATCTTGTCAAAGGCAGCTTCATCCTTCGCTGTAATCAGTTCTGGCAGCACTTCTTCCCAATTCTGAGAAATACGTGACCAGGCTAACGCTATATCGGAATCCCCTATAGGATCTAGTCCCTTATAGATGCCGCTGTCCAGATCGGCCTGTTGGTTGGCGAACTCCTCCATTTGCTTAATGGATGGGGCATTCTCTGGTCTCCACTTGTTAACGAAAGCAGGGTTTCGCAGCATCCAGTAGGTATCCATAATGCCATATTCCTTTTCCAGCCGCTGCCTATCCGTGTCATGCAACTGAACCATTGCCGCCGTCAACTGCGGTTTGCCGTTCTTAATCTCCCAGGTTTCACCTTCTTTGCCTAAAAATAAATCCCTTTGGCCTTCTTCACTGGCCAGATAGGTCAAAAATCGAATGGCCCGTTCAGGGTTTTCCGTGGATTTGCTAATCATCGTAACCATCCAGCCATCCATGCTGCCGGGAAACAGTTTGGCGGATTCCCCCCTGCTACTCCGGGGTCCATCTACAGCAATATAGTATGAACTCTGATTCGTAAGGACTTCCAATTTCGAATTGAGGTCCGATATGTCTGTCCATTCCCGAATCATCATAAAATATTGGGCATGGTTGGTTTTTTCCTGCACCTGCGCACTGGAGTCGACCAGAAAATCAACATTAATCAGGCCCTGCTCGTAAGCGGTACGAAATGTTTTCAGCCACTCCATATAATCGGGATCTGTCATTCGGTCGTATACTTTACCGTTCTGTTCATGGGGGATCGCAAGCAGATTTTGCAAGTATTCGGTCAACCCATAGGATGCATTCCCCTGTGCCCAAAACGGACTGATCAGCTGACCTTTATAAACAGAATATTGATTCTTCAGCAATTGCAATGCATTTAGAAAACCTTTCGGTGTGGTAAGGTCCGGTTTGCCCATCGACTCATACAGATCTTTACGTACGAGAAAGGTTTGGTTCGCTCCCGTCAAGCTGGTTGAACGCATCTGTTCGGGACTGTACGCATCATTGGGGATGACATAGGTATGGCCGTCTTCCTGCCGATACCATTGCAGAGCATCATCACCTGCTACCTTGTAAAAGTAAGGATCATACTTGTTGGCTAGCTCATCCAGGGCATAGATGAGATTACTCTCCCGAAGTTTGTTAACCGCACTCTCCCAGGAGCCGATGGTTATCAGATCCGGCAGACTACCGGTCGTCAACATCCGTGATAACATCTCGCTTGGTTCACCAGTTGATACTTCAAATTCGATATTGACCCCTGTTTTTTGGGTGACATATTTGGAAGTCAGGCTCTCACCCCAAGTTTGCCCGTACCATTCAGCTCCAACGAACCACGTTAGATTCACGGGGGTGGTATCCAGCTTCCATGACGGTTCTTCCAGATTCAGATTAAGGCTCTGTATCTGCTCCGTGAAGTCAGCCTTTGTCGAAGCACCCTTATCTTCCGCTTGCTCTGACTCAGAACAAGCAGTCAAGCCTGACATCAGAAACATCATCAACAAGGCTGTAATAAAAGGACTTCGAAACATAAACACCTGAGCGCCTCCTTTCTATACTGGCCATCTCCTTCCCCATCTGCAACAGCATTCATACTAGTGGTGGTACAACCGATTTTACTACCCTTGGATTAAAATGGAAATGGTTTAGTGGTCGATTCGCAGATGATCCGCAACATTCCCCCTAACGAAACATAACTTGTAATAAATCAATGGAAGGGAGACCAATTCGTGTATTTAATCTGGATACTTATTGTCGGTGGGCTAATTGGCTGGTTAAGCGGAAATCTGATTGGACGGGACGTGCCGGGAGGCGTACTTGGAAATATCATTGCTGGCTTTGTTGGATCGTGGTTAGGGTATGAACTGTTGGGACCGAGGGGGCCGGTGGTGGGTGGATTTCATATCATACCCGCGATCGTCGGGTCGATCATTGCTCTCTTGATTTTCTATGCTCTGGCGCGCGCTGGAGCGTTTCGAAGACGTTAACAGGCGGAGACGACAAGTTTTACCCAATTGATTGGGTATTGACGTAAAGCTTCTTTCGCCACCTTTGCATCATCTTCTTCACAAAGCATAGTATCCACCCGCTAGTCGAATAAAGCCGCCGATCCTGTTGATCGGCGGCCTCCTTTGGTTTTATGGAAATTAGAAACCACCTCTAGAATGAATGATTTGTCCGGTGATCCATTGGGAATCGTCGCTTGCCAGAAAAGCAATCAGACGGGATACATCTTCAGGAAGACCGATCCTGCCCATCGGAAATTCCGGTAGCAAAGCTTGTTTCACTTCTTCTGACATCCAACCCGTATCAGTAGGCCCGGGATCAACCGCATTCACAGTAATGTGAAACGGAGCCAGCTCAGCAGATAGACATTCGGTAAAGGTGGAGACAGCGCCTTTTGTTGCGGCATAAGCGAGATTGCCAGGCATCGGCCCCTTACCTTGACCGGACGTGAGGTTGATGATCCGGCCGCCGCAAAGGTCCTGATGGACGGCCAGTTCAACCTCCAGCATACGCGCAAATTCAGCCGATAGCATGAATGTACCTCGAATGTTCATGGCACAGTGCGCATCGATCAATGATGCATTTAATTGACGGAAATCAGCTGCTACACTGTAGGTAGCGTTGTTGACGAGAATGGTCGGCAGCCCGAGAGCCGATCGGCATGCATCAAGCAGTTGCGCTGGAGAATTGGGATCGGTAAGATCGACCTCCATATGCGCTGCCTTAACGCCATAGGAGCGAAGTTCTTCGGCAAAGAGATCCGGCCAGTTTTTGTCGGCATCCCCCGGATTCTCTGTTTTATCGTAATCGTACAGATGGGTATAGAACACATTAGCGCCTTCTTGTGCCAACGTGCGGCAGACAGCGGTTCCAATACCTCCGGGGCGGCTTGTGCCTGTCACAATAGCGGTTTTTCCGTATAGTTTGGTCATTTTATTACCTCCGTTTAATAAGAGAGGGAGAAAACCATTTTTCATTGGAGATGGAATTATCCTAGGTATAACAAAAAGCGGATACATCAAGTATCCGCGCCCGGGTTTGATTCAAACGGTTCCTCGCGTCCCTTGAATGATTGCGGATCGGCATCACAAACCAGGCGTGTGGTTATAACCAAAACACCAAGTCGAGCGATCCAGTTTAGATAACCATTACAAGGAAGTCCACATGGTCCGGCGAGTCCCCTTTCCTACATCTCCACTTTAAATATTACGAGTCAGACTCAATTACTGTCAAGACAAATACATGGGATTACATTTCCAGTGAAAATGGTTGGGTGGTCAAGCATCCTGCTAACCTGCAGACTGTTCACTTTTTTGAATGTAACTTTATGTTTGATTTTTACAACTTCAATTCATATCGTATATCAGGTAAATTCTCTTCATTTTCTTGTCCTCTACCAGTAATTTCAAATCCATTATTCTCATAAAATCTTTGGGCATTTTTATTCACTTCAAATGTATATAAAGTTAATTTTCCATTTGCTTGTGCTTTTGCTTTATTAAGCAAGGTTCGCCCTATTCCATTCCCTTGATAATCAATATGAATATAAAGTTGGCTTATCTCAGTTTCACTATAGGCAATCATTCCAACTACTTTTTCATCAATTAACGCTAAATCTATTTGATACTGTTTAGATAGTATATGATTTAAAAAATATAGATGGTTTTCGAAGCTATGGGTTTCAGCCTGACCAATTGCCCGTTCCTTACTATCTCTCCACATTTTCACTGTATGTTCAGCATACTTGGGATTATAGTTAGATACTTTAATTTCAAGTTTGTTCATTAATATACCGCCTTAAATAGAAAGATTTTCAAACGATGCAGTATTGACTTGAAAAATATCTTCTTGATCCAAGATTTCCGTTCCATTGTAAGTAATAATTCCTGATGAGAAATCAATGTCATCAGTGTTCTATGACCACCAGTTACCTCTGCCTGCCAGTCTATTATATGCGTTCATTAATTCTGATCAGTAATTTCTTTAAGATTTGCTTCTCCTCGTCATTAAGGGCTTGAACGATTTCATCCTCCACTTTTTGAAATGAGTTATTGAAGTCTTCAATCAAGTCAACCGCTTTTGGTAATACATAAATATTTTTTTGCCGTTCATTATTGGCCGGGATTTTACGTTCGATGAAACCTTTTTGCTCTAGACCTTGAAGCATGCTTGTAACGCTTGCCCCACGCAGATGAAACCGATCTGCAAGATCCTTTTGAATAATATGATTATCTTGATTCTCATAAATATAATCGATTACTTTTCCTTGTTGAGAACTTAATCCTAGTTCTTTTATACTCTCATCCGCTCTTTTCTTTAACTTAAGACCGATAATTTGAAACAACTCCATATAAGGCGTATCTTCTCGGGAAGGCATGACCGTCCATCGTCCCCTCTGTAATTGTTAGGAATCTAATTGTAAGTAGCTAAAATATACAGTGATCCCAGTAGGCTTGTCAAATAATAATTAGACTATTGACTGTTAGATATCTAACAGTTATACTCCGAAGTGTTGAAACACAAACACATTAGGAGGAGTTATGATGGAGAAATTAAATCAGAATGCTGGGTTAGAAGAAATTACGGCGATTACAAATGTACGAATCTTTGATGGATATCAGATTATTGCTCCCAGACATATTGTCATTAAAGGGGTTTCCATTATTTCAGTGGGCGGAGACATCCCAAGCGATGCAACAATTATTGATGGAGAAAATGCGACATTAATACCTGGTCTGATTGATGCACATGTCCATACCTCCATTGGTGGATTACGAGATGCCTTAAAATTCGGTGTTACAACAGAACTTGAAATGAACGGCGATTTTACGAAAAGAGGGCGCGAAATTCAGCTAAAAAATGTGGATGACATCGCAGACGTTCGATCTGCTGGGACAGCGATTACCGCTCCTGGTGGGCACCCAGATGAATTACTGCCTGATGGAGATGAAATACCTGAATTCGTATTAAAGGAACTAGAGAAGTTGTCGGAGGAAGACCGGGAAGCAATGTTGGCCGCCTACGCTCACGATCACGACGAAATACCTCAAGTGACGACGGTTGATGAAGCGATCAAACATGTGCATACCCAAGTGGAGAATGGATCCGACTATATTAAGATCATGATTGAAGAGGGAACGGTTATGGGTGCACCTGGCCTGCCTGTTCTAAGTGATGAGATTCTAAAAACAGCTGTTACTGAAGCCCACAAGTTCGATAAGTTGGTCATTGCCCACGTCTTGACGGCTCTTTCATCGAAAGCAGCCATCGATTTTGGAGTCGACGGTTTGGGTCACTTGTTTATCGACAGACCCGAGTACACGTCCGAATTGGTTAAATCCATAGCTGATTCTGGAGTTTTTGTTACACCGTGCTTGGTGTTGAATTCATCGATTATAGGTAATCCGGCATCAGAATTGGCTAATGATCCACGAGTTCATTCCAAATTAAGTCCGGATTGGATCGATATCTTGAACTCAAGCTTCAATACATTCCCACAAGGCAATATGGAGAACAGCTTCAAAAATGTGATGGATCTTCACCGTGCCGGAGTTGATATTCTTGTAGGGACGGATGTCGCACCGGTTCCCGTTCCGAACCTTGGTGGCCTTGCTCATGGGGCCAGTGTTCACCACGAAATGCAGCTGCTGGTGAAGGCTGGGTTCACTCCGATTGAAGCTCTTCAGTCGGCTACTTCCAAACCGGCCCGTTGCTTTGGTCTACAAGATCGTGGCCGGATTACCGAAGGTGCACGTGCTGATCTTATTCTCATAAACGGTGATCCGATCACTAATATTTCAGATACTTTGTCAATCAAATCCGTGTGGTTCAATGGTTCGCAAAAACTAGGCTAAAACTAGTAGTTTATATTTCCTAATTGTAAAATCACTAAGAAGAGGGATTGCAAAAATGCAGTCCCTCTTCGACTTTAATCTAATTATGCTTTTGGAATTGCCCCTATTTGTTGAAGCAAGCCAAGCATATCGGGTTGACCATACTCTTCAATAATTTGGCCATTAGAGATCCGATAAAAATTCATTGCATTTACTTCGATTTTTTTGCTCGTTGGTGAAACCCGAGAAACTCTCCGTCTTGTGTGCCCTTCATGACAAAATGAGCTGCTACTAGATCCTCTTCTGCTACCAGCTCCTTAACAGTCCATTGTATATCGGAAAAACCAGATCTCATCATATGAATTATGGAGAGATAACCACTTGGACCATTCATTGGTTCTTTTTGCATAGGTACATAAAAAACAGCATCTGGAGCAATCAATTCTTCAGCAAGTTCCTTGCTTGCCGTATTAATGAAGTTCGTGAAACGATACATCAATTGTTTGTTTTCTGTAATCGTCATATTTAAACCCCTTTCTATTTTCGTGAGCATATGCCTTCACTTAAATTTTATCGCTACTTTAGATAATTGGTAAGTAGGCACCTTTTTGTTATATAGGATACTAATAGTAACTATTGGAGGCGATAATGTAGTGATTTCAAAAAAAGAGTTGCCGTTGTGTCCCGTCGCAACGACAGTTGGATTGATAGGTAACAAGTGGAAGTTATTGATTATGAGGGATCTTTTGAAGGGAACTCATCGATTCGGAGAACTTCGTAAAAGTATACCTGAGATCAGTCAAAAGGTTCTCACTGAAAATTTGCGTTCAATGGAAGAGGATGGAATTGTCATTCGTACTGTTTTTGCAGAAGTCCCTCCGAGAGCCGAATACAGCTTAAGTGATTTAGGAAATTCACTGAAGCCAATTATATTCTCTATGGAAACATGGGGGCTCGGGTACCAGAAACTCAATGATGAACTTCCAAACGATATTCATCAGAGTGAATGATGTCAAATTGTTACTCCACGGTCATTTCAAAATAAAATGAATCCCTCTACATCTTCAAGTTAAATCAATGGAGGACTCATACGTCCTCCATTGACTCGTATGAGAGAGTTGATCTTCGAACACCAGTTTCTGCAATAATTCTATTGCATGAAGAAAAAACGGGCAAGATCCTCATTAAATGAATGGCTATTTAAAATCAAAATGGATATGCACTGTTTTTGGATACATGAATAATTTCAGATGGAAACCTTGCCTTAAAATATTTTTCGACTTTCAGATGAATTCTTTTCTCGTACCATTTCTCCCAGCCGTTCGCCTCAAATAATTGTGGCATCCCTAACCGCTTAGATCTCATCCCCATTTGACCATCACCAATCAATAGCGTATCAATCCAAATTCGATCAGTTATGCCTTGTAACATGTTAGCGAAATTAGGTGAAAAAGGTAGCACAGGGGAAATAGATACTTGTGTATGTATCCCTGCATCATTTATCTTTTTCAAGGCTTTAACTCGTAAATCTATTCCAGGAGCATAGGGCGAAAAAATTCGTTTCACGTCTTCGCGATCTGTCTCGATTGTCATTGAAACCATAATTCTACATTTTTCCTTTAATTTCAGCAGTATATCAAGATCTCTGGCAACCAGCGGGCTTCTAGTTTGAATTTGAAGTGAATCTGGTGGGTTTTTATCCATTTCTTCCAACAGGCTTCTTGTAATGTTTGCCTTCTGCTCTACAGGTTGATAAGGATCTGTGGCTGATGACATGAATATACTTATGGGTTTATTTTTACGTCTTAGAAGAGAGACTTCCTTTAGATAGTTTTCTGCTGCATTTTTCTTGACATCCACCCACGATCCCCAAGGAATATCCTTAAACTTTTGAATAGGCATTTCTCTGACGTAACAGTATTCGCAAGCAAATGCACAACCCGTATAGGGATTTAGTGAATGAGTAAAACCAATATCTAGATAACCTTTTACTTCACTTAATATTTTCTTAGACACAATGTCTTTGATTTCAATTGGCATGACGCTACCATCCCCTCAATTACTTTTACGCCCACTTCTCCTCTTGAGTTTTATCTTAAAATTTCTCATGCTACTTGAAATGACGACTTGAAAATTACGTCCCGCAAGCGAACCGGGAAATTGGGCATCCTACTGATTTCTCGACTGTCTTAAACCTGCTGCTATTCCTCCTCCTTCGTGGCTTTTCTTTTGAATGTCCTTACTGAATACAGGGGCAGATTTATAATAATGAAGTTTTTTATCTTTGACATCCAAACATAGTTTACTCTGCCTCTTTATTTATCTTTTTTGTGATTCCCGGTTTACCGAAAGATCTGCTCGTATTTGTTGCCGCACCCATAAGTTAGACTCTTATTTTCCATGTTCATGTGGGCAATTCAGTAATATCAACGTTCATATGTTCGGTAAGCATTAAGGTTACATCCACTTTCACTTTGCTCCATAATAATGTCATTTTATGAATGTAACCTCTCACCGAATAATCTACCGTTAGACTCAGTTCGGATCTCACTTCATCTATGATTTTAATATGATGTTCCTTTAGCCTTTGTTTCGATTTGTACATTTCTAAAGCAATTTTCTTTTGGGTACCGTCCAAGTAGTCAACATACACAGATTTCATCTTAAAGTTTGAAGCGTATATTTTATGCTTATCTACCTCCAGAGCACCTAACAGATAAGGGAGCTCTACCACCCTCTTCACGAGTGAAAGTTCCTCGAAAGTCTGTCGCACTTTATACGCCTCCTTCTTCAAGTTTCACAGCGACCAATTGATCAAAATCGACCCATTCAAATCCATTCTCCATTTCAATTTTGATTTTCTTTCCAAAGGTACTGACTGAAGTGACGATCCCGTGTATATCCCGATTGCCTGACTCAGTAAATATTTCAAAGGTGGCTTGCAATGTATAATTGAGCGACATATCTATATTTTGTGTAATAATCTCCCACTCATCTTCATGGATCAGCGGCTTCGCTTGATAATGAATTTGAGTACGATGCTGTATAATTCGTTCTTTATGTTGAGGAAGCATCATGCGGCTCGATTCCCATAATCCATTGGCCTCCAGTTTTTTGCTCATTTATAATGCCCCCCAATTTTAGATGCTCGATCGATCGCTTGACCCGCAGCCGTAATGGAGCTCGCTCGTAGAATGGCAATGTCGCCAAATCGATCCTTAATGTCGTCCATAACCTGATCAATGGCCCGTTTCTGCTCTTGATCATCAAAAAAAGAAAGTTGATATGTATCCGCGTTGGATAATTGAGACAGGGATACGCCTACACGGCGCACAGGTTGCCCATCCCAGTGTTGATGAAATATGCGTTTGGCTATCTTGCATACATCAACGGTTATGTTTGTAGGATCAGACAGTTTAACCTGCCTGTGAAAACCAGTGGGGTGGTCAAAATCCGCTCCAGATACACTTACGGATACGACACTGCTCATCAGTCCCTTTTTGCGGGCTCTTCTGCATACTTCTGTGCAGATATCGAGAATAACCACTTCGATCTCCCAAGCCTCTGTGAAATCTCTAGGCAGGGTCATTCCGTTTCCGATATCTTTTTGTGTACTGTGCGTGTTAACGGTTACCGGCGAATTGTCGAGTCCATTTGCGACTCGCCAGATGACTTCTCCATTAACACCCCACTTACTTCTTAATTTGGAAAGAGGCGTATTCGCCAGGTCTCTAATGGTTCGGATGCCCATCTTCCACAGATGTTTTTCCATTCTTGAGCCGATCCCCCACATATCGCGGATGGGCTTATCTCCAATATGGAGGTGTAACTCCTCCTTTTTTAAGTGGAAAATACCCCCCTCTGCTTTTTTAGCGATCATATCACAGCATAATTTACTGATGATTTTGTTTTCACCAATGCCAGCTCTCGCGTAAACGCCTGTTTCATTATAGATTTTGTCTTGAATTTGCTTGGCCAAATCGACTGGATCATTACCGAATAGATGCATAGACCCTGTAAAATCAGCGAATAATTCGTCTATACTGTACGGTTCGACCAGATCGGTGAACTCTTCAATAATGGACATGATTTGAGTGGATACTTCGATATATTCTTGCATGTGTGGTCTCACAATGATCAGTTCAGGGCACTTCTGAAGAGACTGCCAGAGTGGTTCCGCGGTAGACACACCCTTCGCTTTGGCTAGTGGACAAGCGGCTAGGATAATTCCAGAGCGTCTTGCGGGGTCTCCCGCAACAGCTAATGGTCTATTTTTGTATTGAGGCATTTTTGCCTTTTCGACTGAAGCATAAAAGCTCTGCATATCAATGAGCATAATGGTTCGTTGCTTAGTCAACACTGTAATCACTCCTGTACTTTTGAGAACGTATGTTTGTATATATTATAGACCGAACACACGTTCTTTATGCAAGAGGTAAATATTTATAATTAGCTTTTGAAAACCCTTGGACACCATAATGAACTGTAGACTGGATATTGTCAGCCACTGTAGCCATCCAAATAATTAATTTTTAGTTTTATTATTGATGCACAAAAAACCAAGTACTTGTCTCACAAAGTGATAAGTACTTGGTCTATTTGATAGGATTTAAAGATTGGATCATCTTTCGTTCGATTGCAAATTATATTTCCAAATCCAATCTTTCCCCGTTGGATTCAATCACCTTTTTATACCAGTGGAAACTGTCCTTTTTACTTCTTTTCAGGGTACCTCTGCCCTCGTTATCCTTATCTACATAAATGAATCCGTAGCGTTTCTCCATTTCGCCAGTTGAGGCACTAACGATGTCGATGCAACCCCAAGCCGTGTAGCCGATAAGATTAACGCCATCGAGGATAGCTTCTCTCATTTGTTCGATATGATCTCGCAGGAAATTGATCCTATACGTATCATGGATAGAGCCATCCTCTTTGATGACATCAACCGCTCCCAGACCATTTTCAACGATCATTATAGGGATTCTATACCGATCGTACACATGATTGAGGACGTAACGAAGTCCAACTGGATCGATTTGCCATCCCCAATCATTTGCCTTCAAATAAGGATTTTTGAATCCACCAAAGACATTCCCCTGGGTCTCATCACCTTCTGGACGGGTACCCACTACATGAGACTTGTAGTAGCTGAAGCTATAGAAATCAACACAGCCTTGTTTTAGCACTTCTACGTCTTCTTCTGCCATCTCAATCTGAATATTGTTCTCATTAAAATATCTCTTGGCAAAGTCAGGGTATTCCCCTCTAACTTGCACGTCGCTGCTCAGCATATTGTTAATCTGATCCATTCTCAGAGCCTTCAACATATCTTCCGGTTTACATGTACTTCCGTAACCATGACTATAATTAATCATACAACCGATTTGGAACGCCGGATTAATCTCATGAGCAAGTTTGACAGCTTTTGCACTTGCTATAAATTGATGATGTAAAGCCTGGAATCTTAATTGCGTACTATCCACAACCGTATTGTTAAATACACCACTATCATCAACTAATAATGCCCCTGCTATATATGCACCTGCTGGAACAATTAAACTATTGATCTCATTAAATGTAATCCAGTACTTCACGACATCCTTGTAACGGGTGAAAATGGTCTCACAATACCGTACGTAGCAATCGATCATTTCTCTGGAAGCCCAGGCATTGAATTTCTCAGTTAGGGCAAACGGAGCTTCGTAATGTGAGATTGTAACGATAGGTTCAATATTATACTTTTTCAGTTCACTGAACACCTTGTCGTAAAATTGAAGTCCTGCTTCATTTGGCGTTACATCGTCCCCGTTAGGGAATATTCTGGACCAAGCAATGGACATTCTGAAGCATCGAAAGCCCATCTCTGCAAACAGACGGATATCTTCTTTGTAATGATGGTAAAAGTCTACTGCCTCATGGGAAGGATAGTTTACACCCTCCTCAATGTGTTTAGTGATCCGTCTTGGAATAGTATGCGTTCCACCCGTCATCATATCTGCTGTACTTGCCTTTTTACCATCAATGTTCCAGGCACCCTCGTATTGATTCGCCGCTGTTGCGCCGCCCCACATAAAAGAGTCTGGGAATACGGTTGTGTTCTTCATTGGAAATTCCTCCTTATATGATCTTAATTAGTTTTTCCCCGATCGTAATCGATGGTTTGTCTATAGCAATTACATCTGTAAAGTCATCTGAATTCGTAACAATAATAGGTGTAGTCAGATCATAACCTTTGGCGGCTATTGCATCTGTATCGAATTCGATAAGTAAATCCCCAGCTTTTACTTCATCACCTTCTTGCACATGTACCTTGAAATGTTCACCTTTCAGCTTCACCGTGTTCATGCCAATATGCACGAGGAGTTCAGCGCCATTATTCGAGCTAATACCCATTGCGTGGAAGGTAGGGAATACCGCGGATATTACACCATCGGCTGGTGAAACAAGCTTTCCAACTGTAGGTTCAATGGCGATCCCTTTTCCCATAGCTCCAGTTGCAAAGGCTTCATCCTTTATTGTTGATAACTCTAGAACTCGACCAGTCATTGGTGCTATGAGCACATGTTCAGAAACACTAACAACAGGCACACGGTTTGTTGAAGATGAATTGGCTGGTGTTCGTTGATCCTCTCCATCCTCAGGAACATCTTCAAATCCTAAAATAAGCGTCATCAAGAAGGTAACAACAAAGCCAATGACCAGACCAATTGCTGCATGGATTAGGTTCCATGGATTATCTGTGATAAATGCTGGTAACGTAGCCAAGCCGGCAATGCCTAGAGCAGATCGAGCTACACCGAACAAGCCAACGTATATTCCGCCTACAATACCACCAATGACAACAGCGATCAGTGGTTTTTTTAACCGTAGATTTACACCAAACAATGCAGGTTCGCTAATTCCTAACAGCGCAGTTACGCTAGTAGAGTAAGCAACTTGTTTAAACGCTTTATTTTTGGTTCTTAATGCGACCGCGAGCGCAGCTGCACCTTGAGCAATATTGTGTACGAGCATACCTGGGCCAACAATGCCATCGGTTTTTGTTTGTGCATAAGCAGTGAGGACAACGGGTCCCAAACTATAGTGCATCCCCGTCAGAATCAGGAAAGGGAATGCGCCGCCAATAATACCAGACACTAACCATCCTGCGTGTGTATTGACATAGGATACAGCAGAAGCAAGATAGTTACCGGCAATTGCACCCAATGGTCCTAGAATAATTAATGTTAGAGGCGCCATAACAAGGATTACAACTAAAGGTTTCAAAATGGATTTGATCACGGAAGGAGAATACTTTTCAGCAAATCGTTCCACATATGACAGGATCCATACGGCTAGAATAATTGGAATAACGGAAGAAGAATACGTCGCTTGTGTGACAGGCAGACCAAAGAACGTAACAGGCTCACCTGCAGACATTAACGCCGAAAAGCTAGGATGTAACAAGATACCCGCAATGGTTAAAGCAAAGCCCACATTAGCTTTAAGTTTAACAGCAGCACTCCAGGCGAGTAGCATTGGCAAGAAGTAATAAGCCGCATCCCCGACGAAAGTCATAATCGTATTAAATTGACCGTCAAGGTCAACGAGATCAAAGGTTTTCAAAATAAGAAGAACTGCCTTAATCATGGCACAACCGATCATCGCCGGTAGGATGGGTGTAAAGATTCCGGAAATCGTGTCCAGAACAGTAGAGACTTTTCCTTTTTTCACAGTTGGAGCATCATTCTTGCTTGTAAAGTTCCCTAGCTGCGCAAGGGCTTTATAGACGTTGTTGACCTCATTACCAATAATGACCTGATACTGACCTCCACTACTGGCAACGCCCACAACTCCTTGTACGTTTTTCAGTGCTTCGTTGTTCGCAATCGACTCGTCTTTTAAGTTAAAGCGCAGCCTGGTAGCACAGTGTGTAACACTTTCAATGTTTTTTTCACCACCAACAAGTTTTAGAATGTCGGTAGCCGTTTGTTCATGTTTCATTTTTGTTCCCCCTTCAATGTATTATTTTACAAAAAAAGACCTAGAGTTCTATCGAATATAGATATGCTCTATACACGATGGAACTCTAGGTCTTGCCTGCATCACCAGTAACAATCCTAGTATAGTCATTATGGAGCGATGATGGGTCAATCCCTTTCTTCATCAGTCACCCTTTTGATATGAACAGTTAAATACACCAATTCGTCTTCGGTTAATTCTTTCCCATAGTCTACCCGAATCAACTGCGCAATTCTTAGACTACATTGGTACTCTAGCTTATATTTTTCTTTAATAATATTGAGGAAATCGTTATCATTACTTTTCATCACCGTATTGTTAAACAGACGATAGGCAAAAAACTTTAGATGCGTGATCAGTCTGGAGTAGTGAAGGGAGCTTTCGTTAAAGTGAATTTTGAACTGATAACGAATAATATTTAAAACCTTTTGAATCAATTGTGTCATCTTCATGGTATCTTCCATTTCAGATCCGAGCTCTGCATTGACAATATGAAGCGCAATAAATCCAGCCTCATCTTCAGGCAACGTAATGTTGAATTCT
Source organism: Paenibacillus sp. FSL M7-1414 (assembly GCF_038003195.1). NCBI lineage: Bacteria > Bacillati > Bacillota > Bacilli > Caryophanales > Paenibacillaceae > Paenibacillus > Paenibacillus sp. FSL M7-1414. The sequence continues at coordinate 3,719,715 of NZ_JBBOOS010000001.1, read as the reverse complement.
TGATTAATCATATCCAAAGCCTTCAAAGCCACTCGATACTCATTGGCGTAGAATGCTTTAATTTCAGACAATAACGCATTGTTGAAGTTCATTCCCTGTTTATAGCGTGATACGGCGAAGTTAATATGGTCTGTTAGCGTCAAATATATATTTTCATTCAGCTCTTTATCCAAGGACTGCTTGGCATATTGAATAATACTATCGGACACACGGATGTACTCCATCGGAATCTGCGCGAGCAGGGCATATAATTTGCCAGTTACATTTTTGGACTTCAGGAAAAATTCTTTCTCAATCTTCTCTGTGTCCACATCGTCTCCTTTTTTCTTCTGAAAACCAATGCCACTTCCTAGAAGCATCATCTCCTGGCGTCTTTCATTTACAGCGCAGACGACATTATTATTAATAATTCGCGTGATTTTCATACGAATCTCCTTTTAAAATGAAACGTTAACAGAATTTAGCAAATAAAAAAGACCATTAATAGTGCACCCATGGTATTAAACTCTACATGTTTGCATATTAATCGGTCTTGCCTGCTGATCAGTAACAATCCTGATTATATTCATTATTTACTTGTACGATTATCTTAGTGGAAGGCGTTAGATTTGTCAATATGGTCATTTGAAGTACTGATGGGGCATTTGCCTGAATAAAACAAGAGGATATCTCCCCTATCCTAGCTTACTTAATTAACTTATTTACAGTGATCATCAGTTCATCCAAAACTTTGTGATCGCCTTCTGAAATGCGTTCAATGACACAGCTTTTCATATGATGTTCCAAAAGCTGCTTTCCTACGCCATTCAATGCGGATTGAATGGAGGCAATTTGGTGCAACACGTCATCACAATACGTATCCTTCTCAATCATTCCTTTTACTCCACGCACTTGCCCTTCAATCCGATTCAACCGGCTAATTAATTTTCGCTTTGTACTCTCCGAATGATGGCTTTTCCGCTCGTTTGAAGATGTATGGTCACATGAGGCGGCCTCAAGTATCGTATCATCCATGTAGATCAACTCCTTTATTAACACATTACCATCCCCCCCTACCCTATGTAAAGGGAGCAAGAAGTATCATGGTACGTGCTAAGAGAACGGCTTGTCATCAACCAAGATTGAATCGGTTGGGCAACCATCTACTGCATCTTGTAAGCATATTATACCCTCCACTCCTACAAAGATATATCAGTCAAAGGTATTTTTTATTAAGAATAACCCCAGTCGGAAGTTGACCGGGGTCATAACAGTTACTTAACTAACTCACTGATTTCAGTGAGATTTTCGGCAAAGCCTACAAACACCTTATCTCTAATGACAATGGTTGGAACAACCTGTTTTCCAGTCAACTTCCAGACTTCCTCAGCGTACTTGGCATCTTCTTCACAATTGTAATCCGTATAGGGAAGCTCACGCTCTTTAAAGTAACGTTTAGCATAATTGCAATCGCTGCAGGTTGGGATTGAATAAATCTGAATGGATTCCGTCATGCCCAATTACTCTCCCTTGTATTTCAATATATATTACGCTCCGACGTTATATCCTTTTTTACGGATCGCTTCTTCAATTTCAGCGATTTGAAATTTAGAATCGTCAAATCGAACTTCTACTGTTCCCTGTTCAAAATTAACGTGGCCTTCAGCGCCAAGAGCGCTAATTGCACTTTCAATTTTAGATACACAAGAACGGCAAGACATACCTTGAATTTTTACAGTTGCTTCTTTCACTGTTTTCACCCCCTTTCAAGCGTCATAGACTTCAAGTTTTCCAGTGTCATTCGATTAACGAATTTGCTGAACTTTTCTTTGCCTTTTGCATGCATCTTATAATAATCAATAATTGCGGTAACGAAAGGAATAAGCTGATCCTCCATTAATCCGGAGTGTAGAAGCTTGGCGAAGGAGGGTTTAAGCCCCTTCGACTCGCCACCAACATAAACATCGAACTTATCGCGCATCTTTACGATCCCAATATCCTTAATCAACGGTTCACTTGTGCCTAAGGCGCATCCAGCATATCCAATCTTGAGTGGTGTAGGCGTATCGATACCGGAAATGGCCTGATTTAAATTTTTGGCTGTTTCCATGCCTGCTTCTTCTGCACCTCTACAAAAGTTGCATGCGATCAGACTTTTGGTTACAAATCCTGCAGGGTTTATTTCAAGACCGTGATCCTCAAGTTCATTTGTGATCTGATCTCGTTGTTCAATCGATACTTCTGTGTAGAGTTGCTTAAAGGGTGTCATCTCCACTTTTGAATCTGGACCAATAATCTCGCCAATTTTAACTAGTTGCTCCGGAGTGAATAAGCTTCCACCAAGTTGGATTGCTGGACTAATCGCTATTTTAATTTGATCTCCCATGCTCATACCTCTTTACTCACTTTATATCTACTACGAAAGGTACTGTAAAGACTTCCCCATCATGTTGGAATTGGCCCCAGATTTTATAGATTCCGCTATGCGGGAAGGAGGTCATAAACTCCGCTTTTGGACCTGTTGCCTTTTCCTCTGTTGGATGAACATGCAGATATTGCTCTGCATCCTCAGAAAGGATAACAACATGACCTACAGCACCGAGGTATTGTTCCAGATTATTGATCCCTTCGTCCGTTTTCGCATCCATGATATTAAAGGTCAGATTTACGTCTTCGTTGGTCTTTTTGGTACTCAATGAAAGTTCGATTTTTTTACCATCCACTTCTTTTATAAGGTTGGAATCCGCTTGAACAGGCTCTTGGGCTTTTTCTGGACCCCCAACGTTCACCCATTCACTGGGTGTAGTACTCGCTCCACCTTTTGGAACAAAGTCGGCAAGAATTTTGTATTCTCCACCAGCTGGAAATGAAGTTTCAATCACAAACTTTCCATCGCTTTTAAAATCTGGATGAATGTGATTAAAGTAAGAAAGATCTTTACTCACCACGATAAGGTGCATTCGTTTTTCGTGACCCATTTCAAATTCATTAACCGGATTACCATCGACGTCCGTGATTTGGATTGTCAGATGCGAATTTTCATTGGCCTTCACATCTGATGCAAAGGAGAACGAGGTTTCAAGGGCACTTGCTGTTGAATCAGCATGAGGCCCTGCGTGATCATGACTCGCACCTTCAGTTTCAGAATTCATCTCAGTATGATTCATACCACCATGTCCATCTGTATGTGCACTTTCTTTAGGGGTTCCGCAAGCAGACAACACACCGAAAGCTAAAACACCGGTTAACATTAGCATGATTTTTTTACTCCTCATCATCATTATGTTCGCTCCTATTTAGTACTTTGACTAGTGACGTACTTTTACGCGTTGCAATCGCAGGGCGTTCAGAACGACGGATACCGAACTCAAGGCCATCGCTGCGCCTGCAACCCATGGTGCTAACAGACCGATAGCTGCAATAGGGATGCCTAAAGTGTTGTAACCAAGTGCCCAGAACAAGTTTTGCTTAATGTTGTTCATGGTCTTACGACTCATGTAGATAGCATCAGGAATACTGGATAGATCGCCGCGCATGAGTGTTACATCACCTGCTTCCATCGCTACATCTGTCCCCGTACCAATCGCCATACCAATATCTGCAGTTGCCAAAGCCGGTGCATCGTTGATACCATCGCCAACCATGGCCACTTTTTTACCTTGAGATTGCAGTTTTTTCACTTCTTCCGCTTTTCCTTCCGGCAAGACCTCTGCACGAACGTGGTCAATACCTACTTGAGCAGCGATGGCTTTTGCCGTCCGTTCATTGTCACCTGTAATCATAATGACCTGAATGCCCATTTCTTTCAGACGGCTCACTGCAGCTTTCGAAGTTTCTTTAATCGTGTCCGCTACAGCGACCATACCTGCATATTGACCATCAATGGCAACCAGCATCGCAGTTTTCCCCGCTTCTTCCAAACGTGACATCGAATGATAAGCTGCTTTTGCATCGATATTATACTTTTCCATCAGTCGACGTGTACCCACGAGTAGTTGTTTACCTTGAACCATTGCCTGGATTCCGAAACCCGGAAATGCTTCAAAGGATTGTGTTCCTGGTAGTTCGATATTTCGTTCCTGGATGCCTACAACGATGGCTTCTGCAAGTGGATGCTCAGAATTTTTCTCTGCAGCTCCAACAAGTTTCAGGAATTCATTTTCATTGCCAAGAGCGACGACGTCAGTCAATTCAGGTTTACCTTTTGTAACAGTACCGGTTTTATCCAGAAGGATCGCATCAATTTTATGCGTCTGCTCCAGATGCTCTCCGCCTTTGAACAACACCCCTAGTTCAGCCGAACGACCAGACCCCGCCATAATGGATGTTGGGGTGGCAAGTCCAAGTGCACAAGGACATGCGATAACAAGAATCGCAATTGCTTTTTCTAACGAACCTGCAAAATCGCCTGGTGTAACCCAGAAGTACCAAACCACGAAAGCAACTATTGCAATTCCTACAACGATCGGGACGAATATGCCCGAGATCACATCGGCTACCCGCTGAATTGGTGCTTTTGATCCCTGAGCTTCTTCAACAACCTTAATAATTTGTGCAAGAGCGGTTTCTTTACCTACTTTCGTTGCTTTGATCCGAAGAATACCGTTTTTATTAATCGTAGCTCCAATCACAGCATCTCCGACTTTTTTCTCTACTGGAAGGCTTTCACCCGTAAGCATGGATTCATCTACAGATGAGATCCCTTCCAGCACCTCTCCGTCTACAGGAACTTTATCTCCTGGGCGAATAAGGACAACATCTCCTACAATGACTTCATCCACTGGAATGGTAAGTTCTTTGCCATCCCGAACCACTAATGCCGTCTTCGCCTGCAGACTCATCAGTGATTTAATTGCCTCTGATGTTCGGCCTTTCGCAAGTGATTCAAACAATTTACCCATAAGAACCAAAGTAATAAGGACCGCACTCGTTTCATAATACAGGGATGGACCATGATGCATCCCGTCAGCCATACTTGACCATTGAATGGTCAAATATAAACTGTAGAAGTACGCTGCAGAGGTGCCAAGTGATACCAACACATCCATATTCGCACTCCCATTCCGGAGAGCCTTATACGCACCCACATAGAACTGTCTACCAATATAAAATTGTACTGGTGTAGCCAGAATTAGTTGGAACCACGGATTCATAAACAATTCCGGTACATAGATCCATGAAGTGAACGAGAAGTGACCTACCATAGTCCACAACAACGGCAAGGAAAGAATTGCCGAAATCAGTAATTTCCGTTTTTGTTTGCTCAGTTCTTTAGCACGATGCTCACTTGCACCACCACTGGAACCGTCTGCTTTGCTGATCGCTGTATAACCGAGTTTTCTTACCTTGTCTTTCATGTCTTCGATGGAAACTTCACCAGGAGAAAATTCAACTCGAGCCGTTTCCATGGCGAAGTTTACTGAAGCGTTAGTCACGCCGGGCAATTTGTTCAGGCCCTTTTCAATTTTGTTCGCACATGCTGCACAGGTCATGCCTTCAAGATTGAATTGCGCAACCTCTGATACGGAACCATATCCAAGTTTTTTGATTTTTTCCTCAAGTTCTTTCATTTCCACTTTCGTGGGATCATACGTTACACTCGCCTTTTCCAAAGCAAAGTTAACATTTGCTGATGTGACCCCGTCCATCTTACCGAGGCCTTTTTCAATTTTGTTTGCACAAGCTGCACAGGTCATACCTGTAATTTGTATACTCGACTGTTTTGTCTGAGCCGCTGCTGTTGCCACAATAACTCACTCCCCTCATCGTCCATTACTTACGCTACTTCGTAGCCTTGCTCTTCAATAACTTCTTTAATTTGCTCTAAGGAGACTTGATTTTCATCATACGTCGCTTCAACCGAATCATCACTGAGGTTCACCTTGCCACTCACTCCAATTTCTTTCAGAGCACCTTCGATGGAGTTTACACAATGTTGGCAGCTCATACCTTGTACATTCAAAACAATGTTTTTCATCTTATTTCGTCCCTTCTTGTGGGTGATTTTTTGGTTTAGTTTGACCTAAACGATGGGCTAAACTCTCGAGGCCAGTTTTTCAGGTCTCATCAAGCTCTTGTACAATACAATACCCCCCTACCCTATATTAGTCAACATATTTTTATACCCCCCTACCCTATATGGACTATCTCTCTCGTTAGATCAATGAATTTATGGAGAGAAGAATCGATTATTTATACGCTGATTGGTAATCGGACCATGTTCTTGTCCTTGACTTGGGAATAAAACTTGTACCTGATAAAACAAAAAAGCCGCTAAAATAGCGACTTCAATTGGACCATGATCTTGTCCCTCGATATAAAATTCCTTTATTTATGGTTGAATGTTACTCCATCCGCTTACATCACATTGTCCATAATCATTATCACCCACAGCAACCATCGTACCATCCGATTTCAGTCCAATCGTATGGGCACACCCCGCCGAAACAGCTCTAATTCCGTGCCAGCCACGTACATCACATTGGTGATGTTTATTCGAACCCGCAGCAACCATTGTAGCGTCGGACTTAAGACCAACAGTATGATAACTCCCCGCTGCAACTGCTACAATATCGCGCCATCCGCTTACGTCGCATTCGCCATTATTATTTCTACCCACAGCCAATACCGTGCCATCTGATTTGAGCCCAACTGTATGAAGATACCCCGCCGAAACAGCCAATATGTCGCCCCAGTCGTTTACGTTACATTGGTTATACTTATTGTTACCAACTGCTGTTACCGTTCCGTCTATTTTTAAACCGACTGTATGCCAGTCACCCGTCGTGACCGATACAATATCGCGCCAGTTGCTCACGTTGCATTCCCCTTCATTATTTCGCCCCACCGCAACCACGGTGCCATCTGATTTAACCCCAACCGTACGGCACCAACCTGCCGAAACGGTTACAATATCGCGCCATTCGCTTACATTGCATTGGTCATGCTTATTCCAACCTATAGCAGTTACCGTACCATCAGATTTAAGACCAACGGTATGTGCATTACCGGTGTTCGTAGCCATATGAACATTACCCGCTGCAACTGCGACGATATGGCACCAATCGCTTACCTTACATTGACCATATTTATTATCACCCACAGCTATTACTGTTCCGTCAGATTTAAGAGCAACGGTATGACGACGACCTGCCGCTATGGTACAGTTACGGAACCGTTTCGTCTCAAAAACCGCTTCCTTCCGTGAATTGTAGTCCATATCTTCCTCCTCTCCACCAATTGAAAATCCGCCGTTAGTTCAACTGTTAAGTCATAAAGTTTGTTGTTAAATCGCATGTTACAAAAGAAAGGCTCGCACAGGCAGGGTATTATTACTTCCCTGCCCAATACGAGCGTCTATGTCATATTGCACTCAAACGGTTGATCCGAATGTGTACTTTTAGCAATCGTTTCATTTCATGTAGCGATAGTCTAATAGATCCTTCAAATTTGAAATTTTCTGCAACAGCTTTTCTCCGACATTGGTTTCCCTCACCAGCTTCCGCGCCAGTTCTTTGTCCACCAATCTTTTTAGAGATAACACGTCCGTTCCGTTACATAACACATCTTCTTTTGAATTAAATTTCTTGTGGGCGACGAGCTGCATGCCAAAGGAATTGTACAACAAGGTATATCCGGCAATGCCCGTTGTGGATTGATAGGCTTTGGAAAAACCGCCGTCAATCACGATCATTTTTCCGTTTGCTTTAACAGGGCTCTCTCCACTAATTTCTTTGACTGGCGTGTGCCCGTTAATGACATGTCCATGATCTGGATTCAAATCAAACTCCTGCAAGATTATTCGACAGATATCTTCATTTTCACGTAAATGGTAGTAAGGATTCTTTCTCTCTTTATGTGCTTCTTTATCTTGGATAAAATACCGTTCAAAAGTGGTCATTTCTCTCTTTCCAAAGAGCGAGGAACATTCTCCTGTCCAGATGTACCATACCATATCCGTCGCCAGATCTTCTGTCTCTTCCGGATGCGCAAAGGCGTAACGTAAATAATCTTCAAAAACATCAAGCAATTGACGGCCCGCATATGTCTTGTCTTCAATCTGCATTTCTTCCATATTTCCTTCTTCATCCAAAGGAATACAGCCGTGGATTAACAAATTCCCGTTGTATTTTAAATAAAGGCTGCCCTTTTTCATGAGAAAATTCATATGTCTGGCCATCTTTTCGGAATGCTGAACGGAGAACAGCAGCTTTTCCATCACCTGGCGTTCTTCCTCCAGCAATTGTTCAGGTTTCTGCGGATTTACGGTTGCAAAACAGGTGTTTTCCAGCAGGTACGTTTTACCGCAGATGTTGATTTCATTGTTGTCGTAATCAATCTGCTCCAGCAAAAGTCTTTCAGACATATTAAAGTATGGGCGTCTCTTGATAATCGGGCTTTCAAGTTTAAACTGAATCATGGCAATGGCTTGGTGAATTTTGGTGATCTGCAGAATTTCCTGCTCCGATACATTATGTCCAGCCTGTAACTTAGGTCTGAAGGACGGATTGTCTTCGTAATATTTCTCCGCCAGGTTTAGCAGTGGGCGCAGATTGATTCCGTATACATCTTCAATGATGTCCAGATTATCGTATCTGGCGCAGATTCGAATAATATTCGCAAGGCAGACCAGAGAACCTGCGTAGGCTCCGATCCAGAGGACATCATGGTTCCCCCACTGTATGTCTACAGAATGGTAGTTGATCAGCGTATCCATAATTTTATCGGGGTACGGCCCCCGGTCATAGATATCTCCAACCACATGAAGATGGTCAACCACCAGGCGCTGTGTCGTATAAGCAAGGCCGATAATGAGATTGTCCGCCTGGCCCAAGGATATAATTTGCCGATATATTTCCTCGTAATAAGGATCCTTATTGTTGGTCGAATCCGTCTTGTATAAAAGCTCTTCTACAATATATACATATTGCTCTGGCAGCGCTTTACGCAATTTTGAGCGTGTATACTTGGAAGAGGCATAAGAAATAAGCTTAAGCATGTGTTCAATTGTTAGTCTATACCACTGGTTCAAAGCCTGTTTATTGCTCAGTTCCCCTATAACCAGCTGTATTTTTTCTTCCGGGTAATAAACTAACGCCGCAAAATCATTGATTTCTTGATCCGTCCAAACCTCTCGGAATAATTCTTTGATTTTCTCTTTGACGGTACCCGAACCGTTTCGTAGTACATGCTGAAAAGCCTGGAACTCCCCATGCAAATCACTGACAAAATGCTCGGTTCCCTTCGGGAGATTGGAGATCGCTTCAAGGTTGATGATCTCTGTTATAATTTTTTCTTCCGTATCATATTTCTCGGCCAATAAATCTAGAAACTGCTCATCCAAAACAGATGTCCCCCTTCAAGGAAGTATGGTGTTGTATAGCCGGGTCCAAAAGCTTTAGACCGATATCAAATTACACTCTATACTTGGCATTGATTATATGGTAATTATCAGCATCGCCTTCCCCCATCATACTCCAGTTCATCATATATGAACAAATTTCATTGAATGGATTTGAATGAAACAATGTTTGTAGTTATTTTAGAAAAAGAATTGTGTTCAATCTGTTCTGGTCCATCGACATTTTTTTACTAACTGCTATTTTACACAATGAAAAATAAACGATCTATTCTCAGAATTTGCTTGTTTAAATTCCCAATCACCATATGTTTTAATTTTTGAAAAACCGATTTGTTTCAGCGACTCATTGAATTCTTCTTGATTTCGAAACCTCAGCTGCATTTTTTCATGAACTAACACTTTGTCTGTTTTAGTATTTTTTACAATTTCATAGAAAGTGTAAATATCTCCCTCAAACCCTTCATATTCTGTATAAATTTCTAAAGGATCTCCGCTTAGTCTATCTTTAGCTAAGTCAGGAGTTTTGTCCTTCTCCCATTCTTTCCATACTTTTACCAAAGGGTTTCTTGTATCAAAAATAAAGTGACCCCCGATTTTTAGGGATCGGAATACGTCTGAGATTACTCGTTTCCAGCTGTCATCTGTAAGAAATACCTGTGCAACATTCGCTGTCATAATTACCGCATCATAGGTATTGGTTTGTAAATCCGCACTATCACCTATAATCCATTCCACACTTTCAGAATTATCTTTACTTTTCGCTATTTCAATCGCTTCTTCATTGGGATCTATAGCGGTAATTTTATAACCGCACTGAACAAGATGAGTAGTCCATCTTCCTGTTCCACAGCCCAGGTCAGCTATAGATTCTACTTGTAATCTCTTTAATAATGAAAGGAAAAATTCATCGTCTTTTCCCCAATGGTTAATCTGGTCATATACTAATGGAATCATAAATAATGTCTCCTCACTTTCAACAGCATTTTACTGTGCTCAACAGTTTGATGTCTCGTACATAAGTTATCCTGTTTTATTCTCACTCTGTGAACCAAACACTACCCTGGTTGCTTCTATAAAAGATAACATCATTGGTGAAAGCCACTTGTCTTTATGCCACAACATCTGTGTATATACCTGCAAGTCCGGAATTTTCCAGGGGAGGACAACAAGTTCTCCACGTTCAACTTCAGATTCCGCGACGATCTCAGGAAGAAAGGCAATACCGATTCCTGAAATTGCACATTGTTTAATGGCTTCAGCACTTTGAAACTCTAAATATGTAATGCTATCAATGCCCTCTTTCTCAAATGACCGATCAAACATCGTTCGATATGGACAACCCTTCTCATTTGTCAGGAACACTTCATCATGAAAATCTTCCAATTGCAGCACAGTTCGTTTGGCGAGTGGATGATCTGGAGCAGCTAACAATCGGAAATGTTCTTCCAGCAAAGGTTCCACGGAAAGTCCACTCGAGCGAATGGGTTCATCCAACATATAAACAATATCCGTGGTTCCCTCAAAGAGCGTTTGCTTGAGCTCTTGATTCGGAACTGAGCGGAAAATTAAGCGAACTCCCGGATGCTGCGAACGAAACCGTTGGAAGACAGGTGGAAGCCGATAGGAGCAAATAACCTCATTCGCACTTATCGTTAAGGTACCACTTAGTTTTTCATTATCATGGACAGCACTACGAGCCTCGTCCATTTTTTCGAGAACGCCTTGGGCGTGTGTTAAAAAGCGTTTACCCGCAGTTGTGAGCGCGAGTTGCTTGCCCAACCGATCAAAGAGGCGAACACCTAGCTCATCTTCCAATGCTTTAATTTGCATCGTGACGTTGGAAGGAACGTAGCTCAGCACTTCTGCTGCCCGCGTGAAATTCAATGTTTTTGCAACCGTACAAAACGTATTCAGTTGACGCAATTCCATCCAATGATCCCTCCTTCATCTTTCAATTTTATTGAATACTATCTTGAATTCTATTCACTTTTATTGAGAGTATCACAGCTCTATACTGAGTACAAGAGATCACAGTGAACATGTGGTTTTTCATTTTGAAGGGAGCAATTATACGATGGATTATGAAATTTTTAATTTGGGTGATGTACTCTTACAATCAGGAGTGACGTTACCAAACGCTTATCTCGCTTATCAAACTTACGGAAAATTAAATGAACAGAAAGATAATGTTATTGTCTATCCAACGGCTTTTGGAGATCAGCATGTTCAGAATGAATGGCTCATTGGCAGCGGGATGGCACTGGATCCAGAGAAATATTTTATTATCGTTCCCAATTTGCTGGGCAATGGACTCTCTTCCTCTCCCAGTAACACGCCTCCTCCATTCGATCGCGCTAACTTTCCACAGGTAACCATCTATGACAACGTACGTTTCCAGCACCAACTGCTGACCGAAAAATTTGGTATTGAAAAGATTGCTCTCGTCGTCGGGTGGTCGATGGGCGGCATTCAGGCATTTCAATGGGGGGCAAGTTACCCGGAGATGGTTGAACGAATCGCACCTTTCGGAGGCATCGCCAAACCTTGGCCTCACACATTTGTGGTCCTGGAAGGCGTGAAAGCTTCACTGCTATCCGCAGTCGGCTTCGACTCAAGTAAATTAAACCAACTAAGTTCTACAGACATGCGTGCCGTTGGTCGGGTGTATGCGGGATGGGGACTATCACATGCATTTTATAGAGAAGAGCTTTACCGTAAGATGGGATTTGACACATTGGAGGATTTTGTAGCTGGTGTTTGGGAAAATAGCTTTATGAATATGGATCCGCATAATGTTCTGGCCATGTTATGGACAGGACAACATGCAGATATCAGTGCAAACCCCTCCTATAACGGAGACTTTGATAAAGCACTTCAGAGCATAAAAGCTTATGCTTGTATCATGCCGGGAAGCACGGATCTCTTCTGCACAGCGGCCGATAATGAATATGAAGCTAAGCGTATACCTAATGCTGTCTTGAAACCAATCCAATCGATCTGGGGCCATTTTGCCGGTCGTGGAATCAACAGTGCCGATAATCAATTTATAGATGACAATCTAAAACACTTGTTGTCACTTAGCACTAATGAATAGATCGTCACTTGCATTGGGAATTCAGTGAAGAGAAGCGTTGATCTTTCGGAGGGAGAGCTCCCCCCAAGCAGTGGTGTTGTTGAGTGATGATGTAGAAATTAAGGAACCAGCAATAATGAAGTTGAGGATCTTATTCCGATGTTTCTTTTGCATCCTCTGCCAGTCTCATCTCTATGTCTTTCATCTTTAATTCCACCGGATAACTCACTCTGGTTGCCATTACAAACACACCTCCAAGATGATCTTGAAGGTGTGTTTGATTAAAACATATTCCTAATGATTATAACTACAATTAAGTAAGTACAGTCATCGCCTCTCTTGTGAATGGAACCAGATCATCAGTACGTCCTTCTTGAATTTTCTTAACCCATTCAGGGTCGACTAGAAGAGCACGGCCTACAGCAACCAGATCAAACTCATCATTCTGAAGTCGTTGTACCAATCCCTCGATACCGACGTTACTTGCGCCTGTACCTTCTGTGAACAGACTTGTAAAGTCACCATCAAGACCAATCGATCCAACGGTGATTGTCGGTTTACCAGTCAGTTTTTTGGTCCAACCAGCAAAATTCAGATCAGACCCTTCGAATTCCGGCTCCCAGAAACGGCGTGTGGAACAGTGGAAGATATCGACTCCAGCTTGAACCAACGGTGCGAGAAGCTGCTCCAGTAATTCCGGTGTTTCAGCTAATTTAGCCTGATAATCATCTGTCTTCCACTGAGACAACCGCAGTACAATAGGGAATTCCGATCCCACTACTTTACGGCAAGCCTCAATCACTTCAACTGCAAAACGTGTGCGAGCCATCATATCTCCACCATAACGATCCGTACGAGAGTTGGTTTTCTCATACAGGAATTGGTCGATCAGATAGCCGTGTGCTCCATGGATTTCAACACCATCGAACCCAACGCGTTTCGCTTCTGAGGCTGCTTGTGCGAATTCCTGAACGATTGTAGCAATCTCAGCTTCCGAATAATCATTAACATGACCTTTGGCTCCCATATGCCAGATCTGTGGAATAATTCGACCGCCAGCTTCATGTACTTCGGATACAACATGTGCCCAACCATTCATTGCAGCTTCGCCATAAAAGTGCGGCACATTGGCTTGATTGGATGCATCCGGATGATTAATTATTGTCCCTTCTGTCACTATAAGCCCCACTGCGTTCTCTGCTCTGCGGCGGTAATAGCCCGCAACATTCGAACCCGGGATACCGTCTGGAGAAAATTGACGCGTCATCGGCGCCATCACGATTCGATTGGATAACTTCAAGTGACCTAACTCTATAGGTTGGAACAATGCTTCTACGGATTGAGAATAATTCATAATAACCTCCACATATTTCGTTTTATATAAATTGACCTAGGAGATGTTAAACAGCAACCAGCCTGGTTAACAGCTAGACGTTATTTCCAAATGAATCAATACACGATTTTTAACGAAAAGCCCCACCTCCTTCAAGGTTTCGTGGTGTATTAATCCGCCTTCAATTATTTTTGACTTCGTAGTCAAGAATTCCACAAAAAAAAGATCAAGACATGATCATGCCAAATGAAGTACGCAGAACCGTCTCGATCTGTGCACGGGATGAACCTGATTTCTCCATAACTCTCACACCAAGAATGGTGTTATTTAGATAAGATGCAAGCTCTATACTCGTATACCGGTTGGAAATTAACTGTTGATTCTGGCCACTACTTATGATCTTCTCTAATACCAGTTGAATCTCTTCAGCCATGAGCTCAGTTTCGCGTGTGACCTGCTCGTCATCTGTTCCGAATTCGAGTGATGCATTCACAATTAGACACCCTTGGCAGCTAGTTTCATCGTCTAAAAGGGAATATCGTAAGGTATCCAGTTTATCAACGGGAGACGAATCCAGGGCTTCAATCTCTTTCAGTTTCGCTATAACCTGTTCACGGTAAAGTGCCAGCGCCTTCAGGAACAACGATCGCTTGTCTTTAAAAACACAGTACAAACTTTGCTTTTTGACTCCTGTAGTACGCGTAAGGTCCTCATAAGAAGTTGCTTTGAAGCCTTGATTCCAGAACACTTCCATAGACTGGTGTAATACACGATCGACATCAAATTCTCTTGGTCTGCTCATGGGATTAATGTATCAGTTATTGACCATGCAGTCAAGAATTGATCATTTTACATCAGCACCGATCCTCCCAAAAGTGTGAAGACTGGTTCTTCATATGTCCGTTTTTAATAGTCCTTACATTAAACTAAACACAAAAGAGAATGTTTATCCCCATTCATTTCCACAACTCCATTGAATGCGGTCTAACTCTTCCGGTAAGCAACCTTGTGAAAAGCATTAATATAACGAAACAGTGCTTCACCATCATCAGGCACATGCGTACTTGTATCCAGTGGCAGCATCATTGCCTGATACGGCTCTGGCACCATTCTATATTGATGGACATAGGAGGTCAGGATGAACCCGTTGCGTTGCCAGAACTGTATGCGTTCCTGATGAGCCTCTGTTGTCCCGAACTCCGCCTCGATAATCATACCTTTAATCCGGTGTTCCCTTAACGCCCAGGCTCTGAGCTGCTCAAGCATCCAGGTCCCTATGCCCCACCCACGCATCTTCTGTTCAACCGCGAGGTAATCGATGATCAGGATGCGGTCCGCAACCTTTCCCTCCAGTCCAGTAACAGCCATCGCAACCACTTCTCCATGATGCACGCCCGTGTGTAAATAACCAATCTTCCGGTCCAGCATACTGCGCAGAATCGCTTTTGTCTTAGCGCCGCTTTGAAAAGCCTCATGATAGATGCGCTCCATCCGCGCCCACAATGCTTCATCCCACTCCTCTATAGTCGTAAACTCTAATTCCAGCATCTCATTCGCCTCCAGCTTTAATTCAGATTTATCGTGATTCAAGACATGTAAGAGATATTCCTTCCGGTTTAATGGATTATGATCGTATCTTGTGCATGAAGGCACTTCACCATCGAAGGGCTGATAGCCATAAAATCCGGGCGGGTTCGACCTCTTTTTTCTGCGATCTTACTTCCTTTGACGAATTCTGCGATTCTGAAGACTGTAGCATGTCTTTAATCTTAAAAGTTAAACTTATTTATTTATCGTTCGCATACCTGGCGTATATTCACAAAATTCATCTATCCTGCTCGTTAACGTAATGAAGCAGCCGGTCTAACACAGGCAGCTTCATTTTCGTCGTTTATTCAATTATAGTTTCTACGTTAGCTCAATAAAGCATTAACTTTTAATATCTTCTTTAGCCTTTTGTCTATATCGAATTATGGAAAGAGGTAAATTAACTACTCCAAGAATAAAAGAAGAGCTAATAGATATCCATTGAGATATTGAAGGATAATTTGGTTTTCCGTCTCCTACAGGTCCTATTTTGGGTTGGTGGCTATCCCACAAAACATATAAGAGACCAACAGCAGGTAACAATATGCAAACTACACTTGCAACTATATGTAACACATACTTGTTCAATCCTACCCCTCCATTTATTGTATTCATGTCTTGAACTCTGTTTATATTATAACGTTATCTAAAACGGGAAATTACACTAACCTACTCCTTAGTTTAACAAAAAAATTTCTCCTTTAAGATATTTCCTAAAATATCCTAAAATAGTTTTCAATAACTGTTGGAAAATTTGCCGCTAAGGATTGTTGTTCATTTGGATTTAGAGAATGGAATGCGAAAGTCCTAATTAAAAAATGCTTCTAATAACTAGACATAATTCTCTTCCAGTTGATTTACTTTGCTATACGATGAAATAAAATAAATAAAAGCCATAGCCACAATTCGAAAAATCTATAGGTTGAGGAGTATCCTCATAAAAAACATAGTTACTCTCATGAAGGTCAGAATGAATAATTCCCCAGTTACTTGGCAAACGTTTATGATTTTGTATCACATTTGCTATTTTATGTGCTGACTCTTCCACATGAACAAACACTTCACTTGAGATAAGCTCTAAATTTACTAACCGTTTTAATTGATTAAGTGAGCCGCCATTAAGAGAGCTAAATTTTCATTTTCATTACTTGTTGGCTCTCTTTGAAGTACGCTTCCATGAATCCAATGATGAATAGTCACCATGATTGTATTTTCGCTAAGATCAGTTGAGATTTCTGTTACCAGATCACCTTGAAGGTTTCTAACAGGTACAGGTACGACGAGATTTGTATCTTTAACCAAAGCTTCAAGCCAAATAAGCTCTGATGTGATATTCCCTTTTGATTGAATGGAAATTGTTGAGATATGGATTTTGATAAGAAACTTTTGAAGATTATTGTTGGTCTGAACTTGAAATGTAACATTATCACTCTTTCCGAGATACACAAGTTTTTCCCATTAGATTGGGTATTGATGTAAAGCTTCTTTCGCCACCTTCGCATAATCTTCTTCAGAAAGCATAGTATCCACTCCAGTTAATGTGAGTTTGAATTCACAATTTTACCAAGTGAACTTTATCTTATGGTGATAAAAGTTGATTATAACTAAACTTTACTGCCCTTTACCTACACAGCATTTCAAACAGATGGACTTGCCATAATTCAGTTGTCAGATGAGTATCGCTGCGTAGCAAAAAGGTCTGACAAATGTTAATTTCACCCATGTAGTCAATAAAATCAATTATAATTAATTTATATTAAGTCGATTACCCACCCTAAGTTAAAACGATAAACATACGCAAAAAGACATTGTGATGCATCGCATATGCTCTAAAGGATATAGAGTTTTCGAATACATACTTATGTATAAGAGGAGGCGAAAGATATGACGATATTGCCTGTTATAGTAATGATCTTGGTATTTGTACCTACCATTGTACTCATGGTAAGCATGCCTTATTTAACAAGAGAGACGATTAGTTTTGGGGTCACCGTCAGCGCTGTACAATTTCACAGCGAACCTCTGCGCCAGATGCGGAAGTCATATGCTAGGATTAGTGCTACGT
Organism: Paenibacillus sp. FSL M7-1414; assembly: GCF_038003195.1. Lineage (NCBI taxonomy): Bacteria > Bacillati > Bacillota > Bacilli > Caryophanales > Paenibacillaceae > Paenibacillus > Paenibacillus sp. FSL M7-1414. The sequence goes on along the minus strand of NZ_JBBOOS010000001.1, from coordinate 3,702,317 downwards.
TGCATACCATCCTATTCATTGTTTGTATCATCTGCCTAATATACGGTGATGAACATTCCAAGCAACAAAGTTGGATCATTGTCGCTTATTCACTCGCCATGGCCGTAATCTCCCTAGTCATAAACATTAGCTATCATTTCAAAATGAAAAGTTTACTACCTATGCTGCCAATTGCTCTGGAACTATCGATCATAGCAGTGGACACTGGTTTTCGGAAAAGAAACATTAGCTTGTCTAGTAAGTGGTTCCTCATCCATGTTTTCATTATTGTTGTTGGTATTGTAACTGTGCTACTCAACTACGAACTAATTCCTGACCAGATTCCGATCCATTACAACAGCAGTTGGAACGTAGACGGCTATGCAGCTAAATCTTATAGTTCTGTGTTTATGCCTACGATAATGCAAGTGTTCTTAATACTTGTGTTCATATTTGAGAATTGGAGTATTCGCAGAGTGAAGCAGCAGGTTCAACCCACTGATCCGAACCGTTCCATCAGACAAGACATAACTTTCCGCCGTACTTGGTCAGGTTTTATGATTACAGCAAGCTTCTTAGTAGTTATCCTGTTGTCCGTCGTGCAACTAAATATGATATCTCTGCTTAACATCAATTTCGCTATTCCCATTGTCCTAATCATAATAGCCTTTATCATCCTATACGCCTTAGCCTTATCGTTCTGGGCTGGTCAGGCCGGAAGCCGATTGGAGCAATCGGCAGATCGCTCCAATTCTAGACCTGTCCATGATGATGATAAATGGCTATTAGGTATGATTTATTTCAATCGCAAGGATTCAAACCTAATCGTCGAGAAAAGGTTTGGAGTCGGCTGGGGATTAAATTTCGGTCACCCAGTATGCTGGCTGATTTTTCTCGGAATTATCGTACTGTTAGTTGTGGTGTAACCAGGCTTGGAGGTTAGTACTCGCCGGAGTATTCTAGCTAGGGCAGACCTGTGGCGTGATTTGACTTTGATGTTATGCCGGGTGATGGGACTATGTTATTATCCATTCCGTCAATCGGTACAAGTTCTTGTCCCACGACAACTTTTATTCTGGTAAGGACATTTATATTCAATACGTTCTAATGCTCTTTGGAATGTTAAGTCAGCTCCGAGCATAATGTATGCGGAAACCGTCTGTAAGCTTGACGAGATCGTGTCTACGGCTTCATTCGCTGCGAACTTACTCCCATCACATCAAACTTTGGTGCAGTTGGACCTACTTTCATTGGGTTATTATACGACTACTCAGGAAGCTTCCTTCCAACGATGATCGGAATAACGAAGGAAAAGGAACATTGAATAGAACAAGAAAGAAAAGTTTAACTGGTATAAAAAAGTAATCGAAACCAATGGGGACGAATTAACCTAAACAAAAATTCATGTGTGATCACTCAACCTCCACTACAGTGGAGGTTTTAGTATAAATAAGGACTAAACTTAATAAAGCTGGTCTTTCGAAATGATAGATACCACAATTTCCCCCGTTTCAACAGCTACAACTGGTCCCATTGCATGCTAAGAAGTATCTTAGTCTCGTACTCGCCATGTTAAAAATATATTGTTCCTATTTCCTCTCACGTTTCATACCCAATACTGCGTGTGAAAAATCCGCTATAATAGCGACTACAATGGGACTATGTTTTTGTCTAACGACACTTTACATATACGGGGATTCTTTTTATATGGATTTCAATGTATACAAACTTCATAAATTCCTTCGTTTTTATACCACTCCTTCTTCATTTGCGTCCTGTAGTATGTCTTACATCGGGATAACGAAGGAGCACAACGAATGAAGAAAACGATGATGTTAACCTTACTCATAGTCATTACGGCAGGAATGATCTGGTGCAACTGGGGGCTTGTTAGGACAGGTCAGAATCAGCTGGAATCTACAGCTGGCACCAGCGGCTGGCAGGAAAATAGGCTTATTGCACATGCATTTGGTGGAGTTAACGGTGCTAGCTACACCAATTCTTATGAGGCATTTATAACCAATTACAATAGAGGGTACCGTTTGTTCGAGGTTGATCTTGTGCAGACGACGGACGGGAAACTTGTAGCCAGACATGATTGGTCGCAGAAGCTACAGCCGGATTTGGCCACTCATCGCGGACGAAACGTAACAAAGCTTCAGTTTGCAAACTCGCTTATTATGGGAAGATTCCGCCCTCTTACCCTGCCGGACATACTGCAGATGATGAAGCAATATCCTGATTTTGACTTAATTGTGGATACGAAAGCAGGCAGCAAAGAGCAAATTCAGCAGCAGTTTGCGCATCTAGTCAATGAGGTTCGACGTACGGATCCTGCACTGCTCAACCGGATTATACCTGAAATTTTCAGCCCGGAAATGTATGACACGGTTATGGGAATCCACCCCTTTCCAAACAAAATATATTCACTTTACAAAACTGGCGCCTCCGCCGAAAGTATTGTAGAATTCGTAAGGGACAAACAACTGACAGCGGTCGCCATGCCTGTATACCGTGTGTATCTAAACCCCAATTTAGTTCCAACACTACATAAGTTTGGGGTAAAAAGCTATGTTCACACCGTCAACAGCAGACCGGTTATGCAGATTCTGTCCAGGTTCGGGGTGCATGGATTTTACACGGATCAGGAAAAATCACCAGAGGAGCTGATGCTTGCAGACGCTCCCACCGGCCATGTTGAATTTTCGGAATACATGTGTTCCGGATTAGTAAATATAAGAAATATCGTGATGAAGGTGAGAATTAATGGCTATAAATAACATTCTTGTTGTAGACGATGAACCGGAAATTCGAGAAGCGCTCGTTATTTATTTGAAAAGCGAAGATGTGGATGTATTAACTGCCTCTAACGGATTGGAGGCGCTGGAAATTCTTGAACAAGAAACCATTCATCTTATTATCATGGACAACATGATGCCACAGCTCGATGGAATTAAAACGACATTTAAAATTCGTGAAAACAAAAATATACCGATCATTATGCTTTCCGCCAAGTCAGAAGATAGCGACAAGATTTTGGGACTCAACGTTGGGGCTGATGACTATATTACGAAGCCGTTCAATCCTCTAGAGCTGATCGCTAGAGTCCGATCTCAGCTGCGCCGGTTTACGAATTTAGGTTCCTTCCAGTCAAACGGGGATGAGCTCATTCAAGTAAGAGGACTCGTGCTGAACAAAAGCTCGAAGACTGTTGAGATAGATGGAGAGGACGTCAGATTGACCCCGAAAGAATACAAAATTTTGGAGCTGCTGATGGAGAACAAGGGTAGGGTTTTCTCAATCGAAGAGATTTATGAGCGCGTGTGGAATGAACTGATCTTCACTTCAGAGAATACGGTTGCCGTACATGTGAGAAACATTCGTGAAAAAATTGAAATCAATCCCAAAGACCCAAAATATTTAAAGGTGGTATGGGGAATTGGATACAAAATCGAGAAAAAATAAAGCCGATCGGAAGGTTCCAATTGACCTTATTGTCATCATTGTCGCCGCGATTTTATGGAGCCTCGTACTCATAAACAGGTATTCATACACGGGGTTGAGTCTGAGCTATTCAACTTCAAGTTACATCCAGGCACTGCTTGCCATTATTATTCTTTGCCTGCTGGCAAGCAGACTGTTTCTTTATTTTAAGGCACCCCATAGTAGTCGTTCCTTCTGGCATGGCAGTCTGCTGATGGATTACTTTCATATTTGGAGAACCGGTCTTAGAGCCAGTTTACAAAACGGGAGACTAACGTTTGGCCTCATCATGATGCTTTTGCTAACCGCGATAGCCGGCATTTGTATTTGGCAGGCAGTCACATATTACGGACAGGGGTGGCTTCTACTTTATTTGTTACTCTACGTGTTGTTCTTGGTTCCATATATACTTTCCAAGCTTAGAAGATTCATCGCCATTATCAACGGGAGCAAAGAGATTGCCGAAGGGAACATTCAGAACACAATTCAGGATACCGGCAAGGATGATCTATCCAAGCTTGCTGGCTATATTAACAATATGAAAGCCGGGTATCAAAGCGCGCTGGAGAATCAGATGAAGAGCGAACGGTTAAAAACAGAGCTGATTACCAACGTATCACATGATTTGAAGACCCCACTTACTTCTATTATCAACTATGTTGATTTATTAAAAAAAGAAGATCTGTCTACAGAGACCACCCGATCCTATATTGAAACCTTGGACCGGAAGGCGCTACGGATGAAGCTGTTGATTGAAGACCTGTTCGAAATCTCAAAGATGGCCAGCGGTACAGTAGAGCTGGATATTGAGTACGTCGATGTCGCGACATTGTTGACACAGGCAATTGCCGAGTCCAACACCAGTATGGGACAAGCGTCGCTTGTGATTCGGGAGAGGATTGCGAAATTCCCGATCCATGCACATTTGGACGGCAATAAAATTTGGCGTGTATTCGAAAATTTAATTGGAAACGCGCAGAAATATTCGCTTCCGGGAACCAGAATCTATATTTATTTGGATGAGTCTGATGATCTGGTGCTATTCAAAATTCAAAATACTGCTGCTTATGAGATTGATTTTGCTGCGGAAGAGTTGTTCGAGCGTTTCAAAAGAGCAGATGAATCCCGCCAGACAGAAGGCTCCGGCCTAGGGCTGTCCATTGTGAAAAGTATCGTTGAGCTGCACGGCGGGGAGATCAAAATCGAAATTCATGGTGATCAATTCAACGTTATTCTGCATTTGCCCAAGCAGCGCTTAATTTAAAAGTCCTAAAACTACGTTAACCCTCAATGCTCCTTTTCAGGAGTATGAGGGTTAACTTTTCATTTTTATTCAGGTATAAAAGGTGAATCGTATGAATGGCTTACCAACATCGATTCCTAAATATTAGTCCAGAAGGCTGTAGATCTGAATGCTCTCCACCTTGCCATCCTTGATATGGAACGACATCACATCCACATAATTGGATGGCTCGTAACGGAAGTCATCTTCCTCATCAGGGGCTCCATCACCAAGTAGTTTCCCCTCAGGGTAGGCGTTTTTGAGTGTATCCAGACTATCTCCTGCTTTAATGTTTCGCACTGTCGCGTACTTGGGATCTGTGATTTCGATATGAAAGATGGAGTCTTGTTTTCCCTCTGGTATACTGATTGTTTTAATCTCCAGACCAGGATACGTATAGACCTTTTCTGTAAAACCGATTAACGTATCCATGTTTGTTCCATCGTCGGCGCTGTACGTATGAGATTTCAGATTATCCGGTTTGCCCAGCATCTGTTCCATCTGATCTTCATTCGTTGTATCCGAAATCGCAATAGTGTGCTCATTATAGACAAAAGCAAGTTCCTTCAGCACCACATTGCCTTCCTTCTCCATCGAACCTTCCTTAATAGCTTCACTACCCTTTTCTTCAGAAGTTTCGGAAGCAGGCGCATTAGCATTTGTTGCTCCTTCGCCTTTGCTCTGTTCATTCGCTGTGTTCTGTCCGGTTGCTGGGGGCGTAGCATCATTGGACTGACAGCCCGCTAATGCCACCGTTAGTAGAGCACCTAGTACGATAACACCTGTTGCTTTGTTTATCAATTTCATCATGATCCCTCCATAAATGTGTGATTTGTTCTTATGAAGTGATTATAAATAAAACATTTGTTAGTCTCATAACAGAAATGTACCAATCTTGTAACGTTAATTATTTACCATTGTGTTTCCGCACGGGGCAACACAATGGTAACGGTCGTTCCTTCCCCGATTTGACTTTCGATGTCGATATATCCATTAAACCGCTCTACAATCTCTTTGCAAATGGAAAGCCCAAGACCTGAGCCGTTTGCTGTGCTAGCATTTCTCGCTCGGTAAAAGCGTTCCTGCACTCGTTCCAGCTCCTCGCCCGAGATGCCGATACCTTGATCACGTATCCGTATAACTACCTCGCTTGGCGTATATTCCAAATTCAATTCGATCAGCGATGGACTGCCGGAATATTTGATGGCATTATCCACAAGATTGGCAATCGCATGAGACATCAGCATTGGATTTACGTTGGCGTAAACTCTTGTCGTACCCTCATCATCCGGTTCTTCCTCCGCTTGACTGACTCTGATCTCGATCTCTTTATCCTTAGCCTTGGCTCCCATATTCATTACGACTTGCTGAATCAGTTCGTTCATTTCCGTCTTCTCAAGTTCCAGTTCGTTAGAACCAGCCTTGTCGAATCGGGATAACAACAACAGTTCATTAATCAAACGTGTCAGCCGATCCGATTCCTGCAGCAGATGAGCATATATTTTTTGCAGCTCCTTGTTCTCAGTCTCCCCTTCAACCAAGTATTGAGAGAAACCACGAATGGCTGCCAAGGGTGTTTTTAACTCGTGAGATACGTTGGAGACAAATTGTTTCTGGTACTGAATGTAATCATGAAGCTGCCGCCCCATGGAATCCAGCCCATCTGCCAGCATGCCCAACTCATCCTTCCGATTGAGATGAACTCTCCGAAACTCCTGTCTGGAGAAACTTTGCGCAGCGCCAAGCAACTGCTTAATCGGCTTGGTTGTGTTGCGGGCAATCCACAGGCTGGATAACGTAATCAGCACAATAAATCCGCCTGCACCGACAAACAGGATATAACGGATTTGATCCATGATCGCATAAAAGTAGGAAATGTCCTCCACGAACTCATACACATAAGCGTTTTCGTAGAATTGATCCTGAATGGGCGTCGCAAAATAAAGCAGCTGATCTTCCGTTACGGTGTAGGCATAACTGCCGCTCAGGGCTTTCTCAATATTTTTTTCGAAAATAAGCGGTTTGCCATCATTAATGATGATGCCATCCACAGCTAAGCCTAGCAACTGCTTGGAGCTGTCATAGATACGTACTTCTTTGCCTGAAGCTTTCAGCTTCTCTAGAGCAAGTCTGACAATTTCCTTGGTCTGGGGCTCTCCTGAGGATGACCTATGCTGTGATAACACCTCACGGAAGGACAACTCGGACAGATCCGCCTTCTCCATCATCTGTTTCTCAATGGTAATGAAGCTGTAGTAATCGATGGCTTTATTCACCGCAAAAATGATGATGCCAAAGGACAGCACGGAGAAAAATAAATAATTCAGCAGTAACCGGGTTGCATACTTCAGGCCTCGCCACCTCCAAGTTGATAGCCAAATCCATAGATCGTCCGGACATACTTCGGTTCGTCCGCGTTATCCTCCAGCTTCTTCCGTAACCGCATGATGGTCATATCCACACTGCGACTGTCTCCCATAAAGTCATATCCCCATCCGATCTGCAGCAGCTCATCCCGAGTAAAGATCTTGTCTGGCCTTTTGAGTAACGTTTCCAGAATTTTAAACTCTTTGGCCGTTAAAGACACGGGTACATCGTTTTTTAGCACCCTGCGGCTTTCCAGATCAAATGTCAGTTCTTCATGAATGATGCGTGTAGATTTCACTTCTGTTCCTTCACTTGATTCTTCCTTGCTCTCGTTTCTTCTCAGAATGACCTTGATCCGAGCGAGCAATTCACGATTGTCAAAGGGTTTGGTCATGTAATCTTCCGCCCCTAGCTCTAGTCCCAACACCTTGTCGATCACCTCATTTTTGGCAGAGAGCATGATCACAGGAATGGCACGCTTTCCGGTAATTTCCTTACACAAGTCATATCCGGAGCAGTCTGGCAGCATCAGATCAAGTACGACTAAATCGGGTTGAAAAGAGTCGAGCAGCTGCAAGCCCTTTCTGCCGTCCTCTGCAGTCTGCACATCGTAGTTCTCTCGCCTTAGCACCAGCTCAATTAAATCTCGAATTGCAATTTCATCATCAATGACTAGGATTTTCTTCAACTGTACACCCCTATCTAGCCTTGTTTTCACCAGCTTTAATCAATTATTAACCCATCTTAGCACAGGCGCTTTAGATTCCTCCACCATCAGGAAGATAAGGTATATTCCAACGAACCCAACATAACTTGTAATAAACCCGAAGAAAGGAGAACAATCCATGGATCTGCTCTGGGTACTCATTGTTGGTGGACTTATTGGCTGGTTAAGCGGCAACTTAATTGGGCGGGACGTACCGGGCGGTGTACTTGGGAACATTATCGCGGGTTTTATCGGTTCCTGGTTAGGAACGGAATTGCTGGGACCAAGGGGGCCGGTGATTGGCGGATTTCATATTATTCCCGCCATTGTTGGCTCGATTATTGCCCTGCTCATCTTTTTCGCTCTGGCACGCGGCGGAGCCTTCCGAAGACGTTAACATAGAGAGGCGGAAACCGATCCCGTCATTCATTAGTGCAGGATAAACATAGAAGGACCGAAAGCATTCATCGATGGAAGATGAACACTTACGGTCCTTTTTTTATTTTTGTACTGATTTTATCCATTGTCGTGTTTTTCGGAAGATTGGTTTTTGGCAGTTATCATCCCCTGAGCCAAAAGACACATCCACCATCCTCTTCATTTCTCTTCTAAAGTGCTTTGACGAGTTTGTTTTATTTAATTCAAGCCCGCCGTTTATCTTGCTTCTTATGTTTCGTCATGTTGTTCAGAAGATACTAAGCGATGCGCTGAGACAAGTTGTCCAGCGGCATCCTTACCCCAAACTGAAATTTGAACTTGTTGTTCTGCTAAACCGCTTGTTGTAAAGACGAATTCAAAAGAATTAAAGTCTGCATAATAATTTTTGGTTAGAACTTGATTAGGATTTATAGAAACTAACTCAAGTACATATAGTGTTCTTGTTCCATTCAAATAATAACCTTGAATCAGGATATTCGAGCCATCGACTAAGTTGCGATTATCTATTTTGATCGTCAACTGTTGTGTCGGTCTTACATTATCTGCAGGATTATTTTCTATCGGTCCGGTGGATAAAATCATTCTCTCTTACCCCTTCCCAACATCTATTGTGTATCATTATGACCTGAGGTTTTACCAGCTCTCAGCGACACTAAATACCACATCAACTATATTCGAGCCTGCCCCACCAATATTTGATACAGCTAATGTTACGACCTGATTTTCAGGAAGCGTGAAATCTAATAGTTGTGAAGAAGCTAATATCCTGGTACCGCCTGTTCCACCTCCTGTAACTCCTTGAAAAACCACTTCACCCCCAGTAATCGTCGTAGAAGAGTTGTTTACCAACAAAGCTGTTTCGCTATCGGGAATGATTGTTGTAGCTGTGGGGTAATTAACAAATGATCCATTTAAAGTTCCGCCTACAAGCACTTGATAGTTAAGATCTACCGATGAAATAATGTTTATTTCTTCTAGATCCACCTGAACAGAATTTGTTCTAGCGGATCCCGAAGGGAAGATTGTTTTTCTTGTAAATGAAAGGACGGGCGTTAGTGTTGATGTAAGACTAGTAATTCTTCTCCTCTCCGAAGTGACTCTAAAGGTAGGATCATATTTTCCGATAATACTATATTGTCTTCCTCCAACAAAAAGGGTATAGGTTTCGGCAGTTCCGTTATTATCAATTTGTGCTCTTATGGGAAGATTGGGGTCAATAAAACTCGTTTGACCTGTTGGGGAGAATCGGTGGACGGTAATTACCTCTTGCGCTAAAGTCGACGGATTAGGAATGACCACTCTAAATTCGATTACTCCATATCCATACCAAGTAAATACGATTTGAAATATATTCCCTTTAGATAGATTAAGTGCCGCCCCGCTTGATCCAGTACCATCCAATCGGTCTACATTCCATGAACTTTGAGGAATGGTTGTATCGGAGCCTCCTCGCCGTATGACCACGAATACATTTGTGCTATTCACTCCAAAAAAAGCCCCGTTTTGATCGTCAAAGAATCCCCATCTTCCAATCTGATTGCCTATCGGCAGTAAAGGTATTCGAACGCCAATACCAGCTTCGCCAGCAAATCCTGGTTCGTATCTACCTCGTAATACACTTTCTAGAATGGCCGAATCCGTTCCGTTAGTGGTAATGCTTAGATTAAATTCCGTTGCATCATTGGTAACCGCACCATCCGCAGTGGTTGTAACGGAATCTCTTAGAATGGATAGACCATATGCAGATGTTAACTCCACAATTGGGGTTTTTTTCGATACAATCAGCTCATCGAATTGCGAACTTATATTGGGACACACATTTGAGATTATAATATCCGACAAGATAGTTCCTCCTTCGCAGGAAGGGAAAAGTGAATCCCCTCCTTCTCCTATTACTTTTTACCATTCTTCAGTAAGACTGAAGGTGGCGGTAACAGGATTAGTCCCCCCGCTTAAATTCGCTACGGCTAAAGTCACAATTTCAGAGTCAGGTAATTGGAAATCCAATAATGAAGAAGAAGCTGCTATTCTGACACTTCCCGCAACTCCGGCTACTAAGCCTTGTAATAGGACTTGACCATCCGCTATTGTCGTTAGTGTGTTGTTAATTAGAAGAGCTGTTTCCGAAGTTGGAATATTAGTCGTTGCTGTTGGAAAGTTTACGAAGCCTCCATTAATCGTTCCGCCTAATATGATCTGATAATAAATATCATCTGTAGTTATAAGATCAATACTTTCTAATTTGACACTCACTGAATTTGCCCTACCTGAACCTGGCGGGAAGGATGTCTTTCTCTGGAAAGACAAAATTGGTGTGAGTGACCCTGTTGCAGTTACTGTTCTCCTTTCGGAGGTAACCCTGAAAACGGGATTATATTTACCCAATACACTGTATTGTCTTCCTCCAACGAATAAATTGAGTTCTGATTCTGTGCCATTATTAAAGATTTCCGCACGTAGAGGAAGATTGGGATCGGCCAGACTGGTTTGCCCATTGGGGGAAAAGCGATGAACGATAATTACTTCTTGTGCTAAAGTTGAAGGATCAGGGATGACAACTCTAAATTCGATTACTCCATACCCATACCATGTAAATACGATTTGAAATATATTCCCTTTAGATAAACTAAGCGTCGCGCCACTCGGACCTGTTCCATCTAATTTATCCACATTCCAAGATGTTTGAGGAATAATAGTATCAACACTTGCTCTTCTGATCGCTACAAATATTCCATTCGCTACGCTCTGTCCAAAGAATAAGCCGTTCTGATCGTCAAAAGCGCCCCATCTGACCACTTGGGTCCCTGTCGGTGGAGCTGGTAAACGAGTACCAATTCCTATTTCTCCCGCTAAGCCTGATTCATACCTTCCTCTCTCCGAGCTTTGAAGGATAGCAATGTCAGATCCGGATATAGTTGTAGTTAATTGAAATTCCGTATTATTACTTCCGACTGTAGCATCGCCCAATGTTAAAACAATGTCTCTTAGGTTGGATAAGCCATATACAGAAGTCAACTCAATAATCGGCGTTTTTTCGTTGGTTCTTAATTCGTTAAATTGAGAGCTAACATTGGGTCCTACTCCCACGATGGTCGCATTAGGCTCAATCGTACCTGGGGCTCCCGTCGCTCCTGTGACTCCTGTAGCCCCAGTGGGTCCTGTAAATCCTGTAGCCCCAGTGGCTCCTATGGCTCCTATGGCTCCTGTAGCTCCCGTTGTTCCTGGGGGTCCTGTTACTTCATTTGCGCCTAGCAATTCTGAAGATACAATGCGATGGGGAATTACAAGTTGCCCTTCTACATTTTTTCCCCAAACCGAGATTCCCGTCTGATCTTCTGCTAAACCGCTCGTTGTAAAGACAAATTCAAAAGCATTAAAGTTCCCATCATAATTCTTCGTTATCACTTCATTTGGATTCACATTAATGAGTTCGTGTACGTACAACATTCGGGCTCCGTCTAGATAATATCCTTGAATCAAGATATCGGCACTATTTATTAAATCTCGATTATCCATTTTAATTGTCAGTTGCTGCGTTGGCCTTACACCACTGACCGGATTATTCTCAATCGGTCCGGTTGATAAAATAGCCATAAAATTTTATTCTCCTTTTTTTCCAAATGATTAGAGGCAGAAATATTCATCCACCTCCACCCCTTTGGTTTTAAACTAACAAAATTTAGGCTCTAATCTTCCACTCCGTTACTGAACCTGAATAATCGAAACAGAACCATCTGTAAGTGTAGCTGTTGCCGATCCATTATAAAGAAAATCGATTGTAAGCGCAGTTGAAGTAGCATCAGCTAAAAACGTACCCGATACACTTACATTCGCATCTAAAGTTCCTGTAACTGCTCTCCCTGAAAACCGACTTTGAAATACGAGGTTAGTTCTTGGTGTGACCGTAACGTTCCCAACTACAGAACTCGTTGCTCTAAACGTATACGAAACCAAATAAATGTGGCCTATTGCCAGTACAAAGGTTGTACTTGTAGGATGCAATATGTTAGTGCCATTAATAAATACAGTCGTATACGAAATAGCTGTCGCATTTGCAACAGAAGGTACGCTAACATTAAATAATCCATTTTGTATTGTGGCATTTGCCCCGGTTGCACCTGTGCTCCCTGTGGCCCCAGTTGAGCCCGTTGCACCTGTTGCCCCACTTGTGCCTGTTTGCCCAGTCGCACCTGAGATCCCCGTGGCCCCAGATACGCCCGTTGCGCCTGAGATACCTGTGGCTCCGGTTACACCCGTGGCCCCTGTCCCTCCGGTTGCGCCTGAGATGCCCGTGGCTCCGGTTACACCCGTTGCACCAGTCTCGCCGGTTACGCCCGTGATGCCTGTGGCTCCGGTTGCACCCGTTGCACCAGTCTCGCCGGTTACGCCCGTGATGCCCGTGGCTCCCGTTACCCCCGTTGCACCAGTCTCCCCGGTTGCACCCGTGATGCCTGTGGCTCCGGTTGCACCCGTTGCACCAGTCTCGCCGGTTACGCCCGTGATGCCCGTGGCTCCCGTTGCACCAGTCTCGCCGGTTGTACCAGTCTCGCCGGTTGCACCCGTGATGCCTGTGGCTCCCGTTACGCCGGTTGTACCAGTCTCGCCGGTTACGCCCGTGATGCCTGTGGCTCCGGTTACACCCGTTGCACCAGTCTCGCCGGTTACGCCCGTGATGCCCGTGGCTCCGGTTACGCCCGTTGCACCAGTCTCCCCGGTTGCCCCCGTGATGCCTGTCTCGCCAGTTGCACCTGAGATCCCCGTAGCTCCCGTTACGCCGGTTGTACCAGTCTCGCCGGTTACGCCCGTGATGCCCGTGGCTCCCGTTACACCCGTTGCACCAGTCTCGCCGGTTACGCCCGTGATGCCTGTGGCTCCGGTTACACCCGTTGCACCAGTCTCGCCGGTTACGCCCGTGATGCCCGTGGCTCCCGTTACCCCCGTTGCACCAGTCTCGCCGGTTGCACCCGTGATGCCCGTGGCTCCCGTTACCCCCGTTGTACCAGTCTCGCCGGTTACGCCCGTGATGCCCGTGGCTCCGGTTGCCCCCGTAGCCCCTGTCTCGCCAGTTGCACCTGAGATCCCCGTGGCTCCGGTTACGCCGGTAGCACCCGTGATACCTGTGGCTCCGGTTACACCCGTTGCGCCTGTCTGGCCGGTTGCACCTGAGATGCCCGTAGCTCCGGTTACGCCCGTGGCTCCAGTTGCACCTCCATCGGGGCCTGTATTCCCTGTAGCTCCTGTTACCCCGGTTGCACCTGTCGCACCGGTTGAACCTGAGATCCCCGTAGCCCCGCTTACGCCGGTTGCCCCTGTCTCCCCAGTTGCGCCAGTGATGCCCGTAGCTCCATTGGCTTCCAACAATTCTGAAGATACGATACGGTGAGGCGTTACGAGCTGTCCCATGGAATTTTTTCCCCAAACTGAAATTTCCACTTGTTGTTCTGCTAAACCACTCGTTGTAAAGACAAATTCAAATACGTCTAGGTTTGCAAAATAATCTTTTTTAATGGCTTGGTTTGGATTTACGCTAATTAATTCGAGTATATATTCCGTTCTGGTTCCGTTTAGGTAATAACCCTGAATCAAAACAATTGCATTCGTAACCAAATTTCTATTATCAATATTAATGGTCAGCTGTTGTGTTGGTCTTACACCACTGACCGGATTATTCTCAATCGGTCCAGTTGATAAAATGGCCAATTATTCCCCCCCTTTCTTTACGTTTTCAGGAACAGGTGAGAAATCTGCATTCCTTATATCCTAATCCTTTTCTAACTCCTATAGACCGACAATTTCAGAGGCTTGGTCATCCACTTCTCTGTGCCACGAAAGCACTTGTACCTTTTCTTTACAACAAAAAAAGCCGCTAAAATAGCGACTTTAAAGGGTATTCGTTCTTTTACATCGACCTGAACCGTTCGCTGTGCTTGCATTTTTCGCCCGGTAAAAACGTTCCTGCACTCTCTCCAGCTCATCGCCCTTGATACCGATACCTTGATCACGTATCCGTATAACTATCTCGCTTGTCGTATGTTCTAACTTCAATTCGATTAGCGATGGACTGCCTGAATATTTGATGGCATTGTCCACAAGGTTGGCGATCGCATGGGACCGAATCGGGATAGTTTGAACGGTCTGATCATGACCATCAATACCCTCCTCAATGGTACTGACCCGTGACATGTTCTTGCGTATCTTGCAGCATCTTGGCAAGCACAACGATCTGTCCTGCGTGATATCCGTAGTGTGCCGATACCTGGATAAGCAGACGACCGATTACTCTTGTATCGTAGGTTTCTTCAGTACACCTATTCGTTCGGTGCATTCGGTTCCAATCCTCACGGTCATAGCGAATGATAACCTCTCGGGACAAATCGTCGTTCGATAACGCAGCTACAACATTTTCCGATTCCTTTCTGGTTTCCCGAAGAAGAAGAATCAGCTTTTCTCTCGATATTCCCCCGTCCTTCGTGAATTCAAGGGTTCGCGTCCGGATGAACGGTCTGTTGCCGATCGCGCTAACGAAATTCTGATATTCGTTACCTGCCAAATGCAAACAAAGATTACCGACGCTATTCATGGAGCCCTTTATTCTTATCCAAATGAGTTCATCATTCAGCAAGTTCAAACTCTTCTCGATACGGTCAAGCTGCTTGTTCATGTCTTCCATAACGTGTCTGATCAGTTCAATCATGAACATCCTCCCAATTCTCGGTCAGGCGCAAATAATCTTCACGGGTTACATGCGCGAATTCTCCAACTTGAATGGAGAAACCTGTCAGTATAAAATGAACGACTCGCAAATTTATCATCGTCGTGACCCAACTCTATCTGCTCTATAGAATCCATGATAATGATTTGCCCTTCGAGTGTAAAATGAAAAATACCAGCCAATCGGGCGTTAGCCATACGATTGCCTTCGATGATACTACCGGCTGTGCCAGCTAATATCCTGGTAAAACCGTTAACTCCTTCTATTAACCGTGTCATAGGATTAGCAGTCCCCTCCCTGGAAGCGATCTCTCCTGCTATCGCCGCTTTTATTAAAGAGACGCAAAGTTTGCTTACATAAATCTCTTAAATCGTAATCGGTACAAGTTCTTGTCCTTGGCTCGGGACACGAACTTGTACTGATAATATAAAAAAGCCGCTAAGATAGCGACTTAATAGGAATATGTTTTTGTCCCTCGACAGTTGCCTATTTTAACGTTTAGCGGTTTTTCCCAGTCTTCTTTTTTAAAATGTAATGACAATCTTACCTACAGCGTGGTGAGTTTCACTCAAAGCATGTGCATCATAAATCCCCTGTCTACTAAACGGGAATGTTGCCCCTACAATTGACTTTATCTTGTTCTCTTCCATCAGATCTCCCATTCTCTGCAATTGATCACCATCTGGCTGTAGCCATATCCCCTTTGCTAATACATTGTGAGACTTAGCAGTATCATGATTGGGTTCACCAACAATGGTAATCAGTCTTCCGGTATTTGGCTTAAGCACCTTATAGCTATTCTCAGCTACTTCTCCACCCATCGTGTCAAACACTAAATCTATATCTTTTAGAATCTCTTCAAAGTTTTCCTTTTTGTAATCAATGACCTGATCAGCACCTAACGAATAAAGAAGTTCATGATTTTTTTCACTTGCTGTTGTAATAACATGAGCGCCGGCATGTTTTGCTAATTGAATGGCATACATACCTACACCACCAGCTCCAGCGTGAATAAGTACGGTTTCACCTTCTTTTAGATCGCCATGAGTAAACAGTACCTGCCATGCTGTTAAACCAGCTAAAGGTACAGCTGCAGCCTCCTCATATGAGATTGAATCAGGTAGTTTTGCCAGTAGGTGCTCATCAACTGCTGTATATTCAGCATACGAACCGAAACGTGTTGTATCAGGACGACTGAATACTCGATCTCCAACTTTCCATTTGGTAACGTTTGAACCAATTTCAGTTATGACCCCGGCTACATCCCACCCTAAGATAATAGGGAATTCCCAGTCATACATTTCTTTTAAGTAACCCTCTCTTAATTTCCAATCGATTGGATTAATGGATGTAGCCTCTAATTTTACAACCACTTGATTGGCTTCTGCCCTCGGTTTATTCACTTCCTGCTCAACTAACTCTTCTTTACTTCCATATTGATTAATCACAACTGCTTTCATTTCTGTATCACTCCTCTAAGCTAATGGCCTTTTACGTGCTATTCCTGATTATTTATTTGTATCTAGTCACTGAGCGTTCATGCATATTATCCTTACTCATTTTTAAACAACCAGGATAAAATTATGCAAAAGTTAAGTTAGAATCGTTATAAATGTTGCTTTTATTGTTATAATTTTACATAAAAAAACTATTGAAACGGACTTAGTTTTCGCTTATATTTGACTTATCAACAATTGATTAGTCAAACATTGATAGCTCAACTAAATATAAAGGGAGAGTAACTATTATGAAACCATACCAACAAACAAACGATTTTAACGAAATTATTTATGGACGCCGCTCCATTAAGACATACGATTCATCGGTAAAAATCAGCAGGGAAGAAATGACTCAAATCATCAATGAAGCTAGCACTGCCCCTTCCTCCATCAACATGCAGCCTTGGCGCTTCCTTGTGGTGGATACTCCAGAGGGAAAAGAAAAACTCGTCCCACTGTCCCGCTTTAACAAAGAAAAAGTCGCTCAAGCTTCTGCTGTCATTGCTGTGTTTGCAGACAAAAACAACTTCGATTATGCAGAAAACATCTATGGAAAAGCTGTTGAGCATGGCTTAATGCCACAAGATGTTAAGGACTTTCAGTTGAAGGCATTCAAACCGATCTATAACAACATGTCCGATGCTGAAATGAACGATGTCATTATGCTTGACGCCGGTCTGGTTTCCATGCAATTGATGCTGGTTGCCCGTGCACATGGGTATGATACCAATCCAGTCGGCGGTTATGAAAAAGATCAAATTGCCGAAGTGTTTGGCTTGGATAAAGAACGTTATGTACCAGTCATGCTACTGACAATTGGAAAAGCTGCAAGCGAGGGATACACCTCCTACCGTATGCCAGCCGAAGAGACCACGTTTTGGGCATGATTCAAAGCGATAGTGTGAGTAGTCTCCACATTGTGATATAGTTGCCTTTAGTTGCTGAATGTCTTGGAAGGAATCTGCCCTTGTTACCTGAAGCTTTTCAAGACATTCTGCACCATTCAAGGAGGGGCAAACATGAATTGTTCGCTGGAACAAGAAACCTTATTAATATTACTTAAAAATATAAGCAATCAGTTGAAACCTAAATTTGAACGTTGTACGGGGATCAGTTCCTCACGATACGTTCTGCTGTATCATCTCTATCTTCATGAAGAAGTTACACAAAGCCATTTGCAGAAGGCCATTCATATTGACAGTGCCGCTGTTACACGCCATTTGAAGCAACTGGAAGCAGACGGTTTGGTGTCACGAAGAAGAAACCCCGACGATCATCGGGAAACCTTCGTCCGGTTAACAGAACAAGGGCTAACGCATATCGCCAATTTCAAACAGGATCGAAACCAGTTTCTTCATCAGATGATACTGGATTTCAGTGAAGAAGAAGTTGCAATGATGACCGACATGCTTACTCGCATGCAATATAATCTGAAGGATCTGTAAATTTACGATGACAGTCAGCCTTCTACAGATTTCTTTTCATAAATGAATAAAACTAGTTAGATGAGATGATACAATATCTCTGATTAACAAGAGATTATAGGCCATATATTATTCAGGCAAGATCAAAACAAACCGCTGAGTGTTTCATTACATGGCGGTTTGTTTTAATTTATCAACAGCTAGCTTTTCGAAATATTACAAGTTGGACTAGCACATACTAAGGAAACAGTTGGCTGAAGCTTACATAATGGAGGTCTCATCATGGTATTTACAATCACAATTATCATCGTTGCACTGTTTGCAATATGGGGAGCCGTCGCTCCTGATCAGCTAGCGGATGTGGCTAATGTTGCCTACAACTTCTCTATTCAGAATTTTGGCTGGTTTTATTTGCTAGCGACACTGTTCTTCCTGATCTTTGCTTTCTATCTGGCGTTCAGCCGGTTTGGGGGTATTAGGCTTGGGGATGACGATGATGAGCCGGAGTATTCTACGATTTCCTGGCTGTCCATGCTGTTTAGCGCGGGTATGGGCATTGGGCTGGTTTTCTGGGGAGTTGCTGAACCGCTATCCCACTATTTATCTGCACCTGAGGGGGCGGTACCCGAAACAACGCAAGCAGCCATACTTTCAATGCGTTATTCCTTTTTCCACTGGGGGCTGCATCCTTGGGCTATCTATACCGTCATCGGTTTAGCGCTTGCTTACTTCCAGTTCCGGAAAGGATACAAAGGGCTGATCAGTTCCACCTTTATTCCTCTGATCGGTGAGCGTCTTGCTGCTGGCTGGCTTGGTAAGGTTATTGATATTCTGGCGGTCATATCCACCATCTTTGGTGTTGCGACCTCGCTTGGATTGGGTGCTCTTCAGATCGGCGGGGGTCTGAATCACTTATTCGGTATTCCTAACTCGACTCTGTCTCAGGTTGTCATTATCATAGTTGTAACCGTACTGTTTTTAATCTCGGCAACCTCCGGTCTGGATAAAGGTATTAAGATTCTGAGCAACGTCAACCTCGTTATAGCTTTGTTATTGATGTTGTTTGTATTGGTGACTGGACCGACTTCTTTTATATTTGACACATTCACAACAACCCTGGGCAGTTACATGCAGAATATTATTAACATGAGTTTGAGACTGACGCCGTTCTCAAGAGAAACCTGGATTGGAGCATGGACGTTATTTTACTGGGCATGGTGGATCTCGTGGGCTCCTTTTGTCGGCACTTTTATCGCAAGGGTATCCAGAGGAAGAACCATAAAGGAATTTGTAATTTACGTCATGGTTATTCCAAGTCTTTTCGGATTTATCTGGTTCTCCGTTTTTGGCGGAACAGGACTTCACATGGAATTGTTCAATGCCGCTCATCTGGCGGAGGCTGTCAAGGAAGATACGACAACCGCTTTATTCCTTATGCTGGAGCAGCTGCCTTTGGGCACGATCGTGGCATTCATCGCCACAATGCTGATCATGATCTTCTTCATTACGTCGGCTGATTCAGCTACCTTTGTACTGGGCATGCTCACTTCAGATGGCAAACTGGACCCAAGTACAAGAGTGAAATTAACCTGGGGAATCATGCAGTCCTCCATCGCGGTAGTACTGCTAATTAGCGGGGGGTTAACTGGCCTCCAGACGGCATCCATTGTAACCGCATTGCCGTTCGCTATTGTCCTTATCGGTATGTGTTTCTCCCTGCTCAAGGCTCTAAAGGCTGAGGACAAAGAGCGCCGTCAGAAGGAAAAACGGCAGCGCCAAAAGCTGAAACGACTGCTGGAGGAACAGGAAATCTCGCTGAATGAAATTTCCGGCAGGTAATGTATACTTGATGTTAAAACTAACAAAAGCCCGCGTCCTTGCGGGCTTTTTATTATTTCATGGTATTGATTTTTTGATTACTTGCTGCTCCGATACCAACTAAAAAGAGTAACACTGAAGCCCCAAGAAGAATGAAAAGTGGCAGGTTCCAACTATTTGTTGCATCGTGCAGATATCCTATAAGGGCTGGACCGATCGCGGCAAGAAAATATCCGATCGATTGGGCCATGCCAGATAGTTCCGCTGCTTGATGTGCATTTTCAGTGCGTAATCCGAAAAACATCATGGCTAAACTAAAGGCGAAGCCTCCACCAATTCCGAGTATGACGATCCACAAAAGAATGACATTAGAACTTCCGTAAAGAAGTCCGAGCGTCCCCGTCAAAAGCAGAATGGTTGTGATGATTACTAACAAACGTTGGTTAGACATACGCCCAGCAATAACAGGGACAATAAAGGTAAATGGAAGCATCGCTAACTGCATGATCGAGAGGTACCATCCAGATTGGTTGGAGTCAATTCCTTGCTGCTTTAAAATTTCAGGCAACCATGCGATCAATACATAGAAAACCATAGACTGTATACCCATGAATAAGGTTACTTGCCAAGCAAGCGGGGATCGCCAAACATTCACATCGTTGCTTGCCATTTGTTGACTCGTCGTGGCGGTTTGTTTTGTTTGATTTCTTAATTGGGGTAACCAACAGAGGATTGATACAAAGCTTAGAATCCCCCATATTCCCAATGCTCCCTGCCATTTTAGCCCTGCGTTCATGGCTAGCGGTACACTGATTCCCGATGCGATTGCTCCACATAAATTCATTGAAATGGAGTAAACTCCTGTCATGGAGCCAATTTTATGTGGAAAATCCCTTTTGATTATACTTGGTAATAATACATTACATATGGAAATGGCGAATCCAAGAACTGCTGTTCCAATAAATAGATTAACTGCGCCAGATAAAGATCGTATTACAATACCAACAGTCAGAAAGATGAGGGCAATCAAAATGATACGCTCAACCCCATACCTCCGTCCTAATTTTGGTACAAGAGGTGATAATAAAGCAAAGGCAAGCAAGGGTACGGTTGTGATCAGGCCTGCTAATGTATTTGAAATATGAACGTCATCCCTTATAAAACCCACTAAAGGACCAACTGAGGTTAAGGGAGTACGTAAATTAGCTGCAATAACAATAATGCCGAGAATGAGCAGCGCTACAGAGGATGGCACGAATTTATTATTTTGTTTATTCGGCATTCTTCATTTCTCCTTCCTGAATTTCTTACGTATTATATTTGCTTCTTGTTGGCTGAAAAACTTTGCTATAACATCCGCGCGAATACTAAAAGTATATTATAATATACTTTTATAAACAATAATTATTTTATAATATACTTAATTGGATTAAAAAAATACAACTCTGAATTCCCGTAATGGAATTCGGAGTTGCATTTAATAAGTGGATTTTCGAATATTAGAAACCATATTTTAAGGATATATGGAGCACTGTTTCATTATTCGTATGATTGGTATAAGCGTGAGGATAATCTGCACGAAAACTGATTGTATCATATTGATTCAATGTGTAAATCTCTCCATTGACTTGTAACTCAATGGAACCCGTCATTACTGTCGCAATTTCAGTTGTATTCACATGATGACCTTCAGGATAATACGAGCTATTTGGCTGTAAGTATGCCCGACACATTTCAATATCGTTGCTTTTAAAGACGGGTTCAATGATCCAATTTTTCTCATCATTAGAAAACCACAGTCCCTCCCCTGCTCGATACAAACTAACAGGTTTCTCTGTGGTGAACAAAGCCAATAGCGGTAAAGATATTCCTTTTGAAATTTTCCATATGATGGCCAAAGTTGGATTTGTCTCGCCACGTTCGATATTCCCTAGAGTAAGTTTGCTTACGCCCGTTAATTCTGATAAGTCGTCTAAGGTCATGTTTTTTTCTTTTCTATACTTTTTTAATGCACCGCCGATTTGTAGTACAATTTGTTTTGACTCATCGATTTCATCCATTTGATATTCACCTCAATAAAAAACTATATAGCTAGTATATTGTTTATCTAGATTCTTTTCCATTCCCGTTCAATAGAACGTAATGAGATTTTCTTGATAAAATTGTATTAAAAGGATAAAATGACGAGCATCAACGGTTTTATTTGAAGAATGGTATAACTTATGAAAGGTGGTTTAGCAATGAAAATTCTCATCGTTGGCTATTTTACCGAGACCTCAAAATCCAATATTGTAAGGTGTTTCCCGCAAGACTGGAACGTTGTAATTATTCCTCCCGGAAAAGAAATGCTGGATCATATTGAAGATTGCCAAGTAATCATTCCTGAACATATTAAAGTGGACCACAGCCTGCTTTCTAACGCAAAAAAATTAAAATTGGTACAGACAGGTGCAGGATTTGATAATGTGGATGTCCCTGCCTGTACACAGCGCGGCATTTGGGTGGCCAATGCTGGAGGAGTGAATGCACAGGCAGTGGCCGAGCACGTCATGGCACTGATATTGTCTTATTATAAAAACATACCGTTTCTTGATACTTTCATGAAAAACAAGATGGATGAAAATCAATTGGACTATACAGGGAGTGAGTTAAAAGGAAAAACGATTGGAATTATCGGTTTGGGTGCTATTGGAAAAAAAGTAGCTGCGTTTTGCAGGGTCTTTGACATGAATGTGCTGGCGTATGCGAGAAATGCCACTGTACAATCTGATGGTTTTGTGAAAATGACGGACTTCGATACTCTTGTAAGAACATCGGACATAGTCAGTGTACATGTACCCTTGAATCAGCAAACCAAACAGCTAATCAACAAAGCGGCATTCAAAAAAATGAAAAATACCACTCTTTTTATCAATACAGCCCGCGGCGGCATTGTCAACGAAAGAGACTTGATTGATGCATTAAAAAACGGGGATATTTCAGGCGCATGCCTGGATGTGTTTGAATCTGAACCGCTTCCTATTGACAGTGAACTCCGGAATCTGGGTAATGTGATACTTACTCCCCATACAGCAGGAATGCCTGATGGTCGGAAATTTCATAAAACAAGATATGATTTCTTTATAAAGAATATAAGACGTGTAGAAAATGGTGAAGAGCCTGAAAGCAAGCTCAATCAGTTATGATGTTTTGGTGCAGGGGTACCTTTCCCCTGCCCGTTTTGCACAGCAATTTACCGGAAAATCCGTAGAGTAAGTGACCACTTTCTTGACAGAGGTCCATCATACAGAGTGATTCGAACTGTCCCACTATTTATGATTTTGCTTAAGTTGGTATTCAAGTTCATGAAGTTTGATCTATTATTGCCAACGGTTAAATCGGTACCAAGTGTTAATATCTTCTCTATGGATTTCCCGCTCGGGTCAATGACTTCCATAATGAGTTTATGGTCAGTAGAACCTGTCTCATAATCTCCATTCCTTAAGAGATCATAATAAATAACGATATTAAGCATATCTTTCCCTGCGCTAAGCGTTCCCTCACCTCTCGTAATGTTGAGCTGTTAATACTCGTTATCTGGTGTTTTGTAGTAAGCAACTAACTGTGACTTGGATTGCCCTTTTTCCTGGTTGGTCATTTCCAGTTCCGTGTACATTAGATTGGACTTTGCGTCATGGTAAATGGTGGTCAAGCGTTCACGGACTTAGGTCTGCATTTTTTCAATGCCTAATGATACAGAAAAAAACCTCAGCCGGGTTAACCGAGATGAGGTTCTTTTAACTTTCTAGCAGGTCTCTCACGTATGCTTTATTTAATAACTTCAACCTTTTTATCCCCTGCTGACTTCGCTACTTCTAACGTTGTTGTACCCTGAATAGCGACTATCACGCCAGTAGCCAGCATAGAAACGATTAAAGCTGCACTGAGTGCTGTGGACATTTTCTTCTTGACCATAATCATACCTCCTATATTTATTATGTAATAAGCGGCTCAAGACGATGACGAGCCGAGGGTGACTAATCAATTACAATATTTCATTTTTTTATTGAGTAATTCACCTAATGATTGTAGTATAACGTACTGACAATGATTGTAAAACAATTTTTTCCATTTGGAGTCTCATCCCATCGTCTCCACCCCTACAGCAGTTCAAAATGAAGTTGAGTCTCATGTAACTCCGTATTTCCTTTCCACTGATTCGCACTGTATCCCAATTCCAGAACCGCAGCAATGCGCTCGTTACTCAGTACACCAAACATTTCAGTACGGCTCGGGTCGTACATCCAGTTATGCAAGGTACAGCGCACACCCAGACTTTGCTCATGAGCCAGCAAGCGGAAATTCTGAATTAGGCAGCAGACAGCTGCAAAGTCCTCTTCCCGCTTATATTGATCCGCCTCTTCCTTCACCAAGACCAGAAGATATGCAGGGGCAGGCTCCTGTAATCCCTGCATGATGTCCCCATACTGGTTATCAGCAAAGATAAATCGCCACGGCTCTCGGAGGCCATCATTTGGCGCCCATACGGCATGATTGAGCAACTCAAGGATTAGATCCTGCGATACCGGTTGATCCAAAAACTCACTCGGACCGCCCATGTCTCCTTCCAAATCTGACAATTTCATTTTCATATCCTCCTCTTCTATGTAGACTGTCCTCGCAATACGGTCCATTTCTGCTCGGCTGGTGTTCTTTTCCGACTTCTTGGCGCTTTGTTGTAATATCCTATATGAAGAATACCAACAAATCTTTCATCCTCACGTAAGCCAATTCCATTGAAGAACCCTTC
Organism: Paenibacillus sp. FSL M7-1414; assembly: GCF_038003195.1. Taxonomy (NCBI): domain Bacteria; kingdom Bacillati; phylum Bacillota; class Bacilli; order Caryophanales; family Paenibacillaceae; genus Paenibacillus; species Paenibacillus sp. FSL M7-1414. The sequence goes on along the minus strand of NZ_JBBOOS010000001.1, from coordinate 3,677,820 downwards.
ATGTTGAATCATGGACTCTGTATCCCACAACATTCCTAACCCTCGTTCCCAGCCCAGCAGTTGGAAGCTCTGCATCACCCCGCAGGCAGCCGCATAATTGCGGTCATTGGTCAGACGATCCGGTCCTACAGTCGACATAACAATGACGTGCGCAGGAATATCGGTAAATCTCTTTTTAAAAACATCCAGAAGTTTCCCTGGAATCAGCTTGCCGAGCTTGCTTTGTGACATCTGTTCCAGCATGCAGTCCACCAACCGTTTGCGTGCTTCTGGAGTTCCGGCATATACTACACGCCATGAGCCAGACTCAACAAATGGTTGAAGCCTTGTAGCCTTACGCAGTAATTCTACAATTAACTCCTGGTCCACCGGCGTAGAGTTACATTTACGAATACTCCTGCGCTCCCTGATCAATTCCGCCAGACTCATATGCTTCACTCTCCTTTGTTCTATCTGGATTCAATATTTATACTGCTGTCTTGAAGAAATTGATGGATTACTTTTAGCTCCGTTTCTGAATATTTGTCGAGAGTACGATAAAAGCGCTCAGCCTCATGTATATGCAGACGTTCATGTAATTCAAAGATTTTTTTGCCTTGCGGTGACAACCGGAAATAGCTCTCCTTTTTGTTGTCGTTCATTTTCGTACGTTTGACGAATCCTTCCTCTAGCAGTTTGTTGCCAATTTTGGTGATACTTGCTTTGGACAAGTTCATCGCCTCGGCAATACCCGTGTTGTTAATGGGCTCATGCTTGCCTATGCAATCTATCATATGAACCGCGGTCAAATGCTGAGGGATTTTCTCGATGCTTTCACGCTGGGCGATACTTAGGAAATGATCGATTTCTGTATCCTTGTGGTTCTCATACACATGTAAAAAACGGATAAATTGGTCATAAAGCAACTGTTTTGTTCGATCTTTTGAGATCATTCTTTGATCGCTCCTTATTTACTTGTAAACAAAAATATTCTTTAAAAAATAGAGTTATTCTAAATGAATTCTTATATTTAGTTTACTGGTTAACAATATATCATGAATGATAATGCTTATCAACTATATTCTCTGACATTACAACATTACTCTATAATCCAGGACAGAGACCTGCCTTGAACGGATTATCTTTTAATCTGCTCGTTAGTTAAACAAAAGCAGCCGATCACGCTGATCGGCTGCTTTCTTAAACTTGGGTTATTGGACTCAGTATCGTTCTCTCTACTTAAATTATACCGTTATTTTTTATTTTTTTATAGACTGTTTTTTTTGAGATTCCTACACTATACTGCTAAATACAAAACTAAAAACGAGGTGGATCCGTATGGATGACAAAAAGTGATCATAGACCAAGGTCCTTTTTTTCATGGTACAAAAGCAGGACTGCAAATTGGTGATTTATTAGAACCACAATTTTTATCAAATTACCAAGAAAAAAATTCTAACCATATATACTTTACTGCAACATTAAATGCTGCCAAATGGGGTGCTGAATTGGCAAGATCTAATGCAAAAGAAAGAATATACATTGTAGAACCATTAGGAGATTTTGAAAGTGATCCTAACGTAACTGATAAAAAATTTCCTGGAAATCCAACACGTTCATATCGATCTAAATCGCCACTTAAAATAGTAGCTGAATTAGCTTCATGGGAAAGACACTCTGAAGAAGAGATTAATCACATGATTACCTCTTTGAGAAAACTAAGTGAAGAAGGAAAAAATATAATATATGATTGATTCCTCTCGTTAGCTGAATAAAAGCAGCCGATCACTTGGATCAGCTGCTTTCTTAATATTATTGAGTTAACTTTTCCTCTCACTTTAAATTAACTTTTTCTCTATATCAAAAAGCTTAGAAATGCGGGGGAATAGACGAAAGGCATTGCCATAAGCGATCGCCTTCGCGTTTTCTTCGCTGATCTGCTGTGCTTCATGGAATACCGACTCCCGCTGTATCCGAAGGACGCTGTCCGCTGGCCAAGGTATGTCCGCTCCGAACAGAATCCGATCAGGTGCAATCAACTTTTGGATCGTGCCGAGATTCAACGTGGAATCATAATAAAGGTGGTCCAGTTTGGCTATTTCAGCTTGAAATTGTTCCGGTGTTGTTTCAACCTGAATCGAATCTTGCCCGATGGCGGCAAGCGCAATTCTCCATTTAATATACGGCACCATGCCCCCTGTATGGGGAAGAATGAACGTAATGGATGGATATTGGTCGAAAATGCGATGAACAGCCATCGTAGTGACAGCACGCGTCGTATCAAAGGTGCCCTCAAGCAGTGCAGGACTGAGCCCAGCGATTTTTTGCGGTATAAGGATGGGATGCAGAAACACAACAGCACTGCGTCGATCCAATTCGGTTAACAATTCGGTGTAATCCGGATGGCTTAAATATTTCCCCTGATAACTTGTCAGCATTGCAACACCATCCATCCCGAGAACATCAAGTGCATACAAGGTTTCTTCCATGGCTGCTGCGGGATCCGGGAGTGGAAGCGTTGCAAATGCCCCATACCGCTCAGGATGAAGTTGAGCATACGATGCGAGCTCTTCATTCATTTTACGTGCCAATGCGTTGGCAGAAGATTGGTCGATGAATGTCAGGTCTGACGGGGCTGAAAGGAATGAAAACGAGATGTCACATACATCCATTTTTTGCATCCCGATCTCGGGCGTCCACTTTGGCATAAAACTTGGAATCTCCATTCCCAGCTCCCGCTGCTTTCGTTGCATTTCTTTAGAGATGATATGGTGGTGAACATCAATGACAGGATTAAACATGCGTGATCAGCTCCTTCTATTTATTTTCAAGCCATTGGTTTAACTGGTTTTGCTTTTCCGTCAATATTTTCTCTACGCCTGCATTCTTTAGTTTGTCGGTATAAGCACCCAGTTCTGACGGGTCAAAAGTTCCTGTCTGAAAGCCTGCATCATACTGGTTTTGGACGTTGGTCACCGAGGTGATTTGTGTTTTAACCGGATTGATGTCGAAGCTGAAACCCATCGCCCTTGATTTTACGGCACTCTCGTTTTCGCCCCTCAAGTGCTCCCACATGTCAGGATCGTTCCCTTCCCATATATAGGACAGGAAATTGTTCCCCACCGCATATTGATTTGAATCGTATCCTGTTGCAGTAACACCTTCCGGCTTGCCGATCAGGTCATTATCCCGCTTAACGTAATGCTTGCCCTCAATTCCGTTGGTAAACAGATTAATGACTGCTTCGTCCGAGTAAAACAGTTCCAATACTTGAATCGCCTTATCCGGCTGCTCACTGTTCCTTGCCAAAGACATCATGTTGGAAGCTACGCTATTACGCGTCATATATGAGTCCTCAAGGGGGACGCATACAAGCTCAGTCCCAGCCGCAAGCGATTCCGAGTAACACTCATTGATATTCCGGATATACGAGAAGGCTTTGCCTACCTTGATCAGATTGGACCCCGTTTCCTGTGACGTTGCGACGTCTTTGCTGAAATAACCTTTTTGATACCAATCACGCATCAGGTCAGCCATTGTGGAGAACCGCGAAGTCGCAAAAAGGTTCTGCACGGTGAAGTCCTCCCCGCCAAAATCCAGTACGCCAGGTGCTGTTCCCAATGGATCAAAATTCAGCATGGCTTGTCCGGGTGTTTCCTGTGAGTTATAGCTGACAATCGGCGTGACACCCGGCTCCTTGCCCTTGATAAGCTGCAATACAGCAGAGATATCATTCCAGGTTTTTATGGCGCTAAGGTCAATAGCATGTTTATCGGCAAGCTCTTTGTCCATCACAAAACTGGGGGAAAGTGCCCAAGCTTTAATGCTGGGAACGCCATATGTTTCGCCATTCATCTTCCCGGCTTCTGCGGCTTCCTCCGGAACAGCCTCCAGTATCTTTTTACCAAATTCATTCAACGATTCGTCCATGGGCAGTAACTGCCCCCTGCCGATTTGGGATTCAAGGCCGAACCATACGCTGGTATACACCAGATCCAGTTTCTCGCTGCCCGCCAGCATCAAGTTCATTTGATTGGCATAGTTCGATCCATTAACAGGCAAGAGCTTCACGGTGGCGCCTACCTTTTCCGCTGTAATATCACTGATGGCTTCCTGAATTTCCTTAACATCTGTTACATCCCCAAAAGCTGGATACGTCATGACCACTTCATACATGTCTGTTGCTGAAGCTTTTCCAAGTTCTGCCCCCTCCTTACTGTCTGGGTTTCCGCATGCCGTCAACAATAGAGGGGCCGCACAAATTAAGGACATTACCTTTATGAAACCCACAGGCAATCTTTTTCTGAACATTTTCATTCACTCCCCATGTTTGCTTTTGGATAAGACATCTTGGATACGAAGCATAACTAACCTTTTACGGCACCAATAGTCAATCCCTTGACGAAGAACTTCTGGAAAAACGGATACGCTGCGATCAGCGGCAACACGCCGATTACGGCAATAGCCATTCTCACACTGCCGAGAGGTACGGATGAGACAACTGCTGTCTGACCAGACAAACTGCTTTGCTGCAAGTACTGGACATCAGACAACATTCGATTAAGCAGGTTTTGAATGCTGTAGAGGCTTCCGTCATTGATGAAGATCAGACCGTTAAACCAATCGTTCCAATACGAGATCATGAGCATCAGACCAATGGTTGCCAGGCTTGGGAGAGCAAGCGGGAGAACGATTTTGCAATAAATAACCCATTCGTTGGCTCCATCCACATAGGCTGACTCCACGACTTCGCCGGGAATTGATGTGGAAAAGAAACTGCGCATCAACAAAATGTAGAACCCGTTGGTCAGTAAATTCGGGATGATTAGCGACCAGATGGTATCTTTCAAATGGAAGAGGTCCGTATAAACCAGGTACATCGGCACCAGCCCCCCATTGAAAAGCAGGGTGAAAAATACGAAGAATGACAGGAACGAACGAAATGGAAGCACGTTTCTGGATAGCGGATAAGCGACCAGGGTTGTGATCAACAACCCAACGATCGTGCCCACGACCGTGATGAACGTCGTAATTCCATACGACCGCAGAATCAACGAATACTGATTAAACAGATACATATAAGCATCGAAGCTGAATTGAGCCGGTAACAAACGATAACCATCCCTGATAATGGCTTGTTCCTCGGTTAGGGAAGCGGATATCAGAAGTATAAACGGAAACACTGCAGCGATTCCCATCATGATGAGCACGAGGTGAACAGCCATTTGATATATCCTATTTGAATACATGTTGTTCTCCCCCTTAGCTAAAACAGCGCCAAATCCCGGTTTTTGCGACGAACGATCGCATTGGTCGTTAATACTAACAGAAAACCGACAATGGACTGGTACAGTCCGGCAGCGGATGACATTCCGAAATCCCCAAAAGTCATCAATCCACGATAAACGTATGTGTCAATGACATCGGTAGTCGTTTGCAGTGCACCCGAATTCAGCGGAACCTGATAGAACAATCCGAAATCGGAATTGAAGATGCGTCCCACTGCAAGAAGCACCATAATGACCATCGTGGGTTTAAGCAGAGGAAGGGTAATGCTCCAGACTTGCCTCCACTTGGATGCCCCGTCCAGCGTAGCGGATTCATAATATTCTTGGCTGATGCCTACAATTGAGGCCAGATAAACAATGCATGTATAACCAACGTTTTTCCATAGATATACGACACTTAATATAAAGGGCCACTTACCGGAATCCGCATACCACGACACGGGGTCAATCCCCAGCAAAGGGAGCACGTAGTGGTTGACGAATCCGTTTTCCTCGTTTAGCAATGCCAGAACCAAGTAAGCGACAATGACCATCGAGATCAGATAGGGCAGCAAAATGATGCTTTGGTACAGCCGGGAGGCAAATCGCTTTTTTACCTCGTTCAACAATACGGCCACAGCTATGGAGAGCACTGTTCCAAGCACGATAAATGCGCCGTTGTATAGTAGCGTGTTTCGGGTAATCACCCAAGCATCCTGCGTTTGGAACAGATAGGCGAAATTATTGAAGCCTACCCAGTCACTTCCCCAGATTCCTTTTGCAAAATTGATATCTTTGAACGCAATCACAATGCCGAACATGGGCAAGTAATTGTTGATGAACAGATAGACGATGCCTGGCAAAATCATGACCAATAACAGCCCATGCTTTCTGATGTTTTGGATGCGGTTTGCATGGAAACCTCGACGCATGTCTCTCTCCCCCTGTTCGTAACAATGATGTTTGGTTTGTGTAACTCCTCCAACATCCCTCCTATTCTATGAATGTCAGTTTATGTGACTCAAAATTGTTCTTATATGAATAATACGATGTAAGTAAGCCTCAGTCATTGGTGTGATTCACTAAAAAAAATGATTTCATTTGGATTATTACACCAAAAGAAAAGCCTGTCTAAATTTTAATGTTATGTATTATCACATTCACTGCATTAAGCAACGTATTATAAGCCCTGTGATCAGCCTTTTCATGTCAAAAAGCAACGCACCTGAAAAAGGATGCGCTGCTTCATGTATAATTAAAGATTGTTACGAATGGATGGCTGCCATCTGTCTGCTGTTGGGAAACATTCGACCACCAACAAGCACCCCACCCGAAAATACAGCTTCGCGTAGAGGAGCCGCCGCCAACGCATGCATCGCATTTATGGCATTTACCAACGAGAAAGTGCCTCGTTCACCCACTTTTGGAGTTAATGGCGCATTGGATATAAGTTTGTACGTTTCTAGCAACCAGAAGTCTTCTACCCAACCGGATGCTTCAGCGAGACGTGACCCACGGGAGAGCATATCGCCATTTCCGAATGGGCTCCACGAATCCAAAATGTTATCGGAACCGATATGCACGGACACTCCCGTTTCCATCAACAGTTTGATGGGGGGCATAGGCCTGTCAATGGGCACACTCGTCATGATGGCTACGCCGGTCGCACACAACCTTTCTGCGAGTGAGCGCACCTCTGTTTCCCCAACCTGGCCCAAACAGTAGGCATGGCTTACCGCGGTACGGCCGGACATACTGGCTTGTTCTGTCAGTTCGGCGAAGCGGCTGGTCGTGTATATTCCGAGATGACTCGGGTCATGCAGATGCAAGTCGATGCCCGCAGAGAATTCTGTCGCAAGTTCAAACATGGCTTCCAGACTGGCATCCACTCGGCGGTCCAGTCCGGCCGGATCCACACCACCAACATAGTTGGCTCCAGCACGAAGCGCTTGCCGCATGACGGAAACGGAGTCGGATCGAAGCAGGCCTTGCTGGGGAAACGCCACAATTTCCATATCGATGCGTCCCTGGTACATCTCACGCACTTCCAAGACCTCCTCAAGATGAGAAAGGCCAATTTGCGGATCCACGTCAACGTGTGTGCGGATTGCCGTTGTACCTTGGGCTAGCATTAAATCCAACATTCGTTTCGCACGTTCTCCCGCCCCGGTCGGTAGTTCCCCCAACATACTTTTCTCAAATTCCAACTGGCCGGGAAGCGTGACAAACGGCTGCAAAGATTTCCACGGCTCACCAATAAAATGCTTGTCCAGATGGGTATGCATATCTGTCATTGGCGGTACATAGTGCAGCCCATCCGCGTCAATCACGGTTGTCGCCCTACCGGCAATATTTACAGATGTGAGATCCGCATCCGTTCCGGCAGTCTCAATGCTGACAATAAGTCCAGTTGCTTGATCAATCGTTAGATCAAACAGGTTTTCCGACCATTTGACATTTTTCACGAGTGTTAAGCCTTTCTCCATAACTCCATCCCCTTACTTCATAATTAGATTGTTTCCATCCCATCCGACAACCACGGTAATTCCAAAAGTTTTGAGTCAGTACAAGCTACCTGTAATCCCGATTTCCAAACCGTGCGGGCCTCCGGTTTATTAAGCAGAACTTCCCTTTCCGACCGCTCTCGGAACAATACCATATCAGCCGGAGCGCCAACCTTAACGCCATAATTATCAATGCCTAACGCCTGTGCTGCGTTATGCGTCAGCATGTTGGTCAAGATGAGCGCATCCCGTTTGCCACCCATGTACGAAGTAATCGCCAATAGCCAGGCAGCCTCAATTGGGTCTGTTTTGCCAAACGGCGTGAATGGGTTGCGCACATTATTGACGCCAATTGCCACATTCACTCCACAATCCTGGAGCAGTTTCACAGGAGTCAGACCTCTATGATAACCTTCTGGACCTTCTCTTCCATTCAAAAAGAGGTCCGTCATCGGTAGCGTAATGACGCTGATTCCGGCAAGACACAGAAGCTCCCCGATAGCCGAAGCTTCGTGTTCAGGGAGGGAACCGAGCGAGGTTACATGTCCGGCGGCTACATGCCCCTGCATGCCTGCAGCAATGGTCCTTTTTGCAATTTCCACAACGGCACGGTCGTTGGAATCGACCGAGAAATCCGCGTGAAAATCCAACGGTTTTCCGTACTTCCCTGCCAGACCAAATGCAAAATCCAAGTGCTCCCCCAGGTCTGCATCCTGATAAGTGATTCCTCCAATCACATCGGCTCCCATACGAACGGCCTCTTCCATCAGCTCAACAGTCCCCGGACTCTTGAACACCCCTTCTTGCGGAAAGGCAACTACCTGTAAATCCAGTTGATGTTTTAAGGATTGTTTGAGACGAAGAGCAGATTCGACAGCTCTGAGTCCAAGAACCGGATCGACCTCTGCTTGGCAACGCATATGGGTTACACCATTCCTGACGGCTTCCCGAATGACAACCAGCGAGCGACGATACATGTCCTCCCTTGTGAACGAACTTTTCAGTTTGGATGTTATCTGAATCGCGTCCTGGAGAGACTCCGCCTCCCGATCCATGGAATCCAGCAAATATGCTTTTTCCAAATGAATATGCGGCTCGACGAATCCGGGTAGCAATAAGCCCCCTTTGCCTTGCACTACACGAGAAGCTTCGGTTTTCCTTTCCCCGCATGGCGTGACAAATGCAATCTTGCCTGAGGATATCCCGACATCCATTCGCCTTTCATCCCCGGAAATCACCGTATCTGTGATAAGTAGATCAATCATTACATCCTCCGTTCATGTACGCTTTTATTACACGCAAGAAACACTTTAAGCATAATTCACTCCTTCTGAGAAATCATTGGATGAAAAGGATAAAAATAATTAGCAATATTGGATGATCAAACCAAAGATATTTACTCCACATGATCGTAGTGTTATATTACTTAACAATAAAATAACTTGTTCCAGAAAGGGATGGGTCGATGTGCTGCTGACAGATTTGCTGAAAAACGGCATTTACGATGATGCTAGAGTGATTACGGGGCATAAGGGGCTAGTACGTGAGGTTCAAACGGTCAACATTATGGACTGTCCGGATATCATTCGCTTTTTAAGGCCGAATGAGCTCTTGCTGACCAACGGCTTTTTCATGAAACAGCAGCCAGAGATGTTTATTCAACTAATCAGGGACATGCAGCGTCTTCAGTGCTCGGGGTTGGCCATCAAAACCAAGCGCTTTGAACTACCAATCCCTGATGAAATACTTTGGGAAGCGGATCAGAACGAATTTCCCATCATCGAAATTTCCGATGTCCGTCTATCCCTTGGCGAAATTTTGCAGCGATCGACCAGTGTGATTCTGAATAACAAGAGTGACGAACTGCAATATGCACTCAGCATCCACAAAAAATTCTCCGAGATGATCATGCGCGGCAAAGGAATTTCCAGCATTATCGATTCTCTGTCCAAACTGTTCTCATCCCCAGTCGTTCTATTAAACTACAAATGGCAAACTATCTCTGCTTCCAGCCAGAATACAAGTGTTGCTGAACTCACTGCAGCCGCTGTAAATACACTTCAAGACTTGTCCGATATTTCTAGTCCCACTTCGTTGTGCTTCATCAACCCATCAGTCCGAGAGCGTTGCTGCATGCTGGTATATCCAGTAAAAACTTACCGCCACGAAGGCTATTTGTTATCATTTCATTCACCGGATCAATGGACTGGGCTTTTCGGTCTGACGCTTGAGCAGGCCTCCAACGTCATTGGAATGGAGTTGACTAAATCACAGGCTGTCAAAGAGCGCTCCCGCAGGCACAAAAACGAATTCTTCTCCGATCTGATTGAGGGATATATCACGTCTGAGCAGGAGGCGCTGAACCGCGGCAAGAGATGTGGGCTTATCAAGGGGCGTGCAAGCGTCGTGCTGACCATGCGTAATGACGAGGTGCATCACATGCATCAAAGATTTCCTAATTACGAAGGTTCGGCGCCTCCGAAAGGAGATAATATCACGGAGCAAGAGGAGCAGTACGAGCACATCAAACGTGTTTTTGGTGGGTTAGATCATTCCTTCGTCATGTTTACCAAACATGATACCTACTGTCTTCTTCTATCTATCCCTGAGTCGGGGTGGGATGAGGCAAAAATCACCGAGCAGTTGTCAGGAATGCTTAAAGAGCTGCATGTTGAGACAGGACTGAGTCTGTCTATCGGCATTGGCAAACCTGCAACAAATGTACTCGGCGTTCGTCATTCTTATACAGAAGCGATTAATGCATTGCAATTCGGCTACTGGCTAAAACGAAAGCAATTCGTCCAATCTTACCAAGCCAAGGACATCGGATATTTATTCCACATGCTTCCCCACAACGAACTGAAACAATTTTACGACGCGACCTTAAACGGACTGCTGCAGATTGCAGACGAACATGAAAAAAAAGAGTTGCTGCGCACCTTAAACGCTTTTTACGATACACAATGCCAGCTTGTCGAAACATCCAAGCAACTTTTCGTTCATCGAAATACGGTGGTGTATCGACTGGAAAAGTGTGAAAAAATCCTGGGTGTGAAACTCAAAGATCCAACTGAAAGCTTACGAATCCGCATAGCGCTAGCCATCGAACCTCTGCTAGGACAAGATTAAAAGAAAAAAGCCGCTATAATAGCGACTTGAATTGAACATGTTCCCGTCCCGCGACACTTCTTTATTGGAATATCTATGAGATACGCCATCATGGAATAAATTTATTATTTCGTTAATATCCATTTTTGTCGATCAAGTGATGGATTCAGTTCACTTAGGAAGAGTTCGGTCCCATCCTCCGATACTTCTAATGCTTTTTGATGATGAGCTGAAGTAATATGAACTGATCCGTCTTTGTTCTCGTGAAGGACCCAACGCTGGTTATTGTACCCTAAATAATGATATAGCTGAAGTTTGTTTTGCCCTATATCCAGATCAAGCGTCTGCCCGGTCGTAGTACGAATTGAATACGAACCTGCTTTGTCGCCTGTCGGAACAAATACCCACTGCTGGACGGAAGCTGCACTTGCATCCTGCAGGGTAACCGGCTCCCCGTTGACAAGGTTCACGGTATAAATGGATTTCTGTGTTGCGGTATTTACAAGGCTGGACTTGGTGATGTTTGCAGGTTCACCGTTGCTCACATTGACGTTCTGATAAGATGCGGAGCCGCCAAATACATTCAGTCCAAAGTGGCCTTCTGCAAAAGTCCCATCCATGATATCTATGACTTTTTGACTGTCCACGTGAACGACAATATGCGGACCATTCGCTTCTATTTTCACCTTATACGTATGACCTGGCTGAATGAACGTTGGTACTTTTGCAAGAACCTGCCGTTCTTCAAATGCTCCATTGATTTTGTAGAACAGACGGATTGCTTTCATGTTAGGGTCTAGATTCAGATAATAACCACTGCGACCATCCTCGCTAGCCCTGAACAAAATAGAACCTGCCCCTCCTGTTTCACCAAGCATCATGTCTGCTTCATACGTAAAATTCCCAGCCTTCTCTTTGGCAATATAATTCGCATCGCTAAAATATTTACCACGAATCCCATGTGCGCTAACTAACCATGAAGCAGCAGACAGATCTTTAGTCCATCCACTCAGGTTTGTCCGGAACTCGCCACCTGAGACTTTAACAAGCACACTACTGGAAGTTTTACCATTCGGAGTAGATACAGTGACTGTGGACTCCCCTTCTTTTTTCGCCTTAATAACTGCGTGTGAATTGTCTACCAAGTCTATGGCTATTACGTCGTTATTACTGGAATTCCACTTAAGCGGTTGAACGCCTAAACCTGGTCCATACTCGACCATCGCTTGCAGTGTATCCGACTCGCCTACCCCCAGTTCCCGAACGCTCGTATCCATCTTTATTTGAGCTTTTGAAGGAATGTCCTCATTCCAGACAGATTGAAGTTGATGCACTTTCAAGGAAACAACGTTCACATTCCCACCTTTCACGTAAAAACTCATCGCTCTACTAGCAGGATCCGGAAATATTACATCTGAAAAGACGACTTTGCCGTCGTTACCAAAGGCTTCAACAGAAGACTCATCCACAAGAATACGCATCTTGATCCGGTTATTCTCCATTTGCGCAGGCGCTTCATGTTTCTTACTGAAAAGATTAGAAAAATCCGTTTCACCGGATGCAGTTCGGTCCACAAACATACGACTATCACTTGCCTTATAACCCACGACTGTCTTCTGATTTGCACCCTCACGAATGTTAAAGCCAAACTCGGTCGCTGTAATGGTTTCAGGGATTTCAATTTCAGCTTCAATTTCGTAAGCACCTGAAATAATACCTTTTAGCAGATTCCCGGAAGAAGGACTCACCGACTTGTTAGAAGCAGAGTACAACGGTTTACGCAGTGATTCCAATTCTTTGATTGGACTTTGCGCCATCCGAATTCCATCTTTGGTTGTTACCAATGATACTTCTCTCGGAATGGTTAGTTCACCTTTCCAATTGGACGTTGGGAAAGCGAACGGATAGTCCCAATTCGTCATCCACGCCATCATCACTGTGCGATGATCAGGCATATTAGCGAAAGACATCGAAGCGTAAAATTCTTTACCAAAATCTGTTCTTAACACCTTACCTGCCGGATTATCGTTCACGAATTTACCATCAGCTGTTAAATGACCGATAAAATACTCGGCATCTGATCCGCCTGTTTTGGGATTCGCTCCTGTACTGATCATCATAACCCACTTCTTCTGTGATGTTCCGTCTACCGGAAGCTGGAACAAATCAGGGCATTCCCATACGCCTCCGCGGACGTAATCCCCATATCCCCAATTATCTGTCAATGTCCAGTCAAGTAAGTTCGTTGACGTGTAGAAACGAATATGATCTCCTCCGGACACAACCATAACCCAGCGGTTATTCTCATCATCACGGATCACTTTCGGATCGCGGAAATCCCAATTCCCAGCTTCATTTCCGCTCTTACCCGGGTTCTCGATCACAATCGGGCGTTCCTTCGAATACTCCCAAGTACGACCTTGGTCTTTACTGTAAGCCAGACCTATACGCTGGTTTCCATTCGGGCTATCCGGATTAAAGGAAGTATAGTATGCAATAAGGCCCTTGCCTCCTGAATCTCCGAATAAACCAGATGCATTTGTCATATCCGCAACAGCCGACCCAGACCAGACATGTCCGTGATCATTCCAGGGAAGTGCAATCGGAAGCCGTTTCCAGTTCAGCATATCTTTACTTACCGCATGCGCCCATGTTCCTCCATCCTGATGAAAGAGATGATATTCTCCTTCGAAGTAGACAAGTCCATTCGGATCACTCGCTGAACCACGTATTGGCGTGTAGTGATATTGTGGACGATATATCTCATTGTAATATTGGCTCAGTTCCGTCACATAAGTATCCTGGAAGTAAGCCGTCCCCTTTTTTACGAGGATTCCAGTACTTCCACTCCTGTAGGTTGAATCTTTCACGTCAATCGCGGCCGTAGTGTATCCGTCCAGGAAGACCTGAATTCGATCTCCCTTTGCCTTGATTTCCACATGATGTTTGGCTCCCATCTGACTTGGATAAGTACGTTGCGAACTTGCAATTACTGTTCCTTTTGTATCCGTCAAACTTACACGGACCTGATCTCCTTCCTTCGTAAGAGTAGCTTCATATCCTTCAGCTCCATCGCTTGAAGATCGAAATGCGAGAGCTGCAATAGAATCAGGACGAAGGGTAATATTCCCTTCATACACCATATCAGTCGCATTTTTATTATAGATTTGCTGTGCTTTGCTCCCCTGTTCTACTGTCCCTCTTTTGCCGTTGATATCAGGCTGCCATTTTCCCTTGCTAGAAATCACCGTCCCCAAATTACCTTTCAGATCGCTCACAACGATGTTCGAAAACAAGGCGGATCCATCCCATACATGGAGTCCAAGCTTTCCGCTTTGATACGAAATGTCTTGAACATCAATCAATGGTTTATATTGATTGCCCCAATATACTTTTAGCGAGGAACCCACTGCCTTCACTTTGAGATGATAGATTTGCCCCATTTCAACAGAAACTTTACGCTCCTCCTTTAATTTCCCATCTCCATTTCTTGCATCTCTTAATCGAATCAGACCTGCTTCCGGAACGATTTGCAGCATGTACGAGCTAAAGCCATCCTCATTAGATCGAAACAACAATGTTGCATCTGCCTTCGTATCCCTGATCATGACATCAGCTTCATAGATAAAATCATCGGACACTGTCTCTGAGATGGCCATTACATTTTCTTTAGGCTGTGAAGTCAGCAAGATTCCTTCTGAAGTATCCTCTAATCCACCTTTTCCTTTCACTTGCCAGCCTATCAGATTGGTATTTGATTTGGATGCGCTTTCAAAAATATCAAGCTCCTCCTTTGCCTGTTTATTTGTTTCCTGATCAGCAAGTACAGCACTAGCCGCAAATGATTTAGATGTAAAAATCCCGTTTGAAGTCAGAGTTAATCCCGTTGCCATCAGAAGACATATTGCGAATTTAGATTTATCTTTCATTCCATACCCTCTTTTCTAATAATATTGTGAAGTTGGTTCAAATTTAATTGGTTTTGGACAACCAGTTCAGTTCGGTTGATTTTCCCAAATGCTTACGAGATCATTGATTTGAAGCGACACGACCTTTAGTTCTCCGCCAATGGCATAGAGTTCCAGTCCTCTACTTCCCGAGTCGGGGAAAATCGTGTCTGAAATGATAGTTGTCCCATTGTTGCCAAAGATCTCTACACTTGACCAATCAACATAGATGCTCAACTGTAACCGTTTATGCTCTGGCTTCATAGGGGCATTGTGTTTTGCAGCAAAATCAGGATGGAAATCAACAGCGTTTGACTTCGTTCGATCGACAAACAACTCCTCATCCAAGACATTATATCCGATGACTGTCTCCTGGTTGGAAGAGGAAGACTTTCGCACCTTGAACCCAAATTCTATTGCATTACCAATTTCGAATTCCGCAATAATTTCCATCTTTGCAGCAGAAACAGCAGACAAAACGTTCATATCTGGTTTAATCGTAATGTCTTGTAGAGACAGAATTGATTTTCTGAGTTGATTTAACTCAGTTATGGGTGCTTGAATTAAGCGAAGTCCTTCCGAATACGTCCTGAGCTGAATCTCACGTGGGATGGACATATGACCACGCCATTCTTTAGAAGGAAGAGTGGAAGCATAACGCCAATTATTCATCCAGCCGACCCAAATCTTTCGCCCATCCTCATTCGGGATACCGTCCCAGGTCACGGCCGCGTAAAAGTCAGATCCGTAATCTATCCATTGGATTGTATCGAATGATTCCAATGTTTCATCTAGTGTAAAAGCCTTACCATCAAAGTGACCTATAAAATACATCATGCCAGAACCGCCTGCGGGTGGTTCTGAATCGTTTGGATTTACGCCATTTCTATCTCCGACACTTAGTGTCAGAATCCATTTAGTGGTATTAGGGTCCTCATCCACTTGGAGTTTAAAAACATCAGGACATTCAAAAATTCCACGATGGATGCCCGGAATATCAGAACCGAAACCGCTTGCATAAGACCAATCCTTAAGATTCGAAGATGTGTAAAATTCTACACGGTCGCTAACAGCAAGAACCATTATCCAGTTTGAAGATTCTTCATGCCAGAATACCTTTGGGTCTCGAAAGTCTAGCGTCTCCGTGGGGAATAAAACAGGGTTACCTTCATATTTTGTCCAGGTTCTACCTTTGTCCTTGCTGTAAGCGATGCTTTGAACCTGCGGTTTACCGGGTTGAGTGCTGTTATCATTATTAGTATAAATTGCAACCAATCCTGATCCTGCTTCGTTGAAGAATCCGCTTGTATTGTTCTTATCGACTACCGCACTTCCCGAAAAGATCGCTCCATCTACCCCGGGCGAGATGGCTGGTGGAAGTTCATCCCAATGTACTAAATCATTACTTACTGCATGCCCCCAATGCATTCTGCCGAAGTCAGGCTGCGTATCATGGGGAGTATATTGGTAGAAAAGGTGATATTCTCCTTCGTAATAAACCATTCCGTTAGGATCGTTAATCCAATTTTCCTTAGGGGAATAATGTATTTGCGGTCTATATTCATTTTTATAAATAAAGTTTTCTGGACCTTTGCTGATATTATTTTCACCTGATAGATGTACTTTTTTAATTTTATTCACGCTCCCTTAAGGCTATTTAAAATCTCAAAGAAGTAATATGCATTCCTTATTAACAAAATAAGCCACCTGTTTTCATTTGTCAAAGTATTTTTGTATAAATGAACATTATTTTTTATGTATATATATGTTTTGGTTTACATTTGCACAATTTATGGCTGATTATAGAAAATAACAATTTTTTAGTTAAGTTGATCTAATCATTTCTTTATTATTTCAAACCCATTGGTTTACAAATGTAAAAAAAGGTTGTATCTAAACTTCTCTTTACTTGTTCAGCAAAATATCGTTAGTATTAAACCTAATATTACCGATAAAACAAAAAAAGCCGCTAAAATAGCGACTTCAATAGGAATATGCTCTTGTCTCTTAACATGTTCTAAATAAATTAACGGCTCGCTTATGCTTTAACAACTTCAACCTTTTTATCCCCTGCTGACTTCGCTACCTCTAACGTTGTGTTACCTTGGATAGTGACTATTAGGCCAGTAGCCAGCATAGAAACAATTAAAGCTGCGCTGAGGGCTGTGGAAATTTTCTTCTTGACCATAACCATTCCTCCGATATCTATTATGTTGTGTTATGCGGCTCAAAGAACTATGATGAGCCGGGTGTGACTAGATATTACAATATTTCACTTTTTTGTTGGGCAATCTACCTGGTGATTGTATTATAACGTACTGCCAATGATTGTAAAAGGATTTTTTCCTTGTGTTCAAATACAATAAAGTATGATTGTTTTCTCAGAATTTCTTTTCAAAACTAAAAAATTTGACGGTCATTCTCCTTGATGTAAAGTATCCACATATTCAATAAACCTTTTCGCTGCTGGGGAAATATTATGATCATCTCTCCACTTTAATCCTATTTCCCAGTACCATCCTTCATCAATAATAGGGATCCAGACCAATTCATCTAACATCAACCCCAACGTCTTAGGTAGTACTGATACACCTAGACCCGACTTTATAAAACCGGCTACAGTGATCAGGTCCTCCGCTTCATAAGCCGAAGCAAGAAAAAATCCGGTATGTCGGAACCGGGATATGATCGTTGCTTTTAATCCACAATTGTTTTTCAATCCAATAAATGGCTCGCCAGACAGCTCTGCCAAACTAAGAGCGCTACAAGCTGCATAACGATGTTGGGAGGGAACAACAATGTATAAAGGAACATTTTTAATCGTCTTCCAGTGATGATTATTCAAAGTAGATTCCCTCGATGTAATCATAATATCCGAGAATCCTTGCTCCAGATGTTCATCAATATCTCCTAAGTTCCCTTGTGTCAATTCGAACCGAACTTTGGGATACTTCAATTGATAACTTCGAATTAGGCTAGGGATCAATTCAACACCGAGAATATTTAGATAAGACAACGTAATCACACCAGTATCCGGATTGGACCACTCTTCGATTTCTCTTAGACCATTTTCAATATTATGTAGGGCTCTACCAATCCATTTAGAGAACATAGTACCGTTTCGGTTCAGCTTAATATTTCGTCCATTTCGCTCAAATAAAGGAGCTCCTATCTCGTTTTCAAGCTTGGCAATTGCATGACTTAACGCTGGCTGAGTAATACCGAGTTTTTTGGAGGCTAAGGTCATATGTTCAAGCTGTGCAACGGTCATAAAGTATTCCAATTGTGTAAGTTCCATTAAAACAACCCTCCATATATTAATAATATTCATCATTTCTATTATTATAATAAATTGGACGTTATGAAAGTAGCAAGTGTAGTATTAGTTCTAGCTCCTCTCGAACAACACATTAAGGTTTAGAGACAGAGCAATTTCAAATTAATCATCGAATACCATCACTAGGAGGAATAGTTATGCATAAAGAATTTGAGTTCTCTGTATCAGAATTTAAAGGTAAAAGGGTGCTTGTAACCGGAGGAACAAAGGGAATGGGGCAAGCAGTTGTGAAAAGACTTGCAAACGGCGGAGCTACAGTTCTTACTACTGCCCGTTCCCTATCTGCTGACTTGCCAAATTCGGTCAAATTTGTGCAAGCAGATGTCGCCACACCTGAAGGTGTAGAGCAAATAATTACAGCAGTAAAAGAGCAACTTGGAGGTATCGATATTATCGTCCATTGCGTAGGTGGATCAACGACACCACCAGGAGGCGCACTTGCATTGAGTGATGAGGATTGGCTTCATACATTAAATTGGAATTTACTCGCAGCAGTTCGACTTGATCGTGGCTTAATTCCACTTATGTTAGAAAATAATTCAGGCGTTATTCTTCATTTCACTTCCATCCAGAGACGTTTGCCTTTATATGAAACTACATTGGCTTATGCGTCTGCCAAAGCCGCGCTGGCTAATTATAGCAAGGGATTATCAAATGAATTTTCCCCACAAGGAATTCGCATAAATACGTTGTCTCCTGGGTTTATTCAGACAGAAGCAGCTGACGCATTAATTGATCGGATCGCAACTGAAACCGGAAGTCGAGAAAGTGCCCTTGAACAACTTATGACTTCACTCGGAGGTATTCCAATTGGTCGGCCAGGATTTCCTGAAGAAGTCGCTGAGCTGGTCGCATTTCTGGTCTCAGACCGAGCAGCATCTATTACAGGTAGTGAATATGTCATAGATGGGGGAACTATCCCTACCGTCTAATAATTAATTAATAAAGGGAGAGAACAATATGGATCTCAATCATTTACCGTCTGTAATTGCCAAATACATTACTGCATCTAACAAGCCAGACCCAGTAGTATTTGTAGATTTTTTTTCAGAAAATGCCGTTGTGATGGATGAAGGAAAAAAGCGAAATGGCAAACAGGCGATTCGGAAATGGAGTGATCAAAACCATTTCGCGGCGAATGTAACGTTAGAGCCAACAAAAGCCAAAAAAATAGGTGATGAAATTGTGTTAACATGCAAGCTGGATGGTACCTACGATAAGACGGGTCTACCCGATCCGCTATTATTGGATTATCATTTTGTTATTGTTGACGATAAGATCATTAGACTTTCCATTTTCTAAAGATATCCAAATGGCTTGTCCGCCACGGGCTGCAGTAATAAGCTCTCTTTGTACATGATTTGAACAAAAAGATGCCCCCACAATGATGTATTTGATCATGTAGGGGGCATCTTTTAAATCACGACAGCCGTTCAACATTAATCAAAGGCTGTATTTTGATATCGAAGTCAACATTAATTTTCATATTGTCCCAATATTTTAACCATTGCTCTTCCGTTAGTTCTTTAGAAAACGGCTTAAGTGAATGTGTTCCGACCTCTAAGGGATCCACTTTCAACCGTTGCATACTTTTTAATAATTCTGATGTTTGTTCCTCAAGGTATACCTCAATCTCATGAATTAAATGTTCCAATTGTTCCTCGCTTTGAATATTCTTTTCTCCCTGGTATTCCTCAATTCTTCCTTTCAATCCCACACGTAAAGACAAGGATGAATAATCACTCGATAGATTCATGCGAATATTGGATCGAACACGTCCTAAACTGATAGATAACTTTGGAATGGCCAAGACTTTTAAGAAATGATCGTTATCCAGAAGTTGAAAAATTTCATCACTTACGTCTTGAGTAACCATTACTTCTTTATCATTTCGGAAGAAGGCCGTTCCTACGTAATTGAAATTGTTCTTATCCGCATGAAATACCGGCAGGATCGGATCCTTAAGAGGGGAATATAACATCTTCATGAATTGATGAATATTGACAATGCTCATTTCACCTTGGTTATGTTCCTCGTAATGCTTTAACATCCGATAAAGAAAATAATCTTGGTTTTCTTGCTTCGTCAATTGATTTTTTATGTATTCATCAAAATCTCCTCTGACAATCAATAAATAGACACGCATTGAAATATCGGGATCAACCAATATCGTATTGATCAGCTTTTCAATGCCTTCTTTTTTGGCCAGTTCCTCATTGATTAATAACATTCGCAGCTGCCCCTGTTTTAATTCCCGATAATAAATTAAATTAAACTCCTTGCCTCCCTGCTTTAACAGATCAACTTCCTTGGAGAGAAATCGTTTTTTTTCTTTGATGAGTGGTGGTACTAAAGTGCTGATTTTAAACTTTCCCTCCGTTCCCTTGTCAACCGACCAGAAAACTACCGGAGCGATCTCTTCGATCATATTGTTCTCGGCATATGGAGAAGAGCAACCGGTCATCCACATAAGGCTTACAATCGCCAATAAACCATAATGCTTGTATGGTATCATGCCTACACACTCTCCTTTCGTTTAACCATAGTGAAAAGGATCGTAGGAACAAGTAAATAAATGAATGCACCAAGCCAGATTTGAATGTTCAGTAACATCTTTTGACCCGGAACCGTTTGCCATAACCATTGATCCATTATGATAATACTTATCAAAATGACAAACCAACTCGACAATAATCCGATCCGAGTTGTGCTTTTGTTCATTTTCTTCATAAAGACTCTTCCAGCTCCATATAAACACAACAAAAGAATTGAAATGTCAAATACATAATTAAACATATGGAAAGAGATAAGGATGTAATCGATTCGTTCTAAACCACTCATTTGAATGTAACTTCCCATATATACTACCGGAAAGTTGATCTTGCTTAAAAAGTTTGAACCGTAAAACAATACCGAAGCAATGAACAATAATGAATATTCCATAATCGTCAGCATGTTTCCAATGACAAGATATTTTGATATTTTTTTATTGGAGCTTAACCATGGAACCATAAAGGCCAAATATACTGGACCGGAAAATGCCGACCAAATAAACAACAAGCCCTGCCATGAATGTCCTGACCATTCGGTGGGGATTAGAGGATACAAATCGCGGTAATTTGCAATCGTTGGAAAGAAAAAGGGAATAAACATGATTAAGATCCACGCCCCGCAAAGAAAGGCGATAACGACAAAACGCAATGTTTTTTCCATGCCATGTGAAGCCACAAATAAACTGATCGAAAGAATAACTAGGATCAGCCACTTTTTATTCATTGATGGATATATAAAATTATGGAGCATTTCAACGTAACCCAGTGTGATGATTGAAATTTTTAACAGTATTATTACAAAACCAAGTATTGCGAAAACTTGAACCGCCCGTTTCCCAAAAAGCTGTACAAATCCTTGATAGCCTTTCGATGCATAACTGGAAGTAAACCATTTGGATAGCATCATCAAATTAAGTTGGGACAGTAGCCCCAAGGCGACAATTCCCCAAACCATATAGGAATGAACCAAATAAACCGGCATGATTAAAATAAAATAATGCATTTGCGTTCGATTAACTAATAAAAGGAAATGGATGCCGCCAAGGGTGGAAGTTTGATTGAATAGGGATAAAGTCTTCATTTCTTCATCTTCTCCTGTCGCCATTTCTGTAGTGGTTTTAGATTATGCGGACGCGTTTTCATCCAAATCAAAGGCCCGCGAATAAAGAGGTCAATCCAATCCTTCCCATAAAAAGGTGAAAGCGGCGCTAAATAAGGTTGACCTAATGACGTTAATGCATGGAGATGCGCAAGAATGCCGATTATCCCGACCACGATTCCTGGCAGCCCAAGAAACGATGCAAGGATAAGAAGAAGCAATTGCAACAGAACCATGGATTTTGTCATTTGATAATTGGGAACTAAAAAGAAAGCAATAGCGGATATACCCATCAAAACAATTAATACTTTACTTGCAAAGCCTGCCTCTACAGCCGCTTGTCCAATGACAATACCACCGATAACCCCTAGAGTTTGACTGGTTTTGGTCGGCATTCGCAAACTTGCTTCTTTGATGATTTCCAGCGTTACGATCATGAAAATTCCTTCCACAAACGGAGTAAAGGGCAATTTGCTTCTCGATTCCAATAATACGAAGAGAATCGGCAGCGGAACCATTTGGTAATGAAATGTCGTTAACGCAACATAAAAAGGAATCATCGTCAAAGAAATAATAAAACTTCCATACCTCATTAAACGTAAAAAACTGGCTACCGGCCAACGAAGGAAGTAGTCTTCTGGCGATTGGAATAGATGGAATAATGTAATGGGACAAATTAAAGCAAACGGTGAATTGGAGACTAATAAAGTCAGCTTACCCTCACCTAAGGCGAAGGCGCAGGCATCCGGCCGATCCGTTTGTAGAAACTGGGGAAAGACCGTATGGTTATGATCTTCAATAAAAGCTGCAAGCTGTGCGGAGTCTAAAAACTGATCGAAATCCACACTTTCAATTTTCTCTCTTGCAAGGGAAACAAATTCCGGATTAATTATTCCGTCTATGTACATTAACACAACTTTTGTTTTACTCAGTGATCCTATAGTGAAGCTTTCCGTTTTTAATGTCGTTATAGGCAAACGTCTGCGCAACATTGTAATGTTATTATCGATTTGTTCGCTGAAGCTATCTTTCGCTCCATATATAACCGTTTCCGTTTGGGAAGGTTCAATTGCCCGGCCAAGAGGATTTTCCAACTGTATGCCTAGCCATTGATCGTTGACTGAATCGTATAGAAGAATATATCCTTGCATTATTTTTTGCCCAGCATCTTCGATCGATATAACTTCTGAAACATCAGAATTGATTATGCATGAAGAAAGCGAATTTCCGCCTGATTGATGAAGTGGCTGAATAATCGCCTCGTTTAAACGCTCTTGATCTATTAACGTTTTTATAAATAAAAGATGGACTGAAGCACTCGTACCTATTTTGTGCTCAATGATTTCGGCATCTTCCATATGGTTTAATATCTGTTTTAAATCATCAAGCCATGTAGACTTTTGATGATTTTTCATTTGAGGCTCGTGTTTTTCAACCATGGTCGTCTCCTTTATCAAAGTAATAAAATGGTGATAAGGTTAATATCTTGTCCTGTAATCGAAAAATCATACGACCGGCAATTTGTAGTTTAACAGCAATATCGGGAACAACATGCTACCAGATTAATCTTAATCGAATGAGTGTATTATGGTACCCTACCCTTTGTATCTGTCTCCGGCTTTCCTCTTGGGCGACAAAAAACAAAAAGACAGGCATCAACTGATACCTGTCCCTATCTTAAGTTCATTAGAATTACTATATTGCCCTTAGATAAAGGGCCTACGGTCCCGCAAAATGAACTGAATAATCTGCTATTAAAATCTGCTTTGAAAAGTGGGATGTATATCAAAAGGTAGGAGCAGGTAATTCATCAATTTTCAAACGTAGTAAAATGTACGGTTTTTGTCGCAGGTCTCTTCCATAATGAAATCTCGCCTGCCTATGTAATTGGTTCACAATCACATATAAGTATTGATCCGGACCAATAGAAAAAGTATCCGGCCATAAAATTCGGGGATCATGGGCGATGGTTTCCATGATTCCATTTGGCAATATCTTTCGAATACTATCGTTTTCGTAATCTCCAGCATAAACGTTTCCTTTAGCGTCTGTGATCATCCCATCAGATGCACCCTTCTCTCCCCAATACTGCACAAGATCACTTAACTTAAAATCCGGTATCGTTCTGTCTCTTAACGATTCTGTTGAGATAGAGAATAACTGGCGACTGGTTAATGGACAATAGAATAACATTTTTCCATCAGGGGAAATCGCTATACCATCAGAGGCCAATCGAAACGGAGATGTCGAACCATCCGCGTTTCGATTCATCAAAATTTCACCTTCCACTTTCGGCACAAAATACGGATCGGGTGAGGTCGAGCTTGCTCCATGCAACCGTCTATACGCATTTCCGTTTTCTAAATTTACGACGATAATAGCGCCTGGCCCATTGGAAGAAGAATCCGTTATATATGCGTAACCTGCTTTTCCTACACGAAAGTCAAATCGGACATCATTCAGATACGTTGTTGGCAAGACTACATCATCTGCAAATGTATATACTTTTCTTATTGTATTTGTTTCTAAATCTACCGCGACTAATTTTGCTCCTCCTTTAATTGGCTCAGAAAAATTTGGTGCAGCTGTGTCCAGTACCCACAAGGTTCCCCTTCCATCTGCAACAACACTTTGGACACTGATGAAGGACATAACGATATTCAATGGGTTGATCAAATTCGTTTCTACATTAGGATAAGGTTGCATCTCACCCTCAACAATTTCCGCTACCGTAAATCTTACGTCATCTCCCCATTTTGGAAAGCAAATGAAGATACGCCCGGTTTCGGATACACTAACGCCTGTAGGCATAGCCCCGTAAAAGGAATGAACGAGTTCTAACTTACCAAAATATTCTTCCATAGGTAACATAGGCAGTATGATGTCCTCCTCAACAAGGTTGAATAGATATTACCTATAATTATGTTCAAGACTTATTCTAATGCCTCTCCCTTAATCATTCTTTTTCAACCTTCATTTTGAAATTGTCCGATAGATCTAAAAATACAAAAAACTTCGGCGTAAGCCGAAGCATGTTGACGGTAACTATATGTGTTCTAGGAAAAATGCTTCCTCCGATCGTCAACGCAAAACTTTGCCAAGCTTATCAGTACCAAAACCGTTTTATTGTTGGTCCGGTAAACCTAATGCATTGGCTGAAGTTATCGCTTGATCTAAAAATTCCTCTGCTCGGGTCAATTGCTGCCTGGCAATCTCCAACGCTTGTGAATTTGTTGCCGCATTAGATTCACTTAACGAGCTTATTGCCTGATTTAAAGCCGTCTGCACCTCAGAAACCGCGTTAGATGCATGCTGCTCCAGCGTATTACTACCACTCGAGTTAAGTGCATCTTCTGCCGGTTTTCTTGCGTTTTCGGTTGCTAGATCAATTTTGTTTTTATTGGGCACCGTGACTCCTCCTTCCTTCAGTAAAATCATTCATTTAAACAGAAATAAGTATGGGATTGAGATTTTGTTTATATCCCTGCGACTGTATGGGAATATTCGGATCTTATCTCTCCGGTGATCCATATTAGTATAAGATCCGATGCATTGGAAAATCTAATCTTGATGAAAAAGGAGGGATCATTTCTGAATGGCTAATCCAACGCTAGCGCCGCACGAATCGATGGAACTGCATGAAGCGTTAAACTTCAAAACGCTCTGCATCGCTAAGTCGAAACTTATGCAAGGCCTGGTCTTTGACCAAGAGCTAAAAGCATTAATGCAGAAAGACGTAATTCAATCCATACAACAGATCGCTGAGCTGCAAGCAATCTACGCAAGAGCTCCTTTTCAAGCACCCGTTCCGAATAATCCGACACCTATAACACATTAAGGGGAACTCAGATGAATACCGATTATTTAGATCCGATTAATTCATTGAATATGCCGGAAATGGCAGATATGACTTTTGCCATGGACTTCCTTCTTCGTGCCAAGGAGGGTGTACGTAATTTGTCCATCGCCCTGACGGAAACGGCTTCACCGGATGTAAGAGCCCTGTTGCATACTCATCTGAAGCAGGGAATTGCAATGCACCAAGAAATCTCGGAGCTCATGATTCGCAAAAAATGGTTTCATCCTTATGAGCTGAACGAACAGTACCAACTCGATCAGCTTTCGGCGAAAAATACGGTGATGATCGGGCAGATGAATCTGTTCCCGGGTGATACGTCACGTAAAGGGATGTTTGATCGGACCCCAGATGAACATATTGGAGGACATAAAGCATGAAGGCGGTAACGTATCAAGGGGTTAAAAATGTCGTGGTCAAAGAGGTGCCGGATGCGAAGATTGTGAAACCGGACGATATGATCGTAAAGATCACCAGTACCGCGATTTGCGGTTCTGACCTTCATCTTATTCACGGGATGATCCCTAACCTTCAGGAAAACTATGTCATCGGACATGAGCCGATGGGGATCGTAGAAGAAGTGGGCCCTGGCGTGACCAAGGTAAAAAAAGGCGACCGCGTAATCATCCCGTTTAACATCGCATGCGGAGAATGCTTTTTTTGCAAAAATCAGCTGGAAAGCCAATGTGACAATTCCAACGAGCACGGGGATATGGGCGCATATTTCGGCTACTCCGGAACGACCGGCGGATATCCCGGCGGGCAAGCGGAGTATTTACGGGTCCCATTTGCTAATTTTACCCACTTTAAGATCCCTGAAAACTGCGAACAACCGGACGAAAAGCTAAGCTTGATCGCCGATGCCATGACGACGGCATTCTGGAGCGTAGATAACGCCGGCGTTAAAAATGGAGATACGGTCATTGTGCTCGGCTGCGGCCCGGTCGGACTCCTGGCCCAGAAGTTCTGCTGGCTGAAAGGAGCTAAGCGGGTCATAGCCGTCGACTATGTCGATTACCGCTTAAAGCATGCGAAGCGAACAAACAATGTGGAAATCGTAAACTTCGAACAGGATAAGAATATTGGGAACACTCTCAAGGAAATGACCAAAGGCGGCGCCGATGTTGTCATTGATGCGGTAGGAATGGACGGCAAGATGAGCGATCTTGAATTTCTAGCCAGCGGTATGAAACTGCAAGGCGGCACCATGAGCGCATTTATCATTGCATCTCAGGCTGTTCGCAAAGGTGGCACCATTCAAGTCACTGGGGTATACGGCGGACGTTATAACGGATTCCCGCTCGGTGATATCATGCAGCGAAACGTGAATATCCGTTCCGGACAAGCTCCGGTCATTCACTACATGCCATACATGTACGAGTTGGTTACGTCTGGCAAAGTGGACCCTGGCGACATTGTTACGCACGTCATTCCGCTCAACGAGGCCAAACGGGGCTATGAAGTGTTCGATACAAAAACGGACGATTGCATTAAAGTCATCTTAAAGCCTTAAATATGAATAGATACATGGGAGGACAATCTGAATGGATTCCACTTACGCTTTGCATGAGATGCTCGAGGTGCATGAAATAGCTGCGTTCAAGACGGTTTGTATGACTAAATCCAAGACCATGCAAGCTCTGGTAACCGACCCGGAGCTCAAGCAAATTTTGCAACAAGATGCGACATTATCACAACAGCAGCTTCAGGAGCTCGGTGGAGTGCTGTCTAAAGCGACTGTATAGGAGATAAAAAATGAACCCAATATTAGAACATATGACTGGTCTTAATACGCTGACCGATGACGTAATCGCAATGGATTTTTTGATGAACGCCAAGAGCAGCGTCAGAAACTACGCCATGGCTGTGACCGAATGTGCCACCCCCGAAATCAAACAAATTTTGATGAAACAGCTCGATGAAGCCATAGATTCTCATGAAAAGATATCAAATTACATGGTGCAGCATGGCTTATACCACCCTTACCATATTGCAGAGCAAATTCAGCTCGATCTGAAAAATATTCAGACTGCTATGAACATTCCGTCCTGACACCCTTTTTGATTTTAGCCAGAGACTTCAGAGAACAAAATGTCCCTGTGTCAAGAATTTCAACAATAATAAAAGGCGGATACACTCCGCCCTTTTTTCGGTATCATCACGAAACACGCTTATACAAGCGTTCCTTTACTTAATTTCCATCCTGAGACTGTTTATGGCCGCTGCTCTCTAATTGAATGAACTACCAGTAAACTTAAGGCTCCAGCCTCCATGACATCTCCCAAAAATCAAGCTCAAAGCGACTGCACATCACGAAAATATCTTCCATCCGTTGGTACGTTCCCTCGCTACAGCCTTCTAATAGCTTATCCGTTAACGTCACTAGGGATTGATTGCTGCTGTTGTATTCAGAGGAAGCATATCCTGTGATCCACTCTCCGTAAAAAGGATGATCAGCTGCGCCTGGCTTTTGGGCAAGGACTTGACCAATCTCTGCATAGCTCCATGAGCAGGCCAGAATGGAAACAAGTACTTCTGCTATGCCACCCGTATGGGAAACAGAGAGCATATAGTTAGTATAGGCTGCATTTTTCAGTGCAGGTTTTACCTGAAAAACATGATCCTCTGTAATTCCTAATCGCTCCATATAAGAACGATGGATTTTCATTTCACCATTCAGGATGTTATCTACGTTTTTACTAAAAAACTGCATCAATTTGGGGTCGTGCGACTTGACGATACCTAGTGCAAATACACGGGCATAATCGAACAGATACAAGTAGTCTTGCAGCAAATAATAACGAAATTGTTCGACCGGTAAGGAACCATCTCCGATTCCTTTAACAAAGGGATGCTCGAGACATTCTTTCCACACGGGCTGTGCTGCCTGATATAGTCTCTCTGAAATAGTCAACATGTGTTCCTCCAATTCATAATGTACGTATTTAAAAACAAAAAAAACGAAACATCCATAGGATGTTTCGCAGACAAATACACTAAAACAAGGGGGTTCGCATGAGCTACCCAAGTACAGTGTTTCATCGTTGCATCCCTACGTTGGCATTATCCAAATCAGGTAAGGTCGGTTTAACACCCTCTCAGCCGGTTAAGGCTCCCTCGCAAACGGTTGTATGTAGTTGATTACTATCTTATTCCCATAAAAGATAAAATAACATCCATTTAGTATATCAAGGGCTGTTAAATATAGTCAAGGCAGATTGTATCGCCCCTCATCACCTTTGGTGACGTATGTAAACGATGAAAACCATCACAACAATGGTTGAGTTTCAGCCACTGTTATGATGGTTTCTATTCTTGCAACTACTGCCGATGGTTTAATGCCCGAGTTTGTTCTTTCCGACAAAAGTGAGTATTCCGTACTGGGAAGTATTTCTCCAGCTCTCATTGGTCGTATCATTCCACTTGGCTACGCTCTGCTTACCTCCGCCCTGGTTGTCGTTAATTTGGAGCTCGAAACCGAGAACATTTCCTGCTTTGGGCGTCAATGATTGTAAATGAATTCTGGCTTCTACGAGATATCCTTTATTTGTTTTCTTCACAGCACTTACAAGGCGTCCAGGTGAGGCACCCCCTGCAAAGGTTCCCACATTGTCTGCACTGATTCTGAACTGGGCATCATCATATTGAAAATACGGTGTGCGCTGGTGATTCTCGTCCAGGAAAATCTCAACCGAATCCTGATCCCATGGGTTGATGCTATCTGTGATGATGTTTGGATCAGTGACGTCGATCAGCAGGTATAGATATTCACCTGACCACATTGCGCGAGCCACTGCCTCTGCACCTTCGCTTTGGTTCAACCGGTTTACTTCAAACGGTGCAGCCTTATTCCATGATGTGTCTTTCTTCCCATCAATCTGAACAATCCCTTGTACAGCTTGTGCAGATTTGGGCATAGGGGCAAGCTGAATCACGCCGTATTTGCTTGTATCCTGTTCCTGAGATTGTGTTCGATCATTCCAGTACAGTGGATTATAAGGTTGTGTCCCACTTGAACCGCCATCAGTCACACGGATATCCAATCCGGCTTCATATTCTGATCGGACTTGGATACCACCCCACGGAATGGACAATTCAACCTGATATCCGGCTTTGGTCTCGCGTACATGATATGAACGCTTCTCCACGCCCTCAGCTTTGCCCGACCGCTTAATGATTACGTGTCGGTCATCTGCTTCATATGAAGTGGTCTTGCCATTATTGAGGTCAACAAAGATATCTACTCTGTCATTCACATCTGTCTTTGCATCCTGAACATCCACAAGGATATACAGGTTACTATGATCCCATAAGGTGCGGAAACTGGCTGATCCCGAAGAGTCACCCTTCAGTGGAGTAGACACCGCTTTGTTCCAGAGTGGATCTTGTGACTGTTTTTTGATATCCGGTTTACCCGAAAGTGAGACGGCTCTCTGTGTCAACACAGGCAAGCTGGATTCATCCACGAGTCCCCAGTATGCTTTTTTGGCCTTCAGGGCTGAATCAAACAGCATAGCCTGGTTGTTGTAAGATTTCTCATCTTGGAGTCCCCATAAGGTAACTGAAGAAATGTGATCTTTGTGTTTTTTGTACAAATCCAACAGTTCCTTATATCGATACGCCTGCTTTACCGCAACTTCATCGGACATCTCTTCACCAAATGGAATTCCGCTATCCACATCCAGTTCCGTGATCTGAATATCCAATCCAAGTTCGGCGAACATGTTGATCGTTTTTTCAATTTCCTTGATGGGCGGGGATTCCAGGTTATAGTGGGATTGCAAACCCACACCATCGATGAGCCCTTTCTCTTTCAGTCGTTTGACCAACTGATACATATGCTCTCTTTTCTCAGGGATTTCCGTGAAGTATTCGTTGTAATATAATTTGGCATTCGGATCGGCTGCACGAGCGAATTCATAAGTTTTCTCAATGTAATCCGGACCGATTAGTTCATAAAAGGGACTTTTACGTAAACCGTTGGCATCACCATTGCTATCCGCAATCGCCTCGTTTACCACATCCCAGGCATAGATCTTACCTTTGTATCGGGTCATGACGGTTTCGACATAATCCTGAATCCGGGCAAGCAGTAATTCTCGACTCGCAGGGTTACCCTGAGGATCCTTGAACATCCACTCTGCAGCATCAATATGCCACAACAACGCATGTGCGCGTACGCCCATACCATGCTCCTCAGCGAACTGAACATATTGATCGGCTGCCTCGAACTCATAAACACCTTCGGAAGGAGACATGTACTTCGGTTTCATCTCATAGGTTGCGGTCAAGCTGTTAAAATGCTTTGTGAGCAGTTGTCCGTATGCGCCTTCCAACTGCCAGCGATACACCGCTGCACCAATGGGGAAATCATCTTGATACAGGTCCTCCAGAGACAGAATCCCTGCTTCAATCTCCAGTTGCTCGGCCAGAGTAAATGATACATCATCCACATAGAACGATAACGTATCTACGCTATCTTCAGAGATGTAGGGTGTTTCGATGAACAAATTCAATTCAGTGGGATCATCGCTATACTGAAATTTTCCGGTGATCTTGTGCCATGTGTTCCATTCTGTTTTGGCAATCTTCACGCTACCGATCGGGTTCCAGCTTTCGGCCGTTGTTTTTTTATATGTGGTGAGCTGTAGTGTTTGATCCGTGGTGGGCTCCTGGGTAAGTCTTACATATGCCGTAATTTCATACTCTTGGTTACGCTCAAGCAGGTTCTTCATGGATAACATCGGTCCATGGTAGGAACGATCACGGTTGGAAACTAGCATACTAGACTGGCCTTCGTGTGCTTCCTGCTGTGTCACTGTCAGATTTTCACTACCGACACGTGGAGTCCATCCTTGAAGTGTACCGTCTTCAAAGTTTGTGCTTAAATGACTTTCCTCCACTTCTGTAACTGCCTTGGCTGCATGTGAGACATTCGAAAATGGAAGCATGGCGAGTACCAGCACAAGAACCAAGGCTGTTATATTCCATTGACCTAACCGTTTCATACAATTCCTCCTCATGATTTGGTCTAAGTATTTCTGAACGGATTAACATCCAGATAAATAGATTATAGTTCTTTGGATAGCGCTTACATATAATAAATTTACAATAATTACAATAAAAAGTTATCATTTGGTAATCTCAATTCGACTTGATTATTAGCGGCCTTCTATAGGCTTCCACCCATTCCCCTTCTCAATTGCCTACATACAATACATTAGACTAATGAACAGGAGTGATGTGATATGACATTTTTACCTCCTTTTGGACCTGGTGGAGGGTTTGGCGGACCTGGGGGTCCCGGAGGACCAGGAGGACCCGGCGGATTTCCTGGTTCGCCATCGTTCCCCGGGGGTGGAGGCGGCGGACCACAAGGCGTGCAGGCACCTACAGGGCCGCCACCATCATTCATTCCACAGCAACCCGCTTCGTTATATGCGGTAGATCCAAGAGCCATATCCGGCTGTCTGTTTCGCTACACATATATTTGGCCGGATCGTGGTCCCGGCTTCTGGATGTACCCGGTATTTGTAGGTAGAAATTCGGTGGCTGGCTTCCGTTGGAATGGCTTCTTCTGGCTATACACCGGCATTGATCTGCAGCGAATCAGCTCGTTTAGCTGTTTCTAGAAGTAAATCCCCCTGTATGCGGATTAATCCACATACAGGGGGATTTAGATTTATGGAATATTCACCTTGTCTAAAGCAACTTAATCAGCTTTTCTAGCTCATCAACCAAACTTTTTGCAAGTTCAAAATTAGTATCTTTTAAAGCCAATTCGATTTTCATTTCAACAGACTTTTTCTTTTGTTCATTTTCTAGATAGTTTTCATCAAAATGACTCGTATAAATCATCTGTCTGAATTCTTCTATACTCATTTTACTAATCGTTTTGTCCTCGATAATTAAAACATAATCCATACCATTGACAACCGAATAGAAATCATGAGAAATCATGATAATCGCACCTTTGTAGTCCTCAATGGCTTTCTCCAATGCGATTTGTGTATAGATGTCTAAATGGCTTGTCGGTTCATCCAGGAGCAATACGTTGGCCTGACTGGCAGAAACTTTAGCCAATTGAAGCATGTTTTTTTCTCCGCCAGATAACGATTCAATCTTTTGATCAAGGATTTCTCCTTCAAAGCCATAGTTTGGAAGATACGATCTAATTTCATCATACGTTTGAAAGCCGGAATCAATGAATTCATTTAGGATGGTATTCGAATCTTTTAACATTTCGCCTTGAACCTGAGATAAATAGGCCACTTTAACATCGGTATTTATTTCAATGGAATCCTGATTGTTTTTAAAGATTTCTCGGAGTAAAGTCGTTTTCCCGGTACCGTTAGGACCGATCAGGGCTACTTTATCTGTTGATTTGATCTCAAAGTT
Source organism: Paenibacillus sp. FSL M7-1414 (assembly GCF_038003195.1). Lineage (NCBI taxonomy): Bacteria > Bacillati > Bacillota > Bacilli > Caryophanales > Paenibacillaceae > Paenibacillus > Paenibacillus sp. FSL M7-1414. The sequence goes on along the minus strand of NZ_JBBOOS010000001.1, from coordinate 3,644,773 downwards.
CACATTTTCCAAAAGCAACTCGTCAAAGGAAACGTTATAGTTATTGACGTTAACCACAACGGTGTCTTCCATTTCCTTATCGATTCCAAAACGGATATTCGGCTGTTTGATATCGACAAATGGCTCTTTTATTCGACGTGCTTCCAATCTCTCTTGAAACTTGACTCTGGCTTTTAACGCTCTGCCTCTGGAGGCTTCGGAATTATATGTGGCGATCTCTCTAAGATTGTCGATGATGTGATCGTATCTCTCAATTTCCTCAGCTTCAGCAACTGCGATTTCTTGCAGTTCGATCTTAGACTGAAGCAGTGAGAAGTTATAATCGATATAGCGCCCGTCAAACTCTTGGAGCTCTGTATTTTCAAGGTGTATGATTTTGTTGAAACAATGGTTCAACAGATATCGGTTGTGCGTAACGACCAGCAACATTCCCTTGTGTGTGTTAATCAATTTTTTAAGCGCGTTCAGGTTTTCAAAGTCTAAAAATACATCAGGTTCGTCCATTATCATGAAGTCTGGACGATTCAGCATTTCCTTCATCACTTGAATAAGTTTGAATTCCCCACCGCTTATGGCGGATATACTAAGATCTTTGAGCTTCATGAGATTGGCAAGGTTTAACTGTTTATTGATGTTTTTTTCGAAATTATCCCCATCCATCGCTTCGAAGGCGTCCAAAGCCAATTGAAGCTTTTCCATCAGGGAATCCATATCCGATGTGGTGGCCATCTCCGCATAAATCGCTGTAATTTCATCTTGTATCTTGATGAATTCTTCTGCGATATATTCAAAAACGGTCATTTCTTTTGTTTTATCTACTTGCAAAAACTGACTCACATACCCGATTTTGCAATCGGGGTCTATCTCTAACTTGCCCTCGAACAAATATCGTTCCGGATCCATCAGGATATCGATCAATGTACTTTTTCCACTGCCGCTTGTTCCGATAAAAGCACAATGTTGTGCCTCTTCAAACGTAAATGAAATGTTTTTATATAGTTCCTTTTGTGGAAATGAGAAGGATAGGTTTTTAACTTTTATCATAGTGTTACCTTTCTTTACAACTAAATTGGTGGCTAATATTAAATATATTGTCGAACACAGACTTTTAGAGTAACACTGTTTACCACCAAGTACAATCGATTTTTAGCACTTACCCTCACTTTGAAACTCTAATACGTTCTATAGAATGATGGCTAGTGGACGGTGGTTTCTTCGTAAAACACTACTGACATACTGTTGTCAGTAGTGTATTTGTATAGTTGGAGTAAGCAATTGTAAAGGAGTAAAAGTAAATGCGAAGTGTTTTGATCCAAAATGTATTACTTATTATAGGAAGGATGATATCTCGTGAATTTTGCTTCTGTGCGTATCATTACTGATGACGTGGATCGTCTTGTCGAGTTCTATGAGAAAATTACGGGTGTTGCGGCGGAACGCCCTGCACCTGTCTTTGCCGAACTCGTTATGCCATCGTGCACTCTAGCGATCGGCCACTCCCAGACGGTGCAACTGTTTGGCGCTGGTTCCGCTGTGGCGGCCAACAATCGTACTGTCATTATTGAGTTCCACGTCCACGATGTCGATGCCGAATACGAGCGCTTGAAGCCGTTTGTCGATGAGTGGGTAAAGGAACCTACCACAATGCCGTGGGGGAATCGTGCTGTGCTGTTTCGCGATCCTGACGGTAATCTGGTTAATCTCTTCACGCCGGTGACCGAGGAAGCAATCCAACGGTTCAGTGGTAGGCGTTAAGGACAGTTGAAATGAGCTACCATAGGGAGGCATGCTTTCTAACGATCTCAATAAATGCTTCTACTTGGGGAGAGATCCACTTGTTTTTGGGATACAGCAACTGTGTAGCTAGATTTTGTTTGTACTGCTGACCTGAAAGTTTTTCCTCCTTCAGCTCCTTCTCTACCGTAATTCGAGGTAACAAGGATATACCCATACCGCTCAATATCGACTGTTTCACAGCTTCAATACTCCAGAATTCAATATTGGAAGTAATCCCAATCTGATACTCTTCAATGCATTGTTCAAATAATGTGCGATAACCGCAACCTCTTTCGGTAAAAAGTAAATTGCTTCGTACGATGTCGCGTTGTAGCTCAAATGAATTGGGGTACAACAGCATCATGGGCTCCTCAGCCAATTTCTCACTGTACAGATTGGGATCATGCACCTCTGTCCCCAACATGAAGGAAATATCACTTTTACCTTGCATCAAATTCTCTTTATAATGTACGGAATCTAATTGGTGCCACTCGATATTGACATGAGGATGCAATTTTTTGAACTCTTCAATAATAGGTGGAAAACGATAGATCAACAACGTTTCCCCAATACTGATCACGATATTACCTGTTAATTCCCCTTGTGCAGCAGTCACTTCCTTAATCATATGATACAGCTCAAGCATTTTCTGTGCATGTGGCAACAATTTTTTTCCGGTCTCCGTTAAAATAACCCGCTTACCAATCCGATCAAATAAAGGGTAGTTAATCTCCTCTTCCAACGCCTTAATATGCAATGTAATTGTAGATTGCGCGTATCCTAGATGCTCAGCAGCTTTGGTAAATCCCTCGTGTTCCACAATTGTAATAAATGTGACCAAATGACGTATTTCCATCATTGGCTCCCTTCTTTTTAACTTCATTAAAACTGATCGTTTACATATAAACTATCAATTTCACTAATGGAAAGCAATCGTTTATATTCAATGTAGCTCATTAAGAGCCCATTTCATTTTTAATCTCAATTGTTTATGGAAGGGAGTAATCACTATGCAAACAGTAGCAACGTCATCCATCTTGATTAATGGATATCGAATTGCTTATGAGCAATACGGAGAAGGCTCTCCTATATGGCTCCTTCATGGAACACCGTCTTATAGCTATGAATGGAGAAAAGTAATACCCTCTCTGGTTCAAAAAGGATATAAAGTCTATGTTCATGACCTTCTGGGATATGGAGCATCCGAAAGACCACTCGAAGCAGATACTTCTGTGGCAGCACAATATACGCTGTTTAGTCAGCTTTTAGACGTACTCGGAATGGATCGGTTACATGTCGCAGCCCACGATCTAGGTGGAATTGTTGGAGTCCAACTAGCCTTGGAACAGCCTGAGCGTGTACAATCGCTTACGTTACTCAACATGCCCAGCTATGATTCGTGGCCCTCACCAACCTGGAAGAAAATTATTGAAGAACAGCTTGAACAGGTTGAACAAATGCCCCGTGCTGATTTTGATACTATGCTAAAGAAACAATTACCCATGGCAGTGTATAATAAAGAGCTCATGACTGGAGATACACTGGATGCATATCTGGAACCCCATGCAGGTTCATTAGGGAAAGCCTCTTTTTTCTCCCATCAGGTAGCTCATTTCAATGCAAAATATACTGAATCCTATGGAACAGATTTACCCAAGCTGAAAGTTCCCGTTCAAATTTTATGGGGGGAAGAAGACGAATGGCAGCCCCTTATGTACGCAAAGAGGCTTGTCCAGGATATTCCCCATGCCTGCCTACATGTCATTCCCAAAGCTGGTCATTTCGTAATGGAAGATGAGCCGGGGCAATGTTCTGATTATATCGACCGTTTCTGCAATAAACATCCGTGAGTAGGTTTGTATATTGAACAGAATCTCTAAGAGAAAAATTAAGCGCTCCACTGGCATAAAGCTGGTGGAGCCTTTTTTTGGTTAATGGCAAGGTGTCCTTGCGTACTGTTAGTTTATAATCTGCGTATATGTATATACAAATTTAGGATTAGTCTTCATTTCCCCCTTCAATATTACGATAAATAGTATGGGTTATACGAATAACCATATTTACTTTATTACATCCAAGGGGGAACCGTACGTGAGACAGACTCGCAAAAAAAAGATGGATTTAAGGTTCAAACTGTATTTGATTATTCTGGTTCCGCTACTGGCCATGGGCGGTCTAATCATATGGAGCACCATCGACTCCAGTGAAAATGCATCTTTAATGACCATGCAGCATAACAATCAGCAGCTGGCTGTGAATACCGCCTCTCAACTAGGTCAGGAATCGGAATTAATTAAGACATTATCTTCTACTGCTTCAGAGGAGAGCAACGAATATAAAAGTCTTAGGGACGAACTCGTTAAAGTTAGGCTTCAATCAGGAGCCTTGTATGTTTATATGTATAACAAAACTTCGGACGGGTGGATCTACACCGTAGATGGAGCGAATTGGGACGATACGGAATATAGCCCTTACGGCACTGCAATGGAATTCAATCCCCAGATTCAGGAACGCTTATTACGCGGTGAAGTCATCACAACAGGCATTGTAGACGATCCAACCTGGGGCCAGCTATTGTCCTCCTTTACACCAATCAAGGATTCACAAGGTACTGTCATTGGCTATCTGGGCATTGATATTTCTGCAGGAGCAGTGAATCAAGTCTCCGCGACATCCGTGAATAATGCTTATCAGACCATTATCCCGATTTTTGTGGTTGTACTGATTCTTTCTTTGGTCATGATGCTATTCGTAGTACGAGGTATTCTTAGACAAGTACGTGATATTAAGTCAAGCCTTGAGCAGGTTGCTGATGGGAATCTCAAAGTCGTATCCACACATATGTCCAATGATCAACTCGGTGACATCAGTGATTTGATTAACATCATGGTTGCCCAATTGACGAACATTCTGATGGGAATACAGCAAGGATCAAATACATTACAGCAGTCATCAAAAGATATTTCGGAAACCGCTCAGACAAACCAACGTCAGAGCGAAGAACTTTCCAGAGCAATTGAGGAGATTGCCATAGGTTCAATGAAACAGGCTGAAGAGACAGAACACTCCGTCCAGCATTCAGAGAATCTAGGCAAAATAATGGATGAAGTAGGTTCATATGTGAAACAGTTTGCTCATACTTCAGAGCAGCTATCTTCTGTTCAAGTTCAAGTTACACGTGAACATAAGGTTCTACTTGAGAAGGGCCGAGAGAATGCCAAGCGTGTTGAGCATCAACAGGATATTTCCAGGTCTCTGACGACTCAATCCGAACTCGCTTCCTCTATTAGCGGTCAAATTCACAACATTTTAAAACAAACTCAAATTCTATCCCTGAATGCTTCAATTGAAGCTGCCCGAGCTGGAGAAGCGGGTAAAGGCTTTGCAGTCGTTGCAGGTGAAATGGGACAGCTCGCTCAACAATCCGAACGTTCGATCCAGGAGATTGATGAGATCCTGGGTTCATTTGTTCAAGAGATACATCGGATGGGCAGTCATTTTGATGCAAATATGGTAGCTGTTAAGGAACAGGAGAAACAGATCGCTGATTGTCTCCAGGCATTTGGACAGGTTAGCCGCTTATCGACCGAAGTGCATGAGTTGGCTCAGAGTTTAGACAGCCGGACGATGGACATGCACTCTATTCGTCAGGAGTTGGAACAGAATCTCAGTTATATTGCTTCCGCAACCGAGGAAACTTCAGCCATGGCCGAAGAAGTCACGGCTAGTGCTGTGGAGCAGCAGCGATCGGCAAACGAACTGTCGAACATCTCCGGGGAACTCGCTGGTCTTGCAGGCAACCTAAAATCATATTCCGATCAATTTCAGATCGAAGTCACTAAATAAGTTCCCAATCTTGCTAAAGGTGTTGTTAGATGACAACTTAGAATCGCCGGAAATATAACTTTCTTGGAGCGTTAATTTTTCGGAGGACTCAGGGTTATGATCAGCACATAGAATGACCGTGTTCTTGTCCTATGTCACGTTGACTTATTAACGATTCCTCATTTATAATTCGAACATTAAGTGCCTGCCAGACATGACTTACCATGGATGCCTGGGATATCGATCTGTAAACAAACTCAAACTCAACAGTGAAAGATGTGAATGCATTATGGTTAAAGAGAAATTATATTATGGTAAAGATATCGAGGTTATGTTTAATTCGGATGTCTGCATTCATTCCGGTATATGCGTAAAGGGCCTCCCTGCTGTTTTTGATTTAAGCAAGCGTCCTTGGGTTGATCCTGATGGTGACACTTCGGAGGCCATTGCCCGGCATATTGACACATGTCCAAGCGGAGCATTGACGTATAAGCTTCTGGACGGTGAATATTCAACAAAGAAAGAGGATGAACATGCATAACGTAGAACATGAACCTGCCAATAAAAGATTCCTTATTCAAGATAACGGTGATATTGCTGCGGTGATGACCTATGTAATCTCGAGTCCAGAGCTATACATCATTGATCACACTTTGGTGGAAAATGCTTACCGAGGACAAGGGCTTGGCGATGAACTTATCAAAGCGATGGTGGAATACGCGCGGGAAAACGGTATTAAGATTTTACCTCTATGCCCGTTTGCCAAGGGACGTTTCGAACGTATCTCTGAATACGCGGATGTTCTCCATCAATAAAACGAATATTCGCAGCTAATTTTCATGTGGTTACACAGCAATAAAAGGCGTCTATATCATTTTCTGAATGATATAGACGCCTTTTTCCTTTTACGTATCCTACTTAAACTTTAACGCTTAATCCAACAATGGTTTCAAACGGTCGCAACATCAGTGGCAGCATGCCATTCTCATAGTTGGTAAGCCAGATCTCTGAGAAGTCGAGGCCAAGCTCATCTTCCTCGAGCTCCACCATGTGTTCAGAAAGATTGATTACTACCAGCACCTGTTGGTCTGCCAGTGTACGTGTATATGCATATACACTCGGATGATCCGGCATAAGGAGCTCATAGATCCCATAAGTCAGCGTATCGTGCTCTTTTCGCAGCTGAATCATTTGTTTATAAAATTGAAGAATAGAACGTGGTTCCTGGAGTTGTTTCTCTACATTAATATGGATGTAATTGTCATTCACCTTCAGCCATGGTGTACCACTGGTAAACCCGGCCTCTTTGGCCGAAGACCACTGCATCGGTGTTCTGGAGTTATCGCGACTCGAAGCCCAGATGATGTTCATGATCTCCTCATGCGACATGCCCTCTTCGCGTTTGATCTGATATAAATTCCGATCGGCTATGTCGTTATAATCCTCTATCGAAGGGTAAGCCACGTTTGTCATGCCTATCTCTTGCCCCTGATATATGAAAGGTGTGCCTTGCATGAAAAAGTACATGGCTCCAAGTGCTGTGGCACTTTCATACCAACACTCCGTATCATTTCCCCAAGATGAGACTTTGCGAGGCTGATCATGATTTTCAATAAACAAAGCATTCCAACCGACGCCTTCCAGTGATTTTTGCCACTTGGTCAAGACGTTTTTCAGTTTGGGAACATCCAGTTGCCTGTCTGTACTGTTTTTCCAAAGGTCCAGGTGTTCAAATTGAAAGACCATATTAAATTTCCCTCTGACTTCACAGATCCAATCCAGCAGATCTTCTTGGTCCTCAACCTTAACTCCATTTGCTTCCCCAACAGTCACGACGTCATATCTGGATAATGTGTTCTCTTTCATTTCTTGCAGATAACTCTGGATTCCCTTCACATTCATATGCTTTTCAAAAGAAGAGACGTATTTGACACCTTCTCGGATTGGCATATCCAAGAGGCCCTCTTCTTTGTGAATATGGCTGATTGCATCCACACGGAAACCATCAATACCTTTATCCAGCCACCAATTCATCATTTCATAAATGGATTTCCGAACTTCCTGATTTGCCCAATTCAAATCCGGTTGTTTTTTGGAGAACAGATGGAGATAGTACTGTCCGGAGGCTTCATCATATTCCCAAGCAGAACCGCCAAAGATGCTCTCCCAGTTGTTCGGTTCTTCTTCGTTCTTCCCATCTCTCCAGATGTACCAATCTCGTTTGGGATTATTCAGTGAAGCTCTGGATTCAATAAACCACGGGTGTTCGTCACTTGTATGATTGATCACCAAGTCCATAATGAGTTTCATGCCGCGGTGATGCACTTCATGCAGTAATTGATCAAAGTCCGCCATCGTGCCGAATTCATCCATAATGGAACAGTAATCACTGATGTCATAACCATTATCATCGTTAGGTGACTTATACATCGGACAGATCCATATCAGATCAATACCGAGATCTTGAATATAATCCAGTTTAGATATGATCCCCTTGATGTCACCAACCCCATCTCCGTTGGAATCCATAAAACTTCTCGGATAGATTTGATAAGCTACTGCTTCTTTCCACCATACTCTTTTCATTGAATATAATCCTTCTTTCTTGAGAACTGAACATTATATAACGTATTTTGCTTTAATCATGGATAAGGTACATTCTGGCTTCATATGGACGTAATTCACTCTCCGACAGTTCACTTGTATAATTGGATATCAAAAGCTGATGGGCCCCTGTCAATTGCTCCTGAAGCGGAAGTTCAGTCGGATATCCTTGGAAATTGCATACCACAAGAATTGTCGTACCATTTAACGTTCGGGTATAAGCAAACACGTCTGGGTTCTCTGGAAAGATCAGCTCATAATCACCATATACAATGACTTCATGATCTTTTCTGAGTTGGATTAACTTCCGGTAATAATGGAATATGGATTCAGGGTTATTCAAACTTTCCTCGGCATGGATATGCTTATAATTTGGATTCACCTTAATCCAAGGTTCCCCTTGTGTAAAACCCGAGTTATCGGAAGTATCCCATTGCATAGGTGTGCGTGCATTATCACGTCCCTTGGCGTAGATCGACTCCATCACGCTTTGTTCAGGATAACCTTTCTCCATTCTTTCCTTATAAAAGTTGAGCAATTCAATATCCCGATAATCCTCGATCGCATATTGAACATTCGTCATACCCAATTCTTCACCCTGATATATGTAAGGCGTACCTTGCATGCCATGAAGAAGGGTAGCCAACATTTTAGCCGATTCAACTCTGAATTCTCCATCATTTCCCCAACGTGACACGATTCGAGGCAAGTCATGGTTGTTCCAGAACAGACTGTTCCAGGCGTCACCCTTGAGCTCTGTCTGCCATTTGGACAGCACTTTTTTTAATGCCATCACATCCAAAGGTTTAAGATCCCACTTTCCTTTGCCTTCTTGTTCATCCAAACTGATGTGTTCAAACTGGAATACCATTGAAAATTCACTGCCGTCCGGGTTGCTGTACAGTTTGGCGATCTCCGGAGTGGCGCCCCATGTTTCTCCAACCGTTAGCAAGTCTTCTGCTTTTTGAAACGTCTCCTTGCTCAGTTCCCTGATATATTGATGCAAATTAGGTCCGTTTCCCGTAATCTTCAAATCCGGTTCTTTACCGATTAAGTCGATCACGTCAAGGCGAAAACCACCCACACCCTTGTCGATCCACCAGTTGATCATGTTGTATATTTCCTGCCGGACTTTGGGGTTTTCCCAGTTGAGATCAGGCTGTTTTACGGAAAATAGATGTAAATAATATTGCCCGATCTCAGGCACCCATTTCCAGGCTGAACCACCAAAGGTGGACCCCAGGTCGTTCGGAGGTGTTCCTTCCACGCCATCTCTCCAGACGTAGTAGTAATGGTACGGATTGTCTTTGCCTTTTTTGGCTTCTTGAAACCAAGGGTGTTCATCCGATGTATGGTTCAACACCAAGTCCATAATGATTCGAATGTCTCGTTTCCCAGCCTCCTGAATTAAAGTTTCCATATCTTCCAAAGACCCAAACATCGGATCGATGTCCTGATAATCTGAAATATCATAGCCGTAATCATCTTGAGGAGACTTGCAAACGGGTGATAGCCAGATCGCACCGATGCCGAGTTGCTGCAAATAATCCAATCGTGACACAATGCCCTTCAAGTCTCCGATGCCATCCCCGTTTCGATCTTGAAAGCTGCGTGGATATATCTGATATACAACGGTTTCTTTCCACCATTTTTTATTTTCCATGTTCCATTCAACCTCTCTAATGTTATTCTTTGACCGATCCTACGACAATGCCCGTCACAAAGTATTTTTGCAGCAGCGGATAAATCAGCAATAGCGGGATAACAGCAACTACGATTTTGGCTGCATTCAGGTTTTTGTTCGATATTTCAGTCAGGTTACTGAGTTCGCTGGAATTTGTGCCCGCTTGAAGCAAATCAGCAATATTCACATTAAGGGACTGAATATAGGTCATTAGCGGATAATTACTCACTTTGGTCATATAGATCAACCCGCCGAAAAAGTCATTCCACGTACCCACGATACTGAACAAGGCGACTGTCGCCAGTGCAGGAATGGATACGGGAACATACACTTTGAACAAGACCTGGAGCGGATTGGCCCCATCGATGAATGCTGCTTCTTCAAGCGCTTTAGGTACAGCGGAGAAGAAATTCATCACGAGAATGACACTGAATATCGGGACAGCGCCTGGCAGAACAAGTGCCCAGATCGTATTCAGCATATCCAGGTTTTTGATCAGCAGGTAACTCGGAATCATGCCTCCACTGAACAACATGGCAAAAATCATGATATTCATATAAATGTTTCTGCCTTTAAAATCTCTTTTTGATTTGGATAGCGGATACGCCATTAAAATAATCAGAATCATGTTGAGTACAAGAGCTAGCGCAACACGTAGAACGGATATACCAAAGGAGCGCCAGAACTGTGTATCTTCGATAATTTTGGTATACGCTGCTGTTGTGAAATTAACTGGAACGAGACCTACTGCGTTCGCGGATACTGCCTCGCTGCTGCTGAATGAAATGGCGACGATATTCCATAACGGAAGAAGGCAGACCAATGCCAGCATGATGACGATGGCATAGATGGCAAACCGGCCAATTCGATCTTTTAAGTTTGCAGAATAGGACACAGGTTTGGCCTCCTTAGAATATTTTTCGGTCCGTATATTTTTTGGCCAACTGGTTGGCAGACATGAGCAAAACAATACCGATGACGGACTTGAACAAGCCAACTGCCGTACCGAAGCTATACTGTCGTCCAACGAGACCGATCCGATAGACATAAGTATCCAGAATGTCGCCTGACTCATAGACAACCGGGTTATACAGATTATAGACTTGATCGAAACCGGCGCTCAAAATGTTGGTCAAGCTCATTACACCCATGAGCAGAATAATAGGCAGCATGCCTGGCAATGTAATATGCCATACTTTTCTCCACCAACTGGCTCCATCCATTCCTGCTGCTTCATACAACCCAGGATCAATCGACGTAATGGCAGCCAGATAGACGATAGAACTGTAGCCAAACTCTTTCCATACGTCTGTACCAATAATCAGTGGCTGGAACCAGGTGTTGCTGCCAAGGAAATTAATATTTTCGAGGCCAAAAAACGCCAACATTTGATTCACAATGCCATCCAAACTGAACATGTTGACAACGACGGATGCCAGTACAACCCAGGATAGAAAGTGTGGCAGATAAACAATCGTCTGTACGGATTTTTTAACGTATTTGATACGAATTTCATTTAATAAAACAGAAAAAATGATGGCCATCATCGTTCCGAGCAGAATCTTGCCAATTGCAATCACCAACGTATTGCTGACGACCTGCGCGATATCCGGAAGCTTGAACATATACATAAAATGCTTCAGGCCTACAAATTCGGAGCCAAACATGCCCTTGGCCGGTATATAGTCCTGAAACGCCGTAATGATACCGACCATTGGAACATAGCTGAATACAAGCAAAAACAAAATGCCCGGAAGCATCATCATATGGTACATGGCACCTGGGCCGAGCCGCCCTCGCGCTTTCCAATTCCCCTGTTTCATGGATGAACCCCTTTTCTGAAGAAAGGCTGCGTATCGCAGCCCTGCTACTGTTCATGGATGTTTATTTTTTCGATGCGATCTCGTCTTCAATTTCCTGAATGACTTGATCACCACCCTGTTTCTTCCAGTTACTCACGAATGTTTCGAAATAATCGAGCGGTTCTGAACCCGTTACGATTTTGATAAACGACTCCTGCTCCAGCTTTGTCAGATTGGCCCACGTCTGTTTCATGCTTGGTGTAGTGCCAGAGAAAGCAGGTGTCATCCATACAAATTTGTTTTCTTGTGTCAGTTTGTCGATTAGTCCTACTCCGTTGATCCGCGAATGATATTTGGACCAAGCAGTCACATCATCCGTATCCATGTCGCTCAAATAGGTTTTGATGCTTCCGATATTGTTCTTCGATTCGGTTGTGCGAACCTCATCCAGGCTGATCTCTCCTTTAATCCCGCGAACAACGTCAGAGTAATCATCCAGTAGCGATGTAGCCGAATTGACTTCGATATTAAACGGTCTCGTTGAACCGTCTACCCCGGTCTCCTGATACTTGGCAGCTTCCGGCATGGTTGCTGCGGCATTTTTATCATTTGCCAGTTTATCGTAGAACAGGTTTACAATTTTAACGGCCAGTTCAGGGTGCTCATAACCTTTTCTCACCACGATAAACTGATTGGATGGATTGGCATGCGCCACGTTGACCTTGCCGTTTGCATCCTCCAGCGTATAAGCCGAAAATTTCGCATTTTTATCCATCTGTTTTGCACTGATCAGTCCCCAGTCAGGGATATGCCACGGTCCAAAGGCGATACCGCTTTGGCCATTGGCGTAGAGTGCGGTAATATCATCAAACGTACGGGTTCCGAATTGCGGGTCAATGATGCCATTCTTGAACCAATCCGCCATGGTGCCCAGCATTTTCTTCGTTTCTTCTGTCGTGGAACCATACACGATTTTGCCATCTTCACCATTCATCCAATATTGCGGGAAGGCTCCCTCGGTTGAGGCCACACCCAGCATCGTATAAGCAGAGCCATTATAATCTGTTGAATTCATCGTGTTCACAAATGGAATACCTACCGGGTTCCCGGATTGGCCAGGATCTCTTTTCAGGAATTCCAGCGCTGTTTTCTCCACTTCATCCAGTGAAAGGGCACCGTCTCCGTCTGCATCCAGTTGAATCCCCAGCAGATCCAGCCAATCTTGACGAACCCAAACCATCGTTGGTGCGGAATCCAGGGAAGTCGCCGGAAGTCCCATCAAACGTCCATCAATCGTTGCATTGTCTAATGCTCGGCCGTCGTAGGAATCGTACATTTGCTTGATATTATCCGTGGCATATTGATCGTAAATGGATGTCAGATCCTCAATCAGGTCGTTATCCACCAGCTCTTTCAGTTCGTCTTTGGAATCAACACGCATCATGTCAGGCAATTCCCCGGATGCGATGGCAAGCGATACTTGACGACTATAATCTTCACCATTGGCTTCAAATTGATCTGTAATCTGAGCGTTAAACGTGTCTTTGACCAGCCGAGTATATGCGTTGTTCTCATAGGTATCACCAGCCGGCAGTTTTGGGTTGGCTGTGGTTACCCGTCCCATGGTTACGGTGATTTCGTCTTTATAGGCACTGAACGGATCTCCAGGCGTTACCTCATATTTGCCTGCTTCCTCTGCAGTAGGAGGATTGGAAGTGCCTCCACATGCCGCTAGGGCTGCAACCATCAAGGCGGACATGGACAGCACGGCCAGACGCTTTGTCACCCGTTTGCTTTTCATAGACCATTTTGTTCTCATCTAGTTCGATTCCCCTTTATTCTGATGTTCAACATATTTGTTTACGCTTTCATTATAAATTGAAGTGAAGGCCAATCGAGATAGGGATTACACGTCCGTTTGGATAGAGAAATGGTTACAGTTTTCAGTCCGTATGATGAAGTATGGTTAACTTGTGATCATTTACCCTACCTACTGACTAACATTTGTCTATCTACCCCTCTTCTCGATCAAAACAAAAGCCGGCAGCTCCTAAAACAGGAAGCTGTCGGCTATTTATTTCCTCTACCTAGCTGCCGATATTCGCTTGGCAGAAGACCTGTCAGTTCGCGGAAAATCCGGCTGAAATATTTTTCATCCGTATAACCCACTCGCTCCGCAATCCAGAAAATCGTATTATTCGTATTGAGCAAGTACTCTTTGGATTTCTCTACCCTGATGAAGCGGGAGTACTCATTAAAGGTTTTCCCCATCAGATCTTTGAAGCATTGACTGAAATAACTTCGGCTGATATTGAGTTGTTGGGAGAGACCTGAAGCTGTATAGGCCTGTTCCAAATCCTGCTGCACGATCATCACCGCTTTTTTCACGGCATCGATGATTTCCTGTGAGTACGAAGTCTGTTCATCAGCCTTTCGAATGCTTGCAGCAGTCTGTTTGATCCATTCTTCAACCTCGTACCAAGACTCGAAAGAATGGATCATCGAGATTCTTCCAAGCGTAGTTTGGGCAAAAATACGGTTCCACTCCATCAAGATCGAGTACAGCAATCCCATCAACTGACCTTTATGTAATCGTAAGGATATAAACTGGTCAATGAGTTGGTTATAGTAACTGTCGTGGTGGGTCCATGGGGTTTGGAACCAACTTTGTTTAATCCGGTCAAGGTCCTCATCCTGCGGTTCTTTTGAACATGTATCTTCCTCATTCATCGAAACGGCAATGACTTGGTTATTGGGGTTGTAAACATAGAATAAAGACGTCTCTGTATAATTCATAATCCAGTTTTTGATTTGCGACCATGTTCGCTCTTGTACATCAGACAAAACCAACAACGTACACTGGGGAACTTGATGCAGGGATTCTCTCAATTGATGAAATAGTTGATCCTCTTCGGACGGGGGTGCAGCCCACATGCAGCTATGACGCTCAACCTCCCATCTTATCTCATCTTCATGCGCAGTTAGCTCCATTGGCCATTTATGCTCTGATTTCCGATCTTGTGAAACAAGAGCATACACATTTCGATAATGGAAATTGATTTCATTCTGTGCAGGCATCTTTCTTATCGTGCTTGTCAACCCGTTAATTCGGGTATGAATCCGTTGCAGAACATGTTCGAATTGCTCTTTCTCCAGCTGCACTTTGGCTATATAATCGATGGCTCCGAGTCTTAGCGCTTCCTGGATATAATCGAAATCCTGATGCAGTGTTAACACAACGATATGAAGTTCAGGATAGAGCTGCCTTGCAGCTCGCATCAGTTCGATCCCTGACATGACGGGCATCGCAAGATCCGTTAGCATCAGATCGACCGGTTGGGTTTTCAGAAAATCCAGTGCTTTCAACCCGTTGCTTGCTTCTCCTACAACCTCCATGTCGAACTCGTCCCATGGCATCGCAGAGCTAATACCTTTGCGTACCAGCTTATCATCATCTACAATCAATACCTTAATCATGCCGAGATATCTTCTCCTTTAATAGGCAATACGAGCAGTATGCTTGTCCCTGTTCCCAATTCACTCTCGATCACCAGTTGTGCTTGGTCCCCGTACTGTGCCTTTAACATGCGGTGAACATAATTGAGTCCGATGCCCATCCCTACTTTTTGTTGTTCAGCCTCACGATTGTTCAGCAGATTATGAATGGTTTCCTCAGTCATACCTGCGCCATTATCTTGTATCATAATGTTCAACGTTGCTGTGCATGTCACTTCAATCTGAATAAAACCTTCGTCACTCAATCCATGATATAACGAATTTTCAACCAGCGGTTGCAGAATAAAGCGGGGCACAGGAATTTGAAGCACTTGTTCATCTGCAGTAATGCGGACGTCAAATTCAAAGTCATAGCGAATTTGCTGCAAAATTAGATACTGTCTTAGGGCATCAATCTCCTCTTCCATGGTGGATACTTGCCCTAATTTGCCTAGATTGTAATAGAGCAGCTTATTCAATGACTGCACCAGCTTGTCGATCTCCCCTTGTCCGTTCATGACGGCCAGCCAGTGAACCGTATCCAGCGTATTCATCAGAAAGTGCGGGTTGATCTGATAGAGCAGTTTTTCCACTTCCAGGTCTGCACGAATCTTCTCTTTCTGCTGAACTTCCTTGAAGAGGTCACCAATCTGATGCTGCATATTCGAAAATTCACGCAACAGAAAATCAAATTCGGGAATCTGAGTGCGAGCTCGGCTCCCTTTTGTTTGTGGATTCTTGGACATTCCATTGATCTCCGAATGAAACAGACCGAGTGGTTTGTAGACCATCTTCCACAGAAGCCAAGCGAGAAACACGGTAAAGCCGAGGAAAAATAAAGCGACCAGCAAAATTTGAAGCAACCACTGGTTTTTCTCCTGTTGATATTTAGACTGCGAAATGACCGATACGACACTCCATTTCTGTGAGGAATCCTCCTTGAACCAGTGATACCCGCGGGATATTCCGTCCTTGGCAGGATCGACCGTTAAGCTGGTGAAATTCTCCCCTACCTTCATGGCTTCCGGTATTTCGCTGTACACAATGTTGCCTTCACCATCCAGGATGAGATGAGATAATGCGCCGTTGTATTGATTGTAGCCCAAGATATCTTGAGTGAGGCGAAAGCCTGATTCTACGTAAATGAAAACGTCGTTCCTCTCGGATAGTTGCACTTTGCGCATAGCAGACAGAACGAGTTGATCATCAAATCGGTTCATACTCATATGGGGGCCATAGTACTTAATGCCATAGGTTTGGAAGAGCATAGGCAGAGACTCAGGAGAGAAACGATCCTTAATCGGAAAGTTGCCGAACTGAGTAGTACCTTCTTTTTGAAGGTAATATAGGGTCAATCCGATATTAGGATTGGTGAAGGTCACAACACTTAACTCGTTTTTTAATTCGTCCCTGGCCTCAATCAGTTCGAAGATATCGGAGGACGGATTCAAGAATTCATCCATTCTTTTGCCTAAAGTACCCCTGTAAGATAATTGTTGCGTCACATGATTCAGATTGGTGATGGAATTCTCCAATGAGGATGTCACCTGCTGTAAATTGCTACGGATACCATCATCGATCTTATTTGCGAAAATGGAGTCGATCGTATAATAAGAAATCGCAAATATACTGATAAAGGGGATAAACGCACTGAGAAAGAACAGTAAAAATATTCTTTTTTTAAGTGTCATGGGAACCTATTCTCCTTCTGAAAATGAAACAGCAAGCCTCCTGCGTATGGAAGCTTGCTGTGGATATACATACAGCTATGCCGGTTATCGTTTTCTCCATAGGCCTCGTCCAAGTCCAATTTCCTTTCATCATTATAGATTGATATTCAAATAAGTCAAACGCTTTCATACTGTGCGCATATAAAAAGTGCTACTCCTCAAAATGATGAGGAATAGCACTTTTGTATGCGTACCTTACTTCAGTTGTATCACTTCTTGTTAATGGAATGCTCGAACATTTCAGTCTACTCTCGTACCGTCACATTTAATTTGTGTGATCTGGTTTCCCCTGAAGAATTACGAAGTACAGCTTCATACTCGTAGATTCCAGGTACCCTTCCAGAGATTGAGGTAACCGCAGACTGTGCAACAGGAGAATGAGATTGCAGCGATTGTGTGTCAATCAATACTCCATTTTCGTAAAGTTCGTATTCGGTTGCGTTTGTTCCCCACCACAGATTCATGGTGACATTATAGTTGCCGTCACCATCCCAGTTGTCGTTCGACAGAACAGCTTGCCCCGGGGAAGCATCCGTGACGATGACTGTCAGTGGAACACTCATGGTTGAACCCAGTGCATTGATCAATTCTCCAGTATAGATATAGGTGCCATTTTTCTTTCCAGTAATATCAACTTGAACAGATTGGGCGGACGGGGATTGATCGACCAGAGAAATTTCTTTAATCAATTCACCATTCTCATACAGCTTGAACTGATTGCCGTTATTCCCCCACCACAGATTCATAGTGATTGTATAGTCTCCGTCTTTGAGCCCCGTGTCGTAACCATTATTATCAGATAACACCGGAGTGCCTGGGGCACCGTTTGCAAGTGGCGTTGTCTGATGGAGCCATTCCTCCCACTTAATCAGCACACTTGTCTGCTCATCCGTAAATACGGTTCCTCTAACTGCTTGAACGTCATTAGCGTAGGCTGCAAGCAATTGACGCGCTTTTGCTCCTTCACGATCGTTTGCTGCCTGTTTGGCCTGCTGTAACGTGTTTGTGAGCTGATCAGCAAGAATGCTGGCATTAGGATCGATCGATTCATCAGCAAAGGTGTTGGTCAGATTAATCAGGCTGTCGAATGTAGTAATAACTGCAAAACTATATTCTACCGTCTGTTCCCACCCAGCCAAATCGGAGACGGTTGCCGTAACCTGGTTCAGTCCGGGTTCCAATGTATACGCAGGAGTGTCGAGAAGCACACCCTCTGGTTCTTCTACACCGGATACCGAATCGGAGGCTGTATAGCCAATTTCCACCTGCTGATCAATGGTGTACTCGGTTTGACCATGAATTTCAATGGTTGGAGGTACGAGATCAATGGATATGGACAAAGACTGTTCACTCTCTTTGTTACCGTCGACATCGACACTCCAGTAGGTGATGGTATGTGTACCTTCTTCAGTTAGAGTCAACTGTGTACCACTTACCGTTTCGCCACCATTAATTTGATAATAGGTCCCTTCAATATCGGAATCTTCATCGCTTGCTGTGAAGGTTACTTGTGCCGGAGAAGTATACCAGCCGTTCTGCAATTCTCCTTCCACAGTTGCCGTAGTATGCGGGGCCTCCTGCTCCGGAGATTCTCCTTCCAACGTAACAAAATCAGATAAAGGTATATTGAATTCCTTCACAAGGCGTGCTACGAGTTCAGACACCTTGATTGCACCGTTCATTTGCAAATGTGTATTGTCTTCCGTTGTGCCTACCCACATGAATATCGATTTGGTTCCTTCTGTGCCAAGCTCCTGGAAATGCTCCCAACTGGCTTGGTTCAGATCGATGATAAGCGTTTCCGTTTCCTGCGCCGTTTCTTTCATCGCCTGTACGTATTCCGGGAAGCTTTTGTTCAGCACCTCTCCGGTAAAATCACGACGGTTCACTGGTGTGACCAGAACCGGAATCGCACCTCTCTGCAGAGCACCGTTAATGTATTCTTTCAGATATACCTTAAATTGCTCTGGTGTAAGATAACGCTCTGGACGTGAAGGTGTGGAATCGTTATGAGACCACTGCATGAATAGATAATCGCCTTCTTGAATGTCGAGTAAAATATCGTTGAGATATCCACCGACCAGGAAGGTTTTACTACTCAAACCTCCAACTGCCCGGTTATCAATACTGACTTCATTTGGATCAAAAAATCCACCTAACGTTTCTCCCCAGCCCGCTTGCGGACGGTAGTTCTCCGCGTAATTGGCCACAGTGGAATCGCTGGCCAAATAAATAACAGGTTTATCGCTTGCACTGTGATCTGGCAGACGCTCCAGCTTCAGCGCATTGATCTTCGGTGCATTTCCGGTAAAGTTGAAGTTAAAGACCCCATCGATCAGGGCAACGTCATACGTGATTTCTTTGAATTCGCCCTTGGCAATGCTTGTAAGCGGCAGCTTTGTCATCTGCTCTACAACGACATTTGCGCTGGTCAATTCCTCCGCATCCCCAATGGTCATCGTTACCCGGTAATTCGCCGGCTCCATTTCCGTCAGGAAGGAGGTGCCGTTTACCCGTGTGAAATCCTCCTTGAGCCAATCTCCGGTTTCCCGGTTCTCATCTTTGGTCAGCGCAGTATCAGCAAAGCCGTACCCATTGCCTTCAATGTACGCTCTTTTGGCATCCACCTTGATGTATCCGTCGGCTGCGTCGCCAGAACCAAAGTCAAATTTGTATTCACTTATCTCTTCGCTTGGTTCACTTGTCAATGAATCCTTCGCCACAGTTAACATGTTAAACGTATGGTCAACTTTAGCCTGCGTGGCTTCCGTATTAAATATAGCTTCCGCAGCTACCAAAGCCCGGTTCACCACGGCCTTCGATGCATCTGTATATTCCGACAGATCAATTGCTTTGATCTCATCGTACAGAGCGATTAAGGCCGTCTGATCGCCACTCTCCGAAGAGAGCTGAGTGCCTTCAATCCGCACGTTGTCGATCTGGGTAGTCCAGTTCAACGTGCCTCCACCGCCTTTTCTTGTTCCCAGGAACCGCATGGATCTGACGTTGTCCGCATATGCACCGGAACTCAGCGAGATATCTGCAATCGTTTGGGTAACTCTCGGATCGGCTAGGTTCGTTAATGTCAGATCCAATGTTTTCTCGGCAAAATTAACGGTTGCATCCACATTGACCCACTGGTTCTTGGAAATATTTGTAGCCGTTCCCCCTTCGGGTATGGCTGTATCCCCTGTGCCGTAGTCTGGGTTATATGCACCAACAAAATAATGAATTTTGGTGCTTCCAGTTTTGGTATACAGCGTGAACAGGGCATTTTCGTTAGAATCCTGTATTGTGAGATGACCTTCTGATGGATAGGCAGTCACATTACCGGATTGCCAGTCAAAGTTCACGTTCACCTGATCGCCGTTTACGGCATCGAACAGACGGAATACCTTGGCCCGATTGCCCGATCCGGAACCCGCGACGGACAGTACCTTATTTCCAGACTGTTCAACAACGGTTCCCGTCATGGTTCCTGCAATACCCGTGGCATTGACCATCGCATACTGGTAGTTGGCAGCGTCGCCTTCAAAGTCCTCCTCATATAGCTGGGCTTCCGGTTCTGGTTCTGGCTCGGAAATATCCGGGTCGATGACCAGTGATGAAATGCTCAGCTCCATGTCTTTGACTGCACCAGCAACGAGTCCGGCAATTTTCTGTGCACCATAGCTGCTGAAATGCGTATTATCGTTGATCCCATTCGGGTATTTTGGATATTCACCCGGATTAGCATATAGGAACACTTTTTCCGTAGCTGTATTTCCAATTTTGTCGTAGTAAGCAATACTCAACTTGCTGAGATCAATCAGCGGCACGTCCTGCTCCTCCGCCACTTCTTTGGCAGCCTGCACATAGGCAGGGAAACTGACGTTGAATTCTTGAGTCACCGTGTTGAAATCTCTGCGTCCAACCGGAGTGAGCAATACCGGGGTAGCGCCCCGCTGTTTGGCACCGTTTACATAACGAGCCATATAAATCTTATAGTCCTCCGGTGATGCGTAACGGTCCGGTATCCCTGCACTCGCGTCGTTATGACCAAAGGAAATGAAGAAGAAGTCCCCCGGCTTAATTCGTTGCAGGATTGTATCGAGACGACCGTCTACCATAAACGATTTGCTGCTTCGACCGCCGATCGCATCGTTCACGATCACTGCCCCATTGGAGAAATAACGTCCGAACTGCTGGCCCCATCCTTCTTGAGGAGCCTGCGCTTCACTGTAAGATTGCATGGTTGAATCACCAGCCATATAGATCGTTGTTGCCGCACCAGCCGCTTTCTCTGGATATTTCTCGATGATGACGTCTTGGATGTCTATGGCTGTACCCGTGAAGAGAAGATCGAGCTGTCCATCCACCACAGCAATATCATAGGAATACTCCAGTGGTGCTCCAGCTGTCACATTGGTTACGGCGAGCTTCTGAACGAATTCAGATTTGACTCCAACGTTCGAGTCATTTGCATCATCGCCTAATCGCAGCGTCACCTTATAGTTTGCATTGGGCAGGTCAACAGCAAATGTCGTACCTGTCGCAACCGAAACCTGGTTTGCCCCTACCGTAACACCACTTGTATCCTTGAAGCCGTATCCCGGATCTTGTGCGTAGAGCGTATCCTGTATGTTCGTACTTCCTGACGCAGTCTCTGTACCGAAATTAAAGCGGTAGACCGGCTCCAGCATTTCAGCTTCGCGAGTCAGCGCCAAGTCGGCTTTAGGGAATGCTGTAGCTTCCGCTCCAAGATAAAAGCCGGTATGAGGCGGCTGGTTGTAGGCTACATTTTGCCAGGCTACGCCAAGTCGATACACAGGATCCTGCATCAGCGTAGGGATGCGATAGTCTGAAGGAATGGTCGTTGTGTAGAGGCGATACTCCGAACTATCTTCGCTCCGCAGCAGAAGCTCCTCACGCCAGTCGCCCAGAATGTCCGCCTGGAGGGCCGGATTGCCTTTGGTATGGTTGTTCGTTAACGTACCGGTTGCCCGGAAGATTTCATTCAGCTTTTTGTTTTGGTAATCCCACTTATAGATGAGCGGAATTCCTTTGGCTGTGCTATTATCCCACTCATGGTCCAACAGCTCCCGCTGAAGATCTCCATCCCACCAGATGGCGAAATTGGCGGTTTTGGGCCCTTCCTCCACAATGTAGATAGCCTCTCCGGCTGCTGAATAGGTATTGGTTACAGGTACACTTTGCCCGTTGGTAACGGTCGTTGCCCATGATTCGTAACCTGGATAGTTCGGATCAATGTCCGCCGACATCCCGCGACCGGTGTCAAAACCTGTTTTCTCACCCCAGAGGATTTCACCTGTTGCCGCATTGCGCATCTCCAATCCGTATGCCGCATCTGAATGTTCATGCACGCTTACGACCTGGTACCCCTCTCGATTTGGATCGAGCTGGCCGGCGTGCATGGCATCACCGTGGCCGAGTCCAGTGCTGTACAGCAAGCTGCCATCATCATCAATGGCCAACGCGCCAAACATAATTTCGTCCTTGCCGTCCTTGTCGACATCCAGCACACTTAGATTATGGTTACCCTGTGATTGATATTGTGATCCTGCTTCATTCGTGTCGAACGTCCAGCGCTTGACGAGTTCCCCGCCAACATAATCATAAGCAACAAGCACTGTGCGGGTATAATAACCCCGGCTCATCACGACACTTGGCTTCGTACCGTCCAGATAAGCGATGGCGCCAAGGAACCGGTCTACACGGTTGCCATAGCCGTCACCCCAATCGTTGACGTTGCCTCTTGGTGGATCATAATTCACAGTAGACACAGCCGCGCCAGTCTCACCGTTAAACAGTGTGAGATATTCCGGCCCTGACAGTATGTATCCGCCGTCGTTGCGATAATCTTTCGTGCCGTCACCAATGACCGTGCCTTGGCCATCCTTCGTGCCGTCCGCCGTCTTGACAACAACCTCGGCCTTTCCGTTGCCATCCAGGTCATACACCATTAACTGCGTATAATGCGCTCCGGCGCGGATGTTGACTCCCAGGTCAATCCTCCACAGCTTGGTGCCGTCCAGTTTGATGGCATCGATATACACATTGCCGGTATAACCTGCCTGCGAATTGTCCTTGGAATTGCTCGGACTCCACAGGAAAACAATTTCATATTCGCCATCCCCGTCCAAGTCAGCTACGGAAGCGTCACCTGCATAATAGGAGTAGGTTCCACCATCCTTAGTCCGGCCATCGGCCGGTTTATCGAGCGGGATAGGTAGATAATCGTTATGCCAGACCGATACAACTTCCGGTTGCATTTGCTCTTTGCCTGCAATAACGGTGGAGATCTGATATTGCGAACTGTCGAAACCAGTGGTGTCCACATAGTTGGTCACATCGCTTATGGGCGATGCGTTCACTTTGGTTCCGTTTTTATATATATTAAAAGCGATATCATCTGGATCGTTGTTTAAATACCTCCAGCTTAAAAAAACGCCGTTGTCTACAAGAACCGCAACCAAACCCCGGTTAAGATACTCAGCTTGGCGACCCGGCTGGCTGCTTGATGACTCTGCACGTATCGGCGCCGGAGGGACAGCCAGTGAAATAACCATAAGGAGTGCTAAAAAAGATACAAACATCGATTTTTGGATGGAAACAGTTCTTCGGATCATTCGATTAACTCCCCCTTATCTAAAAATTCATTTTTAGAATCATCAGTTCGATCCTGCCCAGCTTCTTGTCATATGAACACAATTTACAGCCACCTCCTCTTTATGTTACCGCTTACATTTATCTTACAGGTCTAAAAAAAGACAGACAATCTAAAAAATGTGACGTATTATATAAGATAATTGACTTTTTTAGGAAGGAGATGAAACGATGGTTCATACGGTTTCTTATGCTTTTCGTAATGACGATACATCAATCATGACACTGGACTCTATTGGATGGCAGATCGTCTCTAGCGAGGAATATCGTTGTCCAAGTGATGATAGACCGGACCCGGGGCATGTCGTTTTTCAATACACACTTAATGGCCAGGGTTATCTGGATATTGACAATCAAACGCTCCCTTTACCGAAGGGACATGCCCTACTTGTCAAAATTGCAGGAGAACATTGTTATTACTATAAACAAGAGAACAACGAACCATGGGAATTTATATGGATCAACATTCGCGGGGATGAAGCTAACCGAATTTGGGATATGATGCATGATAATGAGGGACATGTCATTCGACGAAACGCGGACTCTCCCTTGATTCAAGAGTTATGGCAAATTATCCATTTGATTCATCAAGAGAAGGTTACGGACAAGTATCGCTTGTCCATGCAAATCTATCGGTGGTTGCTTATCCTGGTACAGACGAGTCGGGATGCGGAGAAGGATATCGGAGCCCTATCCATAACAACGATTGAGAAATGTAAAAAGTTCATCCGAGAGAATTATGCATCTCCATTGACGTTGGATCTTCTAGCCAGCCATTGCGATATCAATAAACACTACTTGTGCAGGTTATTTCAGAAATCCGAGAAAACATCACCACTAGCCTATCTCAAAGACAGACGCATCGAGGTTGCAATTCGACTACTCCGCACAACGGAACTTCCGATTTCTCAAATTGGTCAACAATGCGGGTTTGAGAGTCCCAGCTATTTCGGCAAAGTTTTTCGGCAATATATGTCCATGTCTCCCAAAGAATATCGCTTGAATAAGTTAGAGTTTCCTTATGAGGCCATCTATTATGAGTAGCTAAACTCGCTTTTTGCTAGTTGTCCTTGGATTGGGAACTGCTCTTATACCAATACAATAAAAAAAGCCGCTAAAATAGCGACTTTTAATGGAATTATGTTCTTTGTGTGCTTCGATAATTGCTGTACTTATTGAGCGGTGTATCCTCCGTCTATGATGAGACTATTTCCTGTCATATATGAAGAATCGTCGCTAGCCAGGAACAGAACGGCTTTCGCCATCTCTTCTGCTTGACCCAAACGTTTCATTGGTGTTGCCGCTGAAAGTGCTTGTTTGCTCTCTTCCGGGATAATCGGTGTATCGATAAAACCTGGGCAAAGGGAGTTTACCCGAATATTCTGCTCAGCATACTCCAGTGCGAGCGAACGAGTCAGGTTTACAACGCCGCCTTTAGCTGCATTGTAGGCTGCAGAGCCAGGCGAACCAACCCATCCGTACATGGAAGCCGTGTTGACGATTGTACCTCCACCAATTTTGAGCATTTCGCGAATCGATTCACGAGCAACCAAGAATACGCCGTCCAGGTCAACATTGACTGTATTGCGCCATTCGGCATAATCAAGCTCATGCGTAGGATGAACACGTCCGATTCCCGCATTGTTGAATACAATATCCACTTGACCAAATGCTTCTACAGTTTGTTTGAAAATCTCAGAAACCTCTTCTTCACTTGTTATGTTTGCTTTAATAAAGAGAGCCTCTGCTTTAAGCGCTTTCAGTTCCTGCTCAAACGCCTTGCCTTTTTCTTCATTTAGATCCACCAAGACCACTTTAGCTCCTTCGGAAACGAATAAGCGAGCTGTCGCTGCACCAATCCCGGATGCTCCTCCTGTGATGACTGCAACTTTATCTTGAAGTTTGCCCATGAATAAATCCCCCAGTATAATATTTTGAATAGCGCCTATATAAATAGTGCTATATGATGTTTACAAAACTAATTCTATGCTTAAAATTGTAACAATCCAATCATTAAGATGTGACCAAGTGTCTAACTCGTAGACACTTTATAAAACTATGTCTATATTTATAGGAGTTTTTTTGAATGAATAATGAACTTATTGTGACATCTCAACATCGTAATCGAACCAAGGAGCACCTAAAAACTGCTCTGATTCAGCTCATTAAGAAAAAAGGATTCCATGGTGTTTCTGTCAAAGACATCGTTGATCAGGCGGGTTATAATCGCAGCACGTTTTATTTACACTATCAGGATAAATATATTCTCGCCGAAGAGTTGTTGATTTTGACACTCGAAGGATTGAGGGGCGCAGTAGGCAAACCCTATTGGCACGGTCAAAAGGTTTCAACAAACAAGCTGGATGCCGAATCTTTTCAAATCGTGGATTATATCTACGAGCACCGTGATTTCTTCGAACTGATTCAATACGATGATACGTTACCCGGTCTACATACAGGCTTTCCGCAAACCATACTCAAAATCTATCAGGAGCAATTTGTCTTTGAGACGATCAACAACTCCCCAGTTAATATGGACTATTTCAAGTACTATACCGCCTACGGTTTTTTTGGACTATTAAATAATTGGATATTAAGCGGATATCGTGAATCACGTGAGGCATTTATCAAAAACGTGATTGATCTCACCAAAACGCATATTCACTCTTTTCATTATGTCGGTAACACGTTTGAATCTTGATCTCAAGTAAGTTGATTTGTGAACATCACAATGAACGATATGTCTGCTTTAGATAACAGGCTAGTTGCAGATGGAGCAGATGCTCCTGATTACTCAGGGACATGCCCAGACACCAACAGGACGCAAAATCACAAGGGGATTTAAAGCACAAATAAAAAAACAGGCATGCATTTACACGAGAGGAATAAAATCCTCAAGGTACATGCATGCCTAATTACGAACGAGACCATTACAACTGCGAAACAATCCAATTATGATGCAGAGTAAGTTTCTCTATGCCTTCGATTATAATTCCGATGGAGTCAATACCTTATTTGGTAACCAGCCCCTCTCACCCTCTGCGGTATGAACAAAACTCCATTCATTTAGTTCAAATTCTTTTGTAACGATGATGCCGGGTTTTACGGTTAATTCGTGTGCAGAATAATCTGATAATGCAGTCGCGATCTGTTCTTCATTGGGAGTGCTTAAAATTTGCTTTGGTACCCAGCCGCATTTTTTAGAATGCAAGGATTCACAGAAAATCCAGTTGGGGAATTCAGTATCTTCTCTCCCATATAGGATCGTATCTCCTTTAGCTAAAACGATGGGATCAGGATAGTTTGAATTATGGGGTTGAACAACTTTATATAATTTCATAATATGCCTCCAACTATTATATTCGACCTGTTACCGACAAACATAATATCATATTATTATATAGTTATTCATCCCTACTTAATAAAGCAGCCCCCTTCACAAGGGGGCGCTGCTTTATCCGAATAGAAATATTTTAGCACGAGTTCATATTATAATATTTGGATAATATGACACAATATTATAAATTTCATGATAACTCTCCAGACACACCATCCGCAGAATCTATATGGCCTAATGCATTCACTGCATGCTTTGTTTCTTTATACATAAAGTAATCAAAATCGGCATGTTTTCGGGTTCCACCTAGATCCTGCACACAAAGACCGATATAGGTTCCCGTAAACCGGATATACTCCGGAGATTCATCGGACAGATGTGTGATATCAACCCACTCGCCTGCTGTATTCCAGGATGAATCACTATTTAACGCATAATAAAAGCGGGTGCGATCTTGATCCACCACAGCCTTTAAACGGAGCGTGCTCACCAACTCTAGCGGAATATCCTCCAGCAGTTCGTCGTATACCCCGTATTTGGACTGAATAATCCCCAGGCAGAGCCCTTTCTCTTCATGATAAGTTACACGTAAATAGAGATAGTCCTGGGTATCGTAGTACAAAATCAATCCGGCCATTTGCTGTGGATGGTCCGGCGCAAATTCCAGACACGTCTCGGCTTCACACTCCAAGGCCTGAAGTCTCCGTGCGATCATGCTTTGCCTGTGAGTTGAACTCATTGACTCCATGCCGTGCAAGCGTAAGTAACCGGGACGTTCCGTCAAGCTGAGCCAAGTTGAATCGGGTGGAATGCGAAGTGTATTCCAATCATGCCGAAGCTCAAAGTGATCGAAATGATCCATTTCAACAATCGGCTCAAACGGATGGGACTGGTTCATCGGTGCAGGCACCTGAACCTCCGGATATCGGTCACCGCTCGCAAGTCTCAGCCAGCCGTCCTCACTCCACGTACATGGCTGAAGTGCGGTCTCACGTCCAAGAATGCAATATTTGTGCTGAACGGGTCGTCCGACCAGATGAGCCATGTACCATTCGCCGGTATGCGTTTCGACCAGACTACCGTGGCCTGCCTTTTGCAGAGCTAAATCCGGTCTGCCGTATGAAGTGAGGATCGGATTGGCAGGATCGACCTCATAAGGACCTTGTAACGTACGGGAACGTGCTGAGGTAACCGCATGCTCATAACCGGTTCCACCTTCAGCCGTAATGAGATAATAATAGTCCTTGTGTTTATACAGGTGGGGTGCTTCGGTCAGGCCTAATTCTGTTCCCTTAAATATGTTCATGGCCGGTCCGATCAGCTTATGTTCCTGGACGGAATATTCCTGAAGAACGATGCCTGCAAACCGATTTTTGCCCTTACGGTGATCCCATATCATATTGACCAGCCACTTACGCCCGTCTTCATCATGAAACAGGGAAGGATCAAAACCGCTGCTGTTCAGATACACCGGATCGGACCAAGGACCCTTGATATCCGTTGCTGTCACAAGGTAATTGTGGGTATCTTTAAAAGCGCCTACCCGGCTTTTGACATCGGTGTAGATCAGGTAAAACACACCGTTGTCGTAACTAAGACAGGGTGCCCATACGCCTCCGGAATTAATGTTGCCCTCCATGTTCAACTGCGTTACACGAGTCAGCGGAGAAGCGATGGGCCGCCAATGAACCAGATCCCGGGAATGGTGAATCCGTACACCAGGGAACCATTCAAAGGTGGAAGTAGCGATATAATAATCCTCCCCTGCTCGGCAGATGGACGGATCGGGATGGAAACCGGGAAGGATGGGATTGGTGATCATTTTCTTGATCTTATTCATGGAAGAAACCTCCGGTATGAAAGTAATGATCTGTACAACAACAGATACACAAAAGGTGGATATCAGTACCAGCCCAGAGCTTTTTTGCCGGCTTCCAGGGCGGTTACGATCCGCTCTACATCATATACATTTCCTCTCCAAGTACCACCGCTGACCGATTGCAATGCAGCCCAGAGCTTTGTATCATCCGGCAAAGCTTCATCAGGTCTCATATCTGGATGAAAGGGCCTTTGTGCCAGGATGAGAGCACCTTCTTCCGGCGAAAACTCCAGATCGCCTTCTCCGACAAAGTTAATGCTACCCTCCAGCGTATTACGATCAACCGTGATGTCAATCAGGTCTCCGTTCCGCAACTTGCCAATCGGTCCGCCTGCCAGCGCTTCGGGGCCAACATGACCAATACACGCTCCGGTGGAAACACCGGAGAACCGGGCATCCGTAATCAGTGACACGTATTTGCCAAAAGGCAAATGTTTAAGCGCAGATGTAAGCTGGTACGTCTCCTCCATTCCGGTTCCCGATGGACCTCGCCCAAGAAGCACAACAACGTCTCCAGCCAGAATACCTCCGGTCTTAATCGCATGGATCGCCTCACGTTCAGTGGTAAAAACCTTTGCTCTTCCACGATGACGATATACGCCATGTTCATCCAATACAGCAGGATCAATAGAGGTGGATTTGATGACTGAACCTTCCGGAGCGATATTCCCGGTTGGAAATGTTACGGTCGATGAGATTCCAAGCCGCTGAGCGTGTTCTACACTCATGATGACACTGTCTGGATCGATGCCGTCCTGCTCTTTTAACTGCTTCCGCATGAGATGACGGCGTTCCGACGATTCCCACCAGTCCAGTACCTGACCCAATGAAGTACCTGTAACCGTTGGTACAGACTCATCCAACAGACCAAGCTGTCTGAGGTGTAGCATGACCTCCGGTACACCTCCTGCCTGAAAGACACGTATGGTCGGATAAAAGATCGGTCCGTTTGGTAGGGCGCTAACCAGCCTTGGAACATTTTTGTTGACCTGTATCCAGTCCTGTACCGCGGGTATGGTTAAACCGGCGGCATGGGCAATCGCCGGTATGTGAAGAAGCAGATTGGTCGATCCGCCAAACGCGGCATGAACGGTCATCGCATTGCGAATGGATGCATCGGTGACAATGTCTGCCATCCGCATCCCCAGTGACTCCATATGGATGAGTGCACGTGACGATTGGCGCGCCATTTCAAACCAGATGGGCTGCCCGGAAGGTGCAAGCGCGGCATGTGGCACTGTCATACCCAGTGCCTCTGCTACAACCTGGGCCGTAGCCGCGGTACCTAGAAACTGACAGCCTCCTCCCGGTGTAGCACAAGCTCGACATCCTAAATCCGAAGCCATTTCCAGAGAAAGTTCCCCGTTGACGTACCGTGCACCGATGGTCTGAATTTTACCGGCATCCTCTCCATCGGTAGGTGGAAGTGTGACGCCACCGGGAACGATTACACCAGGCAATTGCGGCATGCCGGCAAGTGCGAGCATCATCGCTGGAAGACCTTTGTCACAAGTGGCGACACCAAGCACGCCTTTACGAGTTGGCAGCGAGCGAATCAGTCTGCGAAATACCATAGCGGCATCGTTCCGGTACGGAAGCGAGTCAAACATGCCGGTCGTCCCCTGTGATCTGCCGTCACACGGATCGCTGACATATCCAGCAAACGGGATTCCTCCCCGGCGTGACAGTTCTTCTGCGGCAGCCTTCATCAGCAGGCCGACCTCCCAGTGGCCGGTATGGTAACCGAGTGCTGCCGGGCTGCCGTCTTCATTGCGTATGCCACCTTGTGTACTCAAGATCAGAAATTGTTTTCCGTTCAATTCCCCGGGCTTCCAGCCCATTCCAACATTCTGGGACATGCCAAACAAGTCGCCGCTTGGAGCATTCCGCAGCAAATCATCCGTTAAAGGCAGACGTCCGGCAGCCCCTGGAGCATGTGCTATGATATCGAAGCAGTTGGACGCGGTCTCTCCCATAATCGACGTAATCTGTTCGTACATGGTTGCCTCCCACAGTTTATGACTTCACAAAGACCGTTTTGATGGCCGTGAAAAACTCGATAGCCGCTTGCCCCTGTTCTCTGGAGTGTGAACTTGACATCTTCATTCCGCCAAACGGAGCCTGCAGCTCTACGCCGGCTGTTTCTGCATTAATTCTGACCAGTCCTGCATCCATGTCCCGGATGAAAGACAACATGGCTCCGACGTTCTGTGTATAGATGGAAGCACTCAAGCCATAATCGCTATCATTAGCCGCTTCGATGGCTTCCTCCAGGGAATCTACCGCAAACAAGGCCAGAACTGGGCCAAAGATTTCTTCCCGGGCGATGGACATATGGGATTCGACCCCTTCAAATACGGTCGGCTGCACATAGAATCCCTCTTCTAATCCCGGACCGTCCCCTCTTTTTCCACCAGTGAGCAGAACGGCACCTTCATCTTGGCCTTTTTGAATATAACTCAGCACGGTATTGAGCTGTCCTTCGCTTGCACATGGACCCATCCAGCTTCCAGAAGACATGCCGTCACCCAGCCGAATTTCCTGGATTTGCGAGAGCAGCTTTTCTTTGAAGGCATCGTATACTTTTCGTTCAATAATGACCTTGCTGGTGGCCGTACATTTTTGCCCGGTCGATTTCAACCCACCGCTGATCGTGGCTTCCACAGCCAAATCCAGGTCGGCGTCAGCCGCGATAATAATCGGGTTTTTCCCACCCATTTCAAGTTGATACTTGGCCCCACGTGCCAGTGCTGCGCCGCCGACCCGTTTGCCCACTTCATTGGAACCTGTGAACGTTATTCCGCCCACATCCGGATGCTCAGCAAGTGCAGACCCGATCACTGAGCCCCTGCCGCATACCAGATTAAGAACGCCTGCCGGAATGTCCGCCTCTTCAAAACATTCCATTACTTTAGCTGCAGTGACCGCAGTTTCCTGAGCAGGCTTCAACACAACCGTATTGCCGTAAATCAAGGCCGGAGCCGTTTTCCAAATCGGAATGGCTACCGGGAAATTCCAAGGAGCAATAACCCCAACAACGCCAAGGGGTACGCGAGTCGTAAACATCAGTGCTTCGCTGTCCGTTGATGGAATGACATCCCCAGTTTTTCGCATGCCTTCTCCGGCGTAATACCTTAAGATTGCTACACCGCGCAGTGTCTCTCCTTTAGCTTCTGGGAGTGTTTTGCCCATTTCCCTGGTCATCGCCTCTGCAACTTCATCGGCCCGGCGTTCCAGCACATTGGCTGCTTGAAATAGATAGTTTCCGCGTTCCGCGCCCGATAACCTCCGCCAATCTTTTGCTGCTTCCTTCGCGGCTGCAACAGCCCGGTTCAGATCCTCTACGCCTGAGGTGGGTACGTAGCCAACTACCTCCTTCCGATTCGCCGGGTTGATGCTCGGTTCGGTTTCACCGGATGTCGCCTTCACCCATTCTCCGTTAATGTAATTGCTGTATGTCTGCTCTACCTGAAATGTGGTCATTGCATTCATCCTCCTTGTACATTAGTTTGAAATGACTGGATTAATAAGTGTCCCGATATCGCTAATGGATATTTCAATGCGGTCCCCTGGTGCAAGTGTAAAATCATTAGGGGGCACAATGCTTGTGCCTGTTAATAACACCGTACCGTCAAAGAGATCGTTATCTCTGGCCAGAAAAGAGACCAGCTCATCGAGTTTTCGGTTTAACTCACTTGTGCTTGCCTCGCTTTTGACAACTATTTCACCTTCGCGATATATTTCGCAGACGATGCTGAACGCATATGGATTCTGCACCGTTTCCGCTAGACGAATGGCTGGCCCTATCGAGCAGGAATTGCGCCACATTTTTGCTTGCGGTAGATACAGCGGATTCTCCCCTTCAATATCGCGGCAACTCATGTCATTGCCAACGATGTATCCCACAATGCTGCCATCCCCGGCAAGCACCAACCCCAGCTCCGGCTCAGGGATCTGCCAATTGGAATCGCTGCGAAGTGTGACAGCCTCATTGGGCCCGACGGTGCGGGCTGCTGTAGATTTAAAAAAGATCTCCGGTCTTTCGGCATCGTAAACTTTATCGTAAAAGGTCTTTGCATCTAGCTTGCCTTCCGTTGCTTCATAATTTCGCGCTTCCCGGCTACGCTGATAAGTCACACCCGCCGCCCATACTTCCGGAGCTTCCAATGGAGTGATTAGATGTAAGGAAGTCCAATCGTCAGTTAACTTGTTTAATGGTTTAAAAGCGCTTTCAACAAGTTGAACTGGAGAAATCCCCTGCTTTCTTGCTTGATAGATCAAAGTCATAAAATCTGCTTGTGGCAAACGATACGCTTGTTCATCATCCGTAACGGCTGCCAGCCACTTCTGTTGTCCGTCCAGAAATCGAATAATTCTCATTCAAGCTTGCCTCCATTTTTCCCCATCGGGTTGATAATACTACCATAGCACCCGCTATGGTTCATGACGATGTTCTAATCACTCCGACGATTTACCCTTTTCACGCATTTTTTTCTGTTAAGATGAGGTTAGATCCATTAAACTAAAGATAATTTACGAGGACAATCCGATGACAGGATGTTGGTATATAGAATAGTACAAGGGGGTTGGTTTGCTGTGACCAAGCTTTCGGATGCTGTGTATTTAGGTCGTCTACCCGATGTTCGCATGTCTTTTCAATTATTGGGGCTGCATGCAAGAAAAGTAGATTCAAGCTGGACTTATCCGTCTCATGAACATTCAATGTATGAAGTGCACTGGATGATGGACGGGCAGATGAACATGGTTGTCAACGGGCAGTCTTATCGTCAGTCGGTTGGTGACCTTCTGTTCATCCGGCCTGGTATGACCCACTCTTGCACCGGAGCCGGACCGGAGGGGTTCACTTATTTTTCCGTGCATTTCAGCATACACGATACATCCTTTTGCAGAGAACTTAACCGTTGCAAAGACATCTATTATCCGGCAAATTCGAATTTGGCTCTGGGGCTCTCACCTTCCCTGTCTACCTTGTATAGTTTGGCTACAGAGCATTTGTCTAGCTCGCTATCTTCCTCCAAACAAATGAAGGTACACGCCGCCGTGTTTGAACTGCTCGGTTCCCTGGTCGGTCAGTTATCTCAGCAAGCCTCCGTTACGTTGTCGAGAAAAGAAACCATTGCCCATCAGATTGCTGAGCACATTGAGGATTCGGTAAGGTATATCCATCTTCACGGGGAAATTCAGGAGAGCGATCGAACCTGGATTCAGGACATTGCCAAATCGCTGAGCATAAGCCCGTCACAGGTTAATCGTATTTTTCGGGAGGTATACGGCATCGCTCCACGCAAGTTTCTATCCGAAACCCTTCTGAACGAAGCGCAGCGGCTGTTAAAGCAAACCGACTTGAACATAGACCATATTGCGATGATGCTGGGTTATAAGACCAATGCGCATTTCAGCCGCCAGTTCAAGCGGTGGACAGGCATCGCGCCAAGCGAATATCGCAGCCATTCGCAACAGGCCGGAGAAGCCAACGATGCGGATGACTAAAAGTTTAATCATAAAAAAACCAACTATCTGAGCCGCATAGGCTGATCGGTCAACAAAACAGCTACTGGATGACCAGCAGCTGCTTTGTTTTGTCTGGATTGCTTAGATCATGTGTTTGAGGATTACGCTAAAATAAATGATGCAAGGCTTGCACTTCCAGAACCTCTGTACGTAAAATACAAAGCTTGTATACCATCCGGAATGGTCATCTCGACTGAATAGGGTTTCCAATGATTGGTGAAATGTACCGGGATTGTACCCAGGACAGGACCGTCCCATGCGGTTTTGACCTCAAATACCCCGTGACAATATCCCCGTACCTTGATCGAGACCTGGCGAATTCCTCGGCAATCAAAGTATTTAAAACCTGCCGTTGCGGATTCAACCATATTGGCGATATATCCGACTTCTTCATCACCGTCTCTACCATCCTGGGTGATCTTTGGAAAGCGGCTGTCCAGCCAGGCTCCTGCCCCAAAACCTCCAGTGTACTTCTGATCATCTTTGGTCAAAAGATTACATGCAAGATATGCGGGGTACTCGCCTTTTCCTTCAAGCGGTCTCCCACTTGGACCAGAGGAGGTCATTTCCACCTGAGGAATGCTGCCGTCCTCTGCAAAAGATATCTTCTCAATACAGCCCTGCCGGTTGAATGCGTCCCCATTGGTATGACGGTGATAGAAGACATACCAGTCTCCGTTGATCTCCACAATGCTGCCATGGTTATTGCCTCCATAATACATGGGTTTGTCAGCAGGTTTGTAGGAGTTGATATGGAGATCACAGTTGCTTACGATGACGCCCTGATATGTAAATCCTTTATTTGGAAATCGACTGGTGGCATAACATAATTCATGCATAACGATGGAGGAATACACCAGATAGTAGGTATCACCTCTCTTCCGAATGGAAGGCGCCTCAAAAAATTCATGGCCCTCATAACCGCTGCCCTCACTGTAAGGCTCGCTCGGTGCTACGAATATGGGTTCTTCTACAATCGTCAGCATATCCGGACCTAGCATCGTGGCCATCGCGCCATGTCTTGATTGGTCTCCGGCCGCACAGAAGCCGGTATACAGATAAGTGTGCTGTCCTTCAGTCATCACGCCGGGATCGAACTGGGGCTCGTCCCCTTCTCTTTCGCCCAGACGAGTGCCGTCGCCATATTGTACATAACCATAGAATTCATATTTGCCAGCAGGTGCATCACATACAGCCACCGAAACAACGGGTACCTTATCGAGCACATAATACAGATAATACCGCCCATCAGGACCCAGCGTAACATCTGGCGCATACAAGCACATATGGCCATTCGGATTCAACGGGTCATCTGTTTTTCGGTAGATCACCCCTTCATTTCTCCAATTCCCCAGGTCATTCACCGGTGCAGACCAGCATACATAATCGTTCAGACAGAAGGCATGTCCGTTAAAACGGTCATGTGAACCATACACATACACTCTTTCATTGAATACATAAGGCTCACTATCAGGTACGTACTCCCAGGATGGAAGATATGGGTTGAACCCCTGCTTGTTCATTCCAGCTACACTCCTCATATAATTGTAATAGTACATTCGTTCTATGAAATAAAGATAACTCTCGTATAATAGAAAATAGCTTAAGTAGTGTATGGGTTATTCTTTTCTACAACTTAAAGATAAAGGGGAAGAACCATGACATCTATTTTTTACGTTGAATGTGACGCGGTACATCAGAATCATTTTGTTTTTGATATCCCTGAAGGGCATGATGCCTGGTTATTAGTCATTACACAGACCCCTGCCCAGTTTTGGGTTGATGGACAACTTAAGGAATACCCGGCTCATTGTGCTGTACTTTTCAAACCGTATCAAAAAATATATTATCGGGCTTGTTCAGAGCGCTATATAAATGATTGGATTCGTTTTGAAAGTGATGAACCGTTTGTAACCGATACCTCCCTTCCGCCAGGCACACCTTTCCCACTGGATGATCCGGAATACTGTCATAAGCTGTTCCAATTGCTTGTTGCAGAGCATTCTTTTCAGAACGATTACCGGGAATCATCCATCAATTGCCTGCTGCGAACCTTGTTCAATAAATTGCTTGAGTCTTGTGTCCAAGAGGATATTAGTCCTCAGCACTATCCTCTGTTGAAGCTTCGAACGGCAATTCATAACCATCCCAGCCATCCTTGGACAATATCAGAAATGGCGAAGATCATAAACGTCAGTCCGGGGTACTTGCAGTTGATGTACAAGAAATCGTTTGGCCTCTCGTGTATGGAGGATGTTATTCATAGCAGAATACGTTTGGCCAAAGAATATCTCAGACATCATTTGTATACGGTTGCAGAGATTGCCGATCGATGCGGTTACCGTAATGTCGAGCATTTTTGCAGGCAGTTCAAACAAATGACCGGTTCCTCGCCTAAACAGTTTCATAAACGACATGAAGGTGTCCCGGCTGACTTAACAGAGTTGGGATATAAATCTCACTTTTAAGGGGGATGTATTTAGATCAATGGAAAAATTCCCACTCTGTCCAATGGGCGTTTACATACTTTAGCCATTTAATCGGTATAAACGTCATCGAGGTTGTTAGCGTTCTCTGCTGTCATTTTAAGTTAAGGTTTTAGACTGTATGATGCAATGACATATTCTCAAGCATGATTGATCAATTATCATATTGTGATACGCAAAACACACGTGATTCTTGTTATAACTTTGTTATAGGCCAAAAAGATCTCTTGAGCAGTGAATGCTGAAGAGATCCTCTTTTTATTTTACTCATAAGCAAGAATTACCCATCATTGAAATTACACTGGATCTGGAGTTCCAGTTCTGCTTCTCGATTTCTTAAATAGCAGTATGGCAAGAAGTAAAGCAATTCCTACAGCTCCAAAACCCAACCAATTCAAATACAGGACAGATGTACGACTGATCACAATCCCACCTAATCCAGATCCCAGTGCAAAACCAAACTGGATAAACGACGTATTTACGCTAAGGGCAATGTCAGGATTACGAGGTGCCAGTGTAACCAGATATAGTTGCTGGGCCGGAGATATGCTCCACGTTGCTAACATAAAAATCATTAAAACCAAGATTAACATCATAAGATTAACTCCAGCTAGAGCAAACAAAAGAAGAGTTATGCCTTGTAACAGAAGGCCTAGACAAATTGTAAACTTTGATCCCTTTGCATCTGCCAATTGTCCGCCCACTTTTGATCCGACAAAGCTGCAAATTCCCGCGAGAAACAGAACACCGCTTATCTCGGTCATAGTAAGAGTGGATGTAGCTTGCAAGAAAGGCGTAATATACGTGAACAGTGTCGAATAGCCGCCGATATACAATAATGTAATAAGCAAGGCAGTCAGAATGAGTGGATTTTTTAAAATGGAGAGCTGCATTCTGAGGGTGATCTTTTCTTCCTCTTTGATTGCCGGAACCTTTTTGTAGATAATAAGTAATGGAAGAACACTTAACAATCCAATGAATATAAATAGAACTCTCCATCCAAACATTTCACTAAAAAATGTGCCCAATGGGACACCGAGCACTAGCGAACTGCTTAGCCCCATCAAAATGATGCCGATGGCATTGCCCCTTTTTTCTTTTTCAACCAGTCGTGTCGATACGGCCATCGCTACTACGGTAGCCACTCCTCCGCTAGCCCCTTGAATAATTCGCACCCATAGTAAAGTTTCATAAGAAAGGTCAACAAGCATAAGTCCGTTGCTGGCAATAAACACACTGAGGGCGGACAACAGTAACTTCTTGCGATCCATATTTATTGTAATTGCAATGAGAATCGGAGCGATAATGGCCGCTGCCAGAGCAAATACAGTCACCAGTAAACCCACTTCGGAAGTAGATACGCTCAAGTCTGAGGCGATCATTTCAATGACTCCTGTAATAATGTATTCAAGGGTTCCGATCAGAAAAACAGCCAATGCCAAGATATATATAATCCATTTATTTTTCACTTTAATCCACTCCGTCTTCTCTAGTTATCTATTTAGTATTGGAATTTGTATTTCTATAAACTGTACATCTTGTTCTTGAGATAAGGGTAAATATAATTCCCTACCAGCTCCGTTCTCCTTGATCTGATAGTTATTATTCTCAATCCATGTAGCTAGATGAACACAGGCTTTACAGGCAAAGGTGGCATTGGAACGATAAGCTATGGTGGCCATCATGGGCTCGGCAGGAAGAGTCCGCTGTTGAAATGGGTCGGGAGGTGATCGCAGCTCACAGGTTAAGAAGTAACCTATTTCAAACTCGAACTCTTCCTCTTGTCCTGCGATTTCTTTCCACAAAACAACCTGAGGTCCGTCGATCAGTTGGCGCATTTCTTTTGTTAATGATTGATCAAACTGATGAAATAAACTCGGGATATCCTCTTCCCTCCCGCACCCTGTCTGAAAAAGAAACTGCCGAGCACCCTCCTCTTTGATTCGAATTTCTTGTCCAGTTTCGACGTGCCCCTCTTCCTCTATAAGCTGCATGCGTTCCTCAATCCGGACGAGTTTGGCTTGTTCCGTATCGATAATCTGCTGAATTTCGCTTCTTTTTAGCTTAAACATGCCTTGAATATTCTCCAATGTAATATGCTCCTGTAACAGCTGTGTGATTTGTGGCAACGTGAACCCCAATTCTTTATAAATGAAGATTCGGTTGAGCTCGAGAAGCTGATCTGCGGAATAGTAACGGTAACCCGTATCGTGATCTACCTTTCTCGGCTTAAGTATGCCAATCTGGTCATAATAACGCAGTGTTTTTAATGAGACCCTACTTAGCTTGGAAAACGCACTGATTTTGAACAACATATCATCTCCAATCTTTTAACATAATGCGAGTATATAGTTTCCCGTACAGGGGAAAGTCAAGGGTATATATGCTTCTCATTTGCCTAGCTAAATCAACCACCGTCCTTGTCATCACTCTATGTTGCTGTTAAATGTAAGTCAAAGAACCGTTTCTGAATGAAACGTTCATTTTTTTTGAACAAAAAAATGCCACTCATCGTGGCATTCTATTGGTACGCATTCAATTATCCTGCTCAGGCAGGTTTGTATTATTTTCCGGTTTCAGCAAATGTTTTAATGCGTTCCCCGATCTGGTCACGAACCCTTTGGAATACGGCCCATTTCTCTTCATCTGTACCTTGCGCTTTGGCAGGATCATCAAATCCCCAGTGTTCTCGCTTCACATGTGGAGGCG
Organism: Paenibacillus sp. FSL M7-1414; assembly: GCF_038003195.1. Classification (NCBI taxonomy): domain Bacteria; kingdom Bacillati; phylum Bacillota; class Bacilli; order Caryophanales; family Paenibacillaceae; genus Paenibacillus; species Paenibacillus sp. FSL M7-1414. Next base: position 3,605,248 of record NZ_JBBOOS010000001.1, on the reverse strand, counting down.
TCATTGGACATTTATCTGCTGCATCCCCACACAACGTGACTACGAAATCAGCGTTGTTCAACAACTCTGAATCAATGATGTCCGAGGTTTGAGTTGAAATGTCCAGATCAACTTCGTTCATGGCTTCAACCGCTTTTGGATTCAGACCGTGGGCCTCAATTCCTGCGCTATAGATATTCCAGTCCTCACTCAGATATTTCTTGGCCCAGCCTTCGGCCATTTGACTCCGGCAAGAGTTACCTGTGCACAGGAAGTACAGTGTTTTTTTACTCATGTTCATCGTCTCCTCGTTATTTGAATTATAGATTGCTTTTATAGAATGCTTAACCACAGATACAGACCCACTAGCGTAATAAGCAGAGTCGGAATGGTGATAATGATACCTGTCTTGAAGTAAGTGCCCCATGAGATTTTGACACCTTTGGTGCTCAGCACATGAAGCCAAAGCAGGGTCGCGAGTGAACCAATCGGGGTAATCTTGGGACCCAGGTCTGATCCAATAATATTGGCATAGATAAGCGCCTCCCGAACAGTCCCTGTAGCTGTGGTTGCATCAATGGCAAGCGCATCAATCAACACGGTAGGCATATTGTTCATCAGGGATGAGATGATTGCCGCGATAAAGCCCATACCCATTGTTGCAGCGAACAATCCTTGATCCGCCACAGCCTGAATGACTACGGCCAACAGATCGGTCAAACCTACGTTACGTAGACCATAAATCACGACATACATACCGATGGAGAAAAATACGATGGCCCACGGCGCTTCTTTGACAACCAATGTAGTCGGTACAGCAGAACTGCGGGAAGCCATGATCAGGAAGAATATCGCGACAATACCTGCCACAAAAGATACGGGAATTCCGATATATTCACTGGTAAAGTATCCAATAAGCAGAACCCCTAACACCACCCACGACAACCGAAACATCTTCATATCCTTAATGGCAGTTACCGGAGGTTTCAATTCACTTGCATCAAATCGTTTGGGAATACTCTTGCGGAAAAAGAGATACAGTACGCTGATACTCGCCGCCAGTGAGAACAGATTTGGAACAAACATCCTTCCTGCGTATTCCATAAACGTAATACCAAAGAAATCGGCAGACACAATGTTGACCAGGTTACTTACAACCAGAGGCAAGGAAGTTGTATCCGCAATAAATCCGCTGGCGATAATGAATGGAAATACTTTTTTCTCATCGAAATTCAGTGCACGTACCATGGCTAGAACAATCGGCGTTAGAATCAGTGCGCCTCCATCATTGGCAAAGAAAGCAGAAACCACCGCTCCCAGGATGGAGACGTAAACAAACATTCTTACACCATTGCCATGAGCGGCTTTGGCCATATGTAAGGCAGCCCATTCAAAAAAGCCGATACGATCCAGAATTAATGAGATCAGAATGATTGCGACAAAAGCAAGCGTGGCATTCCATACGATTTGTGTCACATCCCATACATCTTCCAAATTGACCACACCCACAAGTAAAGCAAGGATTGCTCCTCCGCAAGCAGACCAACCAATGGACAGGTTTTTAGGCTGCCAAATAACGAGTACAAGTGTAATCAAAAAGATAATGCAGGCTAACAGCGTAGAAAACAAAACCATACACCCCCTTTCAGTTCATCTTTTTTTATATTTGTATATAATGATATGCTTATATATTGAACAAAAATTAATTACACCCTGAAGTAAAGTTTTCTTTATTTAACGATTTAAGAATAGTTGCTGTATCCGGCATCAATTCCAGGACAGATGTAATATAGGGTGTATTCTCTACATTTAAAGAGTAGTATACCCACTGACCACGTTTATTTTCTTTAACCAAGCCTTGATCCTTCAGTTTGCGCAAATGTTGACTAATTCCAGGTTGTGACATGTCTAAAATCTCTACAAATTCACACACGCACCATTCACGTTCTTTGAGGAGTGTAAGGATCGTAAGGCGTGTTTTATCACCCAGCAATTTAAGCTTATCCGCTACCTCTTGCATAGAATCCATAGCACTTCCTCCTTTAATCACATATAAGTGTATGCTTATATTATAATATCAAAAAAATGAAGTCAATGTTTACTTGATGATTAAGTCCAAAAAGCGTTGGTTCGAATTCGAATCAACGCTTTTTGGAGTTTGTGATAATTTTTTAAATAAACAGATTATGATTGGCTTGTGATGCTTGTCCAAGATAGTAACCTACACCACCAATTTTGACTTGGTCTATTAATTCTTCACGCTGAATTCCCATTAAATCCATAGACATTTGGCAGGCAACGATCTCTACTCCTTGTGCAATTGCGCTCTCTATCAATTCTTCCAACGAAGGCACATGATGTTTTTTCATCAAACCACGGATCATCTTCGGGCCTGCTCCGAGCATATTCATTTTGGACATGCCAAGCCTCTGGCTCCCGCGAGGTAACATCATATCAAACATACGGCCGATCATAGTTTTGGATAACTTCTGCGGTTGCTGCTTGCGAATAATACTCAATCCCCAAAACGTGAAAAATAGGGTTACTTTCCGTCCACTGGCTGCTGCCCCATTTGCAATAATGAGTGAAGCGATCGCTTTGTCCAGATCACCACTGAAAACAACCATCGTGCTGGCAGGATCGCTGATTGGGGCATTGGATACGGGTTGTGCTGTATTTTTGGCAATGACAGACTCAATTGTACCGCCTTTCAGTCTTTCCAACTGCAAGATTGTGGAACCCGACATTGTGGCCCATGCTTTGACATCTTCATAGAATCCTGGATCGGAAGCTTTCACGCGAAGTGTTTCCCCGTTCGAGAGTTGATCCATTTTCTGCTTAACCTGAATTAGCGGACCAGGACAACTTAATCCACATACGTTCAACTCATGATCAATACGTTGCGGCTGTGTTGAGGCAGCGGGAAAAGACTCCTTTTCCTTAGCGTCTATCACAGGTTCAGGACGGTCTTTTTTTGCAGCAGTAAATGTAGCAGGCTTAAACTGGGCTTGACGGTATGTTTTATAACCACCACTCAAGTTTTTTACACTAAAACCATGCTGGCGCAAAATTTGCGAAGCAGTGTAACCACGTAAGCCGACTTGACAGTATAGCCAGATTTCTTTGGATGGGTCTAATTCATCTAAACGTTGACGAAGCTCATCAACTGGAATAGAGATTGAGTCCGGAATATGACCATTTTGATGCTCAATTTCACTGCGAACATCCAGAAGTATCGACTGCCCCGGCTGACGATCAGCCAGTTGATTATAGGTGAACGTCTGAACACGTCCAGTGATCATATTCTCTGCTGCATATCCAACCATATTTACGGGATCTTTGGCAGAAGAATAAGGTGGTGCGTAACTCAGTTCAAGCTCTGTTAAATCCCGTACATGTCCTCCAAAATGAATGGCTACAGCAATATCATCAATTCGTTTATCCACTCCATCATAACCGACTGCTTGTGCGCCCAAAATTTTACCTTCCGGAGTAAACAGCAGCTTAAGAGTAATTGCGCTTGAACCTGGATAATACGATGCATGAGAAGCAGGGTGTACGATAACGGTTTGATAGTCCACGCCCAGGCGCTGTAGTGTTTTTTCATTACTGCCTGTCGTAGCTGCGGTCATTCCAAATACTTTGATAATGGACGTACCTTGTGTTCCTTTGTAGGTAGATTGAAGCCCTGCGATACGGTCGGCAACAATACGGCCTTGTTTGTTGGCAGGTCCGGCAAGTGGTATCGTTGCCTTCGTACCATGAATAGTTTCCGTTACTTCGATGGCATCCCCAACAGCATAAATATGTGGCACACTACTTTCCAAGGCTTCATTTACGATAATATGTCCACGTGCACCCAGCGAAACGCCGCTATCTTTCAAAAAATAGGTGTCCGGCATTACGCCTATCGCAAGAATAACCATGTCAGCTGTCAACACATGACCATCGGCAAGTTCAACCCCTATGCCCTGCTCTAGGGAATGAAATCCCTGAACACGTTTGGAAAACAGCAGGTTTACACCATGATTCTCCATTTCCTGTGCTAATGCGGCTGCTAACTCGGTATCATAGGGTGTGAGTACTTGTGCGTTCCCCTCAATCAGCGTTACATCCAGACCAGCTTCCTTTAAATTCTCAGCCATTTCCACGCCTATAAACCCACCGCCTATGACGATCGAAGACTGGTTGTTAGAAGAATTTACCCGGTCTTTGATCCGATCAATATCTGGAATACTTCGTACGGTATAAATTAGCGGATTGTCCTTACCCGGCAGATCGGGAATGATCGGTTTTGCACCTGGTGATAATATCAACTCGTCATAGCTTTCTTCATATGCACCGCGCTCCTGAGACTGTATCTTAACCACTCGCTTCTGCGAATCGATAGCTACAACCTCACTTCTTGTACGCACATCGATACAAAAGCGATCTGCCATCCCTTTTGGCGTTTGCACCAGCAGACGCTCTCGATCATCGATGGAGCCACCTATATAATAAGGCAAACCACAATTGGCGAATGAAATGTAGGGCCCTTTCTCAAAGATAATAATTTCGGCATGTTCATCCAGACGGCGAAGACGTGCAGCTGCAGATGCACCTCCAGCTACACCGCCAACAATGAGTACTTTTTTGCTCATGATTCACAATCATCCTTTTCAAATAAAGTTTTGATAATCTGTTCAACCCGTTGATCGGCAAGCACATAGTTCACTTCAAGACCATTCCGCTCCGTAGCAACAATACCTGCACTACGAAGTTTCTGGAGGTGTTGTGAGACTGTTGATTGGGGAAGATCCAGACATTCCTGCATATAAGAAACATTACATTTTTTTTTCATCATCAGTCCCCGCACAATGCATAAACGAATGGGGTGAGACAAAGCTTTCAGCAGATTAGCTGGTTCATCGAACTGTTTAATGTTATTGCTGTCAAAAGCGGGAGTGTTCAAAAGTATTCCTCCTAAATCGTTATATCGTAATAATACGATTTATTGAATCTCCTGTCAAATGTATTCTGGAGTTAATGCGTTTAATAAGTTCCATACCCGCTCAACCCTACTGTTTTGGCTTGTTCCAGGTGGATGATAAAAATGCCTGCCAAAACCGCTAAAAGCGACATTTGACAGGCAATCATGCTGTATCAGGTCTTCATAAAATAGCGATTTAACTGAACGTCTTTTATTAGAGTATAACAGGCTGAATCAGTCCGTCCTTACCAAACAGAAGCGGGTCCATACATATTTCGCGGTGATACCCCTTTCCAGAGGAAAATCTGGATAGTGGGGTGACAAAACGGTGATAGGCAATCTGGTATTGACCCGTTTCGGAATCATTAAATATACAGTGATGACCTGTGCCCAGCATGCCCTTCTCCACATTTTTGCTCAGGATTGGGTATCGATAGGTAATTGGACCGTATAACTGCTCTGCCGTACCGTAATTCACATGATAGTCTTCACTGCCTGTGTCATCACAGGACCACGTAAAATGGTATAGTCCACCCTGCTTCAACACGGTTACCGCCTCACGAAAATCATGCAAGCCTGCCAAATTGCTCATTGTGTCCTCAACGACACTTATCATGTCTTCACCAAGCTCCACAATGGCACCATGTCCATTGCCAAATAGCAGATACGGTCTTCCATCATCTTCGACATAGATGGAGGGATCAATAGCTTGGCCCATAGTAATACCCAGACGTTTCAACTGCTCCATTGTGATTAAAGGCTGCGACTCGGCCAGAAATGGACCAATCGGTGTATCCGCTACAGCAACGCCAATGGCACTGTCGCCGTTCCGCATTTTGCCACAGAAATAAAAATAGAACTTTTCGTTACGGCTGGCAATTGCCGGTGCCCAGGCATTACCGGTTGCCCAGGCGACATCCTCTGTTCCCAGATCAAGGATCACGCCTTCGTCTTGCCAATGCTTCAGGTCTGAAGAAGAAAACACTTTGAACTGTGTCCCCGACCACCCCTCGAAGCCATCTGTTGTTGGATACATATAGTAGCGATCCCCAAACTGTGCGACATCAGGATCGGCATATTGTCCGGGAAGCACCTGATGACCATCCCCAAAAGCCGCGAGAAGCCGGCTGCACTCCTCAGCTGTGATTGGCAGGACACTTCCATGCCGCTTTTGAGTCGTTCCCATATCGAATTCACCATCAGGGACGATTCGGAATTCTCCACTTCCCAGATCTGTAGTCAGCAGAGGAAGATAACCCTTGCCTTCAGCAAATCGATCAACGATCAGACACCATTCCTCCCGGTCATTGAATTTAAAGATTTGAGGTCCCTCCACACCTGCCATAGCCTCCAGTACCGGAGCTTGAAGTGTAACAAATGCCCCATTGTCGAGAGAGTCTCCTTTTTCTACCCGTATGTTTTTGGTTGTTTCATCCTTGGAGTATCGATAATAAGAGCCATCCGCAGGAAGAATCGTTGTATCAATAATATGATTATCCCGCTCAATGTATTTTTCCGATGCAGAAAACGTACGAAAGTCTTTTGTACGAGCGCTGTATATTTTTTGTTTTCGTTCTTGCTCCTGAGGTTCCTGCGTCGCAGAAGCCCAGAATACAAGAAACTCATCTGCCATTTCATCATACACAGCTTCTGGTGCCCAGACACATCCAGCGCCCTCAACACCTAGTGTAACGTTCCATGGGGATGACCAGTTCACGAGATTGCTGGATTCCCATATAATTACGTCACGGCTCCCGGCATTAACGGCATGAGTCCATCCTTTGCCGCTTGCGATGCAGAGATCCGTAGCAATCAGATAAAATTTATTATCCTTGACTGAACGAACCAGAAAAGGGTCCCGTACCCCCTTTTCTCCAAGGTCGGAAAACAGCACAGGTGATCCGCCATTAAGGTCCTTCCAGTGAAGACCATCCTCGCTATAGGAGAAATAAACCTGCTCTCCGTCTGGTTGTTCGCCAATAAAATGTACAAAGAGATACCCATCATAATTTGGAGTTGTTTTGGTCAATGGTAAAGAGCCTCCTGAAAATGAAATTGATTGTATACTAACAGTAATATAAAAAATGAAAGCGTTCTACTTATGTTGTATCATACTTCAAAAACAGCGGAATGAGTATATTTTTGTAATCTCGTATGTAGAAGATCATGTGAATCTATCGCAGGAAATATATTGCCCTGATTGGAATGTTTGACTTGCTCCTCATGCAAAGAATTATCACATCGCCTTTATTTTGTTTATTTTACCTCAGGTATACAAAGTTCTTGGTGTTCATTTACATATAAATGCTAATCTTCTTAATGATGAACAAATGAATATAGATTCATGCATTCATTTTTGTTGTTGAGATATTACGAGGAGGAATCATTGTGAAATTATCCAAAAGAGTATTACCAGCGGTAGCGCTGACTCTGGCTGTATCGGCTTCTACTCTCTTGTCCGGCGGACAAGCAAGTGCCGTTCAAGCTGTAAGTGTGGAGAAAAAACAAATCAAGAACATCATCTTCCTCATTGGGGATGGCATGGGGACCTCTTATACTTCCGCCTACCGTTATATGAAAGATGATCCTTCGACGAAGGGCATGGATAAAACCGTATTCGACCCTTATCTGGTTGGAGCACAAATGACCTATCCGGATGATGATAAACAAAATGTAACGGATTCCGCTTCCGCGGCAACGGCCATGTCCGCGGGCGTGAAAACATACAATGCGGCCATTGCGGTTGACCCTGAGCAGAAGGAAGTCAAAACCGTACTTGAGCAGGCCAAAGAAAACGGGAAAGCCACCGGACTCGTGGCTACATCGGAGATCACTCATGCCACACCAGCTGCATTTGGTGCCCATGATATCAGTCGAAAAAATATGGATGCTATTGCGGACGATTATTATGATGAGTTGATTAATGGCAAGCATAAGATGGATGTACTTCTGGGTGGAGGGAAATCCAATTTTGTACGTGAGGGTCGTGACATGACGAAGGAGTTCCAGAAGGCCGGTTTCAGCTATGTGACGGATCGTTCCTCTCTCCTTGCTGATAAGAATCAACAAGTTCTTGGACTGTTTGCGGACGGAGGGCTGGACAAGTTGATTGATCGTAGTGCTGCAACTCCATCATTAGCTGAGATGACCAATACAGCGATTGATCGCCTCAGTTCGAACGACAAAGGATTCTTTTTAATGGTCGAAGGCAGCCAGATCGACTGGGCAGGACATGATAATGATATCGTTGGCGCGATGAGTGAAATGGATGATTTCGCAGCAGCATTTCAGGCAGCTATTGATTTTGCCAAAAAAGACGGTGAAACACTTGTCGTAGCTACTGCCGACCACTCCACGGGCGGACTTACGCTTGGAAAAGACGGAGAATACAACTTCTTCGTAGACCCAATCAAAGCTGCACTGCGCACACCTGACTTCATGGCAGCACAAATTGCAAAAGGTGCTTCGGTTGAAGAAACACTGAAAAGTTATCTCAAACTGGAGTTGAAACCTGAAGAGATTCAATCGGTGAACGAAGCAGCCAAAAGTGCGGATGTAACAAAGATTGATAATGCTATTGAAGCGATTATTGATAACCGTTCATATACCGGCTGGACAACAGGTGGACATACAGGTGAAGATGTTCCGGTCTATGCCTACGGCCCGGCAAGTCATCGCTTCGCTGGTTTGATCGACAACACAGATAATGCCAAGATCATATTTGATATTCTCAGCAAGCACCAGTAATTCGACAATAATTCAGTAGTTTACGATCATCCCTTCTCTTCTTTCATCCGAAGAGAAGGGATTTTTTTCATAAAATCCTTATTGATATGCCACTCTACCTTTTTATGAACATCCTCAACCGTAGCCGTTCTATACTTGGCTTTTTTCATGACCGAAACTTGTCCATTCACTTCGAGTAAGGCGTATGCCTATTTCGAATTTGCTAATATGCATTATATCCCATGGAGTTGGTTAACTTATACAACACCACTTGTATTGAAGTGAGAGAAATCCGATAAATGCTGATGCGGCTTATAGTGAAACTACAGAAGTAACAAAGCTTTGGAGGAAAATGGCATGTTAGGAAACATTCTGTTGGGTATGGTCATTCCCATTATATTGGGTGTATGGATTCTGCGTCGGAACTTTACAATCCTTATTCTATATTATCCACTTGGTGTGGCTATTTCAGCATCCATCAACAATATCGGATTTAATTACTTCTGGAATATTCTGCCGAATACTCATAATCAATCCTTGGCTGCTCTTCCAATGGATCTTGGAGTCTATCCGATCGCCGGCTGCTTGATGATGTATGCCATTATCGTCAAAGGTGCCAAGCCATGGTTGGCGATTCTTGTTGCATCATTGTCGATGACATTAATCGAATGGGTTGCCAAAATGATGGGGCATGTCATTTATTTTAATGGATGGAACATTCTTTGGACCTTTTTGTCATACCTCCTGCCATTTGTTCTTGCTTATGGTTACAGCAAATTATTGAGGTATACCAAGTGAAGTTTTACTGAAGCTTTCCACTAATAAGGCAGGACAGATGATATGGGTTAACGCTGATGGGCATATGTGCATATCTTAACTCATATTCGTCTTGGAGGGATTCGTAATGTATGTGGCATATCCTTATGGTTACAGGTACACTTTTACTCCGGTATGGGCAACATCATCAGCCGAAGCACTTGAATTAATCAAAACGGCTGTGCAAGGAGAACGAAACGATGAGGTGTTCTATGATTCACTGATTCAGTTGTCACCCGATGCCAATCAGGCTGCCATCATCACGAGCATCCGCAATGATGAACGCGGACATAATCAAATGTTCCGCCAAATGTACAAGGATCTGACAGGTCAGGAGATTACGGGCATAAGCAGTGAGCCGGTTGAGACGGTCACCTCATATCTTGCCGGACTGCAAAAGGCGTTTCAGGGTGAATTGGCGGCCGTGGAAAAGTATAGAAAAATATGGTTTGGTCTCCCTTATGGCATATATAAAGACACGGTGTGGGGAATCATCCTGGACGAACAGAAACATGCGGATAAATATAACAATCTGATTACCTACAATTTGCCGAGATAGTCATGTATGGGATGAAAAACGCGCGTATTCTTTTAAAAATGAACAATTGAAAGCAGTAAAAAACCAGTGAATAATTAAAGCTCACTGGTTTTTTTGCTTTGCCGAGTCGCTCTTTTATAATCCTGAGTTTAAATGCACTCTTCCAACATATCAGGTTCTACATGAACGTGAACGGTGTATACGTCATGTTCCTCCATTAACTCGTTCTCTACGTCTGTACAGATATCGTGTGCTTGTTGAAGATCCAGCTCAGCATCAACTGTTATGACAACATCCACTACAACGTTATTGCCATAGTTCCGCGCTCTCACGTCTTTAACTGTCTCTACGCTGTCAATTCCGGCAATCGTTTTTTTGTACTCCTGAATCAGTTCAACATCAAAACCGTCCGTCAGATGATGTGTGGCTTCCTTGAAAATGTCCCAAGCGGTCTTGCAGATCAGGAAACCTACGATGACAGCCGTTACAGGGTCCAGCCATGGGAGGCCGAACTGGGAACCCACGATCCCAATGACCGTACCGGTGCTCACCCAGGCATCGGAAATGTTATCACGAGCCGCAGCCATGACTGCCTGACTTTTAATACGAGTAGCAAGTCTCTTGTTATAGCGATAGACCAGATACATGATAACTGCGCAGAAAATGCCTGTGTACCCAGCGATGATATCCGGAGATTCATGTGTACCCCGGAACACAGAACTAATGGCTTCAAACAGTACTTGTAAACCTACTGCCATCATAATGAAAGAAGCAACTAGTGACGCAACGGTCTCTGCTCTCCAGTGACCATATGTATGATCTGTGTCGGCTGGGCGTTGGGCAAGCTTCAAACCGATCAGTACAGCTATTGAGGCCACAATATCGGTGGCATTGTTTAATCCATCCGCCTTGAGCGCTTCTGATCCGGCCATATTGCCAACGATCAGTTTTAATACGGTCAAACATATGTAGGCGATAATGCTGATGATAGCTCCGCGCTCCCCCAGCTTTAGATTATCGTATTTAAGTTGATCCACATGATATCCTCCTGCAATCTTCAATTCAAGCACGTGTATGATGGTACCATTGAAGATTTGTGTGGGTCTAGAGAAACGTTTTGAGTGTGACGAAACATAATCTGAACGCGGCAATTTTTTTACGAGCATCCAAAAAAGTTGGATTTGGCAAACTTAAGTGATTAATGGGTGGTAAGAGGAAGGTGGCCGACTGCCTTCCCTTGTAACCACACTTTCTTACACTTAGACACAAAGAGCCAAATGGATCGTTCTGATCCACTCGGCTCTTAGCGTTATTTTACAATCATTTGTATAACATCACGTACCGTTGTTCCACTTCCATTCATAAATCACTGCCCTTATTCAGAAAGTGTCGATTCAACTGGCGCCTCATTGGCAAGCGGCTCCGAATCATCGGAATGCCGTTCGAACATAACTGCGTCAACCCTCGTATAGATCATATCCGCAGGAAGCGTTGGCGGGTCTACCGTGGTAGGCGAAACTCTGGTTAACCGGACATACTCGCTACCGTCACCCGTAAAGTCGAACGTTCCCAGATTAACCCAACCCGATGAGCCGGCCGTTGCATCGATATAGGTGACCTCGGTACCCGTTTTATGTTTCACTTCCACTTTGACATTGTTATCGTTTGCCGTCGTATGGACGAGTTTGTAGATCGAGACCGTATATTTCCCCTCTGGGAACTGGCCTTTCCACGTTGCTGATGAGCCTTGAACTGTTGAATAGCGGGATTTAACCCCAATTTTGTATCCTGCTAAATTGCTTTGGCTCCAAGACCCTTCTGTCGTGTATAACCCCGTTGTATTTGTACTATCGACGATAACCGTTAGGTCCCTGATCTTGATGTTCAAAGGTGGTGTGGTTAAGGTCACTCCGTCAATCGTAACAGTAGCCCATACCTCAATGTGATCCGTGTTCCCATCAAGATTAAGAAGGGTCAACACCCCACTGTTATTCACTTCGGCAAGATCCGTACGATCAACGAAATACTGCACATCGGCCTGTGTAAGATCACCGACCAAACCGTTATCCAAATAACCTGTTACGCTCAGTTGTGCGGTTTGAGTCATCTGTAGCTCGTTCCGATCGGATAGGATCACAGCAGACTCCAATTGCGGTATCCTGTTTGGGTCCACCCACATGATTGAATCGGCAACGACTCTGGACTTGTTGGCCTTATTGGTTAGTTCTACGTACCCGCTATCGCCTTCAGCAAAAGGATAATCCCCCAGGTGCACCCAAGTACCATTCGCTGTTGTCTCATCAACTGTCACCGTCTCGGAGCCTCCGCTATAATAAACGGTAAATGAGGCATTTGTTGCCCAATTTTCACTCGCAACAGTGATTTGCGGAATCTTGTAATACACACTGTAAGTGACACTTTCTGGCAGCTCAGGCCGCCATCTCATTTTGCTTGTCGCTGTGCCGGTCGTAGATTTGGCATACACATAGTTATCATAATAATAATCGTTAGCCGTCGTATCCCTTATCCAGACGCCTTCTGTCTCCGCCTCTGTATTATCCACAATGATGGTTGAACTATCCTGCCCATCGGGTTGGACTGGAGTTTCCGTTACCTGATCTGGCAGATAAAGTGTCCGCTTGCGGGTCTGTTTCCCCTCCGATTCCACGTAATACGTGAAAGTTTGGGATAGATCATTCACTCGTATCGACCATTCCATCGGATAGATCGTATCTGGGATGGTCGTGTACGTTGCCCCGCCATCCAGGGAATAATGGATTGTCGCTGGTTTCGTTGTTTTGGCCTGCACATAAGCATCGTAGGCCGTTTCGTCGGGCTTAACGATCAGCATGCCTTTAACCGCATCAATTGGACTGTGAGTATCAAAGTAATAACTTGCATCCGATGTATCTGCCGTTCTGACCTGATGCAGCGGTACATCAATATCAAGTCCCTCTACAATGATCGCGGTGATGCCCTTGCCTGAAACCGTGGCTTGAATGATTCCACCACTCATAACTGCTTGTTCTGGTGTACCATTGTCGCGGATGATCGTTACGTTATAATCCTGTGCCGGGTTGAATCCAATGATATGTTCATTCAATTCAATCGGAGTCTGAACTTCTTCTGAAGATGCATTGCTTAATCCGATGTAAAATTTAACCCCGCTCTCACCCGTTATCCAATTCAATTGAGGATGGTTGGTCTTAATAATCCCCTTAGGCATCCAGAGCCAAACGTCCGAATTACCATAAAATTGACCTGGTTTATTCCCATAGAGGTGATATTTGAACCATAAAAAATTCGTTTCAAATACGGAAGGAAACGTAATGCTCCCGTTTGATTTCAATGATTGTTCGCTGATCAAATAATCCATCGTTTGCCCGAGTTGCCCAGGGATATGGTGATAATAGATGGATGTAGCCCCGCTGGGGCCTTCCAGAGGAAAGTCTGGTTCAAGTTGACTAACGGCGAAACCCTTATAGTAATAACCTGGATAACTGGAATATCGGCCAATAACCGCATTATGAGCAATATCTTGCAGTAGTTTATCCCCTGTATAAAGCGACAATCTCAACATGAATGGAGCTTCCTGAGCATTCATCCGATAATAACCGGTTGTACTACCTGCTTCAAACGTCAATCCGCTTGGTGAAACAAGCCAACGCTCCGCTTGAACACCTCCGGCAATATCTTCTGGGAGCTTGAGTCTAGGATATTGAAATTTACCACTTTCCGGCCAATGGAACGACTCCGCGTAATTATATGTCTCCGGCTGCGGAATCGTAACGTTACCTTCAGGAACTGGACGAGCAACAAACATGGTTGCATACCGTTTGGCTTCCTTATAGGCGGCATCCAAGTATTTGGGATCCTGAGTTTCCTCATATAGCTCCAAGATCTCCATCCACAGCTTGCTATAATAATAAATGAACTCATTTTTACTCACATCGACAGATGCAGGCGTATCGATATGTTGCGTGATATAACTGTCGGCTGCATCCTTCGCAGCCTGCAAATACTGCGCATCTCCCGTCATCCGATACATCATCAGGGGTTGAATAACAGGCCCGCGGTCTTTCTGATCCGGGTCTCGTACGAGGTATTCTTCCTGTGCCAGCGCCCCAATGCCTGCCGAAGTGCCCATCATCTGATTGACAGCGGCTACGCTTGAAACATCAAACGGCAGAGTAGCCATTTTCCATAACGAAGGCACACCGTATACTTTCTTTTGCGTTGGCGACCAACCGATACCATTTCGCGATACGCCATACTGGACGGACGGCAGTGCTCTCGTATCGTATAGCTGGTCATCTCCAGTTAGATAATAAGCCCCCAAAAGAACTGCATTCGAGCTTGTTCGAACGCTGTCCTCGTTTTCGATATCAATAAAACCCTTGGCACGGCTCCACCACCCGCTGGGTGATGGGACATAATTAACAGAGTCGTCTCCTTGCGGCTCAATTTTAAGGAGATCAATCATATTAAACATCGCGTCAGTAAGCGACTGATCTGACACATTTTTCCGGTATGCCGAATAATCGTACTCATTGCGAAGAATATCCACGTAGGACTCATATAGATTGCTTTTTTGAGCGATTAGCCCCATATGAAATTGATAGGTGTTTTCTGCGGTCATTTGCGAATAAGTCCCTAATTGAGGCGCATACAGGATTGGCTGCACGCTGCCTTCGTTGTTAACCAGGCTCATGCCAAGCCGTTGTTTCGTAACACCTCCCGTCGGTTCAAATTCAACCGGAAGCTCTGCCGAAGGTACAAATACGCCATACGTCAATGGATTTCCTGAACCATCTTTTTTCTCAACCAGGCTCATCGGAGCGCTCAGCTCTCTTAAACTTGTTGATTCCACCGTACCTACCATTTTGGCATGTGACCTGAATCCATTTAACACTTCATTGATGCCCGAGACTGTCTCTGTTGTGAAGGACTGATATCCAATCACATAATTGCCGTCGCGGCGAGGCGTAAAGGCAAAAGAAACATCTGGTTTATCCCCTGCCATGGACCAGTTCACTTCAAAATCGTAATCACTGCCATGCGTAGAATCGGTTAATACCGCCGTCTGGCTGTCGGGAAAATGGACCCCGTCGAATGTAATCCAGCGTTTGTTCATCGTATCGTAGTAATTGGTTCGGCTCCCCGCATTCCCGTCCAATAAAACCCATTGTTCCTCAAGTCTTTCCGATTCATTATTGATTGGAACCCAGTTCCCTGTCTCCGTGTTTTTGTAGAACATGTCACGCACGATGGATTTACCTTCGCCCCATGTTGCCTCATAGAAGGTTGCCTTGTAGTTTGCGTTTTCGATGCTGCCTTTCTCTGTGTAACTGAGATTCGTTAATGTGCGGCTCCGCAGCGGGGGCAATGGTGGTGCCTGTTGACGGATATTCCCCTCGAACTTGACTGCATCGGCCCGCGTAATAATTGTACCCGTAGAAGGCTGTGTTCGAGTCAGCCTGACAAATTCGCTATCATTACCACTAAACTCATACTCCCCCAGATCCACCCATCCAACCGATGGACCTGACGAAGGTCTTAGATCCATAAACTTAACATCCGTAATCCCGTTATGAACAATCTCAATCTTCACATTACTATCTGCTTTATCCGCCCAATCCAGCTTATAGAACGATATTCTCGCCGTCCCTGCTTCCAAGCGTGGATTCCAGGTGATGCTTCTACCTACAGCGTCTGTAAATTTGGAACTGGAATTATTGTATCCCTTCACTCCCGCGCTTGTGCTCCAATATGGAGCGGAGAATCCGTTATTAGCGTTGCCGGAATCAACCGTAACGACATGATCAATTGTGAGGCTCCCATCATCAATGATGATTGTCTTATGTGGCTCTTTCTGCGTTATATTCCCTTCGAACTTGACCGCATCCGCGCGTGTAAGGATCGTGTTTGTGGTGCCGGTAGACCGGGTCAATTGAACGAATTCTTCACCAACTCCAGAAAAATAGTACTCTCCCAAATCAACCCACCCTGCTGGAGCGCCAGATGAGGGTCTTAGATCCATAAAGACTACATCCGTTGTTCCATTATGAACAATTTCGATTTTTACATTGCTATCAGCCTTATCCGCCCAATCCAGCTTATAGAACGATATTTTCGCGGTTCCTGCTTCCAAGCGTGGATTCCATGTTATCGTTCTGCCTGCTGTACTCGTATATTTGGTGCTGGAAAGATCATACCCCTTCGCCCCTGTGCTTGTAGTCCAATTTGGAGCCACATATCCATTGTTCTCGTTACCCGCATCAGGTGTCACAACATCATTGATCTTGATACTCCCGTCATCGATGATAATCGTCTGATAAGGTAAGGTCTCCGCATCAGCGGCCCTTATTCCGATCAGGCTGGAAGGAACTACGACCGTCAACATGAAAACGATGAAAAAAAACAGCTTCCTTTTGACCATACAATTCACAGCCTCTCCTCATAATGATAACGCTTCCAAAAATAAGTTACTTCTGCCTAATCCCGCTCTGTCGTTTTTATCTTAGCATGTTACATGACGGTGAAATTTCTTTCATTTTAAGAATTTCTTATACGATTTTAAGTAAAAAAAGAAACCTACATCCTAATTGATTGCTCAGTTGCAGTCAGATAGAATATAGGTCTTTCAAGTGTTCCAAGAGGACTTATCAATTATAAAGGCGGCTGCACCAATAACAACTTTCCAAGCTGAATGACCGTTTGATCATACCAAGCTGGATGCTGCCGAATATGTTCCATACTTCGTTTATTGCCACTTGCCTCAAACACGGCCGCTTTGTCAGTTTTCTCGTGATCGATCTCGAAGCGAACTGTATGTTTCCCATTTGGTAGCTCCGGCAAGAAAACATATTGATTTCGATTATGATCGTTGTAGGGCGTGAATCGATCAACAAGGAAGGGTTCCCCTCCATCCACCGACACCTTCAATCGGCCAGAATCCGGCCCCCCGATATCAAATAAGCCGATGTGGGTTCCCTCAAACTCCACTGTGATCGCCTCTCCGGGATCAACTGCTCGCCATAGACCGGGGAACAACCAATCATACTCACGCACTAAAGGAAAATCATCAGAGGTCATGTAAGACCATCCTGGTGAAAAATGAGTAAGTTGATCCAGTGGCAGCATGGTTGCATACTCCCAAGGATTGGCTGGTACCAAAGTGTCTTGTGGCAAATGATGTTCCACTTTTCCCGGGTGATCTTGAAGTTCGCTCATTTTCTCAAATGACTGGGTGATTGTATCTGTGTAAATCTGATGTCCTTCGGGAATCGTTGGATGGATCGAATCATGCGTGAAAATAACGGCTCCGGGAATGGCCACGTCTGCCCTTGAGGTGAAAATGAGCTTTCCATCCGAAACCAGTTGACTGACCGCTACGCCCAGATGAATGGAAGGAATGCCGTAATAGTCGGCGACTTCCTCTTGCATAAGAGCGCCCTTCTGGTATTCGCCGGATTGAAATAAGGCCACATCCCGCTCCTTAACCGTATATACAAACAGGATATCGGTAAACCGGCTCCGCTTGCGAATCTGTCGGACAATGCCTTCGATCCGCGCTTTGGATTCGGGTACTCCCCCATCGTTTCCAACAAATTCAACAAACACGAGATCAGGCTGATGACGAAGCACATCTGTCTCCAAACGGGCGCAGCCGAGGTCCGATCCTGTTCCATCAATGCCTGCGTTCACAGTCCGGATATCGGCATGGGGATATTGCCCTCGCAGCCAATCTGCCGTCATGACCCTATATCCTTTCGAACGTGTATTACTGCCGCCCAAATAGACGATTGTTACTGTTTCCCCATTTTCCAACTTTTGAATGACATTAGGCAGCCCTCTTCGTGGGAAAAATTCCTTCATCGTGACTTCACCTGCTCTCACTTAGCGTTTTTAGGAGCAAAAAGTTTTACAGCAAACACTTCATAATATGGCGAACCATACGTTGCACAGAAATCAAACCGGATTTGAGTTACACCTTTTGCAAGCACCTGATGTTTGTTCAACGAAAGATAATTCCCACGGACTTTAATTGCACTCTCAGTTCCATCTTCCAAGGTTAGAGTCACATCATAATCTTGGATCAGTGGCTCGATCGGATCGTCGAAATGTTCCAAATTCAGCTGCGAATTGAAAACAAGATGGATTTCATCCAGATTTTTGGGGCTAGCAAAACCAAATTCCAACCATTCCTGTCCTTCCGAACGTTCAGAAATCCAGCCGTTAGGCAGACCATAGGGTCTGGAGAAGCCGTTGACGACATTGGCGGGATTATACATATCCTGGGATGGTAGCAGATCCTTGAAACAAATGCTCTTATTAAGCTTCTTCAGTCTGGACGGCTCTTCCGGCTTGTAAAGGAAGCTCACCGCTCCTGTCAATTTCTCTTCATTGCTGTGTACAGTGAGGTCCGCCGTACCTTCCAATACGATATAGATTTTGTCGTCTTCTGGCTTCTTGCAGCTGAGGTCCAGTGTAATCCAGTCATCGTGACCCGCTGAAATCACCAAGTTGTAGCCTTTCAGCTCGCTGGTGGGAATATAGTTTTCCTTCCGATCCCCGCCAAAAAGCTTCACTTGCAACGTTTCCGAATGCTCGGATCTATTTTTAATTTTGATCTGCACGCTTTCAACCAGAGATGTTTGGATCGGCAAAACCAAACATAACGCGTTCTCCAAGGAGATTTCTTCGGTTGGATGAAGATGTTCATAGCTTCGCTGAGACGAGGCACGAATCGTTAATCCGTCAGCGAAATAAGGATCCAACGGCTCTTGAAGCCCTACAATTGTTTGCCCGTCTCGAAGCAGCTGCGCCTGAAGCTCACCCATATGGGCTTTGACGATGGCCGCGGGGTCTGTATCATATTTTACGCATAACGCAGCAGCCGTTCCTACCGCCTGCCCCATACAACCACAAGTTGCCATCACCCTTGTAGACCCAAAAGCCACATGGGTAGCGCTTATATTTCGCCCAGCGAACATGAGATTAGGAATATTGCGTGAAAATAAGCTGCGAAACGGGATATTATACAATCCCGGCACAAAGTTCCACGCGGTAGCCGGCCCCTCATCGTAGATGCCTTTATTTGCATGCAGATCCATATACCAGCCTCCGACGGACACAGCATCTTCGAAATGAGTCTTTGTTGTAAGATCGTTCTGAGACAGCATGTGTTCCCCTATAAACCGCCTCGACTCCCGCTTTCCCGGAATCGGGCATACATAATCCAGGATAAGATTGTCTACATCATCAAACTCACCGCTATTTTTGATATAATCCCATATCCCATAAACCAATTTCCGCAGTTCTAATGCAATGTCTTCATTATTCTTGATAATATCCATATGTCCGCCGTATTCCAGCCACCACAATCCGCCAAGCCCGTTGATTTTCCTTGGAAAAGACCGATGGTTTAATCCTTTTCTGATACTATCAAAAAACTCCAGCTTCGTAATATCATACGCAAAGCCTGGCCTTTTGTAAGGAACGGAATAGTTTACGTCACGGGCTTGAAACAGAATCGTATCACCCATCGTGTAATGATCCGCCACTTCTGGAGCGAGCTCCTCCTGGTATTCATGCTTCGCCTCTCTTCCCCATCGGAAGTGAGCACCTGATTGATATCCAACAATTCCATCGCCGGAGCAATCGATATAGGTCGGGCTTTCAAAACGAAATTTTCTCTCTGAAGCCAATTGAAGGCCCTCCACCCATTGAATTCTGCCGTTCTCCAAGCCCGTTTCATGCACACATGTATTCAGAAATAGAGAAATGTTGGGTTCATCATACACCATGTCAAGCAAGACCGTATCCGAAAGTGAAAGCATAAGTTTTTTGTTGTATAACGGATTATAATGAAAGATCTTCAGTTTGAGTTCTTCCACCAACCCGCCTTCGCGAGCATAATAGGATGGACTGTTTCCGAGATATGCCGACCCGTTAATGTGAACTCTGACCTCGCTGCTCGCATTTCCACCCAGAACTGGCCGATCATTGATAAGTGAAACCAGCAACCCTTGGCGTGCGGCAGCAATGGCAGCGCATATCCCGGCAATTCCTCCACCTATGACGGTTACATCTGATTTCATAAGCTCCATTTTGATAACCTCCATGATTAGATGCTCCTATCATGGTAATGGTTTTGACCCCTTTTTTTTTACAGGATTTTGCGAAAAAATCATACATTTTTTTGTATCCTTATTTGAATTCCTACCGTGTCATTTTTATCCGATATTGCTTAGGTGTATCCCCCGTATATTCTTTAAAAAGTTTGCAAAAGTACCCTTCATTGACGATGCCTACTTCCTCGCACAATTCCAATAATGAATAATCTCGAACGTTTAACAACTCGAGGGCGAGATGGATTTTTTTACGGTTAATGTAGCTGATCACGCCTTCGTTCATTGTTTTTTTGAATAAGCTACTAAAATACGATGGTGCTAAATTCACTTCCTCGGCAATTGCCTCCAACGTTAAACGTTGTTTCAGGTTTGTCTCTATATAATGCATTGCACTCATAATTTCTGCACGATGTAATAGTTGGCCCGCATGCACGTATTCGAATGTGAAGTCGCCAATATAGGCGAGTTGCTCCTGAAAAGCCATAAATTCCATGGGGAAGTCTGGAACTTCCGTGGCCATCTTATTCCCCGATTTAAATTTCACGGTAATGTCTCTGTACAAATCTCTAATCATTGGCGCCATGATAGACTTGTGAATTTTATGGTCCGTAACAAATTGCGACAGATCGGCAAGTGCATTTTCCAGCTCTTCCTTGGAAATCTTCCTCTTCAGGCGTATAAGAAAATCAGCCAGCTTCTGTTGAAAATCTGCTTTTTTGTCATTATGGTATTGGAACCGATGCATCGGTGTTTTTACGACTTTTTCGGTATGATAATAGAAATCCTCACTCACATTTTTAGCTTCCGTGTACGCCTGTTTGATCGATTCCCAGCCTCGATGCGGACTTCCAAAAGCGACAGATACCCTTTTATTCAAATATTGATGCAAATGAGAGATGATCTGCCCTCCCAAAGATAGGCAAGCATATTCCGTTTCCATATCACTGCGGTTATTTTCCCAAGATAAAAAGCCAATAAAACGATTATCCGACAGATCCGCAGCTACGCCACTGCTACCATTCATCACCGTTTCTTCGATGATATTTGTAATCGCATACTTCAAGATGTTTTGATCTGCGGCCGCGTATTCGTTTCGGAAACTTTCATATGTATTCATTTCAACGATGAAACAGCAATAGTTGGCTTGAAAGAAATGAAACTGCATGCGATTGGCAAAATCCGATGCCCGATGAGAAGGAATTTCACCTCGGATCAATTCGTTAAAAAATTGCTTGCGGACTCTGTATTTATTTTCAAGCACGGATACGTTTAATGAGTGAAACTCCGCCTCTTTTTTCTCAAACTCATTTAAAATTCCGGCTGCCTTATCCAACGCTCGATTCAAATCGGCTTCCCGCAGCGGAACCTTTACAATGTACTCCAATACGTTGGCTTGAATCGCCCGCTGAGCGTATTCGAAGGATGAATAGGCGGTCAGAAGTATGTATTGGGTATGGGGGAGCTCTGCCTTGAGCTCCTCAATCATGGAGATGCCATCCATACGCGGCATTACAATATCGGATATGACGATATCCGGTTTAAGTTTTATGATCTCCTCGATCCCATTCAGCCCATTATTCGCTTTGCCCACCAGAACAAATCGTCGATCCCTATGAGAGAGTTCATTAAAAAACAATTCCAATCGTTGAATGATCAGGTCTTCATCGTCAACAATGAAGCAGGTATAGTCTCTCCCCATTATGCATCTCCTTTTGGCAATTCTGCCGGGAATACAGCGCGTATACGGGTTATTTCCTTAGGTATGCTTATGATTTGCAGTCCGAATTGATCTCCGTAGTGGAGTCTTATTCGACCATGAATATTGTTCAGCCCGATTCGTTTTCTTTTTACTTCCTCTTCACTCGGTTCTGAGATTAAAATATGCTTTATTTTATCAGCTGGAATTCCCTCGCCTTGATCAACAACTTCGATGATAACGATACTGTCCTCCCTGTACGCATGAATCGTAATAGGTCCCTCAATTCCCCCTCCGTTATAACCATGGAAGATGCTATTCTCCACAAGGGGCTGCAGCAGCATTCGAAAAACTGGAAAATCCATCAGTCCTGCTTCGATAATTTCAATCAAGTTGAAGTTTCGGTTATACCGAATGTTCTGGATCTCGATATAGTCCGCAACATTGCGTAATTCCTGCCGTAGGGAAACCTTCTCAGATGCATCGTCTATCCCATACTCCAATAATGAAATTAGTGACCCGATCACCACATCTACTTTCTCTATTTGTCCGAGACGTATCACATTGCTGATTGAACCAAGTGTGTTATACAGAAAATGTGGGTTTATTTGAGACTGTAACACCTGGATTTCCAGCTTCCGCTCAAGTTCATTATGAAGCTCGGCCCGGCGAATCAGTTCCACAATTTGTTGCAGCATACGATCGAATGCTCGTGAAAGATCGCCAAACTCATCGTTTCGATTAATCGTTACTGTTGTTGTGAGGATGCCTTGTTCCACCTGCTTCATTTTTGTTTTGAGCGTATAAAGTGGTTTTCTTATATATTTGGCAACCAAAAAAGAAATGAACAAACTTAAAATAAGACCGGCAGCGAGAAGCTCGAGGTAATAGGTTTCTAATCTGGACAACGCTGCTTTTAAGCGTGATTCATCGTTGATCGAGATGATGGTCCAGTTGAACTTCTCCGTTGGTTTTTTCAAAAGGGAGACCGGAATACCATCGTTGGTATACAGTTGAAGGTTTGTTTCTGTTGTATCCAGAATTTCTTCCGCTGACGTCTCCCCAATCGAAAAAGAATGATCTTGAATATTCAGAGGTCCTTTATTTTCAGAAAATCCGGCAATGATCTTACCTGAAGCAGTGATCAGAGCCAGATTCATTTGTTCCTGTTTATTAATCTTGAACAAGGTTTCTTCAATGGCATTTAGATCCAAATCAACCGCAATGGCCATAGGAAACGGAGCACCGTTCAGATATCGAACCATCGTAACGGTCCAGCCGGAATACTTCGATTTGTAAGGTTCACTAACAAAGGTAGTCCTTCTATTCTTGTCAGCCGCATCAAATAAAGGTGCTCTTTCAGATAAAGGTTCATCGAATATCCGAGTAGGTGTACTTCCGCCCAGAATGGATAAATCACTTTTGATCAAATAAATATTACTGACATAAATACTGTTGAGTTCATACAGCTCTCTTAATTGCTTTTTAATCACTTCGGTATTGTTAATGTTGGCTTTCACTGATGTTTCAACTGAGAAGAGAATTGTCTGGAAGGAGGAAAAATTAACGGTAAAATACTGGTCAACCTTGTCTAATATTTGATTGGTGTAAAAAATGTCATTGGTTCTTATTTCCTTTTGGACATAACGATAAGACAATTGGCTTATCAAGATGATGCAGCCTAATACAAAGGCAAATACGATAAAAAATAATTTTAAAGGCAAGCTGATTCTTCTTCGCATCCATCATCTTCCTTTTAGTTCCGTTTTAAACTAAGAATAGCATATGCTAATAAAGAGAGGGGCTACGAATAGCCACTCTCTCTTCGTTTATTTTTACTTGATAAGGCCGGCTTCTTTAAATTGCTGAATTGCTGTTTCCTTATATTTCTGCATGTCAAACTTGGTATCCAGCGTCTGGAGGAAATTGTCCCAGTTGGAAAGAGGCTCTTTGCCCGTCATAAATTTAACCAAGCTTTCATTAATGAAACGAGTGCGGTCAGCATCCAAGGTATCGCTAGGGTCTGGGGTCAATAAATTTCCGGGCAACGTTGGCCCCACATATTGCTGATTGTCCTTGAAAGCTTCCGCTGTCTTCGGATTCTGGAAACTGAAGTACTCCGCATCATCACCACGGCGCGGCATTCTATAATGATCGACCCATAGGTACTTCTCTTTCATTTCCTTCGATAACTCGGAGGTTTTATTTTTGATCTTGCCGTCTACGACATCCCAATGAATCCCTTTGATTCCGTATGCAAAGTTCGGATAGGCATCCTCATCCGTAAAGAGATAATTCAGCATGGATAAGATCCGAATGATTTTGTCCTCGTCCGCTTTTGCGGATATGGCCCATGAATTGCCTTGGAATGATTTTCTCTCTACAATTTGATCCCCGTAAGGACCTTTCATTGGAGGAATAACGATCCATTCCGGCACCTCGCCACTAATTTCTTTCATTTTCTGTTGATAATCCGGTTCCAGTCTACGAGCATCTCTGATCATGAAGCCAACTTTACCCTTAAACATCTTTTGGTCCAACAGATCAGGCGAATTCATCGTCACCCAGTCTGGGTCAACTACCTTGGCTGCCATCATTTTATTAATGTAAGCAAGCGCCTCTTTCATTTTGGGATCGATAAACAGAAATACCGGTTCATTATCTTTTATCTCAACGGCTGAAGGAGGGTTGACGCCAAACATCCACATCAAGCTATCAAAGCCATAGGTTTGCAGATTACCTTCTTTATTCATACCGCCGATGAATCCGTACGTATCGTTTTTGCCATTCCCGTCCGGGTCTTTCTCTGTAAAGGCTTTCATAACTTCGAACAACTCATCAGGTGTCGTTGGTACCTCCATATTCAGCTTTTTCAGCCAATCGTTACGGATAAAGAAGCTTCGACTGATACCGTTTACATTATCGTAGCCTGGAACTCCAATGGTTTTTCCTTGATAGGACATTGCCTCCCATGAGTCGGTGCCAAACCGTTTCTGTAGTTCAGGGAATTGGTCCATATACGGTGTTAAATCCGCAAGAACTCCTTGGTCGTAATATTGCGCAAGATCAGCACGACTTTTCAAGAAGATCAAGTCTGGAATATCCCCGCCTGCAATGAGTGTATTCAGTTTGGTTGTTGCTTGCCCAGCCTGAGGAATCATCATCTCCAAGTCGATGTTCATCTCTTTTTCCAACATTTGGCGTTGAATATCTTCATCACGTGGAGGTACCGGAGCAGCAGCATTAAAAGTGCCTTGGTTAAACATTGAGATTTTCATTTTGGTTGCAAACTGGCCTTGCGAATTACTCGAAGTTGTCGATGTAACTTCTTCATTCCCCCCACATCCTGATAAAAGCGTTCCAAGTCCTAAGATTGCCGATAGAATAGCAAATGAAATCTTTTTACGCTGCATATTGACCTCTCCTTTGCTTGTATATTATCACGGTTTCCCCGTAATAAGTTAGGTTGGAACACCTTTTATCCTTTAACGGATCCCAGGAGTACACCTTTGGTAAAATGCTTTTGCAAAAATGGATAAACGATCAATATCGGGACTGTAGTTACAACAACTGTAGCCATCTGCACAGCGAACGTACTGACAGCCCCGGAATTGGCGAGCGAATCAGCGCTTTGAGTTGCAACGTTAAGCAGAATGTTGCGCAAAATCACTTGAAGTGGCATGTAGTTGGAATCATTGATATATACAATAGCATCAAAATAACTGTTCCAATGCCCGACTGCGTAAAATAAGGAAATGGTGGACAGGACGGGTAAGGACAGGGGTAAAATGATCCGCCATAACGTCTGAAGTTCACTGGCACCGTCTACCCTCGCTGATTCCTCAATTTCACCAGGTAATTGTTCAAAAAAACCTTTGATGATCACCAGATTAAATGCACTAATGAGATTTGGAATGATCAATACCCAAGGACTGTTTAACAATCCCAAAGAGCGGATTAGTAAATAAGTCGGAATTAATCCCCCACTGAACATCATGGTAAACACAATGAAGAGTAAAAATGGACTTCTTCCGGGCAAATATTTTTTGGATAACGGGTAGGCCGCGATTACCGTAAAAAACACGTTTAACGCAGTCCCTACAATCGTTCGGAACAACGTAATTTTATACGCCTGCCAGATCCCATGAGAAATGAATACTTCTTTATAGGCCAGAAAGGTAAAGGATTCTGGTATAATCACAATCCCTCTTCTTAATACTTCCGATTCTGGTGTTACGGAGACAGCAACCACATATAGAAAGGGCAGCACGCACAGTAGGGATAATATAATAAGAACTACATAAACGACGGTTTGCCAGACTTTTTCCCCGATTGTCATATGGATCATTCTAAAGACCACCTCACCAGATTTGCCCATCGAATTTTTTGGCGAGCTTATTCGCTGCCAACACTAAAGCAAATCCGATGACAGCTTTAAACAATCCTACAGCAGTAGCCAAGCCAATCTTAAGACGCTCCAACCCTTCCCGGTATACCCATGTGTCGATAATATCGATCTTCTCCTGGTTAAAGGTGTTGGCAAACATGAATATTTGGTCAAAACCCGCATCCAGAATATGGCTTAATTTAAGAATCAGCATCAGAATAATGACTCCTCGAATACCGGGTAACGTGATATGCCAGAGCTGTCTCCATTTGGATGCGCCATCCATTCGAGCCGCTTCATATAAGCTTGGATCGATTCCTGCCAAGGCGGCAAGGTACAAAATCGCCCCCCATCCAATATCCTTCCATACTTCAGATAAGATGATCAGCATTCTGCCCCAGGCAGGTTCCGTTAGAAACGAGATGGGTTCAACACCAAAATCTTTCAAAATCATGTTAAAGAGACCGTCGCCTGGGGCTAGTAAGGCTACCATAATTCCATACACAATGACCCATGATAGAAAATGAGGCAAATAAGTGATCGTCTGTACGATTTTCTTAAACCATTGGCTGTACACTTCATTGAGGAGTAAAGCAAGTACAATGGGCGCGGAGAAACCGAACAATAGCTTATACAGAGATATAACAATCGTATTTTTCATGATGTCCCAGAAATAAACGCCGTTCATAAAATCGGTAAAATTTTTGAATCCCACCCATGGGCTGTCCCATAGTCCCAAAGCCAGGTTGTAGTTTTTAAAAGCAATTATAATTCCCGCCATAGGAATGTATTTGAATACCGCAAAGTAAATTAAGGCTGGTAATAAGAGAGCATACATCACTTTGTGCTTTTGTATCGTCCTTATCCATGTCTTTCGCTTTTTGGAGATGGGAATGGCGTCCGCTGCCAACTTTGCTTGCATTTCATCACCTCGTCTTTGTTTGTATTTGTATAATAGCACCCACCTATCGGATAAATTTCTGAAATATCAAGAATTTCTTATAAGATTTTAAGGAAGTGTGCCTGGCTCGTTCCAACAGCTAATCCCGGCAGGTGAGACAAGAACTTGTTCTACTAAAATAAAAAAAAGCCGCTATAATAGCGACTTTCAAATGGCGTATTTATACTTCTCCCCAAAAAATCTCAGTTTCATAATCGAATTCAACAATACCCTCTTGATTATTTTTATCAAATAAATTCCGTAGTTCTGTCATCATTGGATCGTAATTTGCATGCCCGGGTACAGGGCTGTAAGAAGATGATAACAACCGGCCTTTCAATCCCTCGAAATCGAACTCCTGACTCATTTTGAATCGCATTTCATTCATTGAACCTTCCTTGAAAAAAGAGAGCAATATCGCCTGAGAAATATTTTTATGATTAACTTTTCCGTAGTCGGTTCCATATGTATGGAGCAGTTGATTGTACTCTTCACGAAATGGAGTACCGTTAGTAAGACGTGAATTCCAGATGAGTATTACTTTCCCACCCGGCTGTAGAATTCTGCGAAACTCGATTTGGGCTGCGGAGCGATCAAACCAGTGAAATGCCTGAGCGCAGACAATAAAATCAACCGACTGATCAGGTAATCCTGTAGATTCTGCAGAACCTGATGTACTCTGAAATTTCGGATTACTTTCTAACATTTGCTCGGCGGCTTCCCGCATTGCCTGATTTGGCTCCACCGCGATTACATAGCTTCCGCGTTCCAGAAGTAGTTTTGAGATGATGCCAGTACCTGAACCGATGTCTGCTATATTACTGTTCACATGTAAACCAACGACGTCGTACAAATAGTCAATAGCCTCTTTTGGATAACTCGGGCGGTATTTCAAATACGAATCGACCCGGCTCGAAAACCGTTCTCTATTGTTCATCGATCGTCACGCTCCCATCACTATTTTGACATCCTATATACTGGCTTCAGTAATAGCTTCAAAATCTTACTGCCCCAAAAAGCAAATACCGTCGTTCCGGTCCATGAGCTGCGCTTATCTTGGCTGTATTGATCGTTGATCATATAGGTTCGAGTCGAAATAGGACTCTTCAGACCGAACTGTTCCCATTTCTCGGGATCATTCGAACTTCCAAGTTTTCTAAGCATATTTGCCGACTCATGATCTATTTTAGCCGGAATTTGCTCGAATGCTTGGGTGATTTGCGTATGAAACTCGTCGATTGGGTTACGACTGGTAATGCTCTCGAGATGAATGCTTTCACGAATGTAAG
Source organism: Paenibacillus sp. FSL M7-1414 (assembly GCF_038003195.1). Taxonomy (NCBI): domain Bacteria; kingdom Bacillati; phylum Bacillota; class Bacilli; order Caryophanales; family Paenibacillaceae; genus Paenibacillus; species Paenibacillus sp. FSL M7-1414. Next base: position 3,576,772 of record NZ_JBBOOS010000001.1, on the reverse strand, counting down.
AAACGTATGCCAGATGGTCAGCCCAGAACTCGTCGATATAAAAAAGCCGTACACGCCGCTCCGATGGACTCATCAGTCTCTCAGCTTTCAAAATTCCGAACCGTTCTTCATATAGAATTCGCCTCTGATCCTCCACCATATCCGAATAACAGTTCAATTCCCGCTGAATATCGAAGTTTTGACCTATAATAACGCGCTGAATATGCTCGATTTTGCTACGGAGCGCCGGATCATCAAGAACCTCGTCCTGATTTGGGGCGCGAAACAGTCTATGAATGCCAAAGCGAAGCATCAACTCGTCCTCCAGGCTAATATAAAATACGGAAGACCCAGGGTCACCTTGGCGGCCGCAACGTCCGCGCAACTGGTCGTCAATCCGCATGCTTTCGTTCACATATGTACCTATCACGTATAATCCGCCCAGTTTGGCAACCACTTCTGCTTGTGCGGGATTACCGCCACCGAGACGAATGTCGACGCCGCGCCCTGCCATATTCGTAGATACCGTTACCGCGCCTATTTCTCCCGCTTTAGCGATGATTTCGGCTTCTTTTGCATCGTTTTTGGCATTCAGAACCTGACAAGGTACGCTAGCAGCGGCGAGCGCCTCCGCCAGCATATCAGATTCCTCGACGCTTGACGTACCAATAAGAATGGGGCGTCCTACCCTATGGACGGAAGAGATTTCTTGTACAAGCGCCTTATATTTGGCTTCTTTATGGGTGTAAATTCGGTGCTTGTGGTCGATCCGTATGTTTGGCTGGTTTGGCGGTATTTGCACGACTTGCAGCGCATAGATATCCTCAAATTCCATTGCTGAAGCATGCGCCGTAGCCGTCATTCCGCAAATTCCCGAATACAGGCTAATAAAATGTTGAATAGTGATCATGCCGAGAATTCTCCCACCTGCCTTCCACTGCAACCCTTCTTTTGCCACCAGCGCAGCTTGCAGCCCGTCCGGCAAATACCTGTCCTCGGCCACACGTCCGGTGTGTTCTTCGATTAGCTCGATTACACCGTCCCTGACGATGTAATCAACGTCTTTTTTTAATATCGATTCCACATGCAGCGCACAATTCAATGACGTTAACCAATGACTGTTATGGCTATCGTACAAATTGCCACATCCCAGCAGCAACTCTGCTTTTGCAGCACCCGCTTCATTCAAGTAAACGTTCCGCTGGAACTCGTCAAAATCGTAATGCTCTCCTGGCTGCAGCTGCCGGGCCACTTCTGCGAAAAGAACGCCATCACTTTTGGAAGCACTCGAATCGCCACTAATGACTAGTGGCACCCGCGCTTCATCAAGAAGCAGCGAATCTGCTTCGTCAACGATGACGTAATGGAAAGGACGATGCACGGTATCAGCTTCATTGAATGCTATTGTGTCGCGCAAATAATCGAACCCTGCTTCTTTAGCTGTAACATAGGTTATGTCCTTGGCGTAAGCTTCCCGTTTATCGAATAGGCTCATGCCCGATTGAACCGAGCTTACCGTTAACCCGAGGAAGCGATAGATCGGGCCCATCCACGCCGCATCTCGATTTGCCAAGTAGTCGTTAAAAGTAAGCACATGAACGCCTTTGCCTGTCAAAGCGTTGAGATAAACAGGCATAACGGCAGAGAGTGTTTTTCCTTCACCGGTATGCTGCTCGATCAAAAATCTCTCGTGCAAAGCGATAGCAGCCATAATCTGGACATCATAAGGCTGTAATCCGAGTGTTCTCTTCGCAACCTCGCAGACTAGAGCATAAGCATCAACAAGCAGATCATCCAAAGGCTTGCCTGATCTTGCTTCTTCTTGTAGCCGAAGAGATTCCGCTTGCAGGTGCTGATCATCCCAAACTTCCAAGTTCCGTTTCCTGATAAGCTCCACTTTGTCTCGATAATCCTTCAACAAACGCCGGTTATCTCGCTCTTTGAATTCACGTATCAACTTGACGACTACATTCATCGGAATTTGATTCCTCCTTAGTAGAAATAAGTTGTGAAAAGAAAAGACTCCATATGGAGTCTTTTTTGTCGATGATTAAAGTGCCACCAAACCATTCGTTATAAGAGAAACCTACATTACTTCTCCGATGGGAGTGGTGTAAAGAGCAGATTGACCGGCAGGTTGCTTCCTGGTGCGGCAGAGAATAGAATGGTCACGCTCTCTCCAGTTGAACCGGTGCGGTAAAGCACGCTTTGTTCACTTGAATTGGCAACCGCAACGTTACCTTCGGCAATCGATACCAACTGATTGTTCACTAGAGCTACTCCGGAGTACTTCCCTCCACGAGGGTTAAAGGAGATAAGCGTACGCGGTGCAACATTGGTCAGCGTGATTTTGTACAATACGCCAAAATTACCCGCATTGGATGCGTCTGTGTATGCCATCGGATCTGTTCCTACCAGATTGGGATCGCTTGAATTGTCACCAAGTGGCAGACGGGCAGGTTTGATTCCCACGTGCTCATCGTACTTTATAACGCGAGTCGCATTCGGGTACGTACCCCGGTTGTGCACTCCGTCACGATCAAGCACAGGTAGCAATGGCAGAGCCTCGAACGGATCTTTATTTTCTTCCACCAGGATAACGTTATAGTCTAAGGAATAATCGCTATAAGCGTCCGAATAGAGAGAGATGACTTGTCCTTCTTTCATCGGCGTTTTATTAAGTTCTGTCAAAATGAGTTTGCTTTCTCCAGGTTGAAGGTACTCTTTCTTTTGATCCGCTCCAGTCTGAATCGACTTGAACCATTTATCAATAGACAATTTCCCAGCTACGGTAGCATACGGAGTAGGTCCGGCAAAGCCCATATTCTGTTGTTCAAATACTGCCGGATTTGGGTTGTTATTGGTTGCAATCACATACATTTTTACTCTTTTGCCTGTATTGTTCACGTGGTGAATCATGAAACGGGTCTGCCCCAAAGATGATTCTTTATATACAATGCCTTCCGTATTCACAGTTTCCGGACTGTTACTGCGGATCAGCAAACTTGGCTCATCCATGTACGTATAAGGCACTTTCTCCATCGTAGTCACTTCGCCGCCGTTAAAGGTGAATTTCTGTCCTACCGGCGTGAAGAGTAAATTAAAATCGGTAAATGAATATAAGGTCTCATTGGTTATGGTGATGACTTTGGAGTACGTGTTCGTAGCACCGTGATTGTCAGTTACCGTAAGAGTCACCGTTTTTGGACCCGGTTCAAAGAACGCAAGTGAATTGTTCTCCCACGCCGCTTTAACAATATTATTTTCATCATCTGTACTTTGGTCTGTGTATGTTATTTTTTCGCCCATTTTATACTCTTCTTTATCCGTGGCGAACATGGCTACAGGAGGAAGATTAGGAGCCAAAACTTCAATCGTAGTTGAATAGGGATCGCTCCATTGACCATTGGAATCCTGTACTTGATATGAAATCGTATATGTACCTGCTTGATCAAATGAATCCTGGCGACCAGTCCAGCGTTCGTCAACGATATCCATTCCATTAGGTGAACTGGAAGAAGTCACGTAGTCCACTTGATCACCCGCAAAAATTTCCTTTTGGGAAATGATAAAGCTTGCAACAGGTTTTGTATTAAGATTCAACACAACCGTTTTAGCCGACTGATTCACTTTATAGGTGATGTTCAGAGCTTGAGTAATGGAAGTTAACGGCACCATGAATGTACTTTTTTGCTGATAAGCAGGGCCTTTCATCGTTCTGGTCTCTCCATTTACCGTATAGTCCTTGCTGTTAGTTTTGAATCGGAGTTCATCTTCACCACTAATAATGATGGTTTCCTTGGTTTTGTTATCGTATTTGACGCCGTATCCCACACGGTCAACCAGCGCACGGATTGCAACATAGGATACACCGTTTTTTACAGCCATTGGCTGTCCAGCAAGATACGTTTTTCCATCCTGCTCCATTTTGTTGCTATTCATGTACAACGTCAGATTCCCACCTGCTGCAGGAGACGTTCCATCAATGGATGGTTGCTCTATCTGAGCAGGCGTAGCTGGCGTTTCAACCTTCTCAGGGGTTTCCTCTTGAACTACAGGTTTTGTACCCGTTTCGTTTGCAGGGGTCTCTCCCCCATCCAATGCAGGTTTCTCGCTATCTGTTTTGGGTGTTGCCTCAGTGCCGGTTGAGGTTTGAGTGTCCTTGGCTTCAGTGGGCGGAGTATTGATAGATTTGTTATTGCTCTCCGTCTTCACTTCACGCTCTGCAATCGGCTGCTCTTGCTGTAACACCTCAACTGATTCTACATTGGCTGTGTTTACTGACGCGGTGTCACCTTGCGGTGCTGATTGCGCACTCACAGAACCGACTGCAAATGCTTGAAAAACGGCTAAAGCGGTAAAAATGGATAATTTCTTCTTCATATTCATGTGTTGTCTTTGGCTCCTTCTACTCTCTAGTAATGTATAACCCCTCAAAAAGTCATAGTATTAGACGCTAGATTTAGGGAAAAGTTTCTAATTGAATTGTAAATTATGGATTTTTGTGCAACTATTTTTTCAATGTTTGGTTATAAGTTCTTTGAATGAGAAGCGCCTATTGCATAATAGTCTCGATTTTGCACAAGATAATCCATGTCGCATTTTATAAAGAGGTGGATCAATGACCCCAACCAATCAGGCTTTTTCTGAATTAAAAATGAATATTTCTTATGTGGAACAGTCCCTCTACTGTACTGACGATCTGAAACAACAACAGCTTCTACTTAATGGTGTTCAGAGTGTGCTTCTCTATATCGATTCACTTGTAGATCAGGAGATCATTCAAACACATGTCTTAACAGCACTGAATGGCCAAGCTCATTCGGAAATCTACCCATCGTTCACCACTTTAGAAAGTCGAAAAGATACGGATCTGCAACGTGGAATAGATTCACTTATTCAAGGGAAATGTCTTTACATAATCGACGGGCACCCGGAGTTTTACATTCTTTCTACCGAGAAAATGTATGTCCGAAGCACAACCGAACCGGAGAATGAAGGCGTTATTCGAGGGCCGCACAATGGATTCGTAGAGCAGCTTTCGGTTAATTTGAATCTGATCCGTAGACAAATTATTAGTCCATCCTTAATCGTTCGATATTTTAACGTCGGCGAGAAGACACATACCAAAATTGCAGTTGTATATCTTCAGGACTTGGCCAATCCGGAGTTAGTGAACGAAGTAAAAGAGCGAATCACGTCCATATCTTCAGATATGGTGCTCGCTCCAGGTTTTATTGAAGAGTTTATGGAGGATAACCCCTTCTCTCTGTTTCCCCAGCAGCTCAATACAGAAAGACCTGACCGGGTTATTGCCAACTTGATGGAAGGACGTGTCGCCATACTTGCCGAAGGAAGTCCTTCAGCTCTTATTGCTCCAGTTACGTTTTTTGCTTTTTATCAAAGTCCGGATGATTATCATGGTCGCTGGATTGTCAGTTCCTTTTTACGTTTAATTCGCATGATGAGTTTTGTCATTGCTTTTACATTACCTGCTGTTTATATTGCAACCATCTCTTTTCACTCCGCTATTTTACCGATCGAACTGGCACACACAATCAAGAAATCATTGCAGAACATCCCCTTTCCTGCACTTGTAGAGGCAATGTTGCTTGAACTGATCTTTGAAGTATTAAGAGAAGCCGGGGTCCGACTTCCCAGCCGAGTGGGCCAGACCATCGGCATCGTTGGCGGTTTGGTTATCGGAGATGCTATCGTTCGTGCGGGGCTTGTATCCTATACAATGATTATTGTGGTTTCACTAACCGCTATCTCGTCGTTTTTGGTGCCTTCACATGAGATGAGTTCGGCAGTCCGTATTCTCCGCTTTCCAATGATGATTGGAGCGGCGCTTTTTGGATATATCGGCATCGCATTTGGTCTGGTGATTCTAACCATTCACCTCTGTAAGATGGAAAACTTCGGATCGCCTTATTTTGCTCCAGTGGCCCCTTTCCGATTAGCTGACATGAAGGATGTATGGATTCGATTTCCCATCTGGGCGCTTCGCGGGCGTCCTCATGATGCCCGCCCGCAGCGGCTGAATCAGCAGAAGTTCTCTAGGAGTTGGAAAAAACGTGAATAAGGAAACAACAATCACTCGGGGACAACTATTCTTGCTCATTTTGAAATTTGAGATCGGTGTAGATATTCTGTCCCTCCCTTACCGTATACACCTTATCTCTAAAGGCGGAGGATGGATTTCTGTTTTTCTTGGAGGGTTCCTGATCCAACTTGTCATACTGTTGTGCTGGCTTTTGATGCGAAGATTCCCGAGTTCATCCATTTATGACATTGTAACGCTGATTACGGGGAAATGGATTGGCAAGTTGCTGATCATTGCCTACGTTGGATATTTCCTGCTAATGGGTACTTCTGTTCTGGTGAACGCCTACAGTGTGATTAACCGCTGGATGCTGCAGGATACGCCTCGGTGGGCTATATTAGCCCTCTTCTTGTTCAGCAGTATCTATTTGGTTCGGCAAAAATTACGAATCATTGCCCGAGTACTGGTACTCATCTCCTTTTTGGTCTTGCCCATGATGGTATTGATCAGTTATGGACTCAAGGAAGTTAATCTGTTATATCTTTTGCCTTTAACCGAAGCAGGATGGCCCAATATCATTAGTGGATCAACGGAAACATTAATGGCTATGTTTGGATTCGAGTTTTTTCTCGTTGTGTTTCCTATGGTTGAAGGTAGCAGCGGTGGCAAACTCAAGTCTGTTGCTTTAGCAAGTGCTGTAGTCGTGGTGTTGTATGCATTCACCGTGTTCATTTGTTCAACGGCGTTCAGCCCCCAGCAACTTGACTTAATGCCTGAACCGGTCATATATCTGCTCCGCTCTATCCCACTCGGGACAATGGATCGGGCCGATTTCCTGTTCCTCCCTATCTGGTTAATTTCAATTTTCGGGGCCATATGTGGCTATTACTATACGGCATCCTATGGTATAAGTTATCTCTTCAAACAAAAACACCATAAAAAAGCGGTGCCTTATGTCGTTCTTGCTTCTTGCATAATTGCGTATCTGCCACAACAGAAGGAAAAACTTGAGTTAATTAGTACGATAGCCAACAGATCGGCATACTTTTTTCTCATGATCCTGCCTCTGCTCCTGTTGGTTCTATCTTATATAATGAAACGAAAAGAGAAGATGATATGAGTAAACGGGGGAAAATCCTCATCCTGCTGACCCTGCTCATGGTGATGACGGGATGTTGGGATCAGGATAGTTTAAAAGATGCAAGACTGGCTAATGCTTCGGCGTTTGACATCACCTCAGAGGGTGAAATTAAACAGACGCTTGAAATTGTCGATGATTCTGAGAGTCAACAAGGGAGCAGCGGTAATGAAGTCCACTCAGGCACCGGGAGATCCGTCCGTCAAAGTACAGATAGAATTCGTGCTAAAGTGACTGGTGATATCCGGTTTTTCAAATATGGGATGATCTTATACGGCAACAAACTCGCACAAAATGATATCTATCCCTACCTGGACGTCTTATATCGGGAACCCGATTACCCAACCTCACATGTGAAAATTGCGATTGTGGATGGCGATGCCGGAGATCTGTTACACCAAAAAAAAGTTGGCAGCATATTAATTGGTGATTTTATTACCAAAAAAATTAAGAGTCTGGAGGAATTATGTATTTTTCCGGAAATGACGTTAGAGACCCTTCTCCCTCCCATGCTGGATCCGGGACAGGATTTTACACTACCTTATCTATATAAGGATGGAGAGGAGATTGATGCTCGGGGAATCGCCCTGTTTCATGGGCAAAGGTTCAGTGGCAGTCTCAATACCGAACAGGCTCCCCTATACATTATTATGAGTGGTAAATGGAATAAAGCGGCGCGCTTTGTCAAAAAAGTTCACCCAGGGCCTTCCAACAACCCACGGAACTATGTCACATATGAAGCAAATATCGCACAAATTAAGCGCAAACTTGCGGTAAAGGTGGCAAGTGATAGCCAAATTGATGTGAACCTCCGTATCGAACTTCCAGTAACGATCGTTGAGTATGCAATGAATCATCTTCAGGAAAAAGACACAATTGAACGTCTGAACAGCCAGTTATCCGATGACATGACTCAGGACGCAGAACAAATTATCAAGACACTTCAGCAAAGTGGTTGTGATTCCTTCGGTATTGGCAGACATTTAATTGCCCATTACCCGGACTTATGGAAAAGCCTAAACTGGAATAAAGAATATGCCCAAGTTCGTTTTCACCCGGAAGTAAAGGTTACAATAGTCGGCAGTGGCGTTTTAAATTAATAACATGCTGTCGTGCAATTGGGAAAGCTCTCTTCCATTTGGGAGAGAGCTTTTGACTGTTGACTTAAAAAGAAGGATTTGCTAATACCTCTAGTCGTTAAGAAGCACTTCAGTGAAAAGTTTTATCATGCCTGGTTGAGTATAACATCGGCAGTGAAGCTGAGCTATAAAATAGGTGAAAGAAGACGTGATATTCCTTCTTTAAATTTTATAATAAGGGACCTGTTTCTATAACGATCAGAAGTAAGTTCTGTACTTAACTGGCTATCTTGATGAAACAATTCTTGAAGTTGTTTCGCAACTCGCTCGTCATATACAATTGCATTCACCTCAAAATTCAACCTAAAGCTCCGGGAATCAATATTCATCGTCCCTACTGAAGCGACTTCTTCGTCTACTACAATGGTCTTTGCGTGTAAGAATCCATTATCATATAACAGAATCTTGGCTCCATAGTCCAATAATTCACCAGCATACGCCCAAGTCGCCCAATATACAAACGGGTGATCGGGCTTATTGGGAATCATAATGCGCAGATCCACCCCGGATAACAGTGCGATTTTACATGCATCCATAAAAGTGCTGTCAGGAATAAAGTAAGGCGTTTGAATATACACACTCTTTTTGGCATTTACTATAAGCTTGATGTACATATTCTTCAGGTGTTCCACCTGTGAGTTAGGACCACTAGACACAATCTGAACTGGACTTGAACCATCAAGCCTTGCTGTGTTGAAGGAGAATTGTTCGTAACTTACTTGATGGGATTTGCTGGCGTGTTTCCAATCCAAAATAAACCTGCCTTGAATATGATTAACGGCATCTCCGTGCATTTTAAAATGTGTATCACGCCAGTATCCAAACTTTTTATCCATGCCTAGATACTCATTCCCCAGATTAAATCCGCCAATATAAGCAATCTCCCCATCAATAATACAAAGTTTTCGATGATTTCGATTATTCATACGGAAATTTAATGGCCTAATCAGTGACGGGAAAAAGACCTCTACTTCTCCACCGGCAGAGATCAGTTCTCTGAAAAACTTCAATGAAAGTTTCTTTGAACCAATTTCGTCATAGAGAACTCGCACTTTTACGCCTTCTTTAGCTTTTATGGTTAATTCATCTCGTAATTTCTTCCCTAAGGAATCCGGTTGAATAATGTAATATTGGATGTTAATCTCTTTCTTGGCTTCCTTGATATCAGTAAATAAAGAATCAAATTTCTCTTGTCCATCATCGAAGATGAATATCTCATTGTCATTGGTTAGGATTGCATTGGATGATGTGAGATTCAATTGAATCAGGTCAGCATATTTCATGAGCAGGGGATTGTTTTCCTTACGTTGCTCCTTCAATGTCACTAACTGGTTCTCGACAATTAACTTTAGGGAGTTTCTCTCTTCAGCTGAAAGTCCGTAGAAATTTTTCTTTTTGAGGTTACGTCCCAAAAAGAGATAAACGATAAAACCTAAAATAGGAATGAAGTAAAATATCATGAGCCAGGCCCAAGTATAACCAATGTCTCTCCTTTCAAAAAACAAAAATACCGCTGAGAGTAATATGTTTATAATCATAACGAGCGAAAGTATCAGCGTGACCATACTGCTATATCTCCTGCCTTCCATTGACTTTATGTAAATAATAAAAAATGCTTATTACTTAGCTGTTCTCGAATGAAGCCGTCATCACAAAGAATATGATAACATACTTGAGGAATACTAAATCTATTAAATGATAATCACTAGACATTGAACTAAAAAAGAATCCACTTCCTATAAAAGAAGGGATTCTTTTGCATTGAATATTTATGCTTTAGTTAATTCCTTACAACAGGAATCCACATTTCACCATATACCAAACCGTTTTTCTCTCCCATTTCAACTGTTGTATTTGGACCGCCAACATAGGCATAATCTTTTTCTACGGGGAGGGCTTGACCAAAGGCAATGCCAGTAAGCATATTATTGAGCGCATCAGCCGTTTCAGCTTCGCCCTTCACAACCAGGTATTCTCCCTTAGGAAATTGGATTACTCTCGTTGCTTCTGGCAAAGTTTCTGCTGTCATGACACCAGCATAATGCATCATCTGGTTATTTACTGCTTCGTTTACTGCAAAAATGTAGTCGTTTGTTGCCAGAGACTTTAGTTTGTCCAGGCTTCCATCCTCTTTCACCGTGGACCAAAAATCCGCCTTCTCCTTGCTGATGCCAACATAGTCTGTATAGTCGCTCTTAAGATCCGTTCCAATACCTAACACGATAAAGCTCTCTTTTTCTTCGAAATGATAATTACTCATGGTTTACACCGTCCTCTTTTAAATTTTCAATTGATTTGTGTTTTCACTTGATAGGTTTATAATAACCTTAAATCATGTCAGAATATGATACTGTTTAGGGGGCCCAATGAAAAAAGTTGAACGCATTAATACCATCACGCGGTATACCAATAACCGTGCACACTTTACCATCTCTGAAATCATGCGAGAATTTAATATTTCTCGTTCGACAGCCATTCGAGATATCAGAGAAATTGAAGCCATGGGAATGCCACTTGTCGCTGAAGTTGGGCGGGACGGGGGTTATTTTGTCATGAACAACTCCCTCCTGCCCACGGTACGGTTTACCGATAATGAAATCAAAGCGTTATTCATTGCTTTTATGGCGACAAGAAATCAACAGCTTCCTTATCTGAAGAGTCGTCAATCTTTGGCTGAAAAATTATTGGGCCTTATCTCAGAAAATCAGCAAGATGACCTTGTACATTTGAATCAAATATTGCTTTTTGAAGGAACCAATCCCCATAATCCAGACTTGCTTGATCTATCAGACCTGCCTCACCCTACTTTGGAGAAACTCATCCAAATTCTTCTTATAGAACGTTATTTGTTAGTTACTGTGCAAGAAGAGAAGAAAACAAAGTCCTATCCCATCGTTCTCTTGCACCTTCATCATCAAAAAGGCCATTGGATCATTGAAGGTTTTGACTTGGAGGAAGAAAAAAGACGAATCGTATCCGTTGACAACCTCATCCATGTCGAAGCATACCCGGCGAAAAAAAGACTGAGTACAAAAAAGATTGTAGAACAACTCAAACGAAATACGCAGGAAGAAGTTATCAACCTTGTCCTGGAACTTGGTCCAAAGGCGATTGCGCAATTCAAAAAATACCATCCTTTAAAGTTTTCCATTGCCTATACAAATCCATACCAGACTACGGCTCTCCTAAAGGCATTTATGAATGTTCATAACTCAGAAGAGTTAACCGAAATCACCAATTGGTTGCTTTTTCTAGGAGAAGATATCAAGGTGAAGGAGATTCCGGAAGAAGTCCTGAATGCTGTACAAGATAGATTAAGCTTATATCAAATGAAGCAGTGAGCAGCCCCCTCCTACCTAGTCTCTCCATTATCTAACAATGCCTTACCTGAATTCAGGCTGAGGATTCAGTACGGAAAACCAAAAAAAAGCCGCTGTGTTAGCGACTTGTAATGGAATCATATTCATTCATGTCTCACGCCAATGCTTGGCGAGCTGTTCCTTCTATACTAGAAGTCAGCATTAGACTGGGCATGATTAGGTGTATGCTGCGGGACGTTTTTAACGAGTAGGAAATAAGTAACAATCGCAATGATACTGGTCATTAATAACGTGAGTCCTAACGGGACGGCAGTGTCCTCACCCGCGATGCCGACCAGAGGAGCAACCAGTGCACCCAGAAGAAAAGGAACAACGCCGAGCAGTGCTGCTGCACTTCCGGCCATCTTAGCTTGACTCTCCATGGCAAGTGGGAATGCCGCTGTAGACGTAATGCCGATCGAGCATACAAAGAAGAACAATGGAATCACCAATGCGAAAAGTGGACCATGAGCCAGGGTTACGACCAAAGCAGCCACACTTGCTATTATAGCAAGCCATAGTCCCGATAATAGCAGCGTCTGCTCAGGGATACGTTTAGCTAGTCGACCCACGATTTGAGATCCGATGATCAAGCTGATGCCGTTCGAAGCAAATAATATAGCAAATACAGTGGGTGTGACGCCATATATATTTTGGTAAATAAATGGTGTTCCCGCCACATAAGCAAAGACCCCTGCTGTCATAATTCCCTGTGCCAGCATGTAGCCTACAAACTTACGGTCACGCAGAAGCATTCTGTAATTACCCAATTGCTGTTTGAAGTCAGGAACTATACGTCTTTCGATAGGGTGTGTTTCTTTTAAGCTCCACTTTGTCATGATTAATAAGAAAATTCCCAAGAATGAAAGGCAGATAAACACGCCAATCCAGGTTGTGAATGAAAGAACCCCACTTCCCGCGATTGGTGCTGCCAGAGGCCCCAAATTCCCTACAAGCAACAGCAAAGAGAAAAATTTAGTGAGTTCATGTCCACTGTATAGATCTCTGGCTATCGCACGGGAAATGACAATTCCAGCTGAAGCTGCAAATCCTTGCGTGAAACGAAACAAAATTAATAGTCCGATATTCGGAGCAAAAGCACATGCCAAGGAACAAATAATATAGGCTGCCATACAGATCAACAATGGTCTACGTCTACCGTACGCGTCACTCAAAGGACCCATAACAAGTTGTCCTACACCGAGTCCTAATAAACAAGCAGTAAGGCTAAATTGTACAAGTGATGCCGTTGTATTCATATTTTGTGCAATCTCCGGAAAAGCCGGTAAATACATATCAATCGTAAATGGACCTAATGTAGAAAATAAACCTAGTAGTATTGCCAGTCCAAAAACATTCCAATTCGTGCTCTTCGCCATAATAAATAAAATCTCCAATTCCTTATATAATTTGCAAGCCTAATCGAGTATAAGACATAGAGTTAACTGTAGGTCAAGTCTTAAGACTATTAAAACCAAAAAAAGCCGCTTATTAAGCGACTTTGAATGGAAAACTATTTAAATTGTGTAACTCCCCCGGCCTGAACCCATATGACTCATGATCATTTCGGCAGCTCGCTTGTAACCGCCAGCCTGCCTTAGAGATTCACCAATGAGGTAAGCCTGCCGTCTATAAAGTGAATTGTGTAGCACTTCTGTTAATGCCTCTCTCAAATTAGTTGCACTGAGGTTATGTTTATTTAAAGTAATACCCGCGCCGAGCTCCTGTACCCGATTGGCGACAAGAGGCTGATCCGATGTTAATGGAATCATCACCATTGGAACGTTATAATATAACGCCTCACTTGTGCTGTTCATTCCAGCGTGTGTAATAAAAACATCGGTATGCTGCAGCATGTCCAACTGGGCAATGTATGGCTTGACGATAAAATTAGGTGGTATTTGATCAGCCAGCGGCTCCATATCCGTGTATTTTCCTGAAGATAAAACAACATTCACGGGTAGATCCCCTAATGCTTCAAAACAAAGCTGATAGAAATCCAAATTTTTATTTAAAATCGTACCCATAGCAATGTACACGGTTTGCGGGTACCGTTCACGAAGCAACTCAAACGAGAAGGTCGGAGCATCTTGGCGTGTTATGATCGAAGGACCCGTGAAAATAAAACGATCATCCAGCTTTTCTGCCTGCGGCTGAAAATAACGGCTGGTGTACACGAGCTTTAACTGACCTGTATGTGCCGGAATCTCTTCCATAGCTGGAATACTCACTTGAAGCTCTTCAGCTAACTCCGTTGTGATCTTCATCGTAGCCTCATAAAGCTCCTTCGTCTCCGTCTCATTCAGAACTGAGCTAGATCCCAGAGGCTCCACAAAAGCAAAGGACGCAATCGAGCACACCGCAGGAATTCCCAGTTTTTCTGCAAGAATAGTCCCTCCCCATCCCATCAGGGAATCAAAGATCATATAATCGAACTTTTGATCCTCGATCACCTGTAGCACATTGGGGATGATCCTCCGGATAATACCGCTTACCATCATATAAATGAACTGATAAGAATGCTTGTATTCCTGGGGTTTCAACACCGGATCATGAGAGAAGGCATCTTGTGGAAACGGATAGGTAATGATCTGGGCACCGGTTTGTTCAATTCGGGAACGGTACTCCTCCGTGCACACATAGATGACTTCCTCACCATTGTCTATCAACTGAGTAACTAACCCTAACGATGGATTCACATGTCCTTCAGCTGGAGTAATGACTACTAATACACGTGCCATCTTACCCACCTCCCAATGCAATTAGTCCCCCCGTTCTTCGTGATGTATTTAACGACCCGGTCGTCATCCGTTACATGGTGATGTTGTCCTTCACTTGGTTGATTGGATGATGTTCTTGATGAACGAGTTTGGTAATTCGTAGTGATGCCAAGAAACTTAACAAGACCCATAATAATTGCAGTGTTAACACGATCAAAACACCTGTCGATATGCCCCACTGTAACGTTTCGGACAAGGCAATCAGAGCGCCACCAACGCCAATGCTTACACCCATATAGAAGGAATCCACAAATTGTAGATTCGCGGACATTTCGCCCTCTTTCCTGGGCAAGGCATGTTGTAAAGCAATGGCTGCCGTTGTAGGGTTGGCCAATCCAACACCGAACCCTGTAATCATTTGTGAGAGAAGGATGAGTATAATCCCGCCGTCCGTCAAAATAAGTGCCATGATCACAAGTACAGTTCCAACGATCATAATCCCAATGCCCGTCATAACCCTACCCTTTCGGGCACGACCTTGATCTCGTGCATCAAGCTTGGCTTGTAACCACGCTGCGGCGGACCAGCTCAGAGAACCTGCTGCTACGATGAGACCAGCAAGGTCAGCTGATAACCCCTTCACCTCGGTTAGTGCCAAGATCACAAAACTTTCCGTTGTAAAATAACAAGCAACATATAGACCCCTCGATACCAAAGTAGCAGGCAATCCTTTTTTTACCGAAAAAGTGCCCACAGGCAGCAATTTACGCATTGGTTGGATCATGACGACTAATCCACCCAAAGTGAGTACTATGCCTTTCCAATCGGTTATCATACCAAGTCCTGTGAGTAACAGCCCCGTTCCAACCGCAAGCAGAATCGCATACATAATCTTTGAGTCAGTTGCTCGCGCTGGACCTGACAGATCTTGCTGAAGCTGCAAATTACGGAAAGAATGGAATGTGAGACTCAACGCTATTCCAATCAAGGGTAAAACGATCCAGAAAACATATCGCCACGAGATGTAGGAAGCAATAAGGCCTGCTGCATAAGGTCCGATTAAGGTTGGTAGGACAAATGCCATAGAGAATGCGGCCAGGATTTGAGTACGAAGTGTATCTGGATAATGTAACGTCACACAGGTATAAACACATGTGATCAGGGCCCCCGCTCCAAAACCTTGAAGGGCTCTTCCGGCAATAAGCATGTGCATATCGAAAGAAATAGCGGAGACCACAGTTCCTAACACAAAAACACTAAAAGATATCAGCATGGATGTAAAAACGCCGCGCTTGTCAATCTGCTGACCCATAACCAAAGTTCCAATAAGCTGAGATAACAAAAATGCGCTGAAGATCCAACCGTATAAATGAATACCCTCTAAACTTTGTGCCATTTTCGCGGCAATCGTTGTGATAGCCAGTCCTTCAAAAGCTACGGTTGCCAGAACCAGCATAATCCCAATTGTAGGCGCCCTGTACTGAGCATCAAAAATCCCAATCTGATTGTTGTTTGTCTTCCACACCTCCATAATTTGATGGGTATTATGGTAAAATAAACCTTTTTCACTCCCTGAATATACATGAAGCGTTATACTTTGTAAAGTTAAATGTTTAAAAAGTAAGATTGTGGTCTAGAATATGGTTCCCCATGTTCAATAGGAGATTTTGCTTGAAAATATGCCATGTTCATTACAGTCAATTTGGAGAAGTTCATCCTCCAGGATCCAGGCATCTGTTTTTTCAACAAAGAAATGAAATCCTCCAATGGATTGAACCAATGCGGGATCGACCGGTGTAGCACTCGCATTTATGCCAATTGTAAAAGCATCGGAGCCTCCTCCGACATATTTTGCGTAAATCCTTACATATTGGTCCTCTTCCAATTCCCATTCATTCTTAAATGAATCGATTGCTTGTTCAGATACTACAAATGAAATCATTGCTCTGCACTCCTTCCTACATTAATCACATTTTTTCACTTCGCCACGATAATTGGCCATTCTGAAACTGGCTCCGCATCCACACGAAACTTTGGCATTTGGATTATTCATGGTGAATCCACCTAACATTCCGCTCTCTTCATAGTCAATCTCAAGACCATCAATATATGGAATACTGTTTGCGTGAACCAATATTTTAAATTGCTTTTTATTTAACACAATGTCTTCTTCTGCCTGCTGTTCATCCACGATAAGGGTATAAGACAAACCACTGCATCCCCCTTCATCAACGCCTACTCTAAGAAAGGCATTTTGGATATCCGCACTTGATAAGATCTCAACGATTTTGTCCGATGCTGTATCACTGACCTCAATGATCATCTTTATTCCTCCCGGTGGTATCATTTTGAAATTTGGTATCCCAGTCCATTAGACAGGGTATGAATGCTGCAAGAGCAGCTCCTTTTGGCGTAAGTTCATAAATAATTTGTGTAGGGCGTGTCCGTATTGTTCTTTTGACCAAATGATCATCTTGAAGACCCTTTAAACGTCTGGAGAGGATCATTTCGGAAATGGAAGGAATGTTATCGAATATTTCACCGAATCTCTTCGGGCCTTGAGACAGAGCACATAAAATATGGATCGTCCATTTCGTTCCGATGATGCGATAAGCTGTAAATAGTTTATTCGGATCCTCAGTGAGCAATGGTCTGTACACCCACTTCCTTATTCATCTTCGTGGTGAGATCCGAGTGCTGGCAATGATACTCGTGACGATCAACAAGAGATGGAAACCCATGGCTACAATTAAGCCGGATTGAAGTGACATACCGCCAGCCTGACACACGACAAGAATGGAACCACCAATGCCGATCACTACACCAGGTGTAAAAGAATCTGCAAATTGCAGATTTGCCGAGGTTTGGCCCACGCCTTCTTCCCCCGTTTGGGAAAATGCGACAACACCACTAATCGGATGCGCCAATCCAATACCAACTCCTGCAATGATCTGACCAATAACTGCAATGGTAACGGTCACAACAGGTACCCAAAATACGATGGCAATCCCTATGGCAAGTAACAATACGCCAAGAATAATTCTCATATGACGTCCACTACCCTGATCTGCCGCATCCCACCGTCCTTGCAGATACGCAATGATACACCAACTTAATGCAGCACTCGCCACAATTAATCCGGCCTGAGAAGGTGTAATTCCTTTCACATCGATTAGAGCCAATACCAAGAAATTCTGTGTACTAGTATAGGCAGCGAAGAACAATCCACGTGTTGCCAGAATTGCTGGCATTCCTCTGCGCAACGTAAGTGTTCCCTTCGGTAGCAATTTACGGAGAGGAAATATCATCAATACTAGGCCAATCACGACTAAAACAAATCCCATAATGCTCGGAAGCCTACTTAGACCAACCAGGAAAATCCCTGTACCCAACGTTAAGAGTAACGCCATCCAAGTGGAAGAAGATCCGCTATCCCCTCCCGTCTTCTGCACTTTCAATTTCCTAAAGGCAGGTAAACTAAGCAATGCTGAAACCACCAGCACAGGTAAGATCCCCCAGAAAACAAAGCGCCAGGACCACTGATCTGCGATAACTCCTGCTACATATGGACCGAGCATGGACGGAAGAACATAGGCAGTACCAAATGCTCCAAGAATTTTGGCACGTAACTCATCCGGGTAACTTAACGATATAGCTGTATACACACAAGTCATCATAGCTCCGGCACCCAAACCCTGTAGAGCCCGTGATCCTATCATGGTATACATGTCGCCTGCGGTTGCGGCAGCGATCAGCCCTACGATAAACAACAGAAGTGCAAAAGTGAACGGTGCTGCAGGTCCTCTTTTATCAATGATTCGACCGACGACCAGCGTTCCGATAATCTGCGCAAGCAGATAGGTACTGAATATCCATCCGAACAGGCTAAGGCCGTTCAAGTCTCCAGCAATTGAAGGAGCAATGGTGGTGACGGATAAACCTTCGAATCCAACGGCCATCACTGACAAAATAATCCCTATGGTTAGTGCAAAATAACGCGGGCTGAAAATACTTTGATGATTAGACGACATGAAATGTGACCTCCAAGAAAATTGGTATGTATACATCGTATCCGGATACTTAGTAAACATTTTTGTTTATAATGTCTAAGCTACAGTTCGGCTTTGACTTTGTCAACATTTTTGTTTAAAATGTAGTTAGTCATGTAGATTCAGTTCGTCACAAGGAGGTGCACCATGAGCGGAAATCAAACCAAAAAAGATGTCTCGACCAGTACCCGAAGAGCAATTATTAATCTGTTAAAAGAGCGCGGGGGAATGGATGTTGTCACTCTCTCCTCTCAGTTTTCGTTATCCGGAATGGCTATTCGTCAACATCTGAATGCGCTAAAAGGAGAAGGGTTGGTTACCACTATGGAAGAGGCCCGTCCCATGGGTCGCCCCACCAAGTTATGGATATTAACTCCCGCGGCTAATCGTTTTTTCCCAAGTGGATATTCCGATTTATCCGTCAGCCTCATCAATTCGATGAAAGAGGCTTTTGGTACTGAAGGGCTGGACAAGCTGCTGGATGTTCGAAATAAAAATATGCAAGAACAATATCTTCAGCATCTTGGTGATTCATCAGGAGTTAAAGAAAGATTGGAGAAATTGGCCGAAATTCGTACCAATGAAGGTTATATGGCCGAGGTTAAGGAGCAGGATGATGGTAGTCTCCTACTCATTGAGAAACATTGTCCGATCTGTGAAGCGGCCGCGGTATGTACCGGGTTATGCAAGAATGAGTTACATTTATTTAAAACAGTTCTAGGCGATAATGTTCATATTGAACGGGGAGAATACATTCTAGCCGGAGGAAGAAACTGCGTATACACCGTTAGGCAAAATAAGCCATGACCAAAAGAGCAACCTCATTGGAGATTGCTCTCTTGGTTTGGATTTTGAACTGATTAGAACGATTCGGATTTCTCTAAATCATCCTTCATTATACCGGTTATTTCTAACGCTTTCATAATCGTATGTACCCGATTATGTAATTTTGAATTGAGGTAGAGTATAGTAAGAGTGTCGAAAATATACTCTAGGAGGCTACTGCCATGTCACAAAAAATCTGGATGAACCTGCCGGTGAAAGATGTTGTGCAATCCACTACCTTTTTCAATGAGATTGGATTCCATGGGGAGAATGTTGGCAACGAGAGAGCCCAGCTTGTCATAGGCTCAACAACTATTCTACTGTTTCCAGATGCAACGTTTGAGAAATTTACGGGTGCCAAAACTGCAGATACTTCCCATAGCGCAGAAGTGATATTTTCCATTGGTGCTGACAGCAGAGAAGAAGTTGATGCTTTTATTAAAAAAGTCGAGTTAGCTGGAGGAACCATCTTTGGCAAGCCGGGTGAAACAGACGGCTGGATGTACGGCGCAGGATTTGCCGACCTGGACGGTCACCGCTGGAACCTGTTGTATATGGATGAGAGCAAAATGCCGAAACGGTAATGTATAACGCCTATCACTACGTCCGCCTCTTATCCTCCAATTTTGGAACCCTCGAATCGGCTAGTCATGGAGATTCTGAAGTAATTCGTTACGATACTAAAGATAAGGAACACGATTCCTCCAACTACAATATATTGTGTACTTATTCCAGTTACGATTAGTCCACATACACTAGCACCAAGTGTTGTTCCCAGGTTGGAAGAGGTTAGAAAGATCCCATTCGACAGTTCGGGTGCCTCTGGTGCTGCCGATACCACCCAATATTGAGTGATATTGCCCCCTATGCCTCCTATGATCCCCCAAATGAAAATAAGGAAGGCTGTTGGCACACTGAATTGTCCGAAGGTGAACAACAAGATGTATACCGTTATTAATGCAATGGGATACATCTTGATCGTTCTTAAAGGGAAATTAGCGAGCAGTTTCCCTGCTATCATGTTCCCAACCATATTGGCCAAGCCATATAGAAATAACAACACACTGACGGTGTTCCAGTCATATCTTGTCACGGTTTTCAGAAACTCGGCAAGGTAACTATAGACCCCAAATACAGCTCCGTTCATGAAAATCACACCAGCAATGGATAGCCACATCACGGATCTTCTCAATACATACAGATGAGTACCCATAGAGATTCTTTTAGTAACTGGCATTGAGGGCACAAAAAGAAGTGTTGCTACAAATGCGACGATTGTTACGGCGGCAAAGAACAACATCGCATAGAACAACGATGTGCTGGTGGCAATCAAGCTCGAAAGGGGTACTCCAAGTACCATGCCTGCCGACACGCCTACAAATACTTTAGCCACTGCCTTCGGCGCTTCTTCCTTGGGGACTGACGCCGCTGCGACCGTAAATGCCAATGAGCAATAGACAGGATGGAAAAAAGCCGGAACGACACGTGCAATGACCAATACCGTAAAGTTTGATGTGATGGCGGAGACCAGGCTGCCCACAATAAAAATGCCAAGTACAAACAACATGACATGCTTGCGGTTCATGCCCGAAAATAATAAGGGCAAAATGGGGCCAGATATAGCAACCGCAAGCGCAAAAAGACTCACGATCAAACCAGCGGTTGAGATACTGACCTCGTAATTTTCTGCAATCAAAGGCAAGATTCCGATTACGCCCATCTCCGTATTTAAAATACTGAATACACCAAAGGTCAGAATGAATACAAGCAGGTGATTGCGTTTAGTTGTCATATGCCATGGATTTAGAGAGATGCCGGTAAGCATTGATCTCTGTCTGAAGGTTGGCAATTTTCTGCTCTGCAATGTCTATCGCGTCGGCTCCTGCAATAAAGCGTTGCGGCGGTTGGGCCTCGTCAATTGCCGCCTTTACTGCGGCATGTGCATCAGCATTCTCGCAAACATCTAATGGGACAACCATTACATTCTCGGAATCACCAATCGCGCGAACCACTGCATCGGGATTCCGGCCGGTAGCAACAACCTTGTGTCCAGCAGTTAAAGCAGCCTTCGCAATAGTTGTGCCCATACCTCGACCAGCGCCAGTGATAAACCATACTTTTGTCTTATCCATATCATTCATTCCTTTCAATTTCTTCTCCAGTTGCCTTGCTTTTTAGTTTAGCGTTTATACACCACATAGCAAATACTCATATCTTATAACAAGTTATGCTTGAAAGGCATTTCTGTAAGGTTTATTGTAGAATATAAGGGATAAAGGAGGAGTTACGATGGAGATTAGAGTATTGCGTTATTTTCTTACGGTCGCCAGAGAAGGAAGCATTACACGCGCTGCTGATTTCTTGCATGTTACGCAGCCCACCTTGTCCAGACAATTGAAAGACCTTGAACAAGAGTTGGGAAAGAAATTATTTATTCGCAGTAGTTACAGTATTATTCTCACAGATGAAGGTATGCTTTTAAGAAATAGAGCTGAAGAAATTGTAGGTATGGTTGATAAATTAGAGGCAGAATTTGAATCCATGGAAGAAACCATAAGTGGAGATATTTATATAGGCGGTGGAGAAACGGAAGCCATGAAACAGATTGCAAGAGTGGCAAAAGAAGTTCAGAATAAATATCCCAATATACGCTATCACCTATACAGCGGCAACGAAGATGATGTAACTGAGCGGCTCGACAAGGGGCTCCTTGACTTCGGTATTCTAATCCAGCCAGCGGATGTCTCCAAATATAACTATATCAATTTCTCCGACAAGGATGTTTGGGGAGTGGTCATGAGAAAAGAAAGTCCACTCGCCTCCAAAGATACGATTCGATCTACAGATTTATTACATGTTCCACTGATCTGTTCACGACAGTCAATGAAGCAGACATTTTCAAAAAATGAGTTTGCGGATTGGTTTGGCGAAGATTTTGACAAATTAAACGTCGTTACTACATACAATCTTGCATATAATGCTGCCATTATGGTTGAAGAAGGCATTGGTTATGCATTAACACTTGATAAAATAGTGAATACGTCCAGTGAAAGCGATCTTTGTTTCAGACCTCTAGAGCCAAGACTTGAATCTGGGTTAAATATCGTTTGGAAAAAACATCAGGTCTTTTCGACTGCTGCGGATTTGTTTTTAAAAGAAATTCAGGCTAAATTTTAGACTGATAAAGGGATTAACGTTAGTATAAGAAGAAACCCACCGGAGCTTAATTCTCGGTGGGTTTCTTTATGACTTGTTCAATCCCGAGCAAAATAAGCTTCAAGCCGAACTCGAAAGCTCCGTCGGTTCCCATCACCTCAAACAGACCGTTCTTATACATCCTGCTAAAGAGTCCAGCTTCCTTCTCACTCATAGAATCCAGAAGATGTATCATCTCTTCACCCTGAAGTGCTTCCTGGTCCTTAATAACAGCAGAGATATTGCGCTGATGCTGATAATCGTCGAGTACGAAATAGAATACATAGTTGACCAGTGTAAGAACGGCCTGTAATTTCTGCTCTTGCTCTAGCGGTGTTGATTCCATGCAGAGCAACATGCGGTTGGTGAAGCGGATCATGTCCGGTTCATGGGGCAACGTCATCATCATGAGCTGTGTGGAGCACGGGTATCTGCTGAGCACACTCCGTACCGTCACCGCAAGCCCCTCCATCTGCTCCTTCCAGTTCCCTTCAGTATGGAACTCGTCCAGAATAATTTTCGATATCTGGTTGGCCAGACGCTGGTAGAGCGTCTGCTTGCTCTTGAAGTACCAGTATAGAGATGGAGCCTGAATCCCCAGCTTGTCTGCCAAGCGTCTCATGCTGAATTTCTCGATGCCCTCTTCCCCGAGAAGCTCCCACGAAATTTCCAAAATCTTATCTTCCGAAATCTGAGGCTGTTGTTTTTTCATCGATATCCGCCCTTTTATCTAACAGTGTAAGTTTATGCTTTACAGGTTCATAAGTTCATGATAACATCTAACACTGTAAGGTTCAATCTAACGGTGTTAGATTAGATCAATATTAACGAAGAAAGTAGTGACCCACATGGATGCAGAAAACCTCCATTACTTTGAAAAAGCACCAATCGCCAAAGCCGTAGCTCATTTTGCTGTCCCAATGATGCTAGGCACGTCAATGAGTGTTATTTACTCCATCTTGAATGCCTATTTCCTTGGCACACTGGGTAATACGGCAATGTTAACCGCACTCGCATTAACTTTACCTTTATTCGCGGTTATCATGGCCCTTGGTAATTTAATTGGTATAGGCAGCGGCACATTCATCTCCCGTTTGCTGGGAGAGAAAAAAGTAGATGATCTGAAGCATGTATCTTCATTTGCCTTTTACAGCAGTTTAGTTCTCGGAATTATTGTGATGGCCGTTGGGCTCCCGCTGATTGAACCAATCGTTCATGGGCTGGGGGCAACGCCAGAGTCCTTCGGATTTACGAAAGAGTATGTCACGATTATGCTTATGGGTTCACCCTTCGTCATCTTATTCTTCACCCTGGAGAATATCGTGCGCTCAGAAGGTTCAGCAATGACTTCTATGACCGGTATGATTCTCAGTGTTGTTATAAATATTATCCTTGATGCATTATTCATTTTTGTCTTCCATTGGGGTGTGATTGGCGTTGCATCTGCTACCGTCATCTCCAACTTGGTTGCGAGTGCATTTTACGCTTACCATATGAGTTATAAGAGCCAATTCTTAACCGTCTCCCTGAAATGGTTCAAGGTGACCAAGGACATCCTGAGCAATGTGTTCAAAATCGGTGTTCCCGTCTTTGTTATGAGTGTCTTCTTGGGTGCAATGTCGCTTATTCTTAACCTTTTTCTTGTCGAATATGGGGATCAGGCCGTTGCGGGGTATGGAATATCATCACGTTTACTGCAATTTCCTGAATTTATTCTGATGGGCTTGTGCGAGGGAGTTGTGCCGTTGATTGCCTTCTCATTCACAGCGAACAAATTACGTATGAAACAAACGATTGGATTCACGATCAAAGCTATTTTGGGCTTAGCCGTCCTGTTTGGTGTTATCGTTTATCTAATCTCTGACCACTTGATTGGTTTATTTACGACTGACCCGCAATTAATTGAAATGGGTAGCTACATTCTGCATGTAACCTTCTTATCCTTGTTTATTACAGGAATGACTTCTTTGTTTATGGGGATCTTCCAAGCAACAGCCCAAGGAACCGCCGCGTTTGTTATGTCCATAATTCAAGGGATTACACTAATTCCTATATTGTATATCGCTAATCAAATGAATGGCTTTCATGGAGTGATCTGGTCGCTCGTTATTGCGGATGCCGTGGCTTTCCTAGTTGGGGCCATTATGTTATATGTTTTGCGGACCAAATTGCAGCCGGATCTGGAACATTTGGCACAGTAGTTAACGTATAACACGCAAAAAGGCAGGATAAGGGCGCTCCCTGACCCTGCTCTTTCATTTCGAAATGACAATTATCTATCTGGTGATACGAAGAGATCGTAAACCCTCTGTTATAAGGAAAAAGCGGTCAACATATGTTCTATTTCATCCATATACCCATCCACTGTAATGCTTCTCGGAGCAAACAGAAATCGTAGTAATTGTTTCCATTCCGAGCCTGCAATAGAGGTTGGTAACATCGAATGTTCTGTATTAGAGAAGATTTTCACATGAAGCAAGGAAGATGGCTGAATTCCTTTACGGTATGCTTGCTCTGTATCAACAATGTCCACATTCACATCATCTTCTCCAAGCAGAAGGAGTACAGGGGTTTTGAAATGATGCAAATCCGCCGTGGCATCTGAAGCAAAATTTTTCTTTATGAAGTTCCAGCGTTCTTTGGAAATCAGATCATGCTCTCGAGCAATCTTGGTGTACTCTTCATATGTGCCATGTTTCTTTAAAATCTCTTTAATCTGGTTTTCATAATCGACCTGATTTTGAATCTCCTCCGTGGAATGACCGTCTTTCGCCATTTGGCTACGTGTGTTGTATTCTCCCTGTTCCAACCAGTTTATCGCTGGTGATACCAAGATACTGAAGGCGAGATGTTCTTTCCCAGCAAGCTTAGGAATCACCCAGCCTGCTTGGCTGGCACCCCATACGCCTATTTTGGAATCATCAATGATGGATTGTTCTTTCGCCCATGCAATTGCGTGTTGTGCCTCCACAACACGATCATCCATGCTTTGATCTAGCCAGTTTCCCTCTGAACCCCCAATTCCTCGTTTATCTAGCGACAAGGATGCATACCCAATCGATGCCAGTCGCTCCCATAACGGTTTGTATCCCTCACCATGAGTAGAGTCTATCGGACCGTCACCATGAATAAACAGTACTAGACCTAACTTGCCTGAATGGTTTCTGGGTAACGTGAGCGTACCTGTTAACTTACCCTGTGGAGATTGAATTTCAATGGTTTGTTCCTCCATGTCAAAATCACTTTGATCGACTATGTACAGTCCTGCACCAACCATCAGTAAGATTGCCACAATAACTGAGATGTATCGTTTTTTCCAATTAAACATAACTATCTCCTTTGTAAATCATGTAATGCCATTGGTTTTCGCCTAAGAGCAGGCCGGTCAGAAAGCTGTTTGTGCTATACTGCTTGCGAAATTGATAGCGTTCATATAACTGTATCGCTTGATGATTCTGACTTGCCACATGCAAGCTAAGAGATGACATTGATTTGGATTGCAACATATATTTCTGTGCCCATTGAAGCAACTGCGTACCAATTCCCTTGCCTTGGTGCTGTGGATGTACAACCAGATCTTCCACATAACATTCGCCTAATGTAGGAGTATGCTTCAGCAGATGTAAACCAGTTATTAACTGAAGCAGTTTCCACATGCCAACTCTATTGCAGTGGCTCCACCAATGAGGATTGGCACGAACGCTTGTTATTGCTGCTCTGTTATCTGCTTCCTTCCATTTCAAGCACATGGTGCCAACAATCTCCTCATTTTCACGAGCAATGATACGAAGAGTACTTTGTTCCATGGGCGGATGATTGAGCAACTGTTCAAATACGTAAGCCAGATCAGTTATGGACAATGAAGTGATCTTTTGAAATTTGTGTCCAAAACCATAAGCCATGAGTTCAGCAACAGCTTGATGAAACTGGGGACAAACGGGTTCTATCTGAATGGAAGTTGTCACTGTGTGTCTCCCCTAATCGATCATTTGTAACAACAGCTCATAATGAAGCTTTTCTGGTGTGAATAAAGATAAATAAGATTTTTCTACCATAATAAGTGGACCGTGATAGGGATAGCCCTGATCTTCTGCGTAAGCATAAAATTCGTTGATATGTTCTTTGAGTTCAGCTTCAATTTGTACATATACATGACGAGAAAGGTATTTTCCTCTAGGCAAAACTAAATCGTTCGCTCCCTCCTTTTGTGTATAAATTCCTACGGTGTCCGTCTCATCGTACGCATAATGGATGTCGGCTTCAAATAAATTGGGAATGTTTTCTTTAAGTTGGATCAGTTGTCTTGCTTGCAAGTACTCTTGCGCTTCCATATGGAACCACAGGGATAAGTGAATCTCCTCACGAGTATCAATATAATAAGTCACTTGATCCTCAAGCGGAATATGCTCTTGCTCATGCAACAACTTGCTGATAAGGTGCTTTGTTTGCTGAAGCTGAGTGATGGCTGCTTCCGTGTCTGCCAACGCTTGGCGAAATAATGATGTGATTTGAACGGTTGTCAGATTACTCAAACATTCCTTGATCATTTGAACAGACAGTCCCATTTTGCGAAGCAACAAAATATGAGATAGACGGTAAATTTCATCTACCCCATACATCCTGTATTGGTTTTCTGCAATATAAGCAGGGGCCAACACCTCTTTTTCTTCGAAGTATCGAATTTGATGTACAGAGACTTTCATCAGCTTTGCCAGCTCACTAATCGTAATTTCATCACTCAACCAATTCACCACCTTTGCTGTTTTTCATATTACAAGCATAAACCTTAGGTCTGACCTAAGGTCAAGTTTTTATTTTAGCCTCTCCTGATAACAAAAAAACCACGGCACCAGATTCGGTACCGCAGTTTATTAATCAATCATCCTATTGGATTTGTTTCATGTAAGATTTGAATTCCTCGGCAATTTCTTTATATTTCGTATGATGCAGGTAATGTGAACCTTCCATTGGGATCATTTTGCCCTGCGCGGATTGTTTGGCTTGTGCTTCATGTAGCGGAATCCACTGCGGGTTTTTCTCGTTATTGGAAAGAACAAAGAGAAGCACTGGCAGATCACTAGGATACGTGAGTTTTTCTCCATTTTTGAAATTGGAACCCAGATGTTTAAGCTCATTTACTAATGTCGGATTTGTCGAGACTTGATTCGAAATCAACTTCATCTGTTCTTTGGTATGTTCATCATAGTCAAGTGATGCATATGAATCACCACTCACTTTATTGAGTACTCTCATTAAGCCTGATTTTTGAAGGAATTTCATTAAGTTTAAAGGTAATTTAACATCCATGCCAGGTTGATTCGGAACACTGCTATCGATCCCGACAAAAGCAGAGACTTCATCCGGATACGTGTTCACATAAGTCGCCGCGTACAGTCCCGTGATGGAATGCCCCATCAGAATATAACGATCTATACCGAGCTGCTGTACAGCTTCATGAATTTCACTAACAATATTCTCGGTGGTTCTCTCCTTTTCGGTTTGGTCGCTTAACCCATAACCGAAAGGCTCAATCGCCACAACTTTGTAATCAGAAGTTAATTCATCGATTAACAATTTGAAGTCAAGTACTGGTGACGGTGTTCCTTGTCCGGGAAGTAACACGATGGTTTGTTCGCCGCTACCTTGAATGGATACATTCATATTCTTCCCATCAACATTGACATATTGGCCGTACGATTCGATTTTCTTTTTCTCTGCCCCATTACTTATCGTATGAACGACAAACGTGATGCCCATGAACAGCACCAGCGCGCCGACAATACCACCTATTATTTTCAACCATAAGTACCGTTTTTTACGGCCCTTAGTCCCCGTTGTTGTTACATCCACTGCTTCTGCCATTTCCATCTTCTCCTGTCGTTTATATCTGTAGAGCCGCTCTTGCGACATAGGTATAGTGTAACCATGAAAGATGTCCCCTTCGTGACGGGAATATGAACGGAGTATGAACTACATAAAAAAAGAGAGCTGCTTGTTGAGAGCAGTTCTCCATAGGATAAGACAGTTTTAGTGGTCCAGGAACACAAGTTGAATGAAGAACAATACCGCAAAAATGTAGAAGATTGGATGAACATCTTTACCTTTTCCACGAAGCAGCTTGAGTACCGGATAAAAGATGAAACCTACGCCGATTCCTGTCGCAATACTATGCGTCAACGGAGTAAGGATGATAATCAGGAAGGCAGGAAATGCTTCTTCGAGATCATCCCATTTGATTTTGCTAATGACGTTAATCATAAAGTACCCAACAATAATCAGTGCCGGTGAAGTGATCGCCGGAATACTTGATATTACACTTACGATCGGTGTGAAGAACAAGGTCAGCGCAAGCAGTACACTTACCGTTACCGCTGTCAGTCCCGTTCTTCCTCCTGCAGCTACCCCTGTGCTGGATTCGATGTAAGCCGATGTTGGACTTGTTCCGAGCAAAGCACCTGAGGTTGTTCCTACGGCATCTGCCAATAATGCGCCACGCGAGCGTGGGAATTTACCATCCTTAAGCAATCCTGCTTGTTCAGCAACGCCGAGCATCGTGCCTGTCGTATCAAACAGCGTGATCAACAAGAAGGTAAATATGATTGTATATAAACCATTCGAGAATACACCTGCCAGATCCAGTTGCAAAGCCGTTGACGCGAGGCCTTGCGGCATGGATACAATCGATTCCGGCATTTGGAATAGTCCCATGATCCAGGCAAGTATCGCTGTTACCACCATTCCGATGAACAGGTAACCTTTCACATTATAAGCCATCAGCACAACGGTAATAATCAATCCGATAATGGTCAGATAAGCCATTGGCTCAGCCAAGTTTCCGATCGTAATCAAATTCGATTCTGAATCGGCAATAATCCCGGCATTTTGCAAACCTACCGTTGTAATAAACAATCCGATCCCTGCGGTTATGGCATGTTTTAAGCTAGCAGGAATTGCATCTAGCAACATGTAACGGAATGAAGTCAGTGATAAAATAATAAACAAAATCCCTGCTATAAATACGGCTCCCAGTGCAACCTGCCAAGATACGCCATACCCGGCAACTACGCTATAGGCAAAGAATGCATTCAGGCCCATACCCGGCGCAATGACGATTGGATAATTGGACCATATTCCCATAATCAGAGTTCCCACAATACTTGCAAGTACCGTTGCTATGAATACTCCGTTAAAGTCCATGCCTGTGCTGCTGAGTATTCCTGGGTTTACGATAACTATGTATACCATTGTGAAAAATGTTGTAACCCCTGCGATAATTTCTGTGGGGATGGTCGTGCCTCGTTCTTTAAGTTTGAACCATTTGTCCATGGTAAAGCCAGCCTCCAACTTTCAAATTATACTCCAAAGCTAAAAACAAAAAATCCTAATCTTCATATAGGATTGTAATATTGTCGCTCCTATATTCGTTGTTAGGATTTAAAGATTCAACAGCTAAGCTCTAAACTAAACATAAAGATACTCATATCTGTTTTCAACCTGAAGTCCATTTCGTATTCTAATTAAAATTACATGCAATGTCAATGAATTAACGATTTGTTCACAGTTATTTACGAACTATACAGGCATTATATCTTGCATTCATTCGTTTTTAGAATAGAGTAAGTACGTATCGCTCAATGTCTGCAATATATGAAGAAAAGACTGCCAGCAATGTTCACTGACAGTCTCTTGCTTAATTCGTAGTAGGTTTCTCTTCATATTCGCTGGATAATTCTTTAAGCGATTTGATTTTGCCATGGGGATGCTGTTCTTGCTTTCGTGACTTCCAGGCAGCTTCTTTTCTTTTCTTCTGGTCAGCCATACAAGATATCCTCCTCTGGAAACTGAGATGTATACTACTTCTTTATGATGTCATTTCTGGACAACTTTATTCTGCATGCATAGGTAATAAGAGAATTAGGCAAGCATATAAGACAAATTATAGAGAATTCAGAAGTTAATTGGCAGGACCCAGATTAATCAAGCTGACCTCGGATAATGAGACGGTTGTGTTGCCATCTTGCTCACCATCAATGTTACCCAGATCAAATGAAATTCGAGTATTCGCATAGCTGTCTTCTGTTGCATCAAAAGTAAACGTGAACTCCTGTTCTTCTGGAGTCAAATCAACTCGTGCCCCAAAAAAACCATGCCATTCATAGTTGGCAGTTGCATCGACCCATCCAATCCCCAAACCCAATTTCCTGGACTTCTCCGCTTTCGCTTTAAACGTTAATTTATATTTAAAACCTTGCTGTATGCCGAATCCTTCATTGATGACTTGACGATCCCATGGATGCTGTCCTGCATGACCAATCTTGGCTTGAAGCTGTTGATTGCTAACTTGCATCTCAAGGTCCGCTGCATTACCATCCGCGTGGGTAAACCAACCTTCCTTACCTTTGGAGAAGTCTCCATTAGGAATAAGGTTAACATGAGCTGGCTGACCTCCTTGATCTGCATTCGGATTAACTTCATATAATTGCACGTTATTGATGTGAATCGAGTGTTCACCTGTAGATAGCGGATATCCTAATCCAAATGCAAGCATGGCTGCCGAATCGGAGGTATCCCCCATAGTGAAGGTGTAAGTATACGACTTTTGATCCGCAGTTAATTCCACTTCTTCTTCAAAATACTTCACAAAATCGCCTGCATTCTGAGAAAGAACCGCTTGCATGGATTTAGGACTTGAAGCAGATGCCTCGAAGGTAAGTCGGTACGTTTTGTTTGCATCCAGTTTGATCTGACCTTGTTGCAACAAAGCATCCCACCAATGTTCACTTGTACCAGGCAATTTAATCGTTAATCCTGCGCCCTCTTCATGTGAGGCTGTCAGATCATTAGGAGTTAGCTCCCAATGATTCAGATCAGCTGTTAGCTCACTGTTCTGAATTTTGTTTTGTGAAATATCCACCCAACGTGTATTATAATCTGCTCCTTCAAAATTCACATAATAGGGTTTGCCTGCTGTCAAGTTGACCCCTGGAAAATACACAGTTTTATATGCTTGCCATCCACCCGTGTCTCCGAGACTCAGGTCTGATTGTGCAACGGTTGTACCTTGTTCATCCTGAATGCTGAACTGAACCTTGGAATCACTTTTTCCACTGGCCATTCGGGCAGACAGAACATATACTCCGTCGTGAGCTACATCGATTTTATATTGCAGCAGATCTCCCTGATCCATGTAACTGACATGTTTTCCTCCTTCTACGGAGTCCTCCAGTTGTAAGCCCTGCATCATCCAGGCTTCGGTTGCAGGAACATGTGCGTAGCCATTCACTGACAGAGGTTTGCCGCGTTTCGTCAGACGAACATTGTCCACATATACCTTACCTTTAGAACTGCCGAATAACAGTTTTAGCTCGGATTGTGCGATTGATGCTCCATCTCCAATGATGATTTCTCCGGTGAATGTTTTCATTTCTTGGTTCAAGGAGAGGTTTTGTCCTTGATGAACCTGTACCGTATGCCCATTACTGCTGACAACATCAATGTCGATACTTCGCGGTGTGTCTGCCTTGGCATCTAAGGAGAAACCATACGTTGTATTCGCTTCCAGTTTCAAATCCGGTTGGTTCACCGAAACTTGTTGTGGGTCATTATTCGTTTGAGTAACATCAACAACCAGTTGACGCTCCATAATTGGGAATTTCGAAAAGTTATTTACACTTATATTGGCTGCCGCACTGCCGTGAATGCTGCTTGACCAGAATCCCAGACGCTCCTTGCCTTGATCGAATGTGCCATTGTAAATAAAGTTGCCATCAGGTAGCGCGTTTCGTTCGACAGTTAACGGATCAGCTTCACCCACCTCGATCAGTCTGACATTGGCAAACCAAACGGTTGTATCATCCAACCCCAGATTAAATTCGAATCTGGCACTGTTATCCGTGCCATCCCGCATATTGAAGGTATAATCATAGGATTGCCAATCTGTCGTGAGTGCAAAGGTGTTATCACCCGAATAATTGGTCCAGCTTTTTTCAAATTGGTTCAGTTTGGACATGATTGTACGGTTAGCAGATGCTTTCGCATCAAATTGTATCTTGTACTTTTTGTTTTTCTTGATGTACATCGGCATCTGAGTGAGTTGAACCGAGTAGTTCTCAGTACCCGATGCATCAATGGTAACTTCTGCTGCTTTCCCTTTCTGCTCATCCGTTACAACTTTGACACTGCCAGCTCCATCAGCATTTGTGATGAATTTCCACTGAAGAGGCACTCCATTGTCTGCAGACCCTTCCGCAAAACGATCATTGTAGATTTGATTGCCATCGGTTTGTGGGTCACGCTGTTGCGCAGGCTCGATGGGATTTGTTGTTACATCAGGCCATGAGTCTAGATTTTTGTAAGAATATACTCGCACAAAGTCAACATTCATCTTTTCAGAAGTGAAGTTGCTTTCAGGTGCCCCCGGCCAGTCTCCTCCAACTGCCAGATTCAGAATCAGATAGAATGGACGATCAAATGGTGCAGGGAACGTATAATACTCGGGTTGGCCGGCGGCCTTCGTTTGCCAGTTGGTCACTTCATGATGCAACTTTCCATCCACATAGAAACGAATCATACCCGGCAACCATTCCACCTGGAAATCATGATAATCGTCAGCGAAAGTTTCTCCCTTCGGAAGAGTAAGACTTCCCTGATCATGTCCATGGGAGCCGTCAGGCTTCACACTGTCATAATGCAATGTGCTATATACCTTGTTATTACTCTCTTTGCCACCAATTAACTCCATAATATCGATTTCACCAGAGGCAGGCCATCCACCATAATGTGCTTCATCTGTTGGCATCATCCATATGGCAGGCCACATGCCTTTTTCAATCGGAAGCTTTGCACGTACAACTACTTTACCGTAGGTCCAGTCTCCTTTTCCCATGGAGATCAGTTTGCCAGAGCTGTAATCCTTTCCGTTTTTCGGACCCTTTTTTGCTTCAATCTGCAACACGCTTCGATTCTGATCTTTTGTAATGCGAGTGTTATCGGGGCTGTAATATTGCATTTCATTGTTATAAACGAGTCCTGTATCCTGCACGGTCCATTTGGAAGAATCAATCGAAGGCCCGTTAAACTCATCATTCCAGACCAGCTCCCATTGATCATGCGGAATCGTTGTTGCTGGAACCGGTTTTTCGCCAGCCGGATTGCTTGGTGTTGATGGTGTAGACGGTGATTGCCCGTCTGGAGAAGATGGTGTGGGTGTACTTGTCACACTTGTTGAACCACCAGGCTGCGATGAAGCAGGTTGTTGGGCTTCACCCACCATGGATGTGCGCAATCCTTGTTTTACTTTCTCTCCGTTGATCACAACATCATCGGCATCTACACTCAATTTTTGGATCGTACCTTTGGTATCCATTCGAGTCTGACTCGCTTCTGCATGAATATTCATGGAATCAATCAGGCTGTTTGAAGAGATCTCCAGAATGGATTTCTGCTTTACATGCATCTCCTGAATGTTGCTTTCTTCCGTAATGGCAATTCTGACGGGTTCCCCACGTTTGTCAACGACTACTCGCTTCAGCTTGGAGTTGTTAATGTTGATGGAATGACTGCCTCCGCCTTTAATGATGACACTTCCTGTAACTGTTACGCCCTGAAGAACAACAGATCCCTCGCCTATGCCTTCTGCCAGCAGCAGATTTCCATTAACAATCATATTTTTCAACGTGACATCCGTCGATTTAATAATCAAGTTGCCATCTACCCGGGACTCATATGTTCCAGGAGTGCTTTTTACATCTGCAATCATCGCTGACAGTAACTCTGCCGTCTCCGCTCGTGTAATCGGGGCTTTGGGATTTAATTTGCCTTGGAAACCTTTAAGAATATTTTCGTTCACCAGATAGGTAAGCGCTTTCTTTGCATAACTAGAAATATCATCTGCATCCTGAAATTTCAATTGTTCACTATCTTCATTTGTAACCGCTGAAAGTTGAAAAGCTCGATCTACCATAACCGCTGCATCTTGGCGGGTAATCGGTTGTTGTGGTGACAGATGTTCACGGTCTGTCCCTTCGATGATGCCAGAACCATTCGCTCGTACCATCACGTCATAGTACCAATCGTCTGAAGTCATATCCGCATATGAACCAGTCGCCGCATTACTGGTGAAACCAAAGGCCCGATCCAGAATCATGACGAATTCAGCTCGGCTAATGACCTGACTGGGCTTGAACGTACCGTCCGTATAACCTTTCAATAAATTCAAGTCTTGCAACCGTGTAACTGCAGATTGTGACCAATGCCCCGTCAGGTCTGTATAGGGAACAGAGAAGTGCAGGCTTTTTGCCTGCACATTTCCCACCTCCGCTTGACCCTGTACACTTTCTGCTCCAGCAGTTGCTGGATAAACGAGAGAAGCCATTAAACTCCATGCCACCATACATGCCAGTCCTTTTCTCATCCTTCTTCCTCCCTCAGCTCAGTTATCCTTGCATTTGCATAGCCTATTCCTTAACTGCTCCAATAACGATCCCCTTAACGAAGAAACGTTGTAAAAACGGGTATACCATCAGGATCGGAAGCGCGCCGATAAAGATCTGTGCTGCGCGTACGGTTCGCTGCGAGATATTCTCCAACATGGAAGGATCGACGTTGATTTTGCTGAGATCTTGCTGAACAATAATGGTCTGTAATAGAGAAGCAAGTGGATAATTTTTAATATCAGACATATAGATCATGCCGTCGAACCAGGAGTTCCACTGATACACCATCGTAAATAAGGACAAGGTTGCGATAGCTGGAAGTGAAAGCGGTACGTAGACCAGAATCAACGTTTTAATATGACCTGCTCCATCCAAATAAGCTGCTTCCTCAAGTTCTTTGGGCAGACCGCGGAAGAAGTTCATCATGAGAATAACGTTCCACACGGACAGTGCGCCAGGCAGAATAAGCGCCCAGATTGTATTCATCAAGCCAAGCTTCTGGATCAGAATGTAACTTGGAATCAAACCGCCGCTGAACAAAATGGTAAATACGAAAAACCACGTATATAAGGAGCGACCTTTAAAACTGATATCTTCCTTCGACAACGGAAATGCGGTTAAGAGCATGATGACCATACCGATGATCGTCGCAATTACAGTTCTCTTAAGTGACACGATCAAGGAGTTGATGAAGTTTGAATTCCCGAATGTTTTTACATATGCGTCGGTTGTGAACCCGATGGGCCAGAAGGTAACCAGGTTTGATGATGCTGGCGCCATACTGCTGAATGAAACAGCCAATATATGAATAATTGGTAAAATGCAGAGTATCGATAATATCCCAAGAAAAGTATAATTGGCAATGCTGAATATGCGGTATCCTTTTGTTTTATAATACAAGCCCTTTTCTCCTCTCTAGAAAACTCGATAATTAGCTAGTTTGTAAGCCATTCTGTAAGATATAACAATCAAAATGGTAGCAACCACAGATTTGAACAACCCTACTGCTGTGGCAAAACTCATCTTCCCGTTCAGAATCCCGAGTCGATATACAAAGGTGTCAATGATGTCGCCTTTGTCATACACAAGCGGATTGTACAAGTTGAATACCTGATCAAAACCGGCGTTCAGGATATTGCCGATAGAGAGTGTCATCAGTACGATTGTAATCGGCATTAATGCCGGAATCGTAATGTGCAGCGTCTGTTTAAATCGGTTGGCCCCATCCACCTCGGCAGCCTCGTAGAGTGCAGGATTAATTCCTGAGAGAGAAGCCAGAAATACGATCGTACCAAAACCAAATTCTTTCCACACATCACTGAGGATCAGCGTTATTCGGAACCATGTACCGTCTCCCAGGAAGAAGATCGGTTCTCCTCCAAATGCTACGACAAGCTGGTTGACCATGCCGCCCTGAGGAGACAGGATATCGAGCAGAATACCACCGAGAATAACCCAAGATAGGAAATGCGGTAGATACACAAGCGTTTGACTTACTCTCTTGAATGCCGTCAAGCGCATTTCATTGAGCAAAATGGCAAACAGGAATGGAGCGAACAGTCCTGCGATGATTTTGAAAAATGCAATGACCAGCGTATTCCAGATCACCTGACCTACGTCCGGATATAAGAATAAATATCGGAAGTTGTCCCAACCCACCCATTTGGATTCAGAAAATCCCAAGTATGGTTTGAAATCCTGAAAAGCAATTACAATGCCACCCATCGGTATGTACTGAAACACCAGTGCCAGCAATACAGCTGGAATGAGCATCATATGCAAGGTCCAGTTCCGTTGCATATTCCAGCGCTGTTTAACCCTGGTGGAGCGCCGTTTATGCGGCGTTTCTAACGTA
The DNA here is from genome assembly GCF_038003195.1 of Paenibacillus sp. FSL M7-1414. Taxonomy (NCBI): domain Bacteria; kingdom Bacillati; phylum Bacillota; class Bacilli; order Caryophanales; family Paenibacillaceae; genus Paenibacillus; species Paenibacillus sp. FSL M7-1414. The sequence goes on along the minus strand of NZ_JBBOOS010000001.1, from coordinate 3,540,033 downwards.
TGTTCCTTCACTCCTGCATCCCCCATGTTCTAAATTTTGTATTTTACAAGTCATCGTGAACTTGTATATTAAAATTATAGCAATGGAAATTTGTGATCTATATCCTAATATTGCAACAACGATATCAATATTTTAATAAGATTAAGGAGGTTGGACTTTGTTCACACGCTTGAATGTCTTTACCAAAATTACACTGTTGTTTGTGATGCTGCTTATTCTGGTGCTGTTTCTCTATACATACTCGAACCGGGAAAGCGTGCGTGTTATCGAACACGAGATTCAGAACAATACGATGAATCATCTCTCGACATTTGCTGATTCAGTAGAATCCAATATTTACCAACTGTCATTGTATGGGATGTCTATTGGGCAAGATTCGAGTATTCAGGAATATCAACGTCCCGACTACAAGGACATTCCCTATGAACGTGTGAAAGTTGGAAGCGCCATTCTGGAGAAAATGAATCTGTACAACGCAGCAAGCAAATGGCATTCGACCATCACACTATACTTCCCAAGGATGCAAAAAGTGATATCAACGGATTATTATGCTTACATTCCGTACATGGATGATGAATTTAAGGAGCCTCTCTCGCAATCCTGGACCTATGCCGACAATCAGTTTATCTGGTACACCACCGATCCAACGACAGCGATGGCGAGACCTGGCAAAGCCAGATTGATTACCCAAATCAGTTTTCCAGTTCATCACTTAACTGCACTTCTTAATCAAAACAAGTTAAATAATAAAGGTGACCCGTTCATGTTCCATCCCGATTATGGATTAATTAGCAATAGTTCTGGAAAGGAAACCTTGAACGCAATCCTGCCTTCCCTGAAAGAAGCAAAACTGCAGGCCAGCGGTGGATTCAGTACAACGTTGAACAAAACGGAATATTACGTCTCTTATATTCAATCCAAGAGCCTCGGCTGGTATTATGTTGACTATGTGCCTATGCAGCAAATTTTGAAACCGATTACGAGCAGCCGGAATCTCTTTTACGCTTCAATTGCCGTTCTGATCGTGATGAGCGTTGTTGTATTATATACACTCTACCGAAGTGTGCAGCTTCCACTTTTACAGTTGGTTAAGGGGACAAATCGCTTGTCCACCGGGGACTTTTCCGTTCGGCTTCATCATTCTGCACGCAATGAGTTCAGCCTGTTATTTGCACGTTTCAACATCATGGCTCAACGAATTCAAGAATTAATCGAGAATGTATATGAGGAGAAATTAAGAAGTCGGGAAGCCACGCTCAAACAGTTGCAATCGCAGATTAATCCGCATTTTCTATATAACTGTCTGTTCTATATCAAGAACATGGCCCGAATGAAAAATGAAAAGGCCGTGGTAGCCATGGCACTGAATCTGGGGGAGTATTACCGATACATAACCAGGTCCGAAAAGGATCAAGCCACGCTTCGTGAAGAGCTGACGATGGTCAAAAATTATTTGGAAATCCAGTCACTTCGTCTGGAACGAATGCATTTTACAATCGACGTGCCCCATGATATTTTAGATAAAACAGTTCCCAGACTAACCCTCCAGCCTATTATTGAGAACGCTATTATTCATGGTCTGGAGCCCAAATCGGTAGATGGTGAGATTAAAATCTATGCGGACTGCGAGGATGATGTGTACACGATTACCGTGGAGGACAGTGGGCTCGGCATGTCTGAGAAACAACTTGATCATCTGAGAGATAATCTTCTTAAACCGCTGGATGAGAATATGGGATGTGGTACATGGAATGTCCATCAGCGTTTGTCTTTTCTGTACGGTGAAGGATCTGGGCTATCTTATGATCATTCTTCAATGGGTGGGATTAAAGTTAACATCACATGGCACGACAATACAGACAAGTAGGTGAACGACCCATGCTGCAAATATTATTAGTTGACGATGAACGTTCCGTCGTGGAAACGCTGGCAGAGACCATTCCGTGGGAAAGCTGCGGGATCGGTACAGTTCATGAAGCCTTATCCGGTGCAGTAGCGCTGGAAATTATGGACAACCACGACATTGACATTGTAATTACGGATATACGTATGCCCGAAATGTCAGGCATTGCACTGATTACAGCGATTCATGAAAAGTGGCCTCATGTGCAGACAATTCTTTTATCAGGTCACGCCGACTTTGAATATGCGAAACAGGCCATTGCGCAGGAAAGCTTTGATTACTTGCTGAAACCTGTTAGCGATGAAGATCTGATCGAATCCGTGCAACGTCTTGTTCATCGAATTAAAGAAAAGTGGGAAACCGCAGCATCTCATCAAAGAGCCTTACACGCCTTTCAGGATCATCTGCCATTGCTTCAATCCACGATGCTGCATGAGTTGCTGACTGGAAAAGTCTATGATCAGAAGACGCTGGCAGACAAGCTTGATCTGCTGGAGCTTCCCTACTCCGTAGGAGAAGATCTCGGCATGTTGATTATCCGTATGGAGAAACATCTATCCGATATGGCACACGGCGACCTGGCCCTAATGGAATATGCGATATGTAATATCATAAGTGAAGTGATGCATAATCATTTTCATATCTGGCACACACGAGACGTTCATGATTACATTGTTGTTCTGGTAAGCATGAAACATTCCACAACGATGAGTTATAGCAGGAGTGAGACGCCTCAGACATTGCTTGAGCAGTATGCTGCCCAGATTCAAACCAATGTTCAGTTATACCTGAAAGGTGCAATCTCCATTTCCGTCTCCAGTTGGGGCAAGTTTCCCCACGAAATTGGAGAACTCTATGAGCGAACGGTTATGTCCATGCGTAAACGGATGGGTCAGGTGCAAGGTTTGTTTGTCACCGCTTCCGATGAAACGGATGCCAACCCTCTACATACGATCAGGTCGCTGTATCAGCCACCAACGTTGATTAGCCTGCTCGAAGCTGGTCGCTTTGAGGATGTGGAACAGAAAATCGAGCACATTTTTGAGGAACTGCTGCATTCCAATGAACATCATGATATTGCTGAGTCAACTTTTGAGGTGTATTTTGCTATTGCGGGCGCGTTTGCGTACATCATTCATAAAAATGGCAAACAAATCTCTTCTTTGATACCAGCAGAGTCCTATCGTTACTTTCAAGCTCCCAGCTATTCCACTGCGCAGCAGCTACAGGACTGGTCCGTGCGTACACTTCATTACATACGAGATGATGCTGAACAAGAGCTTAGAGACAATCACAGCACCATTGTGCGCAGCGTCAAAAGTTTTGTCGACCTTCATCTGGCTGGAGATGTATCACTGCCTGCAATTGCCGACCATGTGCATCTGCACCCAGTCTACTTGTCCAAGGTATACAAGGCGGAGACAGGTGAAGCACTTACTGCCTATGTTTACCGGTTAAGAATGGAGAAAGCAGCCTATCATTTGCGAACATCAACCGCCAAAGTGTTTGAGATTGCAGAACTTGTCGGTTACAACAATACCGCATATTTCATTCGAGTTTTCAAGAAATTTTATGATCTTACACCGCAAGAATATCGGGAAAATCTGCCGGTTTAAGATACTCAGGCCAGACTTGACGTTCTAGTAATCTCTCCGGTTTCCTCTACTCTATATCAATTACAAAAAGGCATTGCCGGAGATTTTCTCCTGCAATGCCTTTTTGGTGCTTATGTGGCCGGGATGAATCATTTCAGCCAGCCCTTTGTCATCCTATTTTCCGCTTTTCACGGAATCATACCACTCGTTAACTTCTTTCGTAATCTGATCTCCGCCTGAAGACTTCCACTTCTCAACAAATGAGTCGAACGCGTCCACAGAGGTTTTGCCATACACAATTTGAGAGAAGGTGTCTTTCTCCATCTTTGTCAAAATGTCATTGTTCATCTGCATCGTCATTGAAGGTGCACCAGTAAACATTTGATTGAACACGATATCCTTTTGATCCAAAACAATCTTGGCTGCATCAAGCATAGGTACTGGTACACCTGATTTGATTTTCTTCTCAAATGGTGTAGTTGCTTCTTCACCGCTCGCGAGCTTGGCAAGTGTTGTCATGCTTAGATTTGGAATACGCGCTCCATCAAACGTTAAGGTGTACTTCTCTGGAGCATAACCACCCGTAAGACTTGCATCGGTTGATGGTTTCCCATCTACCATAACCCAATCGTATCCTTCCGCAAATCCATGCTCAAACTCATCGCCCTCTTTAGGATTTGCATAGTGATCAAAGAGATAGTTCTGATAGGTGAAAAAGGCTTCCGGATTTTTCATGTCTTTGTTAATTAGAACTACGCCATTTCCGTTTGACGTACCATGTCTGCCTGCTTGACCATTTGGACCAGAAGGAATTGGATACGCCTTGTATTCAGCCTCAGGATTGTTTTTCTTCACATCCTCCAGCGGCCAGGATGGCATCCAGTGAGGACCAACCACAATACCTGCTTTTCCGGCAGTAAATTCTTCAGCTGCTTTTGTCTCGTCATACACGCCGGCTTCTTCCGGGATATACCCTTTGCTCATCCAGCTCTGTAATTTGGCCAAAGCCTGTTTTGCACCAGGTGTAACGGAACCGTATTCAAGTTTTCCGTCTGCCGTCAGATTCCATTGGTTTGGCATTGTACCATAAGCGCCAAATACCCACCCAGCTTCAGACATCCATGTGTTCAGCCAGTTCTTGAAGCCAATGGTGAGTCCGTAAGTGTCCTGCTTCCCATTACCATCCGGATCTTGATTCGTAAACGTTTCCATAATGACTTCAAGATCATCTATAGTTTTAGGTGCTTCCAGATTGAATTTCTTCATCCAGTCTTCACGGATCCACATGACAGGATCACCATTATAGGAATAGTCCAGAATCGGAATACCGATCTTTTTGCCATCTTGCATGTATGGATACCATACGGAAGGATCTTCGTTTACGGCTGCTTTCCATGTGTCGCTGGCATATTTGTCAAACAACTCGCCCGCATCGACAAATTTTCCGGACTCAATCAATTCACGCACCAGATTGAATTCGCCGCGATACGAAATAATGTCTGGCATGTCCGCATTGGAAGCTAGTGACAGGCGCAGTTTCGTCTCAAATGCATTATTGGTAGAAGGAGATATCCACTGGTTTTTCAACTCAATTCCGAGTTTCTCCTTGGCCCATTTTGTATGGACGTTGTTATCCTGATCCTCGCCTGACTTAAACTTCACGTCTGGACCCCATGGTCGTAAATACGTAATGGATACTGGTGGATCGTACTTCCCATTTTTGAGCTCCAACGTTGTCGCTGGTGTACTCGATTCTGTTTTCTTGTCGCTCCCGTTACTACACCCACTCAGGGCTGCAGATAGGGCCAATACACCGATCATGACCAAACTGCCTACTCGTCTCTTTTTACTTGTGTCCAACTTCGTTCCCCCAGTCTATGTAATGTTGCTTACAAGTTAATCATAATGAATTTTTGTTATTTATGCCCATACTAATATTGCAACATTTATTGCATTAATTTAGGATATTGGATATTGAATACATATATTGAATAAATACAATGCCAGAATATAGAAAAAAGCAGCCGCTAACGGCTGCTTCAGTCTGCTTAATTACTCGTATATTTGACCCAATCGTACTCTGCATAGAGCGGATTGGCCCCGTTGTAAGGACCGAGCCAGCTATCTACTCCTGTTCCATTCCACAGGTTCATCATGATTTTTCCGGGTGTTTTAGGAATATTGCTGGTTGCCGTATGTTTCAATACACCATCAACATACCATTTGATATGTCCCGGCTGCCAGTCAAATGCGTACGTATGGAAGCCCTGGGATGCATCAAACCCTAGATTGATAATCTTCTCATGATTACCAACCCCATTGGTATAATAATTGAACTGCACTTTGGTTGTGTCTTTTCCTAAAAATTCGATATCAATCTCATCCCATTGGGTGCCATGTGCAGGGCCTGTGTATGTGAAAAATGAGGAAACTACACCTGTGTTCTTGGCAGGTTTCATACTGACTTCATACAAGCCGTACCCATACGTATTCGTGGTACGATACTCTCCGCAATCAAACTTGTTCTGTGCAGAGCTGGTCAAACCAAGCTTAAGCTTGCCGTCACTTGTAAAATTAACATTGTTAGCCCTCCACGTACAGTTAAACATGTTCCCATTGGAATACCCATCCGCTTTTTGCCACGTACTTGCGTTAAAATAGGTTAGAGGTTCCCAGAACACATAACCCGCGAAAGCGCTTACCGAAAAAAACAAAGAGATGACACCAGTTACCGCCAAAGTATACCAAGACTTCCTCTTCATCATACACCTCCATGAATGATTCCAACATGTATAATCAGCGCAATAATAGATAGCGCTTACATGGTTGGTATTTCCATTTTATCCGGAAGCATGGTGGTAAACTATAGCAAACTTTAAAGCAGAGATATTCAATTTTTAAGATCTTCGTTCTTGTATCTAATCATGTTATGTTAAGACTATGCCAGTTTCATACACGTAAGATGGATTGAATGAAGCGCCTGCCCTTCAGCTTAGAAGGAATCAGGCGCTCCATGAAAACCATTTTTACATATATCTCAACATGTTTGTTTCTTTATTCACCCTAAAAGGGTTCTATTTCGCACCAGCTCGTACCAAAATGTCTTCAATTTCTTTGAAGCCATTATTCTTCGCATGACTGAGTGGTGACACCCCATCACGGTCCGATATGTTTACGTCTGCTCCGTGGTCAATGAGTAATTGTATCGTCTCCTGCTGCCGAGCATTGCCATCGTTAAGAATGATCGCTTCGAGTAGTGCTGTCCATCCCAATTGATTCACATGGTCCACATCCACCGAAGTTTGAGTCAGTAGTTCTTGCACTACATCCACATATCCATGCTCCGAAGCTGGAATAAGTGCTGTCCCTCCATATCGATTCGTTATCGCTGGGTCCGCTCCCGCCTCGATTGTCAGCTTCAAAATATCCAAGTATCCTTCAGCGCCAGCATACAGAAACGGGGTATTTTTCATATCGTCCTGTATATTCACATCTGCCCCCGCTTTAATTAACACTTTAGCCGATGTTGGATCATTATTGTAGGTTGCAATCATTGTAGCGGTTCGTCCACTCTGATCTTGAGCATTGATATTGGCACCTGCTTGAATCATTTGATCGATGCGTTCAGTATCGCTGTCCTCTACTGCCTTGAACAGCTGTTCATCTGCTGAAGTCATGGCCTTTTCCTCCACGTTGGAGTCGTTTCTCATTTCAGGCACGCAACCTTGAACGATCAACATACTGCTTATCAGGACAACGATGATCAGAGATTTACTCATACTGCCTCCTTTACTCCAGTGTCAAGGTGACCGAAGAAGCGATACTCCAATCTCCAACTGGGTTTATTGTATACGTAGTACCCGGAGTCAACTTCCCATCATTTGTTAGGTCGAATACACCCGTCGCACCTTTTCGACTTGAATATTTATAAGTGGCCGTCAGAACATCCCCGCTAGGTGAAGTTAACGTTACACTTCGACCAGAGAACAGTTCATCCCCAGGTTCCTGGTCAAGTGTAACTTCAATGGAGGTTTCACTCACTGCTTGAGCACTTGCAACCACTAGTGCATCAAACGATTTCGCCGTAAATGAAGCATTTTCGATGTTGGCCCAATCCGAAGAAACCGTATATGTGACACCTGATTTCAGCGTTTGTCCCTCAGGCAAACGGAACTTCGGTTCTTGTTTACCATCTGTGGATTGCGTGAACGGGACATATCTGGCAACGATAGGCTCGCCACCTTCTGGCGTAATTACAACTTGTCTTGCCTGCATGGAAGAGATGATTTGATACGTTTTGCCTCCTGCTTGCTCTTGATCATTCAGCACAAATGCATTAGCTCCTCGACCACCGCTGTAAGCCGAAATGATGTAACCATAATCCACGACACTGTTGACTTGCAATGCTTCAATCTCGAATGTATCATTCGTTACTTGACTAACCGTTGTCATGTTTATTTTCGTACCAGTGCCTTCAAAGGAACCAGCGTCTTGGCCTTTGTAAGTCAGGTTGTACACTTCACCATCATCTTGTACGGACGTTGGAACGATGTAAGTCGCAATTGAACCTGTTTTCAAACGGGGCATATTGGTTAACGTCAACCCGCCACTAAACGCAAAGTCCGTTTGTGCCTTGGCAAAAGCTTCATTCGCTGCTGTCAGCGGCTTGTCAAAAGTTACAATTAACGTAATGGCATTCAGTGATCTAACGCTCTTGATTTGAGCTTGCTCCGAAGGAATAGCTTGGTGTGCAGTTTGCAACAGCACTGCTGTTTCGCCGCGCGTTGCTGTACCGTTCTCGGAGTAGAACTCGCTCATCCAATGGTGAACGGACTTTACATCACGTTGCATCGCTTTGGATACGACCTGTTCGAGTTCAGCATCCGACACTTGAGTTTGCGGATTGAATTGTCCATCGTTAGCCTGCATGATGCCAAGTTCAACAAGCTTTGACGCATATGGCGCATACCATGCATTGGAATTGACATCCGTTAATTCTACGGTTTCTCCCGTCTTGCTCTCCAAATTAAACGTTTTGAAAACCAATGAAGCTAACTCCGCACGGGTAATTGCTCGATGTTCACCCATAGATTGATCTGCATATCCGTTCATGATCCCCAAGCTATTCAGATCCTTGATAGCAGCTTCAATCTGTTGTTGGTTAAGCTGTGTGGTTGTTGCCGCAATGTTAGTAACGTATGTAGCTGCATGTACTTGATTCGCAGTTAACGGGAACACTGCTGTACCTAATGCAGTTATGGTTAGAAATGTAGCGATTTTGCGGGTTGTAGAATTCATGGTTGAATTCCTCCTCTATAGGTTGTAGTTGCCTGTATCTATAGAATAGAGGACAAAAAGAAACTCCCAAGGCTAAAGTTATTAACAAAATATAAACTGGCTCTAAATTTTCACGAAACTTATGCAGTAAACCGGTAGCCTGCACCCCAGACGGTTTCAATATACTCCGGATTTTTGGGGTCTGTCTCCAGCTTGCCGCGCAGTTTGCGAATATGGACAGTAACCGTTGCAATGTCTCCGGTGGAATCCATGCCCCAGATCCGCTCGAACAGATCGGATTTGCTAAATACACGGTTGGGATGACTCGCAAGAAATACAAGTAACTCGAACTCCTTGGTTGTAATCGCCACCTCTTCTCCATTAACAAAAACGCGGCGTGATCCTTTATCAATGTGAAGCCCGCGAATGTGGATTTCATCCTGCTCAGCTGGTTTGTTTTTGCCAAGTAGTCTCTCGTATCGGGTCAAATGAGCCTTTGCTCGTGCAACCAATTCACTTGGGCTGAACGGTTTTGTAATAAAATCATCCACTCCCAGATTAAATGTCCTGATCTTATCGATTTCTTCCTTTTTCGCGGAGACAACAAGGATAGGAACCTCTTTTACCTCGCGAATGCGCCTGCAACATTCGAATCCGTCAAGTCCCGGAAGCATCAGATCAACAATGATCAGATGATAGTCCCCCTCCAGTGCCTGCTTCAGACCTTCATCTCCAGTATGGCAGAGATCCACGGAAAATCCGTTGAGCTCAAAATAATCCCGTTCCAGTTCCGCAATCGTTGTTTCGTCTTCAATGATCAAAATGTTTGCCATTACTTATTAGTTCCTCTCTTCATTCAGCCGTTTCAGCTTGATATATATGCTCGTGCCATCATTGGGCTGGCTTTCTGCCCAGATAAAGCCCCCATGTCCATCAATGATTTGGCGGGCAATTGCTAGCCCGAGCCCACTTCCGCCCGTTGAGGAATTCCGGGATTGTTCTGCACGATAGAAGCGTTCAAATATATAAGGCAGTGCCTCTTCAGGTATTCCCCTGCCATTATCTTTAAAGCCCATCGTAATCCATTTCTCATCAGCTTGAAGTGTAATCTCGAATCGTTTGTGTTCATTCTCCATGTATTTGAGTGCATTATCCACCACATTGACAACGGTACGTTTTAACTTCTCCGGATCCACAGCAGCCATGGCGGGACCAGACACCTGGTTAATCCAATCCAGGGCAACACCTTTATCCTCCAGATCATATCTCAGCTCTTCAATGCTATCTTCAAGGAAATCAGCGAGATCAACTGTCTTGAACAGGAAAGGCTCTTGGTTCAAGTCGAGCTTGGAATACAAAAACAGTTCATCCACCAGCTTATCCATGCTAACTGCTTTGGAGTGAATGATATTAACATAACTCTCCATTTTCTCCGGAGTATTAGCCACGCCGTCACGAATACCCTCAATATACCCTTTGATATTAGTAATCGGCGTACGGAGATCATGCGAAATGTTGGAGATAAGCTCTTTGCGGTTCACTTCGTCCTGCTGACGTAACGCATAGGAGAGCTGTAATTGATTCCGCATGCTCTCAAACGCTTCGCTGAGTTGACCAACCTCGTCATTAGAGTTTAGCTGAAGTTTAAAGGATAGATTACCATCCTTGATATGTTCGGCTGAACTTCGTAGTTGATTCAAGGGTTTAATGAAGCTGCGCGTGATCCAGCGGAACAAGAGCAGATTTGCAATGATGAGGACACCAATAAGCAGGAATGACATCACAGGCAGCAACTTGCGAGTAAGCTCCGCAAAGGGGCTTCTCTCGCGAATGACAAAGATACTCCCCCGTTCCCCATCTGAATATTGAAAATCAAATTTTGCATACGCATAAAATCGCTCACCAATATTGAAGGTGCTCCGAATCTGATAATTGTTAAGATCATAGGCAGGCAGTGCTTGCTTCAGTTCTGGCTGGTTGAAGGTCAGTGATTCGAAGATCTGACTATTCTCTCGTCTGATGTAGAGCCCTGACTTCTCAGCTCGAAGCTTCATATCATATTCACGCAGCAAAACCTTGTTCTGCAGGTCATCCGGGTCATTTTTGGCCAGAAACTTCATCTCTTGAAAGATCGATTCTCCCTGTTCAGTCAAGGGGTTGATCTGATAATGTACCTTGTATATATCACGGAAACTCTGTAGATCCCCTGTAGCCGCAATCGTATACAGACTTGCCGTAAGCAGGATGAACAGTAGACTTATAACAAGCATGCCCGTGAAGGACAGCAGCATTTTTATTCGAATTGACATGGGTTCCCCTTCTCAAGCAAACAATTGGATTAGTTAGTGCACATGTTAACACAAGATGGATTCTATTGCCCATATGTAAAAAAAGAGCTTTCTTTTTCATTATATATGTTGACAGTGATAATCGTTATCAATAATGTTGGAGTTAGGTGCACAACGATTTATCTTAGAATGACCGGCAAACACTTTTGAAATGAGGTACGTAATGTGAAAGTAGACGTTAATCAGTTAGCAGCGCATTTTGCACACATTCCTTTTCAAGTAGAAGGCGTATATCGATATGCTAGAAATCCAGGGGTTCCCCAGGCTGACTATACCGATTCTTTTCCTGGATTTGTATTTCCTCTTACAGGAAAAATACAATTTCAATTTGATGGTACGCCCTATATCTTTTCACCAGGAAAAGTTGTACATGGGGGCGCGAAAATGAAACTGGATCAAACCGTGTTTCATAGAACGGACTGGGAATATATCCTCGTTTTATACCGGATATGTAGTTCGGACCTCGAAGAGACAAGCTTTTCCAATCAGCATTTTGAATTATCAACGGGTCAGTCTCCACGTCTGATCGAATTAATCACGCGTCTTTGGCATGTGTATAACCAGCGTGGAGGTATTTCAAAGTTTCAGACCGAGATGCTATTTCGCGATGTACTGAATGAGACTTTAATATGTGTTGATCATAGGCAAAATAGTTGTGAATCAGATGTTTTATTCGAACGGGTCTCTACCTATATCCAAGAATACTATGATCAAAGTCTGACTGTCGCATCACTTGCAGAACAAAATAATGTTAATCGAAATCGACTTTCCTACGTGTTTAGAAGACATGCAGGTATGGGTCCAGCAGAATATGTATTGAAATATCGTATAAACATGGCACAACAAATGTTATTGGCAAGTGATGCGTCTGTACAACAGATTGCCGAGACCGTTGGCATTGCTGACCCCTTTTATTTTAGCAGAGTGTTTAAGAAACAATATGGTATTTCTCCTACGGAGTATCGTCTGAAGTTCATCAATAATCCATCCTGATTTCAATAGGCATCCATGTTATACCAGTGCTTAGATCAGTATACTGAACATATAGGATTAATACACAGGAGGAATGACGATGCACTATCAAGCTATTCAATTGAATGAGGAATTTTCGAAATTAAACGATCTTTGGTCTCCGAAACTTATTGGTGAAATGAATGACTATCAATTTAAGATCGTTAAGATTGCTGGAGATTTTGAGTGGCATGTTCATGAGGAGACCGACAAGTTATTTTTTGTGCTCGAGGGGGAAATGATAATTGATTTTCGTGATGGCCAAGTGAAGATTTCCAAGGGCGAGATGTATATTGTGCCTAAAGGAGTCGAGATCAAACCTTCCGCTGAAAAGGAATGTCATATCATGTTGATGGAGCCTGGAAGCGAAGTAAACACTGGCGGGACTAAGGCGGAATAAGCGTCAGTTATTGGAACCAGGATGTCAATTTGTAATATCAGAGAGCCGATAACCGCGTAATAGGGGTTATCGGCTCTGCGTCTGTACGGCTAGCTTTTTGACATGCATTAATCAGCAATCTCTCGGTTATGTCATTTGTTGCTGGTCTTCTTGATCAATTCCACACCATCGTATGCCAGACTTTCCACACTTGTTGCCTTCTGCAGTATGTATTGATCAAAAAAGTTCTTCGCATAGTCTGTAACAAGATTTCGCATCTCCATAACATCCCGTTCACCTCTGAGTTCCTCATTAACACTGGTAAACACGATGTCACAGTAATCCAAATGTGCAACACGATCAACTGAGAAATAATAGGTTTCCATGCTATTGTTAGCGCCAATAATCGCATTCATATTATAGTTAGGTTCACAAAACAGGAACAAGAAGGGTTTCTTAAGATCGCTGTCAAGAAGGCCAAACGCACCGCTATCCAAGCCAATCCCGCAGGTGAACCGGTCGTCATCCCGGCAAACCATCGCCGTCGTAGGCCCTCCATAAGAATGTCCGACTATACCCATGCCGATGTCAAGCAGTAATCTGCCCTTAAAGATGGAATTCAGCTCTCCAGAGTCCAGTTTGTAAAGATAATCGGCTACATACCTTACATCTTCTGCCTGTGATTCACTATACTCTGTTATCTTGGAAAGTATCGGTAGTGCAAGCACGTTACAGCACATCTCAATGGCAGTTTCATCATCAGGCCGCATCTCCATCTTACCAGCCAACGCCAGCATCTCCGGATCTTTACCAAAGGCTGTAATGACATCCGAAAAGTCCTTTGATACATTAAACAGGCGCCCATCTTTACGTTTATACATCGTGCTATTCTGATGGCCGATGCTTACCACAACATACCCCATGCTTGCCAAGTCTGTACAGAGCACTGTACCCCATTCTGGAGAACCGCCTCCACCGCACACATAGAATAACACTGGATAGCGCTTTTCCTTTCCGGAGAGAGCAAGGTCGTCGTAACACTGGGTCTTGATATCTATAGAGAAAACATCCTTCAACGCAGTGACAAGTGGCTGCTCATTAAACATCTCGTAGACTTCAGGAAACATGTACGTTGATGTAGTCTTACCTTCGCTACTGTCAGACGGATAGTACACAAAAGCGGTCAGTTCTCTTTTGGAGTAATCTGATGCCGTGTACTCAAAATCCATCTGGGTTCGACCGACAGTATAGCCGCCAATTGGTTCTGGAAATACGTCATAGGTTTTCATTTTCTTTCCCCCTTAAGATCGCTAACCATTTCAGAATATTTATGATCTTCAAGCAGCCCATGACCCATAAATTCAGCAAAGTACTTGCTGATCTTATGTTGTAGATTAGAGTCCTTAATATCGAATTCCCTAAAAAACAAGATTAAATTAAGCTGCATTGACTCAAACATAAAAGAAATCAGGTCGTCGTCAACATCCGGTCGGAGATATCCATCAACCCTCATTCGGCGTAAAATGTCCTTGATCATGGGGAATGACTCGCCCTTTAACACATTCACATATACTTTCAGCAAAATGTCCTCAGGAATATATGAAAATGTTTTAGTCAGTTTGATTTCCAACTCATTCAGTGGCTCGGTCACCATGCCATTAACGTTACCAAATAAGCCAGTAAGGAAATAGCTGTAAAGGGAATCTTCATTACTGTTACTGAAGTATGCAGCTCTTTTCTGGGTCACATTACGTATTAAGTGACAATAAAGGTCATCTTTGTCTTCAAAATACCGATAAAATGTTCCAGGGTGCATGGACAAACTATCCAAAACCATCTTCATAGTTATATCCTCGTAAAGATTATCAACAAAAAGATGCATAGCGCTATTCGATATTTCCTCGCGCCTTGCTTCGTCTAAACGAAAGAAAGTATTTTTTGGCATAGATTACTCCTTAATTTGAACTGTGAACTGATTCACACTATACCGATAATACATTCACAAGTCAAATCGTATTAAAATAGAGTGTTCACTCCATTCTCGCTATCATTCAGGCTGACCGGGAACAGCTTTAGACAGGAATTTGGTCCCTGATAACAAAAAAAGCCGCTAAAATAGCGACTTTTAATGGTACTATGTTTTTGTCCTTGGCTTCATTACAACTCGAGATCATCAGCGAGTCCTTCAACACCTGTGAAGATGGAATCCCCGTAACCCCAGAAGTTGTTGAAATCAATAATGTAGATTTTTTTGTTTTTAACTGCGTTAATGTTTTGTACCTGTTTGTTGGCAAGCAGCTTTTCAATCGTCTGCTCAGGATCAATACCACCTGCATACCTCGAAATAATCATTGCATCTGGATTAATCTCGATTAACTTCTCCAGACTGAGTGTGCCAGTTTCATTAATCAGCATATTATGCATATTGATTAATGACATTGCACTTTCAATAAACGTATCTCCATTTCCGTTGTAAATTCCAATGGTTCCATCACCATTATCCGAAAATGATGCATAATTGATCGTCTCAGCGCTAGCTCGGGCCGACAAGGCATTCTCGCGTGCTTTAAGCGTCTCAATATATGCCGCTGCATTGGCTTGTACGTTGAATATCTCACCTAATTCAGTAATATCCTGATACAGACTATCTAACGATGCGTCAGGAACACTGGTGCTTTGTACATATGTTTTGATCCCCATATCATTCAAGCTGCTTACTGTACCAACACCCCAGTCCGCATCCTCAAACAATCCACCACGACCAACAACCAGGTCAGGCGTAGCCCCTATTGTCACTTCCTTGCCTACATAGCCTTCAGCTAGCACAGGAATTTGTTTAAACTCGTCCGCAATATCTTCAGGTACACTACCAAACAACGCAGCTACACCTACAAGTTTGTCTGTCAAACCAAGGCGAATCATCAGCTCGGCTGCACCTTGGGTATTGGCAACTACTCGTTCAGGTGCCTTGTCAAACGTTTGATCCTTCTTCACCCATGTGCCGTTCTCTGTTGTATAGTTTGAAACGGTTACCGGGTAAGTTGTTTCGGCAGGTGCTGAAGCGTCAGCGTCGGTTTGTTCCCCATTTGTTGTTGCATTCGTGGTGCTGCTCTCCGCAGCTTGCTGTGAACTGCCATTTGCATCTTCGCTGCCACCATTGCTGCTTGAACACGCTGCGAGCACCAGGATCATTGCAGTAATCAAACAAAGAAAAATTCCTTTTTTAACGGATACCAACATGTAAATAATCTCTCCCTTTTCAATTCTCTCTTGTCTTTTATGCCAATATGTAAAATAACTATTGTCAGTATACAGTAAATGTCGAAGCGTGTAAATGAGAACAATAATCAATATCATTCGTCTGATGAATAAAAAGAAACCAAGTTCATCTCCCCTGTACGGGATTGAACTTGGTTCCTCTTTTACTTAACTATTCATTACGTGCCTGATTAACCTTGGCGATAAGTTCATTAATAATTTCATCAGGTGACCGCTCATTCATCCATTGTTGACCGAACATTTGGAATACTTTGATCATCGGGAAATCTGCCCAGAATCCTACAAACTCCTCGTTAAGATATACCTTGTCCGTAACGTGCTCGTTCATTTCATTCAGGCAATGCTCCAATTCCTTTTTCGCTGCAGGATCACTCATCCACTCACTGAGCAGACTGAATTTTTGGAACGTGATTTCTTCCTTACCAAAGTCACAATGCAGACGTTCCGTAATTCGGAGATCTTTGGACGAGCTGCCAAGTGAAATTTGGAAAAACCCGGTCTCTGCCACCCAACGGTTATACTTGGTGTTGTAGTATGAAAAATCTCTCTCTTCCAGTTCAAAAGTAATCTTGCGTTCTTCACCCGGCTCCAGTTCAACTTTGGCAAAAGCTTTTAATTCTTTCTCAGGACGGGTCCATGTGCACTCTTCATCGTGAACATACAATTGAACAACTTCTTTCCCCGTGCGCTTTCCGGTATTTTTCAATTGGAAGGACACCGTAACACCGGTGTGGGTCTGAGACACTTCCAGATCCGTATAGGAGAACGATGTGTAAGACAATCCGTGTCCAAACGGGAATTGAGGTGCCAGTTCTTTCCGGTCATAATATCGATAACCCACGAATAGGCCTTCGCGATAATACAGCTTGCCGTTCTCTCCGCGAATTCGCATATGTGAAGGGTTGTCCGACAGTTTGACAGGGAATGTCTCAGACAGTTTGCCCGAAGGATTCGTCTGTCCGAATAATACATCTGCAATCACTTTACCCATGCCTTGACCCGACAACCAAGAATGAATCACACCAGGTACATGCTGTACCCATGGGCGCATCGCCAGTGCGGAGCCGCTACTCGTTACAACAATACACTTGGGTTGAACTGCGGCTACCGCGAGAATCAATTTCACTTGATGCTCGGGAAGATCAATGCCTTGCAAATCATGCATCTCCGATTCCGCATATTCCGGTTGGCCAACAAACAATACAGCAACATCGGAATTCATCGCTAATGAGACGCTTTCCTTGATTAGTTCATCATTGATGGAGTCATCCTCCGGGTAGCCTTCTGCATAATTCATGGTCATGGCATCGCCAGCCAGATTTTTTATCTCATCCCATGGAATATCGACATTAGTAGGCGTTACCTTCGCACTGCCCGCTCCCTGAATTCTCGGTTTTTTGGCAAACCGTCCGATCACGGCAATCGACGAAATGGACTCCTGCACTAGCGGGAGAATCGCGTTCTCATTTTTCAGAAGCACAATACTTTCGGCCGCCGCTTTACGTGCGAGTGCATGATAGTCCGAATCTGTAGAAGAATCCATGTCTTTCTTGCCCGTTACCCGCTCAACCAGCTTCAAAATACGACCCACGCTGCGATCCAACTGTTCTTCGGAAAGGCTTCCGTTCTGAACCGCTTCAATGATCGCTTTGGCATTGTAATTGGCGGGACCCGGCATCTCCAGATCAAGCCCAGCCTTCAGACCGCGTATGCGATCATTAACAGCTGTCCAGTCGGATAGAACAACACCTTCATAACCCCACTCTTCTCTCAAAATGTCATACAGCAAATGTTCGTTTTCACTCGTATACGTTCCATTCAATAAATTATAAGAACACATAACCGTCCAAGGGTCGGATTTCTTAATAATACGTTCAAAGGCGCTCAGGTAAATCTCGCGAAGCGTTCGCTCGTCGATTTCCGAACTGGTTACCATCTTTTCAAACTCCTGGTTATTTCCTGCAAAGTGTTTGACAGAAGCGCCCACGCCTTCGCTTTGAATCCCGTTTATAAACGCCGCCCCAAGTTCCCCCGTCAAGTATGGGTCTTCCGAGTAGTATTCGAAGTTTCTTCCGCCAAGCGGTGTTCTTTTCATATTGACACCCGGTCCAAGCAGCAGCTCAACGTCCATGGTTTTTGATTCACGTCCCAGTGCCACACCGACTTCATACAACAATTCCGTATTCCACGAAGAACCGATGGCTGAACCCGTAGGGTAACAAGTTGCGGGTACATTTTCCGTTGTAATCCCCATTTCTTCATCGCTGTTTGTTTTACGGATGCCGTTTGTCCCATCGTACATATGAACTGGCGGAATGTTTAACCGCTCGATTCCTTTTGTCATCCACATATTCAATCCTGCGCAGAGTGAAGCTTTCTCGGCCAGCGTTAGTGCCGACAACAATTCATTGATTGATTTATCCATAGTACTCACCCTTCTGATATCAATTTTGTTCCTGTTCTTTCTTCAGTTCCTGTGCATCATACAGTTTGAAAAACGGAAACCAGACAATAAATACAATCACCAGGACGACTGCCAGCAAGATAAGCCCATTGAGTCCGGACATAATATAGGTGGACAGGCCGATCGGTGTGTACCATAGCTGGAAGATCTGGCTCGGAATCCGCACCCAACCCCAGTCGAGAGCCAAATACACAATCACCGGCGTGATAAGTGAGTTAATCCACATCGGCACCATGAGTAACGGATTAAAGGCAATCGGTGCTCCGTACACGACAGGTTCATTAATGTTGAACAAGGACGGGATAATAGTCGCCTTGCCGACAGATTTGAGCTTTTTCGAACGTGCCATCAGGAACCAAACAACTAACGGCAAGGTCGCACCCATACCGCCAATACCCAGCCATCCGGAGAAAAAGTTTCAAACGTGTTGATATTGACGGGATCTTGTCCCGCTGCCACAAGAGCTGCATTTTCTTCGATTGCAGGTATCCAGATCGCGTACCAGATCGGTGTCATGACCCACGGGCTTACGCCGAAAGAATACAGTACAACACCAATGAAATTGAACAATAAAAATCCGGTCAAACTCTGCCCTACGGCATTGATCGGCTCAAATACGTTTACGATCAGTCCAAAAATATCAAAATGAAGCTGATATACAAGTAACCATCCTGTTGTTAATACCAGGGCGATCGGGACAAGGAAATCGAACCAGTCCATAATGAATTCGGGAAGTGAAGACCCCTTTTTGAAAAACGAAAATTTGTTACACATGATCATTACAAGAGCGACAAATACACCTACCAGGAGTGCTGTTATCATCCCCGAGGGTCCAAATCGTTCAAGGATAAACTGAATGGTACCGTCTTCGTTTACCGTCGGGTTAAGCAGCATGACGAACAGAGATATCCCCGTCATTCCCGCCAGCAACTTGATTTTGTGTCGTTCTCTTTTTTCCATCACGACATAAGGTGTCAGAAAAGCAATAAACAACCCCAGCAAACCGAAACTGAATGTCGTGATAGGTGTCAGGTCCGGCATTCCCGGAATGAAATCCTGCAAAATCGAAATCAATGTAATAATCGAACCGATGAAAATCATCGGAATGGCGACCATGATGGCTTCTTGAATCGAAGAAACCCAAATATTATTCGTAAACGCCTCCAATCTTGGCGCAAACGAATCTGTCATCCATTTCATGAAACGCTTCATCCAAAACTCCCCCTGTCTTCCTCTAAGCTGCCACAACCATAGTATATCGATTTGTGTTAACGCTTTCTTGTTGGAACTTGCCGCATCATGGTTCGTTTTTTGCCCAATCCATCGCTATAGTTCTAGCTTGCCAGCCTGAACAAGAAATAAACAACAAAAAACATCCCTTCAAACTGAAGGGATGTCTTAAGAGCACTTTTTTTAATATTGTCTATCCAAAATGAGCAGCATTACCCCATGTGGTGGAAGCAAAATCTCTCTGCGCCAACTTTCATCTCTTACCATCTCTGTCCCCATCACGGGTCCACTCCTGCCGTTTAGATAGGCGATTTCTTCTTCCGTCAGGGAATAGGGCGATCCCATGCGGGTCCACTCATCAAATACCGAGCCATGCTCCCGATCCAGTTGATAACTGGTGCATTTATAAGGTCCCTCGAGATTCCTCAGGGTAAGTTCATAAGCTTTGCTGCCTTTTTCCTCAAATACATCATAGCGGGTTGAGCTGGATAATTCCGACCAATCTCCACTTGCAAACAGCTGGTCTACGTGAACATAGTGATAGAACAAAAATTGCATGTTTCCATCCCTTTTTCGGGTTCCGACATAACCGTCTCCCTTGACCATCAGCTCATCCCCAAGCTTTTGCATAAGCTCAAATGCATAATAGCTGGGTTTCTTCAGCCCATCGCGGTTAATCAGGCCAAAACCTCCGTAGAAAGGAGAAGCGGGAACGATACTTTCTTCGAATACATCGGTAAAGGACCAGAAAGCCATCGCTTTCACGTCACCAAGTGTGTTCATGGTGTGGTAAATGACAAACGGAGCCATGAACATGGTATCGTGCAGTAAGTTCCGGTCATACAGCGAAAAGTTCCACTCGGTGACATGAAGTTCAACATGACCGTACGATGACGTATTCATTTTTTGCCGCATAAGCGCAATACTCTCTTTATAGAAAGCAGGCGGCATGATTTGTGTTAAACGATCGTCTTCAACTTTTAGCTTGGGATACTCCGAATAGATGTGAAACGAATAAAAGTCGAGAGCCACTTCCCGCTTGCGGCAATAAGACAAAAATTCCTCAGCCCAGGTATCGTTCCAGAGAGACCCGTAACCCATAGCTGGCCCCCCCACCTTCAGTTCTGGCATAATCGATTTGATGGCATGAACGGTCGATTCGTAAAACGCAAAGTATTCTTCCTTGCTTCCTGCCCAACAAACACCAGCCAGGTCAGGCTCGTTCCATACTTCGAAATACCACTGCCTAACTTCTTCCGCACCATAACGATTCAAACAATGGCGAACGAATTCGCCACAAAGCGCCTGCCACTTGGCAGGGTCGGATGGCGGGCTAATATTCCCCCTCCACCAAAACAGCGTTTCTTTGGATCTCGCCAGCTGGCTCGGCATAAAACTTAATTCCACAAATGGCCGAACGCCCTGATCCAGCAGGAAATCATATAATTTGTCCACATAAGACCAATTATAGAGGGGAGTGCCCTGCTCATTCTCGCTGTACACCATCATCTCGTCATTAAAGATGCCGTGAAATCGAATATATTGAAAAGGCACTTTTCCTTTCAGCGCGGAGAGCTGCTTCCGCCAATCTTCACGCAAACCTTCAATGGCTCTCCCTGCCGTCATGGTCATATTCCAGTGCTTTTCGTAGACAGACGACGTCTGATCCGCACGAATTTCAATATAAGTTTGGTCTGACAGATGTACAGACGGTACAGGAAGTGTGTCCTGATCGGCGTTAACCTTAACATCCAGATATCGATACAGTAAACCAATCGCATTCAGCGTTTCCATCTCGTAATAATCTCCGCTTGAAGACTCCTCATATGTTTTGGGTTTGCGGTTCACATTCAACTGATGGAGTTCCGGTGTACGAGAAGCTTCCCGATAGGAACCGGGCGTACAGCCGTACTTTTCCTTGAAGTATTTGTTAAACAGCTTCACATTGGCAAATCCGCAATCCAGCGCGATCTCCGAAATATTTTTATCGTTTGCTGCCAGCTGAGCCTGAGCCTTCTCCAAGCGAATGAGCGTCAAATACTTTTGGAAAGGTATCCCGATTTTGTCGGTGAAGAAGTGGGAGAAATAATGCAAACTTAAATGTTCGGAATCCGCCATATCCTGCAGTGTAATCTTCTCATTGTAGTGTAAATCAATATATGTGAGGACCCTGTTCAGTCTTTTATAGTCATAATCCCTGCTACCGTCTTCCAATGCGAAATTCGTTCCACTGGAAAAATACCTCTGCAGGCATCCGCATAACATCTGTAATCTGCCCATGGTGAAATTTTGATAACCCGGCGTTTTTTTGTTGATCTCCCATACCATCTGCGCAAGATATTGTTTAATACTTTGCAGGCGAGGAGCGTTTTGTTCCACGTTCATAGCAGAGTTACAGGAGATAAACGCATTATTGTTCATCAACTCGGGACCGAACTGCAATGTTAATAACACATTGTCCTGATTGGTTCGTTCGATCTTGTGGACGGACATACTGTTAACCACGATCACATCATCTTCATGCAGTGTATATTGCTGCTGGTCCAGATACATGATGATTGAACCGTGGAGAACATATACAACTTCCACTTCCTTGTGCCAATGAAAATCAATATGTTTTACCGAGTTCACGAAGAGTTTCATAGGCAGATCGTCCTGATGTTGAATAAACTCATATAGATAGCGAATTGTCTGCACCTTCCTTCATACCGATTATTATAGCCACAGCATTTTGAAGATATCAACAAGCTAAACAGTAAGAACAAAAAAGCCGATCAATTAAGGTTCAATTGATCGGCTCTTCAATATAAATGTTCAAACTATCTATTCAACTAAATGCCCTGTTATCTTACCAACCGCGGTTGGACATGCGCTCTTCTGGAGCCAATTTAGAAATTTCAATCCCTTTCATCGGGGCGCCCAAGTTTTTGGATACTTCGGCAATCAGTTTGTAATCCGTGTAATGTGTTGTAGCTTCAACGATTGCACGAGCGAATTTCTCAGGGCTATCGGATTTGAAGATACCTGATCCTACAAACACACCGTCTGCTCCCAGGTGCATCATTAATGCTGCGTCCGCCGGAGTAGCTACACCGCCTGCTGCAAAGTTAACGACAGGAAGTTTTCCGTTTTCATGAACTTCGCGCAGCAACTCATAAGCTACACCCAGATTTTTGGCTTCAGCGTACAGCTCGTCTTTGGACATGTTTTGCACTTTACGGAGCTGGCTGTTAATTAGACGCATATGACGAACTGCCTCAACAATGTTGCCCGTTCCAGGCTCACCTTTTGTACGAATCATCGATGCACCCTCACCAATACGGCGAAGAGCTTCTCCCAAATCTTTGGCTCCACATACAAATGGTACAGTAAACTCATGTTTATCGATATGGAAAACTTCGTCCGCAGGTGTAAGAACTTCACTTTCATCGAGATAGTCCACACCTAGGGATTCAAGCACTTTGGCTTCTATGTAATGACCGATACGTGCTTTAGCCATAACTGGGATGGATACAACCTTCATAACCTCCTCAACGATGGTTGGATCTGCCATACGAGCTACACCGCCAGCAGCGCGAATATCGGAAGGTACCCGTTCAAGAGCCATAACAGCTGTTGCCCCTGTCGCCTCAGCAATTTTAGCTTGCTCTGCATTCATAACGTCCATGATGACGCCACCTTTTTGCATCTCAGCCATTCCTCTTTTTACACGATCTGTACCTGTTTGCATGATTGTAGTCCTCCTAATTAACTTTTGGTGGTTTTCAATAAAGGCATCGCTCTAATCTATGATTTAGTATAGAATGAGAATGGTCATATAAAAAGATCCAATATTTTTGGTTTTTATTGTACCACTTCAATGATAACTCTGGAGGTCCTATGCAATTTCATGTAGCTTACAGTTCATATTTGAACCGAAAATATACCAAGATGAAGGCCCTCTATCATGCCATTCGTGATGCAATTCATGAAGGTAATCTTATACATGGCGAGAAGTTACCCTCTACTCGAGAGTTAGCTGCAACGTATCACATTTCCAGAGGAACCGTGAATCAGGTCTATGATACGTTGACTGCTCAAGGTTACATTCATTCAGAGCATGGAAGAGGAACCTTTGTTGCTTACCAGTTGGATTTGAACAATAATACGTCCACCGAGAAAGCTTGTACCCATCACTTATCCGCCTGGGGAAATCGTATTCAGCAGTTTGAACAGCAGACGACTCAAAGAAATGCACCAGCCAATGCTCATACACATGATTCCAGAATGAATAACGACGAAGTGATCGACTTTAGCAAATATCAACCTGATTTCTCCAAGTTTCCTTACGATGAATGGAATAATCGATTGTATGCAGAGATAAGGAATCGTGAGCATCACCTGCAAACAACCTCTGCTATGGTTAGTTCAACCGGGGATCCAAAATTGAGAGAAGCCATTGCTGCCTATCTTCGGAGGATGCGGGGCATTCAAGTTGATCCGGATCATATTGCAGTAACTGCAGGCTCCATGCAAGCTATAGCTCTACTCACTCAATTACTTGCAGATCCTGGGGATTATGTCGTGACAGAAAGTCCTTGTTATGTGGGGATTTCTAAAGCCATATTGGCTGCGGGTGCAAAGTTGATTGAAGCTAATCTCGATGGTCAGGGAGTTGTGCCCCAGGACTGGGAAGCACGTATGTTGTTTGTCACGCCGTCACGACAATTTCCTACCGGTGAAATGCTCAGTCTGGAACGCAGACAAACCTTGCTGGACTGGGCACAGCGAAATGATGCCATGATTGTTGAGGATGATTATGATAGTGAATTCCGATATCGCGGAATGCATGTTGAACCACTGAAAACACTCGATAAAGCAGGACGTGTAATCTACCTGGGTAGCTTTACCAAAACCTTGCCTTTAGAAGTACGACTTGGTTATGTGGTTCTTCCCCCTACCTTAGCAGATACCTTTAGAAAGGCACAGGCATTATACGAGCCAAGACCCGTCAACCTGATCGAACAACGGGCATTAGCTGCATTCATGACAAGCGGTCAATATGAGCGTCATCTGCGCAGAATGAATCGATTATACAGTCGCAAATTCCATCTGTTACTCAAACTTTTGAACAAACACCTCTCTACATGGTTTGATTGGGTGGAGAATGAAGCGGGTCTACACGTGTTTGGCTGGTGGCGAGGTAATGTGTCCACTTATGAGGCCTTTCGGGAATCAGCTCGGTCACAAGGTGTGGTATACTCAGAAGTCAGCAGTTCAACGGCTGTTGGTATGAAGTATGGTATCTATTTATCTTTTGCACATTTGTCAGATGAACAATTACAGGAAGGCGTATCCAGATTAAAAAATGCCGTTACAACTGCATTGTGAGGTGAATCGTCTCCAAAATGTAGTACAAGAAGATCATCATTCGGAAGAGGGGCGATCGTTATGAATTGGTTAAATGAACTTTATAAAATAAATAAGCAAGAACCGGACAAGGAAATCGAACGTTCTTTGGTGAACGCCATCTTCCGAATTTATGACCGGTTCCCCCGAATTGGCCTTAGAGAACGAATCGGACAACAAGAAATGTCCCTCGATATCGCCGATGCTTATATCCATGGACATAACGCCATGATTGAAGCTGGTGTCGGAATCGGTAAGTCTTTTGCGTACCTGATCCCAAGTCTGCTCACGAATCAAATGTCTCAGAAACCAGTCATTATAGCGACATCCTCCATTCAGCTCTCGGAACAGATACATAAAGATTTAAGGATTATTGGTAGCCGGTTGGGATTCTCAACGGTTCGCTCCGTGGTGGGAAAAGGCATGGGGCAGTATGCCTGCCGAAGTAGAGCAGCTGAATGGATCAGTCTTGATGATGCTAACTCCTCCGTGTCTACCCTTGCGCAGCGCATATTAGATTATGAAATTGATGAAAGAGCCGATATTAAAGCTGGGGTTAGTGATGCCGAATGGTCCCACGTTTCCGTGAATGATTGCAAATTTGAACGTTGTCATCATAAAACTGCATGTTTGTTTTACGATATGAGAGCGAAATTGAATGCAAAAGCTCACGAGATTGATTTTATTATCGTGAACCAGGACTTGCTCATACGGGATTTGATGAAGAAAAAAGAAGGAACTAAAAGCATCATCTCGGAACAGCCTGCTCTGATCGTCATTGATGAAGCGCATAATCTGGAAACAAAAGTTCGGGATGCCAGAACACTTGAGTTCACTTATCTGGGAATTTGCCGCATTCTGGATACCACGGTGCAGCTTCTAACGAAGCAGTCCGGGGATAAAAGTCTCTTCTCACAATCCAAGTTCATCAAAAACTGCGCTGAGCGCATCTTCAAACAGGTAAACGCGGATTTGCTCCACCATGCCAAGCAGGATAACGACCGAATTAAAGTGTCGGAAATCAAAGGAATACCGTTAAACCAAGTCTTAAACGATTTAAAAGATCTCAGTCTGCGCCTTTCCATTTTGACCTCCCGTCACGAGCGGGAAATCGATGACGCTTTTGAAGCCATCAACGGGCTTATTACCCTTATTCGTGTCTTATCTGAAATTGAGGACAATTATCTTTTATGGGCAAGCAGTCCTCTTAGAGTAACCACAATCAGCATCTGTCCCAAAGATATAAGCCAATTTCTGAAATACGCTTTATTTAATGGCAAGGTACCTGTAATCCTAACATCAGCAACGCTGTGCCATGGCGGGGATACGCTGGAGGAACAATATTCTTATATGACGCACTCCCTCGGTTATAAGGGAGATTTCCTAGAGCGCCAACCCTCCCCTTTTGACTACACCAACCATGCCATGATGTATATTTCGAACAAAGTTCCCTATTACCACCACGATCAGCGCGAAAACTATCTTGAAGCAGCGTACAACGAAGTAGTTCAACTCTGTAATCTAACTCAGGGAAGAACCATCGTCCTTTTTTCAGCAAAAGAGGACATGAAGTACATTCACAAAAAGTTGATCTCAAGGGCTAATGAATACACATGGTCAGTCCATGTTCAAAAAGAGGGTTCATCACAGGACAGTGTCATCGCCGATTTCAGGAAAAGCAAAGGTGTACTCCTTGGTACCGGTGTATTCTGGGAAGGTGTGAATATCGAGGGGTCTGACCTGTCACAGGTCATTATTTTCCGGCTGCCCTTCCCTGTTCCATCGGATCCTGTATATGAATATAAGGCATCTGTAACGGAGAATCCCTTCATGGAGGTGTTTGTACCGGACATGCTTCTTCGGTTACGGCAAGGAACGGGACGCTTGATTCGTAGTGAAACGGACCTTGGCATACTCAGCATACTTGACTCCCGTCTCAGCGCAGCGGCTAAAAAGAGTTATCGGGAACAAGTGCTGGACACGTTGCCGTTCAAAAAAGTGACGGAGGATTTTGAGGTTTTAGAGAAGTTTGTCCAAAATAAAAGGATACGACATACGGATTAGAAGTGGTATAACCAAACGCTATAAGACTGCTCCATTTACATGAAGCAGCCCTTCCACCTATCAAGCGGAAGGGCCAATTTAAAGCTGGAAGTAAGATTTATGCTACAATATATTCCAGATCTATGATCACAAAGGAGGCATTACCATGGTTGAAAGACCAACTACAGAGGAATATGCAGCTTATTATGAAGGGTACATCCAGCTTGTTCCTGAAGGGAACATCATCGAACGCTTAGAGCTGCAAGCCAACATCATACCAACTTTGCTCTCTTCATTAACAGAAGAGCAAGCAAATTATCGTTACGCCGAAGGCAAATGGAGTGTTAAAGAGGTCATCGGACACCTTTTGGATAATGAACGCATCATGAGCAGCCGATTGCTTCGCATCGCCAGAGGTGACCAAGCGAATCATCCCGGCTACGATCAGGACGTGCTTATGCAGACCCACCCTTTCGATTCGTATACCCTGGCCGATTTGAGCGAAGAATATGCCATCACACGCCGCTCAACCATTCTTATGATTCGTCGCCTTACGCCGGAAGCTTGGCTCTGTAGAGGGATCGTCAGTGATAATCCTGCTTCAGCTCGATCGATTGCATTTGTTATCGCTGGGCATGAGCTCCACCACTTATCAGTACTTCGCGATCGCTATTCGTTAGATTTGAAATTATAAAATTCATTCAAAAAGACTTTGAACCTGCATTCGCTGTAGGATCAAAGTCTTTTCTCATCAGTCGTTTTATCGTTCAAATTATCGTTCAAAATGAATCAGATGTGCGTCCTCTCGCAAAGATAACGTGGAATAATGATTCAGAATAGGAATGTCCCCATTGAACTCAATGGGCAGGACCACATAGCTGGACTGAAAATAATCCGATCCGTTCCAGCGATCCGAAAAGTATAGGTACTCCTCTTCTGACCGCTTCAGCACAAATGCTGGTTGCGTTCGGTAAGTCGTTTCATCGCCAAAATCGCTGAGCATCCCCCATGGACCATCCATCGTATTAGCCATCGCGTATTTCCCTTGATTGGGAGCCCAACCCGTGCAAAATGAGGTCACCATATAATACTTCTCGTTCCGCTTGAAGACAGCTGGTGCCTCCCGATACTCCCCCTGCCACAGCTTTCCGATAAGACTTTCCACATTGAGATAATCCTCCTGCAGGCGATAGATGTGCAGGTCCGCATTGTCTCTGGCAGCCGAAATAAAATAAGCTGTCCCGTCATCGTCCTGAAAGAGCGTGCAGTCACGCGACATATACCCGTACGGATTAAAGCTGCCATGATACACGAAATGACTATCCGGAGAATCCGATGTGGCAATGGCGCATGCGGCATCGTTGTAATGGTTACCATTCTCATAGTGAACCCAGAGTACAAACTTTTTGGTCACCGCGTTGAAAAGCACTTTAGGCCGTTCGAGATTTACCTTTCCGCCTTTGTCATTAACTAATGCCAGATTCGTCCGAACTCGAATGGGGGCAGCTGGCGTAGATGTCGTCAGGATATGATTCCGAAACTCCCAGTTGACTAGATCTTTGGAACGGTAACAACTCACATATATATCGTCTCTCCGATCTTCGCCATACCAGTAATAATAGTCGTCATGGAATAACATATGTCCACCATGGGCATGGATCGGCTGACCGCTTGAATCATTCCAGATGCCACCATTGGTTAATTGATTATTCACACCGTTACCTCTCTTCTTTTAAGAACAACATTAATTGGTGTCCAATCCAAATACCTTCACTTCCCATAGTCTTGGCGTGTACCAATTGTTGGGATTGTTATGAAGTGCCGCATTTTGCATATTAATTCGTACATACCTGGCAGCAGTGCTCGATAGCGTATCTGATGTGAAACCGTAAGATGTATTATTGGTTCGATCCAATGCCACGGTCCAGTTTACATTATCCGTACTGGTCTCTATTTTATATTTGTAATAACCTTCGGAGCCTTTTTGCATCCACCAGGAGATTTGCACATTATTTAACTGCTGAACAGAGCCGAGATCGACCTTCCACCAATATGGCCAAGAACTGCCTGTGCCGACCCATTCAGTTTGATAGTTACCATCATTAGCATAACTTGCCGGGTTTGTTCCAGTAGCCGTTTGGGCTGTTGCAGGTTTACCTTGTGAAAGCAGTTTTCCATTCTGAACGGGAACGACAACATCATCGCTTGTGTTATACAGGACTTGATCAAAATAATCATAAAATGCGTAACCATCGGAGAACCAAACGGGAAGCAAACGTTCCTCCGTTGTTCCATTTTGCGTGCCTGCCCAGCCGAACATCCAGCGATATGCAACCATAACCACGTTGTTACCCGTATCTGGCTTCACCCGCATGACGGAACCCGACTGCGCCGAGAAGGTTGACGTGTTACCAATCGTCCGTAATTCAGACCAATCTCCGTCTATGCTTGTTGCTGAAGAATACAAGGGTATGCTCGGATACCAGCCTGCCGCTTGGGAAGAGAACAAATAATAAATGCCATCTTTTTTGATCATCTTGGGCAGTTCCCTGTGTTGATTTTGATAGATAACTGAAACTTGATGATCCACATCCAGCCAATCGGAGGTCAACTTATATAGGATGGTGTCCGAATTATTATTGGCCGTAGAGATTAGATACGCCGAATCATCATCATCTTTGAAAATGGAGATATCCCGGGATTGGTTCCCTTCCGGTCGAAAGCTTTTGTGAAATGTAAAGTCTTCTCCAGGCGTGGCCGAAGCCACCGATACTCTGGCAAGTGTGTAGTCTGTACTGTTCTCATAGTGAGCCCAAAAAACAAATTTGTTCGTGGGCGCGTGATATAGGATATTGATCCCTTCAA
This sequence comes from Paenibacillus sp. FSL M7-1414, assembly GCF_038003195.1. Classification (NCBI taxonomy): domain Bacteria; kingdom Bacillati; phylum Bacillota; class Bacilli; order Caryophanales; family Paenibacillaceae; genus Paenibacillus; species Paenibacillus sp. FSL M7-1414. Next base: position 3,510,251 of record NZ_JBBOOS010000001.1, on the reverse strand, counting down.
ATTTAGAGTTGGCCAGATCGGGATGATCCGTGTAGGACAGGACCACTTTGTCGTTACCGTATGTGATGTCATCCGTTGATGTCTGTTGAATCATTTCGCCAAAACCGCCTGATGACTTTTGCACGAAATTAAATCTGTAGTAGGTGTCTCCAACTTTAAGTTCATTCGGGAGCATAAGCGTTGATTGCGTTGTGTTATCAAAAGTTGTGAGGTCCTCTGGAAGGCTGTAAGGGGTATATTCTGGCGAGACAGCGGAGGTTAACAAGGAAGTTTCGCCATATGCCTTCACTTGATACTTGTATGTGTTACCTATATTGAGTTCATAATCATCCGTCGTTGTACCTGTTAAGGTCTGTAATAACGTATAAGGCGCATTGTTCTCTGATCTGTATAACTCGTATGCAGTCGCTCCCTGGACAGGTGCCCAATGAATTTTGGCATTGGATACTTCGGATTCATTCTTCAGGACAAACAGTGTTGCGGCGATCTTGGTCTCTTCACCAGCAGCAGCGTGAACGGTTTGAGCTGAGGACGTTAAATGCACTGTTAACAACATCAATGCAATGACGATAGCCATCCACGATTTACCTTTGATCATGTCTCATCATCTCCTTTTTTAGAAGACCAACCTTCCTGTTGTAGGAAGGATGATCCAGGTGAAACTTGACTTTATTTCAAATTCATCAGTGTCATTACATCCGTCTCGCTGGCTTGGTTGTACCATTCGTTAACTTCTTCGATCACGGTGTCTCCGCCCTTTTCATGCCACTGTTTCACAAAGGTATCAAATGCTTCAAGTGGCTCATTGCCATATATGATTTTGGTGAACGTCTCTTGTTCCATGGTGGTCAACTGTTCCCACACATTTTGCATCGTTGGCGTTGGCGGACCGTTAAACTCATTTGGTAGTAAAACATCTCTGTTTTCATACGAAATCCGATATCCGTCCTGTGTTGTTTGATCCTTCGAGGCGCTCTGAATGAGGACACCCGTGTCGGCTTTAACTCCATTCGCCAGATCGTAGTAGGATTGGCCGGGACCATCAACACTCGGTGTATTTTTGGTAAATGCCATTTTCCCAACGCCTTGTACAGCCTCTAATGGTGTATTGAATTTCGTTGGATCAAAAGTGACTTCATCGTTAACGATATCGTAATCGTATCCTTGAGCGTACCCGTACTTGAAATCCCCGGTGCTGAACGCCGCATCGTACATTTTATCGTAGTACAAGAAGAAGGCTTCCATGTTCTGAAAATCCTTGTTAAACATGAACACACCATCGTTCAACTGGGCGGATTGATAGGTCTTATCACCGTTCACGCCTTGAATGGTCGGATAAGCACTAATTTTTGCACCCTCCACATTTTTCTCTACGTCCTTCACACTGTCGTACAGCCAAGGACGACCAATGATGATACCAGCTTTCCCCTCCGTAAAATCAGACAGTGCATCCCAGGCCCCTTGGGTGGCCAATTCTTTGTTCAAGTACCCTTGTGCATACCAATCGCGTAACTTGGCAAGTGCCTCTTTGTTGCCAGGAGCCACAGATCCATAGGTTAGTTTGCCATTGTCGTTATGCCATTGCCTTGGAAGATATTTGCCCGTGTATGCGCTGAAAATCATGACCGGATCGCTGACCCAGCCCGTATTGTAGGAATCTTTACCTGAAAAAGTAAAGCCGTATGTGTCTTTCTTGCCGTTCCCATCTGGGTCCTCATTGGTGAACGCCGCGATGACTTGTTCAAACTCATCAATCGTTGTTGGCGCTTTCAAATTTAACCTGTCTAACCAGTCCTGGCGGATCAACATGACTTCGCCTTCCGTCAGATTCGGCGCAATCGCCATCCCGTAGACCTTGCCCTCCCTAACCACTGGATTGAAGGTGGTTGGGTATTGTTTGTATATTTCTTTTATCCGGTCAGGCATGTAGGCTGAGATGTCTTCCGTTATCTCTTTGACTTGCCCCGAATCGATCAGATCATTGACCAGCATGGTGTCATAGACGGGCAGAACGTCGGGCAACTTCTCGGAACCTGTCAACGCCAACCGTAGCTTGGTATTATATTGTGAAGCATCACCTCCCAGCAGGGTGGTTTGGATTTTGATACCCAGATTTTGTTCGCCCCAGCGAGTCAATACATTGTCATTCAACGTCTCACCGTTGATGTACTTTCCAGCATTTTCATCCTGTTGTTTGGCGATGGTGATCGTAAACGGTGGATCATATTTTCCGTCCTTAAGCACCGATGCCGGTGCGGTCTCGGAAGCACTCTCCCCTTTGCTACAGCCAGCCACAAGAATAGCCGACAGCATAACCATACTTACCATTTTCCATAAATCAGTTCTTTTCTTCATGGAAATATGCCCCCTTCACTCATTCTCAATTTGTTTTCTATATAAGTTCATATTTACACTGGCACTCCGATGACAGAACAACCTTCCGATCGCTGTTATTCCCAGAATTTTTGATTCACTTTTACAAAGGTGAAATTCTGGTAATAAAGGCGAACGCTCCGCTTCTTCAGGCTTGTTCTGTCCTCTCCGTTATCGTGTAAATTTTAGTTAAACTTATATAACGATCCAATTTTTCGTCATCCTAACTATTCTTTGACGGCTCCTAGTACAATTCCCTTCACGAAATATCGTTGTAAAAACGGATAGACCAAAATGATCGGTAGCGTGCTGACAAAAATTTGCGCTGCCTTGATGCTCTGTTCGGACATGGCTGCCACCTCAGACTGGCTCATCGCCATATTTTGCATATTGCTCTGCACGACAACGGTCTGTAAGAACGAAGCCAGCGGATACTTACTTGCATCCGACATGTACAATATCCCGTCAAACCAGGAGTTCCAGTGCCCCACCATAATGAACAAGGATACGGTCGCTATGCCAGGCAGAGATAATGGTAAATATATTTTGCTGAGAATTACGAAAAAGGACGCTCCGTCAATGAAAGCTGCTTCTTCCAGGGCTTTGGGAATCGTTTTGAAAAAATTGACGAGAAGAATCAAATTATAAGCACCGAAAGCGCCCGGTAACACAAGCGCCCAGATGGTATCCTTTAATCCAAGGGCTGTGATCAATATGTAAGAAGGTATCAATCCCCCCGAGAAGAGCATGGTAAAGATAAAAAACCACATGAGCACATTGCGTCCTCGGAATTCTTTGGACAAGGCATATCCTGCACAGGTAAGGATAAACATGCTGATGGTTGTACCCAATACGGTTCGAGTGATGGATGTCAGCATGGCACCGTTGAAATTAGAGTTGTTGAACGTTTTTACATAGGCATCCACGTTGAACCCCACCGGCCAAAATGAAACCATATTACCGCTAATGGCCGCTTTACTGCTTAGAGATTGCGCCAACAGATGAAGCAGTGGAAGAAAACACGCCAGACCCGCCAGTATCATGAACGCGTAATTAAAATAGGAGAATACTCTATAACCTGTCGTTTTATGGTACATGATCCCTCTCCCTCCTTGTTAGAATATTTTGTAATTGGCATACTTATAGGCCAGCCTGTAAGAGACAACGATCAAGATCAAGCTAATTCCCGATTTGAACAGTCCTACAGCGGTCCCGAAGCCGTATTGCCCGTTTAACAAGGATGAACGGTAGACATAGGTGTCAATGATATCTCCCGTACTGTAGACAAGCGGATTGTACAGATTGAAAACCTGATCAAAGCCCGCGTCCAGAATATTGCCCAGACTCAGCGTAGAAATGACGATAATCATGGGCAACATGCTAGGCAAAGTTACGTATCGAATTTGCTGCCGGCGTGTGGCACCATCGATCTCGGCCGCTTCGTAATAAGATGGATTAATTCCCGCAATGGTCGCCAGATAAACAATCATGCCAAAGCCAAAGCTCTTCCACACATCGCTGATCACAACCGTAAATCGAAACAGATCAGGATCACCCAAGAAGTAAATGGGATCGTTCCCGAAAATACGTGTCAAGATGTGATTGATTCCTCCGTCTAATCCCAGAATGTCGATCATCAACCCCGCGACCGTTACCCAGGACAAGAAATGCGGCAGATACACCAGTGTCTGAACACTTTTCTTAATGCCCATATTTCGAATCTCGCTCAGCAGGATAGCCATGACGATTGGAACGATAATACCAACGATAATTTTAGAAACGGCGATAATTAATGTATTAACAATCGCTTGTGTGGCTTCTTTGTACTGGAAAATTCGTTCGAAATTATCTAACCCGATCCACCGTGAACCTGTGATGCCCAGCCATGGTTTGTAGTCCTGAAATGCCATGAGCAAACCTACCATCGGGCCATAAGAAAAGATGCAGACAAACACAAATGCGGGAATACACAGTACGTACAAAGGCCAGCTTTTCTTGATTTCCTTTTTGAATGAAGTCCGCTGGGATAGCTTTGTTTTTGTTTTTTTCGCGGATCTGGCGGGTACAATCTCGTTAATGTTGCATACCTCCTCTATGATGATTCTTCGAAAGCGATCCTTGAAGATAAGCTTAACAAAAGCGCTTTCACTCCAAAATGCCAAAATTTCAAGATCATCACCCCACCCTGAATCACTTTAAAACCGCTTTCATTTATCGCCGTTGCTGCCCTTCCGCTTTTCTAAGGTTTGGCTTATATTAAAGTTAATCCGATCTGGAGTTTAAACTTCTGCGTTTGACGATATGAAAGGAAACACATATGATCAGAAAAATGTATATGAAGCGTTTCATCTATTTCTTTGTTTTTTTTCTGCTGCTGACGTTAAGTTTGTTTTTCGTGATGAACCGATTAAGCTCCAAGACACTTGAAGAAAATCTGATTGGCGCTTCCAAAAACCAGCTTGATTATGTGAAAGGCATTCTTGACGGGATTATATACGAAGCCAATATGTATGGGGTTCAGTATGCGGCAGACAGTGATGTCCGGTTTTACCAGAGGCATGTTATCGAGCTGAGCAATTACGATTCCCAAATGAAGAAAAACGATATTGTTGATCGCTTGCGGCAAACACTCCTCTCCAGTCGATCGATTGAATCGATCGGCATTTACTGGAAGTCTGAAGAAACGTTTCTGTCCACCAACAGTACGCCGGAGGCCAGACTTCCGTTCAAGGATGTTCATCAACGGGGATGGCAAATCGTCGGCAATAGCTTGTATTACTTTGCCCTCTACCCTTACATCCAAAAATCCGGACAAAATGAACCGACTCAGTACGTCGTTGGTGTAAAGCTGAATACTGATTATTTGAAAAATCTGCTGAAAAAGGCTGTGAACAACGACAGCTCAAACGCTTTTTTTTGGTTTAATTCCCATCAGTTATGGAGTGAGAAAAAAGTCGACAACGATCTATTGAAAGCGGTTACTGATATGCTTTCTCCACAGCCGGAAATCACTTTAAAATATGATTATCACACCAAGTCGGACGATTACTATGTTCTTTCCCGATATATTGAATCAATCGACGCCTACCTGATTACATATACACAGACGAATGATTTTCTGCAACCGATTGACCGCAACCGTAAAGTTTTTTTTGCCAGTATTTTAGCCGTTTTCACACTTGGTCTGGTTGTGATCTTTACGTTTTACCGGAACTATTACCGTAATATTCGTTTGTTGGAGCGGAAGTTTTCACAGGTTGAACAAGGCAATCACAATACACGTATTACCGAAAATACGGATAGAGAGTTTTACAGCTTGTTTAGAAGTTTTAATCATATGGTTACCGAGATCCAGGATCTATTCGTATCTTTGAAAACCGAAACGGAACTAAGACGAAGTGCGGAACTTCAACAACTTCAAGCTCAGATTAACCCTCATTTTTTATACAACAGTTTGTTTTTCATCATGTCGGTGGCTCAGTTTTCACCTGATTCTGTCATGCGCATGAGCAAACATCTGGCTGAATATTATCGTTATTTAACCAAGTTGGACCGGCATGAAGTTACGCTGGAAAGCGAGCTTCAGTTTGCGGAACACTTCTTGATCATTATGGCTCTTAGCAAAAAAATGGAGTACAGCATTGATCTGCCGCCAGAACTGTCCTCCCTGCCCCTCATGCCGCTGATCATCCAGCCAGTGGTTGAAAATGCGATTCAACATGGCATTGAAGGACATCAAGGTGCCCATCGGGTGACGATTGAAGTAAAACAGGCGGAGACTGCGATAACGATCAAGGTCTCCGATGACGGTAAAGGTCTTTCGCTGGATGATATCCGTAGTCTGGAGGCTCGGCTTGAGAGTGATACCCCGCCTGAAGGAATTAAAGGCGTAGGGCTCTGGAATGTAAATCAACGTCTGAAAAATACGTATGGCGAACGTAGCGGGTTACATTTTACTACTAATAATTGGGGCGGCTTGTCCGTCCTGCTGCTCATCAGCATTCCCGAGGAGAAAGGAGATAGCTAATGCGATTATTAATTGTGGATGACGGACATTATGTCGTTGAATATATGAAGCACTTACTCGATTGGAACACCTTTGGCATTGATCAGATCGAGACGATGACCAATTCGTTTGAAGCCCGAGATATATTGACTCAAAACCACATCGATATTCTGATTACTGACATCCGAATGCCTGAGGTGTCTGGTATTGATCTGCTTCAACATATCCACCAACATAACTTGCCAACCAAAGTGATCATCCTTTCCGGCTACTCTGAGTTCGAATACGCGCAACAAGGAATTCGTTTAGGTGCGCTCGACTACTTGCTCAAACCTGTCGACAAAGATGATGTGGAGAAAGCCATGTCCAAAGCCATCAACAATATTACAAAGACTCGGCCCGCTCAATCTGTTGCATGGGAGAACTTCGATGGATTGGAGTATCTGCTTTCCCTGCTTGGTCACAATGAGACATTAAGGAAGGAATATGATGCGTATACTGAATTTTTAGGGCATCGTCGTATGTGCTGCTTCAAGCTGGAGGGTTTCACACAGGAACATGAGGATGCTATAAAACATGCTGTCGGAGACAAACTGGATCGTCTCGTGTGGGCTGCGGGAACGGGACTGTTCGGTCTTGTTCCGGAAGAAGCTGCTGGGGAACTGACCATCAAACTGGAGCAATCAGTCGCGTCTCCTCCCGTTTCATTGACCGACCGAAACGTGACCCGGCAGATGTTCTACAGGTTCTTTCTTAATGAGGACGTACACTTAGAAGACTTCAATGGCATATTCAACTATTCTCCGTCATGCGGTGATTGGGAGTCGGCGGGAAATATCATTAAAAAATATGATCAAATCCATCTCCATAAGCAAAAAACAATCTTTCTCATGGAGACCATTCTATATGTATATCTGACGGATAAGGATCGCGATCCCTCTGAAACCGTGGAGTGGATATTTAACCAGTTACGGTATCCTGATGAACTATCCTCAACTCTCATGGATCGGGTCAGTCGGATCAGAAACAACAAACAGATGTCCATTCAAACCATCGTTGACAAAGTACAAACGTATATCGAAGACCATCTGTCACATGGCCTTAGCTTGGACGAACTGGGGAAAGTTGCACATCTCCATCCCGTCTACTTTTCCAAACTGTTTAAACAAGAGACGGGCGAAAATGTGTCAAACTACATTTCCAGGAAGCGGTTAGAGAAGGCTTCTCAACTGCTTCAAGATTCGGAACTCCGTGTAGCCGATATAGCCCAGATGGTTGGTTACCGAAAAAATCAATATTTTATCCAGTTGTTCAAAGTGGAATATGGAGTTACGCCCTACCAGTACCGCAGAAATATGATCCATCAATGAGAACGAATAAATAATTTCATCAAATTGATATAAAACGGGTTGACCATGTAGCCATTTGGACTTACGGAATATCTCTTACCCGTGTCCAACCGTCGTATTTGTTCCATTTCCTTCTCATTCAACTCAAAGTCGAATGTTTCTTTGTTCTCTTTTATCCGTTGAGGATTCGATGATTTGGGGATGACAATAATTCCGCGTTGCAGATGCCAGCGCAAAATGACTTGCGCAACCGATTTCTGATGGCAAAGGGCAATTGCCACCAGCTCCGGATGCTCCAGCAGCGCTTTGCTTCCCTGCCCCAACGGTCCCCAAGCCTCATGCAGAATCCGATGTCGAACCATATAATCATGCAATTCGTGTTGCGGAAATTCCGGATGGGTCTCGATCTGATTTACCATCGGCGAAATCCGGGAATGTTTCTTCAGATGCTCCAGATGCCGGATCTCGAAATTGGCTACACCTATAACTTTGATTTTACCTGCGTCGTATAACTCTTCCATCGCCTTCCAGGCGTTCACGTATTGAGGACCGGCAAAATGAATCAAATACATATCGAGATATGTTACGTTCAGCTTCTGGCAAGTCTGCTCGAACGCCTTTTTCGTCGCACGGTACCCCAGGTCTGTCGTCCATACCTTGGAGGTAATGAAGAACTCCTCCCTGGGAATGCCGCTGTTTTGGATGACCCGACCTAGCGCCGCTTCATTACCGTAAATTTTGGCCGTATCGAAATGGCGATAACCCATTCGAATAGCCTCCTCGACAGTCCTTTCGAAGGTCCCCCCGTCTTTGATCTTATATAGGCCGAACCCGAGTTGAGGAATGTCCACTCCGTTTGCCGCTGCGACTGTCTGATTCATTCGCAACTCCCCCTCCCCGTTTTTTCTAATTGTTGTTCCGATGCTTGTTCTTCACATTGCGTTAGCAACTTTTCTATCTCGTTCACCAGGTTTTTCAACAATTTCAACTTGCTACCGGAGTCAAGGCTGTAATAGTTGAGAGTTCCTTCTTTACGAACACTTATTATCTGTGATTCTTTCAATATTTTCAGATGATGTGATACGGTCGGTCGGGAAAGATGAGTTTTCATCCTGATCTCTCCTACGCGCATGCCGGGTTTTTGCGGCCCTTGAATCAAGGCTATGAGGATGGCTTGCCGGGTTTCGTCACCGATCGCATTCAACACCTTCTGATTGTTCTTAAATTCGATAGCAATCGTGGTCGCAAGTTCCTGATCCAGGTAAATCATCCCCTTCCATTTAGAATGTGTAATACTTTTGTAGATACAGCCTATCACAATCTCGGATTCGGCTGTACATCGGGAAAGAAATTCAAGAACCTATTTTTCCCATGTCTTAAGAATACATTAGCAAAAGAAGAAGCCACCCCTGACGAATGGAGTGGCTTCTATTAATGGTTGTTATTTTTTTTAAAAGGCATGAAAATTCCAATCAGTTGTTGAAGTAATGAGACTGTTTAAGGTCGGGAATCAGTGCAGGTTGCACTGGCCGCCATCCCATAAGTTCCTGAGTTGCAATGCTTGATCTCGGGATATCGAGCGATGCGAGTGTGCTGAGAAAGCCAAAATGGGCATCTGCCTCTTCGCGTGAAATGCTGACTACAGGTACGTTCAGCTGCTCACCAATAGCACTCGCGATGTCGCAAAATGGCACTCCTTCATCTGCGACCCCATCTAGTCGTGAACCAGCGGGTGCCTTTTCTAACGCCAGACAATATAGATGCGCGGCATCAAGGCGATGCACAGCCGGCCAGCGGTTGTTCCCCTCTCCCACATAGGCTGAGAAGCCCTTAATCTTGGCAATATTGATCAGGCTCGGCACAAATCCTGTGTCACCCTCACCGTGTACCGATGGACAAAGCTCTACAATCGATGTACGCACTCCACGCCCTGCCAGCGCTAACACCATGTTCTCCGTTGCCACTCCATTCACATGTGTGGTGATTACAAACGGCTTGCCAGATCCTTCAAGTGCCGCCCCCATCGCTTCTACGGCATGCAGATCTGTTGTGAGTGCTCCAGCGAAGTTCGAAAAGTCGTGATGGAATGCCAGATGAATGACGCCATCCGCAGCAGCTGCACCACTACGGAGGCTGTCAAGATCGTTGATGTCACCGAGGTGTACTTCGGCCCCGGACTCTTCTAGTTTCGCAGCACTACTGTCTGAACGCACGAGACCGATGACCTGATGCCCCCTTTCAATAAGTTCGCTGGTGACAGCGGAACCGATGTAGCCTGTTGCTCCTGTTACGAAAACGCGCATCATGAAATCCTCCTTAAGTTACTCACCCTCATTGTATAACTATGATCACCAAGCAATGGGTCCATCCTCATCTGAGAATGTTCCTGTTGGGCCATCCGCTCCAATCATCGCCAGCCGGACCGCTTCACTAGCCCCTTGTTCAACACTACGAGTACCAGCAAAATTATTAAGCGCAGTGGATGTGAAGCCTGGACATGCCGCATTGACCTTGATGTTTGTTGATTCAAGCGCAAATGCAAAGGCAAGTGTCACCGCATGAACAGCTGATTTTGATGCCGAATAGGCACCAAACATCGCACGATGCGAGTTTTCGGGAATAGAGTTCCAGCTAAGGGAGCCGCCGGTACTGCCTATGTTGACGATACGTGCTGCCGGGGCCTCCCGCAAAAGTGGCAACATCGCCTGCGTAACAGCAATAACTCCAAAAACATTAGTCTCATAAACTGTACGAATATCTTCAAGCGAAGCAACGGTCAAAAGACCACTCGTTGCGCCACCATTCGGAAATGGTTCACCCGATCTGCCTGCGTGCGAGATCCCCGCATTGTTCACGAGTACATCGAGACGACCAAATTCGTTCCGAATACGTTCTGCAGCAGCAGCGATGGAGTTTTCATCTGTAACGTCGAGCTGGAGAGCGTGTGAATCTGAACCGATGCTTTTTGAGGCAGTTTCTCCATTCTCGAGGCTGCGAGATCCAACGAGCACGGTGAATCCTTGTTTCGTGAGATCCTTCGCAATTTGAAGGCCGATACCTTTATTAGCCCCGGTGACCAGAGCGACAGGTTTATCTTGCATAGTTATAATCTCCTTTTTTTGTGATTGGTGGGTCCATATGAACTAAGTTGACGCGTCAACCATGTTATTATGCTCCTATGGATAAAAATGAACTTAACGAAGAAGAAATGCGAATATGGCATATGTGGAAAGGTTCCTTTCAGACCATCTTCGGTCGTATCGTCAAAGATATGGCCGATCACTCAGGATTGTCAGAGGGTGATTTTGGAGTATTGGACCGATTAGTCCTTTTTGGGGATGGTAGCCTTCGCCAACAGGAATTAGCCGACTCTATGGACTGGGATAAAAGTCGATTATCTCATCATCTGAAGCGTATGGAAAAACGTGGACTCGTGATGAAGAAACCATTAGACAACGATCGTGGAGTACAAGTCAGTATCACTTCTTCTGGAAAATCAATGTTAGATGATGCCCGTCCCTACCTCTCCAAGGCAATACGCAAACATTTTTTTGAACAATTAACCGAACAAGATATCGAGTTGATTACTAAACTGGCGGAAAGGACAAACTCAAGCTCTTAGCGTCTTATCTAGCTGCCCTCTCGACCACGTTTGTTAAAGGTGAGCTTCTAACAAACGTGGTTTCGGTTTTTCAACCAACGTAGAAGGTTAATGAAAAATACGTGTCACATTGCGAGGATTTAAGTTTTTGTTCTCAACATCTAACATGCCATTACCTGGTCACATATCGAGATGATAGCCTCTACCTTGTAAACAATTAAAATCGTGCTATCCTTATGATGAGGTGGATCAGATGGCAAATATTCAAGAGATTGCACGTCTTGCAGGCGTTTCTACAGCAACCGTTTCAAGGGTAATTAATAGACATCCTTATGTAAGCGATTTAACAAGAGAAAAAGTCTTGAACATCATTGAGCAATTGGATTATGTCCCTAATTCGAATGCAAAGTCCTTAAAAAATGGAGCGACAAAAGTCATCGGTGTTATGGGTGTTACTTACAATCCCCTTTTGATGTCACTTGTCCGTTCATTCCACATGATATCCCAAAAATACGGATTCAACATTATGCTTTTTATGACAGACGGAGATCGTGATAAGGAGCTTGTAGCGCTTGAAATGTTACGCAGTAAACAGGTGGATGCCCTTCTTTGTCTGGTACGGACGATTGAGTGGGATATCATCGAATCCTATACGAAATATGGGCCAATTGTAACATGGCAGCGTCTTACCAGCGACACCATACCGTCCGTATTTATGGACCAATATCAAGGTTATACGCTGGGTCTCGAATATCTGTATGCCAGAGGTTATCGTAAAATTTTGAACGTGTATTCGTCCAAAGGACAGAATACCTTGGAGCGAATAAGAGCTTATGAGGATTTTGTACAGAAGCATGGGTTGAAGAACACTGGCTTTCCGCAATTTCATAATAAAGTCACCATTCATGATGGTGAGGAAATAGCGCGATGGTGGATAGAACAAACGGACAAGCCGGATGCCATTTCCTGTTCGACTGATGAGGTAGCAGCAGGTATTTTAACGGAGATTCAACGCTCGGGGTTTTCGGTTCCGGATGATGTGGGAATCATGGGATTTGATAATACAGACAGCGCTCACCTGCTGGATCTGACAACGATCCATTACCCCGTGGATAAACAAGCAGAGAATGCCTTTAATATTATTATGAGTATGCTGGAAAATTCGGCATCCAATCTTCATCCTCTTCAGTTTAGACTGATTGAACGAAAATCTACATAAAACAACATCCATCCTTTTAAACGAAGAAAAGAGCCCATTTGAGATCATGAGTTCTTTTCTCTTCCATCCCGTTAAACTTCATGAACGAACAACATTCAGGCCTGTCCCTATATGAGGGACAGGCCTGAATGACTTCAATCTCTAAATAAATTATTTGTGAAATTGCGGAAGATGTTCTTTATGCGCTTCCAACATTTCATCTAAAACTACCTTAGCAATGTCACCGCTGGTAACGAGCGGATTAAGTGTGAATGCTTGTAGAGCGGTTGCATAATCTCCTGTGACCGCTGCTTCGATCGTCAGTTCCTCCATTGCCTTCATCACCTGCAATAGCCCTTTTTGTGCGGACGGGAATGCGCCAAAGTGAACAGGCTCTGCACCATGGGCTGTAATGATACTTGTAACTTCGATGGCACTGTTATATGGTAGATCGCTAATTGCTCCGCGGTTCTGTGTGTTGACTACCATATGCGTTCCCTTGTTGTTATATACGGAATTAATAACTTCACAAGCTGCGTCGCTGTAATAAGCACCTCCGCGTTTTTCCAATTCCTTAGGCTTGTAATTCAGGTTAGGATCTTTATAAAGTTCAAACAAACTTTCCTCCAGGCGTTTCACAACCTGCCCGCGAGTTCCTTCGCCATTGACCGCTTCTACTTCCTCTTCAAGCATGCTGTCGGTCATGTAATAGTACCGGTGATAAGGACAAGGCAGCATACCCAGTTGGAGAATTTGCTCATACAAGAAACGCATGCTTTTTATATTTTCGACCATTTTTTCTGGCTCGGCATCAGGACCGTAGAGCTTTTCAATGGCCTGTTTAGTTAGCTCTTTACCATCTCGGTCATAAATTTTGTGCCAGTGAAGGTGATTAATACCGGCAAATTTGAAGAACAGCTCCTCTTCATTTTTTTCCAGAACAGCAGCTTCATTCTTGGAGGAAATAATCGGAACATTGCACAAACCAATGACCTTCTCCCATTTACCATATTGGAGCACAGCTTCAGTTACCATTCCCGCAGGGTTCGTGAAATTGATTAACCAAGCATCTGGGCAAAGTTCCTTCATGTCCTCAACAATTCCAAGAACGACCGGAATGGTACGGAATGCTTTGAACATCCCACCTGCTCCGTTGGTTTCCTGACCAATCATCCCATGGCTAATCGGAATCGTTTCGTCCTTAATACGAGCTTCCAAAAGACCGACCCGGAATTGGGTGGTGACAAAATCAGCATCGGCCAACGCTTCTCTTCGATTAAGCGTCAAGTGAATATCACAGTCGATTCCCGCCGCTTTTACCATCCGTTTAGCCATGGCTCCTACAATTTCAAGTTTCTCTCTTCCTGCTTCAATATCTACCAGCCACAATTCACGTATTGGAAGTTCATGATGCCGTTTGATAAAACCTTCAATCAATTCTGGGGTGTAACTCGATCCGCCGCCAATCGTCACAATTTTTAATCCTTTTTTCATTTTGAAGTCCTCCTTGTTCTATTTTGTTCTCAATTTGGACTCTATCTTGTGTAATGCATTACATGTCAAGCACTTTTTTTGATGGGATTAAATGGGATTAATTTGTAACTTGAAACCGCTTTATCACTTGTGCTATAGTTACCTCAAATAAGGATTGTGACCGTTGATTCGGGCAATACCTAAGAAAGTTTGAATGCCGTTAACCAATTGGCGGCGTTTGAACTATCTTAGGTTTTTTTTATGCATATTGCAGAAAACAAGGAGCCGATGCACATGATTATTGAAAAAGTATTAAACAATAACCTTCTGCTGACCCGCAATACAAAGGGGAAGGAAGTCATCGTTATGGGTAAAGGCATCTCCTTCCAAAAAAGTGCAGGTGATGAGGTCGATGAACACAAGATCGATAAAATCTTCCATTTAGCCGAGCATGCCTTTGCTGTAAAAATGGCTGAACTGATTCATGAATTACCCGCCGTTCATTTCGAAGTTGTGAACGAGATCGTAAAACACGCCAACCGCGTCCTTGGTACTGATCTCAGCGACAATATTTATCTGTCGTTAACCGACCATATTAGTTTTGCCATCCAACGTAAGAACAAAGGTATGGAGATTAAAAATGCCATGCTGTTCGAAATTAAACGTTTCTATAAAACGGAATTCAGTATCGGATTGGATGCTCTGCAGTTAATCAGCGACATGATTGGGGTTTCGCTCGGGGAAGATGAGGCTGGTTTTATCGCCTTACATGTCGTCAATGCCCGACTTGACGGCACTGAAATGAAATTGACGATAAAGATGACTGAAATTGTCAATGAAATTTTGAAAATCGTCACGTACCATTACGGCACTGTTCTTGATGAATCGAGCTTAAATTATTCGCGTTTCTTAACACACCTTCAATATTTCGCCATGCGCTTATTGCGCCACGAGATTCACCAAAGCGGCGAAGATTTTTTATATCAGCAGGTGAAAAAGACTTATGTCAAAGCCTTTTCCTGCACTTGCAAGATCAACGAGTACTTAGAAAAAACGTATGTACAGTCCTTAAACAAAGATGAATTCGTTTACTTAACCATTCATATCCAGCGGCTTACTGAACGAAGCACTTTATAGCCTATTTCTTTCAAGCTAAAACTTCATATACAACACATTAGGATAAAGGATTGTGACTGGTAAAGCAGGCAAAACCTGGACTGATGGCAAAATGATTTTTCTTTTTATTTTGCCACGAGTTCAGGTTTTGCTGCTTTTTGGAAGTGAAACGATGTAAGCCGGCACATCAGGAACGAACAGCTCACAACCTGAGATCAATTACCCATCATGAAGGAGGCAATATGCTATGAGTAATAAAGACAAAGAACTGTCCATACGTGTTATTGAACTTGTTGGCGGTGAATCTAATGTGAATGATGTATATCACTGTGCAACCAGGCTTAGATTCACCCTGAAAGATCATACAAAAACGAATGAACAGGCGTTGAAAAATACAGCTGGAGTCATCACCGTTGTGAAAAGCGGCGGTCAATTTCAAGTCGTCATCGGTAATAACGTATCCAAGGTTTATGAAGGAATCATGGAGCACACCAACCTTCAAGATGGCGGCAGCAAAACGGATACTAAAGAGAATGCAGAAAAAACAGGAATATTTGGAAAAACCGTAGATCTTATTTCCAGTGTTTTTTCCCCGCTGCTCAGTGCGCTAGCTGGAGCTGGATTGCTCAAAGGTCTGGTTGTTTTGTCTGTCGCGCTCGGGTGGCTAGATGACACCTCAGGAACTTATCTAATTTTAAACGCGGCATCAAGCAGTGTATTCACCTTTTTGCCCATATTTTTGGCAGTTACTGCCGCAAGGAAATTCAAAGCTAATATGAACGTATCCTTGGCTATTGCAGGAGCCCTGGTCTTTCCGACCATTTCCGCTGCGTTTAATAGCGGTCAAACTTATGATTTCTTAGGCATCCCCATTGTGCTTGTGATGTACACTTCCACCGTGTTTCCAATCCTTCTGGCGGTGTGGGTTCAATCTCATATAGAAAAATGGTTCAACTCGATTATTCACCAGTCTATCCGCAATATTCTTGTGCCGATGCTGTCGCTTCTAATTGTCGTCCCGCTTACCATTCTTGCTTTTGGACCGATCGGCAACAGTGTTAGTCAGGGGTTAGCTAGCGGTTTTACCTCACTCATGCAATTCAGCCCAATGTTGGCGGGAGCAGTCACTGGTGGTTTCTGGCAGGTCATTGTTATCTTTGGACTTCACTGGGCTTTTCTTCCAATTACACTTAATAATCTGGCGACAATAGGCTATGACTTAATGCGGCCGATGTTGACCGCAGCCGTGCTGGCTCAAGCCGGTGCTTTGCTCGCCGTTATGCTGAAAACCCGCAATTCACAGCTTAAAACCCTTTCCGGATCTGCTACGATTACTGCAATTTTCGGAATTACGGAACCAGGCATTTACGGGGTTACTTTACGATTGAAAAAACCGTTCATTTACGCATGTATTTCCGCAGCGATCGGGGGCGCAATTATCGGAGTCGGGGGTGGTCGGGCAGTCGCTTACTCACTTCCCAGCCTGCTCGCTTTTCCTACTTACGTAACAACGGGGTTCGCCTCGGTTGTGATCGGTGTTTCCGTATCTTTTGTCCTGGCTTTTCTACTCACGTTGCTGCTTGGATTCAAGGATCTTGAGGCTACTGTTGAGGAGCCGCAGATTGAAACTTCTGGACAGGAAAAACAAGCGATTGAGCCAAGTGAATCTCGGTTAAAAAAGGAAATCATTGTGAGTCCGCTGAAAGGCAGTGTTCAGCTACTTGAAGATTTGCCTGATCCCGCCTTCTCTTCAGGTGCCATGGGACAGGGGCTTGTCATTGAACCCACTGATGGAATTTTGGTATCGCCAATCAATGGTGTCGTAACCACCGTATTCCCTACCGGTCATGCGCTCGGTCTGACCACGGACAGTGGCATGGAGCTTCTGATCCATATTGGAGTGAATACGGTAAAGCTAAAAGGACAATTTTTTGAGAAAAAAGTTAAAGAGGGCGATCGGGTTTCTTGCGGGCAACTGCTTGTAGAGTTTGACGCGGAGCAAATCCGGACAGCCGGTTACATCACTGCCACCTCAGTCATCGTTACCAACTCCGCCAACTACTTGGACGTGTTAAAAACTACTGAACAGGAAGTGAAGCAAGGCGATTATCTAATGTCGGCGGTAGTCTAACGATTGGAGATGGATTACCTGTCGGTAATTGAACTATTTTCAGGTTATATAACTGTCTACTAATTCACTTATTCCGTATGATCCAAAGAAGCCACTCCTGCAAAGGAGTGTTTCTCTTCTCTGGATAGCACTTTCCGTTTATTTATCAGCTACAATTGTAAATTCCCATGGAAGTTTTCAGTAATCCAATCACGGTGCTCATCAAATTTGATTATAAAGCCGGATGTAAATACGGAATTTTAATACATTCTAAATACGTACGGGTGTATTTTTCTTATTAATCCTTCTGTGCAATGATGATATAGACGGGTTGGTTAGCAACTTGCGTCGGTGAATGGATCGTATTAATAACTGAGAAACCTGCCTTTACAATTTCCCATTTTCTCGGGTGAAACTCTTGGACCAGTAGGCATCTCTGACTCCTCTAATTCAATGCACACAAAGATCCCTTTGTCTTTTAATACGCTATGGATTTCAAGCAGTACGGACGAAAGAGGTTGAACTTCGTGTAACGATATGGAAGCAACGCCCTTTTCTAATCTTTCGTTCGCGAGTGGCATCTCTTTAAAATTTGCGGCAGTGGTTTCAATGTTGGCAACCCCTGCTCCTTATCTTTTAATTCTAAATACTGTAAAATATCAGCATCTTAACCCAATGCAACTACTCTTTTCACGTAATTAGCAAAAGCAAAGCTTATATAACCTGTGCCAGCCCCAAGGTCTAATAGTTCCTCCTCTTTATTAAGCTGTATAAACTCAAATAACTCCTTTGCTGGAAACCTCTCAATATTCTCCAAGTACTCAATTTTTCTTTGTATATTGGGATTCATTTTCATACTCCTCACCTAATCGTATTAGCCAGAGCAATGCCCCTCCAATAGAAAGTGACGAATATTCTAGCCTGCACGTCCATTATTTAGCCAGTGTAAAGACAGGAGTTGTCTGGCTACAACATACGGAGGATTAGACGTGGTAGAGATCGTCGTAACAAGTCCGATCCGTTTCATTTCACGAGCGATCGATGCAAAGAACAACGTGGGATCCGGGTTGCCAAAGTTGGAGGCATCGCCTAACATCTGCAGGCTTATATATAGATAATTTGATTTTTATTTAAATACACAAGTTACGAATTCAATATGCATAATTATCTAATCGACCATCGGAATAAGTTTTTTCCCTCAACTCCTGAGATAGGAAACTTACATGGCTAAAACAAAAAGCCGCTTGAATAGCGACTTTTAATGGTTTTTATTTTTTTAAAAGGTGTGAAAATTCCAATCAATTGTTGAAGTAATTAGACTGTTTAAGATCAGAATCAGTAAAGGTTGCACTGGCCGCCATCCCATAAGTTCCTGAGTTACAACGCTTGATCTAAGGATATCGAGCGCTGCGAGTGTTCTGAGAAAGCCAAAATGGGCATCTGCCTCTTCGCGTGAAATACTGACTAAAGGTACGTTCAGCTGCTCACCAATAGCACTCGCGATGTCGCAAAATGGTACTCCTTCATCTGCGACCCCATCTAGTCGTGAACCAGTGGATGCCTTTTCTAACGCCAGGCAATATAGATGCGCGG
The DNA here is from genome assembly GCF_038003195.1 of Paenibacillus sp. FSL M7-1414. Lineage (NCBI taxonomy): Bacteria > Bacillati > Bacillota > Bacilli > Caryophanales > Paenibacillaceae > Paenibacillus > Paenibacillus sp. FSL M7-1414. Next base: position 3,491,432 of record NZ_JBBOOS010000001.1, on the reverse strand, counting down.
CGTCAAGACGATGCACAGCCGGCCAATGGTTGCTTCCCTCTTCTATTGTATCGATGGATTGCTATTTACCACAGCTCCATTATGAGGAAATCTGCTCAAATAACCTCAGTCCATCTTTTTAAGTTGTTAACGCTTCTGTTATGTCCTCAATAGACAAATACAAAATTGGAACATCTTCATCTTTTAGATCAACGCTAGTACTAACATATTCGATAGAGTATTTCGTCAGTATATGTTCACAGCTGGTTCTATGTTTTAGCAGGATAGTTTCATCCTAATACATAATACAAACATGCTTCATGACTTTCTCGGTTATAGAGTGACTGTGATTATTGAATTCAAAAAAAGCGGTTCTTAGTAGGGGATAGATAAACCTATAAACCATTTTAATCTTCAATCTGTATTGTCATCGGGATTAAGTACTGCATTACATTCATTAAGATGATCAGTTTTAGAGAAATCTCTTTTGTTCCGTAGTTAAGATCGAAACCGTGTAAGATAGCATGTCTACTGATTTTAGATTCGATTGGATTTCCTGGACTAAAAGAAGTGTAAATCATATTCTCACAATAGTCACTAATTGATTCAGCGTAGATAAGAAAATTTTCCTTATCCTTCATGAGGTTAATTAGAGCTTTCTGCTTAAGGTGTTCCCTAAATTTAAAAGAATCATAAACATATCCTTCAATTTGAGTGAGAAGGACCGGTACAGATAAAAAATACTTTCCTCCGTTGTGGGCTTCTAAAACCTGTTTAAGAATATTGATTCGATTATTTAATGTAGGGTTAGCAATCCATACTTTTTCAATCTCAAGAATTTTCTCTACAGTATAATGGTTAAACATATATCGCCTGTAGACTTTTTGTGCATTGTAAATATCGTTATTACCAAGGTGCGTCATTACACTGTTCAATACCTTCGTATGCACAAATATTTCAGGATCTAAAATCCAATCTGTTTTAGAAGAAAATTCCTTAAGAACTTTAGCAAAATTGTCAGCCACTTGCTCGAAAAATTGGGAAAGGTATTCTCTAAAACTAGTATTGAACATAAATGTTAATTTAGTTTCTTTATAGTCATTCTGTTCCAATAGCACATTTCCTTTCATATATCAGAGTATAGTAAAGGTCCTTATTATGAAAATTTGAGACAGTTTACTATCCTTGCTGTGTTATATTTTTTTTCTGTTCTGAGCATACTTGATTGTTTCATCTTACGTTTAGGTTCGATAGTAAGCGGTTACTTTGGCCCTTTCCACTTTGTATGTATTATCAAGAAAGCAATTATGAATCATGTGTAGCCATTTCTCAACGAAAGGAAGTTACACTCATTAAGAAATAAAGGTGTGAAGTTTGACGTTATAGTTCTTAAACTAATTTCATGGGAGTGTTTTTTTGTTTTCTTGAGGAGTTGCTACCATGAGCTCATGTCACTTTATTATAGGAATAATCCAAAAATACATGTTTAGCTGTGTTGCTCGATACACTCCAAATTCCATTTTGAAATGGCTAATTGCTTCATCCGGGATATTGTGATAGAAATCGTTTTTAATTCTGTTAAAACCAATTAAAGGTATTTCATCATATTTATTCATCAAAAATTTATCAAAAAACTGTGGGTAAGAGAACAGATTTTCCTTCTCGAAAAGCTCTAGCTCTTTGTCTCTTCGAGGATGTAAGATGCAGAGTACCATAAATTTATTAACCGCAATCGGGAAATTAGCTAGTTTTGTTTTGTCTTTGGTGAGCTTGGCAAAAATACCATTCTTGTTCATATACATTTTTTCTTGGAGCAAATCCCACGTATAAAATAAACTGAATTCTATTAAGTCAGAGTAATTGTCATCTTGGAATGTCACGATATCTATGTATTTATGCTCTCGTTTAACCACCATTCCATCTCTATACATTGCATAGGCGGTTTTGTCCCTAATCAATCTTTCCTCCTTACCAGTTAACTGTATAAAGGCAAGCTCGTCACCATCAACTTTCATTAACTCTGACCGGATATACTCTTCCAACTCTTTAACTTTCAAACTTTCCTCTCCTTTCATAGCCTGTTTTATTTTACGAGTTCATTAACTAAGTACTCTCTAGTTTTCGTTTGCAAGCACTGGTGACTGTTTTGCCTACAAGTTGTACAGGATCATCTAAATAATACATCACTTCACTATAATAAAGATTCACTTCTTTCATATTTTCAATTCGTTGTCTATCTGCTAAAGAAAGAATTCATCGGTACGACTAAAAAGGGATTACGTGTTCCAATTTTCTGAACAGTCCAAAGGAGTGCGTTCTCTTTTTAAAATACTTTAGATTAATCACTGTTCTTTTCGTTTAAAAAACATCTTGCCAACCATAAGTCCCATAGCCGATGAACAGATCAGATATCCAAAGAACAAGAAAAGTAAATAAACACCATGAAGATCTGCAGGAATCTGTTTCAAACCTTCAAACCAAGCAAAACGAAAAGGATAAAAGATAACTACCCATATGATCAGCAAGAAAAGAAGAAAATTAATTATTTTTAGCACAATAATGATCCTTTCAAGCTTGAGTGGAAACAGTTGAATGTATATGCTTCATCTTTCATTTCGCATTACCTTACCACTGCCCGCACTATATTAGTTAGCTTATGTATTAGGGTTGATATGTTGAATCTATAAATAATTACTAATTATAACAGGAAACATTAGGAAGATGATCGTTACGGCATAAAGAAGCCCTTTCTTTTGGTGGAACGAGCTTCTTTTTGCGTTTCACGATAACACTTTATGCTTACTGAACACCAGGCGCGTTTTCATTCGTAGTTAAATTCGATCTTTTCTTCTTTCTTGGCTGCCCTTTCCAGGACAGATAAGTCCAAATCCGTAGGATATACTCGACAGGTCCATTGCTAAATTTCTTAAGATATAGCGGACTGAGCCACAGTTGAATAACGTAGACAGCAAGCGCAATAATTGCTCCGATAAACACGCCAGCACTTCCAAACAGTCCCAGGCCATATCCATAGAAAATTGTTGTACAGATTACGCTCTGCATCAGATAATTCGTCAACGAGAGACGGCCGACCGCCTCGAACCTGCCCATCAGGCTGAAACGGCGGTTTCCAGCATACAACAGCGCGAATGCGTATATGTATCCGAGTGCAAGCAACGCTCCTCCAAGCGTCCCCCCGATTCCTATTCCGAGCCAACCTTCCGCACCCAATTGTGGTGCCAATACACCGTATGCTTTGAGTATCAAACCTACCGGAATCAATAATGATGCCCGGCGAAGATACATAGCTCGCATCGTTTGGGGATCGCTAAACGTGCCTATTCTGGCAGCGTGCATGCCGAGCAGGAACATCGGCACCGTCATGAGTGGTGCTAACATCAGGGCTATCAGGGCAAATGACAGCTCCAAATCCCCGCCGAATGGATCGCCGTTATTACTGAAATTCCTGATTTCCGCGTATGTGCCGTTGCCGTATACATCCTGACTTTGAATGATGTAGTTCTCCATATGAATGGACTCAATCGCCAGCGGGTTCATCGGATTAGATGCCGGGAGACCAAGTATGCCCGATCCCATGAGTAGCAGTACCGCCCATATGAGCAGCGTTCTGGGTTTCCGATTAAGGAACATGAGCAAGAAGAAACCGAGTACACCATAAAATGTAAGGATATCCCCTTCCCACAGATAGATGATGTGCAGTAATCCGACTCCAAACAGTAGTAGAAAACGGCGTGCCAGATGACACTTTGGTCGTAAATCTCGTGATTTTAGGCTTTCCGAGAGCTTAACCATTCCAAAGCCAAACATAAATGCAAAAATCGGCATAAAACTTCCCACCACAGTGATCAGCAGGAATGAGAGGAAAGCCTGATCTGCTCCGCCAATCCCGAACAGTTGGGGTTTGCTCTGGCCATACATTCCATATTGGAAAGCCAGCATATTCGCCAGCACAATGCCGACCAGACTGAATCCACGCAGTCCATCAATGACTTGAACGCGCTTTTTTGATGTGCTCAATCAATCACCTCTGTCTATAACATAAAGATCAGATCTAAATATACGTTAAATCCTTCCATAATTTCAACATAAATTAATAAGCGGACGTTTATATTTTGATTTATTTTGACGTACCAATAAAACAAAAAAAGTCGCTATATTTAGCGACTTTCAGTTTGAACACCTTAAAGAGTGACAATAATTGGACCATTTTTAGTAAGAATAATCGTATGTTCTATTTGAGCTACATAGCTGTTTTTAGTAACAAAGGTCCAGCCGTCCCCTGTTTGGTCCACTTCTTCTTCTGAAGTTGAGATAAATGGCTCGAATGCGATAACCATACCTTCTTTTAACAATTCATCATCCGATGGATCATTATAATTATAGATGTGGTCAGGTGCTTCGTGTATTCCACGTCCAACACCATGTCCTGTAAGGTTTTTAATAACCGTTAATTCATGCTGTCTAGCAGTTTGGAATACGGCTTTCCCGATTCCGCTTTTTTTGGAGCCTGGTTTTGCTTTTTTAAGACCTGCTTCAAATGCCAGTTTAACAACGTCGCATATTTTCGTTAACACTTCTTCACCTTCGCCTACGACAAACGAGAGTCCCGTATCTGCAAAATAACTGTTCTTGGAGCCAGACACATCAATATTGACGATGTCCCCTTCTTGAATAACCCGATCTCCCGGAATACCATGTGCCACTTCTTCATTAACACTAATACAAGTAAATCCCGGGAAATTATATTCACTTTTTGGAGCAGAAACTGCGCCAGCTTTCTCAAAAAGCTCTCCTGCCAAATCATCAAGCTCTTTAGTCGTTATGCCTGGGATGGTTCTTTGAACCAATTCATCTCGAATAGAAGCCACAATTTTGCCAATTTCCTTCAAGCCATTAAAATCTTCTTCAGTTCTTGCGATCATTTTTTCTACCTCACTGTCTTTTATCATTAAATGATTACATAAGTATTTTTTTAATCGAACATTAGATAATCATATCCAAAGCAGCAAAGCTTCGCAACTTTTTTATCAAGTTCTTTATCAAGTTCCCTGATCAAAATCCGATGAGTTCAAATGCTGTCAGTGAAGTTGTTAAAGTTGATAGTATTCCATTAACTCGGATACAACAGCAACAAGTCTGTCCTTCAAACGCTGTGGTTCGATGACTTGAATGGACTTCCCATAGGATAGGAGAAAATAGGGGACGTATGTATCAATTGATTTTTCATCAAATAAAAAGATGGCTTGATTAGAAGTCCGCTCTTTCAGATAATGTCCCATAAACCAATGCAGCCCCAAGTCATCCAATGCCTCTGATCGGCCTTCGATAACCAAGGAAATTAACCCCTCTTTCCCTCCTACATCAGGTAACAAATTTTGCAGAAAAAATTCACGAGCAGAAAAAGCTTCCGAACGCTTAAAGCGGAGCGGAGTAAGCTTGATTCGCAGAATACGATCTGCCCGAAAGCTGCGGAACTCATTTCTCAAGTGGCAAAACGCAATGGTATACCATTTATTATTCCAGTAAACCATTCCATACGGGTCTATTACTCTATTCTTGGGTTGTTCATCTCGGCTTCTGAGATAATCAATTTCGACAGAGCAATGATTAGCCACGGCTTGCTCCAATTCCGCCAAGATCGGCTGAACCGATGGATCTCCCATGCGATTGATAACGTTAAACCCGGCTAAATGACGGCGAAGTGTGTTTTCCTGATCCTGATTTGTATACATTTTCAATTTGGATGTTGCATTGTCCAATGCCTCACTCAAAGGATATCCAGCTTCTTTTGCAAAAACAGCAGCTTGGAGAAGTGCCTTTTTTTCATCAATATCAAATAACAGAGGTGCCTTGATATGCTGATTCAGCAAGCTATACCCGCCGTTGTGACCTGTATCGGAAATGATCGGTACTCCACTGGCACATAAAGCATCAATATATCGATATACGGTTCTTATATTGATTTCTAACTTTTCGGACATCTGTTTTGCAGTTACTTTGGTGCCTGAATTCAGCATCCATAGAATGGCTAACATATTATCGTTCTTTGGCATAACCTGCATCCTCATCTTCAAATCATTATTGGATATCTCTACATTATATCAGTACAGCATATTTTACATAAAACAACTTCGTTGGGCGATACTACCTAGAAATATATTCTCCGGTTTGGAGCGAAGGCCAATGAAGAAATCCACAACTAATATTAATACCTCCGAGGTCATTATTGTAGTTATCAATTCAATACTCGGAGCTGGAATTCTAACACTCCCTCGCACAATTAGTAAAGCAGTAGGGACACCAGATGTATGGATTTCTGTCATTTTATCAGGATTAATTGTAACCACAATCAGCATCCTTCTTGTAACCTTGTGTCGTAGATTCCCCGGTAAAACGGTATTCGAATTTATACCCGAAATCACAGGTCAGTGGATTGCTTATCTATTGGGACTTTTAATTATCGTATATTTTGTTGTTCTTTGTTCATTCGAAGTTAGAGTCATGGCCGAAATTACAAGTATGTACATCCTTGAGCGCACGCCTACTTGGGTCACCATTATGGTCAGTTTGTGGATTGGTATTTATATGTTAACGGGTGGTCTTAAGGTCATCATCCGGGTCTTTTCAATCGTGTTGCCCGTTACGCTTGTGTTGTTAGCGCTGGTTTTCCTTTTAAGCAGCAAGATGTTTGAAATTAATAACCTCAGACCACTCCTGGGCGATGGATTCATGCCTGTGTTGAAAGGTCTTAAACCTTCGTGTCTCTCCTATTCTGGATATGAAGTTTTACTCATCATCACAGCTTACATGGTGGACGTGAAAGCGAGCAATAAAGCTGCTATATACAGCATACTTAGTTGTACGATCATATATTTGGTCACGATTGTTACCGTTGTAGGAAACTTATCTTTGCCAGGAATTCAAACACGAATGTGGCCAACGTTCGACATGGTTCGAAGTTTTGAAATTGAGGGGTTTCTTTTTGAGCGTTATGAATCGCTGTTCATTGTGTTTTGGCTGATGCAGATCTTTGCAACCTATGCTTTTAAACACTATTTTGCGGCAATCGGGATCCGAGATTTGTTTCGTCTCAAAAATATTACGAGCATACAATTCGCCATGTTGCCAGTCTTGTATGTAATTGCTTACTTGCCTAAAAACCTGGAGGAAACGTTAGCTTTGGGTGATTTTCTTGGCAATATGTCCATTTTTTTATTTGGCTTGTTACCGCTGCTACTGCTGATCATTAGTTTTGTTCGTAAAAAAGGCGGGAAGCAGGCTTCTAGTGAAGCACGTAAGACAAGCTGAATGTTTGGTTCTTATTGTGTGTAGACAGTAAAAAAAGCCGCTAAAATAGCGACTTTAATGGGAGTATATTTTCTTCATTATTTATTAAAAGTAACCTTTTCTGTACCGCCTTCAAAAATGATGGATGTGTCCCGCGGCTTCGATTCCGCAATTTTGCGGCCACCTCTGTAGGAATAAAGTACGCCGGCTTGTTTGCGAACAGCCTCATATTCGTTCTCTGCTTCAAGTACGATGAAGTTAGCAGGTTTACCTTCTTCAATACCGTATACATCCTCAATGTGTAACGTTCTTGCGCTGTTTTTCGTAATGAGGTCGATCGAATTCACGATCTGGTCGTAACCAAGCAGCTGCGAAGCATGAATCCCCATGTGCAGTACTTGCAGCATGTTGCCTGTACCGAGCGGATACCATGGATCGAAGATGTCATCGTGACCAAAGCAAACATTTAGACCTGCTTCCTGCAACTCTTTGACACGCGTCAGCCCTCTTCTTTTTGGATACGTGTCGAAGCGTCCTTGCAGGTGAATGTTAACCAGCGGATTGGAGACAAAGTTCAAATCAGCCATCTTCAGCAAACGGAACAATTTGTACGTATAAGCGTCATTATATGACCCCATTGCTGTCGTGTGGCTTGCCGTTGTTCGTGAACCCAGTCCACGCTCGTAAGCCTCCTTGGCAACGACTTCAACAAAACGGGATTGCTCATCATCGATTTCATCGCAATGGATATCGATGAGACGATCGTATTTTTCGGCCAGATCAAACGCGACCTTCATTGAATCAACACCGTATTCTCGTGTGAATTCGAAGTGTGGAATGCCGCCTACCACGTCAACGCCCATTTTCAACGACTCTTCCAGCAATTCTGCACCGTTTGGATAAGAGTGAATGCCTTCCTGTGGGAAAGCAACAAGCTGGATGTCCATATATGGAGCCATTTCTTCTTTTACTTCAAGCATGGCTTTAACGGCGATCAAGCTTGGATCGGTAACGTCCACATGTGTCCGCACATGCTGGATACCTTGTGCCAATTGCCATTTCAGTGCCGTTTTGGAACGTGTTTTGACATCTTCATGTGTTAAAAAAGCCTTGCGCTCTGACCAGCGTTGGATGCCTTCGAACAGCGTTCCGCTTAGATTCCACTCCGGCTCACCTGCAGTGAGCGTTGTATCGAGATGAATATGCGGCTCAATAAACGGTGGCAGCACAAGCGATCCGTTGACATCCAGGATCTCTTCATTCTCGGTCGTTTCCAGCGATTGTGTGATTCGTTCGAACTTTCCGTCTTTCACAACGATATTCCATAGTCCTTCTTTACCCCGCAATTTTGCGTTCTGTATAATCATTTATTTTCCCCATTTCTTTGGTTTCTTTCGCAGGAACAATCAGCATCAAAACGATATAGGCCACTGCTGTACCAAGCAGTGCGTTCAATGGTGTTACGCCAGGAGCCAGTTGAGCGAATGCCACGCCGATGGCCCAAGCCACCATCGCTACCCAGTTTACATTTTTGAATGACATGTCGGCAAATGGCTTATAGTTTCTACGTTTCACAATGAAGTAATCTGCGATAATAATAGCCCCGATCGATGGTACCGCCGCCCCCAGTACGTTTAGGAAGCTGACGAAGTTGTTGTACATCCACATGGCGAATACGGTACCCACGATACCGTTTACGACGACGAAGAATTTCTTTGAGATTTTGGTGATGTTCGCAAAACCAAGACCCGAAGCGTACAGTGCATTATCATTGGTCGTCCAGATATTCAGGCCCAGAACGATAATTGCCGGGATGATCAATCCTTGCAGGAACATGACCTCCGAGATATCGGCCAAGTTATATGCCATTGCACCAACTGCACCAAACAGAAACATGAGTGAGTTACCCAGGAAGAATGCAATCACTGTTGCGGTAACTGCCTGTTTCGATGTCCGGGAAAACCGGGCAAAATCGGGTGTCAGCGTTCCGCCGCTTATGAATGATCCGATACAGATCGTTAATGCTGCCGCCGCGGTAAGCGATTGAGTCGGCATGTAATCAAGCAACCCTTGCAGACCACCCAGCGAACCTGCACCTTCGAACATGGAGTAACCACCGAGAATGGCAATCGCAGGAACCGCGATATATCCGAGAATGACGAGTGACTTCATGCCAAAGATGGCTGATGCCGTCATGGCAAGTCCGAACACGATAATTAGCAGGTACACGTTCCAATCCATGGCTTTGGCGACTGGAATCGCGAACATGGCTACGCCTACTCCGAACCATCCGACTTGTGTGAAGCCTAGCAGGAATGAAGGCAGATACGACCCTTTCGCACCGAACGCATATTTAGCGAGCAAATGTGTTGACAGGCCCGTTTTGGCAGCGATATGTGCCAGTGCCCCTGTGTAGATACCGAGCACCAGATTACCCGCAAGCACGATGCCAATGAACTCCATGAACGTCAAGCTTACTCCCAACGTGCCTCCTGCCAGCATGCTTGCTGAGAAAAATGTGAAACCGAGCATGACGGATAACGTCTTCCAAAAGTGGTTTCTTTGTGATTTCGGCACAGCTTGCCATGAAAACTCTTGATCTTGTTTGCTCATCAGAATACCCCCAACGTAAAGTGTATCTGATACCAAAAAAAGCAGAAAAAAGAGGCTACTCGTCAAGTTATACACTGACAAGTAGCCTCTTTTTGCATCATAATCCGCGCGAAGACACAGAGCATCCCATGACGGGATAAGCCCTGATTCTCGCGTGATTATGAAATCCGCTGCCCTTGCCAGCCTCTCTGGACTGAATTAAAGGTACCAGTATTCAATTACATACTATTATTTTGGAAAAACCTGCAGTTGTCAATGTCATTATTATCCAAAGGTTATTAATTTCTTATACAGCAAGCTGTTTTTTTATCATTCCTCCTTAACCAGTGGCTGGAGCAAGCAAATAATAATGTCGAGTTTACGATATGTGTCCAACAACCTCTGGTAATACTCTTTCGTATTCCTTATATAAAACATAACGATTAACACCTCTGGAAGAGTTAAGTGCTTCATGCGCGTGCTGAATAGCGGTATCGCGGTTTTCTGCTTTGAGTTCAATACCCGCGAGCAATGTTGATCGCATCCACTGTTTTTTAATGGATTGAAGTCTTTCACGCGCATCTTCACTTTTCCCGTCTTCCAAGAGTAGAATGGTTTCGTAATATGTACGGTAGTCCGATAAGCCGATATGAGGTACAGCTTGCCGAATGGCAAACATATCCTTGCGATATAATCCGTAAGCTGCCTTGAACTGTGCTTGTGTTGTTCTTCGCTTATATTTCTGCATAATCTGCTCCATAACTAGTTCTACCTCATCATCAAGTCTGTTTGCAAGAACGTAAATAATGTATGTCCCAGGTGTATTTTGCTGCTTGGATAAAAAGGACTCTAACCGATCTATACGCTTATCAAATACTAAAGGATAAAAAACATGCTTAATAAATGCGATAAGAATGGTAACGACTACAACCCCCACAATCAGAAATAGAGGATATTCGTTTATTTGCATAAACAAGACAAACATCAATACAACCAAATAAAACCCGAATTCCCACCAAGAGTACCTCATAATGAATCTCCTTCTAATAGAAAAATAACCAGCAAGTCTATATTATATCAAATTTAATTCCCCTTTTTGTATAATCTTAGGAAACAAAAATCACGAAGAATATTCTATCTGTCGCAAAATCAAGCCTGATTAGATTTACTGATACAACAAAAAAGCCGCTATATTAGCGACTTTCAGTTGAAATAATTGAATTTATTATTGTCCACTTAATAGTTCTTCAAAAGCTTTTATGTTCGTGTCAAAATCAGGAACGGTTTGAGTTTCTTCAGCAGATTTGACCAGTTTTACTACTAAATCATTATAAGGTGTCGCAATTCCGGTACCTTCTGCTCTGCTTGAAACAACCCCATTAATATAATCAATCTCCGTTTTGCGGTTCTTCTCCAGATCTTGAAGCATGCTTGCTTTGAGCAATCTGGAGGGCTCCATCACGTAACGTAATGTTTTCACCCGTTCAGGGATATCTTCTTTGCTGTTCAGTTCGAGTGAAGCGATGTCGAATCCATTCATTTTAACCAATGTGACTCCATTGGCACGAGCAACTTTAATCGTCTCGTCCGCAATATGAGCTGCACTTACAATGCCGGCTTCATGATCGATAATATCCCCGTATTCCCCATTCAATGCAGCTGATAAACCACTAAATGCATTGTTAATCAACAATTTGGACCATTTGGTTCCAACCAGGTTATCGGAAATATGTGTTCCACCCACAAGGTCCAACACCGATTTGACACGTTGAATTCGTTCGGTGATTTCACCATTTAATTCACCAATCTGAAAAGCATACTGCTTAAATTGAGTGTACTCGATGGTCAGGCTCGACACACCCGGTTCAATGAGCGTAGCGCCAAATTCAACGGAGCCAGCAATCACACGTTTTTCACCCACAATGGACGCCACTTTTTCTTCCGGAATCCCGTTCTGCAACGAACACACCATACTTTCTTCTTTCAAGAATGGAAGTAATTCCTGAAGAATGGAATCGTTGTAGAGTTGTTTGGTTAAAAGTAAAACAAGGTCATACTGTCCTGATTTCTGATCGGGAGTAATTGCTTTTACTTTGGCCTGAAACTCTGTGGTACCCGTCACTTTAGCACCCGTCTGATTTAAAGCATCTACATGTTCCTGATATGCATCAATTAACTCAACGTCCAGTCCGCCATCCGCAAGGTATGCGCCTACGATGGTTCCCAAAGATCCTGCTCCTACAATTGCAATTCTCATTATATTTTTCCTCCTTATTTCTCTTCCAGGTAGTTGTATACAGGTTGTGCAGCGTTTAAGGTTAAGTTGGTAAGAATATGAGAAGCGGACACAACTTCCAACACAGGCAGATCTGCAAGAGGTGCCAACGCATGTTCGAACAGTTGAAGCCGGGCAGGTCCTGTCCAAGCCTCCTTCACTTCGATGTCCGTAATTTGAGTACGGATCAGATCACATATTCTTAAATTCCCGGTATAGTCGGTAGCAATCTTAATCATAAAATTAGGTCGGCATATTTCACGTTTGGCGAACTCTTTATCCATCTCCACATGTTTATATCCCATCGTTGCCGTGGCTACACGCAGCGTTCCATAATCAAGTGTGCCGACAAGTGTATCTGAATCGGTATACAGCTTGGGCGCACCCAGCTTTTTCGGATAGGCGGTGAGCTCTCGACCACTCGCAATCGCGGGGAAATTGTCTACGTACATCGAATGCACATAATCGCCTTCCTCCCCATTAAATTGAACAGGGATAACTTGTCCAGCTTCTGTATAAGCACCCAGTCCAGAAACATCCGGCATCCACATCACTTCGAATTTAACCAAAGGTTCAGTAATTTCCAGAGGCTCTGGTACGGCTGCCCGTAACGCTTTTTCATCGGTCCGGTAAATAATATTCAAATATTCACGATTCACGAATTTGTACGGTGGCATTGGATATGCAGGAGCTGTTAGGGGTGTATTCAGATTTTTAGCTATGTTATTCACATCGATTTTCATCAAAGACACCTACCTTATGTTTTGTTTCTATATAAGTTGAACTCAAGATCATTCACACTGACACTACGATGACAGAACAACCTTCCAATCGCTGTTATCCCCAGATTTTTCGATTCCCCTTCTAAAGGGGAAAATCCGGTGATAGGTTATGCTTCCGATGTAGCTTTCTTTCAGAAAGCTTTTAGGCGAACGCTTTGCTTTTTCAGGTTTTTTCTTTCCTCTCCGTTATTGTGTAAATAATTAGTTCAACTTATATAGTCAGGTTTTTGGTATTTAAAATTTGATCTGTATCTCATAAAAAAATTCTACATCAATATTTAAATTTAATATAATACATAATAAGTACTATATATATTTATCAGAATAAATAAGGAGTGCGAATGGATGGAATTGCTTCAGCTCAAATACTTTCAAACCGTTGCCTATACTGAACATATCTCCAAGGCAGCTGCCCAATTGAATATCGCTCAACCTTCCCTAAGCTTAACGATTAAAAGACTTGAGGATGAACTGGGTACCCCCTTATTTCATAGGAGAGGACGAAATATTCAACTGAATTCCTCAGGTGAGATTTTATTGAAGCATGTAAACCGGATTTTTATTGAAATTGAAAATGCAGAGATGGAGATTAAAGCGGAGGAACAGCAAATATCCAATACGATCAGGATCTCGATTACGAATACCCGATTTCTCACTGGTCTCATTAGTGACTATATCAACGGTTCCCCTGAAACCAAGCTTCATCAGGGTATTGGGACCCGCAGTGAAATTATTACAGGTTTGAAGAAAGGTGACATGCATCTGGGCATTACGGGGCATCCGATTCAGGATGAGGAGATTGAGAGTGTTGTTCTTGTTGAGGAGGACATTGTTCTTGTTGTGCCCACGGATCATGCATACGGCGGAGAAACAAGCATTTCATTAAGTGTTGTTGCAAATGAGCCCTTTATTTCCCTTGCCGATAATAAGGAGTACAGCCACTTTACAACTATGCTCTGTGAAAAAGCAGGTTTCCTCCCCAATCATGCATTTGAGGTCGATTCTCATACCCTGCTTGAAATTATCAGCCTTAATCAAGGTGTTGCATTAATTCCGATCTCCGTATGTAGAGCACTGGGGTTACGTTATGTAAAAATTGCTGATGATTCAGCTATATATCCCATTAGCCTATCCTGGGTCAAACAAAAACGGTTATCTCCTGCTGTTGGAGAATTTCGTGATTTTATTACTTCGTACTATGAAGACCATGCTGGATTGTTTAAAGTGGAGTAGGATTTCTTGATACATGACAAACGATAAAAACAAAGACCACGTTAGTCCCTTTGAAGGAACCGATGTGGTCTTTGATCGTTATCGTTCTTAGCTATACTGCAGTCTATCCTTGTACCAAACGTCCGGAATCATCTTACGCTCCAGTTCCAACAATTCATGGATGATCTTGTCCGCGTCACTGATGGAACTCACGAGCGGGTCGGTGAGCATCGCCCTTCTCAGCTTCTCGTAGCTCTGTTCCAGAACAGCTTCAACCGTAAGCTCATGCGTATCCAGTACAAGTTCTTGCATCCCTCTTATCCCACGCGGCATCTCGCCTACATGGAGTGGTTTCGCCCCATCCATATCTACATCGCACAGTAGTTCCAGGAACGAATCCGCATTCATATTGGTTACCGCTCCTTGATTGAGCGTATTGATGAAGAACTTTTTGCCCAAGTTCCCTACCATATTCTCAATGATGTCGGTCGCATGATCTGGTCCGAAGGTGCTCATGTAATCGGCAATCGGAATGTTCCCTGCAAGAAAGTCATCCACCTGACGCCACATTTCGTCATGACGCTCATACCTGTCCTCTGTCTCCCAGATCGATAATGGCGGAATGGTGTCCGCAGTTTTGCCAAGACCCTGCCAATACCGAACGTATTCCTTCGTATGCGCCGTACAAGTAGGAATGATTCCGAAAATATCATATAGTTCATAGGTAATTGCATCGTTATACAGAGCTTTTGCGCCGCGATCACCGCCGTTATTTTCATCACCTGCCATCTTGCGCATGGCTTCTGCGATTGTGGGCATCACATTGTTTCCTTCATACTCGGCTTTGAGCAGCCAAGTGAAATGATTAACACCCGCGATACGAAGATCGAATTTCTGGTCTATTCCTGCGGTAAACTGGCTTGTATTTTCGATGATTCCGGCTCGTACGGCATAATAGGCTTTCTTATGCGGCATATGATGACTATCGCACAGCGCAAACGATTTAAGCTTCGGAGCATATCGATGTAATGCGATGCCATGAACGGTAGACGGGTTAATATAATTGATCACCCACGCATCTGGACACAGCTCCTCTATGTCTTTGGCGCATTCCATGATAACCGGCAGTTCCCGCATCGCGCGAAAGATTCCTCCAGGGCCAATCGTATCGCCGGAACACATGCGAATCCCATACTTTAGAGAAATCTGGCAGTCGATGCCCCGATACTTCACCGATTGCTCCGCAAAGCTGAGTACAACGAAGTCGGCTCCCGGAAGCACCTGTCTTCGATCCACCGAACCCTCAATCTTTAGGGATACGTTGTTCTCCTTGGCGACCATTTCCGCTAGTTTTACCATTTTCGAAAGCCGTTCCTCGTCCGTATCCACCAAAGCCAGCGTTCCCTGATTCAAATATGGGGAGTGTACCATCTGCCAGATGGACTGCCGACCAAAAAACAGGCTGCCCGCCCCAATAACAACTACCTTTGGATGCTGAGTACTTGTAGCATTCATCAATAACCCCTCCTCTTAACGATATAAGTTCATTATAGGTGAGTGAGCTGGAATCGGAATGTGTGATAGTTTTCAAAACATGTCATATCGTACGATAGTTAACAAGAGATAAATCCTTTGTTATGATAGTGAAAAATGAAGGATGTCATAAAGTAGAGAGGAATGAGTTGGATTAGATGCACACAGGAACTGTAAATATGAGTATAATCGACGAACTTTCGGAGTATATCACACTTCGCATGAGCTCTTATTTGGAACAAACGCACGACAGTAATTGGACGGAGCACAAGGCTCATTCCGATTATGATCTGTGGTTCATTACAGCAGGCTCCGTCCAGATTACCATCGATGGAATCGAGCATATCGCAGGCCCGGGTGACGTGGTGTTTTTTTATCCGGATATGCCCTATATTGCTTCCACGACCGGAGAGATGTGCCGATTCGTATACATGCACTTTGATTTCAGCATCGCTGAGCAAAAGCGAATTCTCGGCGAGTTTCAGCTCCCGGGCATCGTACCTGGCAATCTGATTCAAGAGGAATCAACGCTATTCACCTCGTCCTATCGAAGATTCAAGCAGAGTAGCGGCGCTTCCGCCAGTCCACTTTATTTGAAAGCCTCTCTACTTCTCGTCATCGCCAAAATTTTGGAATTACATAGGCAAGGGCTGTATCAGGGTGAGTTTCTGAAAGACCGAAAACCGAGGAAGATCGAAGGAAGTCTGGAAGTTCTGCAGAATGTCTTCCCATACGTGGATGCAAATCTGCATCGTGCCATCCGAGTTAACGAACTTGCAGACATTGCTGGCGTCTCTGAGAAATATTTTATTTCGTTGTTTAAAAAAATTCTCGGTATTACACCGGGGCAGTATATCAATCAGATCAAAATGAACCGGGCCAGAGACTATCTGTACGAGAAAAAATATACGATCCAGCAAATTGCCGGATTTCTGGGTTATCCCGATCCCTTTACGTTCTCCAAAGCATTCAAAAAATTCTACAACGTGCCCCCTTCCAAATTTGAATAACATACCGCAGACAAAGAAAGAGGCAACCGATCAATCCGGCTGCCTCCCCACTTGATGAATCCTTGGTTATTCAGGGTTTAGTTTACGTACAGGTCCCTTCAGCGTCCCTCATACTCAAAAGGAGCTTCAGTGGAATACATTTCATGGAAAAATCCTTTATACGGTATATCCTCTTCCAGACATTTAATGAGATACAGCAGTTCTTCGTTAGCTTCCGGTTCTTCGCCAGCACGCAGCATTTCCTCAAATTGACCTAGAATATTCTCCAAGAGAGTGACTTGAATAAATAAAGGCAGCTTCTCCAGCATCGAATCTTCGATCTTGGTTTCGGAAGTATATCCAGCGAGGGCGGTTTGGAAATAGTCATCCATGAACTGTTTGCGTTTATCCGCATTTGGCTCAAACTGAATCCAGCCGACGCCGTGCGTCCATAGATCTGCCAGATCATACATATACCAACCGAAGCATGAATTATCAAAATCATACACAGTGATCTGACCGGTATCAAAATCGATCGAGTAATTTCCATCGTTATAATCAAAATGGATCATGCCGAATGTCTCTTGGTTTGTATCCAAACCTTGTAAGGTATTCAGGAGCTCAACCATCTTCTCCTTAAGCAGAGGGAATGATTCAGGTACCAGATTATCGATATATTCACCGCTGTAATTGTCAATCAAATGATGCCGGCGATGGACGGGAGTGTAGCCTTTCGATAGTTGATGCATCCTGCCCAGAACTTTTCCGCTATTATAATAGTATTCGCTAAGTGGGACCCCTTCACGGTACTGATAATGGTTTTCTACCAGCAACTTCCCCTTGGCTTTTACAAACATACAGATAAAGAACGTATGCTCATTATAAGTGATCTCTTCTAACAGATGACCCTTTTTCGAGCTAACTACATTCGAGACACTTGCACCGTGCTCAAACAGATACCGGACATACTCCAGTTCGGCAATGTAATCTTCCCGCTTTCTGTCAGGCAAAAAAGACACCCGTAGAATTAGCGATTCACGCCCCTCTTGCTCGCAAGTGTAAACGACATTACGTCCACCCTCATGAGGCGGAATAAGCTGAATATTGTAACCCTCCAGATGAAACAACTCGGGTACCAGCGTCAGTACATGTGTATTGCTGATGTTAACAGCTTCGTTAAAATTAATAATAATCTCCTCCAGTAAACATTGTTTGGACGGTTTCCCGCAGTGCAATGTCCACAAAAGGAATCTGTAACGCAAATATCCTTCTGTGAACCTAAAGCAAAATCACCTTGTTAGACATTTAAAAACGCTCCTTTTTGTTCAGATGGTTACATCTTATCCTAATATTCCACATTTTACTAGCCAAATTTATAACTCAGCAGCCTCGTAATAGTACCTTATCAAAATGTCCTGATCGTAGTTGCCGAACCCTTTCCCGAACAACGTAAGTCCGCCTCGACCGGGCACCCCTTCTTCCGGTCTTAATCCAAACGTCCAGTAAGTGGATGAATCCAGCTCCAGATCATGGATACGCACATCTGAGATGCGCTGGCTATCCATAAACGTCCCTTCTCCGTTAATACGCAGCACCTTCAGTACACCATACTGGTTGACGTCCAATTTCCACCATAGCGGTGTATGTTTGCCCTTCCGATCTCCAAAATCCCCTGGGCTTGTCCAAGTTCCGAGGTGATGACCATTAAGGGAAAAACGGATGTCAGAAGGCCAGTTTTCATTAACTTGGGGTGCTTCCGAACTGAGTTCGAGTGAAATTTCAATTTCCTGGAGATGCTGTTCTGTATTCAGATAATTGGGAATCTTATATTCAAGAAAACCTCGTGCCATCCAAAGGATTCCCGCGTTCACCCGATCCGGGTCCATAAAGCAGGCAGGCGTGTCGTACTGTCCAATCATCTGCGTAGTTGTCGCAATCCCGCAGGTCGGCCATGCTTCATAATCTGTATATTGACCTACCGGTATGGATATTTCATGGTAAGGAGCGTCAACAGGCTCTGGTGACAGGTTAATAGTCATGAATTCTCGTACGATAAAACAGTATTTATAGGTTCCACCGTTCTCCCGTTTCATTCGGCTACCGACAATTCCTGCTTTTTGCAGCTTGCTTACATGTGTACTTACAATAGCTTTGCTCAGAAAAAGCTCTTGGGCAAGCGCATTGATATGCATTTCCCTGTTTTGTAGCAGCAGGCGCACAATGTTTAAACGGGCTTCACTTGCCAGTGCCTCGTAAATTAGCAATGAAGCTGCATCTGTCCCAAGCATCATGATGTCCACTTCCTTTTTGAGTAAAATCGATCTATTTCAATTTCAGGATTCGTTATTTAGCGAACTCATAAAAATGAACTTGCTCAATATATAAGCATTATGATACATATTAGATAACAAATCAATGATTTGATTTTGCTTTTAAGCGAATTCAATACCACTGTTAATTCTTTTAAAAATATGAATTCATCCAATGGAGGTACATACCATGCTTACATCCAAAATGCTTATCGATAAAGACTTTCAGATTGCTGAAGTAGATCCGCGTGTCTATGGTTCATTTATAGAACATCTGGGACGGGCCGTATACGGCGGCATATATGATCCAGGTCATCCCACCGCAGATGCTCAAGGTTTCCGTCAGGACGCTATTGAAGCGATCAAGGCTTTGAATGTACCCATCGTTCGTTATCCGGGCGGCAATTTCGTATCCGGTTACAATTGGGAGGACGGCGTTGGTCCGGTAGCGGAGCGTAAACGCAGACTTGAACTCGCTTGGTGGACGATTGAAACAAATGCGGTAGGAACAAACGAATTTGCAGATTGGGCCAAGCTGGTTGGAACCGAAGTCATGATGGCTGTAAATCTGGGTACTCGCGGTATTGATGCGGCCAGAAACCTGATCGAATACTGCAACCACCCATCTGGCACATACTGGAGTGATCTGCGTATCTCTCACGGTTACAAAGACCCGCATAAATTCAAAACCTGGTGTCTAGGCAACGAAATGGACGGCCCTTGGCAGATTGGTGCAATGACTGCATATGAATATGGCCGTATTGCCAATGAGACCGCTAAAGCGATGAAATGGGTTGATCCGGATATTGAACTCGTCGCGTGCGGCAGCTCCAGCCGTGACATGAGTACATTTGCAGATTGGGAAGCAACTGTGCTGGATCTCACCTATGAAAATGTGGACTACTTGTCCCTGCATCAGTACTACAACAATAATAAAGACAACACGTATGACTTTCTGGCGACATCGCTGGATCTGGATCAATTTATTGATAGTGTGGCTTCAATCTGTGATTTTGTACAAGCCAAGAAACGCAGCAAAAAGAAATTAATGCTGTCTCTGGATGAATGGAATGTCTGGAAATCCATCGGCACAAGCCGTATGGAAGAACGGTGGCAGATTGCGCCTCCAGAGTTTGAAGATGTGTATACACATGAAGATGCACTAGCTGTGGGCTGTTATCTGATTACCATACTCAAGCACGCCGACCGTGTAAAAATGGCTTGCCTTGCTCAGTTGATTAACACCATTGCACCAATCATGACGGAAAATAACGGAGCAATCTGGTTCCAGACGACGTATTTCCCATTCATGCACGCATCCAACTTCGGCCGTGGTACGGTGTTGCGATCCATCACAACTTCACCTAAATATGATTCCAAAGACTTTACAGATGTGCCTTATCTCGAAGCGATCAGTGTGCATGATGAAGAGAACGGCACGATCACAATCTTTGCGGTGAACAGACATTTGGATGAGAAGTTGGAACTGAATGTGGATCTGCGTTCCTTCGGAGAAACGACATTTGTGGAGCATATTGTATTGGAGAACAACGACTTGAAAGCCACCAATACCAAAGAAAACCCACGTAACGTTGTTCCTCACAACGGTGGATATACAACGGTTGACCAGGGTAAAGTGCAAGCAGTCTTGAACAAAGCATCATGGAACGTGATTCGCCTCAAAACCAAACAGGCATAATAAATAATAAGAGCGGGATAGAATTCTCTCTTACTCTGCAACATCAGCATTGTTTTCCGCACCGCGTGTAGCTCCCTGCGCGCGGTGCTTTTTGCTGTATGATGGCAAACGGCCCAACTACATAGTTCCAAAGTTAGAAGTGTGGCGCGTATTTGAAACCTCATTTTTTATTCCTCGCAACGAACGAATTTAACGAACACAGGGAGTCTTATTTAACCCGTTTCGGGCGAATTTTAATTCTAACGAACACAGAGGAAGCTATGCTGCAGAATCTGCCCCTTTATCACACTATATCTTACATTTTGCAGCAAATAGGGTTTGTCATGTTCGTTAGAATTTTAACGGCTTGATATTGACCCGAATACGGTTTCTGAGGTTCGTTAGCGCTGAGCAAGCATGCGAAATCGAGCTGGTTCGAACCTCATATACAGCATAAGCAAATAAGCCACCCTCCGTTTGGCGTACGGAGAGCAGCTTGCAGTGAAGCATCTAGCGAAGAAGCTGAAACAGAACAGAGAAGAAGATAAGGAACAGAACAGATCAGAAAGAGATCAAATCACCCAACACACTAGCAATGCTTCCTTCCCAAATGCAACGAAGGTTGTGTTCTATTTCACGATTTTCATTTCAAGTATTATCCTTGTTGTGCTTCCTCTTCACCTTCGGTTTCAGCCTGAGCTGCTTGGCTTGCTGGAGTCATCAGCCCTTGAACTGCTCCCATAAATGGCTGAATCTGCTTAATCATGCCATACCCCATTTTGACCACAGGTGTAAACCGCTGGATCATGCCAAACAACCGCATGCCACCGCTTAACATACCTCCAATCGACCCTGCACCGCCAAAGCCACCTAACAGTGAGCCTAGCATAGGCATGAAAGATGATACCTGGGCTTGCCTAGACGTTGAACGAGACATCGACCGGGATCGTACTTGCGACTTACGTGTGCTGTTCACCCGTTTACGGTTTCGAGAGGATGCTGTTTTTCTCGTAGCCCCTGCTTTAGGTTTGGTTTTGCGAGCACTGCCTTCAGATGAGGGTGCTGTGATTGCGGTCTGAGTAAGCTTTCCGCCCCCGGTAAGCACTACGCCTTCGCTGTTAACACCAGAGATGTACCCGACGTACGTCTCGCCATTATGAAGAGTCACGCAGACTGGGCGATCCTTGAGCCGTTTCACCCGGACGTGTATTTCATTGGTTTTAGCCATGGAATTCACCTCACTTGACTTGATCTACTTCAGTCTACGCAATGGGTGGACGACTTGCCTGTGCGAATAACACATCCGTGTGCCGAAAGCAGGAAGATTCTGACATGGCTCCTGTCTCAGATATGCTCAATATATATCTCATTCAAAATATGACCCATACGATATGTGTGCTCTGCCAATTCAGATTTCACATATGATTCAATATCACTCTTTTCAATACTGTACAAGACCTCAATTTCTTTAGAAAAAAGAAGGTGTCCCTCATTGATTTTCTGCTCCAACGAGTTTATCTGTTTGGGTTTCAGATCACCACCAAGCACCTGCTGAAGTGCTTGCACATATGTTTCAAGAGAACGGGCTCCGACAATTTTTATACCCTGGTTCTCTTCATTCACAATGATAATAGATGGGAAACCTCTAACTCCCAAACTAGCGACATTCTCAAAGTCTTCCTCTAATAACTCTTGTGCAGATTGCTCTGCAGCCGCCTCAACTATTTCTTTTCCATTCAAGCCCAGTTGATTGACGATATCCATCAGCACATCATCTTCTCCAATATTTCGATTAAATGCAAACACGGCTTCACGCGCACGTCTTAAAAAGTCCTGCTCTTTACCAGGGTGTGTACTCTGAATGACCTTAAATACGCGAGATGGCGGATAGGAAGAAAGTATTGGATTATCATGCCATAAGGAACCGTCGATGGGCATGCGTGAATGTTCACCCACTTCCTTCCAATGCTCTGCAACGTCCGAAGGTTTCTGAATCCCGTTAGCGCCATCCGAGAAACCATTCCAGTTAGCCAATAGCCCACCCATTTTGATTTGCAGCGTAAAATAATGGCCGTATTCCTCAATAAACCGATGAAGCACAGGCTCAAGCGCCCAGCAGTGAGAACAGATCGGATCTGTTGCGTAATAAAGAGTTATTCTTTTCTCAACGTGATTCAGATTGATTTCTTGCATCGCCTCTTCTTCGTTCACACCACATACGCCTGTTTCCAGATCACACATCATAGATTCGTTACTCACGTTATCCCGCCTTTATATTGTCTTATGAATTGATTTTCTTGTGTTAGTTTGATTATAATATCTACAATCTTCTGAACAAGTACGATTCTTTTTCTGACTTAGTATCAAAAAGTATACTATTGGAGGGTATCAAGTGAAATACGAGTTTAATTTCGATCAGTTATGTCCAGCGACTTATGCATTTCAGGTCATTGGAGGCAAGTGGAATCTTCCGATTCTGGCAATCCTCAGTGAAAATGACTGTATACGTTACAATGAATTAAAAAGAAGACTACCTGGCATTACCGGAACGATGTTAACGAACTGTTTGAAGGATTTGATTCATTCCGGCATCGTGCATCGGGAGCAATATAACGAGGTGCCACCGAGAGTGGAGTATTCACTCACAGAATCAGGCAAGGAATTGGTTCCTTTAATTGAATCCATGGTAATATGGGGTCAGAAAAATATGACAGCAGGCGTGAAGCAACAAGATATATAACTCCTGGCCTATTGTAACCCCTTATCATAGATGTTCATTTTTGAATCGCTCTGTACACTTTGTTCAACGACAAAAAGGCTATTTCACTGGACCATCATGTCCTTTGAAATAGCCTTTCCTTTATAAATACAAGACGGCCGCTTGTTTACGACGTGTGCACATCTAACTATTCAGGTCGTCATCTTCCTCATTTCCTAAATACATAACCGTTTTTTCTCCATCAACCAATCTAATGATCTGCTTTCGTAATTTTGAAGGAAATAAAGGTAGTTCGTATATATTTTTAATTTCAAGCCATTCAAATTCCACCTGATTTTCGTCACTTGGCAGAATAGAATTATCTTGGTCCATCAAACCTATGTACTCGCATAAAAAAACAAAATCTACACGATGAAGAGCTTCACCGTATACCCCTTCAATGACAAATTCCAGTGATAACGGTTCTACATCTATTCCGATTTCTTCCGCAACTTCACGCTTCACAGCATCCGTCAGGGTTTCACCTGCATTCTGGCTCCCACCAGGCAGAATGTAGATGACTTCATCATTATCATCCTGCTTCATTGCAAGCATTCTCCCGTCTTTAATGATCAATGCTTTTGCAGAATTTCTAATCTTTCTCTCCATTGCTAATCCCCCATATATATATGTATCATGTTGTTGAAGGTTGATTCCATTTAACCTCACGATCTCCATGAAGAGTATTTTAACACATACATCTAAACAAATTCTGAACAATCAAATCAACTCACTCTTGGCGACCTCCATGAAAGCAGCCATGGACGGAGAGATCCATTTTTCCCGATGCCAGAGCATTTGCGCAGAAAAGGATATATCTGATAAATCCCACGGCAGAGCAACCACTTCCCCATCGCTCAACTCTTTCTTCAAAGCCATTTCAGGTAATAAAGCGATCCCTAGACCAGCCGCAACACATTGTTTAATGGCTTCTACACTATGAAACTCCAGCTCTGTCAGAGCATCTGCACCTTTCTTCGTTATGGATTGGTCAAAATAAGTGCGATACGAACAGTTCTTTTCGGTCAGTAAAAAATGCTGTTTGTGGAAGTCATCAATGACCAACTCGGAACGCGATGCTAACATATGATCGGGAGAAACCACCATTTGAAAGGTCTCATCCTTTAAAAACTCTGAATGAAGGTCTCTGGAATTAATAGGCTCATCCAATACAAAAACGACATCGGCATGCCCTTCTCTCAGACTTGATTTAAGCTCTTGCCCGGACAAGGGGCGGAACAATAACCGCACACCAGGATAGTCTGCTCGGAAGCGTTTGAACAAGGCTGGAAGAAGATATGCACACAGCACTTCGTCTGCTCCGATCACAACCGTTCCCGCCAATTCTCCGTGCTGACTGGATATACACTTTGCTTCCTCTACGTCGTTTAATATCTTAGTGGCGTACGGCAGAAACTGTTGGCCAGCATCCGTTAACACGACCTTTTTGCCTAATCGATCCAGCAATTTCACCCCAAGCTCTTCTTCCAGCGATTTGATTTGCATGGTTATGGTAGACGGTACATAGCTCAATAATTCAGCAGTTTGACTAAAGCTGCAGGTCGATGCAAGTGTCCAAAAGGTTTTTAGCTGGCGTATTTCCATGAGTCAGGTACCTCCTAAGTTCAAAATAAATGAATGATATGTTCGATAACGTTTCGTTGAATTGATAATAGACGTATTGTAGAGTGAAATCAAGTTATTACTATTTTATAAGGAGAATCAATCTATGAACGATTATGAAACATATAACCTTGGAGATACATTACTTCAATCGGGGCAACAGCTCCCTCAAGCCTTTATCGCTTACAAGACCTATGGAAACTTAAATGCGGCAAAGGACAATGTTATTGTTGTCCCAACATGGTTTGCTGGAATTCACACAGATAATGAATGGTTAATTGGAACGGACAAAGCACTGGACCCCAGTCGTTATTTTATCGTTGTGCCCAATATGTTGGGTAACGGGTTATCTTCCTCTCCAAGTAATACCCCTGCCCCATATGATAAGAACAACTTCCCTCTCATCTCCATGTATGACAATGTGCGTGCCCAACATCAACTCATCACTCAAAAATTCGGTATCTCCAAAATCAAACTTGTTGTGGGGTGGTCTCTGGGAGCCATGCAGGTTTATCAATGGGGAACCAGTTATCCTGAGATGGTTGAGCGTATTGCCCCCTTTGGCGGAACGGCAAAGAGCAGACCCCATACACAGTTGGTATTCGAAGCAATGATCGCGGCGTTACAGGCAGATTCGAATTATAAAAATGGTAGATATGAGCGCCCTCCGGTTGCCGGTCTCGCAGCGATGGGAAGAGCTTATGCTCCATGGGGGTTCTCGCAGGCGTACTATTTGGAGAAATTGTACCAATCTGAGGGTTACGACTCTTTGAAATCTTATGTAGAAGATTACTGGGATCAAGTATTTCTTCCCTTCGATGCTAACGACTTGATTACCATGTTGCGTACAGGAATCTATGGAGACATTAGCGATAATCCCGTAGATGACGGCAACTTCGAACAGGCGTTAAGCAAGATCGCTGCTCCTGCACTCGTTATGCCAGGATCAAGTGACTTGTTTTTCACGCCAGAAGACAGTTCGTATGATGCTCAGCATATGCCAAACGCGGTGTATCAACCTGTAGAGTCCAAGTGGGGACACTGCTTTGGAATCGGAGCAAACGAAGAGGATTCACTCGTTATCGATCGTCATCTAAAGCAATTTTTGGAGACATGAGTAAAAAAAGAAGGAGTACAAAGTAAAAAAAGTGCACAAAGCTCATTTCTCTTTTCTTCGCTATAACTCAAAAGTAAAAAAAGATACGGGTTCTCGTCAATAACCTTTATATCACATTCCCCCTTTCTCGTTTAGAATATTTTCAAGTAAGCGTTATTGAAATACGACTGATAAGGGGGAAAAGAAATGAACAAGAAAACGAAAGCTTTAGTCTTGTCTGTGTGCATGTCAACCTTATTACTCGCAGCCTGTAGCAATGGAAGCGGTGCTGATAAAGGTTCAACAACGGACACGGATTCCAACGAGGCTGGAACAACAACCATTCATACCGTAACATCAGAATACTCTTCTGCAAAATATCCAAAGGGCGACGATATCACCAACAATGTATGGATTAAGCGATACAAAGAGAAGTTTAATATCAACGTCAAAACAGACTGGGTTAGCGATGAGTACGATACAAAACTCAATTTGGCTATCGCATCGAACGATCTTCCTGACGTATTCAGAGTTAATCCATCACAACTGAGACAGTTAGTCGAAGCAGATATGGTCATGGACCTTACCGAGGTATTTGATCAACACGCTTCAGATCGTCTCAAAGGTTACATGGAAGCAGATGCAGACAGTTACGAATCTGGAAAGAAAGACGGTAAGCTATACGGGATACCACAGATGCACTGGGGATTAATTGAACAACCAGACTTCATCTGGATTCGGAACGACTGGAAAGAAGAATTGGGAGTCCAAGATCCGAAATCTGTGGAAGACATCAAAAATATCGCACTAAAATTCATGGAAAAGCACGGTGGTTATGGTATAGCGGTAGACCAATCGTTGGATTACCTCAACCTGCTGGCCATTGCATGGAATGCGCATCCGGATATGTGGATGGAGGATAGCACTGGAAAACTCGTGTACGGCTCCGTGCAGCCTGAGATGAAAAATGCGCTGGCTGAGTGGTCAGAATGGTACAAGCGAGGCATCATTGATCCGGAATTTGCAATCAAAGACTTTAATGCGATGAACGCGGATATCGTAGCCGGCAAAGTGGGAATGCAGCCTTATTACCAATGGTGGGGTTATAATCCGGGTGTCGATACGGTATCCAATCTGGGTAAGGACGCCATCTTCTACCCTTATATCATCCCTACCGTTGATGGGAAAGAAGCCAAACAATCCATCTTTTTCGCTAACAACAATTATATCGTCATGAAAAAGGGATTTAAAAGTCCTGAAGAAGTGATCAAAATTTTGAACGACTATGCTTATATTGTGGATGAAGGCAATGGCAAGGAATCCACAGAAACGTTATCCGCCTTGCTGGACAACGATATTGCCCATGTTGTTGGAGCGTTCCGTGTACTTAATCCGAATTCCGATTACGAGCAATTTGAGGCGGTCTCCGCTGCCCTTCAATCCAAGGATACCAGTGGACTCACGACTTCGGGTATGTGGCAAAAATATAACAACAGTTTGGAATTCATAGAGAATGCAACCCCAGGAGCAGTTGGTGATTATTTGCAACAAGGGGCTCCAAAGAACGCGTATGGTCTTGCCAAGAAAGTACTGGACAGCGAGAACTATACAAAGACGGCCTTATGGGGTGTTACGCCAGAAATACTTTCAAGCTACGGCACAACCTTGGATGATATCCTGACCGAAGGTTTCACCAAGATCATTATGGGTAGCGAAAGTATCGATTATTTCGATGTTATTGTCCAAAATTGGCGTGCAGCCGGGGGCGATGACGCAACTCAGGCAGTTAATGAAGCCTACGGGAAGAAATAATCTCGTTTGTCACAAAGAGGGGATGAGGGTGATCTCTCCCCTTTATTTGATAGCGATTACATTTGGCGTACAAGGAACGGAGGAATATGTATGTTGAGAAAATGGAAGCAGCAGAGTCCTTACCATCTCATGTTGATCCCAAGCCTGGTCTTGGTCTTCATCTTTTGTTACATCCCTTTCTACGGACTTATTATTGCGTTTCAGAAGTACAATCCGGGCCTCGGATTCAACTCGCCATGGGTAGGGTGGGATAATTTTACCCACATATTTAATCAGCCGAACTTCGTAAGAACGATCTGGAATACATTGTACATGTCTGTCTTTAAGATTATCGGTGGTATAATCGTACCCGTAATTTTCGCATTATTGCTTAACGAGGTACTACACAGTGGAATTAAACGTACATTTCAAACACTTGTCTACATTCCGAACTTCCTCTCTTGGGTCATTATGGCTGGCATCATGCTGGATATCCTTAGCTCCGACGGCATCATCAATACATTTTTAAGTGTATTTGGGATTGCACCGATCTCCTTTCTCGGCACACCCTCTATTTTTCCTTGGACGATGATTGTGAGTGACATATGGAAAGGTTTCGGATTTGGCACGGTTGTTTATTTGGCAGCTCTGACCAGTATTGATCCGGGACTTTATGAGGCCGCAGTGATCGACGGAGCCAAACGCTGGAAGCAGACCATCTATATTACGTTGCCTCTCCTCATGCCAACCATTGTTTTAATGACCGTACTTTCACTTGGTAACGTACTCAATGCTGGCTTTGACCAAATCTATAATCTCTACTCCCCTGTTGTTTATCAGACCGGTGATATTATTGATACCTATGTCTACCGTTTAGGAATTCAACAAGCACAGTATTCAATTGGTACCGCTGTCGGGTTATTCAAATCGATCATTTCCAGTGTTCTCGTTGCTGTATCGTACATCCTGGCTTACAGAGTGGCTGGCTATCGTATCTTCTAAGAAGGAGGAACTTACATTATGATCTATGATAAAAGTATGAGCAGACGTGTATTTCTTATCATAAACTACACCATATTGCTTCTAATCTCTCTCCTATGTATCCTGCCGTTTATCAACCTGCTGGCTGTTTCATTCAGCAGCAGCGCGGCTGTATCTGCGGGGAGTGTTACGTTCTGGCCTGTGGAATTTACGACAAAAGCCTATGAATTTGCATTAACGGGAGGATCGTTTTTCTCCTCTCTCTGGGTAGCCATTCAACGAACCGTTATCGGAACGGTGGTGAATCTGGTTCTGATCGTACTCACCGCTTATCCCCTCTCCAAATCCAAACAAAAATTGATGGGGCGTAATATCTATATGGGATTTTTCATAATAACCATGTTATTCAGTGGAGGTCTAATTCCAACCTATCTCGTGGTCGTCAAAATGGGACTGATCGATTCCATCTGGTCTCTGATCCTGCCTGGGGCCCTCCCCGTATTCAGTATGATTATCCTCATGAATTTCATTCGGGGGCTGCCCGAGGAGATTGAAGAATCAGCAATTATCGATGGTGCTGGGCCTGTACAGGTATTGCTTCGTATTCTACTCCCACTTCTCAAGCCCGCTCTCGCTACGGTTGGTTTGTTCAGTATTGTTGCTCACTGGAATTCGTGGTTCGATGGCATTATCTATATGAACAATCCAGACAATTATCCATTACAAAGCTACCTGCAGACCCTCCTGCAAAGCTTTGAGCAAATCATGCTGAAATCTGGGTCAGATTATACACAGCTGTTGTCCATGATGAACGCCAGAACGGGGCGCGCCGCTCAGATGTTCCTGGGTGCCATTCCGATTTTACTTGTGTATCCATTCTTGCAGAAATATTTCACCAAAGGTTTGGTGTTAGGTAGCGTCAAAGGGTGAACAAAAGGGCTTGCAGTTCATACTGCGAGCCCTTTGTTTATATCTAAACTTATGTTTATGATCGCTGTACCGCATTATGAGATGCTAAGTGAAAGCATGAATGACTATTTGGCTTCTAGGATGGCAGGCAGCAGAATGGAGAAAATGGTACCTTCACCTATTTTACTCTCCACCTGAATTCCATAAGGTTTACCAAAATGAAGTTGAATCCGCCGCTGCACATTATGCAATCCAATCCCATTCGTTCCCGTACGTGCACCGGACTTTTCTTCCAATAGATTCTGCATCGTATGATGATCCATACCCACGCCATTATCGCAGACCTCGATCACAACTTCATCCAGCTTTGATTGAATCCGAATGGTAATGATTCCGTCTTCTTCGAGTTCAGCGAGTCCATGAAATATCGCATTCTCTACAATGGGCTGTAGAATCATTTTGGGCATGCGATAATCCAGCAGTCTATCCTCAACCTCATATCTCATTTGAATACAATCATAGTACCTGACATTCTGAATCGTTACGTAATTAGCTATATTATCGAGTTCTTCACGAATGGTTACGAGGGTTCCATCAGATTTTGTTGTATAGCGAAGCATCGAGATTAGTGCATCGGTCATTTCCACGATTTTATCAGCCTGCTGCATCGAGGCAATCCATTTCACCGACCCAAGGGTGTTATACAGAAAATGAGGCTTGATCTGGTCATGGAGCGCACGCATCTCGGCCTTGGCTTTCTCTATCTCTTCCTGCTGCATCCGTTCGACCAACCGTTTCAATTCATGTGACATTCTGTTGAACCGAATGGATAAATGTCCAATCTCATCTCTGGAGCCAATAGGTACAACTTGTTCGAACTGACCTTTCTCCACTAGAGCAATATTCCGCAGCAATTTTTTAATGGGAGTTGTGATCACGTGAGATAAAAATATGGATATGACGGCAGCAAAAAGAACAATGACTATGGCAAGCGTCACCAGATTACGGCCCAATATTTTGCCATCAGCAGTCAGTTCATCCAAAGGCATATATAAGTAAGTTGTCCATTTTTGCTGACTAAGGGGACTGGTCACCACGACATTTAGTGATTCAGGCGGACGAACGTTGTCACGGAACAGTGTCCCGATTAATCGTTCGTTCACGTTATATACGATCTTGTCATCCTCATCAACAATCATGAACCTGGAGCGCAACCCTTCCTGCAAGTTTCGATTGACGATTTCGATGAATTTGATATCAATGCTGACAACAATCACGCCAAGCAGTTTTCCACTAGTCACATCATGAATTTTGCGAGCGTGTGACACTGCCAGTATTTTATTCTCCAATTGCTCGTCGATTCGTGTTGTGAGGGTAATGGTTCGATCCTTATCATGCATGAACTTTTTAAACCACAATTCGTTTGCTACTTTGAAGTTTGGATCAATGGGTTGATGTGGACTGACAAAAAGGTCTTGCCCCCCATTCATATTGTAGAGGTAGATGGAGAATACGCGATCTTTCATCATGATATAATTCATCAGAATATTGTATGCGGCAATCTCATGTTGTTCATCACCCTCTCGCAGGAAATCCTGGATCGGAAAACTCCCTTCATGAGTCGCAGACAGATTGTCACTAAGCCCATTGCTGGCTAGCAGCGAAATTTTCTCAATCTCCTTGAGGAACTCGTCAATGCGAATATTCGTTTGTTTGGCAAGATCGTTTAGCAACGTCGTATAGTTCTGTGCCAATAACCGCTCGGAGGAGTAATACGAATTGATTGTCATCACCAATACCGGAAGGATAATGACCGTCATACAGATCACCATAATTTTGTACTTGATTCGGAAGGGCCGAACATGCTTCATATGCTGCACCTCTATTCACCGATTACATTCATCCCTGCTGTAATTCTCGATATTCCTCCGGAGTGACCCCTACCGATTTTTTGAAAATCTTACTGAAGTACGTGTAATTATGGTAGCCCACCTTTTCTGCAATTTCATACACTCTCATTCCTCTGCTCAATAGATACGCCTTGGCATGTTCAATTCGAACTCGGGTCAAGTACGTGATAAAGTTCTCTCCTCGTTCCTGTTTGAACACACGGCTGAGATACGACGGATTCACACTGATTTGGCTAGCGATACTTTGTAGTGAGATATCTTCCGCATAATACTTGTCGATCAATTCAGTGGCGAGAGCGGTGTAAGTGCTTTCCTGTTTGATTTGGGAATCGGTTTGGAAGTAATACGCAATATGAGCAAGCATATCCTGGTGGATATCCTCCCAATACTCCCCCTTTAGAACGATTTCATATGGCGATTTTTCTGTTAAAGAAGGTGCACCTCTTTCCGTAGCTCGGGATAGATGGGAATGTATCGTTTCCATTACCATGATATATTGCTTGCGAATGCTATTCTCATCTGCTCGCAGCTGTTCCAGATTGGATCGGATTCCTTCAAGGAACTCTTCCGCCTTTTGGTTGTCTTTGCTTACCCATAACTTCAACAAATCTCGTTCTTGTTGCGGGCTTAAAGCCCCCTTTACTTCATGTCGATCTGGGGATTGAACCATATCATCGTAATACAACACCTGGTTGCTTCCTGTGAAGAAACTCTGTTGTAAAGCCGTTTCTGCCTCTTGGCAGGCCGTCCTGATGTGAAGGAAACCGGAAGTCATTCTACTTACCCCAGCCGTGAGCGATAGATTCATAAAATCCTTGATCGAAGACAGCAATTTATTACATAGTTTATTTAAGTCGGCGTGTACAGATTGGCTCTCAGGAAGTACGTTGACGATCACCCAATATTCAGAGGAACTTTCAACAAAAATCTCTTTCTCCCACTTCGATGGAATGATCTCTTCCATAATATTAAGAATCGAAAATCGGAGCAGCTTTTCCCCCTTCTCTACATATTTCCGCTTTGCATCCTCGTAATAGTTCACGATGAACTTCATGACAACCAACTGGTCCGAACGTATACGAAAATGTAGTTCTTCCGCTTTGGTGACGATATCCTCCTCACTAATGAATCCGCTTACAATATCTTGGAAGAAACTATCCTTTAGATATCTTAGGCTCTTGGAATAGTCCTGTGTTATAGAGGGTGTGTTGGTTGGGTGAACATGTTCACTTTGCAGTTTCTGTCCAACAGTGCTCAGGAGGTCAATAAGGGAGGATTCGGTGATCTCACTTTTAATCAAGTAATCTGAAGCGCCAAGTTTTAGCGCCTCTTTCACATAATGAAATTCGTCAAAATTACTCAGAATGACATACTTACAGGTTTTCAATACGCAGGAGGCCTCTTGTATAAGCTGGAGCCCATCCATAATCGGCATCTTGATATCTGTAATAATTAGATCAGGCATCACTTCAAGCGCAAGGCTTAATGCCTCTTTTCCATTTCCTGCCTCTCCAACAACATAGAAATTATACTCTTCCCAATTCAGCATGGAACGAATTCCAACCCGCATGAGCAATTCATCATCTACGATCATCAGTTTATACATGCGTATCCCCCAACATGAACCATTTTTAGATATTTTACCATTAAACGAACCGTTGCAAAGATGTCTAGCGAACCTTATTGAAGTGCGGGTATCATAAATAATACTTTTACAGAACATACGTTCCTGTTATAATCAGATTATCGTATTTGGTGTAACATAACATGCCCGCCTGGAAAGGATACATATCATGAATTTATACAAGTTTGAATTAACGGTGAACGGATATCTATTACGTGTTCATTTCAGTGCATCTGAAGAAAGTGGATTGAAATGGTGCAAACGAGTTGCTTCTGAATTCCAGAATAACGTTGCCAATCTGGAGATCAAGGTTGATATACATAAAAAGCAGAAACAAAAGCATGCACGGGAATATCACGGAAAACCGTATCTGTATGATAGGACACTAAGGAAAAAACCGCTTGCGAAGAAAAATAAAACGGCTGAGTCATCTGCTGTTATGTAAAAGCTAAATTACATTGCTGCTTAACGAGTCTTCTCAATAGATAGACAAAAAGACTAAAGAACGACTAATTGATGATAACATCAGTAACGTTCTTTAGTCTTTTATGAAAGTACTATCGACACCTTGAGTAGACTGAAATTCCTTTCACGCCCCGGCGTCTCCAATCATTTGTCGTTCAATTTGTTTCATTTCATAAAAATAGCCTTTTTGCTCCATCAGCTCGGAGAAGGAACCTGATTCTACAATCTTGCCTTGGTCCATGACCACAATCCGATCCATCTCTTCCAATCCCGTCAGCCGATGGCAGATCAGGAGAAGTGTATCTTCGGCAGCTTGTGCCAGAAGATGCTGCAACACACGTTGTTCTGTGACGTAATCTAGTGAAGAAGTTGGTTCGTCCAGAAGCCATAACCGTCCTTTGCGCAGCATGGCCCGTGCGAGAGCCAGCCGCTGCTTCTCACCATCCGACAGGTTCTCCCCTTTTTCATAGACCATGTCGGTCAACAACTTATTCGGCAGTTGGACTTTATCCAGCACAGCCGACAGTTGTTCACCCGAATGTTCTTCTCCATTCAGCAACAGGTTGTCCCGGATGGTTCCCCGGAAGAAGTGGCTTTGCTGCAACACGACATTCGTCCCTTGCCAAATGCTCTCTTCATTCAGTTCCTTCACCGAAACATCGTTTAATCGTATATCGCCAGACGTTGGTGCGCGCAACTTGAGTAACAAATCAATAATCGTTGACTTGCCTGACCCGCTCGGCCCGACAATCGCTGTTTTGGAGCCTGCTGCAAGTTGTAGAGATAGCTCCCTCAGCGCCGGTCTCCATTCCCCTTCATATTGGAAGTTAACACCGGATAGGTCAATCGAAACCGCCTGATCGGCTGAAATTTCACCGCTTGGCTGTACAGGTTGTACATCGGAGGTTGGCACCGTTTCCGCCAGTCGCTGAGCGGCGTGTTCGCTGTCCTGCTTATATAGAGGCAATATAGCCATTGCGGCAGCTTCTTCGAACACGGTCTGCGTGGCCAGGATCAGCATGGCGAGAAATACACCGGCAAATGCTCCATTCACAATTAAGAAAGCGCTGAGTGCTAGCACTCCCCATGTAACGAGATACGTCACAAAAACGTGCATGGACTGCCCGCGCAACAGGTGCGAAGCGGCTTGTTTCTGCTCCGTTGCCAATGCAGCGGAAGCCTGCTGAAGCTGTTGCTCACGCTGTTCCAATTGGCCGTATACTTTCAAATCCCGGAAACCATACAATACTTCGGTCACTTCCGTGGACAGCAAGGCCCGTTGCTGGCGGACACGTCCGTGTATTTTTCGCTGACCTAACAAGACAATACCTGGTACAACAAATGCCGTAATCAGCATACCTAGTACTAACAAACACGCAATCCAGATCGAAAAGGCCGAAGTGAACAGCATGGTAGCCAAAAACACCATAACGACCATGATGGGTGGATACGCGACCCGCAAAAAGTAATTTTGCAAGCTTTCCACATCACCCACGATCCGTGCAAGCAGATCCCCGCTTCGGTTTTTATTCAATATACCTGGCGTTACCGGGATCAGTTTGGCAAAAAAGGACGTCCGCAAGCGGCTCAACATGGAGAATGTTGCCCTGTGGGAATACAATCGTTCTCCGTAGCGGCTCGCCGCTCGAAGGAAACCCAGCAGTTTGACCATGGAAGTGAGTACAATTAAGGTGTACAGCGGTGGCGCAAATACCGTTTGCGATATCATATACCCACTCGCGGAAAAGAGAGCTACCCCTGCTATGCCGGCGATAAATCCGCCCAATATCGAAAGCAAGATATCCTTGCGCTCCTGAATCATCGCTTTTGACAGAATCGTCAGCTCATTCATGCTAACCCTCCTTTCCGTTGTACATCAACCATCTCGGCATACTGCGGCAAGCGTGCAAGAAGTTCGTTATGATGTCCTGAATCCACCAATACCCCATTGTCCATAAACAAAATGTTGTCCGCATGTTGAATTGTATATAAACGGTGTGCCACCGTAATCATCGTTGCCGTTTTGGCTAATGCCGCAATGGATTGTTGCAATACCCGCTCGGTGTGTAGATCCAGACCAACGGTGGGTTCATCGAACAAAATAACAGCTGGTCGCTTCAGAAAAGCACGTGCCAAGGCAAGTCTTTGCTTTTCCCCACCAGATAACCCCCGGCCACCTTCACCAACAAAGGTATCTAAGCCCTGTTCCAATTGTGCAACAACGCCAGCAAGTCCTGCTTCCTCTGCCGCCTGCTCAATTTCAGTTCTGGAGACGTTCCGCCCCGCCCCAATCGCAATATTTTCGGCAAATGTACCTGCAAAAATATACGGATGCTGTGTAATGTAGCTAACACGCTCGAACCATGCAGCCTCATCATGTTGCGAAAGCTGGCTTCCGTTAACCAGAACCGCTCCCGAATCTGGTTTCAGTAAACCGGCAATGAGATGAATCAGCGTGGTTTTACCTGAGCCACTTTTGCCTACAATAGCAATCTGTTCTCCTGGTCCAATTGAGATCTGTCCTGTCTCAAGTCCAAAGGAATCAGGTGTGTACTGGAATCGGACATCGTTCAGTTCAATGGTTGGTGGCATTGTTATCGACTCTGTACGAGCTGTACGAAGCTCTTCCGTCCTTGCAATTGTATCGACATTGGTTAATACGCTTTGATCCGATCCTTCTTCCCGCTCCGTTTGTGTGCTCTTGACACTAGTGTCCGCGAGCATCTGTTCCACCTTGCGAATGGCCCCCATACTGGTTCGCCCGCTGTGGAAAGCCGTTCCTGTATTCTTCAACAGACTGTAAAACTCAGGGACGAGTAACAACACGAGAAAGGCTGTGTGGAAGCTCATCGATTTGAAAACCAGTAATTGAATAGCCAGTTCAAGCGCGACAATACCAATACTTAACATCACGATCGATTCCAGCATAAACGTATTTGTAAATGCAATCTTCAAAATGCCCATGGTGGCATCACGATACCCCAGACTGCTACGTTCAATTTCCTGCTGCTGACGTTTAGCCCGTCCGAATATTTTTAACGTAACCAGCCCTTGAAGCGAATCCAGAAACGTACCGGAAAACTCAGCCAGTTGCGCGTATTTTTCTTCTGATTTGTTCTTTGTCTTGAGCCCAACCAAGATCATGAACAGCGGGATAAACGGTGCCGTAAACAGCATAATCCAGCCTGTGTTAGAGTGCTGCGTAAACGTAACAACCAGAATCAGAATCGGGATCATCGCAGCTTCCATCATACGCGGCATGTACTGACTGAAATAACTGTCGGCCTCATCCACAGCATCCAAAGCAACACTGACCTTTCCTCCCGTCTGTCCACTCAGGGTTGAAGGCATGGAAGCGCGGGTCAGGTTCTGCAACACAGATGCTCGCATATTTGTCTTGGCGCGTGCTGCCATATGCAAGCCCACTTTCCCATTACCATACGACAACAGTGAGCGTACGGCCATAACAGCCAATAATAGGACAAGCAACAGGATCACTGATGAAAAGGAAGCTTTCTCTACAAAGATTCGCTGGACTGCTTCAGCCACCAAGGTGGCCTGGCTTATAATAGCTACACCAAGGGCCAGCGAAATGATCGCAAGGAGAAGTCTGTTTTTTCGTTGTAAAGACATTTGCTGCGAGATCAGATTGGATTTGCCTCTCCTTTTCATTGAACGCTCCTCCTTTATTTTTTCCCTTTCACATAATCCGCATCAAACAGGAACAGTTTGAAGACCAGAATAAGAGAAGGAATTAACAGGCACAGACCACCGATAAACACAACGACGAGTGCAAAACCCATCGCTGGTGGTGTCGCGCTACTCTGAATGGTGATGAATGGATCGAGAATGTAAGGATATTGCCCAATCCCGTAAGCAAAAAAGGCTGTGAGAAATTGCAGCATGATGCATATAAAAGCTAAACCATAACGGCGTCCGTTATATAACAGCCACATGGCAATCATGAAAAACGCAACGGAAAGCGCCAGCAGCCACCATAAATCCATCATATTTTGAAAATGACGCTCATTGTGTTGACCCAAATATATAAATGCAGTCAGCGCGAGAATAATGGTCGGTGTGCTCCAGAACAAAGCATAGTTCCGCATCAGCTTCAATGCCGAATGGTCCTCTGCGCGAGAAGCGTAAAATGTGAGAAATGACCCACTAATGAACAATACGGACACGATCGCCAGTCCAACGATGCTCCACGATAATGGATTCGTAAATAGCGCCCAGTAATCCAGGGAAACGGTATCTCCCTGCTTCAAAATAAAGCCACCTTCAGAAAGGGTCAGTGCCACTGACAATGACGCCGGAATAAGTAGACCCGTAGCTCCATATAAGAACAAATACACGATACTTTTTTTGGAACCATAATTTTCGAAAGCATAGAACGACCCACGAATGGCAAGTAGAATGACGGCAATACTTCCTGGAACAAGCAGCGCGGAGCCATAATAATAGGCCGTGTCCGGGAAAAATCCGACGATACCAATATAGAAAAAGACAAAAAATACATTGGTGATCTCCCAGACCGGTGATAGATAACGGGAGATCAGACGATTAATCAGATGATCCTGCTTCGTCAAGCGTGCGTAAAAGGCAAAGAAACCTGCTCCAAAATCGATGGAAGCTACAATAAGATAGCCGTACAAGAACAGCCAGAGTACCGAAATACCAATTAATTCATAACTCATTATGCCTGACCCCCTTTCTTGGCTGATTGATCATGCTTCTCCTTCAACCATTTCTCCATCTCGAGTTCAGCAGGATTATTATTGAACAACCGTCTCAGTACGACGACACACATAACGCCTAGCAGGATGTAGAGAAGCAAGAAGACGAAAAATAAAATTCTCACACTCGGTGAAGAAGTAGCGGCCTCTTCTACCCGCATATAACCTCGGATGATCCATGGCTGCCGCCCGATCTCTGCATAGAACCAACCCATCTCAACGGCTAGAAAAGCAAGCGGTGCACTGAGTGCAACCATACGAAGCATCCACTTGTTAAACTGATTACGTTTCTTCCAGAATACAAACAGGAAGTACAGACTTGATATAGCAAGCAGAGCGAATCCAATACCAGCCATTAGATCAAACAAATAATGCACAAGTAAGGGCGGGTGTTCATCTGGTGGAAATTCGTTCAGCCCGGTTACCTCGGCGTTAAAGTCTCCAAAGGCAAGGAAACTGAGCAGTTTCGGCAAATGAAGAGCGCCTATAATTTCATGTTCTGCATTCAGCCATCCCAAAAAAATCAAATCCGCGCCACTTTCCGTCTCGAAATGCCACTCGGCAGCTGCGAGCTTCTCCGGCTGATGCTCAGCCAAAAACTTGGCAGACACATCTCCAGCTAAAGAATTTAACAAACTGAATACCAGCACAACGGCCATCATGAGATTCAAGCCTTTTTTGTGGTAGGCCGACACTCCTTTTCTCAGCATCGCAAAGGCTGCTATTCCTGCTAACAGGGCAGCTCCTGTCAGATAAGCCGAGCTTAATACATGGAACACTTTGGAGAACGTCGCCGTATTCAGCATCGCTTGTACGGGGTTCACTGCCATGAATTGACCTGCTTCCATGACAAAACCTTCAGGCTGGTTCATGAATCCGTTCACTGTTGTAATAAAAACAGCTGACATGCCTGCCCCGGCGACAATCGGAATAGTCAGCAACCAGTGGATATACGGATTTTTGAACCGATCCCACGTATACAAGTAAATTCCCAGGAAGATGGCTTCAAAAAAGAATGCAAATACTTCCATAAATAGTGGCAGTGCAATGACATTCCCGGCCAGCTTCATAAAATTCGGCCATACCAAGGCCAACTGTAGTGAGATCGCTGTGCCTGTCACGACACCAACCGCGACAGAAATGACAAACCCTCTGGACCACCTCTTTGCCATAAGTATGTAATGGTGATCCTTCTTCCGAATGCCGATGAACTCTGCAATAGCAATCATCAAAGGTACGCCGACACCAAGCGTTGCAAAAATCACGTGGAACCCGAGCGTCAAACCAGTCACTAGCCTGCTCCATAAAACCGTATCAATAGCCATTCTTTGTGTTGCCTCCTTTCAAACTCTGTTCAATTTAGAAACATTCAATATCAGATTTGGCCAAGCTCAATGCAGAATTGCGAAAAATTTCACAAAGTTAGGTATGACGATATCTTGCCACACCTATAATGCGTTTACTCCTGTAGGCCCCCGATAATAACAAGCATTGGATGCCTATTAAAATCTGATATTGATGCACTTAAAGTACTAACCAAGCCTATTAATCAAAATTATTATATCTTTATTTTTACCTAATTCAATCAAAGACACGGCTTCTACCCTAAACGTTCAAGAAAGGATCAACTCTTTCTGACAACTTGGTGAAAATCAAAAAATACACCCAATGGAGCTATTGATTCATTGGGTGTAAACGTGTTATTGCACGGAAGATTCTCTATTTTACTTTCTCCGGACTCACCGCACCTGCCTCGCGACGTATGCTCATCATGATCAGTGATGCAGCTAATACCGTAAGGATGATTCCAAGCATCTGAAATCCTGTCACATTGAATGTATCCCCCATAACAATTCCAATCAATAACGACGATAAAATGGTCCCCAGATAGCGTGATGTATTAAAAATACCCGATGCGACTCCAATCATTTCTTTGGGTGTGCTTTTGAACAGAGCTGCTTGCATACCGACCGCGTTTAGGCCGTTACTTATGCCAAATAAAGCTAAGGCAACAATGATTATGAAGATTGGAGAAGTTTCATTCATAACAACGATCAATATAGATCCAAATGTCATTAAAGAAGCGGATACGATCAGAGCTGGCCGTGATCCTGATCTGTCAATCCAGCGTCCTGCGATCGGAGCAATAATGACTGAACATAACCCCAAAGCTAGCATGCTCATTCCTGTATGAACTTCGTTGAGATGACGTACCTGCTTCAAATACGTAGGAACTCCAAAAAAAAGTGCGTAAAACAGGATGTTCACCAGCATGTATTGCACATTCACCCAAGTCATCTCCGGATATGAGGCAAACGTTCGCAGAGGGATAAAAGGCGTGGCTGTTTTTAATTCATGTCGGAAGAACATGACGAGTGCGATTAACCCGATCCCCCCTGTCAGCAGATGCCATGTTGAAATATCTCCTGTGGAATTTACTGAAAGTAAACCGATGAGCAGAGTCACCAAAGCTACCGTAAACATCAGGATACCTGGTGCGTCAATTAACGCAAGCCATTGCCGAATGGACATGTGACCAGAGATAGACGGAGATTGCTCGTCCTTCGGGATTGTTTTCCAGGCGAACCAAAAACTCACCAAGACTAACGGAATATTAACGAAGAATATGCTGTGCCAGTCCCACCAATGAATCAATACTCCACCAATAAAAGGTCCAATTGCAGCCGCTCCAGAAAGGAATATAGCCAAGGTGGACAAGGCGGAGGCTTGTTTTTCAGTCACGTTCATTCTGACAATCGCCATTCCGACGGCCACCATCATGCTTGTGCCAATTGATTGAACAATCCGGAATACGATGAGCCACGAAAAACTGGGAGACCACGGAGCTAACATGGACGATACAAAAACAATAACAAGACCCATGAGGAAGATCTTCCTGCGGCCAAACAAATCACTACACTTGCCCATGACGGGTTGAGCGACAGCACTGGCAATGTAAAATGATAAAATAATCCACGAAACGGCTGTAAAATTAAGTTGATACACTTGTTGTAACCTGGAGATTGCCACCGAAATCATGGAGGAATTCAACGGATTCAACATAATTCCGAGTCCAACAGCTAACATCAATCCTTTATTTCGAACGTTCATTGGTGCACCTCTCTCTCTTCTGCTGTTATCTTACTTGAACGTATTCATTTATTCCAACGCATTATATGTTATGATTTGATGAACTAGAAGGAATGAAGGGATGGTGCAAATGGAGCTTCTTCAACTAAAATATTTCCTGACGGTGGCCCGATGCGAACATGTTACGGAAGCTGCGGGAAAGCTGCATGTCACGCAATCCTCCCTGAGCAAAACGATACAACGATTAGAGGACGACCTGGGAGTCCCTTTATTTGATCGAATCGGGAGAAAACTACGACTAAACGACTTTGGAAGAATATTTCTTCAGCGAACTGAAAAAGCCTTATTTGAATTGGAACAAGGAAAGCGGGAAATTGCTGACCTCTCCAACCCGGATCAGGGTACACTGCAATTGGCGGTGACTACGGCAAGTACTTTGCCAGGTATACTCCGGGAATTCCGAAAAAACAAGCCGGATATTCAGTTCCATGTGCAAATGGTTTCGTTAGAATACATGTCCAGACTTCTACATCGGGGCGAGGTGGACTTTTGTCTCTCCTCCCCTCCGATTCAAGGTGACGATATCGAATGTCAGATACTATATGACGATCCGATTGTAGTCGCTATTCCTATGGGTCATCGATATGCAGACCGAAGTAGCATTAAATTATCCGAGCTTAAGGACGAGTGGTTTGTTGGGGTGAAGCAAGGGTATGGGGTTCGTGATATGGTAGATTCCGTATGTCAATCCGCTGGTTTCCTACCGAAGTATGTATATGAAGGTGATGAGCCTGCAAGATTAACCGCCCTTGTGGAGGCGGAGATCGGTCTCGCGTTTATACCTAGCACAGCCAGAAACCCCCATGAGCGCATTAAATATCTTCAGGTAGAGGAGCACCAACTCGTTCGGAAAATCGCTTTACTTTCGCATAAAAACAGGTATATTTCCAAAGCCGCTTTAGAGTTTCGCAGCGTGGTTATGGACTATTTCAGTGCTATGCCATGAGCATAAATTCAGTCCAGAGGAGTCCATTCGAACATCTGAAATTCCACCGCATAGAAGCTCATATTAATGTGGATAACACCACTTCCATGAAACTGGCAGAGAGTGTTGGTATGGAATTTGAATGTCTACGTAAAGGGTTTATACACGAAAATAATGAGTGGACCGATCACTTGGTGTATTACAAAAATTCTATTTAAAAAGTTCATACAACTCAATCTAAAAAAAGGGAACTCCATATCAAGAAGTTCCCTGTTTTCTATGTTTGTTGAATATTCTTCTTTTTGCGATGAAGAGTTACTACTCCCAAACTAACTGCTGAAATCCATAATAGAATTATTGCATTACTTGAGACTAATGATTGCACTGTATCTAGTTGTAATAATTGCGTAATTAACCTTCCTTCATACGGTGAAAGTGTGGCTCCCAAGTTATACGCGATCAGAACAATGGTGGTACCCAACTTTGCCATTTTGGCCATTTGTTGAGCAAAAGTATGCAATAAATAGGGCATTATACAGCGGAATGAAAACCCGATGATCATTGAACAAACGGTAGTAAGCATGATACTTTGCGAGATGGTCGTAACGAACATCGAGCTTCCAAGTAACAGAATCGATAATGGAACGATATAGTTACCGAGTGTTTTGTATACTTTCCCAAAAGAAAAGCCGGCAACAAAAGCTCCCAAACCTATAAATGCAATCATATTGCTTCCGTTTGTCGCAGTTCCGATATTTTTTTCCAAAATCAAAGGAGTAATCTGTAAATTATAATTGATGAAAATAGCTACTATTACAAATAATAAGAGACCATAGCCAATCATGACTTGAAGGGCTTTTTTATTATTAGTGTGGCTTGGATTCGTTGTGATCTCTTCTCTTCTATTAAGCTCTTTTTTATCAGAAGGAACGAAAATCAGGAATGCAATGAAAATAGGAAGTGCCAGGGCGTAGACATAAAATGATGTGTGCCAGCCCATTTTCAATAGTTGACCAACGA
This sequence comes from Paenibacillus sp. FSL M7-1414, assembly GCF_038003195.1. Classification (NCBI taxonomy): domain Bacteria; kingdom Bacillati; phylum Bacillota; class Bacilli; order Caryophanales; family Paenibacillaceae; genus Paenibacillus; species Paenibacillus sp. FSL M7-1414. Next base: position 3,447,784 of record NZ_JBBOOS010000001.1, on the reverse strand, counting down.
GTAGTGTTAGACAAATGCCTCCTAATCCCTCAAAGGCACTTTCTAAGCCAATTACGGTTGCTTGTTTACCTGGATTTTTATGATACATATCACTGATCATCTGAATGATGAGCCGGTTAAATAAACCTACACCTAACCCAAACAAACAGCGAGAAATGAACAGCAACGAAAAAAGGTCATGATACAATGCAGGGAATACTCCCGCAATGAGAACAAGTCCTAATCCAGTCAGTATAGTTGCTTTCTTCCCAATAAGAAGTTCAAGTCGATTAGCAATTAACACACCAAGAATGACAAATAATGAAGGTATGGTCGTTAATAATCCTACATGTGTTACCGATATCTCTGGAAAATCATTGGTTATCGCAGGAATGTTAGCGGCAATCACTGGACCTGAAGAAATTAATAACGCAACGGACAATAACGAATATGTTTTAAGCTTCTCCATGGATATTATAAAAAACCAACTCCTAATGTTTGTATTTGCTCCATATGGCCGATAGTTAGCCTTGATGCTGCGATAAATGGATAAAGCAGTAACGCATAAGTCGATGACTTCATACGTTACTGCTCAGTCGATTAGAGTTCTTTACCGTTACTTTGAATAACTTTTTTGAACCATTCAAAAGATTTTTTCTTGCTGCGTTTCAACGTACCATTTCCAGTGTCGTCTTTGTCGACATGTATGAAACCGTATCGTTTACTCATCTCTCCAGAACTTGAGCTTACTAGATCAATGCAACCCCAGGACGTGTAACCCAACAACTCTACGCCATCTTCTTCCACTGCTGTTATGAAAGCTTGGATGTGTTGACGCAGATACTCGATTCTATAATCATCAGCAACATATCCCGTCTCATCAGGAGTATCTATCGCTCCTAAACCATTTTCAACGATGAATAGTGGCTTTTGATATCGGTCATACAAGGAGTTCATTGTAATTCTTAGACCTACAGGATCGATTTGCCATCCCCATTCACTTGTTTTCAAATGAGGATTGCGCAGTGTTGGAAACAGGTTAGCTGCCGTTTGAGTGTTTACTTCCGGGTCTGCACTAGTTAACCGCGAACCATAATAACTGAACGAAACGAAATCAACCGTATTATTTTTCAAACATTCCTCGTCCCCGTCTTCCATGGCTAAATGAATATTCATTCGTTCTAACATTTTCTTGGCATAGTTTGGGTATTCTCCTCGGGACTGTACATCGACGAAGAAGTAGTGCTCGCGATCTCTTGTCATGGCTTTCCAGACATCATCTGGTGCACATGTATACGGGTAAGTGTTGGCACCTGCTAACATACAGCCAATCTTAATTTCCGGGTTAATTCTACGCGCAATTTCAGTTGCTTTTGCACTTGCGATCAATTGATGATGAGCCGCCTGATACTTCACAGCATCCTCATTCTCACCTTCTTCAAACACTAGGCCTGAGCTACCAAAAGGTAGATGCAACAGCATGTTAATTTCATTAAAGGTAAGCCAATACTTCACTTTATCTTTATAACGGGTGAAGATCGTTTCACACAGTCTCTCATAATAATCCACCATTTTTCGACTTCTCCACGATCCAATAGTTTTCACCAAATGAATAGGGACATCAAAATGGGTAATGGTGACTAACGGCTCAATGCCATACTTCAAACATTCGTCAAATACATTTTCATAGAATTTCAAACCCTCTTCGTTGGGTAACTCGTCATCTCCATTAGGGTAGATCCGAGTCCATGCCAAAGATAAACGGAAACACGTAAAGCCCATCTCTGCAAATAAAGCAATGTCTTCTTTATACCGATGATAAAAATCAATAGCCTCATGACTCGGATAAAAATGTTCTTGATCACACTCCAACATTTTTAACTGTCCTCGCATGACAGGAACACGATCTTTCCCTGCCGGGATTACATCAACTGTGGATAGTCCCTTGTTGCCTTCTGCATATCCACCTTCACATTGGTTAGCAGCAACTGCCCCACCCCACAAAAAGTCTTTTCTTAAAGTCATTAAAACACACTCCTAACCTGTAGTTTTGTTAAGCTTTGACAACCAACAATGTATTGTTAAAATCAATATTTTGGGGACTAGTCTCTGCGATCACATCCGAGTAACTATACGAATTGGTTACAATAACGGGCGTTTGAGTGACATATCCTTCTTGTCTAATTTTGTCCAGATCAAAAGTCAGCAAGGTCTGTCCTTTTGTAATTCTCTGACCTTCTTCAACGAACGCTTCAAAATATTTTCCGTTCAGCTTTACCGTATTTAAGCCGACATGAATAAGAATTTCGACTCCTTCATCGGATAATAGTCCAATAGCATGTTTTTTAGGAAATAGAGATACAATCATGCCATCAAATGGAGCAATAACTTTCCCCTCGCTAGGTTCAATAGCAATTCCTTTACCCATTGCCTCTGAGGCAAACGCTACATCTTGTACATCCTGAAGTTGAATAAGCTGACCTTTAAGTGGAGTTGCAATAACAGAATCTTTAATTGTAATGACTTCATCCGCAACCCCACTCACTTCGTTTGCATTTGAAACAGTGTTCTGTGAAGGTGCATCTTTTTCATATTTCAAACTGAGCAAATAGGTAAGTACAGCAGTTACGACAGTTGTTATAACAAGTGCGATCAAAATGTTATATAGATTCCAGATATTTTCACCAATGTACAGAGGAATCGCCGGGATTCCTGAAGCGCCTGTTGCGTAACGAGAAACATCCATTAGCCCTGCAAAGAGTCCCCCACTGGCAGCTCCAATCATACCCGCGACAAGTGGGTATCTCTTCGGTAAGTTTACGCCGTAAAGAGCTGGTTCCGTGATTCCCATCAACGCGGTGATCCCACTGGAAGCTGAAATTTGTTTTAATGCTTTATCCTTGGTTCTCATCCCTACAACTAATGCCGCAACACCTTGACCTATACAATTGATCATCGCCCCAGGACCGAGGATATTCTCATAACCTGATGTGGTGATTTGAGCAATGGATAGAGGCACAATATTATGGTGCAGCCCAAACATAACCAGTATTGGCCAGAAGGTTGCAACCAGGAAAATAACCAGCCAGCTACCATGTGCGCCTAAGAATTCAAAGCCCATCGCTAAATACGTTCCGAAAAATGACCCCAGTGGTCCCAACACGGTTAAGGCCAGAATTCCCGTTACTAAAATAGTGCACATGGGAACAAAAATAACTTTCACTGCATTCGGAATGATCCTTTTAAACAACGATTCAATATATGATTGAGACCAAACGATTAAGAGAATTGGAACTACAGAAGAACTATAAGATACAAGAGTTAGCGGGATTCCAAAAACACTTACGTCAGACCCATCCAAACGCAATTGTGTCAAGTTGGGATGGAGTAAAACACCGGCTAAAACGAGTGCTAAGACAGGACTGCATTTTAGTTTGTTTGCAGCTGAAAACGCCAACAAGAATGGTAAAAAGTAGAAAATAGCATCTGACATAAGACTTACGACATAGTAGGTTTGGGAATCTTTTGAAATCCAGTTGAACAAAATTAGTAGAGCGAGTAATGCCTTGATCATACCAGCCCCAGCTATAGCAGGAACAATCGGACTAAATGTCCCCGAGACAAAATCGATTAATTTCCCCAAAATACTAACTTTCCTAGCTTGAGTTGGTTCACCCGATGAACTCACGTTAGGTTGAAGATGCTTGATCACTTCTTTGTAAACGTCTTCAACATGTGTGCCGATGACGACTTGAAATTGTCCGCCGCTCTCAAGCGCATCAATAACACCATCAAACGATTTAAGCGCTTTTTGATCTGCTTTATTAGTATCATTCAGTGCAAATCTAAGCCTAGTCATACAGTGAGTCAGAGTGGATACATTCTCACTACCGCCCACTTTCTCTACAATATCTTGAGCCAACTTCTCGTATTTCTTGCTCATCCAATAATGCCCCCTCTTGTTGTTGCCATCTAAATGAATGAGACCAAAAGCGCTCTAAATAACTTCTCTTTGCAATAAAAAAAGCTATTTATCTGAAATACATAAAGGCTGCATTCATTACACCTTTAAAATATCATCTGATAAACAGCTATAGCCAATACCTATAATTCATACTTTATTATGCCTGAAAGGCATGCCTGATATGTTCCAAAAAACGTACCTCCGTTTGACTGAATACCTTATGTTTTTTCCAGACAATCACTGTTGGAAACTGAAGTTCCGGTTGAAAAGGTCTGAAGCATAATGTGTCAGACTGCTTCATTGCAAGCGCACCCTCAATACAGATGGCCGTCCCTAACCCCTCCTCTACGAGGTTAAGTATGTTAGATATTAAATTATAGGTCGCAACGAAGTTTAAATGTGCATACTCATCGGCAAACCAGCTTGCAATCTCATTCTGTACGACAGATCGGCTGGATATGAGCAGAGGCACTCCGGCTAAATCGGTTGAAGTGACATATTCTTTTTGTGCAAGAGGTGATGAGGTCTTCATAAGGACTCCCCAGCGTTCCTTCTGGGGCAGTCTGATGAAATCGTATTTCTCAATGTGAATGGGCTCTAACAAAATGCCCACATCGAGCAGTCCTTTATCGATTCGCTCCTTTATATCATCCCCCGTTCCACTATAGATGTGATATTTAACCTGCGGATACTCCAGATTGAAGTCTTTTAATAATTGTAAAATAACATTGGACGTTAATGATTCAACACTCCCGATCGATATGGTTCCTCCAACCAGGTTGTTCTGATCTTTAAACTCTTTCTCTGTTTTATCCGCAAGTGTGAGAATTTCTTCTGCTCTTTGACGTAGAAGCATGCCTGCATCTGTAAGTGTTATTTTACTTTTCCCGCGTATAAACAATTGAGTTTCTAAATTTTTTTCCAGATCAGCCAACTGTCTGCTTAACGTTGGCTGTGTCACATGTAAGATCGTTGCAGCATGTGTGATATTTTCTACTCGAGCTACTGTCAAAAAATATCGAAGTACTCTTAACTCCATAATTCCTCCTGATTTACGTTCATTTAAGTGTCTTCTGAATCATTCATTTCTTTACTATACCTTCCTGTTAACCAGAAGAAGACAGTTGATTGGGATAATCAACTGTCTGTTGTTTCAAATAAAGAAGATTATTTCTCTGGAATGATTTCATTAACGCAGGCTAAAGCATTAAGTGTTCTAGGAAATCCCATGTAGGGAAGGCAGTGAGTTAGAGCGGTGATCATGGTTTCTTTATTATTGCCAACATTGATGTTACCCTGAACGTGTGCTTTGACTTGACTATCCGTACCTCCGAGTGCACTTAGTATACAAAGAGTAAGCAGCTCTCGTGTTTTCAGATCCAGACCACCGCGGGTATAGAAGTCACCAAAGCAAAATGCTGAAAGATAGTCCTGGATATGCTTCTGATTTGACGGGGCATTTTCCCGGTTTTTCTCAATAATATCGCCAAAAATCTCTTTTTGAATACCAAGTCCTTTGTCAAAGCGATTATCTTCTTCAACCCGTTTTTGACTTTCAAGAGGCAGTGCAATATTTCGCTCTTTGAACACTTCATTCATTTCCGATATGGCATTTAAGGTTTTGGGGAATCCCAAATAAGGTGCGCATTGATAGATTGCTTCTTGGATCTCCGTTGGAGTCAACCCAACATTTAGCGCTGCACGAGTATGTGCTTTGAGCTGTGGCAACGTTTGATTAGTAGCCAGTACGACCAAAGTAATAAGCTCACGTTGCTTATCGTCAAGAGTACCTTGATCAAAAATTTCACCAAATATGAAGCGACTTAATATGTCCTGTAACTCAGGATCAGTAGCATATGCCGCTGGAACTCCCTCGCCGAATAGTCTTTTATATGTTTCTTGGCTCTTTTCGATTCGATTCATATTCATCTAACCTCCTGTTTCTTTTTAGTTAAAACTAGGTGTACCCATTTTACATTGAAAGGGGAAAGAATCCATATCCTATTCATATCATTTTATTGCCTAATCCTATCAAATAAATGTTTGTTGATGAAAAAAGCGAACAAAGCACTTGCGTGCCCTGTTCGCTCTTCTTGGTGCAGCCATGTTACTGTCTTCGCCTTACTCGCCCAAGCTGTCCCAGAATGATTGGAACGCGCCTTTCTCCACTTCCAGGAATGCCGGAACATTACCATAACGAACTAGACCTTCTTCACCAAACAGAACCAGTGGGACCTGCGTTTTGTCTTCCAGCGTGAGATAGATGATCTTGCGATCTTCCTTCCCGTAGAGGTTCTCTTCCAACTCCGGGCTCGTTGCGATCGGTTTGGCAGCATTTAGCGATGAGATAAAGCTGTCCAGTGCTTCATCCGCTGCTAACGGTTGAAGCTGCTGCAATCCATTGTTCCAGCTATTAAACGTCTCCCATTGCGCCGAGGCGATGTTGCCTTCGAGATGAAGCTTGCCGATCAGGTCGGCACCAGTACCAATGGTGATCCCGTTGTTCTTGTCGAATAACTGAGCATACACCTGACCAGCGATCTCGGTGTAAGACATGATGCGGAAATCCTTGTCGTAGCCATTGACCGCATAGATGTCCGCTTCGCCAATGTTGGAAGCAAGCTCCGTATATTTATCCTGGCCGCTCAGCTCATCAATGCCGCCAGTGGTGGTACCCAGTTTATCCCCCCGCAGGCTGAGTGCATTTGCACCTTCAAACAATGTTGGGGACTGTGTATATACGCTTCCTCCATATACAACCAGTTGCATCATATCAGCCATCGCGCCTTTGCCCTGTGAACTCGGCAACTCCATCTTCGGAATCACGATCGGGTCAAACGACGCGCCTGGAGTCACCGCTGCCACCTGTGGTGTTGGTGTGGCTGGTCCATTGAATTGTTGCCATACACTTGGCGCAGCCAATCCAATGCTAGCAGCGATAACAACACTTGCTGCAATGTATAGTGGTTTACGTTGACGTTTTGGTCCCTGATGTTGCGTGTTTAAGGATTGCTCTACCCGTTTTTTCATTTGTTCGTTTGTTTTCATATGATCCACCGCTTTCTTGTAGTTTTGTTTGAATTGTTCTTCGTTCATTACAGTTCCTCTCCTTCCAGCTCCAGTTTTAACAGCTGTCTTCCTCGTTTCAATCTCATTTTCACTGCTGATTCGCTAATCTCCAGGATCTCGCTGATTTCTCGGATCGGATAATCTTCGTAATAATACAGATGAACCACCGATCTATACTTGACGGGCAGTGACAGTACAAGTTCGATCAGCGCGTGATCTTCAGGGTTGTCTGTTGTAAGAGGATCGACTCCCTCCAGCTTGACCTCCCGTTTGCGCCAGCCTCTGCCTAATAAGGATTTGCAATGATTGGTGATGACCCGAATCAACCATGCTTTTTGATGCTCCGCATCGTTGAACGTAGGGGCTTTTTCTATTAGTTTGATGAAGGTATCCTGAGTGGCTTCCTCCGCGTCTTCTCGTCTGCCGAGGTGCACCATGGCAATCCGGAACAGCGTATCCGCGTATGTCTCATAGACTTTCATCACATGATCGCCCAGCTGGGGCACTGATCGCTGCATGGTTGGTATGCCCTCCTTTATACCTCTAACACTCTTACGGACGGCATTTGGTCACATTTTGTTTTAGGATTTTTTTACTGGTCCATTTCATTCAAAATGCAAAAAAAGAAAGCAGCTCCATGAAAAGGAGTTGCTTTCTTCATCTTCGTCTTTATTTTCATATAAAATGCATATCGTTTCACCGATTAGAATTTCTTCTGTAAAAGCTCAATGTTGTCTTCCAAACTGCTGTCCAAGCTTACGCCTACCTTCTGCAGTTTGTTTTCGTAATATGTCTTCACATCTTCCCATTTATAGTATGGATAGGTCTTTGTTTCAATCGGGAACGCGATCTCTTCTTCATTTCTAAGCATTTTCACGAGAACATCCTTACCATTGGAATACAGAATCCATTGGATATTTGCTCCCATCGGTGAGATAACCGAGCCATTCCAGTTTTGGGTCACGTCCTGCGGTTTGTCGATACTCACATTAGCTCCTGCGATATCCAGGAATGAAGATAGTGGAATGATGGTTTCTGCGTGAGCAAAACGAAATATACCAGCCGTGTCTTTCTGCCGAATGGACTGTTCGGTAGACAGGATCAACTCTTTGACCAGAGGTGCAATGATATTTTGCGGCAGATCCGTTGAGGTTAAAGATGGACCTTTTTCATAGAAATCATTGATATTGTCAATGCTCTCGTACCATTTTAACTGATTAGCCGTGAAATACCGCCCGAATTCGAAGTCACCTTCTCCTTTTATATTCGAAGAAATGATGTAGAGTTCATATAGATTAGAAGCAGCCTCGGTTGGGTTGCTGAGCTTCACTTTTCCCTTCTCATCTTTCAGTTCAAACTCTCCAGCGTTCAGCCGTTGATAGAAGCCTTCAGAGAAAAATTGCAGAAGGACCTCTTTTGCATAAAGCGTTCCAGTGTTCTGTGTGACATAATCCTCGTATAACTTAACCCAGTCTCCATCTTCTACGTACTCGTTATACTTCGTAGCCAAGTCGTAGGGCCGTAGATAGGGGTCTTTCCCTTCTTCAAAAGCTGAAGCCAGAATGTCTACCTTGTTATCTCCCAAGCTTTCCTTTAACCCGTCAATAAACTGATCTCTGCTCTGCGGCGTTCGATCTTTGAAGGTTGCTTGTGCAATCACTTTTTTATCCGATGTAAAGAGTTCTTTGAAATTCTGCCCAACTCTGGCCCCTATTCCTTTCAGTTCTTCTCCACCCGTAGTGGATAACAATCCATAATGATCTTTTTCAACCTTCATCAGATTGCCAATTTCCTTCTTCAGCTCTTTGCCCAGATTAGTGATCTGCCCGTCCTTTTCAGCGATGTCGAGCAGTTCAAATAACGTCTTGTCGTACTTGGAACTGGATAGATGTCTGGAACCATGTCTCCCTATGTAGTTAATAAATATGGGTTCATATCCAATAGGAGCTTTTGTATAACTTGTTTCCTTAAAAGGATATGGCGTTTTGGTACCGCGGTACCCCTGCTGATCGCTCATTTTTTGTCCAACAAACACCGATTGGGTGTTGTTATCCCAGTCTACCTCTTGCCCCAAGGCTTCACCAATCGCTCTTGCAGGTACATAAGTGACCCCATTGTAGAGAAATGATTCGCCTTCCACCCTTTGACCGTTTACAACAACATTAGCCGATTGTTCAGAAACTTCGATCATGCGTTTGGAGCCTGCGCCATATACGTCAAACACACTTACAGACGTTAAGATGGCGAGTGATGCTACTGAAATTCCGATTTTTCTGATCATCATAATGAATAGTTTTCTCCTTATTCCGCCTGATATTGGTTTATTTTCGCTCATCATACTATAGGTGAGAAGTGTCTGCGCCGTATCCATCCTATGTTAATTAATTGTAAAAGAGTACATATAAATATTGACGTAAAGTCTCATACGACAAAAAGAGCCGCTCCTTAGCGACTCTGAATCAGCATAACAGGCTACCTTGCTCCGAGACACATGAACAAAATAGTTATCACATGTCTCGCATTATCATAGCGCCCTATATATTTTTATATCTATCCCTGACTCCGTCGGATGACCTTCTCCAATAAGTGTCTCACGGTTCAAGAAGAATAAGGCTTTGCTGTCTGTAATCATTTTGGGGGAAGTACGAAATAAAGCAGTTTTCAGCGTTTTATCAATATTTCCGTTATTTTCGATATAAATTTTGCAGGAATGACCTGTGTTGTCGGTCCCTTGGAGCATGTATCTTGCCGATAGCGTATGCGGGTCACCATTCTTCCCTATGATCTGCGTATCCACTCCTCCACCCAGCACAATTCCCTCAAAGTACTTTCCAGTTACGCTGCCTGTAAAAGTAATCATGACAACCGAATCATCTTCGCTATTCTGTAAATCAAATGATTCTTCGATGTTCACATGTACCGTAAACAATTCCTCTAATTTCACGTATTCTCACCTCCATATATGGACAATTATAACTCTACTCATTAGACTGCTTCACTAAAAAAAAGATTTACATATTTCCTTCAAATCATTTAAAATAGTTTACACAATGTAAAGGTTAACAAGTTGTAAATGAAGGGGTTAATGACGTACATGAGTACATTACCAAAATCAGTTCGCTTTCCACTGTTCATTCTGATGTTAAATCTGTTTATTGCTTTATTGGGGCAAGGGATGCTCATCCCCATATTGCCGGAGTATTTGAAGCTTTTTCATGCGGGAGGCACAGTAGCAGGATTTTTAGTTGCAGCCTTCGGTGCCGCTCAATTCTTCTTTTCACCTCTCGGGGGACAACTGTCTGATCGATTTGGACGCAAAAAGTTGATCATCGCAGGTATGTTTCTGTCTGTCATTTCAGATATCATATTTGCGCTGTCGACGTCATTGCCGTTCCTCTATGTCGCACGGTTTATCGGTGGAATCAGTCTCGGTTTAATGGTTCCTGCCAACCTCGCATATGTCGCCGATATTACAACGCCAGAGACACGTGCAAAAGGTATGGGCTATTTCGGCGCAGCTATGAATTTGGGGATGGTTCTCGGACCTGGTCTGGGCGGTCTCATCGCCGAGATGGGCATTCGCATGCCCTATTTCTTCGCAGCGGGTCTGGGACTGATTGCGGCCCTAATGACGCTGCTATTGCCTGAGACACTTCCCCCCGAGAAAAGAACGGTCTCCATCCGTCTTCAAAAAGGAGATCACTTGGGCAAGAAAATCTGGAGTTCTTTTAAAGTCCCCTATTTCAAATACTTGATTGTGTTGCTTGTCATGACCTTTGGTCTCATGAGTTATGAGACAGTATTCGCGCTTTTCGCAGAGCAAAAATACGGATTCGACGCTGCAACAATCTCCATCATTATTACTTTGGGCGCGATTATCGGTATCGTTGTGCAGATCTGGCTTTTGGATTGGTTCGTACAGAGAATCGGTGAAGTTAAGTTGATCCGTCTATCTTTAATAGTCACACCCATAGCTTTATTGTTAATGTTAATTAAGGTCAACCTTGTGTTTCTGTTGTTCGCTTCTGCGTTATTCTTTGCCTTTAATTCGTTTTTGCGACCTTCGGTCAGCACGTTAATATCCAAAAATGCAGGAGATCGGCAAGGTTATGCATCGGGTCTGAATACTACATTTTCCAGTCTCGGCACGGTGATTGGGCCGCTGATCGCAGGACTATTGTTTGACAAAAACATAAACTTCCCGTATATTTTTGGTGCAATTATGCTGCTCGCTTCTCTCGGACTGACCTTAAACGCATTTCGTTCGAAGAAAGGACAATTGTATACAAGTGAATGAAAACTGGCATCAACAATTGGGAAATAAACATCGTGATGATTTGATTGCAGCAGGTAAGGAGCTTTTTTTGAAATATGGATTGCTCCAGGTGAAGATTAAGGATGTATGTACAAAAGCTGAACTTAGTAGAGTGACCTTTTATAAACATTTCCAGTCTATGGATGAACTTCTTCTAGCCATTCAGATGCAACTGATCGAACATTTAACGGATGAGGTTAGCCGTGCTTCAACGAAGGACTTAAACGGGCGGGAACAACTCACGGTTATGTTGAATGCATGGGTTGTTTATGCCGAGAATCATCCAGACTACATCCGGTTTATTCAATTGTTTGATATCAACTATGAGATGTATGATTTTAGCCCTGAATTAAGAGAAGAGTATGATAAGTTCAACCAGAACGGGAAAGAAAATCATTTCCTGTTGGACGCTTTATCCCAAGGCGTTGTTGACGGCAGTATTAAGAATCCGTCTCCTCCGCTGGATCTGGCTCAGTTTATCTTCACAACGATGATGGGCATGCTCCAGCGCATGGTAACTATTCGTGGTGCTCATGATAATTCATTGGATATGCGGATGACGGAGCAATTTGTGAAGATGCTGCTTCATTTTGTTTGTAGCGAAGAAATACCCGAGTGATGGCATGGTACATGGATCGATAAAACAAAAGTTTGAAATAAAAAACGGATTCCGTATGCTGGAATCCGTTTTTTTCATTAATTAAGCGTTAATCCGTTAACACGGGCAACTGTCCTCCAGCTTTTAGTTGACCAAGCAATACTTTGATCCCGGCAGACGTATTTGGCTCCTGCTTTCCATACACAGCAATTCCTGAGCGCACGTTTTGCAAATAGATCATCTCGTATGGGTTACCGAGTGAGAACAACGTGTATCGCTGATTACTCTCGTTCATCGCATTAATCAAGGTTTGATAATCACTCCACCCGAACTGGCTGGCCACATTGCGGAATTGGTAAGAAGCAAGAATCACATAATTGGCTTTGCTAATCGCCTGAAGTGTTTCATTCATGTTGCCTTGACCAACAAGTGATATTTCAGTCTTTAACGACAGGTTGTTAGCGGCTTGCAACAGTTGCTTTTCAAGCTGTTTCGCCTGTTCCTGCTCGGCTGCGACAATAACAACCCGGTCGCCTTGCTTCATTGGATCAGGAAGCACACCTTCGCGACTGCTGAGTACAGTGACCGCTCGCTCTGCGATTGTCTGCTCCACTGCTCTGTGTGCCTTTGATCCGATGATACCGTTAAGCTGAGTTAGCTTTTGCGCAAGAGTTTGACTGCGTTCAAATAAACCATATTTCGCTTTCATCTCCAAGATTCGTTTCACAGATGCATGTATGGTTTCATCCTTGATCGTTCCTTTGTTCACCGCGTTCACCAGCGTTTGATGGGCCGCTGCTGAATCTTTTGGCATAAGGATGATATCAACACCTGCGGAAACGGCGCGTTCTACCGATTGATTCTCCCCAAAATGTTCTGCAATTGCATTCATGGTAAAGGCATCAGACACAATGAGACCTTCGTATCCAAGCTCTCCGCGAAGAAGTCCTGTCAGTACCTTTTTCGATAAGGTGGCAGGAATCGGCACACGTTCACCGTCTTTGAGCGAAGTGACATGTTCGTTGTCTATGGCAGGGAAAGCAATATGTGCGGTCATAATCATCTCCACATCATTTTTGATTGCAGCCCGAAACGGTTTTAATTCTACCGCATCAAGCCGTTCTCGGTTATGGGCAAGCACAGGCATACCAAGATGGGAATCTACCGTTGTATCTCCATGTCCCGGAAAATGCTTAACTGCCGCCATCACCCCTGATTGCTGTAGCCCTTTTATTGTTGCCAGACCAAGCCGTGTCACCAAATCCGCCTCCGAGCCAAACGACCGTATACCAATGATGGGGTTATCTGGATTGCTGTTGATGTCCAGCACTGGCGCAAAATTAATCTGCAATCCCAGTGCCTTCAGCTCCTCTCCTGTCAGCTGACCAGCTGCTTCGGCTAGTGTTGCATCTCCAGTTGCGCCAAGCGCCATCTGACCGGGAAGGTTCGTACCTCCTGGTATTCGTTTAATAACGCCTCCTTCTTGGTCGATGCTAAGAAATAGAGGAATGTCACCTGCTTCTCTTTGTATATCATGTGTGAACGTTGTAAGCTGCGTCACGTCTACAATATTTTTGTCAAAAAGAATAAGTCCGCCCAAGTCCTGATCATGGATAGTTCGTTTCAGCCCCTCATTAACGGTCGTTGTCGCTTTACCATTCCATTGCCTAATGTCAGGCATAAGCATCTGACCAACTTGCTCGCTCACCGTCATATAGGATATCAGTTTGTCCCAATCTTGTGTCCGAATGGCCACTTCACGTTCGAAGCGAATTACTCTCGCCATAAATACGGCATATTCAGCGCGCGTGACAGCTTGGTTCGGACGGAAGGTGGCATCTGAATAACCGCCGACCAAGCCGTTTGAACTCATAATAAGAATGGGTGCTGCTGCCCAATGCCTGTCCGTGTCTGTCCATTTTGCGGCGTTCTTACCTTCCACGAGTGCATATGCCCGTGTAAGGAAGGCCGCAGTCTCTGCGCGGCTAAGTGGTGCATCCGGACGGAAAGTTCCGTTAGGAAAACCACTTGCAAGTCCATTTTTAGCAGCTATCATGATTTCTCGATGGAAAGGATGTGTAGTTGGAACATCGGAATAAGTTGTGCCTTCCACTGCTCTTTGAAGCTGATCTGGATAAAGCTCGCGCACCATAAAAGTGACGGCTTGTGCCCTTGTCACAAGTGCCTCTGGCTTGAAGATCCCATTGCCATATCCGGCTACTGTTCCCCGTTTCGCCATATACGTGATGCCATCCTCTGCCCACTTTGAATGTTTGAGATCAACAAACGTTTCTTCTGCAGCTGCCGTTCCCACCCCTATAAGCATAGAGCCAACAACGGCACCAATAATTGTCATCCATTTTACATGCATTTGTTTCACTCCTGTTGTGTTCTATGGATGAATAGACGCTGCTACGGTACAGTTTGTTGCGTTTTCACAAATTCAATGAAGTTATATGCAGTTCATGACTAACCCTTTACACCGCCAATCGTCATACCCTGTACAAAGTATTTCTGTAAGAACGGATACACCATCAGAATAGGAACACTCGCAATAATGGTCATGGTCGCTCGAATCGAGGTTGGTGTGACCGCCGTTGCATTGCTCTCGGCAGACTGATAAGCATCACTTGCTGATGAAGTCGCTGAGGTCGTCGAAGTTTGCAGAATCTTCATCAACTCATATTGCAATGTGCTTAATTCTTTATTGGAAGAGTTGTACAGGAATACATCGAACCAGGAATTCCATTGTCCCACGGCTACAAAGAGTGATACGGTTGCCATTGCGGGAATCGTTAGCGGCAGGACAACGCGGATAAATGTCGTGAACTCCCCTGCCCCGTCAATACGGGCTGACTCCAGAATGCCTTCAGGAAGACCTTCAATAAATGAACGGATGACAATCATATTGAAGACTCCGATTACACCCGGAATGATATATACCCAGAAGGAACCGATCAATCCAAGGTCTCGAATCAGCAGATAACCGGGGATCAACCCCCCGCTGAAGTACATGGTGAATACAAAAAACATCGTAACAAACTTGCGAAGCACAAATTCCTGACGACTAACCGTATACGCGAGCATGGCTGTACAGAAGACGGACACCACGGTTCCAATGATCGTACGCAGCGCCGAGATCAGAGTTGCGTGATAGATATCGGATTCGCCAAAAATGTATTTGTAGTTGTCCAGTGTCCATACACGAGGCCATAGATATATTCCACCCCGAATGGCATCGTTTGCATTATTGAAGGATACGGCAATCATATTAACAAAGGGATAGATCGTCACAATCATCAGACATACCATGAAGATGATGTTAAAGGTGTCAAACGCTCGATCCCCGGTGCTGCTATTCCGCAAGCGGGATGTGTTTCCTTTACGCATGGCATAGGCCTCCTTTTAGAATAGTCTGCTCTCTCCCATTTTTTTCGCTATATAGTTCGCTGAGAAAAGGAAGATGAAGCTGACCACCGTTTTGAATATGCCAGCTGCTGTACCTAAGGAAAAGTTCCCCATCCCTAATCCATATTTGAGTACAAAGATGTCCAGATTCTCCGAATAGTCCATATTCATCCCGTTACCCAGCAGATATTGCGGTTCGAATCCGGATTCAAGAATACTTCCCATGTTCATGATCAACAAGATCACAATAACCGGTTTCAAGCCAGGCAGGGTGATATATAACATCCGTTTGAAGCGACTGGCTCCATCAATCTCGGCAGCCTCATATTGCGCCGGATCAATTGCCGTAATTGCTGCCAGATAGATAATGGTGTTCCAACCGACATCTTTCCAGACCTCAGTTGCCCCCAGAATACCCCAGAAGTATTCTCCTTTCCCCATCCATAGTACCGGACTGTCAATCAGGTGAAGCTTCATCAGCAGCAGATTGATAATTCCGTCTGGTGACAGGACTGTTAATACAATGCTGGAAGCAACAACCCACGAGATAAAGTGAGGCAGATAACTGACGGTTTGCACAAAACGTTTAAATATGACATTTTTCAGCTCATTCAACAAGAGAGCCAGCGTAATTGCTGTCACAAATCCCAACACCAGTTTAATGGAACTCATAACGAGTGTATTTCGCAGCACCCGGTAGAAGGTATTGTCTTCAAATAACGTACTAAAATGTTGCCAACCTACCCATTGCTGATCCGAGAAGGACCTTGCCGGTTTGAAATTCTGAAAAGCCATGGTCCATCCCCATAACGGCAGGTACTTGAAGATAAAAGCCCAGATGACAAAAGGAAGACACATCCAGGCAAGCGTTCGTTGCTGCACAAGTCGCTTAAAGAACGAGTGTGCTCTGGTTCCCTTCGGACTCGAGGCTGGAGGCATAGAGTTAAGGGAGACATTAGGTTTCTCCACGGTGAACCTGCTCCTTTCCTGTGCTGTTATTCATGCGAGGAGAAACCGGAGTTTATGCTCTTTCGTCTTCTCCAGCGCATGTAACAGTTTGTTTTAAAGAGGTTGTTCAAAAAGTCCGCTTTTGATTACGAAAGACGCCTTGCGGCATCATCAGCATCGAATATGGAATTCAGCCGAAATGTCCGTTGCTCACGTAGTTTTCCCTACGCTCCGCTACTCCATTTCTAGCTTCATCCCATCTTCTTGGTACTGAAAACCGGTCTTATTGAACACGCACTTAAAGTGTTCGTATTACCATTTTCCTGCAACACGATCCTTCACAACTTTGGTAATGGTCGCTTCATAACCAGCTTTATCCAATTTGTTCAGTTCAGCCATGTAGGCATCCCACAATTTATCAAAATTCGATGGTGCTCCCAAGATCATTTCCGGCAAGTATTTACGTTGCAAATCATCCGATTTGGTCGTGAAGATCTGTTCAGGTGATCCTTGCTCCAATGCGATGGACCATGCCGGGAACCAAGGCCGCTCTTCCGGTTTGTTAAACAATTCACTAAAGGTTTGGATACCGTAGGCTTCAAGGAACTTGTTGTCTCCCTCGGTGTAAGATGCAGCGGCTACTTCTGGCTGGTTGCCAGGGCTATAAGCATTACCATCGGTAAGTGTAGATTCACCGCCATATCGGGGCCAGTCTGATCCGAAGTAAGTGAACCCGAATTTACGGCTCAGCTCCAGATCATCATGGGCTTTGCGTTGATCCTCATTTGCAAAATAAAATCTGCCCTTATCATCCACACTGTACGTCTCGTCCTTGATTCCCCATTGCACCAGAACCTGATTCTCTTCCTTCAGCAAATTATCGAAATATTTAATGATACGAACAGGGTCTTTGGCATTCACCGAGATACCTGTTGCATAGTTGTTGACAAAGCCCGGAGGATCAACATACTGATCCTTAATTCCTTCATCAAACACAATCGGAAGTGGTGCATAACGTTTCTCATCAATGCCTGCCGAGAGCAGGTTTTTCGACGCATCTCCAACCTGCCAGCCATAATTGAAGTATCCTAACACACGACCCGAAGTCAGCTTGGCCAAATACTGGTCTTTGTTCATCGTAAAGGATTCCGGATCAAGCATGCCTTGAGCATTGATTTCATTCAACTTCTGAATCCATTTTTTCTGGGCATCTGTTCCGGCGACAACTTTTGCCTCATGGGTAGTCATGTCGACCATGACACTGCCATCGTTCGGATAACCGGCAAGATGCATCGCTGGATTTTGCAGTGTGAAGAAGTTATTAGCCACACCCGCAAGTGACACAAATCCGATTGTGTCTGCACCGTCGACAGTTGGATGTTTTTCCTTATAATCCTGAATTAGATCAAAATATTCATCCAGTGTAGTGATCTTGGGATAATCAAACTCTTTGAGCACAGATCGTTGAATCCAGAAAGCTCCTCCGCCCACATTTGGACTACCTGAATACTCACCCTGATTAGCCGTATAAGGCAGGGCATAGATTTTTCCATCTTCGGCATTTTTCATTTTATCGAAATATGGTCCATACACCCTTTTGATATTAGGACCGTATTCCTCAATCAGATCATCCAGCGGAATATAGGCACCGGCATCCAGTAACTTGGACATCTCACCACTGGAGCTAATGACATCAGGATAGTCTCCACTGGCAATCATGACACCGGCTTTTGTAGCACTATCACCTACCAGATATTCCATCTTCCAGTCCACACCCGTCTGCTCTTGCAACGCTTTACCGATGGTTGTTTCGCTTGCCAGAACATCCTTCTTGCCTGGAGAGAACATGTAATACGAGAACGTGACTAGACTGTTCTCATCATCACCTGTGGCTG
Source organism: Paenibacillus sp. FSL M7-1414 (assembly GCF_038003195.1). Taxonomy (NCBI): domain Bacteria; kingdom Bacillati; phylum Bacillota; class Bacilli; order Caryophanales; family Paenibacillaceae; genus Paenibacillus; species Paenibacillus sp. FSL M7-1414. Next base: position 3,429,608 of record NZ_JBBOOS010000001.1, on the reverse strand, counting down.
AAGGCGCTGATGACGAACTGTTTTGACTGCACCCAGCCAGCAAAGCTGTTAGTAATACAGCTAAACCCGCTGTTCTAAATTTTGGTTTTAACATGTGAATATTCCCCCGTTCCGTGTTTTCTCTCGTGGATTACACTCACCATTTGCCAGCTACACGATCCTTAACTGCCTGTGTTATCGTAGCTTCGTATGTTTTCTTGTCGAGTTGATTCAATTGACTCATATATTCATTCCATGTGTTCTCGAAAGTGGAAGGCGAATCCATAATCATTTTGGGTAAATATTTCTTCTGGAGGTCTTCTGCCTTGGTGATAAAAATCTGTTCAGGAGAGCCCTGCTCCAGTGCAATAGACCAAGCAGGAGACCAAGGACGCTCATCCGGTGTGCTGAATAGTTCTGTGAATGTCTCCACGCCATATTTCTCTAACAACAGCTTGTCACCGTCCGTGTAACTAAAGGTAGCCACTTCTGGTTGGTTGCCCGGTCCATAGGCGTTGCCATCCTCCAGCACGGAGTTATTCCCGTAACGAGGCCAGCTGTAATTAAAATAGTCAAAGCCGAATTTACGACTTAATTCTGGATCTTCATGTGCCTTGCGTTGGTCATCATTTTCAAAGTAAAAGCGACCCTCATCATTCACACTATACGTCTCGTTCTCAACACCCCATTGAACCAGAATCTGGTTTTCTTCCTTGAGCAAATTATCAAAATATTTAATAATTCGCACGGGATCTTTAGCATTTACGGTAATTCCGACACCGTAGTTGTTCACAAAACCTGGCGGGTCCACATACTGGTCTTTGACACTGTCATCAAATACGATCGGGAGAGATACGTATCGTTTATCGTCAATACCAGCCTTCTTGAGGTTGTTCGTTGCATCTCCAACTTGCCAGGAGTAACTGAAATATCCCAGCACCCGACCGGACGTCAACTTGGCGAGATACTGATCCTGGTTCATTGTGAAGGATTCTGGATCAAACATCCCCTGTGCGTTAACCTCGTTCAACTTCTGAATCCATTGTTTCTGATAATCAGATCCGGCTACCAGTTTGGCTTCATGACTCTGCATATCCACCATCACACTGCCATCGTTTGGATAACCTGCCAGATGCATAGCCGGATTTAGCAGGGTGAAAAAGCTGCCCGATTCACCAGCAAGTGTGGCGAAGCCGATGGTTTCTTTTCCATCGATCTGCGGATGCTTTTGCTTGTATTGCTCAATCAAGTCAAAATATTCGTCCAGCGTTTTGATCTTGGGATAGTTAAACTCTTTTAACACAGCACGCTGAATATAAAAGCCGGTCTGAAAATTAGGCTCTGACACATAACCGATGTTGGCAGTGTATGGCAAGAAGTATATCTTTCCATCCTCCTGTCTGAATTTGTCCATATAAGACCCGTATACCCGCTTGATGTTAGGCCCGTATTGATCGATCAGTTCATCCAGCGGGATAAAAGATCCTGCATCCATCAATTTGGCCATTTCACCACTGGAGTCGATGATGTCGGGGTAATCCCCACTCGCAATCATTACACCTGCCTTGGTTGCACCGTCACCGACCAGATATTCCATCTTCCAGTCAACGCCTGTTTGTTCCTGTAGCTTCTTACCAATGGTCGTGTTGCTTGCCAGAATGTCCTTCTTGCCACCGCCAAACGTGAAATATTTAAAGGTGACCGGGGTGTTGTCATTACTGTCAGGATAAGAGGCTTCCGGGCTGGCTTTATTACAACCTGCCAGGGTTACAGCCAGTAAAATGGCCAGACCTGTTATAATGTTTTTTTTTCTAAACATGTAGCAAATGCCCCCTTAAAGTATTGTTTGTGTCTTTAAGCCTTCTCAATATATCAAGATAGCGCTTTCAAAGTTACCCATGAAAGTGTACCTCCTACTTTGAAAAGTATATCCCTCGTATTTAGTCGCCTGGCATGGCTGATGGATCAAGTGGGAGCTTAATTTGGATATGCGTACCTTCTCCTTCCCATGTCTGGATGTCGAATGTAAAGTCATTTTTATAACAAAGTTTTAAGCGACTATACGCATTTTTCATGCCAACATGCTCTCCCATATCGGTGTTTTGATCCAGGTAACTTAACAACTCTTCCAATTTTGCTTGTGACATCCCTATACCGTTATCCGTTAGTCTGATATGGAGCTGGTCATTTTCCATTGAAACGAAGAGTTGAATGATGCCTACTCCCGGAGATGACTCAATTCCATGAATACTTGCATTCTCAACAAAGGGAAGGATAACCATCTTGGGGATTCGGTACATCAGTACCGCAGGATCTGCCTCAATGGTATATTGGAGTTTTTCTCCAAAGCGGTATTTTTGAATTTGCAAAAAACTCTCGATGAGTTCCAATTCTTCCTTCACTGTCACATCATTCTGATTCCAACTAATCGACTTGCGGAACATCTTGGCCATATTATGCACGATTTTGGCAGTCTCTTTCTCACCTTTGATGAGGCTCCGCATACGTACCGACTCCAGCGTATTAAACAAAAAATGTGGGTTGATCTGACTATGGAGCGCATGAAGTTGTGCTTCCTGCTGCTTCAACTCCAGGTCTTTCTTTTGGATGTCGGCGAGATATACCTCATGAATCAGGTTATGGATCGTCTCGGTCATTCGATTAAATTCCATCGTGAGTTGACCTATTTCATCTCTTGCATCTTCAGGCGGAATCGTCTGGAAATTCTGTGTTTTTACTTTTTTCATATGTTTTAGAATACGCACCAGCCTGACATGGATGGATCTGGACATCGCCGCGATGATAATAGAAGGCAGGACAAAATTAATGCAAGCCAGCCATACGACGAAAGAACGGGACTTCCGCACCTCCTTCAACACAATTTCTTCATCCATCACTCCATGCAGGGACCACCCTTCCAGATAGTTAATACCTGTATACGTAAGTTCAAAGGGAATCATTTTGTTCGGAAACTGGATCTCGCTGTAACGTTTCCCTATCTGAGCTTCTTCTGCTGTAGGATCATTTGAAAATTGGATGTGTCCCCCCGGATCAAGAAGATACACTTTTCCATCAAATCCGCTGTTGTGGAAATACTGCTTGATCATATCCATATTCAGGTCAATTTTAAGTAACTGCTCTCTCCCCCCAGTGTCCAGATTGTCGAGCCTTTGAACCAGACTTAACATCTGATCCGATGAGATCAATGCCGGATAAGGGGCGGAGTATGCCTGAAATTGAACGTACCAGTCCGAGTTGCGGACATCGTCAGTTAAACGATCAATATAACCGGAAGATAAAATGGTAGAATTATCGGTATACACTTGATACCAGCGAATTCCCTGATTCATTTGACCGGAGAATTGCCCTTTTAGATAGGAATTATAAGCGTCAATATACTCAAAATGACTTTGAAATGAACGGGAAATAGTGTCATTGAATACAGGGTCAGTATATAACGAATAAGAGAGTCCGACGCCCTGATCAATGGTTACCCGAAGGTCGTTCTTCAGATTGTTCAAGGCCATGCCGGCATCACGAGTTTTCTGACTACGAATATTGGCGGATGTGACATTGTAAAACACCACATTGGTGACAACGATGGGAATAAACACAGATAAGACATACATGAGCAGTAGCTTATCTCGAAGCTTCATGTAATTCAGGTTCCATCTTGGCATTGTGCACCTCGCTGCTCATTTCCCATAAGGAGATTGCGATACTCTGTAGGCGATAACTTAACCAATTTCTCAAACTGGGTTACAAAATAATCCGCATTCTGAAATCCTACACGTGCAGCGACCTCGTACATTCTCAGATCCGTTTGGCGCAGTAACTTCTTCGCCTCATGAATCCGCAGGTTCAGCAGATAGTCATTGAAGTATTGATTGTAACTTTTGCGGAATAATCGCCCTAGATAAACGGGATTCATGTAGAAGAGCGCAGCAATGCTTTTGAGATTGATGTTCTCGGTATAATTTGCATCAATATATCGTTTGATCTTGCTGATATCCCCTTTGGATCGTTCCATCCGCAGATGAGAGACATAATCCTCGGCTTCCTCCAGCGCGGTGAGAAATGCATTCTTCAATAGTCGTAAATTCCAACCGTCATGACTTTGTTGTGCTAGCTTCTTCAGCTGCTGTAACCCTTCATCATTACCACCCATTTCATGGACCACAGCGAGAATACCCGTTATATAACGCAAAAGAGAACCCGATACAGCCTGAGGAGAAAATCGATTCATATGAAACAATTTGAATTTCTCTTCTACAATCTTGTGATAAGCTGACCTATTCCCCTCTTCCAGGCTCAAAATTAATTGATCCACCTCGTCTTGATATACATTGAAAACAAACAGCGGTTTGTCCTTGATCTCCGTATAACGTACGATACCTCCAGTTTCAGCATACTTATGCTTGGCTGCTTCTTCAGCCGCCATAAGGGATTGTGTGACATCACCAATCTCTTTGACAAGTGTTCCTGCGTAAAGACCGATATCCAGGTTAAACCTTTTGCTCAGTGTTATATGAATATTATGCAGTTTATCCTGTAACGCCGAGCCCCCTTGATGATGATCAGGCCACAACAGTAATAATGCAAACATGCCGCGTTGTTGCTCACTGATGAACATTTTGCATAAATTACTCTCCAGAGAATGTACTGCTTCACGTAGCTGTTCAATGGTAATTTTAATTGCATCTAATCCGGTCTGAAGTTCGATCAAAGTCATGAGCAGACTGGAGTTACGATTGATCCCAAGCATCTCGGCATATCGATGTTCATCTTCCATCTGTACATGGCCCTTGATCACATCCTCCAGCATGATGTTACTGGCCTGTCCCTCAGCCAAAAGAATATGTTTTCTTTTATTGCAAATCAGATTAGCTGACTTCTGCAACGTCGCCGTCAGTTCTTCATCATCAATAGGCTTCAGGATATAGTCATGAACGCCGTACCTGATTGCCTGCTGTGCATATTTGAAGTCATGATAACCACTGATGATAATGAACACAGGTTCCAGATGTGGTATTTTCTCTACGGCACGTATCAGTTCCAGTCCATCCAGGATTGGCATACGGATATCTGTTATAATCACGTCTGGTTGCAGGCATTCAATCAGATTTAATGCCTCTGCACCGTTCTCTGCCTCTCCGATAATCTCCATGTTAAGATCAATCCAATTTATGAGTTCATACAGCCCCTTTCGTACATACATCTCGTCATCTACCAGTAATACTTTTAACATCCGTGTGTCCCCTTTCCTCCAACGAAAATAAACCGCCGGTAGCGTCTCTCCCTATCGGCGGAATGAATCTAATATGGTGACTGTTGTAGTTATTGCGTAATACATTCATTCATGTCGTGCATAATCCCAATAGTCGCCAACGAGGCCTTCAATGATCGATCCACTGGCCCATGGCATCAGGCAAAACCAGGTGCTGGCTGGCGTACCATCCGCATATTTTTCAGTGACCAGTCCTTCCGAATGACAGAAGCGTTCAGACATCCATCCTTTTTTGCCATAGCCGAATTCTTGATCATAACGATTATAGGTCTGACAACCCCACTCGATGGTATCCATCATACGTTGACGAATATAATTCTCGTCCCGCTGTCCAACATAATACAACAGCTCGTCCACTAGATTGCTGGACATGGGGTGAATATGCGGATTAGCTACAGAAGTAACACTTCCCCCGGAACTGGACCAGCCTAATGTACTGAGTGGCGGAATCTTAATAGGTGAGTTGTAACAAAATTTGAAGCTGAATTCATAACTGATCGCATCTCTCATGTGATCTAGATGCAGCTCGTCACCGGTCAACGCGTGCAGAAACCGAACAGCTTTGATGTAAGCCAGAATGCCTTCCGAATCAACAGCTTTATCCGCATCCAACGGAGCGCCGTAACATTCCATGTGTTGGACATAGGTGCTGTAATAGTGGGCTTCACTTCGTCTGAGCTCATCCAGAGAAGAGGCATCATGGGTTAACCAACTGTAATATGCCTTGGCGGCAAGACACCAGACCCCGCTAAAGGCATCATATTCAAGACCTGCTCCTGTCTGCTCTGACAAAATGGTGGGATATTCTCCATCCGTATTTTTCGTGCACTCCAGACGATCAAGCACTTGCTTGACGTAACCCAGCCAATCATCGTGTCTCACATTTCGAATGCGCTTCTCATAATCGTAGCTTTTCAGAATGTAGAACATCGCTTGAGCTACAAGGTAAGAGGAATGTCCTGGGGTACGCATACCGTCGAACCACCAGCCTTTAACACTCCATATCCCATCCTGATAGGCATCGTATGGAAGTCCGGATTCGGAATTCATGGCATTCTCGATAATATTGGTAATGCAGGATAACGCCTGCTGTCGCATAGGCTCATTATTCAGGCGCAGTGCGGCCATAAGCATTGGAGCAGCGATGGTCATACCATTTGTCCAACTGATTGAGATAATTTTGTTGTATCGGTAGCCATCAGTTTCAGCAGCATCTTCGTATACAAATGTTGAATAATGACGATCCTCCGGAAGCCAGGCATATTCATAGATGGCATTGGACAAATCCGTTACCGTTGTCTGAATGTCACTTCCTTCTCTTGGTTTTTCGTGATACCTCTTATAGATTGTTTCCAGTGCTGGATTGATGCCCAGTTCTGATTCAGACTCGTAGTTATATAGTTCAAGTGTGAGCCCAACCGATTCACCTGCCGCAAGTTCAAAACAATTTTCTCCAAGGGCAGCTCGCTCATGGACAAGTCTGGATTTGATAAATAACAACGGAGCATTCTCATATCCCAGCGTATATCCGACCGTACCCTTTTCAATAGAACATGTGAATCCCCCATATTGCACGAACGTTCCTTCCATTCCTGGATACCATTGCTGCTTCTGGTTTCCCGTATTGATCCAGTAGGGACTTGCGCTTAGACCAACAATCCGACCTTCATCATAGATAAGTGCAGCCGGATGAGACAGACGATCGCTTCGGACCATCCACCAGGGTGATGAAGGGCGAGAAGGACTGCCCTCCCTTAGTCTAGGGAACTCATTTGGGACATTCTGGGGTGCTTCGCCCCGGTTGCGGCCATACATAAATGCAGGTAAAAAAAACCTCGGATTCTGTTTGTCCAACGGCATTTCCACATGAATAACCCCTGCCCAGGCATTCTGTCCCTCGTTGTAAATCTGAATGTCGGCTTGCCATGGAGCTTCTGCACTGCCGTTTCCGCTTATTACTTTTACGCTAGCTTTGAGAGCATGCTTGTCCAGTGCCGTGTATTCTACGGTGTCCTGCACTTTACTTCTAGCCGTGAAAATCAGATCCATCTTTTCCTCCAATCGCGTTGTACACACCTGAGTGGAAACGCTTGCAATTATGTATCCATCATGCTAGGATGGTTACATTTTATAGGTTCACGTCTGCAATTTCATTGCACAAACGGCTATATTTATTGCGCGAAACGACAAGGAGGTCATATATCTGATATGAATGAGACTTCAGAATACCTGTTTGATCCAATCCAGAATGAGCTGTTGTACCTTCATCGCACCACCACGTATAATATGGGAACGTTTTATCATCGACATAATGCATACGAACTCTACTTATTTCTTCGTGGCAATGTAAACTTCTATATTGAGAACCGTTGTTACCATTTGCAACGTGGAGATCTGCTCGTTCTTAACCCGGAGGAGATGCACCGTTCCTTTGCCTTGGACAAAAACGAATATGAGAGAATCACCATAAATCTGAAAAAGTCATATCTGAACCGCTTGTCTACTTCAAGCACCAACTTATCCGCATGTTTCGACTACCGTCCCAAGGGTAAGGGTAATATCGTACATCTTGAAGAGGACGAACTTCAACGAGTGCTACAATTAGCTGGCGAGCTTGAACAGTGTCTCTCATCAAGTGACTATGGAGCGGATATTCTGAGGAATATTTTGATTACACAGCTACTTCTTCTAACGAATCTAACTTTTCAAAATACGGATTTTGTTGCAACGGATATTATGCCTGAACTAGTTCGAAACACGATGGATTACATTGAATGTAATCTGACGAGGCAACTGACGCTCGAACAATTGTCAGAGGCTATGTTCACGAATAGCAGCTATATTAGTCGGCAATTTAAAAAGCATACCGGACTCACGATTCGAGCATACATTCTTAGTCGCCGTATAGAGCTGTCGAAATCTTATTTAATCGAAGGTTTAAGTATTACAGAGGCCTGTTATCAATCCGGTTTTGGAGATTATGCCAATTTTATTCGCAGCTTCACCAAGCAGGTAGGCACTTCACCTGGTAAATTTGTTAAATATGGAAGTCTTCTTTAAACATTGCATTAAGCAAAACACGCCAACTCTTGCCTATATCTTATATTATCTCAGCCAAAAAAAAGAGCGAAGACCGGCAGTTTTGTCAGCCGGCATTCGCTCAGGTAATCAGTAAGTTCTTATTTGTTATTCCAGTCGTATCCTCTTAGTTCAATTATTGAATTGGGGCCAGGAAAGGTTAATTCTATCTTTTGGTCCAGATAGGATACGGTTACTCTTGATTCTGCAATAGAGCGAATTCTGGTATTGAATAGACGACCATTATTCCATTCCAGATCTATTTCAAATCCGCCACAAGCCCGAATACCACGAATATATCCTTTTGGCCAAGCTGATGGCAAAGCAGGTAACAATCTGATTACTTCGTTATGACTCTGAAGAAGCATCTCTGCTATCCCTGCAGTACCTCCAAAGTTCCCATCAATTTGAAATGGAGGATGGTCACAAAACAGATTGGGTAACGTGGAGGAACGTAGAAGTTCCACGATGTTATCGTGTGCAAGTTCCGACTCCTCTAATCGTGCCCACATGTTGAGAATCCACGCCCGGCTCCATCCTGTGTGTCCACCACCGTGTTCCAGTCTTCTGTCGAGTGTTACACGAGCTGCCTTGGCCAGGTCAGGTGTTGATTGCAACGTAATTTGCGTTCCAGGATGCAAAGCGAATAAATGGGAAATATGTCTGTGACCAGGTTCCAATTCATCATAATCGTTACTCCACTCTTGGATCTGGCCATGTTTGCCAATGGAGGTCTCCGGTATTTTGGTTAAAGCACCACGGAGTAATTCTCCAAATTCCTGATCCTCTTGCAATATTCGGGTACTTTCAATGCAACGCGTGAAGAGTTCTCTAATAATCTGATTGTCCATTGAAGCACCAAAACATAAAGCCCCCGACTCTCCATTATCTAATATATAGCGATTTTCCGGTGAGGACGAAGGACATATCACCCAATTGCCGGTAGGATCCTCTATTAGATAATCCAGAATAAACATAGCCGCATCTTTCATCGTGGCGTAAACTTTTTTGAGAAATTGAACATCCTTATTGTATTCGTAGTGGTCCCATAGATGTAATGAAAGCCATGCTCCTCCCATAGTCCAAAAGGTCGATGTCATGCATACATCCTGCGGAGCAGCGTCTGCCCAGATATCCGAATTGTGATGAGCAACGAACCCTTTGCATCCATACATGGTTCTAGCGGTTTCCTTTCCCCGGACTTGCAGTCGATCTATAAAATCAAATAATGGAACGTGACATTCAGACAGATTGCAGCTTTCTGCAGGCCAGTAGTTCATCTGTGTATTAATATTAATCGTATATTTGCTATCCCATACAGGAAGCATGTCTTTATTCCATATCCCTTGAAGATTTGCCGGTAAAGAACCTGGACGACTACTTGAGATAAGCAGATAGCGACCAAATTGAAAGTATAGACTCAGCAGTTCCGGATCATGCTGACCAGCTCTAAGCCGCTCAAGGCGCTGATCGATTGGAAGTTCGGAACATATCACATCTTTATTTTCATCTTCGAGATGTATATCCATCTTTTCGAATAAGGATTGATAGTCCGAGACATGATCGGCGAGCAGTTCGCTATATGGTTTTGCGGAAGCAGTATCAATCCTGCGGAGGCACTCCACTTCGAGTTGTTCCTTAGGTACTCGGAAATCCGTGCGAGCCGTGATTAGAATAGTCGCTGAATCACCATTCTTCAGAGAAAGCTGACCGCTTGAATAATGAACCTGCCCTCCTTCAGATATAAGGCGAATCGCACAACAAAATCGGATTCCTTCTTCTCCCCCACTTCTTCCCCGGATGATCAAGTCATTCGTTCCACGCTTCTCGATCCGGTCCAGATAGGATTGGAAACCAACAGGATGCTTAAGAATATCGGAATAGGATGTTGATTCCAGAACAGCTCCCCTGCCAAAAACAGTGGAGAATGATAACTTTCCAGGCACGCTAGATTTGAGATGAACAACGAGCACTTGATCCGGGTAGCTAGCAAAATAATCACGGCTGTAAATGGATTGATCTGCGGTATAATGCACGTTTACCTTGCCTTGTTCCAGATCGAGATGTCTTTGATATTCATTTGGTTCATGTTCACTGTGATCCATAGCGATATAGAAGTCCCCTAATGGCTCATAATGCCTTTGCCCATCAGGAACACCTACCAAAGTATCTGCTGCGAGTTCTTCTGCTTCCCTAATCTTACCGTCAAAAATCAGGCTTCTGATCTGAGATAAAGATTCAAGTGCTTGAGGATTATTCCGCTGCATCGGACCACCATACCACAGACTATCTTCATTAAGCTGAATTCTCTCGATCTGTGTTTTTCCAAAAATCATGCCTCCAAGAGTTCCATTTCCGATAGGCAATGCCTCTTCCCATGTTCCAGCAGGTTGATTAAACCAGATATTTTTGGTCTTCACGTTAAAACCTCCAACGAATTATAATTCCTCACATTTTCATGTTTAGTGTGTTCCGGTTGTATGTTCTTTCAGTGTACTGTAATCTCTTAAGCATCTAAATGAACAAAGTTAACTTGAATTATCACAATCTTATCCCAGCATTAGAGGTGTAATCGTAAATTCTGAAACGGACAGTACAAATTCTTGTTCTGGGCAAGGAAGCATAGCTATTGGCAATAAAAAAAGCCGCTATAATAGCGGCTTTGTTTCGTTCATTTCATTTAGTTTACATGAAGCTTGGAGTAATTTATAAGATATTTCGCTCCATTTGTTGCATGAATTGCCTCAATATCAGCCGATCTTCCGAAGAAATGGATTGAAGTAGTTTCTCTTGTTGCTCTCTCCATTTATGCTCAACCGGTTTTTCTAATTCTTTGCCCTTATCGGTTAGAAAGATACGCATGATCCTTGCATCCTGTACATCACGTTTGCGATATATAAATCCGTTCTGTTCCAGTGATTTGACCATGTTTGTAACCGTTGGTGGTTCGCATTTCATATGTTCACTTAGTTGCATCTGGGTTACCCCATCACCCAACCACAGCCGATACAACAAATTATCTTGTCCTACATAGAGATTAAGTTCCCGTAGAGATTCACTATAATTTCGACGCATTTGGGAGGAAATTCGATCTAAAGACTGTCGAATTTCACAATCTACTGTATCTGTCATGAACGATCCCTCCCTACATCCGAATTATATTTAGCAGACTAAATGTATCATGGAGATATATAGGTGTCAATTCACCTTAGTATCGTCTTTAAGGGCCTTTTCCTATCCAAGGTTCACCCGAAAGATTGGTTTAGTCCTTATTTTTTGGCAAAACCTTGCTTGTTCAAATAGGCCATCATTTGCGGTTGAATACTTCTCTCGAGGTGATCCTGGATATGGTCACTCCATCCTTTTACTTTTTTTACGGTGAAAGGGGCTCTCGTCGGACGATTTTCATAGTACTTCAGCATGGTCTCATCATAGATTGCTAATTTCTCTTGATCCATTGGTTGGTATTGATTATCAAGCAATACCATGGATTGAGGGAGTCGAGGTTTCAGTTCCGGCTTATCTCCCGCTGGATTACCGATACATAGCCCCACCAGAGGGATAACATATTTAGGTAAGTCCAATGCGTCAGATAGTTCGCTTATATTGGCTCTGACCCCACCAATGAACACTCCGCCAAGTCCCATCGATTCAGCCGCAGTTAACGCATTTTGTGCCATCAGGCCAGCATCGAAAGAACCAATCAACAGAAATTCAATATATTCAATATCCACATCCGGAGCGATTTCATGATTTCGGTTGAAATCTGCACAGAAGATCCAGAATTCGGCCGCTTCTTCAATATAGGGTTGATCGACACACAGATGTCTGAGTTTTTTTCGAAGTACTGGATCTGTGATGCGTATAATGGATACCGCCTGCAGAAGACTGAACGATGAAGTTTGATTTGCTGCCTGAAATATTGCATCTATTTGTTCCTCAGTTAGGGGTTGAGATGTGTAAGAACGAAACGATGTATGGTTATGAAGCAATTCGAGTGTGTTATTCATTAAACGCTCTCCTTTATTCGTTGATTCCATGTTCCTGCAATCCGTATTCGTAAGGAACGCCCATATTCTCGCGTAGTGTTTTTCCTTCATATTCCTTATGGAACAAACCGCGTTCCTGCAAGATAGGTACTACCTGATTCACAAAATCTGCAACGCCATCAAAAGATACATCGGGCACGACTGAGAATCCGTCACATGCTTCCGCCAAAAACCATTCTTCCAAGAAGTCAGCAACCTGTGTCGGGGTGCCTGCAACAACCGGATGATAGTTGATGACCCCGTGAGCGAGAACATCCCTTACAGAGAGTCCTTCTTTTAATAACTTTAAGGCTCTCGGAGAACGTGGGTCCATGGGGTTGGCATATGCATTTTTCAACAAGTCTGCCGCTAAAGGTTGATCTATATCTACGGAGTTTACCGATAAGGGTAAACCAACCATGGATCCGAGGTAACTTACCCTGCTGGGGATTTCCTGGGGATTAAAGCTCATAAGCTGTTTCCGACGATCCAGAGCTTCTTCCTCCGTTGAAGCCAGAGAAAACATAAAACCTGCAAACATTTTGATATCATCGGGGTTTCGACCAAAACGGGCAGCACTTTGCCTTATGGCTTGTCTGTGTTCACGGGCAGACGTAATATCATAAGGATTGGCGTACACTCCCGAAGCATATTTCCCAGCTAATTCTAATCCTTCACCTCCTCCCCCTGCCTGGAAAATCACTGGCTGCCCTTGCTCAGAGGGCGGAATGGGCAAAGGACCACGAGATGCATAATATTGACCCTGAAGGTTAATAGGCTGGATTTTGTCCATATCCGCAAATTCCCCTCCTTCTACATCTAACGTCCAAGCGTCTGGTTCCCAACTCCCCCACAAGGCCTGAACAATTTGTATGCTTTCATGTGCCTTGTCATAGCGCTCTTGGCGATTTTCAACCCGGGCACCGAAATTAGCCGCCGCTAGGGGGTCGGATGTGGTAACCGCATTCCATCCCACACGTCCATGACTGATAACATCCAGTGCTTTGAACTGACGTGCAATGTTGTAGGGATAATTAAATGTTGTAGAGAGGGTAGCCACAAGCCCGATGTGTTGTGTCTCTCTTGCTACTGCCATCAGTGCCAACATGGGGTCCATAGGAAACATAGGTGTCTGTGGGCCTAAATTATTGGATAAGCCTGGAGTGTCAGCGATGAAAATCATTTGAAATTTTCCTTGTTCAGCTAATTTAGCCCGTTCTACATAACTATCCATATTGGTGTAAGCTGCAGGATCCGTGCCAGGCATTCTCCATGCGCTAAATTCGGCTCCATAACCCGAAACCATCTGTAAAGCCAGTTGCATTTCACTTCTTTTTTTCATACGATTTTCTCCTTCGTTCTGGACAGGCACAGATATGTGTGCCCTTACAATAATGCGAATATATTTAGCATGCTAAGTATCTGGATGGATCGGATTTTGTTCCGTTGAGTGAGGGTTATAGATATTGACGTTCACCGGTCTGGGCTGATTTCTCGACGGCATCCAGTAACTGATGTAGTTTCACCGCATCCGCGAAATTAGGTGCTAAGGTAGTACCTTCTTGAATATCTTTGGCAAACTTACGATAAGCCTGAGCCATGTTCAGAACAATTCCGGAGTCGTTATATAAAGAATGTGGAGCCGAGTAATAGGCATCGGGAATGGGTAGTTCACAAAGCTCGTTGTCCGTAGATCCTGCACCGCGTAATTGGTGTGATCCGAATTGAATGGATGCCGGGGCGCTCAGCACAATCGTGCCATTGTCTCCGAAAATTTCAAGTGTGAGTCCTGTCTGATGTTTGACTCCACCTTGAATATGAACGCTGGCTGCTGCATCATTAGTCAATCTTCCTGTAATCATGATCTGATCATCCGTTGTTTTCTTGATGACTTTCTGAATATCTACCAATTCAACTTCTGGAAACTGTTGAGCTGTGGTGGCAGACAATTCTGTAAAGTCCCCAAGCATGTAAGTGAAGGCATCCAGATTATGTCCACCTACAATGGTCAGCAAGTTCCCTCCAACTTTCCGGTCATACAAGTACGCACTCGACTTGTCACCAACGCCACCCATGCCATCAATGGAGATCTTCAGGTTGGCAGACAACACTTTACCGACATAACCTTCTGCCAATAAATCTTTAACATATTGAACGGCCGGGGCTTGTCTAGCCTGTAATCCAATCGCATTTGGCAGTTGTGCGGACGTTATCCATTCCTGCATTTCAAGCGCTTCCTCTGTATTCGACCCCAGTGGCCATTCACAATAAATTGGTTTGCCAGCAGGCACGACGGCTTTAACGGCGTTATAATGTTCCTTGACATTAATACTGACAACGACCATATCCACATCAGGATGCTGAGCCAACTCCTCCATATTATCAAAGCCGTGATCTGCATTGAAAGCTTCTGCGCTTGCCTTTGCACTCACCATATTACTTGTCCCAACCGCTGTAAGCTCGAACTCATCCAAATGCTGAATAGCTGGAATATGTGTTCCACTCGCCCACCCGTTATTAATGGATGCCCCTATGATACCTGTACGAATTTTTTTACTCATTGTTAAACATCTCCCTTGTTAAAATTTACAGTATGATCGAATATCGGTTTGTCTCCAGCCCTTATCAGTCACTCATTTCTATGATATATTTATTTAGCTTGCTAACTATTCAATCGAGATAACATTAATTATTCTTTCACACTTTAGGTAAACTAAAATTGTTTTGGTGTTGACACCATCATAGGTGTATTTGTTTTATTAGCAAAGAGGGCAATTTAAATGAACATAGTACATCTTTTTGTACCTTTGGATCAGGAGTGATATGAATGAGAGTTTGCAACGAAGGATTTGAACAAGAGTTTATAGATGGAAAAAGTGACATGTACGCCATAGCTTTTACTCAGAATGTCCTTTCTGGGCGTTGGAAATATTTTATCTTATGGTACCTGAAAGACGAAACACGTCGATATACGGATATCAAAAAATTCCTTGGAGATTTGTCTCAAGGCTCCCTCACAAAGCAGCTTAAAGAGTTGGAGAATGATGGTGTTATTCAACGTGATGTATATCCGGAAGTTCCTCCGCGAGTTGAGTATTCGTTAACAGACAAGGGAATGAAGTTACTACCGATCCTTGACAAGATGGAGGACTTTGGAAAAGAATACGGCTAAGCAACTTAATTGAAATGGATAGCTTAACCCAAAAAAGCCGCAATTTAGCGGCTTTTTTACTCTGAAAAATTTCTATTCTACTTTATAATCAGTAACTACATCAAATTCTCCAATAATATTGTCTCCTTCTACATCATACAAATGAATCGTTCGAACAGTACCATTCACTTGTGTTTGTGCCAAGGCTTCTTCGATGGTAGTGATTTTAGGTGTAAGATCTTCAGCTTTTAGATAACCCTCGATTCCATTGGTGCCAATTGCAGCAATCAAATCGGGTTCAACCCCAATGATTGGTTCAGATAATGCTGATCCATAGGTATCGCCCTGTGAATTGACATAATATTTAGTTTGAAGCAATAATTCGTGAATCGTTTCCGATGTTTCAGTGTTGTTTTCAAATAAAACATTTGATGAATTTACGTTCGATAACTTTAAGTGTGGCGATTTGTATCCAGTATACCGAGTGTATCCATTCCCATTATAGAATTCACCAACGTTCTGAGCATAATACGTCGTTTTAGTCGTTATTCTTGGAGAGTAGACAAAAAAACTAGAGGTTTTCGACGTATTATATGTCATGGAACTTGAAGCTTTTAAGCTTCCGCCAGATGTGTACAATCTAGCCATAGCTCCCATATATCCATTTGGAACACTTGCTGAAGCCTTCACTGATGCAACGGCTTCAGCAGTCGTACCTGTAGTAAAATTCCGAGTCCATACTTCAGATGTGAAAGTGTACGTGTGTCCCTTAATTTTGGGTGTACTATACGGTGAAGATGCAGTATTAGCCAGGACTGTTGAAGATGCCAAAAATAACGATAGAATACAAATCATTACCGTACTAACTTTCTTCGTTTTTCTCTTATTCATAGTTTATCCTCCTCATAATAAAAAATATTTGGATTATAGTTTCAATCTTTAATCCCTCTCTGTAAATATATTAAATTTATTGTAATATTTAGATTTATTTTCCTTTTATATCATAGCACTATTCCAGTTTTTTTGAAATAGATTCGCTAGTTTTCTTGCCTTAACATCAAAGACATATTTATAAGATGTATTTCAGTCAACAATAGTGAAACCATCCACAAGGGAGTGATTAATTCTATCTTGTTGAATGTGACATTAGGTTTTGTGATCCCTATTGTTGTGTTGACTATTGCCTCTTTCAGACTTCTTCTTATTTAATAAAATCCAAAAAAGCCGCTAATATAGCGGCTCTCCATCGGGCCTTACTCTGGTCCCGCTCAATATCGTGGTATCAACCATTAATCTATGGTTTAATATTAGCTTGCTGACCATCAGGAGCCACCGACTTATCGTTCGTCTTCACACCCCTGCGCTTTTTGTACCCTTTAAATATGAAATACCCCACTATGATTAAGATAATCGGCATTCCGTACAGTAATAGAATATAGAAACTGAACAGCAAAAGTACGATTATCGACCCATCTATTCCATTCAATATGCACACTCCTTTATAAGTATTACTGGCTGAATGATTACTACATTACTCAATAACTACTCTCTCATCTTCATATGTAAAAAAATATTATTCATAGAAAAAACATATTTTTTCTTATGTTAATTGTATAGACAAATAAAGTTGCTATTATAGCAACTTTATTAAATGACACTCTTAGATTTCTTAAGCATTTTCAGGTTCATAGATTCCGTAACCATTCTTGCCATTCTTTTTAATCTTGTACATGGCTCCATCCGCATGTCTCAGAAGTTCGGAAGGCTCCTGTCCATGCTTGGGAAATAGGCTGATACCAATACTCATCGAAAGGTTGATATAGTTTCCGGCAATTTTGAAATGGGTACTGAATGCAGCTTCCAATCTTTTGGCGATGACTTCAGCATCGTGATCATCTTTCAGATGGCTTAAAATGATGAATTCGTCCCCGCCAAGCCGAGCTACAGTGTCCGCACTTGGAATTGTTTCACTTAATCGCTTTGCCATTTCCAGCAACACTTGATCGCCAACATGGTGTCCATATGTATCATTCACTTGTTTAAACCCATCAGCATCCACAAACATGACGGCTAGTTTGTTATGGTTTCTTTTGGCATTACTGATGGCCCAGGCAAGACGGTCATTATAAGCAAGACGATTAGGCAGACCTGTAAGTGGATCATGCAAAGACAAATGCTTGCTGATTTTCTCGGAGATTTTGATTTTGGCGTACTCCGTCTCCAGTTCTTTGATCAGATTTTTAAGTTTATATACCCTGGTATTGGTGTTAGTCATGTCAGTAATCTGAATAAGGGCATAACTCCGATCTTCATGATAGAGCGGTTCAACATGCATATTTTGTCTGAATAATTGTTCATCCTCTCCTTCATTAGGAAGAATGAATGCCTTATGTAACGTGCTTGAGCAAAATCTGCTCTGTCCATGATACAGCGCATTTTGCAAAATATTTAAATACATGTTCGACTTAAACCGTGGGCAGACCTCAAGCAGATTCAAGCCTACTACCTCTTCTACATTCTTGCCAGTAAAGCGCTCCAACCAGGCATTCCACACAACAATTTTCAAATGCCTGTCCACGATCATTATTCCCATATGGGCTTTGTTCAAAGCTTGTGAAATAAGATTATCCATTGTCCGCCTCCAACAAAGCGTCCATTTTGGCCAGCAGGCTTGATATGGAATTCATACTTAATGCTATGACAATGATACCTGTCACATCCGTATCAGCAAGTAAAAACGAGGTATGTAAAACCAGAACATAGACTTCATTCTGAAGCAATATTTGTTGATCGGAATTGGTGACATAGATCAGTTCAATATCAGGCAGGACGTATTCCAGTTTGATCTCCAGGAAATTACCGAATTCTCCAATAATGGCGTTAAGCAGGACATTGCTAACTTCCTTCAAAACGTCCAAATCCGTATCCATCAGGTTCGGATCGTTCGGTATAACGCTCTCACCCAGTTCTCCAAGACAGATGTTTGCCAATACTTTAGCCTGCTCAACAGGAAACATCAGAAATGCTTTTCCCTGAAATTCGTATCCAAACTGTAAGGATGACCTAAACAGGTGACCTTCACTAAAGAAAATGTTGTATCTTCGATCTCCAGGATCAACATCGGATATGGAGATTAGTTCCACTTCCGGAATATTCAAAACGATACGCTTGTCTACAATCTCTGACAACATGTTAGCCGCTTGTCCCACGTAAACGTTCACTAGTTCAGTAAGCAAATCCTTCTGTAAATCATTCAGCATGATAGGCCGCCTGAATCAGTTGAATCATGGTAGTTGCCTTCTCTGCGGTTAACGGTTTATTCAAAAAACCAGAAATGCCTAACATTTCAACTTCATCCCTAGTTGTCTTCTGAATATCTGCGGATAAGATAATAATTTTGACATTGCTATCCGTTTCTCGAATCATTCGAAGCATTTCTTGTCCGTTCAAACCAGGCATTAGCAGGTCGGTGGTTATAAAATCAGGTTGAAATTCCTTGAATAGGTTGTATCCTTGCTCTCCATTATTGGCAATCTGAATCTCGCATTCTGGAATATGATCAACAATCAGCTTTGTAAGCAATTTCTGTACAAAAATGGAGTCTTCCACGATTAATACTTTCATTTTCTCTTCAGTCTCCTTGATAAAGTGGTAAGGGCTCGGGATGGTCAGGCGCTGTGGACAGTTCTTGATATAGGGCTTTCGCGCGCAGTGGCACCCTGAAAAGAGACTGACTGGTGAATCAAGTAAATATAAATTATAGTAACTTTAATTTAATTGTCAACAACATTATTGAATAAGTTAGATTCGTGTGCAATTGACATACTACGGCCCGCCGTTTAAAAAAACATAAAAAAACGGTCACCTAGTGACCGTTTTTGATCGGTTATCTGGAACTGCATTAAGTTTACTCTTTTACCCCTCCAAGCTGCAAGCCATGAACGAAATACTTCTGCAAAAATGGATATACGACTAAGATGGGTAATGCCGCAACAATCGTAATCGCTGCCCGAATAGATACAGGTGTGACCATGTTACGCGCAGCACCAAGATCTGCACCATTGGCAACGGCTGCACTGCTGTTGGAATTCATAGAAGATGATAATAGTTTCATCAACTCATATTGCAGCGTGCTTAGGTTTTGTTTGGAAGATGCATACAGAAACGTATCAAACCAAGAATTCCATTGACCGACTGCAATGAACAGTGCAACAGTAGCAAGAACCGGTTGGCACAGCGGTAGAATAATGGAAATGAATGTTCTGAAATCTCCAGCACCATCGATTTTGGCGGATTCGATCAATCCCTCGGGTAGTGTCTGGATATAAGTTCTAATAACAATCATATTAAAAGCACTGATCAGCCCAGGAATAATGTACACCAGGAAGTTGTTTAACAAATGCAAATCTTTCATTAGGAAGTAAGTTGGAATAAGACCTGCACTAAAATACATCGTAAGAACAACTGTAATGGTAATGGGCTTTCGTAATATATAATCTTTTCGGCTTAGTGTGTAAGCCAGCATGGAGGTTAAGAATAGACTTAAAACTGTCCCCAAAACCGTTCTCGCCACAGATATACCAAAGGCGCTGAAGATGGTCCCTCCTGCAAATACTGCTCTGTAGTTTTGATCTGTCCATACCCGAGGCCACAGATAAATCCCACCCCGGATGGTGTCATTACCGGCATTGAATGATACGGCGAGTGTATTCACAAACGGATACAGGGTAACAATCGCGATTGCGATCATCAGTATACCATTTAACGTATGGAAGACAATCGGTTCAAGCCGAGATTTATTGATTCCCATCTCTAGTCCCCCTTATATTAATCGGTCTTCCCCGAGCCGTTTGGAAATTGAATTCGCCGCAAAGATCAGCGTGATACTAACTACTGTTTTGAAGATACCTGCCGCAGTAGCCAAAGAATAATTCCCGATCTGTAGTCCGTACTTCAGGACAAATATATCTATCGTCTGTGACCAGTCGACAACCACACCATTACCTAACAGATACTGAACCTCGAATCCAGCTTCCAAAATCCAGCCCATATTCATGATCAGCAAAATGATAACAATGGATTTGATTCCGGGTAAGGTCACATACAGCATTTTCTTATATCGGTTCGCACCATCAATCTCTGCCGCTTCATAGAGGGAAGGATCGATAGACGTGATGGCCGCCAAATAAATAATGGCATTCCAGCCAACTTCTTTCCATACATGGGATGCGCCTACAATGCCCCAGAAGTATTCCGGAACGCTAAGCCACATGATAGGTTCTTGAATGATATGCAGCTTCATGAGTACCACATTCACAATACCACCATCTACAGATAGTGAACTTGCTACGATACCTGTCACAATAATCCATGAGAGAAAGTGAGGTAAATACGATATTGTTTGAATGGTTCGTTTATATAACTTATGTTTGATCTCATTAAGTAAAATGGCAAATATAATTGCTGTCGCAAATCCGAGCACCATATTGATGACGCTCATCGCAATGGTATTACGAAGCACGTTAAGAAATGCATCATCTGTTAACAAAAACTTAAAGTGTTTGAGCCCGACCCATTCCTGCTGCGTGAAACTCTTCGCAGGACTGTAATTCTGAAAGGCCATAACCCAGCCCCAAATGGGATAATACGAGAATACGAGAATGTACGCAACGATGGGCAATGACATGAACATGAGTTGTCTTTGTCCGCGCAATCGTTTTAACAGTGGTGCTTTGGGAACGACTGTACGGGTGGTTTGCTCTGGTATGGCTCCAGGCGTGTTCGCCATCTTTCACTCCTCCTATTGGCTTGCAGCGACTTTAAGCATGATGTCCCCGGAAGGCACTCGCCTGAGTAATCCCTTGGTTGATACCTTCCGAGAGAATCATTGCCGCATTTTTTTATTTAACAGACCAGTTCTCGATTCTCCATTTCAGTTGTTCATTAATCCGATCTTCATAGGATTTAACATCGATCTTCTTGTAAGCGTCTACGTATTCAGTCCAAATGTTATCGAACTCATTTGGTTTTGACATGATTGCTTTAGGCAAGAATTTCAATGAAGTGTCTGTCATTTGTTTGTTCGCTACCGCAGCATCAGAGCCTTCTTTCAGATCGACCTGCCATGCTGGATAGTACACTGGATTTTCTGGTGCAGGAGAGAAGAAATCACTCCACGTTTTGAAGCCGTATGCATCCAGAAGTTCTTTATCTTCCGGTTTGAGGTTGTCATAGAATTCCTCAGGTTGGTTGATCGCTCCAATTGCATTGCCATCTTCAAATGTTCCTTCGAGCTTCGGTGCAGCAGCGTAGAAACCTTCAGCTTTGTTAACCAATCTCCATGCTGGATCATCCTGCTCTGTCCGTTGCTCTGGTGTACGATAGAATCTTCCCTCTTCATTCACTTGATAGTCTACACCCTCTTCACCCCATGACAAGAGCTTCTGGTACTTCTCGTCCATAAGCTTATCGAGGAATTTGATGAGTGCGACAGGGTCTTCGGCATCTTTACTGATACCAAAACCATTGTTCAAGTTAATGACCGGACGATCCAGATAATGATCTGTGATACTTGTATCATAGACAAGCGGGAAGCCTACGTATGTCTGGCCAATTTTCCCCTGTGCTACGAGTGGGTCTTCGCCGGCTTGGAAATTCCAGTGCTGGTCGAACATACTAAGCACACGTCCTGAAGAAATTTTGGCCAGATATTGATCGTAGTTCTGAACAAAGGCTTCTTTATCCAGCAATCCCTCGTTGTACAGATTGTTTAGTTCCTTATAATACCGTTTGGAGATATCTTTGTCGGCAAAAACGGTTGCGACTCCACTATCATCTACGACTACGCCCCCGTCATTGGGGTGACCTGTAAGATGTTCAGGTGGGTTAAGCAAAGGGAACGTCCGCCAGTCTGAAGCCAATGTAGTGAAACCAATCGTTGGTTGACCATCGATAGTTGGATTCTTGGCTGCATAATCACGGACCAACTTTGTGAAATCATCCAACGTTTTAGGAGTTGGGTACCCGGCATCCTTCAGTATGGACTTTTGGATCCAGAATGCAGGACCAGAATAATAGTTACTAATGAACTCTCCTGTATACACTCCATAGTTAGGCAACCAGTAAATATGTCCGTCACTGGAATCTTTCATCCGGTTCCAGTCTTTACCGAAATGTTTCTTCAGATTAGGTGCATGCTCTTCAATGAGATCTTCGAGCGGAATAACCGCACCCGCTGAGACCAACTTGGTGTCTGCTGTGATCAGATCCGGGAAATCGCCCCCGGCAATCATAACGCCCAACTTCTGTTGAAGATCACCTACTAGAAACTCCATCTCAAGATTAACGCCGAGTTCATCCTGAATCTTCTTGTAGATTCGGTTATCTTTAGCTGGCGCCTGATTTGGCGTTCCGATAAAGGCCGAGATGTTCAGTACCTCTTTCCCATCCTTTGTAGTTGCTTTCTCATTGTCACCGCTGCATCCTGCCAGTGCCAAACTCAAAGCCAGAACGAGTGATACGGAACCCCAAAGCTTCTTTTTCTTAAGTCCCCCCATGTACTTGCCCTCCTTGGAAGTGGTATGTCTTACTGTTTTTAGTATGAATAAATGTATGCGGTTACAAAATATATACATTTAAGGTCTACCCCCCTGTAATTGTAGGTCTTATTCAGGAGGGGTTCTTCTTTTTCATGGATCAATTCGCATACTTTTGCCTGTATTCTACTGGTTTCATGGCTGTTCGTTTTTCGAAGTGTCTGAGAAAATGCTGGTAACTGCGGTACCCAACTTGCTCTGCAATCGCACTTGATGTTTGATTCGTCTGCTGGAGCAGACGCTTCGCTTCTTCCATTCTTAGATCATGTACTACCTCGATTACACCCTTACCATACTTTCGCAAAAAGGATTGCCCTAAATGGACAGGATTCACGTAAAATCGTTCTGCGAGCTCCTGGATCGTAAATGTCTCTCTGTAATGCATCTGCACATATTCAGCAACCGTCGCCTGAATGCCACCCATTTGCCTCTCCCGGAAAATTGCCAGTTCTGACTTGCATTGCAAACAGAAATGTTCCAGATTGTTAGCAACCTCTTCTATATTTCGATGGCCCTTCTCCAGAATTCCGCTCGCCAATTCGTTCATTAGAGCATTAGGTTCTCCTCCTAATTCTCTGCACAGGGACAATCCGCGGAATATAATATGGGTAGAGAAAATATGTACAATCTCTGGCGCAGCCTTCATCTGTATAAACAGTTCAAAAGCACTCCGAATCGCAGACGAGAGTTCCTCCACAGAACCGTTTTCAAGTAAATCGCAAATATGGTCCACCTCTGACAGCGTTTCCGGATCAAACTGCCAATTCTCCAGCTGAATATCTTCGGCAAACAAAAGACGCTCTTGATTAAAAAACAAATAACGCCCAACTTCCTGAGCGGAGCGGAAGGATTCAGATAAATGCTCCAGTTTGTTGACCGTTAATCCAACCGCGATATGAATTTCTTCGCAGCCGTTATGTTGCATATTGTTCATCAACCGCTGGGTAAAAGCTTTAATTGCTTCAAATGTCTCATTTCTATCATTCGTTTCCTCCCCCCATACAAGTCCCAATGAGTCTCTTGTTCTGTCAATCACATAACAGCAAGTTGATTCTTCAGCCGTTTGTTCGACTACTGAACAGACTTCCTGAATATCTCCCTGAAAGGCTATCCGCAGGTATGCCCAATGGGACTTGTTTAAACGAGGAAGTATCTCTGACATCTCCTCCTCCGATATATTTTGCTTATCCTTAATCAGTGCAGACAAAAACGCTTTGATCCTTTGCTCGTTTGCATGTTCCCTTATACGCTCCTGGTTTTCACGCTCCTGCAATTGCATACGGAGACGGACCAACATATCCTCTGCTTCTGTACTATCAACCGGTTTGGTTAAATAGTTGGAGACACCTAATCGAATAGCTTGTCTGGCATAATTAAAGTCACTGTATCCACTCGTGATGACAAACAGCACAGACTCATGTTCCAATCGTCGTGCTTCTTCTACAAGTTCCAGCCCATTCATCACAGGCATACGAATATCTGTCACCACGAGATCAGGTCGATCTTGTTCCATGATCCGAATGGCTTCCTCACCGTTGGCGCACACACCTCTGATTTCAAAACCATATTTTTCCCAATTGATCAGAAGCTGTAACCCTTCAATGGCATAAGGTTCATCATCGACTAATAGCACTTTATACATGAGAGTTTACCTCCTATTTCCTCTGTTCCAGCTTAGAGATCGGTATACGGTACCCTGCAATGGTTTCCTTTCCAGGTACACTGCTTAGATCAAATATCGCATTTCCTTCATAAAAGAGTTCCAACCTGCGGTAGACATTGCGGAGTCCTACATGCTCGCCGTTCCTGGGTCTTTCAGAACGAATATCTCGCAGGAGCTCGGTTAATCTCCCTGCATCCATACCGATTCCATTATCGATCACCTGAATAACCAGTTCAGAAGCGTTTCGACTCGCCGTTATCTTGATCTGTCTTCCATTTTTTCGCGCCTGCAAGCCGTGTTTGCAGGCATTTTCGACGAGCGGTTGAATACTCATGCGGGGAATAAGCAACGAAGCTGCATCAGAATCAACCTCGAAGGTGTAATCAAACAGCTCTCCAAAGCGAAACTTCTCAATCTGGAGATAAAGATTCGTAAATTGCAGCTCTTCTTGCAAAGGAATCAGATTGTCAGAATGACTGAGCAACTGTCGCATCAGTTTGGACAGACTTTTAATAATCTCAATTACTTCCGTATATCCATTCTTCGTACTAACGACCAGCAAGGCATTCAATGTGTTAAATAAAAAATGGGGATTCATCTGACTCTGGAGCATGGACAATTCAGTCCTCACTTGATCCAGCTCCAGATCTTTTTGACGGATTTCCAGTTTATATACGTCATTAATCAGCGTATGAATTTTACCAATCATGATGTTAAATGTACGAATAAGCCCGCCAATTTCGTCGCGGCCTTCGTGAATTTCAATCAGATCGAATCGTTCGTTACGAACCTTCTCCATATGTCTGGACAACTTGCGAATCCGATAGTGGTAGGAACGCAAAATAATGTAGATCAATACAGAGGGGACCACGATACTTAATGCGAGCAACCCCAGAATTGATTTAAAGGCTTCTTGCAAAAGGTGGTCAAGGTGACGCGTATCGGCAACTCCAATCAATTTCCAACCCTTTAGGTAGGCTAGATTCCCCAACGATTTTTCGAGCGTGTAAGCAGAATCTCCAGATTCCTTGAGCATTGATTCATTATCAAGGGGGGATAAGTCGGTTTCGCTGAACTCCCCACTTGAAACGACAGTTCGATTGTTGCTGTCCACCAGACGCAACTGAAGACTGTCTGATTCACGATTTAAAATGCTGTACACCCGGCTAAGTTCCAGATCAATCTTGGAATACTTGTTGTAATTGGCATAGGAAGTATAGGTATCCATTTTGCCAATCACACTGATTCTTCTTCCCGCGTTAAATCCGGATGGCTCAATATAATCAACCACTAGAATGCCTCCACTGGTGGATTTCAGCTGTTTCAATCCAGGGAGTACATTCTTGTCTTTCATCACGATATAATGACTACCCGTCTGAATGGTATCGTTATCCGTATAGATACGCACCTCCAGAATATTCGCTGACATGTACCGTGTTAATTTATCTCGCAGGAATGCATGGTAGACGTTGTAATAATCCACGGGGGAGTGATAGGTCCGATCCAGTGCCTCATAGAGCGAATCGTCTGCTGCAATAATCCGGCTCAGGGCAACGCTCTCATCAATCATTCCTAGCAGTTCCCCCGCAGCCCTGTCGATGGATTTACGTAGATTTTCCTGTTCTCTAATCTTGATATCCGCAGAGGTTCGTTCATAAAAGAAGATATTAATCGTTATTACAGGAAGGAGAATACTAAGTACATAAATAAGCAGAAATTTGGATCGGAGGGGAATATCATTAACCTTACTGAACATCCAGAATTTATGACGCATATAATCACCCTTGGTTTTTGTTTTTATAGACTGACGGAAGCTCCCCTGTATGCGCTCTGAACTTTTGGGTGAAATATTCAGCATCATGATATCCTAGCCTGAATGCAATGTCAGTGATCTTCATATTGGTACGTCGCAGGAGTTTACGGGCCTCCTCAACACGAAGCTGGTGCACATAGTCACTGAAACTGACCCCCATCTCCCGCTTGAACTGTTGACCCAGGTAGGCAGAATTCACGTGAATACGATTAGCTACATCTTGTAATTTAATTTTACTTCGATAGTGCTGCTTCAATTCATTCACTGCTTCTGAAACCAGCCCTCCCGTACCCGTCTTTTGCTTCAATTCAGACTGGGAAAGTTGCTTGGACAGTCGAACACACAGATCTTGCAATGTGCCGGAAGACCAACTCGCAGCCTCATGCCAATCTTTTTCACATAGTATTTCTCTGCAACCCTCTCTTTTTCCATATTTACGTAGCAACTCCCCATGGATATATCGGATGACATGATGTATCCATTCCAACGAAACCTCTGCTTTCTCACTTTTCTCTAACAGTGCACTCACTGCAATATCGATAGAATACGTATTTTCTGCTTCGATCAACGCCAAGATCTCTTTGGAGATGTTCATCATTTGCTCTAAATCATATTCTTCGCTTATTCGATATTCATTAAGATGATTTTCATAGGCTTCATCTGTAACCGTGACTCCATTTTGCTGTTTTTTCTCATTTCTGCGTTTGTCCAGAGGTTCAATCATTTCCATAAGGATTTGATGAATCTCCTCGGGAACAAGAGGTTTAAGCACGTACTGATCGACCTGATACCGTATGGCTTGCTTCGCGTAATTAAAATCGGAGTATCCTGTAACGATAACAATTTTAGAGGTATAGGCGAGATCTTCTCGCAAGGTGTGAATCAAACCAAGACCATCCATAACAGGCATTTGAATATCAGTGACGACAAGATCCGGTTCAACCGAGTTGAATAGAGCAAGTGCTTCCTCCCCATCCGTTGCCGTTCCGCAGAGTTCATATCCACAAGCTCGCCAGTCAATCATTGTTCTCCATCCTTCTAGCATAAACGGCTCATCATCCGCGACAATGACCTTGTACATTAGCTCACCTCACTTTTATCCTTGATCAGCTGCATGTATTTTATCTATATCAATAGGTAGATTCCAGTTGTTCTGAAAACGCTAAACAGCAGAACAACAGCAGGATTGTTGTCTGCTCGCACAACTTTGGAGAACAAAATTTCATTTATCAATAACATAGAACATGGTTCCATCGGACCGTACTATAAGAACGCTCCGATTTTAGCGAAGCGCCGGGATAACAATTCAAGTGTAACGCTTACATTTTGGTACAACAACCTGTTAAACTATAGGTTTTCACCCGACAAAGTATAGGTTTAGCTCAGAAGTAATCTATTGCCAGGAAAAGGAGTTTTCATTCCCCACGCACAATACGGAATCCTTGATCGGGACCAAAACCATTTGCATCAAATTTGCCTCGAAATGATATTTCATTGTTATTGACACCGCCAATCCAGCCTCCGCCTTTCACAACTCGCCAAGTTTGATTTGGACTCTCCGAATCGCTGTACCAGTCCCAGCACCATTCTCTCACATTCCCAGACATATCATAGATTCCTAACTCATTCGCCTTCTGAGTTCCGACTTTTTTGGTTTGATTACGATTGCTCTCAATAGCGGGCCAGCTCCAGTCACCCGTCAGAATGTTCTCGCCGGCATTTACCCAGTACCAAGCAACTTCATCAGGATTGTTACTTCCGCTGTATGTGTAATTTAAGCTCTTTTGACCTCCGCTTGCAGCGTATTCCCATTCTGCCTCTGTGGGTAAACGGTAACCGTTGGCGTCCTCGTTGATCGTTACATTCCATTTTATAGTGTCGTTTTCATTGTGATTATTCGTGTCCTGGTTGTCTTTATCTATATTGTAATAAGGTTTCAGGTTTTCTTTTATACTTTTTTGATTACAGTATTCCACTGTGTCATACCAGCTGACCATTTCAACAGGCAGGTCATCTCCCTTGAAGCCAGAAGGATTTTCCCCCATAACCTCCATCCATTCTTTTTGAGTTACTTCGTATTTGCCAATATAGAAGGAATCCAGCGTTTCATTCCTATCAATCTGACTCGGCTTACTGCTCTTGAAGGCTCCTCCTTCGACGAATACCAAGTCATCGCTTAATTTCGTATTACTTGCTGAACAAGCACTTAAACTAACAACTATAGCGATTAAAGTTAACCATACCAGCTTCTTCATTCAATTATTCTCCTTTACTAGCTTAAATCCGGCAACGTCGAGGTCCGTTAGTCTGGAGAATAACGTTACTCAACGCTACCGGAAAATTGAATTTCAAATGCAGGTGCAGAAGTTGAACTGCATCACATCATTTTTACCAAACCGTCACGTTTGCGCTTCCGCTACTTTGATAACCTTCCGTTGCCATCACCTGATAGGACCAGCTGTTGCCTAAGTACATCCCTTTGCTCGCCCATGCATTCACATGATTGCTGAACGTGATGGTAGAATTGACTCCGATTGGTTTCTTGGTCTGTCTAACACTCCAATACTGAGGGAAAGTCTGAGTACCATCAATGGAAGGTGCATTGTATCTCATCGTTGTATAGATGTCATATGTGCCGCCATCACTAGTCATCGAGCCCTTATACGTTCCGGTAGGACGATACGTTCCCCAGCTATCCACCACGTAATATTCAATTAGAGCGTTTCTAGTCCAACCATAGAAGGTGAGATAGCCGTTACCTGAAGGAGAGAATACACCGGCATTATAATTGACCACTCGATTAGGCGTACCGTATGTCCACCCTTTCCCGACAACAAAGTTCCCGGTATTTTGCCAATTCACGCTGTAATTCCCGCCTGATCCATTCACGGCGTTGACCGTTCCTCCACCATCTGTCCAATTTTGCCAATAATCTGTTGCTGCGCTTGATGTTGCTGCGAAGACACCAAAACTCATGGAAGCTGCGAGAACAACGGTCATTAATTTTTTGCCAAATTTGAACATGGATGATACCTCCTGATATTTTAATAGATTTGGTTGATGCTACAATCCGATATGAATGTTCTTCAGAAAATTCACTTGAAAAGACGTTGCGAAAACAGATACAGATCGTTCTTCCACACGGGCCAATCATGTCCTCCACTTTCCTCATGCCAAATATGAGGTACTCCGTGTTGCGCCAGATATTGGTGAACCCCAAGACTAATCTCTATAAGATTGTCCTGTTCACCGCAAGAGATCCATAACAGCGAGAGTAATGAAGGCGCTTTCGAAAGATCAGGGAGAAGCAGCTCCGGACTTCTGGTGTTTGGGGCTGCGGAGAAAGCACCGATCCATGCAAAATGGTCTAGATTACTTAATCCGATATTTAAGGATTGACCTCCACCCATGGATAAACCAGCAATCGCCCTTTTATCCCGGCTTTTATGCAAAAGGTAGTTCGACTCCATGTAAGGTATCAAATCGTTGAGCAGATCGGCTTCAAACCGTTTAAATGCTTTGATTTTCTCAGGTTCAAACAGGTCTCCTTCGGCTCGGTCATTCGACATTGCGCGACCGTTGGGGAAAACAATAACCATCGGCTCAAGCAAATTATCGTTGTACAGATTATCGAGAATAATTTGCGGAGAACCATGAGTATGCCATTCGGTTTCGTCTCCGCCAATACCATGCAAAAGAAAAAGTACAGGATACATCGTTGTCGAAGAAAATTCTGGTGGGGTGTACACCATCGCTTTACGGGAATTGCCAACCGTGGTGGAAGGATACTCTACCGTCTCCATGACTCCACGTGGTATATTCTCCCGATACTGGTCATATCCCGTTACTGCTGGTGAGATCAATTCCATTCTCTTTTCCTCCGAACATATGAGTGACTTTCAGTCTTCAGTTAATCCACATAGCCAAAACCCAGAATAGTGAAGCATTTATGTTCATGGCCTTCCGCCATTTCGATCTCGATGGAGTGCTCCCCCACATGCTCTTCGTTAAGCAGAAGTGTGGCATGGCAATGGGTCCAGTTCACTTGACGCGGATCGACTTTTTGGACGAATACCCCATCTACCTTGATATGTGCAGTTCCGAATTCATCGTTACCAGAATCCTTGAAGATCAGAATGAGGCGTTTGCACTGCAAACTTATCCGAAAGCTACTCTGATCCTCTTTTCCCTCTCCTGTACGCATCCAGTTGTTGGGGAACTGAGGTGTACCATAGTCATGAGCATCCATCTCAGCCATCTGCAGATCCGTGTCCGTTTTACAAAAAGAGCCTGCATCGATTCGGGCAATATTATTGCCGTTTTTCCGATCCAACAGCTTCACATTAACAAATTCATTTCCAATTAGCGGAGCTTTTTCAATATCATGATCTTTCTCATCCCACTCAGAACGATTCGTCACGTCGAACAAATATTCCAAACAATCGGCCATAATTCGATGCCCTATATTAGTTGGATGATATATATCATGGAAAAATTGCTCTTTGGAAATAACGTTGCCTTCACCTTTTGTCTTTTTGAACTGATCTACGACAGCATCTTTCACACTTACCATTGGCAGATCGTAATGCCAGCCTACCGGAGCGAGACGATCCTGTAGATTCCAGTCATTTTCGAATACACTGAATAACAAGATGACCGCTGGCTTGTTATCGGCAGTAAGTGCTTTGAGTACCAGACTCTCGTAACATTTACCTTGGGTTTCATCATCTGCGTCATTGACTGCGAATTCGATTATGACAATATCCGGCTGAACGGCACCTCCCCTCAGCACATCACGATCATATCGTACAATCCCCAGTTCTGAAGGAGTTCCACCCACACCTGCTTTAATCAGATGAATCGGACTATCTTTTGAAAGCGCAAACATAAACTTGAACGACTCATACGACCGATAAGCGTAACTTTGGAGATGAATAGGTGCTGCACCAGCACCATGGGTAATGGAGCCTCCAATATAAGCGATAACGACAGGTTCGCCGTTTTTTGCCTTCTCAATGGCTCGTTTTAATCTGACATTATTTCCTTTGTTCAGAAGAGATCGGCCAATCATGTCGCGATATCTATGTGACTCAAAATCAATTGCGGGCTTGACTGCCGACGCTGTCACTCCAACTGGATCGCGCGGTGCAGTGAATTCCGTGTTTTCACCTGCATCTCCTGAATCCTGGAGCATAAATCATCATCACATCCTTCCGGTTTAGATTCTGACCATCCTCAAACAACTTTTAAAGAATCACAGCTTGTATTATTAGATCAGATGTGATCCTTCTCCCAAAGTGTATCCCTTACATAATTTTACAACAACCTGACAAAGTATAGGATTTTAACCAATATATCATTTTAATTTGAGTACAATGACATGCAGATCTGAACACCTATAATTTTTCATGTAAACGCTTTAATTTGTATACTATTTCCATGTTATAATTTTGAGAAACCTCATTGATGAAGGAGGATTCTCATGAATATCACGGGTCAAGGCGCGTGGGATACGGGTACATATACAAATCTTTTCTTGAAGCTAGGCTACGATGAGAATGAGATCACGAACAGATTGGAAGAAACATGGAACGAGCTGTTTTATGGCGATGACAATACTCGAATATATTACCCCATGGGTGAGGACAAGGGTTATTTGCTGGACACTGGTAATCTCGATGTTCGCTCCGAGGGCATGTCCTATGGCATGATGATGGCTGTTCAAATGGACAAAAAGGAGGAATTTGATCGACTCTGGAATTTCTCACTCACGTTTATGCAACATAAAGCGGGTCGTTATAAAGATTATTTTGCCTGGCATTGCAAGCCTGACGGAACCCGACTCTCACAAGGTCCTGCTCCTGATGGTGAGGAGTTTTTTGCCATGGCGCTTTTTTTTGCATCCAACCG
The DNA here is from genome assembly GCF_038003195.1 of Paenibacillus sp. FSL M7-1414. Lineage (NCBI taxonomy): Bacteria > Bacillati > Bacillota > Bacilli > Caryophanales > Paenibacillaceae > Paenibacillus > Paenibacillus sp. FSL M7-1414. The sequence continues at coordinate 3,397,104 of NZ_JBBOOS010000001.1, read as the reverse complement.
CTGGGGCGATGGCGCTGAACCTTATGATTACAAGGCACAAGCCCGCAAGATCCTTCGTGCATGTATACATCAGGGCGAAGACAGCGAAGGCGATCCCATGTGGGACCCGGAAACAAAACTGATCAAATTCATACCAGAAACACCGTTTAGCGACCCATCCTACCATCTGCCTCATTTTTATGAACTATTTGCGAAATATGCGGATGAAGAAGATCAGAGCTTCTGGAAAGAAGCGGCGACCGCTAGTCGGGCCTACCTTCATACAGCCTGCCATCCCGTAACCGGACTATCACCTGAATATGCGAACTATGATGGCTCTCCGGCTCCAATACAGCCGCATGGTGATTTCAGACATTTTTACAGTGATGCCTACCGTGTTGCTGCAAATATAGCGCTGGACTGGGAATGGTTCCGCAAGGATCACTGGCAGATCGAACAATCCAATCGGATTCAATCCTTCTTCAGTGATATTGAAATGTCCGATTATCGTCGTTATACAATAGAAGGTGAACCTTTCGACGAACCTTCACTGCATCCTGTAGGTTTGCTGGCTACCAATGCCATGGCTTCACTGGCTGCGGACGGTCCACATGCTGACACATTCGTTCGCAAGTTCTGGAACACACCTCTGCGTCAAGGAGAGCGACGTTATTACGACAATTGCCTGTATTTTTTCAGCATGCTCGCTCTAAGCGGAAGATATCGCATGTACTAAACTAAGGGAATGTGCATGAGCCGTTGAACCTGTCCTGTGAACATTTGGCTTGCAGGACAGGTTCAATCACTGAATTTTAAGAAAAATGCAACGATATTACGATTTAATCTATATCAATAAAAAACGTTCCCGGCTCGCATATGTTTACTGCGAACCGGGAACGTTTGGTTGTACAAATACAGGCAGTAACTTTTCCCGCTCTGTATGATTCAGATACTTTATTTATTTGGAAACAGAAGAAGTATCATAGGAAGACTGCATAATCTCCAGATATCGATTAATGTTCAGTCCCTCCAGGCCTTTCACATATTCATCCCAATCCTTATCCAGACTTTTGGCGCCTGTAATAAATTGCAGGGCGTTCTGATCGATGTAATCCTTGAGATTGGTCTGCATCATGCTGGCTTCATCAGCTTGGGACGGATCTACCCACAATGCCCAATGAGGGAAAATCTCTTTTGGTTCCTTGCCCTCCATTAACAATGTCGCCTCATAGAGACGTCGCTCACCACCATCATTGGCATAGATGTCTGTCCCCTGTACTTCGGAGTCCCGATATGCCTGATAATGATTGTACTGACTCAATGCAGCCCAACTGTCATTACGAGGTTCTTCTCCAGAAGGAAGCGGAATGGCTTTATATAACGGCTCAATCTGATCATTGAGCGCCACTTCTCCTTCTTGAGGTTTGCGCCAGCTTACGCCCTCTTCTCCCAGATATGATGCCATGGTTCCTTCCTGGGTATAGAGATAATCCAGCAGCTTTATGGCCGCGATCTGTGTTTCCTCACTGGCTTTGTTTGTCAGTACAAAAGACGCTCCGGGATCAATCGGATAGTTGTACGTAGCATAAGCAGCATGGGGTCCCTTCAATGGAGGGATGGGATTGTAATCATTCCCGTAAGGAGAACCTTCGGCAGTGGTTACGAATAATGATGGATGCATCGCTGCTCCCGCACCGAGAAGCTGTGCATCAGCGTTATCTCCAATTTTTTTGAAGGCCCCGACGTTTTGGGTAAATGCCCCTGGATCAATCAACCCTTCATCGTACAGGGATTTAATATAGGCAAGCCCTTCTTTCCACTCCGGTTTGTTCACTACGGTCTCCACTTTCCCCTGATTGACAATGAGATAATTCCGATCGTCGTCATAGATAAAACCGTTCATCAAGTACGGAATAATGTGCACACCGAAATTTTCAGTCGAACCGCTTAGCGGTACTTCGTCGGCTTTGCCGTTCCCGTTCGGGTCTTTCGTTTTAAACGCCCGAAGCATTTCCTTAAATTCTTCTGTCGTCGTGGGTTCGGTCAGGCCCAGTTGTTCCATCCATTTGGTGTTGACCCACATCTTGTTTGGGTATGAACAGTGAAAACATTCATTCAGACCCGTCAGACCATAGATATTTCCGTCAGGAGCAGTGTTCATGGCCCGATAATAGTCATTGCTCTCAAGTACTTTTTTAATATTGGGAGCATGCTCCTCAATCAGATCATTCAGCGGCAAAATAACCCCCTGCTGACCAAACTTCAACAAGTCTGTCTGGGAGAAACGATCTACCCAAGGGATGAGCAGATACAAGTCCGGATAATCACCGGAAGCCAGTGAAATCTGTCTTTTCTCCGCTGCACCGTCGAATGGAACCGTAGTCCAGTTGAACTGAATATCAAACTTCTCTTCCATTTTCTTCGTGAATTTGTTAGTGGACAGATTGGTATCCGAACCCTGGTGAGCAAACACATTAATGGCCGTCTTGCCTGACGGATCGCTGCCTTCTCCGTTCCCCTTATCAGAGCTTGAACATCCGGCAAGTACCAACGAGGTAAACAGCATACAGGCAAGAATGATGAATCCCGCTTTTTTCAATATAATCCTCTCCTTCATGAATAATAGAAAAAATGAACTTATCCTTTAACTGAGCCAATCAACATACCTTGCACGAAATACCGTTGAACAAAAGGATAGATGATTAGCACCGGCAAGCTGGCCATCACAATTAACGAGTACTTCATGAGTTCAGCCATCTGCTGCTGTTTGATCATTTCCGATGCATCCATACTCCCCGTACTGCTGTTCAGAATAAGAATGCTGCGTAATATCAGCTGTAGCGGATAGAGCGACTGTGATTTCAGATAGATGAGGGCGTCAAAGTATGCATTCCACTGACCGACAGCGTACATAAGTGACAACACGGCGATAATCGGTTTGGCGAGTGGCAGGATAATACTGAAGATAAACCGGATGTCACTGCAGCCATCGATGTCTGCTGCTTCGGACAATTCTTCCGGTATCGAATTCTGAAAAAAGGTGCGGGCAATGATGACTTGCCATACCCAGACGGCATTGGGAATCAGCAACGCCCAGCGGGTATCAATCAGTCCCATGGTTTTGACCACCAGATAGGTAGGGATCAAGCCGCCTGAGAACAACATGGTGAAGGTAATAAACATCATTAACGAGCTGCGGCCAACAAACGTTTTTTTGGATAATGGATAAGCAATCATAATGGTCAGTGCCACGCTGATGAAGGTGCCGCAGGCTGTATAAAAAAGGGAATTGGCATACCCGGTAAGGACTTGATCATTCCGCAATACAGACTTGTAACCGTCAAACGTCAGGTCAATGGGCCACAACCAGACTTTTCCCGAGGAGACGGCAGCAGGGCTGCTGAGCGAAGAACTCACAATATATATCAAGGGATACAGCACGGCAATCAGCACCACTGTCAACATGAAGTAAACAACCGTTATAAATACGCGGTCTCCCCAGGATTCACGAATCGTACTGCTGCTCTTGATCTGCGAACGACCTGCATTTGTCTGTGTGTTAGGCATGGGTTGGTTCTCCTCCTTTCGCTCCCGTTACCATAAGCTTGTATTGGACAGTCGCTTGGCAACCGCGTTTACAATTAATAGCAGAATCAGGTTAATCACCGAATTGAACAGACCAACCGCAGTAGCGAAGCTATAATTGGCATTCAGCAATCCTATTTTATAGACATACGTGGAGATAATCTCCGAAGCAGACAGGTTGAGCGGATTTTGCAGCAAATATATTTTTTCGAACCCAACTGCCATGATATTCCCTACACTCAGAATCAGAATGATGACGGCTGCCGGAAGTAGTCCAGGCAGATCAACATTGATGATTTTCTGTATTCGGTTGGCTCCGTCCACTTTGGCGGCTTCATACAGGGATGGATCAACACCTGCCAGAGCAGCCAGATATATCACAGCCGAGTACCCCATTCCCTGCCACACATCGGAGAATACGTAGATGGATCGAAACAGTCCGGGCTCACCGAGAAAATTCACCGCTTCGAAACCAAGGGCACCTGCAATCGTGTTGACAATACCCAGCCTAGGAGACAGAAAGAGCATAATGATGGAGACCATAACAACAGTAGAGATGAAATATGGAGCATATGTCACCATTTGTACTGTTTTTTTGAATCGTATGTTTTTGATTTCGTTCAGCGCGAGCGCCAGTAATATAGGAATCGGGAAACCAACGATCAGGCTGTAAAACGAAATGTAGAGTGTGTTCTTGATCAGCATGACAAACGCCGGATTTTTAAAAAGTAATTCGAAATACTTGGTTCCGGCCCACGGACTGCCCCAGATCCCCTTGATGACGTTGTAATCTTTAAATGCCAGGACCGCATTCACCATGGGTACATACTTGAAAATAATAAAGTAAGCAATCGGTGGCAGGATCAGCAGATATAGCTGCCAATGTCGCCTCCAGCTTCTGGATAATGCTTGCTTCAAGGCAAACGCTTTACTTGGTTTCTTCACGGACTTTGATTCACTGGTCATTGTGGTTCTCAGAATCATCCCCCCATTCTTGGCTCCAAATCGTGCTGAACTTCAGCTCAACTTGGTAGCGCTTACTTTTTGAGTAATCATAAGATTGCGCTGGGGATGCGTAAAGGTACAGTTACGCTGAGAAAGTACAAAAAGCGAATATAGTTCCCGAGAAACAGCCTACATTAACCGCTATGAACGTCCATTTTCCGAAATACACTCGGAGAAATGCCGCGTACCCGCTTGAAAGCTCGGCGGAATGAATGTGCACTGTTATACCCGGTGGCCTCCGCTATCTCGTCAATGGTCTGACCAGTGGAGTGCAACAAGTTCGAGGCAGCATCAATGCGTACCCGTTCTACATAATCGGAAAGATTCTCTCCCGTATGTTCTTTGAACAGTTGGGATATAAACTTCTCGGATTTGCTCATGTGCTCGGCAATCCGATAGATCGTCAAGTTTGCATCCCCATAATGTTGTTGGATAAAACAAATCATTTCGCTTACAGTATCCGCATGTGCTCCTGCTCTTCTTCTCTGGAAATCACCGCAGATGTCTTCCGTTAACCGTTTGAATTTTGCCCGCAGCGAAGTAATCGTTTCTGTCATCTGAATGGATGTCACCCGGGTTTTATATTCCTCCAGCAGGGAGGCATCCAACTTGAATTTTGGTTCGTCCAGCTTCAGAAAAGTCCCCTTCAGTTCCATGATGAACTGCTGTGTCATCTCGTAGGACAGTTCCCGCTCCTCTAAATTACGAAGAAACAATTGCTCCAGAATGCGTATCGCCTCTTCAGGCTCACCGACTTTGATTGTGTTCAGCAGGCGCTGTTCAGACTCAATCGGATAATAGAACATTTCATTTTCCTTCATCGTATCTTCAAATCTCACCAGATGATCTGTTCCCATATGAATGGCATAATCCAGAGCTTGTTTGGCTTCGTCAAAGGAACGCCCTGCATCATTCCAGACCTCGTAAGCTGCACCTGTGCCAATTGTTGTGGATATCCGATGCTCCCGGTAGATCACTTCCATCAAGGTGTTCAGCTCTTTTTCACATCTCCCTATAGCTTCATTCAGTTGGTTCTCATCCAATGGACAGGCAAAAGCGATCTGGTCTGTTCCCCAATCCGTGATCAGCAGCTGCGCATTCCACTCTGTAAGTACCTGTTTGATGAGCAGCCTTGCGACACCCAGTTCATGAATCGTTTCTTCACTGTCCGGATTGGCATATCCGTTTACCTTCACTAAGCCTGCCAAGCCCTTGCTGCTATGAAGAGAAATGTGCGCCTGGGATGAGATAACCTCCAACTCAAGTGAGGTATAGACTTCTCCCGTTAACAAACGTTTGATAAAACCGTCTCTCAATAACGGAATCTGCTCATTCATGGCGTTTTTAAGTGAGTCATTATTGGCAATGAGATTGTTAATATGGCTTGCCAAAAAATCATATTCATTGCCCCGTCTGCCTGGGGAATCGGTGATTTGTTCCCGAAAAGAGGCCAACAATCTGTATACGGGTGCACTATTCCGATAGGCCAGAACCAGCCCGAATAACAGTCCCAAGGCAATGGTTGCCAAAGTAAAGACCAGCGTGACTTGTTTGATTTGGTCCGCTTTTGTCATGAGTGCTTTCTCCGGAATCCCTGCCATGTAATTCCATCCATTTTGACTGGACTGCATCGATATCAGCAGCCGACCATCACTTCCAGGCTGTACACTCTGCACGTTCAGCTCCGTTTCCGCAGCGTTACCTTCTTTCTGGCGACTCTGTGCCATTTGCTCGGCTTCGGCTTGTTCAATGCCATGGGAGAAAATGATCTGCCCTTCCGCATCAGTGACGAGAGTCCAGCCGCCATATTGATCCACAATATTTTGAGTGAGGCTGGCCATCTGATCCTGATCAATCATGACACCAATCGTCGCTTGCGGTTTGTTGAAGCTGTTCAAAGGCAGAGATTGCAGAAACGTAATGGCGGGAACGTCTGCAAGCACAGTGCCGAGTATTTCACGTTTATAGTTTCGAAGCGGTATGATTTCATTAAAGTGTGGTTGTTTGAGAATTTGGTCATGCCATTGTTCAAACGACATACCGTCCAGCTGATTGGCAGCATAATAATGCTCTGGACGATAATACACAGTTCTTGGTGTGATGATGGCATTGTAGTTTGGTATGTGAATGAAGAAATGGGACAAGTAATCATTGGTACTGCTGTACATGGAGAGGCTCCGCTGCATACGGTTCATACCGTAGACATTGTAGAGATCATGCGGCTTTGGCCCAGCAATTAAATTTTGCAAATCGGGATTGACGGCAAGCTGTCTGGTAAAAGCTTCGACTTGAAGAAGATTTCGCTCAATGATCTCTTTGCCAAGACTCAGCGACTTCAAACTGTTCTCAATGGAGCTGGAACGGGCCGCTTCAATGGAAGCTCGGTAAGAGGCATATCCCGCAATTTGAGGAATCATCAGAATGACAAGATACGAAATGAGGAATCGGCGGAATACGGGTGAAAATTTGGACCATAGGAGCTGCATATGTACCCTCCCTTTTTTTATCAAGCGCTTACATTTCTCTGTGTTAAGGTAGCTGTTCAATGATACACCGGGCATTTCTTCCTGGTGAAGGTACAACTTCTTCCTTATGGTACATTTACATACTGTAGCGTACAATGCTTGCATGAAAATAATTGTTGGTCTGCGGGTTAGCGCACAAATATAGTTGTATTTTACCTTCGCATGACATCCATCACAAAGTATCAAAAATAAACGCAAAAAACCTCCCCAAGACATGGAATGACTTGGGGAGGTTTTTGTTTAACGTTGTGCTATTAGTTGCTAACGGCAACAAATTTCCATTGTTGGTTTGTAGCACCTGTGTAGGTGTTCTGCTGCAGCTTGGCTCCATCCGAAGTGGAAGCGTTTGCCACTTCAATCGCTTTATTGCTGTTCACGTTAATGATACTCCAGTACCCGTTACCAAGATCGTTGACCTTAAAATGCTGAGCGGTTGTGTTCAGATTGCTCATGAGTTGAACCGCTTCCCCATTGGTGAGGGTACCGTTGCGAATGTCGATGACTTTGTCCGGCGAGTTCACACTTGTCAGTGTATAGTTGCCGTTACCGATCGAAGTCAGAACCCACTTCTGAGGGTTACCGCCCAGATCGCTCCACTGCTGGAGCTGAAGATTATTTTCATTTTGACCACCAGGAACATCAACAACTTTGTTGGAATGCCGGGCTACGATTTTATAAGTTGCACCGGATACAAGACCCGTTGTCGGTCCGCCACCTTGTCCACTGCCCGGATAAGTCTGGGCACGTTCATGGTACCAGTTGAACAGGAATCGTCCCATGGCACTCCGTGAAGCATCTCCATCCCATTTCAGTCCAGCCGTTGGGTCGGCAAAGGAGCTTCGTGGTCCTTCACTTAGAATGAATCCGTTCATATGAGCTGCAATGCTGACATTGCCTGATGCGTTGAAAATCGTTTTGGTATTGGTGCCAAAACCTTCATTGCTGCCATTAAACAAGTTCCAATAGGCCGAATCGCCAGGTTTGTTTTTGAACCAGGTTACCTCGGTAATATTAATCGGATATTTGTCAGCAGCTGCCTTCACGTTGGTATTCCACTGGTCTTGCAGGATAGAGAAGTTGTCATATGCGCCATAACCAGGGTACCAGTGAACCGCATATCCATAGTTATTGAGCGGATCAGTCAATGGATGGCTTGCCGTCAAGCTGTAAAATTGGTTGTATCCCAGACCTGCCGCCCAGATGACGTTGTCCGCACCTTTGCTGCGAATTGTTGAAATCATGGAATTTTGGAAATTACGCAAGTCATTCCAGTGATCCACAAAGTCATTTTCCCCGTTGTATCCACCCCAATGTCCATTGGCATAGGATTTCACCGGTTCGTTGATCAGTTCGAAGTGAACGTTGTCTGCACTTTTGATCTCCGGGCGTGAAGCGAGATAACCCCAGATTTCGTTGAATTTTTGCAGGTTGGCAGGTGTTGTTGCCTGATCATCCTTCAGTGTGAAGTCCAGTCCCAGGACAACATAGACACCTTTTGTTTTGGCATATTGAATGTACGGAATAATTACATTTTGCGTAACGGTCTGCACACCGGCAAAGTTATATGTACCAGCAGCCACATCTCCCATGTCCTGACGATCGATGAACAGACGCACCTGATTCATATTCCAGCCATGATTGCTTCCGTACTTCGCGCTGGTGTCAGCAAAAGTATCGGTAATGTCTTTCAGATAAGCCAGTGTAGCTGCATGACGGTTATTGCCGTGCAGATTGAGATAATAATTGCTGTCCTGATATGTCCAGTAGGCACCTGAGGGTTGATGCCAACCGTTCAGTAGCACAGGCTGGTTGTTGCTGTTCACCAGGTTTTTGCCGTTTACGTGCAGCTTGCCCATCGGCATGCCCACCCATGCTTCGGCACGGCTGCCTCCCCATGGAGCAATTGTGATCAATAAAGCCAGAATGAGTACAAGTTTACAAGATGTCATGAACTTCTTCACTTTAATTCCTCCTGATCTGATATATTGCCTTGCAATAATGCGAGGTAAGTTCCGTCAGAGTATCTCTGATCAAACAGATCGCTCAGGGTCGGCGCCCGCTCCCGCAGCCCGTTCCACACCAGCAGGGGGATCCTGCGCAGGGAAGGATCCCGGTTCTGCTGTGAGCAGACGTTCATGAGATCGTTACATGCCCCCTTTTCACAGATGGAATGTTGCATGAAGTTCCTCCTCCCTCTTCCAGTCTGATCCCACTCCTAACGTACAGAAGAACTTAACCGACGATTCCCGTACGCTCTACACTCTCTACGAAATATCGTTGCACAAACAAATAGATGATGATCAAAGGCAGAATGGCAAGAAGAATTCCTGTATCTTGGATCATGCTCAAATAGAACGGATCGGCCTGGGAAGCTGCACCGTCAGTAACCTGCTGGGCCAGATTATACGGAAGGGACGATAACTGAGTCGACATGACTTTACTTGAAGTCAGATAAGTCGTCGTATAAAAGCTGTCGTTCCACTGCCATACGAAGGAAAACAGCATGACTGTTACCATGGACGGAATGGCATTGGGCAGCATGATTCTTGAAAATGTTCGTCCGATGCCCGCGCCGTCCACATAGGCCGCCTCCTCCACTTCCTTCGGAATACCTCTGAAGAATTGCCGGAAGATAAAGATGTACAAGCCGGCCTTAAGTGAATTGGCCGTAATCGCCGTCAGAATAAACGGCCAATAGGTATTAAGCAAATTAACAGGTTTGCCGGCTATAAGCGTCATAAGCCCCATGAGATCAAAGCTTTTCAGATTCAGGTATACCGGAATGAGAATGGTCGTTGGCGGTACAAGAATCGTCAGAATTACACCAGCAAACAGCCAGTTGCTTCCCCTGAATTTCAGTCTGGCGAATCCGTATCCTGCAAGTGCACAGGATGCTGTAGTCAACAGTGTAGTCGTTGCAGACAGGGCAAACGTATTAAACAGCGTTGCCCAGTAATCCATTACGCGTATCGCCTCTTTGAAATTGTCGATGGAGAAGTTCTGTGGAATCCACACCACCACTGCCGAATACAGATCACCTTTAGCTTTGATGGATGTGGAAACCTTCTGAAATATGGGAAACAGGATAACGAAGGAAAGCCCGGTAATCAGAACGAATCGGATCATGGCCCACAGCCAGCCTTTCCAATGCTCCAGCGATAATAATCGTGATGTTGTCACGTGGGACACCCTCCTTTCTAATCTTGATAGAAGACTCGCTTCGAGAAAATGATGTTTACGATAACCAGAATGATGGCAATGGCCAGAAAGTAGACCCATGCCATGGCAGAACTTAATCCAAAGTCAAATTTGACGAAGCCGGTATCCCGGATCAGTTCCGTCATGGCGTTATTGGCAAACGAATCAATGATTGTATAGATCGCATTGACAAAAATAAGCGGGCTGACCATTGGGAACGTAATTTTCCAAAAGGCTTCATAACCCGTTGCCCCTTCCATCTTCGAAGCCTCATACAGTTGAGGGGAAATCGTCTGGATCCCTGCCAAAAAGATCAAAATCTGTACACCGGATTGACTGACGATCTGATAGATCCGATCTACGGCGCTACTCAGATACGTGACGATCCAATCGCTCACTCCGGCGTTAACCATCAGATTTTCGAGTTCAAATGTCCCGAGTGAGCTTCCACCTGTGCTGCTCTGATTAACCGCTTCAATCAGGCTGGTGCTCTCCAGTGTCATAATCACTCCCGATGCCAGAATAACGGGCAGGAAAAAGATCGACCGCGCTACAGCCCGGCCCCTGAACTTCTGATTCAGGATGACGGCAAGGAACAGACTGAATATAACGATAAGCGGTACGTTGATGAGCACGTCTGTGATCGCCTCAATTAACGCACGGTTAAAGCTTGTATTGACGGTCAGCGCCTGAATGTAATTGGCAACACCGTTGAACTGAATCGCTATGCCTTCTGCGTTAGCCTGAATTGTACTCATGCTGTATCGCAGAGAGGCTAACAGCGGAATGAAGAAAAACAACACAAAACCAATGAGCCAGGGAAGCACGTAGATTACGCCCCACATGGCTTTCTGCTGAGCATACGTACGACTTCCCCATTTCCATTTCAGGAGCGTCTTCAGAGCTGCTCACCACCAGTCACATAGCTTTGGGCTTCCACTGTATCGTTGTCAACTTCTACAGGGAAGTCGTTATAATTGACGATTACGAACCCGCCACCTTCATATGTTGTCCGGAAGACACCCTCCTCCAGGGATTCATGGGACATCATGGAACGTCCGGCAAACGGCTGGTTCACCTGGTTCACCTCGTTGTAGATCTCGGCAGCCAGATCGATCCATTGTTCATAATTCGCCGCGTAGAGATCATCATAATCCGTTTCTTTCACAACATGGTTTGGCGCATTGAACCATGCAAAGTAAGGGCTGGCTCCATATTCAATCAGCTTCAGCACATATTGCCTTGCATTGGTATATGTGGAGAGATTGTATGGCGTCCCCGTATAACCGATGCTGCCGTGTACAACGAGCTGATAGAACGGAATCTCTTCATCCTCCAGCTTGAAACGACTGCTGGTCATCGGCGCATCTGTCAGACCAGTTACATACGGCAGGGCATAAGCGTTCCCGCCTTCAGCAACAAGCGAGCCAGCCTGCTGCCCGATCTGTTCAAGTACCTTCTTCACGGAGCCAAGCGCTTGTGTTCGGTCCACCAGCTTTTTCGGATTCATATCGCTGTTTAACTGAGCTGCCAGATCATTCAGGCTTAGCGACAGTCCATCCTTTTGAAGGGACCTCAACTCATCTAACATGTCTGCCGTCACGTCCTCCAGCATGTTGGGCGAAAGCACATAGGATGGTGAACGATCCCGGTCCCGCCGCTGGATGGCCTGGTTCATCGGATACAAGACCGCGGGTTCCTGAGTTAATGTGCGTGAAGCTTCTTTGGACGGTTTAAACCCTTTTTTGGATTGCACATTCAGCAGAGCGATATCGGGATAGAAACCGATACCCGCTTCTTGTGTGTATGCGCTGAAATCCCGCAATCCCTTTTTCCCGCCTACCGCGCCGTCTACTTGGATGGAATCCGGCAGTCGATGATGAAGCCCGCCGTTAAGCCATCCTGCATAGCGCACCTGAATATTGGATACCTTCTTCTCCGTCAAGGCGGAGAGAATGTTTTTGGCTTCATCAAACGTGGTCAAAGCCTCCGTTGAATCATACGGTATGCCCAGCATATGCTGTCTTGTTGTCATGCCACCGAACAGTTGCAGATAAAAGGGAACGTTACTCTGCTCCTTGCTGGCGTTCAACTCGGGAAGTCCGCCGTTTTGCATCAGATAATCCCGATAGAGTGATGCAAGCCCTGAGTACGAGGCCTTATCCCCCCCCACAAAAGCATATCGAACGACGAAATCAGACGCGGTCGGTTTCTTCTGGAATTTCGGAAGTGTACGAACCATATCACTTGCCTGAAGCGTCACATCGCTCTTGTTCACCACATAGAAGCTGGGATATACGTTGTTGTAGCTGTTCAGTTTGCCGCTGATATCGGCATTCACAACTGCAACGGCATCCCCTTGTTCAATAATGCCCAGGAAAGCTCCCTCTTTCCGAATCAGTCCAAATACCGGCAACCTGGCTCTGGCTTCATTCGAACTTGCTTCCCGTAGTTTCATGGTCATATCCGGTCCGTATATATCTTGTTGGTAGGCAGGATACTGCAGCTTGCCATTGTTAAAATGGATCAGCGCTCCAGAACCGTCCGGCACCAGTATGGAGCCCTCTTCTTCTGAACCCCCGGCCCCGAAATAATCCATTACAGATATGCTGTTGATCGGATATTCCTCCGGAAAATGAATGCCTGAGGACGGAACACGTACAAGCAGATCCTCTCCATCCAGCTCATATTCCATCGTAAGCATAAACAGCCGTGGTCCACTTCGTTCCTCTTCAATGCCAAACTCGGCATGATCCTGAGCCAGATCCTCCGATGTGTAACCGGCTGTGTCAAAAGCCTTCAAGGCCCGGGACAATTGCAATCCTTGCATCGCCTTATCAATCCGGACGTAAGCGCCTTCATCCTTGTCTTCCGCATAGCCGACCTTCAAGGCCCGTTGCCCGGCCTTGTCTAGCTGTGCAAGCAGCCTTTGTTCGAATCGCTCCTTGCTGATCTTCATCGGCAAGTCTTCTATGGATCGCTCAGTGCTTCCAAACTGGTAGTGGACCCGCACGCCGCTTGGCAGCACCTCGTAGCTTATCTGCTTGTGTGCAACACTATCCGTGAAGGAATTTACGGTGCTGCTCTGTCCGAGGCTGTTGAAGAAGCTGAGCTTCGTTTGTGATGACAAAAGGTCTTTGTTTATCCCGGCAGCAACCCCATCCTGCTCACGATCTGCAGGATTGCTGCGCCAGATCTGCCCGCTCTGCGTGTGAATCACTGCAATCTCGGCAGTCTCTTCGTTAATGAACAACTGCAGCGCAGCATTCTGCGCAATACCTACCATGCCGGGAAGGCGGACATCGCTGAACGATGATTTCAGTTTCTCTCCGGGAGGCAGGGAGGGAAAGTCCGTCTGATCAGCGGCAGTCACTGTCTCGTGAGCGAGCGGTGTTGGCGAGAATTGACAACCGCCCAGAAGCAGACTGCCCGCGAGCAGCATTCCTGTTATTTTTTTGGCTACGGTATAATTCATAACAAATTCCTCCTCCCTTAGCCCCGAAGCACTAATTCCTGATAGATGGTTACGACAAACGATACAATCTGCTGTACAAGACTGAAGAATAACAGGCACAGAAATGCCATAAACGCCATCGCCACAAGTGTCAGCAGCATCGTGAGCACCGTTTTGGCTGGTGTGTACTGATGAACCGTCATATTCCCTACAAATAACAGATATACCGTCCACGCAATGGCAAGTGCATTGGAGAAATAATAAAAGGCAGTTTCCTGCGCAGAGATCACAAGACTCAGCCAGATCCATGGAAAATGAATGAGTAACAACGGTACCAGTGCAAAGCACGTTGACATGAAAATCTCGGAGAACTTGCCTTCCCCGTCCATCAATGTGGTTAACGACCAGTTAGCCACACACCAAAACAGTACCGGTATAATGACATATAACATTTCGAGCAGACTGTTCAGGTACTTTGGATTACTGAGATTAATGAGAAAACCGCTGTACTGGGCATGCAAAATTTTGGTGATGACCAGAAGCACCAGGATCATGAAAGCAATCAGCAGTGAGTTTCTCTGGTTCCGTTCATACTTCAATTCCCAGTATCCGTCAAACGGATGAAAAATCAGATGCAGCGGGTACTGGTATAGTTGCTTACTTGATGCCTGCATTCGTAGTCCTCCTTTTCTGCCTGCGAACGATGATGACGGTGACAATCGCAGCGACAGCCAGGAATATACCGGACATCATCCATGAAAAATGCTCACGCATCAGCTCTTTGCGGTACAAAAGAAAAGCTTTGGAATACCCTTTGGGCTCCATGCTGCGCTTGAAATATTTCGCAGACTCGGCGTATTCCTTCTGACGAAGCAATGCTTTGCCAATTCCCGCATACGCATATTCCAAGTTAGCGTTCATCTCGGCAGCTTGGGCAAACAGCACCGAAGATTGATCTTCATCACCGTTATAGTAGCTGCGCACCGCTTCGTGGAGTGTACGTCCGTATTCAGTTGTTTGAAAGACGGTGATTTCACCCAGCGCTTTATCCAGAACTAACATCCGGTCTCCCGCACGTTCCAGGGCAACAGGTGTATTAAACTGGCCCAGCCGGTTCCCGATGCCCCCATAAATATGGAGCAGATATCCGTCTCCATTGTAGGTAAAGATTCGGCCCTTGCTGGAATCCAGTACGGAATACATGTCACTGTCACCCACATCCACATCAATCAGGCGGGATGGCCCTGCTTCTTGGGTATACAGCAAATCACCCTGCGGAGTCTGATAGCCTTCTCTGCGCAAAATGTCTGTACCCTGGGCATTCAGCTTCTTGACCGGATCTTTGCCGCGATCCCCGCTAGTGGCGTAGATGAAGCCCTCTTCATCCATATCCAGATTGGTAAATTCCGTTGGAGTGAACATCACCATCTGGCTCCGCTGCTCCCGTGTTGCAAACCGTTTCCACAGATACTCCACCGGGTCCACCTGAACTCTGTTCGCTCCAATGAAGGAAGAGAACGTACCATCGGCGCTGAACTCCATGAATCCATCAAATACGCCTTCGGCCATGACGTAGATACGCTCCCCTTTGTCCATAACAATCCGCATCGGTTTAAACTGGAAGTCTTCTTTAAGCAGATCCGATTTTGGTTCAGACACGATCTTGACCAGCTTCCCCTGTTCATCCAGATGCACCACCCGGTGATTATCCGAATCAGCGACCAGCAGATGGCCTTTTTCCGTGACGTACAATCCCTGTGGATTTTTAAAATGATCTTCCTTGCCTTCCTGCTCAAATGAATCAATCGTCCGTACCAGCTTGAAGTTGCGATCCATCTCAATGATGCGGCCATTGCCCGAATCGAGCACAAAGACGTGCTGATTGGCGGTAACATGCATGTCACTTGGCTCTTTCATAGGAGTTGTGTTCAGCTTCTTGCCGGTGATAATGGTTGTTGCCTCATATGCCGCCGGTGAAGGAACTGCGTCACCCCAGAAGGAATAATGATACGCATCCGTTTTACCGTCTGCATTCACGTAGGGCGCCTCTTGAACGAACAACAGGAGGCAGATCATGCCCATGATGATCGATTTACGTTTTTTCCATGTGCTTCTTCGCACCTCGCTGCCTCCTTTCTATTCTTTCATGCCCGAAGTGGCCATCGTCTGCATAACACTGCTCTGAGAGATGATAAACAGAGTGATCGGTACGATCATCAGCAGCAAAGCAACAGCCGCACCTACACCAGCTCTTGCAATCCCTCCCTGCACAATCTGACTGAGCGCATAATGCAGCGTTTTGAGATTTTCACTGTAGATGAAACTCCCGCCATCCGTTCCCCATAACGCTGGAAACTGCAGGATCATGAGCGTGAGCCATGCCGGCTTCACATTGGGCATCACGATGCTCCAGAATATCCGGTATTCATTGGCTCCGTCGATTTTGGCTGCCTCCAGCAAAGCATCGGGAATCTGCTCCATGAACTGTTTCATCAGGAAAAGTCCCAGCGAGAACGCAAGTGATGGCACAATTATGGAGGCATGAGTGTTAATCCAGCCAAGCCAGGACATGACCATGTAGTTCGGAATCGCCGTAACATGCGGCGAGAACATCAGGGACAGAATGACAATGGTGAACAACACTTTGGAACCCGGAAAACGATACTTCGCCAGCGGATAAGCTGCTGCAGATGCAAGAAGGATATGCCCCGCTGTGCCAAGTATCGTAATGAGCAATGTGTTGGCAATATAGCGGGATAACGGCACCCACGAATTGCCCATGAGATTGATCAGATCGGCAAAATTCTCCGTTGTCGGATTGTTCACCCAGAAGCGCGGCGGGAAAATAAACAGCTCATCCAGCGGCTTGAATGCATTGTTGACAGCATAGATGAGCGGAAGCACCATAAAGGAGCCGAACACGCCCAGCAATGCAAATAACATCAGGCTGACGGTAAATGACCGATTAAGCCTTTTTGGCATGCCAAACACGGCACGTACTTTGCTGGTCATCGTCATTCACCTATCTTTCTAAGCATTTTTTGCGTGAAAACGTTTGTACCCAGCATCAGGGCAAACAGAACCGTTGCGATGGCCGAGGCATAGCCCATCTCGAAACGAATGGTTCCGAAGTCCATCAGATGTGTGACAACTGTGTGTGCCGCATAGTTTACGCTCGGGAAACCTGCCAGTGCGATGGAGATCTCAGCTACGGCGAAGGAAGCGGTAATCTGCATTACCGCACCAAACATCAGCTGCGGTCTCATCGAAGGCAAGGTGATGTACCAGAGCTCCTGCCAGCGATTTTTGATCCCGTCTACGGTTCCTGCTTCAACCAGAGAACGATCAATGGTTTGCAGTCCTGCAATAAAGGCCAGGAAGCTGGTTCCCAGGCTCAGCCACAGCTGTACAATAATGACGATTGCCAGTACATACTTCTCGTCTGCGAGCCATTGGATCGGTTCCAGTACGACGCCAAGGCGCATCAGGAAGCCGTTCATATACCCGTAGCTGTCACCCGAGAAGATGATCAGCCAGATGAAAAAGACGTTGCCCGATATGGATGGGGCATAGAAAACCAGCGTCATGACCGCCCGAATTTTAGGAGACAGCTCATTGATGATCCACGCAAACAAAAAGCAGGCTATATAACTGAGAGGGCCTGTAATTACGGCAAAAAGCAGCGTGTTTTTGAGCGCGATCAGAAATACGTCATCGTTCAGGAAAAGCCGGGAATAGTTCTGCCAGCCGACAAATCGCGGCAGCTCCAGCATATTGAAGTGAAAAAAGCTGAGCCCAAGTGAAATGCCGACCGGAATGACAGTAAACATGAAAAAAATCAGCATAAACGGTGCCATCAATACATAATAATGCCTGCTGAGATACAGATCCCGCTTCAATAGGGACCACCAGCCGACCTGGCGGGTATGGACGGCAGGAGCGGCGGCTGTCTTGGTAGTTTTAGCTTGCAACCGTTACCCTCCCTTTCCTCTATTTCAGATTAAATTCCTTGCGTTTCAACTCAATTTCATCATCAATGTACAATACATAGTCCGATAAGGCTTCACGCGGATTTTCATTTGCATTGACCACCTTACGGAAGGCGTTGTCCAGATGTCGTCCCGTGAAGTAACCTCCAGGAAGCTGCGGGATTCCCTGTACCCATTCCCATTGTTTCTCGAGATTTTGATAATCCTTCACAGGCCAAGGCAATTGCTTCAAGGCTTCGATATTGGCCGTCGGGTAACGGGCAGCCGCTCCCATAAGACCTTCCATTTCTCTCCCGTATTCAATCTGGGTCTGCTCAGCAGTCCACCACTTCATGAACTTCCACGCCGCTTCCTTGTTGTCGGCATTTTCGAGCATCATCACCGCGCTCGTAGCGCTGGCCACTTCATGCCGTATGGATCCATCCGGAAGCTGTGTACCCGGAACAATCGTAAAGTCCCAGAGATTGCGGATTTCCGGAGCCATAACCGTCAGCATGTTATACGTGGTGTAATCAGCAATTCCGATCGGCATTTCCCCGGTACGGAACCGGTTCGGAAAGTCAGCTTTGAGCGGAAACTTGTAATTGGTATAAAATTGTGTCCAACGTTTGAACGCGTCCATTGAAATCTCCGAATCCAGTGCACTTTTCTTCTGGTCTTCGGTGTAGAACGTTCCGTCATTCTGATATAACAACATCGCAAAGGTTGAATTCGGAACCAGGTTGGCATTGTTCAGCGTATCCTCAATCGGTAGATAAAACTCCATGTTATGCTTCTGCAGCACGGCGATGGCGTTATATACGTCTTGCCACGTTTTTGGCGGTTCGAGGCCCAGTTCATTCAGAATATCTTTGCGGTAAAAGAGCATTGGAAAATGCTGCTGCTCCGGAAGGGCATATACCCCGTCGTTGTAGCGGTATGGCGTCAATCCGCTTTCACGGAACCTGCCCGAAATTTCCTCGAAATCAGGGAACTGGCTCAGATCCGCCGTTGCATTCCTCATCGCATAGTTCACCGGAATGTCTTCGCCCATCTGCATGGCTACATCCGGGCCTTCCCCCGAGAGTGTTGCGGGCAGTAAAATATTAGGCGGAACGAGACGTAACTGCACGGACACATCCGTATCCGGGGTAAACGAATCGTCGATCATGCCTTTCAGTACTTGGGCCTGATCTCGTCCGGTCGTGATCCATACGGTGATGGCATCCTTCTTTTGTTCCACGTTGCCAATGCTGTCGTAATCTTCGGTATACGAGGCAACATATGCGCCCAGTTCGTGCTTCACCTGCTGGACGGTGCTCGCTTCCGCTTTGGGCAACGATTCACCCGGCGGAGATACAACAAGGTAATCCAACGTAATCGGCTGTTCACGTACCGATAGAATCCATGTGCCGAGACCACCTACGTTAATTTTGAACGTATCCAGCCGTTTGGGAACCGTCTCTGGTCTGGCCGCCATATCTTCAAGCTGCAATACCATAGCGTGCAGTACGGCCACTTTGTCACTTTGCTCACCCGTGGCCTTTTCCAGGTAATCTGCAACGGAGCGCAAGGTGTCAGCTTGTCGTTCAAACACCTCCGTCATCTCTGGAATACGCCGTTCCAGCTGGTAATCCCGCAGTGGGTCCGGACTGTTGGAGGTGATCATTAATATTTTGCGATACATCTCATTCAGTTCCAGCACGCTGGATTCCACGGTCCGCAGCAGCGGAGCGATGTCGCCAAGTGTAACTGTCATTCGGATTCGGTGTTTCCCTTTTTCAAGATGAAACTGATATGGCTTATCCTCTCCCGAACCCAACACCTGAGTTTGCCAGGCCGGGCTGTAGTTAAATCGAATGCGTTTCATTTCCTTAAACGGAACTTCGCCGTTAATCGTCAGACTGCGGGTGGCATAGATGCCACGCAATTGATCCTGCTTTACCTTAAGCGCCAGTTGATACAGTCCGTCTTCAGGCACGTCAATTTCCCATTCAATCCATTCGCCCGGCAGTTTCCAGTTAATGCCCCCGATGGCGTTCATCCGAATTTTCGATACATTATAAGGCTCGAGTGAAGGGCTTGATCGGTCCGAGATTGGTGCCAGTGTAGGGGATGATTTGCTGACAGCTTCCTCCCCCTGTACTTTCAGCATGACAGGAGCCGATTGTTTCAAACCGAGTGAGGCATAGGTTTGCTCCAGCTCTGCATAGGAAGGAACTTCGCTTTCTTGATATAGCTCAATATAATCGATCGCCATGCTTTCTCTTAATGAAGTAAGCGATAACTTCTGACTGCCTTTTTCAAAATAAAACTGAAACGGTTCCTCGAAGTACCCTGCGCTGTCCTTGAAGGAAGTCAGCTGCCATTCGGGCTGTTCCACTTGTCTTGGTCTAAGCTCGTTGCCACGATCGTCCTGCCGGACGTTGTCCTCGCGATTCCCCCATACCCTGTCAAACAGAAGAATATCGGCCCCTCTGAACGGGACCTTACCATTAAGCTCAAGCCTGCGTTCGATCCCGGAGCTTTTGCCTTCTACGGGATAATAGTGAATGCGAATGTTGTACAAACCGCTCACTTGAACGGGAACATCCCAGCGAATGGTTCCAGTTTCCGGCGTAATTACGGCATTTCCGTCTAATCCGGCGTACCCTTGCACAACCTCAAATTCTCCATCCTCTGCCTGAACATAAGATTCGCCTTCGATGCGTACAATTTCATCCGGTTTGGCCGTATTATCATTAGCAGTCAGATAATGCTCATAACTGAATGAATCCTCGGTTCCCGATACCGCCTCAAAGTCCTCAAGCGCATGTACCGTTCCCGGATTACGATCCCGCGATGGATATAGTGTCCATATGGAGAGCACCAAGGCCAGGACAAGCACCAGGATTAGTCCCTTTTTCTTACGTGACCGCATGTTTGAATGTATCCCCTTTCCTGTAAGCGTTGAGAGAACTGAACGATTGACTAACCCGGACAGACCGCACCTTCACTGGTGCGTTCTGCCCGTGTAACGTGATACTTATTTGTAAACCTCATCAATCGCAGCCTGGAAAGGAGCCTTGTATTTCTCGATCAGCGTAGATACGGATACCCCTTCTTTGAGTTCCCCATCAAAATCCCAGAACGGCAAGGACGGGAATGTGTTATGGTCGAGAACCAACATACCTTCCGCAACCTCTCTGGCGTTGTTGATATCTGCTTCATCGGTCAGATGTGTCTCCAGTGTGGATTGTCCCGGATACTCATAGATCGATTCGATCTCATTAATTTTCTCCCAGATGTACATCAGTTGTTCCGGATTCTCTACTGCTTTTGGAATCGTTATAGCTTGGTAACGTGACTCACCGGAGTGATACGCTGTTGCACTTGGACCTTTTGGAAACGGTACAAAACCAATATCGTAGTCCTTCATATCCGTCATAATACCTTCAACTTCGTACATGGCACCTGAATACATCAAGGTGTTGCCTTGACGGAAGAACGTGGATGGCTCTGTCCAATCTCCGCCCTCAGAAGCTCTACCGACCTTCTCGGTAGCCAGTTTGGACAGGAAGTTCAACGCTTCTTTCGTTTTTGGATCTTCCAGGTTCTGCTTATCCTCTTTGGTCAGAGAAGCCTCGTTGGAATACAGAATCGGTTCCAGCAAGCCCGTTTGAGCGAGTCCCCAAGTGTCTAGCTTGCCATCATTGTTTCGATCTTTGTTCGCTTGCTTGGCAACGCTGATAAACGTATCCCAGTTCCATTCATCGGCATCCACATACTCCTGAAGTGGCTTCAAGCCGAGCTCTTGCATGAGTGTGCGATTATAGAAAATCCCGTTGATAAACGAGGACTGGTCCTCGGTAAAGCCGTAACCTTTGCCTTCATACTGCATGTATTCCTTGGTTGTTTTCTGGTTGAATACCTTGTCGTTTTTAATATAATCATCCACCGGCCATAACAGATCCTGTTTGGTCAATGCCGGAATGGCATAGTTTTTGCCCAGTCTCACCAGATCGCCAAGCGGTTCACCGGCCATCAGGGAAGCAACTACTTTTTCCTGATATTCACCAAAATCGATGGAAACATATTCAATATTAAAGTTGTGTTTTTTCTTCAGCGCTTCGAGATTCTCAAGGCGTTGAATGTTGTCCGGGTTGTTCCCCTGTATTTCCATGTCCCACCAAGCAACAACCTTGATCGTTCTGCCACCCATGTCAAAGTCCATTTCTGGCGTGGAGTTTTCATTCTTTGGCTCGGTTTCCGCGGGTTTTTGTTCCTCCTGTGGTGTTGTCTTTTCCGGCTCGGGTTGAGCGGTAGGTGCAGAACTGCATGCAGCAATCACCAATAAGACCGCAAATACCAGGCTCAGTAGCATGAACTTGTGTTTTCTCATCGTCTTCCCCCCTGATTGTCGTTTGCTATCACAGTGTATCGTTCAAATGAAAGCGCAAACAACCTGCCGAAATACAGATGTTTACCCGGGCTGAATATAGATTTGCGTAATTTTGCACGAGCAAAGTGCATTATAGGTTTTAATTGGTAAAGAAATGCACTGTCTACAAAAATATGCACATTGTATGCGCTTTCTTTTATTACCATAATGAAATTAAGTCAAATTTCAGTTAATCTAGCGCATTACAATTCAGCAGAAGGTGAGGTATTGCTTCATGTATGATATTTTACTTGTGGATTTCAGCCGTCGTTTGTGCGGAGAGTTGCAACAGATGTTGCTACGGAGCAAAGCTCAATATACTATCGCAAATTGTGTGTTCTCATCGGCCGAGGCTTTGACCGCATTGTCAGAACGAGACTTTTCCCTTGTTATGGTACATACAGAGAGGTTTGATACCGCGGGGCTCTGGTTATGCAATGACATTCGAAAAAAAAGTCAGATACCTATCCTCCTGATGGGTGGAAGAGATCACTTCAGGTTTGTACGCAAAGCCCTGACGTATCAGGTAAATGATTATCTCCCGTATCCTGTTAGTCCTTCTTCTTTACTTAACAGTCTGCATGGACTTAGATCCCACCTTGAAACCGACCCGGCACACAAAACGTCGTCGTTCTTCAAAACACCCGTTCAAATGAACGGTAAACCCATGCACTCCAGTCATGTTATTCGTATCGTTAAGGCCTATGTACGGGATCATCTGAGTGATGAAATCACGCTGAAGAAGATCTCTGACATGCTTCATTTTAACTGTGCGTACCTTGGACAGAAGTTCAAGCTGGAAGAGAAGATGTCTTTCAATGATTATATGCTCCAGCAACGTATGGAAAAGGCACAGCAGTTGTTGTCTTCCACGAATCTGCGAATATATGAGATTGCTATTGAGGTAGGTTATAAGGATATTGATTGGTTCTATAAAAAGTTCAAAGCGTATGCCGGATCGAGTCCCAATGCTTATAGAAGACAAAAAATCCACACGGCCTAAAGGTGGGTCGCCGAATCGGTTTGTTTATCAATTAGATAATAACCACAAAAAAACGCAGGGGATGTATTCTACTTCCTGCGTTTTTTTGTGGTTGTTTGGGTTTGGTCAATTCCAGAGTATTCACCGTTAACGTACCAAAAGGGATTCCCGGTATTCTTGGGGAGTCATTCCCGTTATTTTCTTAAAAAGTCGGGTAAATGAATGGGCAGCCTCGTACCCCACTTGAAGTGCGACCTCACGCACCATAAGATTTGTGTTCTGAAGCAATTCTTTGGCTTTCCGTATTCGGCAGTCGTCAATGAACTCTGACACGTTTATTCCCATTTCCTGCTTAAAGAATCGCGACAGATAGGATGGATTAAAATGATGAAGTTCTGCCAGTCTCACCAGAGAGAGATCTTTCTCCAGATTCTCCTTGACGTAACTGCATAAGGAATGAATGACAACGTTAGCGCGTTCCTGTTCATTTGATCTTTTGTAGCGGACTAATTCATCAGCAGCACGATATAGAAATTGTACTGCATCCTTCATGCATGTATACTCCCCTAAGTGCAGCAAGCTTCGTTGATCCGGGATTTTCTGTTGAAGACCCCAACGATTGATCGTTGAATGCAATAATAATGCCAGATTGTAGTATGTCTCCATGGCACGTTCCATCGTAATTTCCTGTTGCAGCAGTTCTCCTGCAAGCTCCTCAAATATATCGTAAAATGGCTGAATTCGTCCCGTTTCCAAATATCCTGACATAATCTCGATCCGGTTTGAGATCCGCATGGATTCTTTGGGTACATCAGATGAGAGATCATTACGATGATCCGTGAGTACCATGGATACACCATCCCCAATTTTCATCCACTGGAGTAATCTCAGACGTTCATATTGTTTGGTTAACTCGGACCAATTGCAGCTGCGACTACTTAATGAAAAAGCAATGGATACGCCGAGTGATACCATGCATGCTTCCTGTACCAGTTCCAGTGTACCTTCTAGAAATCGCACAAGTTTATCATTTGTCATCTCTTCCTCCTGCTTCGGCTGAAGCAGCCAGATCGTATCCCCATAATGGTCCGTTACACTTGCGCACACTGTACGCTCATTCATCAGAGAAGAGCCGATAATGCGCACAGATTCTTGGACTTGTGTGAGGTCCGAACCTTTTTCTGGCAAATTATTGAACCGACCCAGTATGAGATACACAGGTGAGTTGTTCTGTAATCTTATATCTC
Organism: Paenibacillus sp. FSL M7-1414; assembly: GCF_038003195.1. Classification (NCBI taxonomy): domain Bacteria; kingdom Bacillati; phylum Bacillota; class Bacilli; order Caryophanales; family Paenibacillaceae; genus Paenibacillus; species Paenibacillus sp. FSL M7-1414. Next base: position 3,372,741 of record NZ_JBBOOS010000001.1, on the reverse strand, counting down.
GTTTGAATAATTCGTCCTGCATATCCATAGTAGAATCTATAACCGCCGTACAGTCTTGAAGTAACTTCCGCAAATACTCTTTTTGCTGTATCAGTGCAAGCTGCGAATTGACTTTATGAGAATGTTCCAACAACTCAACCATGCTGTGACTTTGCCGGATCTCTTCCATCACATCTTCTACAACAGACATCACCTTGTCATAACCTTCCGTTTTGAGCAAGTAACGCACATTAGCCATCTGAAAAGCTTGATATGCATAATCAAAATCGCTATGTCCTGTCAGAAAAATGACGCGACAATTCGGCCAACTGGCTTGAATCCGCTCTGTCAGTTCCAACCCACTCATGCCCGGCATACGGATGTCCGTTAGAACAATGTCAATTCTCGACCGTTGCATCCAGGACAATGCTTCTGTTGCAGAGTAGGCCTTACATACATCAAGCTGTTCGGGTATATGTCTGGCGAACGTTTCATAGAGACTATCCGTAATAATCTCCTCGTCATCTACAATCAAAAGTCGATACATTCGTTTTCCCCCTCTTTCCACTGGATTCGAATTGTGACTTTTAACCCTTGCAGTTCACTTCTGGATAGGAAAAGGCCACTTCCTTCTCCATACGTCAGGACCAAACGTCGATGAATATTTATTAACGCGGTCATTTCGTCTGTACCTCCGTCCTTATGCAAACGATGTTGAAGAGTTTGAATGTGTTGCTCTTCCAACTCATTTCCATTATCCTCTACGGTGATCTCGGCATATGAACCTTCCATATTAAACCCAATAATTAGAAGACCGGAGTCCGTATTCTTTTCAAGGCTGTGTTCGTAGGCATTCTCAATAATAGGTTGAATAATGAGTCTGGGAACTTTAATATGTTCCATCTCAGCAGGTAGTGGCCCAAAATCAACTTTGATTCGTCTGGAGAATCGTAATTGTTGAATCTCTGTATAGATTCGTGAATGCTCAACTTCCACTTTCAACTTCACATGGTCTGTTTCATTCCGCGTAATGAACCTGAAATACTCTCCAAGCATGTTCGTGAATTGCTCAATACGTTCGGTTTCTCCTGTCCTTGCCAGTGAATTCAGAATAAAGAAGCTATTGTACAGAAAATGAGGATTAATCTGCGATTGAAGCTGTTTCAACTCGGCCCGCTGCATCATCAATGTTTTCTTAAAATCTCGATCGATAAGGGATTGAAGATTTTCAATCATTAGATTAAAACGGGTGTAGAGGAAGCCAAATTCATCCTTTCGGTTATGCGCAATGGGGACATCGAGCATGCCTCCCTCCATTTTTTTGAATCTTTTCACCAACAACAGCAACGGGATATGAATCAACTTGTAACTTGAATAGAGATACGCCGTGATGGCAACAAATGATGTAATTGCAAACAGCCAAGCCCAATGATAGAACTTGCTAAGTGGCTTGGTAACAATTGCCTCGGGTAGATATGTAGCTACGGATAAGCCCAGGGAGTCCATATGCAACTGACTAACATGGTACATGGTGTCCCCCACCTTCATCCGAAAGCCATCAAGTGTACCCTTTACACTGTGCTCACGGTAATTCGCGAGAATAACACTAGCTTGTTGTTTATCTGTGATGGCATGCCCCGTTTTGTCCTCAATCAGAAACGTTGAACTCTCCGGGTACAAATTAAGCCGTGTGAGTTCATTCTGAAAATGGTATGTATCCAGCTCCACCTGAATGACAAAAAGCGGGGGTTCTCCTCTCGTGCCTGTCAGCCTGACGGCACTTAAGTTCAAGGCGTCCTCTTTCACCGTGAAACGTGTACCTTTTCCTTGCATGCCTGAACTGAAATATAGATAAGAACTTTTATCGAAATCATCGATGCCTTGGATCGCGGATATACTTTTGCCAACAGAAGGGATATGTACATGAACGTTTTTGATATAAGCAGTGCTATTCTTGAATGAAGCGAGTCGTTCAGTCAGGTAATTTAATGTATCACGCCGCTCAACCTGATCCATCATGTCCCAGAGAATGGCTAGACGATTGAGTTTTCGATCCTCAACGATATCAAACTGCTGTAATTCCATCCATTCTATCTCTCTGTTCAATTCCACTACATATTGGTTCAACCGTCTTTCCGTTGACAACGATATTTCCTGACTTGCATTGTCATAACTCCAATGATACAGATACACGCCAAGAAGAATAAGGGGGAGCACAAATACCAGATAGGTGATTATTAATCGCGCAAATATACTGTTAAACCATGATTTAGCAGGGATCTTGATCAATACATTCACCTCCAATGCCAAAGGCTGAGTGGGTTCCTTGTAAAAATAAAGTGAACATTAGCGCTCCTTTGGCTTGCTGGCGCGAAACCACGCGTTAACCTCCGATGTGATCTGATCTCCCCCCAGCTTGCGCCAGTTCTCAACGAATTGATCAAACTCATCTATCGACCTGCCTAGAATAATGTTCATATAGGCTTCAAGCTGAAGATCCCGAAGAATAATTTGTCGATCAACCATCGTGTCCGTAATTCCGCCCGTGAATTGATCATAGAGAAGTTGGCCGTTCTTCTCGTAAGAATCTGCAATGCTAAAAGCACCCGAAGGCCCATAGGTTTGTTTCCAACCCCAGCCGCTCTCTACATCTTCCAATTCATAGGCCACAATGCGTTTGTGAATGGCGAGAGCTTCATTCTGCAGAGCCGAGAAGTCTCCTGTACTTCTGGCATCCCGAATTTGTTTGTATGCATCTATATTTTTATTACCGGGAAAAGGAGTTACTGGTGAAAGCATCCACACAGCTCGGGAGTCGTCATTGTAGTATGTTTCATACTGTGCCTGATCCCCCCAGTTGATGTCCAGATGCAGATTCATGAGCTTTACAACAACTTCCGGATTAGAGAAGCCTTTTTTTACAGCAAAGTATTGCCCAGTGTTGGAACGTAGCGGTACGAACAGACTCCGGTCCGACTTGGCAACAATCGGATATGCCTGCCATTCTACATCTATACCTGTATCTGTATCACGGGTGCTCTGAAGCATAAAGGATGTCCACTGTTCGCCGTAAAGCATCCCTATTTTTCCATCTTGAACTAGACGAAACGCCTTGTTTCCACTTTTATAACCAAAATCCGGATCAAGTTGGCCTTCACGATACAACGTTTGCAGTACTTTCAGAGCCTCCCGAACTTCAGGCTGTATACCTCCATAAGTGAGGTTTCCTTCTGCATCTTTAACCCATATATTAGGGTAGGCACCGTAGCCGGACATGAACCCTGCAGCTCCCATAACTGGATCCCATAGATGGTTCGTTAGCGCAAGTCCGTATGTATCATGCTCTCCGTTCCCGTCGGGGTCCTCCTCTGTAAACGCTTTCGAAACCTGGAGAAGCTCTTCTATCGTTTCAGGCGGCCGTAGCCCCAGTTGCTCCAACCAATCGGTTCTAATCCACAGGTACTGCGCTGTCTCAATGGAGGAAGATGATTCGGGAATAGCCATGAGTTTGCCATCAATGGTTGCCGCATCAAATGCGCCTCTTCCCTCCGCCTCCAATATACTCTTTGTAAGTGGGGAAGCATACTCTTGGTACACATGGGTTAAATCTTCGATCATTCCAGCGTTGCTCAGTTGTCTAAGTTGATATGGATTAACTTTCACCACATCTGGAAAACGTCCTGCAGCAAGGGATACACCCAACTTCTGATTGTATACATCTCCCTTAGCAGTCCAGTCATAGTGAATTTGAATACCTAGCTCTTTCTCGTACAAACGAGTCCAGCGATTATCCAGTATCGTCTCACCAGGTAACTGACTAATCATGCGCTCAAGGTCATCTCCCGTTTCCCTGACAAAAGAGACCACGATGGGAGGAGAATACCTCTCAAACGTAGCGGGAAGTTGAATCTGCTGCCCATCTTGCTGCGGATGATGTTGTTTGGTATTACCTTCGGTATGACCTGCTGGTATGGATACAGCAAGGAACAGAATGAAGGTCCATCTTGTTATGTCCAGACATCTCTTATACATGACGACATGCCCCCAGTTCGGTTTGAACAACTCTCTTCTCTCTGTCAACTTTAATCCATATCATTGTACAACAACTTGTACTCATTGAATACGAAAAGCCGCCGTTGGGCGGCTTTTACGTATTTTCATTGTTTCTCATCAGGATTAATCACGCGATATTCAAAATTCGAAAAGTCAGCTGTTCCTCCAGCTATTTCAGTTGAATATACAAACAACCCTGTTCGGCAACCCATAAAATGATCCAGTTTATATATCATTTTGTGAACAATCCCTATATCTCTCCATTCAGTTCCATCGAAATAGGCAAAAGAGCACTCATCCAGATTGTTCTCAAAATTTCCGAATGCTTTTAGTTTAACTACTGAATCTGATACCGGGATACGTTCATGTTCAGTGGCTGGCTTCTGGTCGATCAGATTACCAAATATGGTTGAATCCTCACTATCTCTGGCATGCATGACCAAGTAAAACTTGCTATCCTGCTTCGTGAGAGCGATCATACCGTACGAACCGATCAGAAAGCACAACCCGGCATAATCCCCATCATTGAGACGATCGCCGTCAAGCGTAACTATTGCTTCACAAGCGGGCCCCATTGAACGCTGGGTTAGTGTGTTGACCGCAAACGTCAGATTTGGGCTGATCTGTCCCGTTCGAACACGATACACTCCCGGTTTCTCTGTAACGGACCAAAGTTCATGATTAGGTGTATGATTCCATTGCCAAAAATCACGGAGGCGGATGTTTCCATCTTCTTCGGGTTCATAATTGAAACTGTCGCTACCCACTAACGGGTTATAACGGTGCTCTGGTCTCGTGCTCGGGATATCAATCTGCTTCGGCGCTTTGCTTGCAAAGATCGGTTTACCTTGATCAAAGTGTAGCGGAACCAAAACAGGAACCCGGCCAACAGCCCCATGATCCTGAAACAGCATTGCATACCAGTCTCCATCCGGTGTATCCACGATACCGCCCTGAGCAACACCTGAATTGAAATAATCCATATCGTCATTAAATACTTCTCCACCAGTGAAGACATCTTCCAGAGAATCTGCCATATAAAACGCCTGTGTTCTCCGTCCGGAAGCTTTTGTTATATGAATCAGGAACACAATATATTTACCATTGATCTTGTAAAAATGTGCTCCTTCATAACCAAGGTGATGAGGCTGCTCGTCTTTTACAATCAAGCGATGCACTCCACCAGGTTTGGGCCCGGACAGATCAGAGCTTAATTCGGTCAGATAGATCTCGGTATTACCGTACACGAGATATGCTCGTTCATCATCGTCAAAAAATAAGGAGCAATCATGGTAGAACCCTTCCACGATCTGTTTCTTCCACACTCCCGAGATGGAGGTCGACGTATACAAGTATGTCTTACGGGTATCATTCGCAACAAAGATCACATAGAACATCCCTTGATGATAGCGGAGTGATGCAGCCCACATGCCTTTACTATAAACGTGATGACCATCCACCAGCCGTTGGGCAGGTGTATCGTCCAATGTGTCGTATACATATGTTGCTACTTCCCAATGGATCAGGTCATATGAACGCAGGATGACACATCCCGGCATCATATGCATGGTTGTACTGACCATATAATATGTGTCTTCTACACGAATAACGTCAAGATCCGGGTAATCGGCCCAAATAATCGGATTCGGATACATACTTTAATTACACCTCATTTTGTCTGTTAAACTTCCATTCTCTTAAAAGGATGGTTGAGCTGTCTGTTGAACTTTTAAGCTTAATATACAAGTCTTGCACACCTTTCGCACCCGTAACCTTAGTTGTTAGTTCCATCCAGTGAAGGGATTCGGTCGCAGGCGGAACAATGATTTCTCCAATTAACAGTCCGTCTGCACGATCAAGTCGAAGTTCTAACGTACCTTCGGTTCCTTGATTCGCAATCGTGGCTGTGAAGGTTGTGGGTCCTTCACTTTCAAAGTCCACCTTCGATATAGCTATCCAGCTGTCATTTTGCAGTTTAGCGGAAATCATATTCGAATCTGATGCAGACATCTCACCAGAGTCAAGATATTGCTCTGTTGATACTCCGCTACTCCATCCAATCGTTGAACCGCTTACCCGCCCATAAGGATCGAAGCATTTGATTTGATCTACGCCCTGATAATCGGCATGTACCTTCTTGATCTTACCCGTGGCCTCATCATGTTCGACTCGATTCAGATGTGTTGAACGGTAACCTTCGGGAATATCCATGGCTTGGCATAATGTCTGGGCATGATAGGCAATGTACCATTGATCCGATAGTTGAAATATAGCATGGTGATTGTTGCCGCCAATATCAAAAAAGTGTCCTGGATTCTGGAGTAGCGTACCCTGATATGTCCATGGCCCCATTGGCTGAACACTGGTCATATATGCTATCTCACCAGGTGGTGGGCTGCCCTCTGGCCGATCACCCTCAATAAAATTGGAACAATACGTAAAGTAGTAACTATTATTATATTTATGTATCCCTGAATCTTCAAACATATAAGGCGCCTGAATAACCTTCGCTTTGCCAACAACGCTGATCATATCGTCTCCCAATCGCATCACTCTTGCCGTATCCGGTCTTTCTGCTTTCCCCTGTGGAATACCACCACCGAAATAAATGTAGGCCTGATGATCATCATCTACAATGACAGCCGGATCGAATAGCCAGGTTACTTCCTCCACTCCCGGAGTCTCTCTTGTAATAAGTGCTTTTCCTATAGGGTCTATCCACGGACCTACAGGTGTGGGTGCAGACAGTACACCTATTCCACTGGCATTGTTGGCGAAATAAAGAAAGAAACAGTTCTTTCCATCCAAGATTCGATGAGCAGCTGCCGGGGCCCAGGATTGTGAAGCCCATGTTGCTGCGCCTTGAGGTCCAGCAACTCTGATCTCCCCATGATCGGTCCAGTTGATTAAGTCATCCGAAGAAATGACCGTAATCCGGTTGATTGAACTGTAGCTGTTTTTCTGAGGAAGACCGTCCTTATCATATTCCAGCTTATCACTAGTCATATATAAGTAGACTCGATTGTTAAATACTAAAGCATAGGGATCGGCTCCAAATTTGTGGGCCACCAAAGGGTTACCGTTGGGACGAAGCTTTCCAATCTCCCCTGGAATACGCTCCAGATTGGCAGCTTGGTCTTGCTTTTGCTCACCAGCTTGTGGTGTAGAATGATGATTCATCAAAAGAATCCCCCTATAATCGTTTTTAGTTGTGTATTTTTACGAGAAAGCGTTTGCAATACAAAAGGTATCATGATAGGATGATTACATTTTAAGGTAAGCTGAGTACAATTTCATTGCGTTAACCGCTCTATTTATTGCGTGAAATGACGGGAGGTACTTCATGAGTGGATCCTCTGAGTGTTTTTATGATCCCATCCAGCCTGAGCTCTTATATCTACACAGCGTAACGACGTATAAGCTGGAAACGAGCTATCATCGCCATAATGCATACGAGATCTACCTGTTTCTTCGTGGCAACGTTCACTTTTATGTAGAAAATCGATGTTACCATGTACAGCCTGGTGATCTGCTTGTGATGTCACCCGAGGAGATGCACCGAGCCTTTATTCTGGATGAATCTGAGTATGAGCGAATTACAATCAACCTCAAAAAAACATATCTATTTCAACTTTCCACACCATCAACCAATCTATCGTCATGTTTTGATCATCGCCCCAAAGGAACAGGCAACATCGTACATTTAGACGACTATAACTTGAAACAGATGCTGCAATGTACAAACGAACTGGAAGGATTGCTTGCTTCCGATGCTTATGGCACCGATATCAAAATAAATGCAGCCGTAGCCCAATTGTTGGTCATGATTAACGTCTGGTTTCATAACAATTCCTTTGTTCCCAATGACATTATGCCTGAACTGGTTCGTGAAACCATGGATTATATTGAAACACATCTAAATCAAGACATTACGCTTCGCAAACTTGCTGAAGTGTTCTACATGAACAGTACTTATATCAGCCGCCAGTTCAAAAAGCATACTGGATTAACCATCCGTTCCTACATTTTGGGTCGTCGTATTGAACGGGCCAAATTCCACCTGTCAGAAGGAATGAGTATTACGGATGCATGCTTTCAATCGGGCTTTAGTGACTATGCCAATTTTATTCGCAGTTTTACCAAAATGGTTGGCATCTCCCCCGGTAGATATATCAAACAAAGACGTGATGCAATTGAAGCACTGCCAAAATAATGGTGAGCTCATTCAATGTAAACTAAAAAACATCAAGCCATCCTGCATGGCTCGATGTTCTTTAAGTTCTTGATATACTACTTCGGATCTGCAAACAATGCATTACTGTGATTATACGCCAGTTAATTGATCTCTTTACCCGTCCACAATCGAACGCGATCTTTAATCCACTCCGTATATTGCTGTTCCATGGCTACTGCACCTGCATTATCAAGTTCGGTAATCATATTGTCGTATATGCCTTCAAAGGCACTCGGAGAGGATGTAATCGCTTCGGCGATCCGTTTCTGAATAATATCCTGCGTTTTCTGATACACAACGTTATAATCCCCGCTATCCGAAGGAATCGGCATATTGTAAGCCGCGCCCCACTCTTTCACCGGAAACTCCTCTTCGGAAGGGAACAAATCCTTCCATGTGGTGATGCCATAGCCTTTCAAAGCTTCTTTTTCCTCATCAGAATAACTTTGCTGAATCTGTTCAGGATAATTCGTTGTATAGTAGTTATCCGTTGAATCTTTAACGCCATCCCCGTAGTGAGCACCAAAAATGTAATACAAGCCTACTCCGGTTTCTTTGGTGAATGTGTTATTGTCTTTGTTTTTACGTTCCTGTACATCGGCCTGGATGGTGCGAACACCGTCTTCCACATTATATTGCTCGCCTTCAACGCCCCAGTTTCTCAATACTTGCCCTTCTTCAGAGGACATCCAGTCCAAAAATTTAATAGCACGGACAGGATCTTCACAATCGACTGTTATGCCAATGCCATAACCATCAAAGCCGATATTCTGGAAGTCTTTCCGCTGAAAACTGTCATCTAGCGTGACCGGATAGAATCCGTAGGCCATATCATCTTTTCCTGCGCTTTTCAAAGCATTTTCCGCATCACTGAATCCCCAGCTTGGATCAAGCAAGGATAACACGCGACCACTGGCGATTTTGGACTTATACTGGTCATCCTTCTGAACAAAACTGTCCTTGTCCAGCAAGCCTTCATTGTACATCTTGTTCAACCAACGGAAATATTCTTTCTCCTCGGGACGTTTGTAATGCAGAACGGCTTCGTAGGTGTCCGGGTTGATGAAATATTCACCATCTCCAGGTCCTCCAGTAGACATGACAGCGGGATCAGTAACAGTGATCATTCGCCGCCATCCATCTGCACTAAGCGTCAGCGGAATTGTGGGTTGGCCATCATCTGTGGTCGGATGTTTCTCGTAATATTCACGTAGCACTTTTTCGAAATCGTTTAAGGTTTTGATCTCAGGATACCCGAGTTCCTTGACTACACGATGTTGAATGGCAGTACCATTCGTGGCATCAAAGCTGACCTGATCGATCGCACCATTCGTTGGAATCCAATAGATTGAAGGATCGTCATTGCTGTATTTCAACCGCTTGAAGTGCTCACCGTAGATCTTTTTCAAGTTGGGGGCATGTTCTTCGATCAGATCTGTCAAATCAATCATTGCCCCGGCATCAACGAGTCTGGTCAAGTTCCCTTTGGGGAATATCAAATCCGGATAATCGCCGCTGGCAGCCATCAGGGAAATGCGGTCGTTTCCGCCTCCGCTCGAAATATCGAATTCTGCATCAATACTTACACCGGTTTCTTCCGTAATTTTCTTCCCTACCGCATCCTGCATTTTGTTCCAGTTGGGACTTGCATCTGCACCGAAGAAGGTAAATGTAATTGGGCTGTTGGGGTCACTCGTATTTGATTCGGAATTCTCTCCAGCGTTTCCGCAACCGGCGGAAACTAACACAACACTTGTTACGAGACATGCTCCTAGCATTTTTGAAATGGCTCTCATTATTTTTCTGCCCCCTAAATGGTGTTAGTCGTTATAACCAATCCAGACATTACGATGGTTCACTTTGATATAGTATACGCTTACATATTCAACCGTTAGTAAACGACTACAATCCTGCCTACCCTATTCCATGTTTAAAGTATAAGGAAGTCTAATCACCCCAACCTTGATTATTAAGCCATGAAATTAGCATGATCTAGACATGAGTCTCAGTAAAAATGTGAAGACCAAAAAAGCGATGGTTGCCCATCGCCTTATAAAGCCAAAGCTACTTTTCAATAATATAATTCCAACGTAAATCCTTGGATCTCACCTTCCACATCCCGCAACAATTCCATGACTTGGTCAGCGTAATCTCCAAGAATCTCTTTGCTTTTCTCAAAACCAATCCATTGAACAGTAAGCGGCATGCTTACAGCCCCAGTTAAGACATCCCATAGTGCGTCCAAATTGCCTCCATAGCTCTCGTCTAACTCAAGCTGGTTCTGCAAAATTTGATGAAGCTCTTCCTTGCTGTGAAAGTCGTTTCCGTTAATCTGAATGATGCTCATATCATTTCCTCCGTTTATTTTAACTGTTCAAATGACTTGTAATGATCTGTCGTCTGGTAGATTAGACCGTCATTCGAGTATAGAATTCGGTCGCTTCCGCGTCGTCCTCCTGAGTAATTTATATCGGCTTCGTACCAGATCCGGCCTTTTTTGTTGGGGAGTAATCCTTCCCGGTTCCTGAACACGTCGCCGCCGATGTTTTTGCCTGGAGCAACTTCTCGCAGGTTACCTTCGCTTGGTTCCCATCCCAGTTCTCTGGCCTCTTTCTTGGTAATGTAATTTGGTGGGAGTTCATTGTGTTCCGAGATATAATTGGCAACCTCATCAAATCCCATATCCTCCGAAACTTGAGGTGATCCGAGATCACGCAAAGACTCTGACGTACAACCTGAGAACAATAATGCAGCGATGATGATCACTAACGTGTAAGCAAATTTTCTGAAAAACATAATCTTTTCTCCTTTTGATGTTCTTGCTCTTGCTGTCTTCCGTTTTGGTGCTATTTCGATGACAATGCTTCTAATGTTAACGATTTGTAGTAATTAATGCAATTCTGTAAGCCAATCATTGAGACAAATCCAATCGGTAAAAGCAGCTAAGCCTACTTTGCTCCATTGATACATATATCGTTCAACAAAAAAAGCCACTAAAATAGCGACTTTAATCGTACCACGTAATTATCTATTCAACACATTCATTTAACAGTTTAATTTAATGTACCCATCCAGTTCTCTAGGGCAACAACTACCTCTTCCAACTGCTTTTCTTCCGTAATTGCAGGTTGATTATCTCCTTTTTGCATGCCATATGAACCAAATTGACCGTGATTTCCACCCTCAATACTCACATATGTCGTGTCTTCCGGAAGATTTGCTTTGGCATTCTCCCAGTCTTCCCTGTTAAGCACTCCGTCATCCGAGCCTGTAATCTGTAAGATAGACAAGTCCGTATTCTTCAAGCTACCTCCTTCATCTGCATAAGAAGCCAAGAAAAAGACTCCTTCCAACTTCTCATTGTGCTCCGTAGCATACCGTGATGCAAATGACCCTCCCAACGAATGACCACCAATAACAAACGCTTCGTCAGAATGTTCCTCGATAAAGGAATCAGCCTTGTTTTGACCGAAAATCGCCAAGTTTATTGGCATGTTCGCGATATATACGCGGTGACCCTGTTCTGCCATTTCTCTGGCAAGTGGAGAATAACTTTCAGGTTCAACCAGACCACCTGGATAAAAAATAATATTCGGTTTGGTTATCTCTGTACCCACGAGTTCAAATCGGTAACCGTCCTTAAGCTTGGCGACATTAACCTGAGCATCACTTGTCATCGCCGTTTCAGCTCGCTCAGAGGGACTATACGTAACCGAATTGAGATATACGTAAACGCCGGCCACGATGATAACGATGGACAAGATGGTCCACATGATTATTTTTTTCCATTTGTTAGTACGTTGTGCTGTTTTCAACCTTAAAACCACCTTAGTATGAGGATAATGATATGTCTTTTTTAACTCTTCATAATTATACTTACCGGTAAGTATAATTACAAGATGATTTTGCTTACTATCGTTATTTGTCATAAAATATTCATGGAGGGAAGTCCAATGACAGAAAAATCACCTAAAAGATTGCCTGGAAGACCCAAACATGGCAACGACGATATCTCAATTCAGCAAACCATTATTCAAACTGCTTCACATTTATTCATGGAGTATGGCTACGAAACAGTCACGCTTCAGCAAATTGGCAAAACATGCAGCGTGTCAAAACCAACCATTTATTATCATTTCACCAGCAAACCAGAGCTTTTTAAGGTTGCCTTTACAACGATGTTACAGAATGTGAGCCGGTTAACCTCGCATATCCTTGATCAAGCCGAGAATCTGGAGTCGGGGCTTGTTCGTCTGGCAGAGGCCAGACTGGGCAATCCACATGCGGAGATTGAAACCATGCTCAGAGAAGCTGAACCTTTTCTTGAACCAGCTCAAATTCAGGATATACGCAACGCGGAGCATCAGATTCATGAAGTGTTAGCCTCCCATTTCCAACGGGCAATGGATGAAAACAGACTGCGAACGGACGATCCATTTTTCCTGGCAGAGACCTTCTCGACCTTGATGTTAATGGGTAATCGGGAAGATAACCTGCATAAATATGGTTCCAATCTTTCATTGGGCCAAAAGCTAGTAGATATTTTCATTCGCGGAGCGCAGTAAAAATTCAGGGCAACAAGGAGAGCTGACATGAATATCCCTAGAGGAACCTATGGGTTTCGATTCGCGGAAGACAAGGAGCTCCAATTGTGTGTACTGTATGCGGCAGGATGTGATTCAATAACCGATCCTTCTTATCATTGGGATGGACTCGAACGTTCGGACGGGCCTCTCCTGTTATTCCAATATACAATCTCGGGTGAAGGTGTATTTGAGTCGAATAATCGCATTCATCATGTTACCGCAGGACAAGCTTTTTTGGCAGAAATTCCAGGGCCACATCGCTATTACTACCATTCAGCATCAAAAGAACCTTGGGAGTTTCTGTTCCTGCTGTTCAGGCCCACTCTTATTCTGCCCCATTGGCGAAAATTTCTTCGTGAAGCGGGAGAAGTTCCCTATCTTCCCGCTGATTGTACACCCATCCGACTGTTGCGGATGATCGTGACTGATGCGGCGGCAGGCAGAATCACGGATCCTCTGATCGCATCATCCAGCGTATATCAGTTCATGACAGAATTGACTCGATTACAGAAAACAACATTGCGCAACAGGGAGAATTGGTCTGAAAACATTCAAATAGCCGTTGAATACATAGAAAACAACTACTCCAAGATGATCAGTATCGATCACCTTGCGGAGCATGTTTCCCTTTCCAAATATCATTTTATACGTCGCTTTTCCTCCAGTACGGGCTTGACGCCAGGTGCTTATCTGACCCGTGTACGTACCGAGAAAGCAATGGAACTGCTGCGCGGAACTTCTCTTAGCATTGAAGTCATTGCCGCGCAAGTCGGGTATTCCAGCGGAAGTTATTTTATCAAAGCCTTTCGCAGCATAACCGGCGTTACGCCAGGTGAATTTCGTAGTGGCGGAGAAAGCCTTGTGTACCGTAAATTGTTCTTTGATTAACCGCAATATTTTGCTATTCTACACTCAACATTACTGTAGATATTAATAAAATCCTTTATTATGATGAATTGAGCGAGAGCAATAATTAATCCATAAAGGAGCATTCCCATGAATCATACGCTTGCAGCATCAACTCCACCGCTTGGTTGGAACAGCTGGGATTGTTACGGTGCGGCCGTTACAGAAGACGAAATTCGTGGCAACGCCGAGTACATGGCAGAACATCTTAAAGACTTCGGTTGGAGCTACATTACGGTCGACATTCAATGGTATGAGCCTTTGGCCAATTCTTCGCAATATCGTCCGTTCGTTCCACTCATCATGGATGAATATTCGCGGCTTATGCCTGCCGAGAATCGGTTTCCCTCCGCTGCAGGTGGACAGGGATTTAAGCCATTAGCCGACTACGTTCATAGTCTTGGGCTGCAATTTGGCATTCACATCATGCGCGGTATTCCACGTCAAGCTGCACATGCCGCTACTCCAATCCTGGGCACAACCGCCACTGCGCGCGATATTGCTCATCCGAATTCCATCTGTCCGTGGAATACAGATATGTATGGTGTTGATAGCTCAAAAGAAGGCGCTCAGGCCTACTACGATTCCCTTTTTAAACTGTATGCACAATGGGGCGTTGACTTGGTCAAGGTAGACGATATTGCTGCTTCAAGGCTCTATGACACCCATCAGCCAGAGATCGAAATGATATCCAAAGCGATTGAGCGCTCCGGTCGGCCCATGGTACTAAGTCTCTCTCCTGGCCCTGCTCCGGTGGAATACTCAGAATTCTTGGCTGATCATGCCAACATGTGGCGTGTCACGGACGATTTCTGGGACCTTTGGCCGCTATTATTGGATATGTTCGACCGCTGCCGGACGTGGCAGGGAGTTCCCCAAGCAGGCTGCTGGCCAGACTGTGATATGTTGCCTTTGGGTCATATCGGTATCCGTTCTGTAGACGGTGGTGGAGCAGATCGCTGGACTCGGTTCACACCTGACGAGCAGTTGACGATGATGTCACTGTGGAGCATCTTCCGTTCCCCGCTCATTTTTGGTGGTGAACTGCGAGATAACGATGACTGGACACTGTCCCTGTTAACCAATCGTGAGGTTCTGCGAATGCATCGCGAGAGTTACGGAGCCAGAGAAGCCTTACGCAAAGAAGATCTTATTGTGTGGACTGCCCAGCATACGGATGGTTCCTCTTACGTCGCTGTGTTCAACATCGGTGAGAATGCTTTACCTGTGGATCTGTCCATTGATGAGGTCGGACTGTCTGGCACCGAAGGTACTGAATTGTGGAGCCGAGAAGCAGTTCAATTAACAGAGAATACCTTAGTTACTACTGTACCTGCGCACGGTGTGCGTCTCTATCGGTTTTCCTAAGCTTGCAAAAGAAAAAGAGAGGTCTGTCGTTCATTAGACAGACCTCTCTCTCATTTCATCAGTATGTATCCATGGCTTGAACGGCCAGATGAAATGCTTTAATCCTTCTTTCCAGAAGAGTCTTTTGTGGGCTACCTTCTTTGGACTTGGCATACATGTTCTCAAGGGATGGAAACAATCCAATCAAAACAAGACGGGCTTCTGTTATATCTTCCTTGGTGTATGAATGAGCTTTTTGATTCCAGTGTTTATCCAACAGTGCTAGGCCGATGTATAAAGCTTGGAGACGTTTCTGTAACAATGTTGTGTTATTCCTTTTCTCAGTCATATTCACTAAGGCATTTTCCGATTTGCGGATGGTTGATTGAAAGGCTTTAATGGATTGCAGTTGATCTTCTTGTGACACGTTTTCCATAGAGCATAGACCTCACTTTCTTGGCTTAGTTTGTTCGGTCTTTCTATTAAATCACCTCATAAATATAACAAAAAAAGCCGCTAAAATAGCGACTTTCAATGTATTCATTCTCGATTCAGTGCTAGAGTACCTTCTCCAAAAAGCTGATCGTCCGCTCATTCTTCGGATTTCCAAATATCTCTTCAGGAGTGCCCTGCTCGACAATATAACCACCGTCCATGAAGATCACACGATCAGCTACTTCACGGGCAAAACCCATCTCATGGGTAACGATCATCATCGTCATACCTTCGCTCGCGAGGTCCTTCATAACACCAAGAACTTCTCCTACCATTTCAGGGTCAAGAGCTGAAGTCGGTTCATCAAATAACATAACATCCGGATTCATAGCAAGCGCACGAGCGATAGCTACACGTTGCTTTTGTCCACCTGACAGTTGTGTTGGGAAGCTATCTGCTTTATCAGACAAACCCACACGCTCAAGTAATTTGAGTGCTGTATCACGCGCCTGCTGTGCATTTAATATCCCGAGTTCTCTGGGCGCAAACATGATGTTTTTAAGCACACTAAAATGAGGGAACAAGTTAAAATGTTGAAATACCATTCCAATATTTTCGCGAGCTTTGTTCAGGTTGGTTTTAGGGTCATTCAGATCCTGATCATCCACAATAACCCGGCCTGCCGTAATCACATCTAATTGGTTAATGCAGCGCAAGAAGGTACTTTTTCCCGAACCGGAAGGCCCGATGACACAGACAACTTCTCCTTCGTTGACCGCCACATCAATTCCCTTGAGGACCTGATTCGAGCCGAAACTTTTCTTCAAACCTTCAACTTTTATTTTAGCCACGACGAACCTTCACCTCCAGATAATCAGCAATTTTGGTCAATGTGATAATGACAATCAGGTACATAACCGCAACCGTTAACCAAATGTCAAAAGAGGAGAACGTTCTTGCAATAACAATTTTACCCGATTGTGTCAACTCTACGAGACCAATAACGGATAAGATTGACGTATCCTTCAACGTGATAACCATCTGGTTAATGAAGGAAGGAATCATAACCCGCACTGCCTGCGGAATAACGATCTTTATCATCGCTTTGCGATAAGGAATGCCCAATGAACGGGCAGCTTCCATCTGACCACGATCAATCGATTGAATCCCGCCTCGGATAATCTCGGTTACGTACGCCCCTGCATTCAGACTAAGTGTCAGAATAGCCGCCAGGAACAATGGCATCGTGAAGCCCATCGCCTGTGGAATCCCGAAATAGATAAAGAATGCCAGGACAATCAGCGGAATACCGCGGAAGATATCCACAAATACGGTGGCAACAACTCGAAGGAATTTGTTCTGTCCCACCTTCATGAATCCGAAAATCAGACCGATGATAAACGCGAAGAACAGGGATACAATCGTGTATAAAAGTGTTTTTCCCAGACCTTTAAAAAGTGCAGGAAGAGATTTCTGTATTAACTCCCAACGCCCCAGATTTGCGACTTGGGCATTCTCTCCAACATATTCTTCGATAATGCGCTTGTACTCACCGTTAGCTTTGATATTCACAAGACCAGCATTGAACATCTCCAGAAGTTCCTGATTTTTACCCTTACTTACCGCAAATCCGTAGGAAGCCCCGTCTTCTTTGGCGGTAACGATTTTTAAACCATTATTCTGCTTTACCCCATACCTTAGAACGGGTTCATCTTCAAAACAGGCCACCGAATTACCGGTCTTTACATCATCATACATTTGATATGATTCATCGAATGGGACAACGGTAAAGCCATATTTTGAGGCGATGGACTCAGCAAAGCTGTACCCTTCTGTTCCCGTTTTTACAGCGACCTTTTTACCACGAAGATCTTCGTAACTTTTAATGGTATCATTATTGGAACTAATCCCCATAACAACGCCTGAATCATAATATGGCTCTGAAAAATCAAATTTCGCTTTTCGCTCATCCGTAATACTCATCCCTGCGATTACACCATCGACCTGATTGGCCTCAAGTGCCTGTACAGCCGCGTTAAATCCCAGGGATTTGATTTGATACTTGAAATTTTGATCTTTGGCGATGGCATCCAGCAAATCCATGTCGATACCAACAAAATCACCATTCTCATCTTCATATTCGAATGGAGCAAATGTGACATCAGTTCCGATAACATAGGTTTTACCGGAATCGGACGCTGCGGCAGCGTTCCCTACCCATCCTGATAGACCGCTCACCAGGAGCAGCATCAGTGAAAGTATAAAAAATGAGATCTTCGTTGTTTTCATGTGTCCTCCCCGTCTCGGTATTGTCCGAATAATCATTATTTTCTTTGGAATCGGTATTACGGTTATGCTTTTTGTAGATCTTCTGCCCATTTGATTGTTATTATTTACTGTATATTAACAATCAATGCTTTGCCTTTCCACTTGCAACATTTTCCTCCATCATTTTTTTCCAACCAGTAAAAGTCCTTTTAATACTTACCCTTTAGGTAAGCTTCGCGAAACCCAATATTACATTGTGAATCTGAAAAAAGGTACATTTACTTTAAAACGTATTATTTAAAATTTAAAACTCAAAAAAGCCGCGATTTCCGCGACTTTTTATTGTACAGTTTTTTATAATCTATTAATTTGCTCTGGTTGTCAATACAATCTCGAACTTCGAACCAGCTTCACCCGCGAATACAATAGTTCCGTTCTCAGGCAATACAATTTCGTTTTGTCCACTGACCACTGTATGATTAATGCCTATGCCAGCTTGGTTATATACAGCAAATGCGCTGTTTGCAGACATCTTGACCGTCATTTCTTTACCTGCAGCTGATGCAGGAATCGAATACCATGTGGCATGACCATTTGCCTGAATCGTTGTCTTCGATTGTTTTCCCGCATAGATCGGTTTGATGATGTCTTGAGCAGCATAAACGTTGCCTCCAGCTGTAACATATTCCACGCCATTTTCCTCATAGAAATTAAACTCCATCGTGTCACGGCCCGCTAATCCAGGAATTTGCAATTGGTTCACAGCTTGGTTAGCTCCAACGATTTTATTCGTGTAGACATAACCCGGCAGCTCATTAAAAGTATGAATGGGAATCATCGGCATCGCTGCGTTGTACAGTGTTGATGTGTATTTTTCATTGACCAAGACGTAGGCTTTGCCTTCCCGTTTCTGCCATGCGGCCTTTACTTCTGCAGACAATTCATTGGTTTCAAGCTTTTCTGCTTTATATTCCGAGGAAGCAACTTGTCCAAGTCCAGGAACAGACTGATACGAGCGAGACCACAAATATGTGTGCCCGTTGACTTCCTGAACGAACTTCAGCTTTTCCGTAGCCGCATCATTAACAAATGATCCATCAGGGGTGTACGTATAGGTCTGATCAGGACTGTTAGGAGTCGACAGATTAGATAGCGTTAATTGCCCATCATCTTTTACGTCCATCTTCATTAACATGTTTGCCCCACCCGCGTACATGCCTGTGTGCTGTGTAAGTTCCTTCGGCATGGTTGTTTTCACCGGTGCATCATGTGACTTCTCCGGTTTACGCTCTGGAATGATATTCTTCTCCTCAAGCGCACTAAGCAACAGCTCAGTTGCCAGCAATTGATCCGTTGAACTATGACCACCCGAAGAGGTCACGGCAGCAGCCATATTATACTCCGGAAGTACAATCAATGAGGAATGATAGGTTATTGTATTGCCACCTTTGCTTACTGCCTGGATGCCGTAATCATTAAAAGGAAACAGGTTCACGCTGTCCCAGCCCAGGCCGTAACCAATAGAAGAATCGCCTTCTTCCGGCCACATGCCTCTCTTGTATTCTTCTTGCTCCATGGCCTCTACGGATTCCTCCGAAAGAACACCTTCAACCTCACCTGTAAAGATTTTCGAGAACTGAACCAGATCTTCAGCGGTGGAATAGATGCCTCCCGAGGCAATCATATTTGTAGTCTCTAATGGAAGTTGCTCCTCATCCGAAGGGGCATATGTTGCTGCCATCTTGCTAAGCTCTACAATATCCTGCGGTGTTTTGGTATGCTCCATACCAAGAGGCTCGGTTATGTACCGGTGCATGAAAGTTGTGAAGTCCATGCCACTGACCCGCTCAACCAAAATTTCAGCTAATGTAAAACCGTCATTACTATACACCGAGTATGCGCCAGGATCGGCCTTCAGATGTTGCGTCGCCAATTGTTCCAATAACGTATCATGTGCATGGGTATCATTATCTCCAAACAGTATTGCACTGTTACTTGACGTTCCGAGAAGTCCGGATGAATGATTCAGTAACATGCGTGGTGTAATCTGTTGGTAACGCTTGTCTTTCATTTTAAAGTCCGGAATATACTTCTCGACAGGATCATCAAGATCGATCTTGCCCTGGTCCACTAGCTTCATTACGGCGGTTGTGAGCATCATTTTGCTGGTTGAACCAATGCCATACATGGTATCTGAAGAAAGCGGGATGTTGTTTATCAGGTCATTTTTGCCCGCCTGACCGGAGATCACAATCTCGCCCTCATCCATCAGTGCGTATTGCACACTTGTCGTAGCGTATGATTCAGTGAGTACCTTGGCCTTTGCACTTACTGCCTTTTTAGTTAGATCATACGTAGAGCTACTACCGTTACTGGTAGCGGGTGTGGCCATGGCCGACATTGGGGACATCATTGCAAACACCAAAGTTATGGCGGCGATAGACGTTCGTTTCTTTCGTGTCAATCTCATCTTCTCCTGTCTAGTCTATGGATTAGGAATCTCTGTGTTCGTACTCCCGTAGTGTAACCGAAGAAGATGAACTGTCTGTGGCTTGAATATGAATCGAGTATGAACCAAGCAGGACCGACCAAAATAGGTTGGACACACGGTAAAAATCGCTTTAGTTCAGCTTTGTTTTGTTTGCAAATTAAACTTTTGCTATAATGGTATATCAATCAATGGAGTGCCAGTAAGATGGCTAAGCACATAAATAAATGCAATCCATAATTCACCATGAGTAATGGAGTTGAAGCAATGCTAAAAGTTAATCGGAATGACCAACGCCCGATCTGGCAGCAACTTTTGGATCAAGCGATTCATAATATCACAACCGGGAAATGGCAACCAGGCGAATTGCTGCTCCCCTCACGCGAACTTGCTCAATTAATTGGTGTTTCACGCTCAACCATACAGATTGTGTACGAGGAATTATTCAGTCGAGGGTATACGGTAACCTCCCGACGAGCCGGGACAAGAGTTAGTGATTGGACATATGCACCTCGCTCATCAGAAGGCATCACGATGCAAGGGCCTATTCCGCCCGATCTGCCTACACTAAACGAATCGATTGGTCATCTGCATAGTTGGTTTGGCAATAGAGACAATCGCAAAATAGAAATTGATTTTAATCCCCACGAGCCTTATCTGGATGAAAGTTTCACAAAAGCCTGGAGGCAATCCTTTTTACAAGCTTCTACTGAACCCAATCTGGATCTTTGGGCTTATGGTGATGCCAGAGGGTTATTGGCGTTAAGAGAGCAGATTCAACGTTATTTGTCACTTGAACGAGGCATTCATATCGATGTTGATCAAATCTTGTTAACCTCAGGTGCACAACATAGCATTGATTTAATTGCCCAGGCTCTCTTAAGTGAGGGAGACAGAGTTTCGGTTGAAGATCCCGGCTTCCCTGCCGCTTGGATGGCGATGAAATACCGCCGGATGCAAGTCGATCCCGTTCCGGTTGATGAGTATGGATTATGTGTAGATCATATTCACCCACAGACAAAACTCGTATTTGTCACACCTTCTCATCAATGCGCCGTTGGTGTTATTATGTCGGAGCCACGCAGGCAACAATTGATGCACTTGGCAGCTCATCATCGATATTGGATTGTTGAGGATGACTACGATAGCGAATTTAGGTACCGTGGAGATCCACTTCCAACTATATTTAGTCAGCAACCTCAGAATACGCTTTATATGATGAGTTTTTCCAAAATGGTTGCACCTGGCATTCGACTATCCGCTATCATCGGCCCCAAAATAGCCATCGATCGCCTTACCCAAGTTCATGAATTAACCTATCGTCATCTGCCGATTATGGAACAATTAACGCTAACTCATTTTATTGAGCGTGGTCATTTTATGCGCCATATGAGAAGAGTTCGGAACATATATCGACGCAGACACGAAGTCATGACCAAAGCCATTGTTGCTTCTGGGTTAGGCTCACGATTTACATTAAGTGGTGTGGAAACGGGATTACATATGCTTCTAGAATCTGAAACGTCATTTGACGAAGAAGCGGTGACAAATGCTGCTCTTGATCAAGGTGTACGCGTGTATCCGCTTAGTAGATATTGCTTGGAGAGTCATCGAAAAGGATGGATATTAGGTTTTGCGAAAGTGGATGAGGAGCAGATTGAGGAAGGCATACATCGGCTTGCAAAGATTGTATTATGATGGAGAACATGCTCTGCAATCGGATTCGAAAGGATGTTTTTTGTAATGAAAATTTTAGTGTTAGGAGCCACCGGACGGGTTGGAGGTCATTTCGTCTCCAATGCCCTACGTTCCAATCATCATGTAACTGCACTGGTTAGAAGCCCGGAAAAGGTACAAATCAACGATGACAATTTCGTTCTACATCAAGGAAACGCTTTAGTCAAAGAGGATATTCATCACGCCATACAGGGTGTGGATCTCGTTGTTAGTTCCTTAAGTACCGATGGAACGACTACATTATCGCAATCCATGGGACATATTGTTGAGGCTATGGCTCAGGAGCGTATCAAAAGAATCATTACCATTGGTACCGCAGGAATATTGGAAAGTCGAACGGATCCTGGCTTGCTTCGTTTTCAATCCCCTGAGTCCAAACGTAAGTCCACGCGAGCCGCTGAGGAGCATCTGGAGATGTACAACATTCTGAAGGCTTCAGAGTTAGAATGGACCATCGTGTGTCCTACCTACTTATTTGATGGAGAATCTCTTGGTAAGTACCGGGTTGAGCGCGACTATTTGCCTGACGGTGGAACTTCTATATCTGTAATCGATACTGCGGAGTTTGCTTATCAGCAATTAATGTCTGATGAGTATGTACAGTCTCGTGTAGGTATAGCCTACTAGGGCTGTCTTAAGTTTCAATATAAACAAGCACATTACGAGCCTGCAATTGTTATCTATTAGGAACAATTGCAGGCTCTATTTGTGTCTGCTGTTGAGCTATTTAAGCCCTTCATATAGAGGAAATTGCGAAGTGATTTCACGGACACTACCTAATATTTGATTTTTCACATCCGAGTTCTTTGGATTTTTAAAAGCAAGCCCTATCAGCTGAGCAATTTCTTTCATTTCCCTGGCTCCAAGCCCTCTTGAAGTCATAGCCGGAGTTCCAAAACGAATACCGCTTGTAACCAAAGGACTTGCCGTATCGTGAGGAATTGCATTTTTATTGGCCGTAATCCCTACTTCATCCAGTAAAGCTTCGGCTTCTTTGCCTGTAAGGCCCATAGTTCGTAAGTCAACCAACACGATATGATTATCTGTTCCTCCCGATACAAGGGTAAGTCCTTCATTCATTAAAGTTTCTGCCAATACGTTGGCGTTATTCAGAACACCTTCAATATATGTTGTGAACTCGGTTTGCAATGCCTCGCCTAATGCCACCGCTTTCCCCGCGATAACGTGCATGAATGGCCCGCCCTGAGTCCCCGGGAATACAGCTTTGTCTATCGCCTTTGCCCAGGGCTCCCGGCACAAAATGGCTCCCCCTCGTGGTCCTCGTAAGGTCTTGTGTGTGGTGGTTGAAACAAAATGGGCATGTGGTACCGGGTTAGGATGCAAACCTGCCGCAACAATTCCTGCTATATGCGCCATATCTACAAAGAAAAGAGCTCCCACTTCGGCGGCAATCTGGGCAAATAATTCAAACTCAATGGTCCGCGGGTATGCACTTCCACCTGCAACAATCATGCGTGGACGATACTTATAAGCAAGTTTACGTACTTCGTCAAAGTCAATGCGACCCGTCTGTGCATCGACACCATATGAAACAAAATTGTAAAACCTACCTGAAAAATTAACAGTACTTCCGTGTGTTAGATGACCACCCTGGGATAGATTCATGCCAAGTATTGTGTCCCCAATCTCAACCGAGGCAAAATATACTGCCATGTTGGCCTGAGAACCGGAGTGAGGCTGCACATTCGTATGTTCAGCGCCAAAAAGTGCTTTAAGGCGGCTATTTGCTATCTCTTCGACTGTATCGACATGCTCACACCCGCCATAATATCTTCTGCCCGGATACCCCTCCGCATATTTATTGGTCAATACCGAACCTGTTGCTTCCATCACAGCTTGACTTACAAAATTCTCTGATGCAATCAGTTCTATCTTATCCCGCTGCCTTCCAAGCTCTTGCTGGACAGCCATTCCTATTACTTTATCTTGCTTCTCCAAATGTTTCATGAACATCTTCCTCTCCATATTACGGTTATTTATTCGTTCCAAGTTGTTTTTTGGGAAATTTACTATTCATCAGTAGATGTGCCATCATTCCTGCAAACAGTCCCCAAAATGCACCACCCACACCAAGCAAAGTCACATTCGCTGCTGTCGCCAAAAACGTAATCAATGCAGTTTCACGTCCCTTAGGGTCCGTTAATGCATTGGCAAGACTGCCACCGATCGTTCCAAGTAAGGCTAATCCCGCTAATGTTGCAATAAAGGTAGCAGGAAGAATCAAAAACAGAGCAGCCAATGTTACGCCAAAAATGCCGACAAAAATATAAAAAACACCACAAACAATACCTGCAATATAACGTTTGGTTGAATCCTCATGTGCATCCTTTCCTGTACAAATCGCTGCTGTAATAGCTGCCACATTAAAAGCATGTGATCCGAATGGGGCTGCAAGAAGCGAACCCAAACCTGTTACAGCTAAAATAGGATTGGCACTTGTCTTGAATCCATCATTACGCAGAACAAGCATTCCGGGCATATACTGCCCCGTCAAGGTAATAATGAACAGCGGTAAGGCAACGCCAAGTAAGGCGTTTAACGAAAACGCTGGAACAACAAATACAGGCGATGCTACAGCCAATTGGATTGTACTGAAGTCTGTTTTCCCCATGCATATCAAATAAATCAAACCGATTGCCAATATGCCAACAATGGCGTAACGGGAAGTAAACCTTCTTAGCACGATATAGCCTGCAAACAGTACAATCACAAGCAAAGGATCTACCTTCGCCCCTCCAAAGGCCGAAATACCAAACTGTAGTAAAATACCGGCTAACAATCCGGAAGCGATGCCTGGGGGAATAAGTCGAACGAAACGTTCAAACATGCCTGACAAACCTAAAATAATAAATCCGACTGCTGAAATCATGTAAGCGCCAATAGCTTCTGGATAAGGGGTTACCGCTAATGCTGAAACGAGAAACGCCACACCCGGTGTAGACCAGGCTGTAATAATCGGTTCCTTATATCGATAACTGAGCCAAATTCCCGTTACGCCTACCCCAATCGAGATGGACCAAATCCAGGAAGCGGTCATTTCCGGGCTTAAACCAGCCACTTTTGCAGCTTGAAAAACAAGGATAAACGTACCCCCGTAATTAACAATTACGGATATTAAAGCGGCGATCACCGGAGATATCAAATCACGGCCGCGTAACGAAGGGGATGCTGTCTTCATATTTAACACTACCTCTCACTTAATCATCGATGCGTGTGTTTTCATTCCAGTAATACTCGTCCGGTAAATAGCGTTGACCAAATACACTTGTCCCTACACGTATCATTGTAGCTCCTTCTTCAATGGCGACTTGGAAGTCACCAGACATACCCATCGATAAAATATCCATTTCTACGCGTGGAATATTTTTCTCTTTAATCTGTGTACGGATCTGGTTTAACAATCGAAAACAATGTCGCGTTTCTTCGTTTGTCGCATTCAGTTTTCCAATGGTCATTAGACCTTTCACGTTTAATGTCTCGAATTGAGACAACTGTTCTACAAGCTCAACGGCTGTTTCTGGAGAGGCACCAAATTTACTTTCTTCGTAGGACGTATTAATTTGCACAAGAATGTCTAAGGTCTTATTCTCTTTGAGAAGCTGGTTATGTAACGCTTGACCCAGTTTCAGAGGATCTACGGAATGGATGAGAGTAACATATTTAACTACGTCCTTTACTTTATTTGTTTGCAGATGTCCGATAAAATGCCATTCCACCTGCTTGCTTTGTTCCATGAGTGGGAATTTGTCTCGGAGTTCTTGAGCTTTGTTTTCTCCAAACAGGACCTCACCTGCTTGAATAGCTATTTGTAATTTCTCTAGCGGTACCGTTTTGGTCGCGAGCAACAACTTGATGTCCTCTATGTTGCGACCTGAAGCCTGGCAGGCCAATGCCATTTGCTGTCTTACAGCTTGAAGATTTTCTTCTACTAGATGTTTCATGTCAGCCACCTTCTTTCTATTCCGAACAGGAATGAATCAATGAGATTAGCTCCTCCTTATGTATTGTGAAGACTGTGTGGAACGTCATGCTAGTATAGCAACGCATGGATTGGATATACATATCCAAAAATGCTATTTTGGAACAGTCCAAAACGACAAAGTAGACATTAATTCAATTGGGGTTCCTTTAATATGCTTTTAAAAGTCAATAATCTGATTGATGTGATGCCCCCACGCTTCTTCCAAAATGAAAAAAGCCGCTAAATTAGCGGCTTGGTTTAGTTCTATGTTCATGTCCAAGAAGATACATGTTTTATGATGATTTACTCATTCACATTTTCCTTCGTTACCAGCTTCAATTCAGCGGGAATCGATGACTCCACCTGCTTGCCACTGAGCACATCCAGAGCTGCTTGCAACGCCAGTTGGCCAATCAGTATAGGCTGCTGAGCGACTGTTGCCGTCAATTTCCCATCCTGAATGGATTTGATTGCATCATCATTACCATCAAATCCGATGACCGGAATGTCTTTACCTGAGCTTTGAATCGCTTCAATTGCACCAAGTGCCATCTCGTCATTATGGGCAAATACCGCTTGTACGTCTGGATTACCTTGTAGCAAGTTCTCCATGACATTTAATCCTTTGGAGCGATCGAAATCAGCAGATTGTTTGGAAACCACATCAAGTTGCTTGTCAGCCACTTCATGGAAACCTTTACCCCGTTCTCTTGTTGCGGAAGCACCAGGCACACCCTCAAGTTCAATGACTTTTGCTCCCTCACCCAATTGTTCCACAAAATAATCAGCTGCCATGCGTCCACCTTTAACGTTATCAGATGCCACTAGTGCCGCCACTTCGCCTTTATCTGCGGAGCGATCCAGCGTGATCACAGGAATGCCCACACTATTAGCGGATTGAACCGCTGTGGAGATCGCTGCAGAGTCCGCGGGGTTAATCAGAAGTGCACTAACACCTTGCTGAATGAGATCATCCACATCATTGGTTTGTTTCGCCGAATCGTTCTGCGCATCCACCACGATGACCTGTATTCCCTGTTTTTTGGCTTCAGCCATTACCCCGTCCTTCAGTGATACAAAGAATGGATTGTTTAGTGTAGATATCGACAAACCTATTTTCTTCTGTCCGTTACTTTTGTTTGGGTTAGGTTTCGCCCATTCCGGTGGCTCCAGAGAGCACCCGGCCAGAACGATGATCATCAGCATACTTATGAGTGTTACAGTCCACTTTTTCATATTCGCTTCTCTCCTTATGCTGTTTTCTTGCGGTCCAGCAGGACAGCAATGGCAATGACGATACCTTTTACAACCATTTGATAAAATGAGTTTACTTCAAGCAAGTTCAATCCATTATTCAACACGCCGATAATCAGAACACCGATCAGTGTACCAACGATGCGTCCGCGTCCTCCAGCAAGACTTGTACCACCCAATACAACTGCTGCGATTGCATCCAGCTCGTAGGATGTACCTGCCGTTGGTTGCGCTGAATTCAAACGCGATGTCAGAATTGCACCTGCCAGAGCAGCGAGCATACCTGTCAGGGAGTAGATCATAATTTTCACGCGATTAACTTTGATACCCGAGATAATGGAAGCTTTCTCATTACCGCCGATGGCGTACGTTTTACGACCAAAAGCCGTTTTATGCAAAACAATCCACAGAATCATGAAGGTAATCAGCATCGTGATTGCAGGTACCGGAATGCCCAGCAGGTAACCGCGGCCAAACAGTTGGAACAACAGGTTATCCCCGAGTCCTGTAATTGGATTACCATTGGTGTACACCAATGTCAGTCCTCTGAATATCGTCATGGTTGCCAATGTAGCGATAAACGGAGCCATTTTACCTTTGGTAATCATTAGTCCGTTCACCATACCCATGACACCACCAAGTGCTACACCAATAATGATGGACAAGATCGGATCGAGACCAGACAACATCATATTTGCTACAAAAGCACTGGATAAAGCCAGGATCGAGCCGACCGACAAATCGATTCCACCCGTCAGGATAACAAACGTCATACCAAAAGCAATCAGCGCATTAATCGAGACTTGACGCAATAAATTTAAGATATTAAGCGGTTCCAAGAAACTTGGATTCAACACCGATACGATGAGAATAAGAATGATTAAACCGAGCAGCGGTCCTAATTTTTGTATCACACTTGAGAAACGGAAGCCGCTTTTAGCCGTTTTGTTTTCCTGCATTGTTGTCATATCACTGTCCCCCTGTGGCCAATGTCATAATGTGTTCTTGTGTTGCTACTTCCCTTGCAACCTCGCCACTGATGTGTCCTTCATGCACAACTGCGATTCGGTCGCTCATGCCAAGCACTTCAGGTAGCTCCGACGATACCATGATGATTGCAACACCGCGGTCTGTCAGTTCATTCATCAATTCATAGATTTCGCGCTTCGCTCCAACATCCACTCCGCGGGTAGGTTCATCCAGGATAAGTACGCTTGGACCGATACCAACCCATTTCGCGATAACCACCTTTTGCTGGTTACCCCCGGATAGATTCCTTGCTGCCGTTTCGGAGGATTGTGTTTTGATCTGTAGACGTTTGATCAATGTATCTACGAAGTCTTGTTCTTTCGAAGCTGAAATGAAACCTTTGTTTGAGAAACTGAACAGATTCGTCAACGCCATATTTTCTCGAATAGAAAAGTCTAACACCAGCCCCTCATCTTTGCGGTCTTCTGTAATAAACCCGATTCCATGTTTCACTGCATCTGCCGGTTTACGAATGTTCGCTTTTTTGCCGCGGATGAAGATTTCACCGCTATCCAACGTATCCAAACCAAAGATGGTTCTCATGATCTCTGTTCGTCCAGAACCCATGAGTCCTGAGAAACCGAGTATTTCCCCCGCTCTCACGGTGAAGTTAATATTCTCGAATAGACCTTTGCTACTTGCATTCCTTACTTCGAGGACAACTTCACCATAAGAAGGATTCCGGACAGGATAACGCTCGGTAAGTTCACGACCTACCATTTTCCGCACCACTTCATCAAAGCTTGTCTGCGGAATAGCTTGTGTGTCTACCGTTCTTCCGTCACGCATGATGGTAATCCGGTCACAGATCGTGAATATCTCCTCCATTCGGTGAGAAATATAGACGATGGATACGCCTTCCTTCTTCAGCGAGCTGATTACACCAAACAGCTTCTGGATCTCACGCTCCGTAAGTGCTGCTGTTGGCTCATCCATAATGATGACTTTGGCATCTGTCATTAGCGCTTTGGCAATCTCGATCATCTGTTGTTGCCCGACAGAGCACTCTCCCACAGGACGTTCCAGTGGTATGTCTACGGAAAGCTTGGCGAACTGTTCTTTGGCAAGCGCTTTCATTTGTCTTGTGTTGAGCAATCCGAATGATGATGTCATTTCCTTACCAATAAAGAGGTTATCCAGCACCGTCATTTCAGGCCATACATTCAGTTCCTGATGTATGAATGTGATACCCAGTTTCTCGGCTTCCTTCGGACTTGCAAAATAGTTTTCTTCTCCGTCTATGCTGATGGTTCCCTGATCACGCTGATGAAGACCAATCAGGATATTCATCAGTGTGGATTTGCCGGCTCCATTCTCCCCCATCAGGGCATGAACTTCACCATCTTTTAGTTCAAAATCCACTCCGCTCAGCACCTGATTCGTTCCAAACGCTTTATGAATGTCTTGCATCTGAATGTGCATTACGCAACCTCCTTTTAACCGAAATGGACTCCCGATTGTAAAATGCAATTGGCATAGGGTGTGGCTTCACCTGTGCGGATAACAGCTTTCACCTGCCGTGTTAATGCTTTGAATTGTTCGTGGCTGACGGAAGCATCGATTGCTTCTACCCCGAATTTCTCTGTGATGAATTGCATGGCTACGGGATTGCCTTCGCAAATCTCTTCAGCCACAATGACTTTCTCAATGACCATATCTTCTGCGATCGCTTCCACCACTTCGCGAAAACTTGGTGTTCCCAGTTTAAGGGCCAGATCAATTTTGAGTACCCCGTCCGGTACCGGCAGACCTGCATCCGCAATCGCAATCATGTCCGTATGGCCCAGATCAGACAAAATCTTGGAAATGTGACTATTCAACATGCCATTTCTTTTCATTACAAGCTCTCCTCTACTTCATCACGCGTCGGCATGCCGCCCTGCGCTCCGAACTTGGTGACGGACAACGATGCAGCCCGATTGGCGAAGCGTATACTCTCTTGTAACGCTTTTCCTTCAGCCAAAGCAACTGCAAATGCGGCGTTGAACGTATCCCCTGCCCCCGTAGTATCAACAGCCTCAACTTTATAAGTTGGGACTAGAATTTCGTCAGTGCCATCAAAGTACCGTACACCTTTACTGCCCTCCGTAATGAACAACTTGTTAGGATACTGACGTAATGCCTGTGCAGGACTCATGCCCTGAAACAAAATCTCGGCTTCATGCTCGTTCGGCGTGATATATGCGGCATTGTCGATCACTTCTTGCGGCAATGTTCTCGCCGGAGCGGGATTAAGCAGTAGCGGTGTTCCGAATTCTGCACACAATGCACTCACATGCACAACCGTTTCCTCCGGAATTTCCTGCTGAATTAATACGACATCTGCATCGCGGATCACTTCAGCTGCTTCATCGACATATGCAGGAGTGACTTCCCGATTCGCTGCTTCAACCACTACGATACTATTATCACCTTCTGACAGAATGATATGAGCCGTTCCACTTTCTAAATGTGTAACCGGTTTCACATTTTGCGTATTTACAGCATTTGCTCTAAAGTTCTCTAAAATATCTTTGCCAAAAGCATCGTCGCCTACCCGGCCGATCATCGCAACCTCGGCACCCAATCGTGCAGCAGCAACAGCCTGATTGGCTCCCTTACCTCCAGGGACCGTTTTGAAGCTATCGCCAAGAACGGTTTCACCCGCCCCCGGCCGTCTTGACGAAGTAACAACCAGATCCATTGAACTGCTTCCAATTACACATATTTTAGCCATCTGATCTCACCTTTCTCGTAGTGCCCCGTTCGATGAAACTCACGGGCAACTGTATGTTTTTATTCTCTATTGCAGCTTGTTCCACAAGCTGGATAAGTAATCCCGCCGCTTCTCTTCCCATCTCGTATGCTGGCTGACGGATGGTGGACAATGCCGGCGATAACAGGCTGCTCATCGGAATATCATCGAAACCAATCACTTGTACGTCATCAGGAACCTTTCTTCCGATTCGTGATGCCTCATGCAGTACTGCCATGGCTGCGATGTCATTGCTGGCAATGACCCCGTCTGTGTCCGCATACTTCCTGAATAATTCTTCAGCCCATACACTTGCCTCATTAAATGAAAATGAGGTCGTCTGGATTACCCGGTAGTCTAACTCAGCATCACGGATGATTTCAATCGCCCCTTCAAAACGATCCTGAGCGGGTCTGATCTGTGACGGTCCCTGCATAACTGTGATCCGGCGACTGCCGCGTTTGATAATCTCCCTTGCAGCTAGTCTTCCACCTTCCCTACCGTCCGCATACACGGATGGACGATCCAGTGAAGTTCTGTCCAGAAACACAACGGGAATCTTCAGTTTTTCATATATCGAAGAATGAGGGTAGTTCGTTGAAGAGATCACACCAACCACGTTGTTCTGGATAAACGTCTGGATGTAATCCTGCTCCTTCCGTTCATCCTCATCACTATTTCCGAATATCAGTCTGTAATCCTGCTCCTGCATCCGGTCCTCTACGCCGCGGGCTAACTGCGGGAAATAAGGGTTCGTAATATCCGGCAACAACAGGCCAATCAGTTTGGACTTGCGTTTATATAATGAGCGGGCCACTTCATTTGGTGAAAAGTTAAGCGCCTTCACAGCATTTTCCACTTTCTTGCGTGTGTCCGCATGAACATAACCTCTATCATTAATGACTCTGGATACGGTGGCAACAGATACGCCAGCCAGTTGAGCTACGTCTTTAATTGTTGTCATAAGTTGCTCTCCTCTATGTGTAACCGGTTACAGACATTAAATTATCATATTATTTTTAATTTGACAAGCGTTTTCATTCTGGAAATTTCTCCAAGTATACATAAAGTGCACTAGAATTCATCTATATCATGGTTTCTTCCTGCCAGGAGATTGATACTTCATAGATGTAAAGAGCCATCACTCGATTAAAACGGAGAGTGATGGCAACAGATCAACATAAGAATCAGCAATCTCCTGAACTTAATTAGCCTTTAATTAACAAATTAGATAGTACCATTTTCGAATAAATCAATTCATAGCGTTTATTTTATAACTCCCCATAAACTTCATCTGTAACAGGTTCCAACCATTCCGGTGTACCTGCAGTGATCGCAATGTGTTCAAACCAACTATCTTTAGCGGCCCCATGCCAGTGTTTCACACCATCATGAGTCACAATAACATCGCCGGCTTTGAGGAATTGAGCAGGTTTTCCTTCTTCCTGATACCAACCTTCCCCACCAGTCACTAACAACAGCTGAAATCCACCGCGATGGATATGCCAGTTATTTCTGCATCCCGGTTCAAACGTAACATTCCCAACACCCACATTCACTTTGGGATCAGCAACCAAGGATTGGAGATAACTTTGCCCTATGAAATATTGGGAAAATGCTTCGTTTTTTTCTCCTACCGGGAATATCACTCCATCTTTAACTTCTTCATGTTTAGCCATTTCATTTCCTCCAATGTGATCTTATTGATTAATCCGTCCTGCTCCTATGTTGACCTAAATATGATTACACACATACGTGCGATATCGCACATTCGTGTATAATATAAAGTAATTGCACTGCCTCTGCAAGGATCAAATGAACTCGATCTGTGCCTTATGGCGCAAGAAGACAACATTTGTGCAATTACTCTTTGGAAAGAATGGTGATTACTATCGTTTCTATCACAGATCGAAGAATACTTAAGTCTCAGGAAGCGATCAAATCCGCTTTTATCAAACTCATGAATGAGAAACCTTTTGATACCATTACGATGCAAGATATCTCTGATAATGCAAATGTCGGCCGCAGAACGATATACCATTACTATTCGGACAAATTTGACTTGCTGGATAAATTAATTGAAGAACATATCGATGAACTAAGAAGATTGTGCAAGGAAGCATCCGATCTGGATTTTATAGAAAGCAATGTACTTTGGTTCGAATATTTTGAAGTTCACTATTCATTTTTCTCGGCTATGTTACTGAGTAAAGGAGCCCCTTTTTTCCGCAATCGCTTCCTGGCTCTTGTCATTGAAGAACTGGAAGATGAGGTGAATATAACGGAGGGGAAAAATAAAGGACTAACAAAAGAAGTGATTCTCACGTTCTTTGGTACAGCAATCGTTGGTATCGTGGAATTCTATTTCACCAATGGATTACCCCGGCAACCTCATATTGTCGCAGAACAAGTTGGGATTTTACTAGAAAGGAATCTATAACATAGACTCCTCATGAACCGTTCCTTCTTGATATTCTTATCAGCTGAGGAGCGGTTTATTAATTATCATTACAAAGATTAGCGATATGTGATATGGTCAGTGAGGATATTAATAGATTCATACATACATATGTACATGAAATGTGAGGAGAAGATCGAAAGTGATAGAGAGAAATACCCTTGAGAAACCGAGTAAATTTAGTGATCCCATTTTTGTCATGCTCGTGGCAAGCCTGTGTTGCTTGTTATGGGGAAGTGCGTACCCATCCATCAAACTTGGATATATCGCGTTTAACATTCTGCCGGAAGATATTGCTTCTAAGTATGTATTTGCCGGATACCGGTTTACACTGGCGGGTATGCTGCTCTTGCTCCTGTCTCGTATCGTTAGAAAACAGAAGCTCCAATTAACCAAGCCTCAGTGGACAGGCCTCATCATGTTAGGTATATTGCAAACCGGTTTGCAATATATGTTTTTTTACGTTGGCGTAGCCAATACGACAGGTGTCAAAGGCTCTATTATGAACGCAACTACGACCTTTTTCAGTGTTGTTCTGGCCCATTTCATCTATAAAAACGACAAATTAAGCAGAAATAAAATCGTTGGTTGCTTGCTTGGATTCGTTGGCGTAATCATCGTAAACTTCCATACGGATCTGCTTGCTTTTTCCTTTTCATTCACAGGTGAAGGGTTCGTTATTATAGCGGCACTTGTTTTTTCCGTTACGGCCCTTTACGCAAAACGTCTCACCGCCACCATCGATGTTCTGATCATAACAGGTGTCAGCTTATTCGTCGGGGGAC
Organism: Paenibacillus sp. FSL M7-1414; assembly: GCF_038003195.1. Classification (NCBI taxonomy): domain Bacteria; kingdom Bacillati; phylum Bacillota; class Bacilli; order Caryophanales; family Paenibacillaceae; genus Paenibacillus; species Paenibacillus sp. FSL M7-1414. Next base: position 3,338,466 of record NZ_JBBOOS010000001.1, on the reverse strand, counting down.
TGGTACTTACGCTGTTAGGTCTATCACTCGGCGGTCGGGTCACCCATTTCACCCTGGAATCCACCAGTAACTTAATCTACCTGGCTTTGCTGTCATCTGTTGCATTTTGTCTATGGAATATGCTTCTCAAGTACAACAAGGTCGGAAGAGTGTCTGTCTATAACTTCCTAATCCCTGTATTTGGAGCTTTATTATCAGCGTTATTCCTGGGGGAAACGATTCTGGAACTGAAAAATCTGGCCGCATTACTGTTCGTGTCAGTCGGCATTTATTTAGTTAATCGTGTACGTTCTGTGCAAAGCTCTAATAACACTCCAATGAAATAGACTACGCTCCCACTTTCATGGATAACAAAAAAAGCCGCTAATCAGCGGCTTTTTTTTGTAAATGTGATTAAGCTATGCTTCATTTCTTTACGATGAATGCTATACCTTAATATATACTCGTAAAATCAATCAAGTCCTCTTCTTCCTCATAAGTGAATACAATGGCGTGATTACCCAATTGGTATACCATCTCATAACCAACCACGACTTCATTGTAATATTCTGAGGAAGGTTTTCCCATCCATATTTTCACATTCCGTGGTGAAAGATTCTGCTTTTCATTGTACAAATCAAAAACGGCAATACGTGATTTATTGGTAAGCTCGTGCATGTATGAATCAAACCCGACGCCGAATTTAGAATAAAAATAGTACGCTCCCCATTCCCCGTTTGAACGAGAATTGGGTTTCCCCAGCTTTTTTTGCGCATTTTGAAGCGTCATACCAATCTTGATGTCCGTCCGGCCTGGCAGCACACCCTTTAAAGCGGCTTCCTTTAGGCTTTTCAGGTAAGCGCGATCGCCAACACCCGAGTTTGGCCAAGCTTCTGAACGAAGGTTTCGCGTATCTTCCAAGCGTAATTCCAATTTGTTCACATTCAGCTTAAACGTATCAACTCCATAGACGAATTGAAGGTTGTTGTAATTTTTGAACTGCACTCGGGCACCTGAAAGAGTACGGATTCCATCATCTCTGCTTGCAGAGTAGGAATCGTCGATTTTTTTTCCCTTATTATCGACATATGTTACACGGCGCAATTCCCCGGAACGAACAATATACGTTTTCACCTCATTAAAATTAGAAGTTCCCCAATCGGTGATCATCAGCATGTCTGGTGTACTAGCCTCTTTGCTTTTCACAACGAAGTTCCAGGTTTGAGGCAAAATAATCGTATTCAGATCCAGTTTTGCTGCCTGAACAGTTCCGTATGCTGCACCTTTTTTCAGCAAGGCTGCACGATACGTGCCTGAATAACTCTTGTCGCCTTTTTTATTGTTGGTCCAGCCATTTTCTTCGGTCAGCGTTCTCTTCTGTTCATCATAAGCGAAAATATAAACGGTGTAAGCCGTTTGTTTGGCATCACGAAGCGTAAATGAAAGCCGGCTCATACTTTCGAGCTCTTTGGCGGAGATTTGCTCTCCTTTGGCAGCAGCATTGGGTGGTAGCAGAAGCAATGCGCTCAGAACATAGGCGATTAAGGTAAGTACGGCCAGAGAAGCCCATTTTGCATTGTGTTTAGGGTGTATCATCGATGACTCTCCTTTGAGTAAAAAATAAAATCTAACAGCTTTTTCTAATTATGAATCGTTCACAATCTCAACATTCAAACAGGTACTTGCTAGCGTGTAATCTTGATCAAACTATGTAATGAATTTAAGTTCATGTTCAATAAGCATATCCTCCTACTAGTACTATTTTCCTAAGAATGATAACATACCCTTTCTAATAAAGAAATAACAATCTAATTAATAGATTTCGATCCATATAACATAAAAAAGCCGCTATTTAGCGGCTCTTCAAGTAACTTCGAATACGATATGATTTATAGACAGGAGTAAACCACATTACGTAAGCGTCGTTGAACGTATGGCTCCTGACTGTTCAGCAGGTGCTGTGCATACATAACTGTAAGCTCTGAATCCGGATCAATAATAGCCATACAACCAGCAGCGCCGCTCCATCCAAATTCGCCAATTGGACTCAGTGAGCCGCTTGCTGCTTTGGAGATATGTGTGCGAACCCCCAGTCCATAGCCGTATCCATACATATGATCCCAGGAATAATCAGCACGAGTCATCTCGTTCAGGTGGTCCGTTCGCATCAGTTCCACTGAAGCTTGTGACAGAATGCGCACGCCTTGGGGACTCGTACCATGCCCAGTAAGCGCGTTCAGAAAACGTGCATAATCGCTAACGGTTGATAGCAACCCTGCACCGCCGCTTTCCAGCTCCGTACCCACACGGAATCCATTGCCGTCAAAACGTACAGCCTTTTCAAACTCATCATTATAAGCATACTGTGGAATCAGGCGTGTCTGCTGCTCATCGTTCAGATTAAACGCTGTATCGTTCATGCCAAGGGGTCCGGTAATTTCGTCCCGCAGATACGTACCAAAGCGTTTGCCACTTACCACTTCCACCAAGGCTCCTAACACATCATGGCACATGCTGTAATTCCAGTGTGTCCCTGGTTCAAACAGCAGTGGTTCTTTCGCAAGCGCTCTCGCGAAGTCACGTGTTGGTAATGTTCCGTCGGTGCTTTTTACAGCTTCTTGAATGCTTGGACTACCCACGTCATACGAGAACCCGGCGGTCATGGTGAACAAATCACGTACTGTAATGGCTCTTGTCGCCTTTTCCAGTCGGATCTCCCCGTTCGGCATCGTTTTCTTTACCGTCATCTCAGCATACTCTGGCAGATAATCAGACAGTGAGTCGCTTAGCAGCATTTCGCCTCTCTCCACCAGTTGCAATCCTGCCACGCAGGTCATAATTTTGGTCATGGAGTATAGATTGAAGATAGCTCCATCACCGATAGGTGTTTTCTCTTCCAGATTGGCGTATCCATTACGATAATGGAAAACGGTATCATTTCGATGCATCACCAGCACCTCTGCCCACGGTACACGCCAGGATGTAATGCGGTCAATAAATGAAGCAAGCGGTTTAAAGTCCATTTTTTCCCGTCCTTCTATGTAAAATCGTTTATCATTTTGCGATGTGGTACATGTTCACTCCCACAATCGACATATTATTAATATACGACCTTTTACAACGATTGACTACCACCTATATGGCCTCAACCATCCATTTATTGACCGCCGAATTTGTATTTCATTTCGTTCATAATTTGGCAGGCAGTGTGAGATAACGTTAATCAGAAACAGTTTGAACTCCTCAATGTCTGACATCCAATCAACATCGATATTCAATTATGCAAAAAAGCCGCTATGTTCGCGGCTTACAATGGGTTCGTTTCACAGCTCGGAACCGTATGAAGTATCGCTACTACTGTACTTCTGCTCTTGCCGTGGAGACAAAGGTCATCAATTCTTCTACGGGTGTGCGAGGACGAGGTTTGGGAGCCTTGTTTGTATCAAAATACCCCAGATGAAGTGTGCCAATGATTCTCTCCCCTGCTTTTACACCTGTCTTGGCGTAGAAATCAGGGTCAAAATTATATTCATTTGTCTTCCACACTACCCCGATATCCTGCTCCCATGCCAGGAGTTGAATATTTTGAATAAGGGCAGCACTAGCCCCCACAGCATCTTCCCATACCCGTTGTCTCGGATCAGCCTCAATCACAACCAGCAGATGGGCTTGGATAGATTCGCAATAGTCCTTTTGCAACTTCTCTGTCCAGCGCTCCCGCTCATCTTTGGAAAACGTATGTAGCACCGCATCAGCAAATTGCTTCCGACCTTCTTCTACAAATAATATGAAGCGCCATGGCTCTTTACGGGAATGAACAGGTGCCCACACGGCCGCTTCCAGCAAGTGCATGATCGTTTCTTTCGCCAGCGGTTTGCCATTGAACTGACGAATGGTTCTTCGTTCACGAATGAGCTTCTCTACGACGGACGTTTCCATATGCATTAATCCTCCTGTCTAGTTTCCTTATTTATTGGGTAAGGAAATTTACCGCTTCGTCGATAATCTTGCTCTGTCCAATGGGTCCTCCCGGACCTTGGAACCACAAGCCGTAGTCAACGATGTAGACATTGTTGTTTTTAACAGCATTCAGGCTTTTCCACACTGCTGTTTTTTGCAATTCTGTCGTTTCATTCTCGTCTGATGACAACAGGAAAATATGATCCGGGTTAATCGATGGTAACGACTCCATGGAGATTACTTTCATTGAATCTGTCGGGTCAGGTATGGATACAGGAGGTGTCAAGCCTAGATCGTCGTACAGAACCTCGTAGTTTCTTTTACTGTAATAACGCACTTCTTTATCGGATAAACGCAGGAACATCACGGTCTCGTCTCCGATGGATTGCTTGATTTTCTCACGGGCTTCTGCAGCCTTCTTTTCGTATTCTTTAATGACCTGTTTGGCCTGATCCGTCTTCCCTAACATATCTCCCATATGTAACAGGCTTGTCTTCATACGAATAATACCTTGCTCGTCCTGCAGCTTCTCTGCCAGCAAGGTAGGGGCAATTTTGCTAAGGCTGTCATAGGCATCACTCATGAAATCCTGACCGATAATCAGGTCTGGCTCTGCCGCCAATATGCTTTCGTAGTTGGGATCAACCTGCCAGCCCAGATTTTCTTTTCCTTGTAGTTGATCGGACAGGTAGGTAGGAAACTGATCACTCCCCTCCTCATTACTGGATGCTGCCTGGGGTACAATACCGAGTGCTAACAAATAGTCAGTTGCAGCCGGGAACAACGAAATAATATGCTGAGGATCACCTTTGATGACAGTTTCTCCCCAAGGATGTTTAACAACACGCTCCTGTACTGCTGATTCGGTGGATTGCGCGACTTCGGTGGTTGGAGCATTGTTACCGCTTGTTCCATTACTGCTTGTTGCTGAACTGCCCTGAGAAGGGGAACAGGCTGATATTAATAATGTAAGGCTGAGCATCAAAAGCAATGCAACGGGTTTTCTCGATCTCATAGATGTAAGTGATTCTCCTTTTGAGTTGTATTGATAATAATTATCATCATCAATAGGATCATAACCGTGATGCATGGGACTGACAATGGACAATTCTGATTCTTGGATAGCATTATTCTGACCGGTTGGCATGGCGATACATTTTTGTTTGAACCGACCTGGTGAAAGGCCAACATGCTTTTTAAACAAACGATTAAAATAGATCACATCTGGAATGCCGATTGCCTCGGCAATCTTCTGAAGAGATGCATCTGTGTGCAACAGCAACTCCTTGGCTTTGTACATCCGTATCCGAGTTAAATAGGTAATCAGACTGCTGCCTGTCTCTTTCTTGAACGTTCTCGACAGATGCCCTGCACTGCAGTCCAGAAGTTCTGCGAGCGGATCGACCATAACGGGCAACATGTAGTTCTCTTGAAGATAACGAACGGCTTGAGCTACCAGATCAGGCTTGGCAGTCTCAATTCCTTGTGCACTTAACTGTCTCATTAATTCATTAATAAATTGATAAAATAATGTCTTTACCTGAAATTTCGAGAACGCATCCGTCCGTTCCCAATGTTGCTCTATTCTTTGGACTTTATCATATAAGTCAATGGGATAGCTTGGGGCGAAAGCATATTGCACGTGAAACGGGACATGTCGCCTGAGCAGAGCTTGATTCTCACGAGTATTGGATAACGACAAATTAGCCCGATAAAACATCAAATAAAATTCGAATGAATCCTCGTTCAGGGAAATATTCATCCATACCCCCTTGCCTCCATGTAAGACTTGCATCTGATCGATCGCGTACATCGTATCATCCAGTGTAATCGTTGCATTGCCGCGAACTGTATATATAAAACCGCTAATTGGAAATCGATAGGCATGGATGGGTTCGCCAGCGCGCACGACGACGTGACGCACTTCCCATATTTTAATTGAGGCCAGATTCCATAACTTCACATGCTCTTCTACGTGCATCTCTTCCTTCACCTTCCACAACCCATTAAGTTAGCAAAACATCAGCAAAATCAGCGGATATTTTCACTTTTCTCCATTCTATCGATAATCATTCTCAACTACAACATATATCTTCCTATTCGATAAAATGCTACGCACGAATAAGCCGATCCATGAAAGGATCGGCTTATGTTGTAACGTTTTAGACTTCGCCGCGTCTGTTCTCAACCGATTTCATACGGTTTTGGTCATCTGGTACCCGGTCAACACTGAACTCTTGACCAGCTTCAACCTCACCATGACCTGAAATATTTCGGGAAAAATTAGTGAACTGTCTTTTTTGCTCATCCAGTTCATGTTTTTGCTTCAAAAGCTCTTGCGGGTCCTGCTTTGTCACTATGCTAACCTCCCATACATACTTGAAGTCATGCAATTTAATTCGTACTACAGAAGTTTTCCATAAGAGAGCTGTACTTATGCATGAATATAGATGAGATGGATATCGTTCCGTTGTTAGTACAGCTAATTTATCCAGTTAAGAGACTAGTTTCAATCCCACAATACTGACGATAATCCCACTAACGATAGCCAATTTCTTTGCATTTTTGGGCTCTTTGAATACATACATCCCTAATAGTACACTGCCCGATGCCCCAATACCTGTCCAGATTCCATAACCAATGCTGATTGGTATCTCTCTCAAAGACAGGGAAAGAAAAATGAAACTTAATCCCAGAAACATAGCGAACATCAATGTATGTTTCAATTTGGTAAATCCATCTGAAAGTTTCAGAAATATTACACCGCCAACTTCAAATAAACCAGCTAAGATCAAGAAAAACCAACTCATATTCTATACACCTGCCTTTGGTTTAGGTTCATTGGATACAAATTTCAGACCGATGATGCAACTGATTAATATCATGACCAGCACGATTTTGATTGCACTTACGGAGTCCCCCAAAAAAATCATTCCCACAATTGCGGTTCCAAATGAACCAAGTCCGGTAAACACCGCATAAGCCGTTGATACAGGAAGTACTTTAGTGGATTTTGCAAAGAAGTAGAAGCTGCCAATCATTAAAATAACCGTGGGGATTACGATCTCGATTTTCGAAAAACCATCGGAGAATGACAAACCTAATGCCCAACCCACCTCTAAAATCCCTCCAAGAATAAGGAATAACCACGCCATAAAACATTCTCCTCTTCTGCATTCATGTTGTTGTTTTGTAATCAACATTCCATTTAATAATGATAGTACTTTATATCATTTGATATAATAATAAACCACATTTATTTTAATTGCAAATTTAAATATTCGTATCAAACTAATAAGAAAATCCGCCTGTTAAAACTCCAAGTTACGCTGTGAACATACAAAAAAAGCCAACCAGAAGTTCCTGGTTGACCAACTACGTATAAGTTAATTTTGTTTTTCGGAATCAGTGAATATCTTTCTTTTTGAAATTACCACCTCTGACTTCAGCTACATCGTATACGACTACAAAAGCAGTTGGGTCAATTTCGTGAATGATATCTTTAATTTTACTCTCTTCCATCCGGTTAATGACACAAGTAATTTCCTTGAATTGCTCATTAGAGTAGCCACCGTAAGCCTCGGTATACGTTGCTCCACGGCCTAAACGGTCCCGAATGGTTTCAACCATAATCTCAGGTTGATTCGTAATAATTTTAAACGTTTTGGAACCGCTCAAGCCCTCTTCAACAATATGTATTACTTTAGAAGCAATAAAATACGCAAGTCCTGACAAGATCGCGCCTTGCAGACCAAACACGGTAGAAACGACAATAAATACAAACATGTTGAGGAACAGGATGAGATCACTGGTTCCAAAAGGTACTTTTCGCGAAAGGAGTACAGCCAGCATATCTATGCCATCCAATGCCCCGCCATTACGTAATGCAAGTCCCATACCAAAACCGATGATAATCCCGCCGACAACCGTAACAAGCAAGGTATCACCTTCAATGATGGTTGGTATATGGTGCATCAGACTGGTGCTGATTGCGAGTGAAGCAATACCGATGATCGAATATAACGCAAAGCTTTTTCCGATTTGCTTGTACCCGAGCCACACAAATGGAATGTTAATAATCCCGATGAGCATCCCCAGTGGTAATCCGAACAGCTGTGATCCTACGATACTCAGACCTGTGACACCACCATCTGAGACATTATTCGGGATCAATATGGCTTCCAGGCCATATGCCGTTATAAATCCCCCAATGATAATCAATAATACTTTGGAGAGGATCTTTAACTTGTTTGACTTTTGTTTTCTGTTTTGATGCATTGCATTTCCCCCTTGATGAACAACCGATAAAAAACAGTCTATAATAAAAATCACTGTTTTGGCAATAGATCGTCATTTGTGTGTGTTACTTCATTGTCCGATGAGCGCCCGATACGACGAAATTTTATGCTCAAGCATCTCATCTGCTGTGTTAAGTATGTGCATCTGTTTTTGAATCGACTCTTTATGCTCCTCCAGCAGCTTCAAACGATCCCCCGCCGTATGCTCCCCTTCCTGAAACAAGGACGCATATTTCTTAATAATAGCAATGGGCATTTGAGTCTCTTTTAATTTGATTACAAATTGCAGCCACTTCAGGTGTGACTCATTGTATCGCCTGTCTCCACTGGCATCTCGGAGAGGAGTTACAATCTGTTCCTTCTCATAATAACGCAACGTATGTGCACTGATATGGAGTAATTCTGCCACTTCACCAATGGTATGCATGGTTAACCTCCCCTCCATTTTCCCGCTTGACTTAGAGTAAGCTCTAATCAGTATAATCAACTCGTGGTCACATCACAATAAAAAAAGAAATCAGATCCAGGAGGAATTCCCATGAAATATACAGTGATTACCGGTGCCAGTTCAGGCATTGGATATGAAGCTGCTTTAGCTTTTGCAGCTCGTGGCAAAAATATGATTCTGGCAGCACGCAGAACCGATGAATTGGACAAGTTAAAAGCAAAAGTAGCTGAAATCAATCCTGATCTGGATGTTGTCATTCGCGAAGTGGATCTGTCCATTGCCGCTAATGTGCATCAATTCTACGAGAGTCTTCAGGCTTACTCCATTGAGACGTGGATTAACAACGCAGGATTCGGGAATTTCGCTTCCGTTGGCGAACAACATCTGCCCAAGATTGAGCAGATGCTTCATCTAAATATAGAAGCTCTTACGATTCTTTCTTCCCTGTATGTACGTGATTATGCAGATGTTGATGGCACACAGATCATTAATATCTCCTCTGGTGGTGGATATACGATTGTAGCCGATGCAGTAACCTACTGCGCAACCAAGTTCTATGTTAGTGCCTTTACCGAAGGACTTGCGCAAGAGTTAAAAGGTAAGAACGCAGCGATGCAAGCTAAAGTTCTCGCACCGGCTGCAACCGAGACGGAATTTGCGAAACATTCCTTTAATGTAGACGAGTTTGAATATGAAGGCAGAGTTCCCAAGTTCCATACGGCGGAACAAATGGCTGGATTTTTGCTGGAGTTGTATGACAGTGAAAGTGTAGTCGGCATTGTGGATGGGTTGACGTATGACTTTGAACTAATAGAACCGATTTTTCCGTACGCTGCACGAGCAGCCTCGAAACCGAAAAATTAACCCGAAAACCGAAGTCGAAGCTAAGTCGGCTCAATACTGGTAAACATTCACCTAACCTCACTGATAAACATCATTAAATCTAATCGTTAAACTTCATTGGACGTTAAAAAGGGAACCTGTCTCCAGGTTCCCTTCTTTGTATTTATTTTCAATTCTATATTAATACCTACTATATAATGAAGTAATTATGCCAGCCTCATTTTGAAATCCTGATATCCGAATTCGCGAACAACTTCGCAATCGCCGTCTTTTCTTTTGACTGCAATCGCTGGAAGCGGCATGCCGTTGAAGGTGTTGGTTTTCACCATGGAGTAAATCGCCATGTCCTCGAATACCAGACGGTCGCCTTCTTGCAAAGGCTGATCGAATGAATAATCCCCAATTACGTCACCAGACAGACAGGTTTGTCCACCTAGACGATACAGATGAGCCTTCTCACCCACTTCTCCCGAACCGATCAGCGGCGGGCGATATGGCATTTCCAGCACATCCGGCATATGACACGTAGCTGAAGTATCCAGAATAGCGATGTCCATACCGTTCTTATGGAAGTCCAGCACAGAGGTCACCAGATAACCCGCGTTCAGCGCAACAGCTTCTCCCGGCTCCAGATATACTTCCAGGCCATAATCGTTCTGCATACGTTTGATGCATGCTTCCAGTCTTGGAATATCATAATCTTCACGTGTGATATGGTGCCCACCGCCGAAGTTGATCCATTCCATCTGCGGCAACCATTGTCCGAACTTCTCGACAACTGCATTCAGCGTAGTCTCCAGATCGTCGGAATTTTGCTGACACAGTGTGTGGAAGTGCAGTCCAGAGACACCTTCCAACAGGTCTTCATCGAAATCCTCCAGTTTCGCGCCAAAACGCGAACCCGGAGAACACGGATCGTAGATCTCATGTCCTTCTTGGGTGGAGCATTCAGGGTTGACGCGCAAGCCGACCTTACGGCCAGCTTGAAGCGCCTTATCCTTGAATTTTGCAAGCTGTGAAAATGAGTTGAAAATAATGTGGTCGCAGATAGAGATAATCTCGTCGATCTCTTCTGCACGATATGCTGGAGCAAAGACATGATTCTCTTTGCCCATTTCCTCATGGCCCAGACGCGCTTCATACAAACCGCTCGCCGTTGCACCGCTCAGGTATTCTCCAATCAGCGGATACATCGCAGTCATGGAGAATGCTTTTTGAGCCAGTACGATTTTGGCACCTGTACGCTGCATAACACCGTTCAGGATTTTCAGGTTTTTCTCAATAAGCGCCTCGTCAACAACAAAACATGGTGTCGGTAATTGCTCGAACCGCATTTTAGCGAACAAGCTCCGATTCTTTAACTTCTTCTGGCAGCTCATCAACGAGTACCGGGTTGAAGTCTTCTACCCATGGGAGACCCCATTTGTTCAACTCTTCCATGAATGGATCTGGGTTGAACTCTTCTACATTATATACGCCTGGTTTGTTCCATTTGCCTGTCATGACCATTGCTGCACCGATCATTGCTGGAACGCCTGTTGTGTAAGAGATCGCTTGGGAACCCACTTCTTTATAACACTCTTGGTGATCACAGATATTGTAAACATAATATGTTTTGTCTTTGCCGTCTTTTTTACCTTTGAAAATACAACCGATGTTTGTTTTACCTACAGTACGTGGTCCAAGGGATGCTGGATCAGGCAGTACTGCTTTCAGGAATTGCAGTGGAATAATTTGTTTACCTTCATATTCAATAGGCTCGATTGAAGTCATGCCTACATTTTCAAGAGCTTTCAAGTGAGTCAGGTAGCTTTGACCAAATGTCATGAAGAAACGGATACGTTTCAGACCTGGCATGTTTTTTGCCAAAGATTCCAATTCCTCATGGTACAACAGGTACATGTCTTTCTCTCCAACTTCTTTGAAGTCGTAGACACGTTTGATTTCCATCGGTTTTGTTTCGATCCATTCACCATTCTCCCAGTATCTTCCGTTCGCAGATACTTCGCGAATGTTGATCTCAGGGTTGAAGTTGGTTGCGAACGGATAGCCATGGTCGCCGCCATTGCAGTCCAGAATGTCGATGTACTCAATTTCGTCAAAGTAGTGCTTCAGGGCATAAGCGGAGAATACGCCAGTCACACCTGGGTCAAATCCACTTCCGAGCAATGCAGTGATGCCTGCTTGTTCAAAACGCTCTTTGTAATCCCATTGCCAGCTGTATTCAAACTTCGCTGTATCATGTGGCTCATAGTTCGCTGTGTCCATGTAATTTGTTTTAGTTGCAAGACAAGCATCCATGATTGTCAGATCTTGATACGGCAAAGCAAGGTTCATAACGATATCAGGTTTAACTTCGTTGATCAGAGCGATCAGTTCGTCAACATTGTCAGCATCTACTTGTGCTGTTGTAATTTTTGTTTTTCCGCCGTCCAGCTTGGCTTTGAGTTCATCACATTTGGATTTTGTACGACTCGCGATGCAGATTTCCTCAAAAACTTCGCTGTTTTGAACGCATTTGTGTACTGCCACGGAAGCAACGCCGCCGGCGCCGATGATTAGTGCTTTTCCCATTTTACATTCTCCTATCCCAATATGTATTTTTTTTAAATTGGTTTAATACGGCGACAACAAGACAACAAAAAAAGCAAGGTGAAAAATGCTCGCAATCGCGCATCATCACACTTGCTTATCGATATACATCATAAAAAAGACGTGAAGTCTCCATGACCAAAAAAGTTCACAAGAACTCCTTTGGCGGAAAGCTTCTTCATGTATATCAATATTGGATCAGAGTCTATATAGCAAATAATTCGCCTTTACCACTCTTATTGACCGTTTCACAAGTTGATGTGCAATTGCACTGGTTGTAAAGTAACCAACTTATAAAATTTGAGCTTTGAACTCAATCAATAAAGCAACGTAAGTTGCCAATCGGCGTTTGACCCGGCTGTCCGTATGGCCTTAACTTCCTGGTGAAGTGGTCAAAATTATCTGCTGGAAAGCTCTAATTCATATTGATAAATTAACTTCCCAAAATCACAGGTCTTACACTATCAGACGTTGAAAAAAAAATCAAGCAATTATCAAAAAATAATTTTTTGTCCGGATAACGACTAGGAATGAAATTGAATATCCTTCGAATACTTTTAACCCTTCTGCGCCCAGTAGTTTCCCTACTACCTCAGGCTTTTGAGGACTTTTGTCGAATACTTCTTCACACGAGATCATGATGTTGCCACCAGCAATTTCCGCTAATTGATCATGAGCCGAATGGTTCGTTTCCTTCTTTGCCAGCTTGCAGAGCAATCTCAATGGCTTTATGCATGAATTGTTCATCTTTATTCATAAGGTTTACCTCCACCACAAAAATTATGTATCCCACTTTATCTTTTACATTAAGCAGTGTTCAATCCATTAATATGTTTCTTGTTCATTCCATTCTATCATCTATACAAATAAAGAGTATGACGAAAATTCGTCATACTCCAATGGGTTACACTAAGTTTATCTATTAAAATTTTACGGGCAATGCTGCCAATCCCTGTGATGACAAAGCAGAGTGCCAATGAATCTCTTCCTGAGGAATACTGAGCTGAATATCCGGTAGCCGACGTAAAAGCGTAGTAAACGCCACGTCCCCTTCTACACGAGCAAGCGGAGCGCCAAGACACATATGAATGCCGTGTCCAAAGGCCAAATGCCGTTTTATTTTGCGTTCGATATCCAACTCTTCGGGATCAGTGAACTGCTGCTCGTCCCGATTCGCTGATTTCAGAAGGGGAATCACAACGTCTCCCTTTTGAATCAATTGTCCATCCAGCTCCGTGTCCTGCGTTGCATAACGAGGACCTGAGGAAGTGGCGGGTCCGTTATATCGTAGCAACTCCTCCACCGCAGAAGGAACCAGATTCAGATCTTGTTTCAGTTGTTCCAGTTGTTCGGGATGGGTCAGAAGAAGATAAGAACCAGTTGCAATCAGATTGGAAGTTGTCTCATGTCCAGCAAATATCAATAACGTGATCATGGATATTAATTCATCTTCATTCAGTCGATCTCCCTCCTCCTCAATCGCAATCAATTGACTGATGAGGTCATCTGAAGGTTCTACTCGTTTGTTCGCCACAAGTTGCGAGGTGTACTCTGCGAATGATCGCAAGTGCTGCGCTACGGCAGGGTCCTGTTTACCAAAACCAAGACCTTTTGCAATAGCTTCAGACCATACATGGATCTGAGGTCGGTCTTCCTGAGGTATACCCAACATCTCGGAAATAACGTTGATTGGGAAAGGATAGGCATAGTCTTTTACAAGATCCATCTCTCCTTTTCCTTCGAATTGGTCAATCAACTCATCGGCAATTTCCTGGACGCGTGGACGCAGGCTTTCCATATATCTTGGCGTGAACGCTTTGGAAACCAGGCTACGCAGTCTTCGGTGATCCGGTTCATCAACAAAAAGCATCGACTTTCCGGTAAAAAAGGTCTGGGGTTCCGATGAACCAAGCTCACCTGAGAGATTCTTTCGAATATCATTGCCACTATCAATAGAGTTCATATCTACCGTAAATCGAGAGTGATCTTTCAGCACTTCCATGGCAACGTCCATCCGAGTTACAATCCAGGTTTGCCCTGCTCCACCCATTGGATTAGGAATAGGGACAACGGAACCTTTGGCACGCATCTGTGCAAACATGGCAAATGGATCTTTACTATTTTCTTCGCTAAACAAATTAAATTCTACTTTTTCTGAGGTCTGGTTATTCGAATTATTCATATAAATCTTCCTTTCGAAGTGAAGTGCTTCAAATCTATGGAAATATATGTTCATTCCGATTATATACTACTCGTATAATTAATTTCAAATATCATAGTTTAAACAGTACAAAACAACTGTTATAACAACAATTTATTAATATACTAATAGTATATTAATAATAACCACAGACATAAAAAAACAAAAAAAGAGGTCGGCTACGAGCCAACCCCCATATTAATTACGTTGCTTCACTAGTTCCAAATACCACCAACAGGCTTCGGTCAGTCTATTGGCTTCAGATTGAAACGCACTGGATTTGTACTCTTTGTGAAACGCTTGCAGCACCACTTCGATTACAGGAATATTTAAATCCTCTTGATCTTGTAATAGCGCTAAGAGCCCCTTCGAAAGTTGCTTGAATGATGCAGATTCCTTGGATTTTTGTACACGGTTGTTGAACTCATCAAATTCGATCAATATATTATCGATGTCCAGACCCATATCATGGTTACGCTCATCCGCATTCAGGAAATAGAGAGACTGAAAGTCGAAAATATGTTCATTTCTCTGATGCATTGTTCTTAGGATCACTTCAATGTACGTTAATACTTTGGGAACCACTTCGCTCCATACCGGTTTTTGCGTATTTAGACTTCTTGATGTGTTGGCAATCTGATGTAATATGCCGTAGCACAATATGGCCCCTTCGTTGGCATATAAGCTAATATCGTTCCCGTACACCTGAATCAAGCGTGTGGACAGCCATTTTAGGTGAACTGTAGCCAGTTTGGCTGAGTTGATCTCCCCGGAATAAAAACCCGTCCAATATAATTCCCATACTCGCTCTTTATTAGGTACAGACATAGGAATCGCAATCTGATCTACGAGCAGGTCATAATCCGATGTATAGTGATTTTGTTCAAGCTCTTTACGAATGAAAACATCCTCTTGCATACGCTGATCAATAATAGAATATAAACAGTCTTCTTTTGAACTGAAGAATTTGTAGAATGTGCCTTTGGATACACCCGATTGATCCAAGATCATCTGGATTGTTGTATTTGCATAGCTGTGCTCTAAAAATAGTGCAAGTGCTGTTTCCAATAAACTTTGTTTACGACTACTCATATCTCGTTATCGCCCCAAGTTTTTCTATTGATTTTAACATTCATTCCTCAGGAGTTGAAGCATTGATTCGCAGTATAGCTGTCATATAAAATAATTGCACAATGAGTAAATTTGCACAATGGGCAACTTGTTTGTTATGATAAACCTCACAAAGTGCATATTAAGTAAGTGTGCTCTTCTTAAAAGAATTAAACCATAGTCATTGGTGTTGGAGGTGAACGCATAAGCGGAGAATAATGATCAAACGAAACTTGCGACATTTGAAGAAAGAAGCAACTGAAAAAGCACTTGCTAGTGCTGCATTTGAACTTACCCTTGAACATGGGCTTGATGGCTTTACGGTCGAAGATATCGTGCATCAGGTGGGTTGTTCCCGCAGAACATTTGCAAACTACTTCACATGTAAGGAAGAGGCAGTAGCCAGAGGCGCAATATCCGTTCAGAATACAACGGAACTCGAAGAGTTGCTCACCGAATTGCCCGACAACGTCTCCTTGCTTGACGTACTGTATAACCTGATCAAGATGCAGCTTACAACAGAACTAATAGGAAGACTTCATCAGCTACTATCGCTATCCCAGACCTATCCCGTGCTTGAACCGCATTACCTTGGAGCCATGCACCGGATGCAGACGCAGGCACAAGATACCTTATTAGACTTATCTAACGGGAAGTATGACGAGATCTATACTTATCTTTTGATCAACGCACTATATGGAACAATACTGCCATTAATTGATGGAAGACTCAATGTGTTACTGCCCGGACAAGTCATTACTGAAGATACCAAGCCCGGTGTTTTAACATTCGATCAATTTTTGGAAACCACGTTTAATCATTTACGGGCAGGATTTGAACATGCCAACCATCCACATTCATCATAGAGGAGTGTAAAATAGAGAAATGTCTACATTATTATACAGAGTGGGGAAAACCGCTTTTAGCAAACCTGCCTATTTCATCATTGGCTGGGTTTTAATTCTGGGAATTGTCATCTCCATGATCAGCATCAATGGTATTCACATCAGTTCCGAAATGAAGATTGAAGGCACAGAGTCACAGAAGGTTCTGGATCAATTGGCAAAAGAACTGCCTGCCGCCTCCGGCGGTCAAGGAAGTGTTGTCTTCAAAGCTCCAGACAACGAGCGTTTGGATACGCCTGAACGTTTGGCCGCCATGATGAAAGGTGTTAATGAAGTTTACGGATTAGACAAAGTCATTAACCCTGCGGACTATGCAGCTGAAGCGGGTAATTCGGGTGCTCAGGCGGAAATGGCTCAGAATGCTCAGGCTACTGATATGGCGCAATCCGCAACAACCACGCCTCCTCCCTATGGACCTTTGATGGTGGATGGTGTTCCTGTACCTGGAATGCTGATCTCTTCAGACGGCAGCATTGCACTGTTCCAGTTCCAATTTACAATTGAACAGTCTGCCATAACACAGGATGTATTTGATTCCGTTATTCAGTCCGTTATGACGGTAGAGCAAGGAACCAATATTAAGGTGCTGCCGGGCGAAACGCTCAAAACGGTATCGATTGGAGTCGGCTCGGCAGAGATTGTCGGACTGGTCATTGCTATCATTGTATTGCTGATCACCCTTGGCTCCGTTGTTGCAGCAGGTCTACCTCTGATCACTGCACTCCTCGGTGTTGCCATTGGAGTTGGTGGTGCGTTCTCCATCTCCAAATTCATTGAAATGCCTAGTGTCACTTCCGTTCTAGCTCTAATGGTTGGATTGGCTGTTGGAATCGATTATGCGCTCTTCATTGTTAATCGCCAGCGTCGAATGATCATTGATCAAGGCTTGAGCGCAAAAGAAGCAACGGCCAGAGCCATTGGTACATCGGGCAGCGCAGTATTTTTTGCCGGATTAACCGTCATTATTGCACTGTGCGGTATGCTTGTCATCGGTCTCACATTCTTGTCTACGATGGCTTTGGTCGCAGCTGCCACCGTGCTCATCAACGTATTTGTTGCTTTAACCCTGTTGCCGGCCTTACTGGGATTGGTAGGAGAACGCATCTGTTCCGCCAAAGCTCGTGAGAAAAGCGCGAAACATCCTAAAGCCACTAACCACGGAGTCGCGAACAGATGGGTGAAATTCGTTATCAAAAATCGTTGGGCTACCATTATCGCCATCATCGTCATTCTTGGTTTTGCCGCGACACCTATCGCGAAAATGGAAATGGGTATCCCCGGCGCTTCCTCAGCGAATCTGGATACAACTGCAAGACAAAGCTACGATGCCATCTCCGAAGGTTTCGGAGATGGATTCAACGGACCCCTTATTCTGGTCGCAGAGCCTAATCAGTCTTCCGCAAAAGTTACACCGGAACTCTTGGGTGGTCTGGTGATGGAGCTTCAAGGTCAAAACAACGTTGCACAGGTTACACCGCTTGGGATGACAGAAGATTTGGCTATCTTTAGTCTCATTCCAAAAACGGGTCCTAACGATAATCTCACTAAAACACTGGTCACTGATCTACGCGCGGCTGATTCCAGCATCGCACAGACCTATGATGTGAAACTCGGAGTTACTGGACTCACAGCTGTTAACATCGATATGTCAGCCAAACTGGCGCAGGTGTTCCCTATTTATGTAGGCATCATCATCCTGCTCTCGCTGATCATCCTGTTACTCGTATTCCGTTCGATTATCGTTCCCATCAAAGCAACAATTGGCTTCCTGCTTAGTATCCTGGCTACATTCGGGATCACCACTGCTGTATTCCAATGGGGCTGGCTGCATTCGCTCTTTGGTTTCGATACCGGCGGCCCGTTGCTGAGCTTTATGCCGATCATCGTAACAGGTATCCTGTATGGCCTGGCGATGGACTATCAAGTCTTCCTTGTGAGCTCCATGCGGGAATCCTATGTGCATGGTCATCGCGGGACCGAATCCGTTGTTCATGGGTACAATCAGGTAAGTCGCGTGGTTGTTGCCGCAGCAGTGATTATGGTCTCTGTATTTGCAGGATTTATATTCACTGACGATGTCATGATCAAGCAGATTGGTTTCACTTTGGCGGTAGGCATTCTGATTGATGCTTTTATCATCCGTATGGGCTTGGTCCCTGCCATCATGGCTATTTTCGGAGACAAAGCTTGGGCACTTCCAAAATGGCTGGATCGCATTCTACCAAACCTGGATGTTGAAGGCGAGAAGCTGATTGCTTCCCTGAATGCTGCAGAGCATGCCAACACGAAGTCTGGATCAAAATAATTCTGCCAATAGAACGGCGATACCATGATTACTATTACGACTGCATTAACCAATACAAAGACCTCCTCAGTTTTTATAAACAGGAGGTCTTTTTTTCTTTTTCACATTTTATGCGGTGATGTCTTCAATATGGATAGTATAGCGTGGGGATTTAGCAGCATTAACAAACGCCGCAAATAACTTCTGACTGTAGTCATCTACTTTATAGCTGTACTCTGGATGCCACTGCACAGCCAAAACAAACGAGCGGTTTGGCATGACCACGGATTCAACGAGTCCATCTTCAGCGACGGCCACAGCAGTTAACTTATCCGATAACATTTTGATTCCCTGATGGTGGTAGCTGTTCACTTTTATCGTATCGGTTTGCAAAATATCGTATAGGATATTATTTTTCTCAATATGTACATCATGTACAAGATCCGTATACGGCGGACTTTGCTTATGATTAACGATCTTGTTCCCATGAAGTTGAAGGCTAGTTGGAATGTCTTGATATAACGTCCCACCCAACATAACGTTAAATAGCTGTAGTCCACGGCATATGCCAAAGGCAGGCTTATCAAGCTCAATTACCTTTTGTAATAATATCGACTCCATCATATCGCGTTCAATACACAACTCTCCACAGGTAACCTCAGCATGCTCATGATACAGCTCAGGATTGAGATCATGTCCCCCGGTGAACAGGAAACCATCGAACTGATTAGCCAGCGTTGCTATGATTTCGGTATCCGTTGTCAAAGGAAGCATAATTGGAATCCCGTCTGCTCCTTCTATGGCGTTCATATAATCTGGAAGCATCCAGTAACTTTTTTTGTCAGTATCATATAAAGGCAGTACACCGATCATGGGCTTTTTCATGGCATTACCTCCAAGCTTTTCATTCATTTTATCAGATCTCTTCATATATAAATTCACTGAATTATTGCATTATCCTACCTCTATCATCTACGAACCCGTTTCATCCGGAATGCTGGAAAACTAAAAAAACAAACAAAGCCGCATAACAGCGACTTTGTTTGTAGTTCATATACCATATATATGCATTCATCCGTTTAGTTTAGACAGCATCTCATCTAAGCTGCTTTTACAGTGGTTGCTTCGTCTGAATTCAATTGGATGGAACGCTGGCATATCAGGGTAACGACAAAAGCCAGCAAGGCAAGCATCACAGCAACTGGAGGCACCCACTGGACACCACCCATATTGACGGCAATTCCCCCGACACCAGAGCCTAACGCTATACCCACATTGGCCGCCACAGGCAGGAGTGTAGATGCAAATGCTTTGGACCCCGGCGCGATCGATCCTGACACATCAAACAAATATAACTGGGATGCCGCGCTCATGGAGGATGACAGACATCCAATCAGGAACAGGAATGCCAAGCCCATCCACACATTAGAAACGGTAAAACTCATGCCAAGGAACAGTATGGCTTGGATGACGAAAAGCCGCTTGAGCTTGGGCAGGAAGTCACCCTTGGCTATTTTGGCACCAATCCAGTTACTCAGGATGCTGCAGGCTCCATAGATCAGGAGTATGGCACTAATCCATTGTACTGGCACACCCATCGTCTCACTCAGGAGTGGCGTAATGTACGTAAAAACGACGAAAATACAGCTGTTTCCCAGTACAGGGATCAGACAGGCCAGCAATATCCGTGGTTTTAAAAAGAGAGACATCTGATCACTGAACGAACCTGCAATCGTTGTTGTTTGGCGTGGCAGAATACGGAACATGAACACCAGCGGCACAACACCTATGCATGCCGTAACAACAAACGTCATGGACCAGCTCAGATGTTGTCCGATAAAAGTACCGAGCGGAACACCCAGCACATTTGCGATTGAAAATCCGCCCAAAATCCAGGCGATAGCTTCCCCTCTTCGCTCCCGGTTCACTGCGTCGCTTACAATCGAGATCGAAAGTGATATCGTAAGTCCACAAGCAACGGCCGACACGATGCGAATGGCCATCAGAGAAGAGAACGTTGTTGAGAACACGGTCAATAGATTTAATGCTAACACGATTGCAAATCCAATCAATATGGAACTTCTTCTGGATATTTTGGCTAAGAAGGCCACAGCAAATGGTGTACCCACTGCGTATGCAATCGCAAAACCGGAGACAAGCATACCTGCGGCAGCAAGTGATACTTTCATGTAACTTTCAATTTCCTTCAACACACCCACGATGACATACTCGGTTGTTCCTAATACAAAGCTAACAAGCGTAAGCGTTAAAATAAGTAGGTTCTCTCTATTTCTAGTCATAAATCAATACTCACTAATCCTTTCTATTGTTGCAAGCGCTTCAATTCTGTCTACGATCATTAATTCATGTATTTTCTGCTTTCCCATCCCTTCACTTTCGATATATAGTACATTTTGGATAGTGAAATTGTACTGTCAGATATACCATGGCGACAATCAAGGTTGTTGTGGTTTTATTGCAAAACATTATATATGTTGTCATTTCAACACAGACTTTCATTACTGATTCTGAAGGGAAGACATAGATGAATACACACCACGAATCCGGCCAACGGCATCCAAATCGAGATTGCACCATTATTTATGTAGGCAAACTGGCCGACAATCCCCATTGGAGTTTTCCGACGCATAAACATGACGATCTGCATGAGATTATTTACGTAACTGAAGGCAAAGGATTGTTCACCATTGACGGTACCAAACACTGGGCTCAAAAAGGGGACATGCTCATATATAACAAGGGTACTCTTCACGAGGAGAAGTCCAATCCTGAATTCCCGTTATCCACCTTTTATTGCGGCTTTCGTTTTACAGAAGGCACCCAGACCCTTGAGGATTGGGTCATCCCTCCCTCTAACAATCCGATCATTCGAGCCAACCGATATTCCGATGAGCTCCATTCGTTAATGCAGACTCTCTTCAATGAATTTTCAATCCGGGAACATGGATACGAGTCGATCTCTGGGCATGTCCTGAAAGCAATACTTCTGATCATCGATCGGCAGTCCCGTCAACAGCTTCCTAGTGGGGAGACAGTTGAGAGCAATACCCTTGCTGAGAGCATTAAAGACTATTTGGATACCAACTATCGGCAAAACATTAAGCTCAAAGAATTGGCAGATCAATTTCATATCGATTTTTATTATTTAATTCATATGTATAAAAATCACTATGGCACTTCTCCTTATCATTACCTGATTCAACGAAGAATGGGTGAAGCCACCCGATTATTAGTCTCAACCAACAAAAAAATATGGGAAATTGCCAAACTGGTCGGTTATGATAACCCCAATTACTTTACGATTTTATTTACCAAAACGGTTGGTGAATCACCACGAAGTTTCCGAAAAAAGAATCAAAAGGATATGTTCGGGGATAAGGTGTCACATTCTTACTAATCTTACTACATGCAAAAAGGCGCTCCATTGGGGGAGCGCCTGGTGCTTTACATGTCTCTTTACATATTTCTTTACACATTTACTTACTTCTACTCTAAAGCTTAAAGCGGCGAACCAATTCTTGCATGTTCTCAGCTGTTTTGGAGAGCTGTGCAGATGATGCCGATATCTCCTGCATCGCCGCCATTTGTTCTTGGGCTGCTGCTGAAGTTGTCTGAGCACTATCAGCCGACACTTTAGAGATATGACTCATCGCGGCAACGGTAGCCGAGACTTCTTCCGTACTGGCTGACAACTGTTCTGAGACAGCGGAAATATCCTGAATTTGATCCACGATATGCGTTGTATATTGTTCAATGTTCGATATGGTTGCAGAAGCTTCTTGGCTGATCCGCATTCCTTCACCGACTTGATTACGAACTTTATCATTCATAAGAGACGTGGATTTGGCAATCAGATCGAGCATTTTACCAATGGTAGCGCCAATGTCGTCCGCACTTTGTTTGGATTGCATCGATAACGTGCGCACCTCACCAGCAACGACAGCAAAACCTTTTCCGTGTTCTCCTGCTCTTGATGCCTCAATAGAGGCATTCAGTGACAGAAGATTGGTTTGCCGAGAGATATCCGCAATCGCTTCATTCATTCGATTAGCTTCGGTGGAGAGACTGGACAGCTCATTAATCAATGCCGAGGTTTCTTCAACAGCTCCGAGAATGTGTTCCATTTGTTCTCCGACCTGGTTTATCGTTTTCCCACCGTTAGCAACAGCGCGCTCCGTCTCTTCAGCCGAATCCACAATCGCACTCGCAGATTCTGCAATTGAACTGATGCCTCTCGCCATCTCTTCTACGGCATTCGCGGTTTGTTCCGAATTCTCCGCCCCAACGATAGCTGATTCCGCAGTCTGTTGCATGGTTTCAGCCACATGTTGAACCGATTGGGTGGTTTGTTCTGTACTTTCCTGAATCATCTGGGAAGAGTGACTTAACAACGATGACGTCTGGTGAAGTTCAGCAACCACTGATTGAAGGGAGATGGTCATTTGGTCAAAATCATTTGCCAATATACCAAATTCGTTTTCGGTTTTAAGATTCACTCGTTCAGACAGATTCCCTTCGCTTACGCTGCGGGTTGCCTTTCGCAGTTTTTGCATAGGTACAATAAAAGATCTCAGAATGAAGAAAATAATTACACCGGCAATCAATACAGATATAACAATGACCGTTAGACTCGATATCATGATGGGTTTCGCTGCGGCGATAAAATCTTCATGGCCCATCAAAGCAATGACATTCCAACCCGTCAAAGCATTAACACCGTTATATACCTCCAGATCATACGCCAGATCCGTTCTAACAAATTGGGAAAATGCCATCGGTTCATCGGAACTTGAAGCCGTATTAGGATGGACTGGAATTCCCTCAATAAGTGCTCCGCCGAGCTCTCCTCCTCCACCTTTTGCAATCGCACCGGACCAAGCCGCAATCGTTCGATTGGAGTCAACCACAATCAGACTTCCATTGCCTCCTACATCAACATATGATAACGCTTTTGCTAATGGCTCCAGATCAAGTTTAATACTTGCTACACCTTGTTCATTTGACAGAGCTTTTGAAATCTCTACATAAATCTTCCCGGATACCGGATCTTTCATAATACTCGAAAAATAGAGTGATCCATTCTTACTTTCACCATTAGAATACCAATCTGTGCTGCGTGGATCATATGTTGCATCCTCAATTGCTGGAGAAGATATATTACTGCCTTGGTCGTTGCCTACGGTTATGGCAAGAATATCAGGATATGTATCAGCTAATTGGTCGATTCCTACTTGTACTGCTTCGTTGTTCGTCTGACTGGGGGTGGTGCCATACATACTGTCTATGTAACTCAATAATGCTGCTTTTTCCCCCACCAGATTGTTAATATGCTGCCCTGTCATGGTTAAAATGGTGTTGATGGGATCCGTCATTTTTTGTTGTACCTGATCTTTGGCACTATCATATGAGAAATAACCGATAAGTGCAGTCGGGATAATAAGTACCGCAAGGAAAGCTGCAATGAGTCGAGTGCTCATTAATCGTAAAACGGCTCCTCCTTTCTTATAAAATGACCTTTTTTCACTTTCCTTTTTCAAGTTCAATCTTCCTCTCTTTATTCATTTTTGGTAGAACTAATCGGCCAGTAAACGCAAAAAAACCCATATATATGCACACCCAAAGAAACTTTGAGCATGTATATACATAGGTATTGCCTGAATGAATTCAGTAACAAGCCGTATTTGTTTAGTATTATAACATAATTAAAAAGGGTTTGTTAACTATGATTGGGTCTTTATACCAGACATCTGTTGTTTATAATCCGTAGGACTTAGCCCCGTATACTCTTTGAACACCTTCGAGAAATAGTGCTGGTCGCTAAATGAAAGTAAATCGGAAACCTCCTTAAACTTCATGTCGGGTTGACTTTCCATCAGTCTGCAGGCCTCCTGAATGCGAAGCCGGGTGTAATACTGGACAAACGTAATTTGTGTTGCATTTTTGATCACTCTGCTGACGTACGACGGGCTAACGTGAAACTTCATGGCAATGTCGTTGATAGATAATTGAGAGTATTTATTTAGTTTTACGTAATCGTCAATCTGTTCAAACAGGATCGCCTTGCTTTTTCGAACGTGGGATTGCAGCATATCGAAGCACTGTCCCGTCCATTCCGCCAGTTCCCGGCAAAAATCGGCATAGGACTGTGCCTGGGCGAATTGTCTTGACCGAAGCTCCAGACCCAATCTTATGCCCGACCCCTGTTCCTCGTACAGATGAGCAAACGTGTCTACAATCAATCCAATAAACCGCTCCACCTCGGTCATATGTACATTTTCCTCTGCCCATCGATTCAGCAATTCGGATAACTTAAAAGCAAACCGTTCTTTCTGCCGAGCCTGTATCATCTGTACAAAAGCTGATTCCTGCAGCGGATCCAGACAGCCTGTCTCAGATCTGGCCATCGACACCGGATTCCCGGTATCCAACACTATTCCTTGTTTCAACCGTTGCTGCTCAGACAAAATGGACGACATTCGGTGATAGAGCTCCGGCAGATTACCAGACTCAGCGAATAGAAGTTGTCCTCCAATGATTGCATCGATGTCATGCGCAACCAAATGCCGTCGCATCGATTCAAGACATTCATGTACGGAAGAGTACACCTCAAGTGCACTCTTGTTGACAAAAGCGATAAATTGATATGAAGTTTGACTGGTGTAAACACGACAAGGATGGAATGCAAAAAAATCCTGCACTAAACCCTCAAGTTCCACCTGCACCCAACGTTCATGCCCTGCGGTAAAAGGCTGTCTGCTCATAATGATCATCATCTGGCTGAATAAAGGCGGAAAATGCTCCCCCTGTTTCGACGTAGTCTCACATTGGGGATGAATGATTTCCTGCAAATCCAGCAGTTCCTTGGACATCTGTTGATCAAGTTGGTCAATTACCCGACCCATGACTTCTTCAAGCGCCTCTCGCTCGACGGGTTTTAACAAATAGTCAAACACTTGCAGGTTCAATGCTTTTCTTGTGTATTCAAAATCGCTGTAACCGCTAATCAAGATGACCTTCAGATCCGGGTTGGCAATTTTGGCTTGCTCAATCAGGGACAGTCCGTCCATTTTCGGCATTCGTATATCGGTCAACAGCAGATCAATCGGTGACTGCTTTATCGCCGCCAAGGCTTTCTCGCCATTCGTTGCCGTAGCCGCTACACGAATCGGGAAGCTCAGCGTTTCCAAGAGCATTTTAATATTACGTAATATCGGTTTGCTATCCTCAACGATCATAACGTTATACATCGCCTATACCCCCTTGCTAGTAAAAATCTCTCGTCAGTGAGCCGATGATTTGAATCGTTGCTCCATGTTGCTCTTCCGCATGATTGTTAAATATATTAATAAAAAGCCGGTTGTTATACATTAGTTTGAGTCGATTGACACTATTGATAATCCCCATGTTACCAAGGGCTGTTCCACGATCAGCAGTCTGGTTCATTCCGGAACCCGATGCCTGAATATTGGCTAAAATCTCCTGGATCTTATCCGGTGGAAAGCCCTCTCCGTTATCTTTGATCTCCAAAGCCCATAATCCGTTATATTGCTTCACGGTAATCTGGATACGCCAAGGCGGCGTGGTGTTGGCAAAGGCATGTTCAATGCAGTTTTCCACAAACGGCTGAATGACCAACCGCGGCAATCGGATATCGTTCGCCAGCTCATCAGCACAGATGTCCCACTCCAGATCCTCTTCGTACTTTTGTTGTACAAGGGACAGATAATGTCTCGTATGTTGAAGCTCCTCAGCCAAAGTCACATGCGCGTATGGTGAAGAGACAATATAACGCAGACTGTCCGAAAGATGTTTGCACATATCCGATACAACTTTGGTCTTCCCCTCTTGGGCGGCAATACTGATCAGGTATAGAACATTATGAATAAAATGAGGTGCAATCTGGGCTTGCAGCGCCGAATTACGCGCCTTTACTTCTTCATGAAGCGCCGATTTTTCCCGGTCAATGGATTGTTGCAGCCTCTCCATCAGATCCTGAAAGGCTTCGTTAAGTAATAAGAGATCGTTATTCTTCGGCGTTTCATCCACTTTCAGATTCATATTGCTGTAGTTCATGCGCCAGATCTGACCGCGTAGCTTGCGGATAGGCAGCAGCAGGTTACGTGTCGACAGGAAGATATACACAAATGAAACCAGCATCAGTGCTGTAATCAGCAGAATGGACATCGTCTGAACCGAATGGATCGAGCCTAGAACAGATTTTTTGGGCGTTATGATATACGTGATCCAGCCTGTACTGGGTGAAGTGGAATGCGTGATATAATTGTCGTTTTTGTCCACATCCAGTCCCTCGTCTGATGCAGGCTTTGTCCAATTGGTAAATGTCACACCCGCTTCCGAACCTGTCATCTGCTCGCCTTGTTCATTCAGAATATAGACTTCGCCAGCGGTAATACCCTCTGTTAGGTTCTGTATATAGGCCTGTTCCATCTGGATGCTAAGATAACCGTACACCTTGCCGTTCTGATCATTGATCGTGCGCACAAATGAGATCGTATCGTCTTGACGCAGCAGAACAAAACCACTTTCCGTCCAATCTCGTCCGACCTGACTACTCTCCATCATGGTGTTCAGGATTGCGGGAGGATTACCCGAACCCAGATATGATGTCAGGAGAACCCCGTGATTGTCGTAGATGGACATGTCCTTGATATTCATGCTCGGCCCGATGGCCTGAAACATGATGTCTTTGATGATCCGAATTTGCTTCAGTCTTTCATAGTTACTATGAGCTGAGGAGCTCTTGTCCATGGCTACAAATATATTTTTGCTGGATAATATTCGCTGCGACATCTGGTTCTGTTGTTCTACGTATAGATCAACTTGCTCTCTTACCTTCGTAGCTGTAACGAGCGTATCCTGCTCTGTTTTCAGTTTGAGCGGGCGGACAACGATCACATTTACATACACGATAAAACAGCCCAGCACAAACAAAAGCAGAGCCAGAAATGTCAAAAACACCTTTGTCTGCAAACTGAATTGAGTTGCTTTATGTATGAGCTTTGCCATTCTCAGAGATGCCCTCCTGTTCTGACATGATGTGAAATCCCTTATATTCATGTCTACTCTATCACGGTATTTCATGAAATGATAGCGATTTCAAGTTCAGGATTTTACACATCAACGTTCAAGCACAGACATGTACCGGGGCGAGAAAAGAATCTATAATCGGACTTGTAAACGGATTCACTACACGTTTCAGAGGGGGATTTGCATTGAAAACAATAAAAAGAAAAAAGGTGTTTTCCATTATTCTGGCCAGTTTATTATCGGTCTCATTAACGGCTTGTGGATCAGGAGGTACGGATTCCGGCACAGCTGCTGGCGGGGACAGCAAGAGTGGCAAAGTCACATTGGAGCTGGCAATCTCTAAAAGTTCTCAGGACTCTGCTTTCATCCAGCAGGACATTCTTGATGCATTCGAAAAACAAACGAACATTCGTGTCAATTTGCAGCTGATTCCAGCGGAACAAACGACAACTGTACTGCAAACCAAACTGGCTGTAGATGAAACGCCTGACATTATTCAGTACAATCTGGCGAGCGCAGTCACAGACCTGAACCTTGAACGTAACTTCGAGATTCTGGATAACGAGCCTTGGGCAAGCAGAATTGTGAACAAAGACGTCCTCTCTTCTGGTGGTCATCTCTACAGCTTCCATGTCAGCCAAGATACGGGGATGCAAGGGGTCGTTTATAACAAACAAATCTTTGAAGAACTCGGGTTGTCGCTTCCAACCAACTACGAAGAATTCCTGGCGATCTGTGAAAAAATCAAAGCAAGTGGCATTACACCTGTATTTATGCCGTACAAAGATGCCTGGGCTGCCAACATCTGGCCTGCTGCAGCTTTTGCCGATTTTGTAGCCAAAAATGAACCGACGTTTTTTGATGACTTGAACAGCAACAAGAAAAAATGGTCTGATATCCCGGAATTCAAAACATTCCTGGAACAACAATATGAAATTTACACCAAAGGTTACACCAACACGGATGTGCTTAGCGACAGCTATGACATGGCCGTAGGTAAATTCCTGAACAAGGAAGTGGCCATGATGTTTATGGGCGATTGGTTAATTGAAGGCGTGGCCGAGCAAGATCCAAATATGGAACTGGGCGTATTCCCGATTCCATCGTCGGATAATGCCGGTCTGGGTGCAAGTCCACTGGGCGGACAACTGTTCATTCCGAAGAAATCCAAACATTTGGATGAAGCCAAACAGTTCCTAGACTATATCGCTTCCAAGGATGTCGCACAACAGATCGTCGATTCCAAAGGATACGTATCTAATTTCAGTGACGTTACTACACCGGAACTGCCAGCTTACAAACAGGATATTGTAGATAATTATATTACGCCGAAGAAAACTGTGCTGACAACGGATGCATACATGCTGGTTGATCGCAGCGAACTGTACCGATTATTGCAGGATCAATTTGCGGGTGGATTGTCACCGGAAGAAGTACTGAAATCCTGGGATGAGAAGTTCAGTCAGCTGATGCAGGATAAAGGCGTAGAAGGTTTCTAAAAAGTGAAATATAAGGCAGCATAACAGGATCGGTCGTTATGCTGCCTAGTTATAACGGAGTGTGAGACATGAAAAGGACTAAAAATCTGTACTCGTATTACATGATATTTCCCGCACTGATTATCTACTCCATCTTTTTTGTTGTGCCTGCTCTCGCCGCTTTCTATTATTCATTCACGGATTGGCGGCTGGATCGGCTGGAGCTGAAGTTCATCGGGTGGGATAATTTCCAGAAAATTTTCTCGGACAAAACGCTTATTCTGGCGCTGAAAAACACGGCGATATTTGCAATCGTCACTGTCGTTGGCAAAAACGTTATCGGCCTATTGCTGGCCGTAGGACTTAACATGCGATTAAGAACAAAGAACCTGCTACGCGCGATATTCTACTCCCCTTCTATTCTCAGCATCCTTGTGATCAGCATTCTGTTCACTCCCATGTTGCGTACCGAAGGTACAATCAACAATTTGTTGGAATCTGTAGGATTACATTCGTTAAGCCAAGCTTGGCTGACCAACCCATCGATTGTGATCTGGACGATTGCCATCGTCTCGATCTGGCAGAGTGCAGGGTTCCAGATGGCTATCTATCTGGCGGGCCTGCAGTCCATTTCTCAAGAGTATTACGAAGCAGCCAAGATTGATGGCGCAAGTTCGTGGAGAAGTTTTTTCAAGATCACATTACCACTCTTGCTGCCCGCGATTAACATTAACCTGATGCTGACATTGATCGGTGGACTCAAAGTATTCTCAGAAGTATATGTCATGACCGGTGGTGGCCCGGGTAACGCTTCCCAGGTCGTAGGTACGATCATTCTGCGATCTTTCGGCGAAGGCAACTGGGGACTTGGTACCGCGGTCAACACACTTCTCTTCGTGGTCGTTACCATTATTGCTATACCGCTATTGATCTTCATGCGGCGTAAGGAGGTTACGGAATAACATGGGCTATACACGCAAACTCGCCATCCGCAACTATATCGTGGAAGGTTTCCTGATTCTGGCCTCTCTTATCGTTCTGTTGCCACTTGTCATTCTGATCTTTGGTTCATTTAAAACCAGCGCCGAAGTGCTTAGCTTCTCCCTGAGTTTTCCGGAAACATGGCAGTTCTCGAACTATGTTCGTGTCTTCCAGGAAGGTGGTCTGTCGCGAGCGTTCTTCAACAGCATTTTGATTACTGGCGTATCTTCCATCATTAATATCGTTGCTTCTTCGGCAGCGGCATTCATTCTGGCACGTCGGGAAACCAAACTATCCGGCACGATCTACATGTATTTCTTCATGGGACTGATTGCGCCAATGTCGATTATTACGACCATACGTGTCGTACAGGGATTGGGATTCTACGGCAGCATCACAAGTGTCATCCTGATCTACGCCGCGTTAAATACAGCTTTCAGTGTATTCTTGTATAGTGGATTCATCAAAACCATTCCACGAGCGCTGGACGAAGTGGCATTTCTGGAAGGAGCAAGTGTGTTCGGGGTGTTCTTCCGCATCGTCACACCGCTCATCCTGCCCGTTAACGCAACGGTAGCCATCATGGTGTTCATGTCCGTCTGGAATGACATTACAATTCCGGTGTACTTCCTGACAGACAGTTCCACATGGACGATGCCACTGTCGATCTACAATTTCTACGGCAAATATAGCCGGGACTGGAACCTGATCTTCGCCAATCTCGTGCTTACTTCCCTGCCTGTATTCATCCTGTATCTATTCGGGCAAAAATATA
This sequence comes from Paenibacillus sp. FSL M7-1414, assembly GCF_038003195.1. Taxonomy (NCBI): domain Bacteria; kingdom Bacillati; phylum Bacillota; class Bacilli; order Caryophanales; family Paenibacillaceae; genus Paenibacillus; species Paenibacillus sp. FSL M7-1414. The sequence goes on along the minus strand of NZ_JBBOOS010000001.1, from coordinate 3,307,544 downwards.
TTGTCAGCGGCCTTACTGCCGGTGCAGTTAAAGGTTAAACCTCATATTCTCACCGTTCTTGAAGGAATGGAATTAGAGAATTCATGACAGACTTAACCCCCACCAGATCTGGCGGGGGTTGTTTTATTTATAGCGAGAAATGTATCTACACCTCTCTATTTTTGAAACAATTGCGGGTAAAGGGCAGCAACACCACCAGCAAGACCCTGTTGTACATTCCGACTAGTATCATCAGCAATAATTTCGTAGAGATCCGCTTCAATGGAATCTATTGCAATTTTGGCAATATCCGTTGGGCTCGTTTTTGGTGCATCGATACCTGCCGTCATATCCGTATCCATGAACGCCACGTGCAATCCGGCAACGCTAACGTTCTTAGGGGCTAATTCGAGACGTAATGCATTCGTAATTCCCCACTGAGCGGACTTTGCAGCTGAATATGCTCCTGAATTACCAAGGCTGAGCCAAGATAGAGCAGACAGGATATTCAGTATCGAACCTCCCCCATTCTTCTCTATTACCGGTGCAAACGCACGAATCATTGAAAGCGTACCGAATACATGTGTATTGAATTCCAAGTGAATATCGTTCAGCTCACCCGTGAGCAGAGAAGCACCCGTAGCGGAACCGGCATTATTGATTAGAAGGGTTACATCACTAGCTATCTCAGCTGCAGCCATGACAGATTGTGGATCCGTAATATCGAGTTGCAGTGGAATAGCCCCGGGCAGATCAATGGATTCAGGGTTTCGTGCCCCAGCATACACTTTGGTTCCCCTCGCCAGCAGTTCAAGAGCAAGCTCCTTGCCCAACCCTCGATTAGCCCCACTTACAATAGCAACTTGTTTGGAAATATTCATTTATTATTACTCCCTCTCATTGAGAATGTATTCATTTTCGAGTTGTTATGGGAATGATCATTCTCATAATCTCTAATAACAATCTATCACATCGGGAACGATCAGTAAAGAATAACTTTTATGATTCATGTCTTTAATAAAAGAAGATGCCCGATAACCTTTGAAATAAGGCTCCGAGCATCTTTCTGTGGTCCTTCATTTAAGATGGATTTACTTTACTTATGAATTACGTTCTTATGTCATACAGATTCGCAGGGAACGCCTGCACAAATGGTGACCAGTCACTCACTGTATATAGATGAAGTCGGTGCATGGCCCGTGTGCATGCCGTATACAGAAGCTTGCGATCATATTCCTGGCTGTAAGCAACGGGTGAAGCATCATAGACCAGGACAGCATCGAACTCAACGCCTTTGGCGAGATACACAGGAATAACCATGATTCCTTTTTCGAAAATCTGTGTGTCCTTTGTTATGAGCTGCAACCCTTCGCCGCCTTGACTTTGCAACCTTTCATAGGCGTCACGGCTTTCAGCCGCGGTTTTCGTAATCACAGCGATGGAATCAAACCCCTCCGCCTTAAGCGCGGCGATGTCTGCGAGAATCTGCGCACCACGCAGTTTTTCGTCCTTCAATCCTGTTAAAAGAGGCTTCTGATCTCCCCTTTCAAACGGTCTAATCTCTTCTCCCCCTGGTAACATCTGTCTCGTGAATTCAACAATCTCTTTGGTTGAACGATAACTGCGTACGAGCCGTATCAATGTAGTTTCGCCTGCTCCGTAAAGGTGAACCAGTGGCGAGTTGGGTGCTGCCAAATCCGTAGCCTGCATAAAGATGGCTTGCCCGAAATCCCCCAGCACCGTCATGCGGGCACGAGGAAACAGTTTCTTGAGATATTCGTATTGAAACGCCGAATAATCCTGGCCTTCATCGACAAAGACATAACGAATCTCTGTGTTCGTCCGTACGCCTTCGATCATCTCTTTTACATATAAATACGGAGTAGCATCCTCATGGAACAGCTTGTTCTGAAGGATCATGGTCTTGGTCTGTTTACAGATCTCAGGCCAGTGCTGTGGGGGGATTGCCCCATTCGTTTGTTCCCGATAAGCGGCTTCATCTACAAATAGTTGTTCGTATATACCTTTCACATCCACGAACTGGAATTTCCGCACACTCTTTCTTAACGGTTTAAACATGTCTTTCACCAGTTTCTGACGAAGCAGCTCCTCTTCTCGCACTGCAAAGTTAAAGGCACCCTCATCTTGCACTGTGCTGTCATTACCGTTATCTCGTGCTGCGTATTTTTCCGCTACATCGAACACAGGCTTTTCTTTGTGCAACATGCGGAAAGCTTCCACATACTCATCCGTGTCCAGATAATTCAACTCCTCCAGAACCCAGTCTGCTTCCCGTTCCAGACGTTCCAGCGAAACAAGTTCTCTCAGCAGCCATTCCTGCAAAAGAAGTATACGGTTGGACAAGGTAAGATTCTGATCCAAACTGTAAAATTGGGTCTTGATTTGGTCTGAACTGATGAATTCACGTCCCCGAAATTGAATGCCGTTAAACCGCATCCCCTCTCTTCCTAACCACTTACCGTAGTTTTGGAGCACTTGCAGGAATGTCTCGGAAGCTTTGTACTTGATCGCCTCCATACGAGCTTCATATCCCGGATCATTCTGAGCTGTCAGCACATATTCAATCTGATCAAAGGCATCCTCTGGTCGGATGGAGGAATCCAGCCAATAATTCAGATATTCCTGGAAAGTCGTCTGCTGCATATTCTCTTCCCCAAGTTCCGGGAGCACAGTCGAGATATAACTGGTAAACATCGGATTCGGCGAGAAAAGTACAATCTGATCTGCTTTAACTGTCTGGCGGTGTTTATATAGTAAGTAAGCGACTCGCTGTAACGCAGCCGACGTCTTACCACTGCCAGCTGCCCCCTGAACGATAAGCATTCGGCTTCGGTCATCACGGATGATGGCGTTTTGTTCCTTCTGGATAGTTGCTACAATACTCTTCATTTGTGAGTCTGCTCCCCTGGCGAGCACTTGCTGCAACAGTTCGTCACCAATCGTCTCAGTTGAATCAAACATGCTATGAAGCTGCCCATGTTGAATCTGGAATTGACGCTTGAGCTCCATCTTTCCGTCGATTCGTCCTGAAGGTGTGTCATAACTTGCTGGCCCGGGAGAGTGATCATAGTACAGACTTGCAATTGGCGTACGCCAGTCATAGATTAGAAAGTTCAATCCATCTTCATCCATGAAGGATGATACACCGATGTAGATCTGTTCAGTCAATGTCATGCCTTTTTCCTTATAGTCGAAACGGCCAAAATACGGCGTTGGAAGCAGTCTCTTTGTATTTTTCCATTGTTGTGTTAACAGCTTGTGCCCGCGCTCCCTCTCCGCCAACACTCTCGACTGCTGATTAATGGTATAGAATGCATCTTCAAAATCCGTGTACGAACCGGTATTAATCGTCACTTCTTCCCAGAACCGTTTACGAATTTCGGCAGCCTGTTCATGCAGTCCGGCAACCTTCGGTTCTAACTCGTCGAGTCGTGCCTGAAGTTTGTTCCTCACCTGCACTAGTCTTTCCTCTTCCAACTTCCATTCCACTTTTTTATCCATGAATGAGTCCACTCCCTTTTCCATTTATTAGGACCAAAAAAAGAGCATTGACAAATCGGAATGTCGGATGTAAAATTAAATTAGGATAAATAATGATTCACCCTTTACATTCAATATAAATGTCAAGTGCGCTATAGATTATATCATGGCTTTTTTTCACGTTCAATGCTTTTTTTGTTCTGTCTGAGTTGAACAATAATTTATATTATATAAGGTGTCCCTCGAGCTACACTGGGGCATCTTTTTTTGTGTCCTGGGCATGGTCATACCCTGAATGCGCTGTAAGCTATACACCCCTTTATAAATTCGATAAAATGAACGAAACATGAAACATGAGTTGATGCTTTTGGGAGGGATACATAAACATGAATATAGAACCTGTGGAGGACCGGTGTCCTGTTGAGTTTGCAGTCAATATGATTGGTGGGAAATGGAAGTTATTAATTATAAATCGTCTCATCCGCCATTCAACAATTCGATTCAATGAATTACAGAAAATGCTTGACCCCATTACGCATCGCACATTAACCAGGCAATTACGAGAACTTGAAGAAGCTGGTTTGATAAACCGTGTTACCCACCCTGTAGTTCCGCCTAAAGTCGAATATTCCCTTACAGAAAAAGGACAAAGCCTGACTTCGATCTTGTTTCAGTTAGGTGATTGGGGATCGAAACATATGTAAAACGCCTTCCCATAGTATCCCAAGGGATACTTTATATCATTAATGTGCGTACTTACGCTCCTATTCTAAATCCGTTATGCTGAGGTCAATGCTGAGTGTTAACTCATTCATTCCAATCACATATTGAAAGGAAGTTATTGACCACTATGACACAGAATGATCGATTTTTAGTATATGGGGCATCGGGCTCCCAAGGCGGCGCTGTCGCTCAATTACTCGTTCAACACGGTTGTGAGGTTCGCACGATTACTCGAAATGAGGCAACAGCCAACACACTGAAGGAACAAAACATTGAAGCTTTCATCGGGGATCTATCAGATGTGGAACAGCTCCATACGGCGCATGAAGGTGTAAGTAAAGTCTTCCTGAACCTGCCGGTGGAGTTCAATCCGGATAAGATCAGACAATATACCAAAAATGCAATTGATGCTGCTATACAGGCAAACGTTAAATTGATTGTAGTTAACACAGGTACCTATGTTCCTGACCCTATCACCCATTCCAAAGGAATTGAATTGAAACGTGAAGTTATCCACGAATTGCAGCAAAGTGGTCTTCCATATATCATTGTGGAACCCATTGTATACTTGGAAAACTTCCTGATTCCCGGAATACTGAACAATGGCGTTTTGGCCTACCCGGTACCAGCAGACAAGCCGATCTCCTGGATTAGCTTAAACGATGCAGCTCAATTCCACTATTATGCCTTGACTCATTCGGAATTGGCAGGAAGCATTATCCCAGCACCCGGATTAGAAGCCCTGACAGGTACACAATTAGCGGAACAATTCAGTGCTGTATTAGGTGAAAAGATCAGCTTCATGTCTCTACCTTTTGATCATTTTGAAGCAGCGATTCAGCCTTTGTTGGGAAGTGAGACAGCAGCAGGTCTTAAAGGATTGTACCAATGGATTGATGGGCATACAGATCTTCTTCCACGGTATGAAGAGTTAGATGATAATATCAAAGCCAATCTTAAATTAACCAAAATAAGCGATTGGATTCATCAAACAATGATTAAATAATATTTTATGAACAAGCCATTTGAATCTCCAACGGAGAAACGAGTGGTTTGTTCTTTTTATATGAGAACTTTAATGGGCTCAACTGATTCAAATTCAGAGATTCTGATAGGATTAGGCAAAACTTTGATAGAAATGTGGTACAGGTTGTTCCCTTCGTTATGACATAATAATGTGTATATAGATCACCCTACAGGTGGCAATAATAAACATTAGAAAGGATTTGAACATGACATGGAATATACTAAACTTGGTAATACAGGCTTGGACGTATCTCGATTTTGCCTAGGATGTATGGGATTTGGGGATGCCAGTAAATGGGTTCATGAATGGGTACTGAATGAAGAAAATTCTCGCCCGGTGATAAAGAAAGCGCTGGATCTAGGCATTAATTTCTTCGATACAGCTAATGTATACTCTCTGGGTACAAGCGAGGAATACCTTGGTCGGGCATTAAAGGATTATGCCAATCGTGATGAGGTTGTCATTGCAACCAAAGTACACGGACAAATGCATCAAGGACCCAACGGTTCTGGTCTTTCCAGAAAAGCCATCCTGAGTGAGATTGATAAAAGCCTGAAACGATTGGAAACCGATTATGTGGATCTCTATATCATTCATCGTTGGGACTACAATACGCCTATTGAAGAAACCATGGAAGCCTTACATGATGTGGTGAAGTCCGGTAAAGTGAGATATATTGGCGCTTCGGCCATGTTTGCATGGCAGTTCCAAAAAGCATTACATGTAGCAGAGAAAAATGGTTGGACCAAGTTTGTCTCCATGCAAAACCACCTGAATCTCATCTACCGTGAAGAGGAACGAGAAATGTTGCCTTTATGCAAGGAAGAAAAGATTGGTGTGACTCCCTACAGTCCTCTTGCTTCAGGCAGGTTAACCCGTGACTGGTCCGTATCAACACTTCGATCCGAGACAGACAAAATTCAGAAATCCAAGTACAATGCGACAAGTGATGCGGATCGGCTTGTTGTTGAACGAGTTGCATCCATTGCAGAAAAATACGGTGTCCCTCGCACACACATTGCACTTGCCTGGTTGCTGCAAAAAGACACTGTAGCGGCACCAATTATCGGTGCCACCAAAATATCGCATCTGGAAGATGCGGTAGGTGCTCTATCTGTTAAGTTGACCTCAGAAGACGTCTCATTCCTTGAAGAACCCTATGTACCTCACCCTGTAGTAGGTGCTCAATAATCGTTTTTGCTTAAAATATAGAAGACCTCCTCTTTCCGTATCCGGAAGTTGGGGGTCTTCTTTTTATATCGCGATTTATTTGCGCCAGAATGTTGAACATTCTGCCTTATCCGCTATATTGAACTCAATCATTCTCTCAAGTAACGAAAAATCAATCTCCTGTTTCCACTTCATCCGCACCAACTCTTTGGTGTGATCATAACCCGCCTGTGTGATCTCTTCCGAAAAACGATTAATTCCTGCCTTCTCGGGAGCAACAGCCAAGTGTTGCTTGGATACACTAAAGCCAATAATAAAGGTCTCATGGTCGGTAAACATCGGTTGATTCCAGGCTATTTTTTGTTTTAAATTCGGGAAGTTTTCAGTGACCCAGTTCAAAACTTCTTCCGTTCGTGCCTGGTGTTCCGGGTTATCGATGCGTGCTATAAATTCTGCAAAGGTCTCCATTAGTTTCCCCCTATAACAAGAAATCTACTACTTATATTGTCCAATTCAATCTTATTCTATCATGAATATCAAATTCAAAAACCCTTATCTGCCGATAACTCAACAAAAAATGAGCAGCCTGCTAGACTTTAAATGTTTTCCTTTATCCAAGATCGCAACTTATCCGCATAGAGAGCGCGTTCATCTGGATCGGACTGCGAACCATTTGTCAGATAAAGTTGATCGTTCACGTATCTGGGGTAAACATGGAGATGATAATGCCAGACGTCTTGATTGCCAGCAGGTTCATTATGTTGCCGTGTCGAAATCCCATCACATCCATATGTACTTTTCATTGCAAATGCTGTAAGCTGAGCCGCGCGGTGAATTTCAACAGCGTAATCCGCAGGGAGTTCAAAGATATTCTCGAAATGTTGATTCGGAACAATAAGAACATGTCCTTTATTGTTTGGCCACCATTTGCCCGCTATAAATGCCGTTACCATTTCATTCTGATAGATGATATCCCTTTGTTTTGTTCCCTGATCAGGTCGCTCGATACCCCAAATACGACAAAATGGACATTCGTAACCTTCCGGCTGATGTGAAAATGATACTGTCATCTTTCTCATACCGCTCCTTTCATATTTTTCCAACTAGGTTATTAGACGCAGGTATCTTCTGTTCGTTGCGATAAGAGCGCAGGTTTTAGTACGATCAGCAATTAACAGGCTGAAAAGCAAAAAGCAGCTGACCTTGGCGGCAGCTGCTTTTTTTCTATCTTTAACTATCATTATTGCACACTTCACAATTACATGGTGCCGATATCAATAACAAAGCGATATTTCACGTCGGAAGCCAGTACACGTTTGTATGCTTCGTCAATCTGGTCAGCGGAGATAACCTCAATGTTAGGCGCAATATTATGTTCTGCACAGAAATCAAGCATTTCCTGCGTCTCACGGATGCCACCAATCATGGAACCTGCGAATGAACGGCGATGGCCGATAAGAGAAAATACGTTTACGGCTAGTGGCTCAGCAGGAGCACCCACGTTCACGAGTGTGCCATCCAGTGTGAGCAGTGAGAAATAAGCGTTAATGTCAATATTCGCACTTACTGTGTTGATCATCAGATCAAATGTGCCTGCAAGTTTCTCGAATGTTTCCGGTTCGCTTGTGGCAAAGTAGTGATCTGCACCAAATTGCAGTCCATCTTCTTTTTTGCTCAAGGATTGGGAGAGAACCGTTACTTCCGCACCCATCGCATGTGCAATTTTGACAGCCATATGACCTAGACCACCCATACCTACAACAGCAACCTTCTTACCTGGGCCAGCTCCCCAGTGATGAAGTGGTGAATACGTCGTAATACCGGCACACAGCAAAGGTGCAGCAGCATCAAGTGCAATGTTATCAGGGATGCGAACGACGAAATCCTCTACGACAACAATATGAGTTGAATATCCACCTTGCGTAGGCTCACCGTATTTGTCTACTCCAGCGTAAGTTTGAATATTTCCTTTGAGACAGTATTGCTCTTCACCTTTGCGACAGTTAACACATTCACCACAAGAGTCCACCATACATCCGACCCCTACTCGGTCACCGACCTTGTATTTGGAGACTCCGGTTCCTACATCGGTTACAATCCCGGCAATCTCGTGTCCAGGAACGAGTGGATAATTCACAGGGCCCCATTCACCGTGGGCAGTATGGATGTCAGAATGGCAGATACCGGCATATTTAATCTCGATTAATACATCATTGGTATCCAGATCACGTCGTTTGATTTCAGCACTTCTGAATTGTTGGTCTGGTCCGTCAACGGCTCTGGCTTTAGCTATAATCAATGATATAACCTCCTAGTAATTTAAAGTTCAAAATAATCTTACCCCCTCTAGTTAACTCTAGGTCAAATGTTTATCTTATTTTTTTATCTCCAACGTACTTTGACATCCAGTAATCCAACATGTTAGAATTCACTCGGATCATCCTAGAGTTAACTCGAAGTCTACCCCCAGTAGAAAGGAATTTTATGAAAATGACCTATTCAATCGGTGAAGTTGCCAAAAAATTAGACCTTACGGTATATACATTGCGTTACTACGACAAGGAAGGACTCATGCCTTTTGTGGAACGTACCACAAGTGGAACACGTTTGTTCAAAGACTCCGACATTGACTTTTTAAAGATCATCCAATGTCTGAAGCTGACCGGCATGCCTATTAAAGACATTAAAGACTTCATTGAATGGTGCTCTGAAGGGGACTCCTCGCTGAAGCAAAGATATGACATGTTTACGGAGCGAAAAGCTATTGTGGAAGCACAAATGGAGGAACTAAGAAGAACCATGGAAGTCATCGAGCACAAACGCTCCTACTACGAAACAGCTTTGGAGGCTGGGACCGAAGAGATTCACAAAATTAAACCGATGGAAAATGCCATCACCAATTGATGGTTCATGCTTTCTATTTTCTAAAATTAGCGCAAAAAAAAGTAGCTTGAAGTCCTCTAACGGATTTCAAGCTACTTTTTTGGGTATGTCTCTACTCATCATTTTTCCAAAAGTTTCATCGTTACATGGATAATCCGGTTTAATTTTTCCTTATCCGTCGAGGTTCTTGCCATGGCTCTAATGCCGACAGAAATATTGTGCAGGTACTCTGCCATTTCCTTTGCATCATGATCAGAAGAGAATTCTCCCTCCCGCTGCCCCCATTGAATGATCTGCTCGAACATCCGCTCAGCTTCGTTAAACGATTCAAGAGATCGGTTGTCCACTTCCTGATCACGTGTGCCTAGCTCCACGGCGGAGTTCACGATCAAGCATCCCGATGGCGTATCCTCTACTGCACTGATCATAACATCGAAAATTTTATGCAGTGCTTCCACTGCCGTCTTGGATGCCTTGATTTCTGCGAGTAATGTGGCGCTGATCTTGCCACTATAACGATCCATAGCCTTCAAAAACAGCGTATGTTTATCGTCGAACGTATCATATATACTTCTGCGATGAATGCCCATATGCTCAACCAGATCACTCATCGACGTCTTCTCGTAACCTTGTTCCCAGAAGATCTTCATTGCTTTATCCAATACTTCATTCACTTCAAACTCTTTACTTCTAGCCATTCAACTTCCCTCCCAAAATCAATCTAACACATCGGGAACGATCAGTAAATAAAAGATGCAGATACCCTTTTCATTCTCATCTTATCATGTATTAGCTGAACCGTAAGTGTATATCTTCTGTACTTGTTGTATATCATGACCTGTGTACTTGTGATTATGTAACCAGCAATCAGCATGTCTTATCCATTCACATCAAATGTTTGCCTATTCCTATCCGTTTTCTACCGCCTTCGGTCAATATACGATAGAATGTGATTATTATGTTGTGAGGAAAAAGGAGAACTTTGCATGTCTGATCAAATACATGAACAACAGAACGAATTAGCCACACTCATTGACCGTTTTTCTGACAAGGACGGGGTGCATCCTACGGTAATCCCTTCATTATTTCTAATCCGTGAATCGGTCGTTACTGAACCTATATTTAGAGTGAATGAACCATCCTTTTGCATTATCGTTCAGGGTGAAAAAGAGGTCCTGCTGGGACAGGATCGTTTCCGGTATGGTCCAGGAAGTTATATCGTGGCAACCGTTGACTTGCCGGTTAGTGGACAAGTAATTCAAGCCTCGTCTGAGGCTCCCTATCTGGCCCTGAAACTTGAATTCACATCCAGTGAGATTCTGGAGGTATTGAACCATTCCGATTTCCCAGCAAGACCGCGGAAAACAACGAGACGTGCCATGTTTGTCAGCCAAGCTGAGCCGTCTCTGCTGGATGCAGTCTTCAGGTTAGCCCGTTTGTTGGAAGATCATTCGGAAGATATCCCTCTGCTCGCTCCTTTGTTCAAAAAGGAAATTCTCTATAAAGTTCTGAAAGGCCCACATGGGACTGCCCTGGAACAAGCTACCATGGAGGGCAGCCATACCTATCGAATCAGAGACGTTATTGAATATATTATGAATCACTCTGAGCGGAATTTTCGGGTTGAGGAATTGGCCGATTTGGCCAATATGAGTACTGCCTCGCTGCACAGACACTTTAAAGAAGTGACTGCCATGAGTCCGATTCAGTTTCAAAAACAACTTAGGCTGCAAGAAGCGCGCCGCTTGTTATTATCCAAGTCCACCGATGCAGCAGATGTAGCATTTCAGGTAGGTTACGAGAGCCCTTCCCAATTCAGCCGTGAATATTCTCGCATGTTCGGATTTCCGCCCAGAGAAGATATTAAACGCTTGAGAGGCAGAGCCGATGAAACGACTACCATCTCTTGACTGGTTACTCGCTAGTATCGTTCCTTTACCTTGTCTAGTTCAATCCCAAAAAGGACTCCTTCTGTTTTGTCAGTCGGAGTCCTTTCTTATTCATGTATTAATGAAGATCACTAAATCATTAACATTAAATGATTAATTTATTAAAAACCAGTCGTATATTGTTTTGGAACGTCCGTTGTCTTGCGCAAAGCAGACGCAGCTTCCAAGGCCCAGTAAGGATTTCTTAACAACCCTCTTCCGACTGCAACGAGATCAGCTTCTTCATTTCCGATGACTGCATTTGCCAATTTCGGGTCGTCCAGCCTTCCAACAGCAATCACAGGCACATCAAGAGCTTCTTTGATTGCTTTAGCGAGAGGTACTTGATAAGCTGCGTGAGTTCCTGGTCTGCCCGATGCACCAATAGGTCCCTCGCCACCAGATGAGATGTCAAATACGTCAACGCCTGCCTCTTTATAAGCTTTGGCAAACTTGGAACTTTCGTTAATGCCATAGCCACCTTCGACATATTCTTTGGCTGAAATACGCATCATCAGGGGCATGTCTTTTGGCATCTCTGCCTTTGCAGCCTGAATGATCTCCCGTCCAAATAACGTTAAATCTTGACCATATTCGTCTTCTCGCTTGTTTGTTAGTGGAGAATGGAACTGATGAATCAGATATCCATGTGCGCCATGAAGCTCAATCGCATCAAAACCAGCTTTCACAGCACGTGATACTGCACTACGGAATTTCTCAACCATTCCTTTTACTTCGTCCGTCGTGAGCGCTCTTGGTTGCTTGGAATTCTCATCAAATGCGATCGCGGAAGGAGCTACTGGTACTTCGGCATCTTCTGCTTTGCGGCCCGCATGAGCAATCTGGATACCGACCTTGGCACCATAACTGTGACACGCATCTACGATCCGCTTCAGAGCTGGGATCTGTTCATCTGACCATAACCCAAGATCATAATCTGAGATTCGGCCATCCGGCTCCACATCTGTCATTTCAATGATAATGAGACCTGTTCCTCCCACGGCACGACTTACGTAGTGCATATAATGCCAATCTGTTGCAATACCATCTTTTTGCTCAACTGAATATTGGCACATTGGAGCCATTACAACACGGTTTTTAAGCTCCAGGCTTTTAAAAGAATATGGACTAAACAAATCTGTCATCAAAATAAAACTCCCCTTTTCATCATGAATCATGAATAATAAAAATGCATGCGCAAGCATCAAATTAATGCCTACAATTAATAACTCGTATGATTTAGATCTCACATTTATCATTTACTTCATTACATAAATACATTCAAATCCATGCTTTCGCAAAATACGAACAGCCTTTTTGGATTGAAGCATACCAGGTGACATTATAATTACGTTATCTTCTCGAAGAAGGTATTTTTCCCATGTGAAAGCAAGACGCCCCAATGAGATGTTAATCGTATCCGGAGTAGGATTAGCCATATAATCCGTCGCATCTCGAATATCAATCACTTTATACTGCCGAAAATCACGCTCTTGTCTGAGGAATACTTGATAATCTATATATTCAAGATTGCGCACTGGCCAAAATTGACGTACAACGATGAAGATACCTAATATGAAGGTCAAAAGCATCAACATAATCATTGTATAGCCCTCTCTTAACTCATCAGATATCGTCGAAAATTTTGTTTTGGATCAAAGCCCACTCAATGCCTCAGATATTGTATCCTCACCAGCGATTAGATCAAATGAACGCTTGTAGGTATTCTTCTCACTCAAACTGGCCAAAATCACATGAGCTACATCTTCACGAGCAATGTTACCGGTTGTGATATTCTCAGCAGCAGTAACTTTACCTGTTCCAGGTTCATTCATTAGAATCCCTGGACGTATAATGGTATATGTTAATCCACTGATCTCTAACAATCTATCAGCATAGTGTTTCGCTGCATAATATGGAAGGATGTTATCATGCCAGTTCTCACGATTATTGGCTTGGATCGCACTCACCATGATAAATCGATCAATACCCGCTTTTTGAGCCGCTTCAATGGTTTTCCCGGCACCATCCAGATCAATCAGGAGTGTTTTATCATATCCCGTTGTACCGCCAGAACCAGCCGCAAATACAATGGCATCACAACCCGTTGTAGCAGCTACAAGTGAGTCAACCGTACCTTCCAAGTCGGCAAGCACCGTTTCCACACCCTGTGCTGCAAATGAATCTACCTGTTCTTGTTTTCGTACCATGGCAAGAACGGTGTGTTCTTCACTATTCTTCAAAAGATGAATAAGCTGTTGACCAATCTGTCCATTTGATCCTACAACGAAGACCTTCATGTTCAATACCTCCTTTATACAAAATCACCGCACCCATATTAAATTCATGCGCATGCATTTAATTTAACGGATATATTAATGAGTGTCAAGTCTTCTTATAGGGTAAATGACTACATTACCCTATATTTCCCCTAGCCTTAGAACAATTCTTTAGTGAGGTTCTCTAATCGAGTCTCAAATCCATCCTGTTCCAATTCAGTTTGCAAGACCTGATTAAACGTTTGAAGTGCTTTCTTGTATTTATTCTCTCCAAGCTCCGTAATACGAGTGTAAATGCCACGTCGGTCATCTTCACATGCATGTCTTTCCAGAGCCCCACAGTCTTTGGCTTCCATCCTAACGACGAGCCTGGAAGTAGCACTTTGGCTCAACCCTACTAGTTCTTGAAGTTGCTGTAAGCGTAATTCCTTACCCTCCGCATTATATATGAAGTTTAACACATAAAATTCCTTCAAAGATAAGTCATATTGTTGAAGCAGAGCTTGTTCCAGCTTCTCGTTCAGATGGGTATGAATGTTAGAGAAAGCCAACCAAACATTCAAACGTTCACTCTTTTGCTGCAATCTAGATCACCCCACTTGATATTTAATTTTCATCAGCTGTTATCCTATTGTATCAAGCTTAATTACATTGGTCAAAATCCATCCAAGATCGACGTATATAACATTCTAAGCTCATAAAAAGAGCATTTCCCCCGTCTTGTAACGACGTTTAGAAATGCTCCAATATTACCATTTATGCAGTCTAATCTTACTTCGCGGTAAGCAGGCTATCGGAAATAAATTGTAGCTGACCTTCCAACGTTAACGGATCGTTGTACGAGTCTGAAGTCGGATCAAGCTGGAACACATGATTCGCCTTCACGGCAGGCAATTTTTTCCACAATGTATTATCATATACGATCTTTGGATCGGTTGTGTCTCCCGACCACGGGCTGGTGAAGATGATATCCCCCGCATACTCCGGTAATAGTTCCATGGAGATCGAAGCCCATCCAGTTCCGCTGTCAATCGCTTCAGCTTGGGCCTTGGCCGGTGCCTTGAGATCAAACTCCCCGTAAATAATTTCACCGCCTCGACCATAGTTATGACCAAATACAAATAATCCTTTGGCGTATGGATTCAGTATGGAAACGGTACGATCTCCTACAGCTTCCTGAACCTTGGGCTTCAGTTCGTTGATCTTCGCTTCCCATTTAGCATTCCAAGCTTTCGCTGCGTCTTCTCTATTGGTGAGCTTACCCATTTCAAGCATTAGATCCTTGAAATTTCGCTTACCATATGCAATTTGTACAACAGGCGCAATCTGCTCCAGCTTGTCGATGCCCTCTGTTCCAGTGTACACGATAAATAAGTCAGGTTTTAAACTGATTAGTTTCTCTGGTGTAGGCTCTTGACCCAGATCACTTGTGCCCGCCGCTGCAAGTTGATCCTTGATATATTTGTTGTTCATCGCTCCTGATAAAGCGCCGACTACCGGTGCATCCAGAGCAACAAAGTAGCCTGTCGAAAATGATGTCAAATCAATAATGCGCTTAGGATTCTTCGGTACCTGTACTTCGCCTGCATCCGATTGATATGTAATAAGTTCCTCTTCGGCAGTTGCCGCTTTATCAGCGGAAGAAGCTGAATCCGAGTTCGTCTTGGTTTCTGTCTCCGCAGCCGCATTCGTGCTGTCCCCGGTTGTACTATTGGTCGTAGCAGACTGACCACATGCACTAAGTACAATCAGCAAGAAAAGTGCCATCATGATCCATATTGATTTTATCTGTTTACGCAAAATAAACCCACCTTTTCGTTGATATTGATAATCGTTATCAACGATATCATGCTATGCAGGATTTGACAAGCTATGTTTATTTCACCCCCTCTATGAACTCTAACTTGCAAGTCACCAACTTAAACAGCTATCATCAATAGAGTAGACAAGTCACTTTTATTAAAAAGAGAGATCATTGGAAAGCCAATGAAACGTATTAAAGGAGGACAACATGGAAGAGATTATATTGTGGTTAAAGTATTTGTTTTTAGGTATTGTTCAAGGTGCGACGGAGCCAATCCCCGTCTCCTCAAGCGGTCATCTGATCATCGCCCAGAAACTTATGGGCATCAAGCAGAATGGATTGTCATTTGAGATTTTAACAAACACAGCATCACTTATCGCTATTATTTTTATTTTCCGGGAAGATATCAAAAAGTTGATTATTGGTGCATTAGGTTACCTGCGTACTCGTAAAGAAGAATATCGAGCAGACTTCATGTTTTGCTTATACATAATTATTGGTACGATCCCTGCTGCTGTCGTTGCAGTCCTGTTCAAGGACCGGATTGAAGAAATCTTCTCATCCGTATATACCGTTTCCATCGCGCTATTAATCACCGGGGTTGCCTTGTGGCTTATTCGTAATCTTCGTGGTCGCAAGCAAGACGGTGATCTGTCTACGAAAGATGCATTGTTGGTAGGTCTGGCTCAGGCGGTCGCTCTTATTCCGGGGATTAGCCGCTCAGGGGCAACTGTAATTGCGTCCATCGCTGTTGGCATGAAACAGGAAACGGCTTTGAAGTTCTCCTTTATGCTGTACATTCCCATAAGTATTGGCGGACTCATCATGGGGGTATCCGACATTGCCAATGATCCGAATCGATCACAACTGGCTATCCCTTATCTGATCGCATTCATCACGACACTCTTTGTCACGTATTTCTCCATGAGATGGTTTATGGGCATTATGGCCAAAGGCAATCTGAAATACTTTTCGTATTACTGTTTTGCTGCAGGAACATTGTTACTGATCTTCTTATAAAAAATAGTCCACACACCAAAAGGAACAACCAGCGATGGTTGTTCCTTTGTTGTATAGTGGCAGAACCTTAATGACCTATAGCAAGAGCTAGACGGTCAGGCGCGTAGCCTTGTTGCTTCTGTTAACCAGCTCTGTAGCCGCGAACATAACACTGAACAGAATCAGCAGGATCAGGGGTACCATTGACATTCCCCATTGGCTGGCTATAAGTCCCATACCTAACGGGATGAGTGTTGAACCTGTATAGGCACTGGCCATTTCAAGTCCAATTACACTTGGGGATGCCTTCTCACCGAAGCGTTCCGGTGTCGCATGAACAATACTCGGATAGATCGGTGCTCCGCCCAATCCCACGATGAATAATGCCCCTGCGGCAATCCAATACGGAATCGGCATAACCAGGATAACCAGCCCGAAGCATCCAACGATTCCACCATACCTGATGAGAATTTTGCTGGATACATGAGTGGAAAGAAAACCTGAGATCACACGTCCCAAGATGATGCCAATAAAAAATAGGGAGGATAGTGCTGCGGCAGTACCTGGGGAAACTCCTTTGCTAACAATGAAGAAAGAAGCCATCCACAGACCGGCAGCAGTTTCGGAACCGTTGTAACAGAGCATCGCAATCATCGACATTTTCACGCCGGGGATACGTATGGCCTCACGGTTGCTTACGCGTTTCTTCTCATCGCCTGAACCCTCTACTCTTCCCTTCTCAAAAATCTTCCATAGAGACAAAGTTGATAATAAGACCACCACGATCCCAAGCAAAATCAACGCCACAGTAACGTATCCTGCACGCCAGTTGTTTGCTTGATTCAGCCAATATGCCATAACGAGTGGGCCTGTCACTGCGCCAATTCCCCAGAAACAATGCAACCAGTTCATATGCTTGGCCTTGAAATGCAATGCTACATAATTACTTAGTGCCGCATCCACCGAACCTGCACCTAAGCCGAGAGGGATCGCCAGAATCAGTAAAAACACAAAATTCTCAGAAAATGAGAATCCCAACAGCGCAATCGTTGTTGAGAGGATACTGAATAACGTGACTTTACCCGTTCCGAACCGGTGTAACAATCGGCTGGCCGTTAGACTGGACACTACTGTACTAAATGAAATGATTAGCGATATGTAACCAGCCATTTCTGTTGTCGCATGTATATCGTTTTTCATAACGGACCAGGCACTGCCAAGTAAAGCATCCGGTAATCCCAGCCCTATAAATGCGAGATAAATAATGATTAACAATAACGTGACCATCTGGGTGTCTCTCCTCAGTTTGTTTAATTTCTGATTCTCGTCGAACCACCCATATAATAATATTGATATTTCTATCTGTAATCTTCCTATATTTTGACTCTTTATATCAGTATTCTGATATATTCTGGCGACTTATTGCCTATATCACTGGTTCAGGATAGGTATTTCTCCAAGCAAATTCTTCAAGTTAATGGCATCCCACGGCATATGCTCAGTTATCCCTAATCCAACTACATCTGTTTCTTCAGACAGTTCTTTGATCAGACGAAGCAAGTGAGGTATTTGCATGGTTCCCGCTGGTGAAAACACATAAGGTTCCCCAGGTTTGGCGAATAACAATGAACGGAACATGTTGGGATCAAGCACATCCAGATCAAGATGAATTGCCAGGTGTTTGAACCCAGTCTCTTTAATCCACTTCTTAATCGAATCCAGGCCATGGGTTAATTCTTCAGTTCCAGCCGTTCGGATACCCAATCTTTGAATCACTTCGGTTTCCTGTTCCGTGGGGGTTGTCAACCCGGCCATGAAGACATGTTCGGGCTTCAAAGGGACACTCACATGTTTGGCAAACTCCGGATCGCCTTCCCCAAGAAGGTTCCCGAGCGGTAAAGTATGACCGTTGTCATAGCCCTCGTATCTAACCAGATCACCATGTGCATCAATCCATATCAAACCAAGTTCTCCGCCATATCGTTCATTTAAATAAGCAAACGGGGCTTGTTCAACCAAACAGTCACCGCCAAACATGACAATGCGATCGGGCTGGTGAGCTTGAATAATATGTTGGGCAGCCTGCAATTGCTGAAGTAGTTGTGTTCTACCTTTTATCCCGTTCTCGCTTACCAGAGATGTTCCATCATAAGCCTCAACAGGAACATGAATGAGAGGTTGATCATTGTCAGGTGCAAGCCATGCAAGCAGCTCCGCTCCAAAAGAGTAGTTAGGATTATCTCCACCTTGCCATTGTGGCATAAGCAGACGTATTGTTTTTTGAGTCATCGTAAATCTCCTTTACTTCAAAGTAAGGTTAGTATAAACTGATCCCAAACAAATAAATAGTACGGTCTTTTATGATAGGTACTACCCGGAAGGATAGTGTAAATGATGAGTATGGCTGAATACCACGGTAAAGTTAAAAACATTCAAGATACCCCTTTTGGATATACGTTGTCTGTTATTGGTGGTAAATGGAAAATGGTGATTTTGTATCTTCTGGCAGAAAACCCACCTGTCCGTTTCAATGAACTAAAAAGACAGATCGGCGCTATCACGTATAAAACGCTGAGTTCACAACTCAAAGAATTAGAAGCAGATGGTATGGTCGAACGGAAAGAGTATCCCCAAGTCCCTCCTAAAGTCGAGTACCGTCTGACAGCCAAAGCTGAAACGTTATTGCCCGTTTTGGAAGGACTATGCGAATGGGGTGTCCAACATCAAGAACCTTCGATCAATAATAGCGCAACGGATTGAACGCTTTTGTCTATATTTCAGATGAGATAATTGGAGTAAATGCAGTATGTTAAAATGCAAAAAGTCGCCAATCGGCGACTTTTTTACTTTTATCTTCTGTTCCTCTGTCCGTTCAGCAAATAAAAGCTGTGATGCGTATAATTATACTTTTTCGTGTACCAGATCTTTCTGGTAGGCCAACACTCTGTCCCAATTTCCACTGAAAACAGGAATCCGATAATACCCTACACGCTCATACAGCGCTGCAGCTTCTGGTTGCAAGGGACCAGTTTGCAGTTTCAGATTGGTATAACCAAGTTCGTTCGCAAGACGCTCTGCCTCGGCCAATATAGCTTGGGCAATTCCCTTACGGCGGTAACCACTGCGTGTATACATGCGTTTAACTTCTACAGATGTTTCATCAAGGGGTCTAAGTGCTCCGCAACCAACCGGATACCCGTCGATCCTGGCAACGATAAAAGCCGCACGGGGCACCTCAACGTCTGACAGTTGAAATCCCGCCGTTCCATCACCGCCATATAACAAACCGAGTTCTTCACTCAGTTCCTTGATCAATAGTAGCGATTCCTCGCTCCGAATATCTTCAGCTGCTGCATGCACGATATGTGTCATTCCACATACCCCCTTTATCTTATTGGACTTATTGGTTTAAATGATATATCTAAATTATCATTCCCAACAGCAAGCGTCAATTCCCCCATTCATTGAATATTTCTATAAGTACACCCTATAAACACCCCAACGTATCTTTTTGCAGTCTTTATTCGTTTACATAAGAAATATAACGAGCAACGATGTATATGAAATTCAACTCTCGGAGGTCTGATATTATGGAAATTTCAAAGGGAATAACGATGCTTCAGCTTGATTTTGAGGGGAATATAATTCACCCTGTGCTGATATGGGATGAAGAAATGGTTGTGTTAATTGATACCGGATTCCCTGGACAATATGACGATTTGTGTATCGCACTCGAAAAGATTGGTGTGCCGATCAGCCAACTTAAAGCAGTGATTTTGACGCATCAGGATATGGACCATATCGGGTGTCTTCCCGAGATTTTGCAGGAGTGTGGCTCACAAGTCAAGATATATGCGCATGAGCTGGATAAACCATATATTGAGGGGCAGCTCCCTCTTCTCAAAGATGGTCACCTTGAACATCCTCCAATGGGAAAAGTAGATGAAACGGTTACTGATGGTCAGGAACTGCCGTTTTGCGGTGGAATTCGCGTTATTCATACACCTGGTCATACGCCAGGTCATGTCAGTCTATATTTGATGGACAGCAAGACGCTCATCGCCGGAGATTCAATGTACAGTGTAGACGGCATGCTTGGAGGCATTCATGAACCTACTACGCTGGATACAGAGACTGCTCGAATCTCTTTGAAAAAGTATATCGAACTCGACATTTCATCTGTGGTTTGTTATCACGGAGGACTAACTCATAGGAATGTAAATGAACAGATCTCAGAGCTATATAAAATGAACTAACGAATAGTATGCTACCGATGTAGCTTCTTACAGAAAGCTTGTAGGCGAACGCTCCGCTTCTTCAGGTTCTTTCTGTCCTCTCCGTTTTGTGTAAATGTTTAGTTCAATTTATATAGTTATGGGTTTATTTATTGTTTGGCATACTGCAAAATGGCTGTAGCCGCACGGATTCGCAGCTCTTCTTCTTCACTGTGTAACGCTTCTCTCAGCACATGAAGAGCTGTTTGAATCGTGGCTTCATCTACCCCTGTTGAGAGAGAGTTCGTTGCTTCGGCTGTTATGCTGACTGCAAGACCTCGATCCAGCTGTGCTTGTGATATAGGATACTCAAATTTCGCAAGGATGGCTGAATCATTTTGCAGTGCCTGCACTCTGTCATTCAGCTCAGCGAGAGGAATACGACCCAACCATGTAACTCCCCGACGGTGACAGATCAAGTCGTTTTCTGTGCCAGCGGAATCGTCGTAATAATAATCCCCGATATCCCCAACATACGTCCATTCATCATCGCTAATTAATACATAATCTCCATCCTGCATGAGGTTACCAAACATATGTAGTGTCGCGAGTGTGCTCGCCAATTCTGCTTCATCCAAGGGATAGTGTTGAACCAACTGTTCCTTCCATAGCTCCGGAGGCGTTTGCTCTAGATCCCCTGTACCTGACCAAGCAATACCAATATAATTGTCTTCCAAAAAGGATGTTACCCTGTTGATTCCGTGCACGGTGGACTGGATATGATACAGATTCATGCGTACCGCCTTCCTTTCAATCATTCGTATGAACATAGCTCACCATTGTAACATTAGTGGGGTCTATTTCAAACGTAATGATCTCTTCAAGTTCTATACTTCATGCTGAACATACCTTTGGATATAGCCTCAGGCTATAACTAGGTATAATTTAATGGAATTACATTATAACTCCGGATCTGTGATAAATTTTGTGTAACATAAAAGCAGAGGGGTTTTAAACGATGACAAAAAGTAGTGTATTGGGATATCCGCGTATTGGTGCTGATCGGGAATGGAAGAAAGCGTTGGAAGCGTTCTGGGCAGGTAAGCTGGAGGAAACAGAATTTCACGCACGTTTGCAAGAGATCCGCATCGATCATTTACGCAAACAACAAGCAAAAGGCATCGACATCATTCCGGTGAATGACTTTAGCTATTATGATCATATCCTGGATACAGCTGTGATGTTTGGCATTATCCCTAAACGATTTGCTTATGATGGTGGTTCCGTTCCGTTGTCCGTATATTATGGCATTGCACGGGGAACGAAAGATGCCGCAGCAAGTGAAATGACAAAATGGTTCAACACGAACTATCACTACATTGTACCTGAACTGGACGGGGCTTCCCCAACTCTGACGGAGAACAAACCACTTCTCGCTTATCGTGAAGCAAAAGAAAAACTCGGCATTGAAGGCAAGCCGGTTATCGTTGGACCGTTAACCTTCCTGAAGCTCTCCAAAGGCTATGATAAATCCGAGACAGACGCTTGGTTGGACCGCTTGCTTCCACTTTACACTCAATTGCTTCAAGAACTTGCGAGCGAAGGCGTTCAGTGGGTGCAGGTCGACGAACCTATTCTGGTAACCAAATTAAGCGATGAAGACGTACAGCGTCTGAATAAAATATATGAAACATTTGCAGCAGCCGTTCCAGGCCTGAATATCATGCTGCAAACGTACTTTGAATCTGTTGAAAACTACAACGACATTGTTGCACTGCCAGTTCAAGGTGTAGGACTTGATTTTGTACACGGACTCTCTGGTAACACACAATCTATTCGGACATCCGGTTTCCCGGCAGACAAAGTGCTCGGTGCAGGTATTATTGATGGACGTGGGATCTGGAAAGCTTCCCTTCAGACAAAACTGAATTTGCTGAATGAATTAACTGAGTTCGTGACGCCTGAACGTATCATCGTGCAATCATCTTGCAGCCTGCTGCATGTGCCAGTAACCACAGACCGTGAGGCAAAACTTTCATCTGAACTGAAAAATGCACTTGCATTTGCAGATGAAAAGCTGGATGAGATTGTTCTTTTGACTACAGCCTTATCTTCACCAAGTGCAGAGATTACTGCCAAAATAGACGAAGCAGAGCTTCCTCTTCTGGCGCTTCAGCAATCCGAAGATCGGAACCGTACCGCTGTACAGAAAGCCGTTGCTTCCATCAGTGTTCAACAGCCGGAGCGCTCCCGTCCTTTTGCAGAGCGTCATGAAGCTCAACAGGCCAAATGGCAATTGCCACTCTTCCCGACAACAACGATTGGTAGTTTCCCGCAATCTGCTGAAGTCAGAAAAGCACGTCAGTTGTGGCGCAAGGGTGAGTTGAACAACGAACAGTATGCTGCCTTCATCCGGGAGCAAATTGATATCTGGATTAAGATTCAGGAAGAGATCGGAATTGACGTATTGGTACATGGTGAGTTTGAGCGTACCGACATGGTTGAATTCTTTGGCGAGAAACTGGCAGGCTTTGCCTTTACACAGTTCGGCTGGGTTCAATCGTATGGTTCACGTTGTGTGAAGCCACCTATTATCTTCGGTGATGTTGCATTTACGGGTGAAATGACAGTGGAAGAAACGAAATATGCCCAATCGCAGACAGAGCGTCCTGTCAAAGGCATGCTGACTGGCCCGATTACCATCATGAACTGGTCATTCGTACGCGAAGACATTGCTCGTGAGCAGATTGCCTATCAATTGGCGTATGCGTTGAGACAGGAAGTCGAAGCACTTGAACAGGCAGGCATTGGTATGATCCAGGTTGACGAGCCGGCTGTTCGTGAAGGGCTCCCTCTGAAAGAAAATGAACAAGCCGATTACCTGGCTTGGGCAGTCAAAGCGTTCCGTATCTCCACGTGCACGGTGCATGAAACGACTCAAATCCATACGCATATGTGCTATTGCGAATTCCATGACATGATTGATTCCATTGAAGCTATGGATGCGGATGTTATCTCCATTGAGACATCCCGTAGTCACGGTGAACTGATTCATAGCTTTGAAGAAAATACGTATGAGCTCGGTATCGGTCTTGGCGTATATGATATCCATAGCCCACGGGTTCCGAGTGTGGATGAAATGAGCAGCATGATTGAACGTGCCCTGCGTGTTCTTGATCCGAAGCTGTTCTGGATTAACCCGGACTGCGGATTAAAAACCCGTGGACAGGAAGAAACGGTAGCTTCTCTGCGTAACATGGTTGACGCAACCAGAATCGCTCGTAACAATCACGCTTCAGCTGCTGTATTGTAATCGGCTGCGAAGCAGCATAACTTCAAAAGTAAAGCCGGACACCCCTTCGTTAAATGGGTGTCCGGCTTTTTATCTGGTTACTTTTTGTAGTTACTTTTAACGCAAATTCATTTCACTTGTAACATGGCGATCTCTGGCGTTCCTGCCCCTTTTCTCACCATCCAACGCTTACAACTAGATACTATCTTTCAGCCATTGCTGCAATGGTGTATCTTCGGTCAGTTCACCGAGCAATATATGACGGAACTCTCCGTCCTTATCAATAACCATCGTTGCCGGTAAACCTGTAATCCGATACATGCCTGATATGTTGCCTGTCACGTCAATGATCACCGGGAAATCAAATGCCTGCTTATCCATAAACTCACGAATCGTTCCCTTCGATTCCCCCACGTTAACAAACAGGGTTTCCACGTCATTCTGATAGTCCTGAGCAATCTGGTGAACGAGCGGCATCTCCCTTACACAAGGTGTGCACCATGAAGCCCAAAAGTTAATCATCACAGCTTTGCCCCGATAATCGGACAGTCTGACTTGTTCGCCTGCTGAATTAACCGCTGTGAACTCAGGGGCCACGGCACCAGCTTCAATGGCGTTACCTCGCTGAGATTCGGGTGTCGATACATTTTCGAAAATAGCCCATGTACCAACTAACAATGCGATCACACCAATCAAAATTGTAAGTGTACGTCTACTTTTAAAACTCTTCTTCTGCAATAAACTCACCTTCACTTTAAACCAAGACTTTGATGAAATGCTGCATGGAGCGAACCGAATTGATCACAAAAGTCGTGAGTAGAGCCCTCTCCAACATTACGTCCATGGTTCATGAATATCACCTGATCCGCAATATCGTCTGCGATCTCCAGCTGATGGGTCGAGAACACGACCATGTGGCCTTCCTGTTTGATGCCCTTGAGTAGCTGAGTTAATTCCTGCATCCAGAATGGGTCCAATCCATTTGTTGGCTCATCCATGATGAGCAGTGGAGGTTTCGACAGCACAGCCTGGGCGAATAACACACGTTGGCGCATGCCTTTGGAGAAGGTCGTAACCCGGTTTTTCTTTTGATCCTCCAAACCTACCATGGTCAGTACTTCCTGTACTCTCTCCTTGGGAACTTTCCTCAGAGAAGCCCAGAACAGAAGCATTTCCTCCGCACTCAGTCCTTGATTAAATTGATAATCGTCCGGCATATATCCAATCTGCTCTGAATAACGCTTGCGCTCCTTCAACCATCGCACATTGTTCACCGCAACCTCACCGGAGGTAGGCCGAAGAATTCCTGCGATCATACGCAGCACCGTGCTCTTTCCTGCACCATTCCCTCCACAGAGGGCAAGCACTTGGCCTGAAGTAATGCGAAAGGAGATATCCTCAACAATTGGTTGCTTTTTAATGGATTTGCACAATCCCATCACTTCGAGTCCCACTTTATCCATGAGAACGCCCCCTCTCCCAGATCGCGTATACCGCCAGGACAGAGAAGGCAATCCAGAACAGGCATATCCCGATGAAGATCCAACTGCCACTTGGTTGTTGCACCCACTCCACCCATCGATAATATTCTGGTCCAAGAATGGAGCCGCCTCCCAGTTTGATGACTACAAACAATCGCACCAGCTCGGCCGGATTGATGAGCGTTAGTATAATCAGCAGCGGTTTCACCCATAGATAAGGCATCAGTCCCAGCACAGAGAGCAATAAGGTAGGCCATCCAATGACTGCGAAAAACCATACGGTCACGGATATGGTTAACGCCTGCCACCGATTGCGCGACAACGAACCGATAAATAGCGCCAACGTCAGGAATAACAACACCAGTCCACACGAGAATGCCAGAAAAAGAAGATATGTCATGGCATCCAGTGGATTCCCGATTACTCCGCTAATGACCCCCATCAGGCCGTATCCAAACGCAACAATGGTGATTAAAACAATCGACAGCCCAAGATACTTGCCCACAATAAAAGACATCGTGCCAATGGGATACGTGGACAGCAGTTGCCAGCTACCGTCTTCCTTTTCGGATGTTAGTGAGAAGGAACCGAGGAACAGCGTCATTAATGGCAAAAGGTAGAGAATGAGATTCAACATCGAACCTGTTGTGCCCGAGTATCCTTCAACCAGATTCTGCGAATTCAGAAGTAACAAGCTTAAGCTAAATGTGCAAAAAAGGATCAGAAACGAATACGCCCAAGGATTGCGAAATCCCATTTTCACTTCTCGTCTTGCAATCTGTATCATATCTGACATCATTGATCACCATTTTCTATTGTCATACTTAGTGGCCTGACTCTTCTTTCATCTCACCTTCCTGATGCATCTCATTACCATCTCCTTCTTCACCATGTCCGTGCTCATCATGCCCATGTTCACCCATCATGTCCATATTCTCTGTGTTCTGTTTCCAGTCATGGGAGGCAAGATCCTCAGCGGTCATAATGGTTCCAACACCTTGCTCTGCAATGAAAGCTTCAGCCGAGGGCTTGTCCTTAAAATTAAGAATTCCATAGGCCATAGGCGTGCGCAATGAAGCATCGTATACATACGTGGCTTTGCTGTATTCAATCCATTCCTTGTCATTATAGTCACGTACATAGTCCATGCCGATGTTATCTGTGCCATTTTCTGTTTTCCACTGGTTCATGCAGCCGATATCATCGAACTTGTAATTTTGGCCGTCTTTCGTAGTGAGCTGTGTTGCATATGCATCGTCCTTCACCTGCATTTTACAGATCGCACAGATATCCACGTCTTCATTGATCGGCAATGCCGCGTATTTTGTTCCGCAAGCGGTTAACAGCACCATGCCAAACATAAGTACCATGAGGAATGTCCATCTTCTGTTCAAGCTTTTGTTCATTTTCGTAATACCCCCATATAGATGATTATAAAAGTTGCCATACCCAACAGAATTAACCCGAACAACCACACCACATTGGAATCTGTAGCACTTTCTACTGACATGTGCAGATCAGATTCCGTATCCATGCTCATTCGTGGCGATTTGTCGGTAGTCCATTGTTCTCTGCCTTCTGTAAACAACTCACTCAGAAAGACCATACCCGGTGATTGGAAAAAGAGCTGATACGCTGAATTTCGACTGACCAGTTGCTCATAAAAAGGATTGATAGCATAGGATATTTCACTGATCCCATCCCGATTCAGATCGAGCCCCTGAAAGGAGTCCCAGTAGTTCTCCATCAGGACATTATTCGGGCTATCCAGCGCCGAAGCTTCAATGACATTAGACACCAATTGGTTACGTGTAAACTCATTAGCTTCTGCCAGAACAAGCTGTATGCCAACAAAATTCCGAAGCACCGCATTGTCATGGATCTCATTGCCCGATGACTCTGCAATATTCATGCCGACACGATTACCCTCCACCACATTGTTGTGAATTGAGGATTGATGCACGTCATACACCAAAATCCCTTGGGAGTGAACATTGGTACTCTGTTTGCGAAAAGAATTACCCGATATGACCGTATTCTTGACGCCCATAATCATGGCACCTGTCATGTTCTCCTCTCCGGTATTGTCCATGACAGAAGAGCCGTCAATGTACATACAGTGGATGCCGTACCTTGTATGTAACAGCCTGTTATTTTGCACAGTAGACTTGCGACTGTTCTCCAGATAGATTCCATCCCTCATGCCGGTGATCTCATTGGCTTCAATGTAGCTATCATGGGAGTTGTACAGATCAATGCCATTGCCCTTCTGGCCACTGGAAGCAGAATCAGACCCGGCCCACGTAATGTTGTTCCGCTGAATCGTTGCCTGACTCGAATTCCGGATGATCATCCCATACCCTTGGGTCTGAATGTGCAGATCTGTGATTTCACTGTTTTTCCCTTCAACCTGAATCGCTGCAGTCTGTTCATTCGTATCATGTTCAATTGTAAAACCGCTCAGTTTCACCCCATCCGAGCGAATCATTATCGTAGAGGTGGCTTCCGCATTAACAACTATGACCGTAGGATCACCCTGAATGGTGATGTTTTTGTCAATCGTCACGGGTCCAGAATAACGACCTGATGCAAGTTCAATGATTTCTCCAGGTGCAGTGCGGTCAATCATAGGCTGAAGGGGAATGAGATCACGATGTCCGGAAGAGGCCATGACTACACCGTGCGGAAGGGGTAGTAGGAGCATCATCATTCCGATTAGAAAAATGAAACCTGTAACCCGACTCTTCTTACAACTGTTGAATGCACTCAAGCCTGCCCAAGGATTACTCATGATTCAAACCGCGCAATTCCGGCTTCTTGTTACAGTTGCTTATTGCTGTGGCAATGTATTCAACGGGTCTTACGTTAATCCAAAATATACGTTGGTTGTACACACCATCCCTCCATTCCACTTAAAATCAACTCTCCATGTTCCTCATCCATTGAAGCAACGTAATAAATGAAGCGTTATCACAATCCTGATCATAGTGTACTTAAAATGATATTTATTCCATATAGCTCAATTAGGCTATAGACGCTACATTTTTGTGTCGATATTGTGATGTAAATCAAAAAAAGCCGCCATATAGGCGACTTCGAAGTAATATATTATTCAAATGGATAGGTCCAAAATGTTTCTCTGCCAAAACGTTTTTTGATTTCTTCATTATTCAGCTCACGATTTCCTACAAGCTCTGCTGCCTGGAATTGTGAACGATGGGCACGAATGGACGCCATTTTTCGATCCAAAAATTCGGATACGTCAACAAATACATCCGGTTTGCCAATGTACTGTTCCTGATTATTAGCGAACGCAACGCAATGAACAATCGGACGTTCATCCACAGGAAGTTTAGTGATTGTACGTATAACAGCGGCTCCCGTTGCATCATGATCGGGATGAACACTGTACCCCGGATAGAACGTTATGACCAGCGTAGGGTTCAACTCTTTAAGTAGCGACATGATGGTGTCTTCCAGTAACTCTGGATCTTCGAACTCCAGCATTTTATCGTGGAAACCCAGCATTCTCAAGTCCTGAATACCAATCGCTTCAGAAGCTTCGATGAGTTCCTGTTTACGGATGCCAGGCAACGTCACTCGGTTGGCAAATGGAGGAATCCCCATATTGCGCCCCATCTCGCCAAGTGTTAGACAAGCATAGGTTACATGGGCACCGCCATCTATGTATTTGGCTAACGTTCCCGATACAGAGAAAGCTTCATCATCTGGATGTGGATATACCACCAAGATGCGCTCATGCTCGTTGTGTGTAGTATTCATGGTTATTCAATCCTCCGCTTTCATCAGAACATCTCTCGGCTTAATTGTAACGCCACAACTAGTTTACCTTGGCTGTCGTGACCGGCGAGAATCAGTCTTTCTTGTTCCTGCTCATCAATATGTGTAAGTCCTTCGGCGTAAAGCCATCCCTGCGTTGTTTTCAGACCAACACGGTATGGACCTGTACCTGAAATGGACCCCTGCGTATATCGTATGGCCGCATTAGTAATGAATGCCGATGCTGGATGTTTTGTACTGTCCATATGTTGTGCGTAAGCACCTGACGTAAGTTCTAGATGTACGTATAAGTCCTGATCAGCAAGATTATTGATCCGGAGCTGAATGTCTTGAGGTTTAATCGGTTGCATAGCGGCCTCCTTATCTAATGTAATTGTACGAACTTCATTTTAACATAACCACACAAGAGAATATACATGGAGTGACCCTGTCGACCTCACATAGAGCCCTCTCATGATGATTCCAGTTTGAAAACAAGAACAGATTTGCGTGGTTTTTTCTCTTTTTATTCATGGATCATATCTATATTATGAAGTGTAGGCAAAAACGCCCGTGATGAAGAACCTTAAATTTTAAATGAATCTTGCTCCAACATGTTTGGAAAGGAGTTTAACTCGACTTGAAATCTCTAATACAACTACTTCATTTTGGCTATCATCAGGCCATGAGCTGCATATTTCCCGTAGCGATCTTTGGAACACTGGCCCTGTCTAGCATAATTCCTATTCCTTTCCTTTATCGATATGATGCCATTCTGCTCGTATTGCTTGCTGTGCAGTACCTGATGTATCGAAGCGGCTTGGAAACCAAGGATGAAATCAAGGTCATCTGTGTATTTCACATTATTGGCCTGGTGCTAGAAATCTATAAAGTATGGATGGGATCATGGTCATACCCTGAGCAAGCATACAGCAAAATCCTGGGTGTCCCTCTTTATAGCGGATTCATGTATGCAAGTGTAGCCAGTTTTATGTGTCAAGTGTGGCGAAGACTGCGAATGGACATGACCGGATGGCCTGGTTTTGCTCCTTCGATGCTGCTCGGAGCAGCTATCTATATTAACTTTTTCACTCATCATTTTATGCCCGATTTTCGCTGGTGGCTGACGGCGCTTGTATTTATTGTCTTCTGGAAAACCTGGATTATTTACCGGGTACGAGCAACGACCTATCGAATGCCCTTATCCCTTGCTTTTATCATTGTTGGTTTCTTCATTTGGACTGCTGAGAACATCGCTACATTCTTCAATGCCTGGAAGTATCCTGATCAGCATGATGCCTGGCAACTGGTTAGCTTTAGCAAAATTAGTTCGTGGTTCCTGCTGGTCATCATCAGTGTCATCATCGTTGCGCAGCTCAAATATGTGAAGGCCAATCGAACCGCAGATGATTCAAAGTCCAGGTAACTATTTATTCTCTAACTGTAAAACAGCAACAATCTTAGACTCGTACCTAAAGTCTTCGAATGCCGCTGTTTTTACTGGAGTTCTATTTGAGATTATTTAATAAATAATGAGCCAAAGCCATCTGCCTCTTCAATGTCTTTGTTGATTAAGAGGCTCTCCTTTTCATCATATGCTTTGATTGTATAAGGAGGAGTAGCTGATGAAGGCAGGAATGCATACCAGATTTGTTGGTTCTCACCTGCCTCAACCAGCTTCGCATCGAAAGTTTCGGGCTTTCCATTTTGCTTGATTTCAACAGTTACACGTTTGATAGTGGAGTCTATGATGTCACCAAATAACATCGGTAACGGGGCCGAGACTTTTTCTAATTTCGGTATGCTCATATAATTCAACGCAAACTTGGATTCAACTGATTCATTAATGGAATATCCTCCACCCCATACCCATTTCCATCCGAAAATGTTCTTGCGGGTATACTCCATCTGAAGATTACTGTTATTTTCCCGACCCTTTTTTTGTGTAAACAAAATCATGCCCCCGTCCACAGCCTCCTGATGAATGAATTGGGAGGTATAAGATTCACCTCTAAATTCTTGAACGGCCCCTTGAGGACTGTTCGCTATAGGAATATGTATAGGTTCATTCAATCCCCAAACTTTGGATATCCGTTGATCGGCTAGCCCGCCAGCTCGTTCATTCATATACATATATGCCAAGATTGACAGGGGCGATAGTAAAATTACCATTGCAGTGATTAGCAAAATTCTCCTGTTACGCTTGAACATCTCCATGTACACTCCTTATGATAACGATGAAGTATTAAATACAATCACTCTGATATTACCATAATTAGCATATTAGTTCTTGTTTAAATATAATTCGGACAATCAAAAAAGGCCGCCATTGGCGACCTTTCAAGTCATTCATCGAAGCTATTCTCCCAGAAAGATTACTTCGGTTTCCAATTCAACTTGGAACGTATCATATACTTTCTTCTGAATAAATTGGATCAGATCCATATAATCCTGGGCAGTAGCGTGATCCACATTTACGATGAAACCTGCATGCTTCATGGAGATTTCAGCGCCTCCGATGCGAGTGCCCTGCAAGTTACAATCCTGAATCAGTTTACCGGCAAAATGTCCTTCGGGTCGTTTAAATACACTTCCACAAGAGGGGAATTCAAGCGGCTGCTTGGATTCTCTTAGGAACGTTAATTCCTTCATTTTGCTTGCAATATCTTCCTTGTTTCCTTTTTCGAGCCCGAATTCGGCCTCCAGTATGATATAGTGATCCATCTTGAAGAGACTATTTCGATAACCAAACTTCATCTCTTCTCGCGGAATCTCCAACACTGCGCCGTCTTTGGTGATCACAGTCGCACGTTCCACAACATCGGCGATCTGACCGCCATAAGCACCCGCATTCATGTAAAGTGCGCCCCCCGTGCTACCAGGAATGCCACAAGCAAACTCCAAACCGGTCAAGCTATGCTCCAAAGCAAGTCTGGATACCTCAATGATATCAACGCCGCTTTGCGCAATCATGCTGTCCTCATTCACTTTAATTTGATCGAAGTGGCTAAGAGAAATCGTTACTCCCCGGATGCCCCCGTCTTTAATAATGACGTTTGAGCCTTTTCCAATGACCGTCAGAGGTAACTGATGTAAGTTGGCAATTTCCACGATTTTAGTGATTTCGTCTATCGTTGTTGGATGGATGAGAATATCTGCGTTGCCACCTATTTTAATAAACGTGTGATTTTTTAGTGGTTCATTGAATTTCACTTTTTCCAAAGGTATCTGATGCTCAAAAATATTCATGATTTTCTCTCCCTGAATTCATAAAGAAATGATTGCACCATCGCGAAAATGAGATGCTTCTTCTTTATTATATGCTAAATAGGAGATTTTGTTTGAAATTATGTTGTTTTCATTATAATTAATCACATTCTCTTTAGATTTTGAACTTTTCCGTGAGTTCCTGCATGGAAGCAAGCTGTTGCTCTGTTGCCGCAACTACATGATTATGAGAGTTCTATGTCTGTTTGAGTCAGCTTGGCTGATAGCTCCCATAAACGAAAAGCTTGCTCAGGGTCGATGGCATACTTTTTAACCCCATAGAAACCTCCATCCTCAGGAGCCATTTCACTGATGTCACAATCCTCGCAGTAGACACCGCCTTTTCCCTCAAGCTGAGGAGAGGTTGCTGCCCAGACCTGCGTCGCTGCCCCCTGCTCAGGTGTTTTGAACGCAGGGTTGGCCACTTGTCCAGATTCATCAATCCAGCCCAGAGCAATCATTTCCTCTTTTGGCATATGACGCTGTAGTGGTGTCATAATTCCGCCTGGATGAACTGAGAAAGCCCGTACGCCGTGCTCTGCACCTCGACGATCCAGCTCAACGCTGAATAAAATCGTTGCTGTTTTGGACTGTCCATAGGCAGGGAATTTCTCATATCCATGTTCAAAGTGGATGTCATCCCAACGAATCGGTGAGAAATGATGTCCCGCTGATGCCAAGGAAACAACACGTGCTCCCCCCTGACTTGCAAGTGCTGGCCATAACAGATTAGTCAGGGCAAAGTGGCCCAGATGATTTGTTGCAAATTGAGCTTCCCAGCCAGGACCAACCCGCGTCTCCGGGCAAGCCATGATGCCCGCATTAAGAATCAGCATATCAATGTTCCGATCACTCGCCAGAAACCGCTCCGCAAAAGCACGAACGCTGGATAAATCAGCGAGGTCCAATTCATCTATTTCAACACCTTCCAGACCCGAAAGTGCTTCCTTCGCAACCGCTGGACGACGTGCAGTCACCACTACACGGGCTCCCGCATTAACAAGCGCACGTGTCGTCTCCAACCCCAGGCCGGAATATCCACCCGTTACAATAGCAAGCTGTCCGGACAAGTCCAGATCCCTCAATACATCCTCCGCTGTACTATTATGGTTGAAGCCAGAGTCCATTTTATGTTGTAAAGTTCTAGTATTATTTTCCTGTGTCATTCTGTTCATCTCCTTAGTAATATTTCTACTTTTTCAAAGTCTACACCCTAGAGCGTACTCTAAGTCAAATGGAAGTGAATACATCACCTGCAACTTCTCCGTGCAAACTGCAAAAGTAAAAAAAGCCGCCAGTTGGCGACTTTCGTTGAAATGATTATAGTCATCCAAGTTACGAATCACCCTGAACGGTGGATAACGAAACAAGGACCGGACTGGCGAAATCAGAGGCCTCTTCTCCTTTTGGATTATGAAGACGGAATAAAAATGCTTCCTCTTCTTCTGATTTCCAGACCATATAATCGCTAATGCCTTCTTCACCAGAGGCCTGAAGATAAAGCTCGGCATGACCAAGCGGGTGTTCTACCAGTTCTCCACTATAATCAGATACCTTACCGTTTTTTTCTAATTCTTCTTTACCCGCTGTCTCCAGTTCTGCCAGATTATAATCCGAAGGCAGTGGTTCAATATCCACATAATAGTCAGCGTTACTAGTCAGTGACAGACGGCCTTGAGCAGCATCAAATGTGAATTTCTCGAATACGTACAAGGAAAATCCTTCTCCTTGTTGCAAGGTCGCCTCTAGTGATTGATTGCCATCTGCGGTCAACATTTCAAAACTTGAGGTCTGTGGACGCTCCGTTTCATTTGCTTCTTCTGTTCCATCTGTTTCAGATGGTTGTTCATTTTCTGTTGAAGGTGCTGGAGCAGGTTCACCTACTGGCATTGATGGTTGAGGGCTAGGCAAAGGTTCATTACTACCAGAGCAAGCTGCAAGCGTTAGAACTATAACGATTAACGAGATACTCATCATAATAGAACGTGGTTGAAACATCAGGTTCATTCCCCCTGTCTATATTCTGTGCTTACATGTTATTACCCATAGCAGAGACTCGGAATCCATAGGTCCAACCTATGAAGTTATCCATAATCAGTATTTCCCTAGGGTCAGGGAAGAACCCTCGATACGGATACCTCGGCATCGATCGAAAGAAGCAAGGTGGATATCAATGCCACGCTGGAGGATCAATTGGTGTGGTTGGAGGAAGCGGGGTTTCGCGTGGCAGATTGCATGTATAAATACTTGGACTTTGCAGTGTTTTATGCGCAAAAATAAAAAAAGACCGGATTATGGGCAGCTATGCCGTGATCCGGTCTTCTCACATATCTTTCATTCTGAATCACTTATTTCAGCGACGCTGGCAGCTTAACGCCGAGAAGTTTGCCTTCGGCTTGGATGATGATCATTCCGTTTGTCTTCAAGGTCGTGTTGTGCAGATCTCCACCGGTGGAGACGCGGAAGACCGACTGACCCGACATCATGTTGAGGACAAGCAGTGTGCCGTTACGTTGTGCTCGATACATCCCTTTACCGTAAACATCAATCTGAGAAACGGGGGCATCACCATGCCACTGGACCTCTTGACCATTAGCCAGCTTGATGCCTGTAAGTTCTCCCGTGTTTCCGTTTTTGAAGATCAACCTTTCCTGTGTAACGCCAAGCCATACCATATTTTCGCCGTAAGGGCGCTGAAAAGTTCGAAGTGGCGCGGGACCTGACTTGGTTGAGGTCAACGAATACTCCGCTATCTTATCCCCTTGTAGAATGTATAGTTTGTCTTTATTGGAAAATATCCCTCCATCCCCATTCACATACGGTGGATCTCCCGGCATGGTCCACTTATACTCCTGACTTCCTTTTAACACACCGGTCTTCAGATTGTACACATTCACTTTCCATTTACGTTCTGGTGAAGACTCGTCATTTTCCAACATCGAAGAATAGTAGTCCGCTGAGTATACAAGTCCGTCTTTGATCTGAATAGCTTCCCCCTGACCAAAATGACCCCATAGCTTCTTGCCCGTTTTCTTGTCATATGCATTAAGCTGTAAGGATGTAAGTGCCCCTTGGACAAAAAAGGTTCTCAACACCACACCATTAGATTCTCTCAGATACTCAGTACCATTACCTTCACCTAATGGTTCATCTGCTTCCCAGCGCAGTTTGCCTGACTGGATGTCCAGTGCAAACGTTGTACTCCCCTTAATCACGTAGAGGGTATCCACCGTTGGAATCAGAGCTTCCGTACGGTTATACGTATCAATCCAGGTGGATGTGCCTGACTGCCATTTTGCTTTGCCTGTCTTCGCATTCAAGGCATATGGCTTGTGATCAATGGTCAGTCCGTAGAGAATCCCGCTTTGATAGGTAATATAAGGAGTCAGTTCTTTGCCGTAAGTCCACAACCGTTTACCTGTTGTCGCATCGAGTGCAATCAGCTTCGATCCAGCAAACGTGAATACTTTGCCTTCTTCTGCGATGGCATTAACTCCAACATACGTCTCGTTCATATTCAGATAGTTATCTACTTTCGCTGTCCAAGAAGGTTTCAGTTCAGGTACAGTGATTCGTTGATACGAATACCAGTTACGGATGGATACATCCGATGCTTCAGCATGTGCCTGCGATGGCAACACGCCGATAACGCCGTGAACCATCAGCATTCCGGCAGTAATGCCTGCAATGATGGGTCTTCTTGCTCTTCTTTTCCATTCCTTATTCATTTGACGTTTATGTATATTGACCATGGTAAATGAATTCCTCCTGTTATTAAAATCCTGAGATATAACTACATAAACATAACGTGTGATGGGTCCAAATAGTTACATGATTGTTAAATTATTCAAAGAAAATATCAAAAAAGCCGCCACCAGGCGACTTCTTGATAACTGTATTTTTTCGGTGATAAGTTGCGAACGTGACTCATTAATGAAGTTTCTGCTTTACTTTAGTTGGATCTGGAAGACATCCCCCGCATCACCACCAAAAACGATAAAACCACTTTTCGGGAGTTTCGTCGATTCCTGATTGGTTGCTACAGAGAAGTCAACCATTTCCCC
This sequence comes from Paenibacillus sp. FSL M7-1414, assembly GCF_038003195.1. Lineage (NCBI taxonomy): Bacteria > Bacillati > Bacillota > Bacilli > Caryophanales > Paenibacillaceae > Paenibacillus > Paenibacillus sp. FSL M7-1414. The sequence continues at coordinate 3,271,153 of NZ_JBBOOS010000001.1, read as the reverse complement.
TTTATCATTATACACTGCATAACCTCCGGTCTTCGGAGAATCCACCGTGATGGATTTGTTACCCGAGCGTGCGTCGATCACATACCACCGGGCTTGACCGTTTGCCGGAATAGTCGTAATTCCTTTTTTTCCACCAAAGATTGGAGTAATCGCATCCTCGGCAATGTATTCCTGCCCATCCTGGAGCAAAATCTCGGCGCCATTCTTTGTGTAAAATTGCAGATCAAACGCGTCTCTTCCGTTCATTACAGGAATCTCGGCGATATTCTCTGCGTTGTTTGCATCCATGATTTGCGTGCCATTAGCATAGCCATTTTTGGCATCAACGGAAAGGTTCTTGATCAGCATCGATGGAAGCAGATAAAAGATCGATGTTATTTTTTCATCCAACGCGTAATATTTTGAGCCGTCACGAGCTGTCCATTTCTCTTTGGTTGTTGCGTCAAGCGCATTATGATCCAGTTTTTGATAATCATACGTGTTCATTACCGTTTGACCTATGCCGGGTAACGTTATCATGCCTTGAACTTTAACATACACCTTGTCATTACTTTCCTTCACAAAACTAGCTTTCACACTTCCATCCGCACTTGTAAAATGTTCGTCCCCTGTGTACACATATTTCTGCTCTGGAATAATTCCACCCAGCAAAGCAGGCAGTTGCATTTCACCATCTTTAATCGTTATATCCAATGTCTCTCCTACCGTACCATAGAGACCGGAGTACGCGCTTAATTCTGTTGGCATCTTCACTTTGTCGGGTGACGAGAAGGTCTGATCGGGTTTAACCTTGTCAATGATGCCTTGATCCGCCAGAACTTCCAGCAGCACTTTGCTGGCAAACATCTGATTGTAGATGGAAGATCCGCCAGATGATAGAACCGCCATTGAAATATCATGTTCAGGTATAGTGATTAACACGGCGTGGTACAACATGGTATCCCCGCCTTTGGCAAGCGCGGTAACCCCATAATCGCTGAAAGGTGCAAGGTCAACCGAATCCCATCCCAAGCCATAATTGATCGTATTTTGCTCATCAGATACCCATATGCCCTTACGATATTCATGAGATTGCATGGCCTTCACAGCAGATTCGGACAGAATATCCGGTCTGTTCCCCATTAAAACCTCTCCGAATTGACTCAATTCTTCTGCGGTAGAGTACACTCCGCCTGTGCCGATAATGTTTGCATTTTCGGTAGGCATCTTCATCTCAAGTGTAGGCCAATAGGTTTCGGATAATTGCGCTCTGTCAAAGGAATCTAGTGGTGTCTTCGTTGATTCCAACTTCAACGGCTCGCTGATGAACTTGGCGATATATTCGCTGTAGCTTAATCCACTCACCCGTTCAACCAGAATTTCAAGTAATTGAAAACCGTCATTGGCGTAGACGGAGTATGCGCCAGGTTTGGATTTCAGTTTTTCGGACTGAAGTTTGAGCAATAACTCATCATGATTGCGGGTGTCATTATCTTCAAACAACATGCTGTTTCCATAATGTGTACCGTAAAGACCGGATGAATGATTCATCAACATGCGCGGTGTGATTTGAGTATAGCGCGCATCTGCCATTTTAAAGTCTTTGATATACGAAGTAAGCGGCTCATCCAGATCTATTTTACCGGAATCAACCAGCTTCATGGCGGCTGCCGTAACAACCATTTTGCTAACCGAGCCTATGCCATACATGCTATCCTTGTCTATTGGCTTCTGTGATGCCTTATCGTGCAATCCGACACTATCTGATAAAATATATTCCCCTTCATCCATGATCGCATATTGCACACTGGTGACACCGTAGTTTTGCACCATCTCCTTGGCGATCTGCTCCGCCCGTGCCTCAATCGTACCGCTGTTATTCGCCTCTGCTCTGACATCTGCCAGCGGTGTAATTACAAGCACCGCTGTACATAAAAGACTAATTAGTTTCTTCATCGTATGTCCTCCCTCAAATGTTCTTATGAATGAATTCATCATATCCGGGAAGAGACTGATCAAACGCAAACGGACCCTGAATGGAAAAAAACAACCCCTGAACGGCAGGTTCAGGGGTTGTCGGTGTGGAACGGAAGCACGACCATGTTGTTAAATTTCCGATGCTGATGCTCAATACTCATATGTCCACCATATTTCTCGCACATTCGCGATATATTGGTTAGACCGATCCCATGGTACTCCGGATTGGGCTTGTCACTTTTCAAGTCAACGATCGGTTGCTCCACATGATTCATAATCTGGATGACCAGTGTAGATGATGTGGAGTGAATGGCAATGAGGATGTATCGATCCTCGGCCTGTCTAACTTTCTTGGAGGCCTCAATTGCGTTATCAAGCATGTTACCAAGCACCACACACAGATCATATCGATCGATCTGGATATGTTGCGAGTGGAGCTGGACTTTGGTGTCGATTTTGATCCCGTTTGCCTGCCCCATAGCCAAGGTATTTGTAACGAGTGCATCAATGACCAGATTACCGGAGTTCACCCGCTGGTACGCACCTTCAATGGTATTTAATGTTGACTTGATATGGTCACCTGCCGCCGCCAGTTCGTTACGTTGGATACATTCATCAATATACAGAAATTGCTGATTAATATCATGGATGATGGATTTAATGTTTTTGAAACTGTGAACGGTCTTCTCATAGTTGGCATCCTGGTAGTCCATCTGACGCTGTAACTGGGTATTTTCATGCGCAAGCTGTACCTTTTCCACCATGTTGTCGAATACATATACAATGAACACGTTGAGAAATAGCGAGCCTAGTACAGAAAAGACGTAGAATATGTTTTTTTCACTATATATGGAGGCCACATTGATCTGATAGATCGTAATAATGGGTACGATAAGAAACAACAAATAATAACGATAATGCACGGCAAAACTTCTGCGTTTAGCCACTAAACGTACAATTTGAATAACAATAAACATGATACTGCAACCAACCAGCATTACCTTGGAAAGAATCCAGTGGTTTTCTCCGTTGAACTGTTCCCATGAAATGAATTCTGTGGATTCCAAGACTCCGAGAATATATACAGCTATCGTATTTGCCATTGTAATCAGAACCGCATACAGGATGGTAAAAACAAGCTTGATTTTAAACTCCACTTCATAGGACTGTGCCAGACTGAAGATTAACAGCAGAGCAACAGCAGTAGAAATGATATCAGAGAAGGAAGAGACCAAATAAAAATAACCCAACATGAGAAATACCATGAAATAGATCGCTCTGCGCGGCTTACGCCTGGACTTGCCCAACACAGAATCAAAATAAAAGTTCGCCTGAAATGCCATAAGTAAGGTCACAAAGATGATGGAAAAGATCATATAGGTACCCATATCATTGAATCCTCATGATCATGTATTTGGTGTAGGCATCCTTGATTTCTTTGACCTTGGATCGACCTATGGGCAGTTCCGTTCCATTCAACATAATGACTTGGGTACCGGAAAACTTCTGAACATGCATCAGGTTAATGATAATCGAGCGATGTATCTGCAAAAAACCATGGTCTTTCAAACCAGATGCGTAACTAGATAGAATACCTTTGGTCTCATGTACATTTTCCTGTGTTACAAAATTCAACTTGTTCTTGATTGTTAAACTTTTGACGACCTCAATCCAGAGAATATCATCATATTTCAGCAACAGTTCATCATAGTCTGATTTGATTAGTACATACTTTTTGTCCAATGCCTGAAAATATTGACACAGCTTAATCATCTTTTCCTCGAAAACTTGCGGCTGTATTGGCTTGATCAGATATTGAAAGGTGATGACATCAAAGCTCTCCACCATATATTCCGGGTAACTGGTCAGAAACATAATCTGTACATCCAGAAACTTCATGTTCCTGATCTCTTTAGCGGTCTGAATCCCGTTCATTCCGCCCATCTCCACATCCAAGATAAGAATATTGAATGTGTCCCCAACCTCTCTGTAGTGTGAGAGCAGTTGTTCACCAGATGTGAATAGGCTAATTTGAAAATCAAAATTGGTTTTTAGAGATAAGGAGACCAGCATCGTTTTCACACGTTCTCGTTGCTGCTCCTCATCATCACAGATTGCAATATTGAACATGGGGGAACATCCGCCTTTCATCGACATCGACTCTGAATTTCACTCTCGAATATACTATTTTAACATAGGTTTCGGAGTCGAATGGGGATGAAATGCATTATTCCGACCCTAAAACGCAGATCAACAAAAAAAGTCGCCACATTGGCGACTCTTGAGCTTGTAACCTTCTCCAGCATTCCTATGAAAAGTCCGGTCTGTTATTTTGTTTTTTTGGGGAAAGCATGGCGGTAATACCGTATTACCTTGCGATACATCGTCTTGTCCTTTAATTGATTGAATATATATGGGTCAGGTTTGACATTCACTTCAATAATCCAGGGTTTCAGACTGTGGTCAAGGCCGATATCCACACCAATTTGCTTAAGATGCGGGTACTTTTTTTTCATATGACGAGCTATGCGCAGGCTAAGCTCATTCATCTCTTGAATCAGTTCATTTCTGCGTTTGGTGGATGCATGTGATTTTAGCAGCTTGTGAATATCCATCGGTGTACCACCACTATGATAATTGGTTACGATTTTCTTTGGATGACCCAGTCGACCGATGATTCCGGTAGCTTCCCAATGTTTGGTCGGGCTTAGCTGTATCATGACACGGATGTCAAAACGTCTGTTATTGTGCTTAAGCAGATGGATTCCTCTCTGAATCAGATAACTTCTTTTATTCACCAGACGAGTCAGACTGTTATAAAACGATTCAAAGCTGTCAAACGTCAGACGTTTTTGCTCGATCTGATAGACAAAATGTTGCTGACTTTCCATCTCGGCCTTAATAACACCCATCCCGAAAGTACCTCTCTCGGGTTTGACATAGACCATTCCATATTTGCTGATCATGGATTTCAGATTCGTTTTGTTATATTTCTGTGTGTCGGGGATAAATGGTTTAATTAATTCATTATTAATGATCAATTTTGTTTTTAACCACTTGCTTCTTAACGGCTGCAACTTATCAACTCCCATGTCGTAAACTCTCCCTTCAGCAACCGCATCAAAGCCTGCTGTTTGATCAAGATCCTGCAAGCATTATATGTAATACCGATAAAGGAACCCTCAACAAAAGCCCCTATTCGTAAAAATGTATATTTGCACATGCCCTGACCAAAACACTTTTGCACACATACCATATAATGAGTCATCACGATTTGTGCAAGGAGATGAGTAGATGTCCGTCCAGCCTGGAATCCGGTTGAATAATGCGCCTAAGATTGATGTTCTTATACCAGCGATCGAGAAAGATTTGGCTACCCTTCCCCTCGTCATCGATAACATTCGCCGTTATGTAAAACATCCCATTGGAAGCATATATATTGTTTCTCCGGTCAGCACCAAGATCAGAAAACTCTGTTCCCTTAAAAACTGCATTTTTGTTAATGAGTTATCCGTCCTGCCTATAACCAAAAACGACATACACTACCAGTCCTCCCGATGGAATCGGTCAGGCTGGTTATATCAGCAGCTGCTCAAAATGAACGGAGATTCCATTGTGAAGGCAAAGTACTTTCTAGTCATGGATGCAGATACCGTACTGATTAAACCTCATTCATTTCTTGTAGAAGGCAAAACAGTCTTTTACTGCCGTGACTGGAGCCAGCCGGAATATTTCAATACCTACCGCAAGTTGTTTGGCATGAAAGCTCCGCGTCCCCGCTCTTTTGTCACCCATTATATGCTGTTCGACAAATCGAAACTCGCTGCCTTAAAACAGAAAATTGAAGCGGTTCATAAACTGCCATGGTACAAAGCCATCATCTCCAATATCAATAAGAAAAAGCAGTTTGGTTTCTCCGAGTATGAAACGTATGCCAATTTTATGTATACGAAAAACCCAGGCAGCATGGTCCTTAGAAGTTCCAAGAATAAAAGTCTGAATGTGAACGCTTCTTCGTTAAAAGAGCAACAAATCCGCAACCTGGCTCTTAAATATCGTTCTCTTTCCTTTCATAAACGGAAAATCTATAGTAAAGCTCCCTGAGCTTAAGGAGGAAGCCCATGCATATCGTAATGCTGTGCGGCGGCTCTGGCAAAAGGCTCTGGCCGTTATCCAATGAGCTTCGCTCCAAGCTGTTCATAGATATACTTCCATCACCCGCTGGAGGTAGGGAATCCATGATCAGCAGAGTATGCCGCCAGCTTGACAGTTCATCCCTAACGGATTCAACACTCATTATTTCACATCAGGATCAGGCTAATATTACGGCACGACATACTCAAGGCAAAATACCAGTCATTGGGGAACCTTATAAACGAGGCACTTTTACTGCGGCGGCCTTAGCGACGTTATATCTGCAATCCTTCCGAATGGCCAAAGATGACGATGTGATCTGTATCGCGCCAGCTGATGTGTTCGCAGGTGAAGATTTTTTCAGTAACTTCCAATTACTGCCGGACATATTGAAACATTCTCAAGCCGAAATCGCTTTAATTGGGACAAGGCCTACACATGCTTCAGAACAGTATGGATACATCCTGCCGGGTGGGGAAGAACGTAATGCTTATGCGCCCATAACACAATTTATAGAAAAACCTGAAGCCTCCATTGCTGAAACGCTGCTACAACGTGGGGCACTATGGAACTGCGGTGTGTACGCGTTCACCGTCGCGTTTATGATATCCCATATTAAAAAAATGGGGCTTCCGGTTCATTATGATCAATTGTCGTCCTTGTATGAAGCGTTGCCTGAACGCAGTTTTGACAAGCATGTTGCAGAAAAGGCACAGCGGGCCGTAGTCCTGCCTTATAAGGGAGTATGGCAGGATATCGGAAGCTGGGATACGCTGTGCGCACAGTTAGATACCCATGTAATCGGACACGGTGGAATCTCGGGTTCTTCCTCCGATTCCTATATTATTAACGAGCTTCCCTACCCCATCCAAGTCATTGGCGTGCCAGGTATTATCGCTGCCGCAAGTCCGGATGGCATTCTCATTGCCAACAAAAATAATTCAAATGAAATTAAAGCTCAATTGGGTAACTTGCCATTAAAACCGATGTATGGTGAAGCAACCTGGGGCAGTTATCGTGTCATTGAGAGTTCGTTAGACGATGAGAATACAACTGTAACCACATTAAACATAACGGTTCTACCGGGCAAACATATCGGGTTGAACTGGCATAGAACTGGGTGTAGAGCATGGACCGTGCTTGCAGGCAGTGGGCAAGTGCTTGTCAACGGAAAGGTCATGCAAGTGAGTATGGGCAATCAGTTCGTGATTACCAAGGAGAGTCTCTTTTCTATTCTGGCTGAAACCAGAATGGTGATCCTTGAGGTCCGGATCGGAGTAACAGAGGAGAAAGACAACATACTTTTTGAAGAAGATTGGAATGTAATCCTAAAAAGTGCAGGTTCATTTAACGCATAATGAGAGAATGAACCGATTCAATCTGCGTGTCTTATAGCCCCTTCCATTCGCGGAAGGGGCTCATTGGCATAATTAAGGGAAACCTGACACTTCTTCTCCCTATATCTTAGTTAAACAACTTGCGAAGTTCCTCTACTTCCAGACGTGCAACTGGCTGGTAAGCGGAACTTTGTACATAACGCCGGAAGCTGTATAACAGCTGTCTGCCCTCCAATGTAGTCATCAGACGCTCCAGATTCAGCGCTCCCATCAGCACTCTCCCCTTCCGGACCCGACACTCCATCAACAGGCCGAGCTTGTGGTTTCGCTCAAAATTGTCAATGGTCTGCACGATCGGATTCAAGTCTTTATCCAACTCATCCAAGATGATCGATGACGACTCGGACACGATGCTCCACCACGGATAAGTTGAGTGCTCCTCTGTGACAAAATGTTCGAAGGCCGGATGATCCTGTTGAATTAACAAGCCCATTGTGCCCACAGGAACTTCTCTTTTCATATTCTCCGAGATGGATCGGAACATAGGGTAAGACCAGAAATCGGTACTATAGAAACCTTGGATCGCGTGTTGAAGTTGATTGGGATTCGGGAAAAGTAAAATATCCTCGCCCTGCTCAAGCAGCGCCAACGCCTGTTCCGAGAGTTCGGTAAATAGATTCAAACCGCTCAGGTCCACTTCCTCCTGACTCGGGTAGATCCACAGGTCGTAAGACTTACGGATATCCGTGCCCGGAATGGACAGTCTAAGCTCCACTTTGGTCATATTGGAGACTTCAGGAATGCGAATGCTGAGATCCGCGACATTCACATAATGTTCTCCATGGGTCGCTGGCAAGTCTGCTTTCCCTTCCAATAGGACGCTTCCTTCGATCTGCTCGCTTTGAATTTCCCACTTCAATTGAAGGCCATCCAATGCTTGTCTCCGGAAGTAACTTAGTTCAATGCGTGCTTCGAACAATTCACCCGCTTGATAATTATATTTGGGGAATCTCGCCAACAACACAGCGTCGGAACAAAACGTTCTCCACTCCTCAGGTGTAATCATGCCTTTGGAATCCATGAATGCGTCCAGTACACCCACCAGCGCCGTTCCCTGACCACTGAAATCCTGAAGATCCAGCAGCTGGAACCCGGCTAGTTGCTGCGAACGAAAAGCAGCTTCCAGTTCTTCCTTGTAACATGCGACCGCGAGTTTACCAGAGGCTCTGAAGTATGCTTCCGCCAGATGTCCCAGTCCTTTGGCATTCAGACGCTCTCGAAATACTTCGAAATTCTTGGCTTTGAGAGAACCCGTATACTTGTTGATCTCCTCGAAATTAGGAAACGTGGCGTACTGTCCAATTTCATGCGAGATGATTGGTACGTGTGAGACAAGTTGGTCACTTCCAGCTTCGGCCTGCACTGTTTTGGAACCTGTCCCATACTGAATCTGAATCTCTTTGTCCCCAGTCTGACCAGAAGGGTCAGCATCGCTGCCTTGCTCAGGTACAATGTTTGAATCGTAATCTTTCAATGTATTTGGCAGGTCGGTCTGCACGTGACCGAGCGGAGCATCACACATCGCATATGAACCTCTGAACAGGCGCTCTTTGGAGAAACGAACCCCGCAGAAGAATTCACTTTCCTCCAGAATGTCCGGCACAAACTGAAAGTTATTCGAACCTTCGGTGTATAGATGACGATGATCATATGCTTTGTATGCCTTCAGGATCGAATTCAATCTGTCCTTGCTTCCCCATAGTTCATTCCCCATGGACATCATGACAAACGAAGGATGATTACCAAAAGCACGCAGCATCGCAAATCCTTCGCTAATCAAGTAATCCTGCTCGGCTTGATTATGCCCATCCGAAGATTCATCCGTAATGGTTCCCCAGAACGGAAGCTCAGGCTCCATGTAGATGCCGAGCAGATCCGCTGCAATAAAAGCAGCCTCCGGAGGACAACAGGTATGGAAACGGTAGTGATTGATACCGTAGGACTTGGAGATAGCGAGAATACGAACCCATTCATCCACATCTGTTGGCGCGTATCCGGTGAGCGGAAAGATCAGCCCGTCATGTTTGCCTCGAAGAAACGTTTTGCGACCATTAATGGTGAATTTGTCTCCGGCAGCCCGGAATTCCCGTAATCCCGTCCATACTTCGGTGGAATCCAGCACTTCGCCGTCCTGATTTTGCAGATGAATATGAAGTTGGTACAGGTTAGGTTCATCATCACTCCATAACATCGCATCTTCACCAATCTTGTACGTCAGCTGGATTTCCTGCGAATCCGGGGCGAAAATCTGTTCCTCGGTCGTATACACCGGATCTGCACTGACTGCAACAGCCGAAACCACGATTCGTACTTCTTGCAGGTCACCAACAAGTACTGCCTTGATATCGAAAGATCGAGTCGCAAGATCGGGATAGACCTGAACATTATCCAGGAAAACACGCTCGAAAAATTGAAGTTCCAATTTCCCGGTGATGCCGTTCCAATTCGTCTGCGTGTCTTCGGATGTAAGGTGACCACCTTTGGTTGGATAATTGGTATTGTCCACTCGAATGGTAATTGTATGAGTCCCCGCGGTTAGCCCTGCCTCAATCTCGTAACGGTGAGGTGTGTTCAGACTGTTTTGTGTTCCGCATTCCACCCCATCGATCCAAACTGTGGTTACTCGTGTTCGTTCCAGATGCAAGAAGCAACATTTTCCAGCCAAGTGTTCGGGAATTTCAATCTCTCGTGAAAACCAGGCATAACCCTCAAATAAGTACTCATCCGTCAGCGCACCGATTAACACATTCTCGTTTTTCTTGCCCTTGGCCGCATGAGATGTAGTATTTGGCAATGTAATAACGTCTGAGAAATTCAGACCACGTTCTACCTTATGTTCATCAAGTTGGAGTTTCCATATGCCTTCCAGATTTATTGCTTCTATCATGATAGTGTCCCCTTTTAGATTCATATAATCGATAAAAGTAATCGCTTCCAATGAACAGAAATCGTTTTCGAAAATCATACCTGTATTATAAACTCGATTGACGCCCCTCGCATAGATCATTTACAAATAAAAAAGTCGCCAATGCTGGCGACATCTTATGGATAGATATCCTGTATCCTGAACAATTTTAAAATATGGTGGGAACCATGCCCCCGTCCATCCGGATGGGAGAGCCTCTGAAGGCTGAAGCATATGGGCTGCATACAAATGCAGCGAGTCTGCCTATTTCACTTGGCTTGATGAATCGCTGTAATTCGGACTGTGGCAGATTACTCTTCATAAAGTCTTTCTCTTTTTCCTCAAAAGTCAGTGCCTCATCAGGGTATATGCCCTCAATGATTTCTTGTACGTTTTCGGACAGTGTTGGACCTGGCAGGATCGTATTGATCGTAACCTCGGTTCCTGCTGTCAGTTTGGACAAACTTTTGGATAATGACAGCAGCATTGACTTGGTCATGCAATACTGAGGCATCTGGCCTGAAGGCATAAGGGCTTCTTCACTTGCAATGAAAATAATACGTCCGTCATTGTTCTTCACCATTTTAGGTAAATAAAATTGGGATAAGCCATTGGCAGCCAGAACATTGGTACGGAAATATTTCTCCCACACTTCATCATTTACGTCTTCATAACTCATGATTTCATATATCCCCATGCTATTGATTAATATATCAACTTCAGGAAATTTCTCGAATAAAGCTTGGCGTTGCGCCAGATCCACAAGATCAGCCGTAGCCTTTTGCGGAGAGGTCTCCGGAAAAGTGGACTTGATTTCGCGAACGGTTCGTTCTACCTCTTCATCATTACGTCCATTAATCAGAACATGAACACCTTCTCGAGCGAGTTCTATAGCAATCGCTTTACCGATTCCTTTTGTTGATCCTGTAACTAAGGCTGTTTTCTCTTTTAGTCCCATATCCATCCTGCATTTCTCCTTCTTGATTACAACTATCCGGTAACCGTTTCTTGAACATTGCCAACAAGCTTCATACACCGGATAGATACAATATTACGCAGTCTGAAGGATCTAGTAACTAGCACTTTGCGCCAGAGTTATTGCCTGACACGCCAATTTGAAGGTGTATCCCCTTCCCAGATCTTGAAAGCACGATAGAACGAATTCTGATCTTCATACCCAACCAGAAATGCCACTTCTTTGATATCAAGTGAAGGATCTGCAAGGTACGCTCGAGCCTGCTCACGTCTGGCCTCGGTTAATAATTGCTTGAAGTTTGTGTTCTCCTCCGTCAGTCGCCGCTGCAAAGTACGATCACTCATGCGAAGCTCTTTGGCGACCGTCTGGATGTCAGGGCGCTTTCCTGTGAGGCTGCGTTTCATAATCCATTTGACCACTTCAGTAACGGAACGATTGCTCTCTTGTTCGTCCAGCGACCGATCCAGTGCCGGGGTCAGAATCTCCAGTAACTCCTCGTTATACGATAGAAATGGAAGACTCAGATCTTTCCGTTCCAGCGTCAGCCGATTATAGTTGGAATTCGTATCGACTCGGCAGCCGAAGTAATCCTCAAGGGTGGCTACGTCACCCATCGGTTGGGAGAACTCAGCCCGTTTTGCAATCAAAGGCTGTCCTGTGCCCCTCCGTCCAAGTTCGATCAGAAATGCCAGCGTAATACCGACCAGTAATGGCGGACCTGGTTGCTCCTTATGTAACCATCCTAGTTCAATGATACATTCCTCCCCTGCTTCGGTAATCTGCAAACTCTCGGGAGGACACATTTGCTTGTAACGCACCATGCGATTCAACGCATCACGATAATCACGAGCATGGTACATCGCCAGTACAGGCGGAGGATACTTCGATATTTCATATCCGGTTGCAAGTTTGATGATGCCCTCGGCGGTGTCCCCATTGAGATCAGAGTAGGCCTGCCAGATTGCGAAGTATTGAGATTGGGTCACTACAGGTTTATTTATTGTCTCAAGAGATAGTTGTGCTGTGCGAGCGATGTCATCAGCACCAATCCCTAATTGATGTAATCCAGCCCAAAAGCCTGGATGAACTTTAATCCGATCATTCGGTTGAGGTTGCATGTATACAGACTCCTTTAACTTGTTCCATTTTTATTCTGATTTCTAATTATAGAATGGATGTACCTATTTTTGAAACTTACCTCAGCGAGCCATTTCCGGGTAATACGAAAACACGACTAACCATGAATGGCCAGTCGTGTTCAAGTCAATCATTCAGAATATTATGAAAGAATGCACATTTGTATGTTCAGCTACTCATTCAACGCAGTTTTGATCAGGGCATTCACCCGCGAGTTAAACAGCAGACCGATATGGGATACGAGGGAAACCGAAACGTTGTTCGCCCCGTTCAAACGGGAAAGTACCGGGGACACAATCGTGTCACTGGTGGAATAGATCGAAGTCACCTTTATTCCACTCGGAGCTGTCGTTGTGGTCAATCGATTAGCCCCGCCAAGGGTAATCAACTTATCCACTTTGGAAGCGCCTCCACGGTTAAGTATGTAATAGAGACTATTAGCTCCACCCATGCTATGAGCTATAATATTGACTTTTGTATGACCCGTTTGGCGCAGAACATCATCTACGAATCGACTAATTGCTGCGGAGTTCAACAGCTGGTTTCCTTGTTTGCTAGGAAGGTCAATCGCGAATAATTCGTCTCTTGTCCACCCTTGACTACGCAAATAACTCTCAATTGCTGTAAAATTGCTATCTGAACCGGTCAATCCATGTACCAATACAATGGGTGTACGTGCCGTAGCTGCAGAAGCCTTTGAACTCGATCCTATTCCAGTTATTGATAAGGCAAGGATCATGCTCAGGAATACAACAAGTATTAATTTGGTCTTTTTCACTTCATTACCCTCCTGTAAAATGTTTTATATTCCATATATTACAATCTAACATATGGAATATAAATGAATCTTTAGTCTCATTTTTACAGGGATGTCTAAAACATACTACAACTAACATCATTACATTTTTATCAAACTCTAGTTCTCTACTTCTTATCCTTCAACGATATCTGCACGTAGATCTGTTGCAATCTCAATCATTTTGGGTACAATAGCTTCGTTAGAAATAGCTACATACAGATCCCCCATGTACAAACGAAAAGCAATCTGTGCACCCTCAAGGTCCCACATAAAAAAGTCCCCCTCAATGGTCATGGTGCTCTCTGCTCCTACAATGTTAAGAACCGGTGAATAGGTAAAATCGGGTTGGGATTCGAAGTAGAGTTTGCACTCTTCCAGCGAGATGGATTGTTCGGCATTACTATCTTGCATGGATCGGGTAATTCGAAAACGCTGATTCATTGATTTGCCTCCAAAACTTTATTAATATATACATGTTGCACAGCATTATATTTTCTCATTTCCGTCTTCCACTGTCAAAACCATACATGATCGATTCTTCAAATTCATATATACTGAATACAGTGCACAACGAATTTCTACAATCAGGAGGAGTCAAATCAATATGTTAAAAACAGAATTCATTGATGTACTATCCCTTGTCTCACATAAATTATATGATTCGGCTGCTAATGTCATGGACACGGCAAGCAGGTTAATTCCTGCAAACACGTTTTGTATTGCCCAGTTGGATCATCTATCCACCAAGGTTCTGAACGTATATAATCGTGACAAACTAATTCTGGGTGAGGGGCTGGTCGTTGATAACGCCGAGTCATACTGTGCACTTGTGACTGAACATTCCCAAGGCCCGTTAGTAATCAATAATAATCTAACACATCCATTAACCAGACATATGGACGCAACCGAATTCGTAGGTGGGTGTTCATTTGTTGGTGTGCCTATACATAATGAGAACGGAGAAATTTACGGCTCCCTTTGCTCATTTGATCAGGATTTCTATTCCTATCAACAAAAGGACGTGGATCTGCTTCTCTCCTTGTCTTCCTTTTTCACGAGTCTTCTTGAGATGGAAACAACTCTGCAACAATTAAAACAGGCGGAAGAGACCGCTGCAAAAGTGCTTGAAGAAAAGAAAAATTTGCTGGCCGTTCTCAGCCATGAAATCCGGACGCCAATGAATGGTGTTCTTGCAATGGCCAATCTGTTGCAATCGACCAGGCTAAGTGAGGATCAATCGTTATATGTTAATGTCATTGAGTCAAGTGGCGCCAGCCTTCTGTCGATGATGGATCAGATTCTGGACTACTCCAAAGCAGAAGCTGGTGCGATCTCTCTGGAGATCAAGCCCTATAGTGTCACTGAAACAGTTGAACATGTATTACAATTATTCTCTTCTGAAGCACAGAAAAAAGGAATTAGGTTGTACGCAGAATATAATATTAATGATCATCTGATGCTTATGGGCGATCAGCACAAAGTTCGTCAGATTTTAATCAATCTCGTTGGGAATGCGCTAAAATTTACGGAGACAGGTGAAGTATGCATCTCTACTGAGGTATCTGCTGATACAAAAGGTACTCTCCATGCATCCTACGAAATAAAGGATACGGGCATCGGCATCCCGCAGGACCGTCAGGATCTGTTGTTCAAATCCTATTCCCAGATTCATGGTAATTCAGGAAAGTATGGCGGAGCGGGGCTTGGCCTGTCCATCTGTAAACAACTCGCTGAATTAATGGGTGGCATTGTATGGCTTAAAGAGTCCAGTCCTATGGGCAGTCGTTTTGTCTTTAATATCTCCAGCGCTGCACCCTCCGTCCATGCGAAAATCTGAATGATGAATATATTATTCTATCTGAAACAGATAGGAGGTATATACGTTGACTCAATTTCTGGATGCAAGATCATCGCAAAATGCTGCGTTGTTTAATTCCATTTCCATACCGATTCCAGTGATTTTTACGCCACAATTATTCGGCCAGATTGGTCTCATCACCGCTGGAGCCGGAACCAATCTAAGAGTTTCATTAAAAGGAACCATCACGGTGCAATTGCCGCGTGCACTTTTTATAGTGAGGATTACTGTGGTAAGAGGAATAATCGCAACCGATCCAATTGTATACTCGGGAAACCACACATATGGTCTGAATGGTCTGCTTAACCCTGAAGTGATTGTCTTCTCTTCCACTGACTATAACCCACCGCTTATGCCTCAATTAACCTATACCGCATTTATCAGCACAAACCTGCTCGGTACTACTCGGGTGGGACCCGAGAGTTTCGACGGATATGTCGTTTCAGATTGAACAAACACGTACAACCCCATACCTCTAATCGGTTTCCCGTAGATTAGAGATATGGGGTTGTTTTTACGATAACATAACTATTTTTAGAGCGAGCTATTAATCAGAGACCACAAATCCATCAAAATTCTCGGGACCAACGCGGATTGTTCCCAGCAAGTTGGAGCTTACAAAAGCAGTGTAAGTTAATTGTGGTAAAATCGGTGGATTAAAATCATTTCCAGAGAATGTAATTACTTGTGGTGCCAATACACTTAAACCAAATGTGGACGTTGCGGAGTAAATAACCGGGTCCGTTGACAAGGTACCTCTTACAACGGTAATCGTTATGCCCACAAGAGCTAAAGGTAATTGTACAGAAACCGTCCCTTTAAATTGAACTCTGGGATTGGCTCCTGCTCCGGCAGTTTGCAGACCAATTTGACCAAAGAGCTGTGGGGTGTTCAGGAATAATATTGGAATAGCTATTGAGTTGGCCAAACTGGCATTTTGTGATGTTCTTGCATCCAGAAATGTGCTCATCAATCTACCTCCTAATGTTGGGATAGGATAGTATATTCGTAGCGTACTATTGTGTTTGGACTTCTAGCCAACAACTCACCAAAGCTATCATTCAATTACACTATGGTTGGAAGAATCCATTAAACAGCGATATGGTATATATGACTATATTCCAGACTCTTATATTGGAACGATATGAAAATTTTGTTATGCTACATATGTTAGATTACTAGATTCTGTTCAAAATATAATTCTACTATTATGTACGGAGTTGGAGGACACAAACGATGCTTATTAAACGTGTAGGAAACATCGCTGCGGTTACCGTAATTGCTCTCTCTATTCTTGGAAGTACCCCCAATATCGGTGGAGCCTATGCTGCCCCGGCCATCTCAGTTCAATTGGATGATGTGCCCCTGATATTTGATGCAGCTCCACGTATTGATAGAGGTGTCACTTACGTTCCGTTTCGGACGGTCGGGGAAGCCCTAGGTATCGATATTACCTGGAACAGCAAATCACAGACTGTAAAAGCAACGAACACTGTGAAAGGACAAACTACCGAGGTACTATTACAAGTTGGCAGCACCACAGCGACCGTAAATGGAAAAAAAGTTACACTTGCTGCAGCACCCGTTCAGCGGGAGGGCCGCGTACTTATTCCACTAAGTTCGTTCAGTAACCAATTTGGTGTACAAGTAAGCTGGAATCAAGCAACCAAGACGGTCTCCCTTGTCTCCCCACAACGCGAGATGCACCTGAGAGCCTTCTATGCATTGCAATCCTTTCAAGAAAAGGACCTTATTACTTCCATGAATTCCGTAGCCTTTGGCTGGAGCCGCATTGATCGTGAAGGTCAGTTTACGCTCCAAGGAGATGAGTACCGTCTCCCTGCTGCTGCGGGTGATATTACACCGCAGTCCATCGTTGCTGATGCAGCAGATCAACAGATCCAACCACAGCTCATGGTGTATGCCTTGGACGGAAATGGCGAACTGACCAAAGTTCTGAGCGACAAGAGCCTGCGGCAGAAATCGATTGAAGGCATAACTGCTGCTGTCGCAGAGCATGGTTTTGGCGGAGTTGTTCTGGATTTTGAAGGATTGGGCTTTAAACTGGATGCGGTAGAACAACAGAAGCTGCTCAATGCTTACGTGAAACAATTAAAAAGTTCCTTGCCCCAGGACACAGCTTTATCTCTGGCAGTACCGCCGCTAAATAGTGCTTATAAAGGTTATGATTACAAAACACTTGCCTCTATTGCAGATGATCTTATCATTATGGCCTATCAGTATAATCCGGTTGGCACCAAATCTCAGGTACCTGAGCCAAATAGTCTTGTAGATCAGGCGATTCAATTAGCCATTCAGGCCGGTGTCCCAAAGAGTAAACTTCTGCTCGGTATCAGTCTAAGCAGTGAAACGCCGTCCTCTGTTGATGATAAGCTGGGTCTCGCCAAACGTTATGACCTCAAAGGAGCCGCGTTCTGGCGTCTGGGTCTGTTCCGTTCCTACAATACGAAAATGGAAGATGCCGTAAATGCTTCTGTGATCAAAGAGTAAACTTTCTAACTGGCTACAACTTAAATAAAAGAAGGACCGCGCCTCTGGTATGGTATTATCCCCTCAAGGTAGACAGTGAAAAAAGAGATCATGATAAAATGAACTCAACACTGAAAACCGGAGGGGATTTTTGCTATGCCAGCGAAAAAGGGCCAAACTTTTAATCAATATAGTGAAGAAACGAAGAAAGAGGCTGTTCGTCTGCGATTGGAAGAAGGTTGGACATACAGTCGGATCATGGAGAAGTTTGGTATTAAGAGTGAGAGCCAGATTATTACTTGGGTACGTAAAAGCCAAAATGGAGAGAGTTTTGAGGATTATCGAGGACGTTGGACGAAGAAGCATTTTAGCAGTGCAGAAGAAGAAAATGCTTATCTGAAAGCGCAGGTAGAATATCTAAAAAAGCTCAATCCGAATTTGCACGGAGAGGGAAGCTGGATTTCGAAGCCCGGTGCCAGTCCGTTCGAGAAATAAGTAAGTGGGCACCTGTGGTTTGGTTGTGTAAAATTGCTGAAATTTCTCGTGCAGGTTACTACAAATGGAAGAAGAATATCGTCCTCCGAGAGAAACGAGCAGATCGGGATACGGATCTAAAAGCACATATTTTAGGCATTCACCGGCTTCGTCCTTATTTCGGCTACAAACGTATGCGAACCGCGTTAGGAAAGGAAGGCCTTGTGGTGAATCACAAAAAGGTACGCCGCTTAATGAGAGAACTCCAGATTCGTTCCGTGATTCGCAAGAAACGTCCATTTGCTGGCCGGAAACCGTCAGTTCTATTCCGTAATGTCTTAAATCGGGAATTCTCGGCGGCAGCTCCTGTGCAGAAACTCGTGACGGATATTACATATGTCCGGATCGGGCATGATTTTGCTTATCTCTCGGTTGTGATGGATCTATACAACAACGAGATTGTAGCTTGGGAACTCTCCGAGCGAAATGACTTAAAACTTGTGATGGAAACGGTAAAGAAACTGAAATGTGGACCGGCCTTACTCCATTCCGACCAGGGATTCCAGTATACAACACAGAGCTATGCCAAATTGCTTGAAGAGAAGAAGCTAACAGGAAGCCATTCTCGGCGTGGGAACTGCTATGACAATGCATGTATTGAGTCGTTCTTCTCCCACTTAAAGACGGAGAAGTTATATTTGGAGAAGCCTCAGAATCTGGAACAAGCAAGGATCCAAATTACAGAGTATATGTTGTTTTACAACAAGGACCGTTTCCAAAACAAACTCGGCGACCTCTCCCCAATTGAATTCCGGGAAAAAGTCGCCGCTTAATGGAGTTTCTCTTTTTTTATTGTCTACTTGACGGGGCTATGACCAGTACGCAGAGACTTGGTCCTTCTTTTTCCCATCATCTTATTTTATAAATTTATCCACACTTCCAAATATAAGCTTCACAAACTGGGTAGGACCAGGCAAACGGGGCTGAAAGAGAAGAATGATCCCAATTACTGCCGCCACAGCAGTAAATCCCGCGCTCACTATTCTGGCTCGCTTCTCTTTGCTGCTCTTCCACTCTCCATACACTATCGCAGTCGCCAGCATCAATATTCCAAGGATTGAGCCTAGTTTCATGCAATCACCTCTCTTCCAGGCTTGTACAGGAGCCGATTCTGTTCAACTTTCGTCCTCATTAGGTATCCCCTGTGGTCCTGTTGATTTTCCGGTACGTACTACATGTGCATCTACGTTGACTTCCACGTCCATATCAGGATAGATGGTTTCCCAGTTCTTCTCCTGCGCTTTCCATTGATGCGGGTAATATCTGCGGAATTCAACTGCGAATTTGAAGAAATCGGAGCGCAGCTCTTTCTGGGACATGACTAAAGCATCATGAGCCAAAGATGTCAGTTTAGCCGACCATTCCTTTTCCAGTTTAGTTAATACAGCGGGATCAGTCAGATTGGCATCCGTCGTATTTAACACCACTTCCCCCCTGGTTTGGATGTCGACCTTCATACTCCACTGTTTGTTTACAATTCGCGGCTTCAAGGAGGTTTTATTTTCAATGAGTCTTATCGAAAAAGAACCCTTTAACGGCTCAAACTCAACGGGCATGATAATGCTGTTCAGTTCTTTTGCAAGTAGTAATACACCTACACTTAGTGGTTCTTTGACCGTCTTGACATAACGATCCTTCTTATACATACTCAGACCTTTCACATATGGCGTAGTCGTCAGTTTATCCTGATCGGGCTCCGGGGGTAAGATTAACATGCGAGACAAAATGGCTGAACTGCTCGGACCTTCAATAGATTTAGCCAGTTCAAGCGCAGTAACACGTGTACCTAACTTCAGATTGGCCATCTCACGTAGCGATTCAGCAGAACTTCGCTCCAGTGGATCAAGTAACGCAAGGATATCTTTCGCAGCCTTTTCGCTGGAAAAGACATATGCATGCTCCCTGAACTGAGGGTAACGCAGGAAGAAATCGATATACTCGCGGATACCGCGTTTGCCGGCTTGCTCACTAATGATGATGACTTCGCAGTGGCCCCAGAACATATTCCGGGGAACTTTACGTTGTAACCGATTCAATGCCTCGGCAATTGTACGTCCTTCCGCTGTTCGAATCATTGTAACCCCGCTTGGACTACCTCCACTCCCACTGCTATCTCCTGCACTCGCTTTTCGCGGAATGAAAATCTGTGAAGTCAATTGTACTTTGCCATCTTCATAATCTATCCCTGTAGCCAGCACGATAGCCAAATCGTTTATCTCGATGCGATCCCAGCATCCACTTAAAAGCACACAACACAATATTGGCATTAGTAGTACTCTATATATTCGCAAGTGCTCCTCCCCCATCAATCAGGTGTTCGCTCGATTCTTCCGAAAATGTGCCCACCCTTTCTTCAGCCATGCGACACCGTAGATCATAGCCGGAAGGATTAATAAAATGCTGATCGTATACAAGTTGGCTGAAGCGCTAACCAAACTGGAAATACCGGATCCACCGGACACAACCCAGTAAGCAAATACCATGCACACGAACGAAAGTGGACCAACCACAGGTTTGTAGTCTCGCAAACCAAACCATTCCGCGGTTGATGTAGCAAAGATATATAGAAAAACGGAAATTTTAACGAAAATACCGAAAATCCAGATGGCAATAATAAGGGATTCGATATGTTGCAAAAAGTCCGCAATGGTTATGTATCTTGCTGCGATCATGACCGGAAATACAAATGTATCCGTTAAATCACCAATTAAAAACAGGCAAAACAGATTGGTCACTGTCATTGCAGTTGTTGTAAACACAAGGGAACCCAGCATGACCCGGGTTATTCGTTTTTTTTCATTCACATAAGGTAGCAGAAAAGCCAACACGATATATTCACTAAACCATGCAGCAGGTGCAGCAGCCCCCGTAATAATGGGAATTGGACCCTTCTCCATAAAAGGAAACAGCTCGGCAGGATTCAGTTCACCAATCAACAATATAAAGATCAAAGCCAGCAGAACGATCAGCAGGGTAACAAACACCTGAGCGGTTCGTCCGACAACTTCGATCCCAAGTCTGACATTAATCGCACATACAACAACCATCGTACCCATCACAACAAACAAAGGTGTACGCGGAAGTGCATTATTGACAATGAATTCACCGTATTCCCGAATAATCAAGCCCGTCAGGTGGGGCAAAAAAGCGATATATATCAGGCCGAATAACTTGCCCGGAATCCGACCAATAATCAATACACTGGATTGAATGAGTGTTTTTCCTGGGTACAGACGATCAAGTCCAACGGAAATACCAATGGCAGCCAATCCAACAATAGAACCTATAATTGGAGTCATCCACATGTCATGTCCTGCATAATGCATTGTAATTCCAGGCACAGACAGGATAGCCGTCGCAATAATGGCGGGAAAGACCATAAATGCCAATTGAGTCACCGATATTTTCCCTTTGTCCGTCAACATATGTAATCCCGCTCCCTTGTTTGCTCGATTGTAGATTGTTCTAGTGTGGTTTGTTCCTTGGGGATGGACGCCACCATACATCCTTAAGTTCCTTAGCCATCGTAGGTGCTACCGGTGAGAGATAAGGTGTTCCAAATGAACGAAGACTGCTTAGATGAATGACAACCAAGATGACTCCCAGCATGACACCCGTGAGTCCCAACGTTCCTGCAAGAAACATCATGGGAAAACGTAGTAGACGAGTCGCGATGCTGGCAGCATAGCGAGGGATCATGAAAGAAGCGATACCGGTTATCGCGACAATGATAATCATGGGGGCTGAGACAATTCCGGCACTCGTCGCCGCTTGCCCAATAATTAAGGCACCCACGATACTGACCGCTGATCCGACCTGCTTGGGCAATCGGACGCCAGCCTCACGCAATGCTTCAAAGGCAATTTCCATAATGAGTGCTTCCACCAGGGCAGGAAAAGGGATCTCTTCTCTCGCCCGAGCAATACTGAGAAGTAATACCGTAGGAATCATCTCCTGATGAAACGTCGTAATCGCTACATAAGCCGATGGAAGCAGCATGGATAAAACAAAAAAAATGTATCGCAGCCAGCGTACAAAAACACTCATGAACACATTTTGATAATAATCTTCGGGGGATTGTAACATGGAAAAAATGGTTACTGGTGCGATAAGGGTAAACGGAGTTCCGTCAACGAGAATAGCAAAACGACCTTCCAGCAAGTTGGAAACAACGACATCCGGACGCTCCGTCGCAATCATCTGTGGAAATGGTGAATATCGCTGATCAACAATGCCTTCTTCAATGTACTGACTCTCCAGTACGTCTCGGAGCTTTAAATCGGCAAGTCGTGTCTCCACTTCCTTTACAAGTTTGGGATCAATAATCCCCTCCATGTATACAAGTGAAATACTGGTGTTTGTACGATCTCCCATGTTACGTGTATGAATCTTCAATGCAGGTGTCTTGAGACGTTTGCGCAATAAAGACATATTCATGGTCAACGACTCTGTGAACCCATCCCGTGCACCACGCACGGTCGATTCAGCTAACGGTTCTTCCGTTGAACGATTTGCAGCTAGGTATAGAGGGTATGTAGTTCCGCCTATTGAACCGTCCAGCAGTAACAGAGCTTCTCCTTCAAATATGGCCTGTACTGCTTGAGTAGTCGTTTCAACTTGCTTAACAGAAGCTAGCGGAACTTGCGCAGCTTCGATCCCCATTTCCTGAAGGGGGGTTAGTACCTGTCGTTCCAGGCGCTCCGTATCGCATACACCAACACAATATACGCATAACGCTGATGTAAGACACGCGGTTTGGAATGTATGAAATACAACGTCCGAGCAACCCGCAAAAACGGAGCGTAACATTTCTTGATCAATAGCAAGATTTCCGGTTAACGGCAGGTCCTGTTGTGTTATCGCTGATGTGTCCATGACGCCTCCCCTTTCCGTAAACGCTCCGTCCAGATATTCTCAGTTAAAGGTATCCTTTACTTATCAGTTGGGATATATACGCAAAATATAGAATGCCAAAAAAGCCGCCCTCATGAGCGACTCTGATGATTTAGAACGCTATTCATTCCTATGAATCCGTTGATCTTGCTCCTTGAAATTCCCTATTTTCTATTGATCGCTATCCTTTCACAGCACCCAAAGCAACACTTCCAATAATCTGTTTGGAAAATATAGAGAATACAATAATAATAGGCAGGATTGAGATCGCTACACCCAAATACAAGAGCCCATAATCCATCCCATAGTACCCCTGCACTAGCGCAACCAATACCGGAAGCGGATATTTATCCAGAGAGAAAAATAGCACCAGCGGTGTCAGGAAATTATTCCATGATCCGATAAACGTGAATATGCCAAGGGCGGCGATTGCCGGCCCCAGGATAGGCAGTACAATCTGATTGAACGTCCGGAACTCACCGGCACTGTCCACCCGCGCAGATTCAATAATTTCATCCGGGATACTGCTCTCCATGAACTGTTTGATAAAAAATACATTAAATGCATTAGCCGCAGCCGGCAAAATAATTGCAGCATAGCTATCCAGAAGTCCCATCATGCTGAATAGTCGATATACGCCAATCAAAGCCAGTTGACCCGGTACCATCATGGTTGCTAACAGAAACAGGAACAATCCGTTTCGTCCTTTGAATTTAAATTTAGCAAATCCATACGCAGTTAAGGCCCCAATATACAGAGATAATACGGTCGATGTTCCGGCAATAAATATGCTGTTGGCAAACCCACGCCATATGTTGATTTTGGATACCATGTTCATATAGTTATCAATCAAGAATGATCCGGGAAGAAATGTGAACGTTGAAGCAATCGTTGCATTGTTATGTGTGGAATAGATAAGCATCAGATAAAATGGAATAATGCAGAGCACGGCAAGACCTGTCAGCAACAGATAGATGATGATTTTGCCTGCCGTCAGCCCTCTTGTATTGGCATATTGCTGAATCGCCGCATTTGGTTGTTCAACTGATTTTGCAGTTTGCATAAGAACTCCCCTCCCTATGAACGGCTCTTCCGCTTGGTCATGATGAAGGATGCAACGGACAACAATATGATGATAATAAACAGGCAAAATGCTATGGCAGCGCCGTAACCAAATCGTGTGCTCTGAAATGCTACATTATAGAGATACATAATGCTCGTCATGGCTGCTCGGTCAGGACCGCCATTGCCGTTGGTTAGTGTAAATGGCTGATCGAAAATCTGGATGCCCCCAATAATAGATGTAATCATCTGAAACAGAATAATTGGACGGAGCATCGGCACGATAATATGGATGAAAATATGTTTCTTTTTCGCGCCATCCATCTGTGCAGCTTCCAGCAATGAAGGATCAATGCCCTGAAGACCTGCAAGGTAGATAACCATGGAATAACCGAAGTATTGAAAAAACAAAATGGATGATACAATCAGACGCATAAACCAGGGGTCATTTTTCCAGTTGATTGGATCTTGTATTATGCCGGTCTGCACCAAAAAATGATTCAGTCCGCCAGACTGCCAGTCAAAAATCAAGCTGACAAGCAATCCAAGTGATGCCGCCGTAACGATGTTGGGAAAAAAGTATACGGCTCTGAAAAAGTCCCGTCCTTTGAGCAACTTATCATTCAGGATAAAAGCCAACACAAGTGAGATTGTGAGCTGTGGAACTACAGATACGCCCCAGATGAATAACGTATTAAACAAGGTTTTGTAGAACAACGGGTCTTGTAATACGGCAACGTAGTTACCGATCCCTACAAAGTCAGGTGTCGTGATTCCATCAAAGTTGGTGAAACTGATGTAGAGCGAATATAAAATGGGATACAACCCAAAAGTGGTGAAAATAATAAAAAACGGAGCAATGAAGTAGTAGCCGTAATGGTCCTTGCGAATCGTTTTGGCAAACATGTTCTATCCCCCCAGTTATCATCGGATGTGTATATTCAATCGCTTACTAATCCACTTCCAGCTCCGGAAATCTCAAGGTAACATCACGTTTGATTCGCTTTACGACTTCTTCCTTGGTCTGAATGTCCTTGTTGAGATATAACTGGAGTACAATCTTGTAGATATCATTATTAATCGTGGCATCATATTTGGTGCGTTCGTATACTGGTACCCGTTTTGCAGCCTCCGAGAAAAACTCGAAATGCTTCTGTCCTCCTAGATAGGACGATGAGAGAGACGGGGCAAGTTCATCATTCACAACCATGTTGCTGGTGAAATAATCCTGTTCTTTCGCTAACTCGGATAGAAAATCGTGGTCAAAATTATAGAACTCAATAAACTTCCAGGCCAAATCCTTTTTCTCACTTTTACTGTACATCGCGATATAGGTTCCACCTGAACTAAAGGCTGACGGTCCCTGGGCTAAGCCCCACATCCCTTCGGTATCCGGAGCGTTTGCCTTGAACGTATATTGCAAACCCCAGGTTGCCCCGGGATAAAACATGACCTCACCTTTTTGCATAGATGCAGCGTAACCGGCACTTCCATCTTCATACTCGGCAAGTACATTTCGCTCACGTGCTTCACGTACAAGATCGAGCACTTCCAAGTACGTTGGATCGATAACAAGTTTGCCGTCCTTCACCCAAGGTATACCATCATATGAATTCGATATAGCATTCCAATTCGCCAATGCATGTACTTTATTCCCGCTAAGTTGCTGTACCTTCTCTCCAATCTCGAAGATCTTCTCCCATGTATCGATCTGTGAACCCACCTTCTCAGGATCATCGGTGCCCAGATATTTCTTCGCCAAATCCCGACGATAGTAGATGCCCCCTGGTGTTCCCTGATAACCTATCGCTCTGACATTTCCCTCACTGTCCTGTTCATTGGCCTGAACAAAAGCATATTGTTCCTGGATAAGTTCATTGGCGTTATACGGTGAAGCTGATAAATTCTCCAGATATGGAACGTCAATCAGCTCTCGAATATTCGCATTTTCAATCATAAATACATCTGGAGCCTTCGAGGTTGTCTGTAGCGCAGATTTCAGCTTGGTGATATAGAAATTACCGGGGATGTTGACAAAGTTCACTTTGATGTCAGGATATTTCTGTTCAAATTTTTCGATGGCGTACCCTGCTTCATCCGTAAAACTCCACACGGTAATCTCCTGTTGCTTGGTTTCACTCGATGGACTGAACTGACAACCAGCTAACAACATCGCTGCACATACAAATACAATAGTTGGCTTAAACCACTTCTTCATAGGCCCCCTCCTTCAAAAAGGAAACGCTTACAATTTATTAGAGTATATTGATTTTGGAGAGGGCTTTCTCCACAAATATTGTGCATTACCCTCCATATTTTGTGATATTCGTACGATGTTTCTTACGAAATTCGGACGGTGTGCAGTCATTATATTTTTTGAAAAGACGATTATAGGAGTTAACATTGTTAAAGCCATGTCCGATCGCAATCTCCAGAATCGTATCCTGACGGAACAATAAGGCCCACTCGGATTTGATAATTCGAAAATGATTCAAGTATTCCATCAGTGTTACTCCCTTGATCTCTTTGAACAGCTTGCAGACATGGAACTTGCTGAATTTAATATGTTCTGCCACCTGTTCCAGCTTAATGGGCTCAGCATAGTGCTCCTCCAGGTATTCACAGACCGATTCAAGGAATTCAAATTTTTTGGAGGAAGTACATGCCCATCCTGAAGATGAAGATTCGTCGGTGGTAACCGGTACTTTGGTACGTAATAAAAGTATGATGAGATCATACAACCTGGATACCATTAACCATCGGTATCCCGGCTTCTGATTTTTCTTCTCGGTAATGATGTCATCTATATATTGAGTCAGATTGCTCTGACTTCCCGTATTCGAGGGAATAACAGTTGTTTTGTTGAAAAGTTGTCCGAGATCCTGAATTTCGGCTTCGGTCGTGAAACTCCCGGTTAACAATTCGAGTCGGAACAAGATAATGGTCAAATGTTCGGTCCCCGGCAAAAAGCAGTGCACATCCCCTGGTTTGATCAGCAGCACATCCCCCTTTTCCAACTCACACACGTGGTCGTTCACGCCAATTCTGGCGCTCTTACCATTAACGAGAACCAGTTCAACCTCATCATGCCAGTGCGCAGCATAATTGAACTGATTTCCTGTATGAATTACCCGAATGGGAAAACCTTCTTGCATATGGCCTGTCTCCAAAAAAGTGGGTACGCCCATCGTATCAACCTCCATTTATTTCCAATGCAAAATACTCCTCATCTTTATATTATGCATTAATGGCTACTCTCCTTTCTTTTTAAGTATTTAAAATTCTATAGAATGCAAAAAAACTCCTCAACTCAGGTTGAGGAGCCGAACAGAATCACGTTCCACGCATTGGATGTCCAGTGTATATAACGTCTCTACGATCTCTCCGTTCAGCAGTTGGAAGAGAACATGACCTGCAAGCTGGCCTGCATCCCTCTTCGGCTGACGAAATGTGGTTAGAGGTGGATTCATGTACTGAGATGCAGGTATATTGTCAAAGCCAATTACGGATAACTGTTCAGGTATTGAGATATCATGCTCCCTGAAGGCTTCCAAGCCGCCGATGGCCATTTCATCATTTGCAAAAAATACAGCGGATGGCAACTCTCCTTCAAGCAGTTTCTTGGCTGCATCGTACCCATCTTGCTTCATGTATTGTCCGCCAATTTTCCATTCGGGGTTCTCTTCGATACCTGCCTCCTTCAGGGCTTTCAAATAACCTTGATAACGATGGAGATTACATTCCGATTGTGACGGGCCACTAATATAAGCTATAGTCCGATGCCCTTTATCGATCAGATAACGGGTAGCCAAGTAACCGCCTTGCGTATCACTCATCAAAACCTTTACAATATGTTGAGCATCCAGATCCCGATCCATGACAACAATCGGAAACCCTGCTTCAGATGCTTCAATCAGCAACTGATCTTGAATATTCTGAGCAATAACAATAGCTCCGTCAATTCTTCGTTCACGAATGTAACGATGGGCTGTCGACTTCTCTCCACCCAACGAACTACATACGATCATATCGTATCCATGACTCATAACGACGGTTTCTATTCCATTCACCAACTCCGAGAAATACGGGCTGGACATGTCATGGACAATAATACCAATGGTTTGTGTACTATTTCGTTTTAATTCCGATGCAGGACCATGCCTAACATAATTGAGTTGACTCGCTGCCTCAAGCACTCGAAGTCTTGTCGGCTCACTTACATTTCCTTTATCGTTGAGTACGCAAGATACGGTCGAACTGGCTACACCAGCCATCTTGGCTACATCTTTAATCGTTGTCATCATATATACTCCTCAAAGACAGTTTCATCTGTTTAGTTCATTATGGCAGTAACACAGCAATACACACGGGATAGTTCACTAGCATTTTAACACGTCAGTCCAGTCATGTCTCTTAGCAAAACATCAACTACGATAAAACATATTAAAGAAACCGAGGTGCCTTCATGAGATTTAGTGAATATGTAATAGGTCAGCGCTACGAAACCACATCCTTGGCATTATCCAAGAGTGATATTATTGAGTTTGCCACAATCTATGACCCACAGTACATGCATTTGGATGAGGAAAAGGCCAAGCGAGGCCGATTCGGCAGTTTAATTGCTTCTGGCATGCAAACGATGAATATCTCCTTTAAATTATGGATTGAGGTCGGGGTCTATGGAGAACATGTCGTGGCGGGCACCGGAATGAATAACATTCAATTCCTGAAACCGGTCTTTCCAGATGATGAACTTCATGTCATTGCAGAAGTCATTGGACTGACTCCCAGACGAAAAGGAAATGGGATTGTTACGGTGCTGCTGAGTACTTTCAATCAGAAGAATCAAAAGGTATTTCAGGCAGAATTAAGTGCTTTAATCGATAATTAAGGACGAGAAAAAGCCCAAAAAAGCCGCCAATTGGCGGCTTTTCGTAAATATATTACATTGAAGCATTTTTAAGCGTTATACCCTTTCAATACCTGCCCCAAAATCTCTACACCCTTGACAATCTGTTCGTCTGAAGGGGTTGAGAAATTAAGTCTGATGGCATTACAAGGGTCTTGCTCGTTCACCAGGAATGCATTTCCCGGTACAACCGCAACACCTTGAGCTGCCGCTGTCTTGGCATAATCAAGCATGGGCACATGTGCTGGCAGATCACACCAGAGGAACAGTCCACCATCCGGTTGGGTATAGGTAATGGACTCACCCATATGCTCTTGCAGCTTGTCCATCATCAATGTTGCTTTTCTCCGATAGACCTCACGAATACTGTTAATATGCCCCGCGTAGTCATACTCTGTCATGAACTTGTATGCCAGAATCTGTGGAAGCATCGCCGTATGTACGTCTTCTCCCTGTTTGGCGACAACCATCTTCTCCACCACTTCATGTGGCGCTTGTACAAAACCGACGCGCAGTCCCGCCGACAGAATTTTGGAGAATGATCCAACATAGATCACCAGACCTTCATCATCCATAGATTTGATCGTTGGTACATCATCTCCATTGAATCGAAGTTCTCCGTACGGGTTATCTTCCAAAATCATCACGCCATACTTCTTAGCCAACTCGTATATGGCTTTACGTTTCTCCAGGCTCGTCGTTACACCAGTCGGATTCTGAAAACTCGGAATCACGTAGATCAGTTTCACATTGGGCTCCGTTTGCAGCGCCTGTTCCAGCTTCTCGATATCCATACCGTCATTCTCCATCGGAACACCGGCAAGCTTCGCACCGGATGCCCGGAAGGAGTTCAGGGAACCAATAAAGCTCGGACTCTCACAAATGATTGTATCCCCTTCGTTACAGAACACTTTACAGGCCAGTTCAATCCCCTGCTGCGCTCCAGATACAATGAACAATTGATCGGATGGTTTACCGGTATCAAAACCCGTCTTCAAATGTTGAGTCAACGCTTCCCTGAGGGGAACATATCCTTCCGTAATCCCATATTGCAGAGCTGTGACCGGGTCATGCTCCAGAATGGATTGAGTGAATGTGCGAATCGCCTCAATAGGAAAGGTTTCCGGAGCTGGGTTTCCCGCAGAGAATGGAATCACATTTTGCCCCGAAGAAGCCTTCAGAATCTCACGAATAATGGATGGTTGCAGTGCTGCGATACGATTGGAAAATGAATAGTTCATCTTAAATAGTGCCTCCCGACATTTCATCTGAATTAACTCTCTATCATTACATTAGATTCTATTATACGAGCATTTCCCGAATTTCCAAACTGTCTCCACAAAATTAATGTTTGTACGCCAAAAAAAGAGGCCGCCTTCAGCAACCTCCTTGCATAAGTATTGAGTAAACTTTCAGCCTATTAGCGCGCTGCGTTCATCTCGGATAGCCGTGTGGCCTTCACAACATAAGCGGCTAGACCGGGGATCATGCGGGCCAGACCAGGATAGAATTTATTGGTTTTGGCAAAAGCCAGCTTTTGAATTCTTCTTGCGCGTCTGAGCAATTGGGTGAATTCACGGCTTGCTTCCAGCGTGTAATTACTCTGCCAATCGGCATGTTCAATATCGCCTTGCAGGTACTTGTCAGTCCACCTTGCACACAGGAGTGAGGAGCGAAGGGCAATGGACATT
This sequence comes from Paenibacillus sp. FSL M7-1414, assembly GCF_038003195.1. Lineage (NCBI taxonomy): Bacteria > Bacillati > Bacillota > Bacilli > Caryophanales > Paenibacillaceae > Paenibacillus > Paenibacillus sp. FSL M7-1414. The sequence goes on along the minus strand of NZ_JBBOOS010000001.1, from coordinate 3,240,412 downwards.
CCGTCTCCACATAAGGGCGGTATCATCAGCATGGCATCCCCAATATGCGGATATTGGGACCACGGCTCAGGAACGTTGGACAGATGCAACGGCGCAATCGACACTTGCGTTCCATCTACAGGTTTTCCCTCGGCTAAACGGGCCGCCAAGCTCACGTTTGTCAGGGATGCCGCCTGTAAAATATCGTTTACAGATTTGCCACTTCCCTGGACGGTATCCAGTGTCAACAATGCGGCGACATTCACAATACCATCCTCAATCGGAGAAATGCCCACGTAACCACCCTCGCAAAAATATAACTCTACCCGTGCGGGAATCTCTATCCCGCTGAAGTGGGACTTAACGCCAACGTATACGGTTTGGTCCCGCAGATCAGGTGCGGAAGCCATCCCGCGCGGCTTTTTGGTCCCATGTGCCCCGATAACGGCTTTGGCTCTGTAGCTGATCCGCTCATCTCCCTGTTTCACCTGAACCTCATAACTGGCATCCTCAAGCTGCTCGATGCTCGTTAAGGTCGCTTTGGTCACAATCTGGGCTCCGGCCTCCAGAGCCTTCTGATGCAAAATCTGGTCCAGCTCATATCGACTTATGCCATATGCGAATCCCGGCAGCGGTGCTTCGATCACTCCGCCTTGTGGCATAACGATTTTGGCATGATCCATCGTGCTAGGTTTCTTCGACTGGTCCAGAAGGTGAATGTCCAGAACTTCTAACATCTCCTTGGTTTCGGGTGACATGAACTCACCGCAGGTTTTGTGCCGCGGGAACTCCTGGCGATCCAGCAGAAGGGTCCGATGTCCTTTCCCTGCCAGTTGCATTGCACATGTACTGCCGGCAATTCCGGCTCCGATGACAATCACATCTATCGATTTCGACACGTAAGATCACCTGCCTTTCGTGGGAATAACAACAGAGTATCGGAATAAGGGCTTCCATTCATAGGTCATCGTATCATGATTGAGACGTTGTTTAAGTTCCTTCCAATCCCTCCCTGTAAAACCTTTGGCTACGGAAAGAGGCCCATCATGACGAATATAACGATTGCGCGAGATCATCCGTGTAGTAATCCAGACCGCCTTATAGGATACGGGATGACGGTGAATATCATTAATAACGACACCGTATCTGGATGCTCTTAGCATATGAGAAACCATATCGACCAGCTGATCTCCGTCAAAATGATGTACAAACTGGGAGCCTGTCACAATATCTGCGGAAGCATCCGGCAGTTGTGTAAGATCGGCACGCTGTACCCGAACTCGGGGTTCGTGACGAAATAGTTGTCTCGCTTCCTCACACGCTTCTTCCGTCAGATCAACCAACGTAATTTCCAGCTGAACACCCTGACGATCTGCCCATTGCAGTAGTTTCTGGTTCACATCTCCTGAACCTGCCCCCACATCCAGCAAGGTCAGCTTATTCGGCTTACCGACTGAGTTCCACAACTTCTCTACACCAGCCAGAGTTGGGCCAGGTGCTGCAAATATTTTGTTAAGACGTCTCAGATGTCTAAGCGCTTCACGCAGCTCCTCCCCTCCCAGAGAGAAGTCATCCATCAGTTCATCTTCCTTGGCTCGAATGGACAATGTTCTAAAAAAGGACATGATCGTGCTCCTCCATCACTGAAGATAATGAGGGTACATAAGTGAATTTCATCAACTCTGCGGTGAGTCCCGGTCCAAATGCCATGGCTACACCATCTGTGGAGGATTGACCCTGTACCTTCATGTCCTCACGCATCGCGTTCATTACAAACAGAATGGTATTGGAGGATAAGTTACCATACGTTCTGAGGACATCCCTGCTATACTTCGTTTGCTCGTCTCGCAACTTCATTACATTCTGCACAGAGTCCACAATCCCGCGTCCTCCCGGATGAATGGCCCATAGTTCAGGAAGCTGTTCACTTTGCAATAAGAGACGCAGTTCCTCTTCCAGATGAACACCTAACAGCTTCGGAATACGAGGGGATAGATACAGGTCATACCCCAGATTCCCCACCTCCCAGGTCATATCTTCAGTCGAATCCGGAAGAAGCACAGAATAACCCGTTCCCAGACTCAAAACATTCTTGTGCTGAGATTCTGGTGTGCCCACTACACAAGAAGAAGCAGCGTCTCCGAAGAATGAAGCTGCAAACAGCGCTTCCCGATCTTGTACGGGCTGAAAATGAATGGTGCACAACTCTACACAGACCACAAGGACCTGTGATCCGGGAGCTCCCTGCACCACATCTCGTGCCATCTGAATGGCTTTCAGCCCTGCGGCACAACCCTGAAAGATTAGCGGCAGTCGATTAACTCGGGCAGACAAACCCAAATGACGGATGAGCATAACATCAAGACCCGGCAGATATTGACCTGTGCAGCTGACCGTGATGATATGTGTGATGCTCTTTGGAGATACGCCTGAATCCTCCAGGGCTTTCTCTGCAGCCTCAACCCCGAGCGGAAGCGCCTCTCGCTTGTATGTATTCATTCGTTCTTCGGTTGTCGGGATGTCTGATCGCTCACCAGAGGGCAGATAACGGCATTCTTCGAGTGAACCCAGATAGCTCGGTTCCACGGTATATCGTGTTTCAACACCACAGGACTTGAATATTCGTCTGGCAAAACGGGCCAAATCTGGCCGATCCTGAAGAGAAGAAGCGATTAGTTCTGCAATATCTGACTGTGCTACGGGGTGAGCAGGTAGAGCCGTTCCCATGCCAAGAATCGCGATATCGGATGGACTGTTATATTGGTTCATAATAAACCTCCTGGTATTGGTCATTATTTCCTCTAATTTAACAACTCTTACCCTTAACGATATCGTTATAATCTCAATAAGGCTCCTAATCTAGTTTATTAACACATCCGCAAGCTCAGAAGCTTGGTTTCGCCAAGCCATTGAAGCAATCACACCAATGAACGAAAAAAGCCGCCATTAGGCGACTCCAAGGTAACTATATTCCTTCTAAGCGTCATTCTGATACACGTTATTTGGAAAATGCTTCTCTGATCTTGTCACTCATCAGGTACCAGGCATCCTCAGCCATCTGGAGATCGCCAAAATGCGTAAATCCATGAGCGGCTCCCTCGTACTCCTTAAGTGTCACCTTCACACCGCTTGCTTCCAGCCTTGCTGCATATGTTCTTGCTTCTTGGGCTAGTGAATCTTTTTCCGCGGTAATAATCAATGCTTCTGGAAGACCCTCCACTGATATTGCGAGCACAGGTGAAGCCAGCGGGTCTTGCGCATCTTCTGGCGTATCAAGGTACATGGCATTGAACGTTCTGGCGATATCGGCTGGAATGGCTTCTGCAAAACTCGGTTTCTCGGCCGGATCTGTAGCCACATCCAACACGGCATAATCCATAATTTGCAGAACAATTGGCAGCTCGCTACCTCGTTGCTGATTCAGTAAACACACTGCTGCAGCAAGATTACCACCAGCACTATGCCCCCCAATAGCGAATAAAGACGGGTGAACAGATAAGGATTCCGGATTGGCGCTGACCCACTGTACAACGTTGTAACATTCATCGACCGCTGTTGGGAACTTGTGCTCTGGTGCAAGACTGTAATCGATATTAACGACCACACAATCAGATCGATCAGCGATCAAGCGACACCATGGATCATCCATCTCTGCTTGTCCCAAGATGAAACCACCCCCATGCATATTAAAGAAGACCGGCAGAGGCGTGGAATGCTCCCTATCCGGTGTATACACAAGTACACGTGTATCCCCTTTAGTTGTAGGAATCATGACTTCTTTTACTGTGACCGCATACGTGGAACTGGGTTGAAGAGTTGCACCTGTACCGACGACATTTTGACGCATACGTTGTACCATTGCCAATTGTTGTTGTTGATCCATAGATATCACTCCTTTAGTGGATTGCCAATACGCCTACTTCCGTTGTCACTTAAGTATAGATGACACTCGTCTATTCCGTCATGTGCAATTCATTCGATATGTATTGATCAACATGCTGAAACGTCAACCAAAATTACCTTCCCCTGCTCTTAATGCTTCAATGTTAACATTCAGTGCCAGGAGATTGGTTTGGGTCCGTGCTTGTTTCCTTTTTTTTGTGGAACATCATCCAGACCCCCATCAAACAAAATAAAACGCTGCACCCCATGCCAAACAAGCTACTGGTTTTTAATGCAAGAGGTGAGCCTTGCATGGTAAGTAACGTCGCTTGGGTCACCACAATGGATACCATCGCATCGGTGAAGTTAATCATTTTCAATGTAGATATGATCGGGTTATGGAGATGACGGTTCGCCCAGGTACCATACACGGCAAAAACCAGCTTGGTAAAAGCAACTGTAGATACGATATACACGATGTTACCCTCATATATGAAGGCATCGCCGATTAGATACATTCGCAGGCAGACCATCGAATAGGACACGCCTAGTAAACACAGGAACAGACCTCCGCGCTTATATACCGTAAGTTCTAATCTATATCTTTCTTCGGGAGAGTCCATTCTCTTGGTAACTGTATATTTATGGAGCACTTGTCCTTTTGCCACACACAGAATCAGATAATATACAGCATTTGTAATGAACCATCCCGAAAGCAGATATATGCCCAGGATTAACTTGCCTATCCCTGTTACCGCATTGATAACAAGGGAAGCCACATTAAACAAGGCCGTTCGATCTTGTTTATTTCCAAGGTAATGGAACCAAATGGACTTCAAATATGTCTTCATTTTCATAGGATATTCATTCTGTTAGAGAAGCAGACCATTAGCCTTTTCACCTACCTCTTAAATGTCAATAACATGATGAATGAGGTGTAGAGAAAGTGGTATACGTTCTCCTCATTCGGCCAAAGATTCCCGAACGCTTTTTGGAAGGGATTTAATAACCATATCATAAGAGTGATCGATCATGACGTAGACATCTTCATCGGATAGTGAACCATCCAGCGTAATGGTATTCCAGTGTTTTTTGTTCATATGATATCCCGGTTGAACTGCTTCATGCTGCTCTCTCAGGTTCTCTGCAATAATGGGGTCACATTTTAAGTTTAAACGACAGTTCTTTTCTTTGTTTTCAAAAATAAGCGCGAACATCTTACCCGCAACCTTAATCGCGACTGGATCAGGCCCAAATGGATAATCCTTGGTCGCACCTTTCTTGCTCAAACTGTATTCAATCATCGTATCCTTCAAGTCAGTACCTCCCTTTCACCAGTAGACGATATAATGATACCGAATGTAAGTTCGTATGTAAATAAGCTCGTTGTACATAAAAGCACATAATAAAACCTCCTCCAAATGAATGGAGAAGGTTTTATCTGGATTTATTTAGATCTTAATTGGCTCTATCATTCCTAGTTTTGCTGCTGCGGCTGAATGAGCCATGGTTAGATTTACTGCTACTGCTGTTTGATCTACTGCTATTGGGTCTACCGTCGTTTGAACGACTACTGTTTGATTTACCACTCTTGGCAAACCATTCGGATTTGGGCTTGCGTGCCGGGTTAGCTTTGGACTTCGCCGGTTTGCCTGCAGCCGATTTGTTGAACGAAGGTTTACTGCCTGATGCTTTGCTGGTTTTATCAAACACAGGTACACCTGTCATTGGATACGGATGACCTTTCACTTCAGGAATCGTCTTTTTGATTACTTTCTCGATATCCTTCAGGAATGGAAGTTCATCCTTCTCGCAGAACGATATGGCCATCCCGCTTTTGCCAGCTCGCCCTGTACGTCCAATACGGTGAACATACGTTTCCGGAATGTTAGGCAGGTTAAAGTTAATGACATGTGAAAGTTCCTCTACGTCAATTCCTCTTGCCGCGATATCCGTCGCAACTAATACACGTGTTGCACCACTCTTGAAGTTGTTCAGTGCCCGTTGTCTCTCGTTCTGAGACTTGTTGCCATGAATAGCCTGTGCCGTAACATTCGCTTTGGCCAAATCACGTGTAACCCGGTCAGCGCCGCGCTTCGTGCGTGTGAACACCAATGCCGTGACGATGGATTTATCCTCCAAAATTTGGTTCAACATATGTTGCTTCTTGCCGTTCTCCAACAAATAAATAGACTGCTCAATGCGGTCTACCGTTGAAGATACCGGTGTGATTTCTACTTTGACTGGATCAACCAGCAGGGTTTTAACCATTTTGGTGATTTCAGGAGGCATCGTAGCTGAGAAGAACAGCGTCTGCTTTTTGTTAGGCATTTTGGCAATGATTCTTTTCACATCATGAATGAAGCCCATGTCCAACATCCGGTCTGCTTCATCCAGAACGAGAATCTCAACCATCTTCAGATCAATACGTTTCTGGTTAATCAGATCGTTCAATCTGCCAGGCGTTGCGATAATAATATCTGCACCTTGATTCAGCGCACGCTCTTGTACTTTTTGCGAAACGCCGCCAACGATTGCCGTACAACGAATGTCCGTATACCGGCTATATACCTTGATGTTATCCGCGATCTGAATCGCCAGTTCTCGTGTTGGTGTCAAAATTAATGAGCGAATATGTCGTGCGGACTTCGATCCTTGCCCTTTGGATCTTTCGCTTAATAATTGAATGATCGGCACTGAAAATGCTGCCGTCTTGCCTGTTCCTGTCTGTGCACATCCCAGCAGATCTCTGCCAGCTAATACAGCTGGTATGGCCTGTTCCTGTATAGGGGTAGGATTAGTATAGTTTGCTTTGCTTAACCCTTCCATAATAGAGGGGATAATATTTAAGTCCTTAAATGTCATGTTGTCTCCTTCATTTACGCACATCTATCAATATGACGCATCTTTTATTTCACACGTAACGTATAAGGTTACCATTAAAAACGTAATTTGTACATTATCTTTTTAAAATCACTTTGTTTAACTGACCAATTTAAGACCAACTGCCGATCCGAGCACCATAGCGATAAACAGAATTCGAAGGGCATTTCGAGCTTCTCCATAAAACACCATGCCCAGAATGGCACCACCGGAGGCCCCGATTCCCGTCCATACGGCATATGCTGTGCCCATCGGAAGAGTTTCCATTGCAATGGACAGGAACATGAAGCTTAAACCAAACCCGGCTACCAATAGAACCAGTGAAATGAGATTACGGTCTTTGTGCAACTTGTTTATCATCAGCACTCCGATCATCTCAAATATACCTGCCAAGATAAGAAATACCCAGTTCATTATAGTTGCACCTCCTTATTCTTCTCTTTGCTCAGCATTTTAAGACCAATTACGCCAAGTAAAAGTACACCAATGAGTACCATTTTTCCGGTTTGAACAGTCGCATTAAACAGAACAATCTCTGCAAGTACCGTGCCAGCGGTACCCAGGCCAACGAATACGGCATATACGGTTCCCACAGGCAGTGTCCGCGAAGCTGCAATCATCAAGGAGAAACTAATGATAATTGCAACCAACGTAACCCCCCATTCCAGCAGACCACTGGCATGTTTCAATCCAATGACCCAACCTACTTCAAACAAAGCAGCAATCACAACCGACATCCACGTTTTATTCATTCTTGTAACACTCCTTCTCTACTACATTTTTTGTACAACCCGTAAGGTTCATTAGCGTAAAAACAAAAAAAGCCCGGGAAACAAACTGCATGTAGCAGTTCATCTCCCAGGCTTTTATCCCTCCGTGGCACAACCAACAGGTTGCGGGTTTTCTCTCGGACCAGACCGACACATCCATCGCGGAACCCTAGAAAACCTGTTTTTATTCTAATGTGACTCCAATTATACACACTTCCACTATCTTGGCAACCCCGTAAATGTGATCATGCCCTTTATTTGATAATCAAACCCATTAATCCTACAAATGTGGCGGCTTGATGTGGTGAAATCACACAACCGTTGAGATCTTCCATGGTCAGCACCAAGGAGTCAAATTCGCAATCGCTAAGATCCAAATCCTTCATTTTGGTCCCCGTTAAGGAAGCTTGGTCGATGTTACATTGAATGAACTCTATTTTTTGCAGTGCCAGATAGGCAAAGTCCGCACCAATCAAGGTACATTCCGAGAAGGAGACCTGTTTTAGATGGGCAAAACGGAAATTGCTGTAGTCGCCTAGACCATGAAGGAAACTGACATTTTGCAATCGGCTATTGGAAAAATCCGTTCCGACAAACTTGCAGTTATGCCATTCGATCCGGTGCATGAAGGCACTTGAGAGATTGACATTGGAGAAGTCGCAGTGTTCGAACCTGACATCGGTGAATTCAAATTGTTCCAAGGTAGACTCCGAGATAGTCACATGTCTAAATACAACATTTTCAAAGGAAACCTTACTCGCTTCCTGTTGATCCAATGTAATGTTCTCGATCAGTTTGTATTTGTACTCCATTTTTGATTCCAGGAATGCAATCGTTTCCGGTTCGAGCAACTGCTCCTGAATCTTGGGTTTGTCCATTTTCATCCCGTATTCCCCTATTCCTTAATAGCTACAACTCGCAGTCGGCTTCTGTCCAGATACCACTGTCCATCCCGCATCAGTTGTGGCTGTACTTTTTTCTCAACTGCTTCCATAATAACATCCTGTTCCGCAGGTGTGATACCACTGAATAAATACTCCGCGAAGCTGGTCAACCACTTTCTGGCACCTGGCTTGAACGGGGTAAATTGATCCACATGCTGAGCCAGACTAACTCGAAATCCGTGTTGCTCCAGAAGATTAGCATATTCGCCAATGGTCGGGTGATACCAAGGATTCCGTCCTTCCCATTTGTATCCACGGACATCCAGTTCTTCCTGTACCGCTGTAATTAATATAGCCGTGTTACCATTTGCAGCAAACTCAGCCACGAATCGCCCGCCCCTCTTGAGCGCTAACTGTATTGATTGTACTACAGCTGGAGCATCCTTTATCCAATGCAGAACGGCATGAGAGAAGACCGCATCAAACGGTTCTTCTGTCCGATAATGACAAGCATTTGCTACTTGAATATTCATATCAGGGTATTTCTGTTTAGCTTGCCTAATCGTCTCTTCTGAAAAATCTATACCTGTTGGCAGCGCTCCTGCGGCTGCGATTTTCGCTGTCAGATCGCCATTACCGCAACCCACATCAAGAATACGTTCACCTTGGGATGGCTGGAGCAATGATAAGATAGGTGTGCCCTGTAACGTAGCAAAAGGAGCGGAGTGACCACTCGATGATTCGTTCACTTGACCGGATGAATGTCCGTTATTCATAGATTATAATCTCCTTTTCAATTAAGGATCTAATGTATCTATAATAACTTTAATGTAAAGGAACTGTCAATTTACTAATCACTCAATCACAAATAAAGCCGCCAGATGGCGACTCTATTCCTCTTTCAGAGACGATGGAGCGCGTTCCCCCTAGACCTGTGTGCCCTAATTTACACTCTCCTTGAATTTGTGCTGTAAACTGATGTTGTGTCGACCTCTTCGGTCACTAGCTCTAACCAGCATGTGAAGTATATCTCTCGATGTACGGAATTTTCTTCATACTTAATTTGTGATTCGAGCCTGTCAATTAATATTTGCCTCACATGGTTTGATAACCACTTCATCACTTTGTTCACCCAACTTTTCGATAAACTTTAATCGCTTGGCTCTGTTAACATACTCTTAGTATGCCGAGTCATGGGCTGCAAGCGGTATATCAATCGTCTTAATTGATTGCCTGATCCTCTCAGGCCCTCTTTTGGTTCTGTACGGTAAGCTTTATAATATTACCTGATTGCTTCCATGAATCTTCCGGTCATCGGGCAGATTATCAAGGCATCCGCAGATGCACCCTACTTAAGTCTTAAGCTCGAATTCACACCGAACCAAATTCTCGAAGTACTTAACGAATGTAATATCAAGGTAACATTCAACGAAAACGCCAGACGAGCCATGTTTGTAGGTCAGATGGAATCGTCCATTCAGGATGCTGTACTCCGACTTGTTCGATTGCTGGATACGCCGGGAGAGCTTCCGTTTCTGGCTCCGTTGTACATTAAAGAAATCCTGTTCCGTCTCCTTCAAGGGCCTTACGGAGGAGAACTGGCGCAGATTGCGGTTGAAGGTAGCAGCACTTATCGGATCAGAGAAGCGATTGAGTACATCGTTCATCATTGGGAACAGCCATTTCGCATTGAAGATCTGGCTGAGACCGCGAGTATGAGCGTCTCTTCATTCCATCGTCACTTCAAAGAGATCACAGCTATGAGCCCATTACAATTCCAGAAACAATTAAGATTACAGGAAGCCCGGCGACTTCTGATGGCCGAATCTGCTGACGCGGCAGATGTAGCGTTTCGGGTTGGTTACGAGAGTGCTTCTCAATTTAGCCGCGAATATGCACGCATGTTCGGTGCGCCGCCAAGAGCCGATATCCGACGGCTGAAAGAGAAATATGACATGGCCTTGAGTGAGTAACCGAGTATTCACTCTCTATCTCACAACTATCACACAAAAGGCATACCAAAAAAGGACAACCACAATGAGTTGTCCTTTGTTCAGTATCAGAATTCTGCGTAATATCTTTTGGAATTTTCAAAATACTCGTATTTATGAAAGGAAATCGGAGCTGTTCTCCTTAATTTTTGAACAAGATTAGACCAATGCTTCGACCCGTTCTGGCACGTGGATCTCTCCGTGCAATAATTGAGTGATGTCACGAGTCAGTGCATCCACATTTTCCTGCTGCGTTGCCCAGCTGGTACAGAAGCGCACCGCGCTATGTGTATCGTCAACCTTTTCCCAGAAGGTGAACGTATAACCGTTGCGTAATTTCTCAAGCAAACGATCAGGCAGAATCGGAAACTGCTGGTTGGTTGGTGAATCGTACAGGAAGCGTACCCCCTGCTGTTCAAGTGAGTCATGAATTCTCAAGGCCATATCTACGGCATGGCGAGAAATATCGAGGTACAGACCATCTTCGAACAACGTTTCGAATTGGATACCTAGCAATCTGCCTTTGGCAAGCAGGCCACCTTTTTGTTTGATCATATAACGAAAATCAGGTTTCAGTGCATCATTCAGGATAACAACCGCTTCTCCCATCAATGCGCCAATCTTGGTTCCCCCGATGTAAAACACATCACACAAGCGAGCAAGATCAGCAAGTGTCATATCGCAAGCGCGTGAAGCGAGTGCATATCCAAGACGTGCTCCATCCACGAAAAACGGAAGACCACATGCTCTGCTCACTGTATGCAATGCTTGCAGTTCTGCCTTGCTGTACATCGTTCCGTTCTCGGTTGGCTGAGATATGTAGACCATTCCTGGTTGAACACAGTGTTCCGGCGACGACTCATTCATGTGCGCATCGTAGACTGCTCTAACCTGCTCAGGCGTGATCTTTCCGTCCTCGCTTGGAACTGTGAGTACCTTATGTCCCGTAGCTTCAATAGCTCCGGTTTCATGAACCGCAATGTGTCCCGAGGACGCAGCAATCACACCTTGATATGGACGCAAAATAGAGGCAATCACCGTTGTATTTGTCTGTGTACCACCAACCAGGAAATGAACATCAGCTTGCTCATTGTCACAAGCCTGACGAATAAGCATTCTCGCCCGTTCGCAGTGTCCATCCGTGCCATACCCGCTCGTCTGTTCCATATTGGTTTCCATCAGTCTTTGTAAAATGCGTTCATGCGCACCTTCGTTATAATCACATTCAAATCGTATCATCGTGTTGTCTCTCCTGCCTTCTTGTTCAACTTCTCTTGTATGTTCATCATGGAGGTGTATACCTCTTGAATCTCTTCTTCATTCAATTCTTGCATCAGCTTCAGAATCTGTTGATCGGATCGGTCATTCAATTGGGCATACAGTTCCTCACCCTTGGCTGTCAGACGAATCAGACTGACCCGGCTGTCGGCCGCAGAATCCACTTTCACCAGCAGTCCTTCCTTGGACAGCTTGTTCACAATTCGGCTCATGTAACTGCGATCAATGGTCAGTGTATCTACCAGATTATTCGCAATGCTCTCTCCCCGAATTCCAATCTCAATAATGACTCGTACTTCTGCAAACGAATACCCTGTTCCAAGAATATGCTTATCGAGTACACCGAGTATGTTGGTATAAAAACGGTTAAAACGTCGCATGTCAGCCAGTATATCTGGATTTATGTACTGAGAGTCGATGTCAAACCCTCCTTTTTAGTGGACATTGTCAACATTATAATAATCACGTTAGTGGACGTTGTCAACATTATATTGTACATAGCATTTTATAACTTCATTTTTAATATCCAATCAATAAAAAAAGCCGCGCATATGCGCGGCAAGGTTTACTTGTTTTAGATACTTGATCCAGATACTTAGTCAGCTACTTAAGTTTCTATATAAATTGAACTAAACATTTACACAAAACGGAGAGGACAGAAAGAACCTGAAGAAGCAAAGCGTTCGCCTAAAAGCTTTCTGCAAGAAAGCTACATCGGAAGCATACGCTATCCCCGGATTTCCTCCCTTTCTAGAAGGAATCAAAAAATCTGGGGATAACAGCGATCGGAAGGTTGTTCTGTCATCGAAGTGACGAGTGTAAACAGTTCAATTTATATGGATTAAGAGTGACTATATTGCACCTGATGAAGACGGCTGTATATCCCTCCAGCGGCGACCAATTCCTCGTGGTTACCCTGCTCAGCGATACCATCTGTGTTTACTACGATAATTCGATCTGCATTCTTGATAGTTGTCAGTCTGTGTGCAATCACAAGTGTAGTTCTGCCCACCGACAATTCAGCGAGTGATTGCTGGATCAGTGCTTCCGTTTCCGTATCCAGCGCAGAGGTTGCCTCATCCAGAATAAGAATCGGTGGATTTTTCAAGAACATACGAGCAATAGATAACCGTTGCTTCTGTCCTCCGGATAGCTTGACTCCACGCTCGCCAATGACCGTATCCATGCCATCAGGCAACGTGAGAATCAGTTCCTCCAATGAGGCACGACGGGCGGCATCCCAGATTTGTTCATCCGTTGCACTCAGATCACCATAAGAAATATTCTCCTTAATGGTACCCGAGAACAAAAATACATCCTGTTGAACGATTCCGATATGCTTGCGCAAGGATTGAAGCTTAACGTTACGAATGTCGACGCCATCCACAGTGATACGTCCCTCTTCTACCTCGTAGAATCGGGGCAGCAGGCTACAGATTGTCGTCTTGCCTGCACCCGAAGGTCCAACAAAAGCAACCGTTTCCCCTGGTCGAACAGACAGACTGATATCACTTAGAATTCGCCGACTGGATTCATATCCGAACGAGACGTTCTCGAAGCGAATATCACCCTTCACACTTTCGAATTCAACGGCGTTTTTGCTATCCGCAATTTCTGGTTCCGTATCAATGATCTCCAGATAACGCTTGAAACCAGCGATACCCTTTGGATAACTTTCAATGACGGCATTGATTTTCTCGATCGGGCGGAAGAAGATATTGGACAGGAGCAGAAAGGCCATAAAGTCACCCATATTGATTCTGCCATCGATATAAAACCAAGCCCCGCTGATCATGACAAACACCGTAACCAGTCGCATCATCATATAACTCACCGAGATACTTTTCGCCATCGTTTTGTAGGCAAGCAGTTTGGTTTTACGGAAATTCTGATTGTCCACCGCAAAAAGTTCTTTCTCATGTTCTTCGTTGGCGAACGATTGCACAACACGCATACCCCCGACGTTGTCTTCAATACGCGCATTGAAATTGCCGACGTCTCCGAAAAGTCGCCGATACGTCTTTGTCATGCGACCACCAAATACGATAATGACCCAAGCCATAATTGGGATAATGATAAAGGTAAGCAGCGCAAGCTCCAGATTAATGTTAGCCATCAGCCAGAACGATCCGATTAATGTCATTACTGCGATGAATACATCTTCAGGTCCATGGTGAGCAACCTCGCCGATATCATTCAGATCATTCGTAAGATGACCAATTAAGTGACCTGTTTTACGATTATCAAAGAAACGGAAGGACAGCTTCTGCAAGTGAGCGAACATCTTCTCACGCATGTTGGTCTCAATGTTAATGCCAAGCATATGTCCCCAGTATGTAACTACATAGTTCAATACGGTATTAAGTGCATAGATGGATAACAGCACCACACAGGCAAGCATAATGAGAGGCCAATCCTGACCTGGCAACAATTCATTAATGAATTTGCTGACGGCAAGAGGGAAAGCCAGCTCCAGAAGACCTGCGAGTACAGCGCATCCAAAATCAATCAAAAACAGTTTTTTATAGGGACGATAATACGAAAAAAAACGACGAATCATACTTATTCACTCTCACTCTCCAGATCCTTATTGGGGTTTACATCTTCATTTTGCAGCTCGAACAGATGGATATACTCGTCGATGACCTGATCAATCGCTTTTAACTCCCCACTGATCACCGGGCGAATATGTTCATACTCCTCCTGTCCAAGTTGTCGGACAAGCGTTGTTCTCCGATTCTGCATTTGTTCCAGAAATACAAGAATTCGGCCGCGACGGAATGTCTGCGCACCACGGCCCCGTTTTCCCTCATGTTCACCATGACCTCTTCCACGTCTGGAACGTTCACCACGTTGCTCATTGTCACTCATATCGCGTCTCGGACGCTCACCTTGACGTACACTTCCATCCATCTCTTCGATAGGACGATCTCTCATTTATGCCACCCCCATTACGTGTATACATATGTATACAACGTGTTCATGTATACGATTGTATACGCGACAAAAAGAAGTGTCAACCTAAATTTCCCAATAGATAACGAAGTATGTATATTCACCATCTTCTTAACAGAAAAAAGCCGCGATTTCGCGACTTTTTTTGTTGGCGACACTATTTTATCTCACTCATAAACTTTCTATATTCTTGAACCATTTCTTTGGATCGGGTGTGATGCAAATAATGTTCTCCCTCAAATGTCATCACTTTTCCATGCACTGAATCTTTGACTTGCTCTTCATGCAAGGGTATCCAGCCTTCTGTTTCCGTATCATTCGCTTGTAAGAAGAAAATCACAGGAAGATCTTTGGGGAAGGACAGGTTCTCAGCTGCTTTGAAATTAGGACCAAAGTTTTCACCTTCATTCAGGTTGTTCGGATTAAACGTATTTTTGAGTGAAAGTATTCTAATTTGTTCTCTGGTTTCTTCATCAACATCGGGTGCAATCAGTTGATCAGGGGCCAGTTTCATTAACAATCGGTAGAATCCTGATTTTTTAAGCAGTTTGTACGTTTCGGTTGGAAATGGATCATCATTACCTCCCTGCGTTGGGACACTGCTCTCAATTCCGACAAATGAACTTACTTCGTTTGGATATTTATTCACATAATCCAGGCCGTATATCCCTGAAATCGAGTGAGCCATAAGCGTGTAATTATGAATACCAAGTTGCTGTAACGCTTCATGAATTTCACTAACCATATTTTCAGTGGTACGCTCTTTTTCAGTAATGTCACTTAATCCATAACCGAAAGGCTCAATGACAACAACTTTGTAAAATGGAGATAACTCATCGATAAGCGGTTTGAAATCAAGGGCTGGGGCAGGTGTTCCGTATCCAGGAAGCAATACCACCGTTTCTTTGCCTGTTCCTTGAATCAACACATTCATGTTTTTCCCGTCAACTGCTACAAACTGACCATAGGGATTTATTTTCCCTTCTTCCGATTTGTTGCTAAATACATTAACAATAAAAACAGTGGCAAGAAATAATGCAAAAGCGATAACGATGGCTCCGAATATTTTGAGCAAAATGATTAATATTTTTTTCATCATGATGGTTCTCTCCTGTTGAGTTCATTTACTTTTTTAATGAAATTTCGAATTTGGAACCAACCTCACCTGCAAATACAATACGGCCGTTTTCTGGTAAAACAACATTATTCTTACCGCTGACCACGCTGTGATTAATACAAATTCCGGTCTGGTCATAGACAGCAAAGGCTCCATTTGCAGGCAACTTCACTGTCATGACTTTTCCTTTCGCAGTCGCTGGTACCGAAAACCATTTGGCATATCCATCTGCTTGAATGGTTGTGGCGGATTGTTTACCCGAATAGATTGGTTTCACCATTTCCTCACTAGCGTATACATAACCTGAAAATGTAAGATACTCTCCTCCGTTCTTTTTGGAGAAATGAATGTCCATCGTATCACGTCCGGCAGTACCCGGAATCTGCAATTGATTGGCTGCTTCGTTGGCTCCAATAATCTTATTATTGGACATATATCCCGGATTCTCTTTATTCAACTGAATAGGCAGGATCGATGTAGCATTAAGATAGAGCATTGATGTGTATTTCTCATTCACCAGATAATATTTTTTACCATCGCGCTTTGCCCATGCAGCGTTAATCTCCTTG
Organism: Paenibacillus sp. FSL M7-1414; assembly: GCF_038003195.1. Taxonomy (NCBI): domain Bacteria; kingdom Bacillati; phylum Bacillota; class Bacilli; order Caryophanales; family Paenibacillaceae; genus Paenibacillus; species Paenibacillus sp. FSL M7-1414. The sequence goes on along the minus strand of NZ_JBBOOS010000001.1, from coordinate 3,224,104 downwards.
GATAATTTATTGGCTTCAAGCTTCTCCCCATTATATTCTGAGAAAGCCAGCTGTCCGAGTCCTGGAACGGATATATAAGATCGTGACCACAAGTAGGTTTTCCCATTTTTCTCCACAACGAATTTCAACTTGTCTGTACCTTCGTTATTAACAAAAGTACCATCTGCTGTATAGGTGTATTCTTGAGCCGGATTACTCGGAGCTGTAAGTGAAGATACAGTCATTTGTCCAGCCGTATTTATTTTGATCTTCATAACCGAATTATTGCCGCCATATATACCTGCATACTTGGATATTCCTTTAGGCATATTTGCCTTCACAGGTACGCCAAATGATTTTTCTGGCTTCCGCTCTGTAATGATGTCCTTTTCCTCAAGTGCACTGAGTAATAATTCATTCGCAATGAAATTATTGGTTAAGCTTGACCCGCCTGAAGAGATAACGGCTGCAGCCATATTGTATTCCGGAAGTACCACTAATGAGGACTGATAAGATAACGTATCTCCACCTTTCATAACGGCCTTAATGCCGTACTCGTTGAATGGGAACAAGTTCACACTATCCCACCCCAACCCATAAGACATCAGCGTATCGCTATCCTCTGGCCACATACCTCTTCTATACTCTTCTTGCGCCATAGCTTCTACAGACTTACTGGAAAGAATACCGTCAACTTCTCCCGTGAAGATTCTTGAAAATTTGACCAGATCTTCAGCGGTGGAATACAGACCTCCAGTACCGATGATATTATAATTCTCTTTGGGAAGTGGTTCCTCATAAAAAGGGGAATAGATTGCCGCCATGTCTGACGGATTAACCACATCCTGTGGTGATTTGGTATGTTTCATATCCAAAGGCTCCGTGAAATACTTGTGTATAAATGCGGTATAACCGATGCCGCTCACTCTTTCGACCAGAATCTCGGCTAACGTAAAGCCATCGTTGCTGTAGACTGAGTATTCGCCGGGATCTGCTTTCAGGTTTTGATTCGCCAATTGCTCCAGAAACGTATCATGTGAATACGTGTCATTATCTCCGTACAATGTGGCATTGCTGGTTGAGGTGCCCAGAAGACCGGAGGAATGATTCAGCAACATACGGGGTGTAATCTGTTTGTATCGGTTATCTTTCATTGTAAAGTCAGGCATATAGTTCACAACAGGCGCATCCAAATCAATCTTGCCTTCGTCAACCAGCTTCATTACAGCGGCTGTAAGCATCATTTTACTGGTTGAACCAATGCCATAGACGGTGTTCGAAGTAAGAGGTACCTTGTCGTTTATATCGTTCTTGCCCGTTTGACCGGACACCACAATCTCTCCACCATCGATGAGCGCATATTGCAGACTCGTCGTACCATATGTCTCGGTCAGTAATTTGGCTTTTTCGATCACGGCTTTCTTTGTTGTCTCATACGTAAGGTTGCTGTTGTTCATGGGAGCCGGTGCGGCCATTGCAGACATTGGGGCAAGTATCGTCAGCATGAGAGTCACAGCAGCTATAGTATTTCTCTTTCTTGCTCTCCTCACACTCATCTTCAGTTTTGTTACCTCTCTTGGTTTCATTCTTGCATCTACTCCTGTCTTCATCATTGTGTTAAGCCACCTTAACGTGGGCGCTAAAGACAATATAACAAACCAAGATGTCCCCCTAATGACTGCAGCATGAACGGAGGATGAACAGGCAAAAAAAGTTTGCATCATCATACGCAAGGAGGTTTATACAGGGTGTCATAACCTAGTGAAGGCATGAAATCCAATCACTCTGTGGGTGTTGTGATTGGCAAGATGACTATGAAGGTCGTTCCTCGTCCATATTCGCTCTCCACCCGGATGTCCCCTTGATGAAGCGAGACGATCTGCTTTACAATAGCTAGTCCCATACCGCTTCCTTCATATTTCTGACTGTGGGAACGATCTGCTTTAAAGAAGCGGTCAAATATACGCTTTTGGTCTTCCGGGAGAATACCAATACCCGAATCCGATATGCGGATCGTCACGTTCTTGATATTCTGTTTGATCGTGACGTTAATTCGGGCACCATCTTCGGAAAATTTGATGGCATTGCCGAAGATATTGATCCACACCTGATTTAACTGGTCATGATCGGCCGTGATTTTGGTGGGCTGCAAATCAAGATCGAACTGAATGTTACGGGCCGACCATTGGGGTTGAATAGCGACGATTACTTGTCTGATCTGTTCATCCAGACTGAGCGTGGCGAGCCGCATTTGCAATGATTGAGATTCAAGCAAACTCAGCTTTAGCAGACTATCACTTATTTTGGACATTCTTGCAGTTTCAGTGATGATAATATCGAGATAATCGCTTCTTTCGTCATCCGGGAGGTCTACCTGCTTGAGCGCTATAGCAAAACCGGAAATGGAAGTGAGCGGAGACTGAACTTCATGGGACACGTTTGCTACGAATTCCCTGCGCATCTGCTCAAGCTGTTTTAGATCGTGCATCATTTCTTCGAAACTACGAGCCAGAGCACCTATCTCACCCTTTTGTTTAATATTAAGCTTGACATTGAAATCTCCGGCAGCTATAAGCCGGGTCGCTTCTGTCAGCTTTTTGATCGGTCTCACCAGAAACATAGCCGCAATTAGTATCAATAGGCTTCCTGCTATTAACGAACAAATCATAAAAGTTAAAACAAACTTGATGAGAAATGAGGTGGAAGAGGAAGTGAGGGGCTCTACAAACATTGCTTTGCTTCCCATTTCAGTTTTTATCGGCATTCCCAAGAAGAACGTATCGATCCCATTGAATTGGACCCTTTCCCCATCCAGCACTTTCTTCACTTGTTCCGTCGTCACCGGGAAAGGATGTTGTTCTTTAAGTTCTCCGTAGGATTGGAATTGATCCGTTGCTTTATAGATTCGAATGTGATAGGAATTGAGTTGTTTCATTTCACTTATAAACATTTCTGCTTCATGTAACGGCAATGTCTCGTAGATGCGGACGATATCCTGGCCAAAGTCAAGCAAGGAGCCTTGTAAGTTTTCGTTTAATTTATCTTGAAATATCCAGGTTGTAGCAAGAAAAGAAAGGATTGTGCCCCCAATCACGGAGACCAGAAAGGTCAGGACTACACGTGTATAGAGGGAGCCGGTCACTCTTGCACCTCTAGCCGGTAGCCAAGTCCCCGCACCGTTTCGATACGAAAATCGGAGATATCGGCAAAACGTTCGCGTAGACGTTTAATATGCACGTCTATCGTTCGATCATCGCCAGTATAATTAATTCCCCAAACTTGATCGATTAATTGCTCCCGCGTATAGACTTGTCCCGGTAATCCAGCAAGTTTATACAATAATTCGAACTCTTTAAGCGGCAAGGTGAACGACTCTGTACCCCTCAGGACCTTATAAGTCTGCCGGTTCAGAATAACGTTTCCTAATTGGATGGTCTGCGTTAATCCTATACGGTATCGTTTCAACAGTGCCTTGACGCGAGCCATCAACTCAAGCGGATCGAATGGCTTCGTCATATAGTCATCTGTCCCGAGCTGAAATGCTTGTACTTTCTCCCAGGTCTCGTTTCTTGCCGTCAACATTAGTAACGGAAGATCCGGATTGGCTCTTCGAAGTTCCTCACATAATGCCCAACCGTCCATGACTGGCATCATAATATCAAGAATAACCAAATCGACTGGCGTGGAGGTATAGATAGCCAGGGCTTCCTTTCCGTCTACGGCGTTGATGGTTGTAAATCCGTCGTTGCGCAAAAATAAACAGACGAGTTTGCGAATGTTCGCATCGTCGTCAGCAACTAATATCGTAGGCACCGTTTCCACTCTCCTAAAAAAGAATAATTCTTCAGTTGAGCAATAGCGAAGAATTCTAACTGAAGTGACAAACTAATTATAGTTAAATTGAACAAAAGCAGCCGATTACTTTGATCGGCTACTTTCTTAGTTTCTTTCATAAAACTAACTACGGCACAACATCTATTTTAATGAAATTTCAAATGTGGAATCCACGTCACCTGCAAATACAATGCGGCCGTTCTCTGGTAAAACAACCTCGTTCACACCGCTGACTACGGTGTGATTAATACAAATACCCTTCTGATCATATACGGCAAAGGCGCCAGTTGCAGGCATTTTAACCGTCATGACTTTTCCTTTCACCGTTGATGGTAACGAAAACCATCTGGCATATCCGTCTGCTTGAATCGTTGCTAGAGATTGTTTACCCGAATAGAGTGGTTGTACCATTTCCTCACTGGCGTATATGCTACCAACGGCTGTAATGTACTCTACTCCGTTCTTTTTAGCAAAATAAATCTCCTTTGTATCACGTCCAGCCAGGCCAGGGATTTGCAGCTCCGTGACTGCTTCGTTTGCTCCAATAATCTTAGTATTGGATACATACCCAGGCGTCTCTTTGTCCAAATGAATAGGGAGAATTGGTGCCGAATTGAGATAAACCGTTGATGTATATTTCTCATTCAGAAGGTAATATTTTTTACCTTCACGTTGCTCCCATGAGGCCGTAATATCCTGGGATAATTCATTGGCTTCCAGCTTCTCCATTTTATATTCGGAGAAAGCCAATTGTCCAAGTCCTGGTAAGGATATATAAGATCGATACCACAGATAAGTCCTTCCATTCTTCTCCTTAACAAATTTCAGCTTTTCCGTGCCTTCATCGTTAACAAAAGTACCATCCGCTGTATAGGTGTATTTTTGAGCCGGATCACTTGGAGCTGAAGGTGTGGATACAGTCATTTGTCCAGCCCTATTCATTTCGATCTTCTTAACTGAATTATTGCCGCCATATATACCTGCATTCGTGGCTATTTCTTTAGGTATATCTGCCTTCACTGGAACACCAAACGATTTTTCCGGCTTCCGTTCTGTAATAATGCCCTTTTCCTCAAGTGCGCTGAGTAATAATTCACTCGCAATGAACTGATCTTTGGCACTTGTCCCACCTGATGAGGTAACGGCTGCAGCCAGATTATATTCCGGCAGTACGACTAATGATGAGTGATACGATATGGTATCTCCACCTTTTGTTACTGCCTTGATACCATATTCACTGAATGGGTACAGATTTACACTATCCCACCCTAATCCGTAAGATATAGACGTATCGCCACCCTCTGGCCACATGCCTTTTTTGTATTCTTCTTGCGCCATGGCTTCTACAGACTTATCGGTAAGAATGCCTTGGACCTCTCCCGTGAAGATTTGTGAAAACTTCGCAAGATCTTCAGCGGTAGAATAAATGCCTCCAGTAGCGATAACATTATAATTCTCTTGTGGAAGCTGACCCTCATACATAGGAGAATAGATTCCCGCCATAGCTGCCGTGTCAACCACATCCTGTGGTGTTTTGGTATGTTTCATGTCCAAAGGTTCCGTAAAATATTGGTGTATAAAAGCTGTAAAACTCATGCCGCTAACACGTTCAACCATAATCTCGGATAACGTAAACCCATCGTTACTATACACCGAGAACGCGCCCGGATCTGCCTTCAGGTTTTGACTTGCCAATTGATCCAGAAACGTATCATGTGAGTACGTATCATTATCCCCGTACAATGTGGCATTGCTGCCCGTGCCTCCCAGCAGACCGGAAGAATGATTCAACAGCATGCGTGGTGTGATTTGTTTGTAGCGATGATCTTTCATTTGAAAATCAGGTATATAGTTCACAACAGGCAGATCCAAATCCACCTTGCCTTCTTCAACTAACTTCATAACAGAAGCGGTTAGGAACATTTTACTCGTTGATCCTATGCCATAGATCGTATCCGGCGTAAGAGGCACCTTGTTGTTTTTATCGTTTTTGCCCGTCTGACCGGACACCACAATCTCGCCACCATCGATAAGGGCATATTGCAGGCTTGTGATTCCATGCTTCTCAGTGAGTAACTTGGCTTTCTCCATCACCGTTTTCTTGGTTGGTTCATACGTATGATCACTGCTACTTGTAGTAGGCGCAGCCATTGCAGACATTGGAGCTAACATGGTTAATGCCAGCGTTAACACGGCGATTGAAGTGCGTTTTCCCTTTTGTCGTCCCATTCACATCATCTCCTGAATTTTAAGTGTTTTGGTTATTTGATTTCTTCTGGGTCTACAAATTTCACCTCCGGATACAAGTCGTTTGGTCCCTGAATGAGATCTCCACCCGTTCCTTTCAGTTGCTTGTTAAAGAAATCGAGTACATATTGATTTACGATGTTTGATCCTCTTTTACCATTGATATCTCCTGTGATACCGGACAGTTTAACCAGCTCTGAATAGAACTGAAGGTCCGTGAAATTGAAGTGCTGGGTTCCTTCTACATAGATCACTTTTCCCCCATGATTCATAACATTTTTCATAATGTGCAGCTCATCTGAAAGAGATTTAGTTACTTCATCATCCGAATTTCTATCTATTTCAAAGTTGGCAAACCAGTCTTCAAAACTTCCCGATCGGATGAACATAAACGGCTTGTTTATATCATCTCTATTTTCCACTTCATATAGTGACCCATCCATATTAACCCCGGCCTTGATTCTCTGATCTAAATACGTTGCATTAAACGCGGTTGCACCCCCAAAAGAATGCCCCATCGCGCCGATGTGATCTAGATCGATTTTCCCTTTAAACTGACTTTCGATTGCACCTGAATTCAGCTTTTCGATTTGATCGATTACAAACTCCACATCTTTCGTCCATATACTCCCTGTTTTTGTACGTTCATCTAGTGTAGTCGTACTTTTTTTATAATCCGTTACACGGCCATCTGGGAAAAGGGTAGCAAAGGTGCTATACGTGTGATCGATGGTGAACACGATATACCCATGACTGGCCAGATTCTCGGCCTGTGATACATGTAGAACTCTACTGGTTCCCATACCATGAGATAGTAGTACCACGGGATAAGGACTTGTAGAAGGTAATATTTCAACATTTTCATAAGAGTTGGTTTGACTATACTTCAAGTAGTCGAGCAAAAATTCGGGCAGTTTTAAAGAATTAGAGAAGCTCTGAATATACTTTTTGAACATTTCTTTATCTTTTGGAAACAGCGTGTCACGCTTGTTATTATTGCTGTTTTCAGTTGGGTACCAAACTTGAACCATTAGTTCTCTCTTATCGCTTTGATCTTCAGTGAAGTTTTCGTCTCTGTTCTGGTCTGTTAAATGAAATGTTTGAGTACCCACCTTCTCTGGACCATCAAGCTTCGGCAGATTAAAAACAGGTAAGTATACAGACAAGACGGTAGAACCAACAAGCAGAATGACGATTAAGGAAGATAAACTATATTTCAAGAACTTCCCTATTTTAAGATTCGCCATCTTATCGGAATGTCTGAATAAAACGATGATTATGAATAGAGCCGTCATGATATATACCACAAGCAACTGCCATCTGTATCCCTCAACAAACAATTGAACTAATAATATAACGCTACTTCCTATACCCAAACCCAAACCTATTTTCTTTGCACTTCTTTTAATAAATAGTAGGTCTATGAGTAACGCGAAACAGGATAGAACTAACAGTATCTCAAATAATCTCAATTGAATTCCTCTCTCTCATCACGGACTTTTACAGAATTATTATTTCGCTTCGTTCATGAATGCTCTAACATCTTCAGCTATTTCTTTGAATAACGTATGGTGCAAGTAATGTTCGCCATCCATGGTGATTACTTTCCCATGTACTGAATCTTTGATCTGCCCTTCATGCAGCGGTATCCATCCTTCTACACCTTCATTATTCGCTTGTACAAAGAGTAGAAGTGGAAGGTCTTTAGGGAAGGTTAAACCTTGGGCTCCTTTAAAATTGGAAGCAATATGGTCCATCTCATTCAAAGTCGTGGAACTGTTCGAGTTTTTATTCGACAGCATGTTCATCTGCTCTACGGTATGTTCATCAAATGCGAGTCCAGCATAGGGGTCACTACTAAATTTGACCACCAATCTTTGGAGACCTGATTTTTTAAGAAATGCGAACGTTTTAGTAGGCAATTTGGCATCCATACCCGGTTGTGTTGAAACACTGCTATCAATTCCGACAAATGCCGTGACCTCATCCGGATATTTGTTCACATAATCAATGCCATAAATGCCTGCAATGGAGTGACCCATGAGCATGTACTGATGAATATCGAGTTGCTGCAGAGCTTCATGAACTTCACTTACGATATTCTCTGTGGTTCGTTCTTTTTCAGTAGCATCACTTAATCCATAACCGAATGGCTCAACCGCCACAACTTTGTAATATGGTGATAGTTCGTCAATGAGCAGTTTAAAATCAAGCGCTGGTGCAGCTGTCCCAAAACCAGGCAGAAGTACAATCGTTTCCTTGCCTTCGCCTTGAATGAGCACATTCATATTTTTACCGTCTACAGATACATGCTGACCATAGGAATCGATTTTCTTGGCCTCTGAATTACTACTGATCACATTGGTGATATAAACAATACCTAGAAATAGAATAATGGCGATTACGATTGCTCCTACTATTTTCAGTATCATGTTTCTCACTTTTTTGGCCTTTGATCTCTTCTTTGTTTTCTTTTCCGCAGGCTGCGTCGTCAGTGTTATCTTCTCCTGTCTTGAACTGATAGTTCGATTGTCTTTTTTGCTGCTAATGAAATCTTATCCAATGAAAATGTACTCCCCGTGACGTCAATATGAACTGAATATGAACAAGCCAATTCATTTATATTTACTGCTGCGTCATAAATCCCCTGAATTTTCCAGAAATTTCTTTGGCATGGGAACGATACAAATAATGATTTGCTTCCAACAGCACCACTTCACCACGCACAGAGTTCTCTATTAACTTCTCGTGTTCCGGAACCCAATTGTCTGCTGCCGGATGATTCTTTTGAACAAAGAAAAGAACTGGAAGATTAACAGGGAAAGTTAGTTGTTCAGATGCTTTAAAGTTGGAATACATACTTTCTGCCTCATTTAATTGCGTGGTATTATACATATTTTTGCGTACCAGAATGTTCAATTGTTCTTTCGTTTGTTCATCATAAGGCAGTCCATCATAAGGGTCAGCACTCAGTTTCAGTTGCACTCGGGCGAAACCTAAGTTGCGGAACCACTTAATCGGTTGTGTATCTGATGAATCAATCTTCTGTTCACTTATCGCTGGAACACTGCTATCCAGCCCAACATATGCACTTATTTCATCTGCATATTTGTTCACGTAATCCAGGCTATAGATCCCCGAAATGGAATGACCCATGAGGATATAACGATCAATATGTAGACGCTGTAACGCTTCATGAATTTCACTGACGATATTTGCTGTGCTGCGTTCCTTTTTGGTCTGATCACTCAATCCGTAACCAAAGGGCTCAACAACGACAACTTTATAATATGGTGATAACTCGGAGATAAGAGGTTTAAAATCAAGCGCTGGTGCAGCTGTTCCAAAACCAGGCAGAAGCACAATCGTTTCCTCGCCTTCGCCTTGTATGAACACATTCATATTTTTTCCGTCTACGGATACATGTTGACCATACGGCTCCATTCTTTTTTGCTCCGAATAACTGCTGATTTTATTAACGGTATATACGATAGCTACAAAAAGTAAGATTGCTATAATGATTGCGCAAAGTACTTTAAACAAAATGTTTAACACTTTCTTGGTTTTGCTCTTACTCTGGACTTCTCTGTCTGCTTGTTGATTCACATTCATCTGCTCCTATCCTCATCTGTATATTGGCCTCGCAGGCTGCTTAAGAAATCTTAATCAAGAAAGATGTACTCCCCATGACCGGAATATGAACAGAGTATGAACAAGCAAAAAAAATGTCCTATGTAACATACAAGGAAGCTTGCATGTTACATAGGACATGAACATTCGGTTTAGATAATCCGATGGATATTCTATTCATTGACCCTATCCTGTGAGCCTAACTATCCGTTGGTGGATGGATGGGCAACGTGACAATAAAGGTCGTGCCTTGACCAGGTTCGCTTTCCACTCGGATGTCACCCTGATGAAGGGACACGATCTGTTTAACGATAGCAAGTCCCATACCACTCCCGTCGTATTTGCGGCTGTGGGAACGATCTGCCTTGAAAAAACGGTCGAATATACGCTTCTGATCTTCCAGGGGAATTCCAATGCCCGTGTCGGATATTCGAACAGTCACATTTTTGAAGTCCTCTTCGATACTGACTTTAATCATACCGCCATCCTCGGAAAACTTGATGCTATTTCCGATGATGTTTGTCCATACCTGATTTAACTGATCGTGATCAGCCGTTACCTTCACGTTCTCCAAATCAAGCTCGAAATGAATGTTGCGCCCAGACCATTGCGGCTGAAGCGCCACGATGACCCGCCTGATTTGTTCATCAAGGCTTAAGGTGGTGAGCCGTAGTTGCTGTGACTGCGATTCAAGCAAACTCAGCTTCAGCAGGCTATCACTCATTTTGGACATTCTTTTTGCTTCTGAGATGATAATATCCAGGTAACGGTTTCGTTCTTGTTCTGAGAGATTTACTTGCTTCAGTGCTGAAGCGTAACCGGATATCGAGGTGAGCGGAGACTGAACCTCATGCGAAACATTGGTAACGAATTCCCTGCGCATCTGCTCCAACTGCTGAAGATCATGCATCATTTCTTCAAAGCTGCGGGCCAATGTACCAATCTCCGTCGTTTGTTTAATGTTCAGCTTGACGTTGAAGTCTCCAGCTGCAATCCGTTTGGTCGCTTTGGTCAATTTTTTGATCGGTCTAACCAGATATACAGAAGCAACCACAATCAACAAACTTCCTACAATCAAGGAACAGCTTGCAAAAATCAAGCCAAACTGGACCACAAAAGAGGCTGAGGGCGGTGAGAGTGTTTCTAGAAACATCGCTCTTGTACCCATTTCCGTCTTGATCGGTAGCCCCAAAAGAACGGTAGCGATACCTTTAGGTGTGTCCTGCACAACCCCTCCGTTTAACACCTTCTTGAGTTGATCCGTCGATACGGGTGATGATTTATGTTCGTTAAGCTTCCCATAAGACTGGAACTTGCCCGTTGCATCATAAATTCGAATATGATACGAATCAAGTTGCTTCATTCTACTAACGAATGATTCTGCTTCATCAGCAGGCAGCGTCTTATAAATCTGCACAACGTCCTGGCCAAAATTGCGTATGTTAATTTGAGCATTTTCATTCAATTGATCTTCGAACATCCAGGTTGACATAAAAAATGAAATAATCGTGCCTGTGATGACTGACACCAGAAAGGTCAGAACAACACGAATATATAAGGATCTGATCATTCATAGACCTCAAGTCTGTACCCTAGCCCACGCACCGTTTCAATCCGAAAATCAGGTGTTGTCGCGAATCGTTCACGCAGGCGTTTAATATGTACGTCTATTGTTCGATCATCTCCCGCGTAATCAATACCCCATATCTGATCGATTAATTGCTCACGTGTATAGACTTGTCCTGGTGTTCCAGCAAGCTTATACAGCAATTCGAACTCCTTAAGTGGTAACGTAAGCGACTCCGTACCTCTCATCACCTTATACGTCTGACGGTCCAGAATGACGTTGCCAAACTGGATTGTATGTGTGGAGCCGATTTTGTATCGTTTCAGTAATGCTCGGACACGAGCGGTCAGCTCTAATGGATCAAACGGTTTGGTCAAATAATCATCCGTACCCAGTTCGAATCCTTTCACCTTCTCCCAAGTCTCTCCTCTCGCCGTAAGCATGAGTAACGGGAGGTCGGGATCGGCTCTTCGGAGTTCTTTGCACAGTGCCCAACCATCCATGACAGGCATCATAATATCAAGGACGACCAGATCCACTGGAGTTTCGCCATATATAGTGAGAGCTTCCTTACCATCCGCAGCTTCCACTGTTGTGAATCCATCGTTTTTGAGAAATAGACAGACGAGTTCACGAATGTTCGCATCGTCGTCTGCAACGAGTATAGTAGCCATATGTTTTTTCTGTCCTCTCCGTTACGTTTAAATATATAGTTCAACTTGTATAGTAAATATTAAAACATCTTGCTTATAGTATCCACAGCAAACATCGTATGTTCTTTCAACGTTCCCTGGATTGGCACAAGCTGTGACCCATTCTCCTTGAATCCTGCTTTTTGAAGGACACGGATGGAACCTGTATTATCGGGCACAGCGCCAGCTTCGATTCGAGTAATTTCAGTTTCGTGTTTGGCAAATTCCAGTACACATTGCAGGGCTTCGCTCATATATCCTTTTCCTTGATGCAGAGTATCCGTCACATAACCAACGATCCATTTTGGGGTAGAATCCAGTATGATCTCGAACAAAGAAATTTCACCGACGAGTTCATCCGTTGTATGTAGAAAAATACCAAAAGAATAGCGATTTCCTTCTTCTCTCTTCTTGTTCCAGCTCTCAATGAGTGACCTTTGCCCTTCCAAGCTGTAGAAAGACTCGTCCCGATCACTTGCTGATATGTTCTCTATTTCCCCACGGTTGCGAACCTGTAGATCCAGAAGCAATGCGGCATCATCCACATTCCAAAATCTCACATAGATACGTTCTGCACTATATTTCATTACATTATTCCTCCTCTATTAACGTTAGGTGCAATTGTAGCATGATTATATCAAGTCATTATAAGAGTACGAGCGAATCAACGAGAATTGTTTCGCCAGGAAATGAGGTGAATATGGCATATCATTACGCAACCAGGCAACGATGGTTCCAATCAGAGCCGAAGAACCGTACCATATTGCGATTTCTTTGTGAATGCCGGATTCTTCGAGTTCATCTTCCATCTCTACCCGATCAATTTTGGCTTTGACCAGCGTACTTAACAATTTGAGCAGTCGTTCGGTAAAAATCGGTGTGCGCTTTGTAGCAAGAACCACCTGATAGAACGAGGCGTTCTCTGCAAAATGCTCCAGTAACTTGACTAGAACAGGCCAAGCCTCTTCCGTTCTTTGCTTCTCAAAATGAGGGGCATATTCATCCACGATCCGTTCAATATTCTCAATCATCTCGTCGGCCATCTTCTCCATCATATCCGTAATATCACGATAGTGCAGGTAGAAGGTTACCCGATTGATCGTCGCTCGTTCGGCAATTTTGTTCACTGACAACTTTTCAATATCCATTTCCTGCAGTAACTCAACAAATGCACTTCGAATTAACTGACGTGTTCGCAATATTCTTGGGTCCACGGCTGATTTCTTCTCGTCTTTCACGTGTATCCCTCCTATCAAATTTTAAACATTACAATTTTAAACAATCAGTCGTTTATTTTTGGTTTACACAACAAATTCATTTTATTTGTAAAATAAACGACGAAAACACGTCATAACGTAAATTGTAATCTGTCCGAATATGTATATAATTCAATAAATACAATGTAAACTATACAACACGTTGTAAATTTAGTCACGTGTGGATTGAAAGGATGAAAAGGATTGAGTCAGGCTAGAGTACCAGAAGAATTATCCGTAAAGAAAGGCCCCATCCTGTTTATCATGATTTTGGGAGCCTTCCTTGCAACGTTGAATCAAACGATCATGAGTGTTGCTACACCGGAACTGATGGGTGATTTTAACATCTCCGCCGCAACAGCACAATGGTTAACGACAGGTTACATGCTGGTGAACGGGGTGCTTATCCCGATCACGGCCTACTTCATGCAACGCTTTTCAACCAAGCAATTATTCCAAGCTTCCATGTTTATTTTCCTGATTGGTACCATCGTATCTGCTCTTGCAGATAACTTTGGCACATTGCTGACAGGACGTATGATTCAAGCAGCGGGTGCCGGCATTATCATGCCGCTCTTGATGCACGTTATTTTGACCTTGTTTGCTCCTGAAAAACGAGGATCTGCAATGGGAATGGTTGGTTTTGCCATCATTTTTGCCCCTGCAATCGGGCCTACCCTTGCCGGTTATATTCTCGAGAACTACTCTTGGCAAACGATGTTCTACGGCATGATTCCATTAACTCTTATTGTCATTGCTTTTGCGTTTGTATACCTGAAGAATGTATCCGAACGGGTCAACACAAAGTTCGACACAATCAGTGTGGTGCTGTCCACGATCGGATTTGGCGCATTGCTCTATGGTTTCAGCAGAGCAGGAAGTCTGGGATGGTCAAGTGCAGAAGTTCTTATCTGCATTGCGGCTGGGATTGTTTCTCTTGCCCTGTTTACATGGAGACAGCTCGTTTCTGAAACTCCGCTGCTTGATCTGCGGGCATTCAAATACAACATGTTCTCCTTGACCACGGTCATTAGTATCGCGATTACAATGATCATGTATGCTGACATGATGTTGCTTCCCTTGTATCTCCAGAACGCACGTGGTTACACTGCACTGGAGTCCGGATTATTACTCCTTCCGGGTGCGCTTGTCATGGGCTTCCTGATGCCAGTAGCTGGAAAATTGTTTGACCGATTTGGAGCGAAATGGCTCGCTGTTATCGGGATGGTGATCACCATCGTGACGACAATTGGTTTCATCGACTTAACGGATTCAACCAGTTATGGTTACCTGGTATTAATGTCTACCGGCCGCCGAATTGGTATGGCTCTGCTCATGATGCCGATTCAGACTGCGGGACTTAACCAACTGCCACCAAGACTTGGTGCACACGGTACAGCTATCTCCAACACCGTCAGACAAGTGGCTGGTGCTGTAGGTACTTCATTACTCGTAAGTGTCATGACCTCCCGTACAACGGCACATGTACAGGATATGATGGCGACTGGTGCAGCCAATGGTCTCAGTCAAAAACAGCTTGCTACAGAATCCATGATCCAGGGTATCAATGATGCTTATGTTGTTATCATCGGTATCGCTGTTGTGGGATTGGTCCTTTCCTTCTTTATCAAACGCACCAAACAAGCCAAAGAGGAAGAAATCAAACAGGTGGTAAGACAAAAAGTTTCTATGAATTCAAATTAAGGTGTCCAGCCTCATACTTGCTTGCATAACAAAGCGGCAGATCAAGACGTTTACGTCTGATCTGCCGCTTTTTAGGTTGTGTCCCGTATGATTCCTTCTCACTCCGCAACGATCTTCACTGGCAGATGGGTCAATGACTGTCCCGGAGCTGAAGTGGCCAGATTATTCTCCAGATCAAAGGACTCCATCGGTTCAATCCGAGCAATCTTCTCCACAAATGCTGTCAAGGCAATGCTTAGTTCCATTCTTGCCAGCGGGGCCCCTAGACAAAAGTGTGGGCCATTACCAAAGGTAAGATGTCTTTTGTTATTCCGACGATGAATATTCAGCTCAAAGGGGTCTTCAAACATCTGCTCATCCATATTGGCTGCACTCATCCAGGAGATGACAACATCTCCTTTTTTCAAATCCACTCCGAGCAGTTGATTATCCTGCTTTACTGTCCGATGCCGCTTGGCATTATGGAACCTATAACGAAGCATTTCTTCCACTGCGAGCGGAACCCATTCGGGGTTCTGCCTGAGTTGGCCATACAAGCTCGGGTCATCGTAGAGGAAGGAATAGAACGTATTTGAAACCATATGACTCGTTGTCTCTATACCGGCTCCAAGCAGAAGCATGGTCGTGCGAACAACCTCATCCTCCGTGAACTTCTCCCCCTCAACATCCACGTTCAACAGATCGGTAATGATATCCTCACCAGGATGAGTCCGTTTATGAACCACAATAGGATACAGGAATTGATAATACTCTTGAGCGGCAGTTTGCTTTTTCAGTTCACTCTCCTCAGCCGTCTTGGGATTGGTGGGTTGAAACAGAATATCTACCCAGTTCTTGAAGCGATGGCTGTCTGTGAGAGGGATGCCGAGCAGATCCGCCATCACCATGGAAGGCAACGGAGCAGCTAATGCTTGGACGATATCAATGGTCGTATTTGGCTCAATATCGGCTACCAGCTGTTCTGCAATGTTGCGAATTCGTGGTTCCCAGTTTTTCAGACTACGCGGAGTAAAAGCAGCAGATAACAACGAACGGCTCTTTTGATGACGGGGAGGATCGATACTTGATATGTTTAATTTGTCTGGAGGTGTGCCTTCATTGTTCTTTGCTCCAACGGCAATCGTTGTCCGGGTTCCTTCGGCTGAAAAATACTCATGATTACTGAGGACCTGCTTCACATCATCGTATCTGAACACATTCCAGGTGTCTGTATCTTCGTGATAGTACACTGGATGCTCGGACAGCATTTTTCGAAACCAGTGAAGTGGGAAAAACTCTTCAGACCTGGACTGAAACCTCGTGATGTCCTCAACACGTATCACTTCTTTATACATTTGGAATCCACCTCTCAGCATAGTTTCGTGATTGGTTACATGGGTATCTGAATTGACAGTTCAGCACCTGATTCCATTTTATACCATTCGTTCATTTGTTGATATAAACCATTTGAACTAAATCAGAAAAACCCCTTAATATAAGGGGTTTTCGTTTTATACGTATCGTATATTATTTCTGTCGATGTCTCAGTGAGATAAGCCATACGAGCCGATCAATCGCCTAGTTTCGCCAATGCTTCCTGTAGTTGCTCCAGTTGTTCAGACAGGGTTTCAACCAAGTTCTTCGTTTGGCTTACCTTCTCCATTAAGACTTGCTCTTCAGAATTGTCTTCGGATGCATTCCTGATTGGTGATGACTTCAATTCCGACAATTCGTTTTTGTATGTTTCTTGTTTCTCCAAAGCCATTCGCAGTTTTTCTTTTGTCGTACCGATCTGATGCTCCAAATATATGATGTCGGACGAGTTCGCTCCATCGGATACACGTTGTGAATATGTCATGACTCACCTCTTTCAATTTCATCCATTGCTTTGCCAACAGTGTAGGGCTCAATATCGATATCCAGCTCCATGCCGAGAGCTAGTTTCGCCAGTTGACTCCCGATAAAAGGACCCATAGTCAATCCAGAGGCTCCAAGTCCATTCGCGGTAATCAGACCTTGCCAGCCTGGGACAGCCCCCATTACTGGTAGAAAGCCAGGTGTGAACGGACGGAACCCAACTCTTACTTCCTGGAATGTGCTATTGGCTAGCCCCGGCGCCAGTTCCAGACCTTTGTTCAAAACTTCCTGCATGCCCCCTGCAGTGACTCTTGTATCATAACCCTCCACATCATTTTCATGAGTGGCACCAATCACAATCTTCTGTTGATCAAAGGCCAGCAGATATTGATCAGAAGGTGGCATGATCACAGGCCAGCGGCCTGTATCCTCCCCATCCGTGACATGTAGATGCATAATTTGTGCCTTTTGATAATGCACTTTAAAGTGTATGCCGAGTGGCTTCAGCAGTTCGTTGGCCCAAGCACCTGCACAGACAATAACTTCATCTGCCAGGAAACTCTGATCATTAACACTCACACCAATGACCCGATCCGCTTCGAATTGAAGCGTGGCGTCTCCATGGATCACTTCCGCTCCATTTCGCTGTGCAGACCGGATCAATGCATCGCGCAGCGCTCTTCCATCTATACGTGCAGCACCACTGATATGTACCGATTGATAACGTTCATCCAGTAGAGGAAAACGATCACGGGTTTCTTTGGCATCAAAAGGTGTAATGTCGCCAATCTCCGGCGCATCTGTTTTGCGAAGATGGGCCCGCTCTTCCATCTTGTTGATTTTGTCCACATCCGTATGAATACTAAGCGCGCCCACTTGAGCATAACCGGTTTCCGTTTCTCCTTCGCCTTCAAGCTCCGCTATGATGCCAGGATAGAACCGCGCACCTGCCTTGGCGAGCTGATACCAGTCCTGATTGCGACGCTGTGACAGCCATGGACAGATGATACCGGCAGCTGCATCCGTTGCCTGTCCTATATCTTTTCGATCTACGATGATGACCTCTGCGCCATGTTTGGCTAATTGATAGGCTGTTGATGCCCCCAGAATACCCGATCCGACTACGATGACTTTCTTCATGTTTGCATCCCTTTCCTTAATCACTCATTCGTTATAGCGTATACCGTTTCGCATTCTGTTGGCAAGGCAGGCGTACTTTTAGATCCATAAATAGAGGCTGATCAGACTACAGTTCATACTCATTCATCCAATAAAGAATTGTTGAAGCATTTGTATGAAAACGTTTTATATATTGCCCGTCATTCAATTAAAATTATTCCATTTATGTAATATAATTCTTTCTAGGTTTCTTTTAACGCTGTAACCACGCCACTTACGCACATGATCCTTTAACGAAAAGAGGAATAACACGACGATGCCGAAACCTAGTATGGGGAATCCACTGGATACCGATATGCCGCTCATGATTACAGGGAAAAACCAGTTGACCGTTGATGAATTGATGAATTGGAGCGACCATTCACGGGATTACAGCATTGTACAGTGCATCGGAGGAACAGGGCGAATCGCAGCAAAGAATCATGAATTTTCGATCAAAAAAGGGACCGCTCTCATTTTGTTCCCGGAGGTAACCTACCGTTACCACAATCTGAGTGATTCATTACGATTTGATTGTCTGTCTTTCAATGGCTATTTATTGCCACGGTTCTTGCATACCTTGCAGATCGGGGAGCTGCGCGCCTTCAAGCCGGATGGAATGCTTCATATCCTGTTGCGTGAAATTACGTTGGCGCTGCAGTCCCGGCACAAGGATCAGATCTGGCACGTATCCGCATTACTGTACATGCTTTTGGTCAGATTAACCATTGAAGGTGAACGCTATAGTGCTTACGAACGTTCTGATGCCCGATTAAGATTGGATGAACTCATTACTTTTATCAAACAAAATTATCATCAGGATATTTCTCTCCCCATGTTGGCTGAGCAGATGGACGTTACCGAGCAGCACCTCAATCGGATATTCAAAAAAGAATTTCAAATGACTCCACTAGAGTATCTGATGCGATATCGGTTGTTGAAAGCCAAGGAAATGCTCATCGAAAATAACGCTACGACCGCTCATGAAATAGCCAAAGCTGTTGGTTTCAACAGTGCCAGTTACTTTGGGTCAGTGTTCAAAAAATACGAAGGGATCTCCCCTATCGAGCTACGCAAGCAGTATCTGGATTAAAGCGCCTCCATATCGATCTCGGCCAGCGAGGATAACCGCAGTTCATGCATGGCGAATTCCAGACCACGCGTTACCTCGTTAGGTACGATGATACACCGAATACCTGCTGCATTGGCTGCCTTCAAGCCATTAGGTGAGTCTTCGAACACAATCGCTTCGGAAGCCTCGATCCCAAGACTCTGGAGAGCAAGAAGGTACAATTCAGGGTCCGGTTTCACTCGCTTCACATCCTCGGATGTATGAACGACTGTGAAATAATCTAAAATGTCTAATTTCTGCAAGTAACCATGCACCCAGTCCCGTGTGGAGCTGGAAGCAACCGCAAGCTGAATCCCCTTTTCCCTTGCAGACTGAAGCAATTCATACACCCCTGGAAGAATGGCGGCCTGTCCCAAATAGACTTCGTATTTTTGTTCAGAGAGCAGTTTGATATGATCATGATCTATCTTTTTTTGGAGCGCTTGCTCCAGATACAGAAATGGATGAAATTCCTCAAAGGATGTCCCCACATTTTTCGACCAAAGCTCCAGACCAAGTTCCACTCCGTGCTCTTCATAAATATCGCGAAACGCATAATACCAAGGTGTCTCTGTATCGACAATGAGTCCATCAAAATCAAATATAAATGCTTTTACCATGAACCTGTTCTCCCTCCAGTGATCGGCCAGGGGAGCGGATTAGAAACGTGCGGTCAAGTCCGGATGAGTAACGTTCACGGATAAAAAATGACACGTACAGCCCGTTCCAGTCGGCGACTGAACAACTAATCCAGCTCGAAGTTCCCCTTGTATCGGCATGCCGAAATAACGAATTAGTTTCCACTCATCCCCATCGGGTGAATAAAAGAATGATATGCAGCCCTCTACTTTGCGTATACGCAAATAGGGATTAGGTATGGAGACTTCCACCGAATTACAATCATCCGATGAACCATCACGTGTCACCACCGACACGATGGTAGGCACTTTTCCATCATATTCAAAACAAATTTTGCACCAGTTACGATCATCCGCCATCACCATCAGGCATCCGGAATCATATTGATTTTTCATATCAACGGTTAATTGGGTTGTGATTTCGAAATCGCCAGGCACAGGCATGGACAAGAAAGGAGCAGTTGCACGAATGTGCTTCCCCGCTGGATCCTGGAAAAAGTCGGTGTCCGCCTTCGCTTCCACCAGCACACCTCCCTGATCGGTATAGGACCAGGTTTCAGGCTCGTTCATCCAACTCCATTGCTTCCGTGCTTCTGTTGTCATTACGTTAGTCATTTTTAGCAGCCTCCCAAGTTAAAATATGTTCTAGAGGTAGTTCTATTTTTTTCTGTACTACATATTCGCTCCAGATACAGTAAACCCCTTTTTCTACATATTTTTGTAAGGTTCCAGCACTTGGGAGTGCTTTTGCGGATCTGGCAGGAAGAACATGATGACCATGAGTACAACATATAGACCAAGAATGACGCTGAATAACAGTGTTGGATTGTGATGGTAGAGCAGGCCCGTCAGGTAACCGGATGGAATGGCTGTAAGCGTCATGACGGTCTGCACGGCCGAGAACATATCGGCTTTCTCATGCGTACCCAATCGGTTCATCAGCAGGGAATCCCGGTACGTCTGCAAAATGAAGTTACCCGCAGCGAGCACGATTAGCGTGAGAAACAACATCCCTATATTCCCCACAGGGATCAACAGAAACAGAATGGCTCCGGCCGTGCTAAGCACGATGGAAAAACCAACATACTTTTCTTCCGAACGCCGTTTCAGTCGCGGAATGATGACCAGATAGAGCAGCATGACGGTTACCGCAGTCACTACTGGGATAAACGAAATGACACGGTCATCAAACTTCAACTGTTCCTTGAAGAAAATGACCTGGAAGAAATTCAGCTGCAAGATCAGATTGGACAACACCGTGATCAGAATAATCGGAAAAAGTCTCCGTTTGTAGAACGATTTGCCAAACAGGCGCAGACTGGAACCCAAGCTCTGAAGCACGCGGGTTTTACTATGCAATCCCATAAGTTCCTTGCCGACCTCGGTCTCATCCGTGTATCGGTTACGAATGAAAAACATAGCGGTCATGAGGATGCCCCCGACAAAGTAAATGCTGGCGAGTGTAGGCACAATACCATAATCAGCAATGACCACCCCGGCAATAGGCGTGAGTACCCCAGCCCCTGTAATGATCATGTTGAGAATGGCAAATACCTTGGATCGTTTGTGTTCCTCCACATCCTCTATGATCAGACAGTTAAAGGCGACCGTTACAAACTTGGATGTTGCATTCAGTAAATAAGCGATCAGAAACAGCCAGAAGTTCTGGGAGAAGGCCCAGATGAACATGGGAACACTCCAGGCAAGCAGATCAAAGATCAGTGTTGTTCGTTTTCGTCCCAGCTTATTCGTAATGGAACCTGCAAACAATTGAAAGATAAAGGCAAAATAAAGATTCACCGAATTGATTAAACCGATTTCTATGTCCGAAAGTCCGGCTTCCTTCATATATAAAGGAGCGTAGAATAGAACGATCGTGCCCGGAATGGCCCATACCGGTTCGAGTAAAATGGAGTAGCGTGGATTCTTCGGCAAATCTTGAAGCAATTTCAATCGATATCCCTTCCTTCTGCGGTTTTCACCGCTGCGAATTCCAACTTCTCGCAGCGGCAAACCCGCTAATGTCTACATGCTTATAGTACCTCTTATAGGATAAGAGCTGTTTTGACCGAATTCATCGGCAACTTCTCTCCAGTATGCATGTCATAACCAATCGTTCCATTAAAGGCCTGTTCATAATCACTCAGCAGTTCCTTGGCTGTCACCATCTGTTCCAGTTCCGGGATGCTTTGGGCAAATTTCAGTGCCGTACTGATCATCGAGTGATTAGCAACTGCACCGATGATACTAATGCCATCATTAATCACGGCTGTTGATTTGAACGTCACCTCATAGCTGTCGTCATATCCCATAGGAATAATTTTGCCGCCTTTGGCAATCAGCTCAAACCCTACATGAAGCTGGTTACCAACCGCGTCCACTACAATATCAAACTTTTTGTTATTATTGATCTCGTATACTTTATCCAGTGTCAGATCCTGAGGATAGAACACATGATCCGCGATCCCTGAAGCGAACTCTTTGCGGTATGGATCAACTTCCGTGCCTACGGTAAGCCTTGCCAATCGTTTGCTAACAAGCTGACACAGGGAACCGATTGCTCCAGAACCAAGGACGAGTACAGAGTCACTTGGCTTAGTTCCTGCTTTCATGAACGTCTGAAGTACACATCCCAGTGGTTCGATCAACATGGCCGTTTCCCAACTCATGGAATCCGGGATGGCATAGATATACTTTTCGTCCCCAACAAAATATTCAGCAAAGGTTCCGTGTGTCGTCATCCCTACTTGATAATCATCAAAATTCTCGCAGTAGATGAACAGACCCTCACGGCAGTATGAACAGGTACCGCAAGATTGCGTGGGATCAACCAATACCCGATCACCGATCTTGAAACCACGAACGTCGTCGCCCACCTCAACCACTGTGCCTACGCCTTCATGACCAATGATCGT
The DNA here is from genome assembly GCF_038003195.1 of Paenibacillus sp. FSL M7-1414. Taxonomy (NCBI): domain Bacteria; kingdom Bacillati; phylum Bacillota; class Bacilli; order Caryophanales; family Paenibacillaceae; genus Paenibacillus; species Paenibacillus sp. FSL M7-1414. The sequence continues at coordinate 3,201,537 of NZ_JBBOOS010000001.1, read as the reverse complement.
TCCTTTATTCGCAGGCACTTTGCCTTTGACAATATTCAGATCTGTACCGCAGATGCCGGAACCATAGATTTTAATTTTCACCTGGTTTGGCTTTTGAATGGTTGGCTCCTCAATCTCCTGGTAAGTCACCTGTTTGAGATCCTGATATACGAGTGCTTTCATTGAATAATTCCTCCTAGTGGATTGTTGATTATGATCTATGGATTAAGCTTCAAACGTTTTCGAAAGTTGCATCGCATGAAGATGTTCCTGCTTCTGAATCTCTTTCCAGTCTGACAGGATCTGCAACAGCGCTTCCTCGACCCATAGCAATTCTTCCCGTGTATGGGCATCAGAGAAAATAAAGTATCCTTTGGTGAAAATGCCGAAGTGAGCCATTCTCTTCACCATGAACTCGCGGAAAGGATCGGTTTGGAAGTTATCTTCAGCCAAGGATTGAATGCAGAAGCTTGCATAAGTCCCTCTCACTTCCAATTGATCCGTCAATCCGAGTAACACAAGTTCAGATTCCAGACGATCCATGATCCGGGTTGCCGGATCACGCCAAGTCGGCCATACTTTCGCATTTTTCATTAATCGTTCACAGGCAATAGCTGCCGCGAGCGCTGTCGTTTCACTGGAATGGGCATTACTGAATCTGACCTGTCCTGACAAAGACATCAAGTGCTCAGGCCCCATAACCGCTGCGAGCGGTAAACCGTTGGCCATACCTTTAGAGATACAGAGCAGATCAGGCCAGATGTCATATTCTCCTGCTGTAGCCTGCTTGCCCATTCGAATACCGGAAGTTACCTCATCGAATATGATAATGATGTCCAGAGACCGACATAGGTTTACGGCTTCCTCCAGCGCATCCTTTTTCCACTCGTTGGGGCATAGAACAATACATGCGATATCCTCGGGAGACGCGGTAATCTGAGCCTCAATTCGCTCCGTAGTAGGCTTGTTGACCCAGATCGTTGAACGCTCGATATCCACGGGTATGCCACGTTCTTTTGTCTGGCCACCATAATAACCGTAGGCAGACCAGTCGTGCCACCCATGATAAGCTGTCGCAATAACCTTGCTTTTGCCACTAGCGGCACGGGCCAGACGCACGGCCCCACTCACTGCATCGGCACCACTCTTGGTGAAGCGCAGCGATGGATAACGCCCCTCGAACCGCTCCAGAATCAACTCGGCACATTCAAGCTCGATGTCGGCAGGTAAAGAAAAGCTTGTCCCTTTTTTCAACTGGTGAATGACGGTTAATTGGACTTCATGTCTGGCATGGCCCCATGGCGCCGTACCCATGGCCATTTCGCAATCCAGCCATTCATTCCCGTCGATATCTGTAAATCGGGAGTTATAAGCCTCTGCACAACATACGGGTGTATGGCCCGGAAATAAACGTTCAGGTGCTTTGGCTAAAGTGCTGCATCCGCTCGGAATTACCTTCTCGACTTGTTCCAACCACTCCAGATTACGGGTAAACCGTACGGCACGATCGAGCGTGCTCTCTTTTTCTTTCACCTTAAGTACCTCCCTGTTTATTTTCGTTGTGAGTGTATTACCGAACTTTGGTTCCAGGCCAGCATCCATCGTATATGCGATCCATCGTGATCACATTGCCATACAGATCAATGATCAGATCCTTGGCTCGATGAGCATGTCTCATCTCAATCCAGTAGCGGTTCTCCAGCAAACGGGCGAAATTGTCCACCAAAAACAGTAACCGGTTCTCACTATGAATCAGTTCCTTGCCCAGTACCTGTGGCAGCCAGATGGCCCCATTGGAATTAAAGCGGTTTGAATAGTCCCGTACTTCGGCTACATTTGCAAATTCGGCTTCCTCCAGCTTGGTCCAGAATGTATCGGCATCACTTCGAACCTCGGCAAGGTCAATCCCGACAATCGGCAGATGCTGGTATTCCTCTTGGCTTTCCAGCTGTGCTTTCAGATGACTGAAAACGAATGGCCATACATCAGCCTCGATTTGACCGCCCCACTTTTTCCAGAAGCGTGCCAGATTGTTCTTGCGGTTGAAGTTGCGGTGAATCCCGCTGCTGCGTTCCCAGTGATACGCTTGAATATTCGGGTTAATGACCGTATCGTATCCGGCAGCTCGTGCCCGCATCTGATAATCAAAGTCCTCGTATCCGTTAAAGAACTTCTCATCGAGGTTGCCGATGGTCTCATACACCTCCCGCTTCATGCCAAACATGGCAAAGACCACCAGTTGAACAGAGAAGGTTTCTTTTGGGATATCATCAGGAGATGCGTTCAGGAACAGGTGTCGGCCGATGGTGTCCGCAAAAGCAATGCCGCAATGCTGCACGCCTCCTGTTTGTGGATACAACAGAACCCCTCCAATCATGCCAATCGTAATATCGCTATCCAGTGTCTCTTTCATCATCGGTTGCCAGTTCGGTTGAAGAATGGTGTCAGAATCCAGGAAGAAAATGTACTCTCCCTTGGCAAGACTCAGTGCGCTATTAATCGACACGGCGCAACCGAGTGGAAAATCATGCTGAAGAATCTCGATGGTCACACCTTCTCTTACTTCTTGCTTCAGTTTATCCAGATGTTGAAAGACTGCTGAGCCGGAACCATCGTTGATGAAAATAATCTGAGTGGATGGGCTAACCGTCCGGAGTAGCGAATCTGTGAACAGGTTCAAAATGTTATAGTCCTGGTTGACTGGCACAATAATGGTGTAAAGCATGGAATCCCTCCTGATTTGGGTTGATGGAATGAGTACATAAGCTGATTTTGAACTGCACAATTGAAGGTATTTCTGCCCGGCCCCCTCGTTTGAATATTTTGTCTTTATTTGGTAATGATTTGAATCTACTAGAAATTTATATCATTTTTTGTAAACTGAAAATCTTAAATTCTGAACTCTGTTAATATTTGAATATGTGAGAAAATCAAGTTTTTGCAGCTTGCGCACTGAGAAACGCTGTTGTGAACGCAAAAAAACACCCTCAAAGAGTCTGTGTATCTAACGATACATTCGACTTTTTTTGGGGTGTTCGCTTGATGGAAATCTATTGATTCTCGCTGAATTAACCTTTAGCTATCGCTGCTTAAATCCATGATAAAACGTATCTACCACAAGCGCAGGGGCTGCTTTTCTCGCGATATGACCACTTACAACCTGCTGCCACGTCAGGAACATGATGGAATACAACACATCGACAATCCAGGTTTTATCGAGATCGGAGCGGAAATAACCTTTCTGTTGTAACAGACCGACCGCGTGTAATACAGGTTCTCTCAGTTTCAGATCTGCTCCCTCAATCTCGGGATTATAGTTAATGGTGGTGTCATGAGCCAGAAAATAAATTTTGTCGCCTAATGGAATCAGCGCCTCGATCAGCTCAGGTATGTACTTTTCACAGTGCTCCTCATCCAGTTGGATTTCTTTCATGGTCTCACTGACCACCTCGATTGCGCGTAATCCGAGATATACCATGAGCTGTTCACGGCTTTCCACATATCGATGTAACGTAGCGATCCCGATTTTTGCAGATTCTGCAATCTCATTCATAGAAGCATTCGGTTTTTCAATCAGCAATTTGGTGGCCTCGTCCAAAATGGAATGAAGCCTGGTTTGTTTGATTGTTGTCATTTCCTTTTTCATTGGTATTACACCTCTTGGCGAATTAGTCTACAATTGATCTAGTCATCCATCAAATGATTGGATGAGATTATAAAATTATAGCATACTTCCTCACGAGTAATACTAAAAGCCGCCATTTGGCGGCTCTTAGCATGGTTATCTTTCACGTTACTTACAGTTCGATGATTCTCGTTGCAATATTTGTACAAAATTCACGATCATGCTCTACAAAAAGCAGGGTTGGCGAGTATTCCAAGAGTAAGTCTTCGATCTGCATACGTGAAATGACATCTACAAAGTTGAGTGGTTCATCCCAAATATGCAGATGAGCTTTCTCACTAAGACTTTTGGCAATGAGCACTTTCTTTTTTTGACCTGCGCTAAACGTTGAGATATTTTTCTCCAATTGCAGTCTGGAAAAATCCAACTTTCGAAGTATCGATTTAAACAGGCTTTCATCAATCCCCTGTGTGGCCGCATACTCAGATAAATGTCCTCCGAGATCGGACGTGTCCTGCGACACATACGAGATTTTAAGCTGATGATCCTTTCTGAAAAGACCTGTATAAGGGATATCTTCACCACAGATCAGTTTAAGAATGCTTGATTTGCCAGATCCATTTTTACCGTACAGGTTAATACGATCCCCTTGTTCAACCGTGATACTGACATCCTTACACACCGTATTGGAGCCATATGATATCGACACATGTTCCAATTCAACAAGTTCCTGCTTGTGAAAATCCAGCTGATGAATCTGTAAACGTTCTGCACTCTCGATATTTTTGAGAAGTTTGGATTTCTCTTGAATCGCAGATTGCTGCCTTTGTTCGATATTTTTGGAACGTTTCATCATTTTGGCAGCCTTGTGCCCAATATATCCTTTATTAATTTCTCATTACTCGCAAGTTCAAACTGATCTTGCCTTCTTTTATTTTCCCACCAAGCGGAGAAATTGCCTTTCTGAATCTCGATGTTACTTTTATTGATGGAAAGGATATGGTCCACGCTGTGATCTAGAAAGGATCGATCGTGAGATACCAAAATAAATCCACTCTTGCTACCAAGATAATTACTGACAATTTGTCTTGCATGAAGATCAAGATGATTGGTAGGTTCATCAATGAGCAAAAACCGATTATCCTTCAGGAACAAAGCAGCCAGCATCACCTTTGTTTGTTCTCCGTTGGATAACGTATCAAAAGGCCGATACAACACATCTTCTGACACTTTTAACAGGTTAAGCTCGCGCACAACTTGCCAGTGTAGATATTCAGGATGAATCTCGCCGATGACATCAACGGTCATGGCTCCCTTATTTTCTACCTGGAAAGGAAAGTATTCAAAGCTAACATTCGCAGAGATATGTCCGCTGTATTCATATTTGCCAAGCAAAAGATTGAGGAATGTCGTTTTGCCTCTGCCGTTCCTTCCGGTAAAACCCAATTTCCAATCGGAGTCCAACTGAAAACTAACATTTTCAAATATATTATCGTAACTGCCTTCATAAGCAAAGGTCAGGTTGGTAACGTTGATTAAAGACATGCATATCATCCTTTTTATGTGAAATATAAAAGTAAACTGACGGGATTTCACCATAGAACATGGCATGGATTCCCTCACTTTAATATTTGAACATAATCAGAATTTAGATTCGCTTATACAATAAAGAAACCTGGCGATAAACCACTCAGCGCCAAGTAGATCTATGCATAGGAGGACAAAGTGCCGGATTCTGATTAGTCATATTGTGAACCATGCCACTGTTCATGTTTGTTGACAGGTCCACATAAACATCCACAACCTCTAATTCAGTCATGACTCTATCCCCCCTTTGAAAGTTCAAAATTTAATACAGAAAACTTAACATGGAATACGATATGGGTCAAGACAGTGTAGCCTCGATCTCATCTTCCATCCCCGTACCGTTAAACCATTGTGTTTTCTGGCTTACACACCTCTATGTAAATTTTGATGATGTACTCATCGGGATTACTTTCTGCAAAATAAGTGAGCAGGTCCAGTGCATACACATGTCCACAGACTTGCAGTCCCTCTTTTTCTATCTCCTCTTTCATGAGGGAATACGTCTCCGGCATGCTTTCGTATGAACCTCGATGATTCATGACGGCATACATCCCTTTTGGCTTAATCCATATCGTTTCCCCTGGAATGGGAGCTTTTATTTTGTTGCCAAAGTAATCCGGATAGTATTCTCCTGCCTCATAGTGCTCCTGAGTTAAGATCGTCCATACCGGAAACTCATAGTCGATCATCTGTTCATCACAATGGGTCCTGTATTCAATGAATTTACGGAAGAATTCCTTATCCCCATCCCCTTGCTCCAGTTGAACAGTAATAAAATACTCCAGCTCACATTGTTCGATATGCAGCCCTTCAGGAGAAGCATCCGTGGCTTGTTTCGTCATTTCTATTGCACCACTTAGCAGCTTTTGCATACGTTTGATTCGTTGCTGCTCCAACTCAAGTGCCTTTAATTTCTGTTCAAACAGCTCAATTAACAATGGTGTATTCTGATTTTGAATAAACGACTTAATCTCTTGGAGTGAGCTTCCTGCCTTCTTCAGCACATGTATGACATCCAGCACATACGTTTGTTGCATACCATAATAGCGGTAGCCCTTGGCATTGGTATATTCAGGCTTTAACAGCCCAATCTCGTCATAATGAAACAAGGTATGTTTGGTCACTCCGCAGATCTTGGCAAATTCACTGGTGGTAAAGTGTTGTGCGTGATGTCCAGCCATCTATGGGCCCTCCATGTACATATGTAGTCTAAGTTTTATCAATATACATGCATTATAGTGTGTAAAGAAAAGTTTGACTATAGGGTTACCCGATAGTTTAGTCTAAAATTGTAAGTTATTCATATCGTCGGAGGGAAACATGTCTAAATTCAAACGTTGGATGATTCTTGTTATTGTCTCAAGTGCACTATTACTCATTGTGATGGATATGACCATCCTGTACACAGCCCTACCCAGCTTGACCCATGATCTCGGTGCATCTGCTTCGGAGAAATTATGGATTCTGAACGGTTACTCCCTTGTCATGGCGGGTCTTCTTCCTGCAATGGGAACACTCGGGGACCGTCTTGGTCATAAAAAAATATTCACCCTGGGCTTGGTCGTCTTTTCTGCTGCTTCTCTTGCTGCTGCCTTTTCTCCAGTACCGGCTATGCTGGTCATGAGCAGAATTCTTCTCGCCGTAGGTGCCTCCATGATGATGCCAGCAACATTGTCGATTATCAGAGTTACGTTTACGAATGAGCGAGAACTCGCACTGGCAATCGGCATCTGGGGTTCCATTGCATCAGGTGGTGCTGGATTGGGACCGATTGTTGGTGGACTGCTTCTTCAACATTTCTGGTGGGGCTCTGTGTTTCTGATTAACCTGCCCATAGCCATTATCGCGTTTGTATTCGCCTTGAGAATGATCCCTAAACATCAAGGGGATACCTCGAAAAAGTGGGACTTCACCAGTTCCATTCAGATCATGATTGCCATGGTCGGAATTATCTATTCCATTAAGGAATTCACAAGACGCGAAGGATCTCTCACACTCGCTATTATTGCTGCTATTGTCGGTGTTCTGTCCCTGATCATCTTTATTCGCCGTCAGAATAACAGTACCAACCCACTGCTGGATCTGTCCTTATTCAAAATCCCAAGATTCAGCACCGGCTTTATTACCGCACTGGTTGGCTTGTTTGCACAAATGGGTGTGCAATATATGGTCACTCAGCGGCTTCAGCTGGTGGAAGGCATGTCACCGCTTCAGGCTGGACTATTCACCGTATCCATACCTGTTGCAGCACTCATTGCCGGACCTGTTACGGGGGCCATTATGCACCGTGTGGATGTTGTATATATCAAAAGCTTCACTCTCTTCATCGCTGCCCTTGGCATGGGGACGTATCTGATTTATTTCAATGCTGGGTTCACCGGGCAGATTATCGGCTTGGCACTGCTTGGTGCAGGTCTTGGATCAGGGATGACCGCTGCATCACATTCCATTATGAGTTATGCCCCACCACACAAAGCGGGCATGGCCGCTTCCATTGAGGAAGTGGGTTATGAGCTGGGCGGAGCATCCGGTATTGCAATCATCGGCAGCATGTCGACCCTTTTCTACACACTCGCTATGAAGATTCCTGTGGGAATTAGTGTGCCAGCCAATGCGAAAGACAGTTTGGATGAAGCGCTTATCGCTGCCGAAAGCTTGCCTGCTGCGTCTGCTGAATCGCTCAAAAATGCCGCCTTTGCTGCATTTGACCAATCCTTCTTTGTTGTCATTGCAGGTGTGACCGTATTTCTGTTCATTGCTGCTCTGATTATGAGTTGGGTTGCTGTGCGATTGAAACGAACCCACAAGCACAGCGTTAAAACGTAATGAAATTCACTTCATGAAACAAAGCGAGGTATATACGAAATATGTCAAAAGAAGAGGATTAACTCAATTAAATTAACGTCAAAAGCCATTACCTGAGTTGTTTCAGGTAATGGTTTTTGATATGCCTGATAACCGAAGCTTACCACCATGCGGCACCTCACGGAAGGTAGGCATCCTCTACCTCAACTTTTCGTTCATTCCCCATCGCAATGTATCTTACGTTAATGACATTTCCTTTCTGAAAATGGGGAATATGTGTGATTGGAATATAAGTCTCTACAATTGTTGGGAAGGTGCGGCCGTCAACTTGGGTTACAGTCAGATCCAATCGCACGCCAGGCCTTCCATCCCTACTGGATGATGTCTGCACAATATCATGAATTATTGCTTCTGTTGGAATTCCGTCCATCAGAATGCTCTTGCGAAGGTGATGTTTCTCTTTATTGTTACGTAGCAGTTTAAATGCCATAATCGTAGTGATTGTGCCTGTTATAAGCCCAAAGACAATAATAGCAACAATAATAATTAATGTGACGGTCATGATAACCTCCTTTTAGTTGAAACTTATGTTAACTACTTCTTGTTTAGATCTCTTATTCCTGCCAATTTGCTTGAATGGGAAAGCTTTAACGTCAAAAAAGCCGCCTTAAGGGCGGCTTCCTGCTGTGTATGTTCAACTCAATCTACTTTCGCACCATATGAGCGTACAAACAGAACAGCTTGTTCGCGATCCAAACGTACGCCTTTGATATCCAGTGATTTCAGATCGATGCCTTCCAGGTTAGCCCCTCTAAGATCGGCTCCTTGCAACTTGGCTCTGCTTAATACAACTCGGGTAAGATCACTGTCTCTCAAATCTGCTTTGGTGAAATCCGTGTCCGTAAAGTCAGCCTCAAAGAAACGAATTCCTCGCAGATCCTGTTTCCCCAAACGTGTATGTCTCAGATTTGTGTAGGACCAATCGCCGTGACTCAGGGTAATGCCATCCATTTGCGCACCAGAGAAGTCTGAGCCTGTCATCTTGCAGGAGCTGAATTTGGAAGCAAAGAGATTTGCACCACCGAAGGTGCAGTTTTCAAAAGCCGATTCCGTATGAATCGAACCATTCATGGAAGCCCCTTTGAAGTCACACTCGATAAAACGACAGTTACTCGTTTCAATTTCTTCCATAGAAGCGTTCATAAATGTACACTGTTTGAAAACACAGCTTATGAGTTCTCCATAGCGCAGGTCACGTCCCTCAAAATGTACTGCTTCATATTCCTGATCCTTATATTGATACACTGGTTACACCCCACATTGTATATTTCTCCGTCTTTCTTCATTAAAAGAACTTTTTATACTATACCACACCCCTGTCAAGTACCTGCTTAAACACCCGCAAAAGTCAAGTTACTTTTTTTATGAGAAAAATCTGAAGAACTAAAAAAGGGACGCATAAAGTGCCCCTCCAGCTCACACTTTTAACTGTTCCAATGTGGGCTTATATATGTGAACCTTCCAGTTGCTTATTCTAATCTTCTTAGAAAGCACTACACCAGTATTTTGGACATTCGGTACAAGGATAGCGAAGGTTTATTGATTTCCCCTACTCTCTGGTATCCCAAACGCTCGTAGAGTTTAATTGCTAGTAGATTTTCCTTTTTAACCGTAAGTGAAGATTTGGACAGACATTGTGTTATAGCTTGCTCCTCAGCAAAATGAATGAGCTGTGTCCCTACACCAAGACCTCTGCTTTCAGGCAAGGTAGCCAATGTTCCGATATGGTACTCGTCGTTCTCCGCTTCTTTTAATGTCACCATGGAGTAGAACTCTTTCCAGTGTTGGAGATTATACTTAATCAGGCTCCATTTACGAAGTTCAAACAGTTTGGAGAACGTTGGTAAAGCAAGTTTGTTCATTATAGTGGTCGGATAACACATGATCATGCCCAGCGTTTGGTTACCCATTTTAGCTTCATAAGCATATTGGTGACTGAATCGATTCTGATTCGAACGCCATAACTTGTTAAATGTTTTTTCTATAATGCCTTTGTCCTTGGTACCTGCAAGCGAATAGGCCATATATTCAAGTGCCATCTGATTTAGTTGCCCGCCGACTAATGATTGTGGACTGGCTTTTGTTATGGAAATCTTATTCATCGCTGTCACTCCTCTAGGTAGCTGAAATTGGACTAAAACCTCGTAGCAGGTTGGTTGAATGATAACCCCTCAACGATCACATTCACCGTATCAATGGTTAATCCGGTCAGCTGTTCCACATGCAATCTCACATTGTTTTGCAAATCCCTGCAGACTTCATGCACTTTTGTTCCATAACAAACGACAACCTTTACGTTTATCTCCAGTCTTGATTCTACCTTGCGGATATCTATGCCATTTTGTAGACTTTTCCCGCTCCACTTTTTGGTGATGCCCTCTATAAGTCCTGTCGACATGGAGGAAATCTCACTGGTGGTATTTGCGATCTTGCCGACAATTTTGGAGATCACATCATCCGATATTTGAATTTTTCCCAAAACATTTTGAATGGACATCCTAGGTCCCCCTCTTTATACCTGCATTTTTGATAGATAATAATATCATTTAATATAAATATAAATCATGCAGGGTCCGATTTCAACTTTTGAATTGAGTCATCCTCATTTCTACCTGTACATAGCAAAAAAACCGCGATCATCGCGGTTTCTTCTAGTCATACTATGGGAATTTCAATTGAATACAGACAGGAAAATGGGAAGATGACTCGTCCTCTGTTCTGCCTTCTTCTGCTGCCTCTGTTTCTTCTGCTTGCACGATCCACTGCCTGCCAATTAACCATTGTAGCAGTTCAATCTCTTCTGCGGTCAGTTGAATATGCTTCAGAGACAACTCATCTTGAACGTAATCCCGATCCACCTTACGGTCAAACCGGAAATCGAGCAATCGTTTCAACCCGTTAATATGCAAAAACTTGAACTCATAACCTTGACGTATCGCCTTTTCCCAATCGTCTCCGATATCAGCTGCTGTCTGTAGTCTTTCATCAAAATCCATCGCGGATTCCTTAACCAGAGGCAACAAACGGGAATAGTCTCGACGTTGTAAACATTCAATAATCACTTCTTTTGATTCCCCACTTGTCAGAACATTCTCTACAAGAAGCCCTACAGGAATGGACAGCTGAGTTCGACTCATTGCTCGCCCTCCTCATTCCCGAGGTACTGATTGAACCAGGCATTCACCTGTTCGAAGCTATCGATACGTAATGAAGGTTTACCGCTTTTCAGCAAACTGTGGTTGGAGCCCGGATAACGAATCAGTTTGGTCTTTTTGCCGTATCGTTTTAGCGTAGTATATAATTCCTCCGCTTGCGCAATCGGTGTCCGATAGTCCTGCTCTCCGTGCATGATTAGAAGTGGCGTCTCAATGTGATGTGCATGGGCAAGAGGTGAACGGGACCACAGGAATTCAGCGTTTTCCGCCGGATTACCACCGATGACTCCCTCAACATAGGAAATTCCGATATCACTCGTTCCATACATGGACAACCAGTTGGAGATGCATCGCTGGGTTACAGCCGCCTTGAAACGGTGGGTATGCGCTACAATCCAGTTGGTCATCACTCCGCCATAACTGCCACCCGCTACACCCAGACGTGATGCATCAAGGAAATCATATGTAGCCAGGGCATAATCAACAGCTTCCATCAGATCCCGGTAATCCCCTCCGGCAAAGTCACCACGGCAAGCTCTGGCAAACTCCTGACCGTATCCCATACTTCCGCGAGGATTGATCCACAGCACAGCGTAACCTTGCGCAACGAGTGTCTGCATCTCATGACTATATGTTCCCGTATACATTGCGTGGGGTCCACCATGAATCTGCAAAATCAGTGGCAGTTTCCCATTGGTGTCACGTATTGCCGGTGTGGCTAACCAACCTTGAAGCGGCCATCCATCAGAGGACTTAAACTCTACACGGACTGGCACATTTACAGCCAATTCAGCCATAAATTCATCATTTCGCCGGGTGAGTCTGAACATTTCACCACTGTCGATATCCACGCGATATAACTCTCCAGGGTGTTCAGCAGTCAACGCAGCGATTACCAGCGACGAACCATCTGGCGTTAAGGTATACTGATACACATCCTTTTCACCAGCGCCCGTCACAGATTGATAATTCCCATCTTCTTGAATGCGATACACGTCCACATTCCCGTTATCTGTTCCGAGTACATATACACCACGTTCTGGATGATGGGCATCCGAGATAGGAGAAGGTGACGCACCTGCCGACTTCATATCTCCAAGCGCCGCGTTACCAATCTGCATATCTAATTGAGGTGCGATTGGCCTGGGTATACCTCGATGAACGGGGACAGCGTATAAGCTGTTGTGGCTCCCGCTTCCATACTCACGATCACTGGCGATCAGGATTAGCTGCTGCCCGTCGGACGAATAGGAGAATTGGCTTATCGCCAGACTGGAATCCGTCACTTTGAACAGATCACTTTCTCCCAATCGAATGCTGTATACATCGGTAAAGTAAAGCAGATCCGCATCAAGTTCCTCGTCCTCTACTTGCTTCGAAATGAAAGAAAGCTGCTGGCTATCTGGCGACCACGCCGGAGCACTGATATTCCATAGCCCTGAAGTCACCTGTGTGATCTCCCCGCTTTTGATCTCATATACAAACAACTGGCTGTATTGACCATCCCACCAGCCAGCCCCTTCCGCCTTCGGCGTTGTACGCTCGAAGACTTTACCTCGCAGCTCAGGTACAGACTCCTGTTGGACGTCTGCTTTCTTCTGTTGGTCCTCCGGTTGTACTTTGCTGGTAAACGCAATGTACTGCCCGTTCGGCGACCAGATATAACTCAATATTTTACGTGCGGGAGATATCAGCATAACCGGCTCTTTTTGATCTGAATGGAGCGTCCATAATCCTTTGCCCCCATCCACTGTGCGAATGAATGTGAGCTGTGTGCCATCCGGCGACCAAGCAGGTGAGGAATCTTTTGTTCCATCCGAAAGTGCAATATCTTCATCACCATCGAGGGAAATCCCTCGAATTTGTGTATTATATTCGTTTTTATCCTGATCTATGGTCTGTTCCACATAAGCCACTTGTCCGTTAGGACTGATCACCGGCTGACTTATCCAACGGTAGTGACTCAGATCCTCCGGCATAATTGGTCTTTGATTCATAATGATGGCTCCCTTCTCCGTTTATTTATGGGTTGTCTCCGTACGTGGATCAAGCACATCACGCAGCCAATCTCCAAGGAAAATAACACCGAGTACGGTAAATGTGATCGCTAGTCCCGGGAATGTAGCGACCCACCAGCTTGTAGCAACGTATTGTCTGCCATCACTGAGCATCCCTCCCCAGGATACATCAGGTGGTTTGATACCCAGACCCAGGAAACTGAGTGAAGCTTCCATAATAATCGTTGTGCCGACATTCATACCGCAGATGACGATAAAGGATGAAAGGATATTCGGCAGAATGTGTTTCAGAATCAATCTTCCATTCTTCGCGCCAATCGATCTGGCCGCATGAACAAAATCACGCTCTTTGATACTAAGAACCTCACTTCTTACCACACGGGTGAATGGAACCCAGTTCGTCACCCCGATGACAAAGATCAACGTTGTAATACCCGGGCCAACAATTGCCATCACAACAAGCATGAACAGAATGGTTGGAATCGCCATGAATGCATCACCTACACGCATGATAACAGCATCCAGCCATTTCCCGTAGAATCCGGATACCAGCCCCAGAATCGCGCCAATAATTCCTGACACAATCACGGCACCCATCCCCACGATTAAGGAAACTCGGGCACCATATACAATTCGACTCCACATGTCTCTGCCGAGATTATCGGTGCCCAGCCAGTATTCGGCCGTTCCGCCCTCAAGCCATGCTGGTGGTTTAAGTCGGCCCAGCGGATTCACCGCTGCCGGATCATGACTCGTCAATAGAGGTGCACCTATGGCAATTAACACAACCAACAATACAAGCACAGCACCAAACATTCCGGTCTTGCTGATGATCAGTTGTTGCCAGATATAACGAAATCCCGTTGGTGCACGCCCATTGTCTTGTTCCTGTTCTGTACCCGGAATTGGCATTTCATTGCTGCCTGTCATATGATTGCACCTCCTTCTAGTCGTATTTGATGCGCGGATCAAGTAGCCTGTAAGCTACATCCGTCAAGATGTTGATTACTACAACGATAAAGGCAATGACAAACACCGCTGCCTGTACAATCGCCATATCATGTGTGTTGACTGCAACGACCAGCAACTGACCCAGTCCAGGCCAGGAGAATACCGTTTCCGTAATCAAAGTGCCCCCGATCAGACTTGTAAACTGCAAACTCATAATTGTCACGACCGGAATCAATCCGTTCCGAAATGCATGTTTTACAATGACAACCATCCGGCCAAGCCCCTTGCTGCGAGCTGTTCGAATATAGTCCTGGTTGAGAATCTCCAGCATGCTGGAGCGAATCAGTCGGGTCATCTGCGCAGCCAGTCCAACACCAAGTGTAAAGGCCGGCAAGATCAGATGTGACAATCCTCCGCGACCAGATACCGGCAATACGCCCAGCATGACGGAGAACAAGAGGATAAGCATAATCCCCATCCAGAAGTTTGGCATCGCCTTACCAATGACGGATATTCCTGAAATAATGAGATCGGTAAACGTATTGCGTTTGACAGCTGAAATGACGCCAAGTGGCACAGCCATAAGTACAGCAAAAAACATGGCGGCTACAGCCAGTTCAAAGCTGGCAGGCAATCTCTCCAGCACAAGCTCTAACGCAGGCTGATTGTAGCGAAAAGATTGACCAAAGTCTCCCTGTATCGCACTGCCCAGAAACTTCACGTATTGCGTATATAAAGGCTGGTCCAAACCAAGTGCCTGCGTCAAGACAGCACGATCTTCAGCGGTAGCCGTTTCAGGCAACATTAGCGCAACCGGATCACCGGTGACTCGAACCAAAATGAACACAATTAATGAAACAATGAACAGCACCGGAATGATCTGCAGTAGTGACTTAAGTACGTATTTGCCCATTCCTTGTTCACCTCCCTTTTAAAAAAGAACGGCAGGAACATGGTTATCCAGTCCCTGCCGTTCACGGCCTATCTTTTCAATGACCGGTTGTTATACCCGATGTTACTGTGCAACAGGTGTAATCTCGTCAGCATAGAACATCTCGTCACTGCGTGGCGCGAAGTTCACTTTAGCATTTGTTCCGTAGACACCTTCCATTTGGTACAGATATACGGCTGGGCGTTCTTCAGAGAAGATCTGTTGTACTTGCTGATACTCTTTCTCACGAGACGCAGGGTCCATGTTCACCAATGCCGATTGAAGCAGTTTCTCTACTTCAGGGTTGTTGTAATCCGACTCGCCTTTTGCTTCTTCCAACATATAACGATTGTAGTTATTCGAAGCATCGAACAAGGAGTTACCAATACCAATCATGAAGATTTCTTTGAATGATTTGGAGCTGTAACGTTCACTGAATGCACTTGCTTCCAGGACATCCAGATTGATTTTGAATCCGGCTTGTTCCAGCATTGCTGCAACAACTTCAGCCTGTTCTTTGTATTGTGCGGAAACGGAGATAGTCATCTCGGCTTCACCTTCCGCATAGCCAGCTTCTTGCAGCAACTGTTTCGCTTTTGCTTGATCATAAAGTGATGTTTTGTACAATGAAGGATCAGCACCGAAGTTGCCTGGTGTTACGGATGTGCGGGTTACGATACCTGCTCCGCCGGCAATGCTGTCCACGATCCCTTGTTTGTCGATAGCCAGGTCAATCGCTTCACGTACTTTCGGATCAGCTGTGATGCTACCTTCTGTCTGACGGAAGATCAACTGAAGCACACGCTGGATTGGCGCTTTGACAATCTTCTTATCTGCTTCGCCTTCGATCCGGGCAATGTCAGTGGAGGGAATGGAAGACGCCACATCTACACCACCAGCAAGCAATTCGGATACACGTGTGGAGGCTTCAGGAATAACGCGGAATACCACTTCATTCCATTTTGGTTCTCCATCGAAGTAGCTCTCGTTTTTCACCAGTTCTACACGATCATCTTTCGTCCATTTACTGAACTTGTAAGGGCCTGTTCCAACCGGTTGTTTCAGGAAAGCATCAAAACCGTTGTCTGCAATATATTTTGCCGGCAGAATGCCTGCTCCCATCTTGGACAAACGATTCAGGAGCAATGGATCTGGGCCATCCGTGATAATGTCTACGGTATAGTCATCCACCACTTTAACTTCTACAATATTTTTGAAATAGCTGTTTTGTTTCAGTGTCTCGTCCTTGGCTACGCGCTCCAGCGTGTATTTTACATCTGCTGAAGTGAATGGATCGCCATTATGGAAGGTAACACCTTCACGCAGCTTAAATCTCCACGTTGTATCATCGACTTGATCCCATGATGTCGCAAGTCCCGCAACTTTTTTTTGCTCACTGTCATTTTTGATCAGATAATCAAAAACGTTGACCAGAACCGCCTCACTGGAAGTATTGTTGTTGTTGTGCGGATCAAAACTCTCAATATCGGTTGCCGCAGCAACGGTCAGTGTTGTACTTGCGCTTCCACTGCCCGTTCCTTCTGTTGCGGAACCATCATTTGTGCTTGTCGATTTTCCTCCGCAAGCGCTGAGTACCATTACGACTGCCAGTAACGTGATCCACAAGCCTGTCCATTGTCTTTTTTTCATTGTGATTGCTCCCCCTCAGAAGTTGTATTCCGTGCCAAAAATTCAAGTGCTACTGCGGACAACATGCCCACACCATAAGGCATCGCTGTCTCATCAAGATCAAACATGGGATGGTGGAGTGGATAGCGAGTACGTTCCTCATCATTCCCAGATCCTAGTCTGAAAAACACACCCGGAACCTGTTCACAATAAAACGCGAAATCCTCGCCCCCTGTAGAAGGTTTGATATAAGTCCATCCCTTCTCCGCATTAACCTGATCACAAGTCTCTGTTAGCAGGTCAACCATGCCGAGATCATTCACGACAACAGGGTATCCATCGCCGTAGACAACTTCGCATCCAGCTCCAAAAGAATCACAGACCCCTTTAACAACCTGCTCGATCAAAGCTGGCATCCGCTCACGAATGGCAGGTGAGAGTGTACGAACCGTACCGATCATCTCCACTTCGGGGGCGATGGCTGTTCCCATATAACCTCCCGTGATTTTGCCAATCGTGACTACTGCCGGTTCAAGTGGATCAACCATCCGACTGACGATATTTTGCAATGCGGTGATGACCTGAGCGGATACCGCGATCGCATCAATACCCTCATGCGGACGAGCTGCGTGCCCACCCTTGCCAAACACCTTGATAATCAAGGGATCAGCTGATGCAAAAGCAACGCCCTGACTTACGCCCAAGGTTCCCGTGTCCTGTCCAGGTGTCATGTGTAATCCTGCGATGGCATCAACCTTTGGATTCTCCAGAACGCCGTCCTGGATCATGGCTCTTGCACCTGCAAGTCCCTCTTCTGCTGGCTGGAAAATAAATTTGATGTTGCCTGACTTCGGTCTTCCAAGACCAGTAAGCAGTTGGGCGGCTCCCATCAGGATGGAGGTGTGAGCGTCATGCCCACACAGATGCGCTTTGCCTTCTACTTGCGAACGGTATTCCACCGCTTTCTGATCCTGGATTGGCAAGGCATCCATGTCTGCGCGCAAAGCAAAGGTTGGTCCGTCGGTCTCTCCGCGAAGCAGGCCTGTAACCCCGGTCTGTCCGACATTGCGTGTAACTTCCAACCCCAGGCTTTCCAGATGCTCAGCTACGATAGCAGATGTGCGATGCTCCTCATAACCGATCTCCGGATGCTCATGTAAATCTCTGCGCCAAGCACTTAACTGGGCTTGTAGTGGCTGAGCCAGCTGTATTAGTTCTGAACGATTCATTTGCTGTCATTCCCTTCATTTTTGTCCGATTCAGAAACCAAACGGGCATAGATTGCATCCGCCGAGAATTCGATATGCCTTTTCATCGTCTCCTTAGAGTTGATGCTATCATGGGCTTTCAATGCTTCAAGAATCTCCATATGTACACCGTGGTTGACGGTACGGATCCGGTCATCATAAGGCATCAAGTCGAGCGCCGGATTAATTTTCGTCCGGATCTGTCTGACGGCTCTCTCGCAGTATGGATTCCCCGAAGCCTTGGCGATGGTCAGATGAAATTTCACATCCAGCGCCCTGAACCATTCCCTTGTGCAGTCTGGCTCTATACTTTGTTCCATGTAACCCTCAAGCAGCTCCAGTTCGCCTGCGGTGATCCGCTCAGCAGCGAGAAAAGCTCCCTCTGGCTCGATGATGGTTCGAAATTCAAACACCTTCAGCATCTGTGACCAATCCCGTTTAATTTCTTCTCTGGTCCGTTTATGCGAATTGGCTGTCAGAGGCAGTACAAATGTTCCGCCTTTGGCACCCACCCTTTTCTCTATCAAGCCTTTCTCTTCCAATGAAGAGAGTGCCTCGCGAACGGTAATCCGGCTTACGTTAAAAATCTCTGCCAGATCTCGCTCGGCTGGAAGCTGTTCTTCACTCATTAATTCTTTCAGAATAATGGCTTCTTCCAGTTGTTCCCTAATGAATTCACTAACCTTTTTGGTGGATACTTTCTCAAAACGAAATGAAAACGTACTGGACATCTAAACACTCCGATCTGTATATGGTCTAGACCTTATACCATTAATATAATTCCGACTAAACTTATATGCAATACTTTTTTTCAAGTAAATTCATATTTTTTTCTGACCACCTCCAAATTTAAGCATTTTGGCACAAAAAAGACGCATCTACACGCATCAGATGCATCTTCGCTTTCGTTATTTGACGACACCCATGGGCACTACGATTACAGACTATAACTTTTTATTAGCATAGGGTCTGAAATCCTCTGTAACCGCAAGTTTTTTGCTTCCCTCCAGGTAAAAGCTGTCATCCGCTCTCCAGGTATGACTCTTTTTGTTCTGTCTGCGGTGATAGACATAATTATAAGGAGAGGTCGCGTACGCTTTGAATCCTCTTTTCCTGCATTGTCTCAGGAAGGTCACATCTTCCCCTATTGAACGGTCTGTGAAGCGGACTTTTTTCAAGATCTCTCTTTTGAATAAAATAGTGCCCCCTTGAACAAATTCAACCGGTTTATTTTTTTCAGCAGGAGATCTGACCAACAATGTCTTGGATGCGCCCAAATAGACCAGGCACGAATGTTTACCCACAATATCACTTTTGGTCCGTCTAAGTTCTCTCACCTGCTCTGTTAAATAATACGGCGAATAGTAGTCATCATCATCAAATTTGGCAATCAGCGAAAAGCGTGCCCTTGTCATGCCAGCGTTCAGGCTTTGTCCTAGGGAAATGCTCTCCGGAACTTGATATACATGAACATTGGCAAGATTTCGAACCCGGTTTTGGTATAATGCCAGATTCATACTGTCATGATTCAGGACAATGATCAGCTCTTTGCTTTTATAACGCTGCCGATTGTAATTTTGCAGGATGTTATCAAAAAATTGCGGCCGATTGGTACATACAACAATGGAAACACCATGACCCGTTTTGTGTTTAGTCAAGACATACCCTCTTTTCAGCTCATTTTTCTCTCATCATATGTGCCGAAATAGAGTCTGGTATGGACCAATAGTTAGGGCGTGTCTCAAAACTCGCTGAAGTGCATCTTTTACCGCCTTTTCGCCCCCTCCTGCGTCACTTCCCCTTGACGTGCCCCGGCACGCCTGCGGAAAACTTCCTGGCTTGGAACGAAAATTCGGCAAAATCTGCTTCCTTCGGAGTTTTCAGATACGCCCTAGCATCCAAAACACCAAAAACCCTCTGCCCCAAATAACAGGACAAAGGGTTTTGTAATCTATTGTTTTAAGCCTTTTCTATGCTTCGTTACCGTTATTCAAGTACACGGCCTTGCCTGTGCGAGCAGATTCATAGAGTGCTTCCAAGATCTGAGATACAATCAGTGCTTGTTTCGGTGTGACCACCGGCTCCTGATCGTTCTCAATCGCTTCAATCCACTTTCTCATCTCAACATCCGGTGCGCTCTCGCTCTTACCATCGTAGAAAGCTACCCCGCCTGCACTCAGTTCAATCTCATTGGTGTATAAACGGCTGAATTTCTCACCATTGATGCGCAGTCCGTTCTTCATGTCCGCACCCGCTTCGCTACCGCTCAAGCTACATTTTGCCTCATCCACATCCAGTGAGTTCAGTGCCCAACTGGATTCCAGCATGATCGTTGCCCCATTCTCCATTACAATCATGCCAAAGGCCGAGTCTTCTACGGAGAATTGTTTTGGGTCCCACGGGCCCCAGGCATTGGCCGCATTTTCACGTTGTGAAAGCTCATGATAGGTCGTACCCAGCACAACTTTTGGTTGATAGTTATCCATCATCCAGAGCGTCAGATCAAGTGCGTGCGTACCAATATCAATCAATGGACCGCCACCTTGCTTCTCCTCATCCAGGAAAACACCCCATGTTGGTACTGCTCTACGTCTAATTGCATGTGCTTTGGCAAAATAAATATTACCCAGGTCACCCGCTTCGCACACCTTCTTCAAGTACTGACTGTCTTCTCTGAAACGGTTGTTGTATCCGATAGTCAGTTTCTTGCCGGTACGTTCTGCCGTTTCCAGCATGAGCTGTGCTTCAGCAGATGTCTTCGCCATTGGCTTTTCACACATCACGTGTTTGCCTGCCTCCAGAGCAGCAATTGAAATCTCGGAATGAGAAATATTCGGTGTAAGCACATGCACAATATCCAAAGACTCATCCTTGAGCAATTCCTGATAATCCGTGTAGACTTCGGCTTCAGTAGTGCCATATTTCTGTTTGGCTTCATCCGCACGTTCCTGAACGATATCACAGAAAGCCACCAGTTCAACATTATCCAGTTTACTCAGACTCGGCAGATGTTTACCATTCGCGATTCCACCACAGCCAATAATTCCGATACGATATACTTTACTCATATATATTCACCCTCACTTAAGTATTGGTTGTTTCATTTTGCGAAAAGCCGACGGGGTCATCCCCAGACGTTTGCGAAATACAGCATGCAAATAGTTGGCATTATTGAATCCTGAAGCAAGTGCGATCTGTTCAATGGATACGTTACTTTCCTCCAGATTGCGGCACACGGCGCGCAGACGGATATCCTCCAGTACACGGCTGAACGGCATCTCCGGCTGTACTTGGTAGAAGATTCGCTGCAATTGTCTGCTGCTAATATGAAGTTTCTCAGCTACATGCTCCAGCGTGACCACTGAAGGGTGATTCGCCTCCATATACTGTAGTGCATACTCATAGCGATATACCGACATATCCCGCACAGGGGCTTCCGGTCGATTCCCCCCGGTGTCGTATGCTCGCACGGTTTTGAGTAATATGCTGATGACTAGTTGTTTAATGGACGTATAATAACCTAACAATTTCTGATCACATGCCTCGTAGGCTTCCAAAAAACAATGCATTGCCCGATGATAATCATTCACCGGAGTAAGCGGAAGCGTTCTCAGCTTTTCCATCGTTTCCTCGGATTCTGCTGCTTCCCAGGGATCGACATGCTCTCTTGGCTTGTGAACGATATCCACATGAAGACATAGTTCATCCATGTCCTCTTTGGCATCAGCCTCCTGATAATGAACGACACCTGGTCCAGTCAAATACAGCATACCTTCCGAGAGTGCATGTGTCTGATCATCCAGAATAACTTTACCTTTACCTCTCGGGATAAAATGAAACTCAAACTCCGCATGATTATGGAAATCCACAACTCGGCCCGCTGGAAAAGAAGTCAGATGAAATCGCATCACGCGAATCTCATAATGTCCCCATACCATTAGAATATCCAGTCTCTCCAGGAGATCCTGCCGTTCAAGCATTTTCTCATAAGGATACAGGCTCAAGATTGCACACCTCCTTTATTAAAACTAACCCTTCAACTCTTTCAGAGTAATTCTGCGCCCTTCTTTGGCAGAGAGATTCGCTGCTTCCATCAAACGGGTCAGCTCCATAGCGATCTGCACGTTTTCAGTTGCATCCGTATCATTCTGTATATGTGCAACCCATTGATTGAATGCGCTTTCTCTTTGGTCTACCAAAGGAAGTTCAGTCCAGTCATCATATTGTCCCTGTGCTGCTTTCGTGCGAATCAATAACTTTTCTTCGGGTGTTCCGTACAGAAGTGTACCTTCCGTACCATGAACCTCAATCGTAAATGGAGAATGGCTGTTCACAAAACCGGCTTCAACAACGCCGACTGCTCCAGAATCCGTAAACAAGGTTGCAACGGCATTATCTTCCACTTCTTTACCTGTAATATATCCAAAGTTCGCATTAACCGCTGTTACTTCCTGACCCAGAAACAGTTTGGCGAGATACATTGGATGACAGCCCAGATCAATCAGCGCACCGCCCTGACAATCCTTCAGATCATAGAAGTGTTCAGGCAACCAGTTGGAAATTGCTCCATCATGTGATAAACGCGCTCTAACATAAGTCACTTCACCAAGTAATCCCTGGTTAAGGACATCCTGAATCGTTAACGTATACCCTGCATTCAGTCGAGGTAAGGATACTGTCACCTTGACGTTGTTTGCCTTTACCTCATTAAGGATTCTGTTGGATTCCGCCTGTGTCGAGGCAATAACTTTCTCCGTGAAAATGTGTTTACCTGCTTTTGCAGCAGCGGTGATCACTTCTTCGTGAATGCGGGTTGGCGCATCTACAATAACGGCATCGATGTCATCCTTGGCCAGCATATCTTCGAGTGAAGCATAGAATGGTACGTTTAAACGTTCAGCCGCTTCCTGTCCGCGCTTAGCATCTTCATCCCACACAGCGGCGATGACTGTATCCTCATGTTCCTGTGCCTGCTTGATGTAATCCCATGCGTGAACATGCCACAAGCTAATTTTTCCAATTCGAATGGTCAATGTGTCTTACCTCCATACTATATAATATTCTGACATTTATCTATAAGTTATCACAGACTTAATCTATTTTTAATAGAAACTCGCGACAATAAATGTATAAAATCACGACATGAATGTTATTAGACATTTATACACTTGCCCATATTTCTGATATATTTTACATAACCAGGTCGCATAACAAAAACCTCCTGCCCACGCTACCGTGAACAGAAGGTTTTTATAGTTATGATATTCAAAAATCAACTCACCGTAACGCATACCCTTGTGTAACAATCTTGTACCCGGATACCGTCTGGCTATGCCCCTCCAATGTGTCCTTAACCCGTTCCAGCACATCGCTCTCATAAGCGGAGGCAGTTTCGAATCCAGTTTGCACGTTCAACTCAACGGGTTCGGAGTTTAGATTATACCAGCGAGCAATCAAATCTCCAGTTTCCTCTGCGATCTTCAATGTGGAGAAGGCTAGTGACGAACCTTGTGCATTCCATGCCAGCCATTGCTTCGACAGAGGCAGTTCAACCTTTTTCCCATCAGTTCCGGCATGACTTTCTCGCTCAAACGTGCGTGCTAGTGCCCCTAGCTGTACAGTCGTCCACGGAATCGGATACACGTATGCGGATGCACATGCACCTGACTGTGCCGCATCGCCCGCAAATGGAATAATAGCATATTCCACACTCTGAGGTCCCAGACATTGGGCTTCTGGTGTTTCAAACACACCCCAATCTCCCAGTTCCGAAGAGGCACGCAGCAGCGTAACCGCAATCGTACTGCCCTCTTCATGCTGCAAAATCTCGTATTCATTCAGCCCTTTGTTTGCAATCATCAAGCCATGATCACCATCGGTCACATGTACAAACCCTTGCTGATGCTGTGCATTACTCGGATTCACCCATTCTTTGGCCGGTGTATTGGAACGTTTGGCAACTTCAAAGATGGAATCCGCATAATGATCCTCTGTCACCAGTCCTGACGGAAAGAGTGCGCGCAGTCGATGATCCTTGGCCTGATTGGTAAAGTCAGCCTTTACCTTGACCATATTACTGCCTGCTTCCAACGTATACGTTGTCGTAATCACCAACGGAACAGTGTTCTTAACTCGCTGTGCCTTCCGTTTTGTAAAAGGAACCATTTGGCGCTTCTCCAGCTCGAACAGTTCATCTGCTCCAGCAGGAATATCCCAGCGTAATACACTTTCCATAACTGCCCGGTACGGAGACTGCTCCACAATCCGCAGGTCTGCCTTCAGATGCTCCGTGGTCAGCGTTGTCTCTCCCTCCGGTTGACGGTAGACATATTCATTGCCGATATCACCGGTATTCTCATATGAATTCAATCCCCTGTATACAGCACCGGAGACCTTATCTTCAATTGTTGCCGTACCATTCTCTTCAACCGTCACCCGTAATTGACCGTTCTCCATCATCATTCCCTGCACCTGGATGAGTTCGCTCGTATCGGGCACTTCAACAATCTCAACAATCTCTGCTTGTTTCTCTACTGGAATGAGAGCATACGTCTTATAACCTAGAGAAGGTACATCCACCGCTTGGAAAGTCACTCTTACTTTACGAGCCATATAAGGTTGTCGGAAACGATCCTTCGGAAGTTCATAGCCAAAATGTGCACCCAGATCGTTAATTTCTGCCGAATACACTTGTCCATCCGAATCGACCAGCTGATACACTGGTAGTGCATCTTTTTCCACCTTCTGCGCAAGTGCCTGAGGGTTAGGACCTTCCGGTAAAAATGCTTTGTCCACAATCAGATCCATCTCAATGATTCCATTTCGATTCCACCCACTCGTGTTGAACACGGTGAACAGCACCGCTTCCTCTCCCCAAGCCTCAGCAGGTTGCACACGAATGGACTCAGCAATCGCCTGCGCGCTCTGGGAAACCAATTTCTCTGCAAGTTGTCTGCTCTTGGCAAAGCGGGTCACCATCTCACGATGAACCTCATCAACACTGCATCCGCAGATGCTATCATGTGGGTGGTTCTGCATCAGCATCTTCCATGCATGCGTCAATAGATGATGCGGATAATCTTTTACCCCGGCTATATGGGCCATGGCGGCCAGTGGTTCGGCTACTTTTTCAAGCAACGTCTGCCCCTGCTGGTTCAACTGTTTCAGATAAACCCGTGCGGATGCCGTATTCACCAGTGTTCCCCAACCATCCGTGTGCTGACTGCGAAGCTCGCCTTCGATGGTCGCCAGATGCTCAGGCACGTCCTTCGTAACCGCCTCAATGTAATCGTCAAAATTGGAGTGAATAAATTCAACATCAGGATACAATGCAGCCGCCGTGCGTAAAGCCTCTGGCAGATCCGTCTGGATCGGCTGATGATCACAACCATTCATGAACAGCAGATGTGAAGTCGAGGCAAACTTCTCGGCATCCTCCAGATTTTTATCCCAATATACTTGGGCTTTCTCCGGATCAACCGGAACTTCCATCCCATTACAGTACCAATTCGCGAACAAAATGCCGAGCACTTCCGAACCATCCGGCGAACGCCAGATCATCTCGGAATAGGGAGATTCGTAACTGTCGGCATCAACCACCGCATTATTGAATCCCGTAGGCTTCACCCCTCGCCCGAAGATCGCGTTATGAATATCCGCCTGTTGCAGAATCTGCGGTGCCTGTCCCATATTTCCGAACGAGTCTGGGAAGTATCCCGTCTTGGATATCACACCGAAAGGTCGAGCATCACGATGACCGATGAGCAGATTACGTAAGTTGGCCTCACTGCTGGTCAGAAACTCATCCTGTAACACATACCATGGACCAAAATGGATGCGTCCTTCACGAATATAACGGTCGAGCCTCTCCTGTTGTTCGGGCCGAACCTGCAAATAATCTTCACGAATAATCGTCTGCCCATCCAGATGGAAATAGCGATATTCCGGGTCCTGATCGAGCGTATCCAGCAGTTTATCCATCAGCTCAATGAGCAGTACATGATGGTGTTCATAAGGCATATACCATTCGCGGTCCCAATGGGTATGCGAGATGAGATGTGCCATCTTTTTGGTTGTCATGTTACGTACCTCCTGTCATTAACCTTTGGTTGCCCCGCCCATGCTGAAGCCCTTGGACATGTAACGCTGGGAGAAAATATATAGCACAACCGAAGGCATTGTATAAAGTAGTGAAAATGCAGCCAATCTGCCGTATTCAACCATACCGTGGCTGCCAAAGAACTGATAAATCGTGACTGATGCCGGAAGTTTCTCCGGTGTCTGGAGCAGGATGTATGGCACAAAGAAGTTGCCCCAACTTCCTGAAAACGTAAATATCGCTATCGTTGCAATACCTGGCAACATCAGCGGAGCCACGATTCGTCTCAATCCGTTCCATACGGACGCTCCGTCAATCCATGCCGATTCTTCCAGATCAATGGGCACCGAATCCATGAAATTTTTCATCATCCAGATGCCGTAAGGAAGTGAGGATGCGGTCAGGAACAACATCGTGGCGATGATGCTATTTTGCATTTTGAAGAACAGAAACATCTGAAATACCGGAACCATCACGGCAGTAATCGGTAGAGCTGTCATGAACAGAATGGATAACAAGAAGCTTTTTTTGAATCTCATTTCATAACGGGATAAAGGATAAGCAGCAAGGACAGATACCAGAACAACCAGTATCGCTTGTCCTCCCGACAGAATCAGGCCTACACCGAATGAACGAAGATTGCTCGAATCCCCGAGTACATCCTTGAAATTTTGAATGGTCCAGGTACTGGGCATTTTGATACCCTGTTGCGCGTTTGGGTCAAATGAAGCCAGAATGATCCAGAGCAGCGGCAATAAAAAACAGAGCCCTAGAAAAACTAGAATCCCGTACTGGATTTTGCGTTGAAGCCCATGTTTGACCATAGGGATCGAACCTCCTTCATGGTTACACTTTCACTTTCATGGATCGCATGTAGAACAGGCTGGCGACAATACCGATGAACAACAGAACCAGAGATATGGCTGTGCCGTATCCAAACTGATAGTTCACAAAGGCCTGATTGTACATGAAGATCGGCAAGGTTTGTGTCGAAGTACCCGGGCCACCACCGGTCATCGTATAGATCAGCGTGAACACGCCCAGTGTCTGTAGAGTAACCAACATCATGTTGGTCACAATGGACCCTTTTACCATTGGAATCGTAATGTGTCTGACAATCTGGAACCCGGTGGCGCTGTCAATAATCGCAGCTTCTTCAACTTCCTTCGGGATATCATCCAGTGCCGACTGATAGACCATCATCGAAAAGGCTGTGCCGTGCCAGATATTTGCGATAATTACACTCACCATAGGGAAACTGAACAACCAGGAGACTGGATTCGCCCCAAACCAGCCGAGGATCTGATTCAATGAACCATTGTCACTGAAAAAGGCGACCATACAGAATGCCACAACAATCTCGGGTGTCACCCAACCGGCAATGACGATGATGCCGATGACCCGACGGAACGTCACATTTTTCTCCTTCATTAGAAGAGCCAGAATGAATCCAAGCAATACCTGACCAATCACTGCGGAGAAGATGAGAAAGACCAGCGTACGCCAGACACTAATCCGGAAGTCCGGATCATGGAACATATTAATGAAATTCTGGAATCCGACAAACTCCAAACTCTTGGCTGCCGCCCCGGTCAGAGCCATATTCGTAAAGGCAAAACAGATCGTCAGAATGATGGGAACAATGAAAAACACAAGTAATAACAGTACGGAAGGCATGAGAAACAGAAATGAACCTGGTGCTTTCCTTTTCATAAGTCACTCTCCATTCGAACCGGAAAAAGGGGAGATTATGCCTCCCCCTCCGAATATATCGATATCCTTATTTCTCTTCGATGCTGTCCGCGCCAAGGGAACGGGATACGTTGTCCTTCAATTGTGTAACTCCCTCTTCCGGCGTCAGCTTGCCAGAGGCAATACTCTCAACAATGCTTTGCAATTGTGCGGATACCGCTGCATATTGATCGTTCGCTGGACGGAAGTGAGCCACATTCAAGAGTTCCTGTGCTTCTTTGGTATATGGACGATCCGTATAACCTTCAACTTCTGTGGAATCATTACGTGGGCTGAGGCTGCCTTCCGCTACTACGCGTGCAGTCGCATTTTCCTTATTCATCAGAAACTCGATAAATTTCCAAGCTTCTTCCTTGTTCTTCGCTTGTGCAGGAACAGACCAAGCCCATCCTCCAGACATCGTAGTTGCTCCAGGTTCTTCCCCATTTTGTGTTGGGAATGGTGCAAAACCTATTTTTTCTTCAACGTTGGCTATTGGAGCAGCACCGTTCTCGGCCCATGTCGAACCTGCCCAGCTACCATCTACAGCCATCGCCAGTTTGTCTTGCGGGAACTGTTGCTGGAATGCAATACTGCCAGCTTGTCCATTCAGGGCAACCTGCATGGTTGGACCTGTTTTATCCGTGTTAAACACTTGATCTATGAATTTGAAGGAATCCAGCAGCCCCGGGCTGTTCACGACCCATTTCTTGCTGGTGTCGTTATACAGCGTGTCCGCCGTACCATAGAGCAGCATTTCCAGTGTTTGCATGGTGACACCTTCACCGTTTGCTTTGCCCACGATCATATTAAGTGGTGTCACACCCGGCAGTTTTTGCTTGATCGTACGTGCTGCTTCGAGTACTTCTGCCCAGCTTGCAGGTTTGAACGGAACTTCAAGTCCCGCCTGTTGAAACAGTTCCTTGTTGTACCAGATTCCGCGTGTATCCGAGGTAGCCGGAACGCCGTACACTTTGCCGTCTTCTCCGGTAACCCCTGCCTTCAGGTTGTCGATGATGTGTTCTTCCCAATCGGGCCATCCCTGAACCTGTGTATCCAGCGGCTCCAGATATCCCGCAGCAGCATCGGATTTGATGATGGATGTATCTTCGGCAATGACATCCGGTGCCGTATCCGGGGATTTCATTTGCAGAACCATTTTGGACGTATAATCGCCTTCACTTGCCAGTACAGGCGCAATGTTGATTTTGATATCCGGGTTTTCTTTCTCGAATTGACCCACCAAGCCTGATTGGAAAAACTTCGTAAGTGTATCTTCAGATCCTGAAGAACGGAACGATACAGTTACTTCCTTCTTGCCATCACTGGTTGTGCCTGTGCTTGAGCTTCCGCCCGAACAGGCTGTAGTAAGAATGAGCAAGGATGTCATAACTGCTGCTACCGGCATTTTCAATGATATTTTTCTCATGATTCGCTCTCCTCTTGTCGGAATTTAACGAACTCCGAACGTTATAATGTACTCGCAGGTTATCTCTTGCTTCCCTATCTATTTCTGTACGCGGAATCCGCAATAATCCATAATCAGTTCACTAAAGAGCATGTTGGACCATGAAAACCATGGACGTGTATATTCATGTGGATTGTTGGCCGAAAAACCTTCATGGGTCAGTCCGGTATCCGCATCCGTCTTATGGATAAGCTGAAGCAATCGTAGTTTTTCATTGCGATCCTCTGTAGTCAGCCCCTGCATCGATAAAGCGATATGCCAGATGTACCCTTCCGGTGTATGCGGACTACCGATTCCTGCTGCTGCTGCTCCCTCATAAAAATACGGGTTGTGTGAGGAAAGAATGAAACGGCGTGTATTCTGATACACCTCGTCGTTCTCCTCCACATATCCGAGATAAGGTAAAGACAGCAGACTCGGCACATTGGCATCATCCATCAGATTGTGATTGCCTTTCCCATCCGTTTCGTAGGCATATATGGTTCCATATTCCGGATGTTCAACGGTGCCATAATCCTGAATACCTTTGTTGATCTCTTGCTCCAACTGCTTAGCATTCGCTGCCAGCGTTTCATCCTCGAACACGGCTTCAGCAATTTCCTGAAGATATCGAAGCGCCACAACAGCGAACATATTGGATGGAATCAGATAACCATATTCACAGCGATCGTCGCTGGGACGGAATCCCGACCAGGTCATGCCTGTATAGACTGTTTCAGTACCTCGTCCCTCTCGGGTGAGCGTATCGGTTTCGGGAGCATCCAGACGTTGGAATGTGTAGGGTGATTTCGTCTCATGATGCTGTTCCACTTGCCATAACTGCATGATGATCTGGGCTGCTTTACGGAACGTATCATTGAATTGAGTTGTTCTTCCCGTGTTCTTCCACAAGAGATAACTGAGCTGAATCGGATAAGCCAGTGAGTCGATCTCATACTTCCGTTCCCAGATCCAATCATTCATCTGCGTCAGGTCTTCCTGATGTCCTTTTCCACTCTCCGTCTCATTAAAAGCGTTTGCATAAGGGTCCAGGAGAATATAATTCAGTTGACGTTCAACCAGTCCAGCGATCATGTCAGCGATATCTTCATCCTCTGAAGCGAGAACCAGATAAGGTCTGACCTGAGCGGCAGAATCACGTAACCACATGGCAGGAATATCTCCCGTAATCACAAAAGTTGTTCCATCTTCTTTGCGCTGAATTGTAGTCGCCAACGTATTGGTAAAACAATTTTTGAACATTTGGTTGAGTTCCGGATGGTCCGGCATACGTTTGTTAACCTGATCAATCATGTCGTATATCGAGGGAGAAATTTCTTGATCATCTCTGGGTGTCAGCATGTTGTCCTCCTATTTAATCCAGTTTGTTAACCGCTTTCATCATCCTAAAACGAATATAATGTTATGTCAATATATTTATTTGTATATTAGCATGTTATTTTAATTTGAAGACACCAAATAATATACCATTTAAAGCAATTCTCCCCATCTTATCCGCACCAAAAAGAGGCCTCGTTTATACGAAGCCCCTGATTGAACACAATGAATATTAAGTTGTTATAATTAACCCTTTTGTTTCACCATACTCGTTGACTTCCCCTTCACCAATCGGGCAGGCAAAACAACCCTGTTCACTGTCATTTCGTTGTTCTGCATACTTTGAAGCACCATCTCGAATGCCTGTTTTCCCATATCAAACTGGCTTTGTCTCATATGGGTTACACGGCTTCCTTCGGCAGCGTTTGGACTGTCAAAGCAAATGATGGACATATCTTCCGGGATTCTCAGACCAAGCCGATCCGCTGCCTGTTCTGCAAGTAAAGCAATATGATACTCCGCAGCAAAGAGTGCAGTAATCTGGGGATATTTCTGTAAATGTTCCACCAATGTCTCCACATCACGGACCTCGACTTGAGGATCAAACACACTTGGCAGTGTCGAAAGAAAAGATTCTAACCACAGTTCCCTGTTCACCAGCACCCCTTGATCATTATGAGCCTCAATGATTCCTTCAATTCGTTCTTCAATCGGTGTAGTGTTCGCCGGAGGCTGCGTCAGAAAAGCGATGTGTCGGTGACCGAGGTTGAACAGATAATTCGTCCCTTCTCGCGCCGCGCCTACATTATCCGTACTGACAGATGAAGCCGGAATTCCTTTCAAGTACCGGTCAATCAGGACAAACGGGAATTTGTTAACGACCAGTTTAAGAATCTCATCGCTGAAATATTCACCCTGTGCCGGGAAAATAATCAATCCATCCACACCCAGTTCCAGCAGTTCCTGAATGCTCTGTTCCTCCTGCTCGGGAATCCCGAAGGAACGTCTAAGTACGAGAAAACAATCATGCTCTCGCGAAGCTTCTTCCATACCATATAACAGTTCTGTACCATACATATCGCTGAAGTTAGTGATGACCAGCCCAATGAGCAGCTTCTTTTCTGGATCTTTGATCGTAGCACGCGGAGCAGGTCTGTTAGATCTTTCTTGTAACATTTCTGCTGTGTCGGCTACAAAAGAACCCCGTCCCGGCTGACGAACAATTAATTGTTCACTCGCCAGCATCTCAAGTGCTTTTTTAGTTGTAATCCGGCTCACTCCGAATTCATCACATAATTCCTTCTCCGAAGGAACACGCTCACCCACTTGATATTGATGAAGCTGTATCCGTTCGCGCAAGGATTCAAAGATCTGTTCATACATCGGCTTGGATGCCGAATCTTTCCCCAATACAAGCACCTCCATAAATACCCATACTTCTCATGTTCTACATCCTAATATATCATGTTATATCATTAATGTGAAGAAAGAGGCAACTCACCTGCTGACATGTGAGAGCAAAAGAAAAAGCATCCCAATGGATGCTTTATTTTCAAAAGTTCATTATTAAATTAATTTGGCGTAGATAACCATAGCCGAGTAATCTTAGGCGTCAGATGTGAATCGAGACAACAAAAAGCCGACAAGCCCTGATACGTCGGCTTATCGGCTTCTTGCTTAGATGGTCAAAATGCAGTTATCGTCCAAGTCATACTTTGCATAATTAAGGTTGCAGACCCTCAGCGGACGGTGGACCCACTTCCGTTTCAGTCTCTTCAGGGCTCGAATCTGGTTCTGGAACGGATTGTTCTTGTGCTGCGCTGACGAACAATCGTCCAGCTGCTTCCGCCTCTACTTTGTTGCCTGCTGCATCCTGAGCGCGAATCACAATGACTCCACCATCCAGAACAAGGGATGAAGGTGTTGTGTACGTACCCGTATAACGACCAGGTTCAGTCTCCACCAATGGAATCTCGCCTGCCCCTTGGGCATTCAGATTCAAAGGTAACTGAATACGGAAAGATGCTTGCAGACCAGGTTTACTATCAAATGAAACGGTAACACTCTCCCCTGATGTGATTTGAACATCTTCAGCCGGAGTAATATTCGTAAGTTCT
This sequence comes from Paenibacillus sp. FSL M7-1414, assembly GCF_038003195.1. Taxonomy (NCBI): domain Bacteria; kingdom Bacillati; phylum Bacillota; class Bacilli; order Caryophanales; family Paenibacillaceae; genus Paenibacillus; species Paenibacillus sp. FSL M7-1414. The sequence continues at coordinate 3,168,819 of NZ_JBBOOS010000001.1, read as the reverse complement.
GGCAACGCCGTTTCCACATAGACGGTGCGGGTTACGGTTGTTTTGTTACCAGCGATATCGGTTGCTGTAATGGTTATTGTGTTCTCGCCTTCATTGACCAATACACGGTGACTGAAACTTCTGTCTTTACCCACTTGTACGGTTTGTCCGTTAACGGTTACCTTATCGAGGAATTGTTCCACGACATTACCCGTCACGTGAACCACTTCTGCATTGATGCGATCCCCTTGAGCTGGCGTGAGAATCGTCAATTGTGGTTTGGTCTGATCCAGAATAATGACTACGGGGAGTGAACGGTCCGTTGTTTTACCGTCTACCACTGCCTCCGCAGTAATCGCATTAATGCCAGAACGGAGCTTCACACCGTATGAGAACTTCCCATTTGCCACCGTTGTGGTGCCAGCCAGATCCTTGCCGTTGTAGATCTTGATCTGAGCTCCAGATGCCGGAGACGTTCCCGACACGGTGAAGGTTGATTGATTCGTATACGTGTTCGCAGGTGCTGTGAGCACAGGTGCATTTACCGGATATCTCACAACTGCACGAATCATGTAGTTACCTTCTTCATCAGGTGAAGTACTCCACGCTCCACCTACTCGCTGCCAGCTTCGACCTGCATTTGGACCATCCTCATCGGTAGCGAGTCCCGGAGCGCTAGTTCCAGCTAAACTCTGTACATACACGATATAGAAATCACCCGTTACAATGACCGGTTCTGGGAATTCAACGGTTGTCCATTGATCGTTACGAAGTGCAGTACCGTCGAATGGTCCAGCCAGCTGTCGTCCTGGAGCTCCACCCGCACCCGATGCATCATATACGGCATATTGGAACGTTGTACCTCCAGGCACAGGCCACTCTGTGTTCCAGAATCGGAACGATGCACCTGTCAGTTGAGCGGTCTCCAGCTCTGGTGTCATTCGAACTGCCCAAGCGTTATCCGCAGCGTTAAAAGCTCGTGCGTTCTCTGCTGATCCATCATCATAAGCAATTTCCCCTGGGAAACCGATGAATGGTTTCAAGGCAACATTTGCCTCTGCTGTCCCATTACCAGGTACAGTTACAGTTACGGTTTTACTGTAATAATCCGCAGCCCGGATGGACAGGGTATAACTTCCTTCCAATACCTGAATATCGAAGCTGCCATCTGAACCTGTGCGAACTTCACCTACCTTGGCATCTTCCACCACGAGAACGGAAGCATCAGCCAGTGGTTGTCCTGTCCGCTCATCCGTTACTACACCTTCAATCTGTCCATGCGGGATTGCCTCCAAATTAAAGTTGGCTTTGGCACCATTGCCATCCGTGATCGTTACCTGCTGTGTTCGAGGATAATATCCATATGCTTCAGCTTTTAACGTGTAATCACCTGCTACGTGTGTGAAGTTATACTTGCCTGTAGCTGGATCTGTCTTCACCGAACGTCCGGTTTCCAGTACGGTAACCGTTGCACTTGCAGGCAGGCTTTGTGGGTTAACCGAACCTGTTTCTGGTTTTTCAACTTCCGGTTGTTGCTGTTTCGTTTTGTTAAATTCCGCTTTGTCTGTCCGCGAAATTTTGTACCATGGATTATCATAGGACGGTTTTGGTTTGTCATTGTTAAGCACAATCGCACTGTCCTCCGTTAACGTCTCCGCAGCAACACCCAGTACACGGAAATTATCAATGAACCAGCCTGTCTTCACAACACTGTTATCTGAGGTCAGGCGGAACCGGACTTGAACTTCATTACCGGTAAGTGCATCCAGATCATAAAATACGGGTGTCCATTGTTTACCGTTTGTACTATGTGAAAATTTGCCCAGTTCTGACCATGTGGTTCCACCATCCTTGGTGACTTCCACATACCCGTAGTCGTATCCACTCTCAATCTCGTACCAATGATTAAACGTGAGTGTTCCTTCGGAGACATCCGTCAAATCAATGACCGGAGATACGAGTGAATAGTTGGAGCCACTCTCGTACGTATTGTCGAGATCAGTCGCCCAGACATTCGGTGGAGAAACCGCGCTGGCAGGTCCCGTTACCGGAATACCCCGTTCCCACTCATCTTTGGTTCCTGAATGAGTCCAGCCATTATCATCACTGCCATCGAAATGATCGATGTAGATATCCTGAGGCACCTCTACTGTAATGGAGACCTCATTCGATTTGTCGCTTTCATTGCCACTATAATCAAGTGCGGCAACGGTATAATAATACGTCGAATCTGTCACCGTGGCCGTATCTGTAAACGTTTTTCCTGTTGCAGTTCCAATGGATTCATAACCTGCACCTGCGGTTGTGGAGCGATATACGATATAGGATTCGAGATCCTCATCGCTCGGACCCGTCCAGCTCAAGGCTACATTACCAAGAATATCGGCCGTCGCAGACAATCCGGCAGGAGCACCCGGAGCAATCTCATCCAGTTCTTCTACAGCGAAATCATCAATGTACCAGCCAGCCTTTTGCAATGAATTATCGCTCGTCAGATTGAATTTGATGAACACCTGCTGTCCCGCGTATTCGCGAAGATCCACATATTGTGTCTTCCAATTGCCACCTGTACCCGTGAAGGTTAACAGCTCTTCGAACACATAATCGCTATCCTCGGAAGCGATGTATACCTTGCCGAAATCGATGTTATTCTCCAGGTCATACCAGTGCTTGAAGGATAATAACGCACCTTCTGGACTCTCGGTTAGATCAATAGGCGGCGCAAGCAGATATGCATTGCTATTCGCCACATAAGTTCCTTGCAGATTGGTTGCAATCACCTTGTCACCGGAGTATGCACTTCCAGGACCACTACTTGGTACTCCCCATACCCAGGTACTTCCGGTTCCGCCAGTCGTGAAGCCCAGCTGATCTTCTTCAAAATCCTGAAGATATCCTGGCTGAATACCATTGGATACAGCCACTTTATATATCTGACTTTCGAATCCGTTGTTGCCGTAATCATTCACGCGGATATAATACTCCACACCTTGCGGCTCAATCAGAAATGCCGGAATGGTCGCTGTATATGTCCCATCTTTGTTATCTCCAGCAATCCGGTTCATCGGTAGATAAACGTACTGGTTGGTGCCTGTCGTTTTGGCAAAAGCCTCGACGGAGACTACTGCGACGTTATCTGTCACATGAGCGGTTAATGGTATATCAATGCCTGTAAAGGCTGAATTAACAGGGGTATGTGCCAGTACTGGCTCTTCCAGATCATCTCCGGCCGTAACCACTCTGCCGGATACTGTGCCAATTCCTTCGAGTACAGAACCCACAGCATCAAGGGCATTAATAATGCCGTGACCGTAGCCGTTATTAGGAGATGTCGGATACTGACTATCGGTTCTCGGCGTGGCTGTATCTGTAATGATCTGCTCCAGCTGATCCACTGTAAGGGAATGATTGGCCTGAAGCAGCAGTGCAGCAAGCGCAGTTGTATGCGGGCCTGCCATGGACGTTCCGTTCCAGCCTCCCTCATATACACCGCCCGGAACTGATGAACGGATATTCACACCAGGGGCAGATACTTCCGGTTTGATCTCCCCATATGGAGATGGACCCAGCAGCGAGAAGGAAGCCAGGTTACCATTAATATCTGTGGCTCCCGTGGCAAAACTTTCAGGGTAATTCGCAGGGTTCGCAACAGAGCCGGGACCACCCGGATTTGTCAGTCTTACATTACCTGCGGAGAACTCGGGAAAGATCTGCGCATCACGCCAAGCTTGGACCATAGGACGGAACCATTCATCCAATCCTGCGCCTCCGCCCCACGAGTTGTTAACGACATCCGGTGCAAGTTCAGGATGCAGATTGCCTTCCGCATCCACCGGAGCGATCAACCATTGTCCACCATCGAGAATAATGGCATCTGTTGTTTCCGGATTGAATATCCGTACACCAATCCACTTCGCACCGGGAGCAACCCCGATCTGGTTGGTACCATCTGCTTCGGAGCCAACCATCGTACCCATCGTGTGCGTACCATGTCCGTCTTCGTCCGCAGGGAGGGAAGCATTACTGTGCGGATCATACCAGCTCAGTTCGGGATCAACGATATTGCCCGAGGCATCCAATCCCCGCCATTTGCTGCGAAGCGCAGGGTGAGTATAATCCACACCGCTGTCCAGATTGGCAACAACAATCCCTGTTCCATCGATGCCCCGATCCCACACGGCTGGCGCATTGATGTAATCCAGGTTCCATTCGACGTTCTCTGTCGCAAGCTTGTCCTTTGCAGCAGGCTCTTTGTCTTTGTCTTTGACACCGACTGAAGAGTCTTTAGCTGGCGTTTGGACAGCATCTTTGCCTGGTGCCGCATTCGCCGGTTCTTTACTCACTTCGGCTTTCTGTAAGTATCTCGTCTCATTCGGTAGAATCTTCTCCACCTCAGGCAGCAGCGCAATCTGTTCCATGACTTCTTTGGTACTCGTTACTGCCAGTGAATTGACGATAAAATAGCTTTTATATTCTTTGACCTTACCCAGGTCAACTTCCTTTTCCAGATAAGTTTCCAATGGATATTGTGTACGCGAGGCCGTTTCCCGCAGAGAGCTGACGACCGAATTACGAACGGACAGCTTTGTGGCTGAAGCCGTTTGTTTGGCGATGGTCGCCTTTTCAAGGGCCTGTTTGGAGACTGCTGCTGTATCCACCTGTTCCTTCATTTTCACCAGATAGGTCACATATTCACTACCATCAAATTCTTTGGTCAACTTGGCGTTTACTTTGGATTCCGTAACTTTGGCAAGTCCAGATTTCATATCCAATTTGGATGATGTGGAGTTTTCAGCTGAAACCGGATGAATGATCGAAAATGCAAGGAGAAGCGAGAGCCCCATGGAGATGGGCTTGCGTAACCGATTAATCTTTATCAAACTTTTCCACTCCTTTTACCCGGTTTTTTAATTTAGTCTGGTACATATGCCCTTCTCTGCAGAATGAAACGGTAAAATAACCTTTATTGCGTACGAAATAGATACCCTGGATTTCACATAAAGCCTCACCTCCTTTACAGGTCTGGTTAGGGAACAATATGAGTCAGAAGAGATAACAGATCAGTCTATGATTTTTTACTTGGAAGTTTAGGAGATTGAATGAATCGGATTAAACCATGTGAGTGAATAGTTTGGGTGTTTGAATAATCCAATGAGAGTGAATGTCTGTAAGCATTCATGTGGAAGGGTAATCTGGAGCGTTAGCAGAACGCTTGCTAAGGAGTGGTGGATATGACTTTCGATCGTGATTCGAGTGAGTAGTTAAACATTTTAATTACATATAATAGTCGATTAGGAATTTAATTGGATTTTATTGGTATAGTATAAAATCATTATTCGATATATACAAGCACTTTATTGAAAATTATAGAAAATAAGTCTATTTAATGCTTTTATGTGTCTCATGTCGCTTACGTATTTCAGCTTATTTTTCGTATTCATGCATTTTTTTGATGAATAATAGTTTGTAGTAGTTCTATATAACCGAGACCTGATACTCAAAATTTCAAATCAAGAAAAAGAACGACATGAGAACTCTCATGTCGTTCATATCAAAATTTATATCTCATCATGTAATGTTCACGCCACCACTTGCATAACCAACAACGGTATTCACAAGAGAAAGTCCGGCTGCCGTTGCCGAGAACACCAGTAGAAGACGTGTCTGTGCAGTCACAGGTATAGCCAATCCGGTTGTTATACCATTGGAGATACTACCCAATGCAATAATACCGGTGAGTGGAGGTGCCAGTGTAACGACCGCCCCCGGAACCGCAGTAAATGCATTATCAGGAGTAGGTGAACTGAATAATTGCGCAGTGATGGTCACCGTTGAACCGACCAAGGCCAAGGCTGCTGTTGTACTAAAATAGGCAGCAATGGAAGTTATAACGCCATCTCGTGGAACAGAGAACGCAAAGTTAATGAGTGGTCCGACAATCGTTCCCGTTAAATCAATCGTGCCACCCAGAATGCTGACTCCTGTTGCCGAGCTGCCAAAACCGATAAGGCTTGTCGTTCCAACCAGTCCACCAAGAACCGTTGTTAATATGGCAGGTCCGCCAGAAGCAAATGGTATGATGGCGCCCGAACCCGTAGCTCCTGTAACACCAGTGCTGCCAGTTACTCCCGCAATCCCAGTTGCGCCGGTAGCCCCGGTTACCCCAGCAATTCCGGCTGCACCCGTTGCCCCGGTGACTCCCGCAAGTCCAGCTGCCCCGGTAGCCCCGGTGACTCCGGTGGCTCCTGCTACGCCAGGATCACCTGTTGCTCCTGTAACGCCCGCTGCCCCAACAGCTCCTGTACTCCCCGTTACACCTGTCGCTCCTGTTGCGCCACCTGCTGGGCCTGCCGCACCCGTTGCTCCAGTAACACCTGTTGCACCTGCTGGTCCCTGGGCACCAGCAGCTCCGGGTGTACCAGCTGGACCTACACCACCCTGAGCACCAGCAGCGCCAGCCGGGCCTTGTGGACCAGGTACGCCCTGAGGACCCGCTGGTCCTGCAGGTCCTGCCGGACCTTGACTGCCTATGTTTCTAAGCCCTGTTGTGATAGCCAATTCGGTCGCCCGGATCAAAATGACCAGTTGATCTTTCTCAGCCGAATCGATATTCCCCTGTAAAATGACAGATAGGAGCACATCCAGCAATTGCTGCAAATTGGTTCCCACACTGACAGGAGAAAATGGAACGGCCTCTGCAGATACAATGGTAAGCTCCAAGACCGCTTCGAGATCTGCCTTGGTTCCCTTTTTCAAATCCGAGCAATGAACCAGAGCCAGTAATTTACGCAGTACCTCAATCAGAAGTGAAACATTGTGAGGCGTGGGATTGGCAAAAACCTGTACAATTGCTCCCTTCAACTCACCAATTAATTTGAGAAGGAATTCGGCTTCTTTGTCAAAACACTTATGATGGTGGTTATTGTGATGATGATTGTGGTGGTTATGATGGTGCTCGTGATGGTGTTCTTTGTGCTGCTCTTGGGGATGGTCACAGTCCTCAGCTTTTTTTTTCTTAAATCCGCTCCAACCATATCTGATGCGTTTCTTTGGTTTCATCTTTTGCAGATCCTCCTTAGTGAGTCTCAATCAATCCATTACAGGCGAACATCACTGGTTTGATGATATCAGTATATTAACAAGCAAGAATTTCGTGATTATTATATAAGCAAATTTCCGAATTACCGTTTTCAGCTTGGAGCAGCCTCCATTATCATGGAGAGGATTTTGCATGGAAGACAGCCTTATGTATAGCCCAACCAAAAGAGCGCTATCCGATGAGTACAATACTCCTGGATGCGCCCTTTTTATATTTACAGTATTTAATTTATCTTTGTTGACTAGTCCAATTTAATTTTGAAAACAATCGGTGCATTACTCTTCACAGTTGTCGTTGTGATCATCAGTGCGTCCGCTGTTCTCTCCCATTTCGGTTGTTCCTCGTAACCAAGTACCTGAATATCTTGAATGACCCCTTGAAAATGATGAGAATTTTCCTTCAGGGATTTAATCTGCACCACCCCGTTATCTGGATAGGCAAGAACCGTGGCATACAGACTGCTTTCTTTTAACGTAAACCGTATATCTTCACTCGTAAATATCTTCGTATCCCCATCCGTGAATTGCCCTTCTTTCACCTCTGTCGGACCCTCGCCAAACGTACGCCAGAATGACGTGTCATAGATCGCTTCCCCATTCACTTCCAGCCACTTGCCAATGCTCAGCAAAATGTCACGATCTTCTTCCGGTATGCTGCCGTCTGCTTTTGGCCCAATGTTCAGCAGTAAATTTCCGTTTTTGCTTACAATATCGACGAGATCCCGAATGATCTCTTCAGCCGTTTTATAGTTATTATTTTCCGTATAACACCATGAGTTTTTAGCGACAGCTGTATCCGTTTGCCAAAAATAGGGCTTGAGCTCAGCGAACTGTCCCCGCTCCACATCCGGAACGGCACTCCCAAACATGTAGGCCTCATGTTTATAATTGATAGCTACAGGCACGCCCCACTCTTCGCCTTTGTTATAATAATAGGCAGCAAATTTTTTAAGATAGGGTTTGAACGCAACCGTTTGAATCCACCAATCGAAATAAAAGACCTTTGGCTGGTATTGATCGACCAGTTCACAGCAGCGAATCAACCAGTCCTCCAGATACTCCTCGGTTGGAGGTGAGTCATACAAGTCGAAGTGATCCTTGGGTTCAGGCATGGCAGGCCAATAGAAATCCCCACGCTCCAGGGGTTCCTTAATATCTGAATCAAACTCCTTCCCGTGAGACATGAAGAACCAGTGCTCGGCGCGGTGAGACGACACGCATAATGTCAGCCCCTGCTTCTCGTATGCAACCTTCATCTCACCCAGAAGATCCCGTTTGGGCCCCATTTCATATGTGTTATAGTGAGAGATAGAGCTTTTGTACATCTGAAAACCATCATGGTGCTCTGCCACAGGCATAACATATCTGGCTCCAGCCTGTTTGAATAACGTTGCCCATTCGTCTGCATCAAACTTCTCTGCACGAAACATCGGAATGAAGTCTTTATATCCAAAGTCCTTATGAGGTCCATACACCTCAAGGTGATGTTCAAAAGCTTTGGTGCCTTGTATGTACATATTTCGCGAATACCATTCGCTATCATAGGCCGGTACAGAATATAGCCCCCAGTGAATGAATATGCCGAATTTCGCTTTTGGGTACCATTCTGGAACTTGGAAGGTGCTAAGCGAACTCCAGTTGTCCTTGAATTTACCGCTCTCAATCGTTGCTTCAATATGTTGCAAATATTCGTTTTTGTCCATGAGATGTTCTCATCCCTTCTGTTATTGTCTGTAGTTGTATTGTAGTACTACGGCCGAAAGATAGACATGCAGAACACTAACTTTTAGATGGACAATAATAACCTTGTATGGAGATGAAAAGTATGAATCATCAAACTTTGCTTACGAACTACCTGTCCAATCTCCAAGTCGAATTATTCATGGTCAATTACAATCGGTGCGATACGGATTGGCGGGATCTGGATTACACGCCCGATTACAGCAAGTTTTATTTCATATGCGAAGGTGAAGGTTGGCTCAAAATTGGGGATGAGGAGTATTACCCTGCACCTAATCAGCTTATTTTAATGCCAGAGGGGATCCAACAGTCCTACTCTGCTATTAATGACCGTCCTTTTCTCAAATATTGGTGTCACTTTAGCGCAAAGGTTGGGGGAATCAATTTGTTCCAAATTCTGAAATTCCCACACATCTGTACGATAGATCAACCTGAGTTGATTCAAGCAATCTTCAGCAGTATCCTTACATATGCAAAATCCGATGAAGTCTATGGCCATATGATGGCCAAGAGCAAACTAACCGAGCTACTGTCCCACTATATAATGAATCTGGATCTGGATCAGATCTCTTTTATTAACGTGCCTGTCATGGAGAAACTGTCCACCATTCTGGCTTATATTGATTCCAACATCGAAGAGAATATTTCGGTTCAGGATCTGGCCCAGATCGCCTACATGCATCCGAATTATTTCATTCGATTCTTCAAGCAGCAGATCGGTGTTCCTCCGATCCTCTATATTACTGGCAAAAAAATCGATAAGGCCAAGGAGTTGCTGGCCTGCACCCCGAACACAATAACCACCATCGCCGAGCATCTCGGTTTCAGTGATTTGTATTATTTCTCCAGACAGTTCAAAAAGCATACAGGGTTAACTCCAACGGAGTACCGCAAACAACAAACGGTACTTACAACGAAACATGGTCTATAAATAAACTCAAAGCAAAGAGAGAGTTCCCTCATTCGGAACTCCCTCCTATAGACTTGTTTCTGTTCGATTCATGCTGAGTTACTTTCTTGAGTTCTCTCAAATAAGCATAACCATAGTTTTGATCCGGCTCAAGATATGCCCCTTCCGCCCACTCATTCCAGGCATTAACAAAAAGATATTCACTTTTGTACAGCGTCCTCGCTCGTTCCATCTGTCTGGACAGATACAGCCCAAACTTCTCTGGGGTGGCCCCGAGCGTACTCTGTCCGTCAACACCTCTCCGCGGTGTATTATCCCAATTGACAAAAGCACCTGGATAGACAATTTCTCCGTTACGGTGTGGTGTTCGTTCGAGAATGGAGGACCATACCTTGTCGTAATTCACAGCAATATGCTGCTGTCCCTTGATGTTCATTTCGATCCAGATTCCATTCATATGTCCATGTGCAAACGTATAATGCGGTTCAAATTCCATACTCGCATCAAAGACCTGACGATTAAATGTAGGGAATCCACCAATGGTCTGCACAAAATGAATCCCTTTCAGGCCATGCTTCAAAGCCAATTCACGCCAAAACTGAATCATTTCCTCACATTGCGGAATACTGGCTGGTCGATAGATCACAAACAACGGCTTACCTTCCACTCGAATATATCGTTTGTCCTTAAATACTTTTACCAGATAATTAAAATGTTCTTCCCAATCCTCTCGATCCCCATAATTCTGGGCCATGAGAATATCGGATTCTTGCCCATCCCATTTTCTTGTCCATGTCTCATTGGCCCAGGACAAGCAAAAAGGAAAATCAGGCTCCCCACTATCCAAAATTTCATTCACTGGTTTTTCCAGCAAACGCTTGCCTTTGAACCAATAATGATAATAACAAAATCCATAAATGCCATGCTGTTTAGCCGTTTCCGCTTGCCACTTTCGTACATCTGGATCGGAAAGGTCATAATATTTCCCCTGAAATGGCTGTTTAGGCTGATGATGACCCGAATATAAAGGCGCGGCTTTTTTTACATTCGTCCATTCGGTAAAACCGTCCCCCCACCATCGGTCGTTCTCCTCAATCCGGTGAAATTGGGGCAGATGCAGAGCAATTACCTTCAATCAGAACTCCTCCAATGCAGCAACATGATGCAGCCTACGCTCCTGTGATTTTTGGGATGATTTATATGAAAATGATATCCAGCAGTCGCAATGTTTTTTGTAGATGGGATTGATTATATTTCATGTATGCCAGAGCATGGCTAGCGGCCAGTCTCCTTGCATCAACACTATGCCAGTAAAGTTCAAACTTCTGAGTGAGCTCTTCACAAGAGTTGTATTGTTGAAAGTTACTAAGGTCAATCACGTTGCTCTGATTCACAGATGGTCCTATGAGTTGAAACGTCCCACATGCGGCAATTTCCATCACGTTTTTGATTGATTCGCCACGATGAATAACCAGTTTGCTTCCGTTATATAACATCTGACGAGCTTCATTCGTATGAACAGGCTTGAAATCCCCGATCTGTGCCCAACCCTTTCCATCTACCCGAACCTTTTTGTTATCCAAAAGACCCGATTTGGCAACAGCGTTGACGATGCCATCCGATTCTGCATCCCCGATGATATAAACATCCGATTCGTACTCCGAGGGAACAGCTTGCGGACAGAATATATGTGGATCAGGTGGCATGAACAGTTCATGACTACCAGTGCTTCCCATATGATGCTGATCATCGCTTATTTGGGTTGAATGTTGTGTAAACACGTGATCAAAAATCGGTAGAATAGTTTCGCTTTGATTCACTTGTTGATCGGCAGACAACCAGATGGCCTTTTTCACGGTGGATGTCCTTAATGCTGTAATATTCTCATCCGGCAAGTTTTCTCGGCTTCCGATAACCATAATCAGGTCAACATCATAGGAAGACAAACAGGCTGACACGGTTTCGATATATTTAATCTCATTCACATTTCTCACGAGATGTTTCAGACTCTGTTCAATCAGGACACAATGTGATGACATTTCTCGGTCATTACAAGGAGTGATAAGAAGCACATTTAACTCCTTATAGATCACTTTTGGTACTTCTCGGGTAGGTATGCTTCCCACCTGCATCATTTTCAGCCATTGCTGATTCAGTTCCAATTGCTGTACTTCCATATGTTTACGCATGGATTTGAGTTTCCTGTTCAGAACCACATTCATCTGTCTCAGGAATAACCGGTTCGCATCATGAACTGAACGTTTCTTTTTCGTGGACTTAACCTGCGTTCTTGACTTCTTTTGGATAACAAACCCTCCTGTTCCATGCGAAAACATTCTCTGCCTACAATATGCACGAAATAGTGTTTCGCTAACTCTTTATCTGCAAAAGGGGCTTTATCCCAAGTATATAATGTGTAGCCACCCGGATCATTCCAGATCTTGTCCTCATAGAATATAAGAATACTATATAGGAGATGATATCTTTGCCAACATTTGATAGCATCCTTGTCACCGGTAATCAGACCATTAACCAAGATCTGCAAGTTAATGGTAATCAAACCGTTGGTGTCGATCTAAACGTCAATGGCAGTCAGACCATAACAGGAAGCCTTCAAATCAACGCCAGCTCCTCGATTGTCAACCATTTGGGTGTAGGCGGAGTGATTGAAGCTGGAGATAGCGTTAAGGCCGCTACACAATTAATGGCACTTAATCAACCTACTCTTCCAGTCTCCCTCCCCGTTTTGCAACAATTCAGATATTACAATCCTGGTGTTGCAGGTCAACCCGGTCTGGTCTTAACAGGGACTGCTGGCAATCAATATATACTGTTCGTTGATGAAAGTAGCGGGACACCCCATCTCGCCATTCAACCCGTATAATATAACCCTGAATCAGATGAATTTCACCAAAAGAAGCGATATCCGAGTACATTCCGGATATCGCTTCTTTTGGTTTCTTTTCTGATGAAGCCTACTTATAACTCCATCTATTTATTAATCTGTGATCAATACGGACAAGACACTCTTGCTTTCCAGCTGGAACTTCATCAATACATCGTCGCGCAGCTTAACCTGTATGTTGCCCGTTTTCTCCCCATCATTGAAGAGGACTACAGCTACGGAACCATCGGCATTTTTAAAAGCCACAGAACAAATTCCATCATCACTGGATGTTGATTCGATCCGAACAGCCTTCGGGCGGATCACAGCACTGAAATGAGCCAGAGCATAATAATCAAGTGTATACGTAAGTTCCTTTGTTTGCTGATTCACCTGTACGATCCCACGACACGTACTGCGGCCAAATCCCGGAACTGTCGGCCCGTTGTTCTCATCAAGTGCCATATTCCAAAGTACAAAGGACTTGCTGTAATTGCGAAGAATCTGAATTCCCGTTCGCATCACATTTGAGAAGGCTTGCTCAAATGGCGGAATCCACTCTCCACCCGAACCTTCAGTGAAATGCACTTCTTTCCCTGCAACAGCTTCATAAACCTTCGTTTGAGCAGAAGCATCGCCCCCGTACCAATGCCAGGCTACGCCATCCACTTCCTCTCCCGCTTGTTCAAGTACAGTCAGGGGATAGTCCGGTTGATCCCAGTTGTGATCGTAACAGAGAATTTTGGTTTGAATATCGTTTTGCACAAAGGCTGGTTTGAGATGGTTTTTGATAAAATCTGCTTGGGCCTCGGCTGGCATCAACATACCAGGATAGTGCCCGGGTTCATAAAGCGCCTCATTCTGTGGTGTAATGGCATGGATCGGTAATCCATGCTTGCCATACGCTTGAATGTATTTCACGAAATATTCAGCATAAACGGGATACCATTCAACCTTCAACTGTCCGGTAATCATCGATCCGCTCGTTTTCATCCATCCCGGTGCACTCCATGGTGAAGCAAACAGTTTCATTTCAGGGTTCAATGCCAACGCCTTTTGCGTTAAAGGAATAACGTCCTCTTCATCATGTACAATGCTGAATTGGGTTAATTTCGGGTCTACCTTCTGTTCTGGCATATCGTTATAACTGTATATCGTTCTCGCATAGTCCGAAGCTCCCATCGGATTTCGGATGACCGAGAGCCCAATACCTTTCTCTGGATGGAACAGCCGGGTCATAACCTCTTCCCGCTGCTCCTCACTCAAGATTTGGTTGATCAAATAGGCAGATGAATCGGTAAAAGAAGCACCAAATCCGTCCATCTCCTGATACGTTAACTGATCATCCAGATGGATGGTCGTTGTCTCCTTATCAGCATCTAGTGGTTTCAATTGCTCTTGGGATAGAGATACAAATAAATCTTCTTCACCCGTAGATTTGTACATTTTAAATGTCGTCATAGGATTCTCCTTTGTATTTCTATTATTGAATGCCTAGTTTCTCTTTGTTCAATTTCATCTTTTCACTGCGTACCTTCACAATCTCTTCCCAACGGTTCTCACCTAAAAATGACTTGTAAGAAGCCAGTGCATTGTCATACGAGGCATCATCCTTGGACCGTACCATACTGACCAGCGTTGTATTCCACTTCGTATTGATTGCTGACAACGCACGAGCTTCAGGTGTACCTTGATCCGGGCTAATATTCTCCAGAATAAAGTGTGGTTTCAGCTTGCCTTTGCCCCACTCCTGCATCTGTTTAATCGCTTCCGGAAAAGCATCTGCACTGAGTGCTTTGTGGCGGTCATGACCGAAGAACATAAACTCACCCATCCGATAATCCTTTTTGAATTGATCTGCGTTATTCAGTTGCATGTCTTTCACTGCTGGCAGCAATTCTACACTACCGTCGGCTTTGGTTTGGTAGGTTTCCCCTTCGATCCCGTAATTCATAAGCGTCTGTCCTTCTTCACTCAGCAAGTATGTGAATATCTGAATGGCCTTGGCCGGATCTTTACAGTCCTTGGAAATGAAATTGATCATCCACCCGGTTATTCCGGATTGATTCAATGTTGGTGCATTACCTTTGGTACTCTGCGGTCCATCGATAGCAACATATTCTTTGCCTGGATTGGCACTCATGTAGATTTGCAGGTTTCCTCCTTGTTGAGGTGTACCGTCAAGCAGCATGGTCGCATATTTACCGGACTTCACTTTTTCCTCAAAAGCGGTTCCATCATCGGCAAAACTGTCATCACTGATATTGCCGTCTCTATACACGGTGTTCAATGTTTTCAACCACGTGAGGTAATCTTCATCCAGATTACGATCATAGAATTCTCCATTCTCGTTCTCAAGCGGAACACCAATGAAGTCTTGCAACGTATCTCCGAGTGAACCCGTTCCTTCTCCTACGGCATTAAAGCCGAATGGAATCAGCGCAGGGAACTCTTGCTTAATTCGTTTCATCACATTCTGGAATTCTTCTGGCGTTCCAATGACCGGACTACCCAAAGCTTCGTACACATCTTTACGAATGATAAATGCCGTTTTGGCAGGAATGTTACCGCTATCATAATCCTCCTGTGTATTGGAATAGTTCGGGTAACCATAGGTTTTACCATCCGCCAATTGGAACCAGTTCAATGTATCGGCAGCCGCTACCTTATTGAAGTAAGGATCATATTTTTCCGCCAGATCGTTCAGCGGCATCGCCCAGGTTGCAGCTTTTTGTACCACAGGAGAATTGGAGTCAAATACGGTCAGCAAGTCAGGCATATCTCCACCGGCGAAAAAGGTGTTTAACTTGGTATCATCACCTGTGATAAATTTAATATTGATGTTCAGATCCTCTTTGATTTTCTTGGTAACAATGTCCTTGCCAAAATCAGTGTTCCACCAGTCCGCATTGACGTACCATGTCAGGTCGGTAGCCTCTTCCTTTTTATCCAACTGCCAAGCTGGCTTTTCCGGGTCAACCGTATAACGATCTTCAATGGATACCCAGTTCCCTTCACTAGAGCCCCCCGATCCACCACTGCAACCTGTAATCATAAGTACGGCTGTGAGCAGTGTTGCGAGCAATTTAATCCCTTTTTTGCCTGCTGCCTTGTTCAACTTCAACATATTTTTGTTCCTCCTCAAAATGGGGTATTGGTTGCTCCTATTCCTTGACTGCTCCGAGCATCATTCCCGAGATAAAGTATCTCTGAACGATGGGATAGATCAGCACGATAGGGAGTGTCGTAATGACAATGGTGGCTAGCTGCACGCCTTTGGTCGTTGTTTCTATCACAGCCGAACCCCCGACATTTTGCATGGATTGTGTCTGGGACTGAACGATAATCTCATACAACATCATCTGAAGTGGATACAGTGACTGATCGGTAATGTATAACTTGGTTGTCATGAAGTCGTTCCATTGCCCCACCCCATTAAATAGCGCAATTGTAGCCATGGCAGGCATGGAGAGTGGAATGAAGATTTTCAGGAAAATATGCCAATCGCCTGCACCGTCAATCTTGGCCGATTCTTCCAGCGAATCCGGGACATTCCGGAAGAAATTCATCAGAATTACGACATCATAGAAGCTGAACAACGCCGGAATAATGTACACCCAGAAGCTGTTTAACAATCCAAGTGATTTGATTAACAGGTATGTCGGGATCATGCCGCCCGAGAAGAACATGGTAATAACACCCATGGCAACGTATAATTTACGGCCTCTTATGTACTTTTTGCTCAGACCGTAACCAACCATGGCACAGAAGAACACATGTGTAACAACGCCAATCGTTGTTTTGGACACCGATATGAAGAAGGCCTGCCAGATGCCCTGATCATTGAATACAGCTCTGTAATTCTCCAGCGAGAATTCCGGTGACCAGAAGATGAACCCACCTTCCGCCAACGCTTTGCCTGAGCTAAAGGAAGAGATGATGACATTCCAGAGCGGGACCAGAATAACGATCGTACAGATGATTAACAAAA
Organism: Paenibacillus sp. FSL M7-1414; assembly: GCF_038003195.1. Taxonomy (NCBI): domain Bacteria; kingdom Bacillati; phylum Bacillota; class Bacilli; order Caryophanales; family Paenibacillaceae; genus Paenibacillus; species Paenibacillus sp. FSL M7-1414. The sequence continues at coordinate 3,152,217 of NZ_JBBOOS010000001.1, read as the reverse complement.
TCATATTTAAGGTATCAAAGATCCGACTATCGAGATCTTCTTTTGCCACCTTTCCATTCACGCGGGATGCCTCCTTCTACAACACAGATTGATTATCGTTTAATTTGCTTGTGATTTTGTTTGCCGTGACGAGTAGAATGACAGAGATGATGGAGACACCCAAGCCAACGGCCGTTGCATATGAAAAGTCGCCCTGAGACATCCCCATACGATAGACGTACGAATTAATGACTTCTGCTTTGTCGCGGTTCTGGGAGTTCATGAGGACCAGTGTCTGATCCAGATTGGACCCTAATAAACCGCTTACAGTTAAAATCAGATTTAGGCTGATAATGGATCTCATATTAGGCAATGTGATATTCCAGATCTGTCTAAGACGGCTTGCACCATCAATTTTGGCCGCTTCATAATACGTAGGATCAATCTTTGCCATGATCGCCAGATACAGAATCGTTCCCCAACCTGCTTCTTTCCAAATATCCGATAACGTAGCAATCCACCAATACTTTCCTGCATCCAGCAAGATGTTCTGCGGTTGCGAGATCACTCCCAGGCTAAGTAACAACTGATTAAATAAGCCCGTTGTCGAAAACCAGGTGATCAGCATTCCCCCAAGTACGATCCAGGACAAAAAGTGAGGTAAATATGAAACCGTTTGCACAAACTTCTTGAAGCGTCCGCTGTTTAACTCATAGATCATGATCGCGAGAATAATGGGAATGACGAAGCCTATACCCAATTTCAAAAAACTGATCCCCAGTGTATTCACAACTGCATCCCAGAAGTATTTGTCTGACAAAATGATTCTGAAATTATCCAGCCCTACCCAAGGAGCAGTAGCCAGCGTATCAATGACCGTGTAATTTTTGAAGGCAATTGTTAAACCGTAAATCGGGATATAACAGAAAATAATCATAAATATAATGCCCGGGATAATCATTGATTGAATCTCCCATTGTCTCCGATAATCGACTATGAATTCTTTAATCCGTTGCCCGATGGGTTTCTTCCCATTGGGACTGATCGCATTTTTACCGGTTGAAGTCTCTACGGCTAATTTATCCACGTTTTTTTACTCCCCTCCATCATACATACATTTATATAAAAACGTTTTTATTTTTCGACATAAAAAACCCCTTTGTTTTTATTTATGTAAAAAAAGACCGGAGAAGAAGCTGAGTCAACTTATGTACGGTAGTCTTTCCGGTCGATCTTCACATGGCTTGAACCTCTAACCACCAGCTCACCCGCCAATTTTTGCGCAGCCCCTTGTTCTTTCTCCTTAATCATACCCACCAGTTGATTGATTGCCAGGATACCCTGTCTTGCAATTTGATTTCTTACCGTTGTAAGCGGTGGAGAAAAATACTGTGCGATATCAATATCGTCAAAACCCACGACACTAACATCTTGAGGCACTTCAAAGCCCTCAGACTTCAACGCATGCATACAGCCAATTGCACTCAAGTCATTCCCTGCAAGAAATGCATCAGGCCGCTTGCCGGGGTGCAAATGAAGAAAAGATTTTATCGCACTATACGTGCTCTCCTCCTCAAAATACCCTTGTATAATGTAATCTTCATCGATTGGAAGCTGGTATTCATGCAAGGCAGCCAAATAGCCGTCTCTACGCTGCACACTGTCAAACATCGTGTCCACACCCGAAATATAAGCAATTTTCTTGTGCCCCAGCCCAATTAAATACTTGGTTGCTTCATAAGCAGCCACATACGAGTCAAAAATGACACTTCCCATCGTATCACTCTGATAGACCCGATCCAGAAAAACCGCCTTGATCTTGTCTTTCTCCATGGCGATAATATCTTGCTCATCAATCCGAAGCTCTTCGTAGATAATGACACCATCCACCCGCCGACCCAGAATATTACTCATAATAACGTGTTTATCCTTGGTCACAAATACATTCAAACCATACCCAAGACGATCACATTCACGAGACATTGATTCAACCAGCTTATAGAAATACGGACCCGATACACTTGTAGTGAAAAAACCAAGCATTTTGGTTTGACCGGACTTCAACAGCTTGCCATTCAGATTGGGCACATAATTTAAACGCTCTGCCACCTTAAGAACATGTGATTTCGTCTCTGGGTTCAAGACATCCACACCATTCAAGGCGTTGGAGACCGTCGATATGGATACGCCCGCTTCCCTTGCTACATCTTTAATCGTTATCTTAGCCATAAGTTTTGTTCCTTTACTATAAAAACGTTTTTATAATGTTTAAATTATCATAAAACCGTTTTCATGGCAACACTTTAATTTGTGAGTTCAGGCGTCATGTACTTTTTTCATAGCTATATACCACTGCGGGCGCAAAAAAACGGCTCATGTATGAGCCGCCGTTCATGAAGGTTTAGCTTTCTATTCCTCATCTTGGATATACATGGAGTGAATCTGTTGCAGCTGCTCTTCCAGACGTTCCAAGCGAACAAAACGATCCGCTCGAATATATTCCTTCTGCTCTACAAGCATGATCATTGTTGGAACGGTAAAAATAAGAAACTTGGACGCAACCTCTTCCACATCATTAGCATTAATGTGACCCAGGTATATTGATGGATAAGATTCCAGCAACGCCCTGATCTTGGGGAGTAAAGCGTGACATACACTGCACTCTGGACGAGATACATACAAAAAAACCAATTCATGTTGTTGAATAACTTCTTCAACCATTTCTATGGAGGTTAACTCATGAATATCTTTCATAGCAACTCAACCCTTTCAGTCATTCAATAGCTTGCTCATTTAAACTTTTTCTTTTCAAGTATAGCCTATATGCGTTAGAATCAAATGGAATATATCCCCATATGAAAGAGGTTAGGGTATGAAAAAATCATTCTTATTTCTGTTCACTGCTCTGGTAGTTGTTACTTCCTTCTCAGCATATGCACCTGTGTCGAATGCCTCTGGCGATATTGGAGTCAGCTTATTGTCCGATCGTCAGCAAGGTACAGTAAAGTAGTACTTGTACAGAAAGTAACAGGCGACAATTCGGATAACATCTGAATTAGTCGCCTGCTTTCATTTATTCTTATTGATTTTTATTTCCAATCTCTCTTCCGAAGATAAGATTCGAATACAAAAGTTCCAAACGGCAGTAGACCGGCGAGTCCACCCATTAACCAGCGTGTCATCTTCCACTTTTTGACCAGAGCCAAATGCACTAGTGCAATAAGGTACAAAGGAAACAAAATACCATGAATCATGCCCATTACTGCTACAGCGGAAGAGATATCTGCAAAATATTTCAGAGGCATAGCAATAAAAATCAATAGAAGTAAGGATACGCCCTCCCATATGCCCGCAATTCTGAATCGGCCTGTCACTGTCTTCATAAAGTCCATTCTCACCTTTCCTGCTAATCGTTTGTGAAATATGTAACTTGTAACATGATACAAAAATCTCACGCCACATCTCCGTACAGATATGTCGTTCTGAAGCTCATATTCAGTATAACGTATGACTCCGATTTGAAGATGCTTCAAATTTGAATAATTATTGAATCCATAAAATCAGATTCCCACATCAGGTCTTATGGATTCAAGTCGTCTCACGCTCAATCAGCTGGTATGTCAGCTGCTCTGTCTTCAACTCTGTTTTACCCAACACAGCCCACAAGTGATGGAAAGCCTGGGTGGCTTGCTCCGCAATCGGATTGTGTATGGTCGTGATTCCAAGAACACGGGAAAGCTCGATATCATCAAACCCCACAATGGCGAGTTGTTCCGGTACCTGAATATTCCGTCTACGTGCTTCACTCAGAATGCCGATGGCTGCATAATCATTGGAACATAATACGGCCTGTGGAAGTTCTGGCCCCTCAGCCATTCTTCGCATGGCTTCTTCGCCATCGGAGGAGCTAAATACGGAATATTGATATGCTTCAGTCCACACATGCATGCCTCTACTCTTCATGAAAGATTCATAGGCTTCACGGCGGCTTTGGGTATTCAAACTTTCAGCCCTGCCAAATGCATTCGCAATTCGAGTGTATCCTCTTGATACCAGATGCTCCAGAGCTAACTTATACCCTTCTGCCTGATCCATAGCAACAGACGGAATCTCGTCATTCCCCATTCGCTGCCAGGAGACAATAGGCCCATACTCCATATACGCCTTTAATTTCCGAGGATCATTGACACAAGCAATAATAACTAGCCCATCGACTCGTTTACTGCGCAGATCTTCGAACGCCTGCAATTCAATCTCCGGATCTCCACGGGATGTATAGATAATCGTCTGAAACCCAAAATCCATGGCTGTATCAATGAATTGATTCATGAATGTAAGAATGATCTCACCTGTGGTAGAGGTCACAATTCCAATCTGCTTTGTTTGCCCTGTAGATAAAGATACCGCATTCCGGTTGGGAATATAATTCAACTGTTTCATAATATCCGTTATGATCTGTCTTGCTTCATCACTAACATGCGGAGAATGATTAATCACTCGTGACACAGTCGCTTTTGAGTAACCGGACCGCTTCATAATTTCATCAAACTTGGACATCGGAGACTCCCTTCTTGCTAACGAACTATATAAGTTCAACTAAGATTATTTACACTGGCACTTCGATGACAGAACAACCTTCCGATCGCTGTTATCCCCAGATTTTTTGATTCCATATCTAAACGGGAAAATCCGGGGATAAAGGCGACCGCTTCGCTTCTTCTGGTTATTTCTGTCCTCTCCGTTTTCGTGTAAATTTTAGTTGAACTTATTTAGAATAATAGTATGCCTTAGATTGGGGTCAAAAGTAAAACTTGACGTGTAACCCGTTACAACGTTTAAGCTTTTTTTATGTCATACATGAATCATCTTAATATCAATTTGATGAATGGAGCGATACACATGAGTAATCATACTTATCAATTCCCGGAAAATTTCCTGTGGGGTGGTGCAATTGCAGCCAACCAGGCTGAAGGTGCATACAATCAAGGCGGCAAAGGATTATCTACTCAGGATGTAGCTCCCAAAGGCATCATGGGGCCAATCACGGAAGAACCAACCGAAGATAACATGAAACTGATCGGTATCGATCTGTATCATCGCTACAAAGAAGATGTGAAACTGTTCGCCGAGATGGGCTTCAAGGTATTCCGTACTTCCATCGCCTGGTCCCGGATTTTCCCAAAAGGGGACGAGCTGGAACCAAATGAAGAAGGTCTTCAATTCTACGATGATCTGTTTGACGAGTGTCACAAATACGGGATCGAGCCACTCGTTACGCTATCCCACTATGAGACACCTCTTCACTTGTCCAAAGAATACGACGGCTGGGTTAACCGGAAAATGGTTGGATTCTATGAGCATTATGTAACTGCCGTATTTAAACGTTATAAAAACAAAGTAAAATACTGGCTTACTTTTAACGAAATCAATTCGATTCTTGAAGCACCCTTCATGAGCGGTGGTATCTACACACCTAAGGAAAAGCTTAGCAAGCAAGATCTGTATCAGGCGATCCATCATGAGTTTGTAGCCAGTGCTTCCGCTGTGAAACTCTGTCATGAGATCATTCCTACAGCACAGATTGGTTGTATGATGCTCAGTATGCCTACCTACCCGCTGACACCAAATCCAGACGATATGATTAAAGTCATGGAATTCGAACACAGCAACTATTTCTTCGGTGATGTACACGTAAGAGGTCGCTACCCTGGTTATATGAAACGTTACTTCCGTGAAAATGGAATCGAGATTCAGATGGAAGCGGGCGACGAGGAAATGTTGCTGAATACTGTAGACTTCATTTCTTTCAGTTATTACATGAGTATCTGTCAGACAGCAGACCCGGAGAAACAAATCGCAGGTGAAGGTAATCTGCTTGGGGGTGTACCTAACCCTTATCTGCCAGCAAGTGAATGGGGATGGCAGATTGACCCTCAAGGATTGCGTTATGTCCTTAACATGTTCTATGACCGTTATCAAAAACCACTGTTTATTGTAGAAAATGGTCTTGGTGCTGTTGATGAATTGATCACGGGTGCGGACGGCGAGAAAACAGTTGAAGATGACTACCGAATCCAGTATCTGAATGATCATCTGGTTCAGGTTGGTGAAGCTATTGAAGATGGCGTTGAAATTATGGGTTATACATCATGGGGTTGCATTGATGTTGTCAGTGCGTCTTCTGCCCAGTTGAAAAAACGTTATGGTTATATCTATGTGGATCGTCATGACGATGGATCAGGAACACTCGAACGTTATCGCAAGAAATCCTTCCATTGGTACAAAGAAGTGATCAGCAGTAACGGGAAAAGTTTGCAGCGTTAAGGATCTTTAAGCAAATGTAACAGATACCTTCTTCTATCCCTCAGACATATCACATGAAAAGTGGTCGGTCATACGATACCTTGGCATGTTTTCTATCTGGGGGATTTTATTTTTATTTTCAAAAAGAAACACCCGATGATACACATCGGGCATTCTCATTAGCTACGATCACGTTGTTCACTATTTATTCTTCACTAGATGTTCTTCACTACATCCCTGCTGTACTTGGTTTTGTCTTCTTCTGTTATCTTGCGAATGACCCTGCAAGGATTACCCGCAGCAATCACACCAGACGGTATACTCTTGGTCACTACGCTCCCTGCGCCGATGATCGTATTATCTCCAATCGTCACACCGGCAAGAACTGTCACACCGCCACCGATCCACACATTATTCCCTACAGTGATGGGTCCAACAATCTCCAGACCTTCATTGCGCTGCTCAACATCATAAGGGTGGCCTGCTGTATAAAATCCGCAATTGGGAGCAACAAAAACGTTATCTCCGAAACTGATTTTTCCTCCATCCAGCATGACAATATTATGATTGCTATAGAAGTTCTCACCAATTTCAATATTATAGCCGTAATCACATACAAATGGCTGTTCAATCAGGAAACGATCCGTCGTTTTCCCCAGCAGTTTCTTGATTAACGCTTCTCTTTCATTGATCTTGGCTGGATGAAGCTGGTTATAATCGTAACAAAGCCCTTTGGCATGTAAACGCTCTTCAATTAACTCTTGATCATAATTGGCGTTATACAAGAGCCCCAATTGGGATTTTTCTTTTTCAGTCGTCATTTCGTAAGCACTTCCCATCTTCTATCTAAAATAAATTAAAGCTCAATCTCTCTAATAATTCTAGCAGGATTACCGCCCACAATCATATTATCCGGAACATCCTTTGTAACCACAGACCCGGAAGCAATGACCACGTTGTCTCCAATGGTAACCCCTGGATTAATAACAGCTCTACCACCAATCCATACATTATTGCCAATCGTGACTGGCTTGCCGTATTCTGCACCCGTATTGCGTTCATGCGGATGGAGTGGATGAGTAGCCGTATAGATATGTACATCTGGCCCCATTAAGCAATGGTCTCCAATACGAACTTCACACACATCTAATATCGTACAGTTAAAATTGGTATAAAAATGATTGCCTACATGAATGTTATATCCATAATCCATATGAATATTAGGTTCCATACTCAGGTGTTCACCTGTAGATCCCAACAGTTCCTTCAATAACTTGGTGCGAAGCTCACCGTCCGTTTCCGTCGTTTGATTAAACGTCCGCGTCATTTTCCTTGCATACTCTCTGTCCTCAGACAACTGAAGATCCGAAGCCATGTACAGCTCGCCATCCAGCATTTTTTGTTTTTCCGTCTTCGTAGTCATGATCACCGCTCCTTCAATACACATCATGTAATTCAACATTAAATAATACTTTTTAAAACTATTTTAATTATATAGATTACCATGAATAAAGCAAGTTTTGCTCGATATGAAAATGGTTTATTCTGCTGACGCGTACTCTAGCGAAACAGCAAAAAAACCTCTACACCCATTAAACTATGGGAATGCAGAGGTTCAAGCTTTTTGTCTAATTTCTTTATTCTAAGCAACCGCCTGAACGGTTTTTTCCTTAACGCTAATGGCATAGATGGCAGACACCAAACCAAGCAAAATCAGAACAGAACCAACCCATCCGGTGTTCAGAATCGATGAATGATCAATCACCATGCCACCGATATAGGTACCCAGTGCAATACCTGCATGTGCAATACCTGAATTGGTGCTGATTAGCGTTTCGGCTGTTTCCGGCGACGTTTTGATAATGAGACTATTCTGTACAGGTGTAACGGTCCAGCTCAGCGCACTCCAGATGCTTAACAGCAGCAAGAAGACGATCAAAGGCAAGCCCACACTGAACGGAATGACAGCCATACTCACGATAAAGGGAATCAGCACAATGACTATTGCTTTAGCAGGGTGCAGACGATCGGATAACATGCCCCCTATGCCTCCCCCTGCAACAGCGGCGATCCCAAACATCATATAGATAAAGGTAACCATCGTCGCGCTGGCACCCAGCGTTTCTTGCAGAAATGGTGTGAAATACGCATATAAAGTCAAGTGACCAGCAAGTACAAGCAAAGTCGTAGCATGGATCGCCAACATTTTTGAATTCCACAGAGCCGTAAGCTGTTTCTTCAAGGATACAGCAGGAATAGGCTGCACACGGTCCATTGCAATCCAGATGGCTACCATAACCACTGCAGTCAGAATAGCAATCAGCATAAACACCTCACGCCAACCTGCCAAGTTACCTACAAAGATGCCAAGTGGTACACCCAGGATAAGTGATGCACTGCCTCCCATCGTAATAATCCCCACGGCGCGTCCTTTATACTGTGGTTCCACAATGCGCGCTGCAAGGGTCAGGGAGAGCACAAAAATAAGGGAACCCGTTGCGGCTCCGAGTGCTCTGCCCGCCATCAGCATATAAAAGCTGGTACTGAACGCAGAGATCAGATTACTGATTAGAAATACAAGCAGCGTACACATATATACTTTTTTACGCTCGAATCTGGCCGTCATATTTAATAAAATCGGTGCAGACAACGCATAGACAAGTGAGAAAATAGAGATTAAATACCCGGCTTTCGCCAGGGAAAGATGAAGATCCGTAGCAATCAGGTCCAAAATTCCGCCCAAAATCAGTTCAACGGTTCCGACCACAAATGCTGCGATAGCAAGCACATATACTTTCTTATTCATTTTTGAATCCTCCTCAAAAGTTACAACTACGATAGTAACCCATAATAATGAAAGTTTCAATAGTTATTTTCATGATTGTTTTCAAACAAAGATATAACAAAAAAACTATCCTCCAGAGAATAGTTTTAATAGATCAATCTGGTGAGCAGTTTCTCGATTTCAGCATCCTGTAACAGTTGGTCACCGTATTTTTTGGTAATCTGAGTAAGGGCAACATCATGGTAGAAATAATCAGTCATCGCTTTAACAATCGGTTTGGACATCGTCTTGATAGCTCGCCATGAATCGTGCTCCACACCGGCAAACAGCAAATACGCATGATCCACAATAAGCAGCTGTGAAGGTTCCGGTGCATCAAGCAATGGAATCAACGAGTATATCCGGTTTAAGGATGTCTCCATTCCCCCAACGGCAAGCACTTCAACGTACACGCCCTGCCTTTCCTTCTGCTCCAGCAGTTCACGATATTTCTCCATTCGCTCATTCCAGGCCAGAAAAAGTATCGATGAATCTGCTTCCTCGATAAGCTGTTCGATATTCGATGCGATCGACGACTCATCTTTTAACGTCCAGATATGTTCATCGGTGAATGTACGTTTGATTTTGTAACTTTTCAATTCCTCAATATCTTTCTCAAAATCAGCCTTGATCTTATGAATAATGGACTGTAGATCCACAGCCATATATAGTTTTTTCTTCCCATCCATCGTTGTCAGCACCGTTCCCTTGTCGATCAGGCGATTAAGTACTTCATAAATTTTAGCTTTGGGAACGTTGGAGTAATTTACAATCGATGTGGCATCAAGCGGTTCATCCTGCGCGAATATAGCCTCGTATACCTGACTTTCATATTGTGTAAACCCGAATTTCTGCAACATGGTTTGGATCGGCGCATCCCTTCTTAGTGTGTCTGATCTATCTAGTTTAGACGCATGAACTTCCCATGTCCAGTATGTCCCAACTGACCTAGGCATGTGGAATCAAAATTAAATTTAGCGATGTCACCAAAATAAAATCACTTTCCAGTGGTTATATTAACAATCGGGAATACACATTTTGCTTGTGGAAGGAGCTGTAATTTTAAATGGAAAGTACTCAAGATTTTGTGAAGAAAGTTAACGAAAATGCCGAAAAAGCGCGTCACAATAAAAACAACGGCAAGGGAACGCCAGGGGACAAGTTGCCATCCAAACAGCACTCAACGAATAAGTAGAGTCTATTTATTAAACATCATGTCTTCCGTCTAACACCCTTTTCTCTACTTTTCATCTACTATTAAGAACCTTTAATAGAAAAGAGATGATTAGTATGGCTCGTGTCAATGCTGTTCCACAACCGGATCTGGTATTAATCTATTGGTCTAGAAATCCGCTCATTCCCGGTTCTGCGCGCAGAATCCAAAGTGTACGCGTGATTGGTAATACGTCTCCATGTACATTCACACTGGTTCCCGGTGCATTACTGATTAATGCATTAAACTGTTTGTTGGACAATGATATTGGATTCAAAGTGGTGTACCGCCAGAAAACGTCAGCAATCAGTGGAGTTCTGTTATTGAAACGCAAATGATCAGCATCAAAAAATGGTGCCTCCCTTTAGGAGCGCACCATTTTTTCATTTTTCATTCTTGGATTATATCAATTAGTCCTTCTATTGGTTAGCTGCGATGGTATCATTTACTTCTTGTGTGATCTGATCTCCACCAAGTTTCTTCCAATTGGCAACGAAGTTATCGAACTCGTCAATCGACAAGTTGCCATAGATGATTTTTAGAAACGTCTCGGCTCTCAGTTTGTCCAATGTTGCTTGCTTGGTGTTCATCGTTCTCGTTGGTGCATAGATGAATTCATTCATGACAATCAGATCATTGTCCCGATAGTATTTGATCACACCTTGTGAACTCTCTGGACCAAAGATGCGCTCCATATGCCACTTGTCGAGATTTCCATTCCGATAATCCATAATATCGTCATAGAATAGCTTCGCTTCCAGTTCCAATCCGGACGTATCTCCTGTTTTGAGCGCCTGCTCTACTTCATCCTGTGCCTTCACATTTTTGTTGGCTGGCAGGTTGGAGACCGTTGCATTATGAAAACCAAGACCTGTCAGTCCATTTAAGTAAGCAGCCCGTTCTTCCTTGGCAGACTCACCGAACATTTTTTCAGCCTGGAAATTGAGCAACTTGATTAACGCTTCCGGATGCTCGTAGCCTTTGCGAACGGCAAATATACCGCCCAGACTAAGATGATTCTGTGTTTTTGCTGGTTGATCATCAATCGATTGAACCGGGTAAGCCATCCAGTCGATGTTTTTGTCTTTTTTGATCATGCTGCTAACCTGAAAAGGTGCCCATTGTGGCAGGAAGAACATGCCTGACTTGCCTGCATTCACATCCTCCATCATTTTAGCAAAATCCTTCACGCCAAATTCGGGATCAAGCACACCCTTCTGATACAGAGTCTGAAGCTCACGTAATCCTTCTTTCACTTCGGGTTGGATCGTCCCATTCACGACTTGACCTGAAGCATCCTTAATCCAGGTTTCGAGATAACCATGATAACCAAGCAAGAACGCGTTTATAGGTAAATCTTTGTTCAAGGCAATGCCGTACGTATCATCTTTGCCATTTCCGTCTGGATCTTCGAAGGTAAAGGCTTCTGCAATCTGGATAACATCCTGCATGGATTTGGGCGCTTCAAGACCGACCTTTTTCAGCCAATCCTGACGAATCCAGATCATATCCGAGGAATCCAGCGAGCCTGGAAAACTCACCATGGCGTATATTTTGCCATCCTTCGTTACCGGCTTCAAACCTGCTCCATCCTCAGCAGACATGAACTCCTTCACCAGTTCGGATGCATACTTGTCATATACTTCGGTCAGATCCTCCAGCATTCCCGCTTCATGCAGTTGTTCGAATTGAACAGCACTCACTTTCAGTACATCCGGCAGATCACCACTCGCCAGCGTGACATTCATCTTATCGTTATAATTGGCATCTGGAACAATCCATTCGTACGTTACATCAATACCGAGTTCATCCTTGTACCCTCTGGTCCAGATGTTATTGGCGTGTGTATCTCCTTGGGCGAGCGATTCTTTCCCCGTTTCATTCATGGTGGAAGTCAATTTAATGGGTGGGTCATATGTCGTAAGTGGTCCTCCCGCATCCTGCTGTGTGTTCGACTCAGCTTCCTTCTCGGCACTTCCCGCACCAGACGAACAGGCAGCAAGTGTGGTGGCCAGTACCATGGTTAATGTTAATAATGAGAACTTCTTGAATGATATATTCATGCGAATCCCCCTTTTTTCCCCTCCCGTGAGGTATAATTTCATTTTATAAAGAAAGCGCTATCACTTCGAGTGTATCCCGTTGACATCTGGTATCTTTGATTTACCATTTGAGACATCATCTAACTTTTCTGATCCCGATACTCTTGAGGGGTGCAGCCTGTTGCTTTTTTGAAGAAACGATAAAAATAATGCTGATCACTAAATCCAACTTTCGCGGATATTTCATGCATCTTGCAGGAAGAACCCAGAAGCAACTCTTTGCTTCGCTCCACTCTGCGGTCATGGATGTAGTCGGATATGCCTTTGCCTGTAATTCGTTTGTACCAACGCGACAGATAAGAGGGATTAAGAGAAACTTCCTGTGCGATCCGTGTGAGTGAGAGGTCATCCTCCAGATGGTGCTTGATATAATGATGGATCGTGATCAGAATCTGTGATTGGTCGTTCAGGCGGGCATCGCTTCGTTTGGAGATCATCCATTCGTATGCCGATTGATAAAAGATGACCAGATCGGTCCATGCCGTATGAATATCAAAATGTAACATTCGGGACAGCGATATTTCTTCCATTGCCGATTCATATAACCCCAGTTCATGCAGGACTTCAATGAGTACACTCGCTGCACCCGTATACGTTTTCATGCGAAAAAACGGATCCGGAAGTCCCTCCTTCGCTGCCTCGGTCCATTTATGGAAGGACTCTATCCATTCCCGATCCCCGGCGGTTATTCGCTGTTTGATCTGATCCAGATGTAGTGTTACAACACCCTGTTGATTCATAATGCTAGGGGTGTAAGGTAATTCATCCTGGATATTTACACGCAGTAGCTTCTCCATCCCAAGCCCGGGACTCTCATGAATCGACAGGCGTAACTGCCCGATTGCCTGATTAACCCTGCTCCACTCTACCGCCTGCTCGCTGACCATAATGGATACAGACAGGTTCAAGCAGTCCGCACAGGATTGCTGCACAGACTCCAATGTGCCATAAACAAAACGAAGGGTCTGTACCCAGCTATCCAGCTGACTCCCTCGTTCCACTTGTGTAGTAGACACATGTGAATGAAGCTCTTCCTGCGATTGAATAAAACACGCGATGACCTGAGTGTCCAGATCAATTGCTTTCACCTTGGCTTTGTCCTGCAGTAGCTCTTCTGCAACATTGGCAACGGCATAGCGGATGAGACTGCGATCCGCCTGAGACTGATAGTTGTTCCACTCCTCTACCCGGATGATCACTGGAATAACGAGTTGATCGGATTCGAAAGGTAGCTGCACAGCATCCAGTTCTTCTTGAAGTGAAACAATATCATGTCTATCCGTTCGCTTTAGCACATCCAGCAGCAATTGACGCTGTAACTGGGGCAGCGCTCGTGGCAATTTACTGCGAAACCAGGCAGCTTGGTAGCGAAAATCATTCTCTTCCGAGATCTGTGTTAATACCCGTTCTACCGCAGCCCGAATGTGATTCATGCCCTCTGTCTTTAACAGATAATCAACAACGCAAGGATTGCGAATGGCTTGGTGTGCATAATCGAATTCGTTATGACCTGTCAGCAAGAGAACTTTGCATCGTGGCCACCGGTCCATAATCTGCTCAATCAACTGCATGCCATCCATGCCAGGCATACAGATATCACTGAGTACAATATCAATCTTGACCGAGTTCAGCCAATCGATGGCTTCAAAGGCAGAGTATGCTTTAATAATCTCCATATCCTGAAAGTTCGCCTTTTGAAAGAAAGCATACAATCCATCCAAAATAACGGGTTCATCATCTACAATAAGCATCCGCTGCATGTCGCTACTCCCCTTTCCATGGAATCTTCACTATAATGCACAACCCACCGAGCTCACTTCGCTGCGCTGTAAGACCATAGGCAGCCCCGAATTTGATTCTTAATCGCTGATTCACATTCAAGAGCCCGGTTATCTCTTCGTTTCCATGTTTCCGCTCTATTTCCTCAAAGGCAGATTGCAGGTAATTCAACGTTTCGTCGGTTAACTGATCCCCATCATCCTCAATGCGAATGGACAGATTGTCCTGATCCTGGTGGTACGAAAGTTGTAGAATTCCTCCTTGGCTACGTTTGGCTAGTGCATGCTCAAACACATTTTCCACGATCGGCTGGATAATAACTCTGGGAATCGAAATCATTTTGTACCTCACATCCAGATCCTCCAATTCCAATTGAATCCTCGAACCAAACCGGATTTTCTGAATGGATGCATAGACCAGCGCATGGTCAATTTCAGCCCCCAACGACACCTCTGTATGAGAATCCCGAGACATGTACTTGAAATATTGACCCAGATAGTCAGTGAATTCCTGAATGAGCTCCACATTCTCCACCTCAGCCATCTGCTTAATGCTGAACAGACTGTTGTATAAAAAGTGAGGTTGAATCTGGGACTGCAGATGTTTAAGTTCCGCTTCACTTGTTCGAATCCGTGCAACATAATTCTCATCGATCAAAATATGTAAGCGCTCTATCATATGGTTGAATCGAGAGTACAAATAGCCGAATTCATCCCTTCTGGATGAAGGAATATGTACACTTGTCTGGCCCTGCTCTGCCATCCGGAATCCTCGAATGAGCACCGCTAGCGGTTGGTGAATCGATCTGTAGATCGAAAACGAGAAGACAATAATAATCACAACCGACATGAAGGTGACCATCCATAACCATACGTTGTATTGTTCCAGCGGTGCCCTCAGCACATCTTGCGGTATAGTGGCTGTCAGGGTGAACGAGTGATCCTTATCATGTAACGAATAATAGAGATATGGATCAGATTGAAACTTCGTAACTTGCATGGACTCGGACGGTTCAGGCGAAACTGTTCGAATCGGTTTAACAGGTGCTGGCTGCTCTGAAGAAGAGATCACTACATGTTGCTGTTCACCAAAACTCAGTGTAATCTCACTTTCGCCCGTTTCCGACAGCTGCTGCAAACGATGCTTCAATTCTTCAGCAGACAAGCGTATCCCTAATATGAAATTGGGTGGTTCCACATGGTTCATGTTATATGGATTACTTTTCAGGAAATAGAGATCGTTATTGGAATGTGATAATTCGCCATTCAGATTCCCCATCGAGGCGAGCAGATTCTGCCATTCGTTATCCTCCACGTCGCGAATCCCGTCCGCGGCACTGACCCGTTTGTGTAGAGCAGGAACATAGTACACCACATCACTAATGTAGGGACTTGTCACCATGATCTGAGCCAGCTTATTGTGGATATTGTTCAGACTGGACGTGACTTCATACCTACTCATAATTGCGGCTCGTGTACTTAGTGTGGACATGGTTTCATCAAATGAAAATTCGGTAACCAACGCACTCATTCGCTCCAATTCGAATTGCAGATGATTATGGTAGAAGTACAATTTGGATTCATGCGCCTTCTCCACCTCCGTCTGCATTTGATTGGAGCTGACTTGCGTAATCATAATGCTTATCCCATACAAGGGCAGAATGACCAGTACAAAAGCAATCATCAGTTTGACAACAATGGATGATTCTCTCCATCTCCCCCGGATGAATCGCAATGTTTCCCTCCTCCTCTCCTCACGCTCTCATCAATAGCAAAAAAAGGAGCCAGAAATCGGCTCCTTCCATCCATCGGTTTTCCTCCTATCGATCTTATCCCTTTACACTTCCGACAACAAGCCCATGAACGAAATACCGCTGCAAGAACGGATACACGAGTAGAATCGGAATAACGGACAAAAAGATCTGGGAAGCTTGAGTGGTTCTATCCGACACCTGACTTAAGAGCGTCGCATCCTCCAGCGTCATCATCTCGCTCTGAATCATCGTCACCTGCTGTAACATGGACTGAAGATACGTAGCGAGTGGGTAGCCTTCCGGACTCTTCATATAGATCATGCCATCAAACCAGGCGTTCCAGTGTCCGACCATGGCGAACAACGTAATGGTTGCAATACTGGGAAGTGAAATAGGAAGATAGATGCTGCATAGGGTGCGGAAATGTCCTGCCCCATCCATCCAGGAGGCCTCTTCAAGTTCCTTCGGCAATCCCCGGAAGAAATTAAGCATTAGAAGTACATTAAAGATCGGAACAGCGCCCGGCAGAATCAGAGCCCAGATGGAATCCAACAACCCCGCTTCCTTAACCACCAGGTAACCCGGGATCAATCCTCCACTGAATAACATGGTGAATACGAATATCCAAGCATAGAATGTTCTTGAACGGAATTTGGCAGCCTCTTTGGAGAGCGGATAAGCTACCAGAATCGTGAAGATCAGATTGGTCGTAACTCCTAGTACGACACGAAGAAGGCTAGTGCCGAACGAGTTCAGGAATTGCTGATTTTCCAGAATGTATTGATAGGAGGACAACGTAAAATCCACAGGCCAGAATGTGACACTGCCCGCTTTGACCGCATCACTCGAACTAAATGAAATCGCTAATATATTCACAATCGGGAACAGACATAACAAGGCAAGAATCGTCAGGATGACGTAGTTAAACCCTAAAAACCACCGATAGGCTCTTGAAGCGTGGTGCATGATTCTGCCTCCTTTCTAGAATATCCGATAATTTGCGAACCGATAGGCCAAGAAATAACCAAGTCCGATAAATATGAAGGACACGACAGATTTGATCAGACCCAACGCTGTCGAGACGGAATACTGTGCATCTTGCAATCCGATCCGGTAGATCATCGTATCCAGAATATCTCCTGATTGATATACCAATGGATTATAGAGGTTGAACACTTGGTCAAAGCCACCATTAAGTACGTTTCCCAGACTAAGCGTTACCATCAAAATTACGATCGGGCGAATGCCTGGCAGTGTAATATGCCATGTCTGTTTCCATCTTCCCGCACCATCCATAACAGAGGCCTCATACAGAGATTTATCAATATTCGTGAGGGCAGCCAGATAGATAATGGTCCCGAATCCGAATTCTTTCCATTGGTCTGTAATGACAAGTATGTAAGGGAACCACTCATTACTGGCCAGGAATTGAATTGGGTCAATGCCCACGGCTTTCAACAACATATTAACGATCCCGGTGCTCGGAGATAACACATCTACGATGATTCCCGCCAGAATAACCCAGGAGAAAAAGTGAGGCATATAGATCACAGTCTGAATCGTTCGTTTAAATCCCGTCTTGCGAACTTCATTGAGTAATAAGGCTACAAGCACCGGGATCACCAAGCCGGACACAATTTTCATCGTTGATATAAATACCGTATTCCATACAACCTGCGAGAACCCCGGCAGATCGAACAGATACCTGAAATTGTCCAAACCCACCCAATTCATATTTTTGAATCCGGCAATGGGAGAGAAATTCTGAAAGGCAATAGAGAGCCCCGCCATCGGAATGTAACCGAATACAATAATAATGAGCAGTCCAGGCAGAATCATGAGATGAAGCGGAACGTTTCGGATAAATTGTTTGTAGTTGGAACGCATAGCTGACTCCTCCTTCAACGTTAATTATAGGAGCAGCCAGATCACCGCAATAGTGTGGGCTATTTACTTTGGGTATCTTTTGTTGACCCTCTGCACTGGAACGCCAAAAAACCGCGATAATCGCGGTCTCTTGTTCATGATATGAATTTAATTCAGAATCTCCATAACTAATACATTCACTGAATGAGCTGTTAAGTTAACGACCACCGATGTCCCGGACAGTGTGATCTCCTGTTCTTGGGGAACCACTTTCTCATCATTCTTCTGATTCACATTCGGAATATGCACCAAATGATCTTCTCCAGTAAGTGTAATCAGTCTGGCTGAATCATCAACCTTCAGATCCTGAAGGCAAATCCGGGTTGATTTATCTACACCATCTGCATTGACCAGTTTCACATACACATGATGTTCATCTTTCGTAACAGAGTGGAATACTTCCCGGTTGTAAGCTTCCAGCTTGTAATCCAGAACCTTGCTGATATTACGTCCGTCTGTATAGGAACAAATCAGATTTTTCCCTGTATCCCCACCATAGTTAACCGTGATTGTATAATCGGTCCCATTCTCGAGTGGTTCATAATTGGCCGCTCTCAGGTTACCTGCTGCCGAGCTGGATGAATAGTCTCCTAGTGTATAACCCTCAATCCCTTGTTTGTACACCTTCACGCCTGTTGCGTTCCCGCCGTAACTGATTGCGTACTCGATGACATCCTTGTTCTCCGGCGAGATATCCGTCAGTCCCACACCGATGTAAAAACCATCCTCACCCGAGATTCTTTCAGCCTCAACATGCACCTTGTAGTTGGACCATTCGTCATTCAGCAGGTACAATCCATTTAATCCACTTGCTTGTGCGTTCAAGATGAGTCCTTTTCCTGCGGTTAACGTATATCCTTCCGATCCTGGAATCTGTCTCCATGCCTCACTAGGCTCTGTACGTTCCCTGAAATCTTCATCTAGCAGTATGGTGCCATCCACATTGGACGTGACCGTGACTCGTTTCACCACGATGTCTGCATGACCTGTTGCAATCTCGATGCCCCCACGAGGAATAAGATTCAGCGGTTTGCCTTTGCTATAGGTGGAGAATGAAGTCTCAAGCACCTGATCCCCTACATATTTTGCAAAAAGCTGCTGTACATAATAATTCGGTGTATACCATACCGTTTCATCATCAAACCAGATGCAGTCTGGCGTCCAGCGGTAAGTACCATCCGTTAGTACTTTGTTGAACAATGGCGCATAGGCAGCCAAACGAACAACGTCTGCATTATTTTCAAATCCTGTCATGATCGCAGCTTCTGCGACCGCTCCTGCCAGCGTGTTTTTGTCCGTGGAAGCATATTCTCCAACAAATACTTTGGATGTTTCTTTCCAATCGATACTTCCGTCTTCAAGATAAGCCCGGTCATAGTAGTTGTATCGATCCGCGTTATTCAGCAAATATTCATTGGAGCGGTAGTAGTGCTCATCTGCAATGGTGTCCATATAATTGTCCTGGTTTTCATACCAGGTTACCGTCTCCTCAATCACCTCAGCACCATCTGCAAAAGCAACCTGAGCTGACCCGGAGAGGTTCCCACTGAGGAATTTCCATCCTTCTTGGTACGCATCATCATCCGCCTGAGCACCAACCGTCGAGATAATGTGCAGCTCATGATCAGGATAGTTCTGTTTCATGTACTCATCTATCGAACGTTTGAACACTTCGAAGTTGGCAAAAAATTCAGTGCCCCAGTTCTCATTACCTACACCCAGATAACGAAGATCAAACGGTTCAGGATGGCCCATCTGGCTTCGTACAGCCGCCCATTCGTTGTGTTCAAAGTCTGTACTGAGCGCAAAGTCAATCAGATCTGTAAAGTTGCGGATATAATAATCCCTTAAAGCGCCACCCGCAGGGTGAGCATAATCCGAGCGTGCCTGACACAACACACCGCAAGCCATGACTGGAACCGGAGCGGCATTCAGATCTTCCGCCAGTTGGAAGTACTCCATATAACCGAGGCCCATCGTCATCATGTAACCCCAGACATTGTAATTTTCTTTGCGGAGCTCAACCGGACCCACAGAATCCTTCCAGTCATATACGTTATCCCAGATAAAAGATCCCTCCGAGATACATCCTCCCGGAAAACGCAGGAACTTCGGATGCAGATCTGCGAGTGCCTGGATTAGATCTTTTCTCAATCGATAGTTCGGGTTACCTGTGTAGTTAGCATGTGCCGTAGCCGATATTCCCTCTTCTGTCGGATCAGCTCCCCATACATTCTGAGGGACTAGGGACACCATATCGATGGAGATGTCACCTGCAAACGTAAGTGCCAGTTGACCAAGTACAGTCTCCGTTCCGATCAGAGACAAACCGTATTTCTTCCATGTGTTCCCGCCTTCAACATGCAGCGTTACCGAATCACTGATGGAAGTGTCACTTCCATCCTGCAATTGAACAGTGATCGTTCCTGCCAATTCTGCTTTTGCCCATACGGTAAAGTCATATGATTCACCCTGCTTGATGGACATGGCACAATGCTGGTTGGAGTCTGAGAATCCACGATTCCGAATCGTAGCCCCATCCTGAACCGTTACATAATAAGCATTTACTTCAGGGTCTTCCACGTTAAAGTGAACGTTTAGTCCATCCGTATGCTGTACGCGCATTTTCTCGGTGTCGCCTGACCAAGCAAACAAAGGCTCACGATTTCGACCTGTCGAACAACCACATTCTCCAGAGTCATGCGAGTACGTATCAAATGCAAAAGACTCAAATGATCGATTCTGAACAAGCTCTGCATAGATTCCGCCATCTGCAGCGTTGTTAATATCCTCGTAGAAAAGTCCATACATGACTTCACTGATGTCAGCCACCTTCTGATCTCCATGGATGGTGACCGTATAAGGCGGAAGATGGGCCGGCACAACAGACACGTCAAAGCTTTGGCTCAGCTTACGATCACCTCTGTTCAGAAGCGCACGGAGCGTAACCTCTTGTGCTGATGTGATTGCCTGAACTTCTCCGTTCTCAGACAGAACTTCTGGAGCACTGGAACTCCATTCAACAGACACTTCACCACCCAGCAAGTCTGCGGGTAATGATACATCCTTGGTGATGATTCGGTTGGGGAAGGACAAGTACTTGTCCGCCGCAAGCTTCACAATCGCTTCATCTGTCAGTGATTCACACATCACTTCAATGACTTCATCCATGGTGAGCGCTGCCCCATAGATCCGAAAGTCGGATAACGAACCTGCAAAGTCCACATCCGCTGCATACTGGGAACGTCCAATATAATTCTGGCTATAATTCTCAGGATCGGTGAACGAATCAAACCATTCGCGCAATTTGGCATAATTGCCACTGGATGTCTGACTGATCGAACCGTCTGCCGCCTTCTCCCCATTCACATATACAATCGGACCCGCACTGCTCAACGTTCCCCCTTGGCTACCTGCCACGGAGAGCGCAATATGCAGCCATTCTCCACTTGCAACTCCTCCACTTGGGTGGACAACCAGATTATCGCCGGCATATAACGTCCCCAAGAGCTGACGAGTCAGAAACAAATACGGCCCCTTCTCCCCTTTGCCAAAGTCAAAAATGCGTTCCCACACATTAGACCCCTTGCCCAGAAACACCCAAGTGGCAATCGTGATTCCCGTGTTATCGCTTACATCACGAAGCAGATTCGAGGGTAATTGCAGATAAGAAGTTCCATTCGCTCCCCCGTTGAAAGTCACCGCCGTTCTGCCTTTCAACTCGGATATCACAGGCGGGATCTCGCCTTTGGCTATACCATCATGGCCCTTACCGGAGCTGTCCTTCCCGATCTGAACGGTATCTTCAAACGTGTATTGTGCAATTAATTGATTTTGATATGTGCTCATGTTCTTACCTCCTATGTAGTTGGGAATTGTCGGTTCACGCTTTTGATTCGCATTAATATAAAATGATTGATAAATATTTAAATACATTTCTTAAACGTAATAATATCGCATCATCGATCCCCATTTCAATCCCAAATTTGAGAAAGACAACTGGTTTATTTGAATGTAATGACCTTTATTGGCTCTTCCCGTCTCTTATTTATTTTTCATTTTACTCTTATAAACATTAGATTTATGGTTTACAAACATATAAATCAATTGATAATATAACAAATGAAAGCGCTTGATATAATGAAATACTCAAAGGAGGTCTGCCGAACCTTTTATCGTGTGTTGCCAAGTATCGGTTGATTTTTCATTCCGGGAAATAGGAAAGGGGAAACGTATGAAACGTTATTGGGTTCGCGTACTTAACATTTCTGTACTAAGCACCACTTTACTTACTGCAACAACTTTGGCGCCGGTCTCGGTGTTCGCAAATGGCTCAGAGGCAACCGTGGGTAACTCGCAGAGTTCCACCACACCTATCGCTAATCCTGCTCCAACATTTAAAAATGTTTCCGTTCATGACCCTTCCGTCATTAAGGTGGATGATACGTTTTATATTTTTGGTTCACACCTGCAAGTAGCTAAGTCCAAAGACTTTTTGAACTGGGATCTGGTCGCCTCCGGCGTTACAGATAACAATCCTGTTGTCCCCAATGTAACCAAGGAATTCGCTGAAGCGTTGGAGTGGGCGCAGACAGATACGTTGTGGGCGGCAGATGTCATTCAATTGGCGGACGGCAAATTTTATATGTACTACAATGCTTGTAAAGGGGACTCTCCGCGATCAGCGCTCGGCATTGCTGTCGCAGACAATATCGAAGGCCCTTATAAGGATCAAGGCATTCTGTTGAAATCCGGCATGTGGGATCAGATCAGTGAGGATGGTACCATTTACGATGCAACGATTCATCCCAATGTGGTCGATCCGGATGTCTTTTATGATAAAAACGGCAAGTTATGGATGGTGTATGGCTCGTATTCCGGAGGGATTTTCATTCTGGAGATGGATGCAACGACAGGTAAACCACTGCCAAATCAAGGTTATGGCAAAAAGCTGACCGGAGGCAATCATAGTCGTATTGAAGCACCTTATATGCTCTACAGTCCCGAAACCGATTATTATTATCTGTACCTGTCTTACGGTGGACTAGGTGCTGATGGAGGATATAATATTCGCGTTGCCCGCTCCAAAACACCGGATGGGCCTTTCCTCGATGCGGAAGGAAACGATATGATCAACGTTAAAGCGGACAAGGATAAACCGTTGTTTGATGATCGTTCTATTGAGCCTTTTGGAGTCAAATTAATGGGGAACTTCCTGTTCGAGAGACAGATCGGTGATCCGGGCACAGGCCTAGGTAGCGGTTACGTATCGCCAGGGCATAACTCTGCTTATGTTGATCCGGAGACTGGCAAACAATTTCTCATCTTCCATACCCGCTTTCCAGGGCGTGGCGAAGAGCACGAAGTTCGCGTGCATGAGATGCATATGAATGCAGATGGTTGGCCCGTTGTTTCTCCATATCGCTATGCGGCTTTGGGAGAGGATACCACGCAGCTGACAACTCAGGAGATCGCTGGTCAGTACCAATGGGTGAATCATGGTAAGGACATCACGGCGGACATCAAGCCATCCCAGACCGTTCAGTTCACGGCAGATGGGCAGATTCATGGTGCCGTGACAGGAACATGGAGTCTTGGCGCAGACAACAAGGTTCAGATCACATCGAATAACGTTGTGTATAAAGGCGTTTTCACACATGAATGGAATTCGGAATCTCAAAGTACGGTTCTGACCTTTAGCGCGCTCTCATCCTCCGGAATTGCCATCTGGGGAAGTCAAGGTGTTGAACGGAGTGATCAGGACATTGTAGATGCGGTGAAAAAGGACCTGAGCATTAGCAATACGGATCACGTGTTCTTCAATCTGTCTCTGCCTACCAAGGGAACAAGTGATGCAGACATTACGTGGAAAAGCTCCAACACTTCGGCTCTATCCTCTACAGGTGTAGTGCAGCGACCACGCGCTGGTAAGGGTGATGCCAAAGTGAAATTAACCGCAACGATTCGTAAAGGAACTGCGGTAAACTCCAAAACGTTTAACGTTATCATTCCACAGCAAGCGGTAAGCCCGTTGCTCGGGGAGTATACTTTTGAACACAAAAAACTTGCCAAAGTCGCACAGGATTCCAGTAAAAATGGATATCACGGACAAGCCTTTAACGTGGTCAGTTCTGCTGCAAGTGGCAAAAATCAGGCTGCTACATTCAATGGGGTAGACAGTTACATTCAGTTACCTGGACTCATTACAGATACAACGGATTTCACGTTTAGCGCCTGGGTCAATTGGGACGGTGGCGGGTCCTGGCAGCGTATTTTCGACTTTGGAAATGGCTTGACTAGACATATGTTCCTTACTCCCTCCCAACATAATGGGGCATTACAATTTACCATTCATAATGAGGGACGGGATCAGAGCCTGATTGCAGCAAATCCACTGCCTTCCAAAGAGTGGGTTCATGTCGCTGTAACCCTTCAGGGTGATTTGGGTACTCTGTATGTGAATGGTACATCAGTTGCAAGCAACTCTGAGATTACTTTTAACCCGAAAGATCTGCAGGTAACGGAAGCTTATGTAGGCAAGAGTCGTTATACGGCTGATCCGTTCTACAAAGGCAGTCTGGATAACGTAAGAGTGTATGATAAAGCATTAACAGCCAAGGAAATACAGCGTCAGGCCAAAGAAAAACCATAAGTTAGAGTCCCCTTCGCTAGAGGTTGGGGGCTCCATAGTGCACACATCAATAAAGCAGCCAATGTTTTGAACTGAACCCTTTGTGAGACACGACTAACGAGGGAGTTGCAGTTCATTACATCAGGTTGCTTTATTGTCACTTCGAATAATGAATAACCATGTTTAATCTGTTCGTCTTAGCACCGGAGTTAATATAGGCATGAGGCCTGTCTGCTCGGAAACGGATCGATTCCCCTTGGTTCACGGTATGTTCTTCCGTCCCTACCCGAATCGTAACTTCCCCTTCAAAAACTGTAATAAATTCTTCCGTACCTTCGATGTGCGGTTCAGCACTTAAAGAAGAATCCACATCCATCTCCATCATGTACATTTCAAAGCGGCGTCCTTCTTCAAAAGGAAAATGCGGATAAATCCGAACCCTTCCCTCATCCTCCATCAATACTTGAATATCATCCCCCGTTACAACGGTTGTATCTGACTTAGGCTCGTGGATCAAAGCAGTGAAGGAGGTTTTCAGGCCATTAGCAATCTTCCATACGGTTGCAATGGTTGGATTGGATTCACCACGTTCAATCTGACCAAGCATGGTCTTGCTAATACCAGACATTTCGGCGACCTTGTCCAGACTGAGTTTTCTTTGTTCCCTAAGCTGTTTCAGGTTCTGAGCAAGAATACTATTAATGTTTTTCAAAAATCCATCCTCCTCATTTCATAATTTTGTTGTGCTATATAACGTACATGTTGTACAATAATAAAGATTGTACGCTATAACGTACATTTGAGTTCATTATATCACACAACTAAGAAAACGTGGAGGAACCATGAACATTATACCTTTAGTGACCTATGCAATCATCGCTTCATTTACACCCGGACCCAACAACATCATTTCCATGACGCATGCCAGAAATCAGGGGTTCCTCAAGACCCTTCCGTTTATTAGTGGAGTTGCAACCGGCTGCCTGCTTATTATGTTTCTGTCCAGTTATTTCAACCTTATTCTTCATCAATATATTCCCAGGATCGCACCCGTATTGAACGTGTTAGGGTGTGTGTATATGCTCTATCTGGCTCTCAAAATCATGCGAAGTAAACCTGCAGATTCGCAAGAAAACAAGGTTAATCATTATTCATTTCTATTTGGGTTCACCCTGCAATTCATCAATCCCAAAGTCATTCTGTATGGGCTTACTGCCATATCCGTTTTTGTTCTGCCTCTTGGGCAGTCCCATGTTCATTTAATTGTATTTTCCTTGCTGCTCACCTTCATCGGTATTAGTGCCAATATGACCTGGGCGTTCGGTGGCATGTTATTCCAGAGCTTTTTATTAAGATACGAGCGTCCTGTTAATATCGTCATGGGTATGTTGTTAATTTACAGTGCACTATCAATCCTGATGTAAAATGTAATAGAAAAAGCGTCCACTCATTCAATGAGCTGAACGCTTTTATTTTTTCATCCTAATTCCGGTCTCCACCATGGATGTGCAGGATAATCCTCCGTATGAAGCACAACCTTCTCGCCAATTTTGGGAGTTGCAATCTTAACGTTCAAAGCATGTGCAGCCTTCGTGATTCGTTCAACCGGTTCATTCCAGGCATGATAGGCCAGTGTAAATGCGGCCCAATGAATCGGGATAAGCAACTTCCCCCCCACATCCAAGTGTGCTTGCACTGTTTCTTCCGGCATCATATGAATGTTGGACCACCGCTCGTCATATTGCCCACATTCCATCAAGGTGAGGTCAAATGGACCGTATTTACTGCCAATTTCCTTGAAATGAGGACCGTATCCGCTATCCCCGCTAAAGAACACCTTCGTATGTTGTCCAGCGATAACCCACGAACACCATAAGGTAGAATTACGGTCGAATAATCCTCTGCCCGAGAAATGTCTTGCTGGCGTGCAAGCGAATGTTAAACCTTTGAACGATAACTCATCCCACCAGTTATGTTCGGTAATCTGTTCCGAAGGCACACCCAGTTGAATCAGACGACGACGTACCCCAAGCGGTACGATAAATCGCTTTGTTTTATCCTTTAATCTGCGGATGGAGTCATAATCCAGATGATCATAATGGTCATGCGATATAATGATTGCATCCAGAGCCGGAAAATCCTCTGGTTGAATCGGTAGACTGGTACTGTACCGTTTGGTGCCCACCCAAGACACGGGGGATGGACGATTGCCCAGCATCGGATCAAAGAGCAATCTGTGCCCTTCAATTTCGAGTAAAAAAGCCGAATGTCCGAACCATGTAACCTGTGGATTATCGGATGCACTGAAGGTTTCAGCAGGTTCACATATCTCCATAGGCATCGTGCCAGATGGCCTCCGCTCTACATTGCCACGCATGGAATCTCTCAATATACTGATCAGAGACTTGAAGTTCATGCCTGCCGATGTCGGGAGCTGATTTTCGTATTTTGTCATTATACATACCTTCTGTTCTATATAATCAATCTAGGTTCAATATTTGGAAGAGAACTATTCATATCGTAGCTATATATTAATTCATTGGCCGATGATATACAATTTTCACTAGAACACGCCCATCCCCCATGATCGGAAATAAACTCAATTAAGATAGAATTAAGACTCTGTTTTCTCTCCTATAAGATTGAGCATATATGATAGAGAAAATACATGGAGAGTATGTGAGAGAACATGAAGAAATGGCGTAAAAGATTAGTTAAGTTTTTGATATTCGACCTGGCGATAGTTCTGTTGCTTCTGGGTACTGGCGTGATCTACCAACAAGTGGGTTTAAGGCAGGATGCCAAAACACTCGTCCCCCCTGGTAAGCTGTACGAAGTCCATGGAGACAATATGCATCTATATACTGGTGGAGAAGGCGATGTAACAGTCGTACTCGCCTCTGGCTGGGGGACCGCTAATCCCTATGTAGATTATTATCCATTATATGAAAAGCTTGCTCCCAACACAAAATTCGCTGTATATGACCGATTTGGCTATGGATATAGCGATCAGACCGATAAGAAACGTGATGTCGATACCGTAGCTGAAGAATTACACGAGTTGTTGCAGGTATCTGGACAGAAGCCACCTTATGTATTAGTTGGACATTCGCTCGGCTCGCTGGAAACCATCCGTTTCGCACAAAAATACCCGGATCTCGTCAAGGGCATCGTCATGATTGATGGCGGAAGCCCCGAATATTATTCGAATGACGATGACTCTTTGGCAGACACAATTGGTGGTTTTGCGAATAAATTCCGTATCCAAACCGGACTATTCCGCCTCTCCATGCAATCTGACATGGTTGTCAAAACTTCTAATGCCAATCGTAATGAACTGAAACTTGTACCCGATGATCTGAAAAAAATGGATACAACTGCGCTGTTGCACAACTATGGTAATGTGAACACGTTGGATGAATTACGTGAAATAGCTGCCAATGCCAAAGTGGTTGTAGATCACAAGCAAACCTTACCATTTCCACTCACCATACTGACGGCTGATTACCTTGGTGCAAGTGAACCCGAATGGGATAAATCACAATTAGAATTCAAATCTTGGTCAGATGATTCTAAACAGGTAACTATTAAAGATACCGATCATTACATCCATCAATATCGCCCTGACCTCGTTGCGGAAGAGATATTGGCCCTGGTGAAGAAGTAACGTACAACCTGCTAAAGTAAGGCTATGTTATATCATAAAAGAAACCCCAAAGATTCTCTAATATCTTTGGGGTTTTAAGTATGTGATTTATTGTGCTATCGCCAGTCTTGGCCGTTGGGACCTGAAATCGCTGAAAGCTTGTTCGATCTCTGATGAAGTCAACTGGTGACGATAAAAGTACTGTTTCATCGCATCGATTTCGGTTCGATCGCCATTGTAGATGTTATCAATTCTTCGAATGACCTGGTTATATAAGTTCTCACGTCTGGATTTTACAGGCTCACACAACCAAAAGTTCGTTCTCTTCACATCACCTGTCTTGGTCCAGAGCAAATTCTCATATCGGATGACATCCCAGTCCCAATATCCAGCATGAATCTGCTGAAGTTCCGTCGTAAACATATCGTATATCAAGTTGGGAGGAATGTGTCCATAGGTTACACGGTACTCTTTCAGTTTGAATGCTTCAATCCACTCTGTCAGGGTGTACTCCCCTGGTGAATACGCATACAATTTAGGTGCATAAGAATTACTCTGCAATGCCCTAAGTGCCTCACTTTCCATCTCCCCATCCAATCTTGCCCGTGAAGCATATACCTTGAGACAATAGTCTTGCAATCTATATACAACCGAGCTATTACTAATAAGCGATGCCTGTAGAGTGAGATGGCCGTTTTTTTCGTAGTGCAACAGCATCTTTTCAATGTTATTACCAATGGGATTGATGATGATCATAATGAAGTCTCCTTGATTAAAAATAAAATATAAACCGTTTTCGAATTGGTTAAAAATTGTACTATTACATTCTATATTACCCTTTTATATTAGTATGAACATATACAATTTTGCCGGAACATGAAGTATTTGCTCTGAAATTCATTCTTTAAACCGCCGTATTTCGGCTACATTTTTAGTCTAAAGGCTGTAACCCGTTTCACGTCAACATCAAAAAAGATAGAATAAATACGCAAAAAAGCGATGCGTCCCTAAAGTTAAGGATACATCGCTCTTATACAATATCTAATTATTATTGTTAGTTAATGGATTAATGCATAGGACCTTGTTGTCCTGGCGTTGATCCTACTTTGACCCGTTTCACGAAGAGTGAAGTAATCAGACCGATAATCGACAGAACTAATGCGAATACAAACGCATTCTGTACACCTGACGTGAAACCTGCCAGTTGATTTTCTGGACTTTCCGGGTTCGCCACTCCGCTCAAAAAGCGGGATTGTCCTGCGCTCAGTATACTTACCGCAACAGCCGTACCGATCGCTCCGGATACCTGTTGCAACGTATTCATGATGGCAGTACCGTGAGGATAATACTCACGTGGCAATTGGTTCAGACCATTCGTCTGTGCAGGCATCATAATCATCGAGATTCCGACCATCATGAACACATGCAGCGTAATAATTTTGGCCAGTGTTGTTGTAGGTGTAATTCCAGTGTACATGAAGAGTACAACCGTTACGACAGCCAGACCAATAATCACAAGCCACTTCGGACCAAACTTGTCAAACAGTCGGCCCATGACCGGAGACAGTAAACCATTCAGCAGACTACCCGGCAATAGAACCAGTCCGGCAGTTAACGCTGTAACGGCCATACCTTGTTGCAGATACATTGGCAGGATCAGCATGGATGACAGCATCATCATCATACAGATGAATATCAGGATCAAGCCAATCGTAAACATCGGATATTTGAACGCTCGCAAATCCATCATTGGCTGTTTCATTCTCAACTGACGGATACTGAATAACAGCAAGGACAACACACCAATAACGAGAGTGGCAACAACGACCGGACTCGTCCAGCCTCCGCCAGTTTCTCCATGTCCCCCTGCACTACTGAAGCCGTATACGATACCACCAAAACCAAGGGTAGAAAGGATAATGGACAGTACGTCAATTTTGGGCTTGGTCAATTTCGAAATATTTGGCAAGAACAACAAGCCGCATACCAGTGAGATAATGAAGAACGGCAAGGAGATCCAGAAGATCCAATGCCAGCTCAGATTAGCCAGAATCAGACCGGAGATACTCGGACCGCTTGCTGGTGCAAACATGATAACCAAACCAATCAATCCCATGGCAGCACCACGTTTTTCAATCGGGAAAATAACCAATATGGTGTTAAACATCAGTGGCAACAATAGCGCTGTACCTATCGCCTGCAGTACCCGTGCCACTAACAGAATTTCGAAACTAGGTGCAAGTGCAGCAACAAATGTTCCTGCAATCGAGAAAATCAAAGATGTTGTAAACAGCTGTCTTGTGGTAAACCACTGCAACAGCATACCGGATACCGGTACCAGGATTCCCAACACAAGCAAGTAACCTGTAGTTAACCATTGAATCGTTGTAGGACCTACTTCCAGTAGAGCCATAAGTGGCGTCAATGCCACGTTTAATGCCGTTTCTCCAAACAGACCAATAAAGCCGCTCAGCAGCATTGCGAACAAAATCGGAAATACCTTGTATTGCTTTGTTTCTTGTTGATTCTGTGCAGAATCAGCCTTCATGGAAACCTCCACGATCCCATCCTCCTCAAACGTATCAAACTTTCTTTTTCTCTGTCTCTTGGTATAAATTATTGAATCTGTTTGGCGTTCTTCGTCACAACCGACAAATACTCAGCAGCCGTCAGCAGAGGCTGTTTATCCTGATTCGTCAGGCTGATAATCAGTGCTCCCTCCATCAAAGAAATGATCAGAAGTGCCGTCTCCCGCGCCTTCTCTTCACCAACGCCATCCAGAATCAGATGTTTCTTAATGACATCCTGCCAATCTGCAAATACACCCTGACATGCAATACGCAACTGCTGACTAATACACGATGTCTCCACAGCTGCCCAGAAGCTGAATGGCAGAAATCCGGTAAACCCGGCTGCTTCTGTTTCATGAGCCAAATCATGAATAAATCTCTGAATGGCATCCCCCGTATTGTCGTGGGCTGCAAATGTTTTCTCAAATGTCTGCAAGATATGTTCATTGGCTTTTTGAATACACTCGTGCGCGAGCTCTTCCTTGCCTTGCGGGAAATAATGATACAACGACCCTTTCGGCGTACTACTCTCTTTGATGATCTGATTCAGACCGGTCGCATGATATCCTTGTGAAAAAAACAGTCTCGCTGCTGTGCTGACAATAGACTCTCTAGCATTAGACTTTTCACTCAACGAAAGCCACTTCCTTCAAATAATTATAACAATCGGTCTATATAATTAAACTCGTTCAGATAAGGACTGTCAATCATTTTTATTTCAAATTTTAATGTAAACGCTAACAGTTCAGGAGTGAGAAAATGAACCGAGCGACGGCTCATGGTCAGATCATGATAACAGCCGCTAATTTGGAGACAAAGCTCCAGATTAAGCGGCTGTTTGTTAGCTTGAGTATATTAAGGACTGTATATTAGTAGATATTGGAGTCATCTCCGTCTTAATGTACCTCCTCATTCACAGTTTTAGGAGTTTCACCTGTTCGTTTATTACCTGCCCACACGTCTTGCACGTAGCGTCCTTCGGCCTGAATCTGAATGAGCCAGTCCTTCGCTTGCTGCACCGTTGCTCCCTGCACCTCCTGATACGCTTGCTGTAAAGTCTCTTCTACCGCAGGAGCCATCTGGCTTCCATCCCCGCATACGTAGAGTTTTCCTTTGTTTATCAGCATGTGAATTAACTGTTCGGAATTCTCTTTCATTAGATGCTGTACATACGTTTTGGGCTTGCCCTCCGCACGAGAAAAAGCAGTGTGTAGTTTAACGATCCCTTCTCGCTCGTATTGTTCAAGCTCTTGACGATATATGAAATCTGAATCATTCCTGCACCCAAAGAACAGATGCGCTTCACTTAGAGACAAACCTCTCTGTTTCATAACAGCTCTCGCCTGGAGGAAACCTCTGAATGGTGCTACCCCCGTGCCTGGTCCCACCATTATCATCGGAACATCAGCCTCTTCCGACAGATGAAATTCGGATTCAGATGTACGTACAAACATCAGAATTCGTTCGCCCGCTGGACAACCAGCGAGGTACGATGAAGCAACTCCCTGGTATTCGCCTTTGCCACTCCATGCAGGCTCTCTTACTACCGATACGGTTATGCTTGCTTGCTCGGAATTCAGGCTTGGCGAGCTGGATATTGAATAATATCTGGGCTTAAGCGGAGGCAATAGTTCAAGGAATTTTTCGAATGGCAGCTCACACGCCTCATACTTTTCTAGCAGGTCCAACATGGTGATTCGATTGGCAAGAATATAATCCTTGTAGCTTTTTTCATCCAACATGCCTTCCAGTTCACGCTTATGAGGTGGACATATCGTATGATTAGCTAACTCCTGCAACTGTGTTCTGGTAACTGGTGTCTGCAATTCCACACAATGAGTGAGCAACTCATGAATCTTGACGGGTCTGTTCAGTGGTAGGTGTGTAAGATGGCTGACGTCCGAACTTAATTGGATCGGAGTATCCCCACGTAGTCCGAACCGATTGAGTATCCGATCCACATTCTGCTTCGAATTACTAGGCAACACGCCGAGATGGTCACCTTCTCTATAACTCATGCCTTCAGGCAATAACACTTCGATGTGACGTGTGCTTCTTCCACTTCCCAGCGCCTGAAGCTCTTTATTAACTACAACCGTGGCATAGCTGGCATCATAAGTTCGTGCAAGAGGCATATCCGTTTTCTCGCGGACAAACTCCATTTGAAGTCTGCTGGCGCTTGGCTTGGAGGATTTGATTGTTTCCTCGCTAATCCCCAAGACACTCAACACCTGTGGCCACAACATATGCTGCCACGCCTCGACTTGTTTCTCCATATCACCTCCGGCATCGGCTTCACCACGGGATAACAGTCTTTTACCTCCCAATTCTTCAAGCTTCTCATCTATCAATCGAGGAATGCTCTGGTACGTCCCGGACCAACTCCGATCTCCACAACCCAGAACGGCATAGTTTACATCCTTTGCTTCCTCTGACTCTACTTCCTTCAACCATTCTACAAATGCCGTAGCATTTTGCGGAGGTTTACCGTTATACGAAGCAGTGACGATGAGAACGACACCTTGGCGGGGAATGCGGCCAACCCACTCATTCAGAGTGGCTGCTTCACTTGGGATTCCATAAGAACGCCCTTTCTCCACAAGCTCTCGGGCAATGCCTTCTGCCGTTCCCAGATTGGAACCATATAACACCAGGAGCGATGGCTTACCATCTGCTTCAACGGCCAGGATTTCTCCCCTCTGGCTGTCACTTGCTATATTTTTACGAACAACAGGAGCAGGTTTCTCTTTCGCAGTTACGGTCGACTTATTCCTTGTTTGCGAAGCCACGCGCGCTTTCACCTGGATCCGGAAGTCTCCCGGCTTCAATGTCAGCGTCTGTTTAACATCCAACTCATAGTTGCTATAATCGATCAGTTCAAAATGTTTAAGGACCATGCCAAGCACAAGTGTTGCTTCATATAAAGCAAACTGCATGCCGATACATGCTCTCTCCCCATTACCAAAAGGTTTATACGCATGATGAGGCACTTTCGCCGTATCTTCAAATCGCTCTGGACGGAAAAGCTCTGCATCCTCTCCCCATGCCTCTCTGTCACGGTGTAGCTGGGGCAGGAGAATACTGCAACTTTCCCCTTTCTTCAAGGGATATTTGCCACCTATGACGGTGTCTTCTTTGGCATATACATCAAATCCCGGGGCTGTTGGCCAAAGACGAAGCGATTCACTAAGAATCATGCGAATATAAGAAAGCTGAAGAATTTCTTCGTACTGTGGTGAGTCACTGACCAATATCTGATCCACCTCGTCATACGCCTTTTGAAGCGATTCCGGATTTTTCAGTAGAAAGTAAAGAGCAAAAGATAACAAACCACTCGTGGTTTCATGTCCGGCAATGAGAAACGTAATAATCTGATACCGGATGTTCTCATCATCCAGCATTTCGCCAGTCTCCGGATCTTTGCCATTCAACATACGTGCGAGCAAGTCGACCTCTTCGGGTGCTGAACTCGCTTTACGTTCCTCTATAATCTGATCTACCAGAGAGAACATCGTCTGAATATCCGCTTGGAACTGTCGTTTGGTTTTCACCATAAGCAGATTCTGAATTTTCAAACGGGAACTCTTCTGCATAGCTTCATTTAATGCCCGAACCATGCTTTCAATAAAAGGACTGTGGTCCTGTCTGTAAAAACTGTTAAACCGATAATTGAATCCACATAGTCCAATGGTATCCAACGTAAGGCGTGTCATATCATCCGCAACATCAATCGTATCGTTGGAATTGAGGCGTGCCCACTTATTGACCAACTGTTCGGCAATATCGACCATCATGGGATGATAACCTTTCATGGCCTGTTTGCTGAAGGTGGGAAGCAGGATGTTATGGGCTTTTTTCCAATTGGGCTCCGATGTTCTGCTTGTAAATAAACCATCGCCTCCAAAGGCACGTACATTTTCGAGTTCATTGTATACATATTTGTCAAACCGGGACACATCGCATAACTCAGCGACAAGATCTGGTCCAGATACGATTAAACCGGAATAACCGGGAACGGTAAGTCGATATATTGGTCCATGCTGTTCAGCCAGAACGCCTAGCGACAGCGTTGGTTTATCTTTATCAATTAAGGGCAGATTGCCAAGTGGCCCATACATTTTGGGCTGTGGAATGTAAGTTGCATCACTCATGATGATCACCTCTTATCTCTACGCCGTGGAGCAAGGTATTCGTTAGCCATTTGATGACTACTCTGCTTTCATTCATAAGTGATCTCTCCTTTGATGATTATATAAATGATAGTAATATATATCATTTGATAATACATTAAACCATAATTGATTTAATATCAAATTTTCTTCCGGCTGAATAACTTTCAATTGAACCGGTCAACGTTTAAGTTGAATAACAGCAAATAGAGGATTGCATATGCAATCCCCTACTGTATGAAGCAATGACGCTATGATTCTATGAAACTTTTAATTTATTCTAATGATGACTTGGCCCATCCCAGTTCTCGAAATTCAATTCATTATTAATGCTTACCGCAGACAACGCCCCCAGAGACGCAGCCGTGATTGCCTGATATATCTCGGATGCTGCATCACCAGCACTGTATATACCCGCTACGGATGTTTTGCCTGAAGCATCAACGATAACCGTTCCTGATTCTGTAATTTCACAACCGATGGCCTTTGGCAGTTCTGATCCGGTAAACAGTTTCGGTTGAAAGAAAACTCCTGTGCAAGGAATCGCTGTACCGTCATTTAGTACAACTTGCTGTACCATCCCTTCTTCAGAGTTAATGGATTGAATCGGTGCATCAAATACAGTAACATGATGCTGCTTCAGCTCTTCACGGTGCTCATCGGTTAAGGAATCTGATCCATTCGTACAGATCGTATAACGTTCTGTCCAGCCGGATATGACTTTTGCCATATGTAATGCGTTAACTCCGCTAACGATGATGACCAGCGCTTGGTCTCTTAACTCCCATCCATCACAATACGGACACACAAACGCACTTTTACCGTAAACTTCTGTTAATCCGTTAATATCCAAGGGAAGGTCTTTCTTGCCTACCGCAAACAAAATCTTTTTCGTGCGATAACTTGCCCCCTGAGTAGTCTTAACTACAAAATCACCATCGCGGCCTGTTATCGCTGTTGCCGTATCGGAAGCAAATTGAACTGAGGGATACGTTGCAATCTGTTCTTTGGCAGCTTTCCGGAATTCACGTGGACTTGCCCCATCTCTTGTCACAAACCCATGAGTCTCCCTTGTAACCCAGTTACGCGGTGTCTCATCATCAATGACCACAACGTTCTTGCGGGCCCTGCCAAGTACTAGAGCTGCATTAAGCCCCGCTGGTCCTCCACCAATAATAAGTACATCCAAGAGTTGATCCATATTACTCATATTATTCACCCTTTCCAGACATTTAATATCTCTAATTAATTTTTAAAAATAACCTCCGCTTTCTCTTAAGAAAGTAATATCGGAGATTTACAAGAACACACTCTAACAAAAAAACCATTAAAGATATCTTATATCTACAATAAACAAAACCTAACCATTTTGCAACATATATCTTTAACTCCCTTCTTCAATCCAGCCTGTGTGAGTTGAATAAAAGATTATTTACACTTACACTACAATGACAGAGCAAACTTTGAATCACTGTTATACCCGGATATACCCGGATTTTTAAATTCTCTCCTGTAACACAGAAATTATTATTTAACAATTAAAAACAACCTTGTTTTTAAATTGTTCACAATCAAATGACATTATTTTAAATACTAAAACGTTAATTAAATCACATAGTGTATTGAATGGTATAATAGCGACATAATATATAAGTATAGATATAGGAAGTGAGTTCTTGAAAACATTGAACAATGGTTCACAGACCAATATCAGCCTGGAGTATAGCTCGATTCCGAAAGTATTCTTCGATACGATCAAAATCGGAATCATCAAGTCCAACCTGATCGCCATGTTTGCGGGTTTAAGTTTGGCTTTATATGTATTTGATGCTTCAATCTTAGCTAATATTGTACCAATCATCCTTTCCTTTATTGGATCTTCTCTCATTATTGGAGCTGCAGGGGTGTTTAACAACTTGTATGATCGTGATATTGATGCGATCATGGAACGTACGAAGAAACGTCCTACCGTTACGGGACGCGTAGATACCAAGTCGGGTCTAATTCTCGGTATTGCAATCACCATCATCGGGGGCATCATGTTGTACATCGCTTCCCCATCCGCTGCTGTATTTGGTATTTTGGGTCTGTTGCTTTACGTGTTCCCTTACACGATGTGGACCAAACGTACAACGATCTACAACACAGAAGTGGGAAGTCTTTCGGGTGCTGTGCCTCCACTCATCGGTTGGGCAGCCATTTCACCTGAACTGGGTCATTTCGAGATCTGGGCATTGGTCGTTACGATGCTCTTATGGCAAATGCCTCACTTCTACGGGATTGCGATTCGTCGTTTTGACGAATACAAAGCTGCTGGTGTTCCCATGCTACCCGTTGTTAAAGGCATCAGACGGACATACATTCAGACAAATGTGTATCTGGTACTGTTACTGATCTCCAGCTTTTTATTCTGGCCGATGAGTCCATTTGTCGCTATTGTGGCATTTCTGGTTAGCTTGGCTTGGCTCATTCTCAGTGTGGCTACCTTTGACAAGAAAGAAACAGAGAAATGGTCCAAACGGATGTTTATCTTCTCCATTAACCATATCACTATTATCTTCCTGGTCATCATTGCGTATTCCTTGATTGCTCAGATGATGAGATAAAAATATTCCATCTTTCCACTCGTTATAACGATAAAAAGCCTTACAGACTGTCCTCTTTCAAGGAGTCGTCTGTAAGGCTTTTTTGTTTTTTTATTATCTTTTCTAAATTTTTTAAGCTATCCAACTTTGGCGGGGGTTTGTTCCCCTTGCCACAGCAGCTGCATCTCTTCATTGGTGGCAAGCAATTCGACCAAACTTCCCTCGGCTTCAATGCGTCCATCTTTCATCACGATAATGTGATCTGCTTTGGAAAGTGCTGCCCTGCGGTGAGAAACTGCGATGCAGGTGACATCCGGCTCTTGGAACAGCCCTTCCCATACTTGTTGTTCTGTCTCCACATCCAGTGCACTCGACAGGTCATCAAAGATAAACAGGTCCGCCTCCGTCAATAACATGCGTCCTGTGGCCGCGCGCTGAATCTGCCCGCCTGAAAGCATGACTCCTCTTGGACCAACCGGGGTCTCAAGCCCCTGATCCAGATGTTTGATATCCTTCTCCATCACAGCCAAACGAATGGCTTTTTCAAGGGCTTGCTCGGTGTTACCCTGTTTGCCCTGGACGATATTTTCTTTCAACGTATCACTAAACAGTCTTGGCACTTGCGGGGTATACGCGGCTCTAGGCGGCATCAGGAATGTGGCTGGATCAACAGCCGCTCCATTCCAGTGAATGTCCCCTTTTTGTTTGGGTAACAGCCCAAGAAGTGTGCGTACAAGCGTTGATTTACCTGATCCAATCCGTCCCGTAATCACAAGAAATTGTCCACGTTTCAGACGGAAACTGATCTCTTCTATGCCATTTGCAGAATTCGGATATTGATAAGTCAGCTTATTCACCTCAAGAGATTGCAACTTCTCCTTAGGGTCTCTCTGTTCACTTACAAGTTCTGGCGGATCTTCGTACAGATAGATTTCCCTTGAATCCATGATCTGGTCTTCTTCCCCTGGGCGGAATAGCTTACGCATACGATCATAGGATACCTTGAGCCTTTTATGCTGAAACACCATATAACCAAACAGTGAAATGCTAAATCCGATATTGGCCAGATAACTGGTGAATAAGGCAAAATCACCTACGGTAAAGTTCCCTGCTTTCATCTCAGCTGCACACATCAGTAGAATCAATCCGGTACAGATACTTAGAACATGCTGATTCATCGATCTCATCCACTGCTTGAACAGATTGTCTCGAAGTGCAGCCTGGCGACGATCTTCATTCAACTGGTTAAAACGTGTAGAGACATTCTCTTCGGCCTGACCCAGTTTCAGGGCTTGCACTGCTCCAAACGTTTCCGCAATAAAACTGGTAATTCGCCCAGTCGATTCTCGATTAAACTGTGCATATTTCCGAGCCCGATTTCCGGACAGGTTGTTAAGTAAGGTAACGACCACCAACGGCAGCACGGCAACCAATGTGATCTGCCAATTAATGTTCGCCATAATGACGATAGACACAACAGCAAATACAAGACGTCCCCAGAAGTCTACCCATGATTCTACATACTCGACGACTTCATCGACATCATCCCGAAAGCGACTCATCGCCTCCCCTGGTGAAGCCGGAAGATTACGCCCAGGCCAGCGCATGATTGCTGCGAGCATGTTGGTTCGCAAAATCGCCTGAACATGATACAGATACGTAACCCATGCATAGAAGGCTACAAAAAATGTGCCCACCCGTGCCATTCGGACCAAAGCAATAAAGATTAGCGGCACAGCAAGCCACATGTAGTCGTTTGAACCCGCTGTTGTGCGATCAAAAAACCATTGCATTCCAATACCAATGGCTAGCGGTAAGGAGTGAAATATACACCATAACAATCCGTTGATTATAAACAACAAAGGCCTGAATCGAAACAAACGGCCTATAAATCCTGCTACAGTCATGCCAATTCCTCCTCTCGGCCTGTAATCAGCAGTCTGGCATAGTGAGATGCCGGGTTACTGGCAAGTTCTTCTCTCGCTCCAAATTCCAGTACCTTGCCATCACCGAGCACCATAATCCGGTCCACTTTCTCCAGCGTAGCCAGTCGGTGAGCAATGATGACTCCTGTGGATTGTTTCATTAACTGGTCAATTGCTGATTGCAGCATACCTTCGGTCGCAGCATCCAGACGTGACGACGGCTCATCCAGAATAACCAGACTCGGTTCGGTCAGGAATACGCGAGTTAAGGCAAATAACTGTGCTTCCCCTGCCGACAATGAAGCTCCACCTGCAGCCAGATACGTATCAAGTCCTTCTGGTTGTGAATTAATCCATTGGCTAAGTCCAAGGCGATCCGTCGTCTCCTTGATCATCTGATCGGATACATCCCCATTGAACAGGGTCAGATTGTCACGCAGCGTGCCATCAAACAACTGCACATCCTGTGTCACCATTCCCACCCGGCGATAGAGCGCTTGTAATGAAAGCTTTGTGATATCCGTTCCACCTACACGGATCGTACCCCGATCCAGATTGTACAGCCGGAGAAGAACACGACTAAGACTCGACTTGCCGCTACCTGTGCGACCGATGATTCCTAGGCGTTCACCAGGTTTAATAGCAAAAGTTATGTCCTGCAATACCGGTTTATCCTGGTTATAACTGAAATGCACCTGGCTGAATTCCAGACCAAGAGGTCCTTCCGGCAATTGCTCCTCTGTGCCCTCTTCAATCTCACTATGCATGGACAACAGCTCTCTGGAGCGCAGCATGCCGGATTTTGCTTTTTGAAACTCCTGCACCTGATCTCCAAGCATCTCAATCGGATCATTCAGCATCTGTGTATATTGGTAGATCAGAAATAATGTTCCGATACTAATTAGACCTTCCATATAGTAATGCACACCCAGTAAAA
Source organism: Paenibacillus sp. FSL M7-1414 (assembly GCF_038003195.1). Taxonomy (NCBI): domain Bacteria; kingdom Bacillati; phylum Bacillota; class Bacilli; order Caryophanales; family Paenibacillaceae; genus Paenibacillus; species Paenibacillus sp. FSL M7-1414. Next base: position 3,111,875 of record NZ_JBBOOS010000001.1, on the reverse strand, counting down.
GCACCGCAGTGACCGCCAGAGCGAACAGAACTACTGTGGTATTCCACGGAATAACCCGTAGCAGCCAGGCTTTTCTCCCCTTACGGAATACCGTGCGCATCGTGCGGTAAAAGCGGTTCATCACATAGGGCACATGACCATTCGCTTGCACATCTTCAATCCCGGCAATGCGTTCTTCAATTAATCCGAACAGAGAGGCACTTGCTGCCCGTTCATTTTTGGAAGAGTCCACGCCCAGATTTCGGATGAAGACCATGAACAGGATCGATAATAATGTGAACACGGTCATGACCAAAGCAATGGGCACATTAACACTGAACATGAACCCGAGAATTCCGGCCAGCAGTACAAAACTCCCGATCACTTGCACAATAAACATCGCGAAAAAATTGGAGATACTTGTTACGTCACCATCCACACGTTCAATCATCTCTCCAGGTGTTTTCACATTATGAAACCGCATATCGAGACGCAGACAGTGCTTCAGCAGATCTCCGCGCAGTTGATTCGTGGCCCGCCAGGCCACGTCGTTCCCCAAATAACTGACCGCTACCGTGATGAGTTGATTAAACACGGCAACAACCAGAAATATTCCTGCAAGCTGAACAAGATTGGTGAGGACTCCCCCACTTGCTGCTGTATCGATAAATCGTTTGATAATCTGTGGATTCAAAAGCTGAAGCCCCGTTGATGTGAGCAACATGATTAAAAGTAAGGCCAGCCGTCCTTTAACTGGTTTTAGATAGCGCAGCAGCCAAGACATGGAGCGTTTCTCTGTTTTGGGCACAGGTCCCACCTCTTTATCGGTTTATTTAATTGTTTTTGCCTATTCATATTTGTTGATGATCTTAACAACAGCAAATTTGCGATCACTAGGATGAGTCATACATAATGACATTAAAATCGGGATTTCCCGCCCATAATTGATATGTAGAACGCATGTTGACCATTGTACATTCTCCTTTTTAACAAGTTAGTTTTTTATAAAATAACGCTCCAAACGATCCTTTCCATGTGAACAAATCGGGTGGAATGCATGCAAAAAAGCCATAGATGAACTAATGTTCATCTACAGCTTGTAGCCAAAAGAGATCGAATGAAATGCAAAGCATTTCCCGTATCTCCTCTGCATCGCAATAATGATGAGCGTCCACGACAGAGGTGCACAAACATGACTGTCCCAACGCGATCATTGCAAAAAAATTGGATTAATGTCACTATGCTCATGCGTATTCAGTTATCGATTCGAAATCTGTATAGGCATAAACATAATCATCATCCCACCCGTTTCACATATTTGTTGTTTATTGTATTCGCTGGACTAACATCCGTCAAGATAATTTTAACTGAATTGTTATTTAATTCATGCCATTAAACTTTTCAATTCTCGCTACATACTTAATGATGTAGGCTCTGTTTGTTTTTCTCTAACAACAAGACGTCTGTGTGCTATCAGAAGAAAAGGTACTCCCAGGGCAGTCGTCAGTGCAATCGGTAGAAAAACAGCGAGCCCATTCTCCGCTCCAAATTGACTTAGCAACACCCCTCCCATGACAGGAGCAATGACACTACCGATATTATTGAAGCCGATGGTACCGAAATACGTCCCTTTCCATTCCGGCTTTGCAATCCGGTCAATGAGCATATCCATCATGGTGAACAACAACACTTCCCCAATGGTAAATAGTATGACACTCATCATCATCATGAGTACACCTTCAGCGATTCCAACCATCATAAGACTGGTTGCAACCAGCAGGTTACCCACAATCAGAGGAACAAGCGGTGGAAAGTTTCGGAAGGTTCGCACAAGCGGATACTGAATAATCAGTACCGTCACGGCATTCAGGGAAAGCATGTACGAGAACATCTGACTTCCATTTTCAAAGATCGGGCTCCTCGCCAAGTACTGTGCCAACGTAGAACTAAAGTGCCCGTAACCCAGAACACAAAATGTGGTACCGATTAATACTGGCAGAAACACCCGGTCGCGACCGGTGGTTATGAGTGCTTCACGCAAACGTGGTGCGGTTGCCTGATGACGCTCTGGCAGATTGGCATGCTGTAGCTTGAATTGCAGAAATAATACAAGTCCATAGGCTATGTATATCAATCCGGAAATCACAAATGGGAACGTTGATTCAGATGATCCCAGCTGAAATCCGATAATTGGCCCAAAGACCACACCAAGATTAACTGCAGCATATCTGAGGTTGAACACCAGCAATTTGTTCTCCGGAGAAGTAATATCCGATAACAGCGCTCTGGAGGTGGGCTCAAATACTGCGCGGCATAATCCGTTTAACGTATTGGCAACAAAGAACACCCATAGATGCTCTGCTGCTGAAAAGATAAAAAACACACCTGCCCAGCTAAATACCGAGATTAACATCACGATTTTGCGACCGATCCGGTCCGAAATATAACCTCCATAAAAGCTGACCATAACACCTGCCAGCGAGCTAACGGCCACAGTAATACCGGTCTGGGTCGGTGTAGCATCTAACACACGTGTCAGATAGATGGATAGAAAAGGGATACTCATGGACGTCACAAGACGTCCAAACATGGTTCCGATAATGATCGTCCATGCCAAGGGGTGAATTTGCCTTAAATATTGCTTCATGCGAACTTCTCCTATTCTTTCTAAGTGCTTCAATGCGGACTTTTTGAAGTACTCTTCTAATACGTGTTCAAAAAGTTCGGTTTTCAGTACCGAGAAGATGGGATGAAGCTAGAAATGGAGTAGCGGAGCGTAGGGAAAACTACGTGAGCAACGGACATTTCGGCTGAATTCCATATTCGATGCTGATGATGCCTTTAGGCATCTTTCGTAATCAAAAGCGGACTTTTTGAACTACCTCTTCTAATGTATAATTGTAAGGATAAAAGGGGGAAATAAAAGTGTAAATATATGATCACACTTTTCACCTTTAATAGAGGAGTCATGACCATGGATACCCTACATACACACTTTATAATGCTCGCCGGCGCTGAACAACTTTCATTCAAACTTCATGAACCTGTAGCGGTAACGATTGATAGCCTGTCCGCTGCCTTGTGCTGCACCCCTCGTAATGTGAAATTCATTCTCAGAAAATTGGAGGAACAAGGCTTTATCCATTGGCAGCCTGGGCGTGGGCGTGGACATCATTCGGAGTTAACGATGCTGCGTAGCATGAATGAAGCGTTGGAAGTGAGTTTTACCGAACTTCTGGCTAAAGGCAAAATGAAAGATGCTATTGAACTCATCGGAACTGTTCAGGTGGATGATACATTGCGAGAACAGCTCATGCTATCCCTCCATCAACAGATGGGATTTCACAGTCATGATGAAACTGCCTCTGGTCAGGATATCCTGCGCATCATGAGGTCACGCCAGTTAGGTGATTTGGACCCAGCCTTTGTTTATACTGCATTTGAAACCTACCTGCTAAGCCAGGTCTGTAATACATTGATCACTTATGATGCCAAGACGGAATCATTCCTGCCAGCACTGGCGCACATGTGGGAGTGTAGCGAGGACCATCGCTTATGGACCTTCTATCTTCGCAAAGGTGTACGTTTCCACAACGGCCGTGTCATGACATCCCGGGATGTCCAAGCGACGTTGCAACGATTGGTTGATGTGCATAGTCCGTCCATCTGGTTGTATCGGGATATTGAACGAGCGGAAGTAGCTGGCGATTACTGCATCAAGTTTGTTCTACATCGTCCTAATCGGTTTTTCTTGCATCTGTTCAGTTGTATTCGGATGACAATCCTGCCCTACGATTACAATGTAGCCAATACATTGATAGGTACCGGTCCTTTTCAGATCTCTGAGCTGAATGCAGATGTGCTGGAGCTTACCGCTTTTGATGCGTACTACGGCATCCGGCCACATCTGGATCAAGTCCATTTCTGGTTTGTGCCTGACCTGAGTCCGAATGATCGCTATTATGAGCTACCGGGTACAGATCGATTGAGTCTCGCAACAGGCTGTGATCAGACGAACAGTATCAATTATCCGGCGCTGGGTTGTCAGTATATGCTGTTCAATTTTCACAAGGAAGGCATCCATCAAAATCCCCTATTTCGCCAAGCCCTGCGTATCGTCTATGATTCGGTCGCGCTTGTCCGAGATCTCGGTGGGAATCGGATCACACCGGCCAGCAGCTTCCTTCCTTGGAGAAGTGCAGCCCAAGACTGGACCGTTGCTTCTCTTGAACATGCTCGTGATTTACTGCATAACTGTGGGTACCAGGGTGAGACGGTAACATTATCGTATAAGCATAATAAGGATGCAGACGTTGCGGAGTGGTTCCAACGTCGTGCAGCGTACATTGGTCTGAACATCAGCATGCAGGCCGTTGTGGATTACTTCAACTCAGAGGAGACCATGAACGCGCAATTGATCCTCGCTGAAGAGATACTGGAGGAAGATTGGCAGTACGGCATGATTCATTTTTTCAAAAACCTGTCCAACCATTTTCATATGTGTATGTCTCCTGCATTCCAGTCTCTATTGGATGACAAACTGGATCATTTTGCAACGCTTCATCGGGCAGAACGTACTGCGCTCCTGGATGAAGCTGAAGCCTTGCTACGTGATCACTGCTGGATATTGCATGGCTGTCACATGAACAAGCAGGCTGAACTGGATCAGAGCATCTTCGGCATGCAGATCGCAGAATTCGGTTATCTGGACATCTCCAAATTGTGGATCAAAAATCCTTAGAGATTTGTGCATAAAAAAGCTGCTAGCCTATTTATGATAAGCTAGCAGCTTTTTACTCATGAATCCATTTGTAACGCGTTCAGAGATTATTTTTGATGTAATAGCTCTCCAATGCTTGCATAATGGACTCAATTTTGATCGGTTTGCTGACATACGCATCCATGCCTGCCTTCAAGCAGTTTTCCATGTCTCCTCTTACGGCATTTGCAGTTACCGCAATAATGAATGGGCAACTCTCGGGGTGCAAAGCATTTTTAATCGCTTTTGTCGCTTCGAATCCATTAAGCCTTGGCATATGCACATCCATGAAGACAATATCATATGAAGTGTGTTTGACCGCCTCGACTGCCTCAACACCGTCCGCCACATGATCCACGAAATGCCCTTTTTTCTCAACGATTCTGCTAAGGACGAGTTGATTCACCTCATTGTCTTCTGCAATTAAAATCCGCAAGGCTGATGTTCTGCTCTTCTTCTGCTGTTGATCCAACCTGTTGCTCTCTTCACCGTTATTTAATTTAAATTGGGCGGTGAATATAAATATTGTACCCGGTTCATCCGACTCCTCGATCCAGATCTCACCCTGCATAAGCTCCACCAGTTTCTTGCTAATGGCAAGGCCAAGACCGGTACCTTGAGGTTTGCGGGTCATAAAATTCTCCAGTTGGTAGAAAGGTTCAAATAACTGTTGTTTCCTCTCAGCCGGAATGCCAATGCCCGAATCTTTTACCTGAAAATAAAGCTGCACGTTATTCCCGTACTGCTCCTTAACTCCCACTTTAACTTCTACGCCGCCTTCTGAAGTGAATTTGACCGCGTTGCCGATGATATTGGTAAGTACCTGTTTAAGACGATAAGCATCACCATACACCGGAGTTGGAATGACATCTTCTACGCACATGCGAACATCCAGCTTCTTTTCACGAGCCAGCGGTTTTACGATTTGCACCGTCTCGGTCACGATCTCTACGAGATCAAAAGGATCTTCTACCAGATCGGTTTTGCCTGATTCGATTTTGGAAAAATCAAGAATATCATTAATGATGGCCAGCAAGGAATCTCCACTCTTCTGGATGATTTCGATATATTCCTTTTGTTCCCCGCTAAGTCCAGGAGTATCCAAAAGCAAATCCGTCATCCCAATTACACCGTTCATAGGTGTGCGGATTTCATGACTCATCATCGCCAAAAATTCACTTTTGGCCTTATTCATTCTCTCCGCTGTCTCTTTGGCTACCAGCAGTTTTTTCTGCTCCGTAATATCCTTCGCAATCAGGTAAAACCCGACATTGGATGTATTAATAATGATTGGAGCAAGCGTAGCCAAGACTTCTGTCTCAGATCCATCCGTGTGCCGAACAGCGTTGATCTCCTTTTCAGCCATCTCATAATCACTGCCCAGAATCAGACCCAGATTACTGGCTCCGATAAATCTGCTTATACTTGTACCGATCATTTCAGCCACGGGACAACCCGTCATTTTCACCGCTACTGGATTTGCATTCATAATATTACCATCCATGTTAAACGAGATAATGGCGTCATGATTGTATTTCTTAAGCGAAGTGTATCGCTCCACAGATTCCTGCAATTTAAATTCGATGCGTTTGCGTTCAGTGATATCCTGTAGTGTTCCGTTCAGCTGAACTGGCTGACCATGCTCATCAAGCGTAATTAATCCACGCAAGTGAAGATACTTCTCATTCCCATCAGAGCTGATGTGTTTGTATTCAAAATCGAGCGGTTCACCCTGTTTTACCCCTGCAATATGTTTTTGTAAAGAGGTTATATCTTCGGCATCCATAACATCAAAAACATCACTTATCCGATATGGTTTGCAGGTGCGTTCAAGTTCAAAAATCTCAAAGATCTGATCTGAAAATGTAATATGGTCTAAGACCATATCCCATTCCCAACTACCAATCAAGGCGATACGTTCAGCCTCTGCACTGATATCCTTTTGTTTTTTTCGCTCTGATATATCTCGTCCAATTGTAAAAATCTGCTGTTCATGCTCCGCATCACCAAAGACCTTGTATGTGGTTTCAAACCAAAGATAATGCCCGTCTTTATGGCGGACTCTAATATTCAACAGATTACCTTTAGTCAAATCCATCTGTGAGATCCGTTCCAGATCTTGTGGGTGAAAGGAAGAATTATTGTTTTGGCCAATGACTTCTTCCGGGGAATAACCTAATATTTGTTGGACTGACGGTGAGCAGAACCGACAAACTCCCTCTGAATCGGCAATATAGATGATCTCCTGAGCATGATCCGTAATAAGTTTAAACATTTCTTCACGATGGAGAAGTTTTTGTTCAGACAGTTTACGATTGGAAATATCAACAATATGGCAAACGGAATAAAGAGGTTCATCCGTAATTTCGTTTCGAACCAAGGAAACATGTATTGAACACCATAAGATGTCATCATTTTTATTAATGTAACGTTTTTCGTATTGATTTTCTTTTGATTTACCTTCAAATAGCTCATAACTACAGATCATATCTTGTGAGAAATCATCCGGATGTGTAATATCCTGATACGTGAGATCCATTAATTCATCACTTGTATAACCTAGCATACAGCAAAAAGCAGGATTCACTTTCATCCATTGCCCTGTTGGAGCAACGAGTGCAATCCCAATAGGCGCTTGGTTATAGATCTGCTCGAACAATTCATGATGATCGACCTTTTGAACCTGCATTGTAAGTTCTCCTTTTGGCATAGACTCCATGTAAATTTTGTCGAAATCTAAAATTTTTACTGATATAAGATGTTCTATAAAAATTAGTCAGTTTTAAAACAACAGTACCTGCTTAATACCCAGAATTTCAACCGTTGAAACAAATCTTTTTAAGAGATTTGTGTCTTTAAACCAAACAAGGCCCGGAATCCATCCACATGGAATCCCGAACTTTGTCATTATATATCATTATGAGTCATATGCAACACGGAATCATTAGAAAAATGGGTTAGCGCTCGCGACCAATAAGATAATCCAATAAATGTCTCAAAAATGGAATAGGTTTCGGCATCTCGTTCAATGCATCTGTGGCAAGACAATAATGCTCCCACATCGCTTTCTTCGCGCCTTCATCACCCAGAATAGACACAAAGGTTGAATTGTTGTTCCGCTCATCCTGACCTGCAGGTTTCCCAAGAATGAGGTGATTCCCCTCGAAATCCAGCAAGTCGTCCTTGATCTGGAAGGCGATCCCCGCATGATAAGCGAACTTTTTCAGCGCAGCCATCTCCGGTTCCTTCACTTGGGCAAGTATCGCTGGCATGACCAGGGCAGCTTCGAAGGCAATGCCAGTTTTGTAAAAACAGATCATGTTCAACTGATCCAGCGTCAATGCCTTGCCCTTGGAATTCAGATCCATGGCCTGCCCCATACACATATCCTCTGCTTTTTCAGCAGAATACTGGATGAGTCTGAGCACGGTCGCCGCATCAAAACGATCCAATGAGGATTGCTCCCCAATCGCCTTCTGGATAAGAAATAGACCGGTTAGCTCTGCTGTGGCACTATTGTGCACATGGTGCAGCGTTGAACGTCCACGTCTTGTCGAAGCATTATCCTGCGTAGGCAGATCATCAAAGATCAGGGAAGCCGTATGCATGTACTCCAATGATCTTAGCAGCGGAACGATGGATGATTCATGAAGACCATACTCGCGCACGCCCATAACCCAAGTTAATATTGGACGTAGCCTTTTTCCGTCTCCCTGCAAACTGTAATTGGCCGCATCGATCAGCGTTTCTTTCATCTCATGAAGGCCACCGGGCTTCGCAATCTGCAACTCCACATTAATCTGTTCGCGAACCGTTCGAATGGTCTGTTTGAACTCCTCTTTCTCCTGCTTGTCATTTTTCAATTGAAGCACAACCTGATCCCGTAACAATTTATCAAGGAAATCAACGTCATCTGCTTTTCGCACCATCTGTTGAACCAGTTGATTGAATTCAGGCTGCCCAGAGGCAAAGATCGTCATCACTTCATCATATTTCTGCCGCCCCAACCGTTCTTTACAGCGCTTCAGACCGTTAATGGCACGATCCAGTATGACCTCAGGGGTCTTGGCATCCGAGTTGTATACATCATGGATTAGATGAGAGATGACTGCCCAATACAATTCATATGGATTGATCAAGTCGGGACGCAAATCTCGATACTTTAAATAGTACGTATACGGAGTTACTGCCCCTTCTTCCATATCGTCAAACATATCGGCAAAATCATCGGCCAACTGATTATATATTCCGTAATAGAACGTCCGTAGATCAAATCCTTCATCCACTGGCGCACTGAGAACAGACCGGACGATTAATCGGGAAGAAGAAGATTTGATAATAATCGGAATGTACAGTTCTTCATTGCTATAATTCGCATTGGCTAATTTCTTGTTGCGATCGATCTCCTGAGACTGAAAGAACACATAGGATTGCTCTAAAAACGTGCGCTGTTTCTCTGGATGCTGGTAGTTCTTGATGTACTCAAATGCTTCCCGAAGCTCGGAATGTACATATTCAATTACTTCAAGATTGCTGCCTTTCCAATCTCCCAGATCAGGTACGACCCCGGTAAGAAGTGCATCGCGTATCATCAGGGAATATTGTTCTTTTTCCTGAACAGTCAAAGCTTGAGAATCCAGCAGATCATCCACAAATGGATACGTCAAACCGTACGAATAACCAAGTCGGATCGCCGCATCAAATCTCCGGGCACGTTCTTCAGGTGGTGTCTGCTCATTCATCTCATCGTCCACATGAAGGACCACGCCAAGAATGATCTTGATGAGCTTCCGTTGCGCCTGCTCTGCATCCAGCTCCTTCGGGATGTTGGATGCTACATTCTTTAATTTGTTCATCACCCAGATGACAGCCGTTTCAATGTGCTCCTTCTGTCCCCACCGGTACAACGCAGCCAGACTGATATAATCAGGCTGTCCTTTTCGCCCAGTAGCTGAGCCCATAAAGTATTTTTTAGTATTCTGGACAACGTTCTGAATTCGGGCCTGCGTGCCCGGAGAATCAAGGGCTTGCCCCAGATCCCGCATATAAATATAGGAGATACTCCGATCCAGGTAATCATCCAGCTTTCCTGTCGTATTCAGCCAGTGGATATATCTATGAACATCCCGAGGATCCGGTTTTCTTTTGCTAGGTGATAAAAGAGAAAGCCAGGCAAAACGATGAATATGTTTCTTTTGCCATACATGAATATCTTGGGTAAGTGCTGTTGTATACGTATTATCCATAAGTTGCTGCCTAAGAGAAGTAAAATACTGAGATGCTTTCTGCTCAGCTAGCCGATATCCTGCATCAGCCTGTTCTGTAAGTACGTTATTCATAGGGTGGATACCTCAAATTCTATTAATGTTAAACATGTATCCATGAAAGGAGATGAGGTGCGCCATGGACGAAAACTGAACTCATTTGATCGTGTATCCAACGCTTCAGCTCATGTTCATAACCTTTATACGGCGATCCAACCGTTTGGTTACGAAATCGTCATTGTTCATTCCCATATACGTGATTTTACAGAATGGATGACCAGACTTTGACCGCTGTGATGGCGATAAGTACGATTAATGCATATCGAAGTACCCTCACATTAATCATCGAACTAACCCGTGAACCAAGGGATGCCCCGAGCAGACTGCCGATCACCGTATAGATAATGGGTTCCATCGGAATGTCTCCACCCGTAATTTTACCTATAACGCCGCCAATTGCGGAGATAAATACAATCGCCAGTGAAGAAGCAATCGTCGTTCGTACGGGGATGTTGAGAATCGTCAGCATGATAGGAATAAGGATAAAGGCACCACCCGCACCAACAATTCCTGATACAATGCCTACTGCAAAAGCAGTGCCTGCTGCAATCCACCGGTTAAACACCAGTGGAGCAGAGGTATCAAGCTTTCCCTTTCCGGGAATCAGCATAAGCACAATCGCCATGATCGCCAGAATGCCATAGATCAGATTAATAACCCTTCCGTCCAGATGACCGGATATGAACCCGCCGATCAGACTGCCAGCAAGAATGCTGGAGCCCATGTATAGCACCAAACCTCGGTGAACGATCGCCCCACCACTTCTACCCGTTTTTACTTTTCTGCGGAATGCAATCACACCAGCAAGTGAAGCGAAAAACACTTGAAACATACTAATCGACGATACCTGATGTGCTGAGAACGGCTCCAATCCCACCCAGGATGGAACATATAACAGTAGCGGATAATTGATAATGGCCCCACCAATACCCAACAAACCGGAGAAGAATGAACCGACCAGACCCAGTATAAACATGATGACAAAAAGCAGAAGATCCATCGGTTATGCGCTTCCTTTCGTGCAATATAAATCTCATTTCGATATCACTCAAAAGTGCTATACACAGCGAATATTATCCGTTATAATAAAAACCAAGTAAATTAATCCGAAATGAGTGATTAAGCATGTTTAACGTGTTGAAGACTCTTTTTGAAAATAAATGTCCACAGTGCAACGAAAAATTACAAGTTCATAACGATGCGTTATGTTCGACGAAAACTTGTTCTCAATGTCATTACAAAGAAGAGAGTTATGGCTCTCTTGGCGTTCGAATTGTATATGACACCACAAAATGATAAAAAGCTATAGCCTTGTTAATTGTATCACGATCTCTGAAATTTCGGGATGATTCGACAAACTTATTTCCATCTCATATGCCATGATTACTTTATAATGAAAATACAAAAACGGTGCAAAACGAATAAATCGTTCTGCACCGTTTTTTTCTGTTTTTTGATATAAGTTGCCTTAATTATAAAAGGGAACTTATTTGGTTTTGAAGCTGAGGAATCCATCATCTACGGCTACGGTTGTCCCGTTCACTGCGCTTGCTGCATCACTGAACAGGAATGTAACCACACTGGCTACTTTCTCTGGTTGAATGAGTTCTCCACGCATATGTTGAGTAGCAAGCGCATCCTTCATGGCTTGGTCATCACCCAGAATCGGTGTTTCGATAAAGCCAGGTGCTACACCAACTACACGAATTCCATGCTCAGCAAGTTCCAATGCACCGGATTTGGACATCATAACAACAGCAGCCTTGGCTGCGTTGTAGTTGAAGCTACCTACTGCAGCAACGCTTCCATAGATCGAAGCTGTATTTACAATAGTACCTTGTACATTTAATTCAACCATTTTTTTCGCGCCATAATACATACCGTAGTATACACTGTGCTGATCTACATCAATAACTCTGTGATAGGATTCCGGGTCCATCTCCAGAAATGGCTTCACAAGTCCAATGCCTGCGTTATTGAAAATACCGCTTAACGTACCATATTGCTCTACGGTCCAGTCGATCAAGGCTTTGATCTCGTCCCCTTTGGATACATCCACTTTGTACGCGCCCGCTGTTCCGCCTGCTGCTTCAATCTCTGCCGCAAGCTTCTTCGCTCCGTCTTCATTATAGTCAGCGACAACAATAGTCGCACCTTGATCCGAAAGTTGAAGTGCTGTTTCTTTACCAATACCACTGGCTCCGCCTGTAATAATGATTACTTTTCCATTGTGTTGAGTCATGACTCAGCTCTCCTTTGGCAAAATATATTTAAGGGCAGTTCAATACTTATAGTAAGTAACTATATTTTATTAACTTATATACTTATCATACGCCTCTGTCCCAACCTTGTCAAACCATAGATCATCTTCACATAAATAAGAGATAAATGTCATATACATCTCCTATTTACATGATATAGTCTAGCTCCTGTGATATTAAATATGCATGAGTTTTGGGAAAATAAAAAAGCGAGCATAACGGTAATTCAATCATTCCGATATCTCGCCCTTCTCAAGTATTCGATTCCAAACTGGATTGTCTTAATGTGGTAAGATCAATTCAATTTATTCACCCTGAAGTCCGCTAAGCGGATCTTTCAAATTATTGATGTTGGTGATCAGTTCAGGAATGCCTGTCTTCTCCCAATTCTCTGCCGTAAAACCTTGCTCTGCAATTGTATTCTCGAAATTGTCCACAACTTCTGTTAATTGAGTATTGTAACTAACCAGATTCTCATGAATGCTCTCTCCTATTGCAGGAGCAGTCAACTGAGAAAATTCGCTTGCCTCTGCTTGGATCAGATCGATTTTCTCCTGAATCTGCGTTGTAACCTCCGGATTATTCACCGCACCCGATGCAAGCTCTTGCAGATCAGCTCCGGCGTTTGATACCTGTTCTATATAATCAGTAGCCCCACTCACATAATTTAAACTTTGATTAGCTTGTTCCACGACAGAACAGGCTGAAATCAGCAGAATACTTGATGCAATAAGGCCTGTCATCATTAATGTGTGCTTTCTTTTTCTTATGAACATGATCATCTCCCCTTCTCCTAATCGGAATCCTTGTTCCAAGTCCATGATACCTGTTCAGACTGCTTCATTGCAAATGGGTCTGCAGCCAATGTTATTAAGATGTATAATAGTAAAATCACACGGTAAAGGGATGTCATGATTATGCTTCAAGCCTTGAACCAACGCTTGAACCGCATCATGCCACTGATTACCCCAATCAGTATTATTATTGGCGTGTTATGCGGGAGTTTTCTTTCTTCTTATACCTTTTTATCCCCTTGGCTTTTTGCGTTCATGACGTTCGCTGGAAGTATCAGTCTTGGGATACGGGATTTTGTGAACGTGCTGAAAAAGCCGTTCCCCCTGTTTGTATGTCTGTTTATTTTGCATTTGGCGATGCCTCTAATTGCTCTCGGTATGGGTCATCTGGTTTTCCCTACAGATGCGTACACCATAACGGGCCTTGTTCTGGCAGCCGTGATTCCGACAGGAATAAGCAGCTTCATCTGGGTTAGTATCTATCGGGGCAATATCGCACTTACGCTATCCATCATCCTGATTGATACCATGCTTGCTCCTTTCGTAGTGCCCGGGGTGTTGTCCCTGTTAATCGGCACCAGTGTTACACTGGACACAGCAGCCATGATGAGCAGTCTGTTCTGGATGATTGTTGTACCATCCCTGCTCGGTATGCTGCTGAATGAGTGGACCAAAGGCGCCATTGTCCCGGTCTGGGGACCAAGGTTGAGTCCGTTGTCCAAATTGTTCATGGCATCAGTCGTTGCGATTAACGGATCTGTCGTTGCTCCCTACTTGGCTGATTTCAACTGGAAGTTGGCTGGTCTTGCGGTCATCATCATTTTCCTGGCATCATTCGGTTATGCACTAAGTTACTTCATCGCCCGATTGCTGGGCTGGAACGAGGCCGATCAGGTCGCTCTGGTGTTCAATGGAGGGATGCGTAATATCAGCGCAGGTGCAGTACTGGCTGTTTCTTATTTTCCGCCACCTGTTGCTGTCCCCGTCGTGCTTGGCATGGTATTCCAACAGATGCTCGCTTCCCTGACAGGTTATCTGCTCGGTCGTCGCTCTCAGCTTCTGCAAAAGTCGGATAAGACATCCGCGGCCTAACAAAATATTGGATGATTAAAAAACGCCGACATGATTGTCGGCGTTTTTCGTCACTATAACCCTCTACTGTAATATCTCTGCAGTAGTCTCTTTAAACTAATGCTACCCATTATCCGATCCTCGCCCACAATAGAAAAAACCATCAACGAGTGATGGTTTTTATCTAATCATTTTTCAGAAATCTGTTGCTCATGATGCCTTTATGCTTATTTCGGTTGAATATATCCTTCGGCTTTAAGCAGTTCTGCGATCAGAACCGCACCACCTGCCGCTCCACGGAGCGTGTTGTGGGACAATCCAACGAATTTGTAGTCATAAAGTGAATCTTCGCGCAGTCGACCTGTGGAGACACCCATTCCGCGTTCGATGTCACGATCCAGTTTTGTCTGTGGTCTGTTCTCTTCTTCAAAATACGTAATGAACTGTTTTGGTGCACTTGGCAGAGCCAGTTCCTGCGGACGACCTTTGAACTGCAACCAACGCTCCAAAATTTCGTCTTTACTTGGTTTTTTCTCGAAGTTTACAAACACAGTAGCCAGATGTCCATCCGTTACCGGTACACGAATACATTGTGTTGTAATTAATGGAGCCGATGCTTTGACGATCTCATTATTTTCGATGCTACCCCAGATCCGCAGTGGTTCCTGCTCACTCTTCTCTTCTTCGCCACCGATGTATGGAATGACATTATCAAGCATATCAGGCCAGTCCGTAAAGTTTTTACCTGCTCCGGAGATTGCTTGATACGTGGAAGCAACAACCTGAGTCGGGTTGAACTCACGCAAGGCGTGCAGTGCAGGCACATAGCTCTGAATCGAGCAGTTTGGTTTTACAGCAATGAATCCGGTTTTTGTGCCCAAACGTTTGCGTTGAGCTTCAATAACATCCAGATGTCCCGGGTTAATCTCAGGGATTACCATTGGTACATCTGCTGTCCAGCGGTGAGCTGAGTTGTTGGACACGACAGGTGTGCCTGTTCTAGCGTAAGCTTCTTCGAGCGCTTGAATTTCATTCTTTTTCATATCAACCGCGCAGAAAATAAAATCAACCTGGCTGGCAAAAGCCTCAACTTGGGAAGCATCCTGAACAACGATTTTCTTCACAGCTTCCGGAATAGGAACTGCGAGTTTCCATCTGCCTTGTACGGATTCTTCATATGTTTTACCTGCCGAATTGGCGCTTGCAGAAATAGCTGTTACTTCAAACCATGGATGTTGATCAAGCAGGTCCACAAAACGCTGACCCACCATTCCCGTTCCTCCGACGATACCAACTTTCAATTTTGCTGACATTCAATCATCATTTCCTTTCGGTTTAAGTGATTCTTCTCTTCAAATCAATTTCATAACTCACTAAAAACGTATTATGAAATTGACTTCCTAATTAACACTATTCAGGCAATTCCAAAGCGTGTAGTCACACCCCGGAAAAACCAAAAAATCCCATCCCCAAGACAATAGTCTCAGGGACGAGATTGAACTCTCGTGGTACCACCCAGATTCGCCAATATGTCACCATATCCGCCTCTTCAAGTAAAGGTTTACAACCATATTGAAAGCTGTAGACCGTTCATACTCTAGCTCTGTAACAGGAGCTCCTGTCACACCATCCCTTAACGCTAAGTTCCGATGTGCTGCTCTGAGTCTTTATTCAATAAAAAGTTCTTTACTCCTTTTCAGCTGCCGGAGCTCTCTTTGAAAGAATGATTTTTATCTACTCGTCTCTTCGTCGCATTTGATATTGCGATTATAATATCAAAATTACTGTGATGAAGTAAACACATTTTTTTAGATCATGGAATTTATATGTTTCCAGCGGAGCTGAACCATTCAATTATCGCAAGAAAAACTTAAGCTACATGCGGTCAATCTTCTGTGATAGTACGTCGATAGACGTTTTTATTATAACATACTACAAATAGCTATTTCTTTACTGCTTTTTGGCAACCATCGCATACGTTCCCAATGGGCTCCCAGGCCCCGAGGCATGATGTGTCCTAAGTAATTTCAGTTCGGAAAGAAGAAGTGTCTTTACTTTGTCCGGGATCGGAAGCAGTTTCAGTTCCACAGGCGCTTCTGCCAGTGTCATTTCGGTTTCCCAGCGACCGTCTTGTAGCTCAGGAGAATGGATCGAAGTCTCTTCCTTAATCGTCCAGCCTGCCACAGAGACAATCTCTTGGATGTCCTCCGGTGTAAAAAGCGTGCGCACATTGGAGAAGCTGTTCTCCTTGTAACATTCGACCTGAGACTGAATCAGAACGGATAACCAATGTGAGAGCTGGCTCACATCTGTAACTCGGGCATCCCATTCTGCAAAACATAACTGATGTCCCCACGTCCTAACCTTGCTAAGAATCTGGGCGAGTTCGTCAAACGATTTCAAGTACCAAGAACAATGGGAAAGTACGATAACATCAAACTCATTCTCGGCGAATTGAGTCTGATCACTCAGAATATCAAAATCATAATCCATTCGAATTCGATCACCCAGTGGAGATCTCCGCAGCTTGGCTGCCGCTTCGCCTACGGTCAGCGGTGTACCATAATCCTCCGGTGCAATATCTACACCATGAACGTACCCGTGCTCCCCCACCAGATGTGCAAGCACGGCCGTTGTATCTCCCTGACCACACCCGATTTCCAGAACCCGGCTGCCTTCCTTTATCCCCCAAAAGAGTCCCAGTTTCATCCGATGCTCGGTCTGAATGTACTGAATGGCGGCGTTGTCCTCCACGTCCATATACTTAATAAGGTCCCTGATGATAGATTCATTCATGATTCCTCACTCCTCAAAGAGCAACCTAAACTTCTTGCTAATTGTAGCGTTACTGGAATAATTGTACAACACTAGAGTCTATGACAGAACCATGGCACGGAGGAGAACTCGTCCTATAGCAGATCTAAACCTCTGCTACATATCAATTCCTATGCCCACTGAGTTGCAAGCTTCTGAAGATAGGGTGTCAGCATGGGCTGTAATTCCTTACGCAACAGTCCGATCTCCAAGATCGCCTGAATATATCCGAATTGATCGCCTATATCGTAGCGACGCCCCTCCAGTTCAAGGGCCAACAGTTCCTCCACCTGACTTACTTCTTTCAAGGCATCCGTTAACTGATATTCCCCTCCAGCACCTCTCTCGATCTGATCCAGGATTGGAAAGATGGAAGGTTTCAGAATGTATCGTCCCATTACAGCTGTTCGGGATGGCGCTTCTGCAAGGGAAGGTTTTTCGACCAGATTGGTGACTCGGTGAACCCGGTTCTCTGCACCATTCGAATCAATAATGCCATATTTGCTCACATTTGCCGCGTCTACCTGACGAACACCAATGATCTGGTTGCCTGTCTTTTCATAGAGATGGACCATCTGAGCAAGTGCAGGTGGATCAGACACCATTATGTCATCTCCCAGCAGTACAGCGAAGGCATCATCCCCTACAAATTGCCGTGCACACCCAATGGCATGCCCCAGACCCAGTGGTTCCTTTTGACGAATAAAATGAATATTTGCCATCTCGCTGATGGCCTGCACCTCTTCCAGTAAAGACTGTTTGCCCTTGGCATATAAAGAGTGTTCAAGTTCAACCGATTTATCAAAATGGTCCTCTATGGATTTTTTGTTGCGTCCGGTCACAATGAGGATATTCTCAATGCCTGATTGTACTGCTTCTTCAACAATGTATTGGATGGCCGGTTTGTCTACAATCGGTAACATCTCTTTAGGCTGTGCTTTGGTCGCGGGCAGGAAACGGGTTCCGAGACCCGCTGCCGGAATAACTGCTTTTTTAATTCGCATATCATCATACACTCCTTTCATTTGCTTCTTATAACCAATATTGCACGCTGTGGGCAGCTAAGTAGCGATACGAAACACCCAATATCTGCTGGCCATATAGTTCAGAATCATCCCTATCAAGGTCGCTAGGATCTTGCTCATCACTAGACTCCAACCCAGTACATCGTGCAATGTCAACAGAATGAGGGCAGATAACGCGAGAACGATAAGATTGGTGATTAGAAAACGAATAAGTTTCGTTCTATCGCCGCCCCCTCGTGCCGTATCTCGAAAAGTCCACCTGCCGTTCAGCCAATAACTGTTCGCAACACCGCAGCTGTACGAGATTACTTGAGTCATCAGAACCGGTACACCGACCACTGCAAGCAAAGCAAACACCACCGCATCCACTGCCGTATTTGCAACACCCACAATACCGAACTTGAAGAGTGTCACCAGACGCTTAGTCATGATGAGCAACTCGGGCTGTCAATCGGGATTGCGCTTGCTGGCCATCGGCCTGAACTACATCTCTCACAATGTATAGCGGACGCGCCTTGGTCTCATCATAGATACGGCCCACGTACTCGCCCAGAATGCCCAGCATGATCAGGATGAATCCGTTAAACATCAGCATGATACTCACAATGGATGGCCATCCCTTAATTGTTGAATCTGTAAAGATGGCCGAAACAATAACCGTTAACATATAGATGAATCCGCCAACCGACAGGATCGCACCTACATAACCTGCGAGCTTGAGCGGTTTATACGAAAATGAAGTAATACCATCCAGGCTTAGTTTCAGCATGCGTTTCAGCGGATATTTTGTTTCACCTGCTAGACGTTCATCGCGTTCATATTCAATCGCAGTCTGACGAAATCCGACCCAACTGACCAACCCGCGCACAAACCGGTTTTTCTCCGGAAGACGTTTCATCTCATCACATACTTTGCGATCAATCAGGCGAAAATCTCCGGTGTCTACCGGGATATCCGTATCGGTTGAGGCACGAAGGACACGATAGAACAGACTTGCCGACCATTTCTTAAAGCGAGTTTCCCCACTTCGTCTGGTGCGACGGGCATATACGACTTCATAGCCCTCTTTCCATTTGGCGATCATATCCAGTATCAGTTCGGGAGGGTCCTGTAGATCCGCATCAATAATAACCACCGCATCCCCCACTGCATAATCCATACCAGCTGTTATCGCAATCTGATGTCCGAAGTTACGGGCAAAATCTATCAGCTTCACACTCTCGTCCCAACGGGCGTAATCACGGATCATCTGTGCACTTTGATCCACGCTGCCATCATTAACAAACAACAGTTCATAACTCTCTCCTGTGCTGCCCATGACCTTCTTCAGACGCCGATAAGTCTCCTCGATCACCGCTTCCTCGTTATACATGGGAATAATAATGCTGTATCGGTACGCGTGAGCCATGTTTGTCCCCTCCCTTTTCCAATGGACTTCGTCCGAGATTTTCACTCTATACAAATTGAAATAAAGAATTTTTACACTGCACACTTCGATGACAGAACAACCTTCCAATCGCTGTTATCCCCAGATTTTTTTGATTCCCTTTATAAAGGGAAAATCCGGGGATAGCGTATGCTTCCGATGTAGCTTTCTTGCAGAAAGCTTGTAGGCGAACGCTCCGCTTTTTCAGGTTTTTTCTGTCCTCTCCGTTATCATGTAAATGATAAGTTCAATTTATATAGCTACAATTTCACTTCGTACAAGATGGACTGTCCGCCGAATCCGAATCCAGTTCTGTTTCCGGTGTCTCCGTTATCCGCAGATTCGCTGTCGGTGCCTGTCTGCCATTCTGACGTTGGAATCTCGGTTCCGTGCTCTTTGATCCAATCGCTAATTTCCGAGTTTCCTCCACGGCCACCCATGCCACCAACCATGAAGTATTTCACTTGCCTGCTCTTGACGAGTTGTTCCAGTTCCTCCGTTGTGTACACCGGGTCTGACCCGGAGAAGCCTCCAAGCGTAATCACCGCTGCTTTCTCATCGATGATATAAGGTGCTGCCTGATTATAGTCCGTAGTGGCGAAGAGATACGTTTCGCCTGTATTGTGCTCTTTTAGATAATTCAGTGTGGCTGTATCGACTTCTTCGTTACGGTTGCCCATTCCGCCACGGCCACCCATTGTAGGCATTTCTGTGTCTCCTGCCCCGCTACCCATCGGCATACCCATGCCGGATTCGCCAAACATACCATTGGAGCCAGTAGGTCCTGCTGCCGGAATCATGCTGTTACCACCATAAGTAATTGGGGTGAATGCCCAGTAGATTGGACCGATCAGCATCGCCATGAATCCTGCGATAATGAAGCCCTGTTTCCATTGATGTGTGCGATGAAGCATACCGACAAGGATGACCGTGACCAGAATACCTGCGATCAATTCACTAATGGACCAACCTGCACCAATCGTATCGTTATACGCCTGCATGATGTACCAGCCGAACAAGGTCGTTAGCAGCACGGACACCGGAAGCAACCAGGCCTGCCAGCCAATTCGTTCACGATATGACTTCCACATCGCTACAAATCCTGCGCCAGTCAGCGCCGCAATTGGAGGTGCAAGCATAATCAGATAATATTGATGGAAGAAACCTGCCACACTGAAAAAGGCAGCAACGGGAAGCAGCCAGGCCAGCCAGAACAAGGCTTCCTTGTGCTTGCTGGTTATATTTCTCCGTCTTAATCCTGCAAATATGGCAATGCATCCAAGCAGCACAACTGGCAGAAGCCAGCTCGCTTGACCTGACAGTTCAGTCTGGAACAGACGCAGAGGACCTTTCTCCCCTGTACCAAACATGCCTCCCATGCCACCGCCGAAATCTCTTCCGTTTGGCATTTCCATATCATTTGGCATCTGTCCGTTCGTGAAATTGCCATTCGGCCCATTCATGCCGCCCATGGCGTTCAAGCCGTTCGAACCATTCATATTATCGTTATCCGGTGCATTGACATCTTGCCCAGCGCCAGGAACACCACTGTCTGTCTGATTAGGGCCTGAAGACAAGTCACCTCGATTGCCCCTATTATTTCCCTGTCCAGCAGCGTTCGGCATCCCCGCGTTACCTGCTGTGTTCTGCTGACCCGTTAGGCGAGCCAGACCATTGTATCCAAAGGCGAGTTCCATGACCGAGTTTGTTTCACTGCTACCGATATAAGGCCGCTCGTCTTCGGGTATAGAATCCACAGTGACCGCCCAGGATAAGGAAACCACCGCCAGAACCGCTGTGCTGCCGATCAGCAGGATGATCTTCCTTCTCCATTTCGCCTGAAATGCAAGCAGATAAAACAAGTAAAAAGCCGGGAGAATCATGTAGGCTTGAAGCATTTTCATATTAAATGCTACGCCTATTAACCCAAAAGCAACCAGAATGCGCCATGTACTTCCTTGTTTGCTGCCTTTGAACAAAAACCATGAACCCAGCAGTAGTGTAAACACCAACATGCTGTCAATATTGTTGGTCCGGCTGACTGCCGCCACGACAGGCACAGTTGCCAATGTAAGTGCCGAAATTCGTGCTGCTGCAAGACCATATGTAGGTTTCACCATGAAATAGATCAGGAGCACCGAACCGATTCCCGCTAATACTTGAGGCAAAATAACGCTCCATCCATGCAGTCCAAAGACATAGGCAAAGGCCGTCTGAATCCAGAAGACAACGGGTGGTTTATCTACAGTGACCGAGCCTGCCGAGTCGAGTGAAGCATAGAAAAAGTTGTGGAAGTTGCTGAGCATACTCCCAACGGCAGTCGTATAATAGGAATTGGCATATTGATCATTCCAGATACCGTACCCATTCAAAAATGCCGCCAGTAATACAATCGACAGAAGGACAAGATCCATCCTTCTTTTGGTGTTATTCAATGTTGATCACTCCTTCAAAGTTCTTCATGTCTAGTATTGTGACATGCCAAAATAAAACTGGGATGAGTGCCCGCTGAATGTTGTCTGAGGATAATTCACAATCCTTTCAGCTAAATTTCAGTTTGGCAAGCGATAATACTACATACAGTCCCTCCGAAGTGAGGGAGAAGTCTAGATGAAACGGGCAAGGAGAGAAGGCAAATTATGAAGCTTAGCAGCGGAATTAAAATACTATTGGCTGATGATGAACCACATATTTTACAATTTCTAGAGCTTGGATTAAGCAATGAGGGCTTTGATGTGCGCACCGCACCCGATGGAGCGGCTGCGCTTGAGTTGGCGCTTGAATTCAAGCCACATATGGCTATTCTGGATGTCATGATGCCAGAGATGGATGGATTCGAAGTGGTCGAGCGTCTTCGTAAGACCGGTGCCGAGGTTGGCGTAATTATGCTAACAGCGAAGGACGAAGTCGAGAATCGGGTTAAGGGCCTTTGGCTAGGTGCTGACGATTACATGATCAAACCCTTTGCCTTTGACGAGCTGCTCGCCCGGATTCAGGCCAGACTTCGTAATCAATTTCCTTTATTAATAGGAGCCGTCACCCACGGTCCCTTCCGAATTGATGATCAGCGCAAAGAAATAACCTATCAGAATCAGGTCTTGGAGTTATCTCCTACCGAATACGAACTGTTAAAATTTATTGTTCTTAATCATGGAATTGTACTTAGCAAAGCGACCATTCTGAGTCGGGTTTGGGGGTATGATTTTGGCGGGGAAGAAAATATTGTGGAGGTTTACGTTCGTTCCTTGCGCGACAAACTCGGGGATAAAGAGCATAAACTCATTCGTACGCTTCGGGGTGTCGGGTACAGGGTGGATCTCTGATGAACTCGCTGCCTAAGAAAAATAAACTTCGTATAAGACGTCTCCACCACTGGATATGGCCTCGTTCATTACGTTCTCAATTGCTCTCACGTTCTCTGTTCGTGCTTGCCGGGCTGTTATTGTTAATCGGTATCCTGCAATTCTGGATCATGGAAAGCTTTCTCTACCGGAATCAGGCAAAAACCATGGAAGAACAGCTCATGTCCATGCCTCCGGTTTGGCTCGGAATCCAGTCACGTAGCGGCTCTTCCAACAATCCTTTCGGTGGACAGGCAGGAAACGGGTCTGGTAATCGGGTGCTGTTTATTCCTGACCGTTCACTGGCCCTGTTTGATAACCAAGGTACGTTCGAGGATATTTTTGGAGAAGACGGTCTGAAAGCCCCTCAACTAGCAACCGTTGAATATCAGGACATTACAGATGAGTTGAAAGAACAAAAACACATTCCCTATCGGATCGTCACGGATAGCCAAGGGAATGAGCAATTGATTGTATTTGCTTCACCCGGTCCACGCAATCGTGGTTTACCGATGGTCCAGATGGGCACAGCTACGAAGCCACTGAGAGATTTGATTATTAAACAGCTTCTGATCTTCCTCATGTTATCGCTGTTGGCCATGGTAGCCGGTCTTATTCTATACACTAAGGTATTACGCCGGACGCTGGTTCCCCTGTCCAACATGGTGAATAAAGTACAGCAGATCGATGCAGGTAGCCTCGCAGAACGGCTTCCCGTCGTTCAGGGACAAGAAGAAGTGGATCAGCTCGCAGTTTCATTTAATGGCATGCTTGAAAGACTGGAGAATTCGTTTGAAGCGGAGCGGGAATCGAAAGAGCAGATGCAGCGTTTCTTGTCTGATGCTTCTCATGAGCTTCGTACCCCCCTCACCTCCATTCATGGCTTCATTGAAGTTCTACAGCGGGGTGCAGCGACCAATCAAGATCAATTGTATAAAGCGCTGGACAGCATGCACGGCGAATCGGTACGAATTAACAAGCTGGTTGAAGATTTGCTGTTACTAACCAAGCTGGATCAGGCTCCAAAGCAGGAGCGGGAGGTCATTCAGCTAGACAGTCTGTTGCTCGAAATGCAACCACAACTCGCCATGATGGCTCAGCAAAGATCCATTCATCTTGATCTGACGGCTGAAGTATATGTACTGGCTGACGCTTACAAGGTGAAGCAGGTTGTGCTGAATCTGTTCCATAACGCGGTGCAGCACACCGATCTTGAGCATGGAGCCATCTCCATCACGTTATATGCCACGCATCATAAGGCTGAATTATCAGTGAAAGATAACGGCACAGGCATTGAACCTGAACATCTGCCCCATATCTTTGAGCGATTTTACCGCACAAGCAGTTCTCGTTCGCGCAAACAAGGTGGCGCAGGTCTTGGTCTAGCCATTACCCGCTCGATTGTGGAGTCGCATGGTGGGAAAATTACCGTACAAAGTCAGGTAGACCTGGGAACTGACTTTATGATTTTGCTGCCGCTGCATAAGACTGATGTCTAGGCTGAGCTTCGGCTATACGTAAGCTAAAAGTTGGCTATACGTAGCTCTAGGTAGCTCTAGGTAGATCTACTTGATCATTACGCAAGCTCTAGGCGAGCTCTCCAAACGCTGCTTTTCTTCCATTTTAATTCCGGCTTTTTATTGCATGAAGAATCCCCCTCTCATTTCGGTTGAGGAATGAAAGGGGGATTCTTTTTGTATCCGATTATTATGTTGGTAGCCCAATGGGTTTCAGGCTAACGAATCTGAGACATCTTATTCAAGGATTTGAAGCTTATATATGCTTTTCATAAAATACCATTGTCATTTTGTCGTTAATTGCTTTTGTTGCACCCGTTTTTTTGTAGCCTATCTTTTCATACAAATAACAGTTCCCTTTCTCTTGTAAGATGGTACCTAATTTCCATGACTTTGCATCATCATATATCTGCTCAACCATTGTAAAGACTTTTTGAGAAATTCCTTTTCCTTGATGTTCTGGCAGTATAAAAATTGGACTAATACTATAGTTTTGATTATCTTTTTTCACGACTCTAATTCCACCAACAGCAACATCAAGATGATGGATTATGAAATAATCTGTGAAAGATTGATTGATTTGAGTAATAATTCTTTCTACGGTTTCATTGGCGGGGCTTGTTGCAAAATCCTGATATTTTTCCAACAAGGGCATAAATGCTTTGACTTTCATTTCATGAATAGTCACTGCATCTTTTAAATCTGCTTTATACAGTGAAACCTCCATTAAATATATACCTCCGATTGATACGCTTGTTAGAGACAGGATTTATAGTACATGCTCTGTTAACTTAGTACAAAAAAGATGTTCGTCTACGTTTGGTGTTTGTTTCATTTACAGCATACAAACAAGATAAACTATCATTTTTTTATTCGACGTTGTATTCTCATATTCCTTGATATCTAAGTAACGGAACCACGCCAATACTTCATCTAACTTTCCGCTATCATCCGGGGAACAAGATCATCCAGTACGAACGTTGGATTACCAAGGGTATACGCCATTTTCATCTAGGAATTCTCCGTTATGGCGTTTACCATCCGTCGCATAACCCACGATAATCGCAGCGCCGGCTTCTTTTGATTTGCCGCCTTCGGCATTGCCATTAAGATCTGTTGATGTGAATCCGGGCGTTACTGCAAACACTTGAGCCCTGCTGTTTTTCACTTCATAAGCCATCGAAAGTGTCATGGCACTGTTGGCCGTTTTGGATGAGTTATAGTCGAAGGCATTTAAAGTAAATTCCGCATTTTGCATATGGTCCAGAGAAGCCATGTCAGTTGATACATTAATGATTGTGCCTTCATTATTTTTGATTAACGGGAACAATCGCTGATTCAAACGGAAGATGCCGAAAAAGTTCACTTCAAAGGCGTTCCGCAGATCTTCCTCTTTTGTATCCGTGAAGGAATGTGAGAAAGCACCCGGCATACCCGCGTTATTGATCAAAAGGTTTATTGTGGGATAAGTATTGTGAATCGTATCGGCTGCCTGCTCAATGCTCTTCAGGTCGCACATGTCGATCTGTACAAATTCTACATCTAACCCCTTGGAAGTTAACTCTGAAACAGCCTCTTCCCCCCGTTCAACACTACGTGCACCAAGGATAACTTTCCAACCTGCTTCACCCAATTGCTTTACGATTTCATATCCAATTCCTTTATTTGCTCCGGTTACAAAAACAGTCTTTTTCATGCGAATCCTTCTTTCCATAATTTGATTTATATTTAACAATGTATAAGTTACTATGCTACACTTAGTGTAGGTCAAATTATTTTTATAAAAAGAGGGATTAACATGTTAACGATTGGAGAAGTAGCAAAAAAAGTTGAAATCTCCATTGGAGCGATCCGCTTTTATGAAAGAAAGGGACTGCTGAAACCTGCTGCACGAAATGAGCAGAATAACCGTCTTTATTTGGAGGATGATCTGAACTGGCTGGTTTTTATCAAATGCCTTCGCGAAACCGGGATGAGTGTGGAAGACATCAAAAAATATTATGATCAGGTCAACGAAGGAACCTCCACGCTGAAGGAAAGAACCAAGCTGATTGAGGATCAAAAGCAAAAGTTGCTGAATGATATAGAAGAGAAAAAAACGCAGCTTGTTCATTTGGATAACAAACTGGAGCGCTATTATCGCGGAGAAAATTATTAATATAAGCCTTATGCTATAGATTAAACTTTTTCATTTTATGTTATAGTACGTCTCCTAACAATGTTTCCTTAGTATTTACATAAAATAAATACAAAAAAGATCAGGCAGCCAGAGCAATAACTGTCCAACCTGATCCGAAACTTTCATTTCATAGCCCTTCACTATGGGACTACGTTCTATTAAAATTGACCTTGTTGCTTACGCAGGTGGTAATGGTTATACTTTTCATTCTCGATCTCGATCAAATTTAACCGTTCAAAATCACATTTCTGTATCACCTTATTAGATGCTTGATTGGTAGTCAAAGCGATGGCATTTAACACTTCCACGTTTGTATGTTCAAATAAATAATCTGTCATTCCTTTGAGCGCCTG
Source organism: Paenibacillus sp. FSL M7-1414 (assembly GCF_038003195.1). Taxonomy (NCBI): domain Bacteria; kingdom Bacillati; phylum Bacillota; class Bacilli; order Caryophanales; family Paenibacillaceae; genus Paenibacillus; species Paenibacillus sp. FSL M7-1414. Next base: position 3,085,032 of record NZ_JBBOOS010000001.1, on the reverse strand, counting down.
CGTTGTGTAACCACGATTTCTGAAATGCTTGGAGATACCATACATAATTTCCCGATTGGGCGCTGGCAGCTCCTCCTTAATCCCTGAGCAACACCATCCGATAAACTCGTCATTTTCTTTGAGAACAATAGCCATTCGTAAGTATAACTCTCCGATATCCTCTCCCACCATCACAGCTTGTTTAAAACGCTGATTCTCAGGGATTTCATATTCGGTGAGCCACAGGGTCCTGTCTTCAATCGTAGCGTTCCATCCCGGTAAGAATTCATACACCTCAGGTTGCCACGTAATTTCTTGCAGTTTCTCCAAATCCTCAATTCGATACTCGCGCAAATAAATATCCTTGCAATCGATGATTAATTCATCAGTTTGTATGAGTTGCTTCATAATTCCTCCTACTACACACTTAATTTCAGCTTATTAGCTTTACTTCAAACAAGGCCATCTTTTTCTATAAACTCATCTTTGGTTAATCCAAAGAGGATCAGATCCTGGTATTTTCCATCCGTATAGATCACTTGGCGACGCACACCTTCCTGAATACATCCAAGTTTTCTCATCATGGCTGCAGAAGGTTCATTTCCTTCGAGTACAGAATCATTGAATTTGTTGAGCCTACGCTCGAAGAAGGCATACTTCAGTAAGATTCGTACGGCTCTGGTCCCGTATCCTTTTCCTCGATGATCCCTGTCAATTTGAATGCCAATGCTAAAGGTACCGTTCCTTTCATCAATGCTGTTCAGATTCACACCTCCGACATTTTCACCATCCATATTTACAATTGTAAACATGATCCGTTCTTTGGCTAAAGAAAAATCAGAGAAGTTTTCCGTGAAACTCTTCGCTTCAACATGGGTTGGCGGCAACTCTACTGCACACTCTAATAACCGACGGGCGGGTGTATCAAAGCGGTTATAATAATGATCTTCCCAATCTTCCTCACGCAAAGCACGCAATCTAACCTTGTCATCCTGCCAGAAATATTGACTATAATCGATCTCTCTCAATTCGCCGCCCCCTAGATTATTTTATCTCCAACTTTAAGATCCATCTTTATGGCTTTTCAGATCTTCTATAATTTGCTTATGCGTAGACAAGAAATGTTCTGGTATAGAATGTATATCAAAAAATCTTGTTTCTATGGATTCTTCACTTTCTATTATAGTTCCAGAAAAATCTTTGCTTTTAAACATCACTTGCACTAATGCAACTTCATCTCCATTACCATAAACCACTTCGTACTGGGGCCCAGAATTTATCGAGAATAAATCCATGGAGTTCAGTATTAGACCAGTTTCTTCGTAGACTTCTCTCTTGGCTGTCTCCTGGACACTTTCTCCCATCTCCATAAAACCACCGGGAAATCCCCAGAATCCATTATCCGACCGTTTCTGCAATAGAATTCTTCCAGCCTTATCGAACACGATTGCTCCTGAAACCACCATGATCACTTTGGAATTACCAACAAATGACCTCACATACTTAATATAGTCTTGCTCCATGGACCGTCTCCTTAGCTTGTTTTATATAGAATATAATAACCCATAATGTGGAATTAGAGGAGATTTGTTTTCATTAAACACAACGAAAATAACCCCCGAACAGGATAAAACCTGTCGGAGGCTACGCTCTAATTTATATCAAAATCCCTTTACGATTCTTCCGTATACTGAGGCTTGGACACGTTATCCGGAACCGTTTCGTCAAAAACATCCTGACCTGGATAATCCCTTACGTCTCCCTCGTGAAGCTCATGATTTTCATAGTCAAAACGATGTGCAGACCGCTGGTCCACCCGCCACGGAGAACTTTTCCCAAGAGACTCGGATAGTAAAGATGAACCGTAAGGGCCCTCCGGGAATTCTTCGAGTGTGATATCGTTTCGCTGCGACTCCACCGTAGACACATCGGTATATTCTTGCCGTTCTTCTCGCAAAAACTTATCTTTCATCGCTTATCCCTCCTGATCCACTTCAGATGACCAACGTCCACTTATTGTGAGCGAGGACAAACGCATTTATGCATGATCTTTGGAAAACACTGCGTTTAGGTTTTGTTCCATTACCGGATCCATCACGTTAATCATCGCCATCACAATTGGCGAATCCATATCAATAGTACAAAAACAATGAGGCCAGCGAGGCTAATCCAGGTATCACGTTTGGACCATACCAATAATGATGAACGTCCTCCGAGCGTAGAGTGCTCTCTAACTTTACGCATTTCCATCGCAATGGTCATATCCTCTGCACGTTGGAACAGTGCCATTAACAAGGGAATCACCATCGGACCCAGGTCACGAATTCGAACGGTATTTGGTCTTAAAGCCGCCTTTCCACGTGCCCGCACGATCAGTGAGAATCGCTGCCACTCACTCCAGATCATCGGGATAAACCGAAAGATTAACGATACAGCAAGAGCAAACGAAGCTACGGGCAACCTGATCTTTTTACCGATACCGAGTACCCAGTTAAGCCCTTCTACCATTCGCCCATAAGGTGTCGTCAACGAAAACCAAAGGCTTGCCAATGTGACGATAAACAAACGATACACATTCAGCAAAGTGCCCTCCGCCTGCATCAGGGAAAAGCCAAAGTGCAGACCTCCTCCCTCTGTTGAAAGAGTTGTCCCAGATAACGCCGTTGAGATGATGAAAAAGAATAATAATGGCTTCATTAACTTCATACATCCAGCCAAAGTCTGACGCGGGAGCACGGCAAGTGCTGCTACTACCGGCACCAGTGTTAAAGTCAATCCCAGCCATCGCTGTTGAAGCATAGCTGCGGTGACCAGCAAAATATACAAAATCCATTTCAGACGCGGGTCCATAACGCCATATAATCCGCCTGAATGAGTCAAGGTGTTCGGAAGAAGCTTTGGATCATCTTCAGTTTCAACGGACGACAGCTTCAGTGCTTTTTTTTCATACTTCATTACATCGCTCTTGACTTCCATCGTTACCGTTCCTGATGCTTCTTTCGATCCGTTCTGAATCCCCACCTCAACTGACGTGGACTGAACAATACTTTCAGCCATCTCCTCTGGCGTCATCGCGTTCAAAGACAGCTCAAGACCCGCTTCTCTTAACTGCTGTGCCAGTCTCATCGATGGTGGCAGTCCAATCCCTGTCTGCTCCAGCAGTTCAGGTCTTTTGTGAAGTTCTCTCGGCGTAAGATCAGCGATTAGACGGCCTTCCTGCAACAATAATACTCGATCCGCACAAGGCAAAAATGTATCCAGATCATGGGTTGCTACCACGCCCCCACCACCTGCCAGACGATGTTGCTCCAATACATCCAGCAAAAGCCCGACACTTTGCGCTTCCAACCCTGCGCTCGGCTCATCCAGCAGAAGCCAGTGTGGATTGGTCACACTTCCGAGAGCAAGTCCAAGCCTGCGCTTCTCTCCCCCACTTAGAGCAAATGGCGACCTGTCCAGATGAAAACGTCGGTCCAACTCCGAGGTTACTGGCGGGTCCCATTGCTTCAGTGCTTTTGTGATCTGCTCTTGTTGCTGTTTCTCTGAAAGTCGATAGGGATGCAGAGAATATGTGAATTCACGCTGAATACTTCGGGCAAACAGTTGTTGTTCCGGAAATTGAAACAATAGTCCCATTTGCAATAAAATCGACTGCGGCACTTTTCCTTCTTTCCAGAAAGGAGTGCCATCCAATGTGATACTTCCTGCATCGGGCGGTCTCAGACCAGCCAACGTCTGTAGTAAAGTCGTTTTTCCTGAACCCGTACAGCCCAGCAGCAAGGTGATTTCCCCACTGTTCAACTGTACACTCACATCTTCAAGCAGGGCACGTTTGCCCGATTCTGATGCTTCTATACGTATATCGGTCAGCTCAATCTCCAACGTGCGACCTCCTTAGCCAGTTGCTCGGGTCGCAGTGGCATGGCTTCTGGCATCATACCTTTTTGCTTGAGCAATAACGCAGTTTTTACAGTAAAAGGAGGGTCTAATCCTAACCGTTCACAGGGAGATAGCTGTACATTTTCCCGAGTAGCCTTCTCATTCGTCTCTTTTTCATAGTAAAAGGACTCCGGCTCCCCGTTGTACACACAACGTCCCCTCTCCATAGCAATGATTCGATCACACAGGGTTGCTTCCTCCAGATGGTGTGTAATCCAGATCACCGTTGTCCCCCGCTGTGTAATCTTCTGAACGATGGCCTCGATACGGTCTCTTGCTCCTGGATCAAGCATGGCTGTTGGCTCATCCAGAATCAATATATCCGGTTTGGCTGCGAGCGCTACAGCAATATTAAGCAGTTGTTTCTGTCCACCGGATAATTGTGAGACAGCCTTCTCCGGGGGATATTGAAGTCCTACGGTATGCAATGCATCCTGCCTGCGCTCCAATTGCTCTTCTACAGATTCCATCAATGGTGACAGCGCAAAATGAAACTCCTCTTCAATCGCATCGCCTAGTACCTGTGCATCCGGTTGCTGCAGTACACCCCGAACGGTAAGTTCATCCGAGATATCCCGTACCCCTCCAGATAGTGGAATGAATCCAATCAGTAGTCCAGCGAGTGTGCTTTTTCCACTGCCATTCGCCCCTACAATACTAATCCATTCTCCTTGGTGCAGCGTAAGTGAGACCCCATCCAGTGCTTTTCTCACCTGACTACCTTCGGAAGCATAATGCACTCGAACATCTTCTAATGTAATTATAGGCAGGTTGCCTTGCATCGTAAATTAGTCCTTTCCCTTTCTATTGTTATGTGGTACGATCCTAATCGTTAACCACATTTATATAATTGGTTAACAATCATATTACCAAAATGGAGAGGATTGTTCAAACATGAAATTATCTTTGCGAGGCATTGTATTCAGCGCACTTATGGCCGCAATTTTAGTGCTTTTTGGTTACATAAGCATTCCCATTGGCTTCTCCCCAGTACCGATAACATTACAAACTTTGGCTGTAATGCTAGCCGGAGGATTACTTGGTCCACTCTACGGTTTTCTAAGTGTCACGATGGTTGTTCTGCTCACCGCTCTTGGATTCCCCTTGCTACACGGGACCGGAGGACTTGCAGTACTTCTTGGACCTACCGGAGGATATGTGATGATGTGGCCGATCTCCGCTTTATTGATTGGACTGTTGCTTGCACGAATCAACATCAAAGGTGTAACAGGATTTATTCTCGCTTTTGTTGTATTTGAACTATTTGGTTCACTGCTCGTGTATGTCTCGGGGGTCCCTTGGCTTGCTTATGCTTACAAAATGAACCTACCTGAGGCCATGATTCAAGGATTTTATCCTTACATTATTGGGGATCTGATCAAAGCTGTATTTGCTGCCATCATCATTGCGCCCGTGCGCATGGTTTTCCCACCTCAACGTCTCACAGGTAACATGCATTCCACGGTTATAAAGGCGGATTCTTAATAGAAGCTACATAAGGTAACTGATCTGCCTATCTTTGAAAACGACGAAACCGCCAAAATCACTTTGGCGGTTTTCGTTACTTCTCTTCCTCGAAGGTTGTTCTGTTATAAGAGTGTCCAGTGTAAATATTCTTTAGTTCAACTTATATATTCACCTGAATTAATTGACGCTCTGTAATCTGAAATTGTTGATCCGCTGTATTTTCAACAAACCTCTGATCATGAGATACATACAGAATCGTCCCTTCATACGCCTTAATAAAACGCTCCAATGCTTCCAATGCATGCATATCAAGAAAGTTCGTCGGCTCATCCAACAATAGAATGTTATATTGTCCAAGAAACAAGTGACATAATTGAAGACGAATCGCTTCTCCTCCGCTTAATGTCCCAACATTCTTCAGCAAGTCATTACCTATAAACTGCATCGCATGCAACGCACTTCTGAGCTCTGATTCCTCATATTCCGAACGATTTTTCAGGAATTGTAATACGGTCTCTTTTGTCGTGAAACGATAGCTCATTTGCTGAAAATAACCGAGCTTTGCTTTTGGAGACATTGTGATCTGATCTCCCACATGGAAAACATGGTTAAGCAATGTGCTTTTCCCGCTGCCATTGGCTCCGGTTATCGCTATTTTTTGTTTTAATGGAACCTGAAAACTTACATCCTCCAACAATATGTGGCCTTCTACCTCAAGCGTAAGGCGATCTGCCATAATCGGAAATCGATTGTGCAGCTCCAGTGTCTTTGGCTGACGGAAGATCATAGGCCGATCCTCTTGCACCGCTTTTACCTCATGAAGTTGTTGCACACGCTGTTCAATCGCTTTGGCTGCGCGGTGCACCGCTTTTTGACTGGTGCCTTTGGATTTTGTTTCAACCATACGGTTTGTTTTTGCCTTGGATTCTTTTTTGGACATGCTTCCGGCCTGCGTTATTTTCTCGGCTTTCTTCATCTTTTCCCGAGCGGCCAGCTCCAATCGTCTTTTCTCCTTGGAAAACTGCTCATGGGCCTGGTTTTGTTGTTCACGCTCCAGCCTCTTCTGTGCCTGATAATCACTATAGTTGCCGGAATATACGCGAACCTCACCTTGATGGATTTCCCAGATCGTCGTCACCAGTTCATCCAGAACTGCACGATCATGACTGATCAGTACAAGCGCCCCATAGTAATAACGCAATTCATCCAGCAAAAATGTAATGCCCTCTTGATCCAGGTGTGTTGTTGGTTCATCAAGTAACAGTACTTCATGATAATGAGTGAACATTTGAGCCAGTTTCAAACGGGTTTGTTCTCCGCCACTCCATGCTTGGTCGTGTTGAGGTATGGCTAATTTACTGAGTAAAGCCCCGTCAACTTCAATACTTTCGTTAGACTGGGGTGGTTCCACTTGTTCCATATAACCAAACTCTGCAAAACGTTTTACCTTTCCGGCTGTTGGCTGGATCTGCCCCGCAATGAGTTTCAACAGTGTACTTTTACCCTGACCATTACCACCCACTACACCAATGCGATCCAGTTGATGCACAGCCAGTCGCTCAATGTTCAGTATTACTTTATCCATATAGGTCATCTCAACCTGTTCTAATTCAAAACATATCTTTTCCATTCGCTACCTCCGAAATAAGATTTATTTCGTATCGATAGCGAAGCACACTTCTATCGATACGAGCTTATCGTGCCAGCTCGTATCAATAGAACAGTAACGTCATCATAGCGGTTACCTCCAGTAGTCTGTATTGAGCGCCTTTACCTAATTATTTACCTGAGTAAGATAATCAGAAGAAAAAACAAAGAATCACAGGCCACGGCCTGTGATTCAACGTAAACGGGAAAGCGAGTATAACACTTATTTTTAGGTCAGATGATTGAAAATGACAGACTGATCCCGTTTACCCTGAACCAATAGTCAGAGCCTTTGAACGTATTCAATTACCGATTCAAAGGAAGGAAGCGCAGTCTCATCGCATGTGTCATGTTCAATAATCCACCTTTCATTATCATGTAATAGATGTACAAATCTAATTATAATTTTCCAATTCCACCATGTCAACGGAACCATGAAAACACTACACCCTCGGATTAGTACATCAATCTACTTTTGTTCCTGGCCATTTCCGCTACTTAATTTCAATAGAAGTTCCTGGCTATGAACCTGACCTGTAGCCTGTGGAATCACTTCTTCGTAGTTGGCTGAGTTGGTTACTATAATTGGCGTTACCGTATGATAACCAGCAGCCTTAATCTGTGCAATATCGAATTCAAGCAACAGATCTCCCGCTTGGACCCTGTCGCCTTCCTTGATATGGGACACAAAATGCTGTCCGTCCAATTTAACGGTATCAACTCCCACGTGAACCAATATCTCAGCACCGGTGTCTGATACTACAGCCAAGGCATGTTTTTTCTTGAATGCAACGGTAACTGTGCCGTCAAAAGGCGCTACAACTCTGCCCACAGTTGGCTCAATCGCAATCCCTTTACCCATTGCTCCCGATGCAAAGGCCGGATCCGGAACTTCCGACAATTCAACAATCGTTCCTTCAATTGGGCTAAATACAATTTCGTCCGAAGCATTCGTTGCACGAACAGATTGCTGATCGGATGTCGTAGATTCGGTTTTTATTTCTTCTTCAACCGGATCTTTGAAGCCCATGATGTACGTTAGTACAGCCGAAACAACAAAGGATACTACGATACCCAGAATCAATCCTGGGAAACCTTGTCCACCTGGTCCGTAGAAGATTGGCAGGGTCAGCAACCCTGGTGCACCGGATGCAAATGCCAATGTGCCCGCTTGACCAATGATAGCTCCACCAACTGCACCACCGATTACTCCTGCAATGAATGGGCGTTTCAGTGGTAATGTTACCCCATAGATAGCCGGTTCCGTAATACCGAACAGAGCCGTCAACGTGGATGATCCCGCCAATGTTTTCAGTTTTTTGTTCTTGGTTTTCAACATAACCCCAAAAGCAGCACCCGTTTGGGCAAAGATCGAAGCCGTGGCAGCTGGTTTAACACCATCCTGTCCATACACTGCAACGTTATTAATAAATACCGGAATAAGACCCCAGTGTATTCCGAAGATAACGAGCAACTGCCAGCTTGCACCCATAACGGCTCCTGCGAGCAATGGACTGAATCCAAATGCGGCAACCAGTCCAGCTGCAATTCCATTACCAACGTATACGCCAAATGGTCCAAATACAAGCAATGTCAGAGGTACCATAATCACTAGCAAAAACAATGGCGTAACAAAGTTTTTCACACTATCGTGAAGTGTTTTATTAAAGAACTTTTCCAACTTGCTCATGACAATGACAGCTAAAATGATAGGAATAACTGTAGATGAATAGTTCATCAAGATGACAGGGATACCGAAGAAATCCGTTGGTGTTCCCTCTGATTTCAACGTGACGATGGACGGATAGATCAGTGCTCCTGCAATCGTCATCGCGACAAACATATTTCCCTGGAATTTACGTGCTGTTGTAACCGCTAACAACAGAGGCAGGAAATAGAAGAGACTATCTGCTGCTGCATACAAGATCGTATATGTTGTTTCTGTCGTTTCCAGCCATCCAATATTGCTCGCAATCAACAATAACCCTTTTAGAATACCGGCTCCCGCCATAACACCCAGAAGTGGTGCAAAGATGCTGGATATGATATCGATAATCCCCCCGAGCCCTTTGGCTGCTTTGCGAGGTTTTTCTTTATCTGACGAATCGTCCAGAATGTTACTGATCTGTCCAATGGCACTATAGACTTCAGGCACCTTGTTACCAACAACCACCTGGAATTGTCCTCCATTTTCTTTGACTGCGATGATGCCTTCTGTTTTCTCAAGTTTGGCTTTGTCTGCCTTGGCATCGTCCTTCAATACAAACCGTAATCGTGTTGCACAATGAACCAGCGATTCCACATTTTTCTCACCGCCAACCAGTTCTACAATCTCTTTGGCCAGTTTCTCTTGACTCATACTCTGCACCCCCACTTTTTCTCAAACAGGCCTCTTACCGATTTTTTTGCACGCAAAAAACCTAAGCCTTGAGCAAGGGGACACAATGGTCCTGTCCTTCTCATGACTTAGGTTTTGCCTGCATAACCAGTAACAATCCCAGTTAAATCGTATTCAATTCCTGTTAATCACATATTATTATAATAAAACCATTTTTGTCAACATTTAAATATTATCGATTAACCACTCGTTCGATATGAACCGTCAGATACAACTTTTCTTCATTGGTCAGCTCATGGTTGTACTCTTTTTTGACAAACAACTCAATTTTCTCCGTACACGCTGCGGCATCCGGATGTTTCTCCTTGATCATGTCATAGAAATGATCATAGTTGTTGTCGTAATGCGTACCACTGAGCACACGCTGGGAGAAGAACTTCAGATGTGTGATAAAGCGAAAATAACTGAGAGAGTCCTCATCAAATTCCATTTTGAAATGATATTTCGCTATATTAATAATCTGCTGGATAAACTTCGTAATATTCATCGTTGTAATAACTTCTTCGTTCATCTCTGCGTTGACAATATGAAGAGCAATAAAAGCGGCTTCATCGGGTGGAAGCTCAATATTCATACGAGTGTTGATCTGTTCCAGCGTCCTCAGGCCCAGTTCGAATTCGGGCTTGTACAACTGTTTGATCTCCCACATTAATGCGTTCTTGATCTCCACGCCTTCCCGATAACGTTCAATCGCAAAGTTAATATGATCCGTAAGAGATACATAGATGTTCTCATTTAATTTTCGGCCCAGATTCTCACGCGCATACGTGATGATCTCTTCCACAATTTCAATCAGTTCCATCGGAACTTCGCGCAGCAGCATTTTGAAATTATCGGATGTTTGTTTGTTTTTCAATGCAAATACTTTCTGGATGCGGGTCTCGTCTACTTTATCCCCCGGCTTTTTCTTAAAGGCAATCCCACGTCCCATCACCACAAGCTCTGCTCCATCCGCTTGATAGATGCTAATGACGTTATTGTTGATAACCTTTGCTATTTTCACTTCAATCCCCCCGTCACGTTCCACTCTCTTGGCAGTTATACATCGTCTTTTGGGCATACAAAAAAAAACCTGAAGCATCACAAAATAAACAAGACATGGTGGTCTGCTTTTTTTGGTGCTTAGGTTTTGCCTACGTCGTGTAGTAACAATCCCAGAAACGATATAATTGCGTCAAGTATAGCGCGAACCTGACTATATGTCAACGCTTTCAATGTGAGGACAATCGGAAGTCCCATGGTTATATAAATTGAACTAGAGAATATTTACACTAACTACTCCGATGACAGAACAACCTTCCGATCGCTGTTATCCCCAGCTTTTTTATGTCCTCTCCGTTTTGTGTAAATGTTTAGTTCAATTTATATAGCTGAAACTTCCGATGTTTTATTGCCGTACAAGACCATTTTAATTCAGAAAAATATAAATTACGCGTCACCCAAGTTTGTTCCGTTGGATTCGATCACATTTTTGTACCACTCAAAACTCTTCTTCTTCAGTCGTGTCAGCTCACCTTGACCTTCATTATTACGATCCACGTAAATGTAGCCATAACGTTTTCTCATCTCACCTGAGGAGGCACTTACAATATCAATAGGTCCCCAGCTGGTGTAACCGATGATGTTCACTCCATCCTGAATGGCCTCACCCATTTCAGCTACATGTCGTTTCAAGTAGTCAATCCGGTACGCATCATCCACTTCACCTTCCGGTGTAACCTCGTCATTGGCACCAAATCCATTCTCAACAACAAACAGCGGCTTCTGATAACGATCATGTAGTTGATTGGCGGTAATGCGGAATCCTATGGGATCAATCGTCCAGCCCCACTCGGACTTCGCCAGATATGGATTGGCTACCGAGCCAAATACATTACCACTGGTCATATTTTTGATAACTTCCGGATCGGTACTGGTTGTACGACTTGAATAATAACTGAATCCGATATAATCTACGGTATGATTCTTCAAGATTTCCGCATCACCCGGCTGCATAACAATGTTCAACTCGTGATCTTTGAAGAAACGTTTGGCATAACCCGGATATTCACCACGTGACTGCACATCGATGAAGAAATAGGACTCTCTATCTTTTTCCATGCCCTGGAACACATCTTCCGGATTACAAGTATACGGATAGAAGCTTCCTGCGGCGAGCATACACCCAATCATGGCACCAGGAATAATCTCATGACATGCCTTGACTGCCAGTGCACTTGCAACCAGTTGGTGGTGAGCAGCCTGATATTGAATTTCCTTGATGTTATCCCCTTCATTAAACGCCAGCCCCGCCCCAAGGAACGGAAGATGTAACAGCATGTTGATCTCATTAAATGTCATCCAGTATTTCACCTTGTCTTTGTACCGAGTGAATACCGTTGTAGTGTATGTCTCGAAAAGAGTTACCAGTTCACGACTTCTCCAGCTGCCATACTTCTCGATCAGATGCACAGGCACATCAAAGTGAGCCAATGTAACCACAGGTTCAATGCCGTTTTTCAACAATTCATCAAATAGATTATCGTAAAATTGTAATCCGGCTTCATTTGGCTGTGCATCTTCTCCTGTCGGGAAAATCCGTGCCCAAGCAATGGAGACACGCAGTGCTTTGAATCCCATTTCGGCAAATAAAGCAATGTCTTCAGGGTAACGGTGATAAAAATCGATTGCTTCATGCGAAGGATAGAACTCGGTAGCAAGCGGCGTAAAAGCTGGAACATTGCCTTTCATAATGCTTCTGCGGTTCTCTCCTGTTGGCAGCAAGTCAACAATACTCAGCCCTTTGCCATCTTCCAGATACGCGCCCTCCGCCTGATTGGCAGCAATGGCTCCACCCCACAAAAAGTCTTTAGGAAACTTAAAATTCGTCATCATCATTCTCCTTCCAAATATGTAATTCAGCTACCCGCTCAAATCGTTAGAATATTAAAAAGACAAAATAGAAAAAACCCGAACCAGCCTGGGTACACGATTACGTGTAAACAAGCCAGCTCAGGTTATGCCCATATCGGTAACATTCCCAGATCATGATTATGCGGATTGGATAAAACTTTAGCAAGAATCAGAACAGTTGTCAACTTCTTGAAACCGGTTTAGCTTCGGATTGCCCACTACGATATTTGATAGAACGCAGCACATGTGCCGCCAAGAATCATCTGTTGATCTAGTATAGGTAAGGCATTAATGTGAGAATTAATAAGACCATATACTTCAGAATACGTAGCTGAAACGTTGCTCACAGGCCAGTCGGACCCAAACATTAACCGTTCCGCACCAAAGGCTTCAATGGCGATATTCAGATAGGCTGTAAAATCCTTTGGATTCCAATTTACCCAGTCTGCTTCCGTCACCATCCCTGAAAGTTTACAGTACGCATTTGGTTGTGCGGCCAATGACTCAAGCGCTTCTTTCCAGGGTGAGAGTATACCTGATTTTATGTCGGGTTTGGCTAGATGATCAAGTACAAATCGCTGTTCAGGAAACGTCTTAACCAGTTCAACGGCATAAGGCAGTTGCTCCTTGGATACCAACAGATCATAGGCCAAATCATACTCCTTAAGCAATGAAATTCCGCGCTGAAAGTCTTCTCTCAATACATACTTCAGATCAGGTTCATCCTGTATGACATGTCGTACGCCCTTCAGATACGGATTGGACGCGAACAGTTCAAGCTGATTCCGAACTTCATCCGAACAAAGGTCCACCCATCCGACAACACCTTTGATACATTCATGCCGATCTGCCAACTGCAGAAGCCACTCGGTTTCTGTCAGTGATTGTCTGGCTTGTACCGCAATACATCCATCCAGTCCGGATTGGATCAATAAAGGTTCAAGATCTTTTGGAAGAAATGATTGACGAATGACTTTCATCTCTTCTCCAATCCATCCGTACTCGGCGACGTTGTATTCCCAAAAATGTTGATGTGCATCCAGCTTCATATTAGATCCCTCCCAGGGTATTTAAATCTAATTATCATTTAAAAGCAATCACTGATTTTCACATGATTTTTATTCCAATTGTGCAGGTATTGTCCAATATTAAATCATGATATAGTAAATTACGAAAACGCTTTCAGTGCATAAATCGGTGGTGATTCTAGTATTAAAGAAGTGAATTTTTGTTTGCGTTGAGCTCTATTTCCACCCTGCTTAACCGCTATTCACGTTTAACCATTCTCTATTCGAAGGAGACTATATTAATGAAAAAAAACCGCAAATCAGTCCTTTCTCTTACGCTTGTGACTGCCATGATTCTATCTCTATTCTCCTCGGCTATGGCTTCAGCTGCAACTGACAACAGCGAACAGGCCAATGCATCACCCGCTCCAAGCAAAATGCAGACCTATGTAAACGCCATGGAGCCTGGCTGGAATCTGGGTAACTCTCTGGACGCCGTTGGTGAAGATGAAACTGCCTGGGGCAACCCACGCATTACGAAGGAACTAATTCAGTCGATCGCAGATGAGGGCTACAACAGTATCCGTATTCCTGTAACCTGGGAAGCCCATATCGGTGACGCACCCGACTACACAATTGATTCCGCTTACATGAATCGGGTTCAAGAAGTAGTAAACTGGGCCCTTGATGCGGATCTCTACGTCATGATCAATCTTCACCATGATTCCTGGCGCTGGATCAGTTACATGGAGAAAGACCATGACAACGTGCTTGCACGTTATAACGCTGCTTGGACTCAGATTGCGGACAAATTCAAAGATGCATCCGATAAACTCATGTTCGAAAGTGTTAACGAACCACGTTTCTCCGAAGGCGGCACAACAGATGCAGCGATTGGATATCGCATGCTGGACGAATTGAATACTTCTTTTCACAAGATCGTAAGAACTTCGGGTGGAAACAACGAGACACGTCCTCTTGTACTTCCAACGATGCATACCTCTTCCGCTCAACCTGATCTGGATGAACTGAATAAGACCATTCAAAAATTGAATGACAGCAATATTATTGCAACCGTTCACTACTACGGGTTCTGGCCATTCAGTGTGAACATAGCAGGTTACACCAAGTATAACGAGGAAGTACAGAAGGACGTTACCGACACTTTTGATCGGGTATACAATGCTTTTACAGCGAAAGGCATTCCGGTTATCGTTGGTGAGTATGGCTTGCTTGGTTTTGATCAACACACAGGTGTCATTGAGCAAGGCGAAAAACTGAAATTCTTCGAATTTGTTGGACAATATCTGCGTCAAAAACAGATGACAACGATGTTGTGGGATAACGGACAACACTTCGGTCGCACAAGTTTTACTTGGTCTGATCAGGAATTGTTTGATACCATGAAAGCCAGCTGGACAGGTCGCTCATCCACAGCCGAAACGGATCTCGTATATCTTAAACAAAATGAAGCCATTCAAGATAAGAAGGTAAAACTCAATCTGAATGGGAACAAATTCAATTCGTTGAAAAATGGCACTACCCCTCTTGTAAGAGGTAAAGACTATACGATTAAAAAAGATGTGCTTACGTTAAAATCCAATCTGTTAACCAAATTGACAACCTCTGGTGATTTGGGCGTAAATGCCACACTCACGGCTGGATTCAATGAAGGTGCTGACTGGAACTTCAATATCATTAAATATGACACACCTAAGTTGAACGATGCAACTGGTGCAACCAGTGCATTTGCCATTCCGACTACGTTTAACGGGAACCAACTGGCAACGATGGAAGCAACATATGCAAACGGAGAAAACGCCGGTCCACAGAACTGGACTTCGTTCAAAGAATTCTCCTACACATTTAGCCCAGATTACGAACGTAATGTGATTGAGCTGAAACCTAACTTCTTCAATGAAACCAATGATGGCGAAGTTACGCTTAAGTTCCATTTCTGGAACGGAGATGTGCTGACGTACAAAATCACGAAAAATGGAACCAGCGTTGTTGGTGTAACTTCCAAATAAGAACTCATCTAACGTTCTGTACAGAGCTTTAAGCTCTGGCAGAACGTTTTGTTTTTGTTTCACAATTGATTGAATAACGTACAAGTGGCCCTTCATACCTTTACACTAACTAGGATTGAGGGGGAAATGTCATGTTTAAACGTGTAGACCGTCTTGCCATCGAACTACCCATATCCAATAATCCGGACCCTAATGGAGCTAGTGCAGTTCAGGAGTTGCTTGGTGGAAAGTTCGGGGAAATGTCAACATTAAATAACTATATGTTTCAGTCATTTAATTTCAGAGGTAGATCCAAGCTGCGTCCATTTTATGACATTGTTGCAAGTATTACTGCGGAGGAATTCGGCCATGTCGAACTTGTCGCCAATACGATTAACCTCATGCTTGAAGGTTCAACATCACCAGGTGACCCAGACTCCACACCACTGCGTGTTGGTAAAGACGCACGGATGACTTCACACTTTATCGAATCGGCCCAGACAGCGCTCCCGTATGACTCCATGGGAAGACCCTGGAATGGTTCATATGTTGTGAGCAGTGGCAATCTGATCTTTGATCTGCTGCATAATTTCTTTCTTGAATGCGGAGCCAGAACTCACAAAATGAGAGTCTACGAAATGACGGACAACAAAACAGCCCGAGAAATGACAGGTTATCTGCTTGTTCGCGGCGGTGTGCACGTTCTGGCGTATGCCAAGGCACTGGAAATTGCAACGGGCGTTGATGTAACAAAGATGTTCCCTATTCCGCGACTGGATAATAAAGCTTTTGAAACGACACGTAAGTGGGAAGCGAAGGGTGAGCACCGCAGGTTGTACACGTTCAGCGACAAGGATTATCAGGGCATTGCCCAGATCTGGAAAGGGACACACCCAACCGATGGTGGTAAACTGGAGGCTTTTGCAGGCTTGCCGGGGTATGGAGGGCCAGTGCCTGAGCTACCTGATCTGCCGGAAGAATTTGCGCCAGGGATATCCGCGGAAGATCTAATGCAGATTGCCGAGCGACTGAAACGTCACGCTGGTCTGTAGGATCACGATCAACGTTTGTTTTTCATGGGCGTCGATTGGATAACCGTAAACTGGTGCTACCTTGTGTGCTGGAACTCTTTGTTTAATTAGATTATTGATGATCTGTTTCTTTGATTTCTTATGGCGCACACAAAAAAGGGAAACGGGGGAGATACATCTCTCCCCGCTTCCCACTTTACACGCCTCTATTGTGGCTCAGTAAATTTCACTACCAGCACCGTTTCCCCATTGGCTTGCACACGACCGGTTGAGGCTGCTGTAACAGTTGCTATCGCTTCGTTTCCACTTGGGATCAACACAGGTGTAATCAAAGGTAGACCCGCAGCCTGAATGACATCCATGTCAAATTCGATCAACAATTGACCTGCAGTTACACGATCTCCGCTATTCACATGTGCGGTAAAACCGTTTCCTTTCAGTCCAACCGTATTAATTCCGATATGAACCAACATCTGTACACCTGTCTCATGCTCCAGAATCACCGCATGTTTACTCTTGTTCATGACATGTGCGATGACACCATCAAACGGTGCATATACTTTGCCTTCTGATGGCTCGATGCCAACGCCCTCACCCATATGTTTTTCCGAGAACGCCGGGTCAGGAACCTGCTCCAGAGCAACGACGGTACCGTTCATTGGCGAAGCGATTTCGAGAAAATCTACCTTAGGACGATTGCTTGTAACGGCATCGGTAACTGAATTAATACGCGGATTAAATTCCTCTGCTTTAAGTTCAGTTGATGTTACTCCACTGTTCTCATGGCTCACCGATTCTTCTGCGACCGGTTGATCCTTATATCCGAAGAACCAGGTAAGTGCAAATGCAATCGCCATGGCAACCACGTTGGACAAGATATACAACGGCAGTTGGCTGTTCAGATAGAGCAGTGTACCGGGAATAACCGTTACAGCCATGCCTGTACCCTGCAGATGGAACAAGGAAGCGATGAAACCACCTACACCACCACCAACAAGTCCCATAATAAATGGTTTCATATAACGCAAGTTAACTCCGAAGATCGCTGGCTCCGTAATGCCCAGAAATGCGGACAAGGAAGAAGGTAATGCGAGTGCTTTGAGTTTCATATTTTTGGTCTTCAGACCGACTGCGAGACAAGCCGCTCCTTGTGCTGCCATGGCACAGGTAATGATGGCGTTGAACGGATTGAATCCCGTTTTCTCCAGTAGCTGAATCTCCAGGAAATTAAAGATGTGATGTACACCGGTAACGACAATAATCTGATGGAAGAATCCAATGATAATACCTGCGATTCCAAACGGCAGATCCAATACGGCAGTTGTTCCATGCAGCACCCACTCTTCTAGGGAATGGAATACGGGACCAATGGCGAAAAGTCCAAGCGTAATCATGACTGTCAACGTAATAAAAGGAGTCAGAATTAAATCCAGTGCCTCGGGTACCCGTCTTCTTAGTACCTTCTCAAACTTGGCTCCAATCAAACCTACAAAGAACGCAGGCAGAACCGAACCTTGATAACCCACGACAGGTATAAAACCGAACATATGCAGCGGCTGGGCTGATCCATCTGCCACCGCGTAAGCATTGGGTAATGCAGGATTGACCAGCATTAGCCCCAGTACGATACCAAGTACTGGACTTCCGCCAAATACGCGGAATGCGGACCACGCTACAAGTGCAGGTAGAAATGCAAATGCGGTATCCGTCAGGATTTGAGTGAACAACAGGAAATTGGCCGAGATATCATCCGGTGTTGCACCGAATAACGCCAGAATTTCATTCTGGGTAAGTAATCCGCGCAATCCCATGAACAGTCCTGTAGCTACCAGTACGGGAATGATGGGTACAAATACGTCACCAAACGTGCGGATAGCCCGTTGAAAAGCATTTCCTTCTTTTTTCCCCTGACTCTTCACATCTTCCTTAGACGTTCCTTCGATGCCCAGCTTCTCAACCTCTTCAAAGATTCGATTCACTGTTCCCGTACCAAAGATAATCTGATATTGACCTGAGTTGAAAAAAGCACCTTTCACCTTCTCGATGTTCTCGACCGTTTTCTGATCAATTTTTTCTTTATCTTTCACCATGATGCGAAGACGTGTTGCACAATGTGCAAATGATGCGATATTCTCTTTGCCCCCGATGGCATGAATGACTTCCTGGGCAATCCGTTGATTCTCCGACATGTTATCTCATTCCTCTCACGTAATACTTAATAATCCCATTTTGTTGCTTCAAAATCAGCTGTGCCTCCGCGTGCAAAGAAACGAATGTCCACGCTATCCCGGCTTGGGAAAATGCGGCTGGTAAAGACCTCTTCCCCATCGTTCACAAAGATCTCGACGGAAGATGCATCTACGAACAGATGGAACTTAATCACATCTGAAGTAAGCGTGCACTGTCTTACAACTCCATTCTGTTCTGCCAACTTGGCACCAGACATCGTCCGATCCAAGACAACTTTCTGCTGAATTCGATCATACAGAAGAATCGTCTTTTCAGTTCCATTTGCCCGTACTTCGATGCCTACAATCTCTGCTTCTACATGGCTTATCTCACATATCAGCTCATAGGCAATCCCATTAAAACCAGTGAAAGATCGACTCTCATTGTCAATTGTTGCGCGAATATGTGTCCCTTCCTCCTGCTGACGTAATTGGACCATCTCTGCAACCGGTTGTTGAATTAACTTGCCGTCACGGAGTGACAATTGCCGAGGGATGGTCAGGCAATGAGCCCAGCCACTATCGTCTGTCGGATATTCCAGATCGGGAAGTCCCATCCAACCAACCAGAATACGTCTTCCGTCCGGGCCCTGCATGGTCTGCGGAGCATAGAAGTCGAATCCACGATCCAACTCCTGAAATTCACCATGTTTGAACTCTCTCGTCTGGAGATTGAGCGGCTCACCGATCAGATAACCAGATTGAAAAATATTTTGATAATGATCTCCCGCTGCATCTAAGCCTTGCGGGGAAAAGACAAGTACACCTTTCCCGTCCATCTCCATATAATCCGGGCACTCCCACATGTAACCAAAGGAGGTTAATTGCGTACGAATTTCACCAAGAAACTCCCAGTTGTTCAGATCAATGGAGCGATACAGCACTGTACATCCTGTCTCGTCTGTTCTCTGCGCACCAATTACACAATAATACGTGTCTCCTTGTTGCCACACCTTGGGATCTCTGAAGTGTTCCGTGTACCCTTCTGGCACAGACGAGATCACTGGATCATTCAGTTTGGTTACTGAACCGCTTTCATCCATAACTGCCAAGCATTGATACGGATGTCTGACCCAATCCTCATCCCTTGTATTGCCTGTGTACAGCAAATGCAGCTTGCCGTCTTTTTCAATCGCACTGCCGGAATAAGCTCCGTGTGAGTCATACCTGCCACCCGGTTCGATTCCAATCCCGACATTTTCCCAGTTCACCAGATTCTTCGAGCGGGTATGATACCAGTATTTCATGCCATGTTCTGTCCCAAGTGGAAACCACTGATAGAACAGATGATAATAGCCTTGATAATATGCAAAGCCGTTAGGATCATTAAGTAGACCTGTTATCGGCTGAATGTGATAACTTTGTCTCCAAGGACATACGGATATCTGTGCTTCAAGCTTCGCAATCTCTCCAGGCTCCGCTTGCTCAATTCGTCTGTAGCGTTGCTCTCTAGTCATTTTCATAGCTGTTCTCCATTCTTGCTTATATAAGTTAGACCAAGAAATTTCACACTGGGACTACGATGGCAGAACAATCCTCCGATCGCTGTTATCCCCAGATTTCCTGATCCCTTTTCTAAAGGGTGAAATCCGGTGCTAAAGGCGAACACTACGTTTCTTCAGATTTTTTCTGCCCTCTCCGTAAATGTTTATTTCTTATTTAACTTATACGAAAATCAAATATAGGAACCGGTTCCATTGGGCACAAAAAAATAATTCCATATGGCATTAGTGCCTGCCCGTGTTCGCATATCCGCATTAGATATTCACAATGGAACCGGTTCGATGGAATTATCATAAAGGATGTTTTTATAATTTGTCAACGCTTTCTCGAGGAATTAGTTCTACGTCGAGTGTTGTTCGTTCCTCCACCGACTCGCCTTTGACCAGACGAATAATATGATTCGCCGCTACTTTGCCCGCCTGCAAATAATGATATTTCACAGTCGTCAGCGTGGGGTGAATCATCTCCGTAATATCATATCCGCCAAATCCGGTAACAGACAAATCTTGCGGTATGCGGATTTTATTGGAGAATGCAATCTTCATCACACCCAGTGCGATATTATCCGTGGCCCCCACGATGATCGTTGGTGTGGTCTCTTTCAGTATGGCTTCAGCGGTAACGATGGCTTCAGACATCTTAAAGCTTGTCTCATAATACTTCACTTCACATCCACCACACTCGGCGATTGCTCGCTGGAACCCTTGTTTACGATAGATTCCTACCGCCCGATCCTTCTCGCTAACCCCCATATACACGATCTTGCGGTGACCCTGTTCGACGACATATCTGCCCATCTCATAACCTGCCTGATCATCATTGTGAACCAGACTGTGCAGTTGCTCATGCTGCTGCCCTACCAATAACACCGGAATCCGTATATCCTCAACGGCCTTCAGATGTGCTTCGGTCACTTCAGCAGCCAGCAGAATAATACCCGATACCTTCTGTCGTGCAAAATCATAGATGGCATCAATCTCGCGTTGCATATCCTGACTTGTATTTGCGATCAGCATCTGATACTGATTACTCCGCAGTTCTTCATCAATTCCGATCAATGTCTGTGATGTTGCAAAAGAATCAAGACGTGGCACAACCGTACCGATGATACTGGTCTTCTTAGCCTTCAGACTCTGTGCAAATGTATTGGGAACATAGTTGTATTGTTTGATAATACGCTCAATCTTCTGGCGTGTATCCTCACTAACCGATCCGCCATTCAGGAAGCGAGAGACCGTGCTTTTTGCCACACCTGCCATCTGAGCGATATCAGAAATCGTTTTATTCATAAAGACTCCTCTTATTTCTATTAGCTAGTTTACCTTTTATTATACTTCGAATTGCAAACCCGTGGCGAATTTGATTCAACTCCATTTATCGTACATCTATTGTACATTCCCAATGTAATAGCAAAAGCCCGATGGCAATGTAACGTTCATACCGAAGTATGATCCGACATTCATCAGGCTGTTAAACTTCCATATAGACATTTGCACAGATCATTAGGGCAAGGATAATCCCTATCCCTGCTGACTCAGACCTCAATAATAATTGGCAAGATCATAGGTCTTCGCTTCGTTTGAGCGTAAATATAGTGACCAATCTCATCTTTCAGCTTTCTTTTGATCACATTCCACTGATTCACCCCAGCCCCGGTCAACTCATCCATCCGGTTTAGAACCAGCTCATGGATCTCATGCATGAATTCTTCCGAATCCTTAACAAATACAAACCCTCGGGAGATAATTTCGGGTGACGTGACCATCTGTTTTTCCGTTTTGCTCAGTGTAGTCACGATCACCAGCATGCCATCGGAGGACAGTTGTCTGCGGTCGCGAAGTACAATATTGCCGACATCACCCATGATCAGACCATCTACGAGACTATTTCCTGATGCAACTTTGGGACCTAACGAAGCAATGCCGTCTTTGTACTGGACCATATCCCCATTATTCACGATAAACACATGATCACGCTCTATACCTACGGATTCAGCAAGCAGTCTGTGTTGATACAACATGCGAAACTCACCGTGGATCGGAATCAGATAATCCGGTTTCATCAGAGTAAGCATCAATTTGAGTTCTTCCTGACTGCCGTGTCCGGAGACATGCATTCCTGCTGCACCACTTGAACCATATATCACACGTGCTCCGAGAACATACAGGTTATCAATTACATGTGCAAGATTTCGTTCATTGCCCGGAATGGCTCCGGCAGCAATAATGACCGTGTCCCCGGCGTTAATTCTTACGTGAGGATGTTTACCGGATGCCAAACGTGACAATGCTGCCATCGCTTCTCCCTGGCTACCGGTACATAACACAACGACTTGTTCTGGTGGAAACTGATCCGAATCGATAGCTTCAATCAACAATCCGTCAGGAACTTGCAAATACCCCAATTCACTGGCCACCGATACCACATTCACCATACTTCTGCCCAACAGTGCCAGTTTGCGCCCCGTCTCGAATGCTGCATTCACAATCTGCTGTACCCTGCTGACATTCGACGCAAAGGTCGAGATGAATACTTTTTGTTTTGCACGGATAAAGGCATCCAGAATGTGATCCCCCACAACACGCTCGGAAGGTGTAAATCCGGGTCTTTCTGCATTGGTACTCTCGGAGAGCAAAATATGGACACCCTGTTTGCCAATCTCGGCCATGCGGTGCAGATCTGGGAAAGGTCCATGTACAGGCGACATATCAAATTTGAAATCTCCGGTATGCACGACATTGCCTGCTGGAGTCTGAAAAAAGATACCAAGACAATCCGGTATACTATGACTGGTTGCAAAAAAGGAAACCTCGATCCCTCCCAGCGTAATGCTGGAATGAGCATCGATCGTATGCAATTCGGCCTTGCGCAGCAACCCATGCTCTTTCAGTTTAAGTTCGATCAGCCCACGAGTGAGCCTGGATGCATACACCGGGATGTTCATTTGTTTTAACAAATAGGGAATGCCACCAATGTGATCTTCATGTCCATGGGTAACCACAAGACCCCTTACTTTATCCAGATTCTCCAGCAGATACGTTACATCCGGGATGATCAGATCAATACCAGGCAATGTCTCATCGGGAAACTTCGAACCACAGTCAATCACGATGATGTCCTGATTGTACTGGATGAAATACATATTCTTCCCTATTTCATTCACGCCGCCAAGTGCAGCGATATACAGTTTGTTGTGGGCTAGATTCAACTCTATTATTCCTCCTCTGCGTGGCAATCGTATACGATACGGATCTATATTCCTAGTATGGAAGCAATCGCCTCAGTTATGCATTTCAGCGTGATTATGCCAAAAAACCACCATGGAATTTTCATTCCGTAGTGGTTTATAACGAAAAATAAATGCGGTTACACCAATGATTTATCACGCTGTAGCAATACGTCTTGTTCATAGGTTTTGATATCAGTGATCCACTTTTCACGAACTGGAACGCCTTGCTGAGCACAATAGTAGTCCCAGATCGCGCCAAACGGATAGGATTTGAACTCTTCCGTTAAGGCAAGGCGCAGCGTGTAATCCCCTTCCAATTCGGCTTGTTTCAAGGCATCCACTGGTTCGAGCATCGCACGCAGAAGGGCTTTGATCGTGTTGCGAGTTCCCACAACCCATGCAGCTACACGGTTAATGCTTGCATCAAAGAAATCCAATCCAATATGTGTGGTCGCAAGCAGATCATGTCGAACCAGTTCACGGGCAATTTCCAGCAGCTCATCGTCCATGATTACCACATGGTCACTGTCCCAGCGCATCGGGCGGCTTACGTGAAGCAGAATGCCACTTGTAAACAAAGACAAGGACGACAGTTTATTGGAAATAACCTCTGTAGGATGGAAATGACCCGCATCCAGGCAGATTAACGTATCATTTTGCAAACCGTAACCCATATAGAATTCATGAGAACCCACCACATATGCTTCCGAACCCAGACCAAACAGCTTACTCTCTACCGCGTCCAGGTTGTGCTCTGGGTTAAGTGGTTCGCAGAATACTTCATCCAGCGATTCTTTGAGACGTTTGCGTGGTGTCAACCGGTCAACCGGATTATCTTTGAATCCGTCCGGTACCCATACATTGGTTACACAAGTCTGACCAAGCTGTTCCCCGAAATAAGCACCAATCCGGCGGGATGCCTTGCAGTGATCAATCCAGAACTTGCGAATTTCAGGATCTGGATGACTGAGCGTGAACCCGTCACTTGATTTTTCATGGGAAAAACATGTTGGGTTGAAGTCCAGACCGAGTCCTTGTTCTTTCGCCCATTTCACCCAGTTCTCATAATGCTTTGGCTCAATCTGATCCAGTTCAACCTGCTCGTCAGTATCCGTGTAGATCGCGTGCAGATTGACCTTATGTTTGCCAGGAATCAGAGCAAAAGCTTGCTCCAGATCGTTACGAAGTTCTGCCGGGGTTGTCGCAGCGCCCGGATATTGACCTGTAACGGAAATACCACCTGTTAACTCCCCATCTTTATTCAGAAAACCTTTGACATCGTCGCCTTGCCAGCAGTGTACGGATACTTTGATCTCCGCGAGTTTGTTCAGTACCACGTCCGTATCAATTCCGTGCTGGGCATACAATGCCTTGGCTGCTTCATACGCTTGCTTGACTTGGTTATCCATCCGCAAGAACCCTCCTATTTTAACGTGTAAATGCTGCCGGTACACCGCCATCAATGGTCATCATGCAACCGGTTGTTTTTTCGGATTTCGAAGAAGCAAAAAATGCAATTCCTTCTGCAATATCTCTTGGATAGATATTCACGAGCAATGTCGTCCGTTTGCGATAATACTCTTCCAATTGATCCGGTTCAATTCCGTATGCCGCTGCACGTTCGTTTCTCCAGGAACCGTTCCAGATTGCTGAACCCTGTAGAATGGCATCCGGAAGAATCGTGTTGACACGAATGCCATACTCTCCACCTTCTGCTGCGATACAGCGTGCCAGATGCGCTTCCAGCGCTTTCGCTGAACTGTAAGCAGAAGCACTTTTACCTGCATACACCGAGTTCTTGGAACCGATAAATACCATGCTTCCCCCAATGCCCTGTTGTTTCATCAGCTTGAAGGCTTCACGAGCCACGAGGAAATACCCTGTGCCCAGTACATTCATGTTCAGGTTCCATTCTTTCAGGGAAGTTTCGTCAAATGGGCTGGATGTGGCCAATCCTGCATTGTTCACGATGATATCCACTCCGCCATATTGCACCGCAACATCAGCATAAGCAGATTGAACAGCTTCCTCATCGGTCACGTCCATTTTCAGCGCATAAGCACGATTCGCACCGTACTGATCATTAATTTCCTGTGCTACCTTCTGTGCGCCCTCCAGGTTGAGATCAGCAAGCACCACATGTGCGCCTTCAGATACCAATCTGCGTGCCGTTTCACTTCCGATCCCGCCTGCGCCGCCTGTAATAAACGCCACTTTACGGGAGAACTCGGTTTCTGCTGGAGCCAAAGACAATTTGTACAATTCCAGCGGCCAGTACTCCACATTGTAAGATTCATTTGCACTGAGTGATACGAATTGACCTAGGCTAGTAGCTCCACGCATAACGGCGATGGCTCTGTGATACAACGCTCCGCTTACTTGGGAAAGCGCCCAGCTCTTGCCTGTATTGATCATGCCCACACCTGGAATGAGGATAACGCGTGGTGCCGCTTCGAACATGACATCACCTTCGTTTTTATTGTTCTCAAAATACTGTTGATATTGCTCTTTGTAGGCCGCGACACCTTCTACCAGCTTGGCTTTTAAGCCTTCGATATCTTCCGCATCCGGTGTCCAATCAATGAACAGAGGTACCACTTTGGTATGTACCAGATGATCCGGGCAAGCTGCACCCACCTGAGACAATTCCGGGGAATCTGCTCCACCCACAAAAGCAAGTACGTCCTCTTGATCATCAAAGGACAAAATCATTTTTTTGCTATCCGATACCGCTCCACGAATCGTTGGCATCACACGTGATACGATCTGACGACGAACATCAGCGGCCAGTGCCGGGTGTTTCACACCGCCGAACAAACTTTCTTCGTTCACTCGTGCTTCGATGAATGAGTCTGCTTCATTGATAATCTTGATGGTCTGAGCGTAACATTCCTCGGATGTTTCTCCCCAAGTGACAAGTCCGTGTTTTTCCATCAGTACGAGTTCGGCATTGGGATTCGAGAATACGCTTTCAGCAATCATTTTAGATAACGTAAACCCTGGGCGTACATAAGGTACCCATACAAAACGATCACCGTAGATCTCTCTCGCCAATTCCTTGCCGTTATGTGCACAGCACAAGCTGATAATCGCATCCGGGTGTGTATGATCAACATGTTTATATGGAAGGAACGCATGCAGAAGAGTCTCGATAGAGGCACGTGGGTGCTTGGCATCAATCATGCAATGTCCCAGATATTCAACCATCTCTTCATCCGACATGGATTCACGTTCAATTAATGGTCGAATGTCTTCGAGCCCAAGTCCGGTAAAATGTTTCGCTTCCATGGAACCCAGATCAGAGCCGCTTCCCTTCACATACATTACTTCTACATCACGACCACGAAAATCCTTCACTGTCGTTTTGGTAGACGTATTACCACCGTAGATGTTACATACACTGCGATCAGTCCCAATCAGATTGGATCGGTAAACCAACTGCTCAAGTCCTGTTGTTTTCTCAGATGCCTGCGATGCATTCCATAAACTCTGTACCATTTGTTTCCCTCCGATAATGTTTGTTTTATTCCTAATCCGAGTTTAACATCTTTGTTTTATTTTGAAAACAAAATATTTTAAAACCAAACGGAAATATTCAAAAGTCATTATAGATTGAGCTATTTTATTAGAAAAACACCCTGACGTAACCGTCAGAGTGTTCCTGTTTCAACGGCGGATTAGAAAATCCCCGCTTTTTGAGAAGTGTTTTTAATACCATAGGTATCATTAACTACGGTGTTGCCAAAACTCGTTAAGCTTCCGTTCGGACCTGTGGCCATGTCCAGATAGTTCAGACCGGAGCTGTTTCCGTACCAAGACCAGGCAAGCCAGCCTACCCCTTTTTCCTGACCATATCTCATAATAGCATACTCGTCCACATCACCGTTTGTGTGATATCCCCCGAATTCACCAATGATCAGAGCCAATCCTTTGTTCAGCACATTCTCCATATTGGCTTTGACCGTTGCAGCATCTTTGCCAGCATACTCATACATATGAATGGAGAAGACGGTATTTTTCTGAGAATCGGCTGCAAATACACTTTGTCCATAATCCACGATGGATTGAGGGAACTGTCCCCATCCGGCTGCATCTACAATTAGCGTATTTTTAATTCCCGCATTTCGGAGTTTCGGTATGGCTTTTTTGTAACCATCAGCCCACGCACTTCCATTCCACGTTCCATACCATTCATTGGCGATGTTGACGATGACCCGATCTTCTTTGCCAATCAAAGCTTCCTTAATACTAATCCAATAGTTCACCGCCGCATCCAACGAATTATAATCATCTTTCCCTGTGGCGTCATGGACCTCGAGTACAGCTATCATTTTATTTTGGTTAACCACATTAATAATATTTTTAACAGCGTTCAGATCATCTTTGGTGTACAGGCTACCATTCGAAAGAACTATGCGTACCGTATTGGCACCTGTTTTGGCGATTGCAGGGATAGCGGTATTCAAATCATTTTTGAACCAGGAATGTCCGTGATTAACACCTCTCATGACAAAAGCCTTGCCTGTGGAATCATACAACTTGTTACCGCTTACATAAAAACCTGTAGCAGCAGATGCTTTGGGTGCTGCACTCCCTAATACCATGAACATGAGAGCAGCAATAACCGTAAAGATTGTACACTTTTTCAGATTAACCATTCGTTTGGAACCTCCTGTATTTGTTTTTTTTTATTTCAATTAACCCTGCTCTAGGCAAGAAGTTAACTAAAATCGTTGGTAATAGAAGTTTTTTTGTTATTAAATAAATAACAATTAACTTTATCTAATTTACGTTAATTAGTTTAAATAAACTTTATCGTTAAGGTTATGAAGTTATAATAAATTGAAAACGCTTACCAGTCAAGATCTTTTTACCATGATTAGGAATCATTTGTTTTTACATAACACAGCAAAAAAGGCTCTCTCCCCTCACAATCGTTCGGAGAAAGAACCCTCTGTATTATTAACGAAAGTTAACTCTGGTTTAAGTCTTGTTTATCTGTTGTTTAACTCCTGATTTGACTAAGCATCTTCCCTAACACCCGTCAGTACCAACCCAACCCGATACTGTGGTCTCACACGAATCTCATTAAACTTTCCAATCTCCACGCCCTCAAACCGCTCCACATAAGCCTGATTCACATAACTCTCAGTCGTCCCTTTTCGAATTGGGGTTATAGACAGACGAAGCGTCTGATCAGCCAACAAATGACGGGATTGCTTCAAACCAAGCATCCAGCTGCGTCCATAGTGAATATGATCCGTTAACATCTGATGATGAATATGTGCAGTTGCAACGTCTCCTTCATAATCAATCTCAATCCACACGTCATCTACTTGTTCCGGCCACGCTGTGTCCAATCTCAGTGTTGCTGCATACTCTTTCGGATAATCAACCTCTACAGCAGGCTCGTAAGGCGAAACTTGGAATGTATACGTACCGAATATTCCCGGCTTCGACTGGGATGACACAGCATATTTCGAAGCTGAAACATGCTCTGGAGCCGGATAAAAGGATACCTCCATCTCTGGTTGCTCCACAGATGTACATAGGAGCATCTCATTCTGTACATACAGATGACTGCTGCTAATTACAAGCCTTTCTTCTCCGCCCACACGGAAACGGTAGGCATGTAATGCCTCTTCACGGGTCAATGTAATGATTCGTATGATTATACCGTCCGATGTTGTGATTCGCAGATGATGGTCCTTGCCAACAATCGGATGTATCACAACTTCATTCCCCTGCTCTGATACTGTACCTTCGGGCATATCCACATTTGTAACAGATGTTGCATCAACAACATACTCAGGCGCCATACCTTCATGGGCATAAAAGACAGCCGTAAGCTCCTGATTTACCATGAATCGGGTCAGTGGCTGAACGGTAGCACTAATGATCTTCATTCCATTCAGATTCATATGGAAAGGCAGAATGGCCGCCATGCCGGATTTCAGCCGCATCGTTCCTTCTCTGGGATAAGAAGCAGTCCCTTTGCTGGTATGCAGCTCCAATTGGATATCACGATCAGGCATCGCAACATGATCCTGATAATTATTCATGAACAGAAATCCAGAACCATCTTGTTGCCGAACAGACCAACGCAGATCCAACGTGTTCTCCGGGGTTATAGATTGTTGACCATCCGGTATAACACAGCCCATTGGTGCAAGCAACTCACCGTATGCTTCCAGGAACATGGACAAGCTTCGAATGCGGTCATACGATTCACCAACACGCCCAAATTCTCCGAGTGGCGATTGGTAATCATACGTCATTTTCGGCAATGCCTGCTCGTTCATATATGAATTTTTGCCTATCGGATTGGTCCCTCCGTGATACATATAATACCCAACCAGATTGCTGCCGTTCGCAAGTTTCACAATGGTCATCGCCTCGACACTGTCCGCATCAACAACCGGACGAGCGTGATAACTGACCTGCATGCCTCCAGCAAGCTCGCAATACGCAGCAGGGTACTCCAGACTGTCATAATCCACTTCTTCCACAGGATTCATATGCAGATCCCGGAATAAATACTCCCGGCTTGGAGGCTGATTGGGAATCCATGGTGTGTACGCATACCCCGCTAGCATCGGTAATGTTCCTTCTTCAGGCACCGCAGCATTACCCCAGGCCGTGGCAGTATAGAACATCGGCTTCATACCGACTTCTTCGGCAATATGGCGAAGCATCTTCAGATGTTCTCGCCCGTCCCGGCCGGAGGTAATGTATTTTTCGCGGGTATATCCCCAGGCATCCATGGGTGCGCCAGCGTGCATATACTCATTTTCCAACTGTACCCCGATAACAGGGCCACCCTCCTGATAAAAGCAGCCGTTGAGCTGACGGGCAATCTCCCGATATAATCGCTTAGCGTAATACAGATATCCTTCATCGTTCGACCTGACTTCGAATGGATAACTGAATAACCAATCCGGCATTCCACCATTACGCACTTCCCCATGACAGAATGGACCAATTCGTACGATCAGAGGCAGCTCATGTTTGCCACACAGATCCACAAAGTGCCGCAAATTCAGATTTCCTGACCAATTAAATTCGCCTTCCTGCTCCTCGTGAAAATTCCAGAAAACATAGGAAGCGACAATGCTCACCCCGCCTGCCTTCATCTTCAGTAATTCTTCTTCCCACTGCAAGTAAGCGAATCTGGAGAAATGAAACTCACCTACCACGGGAATATGGGGTTTAGCATTACGAGTCATATAATAGTTGGTAAAATCATACGATTCCCCTCGAGGGCTTTTGCCGCCACTGCCAGTCATGCGACCCGCACGAATCTCTTTATCTTCCGCATCCAATAGGAAACGAATCTGGCTACCTGCTATAGTATCATTCATGGATTATATAACTCCTTCGATATAAATGGGATGTGTTGAAACGATTATCAATTATCGATGGATGATTGCCCCTTGATGATTCGGGTTTTTCTCCAATACCCGCTCCAACTCAAGTTTGGCTTCACTTGTCCGCCCCAGCCCCAGAAGACCCAATGCCCGCATATACCGGCAATGTTCTTCATTTCGCTGATCTAGATCGTCGTCGAATACCAGAAAATCGGGCAGAGATACCGCAAAATAATCCATTCGGATATGATCATGCATATGTCTTTCCGCATAGTCAATGAGTTTGTTAAAGCGTCGGTTTGCTTCCTTCACATTACCAAGTTTCTGCCAGGCCAGACCCTGATAATAGATGGATTCCGGCGGTTGATCATTATAAAACATCGCGCTTGCCGGTTCATTCAAACCGATGGATGCTTTGTGGAAACTTTCCTCTGCCGCCTGATTACTCTTCAGTTGCTGGTAGGCACAGCCAAGATAAAAGTAAACTGGGTTGTCTCCGGCTCCCTCCAATTTACCTTCACCTAAGTTCTCCGGGTAAACCAAAGCCTTCTTCAACAATTCCATTGCTAGTTCAGGTTGTTGTTTCTCCAGATTTCGCTTTGCCAGTTCCGTCAGTGCCGTAACATATTGTCCTGTTACCTTGCCTTCTCCACCCTCCCATGGATGAAACCGCCGGGTCTGAAGGGCATTCCATGCTTCTTGATGACTACCTTGCATATTCAGTAAAGTCACCCACTCGATATACAGATCATCACGGTGGTGAACCAACTCCATATGTTGTTCCAGCAATTTGATTCGATGCTCGCAGGAATACCCTATCTTCTTGTGCAATTGATCCAACTCGTAGAAGATTCGGGCATCCTGTGAATCCAACCGGAAAGCTTCCTCTAATGATTCCAGTGCAAGATCGGGGCGATTCAGCTTGTTATAATAAGCCAGTCCCAGATTCCGATGTACAGTCGAATATTCAGCATCCACCTCGCGTGAAGTTTCCCAATGGGTGATTGCTTCCTCGTAGCGTTTATGATCATATAACCAATTTCCCAGGTAATATTGAGCACGCGCATCATTCGAATCCACTGCCATTGCATCCTGAAGCACCATGAATTCAAATAACGTATTAGGAAAACAGTAATCCGTTGGAGCAGCTTTCCCCTGCTTTTGACATTCCCGGGCCTGCTCCACATCCCCCAGCTGACGATACAAGTAAGCCTGAGCATAACC
The DNA here is from genome assembly GCF_038003195.1 of Paenibacillus sp. FSL M7-1414. Classification (NCBI taxonomy): domain Bacteria; kingdom Bacillati; phylum Bacillota; class Bacilli; order Caryophanales; family Paenibacillaceae; genus Paenibacillus; species Paenibacillus sp. FSL M7-1414. The sequence goes on along the minus strand of NZ_JBBOOS010000001.1, from coordinate 3,053,112 downwards.
AACCATAGGATACGGCTGTGCAATTTCGGATTCAACATAAGAGAGTACCGTCAGTGCTTCTTCCAACAATCCACAATCCGCGTAGTCTGCGGCTAGATTCAGATAATTATAAACGTCTCCTCGCATCAGACGATGGAAATGCTCACGTGTTTGCCCCGCTTGTTCTCTCTCTGAAGGTGCAGTTGCTCCGCTGTAGATCAGGACTAATTCATGTGCAGCTCCAAATTCAACCGGGTCCAGTGCCAATGTTTCACGCGCATATTGAATGGCCTGTTTATTTTGATCCAATCTACGTAACAGAGCCACCTTCAGATGGCGAGCCTTATAATTTCTGGTATTACGAATCAGCGAACGTTCGATGTGAGCCAACGCTTCGATGTCCCGATGTAACGCCGTATCGATCTGAGCAAGCATGTAATAACCCGTATCCTGATACTGTGCAGACCATACGGCTTTATACAGTGCTGCGTAGGCTTCTCCCTGTTTCCCCTGTAATTTCAAACTCAGACCGAGTTGGTAAGATGCTTCACTATCATACGGATTCGTATTTTTCCATGTCAGCGATTGAACGGCCTGTCTGAAATGCTTCTCTGCATCTTGAAACAACCCTCTACGCAGCAGCAATGTGCCATACGCTATGTTTAGACGAATATCCGTTGCATCACGCTTCAAACCTTCCAGATAATAAGGTTCCGGTTCATACGTGGCATGCCGATATTGTTCCAAATGAAGGCCCGCCAGATATAGTTGTTCATTCGTACGAATCTCGGATGGTAGCGGGAGTGGTGTGGCCGGGTCTGGGACTTCCTGAATCTCAGAAGGTTCAGGTTGATAGGCTACAAGTACTTTTCCTTCCGCAGTTCGAACACTTAACTTCACCTGATGCCATTCATCTTGTCCGCTCCACGGGAATGAAGATTTATATAGTTCCGTAGGTGAGATATTACATCTCTCATGGAGATATACCGTGGTTGATCCTATCACTTCAACGGTCACTTGTTCAAAAACCGACGTCGCATATACCATCACGGTTACCATTCCGGTCGTTTCGTCCATTTCCAGATTAACCGCTGCATCAATCGTTGCATTTTTGACCATACCAATTCCTTTATACGGCATAAAATACTGCGAGAATGATTTCGCTTCATAGGGCTGTAACCACGTAAAATCAGGCTGATTATCGGTATAGATCCCGGTCATTAATTCAATATAAGGTCCATCCTCGTCCGTTAACTGACGATCCCAGGCTTGCCCGAATTCCCCGTTCCCCCAGGTCCATTGCTTCTTGCCCGGAGAAATATGATGATTGGCTACATGCAACAAACCTGCCTGAATCCCATGGTCATAACCCCCTACAAAATTATAATCCGACTTATACGCCATATAGGATGTTGGAACCGGTATGTTTTTGTATCGCGAGATATCCACACCTTCGGAATAGTCCATCTTGTAATAGGTGCCGGTTGCGATGGGAAAGCGGGATACGTCCCGTTTTCCATGGTCCAGCACAGCCGTTACATCAGGTGGAAACACGGATTGCGTATGATCGTTGACAGCTACAGCCGGGTTGGCCCACCATAGAAAAGTTTGAGGTGCGCTGGTACGATTGTATACCTCAGCATGGATTTCAAGATAGGCTTTGCCGGGATGTAATGTGAAGCCAGCGGTCATTTTGGTACCATACATGCGGTCAATCTCACCCACCCACACGGTAGCGCTTCCATCTTGATTACTGCCAAATGTATAATCGACTGGACCAAACGTGTTGGGCCGATGATGCTGTGGCCAGTTGAATTCAATTCCTCCGGAAAGCCATGGCCCTGCCAGACCCACGAGCGCAGGTTTAATCACCCGGTTATAATATACAAAATCGTAGTTGTTGGTCCGATCCAGCGCACGATAGATCCGTCCACCCAGTTCGGGCATCATCTCGATACGTACATATTCATTTTCGAGAATAACTAATCGATACGACTTCATTTTGGCCTCATCTTCAATGCTGTCGATCACGGGATGCGGGTACACCTTACCCGAACTCCCCTGGTAGATTCTCTTTTCAAGAAACATCGGATTTTTGTCCGGTTTACCTGTACCATAGGTTGGAATATGTCTGGTTTCTTCCCATATGCGAACATTTGATTTCGCTGTCACGTGATTCAATTCGCTCACTCCTCGGCCTCGTATATATTGTGATCATACGCTCCGACATGCAGGAAGAACATTGACATTAAGCGGTTCTTGATGGACGATCTTCGGATTCCCCCATAACCAAAGAGAGTACCGATCCACTGAATAATGCAGTGAAAGGTACTCTCTGATCGTTCTTGATTAACTTATCTGCGACGTGCAAAATCCACAAATCTGAACTTGTCCGGTCTGTGCCTTGACTCCGTATACTGAAATTGACTGGCATCCTCCAGGTACACCTGGCTCCTCACCACAACCACATTGTGGAAACCTCTAAGGTCAAGCAGTTCCCTGTCCTCGGCGGTGGGTTCTTCCACCAAAATCTCTTTTTTGGCAAACGAAATGGAAAGCCCGAGCTCTTGCTCAATGTACTGATAGATGGAATCATTACAGATCTCTTTGCTGAGCCCAGGAACAAGCCGCTGGCTAATGTAATCTTTGTCCAGTATGACCTGCTCTCCATCCACTTTGCGCACACGTCTGATCTCCCAGACCTGTTCATTCAGACCAAAGTTAATCTTCTTGTGCAACGCCTGATCGACCTGTTGCTCCTCAAAAACCTTCACATACGTTTGAGCACGATGTCCCATTTTTTTGGCTAATTCCTTGAAACTAACCAGACCTGAGATGGGAAAATCGATCTTGCGTATGTCCAGTACAATCGAGCCCTTGCCTTGAATCTTCTGAATGTAACCTTCTTCGTACAACATTTTCAATGCTTTGCGAATAGTCTCTCGAGACGTTTGATAACTTTCCGATAGATCCAGTTCCGATTGAAGTAATGTCCCTGCCTCAATCTCTCCGGTCCGAATACGATCTGCAATATCTTCATATATCCGGATAAATTTATTATTCATTATTCATCACCATTGTTCATTACCCTTTTTTTATCATATTGGCAACTATTATAACATTAAAAACCAATCAAGCGGTAATGTCGTTACTGCCGATGATTGCAGTAACACATATAAGAATCAATTCAATCTAGATATGACGAACGAACGCTGACGCTTTCTCCACTTGATCTGTACGCTTCTCATCCATGACTTGAATTAGCTTATTTAAACGGAAGATCAGCGCTGCAGCTTCGGATCTACTTAAGTGCTGCATGGGACGGAAGCTGCCGTCTTCATATCCTGTAATCATGTACAAACCTGCAAGTTCCTGCACTTCTTCTTTGGCCCAATTAGATACATCAGTCTGGTCGGTAAACGCTTTTGGGGAAGTCAGCGGTTCCGGTCTGATTTTACGGACAACATTAGCTATAATCTTGGATGCCTGTTCCCGTGTCACCAGCGCATGTGGAGCGAATTTCCTATTCCCCATGCCTTGAACCATCTCATGGTGAACGGCTGCCTTAATCTCAGGAGCAAACCAATCCTCATCGTTCACATCCTGAAATCCATGCTGTTCATTAACCGTTGTGTCCACACCCATCAGACGCACGATTAATGCGGTAAATTCTGCACGCGTGATCGGACGGCGTGGCTCGAAGCGAGTTTCACTTACACCTTGAATGATATTTTGTTCCGCCAGCCAGGTGATCTGATCTTTATTGAATGTTTGGCTGATATCAATAAATTTGATAATTTTTTTCACAGGTACATCAGGCTGCTCAGACGGTTCTGGTTGTGAACTCACCTCATCGGCTTGTTCCGATGTACCGTTTGGACTCGGGGTTGCACCGCCACCGCTCCAGGCGGATGGTGGATACGGAAAAGTCATGGCTGCTGCCCGTTTTCTTTCACTTTTTTCACCTGCTGAATTCTCCGTCCATACTTCCACCTCATAATGCTGCTCGGCATTCAGTCCTGTCCATACATGACTGCGCTGCGTGCCACGATAGATCTCACGATCTTTATGGGTGATCACAATCACCTCATTCATTGAATCCAGTTCCCAAGTTAGCTTAATCGTACTTGTGCCTTGCGCTACGGCTGCAACTGTCAGATCCTCGGAAGGCAACGTCTCGAATTCCGGAACCAGGAGCGCCTCACCCTCCCCTGCCTCATTAAATGGAACAATTGCAAAGTCAGTATAACGCTCTGCACTGATTAATTCAGACACATGTATTGATGTCTCCGTTGTTGTTCCCACAAGCTCTTCATTTCGATAGATTCGATAACCCGCAGCACCAGGAATCAGTTCCCATACGATGTCTGCACCATACATGGAACGCCCCTCTACTACAGGAAGTGAAGCAGCACTACCGGGCAAAGTCATGGCATGAAGGTAATAACCACCATCACTACTGCCCGAGGCATTCATGGTCTTCACTATATAGATATAGTTCACGCCCGGTTCGAGTTCCTTGTCGTCATAGAACAGTTCGTCTGCAGGAACACGAGCAACCTCCACACCATCACGCTCAATGATAAACAACTCGGCACCTTCGACCCGGCTCTGTTCCAATAGAAGACGAATGTGATCCTTCGCTGAATTAAACTCCACTTTGACCGGAGCTGCTGGCTTGGTCAGGACAGAATACGCCAGCTTCTCCGATGCATCTCCCTGATCATTCTCTGTGTAGATTTCAATCGAGTACTGTTTGCCTGCATCCAGTTGATCAACAATAAACTCTTTTGTTTTGCCTCGGTATACTTCTGTACCATCCAGTAATATAACGAAAGTTTCGTTCCCATAAGGGAAGTCCCATTCCAGTTTGGCGTGATCTGTCTCCGGATATATCTTCATTTCCAGTGAATCCACATGAGGTAAGGTGTAAAAAGGAATCACGGTCATTGGGCTTCCTGAACCAGCCGTATTATAAGGAATAATCTGTACCTGATCATATCGGGTTGCACTCTCCAGATGAGTTAATCTCACCTCTGTGATATCCCCTTCTTCAATCGTGGTGAACATCTGATCTCCGATACGTATGATATATCCCTCCGCACCTTGTACCTTTGGCCAAGAGATCAATCCCTCTTTTTCCCCAATCTTGCTTGCATGTAAAGGTTCATGAATGATCGCAGGCAACGTTCGCAAGTGAACTTCGAAACCGGAATCACTCTCTCCCGTTGCATTGGATGTTTTGATGGTATACGTGTAATGCTCTCCTGGTGTCAGTCCAAGATCTTCAAATGAAGCTTGATCCGCTGGAACCTTAGCGACTTCAACACCATCCCGCATAATGATGAATTGCTCTGCTCCCCGTGTTGAGCTTCCAGTCAGGTCCAATACCGCAGTCTTATCTGTGATGTGTGTTATGCCTGCCGTCTGAGGTGATATGGGTTTCGTTAAAACCTGAATCTGAATAGACTCTGACCGATGCCCATCTTCATTAATCGCAACAAGTTCGAATTCATACGCCGTGCCATCCAGGATACTATTGAGATGTACAGACGGTTCAGACACGCTCTGCACATCTCCCGTTACCCGATTACGAATCTCATATGCTACTGCTCCCTGAACAACATCCCAAGCCAGATCCACCACATGTGTTCCGGCTTTCACTGTTATACTTTCTGCAACCAATGGCAACGTTTGAGTCATTACACTGAAATTAAGCGGCCCACTCGTTCCACTCGTATTGACTGCCCGAATCACATAAGTGTATTTCGTTCCTGGCGACAGATCCTTGTCTACAAATTGGGTCTCACTTGAATCCATCTGAGCGATCTCTCTTCCATCCCGTTCAATGACATAATGATCTGCCCCTTGGACACCTGTGTTACTGAAATCCAGACCCAGGCTGTTTTTTGCCACATCATATACTGCAACCTTAACGGGTTTCTCAGGCAAAGTCAGCAGAGATACATCCGTCGCTTCAGAACGAGTTCCCTGTCTGTTGACTGCCCATAGTTGATAACGATGCCACGTTCCACCCTGGAGACCTGTAATCGTCGCTCCATTCTCCATTCCTCTATAGATCTCCTTGCCATTCTGCTCAATCACGTATTCAGCGGCACCTTCCACGACAGACCAGGAAACTTTTGCATGATGTACTCCTGAATCAACAAGTACTTCGGCAGGCGACACAGGTTTGGACAATCGGATGAGCTGAGCTGTTTCACCTGATCCAGAAGCATTCACAGCCTGAACTTCCAAAGCGTACTCTGTACCTGGCAACAATTCCTCAACCGTGTAGGCCAGTTCTGATGTTCTGCCCACTTCTGTTCCATTGATTTTCACAATATAGAGATTCGCCGTATCTACAGCTTGCCATGCAAGTCCCATACTTGTCTCACCAGTCGATGTGACATTTAGTCCTTCCGGCCTACTAGGTAGCGTAAGAATTGTACTACTGGTGGATGCACCGTACCCAGCAGCATTGCCCGCCTGTACTTCATAGGTATACTCACGACTGCTTGACAGGTGGTGAACTGCGAGTTGTGTATCTGATATCTCATGGCTATGTCCATCGAGGACCACCCGATATTTCGTTGCCCCAGCTACAGGTTCCCAGCTCAAGATTGCTCCCTGTTCAGTTACTTGAACAACGTGAAGTCCCGAAGGGCTTTCTGGTAACGTTGTTCCTGATACCGAACTGCGCATCCCCTGTCCACTTCCGTTCACTGCTTGTACATCCAGTTGATAAGATGTTCCTGAACTCAGTCCTGCAAAGCTCCATTCTTGGGTTCCAGCAGGAACCGTTCCCGACATCTCTCCATTCAACCATAACTCATAACGATCGGCTCCTCGTACTGCTTCCCAATTCAGACGAAGGCTCGCTGTGGAAGCATCGGATACCTGTAAGCCGGACACTTGCCCAGGTAAAGTCTTGAGCAAAGGTAACCCTGCCAACGGTCCTGTTCCTGTCTCATTTCCGGCAATTAACGTATAGCTGTACTCCGTTCCGCTATCCAGACCCGAGTCCAGATACTCCGTCTGCTCTCCTTCATATATGGCTGCTCCATCACGTGAAAGACCATAATACGTTGCAGAAGTCACTGTCTGCCATTCTAATGAAATATCATGCTCCTGAATTTGAACGGCCATAAATTCTCCGGGCATTGCCGGCAGTGTGAGGAATCCGGTTCTACTGCTACCACCTGCTCCACTTTCATTCATTGCCGTTACCGAAATGTTATGAATAGTACCTGGAACGAGGTTGCTAACATAGGGAAGCCTGCCAGGATCAGATACCGTCTGATCAAATACGGTGGCACCGTCCGAAGTAGTCGCGATGATGCGGTAAGCATCTGCTCCTCGTACTGAATCAAAATGAATTTCGGCCAAATTGGGCTGTGAATCTACTTTTCGAACGTGCAACGTTCCGGGAGCTGCCGGAGTAGTTAATACTTGAACGCTTACTTCATCACTTACTCCGGTATGGTTTCTCACTCTAACTTCATATTCATAGACCTGACCACCGCTTAGGGAGTTATCGATTATACTGTGGTTAGGATAATCCAGTGTCCATGACTGTCCTGTCGTTTTATTCGTTATCTCATACTGATATCCATCGGTATACCTTTCCCCAGTTGGCAAATCCACTGTAAGTTCAGCTGATGTCTCAGCGATCTGTGTCATTCTCACATGATTCGGTTGCTGGGGCTTACGTTGAATATGGTAAGGTGATGATGTTGTCTCATATGTATTCCCTGCTCTGTCCATGGTTTTCGCATGGATGTACCATATACCTTCCGATTCGATGGATATTTTATGCTGGTCAGAGCGAGCTTCAAGCCAATGCTCCGGTGATTCTGCACTGTTCGTAACTTGATAGAATCGTTCCAGTTCCTGAATGCCTGAGTGGGCATCGGCATACTGAATGGTAGTGGATATATCCATGTCCGTCCAGCCATGTCCGTTCGGTGCAAATGTAATCGTTGGAGCCATCTGATCCACATAGGCGATTCGACTCACTTCCTTGCTTACATTGCCAACAGTATCCCTTGCTCGGGCCCGAATAGTGGTAGCGCCGTTTGTACTAACTGTACCGCTATTTCCTGTCATATACGGGGCATCATTCATGCTGTATTCATAGGATATCGCTTGTTCATCCATACTTCCAGCGATCGTGAATTGCACATGTTCTTTACTCCATCCAGAATGACTTATACTAATCACCGGCTCGGTTGGAGCTGTCGTGTCGATTCGAACCGTAGCCTGAGCGGACGTGCTTATATTGCCTACACGGTCAAGTGAGCGTGCATATACGATCGTTTCTCCCTCATCGGTAACCGTCACTTCACCCGTATAATCGATCCAGGGACCTTCTTTGTTAAGTCGATATTGGCTCTTGGCAAGCCCACTGCCCGCATCATCACCACTGTTTATTGCAAGAGTTACATCCTGATTCGTCCAATTCTCTTCATTTAACGTAATCGTTGGTTGCTCAGGCCCAGTCTTGTCGATTCTGGCTGTTGCCGAAGTGGACGCACTGACATTGGCGGCCCGATCAACACTTCGTGCGTAAATCTCAGTTATCCCTTCTTCACTTAGTGTAAGAGGAGCCTTATAGTCGATCCATTCTCCCTCACTTCCCAGCTTATATTGTGTCAGACCAATGCCACTTGCTTCGTCCGTACCCTCCGTTAATGTCACGATTACCGCCGCTTTTGTCCAATCGGGCGGATTCAGCGAGATGACAGGTGGCGTTGGTGCCGTCCGATCTACTCTGGCTGTCACAGCCGTTTCCTGTCCTGTATTACCAAACGCATCAATACTGCGTGCCATAACAGTTGTGTTTCCTTCGCTGCTTACGGTAAACGGAGCGCTGTATTCACGCCATTCTCCTGCCGGACCAACTTTTACTTCAGTCTTCTGAGTTCCGCTCAAGGCATCCTTTCCTTCTTCAACCGTGACCAGAACATCTTCCTTGGTCCATGTGGATGGAGTCACTGTAACGGAAGGAGCAGTTGGACCCGTCGTATCTTTAATCATCTCTCCAGCGGATATAAACGGAGTCTGTATCCCTTCACCATTCAGTGCCGCCACAAATACTTCATATTTTCCGTCCGCGAGTCCGGTAAGGGCAAACGCTGTACGTGTGGAAGTTGTTGTTCCCGTTGCGAGGACTTGCCCACCTGGACTGCGTATTTCCGTTTTATAATGGGTGCCCGCAGGATTTGCATTATTATTCCAGCTCGCTGTAACAGAGTTGCCTGATTGTGTCACAGCCGCAGCAGCGGGTGGATTGGCCAATGTGTATTTTGTGGATGGACTGGAGTAACCCGTATAGGAACCACTTGAATTTTTGGCACGTACAGCAAAAGAATAACTGGTATTCGGAGTCAGTCCAGTCACCTGCCGACTGTTTGATGTACCTGTATCCACGATCTGATTCGTCGTCATATTTTTCAGTTCATACGTTACGGATGCATCATTAGCCTTCTTATCCCAGTTGACCGTCAAGTTATTAGAATTAACCAATGTGTATGTCGGCGTTCCAGGCACAACAAAACTCCTTACCGTAAAGTTAACGGTTCCTGCTGAGGACACCCCACCTTTGTCATCCATGACCCATACTTGCAATGTGTGTGTACCATCTGGCAGGGTGTCAGGCAATGTGTAATTGGTGTTGAAAGACTGATTTGAACCCGTCGCGGTCATCTGGGTCAAAATGTTCTCAGACCCACCATCAATGGACCATTTCACGGTCAATAGGTCGCCTACATCCGTATCTCGCGTTGTACCAGAGATCTGAAGTTGCTCGCCTTTGTAATACGTTTGCCCCGAAGAAGGAGCCGTTAGTGTAAATGAAGGCGGAACGTTCTGAGGGCCGATTCCCACGATCGTTGAAAATTTGCGTGAAGCCTGATTCGCTGTTGCTTTGGCATTCCACCAGAATTGCGCAGCTGTATCACTCGCCGTAACGGTCTGGCCTGGAGTGAATGACGAAGGTGAAGAACCCCCTGTTAGCTGCGCATTGTCCGGACCGCTGTACTGTCCCATGTATATGCGATCTGCATTCACAACATTGTACGTATTCGCATAAAAAGCCGTGACCTGAACGCCGCCGCTGTAATTGCGCCATCCATTCTCGATGACTTCAAACGGAGATGCATCATTGCCATTCACCATCGTATCCCAATAAAATGTTCCACCCAAATTCAGTGCCGTTCCACTACGGTTGATAGCTTCCAGTTCAACCTTCATGTACCCACCTTGTGAGGTAGCATTAACGATAGATACACGCAAAATATATTCGACATTGTCCTTTTGCCGGGACATTTCAATCACATTATTGTTAATTCGGTAATAATTAAGCGGCAATGTTTTGAAGTTCACGGGTGATCCATTATGGTCGATAATCGTAGATACATTCCCTGTATCACCACCGTAAAATACATTTGTGTTTGGTAGTAATACAATTCTGTATTTGCCATCACTGTTCATCTCTACTTTCACCTTGGATGACTGTACAGCCTTCATGGTGGACGTATCGGATACAATCCCGATTGTTTCAACCGTTTCAGCCATTACCGTCGTTGCGCCCCATTCAAGCAAAAGGGCTTGAGGTGATAATAACGCAAATGCCAATACCACTTTGGTTAACTGTTCCGCTTGTTTCTTCACACGTTTTCCTGATTTCTTCAACGTCTACTCTCCTTTTTGGCACACAAAAAAAAGGAGGCACCCCAACAAAGGAACGATGTCCTAAGTTGGGGTGCCTCCCCTAACAAGTGTCATTTTTTCTTGATTATAACGATTAAGCGCATGAATGTAAACACTTGATCATGAACGCCTTACTTCTCATTTTTCATCTCTGATCTTTAATAACGCTTCATCCAATGCACCAACGACCTTGTCAGACCATACATCAAATTCCGGATCTTCGGTCTGTAACTCAGGATGCGCCAGAATGTGCTCAATCGTACGTCGAATGCCCTGATCGGCTCTTGTCGTTGCTACAAATTCCGGAACAAGCCGCTTCAGCTTGCTGTTATCAAACACAACGGTATTGGCTTTGTCACCCAGCAATCCGCCGCGAAGATCCTGATCACTGCATGCTGCCAAGAACTCAGAGGGTACATGTACCGCATGAAGCTTAACACCCAACACGCCAGCTATAATCTCATGAATCTGATTCCAGGTGACGGATTCATCTGAGGTGATATGTACCGATTCACCAATGGCATGGATATTTCCCATCAGCCCGATAAACCCTTTGGCAAAATCAGTATTGTGCGTGATGGTCCACAGTGAGGTGCCATCTCCGTGGATGATAACGGGTTTGCCTTCACGGATACGCTTGAGAACCTGCCAGCTGCCTTGAGCACCATGAACACCGAGAGGTACCGATTTGTCGCCATACGTATGGCTCGGACGCACAATGGTCACCGGGAATCCATGCTCGCGGTATTGTTTCATCAGATAGTCTTCACAGGCAATCTTGTTGCGTGAATACTCCCAATATGGATTCGATAAGGGCGTCCCTTCCGTGATCCGGTAATCAGCCAGAGGAGTCTGATACGCTGATGCTGAACTTATAAATATAAACTGCTTGGTTTTATCCTTGAACAAACGGTAATCTCGCTCCAATTGAGACGGTACAAAAGCGATAAAGTCTGCCACAACATCAAATTCCAGATCAGCAATCAGTTCCGCTACACGTGCCTCGTCATTAATATCGGCTTGAAGTACGTTGACCTCACTAGGTAAGTCACCGTTATGATTGCCACGATTAATTAAATACAGTTCACAGCCTTGCTGTGCAAGCATCTCCGTAATGGCCGTACTGATGGTGCCTGTCCCTCCAATAAATAGCGCTTTCATTTCGCCACCTCCTGATCGATTTTACCCACTTTCTCATGATATCACGCACCAAAAAAAGGAGCAAAGCTCGGTGACCCGAAACCTTGCTCCTTCTGCTTATACGACCTTAATCGTTGCATATATCATGTACATGCCGCAATGGATCTCATATTCTCCCTTGGGCAGATCTTTGTCGACCGTATAATAATTGGGTCCCTTTTGCATGTATAGATCCATGCCAAGTTTTTGTGATCCCACTGATTTCACATGTGTCACCGACCGGGTCAGAATAAAGTTGATTTTGGTCGGTACGCCAGCCTTCACCTCGATGACGTCTGGTCCAAAACCATCGTTGCTCACGTCCACATCAATGACTTCATATCCCTTCAAATCCTCCGGAGTCTCGGCTTGTGCTGTTACTGCACCTCCCGATCCGGGGGATACGTCTTTGCCCATAAAATAAACCAAAAATGATCCAAGCAGTACAACAACGGTCAGACCCAGTGTTAACCAAGGCCATGTTTTTCCAAACCAGCTTTTCATATAAACACTCCTCATTCGATGTCCCATCAATATTCAATCAACAGACGGATGTATTCATTAAGCATACCTGATTCGCATGACAATGAAAATGACCCCTCTGGGCTATTGCGATTGAGCAAAAATATTTCAATAGAAAAAGCCTGATTTCTCAGGCTTATCTACGGGTATTCCCGTTCATGCTTCGCAATATCCCTTTTTGTATAACTCAGGAATAGATCGGTGTATTCCGACTTCGTCTCATGCGTAATTTATACAACTCTGGCAGGGCTACACCAATAAGTACAATAATAACTCCGAACCATTGCAATCCGCTGACATGCTCATGAAGCACGATTGAGGATAACAATACTGCAATTGGAAGCTCCACTGCACCCAGGATTCCGGCCATGTCACCACCAATATGCGGAACGCCGATAGCGAACAGTACTGGTGGAATGAATGCCCCGAAGAATCCAAGCAGCAATCCAAATACAAGCAACTGGCTCCAGATCAATCCGTTAAAGAGGAATGTCGGCGGGAACAAAATGCACAGCAGGATCAATCCGCCTGTAACCATCCACGCACTGCGAAAGGCTGGATGCGCTGAAGGAACCGCTTTACCGCTGAACAAGACAAACAGGGAATAACTTACGGCTGCCATTAGTCCAAGAGCAATACCCAGACCGTTGAACTCACCCAATCCTTGTTCCAGGAAACCCGCTGCCAGCAAGGTTCCACCAAACAGAATGATCAACGTCAGGAATGTGACTTTGTCTGGACGTTGACGTTTGCTTATCGCCTGAATCAATACACTAATCCAAGTGAACTGGAACAATAGGATAATGGCAAGTGAAGCCGGGATGTAACGCAAAGACTGATAATACACGAGACCTGTAATTACCGTTGGTGTTCCAGCAGCCATCAATATCAGACGTTGTTTCCACGTCAACCGCTTGAATACCTGTGCCACGGCTCCTGATGCTTTACCATTTGCCTGTGACTTACGTTTTGTTCTAAATTTTGTGTATAGCGCCAGCATCCAGGATAGAAGAAAACCCGTGATCAGCTGTGCTCCCACAACCTCTCCAAGTTTATATCCTTCGCCGTACGCCAGAACCACAATCGTGGATAATATGCCATAGCTCATCGCTCCCGCGAGAACGGACAGATAATATTTCATTGTGAATAAACCTCCTGATGATAAGAAAAATACGCCCGCATGTTGGTTCATGCCAAGGTCACAGACACCATCTAAATGCAAAAAATCCTAACTACGAGCAAGGAATACATTGATTCCTTGGCATCGTAGTTAGGAAGTATAGGCTTCCCGTAGAGACCCTCGCCCTGTGTACACTTTCGGCCTGCGAGGTTATACGAAATGATATATGCAATTTGATGTAATTCGTGTGTGACGACTTTTCATATATTACATGGGAGGTGAGATGGTGTCAACCCTATTCCGTATAAAAAGTTGAACTAAATTATTACACCGAGTCGCTTCGATCGCTGTACCATTCTTCGAGTACTCTGATTACGTAAAAACGTCATGTCCGATTGGAGCTTGAGGAGTCCCACTCCAATGTTTGTTGTAAACCTGCCTTCAATCCATCCAGATCCAGGCCATCCACAGCAAAAGCCTCACGGATCAAAGGCGGCGCGACAAATTCATCATACTTGCCCAGATAAGGCGCTTCATCTTCAGCCAGTAACGCAGATGCGTCTTCAGCCGTTCGACACTCACTCATGATCTCGGCTAACAATGTTCGTTCGTCGACCTTGCCGGACACTACAAAATAATATGGCTCCATGGGCACAACCGAACGCAAGGCAAGTTTCTTGGACAGATTATGCTTCATCAGGCGCTCCAATGTACGGAATGATTTACTTCCTACCCAAGGAAGAACATACATCGAATCTCCCCCTGCCGGAATCACGACCTGCTTTAACAGTCCGCTTTCACGAGCTAGGCGGCGCGCCCGTTCAAGTCGATTGACGGCTTGTGGTGACAGATAGGGATAGATGGTCGAGTCGGACAACACTTCACGCATTTTCTGTACGACCGACGTATGAATATCTCCTCCCGCGCCAAGCCATAATGTATCTACTTTACCTTTTGCAGACTTCACATACACAGCCTTGTGCTTGTGATCGACCTCTTCCACTTTCCACAGTTTGCCTGCGAGCGAGAAGCAATAGCCAGGTGGGGGCACGGTTGTAATCGAACCAATCTCTTCCGATCCGTTTAGTACTTTATGTTCCTCATCGTCTTTAAACACGGCGTAGAAGCGATAATTATTCACAATTTTCTCACCTGTCAGACCGATGATCAATGTTCGATCCTCTGTCCATTGCAGATGATCCGTCTCAATGAGGTAATTCAGGAATACCTGATATTGATCAGGTCTGATCAACGCAAATGGCGCCAGCGAAAGGATGGCTTCTGCAAGATCTCTCGGCTCCGCCTCCCCCATACTTTTCAACATGCTCATCGTCTGATGATAGAGCACACCTATGGGCATTTTGCGGGCTTCAAGCGGCTCGACCCACTTCGTTTTTACATACAGTTCGATAACAGCAATCGCACGCATCAACGTCCACGGCATACGCGCTGGCAATTGCGCTTCCTCATCCTCTTCCTCCGGACATACAAAAAGCATCTCCGAAGCCATGTCCTCTCGTCTCCCTGAACGTCCCAGACGCTGTACAAAGCTGGACGCACTATACGGTGCACCGAGCTGAACCACACGTTCCAGTTCGCCCAGATCGATGCCCAGTTCAAGCGTGACCGTTGCCGCAGCAACTGCGGGCCCCGACCCAGTGCGTAGGGCAGCTTCCGTCTCTTCCCTCAGCATGGCCGAGATACTTCCATGATGCACATGGAACACATCACGCTCTTGCCTGCGAGCCGCGACTCGCCGCATCTCAAGAATGGTGACTTCAGCATCCGTTCGGCTGTTGGTGAAGATCAGCGCCTTTTTACGATGTGTGCTCTCATAGATGAAGTCGTAGTAGGCTTTACGTGCGTTATGAAGCTGCTCCGCCTGCTCCTCGTCCTGTGCATCTGGAAAAGAGAAATGTTCCACCCGCAGTCGCAGCTTGCGACCGCCCGGGGAAGAGACCACATCCACCCCCTGCTGCGTTCCCGCAGCAAGCCAAGATGTAGCCGCATCATAGTCACTAAGTGTGGCGGACAAGCCCACTCTTCGCGGTGCACAGCCAGCCATACGCTCGATTCTGGCAAGTTCGCTGAGTACTTGAATGCCCCGATCCGCTCCCATGAAAGCATGCACCTCATCGATGATGACATATCGCAAGTCATGAAACAGCGCCGGGATTGCATTCGGTCGATTCATGAGCAGACCTTCCAGCGATTCTGGCGTTATCTGGAGCACACCGGACGGATTTTTCATCAGTTTTGTTTTCTCCGCCTGAGGTACGTCCCCGTGCCAATGCCAAACCGGAATATTTCCTTCGGATAACAGATCCTTAAGACGTTCGAATTGATCATTAATCAGGGCTTTCAGAGGTCCAATGTACAAAATACCAACCGACTTGGAAGGCCGTTCATACAGCTCGGTCAATGCAGGAAAAAAAGCCGCCTCCGTTTTGCCGGAGGCCGTTCCCGCCGCAATCAGCATATGATGCGGGGTATGAAAACAGATATTACAGGCCTCAATCTGAGCAGGACGAAGCGATTCCCATCTTTTTTTATATATAAATTCCTGAACAAACGGCGCCAGCCGATAGAACGGATTATCACTCATAATTCAAACTCCGCCAGAAAGTCGTCCAGATCATCTGTATTCGCGGAAGCATCTGCCCCTTTACCCGTTTCCTGAGGTTTGGCAACCCGCTCGCCAAGTAATTGAGTATAAGTCACTTCAGGATTCTGGTGTAACGTATGCAGAACATCCATAAAGTCTCGTACCACTTCACGCGTGGTCAGCAATTCATCCGCACCCAGCCGGTTCACCGCCGTTTGCATAAAATCAACCAATTGTTCATCCGTCAGACTTGCGCTGTATCCAAAATGCAGGGCATGAATCTGCCGCAGCTTCTGTAGTAAAATCAGAATCTCTTCATGCGATAACATCGCCAGCTTCAGGATCGGACCTGTGTAATTCGCATACGCTTTGGCTGCATAACGACCATCAATAAGCCTGGAGCGAAGCGCCTCATAGCTGTATAATCCGCGCCGTTCATCCTCCACAAATTGCGGCGTACCGCCTACAAATATGCCCAGGTGCTCCGCTTTGCCCTGCATCGTATCATTGAACATGGTCAGCAATTTTTCATAGTTGCTTTGGCGGGAGACACTGTTTGTAATTTTGTACAGATTCACCGCTTCATCAATGAACAACAGCAACCCTTTGTAACCAATGCGCGCTGTGAATTCAGACCACAATTTGAAGTAGTCGTACCAGTTGTCATCGTCAATGATAACGCCAACAGCCAGTTCTTTTTTCGCTTCCGTTTTGGTTGCAAATTCTCCTCGAAGCCAGCGAAGGGCCGCCTGTTTGCGATCATCATCAGCCAGCTTGTACCCGTTCCAGTATGACGCCAGTACTTTGGCAAAATCAAAGCCGTGAACCAGATTCTGCATCTCCCCCGTCACTGCATAAATCTGTTTCTCTACCTCAAGCGGCAGAGCGGGATCATCCGGGCGCAGGTTCTGACTCTGCATCGTGGATTGTTGTAACCCTGCGATCCATTTTTGCAAAATCGGCTCCAACGCTCCCCCATCCGGGCGTGTGCGTGTAGACAGACGAGTCATCAGTTCGCGGTATGTCGCAAGTCCCTGCCCTTTGGTTCCCACCAATCGACGCTCTGGTGAGAGATCGGCGTCTGCCACAACGAAATCCCGATCCATCGCATAATTACGAATCATTTGCAAAAGAAAGCTTTTACCGCTGCCGTAACGACCCGTAATGAGTTTAAACGCTGCGCCTCCCTCGGCGATATTGTCCATATCCCGCAGAATGGCCTCCACTTCCGGTTTCCGACCGACAGCAATCTGCTCCAGCCCAATTCGTGGGACAACACCCGCTGTCAATGAATTTACAAGCGCGGTGGTCAGCCGCTTTGGTATTTTAAGTTCTTTCACTGCGTATCACCTCTTCACATGTTCGAACACATCTATATAATCAGGAGCAATCCGATCACCATCAATCAGAAGATCACCAATCGTTTCCATAGCCACATCATTAATTTCATCCAGCAGAAGCGTAGGCATCGTTCCATATTGCTCAGCCAGACGCATCAGCTCCATATCTGGACTTGCACCAAGTAGAACATGAATCGTTTGCACCTGCTGTGGGGAGAGTTCCTTGGCAAAGAGCAGCCATTCCTCATCCAGATCAGCCTCAGCAGACTCGTCCCACTGCAACCTAATAGATTCTACTTGCGCTCCTGTTGCAATCTCTTCTGCGGATGGCTCCGACTCCATGGAACCTTCAGTTGGAGTGATCTCGTCCCTTGCTTCCAGTACATCGAATGGATTACTTGTAACATTTGCGTTGTTATCCTCTTCATCCTTCACTTCAGAAGGGTGATCATCCTCAATTGTAAGCGCCAATCGCACGTACTCACTTTCCTGCTGTAAAGATGCCAATTTCTCTGTATCAATACGAATCATCGGTTGTTCCACAGACTCCGCCTGCTCGATCGCATATGCTTTGTCCAGGTAACGTTCAATCAGATTTGCAAGTTCGGGTTCAAGAGTCTGTCCTCGCAATCGGCCTCTGAATCCAAGCAGTTCACGAAGTTTATTTTCAGTACATCGATAGATCCGCGTAACCATCTGCACAAATTCAGCCTGTTCACCTATGGGCATATATCTGAACGATACCGATCTTCCATAGATCCATTCATCATAGACTGCTTTGCGAAACAGAGTGCGCTCCATGGTGCGTTCATCGTTGGGATCACACTCAGGCAATAGTCCAACTTGTCGCGTACGTTCCAGGTACGAATCAACCAAGGCCATGACCCGCGGGATGTACTGCTCCATCACTTCTTTGCCGCCATCTCTGTAGAATTTACTGAGTGTAATATCGTAATCATAATATCTTTGCAGCATATTCAGCGATATATCCGATACATTATCCTGTAAAATACGTTGCAGCTCCCTATCCAGCATCTCTGCTGGCAGGTATCCGCCCGAAAGGCCCATGACCTCGGATAAGGACATTTCCATCTGATGGACCAGCACATAATCGACCATCCACTCTTGCATATATATATTTAATTGGGGCAACCGTTCACGGTAGTTCACCCATAGCTGCTTCAATTGATCATAACCATCCTGAGGATTCTGCCAGCCAATGCCGTTAATTAACTCGTAGATATGAACAAATAGATAGGACAGATCGGTATCCGGGTATCTCCCCTGACGCACTTCCTTCCTCCAAAACAAATACCACTTGCGCTGGGCTTCATTCATCACGCCATACGTTGGCCAGTAACTCATAAAGGGAACCCACGGGGATACATCCCCCTCCATCTCTGCCCACTGCTTTGCTTCCTCTACAAAACGTTTCTCTGAGGACAATATGCCTCCACGATGCTGCATCGTATCATGTGCAGACTGCACAATGGTTGAACGATCAGGAACCGGAACCGCTGCTGTTTCAGGTTCTTCACTCAGATCTATCTCCATAAATTCCAATTGTCTTGAGTTGTCTTTCATAGAACGTTATCTCACCCTCCTCCAAGACAGAATACGAACAAGTGTATCCATAGGGATCATTATATCACTTGTCCTGTGTCTGCGGTGACGAAATTTAGACATTCCTGGACACAAAAAAGAAGGCATTTCTGCCCTCTTTTCATCATGTCTATTTAGCTTTTCTCTGTCCTCTCCGTTATGTGTAAATGTATTATTTCAACTTATATAGTTTCCTTTTAATATATGAAATAAAGTCCGCCCTACGTATTAATCCACTGGTCCAATAGACGGAATGTCTCTGATGCGCTGTTTACCATATTGTCATGATCTTCTGGAGTGCTGATGGACTGCTGCAGCAAACCCGTAAACTCGCTCCATCTTGTTCTTGTCTCTGAGCCGTAAGCATTGAAATATTCCAAACCACGATCGGCCTCAATGGACAGGAACTGCGACAAACGCTTGGTCATGATCTGTCCACCGTTCGTGGACCCCTCAATTACATACAGATATCCGAACAAACGCGCAGG
Source organism: Paenibacillus sp. FSL M7-1414 (assembly GCF_038003195.1). NCBI lineage: Bacteria > Bacillati > Bacillota > Bacilli > Caryophanales > Paenibacillaceae > Paenibacillus > Paenibacillus sp. FSL M7-1414. The sequence goes on along the minus strand of NZ_JBBOOS010000001.1, from coordinate 3,033,564 downwards.
TGTTGAAATATCCGGTAGTTCTTCACAGAGCGGAAGTTGGCTGATTTCCTCTTCACTGGCACCCAGATTTCGTAAATCTTTTTCCAAAAGTCCAGCCTTGCCTCTAATCTCAATATCCAATCCCGTACTTTCCCAGAAAGGCTGTTGTACAGCCTGATCCTCCAGCGGTTTCAGGAATCCATAAAATTTCTCTAAATATGTTCTATATTCTTCTATAGTCACAGTTTGATTCATAATGGCTTTTGCATAAGGGTTCTGTTCTACTTGTCTGTGATAATGAGCTGTCTCGCTCTTCAGACGTTCCATAATAGTTGTTGCTGTCATCGTAGTTATCCCCTTTCACAATCTGTTCTATTGTTGCAAATGAATGCTGATCCTCAACTGATTCTCATTGTGCCTTAAAATAGAACTACTTGCGCTGCAATCAGCTCCATTTAAGACAAACAAAGACTCTATGTAAGTATACTTATTCTTGTTTGAGAAAACTATATGAATCCGTCATTGTTTTACGTTAGATTATTTCCCGCATTGTTATGATAACTTAGTTATAATTCATAGGATAAAAAAATAAAAAACGACCCCTGACGTCATTTTTGTCAGGAATCGTTTGATATAAAGATGATTTATTTGTTTATGGGATCGGACCCCGAACCCCAGTTTTTTAACTTGTGTAATAGACTGATTAGAGCCGGAAGCAAGATTGGAAGCATGACAAAACTTAGCAAAACCAATCCGATGATGACAGAAATAGCTACTTCAATCAGCGTAACAACACCGGAAGGAATTAGTGCGGCGAAGGTACCTCCCAATATTACTGCCGCCGAGATCACGACCCCTCCTATATTACGGGAAGCTTCCGTAATTTTATGAATTGGATCTCCTTCAATCTCACGATATTTCATCATGAGGAAGATACTGTAGTCCACACCAAGTGTAACAATCATGATCAGACTGAAGAAAGGAACGTTCCAGCTCAGATAGTCAACGCCAAGCGGGCCAACCATCAGCAATTCATTCAGACCAAGTGCCACATAATACGTCAGGAATAACGCACCTATAATGATTACAGTCTGCCAAAACGAACGAATAATGAACAAAAGTATCAATCCAATTCCAATCAGCATGATCATGGACGTCCGATTCAGATCACCTCCGGATAATTCTTTCATATCCAGGTTCTGTGAGGGTATGCCGCCCAGTGCCACTTTCGCCTCACTCAAATCCGTGCCAACCAAAGCCGTTTCCAACTGCTTGTTAAGATTTTGAACAACATCCATCGCTTCTTTCGAATATGGATTATCGGTCAAAATGATGGAGATTTCCGCTGTCTTCCGATCCGAAGACATATACATGTCGAGCGAACTTAGAAACTCTTCTCCTTTTAATACTTCTTCTGGAATGTAGAAGCTTTTCGCAGCATCAGACTGGCCAAGATGACCCAAATAATCTTTGGCATCACCAAGACCCTTCGACACATCTGAGAGTCCATTTGTACTTTCGATCAATCCGGATTTCAACTCACCCATTTTTTCCTGTAGATCGTTCAGACCGCTTAACAACTGACTCTGTCCTTCATTAATCTGACCCAGCCCATCTTTCACTTCCAATGTTTTACCTGCTATCTGCTTGGTTCCATTGGCTCCAGTGGCCAAACCTTTGGATAGCTCGCCAGCACCGTCTTCAAGCTGGCCGACACCTACAGCAACCTGAGTCAGCCCGCCACTAATTTGAGCCATTGACTCGTTGGCTTCCTTGAAAGAAACCATAGCCCCATTGTACTGCTGCATCAACGGGTCCAGCTGTATGTATAACGCGTTCAGTTCAGTTTGAGCCGCTTGAGAAATACTAATCACTTGTACAGCATCTTCTTCTTGTTGTAACTCAGGGTGATTCACAATTAGACGGGTCATGCTGCCTTCGATCTGAGCATAGGCATCAAGCGCTCCCTTAATAGCTGTCTTGATGCTTGTGAAAGTACCACTAAAGGAACCAAATCCCTGTTCAAGTTGCGTATACCCTTTTTGCAGATCATTGGCACCTTTAGACAGGACTCCAACCTTTTCTTTAAGGGTAGTAAGTCCGTTTTTCAGCGTCTCTGCCCCTTCTTCCCCATTATTCAGCCCATCAGATACCTGATTCATGGCGTCTCCCAATGCATTTACTCCAACTTGCAACCGGCTTGTCCCATCAATCAACAGCTGTACGTTACTTAAATCATTTGAAGATTGAAGCTGTCCAGCTGCAGAGGACAAACCTTCCTTAATTTCGCCCACACCATCGTTTGCTTTACCAATACCCTGATTAAGCTCCTCTGCTTGATCGTTAATATACAACTCTTTAATTTGGACTCCAGTTGGTCGAGTGACACTGTAAACCTCAGAGACACCTTCCACCTTGGACATCTTATCCGTCAGATCATCCAGTGCCTTCAGAAATGTCTGATTGTCCATTGCCTGCTCGGATTGCACAACCAATGTTGTTGGCGCTGAGAATCCTGGTGCATAATGCTCCATAATCAGATTAATCCCCTGTTTGGAATTGTAGTCATTATTGACTTCAAACAGATCATTATAACTTAGTCGATTACTGTAACTGAATAATAAAGGAACACTAATCACCGCAACCAGAATGATTGCCAGGAAAGGTCTTCGTACCGATTGGCGGGATAAAAATCCCCACAGTCGGCTGTCCGCATGGCCTTCGAATTTTTTCGATGGCCAGAACATTTTTTTGCCCATGACAACCATGAAGAACGGGTTCAACGTATTGAGGACGATAATGAGAACCGCTACTGCGATCGCCACCGCAGAGGTTGCCTGATATAACTGAAACTTGGCAAGCATGAGTGCAAGAAATCCGATGAATACAGCGATGCCGCTATACAATACGGTTCTGCCTGCTGTTTTAAATGTCGTTTTGGTCGCAAGAATCACATCGCCGTTTTGTCTACTTAGTTCCTCCTTGAATCTGGTATATAACAAGATATTATAATCCGTACCAATACCAAAGAGGATAACGACCATAAATATCTGAGTAAAGTTCGAGAACGGAAAGTTAAACCAATCTACAAGATATCCCACAATAGCTAATGAAACAACGTAAGATACACCTACCGTGAGCAGTGAAATAACAGGTATGATCGGCGATCTAAAAATAATAATCAGGATAACGAGGATGAAAATGATCGCGATAATTTCTGTTTTCTGCACACCGTCTTCAATCGATTTACCAAAATCATCATCGATCAGGTCAGCTCCCGTCAGATATGTATCCACATCAGGGATGGTTGTAGATTCTTTTAATAGACTAATCACTTCCGAAAGAGGAATATTCTCATCTTTAGTGACGGTGATTTGAGTCAGGATCGTGGTTTGGTCCTCGGATATAAGCCGATCGGCTTGCTCTTCACCATCCAGATGGCTTGTGATCGTCTCAATATTCAGTTGCTTTTTCTGATTTTTCAGGTTGGATAAAACGGATTCGATCTCCGTCTTTTGCTGGTTCGTTAATGCTTGTGTATCTTCTCCACTATTAAATACAGCAATGATGGAATAAGTATTCCCGCTATCCTTATCCATATCTTTCAACATAATCGCAGCAACCTGGCTTTGTGCCGTTTCAGGAATTGAAATCTGTCCTTTTTCTTTTACCAGTTGACCAAAATCAGGCATCGCCACTACAGAAACGAGAGTAATAAGTATCCAAAAAATCAGGGAAATCGTTCTGGGATTCGAAAGTTTATTCATGATTTATCTTCACACACCTTATGTCTAGTATAGGAATGAATATTCATTCCGTTTATGTTGTAAAAAAAGGCCAATAGAATCAATGGACTCTAATGGCATTCCACAGGCACTCCTCAAGCTGGTTCATTAGCTCCGGCGTCGCTTCCAGGAGACCTTTGTTAAAGTGTTCAAACAAATGAATGAAAGCACCGTAGACTATATTCATTAAAGCTTCTGTAGGCAGTATAAGAATGGCTCCTTGCTGCTGCCCCTTATGTATGCATTCATTCAGAAACCCCATAAATTCATTGACACTTTCCTTGCTCTCATCGTGAAAATGCAATGCATTACCCGTAGAATTAATAAACTTTAGGCGATCCGGGTCGGACTCTGCGAACTTGAACAATCCACGAAAAATATGATGAAACTGGTCTCGTACAGGTATCGGCTCATTCGGAAATCCCTGTTTTAAGGCATCAAGAAACTCCCTGATACTTTTCTGAAAAAGTTCATTCAACAATACTTCCTTGTTCGTAAAATAACGGTAAATAGTTCCTGCTCCCACCTGAGCCGAATCGGCAATCATCGGCATGGTTGTTGCATCGAATCCCCGCTGGGCAAAAAGCGTTAAAGCAGCTGCAAAAATATCATCTTTTTTGCTGCTTTTAGCCATGTGGCTATCCCTCCTTTATACAGGAATGAACGTTCATTCTGTAATGTTTGATTAGTATAACTCCTTTTGTCACTTCAAGCAAGACCTTTCTATTCTACTGTTTATTCTTCAAAATGATACAATAACTATAAAATCTATTATTTTGGAGGACTTATGTTCATGAATATAACCATTCAAGACATTATACAGTATCTCACAGCCCATGTAGAGTTACCGGAGAACACGGTAGATCGGCTGATTACTGGCTCGTCCGACCAAACGGTCACAGGTGTGTTTGTTACTTTTATGCCCACTCAACATGTCATTGAACATGCCGTACAACGTGGGGCCAATCTAATTATCACTCATGAATCCCCCTTCTACAACCATCACAGTCATACCGATTGGTTAGCCAATGATCCAGTTTATGAAACTAAAAGAAAGTTGATCGACGAAGCAGGCATTTCCATCTATCGATGTCATGATATCATCCACCGCTTCCAACCGGACGGCATTACCGAAGGACTGATTCAGACCTTGGGATGGTCCTCTTATGTGGAACAACGACTAGCGGAAGCAGACATTCTTTCTTTTCCGGAAGGAAGCACCGCCCAAGCTATTGCTCACCATGTGAAAAGTTCCCTGGGCATCGATTATGTACGCGTTGCAGGCAATGCGGAAATAGTCTGTAGACGTGCAGCGGTATTGGTAGGTTTTCGTGGCAATGGCCCTGTGACGATTCCCTTGATTCAGAATGAGCAATTGGATCTCATCATCGCTGGAGAAGGATTCGAATGGGAGACACCGGAATATATCCGTGATGCTGTGCAACAAGGCAAGTCCAAGGCATTGATCATGATGGGGCATGCAGAGAGCGAGGCTTCAGGAATGAAGCTATTAACAGACAGATTGACAGAACGTTTTCCTGAATTGTTTGTTCGTTTTATAGGCGAGAAGCCTGTGTACACTGTGATCTAATAGGATCATTGGATTTGTATGGAGAGGATCAGAATCTTCTAGCTGATTGCTTCTAATTTTCATTGCCTTATCCTACCCCGGAGTTTTGGATACTTACTATGCTCCGGGGACGCTGGGCAGACTCTCGTTTCAGTTCTTGGATAGCTAACGAACCTGACACACTCTATTTAGCGAATATTTGCCGATTTTTAAAAGTAACGAATCATAGACACCCTATTCCTCCATTCCCCCTGTTTTACCGCCTATTTCTACCCGACATAACCCATTTAACGTCGCTGAGATTCGTTAGATTTCTCAATTCAATCGGATCAGTACAATAAGGTGTCACTGGTTCGTTAGATTATGATGAAAAATGAGTACTGAGCACATATGCCACGCATCTTTTCATGCCCCATCTGGATTTCCCGAGTTCTTTATTGTACTCTAGATGCTGTGACTTCAAAGCTCAGGACATTTGTCCTTGGCGTTCAGAGTCAATTTATCATTTAATAATAGAAGTCGAAGTGATTGAATAAGGAGCGTACATATGAGAGGAATTATTTTTGCATTACTGGGCGGCGCGTGTATCACGCTCCAAGGGGTTGCCAATACTCGGATTAGCACCGACATGGGCACGTGGCAGGCCGCTACGATTACACAACTGACGGGATTCATCTTAGCGGCGCTGATCCTAATGTTTGTTAGAGACACCAACCTTCAAGGACTCAAACAAGTAAAACCTATGTACTTGGCTGGAGGTGCTTTTGGCGCCGTCATTATTTTCAGCGAAGTGACGGCCATTCAGCAAATTGGGGTTACATTTACGATCTCGGCTCTGCTCATTGCTCAGCTGTTCCTGACTTTTCTGGTGGATAGTAACGGATGGTTCGGCGTGGTAAAACAAAAGATGAAACTGCCGCAATTTCTAGGCATTGCCTTAATGGTGACTGGTGTCATTATTATGAAACTATAGTTTTTGGAGAAGGATTGAAACATATCGTCGGGGGTGAATCACAGCGTGCAAGAGATCCATAACGAGCAACAATTAATACAATATCTGAAGCAATATCAACTCGAAACTGTATTTCACGAGTCCCTGCGTACACATATGACGTTATGCCACTTTGAGAAGTGTGAACTGATCTGTCGTGAAGGGGAAACTTCCGAATATTTGTACGTACTGGTCGAGGGTAAAATCAAGATTTTCACCACCTCCGCTCAGGACAAAACGCTGGTGCTTTGTTTCAAAACACCGCTTGAAGTTGTCGGTGACATAGAATATGTCCGTGAAAGCGATATTGTTAATACGGTTCAGGCCGTGTCACCTGTGGTGATGCTTCGCATTCATTATCAATGGCTTGCTGAGCTTGCTAGCGATTATGCACCTTTACTTAAATTTTTGCTTAAAATCATCTCACACAAATTCTACATTGACTCGAACTTTTCCAATTTCAACCTGATGTATCCCGTTGAGGTTCGTCTAGCCAGCTACCTACTCTCCATTTCGACAGAAGAAGCGGGCAACGTCGTTCATGAAGAGCTGGACGCGTTCAATCTGACCGACATCGCGAATCTGATCGGCACCAGTTACCGACACCTGAACCGGGTCATCCAGAAGCTCTGTGCAGACGGGTTAATTGAACGACATCAGGGGTTGATTATGATCAAGGATCGAGCGGGTCTAAGGGAAATAACAGGTCACAATATTTATGAATAAGGAGTTCAACAACCATGTTAATCACAGGTATTTCGCTTGCACTACTGGCAGGTGCACTTGTCAGTCTGCAAACGATTTTTAATAGCAAAGTCAATGAACGCACCGGTTCATGGTCCACAACAACGATGGTGCTTTTCACCGGATTCATTGCTTCGTTCCTCATCTCTCTGCTAGTGGAGGGCAAAAATACATTCAGCTTCCAGCATATGCAGCCCTGGTACTGGCTCAGTGGAGCCATCGGCGTTGGCGTGGTCTTCTGTCTCGTGCAAGGGATGAAGCTGCTTGGTCCCACATATGCCATCTCGATCGTACTGACGTCCCAATTGAGTTTTGCGCTACTATTTGATTCCATGGGATGGCTCGGTCTGGAGCAAATTCCTTTTTCGTGGAATCAGCTGTTCGGTGTACTTGTCATTGTTGGGGGAATTGTGTTATTCAAGTTCGGTGGAAGTAAATCGGAAAAATCAGAGCAGTCCCCTGGAACAATTCAGTCTGACTCATAAACAAACAAAAAAAGAGTGTCCGTCCAATCCCGCAGATTGGTCAGACACTCTTTTTATGCAATCAAACCACGTATCGCCTCGTTATCTTAAACGAACTCTACGTTATGGTAGACTTGCTGAACATCTTCAAGGTCCTCAAGCGCATCGATCAGTTTCTCGAACTGAGCTTGTGCATCCTCTGGAAGTTCAATATGGTTTTGCGCAAGCATCGTCAGCTCGGCTACTGTGAACTCAGTAATACCCGCAGCTTTGAATGCTTCTTGTACAGCGTGGAATTGATCCGGTTCTGCATATACAATTACAGCATCGTCTTCGTCCACGATATCACGTACATCCACATCTGCTTCAAGCAAAAGTTCCAGTACTTCCTCGGAGTTTTTGCCTTCTATACCAATAACCGCTGTTGGATCAAACATGTAAGCAACAGAACCACTGACACCCATGTTGCCAGCGTTTTTGTTAAACGCAGAGCGCACTTCAGGCGCTGTACGATTCACATTGTTGGTGAGTGCATCAACGATGACCATCGCACCATTCGGTCCGAAGCCTTCATAACGCAGCTCTTCATAATTCTCATCCCCGCTGCCTTTTGCTTTTTCCATCGCACGATCAATGATGGCTTTGGGTACATTATACGTTTTGGCACGTTCCAGCACGACTTTCAGTGCACGGTTCGCTTCCGGGTCCGGTTCGCCCTTCTTGGCAGCTACATAGATCTCAACGCCGAATTTAGCGTAGACCCGGCTCGTGTTTGCATCTTTTGAAGCTTTCTTTTCCTTGATATTATTCCACTTACGACCCATATCGTTTCCGCTCACTTTCAACATTTAATCTGCTTTCTACTATGCCATTATATCTTGTTGAGCGTACTTCAACAAGTTAATACACACGAAATAATGGGAATAACTGCGGTGATTATCCATCTCCATTTGAAGATTAGCTTCAGTTTATCCTCTCATAAATCTCTCAGCAGCAACTAACGTTACCTCTATTCACTCCATATATAGCAGACAAGAAGCACCCCATAAAGGAATGCTTCCGCCCTAAATCAGTCCTAATTTCAGTTATCTTACTCGGTCAATTAAGCGTGAAATTGTCGACCATCCAACACTTCAGGAACATAACCCGCACGAATGACAAAGTCTCCGAAATGTTCCCCTTCATTGCGCTCCTTGGCATACTGATTCACCATTGGAGTTAACGTGTCCAGAATCTCAGTTTCACCAATGTTTTCTTTGTACAGCTTATTCAAGCGATGTCCAGTGAAGCTGCCACCGAGATACATATTGTATTTCCCTGGTGCTTTACCGATAAATGAAATCTCTGCCAGCATAGGTCTTGCGCATCCGTTCGGGCAGCCGGTCATCCGAATGACAATTTCTTCGTCTCTCAGCCCGGCTTCGTCGAGTACAGGCTCCAGTTTGTCGATCAGGGACGGCAAGTAACGTTCGGACTCAGCCATCGCAAGGCCGCAGGTCGGAAACGCAACACAAGCCATTGAACTTCTGCGCAGCGCTGAGTAATGTGCACCATCAGTCAGATTATATTGCTGAATGAGTGCTTCAATCTTTTTCTTTTTCTGGCTGCTAATATTACCGATGATTAGATTTTGGTTCGCAGTCAGACGGAAATCACCCGTATGCACTTTGGCAATTTCACGTAAACCCGTCATGAGAGGATATCCATCAACATCCTTTACACGACCATTCTGAATGAACAGCGTGTAGTGCCATCTGCCATTATTACCTTTTACCCAACCATATCGATCTCCGTTAGTCTCAAAATGATATGGACGTGCCGCATCCAGTTTCCATCCCAGACGGGTGGTCAGCTCTTCGACAAACCACTCCACACCACGATCATCCAGCGTATATTTGAAACGAGCATGTTTACGAACTGCACGATCTCCATAATCACGCTGAATCATAACTGTTTTCTCTGCCACATCAATCATTTGCTCCGGCGTACAGAAACCAATGACTTTGGACACCTGAGGATAGGTTTTGGCGTCACCATGAGACATCCCCATCCCACCACCAACGGAAACGTTGAAGCCTTGCAACTTGCCATTCTCCACAATAGCAATAAAGCCAAGATCCTGTGAATAGACGTCCACATCATTGGATGGTGGTACAGCAATACCGATTTTGAACTTCCGTGGCAAATACACTTTGCCATAGATTGGTTCAACTTCTTCGTCCGAGTCCTGGGAATCAACCACTTTCTCTCCGTCCAGCCACAGCTCATGATAAGCCCGGGTCCGAGGGTCCAAATGATTGCTCACCTGACATGCCCACTCATACACTTCAGCATGCACATCAGATTGATTCGGATTCGGGTTACACATCACGTTACGGTTTACGTCACCACATGCAGCCAGTGTGCTTAACAACGAATCGTTCACTTCGCGAATGGTGTTTTTAAGATCCCACTTCAGTACGCCATGCAGTTGGAAAGACTGACGTGTAGTCAGACGAATCGTCTCATTCGCATATTTATGCGCTACCCGATCCATCATCAACCACTGCTCCGGGGTTACAATCCCACCGGAAGCACGCACACGTAACATGAATTGGTATGCAGGCTCCAGCTTGGATTTGTGACGCTCGTTACGCAGGTCACGGTCATCCTGCATATAACTACCGTGGTGTTTCATCAGACGGTTGTCGTCCTCTGGAATAGCCCCCGTGATACGATCAGCCAACGTTTCGGTCAGACTTCCGCGCAAGTAATCACTTTTGATCTTTATATCTTCCACATCGCTATTCGTGCGCTGTGGGTTAAGTAAGTTATTATAAACCATGCTGCTTTCTCCTCTCGTCTCTGCGGGATGGTGCAATCCGGCTGGGCCGGTGATTAATAGACGTCCCGCTGATAACGTTTCTCCTGCTGTAACCGTGTCAGATATTCCGATGCCTGCTCAGGCGATAAACCGCCTTCTTGTTCAAGAATCGTGGTGAGCGCAGCATGCACATCATGTGCCATTTTTTTCTCGTCACCACAGATATATACGCTTGCACCTTCCTGAAGCCACTGGTACAGTTCTTTGCTGTGTTCCAGCATGCGATGTTGTACATACACTTTCTGTTCCGTATCACGTGAAAAGGCTACATCCATCTTCGTGAGCACACCATCTTTGAGCCAACGTTGCCATTCCGTCTGGTACAAGAAGTCCGTGGCGAAATGCTGATCTCCGTAGAACAGCCATGTCTTGCCCTCTGCTCCTGTCTCTTCACGCTCACCAAGGAAAGATCTGAACGGCGCCACACCTGTACCTGGGCCAACCATGATGATCGGTGTATCCGGGTTCTCAGGCAGCTTAAAATTCGGGTTATGCTGTATATATACAGGCAAGGTGTCGCCAGCTTCGATTCGTTCAGCCAGATGTACCGAGCATACACCGTAACGTTCTCTGCCACGTGCTTCATAACGTACCGAACGAACAGTAAGATGAACTTCATCCGGGAAAGACTTCGAACTACTCGCTATGGAGTATAGACGTGCCGGAATTTTGCGAAGAGCAGCTACAAATTCTCCGGCAGGAATCCCTTTCAGATTATAATCATGAACCAGATCCAGCAGATCACAGCTATTCATGACCGTGCGGAATTCGGAATCATCTGCGAGTAACGCTGTCAGGCCACTCCCAGGATTCAGTTTCGCAAGTTGTTCCACGACCGGTTTCGTCACCGCTGTAATTTCAAAATAACGCAGCAACGCTTCTTGCACAGATGTCTGATCGCCATTTTTATTCACGGTCACGCGTTCATCGGCATTCCATCCCATGGCTGCAATCAATTCATCTACAAGGCGCGGATGATTCTCAGGGAATACCCCAAGGCTGTCACCTGGCTCGTAATCCAGGCTGGAACCTTCCAAAGACAACTCAATGTGGCGTGTTTCACGGTCCGATCCTCTGCCATTCAGATTGAGATTCTCCAACACTTCAGCCTTAAATGGATTCGTACGATCATATTCGGATTCTCCGCTGCTCACCGCAGCTGTAACAGCCTCCGTGGTTACCGTACTCGCAGCAGCAGATGTACTGCTTAAGGATGCCAGTACTTCATTCATCCACTCCGCAGCTGCTTCATCAAAATCAACATCACAGTCCACGCGTGGTACAAGGGCTGTACCACCTAATTCCTGCAATCGTTTATCGAAGTCCTTACCTGTCTGACAAAAGAACTCATAGGAGGTATCTCCCAGAGCCAACACCGAGTAACGAAGTCCTTCAAGCTTTGGAGCCCGTTTGCTGTTCAGGAATTCATGCAGCGGAATCGCATTATCTGGTGGTTCGCCTTCGCCATGCGTACTGACGATAATGAGGAGATTTTCAATTTTCTTGAGTCCGTTCGGTTTGAAATCCCCCATCGATGACAACGTTACCTGAAGACCTTGCTCTTCAAGTTTCTTGGCCAGCTTTTTCGATAGGCCACTGGAATTCCCGGTTTGTGAACCAAAAAGCACGGTAACTTCCCGGGATACTGGCGGAGCACTGACAGGTGCAATACCTGTAGCTGGTGCAGCCTGTACCAGGTTAGCTGGAGCTGTTATTGTCGCGCTTGCCTGAATTGCTGCAATATATCCGCTCAACCAAGTACGTTGTCCATCGGTCAATGTAGGAATAAGACGATTAAGCAGTTCAACTTGTTCTTGATTAAAAGGGCTGTTTGTCACTTGAAGTTCCACTGTTTGCCACCTCGCGCATTGCTTCGATTTTAATTCCGACTAAAATCATCACATTAATTTAATTTCTTCTCTCTAAAACCTAACACACCGGGTGTTGAGGGTCAATTTCAATGATTTTATAGCATTTATCAGTTTCGCTGATAAAGGACAAAAAACAACAAAAACCCTCCTTTTCAAATCAAGGACGGTTTTTGTTTTAATTTTAATTTGGCGGCCAGCTCAAGTTGAAGTTGAAAGTGGAATATAGTCACTAAAATGATCTCCAAGCACTCTGCTTTTATCTCCGTATACTCTGTCCAAGTGATTCTCTCCCCATAGACATATGCGGTCAATGATGTCCTGCAGTGTCAAGCCGTACTCTGTCATCTCATACTCTACCTTGGGCGGAATCTGAGGATGAATGATCCGATGGATGATTTCATTCTTTTCCAGTTCACGCAGCTGCTGGGTTAAGACCTTCTGGGTAATGCCAGGAATGGCTCTGCGAAGTTCGCTTGTTCGTTTTTTACCTGATATCAGCTGATGCAGAATAAGTATCCTCCATTTTCCACCGACTAGTTCCAGCATTGCCTGCACACCACTCTCATATTTTTTCATTTCTTGTTCCACTTGTACTCCCCCATAATTCACATATATGTATATCCGTTATTAAAAGTAACCGAAGAACCCCAAAGTATCTACAGCACTCTCAGGTGCGTACTTCTCAAGAAGATGTCATGAAACTTATAATAACATTGGTCAGAATGTTTAACCAAAATAAAAAGAAAAAAGGATGGTTACTCCTACATGAAAGTTAAACTGGTCGTTACTCACCCAAGACAGGATTCCCTAACATTTGCCGTGATGAATCGTTTTATAGAAGGTATGCAGGAGAATTCCCATGAAATCGATATCCTCGATCTATATCATGACGGATTCGATCCCCTATATCGTGTAGAAGATGAGCGAGACTGGCAAAATCCCGATAAACAGCATGCCCCTGGGATTCGCAAAGAGCTGGATCGTGTGCTTGCTGCTGATGCCATTGTATTTGTTTTCCCGGTCTGGTGGTACAACGTTCCCTCCATGCTCAAAGCTTATCTGGACAAGGTATGGAACATGGGGCTGCTGAACAAGGCAAACTCCAAAAAGGCACTGTGGATTGCACTAGCTGGGGGGACGGAGGCTTCATTCCATAAATACGACTATTACAACATGATTTCGAATTATCTGAATAACGGTATCGCGGGTTATGCAAGAATGCAGGAATCACGAGTCGAATTCCTCTATGAAACCATTTCAGAATCCAAAGAACATATTGAAAGCTTGCTGGAGCAAGCATACCAAATCGGCAAACATTACAATTAACAATTCGCAGAAATTACAGATAACATTCGTAGACATTACAGATAACAACTGTAAAACGACGTGAAGATACATGTTCGTTGAGTAAATTACTTTTCGCCCATGGCTGGCTTATAATTAAGAAGGCTTACTCCAACCTGGGCTCCAGGTCAAAGTAAGCCTTCTTTTTCACGCGCTACGATTCTGGTGTATCATCATTTCTTCCATACCAGTTTGCTCATCATCGCATATAACAACGTAGCCGATTCGGCTCGGGTTGCTTCGGCAAGTGGTTTCACCTCACCGTTGTACCCGTGGGCGATGCCCAGATCCACAAGTAATGCCACACTATCCCGGGCATAAGAGCGAATCTCGGAAGCGTCGCGGAAACGAGTAAGGTTATCTGTTCCAGCCTTCTCGGAGTCAACCAGTCCAGCCGTTGCAAGTGCGCGAACTGTTAATGTCATCATCTCTTGACGAGTGATCGTGGACTCTGGCAAGAAGCGCCCGTCACCTGTACCACTGGTGATACCTAGCGAACGCGCAGCTGTAACGGCTTGGTAATATGGAGCCTTTTCGTTTACATCAGAGAACGCATTCCCGGAAGAAGCATTCAAGCCCAGCGCAGTCATCAACCACTGCATGTATTGGCCGCGGGTCATCTCCTGTTTTGGATGTAACTGCGTGGAATCACCACTTGCCTCAGCATCAATTACACCTCTAACAGCCAAAGCCTCCATTGCTTTCTTGGCCCACTGCACTTCTGCAAGATCTGCGAATGTCTGCTCAACAGGCACAACAGCATAATTTCCTGTGAGTGATGTTACGGAAAATACAAGTTGCCCGCTGTTTGGATCGTAGTAACTTTGCGGTAATGGAGTTGCCACACCGTTCGCGCCGATAGCAAATGCTACAATCCGATCCTGCTGAGCATTTTGTGAGGATTGGAAAGGCAGACGAAGTATCAATTCGCTTTCCGATGGCCATGGTTGACCATCCAGTTGAAGTTCAAGCTGGACTCCATATTGCGTGCCGAGCTGATCTGCGAATGTTTTTGCCAACTCTGTTCTGACCAATCGGATTGATGCAATCCCATCACCAACGATATCCTTCATTAACAGTGTCGCAGGAAGCTCCAACATTCCCAGCTCTGTAACAATGTTGAACACATGTGACTCACCCTGACCTATCAACACAGAGGCAGGCAGAGACAATTCATATGCCGTTGCTCCCGAAACCGGCTTCAGCCGAAGTTCGACCAAGCGCTGGCCCGCATCTGTTGAGGGGGCAACTTTAAAAGCATCTTTAATCGTTGAAACATCCACGTTGGACTGCACTACACCCTTCTGATCTGACTGTCCCTGCAACTCCAGAACAGAACGGTCCTTCTCCGGTTTAGGTTGTGGTACCGCATTCTCTGCACTTGGGTTACCACTTCCTGATTGTCCACCATTGCTGGATGAACCAGAACCATTTCCTGGATTTCCACCGGAATTGCCGCCTGGATTACCGCCCGAACCAGGGTTGCTTCCGGGGGAAGGCACAGATGGCAACACCTTCACCGTCAACGGTATAGTCAGGGCTCTACTGTCGTCAGAAGTTCGAGTAATTTCCAACTGCAGGGTTACTGTTGTTTCCTTAGATGGTGGGATAATCGTTCCATCAGTTTGAATGACCGACGGTACCGAACTGGAAGCGATCTTCACCGTGAAACCTTGCGGCACGGAAGGGAACTTCAGTTTTTTTGCACCTGCGGAAGGCTGTTCCAACGCTGTAATGCTTGTGGCTACATCAGCAGCGCTCTGCTGAGCCGTGTGCACCTGATAAGCGGAAGATACACCTCGCACCGATTGCCCCGTGGCATCCAAAGCCTCTACTTTGTAATAATATTCCGTGCCGGGGTTCAGTTCACTGTCCGTGTACTCCCGTCCATTGCCGCTGTAGACCATCTTATACTCACCTTGCTCACGATCTGAGCGGTAGAGCTTGTAGCTTGCTGCACCAAGATGAGCATCCCAGCGAAGCGTTGCGCTCGTTGAATCCAACGTATCAGCATTAAGGCCAGCACTATCATTTACAGGTGGCGCGGCGTCAGGTTTAACGATCATAATCCAGCTAATCATCGGGTCCTGCGATGCCGTATTGCGCACGGTCAACTCCAGCTTGTTGTCCGACACACTGATGCCTTTGTTGGCTCTAACGCTGGCAGGCGTAAAAGTAACTGCTCCGGTATTGGTGCCATTGATGATGAAATTCGCTCTGCGCGATGTATTGCTCCACGGATCGTTGAATCCGGCGTAGACATCGTATGTCCCGTTTGGCACATCAAATCTATAGGTTAAGTCCGTGCCTTTAGGAGAATTGCTGACATTTCCACCGTTCAGATAACGTACGGTCGAGAATATATCCCCGCCATTCGAACCGGATGCCAGTGCATCTGCGCTGACATAACCCCAATTACGTCCCTCAGCCGGAGCGTACATCTGATCCGCCGTTTCCGGGTTGGCAAGCGTTCCTTTCATATAAGCACCCATGAGACTGTAATCAGCCGTTTCGTAACCTCCGCTATTCACGAAATATAGTGTATTCTCCGGAATGACATTTACGCGAACTGCCTGCTTTTTGTTGTTATATTCCGGTGTCGTTACCTGTAATGTGAGCGGTCCTGGCTTAGCAAAATCTTCTACCGTCATCTCCCGGTTATCAATCGTCCATACTGCTGGCGTTGATACCAGTGCTCCACCGTCGCGCACATTCAATGTTGTTGGCAGGGATGGTACTTTGCCTAACGCCACGGCTTCTGGCAACGGATCAGCAATATCTACCTTTCCCATCGAATTCAGCAGATCAGGTGTCCAACTGTTATACCACTTGATCGCGATGTCGGAGCCTATTCCAAACTCAATTGGCAAGAACACGTATTTTGCAGCGTCATTCGAGAAATTGCCACCATTCCACGTATCCCCCACGTAAATGAACTTGCCTTTTTCCGGATCGACCGGAATGACGGATGTGGTCTGTGTGCCAAATGCCTTGCCTGGATCCGGATCGGTTGGCAATGTACGCACGAACGGATTGGTCTGCGTTGACCATGGGCCAAAAATGTTATCCGCCACCGTCACTTTGTTTTCGTTAGGGGCCCAACCGGAAGCTCCGGAAGTCAAAATATAATATTTCCCCTGATACTTGAACATCGCCGGTGCTTCACGTTGCCCTCCCGGGAACACACGCACGTAATCTACGCCGTATTCCGCCTGATAGGTGGAATCACGTACCGGATTGCCTTTGTCATCCGTTCGTCCTTCCTTATGCCACCCTGTTACGTCACTGTAGTCTTCATTCAGTTTGGAGATATAGAGCGTCAGGTTTTCTTCGCTGGAGTAGATCAGATAACCGGTACCGTCATCGTCCTTGAACAACGTCATATCACGTGCCATCCCCCGGTCGCTTGGGAAGTAATCTTTCTCTCCTTCGGGGGTTCTGTCCATCCGGTAACTCTTCTGATACACAAAAGGCCCTGTTGGAGAGACGCTGATCGCGTAACCTGCTCGCGCTTTACCATAGTTCGCATTATTGTTGTACGGGTCCTTGTCTCCGTCCATATGGGCCCACATCACGTATTTCTTTGTTTTGTCGTTGTAGATGACCTTTGGTCGTTCAATGATCCGTCCTTTGCGAATATCTGCCCAGATATCCACGCGGTCCTCACGCCCCGCATACAATTTGGAGATCAACGGGTCATGGTCAAAATCATCCATGGATTGAAGTGTCGTTAGAGCCATGCCCTCGTCTTTCCAGTTCATCAGATCCTTGGATGAATACACACGCACACCAACAGCTGGCCAGCCGCCCTTATGATATTCGCCATACCAGTAATAAGTCTCCGTCTGTTCATCATAGAAAAAGCCAGCCCCATGCGCATCAATCGGCTTCCCGTCCAGATCTGGCCACAATTGTCCTGGTGTAATGCTTGTGCGAACTGTGGCAACACCATGCGGTGCGGATGCTGGAGAAGTTACGCCGTCCACGGTCGCCTGGATGATGTAAAAATATCCTGTGCCCATCGTCAGACCGCTATCGTTATACGTGTTTTCTTTGCCACTATAGACCTGCTGATACGTACCCGTAGCACTGGTTGAACGGGATAGGGTATACGTTACATCAGATCCTGGCAAGACATTCCACCCCAGAGAGATTGATGTGTCCGTCACAGCTGTGGCAGCGAACTCTGCTGGAGAGTCAATGGAGTATGTCGTGGCTTCTGCAACAGTGAATGCTGACTCACCAGCTGCGTTATAGGCTGTTACGCGATAGCTGTAGCTGGTGCCCGGCTCAAGTGCATTATCCGTGAATGTGAGCCCTTTCCCTTCGTATATCTGCTCGTATTGCTCACTGCCAGCTTCGGCCCGAACCACGCGATAACCCGTTGACTTGTCCACGGCGGACCAAGATAGCTTCACACTCATGGCATTGAGTGCTTCGGCCTTTAATTCGCCAGGAGCCTGTGGTGCCGCCGCAGTCGTCCGAACTTCCAGCGGACCAGTCCATAATGATTCGGTTAGGCCTCCGTATTCATAAGCGAGCCTGTAATAATACACCGTATCCCCGCTCAATTCTTCATCCATGTGTTCCAAAGTTCCGGTACTGGTTACCAGAGAATAACCGCCTTCAGGCGTAGAGGAACGGTACAAGCGATAGGCTGAAGCTCCCGCGATTTCAGACCATTGCAGTGAAACCGAAGAAGCCGTCTGCTCAGCAATAGAGAGCTGAATATCGTTCCCCGGCGGTTGCTCGGCAATGGTCACGTCATCTGCATGTACCGACTGCCACTTATTCCGAATGCCCACAGTACCTGACCCGTATGTAGGATCGACCAGATCAAATACCAACCGATCGGAGCCGTTTTCCGCGATATACCCGCGAATGGTGGTACCTGATAACACCACTTTGAGCGTGTACCATGTATCTTTGGCAAAAGCATAGTCCACCGTTTTCAAAGTTGTGTCTGATCCGTTCACCCGTTTGGAGAAAACGAGTTTATTATTGGGAACCTGCATTTGAAAATAGTAAAAGTTGCTCTTATCCTGAAACCGCGGCAATATTCCCGGATACCCCTGACCGGCTCCCGTGTAAAAGCGCATGGACACGGTCATGTCCGACATGGAGTCTCCAGTAGAGATGATGCCTTCATTGGTATCGCTCTGGAAAAGCGTAAAGTTGGACGCATCTGTCGGGTCAGCGAACACTTCCCAGTTGCCTGAGCTTACGTTCCACGCGGGTGATTCCGTGAAATTCCCATCCGAAAAATCGTCCTGCAACAACGTGGCGGGTATACTGCTCAGATCGGCATACGCCTTACTCGGTAGCATCAACGGTCCCGAAGACAGCGCAAGTGTTGCTGATAACATAAATATCATGGGTTTCCTGAGTTTATCCAATGTTCATTCTCTCCTTTGGCATGAAAGATGAAAGCATGGTTCATGTATGCGCGGTGTTGTTGTTCAGCCTATCCTCAGCAACCAGTGGTCAGTAACGAGCTTTTGTCCACCCCTTATTTTAATGAAACCGGTTTCATTGGAGTGCAAAAAAAAGACCCGTCTTCCCTTCTAAGTGCAATGATACCCATACGGAATACCGTGTTTTCTTTGCCCCTATGCAGTGAAACAGGTTTTTAATATATAAATGTAATCGCTTTCCTGAATTATATTATTGCCTTATTCAAGCTGTCAACTGTGAATTGGGCTCAAACATTTTTCGTTAAAACCACGCAAAAAAGACGCGAGTTCTGCCTGTTTTGCAAGCAAAATTCGCGCCTTTTCTCACGCTTCTAGCTTGTTCGCAAGCTCGCACGTGATTCGTAATCAAAAGCGGACTTTTTGAACAACCTCTATTTAGAATACTTTTGTTGTCCACGACTCACAGTTCCACGTCTCCGTAACGACATCACGGTAGAATTCCGGTTCGTGGGAAATCAGAAGAATACTGCCTTTGTAAGCCTTGAGCGCACGTTTCAACTCTTCCTTGGCATCAACGTCCAGATGGTTCGTCGGCTCATCGAGCACAAGCAGGTTGGTTTCATTATTGATCAGCTTACAGAGACGCACTTTAGCTTTCTCGCCACCACTCAGTACAGCTACCTTGCTCTCAATGTGTTTTGTAGTCAAACCACATTTTGCAAGTGCAGCGCGCACCTCGAATTGGGTATAGGAAGGGAACTCCTGCCAGATCTCTTCAATACATGTATTGTAGTTGGCATCCTTCATCTCTTGCTGGAAGTAACCAATCTCCAGATGTTCACCACGTTGAACGATTCCTTCCAGAGCTTGAATTTCACCCAGAATACTGCGCATCAGCGTTGTTTTACCGATTCCGTTCGCACCAACAAGGGCAATCTTCTGTCCGCGCTCCATACGCAGATCCAGTGGTCTGGACAACGGTTCGTTGTATCCAATTACAAGACCTTTGGTTTCGAAAATGAGCTTGCCGGATGTTCTTGCATCACGGAAGTTGAACTGCGGTTTCGGTTTCTCCTTGG
Source organism: Paenibacillus sp. FSL M7-1414 (assembly GCF_038003195.1). Taxonomy (NCBI): domain Bacteria; kingdom Bacillati; phylum Bacillota; class Bacilli; order Caryophanales; family Paenibacillaceae; genus Paenibacillus; species Paenibacillus sp. FSL M7-1414. The sequence goes on along the minus strand of NZ_JBBOOS010000001.1, from coordinate 3,013,460 downwards.
CGATCTCGATGACATCCATCTTGTCGAGTTTCTTCTGTCTGGACATCGCCATATTACGTGTAGCAACACTTGCTTTGTTCCGCGCTACAAAATCCTTGAGGTCAGCAATCTCTTGTTGTTGGCGTTTGTACGCCGACTCCAGCTGCTGTTTTCTCATCTCATGCACTTCCTGGAAGTGATCATAATCACCCACATAACGAGTTAGATTCTGGTTCTCCATGTGATAGATCAAGTTGATAACACTGTTCAGGAACGGAATATCGTGAGAAATGAGGATAAATGCATTCTCATATTCCTGCAAATAACGTTTCAGCCATTCGATATGCAATTCATCCAGATAGTTCGTAGGCTCATCGAGGAGCAAAATATCGGGTTTTTCCAGCAGCAACTTGGCAAGCAAGACTTTGGTACGCTGTCCACCACTCAGGTCATTGACGTCTTTATCCAGACCGATATCCGTCAGACCCAGACCACGTGCGGTTTCATCCACTTTGGCATCGATCATGTAGAAATCCTGGTTTGTCAGCGTATCCTGAATCGTACCCACGTCTTCAAGCAGTTGTTCAAGCTCCTCCGGGGTAACATCGCCCATTTTGCCATACATATCATTCATTTCCTGTTCCATGTCAAACAAATACTGGAACGCGCCGCGAAGTACGTCACGGATCGATTGGCCTTTATTCAATACAGCATGCTGGTCCAGATAACCAACCCGCATCCGTTTGGACCACTCCACCTTGCCTTCATCCGGCTGAAGTTTTCCTGTAATAATGTTCATGAAGGTGGATTTACCTTCACCATTGGCCCCGATCAGACCAATATGTTCGCCCTTCAACAGGCGGAATGAAACGTCGTTAAAGATAGCACGGTCACCAAAACCGTGACTTAATTTTTCTACATTTAATATGCTCATTCATGACACCTTTTCTATATAGACTTAATTCTTTGTATATTATAAGCGTTATATCCTGCACAACTCAACGCCATATTAAAAATTATTCCACCTTTTTGTCTGAAATTTGCCTTATATGAAAGTATGGGTTAAAATTTTGCCTTAACGAATTACTATTATATAGAACGGAGCTCTTCGAAGAGCATCAGGTGAAGATTATGATTGAAGTGAAACAATCCAAGTTGGGTGATGGTGGTGAGTTTAACCGCGGGGTATTTGCTACCGTTGATATTGCCAAAGGAACGCTTATCCATCAGGCACCCGTTGTGCCTTACCCAAATGAAGATCATGAGCATGTCGAAAAAACGATTCTGGAAGATTACGTGTTCGAATATGGGGCGAATCATACCGCAATTCTGCTCGGTTACGGCAGTCTGATCAACCACTCCTATGAACCTAACGCTACTTATGATATCAATTTTGATAACCACACCTTTGACTTCTACGCGTATACAGACATCAAAGCTGGCGACGAAATCGTAATCAATTACAACGGTGAGGAAGACAGCATGGACCCGTTATGGTTCCTGGACGATTACGAGGAGCGTATGCTGGAGTTCAATAAGTCCAATGATGATGAGGGTGAAAAAGAGACCGAACCCCATTCCCTGGATACGGACACGAGTAAATAAACGTTAAACTCAAGTAAAGTTCGCAAGCACTCTGTTGTATGTGCGAAAAGAACTCACTGTACCCGGTGAATGATGAAATGAGTAACTGGAGACTTTTCACAGTCCAAAGTTTAAACACACAAATAAGCAAGTCCTCCGTTAATGGAAGACTTGCTTATTTGTGTTGTCTTGCTTTCTAAGCCAGATACACCTGTTTATGTTTTATTGTTTATCGTGCATCTTAACTTGTTTTAATCTGTAATCGGCGGATCTGTATGCAAGTCTTGATCGGGTGTCGTGGATCTCCACTTGGTAAAGGCTACCTCGAACCCTGCTCGCTTTGGTGAACACAGAAATGGACCTGCATGTTTGTTCGTTGGATAGGCAAACCGTGCAACCCGAATCGTACGCCAAGGATGCTCATCTGTGCGTGCACGAATGACAACAGCCTCATTACTGTAGGAGGCTCTGATTGTTACGATTCGTCCACCCCACTCTGGCACAGGAGAGAGTGACCAATCGGAATACGTATCCGTCACGACGGCTCCAACATGTGCCACACCATCATTGACCTCAACTCCGGCCTTGATCCATTGGTCTTCTCCGTACCATAACATTAATCCCGCCTGGTCATATAATTCGGTGAATGAGCTTAGATCAAACGATACCTCAATCGCTTCCGTTCCGTCCCATGGAGCAAGCATGGCGTGTCCATCCCGATGACAGAACCCGTAGAATGTGTTCTCCCAAAAGTCACTGCCTTCCCTAGCTTCCACAACGAAACGATCCCCATCCATCCGTGCAGCAACGGGTTCCTTAGTCCACTTGCCTTCATGAAGCCCAATAAAATCCGATGACATCGTTATTTTCATCCTTTCTTCCGTCCCAAAGGGGGGTTCATCCTCACTTCATCACTTCTAAATTAAAGAACCCAGATCCGATGCAGCAGTAGGATATGCAAAATTCATGGTGTTTAACTGATTGATAGTCAGATTGAACTGAATCGCCATTGCAAAAAGGTTAATCAATTCTTCTGTTTTGCTCCCGAGCACATGCGCGCCCAGAATACGCCCGGTTGATTTATCGATCACCACTTTGGCCATGGCAAATTTTTCATGAGTTCGCTTGTAAGTATACCATTTCGACATATCATTTACCTGCACCTCGTAGCCCTCTTTTTTGGCTTGTTCCGTGCTCATACCTACAGCTCCAAGGGCAGGGACAGTAAACACAATGGAAGGCATCACCTTATAATTAGGTTTGTGTTGATTTCCCTCCAACAAATTGAACGATACAGCCCGGGATTCCTGACCTGCTAACGGGGTTAAAGGCAACCCTTTAGTATCCGTTACATCGCCAGCAGCATACACTCTCGGATTACTTTCACTTTGCAAGTACTCGTTCACCGTAATCCCCTTTTTGCTGTAGCTGACGTTGGCTTTCTCCAATTCCAGCCCATCCACATTAGGAACACGCCCGGCTCCATGAACGACAAGTCCGCACTGCCACTGGTGATCTGCACCATTACGTGTGCCATGAACGACATAGGCGTTCCCCTCTTGCCGTATGGACTTCACCTCCGCGTTCAAGTGAACATGAATGCCGATCTCTTTTGATTTTTGCAACAAAGATTCTACAAGCTCCACATCAAACGACTTCAGAGGCTGTTCACTCCGATGCAGGATATGGACTTCCGTCCCGGCTCTGGCCGCAATATGCGCAAACTCAAATGCAATGTATCCGCCGCCTACCAGAACTAAACGATCCGGCAACTGTTCCAGATCCAGAAAGTCATCACTATATATAAGATGCTCCGAGCCCTCAATCTCAAGTGGCGCAGGTCTTGCACCGGTAGCAATCAGAATGTGTTTCCCATGGAGAACTTCTTCACCAACTCGAATATGATTTTCATCGACAAATGAAGCTTTACCATGGAACGTATCCATTCCGGCCTGTTTGAATTGATCTTCACTTGCTCTAGGTATGCTCTCGGTAAAGGTGCGTTTAAAGGCCATAAGTTCAGACCAGTTGATGGTCGCCTGTCCCTGAATTCCTTTCCCTTGCATCCGTTCATTCCAGTCAATCAGCTCAGCCGCTCCAGCCAGCACTTTCTTGGGATCACAGCCACGCAGTGCACACGTTCCGCCGAACTCACGTTCATCAATTACAGCAACTCTCCAGCCAGCTTCAGCGCAACGGGTGATAACAGAGCTTGCCGCGCTTCCTGTTCCAATTGCAATCAAGTCATACGTTTCTTGTGTCATCATGGTTCCTCCTCATCCTTTTGGTGCATCTATTGCAGGGATGCCTGAAGTTACAGCAATCCAGCCTGTTTAAGGTACTCTGCTGCAACCTGTTCAGGATTCTCTCCCTCTACGTTCACGTCATAGTTCATCTGACGCATCTCATCATCCGTAATTTTGCCAGCAAGCTGATTCAGCACCTCAACCAGTTGTGGATATTGATCTGCCGTTTCTTGACGAAGCATCGGCGCGCCTTGATACGGTGGAAATAACTCCTGATCATCCTCCAGCACAACGAGTTCATATTGTCTCAACTCACTGTCGGTGGAGTAAGCATCAACGAGATTAATATCTCCGCGCTGAAGAGCACCATAGCGAAGCTTGGGTTCCATTGTTGCAACGTTCGGGAATTCAATCCCATACTTTTTCTGTATGCCAAGGTATCCGTCTTCCCGATCCGAGAATTCAAGTGTGAATCCTGCTTTGATCTGCTGTTCCACCGGTTTGAGATCCGAAATGGTCTTGAGATTGTATTGATCTGCGATGTTCTTTGGAACGGCCAACGTATACGTATTGTTGTAATCCATAGGGTTCAGCAGCACCATGTTGAACTGGCTTAACATTCCGTCTCTTGCTTGTTCGTAGACCTCTGTTCGATCCGTACTCACAGCCGTTTCCTTCATGAATTCGGAGATCGCTGTCCCCGTGAATTCGGGATAGATGTCAATATCACCCGACTTGAGTGCATTGAAAAGGAATGGCGTTTTGCCCAATCCGGGTTTTAGTTCAACGGTCAGGTCTGTATCTTTTTCGATTAACAATTTGTACATATTAATGAGAATTTCGGGTTCCGCCCCCAATTTCCCGGAAATGACGAGATCCTTCTGTCCACCACGTGCCACGAAGGGAATGGTAATCACAAGTATCGCGATTATTGCCAGCGAACCAAGGGTAACCAATGTTTTCTTAAAGGATAACCGCTGGAACTGACGTAATAGTACATCAAACAAAATCGCCAGCAATGCGGCCGGAATGGCTCCAAGGATGATCAATGCCGTATCGTTCCGATCAATGCCCAGCAAGATTAATGCACCCAAACCTCCTGCGCCAATCAAGGCGGCAAGTGTCGCCGTTCCTACAATAAGCACCATCGCAGTCCGAATTCCGGCCATAATAACAGGCATCGCCAGTGGCAGTTCCACTTTGATTAGACGTTGCCAACTATTCATGCCCATCGCATTCGCTGCTTCCACCATGGAAGGATCAACTTCGGATATGCCTGTGTACGTGTTGCGGAGTACGGGAAGCAGTGCATACACCACCAGTGCAATGATTGCAGGAAGTGTGCCTATGCCGAATAACGGAATGAGCAATCCGAGAAGCGCCAAGGACGGTATCGTCTGCAACACAGCTGTAACCCCGATAATTGGTTCAGCTACTTTTCGTTTGCGTGTAAGGTATATACCTAGCGGAATAGCGATGACGACAGCAAAGAACAATGCGATAAATGAGATCTGAATATGTTCCAGCAGAGCAGACAACAACTGACCTTTGCGCTCACTGAACACCTCCGTGAACCTACTCATGTCCTTCACCTCGTTCCTGTAACTGACCAGACCAGTATTTCATCAGATCAACTCGACTGATCTCGCCAATAATCTGGCGGTTACGTTCAACCAGCAGATGGTCATGGGAAGCCATGATATCAACTAATTCCGTTAACGTAATGGATACAGGAACGGCAGTTTTGGCTGATTTCGGCACATGACCCGGTGAGAGTGGTGACATGATGGATTCGAGATCAAAATCAGATTGTGAACTCGTATCGGTGTTAGGACTTCCAACAAATTCACGTACGAAATCATTAGCTGGCTGTCGGATCAGTTCTTCCGGGGTACCTACCTGCAAAACCTGTCCATCCTTCATAATGCAGATGCGATCCCCCAGCTTCATCGCTTCCTGAATATCATGGGTGACAAACACAATTGTTTTTTTCATCTGACGCTGGATATCCAAAATATCATCCTGTAATTTCTCCCGACTCATTGGATCGAGTGCACTGAACGGTTCATCCATCAAAACGATCTCTGGATCGGCAGCGAGTGCACGCAACACACCAATTCTCTGCTGTTGTCCTCCGGATAACTCGGACGGTTTACGCTCACTGTACGTATCTCCGTGCAAACCCACCATGTCCAGTAACGTATGTACACGCTCCTTAATTTGATCTGACTTCCATTTTCGGAGTTCAGGAACAACTGCAATATTTTCGGCAATTGTCATATGCGGGAATAGTGCAATCTGTTGCAGCACATATCCTATATTCCAGCGCAATTCGTGAATGTTGTATTCATCGATTGGGCGTTCATTAATGCGCACTGTTCCATCTGTTCGTTCAATCAGGCGATTGATCATTTTGAGCATGGTGGTTTTGCCACATCCACTCGGACCAATCATGACGAACAATTCTCCCTTGTTAATGTTGAGGTTAACCTGACGCAAAGCCGTTGTTCCATCAGGATATTGTTTTGATACATTTTCGAACTGGATCATTCGCTCTCTTCGCCCCTTTATCTAGGGCGTGTTTCAGACACGCCCTAACATTCATCTTCATCTATTTCCCCAAAAGTGTGTTCGTATAATCACTGCTTTCCTTAGTGTCCCTTGTTAGGGAGAGATCCATATTCGAATCAACGATGTCAATATGCTGGTAGACATGCAAAAAGACGGGCACTAGGCACCGTCTTCTCATAATATGAAAATGTTTCTTCCATTATTTCCATACTTCCATATGATTCTGAATAAATTGCTCGAATGAAATCGGGTTATTCCCCGTTAATTTTTTCACCGTATCCGTCGTCTGATCTTCTCTTCCCTCCTCCCGGATAGGCACATCCAGTCCTGCGAGGGCAGCAGCGTATTCTTCTGACATTCCTGCGCGAATCATGCTGTTCCTCAATTCATCATCGGACAAAGATTCATGCTGAATGGACTGACCCAGTACACGGCTCAAGACGTCTGCAACCTGTCCATAGGACAACGACTCCGGCCCTGTAATGATATGCTCCGTATTATGAGGAACAACATCTGTTAGAGCATGGAAGGCCACCGCCGCGATGTCATCTGCACTAACAAATCCAATTTTCCCTTCACCCGTAGCACTGTATATTTTCCCGAGTTGTTTCGTCGTCTCCCGATGCGGTCCCTCCGTAAAGTTCTCCATAAAATAGGAAGGCTGCAATACAGCCCACTCAGGAGCATGGGCTTTTATATACTGATGTACTTTGCCAAAAATAGGACCATCTCCGTCAATTGAAGCACTGCCAAGCAAGACAAATCGCTTAATGCCGCTCCATAATGCTTCCTTGATGAATGGAATCATGACGTCTTCTGGGCTCATATCCATTGCTGGCACAACAAGGTACACCTGATTCACATTTTTCAGCGCCGGCGCATATGTCTCGTAATCATACCAATCAAAATAGACATAATTATCGGCAGAACCAGAAAGAGATGGTTTAGTTCTTCCTGCCAAACGCACCGGATAATGATGCTTTTGAAGTATGGCCGCAACACGGCTTCCTGTCTTTCCATTAGCTCCGGTAATAAGTGTCAACGGTTTATCATTGATCATGCTTGTTTCCTCCTAAGTCCGATTCGAGTACGACCATCGGATTCCAATAGTCTTTATAATGTGTAATTTTTCCATTAGAGTGGCTCACTACAGAGATGTACGTTTGGTTGTATGGCTTGCCTGTAACTAATGAACGCCCTTTACAAGTAAATTCAGCCACAAACTGTTGTTTCGTGGAATCAGCCAAGATCACCGGTTCAGAAAACTGCTGAATTTCAATCATCCCCAGTAGATTATGAAGATGATTCGTAATTGCGGCTTTGCCTTCCAGTTTCTGAGGATATCCTGCTGGTGCATATGGGAATTCGAAAATAGCGTCAGATGTATATAGCTCCAACCATTGTTCTAGTTTTCCCTCCAGTAGCAATTGAGTAAATCCATGCATGATCCGATACGGTATACTATTGCCCTCTTCCAACTGCTGAGATTGTGTCATCCTATTTCCTCCTTCAGTTTGTTTGGTGTTCTTTTTCCAGACCAATCGGTCTATAATAGTCAAAAAATAAACGCCTTAAGCGTCCATTTTCAAGAAAACATAAAGAATTCTTACTCAAATCATGTAAAACGTTAATCCAAAGCCCTTAGGGTCATCTGTACAAAATCTCGTAGCGCTTCTGCGCTTGCACCGCTCTTCGCTGTAAAGGTCAATGAGAGTCGGGAATAATTCAGAAAACGGGCAAGCCCGGGCAATTCTTCCTCAGCGTGCCTCAATTCGCCACTCCTCTGGCCTCGTAACAGCGCAGTATGGAAAACATCTTCCATTTGTTGGTTAGTGGTTTGAATAAAGACCGCGATTTCGTGATTTTGTGGTGCCTGTTCAACCGCGCTATTAATGATGAAACATTCATTACGACGTTCGTTGTCTGTCAACACGTTAACCGCTTCATTGAACAACTCGGTCACGCCTTGCCTCACACTTGTGCATTCGTTTAATAGTTTGATCCCCGCTTCTGTCTTCTGCTGAATATAGAATTTAAGAGCAGAGACAAATAAATCATGTTTAGTTCCGTAGGTGTCATACAGGCTTTGCCGCGCAATGCCAAGTTCACTCAGCAGTAAGCTCAAAGATGTACCTTCATAACCGTACGCTCCAAATACAGACGTTGCTTTTCTTAGAACAGTCTCCGTGTCGAACTCCTTGGCTCTTCCCAATTTAAGACCTCACCTCCCTATTCATTAACTAAAGAATACCTTTTCCAGACTGATCAGTCAAGAAAATAAATGCTTTGATTTTTGCCAAAGTGGTATAATGGGAATAGAAGCTGAATGAATTCTTTTACTATTTACCAACCATGACCACATATAAAGGAGTGTACCTATATGTATATTCAAATTACAGATTTGGCTGCAAAACGATTGACGGAAAGCCTGAATGACCAACCTGGATATTTCAAAGTGATCTATGACTTGGAAGGTTGCGGATGTAACGGAGTTATCGCTATTATCATTGTTGATGAACTTGCGGCTCTCGACGCGCAGATTGAAACCAATCTGGTTCCGTTCTATGTTGATCCGAAGCAGCAGCTGAACCTAGAACAACACATGAAGCTGGATACAGAAGAGAATTATCCTTCTTTCAAATTAAGCAGTGATTCTGGTGTGCTCAGCGCCAACGTACGCGTTCGTGACACCCGTGCAGTAACAGCGGGAAGCTCCGGTGGATCCGACGCCTGCATGCTATAACACAGTCTCCAGCATGAATTAACAACACTCTCTTCACAACAAAAGCCGTTGCATCTAATGTAACGGCTTTTTTAACATTCTTTTCTTTATATGCCTCTATCAGCGTTGCAAAAAAGACTCTATAAAAGATACTAAACATTTACACGAAACGGAGAGGACAGAAAGAACCTGAAGAAACGAAGTGTTCGCCTTTATCCCCGGATTTTCCCCTTATAAGGGGAATTCATAAAATCTGGGGATAACAGCGATCGGAAGGTTGTTCTGTCATCGAAGTGGCAAGGTAAATATCCTCTAGTTAGATTTTATAGCAAACTTTGTTTACAACTCGGAAACAATTGGAGAACCTATGGATATAATCCTCTAGTATACTCGGTATATAGATTCATATATTCCGAGGAGGAACACACATCATGAAACCTTTTACTCGTAAATCCATCATATCTACAATTCTCATAGGCTCTGTTGTAGCAGGTTCTGCATTTACTACGTTTCCCATCACTTCAAGCCTGAATCCTGTCGCGTCTGCTGCAAGCTCTAGCTTCACTCAATTTCTGCATGATAATGCACCTGGTCGTACGATCAAAACGATTAAAAATGTGGCAACTGTGACCAATGTGTCCAGTACGGTTGTACTTGTCAATAAAAAGAGAAATCTGCCTTCAACTTATGCACCTCAAGATTTGGTTGTACCTAATATTCCTTTTAGCTTCTCAGGTTCCAGTCCGAAGAAACAGATGCGTAAAGTGGCCGCAACCGCGATAGAGAAATTATTTGCGGCTGCCAAAAAAGACGGCATCGATATCAAAGCGGTGTCTGGCTATCGCTCTTATGCGACCCAGAAATCGATCTTTGACCGTAATGCCAGCATCAAAGGCGAAGCTGTTGCCAATAAAACAAGTGCTAGGCCAGGACAAAGCGAACATCAGACCGGTCTAGCTATGGATATCTCCAGCGCTTCGGCTGGTTATGATCTTCAGCAAAGCTTTGGCAACACCAAAGAAGGCAAATGGCTGAAAGCCAATGCCCACAAGTACGGCTTCATCATCCGTTATGGCAAAGATCAGGAGAAATTGACTGGTTACTCCTATGAGCCATGGCATGTACGTTATGTAGGGGTGTATATTGCTGGTGAGATTACCAACCAGAAACTTACGCTGGAGCAGTATTTGGAACGTGCTAAATAAGGCAGGTTTGAACCCAAATCTTAGACAGTTATTTGATTAGATAAAAGAAGTGTGACTATTGATAACATGGCTGAAGGAGAAGATGGGGCCGCAACTGGCCCTCTTCTGCTTTAATTTCTCATTTACACACTTCATCATGTTCCAACGATTTTTCTAAAGACCAGTGGCAGTCTCTTCAGACCTTCTGTTCCAGCCCAAGAGCCTACGCCAGCAAGTATTGCATTATGGCACAAATAAAGTGCGACATTGTACACGATAGGGCCTAGAATAATCTCCACGACTACAAAACGTTTTAACGTCGAAGATTGGATCACATATACCCGAAATTCATGAGGGTCATGTCCTCCCATATACCTTGCGATCAATGCTTTCATGAATCACCTCTAGTGTTTTATTTTAGCGTATGGCAGACGATCCTTGTCTTATTCTAAAATAATACTTACATAAAGTAACTAAGTGTGTTATAGTCAGTTTATAAATCATACATAAGCGAGGGAAACTACCATGAGTGAGTTGGAGAATCTAGTCAAAAACCGTAGATCGGCCGTTATTTTTGAAGAAGGAATTGAAATTTCGGATTTGGAACTGCAAGAAATGTTTGCCCTGAACAAATTTGCACCATCTGCCTTTAACCTGCAACACACGCACTATCTTGTAATTAAAGACGAGGAACAGAAAGAGAAAGTCTATGAGGCTTCCCAGCAATATAAGGTAAAAACAGCTTCTGCAGTCATCGTGGTATTGGGCGACGTCAACGCGCATCATCATATCCGCACGATTAACGAAGGTTTGCTGAACCTGGGCGCACTCACTCCATTCCAATACGAGCAGGAATCCCAAAGTGTCACCGAATTTTACGAATCTCGCGGCAGATTCTTCCAACGTGAGGATGCGATTCGCAATGCCAGCCTGTCTGCCATGCAATTGATGCTGATCGCTCAGGATCGCGGTTGGGACACTTGTCCAATGATTGGTTTTGACTCGGAAGAACTGCAACGGAGCCTGGAAATCCCTAACCATTACGTACCGGTTATGCTGATCACCATCGGCAAAAAGTCGGAAGCCAAACAGCGCCCACGCGGTTACCGTAAACCGATTAACGAATATGTTAGCTTTAACAAAATGCACGCTGAATAACATATAATATAATAAATTATATAAGTTGAACTAACATTTACACGATAACGGAGAGGACAGAAAAAACCTGAAAAAGCGAAGCGTGCGCCTTTATCCCCGGATTTTCCCCTTTAGAAAAGGAATGGAATTAAAATCTGGGGATAACAGCGATTGGAAGGTTGTTCTGTCATCGTAGTGTCAGTGTAAATAATCTTTAGTTCAACACAGCAAAAAAGCCACGATCTCGTGGCTTTAATACGTTTCATAGATCAACGTATCCAACATGTGAAATTCATCGTCAAACTCCGCATATATGTACAGTCGACCAGCAGGTGTATCCCCCGCATCATAACCAAATCGGAAATATTGATCTCCCTGAAATTCTGCATCAGCCAAAATCAATGTATTGATATCTTCGTCCGGATGAGCCTCGGCAATGGTTTTAAGTGCCTGCTCACCAAGCATGTCCCACCGTTTCCACGTCTCTTCCATATATGAGGATAAGGCTTCCATCTCTGTCTTGGTTGAAACCTGTGCAGTGACTACCAGTTCTTTATCCTGAATAAGTAAGCTCATCTGATAGTTGGACATCGAGACGTCATACTGAAACAACCCCATACCGGGAACTTCATGATTGGATTCAAACATTAGATTATCTGCATACTGCAGTCTTTCCAGCTTGGGATTAGCGCTATAATCCAACTCGTTTAATTTGTTCTCGGAACAGTACAACTCTCTTAGTTGTACGTTATGGCGAATATCCAGCTTGCTAATATGGTTGTTAAATCTCTAAAACTATATTTGAACGAAAATCCAACTGTTTGATATGGTTGTGGTTACAACGAAGTTCAATCAAGTTTGGACAACCGGTTACATCAAGTTCCAGCATGTAATTGTTGGCGCAATCAAGTCGCCGCAGTTGCTTATTGTGTTCAAGTTCAAGTGAGAAAAGAGCATTGTAACTGCAACTAAGTTCCTCCAACTGCTCAAGGGGCTCCGTAGCCAGCTCCGACAACATACTCCAATTACACTCCACCGTTATAAGTTTGGAATTATGAGAAAGATCTAATTTTCGAAGTCGATTAAAGCTGCAGTCAAGCACCTGCAATTCCGAATTGGAACGGAGGTTCAGTGTAAGAAGCTGATTCTCTCTGCAACGTAATATCCTCAGCTTGTGATTCTGAGCTAGATCCAAACCGGTCAATTGATTATAGGCACAATCCAGCTCTTGAAGACCCCTGAAATACTCGATTCCATCAAGAATGCTAATATTGTGATTTGAGAGTTCTAATATCTCAACTTCACAAACGTCACTCTCCTGAATGAAATCCCGCTGCTCACAAAAACGATCCAACACAACTTGCCTGAAATGTTCATCCGTGAAGGCATAAGTAATATCCATGTCTAACGCCTCCCCCTCTCGTTTTGCTCTATTGGAACAGTCTTCCAACATATTATCACTATTCTATGAGTTTCGTCGCCGGGATTCAACAATTATCTAAGCAAATTCTTTTATATCATGTTAGCATCCAACATGTAAGAGAAATCGTACAGAGAGGAAGATTTTCATGGAAATGTATATCGAAAACCTCCCGTCATATCGTATCGCCTATGTTCGACAAGTCGGTCCTTACGGTCCAGCCAATGCTCAAGCGATGAATACGCTAAAACAATGGGCAGACAAAAACCAACTGCTTCATGAATCAGCAATTTTATTCGGTATTCCACAAGATGACCCAACTACCACATCGCCCGAAAAATGTAGATATGATGCCTGTATTGTTATCACTGAATCTGAACGTCTGGAAGATGAGTTTGTTGAGATTGGCGAGTTATCAGGCGGAGATTATCTCATCTGCAAGGTGAGACATACGGCAGAAGCTATTCAGCAGGCATGGAATGTGATCATCCCTCATTTACAAACAAGTGGTTATCGGATGGATAACAAGCCGGTTATAGAACGATATCGTTGGGAACTGCTTAATCAGCATTATTGCGAAATATGTGTGCCTGTAAAACTCGTGTAATTCATGTTACGAGGAAACAAAAAAAGTGACTTCAGGTTGAAGTCACTTTTTTTGTTAACGACTGTTACTACTAGCTAGTTAAGACTTGTTAAGATATTAAAATGCCCAGTTGCCTTTACGGAATACCGGCTCGATTGTACCGTCTTGTAACTCACCATCGATATCCAGCTCAGCGGAACCGATCATGAAATCAACGTGAGTCAAGCTCACATTACACTCATGCTTCAGCAACTCTTCATTCGACATCGTTGTGCCATCTTTCATGTTGAATGGATATGCACTTCCCACAGCCAAGTGGCAAGATGCATTTTCATCAATACCCGTATTGTAGAAAATGCGATTCAGGTTGGAGATCGGAGAGTCATGTGGTACGAGTGCGACCTCACCCAGATAACGTGCTCCTTCATCGGTGGCAAACAGGTTCTTCAAATGCTCTTCACCGGATGCTGCCGTAAACGCTACAACCTGTCCATCCTTGAATGTGATTCTCATCTGGTCTACCAGTTGCCCGTTCAGGTTCAAAGGCATGGTACTGCTGACATATCCATTCACTCCGCTGCGCTTAGGCATGGTGAATACTTCTTCAGTTGGCATATTGGCGACCGTGTATACACCTTGTTTATTTTCGCTACCACCGCCACCCCAGATGTGGTTGTGGACCAATTCAATTTTCAAATCTGTACCTGGCGCACGGTAATGCAGGCTCTTATAGTTCTTTTTATTCAGGAGATCACTCATGGTATTCAGGGTATCCAGATGTTCTCTCCAATTTTTTACGGCGTCTCCGCCATCTACACGGTTCATTTTGAAGATCGTTTCCCACATCACGTTGATTCGGTCTTCTTCCGGGATGTCGGCAAATACTTTGTTCGCCCAAGCCTTGGTCGGTGCTTTGATCAGACACCAGCTAATTTCATGGTTGCGTGTGTATTTGGCATATCCGCGACGTGCGTGTGCAGCTGCCTTGGTAGCACGGGAAACGCTGTCGGAGTCAATTCCGTTATACAGTTCAGGATCTGGAACTTTAATCGTCAGGGTAGCGCCGCCTGCTTCTGCAAACTTCTCCATCATATCCGCTTTCCAGGCTGGATAGTAGTCAAAGCTGTCATTGGAACCATGCTCAAAACGACTGCGGGTAATGTTGTCATCATCGAAGTCCACTTGTACATAGTTTGCACCAGCTGCATAGGCTTTTTGCACAATCAGACGTGTGAATTCAAGCGTTTCGATTGGTGCAGTAACGAGCAGATCCTGTCCTTTTTGAATATTCACGCCAACTTTAACAACTAGTTCTGCGTATTGTTCCAATGACTTTTCAAAGGTCTGTTCAAATTGACTCATGGTTGTGTTCACTCCTGTTTCATATATTATGGTATGGTTTGCAAACTTGGGATCTGTTGAGTGGCCGTTACAGCGAAGGATCGTTCTTTAGATCGTCGTTGTCTCCAAATTTTCTTCATCGTATTTTTCAAAGGTTAAAATTCGGAGATAAATACGACCACTATCGCTTCTGCAGAATCGATTCCATCTCTTTCACTACGTATGCTATTAATTTCCATCATTCGTTACCTAATCTCATTTAACCATTACGTTTTTCTTGTTCGCGCAGTTCGATCCGGCGGATTTTACCAGAGTTGGTCTTCGGCAGATCCGTGACAAATTCGATCTTGCGTGGATATTTGTAAGGTGCTGTGATTTCTTTGACATGGTGCTGCAATTCACGCATTAGTTCTGGTGAAGCCAGTGAATCATCTCGCAGTACAACAAAAGCTTTGACAATATTACCACGGATCTCATCTGGACTCGCAACCACCGCGCATTCCTTCACACTGGCGTGTTTCATAAGTGCTTCTTCTACTTCAAATGGTCCAATCGTGTAACCCGAACTGATGATGATATCGTCACTGCGACCTTCAAACCAGAAGTAACCTTCTTCGTCTTTGCGTGCACGGTCCCCTGTTACAAAATAATCGCCACGCTGACTCGCTTCCTTCCGTCCCTCATCCTGATAATAGGACCGGAACAAAGCTGGCATCTCTTTGTGTACCGCGATATCCCCCACTTCACCCGCAGGCACAGGTTGTCCCTCTTCATCGATGATTTCAATCAACCCAGGTGTAATCGACTGACCCATCGAGCCAATACGTACAGGCGCATCTTTGAGACTGCCGATTAACAACGTGCTCTCGGTCTGTCCATATCCGTCCCGAATAGTCAGGTCAAAATGACGCTGGAAGATTTCAATAACTTCCTGATTGAGCGGTTCACCCGCTGAAACAGCACTGCGCAGATGAGACAGGTCATAATGTCCAAGATCATCTGCTTTGGCCATCAACCGATATTCTGTTGGTGTACAGCAAAGGACATTAATCTGATGTTCCTGCATCAGTTCCAGATAACGCTTGGGCTGGAATGATCCATTGTAGACCAGTCCAGTCGCGCCTCTTCCGAGTACCGACAGGAATGGGCTCCAGATCCATTTTTGCCATCCGGGTGCAGCCGTTGCCCATACCGTATCCGATGGTTGAATATCCAACCATAACGAGGAAGCGATCCGCAGGTGGGCATATCCCCAACCGTGGCTATGTACAACTCCTTTGGGATTACCTGTTGTGCCCGAAGTATAAGCAAGGATAGCCGTATCATCACGATGAGTCTCCACCGCAACCATCTCTTCGGGTTGATTCTGCATTAACTGATGCACATTGACCCAACCTTCAGCAGGTACGCTAACTTCTCCATTCGGTGATGCCACGATTCGATGTGCCAGTGACGGCAGATCCGCGTCCATCTTTTCTACTTCTGAGGTCGTCTCGGACCATACAATAACAGCCCGCGCCTCAGAGTGACGCAGACGATATTCCAGATCTTTTGCCCGTAACATCTCGGAGGAAGGAATAACGGCAATCCCCAATTTCAGACAAGCAATATAAATGACATAGGCAATAATACGGCGTGGTACCATGACCAACACCCGATCACCCTTCTCTAGTCCAAGTTCACGCAGACCTCCAGCAAGACGATTCGCCTGCTTAAATAAATCACCATACGTGATCTCTTCCACCTCTCGTTGATCGCTGAGCCATCTAAGTGCAATCCGCTCTGATGGATGATTCTCCATCTCGGATGTCAGGTTATAGCTTTCAGGCGAAATCCACTGTTCAAAGTTCAAATGGAGCCTCTCCTTCGTAGTTCAATTGTAAAGCTTCTATATATTATACCCTAAATCCTAGGACCAGGTGCTATGAACTAGGTTCATTCTGAAAAAAATAAACATAGGTCAATTAATGAACTATTATAATAGATCTTATCCTATAAAGAAAATGACATATACAAAATGGCGCCTTCCTGATTGATCAGGTAGGCGCCATTTTCATTCTTCATTTATATTACATTAGTTTTACCTAACTATGATTTTCACACAGCTATACTGTGTACGTTACCACGGAAAATTACCCATTCCGTCCAAAATGCTTTCGATCTCATTCAACTCTTCCGTTGTCAGATCCGGTGCGCTGAGCGCAGCTACATTTTCTTCAATCTGGGACACACGGCTTGCACCAATTAATGCAGAGGTTACACGGTTACCACGCAAAATCCAGTTCAGAGCCAGTTGAGAGATCGTCTGCCCTCTTCGCTCGGCAACCGCCTGAAGCGCATCGAACTTGGCAATCCGTTCGTCCGTGTATGCTTCTTTTTTCAAATTGCCTGTTGGATTGGCTCGTTCTTCCTTGATCTTGTCGACATATTTATTCGTCAACTGACCGCGGCCAAGTGGACAGAATGCAATGGAACCTACGCCCTGCTCATCCAGTACGTCCTGCAAACCGTCTTCAATCCAGCGATTTAACATCGAGTAGTTTGGCTGATGGACCAGACATGGCGTACCCAGACGACGCAGAATGGTTACCGCTTCTTGTGTCTGTTCTGCATTATAATTGGACAAGCCCACATACAGTGCTTTACCTTGCCGCACGATATGATCCAATGCCGTCATCGTTTCTTCCAATGGCGTGTCCGGATCTGGACGGTGATGATAGAAAATGTCTACATAATCCAGTCCCATCCGACCAAGACTTTGATCGAGACTGGCAATCAGGTTTTTGCGGGAGCCCCACTCGCCGTAAGGTCCATTCCACATATGGTAGCCTGCCTTCGATGAGATAAGCAGTTCATCCCGGTAAGGACGAAGATGTTTTTTGTAAATCACGCCAAAGTTCTCTTCCGCTGATCCTGGAGGTGGACCATAGTTATTCGCCAGATCGAAATGGTTAATTCCGAGGTCAAAAGCACGCAAAATCATCTCTTCCTGAACATCCAATGTACGGTTGCCACCAAAGTTTTGCCATAAACCCAGCGCAATTTGCGGCAGTCTGATTCCGGATTTGCCGGAACGTACATATTTCATCTCATCATATCGTTGTTCACTCGCAGTATAGGGCATCGTTATTCTCACTTTCTGTAAGGTTTGCTGAATTCCTTTTCATCTTAGACATTTTCATGGATAAACGATATGGCATTTCACTTTGAACATATGGAATAATGATTGTTATCTATATATACTAATGTTAAATAATTAATCTTTTCAGCTATTTAGTATGTTAAAATGCAAGATGAGACGAAATCGTACAGGAGTGAATACCCTTGATTACGTATATGTTCAAGAACAATCATTTTCAGGAGCTACAGCTCCTTCATTATGGTACGGAAGCCTGTACACCAGGCCACCACTTTGGCCCAGCCATGAGAGACTATTACAAAATTCATTATATTCTGAATGGCAAAGGCACCTTCGAAGTCGGTGGTAAAACGTATACCCTGCACAAAGGTCAAGGTTTTCTGATCGTTCCACATTCTGTTGTTCATTACGAAGCAGATCAGGATGACCCATGGGAATACAGCTGGGTTGCTTTTCAAGGCAGCAATAGTTCATCCTTTTTACAGCAGGCCTGTCTGTCAGAGCATCATCCGATCTTTGAACTGGGCAATGAGGACGACGAGATGCGATCCTGCCTGCATCGAATGGTCAATTCCCGCAATACCCACAAAGGTTGGGAGATGAGCATGACTGGTTTGCTGTATCAATTCTTCTCTATTTTGATTGATCAGGCCAACTCCGAGCATCTTCACCCCATACAGGATTATTCGAAGGAAACGTACGTAACGCAGGTAATGGACTTCATTGAAATGAACTATGCCAATGCCATTACCGTACAATCCATTGCGGCCCATGTCGGTTTGCAGCGCAGTTATCTGTGCTCTCTCTTCAAGGACCAGATGGGAAGCAGTATTCAGTCGTATCTGGTCCATTATCGGATGCGCAGGGCAGCCGAACTGACACTTGATCCCGGTCTGACCATTGGCGATATTGCCCGTTCTGTGGGCTATACGGATCAATTGCTCTTCTCTAAAATGTTCAAAAAAGTGATGGGCGAAGCGCCCACCTACTACCGCAAACATAAAACAGCACCCTCCCAGTTAAGTTGTTAATTGGGAAGGTGCTGTTTTTGCCAATCGTTTATTCTTACAATCGTTATTCCTTACATTCTATACATTTGTTTATACCGTCTCCGGCATGGATATGCCAACAACTTGCACTTTGATTTCATCGACCATGACGCCGGCTAATTGTTCTACAGCCTGTTGAACATTATGTTGAAGTTCACGGCAGACTTCGTGCATCTTGTTGCCATATTGAATATTAATTCGCAGCTGGATGGTTGCCTGATCGTCTTTGACGTGTACGTCAATCCCTTTTTGCAGACTCTTGCCGCTGATACTCTTGGCAATCCCTTCAGTCAGTCCAACGGACATGGAGGATACACCAGCCGTTGATTGAGCCGCCATTCCCACGATCTTGGATAACACATCGTTCGAGATGTGAATGGTACCCATTTGAACAGATTGAGGTGCGATATATTCAGGTTCATTGTATTGTTTTTCGATAATTTCAGACATGTGCTCCACTCCTTCGAATAATTAAATTCTATGCATTCTGCCATTTGTCCTTGAAGAACATGTTATAGATTCGAACCAAAAGAATTTTAACAATCATATAAACCGGGATAATAATCAGGATAGCAATAATTCCACCCAGGTCGCCTGCACCCAACACCAGAATGATGGTCGTGAGCGGATGAATATCCAGCTTTTTGCCGAATACGTACGGTGCAACCAGGTTGTCCTGAATCTGCTGAGCGACAAGAATAATAATAAGGGACCAGATGGCAACCGATGGTGATACCACGAGACCCATGATCACAATAGGTACGGACGACACAATCGCTCCGATGAATGGAACAAAGTTCATGATGACCGCGATTACCGTGAGCAGTAATGCGTACGGCAGTCCAATGATCAAGAAACCGATATACATCAGTACACCCAGCGCCAGATTCACCAAAACTCTTCCCACAATAAAACCACTCAACGCCTGATCAATCTCAATTACCACTTCACGGCTGTCATTTTGGAAACGTTTTGGAGCGATATGTGCCAATTTACGACCAAATTTCTCGCCTTGTAACAGCATATAGAACAAAAGGATCGGTAGTGTAAACAAGATGATCGCAAAACTGGAAACAAGTGAGAAGAATCCACTTACATAGTTGGTTACAAAGTTAAATCCTTTGTTGATATACTCCGTGATCTGGGAGAAAGGTGTCGAGCCCTCAGGGAACAAGGCCTGAATGGCACCATTTTGCTCCAGCTCTCTCAGCTGTTCACTTAATGAATTAATTAGACTTGGTGCGTTATCGACCAGATTGATCAGTTGCTCACGTAACGATGGCCATAAACCAATGATGAAGAATACTCCCAGAATAGCAATAACCAGATAGATTAGCAAAATACTTAGCGTGCGATTTATTTTCTTTTTCTCCATATAATTCACAAGCGGCCTTAGCAGATAATAAAAGAACACCGACAACATCATCGGCACGGTAATGACCGTGATCATGGTGACGAGCGGCTGAAAGATGAAGCTTACACGTGATAATAAATAGATATTAACCAATATCAGCGCCAGTGCAATACTGAACCGGACAAACGTATTTACTTTGAACAAAATAATTTCCCTCCACATGGACATTTCTTCTCTTATTTAATTTGGAATCTCAATGGTAAACACGGTGGTCTCTCGCCCACGCCGGGAAAGGATCAGCCGTCCGCCCATTTTCTCCGTATTACGTCGTGCGATGGACAAACCAAGTCCGGTGCCTCCGGTCGCTGTCCGCGCCTCATCCCCTCGTACAAACGGGTCAAAGATCGTTGACCACAGTTCTTGTGGTATGCCCACTCCGTTATCTGCCACCTCTATCACCACATGGGTATGAAGCGGAATGAGTTCGACGCGCAGTTCGGTTCCGATTGGATTATAAGACAGAGCATTGGTAATCAGATTCTGGATGACTCTGGATAACAGCTCCGGATCATACCTCGCGTAGATCACCTCATCAGGAACAAGTACATGAAGGACAAACTGTTTCTGTTCAATCTCCCCATAAGTATCTGCCATAATCTCGCGCAGGAATTCTCCAATCTCTCTTCTCTGAATATGCATGCGAAAATCGGGCGAATCCACCTTGAGCAACTCCAACATATTCTGTATCATGCGTGCAACTTGAACAGACTTGTTATAGATGTATCCCAGATATCTTTGCTGCCTGTCCTTGTCCTCTCCACGTCCTTCCACCAATGCCTGCGCATATCCCTGTATGGATGTTATCGGTGTCTTCAGATCATGTGATAAGTCTACAATCAGTCGCTGTTTGCTCTCTTCGGCGTAACGTTTCTCCGCAGAGGTGTTCTCAATAACGTCCGCCATGTAGTTAAAGGTCTCACCAATCTGGACAAATTCCCTCTCGGCCGAGATCGACATCCGTGTACTATAATTCCCCTGTATCATCTGCGTAAGACCCGAGGAGAGGATACTGAGTGGTTTTTTGATTCTCCGTGCGACCCAGTAGCTGTAGACAAAGATCAATAATAAAACCAAACCGATGCCAATCATAATGTAAAAGGATAATGGATGTTTCAGATTAGTAATCAACTGATTATCATTAATTCGCACGCTGACCAGATCACGTGGGATTTTGAGCAATACATACGCTGCCGCTCCTTCTGTCGAGAGAGGAGTGATCGAATAATAGTATTCCTGGTCACTCCGATTTTCCAGTCCATCATATAGATCAGCTTCACTGTATTGCGTGATCGCATCTTGCTTGTCTCCCACATGATGAATGACATTGCGATTCGCATCCAGAATTTCAATCCAGCCCCCGCTATCCTTGAGACGTTGAATCTCTGTGTCTTTGCCTTTCGACACCGAACCTCCACCGGAATAAAATTCGTTCTCCAGCTCCTCCACATACATGTGGGCTTCAACATTCAAATTCGGGTCTACCACCTGATCCGAAATGCGAAAATCCACGACATCAAGTGAAACCATAAGGTACACAATCAATACCAGTAACAGCAAAAAGAAGTTGAACAGCAAGAAGTCCAAAGTCAGGGATGTCTGCAACAGTCGCTTTTCTCTAGCTTTCCATGGGCGCTTCAATTTTGTATCCAAGTCCCCTTATCGTTTTGAGATATTCCGGTTGTCTGGAGTCACGCTCGATCTTCTCCCGAATGTTGCTGATATGTACCATAATCGTGCTGTCCTCGTGCGCATAATAGTCGCCCCAGACCGCTTCGTATATTCTTTTACGGGTGAACACTCGGCCAGGTTGATCAAGCAACAATTCCATAATTTTATACTCTGTAGAGGTCAATGTTACAGGACTTCCTGAACGAAAAAGGATACATTGGGATCGATCCAGCGTCAGATCACCTAATACCAGATTCTGTTCTTTCGCTTCGGGGATCTCCGCTGCATCAAATTGATTAACTCTTCTGAGCAACGCCTCTACTCTGGCGACAATCTCAAGCGGGTTGAACGGCTTCGCTATATAATCGTCTGCCCCAAGTCCAAGTCCAAGGATTTTATCGTGATCCTGACTTTTAGCGGATAGGAACAGTACAGGCATGTGATATGTGGCTCTGATCTGTTTGATCAACTGCAATCCATCCATTACAGGCATCATGATGTCCAGTATGACCAGATCGATCTGTGTTGAACGTATGCATTGTAATGCCTCGGCTCCATTCACCGCAGTTTTAATGGTATAGTCCTTCTCCAGATATAGTTGAAGCAGTTCAACAATCTCTGGTTCGTCATCTGCAATTAATACGGTGTATCTCATGATATTCCTCTCATTTCCTATACTCTATGCCTATCTCTACATTATTACTATATACTACGTCTCTTAATTCAACCTAAATCATTTCTAAA
Source organism: Paenibacillus sp. FSL M7-1414 (assembly GCF_038003195.1). NCBI lineage: Bacteria > Bacillati > Bacillota > Bacilli > Caryophanales > Paenibacillaceae > Paenibacillus > Paenibacillus sp. FSL M7-1414. The sequence goes on along the minus strand of NZ_JBBOOS010000001.1, from coordinate 2,990,676 downwards.
GATAATCTAAATAAATAGAAATAGAGCCCTGGCTCATGCCAAGGCATTAACTAAAAAAGGGCTGTTTTCAGCCTACATTCAAGCTTTTCGTTCTTCATTCAGGCTTTTCAATCTTCATTCGGAGCATTTGTATTAGATCATCAGATCAGTCCTTAAGCGAACGTCGTAGCCACGGCTCAACTTTCCCCAATAAACGTTCCTTGTCATACTGCACATATTGGTTCGCCCGATTGCGCACGGGATCACCCGCGTAGAAACGTTCATATAGATCATGCCTTGCTCCGAGTGGACTTCCGGTCAGCTCCCATGCGAGTTGAAAGAGTCGAATCTTCTCCGGGGCTTGCATCGTTACTCCACCAAGATATTTGCCTATCATGGAACCCATCTTTTCATTCATCTCAAACGTACCTGAAGGAATCTGAATCAGACCACCCGCAGCAATGGTCTTCAAAATCTCCACTGCGCGGGGGTAATAGCGATTGCCCAGATTACGTGCGGTTTCAATATATTTGAATTCCGGCAACCAGTTGCCAAATGTGTCTGGTTTGGACTGTGCTTCAGCAGCAATAATCAGTCCCTCTATAGTCTGCATCTGACTGATCAGCTCTCCAAGTTGTTCCTGCACATTCAGGAAAGAGTCCACCCCAATCTCCTTGGCAATGGATGAGGTCACGGCTGTAATAAACTCCAGTTTCGAGTGTAATCGAATGACACTCTGATGGTAGGCCAGACTGGCCGAAGCTGTATTGCAGCGAATCTGCCATACGGCTTCAGGGTTATTGTGCAGTAATACACGTTCCCAGGGCACAAATACATCGTCAAAAAATAATACGGCATCCATCTCATCATACTGCGCACTGAGTGGATGTGATTTATCTGTATCTTTTGTGGCAAAAGATTCACGACACATCATGTGCAAGCCCGGACTGTCCGCGGCTACAATTACCATATGGGCCAGCTCTGGCAGGTGGCCTGGAATTCGTTGAACGGGATAAGCAATGATATCATCCGCATAAGGCGCTGCTGTTGCCACCATTTTGGCCCCGCGAATGACCACGCCCTCCGTATTCCTTTTGACAATTCGCAGCATGGCATCCTCATCTTCACCAACAGGCAAGGAACGATTAATCTGCGGGTCACGCTGGACAATTGTCAGGAATGCATCGTTTCGTTTGGCTTGTGCAAAATAATCCGATATTTTGTCTGCAAATGCCGGGTCATGTGATGTCATCTCATGTCGGGTTGCATACCAACCTGTCAGCCGGGATCTGGCATAATCAGACAATCGGCTCATCACCCCATACGTCCGATCGGCCCACAGCCGAAAAGCATCCGCCCTGCTCTTCACGTCAGGAACTGAACGAGGCACAAGAAAAGAGCGATGCACGTAACTTCCCGTCTGTTCGTCCCAATAGGCCACGGTTTCCCTTGTCTCCGGGTCATCCACCAGATTGAACAATCCTTCTATGGTTTGAAGTGTTCCCTGAAAGGCCTGATGCCCAGTTACCTGGATACGCTCTCCGTCCAGCCATACATTCCGCTCATCATTCAAACGTTGAATGTAAGCTTGTCCACGAGACATCGTGATACTCATGATATGTCCTCCCTCTCAGGCACTGGCCTGACATTTCTGTAACTCCATCCTTCTAACTGCTTGAGAAACTATGTAATGATACATTCTGTATCTAATGAAATAGTACTGTGCCTTAGCTAGAAAAGTCAACAGACACCGAGCGATGAGTCCGGTGTCTGTTGGGCCATGCTATTTTAGACTAATTTGGAATACATGTGGCGCAGATACCGCCAGCGCACGAGTGCAAAATACAAGATCTGCATGGAAGCAAACACCAAGAAGATGCGCAGGCTGTATCCAAAGACCGAGAAATCAACCAGTTGCTGCAACGCCACAAAGGCAACCGAACTGTGGATAACCGCCACCAGAATCGGCAGGAAGAACATAAGCAATAGCTGCCTTGTTACGATCTTACGGAGTTCGGGACGACTCAGTCCCATTTTGCCAATCATGCGATACTGCGCTTCATCCCGTTCTAAATCTGCGTAAAGTCTGAAATACGTGAAACTTGCTGCAAAGGTGAAGAAAACAATGCCGATCAGGCCGCTCAAAATTAGAATGATGCCATTGGTCTGCTTGGAATTAAGCCAATCCACCACAAGCGCGCTGACCTCGTAATAACCTTTTTCGGAATGATCATCTTGAATGGATTTGATCAATTCAGGAGCAAAGCTGCGTGTACCCATCCAATCTTTCACGATAAATTGTATCGTTCGACTCGAATAGAAACCTTCAGGCATGCCAACTTCCTCGTTGTACGCAGGTCTCATCTTATTAAACAATTCGTCGGTTACGACGTAGAGATAAATTTCATATTGAAAAGGAATCACAATATCGGTACCAGGTGTCGATAGCTGGACAGGTATGTGCTGATTATCAACCTCCAGATTAACCTTTCCTCCCGAGGCTCCTTTTTCAACCTGTTCACGGTACTCCTTGCGCATCGCCAAATTGCTTGGTGTCATAAATGACTCATCGATTTGTTTCAACGTACGTTCTTCATACCCCAGTGCCTTCGCAAGACGGTTATAATCACTCAGTTTGATAATATTCCCATTATTATTTTCACCTATAGGAGCATAACTGCCCTTCACGTAGGGAACTTGATTATCAATCAACGTTTCTTCAATCTGCCGAATATGTCGCTCGGAGTTTGGAGTATACCAGTTATTCATATAACTGAATGCGTACGGATTCGACATGGACGACAACCCCGGGTCAGCAATAGCAAGCATGGTGCCAATTCCCGTAAATGAAGAAGCCGAGATGATACTTACCATGAAAAACATGATGGCGTTATCTTTCATTCGATAGGTAAGTTCAGATAGGAAGAGCAGATTGGTTTTACGGAAAAACAACCTTGGATTTCTTTTCAGTGCCCGAATGATGTATACACTGAGCTGCGTGAACAGAAAGTACGTACCTGCAATAACAACCACGACACTTGCGAGTAATAACGGAAAGGAGAAGCTTATCCATACAAAAGTGAATACTCCTGCATAACCCCCACCAATCAACAATACGGATAACAAGGCGAGTAGACGTGAGGCTTTGGGTTCCGGTTTCGGTTTTTCCTCTGATTTCACAAGGTCAATGAGAGTTCCTTTGCGAATGAGCAAGGATGAGGACATCGCGATCACAACAAACAGCAGCAGAAATGCACCTGCCGTCAGGGCAATGCTTTTTAGCGGAAAATAGAATCGAAGACTGTTCTCAACAGCCAGCATGGAGCCACAGATCAGCAGAATCAATTTGCCGAAAATAATTCCGAGTCCAATCCCGGTAATGATGGAAGCTAATCCGATACACATGTTCTCCATAAACAGAAGTCTGTTCATCTGCTTACGTGTCATGCCTATGATCAGGAAAATACCAAATTCCTTCTTGCGCGTCTTCAGAAATGAACCAACGGAGTAGAGCAGGAACAGGAATGAAAAGATGAATATAATGATCTCTGCAATCACAAACCCCTGATTTGCAAGCAAAGTAACCGTCCCACTTGATCCCTTTAAGCCCGCTTTCAAATCAGGATGGAACAGGAGCAATGCGTAAGTAAAAAAGATCATAACGGAAAATGTACTGCTCAGAAAATGAGCCAGATAAATTCGTTTGTTACGAACAACGTTATTAATGGCGAACTGGCGAAAATTCATGTCCTGAACCTCCCATTAGGGATAATACATTAATAATCTTCTGGTAAAAGGCTGCGCGATTATCGCCGTAGTGAATTTCATTATACAGTCTGCCATCCTTGATAAAGACAACCCGACTGCAATAACTTGCAGCTACTGCATCATGAGTGACCAGCAGCATCGTAGCCTGATCCTCCTGATTGCGCGTTTCGAGAATCTCCATGACATCTCTTGCCGCCTTCGAATCCAGGTTGCCTGTTGGCTCATCGGCCAGAATCAGCTTCGGGGAATGGATAAGCGCTCTGGCAATGGCCGTACGCTGTGCCTGTCCTCCTGATATCTCATATGTCCGTTTGTTCAGAATACCCTCGATCCCCAACTTGCTTGCCAGCTGTTCGACACGTGTGTTCATCTCTGCTAGCGAAACACCGTCAAGAGTCAGTGGCAGCACAATGTTTTCCTTGACTGTCAGGGTATTTAACAGATTGAACGATTGAAAAACAAATCCAAGCTCTTTGCGCCGGAACAGCGCGAGTTCGTCCTGATTCAATTCAAACGGATTCTTTCCTGCAATACGCAGTTCGCCTGATGTTGGGTGATCAATGGTTGAGATCATGTTCAGCAGCGTTGTTTTGCCACTACCCGATGGTCCCATGATGCCAACAAACTCACCTTCCTGAATACTGAGGTCAATACCTGATAACGCTTCATAAGATACGATGCCTTTGTAGATTTTACTGATCTGTTTCACAGAACAAATCTCCATGGTTACAACTCCTTAGTGATATATGAATTCAAAATCAAGTTACTTTTCATGCTGTGTGCATGCGTATTGTGCGTGGCCTTTCCTGTACTCTTATGACTATAGTCTATCGAAGTTTCGGCCATTCTCCTATGGTTTAACCTTTCATCAACATGACAATGTTGTAAGGTTGCATCATAAAAATCAAAAAGACGCCTTCGCCCCGATCAGGCAATAGACGTCTATACTTACACTTACACTGTAATATATACTCCACTCACACTTCTTCAACAAAAATACAGAACTCACGTCCCAATCTTATCTTCAACCTGTCACTTCAAGAGTTGAATGTAATTCGGACAGTCGTTCCTTCGCCGTACACAGATTCAAGATCAATCCTATGATTCATCCGTGTTAACACTTCTTTGGCAATATACAGCCCCATGCCTGTGGACTCTTTGAAATGCCGCCCGTTCTCCCCGGTGAAGAAAGGCTGGAATACCCGGTTTAGATCAGACTTCGGAATTCCGATGCCCTGATCCTGCACTTCCAGTATGATGGAGCGTTCGGCTTCATACGCACGCACATAGATCTTTTGCCCGCTGCCCGCGGAGTATTTGATTGCGTTCGACAGTAACTGTACCAGGACAAACCGAATCCACTTGGCATCGGATTGCACAACCAGCGCAGGATCTATATGTATCTCTGGATAGACGTGATTGCGGATGAAGAACCGTTTCAGCTCATGGATCGCCTCTTCCCCAGCGGTCCTCAGTATCACAGGTTCCACACTGAAATCCTGTTCGAAGGTATCCAACCTGGCCACATACAGCACAGTCTCCAAACCTCGCCTCATCTGGTCCGCTTCCTCCCGAATGCTTACGAGCCGAGGATCATCATCTTCCTGACCTTCCACGGTCAACTCAATAACGGATAACGGTGTCTTCATCTGATGGACCCACTGGTTCATGAATGTCAGATATTCTTGCTGCCGTTGTTCCAGCCGATGAAGATGAGCATGATACTGGCCGTATTGTGAATCCAACAACTTCTCCAGCGCCAGTGATACAGGACTTGTTTCGTTCAATGGTACAAATTCCTTCAGCGAATCCATCGACCGTGACATCCGGGTATAAAAGGAGCGATGTGAATAATAACGATACACCAAATATCCGATGTATAAAAATAATCCCAACGCTACGGCATAAGTAGCCGTGACCCAATCGTTGTAACCGTCATACCAGAACACTGCAACAACAGTGAACAAGATGGCAACAACCCAGCACGTTAAAGCGAGATGTTCTCGTATAAACAATCTCATGATGGTGAAGAGGCCTTCCAGGTATTGTTCAATCGGTAACCCGAACCTCTGACCGTTTCCAGTGCGTCCGTAATACCAAGTTCGGCTAATCGTTTACGCACCCGAGTAACGTTTACGCTGAGTGTATTGTCATCCACAAAAGAGTCATCCCACAGCTTCTCCAAGATTGTCTCTCTGCTCACCAGCTTGGGACTGCGGCGGAGTAACGTTTCCAGCAGAATCGTTTCCTTCTTCGTCAGCTGTACTTTGCGATCACCAAGCTGAATCTCCAGTCTTTCCAAGTACACGACCAAACCGTCCAGTTCCACCTTGCGTTCTTCATCACGAGCAGCATAGTCCCCATATACCCGGCGCAGCTGACTTCGAATTTTTGCTATAACAATCTCATGCTCAAATGGCTTCGTAATATAATCATCCGCCCCGTTCTCCAGTGCCATGACCTGATCCATCTTCCCACTCCGTGCGGAGATAAACAAAATGGGGCATGTGGACAGCGTACGAATCTGGCGGCACCAATAGAAACCATCGTAACTGGGCAAGTTGATATCCAGAAGTACCACATGTGGCTGTACCTGCTCAAACTGTTGCACAATCATCTCAAAATCCTCGACCAGTACGGCCCGGTCCCCGTAGCGTTCAATATGTGATTTCAATAATCCCGCAATCTTGGGATCGTCCTCTATTATCATAATGGTATACATTATTGGATCTCACCTCTGGCAAAATCATAACACAGGATTTATTATCTAGCATCGATTTGGTTACGCCAATCCACAATATCTGCATTCAATTGCTTCAGGTCTCCGGAAGCTTTCTGATCATCGGATAACTTGTATTGTTGCTTCAATGCCAGGATACGATATACACTTTCATCAATTCGGGACTCGGTGATTTTGCCTGACTTTACTGCACTTATTAGCGTATCAAAAATCGTCTTGGCACTCTCATAACTGTGAGCTACCAACAGAATGTCACTTCCTGCTTTAACCGTTGCTAGGGCTGCCTGGTCCAACTTGTAGTTCTTCGCGATTGCACCCATACTCAGGTCATCTGTGATGACGACACCATCATAATTGAACTTCCCGCGCAAATGTTCACCTATAATGACATCCGATAAGGACGCCGGATGATCCGGGTCCAGCTTCGGGAACAAAATGTGTGCAACCATGACCGCCTCTACCTGCTCCTTCACTGCGGCCTGGAACGGAATCCATTCAAGCTCGGCCAGTTGTTTTTCCGTTTTATTCACGACAGGGAGATCGAGATGGGAGTCCACGGACGTATCACCATGACCCGGAAAATGTTTCACTACCGGAATAATGCCTTCATTACGTAGTCCCTTCATCTCTGCAATCCCCATATGTGACACCAGTTCTGCCGAGCTGCCGAATGAACGATCTCCAATCACCGGGTTCTTCGGGTTACTATTCACATCCAACACAGGAGCAAAGTCCACATTAAAATCCGCAAGCTGAACTTGTCTCGCCAGTAATTCGCCCATCGTTTCAGCAAGCGCGCTATCTTTCGTCTCTCCTACTTTTCTACTGGAAGGAATGGATTCCACCGTCTCCGGCATACGGCTCACTTTGCCGCCCTCCTGATCCACACTCATGAAGATCGGTACCGGGTTGGACTGATTCGCTTCCTTGATGGATTGTACAAACTTGGCTGTTCCCTCGAGTGTTGATACATTGTTGGCATAGAAAATAATGCCCCCTACCTTTTGATCGGTAATCATCTGTTTGGCTTGATCATCCAACGTTGTCCCTTGAACACCGGCCAGTATCATCTGTCCAATCTTCTCTTCTAACGTTAATGAACTAAGCTGCTCCTGCACCAGATCGACTTCTTCATGCGGTTCCTCTGGTACTTCTTCCTGCGGTGGCGCGGTATTCTGCTCCGGCGATGAGGAAGATTGCCCTGAGTTGGAGCCAGCGTTCGATCCGGTATTCGAGTCCGTCGCGGAGGAAGGTTTCTGTGCTTGGCCACATGCCGATAAAAGCAGAACGATCCCCAGCAGAAGACACATCATATGCAGTGGTTTTCTCCATGTATTGTTCGAGTTGTACCTATAGTTGTGCAAGGATATTCATCCTCCTTATGTAATGTCATCTTGGCAACCTTTGGGTTCAGGCCTAACCTTATCATAAGGTGGTGGATTTTCAAAATGAGCGCTTCTGAGGATTGAATCGTTGTTCAGACACTTAAGCGGTAAAAAAAGTGGTTGCACTGGAACCTGAGATGTGGAACTTAATGGTGTTGTGACTAGGCGCGTGTGCGATGTATGTGGAGAGTAAAAAGGAGTAACGGTGCAGAAAATGATTTTCTATTGTGAATTTTTCATATGTTGAAATTATTAGTATAGGAAGATCAAAAAGCCGCCAAAAGGCGGCCTATTTGTTCGTTTTTGTTTTACTTTTCGTTATAAATCGTTGCCGTTCAGCGTTAGTTCACCTTTCACCAAACGTTATTAGGCTTCTATTAATAGAGTGTTTGCAACACTTCTGTTGTAAATGGAATGATTTCGGATATGCGACCTTCACGAACTTTGGCAGGCCATTCGGGATCACTAAGCAGAACACGACCCAAGGCGATCAAGTCAAATTCATTGTTCTCCAACTTCTCATTTAATTGATCCAAATGGGCATCCCCTGTTCCCTGGTTCTCGGTTGCTCTGTCTACAAATTCAGCTTCAAGACCTACCGATCCAACGGAAATAGCCGGTTTACCGGTTATTTTTTGCGTCCAACCCGCAAGATTCAGCTCAGATCCTTCGAATTCCGGTAACCAGAACCGGCGTGTAGAGCAATGGAATATATCCACGCCAGCAGCACTAAGTGGGGCCAAGAATTGCTCCAATTGTTCTGGCGTCTCCACCAGACGTGCCTCATAATTCCCCATCTTCCATTGGGAGAACCGGAGCACAATTGGGAAATCAGGACCAACCGCCGCACGACAAGCTTCAATCACTTCAACCGCAAATTGGGTTCGACGTACCAAATCACCACCATAATTGTCGGTCCGTCGATTCGTCTGCTCCCAGAAGAATTGGTCAATCAGGTATCCATGGGCTCCGTGCAGTTCAATGCCGTCAAACCCGATTCGCTGTGCATCCGCTGCCGCTTGGGCAAATGCCTGTACAAGACCTTGAATCTCCTCTTCCGTTAATGGTTCACGTGATGGTTCACCTGCCATGCTAACCCCTGACGGACTTACAGGCTCAGCTTCTGCGTTAGGCAAGTCACCGGAACGACGTGCTGTACCCACATGCCACAATTGTGGCATGATTTTGCCACCCGCTTCATGTACTGCTTTCACTACATTAGCCCATCCTTGCAACGAATCCTCACCATGGAATAATGGAATACTCGCTCCACTAACCGAAGATGGATGATTAATGCCTGTACCTTCCGTTATGATGAGCCCCACTCCACCTGCTGCTCTGCGACGATAGTATTCAGCAACTTCTGGTCCAGGTACACCCTCTGGTGAGAATCCGCGAGTCATGGGTGCCATAACGATTCGATTAGACAATGTTAGCTTGTCCGAGGTGAAAGGTTTGAATAATGCTGAAGGTACGTTCATAGTACATTGCTCCTTTGCAATTGGAAGTGTGGAACTCCGCATCCACATGAAATGCGACATGCTTTTATATATTGTAACACGTGTACTCCAGTTGACTGGTTTAGGATTATTTCTCTATCCATTTTATAGTTTCTTAATTTTATTTTCAAATTTTCGAAGTTGGGCGTTCAAACTACTCTTACAGAAAAAAAAGAAAGCTACCTTACGGCAGCCTCTGTTGGATCACACTACCGAAGCAGTCTGACATGCACTCTACTACATCTTAAAGTATTTTCCCGGTCACCAATAATGTGGATGTAGCATAGTATATAATCCATAATCTTCCTTCCAATTTAATTAGCATTCACGGGGATATCACTGCGGTTCACTCGAAGCAATTTCCCTGATGAAGTTGATAACACATCCGGATCGGTACCCAGACCAAAGTAGAAGTCACCCTCGTTCTCTTCGAAAGACTTGGCATAGGTGTCCTGGTTAAAACGTAAAATCTCATTCCATGTGGTCAGATCAGTGGATTGGTAGACCCGATTGATATACAGATTGGCACTTTGGCGAGTGTACGTAAGCACATACACCTTGCCATCACGCAACAGCACATCGGTTGGGAGCGCCTTGGCATCCGGGAGATTAACTCGCCTTGCCTGATTGATGTCGGTCATGACATTCAAAGATTTGGGCAGCAGCTGCCCATCATTGAACACGCCTCCCGCTATATAGAGCAACTTGTTATTGAAGTTAACATTTTTGCCTATTTTATTATAAGGAATCGTGCCCGTTTGATAGGTTAGTCCAGGCAGCATTTTGTTACCATAGATGACAACATCCCGTTTCTCAAGATTTTCATTAATCTCCAAAATATTAGTTTTGTCATTCCATATTTTATTGGCAGGATACATCATGCCAGATGCATATAACTTGCCATTAAGATGGAACATGGTATAAGCCCGGAAACCAAACGTATTAATCGTCGCATATTTCTGCCAAGTTTCACCTTCATTATGAGAGATTAGTATGGTTGGTTTGGACTCCGTACCCAGCGCGGCAAACATCTTGCCCTGATAAGATGCCAAATCGTATACGTGTACACCCAGCGGCAGATTGCGATATTTGGTCCACACCTCGCCATCCAGACGATAGAAGTTACCCAGTTCCCACTGTTCACTATCGGAATCATTGCCAGGAATATATAACTTGTCGTTTAGTACTCTGTAGATATCAATCTGTTCCTCATCCACATACATCTTCGTTGATGGCAAAATGCCCGGGTTGCTGTTCGTCACCGACTGGGTCTTAAATTTTGCATTCGCTGTATCATAATAAATGACTGGAATAGGGCCTGAATTTGGAGCTACGCCCAGATTGCTGCTATTTCCGTGGCCCAAATATATTTTGCCGTTGTACAGTTGCATGTCCCAGACGTTATTAGCATATGGTGTTTTGGTAAATGGTCTGCCTAGCAGTTCGATCTTCGATGTTACATCGGCTGAACTGATCGGTGCATTCGACACCTTAGCAAGGCCACGTTCCGTCGCAGGGGGTTGACTTGTTGACGTGGTGTTTTTCGGCTTGGAGTTCCCCATAAGCATCCAGCTCATTCCTGCGACAATGGTCAAAATTACGGCTGTCCATTTTGTATGTCTCTGCATGTCCGCTTCCTCCTTCATTTTTTCATCATCATTACCTTCACACCAAGATGATACATTTTGTATCTTTTCATACTATGTAAAACTACCTGTACATGCAACAAATTCCGCCCTATTTATACAAAAAAAGTAGACAATCACATCTGTTGATGTGCTGTCTACTTTTTCTTAATGTCTGTGATTTCTATTCAGCTTTTACCAATATTTTAACCTGATTTTTCTCTTTCAACAGTGCTTCAAATCCATGCTCTACCACTTCATCCAACGAAATTCGTTTGGTCACCAGCTTGTCAGCCGGGAAGAAACCTTTATCCATCAGACTGATAACCGCCGGGAACACATCACGATAACCAATAATGCCATTGACCGTACGTTCTTTCATGACAATTGAGTTCGGGTGAATCGGCGCTTCCTGTTCAAAAATACTGACGATCATCAACTCTCCACCAATACGTGTCGAATCGATGGCTTGTTGCAGAACACGTGGAACACCGGTTACTTCATAGGCTACGTTAACGCCACCTTGTGTACGTTGGTGGATTTCTTCCACGACATTAAACTGCATTGGATCAATCACAATGGCACCGAGCTCTTCGGCTTTTGCTTTCCGTTCATCCGATAACTCCACCACATAAATATCCGACGCTCCCGAAGCTTTAAGCGCTTCGATGACCAGTAGTCCGATTGGGCCTGCACCAAACACGGCTGCTGTATCTCCCACTTTCAGCTTGCTTTGGCGCACAGCGTGAAGTGCTACAGCTGAAGGTTCAACCAACGCACCTTGCTCATACGAGATTGAATCCGGAATGGCATGTACCATGTTTTCTGCAGCAGTGACATACTCGGAGAATCCTCCTCCGCCTCCAGCGAGTCCAAGGAAACCCATCTGATCGCACAGATTGTATCTGCCCTGTTTACAAGCTTCGCAGTGTCCACATGCATAGATGGGTTCTACCACAACACGATCGCCCGCCTTGAAACGTGTAACACCTTCCCCTACTTCAACCACCTGTCCTGAGAATTCATGCCCCATAACTATAGGCGCTTGTTCCCCTGTTAGCGGATGCGGTGCTTGAGCGGGAATGAAGATTGGACCTGCTGTGTACTCGTGTAAATCACTGCCACAGATACCGCACCATTCCACTTTTATTTTGACCTTTCCTTCTTCAGGGTGAGGTTCATTAATATTTTCGAGACGTAAATCTTTGACTCCATGCCAACGTAATGCTTTCATTCATTTCATCTCCCAGATCATAATTTGTGATATAATCGGAAACGTTTCCGTAAATTAAATATGTCACATTTTAGATACGCTGTCAAACATATTTCTCCACTAATATGTCTATTTCGTGATCATATCGAGTTCACTTTAGAATGCTTATACTTTAATTCAAGTGATCTTAGCGGCATTACAAACGATGTAATCCTTGTTATTAATATATATTATGGCAAATAATATTGTAGATCTATTAAAATTTAATCAGGCCTCGCCATAAATCTGGCCCATTCACGGGATACTTCATTGTTCAAATGTTATAATCAAGTTATATAACTATCGTGAAGTTCATACATATCCCTAATAATTCGGAATCGTTTCCGATAAAGTGAGGTAACCGTACATTGAGGAAAGAACAGAAACTTACGATCAAGGACGTTGCAGAGCGTGCCGGCGTGGGCATCGCTACCGTATCCCGGGCCATCAACAATTCAGAAGGCATCAGCAGTAAAACACGGGATAAGGTGATGCAGGCCATTGAAGAACTGGGGTTTGTACCCAACACCTCGGCACAGAGTCTGAAAATCCGGCAAACGCACCAGATCGCGCTTGTTGTACCCGACATACGTAACGCCATCATTCCGGAAATCTCCTGGTCTGTAGAGCAAACGGCGAAGCAACATGGGTACCATGTCGTTCAGATCAATACGGCAGGCAATGCCAGAACGGAGCTTGAAACCATTCGTAATGTCAAAAAATTGCATGTGGACGGACTAATCTTCATGCCTCTGGCGTACCCCAAAACGTTACCCGGACTGATTGATAAGGCGCCGCTCCCTATCTCCATGATTAATTACGGCAAGAAACTGGAACCGGGTATGAAAGCGGATATCGTCTCTCTCTCTCAACCTGAAGGAAAATTGGTAATGGAACATCTGTTCAAGATCGGTCGAACTCGAATTGCATATGCGGGAGCACCGAAGGACATTATTGAAGAACGCTTTCGTGCGTATGAGCAAGCCGTAGGCCATGTGGACATTTCTCTCGTCTACTTTGGTGAGGACTTTTCATTGAATACAGGTGCCAATGCTGCAGATTATTTTTACGGACTTACGCATATGCCAGATGCCGTCTATGCCATTAATGATATGGTTGCCATCGGATTGGTTAATCGGTTCAAGGAGTTAGGGGTTCGTGTACCTGAAGATGTGGCTGTTGTGGGTGTGGATAACAATCAATGGACAACCGTCACGTCTCCTCAGATTAGTTCCGTGTCCATTATGGGCGAAGAAGTCGCCAGACTTGCTACTGAGCTGTTGTTAAAACGAATTCGGGAGATGAGCACGACCGATTACGAACACATCCAATTTGAACCACGCTTAATCGTTCGTGAATCAAGCGTCGCCATGATTCATTCCTCCCAGCGAGGACCACACAGTTAAGTTTGGTGAGAGGGATGGGCATTAGGATAGAATATATTTTACGGCTATCCCTTTATTTGTCCTGCTACACAGATATACTAAAAAGGTGTTGCTCAGGTCTAACTCTTTCCTGGCAGCACCTTATTTGTCGTTGATTCTGTATAACTATAGCAGAGTCATACTCCGCATACATTCATTCTAAGAATGCAGTTGCCTGATCGGTGTTCCCTTCAGGAACATCGCTATATTCTCTACGGTATGATTATAATAGATATCATAATTGCCACGAGTCACATAACCCAGATGCGGTGTTGCCAGAACGTTGGGCAATGTTCGCATCACATGGTTAACTGGTAGCGGTTCCTGCTCATATACATCCAGACCTGCACCAGCAATCACACCACGCTGCAATGCCTCCACCATAGCTTCCTGATCGACAATGCCCGCTCGCGACGTATTTATTAATAGCGCACTCGATTTCATTTGTTGAAATTCGGCTTGTCCGATCAGATTCCGCGTACGATCACTCAATACCAGATGAATGGATACGATGTCGCTCTGTGCAAGCAATTGCTCCTTGGTCTCGCACCAGATCACACCATGTTTTTCGGTTTTCTCACGTGTTAGATTCTCGCTCCAGGCCATCACATTCATGCCAAATGCTTGTGCGATCTCAGCCATGCGAGTTCCTATCTTGCCCAAACCGAGCAATCCAAGTGTTCTCCCATGCAAATCCAACCCTACAGTGCTCTGCCAGTTTCGATTGGAGCGAAGTGCATTATTTTCCGTAACCAGTTGTCTGGACAGCCCTAGAATCAGTGCCCATGTAAGCTCCGTCGGCGGATTAGAGCTTCCCTCGGTTCCACACACAATAATCCCGTTCTTCTCTGCAGCCTTGAGATCTATCGACGCGTTGCGCATACCACTTGTAATCAGAAGTTTTAGCTTAGGGAGCTGCGAAATGACCTTCTCTGGAAACGGTGTACGTTCCCGCATCAGGACTACAATATCAAAATCCTGCAATTCCTGAATGACTTTTTCTTCCGAGCCCATATAGTTGTTGAATGTCTGAATCTCCACCTGATCCATCAACGAACCCCAATCCGCCGACGTCAGCGCAACGTTCTGATAATCATCCAAAACGGCACAGCGCAACTTCGTATTCATTTCTGATCTCCTCCTATATCTGCTCAATTCTTGTATATATTGTAGCAACTCCGCATCACTTTAAACAGAATAATTCCCTATTACTGTAACAAAGACAACGTAACCTGGATGCTCTGCTCTACAAATAAGCGGTCCGGTCCTGATTTCATCAGTACAGTCAGTCCAATCATGGATACAACCAGAGACTGTGCGACCGCACTTGCGTTCATGTCAGCGGACAACTCCCCGCTCTGTTGCCCTCGTTCTATCGTTTCTTTGAAAAGAACACCCAGGTACATCTGATGCTCCCGTGTAAGGACAGCGAATTTGGGATCATGTGGAGCCAGCTCAACCATCGTATTAATGCAAAAACAGCCGTGACTAGGCTCGGTCACACTCCCCTCTGCTCCAATATGTTCAAACAATCCACGAAAGGCTTCCCGCACGGAGGAGCCCTGTTGAAGTCTGGCTCTGACTTGGGCCGCATGCTGAGTGGTATACCTGCGAAGTGCTGTTTCGAATAATTCCTTTTTATCGCCAAAAGCCGCGTACAGACTGGGACGTTGTATGCCCATTGCGGTCGTCAAGTCATTTAAAGATGCCGCTTCGAACCCTTTGTCCCAAAACGTATGCATCGCTGCATCGAGTGCTTTATCCGTATCAAATTCCCGTTGTCTAACCATACAATTCACCTCTTTATGTATCGATCAGTATGTTTATATATTTTAACCTCACTCTTATTACAAAGTCAAAACCTAATAACCGGAAAGGAGTTTTTAGCTATAAATGAATCGAAAAATCTGAAATAGATGCGATCGGATAATTATTTTGTCGTCATATTCTCTGGGTAAAAATCTTTAGTTTAACCCTAACCCAATTCTCTGTTGACAGAATTCACGCAAATAAAGTATGGTTATTCCGAATCATAACATACTGATCAGTACAGAATAGAAAGGTGACATCCATTTATGCAAACTTCTTCTCCAGATGCACAATTATCCAATAAGGATCGTCCTGCCATGTCACGGTTAGTTGCTCTTCTTTTTGCCGTGTGCAGCGGACTTGCGGTCGCCAATATCTATTATGCTCAGCCTTTGCTGGACTCCATCGCTCAAGAATTCAGCCTCTCGCCATCATCCATAGGGATTGTCATCACAGTGACTCAGCTATGTTATGCCTTGGGGCTGTTCCTTCTTGTTCCGCTTGGTGACCTCTTAAATCGTCGCAAGCTGATCATCATTCAAATGCTCTTATCCGTGCTTGCACTGGTTCTCGTAGGAACCGCACAATCCAGCTCACTTTTATTCACGGGCATGGCTGTCGTAGGTCTACTCGCGGTCATTACGCAAACGCTCGTTGCCTTTGCTGCACACTTGGCAGCCCCTTCCGAACGTGGTCGCATTGTCGGGTTGGTAACCAGCGGAATCGTCATTGGCATTTTACTTGCACGAACGGTTGCAGGTACGCTGAACGATTGGCTCGGGTGGAGATCGGTATATCTCTTCTCCGCCAGCCTTACATTACTCGGAATTGTCGCCTTATTTTTTGTTCTCCCAAGGCAACAATCCCCACAAGTAAAACAAAGCTATACCCAATTACTCGGTTCCGTCTTGCAACTGTACCGTGAGTTGCGTGTGTTACGAGTACGAGGTGTGCTGGCCATGCTGATTTTTACAGCCTTCAGCATCTTATGGACTTCTATGGTACTGCCACTAAGTAGCCCTCCACTGTCCCTGTCTCATACAGTCATAGGTGCATTCGGTCTCGCAGGAGCGGCGGGAGCATTGGCTGCTGCCTGTGCAGGTAAACTTGCCGACCGGGGCCTTGGGCAGAAAACAACGGGTGTCGCCCTTGTCATTCTGCTCTTGTCCTGGCTGCCCATCGGTTATGTCCATCATTCTCTCTGGTTCCTGATCCTGGGTGTTATCCTGCTCGATCTCGCCGTGCAGGCCGTACATGTTACCAACCAGAGTCTGATCTACGAAGTTCGCCCCGAAGCGCAGAGCCGCCTGACGGCAGCTTATATGATCTTTTATTCCATCGGCAGTGCAACCGGCTCCATCGTTTCTACCCAAGTGTATGCATGGGCGGGCTGGACAGCCGTTTGCTGGTTAGGTGCTGGCGTTAGTGCAGCAGCCCTTGTGTTCTGGATGATCGATCGTTATATGCATCGGAATCTCGATCGTTGAATTAGTCCAGTTTATTCCACACCACAATAAAAAGAGTTGCCAACGGACCAAATAACAGGGAAATCAGAAACCAGTTCCGACCACTTCTGTTTTTTCCCTGGGCCAGTCCGGCATTAATCAAGGCAAGTGTGCCCCAACCTACAAAATATTCATTATCCATCAAATGTCTTCTCTCCTCTATCCATTCAATTCTGGCTACTGCTCAAGCATATCTTTGAGCTTACGATTACGATCCTCTAGAAATGCCTGCATGTATCTCTTCAGCACAAGTCGCTCCGTTGCCCATCCCAGCAATCCAAGTGGTGCTTCGAATCGAAGTGTGTCTCTCATGCAAGTCATCTGATCCCCAATTACACTGAAATGATGTTCATGTCGCATGCTCTTGAAAGCCCCTTTCTCCATCTGATCCACAAAGAGGAAAGATCGTTCAAACTGCACAATTCGGGACTTCAGCTTCTGTCTGACCCCAAAATGAGTAGCCTGAAATGTAACGGTATCCCCTGCTCCAATTCTTCCTGTGGTTACTCCTGCAACTGCTCGCTCTCTCGTATGTTGCCAGACGGTCTGAGTATGTACATCAATATCCCGGGCATAGTCAAAGCATCGTTCAATCGAGGCATGTATTGTAATCTCGGTTGTCACTTCAATCATGGCGATCGCTCCTTGGCAGGAAAAATAAGGTCTTTGCAAAGTATACGCTTGCTTCCTTGGTCGAACAACTCATCTAGGATGATATAACAAAGAACGGGTCCCCTGTCTTCGTACAGGAGGCCCGTTCTCAATATAAGTAAGGAATACAGATAATACTTAGATTAAATAAGCAATTCATCAATGGCAAGCGTACGCTCTTTGGAGAGATCGCGATATTCTTCAGACTCCACTTTGATGAGTGGTTTGAAAATATCAGATGTATTGTTCATGACAATAACACCCTTTTCTCCATTGCTGAGCAGTACTTGTTTCCCGATGAAATTAGGAAGCAAATGTTGCATCAATGCCTGAACCGGTTTTTCATTCAATTTACCAAATCCCATTCCATAGATATCTCTAAGGTTGTTGATCAGATTTGGATTGCTTCCTCCGTGATTCCCTGATCTCATGCCTATATAGATATCCGCTACAGATACAATCTGTGTATATGGATGAATTTCACTTTTCTCAAGTTGCATCGGATAACCCGACCCATCTTCCCGCTCGTGATGTTGCAGAGCAACCAGTGCTGTCGCTTCATCCGTCATTGAATTTTTGATAATTTCATGGCCATATATAGTGTGACGCTGCATTTCAAGCTGCTCATCAGCCGTCAACGGTTCTGTTTTGTTCCGAATCCGGTGGGAAACTTTGCACTTTCCAATGTCATGCAGATAACCACCGCGACTAATCTGATAACTCTCCTTCTGAGAATATCCAAGCCAATTCGCAAGGTAGAAGGACAACAATCCTACCTGGATTGAATGTGTATAGTTATTGACATCATCCCGCTCCAGCATCATCAGGAGATGAACGACATCTTTCTGCTCATCCAGTCCTTCAACCATCGGTTGCAGTGCATCATCCACCATGGTGGCGTTGAACTTGCCAACGGTCAGAGCTTCGAGAAAAGCATTTTGATAATTATGTACAGTCTGAATAAATTGGGACTTCAGCTCTTCTTCAGGCGGTTCTTCCTTCGTAGTTATCCCGGAAGCATGCTTTGCGGCTGCTGCAAAAAATTCTGCTTCAGTGATTTCCTCTTCGCGTGATTCAATATCTACATAATCTACACGGTGCTGCATAAGCAAGGTGATATCCTCACCTTTGATCACAGTTCCCTTCCCGAGAACGTGTAATCCTGCATCGCTGAATGTATCCGCAGTTAGACGGTCTCCGTCTTGCAGGTTCATAATATGGATTCTCAAATCGGTATTCCCCCTGAACAATTCATTATAGTAACAGCACCCAACGGAACGGGGCCACAAAAATACCTATACTTCTTTATATCGTTATAATTCTTCATTTCATACATAGTTCAAACGACCTTAATCACAATGGTAAATACGAACGCCTAAGACTTTATCCTCACTCCAACATCCAAATTAGTCCCGGTTTTAAACTTTTACACACTTTTGTGCCTCATTGCCGTATCAGAGTAAGCCAAAGAAGTTCAAACGCTCCGTTTGAACTTCTTCAAGACATCTCCAATTAGATTTTGATCGAACCCAGACTAGCACCTTTAACAAAAAATCGTTCAATGCTCTTCTCGACCGAAGCATCGGGAATCAGCGGCGGTGCCTGATGGGGTTTGGTACGCGCATCAATAATAACCTGATCACAACCCCAATGCTTGTGATCATATCCGCTATTAACCCCATACATATCATGTGAAGGGTTGCTTCGAGTAAAGGTTGCCCATAAGAAGTTGCTGAGGTTAGCACTCAGGAACGAACTGTCGTCACATAGAATGATCATCGGACACGAGTCCAGACCTCCCTGTTCTTTCAATAGAGAAGTGAATGCTTGCATCTCCTGTGCTGTATCCGCATAACTCGTAAAGGCCGATGTCTGGATCGAAACAATACCCGGCATGATGAGCTGTGCATTCTCATAACCACGAATGTTTTTCAAAGACTCCGGAACTTCCGTACACAACTCTCGAACCTTGTCGCCATATGCTGCAAAAACGACCTTGCTTCCGCTGTTCAGTCCTGTACCCGAATAATCGAGTGTATCAATCGTTGTATGGGTATGGAAATGAATATCCCGCTGCATATCCATACGCTCCAAGATATAGGTCAGGAATTCAACTTCCTTGTGGGTATCCAGAGGTTGCTGATCCTCAGCAGTAATAAACAGGTACTTCGCCAGACTCAGCTGACCCGTACCCAAAATACGGTTGGCAATCGTAAGCAACTCTGTCGGCTGCTTCACCGCCTGATATGGGGTGTAACGTTCACTGCCGATGGCAAACAGCAATGGATGAACCCCTGCTGCATCGACCGCATGCACTTCTTTGACACCTGGAACCTCCTGTTTGATCGCGTCTCCAGTAATCTCATGAATCAAATCACCAAACGCCGTATCCTCTTGCGGCGGACGACCAACAACCGTAAACGGCCAGATGGCATTAGGTTTGGCATAGACTTTATTCACACGCATTAGTGGGAATTCATGCGTCAGACTGTAGTAACCCAGATGATCACCGAACGGGCCTTCAGGCTTTGTCTCGCCTGGATAGATATCACCTGTGATGACAAAATCGGCATCATTACTAATGCAATACCCATCTTTGTAACTGTACCGGAAACGACGTCCAGCGAGCAGGCCAGCAAATGTCATCTCACTGAGTCCTTCAGGCAGAGGCATAACCGCTGAGAGTGTATGTGCAGGTGGACCTCCAATGAAAATACTCACTTTTAGTGGTTCTCCCTTTTTGACAGCTTTGGCTTGATGTATACCAATTCCGCGATGAATCTGATAGTGTAATCCAATTTCCTTGTTCATTTCAAAATCATTGCCATCCAGTTGAACCCGGTACATCCCCAAGTTTGAATTCATGATTCCAGGTTTGTCCGGATCTTCCGAATAAACCTGTGGTAGCGTCACAAATGCCCCACCGTCCATAGGCCAATGTTTGATGAGCGGCAGATCCGAGATTTGAATCTCTTGCGCGGACACCGGCAGGCTTATAGATTTCTGTTTTGGCAGCGCCTGCCACGCAGCAAGACCTGTTTGGACATGCTGAAATGGTGTCTTAAGCGCCTTCATGGGATCGTCACGAACTGCCATGACCCGTTGTACGCCTTCCAGCGTACCGCGGAACATGAACTTGCTTCGTTCCACCGTGCCGAACAGATTGGATACGGCCTGGAACTTTGAACCTTTTACATTTTCAAATAACAACGCCGGGCCTTTAGCCTCGTGCACTTTCATGTGGATCGCTGCCATCTCCAGATGAGGATCAACCTCTTCTTTGACCCGAATCAAATGACCATGCTGCTCCAGATCGTTAATACAATCTTCCATGTTGCGATATTTCATTGGATGGCTCCATTCTCTGTATGATTAAATTAATTAAGTTCATAGATTCACATAACGTCTCTTCTATTTTATCAAATGATCCACTGCTAAACAAAACTATATGTGAAATTTTGTCGCAAATACAGATATCAAAAAAAAGCAATCTGGCAGCAATCTGAATCCTGAACGCACAGGGACCGATTGTTTCCATATTGCTCTCTCTGTTCTGGCTTGCCTTAAGGTGTAATGGTTGATCTGGGGATCGTGACAATAAACTGTGTACCTTTTCCTACTTCGCTCTCTACATCAATTGTACATTGATGCAATTTCAGTATTTTAATCACAATGGACAAACCCAATCCATTCCCTCGAAGCGAGCTGCTTCGCGCTTTGTCCACCATGTAGAATCGATCAAAGATATACGGGAGTGCTTCCTCAGGTATTCCTTGTCCAGAATCTCTAATCAATACCTTCACATGTGAAGATGACGTCTCAATTTCGACATGAATGGCACCTTGTGGACCGGTGTATTTGATCGCATTGTTTATTAAATTTTGCCAGACCTGATCAAACAAATCTTTGTCCACTGTGATCTCGCAGGGCAACAAGTCCAGTTCGATCTGTATGTCCTTCTGTGACCACTGCGGCTCTGCCAGTAAAATCGCCCTTCTTAATTGTTCATCTACCTGGAATGTGGTGAAATGAACCGGATGATGCTCCGAATCCAGCGAGGCTAGCCGAAGCAGATTATCACTGAGCCTCGATAAGCGCAGCGTTTCCTCATAGATAATATCCAAATGCTCTTTCTGCTCTTCTAATGGAATAACACCATCTTGAAGTGCTCTGGTGAATCCTCTAATTGATGTGAGCGGAGACTGCATTTCATGAGAGACGTTGCTGACAAAGTCATCACGAACCGAATCGATTTTTTGCAACTCACTGGCCATATGATTAAAGCTCTCCATCAGTTCGCCAAACTCATCCTGATTATTATGTTTCAAGCGGACCGACAGGTCACCTGATGACATCTCCTTCGCTGCAACCGTTAATCTCTTAATCGGTTTCACAATGTACCCGGACATGAACAGGATTAATAAGCTGCCAATCACCAGAACCGTTAACAGTGAGGTTAAGAGCGTGTTTCGCAGTGTATGAAAAAGAGAGGAGAAATCGCTTTGAATCAGAAATGTGCCGATCCCCTCGTTTGTTCCGGGAACACCTATGGTCGCGATTCCATCTTTACTGGACAGAAAAATGGCATCCGTTGTACCTTCCTCAAATAACGAATGAACTTTGTCCTCTGGCAAGGAAGATAACACTTCACTTTGTTCATTCACAGGAGTGATATTTAAGCCGTAGCGAGCAAAAATATCCAAGCTTGATTTCACTTTTTCCGGATCATCGATCAGGTTAATCAGTGTAGCGAGATCTTGAGCAAAAGTAACCATAAAACGATTCGGTGTCTTTTCCTGGGACCCGTTATTTATCATAAAGGAGAGAATTAAACTCACCAGAACAATCCCGATAAACGTAGCTACGATACGAAGTCGCAGGCTTTTCCTAAACATTTTCATACCCGCTCCAGCCGATAACCGAGTCCTCTTATCGTTGAGATCACTAACTCAGGAACATGTTCAAGGCGTTCCCTTAACCGTTTGATATGTACATCAACCGTACGCTCATCTCCTTCGTAATCGATGCCCCATATGTCATCTATAAGCTGTGTACGTGTGAATATTTTCCCTGGCGAACTCGCCAGAGAAAATAACAATTCACATTCCTTCTTTTTCAATTCGATAGTTTGTCCATCCGAAACAACCATCAGATTGCCCAAATCAATCGTTACACCGCTGATCTGAATCATGTTTGATGAACTTTTGTTATATCGTTTCAGTAACGATTTTACACGCAAGATTAACTCCACAGGATCAAATGGTTTAACCAGGTAATCGTCTGACCCGGCGTTAAATCCTCTGACTTTGTCCTTAGATTCTCCCTTGGCAGTCACCATCAGGATGGGAATATCCAGATAAGACCGAATATCTTCCGTCAGTTCAATGCCGTCTATTCGTGGCATCATCACATCCACAATCGCCAGATCAACTTTCGTATTAGAGAGGATATCTAACGCTTCTTGACCGTCTGGTGCTTCAAGCACGGAGAATTGATTCTTTTCAAGATAAATTCGGATTAATTTGCGGATATGGGAATCATCGTCCACCACCAGAATTGTGTTCATGTAGCCATTATCCTTTCCAAAATTGATATTTATTCGTATCGTAAGGATTCCATCGGGTCCAGCTTCGCCGCTTTTGATGATGGCATCAAACCGGCAACAATACTAATCGCTGTACTTACCACGATACCAAACAAGATATAATATCCCGAGAGATTAATGAGTTTGGCTCCAAACGCATTGTCCAAAAGAATGTTTAACACATAACTAATGATCACTGCAAAGATTACCGCAATAATACCACTAAATACGCCTAATAAGGCAGATTCGGAGAAGAATATTCGCTTGATATCTTTCTTTCTTGCTCCAATCGCCCGAAGAATTCCGATCTCCTTTGTCCGTTCCACGACACTAATGTAGAGTACTACCAGTATCATAATACCGGATACGATCAACGAAATACCTGCAATACCCGCAAGTACAATGGAAGCCATACTTACATATGTGGTGATATTCTCCATGACCTTGGCCATTTGGGAGCCTGCGAAACCAGCGTTTACAGCAGCTTCATTGATATCATTTACATATTTCATATCGGTTGCATAGGCGTTAACCTGAATCGGCCCGATTGTTATTCCTTCGTCCGCATACATTTGCTCCAACGTCTCTGATGAAATGTATCCCGGGGATTGTTGCATTGGAGATTGCCGATCTGCCGCTTCGTAGATCCCTGAGATTGTTACTTCTTTCTCCAAAGTCACTGGTTTATTATTACTATCCATCTCATTGATATATAAAAACACGGACTTGCCGATCATGGTTTCAGCTTGGTCATTTCCGCTTAATTGTTTCGCTGTATCGAGAGGTAACAGCATCTGATTTTCTACAGGAAGGACCCCCGTTGTCATCAGTGCTGGATCAAAAGCATCCGTTAACGTTGTTAACTGCGTGAGTCCTACACTTTGTTTTTCATTCACCATAGTGGATTTGCCTGTAATGGTCGTAATTGTCTCTACATGATCCACATTAGGAAAATTGCGAATCGTCTCTACATCAGCTTTGGTGAACGGTTCACCTGGTGCCATCAAGGCCTCGGGACCTTGCATGTCCTTGGCTTCTTCACTCGGCTTTGTTATATCCACGAGCAAAGGGTCCATACTTGAATTGATTTCGTCATTCATATACGTCGTTATTCCATTCCCCAAGGAGAGCATCAGGAGTACACTTAATATACCTATAGATCCACCCAAAGCGACCAGAACATTACGCTTGCCGTTGAGTTTCATATTTTTAAGTGCCATCTTGAATGAAGCAAGCAAGCTCAGGCTACGGGAAGAATCCTGACCACTCTCGTAAACAGCCGTAGAAGGATCTTTCAGGTGAATATCATCACTAATACGCCCCTCTTCAACCTTCACAATCCGTGTACCGGAGTCAGCGACTTTCTGCGAGTGAGTTACGGCAATCACCAGCATTCCCTTTTTGGCTATACTGTCGAGCAGAGCGAGGATTTGATCTCCGTTTTCCCTGTCCAGAGCACCCGTCGGTTCATCTGCAAGAATAATATCGGGATTGTTGGATAATGCCCGTGCGATGGAAACCCGTTGCTTCTGACCGCCAGATAACTGGTTGGGACGTTTGTTCAGATGATCCTTCAGTCCCACCTCTGTCAATATATCAACAGCACGTTGGTTGCGATCCTTCTCATTGGTATCCGTCATTTGCATCGCAATCGTTACATTTTCGAGGACAGACAGATGCGGGATCAGATTGAAATTTTGAAAGACAAAGCCGATATTATTCTTCCGATAATCATCCATTTCCTTCTCTGTCATGGCACTTAAGTTCTTGCCACGAACAACGACGTCCCCTTCATAGTCGGAGTCCATACCACCAATGATATTCATCAGTGTCGACTTACCGCAGCCAGATTCGCCAAGGATGGAGACAAATTCCCCTGTCTCAAAACTCAGGTTCAAACCGTGGAGTACGGGAACTTTTTCTTTTCCATATAAGGTGTATGATTTCTTCACATTTTTAACTTCTAGTATTTTCATATGGATCTCTTCCTCTCCTGATCATGCACGATATCTATCTATTTGATGTTCATATCGTAACAAATCAGTATGAACTGATAATGAACTGGACCATTGCACCTATAAGAGGTTGTTCGAAAGAACTATATACAAAAAAACCGAATCCTTAGATATAAGGATTCGGTTTATCTTATTTCGTTATTGCATTTGATAATATAAGTTAAACTAATCATTTACACGATAACGGAGAAGACAGAAAAAACCTGAAAAAGCGAAGCGTTCGCCTTTATCCCCGGATTTTCACCTTCGGAAAAGGGATTCAAAAAATCTGGGGATAACAGCGATTGGAAGGTTATTCTGTCGTCGTAGTGTCAGTGTAAATAATCTTTAGTTCAACTTATAAAGTTTAGATTAATCCCGCTTTTGCCAGCAGCCTTTTCACAATCGCTGCCGACTGCGCACGACTAATGTCTGCATCGGACATCAGTTTGCCATCAGCACCTTGTACCAGCTCTTGTTTAATCGCGGATGCAACTGGCTCTGCTGCCCAAGCCTGTACTTTAGCGCTATCGCTGTATGTGCTAAGCAGACTTGTTGTCTCTGACGCGTCGGCCTGTGCCAGACCGACCAGTTTCATCGCACGTGACACAATAGTCAGCGCTTCAGCACGAGAAATTTCGCTATTCGGACGGAAGCTGTCGTCAGCATAACCTGAGATTAGGCCGTAGGACACAGCCGTCTGAACCTCATCCTCATACCAGCTGCCAGTCTTCACATCTGTGAACGATGCCGCTTCTGTACTGCACGGGGAGTGGAGCCCCAAACCTCTTAACAGAACAGCCGTAAACTCTGCCCGTGTAATACTCCGGTCTGGCGCAAACACGCTCTCACCGGTACCTTGTACGATCAGACGGGATGCCAGATCCTGTACGTCATCCCGACTCCAGTGACTTGATACATCGCTGAATGTTGCCGGATGATAGATCAGAGCGTAAGTGCTGTTCGTCAAGCTGTTAATAATAGCAGAATCTTGCACGTTACCTTTGATAACCTTTGTCGGTACATGCAGCAGGCTGCCATCTGGCTGAAGCACAACTCCTGTCGTGATCTTTGAACCATCGACACCTTCTGGCAAAGTAATGGAGCGCTCTACATAAGAGTTGAAACGATCTACATTAACTTGCTGTCCATTCCAAATCGCTTTTACTTCAAAATCAATCGGAGCTGCGATCACCGTTGTGTTCTCCAGCTTACCCGCTGCAGCCTGAATTGCTGTTTGTTTAGATGTGGCACTAGGCACAATAGCGATTTGGATTGTGATATCTTCCAATGGAACCGTGCTTCCGAATTGGTTCAGAATCTGATCCACCTGAATCTGGTTAGCTGGAAGTGTGTACGTACCGCTATCAGTCTGAATGACAACTTCGGCATTACTTCCTTCCATTGTTTTGACCAACTTGCCGTTCAGTTCACCAACGACCGCACCCTTGCCAGTACCTGTAATAGGTAGCAGAAGCGTTTTTAGTCCACTTCCAACCTGATTGATGACTTTGTCATTATCCACGTGAACAGTAGTGGTAACCTGATTGTTTACCGTTGATGTGCTAGCCGTAGCAGACTGTTCCTGTTTCTGACCGTTCACATAGATGTCTACACCTTTAGTTACCGCCGGAGTCGATGGAACTGGGGTAACGACTGGTGAAGTTGGTGATACACTTCCTCCTCCTCCACCTGAAGAGTTACCAGGATTCGGTGTAGGTGTCGAACCAGAATTGTCGCCACCTGAGTTTGCTGCTGTAATTGTGATTGTTCCACCAAACAACTGAGCGCCACTATTGTGTTCTACATTTGTAAAATGCCAATGTTCTGAATCAGTTTGATCTACGGATAGCTGTTTCGTTCCAGGCGCCGCATTGCTTTTGGCTTTGATTTCCATATCAAATAATTGGGTTTCATCTACAATTGAGTGGTCACCCCCAGTAAAATCAACCCAGATGATCCGTACCCAGCCTTCCGCATTATTAATTTGGTACTGGAAGTCTGCTACACCATCTTCATTTGGGGATGTGCTGATGACGTTGACAGATTTAGGCGTGATCCGAACAATTTCCAGTGCAGACGTATCATAATCAATCTGCATATTATAAGCTTTCACCCCGAAATAGGACTTCTTCAATGCAACAGGTACATGAACGGTCTGCCCTGCCTGTACACTAACATTTGCAAACTGCACCTGTGATGGTTCTGCCGGCTCTGCCCCAGCAATACTAGGGAATACGATAGACGAGAGTAGCGTCAGTGCGATGAGACCTGACATTGTTCTTCTGATTCTAGGACGTTTCTTTTTCGGTTGAAACATTTGATAACCTCCATGTCTGTATCAATTGATAGATCGTATGGTAAAGATAGAAAATGTATTGTTATTCGTTATCTAAAATAAAAAATATGAATTAATCAAGGCGTTGTATTTTTTCTTTTCCAACAATGTATACTTTTCTAGGCTCCGTATTCGAGTCCCAAGTGGACTGAGTAATAACTTCGAGCACAAGATAATAACCTTCGTCCTCATCTTTAACGGTATACTTTGCTCCTGTTTCCCCCTCGATTGGCACCATATCTTCTCTCGAAGCTTCTGTTGCGCGGTACCACTGGTAAGAAGGAGTATTAATGTAATCATTGTAATCAATATCCATTATATAATGACTAACGCCAATTTCATTTCCAATTAACATGGCATTCTTCAATTCACCATTTAGTACATACGGCGCATCATCTACTTGCTTAAAGGTCAACACATAGTCATTGTTTTTTCCACCAAGTGTTTTGCCTTTGTATCCTATTAACAAAGCATCCATGTCCCCCAGAGTGGGTTCCGTATTACGATCTACATCCATTCGGTTCATCTCTACATAAGAAAAGCTGCGGCGAGTCATCATGTTACGAATATAATTGAAAAGGTCTACGGCATCCAAAGAATTCACTTTTCCGTCTGCATTTACATCCCCTTTTTTACTAATGTAAAGTTCAATGTTATCCGTAACAGTCTCTGGTGCACCAGAGATCATATAATTCGCTTTCAATTCGATGTTGATTTTGCCGCTTTGGCGAGGAATAACCACCAATGTACTGACAGGCGTTGTCATATTCTCATCCTGTCTCGTTTCTACATACGCCTCAGCGATGCTGTTATCACTTGAGCTGGCTGTAGGCGGGCTATACTCATCGGATCGAAATTGTGTACTTAGATTGATTCTGATGATATTATTGGTGGTTACCTCAATAGGCACTTCGGGCACAAAAGAAGGATTATCTTGTGCCGATGAATAACTTAACCAGTTAATGCCATCGTTAAGAACAGGTTGTGAAATCTTAATCTCCGGACCAATGACTCCTGCGTTAGCCTGCGGGAGCGTTCCACCTATAGGCAATGCAATGCCCAATCCGAGCGCAGTCAACATGCTTTTTTTCAATATCGGCTTAAGCCGTTTTTTGTTTTGTTTCCCCTTCAATTCATGTTCCTCCTCGTGTACATTTCAAATTTGAACAACTACATGCTCAGTATAACGAGTCATTCTGAACCGATTCTGAACAGGACCATGGAACTACTTCCAGTTGCAATTCGACAAAAAACGCTATGGAGTATGCCTCCATAGCGTTTTGAACACAAATCATTTTCCAGTTCGGATCATATTCACCTAAAATTAAATTCCCTCAACAATCCGTTTGGCTCTAACCTTCACCTCACGGTAAAGTTCATCCTCATCGATCGTGAGCAGCTTTCTGCCTCTCATGAGGATCTGGCCATTCACGATCGTGGTGTCCACGTCCGCCCCATTTACGCTGTAAGCCAGTAACGATTCTACCTCATGTACCGGTTGAAGATGTGGTTTCGCCAGATCGATCAGGATCAGATCAGCTTTGTGCCCCACCTCAAGGATACTCACTTCATTTTGTAGACCCAGCAGACTAGCACTTCCACGTGTAGCCAAGCTTAGTACATAATTGGCTGGCAAGCGAGTGGGATCGCTATAGTCCAGCTTTTGCAGCCAGGTCGCGGCTTTGATCTCCTCGAACATATCCACGGTTGTGGCACTTCCCGCTCCATCCGTTCCGATTCCAACGTTAATTCCCTGAGCCAACATCTCGGTAATTGGAGCAATTCCACAGCCCAGCTTCAGATTGCTGACTGGATTGTGTGCTACACCGCCGCGCATGCCCTTCAATCTGCCGATGTCCCTTCGATTGAGGTGCACACCATGTGCAAGCAACACATGTGCCTGTTCGAACATTCCCGCCTCTTCCAGATACTCTGTCGGTGTCATGCCATAGCGCTCACGAATCTTCACGACTTCTTCCTTCGTCTCAGCCAGATGAATATGTAGCGGGATATCCTCTGTGACAGCCATGGCAATGACTTCACGAAGCGGCTCCATGGAACAAGTGTAGGGTGAGTGGGGCCCATACATGGTTGTTATCCGTCCCTCGGCCGCTCCAGACCAGCGTTGCACAAGATCAATCGCTTCCTGCAACCTGCGTCCCCCATCCTCCTCCATGAATACCATCCCACGTGTAAGCGATGCCCGCATACCCGTTTGTTTAACCGCTTCTGCAATTTCGTTCATATGGATATACATATCCGCAAAAGCAGTGGTACCCGAACGGATCATCTCGGCGATGGATAACTTGGCACCCCAATAGATGTCTTCCGGGTTCATCCGTGCTTCAGCAGGCAGCATTTTGCGTTCGAGCCAGTCCATCAGCTTCAAATCATCCGAGAATCCCCGGAGCAGACTCATCGGTGTATGTTGGTGGGCATTAATCAGTCCTGGCATGGCAACCTTATTGCGTCCATCGATAATCTCATCTTGCGGGTGAGGCAGAATGTGATCAGCAATCTGCGTAATGCGATCACCCTCAACACGAATATCCCCCGTAAAGGGGGCATCGGCATCTTTCATCGTTAGGATCGTAGCTTGCTGAATCAGTATACTCATTACATTCACGGCTCCTCTGAATTGGTTATAGTTCTTGCCATATCCGAGGGTAAGCCTTCACGTAACGGCAAGGTCAAGTCATTTTAATTTTTGGATCGTCATCTTTCTGAAATGTTGTATAAACGGTTTCGGGTCGATTTCGACCATATATGGATATACTCCTGTGCTTGTGTGCAAATAGAAAAATCCACCTTCATCACCCATACGGCGAAATGACATATCAAACACTTCCGTGATGTTGAACTCGCGGTATTTGGTCACGATTTTATCTGAATACAGAATCATGGAGCGGGCATTCATCTCAATCTCTTGGGCGAGACCCGTCACTTCTCTCTGTACTTTGTAATAAGGTAATACAGCAACGCAGTTCATGATCTCCCTCCATTCATGCCATGATTATTGTTCCATCATAGCAGATCGGAGGTTCTCAGCAAAAGAACATGAAACTAGGTGATCTTGGTGTTCACCTTTAGTGGCGTATGAAGTGCATCCTGAATGTCTTGCAAAGAGAGACACTCTTCAATATGAAACACACCATGTGGCAACTCTGACTCCGTTCTATATACGCGTTCTGCCACGGCTGCAGCTACCGCTGCTGTTGCATCTGCTTCCTTTGCACCGATCAGTAGTTGTTCGACGCGGATTTGCTCACCATTTTCCCATCCTACGGCATCGACCTTGACTGCATACATCGCTTCTCCCCCAGGAATAAGGCCAAATGCCTTAACCGTTCCATTCCGAATAGACGGGATACGCAACAACGAAAACAACCCTGCACGTTTGGAGATTGCCATGGATCTTGTGATCCAGCGGGAGTCCAGACAGAGTCTGGTAGATACGGTTGGAATACGTAACGTCCGAGCAACCACATGCTGATCCGAAAAGTTAAATCGATAGGCCTTCCGTTGCCCAAGTTTTGCTCCAAAATCAATACGTTTGCCATCACCGAAACTTTGTACCTCAGCAGGTTTGCCCTTTTGCATCACTTGGTAAGTGGCATTCATCTGATCAACGGTCCACTCCACGGCAGCTTTTCCGTGCTTCTCTCCAAGTCCCAGCATTACGGTAATGTCTGCTTCCTCCACCTGATCCATATGCATGGTCGCTTCGCGCACAAGCAAATTAGTCACTCCAGGTGATAATCCAACGCTGAGGATCGCGGTCGATTTGGAACGTTGCATTTTGGTGTGGAGCTGTTCAACCTGAGCGAGAAAATCATATTTTGCAGAAATATCAATATAGTCGGTTCCGGCTTGTGCGCAGGCTTCAACAAAACGGGTATCGCTCTGATCCACACACATGATGACCAGCTTCACAGGCCGTAACATGGATGGCTCCACAGGTTTTGTTACATCCAGTTGAAGCGGTAGCACAGCACCACCTGTAGACCTGCTGAACTCTTCCGCACGGTTCATGCGTGTACCCGCAGCCCATACTTTACCCGGGAACAATTTCCCCAGTTGAGTACATATCATCTGCCCCACTTGACCATAACCACCAACCACCCAGATCTGATCTTTAATAGGCTTCACGCTAGTTTCGAATTGCATAATACCCCTCCACCCAGAACGCCCCGAAGTAACGTGTAATATGTGAGAAACCGCATTCGGTCAGTAGCTGAGTCATCTCTTCAGAGGATATTGGATCGGATTCACGGCCCAGGGAAGCAGCAAAGCGCTCCCACTCTTCAGGAAGGACGCCCACACTCAACATGTGATCCTTCCAAGCTTGCATCATGATTGGATGTGCAGGTGAACGAAGATCGGCATTTACAGCCGCAATGATCAGTGGTGCACCCGGTTTAAGTCTAGCTGCGAGGCTGGTCAGAAACGTTCTCTTGGCCTCCATCCCCTGAAGGAAATGTAACATGAGCATGCTTGTCGCCCCATCATATACAATATCCTCCGGCAATTCTTCAACCGTGACAGGTTGCAGTTTCACTCTGGAACCGATGCCCGCTTCCGTGACTCGTTTCTCAGCAAGTTGCAGCATGGGCTGTGATGGATCTACTCCAGTCAATGTCCAACCGGCATGACGTGATCCGAGCAGAGCAATCTCTTTTCCCCCTCCCGCACCGGCAACAAGGATATGAATATCATTGTTATTCGCGAAAGATGCTGAAAGCAGCCGTTCCATTAGATCATGCATATGAGAATAACCCGGAATTTTCAGGGCTATCGATTGTTCGTAACGATGAACATCTGCTGTTTCCCAGCTCATCGGTGATAGATTGTGATTCATGGACACCGCACTCCTCTTGAATTGAAGTTAGACTTGACTCGTTGTTCGTCTAATTTCATTATAGAAGGATACGGCGAGCCTACAATCCCAGAACATTGGGATATGCGCACAGAGAGAGGAGTAATCTTGTTGACATCACGTATTGATCGGAACCATAGACTTATCACTTCTCTTGAAAAAGGAACCTGGACCTCACGTACCTATCGGGAAGCTGTTCTCAAGCAGATCCATACGGTTGTACATTACGACGCATACTGTTTCACTACCGTTGATCCTCTGACTCTTCTCTCCACAGGAGCTGTGACAGAAGATGGCATTGAGGCCATTCATGATCGGTTATTCATCAATGAATACATGGAAGAAGATATACATAAATACGCTGAATTAATTCGCAGCGGTGAGCATACAGCTACACTTCATACGTCTATGAACTCACAGCTTGAACAAAGCCAACGTTATATCAACATTCTTCAGCCAGCGGGGTTCGGTGATGAACTACGTGCTGTATTGGTTAGTGGAGACGCTTGCTGGGGATATCTGACCCTGTATCGTAAGACAGAAAGTGCTGTCTTTACAGAGGAGGAGCGGTGGATGATTCAGTCCTGGACCGCTTCTATTGCATCGATGCTGCGGTCCACGAGCTTGACACTGATCGATGAGATCACGAGTGAAAGTCCCGAGGAACCCGGAATTTTGATCACCTCAGACACGTTCCAGCTCTTATCCCTGAACGCCTCCGCTCAATATTGGCTGTCCCAATTGCGCAAGCTGGAACATGTAGGGCCTGATGTTCTGCCCCGTCCGGTACGTGCAGTGAGTTCCCACCTGCAGCGCAAGAATCGGGCAGAACTGGTCGTGGATACTCAGATCGCTCCCGAATCACCCTCCAAAGTTTGCATCCAACTTCCGGATGGGCGTTACCTCATACTTCATGCTAGTCTCATGCAACAGCTTACAGGGCCGGATCAGATTGCTATCCGTTTGGAGCAGGCGATGCCACAGGATTTACTGCCCTTGCTCGCTGAAAGCCATGGATTATCCAGTCGAGAGCGGGAACTGCTCGGATATGTGCTACGCAGCTATTCGTCCAAGGAAATTGCTGCTGCGATGCATATTTCCGTCTACACGGTTCAGGATCATTTAAAATCCATTTTCGCCAAAACCAAGGTATCCTCACGTCGCGAGCTCATCTGGTATTTCGTTTCCCGTTTTCAGCTGTCGGATGAACCTGCCATATAAATCTTGAATAATTCTCCAGTATCAAATTAACTATCAAATTAGAAAAAATCAAAAGATGCCAATACGATATCCTCGTAATGGCATCTTTTTCTATAGCTATTGTTTAAAAAGCATAGCGGTAATACAGGGTAACTTCGATGTTTGAACTTTTGATATCGTGCATTCTGCTTTAAAATGCAGCGCACAGTCCTGCCAAACCGTTTTCCACAAAAAATTCCGAGTATATTATTGATTGTGTTATTTGGCTTTTGCTAGTAAATAAAGAAAATATGGAACACTAATAACTGTAATAACGATTCCTGTTGGCACATCTCCTACGAGGCTAACCGTGCGCGTAATCGTGTCAGCCAACACCACGACTAGTCCCCCAGCCAAGCTGGCAGCCGGAATGAGCAATTTGTGATCGGGACCGACCAGTTTTCTGGCCATATGCGGAGCGATCAATCCAACGAAAAAGAAGCTGCCTCCCACAGCTACACTGCCAGAGGATAAAGCAACAGCAGCGATTGACAACCCCAAGAACTGTCGCTTCACGGAAACACCAAGCCCCTGTGCTGTCTGATTGCCCAAATGGAGGGCATTCAGTATGCGAGCCTTGTAAAAAATATAGCCGAGTAAGATCAAGACCCATGGTGTCAGTATGGAAATATAACCCCAATCATCGCCCCATAGGCTTCCCGCCAGCCAATACAGCATGAAGTTCATCTGCGAATCATCCAGCTTGAGTGTCAAGAAGGTCGTCAGCGCCCCGTACCCGCTTCCTAACGCGACCCCGGTCAAGATCAAACCGATTGGCGAGATGTCTCGTCCGCGGCGATACGATAATAAGAAGATCAAACCCGCTGCCAATAGTCCGCCAACAAAAGCCAACAGAGGCAGAGCAATAAAGGAACTCTTGCCTGTGGATGCAATGAATACAACGAAGAACAGGACAAACAAACCCGATCCCGAACTAATTCCCAGTGTTCCCGGACTAGCCATGTCATTACGCAGCAAACTCTGCATCACGACCCCCGCCGCTCCCATTCCCAGACCTACCAAAATCGAAAGTACAATTCGAGGCAAACGAAAATCAAACACAATCAGATTTTGCTTATCGGTACCGTTTCCTATGAGAACGTTCAGCACTTCTAGCGGTGAAAGATTCATTTTGCCAGAATTCATGCTAATGATCGCAAACACAAGTATGAGCACCACAAGCACTACATTGATGATAATGCCTCGTTTCATCGTATAACGCCGCTTGATCATTCATATTCCCTCCTTTGTCTTCGAGCCAAGAAGAGAAAATACGGCACACCAATGATAGAAAATATAATGGCAATCGGCGTTTCGAACGGTTTATTGATCAAACGTCCAGCCAAATCAGCCGATACGGTCAGCAACGCACCATATAAAGCCGCTGCCGGAATAATGTATCGATAGTCGACACCTACCATATATCGCACAATATGCGGGGTGATCAGACCCACAAAACCAACAGGGCCAACGACAACAACAGCCAATCCAGTCAGCACAAGTACAATAATTGTCGACAAAATCTTGACCAGTCCGCTACGAATGCCGAGTCCACTTGCCACATCATCTCCCAAACTGAGCAATGTAACGGAAGGGGACAGCGCCAGTGCCAGCAGTATACCACCAACAAAGAGCGGTGAGATAATCAGCAATTCTCCCCATTTGACCCCCGCTGTGCTACCCGCCGTCCAGAATGTCAATGCTCGTCCCAAATCATAATTGATTGCCAAGTACTGACTGAGTGCGCCAAACAACATTGAAATAGACAGACCTGCCAGTACAAGCCGCTGAGGCGTCATTCCGCGATTGCCCAGTGACGCGGTAAAGTAAGTCATACCGGTGGCGATCGCTGCTCCCAGACAAGCGAACAACATCATCTGCCAATACGAATAACCCGGCAGAAAGGCCAGGCATAGTGCAATTGCAAATGCTGCGCCAGAGCTAATCCCCATCAGCCCGGAGTCGGCCAGCGGATTACGCGTTGTCCCCTGCATGATAGCGCCACATACCGCAAGGCTGCACCCAACGATCAGATCAGCTACGGTACGCGGGAGACGCATGGTTTGAATAATTTGATGTTCAGTGAGCATTGGATCAAATCGGAAAATAGCCTCCCATACCGTTGCTAACCTCATATCAGCAGCACCAAACATAATGGATGCCGCCGACATGAGAACCGTTAATCCAAGCCCTATTACCATATACATGGTGAAGTTCATCGCCCCACGGCGTTTTTGTTCAGGCTTGCTTTTCATCTCGTTTCCCTTTCATCACCTATTTACAATCCAAACGAATATGGATATTAACGTCCATAAATTCGACTGGTCATGTTTGAAAATTTGGAGTGCTCAATTAAAATTTCGTTCTAACTCTTATTTAGCTAATGCTAGCAATTGACTAACAATATAATCAATCAATGCACTGGAAGTCATTACGTCGGTGGACCAAGATAGCGAAGAATCTACCTTTACGATCCGATCATGTTGCACAGCAGGTATGGCATTCCACACTGCATTATCAGAAGCAACGTTTCCATCTCCTAAGAAGATCATATAATCCCCAGAGTAAGCGGGTAATACTTCCATGGAGACATCGCCCCAATATTTATCTGCATCGATAATATCCGTTTGGACTTTTGAAGGTGCCTGCAATTGAAGTTCATCGTAAACAAGCTCGCCAACGGCATGCTTGGCTCCAGCTATGTAGTTACTTTTATCACTGAATTCTCCAACTGTAATCGTCACATCGGATAGGCCCGCATTCTGAAAGGCTAGCTTTGCTTCTTCGATTTTTCCGGTATAAGCATTCAAAACATCCTTAGCCTCTTCCTGTTTGTTCAAAACATCGCTAATAAATTGTATCCGCTCTTCTGTAGTCATATCACCATAGGGAACATAAATGGTCGGGGCAATTTTGGATAAATCATCATACGACTCATCACTCCATGCCAAAATGATAAGATCAGGCTCAAGCGTCATGATATCTTCCGGCTCCATGGCTACTTTTATGGAGTCTGTAATCTGGTTAGCATATACAGGCTCCGTCTCTCCCCGTGCAGCTCTAGCCACACCTAAAGGCGTTACACCTAGGGCTACCACATCACCAACCAAATAATCAACTACAACTCGCTGAGGGTTGTTAGGTACCTCAACATCACCCTTAACTGTGGATATCGTTCTGGTCTGCGAGACTGCTTCTGAAGCTTTTGTCTCCGACCCTTCCTGTTGTGTCGCCTGCTGTGTCTGCGCAGGTGTTGTATTTGCCGTTCCCCCATTATTCGCTGGCGTCCCCGACGTACATGCCGTCAATAAGAGCATCATGCTTATCGCCGCCGCCAAAATCATTTCTTTACTTCTTAATGTTCCAAACATCATTGATTCCCCATCTCTATAAGACTTGACTAGACTCGCTAGTTCCCTCTCATCGTAAGGGAGATGAGAATCATTATCAATACCATCAACCTGCATGGATAGTGCGTTTATTTTCCGATAATCACTTGGCGTCATCTTGTAATGCTTCTTAAACATGCGGAACAGGTTTTTCTCATCTGTGAAACCAGCTCCCGTTGCGATTTCTTTAACCGTCGCTTCTGTATGTTTCAAGTCATGACAGGCAGCTTCAATCCTTCTCTGAATGAGATACTCCTGTAAGTTCATCCCTTCCCTTTTTTTGAACAACCGCGTCAATTGTCCACCACTGATCCCAAACATATCGGCAATTTGTTGGAACATAATCGGCTCCCTGTAATGTTTATCGAGATATACCTTGGCAGAACAGGCTGGATCTGGCTGGAGATACCGAATCTCACCACCCTCCAAATCCCTGTACACCTCATGAATCAATTGATATAGAAAACTTTTGGCCTGTAGCTGATCCATCGCCTTGCCACGTTTCCAGCCATTCATCATCCGTTGGAACCAATCGCGTAGCAAGATAGGATTACTTGGCGTATAACCAAACTGTTGAACAAATGGATTCACTTGCTCCAGTAATTGTTGCAGATGTTTCTTGAAAAAGAGAGGTGATTCTGCTCTATAAAACACCATAAATGTCTTCACCATCTCCTCTTTAGGCGTAATACTGAGCAGGCTCCCCTTCCCGCCGTGAACTAAACCGAAGCGTTCCATTGCAAATGTGGTTTCATTCAGTTGGATTTGCGCTTCTCCCCCATATGCATAGATAAACATGCTACTAGGCATTTTATATTGCTCCAACGGGTATCGTGACGCTACATTCTGAAAGCGTACATCTATTAATGTAATGATCGAACGTGTCCAGATACTGGCCATCATATCAATCATCTCTGGTGTAAATCCCTGTCTTGCTTCTTCCTCTTGCATCTACCCGCACTCCTCGTTTCACTTTTTCCAATGTATACATCACTTAATAATTGATATTGATTATCAATATCACATTTGATCAGGTAAGTATATATCATTAAGTGATATTGGGGAACAGGCAGTGGACGTTATGCTTTCCATCCCGGCTTCCCCTATCGTAAACCGAACAAAAAAGGCCAACCCGTAATTACGGGTTAACCTGATCATTGAAAAAGAAGCCCTGATCCATACTGATCAGGGCTTCTCCATTATGTTTTTCGCAGTCATATGCGACCGAATTGATTAGGGTTTTGCATGTTTCGGAGAAGGTTTGGATGAGTTTGAAGACAAGATCTAATGAATATCTATTTTCTTAAAATAACCAATGGCCAGTCCAAGACAAATGATGGATGTAGCAGCGATCGAAATATATGAATACTCTGGAGGATATTTGGCTTCCAGTGTTCCATTCGCGATATCCAGTGCTGCGGTCCATGGAAATAATCCGCGGTGTTCACTAGTAGCAAGCATCACATTCACCAGTGTAATAATAATGGTTACGATAATCGCCGGGACAAAACTTTTTAATACGAGCGTAATCAGAATGATCGGGGTCGACAACAGAAACAACAGCAGACCTGCCACTACATAATTGCTGAACGAGTTAAGCACAAACTGTGGAGTAAGACCTGCAAATTGACCCAGCGAACCAAAAATGATCGCCAGCGCACACGCTGATAATGTAAGCAGCATAATCCATCCCAGCAACAAAATCCATTTGGACATTAGCAGAGCGACTCTGGAAACCGGAATGGTCAGCAGATTCTTCATTGTATCTTCCGCATATTCCCTGTTATACAGATAAGCAGTAATGACACCATACAATGGAACTCCAATGACCAGTACAGCATATATGCTTGTGTTGGACATAAGCACACTGAATTGTGCAACAAGATAAGGCTCCTTTGTTTTCATTTGCACAAACATGGCAGCAGCTACCATCAAAGGGGCAACGGCCGCTCCGATGATACTAAGCAGAAACATTTTGGAGCGTTTCAGCTTGAGAAGTTCAGTGTAGAGCAAATTAACCAATGGTTCCACCTCCAACCAGCTTGGTGAAATAATCTTCCAAACGATCCTCACTCACCATAATTTTGGTTACATTGATGTCATTCTCCATAAAGATTCTGTTTAGCTTCCCTTGTTGTCCAAGATGGGAATACACCCGGATATTGCGTTCATCATGAATTTCATATTCAGCCTGATCCAAACCGTCGAGAATGACCGCAGCCTTATTATCATCTGAAACTTGAAATTCGGTGTATTTACGGTTCCTTTTCCGAAGCTGCTCAAATGAAATTTCCTCCAGCAGGTTCCCTTCATGAATAATACCCATGTAATCAACCAGTTGTTCAATTTCCGATAAAATATGGCTTGAGATCAAGATGGTAATATTTCTCTCCGTGGCCAAATTTTTAATCAGCCTGCGAATTTCTTTGATCCCAATCGGATCAAGTCCATTGGTAGGTTCATCAAGAATCAGCAATTCTGGATAGTGCAACAGGGCTCGGGCAATGCCTAACCGTTGCTTCATCCCCAAAGAATATTTGCCAACCAATTTTTTGGTTTCATTTTGCAGACCTACGATTTCAAGCGAGTCCTCAATTGCATTCTTTTTGTATATCCCCATGATTCGACCGTTGATAGATAAATTTTCGCGGGCAGTCAGATTCTCATAAAACCCGGGTACTTCTACAATCGAGCCGGTTCGTCTTAATATTTCTTTTTGATTGGTAAACAGGTTCTCTCCAAATATCTCAATCTCACCATGCGTTGGTTTGATTAGACCGAGCAGCATACGGATTGTTGTTGTTTTCCCTGCCCCGTTGCGTCCAAGAAACCCGTATATCCCACCTTGTTGAACGGTCATGTTCAGTGAATTAACTGATTTTTGAGTCCCGTATTGTTTGGTAAGATTTGTTGTTTTGATAATTACACTCACGTCTAGCGCACCTTCCTTCCAAGAACTGATAATTTCATTCTAGGTTTCAGATTTTAAATAGCGCTTATCCAAATCTTAACTATCTCTTAATTGTGCTGTGACTGTGACAGCCGCTTATACTTGGGGATCGTGAATATAAAGGATGTTTTCACACCAGGTGTGCTCTCCGCCTGCAAATGCCCCTCATTTTTCTCAGCCAGTGTCCGGGCAATCGAAAGCCCAAGCCCGCTTGCTCCAAAGACAGGGCTACGTGAGTGGTCACTGCGATACATACGTTCAAACACCAGATTTAGCTCTTTCTCCGATATCCCTGGTCCCTGATCCCATACGGTTAATTGGAAATTGAGATGATAACTTGCTATTTCAATTCCCAGAACGCCCCCTTCATGTCCATACTGGATAGAATTTTGAATCAGATTACTGATGAGGCGATTGATACTCAGCCTGTCTGCCATAACGAAGCAAGGGTAATCCGGAA
Organism: Paenibacillus sp. FSL M7-1414; assembly: GCF_038003195.1. Lineage (NCBI taxonomy): Bacteria > Bacillati > Bacillota > Bacilli > Caryophanales > Paenibacillaceae > Paenibacillus > Paenibacillus sp. FSL M7-1414. The sequence goes on along the minus strand of NZ_JBBOOS010000001.1, from coordinate 2,950,209 downwards.
TCTGAATTTCTAGATCCATCTCTGCTTTTTTGAGACTGGGTATAAATTCAATCAAAATCTCCCTGGTCAATTCGGCCAGATCCAACGGCTCAGCCTGCATGGGCATCTCGTCTGCATCCAGTTTGGCCATGGTGAACATCTCATCTATCATTTTTTTCAAGTCCTTCGATTTTCGCGACAAAATATCCATATAGTCTCTTCTCTCTTCTTCTGTCGAAGCAATGTCATCCTTGAGCGCATCCACATAACCAATCATCGAAGTTAGAGGTGTGCGAATATCATGAGAAATGCTGGAAAGCAGACTCTTTCTTGCTGCCTGAGAGCGCTGGGCATCGATCTTTACGCTTTCAAGCTGCTCCATCAGGTCATTTGCTGCAAAAACGATCTCATCCAGCAGTACATTCCCTTTGCTTAATATTCTTCTTTTTCCTTCTCCATTGACCGCCCGATGCAGTTCAGCAGCAATCGATTGCTGCTTACTTCGAATCTGATATTGATTAACGAGTACCAAGATGCTGGTGAAAACGAAAGCTGCAAACAACCACATTCGTGAACTATTCGTCAAGCTCGTGTAGTATTCCAGGACAAGTGCCCCAGCTCCGATAATCAACTGTAGACCGGATAACATCAAGACGGCATCTCTATTCATCCCGTTCACCTACAAATTTATAACCGATACCCCAAACGGTTTTTATAAACTGTGGATTCGAAGGATCGGATTCAATCTTCATTCGTAGCTTTCGGATATGTACCATGACGGTATTGTCATCATCCAAATACCCGTTATCCCATACATTTCTGAATAATTGGGCTTTGGTGAACACTTGACCAGGATTGGACATCATAAATTTGAGCAATTCTGTTTCTTTGCCCGTCAGATCGGTCTCTTTTCCCTGAACATCAACTGTGTATGTTTTCAAATTCATCATCAATCCTTTGAAGCGAATGACCTCACTCTCACTGAGGTCAGGAACATCCGTCCCAAGAACCATAAATCTACGCATGAGTGCCTTAATTCTGGCAACAAGTTCATGAATGCTAAATGGTTTGGTAATGTAATCATCTGCACCGATGCCAAGACCTATAATTTTGTCTGTTTCGTGGTCTTTGGCTGTCACCATCATGATGGGTACATTACTGATACTGCGAATTCTTCGACAAGCTTCCATACCGTCCATTTGAGGCATCATCAGGTCAAGAATGACCATATTATATTTGTGCTGTTGAAACAGCTGCAGGGCTTGTTCACCATCTGCGGCAGTATCTACGGTGTACATCTCCCGCTCCAGGTATTTTCGGATCAGGTCTCGAATCTCCTTATCGTCATCCGCAATGAGTACACGAATATTTTGCATGATTTCAACCTTCTTTCATGTCAGCATTTTACATAATTCGATTCAATTCACTCTCGGGTATAAGATCTAGACGAATAGAAACATTTCGATCTAAATCTTGGTGATTGAAAGACGCTCTTTGGATTTATGCAAATGCTCATGTGTAAAAAAAGGTTGGCGTTTCTGACTCACGAAACGCCAACCTTGAAATGTTATTTAGTGTTTGTCAGCAAGAGTTCGTTGATGAGCGTTGCATTCTGTTTCACAATTTCCGGATAGTTTTTGTCGATCATCTCCATATGTTTGCCGTAACCTTTCACTTGTCGGAATTGTCCTGTGGTGGATTGGGCCCACAAGGCAATCGAAGCATTTGCATCCAAAAGTCCTGAAGTCACATAACTGATGTTACCATCAATCGTTCCAAAGGTTATGGCTTCATGAACATACAGGTAAGACTTCGTAATCAGCTCCAGCAAATAGTCATTCGCCAATTTCTCAAGGTCTTGATATTGACTCATGTTGAACTTTTGCTGAATCTCCTGCCTGATTTGTTCTTCAGTCAGACGATGCTCTTCCACCTCTGTTCGGTATTTTGAGTCCAGTATAATCAGGTCTCGCACTTCGTATCCTCTGCGGTTAAGCTCTTTGGCTACATCGAAGGCCAGCACTCCACCCGAGGAGTAACCCATCAGCGTGAACGAACCCTCCTTTTGAATATCAATCATCATTTGGGCGTAACGAGCAATTCGATCTTCTGAAGTAATGAAATTAAAGCTGTAAACTCCGAACGAGTCCAGATGCTGAGCAAGTGTCATGTAGGCAATACCCATTGAAGCAGCGGGGGGAAAACAGAAAACAATCCGATTTTTCTCGCTTGTCCGGGTTAGCTGCATGCAATCTTCGGTATAGTCCTCCAGGAGATCTTTGGCTTTCTCTACAAAGTTCGCCAGATCAGCAATGGTCGGTTTTTCAAAAATATCCTTAAACGGAATTCTAAAATTCAACAGACTGTACAAACGGGATACAAAAGACATCACATTTAACGAATTTGCACCCATCTCAAACAGATTTGCATGTATGCTAATCGGCTTCACTGGAAGAATGTCCTCCCAAATATCTGTCATGTGGCGTTCCAGTTCCGTTTCCGGTGGTGTGTAGGATTGCAGAGCTGTCACACTACCCTCAGGCTCAGGCAATGCCTTCAAGTCCACTTTTCCGTTCACCGTCAATGGGAGCTGATCCATCACAACAAAGAATGCAGGTATCATATATGCGGGAAGCTCGTAAAGCAATCCCTGTTTCAGTTGAACGATGTCCATCGTTTTACTCGGGTTCACAGGTACGATGTACGCACAGAGATAGCTTTGCTGAGCATCATCTTGCCGCGAGGTCACAATTACATCTTTAACTTCCGGTTGTTGCAGCAAACGAAACTCAATTTCTCCCGGCTCAATACGGTATCCCCTAATTTTCACCTGATGGTCGATTCGTCCGAGGAATTCCATGTCGCCATTTGGCATCCACTGCACCAGATCACCTGTCCGATATAGGGTAGTCCCTTCTTTGAACGGATTGGGTACAAACTTCTGCATCGTTAGTTCCGGACGTCCGAAGTATCCTCGGGATACTCCATCACCTCCAATGTAAAGTTCCCCTGGCAAACCAGCCGGAAGCAGTTGCTGATGTTTATTCAGCACATATAACTGCACATTTGCAGCAGGTTTCCCAATAGGTACTGAGATTCTCGTGTCCGTCTCGGGATTGTACGGATGGATCATGCAGCCTACAACCGTTTCCGTTGGCCCGTATTCATTATAGATCTGAACCTTGCCTCCAAAACTCTCGTATACTTCCCGAGCCAATTCCGATTTCAGGTCCTCACCGCCTACAATCAGGCACTTGATACTGGATCGGGTATTGTCCATATCCTTAATCAGATTCAGATGTGATGGTGTCAATTTAACCACGCCTGCTTGCTGATCCCTGAATACATTCAGGATCACCGGTTCATCTCCGCTGGTTGGATATACCACTATTTTATTTCCAGTAACCAGCGGTGTAAAGATCGAAGTGATCGTCAAATCAAACGCAAAGGAGGAGTAGAGGGCAAAATCAAGCTCCTGATTCTGCAAATAAACGTCCTTCGCCCAGAAAATATAGTTGATCAGACCGCTGTGCGGAATCATTGTGCCTTTTGGTTTCCCGGTCGATCCAGAGGTATAGATCATATACGCTACATCCTCTGGTCCAGCATGCTGCTCCAATGGTTCTGCTGAATAATGACTATAATCCGCATCAATCGCTACGGATGTTCTTCCTGACCCGGTATGGCCTTCTCCCATTTCCAATATGATCGATGAACCGCTATCCTCCAGAATAAATTCAATCCGTTCTGCGGGATATTCCGGGTCAATGGGCACATACGCTCCGCCCGCCTTCATAATAGCCAGAATGCCAACAATCATCTCGGGTGAGCGTTCAACCATAATGCCCACCATGGAATTGGATCCAACACCGATAGCTTTTAAATGTCTTGCCAATTGATTCGATTTTATGTCGAGCTGTTTGTAAGTCAGCGCATTATCGCCCAGCGCTACGGCAACATGTTCAGGAGTCTTGGCGGCCTGTTCACTGACCAACTGATGCATCGTTTTGCCCTTCGGATAGGCTGATCCCGTATCATTGTACTGATCCAACAGGACGATCTGCTCTTGTTTCGTCATGATTTGAATGTCATCGACCCGCAAGTTTTCATCTGTCACTATTTGTTTCAATAGAGTCAGCATATGGTTTTCCATGACCTTCATCAAGGATTCATCATACTTGCCGGAATCATAAGCAAACTTGATTACTAGCTCTTCACCAGGTATTGCAATCAGATTGAATCCATAGTTCGTCTGTTCCTGACTATGGACGTCCTCAATGACAAACCCAATATCATTCGCGCCCTGTTCCACAAGACTTGAATCCACCGAGTAATTTTCAAAAACCATGATATGATCGATCAAATCTCTTTTTAGACTGCTCAAAGATGCAATTTCAGCCAGACCCAGATGGTGATGCTGACTTCCTTCAATGGATAAGGCCTGCATATCTCCAACCAGTTGTTTGAAGGTATGTCCTTCATCCCATTGAATCCGCGCAGGAATGGTGTTGATAAATAAACCAACCATGTTTTCGATCCCGCTTACCTGCGCTTCTCTCCCGGATACCACCGTTCCAAATACGACATCCGAAGTATCGTTGTACTTGGCAAGCATGATTCCCCAGACACACTGCATAACCGTATAAAATGTGACATGGTTCCGGTTAGCAAGATCATTCATTTGTTTCGTGAGCTGTCTGGAAATGCGGAATTGATGCTCCTGTGGAGTGGCCCCATCGTTCAATGAACGAGAAGTTCCTGCTGGCAACTGAACCTTGTTCTCATATCCGCCCAGATAATTCTTCCAGTACGAGATGGCTTCATCCTTGTTCAATGCCTGCAACCATTCCACATATTCACTGTAAGGTACAGGCTCGTGGAGCTGAATGTTTTTTCCAGTACGTTTGCATTCATACAGATGGACCAGCTCTGCAAGAATGATGCCTCTTGCCCAGCCATCAAGCAAGATATGATGGTTACTCCAGATTAACGAGTATTGCTCCTCATCGGTCTGCAACAGTTCGAATCGAACCAGTGTATCTTTGCCAAGATCAAAGCCTTTTCTTTTGTCCTCCATAGCAATTGACAATACACGAGTGCCTCTGTTCTGTTCTTGCAATCCTCGAAGATCCCGGTATACAAAAGCAGCTTCTCGGTTTTGACAAATAATATTCCGCGGCTCTTCTGTAACGTCGTATTCAATGGAAGCACGAAGCATTTCGTGACGTTGCATCAATAGGTTCAGACTCTCCTGAAGTAGGACTACGTCAAGGTTTCCTCTGATGTTCATAATCAGTTGCTCAAAATAAACCCTATCTCCGCGATTCTCAAGTGCATGGTACAGCATCCCGCGCTGCATGTTGGCCAAAGGATATATTTTCTCAATTCCCTCTGTGCCAAACTTTAGCGTAATGACCTCCAGATTTTGCAGGGTTAGATGCGGATCTCCATAATCGGATGGTGTTTTTTCGGCCTGTTGTTGCTGCGCGCAATGTTCAATAACCTGTTGAAGCATTTTTTTGTAAGTTGTTGCAAAGTTCTCTACAATGGATTCATCAAACAACCTATGGTTGTATGTGATGTTAATCATCAATTGACCTTCGGCCACATAGGCAATAACTTCCATTGGATTGGCACGAATGACATCATCGCCGACTGGATTGCCCGCTGGCAACCAGGAAGAACGAAACAGACCACTATTGATGTCCTGATCCATTTGTCCCAAATAATTAAACAACAGGAGTGGTGTCTGCTCTTTCAACTTTGGCAATTCAGTAGTCATATATTTCAATATTCCGTATCCAATTCCTTTGGCTGGAACCCTCCTTAGCTGCTCTTTTACCTCCTTGATGGTTGTACCAAGCCCTTCCTCATCCCCGAGATTGATACATACCGGATATTTGCTTGTAAACCAGCCAACCGTACGACTGATATCCAATTCGTCTCCCATAAGCTCGCGACCGTGACCTTCCATCGTTACCTTAACTTTGCTCGCTCCTGCACATTCCTTGATGGAGAGAGCTAGAGCAGCCAGCAGAATGTCATTAATTTCGGTATAGTAGGCCTGGTTTGTCTCTCGCAAAAGTTGAGTTGTCATCTCTCGGTTCAGCGATACGCTGCTCATTCGATTGTCTCCGTATCGGTACTCACTCAGATGAACTTCATTCCTAGGAAGAAAGCCGGCTTCTTCTTGATCCGTCTTGATCCAATACGCACGCTCCTTGGCGAGACGACCTCCCTTCGCATAGTCGCTCAGGAAAGCTGCATAGTACGGGTAAGAATCCGTAACCGGATAAAAAGAAAGATCTTGTCCTTCCATAAGCTGCTGGTATCCTATGGCCAAATCTTCCAACAGAATTTTCCAAGATACCCCATCAATCAGCATATGATGGATTACAATGAGCAGATGATCTCCCTGATCGGTTCTGAAAATGACGGCTCGCACCAGAGGTCCCTCGAAAATTTCGATGGATTCCTGTGTGTTGAAGGCTGCCTGCTGCACCCTGATGAACAATTCCTGCTCATCAAGACCGATCATGTCCTGTACATCCATTTGGAAAAGACCTGCTTCATCATCGAGATGGGTCTGTACCACCTTGCCTTGTTCCTCATGATAGGACATCCGCAAGACATCGTGATGCATCATTAACCCTTCCATGATCTGCCGGACTGTCTCTGGATTGAATCCCTCCTCGCGGTACAACATCAGGGACTGATTAAAGTGGTTCATTCCTGTACGTTGATGCTGCAAGAAATAAGACTTCTGGATGGGTGTAAGATCAACCGGACCCGTCACACGCTGCTTCATCCGGTCTACATGGGAATCTTCTCTAACATAACGCCCCAGCAACTTGATCTGTGGATTAGCAAATAGCTCTTTCATGGTCAGCTTTTTGCCAGCTCTGGACAGTCTGGATATAATTTGCAAGGCTTTGATGGAATCACCACCGGAAGCAAAGAAGTGATGGTTAATGCCGATTGGCTTGAAGCCAAGCACCTCTTCCCAGATGGAAACGAGCAAGCTCTCCGCCTCGTTTCTTGGGGCCTCATAGACCACCTCTCCACCCATGCTTGCATCCGGTTCGGGAAGTGCACGTACATCCAATTTCCCATTACCGGTCAGCGGCAGGGTATCCAATTGCATAAAATGCGTTGGAATCATATATTCAGGCAATTCGACACCCAGATGAGCGCGAATTTCGTCCAATGGTATCGATCTGTTTGCTGTGAAATAGGCACAGAGCACGGTAGCCTGTTCCTGGTTTGCTCCAGGTACGATAACAGCCTCGCGTACACCTTCCCGAAGTAGCATTTGTTTTTTGATTTCATCCAGTTCAATCCGATAACCACGCACTTTCACCTGATTATCCTTCCGACCTGCCAGTTCCAGCTCACCATCATGTGTCCAACGGGCAAGATCTCCTGTTTTGTACATGATCTGCCCCGGCTGGAATGGATCTTCAACAAACTTCTCCCGGGTCATTTCAACCTGATTGAAATACCCGCTGGACACTGCTTCACCCGAAACACAAATTTCACCGAATACACCCCGTGGCACCACATGGTTATGCTTATCAAGCACGTATACCACAGTGTTATCAATCGGTCTGCCAATAACCGGATGATCTATAAAGGAACGAACATTCACAGACGATATGTTATGAAAAACTACACCAATCGTCGTTTCAGTTGGACCATAATGATTCATGATCCGGCTGTTTGGAAACTCTTGAAGGTACTTTTCCACATCCGTTGTATTCGTCTTCTCCCCGCCAAGCACAACCAGCCTCAGCTCAGGCTGCCATTCTGCAAATGCAGGATCATGGAACAGTAGATTGAATAATGAAGGTGTCAGTTTGATGAATGTGATACGCTGTGAAGCCATCATTTGTAATACTCTAGCCGGATTGGTGTAGTCTTCCTTGCTTGGAACGTGAAGCTCGCCGCCCTGCAACAAGGATGAAAATACACCTGTGTATCCCAGATCAAAAGCACTGGAAGACATCAGCATCGTTCGATCTGCCGCAGAAACTCCCGCTTCGCGGATGAACCATTGTGTGTAATTAACAATATTTCGGTTACGAACCATGACACCTTTCGGAGTACCTGTTGAACCTGAAGTATAGATCATATACACCTGCTGTTCAGGCGAAGTTGGCAGAGATAGATCCGTGTAGTCAAAGCTCTCGATACTGCCGTCGTTAACCTGATACACATCGCCACTGAAAGATAACTCCTTGGACAACGGATGATCCGTCAACACAAGGATAGCCTGACTGTCATTCAAAATAACATTGGTCCTGTTCCCAGTCTGCTCAGGATCAATCGGTAAATAGATGGCTCCCGTTTTAAGAACGGCCAGCATGCTTATAATCAAGTCCACAGATGGATTCATGCTTACTGCGATTACCGAATTCGGTGCAGCCCCTCTTGCTCTCAGCGAGCGAGCCAGTTGATTAGCTCTGCGATTCAACTCTTCATAAGATAATTCGTTTTCCCCTGACACCACTGCCCGTTGCCCGGATGACTTCCTTACTTGCTCCTCGAACAGTTCGATCAGGGCTGCATCTGTTCTGTATTGCGCAAGCTGACCACAGGATAGCTGCATAATGGATTTTGTCTCTTCTGATGTGATGAATTGAATATCCTGCAACCGCAACGCGGCATCGTTACTGATATTATCCAGCAATTCAGTCAGGTGGCCTGCCATACACTCTATTGTTTCAGGTTTAAACAACTCCGTAGAGTACGTAAACACACATTTGATCCGGCCCTCAGCTTCCATTGCGGTTAAGGTGAGATCAAATTTGGATCGGATGTTACTTGGAGGAAGTGAACTGAATTGCACACCCTCGATTGCAAGCTCCTCACTGTCATAATTCTGGAATACCAGCATCGTATCAAACAAGGCACTTCGGCTCATATCTCTTGCCAAGGCAAGCTGTTCAACCAGTTCATCAAATGCATAATCCTGATTTTCATAAGCCTGAAGTGTATTCTCCTTGACCTTGTTAAGGTACTCTTTGAACGTAAACGTGCCTACCGGACGATTCCGAAGCGCCAGTGTATTAATGAACAAACCGATTACATCTTGTAGCTCCGGCTGTGAATTACCTGCTACCGGTGTCCCCACGATGATATCCTCTTGCCCGGTGTATCGATGTAACAGTGCTGTATAGCCAGCAAGGAGAAGCATAAATAAGGTTACGCCCTCTCGATGAGCCAATTGAGACAGCCGTTGCGACACACCCTCAGATAACTCGAACGGGAACAGTTCGCCTTCATAATTGCGGTGTTGTGGTCTTGCATAATCGATTGGCAGATCCAGTAGCGGGACTTCTTCTTGATAGGCACTGAGCCAGTAGTCCTTCTGTGCCTGAATCACTTCCGTTGTTCTGGACAGTGCCTGCCACTCGGCATAATCTTTGTATTGCAATTGTAGTGGTTCAAGCGTTTGTCCTTCATACAGGGCGCTCAGCTCCCTGGTCAAAACGCCCATGGATACACCGTCCGCAATAATATGATGCATATCCATAATCAGACTGTATTCCGCAGGCCCCATCTGCACAAGTTCCACCCGCAGCAACGGAGCCTGAGTCAGATTGAATGGACGAACAAATCTCGCTTGCCACGCTTCTAAAGTCTGTTCACCCAGCTCGAGAGATGTGATCCTGAATTCCACCTGTTGATCAATTCGTTGAACAGGCTGTCCATCAACCATATGGAAGGAAGTCCTGAATGATTCATGACGCTTGATCAAATCCTGAAAGGCTCTTTCCAATTGGCGTATATCCAGATTGCCAGTTATTTTCATAGCATAAGGCATATTGTAGGCCAGGCTCGAATCTTCCAGTTGATGCATAATAAAAAGTCTTTTTTGTGCGGACGAGAGCGGGTAGTACTCCTTGGTTTCTGCTTTCGTTATGGTCACATATTTGCTGGAACGAGCAGAATCAATCCACTGGGACAAGGCTCTGACCGTAGGCGTTGCAAATACTTGTCTCAATGGTATGGCCACACCGAATGCCTTGTGGACACGAGATACGAGAGCCGAAGCCTTCAGCGAGTGTCCTCCAACTTCAAAGAAATTGTGATTTACGCCAATACGGTCATTATTTAGAAGCTGATGCCAGAGTGCAAGCAATTCCGCTTCCACCCTGCTTCCCGGAGCTTCATAACCCCCAAGTGCAGACATGCCCGCTTCCGGGGCTGGCAGCGCTTTACGATCCACTTTCCCGTTGGAGGTCAGTGGCAATTGATCCATTTTTACAATGTAGGCTGGCATCATATAATCCGGCAATTGCAGAGACAACTGTTGTCTAATCTGTTGCGTAACCGCATCATCTGCTTCCTCGTTGAGGGTAATATATGCACAGATAAATTGTGTATGCTCTTCATCCGCCCTGGCTACAACGAATGCATCCTTGACGATATAAAGCTGAAGCAATTGATGTTCGATTTCACCCAATTCAATTCGATATCCCCGAATTTTGACCTGATGATCCATCCGGCCCAAGTACTCCATGTTGCCATCTGCACGCCATCTGGCCAAGTCGCCTGAACGATACATTTTCTCACCAGGATAGAACGGATCTTCGACAAATCGTTCTTCCGTAAGACTGGATCGATTGAGGTATCCTCTGGCAAGCCCTTCTCCTGCAACGTATAGCTCACCTGCACATCCTACAGGCTGCAATTGACGATACTGGTTCAGAATATATGCCCTGAGTGTAGGGATGGGCTGACCTATATTACTTCTGCCCATTTGTATATCAGACGGGGTAATCTCCTTATAGGTAACATGAACCGTAGTCTCCGTAATGCCGTACATATTAATTAACTTTGTAGACGGATAACGCTTATACCATGTTGCCAATAATGACGGACTTAACGCTTCTCCACCAAAAATGACTTTTCGCAAACTCAATTCCTTCCTCGGACGTTTTGCCTCCTCATGCATCAATCGGTAGAAGTAAGATGGCGTCTGATTCAGAATAGTTACCTTTTCACGTATTAACCATTGCAGGAATTCTCCAGGCTGTTGGGCGACCAGATGTGGAACGATAAGTAATGTGCCCCCGTACAACAGTGCTCCATACATTTCCCACACCGAGAAATCAAAACAAAAGGAATGGAACATCGTCCATATATCGTTATCACTGAAATCAAATCGATTACGGTCATTGATCAACAAACGCACGACATTTTTATGTTCAATCAGTGTTCCCTTCGGATTCCCGGTCGTACCTGAGGTATAAATGACATAGGCGAGGTCATGGGATTGAACGGATGTCTCCAGATTTCTTGCATCCGCGTGATACGAGTTCTCTTCCTCCAAGACAACGCTTAAACCCCGGTGAAGTCCGCGATCCATCCCTTTTTCAGAAACCACCAGCAGGCGGATGCCCGAATCCTCCAGCATATAGCTAATACGGTCATCTGGATAGGTGGGATCAACAGGTATATATGCTGCTCCCGCTTTTAACACTGCCATGATGGCAACAATCATATCGACTGACCGATCCGCCATAATCCCAATGAATTGCTCTGTTCCTCCTGTAAGAGATAACAACGTACGGGCCAGTTGATTGGAACGCTCATTCAGCTCCATGTACGTCATATGACGATGCTCATCCCGGACAGCAATTCGATCAGGCGTACATCGAACTTGCTGCTGGAACAGCTCATGAATGGTCATATTTCGCGGGTAATCCGCATCAGAGTTATTGAAAGAATTCAGAAGCACTTCACGCTCTTGACTACCCACCAGTTGAATGTCAGCAAGCTGCTGATGATCCGCTGAAGTAACTTGTTCTGCCACACTCCTAAAATGTTGATCCATACGCTCGATGATGGATGGATCATATTTATTACCATCATACGTAATCACAAGGGTCAGGCTGTCACCAGGTGTTGCTGAAATCAGGAATCCGTAGTTGCTCTGTTCCTCCGCATGCAGTCCGGTAATTTCAAAACCAACCCCAGTGCTGGATTGTTGAACAGCTCCATGATCCAGGGCATAGTTTTCAAATACAAAGACGTGATCCATTAATTCCTTGTTGAGATCACTCAATGCCTGAACTTCAGCCAGATTCAAATAATTGAATCGCTGACTTTCAACGGCTTGTTTTTGAACGACCTGAAGTACGTCGCCAAAATGCTTTTGATGCGGGTAACCAATCCGAACAGGAATTGTATTGATAAACAACCCTATCATCTCTTCTATGCCTTCAACTGGCGCTTCTCTGCCAGAGACTACGGTTCCAAATATGACGTCCTCCGTATCATTGTATCTGGCCAGTACCAGACCCCAGATACATTGAATGACGGTATTCAACGTCACACCATAACGAGCACCTATTTCATTTAATTGGCGGGTTAACTCCTGACCCAAAGATATCGTCTGTTCTTTTCGCAAATACGGAACATCATGCTCTGTAAGAAGCAAACCTGGAACACTCGACTGTGTGTCATAATTCTCCAGATAACGTCTCCAATACGCTTGGGCCTCATCCTTTTCCTGACGAATGAGCCATTCAATGTAATGATGATATCGTTTCGGCTCCTTCAGGTTGTGCGCTTTATTCTCAAGTTTGGCCTTATAGATCTGGAACAGCTCGGATAATATAATTCCCAGACACCATCCATCCAGCAAAATATGATGATGGCTCCATACAAGGGTGTAGGATTGATCTGTGGTGCGAAACAGAGCTGCACGCATAAGCGGCTGTGTATCCAGACGGAAACTGCGAGCCTTATCCTGCTGTGAAAAAGTTTCCAACTGAGCTGCTGAATGATGTGCTTCCAAAGCTGTCCAGTCTTTAAATTCAAATTCAATGGTGAGGTTTTGCATAATGACCTGTCTCGGTTCTTCCAAATCTTGATGCATAAATGAAGCTCTCAATGCTTCATGTCTGTTCATGAGTTCATTGAAACTGGATTGCAAGTAATCCGGGTTCACTTCCCCCCGAATCTCCATGACCGTTTGCTGAAAATACGCAGTTGATGTCTCATCTTCCATTGCGTGAAAGAGCATGCCTTGCTGCATATTGGTTAACGGATAAATCCGTTCAATGGTCACGCCCGGACAGGCAGATTTAATAAGATCCAGCTCCTCAAGTGCCAGACTTGGATCACCATAGTCGGAAGGCGTATATGTCGTTTCACGCTGACACAAGCAATGGTCCACAATTTCCGTTAATTGCTCCAAAAACGTCTCTGCAAATTGACTCACAAGCGGCATGTCCACCGCAGTTTGGTTTGCAGTTACGTTGAGATGTAACTTCCCACCAGATACGAAGGTGTTCAGTTCAATCGGGTTATTTCGGGCGATATGGCCACCAATGGTTTGCCCCGTAGAGAAACGAGACTCCCGGAACATGGCTTCCCCAATCATGCCTCCGTCCATCTCACCGAGATAGTTAAACGAAATGGATGCTGGACGCTCCTCTTGCAACTCCGGCATCCGGGCCACATATTTCAGCGCTCCATAGCTAAAGCCTTTATGCGGTACCTTCCTTAATCCTTCTTTCACCCGTTTGATGGTGGTCGCAAGTTCGTCCTCTGCTTCTCCCTCCAACAGAACCGGGTACAGAGTCGTAAACCAGCCCACGGTGCGGCTGAGATCGATACCTTCCAGCACATCCTCCCGTCCATGGCCTTCCAAGTTCACTTTCAGCTTCAGCTCACCCGTTAGCTTCCGCACCGCAAGGTACAGCGCACTGAGTAACAGATCATTGATCTCCGTCTGGTAAGCCCGGTTGCTCTCCCGCAGCAACTGCTGGGTGACTTCCGCACTCAGGGTGCTTTGCTGGGTATGACTGTCCGCAAATCGATCCGGGCCTGCCGCTTCCTCTTGCTCTCCTAGGTTCAGTCCAGTCTCCTCCGCCGCAAGTCTACTCCAATAGGCTCGTTCCTTCGCGGCCTGCGGGCTGTTTGCGTAATCCTGCAAGGCTTCCGCGAAGCGCTGGTAAGAGTCCGTCTTCTCGCCCGCAGCCAGCGCTTCTCCCCGCTCCGCCTGCTGATACAGCACTTCCATGTCCTCCAGCAGGATTCGCCAAGACACTCCGTCTACGACCAGGTGATGAATCGCCAGCAGCAGATGGTCACCGTCCTCGGCTTCAAACCACCCGACTTGCACCAGCTTGCCCTCTTCCAGGTTACATGCCTGCTGCACCTGGGTAGCCGCCTCATAGACCTGACGCTCCGGTTCATCCCAGCCCCGTGTATCAAATCGGTGCAGGGTATACATCCGCTCTCCAGTTTGAACCGGACGGTTGAATTGGCGGATGCTACCGTCTGCTTGTATCTCATACCTCATGCGCAGCGCATCATGATGCTCCAGCAACCGATCCAGCACCTGTTCCAGCACGTCCGGCTTGAACCCGGCCACCCGATGCAGCATGAAGGACTGCGTGAAGTGATTTCGTTCCGTCGTGTTGTTCGCAAAAAACCACTGCTGAATCGGGGTCAGTCGCACTTCTCCTTCCACAGGCTCCTGGCTCCGGCGCTCACGCTGATCCCATTTCACATACGGGGAGAGATCCCGAATCTTCGGATAGGCAAACAAATCCCGGACCTCCATCCGCAGTCCCGCTCGGGCCAGACGTGATCCGATCTGGAGTGCCTTGATGGAGTCTCCCCCAGAGACAAAGAACTGGTGATTGATGCCCAGTTCCGCCATATTCAGCACGTCACGCCAAACTTCCACCAGTATGCGCTCCACCTCGCTACGCGGTGCTTCCGTCTCCGGCCCGGCAGGCAGATGGTGGTCCGGCTCCCGCAACGCCTTGCGGTCCAGCTTGCCATGGGACGTCAGCGGCAGCTGATCCAGCTGCACCACATAGGCCGGGATCATATAATCCGGCAGCTCCGCTTCCAGCCAGTCTCGAACGGTAGCAGCTGTCCACACTGCTTCGCCTTCGGCTACAACATAGGCGCACAGCGCCCCATTTCCCTGCGGGTCCTGATGAGCCAGAACCGCTGTTTCCCGGATGGCCGGATGTTTCAGCAGTTGTTGCTCGATCTCGCCAAGCTCAATCCGGTATCCACGGATTTTCACCTGTTGATCGGTACGCCCCATAAATTGCAGGTTGCCACCAGGTAGCCAGCGCACCAGATCACCTGTCCGGTACATTTTGCCGCCGGGTTCATGCGGGTTGTCTACAAATTTCTCGGTTGTCAGTTCCGGATTATTCAAATAACCCCGTGCCAGACTTTGACCGGCAATGTACATCTCCCCGGTCACACCTATCGGACAGAATTGAAGATGATCATTCAAAATAAAAATTCTTGTATTCGTAAAAGGTTTGCCTATAGGAATGACACCCTCTATGGAATCGACTTCATGCAGAGTGGTAACCACCGTATTTTCCGTTGGTCCGTAAGCGTTGATCAGCCTGTAATTCGGAAGATTATGAAGTTTAAGCTGCTCTCCCCCCGAAACTAGCAAACGTAATGACGAATTTGGCAGTTCAACAAATGATTCACATACCTTGGACGAAAGAGTCGAAACCGTTATTCCATACTCCGATAAGTATTCATTCAGCCTCAATATATCCAGTCTCAGCTCAATCGGAATGATATGAAGTGTAGCCCCTGACATCAGTGCAGGGAAAATTTCACTAATCGAAGCGTCAAAGGTCATTTGGAGATAGTTTGCCACCCGGTCTCTCTCAGTTATCTGTAGAGCATCTATATATCCACAACAGAAGTTGGTCAAGGCGCTTTGCTCAACCTGTACTCCCTTTGGCAGACCTGTAGAACCTGACGTGTAGATGATATATGCCAAATCGTCAGGGTTTGTGTTCATCGTTGCCGAATCAGCCACAAACGAAACTTGGAGTGATGCCTCGGCATTCCAATCCTTCAATACTGCCTCATCCAGAATGAATGTCACACACTCGGAATCAGCAGCCCTGAGCCGATCTGACCAATGATTCTGGGTCACAACCAGTCCTGCCCCACTATCCTGAAGCATGTACCGGATTCGCTCAACCGGAGTTGATGGGTCCAGCGGTAAATAAGCTCCTCCTGATTTCATAATTCCGAGAATGCCCGCAATCATTTCTACAGACCGATCCATCATAATACCAACGACCGTTTCTTTGGTTACACCATGCTGACGCAGACGAGCTGCAAGTAAGTCTGCCGCCTCATTTAGCTCATGATAGGTCATGCTTCTGCCGTCATGCATAACCGCAACCTGATCAGGTGTCCGCAGAGCATTTTGCTCAATCCACTCATACACCCGCTGGTGCAGCGGATAAGAGCGGGCGTTATCATTATAGACATGCTGTAGCGTCTGCTTCTCTTCCTCAGATACGACTTCAAACTCACCCAGCTTGCCTTGGGGATTGCTTAATATCCCTTTTAACAATTGAATAAAGTGATTGCCCATGTTTTCAACCGTTTGAAGGGAAAATAGATCACTGCAATATTCCAGTTCAAACTCAATGCGGCCATTCTGCTCGACCGCAGCAAGGGTCAGATCAAATTTGGCAATGGGCAGCTCCGTCTCATACGGCTCAACATGTAAATCATCCCATTGTTGTCCGGATGTACGCTCAAGCTCCAGATTTTGCAGCACAAACATCGTATCTACCAATGCGTTTCTGCTTCTGTCTCTTGAGACATGAAGCTTGTTGATGAGCTCATCAAGCGGATAATCCTGATTTTCGTAAGCCTGTAATGCATTTTCCTTCACTTCTCCAAGGAAATCATTAAAGGACCGTTCTGCCACAGGATAATTACGCATGGCAAGTGTATTAACAAACATACCGATCACCCTCTGGAGATCTGCGTGTTTGCGCCCAGCAATCGGAGATCCCACGACAATGTCATCTTGTCCTGAATATCTGGAAAGTAAAGTTGTATAAGCGGCCAGCAGTACCATATATAATGTCGCTTCATGATCTCTGGCCAATTGATGCAGTTCACGTGTGAGCTGTTCGTCACAAACAAATTGCACCCGGTTTCCTTTAAAAGAGTACACTTGCGGTCTTGGCCAGTCTGTTGGCAATTGAAGAACCGGAATTTCTCCCTCAAATCGATTAAGCCAGTAGGTTTCCTGTGTCTTCAGTCCTTCACTATTAAACCAATCCTTTTGCCACTCGGAGTAATCCTTGTACTGTAACTTCAGCTCAGGCAGAGATTTCCCCTCATACAATTCATGAAACTCCTGAACAAGCACACCCGTTGACACACCATCTGCGATAATATGATGCATGTCCATCACGACTACATGTTCCTGTTCACTGATTTTCACAAGTTCGATCCGCATTAATGGGGCCTTGTCCAGCTCAAATGGACGAATTCGATCCGAAAGCGTTTCTTCCAATGATCGGCTTCCCGGTTCAATATGTTCAACAGCAAACGGAACATGTGAATGAATCCGTTGGACGGGTTCGCCATCCACAATGACAAAAGACGTCCTGAATGACTCATGTCTCTGTACCAATTGTCGGAATGCCTCTTCAAATCGCAACACGTCCAGTTTTCCAGATACCTTCATCACTGCAGGCATATTATATGAAGTTCCGGTATCCGAAATCTGATGCAACATATGAAGTCTGCGTTGAGCAGAAGAGAGTGCATAATAGGGCTTTGATTCGGCCGGTTGGATGGAAAGATAGTCCTCTTTGGCAGCAGACTCAATGTAATTGGCAATCCCTCGGATGGTTGGAGCAAGGAAAAGCTGTCGAATCGGCACCATCACCTGAATCTCTTTGTGAATTCGTGATGCCAGTGCTGTCGCTTTAAGTGAATGACCGCCGGACTCAAAGAAGTGATCTTGAACCCCGGCAGTTTGTACTCCCAAAATTTCTTTCCATATCGTGCAAATGTGATTTTCCAGCACCGTACTTGGTGCTTCATATTGGTCATGCTTCAAATGCTCTATGCATTCTGCCGGTTCAGGAAGGGCCCTTCGATCAACCTTCCCGTTTCCTGTTAAGGGAAGCTCATCGAGCAGAATAAAATAAGAAGGAACCATGTAGTCTGGCAGGCGCTCCGATACATACGTACGAATCCCGGCAGACGTCAGCTTTGGATCAGCCTTTAAATAGGCAATCAATATGTCCTGATTTGCTGCATCTTTTCTCGTCACTACGATCCCTTCGCGAATCCCTTCATGCTCCAGCAGAACATGCTCGATCTCGCCCAGTTCAATTCGGTAACCACGCAATTTAACCTGGTGGTCCAAGCGTTCAAGAAACTCAATATCTCCGTTTTGGACCCGGCGTACCCGGTCCCCTGTTCGATACATCCGTGTTCCCTTGAGTAAGGGATGTGGAATGAATCGGGAATCGGTTAGTTCCTTGTTATTCAAATACCCCAGACTCAAACCATCTCCGGAAATGCATAATTCCCCTGGAATACCTGCTGGAACGGGATTCTGGTACCGGTCCAGCACCCAGACCGAAGTATTGGCAATCGGTTTTCCGATGGGAAGGTTGGTGACCACTGCATCGATGGAACTGATGGGATAAGCTGTAGCAAATACCGTACTTTCTGTGGGTCCGTATACGTGAATCAGGCGATCCGGTCCGAGAATATCCAGTCCTTTCCTGGCCTGAGTCACAGATGCACGCTCGCCCCCAAACAATACTTTGCGGAAGCCGCGAAGACATTCCGGCTCACGATCAATGAGCAGATTAAATAGTGCGGTCGTCATGAAAGAAACCGTGACTTTCTCGCGAACGATGACTTCAGCGAGCGCTTGAGTGTCTAGAACCGTATCCTGTTTCAGCAGAACCAGACAGGCTCCGTTCAAAAGTGCGCCAAAAATATCAAAGACAGATCCATCAAACGCATAATTGGAAAGCTGCAATATCCGGTCTTCCGAGCAAATATCGATGTAATCCGTCTCACATACAACCCGAATTACGTTTGCATGAGTGATCATTACTCCTTTGGGCAATCCGGTGGAGCCAGACGTGTAGATCATGTATGCCAGATCATCCATGCGGCTCTCCTTGTCATGCTTCACTTCCATTACCTGTGTAGCAGCCGCCATCTCCATGACCGCAGGCATATGATCCATGGAGTCGGCATTCAGCAGTAACAATGGAAAATCCGGTGGTGCCTGGCTGATCCATTGGGACTGTGTCAAAAGCACCGCAGCCCTGCTGTCCTGAAGCATATGACTTATTCTTTCTTTCGGCCAGCTCGGGTCCATGGGAAGATAAGCTGCACCTGCTTTCAGAATCCCAAGTATGCCCGCGATCATATCTACCGACCGGTCTGCCAGCAGTCCTACCACCGCCTGTTCAGGTAGCCCAAATTGATATAATCGGGATGCCATTTGATCCGCTTTTTCCTGCAATTCACGGTAGGTGATGTGCACATCATCCATAATAAGGGCGATGGCATGAGGTTTCTTCTGGACTTGTTCATCAAAAAGCTGAGGAATGGTTTTCCATTTGGGATAATCCGTCACAGCCCCCATGGAATGCTGCTCAAGTACCGGAAGTTCATCGTTCAAGACGAGAGTAATATCCTGGATATGAATACTCTCATCTGACGTAATTTGATCGATAATCGCTTTCATATGCGTCTCAATCTGATCCATCAGAGCCGGTTCATAGACATGTTCATCATAAATGAGCAGCAGCGTCAATTTCTCTCCAAGTCCAGCAGCCATTGTAAACGGATAGTTGGTTCGTTCCTCTCCAGTGATCTCGTTGATTTCAAAACCCAGATCGGACCGCTCTGCCATCTTCCTCGTATCCAGAGCATAATTTTCAAACACAACGACATGATCAAGTAGATCATGTTTGAGTTCAGTGCGGGCCTGCACCTCGGCCAAACTTAAATATTGATACGCCTGACTGCTCAATGCGTCCGATTGAATCTTTTTCATAAGCTCTACAAATGGTTGCTCTCCGGAAAAGGTGACCCGTGTAGGAATGGTATTGATAAACAAACCAACCATATTCTCAATGCCATCAACGGCTGCATCTCTCCCGGATACAACGGTCCCAAAGACAGCATCTTCGTTATCATTATATTTGGCGAGCAGAAACCCCCACATCGCTTGAATGACGGTGTGGATTGTCACGGCATGTTTCTGCGCCATCTCTTTCATTTTTGTAGTGAGGGCTTGAGAAAACACTATTTTCTTCTCTCTTCTAGAGAACGCCATATCACTTGTTGGTCGGTTTATCGAAGGCAAGCCGGTCTTCTCACTGTATCCTGACAGATAATGCTCCCAGTACCCAAGACCCGATTCCTGGTCCTGCTGCTGGAGCCACTTCATATAATTGCTATAAGGCCGGGTAACTCCCATTTCAGACTGTAGGCCATTGGATTTGTCAGTATATATATCCAGCAATTCATTGAAGAGAATGCCCATGCTCCAGCCATCCAGTATCATATGGTGAAACGTCCAGATCATCTGAAAATGCTGTTCACCGGTACAAACAAGAGCGATTCGAAGCAGGTTGTCCTTGGACAAATTAAATCCTTTTGCACGATCCTTCTCCATAAAATCTTGCATCAAGGCAGCGACTTCATCGTCTGACCTGCCCCTCAGATCGTGAAAGGTAAACCCGATGGCCCGCCTCGCAAGCACAACATGAACGGGTTCCTCCAATTTGGTATGAATCGAGGCTCTCAATATTTCATGTCGTTCAAGCAACTGATTGAAGCTTTGCTCCAGAATTTCGGGATGAATCTCCCCGCATATATCCAGTACCGTTTGTTCAAAATAGGCATCTTCAGACGGATTTTCGAGCGCATGAAACAGCATTCCTTTTTGCATCGGGGATAATGGGTATATTTTCTCGACTTTTGCCTTCATGGACCGATATCATCTCCTTATTGGATCGTACCTAAGCTGTACTAAACATGGGATGAAAACAGACAAATATTAATCCTCAATCAGCTCATATTCGCTTAATAAATCTTCAAGATCCTCTAATGACAAATCACTAAATCCATAGTCGGAAGATGTCTTCTCCGCATGTTCTTTGCTGATACAGTGGTCAACCACCTGTTCAATTGCTTCGATATAATAATGGTTTAAATTAAGAATCATTTCCTCTGAAAACGCAGAATTGGTATAGGTTGTGCTAAGGGTCAGGTTTCCGTTATAGATGGCTACATTCAGCTCAATCGGATTCATGCGGGCAATGTGCTCGCCCATGCTTTTTCCCGGTTTAAAATGCGAAGCATGAACCCACCCGGATTGTGCAGATGCTCCGATCTCTCCCAAATAGTTAAATAGAATTGGAGCCTTTTTCTCCGCCTGTAACTCCGGCATCCGGGCCACATATTTCAGCGCTCCATAGCTAAAGCCCTTATGCGGTACCTTGCGCAATCCTTCTTTCACCCGTTTGATGGTGGTCGCAAGTTCGTCCTCCGCTTCTCCCTCCAGCAGAACCGGGTACAGAGTCGTAAACCAGCCCACGGTGCGGCTGAGATCGATACCTTCCAGCACATCTTCCCGACCATGGCCTTCCAGGTTTACCTTCAGCTTCAGCTCACCCGTCAGCTTCCGCACCGCAAGGTACAGCGCACTGAGTAACAGATCATTGATCTCCGTCTGGTAAGCCCGGTTGCTCTCCCGCAGCAACTGCTGGGTGACTTCCGCACTCAGGGTGCTTTGCTGGGTATGACTGTCCGCAAATCGATCCGGGCCTGCCGCTTCCTCTTGCTCTCCTAGGTTCAGTCCAGTCTCCTCCGCCGCAAGTCTACTCCAATAGGCTCGTTCCTTCGCGGCCTGCGGGCTGTTTGCGTAATCCTGCAAAGCTTCCGCGAAGCGCTGGTAAGAGTCCGTCTTCTCGCCCGCATCCAGCGCTTCTCCCCGCTCCGCCTGCTGATACAGCACTTCCATGTCCTCCAGCAGGATTCGCCAAGACACTCCGTCTACGACCAGGTGATGAATCGCCAGCAGCAGATGGTCACCGTCCTCGGCTTCAAACCACCCGACTTGCACCAGCTTGCCCTCTTCCAAGTTACATGCCTGCTGTACCCGGGTAGCCGCCTCATAGACCTGACGCTCCGGTTCATCCCAGCCCCGTATATCAAATCGGTGCAGGGTATACATCCGCTCTCCGGTACGCACCGGGCAGTTGAACTGGCGGACACTGCCATCCGGTTGTATCTCATATCTCATGCGCAGCGCATCATGCTGCTCCAGCAACCGATCCAGCACCTGTTCCAGCACGTCCGGCTTGAACCCGGCCGCCCGGTGCAGCATGAAGGACTGGGTGAAGTGATTTCGTTCCGTTATGTTGTTCGCAAAAAACCACTGCTGAATCGGGGTCAGTCGCACTTCTCCTTCCACAGGCTCCTGGCTCCGACGCTCACGCTGATCCCATTTCACATACGGGGAAAGGTCCCGGATCTTCGGATAGGCAAACAAATCCCGGACCTCCATCCGCAGTCCTGCCCGGGCCAGACGTGATCCGATCTGGAGTGCTTTGATGGAGTCTCCCCCGGAGACAAAGAACTGGTGATTGATGCCCAGCTCCGCCATATTCAGCACGTCACGCCAAACTTCCACCAGTATGCGCTCCACCTCGCTACGCGGTGCTTCCGTCTCCGGCCCGGCAGGCAGATGATGGTCCGGCTCCGGCAACGCCTTGCGGTCCAGCTTGCCATGGGACGTCAGCGGCAGCTGCTCCAGCTGCACCACATAGGCTGGGATCATATAATCCGGCAGTTCCGCTTCCAGCCAGTCCCGAACGGTAGCAGCTGTCCACACTGTTTCGCCTTCGGCGACAACATAGGCGCATAACGCCCCATTTCCCTGCGGGTCCTGATGAGCCAGAACCGCTGCTTCCCGGATCGCCGGATGTTTCAGCAGTTGTTGCTCGATCTCGCCAAGCTCAATCCGATAGCCACGGATTTTCACCTGTTGATCGGTACGTCCCATAAATTGCAGGTTGCCATCAGGCAGCCAGCGCACCAGATCACCTGTCCGGTACATTTTGCCGCCGGGTTCATGCGGGTTGTCCACAAATTTCTCCAAAGTCATGTCCGGATTATTAAGGTAGCCCCGAGCTACACTGTTGCCGGCAATGTATAGCTCTCCTGCTACACCAACCGGACATAATTGATGATCACTATTCATCACATACGTCCATATGTTAGGGAGCGGCTTACCAATCGGAATGTTGCCGTGAACCTGGTCTACCCGTTGGTAGGTGGTAGCGACGGTGTTTTCGGTAGGTCCGTATGCATTGATCAGCGGGTAGTCAGGGAGAAACGAAAGTTTCAGCTGTTCTCCTCCAGCTATCAGCAAACGCAATGAGGTATTAGGTTGATGGATAAATACTTCACATACCTTAGGCGGCAACGTGATCAATGTAATGGAGTGTGCATTCATATATGCGTTTAACTGTGACATATCCAGGCGCAAATGAGATGGGATGATATGCAGTTCGGCCCCTACCACCAATGCAGGAAAAATATCGATAATAGACCCATCAAATGTAATTTGTAAATAATTAGCTGCACGATCTCGTTCCGTTATCTGCTGAGATTCACTGAAGCCATAACAGAAATTGGCGAATGATCCATGCTCAATTAATACACCTTTGGGCAATCCGGTTGAGCCTGAGGTATAAATGATGTAGGCCAGGTCATGGTCATCATGTTTTATTTTTGACACGCCATGCCGAGCCGATCTTCCACCCTTCTCCCGAATGCTCTGTATTGGTGAGCAATGATCGTCAACCACCAAGGCTTCACAGGAAACCCTGACTCTGGTCACTTGGGATAACAAATGTGCTTGAGTTACAACCACGCTGGCACCGCTATCCTCCAGCATGTAGCGAATACGTTCCTCGGGAAAGGCTGGGTCCAAAGGCATATATGCTCCACCCGATTTGAGAATACCGAGTAAACCAACCATCATTTCCAAGGAACGATCCATCATAATGCCTACAGGCATTTGCTTATGCACCCCAAGATCCAGCAGAGCTTCCGCAACATCGGTAGCCCGTTCATTCAGTTCGCTATAGGTTAGTTGTTGCCCGTCATATACAACAGCTACTTTATTGGGAAAATGAATTGCATGGTCTGCAATCTGTTCCGGAACGGATTTTCGTTGGGCGTAGTCCCGAACATTGTTGTTGAACTGGTACAGCAGCAGCTCCCTTTCCTTTTCCGTCACCAGATTGATCTCACCAATGGTGCGTTGAGTATCGTTTACAATCTCTTTCAAAATTTCGTTATAATGTCCGGCCAGTTTCTCAATGGTCTCTTCTTTGAAAAGCCTGGAGGCATACCCGTAAAACATCTCTATACCCTCCGCTGCCTCCAACGCGGTTACGCTCAGATCAAACTTGGCTGTGGGATGACTGAACGGATAGTATTCAGCCAGCAAACCATTAGCGTCCGTTCCCGTTGTCTGTTCAGCCTGAAGGGTAAACAGCGTATCGAATAGCGCACTCCGACTTGCATCCCTTTTCACTTCAAGTTTGCTTACCAGTTCATCAAACGGATAGTCCTGATGGGCAAAGCCATCAAGCGTAGTATCCTTAATATGATGAAGCAACTGCTGCAAGGACATATCGGGTTCAGGATAGAAGCGTAATGCCAGCGTATTAACAAACATACCCACCATATCTTCCAATTCCGGATGCTCTCGTCCTGCCACCGTAGTCCCTATAATGATGTCATCCTGGGAAGTGTATCGGGCAAGAAGTATCGTATATGCGGTTAACAGCAAAACAAACAGCGTTACACCGTTTTCGGCAGCCAGCAAACGCAGTTTTTGTGTCAGTTCGGAATCCACTGCAAATTGAAGCCGGTTTCCTTCATGACTCTGAATCGCAGGTCGGGAGAAATCGAGCGGCAAATTTAACACGGGCAATTCACCTTTAAGCATGTCTGTCCAGTATTGCTGGTACTCTTGCCTTTGCTCCTGTTGTTCCGGGGCCAGAGACCATTCAGCATAATCTTTATATTGAAGGGTTAATGGTGCCAATTGTTTATGTTCATAGATTTGCCCTATTTCCTGGATAAGGATATCCATGGACACCGCGTCTGAAATCAAATGATGCATATCAAGACATAAATATTGGCTGGTCTCCGTTTGCCATAATGCAGCTCTGAACAAAGGGGCCTTCTCCAGATCAAAGGGTTGGATAAATGAATGTATGAACGGATCGAAATCCTGTTGCAACCCGCTGCCTACAAGAAGATTGAAGTTCACTTGGGCATGAATACGCTGCACGGGCTCACCATCGATTTCTGTAAAAGAAGTTCTCAGCCCTTCATGTCTATGAATCATTTCAAGCAATGTCTGCTCCATTCGTACCTGTTCAGTTTCTTTGGACAAACGGATAATAAATGGCATGTTATACATCAAACCCGTTTGCTGCACCCGATCCAGAATGTAAAGTCTGCGCTGTGCTGCGGACAATGGATAATAGGGCTTTTCGTTTGCCTTTTGGATTCGGAAAGTGCGCTGTGTCTCCACTGTTAGAAGCCAGGCAGCCAGCTGCCTGATTGTAGGCATGTTAAAGATATCCTTAAGTGTAATCCGAAGCTCTAACTTTCTCTGAATGGCTGACATCATGGCAAATGCTCTCAAAGACTGACCACCCAGTTCAAAAAAGCTATGATCTACACCAATCGGCCGAAGTTCCAATATCTCTTCCCAGATGGATGCCAGTATACATTCCAGCTCATTGCTTGGGGCCACATACGTCGTATTGGCCATGCTGTCCACATCGGGATGGGGCAAAACGTTAAGATCTGCCTTGCCATTGAGGGTACGTGGAATTTGCTCCAAACTCATAAACCATGAAGGAATCATATAAGCCGGCAATCGCTCTCTCGCATGTGTTTTCAGTTCATCAAAGCCATGCCCATGCTCTGGCGAATTCCAAACAATATACGCACATAGGCAGAGCTGACCCTTCTGATCTTTTTGAGTTATAACCACAGCGTCGCTTACATCAGGATGATCTGTCAGATGATGCTCCACTTCCCGAATTTCAACGCGATAACCACGTATTTTAATTTGTTCATCATTTCTTCCAAGAAACTCAATATTTCCATCCGGAAGCCATCTCCCCATATCCCCGGTGCGGTACATTTTATTCGCCGGTGCAAGCAGATGATCTACAAAACGGGATTGTGTGAGCTCGGCAAGGTTGAGATATCCGTTAGCGACCCCTGCTCCGCCGATGTATAATTCCCCTGCTACACCAATCGGAACGGGTTGTTGATGTTCATCAAGTATAAACACCTCATAGTTACCAAGAGGACTGCCTATGGGAATTGATACTCTTCCTTCGTCCTGTGGCATCACACGATAATATGTAGCACATACCGTTGCTTCGGTAGGTCCATATGAATTGTACACCTGAGCCGAACCGACCATATTCCGGACATATTCGTATTTCAGGACGTCCCCGCCACTGATAAATTTCATGTTGGCATGTGGACGCAGATGCCTGTTTTTGTCCAACTCGTTCAGAAGAAGTGGGGAACAGCTTAAAACAGTGATGTTCTCTTTTTCAATCTGCATAACCAGGTCATCCACATGCGTTTCGTTGAGCTTGCCACTAAGAACAATACGTCCGGATACAGCCAGCAACGGAAATACTTCCTCAGTGAACGCGTCGAACGAAAAGGACACCACCTGAAGAACCGCATCTTCCTCTGTTAGCGGTACTCTGTTCAAAAATGCAGAGATATAGTTCAATACATTTCCATGAGTCGTCATAACTCCCTTCGGCGCACCTGTCGAACCTGAAGTATAGATCACGTAGGCCAAATCACCTTGGTGATTCACTCGTTCCGGGTTGCCTGGCTCCATATGTTCAATCTCCGGATTGTCCATCGCCAGCTCGGATGTGACGTGGAGCTTGTCTCTCAAAGGACACCCGTTCAAAAGCAACACAGCCCCGCTATCCCTGAGCATGTATGATACCCGGTCATCAGGCAATTCAGGATCAATGGGCAGATAAGCAGCCCCTGCCTTGAGAACTGCCAGTATTCCAACAATCATGTCCAAGGATCGCTCCACCATAACACCAATGATCGAATTGGGCTTTCCCCCTTTCATTCGAAGCAGGCGTGCCAGCTTGTTTACTCGTTCATTAAGCTGCTTGTACGACATGAATTTTTCCCCGTGGACTACTGCGATCCGTTCAGGTGTAGATGCAGCGCGTTCTTCAAACCAATCATTTAATGTGCCCTGGTACGAATCCACTCGCTTGCCATTAAACTGAACCAACACCTGATCTTCTTCCTGTCTGGACAACATGCGAAGCTGACTTACCTTTTGCGTGGCGTTTAACGCAATCTGATTCAACATATTCATCAAGTGACTTAAAAAACGTTCCATGCTATTTTTGGCAAACAATTCGGAAGCATATTGCAGATCCAGTTTCATATGACTGCCGTAATGGATTACGGTGAGACCGAGATCAAATTTGGAGACTGGCAGATCGAATTCACACATTTCCGCTTGAAGCTGACCCAGTTGGAACACATAATCCTCGGCGTGCTGCAAATCAAACATCGTATCAAACAGCGTGTGTCTGCTTCGATCCATGGGTAAGTTCAGTTTCTCAATCAGTTCATCAAAAGGATAATCCTGATTCTCATATGCGGACAAGGTATGCCTTCTCACCTGATTCAAAAACGCGCCGAATGTCTGCTCCGGGTCGATGTTATGTCGTGTTGCTATTGTATTGGTGAACAAACCGATTACTGATTTGAGATGATCATGCGACCTGCCTGCGATCGGGGTACCCACTATAATATCTTTCTGTCCAGTATATTTAGATAAAAGGACTGTGTAAGCTGATAAAAGCAGCATATACATCGTTACGTCATGCTCATCGGCAAGGCGCTGCAAATTTCTCGTTAATTCCTGATCCAATTCGGTAACCATTCGTTGACCGGCATAATTTTGCTCTGGCGGGCGTGCATAATCCAGAGGCATTTGAAGTTGTGGCAGTTCCCCACTCAGCGTATCCAGCCAATATGTTTCCTGCTTCTTCAGATCACCTGAACGTTCTTTGGCTTTCTCCCATGCTACATAGTCCTTGTACTGGATGGAAACAGGTGTCAACGGTTTTCCACTGTACAGTTCAGCCAGTTCATTCAAAAACAGCGCAAATGACATCCCATCGGATACAATATGATGCATATCCATGAGCAGCACATGCTGATCTTGATCCAAGCGGACCAGTTCCGCCCGCAGCAGCGGAGCCAGCGTTAGATCAAAAGGTCGAATAAATTGTTTGATCTTGACCAATATATCTGCTTCATTCCGTTCACTGAAATCAAGCTTAAACCGAATTTCAGGGTGAATCTTCTGAGCAGGCTCACCCCGATCATCCACAAATGACGTTCGAAGTGCTTCATGTCTCTCCATCACGCGCCCAATCGCTTCTTCAAGTAAATCCAGTTCGAGATGACCCGTCAGCTTCACCGCCATTGGAATGTTATAAGCAATTCCCTGATCGTCCATTTGATGCAGAATATACATTCTTTTCTGAGCTCTGGACAGGGGGTACATCTCGTTGGTCGACTCTTGAGCCTTTGGAATAGGCGCATTCCATACTTCTTCCTGATGGATCAGAAACTGAATAAGAGCCTGTTTGTGTTCTTTAATCTGTGATTTAAGGTCAGCATCGATTTCCTCACGCGGTCCGATCATTTTGATTTTTCCGTCTTGATGGTACAATTTCACATTTCTTCTCTGTAAATGATTCATAAACTCCGCAATGTTCATAGGAATTCACCATTCCTTTCAGTATGACGCCTAAGACATGGAATTCCGGGAGAAACTGCACCTTTACACCTCGTCTAATGAAGAGGCAATACGTGATGCAGTCTCTCTCGGATCATTGAGTCATTTATTGAATGTAAAGAACGAACTGTTAAATCTCTTCTTCCACATATTCATTCACATCAGGGCCAGCTGTACTTCCGCTCAATATATGAATGGCCTGTTGTTTAATCGTTGGATATTCAAAAAATTGGCTAATTTTCAATTCCATTTGGAACTTTCGGTTAGTCAGGTGAACTGCATGCATCACTTTCAGGGAATTCCCACCGCATTCAAAGAAATGGTGGGCGGTGCCAATTGGCTTCACATTCAGCACCTCTTCCCATATGTTTATTAACTGTTCCTCCACATAATTGGAAGGTGCTTCATACGTTGTCTCTGATTTGACTGCAATCTCAGGGCGAGGCAACGCTTGGCGATCTATTTTCCCGTTTGGCGTAAGTGGGAACTGCTCCAATACCTTGAAATAGGATGGGATCATATAGCCTGGCAAACGGGCTTCCATAAAGGATTGCATATCCATCCGGTTGACTTCCTGCAAGGCAGTAACGTAAGCACACAATGTATCCTGCCCACTCGAATCTTTGACAGCAACAACCATGGCTTCACGGACATGCTCATGTGAAATCAGGACCTGTTCGATCTCCCCAAGTTCGATCCGATAACCTCTCAGTTTCACCTGATGATCCATCCGCTCCATAAATTCAATCGTTCCGTCAGACTGCCGGCGCACCCGATCTCCAGTGCGGTACATTCGTTCATGGAGCTGATATGGATTGTTGACAAATTTGGCTTCGGTCAGATCTTCATTGTTCAGATAACCGATACTTAATCCATCACCTGAGAGATAAAGCTCTCCAGGTACTCCATTTGGAATAAACTGTTGATTGTCGTCCAGAATCCATGCAGATGTGTTCGCAATGGGCTTGCCAATCGGAAGACTTCCATCATGGTCACCTATAGCTTGTACAGGATAACTTGTTGCAAACACTGTACTTTCCGTAGGACCATATACGTGAATCAGTTTGTCTGCTCCCATATGGGAAAGAGCTCTCTGGGCATGGGAGACAGAAGCCCGCTCCCCTCCAAACAGGAGTTTCCGAAGTCCCAGCAAACAATGAGGCGCACGATCAACCAGCAAGTTAAACAATGCAGTTGTCATGAAACAGACCGTAATTCTCTCCTCTGTCATCACTTTAGACAATTGGTTGATATCCAGCAGGGTCTCCTGTTCAATCATGACCAGCCTCGCGCCGTTTAATAGTGCTCCAAAGATGTCAAATATCGAGCCATCAAAAGCATAATTTGAGATCTGCAATATTGAATCAGAGGAAGAGATCTGAATATAATTCGTATCTTTCACTACCCGAATGGCATTGGCATGGGAGATCATTACACCTTTTGGTTTCCCCGTAGAGCCCGAGGTGTAGATAATATAGGCCAGATCGTCTCCTTCCTTATCCTCGGATGCCAAGGTTGGTGCTGATTCCTTCATGCCTAGGCTCTCTAATCGGATGGTTTCTTCAACATCTGCACGTACATTCATGACTTCAATGACGTCTGTGAAATCCTCCATCCATTGTTTTTCCGTAACCAGCAAGGCGGCACCGCTGTCATGCAGCATGTGCACAATTCGCGCTCTTGGCCATTCGGGATCGATCGGTAAATAGGC
This sequence comes from Paenibacillus sp. FSL M7-1414, assembly GCF_038003195.1. NCBI lineage: Bacteria > Bacillati > Bacillota > Bacilli > Caryophanales > Paenibacillaceae > Paenibacillus > Paenibacillus sp. FSL M7-1414. The sequence goes on along the minus strand of NZ_JBBOOS010000001.1, from coordinate 2,919,793 downwards.
TGCTCCGGATTTGAGAATTCCAAGAATACTTATAATCATCTCGGAAGAGCGTTGTACCATCAGTCCTACGATGGATGAATTTTGAATGCCTCGCATGCGCAAACGTTCAGACATCTGATTTGATTTCTCCTGCAGCTCCAGGTAGGTGAACTGTTTTTCTTGCATTACCAGTGCAACTGCATCTGGAGTTCGCTCTGCCTGTTCGTCGAATAGCTGAGATAATGTCTTTTCTTTGGGAAATGGTGTCATCGGGCCATGGGATAACAACTCCATCTTATGGCGGGCCTGCTCGCCAATAAAAGCAATTTCGCTTACACGAATATTCTGGTTTGCACTAATTTGCTCCGCCGCATAGAGAACATGATCACCCAGACCATTCATCAGATCTGAATCCAGTACGTTACTGTTATAAGACCATTTAAGTCTGAATGTATCGTCCAGAACAGCAGTCACACTCAAATCATAGTGTGTATGCTCATTGCCATAAACGCGCTCAAGCGTGACTCCTGTCCCCTGTTCCGCCACAAGGCCCGCAGCCTGTTCATTCCCAAAATTTTGGAACACCAGTACATGGTCAAGCAAATCGGCTTTTAATTCACTTTGATCCTGTATATCTGCCAAGTGTACATAGCCATACTTTTGACCTTCCATCCCTTCCTGTTGAACCCTGCGGAGAGCATCGGCAAAAAGCTCTTCCGGTTCAAGCTTCACCCGGGTAGGAATGGTATTAATAAACAGCCCCACCATGTTCTCTATTCCTTCAACGTCAGCGTCTCGCCCGGAAATGACTGTGCCGTATATGACATCTTCTGTACCACTGTATCTGCACAAAACCATGCCCCATATCGCCTGAATCAACGCATTAAATGTAACCTGATTGTTCACAGCGAATTGTTTCAGCCGACTTGTGAGTTCACGCGGGAATTGAATTTCCTGCTCCCGCAACGTTGGCGCTGCTGTATCCAGGTTAGTCCCTGTTTTGGGCAAAGAGACTCGTTCATAGTAGCCCTGAAGATACTGTTTCCAATACGCCAGTGCTTCCTCCTTGTTCTGTTGATCAAGCCAGTCCAGGTAGTCCCCCAGCGGCCTGGTTTCTTCCAACATTTCAGGCTGCCCAGCCTGCTGACTGGCATAAATCTCAAACATTTCACGAATCAGGATGTCCAGACACCAGCCGTCCAGCAAAATATGATGATGACTGATGACCAGCGTGAACGCATCCGCCCCTCTGGAGATCAGACAAAATCTGATTAATAACTCCCGGCTGAGATCAAACCCTCTTTTCTGATCATCAGTCATGAACTGCTCCATCCGTTGAAGCTGTTCATGCTGGCTCTTTCCGGTCCAATCCAGCATCAACCATTCAACCTGTTGCTGGTCAATAATAAGCTGGCGAGGTTGCTGCACAAGTTGATATTCAAATATGGAACGAAGCCCTTCGTGGCGCTGTATCACCCGTCCTAAGCTGTATTTCAATATCTCCACATCAACGTTACCCTTTAATTCCACAAATACCTGCTCAAAATAGGCGTGTGATGTTTCTTGCTCCAGCGAATGGTACAACATGCCGGATTGCATAAGGGTCAACGGATAAACTTTGCTGATCACCAGTGGATCAACCCTATTTTGTATCGCCTCCAACTCCGCTATGGATACAGGATGCTTCCCATAATCAGATGGGGTTCTCTCTGCGCCCTGCTTGTTCCGGCAGTGTTGAACGATTTGCTGCAAGTTGTACATGAACAACCGATTAAGCTTTTCAGCAATCCCAGCTTCGTATACTCCATCACTGTAAGTCGTATGAACGGTGAACTTCCCATCAATTACAACTGCATTTATTTCAAAATCATGCGCTCTGATGAGTTGCCCACCCACCGTTTTTCCTACCGGGATATGTGACGAACTGAACAAGTTCCGTTCCAGACTGCTGTCCAGTTCACCCATATAATTGAACAAAATAGGTGCTTCCTTTTCATCTGCAAAACAATGCTGATCAGCCATATACTTGAGAATTCCGTATCCGATGCCTTTATTGGGAACGGCTCTCAGTGTTTCCTTGACTGTTTTAATTGCCTCGGGCAATTCCAGCTCCTGAAACAGGTCAAATACCACCGGATATACGGATGTAAACCACCCCACCGTTCTGCTGACATCCATCTCGGTTGCGAGCGCTTGTCGGCCATGTCCCTCCAGCATAATTTTAAACCGGGCTTGACCGGTCATCTCGGTTACACTTAGCATAAGTGCAGTCAACAGAATGTCATTAATCTCGGTTTGGTAGGCTCTGTTTGTCTGTTGAAGAAGCCAGCCGGTTTGTTCACGATCAAGCTCAGATACAAGGGTATCGCTATGACCATAGTCATGGACTGTATCCGTTGCTGGACGCTGATGATCCATGAATGGCGTATACACACCGGACATGTTTTGCCAAAATGCCTGCTCTCTTTGCAGAAGGTGATGTTTGGCATATGACTTTAATGCAGCAGCAAATTGCTGGTAAGAAACGGTTTTGGGTCCCACATCAAACGTCTTTTGTTCAATCGCTTGCATGTATAACCATTCAAAATCTTCGAGTAGAATTCTCCAGGACACTCCATCCATAACCAAATGATGAATAGTGATTAACAGGTGTTCGCCTTCATCAAGCCTGAAGAGCCGGAGTTTAACGAGCTGTCCTTCGTGAATCCGCATTTTCTTTTGCAGCAACGATGCCTGCTCTTCAATGAATACTTCCGGTTGTGCTACGCCTCTGGCATCCACAACGTCGAACTCAAACATACCCTTTCTATAGTTCCGAATGGTCTGTGTCATTTCTCCAGAAGAGTTGTATTCATAAACCATTCTTAAACCGTCATGATGCTCCATCAGTTTGTCGAAACTAAGCCGAATGGCCTTCTCATCGAACTCTTCCTGCCTGAATAACATAAAAGCCTGATTGTAATGGTTATGCTCCGTATGATTTCTCGCAAAAAAACGCTGCTGAATGGGTGTTAGGAAAACCTCACCTGTCACCTCAACATTCCCAGTAGAATGGAACTGTGACTGTTTGACATATGGACTAAGCTGCCGGATGGTTGGATTGGCAAAAAGATCCTTCATCTCAACTTTTAAACCCAGTTTGGACAATCCCGAAATCGTCTGGAGTGCCTTAATGGAATCTCCACCCATGACAAAAAAGTTATGATGAATCCCAATGCAATCCAGGTTCAAGATGTTCTCCCATATCTGAACAAGCTTTTGCTCTTTGTCATTCCTCGGCGATTCATACTTCGAGTCATCCAGTATGCTGTTGCCCGGTTCAGGAAGTCGAGAGCGATCGACTTTTCCGCTTACCGTTCTCGGCAAGTGGTCCATTTTGACAAAATGGGCTGGTATCATATATGAAGGAACCTGTAACTCAAGTCTCTCACGAACATCCATAATGGAAGTCCCCGGATCAGTAATCACAATATAAGCACAGAGATAATCGTTACCGCTGTCATCCTGACCTGCGTTAACAAACGCCTCTTGAATTACCTCCAGACGGGTTAACTGATATTCCACTTCCCCCAGCTCGATTCGATAACCACGGATTTTAACCTGATCATCCTGTCTGCCAACAAATTCAATGGTTCCATCCGGCAGCCATTTGGCGGTATCCCCTGTACGATACATTTTTCGGTCACTATCTACAGGTGAATCCACAAACTTCTCTGCCGTAAGATCCAGTTGATTCAAGTACCCGCGTGCCACTCCCTCACCCGAAATGCACAACTCACCCGGTACACCAACCGGCTGTGGACGATTGTAACGATCCATAATCAGGATGCTTGTATTTCGGATCGGTCTGCCAATTGGAATCGTTCCTGATCGCTCGCCTGTTCCATACATGATTCTGTTCCAAGCCGCGTCCACCGTGCATTCCGTCGGTCCATATACGTTTGTAACGTTTGCTCTCATTCCAGGGAGCGTGGTATATACTTCATCGAGAAGGTCAAAGGTCAGCACATCGCCACCGATAATCAGCTCTCGCAGTTCATACTGCTGTTTGCATCCGGCCGAGGCCAGGGTGAGCAATTTCAGATGAGCAGGCGTACCATCGGACACATGAATATGATGATGAGCATAATAATTCAGCAAAAGATCTGCTTCCCAGACTGTGCTCTTAGGCACGATATGCAGTGCATGTCCGAGCAGCAAAGCAGCAAAAATCTGCTTTACGGATGCATCAAAGATATATGGAGCAATCAATGCAATATTCAAAGGGGTCTCATAGTGCTGATATATCGCTTCCACCAATCCGTCCACCAGATTGTGAACATTGTAATGTTCAACAACGACTCCTTTGGGTCTGCCAGTAGATCCCGAAGTATAAATGACATAAGCCGCATCGCTGGAATGGTTGATCATGTCCGGTTCAAGTACTGTTTCACGTACCCCTGAACGATCCAATGCATCCAATAAAATAACTGTACCTTCAAACGCAAGGTCATCCACCATGGAATGATCTGCTGTACATAATAAACGCGCACCACTGTCAGTCAGCGTATAACGCTTACGCTCAGTAGGAAGTTCAGGATCGATCGGCATGTAAGCCGCACCTGATTTGAGCACACCTACAATCGCAACGATCATATTTATGGAGCGCTCCACCATCACAGCTACAATGTGATTTGGTCCTGCTCCTTCCTTACGTAACTCGCAAGCCAGGACATTCGCCCTCTCATTCAACATGCGGTAGGTCAGCTGTTCATTCTCAAAAACTAAAGCGATGTTGTCCGGATTGCGTTCAACCTGCTCCATAAACATCTGGACCAATGTTTTGTCCCGTTTATAGGCCTGTCTCGGCGGGTTGAACCCTGTCAGAACGGTTTTCTCTGGTTGCGTCAGAATATCCAATTGATCCAGTCGCACTTCTGGAGCAGCAGCGACCTGTCTCAATATCTCGACAAAATGTTCAGCAAAGCGCTGAATACGCTCCGCCCGGAACACATCCGTGTTATATTCCAGTTCGAGATTCCAGCTCAGGTTAGTTTTGTTCATTCTGGCCGTCATATCAAATTTGGAACGTTGAATGCCATCTTCAAGCAATATGGCCTCCACATCGTTCATCTGGAGATCAAGATGATCTGTATTTTGAACAAGCATGACGTCAAACAGTGGATTGCGTGAAGGATCACGCCTCACATCAACCTGTTCCACCAAACGTTCAAATGGATATTCCTGATGCTCATAGGCCTGAAGTGTGTTCTCCTTCACCTGTTCCAGATATTGCCGGAAGGTATAATGGCCCAGCGGCGCATTTCTGAGAACTATTGTGTTTACAAACATGCCGACAACACGGTTGAGATCATCATGATTCCGACCTGATACCGGCGTACCAATCAGGATATCTTCCTGTCCGGTATATCTGGAGAGCAGTGTTGTAAATGCTGAGACAAACAGCATATACATGGTGGCTCCCTGATCATTGGCGAGTCTCTCAAGAGCAGCCGTCAGTGTTTTGTCCAGATGCAAACGAATCTGATCTCCGTTAAACGTCTTGGTCTTAGGCCGTGCAGAATCCAAAGGCAGGTCAAGAACCGGAACCTCTTCCTTCAACACATCAGACCAATAATTTGCATGCCGGACCGAGTCACTGCTTGTTTGCCGCTCATGTGCCCAGAGGGAATAATCCTTGTACTGCACAGCTACAGGTGGCAATTTTTTGCCATTATAGAACTCGGCCAGGTCATGTAACAGAATTCCGATCGAGATCCCATCTGAAATCATATGATGCATGTCAAACAAAAGGACATGTTCATCTGCTTTGATTTGCACAAGTTCAGCCCGCATCAATGGGGCTTGCTCCAATGAGAAAGGTTGTACCCACTCGGATAGAACAGGTGATTCCCCTTCTGTAAGGAGGGAACTGTACTGAACTTCAAAGTCGACACTTGGCATAACTCTTTGAGCAGGCTTACCCTGATTCATGACAAATGAAGTTCGAAGGGATTCATGTCTTGCAATCAGGCGGGAGAACGCCTCATTCAATTGTTTTTTATTTATGCTCCCCTTCAATTTCATGGCAAGAGGCATATTATAGGCTGTACCCGTAGGGTCCAGATTGCTCAAAATATAAATTCTTTGTTGCGCTGCTGATAAATCATACAAGGACTGCAATGGCGCATGGGGAATGGATGTATATTTGCTTTTTTTATGATCCAGAATGAATTGGGCCATGCCCCGAATTGTAGGCGTACGAAAAATCTGTACCAATGGCATTTCTACCTGCATCTCCTTGTGTAATCTGGAGATTAGTATGGTGGCCAGCAGGGAGTGTCCGCCAATATCAAAGAACCGTTCATGGACACCCAAATTGCCAACCTTTAGAATATCCTGCCAAAGAGTGACCAGTGCAACTTCAACCGGATTCCTTGGTGGTTCATACGCAATAGCCGTCCGGTTGTCCGATAATGTCGGAATCGGCAATGCTTTGCGGTTCACTTTACCGTTAGCTGTTAAAGGCAAGCGATCCATCGTCACGAAATGGGCGGGCACCATATACGAAGGCAAGCGCCGAGTCAATTCTTCTTTGATCTCATCGATATCTCCCACAGGATACCCCTCATGACAAACGACATAACCACAAAGAAACGTCGAGTCTGTCGGGTCCATTTGCGCTACAACTGCCGCCTCTAACACCCTTGGGTCCTGCAACAGCAGATGTTCAATTTCTCCAAGCTCAATACGGAATCCGCGTATTTTCACCTGATCATCCATGCGACCCAAATATTCAATATTGCCATCCGGCAGCCAACGCACCCAATCTCCGGTCCGATACATCCGTTGTTCTGGATTAAACGGATGTTGAACAAACTTCTCTGCCGTTAACTGGGGCCTGTTCAAATACCCTTTTGCGAGTCCGGCTCCGCTTATGCACAATTCACCCGGAACCCCGATGGGCGACAGCTGGTCACTGCCACTCAGAATAAACACGTTGGTATTCGGCAGTGGTCGACCTATAGGAATATTGGAATACATCTGATCGATGGTAAAACTGGTAGTGACGACGGTATTTTCAGTTGGGCCATAATTGTTCACAATTTCATACTTCCGGGGTTCGAAATAATTCAGCTTGTCTCCCCCCGTCAGCAATGTTCGAAGAGAATGGTTCTCCTGTCGGATAAACTGTTCACAAATCGCTGTAGGCAGGAACGCAATACTGATCTGATGCTGATGGAAATAGTCTTTGATGCGCACCACATCCAGCCTGATTTCATCCTGAATAAGATGCACGGAAGCTCCTGACAACAGATATGGGAATAATTCCCATACAAAGGCGTCAAAGCTCAAGCTTGCATAACTGGCACTGCGATCAGCATCGGTGATCTGATACCGCTTTTGATGCCATGTACACAAATGAACAAGTGATTGGTGCGAAACCATCACTCCCTTAGGCTCACCTGTGGAACCTGATGTGTAAATCACATAAGCCAGATTCTGGCTTTGTCCCCGGATGGGTTGCAAGGAAGAGGAGACCAGGAATTCGTCCATTTGCACAAGTTCAGTCTGCAAATCAATGATATGGACAGAGCTTTCTTTTCCCTGAACTACATGTTCAAACCGCTCCTTCGGTGTTAATAACCATCGGGTCTGACTGTCTTCAAGCATGTAATGGATACGATCATTAGGGTAGGCAGGGTCAATGGGCAAGTATGCTCCGCCTGCTTTTAGAACCGCCAGCATTCCGATCACCGCATCGATTGAACGCTCTGCGAGAACCCCGACGATGTTGTTATCACGCACTCCTTTTTTCTGTAACACATCAGCAAGCTGTTCACTCCGATGGTTCAACTCGCGATAGGTTACATGTTTTTCGCCCATCACCAGAGCAACATGATCCGGTGTACGTCTCACTTGCTGTTCAAAGAGCTCATCCACAGTTTGATGCAACGGATACTCCATGGATGGTGGATTAAAGGTATGAATCAACTGATCTCTTTCTCCCGGAGACACACTTTCAATCTCGCTAAGCGGCTGTTCCAGACCGGATATCATGTTGCCTACTAAGGCAATATAGTTGTCACTCATGCGCTGAATGGTTTCCTGACCAAACAAATCGGTAGAGTACTCCACGTTAAGCACGATTTCATTTTCAAACTCAAGGATGTTGAATGTCAGATCAAATTTTGCATTATCCAGATTAAACATGACAGGCGACACCTGGATACCCTCTTCTTCACGAGTAAACAGCGAAGCGTTCTCCAGCGAGAACATCGTGTCAAACAACGGATTACGATTGACCTCACGCTGCGCACCTGTTTTTCGCACCAGTTCATCAAATGCATACTCTGAATGTTCAAAGGCTGCTACGGTTGATTGTTTGATTTGCTCAATAAACTGTCTGACAGTATCCGATTCGTTCATCTGGTTTCGCAATGCAATGGTGTTCACGAATACTCCAAACATATGTTGTAACGGCTCATGCAGACGGCCGGAGGCAGCCGTACCCACAACCAGGTCTTTCTCATGTGTATACCGGTGCAGTAAGAGGAAATAGGTACTAAGCATCACCATATACAACGTTGATCCGGTATCCTTGGCAAGCTGCCTGATGTTGCGGGTCAGGCTCTCGCCCAAGTGATTGTAAATGTTGTTTCCTTCATACCTGTTAACTTCAGGTCGTTTGAAGTCGTACGGAAGCTCAAGCGTTGGCGGGGTACTACTATAGATATCCAGCCAGTACGCCTCCTGTTTCGCCATCTCATCCGAATGACTGTACTGTTCCTGCCATGCCGTATAATCCTGATAATGCACATCAACGTCTGGCAGAATTGAGCCACTGTAGAGCTCCAGCAATTCGTTCATCAATATGCCTTGAGATGTACCGTCAGCCACAATATGGTGGAAATTTATAATAAACAAATGACGTCCATGGCCAATTCTCACCAGTTTTGCCCTCATTAAAGGAGGCTGGTGGAGGTCAAAAGCTTGAGTGGACTGTTTGCACAGGTTGCTTGTCAAACGAACGAGTTCATGGTTATCTGTATCGAGTTCTCCGAGATCATCATACTCAAGTGCAAAGGCTACGTTTGTATGAACCGTCTGGACAAGCTCATCCTCTATCACTTTAAATCCAGTTCTCAGTATTTCATGCCTCTCAATAAACGTTTGAAGCGCTCTCTCAAGCCGTACGAAGTGTACTTCTCCTTCCATAAGCAGCGCCATGGGAATGTGATAAGCGCCCCTATTATTTTCAAGCAGCGAGAGGGTGTACATGCTTCTCTGAGCTGCAGAAGCCTTATACCGGTCACGGCGACTTAACTTCTCAATGATCACAGCAGGTTTGACATGTGCTTTGGTAACCAAGTATTGTTCCAAGCTGTATATCGTATCATTTCGGAACATTTCACCAATGGGAACTTCAACATGAAGACGCTTCTTCACTTCAGCCACCATTGTCATAATTTTCAGCGAATCTCCGCCGAGATCAAAACAGCTTACGTTCATGCCAATCTGCTTCAAGCCAAACACATCACTCCAGATCTGAAGCAGCTGTTCCTGAATGGAATTGACAGGCTCTGTATCCACTACAGCATGTTCACGAACAGTGAGTTGATGCTGCCTTGCCACTTGTTCAAGTGTCGCTTTGTTGACCTTGCCATTGGCAGTAAGCGGAACTTCATCTACATTCAGAAACATGGACGGAACCATGTAATTTGGTAATTTACTTTGCAAAAGGGCTTTCAGTGGCAGTGTGTCCACATCCTGATCTGCAACAACAAAGGCAAAGAGGCTCTTGACTCCGTTCTCGTCAGCAACATCAATAACGGCTGTCTTTTGCACTTCATCAGCTTGCAAAAGTACGTTCTCAATTTCACCAAGTTCTACCCGATAACCTTTGATTTTGACCTGGCTATCTTTTCTGCCCAGGAACTCCACATAACCTTCGGATCGAAGGACACCAAAATCTCCTGTCTTGTAGATGTACCCGAACTGTGGATGAACAATGAATGACTGTCTTGTTTTTTCCTCGTCATGAAGATAACCGCTTGCTACACCGCTTCCACCAATGTACAATTCCCCCTCAACATCTAGAGGGCATGGTTGAAGTTGTCTGTTCAGCACATGAATTTGTTGATTGGCTAGTGGTCTACCATAAGGGATACTCTTCCATTGCTCAGACACTGCCGTGATTGGGTAATAGATGGACCATATCGATGCTTCAGTGGCTCCTCCCAAACTAACCACCTCAGATTCAGGAAATACGTCTACTATTTTCTGAGGAAGCCGCAGAGATATCCAGTCACCACTAAGCAATACCAGACGAAGGTCGTTGTTCTTCTCTCCTGGTGAATACAGATCAACACACATGTCCATAAGAGCAGGAACCGAATTCCAAATGGTGATTTTTTCTTGTTCCATCACGTTCTTGAGCTGAAACATGTCTCGCTGATCATCAATAAGAACCAGACAAGCCCCGCAGCTGACTGCGCCGAAAATATCATAGACGGATAAGTCAAAACATAATGAAGATATGCCCATCATTCGATCACTGGAGGTTACGTTGAATCTTTCATTCATATCCAGGATCGTATTGGCTGCTGCGCCGTGCTTGATCTGCACACCTTTGGGCTTGCCCGTGCTGCCAGAAGTAAAAATAACATAGGCCATATCATCATTCGTCACTCCGCTGTTTATGGATTCCGCAGAGTAGGTTTCTAACGATTCCGTCTCATATAGCTCTGGCATGATGAAAAATTTACAGTTGGCCTTTTCGCGAATATATTGCTTACGTTCCTCCGGATAGTCCGGATCAAGCGGAATATAAGCTGCTCCCGCTTTGAGCACACCAAATATATTCACAATGGTGTCAATGCATCTCTCGCCATACACACCAATATAATCGCCCCGCTGTACTCCCTGATCAATCAAATACCTAGCAATCTGATTCGATCTGCGTTCCAACTCTATGTAACAAATGGAACGTTCATGATGCTGAATCGCCACTTGATCTCCTAATCTGATCGCTGTTGCAGTTAACAGGTCATGCAGAGGCTTCAGAGTAAACGGCTTGCTCGTATCGTTATACTGTTTGATGAGTTGCCTGCTCGCTTGACTCAACTCAAGCTTGGTAACTTGTGTTGCAGAGATCACTTGGTTCAGAATGTTCAGATACTGCTGGAACATAGATTCAATCACTTCTTTTTCAAACAATTGATCCACAAAGTCCCATGTGATATACAAACCGCCATTGATTTCATAGACCTGATTATCAATATAAACCTGTGAGGTTCTTGTACTGAAATACTTGATCTGGTCAAAGTTAAACAAAGCGTCAAATGAATCTTCCACATTTTCATTTAAGACACTTGTAAATACAATTGGCATGACTGCTCTTTTGTGCATATCATGTTTTTTGCCCAATTGTCTTATAAAATCAACGCCATCATAATGTCTGTGATCCAATGCATCCAGCAATGAATGTTGCACCGACTCTGTAAATGTCCAGAACGAATTCAGAGATTTTTGGGCATCAATATCCAGCAGCATCAGCGTTGTAAAGTCTCCCGCCATCCTCTTCACATCTTCATGAAACGGAATCCGATTAAATACGGTCAGGTTGACCCCAAATCTCTCCTGGTTCGACCAATGCGCAAGTACATAGGCATAGGCTGCGCATAAAATGGAAGTTGGGGTAACGTTATGCTGCCTTGCCTGCTGTTTGAGCTTGTTCCAATGTTCACCCGTTATAAAGTTCGAGAATTTGCTGAATTGGGGCACGTTTATGTCTGCCGGATTACATTTGAGCGGCAATGCCGGAGAACCCGGAAAGTCTTCCAGCTTGTCCATCCAGTAGCGCTGATCCTTGAAATAACGTGCAGACTGTTTGAAACGCGCCATTGCCTGAACGTAGTCCCTGAAATTATATTGAAGCTCCGGCAGCTCCTGATCCCCGTTTGCATAGAGCCATTTGAATTCCTTGATGAGCAGTTTCAAGCTGCTGTCATCACAGATGAGCGGGTCCAGATTCAGATAAAAATAATATTGATTCTCTGACATTCGGTAAGCTTTCATTTCAAATAATGGCCACTCGCTTGGAACAATCACTTTTGTCATCATTCGTTGTCTCTCTGCTTCCATTTGCGAGCTACGATATGTCGTATCCCATTCTGACACGTCTATCACTTCTACCGTGTATAACGGTGGTTTTTTCAATATTTGCTGTGTCCCGTTCTCGTACACAACTGTTCGTAATATAGGATGCCTATTGATCAATTTCTGCAAGGTTGCATTGACCAAATCCATATGCGCCTCGGCCTCGAATTCGACCGTAAAATTGGTTGCAGCTCCACCCATTTCAAATGCAGGGTCACGTCCAATCAAATAAGCCAGCTGAATACCCGTGAGACCAAATGGCTCAAACATATTGGCAGGATCACCTTGATCCGTAAAGTAAGCCTCCGTGTTATCCTCATCATTATTTTCTTCCAAAAATGTTGCTATATTTTGGATCGTTCCAAGACGGAAAAGCTGGTTTAATGGTAGACTTGCACTTAAATCCTCATTAATCCGTGCAATCACTTCAATGGCATTAAGGGAATGACCGCCCAGATGTGCAAAACTGTCATTTACACTCAATTGCTCGATTTGTAGTACATCCTTCCAAATCAAGGACAGGTGTTGTTCCAACTCTGTTGTCGGAGCAACGTATTCCCTGCCTGAATGGATGCTGCTATCCGGCTCGGGTAATTCACTTTTGTTAATCTTGCCATTAGCAGTCAGCGGAAGCAGATCCAGTTTGACATAATAGCTTGGCACCATATACTCCGGTATTCTCTGTTCCAAGAAAAGACGCAGCTCCTCAATCGAGGTTTCTTGGGTCAACACCATATATGCACACAGATAGGCATGCCCTGCATCGTTTGTTCGCATCATGACAAATGCCTCTGCTACCGCATCATGCCGGGACAAATGGGTTTCAATTTCACCCAGCTCGATCCGAAAACCACGAAGCTTCACCTGTTGATCCATTCGATCCAAAAATTCAAGGGTATGCTCAGGCGTCCAGCGAACCAAATCACCCGTGCGGTACATCCGTTCTGATGTAAAGAAGGGATGCGGAATGAATTTTTGTTCTGTGAGTTCATCGTTATTCAAATAACCGAGCGCAAGTCCATCACCGGATATGCATAATTCCCCGGCTGTTCCGACAGGGACGGGATGATCATGCTCATCCAATACCAGAACGGAGGTATTAGCGACTGGAATGCCAATTGGTATTGTAAGCGCTTCCTTTTTAATTCCATTTACAGGATAATATGTGGCAAAAACCGTGCTTTCTGTAGGTCCATAAACGTGAATAAGCTTATCGCTCCCCATGTAATCAAGCGCTTTTTTTACATGTGTTAACGAAACTCTTTCTCCGCCAAAGAGCACTTTGCGAATCGATTGGAAGCAGGATATTTCACGTTCCACGATAGCATTAAAAAAAGCAGTTGTGATGAACATAACGGTAATCCCATTTTTTTCAATGGACCGGGCCAGGCTGGGCATGTGAAGTGCCTCTTCCTTCTGAATAATGACCAATCTGGCTCCGTTCAGTAGGGCTCCAAATATTTCAAACACCGATGCATCAAATGAATAGTTGGACATCTGAAGCATGCGGTCCTGTTCCGTAATGGTGATGTAATTGGTGTTACATACAACACGAATGGCTGATCGATGAGAGATCACCACTCCTTTGGGGAGACCCGTTGATCCGGATGTATAAATGATGTAAGCCGGATCTTCTGCCTGATTAATATCCGTCAGTGCATCGGATGGAAAGTCACAATAATCCTCAATGATGGGATGAATAACCTCCAAGCCGATACATTCTATGTAATTCTCTTCAGGATGAGATGTCAGCAGCATACATGCCCCACTATCCTTGAGCATATAATTCACTCGTTCCCCAGGTGTTTCGGAATCAATCGGTAAATAAGAAGCCCCTGATTTGAGAACGGCTATTAAAGCAATTATCATTTCAGGGGATCTCTCTAACATAATACCGATTATTTTGTTGCGGTTTGCTCCCTTCTGACGAAGAAGTGCGGCAATCTGGTTTGAATACTGATCTACTTCCTTGTACGTATATTGAATGGCGTCTGAGGCTACCGCAATGGCATCGGGGTGCAAGCGGGCCTGTTCTTGAAATAACTGATGGATGGTATGATTGCGGGGATAGTCTGTTCTGTTCTCGTTCACTGTCGGATTCTCTCTGATATTGGAATGTCCAGTAATCATAACGATATCCTTCCTTTGCAAGCAGAATACTTTTATTATATTATCCTAAAATTTCCATGTCAATCTATTTACTTATTTGCTTTATTAAGTAAAATGAAAGTAAAATTTGGCGAATATTCTGAGGATAACTCGACAGATTCTAGTATACATGCTACTCTATTTTTGTATAATTTCCTTTATTTTTCAAAAAGCGCGTGATAAAAGGAGGAAACCACTTGTCAATGCCTGTCATTGATGTCAATGATCCAACCACATTCTATAATGAAAACTTCTTCGGTAATCCGTATGACGTGTATCGACAGCTGATTCAGCAAGGCGAAATTCACAAAGTGAATCTTTATGGAGGACTTTGGTACATCGGTGGATATGAAACCGTAAACAAGTACATTGCAGACCCACGCATTTCCCATAACACGGCACAACAATATTGGGCAGTCCAGTTTTCGGAGCAACAGCTTTACGGAATTCTGGAGTTTATTCGTCTGTTCTCAATGTGGATGTCCCTTCAGGATGGCACTTCTCACATCAGATATCGCAAAATGTTAACCCAGGCCTTCTCCGTGTCAGTCAAAAATCTGGCTCCCTACATTATGGATCTAATCGACGACTCTCTTGATGAACTGGAAGGAAAAGAAGAGGTGGATTTGATTCGGGATTATGCTTACCCGCTTCCCACCAAAGTCATTATGAAACTGCTGGGTCTGCCTGAGGAACAATATGAACGTGTAGCCGAATGTGCAGATAGCCTCGTTCACTTGTTCGGTTCCATGACGGTTACATATGAGGATGTCACGCGTGCACAAAATCTTTTGGTTCTGTTGACTGCCTATTTGACAGATGTGATTGAAGAACGAAGAATACATCCTCAGGAAGATTTTATTACTTACCTTATAGAAGCAACTGATGATGATGGTGTGCACCTGACAATTGAAGAAATTCATGCGCAATGTGCCATGCTGCTCTTCGCCGGACATGAGACCACACGTAATCTGATTGGGAATGGCATGCTTACACTGATGAAACATCCGGAACAACTTCAGAAATTGAAAGACTCTCCGGGTCTGATCAAAAGCACCATTCAGGAAGTCCTTCGCTATGAAAGCCCTGCACAGATTACCGTAAGAACCGCCCTTGAAGACATGGAAATTCTGGATCAGCAGATTAAAAAGGGAGAATTGATCATGTTCTGCTTCGGTTCAGCCAATCATGATCCGCGAAAATTTACCGATCCTCATCTATTTGATATTGAACGCAATGAGGCACGAAATCTGGCCTTTGGTGTAGGAATTCATTCTTGCATCGGTGCCCAGTTGGCGATGATGGAAACAGAGATTGCCATGAGCCGCCTAATCGCAAGGTATCCCCATATGGAATGGATTCAGGATGAGCCCGAATGGCTTCCCAATGTAGGCTTTCGCGGTCTTCAACGACTGCTTGTCCGCTTGAACAATAGATGACCATTATGTAAAGATCGTAAGATCATCAAAAAAAGCGTCGCTCATTCATGAGCAACGCTTTTTTTGATGATCTTATTTGATCTTATTTGATCTGGTTTTTGGAACTCTTGCGTGGGACTCTTGCTTTGGTGCTTTTTTTGAAGGATTGAATGTCTTTTTCCGTAACCCCTTCACTTGAATACAACTGCTTGCAGAAAGCACCTATTCGATCAGAGCTTGCGGGATTGGACAACAGTAACATATGGTTGGAAACATCGATGTCAAACAAATTAAAATTCGGAATGTTCTCCGCCCATATGCTCCAATAGGTTGAGTTGTTCAGTTCGATGCAATCTTCCTCCGTGACAAAGTAAGGCTCAAGTTCACCAAAGAAATGTCCGCTTTGATTGCGGAAATAATAACATGCCACAGCATCTCGATCTGCAAGCGATTGAACTTGGTACTGATCTGCCTGATATGCCTGCTGAACCTTGACACATTGCTCAATGAGCTGCTGTAGATGCTTCTCATTTTTGAAAAGCCCTCTGGATTTCGCAATTTCTGTTAAGTGTTTAAGAAAATCCTCATTACTTAGTTCCATATTGATTTCATCGCGGTGAATTAACGTGTCTGCAATTTTCTCCGGTTGATGAAGAATCGAAGACATTAGCGACATATTAACGGACTGTAAAATATAACCTTTGTCTGACGAAGTCATTTCGTCTTCATCAGAGAGATAGATCGAATCCAGCATCACCATGCTGTTCACCTGGTCACCCTGATTCTGAAGTAACCTGCACACCTCATATGCAATCAGGCCGCCAAGAGAATAACCGCCAAGATCATACGGCCCTTCCGGCTGAACGGTTTTTATGACATGCACATAATACATCGCCATGCCTTCGATCCCATATAACGGAGAGCGGTCAGTCATCCAGCCTCTTGCCTGGATACCGTAGAAGGGTCGCGTACACCGGGATGCAATAACCTGATAACCTTCAACACCACCCATTGCGGCGTGAAACCAGAAGACGGGTCTGCCTTCAGAAGCATGATTCAGCCGAACAAGTTCGGGAAATTGTGGCCATGACTTAACAACCGACTTCAAAGAGCCATTTGTTTTCTCCTCCGGTCCGGTGACGCTAAAACTTGTTGGCTTGCCCTGAAGCATAGGGGTCTGATTTAATCTGTCTGTCAGACTTGCTATGATGTCTGCCAAAGTCAAACAATGTTGCAAATCTGCTGCATTGATTTCAGGATTCAGCTCGGTTTGCAATCGTTGAATCAACTGAATAAACACGATGGAGTCCATTCCATATTGCACAAGAGGTGTTGATTCCTGAATCTCACCGCTTTCCAAACCAAGCAGATTCAGGATGATGGCTGTGATCCTGTGTTCCAGTGATGTATTCCCGGCTACATCTATACTGGAATCAGGAGCCCCTTTCTCCAGGCTGGAAACGACCACCGATTTAGCATGAGCAAGAGTATGAGTAAGGTCAACCCAGCATCTTCTCTTTTCAAATGGATACCCAGGCAATGAAATGATTTGAGCAGGCTTTCCTTCATGCAGACCTTCCCATGAAACGTTGCCTCCTTTGGACCAATACAGTGCAATTTTATCAAGGTTGCCCTCAGCCATGAAAGCTCTCAATATTTTTTCGCCAGTCCTTCCTGACAACAGCTCCTTCACTGTCGAGTCTTCTTCTGCCCTTCCAGTAAACATCGGACAAGAATCAACCCAGTTTTTATTTGCCTTTTCCGCTTTCAAAAACTTCTTCAGCCCGGTAATGAGTTCTTTTTTATGACTCACAATTAGAGCCAAGCGATCCGGCATCGCTTCTCTGCCCACTTGCAGCGTATACGCCACATCCCTCAGGCTCATCTCGTTATTTAATATGACTGTATTCAGGAGTTGCTGCGCAGCGGCCTGCAAGCGTTCCTTGTTCAACGCCGATAGAATGACAACTTGGGCCACCGAATCTTCGCTCACTGCATCATTTTGCTCTGTCTCCGCGGCAACGTACTCTTCGATGACCACATGTGCATTTGTCCCGCTGATGCCTGTGGTGCTAATCGCTCCCATTCTTGATGCATTCAACGGCGTTCTCCACGGTCTGTTTTCTTTATTGATATTGAGGTTGCTGCCCATGCCCATGTTGATATGCCGATTAGGCTCTTCATAGGAATGCAAAGCCGGAATTGTTCTATGCCTCATGGCCATCAACATCGTTATGAGGCTAACCAAACCGGATGCCGCAAAGGTATGTCCGATTAAAGGTTTTACGGAGCCAATCGCCACGAATATGTCCTGATCGTTGTAAGAACCATATACGTTGGATAATGCCTGCATCTCAATTGCATCTCCTATCGGTGATCCCACACTTTGCGACATGATGAACTGCACGCTGCGTGGATCAATCCGATACCGTTTGTACACCATTTTCATCAACTCTGCCTGTGACTCAGGATCAGGCGCAGTCAATCCATTGGTTCGTCCGCTATAATTAACACCACTGCCTCTAATTGTGCCATAAATATGATCTCCGTCCTGAATGGCCTGTTTCAAAGGTTTGAGCATCAACGCGGTTACAGCCTCACCAGGCACCATTCCGTTAGCACGTTCGTCAAATACGCGGCACTGGCCGTCGGGGGATAACATGCCTGCCCGATGGAGAGCTGTGTGCAGCATGGGAGACAGTATCAGACTCACTGCCCCGGCCAAGGCTGTGTCGCACTCTCCGCTTCTTAACGCCTGACATGCCTGATGAAGAGCTACCAGCCCTGAAGAACATGCGGCGGTGATCGCCATATTGGGCCCTTTCAGATCCAGAACATATGCAATACGGGCCGCAAGTGTGGCATTTTGATTACCGTTAATCGATCCTTTCTCTGCTGTCAAATAACCATACTCGCCTTCTTCAACCCCAACATATACACCACAATTCTGACCACGAATACGATCCCCCATATAACCGGCATCCTCCAGAGCATGCCATGCCTCTTCCAAGAATAGACGTTGTCTGGGGTCCATCATCGCTGCTTCATTCGGTGAAATATGGAAAAACATCGGATCAAAGCGATCAATATCCGCCAAATAACCTCCCCATGCAGGAATACCAGCATTCTCATCGGTTACATCCTTCCCGCCTTCTGAGGTCCAACGACTGCGGGGCAATCTCGATATACATGAAGAACCTGATTCAACATTTGTCCACAAATCCTCGATGGTGCCTGCCTGCGGAAACCTTCCGCTCATGCCGATGATGGCTATGGGTTCTTCCCTGTGAAGTTCAGAAGGTTCAGGGACAGGATGCTCCGTTGATCCGTCAAGCTGCTCCATTACAGATGGATTGGTGTTTCTGTCTGTATGGGAGTGATCTTGTATTTGTGTTGGATATGCGGTTGACATCATGCTGTACCTTGCTTCCATTTCTTCGGAAAAGGATGTGATCAGATGCTGCGAAAGTTTGTTCAGGGTGGCATGTGCAAAAAAGACGGTCGGTGACAATTCAAGCCGGAATTGCTGGCTCATAAGCTCAGCGAATTCTGCCAGACTGATCGAATCAAAACCATAATCCGCCAGATTCCGGTCCGGGTCCAACTTGGTTGCTTCCATTTTCAACAGTTGGGCAGCCCAGCCTCTCAGTTCTTGCCCTACACATTCCTGTAAAGTCTTGCCTAATGGTGAATGTGAATTCCTTACTTGGGCCTGATCCTGATTTCTCGCTTTTGTGCGCAATCCAGGGGAGGACTGCTTGGAAGCCGGCATGTCTAAGCCCAAAAAACGATGTATCCGGCTTGGCCTTCCCGCCAGAGCAAGCTGATGTGTACCGGATTGTCTGATCACCTGATCAAAAAAAGCGATCCCCTCATCCTTTTCCAGAAAACGCAATCCACTTGTTCTCAGATACATGTCCGTACCTTCTGTCGTCCTGGAGCCCATTCCGCCTTCTCTCCAAAGTGGCCATAAAATGGCGATTGTACGAATATTCTGATCCTGCATCTGGGCGTACGCCATCTGAAAACGATTGGCCACTGCGTAGTCACAGGAACCAAAGTCCCCCAGCAGCGCCGACGAGGATGAAAAATAACAGCGAAAAGCCAGAGGTTCGTTTTGCAACGCTTCATCCATCACAAGTAACCCTTTAACCTTGGGACGTAGCACTCGCTCGAACTCTTTTATGCTTTTGGACAGAAGGGTTTCCTGACTTTCCATTCCGGCGGCATGGACCCATCCGTGGATATCGCCACATTGCATTTTTGCGGATTGCAGAGCCGTTGTTACTTCTGCCGCTTCACTCACATCTGCCTGAACATATATGACCTGACTGCCATTTTTTCCAAGGCCCTTGAGCAATTGCCTGTTCATCTCATCCAGCGGAGATCGCCCCATCAAAACAAGATTGATTCCCTTTGAAGCCCAGACTTTTGCGAAAATAACACCCAATCCGCCAAGTCCACCTGTAATCAATACAGTCTGTCCAGGCTTCGGATAACGGGTATACTCATCAGCATGTTCAGTTAAATCAACTTGCTTCATTCGACTTACCAAACGACGTCCATGCTCAAAACGAACACTTTGTGGCGATTCCGATAAAAGTTCATCCCACAGCAGGTTCGACAGGTCCGCAAATGCCAACATATCCGAGTTCTGTCGTGCCTGCGAGCTGCATACGGTTAATTTCGTCTTCTTCATACTCAGACCTATTGAACGTTCAAAGCCAATCCATGAGTCGAGGTAACACTGATCCAGCGCAGTGGCATGTTCTCCAGCCAATAAAATACGTTTGGGTTGTATATTCTCCATAACCATCGCTTGGATCATGTGTACAATCGGACTTGTATCACGTAAATATTGGGCGTCATCAAACGGCCACAGATACAGAACCGCATCAATATGATCTCCTTGCTTGGCGATCATGCGAAATTGTTGGCAGTAAGCCTCCCGATCCATTTTCCCAGCTTCGTCACCTGCTTCTTCAACAAAATAGACCTCGGTATCCGGACTGCGGCGAGCCAACATTTCGCGAATGATGGACTGTTTGTTTTTATCCGATAACAGACATATCAGTCCCCTGACATTTTCTCTGGCCAGCTTGGCCGAATCTGAGTCAAGGTGAGAGGATTCTTCCCAAATTTCCTGAAAAGAAAGTAGTTCCGTTGCTTCTTCCGATGGTACGTGCTGACTCTCAGAACCAAATTGTTGTCTTTCGGCCGGGGAAACCGATTCGAATTTTTGGACGGACTGATACGGCACCCAATACTTTTCCTTGGCAAATGGATACGTGGGCAAGCTTAACCTGGAAGGTTTATCTTGATCATCTTTATATAAATGCTCCCAACGAACCGGATATCCCTTGGTCCACAGATCCAGCACCTTTCCATAGGAACCGTTTTGCAGCCATTGGTTTACGATTTCCTCTGTGCCTTCGTCCATGTTAAACAATAATGCTTCTTTGCCACCTTGCAGACCCGCTTGGTACATTAAACCTTCTGGTAGTTGTTCCATGCCTCCATCCAGTGCTGCGCTCAACTTTTCCTTCAGATCGGCGATGCCGGAAGTCAGCACACCCAACCGCTCCTCCATCGCATTACGTCCCACTTGTAACGTATAGGCCAGATCGCGGAGATCAGCATCCATATATGAATCGTACTGCAATCTCTTCAGCAACAAACGAACCTGCTCCTGAAGTTCACCTTTATTCCGTGCAGACAGAACAATCATTGTCGGATATTCAGGTGCCGCTGAGTGATTCGCCTCTTTTTTATCCGATTTTCCCGTATACTCTTCAAGAATGACGTGAGCGTTGGAACCGCCAAAACCAAACGAACTGACCCCCGCTCGTCTTGGCATCGCCTTTCCGTCCGCATTTGTAATCGGCTTCCATTCTTGCAGATCACGAACAAGGTAGAACGGACTGTCCTCCAGTTGCACGTAAGGATTCACTTCATCCAGATGAAGATTTGGAGCCAGTTTTTGATGTTTTAATTGCAGCAGCACTTTGATTACACCTGCAATGCCAGCAGCCATCTCCAAGTGCCCTATATTGCTTTTTACCGAGCCTAGTCCGCAATGTGCCTCTCCCATTTGGCTATCCCCTGTGTGTTCATACAGATTCCTAAACGTCGCTTTAAGCGCATTGACCTCGATCGGATCGCCCAAAGGAGTACCTGTGCCGTGTGTTTCGATATAACCTACCGTTCTCGGATCAATTCCCGCTTTTTGGTACGCTTCGAATAACAATTCCGTCTGAGCTTTGGGGTTGGGTGCCGTTAATGAATTGGCGCGACCTCCATGGTTTTCGTTTGTTCCACGGATAACGGCATAGATATGATCTCCCGCTTCCTCGGCATCCTTGAGAGGTTTGATCATCAACATGCCGACCCCTTCACTTCGAACATATCCATCAGCCTGAGCGGAGAACGTTTTACACCGACCATCACTGCTCAACATACCTGCCTTAGTTAAGCTTATATATCCTTCGGGTGTCAAAATGGTATTAATACCGCCTACAACGGCTGCATTGCAATCCCCGTTCCTCATCGCCGTGACTGCGCGATGGATCGCAACCAGGGAACTGGAGCATGCGGTTTCAATCGGCTCGCTCGGGCCATGGACGTTAAGAAAATAACTCATCCGGTTCGGTCCAACCGAAGGTACAATTCCCGTGGACGTATAGCTATCCATAGCCATGCCTGAAGACGCGATGAGATTGCTGTATCCCGTACCAGCCGTTCCTACAAATATGCCAAGCTTGCTGCCAGAAAGGCTTTGCGGAGCATATCCGGCGTCTTCAATCGCTTTCCACACATACAGCATTAGCAGCCGCTGCTGCGGGTCCATAAGTTCCGCCTCACGGGGAGAAATACCAAAGAATCCGGGATCAAATTGATCCACACCCTCAATAAACCCTCCCCAGATCATGTCGAGCTCCCCAGTCTCGTTTAAAGAATCCTTTTGATAAGCATACTTTTCCCGCCGAGACCGAGGAATTTCCGTAATGCAATCCCGCTGGGCTGCCAGATTGTCCCACAGCTCCTCCGGGTCAGCAGCCATCGGGAAAATACCACTCATGCCTACGATTGCAATGCCTTGATCCTCCATGACATTTGTTGGCTTCACCCTTCCCACGTCCGAGGCATGTTTACTTGTAAATCGTCGGAAAACAAGAGGTTCAGCTCGTTCAGTTCCACTCTTCGCTTGTGTGGGAACCATCTTGGATGAGAATCTCGTTAAAAATTGTTGTTGATAGGTACGTGTTACATATTGCGAGAAGGCTTGCAGCGTCGAATATTCAAAAAACAGTGCCGGGGTAAGACTCATGTTGAAATTCTCGTTAAGTGTGTTGGTCAGTTCCGTCAGCATGATGGAATCAAGTCCATACTCCCCAAGTTCAACCTCGGGATCAATTTGTGTAACCTGCACCTTAAGAAGTGACGAAATCATGGAAGCCATCGTTTCCCTGACCTTATGTTCAAGCCAGGCTGTATCCGTCTGTTCCTCTGGGATTGCTGGCTGCCCCGCATTCCGTGAGTCAAGAGCATCGGGGGAAGACAAAAACTTCTGTCTCAATCGAGTCACTTCACCTGCCGCAACCAGTACCTGACTTCTTCCACTTGCCAATGCCTGATACAAGGCTGCCGTTCCTTCTTCTTCACGCAGAGGGTGCATGCCCGTCTGTTTTTTCAAATTGCGTAATTGCTGTTCATTGATCTGCATACCTCCCGATTCCCAAAGAGGCCAGTTCACCGATAACGTTTGTCCGGTCCGCTCTCCTCGTTGGACAAGCGTATTGCGATAAGCAGCATAACGATCCATGAAAGCATTGGCAGCCGCATAGTCTGCCTGTCCAATGTTTCCTGTCACACCTGTACCGGAAGAAAATAAAATCAAGACATCCAGATCATCCCTCCGTGTTGCTTCATCCAGATAAACCGTCCCTGCAACTTTGGATGCCAGCACCTCTCTGCACTCTGCACCTGTTTTATTTTCAAGCAGACGGTCCCGGGTAATGCCAGCGCCATGCAGAATGCCGTTTACTTTCCCATACGTATGACGGACCATCGCCAGCACTGTCTGAACATTCTCTTCATCCGCTACATCCATGGTCAAGTATTGAATGTGGGCGGGCAGTTCCTGTATCCTCTGCCTGACGGCAGTTGGCAACGCTGGAGACCTGCCCGTCAAGATGATCGTTGTCCCGGTCGCCTTGAGTGCGATCTCCTGTGCAAAAATGGGTCCAAGACCACCGCCGCCTCCAGTAATAACGTATACGCCCCCGTCTTGCCACGGATGGGATGGCAGATGCTCATGGCCTTCCCGATTAGAACACTCCCCGATGGAACTCACTGCCTCGGTGGATACGTCCTGAACCAGTTCCTTCCACGATGCACGGTACAGTTGGTTCTCCATATATCGCAAGTGATCCTCATTCGGCAAATTTGCACAGGACTTAAGCCGTTCCACCCATTGTTCCAGTGACGTATCACGCTGCATTTCAACAAGCTGGCAGCGCACCTGCGGATGTTCAAGCTGAACGGTACGGAGCAGGCCAGACAGCCCTGTCCACAGTCTGGATTGTTCTGCATCGTCAGGTATGACAACCTGAATGAATTTGCTTCCTTCATGACGAAGGCTCTCACCATCTTTGAACTGCTCCAGCAGGGCAAGCACATATGCTTCGTAACGTTGTGCAAGGGTTCCTGCTGAACCGAGTTGTATCAGGGAAACCCCTGGCATTCCCTGTTTCAACATTTCGGTCATCGTGAAATTTTTCAACTCACCACACAGGATAATCCGGTGTTCGCTGTATGAAACCAGTACGGAAGAAGACATGCGGTTCGGGGCCGTTTCCCAGTATGGCTCCAGAAGGATTACGCCTTCTACCTCGGGCACACTCACGGTGACTTGTTCCATCCAGACCAGAACCTGACCAGCGTCATTGGCTATGGCTACGTCCAGTCTAAGATCGGATCTAACCGCTCCAGTCGAATCATGATGTGGCGCCGTGCCCAGGCGAATCCATACCCAAACAGGTTGTCCATCCTGCAAAACCTCCAAGGAATGGACTGATTTTATGGTAAACGCTCCCCCGAGGTTCACTTGACTCTGTTGCCCACAAAGTTCACATAATCCAACTTGAATGACGTCTTGCAGCATTTTTGGATCAATGAACATGTTGGTAGATCTTGTAGTTTCTTCGGAACTGGAGATGTGCAGCAGCACTTCTCCATTCCCCTTATAACTTTGTTTCACACGGCCTGTCGTCTGCCCGCCAGACCATGCATTATCCGCGTCCGATGTAGCTGAGTTGGAATCCAACTCACACCGGTTACGTACAGCTTGCAAGTCAAACCTTGTTAGGTCGTAGGCAGATCTTTCCGGTCTGGAGACTCTTCCCGTCGTTAATAACTGCCGTCCCTTGTTGTTGCCTGCACTGCTGATTTCGAAAAAAAGTTCTTTCTGATCTTCTTCAGGGTAAATTTCAATTTGAATCTGTAATGGAAACTCCGTGTTCAGGATGTTTGTGTCATGCTGCACCCACTTCACATCGGATAATCTGAGCTTCATCACCGATTGCCCATCCCCGTCTGACGACTCCATGGCATGCTGCGCCGCCACACGAGCCATTTCCATACAGGCTACATCGGGAAAAGTCCGTTTGCCCGATGTAACAGAAGTTTGCAAAAATGACTCGGTTCCAGTAAAAATGGAGCTATAGCGCTGTGAGTATAAATTGGAAATGTTACTGTGTACAAGGGGATGCAGAACCCCTGCCAAGTTCGAATATTCATCTTCGAATGGCCGCGGCATTCGGGAATCCGGGATCGGAACCCAATACTTCTCTTGGGCAAACGGATACGTTGGCAGACTGATTCTGTCTGGTTTCTTCCCATCATACAGAGCTGACCATTGGACAATGAACCCTCTTGTCCAGATCTCTGCGACTTTGCCCAGCTTGCCACGCAGGTACCACTTATGGACCAGATCCTGCATTTCCTCATCTTCTGTTAGTGACAGGAGTGTATCCTTGCGTTTGGCTTGCCCTCTGTACGTTTCAATCCCGTCATGACCTGTGACTGCTCCTTCATGCATGTAATGAGTCAGGCCAGTCTCCAATTCAGCCATAGTCCCCACAATCAGTGCCAATCGCTCCTCCATAGGCTCGCGTCCGATCTGTAACGTATAGGCCATATTAGCCAAATCGTTCTCTGCATACTTTCCTTCACGCAAGGCCTGAAGCAATAGATTCACTTGTTCACGCAATCGTGCTTCGTTTCTGGCGGACAACACTACGATCGCAGGGTGTTGTCCGGGGATTGCTGTTGTATTTTTTTCATGATTCTCCCGATTCGGAATATACTCTTCCAAAATGATATGTGCGTTCACGCCGCCAAAACCAAAGGAGCTCACTCCCGCACGTCTAGGCATTTCCCTGCCATCGCTATCTCTCGGAGCAGCCCATTCTCTTGTTTCCTGCACAATATAAAACGGGCTGTTGTCCAATTGGACATAAGGGTTAATATGATCCAGATGCAAGCCTGGCACGAGCTTACGATGCTTCATCTGAAGCAATACCTTCATGACACCCGCCACACCAGCAGCCATCTCAAGGTGTCCAATATGAGACTTTACAGAACCCAAACCGCAGTGCGGTGTTCCGAGCGGTTCATCTCCTGATTGACGAGCCAGCTCTTTAAAAGCGGCCTTCAGCCCGTTCACTTCAATTGGGTCACCCAGAGGTGTCCCCGTTCCATGGGTTTCGATATAACCGACGGTTCTTGGATCAATATCGGCTTTGCGATAGGCCTGGATCAATAGGTCTGCCTGTGCTTTCGGATTCGGTGCCGTTAAGGAGTTGGCCCGTCCACCATGGTTCTGGCTTGTACCCCGAATCAGCCCATAGATGTGATCTCCCGCTTGTTCTGCATCTTTCACCCGCTTTAGCATCAGCATGCCGACACCTTCACCGCGAACATACCCATTAGCCTGTTCGGAAAAGGTTTTGCAGCGTCCGTCTTCACTCAGCATCCCTGCACGGTTAAAGCTGATATGCCCTTCCGGGGTCAGGATGGTATTAATACCGCCAACGATGGCTGCATCACAATCCCCATTTCTCATCGCTGTTACTGCCCGATGGATGGCAACTAGCGAGCTTGAACAAGCCGTCTCTATCGGTTCACTTGGACCATGTACATTCAGAAAATAGCTCATTCGATTGGGTCCTACGGATGGAACAATTCCGGTTGAGCTATACCCTTCAATAGCCATTCCGGAACGGGAAATCAGACTGCTGTATCCCGTTCCGGAGGTGCCCACGAATATACCCAGGTTACTTCCAGACAAGCTTTGAGCAGCATAGCCCGCATCCTCAATGGTCTTCCATACATAGAGCATCAGCAGACGCTGCTGTGGGTCCATAAGTTCCGCTTCCCGCGGGGAGATGCCAAAAAATGAAGGATCAAATTCATCCACCCCATCTATAAATCCGCCCCATTTAATGTTGGTTTTATTCGACTCCTTTAGGGGATCTCCATAAATGGACTTCCAATCCCAGCGTGACAATGGAATCTCGGTGATACAGTCTCTTCCTTCGCTTAAATTTTCCCACAGCACATCCGTATCCTTTGCCATCGGAAACCTTCCTGTCATGCCTACGATCGCAACAGGTTCAAACGTTGTTATCGCCTTGTCTGCTCGCTGAAAGGTTGGAGAGTTGCTTTCCTGAGATCGCGGGTTGGTATCTCTCATCAGACGGGAGTTTCCATGCTTGGCGTTTTCCTGAGCTTGATGAAAGCTCTCATCATTTACGGAAGTTCCAGCATTCTCAGAAGTCTCAGCATTCTCATAATGGTGAGCCATTTCAAAGTTCTCGGATGACTTAAATCTGTTCTTCATTGTGGATTCAGATGAAATATGTGTTTTCTGGACATCTCTTGCCTCGGCAGGAGATGTCCACAGTTCTGCAAATTGATCAACATAGGTTTCCAAAGCATAGTCTGTAAATTGCGCTAAAGTTGAATGTTCAAAAAAAACGGCCGGGGTCAGATTCAGTCTGTAGTTCTTGTTCAGGGAGTTGCTCAGTTCGGTTAACATAATGGAATCAAATCCATACTCACTGAGCTCCACATCGGCTTCAATTTCCTCCGGTCGTACCTTCAATTGATCCGCCACAGCCTTAGTCAACATTCTGCGTGTCTTTTCATGTAACTCGGTATCAGCCTGAAGCGTGTTCCCGGATTTCTGAGACTCGCAGGAAGTCTGGGTGTGTTGATTTTGCGCCATTAAAGAGGTTAGTTGATTGGCAGCATCTTGCGGATTTAGTTTACGTGTTCTGATATCATTGTATATTTGATACAAGTCGTCTTTCATCCGATCACTCCTATTCCTTCATGAACGCTTCAACAAATTGTGACTCCGTTAGTTCCCCGTCCAGAACACGATTAACTAGTTCCGAATAGAGGTCGTCCCTGGGCTTATCCCCTTTGGGAGAAGCTGTATACATTGGAGAGGAAATATCTAGTGTTTGTGATTTTACAGTTCTGATCTTGTCCCGAATTCGTTCAGGGTTCCCTGCCATGACCATCACTCTGGAAGAACCGGATGATAGTGCAAGGGTTAATGCCTTTATTCCCTGATTCGAATGCAGGGGTTTCATTCCCATTTGCCGCCACATCATTTGTTTGACAGATGAGTTCACCTTCATGCCGCCATTTTCCCATAATGGCCAGTTTACGGACAGTGTCCTGCCGCTTCGTTTGCCCTGACTCACCATCGTTTCCCGGTATGTTGCGTATATGTCCATGAATGCATTGGCTGTAGCGTAATCACTCTGCCCCATATTGCCGAGCACGGCAGTTCCAGAGGAGAACAGAATGAAGAAATCCAATGCTTCCTGCTGTGTAGAACGATCCAGGTGTATAGTGCCCGCCACTTTGGGTTTCATAACCTCACGCCATTCTTCCTCTGTCTTGGCAAGAAACAAACTGTCTCTGATTAATCCTGCTCCATGAATAACGCCGTGGATAGCGCCATAGACTTGTTTGATGCTATCAACAAGGTTCTCCACGGCTTCACCATCCGCTACATCAACCTGCAAATAGTCCACCCGTGCTCCCTGCTCTCGCAATACTTCAAGGGATTGTTCCATCAGGCCGTCCATCGGTGATCTGCCCACGAGAACAAGCGTTGGATGCTTGGCCTGAGTAGCGATCTCTTGCGCAAATACAAGTCCAAGCCCTCCCATACCGCCTGTAATGAGGTAAACACCATGATCACGCCAAAACCGTTGTTCAAGAACAGTGGACGGATCAATCTCTTGCCAGTCTGCCAATTCCCGTCGACGACCCGTATAACGAATCCAGTTATCTTTAGGCTCGCAAACGTCCAACTTCAATAGCTGTAAAATATCTGCGTTGTCCAACTGTTCGTCCATTTCGATCAACTGTCCTGCAACAGCCGGATATTCGAGTTTAATACTTTGCAACATACCCGACAGCGCAGCATACAAACGCTGCTCTCCATCATTAGGCACAACGGCCTGTATAATTCGCGGTTTATTCGATTCTCTGGACAGTATCGTTTGAAGTTTGCCAAACACCTGCAAGGCACCATCCTCAAACCAACTTTCGGCTGTGGCCATTCCCTGATCCAACCCAATCGGTATAAACGATGCTGACGGAAATTCAAGCTCCATCTCACTCAACCTGCAAGCGAATGCACCACATAAAATAACGATATGCTCAGCATCTGGAGTCTTCCGGCTCCGACCTGCTCCTTCCACCTCCATCTCCCGCCAGTACGGCTTTAACAGCAGCATTTCAGACTCAGCGGGTGTGTCAGCATCTGGCGCTGTGGATTCTGGATCGGGAAGCTCTCTGGAGGAAAAGCCAATTAAACGAACACAGACATTTCCTTTTTGATCAAACAAATCAATGTCAAACGTCATTCCTTTCCCATCCGAACCGGAACTGTAGCGCACCCATGACCACATGTCCTGAGCACAATCTTTATAGATCTGGACTTTCTTTAACGCAAAAGGAACCGAAGGCTGTGGTCCACCTGAACCATGTCCCGCCTTTTTCCCATCCACATCAGGATGCTCCAGCATCATGCCAATAGAGGCCTGCAACGCGGAGTCCAATATACAGGGATGGAGGACATATGAGTTCATTTCCGGCAACAAATGCTCAGGCAGCTTCAGTTGGGCCAAAACTTCCCTTTCACCGATGAACATTTGCTGTATTCCCTCAAATGCAGGTCCGTACTGGATACCAGCTTGCCTAAATGCCTTGTAACAATCTTCACCCGTCCAGGTCGATCGGCTGCATGCAGCCATGAGTTCGTTCAGATCATGAATTGGAGCCGATTCAGTCTTTTCATTCCATCCCAGCTGTCCTTGACTGTATACATGACGTTTCCCCTCAGCCTGCTGGCCTTGTCGGTATATCTCATAACTTATAAGTTGAGGATTCTCTGTGACAGGATGTAATCCGATTCCTACCTGAATGCTGTTATGAATTGCTGCATCTCCGTCCATGACAACCGGACTGATCCACACCACATTTTGCAGAAAAACAGGTCTTGTTCCGGCAGCGGTAAGCTGCAATGCAGCCCGGGCCATCTCCAATTGGGCCACCCCGGGAAGTACGGAGACTCCATGGATAATGTGATCCTTAAGGAAAAATTCTCTTCCATTGAAAACCGAGCTGAACCTTTGCTCAGTGAAATCAGACGTATTTTGTTGCACCAGGGGGTGAAGAGAAGTCCATAAGTGCTCCCGCGATGGCTGCTCTTCCCTTTGCTCCCTTTCCTTTGACGCCATCCAATATTCCTCTCGGGCAAAAGGATACGTTGGCAGGCTGATGCGTAATGGTGTTACATCGCCATACATCTGTCCCCAGTTCAGATCATAGCCCTGGGCATACAGATCAGCCAGCACATGGAGTATATCCCTCTGTTTCTCCGAGGACAGACTTCTTTCGGTGCTTTTGATAATCCATTCGTCCCCATGCTCCTGTAACAGCTTTTGTCCAGTAAACCTTCTTGGCACCACGCCCTCAAACAAACCCCCTGACTTGGATTGCCCCCGTTGTTTCAACATGTATACGGCATCTTCCCTGGACTGCACAACCACCGCACAACGGTGTCGGAAATGCTGTCGTCCCTCCAGCAGCGTGTAGCTGATTGCCGTCAGATCCGGCTCTTCTTCCCGCTCCAGTGCGGTAATCATATCTTCTACCTTGCGCTGTAGTGCCTCTTCTGTTTTGGCTGACAACGCCAGCAAATAATAAGGTGACGCATAACCAGCCGTTCGTTTTTGCCCGCTGCCTTCATAACTTTCCACCACGACATGCACGTTGGTCCCACTCATACCAAAGGCACTTACCGCTCCCAGTCTCGCCTGCTCTGTTCGTGGCCAAGGCCGATTGCTTTTGTTCACATAAAACGGCCCCTCCGACCACCGGATATATTCACTTTCCTCTTCACAGTGCAGACTTGCCGGGATCGTCTCATGACGCATCGCCTGTACCAGACTGATCAAACTCACCACTCCCGAAGCGGCGAGGGTATGACCCAAATTCGTTTTTACCGACGTCAGCGCACAGGAGCCTGGCTCCATATTTCTTGATTTGTAGGCTTCCTGCAAAGCATTGATTTCAACCGGGTCTCCAAGACGTGTTCCCGTCCCGTGGGTCACAATGTACTGCATGTTCTCCGCCCGAATGCCGTACCGGGTATACACCTCATTCATCAGTGCTGTCTGTGCTACACCACTCGGCGCGGTGATTCCATTCGTTTTGCCATCGTAGTTCATGCCGCTGCCCCGAATGACCCCGTAGATCGAATCCCCATCCGCCTCGGCCTGCGATAAGGTCTTTAATACAACAACCGCTATCGCTTCTCCCGGAACCATGCCATTGGCACGTTGGTCAAACGCATAACAGCGCCCATTCTCAGACAGCATGCCCGCCTGGGACATCGCTTCGAGTCCCTGCTCGGTAAGCAGCAGGCTCACCCCTGCCGCAAGAGCCGTGTCGCACTCTCCGGCTCGCAGGCTGGCACAGGCTTGATGAACAGCCGCCAGCCCCGAAGAACAAGCCGTATTAATCGCCATATTGGGACCATTCAGGTCCAGCAGATAGGCTAATCTGGCGGCCAGAATGGCATTGTGGTTGGATGTAAGCGGCCCGTCCAGACCGACAACTTGCAAATACTCGTTATTCTCCACCCCGACAAACATACCGACCCGGCCGGAGGAAAGCTGTCTTTTACCATAAGCGGCATCTTCAAGCGCTCTCCAGGATTCCTGTAACAGCAATCGCTGACGCGGGTCCATGCTCTCGGCTTCACGCGGAGAAATTTCGAAGAAGCGTGGATCAAACTCCCGTACCCCTGGCACAAGACCGCATTTCCAAGGTTCACGCCCATTGTGGGTGGAAAACCGGTCCTCCGGTGCCCTTTTTATCGCTTCCTGACCCTGACTGATCATGGACCACATCTCGTCCACATCTCGTGCTTCGGGGAAACGTCCGCTAATACCAATAATGGCAACAGGTTCCGTGAATTGATCCATTTTGTCCAGATTACGTGCAGTTGGGCGAAGATCGGATGCAGGGAAGGATTTGCCGCCAGCCCATCTTCCGGAACGTCCGGATCGGTAACCTCGGTCCGCGACATCGGATTTCATGTCGGTCACGGCCTCCCTTTCTTCGTACATGCCAATTAAAACATCCCGATGCTCGTTTTCCAGATATTCAGCCAATCCCTTCAGTGTAGAATGTCCAAAGAAAATGGATGGTGTCAGTTCCACTCCGTAATGATGGCTTAACCGTGCTGCATACTCCGTCAAGCTGATGGAATCAAATCCAAACTCCGCAAGATTGGCATGAGGGTCCAATTCTTCATGAGGTATCTTTAACAGCTCGCTTGCTATTTCTCCAAGCTCCCATTGTGTGCATTCAGCCACCGTTTTGCCACGCAACTCCACACGCACACGCCACTTCACCGCAGGATTCGTACGATTCGCAGGATTCAAAACCGGATTCCTGACTCCATGTGAAGACTGAGGTATGCTGACAGCTTCATCAGGTGTGAATTCAACACCCAGAAAACGATGTATGCGTTCCGGTTTCCCCGCCATAACGAGTTGGTGAGCGTAAGGTTCATTTAGAATTTTTGGAAATAATGCCACCCCTTCGTCTTTTTCCAGAAAACGTTGACCGCTGGTTTTGAGATACATGGCCGAAGCATTCTTTTCGCCTGTGCCCATTCCGCCCTCTCTCCAAAGCGGCCAGTTGATGGATACCGTGTGAATAGGACCCGTGCGATGCTGTTCTTGGGCATAGGCCATCTGGAATCGATTCGCCACAGCATAATCACAGGAACCGAAGTCTCCCAAAATAGCCGATGAGGAAGAGAAATAACTGCGGAACTCCAGCGGTTCGTTACCAAGCGCCTTGTCCAATGCCATTGTTCCTTGGATTTTGGGAGCAAGCACACGCTCAAAATCTGCTGTTGATTTATCCAGCACACTTACCCGACTTTCAATCCCGGCGGCGTGGATCAGTCCGTGAATTTCGCCGAATTTTCGTTTAACTGTTCGCACCGCTTCTTCGACTTGTTCTAATACAGCAACATCAGCCTGAACATACATAACCTGACTGCCCGCCTCGGTCAACTCATCAATTCTTTGCTGTTTCACAGAATCCAGGGAAGATCGGCCCATCAACACCAGATTTACTCCCAGCGGAGCCCATGATCTGGCAAAAGCGAGGCCAATTCCTCCCAATCCGCCTGTAATCAAATATGTCTTTCCTGGCAACACGTATTCTGTTCCCTGTTTGTAATGCTCGACAGGTGGGATTGATCTGATACGGCTTACTTTGCGCTGATGATGCTCATAACGTACGCTGCATCGCTGGTTCGATCTTAATTCTCGCCACAGCCGCTCACTCCACCATTGCCAGTTCACTTCGTTTATGGATTGCACATCACTGCTGATCACCTGTAATTTCGTATGGGGCATCACGAGCCCAAGTGAACGCTCAAAACCAATCCATGCATCCAGGTAACAACGTTCGATTCCTGTTCTGTATTCCCCGGCGAGCAGAATTCGGCCAGGCTTGATCTTCTCTACTGCCAAGGCCTGAAGCAAAAGTAAAATCGGCTTCGTGTCTTGCAGCAGTAGTGGCTCCTCCAGTGCCGACAAATATAGTACAGTATCCACGTTCCCATATTGCTGGCTGATCTCCTGAAGCGCTTCCCTGTACTTCGCTTGATGATCAAGGTCCGTCTCTTTTTCCCACATTCCCGGATCGATGAAGACCAGCCGGATCTCAGGGCTGTGATGTTTCATCAGTGAAACGAACCTCTCCTGATTGTCCTGACGGGAAAGTACACATAATATGGTCTGGGTTCTCTTCATGATGAAGTTCTGGCTCCGATTCTTCCCATATTTCCTCAAAAGCCATCAGAAGGCTATCATCAGCGACCTCACGTTCTATCTCCTTTCTTTCCATGTCCTCCGGCACATCTTTTGTCATCAAATTCTTTTGGACCTGTAATCCCGCCATGTGTGCAACTACCTGTTCTTTCTCATCACAGAAAGTAACATCCAGCCCGGAATCCAACTCCCTGATCCACATCCACAGCGGATGTTGCAAGTGATCTGCCGAAAATTCCATAGACTCCATGGAAAGCCAGGTATGTCTTTGACTCTGTACCTCATGTGCATGCGAGTCGCCTATCTCATGTGCACTCGACTCGCCTACCTCACTTGCTGGTATCGTTTTATTACGATAATCTGCTCCCGGTCTTGTCTGAAAGATGTTTGCCGCCAATGATACGGCTTCAGTCAGCGACTTCGGTGTAATCAACAAAGCCCGATCCTGATCATTGCTTTCAGTTGAAAGCTTTATTAACACTTCATTCTCTCCGGTATAACAACAAACAATGGATGAGCATATACCTTCTGAAGATGGGCTCCCAAGCTCCACCTGTGTACATCTTTCGGTAATGGACTGCACATCCATTGGGGGCCTCACGAATTCCAGAAGTTCATACTCGATGCGACCCCTGCTCCATAACTCTTCATCGCCCTCAGCTCTTTCACTGAATATCTCATAGATTAAGGATTGATCTGACTGTTGAATAATAGCCACATGAACCTCCAGCGCCTGCTCTGTCACCACAACTGGATTGACCCATTGATGGTCGATCAGCTTCATCCGGACCGGAGCCTGGTTCATCTCGCCCGCTCCCTTTAACGCATATTGCGCAGCAGCCCGGACCATCTCCACATGGGCTGAATCCGGCAGACATTTGTAACCCGATTCCATAGGGTCATGCAGTAACGGATCTTCCAGTGTAAAAATAGAGCTATACCGCTGTTCGCGCAGCGTTGACGTATTCCGGTGTACAAGCGGATGAAGCTTTGCTGTATGATGCTGCTCGTTCATCTGGACTGTTGCAGTGGATGACCGG
This sequence comes from Paenibacillus sp. FSL M7-1414, assembly GCF_038003195.1. Lineage (NCBI taxonomy): Bacteria > Bacillati > Bacillota > Bacilli > Caryophanales > Paenibacillaceae > Paenibacillus > Paenibacillus sp. FSL M7-1414. The sequence continues at coordinate 2,884,618 of NZ_JBBOOS010000001.1, read as the reverse complement.
GTCACCCAGTATTCTTCCTGAGCAAACGGATAAGAAGGCAGATGAATACGTCCAGGAGCAGCCTCGCCGTACATGTTCACCCAATCCAGCGCGTAACCCTGGCAGTATAAATCAGCCAGGACATGAAGAATGTCACGGTATGCCCCGGTTGAGGGTGCTTGAGTTTCATGCTGAAGTTGATGTAATAGCTCATGACCGTGTTCCCGGACAATGCGCTGTTCAATGAACTCCCGGCCCACTGTCCCGCGAAACATCTTCCCGTTATTTTCTTTCGTATCGAACTGTTTCCAGACATGCACGGCATCCGCCCTGGACTGTACAACTACCGCACAGCGGTGACGGAAATGCTGCCGTCCCTCCAGTAGCGTATAGCTCATTGCCGCCAGATCCGGCATCTCTTCCCGTTCCAGTACAGCGATCATGTCCTCCACCGCGTTGTAGTGCTGCTTCCGTTTTGGCCGACAGTGCCAGCAAATAATAAGGCGCTGCATTTCCAGCCATTTGTTTTTGCCTGCTGCCTTCATAACTTTCCACCACGACATGCACGTTGGTTCCACTCATGCCAAAGGCACTTACCGCACCCAACCTCGCCTGCTCCGTTCGTGGCCAAGACCGATTGCTTTTGTTCACATAAAACGGCCCCTCCGACCACCGGATATATTCACTTTCCTCTTCACAGTGCAGACTTGCCGGGATCGTCTCATGACGCATCGCCTGTACCAGGCTAATCAGGCTCACCACTCCCGAAGCGGCGAGGGTATGACCCAAATTCGTTTTTACCGACGTCAGCGCACAAGAGCCTGGCTCCATATTTCTTGATTTGTAGGCTTCCTGCAAAGCATTGATTTCGACTGGGTCTCCGAGACGTGTTCCCGTCCCGTGGGTCACAATGTACTGTATGTTCTCCGCCCGAATGCCGTACCGGGTATACACCTCATTCATCAGTGCTGTCTGTGCCACACCACTCGGCGCGGTGATTCCATTCGTTTTGCCATCATAGTTCATGCCGCTGCCCCGAATGACCCCGTAGATCGAGTCTCCATCCGCCTCAGCCTGTGATAAGGTCTTTAATACAACAACCGCTATCGCTTCTCCCGGAACCATGCCATTGGCACGTTGGTCAAACGCATAACAGCGTCCGTCCTCGGACAGCATGCCCGCCTGGGACATCGCTTCGAATCCCTGCTCGGTAAGCAGCAGGCTCACCCCTGCCGCAAGAGCCGTGTCGCACTCTCCGGCTCGCAGGCTGGCACAGGCTTGATGAACAGCCGCCAGCCCCGAAGAGCAAGCGGTATTAATCGCCATATTGGGACCATTCAGGTCCAGTAAATAGGCTAATCTAGCGGCCAGAATGGCATTGTGATTGGATGTAAGCGGACCGTCCAGACCAACAAATTGCAAATACTCATTGTTCTCCACCCCGACAAACATACCGACCCGACCGGAGGAAAGCTGTCTTTTACCATAAGCGGCATCTTCAAGCGCTCTCCAGGATTCCTGTAACAGCAATCGCTGACGCGGGTCCATGCTCTCGGCTTCACGAGGAGAAATTTCAAAGAACCGTGGGTCAAACTCCCGTACCCCTGGTACAAGACCACATTTCCAGGTGGCATCCTTTTTACTGCTGGTGAATCGATCCGAGGGAACGGTCTTAACAGCCGTTTGCCCATTTACGAGAATCGACCACATCTCATCTACATTGCGCGCTTCGGGAAATCGTCCGCTGATGCCAATAATGGCAACAGGTTCATCGGCCGTTTGCATTCGACGTGTATCTCCCAAACGCCAGTACTTGCCAGATGCTTGTCTTTGGGCCTTAGGCTTTCGGGCTTTGGCACGATGCTGTGCCGCTTTGCTTATAATCGGTGCAGCTTGCTCTGTATGTTTTTCTTCCGTTTGAATTTCGTGATCTGCATATTGATCCGTGATGGCCTGCGCGAATTCTCGCTCCAGATAATGAGCCAATTCATAGAGTGTGGTGTGATCGAAAAATATGGATGGTGCCAGATCCACTCCAAAATGCTGATTAAGAACCGTTGCGTATTCAGTCAGGCTAATGGAATCAAATCCATATTCCGCAAGATTTTCATTGCCATCAATCAGTTCCCTTGGAATTTTCAACGTTTGCCCAGCCAGTTCCCTTAACTCCCATCTTACACACTCCGACGTTGTTAGGCCCAAAAGCTCCGGTCTCCGGCGAGAAGCCATGGGAGCAGATGAAGCTTCTTTTGAGAGGATCACGGTTTCTTTCTCGGATTTACTAAATGAAGAATCAAGTGCAAATGCACCTGTACCTGTAGTTGCAGTATCCGAATGGACCACCATTCCTTCGTTTTCTGCCTCTGGCGATATGGCTGTAAATCCTGCTTCTAATCCCTGAATCTTTAACACTACGCGTCCTTCTGATGAATACAAACGAATGTCCAACACTTCAAGCCCTGGCGCCCCGTCCATCCGTTCTCTTCTGTCTACTCTCGCCCAAGAAATGTTTGATGCGCCTATTGCATCAAGTCTTTGAAGGGATTGAATGTAAACAGGACGTGAAGCAGACATATCCAACTGCTGCTTTGCTTCATTTTCGATTCCCGTCCAGCCCAGCCCCCATAAACGGCAAGCTGAATTGCATATACTGGCAGTTTGTACACCGGTGGTACAGATAACATATCCGTTGCATGTTCAAACTTGATCAGGATATGACCTTCCCCCGCATATATACGTTCTACCGCATAAGGAGATGAGGACAAGGGTGGCTTTGAAGCATGGTTCGCAAAAGCAGTGATCGACGAATCCAGCTCAACAGTGTCGAGCACATCGACAGAGCCAATCTCCAGAGCATCTGATGCTGTAAACTCAAAAGCCACCTTTTTGGCCATTCCGCTACTGTATACGGGCTGGGGTCCCCCTGCATTTTCACCATATATGACGTATCCCACTGTTAAATGTGGTTCGCATTGCAATGAGATGTGTAACGGAAGTGTCTGATCAGACACGTAAACAGAGCTGTCCCATACCACATCCTGCAACTGGATCGATAATTCAGATTCTTCTTGATCATGATGATCAGGTAACGCCAAATCCAGAGCCGCATAGGCGATCTCCAGATGAAGTAAGTCAGGCAATAATTTTGCTGCTTGTTCTTCATGGATCTCCATAAACATAGGTGAGTCCAACGTGAAGAGTGAACTGTATCGCTGCTCATGAAGATCCGAAGTATTGCTGTGCAGAAGTGGATGAAGCATGGCTGTCCTATTATTTCCAATTACGTTGGAGTTGGACGATGCTTCCTTTAATTTCATTGGAGCCCAATAACGATTTCTTGCAAAGGGATAGGACGGCAAACTGATTCGACGCGGGTGCTGCTGTCTGTTTTCCCCGAATAGCTCCATCCACTGGATCACTGCCCCACGTGTCCACGCGTCCAGTACATGCTCATAACGACCCTGGGACAGCCAGCGTTTCACATTCTCTTTCATGTCTTCCTCATCTGTTAACCAGCCCGGATTCTCCTGCCCTTGCTTCTCATGACCCTGATAGTACTGGCTTCCTTTGCCTACCGGTTCCGTCTGACCCGCTTGTTCCACATAGCTGTCCAGCTTGGCGACCAGTTCATCCACCGTTTGCGCCAGCACGCCCAACCGAGCCTCCATTGCTTCACGTCCGGTTTGCAGCGTATAGGCGATCTCCCTTACACTCCAGCTGCTCTGCCCGATGCGAAGTGCATCCCGCAGCTGACGTGCCTGAACGACCAGTCGTTCCTCGTTTCTCGCCGACAGCACAACCATCCCGGGAACTTCATTTTTCTCGCTTTTCTCGCTTTTCTCGTTTTGCTCGTTTGCCTGTTCTTGCACCAGTTCGGGTTCCTGGTATTCCTCCAAAATGAGATGAGCATTCGCTCCACCTGCACCGAACGAGGAAATTCCCGCCCGTCGTGGTACGATCTGACCGTCCACCCTTGGTCGTGCCCAAACGTCTAGCTCCCGCTGGACCGTGAATGGGGTTTGACTAAAGTCAATATGTGGGTTCGTCTGCTGCACATGCAGGGACGGCGCCAGCTCCCCATGCTGCAATTGCAGCAGCACCTTGGTGACTCCCGCGATACCTGCTGCGCTCTCTGCATGTCCGATATTGGATTTCGCTGAGCCAATTGCACAGTAGGCTTCTTCCGATGGCTCTTGCTGAAAAGCTTTACTCAACCCCGCAATCTCGATGGGGTCACCGAGCGACGTACCCGTGCCATGGGCTTCCACATAACTGATCGTCCGCGGGTCAACTCCCGCCTCACGCAAGGCCCGGCCGATGACGTCCGCTTGAGCGTTGGGATTCGGCACGGTATATCCGTTCGTTTTTCCACCGTGATTCAAGGCCGACCCTTTGATCACGCCGTAAATCCGGTCCCCGTCTGTAACGGCTCGTGCAAGCGGTTTTAACAGGACCGCGCCGACGCCTTCACCCGGCACATACCCATCGCCCCCTTCACCAAAGCTCTCACAGCGGCCTTTGCTGGACAGGAATCGTCCTTGAGACAACATGATATATTTGTTCGGGTGAACCGACACATTCACCCCGCCTGCGACTGCAACCTGACACTCATTCTGTCTTAAACTCTGGCACGCCAGATGAATGGAGGTCAGCGAAGACGAACACATCGTATCCACCGCCAGACTCGGTCCGCGGAAATTACAGAAATACGACACCCGGTTGGCGATGGACGCCGGATTACCGGAGAGCGCAATTGAGGACTCAGCCCCGTACAGCTGGTATTCCTCGTACATCACACCTACGTATACACCTACAATGTCGGCAGCCAAACGCTCCCGCGTATACCCCGCATCCTCCAGTGTCTCGTACACACACTGCATGAACAATCGTTCCTGCGGGTCCATCATCTCGGCTTCCCGGGGAGAGATCTGGAAGAACAACGGATCGAATTCGTCCACACCGTCCAGAAATCCGCCCCAGCGTCCATAAGTCTTGCCCGGCGTACCCGGCGCCGGATCATACACCTGCTCCTGATCCCAGCGTTCTGGCGGGATTTCGGTGATACTGTCCGTTCCACTGCGCAGATTCTCCCAAAACTCATGGATATTCCGCGCTCCCGGATACCTTCCCGCCACACCAATAATGGCGATGTCCTGCTTCTCCTCTTTCTCTTGCACCTGAATGAATGATTCAGTTGAATTTATCGAATTCAAAGAATTCATTGGTGCTGCGTTCTTCGACTCTGGATTAGTAGCTTGTTGATTCTTTAACGTCCTCTTTTGGCGTAAAATGCCCTTGGATTTAACGTCCTCTATTTCTGGCTTTTGTACAGCAACCGAGGTCGGAGATATACTAACGGACTCCTCAGGACGTTCTCCCCCTACAATGAGTCGCAGTTGTTCATGATGGTGCTCAAGAAAATATTCGCTCAGAGCCCGAAGGGTCTGATACTCGAAAAAAAGTGTTTTGGGCAAGAGACCAAACTGTTCTTCCAAATGGGTAGTCATCTGCATAATAAGCAGCGAATCTATGCCGTATCGATCCATGGCTGTATCTGCATCAATCCTTGATTTTGGAAGTCCGATGACACGGGCTAAACGCTCTTGCAGAAATTGAACTGTTTTCACTCGCAAATCAGCATCATTCTTCTGCGCAAGGTCATGTTTCACTTCATTCATATCCAGGTCCATTCGCTCCTTCCCCAGTGGGTGGATCTGACCGGTAACATGCCGGATCGTTTGACTCATGTTCGAGTGTTCCAACAGTGTCTCTGCGGAAATGTCCCATCCATGCCGGGTCAGCAGTCTGCGGGAAAGCTCACTCCATTGCACCGGGTCCAAACCATATTCGCTCCAGTCCATGTCCGGATCAATCTCCTGCTCCCCCACGTTCAACAAAGCGGCCACTTCCAACGTGAGCACAGCTACAGCTTCCTGCTGGCCCATGCCTCCCGCCAGAGGCGCTCCAAGCTCGGTTGATAACGATTCCGGGGAAGATCCATGCCCGTTAGCGTTAGTGTTTACGTTAGTGTTTGCTGACTTCATCGGTTCAGTTGACCACGAATCTATCGGCTCCAGCAGGCTTCTGCGCAGCGCCAACAGATTGCCTTCCGCAACCGCCACCTGACTGCTTCCACTCGCCCAGGCCTGATACAGCGCCTTCACACCCGACGCGGTTCCCAGCGGTCTTAGTCCATGCTGTTTCCACAGACGCGCCTTCCCCTCTTCCTCCAGCCGCATCCCGCCTTCTTCCCACAACGGCCAGTTGATGGATAAGGTTCGCCCTTGACACTCCCCGCGTTTCATCCGCGCATTTCGGCTCACCGCATACGCATCCATATACCCATTCGCGGCGGCATAATCGCCCTGCCCTGCATTCCCCGTCACCGCTGCACCGGAGGAGAACAGCAGCAGTACATCCAGCGCCTCTGTCCCGATCGCTTCTTCCAGGTTCCGTGTGCCATTTACTTTCGGGGCCAGCACCGCCTGCCAGTCGGGTTCCGTTTTGTACCGAATTAGACTGTCCCGGATCTCTCCGGCACAATGCAGCACCCCGTTCACCCGACCGTATTGCTGACGAAGACGCCGAAACAGTGCATCGACCGCCTCTCTGTTGGTGACGTCCACCGTTTCATAAAGCACCCGAGCAGGAAGCTGCGCCATCTCTCGCTGTACCGTCTCTGGCATCGCCGGAGATCGGCCGGTCAAAATGAGCGTACTGCCTTCTGTTCGAGCTGCAATTTCCCGGGCCCAGATCCACCCCAGTCCACCGGCTCCACCTGTAATGACGTACACGCCTTCGTCCCTCCAGGGAGACAACAGCGGAACCCCGGTCTTCGGCTTCATCTCCGTTTCCGCATGTACATTTCGAATCCAATTTTCATCCATATCCACATTCTCATCCATGTCCACGTTGAGCGCCTGCCAGCCCGTTCGCTTCAGCTCACCCGCTTCCCAACGCAGGTGAGTTTCCTCCGCATGGAGCGCACACTGGTGCAGCTGCTCGATCAACATTGCGGCAGATGTCTCTGGCTGGACTTCGACCAGCTGTGCCAGACAGCCCGGATACTCCAGCCGCACCGTCCGCAGCAGCCCACTCAGGCCAGCGAACCGTCTTCCTTCTTCATCTCCCGCCACGACAACCTGCAAGGCCATTTGGCCGCTTTGAAGTTTTGAAAGTTGCTGCTGCACGTGATGCAGGATGGCCTCAACAGCCTGTCCGTACCGCGCCTCCAACGACCCCGTTAACGTCATCTGCTCCCAGGACACCTCCGCATCCGCGAAATCTTGCGGGGCCCAATCACATAGCAACACCGCAGGTTCGACCGACGGAACCGCAGGCGTTAGAGAGCGCTGCGGCAGTTCCTGCCACTCGGGCTGCACCAGCAGCACGCCTTCCCGGCCCCGGCTGTCCGGCACACGCGAGGTGATCCCCCGCAGCCGTATGCAAACCTGTCCCTCTGAATCGCACAGTTCCAGATCCAGTTTGCGGACTTCACCTCCGCAGCGGAAGATGCCGCTGCGTCGGGGCGAACACGCACTACCACCCACATTTGCGCTTGGCAAGGAGCCATCACTTCCGCCTCCTCCAGCGCAAAAGGCAACGGAGCGGAAGCCGAATGGTTCCCATACCGTTCTACTGTGCTCCCAAGGGCCGCGTCCTCTTCACCCTCCAGAGCTGTGGACCTCATCGCTACCGCGATCTGATCTCCTGCCAATAGGGCGATGGTCGCTTGCAAGGCCCCATCCACCATACCCGGATGCAGTACGGTGTCCGCTTGCCCTTCGAAGAAGGCGTGTGGCAGACACAACTGCGCCAAGGCCTCGTCCGCCCCCCAGTGTAGTTCGACAATCGCCTGATGGGACGGACCGTACTCCAAGCCCAGCTTCCGGAACGTTTCATAACAGACTTCCCCGCTGGCCTGTCCCTGCGTACAACGGCTGCGTACAGCCTGCAAATCCAGACTTTGCACGGCTTCTGCGAGGGGGCGTCCGATGCTCACACGGCCCTGACTATACACCGCTTCCCCAGACTCGATGGCAGACTCGGTGGATGACGCTGCCGATATTTCATAGGACAGGCTCCCATCGGCCTCGGCTTCAAGCGCAAGATGAACCTCCACAGGCTGCTCCCCAACGACGAGTGGTCTGCTCCACATTACATGGCGCACCAGCAGACTGTGCGTGCGCGGAGGCCAGTTCGCTGCGTGTGCTGCTGCTGCCTGGGCCATTTCCAGCTGAACAACAGCCGGAAGCAGCTTGTGCCCTTGCACCACATGATCGTTCAGGAAAAGCTCTTGGCCATTGAACTGACTGCTGTACCACTGGCCTCGCAACAGATCTGAGCGGTTGTGATGCAGCATGGAGTGTAGTAATATGCTTTCATTTAATGGCTTAACCGTTGTTGGTTTTTCTGCTAATGCTGAGTAATTCATTTCTTCGGGCTCCACCCAATACCGCTCCTTGGCAAATGGATAGGTAGGGAGTGAAATGGTCCGATAGCGACCCCGCTCAAACAACAGATCATAATCAAGTTCATATCCCTGGATATACAGATCCGCCGCAGTGCCCAGATGCTCCAAATATTCGCTTGCATGTGTCGTCTTCCGGCAGCTCCGCAAACATTCATTCCCATATCGCTGCAATGAGGAGTGCTCACGTGAAGTGTCCGATGTTCCTTGTGTAACCCGAACCTGTGGTGCACTTCCCTTGTCCAACCAGCGTTGAAGTAACGTAATCGCTTCATTCAAACTTCGGGCCACACAAGCTAGGCGGAATTCCATATGTTTGCGTCCCAATAACAGGGTGTAGCTCAGGTTACCGCAATCCAGTTCCGGCAATTGTCTTCCGTAGGCGGTGAATTGTTCTACCTGCTGACGCAATTGTTCGGCGGTACGCGCTGAAAGTGCAATCAAATATCCCGGCATCGGCTCTGACGGTCTGGATCGCAGCGGTCCCTCCTCAATGACCATATGGGCATTCGTACCACTGAAACCAAATGAACTGATTGCAGCACATCTTCTGCCACTTGATCCGGCTTTCCATTCCATCGTGGCTGTAGGGATATAGAACGGGCTGTCATTTAAGGCAATCTGGCTGTTGGGTTGATGAAAATGAATGGAGGGGGCTATTTTTTGATGACGCATCCCCAGTATAATTTTAAACAACCCCGCTACTCCGGCTGCCGTGGCCGTATGACCGATATTGCTTTTTACCGAGCCGATCGCACAGTACTGTTTTTGGTCCGTATGTTTTCTGAACGCCTGCGTCAATGCATTGAACTCAATCGGGTCTCCCAGCCTGGTGCCTGTCCCATGAGCCTCGACCAGCTGGATGTGTTCAGGATTAATATTGAAAGTCTCATATACGTTCTGCTCAAGCCGTTCCTGAGATTTCGCACTGGGAGCAGTAATTCCATTGGTAGACCCATCCTGGTTTATTCCGCTCCCTCGAATGACTCCGTAAATCTGATCACCGTCATCCAGCGCCTCGCTGAGCCTTTTCAGGATAACAACCCCTGCACCTTCTCCCGGAACAAAACCATCTGCCGCTTCATCAAAGGTATGACACCGTCCTGTTGGAGACAGCATTCCCGCTCGATTGGAGGCAAGGTAAAAGCCATGGGTGGACTGGATGAATACGCCTCCAGCAACGGCCATATTGGTCTCTCCTGACCATAATCCCTGACATGCCAGATGAATGGCTACCAATGAACTGGAACAGGCCGTATCCACTGTAATGGCCGGACCATGCAGATTCAGGTAATAGGCTATACGAGCAGGCACAATAGAATTGGCGTTCCCCCAGAAAGCTTGCGGGGGCCCTCATGTCCAAAAATGCTCTGATAATCCATACCACTGCAGCCTACATAAACGCCGCATTGAAGGCCCTCGGCCTTTTTGCCAGCATAACCTGCATCTTCAAGCGCCTTCCAGGACTCCTCCAAAAAATGCGCTGCTGCGGGTCCATATAGGTAGCTTCCACGCCGGATATATTAAAAAATAAAGGATCGAAACGATCAAAATCCTCTATAAAGCTGCCATGTCGACAATAGGACTGCTGATCAGCGTAATAAGCGTCCAGATCCCAACGTTTTACCTCTCCAATCAGATCATGCCCGGCTTGCAAATGTTGCCATAACTCCTCAGGATTGCGACTTTGTGCAAATCGGCCACTGATTCCAATAATCGCTATTTCCTCCCGGACGTGCGGTGTTTCTTGATTCATTGTGGCCTCTTCTACCACAACGTTTTGCTCCCATGGCTTAGCAGAATACGGCTTAAAACGTTGTTCTTCAGGGATATGTACCACAATTTTGCCGATATTACTGCGGTTTCCCATAGCCTTATATGCTTCTTTCACTTGCTGAAAAGGATAAGTGGCATATATCGTCGGACGAACGATGTTCTGGTCAATTAGGATCGCCATTTCCTTCATATAGGTTCGAATTATAGAAGGATCACGGAAGGCCATCCGTCGCAAATCTACCGAAAAGAATGCCTGATTGTTCGATAACAAGGATAAATCAATATTTTTGGCTGATTTGAGGGCAGTCATGGCAATTTCAATATATCTGCCACCTGGAGCAAGACAAGCCATACCCTTTTGAATCGCATCACCCGATAAGGTATTGATGACCATATCTACACCTTGCCCGTTCGTAAGACGGTGAATCTCCTCGGCAAAATCCTGCTCCACATACTGAATGGTATGGTGCACACCCTGCAGTTGCAGATAGTTCAGTTTCACATCTGAACCGGCTGTGGCATAGATTTCCAGACCATAGTGCTGGGCCAGCTGTACGGCAATAAGACCTGTCCCTCCGGCCGCCGTCTGTATCAATATTTTTTCACCTGGCTGCGGTTTGGCTTTGTGGAACACATCAAGCATGGTCATAGTGACGGCCGGCAGTGAGCAGGCTTCTTCAAATGTTAATCTTTTCGGTTTGGGTACAACATGAGCTGCCGGACAGATCACCATATTGGCATGACCACCCATCTGCTCCCCCATCGCCCACCACTTCATCACCGCACCGAAGGTCTGTGACCTTGGAACCTGTTTGAACGACAACCCCGCTGACTTCAAAGCCAGGGGTAAACGGATAAAGAGGCATGGTTGGATACAGCCCTCTTACACATAACAGATCTCCAAAATTAAGTGAAAAAGCATGCACAGCAATTTGTACTTCGTTTGGCTGGAGTGAACGCGATTGATCTCGAATCAGTTGAAGCTCTTCCGGTTCTCCAGGTTTCTCCAGCAGCAATCGATAATATGCACCTTCCGAAATGGAACCCAGCTTTACGTTATCAACCCTTGTGCTTGTCCAAGTCGAATTAGGATTAGTCCCCTCATCCCGAACTGGCAACCGATCCTCATTCCTATGCACAGCAGACTTCTCAGCCGTATGATTATCGTTGCTCATGTCCATAATGATGGCTTGTTCGTCTTTCCTCTGTGGAGATGTAACAGCCGGGGCAGGCAGCATGTGCGCCACAATCTCTTGTCGATATTGCTCCAGCATGTGCTTGCTTAAGGCATGGACCGTGTTATGATCGAACAGCACTGTAGTCTGCATCACTATTCCACATTGCTCATTAATGAGATTGACCAGATTCACGGCAACAATTGAATCGACGCCATATTCAGAGAAACTTTGATGATTATCGATCCGGTCCTGGCTCATCTTCAAGGATGTCTCTATGCTATCCCGGATGACCGTAATAATATGATCCCGGATCAGGTGGTCCGGAATATCTGCTGTGGGCTGAATGTTTCCAGTCCCCGTAACCAAGAATGGACTGGGCTTCCACTCCACCTCAGAAATCGCTTTTGTTTGTGTCTGTACAGGATGAGATACAGGGCTCTGTTCTATTTCGTGTATAATGATCCCGTCACTTTGAGATACAACGATTTGTTGCCCCCACTCTTCAGCATTTAATGCCGGAAAACGAACCTTTCTGAACCCCTCTTTGGCGAGCACCTTTTTCCATGTATTAGGTGCAAGTCCCGGGCAGCCCGGAATACGCAGTGCCTCATCTTCGTATAACCACCAGCCCTCCAACAAACCAAACGTAATATGGGCAAAAAGTGAATTATCGGTTATCTCGTTCAGGAGCAGATGCCCCTGTTTTTTGAGCGCTGCCTTGATATGTCTGAGGGTTTGACGAATATTAGGTGTAGCATGCAGCACATTGGCCGCGATTGCTATATCATAGACAGCTTCATTAATGGATTGACCCTGCAGGTGCTTGGTCACATCTATTTTTCTGTAGGTCAAATATGGGTGTTCATTCCCATAGCGCTGCTCTGCCTGCAACAGAAAAGAGGAAGAGATATCCGTATAACAGTATTCCTCAATGTGCTGGGCATACGGTCTGAGCTTGTCCAGGACAGGGGTACTGGTTCCGCCTGTACCCGCGCCAAATTCAATGATTCTCAACCGGATGGTTGCATTCTTTTTTATGTTTTCTTCAATAATTGTTATAAGTTGCGATCCCATGACCTCATTGAAATAGTCGGCGATGGGATTGTTTTGGTATATGCCTTCGACAAGTGTCATGCTTGAATTGGGGAAAAGAACATCCGTTGCCTGCTTGTTGCCTCGAAGAATATCAGGCAGGTGTTTTAATGCCGTTTCTGCCAAAAGGACCTGAGATCGAAGGTGGCCCTTTTGCAGCCATTGCTGTTTAACTTCATCCCATTTCTGCCACACATTCTCGAAGGTAGTAGCGGTTTGCCTGCCCTCAGCGCTATTCCCCTCTTCTTTGGCTAACACAGCAAATGTCTCTTCCATCCAGCGATGAAACAAAACGGGTATCCCGTTTTTCTCTAACCATTCCCTGGTGTTGGAATAGCTTTTTTCAAATAACCCCATTGCCTTTAATTCCGCTGACAATAATGCGACAAGCCACCCGTGTAACTGATCTGTCTCACTGCGAAGTCCCTCGGGAATATGTTTTGTAATCGGAATATACACCTGATCATCCATTGTTTTAACCTCCCTGTGGTGGCAGATGCCCATTCATTGGAAACATTTATGTGCTGCTGCTCTCCCGTACCGTGCAAAACGGTTCATGCACCCTGTCAACACATCGTTCTATTACACATTCAGGGATGCAACTTTGTTCAAGTTCAGCTCTTGCATAAAAAGAGGTCTGGTCGTTCTGACAAGCCCCAGTTGATCCAGTGATCCTGTCAAAAGGATTTCCAGTGCTTTCATGGCTTCAGCTACTTCAATAGAACCGATACCGGCATTGCTCATAAGTGTGTTGTATTCTTCCGAGGCTACACTTCCCACACTTCCCCAATAACCCCAATTGATGACTTTGACATCATAGGAACGCTCCATCGCAAGCTGATGAGCAAACGCATCCTTGAAGGTGCAACCAGCCGCATAATTGCTTTGCCCAGGTGACCTGGTAAACGAATTAAAGGATGAGAAAAACAGCATGAAGTCGAGGTCATCCTGTCCAAATACCTGAGCCATGCGTGCACTTACAGCGACTTTTGCAGATAAGACAGCCTGAAAACGATCCTCCTCCATATTGGCGATACTCTGATCCTGCAATACAATCGCAGAATGAATTACACCATGAATATGGGGATGTCTTCGCTTGATCTGTTCATAGGCCTTCTGGAGGGAATCTCCATTTGTCGCATCTGCCACAATGTACTCGGGAGCACTGCCCAGGGACTCCAAACGTTCTATACAACGTTGAATGATTGAATCAGGTTCCCTGCGCCCGATCCAGATAATACGTGCATTGTACTGCCGGATCATGTATTCGCTCCATACTTGTCCAATGCCACCTGCCCCACCAATGACCACATATACTCCCTCTTGGCGATAAGCATCCTGGATTGCATGTTCATTGTGCACATTTACCGGGATCAACTCCTGGCGTAACCACTCGTTATCCCTATACAGATAGGCGTTTCCTTGCGCATTCCAAGGAAGCTCTTGCATTTGGGTCTCCGCCCATTCAACCTCATGCTCCAGATCGAGCAGTTTTATGCTCCACCGGGAGTATTCTTTGCACAAAGATTTTAAACCATGAATGCTTGCATGGGTAGGATTAATTTCGTCCATTGGAGAGGATGGGATCGCATTTGTCGTAATGAGGGTCAAACTCAAGCTTCGATTACCGTATCCAAGCTCTAGTAGACTCTTGATCATTATGAACAGCTGAAGAACCCCCTGCTCCTGTCCCTCAACAATCGAATCATCTGTCATGCTAACATTACCGGGAGACGGAGCCTGCCATACGATATGATCCAGAATGGCAAACTCCGACAGGCTGTCCTTCCAACCGAGTATGCTGTTATGGGGCAACATGTGCATTGCGCCCGGATATAGTTTCAGGGCTTGCTTATGACTTGTATCGTTGTCACTAATGATGAGCACCTTGTTACCAACGGATAGCGGAAGCGCTATCTCCTCCGGCGTAAATACACTCCATATGGGTGTCATCAGAACATGTCCAACAGGAGGTGTCCCCCCGGTCGTCAACGGATTTTGAAATAAAGGAAGCCTATCCGCTATGGGAGCTTTACATGCCAATTCTGTCATCCGAATGCATAACTTTCCGTCTGGACTATACATTTCAATCTGAAACTTGATCAGCCCCTCTGCCCCAGAAGAGTGATCCATCCGTTGGACACGCACCCACATCTCTTCTGTGCAAGGATACAGGAGTTCCAACTGATCTAGTGTAAACGGCAGTGGCACTGAATCAGGACTTCGGCCCCCCTCCACATGTTGCTTCAGCAAAAGACCCATGGAGGCCTGGAACGCCGCATCAAGCAAATATGGATTCATTACATATTGCTCTGTATGTCCGACTGCCGGAGACAACCGCAACTGTGCCCAAACCTGATGATCCTGGATGAACAGCTGTGTAAGTCCCTGAAAGGCGGACCCGTAGGATAGACCCAATCCGTCAAACAAGGAATAACACTCCTTACCTGCAAGGACACGTTCTGCCTTCTCAACCAGCCAAGGTTTGTTTCCGGTTGGTTGAACGGATGCCTGTATTCCCTCCAGCAGAACGGAACCCTTGCAATGTGTTCGTTTGAGTTGCTCAGATCCATGAGTGAAGCTATAGATCTCAAAACCTACGATTTCATCATTCTGCTGTTTAAGTTCGATCAGAACATCAACCGGCTGATCAACCTGTAGAGGTGTCATCCATGTGACTTTCTGAATACACCGTACCTGCAAGGAATTGTCGAAAAGTCCAATTGCTTGCTGAACCGCCGCTCTGGCCATTTCCAGATAGGCCGTACCGGGAAGCCATTTCTCTCCGTGGACCTGATGATGGGCCAAAATCGTTTCCTCGCCCGTAAACGTACTGGCATATCGTTGCAAGCCAAAGCTGGATGTATTGCAATGTACAAGCGGATGTAAAATAGGTACGCCTGTATGTTGTATTACTTTGCTCCTCTGTTCTCTTGAGACAGGGGGATCAGGTACCCAGTAACGTTCAGCTGCAAACGGATACGCCGGCAGACTGATTCGACGCGGGTGCTGCTGTCTGTTTTCCCCGTATAGCTCCATCCACCGGATCGCTGCCCCTCGTGTCCACGCGTCCAATATGTGCTCATAACGACCCTGGGACAGCCAGCGTTTCACATTCTCTTTCATGTCTTCCTCATCTGTTAACCAGCCCGGATTCTCCTGCCCTTGCTTCACATGACCCTGATAGTACTGGCTTCCTTTGCCTACCGGTTCCGTCTGACCCGCCTGTTCCACATAGCTGTCCAGCTTGGCGAGTAGCTCGTCCACCGTTTGCGCCAGCACGCCCAACCGAGCCTCCATCGCTTCACGTCCGGTTTGCAGCGTATAGGCGATCTCCCTTACACTCCAGCTGCTCTGCCCGATGCGAAGTGCATCCCGCAGCTGACGCGCCTGAACGACCAGTCGTTCCTCGTTTCTCGCCGACAGCACAACCATCCCGGGAACCTCATTTTTCTCGCTTTTCTCGTTTTGCTCGTTTCGCTCGTTCGCCTGTTCTTGCGCCAGTTCGGGTTCCCGGTATTCCTCCAAAATGAGATGAGCATTCGCTCCACCTGCACCAAACGAGGAAATTCCCGCCCGTCGCGGTACGATCTGACCGTCCACCCTTGGTCGTGCCCAAATGTCTAGCTCCCGCTGGACCGTGAATGGGGTTTGACTAAAGTCAATATGCGGGTTCGTCTGCTGCACATGCAGGGACGGCGCCAGCTCCCCATGCTGCAATTGCAGCAGCACCTTGGTGACTCCCGCGATGCCTGCTGCGCTCTCCGCATGTCCGATATTGGATTTCGCTGAGCCAATTGCACAGTAGGCTTCTTCCGATGGCTCTTGCTGAAAAGCTTTACTCAACCCCGCAATCTCGATGGGGTCACCGAGCGACGTACCCGTGCCATGGGCTTCCACATAACTGATCGTCCGCGGGTCAACTCCCGCCTCACGCAAGGCCCGGCCGATGACGTCCGCTTGAGCGTTGGGATTCGGCACGGTATATCCGTTCGTTTTTCCACCGTGATTCAAGGCCGACCCTTTGATCACGCCGTAAATCCGGTCCCCGTCTGCAACGGCTCGTGCAAGCGGTTTTAACAGGACCGCGCCGACGCCTTCACCCGGCACATACCCATCGCCCCCTTCACCAAAGCTCTCACAGCGGCCTTTGCTGGACAGGAATCGTCCTTGAGACAACATGATATATTTGTTCGGGTGAACCGACACATTCACCCCGCCTGCGACTGCAACCTGACACTCATTCTGTCTTAAACTCTGGCACGCCAGATGAATGGAGGTCAGCGAAGACGAACACATCGTATCCACTGCCAGACTCGGTCCGCGGAAATTACAGAAATACGACACCCGGTTGGCGATGGACGCCGGATTACCGGAGAGCGCAATCGAGGACTCAGCCCCGTACAGCTGGTATTCCTCATACATCACACCCACGTACACACCTACAATGTCGGCAGCCAAACGCTCCCGCGTATACCCCGCATCCTCCAGTGTCTCGTACACACACTGCATGAACAATCGTTCCTGCGGGTCCATCATCTCGGCTTCCCGGGGAGAGATCTGGAAGAACAACGGATCGAATTCGTCCACACCGTCCAGAAATCCGCCCCAGCGTCCATAAGTCTTGCCCGGCGTACCCGGCGCCGGATCATACACCTGCTCCTGATCCCAGCGTTCTGGCGGGATTTCGGTGATACTGTCCGTTCCACTGCGCAGATTCTCCCAAAACTCATGGATATTCCGCGCTCCCGGATACCTTCCCGCCACACCAATAATGGCGATGTCCTGCTGCGTATCGACAGGTGTGTCCTGTCTGGAGACCTTAGTCTGTGATTCATTCATCCGTGGGACAATCGTTTGGGTCTGTCCAATAGCCAGATAAGGCGACCGAGCCTCTCCTGGGACCGAAAAGGCAGGTTGCAGTACAGGCTGCTGTGCTTTGACATGTTTATCTTCCAAAGGTATCGATGCTGCATCTGAGGCTATATGGGGATCTACCTCCCTTAGCAACCTGTCCAGTTTTTCGCCTTGCTCCTGTAGAAAGTAACTGCTCAAATCTCCGATCGTCTGGTACTCAAAAAATAACGTTTTGGGCAGAGGTCCGAACAAAATCTCCAGTTTGTTCGTCATCTGCATGATCAGGATTGAATCGATTCCATACTGCTCCAGGGGTGCGCTGGCTTGAATACGGGATTCGGGCAGTCCAATAACTTTGGCAAGGGTTTGGATCAGAAATTGAACTGTCCGTTTCGGTTTGTCAGCTGCCTGTGATCGGTTTGATTCCCCGACAGGTGAATTTATTTTATTATTGGATGCCAGTCCTTTGGTTTCACTATTGGAAACCAGGGACCCCTGTTGGTTTTTGGAATGTAGAAGCTCCCTGATCCGGGTCACATTACCCGACAAAACAGCAATCTGTCCGGCCCCTGTTGCCAAAGCCCGATAGAAAGCCTGTATGCCGCCAACCGTTTCCATGGCCGCCATACCGTAACGATAGAACATCCTTTGCTGGACGGATTCAGATATTGTCATGCCACCTTCAGTCCACAGCGGCCAGTTTATGGAGATCGTCCGTCCAGAACGCTCACCCTTCTGCACTCGCTGGTGCCGCACAGAAGCAAAAGAATCCATAAAAGCGTTGGCTGCCGCATAGTCGGCTTGTCCGGGATTGCCAAACATTGCGGCAACAGCCGAGCAAACGATGAACAGATCCAATTTGTCCTCCCGAGTTGCTTCATCCAAATGAACAATACCGGACACTTTTGGTGCAAAAACGTTCCGAAGATCGTCCTCTCTTTTAGCAAAAATGGGGTGATCATGTATGATTCCGGCACAATGAATAATCCCATTCAGTTCACCAAACTCCAACTTCAATGAACTCACCAAATCTTGCACGGTCTGCCAATCCGAAATATCCCCCTGTCTGTAGACGAGGTTGATTCCTTCCTCACGCAGAGCATCAAACGGTTGCCGAATCGTTGAGGAGGATGTTCTCCCTACAGCAACAATGGTACAGGAAGGTGCATGACGCGCTATTTCTTCAGCCATGATGATGCCGAGAGCACCTGCTCCCCCGGTAATTACGTATACCCCTTCCGATTTCCATGGTATGTCGAATGAGCTTTCAAACGGATCATATTCAATCATTTTCCAATCCTGAACATGACGAAGCCCAATACCTGATGACCCTGGTGTACTCTTATAACGGATTAACCCATGTTCCGGGTAAGCGCGATTATCGAAGAGCATGTTCGCCAGCATCTCCGATTCCGGCTCATTCATGACCTCAATAACCTGACCATGAAAGGATGGATTCTCCAGTTCGGCCGTTCTTAACATAGCGGCAATTCCCTGATACAACGACAACTCGCCAGGAATGACAATTTGGAGCCATCTTTCATTGTTAACTTGGGACACTACCCGCATCAGCAGCTGGATCTCTTCGAGCACCCGCAATGCGCCTTTGGTGAATAATTCGTCCCATGACTGGCTGAAATCCGTTGATGGAATACGTACACTTTGAATGGAAAAACGCTGTAAATATTGCTCAATTTCCGGATAACTGTGATTGCTGTCTTCGAATAAAAGCACCACATGATTGTCCACGGTTATGGTCTCATTCCCGGAAACACCTCGGTCAAATGTGTCAGCAGGTGCCACTTTCCAATAGGGTTCAGCGAGCAAAGTCCCTTCAGCCCCAAGCTCTACCTGTCCGGGAAGCTCACGAAACGTCAGCCCCTTGATTCGAAGAACAAGCTGTTCCTTATCGTCATATCCATCAATATCAACCTTTTTCGTTTCAACTAGAGAGTCATTCGGAGTACAGGCGCGAACATGCGACCACATTAATGATGTGCTGTTTCCCGATATCTGCACTTGCTCCAAGGCAAACGGAACCGGCGTTATACCAGGCGAACCTCCTGCTGCTGCCAACAGAAGTCCAATGGATGCTTGTAAGGCACTGTCTGTAAGACCAGGGTGAAGCTTGCCTCCGCCATATTCATGGGTCCACTCTTCTGCAAGGCTTAGTTTGGCAAGCACCTGATTTGTCCCGATGTATAACTCTTCTATTCCCTGATAATAATCCCCGTATTGCAGACCCATTTGTTTAAACTGGTTGTAACAACCCTCACTTGTATAAAACCCTTCGGTGCATTGTGTTCTGATCTGTGTCAGATCTGTCTGTTCAGCTTCCCAAGGCTGCATCATGGCCGCTTGCCCAAGACAGTGAACAACAGTCTCTTTCGCACCTTGACTCTGTATCCGAAACTCGATTGCTCCCCGTTCAAGCGGATGAAGCAAGACGTCAACTTGAACAGGCTCATTGTTCACCTGTAGTGGATCATACCAGCCGATATGGCTCAGACTTACCCATGTCTGTTCTCGTTCATCATGCGTATGAGCCATTTCCACTGCAGCACGAGCCATCTCCAGATAGGCTGCACCCGGAAATACACTTTCCCCTTGCACGACATGATCCTTCAGGAAAAACTCCCCGCCATCAAAGGTGGAACTGAATTGGAGAGCGGCCAAATTCGAGGTATTACGATGCAGCAATGGATGAAGCAACTGGTTTGAATCCTCTCTGCTCTGGTCAGCATGCTGACGGGTCGCACGACCGTGTGTTGATGCATAACCACCATCAATCCAGTACTTTTCTTTGACAAACGGATAAACGGGCAGCGAGATTCGTCCTGCGGGTTCGTGCCCAAACAACAATTCAAAATCAAGATCATATCCCTGCATATATAAACTTGCGGCAGCTGCTAATTTTTCCGTAAATTCAGCCGAATCCGTTGATTCCGAACAATGCCGCAAACACTCATTTCCATAACGCATTAATGAAGACTGTGGGTGCAGTGTATGTGACAGTTCCACCACCTGAACTTCTGCCGCAGCTCCCTTTTCAAGCCATTTCTCCAATATTCTGATCAACTCTTGCTCATTACGGACCACACAGCTCAATCGGGAGTTCATATGTTTTCGTCCCATAAGCAAGGTATAACTCATATCCCAGCAGCTCACATCGGATTGTTCTTTGCCTTTGCAGAAGCTAACCAGTTGCTTGACTTGAATTCGCAATTGTTCCTGGGACTGGGCGGATAAAACTATCAGGTTCCCGGGGCGATTGACCTTCTGACTTTCCTTGACAGGCGCTTGTTCAATGACCATATGTGCATTCGTTCCACTGAAGCCAAAAGCGCTGATTGCGGCCATCCTTTTAACACCAGGCGGTGTGGTCCAGTCGGTTGTTTCTGTATTGATGTAAAAAGGACTGTTTTCAAACGCAATGTGTTCATTGCCTTCCTGAAAATGAAGAGAAGCTGGAATTTGTGCATGTTTTAACGAAAGCAAAATTTTGATCAGTCCTGCCACACCCGCAGCTGCGGCTGTATGCCCAATGTTGGTTTTGATTGAACCGAGGGCACAATAGTTTTCCTCTTCGGTGTACGCGCGGAATGCTTTTACAAGTGCGCTGTATTCAATGGGGTCTCCCAATTTAGTTCCGGTTCCATGGGCTTCAACCAGCTGAATATTTCCAGGATGGATGCCAAAACGATTGTAAACCTCACACATGAGCTGCTCCTGAGACTTCGCACTCGGCGCGGTGAGCCCGTTCGAGGCTCCATCCTGGTTAATGGCTGTACCGCGAATAACCCCATGGATGTTGTCCCTGTCACGCAGAGCATCACTCAAACGCTTCAGAACTACAACTCCCGCACCTTCTCCAGGCACAAATCCGTCTGCCCGCTGGTCAAACGTATGACATCTGCCTGTCGTTGAGAGCATGCCGGCCCGGTTGGATGCAATGAAAAAACCTGGGGTGGACTGTATAAAAACCCCTCCGGCAAGCGCCATTTCCGTCTCTCCAGACCATAATCCCTGACAAGCCAGATGAACCGATACGAGTGAGCTTGAACATGCCGTATCCACAGCAATGGCAGGGCCCTGCAAATTCAGATAATATGCGATTCGAGCAGGAATGACTGAACTCGAGTTACCCCAGAATGCCTGCGGAACAGGATTCGTTCCAAGCAGTGTCCGGTAATCAAGCTCATTAAATCCCGCGTATACACCACACTTCAGTCCGGCAACTGCCTGTCCTGCATATCCAGCATCTTCCAGAGAACTCCAGCATTCCTCAAGAAAAATTCGCTGATGCGGGTCCATATGAGCAGCTTCCGTGCCAGAGATGTTAAAAAATTGAGGATCAAATTCATCTATGTTTTCCAAAAACCCACCATGGCTGCAATAGGGAATATCTTTTTCAAAATAAGATGATAGATCCCAACGTGTAGCTCTCCCGACCATATCTTTTCCTGCGGTCAAATTCCCCCATAAGGAATGAATATCATCTGATTGCGGAAATCGGCCACTCATCCCAACAATAGCGATATCTCCCCGCTCCACCTTTAAAGGACTATAAGACTCTGGCAACGCAGAATGCTGGTCATGACTGTGTTCGGATGAACCTTCTGTTTTGTATGCATGCGGGGCAGCAGCTTCAGAGCTCAACTCCACCGGATCTACAGATTTGGAAGTCTTTTCGATGGTCTGCACAAGTCCGTCCCTATACTTTTCAACGATATGGTTGGATAACAATTCAATGGAGCTATAATCAAACAGGCTGGATACCTGCAAAGATATGGATAACGCCTCGTTGATCGACTGAATAAGCCGCACGCCTGTAATGGAGTCCACACCATATTCGGAGAAGGGTTCCTCTGAATCAATCATGGTGGTGTTCACTTTAAGCGAAGCAGACAGCATGTCTGTAACGATCTCTCTTACATGTGCTTTCAATGTGGTTGCTGAAGTGCTCTCCAAACCAAGGGATGACTTGCTCGGCTTCTTTTCTTGCAGTTCAGGACAGCTTTCTGGAGAGAACGAATCATTGGACTGTAATTCAGACCGCACCTGATTGGAAGATCCAACTGGAGTAACTTCCGAGTCGATCTGCCTGACTATGCCGTCACTGTATGCCACAATGACCTGCTGCCCTTCCTCGTGCCAATCTTGTGCAGGAAATTCGATAGATTGAAAACCCGCTTCCAGTAACAGTTGTTCCCATACATGAGGTGCTACTCCGGGAGAATCGGTTAGACGAAGCTCGGGGTCCTCATACAGCCACCACCCATCCAACAAACCAAAGGTAAGGTGAGTGAAAAGGGAATTGCTGCTAATCTCGTTAATTAACAGCATTCCGCCTTGTTTTAGCAGAGCCTTCACATTACGCAGTGTTGTCCGCAAATCGGGAGTTGCGTGCAGCACATTGGCTGCGATGACCACATCATAGGCACCGGTGTCTATCTGTTGGGCAGAGGGAGCATAACGGACATCAAACATACGATAATTCATGAATGGCCTGCCTGCTCCATACTTTTGTTCACCATGCAAAAGGAATGCTTGGGATACATCCGTATATGCATACTCTTGAATATGTTGTTCCATCGGTTTCAGTCTGTGCAAAACGGCTGCGCTTGTTCCTCCGGTTCCCGCCCCAATCTCCATCATGCGGAGAGCAGATCTGTCCAGCTGGATGTTATGCTGCACATAATGTGCTGCTGTTTCAGCAAGCACTTCGTTATAACGGTTTATTTTCACGTGTATATCCCCCGACCAATTCCATAGAGGAATCAGGAAACATAATCTCGGTTGCCAGGCATTTTCCGCCGAGAATATCTGGCAGCGCCTTCAGCATCGTTTCAACCAATCTGATTTGTGATTCCGCGCCGTGGTGTTTGATCCAGCCGGGTTTGTTATGCTCCCATTCCTGCCAAGCCGTTTCGGCATTCGGCGCGTCGTTATTGCATACCATGTATCCAAAATCGGTTTTCATCAGATAGCCGTAACGGACTAACGCGGTCAAACTTCCTCTGATCCAATGCGCGTAGGTATCCGACAAATTTTGTGTTAATTCAGCCAAAGTGCCAGAGCTAACATCGGACACAAACCACCCGGAGGTATGCAGCTGCACCCACATTAGCTTTGCAAGCAAGGGCTCCATCTTTTGGAGTAAATGACCTGTATCTTGCTCTGGATGAGAGATGCGCGTGATGCCGCGAGTCTCTGGCCTGCTCTCCTTTATAGGGTGATCCGACATGTAGACCCGTACTGACTTTTGCATATTGATTCCAGGGATCGGATATGTTTTGGTTTTTAACAAGGCAGCCTGTGAAAGCTCCAGGCTCATGAGCATCTCCAAGGCTTCCATCGCTTCAGGCGCCTCAATTGAACCTACCCCCATCTGGTTCATGCGTTCCCTGTATTCCAATGAAGCAACACGGCCTATATTCCCCCAGAAACCCCAGTTCATAATTTTGACCGGGCACGTCCAGGATTGTCGCAACCAATGCGCAAACGAATCTTTAAACATACAACCCGCTGAGTAATTGCTCTGGCCTGGTCGTCTGGTAAAAGAGTTCATGGATGAGAAAAAGAGTACAAAGTCCAGATTTTCTTTCGCAAATATGTTCGCCATCACAACACTTACATCCAGTTTGGCGGTAAATACATGTTGAAATTGTTCCTCTGTCATCTGTTCCAAACTGCCATCTTGCAAAACAATTGCTGAATGTACAATTCCGTTTATGGTCTTGAACCGGCTCTTGATCGTTATATACGCACCCATTAAATCCTCTTCATTGGCTGCATTGGCCGAAATATATTCGGGAGCAGCCCCCAGAGCTGACAAACGATTCTGCTTATGCCGTATCTCGTCGTTGTATTCACTTCTCCCGATCCATATCACTCTCGCCTGATAGGTCCGGATCATATATTCGCTCCATACTTCCCCGATACCACCAGCTCCACCAATAACAACATAGATTCCGCCATGACGATAATTGTTGTTGTCATGAGGAGCATTGCTCTCCAAGCGAACAAGTTCCTGACCATACCAGCGGTCATTTCGATGAACCTGGAGATCCCCAAGACCTTGCGGTTCCAGAGACAACGCTGTACGAATGGAATGTGCATTGATGTTACCGGCTTGCAGATCGACGAGACGCACACACCACTGTGAAAACTCCTGCGCCATCGAGCTGGCAAGACCGTGAACTCCGGCATCCACAGGATGAACCGGATCGCTTGACCAGACGGATTGTGTCTGACAAGTTAAGAACGACCATTCTAAAGGGCGAGAACCATAACCCATCTCAATCATGGCTTTAATGATTCGGAACACATTTTTCACACCCGTATTCTGTGCCGTAATAAAATGATTCAGCGACTTCGGTGGGAGAGACATATGATTGGATAACCAAATGATATGATCAATAGAATCAACCTTTTTCAAGGCATTCATCAGACTGACGGGATCTACAGCAGTTTCCGCATCCATACGGATTGATTTTGCATGGATCTGATGAACCATCTCCCATTGCTCCGTTGTACCTCCAATCACCAGCCATCGTTTATTTCCAGGATTGAATTCGGACTTTTCAGTCTTTTCGACTACTTCCCATATTGGGGTCAGGATAAGATTATGGTCCGATGGCTTTGATGACTCCGCAGGGGAAGTTTCCTCCTCAACCTTTGATTCACTTATCATGTTGGCCTGAACTTGCTGCGGAATCCAGTACCTTTCTCTTGCAAAAGGATAGGTTGGGAGACCGATCCGTTGGGGTTTACCCTCAGCAACATATAATATATTCCAGTCCAGGTTCAGACCCTGTACCCATAATTCCAATAATTTCTCATGCTGGCCCCTCTGAATCCACCGATTCACCATTTCTTCCATGTCCTCATCCCGACTAAGGATGGAAAGCATCTCCTTACCCTTTTTCACATGACCGGTATAGAACAAATTCTGGGAAGCTTGTGTTTCCATATCGTTTGCCGGGTCTATATACTCTTTGAGTTTCTCGATCAGTTCATCTATGGACACCGCCAGCAATCCCAGACGTTCTTCCATCGCCTCACGCCCAACCTGCAACGTATAGGACAGGCTCCTCATATCCGAATCCTCATATATTCCGGTACATAACACCTCAAGCAAGTCTTTGGCCTTTGCCAAGAGTCGTTCCTGATTTCTTGCCGACAGCACAACGATAACAGGAGATTTAGGGTGATCTTCGCCAACTGTTAGCTGTTCCGGATACATACCTGTCGGGGTATACTCTTCAATGATGATATGTGCATTGGCACCCCCAGCTCCAAATGAAGATACGCCTGCACGTCTTGGGATCTGCACTCCGTCTATTTCCGGACGCTTCCATGGTTCGAGCAACTTCTGAACCAAAAATGGACTCTGGGTAAAATCAATGTTTGGATTGGTCTCTTCCGCGTGCAAGGATGGCGCGAGTTCCCCATGCTGCAGCTGCAGCAACACTTTTGTTACTGCAGCAATACCTGCTGCGCTTTCGCAGTGACCAATGTTGGATTTGGCCGAACCGATAGCACACTTGAAGTTGGATTGGACCGTCTGCTGAAATGCTTTTGTTAAACCCGTCACTTCAATGGGGTCCCCGAGCGAAGTTCCTGTTCCATGCGCCTCCACGTAACTGATCGTTCGCGGATCGATACCTGCTTCATGCAGGGCGTCACCGATAACCTCAGCCTGTGCGTTGGGATTCGGGACGGTATATCCATTGGTTTTGCCTCCGTGATTCAGCGCTGATCCTTTGATCACACCGTAAATCCGGTCCCCATCCGCTATGGCTCTCGCCAACGGTTTCAACAGAACTGCGCCGACACCTTCACCCGGAACATAGCCGTCCCCACCTTGGCCAAAGCTCTCACACCGTCCTTTGCTAGACAGAAATTTCCCTTGGGACAAAAGAATATATTTGTTGGGATGGACTGACACATTCACACCGCCAGCTACAGCTACCTGGCACTCGTTTTGTCTCAGGCTTTGACAGGCCAAATGAATGGATGTTAATGACGACGAACACATTGTATCCACGGCCATGCTTGGTCCGCGAAAATTACAGAAATACGAAATCCGATTGGCAATGGAAGACGGATTACCGTTGAATGCCATGGAACTCTGGGACCCATAGAGCTGATACTCCTCATACATCACACCTACATAAACGCCCACTTTCTCCGTGCTCAAGCTTTGTCTTGTGTATCCCGAATCTTCCAGTGTTTCATATACACACTGCAAAAAAAGTCGTTCTTGGGGATCCATTGTTTCGGCTTCACGAGGAGATACCTTGAAAAACAACGGGTCAAACTCATCTACACCATCCAAAAAACCACCCCAGCGGCCATAGGTTTTGCCTGGAATTCCTGGCTCTGGGTTATACACCTGCCCGTGATCCCAACGTTCCGATGGAATCTCGGTAATACTGTCCACACCATTTCGCAGGTTATGCCAGAATTCCCCGGTATTACGGGCACCTGGATATCTGCCCGCCATTCCAATAATCGCAATATCCTGATGCTCATTATTCGAGTCTTTTCCACCACCAGAGGGTGAGTCCATATGAATGGACAGGTCCAGATCCGTTTTTTTCAAAATAGGTTCGGCTTTGGCTTCAAATTGGGTTCCTGTCAGCAGCTTTCGCTTCAACATCATGGTGTGCGTTGGTGCGTGCGTTCGAGAGTCCGACACATTCTGTACATTCGCTAACGCATTCTTCTGCGACGTTCCGGCTGGTTTCATCCCTTGTTGTTGAAGCAGCTTATCCAAACGCACCTGATGCATGTTCATAAAGTAATGACATAGTTCCCTCAGGGTCTGATATTCAAAGAATAGCGTTTTGGAAAGGGAACCCAATTCATTCTCCAGTACGTCCGTCATCTTCATAATGAGCAGCGAATCGATACCATATTGCTCCAGTGGGGCATCCGGCTCAATCCTTGATTCTGGCAAGCCAATCACGGGTGCCAATTTTTCAATTAACCAAAGGATCGTTCTATCCTCACGATTGCCTTCAAGTTCGGTGAATTCTTCCGTATCCTCAATACTCGCAGGTATATCTGCTTTTGAACTCTTGGCAAGGTTTAATTGACCCACGAACTGCTCAGCGGTTGCGTGGAGGTTCATTTGTTCCAACAGTGTCCTTGCGGAAATGTCCCATCCATGCCGGGTCAGCAGTCTGCGGGAAAGCTCGCTCCATTGCACCGGGTCCAAACCATATTCGCTCCAGTCCATGTCCGGATCAATCTCCTGCTCCCCTACGTTCAACAAAGCGGCCACTTCCAACGTGAGCACAGCTACAGCTTCCTGTTGGGCCATGCCTCCCGCCAGGGGCGCTCCAAGCTCGGTTGATAACGATTCCGGGGAAGGTCCATGCCCGTTAGCGTTAGTGTTTACGTTAGTGTTTGCTGACTTCATCGGTTCAGTTGACCACGAATCTATCGGCTCCAGCAGGCTTCTGCGCAGCGCCAACAGATTGCCTTCCGCAACCGCCACCTGACTGCTTCCACTCGCCCAGGCCTGATACAGCGCCTTCACACCCGACGCGGTTCCCAGCGGTCTTAGTCCATGCTGGTTCCACAGACGCGCCTTCCCCTCTTCCTCCAGCTGCATCCCGCCTTCTTCCCACAGCGGCCAGTTAATGGACAAGGTTCGACCCTGACACTCCCCGCGTTTCATCCGCGCATTTCGGCTCACCGCATACGCATCCATATACCCATTCGCGGCGGCATAATCGCCCTGCCCTGCATTCCCCGTCACCGCTGCACCGGAGGAGAACAGCAGCAGTACATCCAGCGCCCCTGTCCCGATCGCTTCTTCCAGGTTCCGTGTGCCATTTACTTTCGGGGCCAGCACCGCCTGCCAGTCGGGTTCCGTTTTGTACCGAATTAGACTGTCCCGGATCTCTCCGGCACAATGCAGCACCCCGTTCACCCGACCGTATTGCTGACGAAGACGCCGAAACAGTGCATCGACCGCCTCTCTGTTGGTGACGTCCACCGTTTCATAAAGCACCCGAGCAAGAAGCTGCGCCATCTCTCGCTGTACCGTCTCTGGCATCGCCGGAGATCGGCCGGTCAAAATGAGCGTACTGCCTTCTGTTCGAGCTGCAATTTCCCGGGCCCAGATCCGCCCCAGTCCACCGGCTCCACCTGTAATGACGTACACGCCTTCGTCCCTCCAGGGAGACAACAGCGGAACCCCGCTCTTCGGCTTCATCTCCGTTTCCGCATGTACATTTCGAATCCAATTTTCATCCATATCCACATTCTCATCCATATCCACGTTGAGCGCCTGCCAGCCCGTTCGCTTCAGCTCACCTGCTTCCCAACGCAGATGAGTTTCCTCCGCATGGAGCGCACACTGGTGCAACTGCTCGGTCAACATTGCGGCAGATGTCTCTGGCTGGACTTCGACCAGCTGTGCCAGACTGCCCGGATACTCCAGCCGCACCGTCCGCAGCAGGCCGCTCAGGCCAGCGAACCGTCTTCCTTCTTCATCTCCCGCCACGACAATCTGCAAGGCCATTTGGCCGCTTTGAAGTTTTGAAAGTTGCTGCTGCACGTGATGCAGGATGGCCTCAACAGCCTGTCCGTACCGCGCCTCCAACGACCCCGTTAACGTCATCTGCTCCCAGGACACCTCCGCATCCGCGAAATCTTGCGGGGCCCAATCACATAGCAGCACCGCGGGTTCGACCGACGGAACCGCAGGCGTTAGAGAGCGCTGCGGCAGTTCCTGCCACTCGGGCTGCACCAGCAGCACGCCTTCCCGGCCCCGGCTGTCCGGCACACGCGAGGTGATCCCCCGCAGCCGTATGCAAACCTGTCCCTCTGAATCGCACAGTTCCAGATCCAGTTTGCGGACCCTCACCTCCGCAGCGGAAGATGCCGCTGGGTCGGGGCGAACACGCACTACCACCCACATTTGCGCTTGGCAAGGAGCCATCACTTCCGCCTCCTCCAGCGCAAATGGCAACGGAGCGGAAGCCGGCTGGTTTCCATACCGTTCTTCTGTGCTCCCAAGGGTCGCGCCCTCCAGGCTTACTTTACCCCCCAGAGCTGTGGACCTCAACGCTGCCGCGATCTGATCTCCTGCCAATAGGGCGATGGTCGCTTGCAAGGCCCCATCCACCATACCCGGATGCAGTACGGTGTCCGCTTGCCCTTCGAAGAAGGCGTGTGGCAGACACAACTGCGCCAAGGCCTCGTCCGCCCCCCAGTGTAGTTCGACAATCGCCTGATGGGACGGACCGTACTCCAAGCCCAGCTTCCGGAACGTTTCATAACAGACTTCCCCGCTGGCCTGTCCCTGCGTACAACGGCTGCGTACAGCCTGCAAATCCAGACTTTGCACGGCTTCTGCGAGGGGGCGTCCGATGCTCACACGGCCCTGACTATACACCGCTTCCCCAGACTCGATGGCAGACTCGATGGATGACGCTGCCGATATTTCATAGGACAGGCTCCCATCGGCCTCGGCTTCAAGCGCAAGATGAACCTCCACAGGCTCCTCCCCAACGACGAGTGGTCTGCTCCACATTACATGGCGCACCAGCAGACTGTGCGTGCGCGGAGGCCAGTTCGCTGCGTGTGCTGCTGCTGCCTGGGCCATTTCCAGCTGAACGACAGCCGGAAGCAGCTTGTGCCCTTGCACCACATGATCGTTCAGGAAAAGCTCTTTGCCATTGAACTGACTGCTGTACCACTGGCCTCGCAGCAGATCTGAGCGGTTATGGTGCAGCATGGAGTGCAGAACTGCAGCCTTTTTGCCGAAACCTGCTGTCCCGCTCTCCCCTTTTGCATGGACCATGGGGACCCAATAGCGCTCTCTTTGAAATGAATAGGTAGGAAGACTGATTCGAGTGGGCTTGCTGTCCTTCTGAACCATGCTTTTCCATTCAATGGTTATTCCTTTGGCCCATACTTCAGCGATTGAAGCCATCTTTCTTTTGTTCATCCATATTTGGAGCGCTGTCCGAATGTCTTCATCTGATTGAAACATTTCTGTGATCGCATCTTCTTGATGCTGGACTTCCCCCTCATAACCAACCTGACTGTTCAACGATCCAATCGGCAGGCCTTGGTCCTTGCTTTGCAAGTACTCTGCACATTTCTTTTGCAGTTCCTCAAGAGAACGGACAACAAAAGCAACCCTATATCGCATATGTTCTCTGCCCACCTGCAGCGTGTATGCCAGGTTGGATAGCTTGACTCCCTGTGTGGCGGTGGAATTTTGATGTTCCTCCCCGGTGGAGAGATAACTCATCATGTCGCGCACATGATCAAGCAGACTTGTTTGAGTTTTCGCAGATAGCGGGACAATGACCGGAAGCTCGGACTCAAAATCGGAACCGGAGTTTACTACTGTCGGTGCATATTCCTCAACAACCAAATGAGCGTTACTGCCGTTTGCTCCGAAGGAGCTAATACCCGCTCGCAAAGGTCCGGTTTCTGGAATGTTACAATCTGCCTTTACGTTTCTCCAGTCTCTTCCTTCCCTCTCCACATAAAAGGGAGTGTGCTGAAAAGGAATATACGGATTCAGACGCTCTGCATGCAGGGAAGGAAAAATCCGGTTGTATTTCATCTGTAACAGTACCTTGGTTAACGCAGCTACACCCGCGGCTGCTTCCAAATGCCCGATATTGGATTTCAATGAACCAATTGCACAGCTCTGTTCCGGCAGTGACCAGTCCGCCAACGCTTTGTGCAGTCCCTGTACCTCGATTGGATCTCCAAGAGACGTTCCTGTCCCGTGTGTCTCAAAATAACTGACCGTTCGAGGATCAACCCCTGAACGTTTGAAGGCCTCTTTAATGACTTCCGACTGTGCCGTTGAATCCGGTACGGTTGGACCCGATGTTTTTCCTCCATGATTGATTGCAGACCCTTTAATGACACCATAAATGGAATAACCTTCCTCTTCGGCATGACGTAGACTGGTCAGCAATACCGTTCCGGCACCCTCACCCGGAACATATCCGTCTCCGCCCTCTCCAAAACTGTGACATCTTCCATCGGATGACAACAGCTGTGCCTCTTTCAAAAACATATATCGATGTGGATGCGTAATGACGTTGACTCCACCTGCGAGAGCATACTCACATTCCTTATTTCGAATGCTTTCGCAGGCCAGATGAATGGCTGTTAATGCGGAGGAACACATGGTATCTACCGCAAGAGAAGGACCATGGAAATTCATGCAATACGATACCATGTTTGCGACGGACGCTGCGCTGACCCCCAAGGATGTAGGTACACCGCGATCTGTCAGTTCCGATGCAAACAGCTCATAATGATTCCAGAATACCCCGGCAAATACACCGACACTCCGGGTACCTGTTGAAGCATCATGATGCTGACTACGTTCAACCCGAAAACCCGCATCTTCACAAGCCTCCCATGCCGTCTCCAGAAAAAGCCTCGCCTGAGGGTCCATCATCTCCGCCTGACGGGGAGATAAATTAAAAAATAGTGGATCGAACTCATCAATCTTATCGATGAATCCCCCAAACTGATAATATGAATCTGGCGTATACGAAAACCGCCCCTGTTCCCAACGTTCGATGGGAAAGCCTGTAATGCAATCCTTGCCTGATAACAGATTGGCAGCAAACTCATTCACATTCCGAGCCATCGGATAGCGGCCAGCCACACCAATAATGGCTATATCTTCTGTATGCATTCCCGATGGCCGCTTTTCTTTTCGAGGAACCTCATGATCATTTTTTGAAACTTTTGCGGAGGAAGCCCCCTCCACATGGATAACCGTTTGCGCAAAGCTTCGGATGAACGAGGGTTTACCATACATAACAACAGTCTGCGTTGAACCATTCATCATAAGCGAATCGAACAGTTGCATTCCTTCGTTTGGAGGCAGCGGAGCCAATCCCGTTTTGGCTTCCAACTGCTGCTCGTAAACTGGATCGATCGACATGCCTCCATTTGCCCATAGGGGCCAATTGATCGAGATGCTTCTGCCTGAACGGTGTCCTGCCACAACCTGCTGCTGGCGCCACTCTGCAAACCGATCCATAAAAGCGTTTCCACAAGCATAATCTGCTTGTCCCATATTCCCGAGCACAGCCGATAGTGAAGAGAATAAAATAAAAAAGTCCAGTGGTTCATCACGAGTATATTCATCCAGGTACCAAAGTCCACTCACTTTAGGGCCTAGCACTTTCGGAATATTCTCTTTTGTTTTCTGTAAAATGAATTGGTCCCGGGTAATTCCTGCACAATGTACGATTCCCCGAATAACTCCCAGACTGGTCCGGATCTGCTGGATAACATGACTCGTCTGCTCGCTATGATTTAGATCTGCCTGAAAGTAATGAACATCCGCTCCCAGACTCTTCAACTCGGATATCTTATCGGACTCTTTTTCGCCAAGAGAAGAACGCCCCACCAGTGCCAATGTAATCCTCCCTTGCTGAGCCAAATGTCGACCCACCATCAAGCCTAATCCACCTAATCCACCTGTAATTAGATACACTCCATCTTCTGCGACATACTGGCTTTTCTGCGGCATCGGAATCGGCTTTTCACGGTATTTTTTCACCATTCGCACACGAGATTTTCCGGTGTAATACACTTCAATGACTCCCGAGGAATGTGTTAACCGCTCCTTATCCAACCACTCCGCCCATTGGGTCTTTGTAACAGTATGAATATCATCCACCGTAATTGTCTGCCCATGCATATGGGGGTTCTCTGCATGAGCTGTTCTTAACAGTGCTCCCATGGCGCCTGCAAAGTCACTGCCCGTTCCTGACGGACCAATCACTTGAATATGGGTCTCCGCTTTGGGAAACTGCTGCATGTAATTCTGAAGCCAGACTATGCATTGCTCGCACATTTCTTCAAATGATTTTGGCATGGTACGTTCACTGGTTAGAGTGACAACCTCTGATTGCGGAAAACATTCCTTGATCATTTGATCATGTCCAGTTGCCTGTTCGCAAAGAAAGACAATGTGGCTGCGCACCGAGTTTGAGGTGTTACGCATATGCAGCGTGACTTCTTCCCAGAAGGGTTCGAGCATGATCGATGAGTAATGATCACTCTTTCCCCGATCATGATTAAGTTCCGAAGTTCTGGTACTTGCCTTGCTGACCGAAGCTTTGTTCTCCGCATACTGATTTTCAGTAAATGCCTCAGGCCAATGTTGGTGCAGGTATGCAGCAAGAGACTGAATATTGGAATACTCAAATAACAGCGTGGGGTAAAGCTGTTCCTTCACTTTGTTCTCCAGCGTCCTTGAAAGGTTGATAAGCTGCAAGGAATCCAGTCCCATCTGATAAAATCCCAGCTCTGTGTCCAAAATCGCTTCAGATGTCCCAAGCACTTTGCCGATTTCTTCCTTTAAATAGTCCGCAACCTGCTTCATATTTCCTTCTGGAACACTTCTTCGCTGATTCGATAGTTCAGATGTATCATGTAAGCTGACAGATGAATCTTGAATGCTGACCTGTGTGACCAGCTCTGGTACAGATGCATCCTTTGATCCTGACGCTTCTACCCCACTGAAATTCTGATGAACATCAGCCCATTTCTGTATCAAATGAGGATTACGAATGCGTTTGGCGGTTAAACGCTCAAATTCAACCAAGGACTTGCCAGCAGAGTCGACAATCCGAATATCCATGGAGACCAGATCCGGTGATGAGACCGAATGGTCTACAGTCAATGGTCGGGCGAGCGAATGCACACCAATCGTGTCAGGTAACGGGCCAAAAATACGAAACCGATCGATCATAAACGGAATATAGGGAGTCTGATGGTCATACATTCCCTGTGCCTTTGCCTTTAAACGGAATGAAGAGCCTGCAAACGTTGCTCCATCCAAAAAAGCCGCATGTGCATAAAATTCATCGGAGTAAACGGAGGCCTGATCACTGAGATTCAGACACATAAGCTCCTGATTCTCATATTGGTAGACGACCCCTGAAGTTTGCATAAATGGCCCATGTTCGATGTTGACCTGCCTCGCCAATTGATAAACCTCATCCATGCTCCACTGATCCCGGGATTGAGTTTTCAGATCCTGAACATTAATCACGGGTAGATTAAACTCGGGATCAACAAGAAACATCGTACATTGCATATGTTGTTCTTCACTGTCCTGATCGATGATACCATTCATCACTTTGTTGCTCGTAATGGTTACCCTCCACTGCATCTCTGAAGGTACAGGTGAGAACGTCACAGCGATTTCACGATCAAATTGCTCTGATGTCACAATGGGCGTTGTAAACAAAATCTGGCGCAATTCGATGGCGTGTGTCTCTATATATAAAGCCGACAAACGATAGATCATATCCAGTAGAGTGACCCCGGGTAACGTACAAATTCCGTGTACACGATGATCCTGAACGATGGCGTTGCTGTGGCTTAACCGTTGCACGTACGTTTCCTGAATGCCTCCTATCAACGACAGTTCCCCCCTTACTGCAATTTTTTCGGTGTGAAGAAAGACAGCATATGCTCAGGTTTACGATTGGTTTGTCCTGAATACGATCCGACCACCAAGTTTTTTTCCTCACCCTCGTCAGGCCAAAACCGAGCCCTTTGCCAGGCAATGCGATTGAAACGAGGTTCCAGTGTCGCTTTATTTGGGTCCGGGACACCCTCATTGCTGACAAGGATATGAGCGTTGTTTCCTCCGAGTCCAAACGCGCTGACACCCGCACGCAACACTTTATTGGTCCAGGGTGTAAGTTCTTGAACAAGGAATAACGGACTTTCTTCAAATCGAAATCTCGGATTCGGATGCGGACAATTTAAACTGGGCGGGATCTGGCCATG
The DNA here is from genome assembly GCF_038003195.1 of Paenibacillus sp. FSL M7-1414. Lineage (NCBI taxonomy): Bacteria > Bacillati > Bacillota > Bacilli > Caryophanales > Paenibacillaceae > Paenibacillus > Paenibacillus sp. FSL M7-1414. The sequence continues at coordinate 2,849,443 of NZ_JBBOOS010000001.1, read as the reverse complement.
AACCATACTCAGCAAAACCTTGATTATGCTAACTGCCCCTGCCGCACTCAACAGATGTCCGACATTACTTTTGACACTTCCCACGCCGCAAAGATCTCCCTTTTCCATACGGGTTCCCAGTACTTGAGTTAACGCTTTAAGCTCAATGGGATCTCCAATGACCGTGCCTGTTCCATGTGTTTCCACATAATTGATTGAAGCCGGATCAATATTGGCATCCTTGATAGCACGTTCGATCAACGTCTGCTGAGCCTGGGGATTCGGTGTGGTGACGCCCATCGTATGACCATCATTGTTAATTGCAGAGCCATCAATCACTCCGTAGATTTTGTCACCGTCCGCTATGGCCTGTTCCAATCGTTTCATGATGATTACTCCACAGCCCTCCCCAACCCCAATTCCGTTGGCAGAGGCATCAAAGGTTTTACATTGTCCATCTGGTGACAGCACCCTTGATGCAGTCAGGGAAAGATAAGGGGTCTCATCCAATAAAACTTCAACCCCACCGGCAATCACCAGATCTGCTTCCCCATTTTGCAAACTCCGGGCAGCCAGGTGGATGGCTGTTAGGGAACTGGAACAAGCGGTGTCCACGACCATATTTGGACCTCTGAGGTTATATAAATGAGCCAAATGTGCCGTAATAAAATTTTGACCTGTACCAATGATGGTTTGTTTGTTGTCCTGACGTATTTTGCTCATGAAATGACCTGTTCTTGCCCCTGCAAACACACCAACCTCAAGCGACTCAAGCTGATTTTTTCCATATCCTGCATCTGCAAGTGCTTCAGCGCTAACCTCAAGCCACTGCCTTTGCAAAGGGTCCAGATGAGTTGCCAGTGAATGATCCATTCCGAAAAAATCGGGATCAAACGATTCCAGCTCATCGAGAAAAGCTCCCCATTTGCTCATACTTTTCCCGGCTTCACCATCAGGATGGTAGTACGTTCTCCAATCCCACCGGGATGACGGAATTTCACGTATACTGTTTTTGCCTGTCTTCAGATTGTTCCAAAATTGTTCCGGGTTCACCGCATCCGGGAAATGACAGGCCATTCCAATAATGGCCACTCGGGAACGGGAACATTCTTTGGGCGGCTGGAGAATCTGTCGTGCCTCATGTCTGTTGATCTGTTCAGGAGATATACGTGGACTTGTTACGTATTTTGGCAGCAAAGCCCCTGTCAGTCCTGCGATCGTTGGATGGTCCAAAAAGAGATAAGGTTCCACCACAGGAATTTGAAGCTCGCGTTCTATCCGGCGTGCCAGCTGAGCAATCAGGATTGAATCCATCCCGAAATGTTCGAAGGATCGGTCTGGGTTCATTTTTTCGGGTTCAACACACAATTCCTCTGCGAATATGGAACTTAATTTCATCTGTAATATCTCTGATGTATCAGAAAAAGGAGCACCACTTGTCATAGGTATTTCGGACATCGTTTCAGCTTTAACCGCTCTGGAAATTCCCGCTTTCCCCTCAGTGTCCATGGATTCGCTGCTCACGATTGCCGGAAGCATGACTGCGCTTTGTTGGGTGACTAGTGCCCAGTCCAGCAGCTTTAGTCCTTCTTCATCCGTGATGCTGAGCAGGCCGGTTTCGTTATAAGCTTGACTTGGAAACTCACCCATCCCGGATTCCTTCCAGTTCGGCCATTGGATGCTGATAAGTGGACTGGTAGGGGCATGCGCTGCGGCATAATAATCCATGTAGGTGTTAGCCATGGCATAATCGCTTTGTCCGACACCAAGTTTCGAAATGGCTCCAGCCACGGAAGAGAACAGGACAAAAAATTGCAAAGGATCGTGACGGAAGCATTCATAGAGTGCTACAGTGCCTAATATTTTAGGGGACAACACCCTCCGAATCGACTCCAGCGGTTTACGAATAAAGGCGGGATTCTCCATGTCGGCTATGCCAGCTGCGTGAATTACTCCTCCGGCTGCGCCCATCGTTGAACGTATATGTTTTGCAGCCTCCAGAAGTTTCTCCTTATTACCTATATCAAGAGACAACACTTCAATCTGTACGCCCTGTTTCTCCAATTCCAGGATATCTCTTATTTTGCTGCCAATCTCGTCTTTGTCCCCGCGTCGCGCCTCCCATTCATGTCGAGATGGAAATGGGGTCTGACCGATCAGAACAAGTTTACGGACCCCGTAGTGTCGGACGGCATGCTGCGCACACAGCATGCCGAGACCCCGCGTGCCCCCAGTTACCCAAAGAACATGATTGGATGAAAAAGGGAGTCGGGTTTGATTCAACTGCTGTATATTCATGTTATCGAGTGTATCCAGATAAGCACTGTACCGCTGTCCTTCACGATAACAGACCTCCTGTTCCTTCCCTGCATGAGTTAACTCCTGAACGATCTGTGCTGCGATATCAAGCTCACTGTCCCTCGGGTCCACATCGATATGCCGCGAAATAATATGACTGTACTCACTTTGGAGTATCCTGTAGAGCCCAGCCCGTTCTGCTCCACCCAGATGAATCGATTGGTTCTGGAAAGACTCTAGGCCCATGGTGACTCCAAGCAGTTTTAATTCTTTGTGACCACGGGTATCAATCATTTGTTGGAGCCGTGCTATCCAGTAGATCAGTTTGTCCAGCATCATTTCTTCTGCTTCCATCTTTCGGCCACAGCCTGACAGATCTATAAAAGCATCACAATTCATCAAAACATCGAGCAGAAGTCCAGAATCCTGCTCTTTCTCACTCACAAGCACAACCTGGCTCCCATGTATCATCTGTGAAAGTTTATTGGCAAGTCCAACGGTTTTCATTGTAGATCCAACCACAACTTTCCCATGTCCTGGATCAAGCTTTGTAACCGCCGCGTGCCTCCATTGCTTCCCGAGAAGCTTGGCTATTCTGCGCTCTTTTGTGACAGGAGCAACATCCGAAATCTCCCTGTTTACATTCCTTTCAATGGAAGGCATGGCTTCCCCGTAACTCACCCAATACTTTTCCCGTGCAAAGGGATACGTCGGCAAAGGTATTCTTTTATACTTTTCCGTCAAATAAAGCCTGTTATAATCCAATTCATATCCTTGTACGTACAATTCAGCAATAACATGCAGGTTTTCAAGATATCGCGAATCATCTGTTGATTCCGCAGCGATTTTTTGGATACATTCATTGCCATAACGTCGAAGAACGGATTGCTCTTTGGAAGGCTGGCCTGATAAATCCGCCGCATAGATCTGTGATGAGCCACCGGTTTCAAGCCATTGTTCCAAAATGGAGGCCATATCGTCAGAATGCTGAATTACACACGCTAACCGATGCTCCAGATGTCTTCTCCCCGTCATCAAAGTAAAGCTTGTGCTTGCGTAATCAAGCTGGGCTCCCACTTTCCTGTAATGCTGCGCAATTCGTCTCACTTGTTCCCTCAACTGTCCTGTCGATTGTGCAGACAACACCATTAGATAACCCGGTTTATGTATTGAAGGAGAAAACTCTCCGGGAGACTCCTCGATGGCAAGGTGAGAGTTAGTTCCACTAAAGCCAAATGAGCTTACAAGAGCAGCCCTTTTTCGTCCGGGAGGTGTATGCCATGGATTCAATTGAGTATTGACATAGAATGGACTTTTCGAAAAATCAATATTGGGATTTGCTTTGGAATAATGGATGGATGGTGGAATCTGTTGATGTTTCAAGGCCAATAACAATTTGATAACACCGGCTATGCCCGCTGCTGCAATCGAATGTCCCATATTCGACTTGATCGAACCTAGTGCAGCATATTGTGAACGGCTCGTATACTTCCGAAAACTTCGGTTCAGTGCTTCGAATTCAATGGGATCACCCAGTTTTGTTCCAGTACCATGCGCTTCAACCAATTGGATCTGATCGGGATTAACACCGAACTGTTCGTATAGCTGGCGTTCAAGTCTTTCTTGTGAGGCTCTACTAGGGGCTGTGATACCATTGGTGCTCCCATCCTGATTGATACAGCTGCCTTTGATGATCCCATGTACATGATCGCCATCTTGGATGGCATCCTCCAGCCGTTTGAGCAACAAGACCCCAACACCCTCACTCGGTACAAAACCGTCTGCACGTTCATCAAAGCTATGACACCGTCCAGCAGGGGACAACATGCCCGCCCGACTAGCAGAAAGATAAAAATCAGGCGTGGATTGCACAAACACTCCACCTGCCAGAGCAAGCTCCACTTCCCCTGACCATAGGGCTTGACAAGCCAGATGAATGGCAACCAGCGAACTTGAGCAAGCGGTATCAACCGCAATCGCCGGCCCCTGTAAATTCAGAAAATAGGATACCCGGGCAGGTACGATGGATGCAGCATTGCCCCAAAAGGCTTGTGCAGGGGCCTGTTCACCGATCAACTTCTCATAGTCTCCTCCACAATATCCGGTATACACTCCGCATTGACGGCCCTGAATTAGTTCGCCCGCGTATCCGGCGTGTTCAAGGGTTTTCCACGATTCCTCCAGAAACAATCGCTGCTGCGGGTCCATATGCATTGCTTCAACATTGGAGATTTTGAAAAACAAGGGGTCAAAACAGTCGCTATCTTCCAAAAAAGCTCCATGGTTATTTTCGGTTTTCTCTACGGATGATCCTGTCTGTTCGGAAGTCCACCGCGCCCCACGCTGAATCAAGTCATTGCCTGCAGCCAAATGCTCCCATAATTCATCTACATTATCCGATTGCGGGAATCTGCCGCTGTAGCCAATGATCGCAATGTCCTTGTGTCTGTTGTTGGAATCGGAGGATGTTATATCGCCATCGGAATGACTCTCCATTGCATCACCCAACGTGAATTCTCGCTCTTCATTAATCTGTTCAGTCCGTTGGACGTCGGGCCTATCGGCACTGCGCCCCCCATGAAGCTGCGTTTGTTGTTCAGGCTCCATCGGTTTCTCCTGAACCATTGGGGAAATATACTGTGCAAGCTGATTGACACAAGGAAAATCAAAAATATCGGTGGTGAACAGCTCCGTTCCCAACCGTTCATTAATGGAATGAATTAATCGAACACCCGTTATAGAGTCAACCCCATAATCGGAAAAAGCCTCCTCAGGGTCAATAAGCTGTGCCTCCACTTTCAAAGATTCACATAATGTCCGAACAAGCACTTCCTTTATGTACTTCAGTTTTTCTTCGGATGTACGTGAACCCTCCACTTCGGGTAACCGGATGTCTGACGGTTTTTCCTGAATATCCTGCGAAATGCGACTCGTTTGACTTTGGACCTGATGTTTCACGGTTTGCTCATGTTTCAAGGTTTGCTGACGTACCACGCCATTGCTTGTTCCCATTATCACTTGCTGGCCCTTAAATTCGTCAGAATGAGCCAGTAACTGTACTTCCCCGAACCCCTCGGATAACAATACGTTTTTCCAAGTTTCCTGTTTAAGCAAAGGTCCTCCGGAAATACGCAGAGCAGGGTCCACATAGCTCCACCACCCATCCAACAAACCAAATGTAAGGTGATTCAATAGCGTATTTTCGGTGATTTCATTGATCAAAACAACACCCTTACAACGGAGCAATGCCTTAGCATTCCTTAAGGCAAGGCGAATATTAGGAGCGGCATGCATGACATTAGTTGCTATCGCTATATCATAACTCCCCGCTTGCAGAGATTGGGTGGACAAAGGTTTAGACAAATCAAACGTTCCGTATGTAAGGTACGGATAATGCGGGCCATATACCTGTTGGGCATGACTCAAAAAAGCCTGGGAAAGGTCGGTATAACAATACTCCAGAATATGGGAATGAAAATCATTCAGCCGGGTAAGAACTGCTTGGCTCGTGCCTCCCGTTCCGGCTCCGATCTCCACAATGCGGATATGTGCACTCGGCTCCTGCACAAGTTGCTGTTTTATAATAGCTGCAACCCGCTCTGCCAAAACGGCATTGAAATAATCGGCAGCAGGATTATTCATGTAAATGTTCTCCACCAGATGCATGGAACTATTCGGAAAAATAATGTCGGTTGCGGACTTCTGACCAGTCAAAATGTCCGGCAACGCTCGGAGCGTGGCATCCAACAATGGAATGTAGGAAGATACGTTTGGATCGGATAGCCACAGCAGTTTTTTCCTATCCCATTCCTTCCATGCGTGAGCCAGGTCCGTATCGTTGGTCTGAATCAAGGGATTTACAGCACCAGTAGAGGTGAAATAACCGTATTTTCGCAAATAAAGAAAACTCTCCTGCCACCATCTTCCGTAACGCTTGATCAATGAATCAGGCATTTCTGCTACAGCTGCATCTTCACCCCGGAAATTGCTCAAAAGTCCTGTAGCATGCAGTCTGCCCCATAATAATTGACCCAACAACTCTTTCAGCTCTGTCATTACACGTTCCCCCTACCGTCTGATAATCCCCGCTCTTCAGACCCCTGTTATACAACCAGAGACGGTACAGCTCCCTGATAGACTACAATGGATTCTTCTTCATCCAAGATCTGCATATCCACCAAAGGCTGTTTCCTTATCAATGCAATCTGATCCAGCACACCATTCATCAGTACATTTAGAGCCTCCATCGCTTCAGGAGCTTCGATTGAACCTTGTCCTGCTTTCGCCATGCGTGTCTTATAATATTCAGAACGTACCGACCCCACACTTCCCCAATATCCCCAGTTCATCACTTTGACGGGGAAATTACAGCACTGTCTCAAAAATTGGGCGAATACATCTTTGAACGTACAGCCGGCTACGTAATTGGCTTGTCCGGCCGAATTCAAAAAGGAGTTCATGGACGAAAAAAAGAGTACAAAGTCAAGCGACTCTCCGATACACGCTTTGGCTATATTGATGCTGATGTCTACCTTGATGGAATAAGCTTTCCGAAAAGCAGCTTCGTCCATATATTCCAGGCTACGATCCTCCAACACGATGGCTGAATGAATAAAACCATGAATGGTTTGATGATTTCGCCTAATATCTGTACATGCCTGACCCATTGCTTCCGAATCCGTGGCATCAATAGCCATGTAACAGGGCGCAGGTCCGAGCTCGCCCAGCCTTTGCAATTTCGCCTGAATATCAGCATCCAGTTTCCTTCTTCCCAGCCAGATGATCTGGGCTTTGTAATGCTGGATCATATATTCACTCCATGCCTCTCCGATTCCGCCTGCTCCCCCGATAACAACGTATACGCCTCCATGGCGATAGGAATGAGACTGCCCCGAACCCACAGGGGAATATGTAACGGGCACAAGTTGTTGACGAAACCATTCGCCATGTCGGTTTACGTATGGGAATCCATAGGAATCAGCAGACAACGAAAACAACTCGTACATATTCTTATCGTTCAACTGATCCAAATCCACCTGTCTAACCTTCCATCCAGGTCGTTCTTTGCACAATACCCCTATAAGACCATGTATCCCGGCATGAGTGGGATCAACTGAATCAAGTGTATGAATGGCGTTTGCCCGCATTGTGATTAGAGTCCATTCCATGCTGCGATTCCCATATCTGTCCTGAAGAAGTGCCTTAATCAGTCTGTACAGAAGAAACACGCCTTCTTCCTGAGCCTCAATCATTCCCTCGACATCAGGTGAGTTTCCGGCGGTTATCGGAGATATCCACACCATATGTCGAAGGTTCATAATTGGGGTCAGTTGTTCCGAGATCCGCATGATGGAATCCTGTGGATTCAAAACGATCACTTCGGCGTGAGGCAGATGTTTAAGCAGCTGAGTCAAGTACGAGCTCTTCGTACCTACCAAGCATATTTCTCCTGGGAGATCGTTGAGTACACGTTCATATTCATGTTCATGCAAGCCGATTGTCTGCTCTTTCCATACAGGGGCCAGCATTTGTAACTCGTATGTCTCCATCCCTTTAGTCTCTTCGAGGCCAGAAGCTTTCGGCTCAGATCTTCTAAAACGCATTGCCCTAATAGATACTCGTACATCACCCTCAACATTAAACAAATCCATGTCATATTCGGTATCTGCGTGTACAACGGCGCTGCCACTCTCCTGACGTACTCGGACATGAGCCCACATCTCGGCTTCGCAGGAGCCAAATATTTGAATTTGCTGTATGGAGAAGGGCAACAAAGACGTATCTTGCTGCTCCTCCTGAATTTTTCCCGAAGCACTGGACCAGATCCCAATGGCGGCCTGAAAAGCATTATCCAGAAGACCTGGATGAAGGGTACCCTCCTGAAATCCAGCGATAATATTCGAAGGCAAAGCAATTCTGGCCAATGCCTGATCATGACCCACTGATACAGATTTCAGACCCTGGAAGTCTGGACCATACCGCATGCCTCTTGCTGAAAAAAAGGAATAACATTGCTCTGAAGTGAGATTTTCCAGATTACAGCTGCTCAGGATGGTCTCCACTTCGCTAGTCTTGCGTACTCCACGCTTGGTAATCACAGCAGTCCCCTGGCTAAAAACTATGGTCTCTGTCTCATCCCCCTGGGACTCACTTGGTGATTGAACGGTCACCTCAATATCTCCATTAGAGGATGGATTAAGAAGGATTCGAAGCCTTCCCATACCTTGTTGAGCTACAACAGGTTTGAGCCATATCAGCTTTTGGAGGTTGATTTGTTCATCCTCTCTGGGTTGAGTAGCCATCATGACAGCGGCCCTCATCAACTCAATATGTGCTGAGGCAGGCAATACATTATATCCGTTTATTTCGTGATCCCGAAAAAAGGATTCCTGACCCGTAAATTCAAATTCGTAGCTGTATGCCCGAAAATCCGATCTGTTTTCCAGCTTCATCATGAATCTGTTATCCATTCCCGACCGATGAGCTCCAGCGTTTTTTATACTGTTGACTGGATTAGGAAGCCAGTGCCGTGTCTCTGCAAACGGATAAGTCGGGATGGAGATTTTCCGTTGCCCTTCACTTTTATCCATTGAAGACCAATCAATCCTTTTACCAGTTACCCAGAGCTGAGCAAGTTTATCGAGTTCTGCTTCCATCATGAAATCCTGATCTGTGGATGGATGATTGTAGTAAGTTATAACGTGTTCATCTGGGAGGGATTTGCGTTTGGATACGCTCCCTTGCCAACATCGAGATAGATCTGCCTTACCTGCAACAAACCGCTCAAGCATTTCCGTGGCATCCGTGATGCTCGAACTCACCAATGCAAGCCTTTCCTCCATCTCTTCCCTGCCCGTTTGCATCGTCAATGCAACATCAGCTAGGGTAATCCCATCCGTTTGACTCAGAAATTCAACGAGTCGCCTCGCATATGCTTCCAATCGATCCCTGTTCTTTGCAGAAACGATGAGTAACTGGGGGCGATTGGATATATTTTGGGAACTATTGTGCTTGGTCACATATTCGCGGATGACGATATGAGCATTGACACCTCCAAAGCCAAATGAACTTACGCCCGCACTTCTTGGGACAGTGTCATGTTTGCGACTCCACGTCTGTCCTTCCTTTACGATATAAAATGGACTGTTCTTCAACTGGATGTACGGGTTAACTTCATTTAACTGCAGATTTGGCAGCAATCGGTTATGCTTCATACTGAGTAACACATTTAGTACTCCCGCTACTCCTGCTGCTGCCTCCAGGTGCCCAATATACGTTTTTATAGTTCCCACTGCACAGTGCGGAACAGTGGAATCCGGGGATGAGCCGCTCTGCGTGCCATGCAACTCATCCCAGTTTTGAACCAGCTGAGAGAATGCTTTTTTAAGCGCATTTATCTCGATCGGATCACCCAATGGCGTCCCCGTACCATGTGCTTCAATATAATCTGCTGTCCTCGGATCAATTCCGGATCTGGACCACGCTTCAACAATGAGTTCTGCCTGTGCGTTAGGATTTGGAGACGTCAAAGTGTTGGCATGTCCCCCATGATTTATAGCCGTTGCCTGAATTACTCCATAGATATGGTCTCCATCCGCTTCCGCTTTGGACAATGGTTTGAGCAGCAATGCCCCACTACCCTCACCACGAACGTACCCATCAGCACCTTGATCAAAGGTTTTACAGCGACCATCCACACTGAGCATACCTGCCTGATTAAAGGCAATCATCAGCTGTGGACTTGCGATAACACTGATGCCTCCTGCAACTGCCAGTTCACATTCTCCGTTGTGTATCGACTCCACTGCCCGATGAATGGCGACCAGCGAACCGGAACAGGCTGTATCCACAGGCTCACTGGGTCCATGCAGATTTAGAAGATATGAAATTCGGTTAGCCAGAATGGAATGAAATATGCCCAAAGCTGTATGTGCCTCGGTAGGAATGCCTGATTGATGCATCAAATCATAATAATCTGAACTAACCACCCCAACAAACATGCCTGTTTTACTCCCGGACAAATCGGATGGCCTGTAACCAGCATCTTCAATGGCTTCCCATACGGTTTGCAAATAAATGCGCTGTCTCGGGTCCATCAACCCAGCTTCATAAGGCGAAATTCCAAAAAACGAAGCATCAAATTGATCAATGGCTTTCATAAATCCGCCCCATTTGATGTTGGTTTTATTAACTTCCTTTATTGGATCCCCATAATATTGATGCCAATCCCAGCGTTCAGGGGGGATTTCGGAAATAAAGGTTTTTCCGGAAACCAAGTTCTCCCATAGTTCATCCATACTCTCGGATTGAGGCATATGAGCGCCTATTCCAATAATGGCAATGGGTTCTTTATTGCTCCTATGAACATCGACAGGCTCACTTGCATTCTCATTTGTTTCATCATCACTGACCGGATGTGAAGTCTGCATTACGGGTTCATCGTGTCCTCCACTCATTCCATGATATCGGGCAATGTCTTCGCCATAAGCTCCGATCAGGTAGGTTGCAAAGGTCCTTAAAGTCGCATATTCAAACACAACAGGAGGCGTCAGATCAATGTTATACGTTGCGTTGAGTCGATTGACAAAATCAGTCGTCGAAATGGAATCAAATCCATAGTCGCTCTTATCCGCATCCAGATCCAGTTCCTGTATGTCAACACTAAGAATCTTTGAGGATATGGTCAAAATGACCTCTGAAACCCTTTCTAGTAGAACTTCTTCATTTATGCTGTTCTGCAACAACACATCCTTTTTCGATGGGTCCACATCCGCAAACGATGTTTTCTCGTGTACCTTCTGAAATTTGACCGCATCCCCGCCAACAATTACCAGCTGATTTTCCTTACAATGGAGAGCATCTTCAAAAGCCTGTATGGCATGTTCGCTGGATATCGATGAAATCCCGAGCGTATTCTCCAAAAAAAGGCGATGAGTTGGATCTACTCCCATCCCCGCTTCCGACCATAGAGGCCAATTCAGGGAAATCGTCTGACCGGAACGTAACCCCTCTTTGTTCAAACGATCCCGTTGACGGCAAAAACTGTCCATAAAGCCATTGGCAAAGGCATAGTCACATTGTCCAGCGTTGCCCAGAACGGACATGACGGAGGAGCAAACGACGAAAAAATCCAACTGTTCATGACAAGAAGCTTCGTCCAGCCAAACCGTTCCGTATACTTTAGGAGCGATAACAGCATCCATGTCCACTTTATTTTTGGATTGAAGCATTGAGTCTCTCAATACACCAGCGCAATGAATCACACCATGAATGCCTCCAAATCTGGCTTTGCACTCACGGATGAGATTAAAAGCGGACTCACGTTCCGATACATCCACCGGGATATACACTATTTCAGCTCCAAACTTCCCTAGATCATGCAATTGTTGTTCCTGATCCCTACTCAGCATGGAGCGTCCAGATAAAACAATGACACGAGCGGATTTGGCAAGCAAGGAGGCAAACTTTAGACCGATGCCGCCCATCCCACCTGTGATCAAATACACGCCTTCTTTGTTCCACTCCACTTGTGAATATTCTTTTTTCGGCAGCGATACCAATCTTTTTACATAACGCCGATTGTCCCGATAACGAACCTCCACCGCTTGGTCCCGAGCTTCCAGCTCCTGTTTTATGAGTTGGAACATATCGATTGGTTCATTTCCCGTGTCCAATGTACGACATGTCCATTGCGGGTGTTCCCATGTTACACTGCGCATGAAACTGCTTACCGCTTCACTTGCCGGTTCTTCTTTACGATCGCTGGAATAAACATATAAAAGGGTTACTTTCTTTTTGTCAGCACATTTCGCTAGCCATTGGCATGTATAAAATAAAGCGTACACGCCCTGGGCAAGCTGTTTACTCAGCAGCGTCCCTCCATCTTCAGAAAGCACGGCACCACTCCATCCATGAACGACAGTATCAGGAATCCACTGTAATTCGGACAGTCGGTTGAATAAACGCTCGTAATCCTCTTCATGTTCCGGACGGACTACGAATGTACCAGCATCCTGCTCGATGAATTGATTTCCTTGTAACACACGAATGATGGAAGCACTCTCATCCCATTGCCCCATGTTTTCTTCACCAGTAACAAATAACAGAAGTCTCTCACTTTTGAAAACAGTACCTTGAAGGTCTTGAATTTCCCAGGATGGATACAGATACGTATTCTGCAGCATGTTTTTTTCATTGGAAGCCGAATTATCATGCCGCTCTATTTCCTGTATAAGCTGGTAGGCTATCTCTGATGAGAGACGTCGTCCCTTCACCATTTCAAGAATCTGATCCAGTGATAACATCTGTTCTTTTCTCATCGTTCCTCCATATAAGTTAAGACATCAATGGGTTCAACCTCTCCGGCTTCCAATCTTTGCAAAAGTGTTTTCAGTGAGTCCTTCGCATGGCGCTTTTTGTCCTGAGCCTGTCTTACCGTAAAATCACGCATCTCCATGCATATTTGTTCCTGTTCATCAAGCAAGACAATATCAAACTTGAACGCTTTTCCCCCTTGTATACTCTGCTGCCTAACATACACACTTCCCTTGTCGGGAAGCCGATTCCACCATTTGACCGTACCTATGGAATAGGGCATGTAAAGACTAGAGCTTACCTTTTGGACAAGTAACATCGCTGTCTGCAAAGCACTGTCCATCGTTACAGGATGAAGCGTATATGCATATGACTGTTCATCACAAGGGAGTGGGAGCGCAAAGCTGGCAATAGCCTCACCTTCACTCACCCAACAATCCGTTATGGATTGAAATGACGGACCGTAGACGAGAAGACTCTTTTCAAGTGTGCGATATACTCCCGGAACAGGGTCACCACACCTTCTTCTAATCGCATCCATATCACGTTTAACTTCGTATTCAGTGCCTTGTCGCAAGGCTTGTTTATTGCCTTCTGTTTTTATTTCATACAACGTTCCTTGCCCGTGAATTCGTCTGGAGTTTGAATCATCGCCGGTCCATACGTGAAATTGAACTTTTTCCTCAGCTCTCGACAAAGAAATATTTACTTCAACAGGATGCTCCATAACCGTCAGGGGTCTTGACCACACCACTTCACCAAAACCAGTAACCTCCTGGATTCCTGCCTTCTGCGCAGCAGCCAATGCCATTTCCAAATAAGCCACACCTGGTAAAGTCCGTTTACCATCTACGATATGATCATTCAGAAAAAATTCTTTGCCAGTAAACAGCGTTTGGTACTTGAATTCATCCAAGGTTGAAGTATTCCAGCCAATCATCGGGTGCAAAGCTGGATCTATCCCCTTCCCCTGTGGACGCGGAAGCTTATGTACATCCATAACCGATTGATTAGCCAGGGTATTGTTATTGTCATGTAATCGATGTATTACAGACTCGAAACGCTGAGTCGGCAGAGCACACTTGTTAAATGTTCCTGAAGGGAACCATAGGTCCCACCTCACATTCACGCCATGGAGCCATAATTGATCGAGGATATTCCAGACGTCATATCCCGCTTCATCCTCTTTTAAAGCAAGTTTCAGCGTATCAGGCGCGGCCGATTGAACTACTCCGATGTCGATGATCTTGATGTCTGACGAAATTTTTTCCAGATCAACTTGGCTTTCTTGTGTTTGATGCAGCCATTGCTCAACATTTCTAATTTCGGGCAGGTTATCGTTTCGGTCATGTAATGGGTTTTCGTTTTGATCCGTATGCATCTGTTGCTGTTTCAGGTTCATGGATTTGGCAATCGCCCTATAATCCGCATTGGAATCCAAAACAAGCTGGGCGGCCATTTCAGGAAGTAAGATGTGATCGTCCATCAGATCCAATATTTGTTCGAATCGTGGATCAGGCTCAGTCATTATCGTCAAATCCCATTTGCGATTCAACCTCCGCAGTGAATGAGCCACAGCCGTAACGATAATGAACAACTGTTGAGTGGAAAGCTCCGTAAACATCAAGACATCAACAGGCTTCCCAAGCAACTCCTCCAAATTCCAATCGTCCCCACTTACTTTACCTAGAAGATTCGACCATTCATCTATATACTTTCTGAAGGTGAACTGATGAGAGATGAGTGATTGACCCTTAGTTAGATAATATTGAACCCGTTCGTGATCACTGACCATTGGATATTCCAATCGATCATCTTGTCTGTTCCCAGAGCCCACACTTTCAACTATTGTGCCACCCAACAAGTGACGAAGATAGGCCTCGTTAAAAGAAACCGGATACAAAATGTCTTGCAGTGTTGGATCATAATAGGGAATACACGGACGATGAAGTTTAATGATGTCAGCTTCATTTCCTCCTGCAAGCCTCGAAAGAATTTGTTCTGGCACAATCATCTGGTTTACCCCAAGAACTACCCACATTCCTGTACGTTCCCCTGTCATCCATTCCACTTTTAAGCCCGCATCAAGTAAACATCGAAGGACGGCATATCCCGCAATGAACTGACAGCACGGAATTGTCTCTTTCCCCCATGGTTCATTGTAGAACATCCGCCGATAATGATCGGCAAGTGGACGATCAGCAATTTGATCCAGTAAGGATTGAACGATGTCCTCCATATGCGGTAAATCACGGGTTAACATGCTAAATTGCTCATAGTTTATATAGGAAAAGTGCCCCACTCTTATTGCCCACTTTTGCTGCTTTGGCATGAAAGGACGACTTGATTCCGAATGCAACTCTTCCTTCAACTGCTGTAAGTTGTCTGCCATCACAGCATAACGATAAGGAAAAGCCACTCTTCCCGTGAACAATGTTCCACTAATATCACGCAGCGTACACTCATCAAACTCGGGTGTGAGCGAGAATGCCCTCCACGATTCAAGCTGTTTTTCCAAATGCCATTTTGATTTGCCTGATAGCGTGAACAGCTGAGAACGGCCTGCTGCTGCATCCTTCTGTTTGTTCGAGGGTGCAGTGCACCACTGTTCAATCACCAGATGTGCGTTGACTCCACCAAAACCGAAAGAGCTTATGCCCGCTCTTAAAGGCAAACCTTCGCCAGCACTATTCCAATCAGTTAGAGCCCCTGCCACTTCAAAAGGAGTGTTCTTAAAATCTATGATCGGATTAGGATCGTTAAAATGAAGGTTGGCAGGTATTTTACCATGTTTCATCATCATGATCACTTTCACAATACCAGCCATACCCGCAGCACTCTCCAAGTGGCCAATATTGGTTTTTACCGAGCCAATCCGACAGAATTGGGTTCGGGAAGTATAGGCAGCAAATGCATTTTTAAGCGCTTCAATTTCAATCGGATCTCCCAATGACGTTCCCGTTCCATGTGCCTCAATATAAGTGACCATTTCCGGGGAAATATCTGCATCATGATAAGCAGCCAAGATGACGTCTTGTTGTGCCTTCATGCTCGGAGCAGTTATGGATGCGCTTCTTCCACCATGATTGCAGGCAGATCCTTTGATAATCCCGTAGATATGATTACCTTCCGCTAAAGCATCTTCAAGCCTTTGAAGCAATAACACGCCTGCTCCATCCCCTGGTACATAACCATTGGCTTCCTTATCAAAGGTTTTACAACGTCCATCCGGACTTAACATTCTTGACTTGGAAAATGAAATAAATTTCCAGGGATGCAAATTTAGATTTACACATGCAGCCAAGGCGTAATTGCACTCTTTTCGTTGAAGGGCTTGTTTGGCTTCATGCACGGCTACTAATGAAGATGCACAAGCTGCATTTACCGATATACTCGCGCCCTTGAGGTCCATAACGTAAGAAATTCGATTGGCAAGAATACTTTCATAATTTCCAAGACAAGCGTAGCTATCTATCTCCAATTCGGGAAGGCACGCCATTTGGCGGTGATCTACCGTCATTACTCCGGCATAAACGGAAGTGATCTGATTCTGTAACCTTTGAAGCGAAATCCCGGAATCCTCTATGCATTGCCAGGATACTTCAAGCATCATTCGTTGCTGAGGATCCATATTTTTGGCCTCTCGGGGAGAGATACTAAAAAAACGGTGGTCAAAAGAATACACATCATCCAGCAGACCGCACCATTTTCCAATACTCTTATTAGGGGCGTCAATATCTTGAGAATAGAACTTTGATACATCCCATCGATCTGGGGTAACCTCCCTGACGGAATCCACACCATTCGCAAGATTATCCCAAAACGTCGTATAATGATTAGCCTGCGGAAACCTGCACGCCATACCAACGATCACAATATCCGTAAGGCTCATTTCCGGATTACTATCGGATGTTGACTTCGTGCCCTTCTTTTGTCGCATCATCACACCCCCTGTCCCTAACAATGCTAAAAGTTAGTTCGTCTCAACCTGCCCAGCCAATTGCTTCAATCGTTCCTGTAAAACCAAAGCCGTATCTCCCATCAACTTTATGCCCACTTCAGCTACACGACGGTTTCTCCAGTCCTCGAGATTTGTACCTTTCACCCATTGATTAAAAGCTCCCAAGGCTGGACCACAGTGGATCTGATAATCGACCTGATGACCTGCTGTTCCTTCCATTGCAAGCTTTGTACTGTGGGCAAAATACCACTTAAACACCAAGGCCATTTTGTATTTGGGATTCTGCTCGGCTTTCTGTATTTCCTCAGAAGATCTATATTGAACAACCTGGCGGTATACTTCATCAAAGGTTTTTTTGAAATATTTTTTTTCCAGCTGCTGTTTGTTTTTTTCGCTAATGTCATTCAAAGAATCATGCTGTCGATATAAATCATAAAGCTTGTTCGCTCTGGCGGGGAAAAATACACCTTTGCGAAGAACCTGTATCTTGGCTCCAATCTCAAACATGTCTCCAGCCGGGGCATATTCCGTGTCGTGAATGTTCATATCCTGTAGTAAATCCTTGGCAGCATCGCTAGTAGCTGCTTCAACCGTGCATTGATTGATTGAACCTGTTACGATAAAATCCGCTCCGAGCAAAAATGCTGCTGCTGCTGCTTCAGGTGTACCAATACCACCGGCAGCACCAATGCGAACTTCTTTCGAATAACCGTACTTTTCCATCATTGTATTGCGAAGACGAACCATGGCAGGCAGCATGACATACGCCACACCCGCATCTGTATGACCACCCGAATCAGCCTCAAGGCACAGATCCTCTGCAATGGGTACTTTTTTCAGGAGTTCTGCCTGAACAGATGTAATCTTGTTTTCCTTCAACATCTTCTCAACCATGAATTCCGGAGCGGGGCTTAAAAATGCTTCAGCCACTTCAGGTCTGGATACTTTGGCAATAATGCGATTGGTTGCGGATACCCGCCCGTCTGAAGAACGCTTTAGTCCATGGGCACGGTACTTGATTAATGCCGGAGTAACACCCATGAAGGCAGAAGCCTCTACTGTATTTACACCTTTACGTAGTAATAAGTTAACTTGTTCTTCTTCACGTTCAGGATGTGTCATTTGATGAAGAAGATTTAACCCATATGCCTGTCCATCCTGCAAATGGTGTTGTATATAATCGATTCCTTCTTCGATCTGCTTCAGGCTTAACCCCCCTGTGCCCAAAAAGCCCATCATTCCCGATTGCCCCACTTTAACAACCATCTCCGCCGAAGCAATGCCTCTGTACATTGCACCTGTCAAATAGGCCAATTTCAAATTATAGTCCTTTTTGAAGGTTTTCGAGCCAAGAGACTCGGCCAGTCGAGTTTCTTGGCTGCCAGGCTGTACAACGGATGATATTGGAGTATCGGGGTGGACTGCTGACGATAACGGTTTGACAGACATGTCATCAGGACGATATACGATGGGCTCGCACTCTGTCTGAATCTTTGTAACCAGCTTAGTCAGCACGTTGCCTGGACCGATCTCTTCTATTGTGTTTACGCCCATGCCCATCAGAACCCTTACCGTTTCACACCAGCGAACCGGATGTGTAATTTGGCGGACCAAATTGGCATGAATTTCATTTGTACGGTAGGGCTGAGCTGTATAATTTGAGATGACGGTCATCGTTGGAGCGGAAAATGTATAACGCTGGAGGTGCTGATCAAATTGTTTGGCTGATTCTTCCATATAACGGGAATGAAATGCCCCGCTGACCCTGAGAGGGATATACATCTGTGCACCGTTTTGCTCAAAAATTGGTTTTGCCTGATCAATGATTTCTTGAGGTCCTGCCAGAACAATTTGGGTCGGGGAGTTCAGATTGGCGATATCCAGTTGATGCAGTCCAAATCGTTGAAGGATTGTCTTCAATGCACTCTCGGTTAAACCGATAACCGCGGCCATCGCCCCTTTAGAGGCCATGCTCATGATTTCTCCTCTTTTATGTACAAGCTTTAATCCTGTAGCAAAATCAAATACGTCTGCGGCAAAAAGCGCATTGTATTCTCCCAGACTGTGGCCCGAAACCAAGCTTGGCTTTCTGCCCGTTTCCTTGATTTTATGTAGAT
Source organism: Paenibacillus sp. FSL M7-1414 (assembly GCF_038003195.1). Classification (NCBI taxonomy): domain Bacteria; kingdom Bacillati; phylum Bacillota; class Bacilli; order Caryophanales; family Paenibacillaceae; genus Paenibacillus; species Paenibacillus sp. FSL M7-1414. The sequence continues at coordinate 2,830,774 of NZ_JBBOOS010000001.1, read as the reverse complement.
ACATCATCGCATTAACAACAAACAAAGCCGGCTGCGTATATTCTGTCAGGCTCAATTGCTGAGACCGATCGTACAAGCACAGTTCCTGAATGGAAAATCCAAGAATATCATCCGCCTGCCGGGTCAACTCTGGAAACTGCTCAAATAATCCTTCACCCATGCCCAACTTCTGTGATCCCTGCCCTGGAAATACATATGCCCACAAAGGTTCATCCCCTCCGGTTTCATTCGAATTGGCGTAACGACTAATGATCTGTTCCACATGTTTTGCATCCTGATGGAAGGGAGTCATGGTTATATATGTTCGTTCCTTCCTGTGGCTAATCTGATTTACGAGGCTGGAAAGTGTACCCGAAGGCCCCAAATCCAGAAATATACTATTCGGTTTCTCTTCTTTTATATGGGTTAACGCATGAGAAAATAGAATCGGTTCCTTGACAACTTGCCAGAAATGATCGGTAGATACCTTGGTAACAGGTTGTCCCGTCAAACTGGAGACAAGCGGGATCGCGGGAGCATTATATGACTGCTTGTCCAGATAGGCTAAGTACTCTTTGGCCGCAGGATCGATATAGGCTGAATGAAAGCCGTGAGTCACAGGTAATCTGACATAAATAATCCCCTGACTTTTCAGCCAATCCTCTGCTTTTGTAACCCCTTTCATGCTTCCAGAGATTACTAGATGATTTGACGAATTCACAGCAACAAGCTCGCACTCTGCATGCAGCTCCAGATTGGTGTCATAGACTTCACGACTATGCAATACAGCAAGCATGCTTCCTGGAATACATGTCTTGTGAATGATTTCAGCTTGTCTATAAACCGCTTCGAGTCCCGCCTTGGGAGTTATTACGTTGGATACAGCCGCTGCGGCAAACTCCCCTAAACTGGTGCCCACAACGGCTGTAGGCATGACACCGCTCTCCATTAACGTTCTGGCAAGCGCGTATTCCAACATATAAATGGCCGGATGTGTAATTAGAGTTTCATTGAAATCATCAGGATAATACGGATTGGAATCATATAATTCCTGTACAATGGAATTGCCACCGATGTCTTGAACCCAACGATCCATCTGCAACATCCATTGGCGAAAAACCGGATAAATCTGATATAATTCTTTTCCCGCCTGAAGATATTGTGAACCCTGGCCGGAGAACATAAAAACAATATTTTCTTTCATATGTCCCCCCCTTTGTTCCTTTACACAAAACTTATGGCATCCGGCTGATTCTTACGCATGCGAAAAGCAATAAACTGTTCTTCATCCGAAATATTAAAATATATGTTTCTCTCAAGCAGCATCTGAAGTGTCTGACCCGGTTCAATGCCAAATGAATGTGCAGGGTATACCCTGACGGAAGGATGTATTTGTTGCCGTATTTTTTGCAAACTCTGATACATCGCACCTGGATCTCCTCCGCGTTCGGGGCATATGCCACATCCCTCTGCAAACAGAGTATCTCCTGTAAAAATATGATTTTTTAATGAATAACATATAGAACCCGGCGTATGTCCTGGGGTGTTTATACAGGATATCAGTGTATTGCCTATTAAAATGGCATCTCGATCCTTTACAGGATTCAAATTCTTACAGTGGTACTCAAAAAAATCAATTTCGGCTCCCCCCATATAAACCCGAGGATTAAAACGCTCGAGCAATGCTCCTACAAGATGAACATGATCCGCATGGGAATGTGTCAACAGGATGTGTGTGAGTTTTGCCTGCTCAGCTTCTAGGGAATCCAGAATGGCTTCGAGGTCCCAGGAAGGATCAATAACCGCTGCCTCCCGGGTCGTTTCATCAACGACAATATAGCTATAATTAATGAATGCTTCATAACTGGATTTAATAGAAATAACCTTGTATTCACTGGTTGTCATAAGAAGTTCTCCTTGTTAAACAAATGAAATGATCATATACAAACACGCAAAACCAACGATAAGTATAAACGGAGTATCTATGGTATGAGGTGAGAATGCCTCAGCCAGAGTTACAGCTATAGGAAGAACTAGCAGTGCAACAACTAATTGTGGAACTGTAAAACTGCTTGCAAACACCAAAAGGATCAACACTGCTGATAGAAACACACATAAACTGCCTTCGATACTTCTCGTAAACTTTTTCTTCGAAAACAAAGCATGAACGCGATATTTATGTTTCCCAAAGCGAATACCGATCGGTTCGGCAAGCCCGTCTCCTAGTCCATTGATGATAACGGGAATAAAGGCCAGCGTGCCATAACCTATGCTTTGAAAATACAGAAAGCATGGTGCCAGAACGACGTAGCCGGCAATTAATTGCGTATTCATCCATAGCAAAGTATGAGGACGATCTTCGGGACGGTCAAAAGAAGCAAACATGCGTTGAACCAATACACTTTTCTCGCGAATTGGCTTAATATAAATGAGCATAATAACGCAGTTCATCAGCATTCCAACGATAAAAATAGGCCCGGTATATCCTGTACTGGAACTCACGATCATTTCAATAGCTATCGGTGTAATAAATGACATGAAATGAACAATTTTACGAGCGTAATTCACACGCAACTGATATTTGAGTACAATCGTACCGATCAAAAATTGGATTCCGTACAGTATGACAAACATGATGCTTTGCTTTATGATGAATGCCGTCATATTTTGCGCTCCCACCCCAGTAGATGAATGTCCCTTTGATAACTACTTATTTCCAAAAAAATAAAAGGGAGTCTTTCCTTTTCAATGTGATTTATAAAAACACTGATCATGGATAAGACTCCCGGCGACGGTTAATTTATTCACATGTAATAGATAATAAGAATACTCTAGTTAAGCAAAAAGATCCAAAAAGCGGCTGCCAATACAAAACGATAGATTGCAAAAGGAATCAGTTTAATCCGGTTAATTAACTTCAGGAAAAATTTAACTGCAATCATGGCTACAATAAAAGCAGTCACAAACCCCGTAATAAATAAAGGAAGATCATCAACCGACAGATAATCCCAGCTCTCGTATAAATCCTTCAGTGAAGCCCCGAACATAATAGGAAGCGCCATTATAAACGTGAATTCCGAGGCAGTTTTGTGACTCATGCCTGCTAGCAAACCTCCCGATAGCGTAGCACCCATTCTAGAAAAACCGGGAACAAGTGCAAAGCACTGGAACAGACCTACGATTAAAGCCTGCCGGTAAGTGACTTGATCCAATGTTTCTGCAGCCGGCTTTTTCGGTTTAAATATTTCGGCTGCAATCATCAGAATCCCGCCAAGGATTAACGTTACAACAACCGTTTGAGCACTGAACAAAACCTCTTTTATGTAATCGTAAAAAAATACGCCCCCAACACCAAAAGGGATAACACCAATAATGATATGAATAAGTGTTAATTTTTCCTTAGACTTTGTCGCTTTCCGATCTTCTCCAACATGGATACCGAGGATGCTGAGAATTCGTTTCCAGAACAGAAAAGCCACAGCCAGGATTGAACCGAGTTGGATTACAATCTCAAATGTCGAAGCACGCACAGTACCCTCGAAACCTAGCAAATGTCCCACCAAAATCAAATGACCTGTAGATGACACTGGGGCGAACTCCGTAAGTCCCTCCACTATACCTAGTATAAGCCCGATAATAATATCCACTAATTTTCCTCCAGATCCAATGAATTAAATTTATCGTGGTATGAATTCACAAAAAACGTTATATTTTGATAAGCATTTACACTAGATTCGCCCCTCCCCAAAACTCTTAAACAAAATGGTAATGGATGCATCAATTTTTGTCAATAAATCCAATGAATAAATTTTATTTGTTTTTATTCCATATATCTACCTCATCATGTTCAAACTGGACTTGACCTGAAAACCCCTTATACAATAGATATGTCAACCCCTTACCTTATATACTAAAACCTGTTGAGTTATGAGAATTGTTCTTTGATCACTCGTCTCCACTCTCACGAAAACACCCTATAAAGTAGACGACGTGTCTGCTCCATAGGGTGAGATAGCGTAGTTGTGATGTCGCCTCAAGTCACTGTGACTTGGCGTGTTTTCTGGACTTGTTATGTTGCACAGACTTGATCTTTTTCACCTCAATCGTAGCAGGCTCCTGCGAATGTTCCACCGGGTACATTTTACGGAACAATAATGTCTGTAGTACCAGGAACGAACCCCCAACTGTCCAGTAGAGCGGCATTGCTGCCGGAGCTGTAAGAGAAAAGAATGCCATCATCAATGGGGAGAGATATCCCATGATGGCGAACTGTTTTCGCTGCTCAGGCGCCATGTTGGCTTGTGATACCTTAGCTTGAATCAGATATATGACCGCAACCACCACAGCGAGTACGTAGTCCGGCGCTCCCAGTTTGAACCACAAGAACGAGTGGGAGGACAACTCCGGTGTAAGTCGGATGGCTGTGTAAATACCTGAAAGTATAGGCAGCTGAATGAGCATCGGCAAGCAACCAATGTTCAGCGGATTGAACTTATGTTTCTTGTATAGCTCCATCGTTTCCTGAGACAGCTTTTGCTTATCAGCAGGATCATTTTTGCCTTCATATTTTTTCTTGAGCGCATCCATCTCGGGTTTCATGGCGTTCATGATGACTCGTGTTCCCTGCTGGGACTTGGCTTGACGCATCATCAAGGGCAACAGTGCTAAACGAATGACCAGCGTAATTACAATAATCGCGACCCCGTAGCTTCCGTTAAATATGGTAGCAATATGCTGAATCAGATACGACAGTGGAAATACAATGTAGTGATTAAAAAATCCCGGTGTCGATGAAGTAATCTCCGACACGTTGTTGCTGCATCCGGCAAGCAGCATGACTGCAAACAAAATGGCAATCAGGCCATAGATCCGTCCCTTGCCCGAAGTAAAAGTGAATCCCTTGTTGGTCTTATGTTCCATATATATCCTCCTCGTTGATTTGTTGACCAATCGTTCAACGAGGAATGACAATCTGGTTCATCTTCATCGGGCGCTTCTCTTCGTCTAATCATGCGGCTCCAGTCTTCCTGTCTGTGCTGTCTGTCCAAACACAGGGCGGGAAGTACAGGTTCAAGTCCACCACCGGCGCCACCTTCCATCCAGTACTCTGTCATGCCACAATGAAGATGGGCAATATAGGCATAACTGACGGTGAAGATGAGTCCAATCGAGAATAAATATGGTAATAACTCCTGCAGTTCAAACAAGGGATTCACCCCCTTTATAGGTTAGTTTTTATATTATAACACTTACATATTGCTTTTGCATAAATCCGTACGTGAAAACAACTACTATTCAGCTATTCCGTTCTCAATTTGGACATTTCTAGCTCAGCTCGGTGTCTTGCCACGTTATAAGAAGGCCATGAACGATCTGATGCATCCACGTCCAGGTAGGCTTGACGTTCCAGCATTTCCCTCTTGAGATCCGGATACTCCTCCTGAGCAAACTCTCGAAGTAACGGAACTGCATCTGCCGACAGACTTGCCAGATAGGTTGCATCAATATTGCCAGTCTGATGATAACGTTCTATGTTCAGCTCGGCAATCCGTTTATCCATGCCCACATAGTTGACTGCAACATAAGCTGTGAGCGCCAGCACGATATACCAGCGGATCAGCGGTATTGACGTGTACCGTATACGAAGGCCAGCAATCAGCAACAGGAGTGCGAGGAAGATCATGAATGCGTGTACCAGGAAGCGAATGTACGTATATCCATATGCCTGCTCATACAGATTTAGGCGCATAAACGCGGAATACAACATAATTGCTGAACAACTGACCAGAATCAGGAGAAGTACCTGATGCACGATGGAACCCGTTTTGCCACTCGAACGGGTATACTGCAAAGCAACAATAAGAATAAAGAAGTTAATACCTGTGACGAGAATTAACTCTGCGAATCCACTTCTCGCATAATCTGCGTAAGACAGATCTACCGGAAGATGCCCCTCTCCTGCACCAAACAGATACGAAAACTGTACAAGTACAAACAAAACGTACACACAGTTAATGACAATCAGCATCGTCCCCACAATGATGGGGTCCAATCTGAATGGTTCCCGCTGAACCGGAGTGCGTTCGGGCTCGGGTGTAATCTTATTGGTAACCTGACCTTCAGTTGCCGGATCCACAGGAGAGAATATATAGTTGTGATCACGCTTATCAACCGTGGATGCTGCTCCATTTTTCCAATGTGCGTTCGCTCTCTTCTCTGCCTCATATTGCATTGGCTGTACAAATCCCCATACATAACCGAACAGCAATACACCTGCGATGACAATCCAGATGATTCTTGGTATCCCTGGAGTAAAAGCCAATTGATTCAGCCACTCCGGAAAACCGGCTAAATACTGATCAAAGACCCCGTCAGCAGAGGACAGTAATGCAACGACAACAATGAGGATAGGCAAGGACGCCACAAGACCAATGAGTACTTTGAAAACAACTGTTTTCTGGGATTTGCCCATGCCACGCCCGCCTGCTCTCACAGCAATAGCAGCAACAGTCCCCCAATGACGTATGGCTTGAGGCAGCAAGTGGTCAATAGCCGTACCAATCAAACCAATCTCCCACCACTGCTTCTGTTTTCTGCCCATCAGATACGTCATATGTAATATAACTACGCCAGGTATGACCAGAAAATTAAGAACATACAGCAGTTCATTGTCGTATAACAGAAACGTTAGCGACAACAATAGCACTACAGCCGCCACAAAAGCATCAATGAACTTGAAAGACCTCATGCGATCCCTTGCAAACAGATACATGAACACATAAAAGAGAATTACAAAGATAGGATACGATACGCCAATCTCATTACCATAGAATAAATACTGGTGAATAATCGCCAGCATCCATGCAGACAGTAGCGTGATTGGAGCTCGTTGCGGTGAAGCTATTATTTTATCAATCATGGGAAAAACCTCCATTAACCTTTCTATGCTATATTCTAGATGATAAAATAGGAATATAAATAGAAATTAAAATCGACAAAACTTCTTATTTTAGAGGAATACGTCAGAGTTCACCTCCAGGAGGGAATCAACACTTGAAATTACATCAGCAATATCTGCTGTTGCATCGTCATTACGGCCACCATACAGAACATGAACTTACACTCGCCGATCTCGCGGAGTTGCTAAATTGTACACACCGCAATACGTTAACGATTGTCAAAAAGATGGTTGCACATGACTGGATTCGTTGGGTTTCCCAGCGTGGCCGGGGTCGGCGCTCTTCACTGACTTTGCTTGTTCCGGCTGATCAAATCGCCGCAGAATATATGATGCAGGCCATGAATCGCCGGGAGTTGCAGGAAGCTGCCGAGCAGGTGAGCGCATTCTCCAGTTCAACAATCATGCAGGATCATCTAAACCAGTGGTTGCTTGGATATTCAGGACATCATACGGAAGCCGGCACCAATAATGAGCAGATTGATACGCTTCGGTTGCCCCTGCGCCAACAGCTTCATGCGCTTGATCCGCTGTACATTAATCTATTAGCTGAATCCTTTGTTACCAGCCATGTCTTTGATGGGTTGGTCCAGCGGGGCGAAAAGGGAGAGATTCTTCCCTGTCTCGCTCATACCTGGGATGTCAGTGCAGACCGAAAGACCTGGATCTTTTATTTGCGAAAAGGTATTACATTTCACGATGGTCAGTTGTTGACGGCCCATGATATAGTGCATACGTTTGAACGACTGCAATCTACAGATCGCCGGACACTGTACCGTGATGTAAGTAAACAGATTCTATCTATTGAAGCGGTCGATTCCTTAACCGTGTGTTTCCAGCTCAAAAATCCTCATGAATTGTTTTTGTCCTTCCTGACAACAAGTCGTGCGGCGATTGTACCCTCACCAGGAACAAACGAACATAAGATGAAGCATTCTGGTGATGTGCATGGGATGCAAAAACCTGTTGGGACGGGACCGTTCAAGGTCACCGCCTGGGATGATCACTTGTGCAGACTTGAAGCCTTTTCATCATATTTTCAGGGTAGAGCACATATGGACCGGGTAGATATCCTGCAGATTCCGTGGAGTGCCTCGGCAAAAATGGACGATAGCCAAGATATCGAAACTCCGTTCTTTCATCTTGTTCATAATCCGTCTTCGTCTACGGGTGCAGAATGGACACAGATTAGTGCAGGTGTGATGGTTCATAAATTACTCACATGTAATACACAAAAAACCGGACCGTTAAACGATCCGGAAGTAAGAGCACACCTTCAGTCATGCCTTGCTGGAATGTATAGAGATGACGGACATGCAGATAACTCTGAGGTCGTGGAGACTGATTTTAGTGCGGTGAGCACCAAGAAGGTCCAGGTCCACTTGGAGGGATTTAGCGATATATCGATAAGATCCGCTTCCACTAGTCCCATCTCCCTGCACATTGCAACCATTCCACAATATCGCAGGGATGCCCAACATCTGGCGTCCATACTGGAGCAGTGCGGTTTCTCCTGTACCGTCCGTACTGCTACGATGGAGCAGTTCAAAGGAAACCTGCGGCTGGAATCTGATCTGATTCTCTTCTCTCTCATTCGGGACAGGGACGAAGAACTGCGAAGGTATGATCTCTACTCTACGTTATCTGAGCATCTGGAAGATTCTGCTCGTATAACGATCCATGAGATCTTGCAAACCATCGTCGCCTCTCCCATCGCTGCGGATCGAACTTGTGAATTAGACCGCATTGAGCAATTTTTGGTTGGTCAGAACCTACTGTTCCATTTATCTGAAAAACCGGTAGAGACCGCTTATCTGCCTTCTGTGCGTGGTCTATCTTTCAACAGCCAGGGCTGGGTGAACCTGCGTCATATCTGGTTTCCGTGAATGCTCGTTAAACAAGCAAGACAATCCCTTCATTTCATGATGCGGTAATGATTTTGGATGCCTATGAATTGGTCAGTAGGTCGGCGTCCACCTTCTGCCGTATTTTTTTATTTTTCTTCGAAATAGTATCCTTGCGGCGGTAAATACCGAGCAGTAAACCGAGCATGGCGTAATCAAACATAAGGTGATTTCCATATCCAATAAAAGGAAAAGAAATACTGATAATCGGCGCCTTGCCGGTAGTCATCGCCAATGAATAGATGATTTGCATTGCAAACATAGTTGTGATACTGACAATAATCATACGGCCAAAATCATCCCATATGCGAGGGAGCATCTTCACCATACTGGCAACAAACCAGATGATACCAACCAATAACAGTATCCCTGCTGACCAGCCAAACACATCAATGAGCAGCACACCTGGGTAATTGAAATAACTCGTTTTAAACCTGTCGAACGTTGTATCAATCCCATTACCCCACCAGCCGGATGATCGAATAACTTCAATAATGGAATAGTTACTATAGGCACTCCCATAAGGATCATCCTGAAGATTCAAAACGACAGAGAGCCTTTTCAGGCGTCCGTATTGATCTGCAAAAAACAATAACAATAGAAAAATACTTCCTGTTATAACAGCACCTACGACGGTATAAAACCATTTATGAGTAAGCCAGCCAAATAAAACAATGCACATTATGCCAAACAGAAACAAGCGAACCCAGTCCAACGTTTGAAACAATAGTACCGCTGGCAACATTACCATCGCAATGTAGGTCAATATGGATTGCATATTACAATTGGAACGAAGCTTGTCCAGCATAATGGCACCTATAGCAAGTGGCAATATCCACACTGAAGCTGTGGTAAGGTCTAGTGTTACGCCAAATAAGCCCCAATACCTGCTATTACCATGAATATCTGTAGTTATCATTGGACTGATCCACAACATGACATTAAGCAGAATATAAATCCACCAAGCAGCTTTTTTCAACTTACGATAATCAAAGTAAATAAAGAACAACATCATCATTATACCTATAACGGTGTACAACACATGACCGCGATATAAGAACTGATACTTTTCATCTGCTACATTAATTGTAAAAATCCACATTAACAACAGGCTAATTATAGACAAACCAATTAATCCAACTAACAGCGCCCAATGCATACGATGGCGATGCAATCGGTGCATACTCTTGCCCACTACAGCGGGATCGCCCATCTGTTCAATAGCATATGCAATTGCTTCTTCCTCTGTATAACCTTCTTGTTCTTTATCCAAAATCATCTCTTCCATGTGGTTTCCCAACTCATCACGCAAGTCGTTATGTACTTCGCGAGCTTTAACCTGGACACACATGTGATCAAGATAATGCTGAATTCGCTCATGTCGATACGTCATGTCAGGCCTCCTTCCCCAAGCACCCGATCCACAGCTCGACGGAACAAATTCCACTCTGCTTTTTTACTTTGTAAGGCCTCCATCCCCTTGTCACAAATCGAATAATATTTCCGTTTACGGCCTTCGACCTCCATCCAGTACGACTCTACCCATCCTTCAATCTCCATGGCATGCAAAATAGGGTATAACGTGCCCTCTTTCAGATTAAACACACCCTCGGATTGACGATGTAGTTCCTTAATTAATTCATAACCATACAACGGTCGTTCCTGAAGCAGGGTCAGAATCAATGTTTCGGTACTGCCTTTAATCATTTGTTTGTTAACCTGCAACGCACTCACTCCTTCCTTTTCAATTCATTTAGCAAGAATTTTTAGATTTTGGAAAATTACACTTTCAAATCTCTGCTTTTCATATACATCGGAAACCTATGCATAGAACAACTAGGTATAATATTACCTTATCCTTCCTTTTTTGTCTAGCCAACAAGCTTCTTTATTTATGTTAAAATAAACAAGTCCTTTCATTCACGAACTCTAATGATAAATCTATATACTCGTGTATTTTTCAATTACATATCCTATTTTTTGAATCTAATTAAAGGAGGCATTACATTCATGAGCAAACTAATTTTCTTTCTCGGCGGGGCCGGAAGTGGCAAGACCACCCTTGCCAAAGCCCTTTCCCGTAAACATAAAGCTTCTTTCTTCGATATGGATATTCTGCTTCGTCCCGCGGCTGAGGCGATCATGACGCTTCAGGGACTTGATCCATCCGACCGAGATTCGCCTGAATACAAAAGGTTGTGCCGTGATCTTGGGTACCGCATTACGATGGACGCCGCTCTGGATAACGTTCAGTTAGGTATCGATACGATCGTTGTGGGGCCATTTACCAAAGAAATCGGTACCCCTGACTGGATCGAGCAGGAACTCGCTCGAATTGGACATACCCTGGATGATACGGATGTGCGTGTGGCCTATATTTATCTTGAGAATGAAGCGTTGTATTACAAACGAATCTCAGCAAGACAATCCCCACTAGATGAATGGAAGTTAGCCAACTGGGATGCCTTCACAGCTTCTCTCGTCCGTAAAGAAGTAGCTTGGCCGCTCCCTTCAGCATCCGTCGCTTATATTGATAATTCCAGTGATGATCCTGCGTTTGCCTATGCTGAACTTGAACGACGGATGTACGAGTAGTTTTATAAAATCTACGTCCCAATTCCTTTGCACGATGTCGCTTTGCATGGAAAATAAAAAGACGAAACAAAAAGAGGTATTTGTCGAGACCCCCGTTGGGTCATCATGACAAATACCTCTTTTCATATATTCAAGATTATTCAAAACTCACTCTTCATCCTCCACAATTGCGGGATCACGCAAAAAGGTTTGCGGTAGTCCTGCCGTAATACGTGCGTACTACGGAATCGCCATTACATTCGAACTGATAGATTATAGATGTACTTGAATGTAAGAGAACGAACATATCTCAACTCAAAGGAGAATTTCATGAAATCTCACGTAGCAACATGTCCAACTCGACAACAACAACACAGCTACAAATCAAATCCTAATTGGAAACGTGCCGTAGCCAACATCCTCCTGGTTGCATCTCTGAGTTTCACCACGATGACCAGTGTATCAGCTGAAAGCAGTCTCCCCCTTCATCAGGTAAGTCCTCAGGAAACTGAATCGTTCATCAATCAATTCTTCGCCCGACCTGAAGTGAAGTCTGCTCTGAAAGGTGCGGTAGTCACCGTTGTTCACGATCAACAGATCGTTTTGAATAAAGGATATGGTTATGCCAATGTGGAAAAACAAATCCTCGTCGACGCCGACTCCACTCTATTCCGTGTAGCCTCCATCTCCAAAACGCTGACAGCAACTGCCATTATGCAATTGGCCGAGCAAGGTAACGTAAAGCTTGATCAGGATATCAGCGCATACACAGATGCTTTGCATCTGACCAACCATACCGGAACAGCGTTAACATTGGAACATCTGATGACCCACACCAGCGGGTTTGATTTCACAGATGCAGCAGCTACACCCAGGGAGTTGAATCATTCTTATCCGCTTGAGCAATTCATCCAGGACAACAAACCGTCCGTTGTTCGCAATCCAGGAGAAGTTTTCCGTTACGACAACTACGGTTATGCACTCTTGGGCTACATCGTTCAGAAACAGTCCAAACTTCCGTTTGAAACTTATGTACAACAGCATATATTCAACCCTCTTGATATGTCGGATAGCCATTTTACACTAAGCAAAGACACGCTGAGTAAACTCGCAACTCCTTATGGCGCTGAAGGACAGGAACTTCCGCAATATCCCAATGTACCGAACAGCTCCCCTGAGGGCGGATTAATTACGACTGGACGGGATATGGCTCACTTTATGCTTGCGCAGCTCAATCAAGGTTCGTACCAGGGTGCACGTATACTAGAACCGTCATCCGTCCAAGCGATGCAAACGTTGGATGTGTCCATACACCCGGATATACCTGGCACAGGTTACGGATTCGAATCCACCTATTCGCAGTATAATCATGGACGGAAAGTCGTGAGTAAAGCAGGCGATCTGGACGGATTCCATTCCAATCTGTGGCTGTTGCCTAACGAGAAGACTGGACTATTTATCGTCTCCAACAGTGATGGACCAGATGTGCGAGAAGCGCTTTTCCAAGCATTTATGGATCATTTTTATCCAAACAACAAGACGCATTATAGTGATTATAGCGTACCCAAGTCTTCACTTCGTACCTATGAGGGACTATATCGGGATATCCGCTTGCCCGCATGGTTGTATGATATTTCAGCAACAGAGAAAGGTCTTCAGGTTATAGATGCTTATGGCACTCACACCTTAACCCCCGTTAAGGACATGCTGTTCATGGATGAGGACGGCAAGCTTGCTGGTTTCAAAAAAAATCAGTCAGGTGAAATCACGTATTTCTATTACAACAAGTCAGATAGCTGGTCCGAGAAATTGCCAGAAGCCAGGCCTTATGAAGATGTGCCAGAAGACCATCCCTATGCTCCGTACATCTATCGCTTAACACAGATTGGCCTGTATCCCCAGGATCAATCCCTATTTGAACCAGAGAAGCCTGTAAGTCGTGGGGAGTTTGTAACACAGGTTGTGGGGATAAGTGGAATGTCTATTTCAGCTCAATCACCAACATTTAAAGATACCCAATCAAGTCCCTATGCCGCCTACATTCAAACAGCCCTTGAACTGGGTATTGTGCAAGGCAATACCCGTGGATTGTTTCATCCCGAGCAAGCCATAACAAGGCAAGAGGCCGCGGTGATTATTTCGAGAACGGCACAACAACTCCTTGGCGCACCTCCCGTAACTGCCGATCTCATCGGTTCACAGGATCGTTGGGCTGAGGAAGGTGTCCAGTTTGTGGTTGCTCTAGGTCTCTACGGTCCGGAAGTATCTGTATCCAGCAGCGGTGCTGTGGATTATAGATCGAAGCAGCCTATGCTCAGGCAGGAATCATCAGTTTTGATGTACAAAATGTTAGGCACTCTGCTACATTAACATAGAGTGATGCTCGGCAAGCCATGTCATTGCTACATGGCTTGTTTTTCCACTTCATTTTACCAATGATGCATTTTATAAGAACGGATGATTTTACCATGCGACTAAAACTCTCATTACATAGATTCATGAAAACTAAATTTATTTTCGTGTGGTTTGTAACAATGTTGTGCTTTATACTAACAGCCACATATATCCATATCTCTTCATTTATGAATCCTTATATCGGACTTTCGTTGACACCAAATGCCTCCAATTCTTGGGCAGTACATGATGTAGATCCGCAAGGTTTAGCTTATACATCCGGGATTAGATCGGGTGACACCGTTAACTCGTTGGCATCCAAAGGAGAAGTCCGGTTACTCCATCAAAAAGGTGTATTCTTAGTGACTGAAGCCTACACCATCGGCGTTGAGAATTCTCACGGTCAGGCATCCGAACATACAATGAAGCCTGGACCACGTGAATGGTTCAACATCGGCTTCTCATCCATAGTAGAATTATTGCTATTGTTGACCGGAACCTATGCCTTGTTTAGCCAACCCGGTTCACGAGTGATGCGCCTGTTCTACCTCCTTAACCTGTCCATGGCCATATGTATACTGACGATATACACATCCCAGTTGCCTTTATCCAATTATATTTTGGCCTTTTGTTCGGCATGGTTACCTTACTGTCTAACTGCTTTTTATGTGTCTTTTGTATTCCGTACCCGTCTGCATCGTTTCCGATGGTTATTAATCATCAGCAGATGTATTGCCGTTGCCTACTCTACTGGCCTTGCCTTTCTGTACATCAAGCAGTGGATGATGACCGATGTTCAGTTCAATCAAGGCATTACTACCGTCAGTACTCCTGTTGCACCGTCTGGTCCAACCAATCTGCTTAACTTTATTCTTTGTGCAACCCTTCTGATCTTAATCTGGATGACATGGGTTAATCGTAAAAGCTACAATCGCAAGGAGCAGAACCAGCTATTGCTCATGTTAACAGGAATACTTGTTAGCCTGATTCCCTTCATCATCTGTTTTGCTATTCCAACCCTGCTTCAAGGTGAACCATTATTGCCTGTAGAGTACACATTAATTGGATTTCTGCCTTTATCATGGATGTTCACTTATGTACTTGTACAACGGAGTATGCTTGACCTCAAACTGGTTATGCCAAGATTGATGATTCATGGACTATATGTTTTGATCGTATTTTTACTGTTTCTGGCTGCTTCTCACCTGCATTCGTTAATTCATATCAGCTTGTTGTTTGTCTCGTTTTTGCTGATCACTTGGGTGTATCAGTACATGCTCACCCGCTCACGTAAGAAAAACAAACTTAACAAAGACTGGTTGGAACACCAGCAACTGCGGTTGACTGTGCGAATGGCTGAGCAGCAAAACATGCGGGACATGATTCACGTGTTTGCCGAGATGTTCCACAAGATGCTGGATATTGAAGGTGTAATTGTCATATGGATTGATGATAAGCACAGATATTCTCAGGAAGGCACAGGGATTTTTGCTTCCATTCAGAATATCGATAATCAGGCGTTGGATATTGAAGTTTTACGACAGAAAGTTGACTTGGCACAGGTTTGGGAGCTTTCAGGTGAACCAACGACGGAGATGATAGGATTTCTGGGCATTGGTCACAAAGAAAATCGCACCCTTTTTTCAGCAGAGGAACAGGATATCATTGATAAAGGCAGGCTGGAAGCAATTCGAATGCTCGTCAATGGCAGACTCTTATCCGATCTGCAGAAGCGATATGAATACCGCGTAGACCAGACAGCTCTTCATGAACACCAGATACGCCGTCATCGGCAGTTCAATGATATTATGATGGAAGCCCAACAGGCAGAGCGTATGAAAACCTCTTATTTCCTTCATGACCAACTGCTTCAAAACCTGATTTTCCTGTCTCGTGATTTGGAGGAATTACACGATACCGGAGAGACGCATAAGGATCAAACGGCTGTTTGGCTGGAGTGCCTGTATGCTTCCCAGAGAGATATACGCCAATTGTGTGATGATCTCTACCCTCATATTATGGATCGAAGTGATCTTGAGGAAGCGTTGCAATGGCTCATCCGTACACTTCAAATGCAAAGTGGCATCAGCATGGAACTAAACTACAACGCTCTCTCTGAAGAGTTAAAGCACGATCATCTGAAGTCCACCGTCTTTCGGACGATCCGTGAACTCATTATGAATGTGATGAAGCATGCACAGGCGTCGTTTTGCTCCATTCAGGTACATACAAGGGATACTGACTTGATTCTACAAGTAGAGGATGACGGCTTGGGGTTTAATGTTCATACCACATTTGATACTGCAACAGGGCACTTCGGTTTGATATCCATACAAAGCAGCATTCAGCATCTCGGTGGAGAATTCACCATACATTCCAGCCTTGGCAAAGGAACCTCAATCAACATCCGTTTGCCTTTAACCAAAGGAGCAACTGAACAATGAACGAGCCAATCACAGTCGTACTGCTTGATGATCATCCTCTGGTCATGGAAGGTCTCAACAACCGTTTGAATCGTGAACCAGACATACAGGTAGTGAAGACATTCAGCGACCCATTGCTTTTTTTATCCGAACTAGAGGCGTTGCGACCAGATGTTGTTGTGATGGATATCCGCATGCCCCAGCTTGACGGGTTCGAGGTTGTGAGAAGATTGAAAGATCAATACGGGTTATCCGTCAAAATTATATTGTTATCCGGATACAACTATCACGAATTCCAGTTAAAAGCTTATGATCTGGGCGTTCATGCCTACTTGTCGAAACAAGCAACGTATGGACAGATTATCAACGCCATTCACCAAAGTATGTTGGGACATGTTCTTATTCCAGAGACCATGTTATCCCCTAATCTGGAGGAATCACTCACAGCAACTGAACGGGAAGTGCTTAACCGCATTGCACTGGAGATGACCAATAAGGAGATCGCACAGGATCTGGCGATCAGTCAACGTACAGTGGAGTATCATATAACCTCTATTACACAGAAATTTGGTGTGAAATCTCGAATTGGTGCTGTAGTCAAAGGCTATCAGGCAGGGATTCTCGGTGACGTAACACTCCCTGAGAAACGGTAAAAACATGTACCACTTTAAAAGAACAACAAAAGAGCGGCAGAACACCCTGTAATGCAACCTGAGGTTTGTTCTGAACCGCTCTATCTGTTGGTTACTTTCCTATAAGGTGCATTCATGTTTGATGATGCGTGTGCTCCCTATCCGCGCTGACGCGCCGCATGACGTTCAGCAATACGAGACGTAATTAATCCGTGACTTTCATCGATCTCTTCCGGTGTACACGCGGCTTTTAATTCATATACTTTTACCGGCGAACGATCAATGATATCCAAAAACGAATCAAAAAATGTCATGTCTTTACTATGGATGTATGGACACCAATGATCTGCCAACCCTACGGTTTCATGAATATGCACGCCAACCACATGATCAATCAACGCGTTAGCCTCACTTACATTAGCGTACAGCCCCATTCGATCCATCATCATGCCGTGACCAATATCGTACCAGAGACCAAGGGGCGCGCCCTTCATTTGTCCAATAATCGTTCCCGCTTCGTGCAAAGTCGGCATCTGATAACAGCGTGAACGGGTCTCAATACCGAAACTCACCCCGTATCCTCGCTGCTCAGACAAGTCACACACCTCTTCCAGACTCTCCTGAATCCGGCTCAGATAATGTGCGCTGCCATCTTCCCGTTTCTCCAGCATCTCTTGCCATAAAGATTGATATGCCGGTGAATCCGGCCCCTGATCGTGGTATATCTTTTTCAACGTTTCATCTATGTTGTATTCAAACGGAACCTCACCGGGATGTACAACAACAGCCTTGGCCCCATAACGATGTGCGTACTCGGCTGAGCGAAGTAACAGCTCAATCGCCCGTTTGCGGCGCGGTTCATCATCGAATCCAAGCAGGACGGAATCCGTCCCGTAATCGGGATCAGCCACATGCGGGAATGTATTATGCACACTGGATACACCGATCTCACTCCGTTCAATCATCGGTTCTATCGTCTGCAGCATCTCTTCCGTAACGTTATAATTTAGTTCAACTTGTTTGAATCCAAGAGACTTGATCTCCTCGATCATGCCTTGTCCGGTCGTATGACGTTTGATGTTCCAACATGTTGAGAACGAATATTCCTGTTTGTCCGTATACATGATTGCTTCCTCCTGTCTCTCATTCTATCGCCCATTCATATTCCATTTATCTCTATCTATATAAGTTGAAGCAATAAACTTTACACTAGATCACTCCAATTGCAGTACCATCTTCCGATCGCTGTTATCTCCAGATTTTTTGATCCCCTTCTCCAAAGGGAAAAATCCGGTGATAGCTTATGCTTCCGATGCAGCTTTCTTGCAGAAAGCTTTCAGGCGAACGCTCCGCTTCTTCAGATCGGTTCTGCACTCTTCGTTCTCGTGTAAATGTTCAGTTCATCTTATATACCTATTTATTCCTCAAACCGTTGTCTTCACGAAAAGTCAATTCAAATCTCATCTTGTTTGCCGTCTTCCCAGGCACATAACGATAGATGATCTCCGCATGATTCACGTACATTAACACGGATGGTTCAGGTGCTTCAGCCTTCACGGTACACGCAAGTCCAGGGAACTGCCATAACACTGGTGTAATGTCCTGCTGACGAAGGGATGGCCCTCTGATTTCAAAATAAACATCGATCTCTTCCGCCGTATCCAGCTCCACATCAATGGTTAACGAATCTGGCGTGAGGTCCGCATCAAACGTTATTCCGCGCAGATGGCTGTTCCACCCCTCGCCTACCTCACGACGGATCAAGCGTAGATAATAACGTTCACCCGTCTCTGTCTGCCAGTGGATCGTGGCTGGATGCATCTGGCCATTGGTATTCACACTTCCCGACATGGCCCCGATCATCCGATCTTCACCGATCCAAGCTTTGGCTGTACACAAATTCCGATTGGACGTTGGATCATTGCGCTCACACAGTTCCATGAACCGTTTCTGCACAAGCCGATCTTCTTGATGAGCCTTGAAATACGGCACGGCTTCAGCGGGCACATCCACCCCAAGGAGCGCAATCAGTGGATCATGGCCTGACTCACAGTTGATTCCTGCCAGATATTCATACCCTTCTCCAAGCAAGAGATAGATAAATACACCGATCGAACTATGCTCTCGCATTTCCATGTCGTACGCCCGAGAGAATGGGCCGGAGAGATTCTCCAGATTGGCATTGTAATATAGCGCAATATTATTCCACAGCCCATGTTCAATCCGGTGTCCAATTTCGATCAAACGTTCCGTGAGTCCATACTTTCGATACATGCCAAGCACGGACAGATCCACCCCGTAATACGTTGTCGTATTGAACTCCGCGAATGTACCGTTGTATTGTTCGAACTCCTTCATCAATCCCTCCGCCTGTTCATCCGAATGCTGAATCCAATCTGTTCGGTTCAAGCGATGGCCGTAGTAGTGGGTGATGAAAATGTGCATCAACTCAATATTCGTGTTCATGGGGATTACATCGGATAACCTGCGTTCTATTGACCCTTGCACAGCCAACTCCATCGCATGGTCCATCCGTTTCATGAGTGTCTCCGGCATAAGTTCGGCGAATTCGGCAGTCACAACCACACAGACACAAGCGATAAACTCGCGCCAGTTGGGATCATAGCTGATCCAGACCGGTGGCAGAACCTGATTCACTGCCGAATAAAAAAGGTGTTTCAGTTGTTTGGGGTCTGCTGCCTCTGTTAGCAGAGAACCCTCTTCCTGTAGTTTATGGATAAACTGCGCAGACACCTTCTCAAAGGTGCGTTCCAGGAAATAGGCCGTGCCTGGCGCAAAAGATTTCCAAGCATAGTGACCCGCTGGTGGATGCACATCAGTTGGTCGGGTCGCGAAGGTTCCGTGATAGATCTCATCCGGAGCGTCATATTGAACATCGAGCACCTTGTGGAACACTCGTATCGCGCGTTCCACATCACCAGGCTCATTTCGAATTAACAATCCGAGCGCATAATGTGCACTGGCTCGTGTGCTGTGCTGCGATGAATCCTCTTCTTCGAAACTACGAAGCAGATCCATTTCCTTGTCATAGAAGCTATCCATCATCAACATGGACTGATTTACAAGATACTGTTGCTCTTTCGACATCTTCTCTACCATTCGTTGTGTCATGTCATGGACCTCCCGAGACTATAGGTGTGTGTTCAAAAAGATCAGTTTTCAGTACCAAGAAGATGGAATTAAGCTAGAAATGGAGTAGCGGAGCGTAGGACAACTACGTGAGCAACGGACATTTCGGCTGAATTTCATATTCGATGCTGATGATGCCACTAGGCATCATTCGTAATCAAAAGTGAACTTTTTGAACAACCTCTATTAACCTTTTACAGCACCTACCATTACGCCACTAATAAAGTACCGCTGCAACCACGGGTACACAAGCAGAATCGGTAACGTTGAGAATATAACGCTGGCTGCTTTCAGACTCTCAGGCAGGACTTGAACAGCACCAATACCTTCGTTCTGCATCAGTTCTGTAATCTGGTTTTGCTGAATCATCTGATACAACTTCAATTGCAAAGGGTATAGTTCAGGCTTCGTAATATACATGAGTGCATCCTGGAAACCATTCCATCGTCCTACCGCGTAGAATAGGCTCAGTGTCGCCATAACCGGAAGGGATAGTGGCAAAATAATGCGCATAAGTGTTCCAAAGTGGCTGCTTCCATCAATGCCTGCTGCTTCTTCCAGACTTTCGGGAATACCTCTGAAGAAGGTAATGAGGATAATCATATAAAACGGACTAATCAATCCAGGCAGAATAAGTCCCCATGTGCTATCGAGTAGATGTAGATTTTTGATCAGAATGTACTCGGGGATAATGCCGCCACTGAAGAACATCGTCACCACAATAACAAGCATGAACCATTTGCGCCCTTTCAGATTACTCTTCGCCAGTGGATATGCAGCTGCAATGGTCATCACCATGCTTAGCACCGTACTCAGAACGGTCAGCCAGATCGTATAGATCAGGGAACGAATCATCGATCCATCTGCAAATACTTTGGTATACGCCTCAAAGGACAACTCTTTGGGGAAAAAGGAAACTTCTCCTGAACCGATCGCCCGGTTTGAGCTGAGCGAGATCGCAATAATATGAATGAATGGTGCAAGACACAGCACCATCGTAATGACAATAAGAATGACGTTTACCGTGTTGAATATTCGATTCGCCGTGTTTTCAGACATCCCACTCACTCCTTACAGATCATATGTGATTCAATCCACTACATAATGCTCTCATCGGTTAATTTCTTGGACGTATAGTTCGCTCCGAGTATGAAGACAAGTCCAACTAAAGCCTGGAACAAACCTACAGCTGTTGCGAGCGTAACCTGACCAGATTGTAAACCGACACGATAGACAAACGTGCTGAGCACATCCGAGTATTCACGTACAGCCACGTTACCGATAATAAATGGTCGGTCGAAGCCGATAGAGATCATATTGCCGACATTGATGATCAATAAGGTAACAATCGTTGTTTTGATGCCTGGCAAGGAGATGTGCCAGATTCTGCGTAGCCGACTTGCTCCATCTACTTCTGCGGCTTCGTAGAGTTCCCGGTTAATGCCCGTGAGAGATGCCAGATACAGAATCGTACCCCAGCCTGCACTCTGCCACACGCCTACCGCAAGATACGTAAAGAGCCAATAGTTTTTGTCTGAAAGGAAAGGTAACGGATCAAATCCCATGCTCATTAAGATATTGTTAATGAAACCAGATTGCGTACCGAATACTTGAAGTACGATCCCTCCAATAATAACCCACGAAATAAAGTGAGGAATGTACAGTAAAGTCTGTGCCAACTTTTTGAACCAAGCCTTCTTCAGCTCGAACAATAAGATGGCCAATATAAGTGGTGCCGGGAAGGAAACCAGCAAATCCAGCATGTTAAGTACTAACGTGTTGCGTAATGCCGTGTAGAATCCCTGATTTTGAAACACTTCTCTGAATGCATCCAAGCCAATCCACTCACTACCGGCGATCCCTTGAAAGAAGTTAAAGTCCTTGAACGCAATCTGCACGCCATACATTGGCCCATACTTGAAAATAATGAAGTAGATCATGGGCAGTAGGAGTAACGCATATAGTTGCCAGTTTCTGCGGAAATAGATGCTTGTTTTCATATACCTTCCCCCCATGTCATTCAGGATTCTTCATCAAGGCGATGTTGCCATCGCCCTAATGAAATCCCTGTTCTTTGTTGTCATACACATTAGATGTGATCTCTACTCTACTTATTTCATCGCTTTGTAAGCTTCTGTACGTTCATCCAGGATTGCTTGGCCACCACTCGCCATGTAGTCCTTCATCATGCTGTCATACGTGGCTTCAAAATCAGCAGGTTTGGAAATGGTTGTTTTCACGAAGAACTCCATAAACTTGTCTTTCAAGCCGTTACCGTAGCGTGCTTCCGCCTCAATCGGTTTGGAGAAACGTACCGGTTGAATGGTGTCCGTGTTAGAGATCGCTACCGACTTGCGCATATCATCCCGATATTTCGACTCTACCTGAACGACATAGGCCTCTTCATTTTTCTTGTCATCCCCAACGTATTTACCATTGACGATAATGGCAATGTCACCGGAATTATAGATACGACCTGCGATTTCAGGAGAAGCATCATCTTTGATCAGTGGAACTCCATCCACGAGCTCATAGTTCTCGTTTTCAACACCAAATTGCAGATCGAACAGGTTGTTGCCTGAAGCCATCCAATCCAGATACTTCATCGCGGCTTCCGCATTTTTGCTCGATTTCGGGATCATGACATACATCGCATTGGGTGCATATGCCGGTTTGGCGAATTTGCCCTCGGAGTTTTTGAATGCATCAATCGGTGTCATCACTGCACCAGGTTGATTGGTTTGCAGGTTTTTGTACGTACCGGAGATATAAATCTCCCCTGCATCCTCGGTGTAGAATCCAACTTTGCCGTTAGATACATCTTCCCACAGCTTTTTCTTGTCTTTGTCGAGTCCAAAGTCCTTGCTCATTAATCCTTCATTATAAAGTGTATTCATATATTTCAGGGCGTCCTTGAAACCAGGCAACAACGTTGGATAGTCATTGGAACCCAGTTGCTGCGTTAATGTATATTTCTGTTCTTCCGTCAGCGGTTCAATGAATGACCAGATCAGTGGTTCATATTGAGCCGAGGCAATGGACATCCCCATCGGAATAAGTCCTGTACCGACTTTACCCGGATCTTTTTCCTTAAAGGCCTTCAGTGTTGTATGCAGCTCCTCAGCTGTCTCAGGTGATGGCAATCCGAGTGCATCCAGCCAGTCCTGACGAACATAGGATGCGTACTTGCCAAGTACAAGACGTTTACCTGGAACCGCGAACTGTTGTCCATCGTATTGACCGTAGGCCAGAGTTTCATCTCCCAAGAACTTCTTCAGGTTAGGACCACTTTGATTGATCAGATCCGTAAGTTCGGTCAGACCTCCTTGCTCTGCATACCGGTTGAATGTTCCCGAATCGTAGGTAAAGACGATATCAGGTACTTCAGAGCCACTCGCCATCAGAACGTTAAGTTTCTGTACTTCCTCTGAGCGTGGTACCGGAACAAACTGAACATCGATGTTGTTTGGATCACCAAACTTCTCTTGAATGAAGCGAGTCAGATAACTGTCCGAAATGGTGTAGCCCGCCGGAGTGTTTCCCCGATCGAAGATTTCTACTTTCAAAGTCGTTTTTTCCCCCGAACCCGACTCTCCAGATGAAGATGTTGATTCGCTTCCTGATGAACATGCAGATAATAATAGAGTGAATGCTGTTACCACTGCGAGGATTGAACTTGCCTTGCCTGCCTTACGTCTTTGAAATAATCTCATTTGACCTTTCCCCTTTCGCACACTCTCTGAATGAATTCACATGTTTGCCACTCCACTTTGATCATCTCATTTCGTTGCACCTGTGAATGTCACTAATCATTACATATGATCTGATATTTAGACAATAAACTATTTTCAAAATGTGAAATTCACGTTTTTTAAGATAAATACCGCGATATATAAACATATTTCCTGACAATATACAATTTTCACGCCATTAATGTTAACTACAATAACATATTATGTTGCATTAAGATCGATTTCTCATACCTAATCTGGCATCACCCATCTTGCAATAATCCTTTTTCCATTGAATCTTTCTTCAAAAAAAAAGAAAAAGAGACCACATCTTATGTGATCTCCTTGTTTAGCAACACTTGAAGAACGTTTCGACGCACTAATTCCTCGGTGGAAGATTAAACTTCACTTGACCAAACAACGTATCGATGGCATTTCCCGCAAATTGATCGATAACATGTTCGTTGCTTGTATCCGTATGTTCCAAAATCAATACATTATACTTCTCATCATAGTGCATTCCGCCTAAAATAAATCGTACAGGAATGTTCTGAGCCGCCCCTGCCTTCGAAATGGCCTGAAGAAGTTCGGATTCATGCCTTTGTTGACTTGTCGTGTAGGTACCAACAGGTATAGTTATCGTATATGACGAGTCATCTACATGAAATGTAAATGTGTTGTTGTTTGCTGTAATGGTAACCCTTTTACTGATATCTACTGATCCCCATACTTGCTGTCCGTGTTTGTACATCATTTTCACTCCTGCCCTATTAATCTATGAATTGTCATAATGCTAGTATAGGACATTCTTAAAATTCCTTAACAACATACCAGCTACACTGGCCTAAGATCGTGGTTGAACATCCAAAAAATCTCCTGCAAAGGACGATAAGGGATGTAACCTTATTGCCTCATACAGGAGATTTCATGGATATCTCTAAGATTATTGGATTTCACCCGATACTCGGATGTTCTAACACGTGCAATTCCGTTATTGATCCCCTTGTTTTCCACTCTGCTTGCGGTAGTCCCCTGGTGTCACGCCCATAATCCGTTTAAATACTCTGCCAAAGGAGATGGCATTGGCATAACCCACTTGCAGAGCAATATCCTGAACAGCCATATCGGATGCAGACAACAGACGACAGGCCTTTTCGACCCTCAGTTTCACCAGAAAATCAACAAACTTCATCTCAAACTCTTCCTTGAACAGATAACTTGCATATTTGCCCGAGATTTGGAACCGATCACTCAGATGTTTCAGCGACAGATCCGGATCATCAAAATGCTCTTCAATATAAATCCGCAGCTCGTTGATCATCGCGCGATGACTTTTCGTTTCATTCACAGATACATAATTGCGATAAACCTCTTTAAGCCACTCCTGCAAAATCTCTTGAATCCCCTCCAGTGTCTCCACTTGCTGGATATCACTGCGAAGACGAGTCAGGATTTCCTCGGCAAATTGGCTTTGCAACCGCTCAGACAGCTCCCCGAATTCACGGGACAACATCTGGATTAACGCCTGCAGCAACATGCGAATATCGTTATCTGTAATCTGATCTTCGCTGAACGCAACAAACATCTGGTCCAGCTGCGTTCGCCAACCATCACCGGTTAGTCTGAATTCACGGACAAAGTCTGCGAGCATCTGCAAATACTTGTACGATTGCAGCTCAATACGATCCGGCAGTTGCTCACTGAGAACGATCGCATCTTTACCAAGGGTAAGTCTATGTTGCAAACCCGCATCTGCACTCGCATAGGAACGAGTAATCTCCTCCCAGCCCGATACGGTTCGTCCAATTCCGAACGTAAACCGCAGGCGGAAGTTTTCCGCAATCCACATATGCATCTGCTTAGCCAGATCCATAAGTAATTCACGGTCCAGTCCTTCCTGCTCATCCGATGCAATCATCACAATAAGCCTGCGGTTCCCAAACCATTCAGCCCAACCGCCGAACTGGGTCTCATTCTGCACAAGTTCTTCCACTACGTTCATAAGCGCAATCTTCAGAATATTCTGATTGGTCGAGAGATCGTCACCATTCATCTCCGCAATGAGGACTGCAACACTCTTCGGTTCCATGAATCGTTCCTCTAGCGGTTGCAGATGGCGAAGTCGCTGACGGAACGAATCCATTCGCTCTCCTTCCATCAGATCAACAAGCAACTGTCTGCGATGAATCAGCAAGTTTTCATGATGTTGTTTCTCATAGTCAACCGTCTGAGCAATCAGATGTTCCAGCGCACGGTCAATGAGGGCCAGTTCATCTTTGACGGATGGAGCTGCTTCATCCTCCTCGGCACGTGGCTGTAACGCCTGAATTCGATTCATGATCAGCTGGATGGGGCGTGTATTTCTGCGAGTAATGTAGATTAGTCCCGCCACCGCACCAACAATCGTTAATAAACCAATACCGATCCACACATAAGAAACAAGGGATACCCATGAATACAGCTGTCCGGATTGAATACCACTCTCAAAGATCAGACCAAGCTTGTCCGCAGTCACACGATTAAGGATTTCACCTGCTGAAGGGTCCATTTGATGCGCGGTATAGATCAGATTTTCGCTCTTATCCCGAACCTGAAGAACAGTTAACTTTTCATTGGTCATGTTATCAATCTGCCGTTCCACTGCATACATGCGGATCGTAATGACGAGCAATCCTTCCCCGCCCCACGGTAACGGAAGCCACTTATTCATGCTCATCACCTGTGAAGGTATGTCGAAGGAACGTTCCTTATAATCACGTGGCAGATTCCAACCGAGGTTCTCCCGATCTTTCAAGGCTTGCTCAATATAGGCACGATCTTCGAAATCTTCCAAACGCATCATGCCTCTGGGCGTAAGAATCTGGGAATCGGACATGCGATAGAGATAAATGGATTGAATCATATCCTGCTGATCCAGCATACGTCCCAGCCCACTTGCCGCATCATAGATGAACTGACTCGATAATTGTCCCTGGCCAGCTTCCAGAAAGCGACTATATGTTTTGTTTGCACCAATGTCTTCAAGCAACCGAAGTTCAATGTCACTTAGCGAGCGCTCCAGTGTATCCACGATATAGCGGGTGGAGATCATGTCGGCTTTTTGTGTTTCGTTACGTGAGAGTTCGTTGACAATCAGGAAGGAGAGAAAGATCAGAATGGAAATCGTAAGCAGAAAAATAGGAAAATACGAATACATCAACTTGGTGTGCCAATTCCGCTTCAAATTTACTTTCATAGGCTCCAACTCCTTCCATCTCTATTCTAATGAGTATGCTCTTCTCTGTTCTTTGGCCTGCCTGCTGACGATATACAGGATCACTGATCCTAGTGCCGCACTGATCGTGCAAGCCAGATACATCAGTGATGGACCGCCGGAATCGAGTAAATATCCGTTAAGCATATTACCAACAATTCCGCCCAGGCCAGCAAACACCATGTTAAATAAACTTTGTCCTGTGGCCTGCATTTCCCGTCCCGTAACCGAAGCCACATATTCCACTGCTGCGATATAAAAGAATCCGAAGGATAACCCATGCAGCACCTGAACGCCAATCATGACCTCAGGTGTCGGCCATAGCCATTGTATCCCCCAACGTAACATATACGCCCCCGCTGCAAGCAGCATCGTGCGTTCATGCCCCCATTTTCGGAGTATGAATGCCGCTGCCAACATGGATGGAACATTGGTAATCGACGCAAGCAACAACGCCGTACCTGTCATGGTCACAGAACCGCCAGCCATCTGAAATGAAATAACAAAAAAGGAGTTAAACGCAGTGAGCGTTTGGTTAACCAGGAAACAACCTGTTAGAAATAGAAGGAATGTCCGGTTTCGGAGCAATCTTGCCAAACCTACGGAGAAGGTTACCGAGGACGAGGATATACTCGTCTGCCGGGGGAGTGTACTTGCCAGTATAGCGCTCAGAATGTTAAACAGGAGAAATGGCAGCCATAACATGTGAATGGAAAACTGGGAGAGATACATCCCTGCGGCAAATCCCCCAACTCCCGTTCCTATGCTGCCGAAGAGTCGGATCATGCCATATGAGGTGTTCGCGGCTCTCGCGGCTGTAACCGCATAGGAGTCAGCAACGGGTATTTGAGTCACTTGGAATATAGTGCATAAAGTATAAATCAATATTAATATAAAGTACACTTGAATATTGTAGAAATACGCTAACGATGCAGGAACAAGCAGGCTTATCACCAGTACGAACCGTGTCTTTTTAAACTTATCTACCAGAATTCCCCATATTGGTTGAAGAATAATGGATACGAGTGTGCCAAACGCCATAATAAATCCGGTTTCTTTACTGGAAAACCCTTGTGCTACCAATATGGGATTAATGTACGGGTTAAACATCCCCCCGGCAAGCCCCATAAACAGATATAGGCCCTGTAATTGGAGTAAAACACGTTTTGCATCATTGGAATCGGCTTTTATTTTCTCTGTGTAAGCCTTCATATGTCTACTTCTCATCCGGATCTCCATCCTTTATTTCTGTAGTTGCTTCGCCTATTCTCTATTTTTAAGTGCGTGTCAGACTGGACTTGATTGCAGCCAATGCCCCGATTGCTCCTGCTTTGTTCCCCAGTTCAGCTACAGCTAAAAGTGTAGGCAGAACAGTGTAACGTTGGAGGCGTGTGCGCACTTCGTTTAGATAATAGGATGGGTTGGATGCAGCCACGCCACCACCGATCACTATAATGGAAGGATTGAGTAAAGCCGTAATATTCGCCAGACCTCTCGCCATATAACGCATGGGTAGTTCCAGAATCTCCAGGGCAGCAAGATCACCCGACTCCGCTGCTTTGAATACATGCCTGGCTTCAATCTGTTCCGCTTCCCCTCCTGCCAGACTCATGATCAGGGATAAGGAACTTCCCTTTCCAGCAGCAAAATAACGCCTCGCCTGTTCGGTAATTCCCGTACCTGAAGTCACTTGCTCAAATACGCCAAAGGAATCCGCATCCGCAACGTAACCGGTATGAAGCCCTTCGTCTCCTGCAATGAAATGCCCAATCTCACCTGCTGCTCCATTCTGGCCGCTATAGAGCTGTCCATTCAGGATAAGAGCAGCTCCAATGCCTGTTCCAACCGTGACCATCACACAGTGTTGATGTCCCTGCGCTGCCCCTTGATCATACTCTCCCATTGCCGCCATATTCACATCATTATCCAACAGGATATTCCCGCTGTAATGCTTCGCAATCACAGGGCGAATATCTAGCTCAGGCCACTGAAAAGCGGGAGCATTTCGCAGTATTCCCTCCTCCTGTAGAACCACACCAGGGAATCCCATGCCTACACCGTTAAGTTGATCCAGACTGCATCCAACTTCGCGGCAGAATATTTCCAATTCAGTGAATAACCATCGGAAGAACTCATCCGGCTGATCACTGGCAAGCGTAGGCAAGATACGTTCATGAACTTCATTTCCAGCCTGTTGTGATGACAAGAGCATTAATGTTTTGGTGCCTCCAATGTCAATACCTGCAATCCAGCCGGATGGATCACTTTTAGCCGTACCATTCTGATTGGTCTGATAATTATTACTTACGTTTTTCACGGATTCTGTCATGCCTTTTCCCTCCTCACATGTTGTATATCCAATCTCTTATTCCATGGCCTGCTGAAGGTTCAGCATCGTTTGTTGTATGGCCACCTGTACCGCGCCAGTGACAACAGCTTGCTCACCAAGCTTGGAACAGATTAACTGTGGTTGCACCGGGAATTGCTCAGAGATGATCTGCCTCAGTAAAGGCAATAACACATCACCGTTCCCTCCTACACCTCCGCCAAGCACAATGAGATCCGGAGCAAGCACAACGCTAATCTGACGCAGAGCGGAAGCAATCTTCTTGCTGTATTGTTGTAGAATGTCTAACGCCTCTACTTCTCCACTGCGCGCAGCTTCAAATAACTTCTCGGGAGTCAGGTGTCTGTGAAGATCATCTGCACCCGAATCAGCAGCCTCCAATAATCGTTCATCATGCTGATCTAGATAATCTTTCGCCAGTTGCATCAGACCATCAGCGGACAGCACTTCCTCCAGACGTCGGCCATCGTCCACCAGCATCTCCGCGATCTCTCCAGTTAAGCCACCTAAACCTCGAAGCAGTTGGCCATGTACCATGATGCCAGCGCCCGTCCCTGTACCAATCGAGAAAAAAACAAACAAGGGATATCCTGCTGCTACACCACTCCGATACTCCCCAAGCGCTGCAAGATTCACATCATTTTCCAGAATTACTTCACAGGGAAAAGCTCCTGACAACGACTCTAAAGAGAAAGCTTCTTCCAGACCCGCTAACGGGTCCACAATACGATTGATACGCCCTGATTCAGGCAGCACTACGCCTGGTATACCGAACCCGATGCACTGAATCTGATCCCAGTTCAGATGATTCTCATCAAGCAGTTCGTTCATATGGCTTCGAAGAAGCTCCAACATCGTCGCTTCTGCTCGCTCATAAGCTTCTTGAACAACCATGGGATATGTTCGATAGGCAATGATCTCTCCATTCAGATCGGATAATGCAATCCGAATACGAGTTGCGCCGATATCTATACCACAGACATAATAAGCCGTTTCGTTGAAACGAATGAGGGTTGCTTTTCGACCCTGAGCGTTGTCAGCTGGCCCCATTTCCCTCACCAGATTACGGTCAATCAGATGTTCGACTCCCAAAGATACTGTTGGTTTACTAAGTCCGGTCTGACGGCTGATATCCGCTCTCGACATGGTTCCCTGAGTTATGAGGGCATCCATAATGAGATTTTCATTCAGATTGCGGATATACTGCGGTGTGCCAGCCATGTTATCGCCTCCTTTTATAGTTAGTTAGGTTTATTAACAAATTGATTAAATTCAATATATCATCGTGTTTGGTAGGTGTACAGCTTTTTGTCATTGCACTCTTTTAGTAGAAAGTTTTACTAGAACCAACCTTCACATGTAACACAAAAGCCTAATAAAGGAATTATTATACAATAATAGACGTTTATACATTTCCGAAACAGTGACACGCTCATAGAATACCTTATCACGATCAGGGAGGTTTTAATATGTATAGAAAACATCATAAATGTCATCATCCAAGACCAAAGTGTTTTTACAAAAAAATTACGAAAACTTGTGTTACCAAAGTGAAATATGTCCCTACAAAGTGTAAAAAACACTGTCATGTCACTGTTGAATATTGTGGAATCAAAAAAAGAAGACATTATTAATACTCTTTTGCCCTTCTCTTCGGAGAAGGGTTCTTTCTTATTGAACTAGGTTAATACCGGATACCATTAACCTATCAAAAAAAGTTGCGGTGATATTTCACCGCAACTCCTTTCTTCATTATATACATATTCATCAAGTTTTAGAGAGTTCAATAAATCCTTCACCGAAAACATCACGCACGTCATGAATGGTAATAAAAGCAATCTCATCTTCTGCTCGTACAATCTTCTTCAGCATAGAAACTTCCTGCTTGCTAATCACAATGTATAGAATTTCTTTCTTATTTTTTGTGTAATAGCCATGACCGGACAGGACGGTTACTCCGCGATCCATCTTCTCAATGACTTGCTTCGCGATTTCATCCTGTTTGGAAGAGATAATCATAACGGCTTTTTTCGGATTAAGCCCTTCAATAATGAACTCCATTGTTTTGGTTCCAACAAACAGCAAGACAATTGTACACATTAATCCTTGTGGTCCAATGATGAAGTATGAGGAGAAAGCCACAATCAGATCGAAGAACAGAAGTCCGTAACTGATATTCCAATCCAGATATTTGTTGGCAAGTCGGGCCAGGATCACTGTCCCCGCCGTTGTGCCTCCCACTCTAACAATCAAGCCAATACCAAGACCGGCAAATAATCCGGCAAAAATGGTATTGATCCAGAGTTCATCCGATGCAATCGTCCAACTCTCCGTCAGATGCAGGAACAACGAATTGAATACCACTGCAATAATCGTATATACCGTAGTCGTTTTATCAAGAAACCGATATCCCACAATTAACAAAATACCGTTCAGGATCAAGTTCATCAGTCCAGGGGACCATTCAAACAGGTAATACAAAATAATCGTGATACCCGTGACGCCGCCTTCAGCCAAATCGTTCGGGATGACAAACAGGTTCACCGCCAGTGCAAACAGAAATGCACCTGCCATAATAAATAGGATATCCGTAATTCGTTTCTTCATTATGCATTCCATCCAATCCATCAGAAATCAACCTAATCGACCCGTCTCATAAGTTGTCATAATCACTCAAGGATAGATTTTACCATGCTCACAACAAAATTTGTATACATAATACAAATTGTTGCGTAATTTGTGCAAAGGAATTTGTAAAACCTGCTCTTCTGACCTTCGCAGAGCTATTGAGCATCATACACCCATGACAAATGTCATGGTCCGTCATTGATATTCATCATTACAGAAGGCTGACGTTTATGACTTACTGTCATGTTCGGATTGTTTTACAATGATAAAAACGCTTCCTACAGGAAAGTCTAGCGGGAAACGCCAAGTTGTAGCTGATTACAGTTATAACGATTGAAGGAGGACACAATTTTATGAACAGATCAAAAGAAATGGCCTTAAAAAAAGAAGTTACCCCTTACGAAAAAAATGATCTCAGACTAAGTATCCGCCAGTTAATCAATACATTGCTCCCGCTCTTCTTGTTATGGGCTGCAGCTTACTTTAGCTTATCGGTTTCCTACTGGCTGACCTTCCCGATTGCTTTGGTGGCATCCGGATTTGTACTTCGGACCTTTATTATTTTCCATGACTGCTGTCATGGTTCATTCTTCAAGAGCAAACGCGCCAATGATATTCTCGGTACCATTACTGGTGTTTTAACAGTTACACCCTATCAGCAGTGGAAAAACGAGCATTCTATCCATCACGCAACAAGCAGTAATCTTGACAAACGTGGTGTAGGTGATATCTGGGTTATGACAGTTGACGAATACAAAGCAGCTTCTCCTTGGGGACGTCTCTTCTATCGGATTTATCGTAACCCGTTTGTATTGTTTTGTATCGGACCCATTTACGTGTTCCTGTTGGCTTACCGTTTTAACCGCAAAGGTGCTAGACGTAAAGAACGTATCAATACACACCTGACTACCGTATTGATTGTAGTGCTCTATGCATTCATGTCCTGGTTAGTCGGATGGCAGGCTTTTGTAATGGTGCAGGCACCTATCTTCTTCTTCTCCGGTTTCTTTGGTATCTGGTTGTTCTACGTCCAACATCAGTTCGAAGAGACGTATTTTGAACATGAAGATGAGTGGAGTTATGTCAAAGCAGCTGTTGAAGGCAGTTCTTATTACAAATTGCCAAAATTATTGCAATGGATCAGTGGTAATATCGGGTTCCACCATGTGCATCACTTGAGCCCACGTGTACCTAACTATTTCTTGGAAGAAGCACACAACGCAACACCACCTTTGCAAAAAGCAACGACTATTACATTACGTTCCAGTCTGGTTGCCCTGCGCTTCCGTCTGTGGGATGAAGATTCTAAACAGTTTATTAGCTTCAGACAGCTCAAAAAGCTATCCCGCAAGCCGTATGTTCAACCGCCTATCCGAGTAACCAATCCAGCGGGTCTGACAGAGAAGCCTTAACTCTGTCGGATTCGTTTTCTTGTGTTCAAGCCATAGTCATGCTACAGTCATGCTAAAGTTGAGTACAAGTTTGAGGAGGAGAATTCCATTCAAAAGTGGATGCAAAATTTTTATAAAAAAACAGGGTTGAACCTTTATGTATGGCTCGCCTTTTTCATCCTGCCATTCTATTTTATATCGCAATATTCTAAATTATGGACGATGGTAACCGGCATCATCATTATCCTCGTCTTCTTCGTTTGTTACCTGCTCGCCTTCATCACCAAGGGCTGGCAGGTGTACATGTGGATTGGAATGCTTATTGCCATATCCATTACGATGACGATCGCCTATGATTATGCGTATTTCTCATTGTTTCTTGCTTTCTTTATTGGGAATATTAAAAATAAAGCCGGTTTCTTCACCCTCTACTCGGTGAACCTGGGAGCCAGTTTCGTAACCATTAATTACGGTTTCATTAATCAGAGTTCTCTGTTGGTGAGCCAACTCCCGTTTGTATTCATCAGCTTAATGGCCTCCATCCTGCTTCCAATCAGTACGTATAACAAAAACAAAACTGAACATTTGGAAGGCCAATTGGAGAATGCGAACAAGCGACTTGATGATCTCGTAAAAATGGAAGAACGCCAGCGTATCGCTCGCGACCTGCACGATACACTTGGACAGAAGCTCTCTCTGATCGGTCTGAAAACCGATCTGGCGAGACGGCTGCTCCGCAATAATCCCGATCAGGCCGAGATTGAATTGAACGACCTCAGACAAACGGCAAGTACAGCTCTGAAGGAAGTCCGGGAAATGGTCACCACTATGCGTGGTACACAATTGGTCGATGAACTGTTCCGGGCGGAGCAGATTCTGAAGGCCGCTTCGATTGAATTTGTGCTGGAAGGTAATCCGAAGTTACAGGATACGTCACAATTGAATGAAAATGTGCTAGGTATGTGCTTGAAAGAAGCTGTCACGAATGTCGTCAAACACAGTCAGGCAACAACCTGTACTATCATCATTAAGGAAACACTAGCGGATAATGTAGTAACCGTTCAAGATAACGGTGTTGGAATAGAACGAACTCGCAAACAGGATCGGCGCGGAACAGGAATTTTGGGCATGAAGGAACGACTTGAATTTGTGAACGGTTGTCTGGATATTCGCTCTGCGACAGACATCCCGGGTACAGCGATTATTATTCATGTTCCGAAACTCGTTCGCAAACCGATAAAGGAGGCAGAATCATGATTAGAATTGTAATCGCGGAAGATCAGCGCATGATGCTCGGCGCCTTGTCCTCCCTCCTCAATCTGGAGGAAGATATGGAAGTCGTCGGACGTGCCAGCAACGGCCAGGAAGCCCTTGCCCTTGTCCAGGAGCTTGCACCAGACATCTGTCTGATGGATATAGAAATGCCTGTGAAAAGCGGCCTTGAAGCTGCAGAAGAACTCAAAGGAATGAGCTGTAAGGTCATTATACTGACCACTTTTGCCCGGACCGGATATTTCGAACGTGCCCTAAAGGGCGGTGTCCGTGGTTACCTGCTCAAAGATAGTCCAATTGAAGAACTTGCCGAATCGATCCGCCAAGTTATGAATGGCAGACGCATCTTCGCTCCCGACTTGGTAGATGAAGCTTATGTAGAAGAAAACCCCCTGACAGAACGGGAGAATGCCGTACTAGGCCTCATGGCAGATGGGAAAAACACCAAGGAAATCGCCGGGCATCTGTTCATCACAACGGGCACGGTGCGTAACTACATCTCCATTATTCTCAACAAGTTAAATGCCAGTAACCGCATTGAGGCCATCACTCGCTCCAAGGAAAAAGGGTGGTTTAAATGAAAGTACCGCTTTAACCCATTGAAACAAAAATAAGCATGTACCCCGGCTGCATAAGCTGCGATAACATGCTCAAAATAAAAAGCTTGGCCCAGCAATTTCTTCCTGGGCCAAGCTTTTTTAGGTGTATCGTAACAATCCCACACTCATCTCTTCTACATTGCAGAATATCCGTAAAACACTCAAGATTTATTTCACAGATACAACCATGCCAAGAGCTTCTAATGGCACTTGATCGGTCTTAAGCTGATGAATTTGGTTACCGTCCTGCCATGAGATCGTTACATGAACAGACTTTCCACCACTTGGATATTCAACCTTGATATACCCTTTATCTTTGGGTACTGGCAAGGTATGTGACTCCAGGTACTCCACCATTTTCTTCGCTATGCCCGGATTATTCATTTCATCTTCGGAAACCGAACGAATTTCCAGCGTCCATCTGCCTTCTTGCCAAGTCAAATATTGACTGCCTGCGGCACCTTCACTCATACCTTTGATGCCATGTCCTAGATCCACAGCCATATTTGCTGGAATATCTTTCAGGTCCGTCTCAGGGAATATTTCTGGCTGATCCGGGTCCTTATAGGTCTTCACTTCATAGGAAGCCAGTACAGGTATCTTACTGTCGGTTGCAGTTAAAGATTGATCATTAATGGCAACAGACTGAGTGGTAGCGTAGAAGTTTACCTTAAATGCATCCGCAGTATTGGACAGTATTGCCGCCCCCAAAGATGTACCCTTGTCCAATGAAAATGAAGTGGGTAACGCTGCATCCTTCATCTTCAACTGGTTGCGAACTTGCTTGATCACATCATTCACACCTGATTGACCAGTGACAACTTGGTTGTCATTTGCCTTCGATCCTGATGTGTCTTCATTATCTGTTGTGCCCGTATTCTCTTTGGTTCCTGTTTCATTTTCATTAGAGAAATCAGCACCACCACTTCCGGTCTCGGTCTGCTCACCTACTGTTGTCGTTGGTGAAGAACTATTCTCTGATGATGCTGTATTTGAATCCGGTCCGCCACATCCTGCCAGAGCAAGTAAAACGGCTGTCGTTACTGGAATCGTGATCCATAATGGCTGTTTCTTCATGATGTGTACCTCCTTCGTTGTAGCCAATCTAAAAATTCAAAAGATTAACGCTTGTCGTTCCAGAAGTTAACCGGCTGCACTTTTTTGCTTAACACTTCAAAACGATACCCTTCTGCCTTCAATGTTTTCAATACTTTCGGTAATACTTTCAGCGTTGCTTCTTGGTCGTGCATAAGCACAACCGGCGTTGTTCCGCTCTTTTGCACATTGTGAATCTGCTTCATTACACTGTTATAGACTTTCTGGTGATCTTTCTTGTATTTCCAGTCTTCCGAATCGACATTCCAATCCCATAGATGGAATCCACCCTGGCCCAGCAGTACATTACGGAATGCCGGTTTGAGATAAGGTTTACTACCATATGGCGTCCGAACGAGACTTGTTTTAACTCCGGCAACCTTGTTCAGACTTGCATTGGCCTGTTGCATCTCTTTCAATCCGCTATATGCAGATTTATAGAATTTGCCTGGAACGTGAGTCACACCATGCAGACCCAATCCATGCCCGTCAGCTACGATACGTTTGGTAGCCTTCTGAAATTGCTCCATTTGAGGTCCCAGCATGAAAAACGTTGCCTTCGCATGATATTGATCCAGAATATCCAGTAACTGACCCGTATGAGCGGTTGGCCCATCATCAAACGTCAGGTATATGATTTTGGAATTTGCTTTGCTTGCACCATCCTTGGATGAAGCTGATTTGGCAGATACCGACTGCGGCAATAATAGTGGAATGATTAGTAAAATAGCAAGTGTGACCATGATAGATTTACGAATATGTAGCATAATTAAAAGTCTCCCTTGTGTGTTATATTTCCCCGGGTGTCCATGTTTTTCTACCTTCATCCCTTGGCGATTAATCCTAATACTATCAAAGATAGTGGCTCCTGTTCTCGCTCCAAAGGCTACGGTAGAGTTACACTTTTGTCAGATAAACCTAAAATTTAATACGAATTTGATAGATTTGCGCAAAATAAGATCCCGTCAGGATAGATCAATTGTGACATATCCTCTATTACCCACATTCAGAATTTTGATAGACCTTTACTCCAATTCAAGTAAATCAATACAATCATTAAATATCGTTGCATGCAAAAAAACCTGCACAAGTGCAGGCTTCTTTGTCTTTAATCAGCATATGGCATCAAACCATCATCCCTTGCAAGGGGATTGCCCCCATTGCTTTCAGGATCATTACCTCATGCTGTATGTAAATGGTGTTTTGACGCTGGAATCTTCTCGACTCCCTACGTGCAATTTATTCAGTTGGAGCAGTGAACGAACGTTTGCCAAACTCGGCATCCAGCATGTAGAAGGCATTGCTGTCTTTTTCAATGCGGCGCAGCTTCTGAATAATATTGTCAAACAAAGCTTCCTCTTCAACCTGCTCATCAATGAACCATTTCAGGAAATACATCGTTGCATGTTCACGTTCATTCAGAGCGATGTCAGCCAGATTGTAGAATTTTTTCGTGTTTTGCTGTTCATGAGCATAACCATGCTCAAACACATCCAGCATCGAAGCATATTCATTCTTCGGTTCTGGCAAAGCCTCAAGTGTGGCACGTTGCCCACGATCATTCAGGAATTTGTATATTTTCATGCCATGGAATCGCTCTTCTTCCGCTTGCACGATGAAGAAGTTCGCAAATCCATCCAGACTTTTGCTGGAACAATAGGCTGCCATAGCCAGATATACATGAGCGGAATAAAACTCAAAGTTCATCTGTTCATTTAAAGATTCTGTTAACGTTTGGCTCATAATCAAAACACCTCTTTCTTTCTCTAGGGATGGTTATATTCTAACATAACGTAAGCAGGACTTACACCGATTTTCTACAAAATTCGCCAAGGACTGAACGAACAAAAAAGCTCTGCCGCGATGGCAGAGCTTCTTTCATTCTTTAGAGATATGCAATTATACCAAGAACGCTTTGGAGATGATAACCAACAGGATGAACAGAACCAGAATGGCACCTACAGAAGTGAAACCTCCGTATCCGTAGCCTCTTGTTTCTCCACCTAATACTTCGCTCATTGACCGTACCTCCTCTGCAACAGGTATGGGTTATCTTATGCAGGAAGAACGACTTTGACAGGGCGGATGCCCTAATTATTCAGATTGCTGTTTTTTTCGTTCAGTACCGGGGAGATTGCACACGCATGATATCCAGAAAAGGTACCTTCGCTGTGAACTCTTCTTCGGTATACTCTACATGTACGAGTCGTGTACGGGAGTCCATTTTGACGATGACTCCTTGCACCTGATCTTCTTTGCCCCATACCGTCAACAGTACTTCCGAACGTTCCCGAAAAGCTTCAACCAGCTGGTTTCCCAACTCTTCGAGTTCAAACTCATCCCGTGTAGGTCTTTTTGCTACTTTTGCTTTTGCCAATGTGGCTGCCTCCTCTACTCCGACGTCCCGATTCCACGGGTTGATTGCCGAGTTCATATTCAATAAGTATACCATTCATTTACGTTCGTGTAATCTCATGGCAACCAGAATGAGCAAATTCCTCAGGCAAGTTACCGTTAACCGTGATACCTCCTATTCTTCTCTATACTCCACAATGATGCTGTACTCATTCGATCGGGTTTCGCCAGCCCGTTTTTGTCCATTCCATTCATACGTGTACCTGGCAATCAAGTCTCCTTGCAGCGTCCCCACCTTCTCAGAAGCTAACTTCGCTACATACGAGATGTTCTTTTCCGTTCCAGGCTCAATCACGCCCACATGCAGAACCCGTGGTGTGGAATACTCTGATATGCTCAATTGGAGCTCACCCGTAGCTTGACCAAGCCATCTGGCACCCTCAGGTAAAATGCTCCCAAGTTGTACACGTGCCGGCAAATTACCCGTATTCCCCACACGTACCTGAAAAGTGACGGTACCTCCCTGCTCGACCAATGTGGGTGTCACTTGAACATAAGCCTGAATTATCGGCGCTTTCAATTCGACCACAGCTTCATTGGATGTAATCATCCGCTGCACTGACCGTGAATCCGGCAATCGAAATGTATACATCAGGCTAGCATGATTCACATACCTGTAGTCATCAGGCAGCGATTCATCTCGATCTGGAAGTTTCGCTTCGAACTGAATATTCAGAACCGACCGGGCTGTCAACGTCCCCAGATTAAGCCCTTTAGCCAGATTGGTTCCGGGACGTTTAACCCCATTCCAGCGCAGGCTGCCTTCGACAAATGTCACACCTGTGGGCAGTACATCCAGGAGAGTTCCATCCA
This sequence comes from Paenibacillus sp. FSL M7-1414, assembly GCF_038003195.1. Taxonomy (NCBI): domain Bacteria; kingdom Bacillati; phylum Bacillota; class Bacilli; order Caryophanales; family Paenibacillaceae; genus Paenibacillus; species Paenibacillus sp. FSL M7-1414. Next base: position 2,791,216 of record NZ_JBBOOS010000001.1, on the reverse strand, counting down.
CCGCATAACTGCTTGCATTGGAGACGGTAATATTATATTGGACGACATCGCCTAATGTGGCCGTTACCGGGAGCACACTTTTCACCACAGAGACCTGGGGCTGTATCACTTCCAGGGTAACCTGATTGGAGTAGACCGTCTCCTGCTGTCCTGCCGAGATATATGACAGTACAGCTACACTTGATATTCCGTTTGCATCGCTTCCCCCCGTAACCTGAACCCGATATTGTATCCTAATTGAGCTTCCGGGTAAAATCTCTCCAAGTTGTATGCCCGTATCAGGCGTTACTTGTGGCGCAAACATTTCATCTACGATGACACTCGCAGGTATAAAAACAATGCCCTGTGGCAAAGAAATCGTTACTTGGGCATTGGTGGCTGCAATAAAACCCGGATTGCTCACGATGACGGTGTACATGACAATATCCCCTGAGAAGGTATAGATGTGATCCGCCTGAAAGGAGATCTCCAGCCGGGATGAGACCAGATTGACCTCCACGATATTGGATTGTTCCATACCTGTAACCGTTCTGCCTTCCGGTGTCAAAAACTCATAGTTAACCTGTGCCTGATTCAGCAGCTTCAGTGTCTCAGGTAAACGCAAGATTACAACTTGGAAGTGGTATCGCAACGTGGCTCCGGGCGCAATTTCAGCTGGAGGCAATCCTGTCTCCGGTGATGCTCCCGGTAACGGAATACCATCACGCAGTACACTGTTGGGAAGCAGTGCCGTCTCTGCAGATAGCTGATCCAATAGGTACACTAGGGCCGTAAGATTTCCGGTGTTAACAATTTCAACACGGTAGATAAGAGACTGCCCCAAGGCAGCCTCCGTGACATTGCAGACTTTTCTGACTTCAAGCCTGGGGCCGATCCACGGTGTTACAACCGTATTCGAATAGGATACCTGTTCCAGTTCAGTCGCACCCGAGCTGAATCGAACCAGGGACTGATTCTTTAGCCAGTGGGACAACGGACCGGAAGATTGGCTCATATCACCACAACCTCTACTCTGAATGTAACCGTAACGGAAGCACCCGCAGCAATCGAACCAAGCGTGATGCCTGTATTCGGATTCCCTGTTGGTCTTGGCACACCATCCACCGTAACACTTCCTGGCACAAATACTGTACCGACAGGTACCGGGTCAACCATGACCACATTATTAACCACTTCAATGCCGCTATTGGTTACTACAACCGTATAGGTGATTACATCACCAACAACAGCATCAATGGCACTTGTACTTTTGGCAACTACAACATTTGGTGCAGATACCGGGATAACCAGAACATTCGAAGATACGGTCCCCGTCAACAGACGGCCATCGGGTGGACTAAATGTATAGTTGGCCACCGCCTGGTTAACCAGTTGCTGATCCTGTGGCAACGTATCTACAGTCACTTCGAGGGTGACCGTTACAATAACCGTACCTCCGGACGGTATGGTACCCACAACGATACCCGTCTCTGGATTGGCACCTGGCTGTGGAACACCATCAATCAGAACACTGTTGGGAAGCAGTACGGCTCCATTCGGTATATTGTCCGTTAATGTCAAACTTGCATCCAGATTCCCGCTATTGTTAATGGCAAAAGAATAGGTGATGGTGTCACCAATCGTTGCATTGGAGGTGCTCCCTGTTTTGGTTACGGCAATAATCGGCTGATAGATTGGTGTTACAACCGTATTGGAATACGCTGCTCCCGAGAAAACACCCGATGTGAAACTTACGGAAGACTGACTGCTCACTTGTGGTGGTGTTGGAAGCGTATTGACCCGAACTGCATACGATACCGTTATCGATGCTCCAGGGGCTAAACTACCAAGGGCTATGCCCAGCGCCGGGTTTGCCAAGGCCCGTGGAACGCCATCTACCAGGACGCTCCCAGCAACAAATGTTACGGCCGGACTGATGGGATCGGTTAACACAATATTGTTTACAGGGTCAATTCCTTCATTGGTCACAACCATTTCATACACAATCGTGTCGCCTACCACGGCATCAACTACCGAAGCTGTCTTAACTACACTGACGTTCGGAGCAGATACTTGAATGTTGAGTGCGTTGGACGTAATCGTGCCTCCAAGTGTTCTTCCATCAGGTAATGTATACGAAAATGTCGCAGAAGCCTGATTGGTAATGGACTGGCTCAAAGGTAACGTCACAATCACAACGGAGAAGGTAACTAGAGTTGTTGTGGAAACGACACCAAGCGGAATACCCGAAGCTGGATCTGCACCTGGTGCAGAAGCCCCGTTAATAATAACGCTATTAGGAACAAACTCTGTTCCTGCCGGAATGGTATCCGTTAACGTGACAGATGCGCCATAGTTCCCGGTATTGGAAATGGCGATGCTGTACACAACGGTATCCCCTACCGTTGCTATCGTCTGATCTCCCGTTTTGACTGCCGCCAGAATAGGTTGAAAGACCGGAGTTGTAACCGTATTGGAGAATGTGGTCGCTGAGAAAGCCCCTGATGTAAAGCTGACCGTGGACTGATTGTTTAACACTGCACTTGCCGGAAGCGCCGTAACCTGCACACTAAATACAACGGTTACCGTAACGCCAGGTGCGATGGAACCAAGTGTTATTCCCGTAGAAGGATTGGCACCAGGGCGCAGAACACCATCGACAAACACGCCGGTTGGCGCAAGAACGGTACTTGTCGGCACTGCATCCGTGAAAACCACATTGTTGACCGTTGCAATTCCGTTATTGGTTACAGCGATGCTATACGTTACGATATCACCAACTGATACCGACGTTGAAGTTGTGGATTTGACGACATCGACATCCGGTGCCGATACGGTAATGGTTAACACATTGGATAGAACAGACTCCGTGATGTTCCGCCCATCCGGCAATGTATATGATAGAGCTACGGAAGCCTGATTCACCAGTTGTTGCGGACTTGGCAGCGTATCAACAACTACTGAAAAGGTAATTGTGGTGGTAGCTCCTGGAGCCACATTGCCTGCGGGGATGCCCGTTGCTGGATTTCCTGCTGGCAGCGGTTGCCCGTTCACAATAACGCTATTTGGAACAAGGATGGTTCCGGCTGGAAGGTTATCTGTCAGGTTAATCTGGGCTCCAAAGTTTCCCTGATTGTTCACAGTTATCGTGTAGCTGACTGTATCCCCAACGGTAGCATTTTGTGTACTGGCTGTTTTTTGCGCTGAAAGAATAGGCTGGTACACCGGAGTGACCACGGTATTTGAAAAGGTTGTGCTTGAGAATGTACCTGAGGTAAAACTGACCGTAGAGCGATTGCTCAACTGATCACTTGGCGGAATCGCGTCGATACGGATACTGAATGTGACCGTCGCGGACGTTCCGGGCCCCAATGTACCAAGGGGTACCCCACCTGCCGGATTGGCTCCGGGTTGCGCAACCCCATTCACTGTGACACTCCCTGTAACAAAAGAGGCTCCAGCTGGAATCGGGTCTGAAAACTGAATATTGTTCACCGGTGCAATTCCGCTGTTGGTCACCAGAATGGAATAGGTCACCGTATCGCCTACCGTAGCCGCAGTGGAAGCTGTGCTTTTGACAACAGCGACGTTTGGTGACGAGACTGGGAACGTGAGTGTATTCGAAGTGGCTGAGCCAGTCAACGTCCGCCCATCTGGAGGTGTAAATGTAAAGGATGATGTAGCAAAATTGCTAAGCTGCTGTGGGGATGGAAGTGAATCCACAACAACGGCAAACGTGACAACAGCCGTCGCCCCTGCTGCTACAATGCCTACCGGAATACCTGTTCCTGGTGTTACTCCCGGCTCTGGCACACCGGATACAACCACACTGTTGGGTACAAAAGTAGTCGCAGAAGGAATGTTGTCTGTGAGAGTAACATTTGCTTCCAGATTGCCAGCATTGCTGACCGTTACCGTGTATACAACCGTATCACCTACAGTTGCATTTACGGTATTTGCTGTTTTGACAAGTGAAATCTGCGGTTGTATGACCGGAGTCTGAGTGGTATTGGACGATGATGACCCTGAAAATGAACCGGATGTGAAGCTGACCGTCGACTGATTGTTAATCTGCGAAGGAATCGGCATGGTAATCGTCACCTCAAAAGTTACGGTAACCTCGGCTCCTGGAGCCAACGTACCGATTGGAATGCCGGCGGTCGGATTGGAGAGCGGGAACGAAGTCCCGTTCACAATGACACTTCCGGGTACAAATGGGGTATTCGAAGGAAGAGGATTGACATATACCACATTATTAACGGCTACTGTGCCGTTATTACGAATAACAGATGTGTATCGAATGACATCTCCGACTACGCCGTACTCTACATTGTCACTGTTGACAATCGTAACATTGGGCAGAGACACTGGAATAGTGATGGTGTTTGATGACGAGAGACCGGCAATCGTTCTCCCACTTGGGAGTGTGTAGGCAAATGAAGCAACCGCCTGATTAATTAACTGCCTTGCATCTGGCAAGCTGGTAACCGTCGCAACAAAGGTGACCGTTGCACCTGAGCCCGCAGCAATTTCTCCTAGACTGATACCCGACTCCGGGCTGACTCCAGGTGTAGGTACGCCATTAATAATGACACTATTTGTGCTGAATACTGCTCCTGCTGGAATGGGATCTGTCAAGGTAACCGTTGCAGCTATGTTACCTGTATTGTTAATTTGGATGGTGTAATTAAACGTATCGCCTACAGTCAAACTTGTTGTACTTGCTGACTTCACCACTTGGATCACTGGCAGAAATATGGGGGTATTTACTGATATAGAAGAAGAAACACCGTTAAAACTGCCTGATGTAAATGCTGCATTGGCCTGGTTACTAACCAAACCCGTAGATGGAACGGAATTCACTCGGGTCTGATAGGTCACAGTTACGCTGCTTGAGCTATTCAATGAACCCACTGCGATTCCCGCAACGGGGCTTGCGCTGGGAACAGCAGATCCATTAATCGTGACACTACCCGGGACAAATTCAGAGCCGGATGGTGCATCCGAAATCACCAGATTTTGTACTGCACTAATTCCTGCGTTTGTTGCAACAACGGTATACGTAAGCACATCTCCAACTGTCGCATCTGGTGTGTTTACTGTTTTACTAAGAGAAATATTGGGAGCCGATGCAGATATACGAACGATATTGGATAAGCTGCTGCCTGAGAGATTCCTTCCACTTGGAAGCTGGTACGTATAACTTGCTGTCCCTTGATTCTCCAGTGTCGGGGGAGTCGGAAGTGTGGTGAGTGTAGCGCGAAACACCACCGTAGCCGCAACTCCCGGCAGGAGGCTGCCCAGTGTTATTCCGGTTAATGGGCTTGTTCCAGGACGTGCAGTACCATTCACAGTTACCGAATTCGGGACAAACGTCAGCCCCGCTGGAATCGTATCCGTCACATTCACTTGAGTCGCTATATTCCCACTGTTCGTGACCACAAGTGTGTATGCAATCTGATCCCCCAGTGTCGCATTGGTTTGGCTTGCCGACTTGTTGATACCAACAACAGCTTGGTATACAGGGGTTGTAATGGAATTGGAGTTGGAAATGCCCGTGAACGAACCAGAGCTATAGGACACTACCGCTCGATTAACTAACGAACCTGAAGCAGGCAAAGACTGCACATTCACCTGAAACGTCACCGTCGCAGAACTTCCGGCCGCCAATGTCCCAATAGAGATACCACTGCTCGGATTCGCAGACGGTACAACAGTTCCCCTTACGGTTGCACTGCCGGGAACAAAAGTTATTCCAGCAGGGAGCGCATCTGTAAGTACCACATTGTTAATCACCTGAATACCACTGTTGGTAGTAACTACGGTGTACGTGAAGGTCTCCCCGACAGCAACATCGGTAACGGATGCTGATTTTACCGTGGTCACATTGGGCAATGTTACCGGGATCGTTAAGGTATTCGAGGCGATGTTTCCCGTGATCGTCCGTCCATCAGGTGAATTGAAGGAATAAGAAGCTGTCGCCTGATCCACAAGAGTCGGCGGTGTCGGCAAGCTTGTTACAAGTACCTGAAAGGTCACGGTATTGGCACTTCCTGCCGCGAGGCTCCCCAGATTAACGCCGGTAACCGGATTGGCGCCAGCAATCACATTTCCATTCAGACGAAAGCTGCCTGCTACATATGAGCTACCACTTGGAATGTTATCCCTCAATGTAACGTTGGCTGCAACATTCCCTCCGTTGTTCACTTGCAGTGTATAGGTTACTAGGTCACCCACCGTGGCATTGGTGGTACTCGCCGATTTCACAATGGACAGGTTTGGCGAATAAACCGTAAGGGTGGAGTTGTTGGAAGGAATAACTCCGGTAATGACCGGCCCCCCTGCTACACTTTGAAATGTAAAGGCTGCATTGGCCGAATTCACCAGTTGCAGGATGCTTGCATCCTGACCGATGAGTGCTCGATAGGTTACAACAACACTGCTGGATAAAGTTAACGAACCCAACGGAATGCCTGCCGTCACATCAAGTGTTGGACGGGATACACCTGCAACCGTGACACTGCCAGGAATAAAGGTAAGACCTGCAGGAAGTGAATCGGATAATACAACACTGGCCGCACTCGCAGTGCCTGCATTGGTAACGGTAACCGAATATAGGATACTATCCCCGGCAACTGCACCGGCGGCGACCGTTGCCTTAGCCAATGTGATCTTGGGTGCATTAATATCAACTTGAATTGCATTGGCGTTGACAATGTAGGCATCCCCCGAGGTTGTTAATGTCAACACCGCAGATGACTGGTTATTGATCAGTCTTGCTGAAACATCCACATTGGTAATATCCCAGCCTTGACGTCCACCGATAATATTTGTACCTGGAGCTCCGTTGATCTGATTTCGTGTCCCAAACGTTCCTGTTGTATTAAGCGCTCCGGTATCTCCGTTAATCTGAGAGGCAAAAAAGTTCGCAGCTAGATTATTGGGCCCAGACAAAGCAACCGATGTAGCTGAGGTCGGCCCGAATAATGCCTGGTCACCGGTCCGGTTCGCGTCGCCCTCCTGCGCACTGAACAGTATTCTTCCTCCCAATACACCGGAAAGGGGCGTTGCAAATCCAGTCAGTGTGGTAACAACAGGTGGTGAAGTGGATTGAACAAGTACGCCGCCTGCACGCAAAGACATGTTGCGAAAAGGCAGATTGGGATTCTGATAAATGACTCCAAGTGTCCATCCCGCATGATTGGCCGTGGAATCACTTGGAATAACTATAGTCCCTACCACTGCTCCAGTGATATATGTACCGGCTCCCCCGCTTTGAACAAGTGTAGTCACATTGGCGGAACGTACATAGCCAGCAGCACCGCCCCCCAGATCGAATTGATTGTAGGTAAGTGGATCAGGAGTCACACTGGAAGTCCCTGCGGGTGTAATAAACGTAACCGGATTGTTGATGGCAGCACTCAGATTGACTGTACCATTGATGTAACTGCCGCCCCAGATCAATTCTGCATACAGAACGGTACTTCCAGCAGGTAGTGTAAGAATGGCTGCTGAACTGTTGCTCTGATACAGGCTTGTCGTTCCCAGTGGATAGGTGCCGTACTGGAGGCTGGTGTTGGTTGTGATAAAACCTCCAATACTGTCCTGTGTTCCGGGTACTCCCGCTGTTTCCGAACGACTCAGTCCAAGCGTATTTCCTGTAAATGTAATTGCTCCCGTAGCATTAACGGTTGAACGAACGACAAGAGGAATGAAGATCACCTCCCCTTCATCAATGATTTCCTACATATGGAACGGAGCCATGTATATAGTCTATGAGTGTATTGTTGAGTTTTGTTTGTCCTCCATAAAAAGTTTGTGACAACTCGAAACTTATGTGAGTCTTGTTCTCACATAACAGTTAAATACATTTGCGTTTTGTTCATTGTGATTTATAATTATCATATACGAGAGTAATTCTGTCGTACCATTATGATGCAGTCAGCGGTGATATATGAAAGGTTTCCATACGCACAATAGTCACATTCCAACAGAGTACGAGTTCAAACATTCCAAATGGATTCAAAAAATGCTCCATGCCTACTGGGTTGTTATCATTGCACATTTCGCCATTCAGATTGGTTGTTTCCTGTTCCTGGAGTATGATCGCACACCTACAGATTTCTTGATGAATGTCCTGTTCTGGCCTACGGCCGTCAGCAGTTCATGCATTTTGTTCGCAAGTTGGGTTGATCGACGCTTCAGTTCATATTCCTTTTACACCATGTCTATAGCCAGCACGGTTATCGCCTGGACGATTATTCATGTCAATTATGACATTAGGATTATATTAGCAATCTGTCTGTTGCCCATCTTTGCTTCGGTGCTGTTCTTCAGTAAAAAGAGAGTCTGGATTGTCTTTCTGATGCAGATGACTGGTTACTTTCTGGTTTTGTTCGATCCGGCCTACCGGTTGTACCTGTCTTCATTTGACATGGTATCCATTCCTGCTTTTCTAATCCTAGGTACATATGTAGCACAGGTTATCGTAACCAGCGGCGTTGAGGTGCTCGATGATCTTCAGGCCAGCATGCTTGCCAAGCAGGACCTTATTGTGCGAAATGCCATTATGACCAAACAGTCCAAAACAGACGGTTTAACCAACCTTTATAATCAAAGTTCATTCAAGGATTATTATGAAAAAGCATTTGAGTATGCCAACAGTGGCATGAGTCTGCATCTGGCCCTGATCGATATTGATGACTTCAAGTCCATTAATGATACGTATGGTCATCGGGTTGGAGACATTATTCTGGAGAAAGTGTCCCTGATCATTCAGGAAACCATTACCTCAAGTGATATTGCAGCACGGTACGGGGGCGAAGAGTTTGCCTTATTGATGTTTGAGCAATCTTTCAAGCAGGCTTATGCCTTGGTGGAACAGATTCGTCAGAAGATTGCCTTGATGGGCCATCTGGAACTTGAAGGAGCTTCCATCACCGTGAGTATCGGTCTCAAAAGCTACAGCCCCAATCTAACCAAAGACAAATTGTTCGAGGAAGTGGATGCCTGTCTGTATGCCGCGAAACGAACAGGTAAAAATAAAACCGTAACATCACTTGATCTGACTTCATCCTTGGCAGAGAAAATATAAATAAAAAAGTTGTGCTGTACACCGGAATTCCGGTTTGTACAACACAACTTTTTTTGGGTCTGAATACGATCAGCACGCCGATCTTCTTCATACATCTATGTTTTCATTCCGCCCATTCCCAGCGATGGCGATTTTGCTCCAGCATCGGATGCAGGTATTCGGACGATCCATCAATGATGAGACGCAGCTCTTTGATCCAATCCTTGAAGGAATCAAATGAAGCAAACATATTCGCCATCTCTATCGTCAAATACAGAAAGTGAGGGGCTGGATATTCCGCAGTGATATGGCGCAGCGCGCTATCCACAGGTGTATATTTCTTTCTCTTGCCCTCAAGCCCCTCCACACGTATACGCGAAGTTGGATGTTCTCTCCGCCAATCATGCAGGCGGTCTTCTCTTTTGTAATATGCCTGTATCGAATCCTTGCTCATTCGTTTAAACGTGCTCTCGTGTAAAGGATACAACACAAGCTGTATGAATGAACGGGTATCTACCGTTGCAGCGGCGCGCTCGAGTTGCTCATCAGTCACATGTTCAAACGAGTCATAAAAAGTCAATGTGCCTTTGCGGCTGGCCGCAGGTGGCTCATAACCATAAGGTACAGATGTATATTTTCCAGACATTTCACCCCTCCTTGTTTATACGCACATTCGCACAAAGGTGATTGGGATAACCCAGCTCATGTTATTATACGCTAACGATCTTGCTTCAACTCGGAATAAAATGTCATTCTGTTCTTGCCTGCACGTTTGGACTCATACAAAGCTTCGTCCGCCATCCGAATAATCTCACTTGGGTTGTCGCTGTTGGTAGGATATTCGGCACCTCCGATGCTACATCCAATTCGAATTCGCTCGTAATCGATAATAAACGGCTTGTTCAAGCTTTGAATGATGGCTTCTGCATAAGCCATGGCTTCTTCCCTCGGATGACTTCCAACAGACTGAAGTACAATCAGAAATTCATCTCCGCCCAATCGGACTGTTATACCCTTCACCTGACCAAGAGCAGACAGTCGTTGGGCCACTTTCTGTAACAGCACATCTCCAGTCTGATGTCCAAGTGTATCGTTGACCCGTTTGAATCCATCGAGATCCAGATAGAGAAAAGTCAGCGTGTGATTTTCACTTTCGGTCTCCAAAGACTCCTCCAGATACACTTCAAGGGCAGTGCGATTTGGCAGTCTAGTTAACTGATCAAAATGCGCCAGATTCTGCATCACGACCAGCTCTGAGTTTTTATTCATAAGAGAGGTCAGCATATCCCGAAGCGAACGGGACAACACTTCAATCTCCTTAATCCCCTTAATCGCAGGAATCTCAAGCTCTTCCCCTGCACGCAGTCGATTGGCTACTCTGGTAAGACGCACAAGTGGGGCAGAGATCAGACGTGAGACAACCCAGCCAATCAGTGCAAACAGTACGGTAACGGCGAGTCCAGACCACACATTAAACCACATCAGGTCAAACACAGACGCAAAAGCAGATGACTTGACTTGACGAATGACTACGGTCCAGCCTAATCCGGGATAATCCAGATGACCCTGGCTGTAGGCAAGCCCTGTCACATATTCATTACCATCAGGCCACTTTTCAATGGACCAACTGCTTTTGTTGAGCTGGGCCTCTTCGATGCCAGGCAATACCAACGGTTTACCGACCCATTCCTTCGGCCCCAGCAGCACTGTATGTTCCTTTTTGCTTACGATAAAAAACTCAATGTCTTTTTCTTCCCTTTTTAATGGGGCAAGTACGGATTCCTCAACTTCCTTCGCCCATTCCCAGCTTAAATGTGCAGCGAGCACACCTTGAATCATGCCTTTGCTATCCTTCAGCGGAAAACTGATATCGACAAATTGCAACGGCTCTCCCGTTGGATTCGGAAGCAGCTTGGCAAGAAGTACTGCATTATGCACATCTCCAATGAATTTACCCTTGATTCCCTCCTGATACACAGGTCGCTCTGATAAATTTTCCCCAAGCAAGATACCATCCGTAGCAGCTAACACTTTTCCCTTCGGGTCCATGAATCCAACCCATGAGAATGAGGGAAAGCTATCTTGTAACTGATCCAGCAGCATCTGAATCTCATCAGGTTGGAATTCATCTTCCAACGAAGCCATTTGGCCCAGCAGGTCCAGTTCACCCGAGCGAGCCGACATGAATCGATCCAGCTTGTCCGAAGCCTGTGAGGCCGTGCCTGTAAGCGAGTGACCAATCTCAGTCTCTACAGCAACAAATGACTTTTGGCTAAAAATAGACCCAATTGTCAGGGTAACCAGCAAGGATAACACAGCAAAGATGACTGTAAGCACAGTTCTAATTTTGAATGACATTACTTCCTCCATTACACGGTGAAACCATCTTGCTTCTCAACATAACTATGCTGTAAAGAGTACACGGAATGTCACCTCGGACGTGTCTCAAAACTCGCTGAAGTGCATCTTTTACCGCCTTTTCGCCCCCTGCTGCGTCACTTTCCCTTGACGTGCCTCGGCACGCCTGCGGAAAACTTCCTGGCTTGGAACGAAAATTCGGCAAAATCTGCTTCTTCGGAGTTTCAGACACGCCCTAATCGTTTTCATATTTATCGGAACTTGTGTGTTTTTTTATTATACATGCCCATACAATATTATACTGAAATCTTCACCGTGTTTCTTCCATTCAAAGAATAGACACGATTCTGTATATACATACTTGGGTTATGAATATAGAGAGCAAGCATATCCTTCAAAGGATCATGCGCCTGTATGTCACAGAGAGAGTAATCGAAATACTAAACATTGGGGGTGTAATGTTGAGCCTGCTTCATGTTGCTGTTATTCTGCCTTTTGCCGCTGGCATTCTTCTTGCCATGCTGCATCGTTTCTTCCGTAAATTACATTTGGGATGGCCGGTTCTCCTTGTCCCGGCACTATTATTTGTATACTTTGCGAGTCTCATACCCGCTGTGTCACAGCGCAATACCGTATCCGGAAATATCCCGTGGATCCCTTCACTGGACATTGGATTCAATCTGTATCTGGACGGTCTGAGCCTCATGTTGACACTGCTAATCACCGGAATCGGTGTCCTCGTTGTTCTCTACTCCATCTTCTACATGGATATGAAAGAAGCGCTGAACCGTTTCTACCTGTATCTGTTGATGTTCATGGGAGCCATGTTGGGCGTGGTGCTGTCTGATAATATGATCGTGCTCTACGGATTCTGGGAATTGACCAGTATTACGTCATTCCTGTTGATCGCATTCCATTACAAACGTAAAGCCTCAACTTCAGGAGCACAAAAATCATTCCTGATTACGGTATTTGGCGGTTTCGCCATGCTTACCGGATTCATGATGATGTATCTCATTACCGGAACATTCAGTATTCGTGCAACCATTACAGGATTGGGTCAGTTTCAGGAAAGCGCACTATTTCTACCCGCACTTATCTTGATCCTGATTGGAGCTTTCACCAAGTCAGCTCAGTTCCCGTTCCATATCTGGTTGCCGGATGCCATGGAAGCTCCGACACCTGTGAGTGCCTATCTTCACTCAGCCACCATGGTCAAGGCCGGACTGTACGTTGTAGCACGGTTTACACCAATCTTCGGTGGACAGGGACTCTGGTTCTGGCTCGTTACCGGCGTTGGTCTTCTGACTTTGTGTTATGGATCATTCCTGGCGGTGAAAAAAAACGATCTCAAAGCGATTCTTGCCTATTCGACCATCTCTCAACTTGGTCTGATCATGTCCCTCTTAGGGGTTGGATCTGCTGCTCTCTACTTCGGATATGGCGAATCCTCTGCGATGTATACTGTTGCAATAACCGCTGCGCTACTTCACCTGTTTAATCACGCAACCTTCAAGGCCGCTCTGTTCATGGTCGTAGGGATTGTTGATCATGAAACGGGTACACGTGACATACGGAAGCTCGGTGGACTTGCTTCATTCATGCCAATCACATTCACCGTGGCATTGATCGGCTCACTTGCCATGGCGGGTATTCCGCCCTTCAACGGATTCCTGAGCAAGGAGTTATTCTTCCAGGCGATGGTGGAAGTCACGCATCTACGAATCTTTGGACTTGGGTCCTGGAGTGTTCTATTGCCGGTATTCGCTTGGCTTGCAAGTGTGTTTACCCTGATCTATGCGCTTATTATCGTGTTCAAAACATTCCTCGGTCGTAGCCAAAGCGAGATCCCTGCCGAGAAGCTGCACGAAGCGCCCGCTGGCATGCTCATTCCGCCTGTTGTTCTAGGTGTTCTTGTCGTTGTATTCGGACTCTTCCCGAATCTGCTGGCCGGATCACTTATTGAACCGGCAATGGCCGCTGTGCTTCCATCCCTCTTGAATGGGAATGAGCGCTTCGATGTACATTTCTCCCTGTGGCATGGATGGACTCCGGAACTAATTATGACAATCGGAGTTGTGATTCTCGGAATCACTCTCTACAAGCTGTTGCCACGATGGAGGAATATTTATGAGCATTATCCACAAGGATTAACAATTAACAATATGTACCACGTCGTGCTGGATAATCTTCAGCATTATGCACGCAAATGGACGGAAGCCTATATGAATGGCTCGGTTCGTAATTATCTCGTTTACATTTTCTCATTCACGGTCGCGTTGCTGGTCTATGCCTTCTTCCGTTCAGGAGAAAATATTAGCTGGAATCTGCAGGGCAATGCACCTTTCTCATTTTATGAGGTGGTACTGCTAGTCACGCTCATCGGTGCTGCAGTTTCGATTCCTTTTGCCAAGAACAGACTGTCAGCAGTCATTATGACCGGAGCGGTTGGTTACCTCGTAACCCTACTGTTTGTACTCTTCCGGGCGCCAGATCTGGCGTTGACACAGATGATTGTTGAGACGGTATCGGTTGCACTGTTCCTGCTCTGCTTCTACCATCTGCCTGAGCTTCAACGTGGCAAATCAAGCCGCAGTTATCTCACGGTAAATATGATCGTAGCGATTGCAGTCGGGATCGTGATGACTTTTGTTGCATTGGCCGCAAGCGGAACAGCCTCACTGGACAGCATTTCTACTTTCTTCCTTCAGGAAGCCTATGACTCAGCTGGTGGTAAAAATGTCGTGAACGTGTTGCTGGTAGATTTCCGTGGCTTCGATACATTATTGGAGATTATGGTGCTTGGCGTTGCTTCGTTATCCATCTACTCCATGATTAATCTGAACCTCGAAGCAAAAGATCTTGGAGCCCGCTTGAAGTTCCGTAAGAAGGACGAGAGTCAGGATTCCGAACCTGCTCTGGATGATGAAGCGGACAATACGAAAAAGTATGGTAACCGGGAACGCAGCTCATCCTCGTGGGATACTGTCCCTTTGCAGAGTAATGATGTATTGCTGCAAACGACCACCAAGGTTGTTGTGTTCATCATACTGACGTTTGCCATGCACCTCTTCTTTGCAGGTCACCACAATCCGGGCGGAGGTTTCATCGGTGGCTTGGTCACAGCAGCAGCGCTCGTATTGATTGCCCTGGCATTCAGTACAGATACGATACGCAAAGCGTTACCGGTTGACTTCCGTATGCTAACAGGAATCGGATTGGGTATAGCTTTACTCACGGGTGCGGGTTCATTTATATTCGGAGTCCCGTTCCTAAGTCAAACCTTCGGTTATTTCGAACTTCCTTTGCTGGGAGAGACAGAACTCGCCACGGCCATGCTGTTTGATCTTGGCGTGTATCTCGCTGTCCTGGGTGTCACCATGACCATCATTCTACAGATCGGGGAGGATCGCTGATATGGAAATATTGATGTGTGTAGCCGTTGGCATTCTGTTTGCGGTTGCCGTCTTTTTAATCTTGTCGCGGAGCCTGCTCCGTATCGTACTCGGCATGTCCATACTAACCCATGGCGTGCATCTGCTCTTGATCACCATGTCACGTCTCAAAACTGGGGCACCACCGCTGCTTGGGGAGATGGCTGAACGTTATGTCGATCCTCTTCCTCAGGCTTTGATACTAACTTCGATTGTTATTAATTTTGGACTCACTGCGTTTTTCTTTGTTCTCTCCTATCGTTCTTATCTGAAGCTGAGAACAGACGATATGGAAGAAGTAAGGGGGCGCCCATATGAATAATCTCGTCGTTCTGCCGATTCTCTTGCCTTTGATTACAGGTGTTCTGGCTCTGCTATTTTTCCGAAAAATAAATATCCAGCGGATCATTAGTGTCATTGGACTTTTGTTTACAGCAGCGGTCTCAACGATACTCATTACGCGGGTAGCTCAGACTGGAGTTCTAACGCTTAATATGGGTGGATGGGCACCTCCCTATGGTATTGTGCTTGTTGCGGACATGGTATCGGCGCTACTTGTCGTTGCCGCTTCCATCATTGCACTGGCGTGTCTGCTGTATGCGTTCCGCAGTGTGAACAAGGAGCGGGAAGAGCACCACTTCTATCCGTTCTTTCATTTTCTGATCGCGGGCGTTAACGGTTCATTCCTAACCGGAGATCTGTTCAATTTGTTTGTCAGCTTTGAACTGATGCTCATCTCTTCCTATGCACTGATCGTATTGGGAGGTACGGAAAGACAGCTTCGGGAAACGATCAAATATGTCTTGATTAACATCGTTTCTTCAGCTCTTTTTGTCGCTTCCATCGGCTTCCTCTACTCCATAACTGGCACACTGAACATGGCAGATTTGTCCGTCAAAATTGCTGAAGTGGGACAGAGCGGAGTCATTACCTTAATTGCTGTTCTCTTTCTGATCGTATTTAGCATCAAGGCCGGATTGTTCCTGTTCTTCTGGTTGTCGGGCTCTTATGCGGCACCACCTGCTGTTGTCACTGCATTGTTCGCAGGATTGCTTACAAAGGTTGGCTTGTACGCGATTGTGCGAACATTCACACTGATCTTCTATCATGATCCTGATTTCTTCCATGCACTAATCGGATGGATGGCTGGAGCAACGATGGTCCTGGGTGTCATCGGTGCGATCTCATACCGCGATGTAAACAAGATTCTCATCTACAACGTGGTCGCAGGTGTAGGGTTTGTCGCTTTTGGTATGGCTGCGGCCAGTCGCCCTGCACTGGAAGGTCTGCTCTTCTATATGCTGCATGATATGTTGATCAAAACATTGCTCTTCCTGCTCGGCGGTGCCTTGATCGCTGTTGCCGGAACATCCAAACTCGACAACATGGGCGGGCTGATCCATCGCTATCCGCTGCTAGGCTGGATGTTCTTCATTAGTGCACTTGCCTTGGCAGGTTTGCCGCCATTTAGTGGATTTCCGGGGAAGTTGCTTCTCTTTGAAGGAGGCTTGCAGGCAGGCTTGTATGGTCTTACCGGCATTGCGGTGCTTTCGAGCTTGTTGATGTTATATTCGGTACTTCGTATCTTCATACAAGCGTTCTGGGGCGAACCGCCTGCCGGGGTTACAAGACGCCCTTACGCGGTGAACGGCCTTCTGATTCCTGCCGGAATTCTGTTTGTATTCATCATCGTAATGGGTGTGGGGGCTGAAGGCATGTTCCAATTGACCTCCCGCGCAGGCGATATTCTACTGCATCCCAATATTTATATTGATGCCGTATTGAAGGAGTAGATGTCTATGGCCTTTCAGATTGTACTGAATCTTATCATTGCTTTTGTATGGATGTTTCTAAACAACGCCTGGAATGGTGTTGGTTTTCTCATAGGTTACCTGCTCGGACTGCTTCTCATCGGGGGGATGCGCAGATTCTTCCCCCAACGCTTCTATGTTGTGCGAGTCTGGGCCATCTTCAAACTGATTACTCTGCTGTTCAAGGAATTGGTGCGAGCCAGCATTGAGGTTATACGCCAGATTATCAAGCCTAAGCTCGATATAAGGCCCGGTATTTTTACGTATAAAACTCAATTGTCCTCGGATTGGGAAGTTACTCTGCTCTGCTTACTCATCTCATTGACACCAGGTTCTCTGCCGCTTGAGATCTCGGGTAATCAACGCAAACTGTTTATTCACGCGCTGGATATCAAGGATGAACAGAAAATGAGAGATGATATCCAAAATACATTTGAAAAAGCAATTATGGAGGTGACGCGTTAATGTTATCCTCACTGTTGTTCATCTCATTGCTCATTCTCTCCTTAGCCATTCTGGGTTGCTTGTACAGGGTGCTGCGGGGACCATCCATGGCTGACCGGATCACGGCACTGGATACCATCGGTATCAATGTGATTGCCATCGTTGCCGTTCTGTCGATGATGCTGCAAACTCAGGCCTATCTGGATATTATCTTGCTGATTGGCATTTTGGCTTTTCTAAGTACAGTGGCATTTGCACGTTATATTGAACGGGGGGCGGTATTCAAAAATGATGGAGATCGTTAAAGTAGCCGCTGAAACCGCTATAGGTCTACTCGTACTGCTCGGTGCACTACTCAGTGCACTCAGCGCATTTGGACTTATTCGTCTGCCTGATGTATATCTACGTGCCCATGCCGCAACCAAAAGTATGACACTTGGAGTGTTCTGTGTATTAAGCGCTACATTTTTCTACTTCTGGTATTTCGATAACTATATCAGTGCCCGCTTGTTGTTAGGTATCCTGTTTGTATTCATCACGGCTCCGGTCGCCGGACATCTGAATGGTCGGGCCGCCTATCGCACAGATGTACCACTGTGGGAGCAGAGCGTACAAGATGAATTGGAACCCTTGTTAAAAGGGAAAAAAGTGAACCATGAAGCCAAGGATATGATGGAGTAATCCCCAGCCTAGGCATAACAAATACCCCCGAGGATCAGCCGCCCGTTTCGCGGCATGTTCCCGGGGGTATTTGTTTATTTTGCATACATGGATCAGATCAAGCACTGATTAAGTAGTAAAGTCAGAATCCATTCAGTCCCTGTCTTCTCAGATCCGCAGCCACAATACGCGCAAGCTCCGCAGCCCCTTGACGATTAGGATGCAGACTATCCCCTGTCATATACAGAGCAAGTGTTGCGGCAGGACCAATAGACGTGAAATAGGCAGAACTCAGCTTGTTCAGTTCAACAAGGGTAACCCCCTCTTCCTGAGCGAGTGCACGGGTTGATTGATTGTACCAGCGGTTCTCCGCTTGATGCACATTGGCTGTATTAAAATCTGTTGCCCGGCCCTGAGGCGTGGAGAGGATAACCGTTGCTCCTTTGTTCTTCGCCTTACGTACCATATCCCGCATAATCTCCTTGAACTGCGCCTCCGTTGTATTGTTCTTGGCATTGGTATCGTTAATTCCGAATTGCAAAATAAAATAATCTCCTGGCTTGATATACTTGAGAATCGCTTCCATCTGACCATCATCGCGGAAACCTCTCGCAAATTGACCACTTGACGCCATATTTCGAACCTGGAAGGTGGAATTGTTCACATAGGACGGAAACAGCTGTCCCCAACCTCCTTGTACACTGCTACCCAGCGGATAGTAATTGCAGACTGTTGAATCCCCACCAATGTAGATTGTGCGGTTGGTAACGGTCTGATTGGATAACTTCCGGATTTCGAGTGCACTAAGTGTGAAGGCCGTACCTGTCTTTCCTTCTGTAACCAGCAGGTTTAATTGCCCGTCAGTCACCGGAATTTGAAACTGGTCCGTTGCCCCGTTGCCCGTCATATTAATGATCTGGTAGACACCTTCTGCAGCCACACTCGCTCTGGCAGTATTGCCCAGGACCACTTTAACTTCATATAGGCCATTGGACAGATTCACATTGAAGGTATTGGTGCTCTTGGTGCCGTAAGTCAGAAACTGCACAGCGTCACTCTTAACCCCGCTTCCTGAGGCAGGCACATTTCTCATATTGGCAGGTGTGTTGAAGCCATAACCTTTCGTAGGCGTATAGGCATCTCCTGCGGACACGCCTGTGTAACCGCTCTCAACAGCGCCCGAACCAAAGTCAAATCTGTAATTGTCCGTTGCCGCTTCAGCGACTTGCCCTCCACTGCTTCCCAAACCGATGCCCATTGTACTTGCAAACAGAACAAAACAGAGCAGAAGCTTTACCGATATTGACCATTTCATCACTAATTTCTCCTCTCGAATCAGAATTATATTAGTTGAAGATCCACAGCTTCACAGAACTTGGTCAAGCCAGTCATAAGCCTTCGCGCCGCTAATCTCATGTCCACCTGTAAAGAAATCCGCATCCAGTGATTCTGATGCTCCCGCCTGCTCATATATGTGTGTCAAACGGGCATACGCCTCTCTCGCTGCATGGATGGGGAACACCTGATCATCACTTCCGGCTTCAATAAAAAGTGGCCTAGGCACAATCAGGCCGATGAGATCCGGCAACTCCGCTTCACGCAGGATACCTGGCACATAGTTGTCCAGACAATGGTTCCGATCCAATATGCTGCCCTGGAATGTATTTGCATAACCGCTTACCACAGTTGCCCTGAACCGTTCATCCAACGCGGCTGTAAATGCAGTCACCAGCCCACCGCCCGAGATACCCATGATTCCAATTCGCTCCGAATCCACTTCTGGCCGAGTCGATACATAATCCAATACACGTGTTGTTTCATACACCCTATGACCGGCGAGGGTCTTCCCCACCATGAGCAGATGCGCAGCAATCTTCGTACAGGAGCTTACCCCTGGTGGCGCATCGCGGTCCTCTTCCAGTCTTCGATCACCAAATCCGAGCAACTCTGGAGCCGCAACCACATATCCACGCTTCACAAGAGCTACTGCAAAGTCCTTGTGTAATCCGGGCTCTCCTGTCCGTGGCGACCCATCTGGTTCCATGCCCGATATCTCTCGGCTACCGTAGCCATGCCCATGACAAGCAACGATAGCAGGCCTCTTTGTATCAGTAACGCTTCCATCACCAGGAATTAATAAATATACAGGCATGCGAAGTCCTGCATAGGTCGTGATTTCAATCCGCTCCCGAATATATCCGTCACAGGTAATGCGCTCCAGTAAGACAGGATTCAGTGCGGCCGCCATCGTGGGAAAACCGCCCAGCCGTTCTTTCACACGTGTACGTAACTGACTGCGCCATAAATTCAGGGGGTGATCTGCATTATACGCGGAACGACCACGAAGATTCGTTTGTTGTTGTAGATAGGCTTCAATATCAGACATGAGCCTGTGTCCCTCCTGTTTTTCGTAGGATAACGTAGATATAAGACTGTTATATGGAATTAATCCCATCCATTATAGAACAGTTAGGTCACCCATGAATTGAACATGTTTGCCTGTTTTGAATGGAATCACATGATTTCTAGCCAAAAAAAGGATATCTCCAACCTGAAGACAGGTTACGGAAATACCCTTCATTTCATCTGACCTGGCAGCCACCAGTTCCACCTGCCCATTAATTTCATCAATGCAGGTACCAGTATTAGACGGATTAATGTAACGTCAATCAACACCGCTGCCGTGATTCCGATCCCTAACTGCCTCACACCTGCGACTTCAGCAAAAGCAAACGGCACAGTCACCGCAAGTAGAATTGCCGCTGCGGAGGTAACCAGACGGCCTGTAGAAGCCAATCCCTGTTGGACAGCCACATCACTGTCTCCGGTTCGTCTATACACTTCCTGAATACGGCTAAGCATAAACACACCATAATCCATGGATATGCCAAACACCAATCCTGCAATGAATACAGGAATCATAATGGCAATGGCTGACTGCTCCATACCTAGATGTCCTTCATTGAACACCCACACCAATATGCCAAATGAAGCGGCTAAGCTGAGCAGATTCATCAGAATTGCCTTGATTGGAATGAGCATCGATCGGAATGCCGCCAGTAACACAAGATAATTGGTGACCACTACAAATACCAGCACTTTGGGCAGTTGACTTGTGACTTCCTGCATTATTTCATACTGCTTGGCAGCTTCCCCACCATAACGTAGTTTTACGTTGTTGAAACCCCGTGTATGATCGCTATTCCTTATTCGTTCAAGCCAACCTGCAACCTGTTCCGAACCAGGCTCCCCGTGCACGGTGGCTATCAATCGTATGGAATGGTCAGAGACCGTTGAACGCAGCCATGCCGTCCTGGTTGACTCCTTGCCTTCTATGGAAGGAGTCAATAAGGACGGTGGAATTTGAAAAAGGCTCTGCGAGCCATTTTGATTCGGCTGTAATAGGCCCCATGGTGAAACAATGCTCAATACGTCTGAGTCCTGCAGTAGTTGACGGGCTTTGTTGTGGGCCAACTGCCAGTGAGAGGCAGTCAACAGTTCCTGCTGTCCGCCAATCAGGATCTCGATGGCGGAGGTATTCTTTTGCCCCAAATCATGTTGCAACTGCTCTGCTGCTTGGCGGGACTCCATTCTCTCTGGCACTGAAGAGGCATCCGGGACGGACAATTCCAACCGGGTCACTGGATAAACACACAGGAGCAGCACAACCGTACCTCCAATGGCCATACTGACTGGTCGTTTCATGACCATCGCTGACCATCGATGCCAGACCGAGCTTCTGGGTAACGAATGGACTAACTTTCGCCTGAAGACCCGACCCGCAGACAGTGACAGCAGAGCTGGCAGCAGCGAAACATTTAACAGTAGCGACAGGAGCAGAACAATAATGGCCCCCAATGATACACTTAGAAACATTGGCAGTCTGATCCAGAGCAGACCCAGCAGTCCAAGGAGTACACAAGCTGCCGAGAACAACACCGCTCTGCCTGCTGTACGCAATGTTCGCTGAAGAATCTCGCTCCGCAAAACCTCGCTCTGCATATCCAGGCTATTGCTCGTAACGTTAGCTTTGCATTCATCTTCATAGGCCCGCTGAACTTCTTCCCTGTACCTGCTCAGGATGATCAGGGCAAAGTCTATACTCAGTGCCATGCCCACCATGGGAATCACATTAATGATAAAGTTGGACAATTCCAGATGATAACCAAGGAGTGTCGTGACTCCCATAGCGGTAATCACACCACTGATCCCCATCATGACAGCAATCAATGCAGCATATAACCCCCTGAATGCAAAACACAAAACGATCAGGGCAATCGGCAGGCCCACCATCTCTGCCCGTTCCAGATCACGAAAGCTCAGATGATTGACATCCTGCTGGACGACTGCCTTTCCCGTCAATTGCACCGTACCTGGACCGTCTGTTGCCAGCACGGCGCGCAACTGCTCCAGTGGGGGACCCATCTGATGCGCGGGCACATCCATTTTCACAAAGGCATAAGCCCTTTGGTTTTGCAGCGTCACTCTTTCGCTAACATCCAGAGGGGACGTGATAGAGGTTACCGCAGGCAACACTTGAACCTGTGTCAAACGATCCTTGATCCACTGCCGGAACTGTAACGGCGAGGTATTTTCCTTTTTCTCAAACACCAGAATAATCGGATCAGCAGGAGATCCGAATTCGTCCTCCAGAACAAGTTCAACCGCTTGCGCATCCCCGTGAACCCGTTTTAATCCGTGATCCTGAACAATGTCAGGTAACTTCCACGCCCAGACCGCTGACATCCCGATGATAAATACCCAGCAGAGAATAATGAACCGAGGATATCGGCTGATGAAGGCAGCAAGTCTGCGATAACCCATACCTAAGCTCCTCTGCGATCAGATTAGTCATTCGATTATGTTCATCGGTAAGATCATAAGCACATTCATACACTTACGGTGTATATCTCCTTCACTCGGGTTCGCGAACTATTGAATGCCATGATTCACAGGTGTTCTGTTCGCAATGGGGGCAGGGATGTATGTAAAAGGAAGTAACTCTGCCGTCAGTCCCGGGCCAAAGGCCAGCGCTATCCCACTGGAATGCTCTTCCTTCTGTCTGTAATCCTCGCGGATGGCTTGAAGAACAAAAAGAATCGTCACGGATGACAGGTTGCCATAATCCCGCAGGATGTTTCGGCTGTAGGAGACCTGCTCATCTGTCAGCTGATACAGCTTCTGAACAGCATCCACGATGCCTCTGCCTCCCGGATGTATCGCCCATATTTCCGGTAAACCGCTCCCCTCCAGCAACCGTTCTACCTCTGGACCGAGATGCAAACCAAGCAGCTTCGGAATCTGTGGTGACAGGTAGAGATCAAAGCCTGTATTGCCCACTTCCCAGATCATTTCTTCTGCACAATCCGGGAGCAGCGTTGAGTGCCCTCGACCCAGTCGAAAACATTCATTGCGGTCTGTTCCGGACGCGCCAATAACACAGGCAGAGGCGCCGTCTCCGAAGAATGATGCTGCATACAGGTCGTCCCGTTTGGCAGATGGCTGAAAGTGAAGTGTACATAGTTCCACACACACGATGAGAACTGTAGCCTTCTGATCTGTCGTTACAATGGAATTCGCCAGTTGGATCGCCTTCAGACCGGCTGCACATCCTTGAAACACCAGTGGAATCCGGTTGATCTGCGGTGACAGTTCAAGCTGTTGGATCAGCCGAACATCAAGTCCGGGCAGGAATTGCCCCGTGCAACTCACCGTAATGAGATGTGTAATTTCCGAGGAGGTTACGTCTGCATCCTGAATGGCCTGTCCGGCCGCCTCGAGACCAAGTGGAACAGCAGCAGCTTTGTATTTGCCCATACGCTCGGATGTAGTCGGAACCTCGTCCGCATTGGTAAAGGGTAAATATCGGCAAGAATCAACAGGCTCAAGCAGATTCGGTTCACACGTATACCGAGTCTCTACACCGCACTGATTAAAGATTCGTTTGGCCCACCTTCTCGCATCTGGCTCATGTTCCAGCGCTTGCGCGAGACGGGCAGACACATCCTTTTGCTCAATACGGTGGGCAGGCCACGCCGTTCCTATTCCCATAATACTTGCCCCAGTATTTGCCTCAAGCTGGTTCATCGGCTTAACCCCCTTATAGTACGTGTTCAAAATTAGGCTTTTTAAACAACCTATATATAAAATAGGTTCATATGACATATGTGCAGGATATAGTACAAGTCTATTCACTACCTGTCCTGTTTATGTTCATATTAACAAGCAAAGGCGGACAACATATGCGATTTTCGCACGTGCTGTCCGCCTTTGCTACGGGATTAAACCCGTTCCTATATTACATATTCGATCTGTCAGAACTATTCAGGCCGAATTATCGTGAATCTCTCCCCAAGCTTGGCATAATCATTACCTGCCAGTCGACTTACTGGTTTCAAATGGTCCATCAGGATATAGCCCTTGTCCGGATTGTAGACTTGTTCACTGAAATGATACTGTACAATGCGTACCAGCAGCAGGTCACTCACTGGTTTGCCCTCATCATTCGTGATCGGAATGTGTTGATACAGCTCACACTCCATCCGAATGAGTGCTTCCTGAATTCCTGGCACAGCAACCTTGGTACTTGGCACTGTAGTCAGTTTTGTCCGCTCAAGCTCACTTTCGTGGGGTTCCAGTATGGCTGCTGTCTCATTCACTTCTGTTATGATTGCTTCATCACAGATATGCACGACCAGTTCTTGATGAGCAATCACATTACGTGCAGTATCTTTCATGATACCGTCTTTACGTGCAATAGATATGGATAACAGCGGTGGGTCCGAACTAACCACATTAAAGAAACTAAAAGGCGCTGCATTAATTACACCATTCTTATCTGAAAGTGTCGTCACAAAAGCAATTGGACGTGGCACCACCGAACCACTCATCAGTTTATAGTTGTCTCTCCCCGTTATTTCACGTGGATCCAATGTATACATATGTAAATATCCCCTTCCATGCTCGTGAAGCAAATGACAACTCTACTTCATGATACAACAATGCTTCTACTTCTTTATTATATATCGTAAAATGCTAAATTAACAAAAAAACTCCCTGGTGCCCACTGCACCAAGGAGTTTGAACATGCCATTTCGTATTGGCTATTTCTTATTTAACGATGCTGTTCTGAATGTCTTCCATAATTTGAAGATTCGCTTGAACTCCGCTGTACAACCAGCTACTGGACCGGGTGAATTCAAAGACATTACCTGTCTTTACAGCAGGAATGCTCTGCCATACGGCATCTTTCAGCGCTTCTGAGCCTGCTCCCTTGTCACTGTTCACCAGGAATAGATAGTCTGTGTCCATTTCCGCGATCTTCTCCAATGAAATCTCAGACCAGTTACCCGTTGCTTTCGCGGATGCTTCCTTCACAACATTAGGCTCTGCAAGTCCAAGTTCGTTGTACATCACTTCACCACTGGAAACATTGTTGCTTACAACATAAAACTTGTTATTGAATAACCACAACGCTGCAGCGGATTTTGTTCCTCCAGTAACAGCAGTTACTTTTTCTTTGATTTCCTTTGCCTTGGCATCATAATCATCAAGCGCCTTCTGCGCTACATCCGATTTGTTCAGAAGCTCGCCGATCTTGAGCAGAGCCTGACGCGAGTCCTTGTTGACCTCATCTCCGAGTACATAAGTAGGGGCAATTTTGTTGTACTGTTCGTATTTCTCCCCTTCCACTGTACTTTCAGAACCCATAATAATCAGGTCTGGTGAGAAACTGGCCATGGCTTCAAAAGGTAGATCACTTGCAATACCAGGTATGCCATTCAGATCATTTTGCAGATAATCCTGCAAACCATTGCCGTTGTTGATGGACCACTGTGCCGCTGGCTTAACACCGAGTGTAACGAGATGGTCTTCCAGATAAGACGCGATGACACGTTCAGGGTTAGCCGGGATGGTTACTTCGTGTCCCATTGCATCTGTTAATGTGCGCTCTGTAGCGGCTTCTGTTTGTGTCTCAGTCTCCGTTTTTGTATCGTTCTCTCCTGCTGCTCCATTCTCTGCAGGCTTCGCTCCACACGCGGCCAACCAGATGGACAAAACCATCACCGTCATTAGAAGCATGATCATCTTTTTATTTCTCTTAAACACTTGATATATCCCCTTTCAATTCATTATAGAAACCTTATTCGGCGCTATTGTGACAGATTTCAATGTTCAAAAATATTGAAACTATTATTGATACATATAATATCCGCATGTACATTTTTCCGATTCCATTGACAATGATAATTGTTATCAGTTCAGTTGTCAATTCGATTATATTCTGCGCTATACAGTTGAACTAAAATTTATTTACACTGACACTACGATGATAGAACAACCTTCCAATCGCTGTTATCCCCAGATTTTTTCAATTCCTCTTTCTCTAAGGGAAAATCCGGTGATAAATGCGAGCGCTTCGCTTTTTCAGGTTTTTTCTATCTTCTCCGTTTGGTGTAAATGATTAGTTCAACTATATAGATCATTTAAAATCTTCTTGACGGCATTCACCTATAGGCGGATGCCGCCATATGCTGAATGCAGAATACGACGACAGGAAGGATGTTCTGTACATGTATTACGAATATAACCCTTATCTAAGTTATGGAGAAGACCGTTCCTTTCAATTGCCTCCACTGTTCCCAGGAGGTGGCGGTGGCGGCACACCGGGTGGTCCGACGTTTCCTGGTATCCCTGGCGGTCAAGGCGCCTATCCTCCCTACATTCCAAGCGGAGGACCCGGTCCATATATCCCTGGAGGCATTCCAGGTACAATTCCGGGTACA
The DNA here is from genome assembly GCF_038003195.1 of Paenibacillus sp. FSL M7-1414. Lineage (NCBI taxonomy): Bacteria > Bacillati > Bacillota > Bacilli > Caryophanales > Paenibacillaceae > Paenibacillus > Paenibacillus sp. FSL M7-1414. The sequence continues at coordinate 2,764,671 of NZ_JBBOOS010000001.1, read as the reverse complement.
GCACCGGGCGTACCTGCGCAACTGACTCAAGGCAACCTGCCCACCCTACTTAGTGCCTATCCTCGTCCGGTAGGTCAGCCTCCGGCAGAAATGCTTTTTCTGTATAACCTGATCAAAAGCAGCCCGGGTCTGCTTCCGCTTTTCCTCCAGCAACAGCCGCAAAGTCTCACTCAAGCTGTGCAATTTGCACAGACTGGTGCAGCGGCACCACGAGATAACGAAGAACGTGCGCTACCCAACTTTTGCTATAACCGGTGGTCCCTTGTCTTCACATACAATGATGTCTACCTGATGTGGCCTGCAATTAATCTGTTTGGTTTTGTGGTGGGGTACTTCTATCCATTCCTCACGCCAGGTATACTGTCCAATACACAGATTTTGTTTGCGCTCTGCTAAACCTCTCCTTACCTACAGCAAGAGCCCCACTTGGAAGCATAATTCCTTCCAAGTGAGGCTCTTTTTCGTCCTTTTATCCAGATGTACCTTTACATTACTAAGACTCCATAAACGCAAGGTGTACAGAATCAGTACCTTTAACTCAACACTTGATCGTTCTGGCGCTTCCCGCCTCTACTGACCATTAGGAAGTAAATCACCAAGGCACCGAGATCAGCACACGCAATAACGATTCCCATTGGCACGGCTGTTCCTTCTCCCCCGAGACCTACGAGGGGAGCGACAATACCTCCGAACAGGAACGTCATCACACCAATTAGCGCAGACGCACTGCCTGCCGATTTCTCCTGATTGGCCATCGCCAAAGCGAAGGACGCGGTATTGACCAACCCAACACTGGATACCACCAAAAATAGCGGAATCAGTACAGAGATTAGATTACCTCCAGCCAGAATGGCGATGAGCAATGAAGTTCCTCCGAGCGCCGCGGTTAGCAGCCCCGCGATTAACAGGCGATTCTCTGATACCTTTCCTGCAAGTCTACCGGCAATCTGACTGGCCAGAATAATGCCTAACCCGTTAATGGCGAAGCATACACTGAACATTTGCGGGGATACCCCGTATATTTTCTGAAGCACAAACGGTGAACCTGATATGTACGCAAACATGCCAGCAGCTACAAATCCTTGGGTTAACGCATAACCCATAAACTGACGATCCCCCGCGATTTGGCGAAACGTAAGTAATGTCTGCTTCAATCCTCCGCTTGATCTGCGATTGGAAGGTAATGTCTCTCCAAGACCGAAAATGACAGCCAACAGCGTCAGTATACCGATAAGGCTGAGCAAAATAAATACGCCGCGCCACGATGTATACGTCAACAATTGTCCACCAATGATTGGTGCAGCAATCGGGGCTACGCCGTTTATCAGCATTAACAGAGAGAAGAACCGTGTCAGTTCCGGGCCCGAATATACGTCTCTGACGATTGCGCGCGAGATGACAATCCCTGCCGCTCCAGCTACACCTTGAATGAACCGTAGCACAACAAAAGAGCCCATCGTCGGGCTGACCAGGCAAAGTATGGAGGCAATCGTATAGAGCACAAGCCCTGCAATGAGCGGTGTTCGCCGACCACGTACATCACTTAGAGGTCCGGCAAGCAACTGTCCAACCGCAAGTCCAATCATACACGCCGTCAGACTGAGTTGAGCATACGAAGTAGATGAACCAAACTCATCAGCCAGCGTGGGCAATGCGGGTAAATACATATCCAGGGACAACGGCCCGAAGGCCGACAGTGTCCCCAGAATTAAAGCCATCCGTACACGAGATGTGGAGTTTGTGTTCAATGAAGCTGTTGTACTTTTCATCAAATACTACTCCCCGCTACCCAGTAGCTTGAGCAGGTTGGACGGCAGTGTGAACTGTTGATTGTTAATAATAATACGGCGCAATTCTTCTTCATCCCGCTCGTTATCGGCGTCCTTAATCTCCTGAATTTCCCGGTGAAGTCGCTCCATCTGTTGATCCAGCGCATTTGCCGAATCTGCCGCACTCTTTAACTCTCTCGTCAAATGCTCGGGAACATCCTTATTGTATTTATAAAAAATCTTATGCTCCAGACTCGCCCAGAAATCCATCGCGATTGTACGGATCTGGATCTCCACACATGCTCGTTCCTCACCATTGGACATGTACACAGGCACTTCCACCAGAAGGTGAAGGCTTTGGTAGCCGTTTGGCTTTGGATTCTCGATGTAGTCTTTGACCTCCAGTACACGCAGATCACTCTGGTTGCACAGCATATCCTTAATGCGATAGATATCCGAGATAAAAGAACATGTAATCCGTACCCCGGCGATATCCTTGATATTTTGCTTGATGCTCTCAAACGTTAACTCATGATTTTTGCGGAACATCTTATTCATAATGCTCTCAGGTGATTTCAGTCTGGACTTTGTATGCTCAATTGGACTGTAATCATGCAGAGACTGGAATTCTTCCTTCAGGACTTCAATCTTGGTCTCCATTTGATCCAGAGCAAATTTATAGATCATCATAAATCTGGTAATTTCATATTTGAATTTCTTGAATTGATCGATTGGATGTGGAGCGTTCATCATGGCTTTCTCCCTTTCTTTCTACACACTAAAATTAGTTTTATGAATATGAGGACAAGCGGTCAATCCACATGTCTCCTGAACCATTATAAATCATATGGAGCCAATAAACGAATTTCTCACATTTGGGCTGGCGATTCAGCCTGGAAGGTATGGGAACTTATTTTACGCGCATCCTTATAGAAGCATCCCTTTCATTTGGCCCGCAATTATTAATAAAAGAGGTGGATTTTACTGCTCTATCAAGTGACGTATTCATCCGATACACTTCGGGTTAAAGCTTATTTATACCTGCCACAAGGTTGTTCATTACCTGATATCACGACATATGAAACTTCTCATTCCGGCTCTGTCTCCTCTGCCTTTCCGGAATTCGCTTCCATACATACATCTCTACATTTGCAACCACTCGCCAGCCATTACCCTGCTGCAACAATACATGATACGGATAACTTAACGGAACAATGGCCTGTGCTGATCTATTGTCGCGGCGGACTTGGCAGCTATGGCGGGGTAAATACCGTTTGGCTTGAGCAAATTGTACATAAAGGTTATATCGTGTTCGCCCCATCCTATCGTGGCAACGAAGGCGGTGAAGGTCGTGACGAGTATGGCGGGAAAGATGCCGAAGATGTGCATGCCGCTTACCGGTTGATACAGCGTTTACCCTTTGTTGACCCGACTCGGATATCGTTAATGGGGTTCTCCCGTGGAGCCATTAATGCTGTACATACCGCAACTGCCTATAATGAGGGACCGGACAAAGTACATAAGTTAGTTCTTTGGAGCGGTGTCTCCGATGTGGAACGCACTTACCATGAGCGAACCGACCTGAGGCGTACATTGAAACGGGTGCTAGGTGGTTCCCCACGCACGGTTCCAGAAGCTTATCTCGCCCGTTCTCCCTTGTCGAAAGCGAACAAACTATCTTGTCCCGTGCTGATCATGCATGGTACATCAGATACACAAGTGAATTATAGTCACGGAACCCGAATGTATCACTGGCTTAAGCGGCGAGGTGCAGACGTCTCATTTCACGCTTATGGCGGGCAGGATCATCATTTTCACGAGAAAATACATCAGTCAGCGGTTAACAATATGTTTGATTGGCTCGCTGCACCTTAAGTCTTGCGCGATGAATTTCATTTTGAAGATGCATGGGTTATGGCTGTATACTGGAGGGGCTACGTTTTTTGAAAGGACGGATAGGATGAATCAAAGCACCCTCCAAAAATACGCCATGTTGCTACTCTGCATGTCTGCCGGAATGGTGGACCTGATCGGATATCTGGGACTGGGGCATGTGCTCACAGCCAATATGACGGGAAATATTGTACTGCTCGGTATTGCCATTGCCCGTGCTCAGGAATTTGTCGTGCTGCGGTCATTGCTTGCTCTCATCGGTTTTATTGCCGGCAATGCCATTGCAGCACATATGGTTGGACCTGTGCAGACCAAAAATGGCTGGTCTTCTAAGGTCACAGCTGTATTTACTGTTGAAAGCATATTGCTCCTGCTGTTCGCGATCGCCATGATTAGTCCATTTTCAGAACAACTGTCCTATCTGTTAATTGTCATCCTAGCCGTTGCAATGGGGATGCAAACAACTGCGGCACGCCGCATTGGCATTGCTGGCATCTCAACAACCGTGCTCACCAATAATTTGGCCGCTGTGGTCGAGGATACCGTGAGCATCCTCAAAAAGCTGCGACATGCCAATATCCGATCGTTAACCAAAGCCTTGTCCACAGATTCCTACCTTCGTGCAGGTGCTGTTGTCATCTATTTGATCGGCGTCATTGCAGCCGCATTGTTATTCCACCGTGTGCCCATGATTGCAGTCTGGATTCCTGTCCTGATCATTGGCGGCGTAACCCTATACGCCCGATTACATGCATGGGGAACTTCACAACAAAGCGAAAGTTAATAAAAGTTAATAGTAGAAGAAGTAACCTGTCCATGTTCAAGTGGCTGTTCAAAAGTCCGCTTTAGGATACTGAAAACTGGTCTTTTTGAACACGTACTTTAAATTGTTTTAAGTACAATCACGCTATTTATTTCATCAAAGCAGCTTCTTGGCGGATAAGCTTGACCAGATGCTGTGCAGCAGGTGATAATACCTCCCCGGCTCGTGTACATACGGCAACCGTATTTCTCAGCTGTACACCTCGAACAAATACACGTGCCAGCCTGCCTTGCTGCACATCTTCGTTCACAACCAAAGAAGATATAAAGTTGGCCCCATAACCTGCCTTCACCGCACTAATCGTTTCGTTCAGCCCGTTGAACTGAAGCGCAATGCGGGGAGCGGCCAGGTTATTTGTTGTGCAAAGGGAAACGAGTCGCTCACGTGTAGCACTGCCTTCTTCGCGCATGATGAACGGTTCTGCCATCATCTCATGCAGCTCGATTTCTTTTCCCGCATACGGATGGTCAGGGTGCACAACAAACCACATCTCATCGTCAAACAATTCATCCCATTGGACACCTGCATGTGTAATGCCACTTCCACCATACACTGCAATCTCTGCCTCATAACGAAGTAATTGGTCAAAAGCCATCCGGGTGTTGGTTGTGCTCACAACAATCTCCACATCCTCGTGCATTTGCTTAAACCGCGCAATCCAGCCAGGCAACAGAAAATTCGAAGGCAAGTAGGTTGCCGTAAGACGGATCAGTCCTTTCTTGCCCTCCCGAAAATCCTGCACAAAATTCTCGACATCCTGCTCCAGCATGAACAGACGTTCCGCATAACCTGTTAACTGTATCCCCGCATCCGTAAGCACCAGTCTTCTTCCCTCCGAAACAAAAAGCTGGATTCCCAATTCACGTTCAAACTTCTTCACCTGAGAAGATACCGCAGGTTGACTAATATTTAGTTCCTCTGCGGCACGAGTGACCCCGCCATATCTCACGATGGCATGAAATAATCGTAATCCATGCAGATTCATGTTTACACCTCTTCCACGTCAAATACATAACCTGAAGTTATATTATCATACATAATATATATTTTATTTATATATCTGCTCCATTTATAGTTGAAATATGAAATCCAATACAAGGAACAAGGAAAGGAACATGTGAACATGAAAAATATAAATACGACGAACCTACAGCATACCTGGACTCAAGTCGACGACTACATGAATGATCTGCTGATTCCGTCAGATTCCCTGCTGGAACATACACTGCAAAGCAATACCGAAGCTGGACTCCCTGCTCATGACGTAACACCAAATCAAGGAAAGTTACTTCAGCTCCTGCTGCAAATCCAAGGCGCATCCCGTGTACTTGAAATAGGCACATTGGGTGGATACAGTACCATCTGGATGGCAAGAGCGCTGCCTGAACACGGACGCATCGTCTCACTGGAATCGGAATCACATCATGCAGACTTGGCCCGAGCCAATCTCACACGAGCAGGACTGATGCACAAGGTTGACCTGAGAGTTGGTCCTGCCCTAACCACCCTTCCCGATGTTCAGGAAGAATACAGGGAACCGTTTGATATGATCTTCATCGATGCTGACAAACCGAGTAATCCCGATTATCTGAGATGGGCCCTGCGACTGACTCGGACGGGGAGTCTTATTATTGGTGATAATATCGTCAGGGACGGTGAAGTGATCCGTACAGACAGCACAGACCCCAGAGTTCAGGGCGTTCGATCATTCCTGCAGTTGATCGCGGATCACCCTCGACTTGAAGCTACAGCACTGCAAACGGTCGGTAGCAAAGGTTACGATGGATTCGTCATTGCTCGTGTGATTGATGCCCCTGAACCAAAATAAACAGTGGTCAATTCTTCCGCAAATTCCCCTTTCCTGTTAAACTGGAATCACTGCACAGGCAGACTGGGGGGAACCACTTGAGAGTTTTACAACATATTAATGATGAAATTCGCGGCTGGTCCCGCAATATTCAACTGTTTTTCCTGGCTAGCATTCTGTATCAGATCGGAAATGGCATGTTCTCTGTCTTGTACAATCTGTACATTCAGGGTCTGGGCTATAATGATACAATGAACGGCCAGATTGTAAGTATTCAATCACTCGCAACAGCCATTATGTTTGTTCCTATCGGTCTATGCGGTGATCTGTTCAGCCGCAAGCGATTACTCATTACCGGGGCGTTATTCAGCGGAATCTTTCTGATCGGACGCTCCTTCGATTATTCGGCTACAGGACTGATCTGGTTCGCGGTATTCTCTGGCCTTTTCGCTGGAGTATTCCAAGTACTGGCCATTCCTTATCTGGCGGAAAACGTCAAGAAAAGCCAGCGGCTGAAGATGTTCAGTTATTATTCATCTCTTGTGCTCGCTTCCCAGGTGCTTGGTAGCCTGGGTGGCGGCGTATTCGCAGATTTGTTACATACGGCAGGACTCGCCAAAGTGACCGGATTGCAGACGGTTTTATTTGTCGGTGGTGCAGCAACACTAGCTGCATTTATTCCACTGTTATTTGTAACCGAAGGAAAGGCTGCTCCGCAGACAACAATCCCAGCGCAACCCGTTCTTCAACCCAATGCGGATCTAAAAGAAAGTTCAACGATTACCCCAAGCACGGACGATTCGATCACGAAGAAAAAAGATTCCCGACTGATTGGTCAGTTTATAGTGACTCAGTTGTTAATTGGATTAGGTTCCGGACTGGTTGTACCGTATCTGAATCTGTATTTCACCAATCGATTCTCGGTTTCTCTGAGCGGCATGAGCTTACTGATTGCACTTGGTCAGATTATGACGATTGTATCCATGCTGATTGGTCCTACCTTGGCGGCAAAGGTCGGAAGCGTAAGAGCCGTTGTCATTTTCCAGGTCATGTCGCTACCCTTCCTTCTATTAACAGGCTTCACCAATCTGTTGTTCATCGCTTCGCTCAGTTTCTTATTCAGACAAGCATTGATGAACGCAGCCAATCCCATTCATTCAGCGATACTGGTGGATCGGATCTCGGACAAACGCCGCGGCATTGCCAATTCACTGATGCAGACCTCGTTCATGATTGGATGGGCGACCATGGGACCCGTTCAATCCTATCTGGTCACCACGTACGGAACGTATTGGGGTTACGCGATCACTTTCAGCATCACAGGCTGTCTATATGTTATTTCATCACTGATGTACTTTGTAATGTTCAGAGAACCCAAACCTTCCGCTACGGCTCTCGCAGGATCTTAATGAGTTGAACAGTAGCAGTCTGGTTGTTCCGCAGATAACGCAACGTATCTCATCATCAGGAGTGATCACACATGAACATGAATCCTTCATTAAACCTGAATGCATACCTGAATCTCATACCACCTCATTCAACCGGTAGGCTAAACGGATGGAACTGATGCGCAAGCTTGGTTCCCACGTTGTCTTTCGGTTTTTTCTTAGTCTGGGTGTCTCTGTTCTTGGCGGATTGCTGTTCACAGCCATTCATACACCAATCCCGTGGTTGCTCGGGCCAATGGTATTTATGCTGCTTGGCTCCCAAGTCGCCAAATGGCCCCTCATGTGGCCTGCCTCCATTCGGGACTATGGCATTCTGATTGTAGGTTATTCGATTGGACTCACCTTAACAAAAGAGGCACTGCACGGCATTTTGCAACAACTTCCTATGATGCTTCTGATGACCCTGCTGTTAATCGGATTGTGTGTAATTACGGCCTACATCGCTTCAAAGATAACCGACTTTGACTTCCCCTCCCTGCTGGTTGGCAGCATTCCAGGAGGACTGTCCCAGATGGTGTCCCTTGCAGAAGAAATGAAATCTATCAATCTGACGCTAGTTACCTTTTTGCAGGTGACTCGGCTGATCATGATTGTCTTCTGTGTTCCATTCCTGCTGTTCAGTCCGTGGATTGGAGGTACCGCAGGTGGAGGTTTGGATCATCCGTTCATTGACGTAGCAACGTGGGGTTCCCTTTTCCCGGAGATTCTTGTCTATGCTCCGCTATGTGTAGCGGGTGCATGGGTTGCACGCAAACTCCGATTTCCGACGGCCTTTATGCTGGGTCCCATGATCGTCATGTGTGTCGTTCAATTAAGTACAACGATGCACACGCCCAGTCTGCCAGTCTCCCTCTTAAACGTATCGCAATTGATGATTGGCAGCCACGTTGGACTGATGCTCAAGCCGGAACAGTTGCAACGTAAGGCACAGACGGTGACCCTAGCCGTGATTAGCAGTGTACTTCTCATTGCTGGTGCGCTTGGATTAAGTTATCTGTTAATGAATGTGTTCTCCCTCTCCGCGGCAACCTCACTACTCAGTATGGCCCCTGGCGGCATGGATCAGATGAGTATCATGGCACATGAAGTGAATGCCGATCTTTCGGTTGTATCCGGGTATCAATTGTTCCGCATCCTGTTTATCTTTTTCATCGTCTCTTCCGTACTGAAGATGATTCTTGTACATATGTTGAAAGAAAAGAAAGTTAAGCCCTCACTTCAATGATCATATTCCTAGCTGATCCCATGACAAAGAGAGTATCCATTTGATGCCACATCCTGCGGATACTCTCTTTTATTTGTACAGACTACTTATGAATAAATTCGGTTGTACATCCAGCCTACAATGCCCACCGTAACCACTGTTGCCCCAATAATAAATGCATAATAGCCAATCTTACTTTTGGACTCCGAAGTCTGATGGTCATAATAATCCGAGTTACGTCGGTAAAACCCCATCCATAACTCTCCGATCATATTCACAACAACCAATACAAAACGTTTAACAAGCCCCATTGTATTCGCATCTCCTCTCTCTGATCAACCTTCTTCCCTATTAAGTATAATTATCCCAATTCATTAAAACAACCTACTCATATTACCTTTGGTGCAGTTTCTTGCTCCAACCAGGTTAGAATATCAAATGCTTCCTGATCGGTGCTACCACACATCTCTTCCTCAGCTTGCAATCCACTGCATACCGCAGGACGATCTTTTTGGCCAAAAATTCCGCAGCGATTATCATCGGTAAGCTGCACACAACGTACACCTGCCGGCTTGCCATGAGCCATGCCCGGTATCGGTGATGATATGGAAATCGCGATACAACATGCGGCACAGCCTGTCCTGCATTCCATACGTATTCCCTCCTAATTTTAATACTTATATTACTTACAATACGTGTTCAAAAAGATCGGTTTTCAGTACCAAGAAGATGGGATGAAGCTAGAAATGGAGTAGCGGAGCGTAGGCAAAACTACGTGAGCAACGGACATTTCGGATGAATTCCATATTCGATGCTGATGATGCCATTAGGCATCCTTCGTAATCAAAAGCGGACTTTTTGAACTACCTTTTATATTATGAGCGATTTATCCAGGTCCAGGTTCGAGCCAGCCCCTGAGCAATTCTCCGATTCATACTTCGATTGGAGAAATACCCCCCATGACTTAGCGGATTCCAACTCATAGCCACGCCGCCAGAGTTCACTTCAATATCTTCTTTAACCGCTTTCTCATAAGCAGGATCAATGGGGCGTAACGGATAACCCAGAATATCATCCCGATCGTAGAAGTTCACCCATTCCCCTTCCAGCCCGGCATAATACTGATTCACATGGGAAGAGGGCACCTGAATTGGGCAACTAAAGTCATGGTAACGCAAACTCCATAAGGGCAGGGTTGTACCAAACGAGTAAAAATGGGTCAGCGTGTCGCCCCGCTCCAGAGCCGAGTTCACATCCACAACCTCAGGAACACGACTGGACGGATATTGCAGATCGTAGAAGAAGTTACTGGCGATTACGGCACCCAAACTATGGGCAACCACACAGAGTGGAGCTTCCGGTCCATTACGCTGTGCAAGAGTATGCATCGCCTGATTCAACGTTCGATGTACGGCATCATAGTTATGGCCTTGATTTTCCACCGGTTGATAAGCAACCGCATCAGCCAGGTAATGGATGACAAATCGGCGCAACGCCTGAAAGTTCAATCCCGGAGAGCTGACGAGCTGTTGAAAGAGCGCCTCTTCCCGCTCCTCAAATACATCCGCCCAATATACAGGTTCGATATCCAGCATCTGTTTGGAGGCTCCAGGCAAGACCATTACCTTGTCCAATTCCTTATGCAAACAAGCAATCAGCTTGTCCGCGTACCCATCCTTCCGCATACCCAGCCCATGAATGACCATCACCGCAATACGTGTCATGGCTCTCCTCCTCATCGATTGACTAGGAACTCTTTCTCCACCATATGAACGCCACAACTCGAACATGCCTGAAGCTTGTCAGAAGAACCTTTCCACCCACAATTATTTTAAAAATGTGATTCTTCCATTTTATATACAGTTTACCATGATCGTCATGAAAATAACGATCATACAGCAAAAAGGAGCTGCACATCACGCAGCCCCTTCTTGTTGTTGTATTCAATTAACCTTTCAGATGAACCTTCAACACACCATTTTGACTAGATGTAACATCACCTGTCGTGACTTCCACCCGTTCAACCATATCTTGACCATCTGGAATGATAATCGGTGTAATCAGTGGGTATCCCGCATCTTCAATCACCTTACGATCAAACTCCAACAGCTTTTGTCCAGCTTTTACATGTTCGCCAGCTTCGACATGCATGTTGAAGCCTTCACCCTTGAGGGATACTGTATTAATCCCGACATGGATCAGAACTTGTAATCCACTCGCGTGTTCAAGAATCACCGCATGTTTACTTTTGATTACATGAGCTACCTGAGCATCGAACGGAGCAACAACAACGTTGCCGGAAGGTTCAATCGCTACACCTTCACCCATCTGTTTCTCGGCAAAAGCCGGATCTGGTACTTGCTCCAGTGACACGGCCTGGCCTGTTAAAGGCGCCATGATTTCCAGTGTATTCACGGCTTCGTCTCCTACTTGAGCTGCACTACGTGTGCGCTGGTTTGGATCTGTTTTTGCAGTTGAAGAGGTAACACCCGAAGCAGACTGCGATGTAGCCGCTTTAGGCTCAGCAACGGTTTCATTGCTTGCACTACGATCTTCTTTTCTCAGTTTGGCTCTGCCAAAAAGGACGGTCAGTACAAACGGTACAACCAAGACAATCGCCATGCCGATGAAGAAGACACCCCATTTGTTAGGGAAAATCGATAGGAATCCCGGTACGCCACCTACACCGATGGAGGTTGCCTGAACATTATTCATCGTCAGCAGCACACCACCAATTGCGGAACCGACCATACCAAAGATAAACGGATAACGGTAACGGATATTCACTCCGAAGATCGCCGGCTCAGTTACCCCGAGGAAGGCCGATACCGAGGACGTTGCCGCAAGTCCTCTCATTTTCTTCTCACGCAGGACAAGCATCATCGCAAGTGCCGCCGAACCCTGTGCGATATTGGACAATGCCAGCATCGGCCACAGGAACGTACCGCCCTGACTACCAATGAGCTGAACATCCACCGCGAGGAACGTGTGATGCATACCGGTGATAACGAGCAAAGCGTACAGACCACCGTAGATCAGACCACCCAGCGCCGCGTATGAATCGTATACATAGATCAAGCCGGATGTAATTGCATTTGCAATAGCAAATGTAACCGGTCCAATAATCGTAAATGCCAGGAATCCGGTAATCAGCAACGTAACTGGTGCAACGACCAGCAGTTTGATCGAATCATGTACCCTTTTATTCAGGAAAATTTCCATCTTCGCAAGCAGATAGGCCGATACCAGTACTGGCAGAACCTGCCCTTGATAACCGATCTTCTCAATCTCCCAACCGAACAGATTCCATGTTGGCACCGTGCCATTATTCACAGCATCAGCGTAACCATATGCACTCAGCAGATCGGGATGTACCAGAATGAGACCCAGCACGATCCCGAGCAGCGGACTGCCGCCGAACCTTTTTACAGCTGCCCAACCAATTAGAGCCGGCAGGAACGTGAAGGCTGTACTTGCGATTGTATTAATAATGGACGCAAGATCCTTCCAGGCTGGATAAACATCCACCAGTGATTTTCCATCAAAGAAAATGCCTGGGCCTGTCAGAATATTGTTAATCCCGAGCAAAAGACCTGCCGTAATGATTGCAGGCAAGATCGGAATGAAAATATCCGAGAGTGTTTTAATCGCTCGCTGGATTGGATTTTGCTTTTTACCAGCAACCGCCTTCACATCATCCTTGGAAGAACGATCTCCCCCGGTAATCTGAATCATCTCATCATAGACTTTATCTACCAGACCAGGCCCAATAACGACCTGGAATTGTCCTTGGGAAGAGAATTGTCCTTTAACCAGATCATTCTGATCCAGACTTTCAGTATCCACTTTACTCTCATCATACAAGGCAAACCGGAGTCGTGTAACACAGTGTGTAGCAGCTTCAATATTCTCTTTGCCACCGACTGCCCGGACGATCTCCTCAACCTGTTTTTTATCGATTGCCATAGTGTCACTTCCTATTTATAAAATGTGATTAGTCCTGTTGTGGCACAAGCCACATATAGGATGCATACGGACTGAGAGAGATTTCCTGCGTCAGCGCAGGGGCTGCCTCCGTATTTCCTATGAGTAACTCTGCTGATTTGCCTGCAATGTGATCATTCCAGACCGCTTCCGGAAGCGAGAACGTGACGTCTCGTTTACTGAAATTGGATACAACAATCAAGGTTTCACTTCCATTGGTCCGTGCGTACGCGAATACATCCGGATGTGCATCGTCCAATCGTTCATACAGACCGTCGATCAGCACGTTAACCTGTTTACGTAGGGCAATCAATTTGCGGTAGTGGTAGTAGATCGAATCTGGATCAGCCAGCTGCTGTTCCACGTGAATGGAAGGATACCGCTCATCCACCTTCAGCCAAGGTGTTCCAGTAGTAAATCCGGCGTTCTTACTTCCATTCCACTGCATCGGTGTGCGGGAGTTGTCCCGGGAACGCTCTTTTACAATGTTGAAAGCTTCTTCAGCGGATTTGCCTCGTTCTTCCTGAAGCAGGCGGTACATGTTCGTTGATTCGATATCACGGAACTCGCTAACGTCATTCCAGACCGGATTCGGCATGCCGATCTCTTCACCCTGGTAGACATAAGGTGTACCTTGCATGCCGTGTATCGTTGTTGCAAGCATCTTCGCACTTTCGGCACGATAATCACCATCATCGGCGAAACGGGATAGTGCCCGCGGCTGATCATGGTTATTAAGGAACAGCGCGTTCCAACCTCCACCGGCCTGCATGCCAGTTTGCCACTCACTAAAGAGCTGCTTCATCGCTTCGAAATCATACGGCATCAGTTCCCACTTCTGACCATTCGGATAATCCACTTTCAGGTGATGGAAGTTAAACGTCATCGAAAACTCCCGGGAAGCCGGGTTCGAATATTGGATACAATGTTCCAGTGTTGTGGAGGACATTTCCCCTACGGTCACCATGTTGTAAGGCCCGAATACTTCATCGTACATCTCGGTGATGTACTCATGCACACGCGGTCCATCCGTGTAGTATTTGCGTCCATCACCCGGTGACACGCTACCATCATCATCAGGGAACCGCTGGTCTTTGGAGATCAGGTTGATCACGTCCATACGGAAACCATCCACACCTTTTTCGGCCCAGAACTTGATCATATCCCGTACAGCTTTGCGTACTTCTTCATTCTCCCAATTGAGATCTGCCTGCGTTTTATCAAATAAAGTCAGGAAATATTGTCCCGTCTGTTCATCGAACTGCCAAGCAGGCCCACCGAACTTGGATTGCCAGTTGTTTGGCACACCGCCATCCGGAGCAGGATCTTTCCAAATATAATAATCCCGATACGGATTATCCTTGGAAGAACGGGATTGCTGGAACCACTCATGATCGGTCGAGGAGTGATTCACCACGATATCAATCATCAGTTTCATATCACGAGCCTTCAGACCTTTCAGCAGTTCGTCAAAATCCTCCATCGTTCCATAATCCGGATTAATCCGATAATAGTCCGCTACGTCATACCCATTATCATGCTGCGGAGATACATATACCGGCTGCAACCACACAATATCGATACCCAGATGCTGCAAATAATCAAGCTTCTCGGTTAATCCACGAATATCTCCAGTACCCGATCCGGTTGTATCATTAAAACTCTTCGGATATACCTGATACACCGTTGATGTCTTCCACCAAGATGACGGAGTTGTGTTATTAGAACTCATGTTAACGCCTCCAATAAATTGTAATGCTCTTATGTGATGTTCTCGGCTAACTTCATATCTATATTACATAAGTAAACATGTATATACAAGTTGAAACTATAATATGTATATTCTCCGCCTCTTCTACACATTCCCCATAAATCTTTCCTCTGTAACATTTATTTTGGAACCTGCGTTCGTGAACCCAATGATATCTGTATTGGGACAACAAGAAACCGTCTGTTCTTCCCACCATTGGTGCGGGCAACAGACGGTCTAATTGGGTTGAACTTGGTTGAATTTTTCAAAAACGCTTCTTACGACATCTCCGGTGAAACAACGGCTTTCCCTTGTTTTTCCTGCATATTCAACTTCAATAGAGATAGTGCAGCTTGCTCTTCCCTTTCCATTTCAGCAGCACTGATCTCACCAGAGAGTACGGCACGCATTCGCTTTTGATCCAGCAGACCTTCCCATTTTGCCACCACAAATGCTGCAACACAGTTGCCCATCAGGTTGGTGAAGACACGCATCGTATCCATGAATCGATCTGCACCAAGCAGCAGAGCAACCGCTGCTACCGGAAAAGCATTGACAGCCACTGCCGTTGCGGACAGGGCCAAGAATGCGGAGCCAGGTACTCCTGCCATGCCTTTGGAACTTAACATCAACACCAGCAAAATCGTAATTTGCTGCATCAATGTCAGTTCAATCCCTACGGCCTGAGCAACAAAAACCGTGGCCAACGATAAATAGATTGAAGCACCATCCAGATTAAACGAATACCCCGTCGGCACCACAAGACCCACAACCGCACGATCACAACCCGCCTTGGTTAGTTTGTCCATCATGCGTGGCATCACCACTTCTGATGACCCGGTTCCAATCGCCAGCATCACTTCAGAACGGGTATACTTCACAAATTGCAGGAAATTCAGCCCGGTAATCCACCAGGCAGCCAATGCTAGCATGACCAAAAACAGCAGCGCTGCGCCGTAACAGGCCAGAATCAGCAGACCAAAGGACGACAATGTGGAAGCCCCATAAGCACCTACCGTGTAGGCCATGGCTCCAAATGCACCAATCGGCGCGAGTTTCATGATATAACCGATGATACGAAACACAATGCCGAGCAAGTTCTCAATCAGCGTCAGTACATTCTCTTTTGCCTTACTCTCTGTTGCTGCCAGGGCAACCCCGAACAGGCATGCCACGAGCAATACTTGCAGAAGTGCATTTTGTGCAAAGGCATCCACAACACTTGTCGGAATAATATTCATGATAAAGTCTACCGTATGCGGTAACTCGGAACCATTGGTTTTTGCTTCAATGCCGCTTGCATCTATGGTTGAAGGGTCCACGTTCATTCCGGCACCGGGGCGAAGCAGATTGGCTGTTCCCAATCCAAGTACCAGCGCCACTGTAGTTGCAATCTCGAACCACACGATGGCTTTCAGTCCGATGCGACCTACCGACTTCAGATCACCGATCTTGGCAATACCTGTCACAATCACCATGAAAATCAGTGGTGCGATGATCATCTTGATCAATTTGATGAAACCTGTTCCGAGCGGTTGCAGCAAGCTACCCAGATCCGGCCACAGAATGCCTACGCCAATCCCGATGATTACCGCTACAATAATTTGAAAAAATAATGATTTCATAAATGACATGAACACTCCCCCTGTTTGCGGTCAATTCGGATTTCCGTTTGGTTTCCGTGTAACTTTTTATATCATTCTAAAAGGGAGTTCAACAATGGAATTTCAATGTTTTTGTCATTTGTACCAACTCTATTGGTGAAAATTGAACCTGGAACCGAAAAAAGACGAATATCGCGTCAGTTTTCTTGACGTGATATTCGTCTTTATCCATAAATCCATTTATTATTGAACAGCGGTTAAATGTGCATCACAGGGTAATCGATTCTCCGGGGGCGAGCACACGGCCTTCCAACCCTTTTGCAGCCAATTGTTGCACGAAGTGTTCCGCATCCTGACGAATTACCGGGAATGTATCATAATGAACCGGAATCGTCAGTTTGGCATTAAACCATTCGGCCGCTTGGAGCGCATCCTCAGGTCCCATGGTGAAATGTCCACCAATAGGCAAGAAGGCTACATCAATATCATGACGATCACCGATCATTTTCATATCTCCGAAGAGACTTGTGTCTCCGGCATGCAAAATTGTTTTACCACCAATATTAATGATATATCCAGCAGGCAAACCTGCATACATGATCCGTTGTTCTTCTTCGAGCACAATCCCGGAAGTATGGAACGCCTGAATCATTTTGGCTTGAGCAAAATCAAGATCTACCGTTCCGCCCATGTTCATGCCGAGTGTATCCAGACCCTTCCAAGACATATATGTAGCCAATTCCACAATAGCCACAACTTTGGCGTTATTTGCTTTGGCAATAGGTTCAGCATCGAGGATGTGATCCATATGTGCATGTGTCAGCAACACAACATCTGTCTTAATATCTTCAGGCTTCGTGACGGCAAGCTCGTTGCCACGCAGGAAGGGATCAATGATCAGAGACTTTTCTTCTGTGCCCAGCTGTACACTGGAGTGACCGTGGAACGTAATATTCAACAACTTGGATTCCTCCCGACATATGTTTTGATTATTTTGAAACCACTATTTATTATAAATCATACCTCTTCACCAACGCAAAATCACGCTAGCCTCCGTGTCACCGCTGCTTACGATATACCCTTGCTTCATACGGCTGAAGCTGAATCGCACCTTCATCGGTAGAATAACGTCTGCTTACATTGCTGATGATCAGCTTGGCATGCTTGGAATTCCAGCCTTCTGGCCAGTGCATCTCAGGCTCATGCCCACGGAAATTCAGAATGACCAGCATCTGCTCATCATCCAGCGTTCGTGTATAGGCATAGATATCCGGATCATCCGGCAACAGCAATTCATACGCGCCATAGATAAGCACTTTATGTTGTTTGCGAAGCGCAATTAACTTACGGTAATAATGCAAAATGGATTGCGGATCACTTTCGGCATCAGCCACATTAATCTCAGGATAATTATCATTCACCTGAATCCACGGCTGACCCTGGGTAAAACCTGCGTGTTCCGTCTCATCCCATTGCATCGGCGTGCGGGCATTATCGCGACTCTTCAGCCAGATCGCCTGCATGACTTCATGCTTCGACTTACCTTGACCAATGTAATGATTGAAATAATTTTTGGTCTCGATGTCCCGGTATTGTTCGATATTCGGAAAAGCGACATTGGTCATGCCGATCTCTTCTCCTTGATAGATGTAGGGGGTCCCTTCGAGTGTAAGCATCCATGTCGCCAGCATCTGAGCAGAACGCACCCGATATTTACCGTCATCACCAAAACGGGAAACCGGACGTGGCTGATCATGGTTCCCCATATAATTGGCGTTCCAGCCTCTACCATGCAAAACCGTTTGCCACAGGCTCATGATTTCTTTGAGATCTGTCAATTTCCATTCCTTATAGTTCCATTTACCAATTCCGGAGGATTTAGCATCAATGAACATATGCTCAAACTGGAATACCATATTAAGCTCGTCACGATCCGTCCCCACATAAGCCAAGGCCTGCTCAGGCCCAAGTCCCGAAGTCTCACCAACTGTCATGGGTCCGTAGGGTTTCAGGATCATGTTATTCAGTTTCTTCAGGATGGAGTGTACCTGTTCCAGGTTGGAAAAGAGCTGATACGCTGGAACCACCGGCAGATTATCCGGATTGTGTGCACTTGGCAGCCCCTCTGCCTTGGCGATATGTGCTACTGCATCGAAACGGAATCCGTCGACCCCTTTTTCCAGCCACCAATGCACCATCTCATACATCTCTTCTGCCATCTGTGCATTGTTCCAGTTGAGATCCGGTTGCTGTTCGGAATACAGATGCAGATAATATTCATTTGTCTCGGGATCATGCTTCCACACCGAACCTCCAAAATAGGACTCCCAATTATTCGGCACCTGCCCATTTTTGCCTGAACGCCAAATATAATAATCCCGCTTCGGATTCATCTTTGATGAACGCGATTCAGCAAACCAAGCATGTTCATCTGACGTATGATTCAGTACCAGGTCCATCATAATCTTGAGACCACGCTTGTGTGCCTCTGCCAATAATCGATCAAAATCCTCCATCGTGCCATACTTGCGTAAAATACCGTAGTAATCCCGGATATCATATCCGTTATCATGTCCTGGTGAATCGTAAATGGGACAAAGCCAGATCACATCTACGCCCAAATTCTCCAAATAATCGAGCTTCTCATAGATCCCCTGCAAGTCGCCATATCCATCCCCGTCCGAATCTTTAAAGCTGCTCGGGTAAATCTGGTATACCACACTCTCTTTCCACCAAACGATATCGCCCACCTCGCTCTCATCATTGTCTACTATATAAATTGAACTAAAGAATATTTACACTGGACTCCGATGACAGAACAACCTTCCGATCACTGTTATCCCCAGATTTTATGAATTCCCCTTATAAGGGGAAAATCCGCGGATAGCTTATGCTTCCGATGCAGCTTTCTTTCAGAAAGCTTTTAGGCGAACGCTTTCGCTTCCTCAGGTTATTTCTGTCATCTCCGTTTCGCGTAAATGTTTAGTTCATTTTATATATATAATTTCTGCTCACTGTATTAAGCCGTTAATATGTTTTATCCGAAATGATTCCCTTGTAAACATTTGAAAGGTATCTTATGCAAAAAGACCCGGTCATGGACCGCGATCTGCGGTTCAATTCCGAGTCTTTTTTTGTGAATATAAGACTAACTTAAATCCAGCGTAACCTATCCAGGC
Organism: Paenibacillus sp. FSL M7-1414; assembly: GCF_038003195.1. Taxonomy (NCBI): domain Bacteria; kingdom Bacillati; phylum Bacillota; class Bacilli; order Caryophanales; family Paenibacillaceae; genus Paenibacillus; species Paenibacillus sp. FSL M7-1414. The sequence continues at coordinate 2,745,210 of NZ_JBBOOS010000001.1, read as the reverse complement.
ACCGATCGTGTTCAGAATAATGTCATCCACATCAAACGAACCTACACGTGTAATCAATTGTGTGACCTCAACACCCAGCAGAAGCAAAACAACTGTAGATGTAAAGGTCAGGAACGTACGACTCCTCCGAAACAACCATGGAATCCAGATACCCAGCGGAATGAACAATACGATATTGCCAAACAGGTTTTTCACCCAGGTATCTGTATTGTACCTCTCCCTCTCCATAAGAAGTGGACGAATCGTCTCGAAGGGTACGAGATTATATTGATAATACATGCCTGGTGTTCGACCACTGACAAACAGTAAAATGCCCATAATCAGTATGTAGAGCGCTGCCATGCAAGCAACAATGGTCAGCATCCACTTGGAGTGGAGCCACGACTTTTCGCTCATTCATCTGTCCTCCGACCTTGAATTCCGCGAAGCGGTAAGGTCTATTTTAACGGGATATATATCTTCATGTCCAGTTGTTCAGGGGTCGATTTCCAGACATCCGTCACTTCAAAGTCTGGTCCTTCCCTCCGTTCATAGTTCGACTGCGGCAACCAGCTGCCATAGATCATTTTCCGAATATCCTGCCCGGAGCCTTCCACGGTGAACTCTGCATACAAGCCGCCCGGAATTTCAATCGAAGTAAAACCGGGTTCAAGTACCTGCGATGCTCCACTGCTTTCTTCACCCACAATAAAAGAAAATGCTCCATCCTCTTCAAAATGACAGGCCACACCATAAGCCATATCAGGGCGTGTCCTCTCCTGGATCGCCATGAATTTCTGTTCCATGCCAAAATCGTGATAAAATCCGGGTATTTCAGCATAATGCTGATTGTCATTCAGGTTGGTCTTATATTCATAGCCGACAATCCAGTTCGGTTCCCGTGTGACCAGACGGGGTGTGTTCATGTGAAAAGTTCCACCAAGCGAAGTTCGATAATCGTTAAAATCAATGCTCTGTTGCATCTTCAGAAGAGGCAACTGATCCACTTCCAGCTTACGTAGCTTCGCCGGTGTCATTCCAAAGTAGGCTGAAAATGCACGGGTAAATGCCTCTTGAGATTGATAGCCAAAGCTCATCGCAATGTCCAGTATGCCTTCCGATGTGCCTCGCAGCATCCCTACAGCTTCCGTTAATCTGCGTCTGCGCACGTACTCCAGTACCGTGAATCCCGTGATCGCCTGAAATAAACGCTGAAAATGAAACGCCGAAAAGCTCGCAGCAGCGGACGTCTCTCTGATATTAAAATCATCTTGCAAATGCTGTTCCAAATACTCAATAGCAAGCTGAATTCGTGTGTAATGATCCATAGTGACGGCTCCCCTATCTAATTCAAAATATCAAACGATTTCTTATGTAGTATGACTGAGATCCAGATCTTTTTTTTGATTTTGTGTGCGAACTTGTATGACGAAAGATACGCAAGTTTCGCTTATCTTCAAGTTGAATGACACTATGATACACTGTATGCCAAAATCCCCTTGTTCTTCAAGGAGATGCTCTCTACGCTGGTTGATTTACCAGCAGAGATAGCTCTTGTGAACAAGGGGACTTGTTTGTTTAACAATCTATGCTTAACCTTTCCAGTTCCCGGACACGGGATGAATACCCCAGATATCTGTCGCATACTCACTAATGGTACGATCACTGGAGAATATGCCGGAATGTGCCGTGTTTAATATCGCTTTCCGAGTCCAGCCCGGAATATCCCGATACGCCTGGTCAATCGCAGCATGCGCGTCGGCATAAGCAGCAAAATCACGCAATACAAAGTATTCGTCACCATGGGCCAGCAAGGAGTCATAAATATCCCAGAACTCCCCGTCACGATAACAGAATGCACCTGGATGCACCAGTTGCTCCACGACCTCGCGAATGCGTTCATCGTGCTGCACAATCTCATTCGGACGGTAGCTGCCGGAACGATAATACTCAAGTACTTCGTCTGCACGCAGACCATAAATGAACATATTTTCTTCCCCAACCTGCTCCGCCATCTCCACGTTGGCTCCATCCATCGTGCCAATCGTTAAAGCACCGTTCATCATAAATTTCATGTTGCCCGTACCGGAAGCTTCCTTACCTGCGGTTGAGATCTGTTCACTAACATCCGCAGCGGGAATGATCTTCTCTGCAAGAGAGACGGAATAATTTTCGAGGAAAAATACCTTCAAGCGGTCATTCACGGCCGCATCCCGATTCACCGTGTCAGCCACGTTGTTGATCAACTTGATAATTTTCTTGGCAAAATAATAACTCGGCGCTGCCTTGGCACCAAAGATGAACGTACGTGGTACTATATCAAACGAAGCATCATTCTTAAGCCGGTTATACAGATGCATAACATGCAGAATGTTCAACAGTTGACGTTTGTACCCGTGTAGTCTCTTCACCTGTACATCAAAGATGGAATCCGGATTCACTGCTGTCCCGGTATGATCCAGAATATACGCAGCAAGCCGCTCTTTGTTATCCCGCTTAATTGAACGGAACTGCTCCTGGAATGATGTATTATCCGCAAAACCAGCCAACTGGTCCAGCTTGCCCGGCTCTGTTATCCATTCGTTACCGATTGTATCCGTGATGAGATCCGACAGTTTCGGATTGGCATGCATCAACCAGCGGCGATGGGTGATACCATTCGTTTTGTTATTGAAACGCTCTGGATACAGTTCATAGAACGGAGCCATCTCGCGCTCTTTCAAAATCTCGGTGTGCAGAGCAGCAACACCATTCACGCTATGACTGCCTACAATCGCCAAATGCGCCATCCGTACCTGATCGTTTGCAACAATCGCCAGATGCCCTATGCGATCCTGATCTCCCGGATACCGGTCCAGCAGCATGCCACAGAAGCGTTTGTTGATCTCTTCAATGATCATGTAGATTCGTGGCAGCAGCCTGCTGATCATGGATACAGGCCACTTCTCAAGCGCCTCACTAAGCGTTGTATGATTGGTATACGATACAGTACGGGTTGTGATATCCCATGCTTCATCCCAGCCGTAACCCTTCACATCAATCAGGATGCGCATCAGTTCTGGAATAACCAAGGTTGGATGCGTGTCATTAATGTGGAAGGCCACTTTATCAGGCAAACGATCATACGGTAACTCCAGCTTGTTGAACGTACGCAAGGCGCTCTGTACACCTGCTGAGCACATGAAGTATTGCTGCTTCAATCGCAGCAGCTTTCCTTCGTACTGGGAATCATCGGGATACAGGAATTCCGAGATTGATTCAACCGATCGGCTATAATCCAGATAACCGTAGTAGTTCGAAGGGGTGTCGAGTGAAGTCTCGCGCTTTGGCTCGGCACTCCATAGACGCAATGTATTCACATGGGTTTGACCATAACCGATGACAGGCACGTCATAGGGAATGGCGACAACCGATTCGGCATCTTTTGTAACAAACTGATATTCTCCATCCTGCTCATGAGCTTCTACTCGGCCCCAGAACTGTACTTCCACCTTTTTGTCTGGACGGCGTACTTCCCATTCATTGCCCTTATCCAGCCAATTGTCGGGTAGCTCTACCTGATTACCATTGATGATTTTTTGCTCAAACAACCCGTATTTATATCGAATCCCGCAACCATGTCCTGCATATCGTAGTGATGCGAGTGAATCCAGGAAACAGGCAGCGAGTCGTCCCAGACCTCCGTTACCGAGTCCTGCATCCGCCTCCTGTTCTTCTATCTCCTCCAAGGAGAAGCCCAGCTCAGCTAAACTGTCACGCACCAATTCCAATTCATTCACATTCAACAGATTGTTGCCGAGCAGACGTCCAATCAGGAATTCCAGCGAGAAGTAATAGACCTGTTTATCCTGGCGCTGCTTGAACCCCTGATTCGACGCTGCCCAATCCTGGCCTGCATATTCACGAATCATGCTTCCCAGTACATGGTACACGTCTTCCTGTGTTGCTTCTTCAATCGGTTTGCCCAATTTGCTGACCAGATTCCGTGTAAATATACTCTTGAACGTTTCCTTGTTGTCAAACAAAAGTAGGTTCCTCCCGGGGAAATCCTGCAGGATGGTGGCGGTTCATATAAATTGAACTAGAGAATATTTACACTGGACACTTCGATGACAGAATAACCTTCCGATCGCTGTTATCCCCAGATTTTTTTGATTCCTTTTTAAAATGGGAAAATCCGGGGATAAAGGCGAGCGCTACGCTTCTTCAGGTCATTTCTGTCCTCTCCGTTTTGTGTAAATGTTTAAGTTGAATTTATATAATCAAGGGTAAAATTTGAAGACAGCATATGCTTTCGAAGCAGCTTTCTTGCAGAAAGCTTTTAGGAGACCGCTACGCTTCTTCAGAATCGATTTCGTCCCCTTCACTTACTGCCTACGCTCTTACCAAACAACGTTCGTCCATGAACCTTAAATCCATCCTACAGGATTTTTATTTTATATATATTTATAGAAGATATCGGTTACGTGGGGGCATTAGATAATAGTACTTTTCGCTAAAATGTATGGATTCGACGGGTCGCCGATCAGCGTCTGTCCTCCGGTCAGCTTCACGTCTTTATCGAGAATGACATTCTCAAGTACCGTCCCCTCACCAATGTAACATTTCTGCATGATGATGGAACCTTTTATTTTGGCACCCTTGGCCACCTGTACCCCACGGAACAGAATGCTGTCCTCCACCTCTCCACCAACAATGCAGCCATTCGCGAGAAGTGAATGTTTAACATCGGCGGTATCCAGGTATTTGGCAGGCGCTTCGTATTTAATTTTGGTCTGGATCGGATCTTCCTTGAAAAGTTGTTCATATTGCCCTGTGTTCAGCAGATCCATACTGTTGCGATAATAACTGTCAATGGAATTGATGACTGCGTGATAGCCATCATATGCATACGCAGCGATATTCAATCCATCCGGATTTTTTTGAATCACATCCCGGAAGAAATGGCTCTCGCCATGATCGATGCAGCGTTGCACCTGGCGCAAGAACAATTCTTTTTCCATAATGAAAATTTCTGTATATATATTCGGGTGATTAGCGCTTTGGTGAATGTCCACCACGTTACCGTCCCCGTCATGTTCAACTTTGACACAGGCGTCATGCTCAGGTAGCAGCTGATCTACTTTTTTGCAGACCAGTGTAACGTCCGCTCCTTTACTGATGTGATACCTGTAGACATCCTGGAGGTCTGCTTTGGTCACATGGCGACTGCCCGCATGCACAACATATTGTCCTGCCCCTCTGTGGAAAAAGTCCAAATTGTTATGGAAATGCTGCAAATCCCCTTGTGATGTATCTGTTGGATCGTTCCAGTCTGGTGGCAAAATAAACATGCCACCATGCTTGCGATCCAAATCCCAAGGTTTACCGTCACCAAGATGGTCCATCAACGAGCGATATTTTCGCCGTACAAATACACCAATACTCTCAATGCCTGCATTCATCATATTGGATAGAACAAAATCGATTAGACGGTAACGCCCGGCATAAGGCACCGCGGCTCCGCAGCGAAAATACGTCAATTCCTTCAATTCTTCAAGTTCATGGTCAAGGTTAATAACTCCGATCAATTGTTTCATCGCATGCACCGTCCTTTTGACTTCAATTAGGCCTTGCTAGTTATTCCTTGGCGAAGCTGACGTTCCAGTTCTTCCTGATCCACGAGCAATATATCACTCTCATCTTCCGGTGCAGGCGAAATCTGTGTTCCATCCGGAATAACCAATCCTTCTGCGATAATAGCTCGGTAAATGCGCACATTTTGCCCGATTTTCACTCTTGGCATGATCACCGAATCGATGACCGCACTGTTCTCACCAACTTCAATTCCATAGAACAGAACAGAATGATTGACCTCACCATGCACTACGGTACCTTCACTAATAATACAATTCCGCACCTTGCCCGAAGGTGAGATGTATTGTGCAGGTTGGTTCGGATTACGTGTGAAAATACGCCAGTCCGGATCATTCAGATTAAATGGTGTATCTTCGTCCAACAGGTCCATATTGGATTCCCACAGACTGCGAATGGTACCAACGTCTTTCCAATAACCTTCAAATGGATACGCATATAAGGATTTTTCATTTTCAAGCAATAAAGGAATAATATCTTTACCAAAATCATAGGAGGTGGATGCCTGTTGTTCATCCTGGATCAGGAAACGTTTCAGTACATCCCACTTGAAGAGATAGATACCCATGGAAGCCAGTGTGCTCTTGGGCTCAGGAGGTTTTTCTTCAAATTCATAGATGCTATAGTCATCGTTGGTGTTCAGCACTCCGAACCGGCTGGCTTCTTCCAATGAGACATCAATGACCGATATGGTGCAATCCGCATCTTTTTCTTTGTGATACTGGAGCATTTTTTCGTAGTCCATCTTATAGATATGATCCCCTGACAGAATGAGCACATGCTCAGGATCGAATTGTTCAATAAAGTTCAGGTTCCGGAAGATCGCATCCGCTGTACCCCGGTACCAGTTGCTACCGTCTTCACGTTCATGTGGAGGAAGTACATATACCCCGCCGTTTTTCCGATCCAGATCCCAGTCACTGCCAATGCCAATATAGGAATGTAAGACAAGTGGTTCATATTGGGTCAATACACCCACTGTATCAATACCAGAATTAGAGCAGTTACTCAGCGGGAAATCAATGATTCGGTACGTGCCCCCAAAATATACAGCTGGCTTAGCCAGTGATTTGGTCAATCCTTTTAACCTCTTACCTTGCCCTCCGGCAAGTAGCATCGCTACAACTTCTTTTTTCGCCATCATTACAGCCTCCTCCACGTGCATTCGTTCTGATTCATTTCAGAGCCCATAATCGATATTCTGTTGTGTGGACACTGTTGTCTTGATTAGGAGCTTGCTGTACAGATGTGTAACCGATGAATCTTTGTTGCAGTTTAACTTCTTGGATTGTAAAGCCTGAAATAGAGATGATGCTGGTGTAGAATTGCTTGACTGTCTTACAGAGGTGAATGTTAGATGCAGAACTTAAGGTGTAGCTCGTGAACAATGAAATAGTCTACTCCTATTTAACATTAAACACGAAACGGACTGGGGAATCTTACTGGAAAACATCGACATCAAGTTGCGGGTAAGATTACCCTTTCTCTTGCCGCTGTTATTCATATTGTATTCGATAATAGAGAAGCAAAATCCTTTAGTTTTTGTGCAAACATTAAGTGGAAAAATAAGTAAAAAGAATGAGTTCACATGACAAAAAAGCCGACTTTCGATCCCGGCTCATTTTGTCTGTTATTTTGATGCATCCGTTTCTGAAACAGTCTATATAATTTTGCGGAACAGCTCCATCACCTCATCCTTGGACGGTTGATAGGGATTGCCTGGTGCACAGGCATCTTTCATCGCGTTATCGGCAAGCAGTTCCACATCGGGATCTTTTACACCCAGTTCAGACAGTTTCTCAGGGATCCCGACTTCCTTCGATAGCTGACGTGTGGCCTCAATAACGTAATCGGAACACTCCTCATCACTTCTACCCTTCACATCCATACCAATGGCCTTAGCAATATGACGGAATTTGCCGGGTACATGCTTGGCGTTCAACTCTTCCACATAGGGGAGTAACATTGCGTTACAGACACCATGCGGCAGATCATATACGCCACCCAGTTGATGCGCCATCGCATGGACATAACCCAGGCCCGCATTATTAAAAGCAATCCCGCCAAGGAAACACGCATACGTCATATGTTCCCGCGCTTCCAGATCACTGCCGTCTCTCACGGCTCTTGGCAAGTATTCAAAGATCAGTTCAACAGCTGCTGCAGCTGTCGCACTTGTCACTGTAAATCCACCGGGTGTAACCATCGCTTCTACGGCATGTGTCAACGCATCCATTCCTGTGGCCGCTGTGAGACTTGCAGGTTTGCTGAGCATCAGCTCAGGATCATTAACCGACAGGGAGACCAGACTGTTGCGGTCCACCATCACCATCTTTACTTTACGTTCCTCATCTGTAATCACGTAGTTAATTGTCACCTCGCTCGATGTGCCAGCCGTTGTGTTAACAGCCACAAGTGGCACAGACTTATGTTTTGATTGATGAAATCCTTCATATTCACGGATATGCCCACCGTTCGTAGCTACAATGCCAATGCCTTTGGCAGCATCCTGCGGTGAACCTCCGCCTATCGATATAATGGCGTCACAGCCATGATCCTGGAATACTTGTAGTCCATCATGTACATTCTGACATGTTGGATTAGGCTGAACCTCATCATATACTACATAGTCTAACCCTGATTTTCTTAGTATAGACAGTACCTGTTCAGCAACGCCTGAAGTAATCAATTGACGATCACTTACAACCAGCGCCTTGCGGATACCCATCTGTTCAATCATCTGACCTGCTTCTTGTAAACAACCTCTACCCATCAAGTTCACGGGCGGAACATAATATGCATGTGTTGCCATTTGAACCAGCCTCCTGTAACCCCTGATTTACTATCTTCATTGTAACTGAATCCGTTTTCATATATAGTGAAATAAATCACAATGAAACCGATAAATGTTACACTTGCGGTTGATTTTTCCCCGTAATGAAAAAGACGACCCAGACACCCGAAGGTCTCCAAGCCGTCTTACTTATCTATCTTAAAGCTTTATCCACTACTTATACCTTACCGAAGGTACTTACACTAAAAGCATCCTTACGAAGGCTTACAGCGCCTTATCGTTCACGCCGTCAAGCCATGCCTCAATATCGCCAATTACGGAGGATACACAGCCATCCTCGAATGGTGAGTTCAATCCAGCCAGTTCAACCAATCCGGTGAAGGACAGGCTTCCTCCCGCTTTGCACAATGTCAGATAATCGGCCCATGCGGACTTCATGTCCTCATTGCTGCGTTTCCAGAACTGGAATGCACAGATTTGTGCCAACGTATAGTCAATGTAATAGAATGGCGATGAGAATATGTGACCCTGTTTATGCCAGAAACCACCTTGCTCCAAATACGCATTATCTTTGTAATTGATGTGTGGCAGATAGGTCTTCTCAATGTTGCGCCAAGCCTGCTTGCGCTCCGTTGGAGTTGCATCCGGGTTCGCATACACAAAATGCTGGAATTCATCCACAGCTACACCATACGGAATGAACAACAGACCAGAAGACAGGTGATCAAACTTGTACTTGTCCGTATCTTCCTTGAAGAACAACTGCATCCACGGCCATGTGAAGAACTCCATACTCATGGAATGAATCTCAGCCGATTCATATGTCGGCCAGTTGTATTCAGGCACTGCAAAATCACGGCTTTCATACACCTGGAAAGCATGACCTGCTTCATGCGTTAATACATCAATATCACCGGATGTACCGTTGAAGTTGGAGAAGATAAACGGCACTTTGTAATCGTTCAGGAACGTACAATATCCGCCGCCCTGTTTACCTTTTTTGCTTACCAGATCCATAAGCTCGTTTTCGGCCATCATCTGGAAAAATGCATCCGTCTCTGGTGATAATTCAGCGTACATTTTTTTACCATTATCGATAATCCAGTCCGCGTCACCTTTAGGTGTCGGGTTACCCGTCTTGAAGCTGAAGCCCTGATCGTAATAATAAAGCGTATCCACATCAATCCGATTACGCTGGCGCTCTCTGAGCTTGGTCGCTACAGGTACAATGTAATCACGAACTTGTGCACGGAAGTTGGCAACCATCTCGGCGTTGTAATCCGTACGGTTCATACGATCATAGCCGAGTTCCACATAGCTTGGATATCCCAGTTTCTTCGCGATCTGTGTACGTACTTTAACCAGTTGGTCGTAAATGCGATCGAATTCAGCTTCATGTTCAGCCATGAACGTGTATCTGGCTTCCGAAGCACGCTCCCGCATGGAGCGATCCGTGGACAGTTCAAATGGATGAAGCTGTGGCAACGTGCGCTCTTCACCTTCAAACGGAATTTTGGCCGATGCGATCAACTGATTGTATTCTGTGGAAAGTTTGTTCTCCTTCTGGAGCTCTTCAATAATTTCCGGGCTGAATGTTTTCAGTGAAAGATCCGCCAGTTGGAACAGCTGTGAACCCCATTTTTGTTCCAACTCGTTGCGGAATTTGGAGTTAACCAATGCACGGTAAAAATCCGTGATATATTCCTGCACAATGGGTGCATTCTCATCCAGAAATTCGTTCTCCGCCTTGTAAAACTCATCATTGGTATCAATGGAATGACGGATGTAGACCAATTGGGCTTGTGTCTCAAAATCACTGCGCAGAGCGTTAATCTGATCCATGAACCCACTCTGTTCTTCAACCGTTGCCGCAGCTTCAAAACCGCTCAACAGATCACGGAAAGATGTCTTGATGTGTTCCAGATTCGGACGTGTATACGTATACTCACTAAATTTCATTTATGTACATCCTTTCCTGTTTGGCAGAATTTCGGGAGTATCCCGAGTTAAACTACCCCCTATTATACAAAAGAGCAGCTAAAAAATCCCATAATTACGAAAAATATTTGTCCATCGGTCAAATTGTACAACATGAATGGTTACATATATTACGTGCTTATGTAAGGTCAGTGCCTCAAAATTTTCCCCACACAAATAAGCCCGCCTCGCGTTAGCGAAGCCAGCTTATAGGTTGTCTCTTCTTTTCACATGAAAAATACTAGCTTTGGTCTTTATCCATAATCTGATAGAACCAGCCCATTCCGACCATGCCCACGACCATAATAACGGCCATAATAATGATATATGTCATGAATGTAACCTCCCTGCTTCCGTATATTCATCACACTACTACTAGTGTACACGGTGAAACGCCGTTTGAATTGACCGAACATTGACAAAAATACGAAATCTTTAATTTTAATAAATGGATTATTTCCTCGATCACACTAAATCATACGTACCTCACTGCACGGTGCAAAGTTTCATCCGCCATGCTTACGGTGTATACTATACTTCTATGAAATGGAATTTGGATTTTTACTCAGAAAGGTTGAAAGACATGTCAACTCGCATTCCCTTACGTCAGCTATTTCTTACTGTTTTATTAGCCCTTATGTTATCTGTTTTGACCGCCTGTGCTGATGGAGAAGCCCATCTAACGGTAAATATGGATGGATCAACGGATCTGGATCTCAATCTCAACGTAAAGAACTCTGCTCTTGGAAAAATTGGACAAGACAATCTCATGCCTCTGATCGCAGATGCATTGAATCGAAATAACTTCCAGGCAGAGGTTTCGGAACAGGGAGATCAGAAGCAGCTCACAGCGACCACCCATTATGAAAAAAGCAATAAAACCAGCTTTGATACGTCCAAGTTACCACAAGGGATCAAAGTTGAACAAACAACTTCCCCCGGCTTCTTCACTTCCAAGATGCACATTACAGCAGAAGCCGACCTCATGGAGTCCATGCCCGATGGTGAGATCAAAAATCAAATTAACAAGGTGCCTAGCTTTCTTAAAAACCTCTTGTTAAAAGATGTTAACTTTGACTTCAAGTTGTCTTTGCCCATCAAGGCAGCCGATTCCAATGCCGATCAAGTAGAGGATGGCGGAAAAACGCTCATTTGGCACGTTTCACCCCTCCAGATGAATAAACTGGATCTGACTGTACAGGTTCCTAATATCCGGAATATCATCATCATTGCAGTCATTGGTCTATTATTAATCGCTGCTCTGCTCATGTGGTTTTTTGTTCGTCGCAGGCGGGCCAGACAGCGCCACAGTGCAAGTTCATATCGCGGAAAAAATTAATTCTTCACACCAATTTTATTTGTGACTTGCCAAACGGTGTTATGGATAGTAGAATACATCCGTACTGTGTGAACGGTTAATTTTTTATTAAGCAAAGCTAAAGAGGTGACAGGTTTCATGAATATCCGCGAATGCCCACTACCTGGTATCGGAGTTAAGTACCAGTTTGATACAAAGGGCGGCCATCAGTTAGTCATTATTGTGCATGAGGACGGACGCCGTGAATTATTCTCCGTTGATCCACAAGACAACGAAGAACTCACTCTGATTGCAGATTTGGAAGATGACGAATGCGTGACTCTCTCCGGTTTAATCGGAGGCTGGTCGTAAATGACAGAATAACCTGTACCTTGAATTTCAAGGCGCAGGTTATTTTTCCGTTACGTTACCCTTTGAGAGCGGATATATGGAACCCATGTATTCAGTACACGGCTAATCTCTGTGGAATGAAACGGTTTGCTGATAAAGTCCTGCATCCCGCATTTCAGACACTCCTCACGGTCACCGGCGCCTGCAAAAGCTGTAATCGCTGCAATAACCGGTATTTCTGGGTGGGTCTGTCTGATGTGGCAGGTCGCTTCAATCCCATCCATAACGGGCATTTGAATATCCATAAACACCAGGTCATATTGAATCTTGTTCAATGAATCGACGGCCTGTGCACCATTCTCAACAATATCACATACTCCGCCAAACTTTCGCAGCATCTCCTCCAACAGATGACTGTTGACCGCTTGATCCTCAGCAATCAAAATTTTGATGTCATGGGCAAGACTCGCTCGATCCAATTGCAGTTCATCATTCGTGGTGATTTCGATCGGGTCATTACTTTCCTCTAACCACCGCTCCACTACGAGGGTGAACTGGAATTCTGCCCCCTCACCGAGCTCACTCTGTACTCCAATCGCTCCGCCCATTAACTCCACCAGTTTTTTGCTGATCGCAAGGCCTAGACCTGTCCCGCCAAACTTACGATTGATGGCCGGATCAAGCTGTGAGAAGGATTGGAACAACTGATGCTGCTTTTCTATTGGAATGCCAATCCCCGTATCTCTTACCTTAAAGGTCAACATCAGGTTATCCTGACCATGCTCATCTGAGAAATCAGCACCTACGCTCACCATAATACGGCCCTGCTCTGTGAATTTAACGGCATTACCCACCAGATTGATCAAAATCTGCCGGATCCGTGTCTCATCCCCTCGAATGCGTTCAGGAATGTGATCCGACACTTCACAATAGAGTTCAATATTTTTCTCTGATGCCTTCAGTGCAAACAGCTCGATCACCCCACCCAGCATCGCCTTAATATCTACAGGTGCTCGCTCAAGATCCATTTTGCCTGCTTCGATTTTGCTGAAATCCAAAATTTCGTTCAAAATGTACAAAAGGGATTCGCCGCTATCAATCATGATTTCCGCAAAACCTTTCTGCTCATCATCCAGCTCGGTTTCCATTAACAGATGGGCCATGCCCATGATGCCGTTTAATGGCGTACGAAGCTCATGACTCATGATGGCGAGAAACTCGGACTTTGCCCGGTCTGCATGCTCTGCTGCTTCCTTGGCACGTATGATGTCCTTAACAGATGTCATATCACGGAAAACCAACACTGCTCCGCGCGTTCTACCCTGATCCATAATCGGCTTCAATTGGAACTCTGCCAGGAAACTGGACCCATCCTGTCTCCAGAATACGGATTCGGTACGTGGCAGACCTCGTCCCTCACGAACAGCCTGTAGAATTGGTGTATCCTTGGATGGGTAGGGGATGCCTTCGCTCTGCATTTGGATCATCATCTGTTCTAATGGTTTGCCATTCAATTCACTTGGACAGAAGTTCATGATCTCCGCAGCGGCCGGATTGGCAAAGTTCAGATTCCCTTCCAGGTCCAGTCCAATAACACCCTCAGACATGCCATTCAAAATCAATGCCCGTTCATAACTAAGATTCTCGATTTCCTCGACGTAACGTTTGGACTCTGTAATGTCACTCGTAATCCCGTAGACCCCAACAACTTTGTCCTCAAGTATAATAGGAACATTAATCACATTTGTTTCAATTCGCTGCCCATTTTTGTGAATTAAACCTATCTCGTAGCTCTGTGCATTGCCCTTCACCGTTTCCTCAAAATGATATCGAGTCTTCTCCAGATCCACAGGATCAATGAGGTGATCAAAAGGCCGACTCAGCAGCTCCTCCTTGGTGTGTCCTGTCAACTGTTCCTGACCCATATTTGCTTTCAGCAGATTGCCTTCCAGATCAAGAGAAGCCACACCTAGGGGATTACAGTCAAATAACGATCTGTACTCCTGCATGCTTAACTGTTGTTGCTGGCTGGCTGTGATATCCCGGGTTACGGCGACCATCTCCATTAATTCACCTGAATCGTCATATACATAGTGCGTAATCGTATCTGCCCATACCGTAGATCCATCCTTATGTAACAGGCGATAATTGAGCCGTTTGGGAGCCAGACCCTTTCTCTGCTCTTCTACGTACGCTTCAACCAAAGGTACATCCTCCGGATAGATAACAAAAGTTCCCGGCTTACCTATAACTTCTTCCAACTCATAGCCCAACATGCTTTTACATGCATTTGATACATATTTAAATGTACGACTTGAATCGGCATCATGTATTGCAATCAGGTCTAGTGAAGACTCCGCCAGCAGGCGAGAGATGCGACTGCTCTCTTCCAATTGCTTACGTTGCACAATGAGGATTTCCTCTGCATCTTTTTGTTTCGTAATGTCAGCAGCCTGTACCAACAGATACAATGGCTCACCATTCGTTTCATCCCTAACAATGCAAGCTCTAATGGTTGCCCACAATAACGAACCGTCCTTTCGTTTCAGACGAACCTCCGTCTCGTACATCGGACTTGTTTCATGAGTCATTTCCCAGAACTTGCTGCGGAATTCCTCCATATGCAGATCTTCTTCGTAGATCATATGTATGACCGAAGTATCGATCAGTTCATCTTCACTGTATGCAAGCATCTCGCAAAATGCAGGATTAAGCTGCAGCCACCGTCCATTTACATGCGATGCGACAGCAATGCCGATTGGTGCGTGCGTATACAATTGTTCGAACAGAGATCGGCTCTCTGTAATGGATTTCGACATTACATGTCCTCCTTTATGAGAATCTGAATGTATTCCGTATGAATAGATCGACCTGAACATAACTTCATCTATAGAGTACTACCCCAAATGCCATCATTGATAAACGAGATCGGACAAAATCCCTACTTGAATCGACATATACTACACAATACCCGTGCTCTCCCGATTATACAATGTTGAATATTCGAATAGGAACGGAGGTTATGGATCATGATCATTGTTGCTAATCAACCCGTCCAGCTGAACCGCTCGGAATGGTCTGATTTTGAATGGTATTGGTTACAGCAACTCCAGAATCGTCCAACGAGGTATGTGTACCAATCCATGGATCATCTTCGATTTGAATGGGACTTGAGGGGCTCTCTCGTGGAAGCCGCGGAAGGACTGGATCGAAGCGGTGTGAGTTTTGCCTCCTTTGAAAAATCCAGATGTAATCCTGCCTACTGGAATCGTAATGCGGAAGGTGGGTTTGAGCTAAGATCAAACGTGACCCCCGCCGACGGCATCCGGGATATCTGGAGGAATGGACACTTATATGCCTTTGAATGTGCAACAGCCACCGTTATTGTGCTGTATGGTGGCGTACTGGGAAGCATTCGCGAAGACGCCTTTAATTCCCTGTTTCGCAATCTGTTACTCTTTGACTGGCATTATGACAGTGACCTGCGATTAACCGAAAAAAACGGTAGCGAAACCGCCCTGCCAGGAGATGTGCTGTATTTCAAAAATCCGGATGTTTCTCCGGAAACCCCCGAGTGGCAGGGAGAGAATACGTTCATGCTGCGCGAGAACTTGTATTATGGTCATGGCATTGGTATTGCAAGTGGCGAAGAGATTATACGTACCCTGAATCAGTTCCGCGTTCCAGGTAGCCGAGTCTCCGCCTACTTAATGGATATGGTGATCTATCCGGACTTCTTTTATTTATCCCGATTCGCCAAAAACAGCCAGAATAATATTGCCGCTGGTTCTACGCCCGTATTACCCGGACAGTTATATGTACGACTTGGTGGCAGCCGTTATTTACGCAGCTGAACTACTGAAACGGAAACGGATTTTGCATTAAATTGCGAACAATACCTCAATCCAAGTGATGACAAACAAGCCCAATACAGTAGCAGTTAACCTGCCACCTCATTGGGCTTTTTTTACATCCAAAAAATCATTACTATATCAACATTCGCGTTACCTTTGTGCTACATCGAGGATCACTTCTGGCAGTTTACGCATTCGGGTCCAGTTGCACAACAACCTGTTTACCACTTACCTGAACACCTGTCGTTTTGCTACCGAATTTAGCCAGCGATTTGCTCAGTTGCTCAGCCCACTCCTTGCCTGCAACTCCTTCTTTGGCTCCATGCACCTGGATGACGAGTTTTACCGAATCACCCTTCTTCAGAATGCGCTCCGCCTGAGACTGCTTCGTCTCCCGGTCATGATCTTCCATCGCAAGGTTCAAGCGAATTTCCTTTACTTTACGTTTATCGGGAGATTTACTCGCTTTTTTCTTCGCCTGTTGCGCTTCTGCTTTGGCCGCTCCTGCGCCAATCAGCTTGCATGGCGGTGGACTTGTCATCAAGGACAAGCACACCAGATCTACTTTATGCTGCTTTGCAAGTAAAAGTGCTTCCTGCGTGGACATCACACCCAGATCTTCACCATTCAGGCCGGTCAGCTGCACTTCGGCTGCTTTGATCTTTTCATTTTTGATCATGATTCTTCCTCCTCTACATCAAAAGCCTGTCCTGACCATTTACGGATCAGAGCAGGCTAGGATGGTGTTGCTACTTATTTTGTAATACATATCAGCGTATGAATATGCCAATCGGTTTGATTTACAGCGTGTTGAATGCTTCAGTCAGAACCGGTACAATTTGTGATTTGCGTGATACTACGCCTTTCAAGATAGCTCTGCTATCAGACAGCGTCACATTGTAGGCTTTTTCCACCGCTTTAGTGGATGTACCATATGCCAAAGCTACGGAATCGTTGTTCAGAATGTCTGTTACGACAAATACAAACAGGTCAAGACCTTTACTGGAAATGATCGCTTCAATAGCTGCTTCAAGCTCAGGTTGCTTCACGAGAACATCATTCACGTCAACAGCATTAACCTGTGCAATTTCCACTTTGGATTGACCCATTACGAATTCTTTGGCATCCAGGGAAATCAGTTCAGCAATTGTTTTTTGGCTCAGATCCGCACCGGCTTTCAGCATGTCCAGACCATAGCTGTCTGCATCTACACCAGCAATGGCAGCCAGTTCACGCGCAGCGGCTACGTCCTGCTCTGTGCAAGTCGGGGATTTGAACAACAGGGAATCGGAGATAATGGCAGACAACATCAGACCAGCAATCGGTGCACTCACTTCGATGCCATTTTCTTTGTACATTTTATTCAAAATGGTTGCTGTACAACCTACAGGCTCTGCACGGAAATACAGAGGTCCGCTTGTCTCAAAGTTAGCAATACGGTGATGGTCGATAACTTCAACAACAGTCACTTCCTCAATATCGCTTACACTTTGCTGACGCTCGTTGTGGTCAACCAGAATAACTTTGTTTACTTCATTTGCAGCTGTTTTAATCAGACGTGGTGCTGCAATTTTGAATTGATCCAGTGCAAACTGGGTTTCACCATTGACTTCGCCGAGACGAACAGCTTCAACGTCCTGACCCAATTTTGTTTTGAGATCCGCATAGGCGATTGCCGAACAGATCGTATCCGTGTCGGGATTTTTGTGACCGAAGATTAACGCTTTTTCCATATTCATAGCCCTCCGTCAATTCTGATTTATATAAGTTTAACCAAAGAATGTTTACACTTGCCACTCCGATGACAGAATAACCTTCCGATCGCTGTTATCCCCAGATTTTTTGATTCCCTTTTAAAGGGAAAATCCGGTGATAAAGGCGAACGCTCCGCTTCTCCAGCTTTTTTCTGTCCTCTCCGTTCTCGTGTAAAAAGTTTAGTTGAACTTATATAGAAAATATATGTCATATTTAATCATACCCTACTGATTATAGCGCTAATAAGGCTTAATTCCAATCCCTTTACAGCGAATTAATTGCAAATCATTCTCAGGCAAGTCATTTTGGAAAATAGCCAAACTTGGTTCATTCCCTCAAGCTGATATGCTATGTATCCTATTTATTCCATCGTACAACCTTATAAATTAGCATACGAAACTCTGATACGCAACGAAAACATTAAATCTCAGGCTCTTCCGCGCTCTGCCCTTGCCGTACAAAAAAGGTCTGTAGACTGCCGTCCTCGCTAATCTCCAGCAGGTTCAGTTGTGCTCCGTAGGCACAACCACCATCAATGCCAATTTTGTCTCCGCTCGGGTCAAACCAAATGCCTGTCTCATCATGCAAATGCTTCACGGGGGTGTGTCCAAATACGACCGTCTCTCTAATCGTCGTTGGTTTGGAATAGAATGATTCACGAATCCAAATGAAGTCCCGCTCGGACTGGCTTCTCCAATCCTCGATATCCGGGTTGATCCCGGCATGCACAAAAATATAACCCGGAATCTCGTACACCAGCGGAAGCTGTTCCAGAAAACGAAGATGGTGTTCATAGTGTGTACGTATCCACTTTTTGGCTTCAGCATAAGCTTCCCAATCTATCTGTTGCTCATCATAAGTAAGCTCCAGATCCAGATAACTTGCCATCGTCTTTAGTCCACCGTTGCGGATCCAGTGTTGATCATATTGCTCAACATCCTGGGTTAACGCCTTGACCATCATGGCATCGTGATTGCCTTTAATCACCATAATATCGTGCTGTTGCTGAAGCTGCATAATCTGTTCGATGACCTGTTTGCTGCTTGGACCTCGATCCACATAATCACCGAGTAAAATCAATTCATCCTGCTGCGGATTATAATCTGCAAGCTTAAGCAGTGCATTAAATTCATCGTAACAGCCATGAATATCACTAATGACACATCTGCGCATGTGAATCTCTCCTCTCCCTGATCACGCAAGAGTATAACCGGAACCTTGCATGAGCAAGATTCCAGTCTGTTCAGAGTAGTTATTCCCGCTTGCTTACCATTAGTCCTGCTTGAGTCCAAAGGCTTCTGCAATCAAGCCGAATGAGCGCAGACGTGCTTCAAACGAATGGACCGCTGATGCAATAATGACTTCATCTGCTTCATGGCGTTCAGCCATTGCGGTAATTTTGTCTTTCACCTGATCCGGTGTTCCCACGATGGAAAAAGAACGACGTTGACGAATCTGTTCCATCTCCATCGCTGTGTATGGATAGTTGTTCACCGTCTCCAGAGATGGGAATGAACTTTGTTCAAGACCTCGTCCAAGGCGTAAGAAGAAAAGTTCATTGCTGCGTGCAAGTTCAGCAGCTTCTTCCTCTGTCTCCGCGCAGAATGCCGAGACAGCAATCATTGAATGTGGTTTGTCATTCAGGATGGACGGTTTGAAATGTCTGCGGTAATGTTTCATCGCTTCTTCGCCGCCTGGTGTTCCAAAGAATTGGGCAAACGCATATGACGTCCCTTGCGCTGCAGCAATTCTCGCACCTTCGGAGCTGGAACCCAGCAACCACACTTCTGGTACCGTGGGAACCGATGGTCCGGCTACCAGAGATGCAAACCGATGATCCTCGGGCAACTGCTCGTGGAAGTATCCGCCCAGATCCGCGATCTGTTGCGGAAAGAATTGTACATTCGATGATTTCCCCTCATTCAGAGCTCTGCTGGCAATTGGCATACCACCTGGTGCTCTGCCAATCCCCAGGTCAATCCGCCCCGGATGCAAAGCTTCCAGCAGACGGAAATTCTCTGCAACCTTATAGGCACTATAATGAGGTAACATAACGCCACCGGAACCTACACGAATACGATCCGTATGTGCAGCCACATGTGCAATCATAACTTCAGGACTGGAGAATGACAGCGCACCACTACCGTGATGCTCCGACATCCAGAACCGGGAGTACCCCAATTGATCCGCATGTTGTGCGAGTTTCACCGTTTCCTGCAACGTATCCTGTACACTTCGTCCTTCATTGATATGTCCATGTTCGAGTACACTCAGTTTCATATATATTCAATCCTCTCGTCTGTTAGGTTCATAAGTACTGTGAATATGAGATCAGCGAATATTACGCGCTTTTGCTCACTTCATTCTTGCTCATTCCATTGTAACATTAATTATTACAGTTTCAAACTTTAGTTATTCTCTTTATTACCACACTTGTGCAAGAAACATGCAAAAAAACGCCACCAGCTTTTGAACTGGTGACGTTTTTGATCTGACCTATTGCAGAAAATTGATTTATGGTGCACGTTTCGGTAGCAACTTCACATACTCATCAGACAGTTTCATCAGGCTGAGCACATGTTCATAATCGGCACGATATGGTTCCAAATCCGTTACCGGCTCGTATGTCTTCAGCGAATAGGCTGTTCCATCGTCAAAGCCCGCACCCGGGATAAACATAATGTCATCGTTGACAAATGAACCCGTTGGCAAGTAATACCGGATACCAAAGGCATTGTGGTCCATGTTGAGCAGATCATGTCCGAAGGCAGTGAATTTCTCAGCCTGTAGCGAAACTCCCATCAGATTCATAATCGTTGGCAACATATCCAACTGACCGCCTGGCTGCTCAATCACTTGTCCTTTGGTCTGTTTCGGCGTATGAATCATTAACGGAATATTGAATCGACTTACTTTACCGTCATAAGGGACGCCCAGATTGGCCTGAATCTGCTGTGTGATCTCTTCATCAGCAGGCAGACCAAAGTGGTCCCCGTAGAGTACTAAAGTAGTATTATCCCATAATCCGTTCGCCTTCAACTCATTAATGAGTTGACCGATGGCATAATCCGTATAGTTGATCGCTTGCAGATAATCGTGAAGCAGTTTGTTCGTGATGGTCGCAGGAATCGTGATCCGTGCACGATCAGCGGGAACCGTAAACGGCGAGTGGCTCGATGCCGTTATGAACTGAGCATAGAACGGCTGATTCGCAGCCTGATGCGCAGTCATTTTTTCCACACCTACACGGTACAGCTCTTCATCCGATGGTCCAAAGTCATTGAATCTGTCGTTCTCGAAGCTGGGCTTGTCGAAGTAACGAGTGAATCCGAGTGCCGGATACATTTTGTTCCGGTTCCAGAAGGTGACGTCATTAACGTGATACGTCTCGGACTCATATCCCTCTTTTCCTAATAACTTGGGAAGACTCGGCAGTTCACGGTCACTATACCCTGCTGACATGGGAACAACTCCGGTTGGATAGATAGACGTGTTCGACATGAACTCCGCGTCTGATGTGTTTCCCTGTCCGATCTGTTGGAAAAAATGAGAGAAATAATAGCTTTCTTTGGCCAGATCATTCAGTACCGGTGTTAACTCCTGACCATCCAATGAAGCATTAATCGGGAAATTCTGAAAGGACTCCAGTTGCAGTACAATCAGGTTACTACCTTTGGCCTGACCAAAATATTTGGCTTTCACGGCTGTACCGTCACTTGGTTTATCCTGATACGGATACTGGCTAACCAGCTCATTGATCTTGGCAATGGTTTCGTTAATGTTGCCATTGGCAATGGCCTCATTTTCTTTGCTCGTCAGAATGGCAGACGATACCTGGTAGTTCAGGAAACCGAGATTCTCGGCTCGCACCAACTCGTTATCAATCGTTTCACCTTTGACAATAAAACTGCCAGACAGCACGATGCAGAATGCAGCCGTAAGCGCAACGCCGAGCTTGCCCCAGTAACGTCTGCGAATTCTACCAAACGTCAAACCGCTATCGCGGTAACTGCTGTGGTTACGCCCGCTAGCACGTCTACGCATAATCAACCATATTGGCAATGCCAGTACGATGTCTGCAAAAAACAGAAAGTGCTCCGGTCGTACCAGTGGTCCGATACTTCCCCGTACTTGGGCAACTTGCCCCAGCTCACTTAGCGCGGTATAGGTGGGTACCGAACTGAAATGAACGTTATACAGCGTAGCCGCGAACAGCACCAGAGAAAACAGAACATTAAATCCTCCGTATACTGCTCGCTTCCAGCCTTTGGGCACGATCAGATCCAGCAGGCAAACCACAGTTAGTGCGCCTAATGCGTCAGTTAACAGACCGATGCCGGACAGACCCTGGAAAAAGAAATACCGCAACAGTGACAGCTTCAGCAGCATAAGAATGAATAACACGGCGAATAAGGTCCGTGATGAAGTTCGTTCATTTTTGGAATTATACATGGTCGTTTTCAACCCTTACCCTGAAATTTTACGTTCCTTTTACAAAACGTATATTTCAGTATAACAGTTTTCTGGTTGCTATTCCATGGAAGTTCCGTGTAGGACAGAGTGATCGTTACGCAATTGTAGAGATATCCGTGTTCTGCGTGTCCGCTCCCTCTCTCTCTCCCTTAATGGCTGCTTGTGCAGCAGCAATTCGTGCATAAGGGATCTGTTCAGGCAAACAGCTTACGTAATCGAGACCAATGCGGTGGCAGAACGTAATCGACTCCAGATCTATAACATTTTCTCCACAGATCCCTGTCTTCAGATTAGGTTTTCGAATTCGACCTTGGACTACCGCCATCTCAATGAGTTGTCCGACTCCCTCAATATCCAGCACATGAAATGGATTATTCGTTACCGTACGAGAGTCCGTATCACGTTGAAGGAGAAGGAGGCGCTTCTCAGCTTCATGACGACTATATCCAAATGTCATCTCTGTCAGCTCATCCGTGCCAAACGAGAAAAAGTCAGCCTGGCGAGCAATGTGTGTCGCCGTCAGCGCCGCTCTCGGAGCTTCGATCATCGCCCCCACTCTATAGTGACAATGCCGCTTCTCCTCACCCAGCACTTGGTCAGCCACATGATCCACCAGATCTCTCATCACCTGAAGTTCATGCACATGACCGATCTGTGGGATCATAATCTCGGGACGTACCCACCAGCCTTGCCGGATACCTTTCACCGCTGCGCGGAATATCGCTTCCAGCTGCATATCAACGATCTCCGGGAACACCGTACTCAGCCGACAAGCCTGTTGCCCCAATGTCGGATTATGTTCATGCAATTCACTGACTCTGCGAATTACACGCTCCAGTTCCTCCAGTTCAATCTGATGGTCTTTTTTCTCCTGCCACTCCTCTGCTTGTAACCACTCACGTCGTTTCTCCAACACTCCCAGATCCGGTAACAGTTCATGCAACGGCGAATCGAGCAGACGTATCGTTACCGGGTATCCATCCATCGCTTCGAATATTTGTTCAAAATCAGACTGCTGCATCGGCAACAGACGCTCCAACCCACGCCTGCGTTCGGATTCACTGTCTGCCAGGATCATTTTTTGTACAAATGGTAACCGCGCAGGTGATAACAGCATGTTCTCCGTCCGGCACAGACCTATTCCCTCTGCCCCTAGTAGCCGTGATGTCCTGGCATCCAGTGGATGATCTATATTGGCCAGTACCTTCAACTCTTTCACTTCATCAGCCCAATTGAGCAGTAGTTGCAGATCTGCTGATAAAAGTGAATCTGAGTTGTTATAAGCTGGACATTCATCATTAGTTACTGGCTGGATCT
The DNA here is from genome assembly GCF_038003195.1 of Paenibacillus sp. FSL M7-1414. NCBI lineage: Bacteria > Bacillati > Bacillota > Bacilli > Caryophanales > Paenibacillaceae > Paenibacillus > Paenibacillus sp. FSL M7-1414. Next base: position 2,721,779 of record NZ_JBBOOS010000001.1, on the reverse strand, counting down.
GTATGGGCAGATGTCCATTGCTCGCTTCGCTGTTAGAATCTGTGTAGTGTTGCTTCAACACTTCCGTGATATGCGCAGGTTCGATGCGAAGAAGTGCATCCTCCTTGGTGAGGAGTCCTTCATGGACAAAATCCACAGTACTCCTCAGTGTGGCTGTTGAGGATAATCGTGCGGGCTGGGTCTGCACAACATACAACGCGCCGGATTCAATCACAAAGGTGATTTCCTGCACTTCTCCCTTATGCGTCTCCAGCTGGCTACCTATCTCCAGCAAACTTGTGTACAGCTCAGGTTCGTCATTCCGTAAACGCTCCAGGCTGTGATCTGTTTGGCTCGCGTTCCCGGTTGGGACATATTGTCCTGTAATTCCCTTTTCTCCTGTAAGTGGGTTACACGTATATATTGTTCCGGTCCCGCTTGATTCTCCACATTTTCCATGCATCATCGTCTGTATAAGAACAGGAGCGCTTTGCTCCGAAGAGATGTAATATGATTTACGCATGATCTCGTCCTGAGATCTGGATGCTTTAATACGCTGTGAATGATATACCGCACGTACTGCTTCTTTGAATTGAATTTGAACATCTTGAGGAAAAGGGTTACGCCCCTCCCCTTCGATTAAATATTTAAACTCGGTAATGGTTAATTCAAGTTCCGTTTCATCCCGACCCTTGACGTGACTTGATATTTTTGTGAAAAATTCAGACGGAATTGCATATACCAGCTGTCCATATTCCTCTAAGTAATCTAGATAACATTGGAGTGCATACAACCGATCACCGGTTTGACGTGCGAGTCCTTCCACAGTAACATCATTCAGACCAACATTGAGCAGTGATTGTGTCGCAGTTGCTGAGGCTCGATCCTGGTCCGTACGTACCGCGAGTAGTAGCGGATTCTCCGAATGTCCGAAGAACTTCCCGGTTTGCTGTTCCAGATGCCGGATCGCGTTAATAATCTCTTCCTCTCCTTCACCGGAAAGATGTCCAAGACGGGTACAGAACTCGCGACAGCATTCCGTTGTGACTACAAATCCGGCTGGGACAGACCACCCTGCATGGATAAGTTCTGCAAGATCAGCCCCTTTACTGCCCATTAGCCCTTTCATCTCTGCCGTACCTTCTTCCAACAGAATTACCCGTTTTGTCATTACAGCTCTCCCATCCGCCATTCATGGCTATGCTTGAAGACTGCAATTCTTGCGTTACAGATCAGCCTTCACTCTAATGGTATGTCACAATCGTTCAGTCAAGGACATCCGCTTTTGCATTTTGTGCTCGTTATCCTGTTTTTTTGTAAACGTTACACTAAAATAAGATGAAACAAGCCTTTCGAGCAGTTGCATTGGCTCATTCATCAAAGTAACAAAAAAGAAGCCCCTTCAGCTAAGCTGGAGGAACTTCACATTTTTTAGTATTCACTTACTTCAAACGTCAGCACCCGATCAAACAGGATATAATCCTTCCGACTCTTAAATGGCCCTTTGTTGTTGTCGTGTTTATTGATCGCATACGATGCTTTTCCGCTTCCAGCTTGCTTCGCTTCATACCAGTCGATGAAATCATTTACTTCTTTCATACTTAGGTCGAATTCTTTCTCCAAACCCGTTGTCATGGTGACGACAAAGATGGCACGGTTAGTGGAAGGTTCCTCTGGTTGTTCCGGAGTTGTAGGTTCTTCTGGTTCTGGGTTAGGGAGCTCTTCTCCATACGGAGTAGCAAATGCTTCGTTGGAGTATTCAGTTTCAACACCATTAATCGTAGTCGTTACAACAAAATAATACGTAGTTCCGTTTGTAAGAGCAGGAATGACAAAGTTCCCATTTTCATCTTTTGTAGCAACAACAGTTTCAGTATATTTTCCTGATTCCGTCCCATACCTCACAATATAATTTTCTGCACCATCTATGGCTCCCCAATTTAGTCCGACCTGAGTATTTCCAGGAGTTGCTTTCAGATCAATTATATTTGGATTCATCATCTCTACTACACCTATCGTAAGTTCATTAATATGAGCCCATGACGCCGCTCCATCTACTTCTACCTTGATGCCTTCGTAGACCCCTGGAGTAATTGCTACTGGTTCGGTTATGGTAACAGTTGCATTTACATACCTTCCCACTTTAGGGCTCACCAAAATCCATTTACCATCTTTCAAACCGTACACTGTGTAATAGTTATTGGATTTAGGATTAGAATACGCAGCAACTTGAATAAAGTTAAGACTTAATTCCTCTGGAAAAACATATTGAATTGTTCCTTTTGTTGCACCCGAATTCCAAAGAGTACCCAACTTACCGTCAATAGAATTTTTACCATAATTCGCACTATATGTACCATTTACTGTTACAACTGTTTCCTTTGGAGGTGAAATTCCTTGCATCCCTTCTACTGTAGCTACTTCTTCATTTGCTGCCATAGCTACGTTCATGCTCATTAAACATAATAACACTACCGCAAATACTGTTTTCTTAAACTTAGCAATCACTCTATTATCCCCCTATTAATATAATAAGTGACTAATGTAATATGTACTTGAAAATATGTCTAAACATAAACTTGCTAATCTATAAAATTCAGCTAAATTCTGGATTTTTATTTTTTATTGGATATAAAAAAAGCCCAAGAAGAATAAATCTCTCCTTGCGCTTCCAGATTGTATATCCAATGAATTAGCTATTCCCATTCACCTGTTTTGATATAAGTTGCATCATATGCAACAATTACATTCGTTTTATCTGTTACCTTTTGTACATCATCGAAAACAAATTCTTCTTCGCCGTAATCTACTAAACTCGAATCCACTTTCTCGTAGGCCCCACAATCCTTCACATAAATTATATCTGGATGGTTAGAATCATATCGTAAGCTTTCAGGAAGATCTTCACCCGAAATTTCATGCGATTCGGCAACCATAGTCGTCGATATTGCTGTAACAGGAATCATCCCAATAACAGCTACTACTAAAAGTACGGCCAAGATTTTTTTCCGCATAGGAAGTTCCTTTCTCCAATTCTATTTTTCCTATATTATACATTAAAATGGAATGTTATAATATTTTCTCTGATGTTGAATCCAGCGTGTTTGTTATTTTGTAGTTTGTCGCTCATTGTAATTCCTCCAATGTTTTAATTTTTAAAAACGAAAAAGACCGCCAGATATATGATGGTCAGGCTTCTGATTATTGAAATAGATATTTGAAAAATAAAACTGCACAAAGAACACCTATTATCAAAAATATAATTGCTGAGTTCCGATATTTCTTCCACATCCGAATGGCATTAGCAATATTTAGTATGCCTAGTGCAAGCATGTTAATACGAGAATCTACTTGAAACAAGTTATATACTAGCATAATGACAACTACTACCGAGGTACACCAGAACCAAATTGGAATTTTATCCTTGATCATTAATCTGCTCCTTTAGGTTATATCCCATCTGTTACAAGATATTCCTCAATCTAATTGAAATTCCTTTGTTTAGTCTATTAAACAAACAGATTATTGATTAAAAAAGGATAATCCCAGTAGATTAATAGAGTGCCTGTAAATTACATCACAAAATTTTGATAGCTTTGAAAGTTATATGGTTTTCTTAATTTTTTCGAAAAACATCTCACAGACCATTCATTATCAAGCCATAAACCGCAATACATCCTCAATCTTCTTCCCATGAGAGATCACACCGTAGTTCATCCAAGACATAAAATCCACTTCATACACATTACCGCTCTTCACCGCAGGCAGACGTTTCCATTCATCCCTATCGAGCAGTTCGCGCTCCTCTCCAGGTTTAGCAGAATTTCCAGTGTCAAATGTAATCAACAAGTGATCCGCATGAAGCTGACTTAACTGGTCCAATCCAATGAAAATCCTCCGCTCGTGTCTTGTCCATTGCTGCACACGGGAGTGGGGAGTCAGTCCAAGATCCTGATAAATTACAGGTCCGACATAGCCCTGCTGAACCCCATAGAGAGTAATATCCGAAGCAGATATACGCAAAAAAGCTACTGTTTGACCACGCATATAACGTGCTAACCGACTCTTAGCTTCCATTGCCTTGTCCTCATACGCACCAATTACATCTTGAACCCGATTCACCTTCCCTAACACATCGGCTGTCGATCTTAAAATGGAGCGCCAGTCCTCTCCCAAATGATCTACGTAAAATGTAGGTGCTACCTGCTTGAAGCGGTCCAGATTCCATCGATCATATCCCTTATCCAGCATGATAAAGTCCGGTACATTACCCAGATTAAACTGCGCATCCATCTGGCTCACATCAAATTCAGGTACGTCATCCAACCCCAAATATTGCTGCCTGCCCCAAGAATGATGCGAACATTGCAGTACAGGTTTTACGCCAAGAGCCAACACAAAGTCCTCCAGATAAGGAGCAAAGACACGAACCTCTTGACGGTGATGACGGCGGTATAACCCAGGTGAAATACCAGCGTATTGCTTAAATCGGCGGCCAAAATAATACTCGCTGCTAAATCCCACATTCTGTGCAATTTCATGGATGCGATCATCCGTAAGCTGCAATAGTTGCTTCGAGCGCTCCAGCCGAACCGCATTTACATATTCAAGCGGGAGCTTGCCCGTAATTTTTTTGAATTGCCGAGTGTAGCTGGCTCTTGTTAGACCAATATCTGCTGCGAGCTCATCCACGGTTATGGTCTGATCATAGTGGTCGCCAATATAACGAATTGAACTTTGAAGACGGGCACGGTCATCGGGTACTTCTGTTTCGAGGGCACTATGGCGAAGCAAGGCACGAAACCACTCCTGGAAACGAAGCTGTACCTCCCATTGCTCCAGCCAATCGCCAGTGACCTGTTGACGCAGTATTTGTTCCAAGGCTTCCAGACAGGAACTCCACGGACTGTAACTGAGTTGCATAAGCGGTAATAATGTCGGAGAATCTGGACTTTGGGAAAGTTCCTGCTGCTTCTCCGTGTTTCTTCTAGACAAAGCGTTCGAAGTCTCTTCTTTCAACTCAGCCACCATAAGATCAAGCTTATAATACTGCAATTCACTTTCTGTCCAAGGCGAACCTTCTATTTTAACGGATGTTCCAGCCGGAACAAACATAATCATTCCTTTTTCCAGATGAGATTCCCGATCTGAGCAAACTATTGAACCTTTCCCAGACGTTACAACAAATATGGAGTGTGAAGTCGACATTCTGTATAACAAACGTTTATTGATATGAGATTGATGGTGATCTACGTATTCCATATGCTGAAGTGAGCATAGCCAGGGCTTGGGGATCAGTTGTATTATCGTGGGGCACATGTTCATCGTCCTTAACTGAGAATTATTATCATTTAAAATAGTGTATACGAAAAAAGAAAGCCCTTCAACCCTGGCTGAAGAACTTTCTTTAAGTAATCGATTCAATTATGGAGTCAATTTTTCCAAGAGATCATCAATTTTCATGGAATTTGCTGTAATCGCACCTGATTGCCAATGTGATCTTTCCATAATATATACCTGATTGTTCTTAACGGCCGGAAGAGATTTCCACAATTTGCTGTCAAGTACCTTCAAGGCTTCCTTGTTCTCAGGAGAAGACCATTCACCATTGGAAGGGAACACAATAAGATGATCTGCATCAAGTTGCGGCACGGCCTCTTCAGACAGAATTTCCTGGTATTCTTCCATCTTGTTAACCAGAGGATGAGGTGTTAGGCCAAGCTCCGAATAAATAAATCCGGTGAACCGATTTTTCACACCGAACAGTGCCAGTGTATCATCGTTAACATTCAGTCGGACAACTGCGACAGTCTCGTCTCCAACCGCTTCCTGCAACTTCGCCTTAGCATCTGCAATCTTGGCCTTAAATGCCGCAGCAACTTCTTCACCCTTGTCCGGTTTCCCTACAACATCGGCAATGGTTTTCAAAATTTGATTCGAATCCTGCAGTACGCTCTCAGGCAGACGATATGTCGGTGCCACCTTGGAGTACATCTCATATTTCTCCATATCTACCCCACCATCTACAATGATGAGATCCGGATCATATTCCAACAAAGCTTCAATACTCCCCGTAGTATCAAATTGAGGAACATCCAGTCCTAAATAATCCTGTACACCCCACATCGGGTTATACCACTGCACTACAGGTGTAATATCAAGCGCCTTCAAATAATCTTCCACATATATTCCAGCAATCCGCTGTGGTTGAACCGGAATCGTCACATCTCCAAATTCATCCTGTACAACTCGTGTCGCAGGCTCTGTCTCGGTTCCAGAAGTATTTTCTCCAGAAGCCGCACTTTCAGTTGCAGTTGCAGGAGTCTGTTCCGCATTCGTAGCGGTATTTGTACTACATCCTGAAATAACCAGACCCATGAGCAGTAATGTAATCGTCCACCCTTTGAAACCTTTAACTAAACCTACCATGTTACCCTTCACCCCTATGTGATCTGTTGATGTAACCGTGAGAATATCTCACATATAATGATTATCATTCTCATCGATTGCTTAGGTGAATTGTACCTTATGCCTCAGCCGACCCACAATGTACATTTGATGTTGTTTTTTTATACAAACGAAAACAACCCTGTTGGTCCTCCCCCGCTTATCGCAGGGGCAACCTGCCTTGACGATAACTTTCCAACAACTGATCCACAAAGAAATCGTTCGCCGTACCCTGTAACAATGCAGCACCAATTAAACCCATATCATCACTCACATACCCCGCTAACTCAGGTTCGCCGGTGAGAGCCAAGGTCTGTTTGAACGCCTGTTCCCTACATGCGCGCAGCACCTCTTCTTCAGCCACCACTTTATCTTGAGCCCATCGTACAAAAGCTTGCATCCACTCGTCAGCAAATGCAGAAGCATCCCTTTCATCCAAGTAAATTTCCACATCCAATCCTTCGAATGTCTGCTGGGTCAGAATCCGTCCCTCGTTAAGATCCAACAGTAGCTTCTCCACATCCGTTTTGCTCATTGATCTCTCCTCCAGTTCCTCGTCAAGTCAGATACATCTCTGGTATAACAAAACGTTTCATCATCTGCTTTGGATCGGCTGTAAAATGATCCAATTGAAGTTCCTCATATTCGCTAAGGATACTTTCAAAGATACCAGCGATCACACCACAATCTGCCAAAGCATTGTGCCTGTGAATTCCATCTGTATTCAGATCGTAATACCGAATCAGAAAATCCGTAGAGACGGATTAATGCCTCTACCTTCGAGATCAAATATGCAGTACATTCTATCCTGTAATGGAGATACGCTTAGATTTTCAATAAAGTATGTATCAGGCAAAAGCGTAATTTTCATCCGCCAACTCACTCCTCCCCACTATCATTCTGGCAAATGCATTTCTTATATAGATCTCTGTCACTCCCACAATCGGGTGACCTGGACCAACTTGCGCGTTCCATCAAACTGCAATTTAAAAATATCCGGCATCGTAGTACTCTCCCAAAAGTCATACCCGTAGGAAGAATCATAGTGTTGTAAAATAAGTGTCATTACATCTCCATGGGTTCCGATGACTACCTTGTGACCCACATGTTTATCCAAAATTTTCTCGATTACCGCTACTGCCCTTGAGCGAGCCTGTGCACCAGACTCCCCACCTGAATACGCATACGTAGGATCACGGTACAACTGCTGCTTGGCTTCACGAAAATTAGCATGCTTCACATCTGAACTCGACAACTGGCGTTCACGCAAATCTTCCTCTGTCACCACAATTCCATCTGACCAATCTGCCAGAATCTGAATCGTATCTACCGCTCGCCTGTAGGGGCTAGAATAAAACAGTTGAATCTGCTCCCCATGGAGCAGACTGGCAACCGTTCCCGCATCTTGATGACCTTGCTCTGTCAGTCCACGCTCGCGTTCCTGTCCTTCAACATATCGAGACTCCGCATGTCTGACAAAATACAAAAACGTACTGGCCTCACTCATCATTCATCCGCCAACCCTTTTTTCTTCTCAATGACAATCAGGCAGGTACTGTCTGGCAAAGGCGCAGGCTCACCATTTTCCTTCATGAAGATCACTCGTTCTCCAAGTGCTTCCGTGTACCCCTCCTGGAGAAAATGTCGGAACGTAATCATCTCGGCTTGTTCACCCAGCGCTTCTCGAATACAGTTCTCATAGGCTGTCGGCGTGAATATACCGAACTGTTCCTGAATTTCATGCACGTATGCCTCTTCGCCCCACGTATAGGTGTAGAGAAACTCCATTGCATCGTTGATCGGCAATACGACCTCATTGTCTGAGACCCGCTCATATTGAATTGCACGTCCCTGAAAATCCTCTGCATACCGCTCCAGCCAGCGCATCCCATCCGGTTCCTGGAAACGAATCCGGCGCTTCTGCGCCTCCGGCTCACTCATGATCCCATCCCGAATCAGAATTCTTCCTCCAGGTGACAGCACACGGAATGAACTTCTCAGCGCTGCTACAACCGTACCGGAATTAAATCTTCGACCGTCCAGTTCAATATATGAATATAATTCATGTAGAATGGATGAAAAAATAACCGTATCCACTGTGCCCGGCTGCACATATTGCTCCAGTTGCAGGGCATCGCCCTTCATCACTTGCCAGCGATGTCCCTCACGTTGTTTTTTGCGTTCCAGCGCTTCAATGACATTGGCTGAGATATCGATACCAATCGGCTCCACTTCCGGTTTTTCCTGCTCAATCAGATCCAGCAGAATTCCTCCACCTGGACCAATATCCAGTACTCGTTTACCAACGATATAGTCGAGCAGTACTTTTTTGTAATCACCGGAGCTGTTCATATCGGACAAATACGTCTCTTCGTTGTGGAAACGATCATACGCATCCCGGCGTAATCCGAACAGGTCAAATAACAGCAGTACAGCCTTCTCGTATAACGGCGACTTTTCCGCTTCAATACAGAATGCAATCAGCTTCTCGGCAGCCGGAGAAAATTCGAAGGTCACGAATAATGTATCCGGCAGATCCGTATGACGTTCAATGCGATGGGTTAGATGGGGATAGACGATCTGCTCCCCTGCCGTAATCTGTTCCCACGCATACTGTTCCAAATATTTTTCAATCATTCGTTTCTTGTAAATATTGAGCTTCTTGACCCCTTTGTAATCGTAATACATCGTATTCATCAATGGTTCGAAGCTGATATGTCGAACGACTTCAGATCGACTCTCCATGGATGTTGGATTCATACTTTCGCTGCGAAGCGTCAACAGGAACACTTTCACCATCTCCTGCAACGAAAAATCCTGCATGGCCGACTCCACATACCATAATGTGCGATGAGCCAGCGGAGCCAGCGCCTGTTCTACATCCAGTTCGGTTTGGAGCTTGGCGTACGCCGTATCCATAGCTTCTCCCTGCCGAATAGATGAACTTCTTAAGCGGGATAACCGTTCTTTCACGCTCCAGTCTTCATGAACAGGTCCAGCGATAATCCAGCCTACAATTCGCTGTACCTCAGCCTGAACCTGATTCCATAACGCTGGATCAACGCCTGCAATAATGCATTCATTTAATGCCATCAGTATGGTGTGCAGTTCATCTGTAGTAAGCCACCCTTTGACGATCAAGGCGTGGAGCGGAGCATTCTCGGCAAATGGAATCTCACCGCGTATGTATTGACCAATAAGTCCATGCGTAGCAATCAGAGTACGAATAATCTCATGCCTTGGTGTGTGTGAAGTCGGCGCAGTATGCTCGCTGATATCTGTACTCTTACTTATAGTAGCACTCGGAGAACCAGGTTGATTTATACTCGTCTCCTTAGTCGTACCGATGTCATTATCCTGGTGCTCTGCTCCTGCGTATAGATCATATAACTGAGCGGACCCCACATTGTGTACAAACAAGTTAACGCCCTGCTTTTGCCATACCCGCCGCTGCTCCCGTGATCCAGCCTTCGCCGTCTCTGACCAGATTAATACGTCCTCCAGAATTTCTCGCACCCAAAAAGAAACCTGAAGCTCCTCCAGCACGAGAAGTGTACGCTCGGTGTAATCCAGCACCGGATTAGTTCCCTCAAGTTCGGCAATGGAATGAATGCGTTCGAGGTTAATATGGGGCTTCTCCGCTGCTGCCAGCAGTTGCAGCCATAGCTGCTGGGCTTCCGGCGTATTACCTGACTTGTATGATTGTATGGCCTTTAATGAATGCAGCATGAATAAGTCCCCTCTTTCTCTACCCTTATATAAAAAAATCATTAGATTCGTCTATAGAAGTTGAACTAATTATTAACATTATAACGAAGAGGACAGAAAAAAACTGAAAAAGCGAAGCTAAAAGCTTTCTGCAAGAAAGCTGCTTCGGAAGCATATGCTTCGCCTTTATCCCCGGATTTTCCCCTTCGGAAAAGGGAATCAAAAAATCTGGGGATAACAGCGATTGAAAGGTTATTCTGTCATCGTAGTGTCAGTGTAAATAATATGTAATTCAACTTTTATAACAGACGAATTCGTTCCTGAACAAACTTGAGCAGCTGTTCCACCTCTTGAGCGGGCAAATCCTCGTCAAGACGCGCGGCAGCAACTGGCAGCATCCAGGACTCTATTGCTACACGTGTAATCCCGGAAAGTTGCATATAATGATGGATGTAAAATTCGACCAGCGATTCACGAGCCTTTTCAAAAACCATTCGTATAACTGGCTCTGTATCTTCCGGCAATGTGGCACTCATTAATATTACCCAGCTTCGAGCCACATCACCCGCAGGATCACCGGACATTCCAGTCATCCAATCAATGACCCAGTATTGATCGCCAGCCTCACTGAGCATAACATTATCAGGGTGAAAATCGCCATGACAGATCTGCTGTTGATCAGGCAATGTTGTTAAGTAAGAAAGGACTTGCGCTTGATCGTCCTCCGACAATAATCGAACATTGCGAATCGCTCCCGATAAAATCTGCTTCTGTAAGGGGAGTGTCCCTTCATCATCTCGCTCGCAATGAAGTCTGTAATGGCAGTCAGCCATTTTAAACGCCAGCTGCTCTAGTAACTCCGGTTGCTGAATGATAAGTGATAACAGGGTAATCCCCTGGATTCGCTCAAAAACGATGCCTGCTCGCGATGTAGTATGTTCTATCAAGGATACTGCCTGTGGGACGGGGAGTCCTTTTTTGAATGCCAACTCACTTATTCTAAATTCATTCTGGACGGCTTCGTGAGGAAAATCCATTCGATATAACTTCATAATGTGCTCGTTCGAATACGCATAGATTTCCGCAGTTCTTCCCTGACCGATTCGTTCCATATTTACCCTCCGAACTCACTGCCTCTGACTTTGGAGAAAACCATACAATCAACCAGCGTACCTGTACTGTCCCGCCGCATCTTACGTAGTGTGCCTTCCAGCGTATAACCCGCTCGTTCGGCTACTTTGGCACTTCGCACATTGCGGGCATCACAGCGGATCTCCAGCCGGTTCGCCTCCAGATGAGTAATGGCAAATTGCTCAATGCCTTTCACCGCTTCTGTCATCAAACCCTCACCAGCTCGCGATGTTCGAATCCAGTAACCGATCTCAAAACAGCGTGCATTCCAGTCAATGCGATGTAACCCGCTGCTGCCTACGAATTCATCCGTATGTCTATCACGCAAATGTAACATCATGTCGGTACGTTCCAGATATTGCAGCCTTGCTTTGCGAACAGTCACTTCAGACTCTTCCAATGAAGGGATTTTCTCGGCAAAAGGTAACCACAACTGCAGCTGCTCCGCACTCTCACGGACGGCTTCATTAACGGCTGCGCCATCCCCCCACTGTGGTGCTCGAATCGAGAGGCGTTCCGTATGGAAGCTCTCGGGTATCGTTAACATGATCGGATTAAACGAAGACGATTCTATCATCGTTATACCTACTCCTCCACTTGAAAAATAGAATCAATGATCAGCGGCAAATTATCCCTTACGGACACTGCACCGAATACTGAACGAGCGTGTACCCCCTGATCCCCAAATACCTCCATCATCAGATCCGAGAATCCATTTAGCACTTTATGATGCTCCTGATACGAAGCGGACGCATTGATGAATCCCTGCACTTTAACCACTCTCTTCACCCGATCCAGTGAACCCAACACATCTCGAACGACAGCAAGCACCTCCAGTCCAGCATTCCGGGCAAAATCATACCCCTGCTCTGTTGTGAAGTCTGATCCCAGTTTGCCGCGTTCGGAGGTATCCGGTCCTTTTCCGGATACATACATAATTCCATTCACAATAACGGCATTGGCGTATTTCGCTGCGGGGGCACTGGCCTGTGGCAAAATGATCCCCAGTTCATTTAATCTCGCTTCAATCATCGTATGTTCTCTCCCTCTTTTATGGTCCTCACGGAACCCGATTCCTTGTATTCCTGTCTATAAACTCTTGGTGATACCTGAACGGTACGTTTGAACATCTTGCCAAAATGAGAGAAGTTACTGAACCCCGCAAGCCAGGCGATGTCCGTAATGGATTCTTCACTTTCTCGCAGTAAACGTTGTGCTTCCTTCACCCGTAACAGATTCAGATAATCACTGAAGGTAAATCCCGTCGTTTGTTTGAACAATCGACTCAGATAATGCGGACTAATGCGAAACATGCCCGCCACCTCCGGTAATGTCAGTGGTTTCTGATAGTTCTCATTCAGGTAACGTACAACTGCCTGTGTCTTGGGATGAAGAACCGGCTCACGATCATCGGAGCTTAACCTGCCCAAGTGTTGATTACGATAGGCATGGAGCAACAATTCGACAGCCCGGTGACGGAGCAACAGGTTGCTTCCAGGTTGAGGACGAAGCATTTCATCTACCATTTCGCTAACCATCCGTTCTAGAACCTCAGTGACTTGAGATGGAAACCTTACAATAGGAATCTCCCAACAGAAGGGTTCCTTCAAGCCTTCAACTAACTCCGCGGAAATAGCTATGGCTGCAAAAAGCTCAGGCTTCAAATACAGCACCATCCGCTCATGGTCAGGCATACCGCTCTCCAATGTTTTATGAACCGTATTGCGGTCAACAAACACCAGATCACCAGCCTTTACCCGGTAGGTCCGGTCCTTAATGAAATAGATACGCTCACCAGACAACAGGTAATATAACTCATAATGATCATGCAGATGGTCATCCGTCATCGAGAAATATCCAATGCGACGATCATATTCGATGTGCAGTAAATCCGAGGGATCATGAAAATCTGCACTGAAAGGTTCTGTCATATCGCCCTCTCTCCTTTCCATAAATTATAGCAAAATATGCGGCATTTGAAAGCGGTTACGCATAAAATGCGGCGAAAGAAGTACTCCCTTGTTATAGTCTAGAGCTATATTCAAGGAGGCGATAGACATGAGTAACAAGAAACGTTATGTATTAGTTGGAACCGGCGGCCGCGCCGAATTTTTTTATGGTGCTTTGACCCGGGATTATAGGGATACATCCGAGCTTGTCGGCTTTTGTGATATAAATCAAGTCCGCATGAACTACGCGAATCAACTATTGAAGGAAAAGTACGAGTATCCTGAGGTACCCACTTATCCTGCAGATCAGTTTGATCAAATGATTGAGAACGAGAAGCCTGACTATGTCATCGTAACGAGTGTTGACCGCACCCATCACAAGTACATCATTCGTGCGATGGAACTGGGTTGTGACGTTGTCACCGAAAAACCGATGACCATCGATGAGGAGAAATGTCAGGAGATTCTGGATGCTGTCAAGCGGACTGGCCAGAACGTAAGAGTGACCTTTAATTACCGTTATGCACCGCACCATACTAAGATTCGGGAACTTATTCTGAATGATACCATCGGGAAAGTCACTTCCGTTCACTTTGAATGGCTGCTGAATACCCGCCACGGGGCAGATTATTTCCGCCGTTGGCATCGGGACAAGCGTAATAGCGGCGGATTACTCGTGCACAAATCCACCCATCACTTCGATTTGGTGAATTTCTGGATTGGCTCGCAACCGGATACCGTGTTTGCATTTGGTGATCTGATGTATTACGGCAGAGAAAACGCAGAAGAACGCGGTGTAACGCAATTCTACAACCGGGCAACCGGCAACCCGATCGCAAAGGATGACCCTTTTGCACTGCATTTGGATTCAGACGCACATATGAAGTCCATGTATCTGGATGCCGAATCGGAAGATGGTTACCAGCGCGATCAGAGTGTATTTGGGGATGGCATCAACATTGAGGATACAATGGGTGTTCTTGTGAAGTATCGGAACAAAGCCATTCTGACCTACTCCCTCGTTGCCTACCAGCCATGGGAGGGTTATCGCATTGCCATCAATGGCACCAAAGGCCGGATTGAAATGAACATTGTGGAGCAATCCTATGTCAATTCATTGGGTGACAAAAGTAAAGAAGGTGCTTTAATCGGTAAAACGTTGCGGGTTCTTCCAATGTTTGATGCGCCATATGAGGTTGAAGTGGAAGAGAAAGCAGGTGGACATGGCGGAGGTGACCCGGTTCTGCTGAATGATCTGTTTGGAGAGCCTGTTGAAGATCCGTTCCATCGCGCTGCTAACCACGTGGACGGTGCCAGATCCATTCTGACGGGTATTGCTGCCAATCGCGCCATCGCGACGGGTTTGCCTGTCAACGTCAATAATCTGGTTCGTTTCTAAGTCCCCCAGGTCTGCACTACATTATTAATTTCATTTAAAGGCTGCGCATATCACGCAGTCTTTTTTATATTTTTGTGGCTAATCTGCACGTCGACTCGGTAGAAGGAGGAAATCCATGTTCTTCTCTTTAAAAAACCGTCTGATTGCCTTTATCGTTGTCCTGTTTGTCCTCGCTTTTGGCACACTCTCCTACCTGCTCTTCAAGGAATCACGCACGGTCATTCGCTCTTACATCGAATCCTCTGCTCTTGAGAAAATGGAGGAATACGGTTCATACGTAGACATGGTGCAGATGCAGATCTACGATGTCGCCTCTCTTGTTTTCAATAGTGATATGGGCAAAAACTGGGATAACGCGATCGGTGATCCGAACCTGCCCGAAGGAGAAAAGATGCTGGCCAATCTTGCGATGAGCCGTTTTCTTACTCAGGCAACCAACAGTTACACCAGTATCTCGGATGTATCCATCTATCGTCGGAATGGACTGCGAATTGGCAGCGAGAATCAGGTAACATATGACCCTGCATTTGTAAAAGAATCCTGGTATACGAATTTTTACACGTTGGGAGAACGCTGGTTACCTGCACACACCGATCAACATGAACGTGTCAGAGATCATGGTAATCCGGTGGTCAGTCTGCTGATGCCCATTGGCACTTTTCATCATGCTACAGCGCAGAGTGTCATGAAGGTAAATGTCAGTGAATCCTATTTTCTGGAGCCGCTCCGTCGCATACATCTTGCGGAGAGTAGCACTATTTTTCTGCTGGGCGAGCAAGGAAATCCTATTCTCTCACAGCAGGTAGACACGTTGGGTGCTGTAGCTACCGCAGAGATCGATCGTATTCGAAACAGCCCGCTCAAATCCGGGGTGGCATACCTCACAAACCATGAAGGACAGCGAGACATCCTTGTATTCAAGAAACTGGGACGTACGGGCTGGATGTTGGCGGGTCTGGCACCGGAAAAGGAAATGTACCTCTCTCTCCATAAGCTCCAAAGCACGATTGTGGTGGTGACGATTGCCCTGATTCTAGTCTCCCTCTTGGCTGCTGCATGGCTATCTCACGGTGTGACCAAGCCATTGACCAGACTGGTGCTGGCGATGAGACAGGTTCAACGAGGGGCTTTTGACCAAGCGGATTCACTACTGCCGCCAGATAAAAATGTAAAGAGCGAGATCAGTTATGTGATCTTCACCTTCCGTTATATGATCAGTCAGCTACGCCAGCATATCCAGAATGAATTCGAGCTGAAGCTACTCCGCCAGCAAGCAGAGTATAAGGCACTTCTCATACAGATTAATCCACATTTTATGTTTAATACTCTGGAGCTGGTAAGCAGTCTTGCCATTCAGCGCCGAACGGATGATACGGTTCAGGTCATTGAGGATCTGGGTAAAATGATGCGCTTTTCTATCAATACCAATGACGACCGTGTTCCGCTAACCGAAGAGCTGGATTATGTGCAGCGTTATATCTCCATTTTGCAGACTCGTTTCGGTCATAAACTCGACATTTCGGTAACGTTAGAAGGTACACTGAACTCCGTGGTCATCATCAAGTTTATTCTTCAACCACTTATTGAAAATGCAGTGAAATACAGCTTCCAGCATCAGACGACAGCTCAGGTACAGATACGGATCAACCGGATGTATGATCGTCTGCACATCAGCGTTTTAGACAACGGACCGGGTATCCCGGCAGAAATAATCAATAAGTTGCAACATCCGGTTGCTCCCTCCTCATTGGAATCCATATTGCATAATGAAGGCTGGCATATTGGACTGAGCAATGTCATTGCTCGTTGTCGTCTGCATTATGGTGGCTTGTTCACGGTCCATGTGGAGAACGATGAGCGCGGAGGAGCTTACATTGAACTGACTCTACCCGTACAGGAGGAATATGATGTACAACGTATTAATCGCAGATGACGAGATCGAAGTTCGCGAAGGATTAAAATTGAAAGTCGATTGGCATGGCATGGGTTTTGTCATAACAGGAGAAGCCTCTAATGGGATCGAAGCGGATGAACTTTTGAAATCTGAACATTTTGACTTGCTGATTACCGATATGAATATGCCTGTCATGGATGGCATCAGACTATTGGATGTCTGCCGCAGTTATAACCCTTCCATTCAGATTATCATTATCACGGGTTATGAGGATTTTCAATATGCCAGAGCGGGGGTCCGCAGCCAGGTCATGGATTATTTACTGAAACCTGTAACCCGGGATGAATTGAAAGCCACATTAGGCAAAATCAAAGCGGATCTGGATGACAAACGTAAAATACGAGGCGATTCCGAATTGATGCAATGGCGACTCTCTCAGTATTACCGGGAAATGAAGGAACGTTTCCTTCTTGATCTCGTCAAAGGCAATCGCCTACCGCCTTCCTCCATGCCAGAACGGCTCAGATTGTTCCATCTCGAATCATGGCAGGATCAGAAGGTCTGTTTCATCACCGCGAGTATAAGTCAATCGGACAAGCCGGATATTCGAAAAGATCGATTACACGAGCAGATGCATCTTCCTTTCGAAATGGTATGTTATGAAATCGCCCAGTCTGATTCAGACAATGTCCAGGTTTTTCATGATTTGGCACGCAGGCATCATGCATTTCATAGTGCAAGATGGTATGCAGCATGAATTCATCCAACAGCTTACGGAACATACGGCATCCGTTTTTTCCATGGAACTCAAGATTGGGATGGGACTTTCTGTATCCGGACTTGAGCACTGGAAAGAAGGTTATATCCATTCCCTTCTGGCATGGAATTCAGCTGAACGGGCTGTCAGCGAGCCTAACACTCAGCCAGGAACGGACTATAGTCCATTACTACCTGAAGAAACAACACGCAAGCTGCATCGTTACCTCATTCGAGGGGAACTGGACTCCTTCCGCAGCATCATCCGCAAGGAACTTCACGAGGCATTCCAGCTTTCTCCCTCCAGAATGACACGAAGCATTTTTCAAATTTCATTGTTGATGGATTTTCCTATGGCCCCGGAATGGATACTTTGGCTTAAGACGCCAGATCAAGCAGAACGCTTATTAATGCAATGGGCTCAAGACTTCCTGAGTCGACAACTTCCTTCAGAAGATGGGGATGAGACGGTTATAGACTTAGCCAAGCGATATATCGAGGAGAACTACATGCAGGAGCTAACCTTGACGTTACTCGCTGAACGGTTTAACTATTATCCTACCTATTTCTCCGAACTGTTTAAGGAAGGTGCAGGGACCTCTTTTATTCAGTATGTGACGGGCGTTCGGATGAAACACGCCTTGCAACTGCTGAAGGAAACCCAATTAACCGTGTGGGATATTACAGAACTGACCGGCTTCAGTTCACCAAGTTATTTCAGCTCGAAATTCAAAAGAATGTTCAACATGAGTCCGTCAGACTATCGCTTGCTGCATTCCGAAAAAATCGATAGTCATGATCCGAAGAAATGAGATTCAAGCTTCTCCCCTTCCCCGGTATGATGTGGTTACCAAGAGAACGCCGTATGTTGTAAGCGGATTCATAATTGGTGACTATTATTCTTACCCATTCAGAAGGGAGGCACATGATGAAAAAACAGACCAAGCCCTTATACGGTCAGCACAATACCACAGCCTACTTGTTTCTTCTACCCTGGCTGATCGGGCTCTTCTGTCTGACACTGGGACCAATGGTTGCGTCCCTATACTTATCCATGACCAAATTCAATCTACTGTCATCACCGACTTGGACTGGACTTAGCAACTATGTTCACATCTTTACCGAGGACGATACCTTTCGCAGGTCCCTTGGGCTGACGTTTTATTATGTCTTTTTATCCGTTCCACTAAGGCTCGCCTTTGCTTTACTGGTGGCGATGGCGCTGAACAAAGGTATTCGAGCCCTCGGCATCTACCGGACTGTATATTACATCCCTTCCCTCTTGGGCGGCAGCGTCGCGATTGCAATCGTCTGGCGTCAACTTTTTGAGGGAAATGGACTGGTCAATCAGTTTTTAAGCTGGTTTGGTATCTCGGGTCCATCTTGGATTGCGCATCCAGATTATGTGGTCTATACCATCATCACACTATCCGTGTGGCAATTCGGGTCTGCCATGGTCATCTTTCTTGCTGGCCTGAAACAGATCCCGGCAGACTTATATGAAGCGTCCGATGTCGATGGAGCGGGAAAGATACGTCAATTTTTTGGAATCACTCTGCCCATGCTCTCCCCCGTTATCTTTTTTAACCTGATTATGAGTATGATCAATTCATTCCAGGCGTTTACACCAGCTTATGTGATCGGGGATGGCCGTGGAGGTCCACTCGACGCAACAATGTTTTATACCTTGTATCTGTATCTGAAAGGTTTTTCGTTCTTTGATATGGGTTATGCTTCGGCTCTGGCTTGGATCATGTTGGTCATTATCGGGGTATTCACCGCAATCGTCTTTGTTACATCCCGATTTTGGGTGTTCTACGGGGACAATCAGGAGGGGAGGTAATGCATATGCCAATCAAACGACAACTGGTTCAGGCCGGGAGGCATGCCGCCATTATACTCTTCGGTCTACTGATGTTATATCCAGTACTATGGTTGATTCTCAGTTCGTTTAAACCAAACCATCTCATTTTCACCAGTGGCAGTCTATTCCCAACCAGCTTCACGCTGGAGCACTATATTAATGGCTGGAAAGGTCTGCAGGGCATCTCTTTCGGCCGTTTCTTCGGCAACTCCGTGCTGATCTCGGTCATGAGTGTGTTAGGTAATGTGATCTCCTGTTCCCTTGCAGCCTTTGCTTTCTCCAGATTAAAGTTCAGATTCAAAGGCCTGTGGTTCAGCATGATGTTGGTTACGATTATGTTGCCTTACCATGTTACCCTGGTGCCTCAGTACATTCTCTATAATGAGCTTCAATGGATTAATACGTATTTCCCACTGATTCTGCCTAAGTGGCTTGCGCAGGATTCCTTCTTCATCTTGCTCATGGTTCAATTCATACGCGGTATACCGCGGGAGCTGGACGAGAGTGCAACCATTGACGGTTGCGGGCAATCACAGATCTTTTTCCGAATCGTAGTACCACTGCTCGTTCCAGCACTGATTACAACCGCGATCTTCACCTTCCTGTGGAGCTGGGATGATTTTTTCAGTCAGATGATCTATCTGAGCAAAATTGATCTGTTCACCGTGCAGTTGGGCATTCGCTCTCTCTTCGATCCATCAGGACAATCCGATTGGGGCGCATTACTTGCCATGTCCACCCTGTCACTGCTTCCCGTGACTATCATCTTTTTATTGTTTCAGCGATATTTCCTTGAGGGCATTGCAACCACAGGTCTGAAGTAACAACACGTTTCTCATATCAATAGACAGGGGGATTTACCATGTTCAAACGTTTCATGATTGGTATGATTACTTCACTTTTGTTACTCGTAACAGCTTGCTCTGGAACAGACCATACAGGTGCCAATGATAATGCAGGCAATGGTAATGATAATGGAACGACCGAGGGCGGACAGGTCGAACTTCGCATCATGTGGTGGGGTGACCAGAAACGGGCAGATATTACGAATGAAGCCCTGAAGATCTTTCAGGCGAAACATCCGGATATTAAAATTGTAGGTGAATTTGCACCCTCCTCCGGATATTTCGACAAACTGAATACCCAGCTGGCATCAGGCACAGCACCAGATATCTTTTTCCTTGGCGGAAATGTCGTGGACTATGCCAAAAAAGATGTCCTGCTCAATCTGGACCCGTATGTTGGCAACGAACTGAATCTGGACGGTATGGATGAAACCATGATCGAATACGGACGTCTCGACGGGAAGTTGCAACATATCTCTGCCGGTGCGAACGCACGAGGAATTGTTGTTAACAAGGCACTCTTTGAGAAAGCCGGCGTGCCTTTGCCAGCATCCGATTGGGACTGGACGGACTATGCCGCCATCAGCAAAGAGTTGTCCGACAAGCTCGGAGATGGCTTCTATGGGACGTACAATTTTACCGTCGACGGGATGGATATTTTTCTAAAACAAAGGGGTAAACAACTGTATGACATGAAAAACGGCACACTCGGATTCACCAAGGAAGACATTCTGGAATGGTTCCAGTATTGGGAGAAGACTTCGGCATCCGGCGGTGTAGTCACACCGGAATTGCAGGTGTCCAACCCGCATGATGACACCAGTAAATCCCTGTTAATCACAGGCAAAGCAGCCATGACTCTACTACCATCCAACCAACTTGCTGCATTCCAGAGCTTGACGGAAGATCCTCTGGTGCTACTCCCTGTACCACGAGGCCCTAAGGGAACGGGTGTTGTATTTGAATCCAGTCAGGGATTATCGGGTTATGCAAATACCAAACATCCGAAGGAAGTAGCTATATTAATGGACTTCTGGATTCATGATCCTGAAGCAACCAAAATCCTTGGTAATGACCGTGGCGTGCCCGTTACGGAAGCCAATCGAAATCTTCTTCAGGAAGGTGCAGGCCCTGTGGAGGAGATTGTCTATAACTATACAAATCTTGTCTCTGAAGCAACGAAGACTGAACCATTTGACGTGAGTTACAATCCACCTGGATTTGCAGAGTTCTCCAAGTTAGCTCAGACGACAAATCAAGAGATCGGATTTGGACGAAAAAGTGTGGAGCAAGCTGTCTCCGACTTCTATAACGGGACCGTTCGAATCTTTGAATCGAATCAATAACCAGAAACCAGACACTGTGAGGAGGAACATATGACAGAAGAGATATTAAATCGGCTGCGCAACATTTCGATGATGGATCAAGTTCAGCCAGTTAAACCGGAAGATCAGCAGTTATTACAAGAATGGCATGCGTCAGGTATCCGGTTTGCGGCATCGGGCGGACAACTGGAAGCTACGTATTATGCAGCCGTGGAGAAATTGCTTGCTTGTATCCTGCCCATGGGAGACAACGATCCTATTTTACAAGAAGGTGGCATCTATCTGGGTTGTTGGTTAGAGAGCACAGGTACCATCAATGCAGAGCTGCTGTCTCGCCTGCTTCCTTCCGTGTCCGAAACAACATACCTCGCATTTGCCGAGCAGCAAAGAGAAGATGGATTGTTCCCGTATAAACTCACGGCAAACGGGCCCTCTTTCCGGCAAATCCAGTTGGTCACTCCACTGGCACGCAGTGTATGGAACCACTATCAGCTTCATAGCAATCATGGCAAGCAGTCGCCTTTCCTGAACACGATGTATAAGGCTATGGTTCGTTACGATGAGTGGATTGCCCACAACCGTAATACCCGAGGAACTGGCTGTGTAGAGGCCTTCAGTACGTTTGACACCGGACATGACTTATCCCCGCGTTTCTGGCATGTTCCGGATACACCTTATATGAATGATGCTTCTGCCTATCATCCGGATTCTCCGATTCTGCCTTTTCTGGCACCGGATCTGACCGCCAATATCTATTGTCAGCGCATGTATCTGTCCCGTATGGCTGAAGAACTGGGAGTATCGGGAACGGATTGGAAAGCAAAAGCCGAGTCTAGCCTGGAAAGTCTTTTCCGTTATTGTTACGACGAACAGGATATGTTCTTCTATGATCGGGATCGCAATGACGAATTGGTCAGAGTCCAATCTGATGTGTTGCTCCGCGTAATGGCCTGCGAGGTGGGCGACCGTGAATTATTCGATAATATGCTGCGTCGGTACCTGTTGAATACAAGCAAGTTTTTCGCTAAATACCCGTTTACATCGATTTCAATGGATGATCCCAGATTCGATCCCTTTTCCTCCTATAACAGCTGGGGAGGGGCATCCAATTTCCTGAGTCTGATTCGGGCGCCACACGCATTCGAGTATCATCATCGTTATGTGGAGCTAACTTGGGTAATGCAGCCTATCTTGTCCGCTCTATCCAAAGATAAGCGATTTGGTCAGGTACTAAGCCCATGGACCGGAGAACAAGGTTATACCGAGACTTACTCGCCCTCCATCCTCTGTCTCCTTGATTATGTGGAGCGATTATGCGGAATTATGCCTGTTGGATCGAATCAGCTTTGGTTTACCGGACTGCTCCCCATCGACATGGATCATGGTGAGATCGTATCTGGCAACACGGCTTATAGCCGAAAAATCAACAGAGTAGGATATGAATTGGTCAACACGCCTGATCGCATGACGGTATATCTGGAAGGCAAGGTTCATCTGGATGGCCCGTCAGGGATTCGACTGGTGACGGATCATAGTGGACATCTGGAAGGCGTTATTGGAATGAGCATTCGCACCGTTGAGGGAGAGCTCTTCTATCAAGGAGAGCGCATTCCGATTCGGGTCAAAGGAAATGAAATGCAGCGTTATGCTGATGGAAATTTGAGCACCGAGCGCGATATTGGCATCATCTATCCTACGTATCGTTAATTGTTTGTATGCAAAAAGCGCAAGTTGCGGAGGTTTACTGCCCCTGCACTTGCGCTTTTGCATTTCTTTATTTCTTATTCATAAGGACACAAGATAGAAATTGACTACCACTGCGGAAATCATTCTCTCTCTGGTTACAGAGGAGATGAGTTTCACCTTACACCTTCCGGTTCCACGCCGGGTGGCGATAAAATTCAATCGTATCAATATAATTTACCGTGAACTGCTGTTCCACATCCGACAAGTTCAACAGTTTGCGGTCGATTTGCTTCATCCCCATGACCACATCATGCCTTAGCAGGTCCATCGCAATTTTGCCTACAAATCCGCCTTCCATCTCTTTATGCTTGGTACGAAACTCTTCATTGTAGATCAGTTCAGGTGTGAATGCCGCTTCGACGAAAGCATTAACGAGCGTAAGCTCATTGCCCTCGATCTGCACTGCTAGATAATAATTGCCACGCTCATCCTTAATGAGGTCTTTATACATCTCTACGATCATGTGAATCACTCCTCTATTATAAAAGAAACCCCGTTAGCCTTAACGAACATGGGCTATCAAACGTACACCTTCCGACCCCGTTCCTTCATATACTAGGTACAAATGGCGAACGGAGGAATACTTATGAGCTGGCAGCATCTCCATACTGGAAAAACACTTCAGCAGCGCCTGGCAGAACTCCAGGGGCACCTTGCAGAACTGAATACTCCACTCTCCGGGTTGGAACCGGGACGTATTCGTCGTGTCTATCCAAGGCAGTTTATCAAAGTAAACCGGCAGTTATTCATTCCACTCAGTCTGAATTCCATTCGGGTATTCGATATTCCTCGAACACGGCGAGGCGTCAGAGTGGGAATCCGCACGACTTTCCCTTCCAGGAATGCATTTAACAATATCAGACTTGTGGGCGTGGGACTGGATTATCTTGAACTCCAGGGAAAAGGCAGAGTCCCTTCCCGTATTTTATTTCCTCTCTCCAGCGTCGAGTCGATCTATCGGCCAACCGCCGGAAGAAAAAACCTGAAACGGGCTTGTAGGCGGAAGTAAAGCTGGTTCTTTTCGCAAGCCATACAATGGTTCCCAAATGTCTGCATACGGGTGCTCCCTTCCAATATATAATTATAACCCATGCAGCCACTTATCTGCTGAAGAATCATTTTATGTCAAAAAGCGGTGAGAACAGAACTGCTTCTGTATCTCACCGCTCAGCCAGTTACGGATCAAGCTGACCCTTCATATGTGTACATCAGATGCCTGTCCATACATCCTTGGCATAACGACCATCCTGCTGAAGCTGATTAAGCCAATCCTCTGCTTCCTTCGCGGACTTGCCATGAATATCAGCGTATGCCTGCTGGAGTGTAGCTTCCACATCAGGTGCCATCTTGCTGCCATCACCACAGATATACAGATGCGCACCCTCTTCAAACAAAGGAATCAGATGCTGGGCATCGTCTCTCATCAGATGCTGTACATAACATTTCTCCTCCCCGTCTACACGGGAGAAGGCCGTATGAAGCTTCACAAGCCCTTCTTGCTGGGCTGCTTCCAGTTCATTTTTGTACAGATAATCATGTTCGGGATTCCGGCATCCAAAGTACAGGTGGGCTTCGCCAACCTCTTGACCTTGTTCCTTCAATACATGCCTTGCTTGCAAGAAACCTCGGAATGGAGCAACACCTGTACCCGGGCCTACCATGATGACGGGAACCTGTGCATCCTCCGGCAGTTGGAACCCGGATTCCGGTGTCCGCGTGAACATCACGATCTTGTCACCCGACTTCAGGGTAGCCAGATAGTTGGACGCAATACCTTTGTATTCCCCCTGCCCACTCCATGCCGGGGCGCGCACAACACTGACCGTAATACTCGCTTGATCGGGCTGAACACGCGGTGAGCTGGAGATCGAATAATATCTGGCTTTTAATGAAGGCAATAATTCAAGGAAACGCTCAAACGGCAATTCACATGCCTCATATTTCACCAGATAATCCAGCATGGAGATCCGTTTGTTCCGCACTTCGTCCATATACACAGATTCATCAAGCAGCGCTTCAAGTTCTTTCTTATGCGGTGGACATACGGTGTATGCTGCCATTTCTCTCAACTGCGCACGCGTTGCCGCCTCCTGAAGCTCAACGCTATGACTGAGCAGATCATACAGGTTAACCGGTTGATGCAGCGGCAGATGCGCGGCACTGCGACCGGATGCATCCAGAACGAGATGCTCCGTTCCGGTGAATCCATAACGACGAAGTACACGTTCCACCAGCTCCGGTGGGTTCTGCGGCAGAATGCCCAGGTGATCCCCTTCCTTGTAGGTTATGCCTTCAGGCAATTTGATCTCCAGGTGACGTGTGCTTCGTTCACTGCCCGCGTCGTGAAGCTCCCTGTTCTCAAGTACTTCTGCCACATGGGCATCATACGTATCCGCAAGCGGTGTTACGGCGAGCCCACTGACAAACTGTACAGATAGGGAACTGCGTTCGCTATTGGAGCTTGTGTTCAGTTTCAGTCCCATCGTTCGTGCGAGATCTGGCCATAATTGCTCTGTCCAATCCCCCACCTGTTTCTCAAAATCTCCACTGGCATCTGACTCACCCAGCGGTGATAACCGCTCTGCTCCTCTGGAAGATAACTGTTCATCTATTAAACGCGGAATACGCTGATAGGTGCTGGCCCAGTTGTGGTCACCGCATCCAAGAACGGCGAAACGCACACCCTTGAATTCATTCGCATCTGCATGTTCGATCCACTCGACAAACATCTTGGCATTACTTGGCGGCTGACCATTATAGGATGCACTGACAATAATGACGGCACCCTCCTTTGGCAGTTTGCCAACACGATCATCCAGCGTAGCAACCTCACTCCGGAAACCCTGATATCTGGCGGTATCTGCAATTTCACGTGCAATGCCTTCAGCGGTACCCAGATTGGAACCGTACAGAACAAGCATCGGTGTGTGGTGGGCATTGGCTGCATCCGGCTCCGTTCTTTTGGCAACCGGCTTTGGTTCTTCAACCGCTACACCCGGAACGGCCATGACTGGCTGCCCACCACGCGCACGTACACGAATTGTGAAGTTATCCGGTTTGAGCGTCAGCGTTTCTTTCACTTTTAACTGATAATCAGAATGATCTATGAAGTCAAAATGCTTCAACACCATGCCCAGTACCAGCGTTGCTTCCTGAAGTGCAAACTGCTGCCCAATGCAGGCCCGTTGACCGTTACCAAAAGGTTTATAGGCATCATGCGGCACTTTGCTCGGATCTTCGAACCGTTCCGGGCGGAATTCCTCGACATCGTCTCCCCAGGCTTCGCGGTCACGATGCAGCTTGGGAATAAGTACACTGACGCTGTCTCCTTTTTGCAAAGGATATTGACCCGCAAGTACCGTGTCCTCTTTTGCATACAGGGAAAATGCCGGGGCCGTAGGCCATAACCGCAATGCTTCATTCAAAACCATACGAACGTACTTCAGATTGCGAACCTGGTTGTACGTTGGAACCGGATCTTTCAGAATCTGATCCACCTCAGCTTGGGCTTTAGCCAGCGTATCCGGATTCTTCATCAGATAATAAACAGCGAAGGATAACAGTCCACTTGTGGTCTCATGTCCAGCGATCAGGAATGTAATAATCTGATAACGGATGTTCTCATCATCCAGCGTTTCTCCTGTTTCCGGGTCCTTGCCGCTGAGCATGTGGGACAACAGATCATCTGCGCCTTCCTGCGGTTTCTCTTTACGCTCGGCAATAATGTGATCCACCAAAGAGAACATGGAACGGATATCCTGTTCAAACTGTTTCTTTTTGGTGATCATCAGCTTGTCTTGCAGACGCAGTCGCTGCAATGAACTCATGGATTCATCCAACGCACGAACCATACTCGTAATGAATGGATGTGGTTCTTCCCGATAGAAGCTGTTAAACCGATAGTTGAACCCACACAGGCCAATCGTGTCGAGCGTAAGACGTGTCATATCATCCGGAACGTTAACCGTCTCATCCGGGTTCAATCGTGACCATTTCTGAACCAGCTGCACAGCCAGATCAATCATTTTGTTGTGATATCCCTGCATCGCACGTTGACTGAAACTTGGCAGCAGTACGTTATGGGCTTTTTTCCAATTCGGTTCTTCGGTCCAACTCGTAAAGAGTCCATCTCCTGCAAAAGCACGAACCTTTGCAAGGGGTGCCCACACACGTTTGTCGAATTTGGATTCATCCGTTACCTCAGCAACCAGTTCGTGACCTGAAATATACAATTCACTTCGCCCAGGGTACTCCATACGAAAGATCGGTCCATATTCCTCAGCAAGTTTCACCAAAGATTGTACGGGCTCTTCAAAGTTCAATTGCGGCAAATTGCCCAGTGGGCCAAATGTTTTTGGTTGAGGCACTGAAATTGGTGGCATGACACTCACTCCTTCTTCCCAAGTTAAGAGTTCTACAACTAAAAAATAATGACTTGATTTACAGACGCGATTACACTTACTCTTCAGATCAACAGATTCAAGTTATTTTTTGCACATTTTCATATTTCATCCAGATAACGAGAAAACCAATAAAGAACTAACTGACTGAAATAGTATATTGGTCATTTTTGATTAAAAAAAATGGAGGACTTCGTTATCTTCTTTTACCCTAACATTTCCAGTTCTAATCTTCAACAGTCCCAAAGTCATAGGACCTCAGGACAGGGATTACGGTATACTTATAAATTCTTTAATAGATTCTGAATAGCAGACTCCATCTCTAATGGAGCAACTGTCGTTTCATAACGGTCATGGACGTTCCCACTGCGGTCAATCAGGAATTTGGTGAAATTCCATTTGATCCCGTCTCCTTGGTACAGTTCTGGATGTTTCTCCTTCACAAAGGTGTCCATCCACTGTCCTTCCTTCGTGTTCAGATCATAACCTTGAAATGGGGCTTCTTCAATCAGATAACGGAACAACGGATGCATCGATTGCCCAACGACCTCAACCTTCTCCAAAATCGGAAAGGATATCTGAAACTGACTTCTGCAATACTCAGCTACCTCAGCGCTACTACCAGGTTCTTTGTCGTTAAACTGGTTGCAGGGAAACGCCAGAATCTCTAGCCCCTGATCACCATATTTCTCATACATCTGCTGAAGTTCACTGAATTGCCGGGAGTAGCTACACCGACTTGCTGTATTCACAATAAGCAGCACCTTCCCTTTTAAAACAGAAAAATCACTCTCGTGTCTATCCATAAACGGAACTTGGTAAGAAAATATACTCATCTGTATTCATCCTCCTCTTTCTCTTTCGTACCTCATATAAATTCGCTCTTGAGATGGATTATACACCCCTATTATTAATAGGTGAAATATATAATTAATATAATTTTAATAGCTTTTAACTATAAATTGTGAACAAAAAACTGCCCTCAGCAGTCAAATACTGCATCTCGGACAGTTATCAAAATCATGATGTGCCATCACACTCAACACACCGTTAACCCATAATTAAACCATATACAATGCCTGGTCCGTGAACGCCAATGGTTAAATCATTTTCAATATCGGAAGATCGGCTTGGCCCTGAAATAAAGTGGATGCCTGCTGGAAGATTCTCTCTTCCCGCTTCGTCAAATCGATCCAGCGTCTCACCCAGTCTGGTGTACAGTCGATCCACTGGGATAATGATGATGAGCACCGTAGGCAAGAGACTGACTGAACGACCTTTTTCCGGTGAAGAAAGTACAGTAACCGAGCCTGTGTATGCTGTTGCATAATCCGCCATAACCACACCGATATCCGCCTCAGCTGCCCGAGCCTTCCAGTTCTCATCCGCCTGACTATTCCAGACTGAGATCTGTACATCCGGAAGCTGCTCTTCCAATCCGAGATCCTGTAACGCCTGTTCATTCTGACGAATGATATACCTGGCACTCAGTTCATGAGACTTGTTGGCAATAAATTGAGATACTTCTTCCATGTTCTGAACCCGGGCGATGTGTGCGCCTACACTCACAAAGTTATCCGTAAATGCTTGAATACGCTTCTCTTCATCCCATTCCAGCTCAGTCCAAAAGTCGGGGGCTCCCCGGAAAGGTTGGGTCGGCGCATGGCGTTGCCTTGGTCTTCTCAATTTCGAAGCAATGTCATTCATGAACTGCTCCTGTTTCTCCATCGACTTCTTCTCCAATTGTGCGAGCCATTGCTGATGTTCAGTGACCATGCTTACCCTCCCCTTCCTCTCGTTCACGAATAATCTGCTCCATACGGCTGCGAACGGAAGAATCCATGGCCGATTGCTTCTGGTTCAGTTCCTGATCCAGCTTGTTCCATTGTTGCCGGAAGGATTTCTTGGCGAGGCTTGGCGCAACCCGATAATTGTTCCAGCCTTTAAGTGGGCCCAGCTTGAGAGAAATGCCGTTGTTGCGTACAACTGCCTTCTGCCCGATCTGTCCCAGACGTATGGCCGCACTGAAACGTTTGGAATTGGATACAACAGCGGCAAATCCCTTCATGCCCATGCTCTCCATTTTGTTTCCATGGCCGTCTTCCACTTTACGCCTACGTAGATAAACGAGCATATCATGCAATGGAATTTTAACTGGACATGCTTCATAACAGGCTCCGCACAGACTCGAAGCACCCGCAATATCGTTCCATTCATCAATGTTGCCATTGAGTGCAGGTGTCAGTACCGCGCCAATCGGACCACTGTATGTTCCACCGTAGGCATGACCTCCAATATGGCGATATACCGGGCAAGCATTCAGACAAGCACCACAGCGAATACAATTCAGCAACTCCTGGAATTCAGGATCACCGAGCTGTAAGGATCTACCGTTGTCCACGATAATAATGTGCATTTCATCCGGTCCATCCGCATCCGCTGTTCGGCGAGGACCTGTGATGCCTGACATGTACATCGTTAATTTCTGACCTGTTGCGGAGCGTGGCAACAAGGTTGCCATGACCTCCAGATCCGTCCACGACGGGATGATCCGCTCCATGCCCATCAGTGTAATCTGCGTTTTCGGAACAGTAGATACCATACGGGCATTACCTTCATTTTCGAACAAAACCATGGAACCTGTCTCTGCAATCGCAAAATTGCAGCCTGTCATGCCGATATCTGCTTCGAGGAACTTCTCGCGCAACTTTTTGCGAACAAATCCGGCAAGTACCGTTGTGTCCGGCTCCAGAATTTCACCCGCTTCCTTCGATAACAACTCTGCGATCTGATAGCGGTTCTTATGGATCGCTGGAATGACAATATGAGAAGGGGCTTCGCCTGCCAGCTGAATGATGTATTCACCCAGATCGGTCTCGATGGCTTCAATGCCCGCCGACTCCAGCACATGATTCAGATGTACTTCCTCCGACACCATCGATTTGGACTTCACCACCGTAGAAGCCTGCTTGTGCGCCGCAATATCCAGCGCAATCGCCGCTGCTTCCACCGATGTATCTGCAAAATGAATATGAACCCCGTTCGCACGGGCGTTGTTCACAAATTCATTCAGATAATAATCCAGATACGCAATCGTATGCAGGCGAATCTGACGGCCACGCTCCCGCCATTCATCCCAATTCCCATGTTCTTCTGAGGCAGATTTCTTCCCGTTACGCAAACGTTCTGTCGTGAATTTGACCGCTTTTCGCAGAAAATCATCATTCAAGGCCAGTCCGGCACGTTCTTTGACCGTAGTATCCATAACTCCCGGTTGGCTCATCCTGTTCGCACCCCCTCATACAGTAGTTCCGCCAGATGCATCACACGCACCGGTTCATTCCGATAACGCAGATTACCTGCGATATTCATCAGACAGGCCATGTCCAGCCCAACCAGCACTTCAGCTTGTGTCTCTTTGACATGATCAACTTTCTCCGTCACCATCGCTCCTGAAATATCGGACATTTTAATGGCAAACGTCCCCCCAAATCCGCAGCAATCCTCCGCGAATGGAAGTGGAACCAATTCCAGTCCTTTTACCTGAGAGAGCAGCGCCATCGGCTCATCCTTCACACCCAGCAGACGGCTGCCGTGGCAGGATGGATGATAGGTTACTTTGTACGGAAAATGTGCGCCCAGATCGGTTATCCCGAGTACCTGAACGAGGAATTGAGTAAACTCATAGGCTTTGGCTTCCAATCGTTTTGCCTTCTCCAACCATACTGGTTCATCCGCGAACAGCTCGGGATAATGATGAATCATATACGTACACGATCCCGAAGGACATACCACAAAATCACTGTCGTCAAACGCTTCAAGAATCGTTTTGGCCGCTACCCGAGTCTCATCCCAGTACCCGCTATTGTAGGAAGGCTGACCGCAGCAGGTCTGCACCGGCGGGAAATCCAGCCGAACGCCATGAGCGGCGAGCAATCTGACCATGGCTTCCCCCACTCGGGGATAGATGGCATCGCTGAGGCAGGTAATGAATAAGGAGACCTTCATAATTACACGCTCCTATTAACTGATTAGTAGATAAATTGACTAAGAATATTTACACTGGACACTCCGATGACAGAATAACCTTCCGATCGCTGGTATCCCCAGATTTTATGATTTAGTTCAATTTATATAGATAAAATCTAAAAGATTAAACCGTGATGATACCAATGTCGTATCCGCTCAAACGATCTGTCTGTTCAGCCTCCAATGGCTGATCGGTAACGATCGTATGGACTGCATTTAACCCGGATACTCGGGCAAAAGCACGGACACCAAATTTACTGGCATCTGCAAGTAAGATGACCTGATCGGATATGCCAACCATCTTCTGCTTCAGCCTTGCCTGGAGTTCATTGGATTCACTGATTCCGCCGCCTTCGAGATGTACACCTTTGCACGACATGAACATTTTATCCACGTGATACGTCTCCAGAGAACGCTCCGCGAGCGGCCCAACAAAAGACAACGAGCGAGATGCCAGCTGACCCCCTGTTGAGATGACCTCAACCTTGTCACGGCTGCTGAGTTCAGTGGCAATTTGGATCGAGTTGGTTAAGACCGTCAGCGGGAAATCCGGCATATTCGCTGCCATATAACCTGCCGTTGTGCTCGCATCCAACAGAATGCGATCACCCGGATTAATCATCGCCAGAGCCGCTTGTGCAATCCGTTTTTTCTCTTCCGCATGGGTTGTCTCCCTGATCCGGTAAGGGATCTCCGGTTGATCTTCCTTCACACTTACTGCACCACCGTGAGACCGGCGCAGTCGTCCTGCCTGTTCCAGCCGATCCAGATCCCGCCGGATCGTTTCCTCCGTCACCCGGCAGCGCTCACTAAGCTCGGATACACGCATACTGCCCTTTACATTCACCATCTCCACAATCCGGTCATACCGCTCGGCTGCCAGCATGTTACACCTCACTCCCCGCTTGTGAATTAGATGAAGCCGTCACACGCAGAAATCTGCCATAAGCATCTTCCCAGATTGATCCGTCCTGCGGCTCATACACAGTTACCGGAAATGAATCAC
Source organism: Paenibacillus sp. FSL M7-1414 (assembly GCF_038003195.1). Classification (NCBI taxonomy): domain Bacteria; kingdom Bacillati; phylum Bacillota; class Bacilli; order Caryophanales; family Paenibacillaceae; genus Paenibacillus; species Paenibacillus sp. FSL M7-1414. The sequence goes on along the minus strand of NZ_JBBOOS010000001.1, from coordinate 2,689,301 downwards.
GAATGGCCTTACGAGCTTCCCAGATATCTTTAAAAGCTCCGCTCGCCATCCATTGCACAGCCATATTCCCGATGGCACTTCCCTCTGCTGGACCTGCCCATACCGGCTTACCAATGGAATTTGCAGTCCACTGACATAACAGGCGGTTCTGGATGCCTCCACCGACCATATGCAATCCGTTGAACGCCTGACCCGACAATTGCTCCGTCCATTCCAGAACTCTTCTATACTTCAATGCAAGACTCTCCAGAATTGCCCGGGCAATAGCCCCCTGATCCTCTGGTACCACTTGCCCTGTATCACGACAATACTGACGTATACGCGTCGTCATATCTCCTGAAGGCATGAACAGTTCATCATCCGGATCAAACAAACTGGCAAATAGGGGTGCCTGTTCCGCCCTTGCCAACAACGCATCATAGCTAATTCCCTGCCCCTGGCGCTCCCACTCCCGCATGCTTTCCTGCAAAATCCATAGTCCCATAATGTTCTTCAGCAGACGGAATGTTCCGCCCGCCCCGCCTTCATTCGTGAAGTTCAAGGCCAGACTCTCTTTACTAATTGCAGGATGATCTATCTCCGTACCCATCAGGGACCAGGTTCCACAGCTCAGATAAGCAAATGAACGTTCCGTTGCAGGAACAGCCACAACGGCTGAACCCGTATCATGCTCTGCAACAGCGATCACGGGAATCGGGGACAATCCCAGATCGTTACAGATACTGCTTCGCAATTGTCCAACACGGGTACCTGGCAGCACGGCTTTACCAAACAGTTTCTCCGAAATACGAATATGCGCCAGCAACTCACTGTCCCACTGCCCCGCTGATGGATTGTATAATTGTGTTGTGGTTGCATTGGTGAACTCATTCACCGCTTCCCCAGTCAGGAAATAACGTAGCAAATCCGGAATCATGAGAAAACGCTCTGCTTCATGAAGCAACGGGGAACCGCTGCGTTGAAGCGTTGCCAATTGATACAGGGTATTAAAGCTAAGAAACTGTATCCCTGTACGTTCGAAGATTCGCTGAGAGCTCAGCTCTTGGCGTACCTGATCCATCATGCCGTTAAACTGTGTATCACGGTAATGATACGGGTTACCAAGCAACTCACCATTACTGCCAAGCAAACCAAAATCAACGCCCCAGGAATCGATCCCCAGGCTCTCCGGCTTTTCTCCCTGCTGTTTCACAAGGGTAAGCCCTTGCAACAATTCATGATGTAATCGCAGAATATCCCAGTGCATCCGCTCGCCAACCTTCACCGGTTCATTCTTGAACCGATGAATTTCGCTCGTTTCGATCCCACGATCATTCAGATGTCCCAGTAGCGCTCTCCCGCTCCCAGCGCCCAAATCATAAGCCAGCACACTCACCGCGCTTCACCAACCTTTCGAACCCATCCTATTTTCCAAACGGCATCTCTTGAATTCAGTCCGTAACCCTGTACTTTATTCTGTATTTATTGTTTGTTTGTTTTTGTTTAATACTGTTTTACTTTATTTTACGAGTATATCACCATTGTAAGCGTTTGAATACCCTTCGCTTTTTCTTTCTTTTGGGTATACCAAAAACGACTCTCTCCCACCTGGGAGGAGCCGCAGTTCTTCTTTCATGTATAAAATTGACCTTTGCTTACCCCCGACTGGGGTTGTACATCTCTCTCAAAATGCTTGAAGCGTGTCCCCTGATACGTCAGCATCCCTCGATCATTTTCCACCATCATACCATAATGGTTTCCGCCAACAATCAGTTCAGTGCGCTCCCCATTGTCGAATTCAAATGTAACATAATACCGGATAGTCGCACTGCTATCGCCGCTTCCACCTGAGACTTCCGTTCGTTTGGCTACCACTGTTGAGTGCAGGGTTAACAAGGCTGCCGCGTTATTTGACATCCCTGAGCGTATGCCTGAAATAATAACAAAAACAATGACTCCCGCAATGATGAGAAATATGGCGCCAATGAAAATCGAAGCAAATGCATTCATTGTAGCAAACTCATTAAATCCCGAAAAAAAACCACCCTGATTGCCTTCAAAACCTGGTACTCCATTCATGTCGTCAAACACACCAAAGCCGTCTACGCTTAATCGGCCCATCGATGAGGACACGCTTGTTAACGCCATTCATCATCGTTCCTTTCCCCTTGCAAAAATAAGATGCACCGCCCCCCACGCAAGGAAGGCGGTGCATGCAGACAACTCGTTCTGCCTTGTCCATATACTATATGAACCAGATCAGGAATACAGACGTTCAAGTTCGTCGACCAGACTGCCGACATAAGCAACCGCAGAGCGAATCGGCTCAGGTCCGGACATATCCACACCCGCAAGCTTCATTAACTCCTGTGGTGTGAGACTTCCACCAGCTTTGAGTGCATCAAGCCAGCGATCTACCGCAGGCTGTCCTTCTTCACGAATCTGCTGTGCAGCCGCTGTGGAAGCCGTCAAACCTGCCGCATAGGTATACGGATATAGTCCCATATAATAATGAGGCTGTCTCATCCACGTGAGCTTGGCCCCTTCATCAATTACCAGATCAGGTCCCCAGAATTCGGAAAGGATGTCTCCCTTGAGTTGACTTAACGTCTTCGCCGTAATGGGCTCATCATTGGTTGCGCGTGCGTACACCCTGCGCTGTAATTCACCTTCCAGCAGATGTGTAACGAAGTTATGGTAATACGTGTTCAACAATTGCAAAATGACCCAGCGACGCATTCTCGGATTATCGGAACGCTTCAATAGATGATCGGCCAGAAGCATTTCATTCATGGTCGACGGCGCCTCAATGAAATAAAGAGATGGCCGTGTATTCGTGAGCCGTTGGTAACGTCCCGCAAGCATGAAGTGGCCTGCGTGCCCCACTTCATGGGCAAGTGTAAATGCTCCGCGCATATTGTTCGCCCATGAAATTAAGATATAAGAGTGTGAACCATATATAGAGGAGCAAAATGCCCCTGTGGATTTGCCTGCGTTATCTGCGTAATCCACCCAGCGATCACTGAATGCGCGCTCTACGATCTCGCCGTATTCCGGCCCAAGCACATCAAGTGCTTCTCGAATGAGTATGCACGCCTCATCATATGTAATGGCAGGGCTAAATTCAGGATCAAGCGGCGCCTTCAGATCACAAAACATCAGTTTGTCCAGACCAAGCTCACGTTTCTTAAGAGCCGCCAGTCTGCGCATATGAGGTGCGAGTTCCTGCTGGATAATATCCAGAATATTATTGTACATCTCTTTGCTCACTTGCTGTGGGCTGAGAAGCATATCTGTAACATCGTCGTAACCACGCAGCCTGGATAAAACAACCTGTTTCTTCACTTCGGTTGCATAACCTTCTGCAAACGTATTTTTGTACTCATTTAATGTCGAGCTGAATGCAGCATAAGCAGAACGGCGCAGCTTTGTATCAGACGACATCTCATAATTATTTTCATAGAATGACCAGGACAGTGGACGATTATTGTCCTCTCCGTCAAGAGCATCGTCAAACGTCATGTCTGCCAGTTTACCGCGCAGATAGATACGGTATGGCGAATCCAGTACCTCTCCTAATGAAGCAAGTACCTTCTCGGTCTCGGGCGTGAGCCGATGTGCTTTTTCTCGAATCAAACGCTCCAAACTGCGCGCATACGGCTCCAATCCCGGAAGTTCTTCAAGGTAACGTTCAACGGTTCCCTCCGGCAGATCAACGATCTCCGAATTGACAAAAGACAAGGACGAAGACAGATTTGATAGGATATCTCCTGCCTTGGCTGAATTCTCAATATTGACCGGATTGGTGCTGTCCTCTGACTGCTTCAGTCGAGCATAAGACGCCGTCTTGCTGATTCGCTCCTGCAAAGCTTCACGAGCATCCAGACAAGCCAGCAATTGTTCAGCGCCTTCGCCCAGACGTCCTTTGAACGTTTCGATCTGGGCAGCAGCCAGTGGAAGTGATCGAAGCTCCTGCTCCCACTCTACATCGGTTACAAACAAGTCTCTCAGATCCCAAGTAGTTTCAGGGTTTACCTCAGCACGTGTACGTATTTTTTCCATCTTTAGTTGTCATCCTCCTTGCATTTTCCAATATCTCTCATCGTATCATATTCTGCTCATCTGTACATGACAATGATTACTCCTTATTACTCCGCTGGCAGAATAGCCTTTCGATCGCTGTTATCCCCAGATTTTTTGATTCCCCTTTTTCAAAGGTGAAAATCCGGTGATAAAGGCGAACACTTCGCTTCTTAAGTCTATTTCTGCCCGCTGCGTTTGGAGTAAACTATTGATCCACTGTCCAAAATTTAAAAGTAACTAAAAAACCGCTGGTTTATGGAAGAATCCATTTACCTAGCGGTCATTCTAACTATAACTTATTTAGCTTTCTTTCCAGATTACATTTTCACCGTAATTTTTACCCCAGTTATACATTGCGTGCAGGACGGGCATCAGACTTTGACCGTGATCTGTCAACGTATATTCCACCCGAGGTGGTACCTCTGCATACACCTTGCGTTCAATCAGTTTGTCTTCCTCCAGCTCACGAAGCTGGTTGGTCAGCATCTTCTGGGTAATATGAGGGATTAGGCGTTTCAGCTCACTGAAACGTTTGGTGCCTTCCAGGCCCAAGTGCCACAATATAATCAGTTTCCACTTGCCACCGATCACCGCAAGGGTCAATTCCTTCTCACAGTTGATTTCTTTCAGATTAATCCGTTCCTTCACTTCGGACGCCATGGCTCCGAGCCCCCTCATCTTCAATCTTATATCGCGTATATTACACATATCACGGGGACACTTCACACGAGGTAAGTTTTCCGCTCCATGCATGATGTAATAAGTACATTCATTCGATACAGCTATCTATTAATTCTACTACAGCCTGGTCGGGATGCAAAGTTTAACTGTAAATCACGGATAAAACCTATACAGATGAATGATTATGTATCGCAGAAAAGACCAGAACCCTTCATAATCAAAGGATTCCGGTCTTTCATCTATTCACTATTCCAGGTTCGCGTGGCGGCCAAACATATCCGCTCCGGTCATACCCTTCATTTCCATCATCGTAAGGATGAGAGCATCCATGCCGATTAACAGTCCTTGTTCGAACAACGAGCCCATCGGCTGAATGGTTACTGCCGCTCCGGAAGTTGCTGTGTCCTCTTTGGCTGAAGCCGGGAGACGCACTACCGTAGTTGCCAGTTTCCCAATCGTGGACTCTGGCTTAATTGTAATGAGACCTACAGGTGCACCAGCTTGACTAGCCTTTTGAGCCATGGCTACCAGACTGCCTGTCTCTCCTGAGCCAGAGCACAGCAAGAGGAAATCCTTCGAGCTGATCCCAGGTGTTACGGTTTCGCCCACCACATATACACGAAGCCCCATCTGCATCAGTCTCATGGCAAAAGCCTTCCCCATAAGTCCTGACCGGCCTGCTCCTGCTACAAAAATCTGTTCCGCAGCCAGAATGTGCTCAGCCATCGCTTGCATCTCTGCATCGTCGATCTGGCTTAACGTACGTTCCAGCTCCTTCAAGATGTCAGCTGCGTACTGTGTTTTGCTCATCTGCTTACCCTTGTTTAACGAGACGTTGCATTTCAGCTGCAACTGCCGCTTTGTCTGCTTGTCCTGTGATACCGCCGCCTACAATAACCAGATCCGGTTGTGCTTTGATTACTTCTGGCAATGTTTCCAGCTTGATTCCACCAGCGACAGCCGTTTTAGCGTTTTTCACAGCTGCTTTGATCGTTTGCAGATCTTCGAACGGGCTTTGTCCTTCAGCTTGCAGGTCATAACCTGTGTGTACACAGATGTAATCTACGCCAAGCGCATCAATTTCACGAGCACGTTGTTCCAGGTTAGGCACGTTGATCATGTCTACAAGAACTTGTTTGTTTTGTTTCTTCGCTTCTGCTACTGCACCTTTGATCGTACTGTCATTGGTTGCCCCAAGCACAGTGATCAGATCCGCACCAGCTTCAGCTGCTTTCATGATTTCATAACCACCAGCGTCCATGATTTTAAGGTCTGCAAGAACTTGCAGATTAGGGAATGCTTCTTTCATCGCTTTTACCGCGTGCAAACCTTCATTAATAACGATTGGAGTACCAATCTCAACGATATCAATATATTGTTCAACCTCTTTAACCAGTGCGATACCTTCAGGGATATTTACCAAGTCAAGCGCCAATTGCAATTTCATCATTTATTTCTCCTTTGTTGTTCAAGTATGATTCGTTCCTGTAAAAATAATAATCAGATATTTAGCCTGCACCAATTTGTCTGTTCAGATGCATGCAGTGTTTGTTTTGGCTACTCACTCATTGTAGACCCTGACTATCCATTCAGGAAGTACGCACTTTGAAGTGGGGTAGTTACTTGGGGGATACTATTGATAGTTATTCGTTGTTAGGTGAATCAAATATAGAATTAATCCTCTATTCCAATCCACATGCTTACAGCAGAACAGCAGCCTAATCATCCAATTATATATTCAATATAAAAGACCCCGCCACATGGCAGGGTCTTTATCTTTATCGTTTCATTTTCAATCCAGCCAAAGCTGGTTTAGAAATTTATCATTTTACAGATATACAGGTTTCACGCATACCGGCTTGGATACACCTGTGCTGTGACCAGTGTATTTCAGACGTCCGCTCTCCTGATCCACCGTGAATGTCACGAGGTTGTTCGTATCGCGGTTAGCTGCGATCAGCAATTTGCCGTTAGGTGTCAGCGCAAAGTGACGCGGGTGCTCACCTTCTGCAGATACATGCTCAACCAGTGTCAGGTGACCTTTGTCTGCATCTACTGCAAATACAACGATGCTGTCATGTCCACGGTTAGAACCATATACATAACGCCCATCATTGGAAACCGTGATTTCGGCTGTTGTATTCTCTTTGCCATCATATCCATCAGGCAGTGTGGACACTGTAGACAATTCAGTCAACGTGCCCGCTGCTGCATCATATTTGAACGAAGTAATGGAAGAATCCACTTCGTTGATGACATAAGCGAATTCACCATTCGGGTGGAATGCCAAGTGACGTGGGCCTGCTCCCGGATGTGTTTTGGTTTCACTGTGCAGCACAAGTTCATTTTTGTCTGCATCAATAGAATAGATCGCGATGTTATCTGCGCCCAGATCCTGTACCATCATGTATTTACCATCTGGGCTGAAGAATGCGGAGTGAACATGTGGCTTGTCCTGACGTTCAGGATGCGCACCTTGTCCTTCATGTTTCTTCTCGTCCAGAAGCGCTCCAACTTCACCGTTATCCGTCAAGGCTTGCAGACCTACCAGACCACCGTGGTAGCTGGAGAGGATCAAGTATTTGCCGGAAGGGTCACGCTGGATATGACATGGCGGAGCTGAAATGGAGTTATTCCGGTTCAGCAACGTTAATTTTCCTGTAGAAGGATCAATGCTCAGAGCTACAGCTTCAGACATTTTGTTGCCTTCAGCTGACGCTGTTTCACCAATCGCATACAGTTTGTTTCCTTCAGCATCCACGTTGACAAACGTTGGGTTTTTCACACCCGCGATGCCGTCAAGCTTGGACAAGCTGCCTGTATCCTCATTCAATTCATATGCATAAATGCCCTCATTTTCCGCTTCGGCGTAAGAGCCAGCAAGTACGAGCAAGCGTTTTGATTCACTCATTACAGTTTCCTCCTCTATGTGTATGTAATCTTGTTGCACCTCTTCTATAATAAATCTGCCATATCAAAATAGCAATCCGCTGTCGCTGCCCATCAGGGAAATCCTTAGTTAAGCAAGGCGATTACTACACATCATCATACTGAAATCCATTCATATGAGATGCATCTTCTGCTATGATAAGATAGGTTTTTCATCCAGAAGGGACTGAATTGCATTGCTTCACTCATTTTTACTCACCTTATACCATGTGTTCTTGCCGATATCACTTCCCGTGATCGGAGGTATTCTGTTAAAACGCTTTAAAAATTGGGATACCCGGTCGCTCTCGACCTTTTCCCTTTATATTTTGAGCCCTGCGCTCATCTTCAATACATTGCTGCATGCAGAGATTACCTGGACGGATGTCACCAGCACGTTCTGGTTCTCTATTATTAATCTGATTGCTCTGTGGGCCCTCGCCGAGCTGTTGAGCCGGGTGTTCCGTCTGGGTGCAAGCGAAAAAGCGGGTCTCACCCTCGTCTCCACGTTTACGAACTGCGTGAATTACGGGCTCCCGCTTGTACTGCTTGCCTTTGGTCAGCTTGGACTGGACAAGGCTTCGGTCTACGTCATTGGACAGATGATCATTGTTAATACGGTAGGTATCTTTTTTGCCGCGAGATCCGAATTCACGGTGAAAGATGCGATCCTTTCCGTTTTCCGCATGCCATCCATCTATGCTGCTGGCATCGCCATTGCGCTGCGTGCATCCAATCTGAGCCTGCCTGAAGCGCTGGATGGAGGGATCTCCATGCTGGCTGCGGGTTACTCTCCTGTCGTTCTCGCTATTCTGGGAGCACAGATGCTCAGACCAAAAGGTGCAACGGTGCCTTGGTTGCCCAATGTACGCCGAGCTTTCTGGACCGGGCTTGTGGTACGTCTCGCAGCTGCGCCAATCCTGTCCTGGCTGATACTGACCGCGCTTCAGGTCGAAGGTACGTTGTTCAGTGTACTGCTGATCCTCGCATCGATGCCGACCGCAGTGAACGCTGTTATTTTGGCTGAACAGTTCAATGCTTCTCCGCAGTTTGTATCCCGCTGCATTCTGTGGACCACCGCTGCATCCATGTTGATGCTGCCCATTATGATTGTGATGGCTTCCTGATTAATACCGGAGGTGATACCGAAGCGATATCCGCTTGGCGGCGTTTCTCCAGCCGGCGTTCATAACGCCGGTTGAGCGCTCTGACGTAGAAGAATTTTACGACAAAGTACGAAATCACACCCAGAATGACACCAAACACGGACATGCCTGCCAGAATATCCAGTCCACCAAGCAACAATTCACTCACGGCCGACCAGTTCCCGCGAAACAGCTCCATGAATGCACTCTCATGTACCGGTCCCTGTCCCATGCTGTGCGCAGGCAATATCCATGAGCCAATTTGTTTCGCGAGCGGCATCAGGATAATAGGTAAAAACGTAATTTTCCCGATCACATTACCAACAATGGCTGCTGGCACCGAACCCCCAGACAGTCGCACAATCGGATAAAATACGAGATATATCAGGGAAGCGGTCGAGATCACGATCAGTTCCAGTCCGAACCCTATAGCAAATCCGGTAGATACTTTATGGGCACCTCCGGGAGCGCGTAACAATTTGAGAAAATTCAGCTTCATAACACGTGTTAAACGTGCCCAGCGGTTAGTCTTGCGCTTCTGTGTGTTCATACCGAATTACTCCTTATTTTACACAAATGACAACTTGAATCGTCTATTCTTCAGTATATCACACCGCGTTAGCACCTGTAGTAACAACGACCGGCTGTGTCTCCATCTGGACATTACCTGCAACCGCTCGGGAGATCATACAGGAGGATTCAGCCTTATGCGCCAAGCGCTCAGCCTTGGTAAGATCCGCCTCAGAGGCATCTGCGCTGAGCACAATCCGGGGTCTATGTACGATCCGTTCGTACGTAAATACGTTATTCGTAACATCTACCGTTGCTTCCGATTCAAGCGTTAATTCATCCGGCGTAATATCCGAACGCTCCAGCATCGCTGCCAGCGTGATCAGGTAACAGGTGGAGGCTGCACCCAGCAGCATCTCGTCCGGGTTAGTTCCCGTACCGGGTCCGCCCATCTCCTGCGGAATCGATATGACCGTTTTTAATCCACCTGCATCGATTGTTCCCTCACTGTTACGCCCACCATTCCATACCGCTTTCAGATGAAAAGGATGTTTCATGACATTCATTCCTTTCTTGTTTACACACGTATACACGTAATATTCTGCTCAATCAATGCGCTAACGTGCTCTTCATCTACACCCTGATCTGTAATCACTTTGCCCACACTGCTCATCTCAGCAACTCTGGTAAACGCCTGTATGTTAAATTTGCTGGAATCTGCAAGTAAAATGACCTCATCCGCAATATGGATCATCTTCTGCTTCACCAAGGCCTGTAATTCATTGGATTCACTAATGCCTTTGGCCAGATGCACACCTTTGCAAGACAGAAATACTTTATCCACATGATAGGCATCAAGCGAACGTTCCGCCAGCGGTCCTACAAAAGACAGTGACTTCGAAGCCAGTTGCCCACCTGTGGCAATAACTCGAATCTGTTCCTTGTTACTCAGCTCAGCGGCGACCTTAATCGAGTTGGTTAATACCGTCAGTGGAATGTTTGGCAATCCTGCCGCCATATACCACGCCGTTGTACTTGCATCCAGGGCGATCCGGTCGCCGGATTCCACCATTTTCACCGCTTCGCTTGCAATTCTACGCTTCTCTTCTGCATGGGCTACAGCCCGTTCCGGATATGGAATCTCCGACTGTAACTCATCCTTGTATTTTACGCTGACCGCCCCGCCATGGAACCGTCTGAGCCTGCCCGCCTGTTCGAGCTTGTCCAGATCACGACGAATCGTCTCTTCCGTCACCCCGCAGCGCTCACTAAGTTCGGTCACACGCATGCTACCTTGCGTATCCACCCATTCCACTATTTTCTCATACCGTTCAGCTACGAGCATATTCCTTCACTCCAAACCGTTGATTATCCAGTTGATCCTGTTCATCCATCATACCACAGAGCGATGACAAGGAGAATTTGGACCATGTGCAAAAAGAGGGAGCTTTCGCCCCCTCCATTCCAGTTCTGAAGTGTATCTTATTTATCTTCTGCCATAGGGAACCAGCCCGGTGTGTGGATGATTGCATTCCACAACCCGTCAGGGATAACCAGACGTTCCTGATCCGATTTGGTCAGAATCGTCTCAATATCTTCTTCCCGTCCACTCTCGATTTTCTCAACCCAATCTGGTTCAATAATCAGCTCACGTCCAATGGCAAGCAGAGGTACTCCCGTTTGAAGCGCCTCAGCGGCCTGATCAGCCGTATGAATTGAACCTACGCCGATAACAGGCAATTTGCCGTTCACACGATCCAGGATGAATTCCATTCTAGAACGTGTATCTGCTTCGCCACGTCTTGGCTTGGACCAGAATTCGTTCAGGGAAACGTGCAGGTAATCCAGGTTTTTATCTTTAAGCGCATCCACCAGTGCATACGTATCTTCCATTGTGAGTCCCGGTGTTTCCGGTTCTTCCGGGGAGAAACGGTAACCAATGATGAACGGCAGTTTGGTATGTTCGGCAACCACTTTCTGAATCTCATCCACTACAGCAAGTGGGAATGTCAGACGTTTCTCGACACTACCACCCCAACGGTCTTCACGTCGGTTGGAATGCGGGGAGAAGAATTGCTGGATCAGATAACCATTAGCACCGTGAATCTCAACACCATCAAAGCCGGCTTCGATTGCACGACGTGTCGCTTCACCAAAGTCTTTGATAATCGAAGTAATCTCGGCATCCGTCAACTCTCTTGGTTCAGGAGAGCCCGGACGCTCACTTGCAACCGCACTAGGAGCAACTACTTGACCCGCAGGTACAGCTTGTTCAGGAGTCAGACGGCCCGCATGGAAAATTTGCAATACAGCTACGGAGCCCTGTTGTTTCATGGTATCAGCCAGTTTTTTCAGACCAGGAATGAAGCGGTCGTCATATACGCCAAATTGAGCCGGGAAACCAATGCCTGTCTCTGTTACATGCCCTACAGCCGTAATTGACATGCCCGCACCACCGGTGCGACGTGCATAATAAGCAAGTTCAGCGTCGGATATCGTACCATCAGCATTCGAGGACATATGAGTCATGGGAGCGAGCACGATACGGTTTTTCAGTGTAATGCCAGTCGGTAGTGAGACTTGTTCAAACATCTGGTTAAACTTTGGATTCATTCGTGGTTCCCTCCTGATTATAAATATCTCTTTTAATAGATATACGAATATATGCGTTCGCTTACTGTAATGATTATAGTTACGTTTCACTGCAATTGCAACTTTTCATTTTCAGAAAGGAAAAAAAGAGCAGAGTGTCTCCAGACTCTCAGCCCTCTTCATTTTCTTCACATCTTCCAAAGGATACTCAGAAACTCCGAACGTAAGCCAGCTTCTGATCCATCTCTTCTACGCATTCGTAACAGTCGTGTTCATCGTTGGCGACCATTGGTGTTACCGGATACAGATTCATCTCTGTACTGTTATACGATTTCAATAGCGGTAACAACTGAGTCACCCGTGTATTAGCCGGGTCAAGCCAGGTGTTGATCTCTTCTTCGGAAAGGATCGCTGGCATTTTACTTCCAAACTCGCGTGTAACCATATTTGCGCCTGTCATAAGCATCGTGCAGGTACGAAGCGGCTCTTTCCGTGTATCTCTCCACACCTCATATAACCCAGCAATCCCAAACAGGCCACGATCCGGCATAACAACACGAACCGCATAACTTTTTTTGCCCTCTTGCCGCCAGTAATATAATCCATTGCAGGGAATAATGCAGCGCTTGGTCTCTACCAGTTTGTAATAGGAGGGATTCTCATGCACCGTCATGAGGTTTGCGTTAACGGCATCACGCCCCCAGAATGGAATGAACCCCCACCGGAACTCATCCAGTACACGCTCACCATCCTGATGCAAAATAATCGGCGTATGCTGGGTCGGACTGATATTGTATCGGTTTTTGTAATAATACATCACTCGCTGAATCTTGAAATGATCTCTGACATCGTCCAAATCGGCTGCCAATGAAAAACGGTTGCACATGTTCAAGCACTACCTTTCCCTATGAGAAGTTGAACGTATTGTTTGTAATTTTAGGGAAATTATTCATGAACATTGAACAGGAAATGACTTATTTTGACACCATTAGGGTCGGATCAAGATATATTTCATGTTTTTCACGACAAAAACAACGACCTCGGACTCATTTCAACTCCAATATTACTTGTTACTATAATAGAGAATAAAATACATTTATTGGAGGTTTTAAGTATGAAAAGGAAGTTTTTGATGAGCATCATGTTGTTCTCAGCGATTGCGATGTTTGGCAGTACCATCTATGCGGCAACCTTTCTGACCTACGGTTATCCCAGCACCACCATCCCCATTCGTACGTATAATTACGCCGCCGCATGGCAGACTCCCATGGACACTTCCCTTACCAACTGGAACAATGCAGGTGCCAAAGTTAAATTCACCAAAACAAGTAACTCCCCAAACACCATCACCGCAGGAAACTTCAATAATACAGCATATGGTGTCAACTACGCCTCCGTATCCGGCAGTCAAGTCGTAAGCTTCCGCATCGAACTCAATGCATCCACAATCACCCCTGACGCGACCAACTTATCCAACTTCATTCAAAGCGTATTTGTCCACGAACTCGGACACTCCATCTGGCTCGGTGACAACCCGACAACAAGTAGTCCTTCCATTATGTCTTACTCCCGTAACCGCAATTCCATGACCCAACCCCAAACTTTTGATATCAATAACGTAAAATCCAAGTATTAATCCGCTACGAACTTATTCCAAAAATCCAAGGAGGATTCCTGTCCATGAACAAAAATCGAGTGTTAACGCTGCTTCTCTCTTCCATTTTCATTTTATCTGCTGTTGGATGTTCTTCTGTTACACCTACCGCGTCCCCATCCGATGCACCCATGACCATTATTGCTTCTGAAGATTACCCGAGTTATGGCAGCATTGGCGACCTGTCCGAGAGAGCAAATACCATTGTGAAAGGCAGTGTTGTTGAGACTCGTGTGGAAGCTTTAAACGATATTGTACAAGTTACTGATGCTGCCAATGAAAACGAGTTAAACCCTGCGTCCGATCCGGGCGGAGAGCCAGCTTCTTTTGACAAAATCTATACGATCCACACGATTCAGGTCGCTGAATCCTATAAAGGCGGTTACACTGCCGGGGAAAAACTTGAAGTGAAGCAACTTGGCGGACAACTTGGCAACACCGAGATTATTAATGATGACAACCTCAAGCTGATTCCTACCAAAGACTATGTACTCTTCCTGGAAACGTATGAAGACACCCCTGCCAGCCTGCTCAACTCCGTTCAAAGTCTCTACGTGATCAAACCTGCCGCCAAGTCGAATCAGCCAGGTCAGCAACAATCTCAGTCAGAAGTCATTGTGAGCGCAAACCCCGAGAATGACCTCACACTGCAACTGGAGGATCTGCAAGAAATTCAGAACGAACAAAAGAGCGAATAAACTCTTATACGGTAATCACACTGTTATTTCATCTCCGTACAGGCAGCTAATCCCCTCTACTGTTCAGTCCTACATAAGAATATGAAAACCGTGCTGCTCAGCAAACTGGGCGGCACGGTTTTTTGAAGTTCCTTATTTAGACGGTGTATTAAGTCCAATAATCCATTCAGCCAGATCCTGTGTCTGTTTCAACAAGGCAATAGGGTCACGGAACCAGGATTGTTCTTCCGTCCATATGTACACTTTTCCATTTTTGATAGCAGGCAATGAACCCCAGATCGGATCTGCCTGAAGGTCTTTCAACTGAGACTTGCTGGTCAGCACAATGTAATCTCCAGCGTATTTGGAGAGCAGTTCTATGGAGAATTCATGATAGGCGCCCTGCATCAACTCGGACGGAATGTTCTTTGGTGCTTGCAAACCAAGCAATTCGTAGATGTTACGCCCTCCCCGGCCCGACTGATTGCCAAAAATGAAGACTTGGCGATCATATTCCTGCATAACGGAGAATGTAGCATCAGCTGGAACAACACTCTGCACCTCCTGCTTGATTTTGGCAATCTCCTCATCAAAATCAGCCAGCCACTTCTCTGCTTCCGCTTCTTTGCCAAGGACTTTACCGAAATAGTTCACTTCGTCCTTGAGTGTCGGAAAAGTGATGGATGCGATCGAAACGGTCGGAGCAATCTTGCTATATTTCTCATAAGCCGCCTTGTCCGGATTCAATGTAATAATAAGATCAGGTTCCAGCTCCATCAATTGTTCAACGGAATCCCCTATCGTTTCAAGACCATCCATGTGACCTTCCAGATAAGGACTGTTCATCAGAAATTGGCCTCCACCAATCGGTTTGACACCAAGAGCAAGCACCGTTCCCAGATAATCTATGGCAGCAACTCGCTCCGGATGTGCAGGAATCTCTACCTCACCAAAGGTCGTATTTACCATTTGGGTTTCCACGACTGCCGGTTGTTCGGGTTCAGCCGCAACTTCGGATGTTTCTGCCCCCTGCTGGGCTGTTCCACAAGCACTCAATGTGAGTACAAGCGCAAGCGACATAATCGCTGATTTAAAATGGTTAAACATGTTGATTTCCTCATCTCCCTTATATTGATAATGATTATCATCATCAATTAAAGGATAACGTTCATCCCCTCCTGTTACAATGGATTGATTTATTGCATTTAATGTACTTTTTGAAACTGATTTCGAGTTTTCCTGCTGCTTCAACCGATATTGCCCTGGTGTGATTCCGGTCTCTTTTTTGAATATACGATTGAAATAAAATGGGTCCACATAACCCACATACGCAGCAATCTCCTGTAATGAAGCTTCTGTGGACGCAAGCAGACTCCTTGCCTCACCCATTCGTAACCGAATCACATATTCTGTCGGTGTACATCCCGTCTGTTCCTTGAATTTGCGTGATAAATATTGCGGACTGTAACTCAAGGACTGGGCAAGCAAATCAAGTGAGATGGATTCCCGGTAATGAGCTTTGATATATCGCAAAACCTGATCGGTAAGCGAAGGCTGTTGAAATTCGTTAAACATGCGACTCCGCTGTAACAAGACAAGCTGTACCAGTTGAAAAAAATACACTTTAACCTGAATTTTGCCCACTCGCTCCTGCCCTGACCAGCATTCATGTATATTCCGCACAAGCTCACGCAGCTCAAGTGTATGATCCGGCACTGTCGCCCAGGACTCTTCAAACGGATTACGCTGGTTCAACATCATTCGGTACTCCACAAGCACATTGGAGGGCAAGGTTGATTTGTACAAAATCAGATGTACCTCCATAACCCCTGTCGCTTCAAGTGTTAGGCGTCTTCCTTTTCCCCCATGCAGCAACAAGAACTGGTTTGTAGTCCATACCTCTTCATCAAGCCAGACCTGCCCCCTGCCTTGAACATACACAAATGCACTCGTCGGTAACACATAATTGCGTATGAACTCGTGTGTTCCGAGTGATATAAGACGCACATCAAGCACGCGAACCTGAACCTGATCCCACAGCTTGATGTCATTCTGAATTCCCATATAAACTCCCTCTCCTAAGCGATCAAACACACACAATACCTTGGCATTGTGACTAAAAACCCACCTATAATTGATAATGATTATCAATTATAACAATGATGCAACCATCTTTGAAGCCTACCTTCGTTTTTGTTAGATGCCGCAAAATAAAAAACGGTCGAAATCCCTCATAGAGAGATCTCAACCATTCTAAAATTATGGCCTTATTATGTTTTGATAAAGTCAGCTGCCCTTCTCTACTCGACAAAAGACAATAAATATCCGTATCGTTCTTCCTCCATCTTGTCTAGCGGAATAAAGCGGATCGATGCACTGTTAATGCAGTAACGTTTGCCACCACGATCTTCGGGACCATCATCGAACACATGACCGAGGTGGATGTCACCTGCCCGGCTTCGTACCTCCGTGCGATCCATCCCAAAGCTCGTATCCGTTGTATAGGTAACAACCTCAGGTACAATCGGTTTTGTAAAACTCGGCCACCCGCAACCGGAATCGTACTTATCCCGGCTGGTGAATAACGGCTCTCCCGTTACAATATCCACATACAGACCGGGCTCCTCATTATCCCAGTATTCGTTACTGAACGCATGCTCCGTATCATTGTTTACCGTAACCGCATACTGTTCATCTGTTAAACGTTCCTTTAATTGTTCATCTGTTGGACGTGGATATTGAGCGGGATCAATTCTAATCTCCAGGTCATCCAAAACAGTCATATCAATGTGACAATATCCGTTCGGATTTTTTTCCAAATAATCCTGATGGTACTCCTCCGCCAAATAATAATTCTGCAGAGGCATTACTTCCGTTACAATGGGTTGGTCATATTTTTCTTGCTCTGCCTCTACAGCCTGCTCGATGATTTTGGCATCTTCAGGCAACGTATAATATATTCCAGTCCGATACTGAACGCCACGATCATTGCCCTGCTTATTCAAGCTCGTAGGATCAATAACTCGAAAATAAGATTCCAGCAGTTTCTGCAAAGATACTTGCTGCGGATCATATTTTACATGAACAGTCTCCGCAAACCCCTGGTCCCCGCGAATAACATCCTCATAGGTTGGATTCTCTCCTGCACCGTTGGCATAACCGGAAGTCACATCCTGAACCCCTGGAATACGAGCCATATATGCCTCCACACCCCAGAAACAGCCTCCTGCCAAGTACAGGTTACTCAGGTTTTCCTCGGAGACACTCGATGCCTTGACAGGTTGAGTGGATATCGAAGATGAAGCTGAATGGCTCTCAGCCCTGTTTCCACAAGCAGACACAACTATCGCTATAACAAGGAGGCACAGGCCCAGCAACGTCCTTTTCATGACACTTCCTCCTTTCTCACAAAATCTCTTGTAATGACTCCATGATCTGTTCATTGGATGCATGCCCTGGCTGCGATTTCGTTAAAATACCATCAGAGCCAATATAAAAGGAACTAGGATATGCTCTTACGCCAAATTTCTTGGCCCATACACCTTTCTCATCCAAAAGAACAGTTATGTTATCATACGGCTGTTGGTCAAACCATTCGGTAAACGCTTGGGAGGATTTCTCTCCTTTGTAGTCTGGCGTCACAATCGTAATGACTTGAAAATCATTGTTTTGACCAGCCAAATTGTTCAGATCTTCCAAACCCGCAAGACAGATGGAACACCAGGAAGCCCAGTATTTCACATACACTTTCTTTCCTTGAACATCAGAAAGTCCAACCGTGTTTCCTTTCAGATCACGCAATGAAAATTCAGGAGCCGTCTCTCCCTTGTTCATCATGGTTGACGAACTCATATCGGATGTTGATGCTGGGGTTGATGATGACCCCGTTTGCTGTGATCCAGTTTGCTGTGATCCACATCCGCTCAAGATCAACAGGACTCCAGCAAATACGATTACAGATACCATCCATTTCCGTGCCATCTTCATACCAAATTCCTCCAATGATTATTGAAACCAGGTCACCAAGCTGTTTAGTCGGTCTGTCATTAACAATAGTCCCATGATAATAAGAATACAGCCGGAAGTTATTTTGATGACACCCATGTACCTGTATAAACGACGTATCCGCTTCATAACATATTCCGAAAAAACGGACAGAATCAGAAAAGGAATCGCTAACCCAAGGGTATACAGGAACATGAGAAACCCGCCATACAGTGGAGAGCCTTCTCCTGCGGCGATACCAAGAATGGCCGCCAGCACAGGCCCGATACAAGGCGTCCAGCCAAAACTAAACGTTAGACCCAACAGGAACGCTCCGACATACCCTCCCCGTTTGGCTTGATCGTTTGACAGCTTTCTCTCCCGTTCCAGCCAGGATAGTCGGATCAACCCGGTTTGATAAATCCCAAAAAGCACCACGATGGCTCCGCAGATCGCAATAAACACAGGACTTGAGATCAAATTACCAACGATGCCGGAACCAAAACCGAGTAAAACAAATACCAGGGACAGCCCAAGAACAAATAAAAAAGTCCGCAAAACAAGTGTGGACCGCAACCGAACCGAATTGGTGTCAGGCTGCTGCTGATTCGTACCGTTGACCATGCTTCCGGATAGATAAGACACATATACCGGGATCAGCGGCAGAATACATGGCGCAAAAAACGATAACAATCCTGCACCAAAAACGCCGAAAAGGAAAACCAAATCACTGGTCAAGTCATTCACCACCTGAATAAATACTACGTTTGATTAACCAAGGTTAACGACTGACGTAGATCGGAAGCGTGAACCAGAAGCAGCTTCCTTCTCCTTTTGTACTCTGAACCCCGATCTCGCCACCATGGAGTTCCACAATCGATTGAGCGATGGCAAGGCCAAGCCCGGCCCCACCATTGCTCTTGCTACGTGATTTGTCAATTCGATAAAAACGTTCAAATATACGCGAAGTTTCCTCCGCTTCAATGCCTTCCCCTTCATCCGTAACTGAAATTCGTATAAAGGGCCCCTTTTCTTCGGCAGCTAGAATGATTTTTCCTTCAATAGGAGAGTATTGAATGGCATTTTGCAGCAAATTGGAAAGGACCCGCTTCATTTGTGCAGGCATCATGACCGCGGCTGGTAATTTATCGGGCAAATCGATTTCAACGTTCAGCGTTTTCTCGACGAGGTGAAACGAAAAACTCTCCAACGTACTGAGCAGCAACTCATCAACGTGACAAGGCTGAGGGTCAAATACCTCCCCTTGCGCTTCCAAGCTGGATAATTCAAACAAATCTTGAATAAGCCCTCCCAAACGCTTCGTCTCAAGTCGTATCGTGTTCAGGTATCGTTGAAAGGTTTCTTTATCCTTAATGACATCATCCTCCAACGCTTCGACGAATGACTGAATAGATGCCAAGGGAGTCCGTAAATCATGGGATACATTGGCGATCAACTCTCGTCTCGCGGTTTCTGAGTGATGCAGATGATCAAAGCTTTCCTTCAGCTTGGAACTCATTTCATTAAATTGCTGTGCCAGGAGCTTAAATTCCTGTGTACCGATGAGAGGGACTTCCGTATGGAAATCCCCTTCGGCAATTCGTATTGTCTGCTGTGTAATTCGCGCAATTGATTTCTCTAATGGCTTAGTCAGCAAATATTGAAGAATAAACGAAAGCAAGCCTACCCCTGCCGTTATAGCCGATAACCAATACAATTGTTCGATCGTAAGCAGCATTTTGGAATAACTGATGAACAAACAAATTAATAATACGCCAATGCCTGTGAGACTGGACAATACCAAGTATGTGCGAAGTTTCATGAACTGCCACCCGCAAACTTGTAGCCTATGCCCCAAACTGTTTTAATATATTTTGGATCAGAAGGATTCTGTTCGATCTTCTCTCGTAATCTCCGAACATGTACAGTCACCGTTGTTGTATCTCCCTCGTAGCTAAAATCCCAAATCTTGCTTAACATCTGGTTACGGGAGAACACCTGACCCGGGTGACTTGCCAGCAAATACAACATCTCAAACTCTGTAACGGTCAATTCAATGGCCTGCCCGCTGATGTGCACTTCACGCTTGGTAAAATCAATGGTAAGCCCTTCATAATTGATCGTATATTCAGATGTTGTTACAGGTGATGCCTGCGCAGTTCGCATTCTCCGCAGGATTGCCTTCACACGTAAAACAAGTTCTCTTGGACTGAATGGTTTGGTCAGATAATCATCCGCCCCCATCGTCAGTCCCATCAGACGGTCCTGTTCCTCACCCCGGGCCGTCAGCATTACAATGGGCACATCCTCAGTTTGCCGAATCTCGTTGCAAACTTCCCAGCCATTCTTATGTGGCATCATCAGGTCGAGCACAATCAAGCTTGGCGTTTGGCTGTGCCACAGCTCAATAGCCTCCAAACCGTCCTTAGCCGTCACGACAAGATAACCTTCCCGTTCCAGATACCTGCGACAAACGTCCGTAATATTTGTATCATCATCAGCAACAAGTACACATTCATTCAAACGAACCCACCCCATATTCCAGAAAATACATTTGAGCCAATCATATCATATGGTGATGGCGATGCTTAGCCCTTAAATCACTTCATTCCCATGGCTGGCATCATGTATTGTTTAATTACAGACTCAGCCGCATACGAATTCCCTTCATGGATGACAGGCATCGATTTCAAGTTAACTTGCATACCGTCTACCATGATTTTTTTCGATCCAATCCACAATTTAATCGTTTTTCCCGCAGGCATCATCGTTTCTTCCATCATCATGTCGTCTTTCATCATCTTGTCGTCTTTCATCTTCATGTCGTCTTTCATCATCATGTCATCTTCCATCATGTTGTCGTCTTTCATCATCTTGCCGTCCATTTTACCCATATACATCAAAGTTACAGATCTGTCCTTGCTGTCCCACATAATGCTGTAATCATACATTTTCGCCGCCTGTCTCAATTGAACAAGCTCCATGCCATCCTTTTTAATCGTTTTCATATCTGCAGCACTTGCCAATCCAGAAAAGGCCATAGACATCATCAATACCGCTGCTACCATCACTTTTTTGCTCTTATTTGTTTTCATCATTCTTATCACTCTCCATTCGTTTATTACTTACATGGATTACAATAAGCAAGACAGCTTACGATTCTCTAAGCGAAGTATTACGAAACCATTACGATATATAAATGGGGTCAGGTTTCAATAAAAAAACGGTTGAAATCTCTCTTACGAGAGACTCCAACCGTTTCTTCTAGGTCAAACGAATAAAATCAAACATGGATCGAACCTCGATCGGTCCCGGATTTGATATCACATCATTAGACTGCAATCCCTCTCTGGAAGTGAACTGCACCTTCACCGGAATGCCAGGAATCAAGTCGAAGAAGTTATCTGAGAAGACACCCTCCACATCCGAAGATAACCATACCTGTTTAGCAAGCACGTCACTTTCCAGTACCAGATGAACGCCGTTCTCATCCGCTCCCCCGCTTACATTGATGTTTGCAGGCTGCAGAGCAAGGTCTTTGGACGGTACAAAATAGTGTTCCTGTACGATATTCGCCGCACCTTCCTGTTTCAGATCCAGGCGCAGCAGCGTGTTAGCTGTATCATGACCTTCAAGCCATTCCACGTTACGTAATGACAGCACTCGATCACCTGTATTAGATGCCAAGGTCACGTCATGTGTTTCATCACGATGCACCGTTCCATCGAACCCGAGCAAACGAATCTGTAACTGCCCTTTTACAGGTTGTAATTGATCCGAGATGATATATATATCTGTTGTATCTTCTTTTGTTCCATCTACCGATACCAACACATCGCTGAAGCTACGTTTCGCATAATATTGCAATGCTTTCCAACGACCAAGGTAGTCCATACCTGCCCATGAAGCCACTGGCCAGCAGTCATTCATTTGCCAGTAAAGTGTGCCCATGCAGAATGGTTTGCGGCGACGGTGCGCTTCAATGGCTGTCTTCATCGCTTCCGCTTGAAGCACCTGACTCATATACAGGAACGATGGGAAGTCCTTCGATTCATGCATGTACATATCCATATACTGTTTGATCAGACGATTACCTGCTCCATTCTTTTGATGAGCCAGCATGACTTCCGACTCCAGAGCCAGATCCTCTTCTTCTGCGTAAGTGCGTACTGACTTGTACTCCGGGAAAGACTGGAATCCGTATTCACTCATGAAACGACCCACATGCACGTTGTAGTTCTCGAATGGCTCTACATTGTGCCACACGCCCCAGTAGTGGATATCCCCTTCAGCTGTGGATGGGTGCGCATGCTGCGTCTCATCCCCTGTCAGTGATACCAGTGGTGAGGAAGGCCAGTAATCCACACCTGGCGCATACGCTTCAACGACTTCTGGCAGCAAATCATGGAAGATGGCTTCGTAATCGGCCCAGATGCTTTCACGCTGCTCGGCAGTAAATTCCTTTTTCCAACCCCAGCCACCATTCTCAACATAGTGAGCCCAAGCCGAATCAATCTCGTTATTCCCACACCAGAGTGCAATACTTGGATGGTTGCGCAGACGTTTCACATTATCAATCGCCTCATGTCTCACACTGTTCAGGAACGCTTCATCTCCTGGATACATGCTGCATGCAAACATGAAGTCTTGCCATACCAGGATTCCGTATTCATCACACAGTTCGTAGAACACATCCTGCTCATAGATTCCGCCACCCCACACGCGTAGCATATTCATATTAGACTCGGCTGCGGATACGATCTCATGACGATAACGTTCATGAGTAATTTCAGTGATGAAGCTATCATTTGGAATGTGATTGGCCCCTTTGGCAAAGACCGCAACACCATTTAGTTCAAAGTAAAAGGATGCTCCTGCTTCATCTTTGTCACGTACCAGCCGAATGGAACGAAGCCCAGTCTTCACTGTAGATTCAGCCACAGCTCGCTCACCTTGAAGCACTTCGGTAAGGAAGGTGTACATATGCGGATCACCAAGCCCACGGCTCCACCACAGTTTCGGTTCATCCATGGAAATTGGAATCTCCACAGTCTGAGTTCCGGGTTGTAGTGATACGGATCTTTCCCATCTCTGTCCATCTGCGCCGATACGAATAATCGTATCTACCGCTTGTGATGTCTCGACTTCCACAACAGCAGTTAATGAAGCTGAGGTAGCGCTTACTTCATTTTGCTGGATATACACATCATTGATTCGTACCTGTGTCCAACCTTCAAGACGTGCTTCACGCCAGATCCCACTGGTTACAAAACGCGGACCCCAGTCCCAACCATAGTGATACGGGGCTTTACGTGCAAAAATACTTACTCTCTTGTCGCCAAGTCCGCCAACATCGGACTGATCATTCGATGCCGGTAATGCATATCCGAGCTTCTCCAGCTTCGGCAGATCTTCCTGAATTGGTGACCGAAAACGTATTCGGAGAATGTTGCCGTTCCCCTTCAATACAGACTTTACATCTGCCTTCCATACCCGGAACATATTATCTGCTGATAACACATGCACATCATTCACATACACATCCGCATATGTATCCAGACCATCAAACACCAGCTCCAGATGTTCTTGGGAGAACAAGCCTTCGGCAACGTCAAATTCCGTCTGATATTCCCAATCTATCTTATCAATCCATTGTACTTCCTTCTCGTTTGTTCCATAAAAAGGATCTGGAATCTTGCCCAGCTTCAGCAAATCTGTATGCACACAGCCGGGCACCTGAGCCGGCATCCACTCTTGATCTTCGCAAGCCTTGAACGTCCAATTCTGAAAAACATGTGATTGTATTGTGCTCATGACAGCCTCCATTGTTGTTAGAGTTGGTAAACATTATTTTGTTAGGTTTTGTTATTATAAAAACAAATAACTTACAAAACAAAATTAACACGATATGCTTCTTATAGTCAATCTGTTTTGTAATTTAATTTGTTAAACAATCTCTGCATAACAAAAAGACATGAAGCTCTAACCTCTCCATGTCTTTCACCTGATTTCATTTACCCGTATGATCATTGTTAAAATGAGCCCGTAAATTCATATCCCATTACAGTATACTGGCGTTATATTCATCACGAATAATTAATTCCGAATAGATCAGCTTGCGTTCATAAGGTTCATCCACGTGTTTGATCCGCCACAATAGCTGGTCTACTGCTCTCGTTCCCAGATTCTCTTTGTTAATATGTACCGAAGCAAGAATGGGTTCATCCGTCTGCGTATTGTCAAATCCGGTTACGGCACAACGTTCGGGCACCTGAATGCCTCGACTTTGGAGTGCCTGAATGACAATGACAGCTGTATGGTCATTTGCACACACGATAACTTCAGGGATATCCTCCAGCTCCATTTCAGCAATGGATCTCCGGATCTGATCATACTCTGGTCCCAGCAAGCCGTCTTGCTGTTCCCCCTCCAACTGTTTCTCTTCCAGCACCATACGATATCCAAGCCAGCGTTCTCTAAAACTTGCTGCATCGGGCAGTTGTCCGGCAAACTGGAACTTTCTATACCCTTTACCAACGAGCATGAGAACCAGTTCTTTCATACATTTCATATTGTCCGTAAAAACCGAGTCTGCGTATATGGCAGGGTCTTCATGATCCACCATGACAAGCGGAATACGCAGCCTGTAAATCTCCAGCAATACCGATGTCGAGATGGTACCCACGGTAATGACTCCGCTGATCGCTTCGGGATTAAGGACCGAGAACATCCGATCTGAAGAGGGTTCTGTCAGCGTTAAAATATCCATTCCCTTCTCATTCAACCTCTCAGAAATGCCATCAAATACTGGCCCCCAGTATAAGGAAGATCGATTCTGAGAACGAACGTTAGGAAACAAAATCAATATCGTGCCTTGTCGCTCCGCTTCTGGCTTCATCTCCGCTGATATCTGTGTCTCCCCCGGATAACGCTTAGGCTCAGTTCTGAAATACCCAAGCTGCCCCGCCGTTCTGACAATCATCTCGCGTGTATGCTCACTCACACCAGGCTTGCCCGTCAGCGCACGGGAGACTGCGAATTTGGACACCCCCGCAGCATCCGCAATTTGCTGCATCGTTACTCTTTTGGCCATCCTACTCACCCGTTTTTCCTAATTTTCCATTCAGTGTAGCATAAAAAACAAAAATCAACAAAACAAGGTTATGTTATTCTGTTTTTGTTAGGTAGTAGTTTATCTGTTTCACAAGGTGTGCGACATAACCAAAAAGGCCCTCTCCCCACCTTCCATAGAAGATGACGAAAGGACCCTTGTCCCCCAATTATACGCCTGATACTCCCTGATCGCCAAGTTCCGACTGTAAAACCGGGCGTTTTCTACGCCAGAAGATAGGCTGTGGAAGTTTGATCTCTGTGATCAGAACACCGACCAACATCAAAGCTGCTCCCGCATACCCTTGCAACGTTAGCGATTCCCCTTGAAAGGTAAATGCAAAGGCTGCTGCAAACAGTGGTTCGAGTGAAAAAATCAGACTTGTTCTTGTAGGAGAGGCATGACGCTGCGCGAGTGTCTGCAGAATATACCCCAAGCCGCTACACAAAACACCTAACCCGAGAATGGCTGCCCAGGATTCAGCCGTATCGGGCATACGTGGCGTTTCCAGCATAAATGTAGCTGCAATTCCCCACATCGCTGCAACACCTAATTGAACTGTCCCTAATGTTAACGGATCATGCTTCGGTGTGAACTTGCCAGCAATCATGATATAGATGGCATACACAAGTGCTGCTAGTATGCACAGAATATCTCCCATGTGCAGACTAAGCTGATGCTGAAGCGTCAACAAGCCAAGCCCGGTAACTGCAACCAGGATACTGAGTGTCAATCGTTTATCCGGCATACGACGATGCTGGATCGTCGTCAGGATCGGTACAAAAATAACGGCCAAACTTATCAGGAATCCCGCTTGGGATGTCGTTGTTCGTTGCACACCATAGGTGATAAATACAAATGCAGCGAATAAAGCTGTCCCCATAATAGCGCCTGCCACAAGTGTTCTGCGATCCATCTTAAACAACCGCCGATGAAAAAGAAGTCCTGCGGCAATAAAGGCAATTCCAAAACGAAATGCGACCAGATTCAATTCTTGCATGGACTCCAGACCCGATTTCATAAACAGATAGGAAGATCCCCATATAACCGTTGCGAGCAGCATCTGTATGTCCGCTCTTCTTGTTGTCTGACCTTGATTAACCTGTACACCATTCATCTTGCTTCAACCTTCATTCTATGTATTCTGAGCTGTGTGATCGTGCGTCAAACTAACTCGCCTTGGCAAGTATAAACGATCTCTTTGCATTATAAAAATGAATATTTATAATGTATTATATGAAATAAATTCATTCATCAAAAATGGGAAGGAACGGAACCATTCATGTCACTAATCAAATACGAAATTTTGAATACCGTTGTGGAATATGGCAGTCTCACCAAAGCGGCAGAAGCGTTGAACATCACCCAATCCGCAGTCAGCCATGCCATCGCCAGTCTGGAGACAGAATGCGGTTTTTCCCTGCTCCATCGCAGCCGCTCGGGTGTGCGGGTTACCGGTGAAGGGGAACGCATTCTGGGATACACACGTGAGATTCTGCGCTGGACGGAACTCATGAACCAGGAAATTTCCCTCATTCGCGGCGCGGAGATTGGTACAGTGCGTATTGGTACCTTCGCAAGTGTCTCCACACAATGGTTGCCGGGCATCCTGAAACAATTTCGCCTGCGTCATCCCGGAATTGAGATTAAGCTGTGGGAGGGCGATTATGCTGAGATTGAGGGCTGGCTGGCTGGAGGTGCCATCGATCTCGGATTTCTGTCCCTCGGCGATTCATCACCTTTTGAGACGATCCCATTGCAAAAAGACAGGATGATGTGTATCCTGCCTCTTGATCATCCTCTCGCCTCAGAGGAGTCTGTTTCGTTTGATATTCTGCTGGAGCAACCCTTTATTCTGCCCAAGTGGGGCGGAGATAACGAGATAGAACGACTGATCCGGCAGCATGCGGCCAAGCTCAATGTCGCCTATGAAGTAGCCGAGGATCAAGCCATTATGGCGATGGTCCGTAATGGCCTCGGTATCAGCCTGCTTCCGAAAATGGTTCTTCAAAATCATACCGATTCACTCGCGCTCGTGCCACTCTCTGGAGATCCTTATCGTACAATTGGCATCGCCTGCCCATCTTTGGGCAATCTATCGCCCGCTACGCGGCGGTTCATTGAAGAGGTGCAACAGTGGCTTGCCAGGCTATGTAAGTAAATGTGGAGAATCACTACCTTTATCGGTATGATCCTTTTTCTCCTATCCGGTACTCACAAATTGGATAACACCAAGAGTCAGCAGCAGTACAGATATAATCGCAATCGTGATGCCAAAACCAATCAGGAAGCGCACGCCAGGTGAGCGTTTGTTCTGCTGACTGCCTCCCAGGTTATCCAGCTTTCGCTCAATTTGATCCAACCTCTCATTTACCTGTTTCAGATCTTGATTGGAGTTCATTCATCCATCTCTCCCTTTTCTGTGTATTCGATCTATTCCCACACCCGATCGAGCTGATCTGCGTAGTAACGGATTGCTCTGTTATAGTCATTGATTCTCTTGTCACTTGATGTGTCCGCAAGTTGCACGAGCAGTCTTTGCATCGCTTCTGCATGTTCACCCAGATTGTAGAGCACCATGGCATAAAAAACTTCAAATTCCCGGTACGCCGGGAATTCTGTCATCCCTTTTTCAAACCAAACCTTCGCCTGCTCATACTGCCCAAGCGTTCGATATGTGCTGCCCAGCCCGAGTATCGCCCCTGCTCTGTCCTCACCAGAAAGACCAAGGCTTAGCGCCTTCTCATAATGCGGGACAGCCTCCCGCTCTAACCCAAGCGAATCATGCGCCCAAGCCAGCTGATACCAGACATTCGCATTCTCGGGTTCTTGGACTGTAATCTCTTGCAAAAGTTCAATCGCTTCCTGCACCTTGCCTTCTTGTCTCCATCGCACGGCCTGTTCCAAATTACTCATGCTGTCACTTCCCATCTTGCATTATAATTTCCACTTATATGATTCAATTGTTTTATTATACCAAAAAAGCACCCTATAGAATATGTTGTAACAACTCAAGGTTGTCCAAACGCTATTCCATCGTGTGCTTTTTCATTTGATTCAGCCTGTTATAAAAAATGGACTAAAGCATATTTCCACTGGACACTTCGATGACAGAACAACCTTCCGATCGCTGTTATCCCCGGATTTTTCGAATCATTTTAACAAAGGTGAAAATCCGGGGATAAGCGTATGCTTTCGATGCAGCTTTCTTTCAGAAAGCTTTTAGGCGAACGCTTTCGCTTCTTCAGGTTTTTTCTGTCCTCTCCGTTTTGTGTAAATGTTTAGTTCAATTTATATAGCATAAGCTGAAATCTCTCTGAAAACGATCTGTTCATCGTCTAATTAAGACCATACCGTATTCGCTACCATAACAATAAATACAAGCATGAGATAGTTCACCGAGATCAGAAAGTTTACTTTTGCCCACTTCTCATCATCCTGTGTCTTCAGTCCGCTAAGTGTATGCACGAACCAGATCAATCCACCGACCAGAGATACAATCAGAAATACCAGACCTACGTAGTCGTAATAATACAACAGGAATACAGCAGGAAGCAGCAGAAAAACATAAGGAATCATCTGAAACTTGGTGCGTTTCACCCCTTTAACCACTGGCAACAACGGGAAGCCAGCAGCACGATACTCCTCTACCCGGCGAATACCCAATGACCAGAAGTGTGGTGGTTGCCACAAGAATAATAGTGCAAACAGCAACCAGGCTCCGGCATCAATCTCATTGGTTACAGACGTATAACCAATGACAGGCGGCATCGCTCCCGCAATTCCACCCAGCGACGTGCTCCACGTCGAACTACGTTTCAACCACATCGTGTAAATCACGATGTAAGCGAACCACCCAAGCAGTGCCATCCAACCTGATAATGGATTCACCAGGAGATACAGTACTGCTAGTCCCACAACACCAAGGATAATGCCATAGCCAAGTACAAACCCTGGCTTCAGATGGTTAATGTAATCCATCCTTTTTTTGGTGCGCTCCATCTTTTGGTCCAATTCACGATCCCAATAATTGTTGATAACACAAGCTGAAGCAATAACCAAAGTTGATCCAATCACGACCATGAGCAGAGATAACCAGTTGATATCCCATTTTGAAGCTACCCAGAATCCTACCGCCACCGCAAACACATTTAACCTTAGAAGTCCGGGCTTAGTTAATGCAATCATGTCTTTAAGCATGAGGCTCCTCCTGAACTATGTAAAAACGCCATTCCAATAATGATACATGTACCTACCATTAATTACAATCGCTTTCATGAATTTGTCATAACCAAAAAGCATCCCTCACCGTTCCAATGAACAGGAGGAATGCTTGATGATGAATTTCATCTTATTTTATGGGATGTATTGTTGCACAATTTTAGTAACTTTTCCGTCCTGCACCGTCAGGTGATACGGGAATACGGACAGATCAAGAATACGGGTATTCTCATACAACGATTCGAACTTGGATAATGTCACAGGTTCATTCCACTGAATGTCTGCGCCCTGCATCGTACCATCCCGATCATACAACTGCATCAATACTTCAGCATTGGCACTAACCTCAACCTGCTCCTGCTCTTTGCTGTCATTGACAATATAGTAACCATCTGGAGCACCGTCTATACCTGCTTCCGGATTACGCTGTGCAAAAATCGCATCGGCTTCTTCACCCTGATACCAGCCAATCTTGTCCACTGTCATAAACAATTTGCCGTCTTCTATATGCATACCTTCAACATAGGCTGTAAACATCTCGGAGTTTGCAACTTGAGCTTCTTTCGCAGAAGGTTGTTGAGCATCCGTACTACCTTGAGCATTCGCAGGGGTAAGTAAATATGTAGTCAGCACAATTATACCAAGTAAAGCAACAACTGCACCGATCATTCCTAGTTTCCATTGTTTTGTCGCGTTCTTCATAGGTAACATCTCTCCTTAATATGAACGTTACTATTCCTTAACCGGAAGTTTTGCTTCTCAAACGCTCATGTGAACTATCGATTCCAACGTTCTTTCTTTTCCTATCATACTTCGAACAGGGATTATAAAAGTATCAGCCAGATTAAAAATAGTTACAATGTGCGTCATCACTCCTGTCTGTAGTCTCCGTAAACGGCAATAACCCCTGAAGGCATCGCCATTCAGAGGTTATTTACTAGGGTGTGTCTTTTAAACTCAGGCAAGTGATACGTTGAAGGATGTCTGTGTCCCAAACATCTTGAAGTCCAAGCTACCTAGTCCTGACGAATGGTCCAGATAACTAAGGAATCGAGGACGTCTTATTTGGTCTTCTGGCGGTCCTTTTATTTTGTAAGGAACATGAGACACGTTATTTGCCAAAATTTCCTGGAAATACGCTATTAACGGCTGTTTATACCAATATAACGTGTGTCAGATTCCTTAGATTGCTACGGGACTTTCAAACCCCTGAATAAGACGTAACAGGTTCGTTAGCGCTCCCCTCTCTATGCCCTGCTCCAGACACGTTCAGAGTTACGCTCCAGCTTTTGGCAGGTTTTTGGCAAGTTTGAAGACCTGCTCAAAATATTTCTTATGCTTACGCATAGATACTAATCTTAATGATTGGGTGTGGAGCTTTGTGCCAAACGAACGAGCATATGAGCCAGCATGTGACGTTCATCTTCCTTACCGACGTTCCACAACTCCTGCAGCAGTTTTTCTTCACGATTACGGGGTTCCTCCCGAGCTGCCAGATAATCCGCTACTTTCTCGGCAATTTTGGCCATCTGCTCCTCACTTAGTCCAATCGATTCTCCCATGGCAATTCGCTTACCCAGATATTCTTTGAATGCATCAAAGTTCTGTAAAATCTGTTCTCTTTCTTCCGGCGCAATCTTCTCAATTGCATTGTCCACCTTGTCAGTTGATACTTGGCCATCTTTATGGATTACATGATTTTCTTCATTCATTTGAATAACCTCCTGCATAATAGTGGTTTATTGGTTTGAAGCTTTAAACTTAATACTCATTGGTTATCTATAATATAAACGTATTGCAGAAGTTTAATCAGTACGTTCAATTCTGTATATATCTTCTATATATGTGCAAGTACACGTTTCAAAAGAACTACAGCGGTTAATCGTTTACATATACGTAACGGTGTTTGGATATGTTAATGAACACCTTATACAATATCGAACCAGGAGGGATTCCCCATGCGTGATAAAACCAAACATGAGAAGACAAATGATGAACTTGAACCAGGAGTGAATACCGTTATCCATCCAGACAAAAATAATCCCGGACCAACCGATATGATCGAAGGCGTGGTTGGTGATATCGTGGACAACATTCGCAAAGACTTCTCCCATGACTCGAAGGACAAGACGTCTTCTTCCAAGTCAAAGGATTCATCAGACAAACAAGCATAATCCTTTTCTCCCTAGCAACAGATAGCTCAATAAGTCCTCCTGCCACATGCATGGCTTGGGAGGACTTTTTGGTAATGAACAATTAAATAATCAACCTCATAGTTGGAGGTGAAATTCAACGTGAATCCTTGGTCATCTGCTGTAACGCCTTATGAATCCAGATCGCGGCAATGGAACCTTCACCCATCGCAACGGTTGCTTGTTCTGCGTGCAGGCCCAGATCCCCGGCTATCCATACATTATTCGCTGCCTGCAAGCTGCGCGGATCAGCTTCTACATGTTTGTTATCTGCAATCACAGCTCCCAGCTGCTCCGCCAGTTCATAGTGTACCCGGTTGCCTCCAAATGCGATAAATCCACGCTCCGACTCAAAGATCTGTCCATCTTCGGTCAGAACACCGGTGATATGGCCATCCTCAATCTGTTGTACTTCCTGAACAGCCGCTTCCAGATAACGAACTCCCGCCTCTTTCATGCTCCGATGCAGCTCTGCAGATATGGGAGCCTGCTCATGATTGATATATAACAGATCATTCGTACGCTGAATTAAAATCATCGCCATATTGGCACCTGGTTCGCCAGATCCCAATAGTACCGTACGTTGATCCTGAATCTCATAACCATCGCAATCAGGGCAGACATACACTGTTCGGCCCAGCGTAGGGGTTAGACCCGGAATGTCCGGAACTCTATCCGTGAGCCCCGTTGCCAATAACATGGTTTTGCTCCTATATTCAGATCCGGAAGTACCGAATAATTGAATATGTTCTCCCTTACGTTCCGCACTAATGATACGGTCTTTCTCAAAAGATACACCGGTCTGCTCTGCCTGCATCCTGCCTCGTTCTCTAAGCTCTTCACCGGATACCCCATCGGGGAAACCGAGGATATTATGATAAGTCCGGCACAACGTCGATCTGCCTTCTCCCGCGTCGATTACCAACACCTGATGAGCTGAATAACGTCCAAGCTGAATGGCTGCCTGAAGCCCTGCGAGCCCTCCACCTACAATTATGCAATCAACCTCTCGCATGCTCCTTCTCCTCCTGAACTATATACATTGAACTAAAGAATATTTACACTGGTCACTCCGATGACAGAACAACCTTCCGATCGCTGTTATCCCCAGATTTTTTTAATACCTTCTACAAAGGGTAAATCCGGGGATAAGCGTATGCTTTCGATGCAGCTTTCTTTCAGAAAGCTTTTAGGCGCACGCTTCGCTTCTTCAGGCTCTTTCTGTCCTCTCCGTTATTGTGTAAATGTTTAGCTCAATATATATATATTTTGTCCTTATATACATTAAACCGTTCAGCCAAGCTTAAACGATTCCTCATATTGCTTATCTTATACCAAAATAAACAGACCCAAACCATCCGTCGGAATCACGGTGAGTTTGGGTCTATAAGATTTATGATTGCTTAGAAGTTATACGATTCAAATCGCGAAGCATTTGAAATGGCGTTCCATACATCGGCTGTTTCGCCGCCCATATACCAGTAAGCCAGTCCAGCGATTTGCCGTTGCTCACTCATTAACACTTTGGCCGATAAAGAACGACTGTCCTCTGCCCATATATATCTTGGCTTACCATTACTGTTGTACCCGATATTATATTGAACCAGACTTGGATCCCATCGTCTTACAGATCCCGTAGCATGCGCACGCATTCCCTGATCTGAAAGTGTGATGTCCCAAGAACTAGCTGCAGGATTCACTGAAGACCAGTCCCGTGTATATAACGGAAGGGCCAAAATTGTTTTGGCACGTACCACCTCGGAAAGCATGGTATCCAAAGCCTTTTCCACCCATGGAAGAGACGCCACTGATCCTGCTTTCGGATCACCGTTCCAGTGTTCCTCGTATCCCATCAGCACCATATAATCCGATACAGCGCCCAGTTTGGCATAATCAAATGCATCCGTCCAATCAGTACCCAGGTCTGGAGAAACGTCCACGGACACCACAGCACCGAGTGCATGCAACGTAGCTGTCAAAGAGGTCACAAATGCCGTTAACCCTTCTCGATCTGCAGGATCAACATTCTCAAAGTCCACATTAATGCCGTCCAATTTATAGGTTTTGACATAAGCGGCTACCTGTGAGATCACTGTCGCTCGGTTGGCCGAACTGGATAACATCTGATGGGTAAGTGCCGAATCGGAACGATTCCCAAGTAATGGCCATAGCTGCCTGTCAGTGGCGGATGCCCAAGAGATCAATGTAGGATCCGCGTGATCTGTTACTTTCATACTGCTGTTCAGGAAAAACCAGCGTGGGACAAGTGTATTGACCTCAGACTGTTCCACTTGTTTCTTGAATTCAGTTGTAGTGGAGTTATATTGCCAGCCCAACTGAACGCCAAGTTCATCCCCACGTTGTAACTGCTCAGACCATGTTTTCTTTTGTAAAATGGCATCGAGCATTACGGCCGCTTCTTCTCGCGTTACCTGGTCATGTGGTCGGAACACGCCTCCACTTCCCCGCATTAGTCCAAGTTGATATACCGTCTGAACATAAGGACGTGCCCAGTCTGAGATATCTGCTGCGTCGAAATACGTTGAAGATAAGAGCGAGGTCTCCACGGGTTGTTGTTTTAACATTCGCACAAGAAGGGCAGCCGCTTCTTCGCGCGTAATGGAAGCATTAGGCTGGAACGTTCCCTGACCCTTACCCTCCAAAATAAAAAGATTCGTCATGGCGGCAACATTGCCGTAATACCAAGCATTCATGCTTATATCCTGATAGGGATTTATATTATTTTTAACGGGCTTCAAACCTAGTAATCTCACCGCAAACGTCGCAAATTCTGCACGAGTAACGGCTTTCTTCGGTTCAAACGTAGTCTCTGACGTACCGGCAGCAATACCTCTGGCCACCAGATGTGTAATGGCATCCTTGGCATAACTGGTACGCGTATCCTGAAACTGTTGCTGCACGGTTGCAGCCTGAACGGTAGAGCTGTATCCAGCCACCGATCCAAGTGTTAATAACCCGCACAAAGCCATTTTCCATATCCGTTGGTTCGTTATGTCTTTTAATCTATTATTCACATCAAAAAGCCTCGCTTCATTGGATTACGATCAACTATCATCGTATCAAATTGAAGCGAGGCCGTATGTGGTTAAATGTTGGGAAATGCGAAGCTTACTTGTGTACTTTTACGCGCTCTTCAATTGGTTGGAATTCTTTCTCACCCGGTGCTGCCGTTGGTTTACCAAATGGCATCTGAGCGATCAATCTCCAGTTCTCAGGAATGTTCCATTCTTGCTTCACTTTCTCGTCAATCAACGGGTTGTAGTGCTGCAAAGATGCACCCAGACCTTCTTGTTCCAGAGCAGTCCAGATTACCAGTTGCAACATGCCGTTGGATTGGTTAGCCCAGATTGGGAAGTTATCTGCATAAGCTGCAAAGTTTTGTTGAAGCTGTGCGATCGCATTGTTATCTTCGAAGAAGAGAACCGTACCATATCCGCTGCGGAATCCAGTCATTTTCTCTGCTGTGGATTTGAAGGCTTCTTCATTACCTACCACTTCACGCAAAATTTCTTCTGTGTGATTCCACAATTTATCATGTTGTTCACCGAGCA
This sequence comes from Paenibacillus sp. FSL M7-1414, assembly GCF_038003195.1. NCBI lineage: Bacteria > Bacillati > Bacillota > Bacilli > Caryophanales > Paenibacillaceae > Paenibacillus > Paenibacillus sp. FSL M7-1414. The sequence continues at coordinate 2,653,972 of NZ_JBBOOS010000001.1, read as the reverse complement.
ATACAACGGCACGGGATGTTTGTGAGTTAAAGGAAGTTGGTGTATATTTCACCGCTTCCTCTACGATTTCCTGGATTTTAGCATCCGAAATTGTAGATTCCTTGCTGATTCCATAATAAGATCTTCTGTTTTTCAACGCATCAAAAAAAGTTGTCATTCTTATTCGCCTCCCAAAATTTTTTTTCAATTGCCAACATAGTAACTATAATATAGTAACATACATTAGTCAACAAACTAATTTATTTTCACTAAATATACATTCACCGAAAATATTTCAACAAGTTTGCCCAACACAGCAATTGAAATTATCCTTCGCCCGTCTTTTTACGATAATCCGCCCGGTATTTCTCTTCCGTAGACGAGTTGCTTTTTGTCTGATCTTTATTCTTCTCTTCCTGAGCTTCCATATTCAGATCTTCCATCGGAATTGGATCTACAGTCTGTTCTTCTTCATGTCGGTCCAGCAGACTTTCGTGCTCTGTCTTATATTGTTCAGGATTGTCATGGGATTGTTCCTGATGGGTATCGTTGTTATTCTGATCCGGTGTGCGCTGTTTCATTCATATTCGCCTCCTCTGGGTTCATTACCTTTCTTTACCTGTTCTGCGTGTCCTCTAAACACAGTGGTATGCATTCCTCAAACGAAAATCAACAAAAAAAGCCAACCAGACAAGCTGGTCAGCTCAAAGATGACTTCTATGATTGGCGATGCAATTGGGTACGGTACAGATCAGGCGAACATCCCACACTTTGTTTGAACATCCGACTAAAATGCGAAAGGCGTTTGAAACCGGACAATCGACTTGCTTCTGTCACGGTGATCTCAGGCTGAAACTGAAACAAAAGCTTCGCCTGATTGATACGGCGGTCATACAGGTATTTAAATATCGTCAAACCTGTCATTTCCTTAAACATGCCTGCCAGATATGGCTTGGACAGATGTAATTCAAGTGCCAGATCATCCAGACCAATGTCCTTCATATAATGGGTATCCACATAACGAATAATGTGTTGGACATGCCGCTCCCTCTCCGATGAGGGAAGTTGTTCCTGGACATCACCCTGGCAGATCTCTGCTACAAAATACAACAGATCACACAGTCTGACATTCATTCGCTCTTGCCTGAAATTGCTCTGACTTTGAGACAGACGATGAAGATCATGCAATAGAGCTTCGAATTCAGAGCGGTTATCTCCCTTCAGATTGACCCGACAGTTTCTGAGTTCTTCAAATGGTCTCAAGACCTCAACCATACGGTCCGGATGCAGGCTGCTGCGAATTGCAGACGGATCAAAATGCAGTGTGCTTCGCTCATAAGCACTGCCTGGCTTCGGATGTGGTCGATGAAGAGTCAGGCCATGCATTAACACCAGATCACCCGGCTCCAGGTTATATACCCGGTCTCCTATGATATAGGTACATTCTCCATCATGAAAATAATAAATCTCATAATGTGGATGTGAATGGAATCCATCTGACTTGCCTGGGTTAAACGTGCTGGTGGATCGGTAACTATACTCCAGTGAAGCGCTAAATTGCATCATGCTCGGCACATTCATGCACCTCCTGTTCGGAAGAGGGAAACGATTTGTATCATGCCCCTGTAGGATATATGAAAGTGAAATTATAGAAGCTGTTTAATACTCTCTTGAATCTCGTCGATGGAGTCGACAGGTTCGAAGCGTCTGACCACACGACCCTCTGCATCAATCAGGAATTTTGTGAAATTCCATTTGATTGCATCGCCGTGTAACCATTCTGGTGCCTTCTCAGCCACCATTAATTTCAATAATTTTGCCTGTATATCTGTTTCATCAAAGCCTGCAAAAGGCCCTGATCTTTTCAAAAAGTCGTAGAGCGGGTGCGCCGCTTCTCCATTCACATCCAGTTTGGAGAACATCGGAAATTTCACACCATAGTTAATCTGGCAAAAGGACTCCGCTTCCGAACTGCTTCCAGGCTCTTGCTCTGCAAACTGGTTACACGGGAAACCAATAATCTGAAGTCCTTGATCCTTGTACTGGTCATACAGCTTCTGCATGTCATCAAACTGGTGCGTATATTTACATTTACTTGCCGTGTTTACGATGAGCACAGGTTTTCCTTCATATTGATAGAGTGGGAAACGCTCTCCACTGGTTCTGGTTACGGTAAAGTCGTAGATGGTTGGCATAAGTCTAGTGCACCTCGCGATAGTTATGTAGTCATACAGCATCATATGTCAATGTTAATTATATACGAAGTTTGAACTATTGTATTGGAGAAGATATTGATCGTTCAGATTAGACTCAGAGATATTTGAAAATATATCGATTACTCAACTGCTCTAATACTCATAACATATTTCGTTCTGGGCAGATACTTTATTTCCAGTGTTTTATCTCGATTTTCCCAGGCGATATCCCGAGTGTTAATCAATTCCATTTGATTTATTTCGATGGTTTGTTCCCTCCATTTCTTGCCCATGGATCCTATGTAGTTCGGTTTACCTGTTACTGTTTCGTAATCTTGGGAGAGATAAGGACCTATATCCTGAATACCCGACACTATCTTAGGAGCAAAAAGTAATATCAAGCCGATACCAAAAATGATGCAACAGCACTTGAAAGATATTCGTTTTACGATGTTTTTTATCTGCTTCATGCCATGAAACAACCCCATACCAAGTGTAAATAATGCCATGGCTGCTCCAATCAAATTTAAAAAGATCCAACTAGGAAAAAAGGTTAGAAAGAACGAAGAAACACCAACCAATATAAAAACAATAAATATGATTATACTCATCTTCAACAACATCCTCTTCCTTCATTTAAATATGTCCCATGAATCCCGATAAAGAATCGCCTCCAATGGATAAACTCAGATCATGGATTAATTCTCCCTTTCAACAGAAAACCCTTCTGCCGCGAAAATCTCTTCGTTCAGCAAAAGGGTTATTATATGGGATCACAGTGACAGCAGCTTCAGCCCTTCACGGCACTTCCGGCCACGCCCTGGATAATATAATGCTGACCTACCAGGAAAACGATGATCATCGGAATAATGCCTGCCGTGGCAGCGGCCATCATGCCGTTGTAGTCTACATTGTTCTCCAGAATAAAGTTCTGCAGACCCAGTGGCACGGTGTACAGGTCTTTGTCGATCAGGAACACAAGCGCATTCTCATAGTCATTCCAGTGCCAGGAGAAATCAATAATGGCCAGTGTAGCCAGCGCTGGCTTCGCCAAGGGCAGAATCAGCCTGAAGAATATGCGCAGGTGACCGGCACCGTCGATGAACGCCGCTTCCGAGATCTCTGAAGGCACGGACAGGAAGAATTGCCGCAGCATAAACACCCCAAAGATCGTGAACATTCCGGGCAGGATCAATGCCCAATGCGTATTATATATGCCGACCCATTCAAACATCAGGAACTTGGGCACAAATAGTACCTGCGGTGGCACCATCATCATCGAGAGATAGATCAGAAACAATGTCTCCCGACCTTTGAATTGAATACGTGCGAAGCCATAGGCTGCAAAAGCCGAGAGAAATACAGCTCCGATCGTGCTAATTAGCGATATTTTCAACGAGTTCAGATAATACGTCGCAAAGGTATCCGCTCCACTCCAAACCTTAATGTGATGCTCCCAGTTCAGGCTGGAGGGTATCCACTGGATGGGATAGGTGAATACGTCCGCAGGAGATTTGAACGACGTGCTGATCATCCAGATAAACGGCATAATCATCAGCAAAGCAAACCCGGACATCAGAAGTGTCAATATGATTTTTCGAATCTGGCTCAAGGACTCCATGCGGACTTTAACTTTAGGTGAATGTGGAGCTGTGGGCTTCGCATTCGCGGCAATTTGTTTCTCCATAACGATCCCTCCCCTCCTTAATAGTGAACCCAACGTTTCTGACCGAGCCACTGCAAAACAGTGAATATCATGATGATGGCAAAGAGTGCCCAGCTTATGGCGGCAGCGTATCCCATCTCGTAATATCGGAAGGCATTCTGGTAGATAAAAAGTGACAGGACGGTTGTGCTGTTCCCCGGCCCACCCTGGGTAATCGCTTGAATGATACCAAAGTTTTTGATCGTCATAATCAGCCCCGTAATCAGTAGCAAAAAGGTCGTTGGACTCACAAGCGGCCAGATCACTTGGCGTATCGTCTGCCAAGGACGGGCTCCATCAATTCGTGCTGCCTCAACCAATTCCTCCGGAATTTCCTGCAATGCGGCCAGATATATAATCATGTTGTAACCCAACATGAACCAAATCCAGATGATATCAATCGCATACATGGACCACTCGGTTGTTGATAACCAGCCGGGTGGATTCGTAATACCGATTCCCCGCAAGAAGCCATTAATGGGCCCCGATGTTGGCTGGAACAGCAGCATCCAGACAAAAGCGATGGCAACACCGCTGGTGATATAGGGCATAAAATAGAGGGCACGCAGCGTTTTTTGCCAATACACCGACTTGTTCAGCGCCACCGCCACGATAAAAGCCAACCCCATCGATACCGGAACCGCTAACAGAAATACAAATGTATTTCGCAGCGCCACGCCAAACAGATCATCATTCAACATCCGACGGATATTGTCCAGCCCTACGAAATTCGTCTCCGGGCTCATGAATTTGTAATCAGTGAACATGAGATAGAACGAATAAACAGCCGGTATAATAAAAAACAACAGCACGCCAATCATATTGGGCCCAATAAACAGATACCCGAGTCTGCTCTGCCGTTTCATCCAGGATTTATGCATATGCTCCCCACTCCTTAACATCTGTTCTGGAATTAAGCATAACAAGATGTCCTCTAACATTTAAGGAACATAACCCTGTACCTGATATCACAGATATATGTATTTCGGCAGTGCCTTTCGGGAGAGAAACAACATGGAATTGTTCTATTGCTTATATAGAAAAAACCGCCCCATTGGGACGGCCTTTGGACTCATTGCTTTTGCAACCTATTGATTCTGCTTCAGCCAGTCATTATGGCGTTTGACCATGTTCTGTACCGTAACTTCGGCAGTCTGGTTACCGAGGAAGAACTTTTCATACTCCTGTGCACGCAGATCAACCACTTCCTGCGCAATGCTGCGGACAAACGTAGGTGTCTCGTCACCGTACAACACAAATTCCAGTGACTCTTTATCATAAGAATCGGCATAATCGCCAAGCAAATGATCAATGGCAGTCTGCTGATCGACCGCATTCGAGGAAGGTAAACGCCCACCCGCAGCCATCGGCATCATTCCCCCATCGGCGTACCATTTCAGGAACTCCCATGCGGCTTCTTTATTTTTTGACTTGGAATTGATCGCAATAAAGTCACCAAGTCCTCCACTTTTCACCATATCTGCTTCTTGTGCAGCCAGTCTCGGTACAGGGGCAAAGGCGATTTTCCAATCCCGAGGGAATTCGGTCATATTGTTTGATGTGCGGATCAGCCATTCGCCGATGTTGATCATGGCAGACTCACCACCAAGGAACATGTTTTCCACCGGCATTTTGGAAGTCAGCTGCTCTCCGAGCGGAGGAGTGGTTGCATCCTCCTTCATCATTCCGTTCAACGTCTCCAGCCATTTGGTAACGAGTGGATCATCGAGGTTGGACGTACCGTCTGCCTTAACATAGCCGTTCTTCACCAGAACGGAATCGAGCGGATCTACATAGGAAGCGGTATGCTGCACCAATCCGTACTTGAAGCCAGCAGCCTTCAGTTTGAGTGCATATTCACGAGCTTCATCCCATGTCCAGGCTTTTGGTACACTCAGTCCGGCCTGATCAAGCGCTTTCATATTTAAAGCGAAGAAGGCAGCGTTTTTCTTGGTTGGCATCCCGTAATATTTGCCGTCCACTTTCCAGGAAGCCGCATCTTCACCCATTTTCTCATCAATGTTGTAGTCGGTGAACTCGCCCAGATCCAGTGCTGTACCGCCCTTGATGCGTTTATCCAGATTCGTGAGGGTATAGTTGACATACAGATCAACGTTTTGCCCGGTGGACAGCGCCGTATCCAGCTTCAGGTTGCCATCATCGTCATTCACAAACCGCACATATTCCACCTGAATATCAGGATGCTCCGCATTCCAGGTATCCACGACTTCCTGTGGACCATTCTCGGGCGGCACCGCGCCCCACATGGTGAGCCTCACTTTTCCCCCTGCCGCTCCACCTCCGTTATCTCCACCGTTCGTCTCATTTTTACCTACACAGCCGGAAAGCAAGCCCAGCATCAGCGCACCTACGATTAATCCCGTTAATCCTTTTTTGATTCTCATCTGGTCACATGACCTCCCTGAATTGAAGTGTACCTTCCGTTACATCGTAGCAGGGACCTTGCTGGGTTCATAAGATACATATCCATGATTCGGATTGAACAAAAATACGGATTTACTTGTGCTTGCCTGAGCACTCGGTACACATATTCCTTCTACTCATCCTGTGAGTCACGAACGATGGCGATACTGGCTGGGCGTGCAACCGGTCCAACGCTTGAATATTTTAATGAAATAATTATCACTTCCGAACCCTACCCGGTAACCAATCTCCTGTACGGGAAGGTCCGTCTCACGCAAATATTCAGCCGCTTTCTCCATCCGTACCCCATGCAAGTAATGAATCAGGGTATGGCCGGTTTTCTTTTTGAACAGAGCACTCACATAATTCTCGCCCATCATCACATATCGTGACATGGATTTGACGGTAATGTCCTGGTCGTAATGCTGTCCGATGTACTGAATTATTTTGCTAATCTCCGGGTGCTTCACAATCGGCTCACGAACAGGTGTAAATGGAAGATCAGTTTCAGGCGAGGACGTAGAAGAGACCGTAAGAGAATTAGGCAAATCAGGCGTTGATGTGAGAACCGGTGTGGAAGGTGGCACTTCATGATGATCTGTCTCCGTCCGGGCTTCAGTCGAAGCTCCCAGTTCTGCACTTACTTTACGGAGTGTATCACGCAGTGAATTCACACTCATGGACAGTTTCAGAATATAATTGGAAGCCCCGTATTCCATTGCACAGCGTACATATTCGAACTCCCCCATACAGGTGAGCATGACAAACTTGGTTTTTAACCCGGCCTGACGGGTCTGTTTGAGTAATTCCAGACCATCCATACCCGGCATGACAATATCGGTCAGTACCAGATCCGGTGTATCCTGTATAATCATCGCCAGCGCTTCGGTCCCGTTACCGGATTCCCCGATGACCGTGAAGCCCAGCTCTTCCCAGGAAATAATCTCTCTCACCGACTCTCGTACGAATACCTCATCCTCTACAAGTAATACTTTCCACATGCCAGATTCCCCTCTCCAGTCGTAGGGCGTTTCTCAAAACTCGCGAAGTGCATCTTTTACCGCCTTTTCGCCCCATGCTTCGTCACTTTCCCTTGACGTGCCTCGGCACGCCTGCGGAAAACTTCCTTGCTCGGAACGAAAATTCAGCAAAATCTGCTTCCTTCGGAGTTTTCAGACACGCCCTAGTCTGACCGCTTCTGTAAGTAAGGCGTCGACAATAAAAAAGGAATGCTGAACCTCACTAATGTCCCCGGTTTGGTATCAATCACTTCAAGTTCACTTTGGCCTTTGAACAATAATCGCAATCTTTCCTTAAGGTTAGACAGGCCGATCCCCGGACGTGTGCGGGTCATCTGCTGACGCCGGGATTCCTCCATGCCAATTCCGTTGTCTGCCACCTCCAGCATCAGTTTTCCTGTGTCTTGCCTGTAAATTCCGATGCGGATCTGACCAAGCTGCTCCAGTGGCCCGACACCGTGGTGAATGGCATTCTCCACCAGTGGCTGCAAGCTCAGCTTGGGCACGAGCGCATACTCAAGTTTTTCGTCAAATTCACAAGTCACCTCAAAGCTATCACGGTAACGAATCCGCTGGATATGAAGGTAGGCTTGAACCAACTCGATCTCATCCTTCAGGTATACCAATTCGACCTGTGAATTCAGGCTGACCTCCAGTAATTTACCCAAGGAAACACACATCTCGGAGATCTCTTCATTCCCGCTGCGGATCGCACTCCATTTCATTGTATTCAATGTATTCAGGAGAAAGTGCGGATTCATCTGGGCCAGGAGCATATGAAAATGTACCGCTTCCTTCTGGCGTTCCTCCGCCTTGAGTCTGTTGATCATCTGATTGGCATCATCCAGCATCGTATTGAACGTACGGGTCAGTTCCAGCACTTCTCCGCGGCTGCGGCCTTCAGGGATACGGACCTTGAGGTTTTTGCGTACTACCTCCTTCATCTGGTTCTGCAGATGTGATAAAGGCCGAGTGAACGTCGCCGAGATCATAAAGGCCATGAGCACAAATGCTGCTGTGAAGCCAAAAAACGTTAAAAAATAGCGCTGCTTAAGCCCCGATATCTCCGTAAACAACACAGCTAGTGGAATACGATTTACCATGTACCAGTCCAGTGACTCGATGTATACGTAGTTAATCAGCGTATCTGAATCATTATCCGTCAGATAGGCCTCTGCCGGATGAAGTGCAATTTCCCGGGTCACGTCTGGGGAAAGTACCGCTTTTTCGGACGAGCGGGCAATCGTTTCCCCATTGCCAGTAATCAGGAAATACTCCTGATTGCTCTGCGAATCCTTCAGCATAGACTGAAACCAGTACGAATAATCGATGCTGATCCGTGCCATTCCGTACCTTTTGCCGCCACTGTCCTTCATATACGCATAGAGGGACAACAGATACGGGCTGGAGGATAGCTCCCGCAGGACATGGTTGGTATCCCGGGCATCCCAGCGGTAGAGTAACTCTTCTGATGGAAGCGAGTTTGAATCAGTGTTGCCCTTGATGAAGGTCATTTCTCCAAGATGCTTGCGAAATTGTTCCCGATAAGGGCCATAGGCCAGAGCTTTTTTGGGCAAATACGAAGTGTAAACGTTATCATGAAAATCTAACAGCGTGAAGTACACGGAAGGATTATATAGAAAAAAGCTGTTGTTGATCATCTTGAACTTCTCTTCCACCAACGACTTATTCTCAAGCGGAGAACGATTGTCTGGAGAAGTCAGGGCGTTTCTTACGGCTGAATCCTGTTCCAGAAAAATCAGGGTTTTAAATGCAATACTCATCTGGTCCTCCAGAGAACCATACATCTGCACCAGTTGCTCGTGGCTCTGTTCGCTGATTTTTTGCTCAACCAGAGATTCGATCTGTCCATAGTTGTAGACATTAAGTACGCTGAATGGTAGCAGAATCAACACCACAAACGCACCAAACAGCCGATACCTGAGCTTATGCGGCAAAAAGGTCTTCCAGTCGGGCTTTGTCATCCCCTCAGCGCTCCCCCTGCAATTATTGAGATCATTATACCATCAGTTCCCCCGCTTCGGCCGGGGCCGGGCTCATTCGCATGGATATGTGATACCAGTTGCCAGGGACGGGATACGGATACACAGATTTGTTCTATTGCATTAAAAAAACCGGAGATCTGGGATCTCCGGCTAGGCTAGATATAACGACTTAGCAAATTAGGATATAGGCTCCACTCCCCAGACAAGCTCGCCGTTCCGGTAAAGAGTTACCTTGGTCCAATCGGCAAAAGAGGTCTGCAGCGGGTTAAAGGAATAATCATCCCCTTCGCTGTAATTGGACCAGTCTGCTTTGTGCAACCGGGTATGTATCTCCCCAGAGGTTCCTCCGACCGGGATCACGCCTGCTCCGGTACCGAACTTCAGTTCCAGATAATGGTCCGCTCCAGGAACAGGTGCAGGCAGTTTCACTATGCTGCCGCTGATCTGACTGCCTCCAAGCTGTGCATAATCACAGAAAAAGGATTGTTGTTTCTCCCCGTCCACTGTATACCAGTAACGAATTGTCAGTTCATTCAGGCTAACTGCGGAGGTACCGTTGTTGTGAATGACAAACTGCGGTTTCATTTGGTTATCGAGCAGATTTGTATCCCCTGCACGATAGGCTAGAGTCAGATTACCAGCAGGCTCTGGCGGCCCTCCACCCTGGACCTTTGCGGAAGCTTGAACGGAGTTCACACTCTTCCCAACGCTGTTAACCGCATTCACCACATAGTAGTAGGTGGTTCCAGCAGATACCGCCATATCCTTATAGCTTGTTCCCGATACAGCGGCCACAGATGTATACGGTCCGGCTGCTGTCAGCGACCTGTTTACCGTATAGGAGGTCGCACTTGCAGATGCACTCCAGCTTAGATTGATGCTGTTGTCGCTAACCGCAGTGGCGGTCAGATTCTGCGGAGCGGCAGGTACTGCCTCGACCTGGACCGTCTCTAATACGGACCAATAGGCTGGCTTGGACTGGAGTCGCTCGTCGAAAAGCAGCGGCCAGTTGTTGCGAGCGACCGGGAAGGTTCGTAGCCAGGTATTGGCATCATCCTTGCCCCACAGGGTAACATTTTTGACTGTGTCCGTATGCCTCAGGAAGATCTGGAACAGGGACTTGTACAGCGCCGCCTGCTGTGTCTTCAGTTCTTCCGGGAAGATATCATAAGATTGCGAATCATTGGAATATACACTTACATCAAGCTCAGTAATATGTGTTTCGAGGCCCAGCGCCTTAAATTTGACAATGGAACTCTCAATTTCCGAAAGGGTTGGATAAAAGAGGCTGATGTGTGTTTGATGGCCGACTCCGTCAATAGGCACACCCTTGGCTTGAAGGCGAGTGATCAAATTGTAGAGGGCCTGGCTTTTGGCCGGCTCATGGGTATTGTAATCATTAATGAACAGCTTCGCATCCGGGTCGGCTGCATGGGCGAATTCAAATGCTTTCTCAATATATTCTTCCCCGGCAATCAGGTACCACAGACTGCGCCGCAGGCCATCCGGCTCGGAGGCATCAATGACTTCATTCACAACGTCCCAAGCGTAGATCTGGCCTTGATAACGCTCCATTACCGTCTCAATATGCTGCTGCATCCGTTCATACAGCACCGTTTTGCTCACCAGATTGCCGTTGGCATCGTGGAATACCCAATCCGGAGTTTGTGTATGCCAAACGAGGGTATGCCCACGTATCTCTTGTCCGTTCGCTGCTGCAAAAGCGACTGCGGCATCCGACCCGCTGAAATTATACATACCCTCTTGCGGCTCGGTACTGTCCCATTTCAGAACATTGCCTGGTGTCAGACTATCAAAATGCTTCGTAAGCAGCTGCTTGTCAGGTTCGGTCAGCAGTTCATTGTTCGTGAAGGCCGTCCCAATTCGAAACTTGCCCGCAAAAGCATCCTGTAGGGAAGGAATGTCTTCTTCGATCACAATGGGTCCGAGATCCGGCAACTTCTCCAATCGGAAATCATCCACATAAAAAGAAGCTGTGGCACGGTCTGGCACTTCAAAATAAACCGATAACTGATTCGCTGGTTCCAGCATTTTAAACTGTGCAGTAAGCTTGGTCCATCCGCCTGCGGATGCGGTACCGAATGTTAAATTTTCATAATGTGTTGTATCTGGCAGGGTACGCTGTAAAGACATATTGAGGTTTGTGCTGGACGCTCCCGCCGGAAGCTTCACCCAGCCAGTGAACACATACGTCTGTCCCACCTCCAAAAGTTCTGTCACATCCAGCGCTGGCCCATGCCATGTCATAGCACGCCCGCTCACTTCCAGTCCATAATCTCCGGTACGAGCTGCAACGGCGCTTGCATGAAGTGTTTCTACTTCACCGCGTCCGCTCCAGCTCTGGACCGTGCCATCTTCAAAATCATGACTCAGAATCAAGGTATTCTCCTCTTCTGCCGCATGAACAGATGGAGCTGCCCAATACAAAGGAACTAACAAAGTTATCATCAAAACAAATTTAAGCGCTTTCAAAAATATCATTTTTCTCATCGCTTCCATTCTCCTTTATCGAATATTAGGATGAATTCCTTATTCCAAAGGCTAAGGCCATATCCACCTCCTTGGTTTTAGTTATAAAATCAGAGTCCTCATTCAAACGGATACGGGGGGCATACGTTCGGATAAGGACTCCATATGGTAAATTATAGTATAAATTGTCTATGATCTACAACTGAAATGTACTTCCCCCCTCTAATTTCGGTTAGAAATGCAGTATCCATTGCTTCTGCACTCATTCACACCAGCTCCTCCATAATCTGACAACCCTTAACGAAGGTGTATACCTGGTGCTCCGCTGGCTTCAAAAGTTGTCTTTAAAGTGGTCTTCAAAGCTTTCTGCTTACTTCTTTCAGCCTACACCCTGTGTCTCCTGCGATACTCAGATGGACTTATGCCCAACGTTTTGGAGAACACTCTACTTAGATAAAAACCGTTCTCATATCCGCATCGCTCGGCAATTTGGTTAAGGGTCAGGCTGCTGTCAGCCAAGAGGTTCTGCGCTTTTTTCAGACGGACCCGTTTGAGATAGCCTGATGGCGTCTCCTGAAAAGCTTCCCGGAAACGCCTTGTCAACTGCACCGGACTCAAGGCCAGTCGCTGTGCCAATTCCTGAAGGCTGATCTCCTCTTCCGCCCGCTCCTCCAGCAGCGCTGCCGCTTCAGCCATTCGTGCGTCTTCGGTAAATCTCCGCTCCTTTAAGCGATTCTGTCTGCGTTCCACCTGATACAACTGCCACAAATCCATCATAAAATGTGTCTTCCAACGGGCAACTTCCCCCTTATTCTCCTCACTGTCCTGGCGTAAATAAGCGTACGTCGAGGCTAACCGCTTCGTGTCATTAATCAGCGATTTTCCGGCTGGTGGCAGAAACTCCTCCTCCTCCAGGCTACTGCTAAACTGTAAATAGTGAAATGTCAGCGGGGTAATGACTGTCCGCCGAAAAGGAACCGCCGGGGGGCACAGCACCAGATCGCCAAAACTCGCTTCTCCGATCTGACCCCCAATCTCATAATGGAATATTCCCTCTTCGACGGCAAAAGCCACCCAAGTCGTATAGATATCTTCCGTAAGAGCAAATTCCCCTTTTTGCTTCCAGTAGATGTGGTTAAGCAGCTCCATGACTTGACCACCCTTTCTGTGAAATAAAGTATATGTTTGATGATAGTATAGTGCATTTAAAAAGTGAATATATAAATCTAAGATGAAATTATAGATATGTAGTTGCAGTCAAGGTGGATCTAACTTCAGTTAAGGAGGTCACAGATATGAAACAAGAGCATGTACAATACGACATCACCGTCATCGGCGGAGGACTTGCTGGTGTATGCGCCGCGATAGCCGCTGCCCGCATGGGGCAGCAGGTTGCGCTGGTGCAGAACCGCCCCGTGCTTGGCGGCAATTCCAGCAGCGAGGTTCGGGTCTGGGTGTGCGGTGCCACCGCCCACGGGATTAACCGTTATGCCCGGGAAACGGGTATTATGGGGGAATTGTTTGTAGAGAATCAGTATCGTAATCCGGAGGGCAATCCCTATCTCTGGGACTTAATCATTCTGGAAGCCGTTCGAGCTGAATCCAACATCAGCCTGTACCTGAACACGGATGTACATGAAGTCGAGGCTACTGGCGATGGGGATGAACGAAAGATCACCTCTGTCACTGGCTGGATGATGGGTTCTGAGCGCAAAATCCGATTCGAAAGTCAGATCTATCTGGACTGTACGGGTGATGGATTGGTAGGCTTTCTGGCTGGAGCCAAGTTTGCACTCGGCCGGGAAGCCCGCAGCGAGTATGGCGAAGAGTGGGCACCAGAGGTGGCTGATCAGATCACGCTGGGCAGTACACTCCTCTTTTATACCAAGGATGCTGGTGCGCCTGTCCGTTATATCCCGCCTTCTTTTGCCAAGGATATTACACAGACCAGCATTCCGATTCGCCGGGTCATTCGCAGCGGGGATTCCGGTTGTCATTATTGGTGGATTGAATGGGGCGGTGAACATGACACCGTTCATGACAATGAGCTGATCCGTGATGAACTGTGGTCCGTGATCTACGGGATCTGGGACTATATCAAGAACTCCGGCAAGTTTGATGCAGATCATATGACGCTGGAGTGGATTGGTTCTCTGCCTGGCAAAAGGGAGTACCGTCGCTTCACGGGTGACTATGTGCTCACCCAGAATGATATTATCAGCCAGCGGGAGTTCCCGGATGCCGTTGCCTTTGGCGGCTGGTCCATTGACCTGCATCCCCCGCAGGGCATGTACGCCGAAGCGAGTGGCTCGAAGCATATGCATGCCGATGGCGTATATCACGTGCCGTTCCGCTCGTTGTATTCCGCAAATGTGCGGAATATGCTCATGGCCGGGCGAGACATCAGTGCATCACATGTCGCCTTCGGCACAACGCGCGTCATGGCAACATGCGCGGTCATCGGCGAAGCCGCGGGTACGGGCGCGGCGCTCTGCGCGTCCATGGGGGTGTCGCCGCGCGAGCTGCACGCGAGGCATCTGGCGGTACTGCAGCAGACGTTACTGCGGCAGGACGCTTCCATCATCGGGGTGCGCAGCCACGATGAGCTGGATCTGGCCCGGCGTGCCAAGGCTACAGCCTCCAGCACGCTGATGGGCATCGCTCTTGAGCAGCCTGGCGAGACGTACCCGCTGGGTACGGATGTTGCCCTGCTGCTGCCTGTGCATCCAATGCTCAGCGGCCTGGAGCTGCTGCTGGATGCATCCAGCGATACCGCGCTGACGGTAGAGCTGTGGGATACGGGGCGTAAGGAGAACTACGTCCCGCATTCGTTACAAGTTACGGCGACTGTTAACGTTACAGCAGGAACTGCGCAGTGGGTGAAGCTGCCGCTCGAATGGCGACCGGAAGAACCACAGAATGCTTTTATAATCATCCGCTCCAATAAAGCCGTCTCACTCTATCATTCGACAGAAGCACACAGCGGGGTGCTGATCTTCTTCAAAACAGAAGAAAACCACGTGTCCAAAAATCTGGAGGATCATGCCACGGATCAGCCTGTTGTATTATGGTCCATGCAGGGGTTGGCGCGTCAGCCATTCTGCTGTCGTACCCTCTCTGAGACTTCGGCCTATTCAGCGGACAACACGATCAACGGTTATCATCGCCCTTACGGTGGGCCACAGCAGTGGATGTCGCAGCCGGTGCAGTCTGGGAAGCCAGAATGGGTACAACTGACATGGGAAGAGCCACAAACCTTGGCTGAATTGCACTTGACGTTTAATGATGATGTGAACGAGGATCTGGTTAATTTACATCACCATCACACAACATTCCGTGTGATGCCTGAGCTGGTGCGTGATTATCACGTGGAGGTACTGACTCCGGCTGGCGAATGGACACAAGTCGCAAGTGTCCAAGAAAATCACAAAAGAAAAGTTATTCATTCCCTGGATGTCCCTGTGTTAGCTCAGGCTCTGAGAATCATAATTGATGCCACAAATGGCAGCAGATATGCCGAATTAATCGAGATTCGAGCTTACTAAAACAAAAAGGAGGATACAGGAAACTGTATCCCCCATCCTCCGTACAAGTATGCCTTCTTCTATTCAGCGGTTGGAACCCGCAATCCCTCAATCAGGATAAACAACGTAAGTGCTTGTCCATAACCCATCGGACTGATCGCTATATCTTTATAAAACTGAGCATCCTGCCCCACAGGTGTACCATAGGACACCTGCTGTACAACTCCGTGATCATCAATATGTTTCAACACCGCTTCAAGCGCACTCAAGCCATTCTGGCGATAGGATTCATCCAGGTATCCATACCGGATTCCCTTAAGAATGCCGTATCCAATCGCTGCTGTTGCCGAGGTTTCTTTGTAAGAGGTTGGATCATCCAGCACAGTGTGCCACATGCCATCCTCACCCTGAAGCTTGCTCAGTGCTCTGACTTGAGCGGTTGCTGTATCCAATAGATAGGCTTTTAGCCCGTCTTCAATCGGAATGATATTCAGGAAATCCATAACTCCCGCCGTATACCATGCATTGCCTCTTCCCCAATGAACAGCACCATAGTTATGATTTTCATTGAAATCCCAGCCATGATAGAACAATCCGGTTTTCTTGTTGTATAGATATTTGATATGCACAAGGAATTGTCGTTTAGCTTCTTCCACCATGTCGGGTTTCTTGAAGTATACCCCTGCCTTGGCCAAAAATAGCACCGTCATAAACAGGGTATCAATCAGAATTTGACCATCATTGGCATCTCCCGTGATCATATGTTGAAACGCACCATCTCCGGTTCGCAGCAGTCCATCCATGATCCAACTGCTCCACTCCTCACAGACCTGTTCGTACTCCTTGTTTCCGGTCAGCTCGCATAATGAGATCAAAGTAAGGAGCGGAGCGCAGGTGTTCACATTTTTTTCCGGTAATCCTTCCATCAGCCTTGCATTGTACCATGATTCGAGAAATTCCAGCACTTTAGGATCTTTCGTTGCCTCATGGAGCTGAAGCAAGCCATACAGACCGACACCTTGCGGCCATTCCCATAGATGTATGTCGATTAGTCCGATGGGAAACTGTTCATTGATGCTTGTGTTTTTCATAGACTCCATCGCTTGGGATACCTTGCTTATTCTCTCCTGCAGCACCATTTGATTCAGCATGTTGGTTATCACTCCCTTGGTTTCTTACACACGATTCAGCGCTCCATGTCCAGTAACTTCAGTTGTCCCTTCACTCCATAACCTTCGTGTATAATTTCCTCTTCTTTAATAAGAAAAGGCTTGTTCATTCCCCATTGAATTGGACCATATACCGGGTCTGTTAGAGTGAGAGTTAAAGCTTGATTATCGAATTGCGGGGTTGCAGAACGAACTTGGTTGATAAAAGCGTCAAATGACCCGAATTGCTGTTCGCTTCCTGCTCTTATAATCCAGGCGTTACGCAAGCCAGGTGAAATAAGCTCACGTTCTCTTGTCACCCCGCTGCTCTCCATACTCGTCCCATTGGCCGCATATATAGCTGCATAACCCTTATCCAAACGAGCAAAATGCCAGTTCTCATGCCTTACCCATTCCGTGAAGGAGTGAGTAGGAAAATAAGCATGTGTCCAGTCAGAGTTGTGATCCGCAGGAATATCAAACATCATCAAAGCGATCCCCTCATGCTGAACAACATCGGGCAATATCCCATTCCCAGCCCAGAAGCAAGGTCGACCATCCCCATGCTTGTATATTTCTGCCGGATGATTCACCCAGATCAGCGCCTCAGGTGACAGAGATAAATGCTGGACATGCTCCTGATAACCTGGCTTGCCTGGACGAAAGCGAATGATTGAGGATAAGGAGTATTCCCTGGTCCGACAATGATAAAGCTTGGCATAACCTCCCTTGCCCTGCTGATTAGCGAACACCAACTGCTGATTGTCCCCGAGCAACAGATGCTCCTGATATTCTGCTGGAGGACTGTAATCGGATAAACTCAAGGCAACATTGCTTATTGAATAATTGTTTACATTGCCAACGCCATAAGCGATCCAGCACATTGAAGTGGTTCCCGCTGCATAACCACCCAGCAGTTCCTTCTCATAGCTGCGCCCAAACGTTGTGGACAAGACTCCTTGATGCATCTGAACGGTAATATAATAGAATAACAGGTCCATTGCCTTTTTGGCTTGCTGTCTGAGCTGTTCATTATGGGCAAATTCATAGATATGCAATAACCCAACCGCATCAATTGGAATGTATGCACTTGAATTCCATTCTGCCAATCCTTCATCCAAAAAGCGCTCAAACCATAATGCAAGCCTCTGCTCTGCTTTTTGACGGTGTACTTCACCGGATTCACCACTGTTGCTGAACACTTCATCCCCAAACAGCTGTCCGGCTAACAGTTCATTCGTATGGAACAACAAGGCATGGTTCTCACTGAAGAACCACATTACATCATCGCCAGGTTCATCTATCCAATACCGATAGCCCAGAATGCTTGCTTTTACCCGATCCCAGAACGATTCACTGAACAGACCGCTATTTCGCTCATCTCTCCAAAGACGGAACAGTCCCACCAGATAGAAGTCACTGCAATCCTTCCGTTGCTCAATCCCTTCCACACCCTCAAGCAAAATGTTCTCCGCTTCTTGCAGATTACCTCCTGTTTTGAGCATGGCGATGGCCTTATGAATATTGGAACTGCCCTTCTCGGCAATGCATCGCAGAGCCAGGGATTTGCGGGCTTCAATATCCGCAGCTTGCTGAGCAGCCTCATCATAGCTCGTATCATAGGATTGGCAGCCAAACTTCTTGGTTAGTACAACATTTGAAACTGAAATAGCCAGCGTGAAATATACGTAATGATGACCGAGTTGATTCGTATGTGCCAGGACCAAATCCGTTTCCTTTTCGGCGATGTGTATCGTCTTGTTTTCGGTACCGTCAAAAAAATTGCCATACTGAATATCAACCTCTCTAACGATATCCGGCAAGGGAAGCGGCAGCTTGAGCTTAATCTGCTCACCTCTGAAGAGATCCGAAGGAAAATAAGCCTGTTCGAGGGCTTGCTCTGCGGATTTTACAGACTCAGCCAAATGAGGAGCAATAGGCAGGGAAATCACCAATTCCTCGTCTCCCAGATATTCCAACGCAAAAGCATACATGGTATCCCGCTCAGCCAGATCCTCCCAGCAGGCATAGATCTCATTAATTCCAGCTAAAAGTTCAGCTTTAATTACGATTTCCTGCTCCTTGTTACGCATGAGTGGCGCAAAATCCGTTACCATTTCCCCATTCACCCACAACGTCAGACTGCCATAGGTCTTAATCCGCAAAGAAGCGGTATGAGCAGTCGGAGAAATGAGTCTTGTAGCCGCGTAACTGCGCAGATGTGTCGGTACAAACCAAAATCCTGATTGCTCCACACGTGGATTATTCCAAGGAGAATACAGTGCCCAAGGCATTCCGTTCTCTTCTCCAACGAAATCGTCTCCCGGGCTAGGAAACTCGCTCCATTGATCAAAAAATCTGTTCACAGGCTGCGTTCTCCTATGTTCTACAAATTCCTTTCTGCATGGATTCTCATGAATGGCAAAACCATCGATAAGCCAATCATTAATATCTCCCTCCATCGTTGTTGGAACAAAGGCAACAGGCTTTGTATATATGCCGCTGATCATCCAATGATTAATGACCTGATTGTGACCTAATTTCATAGGTTTATAATTCAAGGTATCCATCCCACTCCGGGTGGTATCTGACATTCAACTCATCCTTTCATTCCTGAAGTAATCATACCGCTGACAAAATACCGCTGGAAAACCATAAAAACAATCAGTACCGGAAGCATCGTGATGACGGACATCGCAAGCAAACTTCCCCAATCCACGTTGTATTCACCAATAAAATTAGAGAGTGCAAGCTGAATCGTATATTTCGATGGATCACTAATCGCAATTAACGGCCATACAAAATCATCCCATCTCCACATGAAGGAGAAGATTGCAAGCACCGCAAGAATCGGCTTCGCTATCGGAAGAATAATGCTCCAGTAAATTTTCCATTCGCCCGCTCCATCCATCCGGGCAGCTTCCAACAGCTCGTCCGGTACGGACAACAAATACTGCCGCATAAGGAACACACCTGTTGGGGTTGCTGCTGGCGGGATAATAATCGCGAGTAGGCTATTATACAACCCCAGTGCACTCAGCACTTTGAATATAGGGATCATAATTACCTCAATCGGAATCATGAGTGTTGAGACAAAAGCAATTAATATGATCGCGCTTCCGCGGAAGCGATATTTCGCCAATGCAAAACCTGCCATGGAGTTAATCAATAACAGTAGCAGCGTTGAGCTTACAGTTACGATCGTACTATTCATAAAATACAAGCCAAAATCGCCTTTACTGAATGCCTCCTTGAAATGCTCGAAGGTGATTGGCTGCGGCCATAACTTGGGAGGGAAGCTGTACAGATCGCTATTCGTTTTTAGAGAAGAAATCACGACCCACAGGACAGGCAGGAGCCACACCACTGCGGCAACACTTAACAGACTGTAGATGAAGATTTTGACCATAGGCTTCATTACCATTACGTAGCCCCTCCTTTCGATAGACGGAATTGCAGAGCCGAGAATCCACCAATAAGGATAAACAGTATCACCGACATGGCACTGGCCAGACCGAGCTCCTGTCTGTTAAAGCCAATCTCATAAATATATTGAACAATATAGGTGGTATCTTTGCCCGGCCCACCACCTGTAAGCGCAAACATAAGTGGAAATGCTTTGAACGCGTCAATCAGAGTCAGCATAACAACAAGCAAGCTTGTAGGCTTCAAGAGCGGGAGCGTGATATAGCGGAACACCTTCATTCCCGTTGCCCCGTCCAAGTGGGCAGCCTCATAATAATCCGTAGGTATAGCCTGCAAACCCGCGATAAAAATGACCATGAAAAAGCCTGCACGTGACCATACCGTCGCGATGATTACAGCCGTATTTGCCCAAAAGGAAGAGGTTAAAAAGCCGACAGGTTCCACACCAACCACGGTTAACAGATGATTCAAAATGCCAAATGAATCTCCGAAAATCCACTTCCAGGTCAATCCTACGATAATGTAGGAAATCATGGTCGGCCAGTAAAATACAGCCCTGAAGAACCCGCGCATTCTAATCTCGCGCGCAAGCAACAAAGCAATTCCTAACGCTGCTGCATATATTAGCGGGACAACAATCGCTGCATAAATCCCCGTTCGTCCGATGGTCGACCAAAATTCCCGATCCCCTATAATTTTGATATAATTATCCAGCCCGTTGAACTTCATTGGGTTCAATCCATCATAGACATGAAAGGAATAATAGAGGCCCAATAAAGAGGGAAATACGATAAAAGTTCCAAAGATCAGGAGGTTGGGTAGTATAAACAGATAAGGAGCAATAACGAGCTTCCTATTCTGTTTTGCCAGCGTATTTTTGTTTAATCGTTGTCCTTCACTCATCTGCTTGCCCCTTCCTTATGCGTTATTCGAAAGGGAGGCTTCACAGGAATCGGTAAGCCCCCGTATACGAATTAACCAAAGCGCTTTACGTTTATTGACTGCCAATAGCCTCGTTAATCAGCTTGGCTGTTCGATCCAATGCCTCCTGCGGAGTTGCCTTATCGGATAAAACCTCAACAATATTATTTTTCAGGTCCGTTGAAATTTTGGATATAATGGTCTGTCTGGACCAGTCATTAGCTGCAAGAGGCGAACTGTTCTTCAGTTCATCCGCGAAAATTTCAAACATCTCCTTGCCGAATTCATAATTCAATACAGAGCTGTCCTTCCGCGGACTCATAAACAATGATTCTTGGTTATATTTTGAATTCACTTCTTTGGACGTTAAGTATTCAATAAATTCTGCCGCCTCCTGCTCATATCCGCTGCCTTTGAAAGCCATCAGAAACTTCCCGCCTGGTACTGAAGAACGTTGTGTTCCTTTTGGCATATAGGTGACTCCCCATTCAAAATCGGTGATATCCTTGTAATTGCTGATCATCCAGTTGCCAGCCCAGTGGGTAGCCACCGTCCCGGAACGGAACAGGTTGTTCGGATTTTCCCCTCCGAGCCATACGGATTCGGGCATGATCCCTTCTTGATGAAGCTGCTTGAACTGCTCCATGCTACGGATTCCGGCTTCACTGTTAATCGCTGCTACAGTGCCATCCTCTGTTAAGATGCTTCCGCCATTCTGATACAAAAGAGTGGACCATCTATGCGGTGTGACATCCCATACCATGCCATAACGTGCTCCGCCTTTGTCCATAACCTCTTTTAACGCAGCTGTGTATTCATCCCACGTCCATACCTGGTCAGGAGAGGTCGGTACTTTGACGCCCGCTTTATCAAATAAGGTTTTGTTATAAATAAGCCCATTTGCTGTAACATCCATAGGCGCCGCTACCAGCTTGTCATTAATAACATAATAAGGTTTAAGTGAGTCAATAAATTGATCCTCGAATTGGTCCGCATTGTCCACGTAAGGTGTCAGATCAACCGCCTGATTAGCAAATGATCCGGTATCCGTGACCCGGCTCAGGGCAGGTGGCTTTCCACCGGATAACATTGTTTTTAATTTGGTTTGGATATCCTTGAAGCCAACTTCAATCAGGTTGATTTTAACCTTGGTATTGGTCTGCTCATAATCTTTAATGATTTCCTTGATGACTTCTCCTTCTTTTCCGTCAGAGAACCACAGGAAATCCAGGGTTGTTTGTTTTGGATTAGCATTGGTACCTGAATTTCCGCAAGCAGTCAATACGATGAGTAACATGACCAATACCATGCTAGTGATGAGCTTAAACGTTGTTCTTCTTGTCATATCAACATCTCCTTGGAAGGTTCTAATGAATTTTGGCTTCGTTGAGCAATTCACTTTTACGGAATAACTGTGGTGATACACCCACATATTGTTTAAAGGCCCTGCTAAAATATACAGGTGTGTTAAAACCTAGCGTCTCAGATATGGACAAAATCGGTGCATCCGTAGACAGCAACAATTTTTTGGCCTCTGCAACTCTTTTCCGTATAACATAGTTGCTTATGGTATATCCCGTCGTCTCTTTGAAAGAATGACAAATGTAGTATTTATTCAAATGGAGCGTTTTGGACAGTTCATCCAATGAAACATTCTCCGTGTAGTTCTGGTTTAAATAATGAAGAACCCGGCTTACGCTTGTTTGCTTCTGGGAAGAACATAAGATAGGATTGGCGGATTGCTCACTGGTTGTTTTCCGGTAAATCCGCAGTAGCAATTGGGTAAGACTTAATTTGACCATTGTTTTGTACCCTGTATTTCCTGCCCCCATCTCCTCCTTGATTCCCTTAAATATAGCTGTGATATACTCACGCTCCTCCGGAGGCCAATGCACCAATAACCCATTGGGATGACGGAATATGGACATCAGATTCTCCAACTGACTGACAGCAAGCATGTCCAAAAGCAATAATTCCGTGAAATTGACAAAACTTCGCTTGTACACCATTTCTCTTGAAGGATTGATTCGGTGGGGCACACCGCCTCTGAATATAAACATATCTCCAGGCAGCGGCTTATATATTCGGTCACCGATTAAAAAGGTTGCATCTCCTTGAATAAAATAATGTATCTCATACCCATTATGCGTATGAACAGGCCATTCATCCTGAAAATTATCTGCTTCTGATCGCACATAAACTTCATTTTCCTGCAAAGCAATATTCGTCGGGGTGTGTATGGTTAGCATCAGTAAGATCTCCCTTCCCAGAATATAAAAAGCAATATAGTTTAATAATTTACAATGATAGCGCTTTACAATGAATTGTATCACAGTTATTTCGATCTAATCTGAACTATATTGCTGTATTGTTGATCACAATTGTTGAAAATGATTAGAAAGGAATTTATAGGGATTTGAAAGATGAAAACAAAAAAACCGCTGTCCAGCCCGTAGGCTATCACGCGGTCCATTAGCATTACCTTTCAAACCCATTCATCCCAATGGTTTTCAAGAAAAATGACTTCTTTCTCATAGTGGGCCAGATGCCCCTCTTCGACCATCTTCATAAAAGCGACATCTCCATCAGCCGCACGATCAGTCAGTGTTTTACACATGAAACGGATACGTGATATGACCCAATCCTTCAAATCTGCTGGAACACTCAGCCCGTACGTAGCCATGAATAAGGCAATCCGTTCTTTTCGAACAGTTCCGTGTGCCTGGCTGACGTATGGCATTACACCCTTTCCGTCCATCTCTGGTGAGAAATTTGCGAGTGGAACGGACGTATACAAGACATAGGCGATATCCCACATTCGCGGACCCGGACCCGCCATATCAAAATCAATAATGCCTTGAGGACGGCCATCCTTGTACACCACATTATACGGCGCAAAATCGTTATGACATACAACTTCATCTTCTGTTATGCCTGGATATCTGTTCGTTGATACTGATGTTGTTGTAAATCCAATGGTCGCATCATGGTAACTTCTCAACAGTTTTGCTACTTCAATCAAAGATTCGTCTGACCACATATACTCTTCTAGATCAGGGTAGTCATTGCCTGGAACGATGCCTTCGAGGTAAGAGAGCGTTTCTCTCCCCTGTTCATCTATTCCCAGAAATCGAGGGGCATGATCATAACCAACTTTTTCGAGATGTAAAAGCAGTTCAACCACATATGGATTTGGCTTCACATGCCGGCGAACCGTCTCACCTATTCTGACGACCTGATTCACATTACCTCCTGATAACACTTCCTCCTGTTGGGCCACTTTCATCCCTCCTCAAGCTAAACTTCCTTGTTATACCCATGATTACGATTTTTCTTATAACTCCCCGGGAATCCCGCCACCAATAGTATGAATCCAACAAAAAACATGAAGTATACGAGTAAACCTGTTGGATGCTCGTTCATCTGAGCAAACTGGGGTACGTTCGTCCCTCCTGACGCATATCCTGCTTCTACTATAGCGACAGAGACTCGTATTGAAATTCTGTCCATCGTTGAAATAAACACACTGCCAAGCATGAGGACTACACCCAAAATCTTGTTAATATTATTCATTTCATGCCTCCTTGATTAACCGTCCACTTTTTATGAGGTTATCTACTTAATGTCTTTCGATTCTCTAGTCTATATTCCTGCATGTTATATTAACGGTCCGTTCCTATATCATTATATCAAATAGCGGCGTCATCACTGACGCCGCTGTTGACGCTCTCTGAATAAGTTACGTAGCTACCACTTGGTGCAGATCCATACTATTTTCGAAAAAGGCTGACCGTTCAACATAATACAGATCATACATCTGTTCATTCAAATTAATCCGTTGATATACATCTGGATACACATCATTGGCTAACTTCACATAAGGCAGTTTTTGTACTGCTTTTCTGGATCTTATATTCTGCTTGCGAATCTTCATAAATACCGTTTCAATCCCATGTTCCAGAAACAATTCAACAAAAAAGGCTGATTTGGCTCTTTGGCTATACCCATTTCCAAAAAACGGTGAACCAATCCATGTGGCTAAAAAACCGGTTTGATGCTCAATATGATATAGATCAATGGTTCCAATAGGCTGCCCTGTTTCATTCAAAATCGTTCGGGAAATCACTGTCTTTTGCTCTTCTTCGACCATCAATTGTTTGGTCAGGAATAGATATTCTTCATACGATTGGCATTGATAACGAACGTAAGGAGAAACTGCGGGGTCCATCATTAAGCTGTACAGTGAAAGGCATTCCTGCAAATCACGTTTTTTTAACATTCTGTCTACCACCTAGTCCTTTTAGTCCGCTATATCAAGCAAATTAAGTATATAAAAGCTATTGTGGGATTTAATGAATTCTGTATGTGGCTTATGTAAAATGCATTGGTAAATGTTGTTCATCTTCATCTCCGGTAGCACAAAAAAACGGCATGTCCCTTTTACAGGAACACGCCGTTTACACGGATACAGCCAGACAGTAATTTATTGCATACCTTGCATGATGGCATTAATGATATTTTGCTGCGTCACGGTTTTGTTTGAACGGTTAAACAAGGCGAATCCATGTTGACCGTTATGCCCGTTATCCCAATAAACAGGAACCATTTTGTATTTTTTAGCTTTTGCGGTAACTGCTTTGGCGTATGCAGCACGATATACATTGTTGCTGGAATCGTAGGACGTTTTATCAATAGAACCGAACTCACCAATCACTACAGGATAGCCCTGAGTTACAAATTTGTCGTACATGGACTTAAACTGCGATTCAAGATAATCCTCTTGGCCCCAAGTAGACTTCTTGGCAGGGTTCGTAGAAGTTGCACCCCACTGTGTGATATTACCGTTTTCCTCACCTGCAAAATCCCACGGAGAGTAATAGTGTGCTGAGATCATGATTCTCTTCTGCGAACTAGGAATAGCTGAGGATCTGTAATTATCTGTTGGAAGAGCAAAGCCATAATTACCAACAGTGTAGTCAATATTGGTATTCCATCCTGGAATCAGCAACCATCTGGCATTGTTGTTACCTCCAGTCTGACGAACCGTATCCACGAAGATTTGATTGTATGCGTTCAGATTGGCGTAATACGCCGAGTTTGGATTGCCATAGTTACCATCGAATACTTCGTTCATGGATTCAAAAATAAGGCGGTCATTGTAGTTGCTAAACTTGGTGGCAATCTGCTGCCACACTTTCTTATATTTTTCCTTAATGGCAGTCTGATCACCACCATTCACGAGTAGCCATCCACCCTGTACGGAATTAAACCCATCACCATGAATATTGATGATCACATACAGACCTTCATTGTACGCATAATCCACGACTTGCTGAATTCGATTCAGCCATGCCGTATTGATTGTATAATTGGGAGCGCTTCCAATGTTACTCAAATAGGAAACGGGAATACGAATGGATTTGAAGCCTGCCGCTTTTACCTTTTTGATTAACTCTGGAGTTACCGTAGGATTGCCCCAAGCTGTCTCATTCGGTGTACCGTTCACCGCTGCTTCCAGCTGATTGCCGAGATTCCATCCTGCACCCATCTCAGACACTATTTGCGAAGCGTCCGCTGCTGATGCTTTAGCGCTCCATCCCGTAAAGGCTACCGCAGCCACCAATACCAGTGCCAAGCTGCTGATGCCAAATTTCTTCCATTTTTTGAACATAACCATACCTCCGCTTATTCTATTATTTTTAACAAGCAGTGCAGTTAATCTATGCATACAGATTGAATGATTCGAGAATACGTGCCTCCTCTCTCTATCGATCAAACAAATGAATTCTTCGTCCAACACCAACATAATAACACATTTATGGAAAATAAAGCGATATATTTATTGTTTTTTGTGACTATTTACTACAAAATAATCCATCTATCCGTTTAAGTGGATTGCTTGGATTTGTTCTCTATCAAAATCAATAATCATAATGTGATCGCGCAAAATATGATCTCCGCAAGATATTGTTGCGCCGTAATCGGCTATACTGTTAAATGTGATATCCACACGATAGACTTCAATCTCATTAAACCAATTCTGATGTACTTTTTCCTGAAGTTCATTCTCATAATAATCTCGAAAGACAGTCTCACAAGTTGAAAACCACTTAATGTAATCTTCTATTTTATGAACAATTGAATCTAACGGTGTATTAGTGGACACATATATTCGAAAGTCATTTAAATCCTCATCCTGTATGCAATGTTTAAATATTTGCACAGTATTTTGCAGAGTGTAACACCGGTAACTCTCATCACTCTCTTCTTCAAGCTCAATGAATTCATTTAACAATATGATCTTGCTCCTCTCAATGCATATTAAAATAGCTCATTTAACCACTTTACGAATTTTTCTTTCTCTTCAAACTGTGGGTAATGCGCCGACTCGTTGAATACAATGAAGTCTTTGATCGGTGCATCCAATACGTCAAAATAATCACGTGCTGCATTTGCAGTGGTCATATAATCATATTTACCCGTTACAAAATAGGTAGGAATCTCCAGATGATCAACAATATCAGGTAAATTTTGATCAAATGCTTCCCTCAGTAAGATGTCTTGTGAACTGAACATCCCTGAATAAAAGCGAATCATATCCAGCCCATTATATTCGGGATTTAAAAGGAATCCTGAAATATAATCTCTATTCTCGTTGATTAGTCTGGCTGCACCACCGTACTTTTGCAAGAAAATTCTAGGCGTAAGTTCCTTTCCTTGCTCGATGGAGCTACGGATTAGCTCCAGTTTTTTAACATCATCTTCATTACCGGCTTGTTTCGCTTGCTCGTACGTGTACTCCAAACTTTCCAGTTCGCTCTGAAGTGTATTAGCCATCTGTCCAATCCCTATATAAGCGTGAAACTGAGCAGGTGCTTTAGCCGCCGCTTTCATCCCGATGTATGTACCAAATGAATGACCGATTAATATAACCTTCTCTTGACCTAACTCCTTAGATACATAATCCCTTAACGCTAACAAATCATCTACTAATACATCTGTTGTGAGATTCGAGTAATCTTCAAAAAAGTGATAGGACTTTCCACTCCCACGTTGATCGTAATGCACCACCGTGAAGTGTTGCTCAAGCTCTTTCTGATACTTCCTTACGTATGGAATCTCCGAGCATCCCGGCCCGCCATGCACAAAAATCAGGATAGGGTTAGTCCGATCAACACCCCTGATCATGACTTCATGTCCTGTACCGTTAATTTCGACCTGCTCTAACATGCTGATGCTGTTTTCACCTTTAATTTTGGGTGTCCATGTGGGAAATATCAGAGCTACTATAACTATTAAAATAATACTAAGTATGCTGTATTTGAGTGTTTTACGTATTTTTTTGCGCATGTAATGCTCCTTAAATAATAAGTTTCATTTGTAATTCTACCAACGGTTCCTTTATCGTAACGGATATAACAATTCAACGGGTTCTTTCACCAGCTCTTCTTGGAATATGTAATTGTGATCGGCTCCTACGATACGTATGAATGGTTCCAAGTATCCCAACCGTTGTCATGTGCCCAGCTCCTTTATAATATGTATATCTTTCGGCTCTTTGTCATAGAGTTCTTGATCAATCTCACTTGCAATCTGACTGCCCTGACTTCTATAAAAGGATACCGCTGATTTCGTCTCTGTGGAGGAGATATACAGATACTGTGCACCACGTTTCTTAGCCTCTTCACCTAACTCATTTAGAATACGTTTTCCAATACCTTGTCTTCTGTACCCGCGTGAGACATACATCAAGTCAACTTGTAATTGATTTCGTTCTTTTCCTCTATATTGATGTGCCAGCACACCAAATCCGATTAATTGATCGTCAGCAAACGCGCCATATGCCATGCCACCTTGTTCTAATTCATACACATATCGATTTTGAATCTCCTTCAAAAGCATCTCATCCCAGTTTGAGCATTCATGATTTTGTTCAAGTTCAACCAATCGGTTCTCTCTCATTTCATAAATGAGATCAATATGTTCCGAGCGATCTATTTCCTGCAGCTGATTCATATCATCAAGGGTCAACGTTCTATACGTTATCATGATTGTTGCATCTCTCCTTCCCCATGTTATTTCTAAGATCCTATGGCTTTATTGATCGAAGTCTGTATTTATCAAAGACCCTTTTATCGTACAAAATAGTGTATTCCTTGTTCTCTTCAATTAGTTTTGACATATCCATTGGAACGGCTATTGTTCTTTCAAGATTATTAAAATTAATTACAGTCATTTCATTTTCATTAATCTTTTGAACAGTAACTGCTTCAAAAATTGAAGTTCGAAAGGAATTCCATAACAAAATTAAAATCAATAAAAGTAATAGTGACATGATGAGTCCCTTATTCTTATTCACTAGTTCTTTTCATCTCCTTTAGTTTCAAAACAGAGTTCCTCCAACTAAAACTAGCTTATTTTAATTTCAGGTAACTCATAGCGATCACAACTGCAAATTTGATTAACTCCGGATCAAGTTCATCTAGATCAAACCAGTGGCTCATGTTATCTCTCCCATAAACAACTATTCTTTCAATATATAATTGTTAAACCATTGAAGTGGTAACAAGCTATCATCGGATATAATCGTTGTGAATACCGCAACCAATCCTCGCTTTTGGTTAACAAAGATATATTGCCCTCTGAAATGCTGGGTCTATCATTCTATTGCCAACCTGTAGATCACTTCATCATATGAATTGGTTCTGTTCTCACTAATGAAGGACATGCTCTTATACAAATGCTGTGCTATTTCGTTATCACGTTCAACCGTTAATGAAATAACCTTGCACAACGGATGCTGTTTTGTAATGTAATCTAGAATGGCTCTTATAGCGCGCTTTCCCATTCCTTTTCCTTGATAGGATTTATCGATTTGAAAACCACCAATCCAGTAATTATCTGTACTATCTGGCGTATAACTCAGATAAAAGAAACCAAATATCTTACCATCGATCTCAAGTACGTAAGGATCAAATGCTTCATCCCACGGTTTTATATAAGCGTAAGCGATCCCCTCAATAACGGATGGAACTAATGACAATTGGTGTTCATACAAAGAGATCTTCAGCGCCTCTTCCCAATTCTCTCGGGTGACTGGTTGTATTCTTATATTCACCACTGCATCTCCTCTTTCGACAATCCTTGTTTGATTCTAAAGTTCTTTTCAATTTCACTTACAACCACTTCCAAATGATGTTCAATCAACTGTATCGCTTGTTTTTTATTCTTCGTGATTGTTGCAGTCTTATGGTTTTTGTTAATTGTACATATAACTTCTTCTATATTATATTGATGGTTCCATTTCACAATCATCTAGACTGCTTGTAATTCCACGGTTGCAAACCCAGTCTGGACAATACAAACCTTTTTATAATCCGATAATCTCTAATGAAAACATTTGGAGCTAATACAAAAATCAAATCCGCTTCCTGGATGGACTTAATGGTCCAATCTTTGCACTGCACTCCTTCTATAATCCAAGCCTCTGAACTGATAATAGATTGGATCGAGTCATCCCTAACACTTTCAGGATATCTCAGATTTTCGGCGCTTCTGTCCCATATGAGATTGTCTAATTCATAGGAAGGATTACCGTATTTATCCGACAATTCTTTGGCTAATGTTGATTTCCCACTACCGCAAGATCCAATAATTCGTATTCTCATACATTCTCCTGGCGATCTGTCGTCTTTGTTCATCAGTCTGTTAGCTTACATCCGTTGGACTCATATTCTTTCTTCAAAAATGCATAGATAACATTATCAACAAATCGATTTTTCCAATAATAATATTCTTTCAATATTCCTTCTTCACTGAAACCAACTTTCTCAAGCAACTTTCTTGATCCCGCGTTCTCTGGCTCTACAAATGCTTCAATTCTGTTTAATTCAAGGTTCTTGAATCCATATTCAACGATTTTCTGAGTTACCTCGGTCATGTAACCCTGCCGCCAGAACTCCGGTGCTAACTCATATCCCATCACAGCTTTATGATGTTGTTTCATCCAACCATGAAATCCGCATGTTCCAATAATTCTGTTGTCCGATTTCAAAGCAATTCCCCAGCGGATAACCTGACCATTCTCGAATTGTTCAGTCCATCTTTGTATGAGTTCTTCTGCTTGTTTTGTATTCTTAAAACTTTCTACATCGTAGAATCTTGTAACTTCATCTGAAGAAAAAATATGAAATATGTCTTGGGAATCACTCTGTTTAATCTCTCTTAACAGCAGTCCTTTGTTTTCAAGTTCAGGAAAAGGAGTCATATTCACTTCACCTCAATCGAGTACACTGCTACATTTTTCCCTATTATGTCTACGTCCTTCTCGTGTTTCATGCCATTCTTTTGCGCGACTTTCATAGAACCCACATTGCCATGTTGAATTAACGATATTAATCTTTTCTGCTTCAAGTGATCCATGCCATATTCTTTCCACGCTTTTGCTTGTTCATATCCGTAACCCATTCCCCAGTATTGCTCTATAACCCAGTAACCAACTTCAAGCTCATCAGTGCCTTCAATGATTTGAGGGATCAGTCCAGAGGTTCCAACTAACTGGTTATCCTCTTTATTGAATGCGAGGAACAACCCCTTATCGTCTTTATTCCAGTTGATGAACTTTTCCAGGCTTTGCATGGTTTCTTCCTTCGTCCAGGGTCCTCCATGTCTTATAAATTTCATCATATTTGGCTCACATGTCATCTCAAAAAGTAAATCAAAATCATTTTTGGTATATTTCCGAAATATAAGTCGTTCTGTCTCCATCTTCCTCTCAACTCCTTCTTCATTCATAAAGATGTAATCGTATTCATAAACATTCAAATATCATGGGGAAACGGACTAGAGTGTGTCTTCAAACTCAGGCAAGTAAACAGTGATGGGTGCCAGCTTACCGTCCGAAAATTGCTGAAGTTCAGAGTGACTGATGCTGGCGAATGGCCGGGCGATTTTCTAAGGAACACAGGACATCTTATTCGGCCTTCACGTCCTCTTTTAAAATTGTAAGGAACATGAGACATCTTATTTCTCAAAATCATCTGACAAAAACGCTACAAAAGGCTATTTTTTCTGGTATAGCGTGTCTCAGATTCCTTAGATTTCGGAGGGCGTTTCAAATTCCCGAATAAGACGTATCAGGTTTGTTAGCGCTTAAAACCTAAACTAATCGCTATGTTACTGGATATCAACGTATGCATGGGATGGTCTATCAAACGTTAGCAGTTAATCCCAAGTTTCTTTATCACCAGACCGATAGTATTGTCCTCGTATCATTCTCATCCGTTAAATATGCGAGAGATTCAAATCCCTGTCTATTTATATGATTATATAATTCCTCGACTTTTTCTAGATCTTTACAATAAACCGTGACGTAGATACTATCAATCACAAGAAGAACCATCTGACACTCACTCTCCACATAATCTTCATAGGTGATTACATCTGTTACTTGTGTGCCTTTTGGAAATGCTTTTAAATTCGCAAATATTAAATAATACTCGTTGTTATCAATAATCTTCTGTAATTCTTCTCCATTCATACCAATAATCAATATTTGGAAAAAGACTATCCCCTAACGTATCATCAACAACGAAATAGGACTCCTCCTCACCAATAAACCAATCGAAATTAGATACCTCCATTGGTTTTAAAATCTCCCCAAGAAAGCGACCATAGGCATTTGGTATTTCAAAACGTACTCCTCTGTTCATCTGCTCACCCTCTTATCATTTTCAATTCGAAGCATAATAACAGTACAGTTATTTCAATCGATACTTCTCATTATTTATAATTTCACTTACTATTTCAGGTAGTTGTTCTTCTGTAAAATGATTAGTATACAGCTCGTTATCTACTCTCAGATCCGGATGATTTTCAAAGTCAGCCAGCAGAATTATACTTCTTTCTTTCATTTGATACTCCTCTGCTCTTAGACGGTCTCTACGAATAATGGTTTGACGATCAACCATTAATACAACATAGATTATGCGAACATCATAGTCTGCCAATTCTGTCATTAATCCATCAATGTCCTCCGGAAAGGCCACATAGTCCAGCACTACATCGTATTTATAATCCAATAAGTTTTTCACTAGACTAGATATATTTTTCCAAGTTAAGTCGTTTGTATCCTTATCAAGCCAGGGTTTACCTCGCCCTTTGACCGGAAAGTGACTAACCGCATCTCCAGAAATGTAGGCACTTTTATCTAAAGTCTGAACCAGCAGCTTGGAAGTTGTAGATTTCCCTACTCCAGGGGGGCCAGATATAATATATAGGTTTCTACTCATTCTCTATTCTCCTTACAATATCTTTTGGAAACTTCCGATATCCAGCTTTCTATCGAATTTATATCCAATCTCTTTAAACAGAGCACATTGTTCATAACCATTTCTCTCGAATAATGATTTACTTCTTGTATTCTCCATGCAAATCGTCGCAATTAAGGTATGGAATCCTTGTTCTTTTGCAATCTTCTCAATAAAACGTAGTGCTTGTTTCCCCAAGCCTTTTCCCAAAATATCGG
This sequence comes from Paenibacillus sp. FSL M7-1414, assembly GCF_038003195.1. NCBI lineage: Bacteria > Bacillati > Bacillota > Bacilli > Caryophanales > Paenibacillaceae > Paenibacillus > Paenibacillus sp. FSL M7-1414. The sequence continues at coordinate 2,620,609 of NZ_JBBOOS010000001.1, read as the reverse complement.
GCTTTAAATATATTGTGACTTCACCGCAAATGTCATATGCCTGTTTACTCTTATATTGGGTGATCAGAACATAGCCCATCATTTGATTGTTTTCAAGAATTACGTAAGTTTTATACCGCGTATCCTCGTTCATCACAGTGGATTTAATCTGATCAAGATCTAATTCCTCCGTATGAAACGAAATCGTTGTATTCATTACATAATAGTTATAAATCACTCTAATTTCAGGGAGATGCTGTTCGGTTACCTCTTCAAAAGTCACTGTAGTCAATTAAGATCCACCCTCATCTGTTCATTTTCTTCAACAATACCATTGTCTATCTAAGAAATCCGACATCACCGCATGTTCTCTAAATCAGGAGGTAGCGAAAATCGCCCTTCTGTATTAGGCTCAAAATCATATGTATGAAGTACCGCGTCTAGATTTAATTCACCGTAAATATGAGGATATTCCCTGCCTTCATTATACAGATCTTCCCATATAACTTCTGATTTTATTTTAGAATCCCATTGATCAACGCGGCTTCCCACTCTTTTCTCGAGAGCAAATGTACAATCATCATCATAAAACCCTCCTATTAAAAAATGATAATTATTTGGATAGGACCTTTTTCAATATGAGTTCTATGATTTCACTAGTCACCAGATGATCGGTAATAATGCGAGTTTGAAATTGTTCATCCTTGAAAGCTTCAACACACTTTGGTGCTTGTTGATATTGCCAGCCTCCATATTCATCCCCTCGTTTAGCCAAACGATGATAAATCGTCTCTTGTGTAGCCGTTAAGCAAAAATGATGAATGTCCTGATCGATCTCTTTCAACCCGTTATAAATGTAATGAAAGTTTTCCTCTTTATAGATGGTCATGGGGATAATTAAGTGTTTGTTGTATTTCTGCTTTACTTCTTTAGCCGTCTTTACGGTTAGAATTTTCCATAGATCGATATCTTGAAAATCATCCGTACGTTCCCTTTCCTCTCTACAATTCTCCGGAAGAAGTTTTCTCAGCATATAACCTATTTCTTCAGGATCGTAGATCATGCTGTTTGCAATTAAGGGCTGAAGTGCTTCTGCTGCAGAAGTTTTTCCCGAACCAAACGCTCCATTAATCATGATGATCATTTGATCCTTTCACTCCCATTCAATGAAATTTTTCAATAGAAACAATTCTTCTCATATACAATTTCATCCATTATAAATGTTTTCCTTCCACTTTTGTGTTACAAAATGGCAAAAGACATGATGATAACCCATTGGGTCAACCCAACGGGATTTCATCATAGTGCATTATTTTTCAATCAACCTTGAGCTTGTTAATGTATTTCCAAGTAATCGATATATATGTCCCATGTCCCGTCATCGGCTGTTACAACCAACTCAATGACCTGATTTCCCGTCCCATGACTGATATTATTAAGGGTATAAACCGCTGGAGCGCTTCCGCCAAAGTAAAAGGTTCCCTTCGTCTGTCCGCCAATCTTCAAATCAACTCTAGCCATGTTGGCATTGTTTGAAGCTCCACGAAGCGAGAAATTATGAGTGCTCGTTGCAAAATTCTGAGTGTATTTAACCAAATCATTGTTGGCATAAAGGACCACACCATTGAAAGGAGAACTGATATTGCCGGTGTATTGTCCACCTTTGGTCATGTTCTCAGCTTCCACTTTTGTTCCGTTACTCGGGGGATTAGTAGTGCTATTATCGGGTGCGACTGCCCGACCGGTAGTTGATGAGATCATCCCGGAGCAAAGGCCGCGATTCTTCAGATTTTGTGCAATCTGCGGAATGGCCTGAAGTGTCGTCTGGTTCTGATCATGCATTAGTATAACGTCACCACTTTTCATCGTATTCACAGCTGCTACAATCTGGGTTGCGCTGGCACCATTCCATTCTTGGGAATCTACGTTCCACAGTACTTCCTTCAGACCGTTTTGGCTCACAACGGATTTCAAGGTCGCATTTGTCGCACCGTAAGGAGGTCTGAACAGTTTAGGTGAACTTCCGGTAATAGACTGGATCGTCTGTTGTGTCCGAGTAATCTCTGACGACATCTGAGAACTGTTTAATGTAGTCATGTTTGGATGTGTGTAGGAATGATTGCCAATCCACATACCAGCTGCTACTTGTGCAGTAACCAGAGATTTATTATTTTGTGCATTTTGTCCAACATTGAACATCGTTGCCCGTAAGCCAGCCTGCTTCAACGCGTTAAGCATGTTTGTTGTATTTCCAGATGGGCCATCATCAAAGGTCAGACCTACATAACCATTCGGACAACTTGCATCTGCAGCACGAGCATCAGGCACCCCCGGAATAGAAAACAAGGTACCGAAAAGTGCGAGAGATATTACCGCTTTTGCCAGCTTAACTTTGAACATAAAATTACCTCCTTATAATATATTCACAGCATACTACCTTCTACACTCCCTCTCTTTATCGAACGCTCCCCTCGAAAAAAGCGCTTTCAAAAGTATGTAATCCGCTACGTCCTTTCTCATAGAGAAGAGCTTTTAGTTCAAGGTGAGTTCAGTATAAACGATAAGTTTATTTAAAGTAAATTGAATTTTATCCAAAATGTTCTATTTATTCACTTATTCTAGAATCGCCTGTTGTACATCTCCCGTTTAGCACTCTCCTGTGTAAAAATATCCTCCGGAGGCACCATGCGCTTCGGCAGTGTACGCCCTGCAATAATTTCTTTTGTAGCCTGCATAAGCTGGGGACCAAGCAGCGGGTTACATTCCACCACAGCGTTGATTTTCCCACTCGCCAGAATTTCAAGTGCTTTGCGGGAACCGTCCACCGAGACAATGATAATGTCTTCTCCCGGCTTCAGCCCAACTTCTTCTATCGCTTGTATAGCGCCAAAAGCCATTTCATCATTATGGGCAAAAAGAACCTGCGGCCGTTTGTCTTCCGGGACCTGAAGGAATTCTTTCATGACTTGTTTCCCATTGTCCTCCGTAAAATCGGCAGGAGCACTTTGTGAGAAAATGATATCTGCTCTGGTTTCGAAAATGCTTCTAAAGCCCTCGCCACGCTGGATAGAGGGTGTAGAACCACTCGTGCCTTGCAGTTCGGCAATCCGTATCAAACCCGGATGATTTCGCATCCGATCCTGAACGTACTTCCCGGCCTTCACACCTTCCTCATAAAAGTCCGATCCAATCGTTGTCACAAAAAGTGAAGTGTCTTTGACATCAACTGACCGGTCTACGATAATTACGGGTATACCTGCATCCCTTGCCTCCTGAAGAATACCATCCCAGCCCGATTCCACGACCGGTGCAATGGCAATGACATCCACCTTTTGCCTGATGAACGACCGAACAGCCTCGAACTGTTTCGTCTGAGACTGTTCTGCATTTTTTATTACAAGGGAGATTCCCGATTCAGCCGCAGCATTCCGAATAGACGTGGAGTTTGCCAGACGCCAGGCACTCTCTCTGCCCAGTTGTGAAAAACCCAAGACAATCGGTTTCGTAGAGGTATCCCTTGCTACCGCTGATTCCATCCATTCCTCAACGGAGGGAAGAGTTTCTAAGTTGTTAGACGAGATGGGAGGAGGAACAGATTCAGACTCAGGGGTTGTGCAGCCGACAAGCAGCAGTAGAATGAACAAACACAACCAGTTCACATGTCTTCTCACTCACGTATCCCCCATCTCCATGTTACGCTCAGCATTCAGCAATGCAGAGCGCATATTGTTATATCATTGTGTCGGTATCCGTATTCAATATCATTTAATTCGATCAACTTAATGCAGTGATTTCGAGGATACTCGCCGCCCGCTAAGAAGTCGCTGGAACAAAATAAAAACAAACAGCATCAGGCCAATCACAATCTTGGTCCACCATGAGCTGAGCGTACCTTCGAAGCTAATTATAGTTTGGATAGCCCCCTGGATCAATACACCAATAAAGGTTCCCGCCACATACCCTACACCACCTGTTAACAAGGTGCCTCCAATCACAACAGCCGCGATGGTATCGAGTTCAAGACCCATGGCGTGTAATCCATAACCGGATAACATATAGAAGGTAAAGACAACACCGGCAAGCGCGGAGCACAAACCGCTGAACGTGTACACCAGGATTTTGGTACGTGCAACCGGCAGTCCCATAAGCAGCGCGGATTGCTCGCTTCCGCCGATGGCGTAAACGTTGCGCCCAAACCGGGTGTAATGTGCCAGGAAGATCGCGAGTAGTACAATGACCAGAGCAATAATCACATTAATGGAGACAAAGCTGCCCCCTGGCAGGGAAATCTTCGCCTGCGCAACCTGTGTGTAAAATGGATTCGTAATGGTAATGGTGTCGAGACTGATGACATAACACAGCCCCCGCGCCAAAAACATGCCTGCCAGTGTCACGATGAAAGGCTGAATTTTAAAATAGTGGATGATCGCCCCCATGACTGTGCCAAACAACGCACCCATGACAAGCACCATAGGTATAACGATCGCAGGCGACCATCCTTGCTTCTCGACCAGACTTGCGCTAATGATGGTCGTCAGCGCAATGACAGATCCTACCGACAGGTCGATTCCTCCCGATACAATCACAAAAGTCATGCCAATTGCCGTGATAATCAGAAATGCGTTATCAATGAGAAGATTAAGCAGTACCTGTGTGGAAAAGAACCCCGTATACCGGAAAGAGCCTATGGCAAACATCACGGCCAGCAAACCGAAGGTGACAAAGACCGGGAGATACTTACGATTAAGAAACATGGCGGTTAACCCCCTGTTCGGCTGGAAACTTCCGTTTTTTCCAACGGATCACCATGGAATTGCGGAATGAATCGGATTGAATCAAACAAACGGCCAGTACAACAAAGGCTTTGACAACCAGCGTAACTTCTGGCGGGACTCCAATCATATAGATCGTCGTTGTTAAGGTTTGGATAATGAGTGCTCCAACGACGGTACCCATTAGATAGAAACGACCACCATTGAGCGAAGTACCCCCGATGACTACAGCAAGAATGGCATCAAGTTCATACCACAGACCTGCGTTATTGCCATCCGCACTGGATACATTCGAGCTGAGAATAAGCCCGGCAATGCCGGCACACAGACCACAGAAGACATATACCGTGAGAATAACCGTTTTTGAACGAATACCTGCCAGTTGGCTCGCGTTTGCGTTACTTCCAACCGATTCAATAAACAGTCCCAGTGCCGTTTTTCTCGTCAACAATGAGGCAACTAGTAGCACAGTTAATACGATGAAGATGGAAAAAGGCAATGCTGCAAGCGAACCTGCACCGATATAGGCGTAGTTCGCGTTGGATACAGTAATAATCTGTCCACTCGTAATCAATTGCGCAATCCCACGTCCGGCTACCATCAGTATAAGCGTTGCAATAATGGGCTGGATTCGGGCAACCGAAACCAGCGCCCCGTTCCATATGCCCAAGATCAGTGAGAGACCTATAGATAATCCAAGTGCACCCAACACAAGCCAGAGCGAACTCTGATCCACTCCTCTGCTGATGCTCATACAAGCCACGGCACCGGAGATCGCTACAATAGAGCCCACGGACAAATCGATACCTCCGGTTGCAATCACCAGTGTCATGCCGATCGATACCAGAATTAAAGGCGCTCCAAAATTGAGAATATCAATCAAGCTGCCATACAGATTCCCTTCACGCATGACGAGGGAGAAGAAATCCGGAGAGTACAGCAAATTAAAGATTAAAAGTAAACCAAGCATACATAACGGCCAAAACAAATGATGTTTACGCATCTTGCCCGCCATCTCTTTAACCTCCTGCCATTGCTTTCATGATTTGCTGTTGATGGATCTGATGCCCGCTAAGTTCTTGCACTTTTTTGCGGTCCCGGATTACGGCAATCCGGTGGCTGACACGAATCACTTCTTCCAGCTCGGACGAAATGAACAGCACGGCCATGCCCTGCTTCGACAGAGAGAGCACCAGCTTCTGTATTTCAGTCTTGGCACCGATATCAATTCCACGCGTAGGTTCATCGAGAATCAACAGATCGGGGTTCATCAGCAACCACCGTGCAAGCAACACCTTTTGCTGATTACCGCCGCTCAGATTTTTAATTAAATGCTCCGGGTTTTTCGGATGGATATTTAACAGGTTGATGTACTTTTCGGCGATCTCATCCTGTTTCTTACGTGAGATGGGTTTGGACCAGCCTCGTGTCGCTTGTAAAGCCAGAATAATGTTCTCCCGAATGGTCAAATCATCGATTATGCCTTCGGTTTTACGGTTCTCGGAGCAAAAAGCAATATTCTGATCAATTGCATGACGCGGCGACTTGACCGTACTTCCTGTGTCTACAACGAGCAGTTTGCCTACATCTGAACGATCTGCACCAAAGAAAAGGCGAGCGATCTCGGTACGACCAGACCCCAATAACCCAGCCAAGCCCACGACTTCTCCTTTGCGAATGTCCAGATCAAATGGCTCAATTGCTCCTTTGCGTCCAAGTGCCTTAGCGGTAATTAACAGTTCTCCCGACTCCGCCTGGGCAGCATCCGCTTCCTTCGGAAGCTCCTCAAGCACCTCGAGTTCCTTGCCGATCATCTTGAGAACCAGTTCCATGCGTGGAAGTTCTGCGGCTATGTACTCTCCTTCCAATTCCCCGTTACGGAGCACCGTTAGACGATCCGACATTTCGTATACCTGATCAAGAAAATGAGTAACAAAAAGAATTGCGAGACCTTCACTCTTTAATTTGTGCATAATACGAAACAGTTGCTGAACCTCGTTTTTGTCCAGACTGGATGTGGGTTCATCCAATATGAGCACTTTTGCCGAGATGCTGAGTGCTCTTGCAATTGCAATCAGTTGTTGCATCGCGACCGAGTAGGTCTGTAAAGGAGCCTTAACGTCGATGGACAGATGTAATCTGTCTCGCAGAATGTTCTCCGCATCTTTGTTCATTTGCTTCCAATTGATTTTGCCAAATCGCATCGGCTCCCGCCCGATGAAAATATTCTCAGCGACCGTTAAGTTTGGACAGAGATTGACCTCTTGATAAACGGTACTGATTCCCGCCTTTTGCGCTTCAAGCGGACCGGAGATCGAAAGATGCCGGTTATCCATGGTTACCGTTCCTTCATCAATGGAATAAACGCCAGTCAGAACTTTAATAAGCGTCGACTTCCCCGCTCCATTCTCACCCATCAAGGCATGAATCTCGCCCGGAAACAAGCGAAAGCTGACGCTGGATAGCGCTTTAACCCCGGGAAATTGTTTGGTGATGCCTGTCATTTGCAAAATGGGTGCTTGCTCGGCCATATAACCCTCTCCTTTGTTATGGAAAAAAGTCATTTAGCGACAGCCTGGTCGAAAAATGACTTTTCGGTGTTATACGAATCTGCTTTTAATATTCACGTGTTGGCAATGCTTCTTTGGCTTGCTCCGATGTGAAGGTCGTCTCATCCGTAACGATTCGGGGTTCGATGTCTTTCCCGTCCACTACCGATTGAACCGCTTCCATTAATTGAGGTCCTAACAACGGATTACATTCAACGATAAAGTTGATTTTGCCATCAGCAGCAGCCTGCATCCCATCCTTCACGGCATCCACAGAGATAATTGTAATATCTACGCCTGGTTTCAATCCTGCCGCTTCAATGGCCTGAATTGCCCCAAGTGCCATATCGTCATTATGTGCATAGAGAACATCTATTTTTTTATGTGCTTTGAGGAAAGCTTGCATGACTTCTTTGCCTTTGGCACGTGTAAAGTCACCCGATTGTGAAGCAATCACTTTAAGCTTCGAATTGGAAGCAATCAATTCCATAAAGCCCTCTTGACGGTCATTCGCTGGTGCGGAGCCTGTTGTACCCTGCAGCTCAACAATGTTGATCTCGTCTTGTGTGTCTTTGTATTGGTCACTAAGCCACTGACCTGCTTTGCGTCCTTCTTCTACAAAGTCGGAGCCAATAAAGGTTTTGTAGAGGGTTTTATCCGGCGAATCCACAGCACGGTCCGTCAGTATCACGGGAATGTCTGCATCCTTCGCTTCCTTCAATACGGTATCCCAACCGGATTCTACAACAGGGGAAAAAGCAATCACCGTCACCTTCTGTTGTATGAAGGATCGCAAAGCTTTAATTTGATTTTCCTGCTTCTGCTGCGCATCGGAGAATTTCAAATCATAACCTGCTTCTTTGGCTGAATCCTGAATCGACTTGGTATTCGCCGAACGCCAGCCACTCTCTGCACCAACCTGCGAAAAACCAAGCGTAATTGTTTTGGCGCTGGCAGGTGTACTGCCATTCCCACTCGTTGAAGTTTCATTATCGGAGCCTGCTCCTCCATTGGTACTGCTACATGCCGTGCTGACCAGCATCACCATAGCCAATGTTATGGCAAGTCCCCACTTTTTTTTGGTTCGCATGTTGTGATCCTCCCTTTTTTCGTTTCACCTTGTGGTGTGACCACATTATAGAACGCTTTCATTCCGAGCTTATATGGAGTCTCATACTTTATTTATGTAATAATTTAGTAATTTCAAAAAATGGAGTTTAAAAAGTGTAATTTCTTTGTTTAATTGTGTAGTATTTAGCGATTCTCTTACATATTAGAAAATCATGTTATACTAATGATACATTTTTGATCCCTTCAGATGGAGTGGAATACGTTGAAACTCATTCAATGGATTGCTTCAAGCCTCAGGCTTAAATTACTCAGCATGTTTATTATCCTCAGTTCAGTGCCACTGATCGTGGTTGGATTGATTTCTTACCACAAATCCTATACGGTCGTATCCAATCATAACAAGGCCTCGACACAGCTGGTTGCCGACCAGCTTGCAAGGAACATTGACATCTTGTTTGAGGATACGGAACGGCTGCTCGAACTGGGCAAGAACCCGCAAGTGCTTCAATACTTGTATTCTCAATCGGAGTCCTACCCAGAAGCCAAAGTCATCCTTCAGACATACAATCTTTATCGGGAAACCTACAAGTATGACAAGGTACTTAATATCTCATTCGTGAATTTTTATGGAAAAGGCATAAGTGAACGAAAAGGCGTGTTCAAGCTGGAACGAAATCCGCTGCGTAACCCGTACTTCAAGTATCTAATACAGTATCCGGATGCCATTCTGCGCATCCCTCATTCTGCAGCCTATGCCGAATATAACAGGCTGGATGGGTTTGCTTACCCCAAACAGAATGCGCTTTCAATTATAACCACGGTCAAAGAGCGAATTACGCATGAGGTCATCGGGTTCATCGTGATTGATTTGAATGATTCATTCATTGATGATTTTTTGACGAATACCCCCATTAAGGATTCCGGTTTTTTCTATATTAGTGATCAATACGGAAATACACTCTTTAGGCCAGATGTCACCCCGGCATCCATAACCATGATGGATCAGATCCGATCGGTCCCTTTACATCTACAGCACGACAGCTTTATCCTGTCTGCAGGATCCAAGCCCCAGTTTGTTGTATACAGCACCTCAAAACAGACCGGATGGAAAATGATCGGGGTAGCTCCTTATCAGGAAATCATTGCAGAGGCCAATAGCATTCGCCAATTGATCATCATTACGGTTTTGTTAAGTGCTTTCTTTGCGATATCGTTATATTTTTTCCTGAATAACCGACTGATTCTTCCCATCCGGATTCTGATGAACAAGATGCGTAAAGCTGCAAACGGTTACTTGGAAGCCAAAGTCACACCACACGGCTCGGACGAAATTTCTGATCTGGGCAAAAGCTTCAATGTGATGCTGGATAAGCTCAAAATGCTAATTGAAAAGAGCATTCGAGAGAATGAACAGGTGAAAATAGCTGAACTACGTACGCTGCAAGCTCAGATCAACCCTCATTTCCTGTATAACACGTTGGAATCTATTCTATGGATGGCTGAAGCAGAGAAAAAAGAAAATGTAATCAAACTTGTGCAGGCCCTCTCGAAGTTCTTTCGTTTGAGTCTGAACAAAGGATTCGACTGGGTATCCATTCAAACCGAGCTTGAACATGCGCGGAGTTACTTGGTTATTCAACAGATGAGGTACCACGATATTCTCACTTACGAGATCAGCGTTGATCGTGAGCTTCAGGATTATCCCATTTTGAAGATGACGCTGCAGCCCCTGATTGAAAACGCGCTCTACCATGGGATCAAGAACAAACGCGGTCAAGGGCTGATATCCATACACGGATATGTAGAGGACAATAGCATCATTCTCACCGTACAGGACAACGGAATTGGCATGTCTGCGGATCGATTGGCACAATTACGTGAAGAGCTGGAGAAGCCGGCCGGTTCCCGTTCACCCCAAGATGGCGAGCAGGAAGGCGGATTCGGTCTGCTCAATGTACATCACCGGATTCGACTCTATTTTGGACCAGCTTATGGCGTTGAAATGGAAAGTACCTATATGGAAGGCAGCACATTTATGATTCGTATCCCCAAAAGCAAGGAGGTTAATCGTTGAAAAAGGTGATGATTGTGGATGACGAAATTGGAATTCGGGAGAATATACGGAGCTGCATCGATTGGGAAAAGGAAGGTTTTCACTATTGCGGGGATGCACCCGACGGCGAGCTTGCGTTACCTTTAATTCATGAATGGGCTCCGGATATTCTGATTACGGATATCAAAATGCCATTTATGAACGGATTGGAACTGACCTCCATCGTTCGCACTCAACAACCTGATATCAAAATCATTATCATGAGCGGTCATGATGAATTCAGTTATGCCCAGGAGGCTATCCGACTTGGTGTGACCGAGTACTGTCTAAAGCCCATTAGTGCAGCAGAGCTAATCCAAATGCTTCATAAGGTCAGCAAACAAATGGATGAAGAACATCAACGCATGACAAACCGAACGATCACCAAAGAAAAACTGCTGGCCGATCTGTGCGGAGGACTCATCGGTACAACCGATGCGATTGAATCAGCCAAACAACTCTCACTTCCACTCTCGGCCCGGTATTATACAATTGTCATTATCGACGTTCGATTAACAGATGACTCCCGGGACCCGGAATCCCTGATGAAGAAGCTGCTTCCCATACTGGAGGAAACTCGTGATCCCCACGTCGAACTTCTTCCTTATATTCGAAGCCGGACCGAGTTGGTGCTTCTGCTCAAGTATCACTCCGATGACAGCATATCCGTATATCTGGAGCAGCTTCGCGGGCGGGTTCGTATGGAACTTGAGCATACGTTCAAATGTAATATTATTCTGGGCATTGGCAGTCAACAGGAGCGGCTACAAGGAATTCATGTCTCGTATCTGGAAGCGGAGGAGGATAAATATATTAATCGACTCACCCTTCAGAACAGAGCTTCTCTACATGACATTAACCTGGATGAGCAAACGACTCTTTTTCTCGACAGGAATTCGTTTCTTGAATTTCTCAAAATCGGCAGCCCCAATCTGCGTGACCATTTTGTGCAAGAGTTTGCCGCTCCATTACAGTCCTTCGACTGGAAGTCCTCCTCGTATGGCTTCTATCTGTTGAATGATCTTACGCTGGAGTCGTTTCGGCTCGCGAATCAGTTGTTCCGCATGAGTGACCATTCGGATGAGAACATTACTTCCCTACAACAGACGATTCGGAAGATTACGTGCTGGGAGGATTGTACCCAATATCTGTGTTCCCTGCTTAACCTGTTATGGCAGAGAAGAGCAGCGTGCTCTGGAAAATACAGTGATGTCATTGATCAGGTGAAAGCTTATGTATCCCGTGAATACAATAACGAACAGGTCTCGTTGAAGATGATTTCTGCACACGTCAGAATCAGTCCAAGTCATCTAAGCAAGATTTTCAGTCAGGAAACCGGTCAAACGATAACGGAGTATCTAACCCAGATTCGAATCGGCAAAGCCAAGGAGCTGCTGAAAACAACCAACAACAAAACCTTTGAGATTGCTTACAAAGTTGGTTACAATGACTCTCACTATTTTTCTAATATATTCAAGAAAACAACAGGTTTTACGCCAAGAGAATACCGAACTCAAGGAACTGAGGAATCGCAGGCCAGACCATCAGATATGAGAAAAGAGTCAATGTATGAATAAAGCCAGATTTGCACTTTTACTTACACTAAGCCTTCTGTTCCCGATGATCGTTTCATCCGGTTCGGCACACATTCGCCCACAGCAGATGGCTACAGCACTTCCTGCGACTTCACCTGTAGAGAAATCTGCAGCGAGCAAAACTTTTGGTATTATCTATCCAATGACGTATCCAACCTATGAGATGATCACGAAGGATGCAACGGAGTATGCAGGGAAACACAATATTACGTTAATTGTAAACGCACCTGATGAAGCCAATACCGAACAACAGATCCGTATCATGGAGAATATGATCAAACAGCATGTGGACGGGATAGCTATATCTCCTGTGGATGCTGCTGCACTTACACCGGTTATTGATACAGCCCAAGCTGCGGGTATTCCTGTCATTACATTTGAGTCAGATGTCCCATCCAGTCATCGAATCGCTTATGTTGGCGCCGATAACTATCGCACTGGCCAGCAGTTCGCGATGACGACTACACGACTCCTGCATAATCAAGGCATGATTCTTGTCGAGAATGGCTTGGAGGAGATGCAAGGTTTGCAGCAGCGGCTTAATGGATTCATTGATTATATCCGCAGTGAAACAGACATCGAAATCTTGGAAGTTCGTTATCATCAAGGGAATGAAGATCAAGCCATGTCCGATATGGAGAACATGATTCAAGCTCACCCTCACTTCAATGCGATTATCGGGCTCGATTTTGTTTCTGTCTCTGCCTCTACCCTGATCTGGAAAGCAAAAGGCCTTAACCGGCATTTAATCGCGTTCGGTGATAGCCCGACCAGTGAAAACGGGTTGCTCAACGGTCAATTGTCTGCCGTTATTTCGCAGAATGAAGGAGTCTGGGGTGCCAAAATGATGGAGACCCTGTTACTCTCTAGCGACGGTGTGCCCGTGGAGGAATTTATTGATACGGGGATCATTGAAATAAACCAGGGTAGTAATTAAGGGAGGTCCTACTGTCATTCTGATGACAGTAGGACCTCCCCAATTAAATTTTCGTACACGTAGTTATTACATCCGTTCATGGAAGTGTTTCTCAAGAAAGATGATTCTCAAGTATGATGATCCTTTTGAGAAGTCATTTTTTCCATTCGTTTTCTAATATGCTCATTTCGATTAGATTCCAGAATGTATCTTCATATCTTCTCGCATCACGAATAAGTCCTTCTTGCACAAAGCCTGCTTTTTCATAACATCGGATGGCTGTGACATTAAAATCAAATACGCCCAGACTGATCCGGTGTAACTTCTCCTCTTCAAATCCAATTCGAAGTGCCTCATCGATCATTTGCTTTCCATAACCTTTACCCTGATATGGCTTGCCAAGTAGCACCTTACCGATACGCCCTGAACGATTATATCGATCGATACCGCCAAGAGCAATATGACCTACAATCTCCTGAGTCGATTCATCCATCACTTTATAAATGAACTTATTTGAAGTGTTCTTATCATTGGCACCATGTAAATAATCCGATAGCTGCTCTCTGGAAAGTGGATATTGGAACTGAGGGCCGGCCCACTGGAGCAAAAATGCTTCATCCCCACTCCATTCGATCAGTTGATCAAAATCTTCCGGTTCAAAGTATTGCAATGTAATCATGTGTATCCGCCCCTTCTTTTTTTATGTCATATCATAACCTATTTCAGTTCTCTTGTGTCGTCATAATTATGAGTTTCATCAGACGCTCTGTTTCTTATATTCATTTCACGAATGTAGTTTCTGACAACATTCATTGTACTAATTAAACAGATAACTCCACCCAAAATACATATCGCGCCTATCCAATAATTCAGTTCAAAATTCACTTGATAAGCACTCGAATCATAACTGCCAGCTGCTGCTGACTGGAATGCTGTATACCCTAGCTTGGGAATTACCTCTTCAATCATTTTCGAGATTGTAATAATCACAATTCCTAACATGATAAAGAGTAATGAGAAAATAATGTGTACACGCTTCAAAGACAAATTACCTCCTTTACAATCCAAATCGCTTGTAATTTGGCACTACTTGCATCTTAGAAGCCGAACGACTTCGCCATCAATCAGCCCTTCACTTACGCTCTGAAAACCAAGTGATTCATACAGATTTCCGGCGATACCATTTTCCGGCCTGTGTCCAATCATGATGCGTTTGCAATTCAGCGATTCTTTCATTAGATCAATCAACTTCCTAAGCGCTTCTCTTCCATAACCTCTGCAATCCAATATACAACCGGCGCGGGAAAACTTTTTTTCTGTTCTTCCGTTACATTCAGTTGAGTACATGCATACCAATTATCCACCGACACATGTTTTAAATGAATCATAAATTGAAATTCCTCCTAGTGAAAATTACACAGAGGAATCCCTCGGAACCCTTCTTTAGGTCCTCTGCGCTAGACAAAAACACCTCTGGCAACTTCATTTCTTCTACTCGAATTTGTATTGTTTCTCATATCACATCACTCCTTTCATGTTGTTGTGCAGGCCTCTTGCGACTTAAATCACCTCATGCTAAACCTTTGATTTCTGATAATTTAGGAGTATGTTTCACAAGGTCCGCTATTTCATAAGATGCATTATCTGCTAATGCATCTTTAACTGCCTCAGCCCCTCTTGTCTTCCAGATCGAATATATACATTTGGAAAAACCATATGCATTCATGTGGTGACCACGTTCCTGTATCTGCATAAACAATTTCACACTTTCCTCATACCTTTCGATATCCGTTAATATGCAGGCCAAATTGTTTAACGCAATATTGATATCTCTCTGCGAATTTCTGGAGACATTAATATCCTCCCAGCTGCCGACCACTTCATCTTTTCTTGAAATGCTTAGTGCTCCATCATTGATTTCATCAATCCAGTCCATCGTTTCGTTCACAAGAGCTTCGACTCCCGCAACCTCCCCAACATGATGCAGATAGGCCAGACGCTGTTTGTTGTATGTAATTCGGGCAAAAAGAATATTGGACCATGTCTCATCTTCTTGTATAAGCTGGTTCATATTTTCAAGCACACTGTCCATTTCACTGTATCTCTTCAAAACCCAAAGCGAACCACCCAAAGCCCGATGGCTCTCGAATCGAACACCTCGGTTGGTATCCACCTTCGGGGCATGATCACAAGTATATTGGTACCAATCCATCCAATGATTAAAATAGTTCCCTAGAGATAATGACAACGCTTGTGTCGAGTCCGAAACAATCCAGTGTAACTGCTCCGAAGCGAGATTTTCTTTCCCCCATTCGAAGAATTCCCGGTGATTGGCATAAAGCGGTTCCGGCTCTCTTAATAAGGCATAACCATCTGAAACATTCCAGTAGACCCAGCCTTGTTCATGGACAGACAATTCCCTGGATTGTTCGAAGTTTTTCAGTAACTCAATCATACCCTGATGATCCACTCGAACTACTAATTCCTGAAAAGATTGAACGATATTCATCCCCATCCTCCGTCCCTAATTAGTTTCAACCCAGCTATGTCAATGGCTTCGTCCCGCAAGCTGTAATGAAATTCATCATGGCATAGGCTTCCGGCGAATGATTTATCGCTTCAGATGCTTGTTGCAGCTGAGCAAATTCCTCCGAACTGATCACACCTTTTTCAGCAAAATGTACAAAACGATTAAGATTAAACTGGTGCTTAAACCCTTCTATGCCTAACAGATCACTATGTTGAAGGACAGAATCAATGTCAACATCGATGTATCCGCTCTCAGAAAGGAGACGCGGCAGACTTCTGCCAATTAAGCGATTACCGCCGTGTTGTGCTACATAGTCCGAAATTTTCATTAATACCTTATGCAAAGCAGGAACATCAGGATTCACTGCTCCAAAAACGCCGTCATCCACATCAATAATAGCAAGACGGCCACCAGGCTTCAGCACACGATATATCTCTTTTGCAGCTTCGTCAGGATTGTTCAAATGAAGAAAGATCAGTCTTGCCACGACAAAATCAAAAGAATCATCAGGCAGATCCATCTGGTAGATGGAAGACTCTACAAATTGTAATCGCTTGGAAGGAATAGCTTTCAGCCGTTCTTTGGCTTGTGCTTGCAGTGAACGATCAATCTCAAGTGAGGTAAGCTCGCTGTCCGGCAGATTGTTCAATAGTTGCTCTGTAATGTAACCTGGTCCGCTTCCGACCTCCAATACACGCATTCCATTTTTCAAACCATACCACTCTAGATTTCGAAATTCTTTGGACCACCCCATTATCGCCTGCATCTTTAACCTCTCTAATTCCTCTTGTAAACTTAACACTGCCGTTTGGATACTGTATGTTGAACGCGGATTACTCATATATTCCCTCCTGTTCTTCTGTGGAAAAATAAAACATATATCCTTAGACCTTTTTCTTCCCTAGAAAAAGGGCAACCTTATGTTGTTTCTCTATCGTTCCACCTGCAGCATCAATGGAATGTTTGATTCGCTCTAGAAGTGAACGCCGAACATCAATAGAAAGCTGCTGATGTTTGGAATTGGTATTTAACAGCGTGACATACTCTTCGCTGGAACAGGACTGTATCCAGTTATACTCCTTAACCTCAATATCCGTGAACATGCCAGATTTTTCTGTTATTTCTTTACGCTCCTGGATAACTTCATCTGGCGAAGGATATTGAGAATCATCCAGATGAGGGGCTAATGCTATGTAGTGGGAACGAATTTCATTGTGTAGCTGGTCATAGACCGGTATATGAATCGTCCAGAAAAGTCCAATGCCGCCTGTATTCTCTAGCAATTCCCAAACCCGGTGGTAACCAACTTTCGGATCAATGAAGTGAAAGGCCGTTCCAGACACAATCAATTGAAATCGCTTTCCTTGGCGTGCCCCGTTCCGCAGCCAATCTCAAGAATGGAATCCTCTTTATTAAGATTCAGATATGTAAAAATATCATCAAACATTTCACTCGGATAGACGGGTCTATATCGTTCATATTCATCTGCTACGAGATTAAACGTTTCCTTATTTTCCAAGTTCGCATCCTACGATTTCAATTGTGGTTTTCCTATAATACATTGACTAAACTTACCATATCTTATTATTCTTGATAGTAAGAGGATAAACCTTTCAATAAGAGAATGATGATAGTTTAAGTTCAAATTTTATATCCTAGAGGACTGAGGTGTTCTTGTGAAAAGTATATTTGATACGATCAATGCTGCTGAAATTACAGAGCGCATGGCTCAACTTAGTGAAAATTCCATCCCTGAATGGGGCACGATGCAGGTCTCTCAAATGCTGGCTCACTGTTCAGCATTTCATGATATCCCCTTAGGAAATGCTTTTCCACCTAGAGGATTACTTGGGAGACTTATAGGACGGTTCGCAAAACCAATGTTTTATAATGACAAGCCCTTGCCCCATAATATGTCTACGATCCCGACAATCATTATTGATGACCAACGACAGTTTATGGCAGAAAAAGAAAAGCTTGAGCAGCAGATTAATATCTTTCAACAAGGTGCTTCAGATAAATTCTCCCGCCACCCCCATCCCTTCTTCGGAAAATTAACAGCCGAGCAATGGGGTAAAGGCATATACAAGCATTTAGATCATCATCTAAAGCAATTTGGAGTTTAGCGGTTATTCACGGTGTGCCATTTATGCATGCTGTTCTATTACTGTTTCTGGATTACATTCTAAATTAGCAATGACTCAACTTCATTAACCCAATCTCCTTCTTCGTCAGCCAGTAAAGTCCTCCAACCAAGTAGTTTAGCAGAATGTAAATTTTTCTCTTGATCATCTATAAATAGAACCTCTTCTCCAGCTGCCAGGAGGGTTTTGACCCGTTGGTATATCTCAATCTCAGGTTTGCATAAACCCACTTGATTAGAGATGGTTACACTTTTGGTAAATGAGAATAAACGGCTCAGATTCGGCTCAATCCATTCCTTACAATGATTGCTGAATAGATGGATATCTGCGAACTCACTCCATCGCTCAAGGTATTGAGCGGCTGGTAAGGGAACAATCGAATTGTATAAGATGTCCTTCGCTCGGCTTATTGATAATTCAGGATACATCTCCTTCAACGATTGCCAGAACTCTTCTTCCCTCATCATTCCTGTCCAGAGCTTTCGTTTGATTCCTGCAAAATGTACTTTCAAAGATTCTGCCGATAGGTTGGTTTCCTCACTCATATCTTTCCAGCACGTCAACGACATATTACTTAACAAAACCCCTGCGATATCTAAAACGATCTGTGGTCTGCCTTTCATTTTATCGACCCCCAAGTTCTAATACGACGCATAACAGTCCTCAAGTCACTTAAAAGCGTCATGCGGAAGGACAGCATGCACACCCTTAACGCCATTCACAATTTGGATGATACGCAGGTCAATTACCGCGCTTCCAAGTGCAATCGCTTACACTCGATCTAGTCCGTACAACTCACCCATCAGATTGAGCATCCCGTCTAATGCTTGAACCGTAGCCTCATTCAGATCTTCATGAAAACCGAAGGTAATCCAGCCGGATGGCGTATGTGCACGAGGATTGGTCAAAATCATATCATCAATCACATTAAGCGTGACATCCACCACTTTCATCGGACATTCAATGGCCTGACAGCTGACTTCACCGTCTCCCTGCCGTGCATGACCATCACCAATCGCGAGATAACCCCCGTCTACGGGGATAGGTAAATATAATTTACTTCCCTGCACCAGTTCCTTGCAGTCGATGTTCCCTCCACAATAGCGAGGCGGCCAAGTCGTATGAATCCCTCGTGACTCTGGTGGCATTCCCACTACTCCCATAAACGGCGAGAGAGACACCGTAAAGGATTTCCCGTGTATTTCACAGGTTCCACTCATCGTTTGACGATCAAGTGCCCAATTCAGCGACAGTTCTTCAACCTCTGTTAGATGTAACTTCTGGTTCTGCCAGTTGGGATATCCGCCAGCGGAAGTAAACCCGTAAGTCCCGGGTACGATCTCATTGAAAATAATCTCCAACGTCTGTCCTTGCTTCGCCTCATCGATATAGATCGGACCGATTAAGGCATGACCTCCATCTTTTTCACCTTGACGATCAAAAGGTTTCATGCGTTCCACATAACTCACACCCGTTCCCCAGCCCGCATCCAGCGTCTGAAAACGAATAGAGTCACCAGATTTCACGCTCAAAATGGGGGTTACCTCATTAGTAAATGAACCGATCAGATTTTCCTGAGTTAATTCAATCGTATGAATGGTCATCATAACCTCCACAGTTTCGGAATTCAGCTTTTTGCTTAATTATCACGGTATCGAGTATCTTTATTTGCAATAACGATCCGCTTCCATGATCATATGAACTTCTCATCCTTTCTAATAAATAACTGTTCAAGCTCTTCTCTCGTCACTGGATGTAAAATAATATCTTGTGAATTTATCATTCGTTCTACCAGATTAGAATCTTTCACTTTACGTCCCCATTTTCTTGAAAAAGACCTCCAATCACATACCATTTCTATCAAATATTTCGTAGGCATGGGCAGAGCTTCTTTTGTATTCCTATTTACAATCCAATACTCCCAATGATGTTTGTTATGATTTTGGTGATGTAGCCATGCGTTCTTCCATCTTAGATGGGTGTCTTCATCCTTCTGTTCTGAATAAAAATGAATTGCATAGGGAATAAATTCTTGCGGAAAGAACTTGGATATATCATGAATTAAACCTTGCACATACAGACCTTCTTGCCAACATTCGATCAGCACGTTCAATTTATGCTCAACAACATATAGAAAATACCTCCAGTATGCGGAACGAATGGTCACCATCTCCCATAACGTTGTGTTTAGAACAGCGCTGCAATAATCTTCTCTGCACATTCTTCCGGTGTGTTCATACTTGTATCAATCGAATAGCTATAGTTGATGTGTTTAGCCATGATTTGATGTTGCTCATCCGATTGCTCTTCTCTGCGATCACCACGTTCGATGTTCCGCTGACGGCAGATGTCGAGGGGGCAATATAACTCAACGATATCCAGTGGATACCCTTCAAAAATCTGTTTGACTTGTTCATAATGCGGCGCGAGCTCCGGTCTTTCCACAAGAATGCCATCAATCAGAACATGCTTTCCATGGTCTGAA
Organism: Paenibacillus sp. FSL M7-1414; assembly: GCF_038003195.1. Classification (NCBI taxonomy): domain Bacteria; kingdom Bacillati; phylum Bacillota; class Bacilli; order Caryophanales; family Paenibacillaceae; genus Paenibacillus; species Paenibacillus sp. FSL M7-1414. Next base: position 2,600,476 of record NZ_JBBOOS010000001.1, on the reverse strand, counting down.
AATACTTTTGCCGTATGATACATCATTACAATTGCTTCACTCAGATACTTCCAGTAATCCGTCTGTAGATGTTTATCACCGATCGTATTTTCAAATAAATCATTAGCCACAACATAGAAAAACGGATCATCGTATGATTGCAGCGCCTCTACAATTGAAGTTTTACCAGAGCTGGTTACACCGTTCAAAAATATAATTTTTCCTTTTTCCATGATAGTCATCTTCCTTTGCTTAAGTATAGTTTTATAAATGTAATACAGCGTGTTCTACGTGTGTTTCATTGATTTTTTGAGCAGCATGATTTGGCCAATATGATAGGCATTATGAATACTTAGATTTGATACAACTCCCCACCATGGCGCGTTGAAATAGGAAGGGATTTCACGGGTCAATTTATGTTCATCACTATCTTCGAGTGCCCTGTTCCAATCACTAAACACGGTTTTCAGTCTATGTAATGTCTTGCGCCACTCCACATCATTCAGGTTAGACGTATCTATGTCGAATGTATCCTCATTATTCACTGAATTCTGCCCGTTGACCTGTTCGGCAATATATCTCTCAAGCCACTTCTCATTCCAGAAAATAAGATGATTGACGATCGCCCAAATGGAATGCTCTCCCTTATTCTTTACAAAAGCGGCCTCCGCCGCATTGAGGTCTGTCAAAATATCATGAAGCGGAATAAACCAGCTCTTGTCATGATAACAGGCGTTTAATTGGTCTATGAGAATAGCTTTGTAACTCATCGCTGCACCTCACTCAGATTAATATAAAATTTATCCGTTCATTGACTTCGCAATCTTCATCACAAGATCTTCTGACATGTTTCTACCAATGATCTCGTATTGTAGCGCCTTCCCATGCACATCCTCTTCGATCCATATCAATTGGGAAGTTTCGTTATTGAAAATATAAAATGCTTCGACGCCACGTATGGCTACCTGTTTAACCTTAGTACCATCATGATCAGGCAATGCGATCCGGCTCTTTGTTGTCCCGAAAATATTAAGTTTATAACCACCGTATTCTTTATATGTGATGCTGATGCCCACAACCTTCTTATTGGGCTTCAGGTCTCTTATCACTACATTTCTGCCTGACCTGTTATTTTCTTCAATCATTTCATCGATTTCTTGCAGAGTTAAATTATCAAATCCATAAAACACATGAATGGCATCTATATCAGAATCAATCGGAAATTTCGGCTGCCATGGAGAGTAATGCCGTTGCAATAGCTCCAGACCATCTTCCCATGGAATGGCTGCATAATTGGTCTGTTGCGTGAATTGATTCTCTATAACATCTGCGGTGTAAATCGCCTTCCCGTCACCAGGCTTTAAGTCAATGACTATCCGGTCAATCGCATGATCATTGCGTAAGGATTCAATTTGAATTTTTCCAAGCACATCTCCGCTTTTGTTTTTGATATCCATTGGTCTTTCACTCCTTTGTTTTCAAAAATACCTTTCTGAACTTCATGCTATAGAAAGCTGAGACCTACAGAAGATAAAACGATCATGAGGACTCCAAATATGCAAATCGTCGGCAAGATATCCTCGTAACCATAACTTGTCGTTTATTCGTCTGAGATAAAAACCTTTTGGAAATTCATTATCCTCCGTAAGGGCTGCAGATGCTATCGTAATGGAGCCGGACGGAGCTTTGTTACCCTCTGAAATATTGGTAGAACATATCTCGGGCTGATCTAAATATTGCATTCTTAGATAAGGACCTAACTCAACCGGACAACATTCCAACCCAAGATCATTTGCTCTTCGAAAGAGCTGAAAAGTCGTAGCACCATCCGAAAATCCAAGTTGTCTGACGGTCAACTCAACCGTTTGCAAGCTTCGCTTTGTACTGGAAACTATAAATCTCTCATCATTTAACAACTGTTCTCCATATTTATTCAATGAAATAGAGTATTGGTCCAGTTTCTGAATAAGCTGTGGCTTTGTTAAACCGCCAACGTCTACTATTCTAATTTCAACTGCGCAATCAGGGTATACTTTTTCATCTTCAATCAACATTTGTATCCCCCTAAATCAAGATTACTTCTATTTGAATTTATATTTAAAACGTAGTCACTCATCTAGTTCTGAATTCGTTTACATACAAATGCTCAGTAAGTGGTAGCAGCAGGCCAAGGCTTCTAATTAGAAACTCAATTCACTTTTCCCCATATGTTACCTCCACACTTGAGATGTATAAGACCCTACCACCCTTGCGATGTTATACAAGATTTAATTTGAGCAATATGATGCTGCCCGTGCCATACAAATCTTTGAATCGCGATATCCAATGTAATTGTACCTAACACTTCTGTTCGGAGTGTTCGTCTAAACTGATCGGGATGTAAACCAAGCAGCAGATTGAGAAATCGCTTGTGCAGTATCTCCATCAACAAACTTGAATCTTCGATGGGCGTATTCCTGTAATCATGTAATGATGCCCATAAATCTTCTCGATATGAGCTTGCCATCGGTTCATCTTCAGTCAAGGCTCTCTTAAATCTGATATAAGCGTTCATGTCATTGTCCGCAAGGTGGTGCACAATCTGTGTGATCGTCCAACCGCCATCACGATAAGGAGTACAAAGTTGATCATCATTGAGATGTTGTGTAATCTCTCTTAAGGTCTTCGTAATTCCGGGAATTTGACCAATGATGTGGATTCGGTCCTCATTAGAGAATTTAAGACTTGGCTCAAAGTGTCCTATCGGAAAGCGTACATTTTCATCCAAGGTTGACCACCTCTCCATTTCTCTACTATAGAACCAAATCATATCCAATATAACCCACAATGTTCCATTTGCGAAGTGTAAAAGCAAAAAAAGAAGCAACCTGTATTCTCGGGCTGCTCCTTATATTAAACTACTCTCATATCTGTATTTGGATTAGAGAACTAGCGCAATTAAACCTGAGTTACGAAGGTACAATCCTATAAAAAGCGCCCCGATCTTGGGTCGAATGGTGTTTGTCTAGAACATCACCAACCAAGATAGGAGCAACTTTAAGGTGGAGTCTACCATAATGCAAAACTTGTGGAGTGTCGTAAGGAGTATTCTTCTCTCCAATTTATCGAGATCTCGTCTGCGGACCGAGGAAGTAAGTCCGATGTGTTAATGTATTGTTAGACGTCCCTCATCTACTCCTTTAGGTCAGCCCTCAACATCCTATAATTTGATATCACATCCATCAAGAGGTTTGCCACTTTCAATCAGTTTTACCGTTTCAATAATAGCATTCTTTTGAAAATCAGTAAGATTCTCTTCATTCCCATTCCAATTGTTAAGCCACCAAAAGAAGGAACTAATATTTCTATATTCCATAAACAAAGGTATCCTATGGATCCATTCTTGTTCTATGCTATTCTGCTTGATATAACCTTCTAGAAATTCATTTAAGAAGTGCTTTGCAAATTCATGTTCCGATCTCCAAGCCTTATAATGTGAACCCCACCAAACAGCGTGAGTAGCTGCGATTCCAATATCAAGTGCAAACCACCCATACAATGAATCATCAAAATCAAAAACAGTTATCTTCCCTTGATCGATAAGAAAATTATAAGGATGAAAGTCATAATGAATCAGACCGTATGATTCTTTGTTTTTAGGCAGGTTTTTCATTTCCTTTTCAATTGTTCTGAGTTTATTGAGGAGTATTTGATAATTACCAAAATGTAAATGTGAATTGTTTATTTCCGCTACATTCCATTCCATCCTTTTGTTTTTCAAATCGCCAGGATCATAAGATTTTGTCAACCGATGCATTGACCCCATTGTTTCGCCCCATGTTTTAAACAAGCTCTGTCCCCATAATTGTGGATCGCTATCGAAAAAAAGGCCAGGAGCTCCTTCGAACACAGTCGCAATATAGCACTTTTCACAGTCCTTACATACAGCAGTTAATTCACCTTCTATAGTCTGGATTGGCAAAGCTGCATGAATGCCTCTTTCAACTAAATACCGTACCCAATGGACTTCTGCCTTAATATTAAGCTCAAATTCAACTGGTTTTTCAGATAAACGTAAGAAATATTCCTTATTCCCTTTATTAAACCTGTATACTTCATTACAAGAGTTGCTTACGAACTTTAACGTATTAGTATCAAATCCAAATGAATTAGCTGCTTGAGAAAGTATTTCATTACCAACCAAAATGATTCTCCTTTTCTACTTCAATGTTATTTCATTCAAGTGTGAGTTTCGGAGTGTTTCATCGAACGTTCCTGTATTCACTAACCAGCTTACGCAGGGTGTCCAGAGAATGCCGGACCAAGGACGAATGTCCGATACGTGAATATATTGTGATCTGATAGATGTCCTTATTCTGAAAATTCAATCAAAAAAGGATGGCTTTTCTCATCTAATGCATTATGAATTCTGTTATAGAAATTTCCCCATGTTATCATTTGCCCAGCTTCTTCTAAAGTAAAGTAGCCCACCTCTTCACTTTCATCACTGGTAGTTAAAGCTCCTCCAATCGGTTTTCCAGTAAATATATTGTTGCATACGCCTCGCGTTATGTTCTGATACAAACCACAAAATTTAATTAATTCGATGTCAATCCCTGTTTCCTCTTTCACTTCTCGAACTGCTGCCTGCCTAATAGTCTCTCCTTCTTCAACACAACCTTGAGGCATTTCCCAACCTCTTCGACCTTTCATGAGTAAAATCTCATTATGTTCATTGAGAACGATTACACTAGCAGAAACAATAAATTTCATGCCAATTCCTCCTGTTATATTTATTTTTTTTAAAATATATCTTATCTTAGATAGTTCCTATCTTAGGTCCGCTTCAATCGTTTCTTCCAGACTAATAATATAATTAACTGCTTCTTCGAAATTACTTGCAATAAAATCCGCTTCTGTGTTTGACCATTTATGTCTGTATTTATTTAAAGCTTCATTCCCTGCTCCAGTCAAAACTAATATCTTTTTGCATCCAGCATGATGACCTGCTAAAATATCAGACCATCGATCCCCAATTACAATACATTTACTTAAATCTAAATTGTTTTTCTTAGCAGCGTCAAGTAACATTCCTGGGTTCGGTTTGCGGCATTCACATCTCTCAGTATGTTGATGCGGACATATAAAAACATTATCAAAGCCAAATTCTATCATTTCTCTTACAAATGCTTCTTTTGTAGCTTCACCTCTTGAAATACCGGGCTGATTCGTAAATCCATACAGTTTAATTCCAAGTGTTTTTAATTTTTCCAGAGATTTTTTAGTGTATGGAAACAATTCAAATTCCCCTGGATAAAGGACTTCATCTGATCCACCGATCGTTCCATCACGATCAATAAAAACTGCTTCTACATTGAACGCTCTCATAATTAACCTCCAAATTATCGGATTTTGATCATTTATAAATACATCTTCACTAGACTTTCCGATAACGTTTCTGTAATCACCACTCGAAACCAACATTCGGGTTATCTCTTGGAAAACATCTAAGAATTCATTCTAAATCTAGCTAAAGTTTGTCTTCAAGCCACTGTTATTCCTCCCTGCTTCTAACATTAGCGATAATCTCACAAAACGTTCCCGTACTCACGACGTTCATTTTTAAATATGTAATCTGGAGCGCTTCCATAAAATACATTTCCAGTAGACTATGGCTCCTTTAGGAGCCACAGCATAAATATAATGTTATACGGCGGAATCGATTCTCTGATTTGACTAACATATTATTTTCTTCTTCAACTTAGTTTCGAATCTGCTATATGCTCCAATAGATCTCCAGGCTGACATCCCAATGCCGTACATAATTTATCGATTACTTCTAACGATACATACTCATTCGTATTAAGTTTTGCCATCGTTGCCGATGAAATCCCCGTCATTTTCAATAAATCCTGCTTCTTAATCTCCCTGTCAATCAATAATTTTTGAAATGGTTTATAACTTATCATCTGGTATCCCTTCATATCCGAATTGAAGCTTTATATAGCGACCTTCTCAAAAACAACTCCATCAATAATCAATTCTCATTTGATCGGAATCTTTATTTCAAAAGGTTACATGAGCTTTTACCTCAGGACATGCGTAGAACTCTATTTCTTTATGATGACGCAGACCTTTTTGTTCATACAATATTAGAACGTGAAATCTATTTACAGGTGTTAAGGATACTCTTCAATTACATAATGAATTAAATATATCATCCAATTGAGAGCTAGGTGGATAGAAACGTGAATATTATGTTATGTGATGCTACTTCTTCTTTTTTATCTGCAATTATTTATGGATTTGATCTTTGATTTCAGAAATTTGTTTACTTATTAAATCGTAAATTTTTTCGATCTTGTCTTCTTCAACTCTATTCTTCACTAGTTCAGTTTTAATTTCCTTTTGAAGTTCAGTTAGTGCTTCAAGTTTTAAAGTGATGTACCAGCCTGTCCATTCTGTCACTAGGCTATCGTCAAAATATTCCCCATTGGTATGAAAGAACATTCTATAATAGCCTATTCTTTCATTGATGTAGTAAATATCTAATGTAGATATAACTTGCTGAGAATAGAGGCTATCTGCAATCTGATAATCAGGATGAAAAATGGTTTTATGCTCTATCGTATCTATTGAAGCTTTAATATCTTTTATATTGAATTCATTAAAAAACAAATCAATTTCTTCAGGGGATTCTTTTATGTAGTTATTAAATGCTACCCAAAAACCTTTCAAGGTTCGGTCTATGATTTTGTGTGTATCAATCCAGCCTTTTAGCGCTAAATTATCCATTTAAATTCATCCATTCTATAAAGTTTTATGTGATTTTACATAACGTTGTTGTGTTCATGACGTCCCACCACCTTAAAGGAGCATATAACTTCCTTCGGACCAAGGGGCCGACGCCCCTACGTATTAACGTGTTTTCATCTGATTCTACCAACTTCTTTGATAAACTTAAACTGCTATACCATATCTGAAATAAACATGGCTTTAGTTCCTTCTTCTGGCTTAAATCCAAATAATCCATAGAATTTTTCTGCACTATCATAAGATATAAGCACTTTTGTTTTGATATTAGAATATCGACTAAGCATTTGTTCCATCATTCTCTTACCAATTCCTAATGATTGATATTCTTTGTGTACTAACATGTAATGAAAATATACTGTCATCACTCCGTCAGACAATGCATTTATTAAGCCAACTAATTTGGTATCATCCCATGCTGTTATAACCGTATGCGAGTTGTATATTGCTTGTCTCAGATCTTCTGGGAAATCTCCTGATTTCCAGTCCACCGAGTGAAACAGTTCTTGAATTGCGTGTGTATCAATGTCTTTTATTTCTTTGAAAATGATTGTCATAATATTGCTCCTATGGTTGTTGTTTTGATTGGAAGTATTGGACAACGTTTCTATATTCATGAACCCCAAAGGGGATGTTTGCTGAAACTCTTCTCGAAATCCATCCGCAGTCCCAGGCTCCGAAGGAGCAATGCATGAATATTATGTTATAGGACGGAATCGTTTCTCAAATCGACCTTCACTATTTATTTTGCTCCTGGTACGTATTCAATCAAATCAGATAATTTACAATTAAATGTATCGCATAGCTTGAATAAGGTTTCCAGCTTTGTTGTTTCTATATTTGTTTCCCTATAGAGTTTATTGATCGAATTCCGGCTTAAGCCCGATTTTGCCATCAATTCTGTTATATCATCTATTCGATGTTCTGCCATGAGTTCTCGTATATTACACTTGATTATGTTCATCTTTTCCCCTCCGTAATTCTATCTTATCTTTCATATTAGCAATCATCAACAGAACCACTGATAAGAATACGTTTAGATTTGCTCTATACTAAGCTTCTGGAGTGTCATAGAGAGTACACTCAACTTTCTGCTGAGACAGATGAATATTTTAAAACACTTCGTGATGCTTTGCCCGATCAACTTCAACATACAGTTTTTCTTTACGAAGACGCACAAATCTCACTCCAATCCATCCTAGAAAGAAGTATCTACATACAAGGTTTCAAAGATGCCCTACAACTATTTAGTGAATTGCAGAATTCTAGTATTTAGAGGGTTATATGACCCTCTTTTTCTATTGTTTTTGATGCTGTCGTATAACGTCCTGCACGTTCACGAAAATACCCAGCCTTAGATAGCTCTTATCTTAGGCTGAGTCGTGTTTTCTGAGAGTTCTTCCATGATTATACATCTTACAACCGAAGGGTGGTATCCCTACAGCTTGAATACATTGTTATGTGCCGTTACTGCTTCGAAGCATCACCTAAAAACCTTTGATCCAGATTCCAACTCTATTTTTTACTTTGGTATAAAAACTCAACTTCACCATCTAACAAATATCGATATTCAAATAATTGCATTGTTCTTTCCCTAATTCTCTCCCGTATAACCGTGCCTAGGCTTACCGATCCTTTTGATCCAAGGTAACCATTATTAATAAATGTCTTCTCTACAAATTTTGTTTCCTTTAAGTGATACTGTAACCATTCTTTCTGAGATTCGATTAGTGCTTCTCTTGGTTCTCTATCCAACTTAGAACGAAGCTTTTTATATATTTGATTCAACTCTTTATCCCAAATCTCTGTATATTTGCTTTCCAACGCCCCCCATTCCATTGTTGTAATAATCTCTTTTGAATTTTGAGCCTCATTAAATTCCACTTCATAATCATGATCTATAGGATTTCGAAGCATTTCATCATAAAATTCTCCTTTCAATTCATAGTTCCCAATGCTCATGGATAACACTTCATTGTTAGAAGCATCTGATCGACCTTCAGTTATTTCTTTCGGTTCTGTTCCATTACCTGTACTCACTTCATCAGGAGGCAGTTCAGAATTCATTTTTGATTTAGTTTCGCTGTTCAAGGTAGTCGATTGACTACTATTTTGGCAAGATGAAAACACTATTGTAATAAAAACTAATAAGAGTATCTTACCTTTCATAAATTATCTCCTTTAATGGCGCATAATGTTCCTGTATCCACGACCCTCCCACCAACTTAAGCGACCAATTGGAGCGGCCGCGATGCGGCTAGTCGTACGGATGTGTCCGCTGATTCTCTTCCCTGCCGATTGCTTCTTGCAGACCGAGGAGCTTTTAGGCGCCGAAGCACGGATATAATGTTAGAAACTCCCTCAACTTATGCCCTCAAAGTCCTTAATGAGTCCTGTTGCTTTCCCAATATTATTTAGTCCCCATTGAGCATATTCTTTCGCATTCCTATTATTACCTTGAAATTTATGTGTTCTTGCAATTAACAAAACCAGCCTTAAATCAAGTGGAGCTCCAAAATCTTCAATCTTCTTAGATCTAGCTATTATCTCGGCCAATGAAATTGATGTAATCATCCTAGGATCATTAAATTGAGAAAAATAACTCATTCCTTGATCCAAAAATAACTCCGTATTGAAACCATCTTTCACGCTCCATAGTAAAAAATCTCTTCAGCCAATTTGCTTTTTTATTAAGACGTTTTCTGAATTCACAATCATAGGTCGTGATTTCATTTGAAGACTTAAATTCACCAATAGAATTAGGGAGAAAATCTAGATACACCCCCATCTCCATAACACAAGATCCACCGGATTTATATGCCTAAATCACCAGAGTGTAAATAAAGTGATTATCAGTTTTCTTAACAAAATGATGATCGGTTCCCATAAACCCAACCTCATGTAGTTTTGGAACAAAATACACCCTAATTAGCTTTATAAAATCTTTAGTATTCACGTTTTCATATCCTTTGTGAGATTTTCGAAAACGTTGTTTTATTCACAAACCCGAGAGCTTAAAGAGCACCAGCGATTGGGTCGAAGATCTAGCATCATAGGAGTTGTCTGTCTGATACGACTTCCTCGAAATATCTCTGGCAGACCAAGGGGCGTTAACCCCACAGCGTGAATAATTTGCTATCGGATGTCTTAGTTCCATTGAGCAACCTACAGATTCTTTCCATATTCATTAAGTACTTTATTTACAAATTCGGTCTTCCCATCCGTATAAGACTGACGATTTTCTCCATATTTAATAGCAAGTTCTTTCTTTAGATTGGCATATTCGACTACAAATTCGGGATTGCTAATTAATGCATCTCTGAACGATATATGTCTTAATAACTCTTTGCTCTCTTTATTACAAACATATAAATGATGTTCAGGTTTCTGTATTTTTACTATACTATAAGGAACATTTGCATCTTTTCTTGCGAAAGCTTCTCTGTTCTCCACACCCAAATTCCCTTCATGATAGTAACCTAAACTTTCTAATCCTTGAATTACATCTGGAAGCAAGTCCATAGAATCAATTACTACATCAATATCTATAATAGGTTTTGCCGCTAGTCCAGGTGCTGCGGTACTACCAACGTGCTCAATTCTAAGTACTAGATCCCCGAGTCTTTGTTCTATGATGGATTTTAAATCAGAAAACATTTCAGGCCATTCATTGTTGTAATTTTCAATAATTATTGTTTTTTTACTCATCCTTGAGATGCCCCCCAAAAATAAAGTATTTACGAATATTTCAGATAACATTACTGTATCTACGAACCCGAGAGTCTTAAGTGACCGAAGCGAACGGGTCGCCAGACTTATGCTCACAGGGTTGTCAGGCTGTTTTCACTTCCCTGCCATAACTTCGGCCGGGCCTAAGGTGTTAGCACGCAGAGTGAATACGTTGTTATAAGCCCCATCTTCTTCAAATCCCTCAAGCTATCGTTTACTTAAGTGTTTAATATATCTTCCATCTGTTCCGTCTTGAAGCAACTCTAGTAACCCATCTGGTACCAGTTTTACTGTCAAGTTCCCCTTAAAATAATGAAGTGGTTTCCATACTGCTTTATAGGGTTTACTTCCTTCTATTCCATCTATTTCTTCCAAATCGTAAAGTGATCTATTCATAAGTTCAGCCTCATAAATAAAATCATTTTCGTGTCCAATTTGATCCCGATAGTTGAATATATTCTCAATTACACCAATCAAGATAGGTTCTGAAATATCTGCATCAATTTCTTCTTTGACTTCACGAATTACGGTGATTTTACTACTTTCTCCATATTCAACGGTTCCCCCTATAGGTCGATAATAAGTTATGCCTACAGCCTCATCAAAAAACTCTTCTAACAGTAGTTCATCCCCTCTTCGGATAACACAAAGTGAAACTGTTCTAATCATTAATATGTCCTCCCTGCTTCTATGCAATTAGCCCACATAAATATAATTAGAGTTTGTCGTATAAAGTTCCTGTATCCACGACGTCCAACCGACTTAAGGACCCTCAATAGTCCGGCCATGAAACGGTTAGTCAGGGCGGATGTGTCCGCTGATTCTCTTCCCTGCCGATTGCTTCTCGTGGACAGAGGAACTGTCAGGCTCCCAAACGTGGATATAATGTTAGCTGAAGTCAGTTGCTTCTAGGTGTTAGCTCAATCCTTCTCTTACAATTTGCAATAGTTCTTCTTTGTGGTCTGGGTGACATGCAATTAAATAAGGTTCTTCTTTCATTCCATTAAACTTATTTCCTTCAAAATCTATAACAAGCCCCCCTGCTTCCTTAACCATTAAGATACCTGAATACAAGTCATCACCTTCAGAATTGTACAGAACAATTCCATCAATATCTTCTGGCCAACATACACCATTGAAGCGTTGGAGCCCACAATCTTAACATTCGTTTAAATCTATTATCAATGTATTGTCTTAGTTTTACTGCTTGTGGGTCGTTTTGTACTCTGTGACCTTGAATCCAACCTATATTTCCTTTGAAAATATTCGGGTTACTCTTAATTTGTATTTGTCGATTATTGCAGCTTGTCCCTTCACCAATAACAGATACAAATAAACGTTCTGTTAGAGGTTCATAGACCACTCCAAGCACAGGCTCTCTTTTGTACATTAAGGTAATTGATATCGTAAAAACAGGTAAACCAATCGCAAAATTATTAGTTCCGTCTAAAGGATCAATTAACCATAACCAATCGTGCTTAGTTCCGATAAGCCCTGCCTCTTCACTGTGTATCTGATGATTTGGAAATACGTCTTGTATTTGTTTGATGATGATTTCTTCACAGATATGATCTACTTCAGTAACCACATCCCCAAATTCATCTTTAGACCTCAGTTCAACAAAGTTATCAAACTTCTCTTTAGAGATTAAACCTGCTTTGCGAATAATTCTTATTGCAATCTCTTTTGCGGTTTGAATAATCTTACGATCCATTACGCACCTCATATTGATATTGATTTTAACTGATTTCATCTAACATTTTGTGTTCACGACGACCGGGGAATGCCTGATACGTCTGGCTAAATACATTCTTCTGCTTATAGCTTCTATCCGACCAAGGAGCAGTAGCGACGATGCTTGAACATCTGGTTAGGCGATGTCGTTGCCCTCCATGATTACCCTTACATACTGATCCCAATCCTTACCATCTGTATTGATATCTATTGTTGGCACTCTTGAGATTTGAGCTTGATGTCTTAATACATTTTGGATTTTTAATAATTCACTTACCGACGATCTTACTTCTTCTTCTGTTTTATAGATCCATTCTTCTGGTTGTCTACTTTTAATTCTTTCTTCTACGACTTCGGACGAGATTGTAAGCAGAATACACCTGGCACCTAAAGACTCAAGCTGTTCTTCTATTTTATTTATCTCATCCAAATCCGAATCTACAAATGCAGCTCTATGATTTAAGTGAAACCTTTCCAGAACATAAAATAGTCCCCTAGATCCTCTAGATGCAGGACCAAGTTGAATTGCCCATTCGTTAAGTTTCTTTAGCATTTCAACCCGCTCTTTAAGTAACTCAATGTGTCCTTCTCGGGTTAGACTTACATATTCTCCATGTTTATTATTCAAAATTTGAGAATAATGTTCTCCAAGAATAACTACGCTCCGTTCTGAGGATTCTTCTTGTGATTGATAACGTTTAATTGCTTTTAATACTGAAGTCTTCCCGGCATTTGAGTATCCTTCAAGAATTATTCCTCTAATATGCATTTAAATCTCCTTCCACTAGCAATTATGTCGCTTAACGTTTCTATATTCATCGTCCAACGTAGTTCAATGTGTCTGCTGAAGCGCTTCCATCTACAAGACCAAGGCTCCATAGGAGCCGCAGCGTGAATATTATGTTATCTGATGCTGATACTTCTTTTAAATACCCCAATACATTCTTTAGTTTTTAGCTTTCAAAAGATCTTCCCATTCTTCGATTGATAATTTATTTGATATATTCTTTAAGTTTTCAGGGATACTTACAAAACACATTAATTCTAAACTATTTCCATCTGGATCATCTCAACTCTTATCTTTTTCAATCCAGAAGAAAGCTGTATCTTCATCTCTCCAGGCCAGCTCTAATCCTAATTTAGAATAAAATTCGATTGATTGATGTAAGTTACTCACTGGTAAATGTGCTTCATATAACCCAAGTATCATGTTTTCTCCTTTCAATCTTGCCAGTTTCAGATAACGTTTTGTATTGGCGATGTCCCGACGGGATTTGGGGCTGGATGTGGTCACTCGCTTCTCAAGGTGATTAAGATCGTTAATATATTGTTAGCCAAATGAATTTCTGGAAGCAGCCATTGTATTTAAAGCGTTCTCAAAATAGCTATATACTTCATCTGCGATTTCCAGAAACTCTTCAGCAGATACATCGCTATCCAAGTAACAAGCATACAGATACTCAACTAAAGCGGAGTCAATATCGCAATAGTTTAATATGGCATTCTTCATCTTAATGATTTCATCTTCCCATACCCCTGTATCTTCTAAAACCAAAGAGTATAATGCACGAATTAATCTCTTAGAGTAACCTTTAATATATCTAGTTTTCATTGAATGATCATTAACATTAGAAAGTGAACGATGTACACGATCCACTTCCTCCTTGGTATCTGTATTTAAGTCTACAATGAATTCTGGAGAAATTATGATCGGAGGTACTTTTTCACCAATGTCCTCCCCATGTATGCAAACACAAATGATCTTAATCCAAAAACCCCAATCATTCGGTCTACTTAATACATCATCAATTGAGCAAATGATCGTATCCATCTTAGTGACGAATGGATATTCTTCCAAAAGCCTGTCTTTAATCATTGACAATCTTTCGTAATCAATATCTTCGGGATTTGCACATACAATAGTAAAGTCTGCATCGGACTTAAAAGGTTTAGCTGTTCCTTTTGGAATCGAGCCACACATATAAATGCTATGAATCTTATCTTTGAATTCGTTAAGAATATGATCCACATACTTATCAACCAAATCCTTATATTCACTTTGTATGGTAATTTTATTTATAACTTTTTCTAATATCATATAGACTCCTCCTAAAATAAGAACTTCTTTCAGCTAACGTTGTTGTATTCCTGACGTTCAAGCAGCTTACCGTAGGGAACGAGTTAATAGACTTAGCTGATTGAATGTGTCGCCTTAATCAACTTCTCCGATATCCTTCTTGGCGACCGAGGAGCAAGTGCGACGGTGTATGAATGTACTGTTAGATAAAGTAACCTTGAGTTACCCACAAAATCTTTCTAGACTTACAGCAACACCGTTTTCATCATTATTAACGGTTATTTCATCAGCGATTTCCTTCAATTCCCTAATCGCATTTCCCATAGCAATAGAATATCCCGCCATCTTAAAGAGGCCTACATCATTATGATCATCACCAAATACAATAACGGAATCCAATTCTACATTATATAATTCACAGAGTTTAGTAATTGCCATTTCCTTAGATGCCAGAAGAGGCATGATTTGTACTAATTTATTATTATCCGTAATTAGTATATTCACTCTACCCTCGAATTTTTCAAACAATCCAGAATTGTGATTATTGCCAGTCAGAAGTATCTTCGTAGCATCATATTGCTTTAATTCTTTTAAGGGTTTTACTATGGGGTTTGATTGTGTGTTCATTGAGCTCATATAATCAAGCTCTCTTAAACTAAACCACTCATCCTTCACTTCCATAGTCAGCTCAATTTGAGAGTCACACTTCAAACAGTAATCAAGAATTTCTGTAGTTACATGAGCAGGGATTGATTCATTAATTTCTATCTTGGTTTCCTTACATATCACTTGAGCTCCGTTGTAATATACAAAAGCCCCGATATCTACTAATCCTTGTGGAAGCAACCAATTAACCGCCCTGGGCGGTCGAGCTGTTGCAAATATTATTCTCATTCCTTTCTGATAACAGGATAAGACCGCATCTACGTTTCTTTTAGATACTTCTTTTTTTGAATTTAATAATGTTCCGTCCAAGTCAAGAACTACCGTTGAATACTTCAATGAATCAACTCCCGATATAAACTTCTTCGTTATTTTATCTACCGTTGTTGTATTCACGAACCCGAGAGACTTAAAGGAGCGACTGGGTCGAAGACTTATCCTCACAGGAGTTGTCTGCTGGATACTACTTCCTCGAACCCCACTGGCAGACCAAGGGGCGTAGCCCCAGCGTGAATCCGGTGTGAGCAAGATTTCAGGGGCTTCTTCGATTCAATGTGCTTGGTTCATTAAGATTGAGATATATTCTTCATCTTTAAGCCTTGTCACCTTACATTTCTCATTGCATTCAAATTCTACTATTCTCTCTTCAATTGTTTTATTAGTACTATCTTTAAATATGTCCTCTCGATCATAGTGAGGAAAAATAAGCTTGTCAGTTACACCTAATGCCTTAAAATCCGTTAAATTCATTGTGTTCATCTGTGGAGTAAATAAATCGACAATGTTAATATTCGGCCCCAGTAATAACGTTCCTGCACTTACTCCAACTATAATTACATTCTGTGCCGCCAGTGTTTTGATAATTTCATCAGCACCACTTTTCTTAGCGTAATACAGTAATGTAAATGGATTTCCACCATTGATATATATAACATCTCTATGTAAGAGAATTTGCGGGTCATCAAATTCAATATCTACAAAATTGATATGCTGAAATCCCATGTCCTTAAACTCTTGCATCGCTCTTAGTGCATATCTATTAGTTTCTTTTCTAGGGGATGCTGTTGTAATAATTGAGACTTTTAATTGAGAAATATCTCCATCAATAAAATCCAGAAATTGATTTTTAATATCTTCAGTATAAAAACCACAAGAGGTTAGTAACAAGCTACTCATTGAAATCCCCGTCCTTTAATAATAATTTATCTAATCTTAATAATTTAGTTAAGCATTCCCTTGGTTTCTGCTAACGTCCCTGTATTCAGGACGCGGCGTATGCTGAGTGTCCGTCAAATGCCGGACGAAGGACGACTGTCCGCAGCATGAATATTATGTTAAGTGATGTCGGCGCGCTTCTTTGAGTTCTCATTTAAAATCGCCCTTAGATCCCTATCCTAATGCCTTTCCATAGCACCTTCTTGAAGTAAATCCAATTCATAAATATTTTGGGTTTTATGTTCAGTCATTTGAACTTTAGAGTAAGTTTTCCTTTATAGGTATCAAAGCTAACTGTCCCGCTCGTCCATTCTGGAGCAGAGTAATCAAAAATATCTTTTTGGGAAAGATATAAGTCATGTGGTTCTTCTATCACAACTTCCTTAGTTGTTAACTCCGTTAAGAATAAACCCCAAAACTTCGTTTGGTAGACACGATACTGTGTAATGCCTTGATCCAGCAGATTAGCTCGATGTTCAACTATAACTTCACTATAATGTCCAGGGCCAGGGATATGCAGATGTTCGTATCGGTATGGATCAAATACTGGAGCAAGTGAATACTTAATCAAAAGAAGAGAAGAAAAAACAACCAAAACAACAAACAGAATTAGCTTTTTTCCTTTACTTTTATAGCCCAACCAAAGAAATAAAATGATGTGTAGTACGATAGGAATTACAACGTTACTTTTTTTGAATATAGTAATATCATAATTGATAATAGATGAAAATAACCAAATTATATCTATTATCACTATTATCAAGATAAATTTCTTTCGAAGTTTCAGGAGGGAATTGTTCATGTTTATATATATTCCTTTCGCTTCAGTGCTTTAATGAAGCCATTTCTGATTGTTACAAGGTAACCTGGAGGAAATGGGTCGGCATCATACAAAAACTTGCTTTGAAGAAAAGTTTAGACATTTGGGAACTGGAACCAACCAAACGATCTCCTTAACTGATCTATATCACTTTTATTTCCATTCAGGTGTTGTTATCTATTCCTTCGATTTGATAAAGTTTTTAGCATTCTGCTGAATTTCACCTTACGTTCCTGTATTCACGACTCGACACATGTCGAGTGTACGGCGGATGCCGGGCCAAGGGCTGACGCCCGTAGCGTGAATGTTATGTTATGTTATGGATCAGTCGTCTTCGAATCTGCCTTCACTCCTAAGACTTTATTCTAATTCTATCTAAATACTTCTACTCTTTTAGTCATGAAATCATTAAAAGCATCAGTATGTTGCTGATTAAATAAATCAGGCATTTCATCAGGATTAAAGAATTGAAGTTCTATACTTTCTTCATTACTACTAATCAGTTGTCCGTTAAAATGCATCCCTGATAAAAAAAAGAGATCGTTTGTGCCTTTTGTAAACAAGTCCACTTAATCCTATTTTCCATCTGATTTGAATTTGATAGTTTTAGCGATTTACAATTAACAATAAACCTTTATTTTCTTGTGTGATTATTATTTCTCTATTTTTTACGGATATCTCTCACTTCATTAATTAACACATCTAATCTTTCAATAATTCTTTTATCATTTTCAAGTTTCTTTTTTAATCTCCCATCTATAATTGCTACTCCCATAACAATAATTATAAGCAGGATCAAAATTAGCACCTTGATCACTTCCCCCTCTAGCAACAGAACGTTGCAATTGAATTAACTCTATAATTAGATAATATATACTTTTTCTTTTTACAGTTTTAATCATTTTTCAATCTTACAGATAACGTTCTTGTATTCACGAACCCTCACTGGCTTAAGGGCTACAGCCGGGTCTGACGGACTTAGCTAGTGCAGGGTTGTCCGGCTGCTCCCAATTCCCCTGCCTGACCCAGGGCCGAATGGCCTGAGGCGTGAATATATTGTTATACGCAGTGCCCTCTTCTGTGACTAAGCTATGGGCTATCTGTTATTTAGCTTTTCCAATAATTCTACCTCCTCTTCCTCTGAAAGTTGTTCTTCCGCTCTTGTTTTTGTTTCATCTATCTTTCGTACTTTTAATCCTCTTTTTATGAGCCATTCTTCACCAGGTTTCATGGTAGTTGCTGGATGTGGATATACATCCTCACTTATAATTTCCTCATCAATTATGTAAATGTATCCACATAACTTACCATTATGAAATCTTGCGCCATTCTCATCAAAAGAAACAATAGATGGTTTCTGCGAAAAGATTCTTGCTAACTCTCGATCTTGGGTTATTGTGCTTCCGACTAGTAATTCATTTAGAAATAATGGCGAGCCATGAAACCAAGGCTTACTGTAGTCCCATTCTTTCATAATTATCACCTTCAATTAAGTTTTATTATGTTTCTTCTTTTATTGTTCTTTAGTTTCTTCTTAATTTTAGGGTATTGCGTATAACGTTGCGCATTTCTGACGTCCAAACGGCTTAAGGACCGGAGGTCCGGGTGGCTTTGCCACTTAGCTGGTTGGATGTGTCCGAAATCCCTCTTGAAGACCGAGGAGCGTCAGCGACGAAGCAAAAATGCATTGTTATACGCTGCCCCTTTTTCTTCGATTCCACATCCTTATATGTCTTGTGTGTTTTATGTATTTAATATGTCTTTACGTGTTTTATCTTTTGGTTCTATCTTTTGGTTCTATCTTTTGCTCCTATCAAATCCGTTTCCGCATAGGAAAGATCCCCTCATTTACTCTCGTACGCCTTCAGCAGTATCAACTTTGGTTTGTGTAGTAACTTCATCCAATGAACGCTAGCCTTATAAGAGGCTCGTGTTCATTGGATCGGAGATTTGTCGATGACTTCATTCAGATTCCTGCTCACGTTGGACACCCCTGCCTTAAGCTATGGCTTACTTCTAACCTCACCATTCGAGACTTAATCCTTGATATAGAATGGATGCTGAACGCAAGAGGATTGTTGTCCTCCCTTTAATTCGCAATAGACAAATATGTATTAATGACATGCACAATACCAAAAAGTACTGTTGGTATAATAGCCAGATAATTTTGAAGCCAAATCTCAGCTAATATAAAATATACTACCGGGAGAACGGCCATCCCCAAAAAAATAATCGAGTTTGCGTTGCCTGTAAAATACAATATCCATAGCCCATAATAAAAAATCAACATTATTACCATACCAATTATATACGGACATCGCATTTCAGATGCTTGTTTTCTTACAACGAATATCAGAAGAAAGAAAAATATCGCCTGACTTCCGTGCTCCAAAACATCTAAAATCAAATAGCTATTTGCATTGTTTCCTGATATATCTGACGCAGGAATTAAAAAATAAAATATATTTGGTATCATTGGCAATAAAAAGATGATCAGACCCTTCCATGAAAAACCAAAATGATAATTCATTCGATCCTCTCTTTCGCATAATAGAAATATTCTTTAGTTTGCACTTTATTATGAATCCGCTTCACTGGTATTCCTCTTGATGACCAAGGAGCATAACTAACGATGTGGAAATTTATTGTTATATGGTACACCTTCTAATATTCCGTTCATCCTGGTTTTCAACTGCTACGTTGTAAATGTATTCTTTCACCTATATTTATTATTTGTTATTAATTGGTTGCATGATTTAACATTCTTAAGGGGTTGCGTATAACGTTCTGTATTCACGAACTTGCGCAGCAAGTTGTCACATGAATCAACTCCCCTGCCAAAAACATCATTGTGACCAAGGGGTAACCGCAGCTTAAATATGGTGTTATATGATTTCAGCGTCTTCTTCGATATAATTACAAAAGCATTCTATTTTCCCTGATGTTTAAATATATTTTTTAATTCAAGTAAGTCGTCAATAATAAAATCCGCTTGTGCAAGCTCCCCTTCTTGGGCAAAATCAAATCGACAACCAATAGCCTTCAACCCATTGTTTTTTGCGGCATTGAAATCAGAAATCCTGTCCCCAACTACAGTTGCATTGCTGATGTGATGTTTTTTAAGAATATGACCGACTAAGTCATCCTTATTTTGAGTTCCTATTTGTTGGATGCTATAAGTTTCTGCCACCCACTTATCTAATTTGTAGCAGTTAACGATGGCATTAAGGTATTCGTTTAGTCCATTACTTGCAATAAAAATGAAATAGCCTTCATGTTTCAAGTAATTAAAAATTTCTTTGACATGCGGATACAGGGCGCCATTGCCATTATTAATATTTGCAATTAGCTTCTCTAGGAAGATCTCGTCCACAATTCGTCTGATTTCATTTGAATGGTTCGGCAATAACGTTTCCCAAACTACTGGTAGAGCAACACCCATTATTTCACGATATTTTTGAGTTGGAGTCTCACTCGACCATTCATTTAGAGACCTCAAGATAGTAAATGTTTCTTCTAACGATAGCTCTAAGATTTTGTTTGTTTGAAATAGTGTACCATCCATATCGAAAATAACCGCTTCCAGCATGATTTCACTCCTATTCAAAATAAAATAATGAATTGTTATACTGTTTTTACGCTGATCACCTATAAAGTTCTGTATTCACGACGTCCCACCGAATTAAGGCTCCGTCAAAAGACGGCCGCGATGCGGTTAGTCGGTGCGGATGTGTCCGCCAGATTCCACTTCCCTGCCAATTCCCTTCGGGCTGACCGAGGGAGCGTCAGGACCCAAAGCTTGGATATAATGTTACCTGACGTAAACCTCTACTGTGAATTAGCTATAATCTTCTTTGTTAAGTTAAACTCATGACGGCATTCATAGTAATAACTTTTGAGTTTATATCCCCCAGATTTAAATACAGGCTTATGTTGATACCACACTATAATTAGCGTTCCTTCAAAAAGGATTCTACGAAGGATATAAACTATTCTGTTAAAGAGAACGCTTCTATTTTGAGCAAATTTATGAAGTGTTTCAGATTGAAACTGAACATGTTTCTCCTCATCACTTAAAATCTGATTACATAAATCTATTAATACTTCTGACTTTGTAGATTTTTGCAAAGCTTTATAGTACAACTTAGCAATGATCTCAGCAGTTAATAGAACAATGACTGATTGTTCTAAACTCGCATATCGACGTAATCTTCTAAATACATTGTCCACCCAATGTCTACGAAGGAGTGGGATTCCCTGTACCTTCATAAATCTGCCTAGATCTCTAGCGTGCCTTTGTTCTTCTTTAATGAACTCTATAAGCGCTTCATAGTAATCCTGATCTTGTGTCTGATGTACATATTCTTGTGCACGTTTAATTAGATATTTACCTTCAGAGTTTTCTCCTAATTGAAACTGTTGAATTGACTTAATGATTATTTCTCTTTCATTAGTTGTTAATTTATAGTTGTCATCCCAATGAATATATTTGAGATTTTGATTATTTCTTCGATAATATTGCACCCATTTCGAGAAAGTGATATTCATTATTTGCTCCTAAAATGTAATAGGTTTATGTCAGATAACGTTTCTGTATTCATGAACCCTGAAGGGGTCGGCTGCTGAAATCCCTCTTCGAAATCCACCTCGCAGACCAGGCTCCGAAGGGCCGCTGCTTGAATATTATGTTAGGCGATGCCAGCCTAAATTTCCCCTCACAATTAATTCCTTGTCCATGTTGCCCGGGTATATCCAATTCTCATACCCACTCTTTCCATATTCCGATGGCTTTGCGAGCCAAATGAGCACTGACTAACAACGAGATTACAATTGTTGTAGGTATCATGAATTCGTCTAAGTAATAAATTTGTTTGAAATCCTTTATTTCGATATTCAGGTAGTGTTGTCGCAAATGTTAATGAAGCAACATTGTTCTCTATATACATTACAGCTACTGCAACTGGATAGCCCTGATCCAACCCCAAATAATAGTGCCATCCAGGACGGGAAAACAGTACTCGGTTATTTGCAGCTACGTGTTCTTTCCCATCAAGAGATAATCCTGTACCTAAACAATGAATTTCTGCATATGTATCGAACTCATCTTCAAGTAGTTCACGAATTTCCAGTTTATGATGATCAAACGAATTTAGATTTCCAGGTTCACAAAAAAGCGTTGTATGAAATCCTGATTGATAAAAGCCTATATTATGGAGTTTTTTCATGACTTCTTGATTTATATTACCCGGGATGACTTGAATCTCAAAATTCCTTTCCCGCTCATTATAAAAGTCTAAGATATCTTCAATGACATCTTCAGAAATCCTTCCCTTTACATTATTAAAAAGACCCCATGGCATGGTTTTACTATAAAACGCCGTGCTCTCCCCGAATCGTTTTATTTCAATTCCCTCAGGGTTTCCTTCTCGTTCTCTGATTGCAGTCATTCGATCAACCATATAATTAATTTCAGATTTTTCTAAAATATCCGCTAGTTCCAAATTCAATATCATTCAATTTATCCCCTTCCTTGATCCGCATACAATTATACAATTACTTCTGGGTGGTTTCGCCTAACGTTCCTGTATTCACGACCCAGCATATGCTGGGTGTCCGGCGAATGCCGGACCAAGGACGTATGTCCGCAGCGTGAATATTATGTTAGACGAAGTAGACTGTAGGCTCACATACTAAGAGCCTCCCTCATAAATTGGTTTGGAAATTTTTTTAGCTTTACTAAGGGAGTCGCGTTGTTCATTTTATTTAATTCGATGATGTTCATTTCTTGTATGGGTAAATAGTCTTCAATCATGAATTCAGTCATTTTAACCATGTCTATCATTGATCCAATGACGCTTCTATCATACGTTTTGATGAACTTAATGCTGTTTGCATGACTGATATAGTTGTTAATTAAAAGTCCAGAGATTCCTTCTGCTTTTAAATTTTCTATCAGTGCATGGAGAAATATCTCTTTAAAGTTTTTATAGTGCTCTTTTCTTATTCCAAACAAAATAAAGCAATACCTTGTCTTATTATTCATAATAATTAAATTATTCTTTTTAGCCATTCGAAATACATTGGCATGCCACTTGTAGAGTTCGTCCTCTAATTCGTTGTCTGGTTCTTCGACAAAAGAACTAGCATCAAATAGCTTCTTGGTACATGAGATTGTTATCATATATATATGTCCTTTCACAGTCTATTTCGTCTAACGTTCCTGTATTCACGACTCGACGCATGTCGAGTGTCCGGCGTATGCCGGACCCAGGACGAATGTCCGCAGCGTGAATATTATGTTAGGCGATGCTCTCGACTTCCTGGATTATCTAACTTATTCCTGACTTTCATCAAACCTTATTACTTGAAGTTCTCCCAAATCAAGACCATATCCTCTGAACTCAAAATAATAAAGCTTAATAAGCGTCGAAATATATTGATATAATTTAAACGCGTCTTCTACAATGTTCATTAATTCATACTGAGGAGCATCAACAAGTGATGTCTTTCTATTCGAAGAATTTAATATTGAAAAATTATGTGGATCCTCTCTGTGAATCGCCATGTTACGTATAGATTTTAGGTATTTGTGGTGACCTCTAGTTAAGCCATTAGTGTACTCATATTCAGTAGATATGTGTTCTCTAACTAACATATATTCTTCTTTCACGAAATTTATTGCTTCTTGATGTCCAATAACTTTATTTAGTCTTTCATCCATAAAATCGCAATTAGACTTTTTGAAAATTTTATTATAATCTACCCTATCTATTCCAATCCCCATTTCGTAGAAATGATTGTACATATGCCCTAAAACATCCCATGCCATGAATAATCGAAACGTCGCATTCTCAGTATAATAAAATACGAGTTTATATTCTTCAGTTACTCTAAAAGGGGTGAATATATTCTCGCATTTATCCAAGTGAGAAAATGAAGACATTACACTATATCTGATAAAATTAAATAAATCTGTTGCCTTACTAATCCAAGAATTTGCATCGGTCAGCCGTCGAAATATATTGAATCCAGCATGTTGAACATCTGTTGGTGAGTAAAATTGAACTATTCCATCTTTAAAAAGTGGAAAATCATTTAACATTGCTATCTTTTTTTTCATCTCATCGATTTCAATATTATGAATTTTTATTGATTCGTAATATTTTTTTAAATCTTCTTGATCTTCCATTTATACCTCCTGCTTGGGCTTTGTATGTTTTTTAATCTTTCGAGAGTTTCGCCTAACGTTCAAAGGTTCACGACGGGCTTCAACCTTAGATAGCTCTTATCTTAGGATGAAGTCTGTGTTGGTGATTTACTTCTATTGTATTCACATCTTCCAAACAAGGACGAATGTCCGCTGCGTGAAACTTGTGTTATAGGATGTCAGCGCCTTCTTCGATTCACATGCAAAAGGTCTTTTATTCCTTGTTAACTTATAGAGTAATTTCTTTAAGAATCTTATCCTTACTCATCTTAACTTGTTCAATCATATGCCCAATATTACCCTCACCTGCAAACAATGACATATCGAAAAAATCCTTATTTAAATCGGACCAGTATAATTCATTTTCATCCCCGTAGACGTCTACATGATAATTTAACTTGCCAAAATAAACTTCCACGTAACATTCTTGAATATAGTATTTGAAGTCCATTAAATGATGTAGAATAATATCTTTGTTAGATATGCCAGTCTCTTCAAATAATTCTCTATATGCCGCCATTATGCCGGATTCTCCGTGTTCAATTTTACCGCCAACAAGATTACTTAAACCCTTATATGGATTCCTTGATCGCTTGCACATAAGTAATTTATCCATATCTTTGCTGTAAATCATGAGCACATTATACCCTTGCACTATTGATCCCCCTTTTAGAGACATTTAATATTGTGTTCTAGTTGATTTTTAACATATTGCGTTGATTTCCTATAACATTATATCTACGAACTTCGTAAATACTTCTCTTTTCAAACAATATCCGAACTACATATAATATAACCCATATTAATCCATCTGCGAAGTCACGAACGTACTCAAAAAAGCAGCCCCAGTGCGAACTGCTCCATTTGTTAGAAAAGACTAACCTTTTGGATCCAGTTTAACATTTGGGCTGCTCTTTCTTCACTCAACAATAGAAGAATTACGGATAACCTTTAGTGATCAACCTTTGCTCCCCTTCACCTAAAACATTTACTTCGCTCCGCTACTCCACACCACACGCTCGCTCATCGCTTTATGTTGTGCAATCAGACAGAGTTCTGCCGCTTTGAATGCATGTTCTTGTGTCATGGCTGTCTCGGTCCGGTCCAGACAATCGCGAATCAGTTGACCGAAGAACGGGTAGCCGACCTTGCCTTTTACATTGTAACGGTACTCCCCTTCATGATTGACCAGGTACACCTGATCCCCCTGAGGTTCCCTTGCGATGTCGATATACTTCCGCAGCTCAATATAACCGTCCGTTCCCAGAATAACTGTACGCCCATCCCCCCATGTGCCAAGACCATCCGGTGTGAACCAGTCCACTCGGAAGTAACCAGACGCTCCGTTGTCCCCGATCAGAGAAGCTTCGCCGAAGTCTTCCAGTTCCGGGAACTGTGGGTGATTGAAGTTATGCACACGACTGAACCCTACCTCAGCGTCCGTACATGATGCAAACGTCAGGAATTGTTCGATCTGGTGACTCCCGATATCACAGAGAATACCGCCATACTGCTCATGCTTGAAGAACCAGTCGGGTCTTCCTCCAGCATTCAGGCGATGCGGGCCTGTACCCATAACTTGCACTACTTTGCCGATTGCCCCTTGTTCAATGAGTTGCCCCGCATAGATCGCACTTTCTACATGCAGTCGTTCACTGTAATACACCATGTACTTTTTGCCCGTTCGCTTCACTTCTTCTCGTGCAAGCTTTAATTGCTCCAGCGTGGTAAATGGGGCTTTGTCTGTAAAATAATCCTTGCCTGCGGCCAGAACTCTCATGCCAAGCGGTGCACGATCTGAAGTGATCGCTGCACTTGCCACCAATAACACCTCATCATCTGCAAGCACCTCTGCTTCAGATCCAGCAACTTGAGCCTGTGGGAACTGCTTCTGAAATGCCGCTACCTTCGCCGGGTCCGGATCATATACCCACTTGAGAGTAGCTCCAGCCTCCAACAATCCCCCAACCATGCCGTAGATGTGTCCATGATCCAGCGCTACAGCAGCAATCGTGAACTCACCCGGACCACATACGACCTCTTTTGTAACACTTTTTGGTGCATAAAACATCCCGTCTTTAGCCATGTCATCCCATCCTTTTTATAAAATGTTGATTACAATGAACTCGTCTTACATAACAAATCGTCTTCATTTAAACGTCTGACTCAAATCAGCAGGTTGACTGCCACTGAATGCCTTGTCTTTCTTCGTCGTTGAGCCAGCAATGCGTTCCTGCAGATGCTCATAGAACAGATCCTCATCGATCGGCAGATCCACCCAGTTATCCGTCCAGGTGGACAGCAACATAGCGTTCGATAACGTCAATCCGTGTATACCATCCTCACCGGGAGCAATAAGTGGTACGCCTGTACGAATCGCATCAACCCAGTTACGAATCAGACCCGGGTGCCCCGTTTCCACACCTGTAATCGGGATTTCACATTTCCAGCATTCTGGCTGTCCAAAACCTCCGGTAAACCGCTGATTGAATTCAGGCTCAGATTCCCGAAGTCGCCAGAACGTAAGTTTTCCATCTTCGATCACGATTTTACCCCGGTCTCCGTTGACCTCGAATCGATTGGTACCCGGTGCTTCGCCAGTAGTCGTTACGAAGACACCTGTTGCTCCATTTTCATACTCCACATAAGCCGTTACATCATCTTCCACTTCAATGTTCCGATACTTGCCAAACGAACAGAAAGCACGCATGCGCACCGGCATCATGCCGATGGTCCACTGCCACAGATCCAGTTGATGCGGGTCCTGGTTAATCAGTACACCGCCCCCTTCACCTGCCCATGTTGCCCGCCAGCCGCCTGAATCATAGTAACTTTGGGATCGATACCAGTTCGTAATAATCCAGTTGGTACGCCGTACCTCTCCCAGTTCCCCTGAAGCAATCAAGTCTCTCAGTTTAATATAGAGTGGATTGGTACGCTGGTTGTACATCATGGAAAAGACTTTACCGCTGGCTGCGGCCGCTTCATTCATCTTGCGTACCTGTTTCGTATATACACCGGCCGGCTTCTCGATCATGACATGCAAGCCATGCTGGAAAGCCTGAATGGCTTGTTCCGGATGATCATAATGCGGCGTTGCAATAATGACTGCATCAATCGTACCCGAAGCCATCATCTGCTCAGCATCCTGCCAATAGGTTACCGTTGCCGGAAGATGACTGGATACCCAGCTCTCCATCTCTCTTCTTACATCACATACGGCAACCAGTTCTGCACCGGGTACTTCTCCAGCCACCAACGTTCTGGCATGTGCTGCTCCCATGTTTCCTATACCAATCACCGCTACTCGTACGATACTCATGACTGCTCCTCCTCGTCCACACGACGCTCAATTTCGGCGAAAACGTCTGCAAAATGCTGTAACATCGCCTTGGATTCCAAGGCGCCACTAAAGTCCTCAATTCCGTAGTATCCGTCATACCCAACGGCACGAAGATCCCGCACCATCTGTACCCAATCGACCATGCCTTCAGTCAGCGGCGTCCAGTGACATTTCCAGGCTGTATTCAGAGCCACTCCGCTGCTCTTCTCAGTCACATTAGCCTTTTGTGAATCTTTCCCATCTGTTTCAAACCACCCGGCATTTTTTACATGTACATGAGCCAGATAAGGGCCCAGCAACTCAAGTCCCATTCGATGATTCTCATATCCTTCATGCACCATATTGCCTGGATCGTACAATACACCAACATGCTGCGGGTCGAGCGATTGCACAAGCCGATAGGCCAGCGATGCCGTCGGTGCAATCGTCTGGTGATGTGTCTCTACAATCGCCTTGATGTTGTACTGTTTGGCCAAATCCTGTACTTCACTCAGGTAATCAACGGCTTTACGATACAACTCAGGATAACTGGTCTTGCGATCATATCCAGGAACGCCCACACGCATCATTGAAGCTCCTAACCCAGCCGCAGCCTGAAACGCCTGTTCGGTGGCAGAAAGATCTCCACAGTTCAGATAAGGTACAAGTGCGATGGATTTTCTACCCTGCCCTAACGCTGCTTCACGAAAAACAGGGACCTGTTCCTCCCAGCGGCTCGGATCTACCGAGCATCGATTATTTCTCCAGTAAGAAGGCTCTTCAGATATAGCATCTTCAGGAATTCCACGGAATCTCCACTCAATTCCATCAATTCCCGCTGCTGCCGTAGCCGATGCCAGTTCTTCTGCATTCAGATCAGGGGTGGCCACCGTGAATACAGACAGTTTCATCATGATCCATCTCCTTATGTAAACGTATTCATTTCATGTCGTAAAGGCATTGTATCACTCCACTGAACGTCACCATAGGGGAAAACGCCAACAGATGAATGACAGATAACGAACAGAGCACATTCCCCATTCAGAGATAACTTCCAAGAGAATGATGTGATCAAAAATCAAAAAAGACATCCCTGGAACAGATTTGAAATCTGCTCAAAGATGCCTTGTACAATAATCATATATATAAGATGAAATTTAAGGAAAAGGTTCCCTGTCCGTTATCCATTCGAGACTTCAGTAGCTGGTTCTGGTTCTTGCACTCGTCCAACTTGCAACCAGCGCATATCTCTCTACTCCCGATCAAAGAACACATGTTCAGCCTGTATTTTCCCCTGATCTATTGTCATGATGCCAAATGAGTATTGTTTCTGAAAACGCCGATCCGTAGGCGACCCCGGATTAAATACCAGTGTGTTGTCCACGGTATGCATCACCGGGATATGTGAGTGTCCGTAGATCACAGCATCCACATGCTGGCCTGCAAAGGTATGAATTGCATTCTGTTCCGTACCCTTTGATCCCAGATGACCGTGCACAAGACCCAGACGAAGCCCTTCCACTTCAACAATACGGGAATATCCCAGTTTTTCAGCGATTTCGGACGGGTCCGTATTACCCGCTACACCTTCAACTGGTGCATACTCACTAAGCAATGGGTATACACTCCAATCCGACCAGTCACCGGCATGAAGAATGAGATCTGCACTCGGCAATACATCCAAGAGACTAGCCGGTAACTTCCGTGATTTACGTGATAAATGTGTGTCAGAGATGACTACAATTTTCATATAACAACCCACCTTTCCTTCGTCTTGTTGCAATCTATTCTGTCTGTGATGGAACAGCTTGCATCTGAGTACAGGAACGTTCCATATCTTCGAGTGTAATGGATGCAAAGAACTGCTCCACCTTCGCCTCGGCAACCTGATACAGATTGGTCAGCAAGCTGTCTATATGCAAGCCCACTTCACAATCCGGGTTACAATTGCCATGAATCGGGAACAATGGACCTTCGTCCTTGGCAGCCTGATAGATCATGGCTAATGTGATTTCACTTGATGGCTTCGCTAAGTAAAAACCTCTTGTTCCAGGAGAGGAGTTCACCAATCCCGCCTTTTTCAGCCCGCCCAGAATACGTCTGACGACGACAGGGTTGGTATTCACGCTACCTGCAATGTGTGCAGACGTGATTCGTTCAGGCGCGCTGAGTGACAATAACAACAAACAATGCACACTGACCGAAAAATGAGTACTCATGATTAACCACCTTTATTTAATATAATCCAGGACATGCCGACCTTATTCAGAGAACAGATCCTTTTCGGGACGTGCTCTGATCTTGAGCTGTCGCACACTGTATTCCAGTTGTTTCACAATATCATCCAGTTGTTTGCGATCAATCTTGGTTGGATCTTCCACCGGTTTCGCGGACGACTTGAGATCGCGGATCGTTAACTGCTGTTCTTGCCATTTGTCCATCAGATCTGCAATATTGGCATAGAAACGTTCGTAATCTTTGATGACCAGATCAAGATAAGCATCTACCTCATCCGGATCATAACCACGAAGTTTATAATTAAATTGTTTTTCATGTATCGATAACGCATCTAGCTGCACACCCAATTGTTTGAACAATTGTCTTTGTTTATCCAATCTTCGTTTCATATGTTCATCCATATTGACAACCTCCATTATAAGCCAAGCCGTGTTTCATTTCCTGTGAATAACATACGGCATTTTCTCTCTCTATTTTTTATAACACATAATCCGTCAGATATAAAACGATACAGCCCTATTCCTCACGAAAATGATTGCTTTTCATCCAATTCGGGTAAAGACTCACTACACCCCACAACGGGAAAGGAGCATGTCCTTATGAGTACATTAACTAAAGATCAACATCAAATACTGAAAAACGCCCTTTTGGAGCAACGTGAAAACTTGCAGCGTCATTTTGAATCCAGCATGGAAGACGGTGCTCCAGTCGAGTCGCTGAAAGATTCAACCGGTGAGCTGTCCTCCTATGATAATCATCCGGCAGATGCTGGTACAGAAACATTTGAACGTAGCCGTGATCTGGCGATTGACGATACATTAACAGACGAATTCAATCAAGTGAACGACGCATTGGAACGTATGGAGCAAGGTACATATGGAACCTGTGTAACGTGCGGCGAAGATATTCCCTTCGAACGACTTGAGGCTATTCCCTACACCGCTTACTGTATTGACGACACACCTAACCGGGAGATCAGCAACGATCGGCCCGTTGAAGAAGAAGTAATGACCATGCCTCCGAGTGGTGCTGGGGAAGGAAGACAGCAGCGGGCCGGCAAGTTCGACAACGCAGATGCCTGGGAAGCGGTCGAAGAATATGGCACATCCAACTCCCCCGCAACCGCAGCCAAACGTGATGTGAAGGGTTACGATGAGAACATGTAACTTCGTTATGAGCTGAAATGGTAAGCGTCAAAATTGAAATGAATTCAATAAGCGCTCCACCATTAGCCTTCCTTATCACGCATTAAAAAGCCGCCATTGGGCGGCTTTTTCTAGTTTTCTCCAAAGCAGTCTCTCACATTTGCCATTACTTGCTTCCAGCGATAAGGCTGAACCCATATATTCCGTTCGTTTATTCTTCCGACTCACTACCAGATGATGAAGATTCCTGCCGCTTAGACACAGATCGAGACTTTTCCGTAGTTGCTTTGTCCTTATCAGAAGTAGCTTTCTTTTTCTCTTTTGCATTTGTCTTAGAAGCAGGTATTTTCACTATAGGTTTGGAGAGAGCAGAGAATAACTGAAAGACCTCATGTTCCCCTTGTCGATTCTCTTTTGTAGTATAGGGTTCACAGAGTTTTATGATGTTTTTATACAATTGCTCTACTTCCTCACGGGTTGCATACAGCGTGATGTCCGAGAGGAACATCCGATCTTCGTTTTCCGCCTGATGCATGAATCGCTGACGACTCTGTTCGAACATTTCATTTAATAATTTGAGCGTCTCGGACCGAAACACCTGTTTCAATGGTGAGTTTTCCTTGTCTTCATCTTCATGACGGAGATGGATCTCTCCGGTGAATGGTTCATAATATTTTGCGATAATGCCATTAATCTCACGCGTGGAAACGATCGTCAGCAGACCAATTTTCTCCAGCTTTTTTACATGATAGTGAACTTTGGCTGGCACCTCACCCATCTGGTCGGCGATTTCTTTGACCGTGGATGGTCTGCCCTGCCTGTTAAACATATTCATAATCTGTATCCGATACGGATCGGAGTAGATTTTAATTTCTTCAATGGTTGAAAGAACCTTGTGCTCCATTCCTGTATCCTCATTTCCGGGGTACCTGTTGTCCATCAATGTCTCTATTATACCGCTCCGTCTGGGCTTCGGTCAAAACGAGCCGGAAATGAATGGATACAGAAAATCGGCTAATGATTGCTTCTGAATATACTTCACAGAGCACTTCGAAAACTTTTGCTAAATAACAGCATACCTGCGGACATGGCAAGCATAATACCGAAGACGATAAACAGAACAGGCATGCTCATCCAATCTGCAAGTGCTCCCGAAGCCAGGCTTCCAAGGGGGGCGACACTCACGACGAGCATACTCTGTAGAGCATACACTCTGCCCAGCATTTCGGAAGGGGTAACTTCCATCAGATACGTCGCCAGCGGGGTCGTAGCCAGTGGAATACCCAATCCCATCAGAAGACAAAAGACTGCTGCAACAGGCAGTTGGAAGGACGTCATATAAGCCGGGAGTGCCGTCATGGCATAACTGAGACCCAACATAACAACACCACTGATGACCAGAACACTTTTACGATAATTGGCACCCCTTTGCGTCATCCACACCCCACCAAGCACCATGCCTCCTACCATCAGTCCACTGAGCAGACTTAATCCCCCGGCGCCAGCATGCAACGTTTCAATCACATAGGGTGTACGGAGCACATTGAACGGCATCAGGCAGAAATTAACGAAGGCAAACAAGATGGAGACAATTAATAATAAGGCATGTTTACGGAGAAAATAAAAAGCTTCCGCCATTTCGGAGAATATACTACGTTTTTCGGATGGAACAGAATTCATATCAGATGATGTCTTATCTTCATTGTTAGCAGATGTTGAACCTTCAGGGTAGCCAACTCGACTCATTATTAAAGCACTAAGCGCAAACAACCCCGCATCAATCAGGATCGTCCAGGCAATTCCTATTGAAGCAATAAGGGCACCAGCTACTGCAAGTCCTGCGAGTTCGGCCACTCGGGTTGCGGAAGAGGACATGGCATTCCCCGAAAGCAGCATCGATTGGGGAAGCAATCGGGGAACACTGGACACTTCCGCAGGAGTAGTGAAGCATTCCAGCAAAGAATTCAGAATTGTAATGACAAACAGATGCCAGACTTCAAGTTGGCCCAATCCAAACAGCAGAGCTGTAATACCCACGAACAACCCCCGGCCGGTATTGGTGATTACAATCACTTTTTTGAGAGACATGCGATCTACCAAAGCCCCGGCAAACAGACCCAGAAAGATACTGGGCAAGAAATTTACCGCCAGCAATGTACCCATCAGCACTTTTGACCCGGTCAGAATGTACACCATCCAACTGTAGGCAATCGAGTCAATCGAATCACCAAATCTGGATACAACTTTACTAAGCATAAATTGCATGTACGGTCTGATTCGTATTAACTCACCCATACCTTGCTTGCCAACTGCTGTGTTATCGTTCATGACTTTCCACTCCCTAACGTTAAAATATTTTTCATGTTAATTTTATTTTAACGTAAGTTATGCAGAAATCAATACCATCGTGAAAATAATTTTAACGATAAGTAAGTAAAGTAACATCTCGCTCTACTTTCAGAGAATTCGTAATCAACACAGGGACTTTTGGGACAACCTTTTTGAACAACCTCCTATAACACAAAAAAAACAGACCACATGTGGTCTGCTCGGCTGGACGTATTGTATTTGAACTGTCTTTATTTGCTACCTACTTCTCAACAAGCAATTGAAATCCAGCCTGTTCAGCCTGTACCTCCAACATCAAATCACGTACCCGGCCTGCTTCATTCCCCAGTCGTTCTTCGCTGATTTGGTAGTTGGTCCATTTTAACTCTAGTGGAAGTTCAATTGTACCCGTCAGGCAATCCCACAGAGCGTCGAGATTACCGCCATAAAAATCCGGCAGTTTAAGCTTAACCCTTAATTGTTGATGAAGTTCAACGCTACTAGCAAAGTCTTCTCCATCCAGAATCACGGTATTCATGGCTGCTCCTTCCTCTACTTCAAACGTGTAAATGATGCATAGTGATCTGTCGTTTTGTAGATGAGTCCATCATTAGAGTACACAATTCGATCCGAATTACGGAAGCCGGAAGTATAGTTAATATCCGCTTCGCGCCATGTACGTCCGCTGGCCGAAGGCAGAAGCCCCTCCCGATTGCCAAATACGTCTCCACCGATGCTTTTCCCAGGAGCCACTACAGCCAAGTTTCCTTTTGACGCTACCCAGCCAAGTCCTGTTGCCTGTGATTTGGTAATAAAGTTACATGGCAACGTTCCATTTGCACTCAAATAATTTGCTACACCTGTAAACGTATTGATGATGGTACATGTTGCAGCAGATGCCTTCTGCTGTGCGACTGGAGTGAACTGTGAACCTGTGAGGAAAACAAACGTTAACAACAATGCCAGTAATGCGGTTGATATCAACTTTTTCATCAATCCGGCCTCCCGATCCTTCAAAGTAGATGAACGTGGTCACGATATGCGTTCAGTAAGCTGTAACGGTCTAGTTGTATGTTCTGCTAGATTATAGTAAACAAGTCATCTCATGACTATTTATATCACATCATTTTGGTAGAAATATCAAATAAAGACGTTTAAATTGTAAAATATTATAATTGTAACATTTTAAGACAGAAAAAAACTCTCATCTCTGAAGATGGAGTCTACTTTTCTAGTATGTTTAAACTGATTTGACCTAATCTAATCGATCAATTGCACACGTTGACGAGTTCGAGCCGATTCCAGGCATGCATCAATAACGCGCATGTTTTGAATGGTATTTTCCGGACTGAAAGGTAAGGCCTCTCCTTCAAGCACAGCCGTTGCAAACGTCTCCACCTGAAGCACATAGGAATTCGACACGGATACACGTTCCTCACGGCTGACCGAATCGGTGTGCACAATAATCTGAGGTGGAATATCGCTGTTCTCCCAGCCAAATACTTTTGGCAGTTCAATCCGCCCTTCCGTCCCGAGAATCTCCATCTCCGCTCGACCTGAAGCCCACATACCACAGTCAAAAGTTAAAGCTACCGAATTCGGAAACTCTACCAGTCCCGACGCCATCATATCCACGCCATCATGCTCGTCCGAGAATAGAGCGTGAACTGTCACCGCTTCCGGTTCCTGTCCCAGATACATCCGGGCTGCCGAGATCGGATACACGCCAAGATCGAATAATGATCCGCCGCCCATCTCTCTTTTGAACCTTACATTCTCCTTGTCATCAGCGGTATTACAGGTAAAGTTACCATGGATGGCTCTGACGATGCCAATCTCTCCACTAGCTATAATCTCTTGCACACGTCTGTGCTTAGGATGATATCGATACATAATCGCTTCTGCAAAAAGAACACCTTGCTGATGACATACCTCAATCATTTCTGCCGATTCATCTGCATTCAGTGCAGCAGGTTTCTCACACAACACGTGTTTGCCAGCCTGTGCCGCTTTGATGGTCCATTCTT
Source organism: Paenibacillus sp. FSL M7-1414 (assembly GCF_038003195.1). Lineage (NCBI taxonomy): Bacteria > Bacillati > Bacillota > Bacilli > Caryophanales > Paenibacillaceae > Paenibacillus > Paenibacillus sp. FSL M7-1414. Next base: position 2,565,200 of record NZ_JBBOOS010000001.1, on the reverse strand, counting down.
TGTGCATATGGTTAGGCAAAGGAATATAGACGGCTTCAATGTCCGGATCAGCGATGAGCTCTTCATAACTGCCATACGATCTGGCAATGCCGAGTTCTTCGGCAAGGGTTTCCGCTTTTTCTTTGCTGCGGCTGGCAATCGCCAACACCTCACCACGTTCAGACTGCTGGATCGCCGGAATGACTGCATTTTTGGCAATGGTTGACGTACCGAGTACACCCCACTGTAACTGTCTGTTCATGCTCATCTTCCTTTCGTACCGTAATTGTCCTCTTCTGCCTTGTGTAACATGCCGAGACAACGATCCAGATCCGTTTTGACCTGTTTCTTGTATAACTCAGCTTTTTCCGCACCATCATCCGTAAAATGATATAAAACGATTTCCTGAAAATCGACCTTTGGATCATTGCCCTTCAGCTTCTTTGTGCGATAAAACACACCCTGTTGTACCAATTCATGTAATGCCCGATATACCTCGCTCTGGGGTGGTACATAACCGTAGTCTTTGAATTCCTGCTTCATCGCCTCCAGCATCTCGTAACCATACCCCCTGTGCTGTTCAACCATCGTAATCAGATACAGCTTGATAAATGCCCGCTGTGCAATCATAAAAGCCACGTTCTTTCCCCTCCTGTCAGAACCTATATATCTAGTATTATAAAACTTATGTTCGGGTTCTGCCATCTTTCTCCGCTTTGCCTTCCTTTTATCTATCTTCAAGGAGGGCGAGCAAGAAATCGTGTGAATACGCGTTGACCTGGGGGAAGCACGGAAAAAGGTTTGCTTTTGTGAATTTTTCATGTAATGAAATTTTAATTTATATTCAAAAGAATCAATTTCATAATACCTTTAGCTGCTTCAATCAAGGCTGGATATAGATCGAAACGGTTCAATTTGTCTATATCCAGTTACAGAAATCCATTTTTAGTGAGTTATGAAATTGATTCAAAAGTTGTTTATTTCAGGGCTCAGGGTGTCGTGAGATCGAATTTTAATGACAAGAAAGTCTGTGCAAAAGCTGTAAAAGCTGTAATACCTGTGCTCTGTATCTTGTGTTCGTATACTTTCGTACTCCCGTACACTTCTGTGCGGCTGTGGTGATCTATTGTGAATTTTTCATATGTTGATGGATTCATTTATCGCGGACAGACTTCGGTACGGTTCCCACAATCCATTTGCCCCAGCTTACACGCGAGATAAGCCATGTCACTACACAGGATAATGTAAGAGCCAACAACCAGGTGATAATCATTCGGACGACAGGGTTCCAACCCATAGCAACGTAAAACAACTCATCCGGAATGTAGCTATACCGCAGCATCAACATATGCATCAGATAACCGCCATACGATACACCACCAATCCATCCCAGCAATCGTGTAGCCCTGAGGTTGTGAAGTTTTCCGGCCAGCTGGTACATGACCATAATGGAAGCGATCAGAAAGAGTGCCATATCAGGGCGGATCAAGCTGACTGTGTAGAACGTAATTTTGATTCCCTCCAGCTTTTGAAACTCCAGCATTAATAAATAAGTAAACCGCAGACCCAGAACAATAAACACTGTCCAGTATATCCAGCGCAATCGATGAATCCATTCATTCCAGTGCTGGACAGATAACCCCGCTGCTGCACCAAGTACAAAATAAATAAAGAAATAGAGGAAATTACGGTCTGCATACGTTGTAAAAGCATCTGTCAGCACCGGAATATTCACCTGTTCCATGAACTTGGCGATGTTTCTTAATTGATCCGCAAGTACAAGATACACCACACCAGAAATCAATAATGCGATCAAGCGCCCCTTGGCCTCATATCGGTTATATACATAACGAATGGCTCGCAAAAAGAGCGGAAATAACAGATAAAACTGAATCAACATAATGATATACCAAAAGTGTGAAGTCGTTTTGCCCGTAAGCAACTTCAGGCCTAGGTCTGGGATGTCATTCCATCCAAATCCGGTCCAGCCCCGCGGTGCAAGTGTAAAATAAATGAGTGACCAGATCAGGTAAGGCACGATCATGTCGTTTACTCTTTTTCTCATAAACTTGCCGTAATGCAGCTTGTCTCCCGTGTTATAAAAAAGCACCATACCTGTTATGAATATGAATAAAGGAACTGCAAATTTGGAGAGCATCAGCAGTATGGCCAGTAACACGCCATCCTCCAGTCTCGTTTCCGGGACTAATGAGTAATGTGCGATGGAATGCTGGAGAACCACCGCTCCAAAGGCAATTCCCCTTAAGCTCTCTATTTCTATAATTCGTTCTTTGCGAGGCATACATTCAGCCATCCTTTCTTGGTTTTGCGATAAAAACAAAGTACAATGAAGCCGTATATTTAATGAACGGAGTTGATTCACATTTCTTTAACAGACAAAGACGTAACCACTACCGATTCCAAGTATGTCCAGCAACATCTGGCTAACGAGCGAACGTTTCTGGCCTGGGTACGCACCGGTATTGCCATGGCGGGCATCGGATTTCTTGCTGCCGGATTTGGTTTCAACTCGTCGGCGTATGATCGGCTTGCACATATTGCGGCGATTATTACGGGTATCACTTCTCTGATTGGCGGCATATCCATCATTGTGTATTCGGCAGCAGCGTATCATCGGAAGCGTACACAAATCAATGAACAGACGTTTCAGGCATCGACCGGATTAATCCGGTTTCTTACCATGTTGCTACTGGTGATTGGACTCGCTTTGGCTGTACTGTTATATGTATTGTTATTCCCTGCTTGACTTGGTAAAAACACCATCCGACATTATTGACACCCACCCATATGCAGCACAGGGACAAAAGCCGGCTTCCCTTAAGGAAACCGGCTAATGACCATTTGGTGGATCATATATGTCATTCCATTTTACAGATAATAAGTCATTGGGTTTTATTTCATATTGATTAAATTCGCGGCAAGATTACAGGAATGTATTGTTACCGAATCGCGCTGCCTTGTTTTGGGCTTCCAATCTGCGTTCTTCCATATCCAGATCCGGACGTTCGGCTGGCACATCTCCGCGATGAGCTGCTTCGGCTCTGTCTCGGTTAAGCTGGCTGTTGCCACTGAACACATCGTACACATCGGAGTCCCGATCCGTAGAATCTACGAGCAGCAGGATTTTACCATTCTGTACATACTCCTCATACTGTTTAGCGTCCTCTTCCGGAATACCAAGACCCACAAGTCCACCCACCAATCCGCCAGCTCCTGCACCCACAGCTGCACCGGTAAATGCTGCCGCAATAGGGCCTGCGGCCAGAATCGGTCCTATGCCGGGTATGGCTAGTGCACCGATACCTGCGAGCAGACCGGCTACGCCACCAAGGACACCACCTGTTGCTGCACCAGCAGCCACGCCCTCAGGGGCTTTGGTACCTGTCTCTTCCCGAATTGCCTTCAGTTCATCCCGATCTTGTGTAACAACGGAGATTTCATCTGAAGTGAATCCTTGTGCTTTCAAACCCTCGATAGCCTGCGATGCTTCACGTTCTGTATTAAACACACCTACGATTTTCTTCTGCATAGTGAATCCCTCCTCATATTATTGAGTGGTTCGCTATGTTATTACCCGCCTAAGTTTCTTTTAAACGTTTGCAAGTCAATATACTATGTGTTGATAGTAAAAAATTGCTAAGGTTCATTCCTTTTTACTCCTCATCAGGGTGTGCCGTCAAACCCAGGTATGTGATACGTTGTTGTCAGGCATGCTCTACGTTGAAGGACGTGGGGTCCAAAACATCTTGAAGTTTAGGCTGGCTGATCCTGGCGGATTGTCCCAGACAATTTTCTAAGGAACCGAGGACGTCTTATTTAGCCTTCGGGTCCTCATTTTATTTTGTAAGGAACATGAGACACGTTATTTACCAAAATCACCTGACAAACCCGTTGTAAACAGCTGGTTATTCAGATATAAGATGTTTCAGATTCCTTAGATTACTGTGGGCGCTTCAAATCGCTGAATAAGACGTCACAAGTTCGTTAGCGCTCCGCTCCATGTTCTGCTCCCCAGGCACGTGCAGTTACGCTTCGGCTTCGGCAGGTTTGAAGATACGCTCTGGGGTGTGCCTTCAACCTCTAAAAAAGCAGATTTTGCTGAATTCTCGTTCCATGCCGAAAGTTTTCAGCAGGCGTGCCGGGGCACTTCAAGGGAAGGTAACGCAGCATGGGACGAAAAGGCAAAGTGACGTAACATGAAGCGAAAAGCTAGTAGAAGATGTACGTTAGCGAGTTTGGAGACACGTCCTGGTTAAAGGGTGATTCTTTAAGACAGAGAATGATTCGATCAGCTACAAAACCTACCGTTGTTCCAGCACAGTCTAAGCCTGATGAAGAGCGCCCTTTGGGAGCCAAATCGTTGATATTTGAAAAAACGAAATAATTCATCTATTTCCCCCGTGGTTTGGCCCGATTTGTGGCGACCGCTTCAAGTGGATTATCCGGCCAGTAGTGCTTCGGATAACGACCTTTCAGATCTTTTTTGACGTCAAAGTACGTCTCTCGCCAGAAATTCGCCAAGTCTCGTGTGACCTGTACAGGTCGCTGAGCCGGTGATAACAAGTGGATGGTCAACGGGACTCGCCCACCCGCTATAAGCGGTGTCTCCTGTTGTCCAAACATCTCCTGTAATCTTACTGCCAGCGCCGGGTCCTCTGGACGACTGTAGTCCACAGGAATACGTGAGCCACTGGGCACCTGTATATGCGTCGGCGCTTCATCGTCCAGTTGTTGTCGTTGCGCCCAGCTCAATCCACCCAGTAATACATCCTGCATTGACAATCTCTTCAGGTCGGCTGCCGATCGCATGCCTGTCAGATAAGGGGTAAGATGTTCTGCCAACTCTTCGGTCAGATCATCTTCGATCAGGTCAGGCCACTCAGGTAAATGGAGATGCAGGAACCGTAGCCTGTCCGCAAGTTGTCTGGATGTTTTTGTCCAGGGCAGACAATCCAGCCCTTCCATCCGTATCCCGGATAATAGTGCTTCCAGCACCTGATCTTCAGGCGGCTGTGCAATACTGCTCTCTTTAATCACAAGGGCTCCAATACGAAGTCTCTTATGTGCGCGCACGCTGCGAGTGTTGGAATCCCAGGCCACTTGCACTTCATTGTGCAGCAAGTGCTGACCTGCCTGCACCAATGTCTGCTCCTGCAACGGCGCAGCCAGCAGGATGCGCGCATCTGCGCCCTGGTCGTCTGCCTCGGCTGCGACCAGATACGCTGCACGGCTCAGCGATTCTGTCGCTGCGAGCCGTACGCCGCGGCCGCTGCTCAGCAGATAGCGGCCGTCCTCCCGGCGTTGCCCGATCCGGTCCGGATAGGCGAAGGACAGCAGCAATCCGCAGCTGTCCTCATCCGGCCTTACCGGATCGGCCGCCGGGCCGAGCGCCGAGCGCAGCTGGCGGCTCTCCTGGAGCATGCGCCGCACGGCCGCGCCGTCTGCGACAGCCGCTGCCGCTTGCGGCATGCCGCTGCTGTCCGCGGTCAGCAGCGCTTCTACGCGCGGGCGGAGGTCCGTGCCCGCGCCTGCACTGCCACTGCTGCGGAGGCCGGCAGGCTCTTGCAGCAGTGCCGCCAGCATGCTGGCGTAGCTGGCCAGCCCAAGCTCCGCTGCGCGGAGCAACATGCTGGCCAGTCGCGGATGCACGCCAAGCGTGTTCATCCGCCGCCCGAAGGGCGTGATGCGGCCTGCGTCGTCCAGGCCGCCCAGCTGGCGCAGCAGCGCCTGAGCCTGGCCGTAGGCGGCGTCAGGCGGGGTGTCCAGCCATTGCAGCTCTGCTGGGGACTGGACACCCCAGACGGCAAGCTCCAGCGCCAGCGGCGCAAGATCCGCGGAGGTGATCTCCGGGCGAGCTGCCTCAGGCAGTCCCCCGTGAACCTCTTCGCTCCATAGCCGGTAACACACCCCCGGGGCAATTCGCCCTGCACGACCCCGCCGTTGATCGGCTGACGCCTTGGACACCGGCAGGGTGACAAGTCGGCTCATGCCCGTGCGCGGCGAGAATGCCGATGCACGACTCAGCCCTGCATCCACCACAATCTTAACTCCAGCAAGTGTGAGACTGGATTCCGCAATGGAAGTGGACAGCACAACTTTGCGCGACCCCTCAGCCGCCGGCCGTATGGCCTCATCCTGTTGTTCCACCGGCATACTGCCATACAGGGAATGAACTTTCACATGTCCAGGAAGAGAACCGTTTAATAACTCCCGCTCTGTACGGTGTATCTCTCTTGCGCCAGGAAGAAAAACAAGCACGTCCCCCTCCTGTTCGGCTAATGCCCTCGTCACCATCTGAGCGGTGAATTGTTCCAGTGGCATGGCTGTTGGTCTCGGTACATATCGAGTTTCCACCGGAAACGTGCGTCCGGGACAGTGAATTGATTTTGTACCTTCGCCAAGCAATACACAGACGGGAACAGGATCAAGGGTCGCCGACATCACCAGCAATTTCAGATCTGGACGTAACATCGCTCGCGATTCCAATGCCAGAGCCAAGCCCAAGTCTCCGTGTAAGTGACGCTCATGGAATTCATCAAATATAATCATTGCCGTGTCCTCAAGACCCTGATCCTGCTGCAACATCCGGGTCAATACCCCTTCCGTCACAACTTCAATGCGTGTCGCCTGACTCACCCGGGTATCCATGCGTACACGATATCCTACAGTCTGACCCGCTTTTTCTCCAAGCGTAGCCGCCAGTCTCGATGCAGCCGAACGCGCAGCCAGCCTTCGGGGTTCCAGCATAATGATTTTCCGTCCAGCAATCCACGGCTCCTCCAGCAAAGCCAGCAGTACAACAGTCGTTTTTCCCGCCCCTGGCTCTGCAATTAACACACCTGTATCTTGATCCCGAAATAATTGTCTTAACTCAGGAATAACCTCTTGTATCGGTAACTCTATATGCATATAATCGCTCCTAATGAATGTACCCTACTGCTCTTCAGTATCTCTATTCGAATGTTAGCATTATAACAAAAAAAGCCGTTCCAGAGGAACGACTATCGCAGACACACCCTAAGACACGCCTTAGCAAAAATGAAATTTATCCAGAATACTCACTTAGCTGAGCAATGATTCGGCACCATCAATAACGATCTCTGCTCCGGTAATATGTCTGGATTCGGACGATGCGAGGAAACTTACCAGATCGGCAACATGTTCCGGCTGGCCCGGCCCGTCCGCCAGCGGCTGCTGTCCTTCCGGGAACTCCATCGGAATAATGATCTGCTGTAGATCATCCGTTTTGACCGTACTTTGATCGATATTTGTTGCAATCGCTCCTGGACAGATCACGTTCACACGTATCTTGAACTTCGCCAGCTCAAGCGCAGCCATCTTGGCAAAAGCAACCTGTCCTGCCTTGGACGTGCTGTATGCCGACATGCCAAAGCTTGAGAAGCGTTGATTGCCATTAATCGAACTCGTGATGATAATACTGCCGCCACCCCGTTTTTTCACGTGAGGCAATGCATATTTAATCGTGAAAAACGTACCATTCAGGTTGGTTGTAATAATCTGTTGCCAATCTTCAACCTGAATTTCCTCAATCGGTGCCGATACACCGTTAATGCCCGCATTGGCAAAAACAATATCCAAACCGCCGAATAACTCAACGGTTTCCAGTACAGCCTTTTCCACACGTGCCGGGTCGGAAATGTCTACATCAAATGCTCTTGCCGCACCGGGGTGCAGCGCATTAATCTCTGCTTCCGTTTCCGAGATCCGATCATTCACCAGATCAAACAATGCAACATGTGCACCCTCTTTAGCCAGCTTGACCGCAGTGGCTTTCCCAATCCCGGATCCTGCTCCGGTAATAATCGCAACCTTACCCTGGAACCGTGACTTGCCGTTATGTTGTGTCATTATCCATTCCACTCCTTCATTTTAGCAATTATGTAAGAATGTACGTTCATACTCATCGTGAAAGCCAATTCTTCACAAGATTACCCAAAAAGAGTGTCTTTTAAATCAACACCAGCAAGTTTTTTCACATTTGATCTTCGCCGCTGTCACAGCTTCATCAGGATCGATCCACATCTTGATATCCGGCACTCACCATTCCAGCTCAATGAAAGCGGCATCATCTTCAAGACCGCCGGTATGTGTCGCATCCAGCAGTACCTGAATGTGTTCATCCGGGACATAGGCTTGAATGGCATCCAGGTCGTTCAGTCCATCCGTATATAACTGAAGACGCAGTGAATCTCCTGCGGACCCTTTCATCTCGCAGATGTGCGGCTTACCACCAACAGGTCCTTCAAGGGTAGACCAACGCTCATTTGTCTTGCAGTGAGTCTGAAATAATTCAGACTGTTCCTGACCATTACGCCACAGGCGAATACGGGAATCTCCTTGCCACGCAAGCCACACCCGACTTTTGCGGCCGCCTCCCGTGAGCTCAATCCGCCCACAGACATACATGGCCTGACTGCCCCGACTTCGCTTTTCCATCAACACTTCACGCAGCAACAAAGGGGAACTTTCCAGTGGCTGTAATTTCTCCAATTGCTCCGATGCGGGAAGGGTAAGATCATGGAGAAGACGCTCAACACCCTCTACCGTTGTGTGTTGCGTCGTTTCCAACCAATCCAGCAAAGCATTCCCTAGAAAACGCGCTGCAAAATCGCCCAGGTAACTCATGCCTACGCCATCACACAAAACAAAATTGCAGATATTCCCTTTCATACGTACCGCAGCAAAGTCCTGTCCGGTATCTCCCTGATGTACCGTCTCAGCCGCTCTGCCATAACCATATCTGCACTTGAATGTGCCTTGATAGCGAGTTAGCGGCTGTTCCCCGGTCTGTACACTCACATAGCGAAAGTTGCCATGCCGTTGCTCGGCATGGCCCCCCTTATCTCCAGCAGACAATGTTGCCAAACGCATCGCTCTCATGATTCCCCTCCTATCTCACAGGCGTAGCAGCGGACATCTGGAACCCGATTGATACCAATTCTGCACATGTACCTGGCAGCATCATGAGTGCACCGGGTGCAAGCAAATAATCAGCTTCAACAAGCATTTCCCGATAACTTTCGGGCAGGACGGATGACATATTCCGCAGCTTCTCTCCATGCTCATCCTGTAGATTCGTTTCCGAAGAGATTCCCTTCCATCTTCTAGGTTCAGCAATTGGTCCTTCAAGCAGATGATCAGATATAAAAATATTCTCCACCAGCACATTGCCGTCAGGTACACTCATACCCATGATTCTTTTCGCGATAGGCTCGGGATCTTCACCTGTGGCTACCCCATCAGTCATGTGGCATACAAGTGGCGCAGGACAGTCCTGCATATTCGGAATTTCGGCCTGTAGAATCTTTTCCGCCTGCAGGAAAGCCTTCGCAGAATCTGAAAACCGTCTCGGTGTCAGGTCAGGCAAAGAACCAACGGCAGCAATCTCGTCAATCCCTTTGATTCCGTTCAACAAGTCATATACATCATCACTGTAAGCCAATATGGCTATACGATAGCGAGGTGTCAGACGATTTCCCTTGGTAGACCGAAACACCATTTGGCGGATCGCGAGAGATAAGGCATCATAGACGACGTCAATCCGTCGACGATTTTCCAGAACCATGTTCATGGAGGCGCTAATATCAATTAAATATATAATAAGTGCAGGTGTACGCTGTGATGCTTGAATCGTGTAGTTCATCTAGGGTGAGTCACCTCCATCATTCACGTTATTTATAAGTTGGGCAACTTGTAACTGTTGTTGCTCAGAAATTTGTTAATGGCACTCATTCGAGCGGCTACTTTGCCAACACCTTTGAAATAGGAAGCATCGGTATTGTAAAGATTTTTGAAATCACGGGCATACGATTCCGCATTTTCAATTTTTCTGCCTTTTTGCGCGTTATACGTTTTATTGTAATGAGCAATCAGCGTGACCACATTTTGGGCACGTTTTTTCTTCAGAGCTGCTTTCTGAGCAATCTCCTGTTGACGTTTAACTTCAGCTGCCGCTTTACGCTCCGCTTCCTGTTTTGCAAGCTTGGCATCATTCTCTTTTTTCCAGACCAGATAAGCTTCATATTTTGCCTGTTTATCATACTTCTCCTGCTGCGCTCTCTTAGCAGCTTCTTTCTTCTGCTGTTCCTGCTTCACCAGAAAGGCCTCATATTTCGCCTGTTTGTCGTACTTGGCCTGTAACGCCTTACGTTCTTCTTCTTTTTTCTTTGCTTCAGCTGCCTTCTGCTTGGCTTCAGCAAGCTTTTTCTTTTCCTCTGCGTCCAGTTTTGCAGCATCTACGGCCTTTTGCTTCTCTTGTTCTTCCTGTTGTTTGAGCGCAGCAGCCTTCGCAGCTTCAGCCTCTTCCGCAGCTTTGACCTCTGCCAGTCGTGTGGCTTCCTGCTGTTCTTTCTGCTTCACTTCTGCCTGATCGGCGAGTATTTTGACCGTTGGCACACCACCTGCCAGCAATACAATAAGCACAGCGGAGGAAATCATGAACTTTTTGGATCTGTAGAATGGTACAGGCACAGGCTTGTCTGTGTCTTCTTTTGGATTAAGCTTTGCATCCAGTTCCTTAATTGCAGCCTCGACTTCCATCTGCATCGCGCTGTTATGAGGAATAAAATGATAAAGCGACCGGTACACTTCCAGTGCTGCAGCCGGTTTATCTTCATCCTCCAAGGCTCTTGCTTGCAGGAACAGACGGTTCACAACCGCTTCCTGATCGGGAGAGTGCGGAGTTTGAGGACGGTTCCCGTCTTGCGTATTCACCGGTTCACTTACTGGTTCTGAGCTCTTTTTCAGATTCACATCAGCTTCGGACGAATTGGCAGCTTCTTCTTCCGCTGTCACAGCAGCCGCCGCATTGGCCTGATCCACGTCTACCGCAGCCAATGCAACATACCACTCACCAAACGTCGGACAGCTGCTCAGATCGTGACTTTCCCAAGCTCGAATAAACAGATCGGACAGTTTGGAACCCCAACGCTTCTCAAGGGACTCCCGCATCGCATAATACCGTTCACTCACCGTTTGCATTTCATGCTGATCAAAATAACTTTCGCCCCACGCTTTCTCTACAATCACAGGGTCGGACCAGCTTAACATTTCAGCAATGATAACAGCTCCGGCAAATCGGTCAGCATATGAACTCCACAAACCGCTGTGCACTGTTCGATGGGCTGCATAACCAGGTGACCCGGCAAGCAGGGCATCCGGACGATCCATCTTGGAACCGTACATCTGCTCGACATCCACAAGTTCTACTGCAGACATCTTCCCCAGGTTCTCCACTTCGGAAAAAAACGGAATCATTACATTGGGAGCGGACATATCGCAATGAGCCAGTCCACGTTGTTCCATAGCCGAACCTGTTCCAGCAAGCGCTCTAGCCAGCTTCAGGCTCTCCTCAGCCGTCAACTGTCTCTGATCACTGATCACATCGAACCAGGTCTGACCTTGCACCCATGGCATCAACACCGCATATAAAAGATCGGGATGTTTTCCAATGAGCGCTCCGTTTCTTTCCGGAGTGAGCACATCACGCTTGCATACCTGCAAACCTGGCAGTTCACTATAAGACTCCATATGCTCAGACTGATATACCATAGCCGGAATACGGAATTTAGGAAAAAATACTTTTAGTGCTTTAGCCCCATGAATGGAACCATTACGGGGTAACAACTGATAAACAATCCCCTGCCTTCCGGCTTGGGCATAAGCCAGACCCGGCGCTGCCGGATGTTGCCCAATCGTATAGGCAATGTCGTTAATCACCACTTCATCCCCGGGATTTGGTTGAAAAGACATGCTTATCCCTCTCTCTGTCCTAGTGTCATAGTTGCAGCAAAAACCGGGTGTTGTGACAACGCCCGGTTTTTGCTGTAGTTGTACATCTTCAGCTTGCTATCCACCTATAATTCAGGACGAATTCAGACTTCACATCGGCCTGATCTATGTAAAGCAGATTAACGAGCTTGGTCAGCTGTACGGAATTTGTTAGCAATAGCTGTAAGTTCAGCGCTGATGCTGTTCAGCGTTTGAACGAATGATTGCATTTGTTTGCTAGCTTCTTGGAACTCTTGGAAGAAGCGTTGCTTTGTCATACCTTCCCATTGTCCTTCCATGCTTGTGATGGATTGAGTCAATGTAGATACGATTTGCTGACTTTGCTCACCGCTTTGTTTAAATTGGTTGGAAACCTGATCAAGCTGCTCTGGGGTAACTAAAATACGTCCTGCCATTTGTAAATTCCTCCTTGGTTTGTGCAATTAAATTTTTACTTGTTCAAATTGTACTATACCAGGATCGATCGGACAAAAGCCGAAGGACCTAATCCTATTTACCCCATTTTCAGCACTTGAAACTTCTCCTAACAGCCTATTTACAAAAAAATATTCACTTTCTGCTGTTACTTTTATTCATCCTGTTCAGGAAACAACAGGCTCGGTCCCTCTTCTTCCCCGAAAGGAAGGATCTGTGAATCTCCATGCTACAGGCTCAGGCTGCATAGCCTGCACTAGTGTAGCCGGGGAGCCATCAGGCGGAGCGGCATCCTGTACACGATATACGGCCGCCATTGCGGAAAGGGGATCGGATACTACAGCTACAGTTGCAGAATGTGCAGGCATGATTTCTCCTGTACGATTGTTCTGAAGAACATTCAGCATATTGACCGCATTACCATAGGCTGTGTTCACATGACTCAGCACGGAACGATACTCCATGTCTGCCTGCTGGAATAACAACGCTTTGCGTCCCAGCTGTACGCTTAAGTCCATTAATCGACGCAGCGCATCCTCGCCCAGTCGTTTACTGTGATTCCATTCATTCATCACCGCTGCGCGGGATTCAACCTCCCACTCCAGCGAATGAATCGCCTGATCCAACACTGTCATCTTTTGCTGTATTTGCTCCGCTGCATACTGAATCTGCTTGCTCAGTGCCCGAAGCACATCCGGTTCCACACGAATGCGCATTTACCATCACCTTTCCTCTTCCCCTGCAGGCTGTTTAAGCCAGTCCAGCAGCATCTCGTGAAACTGTTCTCTAGTCGTTAGTGCTGCAACAAGCCAATCATCTGAAGCCGCAGTGCTCATCCGGAACAACCAGTTGGATACCGCACTTGCAGCAAATGCTGCCGACTGCGACTTCCACCCGTCTTCATTCCATACAAGCAACCTAAGCTCCCCGTCTGACTCCTTACCCACCAGACAGCGTGCCAGTGCAAGTGAGCCCTCAGGATCACTTGTCTCCTGTTCGAGTTCCGCTGCTACGGTCTGTACTCCGCTGTTTTCGAGCTCATTCATGACATCATAAAATTTTTTCTTGGAGCACATTAGGGCCGGTTTCTCCGCAGGAGAATGGCCGCTCCATTTCATCCGCTCTATCAGAACATCAATGGCTTCACGAACACTTCCCAGATCGCTGAGCCGGAACGAGTCCGGTACGTCGTCAACACGGGAAACTTCAACGACCCGTTCATCCGTGCAATGGATATAACTCTCATACGACTTGCCGTTGATCGTGTAGCGAATCCAACAAGCTCTGTCGGACAATCCGGCAATGGCTACCCTGGAGAAAACGGTCGGTGTCATGATCAGCTCATCGGTATCCTGATCCCGAATCAGATATCCTTTGTCAAGCAAGGAGGTTTTGACACGCTCCCACTCCATCGCGATATCCTCAGCCATATAGCCGCGAAACGGATCTTCCACACCAAGCAGTCGGTCTGAACCGAGAATACCAGCCAGGAAAAAAAGTTCCTTTGTTTGCAACGTGACTACCTTTTGCTTAGAATCATGAACCGTCAACATTATGAGCCACCTCCCCTCAAACTACAACATGCCATCGGTCACGAATTTCAGAAATCCAATCGGTCATTTTCCAGCTGTCATCACATGGAACTGCACCTTTAACCCTGGAATATTTACGTTTTACATAATAACCTTGACCCGGAGGCAGTACCTTCAGCCCACCTGAACTACCTCCAGATTCGGAATAAGGTATACGGAAGAACGAGAGATCGTTAGGGTCTAAAGTCCCGAACAGCATTCCACTCTGGGAAGCCTTCACATCCGTTACCCAGTCAGAACCAAAGGTTGGGAAGTCTGCCGGAACTCCGGATAGAATCACGTGTATACCGCGATCCCTTCCTTGACGAACAATCGCTCCCAATTGATCTTTCACATTAAAATCGTTTAGCTGCTTGGACAAGGTGTCCGCATCGTCGATGACGAGCACAAGTTCCGGTCCACCGGAAATCTCGCCTCTTTTCAGAACTTCATCGTACAACTGTTGAATGACAGGTGCAAGCTGTTCTTCTCGCGATACATGTCCACGGACATGGGGCAAACTGCTGATTTCCCCCAGCCCACCTGAGCCATAACGCATATCTACTGTGTATATTTGCACATCTTCCGGAGAAGCATGATAAGCCAGTGATAACATCCATGTCAATAAAAATGTCGTTTTGCCGCCTTCCATCGGACTCGTTACCATGAAATGCGGACCTTCACGCAGATTAAGCTCGAATGGTTCCAGATCATCCGTAAGCAATCCCACAGGGACAGTTACAGACGATGTATCCCAAGCCTGACCATATGATCCTGTCCGAATGAGCAGATCCTTCAGTTTGATCTCTTCCGGAAGTGGAGCAATCTGCGGCGCTTCTTCCCCTGTCCAGCCTTGGCGAATCTCAGCAATCGTACGGCGCAGTGCCGATGAACGCTTGCCCTCATCTGCCCCTGAAGAAGGTAATGCCGCCTGGAACATTAATGGAGGCACTTGCCCTTTGACCAGACCTCTTCCTGGCGGAAGTTGGCTTGGGGCCTTGGAAGGTCTTCCCACGGCATAATAATAATCGCTTGGATCGGATAACTCAAATGAAACCGCATTGGGAATATTACTTCTGAATTTTTCAAATACATCTGTTACCCGATTGGCGGTGAGCACAAAGGTGATGCCCAGACTTCCGCCTTCACGCAGGATCGTCTCCAGAAGTTCATTCTCTTCCGGATAGGCATTTCGGAATGAAAGATAACCATCGATAACGACCACAACCTGCGGGACAGCCGCGTGAGCTGAACGGCGGTACGCCGAAATCGTTTTAACACCCGCCTCCGAGATGATATCTTTGCGTTGTGCTGACAGCTTGAGAATATAGCGGAATAACCGCTTGATCCGGTCTTCCTCTTCAGCCATCATCACGCCACCGATCTGAGGTAGTACTGCAAAGTCCTTCATCATGCGGCCCATATCAATAATGTAACCATGCCAAGGTTCAGTTCTATGGGAACGGGCCAAAGACATAAGCAAGGTCTGAACAAATGTTGTTTTTCCGAGTCCCGGCATGCCGTACACAACCAGATGGCCTTGATCCACAGGCAATGCGAGCGGTTGTTGGCGCTGATTAGGGAGATCATCCAGTAAACCAACCAGTGGTTTCAGACCATTCGCCCCGCCATCAAGCAGCAGATCCCGATTCTCTTCTTCCTGCCAGTCCTGAAGACCTTCCCATTCCAGTGTCTCTGGTAAAGGTGGCAACCATGGTCCTGGCAAACGACGGATACCCGCATCAGCTGCAGACTGCGCAACATAATCAATAAATACCTGAAGCTGTTTCGGAACATCTTCACCTTTGAGAACGGCTCTGCGCTCTCCAGTTAACAGAGGCTCCCGCTTACCGTTCAGGCGCACTTCCATAACAGGCAATACCGTTGTTGAATCCTCCTGCTGGTTATAAGGTGCACCACTCCAGGCGAATTGCATTTCTTCAAACACTTCATCACTACCAACCTGGAAATATCCACGACCAGGCTTTGTAATCCAGGCAGCATTTGGAATCTTGATCATATCCCTGCTATCTCCCTCACTCTGTACGCGAAGACAGATCCGGAAACGAGAATTACTCCATATTTTATCGTCCACAACACCAGCTGGCTTTTGGGTTGCCAGAATTAGATGAACCCCAAGTGTCCGGCCAATCGCCGCGATACTGATCAATTCATCCATGAACTCCGGCTGGTCCCTCTTCAATTGAGCAAACTCGTCAATGATAATAACCAGATGTGGCAGTGGCTGTTCATGTCTGGAACGCAGAATCTTGTAATATTCATCAATATGCTGGAGGTTTCCCGCATCATTTAATATTTTTTGCCTTCTGACCAATTCGGCACGAAGTGAGATATTTGCCCGCTCGATCAGATTCCCATCCAGATTGGTGATCGTCCCTACCACATGAGGCAGATCAACAAATGTATTGGACATCCCGCCACCTTTATAGTCAATCAGCATGAAGGCCAGATCATGTGGATGGAATTCAGCAGCGAGTGAAGCTACGATGGACTGGATGACTTCACTTTTACCTGAACCAGTTGTACCTGCAATCAGACCATGGGGACCATGACCCTGACGTTCAATTTTGTCATGCAGGTTTATCGCAATTTTTTTGCCGCCAGCGCGTACACCCATTGGTACGGGCAGCGTATCAGGATATCTCGTCTGTCCCCACCTGGACACCACATCCAGATCTTCCACGCGTGATATGCTCAGCATATCGAATAACGGAAGCACTTGCGGGATATCTGAAGCAGATGACCGCTTTAACCGGATCGGTGACATATAACGGGAGAGCGCCTCTGCCATCTCCTTCGAGATCACATCAGGCTTGTACGTTTGTTGAATAACATCCGCATCTTCCGTTTTTTTGATATACACCCCTTTGCCTTTGGAGGCATCCATGATCAACTGACAATGCATCGGTAGAGACTCCTTGCGATTAGCCAGTATGATGGTGCATACATCAATCTCGTGAGCCGACTCCAGCAGCAGCGGAAGCAACGGTTCTTCTTCAATTAATTGCGTATCGGAGAGAATTACAACGTAGCACGGCGTTTGTACGCTTTTCTTGTAGCGGTCTTCCTTATTGTTACGACGCCGATTCAACACGGAAAACAAGCTGTCCGCCAATTGATGCGCACCGCTGTGCCTGTCGGCCATATAGCGTTGTCCTTGGTCTTCATCCCAGATATGGGGCATCCAGCGAAGCCAGTCCCATTCCTTGCTGTCCTTTTCTTCATAGAAAGCAGCAAGCTTCAGTTCATCCGGGGAATGGCGTACCGTCAGTTGTGAGATGATGACTCGCAGGGAAGCAAGCACTTCCTCCCGATCACCGACAAGTCCCATAACCTTCGATTGGAACAAAGGCAATGTAATGGAAGCATCTGGTACCGTCTGGAATTCAGCCGCAAGTTCATGGGCCGCTTCAATCAGCTCATCCTTCTCGTAACCATCAATCCGCGGAACCTGAAGTTTGATTCGGAATGGAATCTCTCCCGTACCAATGCGCACCTGAAGGAAATCATCATCCTCTGGTGAACGCTCCCACAAGGAACTGTTCCGGTTCTTCACCACTTGAAGACACACACCCGGATCACCATGAATTTCGTACAGGCTCTTCACTTGCTCCGCCTGAGCTTCTTTCAGTTCTTCCCGGTGTTTGTCCAATTGGGCAAGATACATTATTTTTCGTTCTTCCAATTTTTTGCGATATGATTTCTTGTTGCTCAGATACACGAAGAATGGAATGGTGTAAGAAGTAAGCATCATCATGACCGTCATCATCTGAAACATCATATAATTGCTATTGCCCATTTTGCCGGTCATATTGATATATACGTAGAAACCAATGCTAACCATGGTCATCATGATCGGCACAATAATGGATATCATGGAAAACGTGGGTTTGCTCGGTTCTGTTGGAGGCCTGAGTATTTCGAGTCTCTCTTCCTTGAGAACCGGTGTCATTCTTGGAGAACGCTGATATAACACATTCACGAAGAGAAGACCTCCTTTAGTTCGTTCAATAATGAATGTATACGTTCAAAAGCCCTATTCGTTGCTGTCCTGCTGAAACAATGAACGTCTTCCATATACAGGCGCTTCTTCCGAAGTCGTTGAAAAAGCCCGCTGTACACGTACGCAACTGCCCTGTCGCAGCCCTGTTTCCATTAACTGCTGTGCGTTCTGCGGAGAGAACCACAGACCTTCCGGAAACTTGGCTTCAAGGATGTACTGAATGCCGTCTCCCGGTGCCTGTCCAAAAATGCGAACGCCGAGTAATGTCTTCAAATGTTCAATGGTACATTCGTCCGGAACATCGATGTCGAACCATTCTCCTTCCTCGCGGCCGGAATACACGGTTAGAATCATCCGAATCCCTCCCATGGTCTCATATGTAAATTGTCCTAATGTCAGATTAAATCAAAAAAAAGAGAATGAATCGTTATATCAACCCTATTTTCTTACATAAACACCCTGTTTGCAATGTACCACCTGTAATTTTGTTACATATGACCCACGTATATATTAAAATATCGTACATTCGACTCAGAACTTTTGTGGCAGTTATGCAATTTAATATTGCGAGGATACGAAAATCATCGTTTTTTGTTCCATTTAAATGGTAATTAAGTTACGTTTTTCAGGACTTTTATTCCTTCGCTCACAATTGAATTGTGAACACTTTTCAAACATTACCCACCTTTATGTTTTCATAAGCTGATTTTAAGGTAATTTTAAGCATTGGAATTTAATATTAGCTGTATGAAATAACAACCGTGAGGTGATTTCAAGTGAGAACCCTAATAACCTTTCAAAACAAATCAATCCCTGTATATTTTAATCAAGAAAACAAACAGCCTATGCAGAAGACATTAAGATTGCTTAGCAGTGCTCTTGAGCATAAAATTAGCAACGGTAAACGCGCCATTCAAAAATGTCTGCATTCTTTAATTAGTATTGAGATTGTTAATGGAGAAGCCATTCTCCACAGTCGAAGTGAAAACGACTCCCTTGCTTTATCGTTATATTAAAAGGAGTCAACCAAGACACATTCATTACAAGACATGAAAAAGGAAGCTGTCGTCATAGACAAGCTTCCTTTTTTGAGTTGTATACACGTTAACAGCTGATCGCAATTATTATCAGCCATCGCTCAGTGCAGTTTGCTCAGGACATAGGCGGCATCATGTTCTTCCGCAATCTCGGCTTTACGAATACGAATGACAAACAGCCGAACCAAATTGGCACGTGTATGTTCTTCCTGACAGGTATTCAGTTTCCTCAGAATAAAGCGGTCAATGGACATGAATTTAAAGCCCCTTTGCCATTGGATTTACGGATCGATTCTTCCGTGTATCCATAAATAACCAGATAGCGTCAGCCCCAAACAGCTTTTCCACTCTTATATTAAGCCGTATTTTGCCAAGGTGTAATATTGTGCAAAAAGCCCGTCCCACCAAGCTGGAGACGGACTTTCGCATGATTTGTCGATCTTTTTGTAACCCACTCTAATCATTCATAAATGCCCCTGCTAATTTACTCTTTTTCGACTTATTTCACTCCCGGATATTCCCGATATTGGTGCTGAATGCTGATCCAACGAGTACGTGTAAACTTCTCAATCGCCCAATCCCCACCGAAACGTCCAATCCCTGAAGCTTTTTCACCGCCAAACATCACATGCGCTTCATCGTTCACAGACTGATCATTTACATGCACCATACCCGATTCAATGCGCTGGGCAACCTGATATCCTCGATTCAGATCTTGGGTGAATACGGAACCACTAAGTCCATAAGGAGTATCATTCGCCAAACGTACAGCTTCCTGCTCATCATGAGCTTTCATGATCACTGCTACTGGGCCAAACAATTCCTGTTGCACGATATCTTGTTCAGGTTTAACATCGGCAAGTACAGTAGGAGACAGCACACTGCCTTTACTGGTCCCTCCGAGCAATAACCGTGCACCTTCGGCCTTGGTTTTGTCCACAAGCTCCAGCAATCGTTCTACCTCTTTTTCCCGGATGAGAGGACCCACGAGTGTTTTGGCATCCGCCGGATCACCTGCCTGGACATTCTTCGTTTTGGCAACAAATGATTCGACGAATTGTTCGTAAATATCGGCATGCACAATGATACGATTCAGCGCCATGCAGATCTGTCCCTGATGCAGAAACTTGCCAAAGACCGCCGCTTCGCTAGCACGTTCAATGTCCGCATCTTCCAGCACAACCATCGCGTTGTTGCCACCTAGTTCCAGTGCCGTTACTTTTAAATGTTCCCCCGCCAGTTTACCGATCCCTTGTCCAACTTCTGTGGAACCCGTGAATGAAATTACTTTGGGAACCGGATGAGCGACAAAGTAATCCCCGATTTCACTGCCACTTCCCGCAACGACATTCAGCACGCCCTCAGGCAGACCGGCTTGTTCAAACAAATCGGCAATGAGCCAACCTGCCGTAATCGGAGTGTCTGATGCTGGCTTAATAACCACACCATTACCAAGAGCAATCGCTGGAGCTACAGATCGCAGGCATAGATGCAAAGGGAAGTTCCATGGCCCGATAACACCAATCACTCCCTTAGGCTCACGAACCACACGGTTCTCTTTGCCAGGGGTATTGGACGGGATGATCTCACCCTTCATACGATAAGGAAAAGATGCTGCTTCATCCACAATGCGTTTAGCCGCTGCAAACTCCGCCTCCGATTTGATCCGGGTACTCCCGGATTCCGTGATCAACAGTTGAATGATCTCCTCTTTGCGCTCCGCCATCAGGGATGAAACTTTACGCAACACCTCTTCTTTCGCAGCGGGCAAAGACTTCGCCCATTCAATCGAATTTTTCTGAGCTGACTCATAAGCCTTATCTATGTCTTTCTTATTGGAAGAGCGCCATGTGGCAATAACTTCTCCCGTATAAGGATTGATATTCTCCATTGTTTTCTCACCGGAGCCATCTACCCAGCTGCCATTAATATATTGTTTCGTCCATGTTGTATGTTCAGTGTCCATTAAAGTCATGTGAATACGCCTCCTGATCAAGATTAAATGTCACACCTGCACAACGGTGTAATACATCATTAACCTTGTTCAGAATTACGCAAACGTGAAGACCTGAATTAGCTCTTCCATTCTTTAAGCTTAAGGGAAACAATACAACCCCCACTATTCTCTCAGCATCTGGACGTCTTTCAACAGTCGGGCAGGCTCTTCTCTCCAAAGAGGCTCAAGTCCTCCCATCCGTAGCCAACTTCGATCAGATCTTGACCACCAATGCGGAGGGACTGTGTCTGGACTGGAGTGCCTCCCATCTTTTCATAGAAGCGACAAGCTGAATTACGCTCCAAAGCCCATATGATCAAACGTTTCATATTGTGGGTCTGCAGATGATGAACGACATGTGTCGCGAGTTGTTGACCTATCCCCGTTTGTTGCACTTCCTTCAGCAAATATATAGCATACAACTCTCCATCATAAGGTAATTTGCCTTCACGCTCCTTACCCCCACAAGCAAATCCGACAATGTTCCCATCATCCTGTTCAGCTACCACCAGGATCTGATCCTTTTCGTCAGAACGAATAGTCTTCTCCCACTGAGACAATCTTGATTCTATAGTCAAATGATCCAAAAAATCGTCAGGCACAATTCCCCGATACGTAGTTTTCCAACTCTCAGTATGTACATAAGCTATCCCCTGCGCATCCCCTTCACGCGCTGGCCTGATCAGCATAGCTATCCCTCACTTTCTCTCGTAACTGCCGTAGCTTTACCATATTATATGTTCTTCTTTCTATAATTCCAAATTCATCCACTTCAGTCCTGATGCCGCTAGGCAGGATTCGTAATCAAAAGTGGACTTTTTGAACTGCCTCTTATAAAAGTAAAATCCGGCCCTACGGCCGGATCGTTACCCTAGTGCCTACAGATACCTTGGAAGACAGATCCAGTACATCCGAGTTGTACATGCGTATACAACCGTGGGAGACAGATTTGCCAATAGACCAAGGCTCATTGGTTCCGTGTATGCCATAATGGGGAGCAGACAGCCCCATCCAGAGCACGCCAAATGGCCCACCTGGGTTCGATTGTTTGTTAACAATAGTGAACTCCCCGTTTGGAGTCTGCGTGAGCATCTTGCCGGTGGCCACAGGATAGCCCTTAATCACCTGATTGCCGTCCAGAAGATATAACATGTGGTCAGACAGATCTACAATAATCCTGTAATCTGGCATAATGACATCCCTCCTGACCTATCTTATGCAAGATACCGGATGATGCCCGCCTGATTTCAGGCTTCTTCCCACTCTTTCACACTACGGGAGTGCTTGGGTTTGCGACTATTGGCCGGTTTGCTGGAAGCGGTACGCCTTCTGGATGCCACTTCTTCCTTGCGCTGCTGATATTGCAATTCCTTCTGCATTTTCAGATAATTATTCAGTCTTTTTTCATCCAATGAACCATCCTGTATGGCTTCTTTCACTGCACATCCAGCTTCCCGTGTATGACTGCAATCCAGAAATCGGCACGTGGCGGCAAGTTCTTCAATTTCTCCAAACGCATGCGACAGCCCATCATTGCCCTCATCCCAGAGATTAAGCTCGCGCATTCCTGGAGTATCGATCAATACGGCTCCCTGTGGAAGTACAAACATCTCCCGGTGTGTTGTCGTATGTCTCCCCCGACTGTCTCCCTCGCGAACGGATTGCGTAAGCTGCACATCCTCACCCATCATCCAGTTCACCAGCGTAGACTTGCCACTGCCAGAAGATCCTGTGAGCGCAACAGTCAGCCCTGGCTGCAAATATCGTTCCAGTAAGGATTTACCTTGACCCTCCACTGCAGATATCGCAAGCACTTCAACGCCTGGAGCAATCCCTTCTACACTTCGGATCTGTTCTTCCACATTGTTGCACAGATCACTTTTGCTCAGAACAATGACTGGCCTTACGCCACCATTCCAAGCCATCAGCACGTATCTTTCGAGCCTTCTAAGGTTGAAATCATGATTAAGTGCTGCCACGATTAACAGTGTATCTACGTTTGCGGCGATTAATTGTTCCTTGGTCACCGGACCTGCCGCCTGCCTTGATACCCTGCTCCGACGTGGCACCAGATTGTGAATAATTGCTTCTTCACCCGACTGACCTGTAATGGCCACCCAATCTCCAACCGCCGGTGCCAAGCTGGTCTCCAGACTATCATGACGCATTCGGCCCGAAATCCTTCCCCAGCATTCGCCCTCTTCTGTAATCAAACGTAGCAGATGTCCATGGTCTGCGATAATTCTGGCTGGCTTTTTCTCCTGCTCTTCCATCCCTGTCTCTTGCCACAGTTCCTGCCACTTTGCTGACCAGCCGTACTTCTCAATATGGTTATCTAAAATAAAAATTCCTCCCAAAATAAGTTGTTTACTTCGTTCAAGCCGAGTGAACAATCATCTCCGGTTCAGATCAAAACAAAAAACCACGAGTAGAAATACACCCGTGGCAATAGGTAGTTAGCCGAATCAAAGATCATCCCTTCTTGTAGATCTACCGGATAGAATACTTAACCCTCCGATATAAACCATTCAGGAACACCCTTTTATCGGCAAACAAAAAAGCCACGGGTGCGTCACCCGTGGCTTCACCTGAGCATGCGATACTTCACGTTACAATGGATATTGCTATCCATCTAACGCAAAATTACATGCTTTGATCCGTTCCGGAGACGCTGTTCATATTCAAATTAACGTATACTGCATTTAAATTTGTCATAAACAATCGCCTCCCTTGTAGAATTATCCATTATGTTACACACTGAGCTTAACAGTTGTCAAGCCCAAACTTTTTTTACCACCAGCTACTCTATTTAACCTGATCCCAGCGTGTCCACATTTCCTTCGGATTCAATTCATAGATCTCCTCTTCCCGATACATGAACTGATGCATGATAAATTCCCGCCGAATCGTGGCAAAGTCTTCATGGTATTGCTTTATAAATGTATTGATTTCTTTTTCCGTATACTTCCGACCAAATTCAAGCTGCCCGACCAGATGACCAAGTACAATCAGTTTTTTCTTGTATTGAGCCGGAATCTGACGCAGTCGTCCATCTTTGGAGAAAAAATTCCTCATGACCGACGCTTTCAATGTTTCGTTCACATCACTCATATCCGTAACCTCCTCTCGATTAAAGATAAAATCAACCGAAGCCTGTGCATTCTCGCGGATAAACGAAGGATTGAGTGTGAAATACACTGTATTTTTCTCCCGTCGTTCCTTAATCAGCGCCGCCTCTCTCAGCTTGGATGCATGATGTGTCACGGTTGGCTGTGAAAGATTCAGCCGCTCGGCAAGTGCCTGTCCGTGTAGTTCACCCTGTGCCAACAACAGCAGCATGCGAAGCCGGGTCGGGTCAGCCAACGCTTTATGATAAGCCACAATTTTCTCCAGCTGCATCATCGTTCATCTCGCTTTCAATTAGATATATATCTAATTTGATATTAGTCTTTTCTTCTCTACACGTCAACTCCTTTGGTTTCAAGTAAGCTTGTCTAATTAAACTCCACGCTTGAACTGGCATTGGCTCGTTATTTACGGTAGGATTATATTGCTTGAAATAAGGAGGATTAAGAACATGGAAGATGTCATTATTATCGGCGGAGGCCCATGCGGTCTGTCTGCTGCCATTGAATGTGAGCGGCTGGGACTGTCCGCTGTGATCGTTGAGAAATACAATATCGTTCAATCTATTTATCTGTATCCAACCCATATGCAGTTTTTCAGCACAGCCCCGCTGCTTGAGATCGGAAACGTTCCGTTCAGCACACCTAATGATAAACCGTTTCGTTATGAAGCACTTGCCTATTATCGTAGGGTAGCCGAACATTTTGGTCTGCGTGTTCATAACTATGAGGAAGCCCGTGAAATTAAACGCAAGGATGATGGTACGTTTGAGGTACATACGCTCAATCGCCGCGGGGAAGCCATCGTACATGTTGGACGCAATGTAGTTGTAGCTACCGGTTATTTTGACCATCCTAACTATCTGGGCATCCCTGGAGAAGATAAAGATAAGGTGACCCACTACTTCCGGGAAGCCCACCCTTATACCCGTACACGTGTCGCCATTATTGGCGGAAGCAACTCAGCCGTGGATGCGGCCATGGAACTGGTTCGGGTCGGAGCACATATTGATATGGTTTATCGCGGCAGTGGTCTGTCCCAGCATATTAAACCGTGGGTACGTCCGCTATTCGAGAGCATGGTGACAAAAGGTCATATCACACTCCACCTGGAATCACGCGTGAATGAAATACTCGATGATTCGATTCGTCTGATACACACGGATGGTTCCACTCGGGAATTGGATAATGACTTCGTACTGGCAATGACCGGTTTCCGTCCAGATCGTCAACTACTCACGTCGGTAGGTGTGGAGATGTCTGATGATATGGATAAACCTCTATATGATGCACAAACGATGGAAAGCAGCGTACCTGGTGTATATGTGGGCGGAGTCATCGCTTCGGGGCGTAATGCCAATGAAGTCTTTATTGAATCCGGGCGCTGGCATGGACGTTACATTGCGGAACATATCGTTAGCAAACAACGTGGACAGACTGAAGGGAAATGAAAGCAATGGATATGACTTCCCTGCTGTTGCTCGTATTTGCGGCTCTCGGGATTATCAGCAGCAACACACCTGTGACCGTAGCGATGGTATTTCTGTTGTTGTTACGAGTCCTGAACCTGAATCAGGCATTTCCATGGCTTGAAAAATACGGACTTACACTGGGCATTATCATTCTGACCATTGGCGTGATGGCACCTCTTGCCAGTGGCAAGATGAGTCTGCAGACGATCGGTGAGTCTTTCCTGCACTGGAAATCACTGCTCGCCATTGGCGTAGGATTACTGGTGGCATATCTCGGAGGACGTGGCGCTACGTTGATGGGTACACAGCCAACTGTCGTTGCAGGGCTGTTAATCGGAACGGTACTTGGGGTTGCCCTATTCAAGGGTGTGCCTGTGGGTCCATTGATTGCGGCGGGAATTTTATCATTGCTGCTGGGCAAATCCTGAATCAAATTGTGAAGCTTGTGACCTTACATGCTATGCAGATTGGCTGTATTTCCCACCGTTGTGTGATATACTTCTATTCATGCAAATTATGTACACGAGTCTACAGCAGAATAATGCATATTAGAGGTTGTTCAAAAAGTCCGCTTTTGATTACGAAGGATGCCTAAAGGCATCCTCAGCATCGAATATGGAATTCAGCCGAAATAAGCGGGAGGCTTACGAAGTATGTTTCCTTTGGAAACATTGCGGTTGCTCACGTAGTTTTCCCTACGCTCCGCTACTCCATTTCTAGCTTCATCCCATCTTCTCGGTACTGAAAACCGTCCTATTTGAACACGTACTATTATGGTTATGCTGTTGCATAAACGTATAGATTCACTTTGCAACTATTAATGGCGCAGGAGGATTAAGGAACATGTCACGTCAGTTTATTACAGAAGCCGTGATGGTGGCTATTTACGGTCAATTGCTAGCGCCGCCCGCGCCTGTTGAATATATTGTTCCTTATACCACCATCCTTGAGCTATATGAATTCCAGACCAGTCCTGATCCCATGATGGATAACCCGGCAGATGATCAGCATGTGAAATCCAAAATCAATGAAATGATTTCTTATTTCGAGGAACCGCTGAATAAGAAAAAAATAGAGCGTGCGTTACTTGTTCCATGGGCCAAAAGCCCCTCCATTTTATTTGGTGACCAAGTATCCATTGCCATTATCAATGCAATAGATACGGCACAGTACGGGGAGTATTTCGATCCCATTGAGACCGAACTGCTACTGACATCTCAGCGCCTGAGTATCCCGATTCTTACCGATCAGGTTGAACTGATTGCACGCATAATTGAGTCTGAATCACCTGTACAGGTATTCGATATTGATGATTTTGATTTTGCGATGGATGATGAACCACTGGATCAGGTGTAATTCATGCTCTGAGCACCAGAATCGGATTTTCAAAAAAATGACCTTGGCATCCACTTTATCGTGCATGCCAAGGTCATTTTTTTTGCGGTCAACACTTATTTTATTCTGCAATATCCCGCGCTAACAGGATTCGGCTAATCTGATTCAGAGGTGGTAACGACTCCAGCGCAAAAAACTTCAGACCTGCATCACTATTTACACGCGACTCCACAAGGTCATCCTGAATGATCACTGTCCGAAACAGGGCAATGACATAATACTCTTCATCTCCGCTTGAATGCAGATACCGAAGGTCAGGCCCCGAATAGAGACCTTCCAGTGTCATGGTATCAGCAGTCCAACCTGTCTCTTCCCATAACTCCCGATGTGCAGCATCTTCAATAGCCTCACCCGGACGCATCTCACCTGCTGGCAACCGCCAGTGACCATGTTCAGCATGCTGAATCAGCAGTAATTCACCTTGTTCGTTCTCAGCCCGCACCGCCGCTTTTACAACAATATGAGAGCGTTTTGCGATATACTGGGCCAAATCTCGTGGTGGCAGATTCACTGCTTATCCCCTCCTCCTACTCGGAAGCCGGTGGCGACCTGTAATCCATCTATTGCTTAGACTTCCGTGTAACGATATTCGATATCTTGACCTTCATCTACAATATCCACATGCAGTTGGTGCCCTTTCAGATACCAATAATCGTGATCTTCCATGAAGAATTGAATCCCCGACACTTCGGTTTGATCCGCAGGATGTCTTGGTTTCTCCACAGCAATACCTAGCGAAAATCCAGGGTGAAGACCTCCGCCAGAGCTATAACGGGCAAAAAATCGAATGCTGTCTCCCTCGTTCAAATTCAGCTCTTCCTTGTACCAGCGAGCAGCTTGATCGGATACATGTATGGTACTCATTTGGTGTCAGCTCCTTCTGTATATATATGTTCCATCATATCTCGACAGGGACTTGAATACAAACCCGAGTGACCACATAAAGACAAAATAAGTTGTGAAAAATGTTTGACAGATTGTAAAAGCCGGTGTTAAGATGCAAACATACGAGGTCTACATTGTATTTATTTCCAAAAAAAGAAAGGGTGATTACGGTGTTTAACAAACATATGATAGGTCAATTCAGCACACAACTAAATACCGGAGCACACCCGAAATCATTATTCCGTTCATAAGTCGGCATGACAGGCGATCTTTCATTAGAACCTCTGTGATGTATACTCACAATCGAACTTATATATGGTGACGGCTCTGTTCTCTGAGCCATGCTGCCGTATGATTATATGAAGACATACCGCCTGCGTGCGGTATGTCTTTTTTTGTGGGTACATTTCGGCATTCATGAACGGAATTTGCATTTCTCGGACATCGAAAGGAAGGGATAACACTTGTTCTCTGTACTTAAAAACCTGGCCTGGTTCTTCCGGCTGGAACGCAAACGATACCTAACCGGTGTCATTTTGCTTATTCTGGTGGGCATTGCCGAACTGCTGCCTCCTCGTCTTCTTGGTAATGCCATCGACGAGATTGTGCGCGGTTCCATTACCGGCACCTCACTTACGCGTTATATTTTGCTTATTCTAGGAACGGTCATCATTATCTATCTGGTTACATACGTTTGGATGCACAAACTATTTGGTGGTGCCAACCTAGTGGAGCGGCTGCTTCGTTCCCGCTTTATGGACCACTTGTTACGGATGACTCCTCCCTTTTTTGAGAAAAACAGAACAGGAGATCTGATGGCTCGGGCCACCAATGATCTTCGTTCCATTGCCACTACAGCAGGCTTCGGCATGCTGACCTTAACAGACTCTACAGCCTTTCTGGCCACCGTATTGTTCGCCATGGGTTTCCTGGTTAGTTGGAAACTGACCTTGGCGGCAATCCTGCCATTACCTTTTATCGCCATTGCCATGATGATCTATGGTAAAGCTGTACATCAACGTTACACCCTGGCACAGGATGCATTCGGAGATATGAACGACCAGGTGCTGGAATCCATCGCCGGGATTCGTGTCGTGCGTGCTTATGTGCAGGAACGTCTGGACGAGAAACGGTTCGCCGACGTGACCGAAGATGTGTATCGTAAAAATCTGGCTGTTGCCAGAATGGATGCCCTATTTGAACCCACCATCCGCCTCTTCGTTGGACTCAGTTATGTGATTGCACTTGCCTACGGCATTTATCTTGTATTTCATAATGAAATTACCCTGGGGGATCTCGTATCGTTTAACATGTACCTGGGGATGATGATCTGGCCCATGTTTGCCATCGGCGAATTAATTAACCTGATGCAACGTGGTAGCGCTTCGCTTGATCGGGTCAACGAGACTTTATCGGTAGAACCTGCCGTACAAGATGTGGAGCAACCTGCTCACGTTACGAATCCGGAAGAAATTGCGATGCAGGATGTTACATTCCGTTACCCAAGTTCCACTGTCGACAATCTCAGTCATATCAGCTTTTCGCTACGACGGGGTCAAACATTGGGTGTTGTGGGTCGTACGGGTAGCGGTAAGTCTACTTTGCTCAAACAACTGCTTCATGAATACCCTGCCGGTTCGGGCACATTAAGCATCTCGGGTCATCCGATTCAGGATATCGCCAAAGATGACTTGCACAGCTGGATTGGGTACGTACCACAGGAACAAGTTCTGTTCTCCAAATCAGTTCGTCAAAACATTCAATTTGGTCAACCTGGGGCCAGTGATGAAGTTATCATGGAAGCCATTCGTACCGCCGCTTTTGACGGGGATCTGGGAACCTTATCCGATGGACTGGATACACTCGTTGGTGAAAAAGGAATCTCTCTGTCCGGTGGACAGAAACAGCGGGTATCGCTGGCGCGTGCCTTTATTGCTAATCCTGATATTCTGATCCTCGATGATGCCTTATCTGCTGTCGATGCACGTACTGAAGCCAAAATCATTGAAAATATACGCAACAAACGCTCGGGCAAAACCACGCTGATCTCGACTCATCGCCTGTCTGCTATTGAACACGCTGACCGAATCATCGTACTGGAGCACGGGAAAATTACGGAAGAAGGCACTCACCAGGAATTGTTAGCCATGAACGGCTGGTACCGTGAACAGTATGAACGGCAACAGGTCGAGTCCAATCTGTCCACGTAGGAGGTCAATTCATTGAAGTCTAATACAGGCAAAAGGCTGCTTGATTACGCCTTGAAAGCCAAAGGAACATTTATCGCTGCATTAATTATGCTTACCATTGGTGTTGCGGCCGAACTTGCCGGACCGTTCATCGCCAAATCCATGATCGACAATCACTTGCTCGCGATTGAGCAGCCTTTCTATGAGACAACAGCTTCAGATGAAGCCGCAGTCTACAACGGTAAGAACTACAAACGCGAAGGCTTGTTCGAACCGGATGAAAACAAAGGTTCCGAAGTCCGGGTATTACAAGCCGGCAGAAGTTTTTATTTTGTAAACGAACCGGTAAGCGCACCTGACGGGGACCGCACATATACAGATGGAACCCTCACGGTTACACGCGCAGGCGAGGTAACAGGCCAATATGCGGCAACACCCCTGTCCGCGGGTGAACTGTTTGCTTTTTACAAACCGGAGATGCCCAGCATCTATCAATTAATTGTGTATTACATGATCTTCCTCGTGATCTCGGTCATTATGGAGTTTGGTAAAACTTTCTGGCTGCAATCCTCGGCCAACAAGGTCATTCAAAGACTGCGTAACGATGTGTATGCCCATATTCAGCGACTGCCGGTTCACTTTTTTGATAACCTGCCCGCAGGTAAAGTTGTATCTCGGGTCACAAACGACACAGAAGCCGTCAAGGATCTGTTCGTTGCTGTTCTTTCGAACTTTTTCTCAGGAATCATCACGATTACAGGTGTGTATGTCGCACTCTTCCTGCTTGATGTTCGCTTGGGTCTAATCTCATTATTCGTTGTGCCGATGCTCATTACATGGATTGTGCTCTATCGCAAATTCGCCACTCGCTACAACACGATCATTCGATCCCGACTGAGTGAAATCAATGCAATCATTAACGAGTCCATTCAGGGAATGTCCATTATCCGCGTATTCCGCCATCAGAAACAAACCAAACAGGAATTCGAAGATCTGAATGATGACTATATGAAACACCAGAACAAAATGCTGAACCTAAATGCCTTCACCTCACACAATCTGGTTAACGTATTACGGAATATCGCCTTTGCGGTTGTCCTGTGGTACTTCGGTTCCAGCGTGTTGGATGGCACAAGTATTATCTCATTAGGTGTTCTGTATGCCTTCGTTGATGTTCTGGGTCGCTTGTTCCAGCCAATCACCGGTATGGTGAATCAACTCGCCAACCTGGACTCCTCCCTCGTATCTGCTGGTCGCGTCTTTGAGCTGATGGATGAAAAGGGAGAAGCTGTGACCGATGGCTCCATGCCAAGATACAAAGGGAATGTTGTCTTCGATGATGTATCCTTTGCCTATAAAAAAGATTACGTGCTTAACAATATCTCGTTCAAAGCATCCCAAGGTCAGACAGTCGCTCTGGTCGGTCACACCGGTTCTGGTAAAAGCTCAATCATCAACCTGCTGTTCCGGTTCTATGACCCGCAAAAAGGCAAGATCACGATTGACGGTCAGAACGTCAAAGATCTGCCTAAACAGTGGATTCGCGAGCATATGGGAATTGTATTGCAGGACCCGTATCTGTTCACAGGCACCATTGCTTCCAACGTCAGTCTCGGCGATGAGAAGATCTCCCGTGAGCGAATTGAACAGGCGCTGCGTGATGTAGGTGCTGAACGCATACTGGCCCATTTGCCTAAAGGCTTTGACGAACCTGTCATCGAAAAAGGAAGTACATTGTCTGCTGGACAGCGTCAGTTGATCTCCTTTGCTCGTGCACTGGCGTTTGATCCGGCCATCCTCATTTTGGATGAAGCGACAGCCAATATTGATACGGAAACGGAAGCATTGATTCAGAACGCACTCGAAGTCCTCAAAAAAGGACGTACCACCTTCATCATTGCTCACCGTCTGTCCACTATTCGTTCGGCAGATCAGATTCTGGTTTTGCATCGCGGGCGTATCGTTGAGCAAGGTGCACATGATGAACTGATGGAGCTTAAAGGCCGCTATTATAAAATGTATCAGCTCCAGCAAGGTGCGCAAGCAGCAGCGAGTGCAACCAGCGAGAATCCGTCGGGTGAGATCATTCCAACCTCAACCTCCTTTGCCGGAGGCAATGCATAACAGAGTAAAACAGATAGCTCTTTAAGTAACCAATCAAAATGATGTACTCGAGGGCAAAACAAAAACCGATCTACACAGCTACCTCAGGGTTTGCGGTGTAAATCGGTTTTTTGTATTTTCATCTGGAGGCATGTTCGGTTACTGTTTATTTCGTCCAGACAAAAAAACAATCCGCGTGCAACCTCATGGCTACTGCGGATTGTCTATCCATCCTTTGATCGTATATCCCATGTACATCACGGTCTCTCTTGCGAGAAAAGGAAACTTGCTGCGCCAGGTTCGATACGCCGTAGTTCGTGTCGGAGAGGGTACGGCATCCATACCCAGTCCGGCAGCCAGCTTCATGGCCCGTTTCATATGTAAAGGATCACTCACAATCGTATAGGTTTGATAACCGGCCTGTTCACCAATCGGAATTGAATTGACCAGGTTCTCCTCGGTAATTCTGGATTTGGTCTCTATGCGAATGTTCGCAGGATCTACTCCATGTGCGATGGCATACTTCTGACCCACTTCAGCTTCCGTATGTTCTCCATCACCACTTGACCCGCCTGTGAAAAGCAGATTACGAACGGTACCCTGACGGTATAACTCAATCCCGTGTTCAATACGTTCGCGAAATACAGGTGAAGGGTTATCCCCCGCCACGGCTGCGCCCAGAATGATTGCTGCATCCGATATCCTGGATGAATCCTCATCCGTATATGCAGATATACGGATTGCGGTAACCACGGTCCACAGGATTCCACCCAATACTACAGCCAGAACCGTCATTAATATCCAGCGTTTCGTTATCCGTTTGCTTGTCATTCATCCTCTTCCAAAGCCCTTGCTTGCATACTCTCGGTATGAATCCGCTCCAGCGTTTGTAGAGCTGCTGCGGATTCGGCATCCAGACCAAGCTCTGCAATCCAGGCACCCGTATATTGCTGAAGACGGATCTCCAACTCCTGTGCACGGTCTTTGAAATCCTCCAATTCCTTAATCATGCGTGATCGTCCTTCCGGACTGAATGTCTCGTGAATTCGTTCCTTGAAATAATGATGTACGATACGGTTACGTTGCTGCCATAATTCATTCAACTGGCGAGTCTCTTCCTCAGAGAATGTAAAATGATGGCGCACTTCGTGAATGAGCTGCCCCAGTGAACTGCTCATCTTTCGTTCGTACAGATCTTCCAGATCCTCTTCAGACACGGCTTTGCCCTGAGACATTTTCATTAATAAAATCAGATTGACCAGCTGCTGTTCAAGCGCCTGCCCGTAGTACACGGCCAATCCGTAATAGGCAAACAATTCCCTGGAGTGTTCGCTGTCCAGCATGTCACCATTCTGGATATCTGTATTTTGCATATGCGAGCGCCCCCTTCAACCGTACAATGTTAACCATTCCATGTCCCTCTATCCTAACCAAACCAAGAGCAACATTCAAGTTATCGGGAAGCGCGTCTTCTAACTCCGCAGATCTCTTCTACCGGACAGCCACACATGGATGATTAGTAACCCCATTGCGTAGAGCACAGTCCACAGCGTAACCGAAACAAAAGAGTCCATCTTTGATTCATCAAATAACATCATCTCACGAACCAGATAAAAAGCTGGCGGAAGAATGCGGCCAAGCCATTCTAATGATTCAGGCAAACGTTCACTTAAGGAACCTTGGATAAACGATAGTAATAATACAATAATGAGGGCAGGCATACTTCGACTAAGCAAGGGAATGTACGATTTTTGAAAAAATACACTGATGCCTAATCCCAGCAGTGATAACCCCAAATGTCCTAACCAAGTCATCATCCACTCCTCACCTGTGGGTTGTCTCTCGAACATTCCAGCGAACACGGGATACAGCACAGTGATTACGGTGAGCATGAATTGCATTATCCAGGCACAAATGAGTTGACTTGTTACAACCTTACGCCTGCTTCCTGTATGAAGGACGAGCAATTGATACTGCTTTGCAGGTTCCGTATTCATCACCATTACTCCGAGCCAAGCAGCTGCCAGAAATAACAGCATAGCCGTAACACTGTAACTGTCCGCAATAGGGTTGGGTTTGTAGGAATAGATTAGCAGCATGGCGATGATATAAAAGATAACCGGTGCAAAATATTTCTGTGAGCGAATGTGATGCCTTAACAAATATCGGGTCAGATAGATCATTTGGCTTCTCCCCCCGCATCATCCATGGAAGAGCTTAAGTCCACAGATTCTGTGACATCTCCACGACTCGCATGTACAGCTGGATGTTGTCCTTCCAGCAGACTTTCCATATGTAATTGACTTTCTTCCTGTTGTACGGACACAACCGAACCTCCGGAAGCCAGAATCATTCTGAGTACATCATCAGTTGATTGTTGAACTACTTTCCAATCCCACAACCAAGACTTGGATTTCTCCGAGTTTGTATTACGAACTAAAGACAGTACTCCCGGTTGTTGTACAACGGATGGATTTTTGGCCAGATCCTCTCCAGCTTCCGTCAGACTTTGAATACATACAACGGGTTCGCCAGCTTGTAGTATATCTTCACGACTCCAGTAACGGAGGACGCGGCCTTGCTTCAACACAATCACCTGGTCTGCCAAACGTTCAATAAGCAACGGTTCATGGCACGCTGTAACGATGGATGTCCCTTCATCCTTCCATTGCCCCAATAAGGATACAACTGCCTCTTGAGCTGGAATATCCAAGCCTGATAAAGGTTCATCCAGCAACAAAAGACCACCCGGTTCAGGTAACAGGGCCTGAATCAAATTTACTTTTTGCAGTGTGCCCTTCGATAATAAGGGTAACTTCTGATCAATCGCGGTATCGAGATATAAAAGTTCACTAAGTTCTCTAATCCGCCCACGCAGTACTTCGGGGCGAATGCCCCGAATCCGACCCATGTCCCACAAGTACTCTCCAGAGGTAAAGGGTAAACGTGGCAGACCATCTACTGCATACCCATCAGAACCCTTCATTGTGCGCTGGATCGATCCTGTATCGGGTAACAAAATACCTGCCAACATACGTAGCAACGTGCTTTTGCCCGAGCCGTTTCTGCCAACAAGCACAGAACATTCGCCCTGTTTCACTTCCAGATTAATTTGATTCAGTACCTGAGTACTGCCTAATCGCTTGCTCACTTGTTGAAGCAACATACCTCGACCTGATGAGTCTGCTACATCTTGATCGGCTTTCTTGAAAAGTCCACGTGTACTCCATATCACCTGGGATCACATCCGCTCTGGAGCTTGCACACCTAGCAAATGTAAACTGTACGCGAGGCGTTCGGCAGTCCGTTTGGCCAATGCCACCCGGAAGGATCTTACATCAGATGACGCATCCGCAATCCGTTCGGCGTGATAGAAGCGGTTGAATGCTTGAGCGACATCTATTGTATATTTGGCAATGACCGAAGGCTCATTCCGATGAATTGCTTTTTCCAAATACTCGGGATATTCACCAAGCAGTTTCAGCAATGCCCATGAGGTATCTCCGACACAGGATGGAGTGGTCACTGTGTCATTCTCACCATCCGCAAGGCTGGGGTTAGGCAGAGGGTTTTCATTTTCCACGCGGATCGCCTCTTCTGCCTTGGCAAGCACACTTTGAATCCGAGCATGGGTGTATTGCACATAGGGTCCGGTCTCCCCTTCAAAACTCACCGCATCTTCCAGTGAGAAGTCCACATCGTTTAACCGATTATTACGTAGATCACCGAAGACAATTGCACCTACACCAACAGCCTCGGCCACTTTCTGAGGGTTCTCCAGATTCGGGTTTTTCTCCTGAATAATCTGTAGTGCACGAGCAACTGCCTCATCCAACACTTCCTGCAAAAAGACGACTTTACCACGACGTGTAGACATTTTCCGTCCCTCAAAACGCATTAAGCCAAACGGGATATGTTCACACTTCGCAGACCATTCATGACCCATCCGGGATAGGACCGCAAATACCTGCCGGAAATGTAACTTCTGCTCGCCTCCGACCACATATAACAACCGATCTGCCTTCATCACCTCATGACGATAAACCGCCGTAGCCAAATCCCGTGTAGGATAGATTGTTGTTCCATCTTTTTTGATAATCAGGCACGGGGGCATGTTCTCGTCCTCCAGACGTACCACGAGTGCTCCATCACTCTCTTCAAGTAAACCTTTCTCCTTGAGTTCTTCAACCACCGCGCCCATCTTGTCATTGTAAAAGCTCTCCCCCAGCGTATGGTCGAACTGTACATTCAGACGTTCATACATCCGGTTGAATTCCTTCATGCTCACTTCCACAAAGAACGCCCATAACCGCTGTGCTTCATCATCCCCTTGCTCCAGCTTGCGGAACCACTCCCGTGCCTCAATCTCCAGAGAAGGATCGTTCTCCGCCTCATCGTGGAAACGCACATACAGCTCCAGAGAAGTACGGATCGGGTCTGCCTGCAAGGCTTCATCATTGCCCCACCGCTTGTACGCTGCGATCTGCTTGCCAAACTGGGTTCCCCAGTCTCCCAGATGATTCACACTTACGGAGGTATAACCCGCTTCGTTATACAACCTATACAGTGCTGCACCGATTACAGTAGAACGCAAATGTCCAATTCCGAAGGGTTTTGCGATGTTAGGGGAAGACATATCAATCACAACACGTGAACCTTGACCAAGCTGAAGCTTACCAAATGTGGCATTCCCCAGTTCTTTCAGCAGATTCGGCGCGAGCTTCTCCCGGTTGAAACGGATATTTACATACGGCCCGGCGGGAGTCGCTTCAAGTCCTGCTGCCTGCAATCCCGTTGCGAGCTCGGTCGCAATGACTGCCGGTGCTTTTTTTAATGACTTCGTTAATACAAAACAAGGGAAGGCTGCATCACCCATCTCCGCCTGCGGTGGGACTTCGAGTAATCTTAGAACCTCTTCTTCATTCAATCCCGTTAAAGGGGCAATATCGGCCGCAGCCTGCTTCATCAACATGTCGAACACTCCTTATCCATTCATTATTGGGTTAAAATAAACACAAAAAAGCTCTCGCCTCTACATAAGAGACGAGAGCTGACTTAACAGTTCCCGCGGTACCACTCTAGGTGAACAGCTACTCTTAATATGCATCAACATGCATACCAGTAGAACCTGTTCCGCTCGATGCGTATAACGGTCGCAAGCCGAATTACCCTCAGACAGATATAGTACACCCACACTCAGGATGCAAACATCTTTTCGGATAACCATCTCACGGGTGCGGTTCACTCAGGTCATATCATACCGGCTTCCACCTCTCCCGGCTCGCTGTCATGTATGGATCTGGTTACTCTCCCGATCATTGATATTCTTCGTTTCAATTCATTGCCATCATTATACATACCACGATCAGACTTGGCAACCCGCATTAAAAATCCCCTACTGAAAGGCAACACATAGGCACATCGTCTCAGATGCCTGTGTTCACTGCCTTCCCTTAGGGGACAACGGTCATTATCGGTTTTAATTATATATATTCCAGAGAAAAAATAATTACGCTACTGCTGCCATCAATCGGCAAGCTTCTGCACATCTGCGGCAAGCCTCTGCACATGCTTGGCAGTGATCATGGTGATGTTTGCCACACTCTGCGGCGCAAGCTTCACAAGCTTTCACACACAATTCGCATATCTCAGCAATAAAATCACTTCCACGTGTCATCGCTTGTGCAGCAAAACTGCAAATCTCCGCACATTCCCGATTCAAACGAATGCAATCACGCAGCATCGCCAGATCATATTCTTTCAGACTCGATATGTAACATACGTTGCAAGCATTCATGCACTCCAGGCAAGCATCGATACATTGTTGATATTGTTGTTGTGTCATTTAAAGTTACCTCCCAGGCAAAGTTTGCTATGCATCTTAATACCCAGTTCGGAGGAATATTGAATCATCTAACCTACTTTATCGCTTCCAATTCCAGTAATTGGTCACGAATGACAGTTTGGTCAAAATGTTCACCTATAAACACTGCAACATTAGGGACCTCTCCCTGAGGTGTGATCTTCATGTAGTCCGATTCACGGTAGGCATACTGGAACCAGAAGCGACTCGCTGTGTCACTAAACGATAAAATGCCTTTTGCTCGATACACATCCCGTGGCAAAGCAGATACAAATTGTTCAAACGCCTCACTGTTCACCGGATGACTGAAATAATGCGTATACACCATAACATGTTCGTGTGAGGCATGTGGAGCAGAATGCTCGTGACCGTGGTCATGACTATGGTTATGAGATGCGTCAGTATTCGTAGCATCGCCTTGGACTGTATGATGTGTATGTTCATGTCCATGACTGCATCCATCTGTGCCACAGGTTTCCGTATGAACATGATGTTCTTGGTGAGCCGGCTTACCTGCTTCAGAAGCTGAATCACGTACATGCACGTCTGCCCCACTGCGAAGCAACATATCCATCTCCACCTCACACTTGACCGTAGGAATTACAGGTGCGAAGCCATTCCATTTTGCCAAAAGCTGTTCCAAGTCCTTCAGTTCCTGTGCACTCACCCGATCCGTTTTGTTTAAGAGAAGCACAGACGCACAACGAATCTGCTCCTGCATCAGTTTGAACGTCTGCCCCTTCTGCTCCTGATATAGGCCAGATAGATGCGCTGCATCCACAACAGTAATGAGACTTTTCAGTTCCAGTCGCATGTAGAGTGAGGTCTCCGTTACCGCATCCAAAATCTCCATTGGGTTCGCGGCACCAGTTGCTTCAATGATGATCACATCCGGTGATTCCTCTTGAACGAGATCAGCAAGTTGCAATCCCAAGTCACCACGTACAGTACAACAGATGCAGCCGCCTAACATCTCTGTCATCGGAACGGTGGAATCCACAATCTGACCATCCAGATTGACTTCGCCTAACTCATTCATAACCACTGCGGGACGCAAACCCTGCTGTTGCCAATGTTCGATCAACTGAACAAGCAATGTTGTTTTGCCACTCCCCAAAAAACCTGACAGTATATATACAGGTATGGATTGTTCTTTTAAAATCGTTTCGTTCATCCTTAAACACCTCTCTGATTGTCCTTCTTGTAACCTGACTATATATATCTAGCGAGTGTACACCATCCCGCATTCGTTGTGCAATAATGTTCAACTCTTCCCCAGTACATTGCCTGATTCTACCGGATGGTCTATGCTATGAGGACATGTTGATTGAAGGAGGAAGATTCATGACTAATTCAGTGGAACAACATCGCCAGGAAGCTCCAACCACGGTATCGTGCATGATAGTTACAGTTTCTGACACCCGCACCAAAGACACCGACACCAGTGGCCAGCTCATGCACCAGCTTCTGAATGAAGCGGGTTATCAGATTGTTGAATACATCATCACACCAGATGAAACGGAGAACATTCGAAGCATCCTGCAAGATGCAGCCGTTCGTGATGATATCGAAGCCGTGCTGCTTAGCGGCGGAACAGGGATTGCACCCCGAGATACAACCTACGAAGCGGTATCCTCACTACTCGACAAGGAACTCCCGGGTTTCGGCGAGATCTTCCGTTTTCTCAGTTACACCGAAGATATCGGTTCCGCTGCCATCCTGAGCAGAGCCGTCGCTGGAACGATCGGACGCACAGCCGTATTCTCCATGCCGGGTTCCAAAGGAGCCGTCAAATTGGCCATGGAAAAACTCATTTTGCCCGAGCTGCGGCATGTGATGCGTGAAATATATAAACCCGTCTGAAAGATCAGACGGGTTTTTCGGGTTTATTTTCAGCTGTAGGGTAAGGATTGAAAGTTTTCTGTGCTCCCATCTTCTCCTACCTTAGTTGCTCCAGCACATGTTGGAACACCTGCATAACGTCCTGCTCATACTCGTCCTTTTCCCCACCAGAAGCCGTATACACGAGTGAGACGTTTCCTTTGCTGCGAATCGTTGTTCGGCCAAGCGCATTCTCCAAGACAGCTTCATCACGATTCTCACTGTACATTTGTTTCATGCTGGCAGCCCGGGTTGTCGCATCACTGAAAATGTGGACTTTCACGATATGTCTGCCACTTCCATTCAACAAATACATATAAGAGATCCCACCATGGCCGTCATCGGCAGACATATTATTCATCAGCTGAATGCCTTTTGCTTCAAAACTCTTACTGATCTCACTCACCAATTCACCGTTTAATCCGTGTCCTTGACTCTGTGCCCTCATATTTCCTTCATCTGTCGCTTCGCGGGTGTAGACCTTCCGCTCCTGTTCAATGGATGATGCCGAACAAGCCACCAGTGACCAGATACTCGTGATCAACACGCCACTTACAAGTACCAACTTCATTGTTCTTCCAGCCAGACTTCGGCCTTTTCTAGCAAACCACATGCCAATCCTTCCTTTCCAGCCACGTGTACTGTGACCCAATCAGGTAGAATTAGCATGTCTAAGGACTTAGAATCTTATGCGGATGGCAGATCTGATATCGTATTGACCACCGTACGACCTACTGCACCACCTTGGAGTATCGTCTCCAGCGTATGAGGCAACTGGTCTAGAGAAATTTCGCGGATTCCCAGTTCCAGCGCACGCTCCGGTTTCCATTCTCCGCCGAGCAGTTTCCACAATCGTTCCCGACGTTCCATCGGACAATACACAGAGTCTATACCAATAAGCTGGATGCCACGCAAAATAAACGGAAGTACCGTGGATTCAAAAGCTGTGCCGCCTGTTAACCCTGATACCGCTAACGCACCTCCGTATTGAATCTGTTTTAATCGCTCCGCGAGAGCTGGTCCTCCTGTTGGATCAACAACTCCCGCCCATAGCTGTTTCCCCATGGCTCCTTTGGCTGGAGCATCAGCTTCTTCACGAGTAATAACCTCTGAGGCACCCAAGTTTCGGAGCAATGACTCCTCCTGATCCTTCTTGCCTGTGCTGGCTGTTACTTCAAAGCCAAGTTTCGCCAGAATCGCAACTGCCATACTTCCAACGCCACCTGTTGCACCCGTAACCAGAATCTTGCCCATCTCCGGTTTCACTCCAGCCTGTAACAGCGCATCTACCGAAAGTGCAGCCGTAAATCCTGCGGTTCCAATCGCCATGGCTTCTTTCTCACTAAGGCCCGGTGGCAGAGGCACCAGCCATTCACTGCGCAGACGAGCATACTCGCTGTACCCCCCGTAATGGGATACGCCAGGTTCGAACCCTGTACTGATCACCCGATCTCCTGGTGCAAAACGTCCACTGACCGACTCCTCTACCGTTCCAGCCAGATCAATTCCCGGTACCATCGGATATTCACGAACGACACCACCCTTTTCAAGCGTCGCGAGTCCGTCTTTATAATTGACACTGGAATATTGCACCTTTACCATAACATCTCCATTTGGCAGATCTTCCTTCTTCAGTTGCTCTATAGAAGCGTTCACTCCGCCCTGTTCTTCTTTACGGACAACGTATGCGTTAAATTGATTTTTCATTGATAGCCACTCCTTCTTTGAATTTTGTATATTTTTCCATTAAGCACATGAATTGTTCGCATTCAGCTTAACGGCTCCTTTTACCTGTGGAATTCTTCAAATATTGATGATCAAACTCTGTCTCTCCTGAGCGTCAACAGATAGATTAGTGGACCCACAATAGGGATGATGCCTGCCGCGGTCCAAGCTGCTGAACGTCGACTCACTTTAGTATCCCTGTATATCGCAATCATGGAAAGTAAGGTCAGCAGTACAAAATCAATCGTCATGATATGTACAAAGGCAGATTGCTTGAATGCTTCCATATATACATCCGGATGACCTTGCGTCACGGCATAGAAAGCTGTCCCCAGCGTCAACAGCAGAAGGACTACATGCGTCAGCTTGTGGGCTGCTACCCGTCCAATTCCCGACTCCCGCTGACCACCAAAATGTAAGCTTGTGTAACCCGATGCTCCATTTGCGGACGATGACCATGCATAATAGGGAAGCAGAGCAAAAGCACCAAGTCCGAAAGAAAGTATGACAAACGGCCAAGCCGGAACACGGCCTCGTTCTTTCGCAGATGTTCTTAACAGCATACAAGCATACACTGCCGGGAAAATACCTAACCACGAAAATACCGTAAGTAACCAAGGTTCTTTGCTTTGCATTGTAATCAGTTCTTTGAATACCGGGTCACTTCCAGGTGACTGCCCTGGTGCCAACAACACTGCATAGGCAATAAAAGCGATCCAGACCAGTCCTAATATCCATCTCATGTCTGCACCTCCTCTTACTTTCATCCCCTACTGCTACGGGATTGAATCAATAGTTGCAGAATTTGGCGGCTCCTGCGCTTTCCCGAGAAATAATTATTACTTTTCCCCTACAACTTCTTGAATTGTGCATGACTATTTCCAGTATAGCCTGCTACCTTGGCAGCCTGTCCATGAGATTTCTTACATCACTGGTCCATCCCATCGGGGTCATATCAAAAAGGCATAAGCCAGTATACCTCACTGGTTATGCCTCTCTGTAATTCTTATGTGTGAATTATTCCTCTGTGGATTTCACATGTTCCGCAATGAGCTTCTGCTTCATATTCCATGCCGCAGGGCTGATGTTCACACGGTAGATCTCCGGGTTGAGCTTCCGTTGGTATTCAGGCCAGAAGAGGTTCATCTGTTCCCGGTGATACGCACGAATCTCATCCAGATTAGGCAGTTCATACACTTTACGTCCATTCACAAAGATTGGCTCCAGCATATTGACCGCTTCGTAGCGGGTAACCGTCTTTTTCAGGTAAGGGTGTAGCGGGTTGAACAGCTTGAGCGGTCCGCCCTGTAGCGGCTGCTCTTCCTCTGGATAGCAGATATAATCTGCAATCGCTTTGCCATGTTTCGGATCAATGATCCGGAACACTTCCTTTTTACCTGGAGTGGACACCTTTTCAGGATTGGCAGATATTTTA
Source organism: Paenibacillus sp. FSL M7-1414 (assembly GCF_038003195.1). Classification (NCBI taxonomy): domain Bacteria; kingdom Bacillati; phylum Bacillota; class Bacilli; order Caryophanales; family Paenibacillaceae; genus Paenibacillus; species Paenibacillus sp. FSL M7-1414. Next base: position 2,522,274 of record NZ_JBBOOS010000001.1, on the reverse strand, counting down.
ATCGTAGGCAGCATGGCCCCGTCCACTTCACGCTCCACCAATTTGTACACTCCACCCAAAGATGGCTGGTCAGAAGCGGTAATCAACTGTGTACCAACACCCCATGTATCAATCCGTGCTCCCTGAGCCTTCAGGTTGAAAATCGTATTTTCATCCAAATCATTGGATGCTACAATTTTCACATAATCCAGCCCAGCCTCATCCAACATCTGACGTGCCTGAATCGACAAGTACGCAAGGTCTCCACTGTCCAGACGAATCGCATTCATCTTTTTGCCTTGGCTCTCCAACTTCTTGGCTGTCTTGATGGCGTGAGGTACTCCACTGTTCAACGTGTCAAAGGTATCAACCAGCAGCGTAACCTGATCAGGCAACACTTTGGCATACACGTCAAACGCCTCCTGTTCGCTCATAAAGCTCTGTACCCAGGAATGGGCATGTGTACCTGCTGTTGGGATTCCAAAGCGCTCTCCAGCCAGCATATTAGACGTTGCATCGAAGCCTGCTACATACGAGGCACGTGCGCCCCAGATGGCAGCATCCGCTTCCTGCGCTCGCCGTGTGCCGAATTCAAGCAACGTATCCTGCTGCGCTACCTGTTTGATCCGCGAAGCCTTAGTTGCAATCAACGTCTGATAATTCATGAAGTTAAGTATCGCCGTCTCCACCAATTGAGTCTCCATAATGGAGCCTTCTACCCGAATGAGCGGTTCGTCAGGGAAAACAATTGCACCCTCCTTCATGGAATGAATCGTCCCCTGAAATGAAAACTGGAGCAATTCTTCCAGAAAGACCGGATCGTAATTTTCCTCTTGTTTGGATAAAAATTTGATGTCGTCCATCGTAAACCGAAGCTGGCTGATATAGTTCACAATACGTTCCAATCCGGCAAATACCGCATATCCGTTACCAAAAGGAAGCTTACGGAAATAGGCTTCAAATACCGCCTTCCGCTTGTGAGTACCATTCACCCAATGGGCGTACATCATATTGATCTGATATTTATCCGTATGTAAAGCCAGGCTAGTTGTCTGCATTTGTCTCATCCTCTCTGACTTCCGCTCGTGCCCCCAGATTTCATCTGTGAACACGGGTTAACATATGGAGACTCATTCTTCATGATTCTGTTCATCCGTATTAAACAAACAAGTCTCCCGTAAAAAACTCTATACACCATTCACCACATTCATCCGGTTCCTAACATGAGGTCAACCAAACATGACTATGGAGTAAATTAAGCCAAGACTGTCTCGCTCGCCTTAACCACCGAAGCACCAAGGCTGGAACGAAAATGTCCAAGTGCCCACTCATGCCCTGCCGGATTGAAGCTGGCAACGGCATCTTCATATACCGTAATATGAAAACCTTTATTGTAAGCATCCACTGCGGTATGCAATATGCAAATATCCGTGCATACCCCTATGAGTGCAATATCCGTAATACCACGTGCACGCAGTCTGAGTTCCAGATCGGTCCCACAGAATGCACTATATCTCGTCTTATCCATCCACTGAATATCTGTTTTCCGTTCTTCCATCACTTGGGCAAGACGACCATACAACTGTCTTCCCTCCGTATTTCTGATGTTATGAGGTGGGAAAAGTACAGTCTCCGGGTGATACGGATCATTTTCTTCATGCAGATCCACAGCCATGATTACCTCATGTTTGTTCTTACAGTAGGCCTCGGTTACAGCTGCAATCGTCTCTTCAATCTCTACTGCCGGCTGACCTACTGGCAAAGAACCTGTCACAAAATCCTTCGTAAAATCAATGACAATCAGTGCTTTCATCGTCAACACTCCCTTAGCCCAGAAATGGTTGATCCTGATTCAATCAGATTGACACATCTACACCTTATTACGTGTAGATGGACAGGCGTGGTACGAGTTCTGTAAAACGATATAACTGCGCCGGACGCTGCGAGTACTGGTTGGAACTCACCAGGTTCCCCTCTTCATCTCTTACTTCTTCCACAATGCCTTTACGGCTGCGGGTAGACGTAATCTTGCGAATGAAGTTTGGTTCTTCAAAATCCGGTACAACACTTTGAATAACCTGATATAATTCACTTAATGTAAAATCACGTGGCAGGAACTGACGAGCAATCGTCGTTTCCAGCATCTGCTGTTGAATACGTCGATAAGCATCTTCAATGATTGTTCTGTGATCAAAGGCCAGTTCCAGTTCTTGCAGCGCCTCTTGAATGGTGAACAATCCAACATCCTCAGCATCATCTGCTGCTTGGCGTTGATCCAGCATCCATTCTTCCACAAGCGCGAAAAATGCGTGAGAGATAATCCAGCCCCTTGGGTCACGACCCGGCTGACTGTATACATTCAAGTACTCCAGATGTCCACCATCTACACCTGTCTCTTCCATCAGTTCACGCTTAGCTGCACCATAGATGGATTCATTTTCCTGACAAAATCCACCGGGTAATGCCCATCTGCCTGCAAAAGGCCAGCCTTTGCGCTTGATCAGCATCACTTTCAGTTCCCGAATGGGAAGTGTCTTCGTCACCGTCTTGCGTTCCCGCTTGGTCAAGGTGAACATAACGATATCCGCAGGAACACCATCGGGGGTACGATATTTTTGGGAACTATAAGCACGTGCTGCTTGTTCGTCGCTCTCTGCATTGAAGTGTTCGTAGTTTTCGCTCATGGGCACCACCGACTATTTTCATTTTGATAATTTCATTATGACATAATAATATCTTTTGTCAACCGCAGGATTCATGCGTTACGTTCTCGGGCGTGCTATGCGGAATGTCGCCGTAGCCATACATCCCAATGTGCCCGATTCATCACGAACCTCCGATTGAGTCGTAACACTGCGTCCTGCTTGATGCAGTACCGTAGCTGTCACCGTTAATTCCCCTTGTTTCATTGGTGCAAGAAAATGTACGTTCAGATTTGTTGTCACACAGCCATCCACTTCCATTGCTGCTGTTGCAACCATACCCATTGCCTGGTCCATCAGTGAAGTCAATACACCCCCATGAATGATCCCCATGGAGTTGGTATGATGTTCGCCTGCTGTCAACGCAATCTGTACTTCTTTTCCGTCTCCTTTAATATAACGACAACCTAGAAATCCCCAGAATCGTCCGTCTCCGTCTTCCACCATTTTGTCCAAAATACTCATTATTCATTTCTCCTTTATTCACTGTACGTATCAAGCTCTCTTGATGTCATGTGCCTTTATCATTAAAAATCAGCTGCGCCACACAAAATAACCCCACAGCGTGGAGCTTTGCTTGGAATTATATTCCGAGTACTTGGCGATAGCCACTCCACGTTAACGGTTATGTAATGTCAAAAAAGGCGCGGACAGCGTCCGCACCCTTCCGTCATTTAACCGCAACTGGTCGGAGGTGAATCCGTTCCAGCCTCCACGTTTACTTTTTCAGAAACCGTATCCCGGATTACAGAGATCACTAGTTGAAGTAAGTAGTTGATGTCGCTCTGGCTCTGCTGGAATTCCGTAACCAATGGAATACTGTCCAGTTCGCTTTGCAGATCTTCAATTTCCTGTTCAATTTTGCTGACCATCTCCACATTTTTGAAGCTTTCAAAAGCAACAATCTCTTTTTGTTTTTTCTTGATCGTTGCAATCAACTGCTGGATGCGCTCATGATCCCGAATTTTGGTTTCAGCCTGTTGAAACTGTCTAACTTCCTCACTCGTTCCGAGCATATCAGCCAATTCTTTGGCTTTTCCCATAATGTCGTCGCGTATGACCAGATTGCGCGTATCGTAGGTTGGCATTCCATAATGGTTGTACTGCACTTCTTCCTGCGCCACTGAAATCGCTCCATTCTATGAGATGATATAAGATGAAAACTCAATGTTGCATTAAGCTCAGTCGACTGCTGAGTGACCGCTGCGGTGTCGGATCGTTCTTTTGATCGCTGTTGTCTCCGAATTTTTTCGATTGAAATTGTTCATGGTTAAAATTTGGAGACAAAGGCGAACGCTTCGCTTCTACAGAATCGATTCCGTCACCTTCGCTACGCTCGGCCGTAACCCGCTAAGTGCAAAAAGTATTCATCTTATTGGTGTGTGTATTACTGATTGGCAGCTACCGGCTCGGAGAGCAGGTTGCCCCGAATATAAAAAGTCATCGGATCGGTGATTTCCACTTGTACGAAAGTACCGATCAAATCTTTAGGTCCTTCAAAATGCACCAGCTTGTTGCTGCGTGTACGTCCTGCCAGAACTTCGGAATTCCGTTTGCTCTCGCCTTCAACGAGCACTTCAACGATTTTGCCGCGTTGCTCTTCATTGCTTCGGTGGCTGTATTCGTTGATCGTTTCGTTCAAGCGCTTCAAACGTTCCTTCTTCACTTCCATCGGTACGTTGTCTTCCATCACTGCAGCCGGTGTACCTTCCCGTGGGGAATATATAAAGGTATAGGCAAAATCATACCCTACTTCACGGACAAGGGAAAGTGTATCTTCAAACTGTTCTTCCGTTTCCCCCGGAAAACCAACAATAATATCCGTTGTCAACACAACATCCGGGATGGCCTTTTTAATTTTGTCAGCCAGCTTCAGATAGTGTTCCCGGTTATACTTGCGGCTCATACGTTTGAGTACTTCCGAACTGCCAGATTGCACCGGAAGATGAATGTGCTCCACCAGATTTCCGCCCTTGGCCAGCACTTCAATCAAGTGGTCATCGAAGTCACGTGGGTGACTGGTTGTAAAACGTACCCGCGGAATATCAATTTGGCGAATGGCATCCATCAAGTCACCAAAACTGTAGTTCAGGTCGGTGAAGTCCTTGCCGTACGCATTCACATTTTGGCCAAGCAGCGTGATCTCCTTAAAGCCTTGTCGTGCCAAATCCCTAACTTCGGCAATGACATCTTCTGGACGACGGCTGCGTTCTTTGCCCCGCGTAAACGGAACGATGCAATATGTACAGAACTTGTCGCAGCCATACATAATATTCACCCAGCCGCGCATACCCTCACGTTTCTTCGGCAGGTTCTCAATAATGTCGCCTTCCTTGGACCATACCTCAACAACCATTTCTTTGCTGAACAACGCTTCCTGGATTAGATGTGGCAGTCGATGCACATTATGTGTACCAAAGATCATATCCACAAAGCCATGCTTCTGCATGATTCGGTTGACGACGCCTTCTTCTTGGGACATACAACCGCATACGCCAAGTAACAATCCCGGACGTTCGAGTTTTAGCGTTTTGAGGTGACCAAGCTCACCAAATACTTTATCTTCCGCATTTTCTCGTATGGCACACGTATTGAGCAGAATAATATCAGCTTCTTTGCGATTCTCTGTAGCCTGATATCCCATAGACTCAAGCAGGCCTTTGATGGTCTCCGAGTCATGCTCGTTCATCTGACATCCATACGTATATACAATATAATGTTTACCTTTCCCTATGTTTTTCAGTTCATCGGGAACGGCATTTTCGTAAAGCACCTGGACGTCTTCCTTGCCTCGTTGTTTCTCCTGACGATGATTGGGTTCCGATTTGATGTTAATCTCACGGCCCCGGATTCTTATCTTTTTGCTGAATTCATCTTGCGAAATTACTTTGGCATCGGAGAAATCAAAATATTGGGAGTAATCCTTTTTTGAGTCTTTAGCCATTTCCTTCGGTCACTCCTTACAGCCTCTATTAATAAAAAATCGTTCATTCATCCCTGTTCCACATGAATATCTTGCTTGGAACATTAAAAGAGCATTACAGCAAATTATAGCATGAATTGGGCTGTAGTTCCACATCCAAAGCGCATGTCCCTTCGTCTAATTCGAGACATGCCATGCTCAGAAGAACACTCAGAAAACACAAAAACCTGAGCCTTGCCGTCAGGGCTGGAATTAACCGGCCCCTGTTGGCTGTGCTCAGGTTTATATGTTATTCAGACCGCCATAATTGGGGGCTGAAGCTATTACATGTAATTAATCGATGATTTCAGCAGTGTCGCCATTACGAGCGCCAGCAGCGTTAGCTTCATCTGTATCAATATGCATGTCCAGTGCGAAAGAATCGGATACACGAGCCAGTACATTTTCCAGTACCAGACCACGATCTCCACCCAGACGAACTTTCAACATTTGTTTGTCCTCGATACCCCACTTAGCAGCATCAGAAGTATGGAAGTGAATGTGACGAGCAGCAACGATAACACCTTTATCAATCGTTACTTCGCCAGCAGGACCTTTAATTGTGATTCCTGGTGTACCTTCAATGCTTCCAGATTCACGTACAGGTGCTTTAACACCAATCGCAAATGAATCTGTCATGGAGATTTCCAGTTGCGTTTCAGGGCGAACAGGTCCAAGGATACGCACTTTATCAAACTGTCCTTTCGAACCAATTACCGCTACAGTTTCGTTAGCAGCGTATTGGCCAGGCTGGGACAGAGGTTTAAATTCAGTCAGTTCATAACCTTTGCCAAACAAAATTTCAACGTGCTCTTGGGATACATGAATGTGACGGGCAGATACGCCCACAGGTACTGTTTTACTCATTGTAAATTCACTCCTTGTTTATCTATGGCCTGTACTCAGGCTCTTAACAATCCAATGGTATTATACCCCTTTTTGGAGTGAAATGAAAACGAACTGGTGAAAATTCATGAAATACACTTATTTCACCATCATTCCCCTCCTTTATTTGGAAAACAAGTTTTAATTCAAGCCATTCAACGCACACACAGTTCATTATTTCATGGAATTCCCCTTCATCTGCATCTTCGGATTGCTCTCTGGCAAGTGTTCCCCCAGATAACTCATTGCATTCCCCCACAACCAGCCGCGCACTAAATGTTCATCATAATGCTTGAGCAGGATTTCCGTCAGTCTCGGATAATGTCCTGAATGTTCAAGTTTCTGAATATACGTTGAAATCCCATCAAAATCAGACCCCATCATCAGGTGATGTTGCCCGCCCAGAGAGCAGATCTCCTCAATATGAGGCAGCAGATCTTCTATACGTACCTCACCCTCCTGCTTTACAAACCAGGGTACAAACGTCAGTCCAATCCTCCCTTCCCGGGCAATAATAGCCTGAATCTGATCATCTTTCAGATTACGCACATGGGGACATACGCTGTAGCTGTTAGAGTGGGAGGCGATAAAAGGACGTTTACTCAAGTCAGCCAGTTCCCAGAAACCTTTCTCCGTCAAATGTGACACATCTAACAGCATTCCGATTTCATTACACTGGCGCACCAGTTCCTTCCCCTTCTCGGTCAGACCTGCTCCACGCTTCTCCATTACTCCGTCGGCCGCCCAATTGGCATAATTCCACGTTAGTCCAATAATTCGAACGCCCATCTGATAACATAACTCCAGATAGAACAGGTTGCCCTCTAGGCCATCCACACCCTCCAGTGTGATTAATCCCCACAGACCCTCTGTTTGCCCCACCTGAGCCACCTGTTCACTCCATAACAACGTCTGTGTGCCGTCAGGCCGCTCCTGACTTCTCTCCACACGTCTACGATAGATCTCCAACTGCCCCATCACATGTTCAAACTTGCCTCTGCCAAGTACTTCGGGTAAATAGATGGCGAACGCCTGCAACCCTACATTCCCCTCTTTCAAACGTTGCAAGTTTACATCCAGTTGTGGAGCATTTTCAAATGAAAGGGCAGGCTGCATCAAAATTTTGCTCAGTGCATCACAGTGAAAATCAGCTACACGCCAATCAGACATGGACATCTTAAACCCTCCTCAATATGTGATTGCAAAAAACGCAAAAAAACCTGTCTACATCGTAAACAGGTTCAATGCATACTGCATGTATTATCTGGGCTCCACAATCAGCTTAATGGCCGTTCGGTCCTCGCCGTCGATCACAATGTCTGTAAAAGCTGGAATACAAATCAGGTCAACTCCGCTTGGTGCTACAAATCCCCGGGCTATCGCTACCGCTTTAATGGCTTGGTTCAGTGCTCCCGCTCCAATTGCCTGCAGTTCAGCATTTCCACGTTCACGAAGAACCCCTGCAAGAGCGCCGGCTACAGAATTAGGATTGGACTTTGCTGAAACTTTTAATACATCCATGGTAAGTACCTCCCTGGGAATGTTGAAAGTTTGTTTCCACTTACTAGATGTTATTCGCGGGAGGCAAAAAAATTCCTTCTTTTTAGACGGGTTTCCCTGCAAATTGGGACAATACCCCTATTCCATGCGCCACTCGTCCTCCGTCAGACGAATTTTTTCGATGCGTGTTGCCGCACCTGTGGCTTCATCAATTTCAACAAAAACACCATGGAAGTGCCATTTGCCATCATCCACAACAAAACGTACAGGTAGCTGGGTGTAGAACTTACGCAGCACGGCCTCACGCTCCATACCCAATATGCCGTCACGAGGCCCTACCATGCCTGCATCCGTCAAGTAAGCTGTTCCTCCAGGCAAAATCCGATCATCATTACTCTGTACATGCGTATGTGTACCTACAACGAGAGACGCACGTCCATCCAGATGCCATCCCATGGCAATCTTTTCTGACGTCGCTTCAGCATGCATATCGACCAAAATACATTTATGGTCTTGGCGCAGCTCATCTACAATTTCATCAGCTACACGGAATGGACAATCCAGAGCAGGCAGGAACGTTCTTCCTTGAAGATTGACAATCGCCAGCTCTTTCCCTTCGCCTTTGACAACCGTGTACCCTCGTCCTGGTGTGCCTGGTGGAAAGTTCGCTGGACGAATCATGCGGGGCTCATCATCTATAAAATCAAAAATATCCTTATTGTCCCAAGTATGATTACCAAGTGTAATACCATGTACACCCCAGTTGAAAAACTCATTTGCGATTGCGCCGGTAATGCCGCGACCTGCTGCCGCATTTTCACCATTCACAATCACTACATGTGGCTTATACTTCGATTTCAGATACGGTAAATTTTCCTTTAATGCCTTACGTCCCACGTTACCTACAATGTCACCAATAAACAAAACTTTCATTGATTACTGCCTCCTCAATTCCTGCAAAGTCCTCTTACTTCAAATGTTGAACCTTTGCAGGACTCTATCTCATGCTCCATGATGTGTAGTTGCCTTTAACAGGCTATCAACAGGAAAAGTGGCCCACTACTGCGGCCACTTTTCCGTAATGCTCTATTTTGCGTATTCAACCGCACGGGTTTCCCGGATGACGGTGACTTTGATGTGACCCGGATAGTCGAGTTCATTCTCAATCATCTTCGTGATGTCACGGGCTAAGCGGAAAGCTTCAGCATCATCGATCTTCTCAGGCTGTACCATAACGCGAACTTCGCGTCCGGCCTGAATGGCGTACGATTTCTCGACACCTTCGAAGGATTCTGAGATTTCTTCCAGCTTCTCCAGTCGTTTGATATACGTTTCCAGCGTTTCGCGGCGTGCGCCTGGTCTTGCTGCGGAGAGCGCATCTGCTGCGCCAACCAACATGGCAATGACCGAAGTCGCTTCGCAATCTCCGTGATGGGACGCGATACTGTTGATTACAACCGGATGTTCTTTGTATTTCTTCGCCAGTTCCACGCCAATTTCGACGTGTGATCCTTCCACTTCGTGATCCAGCGCTTTACCGATGTCATGCAATAGACCTGCACGTCTTGCCAGAGTTACGTCTTCTCCCAGTTCGCCAGCCATCAGTCCAGCCAGATAAGCGACTTCCATGGAATGTTTCAAGACGTTCTGACCGTAACTTGTACGGAACTTCAACCGGCCCAAAATTTTGATCAGATCCGGATGCAGACCATGCACGCCCACTTCAAAGGTAGCTTGCTCACCGTATTCACGGATGCGCTCATCCACTTCTTTGCGGGATTTCTCAACCATCTCTTCAATCCGTGCCGGGTGAATACGTCCATCAGCCACCAGTTTCTCCAGGGCAGTACGGGCGATTTCACGGCGAATCGGGTCAAAGCCCGACAGAATAACAGCTTCTGGCGTATCATCGATAATGAGGTCAATCCCTGTAAGGGTTTCAAGCGCACGGATGTTACGTCCTTCACGACCGATAATCCGGCCTTTCATTTCTTCATTTGGCAGGGTAACAACAGATACCGTTGTTTCCGCTACGTGGTCAGCCGCACAACGTTGGATGGCGAGTGTAATAATCTCGCGGGACTTTTTGTCCGCTTCTTCCTTCGCTTGTTGTTCAATGTCCTTGATCATTTGAGCCGTCTCATGACGAACTTCCTGTTCTACGTTGGACAGTATGATACTGCGTGCGTCTTCCATGGTGAGGTTGGATATACGTTCCAACTCTGTCACCTGGTTTTTGTAAATCATTTCGATCTGCTGCTGAGTCTCATCAATTCGTTTCTCTTTGTTAGCCACTTGCTCTTCTTTACGTTCGAGTGATTCCAATTTTTTATCCAGCGACTCTTCTTTTTGCAACAATCGTCTTTCTTGTCGTTGAATTTCATTCCGACGTTCACGAGTGTCTTTTTCAGCTTCAGCGCGAATGCGATGGATTTCATCCTTCGCTTCCAGCACCGTTTCTTTCTTCAGTGCTTCTGCCTCTTTCTTCGCGTTCTCCACGATTTGTACGGCAGCTTGTTCCGCACTAGAGATTTTAGCCTCTGCAAGAGATTTGCGAATAAAATATCCTACTCCGAACCCAATGAATAGCGCGGCTGCAACGAGAGCGATCGTGATTGCAATTTCCATACTGTTCACCTCCTCGTTGGTTCCTCCAAGGCATTCCTTGGGTCAATTTGCAGTTTTCAAACCTTACATATGTTTGGGAATAACGAATACTCACGGCGATCCCCCGCCGATTTTCATTTCACATGTACATGTTTCCACGTACTATTCACTGTTTCCAGCGAACCCATAATTAAGAATGGTATAAATCTTAAGAAACCGAAACCGCTTTTTTGGAAGGAAAAAGGGTTGTCCATTTCTTACAGACTCATGTCCATTTTAGTATTTGACGAAAGAAATTGTCAAGAGAATGCAGTATAGAGACTCTAGTCTGCTAATCCCATAACAACGCTTCGTCATCTTCAGGGTCCCCAGCCTCATCTTCTTCAATTAAACAATTCACGACCTTGCGCACCATATCCATTGAAAAACCACGCCTCATTAGGAAGGGAAGCGTTTTATTTTTCTTCTCTTTGACGTCCCCTTTGACCTGATTCCATTTTTTGCGTCCGGCACTCAAGGCAGTCTCAAATTCCGCATCTGTACTAATACCTTCTAGTGCCTCAACAATGAGATCATTGGCAATGCCCTTTTGACGCAGCTCTTGCCTTATCCACAGTTTTCCCTTCCGCTTGCCCTCCATACGCTGTCTTGTCCATTCCTTCGCAAATAGATCGTCATCCACCAGGTTCTCCCGCTCAAGCCGATCCAGCGCCTCTTCAATCAAAGGTGCAGCAAACTCCTTCTGACGAAGTTTCTGACTTAATTCATGGCGCGTACGTGGCTTATGCTCCAAAAAACGCAGAGACTGTGCATACGTCCGCTGTCGCTCATCAGCTACAATGATTTCCTCCAGATCCTTCTTCATAAACGTATTACCTTGAGTCATCCTGTATTTAATCATCACATCTTCAAGAACCGTAATGGAGTGGATGCCAAAAGTGATTCGATAACGAGCTTGCCTGCTCTTCGTTCGTTCTACACGTGTAATAATAAGTTCTTCGTTGTCCGGAAATTGGGATAGGCCATCCTGTTCTGCTTCTTCATATAAATCCTCGTCATGTTGATCCATTCTGGTCTCCCCTTTCATAACATTTTCATTCTGACTACGCCAAGCACATCTTCACATAAGACAAAGAACACTAATAATACAAAAGACCGGAACTCTGCCCGGCCTTTACTCCACAGTTAGCGTGCTAACAGCCCCTGTCCATTGGGACAGGGGCTGTTAGACAGCACGAGTACTCCCACTACAATCCATTATCCAGATTGATCCAAGCTCAATCAGATAAGTTTACGGAGTCCAGTGGGGAACACCCTCAGGGTCCTCCCTACAAGAGAGGTTTTGAGAGATTACTCGTTGATTTCAAACAATTCTTGTTCTTCTGCTGCTTCTTTTTGTTGCTCTTCACTAGTTGGCGCAGGAACTGCAGTAACCAAGTTACTGGCTACACGAATTTTTTGTTCAATGATGTCAGCAATATCTTTATGCTCTTTCATGAACTGCTTTGCGTTCTCACGGCCTTGTCCTAAACGCTCGCCTTCGTAGGAGTACCAAGCACCACTTTTATTAACGATGTCCAGCTCTGTACCAATGTCAATGATACTGCCTTCTCTCGAGATACCCTCGCCATACATGATATCCACTTCCGCTTGTTTAAACGGAGGTGCCACTTTGTTTTTAACAACTTTAATACGAGTACGGTTACCAATCATGTCATTGCCTGATTTGATACTCTCAATACGACGCACATCCAGACGTACTGTGGAATAAAACTTCAGAGCACGACCACCAGGTGTTGTTTCCGGGTTACCAAACATAACGCCAACTTTCTCACGAAGCTGGTTAATGAAGATTGCGATTGTTTTGGATTTGCTGATTGCACCAGACAGTTTACGCAGCGCCTGAGACATCAAACGCGCTTGCAAACCAACGTGTGAATCACCCATTTCGCCTTCAATCTCTGCTTTTGGAACCAATGCGGCTACAGAGTCAATAACGACGATATCTACTGCACCACTGCGTACAAGAGCTTCTGCAATTTCCAGCCCTTGCTCACCCGTATCTGGCTGAGACAGAAGCAATTCATCAATATTAACACCAAGTTTGCTTGCATATTGTGGGTCAAGAGCATGCTCGGCATCGATAAATGCAGCTTGTCCACCCGCTCTTTGTACTTCAGCGATAGCATGCAATGCTACGGTTGTTTTACCAGAGGATTCAGGTCCATATATTTCAACAATACGGCCTTTAGGCAAGCCGCCTGTTCCTAATGCAATATCCAAAGCCAAGGAACCACTGGGAATAATTTCCACATTCATATGAGTGGACTCACCCAGTTTCATGATGGATCCTTTACCAAATTGCTTCTCTATTTGACGGAGCGCCATATCAAGCGCGGCACGACGGTCTGACAATAAGCTCACACCCTTTACTGTTTATAAGATAATGATACCTTGTTTTAACACGTTTGCCAAGCTTTTTTTCGAACATACATTCGTTTTTTTTGTAAAGGCCGAGGCGCCTCTTCCTCAAGGAAACTTTCCATTAAACAGAAAAAAGAACCGTAAACAAGGCTGTAAAGCCTAATTCTACGGTTCTTCCGTCTTCCTTAATTATACTTGCTTGGAACTGTAAATGCAATCGAAGCTATTAACTAATCAATCCATCGCCACAAGTTTTTGCCATAAGCGATAGAGAATCGCTTTGGCTGAACGAATGCGAACCGTCTCGCGATTACCATTAATACGCAGCTCATGAATTTCCGTCTCTTTTCCACGTTCAGCAAGAGCGATGAAGACAAGTCCGGGTGGTTTGCGTTCCGAATATCCCGGTCCAGCTACACCGGTAACAGCCAAGCCAAAATCAGCATCACCAATCATGCGGACCTGCTCAGCAAGCACTTTTGCAACCTCAGGACTTACCGCCCCAGGCGCATCTTCACCTTCCAGATAATCATGAGGCACATTCAGCAGCTTTTCTTTAATTTCATTGGAGTAACAAACAATTCCACCTTTGAGCATTGATGCGCTTCCGGGTACAGAGGTCAGACTTTGCATGACAAGCCCTCCTGTACAGCTCTCAGCAGCGCTGAGCGTCAGCCCCATGTCAGACATCATGGTTACAATCGTGTACTCTATAGGCACATCCTCGTTCGCGTAGAGATGTTCTGTCAAACGCTCCCGAATCTGAACCTCCATCGCATCCAGCTTCAGCTTCGCCTCTCCCTCACTCGCAGCCTTTGTGGAGACACGTACCGTAACTTCGCCTTCGCTCGCGTAAGGAGCAATCGTAGGGTCTGTCTGCGCGTCAATCAGATCCAGAAGTCGATCTTCAAGAGCAGATTCACCAATACCTGCGAATTTGAGCATTCGGGAATAGATCGGCATCTCTTCTGTGAGTACATGCTGGAACAGCCAAGGTTTGACTTCCTGTTCAAACATTGGAATCAACTCTTTAGGTGGTCCAGGCATCACAACATAATATTTGTCATTGTCAGAAATCGCATTTCCTGCCGCAAGGCCCGTTTCATTGGCCAGAGGTGTTCCGCCATCAATAACGATCGCCTGACGTCGGTTATTCTCTGTCATATCCACATTACGATCTCTGAAAAAGCTCTCAATTTTGTCCATTGCCATTCGATCTGTATGCAGTTTCCGGTTAAGAACAGCTGCGAGCGCATCCTTGGTCAGATCATCTTGGGTAGGTCCGATGCCACCGGAAAATAAAATAACGTCTGCACGGCTCTGCGCAATGCGAATAGCTTCACTAAGTCGGTTCAGGTTATCCCCAACCACCGTTTGGAAATATACATCGATCCCCATCGCAGCCAACTCACGGGATAGGTATCTGGCATTGGTATTGACGATTTGTCCAAGCAGTAGCTCTGTGCCAACTGCAATGATTTCTGCCTTCATTGAGCATCCTCCTGTACACGTGGTGAGTGATCAAAGGGCAATAGGATAATTTCCTATTGCCCCTGACCCAATGCTTCCTTCATGATTACCCATTTAAGAACAAACCATTATGCTTTTGTTAAATGAAGCAGGTTTTTGTTTTTGATAAAGTAATCGATACCCGACCAGATGGTAATAAGCGCTGCTGCCCATACCGCGATAATATCGACGTGAATACCCGTGTATGAAAACGGGAAATTGTTCAACAGCAACAGCACAATCGCCACAATCTGCACTACAGTCTTCAGCTTGCCCCAAGCACTGGCGGCAACAACCGAACCATCCAGCAATGCAATTTGACGCAAGCCGGTAACTGCAAATTCACGACTAATAATCACAACTGCAATCCAGGAATCCAGCTTGCCCATCTCCACAAGCGAGATCAAAACTGCAGTAACCAGCAGCTTGTCTGCGAGTGGATCGAGCAGTTTCCCCAGATTGGTAACCATGTTATTTTTCCGCGCAAGGTATCCGTCAATTCCATCTGTGCTTGCGGCGATGATAAAAATAACAGCAGCAATCAGTTGATTATACGGAAGCGACAAGCTTCCAAGCTGCAACGGCTCTGGATAAAATGGAAAATCCACGAGCAGGAACACCATCAAAAAAGGGATTAAGCAAATTCGTGCAAGCGTAATCCGGTTGGGTAAATTCACAAGACGCCCTCCCTCATATCCTCCATTATCCCAAACAATCATCATAATCCCGTTATCATCATCCGGAACATGAAATGTACAGTTTCAATGTCAATCCATATTAACATGATCCCACTATGTAGAAACGCAAAAAATAAAGTCAACCGCTCAAAAGCAAAACGCTTTAAACGTTCCGGTGACTTCCAGAAGATGTACTGCTTTTCACAAAGTCAGCAAACGATGAGGACTGGACTTGATGCTTGACTGCCAGCAATGCACACTTAGTATAATATACGCCCAATACCGTGTCAAAAAACACTTTTGCTACAAAAAGGCCTTATTACTTGAAATTTGTATATTGCAAATCCAGAGGCAGGTTAGCACCATTTAGCAACTGCATGACAGCTTGCAAATCATTTTTACTCTTACCAGTTACCCGAAGTTGATCTCCCTGAATCTGACTCTTCACCTTCATCTTGGAATCCCGAATCAGGATATTGATTTTCTTGGCGATGTCCTGATCAATCCCCTGTTTAAAATTCAAACGCTGGCGGACTGTACCAGAAGACGCTGGCTCTACCTTTGCGTAATCAATGTTTTTCAATGGTAGACCACGCTTCGCCATTTTGGATTGAAGCACGTCAATGACAGCCTTGAGTTTGGTCTCATCATCAGATACGATCGTTAACGCATCCTTATCCAGTTTCAGGCTGCTCTTGCTGCCCTTGAAGTCATAACGAGCGCCAATTTCTTTCTCGGTTTGTGTAACGGCATTTGTCAGTTCTTGCAAGTCCATTTTGGACACGATATCAAATGAATTTTCTGAGCTCAAACCAGTCACCCTTTCAGTTAATCGTATGTTCTGTAACATTATAGAGGATACCTTAAGCAAAAGTCTAATTTCAAGCTGTTTTACACAAAGAAAAAAGCATTTTTGGCTTCCACTTCAAGTGGTTGCCAAAAATGCTTGCTGTTCCAGCTTCCAACCTAATAGCGGCTGCGGTTGGGCTGTCTGAACATATCGAGCACACCCAAAAGTACATGTGCAAGTCCAAAACCCAATATTCCGTAACCCCAAGCACTTGGAGTCAGGTAATAACCCAGGAGGCTGACAATGATCCCTAAACCTGTTACGATCCAGCTGACTGTCACAGCCATCCACCTCACTTCACCAAAAGTTAACTGCAAGTTAAGACACGATTATTGTCTCCTGCAGTTGACCCGGTTATTCGCTACCCGTGGTACCTCCTGTACCGTCCGTTGATCCATTTTCGACACCTGTGGAAGTAGTACTACTACTGTCTTCACCAAGCTTCAAACGAATCCGATTGGTCGCCTTGCCATCCGTTACAACTTGCCCGCCAACTTCAATCGTGGTCGCTGCAGCGTAACCAGACTTAATATACATGCCTACACTATCCAACTCAAAGGTATAGCTGTCACCTTCGGCTGTGTTACCATACTCCAACTTCTCTCCACTGGAGTTTTCGCCTTTATACACTTCCAGCCAGCTATTACCTGTTGCTTTGATCGTAACCGTTACAGGTTGCCCTGCACTACCGTTAACTTTAAAGTTCGTAATATTCCCTGATTTACCATCTTCTGCCACAGTCACATTAGACGGTGAATTGTCAGTTGGTTTTTCCTCAGTTTCATCCGTCTGTCCATCCGTTTGGCCATCAGTTTGACCGTCCGTCTGTCCTTCAGTGTCTGTACCGCCACCATTACCCCCAGCGTCGCCCTCACCAGTCCCGTCAGTACCTGAATCTGTCGCAGGCGGATTAGATGCCTGTCCGTTGTCGGCAGGTGGATCCGGTTTATCCTCAGGCTGTTGTTGACTGTCTGTAATTTTGACTGAATCAAGCCCCGGATTATCTGATTCATCACCATTGTTATACACCACGTATACATACAACAGTACTACGATCAAAACAGGGAATGTCCACATCAACGCGACAGACATCCACCGATTACTACGCTCAACCGGACGGCTGGAACGCTTCTGAATAACCGGTTCCATCGTTGCTTCCGTCTCTTCTGCGGGTACGTCTTTTTTGTGTCCCTCCAGCAGCTCATCAGGGTTCAGTCCCACGGTCTCCGCATAGGTTTTGATGAAAGCACGCACATAGAAGCTACCCGGCAGCACTTTGTAGTCTCCTGCTTCTATGGCCTCCAGATACCTCTTGCGAATTTTTGTCATTTCCTGTACATCGTCAAGACTCATCCCTTTTTGCAGCCGGGCCTCCCTTAACTGCTGACCCAGTTCAGACATGCCATCTCCTCCTTATGTTTATCTCTTGAGTTGTTGCTAATCTATTTCATGATTCCGTACGGTTCCTTACAATTCGTCGGTGTAGCTAGCCGTAAACGTATCATAAATAATTTCTTCATTCGGATTGTTGCGAAGTTCAATAATAATATCAAAATCATTAAAATCATATTCGGATTCCTGCACAAAAATATCCGGATGTTCAATAACTTTGGTGCTAGGCATGGACATAATATCCTGCAACAAATTGTAATGCCGCTCACTGGAACGAATCGTGCTTACAATTCCGTCAATGATGAAGACATTGTTCGGGTTCAATTCGTCTTCGGACATTTGACTCCTTATCGTCTGACGAAGAAGTGTGGAGGAAACAAACGTCCATCGCTTCATTGCACATACGCTGCCCGCAATAATTGACTCCGTTTTGCCGACACGAGGCATTCCGCGCAAACCGATGACCTGATTGCCTTCCCTCTTAAATACTTCACCCAAAAAGTCCACAAGTAACCCAAGTTCATCTCGTGTAAAACGAAATGTCTTGCGATCATCCGAGTCACGGTCAATGTATCTGCCATGACGCACGGCCAGAATATCCACCAATTTAGGTTGCCGCAAAGCCGATACGGTGATGCTGTTTACTTTGCCAAGCATTTCACCAAGCAAACGGATTTTTTCATCATCATCCGATTCAAGCAGCATGCCTCGAGTTTTGCCTTCAACACCGTTAATGGTCAATATATTCACTTCAAGCATCCCCAGCATAGAGGCAATATCGCCTAACAAACCGGGTCTGTTCTTATGTATTTTATATTCCATATACCATTGTTTAGATTCCATTTCAACACCCCGTAATGCATTATTCCACATTATTCGACAGCAACAGAACGTGTCCACTGGACAACAATCTGAGACATCTTCTACAAATGGGTCACGTTAATGATATATAAAATGAAAATGAATTACAAGAACAGCTCTGTAATCCGTTTGTAATCATTAGAGAAAAGCCCCCTTGCGGGAGCTCTTCATCTGTAATCTTATGCGTTTTGTTTGGCCAATTTGACCATCAGGCACGCAATCGTACGACGCTCATCTGCATCGCCGACATCCCATAACTCTTTCAATGCCCGGTTGGAATGGTTCGCCGGATCGACTTTCTCATCAAGGAAGTCGCCGATTTCATACGCAAGTTTGTTGATGGTTTCTTCACTCATCCCCATCTTCTCTGCTTGCAGTACGCGGTCACCCAGGAACTTCTTCCATGTGTCAAAACTGGAGAGCACTGTTTTTTCTGTTGACATGATAAATCCTCCTTAGATGACGCATGAGATTTAAAATCAACAGTTGTAATATGTGCTTTCGAGACATTTTATATACGAGCATTTTGAAAATAATCCGGAAGACGGTCGCTTCTCAAGCAACCTTCACCTGTTTCGTTCACAGCCAGACAAGTTTTCTTGCTTTTTTACGTTAACCAACCGCCATTTGGACTGATGATCTGCCCATTGATATAACCCGATTCAGGGAGGGCCAGAAAATAAACCAGTGATGAGATTTCATCAGGTTGAGCAAGTCTTCCTGCCGGAATTTCCTCTTCCAGCATCCTCAGTTCACTCTGATCCAGATGGTTCAGCATGGATGTCTGAACGGCGCCAGGAGCAACGGCATTTACGGTTACTCCGGAAGGTGCGAGTTCTTTCGCAAGCGCTTTGGTGAATGCATTCACCCCACCCTTGGTTGTGGAATACAGCACCTCACAAGAAGCACCAGACAGTCCCCAAATCGACGATACATTAATGATTCGGCCATACCTTTGGGAGATCATGTGAGGCATCATTTCCTGTGTACACATAAACGTGCCTTTGAGGTTAATCGCCATCACTTCATCCCAGATCTCCTCTGTAACATCAGCCAACATCCCATAGTGCGAGATTCCTGCATTGTTCACAAGAATATCAGGCATGAGATTATGCGACTCGAGCTTCTCACGCATGCGCTCAATCTGATCCCGGCTGCGAAGATCCGCAGACACGGTCATGATTTTTCCACTGCCCTGTTCCATGCACCGTCTGGCGGCTTCATTCGCTGCTTCATGCGATTTCATATAGTGTATAACAACATTCATTCCCACTCTGGCGAAGCGTTCTGCGATAGCCGCTCCAATACCACCGCTTGCACCAGTTACCAGTACAGTCATTTCCCCGATTGCCTTCAATTGTCCTGTTCCCCTCTCCATATCAAGGACTCACGACTAGCGATACAGCCAGTTGATCCCAGCGAATATGCTCTCTCAGTCTGAGATTTACATCTTCCAGTGTAATCGATTCATAGAGCGGGAGCATATTGAAAAAATCACCGCCACGGAATTGCTGACGTGTAAATTCATGCGCAATGTTCTCCGGAGAATTGAGCATACGCAAATATCCGCCTATTTTCTTTTTGCGTGCACGTTCAAAATCCGTGGATTCGAACCCTTTTTCTACAATGGCATCCACTTCTTCACGTATACGCGCGAGCAGTTGATCCGGGTCTTTTGTATCACCACCAATGGCTGAAAACGCATATTGCGGCGAACTGTTATACTCATGTCCAAAGCTATCCGAGATCAGATCTTCATCGTAGAGCTTCTGAAATAATCGTGTGCTTGAGCCAAACAAAAGATCCATCATAAGCTGCGTTGTCATATCTCGCCGTAACAATTGTTCCCCGGTAAGTCCAACGTCCGTCTCCTTGAATCCAAACAGACATTTGGGCAGTGAAACAGCCAGTTTCGCTTCCCGTCTGGCTTCTCCTACCTGCTCAGGCTCCGGTTCGAAGAAACGTTGAATGCTCCCCTGTGGCTTATAATCCTTCTGCTCCTGGTTCGATCGAACCATATCAATGACTTCTTGTGGATTTACACCACCCACCACAAACAAGAGCATATTACTCGGGTGATAGAAGGTGTTATAACACTCATACAACATCTCTTTGGTAATCGTACGGATGGATTCCACCGTTCCTGCAATATCGATATGCACCGGATGTTTCTGATACATGGCTTCGATCAATCCAAAATAAACACGCCAATCCGGATTATCAGCATACATGTCAATTTCCTGTCCAATAATGCCTTTTTCCTTTTCCACATTTTGATCCGTGAAGTAAGGATTTTGCACAAAGTTGACTAATGTTTGTATATTTTCATTCACATATTCAGTCGCTGAAAACAAATAAACCGTCTGATCAAAGCTCGTAAACGCATTAGCTGAGGCACCGTGAGACGCAAATGTTGCAAAAATATCGCCTGTTGGTTCTTCAAACATTTTATGCTCCAGGAAATGAGCAATTCCATCCGGAACCTTCACTTCTTCCTGCCCTTCAACCTGAAAATGATTATCCACCGATCCATACTTGGTTGCAAACGTGGCATACGTTTTCTGGAACCCCGGTTTAGGCAAAATATAGACATGCAGTCCGTTATCCATTACTTCGTAATATAGTGTCTCCTGCAAATGCTCATACCGAATGCTCTCCACCGATTATTCCTCCTTCTCGTCCCGCAAGAAATAAATCGTATCCAGACGGAATTGTTCTGCCGCCTCACGTACATCTTCCTTGCTAATATGTTCTACCTGAGCCAACAGTTCTTCAGCCGTTCTTTCTTTGCCAGACAACTGTCGATTGAAGTCATAAGCGATCATCTCAAAAGCAGAATCCTGCATTTCCTTGAGCAGGTTACGGATCATTGCTTTGGTCTGGGACATTTCCAGATCACTGATTGTACCGCTTTTCATTTCTTCCAGCTGCTGCTTGATGATGGTGACAGCCTTCTCATAATTAGGGATTTCAATCCCGGATTGAATCGTTGCAATGCCCTTATGTCCGTCATAACGCGAAGAAGCGTAATACGCCAGGCTTTCTTTTTCACGAACATTGACAAACAGTTTGGAATGAGGATAACCACCGAGAATCCCGTTGTACATTAGTGCTGCGGCATACTGAGGATCTCCATAAGTGATAGATGTACGGAGTCCCATATTGAGTTTTCCCTGACTCACATTCAGTCGCTCAACAACGGTCTCCACTTCCTTATCTCCTCGAACCGCTGCCTGTGTCTGGTAATCGGAGGAGGACGTTCGATCAACATTGAAATGACGCTGAACAAGGTCCTCGACCTCCTCCAGTGTCGTATCCCCTACCACGTACAGATCCATACTCGCCTGCTGCAGCCACTCGTGATAAGACGCAGTCAGTGTGTCGGGCTCAATCCCAGGCAGATCCTTTCGCTCACCCAGTGGATGAAGACGGTACGGCTCATTCTTGCACATTTCCTCGATACTGCGTTCAGCGGCATAGCGCATTTTATCGTTCACGATGGACTCCAGCTTTTTACGAACAGTCTCTCGCTCTGCTTGTACATAAGACGTCCTGAAATGTCCATTCTCCTGTGCAGGTCGTGTAAGAACCTCTCCAAGGAAGGCAAATGAACGATCGAGTAGCTGCTCATCCCCTCCAACAAAGGAATCATTAATCGTATCCATTCGGAACTGTACAATCTGGTAATCCCCGCGTTTATAAACGTCAAAACCAAAACCTGCTCCATACAGATGCTCCAGTTGTTCACGAAATTGCGTTGTTTCCGGATAGGACTCCGTGCCGCGTCGTAGAACAAAAGGTGTCAGCGCTACTTTGGTTACTGTATCTTCCCGTAAGGGAACTCCTGCATATAACGATATAGCAAACGTTTTAAAACGTTTAGTCGGAAGCACATGTATACGAAACTCTCTCTTGCTACCTCGTTCGAATCCTGATGTATTCAAATGTTAAAACCCCTTTACGGCGTCATTTATCATGCAATCATATTAAGCTAAACGTAACAACCATTTTAACCCATTCAAAAGGCAAGAAGCAACCGAAGTCACGCCTTCTGGTTGCTTCCAACATCATCACATACAAAAGATATGCTGTCCGATTGTTTTCACTTGTGGACGGGTCCAGATCCATTTGGATGTTGCTGTCTTCGGGTTAAAATAATAGAGACATCCACCGGACGGATCCCATCCATTCAGGGCCTGCTCAACTGCCTTTTTGGCTTGTGCGTTTGGTTCCAGATAGATCTGTCCGTCCGCTACAGCCGTAAATGCACCTGGTTGAAAAATTACACCAGAAGGTGTACTTGGAAAGCTTGGTGAATTTACGCGATTCAGAATTACTGCTGCTACTGCGACTTGACCTTCAAACGGTTCACCCCGGGCTTCACCATATACAGCGTTAGCCATAATCTTGAGTTCATTCTCTGAGAGACCAAGGGCATTGGCAGATCCCATATTGTCTTGCTCTTTATTTGCCGTATTGTTGCTGCCTCCACCCCCACCTGAGGATTCCTTGTGTAGCGGCGGCTCTGTTGGCGACCATTTGGTTGACGCATTGTACAGCTTGAGCTTGGTCTCAGCTCCAACCACACCATCTGCCTTCATGCCAAACTCGGATTGAAACCATTTAACGGATTTCAGTGTGCTGCTGCCAAAATTACTGTCGATTTTACCATTGTAAAATCCCAGGTACTTCAGACGCCCCTGAAGCTCATATACATCCTGACCGTAACTTCCATATTTCACTGTATTGCTGCTAAACGTAGGCAAGGCCTTTTCTTCTACCTGCGGTGTACGCTCGGCTGAAATTTCAGTTGCTGTATTCCCAGGAAGCAAATAACGAATTCCCAATGCGGATATCAGCAAAATAGCAGTGAAAAGCCATAGGTTCATTTTTCGCATCGACTGTGCTCTACCTTTCTCTTGTGGGATTAACAGAATCGCTAAGGTTATTATGACAAGCCTGCTTGTTTCCTATGCACCAAAACATCCGATCTTTGGAGTAGATGGCAAAACTTCAGTCTGCTGAGCAAGCAAAAAGCCCTCAACCAATACGGTTGAGGGCTTAAACGATTCGTTGAAACCATGTTACATGTTACACTACGAGCTTATTTTATTCTGCTGATACTGTTCAAGTGAAACCAGTACTTCCCTTGGTTTGCTACCCTCGTAAGGACCAATAACGCCCCGGGTTTCCATGGAGTCAATCAAACGTGCGGCACGGGTGTATCCTACTCGCATTCGACGTTGTAGCAGAGAAACAGACGCTTGCTTGGCCTCCAGAATAATCTGTACTGCCTTTTCGTATAACTCGTCCTGTACTTCATCTTCAGCCTGGATAGTGTCGTCCACCTCAGGTACAAGGGACTCATCATACTGCGCTTCACCTTGACCACGTACGTAGTTTACAATATTCTCGACTTCTTCATCGCTCATAAATGCCCCTTGTACACGAACCGGTTTTGATGCGCCCATTGGCATGAACAACATGTCTCCACGACCCAACAGTTTCTCAGCCCCACCCATATCCAGAATCGTTCGGGAATCGACTTGGGAGGATACGCCGAAGGCAATCCGCGATGGAATGTTAGCCTTGATTACCCCGGTAATAACGTCAACAGAAGGACGTTGTGTGGCAATAATCAGATGGATTCCTGCTGCACGAGCCATCTGAGCGAGTCGTGCAATGGCATCCTCCACATCTCCGGCTGCAACCATCATCAGATCTGCAAGCTCATCCACAATGACAACGATATAAGGCAGAACAGCCGCAGGATTATCTTTCATCAGATTATTGTAACCCTCGACGTTACGTGTGCCTGATTTGGAGAACAGTTCATATCGTTTCTCCATCTCAACCACGATCTTTTTGAGAGCAAGTGACGCTCTCTTAGGATCAGTTACTACCGGTGCCAGCAAATGGGGAATCCCGTTATATACGTTCAACTCAACCATCTTGGGATCGACCATCAGGAACTTCACTTCATCCGGCTTGGCTTTGTACAATATGCTGGTAATAATTCCGTTAATACACACCGACTTACCAGAACCTGTAGCACCCGCAACCAACAAATGGGGCATACGAGCCAAGTTACCAATAATCGTCTGTCCCGAGATATCTCGGCCAAATGCAATGGTCACTTTGGATTCTGCATCCTGGAACGTTGCTGTCTCCATTACTTCCCGCATCGTTACAACCGATACTTCACCATTAGGTACTTCAATACCAATCGCAGACTTTCCGGGAATCGGTGCTTCCATCCGAATATCTTTTGCCGCCAGAGCCAACGCGATATCATCAGTTAGGCTGACAATTCTGCTGACCTTAACACCAATATCAGGCTGAATTTCATACCTTGTAACGGCAGGGCCCCGGACCACTTCAAGCACTTTGGCGCGAACACCGAAACTCTCCAGTGTAGCTTCCAGCTTGCGTGCTGTCTGCATATAATCCTTCTGGTCACCCGCCTTGCCCCCATTGTTTGGCTTGGCAAGGAGACGGAATGATGGTAGCTTGTACGGCTTAGGAGGTGGCGGTGGTGGTTTCACCGGTTGTGTGTCCTGCCCTTCAGGAGTTGGAGTATCTGTTCCCTGCATTGCATCATTAGGTACTTCTTCTCCACTCTGAATCTCATCCACAGCATTCATCCCGTTTGTACCCGCATCGGATGCAGACCACTCCGTCTCTACCAGTTCATCCGTTATTTTAATGGCATGCTCGCCCTGTTGTACTACATTTGGATCGGCCAGATTATCCGGGAAAGGATAAGCATCGTCCAGATCATCTTCAATGCTTGCCTCTTCTGTTCTGACGTGCTCGAAAAAGTCTCGAATGATCGGCGCTGAGTTAGGTTTAGCCTGAACAGGAACACGTGATGAAGCTGATTTGTTCGCTACGTCTTCGGTTGCATCCTGCCACGCCTCTAGATTGTGATCTTGTTCGGCGCGGTATAAAATCTGTTCTGTTTCTGCCGAATCGACCTCATCCATTTCACGTCCTGATGTCGCCTGGTCCCGTTTAGCTCCCCATTTTCCGAAAAGTTGGAAGAATATGGGCGAGTTTCGTTTTGGCAGATGCTGTTCCTCTAATTCATCCTCATACTCGTCTTCGTCATCTTCAACAGGAACAGGCACCACTTTACGAGCGTTACCTTTCTTCCTTCCATCAGATGCTGAAGCAGAACGTGCAGACGGTCTCGACTCCAGCTTTTTGTACATCGAACTCCCAGCATCCCAAATCTTTGTACGGAATATTCGAATCAAATCCACATAAGATAGACTCGTAATCAGCATAAAACTGATGATAAACATGACAATCATGATGAGTCTCGCCCCAAGGCTGCCGAACAGCCACAGGAAAAGAGCAAATTGCCCAGCTCCGAGATAACCACCGCTGATGTCCTTGTTAAGCATGGAGTCCCTCTCACCTGGCGCAGCAGGGGTTAGCAACTCGGTTTGCATATCATTATGTACCTGCGTAATCACAGCACCAGGCTCAAGCGCACCAACCGGAATGAGCTTCTGGTGCATTGCAGAAACAGTACTCATGAGAGTTAAAGCAAAGACCAGCAAAACAAGTCCTGTCTTGCGTGTGGTCCAGCCACTCGGCCATTTCCGGTGAATCATCACCATGAGACCATAATAAATACCAACAAGTGGAATCGCAAAATAAAACTTACCAAGCATCAGTCCGAACATCTTGGAAAGCGAACGTCCAACGGTGGCTTCACCCGATAATGCTATGACAGCAAGGGTAATAAGCACAATCCCGTAAATTTCATATTTTAAAACGCCACTAAAACCAGCGCCCTTTTTTTTCCTCTTTTTTCTTCTGGCCAAAATCAGGTCACCCCCAGAAGAATATTATACCATACAAATATAATCCGTACATATGTTCTTTTTCTGCTCAATTTGTCTGAATTCGTCGCGTTATGCTGATCCCAAGTTACCCGAAAGCGGAATGGTCGAACCGGGCATATTAGCAGGATTGAGATAGGCTTCAAGTGGACAATCCAGCAAACGTACAATAACGGCTTCATTGTCATTAACAGGTCTCACCTGCATTAACAAACCATTCATTTTGATCTCCTTTGTATCTTCGCCCTCTTTCCACATTCCCGACCAGAGTTGTTCCGGGGGCATCACTGTATATAATGTCATTGGGTATAACCTCCCGCTTGCAGAGTCTGTCTCTTGTCTCCTATGAGCTGATTTAACTGAGCAATAGCCTGTCCAATCCCGCCCACTGCATCCATTAATCCATGTTTCACTGCATCTGCGCTTCCTACAGCTGTACCAATATCCCGATTCAACTCACCAGTCTTAAACATTAGTTCTTTGAACATCTCTTCAGAGATATTCGAATGCGAAGTCACGAACCGAACAACCCTTTCCTGCATTTTCTCCATATACTCAAACGTTTGAGGTACACCAATGACAAGGCCGTTCATCCGAATCGGATGGATCGTCATCGTTGCACTTCCCGCAATCAGGGAATATGTTGAAGCTACAGCAATCGGTACTCCAATGCTATGCCCACCTCCAATGACCACAGTCACCGTAGGTTTGCTCAGAGAAGCAATCATCTCTGCAATGGCCAGACCCGCCTCTACATCTCCACCTACCGTGTTCAAAATGATCAGAATACCTTCAATGCGCTGATTCTGTTCTGCGGCCACCAGCTGTGGAATGATATGCTCATACTTTGTTGTTTTATTTTGTGGTGGCAAAATCAAATGCCCTTCGACCTGTCCAATAATGGTCATGCAGAAAATATTCGACTCACCTGCAGGCGACTGTGTCTGCCCAAATTGCTGAATAGTCTCTGTCACGGGAGAGATGGCCTTTTCCTCCTGAATCGGAATTTCCGGCGCTTCAACTTCCGGTTGATTGGATCTTGACGCCTGCTTGTCATTCATACGTTCATTCATTTCAATAATCCCCTTCTCCAGAAACATTTAATGTATTTCCTTAGTATGGGGATTTTTCCAACCGCCTTATACCCGCTAGCATCAAATTGCTTCACATATTGACGCTATTGCAGATCTTCCTGAAAACGCAAAAAAAGCCCCTTCTCTACGAGGAACCGTCCAATATTACTCGTAGAGAAGGGGCGACTGTGTGCCTGAATATATGTTTTTGTTTAACTTATTTTAAACTTCCATAATGATTGGCAAAATCATCGGTCTACGACGAGTTTGCTCATACAGGAAGCGTCCCAGTGCATCTTTAACATTTGTTTTGAGTGAAGCCCACTCGTTAACGTTCTCACTCATCAACTTCTGCAATGTGCTGCTAACGATCCGGTTGGCCTCATCCAATAGTCCTTCCGATTCGCGTACGTACACAAATCCGCGAGAGATGATGTCAGGACCGGAAACAATTTTTCCATCCTGTTTGCTCAGTGTTACCACAACAACAAGGATACCATCTTGTGACAACAATTTGCGGTCACGAAGTACAATGTTACCCACATCGCCTACACCCAAGCCATCGATCAACACATTACCTGCAGTAACTTTACCTGCTCTACGTGCTGCTCCACCTTGAATTTCAATCACTTCACCGATATCCGTGATGAAAATGTTCTCAGGTTCTACCCCTACAGATTCAGCAAGAACCGCGTGGCGACGCTGCATACGGAATTCACCGTGGATTGGCAAGAAGAATTTCGGTTTCATCAGGTTGAGCATCAGTTTCAGCTCTTCCTGGCTACCGTGACCAGATACGTGGACGCCACTGTTAGCACCGCTGTAATGCACGTTAGCACCCAGACGGAACAGTTCATCAATCGTACGGCCTACATATTTTTCATTACCTGGAACCGGAGTTGCTGCAATAATAACAGTGTCACCTGGCAGGATGTCCACTTTACGGTGTGTGGAACGAGCCATACGTGTCAGTGCTGACATTGGCTCTCCTTGACTTCCTGTGCAGAGAATCACGACACGATCAGCTGCCATCTTGCCTACTTCTTCAGGCTCAATGATCATGCCATCCGGAATCTCAAGATAACCCAGTTCTGAAGCAATACCAACCACGTTCACCATGCTGCGTCCGATAACTGCAACTTTACGTCCAGTCACTTCTGCTGCATTGATCACCTGTTGGATACGGTGTACGTTGGAAGCAAATGTCGCCACAACAACACGTTGACTTGCTTTACGGAAGATATCTTCCAGCACGATACCCACATTTTTCTCCGATGGTGTGAATCCAGGTTTCTCAGCGTTCGTACTGTCGGACAACAGCGCTAACACGCCATTTGTTCCGATCTGTGCCATACGCTGAAGATCTGCATATTGACCATTGACTGGAGTATGGTCGAATTTGAAGTCACCTGTGTGAACAACTGCACCTTCCGGTGTTTCGACACATACACCAACAGAATCGGGAATACTATGGTTAGTAGCGAAGAACGATGCTTTCAGAACAGATCCAAGTTGGATCTCGGAATCAGCATCAATCAGAATACGTTTTGTTTCACCCAGCAAATTCGCTTCTTTCAACTTGTTTTCTACAAGTCCAAGCGTAAGTCTTGTTCCGTATACAGGAACATTCAGATGTTTGAGAACATATGGCAGACCACCAATGTGATCCTCATGTCCGTGAGTAAGAATGATTCCTCTTACTTTGTCACGGTTCTCAGTCAGGTAAGAAATGTCAGGGATGACAATATCAATACCAAGCATATCTTCTTCCGGGAATTTAAGACCAGCATCTACGACTACAATGTCGTTGGCGTATTGGATGACGTACATGTTTTTACCAATCTCGCCTACGCCGCCCAAAGCAAAAATCATCAGTTTATCGTTATTATTTTTCTTAGACAAATGAATCTAAACCTCCTATGGTAGTTGGACGTCGTACCTTATTATTTATTGTAAGTTAAGAAAAGTAGTCCATACATCACATACCCACCTATCGGGATGAATGCAAAAGAACACCTTTATTCACGATATTTGGAAGAAGTTCTTCGAAGTTATTCCCTTTGACCAACAAGTTGGAGTTGAAATTCCCTCTTAGCCGTTCCTTCCTTTTTCACCGCAAAGCTACACCACGAAGCGATGTCGCTTTCAATTTCAAAAAAATACCGCACCCAGTCACTTGACATCATTATACATGATTAAAAACAAAAAAAACAAGTCACTCTCTCGTTAACCTGTAGGTTTCCCCTTAGCAGTGGAAAAGAAACCTCACATTACTCGTAAAAAAAAGAACCGCAGCCTCTAGGAAGAGGAGCGGTTCTTTTGCTGATCTGAAGGATATTCCCATGATTAATAAAATAGTCCATATACAACCAAAATGATTACAAATTAAGCAAACCTTTGATATAAACCTGCTCCTCTTCCGTTGGGGGAATAAGGGGCAACCGTACGGAACCAACGTCTAGACCACGCAATGTCAGCGCATATTTCACCGCTACGGGGTTTGGTAGAGGCTGTGGACACTCAAACAGGCCTTTGAACACCGGGAACAACTGCTGATGAATCTGAGCAGCCTGAAGAGGTGCTCCGCCATAGAAGGCGTCAATCATTTTCTTCATTTCTGCCCCTACGACATGACTGGCCACGCTGACAATTCCATGTGCTCCAACCGCAATCGCTGGTAAGCCTGAAGCATCATCACCGGAATAAACTCTGAAATTTTCTGGAGCACTTGCTGCAATCAGCGTAACCTGCTCCATAGACGCACATTCCTTCGTAGCGACGATGTTAGGAATCTGTGCAAGACGAAGCGTTGTCTCTGCTGACAGGCTGGTTACTGTACGCCCAGGCACGTTGTAGAGCATAATTGGCAGCTTGGTGGAGCCTGCAATCGCTTCAAAATGTTTGAACAAACCTTCTTGGCTAGGTTTGTTGTAATACGGAACAACCAACAAAATGCCATCCACTCCGGCACGTTCAGCTTCCTGTGTCAAATGGATGGAATGTGCCGTGTTATTGCTTCCCGTTCCGGCTATAATTTTGCACCGACCGGCCGCATGTTTCACTGCAAATTCGAATAATTGAACTTTCTCAGTATCACTAAGTGTTGGAGACTCCCCTGTTGTTCCAGAAACCACAAGCGTCTCCGACTTTTGATCTACAATCAGATAGTCGATTAGACGTGCCGTTTCCTCCCAATGAATCTCTCCTTGTTCATTGAACGGAGTGACCATTGCTGTAATCAATCTTCCAAAGTCCAATTCGATTCCTCCTTCAAAACAGGTTTGGCTCCTCTAACTTCAGTTATTTACAAATGAAGTTCGAATGAGGCGTGAAGTGCCCTCAGGGCCTGAACCATATCTTCTTTTTTTACGAGTACCCAGATTGTTGTATTCGAATCTGCCGATTGCAGGATCTGAATGTCTGCCAGTGTCAAGGACTCCACGATTCGAGCCATGATTCCAGGTACACCATTAATGCCTCCGCCAATGACGGACACTTTGGCACAACCGGACAGGCTTTGTGGCTTGAGACCTATCTCCTGCAATACCTGTATGGCTTTCTCGGAATCACTGTCAAAAACCGTATAGACAACTCCCGAGGGGGTAACATTAATAAAATCAACGCTGATTGAATTCTCAGCCATGGTTTTGAACACTTTTAGTTGCAATCGATCTGCACCACCACCAGGCACATCCACCGTAATTTGCGTTACATTGCTCACGTAGGCGATGCCTGTTACATAACGGTCAACAATGCCTGTCTGCACATCCTGGAATCCTTCCGGATGCGTAACCAGCGTTCCTTCCGTGTCTGCAAAAGTAGATCTTACCCGCACTGGAATCTGGGATTGCATCGCAATCTCAACCGCACGTGGATGGATTACCTTGGCCCCGTGGTGGGCCATGTTACAGATCTCTGCATAACTCACAACAGTCAGTGGACGTGCATCCTCAACAATTCGCGGATCAGCGGTGAGTATCCCGTTCACATCTGTGTAAATATCCACCATTTCAGCACGTAATGCTGCACCGAGAGCTGTAGCTGACGTATCGCTTCCCCCACGACCCAGTGTCGTGAAGTCTCCGTTCTCTGTCTGCCCCTGGAATCCGGTTACAACAACGACACGGCCAAGCTGAAGCTGCTCCAACACACGAACAGGACGGACATCCAATATCCGGGCATTCCCGAAATTGTCGTCCGTCACAAAACCTGCTTGTGCACCGGTCAGCACTGTAGTTGGAATGCCTTCATGTTCGAGTAAACTGCTCAACGTTGTCGCCGATATGATTTCACCACAGCACAGCAGTAAATCCTTTTCGCGTGCGGATAGTGCGTTTCCGTTCTGTGCAGCCCAGTCCAGCAACGTATCGGTCGCATATGGCTCGCCGCGGCGCCCCATCGCAGACACAACGATGACCAGACTCAATCCTGCTTCAAGTTCACGTTTAACATGACGGAGCACATGCTCTCTCGCCTGAACAGTGGAGAGAGACGTGCCTCCGAATTTCTGTACCATGATACGCATCTTTATTCCTCCATTTGTGTACGCAAGAAGACTGGACACGGGTCAAATCAACAAATGGATCACTCTAGGGAGCGTTCTGATGCGATAATTTCAGCATTTTATACGGCATTCCATGCCGCTCCTTATTTTCTGTAATTGTCTGGGACAATCGCAAATCAAAGGTCGCGGTTGTTATCGAGGTCATGATGCATACATTCACAATAGACCTCTCCCGCTTGCTTAACCTGTACTGCCCGCAAGCAGGAATGCCTTATAGACAGGAACGTGGACATAGTAGCTGTTCAATCCAGCATATTGTCCCCCATGATTTTCTTTGTCTCTCGAACCCTTCTTCATTTCTCCAAGCGCATAAACGTTGTCACCAAATCATTGTTCCATCAAGCCTGTGAAGAACGCTCCACAATCATCGGCTGCAACTGTTTGCCCTCAAGAGCACTCCAGCAAGCCTCTGGAATCAATTCCATTTTGGCGACTAACGAGTTTGGTTTTTTCACTGGATCGTCTTGCCCAAATGGCACAAAATACAAGTATTTAGCCACAAGCAATTTGGCGATATTCGCAGCATTCAAGCCCAGACCGTCATTCGTGGAAATCGCGAGCACAAGCGGACGCTGATTGCGCATCTGCGCTTTGGCTGCCATTAGCACTGGACTGTCGGTCATCGCATTAGCCAGCTTACTTGTTGTATTCCCTGTGCATGGAGCAATAACCAGCACATCAAGCAGCTTGGAAGGCCCTAATGGCTCCGCTTCAACAATTGTAGAAATGATATCATTACCTGTTATATCTTTCAACTGTTTTTGCCAATTTTGCGCCGTACCAAAGCGTGTATCCGTCGTCAGAACCGAATTCGAAATAATCGGAATGACGTTGGCACCTTCAGCTACGAAGCGGCTAATTACCGGCATAACCTCTTCAAACGTACAATGAGAACCCGTAATTGCATAACCTACCGTTTTTCCCTGCCAGTTCATGATTTAACCTCCCGTGCGTTCTGTTCTTCCAAAAGCAAACGGATCAACGCGTCGGCAATAATGCCGCCAGCCGTTTTGGGAGCAACAATGCCGGGGAGGCCAGGCGCAAGTAGCGCTTTGATACCGCGTTTGTCGGCATACCTGAAATCACAGCCGCCAGGAGCGGATGCGAGGTCGATAATGACAGCCTTTTGCGGCATTCTGGACAGGATTTGTGCTGTGATTATCATAGTCGGTATCGTATTAAAAAGCAAGTCAACTTCCCCGGTCTGAGCGGCCAAATCCGTTGTCATGAAAGGCTTCCAGCCCATGATTGTAGCGCGGGCAGCATCCTCTTCCCGCCTGATTCCCACCCGTACATTTGCTCCAAGTCCCTGCAGTGTTTTGGCCATTGTGAATCCTGTTCGACCAATGCCAAGCACAATGCATTCCGAACCATGGATTGTGAAGTCCGTCTCCCGAATAGCTATGGCGATGGCTCCCTCAGCTGTTGGAATAGAGTTATAAAGTGCAATATCATCACGATCAAGTACTTCAACAAGTCGCAGCCCATTTTCAAGACAAAGTTCGCGCAAGAACGGCTTTGCCATACCTGTGAACACAATACAATGCTCTGGTAATGCTGCAATATGTTCCTTTTTCAAATAGATCGGTGTGTCACTGAATGAAGTACTTACTTTTCCCTGCTCATCGCAACCGACAACAGGCAGTACGAGTACATCTGCGGAAGCAAACACTTCATCCTCCAGTTCCTGGTGCTCGATCCCTGGAATGGAACGCTCTATTTTATCGAAACCCACCACACTTACCGTTGCATCCAGCTCAGCGCACTTTTGAATGACTTCAAGCTGCCGCGCATCTCCGCCCAGGACTACAATCCGGACTCCGGTCAGCATCGGGACGTCACTCCTTTCACCACATGTATGCCTTATCGTATGCAGGGGCCCACAGGGGGGTGAAAACAATAATTGCATTCCACCGTCCGTTTCTCAAATGTAAAAAAGAGCCGCCCCTGTCAGGGACGACTCTAAAGAATGAGTATACTTACGCTGCTTATTTCCCGGTATGACCGAATCCGCCTTCGCCACGTACCGTTTCCGAAAGTTCATTCACTTCCGTCAATTCAACCGCAGGCACGGTCTGGAAGACGATCTGTGCAATGCGCTCTCCCCGTACAATCGTGAACGGTTCCTGACCCAGATTAATCAACAGCACTTTAACTTCTCCGCGATAATCCGCATCAATGGTCCCCGGTGTGTTGAGGCAAGTAATACCATGTTTGAAAGCCAGTCCGCTCCGAGGACGGATCTGTGCTTCCAATCCAGCTGGCATTGCCATCGCAAGTCCGGTCGGAATCAGTGTACGCTGACCCGGCTGCAGTACAACATCTTCCTGAAGTGCAGCTACTACATCAAAGCCGGATGCCAGCTCAGACATTTTTTGAGGCAGTTTAATATCTTCATTGCCCGGCAGTTTCTGTATTTGAACGTAATGCAACAAAATCATCCCTTCTCAATCCAGCGATCGTTTTATCTGAAGCGCCAACCATAGCAAGTGCAAAAGGTTCAGCAAACATCAGATCTAGTACCGCGTTAATATCGTCCATGGTAACTTGCTCAATTTTGGCGATCATCTCATCCAGTGTATGGTGTCTGCCCAGCATAAGCTCGTTTTTACCCAGACGATTCATGCGACTGCCTGTGCTTTCCAAGCTCAGAATCAAGCTGCCTTTCAGCTGTTCTTTTCCTTTACGAAGTTCATCCTCGGACAAGCCGTTTACAGCCAAGTCGCGTAGAACCTCTTTGGTCAGATCAAGCACTTCTTTGGTCTGTTTCGGTGCTGTACCTGCGTATATCGTGAAAAGTCCACTGTCCGCATGAGAGCTATGATAGGAATACACGGAGTACGCAAGACCCCGTTTCTCACGAATTTCCTGGAACAGCCGGGAGCTCATGCCTCCACCAATGGCGTTATTCAGAACAACCATAGCGAATTGCAGCGGATCTCCGATTTTACAGCCCGGGAACGAGATACAGATATGATTCTGTTCCGTTTTCTTTTTGTGAAAGAGCTGTCCGCTTTGGAAGGCTGGCATCGTGACTGCTTCCGATACTCCATTTACATCAAAAGCACCAAAATGCTTCTCCATCAGATCGATTACACTGTCATCAATGTTACCCGCGATACTAATGACCGTGTTCTCAATTGTGTAGTGCTCCTTCATATATGCACGCAGATGGCTGGAATCCATCGCTTTGAGACGTTCTTCCGTACCCAGGATTGGGTATGCGAGTGGATGCTCACCATAGGCGGCCAAGGCCATCAGATCATGAACCATATCATCAGGCGTATCTTCATACATCGAGATTTCTTCCAGAATGACGTTTTTCTCCTTGATCAATTCACCATCATCCATTTTGGAGCGGAAAAACATATCAGACAATACATCAACCGCAATCGGCAAATGCTCATCCAATACTTTAGCATAATAACACGTGTATTCTTTGGAAGTGAATGCGTTCACGTTACCGCCAATCGCATCGAACTGCTCCGCAATCGCCTTGGCATCATAACGATCGGTTCCCTTGAACAACATGTGTTCAATAAAATGTGATACTCCGTTACTTGCAGGTTGCTCATTACGCGAACCTGTCTTGACCCATATTCCGAAAGACACAGAACGGCAGGTCGGTATCTGTTCCATGACAACTCTGAGGCCATTGCCCAGCTGAATTTTTTTCATGGTTGGCCCTCCTACATCTCTATAATTGCCTTGATCTCAACCTTGAAATTGAAATCGACATTTGGTTCCAACTGTTTGATATTAACAAAAAAACAACGTTCACTCAACCGCAGACGTATCTACACGTTCTGAAGACAGCGTCTCACTTACTGTTCCGAGCACCAAACCTTTGGCCCGTATGGATTGAAT
This sequence comes from Paenibacillus sp. FSL M7-1414, assembly GCF_038003195.1. Lineage (NCBI taxonomy): Bacteria > Bacillati > Bacillota > Bacilli > Caryophanales > Paenibacillaceae > Paenibacillus > Paenibacillus sp. FSL M7-1414. Next base: position 2,486,569 of record NZ_JBBOOS010000001.1, on the reverse strand, counting down.
CATGCCCTTTAAAGCTCCCGAAGAAGCAGCTGTAGGGTGCATTAGAATTAACGTTCCAGCCTCGGTATTTTTAGCAATTTTGGCAACAACGGCATCCGGGCTTGGCTTACGCCAATCCACAGTATCTACTGTCCATAACACCGTGCGCAGTCCCATGGATGAAGCAATGTCAACGGTCTTCTGATTAAAGTCACCGGATGGCGGAGCAAACCAACGATTCTCTACGCCCAGTGTCTTATGGAGCAGATCCTGCGTTTTGCTAATTTCCAGCTTAGCCCGTTCTGCGCTCAATCGACTCATATTAGGGTGAGAATATGCATGGTTGGACATCTCATGCCCACGTTTCTGAATTTCTTTGGCCAGTTCAACATTTTTGCTTAACCAACTTCCATCCAGAAAAAAAGTAGCCTTCACTTTCTCGGCATCGAGCGTATCCAGCATCGGTTTAATGTATTCGTTCCCCCAAGCCACATTAATCATAAAAGAAACCATCGGTTTGTTTGCGTTCCCCCGATAGATCGGATGTGCACCCAAATCCTTAAGCTGAATCTCCGGCTCAATCTGACGGTAGACATACGCTATTTTGGTATTCAATGTTCCACTCAGCGCCTTACGGTATGTCGCTTCCACATCAATCTCCATGCCATTATAACCAGGAATCGCTTTCCATACCCGATCCACTCTGGCATTTATCGGAGCAATTTTCGTTTCAGCCGCTTTATCCCGAATCGCAGACAACAGCGCATCTTCTCCAGTTGCCTCCTTAAACATGTCAAAAGCATTTTGCGTACCTGGCCCATCACGGATCTCCGTAATGTATGTACGTACACTGCCAACTTGTCCGATCAATATGACCGCAGTCACACCCGCCAGAACAGCCGCCAGCTTTTTGGATTGGTTTCCCACAGCTCCATCCTCCCGCCGTCTTTGTCCCCATCATATGAGGACAAGGGCAAAAATATGAATGCTGAGCCATGGTTTCATCCTTGCTTTACGTATTTAAACGTTAAAAAAAGAGCCAGAAATTCACATTCTGTCTCTTCATTCAATCTATCCATTTATAACCTGTCGCTTCGGTATCCTAGGATTGAGCCGGAGCTTCAGCAGTCAAAACTGCTTTACGGGACAAGTTGATTCGACCTTGTGGGTCAATTTCTGTTACTTTTACCGTAATGGAATCACCGATAGCTACAACATCTTCCACTTTGGCAACACGTTCAGTTGACAGTTGCGAGATGTGTACCAGACCTTCTTTGTTCGGAAGTACTTCAACAAATGCACCGAATTTCTCTACGCGTTTTACTTTGCCGACATAAATCTCGCCGACCAATACTTCGCGCACAATACCTTCGATGATCGCTTTGGCTTTATCATTCATCTCCTGGTTGGAAGAAGCGATAAAGACACGTCCATCCTGTTCAATATCAATTTTAACACCGGTTTCTTCGATGATTTTATTGATAATTTTACCACCTGCACCGATAACATCACGGATTTTGTCCGGATTGATATGCATCGTTGTAATTTTAGGCGCATATTGTGATAACTGCTCACGTGGAGTTTTCAAAATTTCGTTCATTTTGCCCAAAATGTGCATACGACCTTCTTTGGCTTGCGCCAATGCATCAGACAAAATTTGACGATTAATACCAGCAATTTTAATGTCCATTTGAATCGCGGTTACACCATCAGGTGTTCCTGCTACCTTGAAGTCCATGTCACCCAGGTGATCTTCCATACCCTGAATATCACTCAGAATGGATACATGATCTCCATCTTTGATCAGACCCATAGCTACACCCGCAACTGGAGCTTTGATTGGTACCCCTGCATCCATCATAGCTAAAGTGCTGGCACAGATACTTGCCTGAGATGATGAGCCGTTGGATTCCAGAACTTCAGATACCAAACGAATCGTGTATGGGAAATCCGTTTCGGAAGGGATCACTTTGGAAAGAGCGCGCTCACCCAGAGCACCATGTCCGATTTCGCGACGGCCTGGAGCACGCAATGGACGCGCTTCGCCTACGCTGAATGGTGGGAAGTTATAGTGATGCATGAATCGTTTCGTTTCTTCAAGACTGATTCCGTCCAAAATCTGAACATCACCCAGTGCACCAAGTGTACAAACACTAAGTGCTTGCGTTTGACCGCGCGTAAACAGTCCTGTACCATGTGCACGTGGCAACAGAGATGTATCACATTCAATTGGGCGAATTTCAGCAAGTCCACGTCCATCCGGACGAACTTTATCATGCGTGATCAGACGACGCACTTCTTCTTTGACGATATCGTGCAGAACTTCCTTCACGTCTTTGAACAATTCCGGACTTTCAATATATTTCTCTTCAAAGTGAGCAACGGTTTCGTCATTCACTACATCGATTGCATCTTGACGAGCATGTTTCTCGGCGATTTTAACCGCTTCGACCAGACGAGCGCTGGCGAATTCACGCACACTGCTGTTAACTTCAGCATTAACGGTACGCAACTTAACAGCCATTTTTTCTTTTCCAGCAACTTGCACAAGTTGTTCGATTACAGCAATAATATTTTGGATCTCATCATGTCCAAACATGATTGCTTCGAGCATCACTTCTTCCGGCACTTCGTTTGCTTCGGCCTCAACCATCATGATGGCATCTTTGGTTCCTGCAACGACCAGTTCAATATCACTGACTTCAAGCTGTGCAATCGTTGGGTTAATGATGAACTCGCCATCAATACGTCCAACTTTCACGCCACCAATCGGTCCGCTGAATGGAACATCCGAAATGCTCAATGCTGCCGATGTACCAATCATTGCAGCGATTTGCGGTTCGCAATCCTGATCCACACTCATAACGATATTCAGAACTTGTACATCATTCCGGAAGCCTTCCGGGAACAAAGGACGAATTGGACGGTCTGTCAGACGGCTTGAAAGAATGGCTTTCTCACTCGGTCTGCCTTCACGTTTAATAAATCCTCCCGGGATTTTACCTACGGCGTACAATCTTTCTTCATAGTTCACCGTTAATGGGAAAAAGTCCAGATCTTTCGGCTCACTTGATGCTGTCACGGTACACAATACCACGGTATCCCCGTATGTTACCTTAACGGCAGCATTAGCCTGCTTGGCCAAACGCCCGGTCTCAAGCGTAAGCTTTCTTCCACCAAGCTGCATTTCAACACGCTGTTCCATGAAACCCCTCCTTTTATTCGTTCCTAATTCAATGGATTCTGCATATTCACAGTATTTCCTGCTTGTCCTGCATTCATTAGCTATGTATGGAACTTTCAACATGCTAACCTGCACAACAAAAGCTCCTCACGGAGCCCCATCTACAAATATATGGCAACATGTTCATCTACAAAACAACCCGGCTGTAAGTTCCGCTTGTCCTTTTAGACAAAAGAATGACGGATAACAGCCAGGTTGATTTTGAAAACATGTACGATAATTAACGACGCAATCCGAGTTTTTCGATCAGTGCGCTGTAACGTTTAACATCTTTGTTTTTCACATAAGCCAAAAGCTTACGACGTTGACCTACCATTTTCAAAAGTCCACGACGTGAGTGGTGGTCTTTCTTATGCGTACGCAAGTGGTTTGTCAAACTTGTGATGTTTTCCGTAAGGATAGCAACTTGCACCTCTGGAGATCCTGTATCGGACTCGTGAGTTTTGTGCTCGTCGATCAGTTGTTGTTTACGTTCTTGAGTCAATGCCATCCTGTTCACCTCCTTCAATATAATCGCCATTAGCCTCGTCACCGCCGGTGAGAGCAAGCAACCAAGCCAAGGTTAATGTTGCCTCAATCGACAACGTAGTACAGTATATCATAATTGCCTAGTTAAAGTAAATGTAAACATGCATTTAATCCTGAACCTTTAAGATAACAGGCGGCCGGCAGTTAATGCATCTTCACGAATCTGGCTAATCAATGCCTCAATGGAGTCAAACTTTCGTTCTGCACGAATATAGTGAACGAGCTCAACCTTTAGTTCCTGGTCATACAAGTGTCCATCAAAATCAAGCAGGTGCACTTCAAACGTAGGTTTCATCCCACTTTCGTGAAACGTAGGTTTCACACCGAGATTCATTACGCCATGCAGTTCCTGTTCGCCATACTGCACACGAACAGCGTACACACCCTTCGACGGGGTAACGTAATGATCCGTGAGTTCAAGGTTGGCTGTAGGAAATCCAATCGTTCGTCCACGCTTCTCCCCGTGAATGACGGTTCCTCTGATGCTGTAAGGTCGGCCAAGCCACTGACTGGCCTCATCCATCTCCCCACGCTTCAACAGGCCACGAATGAGAGAACTGCTCACTTTTTCACCATTTAACAAGAAAGGAGGAACGGTTTCCACCGTCATCTCTCCTTCTCCCAAAGTACGAAGAAGTTGTTCATCCCCTGCACCCTTGTGACCAAAACGGAAGTCAAAACCCACCACCGCTGTTCGTGTCTGAAGAGGAATCAACAAGTCGTGTACAAATTGTTGCGGCGTCAACCGTGAGAAATCTTCATTGAACTCCACCACATAGAGTACATCAACGCCCATTCCTGCCAAGATGTCTTCTTTATCTCTCAAGGGAGTTAAATAACCCTCGTAATCCCCTTTGCGCATAACTTCCTTCGGATGTGGATGAAAGGTCATGACCGCTGCCTGCATGCCCGTTTCCCGCGCAATGCGGACAGCTGATAAAATGACACTTGCATGTCCGAGATGCAGTCCGTCGAATTGACCAATCGCAAGCACTTGGGGCAGTGTGCTCAGCTCAGTCGAATGTAACGTCTGCGGATAGGTTAGCATTACGGTTTTCACAATCATTCACCTGCATTTCACTAGATAGGCCAAGCTAGAGCATCACCACAACTCCAAGCCCGAAACCTCTTTATTCCGGCAAAAAGACTTTAACTGCCCTCACCGTTGGTTTTAGTTCATCCCGTTCAAATATCCCCAGAAACGTACCATCCTGAGCATACAACCGCAATAGACCAGGTTGCTCTACAGGCGGTTCCAGAAGACGTGCAGACAGTTTCTGACCTTGAAGTGCTCCTTTGGTCTGTTCTTCTCCAACCTTATGGGCCGGAATTGAAGCAATAGCCTCGTCAACAGGAATCAGCGCCTCCGCCAAAGTCCCGTCAGCCATAAGTTGTTCCACTTCTTCAATACGAAGACAACGATCTGCAGAGATACCTGCCGATATCGTACGCTCCAGTTGAACCATGGTTGATGGATATCCGAGTTGCCGACCAATGTCTACACACAATGTCCGAATATAAGTACCTTTTGAACATAAGGCCCGGAAGGATATATCGGTGGTCTCACCCTGAGTATCAATTCCTGTAAGTTCGAGCTCATAGATTGTGACCTCACGGCTCTTACGCTCTACCGTTTTACCTTCACGAGCAAGCTCATAAAGACGTTTGCCGTCTACCTTTACCGCAGAATACATGGGTGGTACCTGTGAGATCGTGCCCAGAAACTGCTCAAGCACCTGTTGAACCTGTTCCTGTGTTACTTCCACAGTCGTTTCAGCCCGCTCAATGACTTCCCCTGTCATATCCTCTGTGTCAGTAGACAGTCCCAATCTCAGCGTAGCCAGATATTCCTTCGGAAGCTCCTGCATGTACTCCACCACACGTGTCGCCCGTCCAAGACAGAGCGGCAGAACGCCTGTAACTTGTGGGTCAAGTGTGCCCGTATGCCCAATGCGCTTCATTTTGAGAATGCGACGCATTTTGGCTACAACATCATGAGAAGTAAATCCCGCCGGTTTATATACCGGAAGTACACCTTCAAATGGCTTTACCATTGTGAATTCACCTGCTTCAGCACTTTTGCGATAATATCATCAAGTCTGCCTTCCAGACGACATCCGGCTGCGAGCACATGCCCGCCTCCGCCAAAGGTCTGTGCTAGTGCAGCAACATCAATTTTACCAGCTGAACGCAAAGAAACCTTGACTGCATTCTCGTTGATGACTTTGAAAAAGATACCAACTTCCACGCCCTGAATGTTGCGCGGATAGTTCACTACCCCTTCAAGATCTTCATTAGCTGCTCCACAAGCCACCATATCATCTGGTGTAATAACAACCCAGGCTATCTTTCCATCATCTGTCATCTGCAGGCTTGATAGTGCCTGATTCAAAATCCGAACTTGCGGAAGAGTCACCTGCTCCAACAAGGTCTGGGCGAGATAGGGTCCATCCACGCCATGTTCAAGCAGTCTGGAGGCAGTTGTCATTACATTTGGGCTGGTGTTGGCATAGCGGAATCCACCTGTATCGGTAAGCAATCCTGTATAAACTGCCGTCGCAACATCTTTATCCCATGTTACTTGGAACAGGTTAAGAAAATCGAACAAGATTTCAGCCGTTGCAGCAGCATCAGACTTAATGATGTTGACTGTACCATAACCGTCATTTGTAGGGTGATGATCAATATTCAAAATAACAGCATCGTCTTCGAAATAATGACGTGTCAAACCTACTCTGGCAAAGTCTGCACAATCCACACAGATAACAGCTTTATATTTTCGCTGCGGTGGTTGTTCGGTCATGTTCACAATGTTGCCTGCTTCCCACAAAAATTGCATACGCCCGGGGATTTCACCTTCATTAATCATCGTGAATGTCTTACCCAGACATGACAGCAGCCAGCCCACCGTTACCGTCGAGCTGACTGCGTCACCGTCCGGCTGTACATGCGACACGACCAGGTAATCATCATGCTCCAGCAGAAATTGCTTTCCGGCCTGGAGCGCCTGTTCATAAGTGTGCATTGCCGTCTCCTCTATTCTGTTACTGGGATTCGTTCTTGTCGGAACCAATATCGCCAAGCAGCTTCTCAATTCGGCTACCATAAGCGATGGATTCGTCAATCTTAAATATCAACTCGGGAACATGCCGGAACCGGATACGTTTGCCCAGCTCCGAACGCAAAAATCCATTTGCTTTTGCCAGAGCTTTCAGCGTGTTATCTTTTTGTTCCTGTTCACCGAAGACACTCAGATAAACTTTGGCTTGCGACAAGTCTCCTGTCACTTCGACTCCCGTTACCGTAATAAAGCCGATACGTGGATCTTTCAGTTCAGACTGGATGAGCAGACTTATTTCTTTCTTGATCTGCTCGCCCACTCTACCTGTACGAATCTTAGCCATTGTTGTTCACCTCATGCTTCCTTGCTTATCGTTGTACGGTCTCCATAATGAAAGCTTCGATAACGTCGCCTTCTTTGAGATCATTATATTTATCAAGTGTGATACCGCACTCGTAACCTTGTGCTACTTCTTTGGCATCATCTTTATAACGTTTCAGGGAATCCAGCTTACCTTCGTAAAGGACAATGCCATCACGAATCAGGCGTGCTTCCGCAGAACGCGTAATTTTACCCGAGGTAACCATACAACCAGCGATGGTACCCACTTTACTGATGGAGAACGTGCTCCGAACTTCAGCATGACCGATAACTTTTTCTTTGTAGATCGGATCAAGCATACCTTTCATCGCTTGTTCAATTTCTTCGATAACACTGTAGATCACGCGATGCAGACGAATGTCTACTTGCTCTTGATCTGCAGTTGATTTCGCCTGGTTATCAGGACGAACGTTGAAACCGATCACGATAGCATTGGATGCTGCAGCTAAAATGATATCGGATTCTGTGATTGCACCAGCGCCGCTATGAATGATTTTCACGCGTACACCTTCAACTTCGATCTTCGCAAGGGAACCTTTCAATGCTTCAACCGAACCTTGTACATCACCTTTGATGATTACGTTCAGATCTTTGATCTCGCCATCTTTGATGTGCTGGAACAGATCATCCAACGTCACACGAGTATGCGTACCCAGATCGGATTCACGTTGCGTGATCGAACGTTTGTCAGCGATGGAACGCGCTTTGCGCTCATCTTCAAACACCATGAATGGATCTCCCGCACCTGGAACTTCAGTCAGACCTGTGATTTCTACAGGTGTTGAAGGTCCAGCTTCTTTCAATTTGCGACCTTTGTCATTGACCATCGCACGAACACGACCGAAGCAGTTACCTGCTACGAAAGCATCGCCGACTTTCAATGTACCGTGCTGTACGAGGATACGTGCAACTGGGCCACGTCCTTTATCCAGCTCGGCTTCAATCACTGTACCACGGGCACGTTTGTCCGGGTTCGCTTTGTATTCGTTCACTTCTGCAACGAGCAGAATCATTTCAAGCAGACCTTCCAGACCCATTCTTTGTTTCGCTGACACGTTAACAAAGATGGTATCTCCGCCCCACTCTTCAGGAACGAGTTCATAGCTGGTTAGTTCTTGTTTCACTTTGTCTGGATCAGCGCCCGGCTTGTCAATTTTGTTGACAGCCACGATGATTGGTAGCCCAGCAGCTTTGGCATGGTTAATCGCCTCAATGGTCTGTGGCATAACACCGTCATCCGCAGCTACGACAATAATCGTCATATCCGTAACTTGTGCGCCACGTGCACGCATCGCTGTAAACGCTTCGTGACCCGGAGTATCCAGGAACGTGATCTTTTTGTTGTTAATTTCAACTTGATATGCACCGATATGTTGCGTGATTCCGCCTGCTTCGCCATCGGATACATTCGTGGAACGAATCGCATCCAGCAAAGTAGTTTTACCATGGTCAACGTGACCCATGATCGTAACTACTGGTGGACGAGCCTGCAAGTCAGCAGCATCATCATTCTCTTCCAGTGTTTCGAAACGGTCATCTTCAAGCACAATCTTCACTTCAACCTCAACACCGAATTCACCTGAAAGCAGAAGGATCGTTTCGATATCAAGCTCTTGGTTGATTGTTGCCATAACACCCATAGCGATGAGTTTTTTGATAACTTCGGAAGCATCCTTATGGAGCAACTTCGCTGTTTCACCAACGGTCATATCACCACGAACGATGATTTTCTTAGGTGTGTTATCAATTTTCTCACGTTGTTGGTACTGTTGTTGATTTCTGTTGCGGTTGTTCTTGCCACCACGGTTACCACGGAAGTTGCCGCCACGGTTGTCATCATAACGACGCCCACCGCCACCGCTGTTCGAACGGTTACCACTATTGTTGTTGCTGCCAGTAGTACCACCTGGGCCGCTTCTACGTTGGCCTTGTCCTTGGCTCTGACCTTGGCCACCGCTACGGTTGCCAGCAGTACCTGTATTACCACCGCTGTTAGGGCCTGAAGTTCTTACTTGACCGCCACCGCTGTTATTCGGACGTTGACCCGTTCCTTGCGGACGGGATGCAGTACTGCTTTGTCCACCTTGAGCTGGTCTTGGACGGTTAGTTGATTGTCCTCCTTGGCTTGAGCCTTGGGAAGAGTTCGTTCTGTTGCGGCTATCTTGGCCGCTGGGTCTTTGGGTGCCATTGTTATTGTTGGAATTTGGTCTATTGTTCATACCTACCTGCTTTTCCTGTTGTATTTTTGTTTGTACGGGACTACCGGATGGGTTACTGCTCTTCGGCGTGTTCACTCCGCCGGCCGGCTTGTTGCTGTCCACTGGTTTGTCACTGCGCACTGCCGAAGTAGCAACTGGTTTTGCATCGTTGCCTTGTTTCGAAGCAGCAGTGGATTTTATATCTTTAAAAAATTGTTCCACCTTACCGACTGAACCATTCTCCATGACACTCATATGATTGTTTACGGGAATTTCCAGCTTTTTAAGAATGGTTATAATTTCTTTACTACTCATATTAAGGGACTTCGCATATTCATAAACTCGCAATTTATCCTTGTTTTCCTGTTTACTCAATATACTCCACCTCCGACATTATACCGACTTGCTTGGAGATCATTTTTGCAAACCCTCGATCCGTTACTGCAAGAACAACACGCGTGTCTTTACCGATACTTGAACCCAGACTATCCCGGTCAAATCCGATCAACAGAGGAACCTTATAAGTTCCACATTTATCGCGAAATTTCTTTTGTGTATTGGCTGAGGCGTCACCCGCAACAATAACCATTTTAGCTTCGGAAGAACGGATCGCTTTAAGTACAATTTCTTCACCTGTTACAAGTTTACCTGCACGCATAGAGAGTCCCAAATAAGACAGCGTTTTAATATTAGTCATGTTCACGCTCCTGTGCTGCTTTGAATTCATCCTCAACCGCGATGAAGTCAGCTGCTAATTGCTCGTAAATTTCAGGTGAGACTTTGCCTTTTAACGCCCGATCCAAAGCCCGGTTTTTGAGTGCGAGCTTAAAACAGGACTCTTTGCCGCATAAATAGGCACCACGTCCGGATTTTTTGCCAGTCAAATCGATCAGCACTTCATCCTCTGGCGTTTTAACAATGCGAATCAGCTGCTTTTTGGGCATCATTTCTTGGCATGCCACACATTTGCGCAGCGGCACTTTTTTTGGTTTCATACGTCAGCGCCCCCCGTACTTTACTTTAGTCGACGGAGACGGAATCCTGATGCATTTCAGAAGAAGAATCTTTTTCTCTGCCGAATTCCTGTTCCGCCTGGCTCTCGCTCTTAATGTCGATTTTCCAGCCGGTTAATTTGGCTGCCAATCTGGCATTTTGGCCTTTGATACCAATTGCGAGGGACAGTTGATAGTCCGGAACGATAACCCGAGCCATCTTTTCTTCCTCAAATACATGAACTTCCAATACTTTGGAAGGACTCAGTGCATTAGCAACATATTCGTCTACCTGATCGGAGAAACGAACGATGTCGATTTTTTCACCGCGCAGCTCACCCACAATGGTCTGCACGCGCATTCCCCTAGGACCTACACAAGATCCAACTGGATCAACTTCCTCGTTGCGGGAGTGAACGGCAATCTTGGAGCGGAACCCTGCTTCGCGAGCGACGGAGCGAATTTCAACTACACCGTCAAAGATCTCAGGCACTTCCAGTTCAAAGAGACGTTTCAAGAGGCCCGGATGGGTACGGGACAAAATGATTTGCGGCCCTTTTGTCGTATTCTCGACCTTGGTGATATACGCCTTAATACGGTCACCATGAACAAACTTCTCGTTCGGCATCAATTCGGTCAGCGGTAAAGCCGCTTCGATTTTGCCCAGATCGATGTAGATATTGCGCAAATCCTGACGCTGCACCACTCCCGTAACGATATCTTCTTCCTTATCTACGAAAGCGTTGTAGATCAGGCCGCGTTCGGCTTCACGAATCCGCTGGGTCACTACCTGTTTGGCAGTTTGTGCCGCGATACGTCCGAAATCACGCGGCGTAACTTCAATCTCCGCAATATCTTCCAACTGGAAGTGTGGGTTGATTTCTCGTGCAGCAGGCAATGAAATTTCGGTACGTGAATCCAGGACTTCTTCCACGATCAATTTACGGGCATACACCCGAATAACTCCCGTATTACGGTTCATGTCAACACGCACATTCTGGGCCGTGTTGAAATTCCGCTTGTAGCTGGAAATTAGTGCAGCCTCGATCGCTTCAAACAGCACATCCTTGCTGATCCCTTTTTCCCGTTCCAATTCATTCATTGCTTCAATAAAATCCATACTCATGAATGTTGATCCCCCTTTCAAACATGGCATCTCATACGTAAAACGGCGAAAGGCTCTGAACTCATGAGCACCTTGCCGTTATCGTGAGATGTGTCTTTTTCATTAATAAAGTGAACAAGGCACTTAAAACAAAATAGCTAGGCGCGCACTGGCAACCTTATCATAAGAAATGGCATGCTGTTTTTTGCCTGCTTCGATCACGAGTTCCTCGTCATCAAAGGAAAGCAGCTTGCCTTCAAATTCCTTCAATCCGTTCACCGGCTCGTAGGTTGTAACAAAAACATTTTTGCCTACAGCTTTGGTAACGTCCTCAGGTTTTTTCAGTGGACGCTCCGCACCGGGAGAAGACACTTCAAGGAAATAGATGGTTGGAATCGGATCGTTCTCATCCAGCTTGGCGCTCAGCTTTTCGCTGATCAAGACACAATCGTCGATGTCGATGCCACCCTCTTTGTCGACATACACCCGTAAAAACCAGTTGCTGCCTTCTTTGACGTATTCGATGTCAACCAGCTCGAAGCCTTGTTCGTTCAAGTAGGGTTGGATCATTTCTTCCACGGTAGATTTAATGTTCGTTGTGCTCAAAACCAATAACCTCCAACTTAGGTTACACCAGCAAAAAAGCACTGGCAGATTATTCAATACCCAAGATTCTTGTATACCAAAGACTAAAGAGTGGGTTTCCCCACTCTTTAGAAATTCGTACTATCTCGTTCACTTCAAAAATTATAACATAGTCTGGTAATAGTGACAAGTAAGCGATGCTTCAGGCAGTTTACTTACTAATGAAGGAAAAATAACGTTCCCCCAACAATCGCTATGGTCAGATCCAAATTCAATCCTAGAAAAGGGAAAGCTGATTGCTCTCTGGCAAGCCACGGAAACATCCCATATTCGACAGGAGTTCAACAATGGTCTTACTTGCTTTCGACTTCTGCTGGAAGTCTTCCACCGACAGGAATTCACCATGATCTCTTGCCGCAGCGATATTGCGAGCAGCGTTATCCCCGATTCCTGCCAAAGCTGAGAATGGAGGGATTAGTGATTTTCCGTCAACGATGAACTTCGTCGCTTCCGAACGATATAAGTCAATAGGTTTCAGCGAGAATCCGCGTGCTGCCATTTCCAGACCCATTTCCAGGACAGGTAACATGTTTTTCTCTTTTGGAGGTGCCTGGAAACCTAATTGCTCAATTTCCGTAATTTTGCGATAGATCGCGTCATATCCCTGACACATCAGTTCGATATCTATCTCATCCGCCCGAACGGTAAAGTAAGTTGCGTAATATTCAATCGGATGATACAGCTTGAAGAATGCCGTACGTACTGCGGAAATAACATAAGCGGCCGCGTGAGCCTTCGGGAACATGTACTGGATTTTGAGGCACGAATCAATGTACCATTGAGGCACTTTACAATTCTTCATCTCGTCAATCCATTCCTGTGGCAGACCTCGTCCCTTACGAACACTCTCGGTAATCTTAAATGCCAGACTTGCGTCCATTCCCGTTTTATAGATCAGGAATAACATGATATCATCCCGACAACCAATTACCGTCTTAATGTTACACGTTCCGTTCTTAATCAGATCCTGAGCGTTTCCAAGCCATACCCCTGTACCATGGGACAATCCGGAAATCTGCAATAAATCGGCAAAAGACGTCGGCTGGGATTCAACAAGCATCTGACGTACAAACTTCGTTCCCATCTCTGGCACGCCAAACGTTGCGACTGGCGACCTAATCTGTTCCGGTGTAACACCCAGAGCGTCGGTTGAGTTAAACATGCTCATGACTTTGGGATCATTCATCGGAATGGTCGTTGGATCGACACCTGTCAAATCCTGTAACATCCGCATCATAGTTGGATCATCGTGCCCCAGAATATCAAGTTTCAGCAAGTTTTCTTCAAAAGCATGATAATCAAAGTGTGTCGTTTTCCACTCCGCATTAACGTCGTCAGCCGGAAACTGAACAGGTGTAACGTCTTCGACTTCGATATAATCAGGTACCACGACAATACCGCCGGGATGCTGTCCAGTACTCCGTTTCACCCCAGTACAGCCAGAGGCCAAACGATTCAATTCAGCTCCACGCCATTTCTTCTGATGCTGTTCCTCGTACTTCTTGGCAAAACCAAATGCTGTTTTCTCAGCCACCGTACCAATGGTCCCCGCACGGAAAACACTTTTCTCACTAAATAGCACTTTCGTGTAGTTATGTGCGTGAGGCTGATAATCACCAGAGAAGTTCAAGTCAATATCGGGAACTTTATCTCCTTTAAACCCAAGGAAGGTCTCAAACGGAATATCTTGGCCTTCTCCTTTAAGTGTGCCACCACAATCCGGACACTCTTTCTCTGGAAGGTCAAATCCACTCCGAACACTGCCGTCCAGGAACCACTCGCTGTGTTTGCATTCTGAATTCACACAAATATAATGAGCAGGTAGTGGATTAACCTCGGATATACCGAGGAATGTAGCAACAACAGAGGAGCCAACCGATCCCCGCGAACCTACGAGGTAACCATCCTGATTCGATTTTTTAACCAAGCGTTCCGAGATCAGATAGTTGGCAGAAAAACCGTATTTAATAATTGGAATGAGCTCTTTTTCTAGTCGTGCCACGATTACTTCTGGTAATTCCTCGCCATAGATGGACTTGGCAGTGTCATAACAGGTATTACGGATTTCTTCGTCCGCACCTTCCAGAATCGGAGTAAACAGTTTGTCCGGGAATAACTTAATTTCCTCAAAACGATCAGATAACTCTATCGTATTTGTAACAACGACTTCGTAAGCCTTATCTTGGCCCAGGAACTGGAACTCTTCCAGCATTTCCTCCGTCGTTCTAAAATGTGCATCCGGTTTACGTTGATCTTTGAGTGGACTAAAACCTGTAATTCCGTGAATGGTGATATCCCGATATAACTTGTCACGCGGTTCCAAATAGTGCACGTTACCTGTGGCTATGACTGGTTTATTAAATTTTGCGCCTATATCAATGACTTTACGGATCGCTGTTTTGATTTCTTCGGGTGTAGCCACCAACCCTTTATCCACCAAATGCATATACATAGTAAGTGGTTGGATCTCCAGTATGTCATAAAACTCAGCGATCTCTTCCGCTTCTTCGAGCGATTTGTTAAGCACCGCTTCGAAAAACTCCCCTTTTTCACAGCCCGATATAATAACAAGGCCTTCACGCAAATTAATCAGTTTCGATTTGGGAATGCACGGTACCCGCTTGAAATGTTCCGTATGAGAGAGAGATACCAGCTTGTATAGATTTTTCTTACCGACATCATTCAATGCATAGATTCCACAATGGAAAGGTCTTGTATTCGACAAGTCGACACCTACATAATCGTTCAAACGATCAAGCCTCGTTAAACCTTTCATCTGAGCAGCATCATTTAATAATCCGATCAGTATGCCCGCGAGTGCAACCGTATCATCAATGGCACGGTGATGACTTTCGAGTCCAACCTTATATTTATCCGCCATCGTATTCAGACGGTGGTTCTTATTTTTTGGAAATAACAATCTCGCCAGTTCCAATGTGTCAAGAACCGGGTTAGGAAGTTCAGGCAATCCAATTTGCTTCAGGGAAGCCTGGATAAAGCCCATGTCAAAACGTGCATTATGCGCAACAAGCACACCATCACCAGCAAACTGCACAAACTCACGAATAACAGGCTCCAGCTCAGGTGCGTCTTTTACCATGTCATCATTAATATTGGTCAACTGCTGAATGTTGTAGGGAATGCGTTCATGCGGATTCACAAACGTTGCAAATCGGTCGATTTCTTTACCATCTTGCATCTTCACGGCTGCAATCTCAATGATTTTGTTCTGTGTTACCGACAAACCTGTGGTCTCGATATCAAATACGATGTAAGTTGCTGTTTGAAGATCCAATGGCTGAGGAGCCATTACAACGGCAACAGAGTCATTCACAACATTGGCCTCAAGGCCGTAGATCATCTTAATCCCGTTTTTCTTAGCAGCCTTGGAAGCCTCGGGATATACCTGCACCCCACCATGATCACTGACTGCAATCGCCTTATGTCCCCACTCCGCTGCCATTTTCACGTATTTGTCAATTGAAGTTACAGCATCCATCGTACTCATCGTAGAGTGCAAATGGAACTCCACCCGTTTCTCTGGTGCATTATCTTTGCGAGACGGCGGTGCTTTAACTTCAATCAAATCCGAAGGAATCATGGCGAGTTCAGGAATTTGCATAAACCGGTCATATTCTACACGACCACGCACTTTTACCCATTTACCGTTAGCCAACAAACTGAGAATTTTAACATCCTCTTTTGTTTTGGCAAACATCTTCATTTGCATGGAGTCCGTGAAGTCGGTCAGGTAGAAGGTAAACAACGTATTTCCGTTTCGCAGTTCTTTACGATCCAGTCCAAACACCGAACCTTGAAGCGTGACCTTTTTCTCTTCATCCTGGATTTCCTGCATGGGTACTGCAGGTTCCTTGATGTCATAACCCATTTGCAAACGCAGATCACCCTGCTCCTCATCCACCGGGATTTCTGTGTCCACTTCACTCATCATCTTCTCGATGACCTCAAGTTCTTCTACACGTTTTTGGGCCTGGAACTGTTCCATGGCCTCTTTATTACTTCCCACTTCACCCACTTGCATCTTGATGCGAAGAGGTAAATGAAAGTATTTTTCATAGAATTTTGTAATAGCTTGATCAATCTGTTTCTTACGAGCCAATTCCATCGACGTTGCATCACTCATTGTCAGTTGTAGGAGATCCTCTTCACATTCAAAGGTTGTCCGGTTCATCCAACCATTTACAGATGGAATCTCACGGGTAACCCACTCCAGAAACAGATTCCAATATTCACTGACGATATCACCATTCTGTACTTGGTCCGTGTATTTGAAGCCAAATGAAATTTTGGCGATATGATTCATCTTCTCTTGAATATGCAGACAAAATGTGCGATAGATTGGAGCGGGTACCAACGTATCCTTTGCAATCAGAATATTCCATTCCCGATTACTTCGATTGGTCTCTACTTGTTCAATCCATCCATCCAAAAAATAGGGCTCTAACAGACCAGCCGGAAGCTCTGCCTGTTTCATCAACAACTCAAACCGTTTTCTTTTCTCCTCGAATCCGCTCATCGTGTTCCTCCTTGTACCCCCTTAAAGCATGAAAAGCCCCTGCATTCAAAAATGTCACCGATCCGAACTCGCACCGACTCATTTTATCCGACAGAAGCTCTCCATTCATTACTTAAACGGTGAATAAGTGCTTTTCGTCAAGTGATCCTGACTTAGTATGCTCTTGCAAACACAACCGTGTGTTCTGCCTGTTCACCACAAGCCAGGCACGTATGCTTTTCTTCCGCAGGCTGGAACGGAATGTTCCGGCTTGTTGCACCTGTAACTTCTCTTACTTTATCTTCGCAAGCTTCTGAACCGCACCATCCGGCCAGTGTAAACCCACGTTTATTTTCCATCAGTTCTTTCATCTCATCGAGTGTATCCACGGAGTAGAAGTTATCCGACATAAATGTGCGAGCACGCTCTAACATATCTACCTGGATCTGTGTCAGCATAGCCTGGATTTCCTCTACCAGGTTCGCTTGTTCTACCACTTTCTTCTCACCTGTGATCCGTGATACGAGTACACAAACGCCATTTTCCATATCACGTGGACCAATCTCCAGACGAATCGGAACACCGCGCATCTCGTATTCATTGAATTTCCAACCTGGGCGAACATCGCTGCGATCATCCATTTTCACACGGACTCCAGCTTTTTTCAACTCAGTGAACAATTCATCTGCACGTCCAACAACAGCATCACGCGTTTTCGGAGGTCCAATTGGAATCATGACTACTTGTGTTGGTGCTACTTTAGGAGGAAGTACGAGACCACGGTCATCTCCATGAACCATAATTAATGCTCCGATCAAACGTGTGCTTACTCCCCATGAAGTAGTGTAAGCCAGCTCAAGCACATTATTCCGGCTAAGATACTGGATTTCAAATGCTTTTGCAAAGTTCGTCCCCATGTAGTGAGATGTACCTGCTTGTACAGCACGTCCATCCTTCATCATGGCTTCAATTGAGTACGTATCCACCGCACCTGCAAACTTCTCGGATTTGGTTTTCTGACCCACAATTACAGGAATAGCCAAGTATTCCTCAACCACTTCACGATAAATCTCCAGCATTTTCATCGTTTCTTCACGTGCTTCTTCTTCCGTCTCATGCGCTGTATGACCTTCCTGCCACAGGAACTCACTTGTGCGAAGGAAAGGCAACGTTCTTTTTTCCCAACGAACTACGTTAGCCCACTGGTTGATCAGTACCGGAAGATCCCGATAAGACTGAATCCACTTGGAATACATGTGACCAATAATCGTTTCGGATGTAGGACGGATTGCCAGACGTTCTTCCAGCTTCTCTCCGCCAGCTTCCGTAACCCATGGTAATTCAGGGTTAAAACCTTCCACGTGCTCTTTTTCCTTTTGAAAGAAGCTCTCAGGAATGAACATCGGGAAGTATGCGTTGCGATGACCCGTTTCCCGGAAACGACGATCCAACTCATCCTTAATATGTTCCCAGATTTCAAATCCGTCTGGTTTGAACACAATACAACCGCGTACGGGTGCATAGTCCATGAGATCAGCTTTTTTGATAACATCAATGTACCAGCGTGAGAAATCCTCACCCTGTGGTGTGATTTCAGTCACGAACTGTTTATCATTTTCCTTTGACATAAGACTCCAGCGTCCTCCCATAACGACTATCTCTGAATGTCCAGAGCGTAGTCCAACCGTAATTATCCGTTAATTAAACGTAATATATCATTGTAAGTTACTGCCAGCATCAACACAAACAACATCGCAAATCCGATGAAATGCACCATGCCTTCGCGATTGGGATCAACAGGTCTGCCGCGCAGCGCTTCAATTCCCAAAAATACCAGACGGCTGCCGTCCAGTGCAGGTATTGGTAGCAGGTTGAAAATCCCAAGGTACAGACTCAAAATTGCTGCCCATCTCGTTAACTGCTCAATCCCTTGTTTAGCAATTTGTCCTGTCACTTCAAATGTGCGAACTGGACCACCAATATCATCCATGTTGAATTGATTGATCAGATGTTTAAAACCTTCAAATATTATTTTGGTTGTATCAACCATGGCCACGCCTGAGACTTTAAATGTCTCTACAAATCCAACAGATCGGGTTGGTAACGTAGGTACAATTCCCACTTTACCGCCTTCTTGTCCTTCTACAGCACGTGGAGTAATCGTTATATTAAACGTATCCGAACCCCGGCGGAGCGTCCATTCCATCGGCTTGTCTTTGGAATCGGCAATCATCGACACCATTTTTTGTGAATCCGTACCAATTGCAGTACCATTGATGGTTTCGATAATATCGCCCTTTTGCAGGTTCGCCTCATAGGCTGCCCCACCTTCAAGCACTTCACCAATTACAAGATTTTTTGGATTTTCCACTGGAACTCCTGCCATCTGGGCATATACAGCAAACAGCACAAAGGCCAAGATAAAGTTCATGAGTGGGCCCGCAAAAATAGCCAATGCACGCTGTCCAACAGTTTTGCTGCCGAATTGACGATCTTTCGGTGCAATCTGCGTTTGTTTACCACGACTTACCAACATTGCTTGAGGATGAATACGATACTCCTGAATCTCTCCATCTACATCGAGTTGAAGCTTCAGCGCTCTCTCCATATCAATGGAGATGACTTCACCACGTATTACATTTTTACGGTTATCCAACTGATCCAGATAGATCATCTTCACCTGGTCATCCGCTGATCTTACCGCGATGGTCTGTCCTTCCTGGATCTCTACCAGTTCCGGATCTTCCCCTGCCATCCGTGCATATCCACCAAAAGGCAACAAACGCAATGTAAACTGGGTCTCGTTTCTTTTATATGAGAACAATTTGGGACCAAAACCGATCGCAAACTCCCGTACAAGAATACCGGCGCGTTTGGCAAAATAATAATGCCCCCATTCATGAACCGTCACGATGACAAAGAACATGAGCACCGTTAGAAATACCACTTGTATGGTTTCCAATCCCTATCCATCCTCCTTCACGGCACATACCGCAGTCTGTCCCTCTAGATTATCATTATTCTCTGATGCCGCACAAGAGAATCACTTCTTCCAATTTGTAATGAAAAAAGAGATTACAGACTGGCCGCAAGCTTACGGCTCTCCTGATCACAACGCGCGATCTCCTGCAGATCAGGCTCGTCCACATTGTGGTGTGCTTCCAGCACAGAAGCAATAATATCTTCTATTTTAAGGAATGAAATCTCTTTACGCAAGAAACGGGCTACAGCAACCTCGTTGGCTGCATTAAACGCCGTTGTTGCGGTTCCTCCCATTTTACCACACTCATACGCCATTCTTAAACACGGGAACCGTTCCATATCCATATCACGGAATTGTAATTTCCCAGCTTGAGCAAGAGACAGACGCTGTGCCGGTGATGGCAAGCGGTCAGGGTAAGTCAGTGCATATTGAATTGGAACTCGCATATCCGGATTCCCCAGTTGTGCGATGATGCTTGTGTCATCAAATTCCACATATGAATGAATAACACTCTCTGGGTGAAGCAATACATTAATCTGATCATATCGAAGACCAAATAACCAATGTGCTTCAATGACCTCAAGACCCTTGTTAACCATCGTTGCCGAGTCTATCGTGATTTTGGAGCCCATTGACCAATTTGGATGTTTAAGTGCATCCTCTATAGTCACGTTCTTCAACTGTTCACGGGTAAGATCACGGAATGATCCACCTGAAGCGGTGAGCGTGATGCCTGTCAGGCGTTCTCTGTTTTCACCATTTAAACATTGGAAGATCGCAGAGTGCTCACTATCAACGGGCAGTAAAGAGACTCCTTTGGCAGCCGCTCTTGTCGTAACGATATGCCCCGCTGTAACCAATGTCTCCTTATTGGCCAGTCCGATCTGTTTGCCTGCATCTATGGCAGCAAGCGTTGACTCCAATCCAACACTGCCCACCACCGCTGTAACAACCGTATGCGCATCGGTTCCTGCCGCAACTTCTACGAGTCCTTCGTTGCCATAAAATAGTTGCGTTCCTGCTGGCAAATGTGGAGCTATCTTCTCCGCCAGTTCTTTGGACCCCACTGATACTTTGTTCGGCCGGTAACGTTTGGTTTGTTCGATCAGCAGGTCTGTATTGCCTCCGGCAGCCAGTCCCTCCACTTGAAAGAGTTCTGGATGCATGTCAACTACATCCAGTGTCTGGGTTCCAATGGAACCGGTTGACCCAAGAATCGCAATTTTTTTCATGCTGCACCTCATCTTTAATTATCCAATGCCTACGGCGAACAATGCTGTTATCTCAGACTCATGTTCTTCTTTAGTAGGGCAGTAGCATTAGTATATGTACGAATGGAAAAACAACAATCCAGCTGTCGCACCGATCAAGAATGCCTCCATGCCCTGGGAGAAGACTGCCTGAATCCTTGATATTATATACACGTTTGTATGCAGACTGGATCAAGTCACCCATCTGACCTACAACTGCACAGGCAATTCCGATCACAATCGCTCTCTGCCAGGAAAGCAAACCATCTGATACTAATGCAAAAATAACAGAAGTAACAATTGCAATTACAATGCCACCCAGTGCACCCTCTATAGTCTTGTTTGGACTGATGGAAGGCCACAGTTTGTTTTTACCAATGAGTTTCCCTACAAAATAAGCTCCTGCATCACTGGCCCATATGGAGCCCAGCAACAGGAACGTCCAGAACAACCCATGATGCAGATGTCTGGATTCTGCAATGTAATAGAAACCGATCCCTATATACAACACGCCGAGGAAAAGCATGGCCACTGTATTCACGGGAACCTTATTTTTGGTGACAACCGAAGCTGTCATCAGTACTAGCATTACTATCCAGATGACCTGAAATAAGGATAGCGGTCTTGCCTCCCAAAGCATTTCCCAAGGAAACACAATGGCAAACACACCAGCATATCCAATCAGGGCTACACCTGAAAAAGGCATCACCCCGGTCATTTTAACAAATTCATAATAACCGATGAGAGCCATAAGCAATACCAAACCATGGTACCAGGGTCCGCCCAGCATGCAAAAACCTAAAAACAACACACCTGCTATGATTCCTGTCGTTAGTCGCTGTTTCAACGGCTTCATCCTCCATCTATTTCAAACCGCCGTAACGCCTTGTTCTGCGCTGATATTCGGCTACTGCTTCAAGCAAATGCTTTTTGCCAAATTCGGGCCAGTATATATCCGTAAACCATAATTCACTATATGCAAGCTGCCAAAGCATAAAGTTGCTTAATCTCAACTCTCCGCTCGTCCGGATCAGCAGATCCGGATCAGGCATGTCAACCGTCAGCATATGTCTATCAATGAGTTCAGGTGTTATATCCTCTGCCGATAGTTCCCCCGATTTCACCTGCAGAGCGATCTGTTTAACACAGTCCGTCATTTCACGACGACTTCCATAGTTCATTGCAAAATTCAAAACGAGACCTGTATTATGTTCCGTAAGACGAATGGCTTCCCGCAAGGCATTAATGGTATGAGAAGGTAAATGTTCCTCTTGACCCATCATGCGAATGCGCACATTTTTTTCTATAAGTTCATCCAGCTCTATAGCTAGAAATTCTTGCGGAAGTCGCATCAGAAAATCCACTTCTTCTTTTGGACGCGTCCAGTTTTCTGTCGAAAAAGCGTACATCGTCAGATATTTGATGCCCAGTTCATCCGCCGCGATGGTCGCACGTTTGACCGCCTTCATGCCATTTTGGTGCCCGGCTATACGCGGCAGCCCCAAACGTTTGGCCCATCGTCCATTGCCGTCCATGATGATGGCGACGTGCTGCGGGATATTGTCCTCGGATATAGTCAGCGTTTCCTGCTTGTCAGCCCCATTCCACCACGACCGAACCCGTTTGATCATTCCTGTTCCTCCAAAATCCCTGAAGTTTCTTTATCTGAAGCTTGGAAAAAGAGACAAAACCCCACCGTATTGGAGGGGCTGCGCTTGTCTTACACTTCCATGATTTCTTTTTCTTTGGCAGCGAGTACCTTATCGACTTCAGCAATGAACTTGTCGGTCGATTTTTGGATATCATCTTGATGTCTCCGGGATTCATCCTCAGAAATATCTGACTTTTCCAGTTTCTTGATGTCATCATTCGCATCACGGCGAATGTTACGAATCGCTACTTTACCTTCTTCACCGAACTTCTTCGTCAGCTTAACAAGTTCCGCTCTACGTTCTTCCGTCAATGCCGGAATAGACAAACGAATCATGCTACCATCATTGGCTGGAGTAAGACCCAGATCCGATTTCATGATGGCACGCTCGATGTCACTCATGGAGGATTTGTCCCAAGGCTGAATCATCAGTGTACGGGAATCCGGAGTACTGATATTAGCGAGTTGATTCAATGGCGTCATTGCTCCATAATACTCTACCTGAATTCGGTCCAGAAGAGCTGGAGTTGCGCGGCCTGCACGCAAAGTAGCCAGGTCACGACGCAATGCTTGAATTGCTTTTTCCATACGCTCTTCGGCATGTTGTTTAACCGCTTGTGGCATTAATCTACACTCCCTTTAACGATTGTTCCGATACGTTCGCCCAGAACAACACGTTTGATGTTACCTTGTTCCGTAATGGCAAATACGATCAACGGGATGTTGTTGTCCTTACAAAGCGAGGATGCCGTCGAATCCATTACACCAAGGTCTTTGTTAAGAATATCCATGTAAGTCAACTGATCAAATTTCACAGCTGTACTGTCCTTAAACGGATCTGCTGAGTATACACCATCAACTTTATTTTTGGCCATCAAGATAACTTCTGCTTCAATCTCCGCTGCGCGCAGTGCTGCTGTTGTATCCGTGGAAAAGAACGGGTTACCTGTACCTGCTGCAAAAATAACGACCCGGCCTTTCTCCAGATGGCGAATAGCTCTACGACGAATATAAGGCTCTGCAATCTGTTGCATTGCAATAGATGTCTGTACACGCGTAGGCACTTCAATCTGTTCCAAAGCATCTTGCAGTGCCAGCGAGTTCATTACTGTCGCCAGCATACCCATATAATCGGCAGTTGCACGATCGATGCCGTTTTCGCTACCGGCAATTCCACGCCAGATGTTTCCGCCGCCACATACAATAGCAACCTGTACACCAAGTGCAACAACCTCTTTTACCTGTTGGGCAATCGACGAGATCGTATCTGCATCAATACCGTAGCCGTTTTGACCGGAAAGAGACTCTCCGCTGACCTTTAAGACAACACGTTTAAATACTGGCTGTTCCAATTATTCACCCTCCACTTTGAATCGAACACGCTTGGTGTTCAACCAACAAAACTTCTCGCGCATGGCCTCCTGCTTAAAAAGAAAGGAACACAGTTGTGTTCCGCTCTTTTAGGAAAAACGTTTAACCGGTAAGGCACTGTTTTCCTGAGATATAAGGGAGTTTACGCTTCGAAGTTTCATCATTCTTATATCTTCGAAAATCAATTCTGCTCGCCGGTTTATAGAAACCGTCTTATTTGTTTACTTGGGACATAACTTCTTCTACGAAGTTGTCTACTTTTTTCTCAAGACCTTCACCCAGTTCGTAACGAACGAAACGACGGATGGAGATGTTTTCACCAATTTGGCTGATTTTTTCGTTCAGCAATTGAGAGATTGTTTTGTCTGGATCTTTAACAAAAGTTTGTTCCAGCAGGCAGTACTCTTCGTAGTATTTACCGATACGGCCTTCAACCATTTTTTCAATGATTTTCTCTGGTTTGCCTTCGTTAAGAGCTTGAGCTTTCAGGATTTCTTTTTCTTTTTCCAGCTCATCTGCAGGAACTTCTTCGCGTGTAACGAATTTAGGATTAGCTGCAGCGATTTGCATAGCTACATCTTTAACGAAATCCTTAAATTGATCCGTTTTACCAACGAAGTCTGTTTCACAGTTAACTTCAACCAAGACACCAATACGTCCACCAGCGTGGATGTAAGATTCCACAACGCCTTCAGTTGCTGCACGGCCTGCTTTGCTTGCTGCTGCAGAAAGACCTTTCTCACGCAACAATTCAGCTGCTTTTGTTACATCACCGTTTGCTTCTTCCAGTGCTTTTTTGCAATCGAGCATACCAGCGCCCGTTCTTTCGCGAAGTTCTTTTACTGCACTCGCATTAACTGCCATTATAAATTCCCTCCAACATTAAGTATTGTACGTACACTCTAAAAAAAGGGCAGTGAGAGGTTATCCACCTGCCAACCACCCTTTTCATTTAGTTTATAACATATGTTCGAATCTATTAAGCGGAAGTTTCTTCGCCTTGGTTAGCTTCGATTACAGCATCAGCCATTTTACCTGTCAGCAATTTAACAGCGCGGATCGCGTCGTCATTACCTGGGATAACATAATCGATCTCATCCGGATCGCAGTTAGTATCAACGATACCAACAATTGGGATACCCAATTTGCGAGCTTCCGCAACAGCGATACGCTCTTTGCGTGGATCGATGATGAACAGGGCGCTTGGCAGGCCTTTCATATTTTTAATACCGCCCAAGAATTTCTCCAGACGATCTTTTTCTTTGCGAAGCAAGATAACTTCTTTTTTAGGCAATACAGCGAATGTACCGTCTTCTTCCCAAGCTTCCAACTGTTTCAAACGATCAATACGTTTTTGAATAGTTTGGAAGTTAGTCAGGGTACCGCCAAGCCAGCGTTGGTTAATGTAAAATTGACCAGCACGTTCAGCTTCTTCTTTAACGGAATCTTGAGCTTGTTTCTTAGTACCCACGAAAAGAATTGTACCATTCTCTCCTGCGATTCCTTTAACGAAGTTGTAAGCCTCTTCGACTTTTTTCACCGTCTTTTGCAAGTCGATGATATAAATTCCGTTTCTTTCAGTGAAGATATAACGATCCATTTTTGGGTTCCAACGACGAGTTTGGTGACCGAAGTGTACCCCAGCTTCGAGAAGCTGCTTCATGGAGATTACTGCCATCTTCACACACCTCCTAATATGGTTTTTATTGTGTCCTCCGCCGGCATCATTTTTCGCCAAGACTCTCCATAAGGAAAGCACCCTCAACAAAATTAGCACATGCGTGTGTTTTAACACCGTTATCTAATATAGCATAACTGACTGTCCGATGCAACAGTCTTTGAAGCTAAAATCTACTTTTCATTTTTTGCTAGTATCGAATCATTTTAAACTTGATATGTAACTCATCACTAATTATTATCAAGCTTTGAAAATGTACCGTTTAATACGCAAAAACCGTCCTGTCCGAGCATGCTCAGTTTGACGGTTCTTTCGTGATTTTTGCGATAATGGATTTGAAACTTTCGCCTTTTTCAAGCGCATAGGTACCCACCTGGATTTTGGTATTGATTCGCTCAGCCTTGCCAGCCTTTATGAATGCTTGAGCATCATCTACGATTCCCGCAGTTTTTAGGTTTGCTGCAACGATCGCCAGACTGTTGCCTGAAAGTACTTTAAATGATACTGTTGCGCCTTTCGGATTGCTTGGCGTTACAGGTTCTGTTGTCTTCGGCTCAGTTATCTCTTTCTGCCCTTCACCTTCACTTGCAGCAGGCTCTTGTGGCTTCTCAGGCTCGGTAGGTGTTTCCGTAGAGGTAGCTGTCTCTGGCGGTGTTGCTGTACTCCCCTGCAACTCACTGCTCTCCTGCTTTTTCTTTGCCACCCACTCTGCTTCTGTGTATAGTTCCTCTTCAGAACCGACCAACTTCATATCCAAGGTTTTCGCGGCCGTTTCAAGCTGTTCTTTGGTCATATTGGCAGTCTGCTCGGGGTCCAGATTACTATCCGACAATGCATTTTGTCCAACTGTAGCCAGTTGAAGCAAAACCGCACCAATAATCATGCCGCTCCCCAGACCAATCCATAAGGATCGCTTGTCCATGACTTAGCTTTCCTCCCGTTCTGCCAGTTGCAGTATTAACTGTACCTCACCTCGCTGAATGCCTGTCTGCTTGGATATCGCATCCATCGACTTACCTTCAGCATGTAGATTAAAGAGTTCCGCATATCGATCTTTAATCGATTCACGCCCAGGCAAAGATTCGACTTCACTGGTCTGTTGGTCTGCTTCTAACGCCTGCTGGGCCGCCTCTGCTTGTACACTTTTCACGAGCGCTTGTGCCTGCAAACCTTCGGAAGATTGTACAGATACATTACCGGAGTGTGGAACAGGTGATGCGACAGCTTCATTCTTTCTGCTCTGTTCCAGCTGATCCAACCGCTGCTGTAATTCCTGAAGTTGCAATTGCATACGTTGATCGGCTGCTGTCGCTTCTCCCTTCATTTCAGCCACACGTTGAATAAGAGCATCATTATCATTTTCGATCTCGGTCATGTAGTGCTCAAGCGTAGATTCCATCTCCTGCACCAGTTGATGCCCAGGCTCTTGCGCCTTGTTTTTCCGAGGCATAATACAAGCGTAGGCGATGGCGCAGGCCCCTAATATGACAATAATGATCCATGGTGACAAATTGGGTTCTCTCCTTCTGATTCAACCATCGGTGCGCAAGACTGCATGTCCATAACAACCATTTATTATAAAGACAGATCTATGTGTTTTCCCTTGTACGGGTGCTCTGCAGGTTTGACAGTTTCTTGAGCCTGAGCAGTCTCCTGTCCATCGGAACCACTCTGCTGATCCCCATCATGGTTATGACCATCACGCACCGAAGTCTGTGAAGTTTCGTCCATTGCTTCACTTCGTTGCCTTGCTTCATTTGCTTCTTTCGACGTTTGCTCTGCCAAAAGATTCTGATCCGTAATCGGTCGCTGCTGGGCTTCACTTTGATAACGTCCCGCTTCACTTGTTCGTGGTACCGCAATCTGCAACTCCACTGCTTTGAAACTCATACGCTCACCTCACGGTTTCGAATGGATTTCTTCCTGTGCCTGAATGCTGTACTTAAACGTATGGAACCATCGTAATATCACCATCGTGATAATAAAATGAAATTCGACTCACTGGATCTTTAATAAATTTCGTGTATCTGCCGATAACTATTTTAGAGCCTCCATAAATCATCTTCAGAATATCAACACGAGCATTACTTGTATCTTCAAGTGCCTTTTCAATTTCAAAGATACGCATTTTCGTTTCTTCACTTATACGAAGAGCAGATTTCTGCGTAGCATTCAGTTTGATTCGCATCGACATCTTATCTGGAGTTAGTTGTCCAGCGGCAGCTAATTGATCCAGCAATGTCAAAGCTTTCTTCGTTTTGTCCAAGGAATCCATCTGCTCTCTGACTTCCTTGCGCAAATCATTGAGTTCGTTACGCAGCTTTGGTAGCACACCAACTTCAATGGAAGTGACCGTGGACATGCTGTTGCCCACAACACGCGCTGAGACGTTCTGACCAGCCTGGATCGAGCCACCAACAATAAGACCCTTGGTTCCCGCACAGATGACACCGTGGCCAGCACGAATATTGGAATGCATAATACTTTGGGAAACCAGAACATCTTCACCGGCATCTACGTTGCCTTCTTGAATGAAAGTACATTTAACATTATGGCCTGCTTGTACCAGTCCTTTGTTATAACCAATAATACCACCGGTAATTTCGATTGAGCCGCCTGCTTCCAGTTCAGCTCCTTCGACACCTCCGACCACACGAATGTCACCTGCTGCTTTTACTTTAAATCCGGTAAGTACATTGCCTCGTATGACAACTGTGCCTACAAAGTCGATATTACCGTTATTGTAGTCAACGTCACCATTGACTTCATAAACCGGAAACACATTCAATTTGTTACCGTCCGTTTTGGTAACCAGCCCATCCAGTGCAGCATACATCGCAGAACCATCTGGGTTAATCACAACGTTTTTCCCAACTTTAAACCGAGCTTCTTTTCCCGGACGATAAGGAATTTCCTCACCCGTTACTGCCCTGCCTGGTATGCCATCGCTAGGAGCGATCCGCTCTGCAATGATCTGACCACTACGGACATTGTTTAACCGGGTCACTTCTTTGTAATCGACAGTTCCATCTTCCGATTCCAGTGGTCGTCGTTCATTCGTATCGTCCATTCCAACCAGAACCTTGATGAAGCCATCTGTTCCTTGAATGGGAGCGACACCTTCTGCAATCTTATATTTATCTTTCAAATAGGTTTCAGGGTTGTTCACAAAAAGTAATAGTGCCTCTCGCGATACACCTTGTTTGATGCCCTTGTTTGCCACAAATTGTTCAAGTTCATCGATCGTGCAGGCAAAGCCTTCTTCCTCTTTGGAAAATTCAAGGTAGGCTGTGCATTTGTCGTCCGATAAAACAATGTTTAAACATTGTTCCAAAGCAGTCCGCTGTGTCACCGCAATTCTTCCCCCTTTTAGACTTTCCACTCCCCAAACTCCAATGATATTACTTCTCTCTATTAATCTTTACGCATCAACAAATCTTTCTGTTTGTCCAACGTGCCGCGTAATCGTAATATTGCCTTGGAATGTAACTGGGATATACGAGACGGAGAAAGAGACATAACCTCAGCAATTTCACTAAGAGAAAGATCTTCGTAATACAAGAGTGAAACAACCGTTCTCTCTTTTACCGTCAACTTGTCAAGCCCTTGCACCAAAGCTTCCTTCAAATAAAACTCATTCACTTTATAATCCGGATTTTTGGCTTTCTCATCCACCATCAAAGACAGACGAGTCTCAGACTCTTCCTCACGAATTGGGTCCTCCAGCGAGCAAAGTGACATGACTGCCACTTCCTGAAGCATATGTTGAAAATCTTTAGTGGATACGTCCAAGTACTCGCTCATTTCCTCATCACTAACAGACCTGAGATAACTTTGTTCCAGCTGTTGGTAGGCGTCTTCAATTCGCTTGGCCTTCTCACGCACAGAACGCGGAACCCAATCACCTTGACGCAGACCGTCAAGAATGGCTCCGCGGACCCTCCATGATGCATAAGTTTCAAATTGCAGACCACGTTCATAGTCGAACTTCTCCAATGCATCAATTAACCCCATAACGCCATTGCTCTCCAAGTCATCCTTGGGAACATTTTTGGGTAAACCAACAGCCAGTCGACCGGATACATAATTTACAATATGAAGATACTTTTCAATCAAAGTTTTCTTGGCTTCAAGATCTCCATGTTCTTTCCACTTTTCCCACAGATCAGAATGGTTCAAATGTGAAGCTTTACGCTCGTTCAATTACTTTCACCCTCCTTATTTGTCTGTCAGGTGACGAACGGCCTGCGCCAATTCCTCCGGATCCTTGGTCCGGACAAGTTTAGGCGGATCCAAAGGGGCGAATCCCGTTGGAGCTTTCGTCTCAGATGGCGGAAGATCGTCCCCAGATGAAGCGTTCTGTCCACTCTTGAGCAAATCATTCAGCTCTTGTCCATCGTCTTCGATTTTAATGTCCACCTGTGAACCTCTTTGATCTTGAGCACTTGATGAATCATAACCATACCCATTTCCCTCGATCTGAGGGTTCAGCAGCAATCCCAATCCCCAGCGTAAACCATATGCAAGGACAAACCAGGCTACGAATCCGATCAATCCGCGAATTAAACTGGTCATCAGCACATTGCTGCTGTACGCTACAAAAAAAGTAAGAATAAACCCAACGATGCCTGCTCCAAGATTAATGCGGTAGTTTCCTATCATAGTCTTATAGTTCCTTTACACCCATTTGTACGCTTCGAATAGTCAAAAGTCCAGTTTCACAATCCATCTCAATCGTTCGTCCATAATTCCCACCCGTATCTTCTGCTAGAAGAGGGATATTGAGTTTTTGAAGCCACTCTCGACAAGAATCTGCATTCCTTGGTCCAATACGCATTGTATCTCCAGCGCCAGCAAAGGCAAACATCTGAGAGCCTCCGGCCATTTTAGACACAATACGTGAGTGAGAAGCGCCTAGTTTAATCATCTTTTCCAAAAGCTCAGGCAACGCCGTATCCGCATATTTCGCAGTGTTCAGTTTCCCCTCACGGGCGATCTCTGAAGTAGGAAGCATGACATGCGCCATTCCAGCCAGCTTCAAATGTGGGTCATACATTGTTAATCCCACACACGAACCCAAGCCAGTCGTACGGATTACACCAGGAAGATGAGCGATGTTTAAATCCGCCATACCGACTTTAACGACGCTTTTGTCCTCAATCATGGCTCAGTGGCACCCCTAGCGATTCAAATATCTTTGCAAAGGATGGTGGATCCGGAATGAGGAAAAACTGACCCTCAACTTGATCTTCACCTTCAAAGAAAGATGTGTCAATCAACAATGCAGCGTCACCCATCTCGCCAAATTGCAGCAAGCCATAACTTAGAATGGCACCTGCCATGTCGATGGCAAGTCCAGGGACAGTTGGATACATAGACAACTTCGTGAAATCTGCCAGAGAAGAAAGATAGGATCCAGCCAAAATATTTCCAATCTCGGAAAGCGCTGATTGTTCCATATCTGTAAAATCGAGTCCTTCTTTCAGATCAAACCCGGCAAGTCTATTCAACAACATTTTAGCAGCCTCTGGTGTCATCATAAAGAAAAGATTTCCCGGTGCTTCGCCTTCTACACGAAGAAACACGGTAACCACGATGCGTTCATCTCCGCCCACTTTTTCGGCAACTTCTTCAAAAGGGAGCATTTGTACTGTAGGTACACCCATGTCAATCGGTCTGTTGAGGAGTTGAGACAACGCCGTTGCGGCGTTGCCTGCTCCAATGTTACCGACCTCTTTGAGCACATCCATCTGGAATACCTCAAATCGGTTGAACATCTCCACGGTACTAGCCCTCAACACTTTCCAGCTGTACAATCTCGCTTTTATTTAATACTTCGTTTAGGTTGAGCATAATCAACAAGCGTGAATCTTCCAATTTAGCAACACCTCGCAGGTATCTCGCTTTGACGCCGCCAACCACTTCTGGGGGGCTATCGATCGCACTGCTTTTGATATCAATAACATCATTAGCAGAATCTACGATAAAGCCAACTTGCATGTCGTCTACACCTACGATAACAATACGAGTCTGATCCGTGTATTCCGTTTCCGGAAGGGAGAAACGACCGCGTAGATCAATGACTGGAATTACAACACCGCGTAGATTAATAACTCCTTTTACAAAGGAAAGTGTCTTGGGAACACGGGTAATTGGCATCATGCGCTCAATCGTCTGAACCTTGTCTACCTCAATACCATACTCTTCGGAACCCAATTTAAAGACGATGACTTTCAACTCTTCTTCCATGTAAAAAACCTCCCTATTAAATGTAAGACTTAGCTCTATGCTTATTTAATAAATGCATTAGGATCAAGAATCAGGGCTACTTGTCCATCTCCGAGAATGGTTGCTCCAGAGATTCCTTCAATAGCAGGAAGATAGGTTCCCATTGATTTGAGAACAATCTCACTTTGTCCAATAAATTCTTCAACAGCTACGGCTGCAAGACGGTCGCCTTTGCGAATCACGACAATTTCTGTTTCTTGCTCATCAGCGTCATTGAAATCCGGTACAGAGAATACTTCGCTCAAAGACAAGTACGGAATCAGTGACTCACGGAACGTGATCATTTTATTGCCGTGGAT
The DNA here is from genome assembly GCF_038003195.1 of Paenibacillus sp. FSL M7-1414. Lineage (NCBI taxonomy): Bacteria > Bacillati > Bacillota > Bacilli > Caryophanales > Paenibacillaceae > Paenibacillus > Paenibacillus sp. FSL M7-1414. The sequence goes on along the minus strand of NZ_JBBOOS010000001.1, from coordinate 2,454,400 downwards.
ATTACGAACTTGCTCACGTTGTACAATGGCCGTCTCTACAATGGAGGACAACGGAACAGCATATTTCTCTGAACCAAGTCGTACAAGCATTGCAGCAATAATGGATAGTGTCAACGGAAGCTGAACAGAGAAGTTCGTGCCTTTGCCTGGAGTTGAATGAATCGTTACATTACCGCCAAGCGAAGTAATCTTCGATTTTACTACATCCAAGCCAACGCCCCGGCCAGAGATATCCGAGATAATATCAGCAGTACTAAAACCAGGTGCGAACAACAGTTGATTCACTTCATCGTCACTCATCTTGGCACCTTGTTCTTCGGTTACAACACCACGTTTGATCGCGGTTTTCAAAAGCTTGTCGCGATAGATACCTTTACCATCATCTTCAATCTCGATAAATACGTGATTTCCACTGTGGAAGGCACGCAGGTTTACTGTACCCATCTCTGGTTTACCTGCAGCTACACGCTCTGCAATGGATTCCACACCATGGTCAACCGCGTTACGCAGTAAATGCACAAGCGGATCACCAATCTCATCAATTACCGTACGATCCAGTTCCGTCTCAGCACCTGTAATCACCAGATCGATTTTTTTATCAAGTGTCTTAGCCAGATCACGGATCATGCGCGGGAATCGATTAAATACGGTATCTACCGGAACCATCCGCAATTTAAGTACAATATTTTGCAAATCTGTGCTAACTCGACTTAAATGAGCTACTGTATCGGATAAATCATTGTTGCCTGTTTCACTGGCCAGTTGCTCCAGACGTGAACGGTCAATCAACAATTCACTGAACAGGTTCATCAATACGTCAAGACGTTCAATATCCACACGAATGGTACGTGAAGGTGCAGCAGCTTGCTTCGGTGCAGCTGTTTTAGCTGGTGCCGTTGTGGCTTCTTCTTTGGGTACAGAATTCTTATCCGGCGAAGCAACCTCAGCTACAGCTGTTGGTGCGGGTGGCGCTTCAACTGTAGCTGCTACCTGATTGGCCATCTGCTGAAGAGTCTCCTGATCCAGTTGAATGAGCTTTGCACTTTCAATTTCAGAGATACTCATGATGCCTTCTTCCAGTTCGTGCGCCTCTTTAGTTGTTATGTAATACAACGAGAAACTGCGCTCAAACTTCTCCTGCTCAATATCCTGAACGGATGGGTAAGCCTTAACGACTTCACCTGAACGTTCCAGCATATCAAAGACCATATAAGCCCGTACACCTTTTAACTGGCTATGCTCGCTAACAAGCACATCCACGTAGAACACACGATGACCTTCGGCGATCGACTGATCCAGCACTGAATATTGGAATTCATCCAGCTCCACAGCCGAAGAGATTGAAGCGTTAGCCGGCTTGTTTGTTTCTGTACCAGGTCCATTACCGTTTGTCATTTCACCATTTTCAATGGCTTGAAGTGAAGCTACGATTGACGACACATCTGCTTTACCTTGTCCACCTTCGGTAATATCCTGAACCATGGTTTCCAAAGCGTCCAGACTCTTGAACATGGTATCAAAAATGTAATCCTGCATTTTCAACTTCTCATTACGAACCAGATCCAACACATTTTCCATTTTATGTGTCAGTGATGCCAAATCTTCAAAGCCCATAGTTGCTGCCATACCCTTCAAGGTATGAGCAGAGCGGAATATAACCTGAACTATGCCCAGGTCTTCCGGATTGCCTTCAAGTTGAAGCATGTTTTCGTTAAGCGATTGCAGATGATCATTAGACTCATCAATAAACATGGATAAATATTGGTTCATGTCCATTGTGAGGCACCTCCTCCGTGAGTTACACTCCGTTATTTCACTGCTTGAACAAGTTTAGACGCAATCTCCTGCAATGGCAGAAGATGACGAACGCATTGCAGCTCTACAGCAGAACGCGGCATACCATATACAACACATGTTTCTTCATTCTCGGCAAAGGTTGATGTAACTCCAGCTTCGTATAATCTCTTCATCATACGTGCTCCATCACTTCCCATTCCCGTCAGCAAAACAAGATGCCTTTGTAAAGATGTAAACGGCAGAAGTGACTCAAACATCGTATCCACTGAAGGTCTGTGGCCATTCACTGGTTGATCTTCAGTCAGCTTCACGATAAACTTCCCGTCTGCTGTTTTGTTAACTTTCACATGGAATCCGCCGGGTGCTATATAGGCGGTTCCTTTTTTCAGAACCATGCCCTCTTCAGCTTCAACCACATGCAGTGGACTGAATGTATTCAATCGTTGAGCCAGAGAACGTGTGAAATTGGGCGGCATATGCTGCACAATAATGACCGGTGCAGGCAAATCAGCAGGCAACTGCTCGAGCAATGTCTTGAGAGCCCTCGGTCCACCCGTAGAACAACCTATTGCCACAAGTTTGTTGAATGGTCCTTCCAGCCCCCCTCCACCTTTGGGAACAGGATTAGGCTTGATTACATCCTTGGCTTTTGCAGAGGCAGAAGTTGCCGCTATTTGATCAGCTGCCACTCTAGCTGCATTAGGTAGTCGAACTTCCTTTGGAGTCTGTACTGGATTAGCTGACCTCACTGCTTTTTCTGCCTTCGTCCCCAAATTACGTTCAGCCTTTGGCAAAGGCTCCGGTTTATTCTCTACGCGACCTGGTTTTGAAGGTGACAATGGTTCAATTGGTTTCTTTGCTTTGGCCTGAAAGGCTTCAGTCCGCTCTCGAAGAGAGCGTTGAATCGTCTCGACAGGTTCGATCGTTTTTTTCACAGGCTCCGCTCGATCCCTAGCCGGCAGTTCTTTCTGCACTGGCTGAGTTGGGGGAGCAACTGCTCCTCGCAACATGTCTCTATTTTTCATGGATAACTCACGATCAGCTTTTCTTTTGATCTCATTCATCGCAGCACGCATGCGCTCAACCAAGGCTTTACCAACTTGAGCAATATCCTGGTCATGTGAAATAGATGGTTTGCGAATGAAGTCAAATGCCCCGGCTTCAAGCGCCATAATGGTTTCTTTCATGCCTTGTTCATTGATACCAGAGAGCATAATCACAGGAACGAAAGATTCCTTCATAATTGATTTTAATGCATCCAACCCATTCATTTCGGGCATCTCAACGTCCATTGTAATAATATCGGGTTTCAATTCTAGTGATTTTTGAATCGCTTCTCTACCGTTTGATGCCGTTGCCGTAACCTTGAATTCCGGATCCGCTTGGATCAAATCCGTAACAATCTTACGCATAAAAGCGGAATCATCGACAACCAATACTTGATACGCCGCCATGTTGTGTCACCCCTGTTTCCTTTATTCAGAAATCATGTTGTCCGTCTAAGCCACTTATTCATAAATCCCCTGATTCCTGTCAAGGTTCCGGATCCCGGAGTTGCAGGTACAGCCAGATAACGAAGAGCAAGTTTCTCTATATCTTTAGAGGCTTTGGCATTCGGATAAGCCAGACTATAGGGCATTTGCCTTTTAACCGCCTTGACTACCTGGGCATCTTCTGAAATATACCCAAGCAACGGAATATCCGTCTGCAAAAACCGCCTCGCCACTCCAGCTATTTTTTCTGCCACCCGTTCCGCTTCTCGTTCGTCTTCCACCCGGTTAACGATCATCCGAAAGGGCGTAGCATTTTCCTGGCCGTGCATAACTTTGACTAAAGCATAAGCATCGGTTATTGAAGTCGGTTCAGGTGTAGTTATAATCAGGCATTCATCAGCAGCACCGATGAACTTCATATTCTCTCTGGAGAGTCCTGCCCCAGTGTCAAAGATGACATAATCCATTTCCTGGGCAATATCCTCGACTTGACTGGCGAAGAACTCCAGATCACGATCAGACAATGAGAACAACTCTTTCATGCCCGATCCTCCAGCAATGTAAGGCAAGCCACTGGCACCCAGTTGTATGATTTCCCTTATGGATTTTTGTCGGTACAACAGGTGGTAAAGATTATAGGAAGAAGACGTACCCATAAGAACATCAATATTAGCCATTCCAATATCGGCATCAAATACAAGTACCTTTTGCCCCAAAGCCTGCAATGCCAAGGCAAAGTTCAGTGTGAAATTGGATTTGCCAACACCTCCCTTACCACTGGCCACAGTAATGATTTTCGAGGATCGAATATCTCGCTCAATGCCTTCCAATTCCAATGGCGCGGAGACCATACTTCGAAGTGCAGCTGCCTGATCCTTCATTGTGACCATTCTCCCAGCAACTGTTTGGACAACGAATCTGCATCTGGTTTCAACAAATCGTCCGGAACATTTTGTCCATTTGCCACATATGCGAGCTTGAGTGGAAAACGGTGTAACAAGTTAAATAGCGGACCGCAGCTCCCAGTCTCATCCATTTTGGTGAAAATCACCTTATCCAGTCCATATTTACTGAAATGTTCCGTGATCTGCACCATATCAGCACTTTTGGAAGTCATACTCATTACCAGAAAGGTTTCGCTATTCTCTACAGGAGCAAGCAAACTTTGCAGTTCCGAAACAAGTAATTCATTTCTGTAGTTTCTACCCGCTGTATCCATAAAGATCAAATCACAATTCTCTAATCGAGAAATGGCACGTTGTGTATCACCAGGCGATTGCACCACCTCAAGTGGAACATTCAGTATAGATGCATACGTTCTAAGCTGTTCTACCGCCGAGATCCGATACGTATCTGATGTAATGAATCCAACTTTACGCTGTTTTTTGAACATTTGTTCAGCAGCCAATTTTGCAATTGTCGTAGTTTTCCCTACACCGGTTGGTCCAGCTACATAGACGATTCGCGTGGTAGGAAGAATGCCTTCTTCAATACGTTGCTCCAAAAAGTGCATAACCTCAAGCTTCACTATTTGCTCTACATCCTGTTCTTTTAATCCATTCTCAGACCATTTTGCTTGAATTGAATCAAACCAGGATTCCCATACTTCAGGCCAAACATCTTGTTCTGTCAAACGTTCTCGGATCGTATGCAGTTCCTCTGGCACAGGGTCTGCAGAAGTACCTTGCTTTGAAAGCCTGGTCACCATCTGTTTAAGATCCTGCAATTCAGTCATCAACTTATCCTGGTGCAGGTCTGAACCTGTTGGCTTCGGACCAGTTGTTGAACCCGAAAAATCCGCCCCTTGCGGTCGCGGTTTATGATCCGTGCTTGAAGAACCTGAGCCGCTGTCTATGTTTGAACCGATATTACGCGATTCAAACACAGACGGTGCAGCCGCAGATTGGTCCTGTACACTTTGATCAGCTGTATTCGTTGTCACCGACTCATCAGAAGCCGCAACAAACGAACGAGCTGTTTGCCGATAAGCCTCAGGTACAAATGCACGAGGTACAGGTGTGAATTGATTTTGTACTGGCTTTGTTGTTTGCTTGTTTTCTTCCTTATCCACTGCAGCTACAACTTCGATCCGTTTTTTGCGAAACATTCCCATCACACCGCCCACCTTAATCTCTTTGGTGGACAGAATAACGGCATCACTTCCCAGGTCTTTGCGAATTTGAAGCATAGCTTCGGGCATGGTCTCAACAACGTATTGTTTTACTCTCATAAGTTCACCACCCCGATACTTTGAATTTCAACATTCGGCTCCAACTCGCTGTAGGAAAGCACAGGAATGTCCTGCATAGTACGTTCAATAACCTGACGCAGATACATCCGAATGGTTGGAGAAGTTAATACAACAGGTTGTTGACCTGATTGAATCAAACGGTTCACTTGTTCACTGAGCTTCTGATATACACTTTGTGTAGATACAGGGTCTAGCGCAAGATAACTGCCTTGATCCGATTGTTGCACACTTTCAGCAATTTTCTTCTCAAGACCAGGTCCAACCGTAATCACTCGAAGTGTCTCACCTTTCTGTGAGAACTGCTGAGTAATCTGACGTGAGAGGGATTGTCTGACGTATTCAGTCAGCACATCAGGATCTTTCGTATACGTACCATAGTCAGCCAGTGTCTCGAAGATGGTCACCATATCTCGAATAGATATTTTCTCACGCAATAACTTGGCAAGCACTTTCTGTACATCACCAATGGAAAGTAGAGAAGGGATCAGTTCATCCACAAGGGCAGAGTAGTTCTCTCTGAGATTATCCACAAGTGCTTTTGTCTCTTGTCTTCCAAGTAACTCATGCGCATGTTTCTTAATCAGTTCCGTCAGATGTGTAGCCACAACGGAAGGCGGGTCAACAACCGTATATCCTGCAAGTTCGGCTCTGTCTTTGGTCACTTCATCTATCCATAGTGCCGGAAGCCCAAAAGCAGGCTCCGTCGTTTCAATACCTGTCACAGACTCCTCATCATAGCCAGGACTCATGGCAAGGTAATGATTCAACAACAGTTCTCCGCCACCTACCACATTACCCTTGATTTTGATAACATACTCATTGGGTCTGAGCTGGATATTATCTCGAATCCGTATAACCGGAACGACCAACCCCAGTTCAAGAGCACACTGCCTCCGAATCATAATGATCCGATCCAATAAGTCCCCACCCTGCTGATTATCAGCAAGCGGGATTAAACCATAACCAAATTCAAACTCAATAGGGTCCACCTGAAGCAGGTTAATTACACTTTCAGGACTTCTAACCTCTTCAATCTGCTGTTCTTCTTCCAACTGTTCTTCCGCTACTTGTTTCAAATTCAGATTATTCTGCATACGCCACGCGGCATATGCCAACACACCTGCCAACGGAAGCGTAGTAATAACATGAATTGGTGTGAAGAAACCGAGCATGGCAATAACGAAAGCTACGATATAAATTAGTATTGGATATGTAAACAGTTGCCCCGTAATATCATCTGCCAGGTTTCCTTCTGATGACGCTCTGGTGACGATAAGTCCTGCTGCTGTGGAAATAAGCAGAGCAGGGATTTGGCTTACCAATCCATCTCCGATAGTCAGTACAGAGTACGTTGCCATCGCATCTGCGAAAGCCATCCCATGCACAGTCATACCGATAATAAATCCACCAATGAGATTGATCAGGAGGATGATAATACTTGCAATTGCGTCACCTTTTACGAATTTACTTGCTCCATCCATCGCTCCATAGAAATCGGCTTCACGTTCAATTTTGGAACGACGCTCACGAGCTTGTTGCTCGTTGATCAGACCCGCATTCAGATCCGCATCAATACTCATTTGTTTACCAGGCATCGCATCGAGGGTGAATCGGGCAGCAACTTCAGCTACGCGCTCAGACCCCTTTGTAATAACGATAAACTGAACGACAACGAGGATCAAAAACACGATAAATCCAATTGCAATCTGTCCTCCAGCAATCCAGCTACCAAAGGTAGCAACTACAGCTCCAGCATCCCCATCACCAAGAATTAGCTTGGTAGTCGAAATGTTCAGAGCCAGTCGGAATAGTGTAGTGATCAACAGCAAAGCTGGAAAGATAGAAAACTGCAACGCTTCTTTGCTGTTCATTGCAACAAGGAGTATCATCAGTGCAATTGAAATATTGACGACCAGCAACAAGTCCAACAGCCAGGTCGGGATCGGAAGAATCATCATCAACACAATGCCAATGATACCCGCAAGGACAGCTATATCTTTAATCTTCAATGAATGTACGGCCTCCGATCCCCTTTTATTTCGTTCTGCCCTTTAGTTTATATACATAAGCCAGCACTTCAGCTACCGCTTGGAACAAATCGGCCGGTATAGCGTCACCAATCTCGGCTCTCTGGAACAATGCCCGTGCCAGCGGCTTGTTTTCCATCGTAATAACACCGTTTTCTTTGGCTATTTCCTTAATACGCAAGGCGACATAATCCTGACCTTTGGCAATAATCTGTGGTGCCTCCATCTCGGAACCTTCATACTTTAGCGCAACCGCAAAGTGGGTCGGGTTCGTGATGATTACATCCGCATTTGGCACTTCCTGCATCATACGCTGCATAGCCATACGACGCTGGCGTTCCCGGATTTTACCTTTGATCAGCGGATCACCTTCCATTTTCTTGTACTCGTCTTTGATGTCTTGCTTGGACATACGAATCTTCTTCTCATGGTCATACTTCTGATACATGTAATCAAATATCGCAAGTATCATTAATGCCACTGCAATCTTGATACCAAGACTTAAAGTGATCGACGCAGCGAAATGTAAAATAGCATCCAATGAAAAATGAGAAAGTGAAGCAATATCTGACTGGTAGCCTTTAATTGTACTGTAAACGAGATAACCGATAATCGACATTTTCAAAATGGATTTAGCAAATTCCACTAATGAGCGGAGAGAGAATATATTTTTGAAACCTTTAATCGGGTCCAGTTTCTCAAGTTTTGGCTTCAATCCTTCCCCTACAAGAAGAAAACCAACTTGCATGTAGTTAACGATCAAAGCAACCAGGAACGCACCCAGCAAAATGGGAGCGATCAATAACAAAACTTCAATGCCATAGCGCATCATAAGCGCCATCACATTCTCTCCGGTGATATCCATACTCAATCGATTGATGAAGATATCAGTAAACAGACGAACTATACGTTCTTTATAGAAATTGCTGAATACCATCATGATCAAAAACACGATTAGGAGAATGGATGCGCCAGATAGTTCAGCGCTTTTTACAACCTGTCCTTTTTTTCGTGTATCCTGTCTCTTTTTCGGGGTAGCTTTCTCCGTCTTCTCCCCTGAAAACAACTGGAGGTCGAGTTGAAGTTTCATCCGTGTCTTTTCCTCCGTTTCACTCAGCCGGGCCTTTGTCCAATGGTTCCAAGCAATTTTTCCATCGATCTGAATATCGCTTCGAACAATTGACTAAATACAAAGGAGAAACTGGGAACCAGCAAAAGCAAAATAGCAAGACCAACGAGTAACTTAAGCGGCAACCCAACTGCAAATACATTAAATTGAGGAGCAGTTTTGGCCAAAAAACCCAATCCAACATCCGTCAAAAACAACGCAACTACAATCGGAGCCGACATCTGAAAAGCCAGCATAAATGATTGACCTAAGGTCTGAATCAAAAATTCAGCAATACTTCCATCTGCCAACCGTATGAAAAACACATTAGATAATGGTACCCACCGGTAACTGTAAACTATCGCATCCAGCAAATAATGGTGACCATTCATCGTCAGAAACAGAAGCATAGCAAATGCATACTTCAAGTTACCCGTAAGTGGAGCTGAAGCACCTGTCATTGGATCGTATACATTGGCCATACCAAAACCGATCTGTAGATCGATAAAGGTCCCCGCAGTCTGAACTGCCGTCATCAACAGATAAGCCACAAAACCTAAAAGCAGGCCAATTAGAATCTCTCTGATGATCAATAAGACATAACTCAGGTCTGTGGGTACGGTCTGGTCTATTCCGTAAATCAGATAGACAGATAATGTGACAAATGCAGAGATACCTATTTTAACTGAAGCCGGCACATTTCGAGCCGAAAAAACTGGCGCAGTTACAAAAAATGATGTGATTCGACAAAACATAAGCAGAGCGACAGGGAAACTTTGCAACAATGTCTCCATCTGCTAAAGCCTACCCTATGTATCTGTATAGATTATCGAGAATGTTAAACGTAAAATCGACCAAGATATTTAAGATCCAGGGTCCAAACAAAAGTACTGACAGAAGTACGGCAACAATCTTGGGCACAAAAGCTAATGTTTGTTCCTGAATTTGAGTTGTCGCTTGAAAAATACTGATTGCAAGTCCTACAACCAGAGCTAGTATAAGCATAGGTGCGCTGGCCAGCAATGACGTGTATACCGCTTTCCCGGCCAGACCGATAATAAATTCCGAAGTCATGACCGTCCTCCTTTAACTTTCCGGATCAAGTGTTAAAACTCAGTAACAGTGACTTGACAACCAGATACCACCCGTCCACAAGGACAAAGAGCAGTATTTTGAAAGGTAATGAGATCATGACCGGCGGAAGCATCATCATCCCCATTGCCATGAGTGTACTCGCGACAACAATGTCTATAACCAGAAACGGAATAAAAATCATAAACCCCATCTGGAATGCTGTCTTCAACTCACTGATTACATATGCCGGCACCATAACAGTAATTGGGATATCCTGATAGGTCTTTGGTTGTTCAGTCTGATTGTACTTCATAAATAGCAGAAGATCTTTTTCTCTGGTGTGACTAAACATAAATTTCTTCATGGGATCCGCTGCTTTTTCAAGTGCCTCGGTTTGCGTAAGCTCTCCCTGGAGATAGGGCTGAAGCGCTACCTGATTTATGGAAGACAACGTCGGCGACATAATGAAAAGTGTCAGAAATAGCGCCAAACCGACCAGCACCTGATTGGGTGGCATTTGTTGTGTACCCAAAGATGTACGTATAAAACCGAGCACAATTACAATCCGGGTAAAACTGGTCATCAGTACAAGCATTGCTGGAGCAATACTAAGCACCGTAATTAACAGAATGATGGACAGTGAACTCGTGCTTGGTGTCCCTCCATCACCGTTTCCAATCTGAATATCAATATTCGGAATGGGTTCGGCAAAGGCAACCGTTACAGATGCCAGACTGATAAGTCCTAATAAACAACACGCTAACCAAATCTTTTTCTTCATGAATCCCTCGACCGATCTGTAGTATTGTCTTTATCCAGGAGCTTTTCCATCTTCTCTTTACGGTTAGGCATCTGCCGAAGTTTGGATTCAAACATTTCGTGAAAAGAAGTTGTGTCCTCTAGTTCCATTTCCCGCGGCGGTTCTTCTTTACGGAAACGTTTTGTGAGCTTGGCAATGAGAGGTGAGAGATTTCCTTGTTGTGCAGCAGCATCTCGTTCGAAGGAATCAATGATTCTTTGGGCCTCTTCCAGATCCGAAACCTTATCTATCAACTGGATGTCTTCACCTACACCAAGCAGATATACACATCCACCAATTTCCATAATTTGCAACGACTTGTTTTGCCCCAGTCCAACTCCGCCCAGGGTACGAATTGTGCCGTGCCGGAACATTTGCTGATTCCTTTTGTTTAGAAAACGGATCAGATAAACAATAAGGGCCAGGATGACGGCCAGGACAACAATCACCCATACAAGCTGTAAATAATAATTACTTCCCACGCCAGCTCCTCCTGGAATATCACCCTGAGCCATCATCATGTCTCTTAAACGCCCAGTGTCTTGCTGATCGCTTCGATAACCCGGTCAGATTGGAACGGTTTAACGATAAAGTCTTTAGCACCTGCTTGGATAGCGTCGATTACCATCGCTTGTTGACCCATCGCGGAGCACATAATTACTTTAGCGTTAGCATCAATCTTCTTGATTTCTTTCAAAGCTGCAATGCCGTCCATCTCAGGCATCGTAATATCCATTGTGATCAGATCCGGACGAAGCTCTTTAAATTTCTCAATTGCTTGTGAGCCATCCTGTGCCTCACCAACAACCTCATATCCATTTTTGGACAAAATGTCCCGGATCATCATTCTCATAAATGCAGCGTCGTCTACGACTAAAATTCGGTTTGCCATCTTGATTCAAGTCCTCCCTAAATTGTGCTTATTGTAATTTCTGAATTCGGTCCCATTGGCTAACGATATCTATAACACGAACACCAAAGTTTTCGTCAATAACGACAACTTCTCCCTTGGCGATCAGTTTGTTATTCACCAAAATATCGACAGGTTCCCCGGCTAACTTATCCAGTTCGACAATCGAACCCTGTGACAGTTCCAAAATATCTTTAATTTGCTTCTGGGTCCTTCCTAATTCTACGGTGACCTTAAGGGGAATGTCCATCAATAAATTCAAATTGTTTTCGTCTACCTGACCATACGCCCCATTTTGCAAATTGGCGAATTGAACTGGTTGTACGTTAACATTCCTATTTGGCATTCCACCGTAATGTTGAGGTGCACCATTAGGTTGCTGCGGTGGCATGCCATACGGCTGCTGTGGCGGCATTCCTTGAGGCATACCCATCGGGGCCTGTCCATATCCGTTATAGTCCTGAGCAGGCTGTTGTGGAGCCTGTGGAGCCTGTGGAGCCTGTTGGTGCTGAACGGGCGGCTGCTCCGCAACCGGTGGTGGCGTTGCTGGTACAGCTGCTGGCGCAGGTTCAGGTGTTGATGCCACTGGTGCGCTGGCAGTTGACTCCTGAGCGCCTCCAATCAGCATATCTACCATGCTTTTGGCAAAATGTACTGGAAGCAACTGCATCAGATTGGAATCGATCAGATCCCCGATTAACAAACGAAATGAAACTTGGATAAGTGTCTCATCTGCTGGAAGATTACTTACACCCTCTCCACTCTCCAGATTGAGAATATCGATTCCCGGAGGGGAAATATTCACAAAACGATTAAAAATCGTGGACATTGAGGTTGCTGAGGAACCCATCATCTGGTTCATTGCTTCCTGTACTGCACTAATATGGATTTCATTCAGTTCTTCATCGACCGGATTTCCTTCGCCACCCAACATCAAATCAGCGATGACTTGGGCATCTCTCTTCTTGATAACAAGTGAGTTAATGCCTTCGAATCCATCCACGTAATTCACATGAACGGCAACATGTGGCTTAGGAAAAGCTTCTTCAAACTGCGTTCGACTAATGATAGAAACTTTAGGTGTTGTAATATCTACTTTGAGGCCTAATAGCGTGGATAAGGCTGTTGCCGCGCTACCAAATGTAATGTTACCAATCTCCCCCAAGGCATCCTGCTCCAGCTCGGTCAAAAAATCATCAACCGTCTTTTCAGCGGGTTCCGAGCTGTTTATCGATTCCGATTGCCTGAGCAAAGCATCGATTTCTTCTTGGGATAAATAATCCTTACTCGTCAAATTCTTCAACTCCTTCGGTGACAATCTTGTCTATTTGCACAGCCACACGGTCTTTGATTGTCCCCGGACTGCCCATGTATTTCAGTTTGTCACCCACTTTAATGGAAAGTCCCTCATCAACTGGTTTGTTCAATGTAATGACATCACCAACGGACAGACCCAGAAATTCTGCAATTGAAATTCTCGATTCTCCCAATTCCGCAACGATTGGTAACTTGGCTTTGTTCACACGCTCTTTTAGAGCATCATACTCCTCCGGAGCTCTCGTTTTCTTCTCCGAAACAAACCACTGATGAGTTGACAACCGTGACATAATAGGTTCAAGAACGACATGCGGTATACATAGATTGATCATGCCTGTCGTGTCACCAATTTTGGTACTGAGCGAGATCAGAGCAATGGTCTCATTGGGAGACACAATCTGCATAAATTGCGGATTGGTCTCGAGCGCTTCCATCCTTGGGGAAATATCCAACACAGTCTTCCATGCTTCCTGCAAACTTTCAAATGCTCGGCTGAATATCCGCTCCATGATGGTAGTCTCAATCTCCGTCATGGATGCGATCTTGGTTGGAGCAATTCCGGTTCCACCAAGCAGGCGATCCAACATCGCATATCCCACGTTTGGATGGACTTCCATCACCATTCGTCCCTGTAGTGGCTCCGCTTCAAAAATGTTCAATATCGTCATCTTAGGAATAGAACGGATAAACTCATCATAAGGCAACTGTTCGACCTGAACGACATTGATTTGAACGAACGTCCGCAGTTGGGCTGAAAAATAAGTGGTGAGAAAGCGTGCAAAGTTTTCGTGAATACGAGTCAAGCTTCTGATATGGTCTTTGGAAAAACGCACTGCCCGCTTAAAATCGTACGATCTAATTTTCTTCTGAGTTTCTTCCTTCTTCAATTCTTCTGCGTCCATTTCACCAGAAGAAAGGGCTGCTAATAGGGCGTCAATCTCATTTTGTGATAATACATCCACCATGTTCTCACCCCCTTACAGGTCTACAGCGTGTTCTGTTCATTTACATTGGCGCCATTACAAAAGCTGAAAAACTGGTGCTGCTCAACTTACCTTCAGGTAAAGCTTCATTAATTAGCCCCGTCAATCTCTCATTAAATTGTACGCGGCCCTTCGCTGTAGCCAGCTCCTCAGACTTTGTATCCGCAAACGTCTGAATGATAATAGGCTTCACTGTAATTTCTTTGATTTTCTCGAAATCTTCTTTGGCTGTTTTGTCTGACAACTTGAATGAGAAGCTGACAACTACAACATGATCCGTATCAGCCAAATTGGTTTTAATTTCTCCAAGCTCAGAGGAAACCTCTACAATCTCATCCGCAGTCATCTTCTTGGCTTCTGAAGCCGCCGCCGTATGTGTGTCGTCCTTATTCCCGTTCTGTCCTTGCATAAATACAAACACAACCACCACAATGAGTGTTATTGCCAGCAACATTGTTGCAAGCCAGGGCATCATTTTTTTCATCAGGATTCCTCCGTTTGCTGCACTTTAATAGTGGCTGCCTGAACCCCGATTTCACGGTTGTAATCTTTAATCTTGGAAATAACGTCAGCGGCTTTTTCAAGCACAATCAGTCTCTTTCCAGTTACCAGAGTAATATACGTATCCGGCGTCTCTTCCACAATTTCAACCATCAGCGCATTTAACCACATGGGAGAACCATTTAACCGCGTAACCGAAATCATGCTAAGCCCCCTTAATCAGAGTGGGAGGAGCAAGCTCCCCCACGTTTTAAAAATTCATTAATCAGTTATTAACGTTTCAGGTTAACAACTTCCTGAAGTATTTCATCCGACGTTGTAATGATCCGGGAGTTTGCCTGGAATCCACGTTGAGCTACGATCATCTCAGTAAACTCTCCTGTCAGATCCACGTTAGACATCTCGAGCTGTCCAGCAATGATTGCTCCTGTTCCGTCCTCAGCACTGTTCGCTGTTAATGGTTCCAGCGCCCCATCCGGATTCGCGTTTGCTGTCATACGGTACAAGTTGCCCCCAATTTTCTCAAGGCCTTCTGGATTGACAACTTTACCTATTCCAATCTGTGGACCCGCTTCGATGGTTCCGTCTGCCATGGTTTGGTTAATTGTTCCATCCTGACCTATCGTGAAGGAAACAACATCATCCGGTATCGTAATATTTCCACCACCGTTATCCAGAACAAACAATCCATCCGAAGTCAAAAGGTTACGTGCAGCATCCACATGAAAATCCCCTGCACGAGTCAGGTAAGGTACTTCCTGATCTTCACTCAAACGTACCAAGAAGAATCCATCTCCATTAATCCGAAGATCTGTTGGATTATTCGTTGTCATTGGGCTACCTGCCAGATGCAGCGTATCAATTGAACCTACCGTTACACCAAGACCGATTTGTTTCGCATTGACACCACCACTTGCATCGCCAGGGGCAGTTACCCCTGCCGTTGTTTGGCTCATAATATCTTTGAACATAACCCGACTGCCTTTGAAGCCAACCGTGTTTACGTTCGCAATATTGTTACCAATTACGTCGAGTTTTGTTTGGAAACCCCGCATCCCGGAAACGCCTGAGTACATTGATTTTATCATTTTTAAAAATCCTCCCAGTCTTCATTTGGTTACCGCATCAGTCGGTCAGCGGCATTCCGGCTCCCGAGAAGGGCCAGCCGGTTAAGAAATGATTACGGCACTATCAATCTGAGTGAACACATTATTCTTCATGCTCTCACTGTCCATAGCTGTAACCACAGTACGATTTTTGACATTGACGATAAAAGCCATATCCTGCATTAAAATCAATGACTCTTTGGCTCCTTTGGCAGCAGCTTTGTCTAAAGCAGAACCAATCTGTTCCATTTGCTCGGTTTTGAGTTCAATACCACGCTGTTCCAATCGTTTGGCAGCATGATTGCTCAATTTCAGAAGATTATCTTCCAGCACCTTTGCAAAAGGTTTTTCGGGTATAGCCGAAGCTTCTCCCGTTTTGGGTCTTTGAAGCATATTCGGTGTAATCGGGCCTGCGTATAATTGTCCAACCGTTATGCGATCACTCATATCGTTTTCCCGCTATCTTCCGTATCACCCGTTTCAGCGGATGATTCAACTTCCTGGCTCTCGTTCGTTTCAGGGGTTACATCCTGAACGTTCTGTACCGGAGTTTGACTCTCTTCTGCCTGTTTTGGATAATTCACCTGAATGATCTCATCCAGCTTAATCTCGTCGTTGCCCACTTTTGCGTATTGAACGCTATCTCTTACAATGATGGAATCTACAATACCCTGACGAAGAGTTCCGTTATCATCTTTATTAGAAGAGAGCCAACTTACCTCCATGCCAATCATGCCGGATACAGCACCAAGGGACTGGTTCAATGTTTTAAGCTGCGTAGAAATATTGACCAGTTGTTCCACTGAGCTGAACTGTGCCATTTGAGCGATAAATTCCTTATCCTCCATCGGCTGCATCGGGTCTTGATTTTGCAGCTGGGTAATCAGGATTTTTAGAAACTGATCTTTACCCAATTCTTTTGTTGCAGCACTTGTGGTTGCTTTATTGGCTGCCGAATAGTTCGGCCAGGTATTATTCGTTGAAACAATTTCATTAGCCATATGCTCACCTCATTTCTATTTAAGCCTTAGCACTAAACGTATCTCTCTGTAATTCATTTCCTTCGACTTGCTCGCTACGCCAGTTACGCAATTCTTCTTGAATCCCTGCTGTAGCTATAGCATCATCCGATTGTTCCTCACGCTCACGCGAACGGCGTTGTTGTTGAGAGTTACTTCCCGGCTGACGGCCTCCGTCCTGATACATCTGTGATCCGATTGAACTGTTCTGGGTAACCTCAAGTCGTTCCACTTGAATTCCCTGGGCTTGAAGTGAAGAACGCAGCTGCGTCATTTGTTGTTCAAGCATGTCTTTAGCCATCGTATGCTCAGTCATAAACCGTGCAACCAACTGCCCGTTCTGCAAGGTAATTTGAACATCCAATTTACCTAGATGCTCAGGCCGAAGTGAGATGGTCGCCTCGGAAAATCCTTTTTGCTGGACAATATCCAGCTTGTTAACAACAAACTGTGTCATTTCCTTGGCAAACTGTGATGTTTGCATTACAGGTTCAGCCGGTTTTCCTGCTGTTGTACCTGATGAACGCAAGGACAGCTCTCCTGCAGTAATGATGGTTGAGTGTTCCACTTCTCCACCTGCATTTGAACCAGATGTGGTAACAGCCTCATCTTTTACCTGGGTTCCAGAATTCGCCACTGCTGCAACAAGAACTTGTGGTACGACCGAATCCTGTTTGGATGTTTGAAGCGAAGTACTTGGAGCGACTTGTGCAGTCTGATCCTTAACTGCAGTCAATGTATCCAGTATGGATTTCAGTTCAGTCCATCCTTTGTTACTAGTGGTATCCACTCCAGCCTCTTGAAGCTGACTCTGCAGAGATTGTAACAAATGTTTGAATTCAGGAGCGTTCTTCGCAACGTTACTCTCAGGATCATTCATTCCAGCTACTAATTGTGTAAGCATATCTTGTAGAACAAAACGTACTGCTGCAGGATGCTGCGACAGTTCAATTGCGGGTACTGTTTTTACGCTTTCCGCTCCGTTCGAAGACTCGTCGGAACCTTCTGCATTAGTACCTGAAGGATTACTTAATTGTGTATACATTTGTTGAATCAGAGTTTGCAAACCTGCAAGTAGAGCTGGGTCATTTTCCAAAGCTTCGTCAAGTGAATCCAAGTCCGTGAACAACGAATTCAGTATAGCCGTGATTGACGCCGCTTCTCCTTCTTCACTTGTAGCAAAGGAAAACACCAACGGATTGGCAGTTAAACTTCCAGTAGCGCTTGAACTATCACCTTCTGTATTTCCTCCAGATAGCGATTGTGCAAGAGTTTGGAGAAATTCACCGCTAGCACCTGCAACTGAACCTTTAGATTGTGCTCCGGTTGTCTGACCTGCTCCTGTTGCTTTTGCAGTTGCTGTGGATGCCATTTGATATACAATCGACATTTATTTTCACCTCCTCTCGGTTAAACAGTGTAATCAGGTCTACTTGTTGCCCATTAATTTGTTCAAAATTTTTGCAGTTTCAACCGAGTCCTCTGAAGACATGTTCTCAAGCAATTGAGAGCGTGTTGCATCATCTACTGAATTCAGGATGGTCAATGTTTTGTCAGGACTTAACTTGTATGTTTCCAATAATAGCTTGGCACCACTTGAAGCAGACATCGAAGCAAATGTTTGACTAAGCTGGTTTTTATCCAGGTTTTTGCTTGTGGTTGTGGATGCAGTTGAAGTTGCTGCGGTTTCTTTCTTCAATCTGGATTGCAGCGCATCCAGTGCCAGATCTCCGGACGGTTTAGCATCCTTCATCATCATGGTGACATCGGCTGCCGTTTTCGGGTCCATCTTTTCAAGCACCTTGGTCCGAGCAGATGACTGCATGGCATTCAACAACAATACCATTTCCTCATTCGTCATATTTTGCAAAATCGGTGCAGCTTTGCTTGGACTCATATCCGCATACATTTTAGCTAAATCTTTGATTTGTTTCTGATAATCAGATTCCGTTTCGGGCGTTGCTGCTGTAGCCGTTTCAGCCGCTTTTTCCGCATCATCCAACTTCTTCTGAAGGTCCGTGGCCTTCTTTGCTTCAGTTGTTGTCGCTTCCTGTGCTGCCTTGAGCTCTGTTTCTTTGGCAGTTACTTGGGATTTCAGCTTTTCGATTGTGGCTTCAGCACTTTCAACCTGCTGCTCACTCTTCTCCAGCTTCTCCTTCTCCGGATCCAGTACAGGATCAGGTACCCATTCCTTAACTACTGGTATCTTGTTGGCGAATTCGAACAAATTATTACGAATATCTACATTAAAAAGCGTAAGCAATACGCCCAGCAATACTACGGTGAATACAATCGGGATGGAAATCATGAGAAATTTTTCCCAGCCGCCTCCCGATTCTTTTTCCATGTCGCTATCATCTTTAACAGCCATCGTTCATTCCTCCTTCACGAGACAACTTCGCGTCCGGCTCACATCAATTCGCGCGTCCGGCTTTGGCAGCGAAGCGTACAGTAGCCATCTCGTCCAGATCGTTCTGTTCCCGGAGGAGCATCTCCTGCTGAAATTTGATTTTTGCCTTGTCTCTCGCTCCAAGCCATACTTTTTCATCAACCATCTTACCGTTCAGAAACGTCTGATTCCGTTGCACATTGACCTGAGCATGTTTAACATCACTGTTTTTGCGTGAAATGCACTCGTCAAGATGATGTACATATCGCTGCATTTCCTGCAGACTGTTTACAGACGCTGTATTTTCCGTAGCAGATTGGATGATCCCGACCAGATTATTTCTATCGTTCAGAAGTTGAATCAGATGTTCTTCCTCCGTCTGAAGTTTACCGATCGCTGTGGATAACATCCACTCTGCCTGTGTTTTTTCATTGCTCTTCAGGTCAACAACTTTCTGGAAATGATATCGAAATTTCATCGTTTACCCATTCATCTCCTTGCAAATTCAAGAATCAAACGTTCCTGTACTTCACTTAAAGTGACTTTCTCGTCGACTTTCTGCTTGGTAAAGTTCCATATACTATCAATCTGGTCTATCGATTCATCTATGGCTGCATTTGATCCCCGCTGGTAAGCTCCAATATTGATCAAATCTTCCGATTCTTTGTACACAGCCATCAAACGTTTCATATTATTAACGGCTTCCAACTGCTCTTCTGGAGCAATATCCTTCATAACACGGCTTATGCTGGCTAACACATCAATCGCTGGAAAATGACCTTTATTTGCAATGGATCGATTTAATACGATGTGTCCATCCAGAATACCCCTTACCGCATCCGCGATCGGTTCATTCATGTCATCCCCATCGACCAGAACGGTGTAAAAGGCTGTAATCGAACCGGTAGGTCCTGTACCCGCCCGTTCAAGCAGTTTTGGCAAACTCGCAAAAACCGATGGCGTATATCCTCTCATTGCCGGAGGTTCACCTACGGCCAGACCCACTTCCCTTTGTGCCATCGCATATCGGGTTACCGAATCCATCATGAGCATCACGTTCATTCCACGATCTCGGAAATACTCTGCAATAGTGGTCGCAATAACTGCTCCCTTAATCCGAATCAGGGCAGGCTGATCTGAAGTTGCAACAATGACTACGGAGCGTTCCAGTCCTTCCGGACCCAGATCCCGTTCAATAAAGTCGCGCACCTCACGTCCACGCTCACCCACAAGCGCGATGACATTGACATCTGCTGCTGTATTACGAGCGATCATGCCCATCAATGTACTCTTACCAACACCAGAACCGGCAAAAATACCTACACGCTGTCCCTTACCTACGGTCAACAATCCGTCGATAGCTCTTACACCAACACCCATCGTTTCAAGTACACGTGGACGATCCATTGGATTAACCGGTGTATTGGAGGTTGAGTACATCGGCATTCTGGATGGAAGGAGGGAACCGTCCAGCGGTTGTCCAAGTCCGTCCAATACTTTACCGAGCAATTCGGAGCCTACCTGAACGCCGAGTGGTTTACCCGTACCTACTACATCGCAACCAGGACCGATGGATTGAAGTTCACCCAGTGGCATCAGCAGCACTTTGTTATCTCGAAACCCAACAACTTCGGCCTGAAGAGGCTTAGCCGATTTACCAGGATAGATATAACATACGTCACCGATACTTGCATCTGGCCCTTCTGACTCCACCATAAGACCAATGACCTGAGTAACTTTGCCGTTAATACGAACAGGATCGAATTGGCGCAAATGTTCCATATATCGCTGTGAACTAAGAACCTTCATGTTGATTTTTTCGCTCCTCATCCTCAAGTGCTATGCGGACCAGTTCTTTTTTAATCTCAGCAAGCTGTGTATCAATTCTCGCATCTACACTTCCAAACGAAGAACGAATGACACATCCCTTATCTTTGACCGTTGAATCAGGCAAAATCTGCAATTCTGCCTGAGAGTCAATGGACAGAGACAATTCTTCACGAGCTGCCTGTACAAATGTAAACTGATCAGGTGCCACACAGAGTGTGATCAAACCCTGTTCCCGTTTACGTGACAAACTCTGACGAATCAGTTCCAATGTATGATCGGGTTCAATGGTAAGTTGCTTATCAATGACTTTCTCAGCGATCCCGCAAGCGAGCTCCACGAGGAACGGTTCGGCTTCCTGAATGATCTGATCTTTAGCTACATAAGCTTCCTTGAGCACTTCCTGGGCTTCAATCATCATCTTTTCGATCTGCACCTGGAGATCCAGTTCAGCTTGTACTTTGCCTTCTTCAAAACCCTGTTGGAAACCTTGTGAACGAAGCGCTTCAGTCAGATGTTCATCCTGTTGTCGTTGTTCCTGCCACCAGCTGTCGATCTGTTCACGGGCCTCTTGAAGCATGCGCTCTGCCTCTTCTGAAGCTTCACGTACTTGCTTTTCTGCAAACTCCTTGGCATCTTCCAGCATTTCTGCGGTAAGACGTTGTGTTTCTTCGTCCACGCGTGCTTGAAGTGTCTCAACTTCAGAACCTTCAGCACTCACACCATTTAATTCCGTTTCAGACTCCTCAGCACCACCATAATGATGATGATTTTCAAGTTTTTTACGGTCATCAACCGGTACATACTGGAAAGATTTAATCAAATTAGACAATGATATCATCTCCTCCACCGCGTGCGATAATGATCTCACCGGCTTCTTCCAATCTGCGTATCGTTCCTACGATACGTGTCTGAGCTTCCTCAACATCACGCAATCGCACAGGTCCCATGAATTCCATCTCTTCTTTGAATGTCTCGGACATCCGTTTCGACATATTCCGGAACACGGCATCCCGAACTTCTTCGCTTGCCACTTTGAGTGCCAACTGCAAATCTGCGTTGTCGATATCCCGAATAATGCGCTGAATCGAACGATCATCCACATTGACGATATCTTCGAATACAAACATGCGTTTTTTGATTTCCTCTGCAAGCTCTGGATCCTGAATCTCGAGCGAGTCCAAAATGGTACGTTCTGTCCCCCGATCGACTCCGTTCAGAATCTGAACGATCGATTCGATACCACCCGCATTCGTGTAATCCTGCGTTACAGTAGAAGATAGTTTCTGTTCCAGAACCCGCTCCACTTGAGAGATAACTTCTGGCGAAGTACTATCCATAACAGCCACCCGGCGAGCGACATCTGCCTGTTTCTCTTGTGGCAAGGATGATAGAATCGCTGCTGCCTGTTCGAATTGCAGGTAAGACAGAACCAGGGCAATCGTTTGCGGGCTTTCATTCTGAATAAAGTTCAAAATTTGATTCGGATCTGCTTTGCGCGCAAAGTCAAATGGTCTGACTTGCAGCGTAGCTGTCAAACGATTAATGACTTCAAGTGCTTTTGATGAACCCAGAGCTTTTTCCAGGATTTCTCTGGCGTAATTGATACCGCCCTGAGAGATATATTCCTGCGCCAGACAAATCTGGTGAAACTCGGCCATGATCATATCCTTTTCGGAAGAATCAACTTTGCGAACGTTGGCAATCTCCAACGTAAGTTGCTCGATCTCTTCGTCACGCAGATGTTTGAAAATCTGAGCCGATACTTCCGGACCTAATGTAATCAACAATATTGCTGCTTTTTGTCTGCCAGTCAAACCTTGACTGCTTGCCTTTGCCAATGCGCTCACCTCTATTCGTCAGCCAGCCATGTACGCAGCAGATTGACGAATTCGTCTGGCTTTTTCTTGGCCAAACTCTCCAATTGTTTGCGCACCTGACTTTCGTTCGTTACACTGTCCAGCGTAATGGATGGGAACTCTGTTGCTATTGGAAGAGGAATCTCTTCTTCTTCGACTTCGTTTTGTTTGCGGCGACGGCGTACTAACAAAATAACTACCGCTGCGATCAATGCCGCTATGAGTGCGCCTCCACCCCACATCATCGTTGAGGAAAGCTGGAAACCTGTATTGTCTGCAGAGGCAGTCTGGAAGCCTTGTGACATGACTGAAACTTTCTTTGTCAGATCGGCGTCACTTATTACAGTGCCTGAGTCTGCCAGTGAAGCACGAACAATGTTAACCAAAATGTTCTCAATTGCGTCCTGAACCGGTCCCTGTAATTCTGTTTCTCCATTCGGTGGTTCAACTGCAACGTTAATGGTTAAGTCTTTTACAGTATACGGACTGGAAATGATATCCTTGGCAATTCGATTAACAT
The DNA here is from genome assembly GCF_038003195.1 of Paenibacillus sp. FSL M7-1414. Taxonomy (NCBI): domain Bacteria; kingdom Bacillati; phylum Bacillota; class Bacilli; order Caryophanales; family Paenibacillaceae; genus Paenibacillus; species Paenibacillus sp. FSL M7-1414. Next base: position 2,431,420 of record NZ_JBBOOS010000001.1, on the reverse strand, counting down.
CGTAGTTTATAGTGCTTGATGATTCTTCGGAGGTAGAGTTACCGGTTGCATCAGATGATGGGTAACCCGGAACTTCCTCTTGTCCTGTGCCAGCAACACCACCTGTTGGATTGCTTGCGCCAGTGTAGCTCTTTTGAATCTCCTGCACACTGATCTCGATGCCTTTCATATTATCTACATCAACAGGTGTGACCAGATTTTCCTTACGTGTTTCTTTGTCAAAATTAAGCTTGGACGCTACCAAAACATTAACTTTGTCTTCGCCTACAATCTGGGAAAGGAATTGCTTTACGTTATTACGGACATCGTTTTCAAACTTTTTCTGTAGTGCCATGTTCTCTTGAACTTCGGAAGACAACCCGCCACTGCCACCTCGGGCAGTTGGAATCAATTCTGCTTCATCTGTGTTCGTAATTGTGATGTTCTCAACAGGCAGATTAGGAATTGCAGTCTTAACCAAGTTAAAGTAGCCATCTACCGCTGCCTGATTTGGGTGATAACCCGGTTTGAATTGAAGAGCTACCGATGCTGATGCTTTGTCTTGTTCTTCTAAACCAGCAAAGATGTTATCTTTCGGCATATTAACCAGTACTTTAGCATCCTGTATCCCTTGCATCCGCTGAAGTAACTGTTCAACTTCTCCGTTTATAGCGTTGTTGTACTTTACATCAAACTCTTTATCCGTCATCCCGATGGGGGATGATGACTCCTCGAATGACTTATACCCTAATGAACCATTCTGAATAATCCCTTGAGATCCAACGTTCACCTTTGCAATTGCAACACTTGTACTCGGTACGGATATGGTCTTGCCATCTGAACTTAATTTGTATGGAATGCTAGATGAATCGAGATAACTGATAACGCCCGCTGAATCACTTGCATTCAAATCTGTAAAAGCAACTTCATATTCCGTTTTGGACAATTGCATCGTGAGTACGACTGCAGCCAAAATCAGGAACAGGAAGGTGGATATAAATAATACTTTTTGCTTTTTGCTAAAACTATTCCAATACTGGGATGCCTTATCCCTGTACTGGGCGATTCTCTCATTCACTCTGTCACCCCATCCGAAACTTTGCTTAGTCTGTCCTTACTCAACCCTAGCCGTTTCATAGGTTGACGATCAGGAGCAGCATCGCAGCTGCTTTGTTGTAATGATCAGCGCTATTATCGAAGCGCAAGTAGGTTATTCTATAACTGCGTTCGCATAACTTCTTGGTATGCTTCGACCACTTTGTTTCGGACTTGAGTTGTGAGTTGTAGGCTTAACAAGGCCTGTTCTGAAGCAATCATCACTTGATCCACATTCGCTTTGCCGACCAAAAATTGATTCGACATTTCATGCGATTGAGCCTCCTGTGCTGCAACGGACCCTAATGCATTCTGTAAGTATGTACCGAAGCTCTGAATGGTTTCGGCTGGTGTAGAAGGCTTACTTTCGGTTGCACTCTTCATCTGTAGCGGTTGTATCCCCTGTGTGCTAAACATGTTGTTCTGAATCATTAATGTCCCTCCCCTTCATCCTGGTTTGTATTTTTCTTATTTTCATTTTTAAGCAGATTATCTTCCAATCTCCAAAGCTTTGGAGATCATCGCTTTGGTTGAATTCAGTGCTGTTACGTTTGCTTCATAGGAACGCGAAGCAGAGATCATGTCGACCATTTCTTTCGCAATATCCACATTAGGCATAAATACATATCCTTCTGCGTTTGCATCCGGATGAGAAGGGTCATACACAGGTTTCAGAGGTGACTGATCCTCGCGAATCTCCGTTACTCTTACGCCATCTCCTGAACCGCTACCTCTCATCTGATTTTGCAGCATCGTACCAAATGACGTTTTATTCGGCTCAAGCACAACCATTTTACGTTTGTAAGGGACCGCTTCACCATTGGATACGCTCGCGCGCGTAGTCTCTGCGTTGGCAATGTTGGAAGATATAACGTCCATCCGCAACCGTTGGGCTGTCAGAGCTGAGCTACTGATACTAAAACTATTACTAATGTTCAATTTAGGTTATCTCCCTTCCACGCCAACACGCATGATTTTAATTTGTTCATTCACTTGCTGAATATAAGCGTTATAACGTAACTGATTCTCCGCCAGAAGACTCATTTCTCTGTCTATATCGACATTGTTTTCGTTGTTATTCATGGAGGTTGACTGGTCCATATTAACTACTGGCGTGGGTACGGAAGAGGAAGGACCTATGACAAAATGCCTTGCATCAGTTACTTTACCCTTAAGAACAGGCATATCTCCATTCATTTGCCCTTGCAACATTTCTTCAAAAGAAACGTCCGAGCGCTTGAAATACGGGGTATCGGCGTTCGCGATGTTGTCAGCAATTGTTCGTTGTCTGATATTGGACGCATCGAGTGCACCTTGCAATCTTTTAAAGCTGATATCGTTTAAAAGATTCACAATCCCCCTCCTCTCTTTAGAAGTTATGGAAAAAGATTGTATCTTTTCCCTTGAAAATTCTTATGTTTTTTTCGACAAAAACATTCGTCTTTACACGGTTTTCTAGGACTTAAGTAGAATTAACTCTGATGTTGTCGTATAACATAAGTTTCTTCGAGTTTGGGATTTATTACAATAAGAAAAAAGCCCTATCTTTTCTGAAAGACGGGGCTTTTTGTGTATTTTCTGCAAATTATGAATTTTTTCGTAAATGTTGGGGCCCAAAACAAAAGTATGTTAATACTCTCCCTTATTGTTCTTATACATTCTTAAAATAAAAAAAAAATTTCGAGTCTCAACATGAGCTTATAACGCCCGTAATTATGTATAATTCCGAATATTTCATAGTTGATAATGTTAGAATTTTTTGCTGTTATACTAAGGGTTTAAAGACAATATGATAGGTATACATACAAAGCTGTATATTAATCAATTGACAAATTATCTTTCAAGACTAAAGAAAACTCGTCTTGCCCACACAACACTTTCTTAACAATTAAGCGGGGTCTATATATTTTAATTTTAAGAAAACAATTAGTGACTTCAAACTTTTCAACAATTCATCATTTTGCGCATTTACGCAACATTTACCAATCTGTCGACTAAACCGATGACCAGACTTGGAATAAGGAAAATTCTTTTAATGGGAATCATTGGGTATGGAATGGAAGAATAACTACCACTCCGATAGGTTTTAACTCCGTATACATGCGGCACAAGTCCTAGGTTTTGTCGATCCGTATAACAACCACACATCTTTTATCGGTTGTAACATCAAAATCCTTTAGATAGAAACAAAAATAAACGATATGCGCCAAGTAAGAGGGCCTTTGTGATTCGTTAAAGGATCGCGTCCCTTTGTCGATCACACAAATGTTCTCTACTCTCTTGCATACCGTTCATTTATAACATCATTTTAACAACTACATTACTAGCCGCAGCCGCATGTTACAGGATATACTGACTCAAATCACGATCAAGCGCAATATCATTTAATTTCTCCCGGACATACTCCGGAGTAATCACCATACGTTCCAGTGTAAGCTCAGGTGCCTCAAAGGATAAATCCTCCAAAAGCTTCTCAAGAATCGTATGCAATCGACGTGCACCTATATTTTCTGTATTTTGATTGACGGATTCAGCCAATTTGGCAATCTCGCGAATGGCCTCATCTGAGAACTCAATCTCAATATTCTCTGTGCGCAACAGATCAACATACTGCTTGGTCAGTGCATTTTGGGGTTCAGTCAGAATGGATACAAACTCCTCAAGTGTTAGACTGCTTAGTTCCACACGGATTGGGAAGCGTCCCTGAAGCTCAGGAATCAGATCAGAGGGTTTGGCGACGTGGAATGCACCAGCTGCCATAAACAGAATATAATCCGTTTTGACAGGACCATATTTCGTCATTACTGTAGACCCCTCTACGATAGGCAGAATGTCACGTTGCACACCCTCACGGGATACATCAGGTCCACTACCGCGTCCTTGACTGGCAACCTTGTCGATTTCATCTATGAAAATGATACCTGTCTGCTCCGCCCGGCGAATGGACTCTTGTGTAACATCATCCATATCGATCAATTTGCCTGCTTCTTCCTGGATCAACACTTTGCGCGCTTCTTTGATAGCGAGCTTGCGCTTTTTCGTACGACGAGGTAAGAGGCTGCCAAACATCTCCTGCATATTCATGCCCATCTGATCATTACCTTGTCCAGCAAACATGTCCATCATGTTAGGCGCAGTGTCTTCGACATCAATCTCAATGATGTCATCCTCCAACTTGCCGGACAACAGATCAAACTTGATCTTACGGCGGCGTTCGGCAACCCCAGTATCCGGTTCTGGCTCATCCTGTTCCTGAACGTTGTTGCCATTATTACCAAAGATCATCTCAAAGGGATTACGCTGACTCTTGGACTTAGACTGTGAAGGAGCCAAAATATGTACAATTCGCTCATTGGCAGCTTCTTCAGCTTTGTCCTTCACTTTTTCAGTCCGCTCCAGCTTCACCATACGCAGTGATGTCTCAATCAGATCACGCACCATCGATTCAACGTCACGGCCAACGTAACCTACTTCAGTGAACTTGGTAGCTTCCACTTTCACAAATGGCGCACCTACCAGTTTAGCGAGGCGACGGGCGATTTCCGTTTTACCCACACCGGTAGGTCCAATCATCAAGATATTTTTAGGCACAATGTCGTCCTGAGTGTGCTCAGGCAAAAGGCTACGCCGATAACGATTACGAAGGGCTACCGCTACCGATTTTTTAGCTTTCTTTTGACCTACAATATACTTGTCAAGCTCTGCAACAATCTGTCTCGGTGTTAACGCTTGAGTATTCATATTGCTTCCCTCCTACCAGTATGTTGAATTTATTTTTCCTAACAAGGACAAAGAATCCCCTAGACGTCCTGGAGCAGATTACAGAATCATGCTCCACTACGGGAGATTTCTTTGGCTTATAACTCTTCTACAATAATATTATTATTGGTATATACACATAGCTCCGAGGCAATCTGAAGTGATTCACGCGCAATATCTTTGGCTTCCAGGTTTACTGCATGACGTTTCAACGCACGCGCAGCAGATAAGGCGAAGTTTCCACCTGATCCGATAGCAATAACGTCATCATCCGGTTCAATTATCTCCCCGCCGCCTGAAATGAGCAGCATACCTGATTTGTCCATCACAATCAACAGCGCCTCAAGCTTACGCAAGATCCGATCCTGACGCCAATCCTTGGCAAGCTCTACAGCAGCACGTTGCAAGTTACCATGGTGCTCCTCGAGCTTACCTTCGAATTTCTCAAACAGGGTGATCGCATCCGCCACAGAACCAGCAAAGCCAGCAACAACCTGTCCGCGGTACAAACGTCTTACCTTCTTGGCTGTATTCTTCATCACAACACTTTGGCCCATGGTCACCTGACCATCTCCTGCGATTGCAGCCTTACCATTATGACGAACAGCACAGATCGTTGTAGCATGAAATGACATATCCATGATATCAGCATCCTCCCACGAATAATTTATACGCGTTCCGGAACAGTTAGACCTTCTGCCGCAGCAAAACTAGTAATGCCATCCAGTGCACGCTGTGCAAGAGCTTCATTTTTTTCCTTTTTGTTACGAATCTTTGTTTCAAGCTTCGGCAACAAACCAAAGTTTGCGTTCATTGGTTGGAAGTGCTTGAAGTCAGCAGTTGTAATATACTGAGCCATACTGCCAAGTGTTGTTTCTACCGGCAATACCACCAGTTCCTGCCCAAGTGCTGCTTTGGCTGCGTTCATGCCGGCAATTAGCCCTGATGCAGCAGATTCCACATATCCTTCTACACCCGTCATCTGACCTGCAAAGAACAGGTTTGGACGCTCTTTAAACTGATACGTCGGAAGAAGCAGTTTAGGAGAGTTAATAAATGTATTACGGTGCATTACGCCATAACGAACGAACTCTGCATTTTCAAGTCCAGGAATAAGGGAAAAGACACGTTTCTGTTCTCCCCATTTCAGATGCGTCTGGAAGCCCACCAAGTTATACAGGGTTCCAGCTGCATTGTCCTGTCTAAGCTGAACAACCGCATGTGGCAACTCTCCTGTATGAGGGTTAACCAGACCTACCGGTTTCATTGGACCAAACAGAGCCGTCTGTTTCCCGCGTTTCATCATCACTTCGATTGGCATACAGCCTTCAAAGTAGATTTCTTTCTCAAACTCTTTTAATTGAGCAACCTCAGCAGTAATGAGAGCTTCATAGAAGACATCAAACTCTTCTTCTGTCATCGGACAGTTCAGATATGCCGCTTCACCCTTATCATAACGGGAAGCCAGATACACTTTATTCATATCAATTGAATCTTTTTCGATGATCGGTGCTGCTGCATCATAGAAGTAGAAATATTCTTCACCCATTAGTGCCTTGATTTGCTCAGACAATGCCGGTGAAGTCAACGGACCCGTTGCCACAACAACGATGCCATCTTCCGGCAGAGAAGTTAATTCCTCATTCACCACTTCGATGAGCGGATGCTGGTGCAACGTGGATGTAATCTCACCTGAAAATCCATCCCGGTCCACAGCAAGCGCCCCACCTGCGGGAACTGCATGTTTGTCTGCTGCTGACAATACAAGAGAATTGAGCATTCTCATTTCTTCTTTTAACACACCTACTGCATTGGTCAATCCATTCGCACGCAGCGAGTTGCTACATACCAGTTCTGCAAATTTATCCGTATGATGGGCTGGCGTTTTCACAACAGGTCTCATCTCGTATAATTTTACGCGTACGCCGCGACTTGCAATCTGCCAGGCCGCTTCTGTTCCTGCCAGACCGGCACCAATAACGGTTACTTGTTGTTCATTCGTCAAAATCATTTACCCCCATAAAGCAATTTCATATTTCACTATAATTGTATTGATTCACATATATACTAATCTGCTGATTCGTCATCCGGTTCATCCACCGGCTCCTGATGATCACATGAAGTACACTGCAATCGTGCTCCCTTTTTGTTCCGCTTTTCAATCATTAGCGATCCGCAACTTGGACATGGTTTGGCTGAAGGTCTGTCCCATGAGACAAAATCACATTCAGGATATTTGTCACAACCGTAGAAAATACGTCCTTTTTTGCTACGACGCTCAACAACATGACCTTCCTTACACTTCGGACAAGTCACGCCGATATCCTTGATAATCGGTTTGGTATTCCGGCAATCAGGGAAGCCCGAGCACGCAAGAAACTTGCCAAAACGTCCGAGTTTATAAACCAGCGGTTTGCCGCACTTCTCACAGATCTCATCGGATACTTCGTCTTCAATCTCGATTTCTTTCATTTCTTCTTCCGCAAACTCAAGGCGTTTCTCAAAAGATTCATAGAATTCTGCGAGTACTTTGACCCAATCCTCCGAACCTTCCTCCACATGGTCAAGATCACCTTCCATGTTTGCGGTGAACTCTACATTCAGGATTTCCGGGAAAAACTCTTCCATCTGTTCGATGACCAGTTCACCCAGCTCGGTCGGCATGAATTTCTTTTCCTCAATTGCAACATATCCGCGCTTCTGAATGGTCTCCAGTGTTGGCGCATATGTACTCGGACGCCCTATACCCAATTCCTCAAGCGTCTTAACCAACCTTGCCTCCGTATATCGGGGTGGCGGTTGTGTAAAATGCTGTTTTGGCTCAATCTCCTGCTTCTCAAGCACATCTCCACTTTTCAACGGAGGCAGCAGACGATCTTCATCAGTTGTACCATCGTCGTTTCCTTCAACATATACCTTCATGAAACCTTGGAATCGTACCTTCGAACCTGCTGCACGGAAAATGGTGTCCCCCGCAGCAATATCTACAGAGAGTGTATCCAGGATAGCCGAAGACATCTGGCTCGCAACAAAACGTTCCCATACCAGTTTGTACAACCGGAACTGATCGCGACTCATGAATGACTTGATTGAGTCAGGGTCACGCAAAATTGAAGTTGGACGAATCGCTTCATGCGCATCCTGAGCATTAGCTGCTTTTTTGGAATAGTTTCGTGGAGTCTCAGGTGCAAATGGCTCACCATACTTACCAACGATATATTCTTTGGCTTCTTCTTGTGCAGATGCCGCAATTCGTGTGGAGTCCGTACGCATATACGTGATGAGACCTACTGTGCCTTCTTTTCCAAGGTCTACACCTTCATATAGTTGTTGGGCGACCGACATCGTCTTGGAAGCTCTGAAATTCAATTTACGTGCCGCTTCCTGTTGCAGAGAACTTGTCGTAAACGGGGCGGAGGGGTTACGGCTCCGTTCTTTCTCTTTAACTTCCTTGATCGTAAAGTCTGCACCTTCGATCTGTTTCAGGATCGCTTGCACTTCCGCTTCACTGCCCAGCTCTGTTTTGGCCCCGTTCAGTTTATGAAACTTGGCTTCAAACGGATTGCCGTCTGCTGTCAGTTTGGCGGTAATGCTCCAGTATTCTTCCGGCTCAAAATCATCAATTTCATTTTCACGATCTAAAATGATTTTAACAGCCACGGACTGAACCCGGCCTGCAGACAAACCTTTTTTCACTTTCTTCCATAATAACGGACTAATTTTATATCCAACGAGTCGATCCAGAATACGTCTTGCCTGCTGCGCGTTAACCAAATCCATATTGATTTTCCGCGGCGTTTTGAACGCATCTTTGACCGCCTGTTTTGTAATTTCATTAAATACTACCCGGCAATCTGCCGTATCATCCAGTTCAAGAGCATGGGCCAAATGCCATGCGATAGCCTCACCTTCGCGATCCGGGTCAGCTGCGAGATACACTTTTTTCACTTTCTTCCGTGCATCCTTCAGTTCTTTCAAAATTGAACCTTTGCCGCGGATCGTAATATATTTCGGATTAAAATCATTCTCTACCTCAACGCCGATCTGACTCTTTGGCAAATCGCGAATATGCCCCATCGAAGCTTTTACGATGAACTTGCTGCCTAAATATTTGCCTATCGTCTTCGCCTTTGAGGGCGACTCCACGATTACGAGTGCATCCGCCATAGGTTCATCCTCCTCTCAGTCATGAAACTGTCATGAAACTGTTTTGTAAGCTTATGCATAGTTAATAACTTCTGCTAATTATATATTTCCACGCACTACGTAGGTTGTAGCTTCGTCATACCCTCGCGTATTTAGTGCCTGGTAATTGGCTAATCTGCTTTTTTATGATTAAAGATAACAGAACTGAATGCAAATGTCCAAAATCCCAACCAAGCAGCTCAACCAGTTGATCCAATGATTGCTCTCCCTGTTCCAACAGATAAATCACACGTTGTTCATCTGGAGAGAGCTTAACCTCAGCGAATATCCCTCGCCCGGAAGGCTCGGTTGTTTCGGTCGAACGTCCTCTATTGTAAGGAAGTTGTTCTGCATTTGGCAAGCCCAATCGATACTCTTCCAATACATCTGCTGCACAAGTGACCAATTTGGCCCCTTGACGGATAAGATTGTGTGCTCCCCGACTTTTCGGCGATGTAATAGGTCCAGGGACTGCAAATACATCCCTGCCTGCTTCAAGCGCAGCATCTGCTGTAATGAGTGAACCACTGCGAATGTCAGCCTCAACAACCAATGTTCCCAGTGTCAGACCAGCAATGATTCGATTCCGTTCCGGAAATAATCCCTGGCGCGCTCGCGTACCTGGTGGATATTCCGACAAAAGCAGCCCCGTCTCCGCGATTCGTTCAGCGAGGCTTGTATTTTCGGGTGGGTATATATTATCAATCCCTGTTCCGAATACTGCAATCGTTTTTCCTTTAGCACGTAGTACTGCCTCATGACATACGCTATCAATACCGCGGGCAAGCCCGCTTACAATCGTCAGTCCTGCATTGCATAATTGCTCTGCCAGCTTTTCTCCAACTTTGCGCCCATACACGGTTGGCATACGAGTTCCCACCATGGCAATAGACGAATTGTGTAGCAAACTAACATCCCCTCGAGTATACATTACCCAGGGAGGTTGAACGGTTTCCTTCATTAATATGGGATAATTCTGATCCAGATAAGTAATAACCTCTATCCCCTGATTGTAAACGTGTTCTCTTTTACTCTCAATCCAGTCGATAGTAAATTGGCTAGTCAAACGTGCAGCCTGATCTTTGCGCAAACCTGCTGCGACCCAGTCGCTTTCCCCATAATTCAATAGATCGGTTAATTCATGTTGTCCCAGAATCAGTTTCGAGATTGTTTTCTTGCCAATACCCTCCATCTCATGTAACCCAAACAAGATCCATCGTTCTTCCATACCATAAACCTCCCAAAGCGGGAAGAGATCTTCCCCCATATTGTGTGTTAAGTGACCACGGAATGCAAGCGTTTACGCAGATGAGGGACAATTCCTCCCCCTTTTCCCGTAAAAAAACGCAAAAAAGCAACCCTTCGCCCTGTTCAAGGACAAAAGGTTGCTTACCTTTTCCGTAACCATAATAGTCGGTCTACCAGAAATAAATAATTTCCGAGCCGTTTCTTCTATTATAACGAAAAAGAATTAATGTGTCGTGCACAAATTCAAAATACCGCGTTCCTCAAGTACGCTCACCAAAGTCGAACCCATCTCAGCAGGAGTTGGTGCTACTTTGATTCCACATGATTCCAGCTTCGCAATTTTCTCTTTGGCTGTACCTTTACCGCCAGAGATAATAGCGCCAGCATGGCCCATCCGTTTGCCTGGAGGCGCTGTTACGCCACCGATAAAGCCAACAACCGGTTTGGTCATGTTTTCACGTACCCAATCTGCAGCATCCTCTTCAGCTGTACCACCAATCTCACCAATCATGATGACCGCATGAGTCTGTGGATCTTCATTGAACCGTTTGAGGATATCAATGAACTCCGAGCCTTTTACAGGGTCTCCCCCGATTCCTACAGCTGAAGATTGTCCAATACCACGTGTCGTCAGTTGATGAACGGCTTCATAGGTAAGTGTTCCACTACGGGAAACAACGCCTACGTGCCCTGCCATATGGATGTAACCAGGCATGATACCAATTTTACATTCTCCTGGTGTAATGACACCTGGACAGTTTGGTCCGATCAGGACAGTATCTTTACCTTCCATGAAGCGGTCAACCTTGATCATGTCAAGAACCGGAATACCTTCTGTAATACAGATGACGAGGTCCAGCTCAGCATCAACAGCTTCCATAATGGAATCTGCTGCAAATGCAGGAGGAACGTAAATGACGCTCGCTGTTGCGCCTGTAGCTTCCTTCGCTTCCTGCACAGTGTTAAACACCGGCAGACTAGCTACTGTACCGTCTTCCAACGTGATATCCACCTTAGTTCCGCCTTTACCCGGTGTAACTCCGCCTACCATCTGGGTTCCGTAGTCCAATGCGCCCTTCGTGTGGAACATTCCCGTTGAACCCGTAATGCCTTGCGTAATGACTTTTGTATTTTTATCGATCAAAATACTCACGTTGCTTCACATCCTTACGGTTATTTTTCAATTCCCGGACAGCTCCGGTACTAAGGAATGAACTTATTTTACGAGGGCAACAATTTTCTGTGCACCATCGGCCATGGAATCAGCAGGAACGATATTCAGGCCAGATTCACCCAGAATACGTTTGCCAAGCTCCACGTTAGTTCCTTCAAGACGAACAACCAGCGGTTTGGTCAGGCCAAGCTGCTTCGCGGCTTCAACAACACCATTGGCGATAACATCACAGCGCATGATACCACCGAAGATGTTAACAAAGATCCCAGCTACTTTGGCATCGGACAAGATAATCTTAAATGCTTCAGTCACCTTCTCCGTTGTTGCACCGCCCCCAACGTCAAGGAAGTTGGCCGGGTCTCCACCGTAGTATTTGATAATGTCCATCGTTGCCATCGCAAGTCCCGCACCATTGACCATACAGCCGATGTTGCCATCAAGTGCTATGTAGCTGAGGTCGTATTTGGAAGCTTCGATTTCTTTTTCATCCTCTTCATCCAGGTCACGCAGTTCCAAAATGTCTTTGTGACGGAACAGGGCGTTGGAGTCAAAGTTTAATTTCGCATCTAGCGCGATAACGTTTCCATCTCCGGTAACAACGAGAGGATTGATCTCGGCAATAGAGCAATCTTTTTCGACAAATGCAGTGTACAGCGCGAGCATGAACTTAACAGCTTTGTTCACCAGTTCATTCGGAATCTTAATGCTGTAAGCCAGTTTACGTGCCTGGAACACTTGCAATCCAATGGCAGGGTCAATGATTTCTTTGAAAATTTTCTCAGGTGTAGCTTCAGCTACTTCTTCAATCTCAGTACCGCCTTCTTCGGAAGCCATCATAACTACACGGCCTGTGGCACGGTCCACAACAACACCCACATAATACTCTTTGCGGATATCGCATCCTTCTTCAATCAGAAGACGTTTCACTTCTTTACCTTCTGGTCCAGTCTGGTGTGTTACCAATACTTTGCCCAGAATTTCGGAAGCATAGGCACGAACTTCATCCGTACTCTTTGCCACTTTTACGCCGCCGGCTTTACCCCGGCCACCTGCGTGAATTTGCGCTTTAACAACAGTCACCGGACTGCCCAGTGCCTCTGCGGCCGCAACCGCTTCATCGACTGTATAAGCAACCTTTCCGTTTGGAACGGTAACTCCATACTGTTTCAGTACTTCTTTTCCTTGATATTCATGGATATTCATTCTCGAATCCTCCTATCAACATGACTGCAACAAGGCGGGTTGGTAGACTAACAAAAGACAAATGTTGACTATTTTCACTTAAACCCAATTCATTGTAACACGTTTTTAAAACGCTTTCCTTAAAAAATTAATGTTTAATAGACAGTATTTTGATATGAGTATGATCCCATATTGTGAATGCTTGGGTATATATGGAAAAAACCTCAGCTAAAAACTGAGGTTTCCTTAATGCAAAACTACATTTTATTTTTTGGCTGCGTTAGTGTTGGTTTCATGAACTTTCTCCAGCAATCCTTTGAACTGACCCAGCAATGTTTCAAACTCTGTACTGTTCAAACACGCATCTCCCTGAATGGATTCAGGTATGGATAATGCCTTGTTCCGTAACTCACGGCCGGAGTCGGTTAATGTAATTAATACTTTTCGTTCATCCTGAGCCGAGCGTTCGCGATTAATAAGTCCTGCTGACTGCAAACGTTTGAGAAGTGGTGTCAACGTTCCCGAATCGAGATAGAGAGCCTCCCCGATCTCCTTAACCGTACATTCTTCACGTTCCCACAAAACCATCAACACCAAATACTGGGAATATGTTACGCCAAGTACCTCCAGATAAGGCTGGTACATCTTCGTAATCTCACGTGAACAAGCATATATGGCAAAGCATAATTGGTTATCCAGCTTCAAACTGTCAGTCTGCATATGTCTTTCTCACCTGCCTATTGTGCAATCTATTCCTAATAATACAGGAACTATAGATCTATACTATCACAAAATAGAAAAAAAACAGAATAATTGAGCACAAATGATTTTACTATTCAATTTAATTATGATAAATTAGATTGTGTAAAATATAAATATAATTAGATAATCAGCAGTTCATCCCCATGATTTTAACAACAATAATAGATAAGTCCATCGAACAGATTCACGCTTTCTCGGGCTAAATTTAATAAACATAATGAAAGTTTATACGTAACCATTTGCACCAAAGCCATTTAATGATTTCCTTCCAGAAATAAAATTCAGGGATCAGGAAAGATGACTACAGCAATGATAATGACAGGTTGACTCCATGATTCCTTTTATATAAAATGCTTAATAGAAGCTGAGGAAGCACCTTAATTCGTAGACTGGCCCGTATTATGCGGAGTCAAGAATCGAGTGAGGTGTTTCTTTGTTATGTACGGAAAATTACACAGTGCGTGTTTGTACGGAATCGATGGTGTTCTGATCGAGGTGGAAACCGATTTATCCAATGGTCTGCCACAGACATCCATCATCGGTTTACCGGATTCAGCCATTCGTGAGGCCGTTGAACGTGTCCGTGCAGCGATTAAAAACTGCGGATATCAGTATCCTTTACAGCGGATCACAATCAATCTGGCCCCCGCTGATCTGCGCAAGGAAGGATCTTCCTTTGATCTGGCCATTGCTATTGGTTTACTTATGACAAGCGGCCAGCTTGTACTTCCTCCCCAGGAACGGACACTAGTGGTTGGCGAACTGGCGTTGGACGGTTCGATCAGGTCCGTGCCGGGCATTTTATCCATGGTGGATCTGGCCAAACGACAAGGCTTTACGTCCGTGCTCCTGCCTTTGGATAACGTAGAGGAAGCGTCACTGATTCGAGGTATCCAGGTGTTTGGCATTCGTCATTTACAGGACATTGCTCCGGAAAACCCAGATCAACCCGCTAGATCAGTGGGAATACCAAATAATTCGAATGCAGGACCAGTCGTGTTGAAAAATTATGCCCACCTCGCAGCTCCTATAACTGACAAGACTCATAAGATGGCGGATAGGAAGCCGAGACAAACACCATTATTTGCAGATGACTATAGCGATGTTCTGGGGCAGCATCATGTAAAACGCGCGCTTATGATTGCTGCAGCCGGAATGCATAATATACTGCTCGTTGGACCGCCAGGCACGGGCAAAACGATGTTAATCAAACGGTTGCCTACCATCCTTCCACCTTTGTCAGAAGATGAAGCGTTAGAAGTAACCAAAGTATTAAGTGCCGCAGGCAAATTGAAAGAAGCGCCTCAAGGCCTGATTGCGGATAGACCTTTTCGCTCGCCTCACCATACAATATCCACTTCTGGTCTGATTGGAGGCGGTGGTATCCCAAAACCCGGTGAAGTGAGCCTTGCCCACCGGGGCATATTGTTTCTGGATGAATTACCTGAATTCCAGCGCCAAGTGCTGGAGGTATTAAGGCAGCCGTTAGAGGATCGCACAGTGACAATTAGTCGGGCTCGCGCTGCATTCACCTTTCCGGCCCAGTTCATGCTTGCATGTTCCATGAATCCCTGTCCCTGCGGTTATTTGTCCGCTCATTCGGAGGAGCAACGCTGCATATGTAGTCCAGCCCGTGTTGCCGCATACCGAGCCAAAATTTCAGGACCACTGCTAGACCGTATTGATCTTCAGGTTGAGGTTCCTCCACCAGGCGAGTGGCGCAAGTCTGCTGCTTCCCCTTCCTCTGAAGAAATGCAAGCAAAAGTGATCCACGCTCATCAAATTCAGGCTACACGTTATGCCAAAAGTTCGGTTCGTTGGAATAGCCAGCTTTCCGGCACGCTTTTGCGACGAACCATCCATCTCCCCCAAGAGGCAGAGCAACTGTTAGAGCAAACGCTGCAAACGTTAAACCTGAGCATGCGTGCACATGATCGGATTATCAAGATGGCACAGACAATTGCCGATCTGGACCATGAAGGTGAAATTGTGACAGCTCATGTGGCTGAAGCCATCCAGTATCGTCAACTGGATCTTAATTTATTTTGAAGCTATTTTAGAAGCATAAGGAGGAAAGAACAGGCCGATTTACCCAAAGGCAGTGAAATGGGCATGAAACTGCAGACAGCAGAGGAAGATCGAGAAGGATTCCTTATAGAGATTCTACAATTCGGATATGCCAACATGACAAAAAACGTACAAGCCCTTCTCTTCTGTGAAGAAAGGAACTTGTACGTAAATTTCCCTGTAACATAAGGGGATCGTATATAGCTAAGGTCTACAAATAATTTATTATTCAAAAAGAGTGAGTTTGTCCTTAGCTGGTGTGCGTTCTTTGGCAGACGGAATAACATCAGGGTATCCCATATAAATCATGCCTACAATCTTCTCTCCCGCCTCTATTCCAAGCGGTTTGCGGAATTTGGGGGCGTACAAGAATGGCTTGGTCACCCAGAATGTTCCAATGTCTTCACTCCAGGCTGCAAGCATAAAGTTCTGAACCAATGCACTGACCGCAGCGAAGTCTTCGTCCCAGATATTCTGTCTTGGATCTTCTTCCAGCACGACAAGCATAACGGATGGAACTTGCATAATATTGGCTGAGAATTTATTGTCTTCTCCCATTTCTGCATCAATAGCCTCAGCCAGTTTCTTCCGTCCATTTCCGGTAAACAACAAAAATCTCCAAGGTTCACGCAGCTTATGGTTAGGAGCCCAGACTGCGGTGTCCAGCAATTCTATAATCTGCTGTGTAGGAACAGCTTCTTTTTTGAATTTTTTCACCGTACGACGGTTTTGAATCGCATTTCTGACTTCATTTATTGTTTTCGTAGCTTTACTCATCGGCCGTACCTCCTGTTTATAATATGATTTGTAACCGTAACGATGGGTTACGGTCTGGAACAATTCGTTTATGACAAATCAAAAGATTAAAACGCCAGATTACATCCTTGATTATACACCCATCTGATCACGAGATTCAAAGGGAAGGCCTCGACTACTAGGGCTACAGGTATTAAAAACGGTAAAGACGGCTCCGAATCCTGATCTACCGAGGGCGATCATCATGTCGGAGCCGTCTAATTAAATTATCATCTTATACAAATCACACTATCATATCAATGATGAATCAATATGAACCCGCGCCTTCAAATGTGCCATTAACAAAATCCATTTTGTTGTACTTCTCCTGGTTACCTGCAACATCTGTACTGTAGTACTCTACCACCTTGACATCGGGAGCATAAAACTTGACGGGTCCTTCATAGTTCTTCCATTCTCCCCCATTGATTCGATATTGCGTTGTTTTAACGCCCGAACCTTTGACTTCGTCCGTTGCCTGAAGTCTGAATGTAAATCCTTTAATGTATACCTTCCCGTTCACAGTATCTGTAATAGGAACTAATCTGTACTTGGTTACTGGAGGTGTAATATCTGCATCCTTCTTAAGTACGATATTAAACGTATTATGATCTCCTTTTACAAGAGTAACGCTTAGGCTCGTTTTTAGATATCCTGCTGCTTCTCCCGTTATCGTTCTAGCCCCTGTTGGTACGCGCTTTATTAAATAGTTGCCTTGAGCATCTGTTGTTGCCGAACCTCCAGCATTAACTTTAGCCCCACTTACTGGATTGCCCGACTCATCTACAACTTTTCCCCGCACGTGTGCCGCCTCTGCCAAAACAACATCCATTCTCAAGGTTCCTCCCTCCCGGACACCCAAGCGATCCTGTTCATATAACATATAATCATCGGCATCCACCCATATTGCAATGTTCGGATTATAGGCGTAATCAATTCCTGTAACCGCATATCGACCTTGCTGATCAGTTTTCACTATACGATCAAAGACACTTGTTACTTTTATACGAGCATCTGGAACAGGTCTGCCTGCCTGATCTTTGACTGTTCCTACAATCGTGGATGGCTCATAAATATGAAAATCAAGCTGTATTTGCTCTCCACCGGACAATCCGTAGGAGCTATAGTGTCTGTACGTCACATAACCCTCTGCTTCAACTACAAAAGTAATGTCCGTATTGTCTTCAACGGACTCTATAATATGATACCGTCCATTCCCATCCGTCTTCACGCTTTTCTCTGACATATCCCCACGATAATTAAGCCAATACTTGACAGTAGCGTTCTGGACAGGTAATCCCTGACGATCAATAACTTTACCTGATACACTTGCCTGTGTAGACGGATCGGCTGCATAAGAAACTCCGGAATACATGATTCCAAACAAAATGAAACATAAAGATAGTGTACTTAGTCGAATGATCCATTTGATACTTGTCTGCATCTTCTCACTACACCTCACCATTTATTTTATTGATCAAACATTCCTCTTTAACTTCTTAAATTAACTGACCATAAGCTCAAGCTTCCAGAATTCTCCGTCCCAAACATATTGCCAAATCCCCTGTCCACCGTTCATGGTCTCGCTGATATCCAGCACTTCCATCCGAGGGCACTCCCATACTTGTTTTACTGTGTTGTTCGAAGTATTCTGAAACTCTTTCATACATCCCACCAACCTCTCTTTAAATTTCAACTTTCTTATTTTATTACAAATGTTACATTTTGTATCTATAAATTTCTGAAATACAATGATTTTATTATCAACGCTCTATCCTCTGTTTTCTGATTTCATAGTTAAATCAAAAAAAGCCGCAGCTCCTGTATAAATAGGAACTACGGCTTTAGTATATTAACTAATTTTAAAACTAAAACGAATGCAAAGATAAGACATAATTAAACTTACTGACCGAATCACAGTAAAAAGATACATTTCGTATCACATAATACAATAATAACTTCTAGTGTAATTCTTAAAAAGCATTAACAATATGATTCACAGAGACAGTTTTCCCTGCTTGATCAAGCATTACGGCAATTACATCAAAACGGATCTGAAGTTCCGTCTCTCCCGTCATTTGCAAATATACGGATGCGGTTGAACGTACCTGCTGCATTTTACGCATATCAACCGATTCCTGAGGTGTACCGTACTGAGCAGCTCCACTTCTGCTTCTTACTTCTACAAAGACAAGCAAGCCCTCGTAGGAAGCAATGATGTCAATCTCACCGCTACGGCAACGCCAGTTCTGTCTAATGATTCGATAATCGTGGTCTCGCAACCATTGACAGGCAGCCTCTTCACCTAATCGGCCTTTCTGCTGTCGTGTGAGCTTTAATCCTGGCTCCTGACCCAATCTACGTTCTACCATGGCTCATTTTCCTCACGTCCTGAGGCCATTCGATCTGCACGGTAGACGTACGTTAGCACCTCTGCGACCAGTTGATACAGTTCTGCCGGAATCTGTTCATCCAGATCCAACTTGGAGAGCACCTCCACAAGTGCTGCATCCTCCTGAACAGCCACGCCGTTTTCTCTGGCTTTATCCAGAATGGCTTCTGCCACTTTGCCGCGCCCCTTGGCTACAACAACAGGTGCTTCACTCTCTCCAGGGACATACTTTAGGGCAACCGCCTTTTTGGAAAGCAGGTCCGGTTGTGACGACTCGTCTTTCATACCTTCAAGTCCACCCCTTTGTATCGTTCAGGACTATAGTCCGAGGCCCGCGTTTTTCGTTCCGCGCCCGGCTCCTGGCCCGCAGGCCACGGTTCCGCCTTGAAGGTCAGCAGTTGATAGCCCAGCTTGTCCAATGCATGATGGATTACCTCTCGTCCGCTCTCCAGGAGCGCTCCCATTCCTTCGCGATCATTTAATACACGCAGACTGACAATGTTATTAACCACATGGACATCTACCAGAGTAGGCCCAAGACTTTTCATGTCCAGATCAAACCATAGACGGCAGTTGGACGCATCCAGCTCTCCACGAGATCCACGACGTGATTGAATCTGAACAGACGCCGTTTCTTCCCCGTCCGGTCCAGTGATCGGAATAAACCAGTGCATCTGTGCAAATGTAGCACTGCGATCTGTCGTTAGCAATAACTGCTGACCTGTCAGATATTGCACGGCCTGTCCGGCGGCATCCTTAAGCGCCGCCGGTGCACCTTCGCTGCTGGCAAGCTGCAGCAGCAAGCCCTTCAGCGTGTCCGCATTTGCCGGACTCGCCGCATCTCCCACGCGCGGCTGCACTGCCGCGCCGTGAACGGCCTGCTGCTCGTGCTCCGCACCGAGCAGCTTCAGCACGCGCCCCACCCACGGGTCCCCCTCGTGGGTGACAGGCGCGTGCACTGCCGCAGCTCCCGCAGGTGCTGCGGCAGTACCGCCAGCCGGCGGCGCATCAGCGCCGGCTGGCAACGGCTGTGGCACGCCTCCGGCAACCGCAGCCGCCTGGCCGCCCTGCGATGCAGGGGCGGCCAGTGCTGCCGCACCAGGCTGTGCCGGTGCGGCAGTGGACGCGCTGCGCAAGGCGTCCAGCAGCGCCAGCAGCTTGGGCGCCAGCTGCGCTGCCGTAGGCGCTGCTGGCGCCGCCTGGACTGCTGCGGACGGTGTCCCCGCAGCAGCAGGCGTTTCAGCGCGACCGTCAGTCCGCCCGGCCGCGCCTGCTTCAGGCTGGCCCGCAATTACACGGCCAGCCACAGATTCAGTAGCCGCCCCCGCTGTACCCGGGCGGCTCCCAGCCTGCCCCACGTCAGCCCCGCGCGGGCTCTCTCCAGGTATTCCGGTTCCAGACGGAATACCTGCGCCTCCTTTGCCAGCCGTTTCAACGTTGCTGACAACTGCCTTGGCCCCGGCTTCAGCATTTCCTGTGCCTCCGCCGGTCTGCACGTTTCCTTTCACCGCAGTACCTGCATCGTCTGCCCCGCCATCCGTCATGGATATAGATCCCGCCAA
Organism: Paenibacillus sp. FSL M7-1414; assembly: GCF_038003195.1. Classification (NCBI taxonomy): domain Bacteria; kingdom Bacillati; phylum Bacillota; class Bacilli; order Caryophanales; family Paenibacillaceae; genus Paenibacillus; species Paenibacillus sp. FSL M7-1414. The sequence goes on along the minus strand of NZ_JBBOOS010000001.1, from coordinate 2,411,220 downwards.
TGCCGCTTGTCCTTGTTGCGTTGACAAAGCAGGCGTTCCGGTTCCAGTCACCTGACGACCATTGCCTGATGCAGCCAATCCTTCTTCCGTCTGTGAAGCATTCGGTACAACAGGTGCACCAGCCATGACTGCTGGTTTCAACGTAGCAGATTGCTCTCCAGGCAATACCGGTTTACCTGTTGTTTGAGTAAGCATCGTTTCCAACTGGTCAGCCAGCCCACTTAACAACTGGTGCAGAGGGGGGCCAAACACCGTCTGGTGTAATCCTTTTACTGTTTCCGCCGTAACCGGAAGACCACGCTGAAAAGCAATCCCTGTCGCCTGCACCCATTCTTCCACAGGGACCTGTGCGGGTTTGGCAGTCATCATATTCTGGACCATAGCCACATTATCCTTCGTTAGCGGCAATCCACTACGCTGCATGGCAAGTAACAGTTCCCGGTTCCCTTTTGTATCCGGCAGTCCTACATCCTTAAGCAGGTTGTTCAGCGAAGCTTGTGGCAGCTCAGCAAGTGTACCCGTCATAGGTTTCATTACCGTTATGCCATTTTCACCTGGAGGCTGCACTTGAAGCAACGTGGTCTCACCCGGACGGAGTGGAGTCTCCAACTTGGCGCGCACCTGCACCCCTTGAATCTGCAGAACTGCTTCTCCTCCATCATCGGATACACTAACGACGGAGCCACGAACCACCTGACCTTCCTTTAATTCAAGCGGTTTGGCATTGCCGGGCTTACTGTCTCCCATTAACCCCTTTATCATGGAACCGATATTCAAATCTCTCCCCCTCCTTCCTTCAAACCTGTGTTAAAACAACGATTGCTGCTCTCCAAGCAGGTTGCCCAGAAAACTGCGTCGATGCATCGGGGTTGCCCCCAATGCCATAATTTGCTCCCGATGAACTTTTGTTGCATATCCTTTATGTATCGACAAACCATATTCCGGATATAACGTATCCCATTCTTCCTTACAAAGCCGATCTCGCGTTACCTTAGCAATAATAGATGCCGCTGCGATCGATTGACTATTAGCATCACCTTTAATAATGGACAGTTGAGGTACATTCACATCCACCTTCTCGGCATCCACCAGCATATAATCAGGAGTTTCTCCCAATGCTTCAACCGCACGTTTCATCGCAAGTCTCGCAGCTTGTTTGATGTTAAGCCGATCAATTGTCTCTGCATCCGCGTACCCGATACCTACCGCCAGCGCTTTTTCCATAATGATGTCATATAATGCATCCCGTTTTTTCTCCGTTAATTTCTTGGAGTCATTCACGCCTTCCAGGATGAGATCCTTCGGTAAAATAACCGCCGCTGCGACAACATCCCCAAACAAACATCCCCGTCCCACCTCATCAATACCAGCAATACGTTCAAATCCACTGTCCCAATACTCCCGCTCATAGAGCAACAGATCTCGAGGTTCACTGACTTCTTTTTTCTTCTTTGGTCCAATCGGAGTATCCAGTAGATTCAACCCGATCTCTTCATTATTTTCAACCATAACGCTCATCTCCTCTACCCACGCTTTTTCAGCATACGTATCACTTACAACTTTTTATAATATAGACGTAGATCCTCTGTCTTTTGTTCTGTACAACCTGTCTCTCTCAGTAAAACTTTTCCTTGAGATTTACAATATAAAGATAGTGATGTCTTCATTTATCGGTATTTGATGGTTTAAATTGAATATATCAGACCTCGTCTAATTTAAATTGCACCACCATTTATCATAGCACGATTTAGATGCACCTGATATATAGGTCAGCCAATTCCATAAAGCGTACTGTTCTTCAATCCTCTTCCATTTTATCGTTTTCGACGTATGTTCCAGCTCTACTTCCGCGTTTGTATACACAAAAAAACGACCGCTCCCGGTAATCCGGTAACGGCCGCTTCTTTCGGCACTTGTACATATGAAATGAACAGATAAAGATAATAATCTCCATCGTGTAGAGTCCATTTTTTTAATAGGGAGCTTCCATAGAGAAACGTCCCATTTTACCCGCTCGCAGTTCACGCAGAAATGCTCGTGATGCCTTTTCCAGATCAATACGTCCACCGCTTACAATGCAACCACGTATACGGCCGACTTGTTCCATAATCGCAATAACACTGTCTGAATCATCTGCATCCTTGGAGAACTCCTGAAGTCCGTATCTCTCTTCAAGGGCGTCCCAGTAATAACGCATCAGGTAACTGATTCCAAAAAAGGCGATATCCTCTGCATTCAAAATTTCCTCTTTGATCGCACCAGTTACGGCAAGACGATAACCTACATTTTGATCTTCGAACTTAGGCCAAAGAATACCTGGAGTATCCAATAACTCCATTTCTTTGCCTACCTTGATCCACTGTTGCCCCTTCGTCACACCAGGACGATCTCCTGTTAACGCAATACTCCGTCCAGCCAGTCGGTTAATCAGTGTTGATTTACCTACATTGGGAATCCCTACGATCAACCCGCGAACCGCACGAGGATTAATCCCTTTAGCAATTTGACGGTCAATTTTTTCTTTAAGAAGAAGCTTGGCCTGCACGGGAATATCTTTAACATTGGTTCCCGTCGAAGCATCTACAGGAAAAGCGGTAATTCCTTCTTTTTTGAAATATTCAATCCATTCTTGCGTCACTTTTGCATCTGCCAAATCCGATTTGTTCAACAAAATCATCCGGGGTTTATCCAGCAATATTTCGTCAATCATTGGATTACGGCTGGAGACAGGCAGACGGGCATCCAATAGTTCGATGACCACGTCGATGAGCTTTAACTTATCCTGAATCTGGCGTCTGGCTCGAGTCATATGACCTGGAAACCATTGTATCGTCAACTTGTCTTCACCTCATTATTTACTTCAATTTCAGTGGTTGATCCACTTAATCTCACCGATCGGCCAGAAAATCACATCTGCACGACCAATAATATCTTTTAAAGAAACATAACCAATCATACGGCTGTCTGTACTATTTGGACGGTTATCTCCCATGACAAACACATGACCTGCCGGCACTTTGCCATCAGGGAACTGTTCATTCGGGAAATCCTTCACGTTATAGGTTCCACCATTTGCTTCAGCTGCATCAATGGCTCCTTGAATATACGTTTCATCAACCTTTTTACCGTTAACCATCACGGTATCGTCTTGAACCTCAACGGTATCACCTTCTACAGCAATAACACGTTTAATGAAATCTCGACCTTCGGATGGTACGTGGAAGACGATAACTTCACCGCGCTTCGGTTCTCTGATATCATATAAGATTTCGTTGACGATCACACGTTCACCCGTTTCAAAGTTCGGCTGCATGGACGGACCGTCCACAACAAACGGTTTGAAGAGCAACCACCGAATGAGAATGACGAGAACTAATGCGATAACAATGGCTTTAAGCCATTCAACAATTTCATTTTTGGCTTTTTTGGACCGACTGTTTTTCTCTTCGGCAGGATTGCCCCGGTCATGTTGAACTTCTTGTTCCATTCAAGATCTTCCTCTCTTCACAGTACATGTTTATAGCAGTACACACATCCAGCATTCTGTATCGTTCCAATAACTCAATGGATGGATACAAAACATTCACATCAGTTATGTAATCTTACACCAAGCATTACAGTACATTTAATCCACAATTCAAATGTTATCAATAACTGATTTTACAAGCCTCCCGGACTATTCCCCGCATGTGTTGCCATACCATTTTACTCGGAAGTGTACCTCCGGTTCAACTTTTCCCGGACAAAAACGAAAAGGGCTTGTCTCCAAGCCCTTCCCGGTATCCGTTATATTAACGAATTTCTTTAATTCTCGCTGCTTTACCGCGTAGTTCACGAAGATAATAAAGCTTCGCACGACGAACTTTACCACGGCGAGCCACTTCGATTCTATCGATTTTAGGGGAATGAAGCGGGAAAGCTCTTTCCACACCTACACCGTAAGAAATTTTACGAACTGTAAAAGTCTCACTGATTCCACCACCACGGCGTTTAATCACAACACCTTCGAACAATTGGATACGCTCGCGAGTTCCCTCGATTACCTTAACGTGCACTTTCAAAGTGTCACCAGGACGAAAACTCGGAAGATCCTTGCGAAGTTGTTCTTGTGTAATCGCTTGAACGATATTCATCTATGACTCCCTCCTTCCATACAGGCGTTCATACTTCTTCCAGAGATCACCTTGTCTCCTTCATCATCCATAGAGGACCGCCGTATTCCACATAACAGACTTATTGTATCACGCAGCATATCAAAACACAAGAGAAATTAAACAAATGCCTATTGATTAATCTGCCACTCTGAAACTCATCCATCACATGTTAACTTCATTCTAAAATACATTCTCCCGTATGGAAAGTGAATGAACGCTCTCATCTGCAAGTCAACCTGATACAGGAAAAAATACTGTAACTTCCAGTGTAGTAATATCGTCTATGATATAACTTATTGACCACTTTAAAAGGAGAATCCCAAGACTTATGAAATATTGGAAAAAGATCACACTTGCCCTACTCGCCATGCTCACATGCTCCATTACACTATATTCATATGCCGTCACTCACCCAACGAATGCACTGTCACACAAAGCCTGCACATCCTGGGACATAGTCAAACGCAAAGCATTCGAGCTGTCACACACTGACTTCTCTAACCAATCTGCGCTGGATCGTTCTACCTTTAGGATTGAACAAGGTACCGCTACAGAAGTTCCTGTGCTGATGTATCATTACATAGAGCCCAAATTGAATAATCACGAGACAGATAACAAATCCATCATTAATCTGGAGGATTTTGAGCAAAATATGAAATACCTGCATGATGAGGGCTACCAAACGATTACACTGGATCAGCTTGAGCAATATGTTAGCGGGAAGATTTCCCTGCCACAGAAGTCCATTGTGATTACCTTTGATGATGGATACCAGAACAATTATACTTTAGCTTATCCTGTGCTTCGGAAATATAATTTTCATGCCTCGCTGTTTGTCATAGGCAGTAAAATTCAGGATCAACCTTCGGTGTTTGAGCCCGCCATCAACAGTTTCATCTCCAAGCCAGAGATGCAGGCAGCAACAGACGTATTTGAATTCAACAGCCATACCTATAACCTGCATCATAAGGGATTTATGCGCTGTGGGAACAGCGTACCTGTCGGTCTGGACACCAGTCTTCTGGATGATGATATCCAGCATATGAAGCAAACCGGAATAGACACACCTTATCTGGCCTATCCTTTTGGTTATACCAGTACACAGATGATCTACAAGTTACAGCAACATGGATATCGCATGGCTTTTACCGTAAAGTCTGGATTTGTGCATCCAGGAGATCATCCCATGAAGCTGCCTCGCTTGACGGTCACGACAGGTACTGATTTGGCGACCTTGCTTCAACCCGAATCCAGTCCGCAGAATGGATTACCTGCATCGGAGAATGACCAGTGAAACCTAGAGTTTAACTTCACCGCCTGGATATAGAGTCGAGCTATACAGCCTTTTAAGCTGTGGCTTGGCTCTTTTTGCATCCAGTAGTGATAATGTCATCGGAGAACTAGAATAAATCACTGCTTCCTCTGCGTCATAGATAATGATCTGTTCTTTCCCCGTCTGAACCAGGTCTGCATGTACCGCATATCCCTCTTTCGGGAATTCAGTAACCGTTTTCATATCTCCATCTACCAAAGTAGGCAACACATCTCCACCTCGGCGATACGCCAAAATATAATCGAGTTCACCTTCATCCCAGTTACATACAGGCTCTATAATGGTTAACCAGCCACGAGTCGTGCGGTTTTCTTTCCATATTTCTTGCCCTGCGCTATCCAGCATGAACATTCCATCCTTACCATGCTCATCCCCTCGGACAATCCGGTCCAGGCCTGCAATCTGTAAACCTTCCATTCCAGTACAAAAATGACCTAATGCAATATGCTGTGATTCAATCGAATCTTCATAACGCCATTTCTCATTTCCATAGCGGTCCATCATGACCGTAACACTGCCACCGATAACAATCTCGACTTCCCCATCACCATCAACGTCACCAAACCATATACAGTCAGCATGATCATCGAGATTATGACAAGACCATAACAACGTCCCATCATGATCCAGCATGTCATATCCGGCCATCACTTCATCTTTCCCATCTCCATCGATGTCATATACCCATGGAAAATGTCCCGGATTCCCTTCATGCTTCCATAACAAATTAAAATCATGGTCGAGTGCCCATAACGTCTTATAGCGGTCTTTCAGTATAATGTCCATTTTCTGCTGGTTACCCGTCAGGTTGGTGAGAATAATGCAGTCATGTGCTTCATCACCTGGCAGATCACGTGTTTCTTTAATCTCTCCGGTCCGGCCATCCAACACGAGAAATTGTTTGTCCATGACACACAATACTTCATTATTTCCATCTCCATCCCAATCTGCGACCTGAGCGGGATAGTCTGAACCCGGACCCCCTGCATCGGGATCAGGAGTTCCGACCTGCCATAGTAATGTTCCTTCCAGATCAAATGCAGTCAAACAACATACCTGATGCGGGACGTAGCGATCGTCTATACCCCCATCTGCCTGTACCAGCAACATTTCAAGTCTGCCATCCCCGTTTAGATCTCCCAAAAGCATTTTGCAGCGTTCTCCGGCTTGGCTAATATTTAGTCTGGCAATTTCATAAGGCTGAATGCTCATCATCTTCCTCCTCAGCTTATCGTTGTTATTCAAATCCAGCTGAGTTCACCATAAAGAAAACCCCTGTTTTTTACAACCCTATTATGTGGTCATGCAAAAATGTTCAAAGCTGCAAAAAAGTGCCTACGTAATTAAACGATTTAAACGAATGATTTTAAGCCCACTCTAAAAACTCAAGACGATTGCCAAAAGGATCATTTATATAAAAACGTCTTACACCTTCATCTGCCCTTGCTTCGTCATCGACAATATGAATTTGGTTATGAATGAGATGATCACGCAACTGATCCAAATGTTGTACATGAAATGCCGGATGAGCTTTTGTAGCGGGAATAAAATCTTTTTGTACGCCAATATGCACTTGGTGTCTACCACACTCGAACCATACACCACCCCGTTTTCTCAGAATTTCAGGTTTGGGAATCTCCGTCCAGCCCAGAACTTTATTGAAAAAATGACGTGCCTCCTCTTCACAGCCTTCTGGTGCTGCGAGCTGAATATGATCAAGACCAATAATATTGTAAGTCATTCATACACCGCCTTTGGTTTCATTTAGTGAAACTTAGTTTTAAAATATACCTCCATTTTATAGAATAACCCATTGAATATCCAGCTTTCTTTACAAAACACATAAGAAAAGCCAACCTTTGGTATCAAGGTTGGCTTTTTCAAACTCTATAAAAAGATATATTTACTCTGTACTATTTTTACGGTTTGAGCGTATCTTTTTCAACCAAATGCGTTCTTTGTCCGTCAAGTCCGCCGTTTCCAACATCTCCGGTCTACGTTCTAACGTACGAAGCAAAGACTGCTCTCTGCGCCATGCCTCAATGTTCAGGTGATGTCCTGACAACAGCATATCCGGTACTTTCATGCCCCTAAACTCGGGTGGACGTGTGTAGTGTGGATATTCGAGGAGTCCAGTACTGAATGAATCCGTCACAGCACTTGTCTCATTGCCAAGCACACCGGGAATAAGGCGTACGATGCTGTCGATCGCAACCATAGCAGGCAATTCCCCACCAGTGAGCACGTAATCACCAATGGATAGTTCATCCGTCACGAGAAATTCGCGAATTCGCTCATCGTAACCTTCATAATGTCCACATATAAAAATCAGATGATCTTCCTGTACAAGTTCTTCTGCTTTTTTCTGTGTAAACGTCTCACCTTGCGGACACATTAAAATAATACGTGGAGCTTTCATGGTTGCCGCGGCTTCTCCGCGTTGCTCCAGTACATCTTCAACAGCAGCAAAGATCGGATCTGGTTTCAGCACCATGCCTCCACCCCCACCGTAAGGAGCATCATCGACCGTATTGTGCTTATTTGTCGCATAATTACGGAAGTTGGTTGCACCGAGGGACACCAGCCCCTTCGTTTGGGCTTTACCCAGAATGCTTGCTCCGAATACGCCATCAAACATCTCCGGGAAGAGTGTTAATACATCCACTTTCATGTTACAGCAGCCCTTCCATCAGGTGAATCTTCACTTGCTGCTTTTCGATGTCCACATCAAGTACTACATCATCAATAACGGGAATCAGCACTTCTTTACCTGCTGGCGTTTTGACAACCCATACATCATTGGCACCCGGAGTCAAAATTTCAGAGATAGTTCCAAGCGTTTCACCCTCTTCGGTGATAACCGAACACCCAACGATTTGATGGAAGTAGTATTCACCTTCCTCCAGCTCAGCGAGGTTCTCTTTTAACACTTTGGCCATACCGCCTTTAAACTTCTCTACTTCATTAATATTGCCATACTCTTTCAGACGAAGAATATACATATTTTTATGCAAACGTGCAGATTCCACGTTAACCATGACTGGATGATTATCTGGTGTAAAGAAAAACAACTCTGCATTTTTCGCGAAACGCACTTCTGGGAAATCGGTTATAGGCATGATTCTCACCTCACCGCGAATTCCATGCGTATTAACGATTTTACCTACATTCATAAACTCTGCCATACGTTCCTCCTACGAAATTAAATCAAACTAAACAGCTACTTCGACTCTCGTACGGTCGTTCCGGCGACGGTTCGTTCTTTCGATCGCTGTTACCCCCTCATTTTTCGAACTTAATTTAAAAGGTGAAAATGAGGTGATAAAGGCGAACGCTAACGCTTCTCCAGAATCGATCCCGTCCCCTGCACTGCTCCGAAGTCACTCATACCCAAAATATTTTAATTCAATATCTAATTCAACATATTAAGTTCAGCATGCACGAAAAGGGGCTAGGACATGCATCCTAACCCCCTTTCGTATATCTTTAAGATATGATATCAACGGTAACCCGTTTATCCATCTTAACTGCTGCTGATGTGACGACCGTACGAAGTGATTTCGCGATTCGTCCCTGTTTACCAATTACCTTCCCGACATCGTCAGGATGAACAGTTAACTCATAAACGACAAGCCGGTCTTTCTCAACCGTCCGAACCGTCACATCTTCCGGATGATCGACTAAAGCCTTAGCAATTATGCTTACTAATTCTTCCATAGATGACCCTCCGAATCAGCACTTTATTTAGATAATTTAGACTCGTGGAACTTCTTCATCACGCCCGCTTTGCTAAGCAAGTTGCGGACAGTGTCAGATGCTTGTGCACCGTTTTGAAGCCATGCCAATGCTTTATCTTCATCGATCTTAACAACAGCCGGTTGTTCAACCGGGTTGTAGTAACCGATCTCCTCGATAAAACGACCGTCACGTGGGGAACGGGAATCCGATACCACTACGCGGTAGAAAGGAGCTTTGTGAGCACCCATACGTTTCAGACGAATACGAACTGCCATTTGAAAATTCACCTCCTTCAATGAAATCTGTATATGATCCAGCTTCGCTTAAATCAACGGAAAGGAAACTTCATTCCTTTACCCATACCTTTAAGCTGCTTCATCGCTTTATTTTTACCGCCGCCTTTAGGTCCCATCATATCCGAGAACTGTTTCATCATGCGGCGCATCTCATCAAATTGCTTGATCAGACGATTTACTTCAGCCAGAGATGTTCCGCTTCCGGTAGCAATACGCTTCCGGCGGCTATGGTTGATCATGTCCGGGTTACGTTTCTCTTCGGTCGTCATTGAGTAAACGATCGCTTCGATCCGGCCCATCTGTTTATCATCAACCTTCAGATCCTTGGCTTGTTTCATCTTGCCCATCCCGGGGATCATATCCATGATCTGATCGATTGGTCCCAGCTTTTTCACTTGATCCATCTGCTCCAGGAAATCTTCAAACGTGAATTCTGCATTACGCATCTTCCGTTCCATTTCCTTGGCTTTATCGGTATCAATGTTTAATTGTGCTTTCTCAATCAGAGATAACATATCACCCATACCGAGGATCCGTGAAGCCATACGTTCCGGGTGGAACGGCTCCAAAGCGTCAAGTTTCTCTCCAAGGGAAGCAAACTTGATTGGACAACCCGTAACTGCTTTGACGGAAAGCGCAGCACCACCACGAGTATCTCCATCCAGCTTTGTCAGGACAACCCCGGTCAGATTAAGCTGCTGGTTAAAGTGTTCTGCTACGTTAACCGCATCCTGACCTGTCATGCTGTCTACAACAAGCAGTACTTCATCCGGATTCACTACGCTGTGAATCTGGCGAAGTTCTTCCATAAGTTCTTCATCAACATGCAGACGTCCAGCTGTATCGATAATAACATAGTCATTACCGTTATCTTTGGCATGTTGTAGACCTTGACGTGCGATCTCAACAGGGCTTGTCTGATCTCCCAGTGTGAATACCGGCGCTTTGATCTGCTCGCCAAGTACTTGCAACTGTTTGATCGCTGCGGGACGATAAATATCTCCTGCAACAAGCAATGGTCTGCTGTTTTGCTTTTGCAGCATTTTAGCCAGTTTACCCGATGTAGTTGTTTTACCAGCACCCTGCAAACCAACCATCATCAGCACCGTAGGCGGTTTGTTCGCTTTAGCCAGTTTCGCTTGGCTTCCACCCATCAAATCCGTTAGTTCCTTGTTAACGATGTCGATGATGACCATTCCTGGCGTGAAGCTCTCCATCACTTCTTTGCCAACAGCCTTCTCTTTCACCTTGGCGATGAATTCCTTGACCACTTTGAAGTTTACATCCGCTTCGAGCAATGCCAGACGTACCTCGCGCATAGCCTCGGCTACATCTTCATCAGACACCTTGCCTTTGCCGCGCAGCTTGCTGAACACATTCTGTAATCGGGTCGTTAATCCTTCAAATGCCATGATCCCACCTCCTTAAGCTTTAATACTGTTTTCAAGACCGATACGTTCCGCTCAGCCAATTATCATTCACTAAGCTGAGCAACGATATCGTGTATTTGTTTGTTGTTATCAATGGAGACGCCTGCGCGTTCCAATGCATTTTGCAAATCTTCAAGATTGCGATTACGCCGTTCATGCTTTTCCAGCAAGCCCAGCTTGCTTTCGTAATTTTCCAGCACTTGTTCGGCACGCTTGATATGCTCGTATACCGCCTGGCGGCTGATCTCAAACTCGGCTGCAATTTCACCAAGTGAGAAATCGTCATGAAAGTAATACTTTAGAAAAGTCTGCTGTTTCTCGGTAAGTAACAATTCATAAAAAGCAAACAGCAAGTTAATCCGGTTTGTCTTCTCAAGCCGATTTTCTTGACTCACATCGGGGCACTCCCTTCGTCAAGGAAAAACACTTTACACTCTTGCAACGTTCCTAATAATACCTAAAACAAATCAGGTTGTCAAGCAAAAATACTTGTCACAATAAAAACAGCTCTGATGATACGTTATTTCGATGTTTAACGGGTGGTTAATGCCCTTCTTCACTACAAGCAAATTCTATCTGTGTCCCTGCGACCCACCTCTATGTAGAAGAAAAAACGAATGCGTCTCAGTCCGTGGAGATGCATCCGTCTATGGTGTTCTAACGAAGTGGTGTCAGGTACAGCAGTACCATAAAGAAATGAAGAATACTGCCTGCTAACACAAAGAGATGCCAAATCGCATGGTGGTACGGAAATCCACGCCATACATAAAAGAGCGTACCAAGTGTATACATCAGGCCTCCAGCAACCAGCAACACAATGCCGCCTGTAGGAATGGCCGCCATAAGAGGTTGCCAGGCAATAACGATCAGCCAGCCCATCGCAATATAGAAAATCGTGGACATGAATAGAAACTTTTTCGTAAAAAATGCCTTAAAGATCACGCCGAATAATGCGATACCCCAGATTATACCAAACAGGGTCCATCCAAGTGTACCGCGAACAGCAATAAACAAAAGCGGAGTGTACGATCCCGCAATAAATAAATAAATGGAAGAATGGTCGAAAATCTCAAATAAATCTTTCACTTTTCCATCTTTCCATGCATGCACGAGTGTAGAACTTGTATAGAGCAACAGCATGGTGATTCCGTAGATCGTAAAACTGACCACATGCCAAGCCGTGCCTTTCATACTTGAAAATACAATCAATATCACCAGTGCAGCTACACTGAGTGCAGCGCCGATTCCATGTGTCACCGCATTGGCGACTTCTTCACGGCGAGAATAGGTATACGTATTGGCCATTTTCAACCGTCCTTTCTAACCCTTTAACATTGCCTGCTTTATTCCTCCATTATACACGTATTGCCAGCGACATTACACGTGACACTTATCACGTATATCACTGGCAATACGGTTAACATCATTAATTCATTCTATTATTAATGATTCTAGGAATTAGCTTCCTCTTCTTCAGCACTTTCCGCTGGCTGTTCCTGGATCAATCCGGCGAACAAAGCATGCACAAATTGCTCCGAATCAAACGGCTGCAGATCATCAATTTTCTCACCCAGTCCTACGAGCTTCACAGGCAAGTCCAGCTCCTGACGGATCGCAACAACGATCCCGCCTTTAGCTGTTCCATCCAGTTTCGTCAGTACGAGGCCTGTTACACCGCTTTTCTCACCGAAAAGTTTAGCCTGGTTCAAAGCATTTTGACCTGTTGTTGCATCCAGTACCATCAGTACTTCATGCGGAGCATCCGGAATTTCACGTTGAATGACACGATAGATCTTGTTAAGCTCGTCCATCAGGTTCGATTTGTTTTGCAGACGACCTGCTGTATCACAGAGCAGAACATCCGCACCCCGTTGTTTCGCTGCCTGTACCGCATCATACATAACCGCTGCTGGATCAGAACCAGATTGCTGTTTGATCACATCGACACCGGCACGTTGCCCCCATACTTCCAGCTGTTCAATGGCTCCGGCACGGAACGTATCTCCAGCTGCCATGATGACTTTTTTACCTTGTTGTTTAAATCGATGTGCCAGCTTGCCAATCGTTGTTGTTTTACCAACACCGTTAACACCAACAAACAAAATGACGGTAATGCCATCCGGGTTCATTTTCAATTCGTTATTCTGTTCACCGCGAAGAAGACCCGTCAGTTTCTCGGACAATACAGGCTGCAGCTCAGCCGCATCCTCAATTTTGCGTTTTTTCACCTCAACGCGCAGGTCTTCGATCAGATTCATGACTGTATTCACACCAACGTCTGCTCCGATCAAAATCTCTTCCAGTTCTTCATAGAACTCTTCATCGATTTTTTTGCGACGGATTACGAGATCCGACACTTTTTCCACTAACCCTTTACGTGTCTTTTCCAATCCATCCTTAAACTGTTTAGTGACCGACTCCGTTTTGCTTGCAATGCTGTCTCTAAGCTTTTTAAAAAAACTCATAAAGCCCCTCCATCGTGTACATAATCTAAGCGGTTTTGCAAAAATGCTCAATCTGAATGATTTTCAATGATTACAATGAGTTCGTTTGTCTCGCAGGTTTGGATCAGATCAGGCAATTACTGCTTCCTCATCTTCCAGTTTAACCGAAACGAGCTTGGATACACCGCCCTCTTCCATTGTAACACCGTACAGCACATCTGCCTCTTCCATCGTACCTTTACGATGGGTAACAACGATAAACTGTGTCTGTTCGGAGAATTCACGCAAGTACTGGGCAAAACGTACCACGTTAGCTTCGTCCAGTGCTGCCTCTACTTCATCCAACACGCAGAATGGTACCGGTTTGACATGCAGAATAGCAAATAATAAAGCCATCGCCGTCAAAGCCCGCTCCCCACCGGATAACAGTTGCAGGTTTTGCAGTTTCTTGCCTGGTGGCTGAGCCACGATATCTATTCCCGTTTCAAGCAAGCGCTCCGGGTCCATCAGAACAAGGTCAGCACGTCCCCCGCCAAACAGCTTGCTAAACACGGTACCGAACTCACGGCGGATGGCATCAAACGTGATCTTGAATCGCTTCGCCATCTCGTCTTCCATTTCCCGAATAACCTGATACAACGTTGTTTTAGCTTCCACCAGGTCATTCTTCTGTTCACTCAGGAACTCGTATCGCTCATTGACTCGCTGGAACTCTTCAATCGCTCCCAGGTTCACATCACCTAGGGCTGATATACTGCGCTTCAGCTTCTGTACCTCTGCCTGTGTATGCTCCACGTCTTCCGGCACAGGATAACGCTCTTTGGCCAGTTCATAACCCAGTTCGTATTCATCCGTCAGTTTTCGCAGTATATTTTCCAGCTCAACATCCAGCCGGTTCACGGAAATTTCCGTCTGTCGCATCTGCTCTTCCACAGCTTTTAACTGCGTGCGCTGTTCCTTCGTTTCGCTCTCGGCAAGCTCAAGCTTTTTCGATAACTCACTTCGGGCAGCACGTTTGAAGTCCAGATCCTGAGAAGCTTCCGCTTTTTTCAGCTTATACTGGTTCAGATCTTCAATCTGTTTAACACTCTCGGTCTGTGTTTTCTTGAGATCTGCTTCCATCGAAGCCAGCAACGTGCGATTCTGACGAAGATCTTTCACCAGCGACTCTACTTCCCGCTCCAGACGTCGCAATTGTTCTCCATTGGAGAATCGCTCCTGATCCAGCTTGCCTTCACGCACTTTCAATTCGGTGAGTTGGCTCTGCAATTCTTCCTTCGCAGATTCATTGGCTTTCCGAGCAAACTCGGCTGCATGAATGGCACGATGAGTCGCTTTTTCTTCCTCTTCAAGCTGCTCCAGCTTCTTCACAGCGACGATCCGAGCCGTATCCAGCTCTTTGATCTCTTCGGTAAAGCCGCTCTTCTCCTGCCCGGCAACAGCAACCTGTTCAAGCACATGGCGAAGCTCATGCTCTACCTGTTTCATTTCCATCGAAGCCTGCTGTTCTGCATTTCGGGTATCATCACCGGACTGACGAAGTTCATCCAGTTTGTCCTGACACTGTTCCAGTTGGACTTTTACATCATCCACACTGCGATGCAGTTTCACGATTTGATTTTCCGTATCCAAAATATCCTGGTCGAGCTGGTCTAGTTGCCGTTTCCGGCTGAGCAGACTCACATTTTTCTTGTGCTGGCTACCACCTGTCATGGAACCACCCGCATTGACCACGTCACCTTCAAGCGTCACAACCCGGAAACGATACTGACAGCGAGCCGCAATTTTATTGGCGACCTCCAACGTTTCGGCAATAATAACATTACCGAGCAAGCTACCAATGATTGAAGCATATTTGGATTCGAATTGTACAAGATCAGCACCAATCCCCACAAAACCCTCCATACCTTCAATCATAGAACGTTCAGCCGCTCCAATGGCACGAGGACGAATGACATCCAGAGGCAGGAACGTTGCACGCCCCAACTGGCGTTGCTTCAGAAAAGCAATTGCCTGTCTGGAAACTGATTCATTTTCCATGACCACATGCTGCAAGGATGCTCCCATTGCTGTTTCTACCGCAAGTTCGATCTTCTCGGGAACTTTTACGAGTTCAGCCACAGCTCCATGAACACCGCTCAGCGTACCTTTACGTGAAGCCTTGAGAACCTCCTTGACACCCAGCATGAATCCGTCAAAATCATCCTGCATCTCTTTCATCGTATCGCGGCGGGAAACTTGAGCTTCACGCTTCTGTTCCCATTTACGGACCGTACCCCGACTTTCTTCGAGCAGCTTCTGCAGCGACTGGAGTCGTTCACTTTCCGTAATGTATCCACCACGTAGATCACTGATTTCTTTGCCCAAACGAACAACTTTTTTCTCAATGTCCGCTTTACGACTTTCCAGTGTCTCTTTTTGATCTTCCCATTTGCCCGATTCCTCAGCCGCGCGATTCATTCTGCGCTCCAGCGTTTCTTTCTGCTGATCCACATAACGAATTTCATTGCGTGTCTGAGCCATCTGATTCATCAGTTCCAGCAAGTTGCCTTTGAGGCTTTCCTCTTGCTGTTGACTAATGCCACCTGTGACACCGATGAGTTTGGCTTCTTCTTGGGACAACTGATTTCTCACATCATTCAGTTCATGCTCAAGTTTGCCAAACTTCTCACGCAGTGCAAGCAGCTCGGTTTCCCGTTCGCGATGTCTCTCTTCACTGGCGGCAAGTGTTACTTTGAGCTGCTCCTGATTTGTTTGCAGATGGTGGGAGCGCTCCTTGAGCAATTCTCCAAGCCCTTCACTTTTCTCTGTCGCTTCACTGAATTGCAATAAAGCGGCTTGCAGTTGCTCTGTCTCTGTTTCCAGGATACGCAGCGCATTCCGATCATTTTCCAGCTTGGCATCATGCGTAGAGACAATCGCTGCGAGTCCAACCTCTTCCTGTTTTAGCGATTGCAGGCGCTCGTTTGCCTTACTCCAGGAAGCATGAATCTGTTCGATCTGGTACACATACATGGAGATCTCTTGTGATTTGAGCTGTGAACGAAGTTCCTTATAGTGGATCGCTTTCTCTGATTGTTCCTTTAGCGGTCCAATCTGATCTTCCAGTTCAGTCACCAGATCATGAATACGCAGCAAATTCTGCTCTGTC
Source organism: Paenibacillus sp. FSL M7-1414 (assembly GCF_038003195.1). Lineage (NCBI taxonomy): Bacteria > Bacillati > Bacillota > Bacilli > Caryophanales > Paenibacillaceae > Paenibacillus > Paenibacillus sp. FSL M7-1414. The sequence continues at coordinate 2,394,674 of NZ_JBBOOS010000001.1, read as the reverse complement.
TCATCCAGTTTGCGCGTCGCATCCCGCTTGCGGGATTTATATTTAACGATACCTGAAGCTTCTTCAAAGATACCTCTGCGATCCTCTGAACGGGTACTCAGAATCTCTTCGATTCGCCCCTGTCCAATAATCGAGTAGGCTTCCTTACCAATGCCGGTATCCATAAACAACTCCGTGATATCCTTCAAACGACAAGATTGTTTGTTAATAAAATATTCACTATCTCCGCTGCGATGTACACGACGAGTCACTGTCACCTCACCGAAATCCAATGCAAGTGCGTGATCCTCGTTATCAAGCGTTAGCGACACCTCACCGAAATTAACGGCTTTCCGTGCGTCACTGCCTGCAAAGATGATATCTTCCATCTTGCCACCACGCAGCGACTTGGCACTTTGTTCCCCCAGAACCCAGCGGATTCCGTCCGATATATTACTCTTTCCACTTCCGTTCGGACCTACAACAGCCGTAATGCCACGAACGAACTCCATCTCCGTTTTGTCGGCGAATGACTTGAATCCACCCAATTCAATCCGTTTTAAAAACATAGGGTTTCTCGTCACCTCCTCTTGCAAATTTCAAGTATTGCATTCCAGCGCCTAAATAAATTGAACTAAAATAAAGTTCACTTATTTAGTTAACGATCAGGTAACCTTCTCCTGAACCTCTTTACAAAAAAAAGAGCAAAAAGCAGTCCGGCCGATTACTTCCGCCGGGGCGGACCCGCGGGCTGCTCTTTGCTCTTCGTTTGTCTATGCGCTATCGGTTAAGCTCCGGCTTCCGGAAGCTTCAGTCGATCAAGTGCTGCAGATGCAGCCTGTTGTTCCGCTTCCTTTTTGGAACGTCCTGTACCTCTGCCAAGCCTTTCTTGACCCATATGGACCTCCGAGACAAACTCACGTTCATGGGCAGGTCCCCGTTCCTCAACGATACGGTATTCCAAAGCTCCCATATTGTGATGCTGAGTAAGTTCCTGCAGTTCCGTTTTGTAATCACTCATTTGCAGCTTGCTGCCCAATACAATTAATGGGAAGACATGCTGATCAAGAAATGTCCGAACAGGCGCAAGCCCCTGATCCAGATACAATGCACCAATGAAAGATTCAAACACATCTGCCAGCAGAGCCGGCCGTGTCCGTCCTCCAGTTAGTTCCTCACCTTTACCAAGAAGTACATACTGCCCAAAACCCAACGCTTCAGCAAATTTGACGAGGGAAGGCTCACAGACAATGGATGCCCGCAGCTTAGTTAATTCACCTTCCGGACGGTTAGGATACAAATGATACAAGTACTCCGATACAGTCAGTTCCAGCACGGCATCGCCCAGAAATTCCAGACGCTCGTTGTCCTGATGCTGACTGAACCGGTGTTCGTTTACATAAGAAGCATGGGTAAACGCTTGTTTTAAAAGCTGCCTGTTGTCAAATTTGATTTGAAGTTTATGTTGTAACTGCTTCAGATCTTCACTCAAACGAACTAGCCCCTTATGCTTCAAATTTTTTGAGAATAATGGTGGCATTGTGACCGCCGAATCCAAATGAATTGGACATGGCAATATTAACTTTGGTTTGACGTGGAACATTTGGTACATAATCCAGATCACATTCCGGGTCCTGATTTTCCAGATTGATCGTTGGAGCCAGTGTCTGATGTGTCAGTGACAATCCGCAGATAACCGCCTCTACACCACCAGCAGCGCCCAGCATGTGGCCCGTCATGGATTTAGTGGAACTCACGGCAAGCTTGTACGCATGATCACCAAACGCCTTTTTGATCGCAAGCGTTTCGGATCTGTCGCCTACAGGCGTCGAAGTTCCGTGTGCATTAATGTAGTCCACTTCTTCAGGCTCAATGCCCGCATTACGAAGTGCCATCTTCATGCAACGTGCTGCTCCGTCCGGATCTGGTTCTGTCATGTGATGTGCATCACCTGTCAGACCGTAACCGATCACTTCACCATAAATGCGTGCACCACGTTTTTGAGCATGCTCCAGGGATTCCAGAATCATAACACCAGCGCCTTCGCCCATAACAAAACCATCACGTTCTGTATCAAAAGGACGGCTTGACTTCGCAGGATCATCATTACGTGTAGACATTGCGCGCATCGCACAGAACCCTGCAAGACCCGTTGGTCTGATTGTTGCTTCCGCACCACCACAGATCATGGCATCTGCATCACCATTGGCAATCAGCTTGAAGGAATCTCCGATGGAGTGTGTACCTGTTGCACAAGCGGTAACAACGTTAATGTTAGGACCTTTGGCACCAAGGGAAATAGACATTTGGCCTGAAGCCATGTTGGAGATCATCATGGGAATAAAGAATGGGCTTACCCGTTTTGGACCTTTTTGCAACAATGCATTATGTTGGTCCTCCCACGTACCCAATCCACCAATACCTGATCCGATGGATACACCGAAACGCTCTGCATCAATATTCTCGTTAATTTTCAGACCACTGTCTTCAACGGCTTTGAAGCCGGCTGCCACAGCGAACTGTACAAAACGGTCCATTTTGCGAGCATCCTTGCGATCCATATATTCTTCCGGGTTGAAATCCTTGATCTCGGCTGCAATCTGTGTCGTGTATTCACTAACATCAAACGCCTCAATCTGAGAAATTCCGGACTTTCCTGCCATTAAACTGCCCCAGAACGTTTCCAAATCTTTTCCGAGCGATGTCATTACGCCCATTCCGGTAATTACTACTCTTTGTTTCAAACCGAGTCACCTCTATATCGACTGCATTACGCAAGTATTTTGTGGGAATATCCGCAAACAGACATCTACTCAACCAAGATAGGCTTGCTTGAGTAGAGCTGCTTGCGGAATGAGAAAAACCAATGAATGATGAGAAGTCCCGCCTGTTCGAAAACATGTGCGGGACTAAAAATGACTTTAGGTATGAGATTGTATGTAGTTTACAACTTCACCTACGGTCGTGATTTTTTCTGCATCTTCATCAGAGATTTCCAAATCAAATTCATCTTCCAATTCCATGACCAATTCCACTACATCCAAAGAATCAGCACCCAAATCTTCTTTGAAAGATGCTTCAAGTGTAACTTCAGCTTCGTCTGCGCCCAAGCGGTCGACGACGATGCGTTTTACACGCTCCAATACATCGGACATCCGGTTCACCTCCTTCTTTGGTATTATACGAGAATCGCAGGCAAAATGCCATAGAAGACATATGCGGCTCCCGGCCGGGGAACCCGGCCTTTTTCCGGCATTTCGGATCGTCCAGCGCCTGTTCCCCGACTATTGTTCAAGTCTGGGAAGAATTACATGTACATGCCACCATCGACATGCAGCGTCTGCCCTGTCATATAAGATGAAGCCTGTGAAGCCAGGAAAGTGACTACACCGGCGATTTCATCCGGCTGACCCAAACGGGACAACGGAATACCACTTAGCATACCGTCCACCAGCTCCTGGGACAACTCTTTTGTCATATCTGTCTCAATGAATCCTGGTGCAACACAGTTAACTGTGATTCCACGAGAAGCCAGTTCACGAGCAGATGCCTTTGTCAGGCCAATGACTCCTGCTTTGGCAGCAACATAGTTCGCTTGTCCAGCATTACCGAGCACACCTACAACCGAGGAGATATTGATAATTCTTCCCGACCGTTGTTTCATCATTGGACGTGTAACCGCCTTAAGGCAGTTAAACACACCTTTGAGATTGGTTTCAATAACCTGATCGAATTCTTCCTCTTTCATACGCATGATCAGATTATCACGGGTAATTCCAGCATTGTTCACCAGAATATCAACGTTGCCCCATGCTTCGAGTGTAGCTTTGACCATTTGTTCAGCTTCATCCATCAGGCCAACATTGGCTTGAAGTGTAATCGCCTTAACTCCTTTGGCACGAATCGCTTCCGCCACTTCCTCAGCTGCCGCTTGGCTACCCGCATAATTCACGGCTACGTTCGCTCCAGCTTCTGCAAGTGCCAGTGCAATACTTCGCCCAATGCCCCGGGATGCCCCGGTAACGAGTGCATTTTTACCTTCTAATGGTTTAGACATAATCATTCCTCCTTTCCCCAAATCTATATCAGTTCAACCAAAGAATGTTTACACTTGCCACTCCGATGACAGAATAAACTTCCGATCGCTGTTATCCCCAGATTTTTTTGATTCCCTTTTATAAAGGGAAAATCCGGTGATAGCGTATGCTTCCGATGTAGCTTTCTTTCAGAAAGCTTTTAGGCGAACGTTCCGCTTCTTCAGTTTTTTTCTGTCCTCTCCGTTCTCGTGTAAAAATTTTAGTTTAACTCATATAATTCCTTCTAATTCACTTGCCGTTGCTTCGAGCGTTTCAAGACTGTTCACATTGTACAGTTTTACGGTTTTATCTGTTTTTTTAATCAAACCAGTCAATACACTGCCAGATCCAATCTCGATGAACGTATCCACGCCTTGCTCAATAAGCCATGTCACACTGTCTTCCCATAATACAGGAGAATAGACCTGAGCTGTCAACAAATCCTGAACCTGTCCATCCTCTGCAGGTCTTGCAGTCACATTAGCGACTACAGGGACCGCTGCCGGTGAGAACGTAACGGTTTTCAGTTTCTCTGCCAGCTTCTCAGCTGCACCCTTCATCAATGAAGAGTGGAACGGACCACTTACTTCCAATGCAATGGCGCGTTTACCGCCTGCTTCTTTCACTCGTTCCGCGACAGCAGCTACGCCTTCCTTCACACCAGAAATGACGATTTGTCCCGGACAATTAATGTTGGCAAGTTCAACCGCATGACCACTTTCAGATACGTCACGGCAAAGCACCCCCAGCGCTTCCCGATCCGCACCCAACACAGCAGCCATCGCTCCTTGTCCACCCGGTACTGCCTGTTCCATATACTGACCACGTGCCCGCACAGTGCTCACTGCGTCAGCAAACGAAAGAACGCCCGCTGCCACCAGTGCACTGTATTCTCCCAGACTGTGTCCAGCTGTATAGTCAGGCTGAATCCCTTTTTCTTTGAAAGCTTCAAGCAAGGCAATACTTGCTGTCAACAGAGCCGGTTGTGTATTTGATGTCTGTTTCAACTCGGTCTCCGGTCCTTCAAATACAAGGTTGCTCAGCGAGAAACCCAATGTTTCATCTGCTGCACGAAAAATTTCGGTTGCCGCAGGCACGGACTCATACGCGTCCTTGGCCATGCCTACAGCCTGTGATCCCTGTCCGGGAAATACAAATGCTATTTTACCCATCTCATTCATCTCCCAGATGTCTATTTTACCAAACGAGTACCGATGCACCCCATGTCAAACCGCCACCGAATCCAACCATCAGAACGGTATCTCCGGCTTTCATTCGACCTTCCTCCGCTGCTTCTACCAGAGCAAGCGGGATGGAAGCAGCTGATGTGTTTGCATACTTATCCACGTTGACTACAACCTTTTCTTCAGGAAGTTCAAGGCGTTGCATCGCAGATTGGATAATTCGAATATTCGCTTGGTGAGGAACAAACAGATCCACATCCGTACGCTCCATACCAGCCTTGCGTAATACCTCAATGGTAGCCGTCCCCATGACACGTACCGCAAACTTAAACACTTCACGACCGTTCATGTTGATGTAATGTTTTTTATTTTCAACGGTCTCTGCAGTAGCAGGCAGACGGGAACCGCCGCCTTCCATCTGAAGAAGACTACCGCCAGCACCTTCGGCACCGAGATCGAATGCTTTGAATCCGCGACCTTCCGGAACTTCACCAACGACTACCGCGCCTGCTCCATCACCAAAGAGGACACATGTGTTACGGTCTGTATAATCCGTAATACGAGACAAGCAGTCCGCACCAATCACAAGTGCATTGTTGTACATACCGCTTTGGATGAAGCTCGTAGCACTAGCCAACCCGTATACAAATCCGGAACAAGCAGCCGACAGATCAAATGCCGCGGCACCTTTTGCGCCCAATTTGTCCTGCAAGATGCAGGCTGTCGATGGGAACGAAGAATCCGGGGTAATGGTTGCAACAATAATCAGATCAAGATCACTGCCTGTCATGCCTGCAGATTCAAGGGCTTTAATAGCCGCTTCATATGCCAGATCAGAAGTTGCCTGATCGGGTGCAGCGATGTGACGCTCTTTGATTCCTGTACGACTGACGATCCACTCGTCATTGGTATCGACCATTTTCTCCAGATCGCTATTTGTCAAAATTTTCTCAGGCACATATTTCCCTGTACCAATAACCCCTACTGGGCGCAAATTATTCATATCGTCACTCACTTCCCGCTAATTTCCTTAGATATGCTCTCTACCAGCTGATTCTGCACTGCAATCCGAGCTTGGCGCACAGCATTTTTGATGGCATTGCCATCAGCAGATCCATGACTTTTCACAACCAGTCTGCTCAAACCGAGGAGTGGCGCTCCGCCATGCTCCGTATAATCCAGCTTTCGTTTCAACCCACGCAGCTCAGGCATTAGTACAGCTGCAGCCAGTTTACTTTTGAGTGAAGATGAAAATTGTTCCTTAAGCAAGGCGAAAATGGCACCTGCTGTGCCTTCCAGCGACTTCAGCAGGATATTCCCTGCAAAACCGTCACATACAAGCACATCACAAGCACCAGTCAGCACATCACGTGCCTCAACATTACCGACAAAACGAATTGGGAGTTGTTCCAGTAAAGGGTATGCATGTTTGGTCAACTCATTTCCTTTGCCTGGCTCTGTTCCTACATTGAGCAAGCCCACTCGTGGGGACTCAATGCCCTGTACTTTTTGCCGATACAAACTGCCCATCAGGCCATATTGTGCAAGGTGCTCCGGTTTGGCATCCATATTCGCTCCTAGATCCAGCGCAAGCACACCTACATCATCAATCGTTGGAATCATAGGCGCAAGCGCCGGACGTTCAATGCCTTCCATGCGACCTACAACAAGCAAACCCGCTGTCATGAGCGCTCCAGTATTGCCCGCCGAGATCATCGCGTCCGCTTCGCCCTCTTTCAGCATGCGGCCTGCGACCACCATGGAGGCATCCTTTTTGCGACGCACTGCTTTGACGGGTTCATCATCCGAACCAATAACTTCGGAAGCATGCCGGACCGTAAGATTGGCAGGTCTCACACCTGACTGACTCAAAAGAGGCTCCAGCTTGGCTTCATCGCCGATCAGGACGATCTGTGTATCCGCCCATTCCGTGGCTGCGGCAATCGCACCTTCTACCGTTGATGCAGGTGCATTGTCGCCTCCCATGGCATCAATGACGATTTTCATTCCAAATGACCTCCTTCTCCGCTGTCTTCTCCACCTGAATGGTAGATTACAAAGTTGCCTTGAAACACCATTTCTTCACCTACATAAGTGAATACTTCCACTTTGGCTTTGCCCTTTTGACCCGGAATCGATCTCACATAAGCCTTTGCAATACATTTCTCTCCCAAATGAACCGAACGGACAAAGCGAATGTCTGCTGATGCAGTCAACGCGATCTCGTCATTAATAATCGCTACAGCCAAGGAGTTGGCCTGCGCAAAGACATAGTGTCCGCGTGCAATCCCTGTTCTGGAAAACACGTGTTCTTCCTTAATCTCAAACAGGGAAATCCCGCTCTTATCCAGTTGCAGATCCACAATATCACCGATAATCTCATGCAAGGGCAACGAGCGTACCTGATCATACGAGAGCTCTGCCATCAGTTTCATCCGCTCCCGAAGTTCGGGTATTCCAAGTTCCAGCCTGTCAAGACGAATCGTCTGAATACTCACCTTCAATTGGCGTGTAAGTTCCTGATCCGTCACAAACGGGTTCTCTTCTATCATTCTGGTTAACTGCTGTTGCCTCTGTCTCTTCGGTACACGTTCGATGCCTGACACCCCCCGCTGTATCGTTTACGGAACCGTCCCGCCCGGCCAGTTCAACCATTCTTTCGTGTTGCTTCTATAGTTGCATCCCTGGTCACCAGGGTCGTTCTCAAACGGATTATGGTTCATCTATATGTAACGTCAAATCTTAGAACCTGGTACTAAACTATAGTATATCTCATCCCGTGTCAAAAAGAAAGACTGGCCTAACAAAAACAATTCACCCTTCTGGTGCAAGGATTTCATGCTAGTTAGCTCACTCTACTTACACTCTCTAATCCAAAAAAAGTAGCACCTCATCGAAATGAAGTGCTACTTAATGTCCAACTATTATTGAGAGATGATCTCTCTTGCTTTGTACGTTCCGCACACTTTGCACACGTGGTGACTAAGTTTAAGTTCGCCACATTGTTCACATTTCACCATGCCCGGTACAGCCAATTTAAAGTGAGTGCGACGTTTGTCGCGACGCGTCTTGGACGTTCTCCGTTGAGGTACTGCCATTATTCCCACCTCCTTATCAAAATCAACCTTTGCAGGTAGTCTTAAAATGTTCGATTTTCAATCATGCTCATTTAAAAAAATCCTTGAGCCCTGCAAGCCGCGGATCAATAACCTCGTTATCACAACCGCAGTCACCTTCGTTCAGCTCATGGCCACACTTGGGGCATAACCCTTTGCATGTATCGCTACATAGCGGTATAAACGGAAGATCCAGCAGGAAAGCTTCCTCGGCATAACCCTTCAGATCAACGCTATCTCCATCCACATAGAGCGTATCATCGTCTTCGTGTAATTCCTTTGGCTGTTTTCCCTGCTTGAATTGCTCATGAAAATCAATATGAAAATGTTCATTGATTGGCTTAAGACAACGGGAGCACAACATGTCCACTCCTACAGTCAGCTTGCCATGAACACCCACAACGTCACCTTCTCTGAATTCTGCAGATAAGTCCGCAGTCAGCGGGGTAACGGCTGTGATATCTTGTCGGTTAAAAACCAGTTCCTTGATCTCCCACTGTTCGTTAAACTTCAGGGGACCATCACTGGTAGCCACTTTGCGAAATGGCATTAACATTTCCATCACTCCAAACGAAACCAATTTCATAATTCGTATCAAACGTATCACGACAGTTATACAGGTCAAGCCTGCTTTTGTAAAGCAATAAATCCTGACTGTATGTATTCTGACGAATCTTCGTTAAAAGTATTATGAAATTGACTTAACAAACAAAAATCATTATACCGATTTTTCAAGACGTTTGTCAACACTTTTAACTTTACACCCTATTTTAAAACCAATGGCCCAGAACCGTTTACTCCATCTGGTCTATTATAGACTCACTTCAAGATAAACTACAAGTCGTCATTTTAATTGTAGTTCCTTGCAAATAGCGGTCACATTTCGTTAACGTTTAGTGTGATCTATATCACATAGACCCGCTTGTCCCCTATCTATACTTGCTATAAACCGAAACATGATCAGCTCCATGACCGATTTATTATCCAACTATTTCATATTATATCGGGAGGGAAAATGTATGTTAAGCGAGCACACCATTAGAGTCATTAAATCTACAGTACCCGTACTTGAAGTCCACGGCGAAGCGATCACACGTCATTTCTATGAAACGATGTTCACAGCTCATCCGGAACTACTGAATATTTTCAATCACGCAAATCAGAAACAGGGACGACAGCAAGCCGCCCTCGCCAATATGGTATACACCGCTGCCCTGCATATCGATAATCTGTCCTCCATCCTGCCTGCCGTCCGGCAAGTTGCACATAAACATCGCAGCCTGGGTATCGTTCCCGAGCAATATGTGATTGTTGGCACCTATCTGCTTCAAGCCATCAAAGACGTACTTGGAGACGCGGCAACGGATGAAATTATCACGGCGTGGGGCGAAGCCTACAATGTCATTGCAAATGCTTTTATCGGGATCGAACAGGACATGTATACAGAAGCGGAAAACCAGACGGGTGGCTGGGAAGGATTTCGTACCTTCAAGGTTGCTAAGAAAGTGCAGGAAAGTGAAATCATCACGTCCTTTTACCTCGTTCCAGACGATGGCCAGCCCATTGCCAGTTATGAACCGGGACAATACATCAGTATCAAAATCCAACCAGAGGCACAGTCATTTACCCAGATTCGTCAGTATAGCCTTTCAGATACCCCGGGTAAACCCTACTATCGCATTTCCGTTAAGCGTGAGCGAGGTGTATTAGAGCGTCCTGACGGAGTTATCTCTACGTATCTCCACGATCACATTAAAGAAGGCAGTCTGGTGGAACTATCCTCTCCTGCTGGCGACTTCACGCTGAATGCAGACGATAAACGGTCTGTTGTTCTCCTGAGTGGTGGTGTGGGTCTAACGCCCATGATCAGTATGTTAAATACGCTCGTTAACTTGAATGAAAATCGCACCATTACATTTTTGCATGCAAGTCCCAATGGTCAATCGCACGCGTTCCGTGATCATGTGAACAGTCTGGCCAAACGCAATCCGGGCGTTAAAACTTATTATTGTTATACTCAACCTGAGAATGCTGATCGTGAAAATGAGTATTTTCATAAGGAAGGTTATATGGATGCGGTCTGGCTTCGTCAAGTGATTGATGAACTGGATTCCACTTATTATCTGTGCGGACCGGTTTCGTTCATGCGGGCAGTGTATACGGAACTTCAGGCGCTTGGTGTTGCCGCGGACAACATTCATTATGAATTTTTTGGGCCCAAAGCAAGTCTATCTCCCACGCCGGAAAGTGTCTAAGCATGCTGAGATTGCGAGATGTGATTAACCTAACTTCTTCCTACATGTATAAGTGTATAGGTAAGTGTACTACTACGATGATTTATTAAGATGAAGAAGCCGTTCTCCGATTATCGAAAATGTGTAATATACAATAGATTTACAGGCACAGTCTGACATCTGCTGATGTTGGAATTGTGCCTTTTTCTTGTCTAAATTGGTGCATGATTTGATCTAATACATGACATCCCCTATGATGGAATGGATGTTATACATACTCGGTTATCCAATCGAAAGGAGTACGTCTAATCATGAAAGCCGTAGGCGTCATTGTTGAATATAACCCCTTGCACAATGGGCATGTCTATCATTTGCAGGAAGCACGGCGGCTAAGCGGCGCAGACGCCGTTGTCGCAGTCATGAGCGGCCCTTTTCTCCAGCGTGGCGAACCCGCCATCGTGGGTAAAAGGGCGCGCACCGAGATGGCGCTGCACGCAGGCGCGGATCTCGTGCTTGAACTGCCGGTGGCGTACGCGGTCCAACCGGCCGAGTGGTTTGCCTTCGGTGCGGTATCGCTGCTGCACCGCACCGGCATTGTGGACTCGCTCTGCTTTGGCAGCGAGTCCGGCGACCTGGACAGCCTGCAGCGCATTGCGCGCGTGCTGGCTGTGGAGCCCGCAGGGATGCGCGAGGACATCGCGCGCCGCCTGCGGGAAGGCGCCAGCTACCCCGCCGCGTACGCAGGCGCGGCGGCAGCGCTGGCGCCCGGCGGCGTCGATGCTCACGACGCCGCTGCACTGCTGGAGCAGCCCAACAATTCGCTTGGGCTGCACTACCTGATCGCGCTGCAACGACTTGGCAGCGCGATCCAGCCCTTTACGGCGGCGCGTACCGGTGCCGCGTATCATGAGGCGACGCCTGGACCGGGGGCGATCGCCAGTGCAACAGCCGTCCGCCGCCTGCTGATGGCGGACGGCCCCAACGCCGCCGCGCCATACGTGCCGGCGGCAACCCTTGCCATTCTGCATCGCGAATGGCAGGAAGGGCGCGCTCCCATACACTGGGAGCGCTTTGCACAGCCGCTGTTGCACCTCGCGGCCACCCGCCGTGCCTCCGAGCTGGAACGCATCGCCGAATTCACGGAAGGCCTAGAACACCGGCTGAGCCGTGCACTCGCTCAGCTCCCGGAGCCTTCAGTCGAAACACTCCTGAATGCAATGAAGACCAAACGATACACACGCACCAAGCTCCAGCGTATGCTCGCCCACTTGCTCCTGAATCACACCAAAGCCGAGTGTTCACCAGAGCAATTAGCTGCCGGACCCGGATATCTCCGAGTCCTCGGATTTAAGGCTCAAGGGCAGAGCCTGCTTAAACAAATGAAGAAAACCGCGTCACTGCCTGTTGTGCTGAAACCATCGACGTTCACACACAATCAGCTGGAACTGGATATACAAGCTCAGGTTGCGTATGGGCTCGCTTGCGAGCACAGGGACACACGTAGGATGTTCAGTGACTACTATGAGTCGCCTGTGAGACTGTAATCCCCTTTTGACCATAAGGCTTCATCTCTATGGAGCTTTTTATTCCATCATCAAACAGATCATTGACATCCACTGTTCCACACTCAACTATACAATTAAAAAATCCCCTTGTTGCGCGCCTCTCAGGCACCTCGCAACAAGGGGATTTCCTTATTCACTTCTCTTGTTCTCTTAATTCTTTTTCTCTTAAATCTTTTGGGTATCTCTACCCCTTTGGGTCTAGTGAGTTTGTTGATCTTCTCAAATCTCTTGATCACACTTCATTCCATTGCAATCAATTTTTCCGATTTCATCCGTTCATTATCCATCCGGTTCAACGTTGGCTCGATCTCTTCCCGCCCGATTATAATCTATGATTTCACGGACAGGGTTTTCAAATAAGCCAGCGCATCATCCACCGTGCTTACAGGCACAAGTTTCATTTTGGTGCCGATCTGTTCAGCCTTGGCTGCTGCTTCCTTATAGTTATCCTTAGGTACAAAGAAGATCTCCGCTTCTTTCCGGTCAGCGGCTACAATCTTGTGCACTACACCACCAATGGCACCCACCACACCGTCTTTAGTAATGGTACCTGTACCCGCAATTCGATGCCCCTTGGTCAGATCTCCAGGTGTTAACTGGTTATAGATCTCCAACGTAAACATCAAACCGGCAGACGGACCACCAACCTGAGTATCGGTAAAGGAGATCTGTTTGTCCGGATCTTCAGCTTTCACCTTCTGAACCGCACCGATCATAACGCCGAGTCCCGGGCGGGTTTCACCCGTTTTACTGTCTTTTACCTGAATCAGTTTCACGTCCCTGCTAATGGTCTCTCCACCACGTTCCAGTTGCATTTCGACTGTATCTCCGACCTTTTTATCTTTTAACTGGGCAGAAAGCACCGTATTATCCGGCGTAGCTGTTCCATTCACTCCCAGAATGATATCTCCCGGAGCAATATCTCCTTCCGGTTTTGGATCTTCGGACAGTCCAAATACAAAGATATGTTCAGGTACAATAGAATAAGTCACACCAGCCTGCTCATATGCAGCCTCCATTGCGGAGGATTGTGAGTCACTCATGAACCACACCTGTTCGGCAGAATATTCCGCTTCGCTTTTGCCGCGCAGTCGGTCTTCCTTTTTATCCACTTGAGCATTTTTATTGAACAGAGAGGTTCCTAGCAAAAACACATTGGCATATGTTGCCGACACGGTCGTCATCATGAACACACCGCGTTCTTCCTGGTCTCCACCCTTAACGGTTACCATTGGTTTTACTTCGTCTGCACTGCCAGGCATATATATGATATACGGCGTTGGCATGTACACGGCAACATAGACGACCAGAGCCACCACGATCACAAAGATCGAAGCTCTGAATCCGCCAGATTTCCGAATCCGATTCATCGCATGAGCCTCCGTTCTTTGTATCTCTATATAAGCTGAACTCTACACTAATCAGCGATCATAATTCCATCTTATTTAATCATTTTTTTCAAGTCTAACACTCTGGTCCTTGTGCATACAATGGTACAGGCCGGATAGGCCGCTGTATACAATAGCCTGTCCGGTCAAGGCCGAACCGCCCTTCGGGCGTCATTCGGCCGTCCATAACGATTCAGATGCCAAATCGGCGTTATCTGATATGAGGTGAAACGATGACATTACAGAGCGAGGTTAGAGATTCTGGCCCGTTACGAACGATAATCCTAAGTACCGGCGCTTTAATGTTGGTCATTGCGGTAGTTGCTTCCCCCAAAGAAGCGTTTGATGCCTCTATTCAAGGTCTGGATATATGGTGGAAAATCATCTTCCCTGCCATGCTCCCGTTCCTCATGTTATCCCAAATGCTCACTGCGTTTGGATTCACCCACGCGATCGGCGCCTTGCTCGGACCGTTAATGCAACGCTGGTTTAGGCTTCCAGGCAACGCAGGTCTGGCGATTGCCGTTGGCATGTGCGGCGGATTCCCCGCAGGAGCAGATGCAGTATCCCGTTTATTTCAGGATAGACAAATTACCGCCAAGCAGGCGGTTGTCCTTGCGGCGGCATCTCATTTTGCCAATCCAATGATGATCATACTGGTCGTTGGTGCTGCTTTTCTCCACCAGCCAGCAGCCGGATATTTTCTACTCATGGTCCACTGGATCAGCGGCTGGATTGCTGCCATTCTTGCCACGCGTCTCCTGCCTGCACCGGGTAACCAGAAAGACAGGGTTGGCTCGACAGCCGTACAAGCAGATAAGAGCTCTCTTGATTCTCAGCCTGCAAGTCCTGCAAGTTCCACAAGTCGCTCATCTGCACCCCACCACGCAACGTTCAAACGACGCAGTGTATGGTCTGATATGATGATCGCAGCCAGAGAAGCCCATCGTCGTGATGGAAGAGGATTTGGCAAACTGCTCGGTGACACCGTATCCCAAGCTGTACAGACCTTGATGATGACTGGTGGATACATGATCGGTTTTGCCGTGTTTATCCGGTTGGTCTCCCTATATCTGACTCCCGGGTCCTCTGCTGCACTGTGGCCAGCCTTCTTTGAGCTTCACCTGGGCACCTATCATTTGAGCCAGACCTCACTTACACCCGCGCTGCTCATGTCTCTACTTGCAGCCGTTCTGGGATGGGGTGGTTTATGCTCCCATCTGCAAGTCTCTGCTGTCCTGAAAACAACTGGTCCAAGCAGCAAATCGATGTTGTATTTTGCCGGAGTTCGTCTGACTCATGGATTAATTGCCTTTTTCATCAGTCTGTTCCTATGGATGCCGTTCAGCCGTTATAGCACAGAAGTCTGGACCACATTACAGACGAATGCAGAGCAGGACCTCTCAACACCATTTGGTTGGCTACTCATACATAGTCCTGGTAACACATACACGATCAACACCGTTTGGAGCGTCTTCCCTGTCGCATGCATGGGTCTTGCGTTACTTCTTGCAGTCATGGTTAGTCTATCGGGTCTTACCTTCTGGTTTAACCGCCGGTTTTCTCGCTGATTTTCTGACGGAGCGCAGCTTCCACTTCAGGTGAGACAAGATCTGTAACATCTCCATGATAATGAGCGATTTCTTTGACGATGCTGGAACTTAAATAGGAATACTTCGGATTTGTCATCATAAATATCGTTTCCGCATCCGGATTCAACTTGCTGTTGGTCGATGCCAATTGCAACTCGTATTCAAAATCAGTTACCGAGCGTATACCACGAACGATGACCTGAGCTTCCTTTTGCCGGACATAATTGGCCGTCAGATCGCGGAAACTGTCCACCTCCACATTTGGTAGATGCCGGGTTACTTCCGTAATCAATTCCTTGCGTTCCTCCACCGTAAACAGCGGATTTTTGCTCATATTGTTCAACACAGCTACAATGACGCGATCAAATTGCTTTGACGCTCTGGCGATAATATCCAGATGCCCCATCGTTACGGGATCAAAACTTCCAGGATATACGGCGATCCGTTCCTGTCGGTGTATCATTTCAGTCATGAGGAGCCTCCTCTTCCGGTGTAATGGATTCTCCATCTTTAACTGCTTCTGGCGCATAATAATAGATGGATACTGCCGTCTCCCCATACAAAGCCTTGCGCGTTTGTTCAAACGGGCCGAATTGCTCAGGGTAATCATGTTTGGATTCATATTCAAGCACGATGGTTGCTTCGGGTTCCAGAAGTTCCAGTTCGTGCATGGTTAACATCAACTCGTGCCCGGTCTTCATGCGATATGGCGGGTCGAGAAATACCAGATCAAACGTTGTGCCTCGCTTGGCGAGTGCCTTCAATGCCCGACCTGCATCATTACGATATACGGCCGCCTGGTCTTCCAGCTTGGTTGCCTTCAAATTCATGCGGATAACTTCAATACTTTTTGATTCCAAATCAACAAAAACAGCCTTGTCCATGCCGCGGCTCAGCGCCTCAATACCGAGACCTCCACTGCCTGCAAACAGATCCAATGCTGTGCCGCCCTCAAAATAAGGACCAACCATGCTAAATAACGCTTCCTTCACCTTGTCGGTGGTCGGCCGCGTACCCGTGCCAGGAACAGCCTTCAGCGGCCTGCCTTTTGCACTCCCAGATACCACTCTCACTTGACGAGTCACCTTTTCTCTATGTAAGTTTATTGATACGACTATCGTACCACACTCGGGTTCAGTTTGAAAAATGTGCGGTCTTCATTTCCCTTGGAAAATTGTTGACGAATTGTTGACGCATATGTATAAAAAGGAAACAATCGGGCGATTCTATAATTATCGACATCACAAGTGTCGTAGACAACCGCGGAGAAGACTTACGTTTCCCCATAAGCTCTTCGTCCGGTTTCTCCTCTCCCATGAAAAAGAAGCTCTCGAAAGAGGGCTTCTTTTTGTTGTTAAATTCCTTATTTATCAAGGTTTTCATCTATCCCTAACGATTGAATGTCATTACTCAATCCGTTATTGGGTGCGAATTGGGTGCGTTTTTTTCTTGTCGAGCATTCGAAATACTTGGAATCCTTCGAGACCTGTTGATTGACGTAGCGTCTTAATACCCAGCGTTTGAATTCCTTGGCTTCCTTCTTCCGGCTTTCAAATACTGTTTCGTAAATACCGAATTCACTTACGGTGATCATTTCCTGAGGACCACCCGATGTTTGAAGGGTATACTTTGAAAGTAGATCCTTTGAAAGACGTTGCCGGACTTTAAAAGCCTTCAATCCAAGCACCTTTGATACATCAGAGAGGACGGCCCACCAATCGCCAGGGTATTTCTCTACAAACCTGATGTCACATCCAGCCGATGACCTTATTACTATGACTCCCATCTTCGACATGGGGGGTGCTTTGAAAGTACATCCTCCGGTTGTTTTCTTTTTCTTGCAATTGTTATTTTCTTTGGAGGAGTGGGTTCATATCCGTCAATCTGACGGTCATCACCTATTCGATACTATCCGTTTAAGTGGATAATATCTTTTTCGTCGGTTCTTCCATACTCCACCATGTGATTTCAAATCACATATCTTGCGCCTTACTCTTCCTTCTAGTTTTTATGGACTGTTTACTGCGCCAATCAATTTCTCTAGCTGTCAATCTGACAGATGTAGAATTTTTACATACTCATAAAGTGAGTACAAGTCGGCGGGGTTACTACAAGTAAGGTCGGGGGTAACAGATACTAACAGGAGATAAATACGAGGGGACTCATCATCCGATCAGGATGATATGAAATTCTGCCAGACTCAAAATACGAGTACGTTGTTCTTATAATACTCATATATACACTATACATCCTGACCGTTTAACGGACAGAAATAAGGACCTTCGTTTAATGAAGACCCTTAATATTTAGTTCCATCAATTTGATATTCTTATTTGTTATTCTTTTTTAATGTAGTACCAGGGACAAAGTCCCCGTTACACCAGCGAACGAAATGATCGGCGTGAAGTAGATATGTCTTCTCTGTAGACGGCTTTAACCCCGCACTCTTCACTTCCTGTGTGTAAGTGTCCAATAGCTCGTTTAGATGCTTCATCAACTCCGGACTCACTTTCATAATGATTAAGAATACTCGATCACTTTAGAAATGTATTCGTCCCAATACTCTTCATCTCCAACCACATCAAAAAGCCAATTGTACATCATCAAAATCTCCAACTCCTGCTTTTTGCCTCGAATGAAGGACTTCTTAGGCAACCTTCTATACAATTCATTTAGATTGAAAAGATTACTCTTTTGCTTGTAGTCATACTCGTAATTCCTCCAAGAATCATTACTTTTTTTTCTATGTGTTGCTGGCCACAACTTCTCTTCTTCATAAAATTTAATCACCCAGTCGTAAGTAAACTTCCATAAGTTCACTTGATGCTTTCTCGATGTCTCTTCCAGCCAATTATTTATCTCTTCATTAATATAAGGAACTTTAACTCCATTTCTTTCCTGACTTTTGATCCCATGATGCTCTTTGATATAAATGAATAACATCTCAGTATGATCTCTTAAATAAGGATGCTTTTTACTCAAGAAAGTGTAACACTCGTAGGAAACACTCCGGAATTCAGTATCAGAATTATAGATCAGAAATAGCTCTTGTTTTTTCAGAAAATTATTAATAGCATGATTTAGCATTTTACCATGATTATCGAACATTTGAACGAGCCACTCAGCCGTTTCAGAATCAAGCTGTGCTAGCTGCCCCCGGTACTTCTCAAGCTTCTCAGACTGGAGATATGTTTTTTCATCTGATGCACTTTCAGTAAGATAATTGTTGAAATACTCAAACACATAATTTACACAGATACTCGTATTTTCTGCCTTCGCCTGGTAATTAAATTCATTAAGACCGTCCTCTTTCTTTCTCTTAGCTATGTAATCTACTATGCTTAGCAAGGCAATCTCCTCCTTCTGAGATATTACCTTCGCTCTATCAACGAGAATCCCCTTCCTAACACAAAATGATATCAGGTATCAATTAAACAATCTTTCCCTCTTAAGGTTTCCTTCTCATGATTGTCTACCCTTAACTTCCGTTATCTCACCATTTCACTAACACTTAAGTCCAGGGGCATTATTTGAAGAAACACGCTCAAAAAGCCCTAGATTTGGTCTGAGGCGATAAGAAGCGGAAGGTGAAAACAAAAAGTAAAATTGGAACGATTTCGGGCTCGCAAGCACCCGTAGTCAGTTTTCATCTGTCAGAGGGACCCAACTCCTAATCTGGCTTGTCTTTGTTTCTCCACTCTTCCATT
Source organism: Paenibacillus sp. FSL M7-1414 (assembly GCF_038003195.1). Lineage (NCBI taxonomy): Bacteria > Bacillati > Bacillota > Bacilli > Caryophanales > Paenibacillaceae > Paenibacillus > Paenibacillus sp. FSL M7-1414. The sequence goes on along the minus strand of NZ_JBBOOS010000001.1, from coordinate 2,375,833 downwards.
CGTTTCTGGTACTCATCAATCGAAGGTTTAAACCAGAAAGGCCTTGTCCCAACCATAACGTCAGGCTCAGGGAACATCTTGTACTTCCGGACATGATGCATGTTCTTGGGATCTGCGCCAATCTGTTCCGCTACTTCCTTGCTACCAAGGAGAGGTGGGTACTTTTTCTCGTGTATGATCTTTCTGGACTCTTCCAATTCTTCGACCAGTGCAGCGATCCGTTCTCCGACCTCTCCTCCCAGTTGGTCCGCCAAATCTCGGTACTGATTCAAGGTCAATGCTCATCTCCTTAATTTTCCTGTTTGTTTGTCTGCCATAAATACACGGTAAAGCCATATGTATTGCAATAGCTAAGTGTTATTGAATAAAAAAAAGAACAGGTAGATGCCTGTTCCTTACGTGTATATTAATTTTTACTCAGAAGAGCCAAAAGTTGTCGGGAGTTTCAACTTAATATTTTTACTAACCAGATCTCCACCTATACTAACTACTTTTTCGGTACTCTCATTATTTTCTAGTAGTCCCCACGTTAGTCTTTCAACCGGTCGTGCATTTCTCAATGAAAGTTCTGATTTCATAGTATTAATCGCGTCTAATAAGATTGCAGTGTCTGCACTTATTTCTTTCTTCTCAGGAAGTGTCGCAGGCTCAATATTTAACATACTTATTAAGGAATGAGTATCATCATCTTTCATCCTATAAGTTTCTTTTAATGCTTCCGTTAATCTGTCCACAACTGAGTTCACATTATCAATACGTAATGTTTGATCATATTCAATATCTCGCAATGCGGATGTGTCAAACACTCTCGGAGTTGCATTATCTTTGATCAATACTACAGGTAAATTAAATGCTTGTCTTATTCCTAATTCGTACATGACGTTTGGATTTTTCGAACTTAAATCACATAAAACCATATCTGCTTTAACAATTTGATCTAGTATGTCCAAGATAATTGTGTTTGTGTGCTTGGTGTCATCCGCTCTCGACGGTTTGAATCCAGCAGCAGCACAAGCTGGTTTTATTATGTAGTCATAAACCCTATTAAAATGTCCTGTATCGTACCCATCTGCATTCGAAATAGGCATTACAATGAAACAAGTTTTTAGTTCTTCTTTTTTGGCTTCTTGCTCTTGTTTTTCTACTTGATCTTTAACATTGGTAGTCAATCCAATTCCTCCCTAGTATTTACTACAAAATATTGTAATTGAAATCTCAAATCATGTACATCAACTAGATTTCAATATAAGAAGAAGCCTATAGTATAGGCTTCAAACTTCAAACAATTAATTTATGATATTTTTACTGAATAAAATTAATTTATTAATGCCAACTCATCTTTATCATTCGCCCATATAAAATCAGACTGTATTAAATGATCATCGAAGAAATTCGTATTAATTAAATAAGTTTTAAATTTTTCACCTTTTTTGGAGTAAGCAACGTTATAGAATATCATCATTAACTCAAAAGAAGAAAGCTGCGCTCGTAAAATTCCTCTATATTTTTTCTTCTCTTTCTCATTCTTCTCCTCATCTAGATCAAATGTCTCATCCTGAATTAACCTGATTATTCTATATAAGTTGCGATAATAATGACCGATTAAATTTTCATTTGCATTATATACAACTTCATAGGATTGTATTTTTAGATCTTTCAATGGTTCAGTTTTGGTATTTTTATTATAAAGGTCTAAAAAATAATGGTCTATTTTAGCATTAAGCAGACCTTCAAAATCAACTTCATCTAATAATTTTAATGCATACTCAGGGTCTTCTTTCATATTAGCATAAAATTCTTCCATAGCTTGTTCTTTCATATTAATCCAGTATGAGTCTGTATCTTTATAGATAGATGTCAATTTAAAAATAAGCCTATTTTGATCTGATCTTCCATAAGAGTCGTAATCAGTATAGGTTTCAGCATGGCTTTGTACAGCAGATATGTATTCATTTTTCAGATTAAACAAGATTGATTTTAGAAGAAAATCGTTCCTTATGGATATATTTTCGTAAAATAAAAAGTAATTCTTAAGAGTTCTCTTATATTCTACATGGACTTCATTGTTGTATACTTCCTTTACTTTTTCAAATAATAATGTAATTGCTATTCTCCCACTAACACCATTATATGATATTTCCTTTAAAATATTATGATGCAGATTAATCATATTAAAGAATGTACTATCAAACTGTTGCTTTTTCATTGTTGCATTAGTGACCTCATATTCTTTTCTTGTCTTTTCTACCTCTTCACGTTGTAATTGCAGCTCTTCTTTCTGCATGATAACAGCAGCAGTAACAAATATAATACTTGCCAGTGACAATAAACCTACCGTAGTTCCTCCAAAGAAATCTCCAATAGAACCCAAGGTATTAAAACTATTCAAGGTATAGGATGTATTGGTGAAATAAATTATCATGAATGGAACTGAAACTGCAATTACTGCGATAATCAAACCAAATGACATTAAAATATATTCTTTTCTCCTTATCCACTTCTGCAACTTTTTAACTGCTATCCATGAATACTTAGGTAACTTTTTAACAAACACCTTGAGTCGAGTAACCGCCCTTTCAATTCGTTGCTTAAAACTCAAATTTAACTCCCCCTAGTAGTCCATAAGAAGACAGCAATATTCGTTAAAAACATACCCCGTCAGCCATTTTAGCCAACCAAGTAAGTGAACTGTCCCATTTTATAATGAGAATTATATATGCAATGGGATATGTTGTAAATCCAGTTATGCTTACTGAACCAATTTATCAATCTGCGCTTTACATACTCTAGCTACTGTATCCGAATTAACCTGATTTTGATTAACTGTAGTTTGTGGAACAATCATTATTTCGGCCTGTTGATTCGGCAACTAATCAAGCTTGCCCCACACCTTCGTTCTAAATAAAATAACTCCACCCCATGGCAGGATCATCAGTGGTAGCTGAAGAAATATCTTACTTGAGGTGAATAGTATGAACCATACATATAGGGTGTTGAAAGAGGACATAGATTTTTTCACGGCGGCTTTAAGCCAGGATCGGGTGGTGGTTTGGCATGTGTTAGAGGAACAAGAGCACATCATTGACTATTGTGGATCAGTAGAAGCCTATAGCCAAGTCTCTGTCAAGTTGGCAGGGAAAAGATTCTTTCGTGACACGTTTGAATTTAGGGTACAAAATAGGAGTCATATATGGCTCCTTTATTATTGGGTATTCGATTAGTTAAAGTATGTTTGGATAAAAATAAGAACCTCTTCTTCTTCAAAGAAGAGTTGGAGACCATAAAATGCCCCCAACAAAAAACCACATCCGGCCAATAAACAGTAAAATATAGAATTACCAGCGCTTGATCTCCCGTAATGATGTCCGCAATGTGGACACATGAAAGCATCTCCAGATATTGCACTTCTGCAAGATTGGCAATGTATTAAGTTGTTAGAGTTAGGTTTGAACTTTCTTTTTATATTTCTAAACATTGCCTTAAAGGCTAGCACTGCAAGTACAAACATTGCGATAATGATTCCTATACCAAATAAATTACCCATTATATTGTTTATACGCTCAAACATGACGTTCCTCCAACTATGTAATTAATCTAGAATAGTCTTGTTTACTATGTAACATTTACTATTTAAAACTAAAGGTTTCAAATGTCTCGAGAAATTCTGACAAGGCATAGAAACCAATTCCAATACAAACAAATCCAACGATAAAACAACCAATGATTGAATTAGCAAATCCACTTCCTCGTCCGTAGTGTTCTCCACAATTAGGACATACAATGGCAGAACTTGAGATTGAATGCCCACAAGATCTGCAAGGTTCCATTTTTTTAGTCCTTAACCCTTTCAATCTTCTATAGATATTAAGAAACATTCCAGCAATACCCATTAAGCCTAGTACAAATAACGCTAAGATCAATCCTGCAAAGAATACCATACCAAAAATCTCACTGATATTATGAATCATAACAAACTCCTTCAACGATGAAATCAATCCAGAATAGTCTATCAGACCTATGTAGGTATTTCCATAAATTTCTGTTATCTAAAACAAAAAAAAAAGAGTGCCCACCGCTATGGTGTCACTCACAAATGAGCATCTAATTTACTTCCTTTAATAATTCCTCATTGTTATTCCGCACATTACCAACTTCCTTGGGCACCTCGTATGCTCTCATCTTTGAAGCTTGATATGGCTTGAGCAAGTCAAGTAGGGACTGAACATCATCATTGTCTCTTCCGAGCCACTCAGCCTCATCTTCGGGGCGTAGTATGACAGGCATGCGATTGTGGATGTCCTCCATTAGGCTATTTGGTTCAGTAGTGATGATTGTACACGTACTCAGTTTGTTTCCGTCCGGATCTGTCCAAGTATCGTACAGGCCGGCAAGCGAGAATAAGCGGTCATCCTTCATCAAGATGCGCATTGGCTGCTTTGCAGATCCTTCTTTCTTCCACTCGTAAAACCCGTTTGTTGGAATAATACAGCGCTTGGAGCTGATCAGACGTTTAAAAGCTGGCTTCTCTGCCAGTGTCTCGGCTCGGGCATTAATCATCTTATTTCCAATCTTGTCATCCTTGGCCCAAACGGGTACCAGGCCCCATCGGAGCGAACCCAGCCTATTTCCATCCTTGCTGCCTATAATTGTGGGAATGTATTGCATAGGGGCAGCATTGTAATTTGGTTTGTACTCAAAGCCATCAGCTATAGATGCATAGTATCTGTCCATTATTGCGTCCAAGGGATCAGTGATTGTAAATCTACCACACATACAAAACACCTCCTGTATTGTCTTTACAATATATAATCACACAATAAATTGATCAAACACGGGGATACGTAGCAAGCCTGATTTGGTCCAATTACGCATTTTGACCCTGGCCTGAATTCGGGGCTCCAGGTAAACATGGTTCTCATCTTCCCCTGTTACAAGCTGCTGGCACACTCCACGGAAAGCCTGCTTATGTTTTGGACTTGGACCATGCTCAATGATCCCTACCGGTCGCATACTGCCACTTGGATCTGGAACAGCAGCAAGCACCCGAATTCTGACTTTTTGTATCCTGTGATGAATACATCGGTATATGACCAGTTGATGACCTTCTGCCACTCTCTGGATCGCCTGCTAACATACTGGATGTCTTTGCGCTTACCAACTACACCCTCCATGCCCATTGCCTCTATCTGGGCGTATAGGGCCTCTCCTGCGCCTTCAACATGCGGCACCACTCCAAAGACTAGATGGAAGTTGTAACCCTTGTAGAATCCCTTGCGCTCTATAAGAGGTAGCTTACGGAGGTCGTGACCGTTGTACTGCAGAATATCGAATATGGCGAACGTGGCTGGCAATGTCATGGTAAGCTGCTGAACCTTCGAGTGCTGCCGAGTGCTGAACCGGCTCATGACTGCCTCAAAGTCGTTCAAGCCTGTAACTGGATCGGTGCAAGCGACTTCTCCGTCCAAGATGATGTCAGAGTCAAAGGGTAGTAGTAATTCCGGGTACTGACGTGTGCAATCGTTGTTGTGACGTGTATATAACCGGACATTGCCGGACTGTTGCGAATATATCAACCGGTGACCATCAACCTTAGGTTCAAAAATGAAATCCGAATGTGAGAATGGACCCGATGCTGTTTCAAGTAACATAGGACTGATGAACATAAAAACACCTCAACCCAATTATAGCGTTTTGCTACAAAGGGTTGAGGCGGTAAGTTATGGGTGATCTGAGAATGACTCACTTAAATCTTTTTTTAATGCTAATTTTAACCTTATTCTACTAGTAGGCAGAAATATCTTTTTTAAATTCTCTATCTCTGCAGAATTTTCTTTGTCATAAGGGAGTTCTGGGTCAACATTAATCCAAAATTTCCGCAAATTACTCAGCAAATCAACTGCCGAATCTCTAGCTTCTTCCGTCAAATATAATTCGTTTATTACTAAGTAGTTATTCGCCTCGCTCCAAAAGTTTAATGTTTGATAGTATTCAACTATACGCATTGTCTCAGATATTTTTCTATCAGCTGCTCTCCTATCTCTGGAAAAAAGATCAAGCAATTCATTCGTATCAACTTCCCCTACTTTATTTTTTTTAAGGTAATCTCTCAGTTCATCTACACTGTATTTCTTGAAATCAGGTGAATGTTTTAGACCTCTTAATCCAAGTATTTCGCCATATGCTTGTTCCATTAATTTGTGTAATTCTGGATAGACTTCATGTCTCTTTGTAGTGTATAGATCGAATTCCTTAAAGGCCCTCTGTTGTATGTGTTTAAATGCTTCAATTTGTTTGTCCATCTCTCGCTTGTGTCCTTGCAGGTTCTTTTGGAGTTGATTGTCCACATACTTTTTCAAGAAATATGTTAAGCCAAGCGCCAACCCTCCAAAAATAGAAAGAGCACCAATAAAACTTAAAAAATCGTTCACAATAAAATCCCATACACTATGCCACATTAACTACTCTCCTCCCAATGATTTTTATTAGGTATCGACACTAAATAAGAACCACACGCTGAGGTATGGTTCTTATTACTAAAAAGCATTATTATCGCTTATGGTTATATGATCTATTTCAAGACGTAACATTTTACTTCTGTTTTTATCAAACACAATATATCCTGAGAGTTCTACTTTCTGATTTAAAAGATTCTTGATATCTTCTGCAGGCACAGTGTCAAGAAGAATGCATTTTATTTCTTTGTGTTCCGCACCATTAAATTTGAAGGGACGCGCTATCAATGCTTGATTACTTATATCTGCAGCCATGATTGTAGCAGTACCCTCTACATACTCCGTATTTGGAGCTAATTTTTTTGAATATTCTGATATGAGCTTCCGAGTTTCTTTAGTGGTTTTAATATAATTATTATTAACTCGAATATTATTCCCTTCAAAACTAACGTAATCTATATCGGATCTACTTGAAGGTGTCAAATCTTTTACATAATGTAACATCTTTATTATGCTTTTCTCCGTATATTCTTGCTTAAGTTCGGAAGAGACGGATTCATCACTAATGGATGCTATGCTTCGAACAATCAATTGCATTCCTTGACTTACCAAAGATGATTCTTCAAGAGACTCTTTAAGCAGCTCCCAATTACCTTTGTATCCATTAAACAAATCTGCTTGAGGATCCGGCTCGGGAGTTTCGATTTTGGGCTTATTCAGACCAAGCTTTAAGCTACCAGGCGCTGTAGCCACTAAATTTAGAGAAGGTAAATCTGAAAGTTTGATTTTTTCCCCCATTTTTTCTTTCACTAAAGCCATAGCTTGTTTATTCACTTTATTTAAAAGTGTCAAGTAAGTGCCAATTTGCCCAATAGGGCCTGAACCATTTTTAAACTCTTTACCTTCAATTCTTACCCATATATCAACGTTCTCTTGCTCTACCCGCTCAGGTTGCAATGAAACTCCAAACTGTTCAGATAACATTTTTTTCAATTTTGACTCAATTTGATTAACAATATAAACAGCAGAAGGCTCGTATATGGATAAGAGATCAGGGTTCATTTTATATTGTTCTCTAAGTTCATCAAGATTTTGTTTAGCTCGTTTTAATCTATTGGAAACCCCTTGAATTTTATCATTCATCGAATCGTTCAATTGACTCACCTCCATCCTGTCTGATCACTTTAAGTATCCCCTTAGCAGCGGGAGTTGAAACCCATTCCGGATCTCTCTTAGGGTCAGGGGGGCGTAGTTCAGAATCTAATCCTTCTCTAAAACAAAAAGATATGTCTTCCATCATAATGTCATTGTGACCGATTAGTAAATGAGCTCCAAATTTCTGACTTATTTCATACTGATTATTTAGATCTGTAAAATACTTCAATAGTTCTTTTTCAGTATCATTTAGAACAGTTAAAGCTTCAGCAATTATGTAAGGGGGGAGATATATTCCGAAGTCAACATCACTGGGTTCTTCTCTTCCAGTAACAAAACTCCCATCAATCAATATATATTCATACTTCAGTCCTAATTCTTCTAGCTTTGATAACAAGTCTAAGAACTTTCCCCACACATTAGATCTTTTTTCTGAAAATAGGAACACACGCTCTATTTCTTTCATTGTACATACGTGTTCACCATCTGGCAAATGATAATTATCGAAAAAAGCAGGAATACTCACTAACTTACCTCCAATTAAATTAGATATAGCTGGAAAGATTTACTTAATTCTTTCATTTTCCTTTAGTTCTTAAGACCTGTCAATCAGATTGTATGTTCGCTTTAAAAAAAAGAGGCACCCTAATAGGCGCCTTAATAATGCATTTCGAATTATTCATCATGCCTCATAAAAATGATTGGTATCAAGTCTAAAACAAATTACCGTTCATACTATCATCCGAAGCTCGCCCTTTCCCTTTGTCTTTGCCATTGAGCCATTTGTTGTTCAAAAGAACTCCGACCAGCGTCATGAGCTGCTATGATATCGCTCTTGCTTGCATTGCCTTGGATAATGATCTGCGGGTTGTAATTGATATTCATCGCGCCCGTAGGAGCTGCAGCAACGCCCATACTGCGGTTCGCTGATTCGAGAAGCCCCCGAGAACGAGGGGAGTTGTTGTCCGGGATGATCCACTCAGGAGACGAACCCTCACCAACCCAAGCAAGCTCAGGTCTATCGACATAACCACCCTTGGCGTATCCGCCCACTGTTGGGATCTTAGGGATATCAACGCCAATGGTGCCTCCTCCGAGAAAGTCAGGTATGTCAAAGCTGATCCCGTTGGCCTTGTCGATCACCCAGTTCAGCTTATCAATGATCCAGTTAACTGCGCTGCTGAATATCCTTTTAATGTTTTCGAATATCCCGCCGAACCAACCAGTCAAACCACCGAACGCTGTCGTCGCTGCGTTATACGCCTCGTTCCAGCGTTCCGAGAACCAGCCTCCGATATTTCCAAGCGCTGTTTTAACATACTCCCAAAACCGCATTACAGCTGCTTTGATGGAGTCCCAGTGCGTTATTGCTAGGACGATAGCCGCCACCAACGCACCTATCGAAACTATTACTATGCCAATTGGATTAGCGAGCATAGCGCCATTCAGAGCCCATTGTGCTGCTGAGGCTAATAGTGTTCCAGCTTTATAAGCTTTCATAAGGGCATTAATACTGCCAATTATCTTTAAAGCTCCAAATGCTGTTTGCATAGCTACAATTCCCGCCACGACAGACAAAGCAATACTTTTTACACCTGACCAGTTATTCTTAATCGTATTGTACAGATCAACAGCCTTTTTGATGATCTTTTGAATATTGTCCTGCATGTTTTTCATCCACGCCTTGCCATCAGTAGACTGGAACCACTTTGCCACTTTGGAAAGAACCGGCAACAACTTTTTACCCAAAGGCTGAATGAAATCCATCTCAACTGACCGTCCGATGGACTGGAATGCCATACCCAAAGTGTCGAACTTAACATTCTTAACATTTTCCATTGTCTCTCGGGTGTGATCGAATTGGCTTCTAGCCTCACCCATTGCCTTGATTGCTTCATACTCCAGATCCTCGAACTGAGTACCAAAGAGTGAAACACCTGCAGCATTACGCTTTATCAGATCCTCGATTTTGACGAGCGCTTGGAATATCTTCTGTGTTGCCATTTATGCGGTTTTACCTCCACCAGCTATGGCGCTTTCGAATTGTGCAGCATTGAGATTCAGGAGTTTATAACCTTCATGGGTTGTCTTGCATCGGACCTTCGTACGAATAGTCAATTCCTTGATCGCGTCCATCTCTGTTCACATGGTGTAGCCGCTAATACCATACCCCATTCAGCAGCTGTATGTTTCAGACTTTATCTTCATCCAAGCAATAAAAAAAGGAGGCTTGGATGCCTCCCGTTTCGAGCCGCTTGGCCCTACGTCTTTCGACTAGTCGTTGAAGGTTCTGCCCTCGTTGTATTTCAATAAAAGATCATCCATCGTATCTTTGTCAGTCACATCATCTCTGAAAAGTTTGTATCCTCTGGTATGACGATACTTGCCTTTTAAGGCATTATATATAAGTTGGAATAACTGGTCTTGGAACCGACTCGAACATCAAACCAACTTTTCAAATCAAACCATGAGTCAAACTTATGAATTTCTCCGTTTGATACGTCCACAGCATAAGAAGAGACTGATTTTGCATTTGGATGGATACTGCCTTGTCTGTGATCTTTCATTACAACTGGTTCAATGATTCAGTGTTTGAATTTATGTTCAATCTCAGTTAGGACTCGGTGTTCTGTGACATCTTGGCGAAAAAACATATGACCTTTAAAAGTCTTTCGACCTTTTCCGCCTCGCATGACTGCAAGAACACTGCTACGGTTCAATTTTATACCTCTCTTTTCAAATGAATCTCTTAAATCAAAAAAAGAGTTGAATTTCTCAATTAAACCAGTTGAAAACTCCAAGGAATAACATATTACAGCCTTTATAGATGGATTAGCGTTACCTTTTAAGCGTCCTCTATTTGAATTACCGATCTTCTCTTTTGTGTCTATTGACATCTTAGTTCCAAATAGAGGATGGTTTATTCCGCTAACAAGGTGTCCCTTTCCATACTTAGGATTCGATTCCCCGGACCAGCTTCCGCGCTTCTTGTGAGTGACGCTGATTTTCTTCCTCGTCTCCTTTGAGAAAACCGCCCCATTCATTCCTTCGCCCCCCAAAGTCGCGTTATATCCATGCGCATCCTTGTTATGAGCAAAGGTTTTCATTTTTCCAATGAAGTGTTTTTCTCTTTCAGCAGCTTCCGCGAGTGTTTCGACTTGTTCAATTAACTCGGTATAAAATTGGTCTTTCCCATATTTCCTTATAGCTCGGCAGAGATACCTTTCGCTTGATCCACGAGATTGTTTGATATGATCATTGAATCTCGACTCATATCCCTTTGACGTGTATCCCACATATCTTTTGCCGTTCACTTTATTTGTGATTACATAAATATCATACACGGAATAAATCCCCCTCAGGCAGCTTCATGCTGGTTGTCTTCCCAAAACCAATCATACCAAACTTAATTCTTTGATGGTATCTTTTGGAAGGTTTAAGGCTTCCCAGCATAAAGAGAGGTTTAACCTGAGCTATACGATAATCCAACTTGTCGAGCTACTTCGCAAAAAGTACCCAAAAATAGCATTTCTACTCTACTCCATATTCTGATGAAAAGCTTAATCTACCAATGGTTTCACGATTTGATATATGAACTCATGAGCCGAATTAACTCCTCTCCCATGAAAAGTAGGCCCTCGAAAGAGGGCCTATTTTTGTTGTTTATATCACTTTATTTTGTTAGTTATACTTTTCTTCAAATTCACTTATGTCGGCTTGCTCTTCGGTCTGCAACCATCCAATCTCCCTCAGCCACATGCCCATATCTGCGATAAACTCATTCACTTTTAGATGTTCAATTTTGTATTTCTTGATCTTTTCACTCAAAAACGCATAGAACTCATGGCTTAACGCATACCGTTGTTTGCTTTTGCTTAATGTCTTATACCGATCCTCGCTGACCACCAGATCAAAATAGATGACATTCTCCTTCTTCACATGCCTAACGGTAGATCTTCTATCGTATTCTTCAGGGAGACACCTGAAAACAAAGAATAGTTCAATATCAACTATTTGATATTTGCTTTCTGCTTGATCAAAAACAGACTGCAACTCATCCGAAAGATTGGCAACTTGCGTTAAACCTGAAGTGTCAGTTGATCGGCCCAGAATCATCACTAAACTCCTCCTTGTTCATTTTCAACATTCGTAATGAAACTAAAAAAGGCTGACTAGTGATGTAAACTCCGTCAACCTTTCCTATGTTCATCCTTCTTGTGCCTTACCCCAACGTATCAAGAGTTTACGAGTTCATCTCTCGATGCTTCCGATTAGACCTTCGCAAATTGATCAATGGAATGATAAGCAAAACAACCGGCAAAAGAAGATTTATCGAACCATTCTTAATCATCATGAAGGTAATAAACAACACGGCGAGCCAAGTCATAATCTCCGTCATTTCATATTTGGTTAACGTCAGCTTGAATGCTTTTTTTGAAATGAAACGAATTAAGAAATAAGCGATCAAACTATAAAACAGGATCATTCCCAAGATAGCAACAAGGATTATGAGGTACATATCCACCATAAAAAATCTCACCCGACCCTTATATCATTTCCTTAATTTTGCTTTACTTCTCTTCAACAACAATCGTTGCATTATAGATCACAACACGTTTCCCATTAAGATCAAATAATACTTTATTGCCGTATTCCGTATCTTCCACGTCAATTTTGCCATCATAGGTCTGAATCAATTCACCATTATTGCTGTACACTTTAACAATCCTCTCCAGGCCACCCGAGTTATTGGACCTCATCGTTTTGAGTGCACGTTCACCTGAAGCGGTATTGAAATACCATATGAAACATCCAACAATGATACCCAAGAAGACCAACACCGTCACCCATATACCTGTCTTTGCTTTTTTACTCATCTTGAACCCCCTCTTATGTTTCCTGTCTCGTACATTACGAGGTTGGAGAGAGAACGGTTTCATACAATGCCTCTCAAGCTGTTCGTTGACATAACAAAACAGAGGCCTCCGATGAGCGAAGACCTCTGTTCTTTATAGTATACATTCTTTATTCTGTACGATTCTTTTACTTACAGTGCTCGAATGACAAATTCAAATGTCAGTTCGCCGTCTGAAGGGATCAGGTATTCCGGATGAACTGGAGCACCCCAGCTATCATCACCGCCAACACCCATTTGTTTACCTGCTACAGTCACGACCGTATAGTGCACAGGAGGTAATTCGTACGCATGCTGTGCGTTCTCCAGCTCAAATGCTGTATATGGTGAGACATTCAGCTCGACTGGAGTTCCGGATGCTTCAATTTTGAAGCCACGTCCCGCGTTGTCTGTCAATTTGGCCCAACGTACGCCCGTACGGTTGCCTGATTCCTGTGGTACCAGATATGGAGCCATGGTATCAACTACCTTGCTGCCATGGATACCCAGACGTGCGCCAAATGCGCGGTCTGCATAATTTTCTTCGGGTCCCATCGCGAGCCATTCCACGTTTTCGAAGTCAGGTGATGTTCTGAAGGACAATGCATGAATTGGCAGGTTTGGCAATCCAGCTGTACCTTTGTACGTATTATGCACACGTACGCTTCCATCTGCATGAACGGTATATACCACTTTCACTTGTACATCCTCCGAAATGTTGAGCTTGTACGTGAACTCGATCCGGTATTGATCCGGTTTCTGTTCCGCTTTCCACTCTACAGAACGTGGCATCAGGCTCGCTGCATACCAGGCACCCAGTTCGAAGCCCATCGCCATACCTTTGTCATTATCCGTCATTGCACGCCAGAAGAGCGGTGCAGGTGGCACAGCAATCGTCTCACGACCGGACAATTTCAGGGAAACCAGTGTCCCAAACTGTTTGGAGAACAGCGCATGTGTCTTGCCAGCACGAACACCAATGTTAACGTCACCTTCAACCACCTGTACATCACTTACAAGGTTCAAGTCGACTTCAACTGCATCATTTACCTGATCCTGTGTGAAAATAAACTGTCCAAATGCCACTTCTTCGCCTTTGTCAGCCCACAGTGTAGCAGCTTTCAACACAAGTGCAGTGTTCACAGCATACTCGCCACCCGTCAGAGCATCTGCACCCAGCGGAAGTTTCACAACCGTCTCGCTTTGTGCATCCACGTTCACTTCCAATGTTCCACGCAGTACTTCATGCCCCTCGCGCTCCAGGCTGTATACCAGTTCCAGCGCAGATGTATCTGCGAACAGATTACCGTTCACGATTTTAACGCCTTCACGATCCGGGAATAGCTTGATGTTTTGATACAGGAATTTAACCTCCTGCATTTTCGCAGTTACTTTACGGTCAGCATGGACGATACCGTTGCCACAGAACGAATAGTCTGATGGACGATCACCAAAATCTCCGCCATAAGCGAGGAACTCTTTGCCGTAACGATCTTTTTTATAAATGGATTGGTCGATGTAATCCCAGATGAATCCACCTTGATACATCGGATATTTGTCTTCCAACTCCGTATATTTGTGCATACCGCCAATAGAGTTACCCATGGCATGCATGTACTCACAGCTAATATAAGGTTTCGTCGGGTTTGCATTCAGGAATTCCTCAATGTCCGCCGGTTTGGCATACATGCGAGTCTCCATATCACTTGTTTCATCGAAACGGCGATCATGGAATACACCTTCGTAATGTACTAGACGTGTTGGATCAGCCGATTTGAAGTATTGGGATACTTTGTAGATGACTTCACCACCGTGTGATTCATTACCACAAGACCAGATCAGAATGGACGGATGGTTTTTGTCACGCTCCACCATGGATACAGCGCGGTCCATAACGATATCATGCCATTCCGGTTTGTCACCTGGAATAACCCATGAAGGCTCAACGGCACCAAGTTTCTGCCAAGATCCGTGTGTCTCCAGGTTCATCTCGTCAATAACATACAATCCATATTCATCACACAGCTCATACCAGAGACTTTGGTTTGGATAGTGTGACGTACGTACAGCATTCATATTATTCTGTTTGATCGTACGAACATCCCACAGCATATCTTCCTTCGTAACTGCACGTCCACGACGCGGGTTGAACTCATGGCGATTCACACCTTTGAATACGATACGTTTACCGTTGATGTGCATCACTTTATCAATCATTTCAAATGTACGGAAACCAACGGCTTGAGGAACAACCTCAACCAGTGTACCCGCAGCATCATATACACGAATATAAAGGCGATACAAGTATGGAATCTCTGCGCTCCACAGGTTCACTGTACCGATATCTTCACGAAGACTTACTTGTCCATCGTTAACTTTGGATTCAAACGTTTTAACGGTATTGCCTTCACGATCACGAAGTTCAGCCTCTACACGTGCTCCTGCAACCGCTTTTCCTTCCAGCTTCAGATCCACTTGCAACGTACCGTTGGTATAGGACTTGTCCAGATCTGTGCGAACATGAACATCACGTACGTGCGCAGCCGGGACCGTATACAGATAAACATCTCTGAAAATACCCGAGAAACGCCAGAAATCCTGGTCTTCCAGCCAGCTGCCTGTGCTGCGTTGATACACCTCAACTGCGAGTTTGTTCTCTCCATCCTGTAGGAATGGCGTCAGGTCAAAATCAGATGGCGTAAAGCTGTCTTCCCCGTATCCTACGAATTGTCCGTTAAGCCATACATAGAATGCAGACTCTACACCTTGGAAAGAAATATATACCGGATTCGACTCCCAACCTGTCGGCAGGTGGAATGTGCGAATGTAACTTCCAACCGGATTTTTATCCTGCGGCAATGCCGGCGGACGAATTTCGTTCAGGCCATCCCAAGGATATTGTGTATTTACATATTGAATCTGTCCGTATCCTTGTAGCTGGATGTGCCCCGGAACTTCAATATCATCCCAGCCTTCACTGGAAAAATCGGATGTATAGAAAAACTCAGAACGGCTGTCTGGACGAATAGCATAGTTAAATTTCCACGTACCATTCAGATCATAACGCATGGACATCGCGCTTGAACCTACTGCCTCTTCCATTGTTTGGTAATAACGGTGGTCGGAATAAGCATGCAGACGGTTCACCTCAAATACACTTACGTCCCCCAACCAGTTGATATCTGCCTTTGTTGCTTTCATCGGCTCTCTCTCCCTTTAAAACGTTATAGTTTGACTTATTCAAGGTTTACTCTGGATTTCCTTTTGCTTTACATAAACAAAAAAGACAGAGGTACGCCATAACAGCGCCCTCTCTTCTTTCCTGCACCCGTCATTTGCACGGATTATGCTGTTTTCATTACTTCACGGAACCTACCATACCTGCAACAAAATGTTTCTGCATGATGAAGAAAACGATTGCTGTAGGCAGTGTTGCAATAACGATTGCTGTCATGATTACTCCGTAATCTGGAGAATAACCAGCACCCAGATTTGAGATCAATAGCGGAATCGTTTGTTGGTCAGGTGTTTGCAATACAATGAGTGGCCACAGATAGTTGTTCCAACTACTCATGAATGTAATGATTGCTGCCGCTGCATATGTTGTTTTCATGGTTGGCATATAGATCTTCAAGAAGATGCCGAGTTCACTCAAACCATCAATACGTCCAGCTTCCAGCAAGTCTTTCGGGAACATTTTGGTGTTCTGACGGAAGAAAAAGATCAGGAACGCTGTTGCGATGGTTGGCAGGATCACTGCTGCCATCGTGTTGATTCCGATAACCGGTGCAACTCCCGAGATTGTTGCGAACATACGATACAATGGTACCATAATCGCTGCAAACGGGATCATCATGGACAACAACAGGATATTAAACACGACATCACGGGACTTCGTGCGATATACCTCGAAGCCATAACCTGCCATGGAACCAATAAACAGTGCCAAGACAGTGGAGATTACAGAGATAATCGCCGAGTTTCCGAGAGCCTGTACCAGATTTGTCGAATCAATCAGTTTGTTAAAGTTATCAATGAAAGCTGAACCCGGCAGCAGTCTACCCTTGGTGACATCGACTGATGCATTTGTTGAACTGACCAGCATCCAGAAGAAAGGGAAAATGGATACAAAGGCGACGATGGATAGGAACACATACGTGAAAATCCGTTTTGCTTTAGCTTTAGCCATTTTTATTATCACCTGCCACTTTAAACTGGATGATGGACAATACAATAATCAAGATTACGATGGAATAAGACACTGTTGCTGCATAACCGAAGTCCGGTGAATATTTGAACGAAAGGTTGTAGATGTATTGTGAAATCGACATGGTCGCATTACCTGGACCACCTTTGGTAATATTCATGATCTCATCGAAGATTTGTAATGTACCAATCGTTGATGTGATCGACGTGAAGAGGATAATCGGTTTAAGCAAAGGTACTGTGATTTTGAAGAATTGTGTAAAAGCATTCGCTCCGTCAATTCTTGCAGCTTCATAGATCGATTGATCGATGTTTTGCAGGGATGACAGATAGAAAATCATGTTATATCCGGTCCAACGCCAAGTAACGGCGATTATGATCGTAATTTTAGCCCAGAACGGGTCTGTGATCCATTGAATTGGATCGCCAATAATGTGCAAGCCCATAAGGAATTGATTCACCATTCCATCTGGTGCAAACAAATATTTGAATACAACAGAGTACGCTACCAATGAAGTTACACAAGGCAAGAAAATCGCTGTACGGAAGAAGCTCCGGAAGCGTAGTGTGCTGTCATTCAGCAATACGGAAATAAACAAACCGAGAATAATCATTACAGGCACTTGAATGATCAAGTAGATAAATGTATTCGATAATGCTGTACGGAACGTTGTATCAACTAACAATCTTTTGTAGTTAGAAAGGCCCGAAAATTCAAGATTGGCTCCTACACCAGACTTGAACGATAAGAGCAGCGCTTGGATCATCGGGTAGAAGTAAAATGCAACAATCCCGACAACAGCCAGCAAAACAAAAGCCCATCCAGTCAAATTATTTTTCTTTTGGAGACTGTCTCCTGTATTCATGGCTTTCACAGTATGGCTCCTCTCTCTCCATGGAACATGGGTAGAACCCACGGAGCCTCTCGCCATATCCGGTTCGACTTGCGCCGGACATGGGAGACGGCTCCGATGTTTCCTAGGGTTCTATAAGTTACCTTGGGTATCTTAGTTTAATTGTGCTTCAGCTTGTTTTTGTGCATCAGCCAGAACGTCATCGATTGATTTACCGTTCAGGAATGCTTGCATTTCTACTACCAGAATATCTTCAATGGCATATGTGTTGATACCATAGTTTACGCTTGGAATTTCTTTCGTCCAATTCGCAAAGTCTGTGAAGATTTTTTGTCCGCCGAAGTACTCGTCTGCTTTGGCATACGCGTCACCATCAACTGCTGGTTTGTACGTACCAATTGCGCCGATGTTGTTCAACAGATCTTGATACAATTGTTTGTCAGAACCAAATGTTTTTGCTACAAAATCAGCTGCTTGATCTGCACCAGGAACGTTGTTCATAACATACCAAGAGCTACCACCCAAGTTGGATGCGTGAACAGAGTTTGGTTGACCAGCCATTTTCGGCATTGGAGCTACAGCCCATTTACCGGATTGGGAAGCTTCTTGACGTACAGATGGTGAGAACCAGTTACCTGTAGGAATTGTTGCTACGCTACCGTTATTGGCGTTGGCAACGAATTGACTCCAGTCAGAGTGCAATTTAACAATGTTGGCATCCATCATTGCTTTGTAAGTAATAAACGCTTCTTTCAGAGCAGCATTATTAGCAATGTCAGGTGTTTTACCATCTTCTGCGGAATACCATTTACCTGCAGTTTGGATCATCATACGAATCAAACCAAGGTCATTCGGGTCAAGAGAAAGAAGCTCTTTACCTGTTTTAGCTTTTACGTCTTTACCAATTTGGATGTAGTCATCCCAAGTGATGTCTTGCAGGTCAGCTGCTTTGTAGCCAGCTTGCTCCAGCAGGTCTGTTCTGTAGTACAAACCAGCAACGCCGGAGTCAAATGGTACTCCGTATTGTTTGCCATCAAACGCTGTTGGTCCGAGTTTGTAATCTGCAAAATCGGAAGCCGTGATACTGGAAGACAGATCTTTGAACGCATCAGGATATGCATTCAGGAAGCTTTGTGAACGATAGTCTTCAATCAGAACTACGTTTGGAAGACCGCTGGCAGTTCCGGAGTTAAGACCTGTGTTCAGTTTCTGAATGATATCAGCTTGAGCGTATTCAATGATGTTAATTTTCACATCAGGATTTGCTTTTTGATATGCTTCTTTTGCTGTTTCCATTGCAGCTACGTTAAAAGCTTTGTCCCAAGCCCAGACCGTAATTTCGTTTGTTTTTTCGTCACCACCACTAGCGGAATTACCTCCGCCACCGGATGAACATGCGGACAACAGCAGTACTGTAACGAGCATCAATACCCACATTTTTTTCAAAACATTCAACTCCCCTTCGACCTCTTTGTGTGTAATTTGTTTACGTTTTCTGAAAGCGGTTGCTTTCGATGTATTCATCTTATCATTCCCATATCTCCATTCGTTAGTAATAATTTTGTACGGATTTGTCATCTTATTGCCACAATGAAAACCTTTACAGAAACCGTTTGCATTAAATTTGGTTTTTTGTAATTTCTTTTGATTTTGTAATTTCTTGATCTTGAAATAGTACAAAAATGATTTCACCCGCTTTACCTCTGACACGTGAAAATCCCCCGCCTCTGTAGAAAACAGAAGCGAGGGATCTCGATTTTAGTGTATTCAATCGAATCGGGTTCCAATTCAACTCGTGATTAAAGGCAATGTAACCGTTACTCTCGTCCCTTCACCGACATTGCTCATAATCGTGACACCGTAAGGTGAACCATATAATAACTCAATACGGTCATGTACGTTGCGAATACCGATACCACTGAATAGTTGACGATTGTTCTTTGGATTGGGCAATGTTTCTCCCATGACAAGCCCTTCAATTCCATCCCCATTGTCCATGATCTCACAGATGAGTGATTCTCCCGCTCTGGAAACCATGACATGAATCGTACCCGTTTCTTTCTTGATAAATCCATGGAAAAATGCATTCTCGATAAACGGCTGGATCACCAGTTTGGGTACATGATAGTGTGTACAATCCGGCGCAACGTAGAAAGCTGCTTTAATCCGGCCACCATATCTGACGTGATTAATGAAGACATAATTTTTCAAGTTCTCGACTTCTTGCTCCACTGTAACCGTCTGACTCACATCACTGATCGTATTTTGCAGCAATCCAATTAATGCGTTAATGGTCTCCGCAGCCCTGTCTTTGTTGCCTTGTTGCACCAGAACTTTGACAGATGCAAGTGTATTGTACAAGAAGTGAGGATTAATCTGACTCTGTAATGCCGCAAGCTCTGCGTTGCGTTGTTCATGCTGTGTCTGTACTAACTGATCCACATAATCATGCAGTTCATCAAGCATGTAATTGTAAGCATGACCAAGCTGCCTGCTCTCGTAGCTTCCACTCACCGGAATGTAGTTGTCCAGATCACTTTTTGTAATGTTGGACATTTGCTTCACAAGTCTGCGCAGTGACTTGGTAATCTGGCTGGTGATGAGAAACACAAGGATGAGTGCCCCCACAACGATAGCTGCACAGATCAGGGCAACCGTCTTCATGTCGATAAGTTGACCCATCGCCAGGTCCTTATCCACTACATTGACAATATAAAACCGATAGAACGGTAGATACTCGGATAGCACAACGCTATCCTGATCCATCACACGAGCATTAATACTTCTCGGAGAGTTGTTGTTCATATCCCGGGCATACGATAGCAAATCCAGCTGAGTTGTTCCGATCCAGTCTTCACGATTCGATGATACAATCTCACCTTTTTCATTCATAATGACCACATCATTGCCACGACTTGTAAAGCTGCTGTAAAATTGCCGGAATATGTCTTCTCTCATCGTGACATAGAGCGTACCGTATATTCGGCTGCGTGTTCGGTCCGTCAACGCTTTCGTCGCAGAGATCATCTGCTGACTCCCGATCGTTGCCTCGTTTTGGTAAACATCAAAGATAAGCCGACTCGGCGTCTCAGCGGCTTCCATCGTAATTGGCTCCTGCTTCAATTCATCCACGGACAACTGAAGGTGAGCACGATTCGTGGAATAGCTCCGTCCATTAATCCCGATAATTGTTATCCCTACTTCGTAGGATTCTGTGATGGATTGAATTCGATCCATCGTTTCCCTCATATTATAGAAGGATTTGGCCATCGTGAGGGAATCGGCATCTCCTTCGGACAGGAATCCTCGGATCGATCCACTCTGCATCACATTATTCGATACGGCAGCAATGGCCTCATTAAAGGATTCAAAATTGGTCTTGATCTGATTAAGCACCTTGGAGTTTGTGATACTGAACGTCTCAGTAAACAGATTGGTTGACATGTGAATGGTCGTCCATAAGATGAGTACAGAAACGAGGACAATACTGACCACCATAACCAGAAACAACTTGGGAAACAATCCGAGACGAGATAATTGGTTCATCCATTTCTTCATGATTTTATCCTTCTGACTTTATGCCCAGAATTTGCGCCGGTATCGGCTTGGTGATAATCCAGTGAATTTTTTGAACACTTTGCAAAAGTAACTATGATCGGAATAGCCTACCATACTGCTAATCTCAGAGATCGTTACATCATCGGATCGGAGCAGTTCCTCGGCTTTTTCTATCCGAATTTTATTTAAGTATTCATTAAATCCTTCTTTTTTGTGAGATGAGAAATAACTGGATAAATACGATGGATTAAAATGAAAATGCTTGGCTACTTCAGCAAGCCCGAGCGGCTGATCAAAGTGCTCATGCATGTAATCCAGCAGCATCTTCATGTTGGGATCACTTCGTTTTCCACCCGAACCAGCGGTGCACTCCTGAACTTCGGTCATGAATTGGTCAAGCACAGTCATGACTTCGTCCAGACTTGAAGCCCCGTCCACATTTTTAAAATACGTATATTTGCTCTCTTCCAGCCCGGTGGACTGGACATCCATATCCGCGAGTGTAATGGTCACGTTGAAGATCAAGTTACCGAGAAATGATTTGATCTCAAACACATCCGCAATATAATCCCGTCCAAGTGTTTTTGCATGATCCTGTAAATACTCCCTTGCCGCTTCGACCCGGTTACGCTTCACATGCTGCAAAAACATATTCACATTAAACTGATAACCTGCGGGATGCATTGGAGGCAGTTCACCATACACCAGGATTGGTCGATCCTTATAATAGAAGCGATATTCAATCAGCTTAATCAGATGTTCCCGGTAAACAACACCCATTTGTTCAAATGAAGTAAAGCTTTCACTAAGCACCCAACCAGGACTGCCTTCTCCTGCTGCATTTTCACTGGCCAACTGTCTGATCCGTTCAAGCATCCATTCATCTCTTGCAGGGTCGACATTAAGAAGCATTACAGGTAATGTACCCTCTGCGGGAACCATTGCACATTCTACTTCAGGCAGATCGCTCCTGAGCTTGGATTCAATCTGTTCCTGATCCATCTTCAGTGGATTTCCCCCAGCACCCACGGGTTTATACACAAGCAAGCGAAAGGATTCATACGGAAAGGTATCTCGAATCATCGGCATTTCGCTATCTTCATCCAGTGTAAATCCGGACAGCATCTTCTCCATCAGTTGCCCAAGTCTCCAGCCATCGTGCGACGGCTCGAACTGTAGCTCCGGAATTTTACCCGCTGTGCGTTGAAGGACTTGCAATAATTCATTTGTATCCAGCTTGGGTTTCAGTATATAATCGGCTGCCCCGTGCTGAAGCGTTGAACGTACATACTCGAATTCACTGAAGCTGCTAAGTACAATAACTTCAATCTGCGGATTACTGGCTTTTAGTGTACGGACAAACGTTTCGCCATCCATGACAGGCATGACAATATCGGTGATCACAATATCCGGTTTTAACAGGTTCACCTGCTGTAATCCTTCTTCACCGTTGGAAGCTTCACCCACAATGATAAATCCTTCCGCTTCCCAGTTCATATGGTGCTTTATGCCCTGTCTTACCAGAAACTCATCGTCAACAATCAGCACCTTGCACAACCGGTTCATGATCGCGACCCCCTTGTCTAATCTTTCCTCTATATCTGTACAGGCTATACCAACTATTATATATCGGTTATAAACACTTTCCAGTGTTAGCGGTTACATTAATTTTAAATTGATTGTACATCTTTTTATATCTTAAAATGATCCTTTAAGCAATGGTAACTATCTATAGTTTACACTATATTTCGACAAAATAAGAAGCCCCGACTCGCCATTTGATCATTTGGCGAATCAGGACCCCTATTTCAATCCTATTTCGTTAAATCACTCACTTATGGTTCAATTCCCCATTGGAGACTTCCCGCGATATAACCGGTGACTTTGGACCAGTCCGTATAGGAAGTCTGACTACCTGCAAAAGAATAATCATCCGTTTGCGTATAGTTGGTCCAATTGTTCTTTGAGATGCGCGTATGGATTTCCGTGCTTTGTCCTGCATTCAGAGTTCCAGCGGAAGCTGTGAATCCAATCTCAAGCACGTGGTCAGCACCTGTCCGAACTGGATTGAGTGCACTGAACGTGCCTGTTACATTCGAACTGCCAGCAGTCGCCCAGTCAGCGAAGAAGTTCTGAGGCTGTTCACCGTTTATCGTATAATAGTATCTGATTTTCACATCAGACAGATTCAAAGCTGTAGTATCCGTATTTGTCAGTTTGAATTTGGGACTAATCGAGCTGCCCGTTGCTGAAGTGTTGCTGTTAAACATCTCAATGCGTATGGTTCCAACAGGTGCAGCTGTCGTGTCTTTATTAAGCAGATTCAAGGTCGCATGAGCGCCTGCGCTGAATTGAAAGGTTAGCGCCGCTGCGCCATTTGGCAGTGAAGCCAGGTAGTTTTTACTTAATACGACCTCATTGCCTGTCAACGTGTAATCTGTACCTGAAACCAGCGTTGTATTCCCGTTGCGAATGGAGACAAGTGTATTGCCGTTCAGCGTTAACGTGACTGGAATATTAACCTGATTGCCTGCTTTGCGATCAAATTCGGCTGTAACCGGTGTAATCACAGAGTTGGTCACTGGTGTACCCCCGCCGTCTCCACCGCCATTGTTACCTCCAACACGGTCAGCATATAAAATTCCGCGGCCATTTGTTCCGAGATATACTCTTCCATACAAACGCGGATCACCCGTAATCGTGGTTACACGAGCATACTGATGCTGATCATCATTGATACGAACCCAATTAGCCCCACCGTCATCGGAGCGGAAGAATCCACGTGTTCCATCGATCTGTGCAACCGTGTATAACGCAACAACGTTTTGCCCAGGGGCCGCTTTACCAAATCCGATACTGTCTGCTTCCTCTACATTGGCAAGCTTCGTGAATGTCGCTCCTGAATCCGTGGAATGCCATAATCCGTAAGGACCTTCTTCCTCACTACCACCAGCAAACCAGAGTTCGCCTTCAACGCCTGGAACGGCATCCAGATCGGCATTTCCTTCCATCGGAAGTCCGGTCGCAGGTGAGGCCGTGAAAGTAGCACCACCATTCACACTCACATAGATTTTACCGGCTGCAAATCCATAAAATTTGTTTGGATTGACACGATCCGAAATCACTTTTGCCTGTGCAGGTATCCCCGTGCTTGCCGTCCATGAATTGCCGCCAGTCGAATAATGTACACCTTTATCTGATGTGCTCCATACGAGTTGGTTACCATTCGCAGAGATGGCTACGGTCCCTCCTCCGGTTGTGCCGGCAGGTTCTGCATTGGCCTTATACCACGTAGTACCTCCGTCACTGGACAAACCAATGGATTTTGCATTTGGATCAGCAGCATAATCTGCTTTACCTACGCGAACCATCGTATTTGGACTTAACTCTGCAAAATCCAGACTTTCTGTGGAAGAATAGTTCGGGCTCGTAAATATGGTAGCTGGCGCCTGGTCCAGATTGTTATGACGGAATCCGGAGACATCCCCCACTCCACTTATCAAATGTGCACCACTTGGCGGGCTGATCAGATCCAGTACGGCAATCTCCTCAACCCCTTTCGCCATCACTGAAATATTGATTTTTTCGTCATCATCCCAGTCTGTCAGGTTCTTCGTCCCATAGATCGTAGCACCTGTTCCATACATCATGCGATCCGAATCAAACGGATCAATCTCCAGATCACCGATCATCCAGCCCAATTTTGGGGTTGTTTCGGGTGGGGCAGGATTGGTGCCAAATGTGAGCCATGGCGCTGCCGAAATATCCTGTGTATAACGCAACTTCCGGTTCGGATATCCTTCAAATTCCCATATGCGTGTCCACGTCGCTCCGCCATCTGTACTGCGGAACAAGGTGGCATCCGGCCACCAGGAATTCAATGTAGCAACCATCAATGTACCGGGATTCTGTGCATCAACAGCCAATCCGCCATATCCAAAATAATTATCCGTGCTGCTGCTTGGAACAGGGCTGATGTTGCTCCAGACACCTGTCGATGTATTCAGTTTCCACACGTCACCTTTTTCCCCATCATACGGTCCAACACCATCGCTGTACGTAATATAGAGGCTTCCGTCTGAATCAAACACACCATGATGCGGAATATAACCTGTAGGTTGACCAGCAACTGCTGACCAGGTCAAGCCGCCATTTGTGCTGCGATACACGCTTTGAGCTTTATCCGCAACACCCACATAGATTGTCTGGGTTGCTTGCCCTGCCGAACCTGTTGTTTTGTCAAACGTAATCCATGCCAGACCTACGATGTCACTGGTATATTCATTCGAAGGATCTTGCACATAATTTCCCGGATTCGGGAAGCTTGTGACTTCGGTCCAGGTCACACCGTAATCGGTACTTTTCCATAACCCATGACCACTTCGTGCACCGAAATACAGGATACTGTTATCATTTGGGTCCACGGTCAGGCGTTCTCCCATTGAACGTCCCGGCATGTTGCCACCCACTTTGAATGGAAGTGTTGTGGTTTGCCATGTATCTCCCCGGTCCGTAGAGCGCAAGATGGAGCCATTATTTTGGTCCCACGAATTCGTATAAGTCCCAACTGCCATATACACCCGATCGGGATCAACCGGGTCCGTAGCCAGTGCATCCACACCATTCTTGTTCCAGTCATCCCAGCCAACAAAATCTGTTAAGGGTATCCACCTCTCGTCAGCCGCATTCCAGCGATAGGCTCCCCCGATATCCGTACGGGCATAGATCAGATCCTTTTCCGACTCGTTGAAAATAATGCCCGGTACAAACCCGCCTCCTGCACCCGTCACCACATTTTTCCACTCATAGGCTTCACTTGGTGCCGCCAGTGTCGTTCCAGCAAGTCCTCCCAGCGAAGCGGTTACTACGGCAACCGTCAGACTCATCATTCGCAATTTACCCATAAACGTTCTCATATCAACTTATCCTCCTCTTCTACTTCGTTACTGCATTTCGGTCTATCCCCGCTGTCTCATCGTGCTGATGATGGCGTGCCAGACGAATCAATGCATCCCTTGATACAAGAAGCCTCACCCCCTTTCAGTCATATTGTTAAGCGCTTACATAATTGTTCTTGATTCGCGGTTATCTGGATAATACTTTCAATAAATAACATTCGCTGGCAATCTCCAAACCCCTCTGTCGAAATTCCGATTTTTGTAAAATATTTTCAGTGTTTAAAATCGTTTATACAACAAAAAAAGCCGCTAAAATAGCGACTTCAATGGGATATAGATTAACACAAGACTTCAACAGTAAATCCACCAGGGGCTTCAACATAAAAAGTATAACCGTGTGCATGCTTAGGTGCGTCTAATTCAAAGCCATTGTCTTTCAAAAGACTATATATTCTGTCAACCTCTTGTTCGGTCGGTTGGGGAAATCCGATATGAAAAGTCACTGGATAGAGTACGTTTTTACCCTTCATTAGAGTGAGAATAAAGCCTTCATCATCAAACATAACTGCAAATGCGTTTCCTCTCGTACCTTCACATTTCATACCAAAATAAGTCTCTAAAAACTCGCGAGCAGCTGGAACATCAGTAACTGTTAGGTTCAGATGATTTAATTTCATAATTACACCCTTTCCTACATATTTAATGCGTCCTCCGTAGAGCTTTATTTTCAATCCAAATAATACCTCAAAATGGAAGTGTTCGGTCCGTTACTTTAATGAAAAGTCGTTTTATTTTTGTTCTATACAGACGATAATCTAAATCAACAAAAAAAGATGCTGTTAGAACAGCACCTTTTGACATTTTATATAAGAGTAAAAAATGAAATCGTTTCTTACCTGGCAAACCCAGGCAGAGGTTCACTAAGGTTCACTGCATGACTGGCACCTGTTTATTGCTGGCTACCATAAGCGTGAGTCTCCTGCCCTTTAACCCCCGGTCTGATGACAAAAAGTGAGCCCGCATCCGGTGTCTCTTTCAGACGTTCTTCCTTAATCCCTATACGTGCTGTTGTAATGTATAACTCTTCGAGATCCGGTCCACCAAAACAGCAGGATGTTACCTGATCTGCCGGCACCTCGATCTGTTGCAACAGTTCTGATGTATGGGGGTTCCAGCGAGTGACTCTTCCTCCGCCCCAGTGCGCAACCCACAGCATGCCCTCACCATCAACCGTCATCCCATCCGGAAAACCAAATTCCTCCGGTATGTGAATGATACTTGTCCGATTCTGTATCGTACCTGCCGTCAGATCAAAATCAAACCGGTCAATAGAACGTGTCGGGGTATCAATGTAATACATGGTCTGCCGATCTGGACTCCAGCCCAGGCCGTTGGATGTAGACACACCTTGTACCATTGTGCGAACGGGCTGCCCTTGCTCCAAACAATACAATGATCCGGCTTTGCTCTCATTATTCATGCTCATCGTGCCTGCCCAGAAGCGACCCTTCGCATCACATTTTCCATCATTAAAACGATTGGTATCCTTATCTTGTTCAGGGTCTTCAATAGCCTGCAGCTCACCCGTAAGCAAGTGATACGTATGGAATCCACTGCGTAAAGCAACCACAACTTCGTCACCACGATAGGGAACAACAGCCCCGACATGTTCACCGACATCATAAGCCTGATCCTGCCCTGTAGCTGGATCATACACATGCACCTTGAAGCTTTCAATATCTACCCACAACAATCGATTGTTCTCCGCATCCCAGCTTGGACCTTCCCCCAGTAATGCCGGGGTTTGTACTGCTACAGTTACGTCGCTCATGCCATCACGTCCTTATTCAGATTTGACGCCGCCTGACCATTCGAATCCGATGGCATCCAAGAATGCTTTGGACAGTACCATATGGCCCGTTGCATCCGGATGTACCCGGTCATAAGTCAGCACAGACGTATAGAAATGATCCCAAAATGGAGCAAATGCAGCCTGTGTATCCACATACACTGCATCATACTCATTCGCTACCCTGCGTACCGCTTCTCCGTAGATATCCATCGTTGCCCGCATCGGGTCTTCAGGATTAGCCTCAAGATAATAAGGTGTCATTAGCACCAGACCTTTCAGGTTGGGACGAACCGAAGCCACCAGTTCACGCAATGTGGATTCGTATTCTTCAAGAAACACATGTGAGTCTGTTGACAATGGGTTGTCGAACTGACGCCATACATCATTAATACCGATCATGATTGTCAGCCAGTCCGGTTTAAGGTCAAGCACATCACGATCCCAACGCTGTTTCAGATCACGAATCGTATTTCCACCATTACCCACATTCTGGACACGCAACATCAATTCCGGATAGATGGACCGCAAGAGGGCATAGACTTGCGCTACGTAACCATGTCCCAGACCGGAACTACCTTCGCCTACAGGATGTTCCCGACCACAATCTGTAATCGAATCCCCGATAAACAGAAGTTTGTCATTTTTTTGCAATTTCATCGTTATTTTCTCCTTCGCTCCAAGGCGCTAATATAAGAATAATTGATTAATCAGACCGTTAAGTTGTTATCCAATCAGTGATTACCAGCCTTGATTCTTGAGCCATGTGAGACACAGATCTGACCATACCCGAACCGCGTGGTTGTCCTCAGCCAATCCAAGTCCATGTGACCCTTTCTCAAAAACGTGCAAGTCATAGGGGATGCCATGCGCACCCAATGCAAGTGCGTAACGCAAGCTATTCTCTACAGGCACTGCCTGGTCATCGCTGGTATGCCAGATGAACGCTTCAGGAGCATCCGCTCTTACCTGCTGCTCCGCACTGAAAGCCTTGATCTGCTCGGCAGAGGCGTCCGACCCAAGCAAATTCTCACGGGAACCGGCATGTCCATAGGACTCCATCGTAATGACCGGATAACAGAGAATAACTCGGTCCGGGCGTGAACTCTGGCGTTCGATGAGGTCCTCATGATCCGGTTGTCCCTCGTCATACAGCGTTCCCAGTGTTGCTGTGAGATGTCCGCCTGCGGAGAAACCAAGTACTGCAATCTTGGCAGGGTTGATGCCATACTGCTCAGCATGAGCACGAACATAACGTATGGCACGCTGACCATCTGTTATCGGTGCAGGATGCTGGTGAGGCGCCACCCGATAATTCAGGACAAATGCACTTATACCTGCACGGTTCAACAATTCCGCTATTGGAGCACCTTCATGATCAGCCAAAAATCCATAGCCGCCCCCTGGACATACAATGACAGCGCTCTCGGAACCGGGCTGAATAAATGGAATCAAATGTGGCATCTCGTCTTCATGACCCTGGGCTGCATAAGGTGCAGCATGATCCCATAAGGGTATAGTTGTTGTCATCTTCAATCATCCTCTCCAAGTAGAACGGAACCATGGGTCCGTTTAAACGTTTTCGAATCTCAGGAATCGATACCATCATAACGGTAATGACCCTAACGCATCAATACCTTCCTGGCATCACTTTTTGTTCATTTGGGTACATGTTAGTACAAATTACGGAATTGTTCAGGAGTCACCCCCTCAATCCTGCGAAAAGTTGCTACAAAATGGCTAGCATCTCGAAACCCTACCCTAACTGCAGTCTCCCTAATCGTCAGGGCGGTATCCCCGGTCATGATTTCCTTGGCTTTGCGAATGCGCAGCAAAATGAAATAACTGTAGGCTGTCATGCCAAAGGACTGCTTGAACAAGGTGTTCAGATGTCTGGATGAGATCCCCGTGACGTCAGCCATATGTTCGAGACCAATCTCAGGATTCGCATAATGCTGTTCCATAAATGCAATGAGCGGAGCGAGTCTCTCCACGGCATGAGAGATCGAAGAGCGATTGCCGGTCATGCCATGTTTTTTGAGCAAAATCAGAAATCGATATATATCCGCTGACGCCTCGAGTCCCGACAAATCCTGATCACTTCTGATCGAATCCAGCACTTCCTGGCCGTAATCATTGAACGGACTGCTCTGCTCCCACTGATGCAACGCTGCTTCACCCAGACTAAGTGACTCCAAGATTGCCGGACACTGGGAACCGCCAAATGTAATATAGAATGTCTCCCACTCTCCTTGGGCGCGCACATATTCATGCGGTTCATTTGGCGGCAGCAAAATACCTGATGCTTCCCCCAGTACGACCGTGGACCCGGCAAACTTGAATTCTCCGGCTCCCTTTACTGTCTGAAGCCAATGGTAACAGGGATACCCCACAGGTCTGGACACCTTCTCCTGATTGCCGTTATAACCCAGGCTCTCAATATAAAGGGGCAACGGCTGATCACGTGATGTCATGAAATATCGTTGATGTCGGGGGGAGATAAACATGGGATGCCTCCTTGGGTACAAGCTGAAATAGACTTCCGTATTCTTATATCAGTCATTACTTTTATTATATTTTAAAAGTCATATGTATCATATAGTATAGGATTATTCTTATACAAGAGGTGAACACATTGATTAGTAACAAACTGCCCAAAATGTTCTACGGGGGCGATTATAACCCGGAACAGTGGGATCACGAAACCCACCTTGAAGACCTGCGCATGTTCCAATTAGCAGGCATTGATATTGCCACAATCAACGTATTTTCATGGGCACTGATTCAGCCTGATGAAGTTACTTACCGTTTTGAAGAACTCGACCAACTGATTAATCGTTTACATGAAAACGGTGTCTATATATGCCTTGCAACAAGCACTGCTGCCCATCCGGCCTGGATGGCAAAGAAATATCCAGACGTGCTTCGTGTAGATGCCGATGGACGCAAACGCAAATTCGGTGGGCGCCATAATTCCTGTCCCAACAGCCCGACCTATCGCAAATACGCTGAGAAGATTGCGGATAAACTGGCCGAACGATACAAGGATCACCCCGCGGTTCTCGTATGGCACATCTCCAACGAATATGGCGGTGAGTGCTACTGTGACAACTGTGAAAAAGCGTTCCGCGTGTATCTGAAAGAACGCTATCAGACTCTGGAACAGGTCAACAAAGCATGGAATACGAATTTCTGGGGGCATACCTTCTACGATTGGGACGAAATTGTATTACCAAGTAACCTGAGCGAACATTGGGGTAACAATAATTCAACGTTCCAGGGAATCTCGCTGGACTACTCTCGCTTCAACTCCGACAGCATGCTGGATTGTTATCTGTTGGAATACGATGCAATCAAAAAACATATTCCGGACTCCGTCGTTACTACCAATCTGATGGGATTCTTCAAGCAATTGGACTATTTCAAATGGGCAAAATATTTGGATATCGTATCCTGGGACAGCTATCCCGGTCTCGCAACACCCGTCAGCTTCACGGCAATGGCTCATGACCTTATGCGCGGACTGAAAGATGGTCAACCGTTCATGCTGATGGAGCAAACACCAAGTCAGCAGAACTGGCAGCCATATAACTCACTGAAACGTCCAGGTGTCATGCGTCTGTGGAGTTATCAATCTGTTGCGCACGGGGCTGATACCATCATGTTCTTCCAGCTTCGCCGCTCCATCGGTGCCTGTGAGAAGTATCATGGTGCAGTTATTGAGCATGCTGGGCATGAGAATACACGTGTATTCCGCGAAGTCGCTGAGCTGGGCAAGGAATTGCAGATCCTTGGAGATACCACGCTGGATGCATCTGTTGAATCCAAAGTAGCGATTGTGTTCGACTGGGATAACTGGTGGGCCATCGAAAAATCAAGCGGACCAACGGTTGCCCTGAACTATGTGGATCAGATCCATAAATACTACGCAACCTTCTTCCGTCGTAACATACAGGTAGATATCGTCAGTGTGGATACGGATTTGAGCAAATACGACATTGTCCTTGCCCCTGTTCTTTACATGGTTAAACCAGGGTTTGCCGCCAAATTGGAGAAGTTTGTTGAAGCAGGTGGAACATTCCTGACGACCTTCTTCAGCGGCATTGTCAACGAGAACGACCTCGTGACTACAGGTGGATATCCGGGAGAACTCCGTAAACTGCTCGGAATCTGGGTGGAAGAGATTGATGCCCTGCTGCCTGAGCAAAAGAACCGCATTGTCCTCAAAGAAACCTACGGTGATCTTCAAGGAGAGTATGGCTGCGGCATGCTGTGTGACCTGCTGCACAGTGAAGGAGCCGAAGTCATCGCGGAGTATGGAGACGACTTTTATAAAGGCATGCCTGTTGTGACACGTAATACCTTTGGTCAAGGTGAAGCCTGGTACGTTGCATCCGACCCGGATGAGCGCTTCCTGGATGGTTTGCTGGGACAGCTTGCAGCAGCCAAGAACGTAGAATCCTTGCTTGAGACACCAGAAGGTGTTGAAGTAAGCGCACGAACCAAAGACGGCAGACCCTACCTGTTTGTCATGAACCATAACGCAACCACACAATCCTATGATCTGGGAACAACTAAGGCACATGATCTGCTCACCAATCGTGAGCTTTCGGGAAGTGTTGAGATTGAAGCCCGTGGAGTGCAATTGCTCGAAATGAAATAAGCGATTTCGCTTAATTGGAATCATTCGGAATAATATAATGTGATAGAAATACCCGCGATACAAAGTGTCACATATTCATTCCTTTTATACTTGTTATTGTCTTCAGCGAGGATATTGGTATAGATTTCAGACCTTTATCGTCTTCTGTAAGCCAAAAGCTGCTACTTCCCGTATCCGTCTACACCGGATACGGGTTTTTGGCATGATCTGTGGTCTTTTTGATAGAAGGAAATATCAGTATGCAAAGCGAATTGGACGAGAAACACATTTTAACAAAGCCTGCCGGAACATGCTTGTGAATCCTGATGCTGATCCATTATAAAATAATGAACAGTTGAAATATTGGTGACACTCATGATGTCACTTATTCGTTGTTACAATAGAAATATAACTACGACATCACTTTCCGGCGGCGCAGATCGAAACGGAGTGGCTGACATGAACAGAACAAATCGGCTTGCTGCCATTGTAATGGCATTACAGCATGGTCACGAAACGGCACACTCATTAGGTGAGAAATTTGAGGTTTCCCGTCGCACGATTCTTCGGGATATTCAATCCCTCTCCGAGATGAATGTGCCCATTATTGCCATTTCCGGTCCGGGAGGCGGTTTCAGTCTTATGGAGGGTTACGTATTACCCCCATTACAGCTGGACCCGGTAGAAGCAGCGACGCTCCTATTCGCTCTTGAAGGTCTAAGTCGCTACGCCGACACACCCTTTCATGAGAAACGCTGGACCCTGATGAACAAAGTTAAGGCTATCATTCCGGATGATATTATGTCGCGAATTGATCCCATGCTCAAACAACTGCATCATCATATTCCAGACCGCAATTACATTCTTCCTCATCTGGACGCACTGCTGGCATGTATACCCGAACACGGGTGGCTTAGTGTGCTGTATCGCTCCGCATCACGTCAGCGTTGGTTGCATATCTGTCCCACACGGGTATATGCTTCCTCTGGCTTCTGGTACTGTGAAGCATATTCCCTCGAACATGTTGAACAACGTCTGTTCCGGGTTGACCGAATTATCGAAGTCAAAGCGATCGAACCACAGGATGCACAGATGCTTAATGAACAGGCAGAGCAACAGCAGAGTAAGCCGATCCCTCCAGAACAGCCGCCAACCCTGGTTAAGGTACAACTGAGTTATCGGGGAATGATTGAAGCTGAACAGGACGAGCATATTGGTGAAAAGATGACTGAAATTGCCCCGGATCTCTGGGAATTATCATTCCTTTGTCCACCAGGGGAATGGGACTGGGCCGTACGATTCTTTTACCGATTAGGACGTGAAGCCGAAGTGATTGAACCTCTCCAACTTCGCAGTGAGATTCGTCAGCATGCCGAGGAAGTGAGCCGGAGATACCTTGCTTCAACCAAGTCGTAGCTTGACTACACACAAAAAGGAGCCTACTGATATCATGACATATGAAGCCGTTATAACGTACGAAGAAGCAGTACAGCGTATCCAGTCTATAGGGCTGTTGCCTCTGGCACCACTATTTGCCGATTATCCTTCTCTGTCATCGCTAACCCCCAAAGAACATTGGCACAAGGATGATGAATTCGATCCTTGGTTATGGCGTTCACGCCTGGCTGAAGAGGGCATTGCTGCATATGGAAAATTTGTCAAAAAGAAAGCGCTTCTTGTCTCATCTGAATATTTCCCTTGGGTACACCGACTGCTTGCCGACTCCAGAACCATCAAGGAACAGTATGAAGCGGGTCTGCTCTCCCGTGAAGCGTTCAAACTCCATGCGTTAGTTGCAGAACAAGAAGGCATCGATGGACGTGCCTTGCGATCACAAGCCGGTTTCGGGGCAAAAGAGGACAAAAAAACATTTGACCGTGGACTTCTGGACCTTCAGGGCTGTGCAGCCATTGTGATCAGTGGCACCAAAGAAAAAGAAGGGCTCGCAGAAGGCAAAGTCGCCTGGAACAGCTCCGCATACGAGACTGCTGGTCACTGGATGGAACGTCACGGCATTAAGCCATATGAAGGCAGCATAGAAGAGGCACGTGAACTATTGATTGTGCAACTACAACAACATGCTTCACCTGCAGCATTATCAAGCATCTCCAAAGCGCTTAACATCCGTGGAATATAAATAAAGCCAATCCCGGTTGTAGTGCAAATTTCAACCGGAATTGGCTGTGGTTCACCCTATAATGTAACCCAGACGATCAACAGCCCCCATCGACAATGGATTTAGAGAATTACGCCATCCTTGAATATGGCAATCTCCCGGAATCCATGCTGCTCACTAAGTGTGTGTGACCGCCCAGAAGCAATGTCAATCAGTTGGCTGAACAGCTGTACTTTCACCTCATCCATCGTCTGCCCCTCCAACAGCTGGCCTGCGTTGAAGTCAATCCAGTGTTTTTTGCGATTCGCCAGATCGGATTGGGTCGCAATCTTGACTGTAGGTACCGGGCCTCCGAATGGAGTCCCCCGCCCTGTTGTGAAGAGCACAATATGTGCACCCGCCGCAGACAGTGCCGTTACAGATACCAGGTCATTACCCGGTGCTTCTACAATGTTCAGACCGGTCTGAGTTACACGTTTGCCATAACGCAGAACGTCGACTACGGAAGAACGTCCTCCCTTTTGCGTACATCCAAGTGACTTTTCCTCTAGCGTTGTGATGCCACCAGCCTTATTCCCAGGTGAAGGATTCTCATAGATGTTCTGGCCATGGTTCACAAAATATTGCTTGAAGCCGTTCACGAGGTCCACCAAATCGTGAAATACCTGCTCATTGGCAGCACGGTTCATTAAGATCGTCTCCGCACCAAACATCTCCGGAACTTCCGTCAGAATAGCCGTACCCCCGGCAGCAACCAACATATCAGCAACTGCACCGACCAGCGGATTAGCTGTAATGCCGGATAAACCATCGGAACCGCCACACTTCAAACCAATTTTGAGTTTACTGAGCGGAAGCGGCTGCCGTTGTTCATGTTCAACGATCTCAACAAGTTCTTCCATCAGTCGAAGCCCTTCCTCAAGCTCGTCATCCGTTTCCTGTGCTTTGAGAAACCGTACTTTGCCTCGGTATTCCGGAGCAATACACTCACGGAATTCATCGACCTGATTGTTCTCACAGCCCAGACCGATGACGAGCACGCCTCCTGCATTCGGATGCTCCACCAAGGAGGCCAGCAACTGTTGTGTATACTTCAGATCATCGCCAAGTTGTGAACACCCGAATGGATGCGGAAAGTGAAATACACCATCTACCCGGCTTCCAAACTGGGACTGACCCATACGTGCCAAAGCTTCACACACTTTATTGATACATCCAACCGTATTCACAATCCAGATCTCATTACGAATACCTGCTTCACCATTGGGGCGCAAATATCCATCAAATGAGAGCAGATGTTCCGGAGGCATGTCCGTCTGAACCTGCGCGCCCGGCTGATACTCATATTCAAGCAATCCGTGCAGACCCGTCTTCAGATTGTGACTATGAATCCAGCTTCCCTGCCCGATCTGCTCTTGGGCAATCCCGATGGAGAAACCATACTTCATCACATCATCACCCGGTGCCAGGGTGTGCACAGCAATCTTATGCCCTTTGGGCACGTCATCCAGCAAGGTAAAAGAAACACCGTCTGGCAGGGTAATGCATTCTCCTTTGGCATAATCCCGAAGCGCTATAATGACATCATCCTGTGGTTGAATGGCAATCCAGTCATTGATTGTACTTGTTGTGTTCATTTCCCTTCACCTTCCAACAATCCGATTTCACGAACAAGTGCTGCACGCAGCCCTTCTCTTGCATCCAGATTTTCGCCCCAGATCAGGGTATCTGACAACACAGCCGCTACCCGGTTATCCAGTTGGTTCTGATCCCTGTTAAGCGTGTCATAACCGTCCCAGTGTGCAGCCAAAGCAGCCAGGACATCCGGGTCATCCCGCAGCAGAATGTCCTCTCCATTCAGTCGTTGTGCCTTGTAACCTTCTGGCGTATTTACCGGACGATAGAGACACAATAATCCAGCAAACCCTTGAATTAAACGTTCTGGCCAACTTCCCTGATTTTGCTCGTAAGACAATAGTGTTGGCAGCACACGCACCTTGAATTTTCCGATCGTATTCAAAGCAATATCTTGCAATTTGTGATCAATATACGGATTAAGGAACCGTTCGAACACTTCTTCTGCATACTGGTCCAGCTGATGATCGGGCATATCCAGAGCAGGGACGATCTCCTGATGCACAGCTTCCCTGATCCATGAGCCAAAATGTGGATCTTCCATTGTTTCTCTCACATGCTGCTTGCCTTGGAGAATGCCTAGTGATGACATTAAAGTATGCGCCCCATTCAAAATACGAACTTTGCGTACCTGAAAAGGCTTCAGATCTTTCACCCAATGTACATTGAGACCTGCCTGCTTGAGAGGAAGTTTTTTGTCCAATGATTCATCACCCTGAATGGCCCAGAAATGATATGGCTCTGCCGTATTAATCAACTGGTCCTCATACCCCCAGCGATTCGTCAGGGAATCGGCTTCCTCCTGGGTCGGCGCACCTGTTACGATTCGATCTACCAGATTGTTCAGGAAGTGATTATGGTTCTCGATCCATGAACGGAAGCCATCCGAATACCCATAATCCATACTATGACGGAGGACACAACTGCGCAGCACATCACCATTGCCTTCAAGCAGCTCGCATGGCAGATGAATCAAACCTCTGGATGGATCACCATCAAATTTCAAATATCGCTGATGCAGGAAAACTGTTAATTTCCCCGGAAATGATTGGACCGGTTCACCCTCGATATAGTCCGTATACGTATATTTCAATCCTGATTCGGTTGTATTGGAAATAACGAACTCAAGTGAAGGCAGTTCCGCCAAGTTCAGAAAGGCATCCCATTCCTCATACGGATTGATACACTGTGAGAAAATGGAGATCAACTCTGTCCGCTCAACGGGCTTTCCTTGAGACAGACCACGCGTAATCATCGTATATAATCCGTCCTGATCACGAATCTGCTCCAGCTTGGCTTTGCCTCCCGGTCGTGGTTGCGTAACAGCTACACTTCCATGGAATTTGCCTTGTCTGGCACTCTCATGAAGCATCCAGTCTGCAAATCCCCGCAAGAAATTACCTTCTCCAATCTGCAAAACCTTCACGGGACGCTCCATAATCTCCTTGCACTTGCGCTGACCATCGCTCCCCAGTAAATTCAGCTTCAACCTTGGCCGTTTCGTGCTTGCCGACATGGACACTCACCTCATCGATTATTTGTACTGTGGGAATGCAGCTCAAAGGCTCTGCACCCTTTTATTGTAAACGCTTTAAATTCATTGTATCATCAATAAAAGGAAATTAAATTGCTTATATTGCGGTAAATATACTCTCTCATGACCAGGTATAACATCTCGTTTAAGACGTTCGTCTGGAAAGGAGCTTTATGGAACGTTCACCTGTTCGTACGACTATTCAAGCAGAATCCGGTATTCCGTTCCGTCTGGTGTACAGCGATACCAAATCCCCTCAGAACGAGTTGCCAGATCACCTTCACGACTGGCATGAAATTATCTATGTATATCGTGGTCAGGGAAGCATCTTTATTGATACGGGACTTGAGAATATGCAGGAAGGAGATCTGTTCATTATACCGGGCAGCACGGTTCATCGAGCCTTGCCGGATGCAGGCAATCCTGTCACATCTTCCGCATTGTTCTTCAGCCCGGGCTTGCTGGCATCCACCGCCGGAGGTGCTGCTTCTTCTTTGCTAAGCCTGTTTGAACGTTGTCGTAAACAACGTGTGTATAAGAGGCATCTGAACACAGAGGAGCAATCACAGGTGGCCGCCCTCATTGATGATATTCAGACCGAATTCCAGCTCGGTCATCATCTAAGCGCACATGCGGCCCTGTTAAGGCTGCAACTGTTGCTCATTTTTCTGGAACGTCTGGAAGCTGCGGGACCTGCGAATCCGGGTAAATCCGCTCCGGGTCCCTCCTGGCTCTCTTCTACGATCTCTCATATTGACGATAACCTTCGGAATGGCCTTTCCCTCCCTGAACTGGCGCAGTACGCCTCTGTATCCCCTGCCCATTTCAGTCGTGCCTTCAAACGATACACGGGAATGACTCTGACGGATTACGCATTAGCTCGAAGGGTCATTATGGCAAAAGAGCATCTGGTGCAAGGTGATGAGACGATGGCAGCCGTAGCTGATGCTTGCGGGTTTGACAGCCTGCCCCACTTTTACCGTCAATTCAAAAAATTAACCGGTACAACGCCCGCAGCATACCGCAGAACCATGAACAGTTCTCGTTAAAATAGAATCAGACTGGACGTAGGTTCCTGGGTCTAATCATATATATCCACATATTCTTCCATATGGAAGATGTGGTATGATAATCTGGATTATTACTTGTCGGAAACATTGCATTCCGTTGTCAGAGGAGCTTAGCATTCCATGTTAAACGAATTGAATCGCAGGAATATTGGCATCTTCGCCCATGTGGATGCGGGGAAAACAACCACCACCGAGCATATGTTATTTGAGAGTGGTGTCGTCCGCAGTCCGGGACGTGTAGATGACGGAACAACAGCCACAGACTCCTTGGACATTGAGAAAGAACGTGGCATATCCGTTCAGGCAGCCATGACCTCTCTGATCTGGAAGAACACCATCATTGACCTCATTGATACGCCTGGTCACATTGATTTTAGCTCCGAAGTAGAGCGAACGCTACGGGTAATGGATGGAGCTATTCTCATTCTGTCGGCAGTAGAAGGCATTCAGTCCCAGAGTGAAGCCATCTGGCATGCCCTTCGTTCACTTCGCATCCCAACCATCTTTTATATTAATAAAATGGATCGGATTGGCGCGTCTGCCCCAGCGGTAATGGAGCAGATTCGTTCCACCCTGTCCCCTTTCGCGTGCGAAATCCAAGCGTATCAGCTCCATGAAGATTCATTTCATGGCATCGACTCCCTCTGGAACCCGAATCAAGATTCTCTGTCAGATGGCACACCTTCCATTCCAGGTCTGGTAGAGATACTTGCCGAGCTGGACGAAGAGGTCATGGAAGCCTACATCCAGGAGACTCCGTTATCACAAAGGGATCTGAATGAAGCAATCCTGCGGTATGTGCATCAGGGTGAGATGTTTCCTGTGTGTTATGGGGCTTCCGGCAAAGGAATTGGCGTCACGGCATTGCTGGACACGGTCCTTGCATTTCTGCCTCCACCTGCACAACCAGTGGACTCTCCCGTATCCGGTGTTGTGTTCAAAATTGAACGTGACCGTACGATGGGCCGCACGGCATACGTCCGTATGTATGGTGGCAGCTTATACAATCGGGATACCATCCATAATTCGACGCGGGAGCTTGAAGAGAAAGTGACGCAGATTCGCCGTATGGATGGACGGAAATGGGCGGATACCGGTGCCGTTCACGCGGGGCAGATTGCTGCGCTGTATGGACTGAGTGACACACATGTGGGTGACATTATCGGCAATCCTGAAGGTGTACCTCCTCTGCCACAGATGGCTGTGCCTTTGCTGACCGTACAAGTACATGGCAAGGACACGGCACGTTACCCCGATCTTGTCGCAGCATTGCAAGAGTTGACGGATGAAGACCCCTTACTCGACCTGCAATGGTTGCCGGAGGAACGAGAACTGCATCTCAAGGTCATGGGAACCATTCAGCTTGAGATTTTATCCAGCCTGTTGCTGAGTCGTTTCGGATTGGATGTCGTGTTTGATCCGCCATCCGTCATCTATAAGGAAACGCCTCGTGCAGCTGGAGAAGGTTACATCGCTTATACGATGCCTAAGCCCTGCTGGGCCATCCTCCGCTTCAAGATTGAACCTTTACCTCGGGGAAGCGGTCTGATCTATGCCTCAACCGTAAGGACAGAAGATCTGCTGTTACGTTATCAGAATGAAGTTGAACGACGAATTCCAGAAGCCTTGTCTCAAGGTATGCTCGGTTGGGAAGTAACCGATCTGCGCATCACGCTGGTGGAAGGGGAACATCATGTCTGGCATACACATCCGCTGGATTTTGTTGTAGCCACGCCTATGGGAATCATGGATGGATTGTCGAGAACAGGTACCACGTTGCTGGAACCCCTTCTTCAGTTCCGGCTGACGGTCCCGGAGGAATACGGCGGTAAGGCCCTTAGTGATCTGGTACATATGCGGGCAACCTTCGAAGCCCCCGTCATTGGTAGCGGACGTTGTATTATTGAAGGAGTTATGCCTCTTGCCACCTCAATGGATTATCCGGTGAAACTGCGTTCCGAGACAAGCGGCCGCGGAGTGCTTACGACTTCGTTTGCCGGATACCAAGATTGTCCTGCGGATGTGAATCATACTTGCAAACGCAGAGGAGTTAACCCACTGGATCAGTCGAAATATATTTTAAGTGTACGAAACGCGATTACATCATAAATGGAGTTGAACTTGTGCTTATTAAATTTCTTATCTTTGGCCTTCTATGGCGGATTGTAGGTAATCCGTTCATTGCCATCCTCATTTTACTCGTTATACTGTATTTCCTGGATCGTCGTTACGTTGGGGTGTTCCCAAGCTTCACGAAACCTCTCAAACGTATGCGTAACATCTCACGGCTTCGGCAACAGCTTGCGATGAGTCCCAATGAAGTTTCTTCCAAGCTGGAACTGGCTCGCCTGTTAATTGAGCGCAAGCGTTACAGTGAGGCACATGCCTTATTGCTTGAACTGGAGCGCCCATACGAACAATCAGCTGAGTACTGGGAGGCATTAGGGACAACTGAGCTTCATCTGGGTAACATCGAAAAAGGCGAACGTCATATTTTGCAAGCCCTCGAGATCAACCCCAGAGTCAAGTACGGACGCCCGTACCTAACCCTTGCTGGAGCCTTCAAAGATACGCATGAGGACAAAGCGCTGGATTATGTGCATCAGTTTCAGGAGATTCATTCCTCTTCCAGTGAAGCATATTATCTGCTCGGCTCGGTTCACCGTTCCCTTGGGCGCAATGCTGATGCAAAACAGGCTTACGAGCAATCCTTGAACGTGTATCGTTCGTTGCCCAAATACAAAAAACGCCAGGAGCGCCGCTGGGCTGTCCGCAGTTGGTTCCGCAAACGTGGATTGTAATGTCATTCGCTATACGCTGTAATCTTCATATATCACTTTTCTAACCAATAAAAGTGCACTGATCTCTGCCCTCGTATGAGCAGAACCAGTGCACTTTATTCTTAACAACGATATTAATACACCAATATCTCACGCAGTCGTTCTTCATGGAGATGCATCCAGTCGATCCGCTGTTTGAGCTTCACAATCTGCTCCACAGCCACTTCCGGCTCATCTGTACCCTCGAACATCCGACTGATGAAATGCATGACCACATCCAGACTACGCAGTAAAATCAATCGAGGTATAGCCAGCAACTCTTCCGGTTTCAGGCTGACCTGTTCCCGAAATCCCCTGATCATTCCCTCCTGTGCCTGCCACATCCAATCTTCACTCTTGTCCATAGTAAGGAGGTCAGACATCGGAACAGCCAGCTCCATTACCCGCAAATCCCATGTCGCAAATTCAAAATCCAAAATGGCACAGATTTCACCATCCTGCTGATCTACCAATACATTCGAGGCATTCACGTCCCCATGAACCAATTGATGCGGCAGATGTTCCATACCCCGCAGGGCTTCAAACAGATCTGGCAGCGCCTCTCTCAGTTGTTTCAACTCATT
The DNA here is from genome assembly GCF_038003195.1 of Paenibacillus sp. FSL M7-1414. Lineage (NCBI taxonomy): Bacteria > Bacillati > Bacillota > Bacilli > Caryophanales > Paenibacillaceae > Paenibacillus > Paenibacillus sp. FSL M7-1414. Next base: position 2,333,567 of record NZ_JBBOOS010000001.1, on the reverse strand, counting down.
TGCACATGCGGCCAATTGCTCCGGCGGCGATGTGCATAGCTGTAATAATCGTTCTGGTGAACAGAGCGGATATGCATCCTGAATTCGATAGTATGGTGGATACACAGGTTCAAGTGGTATATCCAACGTAGCCATAACAGAAGACAGGGCCCCCGCCGCTTTACCGAGCCCTATCAATTGATCTGGTGTATGCCAGATGGGATTGACGCCTTCCCGATAATGAAACAGAGTCACGATTTTGGTATGACCTGTGAGGGTATCTTTTATAGGAAGGAATGTACCTCCCTCGCCAGATGCCCGCCTTACAGGTGATGGTGTATCAAGCTTAATGTTCGAACGTTGGAGGGCTTCCAGCACCTCATGTTCAAAGGCGATTTTCATCGGATCATTATGTGTTTCATATTGTCTCATGACGTAATTAGTCCCGTCTACATGGAGCATGTAAGTAGAATTATTCATCCCACCCTTTCCCCGCTCGCCTTTCCAATCCGATGTAAAACCATATAAGGCCAACACTTCGGATATACGCTGCTGCTCTGAAGGATGGAGGGAACCGGAATCGATGTTTTGCACCAAAAATTAACCCCTTTATCTCACAAAATGGAACTGTCTTCTATTTATCTTAAAGGAAGTCCATCGCTTGGTCTAGCTCTGTTCCAAAGTGATCAAGAGAACGGATAATATCCCGTCCGATTAAGCTGCTCCGCAATGACACGATACCCTCTTGCATTGGGATGCACTCTGTCCCAGAACAACAGTTCACGTTCACGACCTTCAAACCTGTCATATACCTGAGCACACGCATAGTTGCCTGATCCCGCTCCATTCAGAAACGAATTATATTGGCGCACCCAGTACGCAGCTTCCGTCGCTTGTGGATACGGGTTGTACAATCCGATGGATCGGACCATATACTCATGGTTGCCCTTTAACTGCCGAATGTGCCGCATGATCTGGGATACATTACTGCGGGTTTCTCCGAGCACCTGTGTCATTTTGCTGGCATTTGGAATGCCATTACTTGCTTTGAACGTACGAATCAGATCATTCCCGCCAATGGATATGGTAATGATATCCGCTTCACGGAGCGATTGCCGCACTCGGGGATGCGAAGAGATCATCTGCAACATTTCCCCCGACGTCAGTCCATTCACGCCCATATTTTCCATGGATACAAACGTACGAACATTCATTTCTGCCATTCGCCGATATAAAGGAACAAAGCCGGTGCCCAGCAACGCTCCTGTACCTACCGTTAATGAATCTCCTATAGCCACATATCGATATACCATCCCGTCGCCCCTCTCTGCTGTGATTTCTCTGAACAATAATGAACTGCTCTATATCTTATGATTAGTGGCAAGACAAGGCGCGGGATGGTGTCCTTAGGCATGCACCTTTCTTTTTGCATAAAACCATATTTCTTCTTCTGTAGAGGTAAAAAAAAGAAAAAAGCCCTGCCGCATAACGCGGCAGAGCCTGATTCATTGCAATGCATTACATGCCTATGGTCCGATCCGAATCAACGGAATCTGATTGTTCCTTGTTCGGGAACGGCCACCAGTTGGCCCGGCCAAACATCTTCACCATCACTGGGACGAAGAATGGCAGGAACAGCAGAGAGTACAAAATCAGTCCGCTAAGGACTACTGTGGCAATCTGCATCATCGAGAGAACACCGGATGGATACATGGCAGCAAATGTACCGCTCAGAATGACCGCGGCAGATAGAATAACGGTGCCCATGTTCTTCATCGCGTACAACATCGCATCCTGTACTTTCATGCCTTTGTTCTCATTGAAACGGTCCATCAGGAAGATGCTATAATCCACACCTAATGCAATCAGCATAACAAATCCGAAGAACGGAGTAACCCAGCTAATTCCTGCGAATCCGAGGATATTAACAAAGATCACTTCGGTTAACGCCATCGATGTGAAATAAGCCAGTAATAAGGAAACAATCAGATACAATGGCATAATGACCGAGCGAAGCAGTACAACCAGAATAATAAATGTACCCGCCAGCATCAACATTACAGTACGTGTATAGTCGTTATTCGAGATCTCCTGCAAATCTGCAAACGTACTCGTAACGCCACCTATGGCGATGTCTGCTTTTTCAAGCGTACTGCCTTGTACCGCGCGATGTACTGCCGCCTCAATGTCAGGAACACGATCAATGGCTTCTGTTCCGTATGGATTTTCGGCGAAAATAACATCAATCGTCATCGTTTTCCGATCTTCAGACAGATACGTATCAAATACCTGTGTGAAGTCTTTGCTGTTCAGTGCTTCATCAGGAACGTACCAGCCTGCCAGATCGGAATCTGGTGAATTTTGCAATTGCGTCAGGTAGTCCTGCGCTGAATCCAGTCCACCGGATACCTGTTTAATACCATCGACACTTTGATTCAGTCCATCTGTCAGTTGTGTCAGCTGACCACTCAGATCCGAGAAGCCTTGTTGGATTTTCTCCTGACCACCCTGAAGCTGGCCAAGTCCATCCTGAATGGAAGGAATTTCACTAATCACTTTACCCTGACCATCCGCAGCCTGTTTGAGACCGGATTGCAACTGACCGATTCCCGTTACAATCTGGCCCAGGCCATCGGCAAGCGCCTTTTGTCCGGCTGCTGCGGAGGCAAACCCTTCATTGGCCTGATTAATTCCAGCAGCGGCTTCTCCCAGCTTGGTCTTAATCTGACCCAAACCTTGAGCAAGCTGCGCTGTGCCAGAACCTGTTTCACCAATCGTACCTTTGATACGTTGGTAATCAGCATCTTGCTGCAATTCAGGATAACGCTCTTCAAGTGCTGTGAAGGATTCGGACAGACTGGTTAGAGCTGTTGAAACCCCGTTCAGCTGTTGTTCCAGTTCGCGGGTACCATCCCCCAGTGCAGCTACCCCTGCTCCCGCCTGACGATAGGCTTCAAGCAACTGATTGTTCGCCTGCGCAAGTTGATCTGCACTCGTTTTGGCTTGCTGAAGTCCGGCTTTCAGATCACCCGCACCTGCGGAACCATCTCGAATACCTTTTTCAATCTGCCCTAGTCCCTCACTGAGTTGCTTGATACCCGATTGCAACTGGGAGGTTCCTTTGGTAAGCTCACCTGCTCCATCAGCAGCTTCTTTTAACTGTGGTTCATTTTTACTTAGCTGACTGCTGGCTTCACTCAGGCCATCACGGATTTTGTCCAGACCCGTCTTGCCTTCACCCAGTCCATCCGATAATGTTCCGACTTGCTGTGTAACTTCAAAATCTTTAATCTCATCACCCGTAGGTCGTGTCATACTACGGACACCAGAGACTCCGGCTACTTTCTCTACTTCCCGGCTAATTTTCTCGGCAACGGCCATATATTTCGAATTATCCATCGCTTCATCGTTCTGGATGACGATCTGACCCGGCAGCGATTCACCCGGACCAAAGCTGTCAGAGATAATGTTGAATGCTTTTACGGAATCATATTTCTCGCCAATCTCATCGAGACTGTTGAACGACAGTTTGCCATCGTAGGTTGCCAGAAGAGGCACACAGACAGCTGCAACGATGAGCAGCGCAGCCCATGGGCGTTTAAGTGAAAAGCGACCAGCTGCACCATAGATCTTGCTCTCGGCATGTTCAAGTGAACCCTTCGACGGCCAGAATAACTTCTTGCCTAACACCGCCATGAAGAATGGCACGATGGTCACCAAGGCAAGCATCATCACAGCAATACCTACAGCTACGGCAACCGCAGAACGGTACAACATAAACTGGGCAAATCCGATCGCAATGAATCCAACCAGCACAGCTAGTGCTGAGAAGAGTACCGTTTTACCGGCAGTACGATAGGTCGCAATGATGGCATCCCACGTATTCTCATGATGAGCCAGTTCTTCCTTGAACCGACTGATCAGCAGGATGCAGTAATCCGTACCAATCCCAAACATGACTGCGACCATAAAGATCTGTGTAAACGTGGATATCGGGAAGTCCAGCCCATCCACCAGAAATGCAACAATCTGTTGCGATACAATGTAACTGATCCCCACCGTCAGTAGCGGGACAAACGGAGCTACAAACGAACGGAAGACCAGGAACAGAATGAGTAAAATAAAGACAACGGTAATATATTCCGATTTCTTAAGCCCCTCTTGGGAACTTTCAATGGTGTCCTCATCAATCAGACCTTTACCGGTTATGTAGTGCTCCACATTGACGGACTTCAATGCTTCATTCAGGTCTTCCCGCATTTCCTTGACCGTACGATCTCCCTGATCAATGGATAGCGATGTTAGAATCGTTTTGCCATCAGCTGAGATCATCTTCTCTGACAGTTCAGGCTGAGAGAAAGGTTCCAGAATGGACAGAATGCCCAACTTCTCCTTGTCGGCCTCCAAGTTTTTAACGGCCTTCTCTGCCTCTTGTTTCCCCGTGGTACCCAGACCATCCGGATTATAAAATACAAGAGCGATCTGGCTGCCTTGCTGTTCTCCTTTTTGCGCTGCAGCTTCATTCAGAATCGCTGCTGCCTGGGTGGAAGAGTACCCTTCCGGAACCGAAAACTGTCCCTTTTCCCGAATCAGTTCACTCATGTTAGGGGCGGTAAACATCAACACGGCAGCTACAACAACCCATAGCCCCATTAACCACCATCTTGCTTTTAGTATCGTTCTCATTCGTTCTCCCGTCCTCCTTCATGCGTTAGCAAAGCTGCAAGCTTCTCAAAAGATTCAATGAAAATTCGGACTTCTTCCGGTTTAAAATGAACCAGATACGGCTCCAGAATCTGCTGTATTTCCTGTTCTGTTTCCTTGTATACCTGTCGTCCGGTATCCGTCAGTGTCAGATATACAACGCGGCGGTCACGTTCATCTCCGGCACGATGGACCAGATCGCGATCCACCAGCTTGTTGACCAAAGCGGTAATGCTGCTCTTACCTATACACAGAAGCTCTGCAAGATCAGAGGGCGTGCAGAAAGGTTTCTCTTCAATCAGACGAAGTGCGCAGAACTGATCGGTCGTTATGGTCTGCCCCACTTGTTCGCGTATCCGCGTATCAAACCGCTTATTGACCATAAAGGAAGCATCCAAATAGCGGTTCACCAAACTTTTTGCATCCGGTGTACTCATTCTTCATTCTCCTTTCCCAAATCTATATAGTTCACTTAACGAACTATTCTTCTGTGAAACTATTCTATAATGAAACAATCTTACAAAGCAATACTTTTTTCCTGCTTTTTTGATGAAAACGACAAAAAAACAGGACGTCCGACTCAGCTCATTGCCAAATCCAACATCCTGTAATGATTATAATTCATATATTTCTTAAAGTAATAATAAAAAGCCTATGTGCTACTCTTCGTCCGTATCTTCCTCTTTTTCAAGCACACAACGGAATCGCTCCACACCTGGATATAATTCACCCAGACTATATACCACGAACCCCGTATTCCGATAAAACTCGACGGCTTCCAGCTCGGTCTCAGCAATCAGTCTATCAGGATTGTATGTTGCCAACAGCTGTGAGATCATACCACGTCCATAATTTTTAAAGCGGTTTTCAGGCAAAACCGAGATATGATGAATGGTAACCGCACTTGTTCCAGTCTCCTCATATCCAATCAGACCGATCAATTGTCCCTCATCTTCGTAACCGCCCATTTGCAATTCGTCTTTCTCTACATATTGTTGCAACGCACGGTTCAAGTGATCCGGATCAGGAAAGACCGAGTAGGACAATAGTTCCTGTACTTCCGGCTCCTGTATGCGTGATTTCAGATTAATTAACACCTTGATTCCTCCTATACCTTGCTTGTTTCCGTTATCGTATTGTAGTCGTTAGCCTCTAAAAGTTCAAGTCGTGTGCCGATTCAACTCCGATACCCTCCAGCACATTTTGCTCAGCATTGGTATCGTGATAGCGGTTGCAACCATTCTTTTGTACATAGGATAAAATCTTCCCGTTCTGATCTGCGACAGCCACACGCGTGTGACTCCCTCCTCCATCCATCCCTATTACATATGTATTCATCCTTAACCATCTCCCTTCAGACCACACATTAAGACTGCCGGGTCCATTGTCAGGTCCCGGCAGAGAATTTATTGCTTTTGTACAGCGAAACGAAGCAGTTCACAACGAAATTGTGTCGGTTCATCATACTTTTCCTCTTCAATCGTCTGTGTAACATGTTCCTGAAGCAGAATATTCCAGCCTTTGTAGGCATCCTCCAGTATAGCAATCACCTCGGCTGTGGGCAGGTTCAGTTCAATTAATGGTTTAATCTCCTTGCCTGTATTGATTTCTTTCTCCTCCACATTGGTACTCATCGTAATACAATGAATGCCCCCTGTACGAGTTCCGGCCTGTAACCGGTCTATCGCTTCCATGAAGGCTTGCTTATTTGAGACATGTTCCAGACAAGAACAAGCAGCGATATAGTCAAAATAGTTTGGCTCCACAGCATAATGTTCAACATCTGCTTTCACTGCCTGCACGATATGATCAACCTGATATTCTTTCGCATACTTGCGAAGTCCGTCTACGGCCTCATCCAGTAAATCCACACCGATGACTTCACTCTTCGTTTTTGCAAGGCGCTGTGCAATCGGTATCGTATGCCTTCCCACTCCGCATCCCAGATCGAGGACACGCAATTCCTCCTTGTGAGCAAGTAGGCGTTCCAGCATATCCATCACCATAGGCATGGGCCTCGACATCCAGGTACCAGAGGCGAATAATTCATTATTCTGATAGAAATTGGAATGATAACCTTCCTCTGCTTTTCGTGCAGCCTCAAATTGTTCGTTTCCCATCAAGATACCCCCATCGTTTAGTAAATGATTTGCATCTTCTACTTAATACCCAGATTGTCACAAAAAAATCAATTAAAAGCAGGTGACAGATTTTTCTTCATAAAGGATTCCAGTGCCGCCTCATATCCGGTACGATCGACTTGAAACGCTGTTCCATGACCGGCACGGGGGACGGTCAGCAATTCCTTTTCGGTTGGGCAGGCTTCATACAACCTGTACACCATTTCCGTTGGTACAAACGTATCAGCCTCACCATGGATAAATAACACGGGAACGTTAACTTTGGCAAGCTGCTTGAGAGCCGAAGCCTCTCTAAAGGAATACCCTGCTTTCCACCGGGAGATCAGACTTGTGACAGGTATAAACGGAAATGCAGGTAGCTTGTATAATTGCTTCAACTGGAACGTCAGTTCTTCTTCCACGGATGTATACGCACAATCAGATACAATCGCTTTAACCTGAATCGGCAGAACTTCACCACCTGTCATCAGTACGGTTGCTCCTCCCATGGATATGCCGTGCAATATGATTTCCCCTTGTGTACCCACTTTTTCAAGCACCCAGTTGGTCCACTGGACATAATCCTTCCGATCTAACCAACCAAAACCAATGATATCACCTTCACTCTGTCCATGACCTCGATCATCTGGCATGAGTACGTTATAACCATGCTTTTCCGCATAAAACCGGGCGAATCCAGCCATTTCTCTGCCTCTCCCCGAATAACCATGTGCCAGAATAACCGTCTGATTCGACCCTTTATTGGAACCGAGCCATGTACCATACAGTTTTAATCCATCATGTGATTGAAGAGATATCTCTTCTGTAGGCTGAGCATCCAGCCACTTCAGGTCAGAAGCACTGCTAATGATTTCATTGTCCGGTTCAGGCATCAGATTTGGATTATCTACCAAAAACGTTTTTGGCGTACGGCGAATGGCCGTTTTGAAAAAATAAAGCCCTCCTGTCCACAGAAGTGCAAGAACGATCAGTACCAGTACTGCAAGTACGTAGAATAACATGAACGAGCCCTACCCTCTTTCCTTATTAAGATATATTCAATCTTTACTTACTCGTTGCAGTGCTGCACATGCTGCTTGATAGGCGGGTAACAAAGCATCCAGCAAAGGTTCTGCTTTCCGTGATTGACCTTCCTTCGCGAACTGCTCTATCTGAGCAAACAAAGTTGATAAATAACGAATCCCTAGGCTCAAACTCCCTGATTTCAGATCATGGGCTACCTCGGTTGCAGCAACATGGTCACCGGACACAATATGTCTGCGCAGCGCCTCAATTTTGCCCGGTGTATCGGTACGATACATGTCCAACAACATACCAAGGAGTGTACGATCGCCATCGGTGTTTAATTCCGCAATCTCATGTACGATGCTCATATTTAGTACCTCGGTCGGTTCGGAGGATTGCTGCCACTTCTCGATCATCTTACTCAAAATTTCCAGCGTGAAGGGTTTGCCAATAAAGTCATTCATCCCGGCTTCCATACACTTGTCTTTCTCTCCCTGCATGACATTACCTGTCATTGCAATGATTGGTGTGGTATGGCGCATTTCATCCATTTCTATCGAGCGGATTTTGCGTGTTGCCTCCAAACCGTCCATCACTGGCATCATATAATCCATGAGAATCAAACTGTATTTTTTGCTGAGAAAAGCAGCTATTGCCTCTTCCCCATTCACTACAGCGTCCACTTGGGTTATTCCCAGTTTTTTGAGTTGCAACATAACCAGCTGCCGGTTGATGGCATTATCATCGGCCAGCAATACAGATACAGAAGGAGCTTCATCATCCATATCCTGCCCCTGATATTTTTGAGCGGAAGCAACAGACTGGTTAGCGGACTGGTTACCGTCTTTCTTACCAAGTGTAAGTTCGAACCAGAATGTTGATCCTTCACCCTCCTGACTGTCTACTCCAATCTGACCTTCCATCAGTGTAACGAGCGACTTGCAGATCGATAATCCAAGGCCAGTTCCTCCATACTCACTTGAGCGTCCTCGTTCAGTCTGCATGTAGGGTTGAAATAACTGGTTCTGATCTTCTTCCGAGATACCAATCCCCGTGTCTTCGACTTCAAAGCGGATCATTTGTGTAACTTCATCATCTTCCATAAGGGTGACTCGTATCCGCACCATACCTTCTGATGTGAATTTGTTCGCATTCTGAATTAGATTGATCAGTATCTGTGTAATTCTCGTTGAATCCCCTTCAAGAAGGGTAGAGATTCTGGGGTCACAGTCTATCGATAACTGATTTCCGTTCTTTCTGACTTGGGGTTCGAGCAAACGAACGATATAGTTTATCGTCTCTTGCAGATCCACTTCTCCCAGTTCAAGTCGCATCTGCCCCGCCTCAAGTTTGGACAGATCCAGAAGATCCTGAATCAGCTTAAGCAGCAGTTTGGCAGCATCCTGTATAACGGAAACGGAATTCTCCTGTTCTTCAGACAAGGGAGACAACTTCAGCATCTCAGCCATCCCCAATATGCCATTTAATGGCGTACGAAAATCATGACTGATGCCTGCAATAAATGCGATTTTTGAATCACCTGCATCTACTGCTTGCTGACGTGCAGCTTCAAGACTGTTATTGTTCTTTGCAAGCAGACGCTGGAGTGTCACCAGTTCATTATTCATATCCGAGAATTCCGTAAGTGTCCGTTCCTCTTGCTCTTTACTCCGGATCATCTGATCTGATAACTGCTCAATCGTTCTGCGTAGCCTCTGTATCTCTCCGCTCTCATTAGACATCACAACATCCCTCTCCTAATCCCTAACCATATCAAGATAATTACATGTAACTGGCTGAGACAGCAATTGTTCTGCAACCGCTACCGCTTCATCGGCTCCTGGAGCATAACCATCAGCTCCTATCGTTTTCCACAACTCCTGATCAATATTAAAGGGATATCCCCCCACCATAATCTTCACATGTGCCGTTGCCGGATGATGACGGATCAGATGAATCAACTCTTTGGCCAGATGAAGGTGATACGTCATCGTAACTGAAATCGCAACAACATCGCCCTGATGCCGCTGTATAGCCTCTATGACACTTCCATTGGGAACATTGGCTCCCAGATAGTGCGTATCCCAACCTTCCATCTCGAACACATCTGTGAGCATACGCAGTCCGATCTCATGTTGCTCACTGCCTACACAGGTAGCCACTAGTTTTTTATCCTGACCCGTATGAATTAGCCAGCGAGAATAAAGACGTGATATGAATGACTGGGTCGCTGCCGTACAAAAGTGTTCTTGCCCCACACTGATACGATGGCATTGCCACAATCGTCCAATTTCATATTGGGTAGGCTGAAAGATATATCGATAAATGTCACGAATCGTCACCCCGGCTTCTAACTGGGCTTCAATGATCTCAAAGGCTTCTTTCCGCTTATTCTCTAGCAAGCACTGTAAGTAAGATTGCGCAGCATCTCCATATGGCATGGATTCGTTGATGTAACCCGCCTGTGACTCCAAGTGTGTTGTTCTATATATTCCCATCTCCAGATACTCGAGCAGAAGTGACTTTGACGGATGGTCAAATTCTTCTTCCAAGGTCTCTTTTATCAGATTGAGATTAATCGCCAGGTCTTCTGGTGATACCTTATAACCCTCAAGTAGAACTTTCAGCCAGGCAATATAATGAGTAAACAGACCTGGACTCTGTACGAGCGCACTTTCTGCCAAATAGTTCAAGCTATACTCCGAATCCTGTTTGGTTCGCATTTTTCCATTCTCGCCAAATCGCTCAAGTAAATCGGGCTGTCTGAGATACTGTTTCTCCGTTATTTTATCAGCTAAGTTCGCAGATTCTTGGAGCAAACGTTCTCCTGCTTCTTGATGACTCATAGATGCACCCCTCCTCATACCCGCATCCTACTCAATCTTCATTCGTGACTAATCCAGAATGAGATTGATGTTAGCTGACTTGCAATCGGGATAGGTTCTTCTACTTGATCCAATCCATCCATTCCGCTCTTAAATCGTTATGTTCCATTATACATGAACTTTCGATAATCATGTTTTACACACGATGAATGTATAGAACAATCTTCCTATATTATGGAGTGCCTTGCAAGTCAGTCAGCCAGTATATACCTGTACTTTTCGAGATCCACAAAAAAACTGACCTGCGTTATGAACGCAAGTCAGTTTTCCCTTCTGCCGCCAGTCCCAGCTTCTTCAACATCTTAATCGCAGCTACTTTCTCGGAAGGGTCAAGTCCTTCCAAAGCATCAATGATGACCTGATGGTGTTGAGGAAATATCTGTGTGAACAGTTCTCTTCCTTCCTCGGTTAACTCAGCGTAAATGACACGCCGATCTTCCTTGGATGGTCGACGAAACAGCAGATTTTTATTTTGCAACTTATCTACAACATACGTAATATTACCACTGGACATTAACACCTTTTCACCAATCTTTTGCAATGCCTGTGGTCCCTTATGATATAACAAATCAAGCACACCAAATTCTGTCGTATTCAGTCCGTGACTCTGGATGTCCCGATTGGAACGTGAGGTCACAGAATTGTAGGCCCGAACAAGAACCACGAATAATTGTAAAGACAGTTCCCGGTTGTCCTCCGTGTTCAGCATTTCAATAATCCTCCATCAGTTGTTTACATTTCGGCTCGTATGAGGGGCCAGCTTCTGCTCCCACTCCTCACGGAGCATCCCCATACGAATTGAATCATAATATTGCCCGCGAACGATACGACACTTCCGCATTCGACCCTCCACCTGTAATCCGGCTTTCACAGCCGCACGCATCATACGTTTATTACCAGACCAAGTAGTCAATCCAACCCGAACCAAAGGCATCTGTTCGAACAAATGACTTGACCACATGACAAGTGAGCGTGTGCCAACCCCGCGTCCCCACTGGACAGATCTGTATATTACAATCCCCATTTCCAGCCACATGGATAACTCATCTTCTATGTAATAGCTGATTGTACCCACAATTTGTCTGTCGGATTCAATAATACGGATTGATACGGGTTTGGAATCGCCTGGACCTACTTCCATACGTTTGAGCATACCTTGTTCAAAACTTTCATAACTTTCGTGTTTAAGTGGGTAATAGGGTGCATCCCATTGCTTCCATTCAGGTATGTCATCACTGTAGATCAATTCGTAGAGTTCTTTCAGATCCTGTTTCTCCACACACCTGAGTACAAGTTCACCATCAACGATTGGCAGTTCTTTCATACGATGAAAAGCACCCTCTTCCATATTAAGAACGATGAAGTTCTTCGATACTTCCGTCCGCATTGGCAAGAATGACTGTACTAGCCATATCCACAAATAGTCCGTTATCAACAACACCTGGTAACATGTTCAATTGAACATTAAGGTCCGCAGCGTGATCAATCGCCTCCAAGTGGCAATCTGCTATCAGGTTTCCGTTGTCTGTCAGATAACGTTGCTGTCCATCCATCCGCCACTGTGGTTGACACCCCAATTTTTCAAGCGCCTGGAAGGTCCACTCAGAAGCAAATGGAACCACCTCAACTGGAAGCGGGAATTTCCCCAACTTTTGCACGGCTTTGCTGCCATCCGCTACAATAATCAATTTGTCACTATTGGCCGCCACGATTTTCTCACGCAAAAGAGCCCCGCCCCCCCCTTTAATCAGGTTAAATTCGGGATCAACTTCATCAGCACCATCAATGGTCAGATCCAGACGTCCAATCTGGTCAAATGGGACGATGGGAATCCCCCATTCACGGGCAAGCTTGTCTGAAGCCTCTGAAGTGGCAACCGCTTGAATGTTCAATCCATCACGTACCCGCTCACCGATCCGACAGATGGCATAATAAGCTGTTGAACCTGTACCCAATCCAACCTTCATTCCATCTTCAACATATTCTGCCGCACGCTCTGCTGCTATCTGTTTAAGATTCATCTATAAACCCCCGCTGCTCATAATTTGAGAAATGCATATGTAGTTATTATAGATAAAACCGCTTCCGATGTATATCCGTGCCTTCTGTTGCATCTCTGCCATCATATTTTTGTTTTGTTGAAGGATGTATTTTTACCCACCATGTTATAGAATACAGAATGAAGCTAAAAAATGGGAAATTTTAAAATAAACAGTTCTAAATACCTATAAACCATCTGATATGTCCATAAATACGTAAAATATTAAAAAAAATTTAACGATACTATTCAATTTAACGACATTTTATACGACATATTAATTATAGATGTGTTTTAATAATTAGACACCTATGGTTCATACGGTACATAAGTCTCTACGAAAGCGACTGATAAACCAAGACCATGGTCGCATAAATTTCCTTTGGAGGGGATCACGGAATGATCTAGTTCACTGTACCAATGCAACCCTAAAGTTTCTTAATTTAAAGAAGATCAGGAGTGGAATTTAGTGAAATCATTAAGTTGGAAAAGCATGTCGTTTTTCTCCAAAAATTTGTTACTCTCATTTACCAATATCGTTATCATCGGGGTAGCACTTATCGCAAGCAGTTACTATTTTCAAAAAACAGTTCTTGTTGATCAACTGCATGGACAGGTGGAACAAATTACCAAAAAGTGGGCTGAAGATATCAACCCTACCGAGGTACAAGCTGCTATTACGGAAGGTAGCTATGATGGAGCAACACAAACGAAATTACGAGCGTATTTCGATGAGATGCAAGAATATTATCCTAACATTGCACAAGCCTACATCTTCGGTGTTGAGCTCGGTGGCGATAACAAGAGATTAACTTCCCTTGTAGCGATGCCGACCAATCTAAGAGAAGCTTTTCAAAGTGAGAACGTAAATATTGGTGACATGTATGAGCAGCCGGTCGTTGTAGCCAATGCACTGAAAGAAATGCTTAATACGGATCGCCCAACATTCACAACATTTTATTCCGATGATTTCGGAACATGGACAACCATTGCATATCCAATCAAAGACAGCAACGGTAAGATTTTCTCATATTTTGCCGTTGATGCAGATGCATCAGCCGTACCCGCGGGACTAAACTCCTTGCTCAAAAACGGAATTATCATCCTTGTGGCCTTCTTGCTGTTATTCCTGATTATCCAATACCTTGTAGTTAAAAACACACTTTCCCCTATCCGTCACTTGATCAAAGGAATTGATGACGTAAGTCGGGGTAATTTGAATGTCAACATTCCGACAGGCAAAGACGATCTGGGACTCGTTAACGAGAAGTTCAACACCATGGTTCGCAAAATCAACGATACTATCGTTAAAGTGCAAATCACATCACAAGAAGTAAATCAGTCTGCCAAAGAGCTATATGAAGTTTCCGAACGCAACAGTGAGAATGCAGATTCTATCAATAACAATGTGACTCAAATCACTTCCAACATTCGTTCACAGGAACAGGCAACCCGGGATAGTGCACGTGCCATGTCCGAGATGGCTACCGTAATCCAGACGATTGCCAGTAGCTCCGCAAGTGTAGCGGATGAAGCCTATGAGATGGAACGTCGTTCACAACAAGGTAACAGTGTTGTCCGTCAGGTATCCGAACAGATGAATCTGATTACGGAATCGGTTAAGAATACCGCTTCTGCCATTGAGGTTCTGGAGAGTCGTTCACAGGAAATCGGCGATATTCTCAATATCATCTCAGGTATCTCCAGCCAGACTAACTTGCTTGCTCTTAATGCTTCCATTGAAGCAGCTCGTGTTGGTGAAGAAGGAAGAGGATTTGCAGTTGTTGCAGGTGAAGTACGCAAACTTGCCGAGCAGTCTGAACAAGCAACCAGCCAGGTTGGCGTATTGATCCAAGAGATTCAAGCTGGAATTAAACAAGCTGTACGTGCAATGGAACAAGGTACGTCAGAAGTAGATACAGGACTCAGTGTAGCCGATCAAACAGGACAACTGTTCGAAGATATTTTAGAAGCAGCGAAAAAAGTATCTAATCAGATTCAGGAAGTATCAAGCGCGACAGAAGAAATCTCTGCGGGTACGGAGGAAATGACCGCTACAGCGGACGACTTGTCTTCAAGCGTAAGTAAGACAGCAAACAGCAGTGAACAAATTTCCTCATCTGTTGATGAGCAAAAAGCATCTTTGATTACACTGGTAGACTCCTCCACACGCCTTAACAGCATGTCTGAGGAACTCCAAGAATTGATCTCTCATTTCAATGTAAGCAAACAATAATTCAAATCCACAAACATTCGGTTTGAACCAAGGAGGAATAACTGAAGTGATTGAAAACCAACCATCTTCTTCCCATTCCATGGAATCTAGCTTGCCAGTTCTGCAGATTCCACTGGATTTTGGGCGACGTCAACAATCATTCTCTTATCAGTCTGCTCAAATCACATTACATGCTTCTCTGAGCCGTGAACTTAAACAGAAGTATGGAGAACAGATGGTGTACCCGGTACTCCTCTCAGCTTATGCAGCCTTGTTATTCCGATTGTCAGCTGAACAGGAACTTGCCATAGGTATACTTTCCCCCGATCAGGCAGCTTCCTATCTTTCTTTACAGATTCAGGGGAAATTGACCTTCAACCAACTATGTCATCAGGTTTCAGAGCAGCTCAAGATTGAATACACGTTGCAAAACGGTGGATACCCTGAATCGTTTTTTATGCTGAATAGTGTACAGTTGCCTCAAGCTCCTCAAATATTAAATTGGAACGTTCGAGATGATCAGAACATGCTCATCCTCGATCTGTTCTATGATAGTTCACTGTTAAAAGAGTCTACCGTGCTGAGATATGCAGAATATTATCAGACTCTTCTACTCGCCCTTGTGCGTGACGGTGAGAAAGCAATCGGTACGGTAGATATTCTTTCCGCCTCAGATCGATTGCTTTACCGTGAAATGAATGATACTTCTGTTCTTGAACCAGAGAATCAAACGGTTCATGGCTGGTTCGAAGCAACGGCAGCGGCATATCCGGATTCACCAGCGATAACATCGCCATACAAAAGTTATACGTACAGGGAATTGAATGAACGAGCTAATCAGGTTGCACGTGTTCTGTTATCCAATGGATTGCAGAAAGGTGAATTCGTCAGTATCTTTATGGATCGAAGTCTGGAGACGATCATATCCCTGCTTGGTATTCTGAAGGCAGGTGGTGCATATGTTCCGATCGACCCTGAGCACCCACAAGAACGTAACAGCTATATCGTGGAAGATACGGCGTCCTCCTTCGTGCTGACAACGGAAGCTTCTTATGCCCAAGCTTCCAGCTTGTTCTCCAGTATAGCTACGGTCCGTCAGATTCTCTCTGTGGATGGTCGTTTAGCCGGATTTGCAGCAAGTAACCCCAATCTGGATATTCAGCCGGATGATCTTGCGTATATTATCTACACGTCAGGGTCGACCGGTAAACCCAAAGGTGCACTGATTGCCCACCGGGGTGTAACCAATCTTGGCAGTGTGGTTCAGCGTGATTGTGACATTCAACCAGGAGATGTATTAACCCAGTTTGCTACATACAGCTTTGATGCATCCGTGTGGGATACCATCGGCGCCTTGTTCTATGGAGCAGAATTATATCTGTTGTCTGCGGAAGAACGTGTATCCGTTGAAGAATTCGCAAGTGCAATTGAACGTACAGGAACAACCATCATTACGATACTGCCTACGATTTTCTTCAATCAGCTTGCTTCCTACTTATCCGATGAAGGTTTCCACAAGCTGGCCAAAGTCAGAATCATTACTGTAGCCGGAGAAGCGTTATATGGTGAACAGGTTCGTGCCTTCCAGCGCAAATTCGGAAACCAGATTGATATTGTTAATGTGTACGGACCTACCGAATGTACAGTAGCCACAACTACTCACCGCATCAGTGAGCAGGTTCCTGAACATGTGGTGAACATCCCTATCGGTAAACCGATTCATAACTACAAAGTATACATTGTAAATGAAGAACAACAGCTCTGTCCGGCAGGTGTACCTGGTGAGGTATATATTGCTACCCCTGCATTGGCCAAAGGTTATCTGAATCAGCCAGAACGTACAGCGCAAGCATTCATTGAGAACCCGTTTGCGATAGGTGAGAAAATCTACAAGTCTGGCGATATTGCCAAATTGCTGGATACCGGGATGCTGGAATATGTTGGTCGCAGTGACTCTCAGTTAAAAATTCGTGGTCACCGGATTGAGATCGGGGAGATTGAAGATCACTTTGCACGGCTTGATCAGATCCAGAACGTTGCCGTCATTCCGAAGAAAGAATCCGATGGACAAAATATGCTGGTTGGTTACTTTACATCGAAAGATGGCAGTACCCTCTCTGTTTCGGACATCAAGGCAGAACTGACGGAGAAACTTCCTTCTTATTTTGTACCAAAGTGGATCTGTCAGCTGGATGAAATGCCGATTGCACCAACTGGAAAAATCAATCGCAAAGCGATGATATCTCTGCCTCATGTGGAACGACATGAAGATCGCCCTGACCGGGTCATGCCTGAGACGGAGACGGAATCCATTATCCTGGACGCATGGAAAGAAATCCTTCAGCACGATGACTTCGGTGTCGAAGACAGCTTCTTCAATATCGGTGGTGATTCACTCCGGGTCATTCATGTACTGGTCATTCTGAAGCCACATTATCCACAGCTGAAAATCGCCGACTTCTTTGCCGAGAAAACAGTCCGCGCTCTCGCTCGTCGTGTGGAAGTATTGGCTCTCAGTGCAGCAGTAGTTACGGATTCAGTGGTGACCGAAGGTATGATTACACAACTATCCGAACACCCTGTGGAGCTAACATCCCAGTTGGGTTATCCGCTCATTCGTGAACCTGAGCATGTGTTACTGACCGGAGCGACTGGTTATCTGGGCTCTCATGTGCTGCAACAGTTAATTCTGAATTCCAGCACACGAATCTACACCCTTGTTCGTCGACCTTCCAATGGAATAACTGCAATGGAACGTTTGACTAACGTGCTGGAAGGATATTTCGGCAAACAACTGACTGACCAACTCTCCACTCGCGTGGAGATTATTGAAGGGGATCTCGAACAACTTAATCTCGGTCTGTCCGATGAACAAAGGGCTTATGTTCAGGATCGAATTGACCGTGTCATCCACTGCGCTGCAGACGTACGTCATTTCGGCGATGCCGATCAGTTCGCCAAAACAAACGTGGAAGGAACGGTCGCATTGCTAGACTTGATTCGTAGCAAACCAGGTGCTTCCTTCCACCATGTATCCACGATGGGTATTCCGGAAGATCTGGCACTCAGCGGACAATGGGAATCTTCCCTGCAATATGATCGGTTCCCGGCTGACTTGCATGTGGACAACCTGTATTCGGACAGCAAGCTTGAAGCCGAGAAAGTGCTCATGATTGCGGCAGAGGAAGGTGTACCTGTCAGCATCTATCGTGCAGGTAATCTCACTTGCCACTCCGAAACTGGACGCTTCCAGTCCAATATTGATAGCAACGCCTTTTATCGTATGATTAAAGCGATGTTATTGCTCGGCAAGGCTCCTGCGGCTGACTGGATGGTTGATTTTACACCGATCAACTATGCAAGTGAAGCTATCGTTCATCTGGCCTTACGTCAGGATACCGCTGGTCGTGTATTCCACATCTGTAATCCGGAGCCCATCCGTTATGATGAGCTGATCCGTTCTGTGAATCGGGCTGGTTACGAAGTCGAAACGCTACCATTCGCGGATTACACACGTTGGTTGTTCGATGCCAGCATCAGCAAAGAGCCGGAAGCTCTTCAGTTGGCTATTGCACAGCTTGAAGGCGACGGTGCGAAGGATTCAGCATATATCTATGCTTGCCCTGTCACCACGGCTTATGTGGAACCTGCCGGTATCTCATGTGCAAAAACAGATGATCGCTTCATCTCCGCCATGTTAGACTACGCCGTTCAGATTGGATATTTCCCGTCTGCAATCCGGCGCCATAACGGCACTTCTACAGCGATGGAGTAAGTTCACTTTATCATTAGCATTTAATTAATAAATAAGGTCACACGAAAGAAGCCATCTTATCGTCATTCACTGACGATGAAAGTGGCTTCTTTGTTTTTGGCTTCATTCCGGATCACTCTTTTAGACCCATCGGATAATTGCAATGATGGCAAGATGCGCTGGATAGAAATAACGCCAGACCCAACGTGGCCCCTTCATACGGAATCCCGCTTGGTAATACTGAGCAATAGCAATGCCGGCGGTTGCGAGCACACTATACATTTGCACAGAGCTGTTATGCAGCAGAAGATATAGTCCATTTAACACGACATGTGCTACGACAAGTACAGGACCCTGGAAATAGCGGAATAACAGAACCAATAACAACCCGTACATCCCGTAATCCATTTGGCTAATTTCCATGAACCAACCTGCTCCAATTACAATCGGAATCGCCAGTAGTTTGGATGGCAATTTATCAATAACGAATAATACCAACAGGGCTGACCACAATGTCCATACCACGTTCAGAGAATAATGATTAAACGCAGCCATGAACGGCACCTGTGATATGATCGCGATCCAGAACAGCCGCCATATGTATTTTTGTACGTCTCGTGTATGTTTATAACCGACATACACTGCAAAAGCATAGATTGGAAAAGCGATACGGCCTATGATCCTCAACTCTATAATATGTGGAAAAAAGACAGCCCCTATATGATCAATTAACATCGTGATCATGGCAATCCACTGCATCATGTTGCGACTCCCCTCCCTTGTTGCCGACGACACGAGTGTGCCATTCATTCATATAGTGAGTCTTTTCGAGCAACCTCTTATACATTAAGTTCATAATACATGAATTTGGTATCCTGTGCATATCCTTCGGATTCATATAAAGCTTGCGCTTGTTTGTTACTTAACTCAGTTGAGAGTGATATACGAAGAACTCCTCGCTCAGATGCCAATTGCTTGGCTGCTTGCAAGAGCTTCCTGGCAATGCCTTGCTGACGATAATCCGTATGCACATATAGATCATTAAGCACCCAGACAGGCCCCATCGATACCGAACTGAAACTGGGATACAGTTGAACGAATCCAGTACAAATAAAGCCATTCGAGATTGGCTTTTCTGCTACCAAAATCACCGATTCATGGCCTTCCATTCGTTCTCTAATATACTGACGTGCTGCCTCAATGTCAGCATTTTGGTTGTAGAACATCCTGTATTCATTAAACAATTGTCCCACTTCGTTACTATCAAGAAGACCCGCTTGTCTGATTCGGTGTTGCATTTTACTCAACTCCTCTGGGATGGAGACCATCGTCTCCTCGTTTGTATTTCTTTCAATTGTAAAACAGTCCTTCCCTTTTCCCCATTCATCATCTGCATCAAAGTTTGTAGTATCTTGAGCAGTGAGCTGACATTCGTTCATGCGCGTTTCCAGATTGCATCCTGCTTATCTAGTCCATGCCAATTCTGTACGTTTTGTTATATTTACTTCGTATTGGCAAAAATAAAAAGGCGACCAAAGCATCCACTGCTCCGTCGCCGTAATTATTCAGTTCGATTCAGCATTCTGCTGTTCCTGACCAGGATCAGCATCGGGGAAAATGACACCTTTTTTCAAAATCAGATTGGCATATTGCGCTCGCTCACCAGTTGCAACAATCACATAGGCATTCGAAGCACGTTTATAAAAATCAAATCGCTCTTCATGATCAAAAGCATCCGTTATGCCTTCATATTCTTCAATCAACCGGCGATAGTCTTCCCATATGATCGGGATCACCTGATCCCCTTTCACAACCTGCATGACAGCAGCGGGACGCTCAGCATAGGTATCCAGTGGATATAATTGCAGGATGGCATCCAACAGTTCAACAACTCCCAGTGCATCACAACGTACCAGTCGCTTGGCATGACTGGCTGCGGGGAAATTGCCATCCGCCAGAACCAACTCGTCTCCATGGCCCATTTCGGACATGATTTTGAGTAACTCTGGAGGTATTATTGCGGGTATATTCTTTAGCATACACAGCTCTCCTTGTTCATCTCCAACATTAGTTAGAGCAGATTGGTTTTCTCCATTTTTCAAGCACGCTAGACATCGATTCTATAAGAGCGGTTTCATTACTATTCTAACAGTATTTTTGGATCATTGCACAGCGCACACGTAAGTTCGATATGAGAATATTTCATTTTGACAAAAATACTTGTTTGACATATAGTTGTTGTAACAACTAATTAATTGGGACATTTTATTATGGAAGCGAGGTCTAGCAATCACATGGACTATACACTGGAACAATCTGTTGGATTCATGCTGGGTTTCACACATCGTAAAGCTGTAGCTTTACTTGCGACACGATTCAAACCTTATGATATTACGACAGAGCAATTTTCTGTTCTCTTTAATGTTGACCGCGGTGAAGGTGTGAATCAGAAGGAGCTCGCTGCACGTGTCTTCAAAGACCAACCCACCACTGCGCGGATTATTGATCTGCTTGAGAAAAAAGGCTGGGTAGAACGCCGGACCAGCGAACAGGATCGCAGAGCCTACCTGTTATATCTCACCACGGAGGGCAAAGCGTTAATTGATATCCTCGTTCCGATTGAAAGAGAAATGAATAAAGAACTTGCTGAAGGTATATCCGAAGACCAGATGGAAGCATTTAAACATACTCTTTCCCTCATTAACCGCAACTTGTAATGAATCACAACTCAGGGGGAATACATCATCATGAAAGAACAATCTACACAACAAGTTAGACTATGGACCACCGATTTTATACTGCTGATGCTGTGCAACTTCTTGTTGTTCTTGCAACTGCACATGATTGTCTCTCCGCTTCCGTCCTACGTTCAGGAGCGATTTCACGCCAATGCATTTGAAGTAAGTTTATTCACCTGTCTGTTTGCACTAAGTGCCATAGCAGCCCGTCTCTATTCCGCGAAAGCACTGGAGAAGGGTCTTCGTAACGCCATGATCTATATAGGCCTGTCCGTAGCCCTGCTGGCAACGCTCGGCTATTATTTTGCTGCCGGTATAGCTGTGCTCTTGTTGCTCAGAATGTTGTTTGGTATCGGGTTTGGTATGAGCAGTACCGCTTTTCCAACGATGGCCTCGGACATTGTGCCCGTGAAACGAATGGGTGAAGGTATGGGTTACTTTGGTCTATCGACTAGCCTGGCTATGTCTATGGGGCCAATCATTGGGGTCACTCTGCTCCAGGGAGCAGGTTTTGTAACCCTGATGTTATGTACTGCGGGTGTGCTAGCTGTGATCTATCCACTGAGTTATTCGCTGACACGCAAAAAAGCAGTCAGAACCGATAACAGTACAACCATCATGCCACAAGCCACAACAAGTGCTTCAGGGTCCAACCCAAAACAGAAGACACCTTTCAACCGCAAGCTGATTCTGCCCAGTGTGCTGAATTGCCTATTATCCATCACCTATGGCGGGCTTGTCGGATTCATCGTTTTGTATGGTAAGGAAGCCAATCTGGCCAATCCTGCGCTGTTCTTTTTGTTCAATGCACTCGCCGTGTTATTGGTCAGACCATTTGCAGGACGGATCTATGACAATAAAGGGCCAAAAGCACTGCTCATCCCAGGGGCAATATTCGTTGCTGTCGGCCTCATTCTGCTCTCGTATGCAACCTCCATGTCCCTCCTGTTCATTGCTGCCTTTATCTACGGAGTCGGTTATGGTTCCATGCAGTCGTCTCTGCAGACCTGGATGATTCAAGTTGTATCTCCTACTCAACGGGGTATGGCTAATGGTATGTTTTTGAACTCGCTGGATCTGGGTATTGCGACCGGTGCCCTTCTTCTTGGCGCCATTGCGGCCATAACCAGTTATACCGATATGTATCGATATTCCGTGATGTTTATGATTCTGTTCTTGCTTATATATCTGATCCAGGGAAAACGAAGCGGCAGCTTCTCCATTGAACCTCATGCTCTGCTCGCTCATACTCATATCACTGCAACGGAACCACCTCAAGATCAATCCAAGAATTCAGAATCTGGAGCCGGCAACACCGAAACTAGACAGTCGAATAAAAGTAAACACGAATGATTGGTTAAAGTCATTCTGAACATAAAAACGCGTTTACACCGAGAAAGCAAATTCATCCGCTTTCTTAGGCGTAAACGCGTTTTTTATTAAAACAGATTTGAATGTTAAACTTAAGACAGCATGGAAATGAACGCAGCGTACAGCACCGTCTATCTAAAATGGACTTTTCTTGCGACCTATGGGAGCATACCTCCTACTCGTCTGGATCACATCCATAGATGTTTCGTCCTGTTTCTGCTTGCTTCCTGAAGTAGGTTGATCTCCCTTATCCGGCTTAACTGCAAATAAGGTGAGTAATCCGCCCACTGCGCCAGACGCAGCGAGCACACCAAAAAGCAGGAAATGATGAGAACCGATCAACAAAGAAACGACAGGTGGACCAAGAGATACCCCAATGAATCGCATGCTGCTGAACAGAGCCGTAATTGTGCCCCGCTGTTTTTTGTCCACGCCTTCTGTAATCAAAGCATCCAGACATGGTAACGTTGCACCTATTCCGGCACTTCCCAATGTGAAAAGACCTACTACAACATAAATATTATCGAATAAACCTATAACGCCAAGGGATACCGTCAGAAGCGCAAGTCCTGCAAAGCCAAGCCATTTCATTCGCGTTTTGTTCTTCCCAATCCACTTCCCTGCCAGGAAAGAAGACAAACATAACGCTGCCAGCGGAATCGCAAGGACAAGTCCTTTAAGTACACCTTTCAGGGCAAATTCGCTCTCCAGCGTTTCGGATAGATAATATAACACACCAAAGATGACAAACATGCAAATACCACCGATTGCAAACAACGCATACAACCAGCGTCCCTTTTCTTTTAATACGTCACGAATGGATGCCACAAATTCAGTAAAGGTGGGAGGCTTTTCTTTTTTCCGGGGAGTCTTCACCAGGAAAATAACAAGGACCAGCGAAAGCACACAAAGGATAGGAATAGCCATGAATGGCGCATACCAAAACCAGACTGCCAGCGCTGCACCCAGAATCGGACTTATGACTTTACCAAACGTATTCGAGGTCTCAATGATACCCAGACTTTTGCTTACTTCGTTCTCATCATTAAACATGTCCCCAACCAACGGGATAACAATAGGAAATGCGCCGGCAGCGCCTATTCCCTGCAATAACCTGCCACCCAGAATGGTCCAGTAGGCTATGTTTCCGTTCAGCATCCATGCTGCCACACCAGCTACAGCACCTCCGACGGCTGCAATAACGAGGCTGGGAATGATAACTGCTTTTCTGCCAAAACGATCCGACAAGTACCCTGCAAGAGGAATAAGCAGGATGGCAACTACAGCGTAGACTGTAATGAGCATACTGACCTTAAATGCAGATACCTTCAACTCACGTTCAATCTGTGGCAGGATCGGTATAAGCATGGAATTACCCAAGGTCATAATTAAAGGGATGGAAGCAAGTGCGACGAGGTCCCACTTTTTATCGTTCATACCACAACCACCTTTACAGATTCTACACACAACAGCATTATTGTGCTTGTTTCGGAGGTTGATTATTCAGGACATGCTACAACTACAACAATCTAAAGTGCCGTAACGCTGCTCCACCTTTGAAGACAATATATAGCTCATTCACCTTATGTGGCGCCTCAAGCAAACACTGAACCGTTGCCCACTTGATATCTTTCCCATTCACACTGCCTCCAGGTCCAGAAACTTCACACACACCGAGCAGTTCGCCCTCCAGTCCTCCGGAACGAATCTCCAGTCTGCCCTCTTCCCCAAAAGCTGCCACTCTGGCTTCAAATCCTTGTACTTCTTGAACAGCATTATGGTTGAAAGAGATCCAAGACGACTGACCCTCTCGATATAAGGGTTCCTCTGGAGTGATTGCCCGAACTGCCGAACGTCCTTCCAGACATTCATCCAGTAGAACACCTGCACAAGCATCGTAATTCTCGGCAAAGGTAAGCAAATACAGCGGACGATCCGGAATCGTCTCACCTTCAATTTTAATATCAGCCGACTGACGTATATCTGCGGAAGAACGCCCTGCCAGGATGGCCCAGGTTGCTGTCTCCAGGCAGTATCGATCTCGGGTAACATCCCATAGCGCCAGCTTCTGAACAGGAACCTCGAAACTTATCGTAACGCGCGTCCCTGCTTTGACATGAACACGACGGAAAGCAAGCAGTTGCTTCTGAGCGCGTTTCACACGCGAGGTATGTGAATATCCATAAATCTGAACGACTTCATCACTGTTACGTTCACCCTTATTGTGTACCTCCACCTCAATCTTCAATTGATCTGTGGTGGCGGCTTCCGCCGAAGCACTTCGACTTACACGAATCGCTTTGTATTCGAATTCCGAATACGTCAGGCCATGACCAAATGCATATTGAACCGGTCCTTCATGATACATATAAGTCATGCCATTCTGAATGATGTCATAATCCATCATGTCAGGAAGCTGTGATTCGTCTTCATACCATGTCATATTCAATCTGCCTGCCGGGGCATAATGACCTAACAGCACATCTGCAAGCGCGTTCCCCAATTCCTGACCTGCATGTGTCATATAAATGATTGCGCGGGCAATGCCTTTTAACTCCTGCAAGGCAAATGGATAACTGCCCATAATGACAACCACTGTATTGGGATTGGCTTCACACACGGCTTTGACAAGCTCGACCTGACTCGGCGGAAGCAGCAGACTTGGGCGGTCAATTTCTTCTTTGCCGTTGATATATGGGCTGTTGCCAACAATAACGACAGATGCCTGACTGCTATGTGCAGCTTCTACGGCTTGTTGTATTCCGCTGTTCACAATATCAATATTGAATGCAGAAGGTCTCTGTGTATTGCCTGGTGTTTGACTTAAGTGTCCAGAGTCACCAATATCATTCGGATTTGTACCTTTACCTGTAGCTGTAGTTTGTTCTCCTTGTGGCCGGAGTGGTGATACAGCAGACTGTCCCTGATATTCGCTCAGTCCAACAGGGGTCCCGTTCCAAGACCGCAAGGTGTTACTTCCATCCGTTAGAGGATCTATACGAACAACTTCCTTCACAAACCAACCACCAATCTCCGGTGCGTTTGCCTGATAGATGCCTTGCTCGGTTAAGCTAACGTATCGATTATTGTTTACACTTCTCAGCGTATGACTTCCCCAACCCCAATCCTGATGTACAAATTCGACGGCTGTAGGTGCACTGACTTCCGGTATAGCGACGAGTGTACCTTCCACACCCAAGGTTATAACCTGACCGTCTGTTGTCTTCAGCTGAATACGGTCATTCCCATCCACATAGGTCACGTCTGCTTCAGGTAGGCGATTGCGCAATCCATCGAGGACGGATACACGATAAGGCAGTGTGCCACTGTACCAATCGGTATAGACAACATCTGCAAGCGGCCCAATCACACTGATTTTCTGCAACACTTCTGGCTGCAACGGAAGCAAACCATCATTTTGGAGCAAAACAATCGATTCGGCAGCGGCACGATAACTAAGTTTGGCATGTTCCGGTGCACATAATAACGACTCGGGAATAGACGCATATGGGTTGAGTCCAGACTGATCGAGTTGTCCAAGTCGCATTCGCACACCAAAGATGTTGCGGATCGCTCTGTCCAAATCAGCTATTTCCAACAGATTCTTTTCAAGAGCCTCCTCCAGAGCAGATACAACAAGATCAACTTCATCTGTAAGACAATCCACTCCTGCCTTCAACGCACCTGCTGCTGATTCGGCATGACTGGTGTGATAACCATGATAGTTCACCGTCTGTGACAGGTCTCCACCATCACATACAATGAAACCTGGCATCGCCCACACACCCTTAACCACATCATTCACATATGGACTTTCAATGGCAGGTGTACCATTGATGGAATTGTAAGCTGTCATCATGGACAAGGCTCCACCTTCCACAAATGGTGTCTCAAATGCTTTCAAATAATATTCCCGCAGATTGCGCGGATCGATGCTGGATGAACAATTCAGCCGATCTTTCTCATTATTATTGGCAAAAAAGTGTTTCAATGTCGCGACCATTTTCAGATAAAAAGGATCATTTCCCTGCATGCCTTTGACGAGAGCCGCCGACATTTCTCCCGTGAGGACCGGGTCCTCGCCATATCCCTCTTCCGTTCTGCCCCAGCGTGGGTCACGTTCCAGATCAACCGTTGGTGCCCATAATGTTAACCCGTGAACTTCAGGATTACGGTGATGATATGCCCTCGCTTCATCGCCAATGACTGAACCAATCTCCCGCATGAGACTTGTATTCCAGGTACTTGATAGACCGAGCGGTTGTGGAAATACCGTTGCCTCCCCTTTCCATGCAACCCCGTGGGCAGCTTCACCCCCAACGTTGTAGGCTGGAATGCCCAGTCTTGGTACAGCTGCTTCGCGTGTAGGAATTAGTCGGATCTTCTCCTCCGTTGTCAATCGTGCAATCAGGTCATCCAACCTTTCCTCAAGTGAAAGTGACGCGTCCCACATCGGGTATTGATGATACTCCTTCATCCTTCATTCCCCCTGCGAATTAGTTAAGTCCAAGTTGCTTCCATTGCTGCAGTAAATCCAGCGTGCGCTGGCGATACTTCTGACCATCTTCAGGTTGATTAACCTGATGTTCATGAACGTAGGCATTAAAATACGAAGACAGTATTCGATAGGCAAGCCTGCGTGCCTGTCCTTCAGCGGATGAGTCCAGTGGACGATCATATCCTTCATGAAAAGCCGCTGATTCTGACGACAATATGGCTTCAAACTCCCTGTCGGCAAACATGGAACGATCTCCGTCGATGATGGCCGCAATGTTTAGCTCACCATTTACCTGATGAACAAGTACATTTGCTTCCCACAGGTCATTATGAACGAGTACCGGACGGGTCACTTGATCAAATAAGTCTTTATTTTTGATGAAAATAGCAACGATCTCTTCTCCCACACCTGACATATAATTGACTTGTGCCGCTTTAAGTGCCGTTTCTTCTGCAAAAGAGTGCAGCACCTCGGACCATTGATCCGATCCTTTAATCGTCCCATCCCCCTGCGGCCAGCCAAACGATGTACCCTCGATCTGATGCATGATGGCGGTATAGGCGCCAAGCTGATGGTACAATCGCTCTTTGTTTATATCTGAAATCGATGCGTGATCGAGCTGCTTACTCGGGATAAACTCCATAAACATGTACGTTCTTGGAATGATCGATCCGCTGTCATCACAAGCGATAATGTTGGGAGCAGGAATACCTGCGTTACGGTAATATTCATACACAATCGGTTCAGCCGCCATCATCGTACGTTCAAACGAAAATAGGGGATCACTCGCAGAACCAGCCGTCATCTCACCCCGCTCTGGAGCCAAACGTAAAATCACATCCGTATAGGATGTATGCTCAAGGTGAATCCGATAGGTTGTATTAAAAAGTCCACCTTGCAGGAGACCAAACTCCTTCACTTTGGTATCGCTTCCAAAATTAATTTCTACCAGATGATGCAGCATCTCTGCTGATATCGTGCAGTGCAAACCAGAATTCATTGTACTCATTTCATTCAATCTCCTATCATCGTAGACAAACAGACGGCACCTTTCGGCACCGTCCTTTTCTTTTACTATATCATTTTACAGTTGGATTGTAAGCGCGTTTGCGCCTGTTGCTGCTGTAACAACAACACCATTTGCACCAGACACTTGGGAACCACCTTCAACGCTGGATACACTTTCAATACCGCGAAGCACGATGTTCCAAGGTTTACCTGCACCTTCAGCACGAACATCCAGCACTGATCCATTACGTGTAACGTTAACTGTCAGCTCCTGTTCAGCAGCTTGGTTCACAACGACAGCTTGAGCCGTTTGACCATCAGCCAGTTCGAACAAGTGCAGGGACACATCATTTGCAAAGTCGTAATCCGGTTTACTATCCACAGCACCCACAGCGATCAGACTGTTTGGCTTAATCATCATTGGCAGTGTTTTGAAGTCATGATTTTCACTGATCCAGCGTCCACCTTGTACTTTCGCTCCTGTCAGATAGTTCGTCCAAGTTCCTTCAGGCAGGTAGTAGCGCACATCGCCTTCCTTATTGAAGATTGGAGCCACCAGAATTGAATCACCAAACATATATTGCGTATCCAGGCTGTATGTTGTTGGGTCCTCTGGGAAGTCCAGCAGCATAGCGCGCATCATCGGAATACCTTTTACCGTCGACTCCACCGCAGAATTGTACAGGTACGGCATCAGGCTGATTTTGAGTTTGGTAAAGTCACGAACAACGTCCACGGATTCCTCGTCAAACAGCCAAGGCACACGATACGAAGTGCTTCCGTGCAGGCGACTGTGTGAAGATAACAGTCCGAATTGTACCCAACGTTTGTAGACATCAGGGCTCGCTGTGCTTTCAAAACCACTGATATCATGGCTCCAGAATCCGAAACCGGAAAGCCCCAGTGAGAGGCCACCACGAAGTGATTCAGCCATGGATTCATACGTGGAAGAGCAGTCACCACCCCAGTGAACCGGGAACTGTTGCCCACCTGCTGTTGCAGAGCGTGCAAACAGGGCAGCTTCGTTTTTGCCAATCTTCTCTTCGAGCAATTCAAATACAGCTTTGTTATAGAGCTGTGTATAATAGTTGTGCATTTTAACCGGATCAGAACCATCGAAGTACACAACATCTGTCGGAATTCTTTCACCAAAGTCAGTCTTGAAGGAATCTACACCTTGATCCAGCAGGACTTCCAGCTTGCTCTTATACCAGTTCACAGCATCCGGATTCGTGAAGTCAACCAGAGCCATACCTGCTTGCCACATATCCCATTGCCATACGCTGCCATCCGCTGTTTTCACCAGATAACCGTTCTCCATACCTTCATCAAACAAGTAGGACTTTTCTGCAATATATGGATTGATCCAAGCACAGATTTTAAGGCCCTTCTCTTTCAGACGTGCAAGCATGCCTTCTGGATCCGGGAACATCGCTTCATCCCATACAAAATCAGACCATTGGTATTCCTTCATCCAGAAGCAGTCAAAATGGAATACAGACAACGGAAGATCACGTTCAGCCATGCCATCTACGAAATGATTAACCGTTGCTTCGTCGTAATCCGTTGTGAATGACGTTGTCAGCCACAGACCAAAAGTCCATGCCGGTGGAAGCGCTGGTTTACCTGTTAATTTCGTATAATTATCAAGTACATCCTTTGGATTGTCACCGCCGATAATGAAGTACTCCAACGTCTCGCCTTCTACGCTGAACTGAACTTTAGATACATTCTCGGATGCAATCTCATACGATACGCGTTCAGGATGGTTTACAAATACGCCATATCCTTTATTGGACAAATAAAACGGAATGTTTTTATAGGACTGCTCACTGCTTGTACCGCCGTCCTCATTCCAGGTATCGACGATTTGACCATTCTTAACAAACGGTGTGAAGCGCTCACCTAGTCCGTAAACGTATTCACCAATACCTAGATCAAGCTGCTCCCGGAAGTACGCTTCCTTGCTTGGACCTGTAATATAACCGGCAGCTCTTTGACCGCTACCTGTAATGCGTTTTCCTCCATATAGGAAGCTAACGTCCCAACCGTTTGTTTTGTCGATTTGAACTTCCAGGTTGCCGCTTTTCAAAACTGCGCCTTGTTCATTTTTTGAGATCTCAACGTTAGCTTCTTGTGTGTTAAGCTCAAATACAGGCCCTTTTTTCACTCCGCCTTTATGATGATTCAAGGTTACACGAATAACGTTAGGCATTGGTGAGCTGTACGTTGCTTTCAGCAATGTACCGTTCAACGTGTCGCCTTTGCTGCGAATATATTTAGTTGCCGCATATACGGTCAAAGAATTATCTTTTTGCACAATATCACGAATGTCAGTCGGGTTTTGAATCTGGTACCCTTCACGAGTCATCCAGAATCCATCAGTAAATTTCATGTTTTCTTTCCCCCTTTGGTTATATTATAATAATATTGATATTAATAACGAATTTCTTCTCTTATTTTGACCAAATATATCACGATTTTGATAATAAACATCCGATTCTTGAACATCATCACCAATCTATGGAAACGATTACATTAATAATGATACAAAAGGAGAATCTGATATGGAACGTGAACGATTACGGGAAGACCGGATTCACGGCAATGCCATGTATCCCGTCAGTGTGTACCCAGATATTCAACAACTGAACGGGGATAGCATTCTCGATTGCCACTGGCATGATGAGATGGAGTTCACTATGGTGACCCAGGGCTGCGCCGTCTTTCAGATCGATATGAACACTGTTGAGGTCCAAGCTGGAGAAGCGATTTTCATCAATAGAGGCGAGATTCATGCGGGGTATCTGAAGAGTGATGTGCCCTGCGTATTCTCTTCCATTGTATTTAATCCCGAGCTGCTTGGCAGCCGTACCTTCGATACGGTCCAAGAGAAATTCATCGGTCCACTGATACGCAAAACGGTGATTCCCCCCAGTCATATCAAGGCAGATGAGAATTGGGGACAAGAAATTTTGGATCTCCTGAAACGTATATTTGCAGACCATGCCACCCGAACCGAAACGTGTGAAATGTCAACAAAAGCGTACCTGTACCTCATATTTGCCCGAATGTTCGAACATATGAGACCTGCTCCGCTCAAAGGCACTGTGGCTACTGGGAGTCATGACAAGGTAGAGCGCCTGAAATCCGTGCTCGGGTACATCCACAAACGTTATCCTGAACCATTAAAGCTGAAAGAACTGGCCGATGAAGCCAATATGAGCGAAGGACACTTCTGCCGTTTCTTCAAACAGATGGTGCAGAAAACCCCAGTTGATTACATTAACTATTACCGCGTTCAACAGGCCTGCGTTCAGCTTGAGAATACGGATCACAAAATTGTTGATATCGCCATGGATGTGGGTTTTGAGCATCTAAGCTACTTCATCACTACATTTAAAAAGCATAAAGCCACTACACCTTCACAGTATCGCAAAATGTTCTATGAGAACGTAGGAATGGAGTCTGCCCTGGTTCAGGTGTAAAAGGGTGTAAAAGAAGAAGGTGCTCACAGCATTCAGCTGCAAACACCTTCTTTATCTTCTTTATCAACTTTCCTGGGAACGAGTGAGGTAACGATCTGAGCCACATTGTCTCAGGTTAGAACTCATTTCATGTGCTGCTATCAGCCTTACGCTTTGAAGCTAACAGTGTCTCACTTTTTCAGCGTCTTCCATGAAGTGTACTCATGTACGGAGAAACCGTTAAAGGACGCATGTACTGATGCCATTTTTTCGACCAATTTTAATTGTGCTTCCATATAAGCAGATCCCTCTTCATAAAAAGTAATGAAGTCACCTTCCTTGCTTTGCTTTGTTTCCACGGCGATTGAGATCGTCTTGCCAAGCAGAGCTGCTTCTGCAAGTTCATCCTTCGCTACACTATAGATTGCAGCAGCTGTATCGCGGTAAGCCATAATGGTGATGGAATCAAACTTGCGAATCATCCAGCTGCTTACGGCCATTGTTGAACCCGGAATTTTGTAGTTATCCAGCCAAAAAGGCAGATCAGCCGCTACCGGCATCTTCATCCGTGATGCTCGCTCAACAATGTACTCCACATTTCCTTGCCACTGGGTAATCACACTGGCCTGATTGATTTTCCACTGCGGGTGCACATGTGGCTCAATATCCAGATGAATACCAGCAAATTTCTCATTGGACAACGCCTGTGCCTGATATGCCTCGATCCAGTCCAGGAAAGATGCAATCTGCTCCCGACTTTCCGTCAATCCCCAGGCTGATCTTCCATCCATGACGTCAACTGCAATGTTCTTGGCTCTCGCCTGGCGGATAAAGCTTTTATACTCAGGAATCTTTATATCCCGGTTCATCTGCAGATAGATCGTATTGATCTTGTTCGCTGTAGCGTAATTTAACACCTCTTGAGGATTACTTCGGATCTGGGTGGTATCCCACACCCAAGTCGCTCTCACCGGCACATCAAGCTCTCCATGAATCGTTGCATAACTGTCGACCGAACCATCCGCAATGGCTTTGGAAGAACAGGCTGTACTCGCACACAGGATCAAACAACTCAGTAATAAGATAAAACGGTAACCGCTTTTGCTTTTCATATTTGTACACTCCCTCTGAAGTTATCAGCTCTGACGTGCAAATCTGGATGAAATTGTGTCGTTTCATATTCATTTAATGGATACTTATTAGGTACGACGAATTTGTATTGCTTTTATATGCAATATCATCTTTAAGACTTACGACGAAAGAATCATATAACTATATTTCGGGAATTCGTAGTTCTGTATGTATAGTTCAAAAGTCACAATTATTTATTATTTTCAAATTCAATCCTTATTCCAGCATGACTTCAGTCATTATTGCCATATGTACACCAAGCTCCAGAAGACCTAGAAAGCGTTTTCTCTCAAAATACACCAAAAAACCGCCCTAAGGCGGCTTTATATGAAACCCTATTTAATGATGTCTAGTCGACATTTCCGTTCATTCATTTCCCGATGGAGCTACCGGTGTATTGTCAACCACTTCATCGAAAAGAGACACCAGTTCAATACCTTCTGCCGAAATCCGCACAAGACCCTTGTCAGACAAACGTAATTCTGGAATCACAACCAGTGCGAGCAACGAAAGCGTCATGAACGCATTATTCAACGTACATCCTGCGGACTGTAAAGCTTCACTGACTGCTGCCGATTGGGCTGCAACGACTTCGAAAGATTCAGTTGACATCAAACCTGCAATCCGCAGCGGGAATTCGGTTACCCCTGCTGCCGTTACCACGGCCACCCCGCCCTGCATACGAATGACGCGATTACCGGCTTCAGCCATTAGCGCATCATCATTACCGATAATCAACAGGTTGTGACTATCATGAGCAACCGTCATCGCAATCGCTGCAGGTGATGTGAAGCCGATGCCTCCTACAAGCGCTACCGCCCGATTCCCGGTTTGTTTGTGACGCTCCAATACCGCAATTTTACATACTTCCCCTGAAGTTGAAACCACAACCTTGCCGTTCTCTACAGTAACAGGCAGGTGTTTCTCCTTTGTATCCACATGGTTCTCTGTCACATGAATGATTTTGGCGCCAATCGTCCCCTCTGCAATCGGCGCAGCCAACTCCAGATCTTCTGGCTGAATATTAGCTTCTAACTTCACCGTGTTCAGCGCTTCCTCCGGGTAGGTGAAGCTGTCCCAGACCGCCGTCATTTTCCCATTCTCCGCTACAACTTGCCCGGCAGCAATCGTCATGCCTACACGTACATCCGCCAACCGACCGTCCAGCAGAATAATATCGGCTATATTGCCCGGAATGACCGCACCAATGTCGCGCGCAACACCAAAGCGCTCAGCCGTGTTAATGGTTGCCATCTGGAAAGCCGTAACCGGCTTCACCCCTTGGGAGATTGCGAGACGAACAACAAAATCCATATGCCCTTCTTTGAGCAAGGATTCAGAACTTCGATCATCAGTCACCAGCATCATCCGGCGTGTATCCAGACCAAGCTCAGTGCAGGCTTTGATCGTCTCAGCCACATCATGCCATGCCGAACCTTGACGCATCTTCGCGTACATTCCGAGTCGCAGACGTTCAACCACATCTTCCTTGGTCACACATTCATGATCCCCTGTAACTCCACTCGCTGCGTAGGCTGGCAGACGCCAGTCATCTGCAGCCCAGGTGAAATGACCGTCTGCCACTTTACCTGCCCGGAGCGTTGCCTGTATCTCACCAATCATCGTCTCATCCCCATAGACCACTCCAGGGAAGTTCATCACTTCACCAAGACCAATCATGTCCGGACCCCAGGAAAGAGCCTCAGCTACCTCTTCAGGCCCGATATAAGCACCTGTTGTCTCCAATCCTGGATGCGTGGAAGGCACACAGGAAGCCACCTGCATATAAGCTGCCATCGGTGTGGTCCGTGCTTCATCTAGCATCAGTCTCAGACCTTTCAGACCAAGCACGTTGGAGATCTCATGTGGGTCAAAGAAACCTCCGGTCGTGCCTGAAGGCAATACCGCTCTCGCAAACTCGGTTACTTTCATCTGTGTACTTTCGATATGGCAGTGTCCATCCAGCAGACCAGGAGCGATATACTTACCGTTTGCTTCAATGATCCGGGTATGTTCTCCGATGGTGTGGCTCACATCTTTACCGACATAAGCGATTCGAGCTCCCTGTACAGCTATGGACATCTCAGGCAAAATCTCACCCGATATCACGTTTACCAGCGTACCTCCCCGAATGACCAAAGTCGCTGGCAAATCTCCCCGTGCTGTAGCGACCAGATCCGGTACACAATCGGCCATAAGTGGCCGTTCAAAAGATGATTTGTTCATTTTGTTGCCTCCTTTAATAAACGATCCAAAAAAAATATATTGTTACGATTATATGAGTCCGGACCTCATGTGTAAAGAAAAATCACATCCATTGTCCTTGAATACAAATTATCAAGTCATTTTTATCCACGGGACCCAATCCTTACGAATTCACGTTAGGTATTTTTATCAATACGATCACCTATATGGCTGTAACCTCATTACGTATAATTCCCTCGCTAAGCTAGCTTCTTCCCGATATATGTATCATATACAGAAAAACTCCCGTTCCATTGAACGGAAGCCTTCCTCATGCATATGAAGTGTTATGTCAGTCCACTTGCGCAGTAGACACCTTGCCAAGATCATACTGTTCTTCCGACTGGGCGGTAATGAACGGACTCGGTGTGCCCACGCAGTAAACATGCAGCAGATGCATGGCTCGTGTGCAAGCCGTATAGAACAACTTGCGTTCATGCTCCTGAGCATACTGCTCCGCAGAGCCGTCATAGATCAGGACAGCATCGAATTCCACACCTTTGGCCAGATACGCTGGGATGACATGAACACCCTGCTCAAAAGCCAGCGTCGTTTTCTTGATTAACTTCGGTGCTGTGGGCAGCGCCTTACTCAATGCAGCATGTACGTCTCTGCTCTCTTCGGCGGTTTTGCAGATAACTGCAACCGATTCGTACCCTTCCTTAATCAAGTGCTTGAGGTCTGTCGTGATGACATTCATATGACGCTCTGAATCAGAAGAAACGATCACTTTAGGTTTCTCACCGCTGCGGTTAAATGGAATAATCTCTTCCCCACCAGGCACCATGCCACGTGTAAACTCCACGATCTCCCGGGTAGATCGATAACTTCTGGTCAGCTCAATGACTTCCGTGTTGTCTGGTCCGTACAGGTTAGTCAAGGGTCCTGTTCCACTAAGTACTGAAGAGTGGGCATAGATTGCCTGATTAAAGTCACCAAGTGCTGTTATTTTCGCCCGTGGGAACAATCTCTTCATAAATGCCAACTGAAACGCAGAATAATCCTGGGCTTCATCAATAATGACATGACGAATATTCGAGTTAATATGGAATCCAAGCATAAGCTCACGCAAGTACAAGTATGGCGTAATATCTTCATATGCTAACTCCTGAAGCTTCAATCTGCGTAAAGTCATCTTACAGATTTCATCCCATTGAGCAGGCAGCGCTTCATCACCCAGTAATCGTTCCATCTGAGCCTGATCGTTGAATAGATGTGCATATAATTGTCTTATATCAACGAATCGTAAGGACTTAATCCATTTTCGCAACGGTTTGAGTCGGTCACTGACCACCATACGTGCCAGAATCCCTCTTTCCTGCTCGAAGTCATTAAACGTATGGGTCTTTCCTTTTTGCTTGCGCTTCAACCGTTGATACGCACGTTGCAGATCCTCCGGCTCCATCAGATCAAGCTGCTGATCAACCCAAGGCGCATCCAGTTCACCTTTACCAAAGGCAGACAGTTCTTTCAGCATCCAGTCCCGTAACAGCTCCAGTCGACTCACCAGCTTAACGGATGACTCGAAGCTGTAGAATTTCTCTGCCATAGCCTCTGACGTGACAATCGCTCGGCCCTGGAAGCGAACCGGCTTGAATTTCATGCCACCTGACAACATACTTTCCTTATAACGTGTAATCACCTTGAGGAACGTTTCGGACGACTTGAAGCGAATGCTGGACATCCGAACATCGTAATCGGGATCTTCCGTCCCCGTAAGTACATATTCGAGTTGAATAAACGGATCTTCCAGTTGATATTCACGACCCAAACGGCGCTCCAGATACTCCTGGAAGGTCGTTTGCAACATGTTTTCCTCCCCAAGCTCAGGCAGTACCGTGGAGACATAACTGTTGAACATTGGATTTGGTGAAAAAAGAACCATCTGATCCGCTTGCAGATGCTCGCGGTATTTATAAAGAAGATATGCCACACGCTGGAGCGCCGCGGATGTTTTGCCACTGCCGGCTGCGCCTTGCACAATGAGCATACGTGTCCGGTCATTACGAATAATCCGGTTTTGCTCCTTCTGAATGGTCGCTACAATACTCTTCATCTGTGCATCCGAAGTTCGACTGAGCACGGCCTGCAACAACTCATCACCAATCGTGACCCCTGTGTCAAACATAAACCGGATACGACCATCCCGAATGACAAACTGTCGCTTCATCTCTATATCACCGCTGATCTCCCCACTGGGTGTATGATACGTGATTGGACCCGGCGCCCCGTCATAATACAGGTTGGAGATCGGTGCACGCCAGTCGTAAACCAGAAAGGATTCTTCCTTCTCATCCAGCAACGATGCAATACCCAGATAAATGCGTTCTGCATTTGGATACCCGTCTTCCTTGAAATCAATGCGGCCAAAATATGGTGAGTGATGCAGTCGTTTCATTTTGTCCAATGCAGCCGCTGTATTTAGATGGCTGCGCTCCCGATCGGATAGTACCTGTGACTGCTGCCGCATGCTGGTTGATGTCTCTCCGACATCGTCCGCTTCGCTAAAGTTCATCGTGACTTCGTCCCAGAAGTCTTTTCTCATGCCAACCACTTCGTCACGGAAGGAACCAACTTCATCTTCCAGCGTTGAGATCTTGCGTTCAATCTGATCGGTCACGGTGTTGACCCGTTGTTGTTCCACATTCCATTGCTGATCTGTACTCATATGTTAATAGCCCCTCTTTCCCCGGATTGTGTCCTCAAAATCCCATTTGACAAGCCCGAAAAGGCAATGGTATAATTATTAGAAAGTAAACATTTTAATTATATGTTAATTAGTTCTAATTTTCTGAAAACCATTTTTTATTGTACCAGTGACAACGTCCCGATGCAAGCGGAGGCGTTTTTTGTTGTTTTCTTCTTCATTATTACCCAATCACCGGGTCCTCAACTGACTTAGCTACTCCTGCCTACTTTCGTAATTCTTCAATCGTCTCTTTCCAGCGTGTAATTGCTCCAAGTTCATCTTTTAATTGAAAGGTTATTCCTGAAGTGATCTCCGCATATGGCGCGTGATCCACACGTACCTGGAGCACTTGTGCTTCAAAACGATCTCTCGGATGAACAGCCCCCTTCATCTCAGGCAGCCGTTCTACTTCTATACGGATATGCAACAATCGATGTCCTTGAACCGCAATCAAGGTAGCCTTGCCTGTTTTGCTCATGTTCATACTGGTCTGTGTACCTGGCCATAGAGCCAGTCTAAGCTGATGCGGATTTATCGCAATCACTTCCCCCATACTGATCATCGCCTGATGCGGCCACTGATCCTCAGATACAGTCAGCAGTTGCATGGCTTCATGCTGTTTATGCCCCAGATTTGTCCCACTCAACCATTCCATTAGTTCAGCGTCCAATTCCTCTATAATCATGTCTCTATCCCTCAGTTCGTTAATGTTCATTCATGCCCTTCAGCCGTATGTATGACAAAACAACCCGGACACGATTGTCCGGGCTATGTTGTAACTACATTGTATATGATCCCCAAGCAGGTACGCAATTCGCACGTAGAGAGGTTGTTCAAAAAGTCTACTTTTGATTACGAATCATGCCTAAGGCCACTTAAGCCAATTCAAAATTTTGTCCTGCGATTCTTTGTCTTCACTGGCGCTATGCACATGTTCGGCAAGTCGATTTAGACGTTCCAACTGATATCCATAATCATAAATGGCAGCAGCCACGATGGACAATCGTAACATCCCTTCCTTGTCGATATCAAACTGGGTGATCGCCTGCTCCATGAAACGGTCATTATCCAATACAAACTGTGCGGCCTCTTCCCCATTAGGTTTCAGCTTATCCTCGAACTTGAGCAGTGCATGCTCATGGAATTTGATAACCAGTTCAAGATGTGAGTCAAAAAACTGATCCATGGCCGTTGTCCGCGGTGCCTGGAAATAGTGGCGTTCCACCGAATCCAGCACCTCATACCCTTTTTGCAAACTCAGCAGCATTTGTTTGTAGACCACCATCTGACGAGTTTCGCTGAATTTCGAACGTTTCATCTTTTTCTGTTCCTCTTCGAACAAGTTATACTTGTCGGACAAAGACTTAATGGAACCGCCCAGGTTGCTTTTCTCCTCCCGGAATACAACTTCCTTGATCTCGTCCGAGATCGAAGTTCGCAGAAGCAACGACATACCGCTGAATACACTATGGATCTGCTTCACGAACTGAACTTTCGGTTTCGGAGGAAATACCGTAATGTTGATGAGAAACGCCGATACAATACCAACCAATGTCAACAGAAAACGATTGAGTGCAAAATGCCAATCACCCGAGGCTTCCATAATGGATACAACCGTGACCAGTGTCAGGCCAACCGTCTCACCCATATTCAATTTAAGACAGATCATGATGACAAGTACAATAATTAATCCAACGGCGATTGGCTCATTGGACAACACCATGCCCCCCACCAGGGCGACAATAGCTCCCAGCGTGGTCGTTTGCAATTGATCCAGGAAGTATTTCCAGGAACGATAGATGGAAGGCTGCATGGCGAATATAGCCGCGATTGCGGCAGGCACGGGAGATTGCGGGTTCAAGAACAGGCTGCTTAGGTACAAGGCAAGCGTGACCGCGATCCCCGTCTTAAGTACACGCGCACCAAACGACATGGTGGTGACCCCTCCTCTTTACCGAACCTGAAATTTTACATTTGATAATCATGTTCATTATTACCCCATATTTCTTTTTTTGCCTGAATTCATTCAGGAGAACGATTTATTGTACCATGTAAGGTCTTCCGTTGCCATGTCATAAGTCAGAGGTATTATGAAATTGATTCCTTTATGTATGTTAATACACATTATTAACCCAAAAAGAAGCAAATCTTCAAAATGGATTTTCACCACTTCAAAGATTCGCCTCTGTTACTTATGATACCTCTGTGGAATGCTCATGCTTATTATGCCTGCCTAACGGTCCCTGCCCTCCCATTCCCTTTTGAACTGGTCCACAAACTGCACCATATAATCATGACGCTGTTCCGCCAGCTCCTTGCCATAGGAGGTATTCATCAGATCCTTGAGCTTGAACAACTTCTCGTAAAAGTGATTTATCGTTGTGCTGCGCCCATTGCGATATTCCTCACGGGTCATCTGCTCCCGTGGGGGAAGGGACGGATCGTACATCTCGCGCCCTCTGGCGCCTGAAAAGGCAAAGGTTCGCGCGATCCCAATCGCACCCAATGCATCCAGTCGATCCGCATCCTGTACAACCTGTGCTTCAAGCGAGCTGACCGCAGGACGCTGTCCTCCCGCATATGAGATGGTGCTAATAATACCCACAACCTTATTACGTATATCCGGGTCAAGAGGCTGGGTATCCAGCCAGTCATTCAGTTTGGCCATCCCGGCTTCCAAGCTCTCATTCAGCTTCTCATCCGGTACATCATGTAATAATGCAGCCAGTTCGCAGACAAATGGATCTGCACCCATACGGTGAGCGAGTTCAACCGCAAGTGCGGTTACCCGTTCAATGTGCGGCCAGTCATGGCCATCACTATGCTTGGATGAGTCCCCTTGAACAAAGGATCGGGCGGCGCGCAGAACAGCCTCTCCTGCCGTTATTCCATCTATATTATGCATGTGCCCTAATTCTTGCAGATTCCCACCAGGTTGAAGAGGGTTCTCTGACATCTTACGATTCCCCGCCTTCACGGGCCTGTTCACGAGGAATACGTCGAGCTACACCCGTCTTAATAGCTGCTTCTATTACGCGACTGCGCATCGATTTGACTACTTTATCATTGAACACACTCGGAATAATGTAATAACGTGTACGCTCTTCGTCCGTAATGGCCGAAGCAATCGCTTGCGCGGCTGCCAGCTTCATTTCTTCATTAATTTCGGTGGCTCGGCAATCCAAAACTGCCCTGAAGATGCCCGGGAAACATAACACATTGTTAATCTGATTCGGATAATCGGATCGTCCTGTTGCCATTACAGCCACAATGTCTTCCACCAAGGCAGGCATAATCTCAGGCACCGGGTTTGCCATTGCAAACACGATTGGATCTTCTGCCATGGTCTGTACATCTTCGCGAGTTAACAGATTCCCGCGGGATAGGCCAATGAACACATCGGCTCCACGAATGACATCACGCAGCGAACCAGTCTCCAGTTCGGGATTAGTACGAGCTGCATAATCACTCCAGACTTCATTCTCATAGGTTTGTGTCCGTACAATTGCACCCTCACGATCGACACCTATAAGCCGGCTGGCCCCCGCGGACAATAATATATTGCTGCACGCTACACCTGCTGCACCGATGCCACAGACCACAATCTTAACATCTTCAATGGACTTGCCCACCAGTTTGAGCGCATTGATCAGACCAGCATATAACACAACCGCTGTGCCATGCTGGTCATCATGAAATACAGGAATGTCCAATTCCTCATTCAGACGACGTTCAATTTCGAAACAACGCGGTGACGAGATATCCTCCAGATTAATGCCGCCAAAACCAGGTGATATCGCTTTCACAGTACGTATGATTTCCTCGGTATCCTGTGTGTCCAGGCAGATTGGGAAAGCATCCACACCAGCAAACTGTTTGAATAACATCGCTTTACCTTCCATGACAGGCATCGCTGCACGGGGACCAATGTTGCCCAGTCCAAGTACCGCACTGCCATCAGATACGACGGCTACTGTATTCCGTTTAATTGTCAATGAGAAGGCTTTGCCGGGTTCTTCTGAAATGGCTGAACAGACACGAGCCACATCCGGAGTGTACACACGTGACAGATCTTCCCGGTTTTGAATCGGGGTCTTTGGTGTTACTTCGATCTTACCGCCCAGATGAAGCAGGAACGTCCGATCCGATACATTAATAATGGACACACCTTTGAGCTGGCGCACCCCTTCTATAATTTTACTGTTATCTTGTGCATCTGTAACTGCGACCGTCAAGTCGCGCACGCTTACATCCTGATTGGTGGAAATCACGTCGATGGCAATGATGTCTCCCCCTGCTTCCGAGATGGCCGAAGCCACTTCGCCAAACTTGATATCCTTAGTTGTCATTTCCAGTCGAATAATAATGCTGTTACCATCCAGATTCCTTTGATTCATTTCCATTCCTCCCAGACTGAAAGTCTTGAGTTACATGTTACGTGTTTGTCTTCGCTGCGCGGACACGTTTATCCTTTATCTTGTCCAGAAAAAGTCGTTCAACAGCCAAATGCATAAAATAAAAAAGATGCCCTGAACACCAATGCAGGCGTTCAGGGCACTCTTTTTCTAATTACTAACTTCATTTATTTAGTAACATATAGAATCTACATTATTTCCGGGCAGCCGGTCTGCGCAGAACACAAATGTCATATGGCTTCAAGCTGAGACTTGCTTTCACAGCATCACCACTGAGCAGATCGGTATAGGACTGTCCATCTAGTTCAACCAGCTTCTCATCTGGCGTGTAGTTCTGTACAAACACATAATCTGCTGTACCATCTGTACGCGTATGTGCCGTTGTTCCGGCAGGCAGCTCAGTTTCAAGTCCACGCTCAATGTTCAGGTCAGCGATTAGCTTCGCATAGAAATCATCATAGAATGGTGCTTTCAGACGTGTCGCTACGTAATATGCTTTTCCTGAACCCAACTGGTTAACCGTCAATGCAGGGCGTCCAGCATAGAAGTCAGAACGGTACGTAGCCAGGGACTTCGCGCCTTCCAGATGAATCAGATCACACAGTTCAATTGCATCATACGCTGTATTGAGCTGAAGCTCATTGCCCTTCTCCGGAATGATTCCGTTCAGATCACGATCATGCAATCCGTCAATTTCCTCGGACCAGATGCCAAGTGTCTTACGCAGCGGGCCTGGGAATCCACCCAGGAAACACAGATCGTTTTCGTTAACAATACCAGACCAGTAAGTTGCTACAAACGTACCACCTTGTTCTACAAACTTTTCAATACGTTCCCCGACACCTTCACGTACCAGATAGAGCATTGGCGCAATCAGCAGCTTGTACTTGGACAGATCTGCATCCATATCAATAACGTCTACAGCGACTCCCTTTTTCCAAAACGCTTCGTAATGCTCTTCCACGGTCTGCTCATACTTCACACCGATATTACGCGGACCCTGGGAATCATTAACGGCCCAGCGGTTTTCCCAATCAAATATGATTGCAACTTCTGCCGGAACCGCTGTTCCTACAATCGCTTCCATACCTTCAAGAGCCGTTCCAACGTCGGTAACATCTTGGAACACTCGAGTGTGTTCCGTTCCTACGTGGTCTACTACCGCACCATGAAGTTTCTCACTGGACCCCCGGCTTTTTCTCCATTGGAAGTACTGAACACTATCGGAGCCATGTGCCACAGCCTGGAGAGAAGAGAGCAGATGCATGCCAGGTTTTTTCAGCTTGCTGACATCTTGCCAATTCGTCGAACTTGGAGTACTCTCCATCAGCAAGAACGGCTGACCGCCTTTGATGGAACGAACGATATCATGCATCATCGCGATACGTGATGCCTGTTTCGCGTCGTCATCGGCATCATGCCAAGTCGGATAACTGTCCCAAGAGAGGAAATCCAGAATATCAGCGAACTTCCAATAGTTCAGACCACCATAGAATTCCATCAGGTTGGTTGTGACTGGCAGATCAGGATTCTGAGCTTTTAATGGTTTCGTTTCATGCACGATAAAATCAGCTGTCTGATCCGTAACGAAACGGCGCCAGTCCAGATTCATTGCGTGTACCTGTGTCTCACCGTGTGGCGCCGGAGATTCCACTTGACTCCAGTCTGTAACCGTATGGCTCCAGAATGTGGTCCACCACGAATGATTCAGTTCATCGAGTGTTTTATACTTCTTCTGAACCCAACCACGGAATGCTTCCTGACAATAATCACAATGACAGTCTCCGCCGAACTCGTTCGAGATATGCCAGCCAATTACAGCCGGATGATCCGAATAACGTTCTGCCAGTTTTGTGTTGATCGCAGTAACCTTCTCACGGTATACCGGGGAAGTATAACAGTGGTTGTGACGGAAACCATGCAGATTGCGGACACGCTTCTCGGATACACGGAGCACTTCCGGGTACTTCGCGGACATCCAAGCAGGTCTGGCACCACTTGGTGTAGCGAGGAATGCATAGATACCGTTTGCTGCAAAACGATCCAACACCTGATCCAGCCATTCAAACGTGTATACGCCCTCTTCCGGCTCAAGGGATACCCACGAGAAGATACCAATGGACATCACGTTACACTTGGCAAGCTTCATCAAGCGAATATCTTCTTCCAGAACTTCAGGATAGCGGAGCCATTGCTCCGGGTTATAGTCTGCGCCATGCAACATGTGCGGGGCTTTGGAACTTACAGGTGGAAATTTGTATGTCATAAGGACAACTCCCTTGCTTTAATTACTGTTTTTTTAGTTTATATACGATAACGATAACAACGACTTCACAGACGATACGTATTACGCTAGATTACACGTAT
The DNA here is from genome assembly GCF_038003195.1 of Paenibacillus sp. FSL M7-1414. NCBI lineage: Bacteria > Bacillati > Bacillota > Bacilli > Caryophanales > Paenibacillaceae > Paenibacillus > Paenibacillus sp. FSL M7-1414. The sequence continues at coordinate 2,288,918 of NZ_JBBOOS010000001.1, read as the reverse complement.
GTCACAACATCTGATTCTTCAACAGTAGCAAGTGCTGTAAACGATTCCAACTTGCGACCTTTAAAATCAAACATGGTGAGGTTGCCCCAGTTATTCGGATGTCCGACGGACCATTCTTCTTTACTTGGTATCCAGGCAGGTTCCCAATAATAGAATCCGTGCCCCAAACCACCAGGAACTTCGCGAATAATCTGCAATAGATCCTTCAGATATTTGGTCTGTCCCTCTACACTTGCAGGGTATCCTGGTAACAACATATCTTCCTGATTCAAAATCCATTCAATGCCTTCCGGCTGCTCCAGCGTCCAGGGATAAGCGGTTTCAACTACATTGATAGGTTTGCCATAACGCTCAGCCAGATCATGAAGATTGTCACGTAACGCATCGAGTGTTCCATGCCACCAAGGGTAATACGAGAGACCAATGATATCAAACTCCACACCCAGTGCTTCAAAGCGATCGTAAAACTTGCGGCTCTCGGCGTTATCTCCACCACGATCAATATGTATCATAATCTGAATATCCGCGTCAACGGATTTGACCGCAGCAATCCCATACTTCACAAGGCCTGCAAAACGCTCCCACTGTTCATCCGTATCATGCTCTTCTCCACCCACACGTCCCTCATTCCATAACATGCCTGGTGTAATCTCGTTGCCCACCTGCACCATGTCCGGAAGCGCATCGTGTTCCTTCAACGTTCTCAGAACGTCAGCCGTATACATGCATACCGCACGTTGAAGCTCTTCATAGGACAGATTCTCCCATGCTTTCGGCTTCCATTGATTGGCTGGATCAGCCCAGCGATCAGAATAATGGAAATCAAGCAAAAATTTCAATCCCTGTTCCTTGATCCGTTTGGCTATCTCCACCGTCCGCTCCAGATTGCAGAATCCACCAACAGGATCATTCCAGATTCGAAGTCGTATCGCGTTAGCGTCATTAATCTTCAGGATGGACAGCAAGTCTTGTTCCTTGCCATCCACATCACTATAACTCCCGCCATGCTGTTCGATTTCATCCATAAAGGACACATCCATTCCCAGAATGAATGTTTTTTCCGTCAAGTTGCTCACTGTATCAACCTCCATTAATTTGGGGTACAGGCTCAGCCTTTAACTGAGCCCAACGTCATACCTTTAACAAAGAAACGTTGCAGGAAAGGATACACAATCAAGATTGGTGCACTTCCGATGAAGATCTGAGCTGCCCTTACCGTAGTTTGAGAGAGAGCTTCCATTTCTTTTGGATTCATGCTCATGCTACTCATATCACGTCCAATAATGACCGTTTGCATAAATGTAGCAAGTGGGTAATCCTTGGCGTTATTCATGTAGAGCAATCCATCAAACCAGGAATTCCAGTGGAACACCATACTGAACAATGCAATTGTTGCAATGGACGGCATCGAAATGGGAAGGAAGATCCTGAACAATGTTCTGAAATGGTTAGCTCCATCCATGAGCGCCGCTTCCTCCAGCTCTTTTGGAATACCGCGGAAGAAGTTCAGCATCAGAATGACAAGGAATGTGTTAACTGCTCCTGGGAGTACCAGTACCCAGAAGGAATCCATCAACCCGATCTTCTGGATAACCATGTAGAACGGCACCAGTCCCCCGTTGAAAATCATACTGAATACAAAAATCCAGGAGTAGATCGTTCTGCCTTTGAATTCACTATTCTCTTTGGACAACGGATACGCCGCCAGGAACGTAATCAGCAAGGTAATAGCTGTACCAATCACTGTACGTAGAAGTGAAATCCAGAGCGAGTTCAAGAAAATTGGATTGTTCATCGTTTTTTTGTAAGCCTCAAGTGAAAAACCTACGGGCCAGAGATTGACCAGATTGGCATCGGCAGCAGCCTTTGTACTAAAGGATACTGCCAGTACATGAATCATTGGTACGATACACATAATGGCGACCAAAATCAGAAAGCAGGTATTGACTATATTAAACACGCGATAAGGCAATGATTTATGATACATCGTGGTCCCTTCTTTCTCTCTTCATTCGTTTAGAATATGCGATATCCAGCGTATTTTTTGGCTAAGCTGTACGATACAAGAATCAAGATCATACTAATAACCGATTTGAATAATCCGATCGCGGTTGCAAAGCCCATCTCACCATTCTGCATTGCGGAACGATATACGAATGTATCAATGATGTCACCCGTTTGATATACGAGCGGGTTATACAAGTTGAATATCTGGTCAAATCCGGCATTCAGTACGTTACCAAGCGCCAGTGTTCCTACAACCATCAACATCGGCACAAGCGAAGGGATTGTAATGTGCAGTGTCTGTTTCCAGCGTCCTGCTCCGTCAATCTCCGCTGCTTCGTACAACGCTGGATTAATTCCGGCAAGGGCAGCCAGAAAGACAATCATGTTATAGCCAAATTCTTTCCACACATCTGTCAGAATGACCGTAGATCGGAACCAACTGTTGTCTCCCAGGAAGAAATATGGCCCAAGTCCAAAGGTTCCCAGAACCCGGTTAACCAAGCCGCCTGTTGACAACAGATCTATCAAAATCCCGCCCAGAATGACCCAGGACAAGAAGTGAGGTAAATATACGAGTGTTTGAATCGTTCGCTGTACAGCCATCTTGCGAACCTCATTCAAAAGAATGGCAAAAACAAATGGAACAAATAAATTGAAAATCAGTTTAAGTACAGCAATAATTAATGTGTTCCAGATGACCTGTAAGCTGTCTTCACGTTCAAACAAATATCTAAAGTTGTCCAGCCCAACCCATTCAGAACCGCTAATCCCAAGCCATGGCTTGTAGTTCTGGAACGCCATAATGATTCCGCCCATAGGCACATAACTGAAGATAATCAGAAAGATAATGGCTGGCAACAGCATAACGTGGAATGGCCAAGTGCGTTTCAAAGTTCTCATGATTGCTCCCCCTGTATTTCTTCCTACTCAAGTACTCCCTGAGTGGCTTATAATGCGATTATATCAACCTTTTACGGGGTCCAAACAGCACATAAAAGCAATATAAATGGCACAAATTCAACCACTTTGCCTTAACTTGAATAAACAAAAAAAGCGCCCAGACGTTAGTCGTCTGAGCGCTGCTTGTAACTATTTTTTCACACTGTCATACCATTCGTTAACCTCTTGCGTAATTTGGTCACCGCCACCGGATTTCCACGTTTGTACAAAGGTATCAAACGCATCAACCGGATTTTTGCCATAGATAATTTCGTTAAATGCTTGATTCTCGATTTTGTTCAAATAGTCAAGCTTGGATTTCATCGTCTTTGTTGTCGGACCTGTGAACATGTTCTTGAAGGAAATTTCTTCTTGGCTCAGCAACACTTTCGCTGCTGCTGGAGTCTCTTTACCGTAGTTGACAGCAACATCTTTTTCAAGCTTGGTTTCCGGCTCTTTGCCATTGGCCAAATTCATCAGAGCTTTCATCTGTGCATCTGGAATACGAGCACCGTCACGAACAAGCAAATAACGTACAACGTTCACGTATCCGCCTTCGATCTCGTCAATCGGCATTTGTTTTCCATTTGCATCCAGTTGATAGTCATAGCCTGCAAACAGACCGTTATCATAAGGGCTACCTGGTGCCGGGTCTGCATAATTGTCGAACAGGTAGTTCTGGTACGTAAAGAATGCTTCTGGGTGCGCCATATCTTTTTTGATCAACGTAACACCATTAACGAACTGTGTCCCGTGACGCATCGCTTTGCCTTCAGGACCGGTAGGAATTTCAATCGGTTTCCACACGGCACTCGGTACATTTTTCACTGTATCGAGAAGTGGCCATCCACTCATCCAGTAAGGTCCTGGAATAATACCGGCAGTTCCTGCAACTGCTGGCTCTGCTGTTTTGTTCTCATCCCATAGAGCTGCTTCCTGCGGGATATATCCTTTTTTGAGCCATTCGCTCAATTTGGTCAGACCTTGCTTCATACCCGGATTGATGGAGCCATACTCCAGCTTGCCGTCTTCCCCCAGATTCCATTGGAACGGCAATGTTCCATATGCTCCGAAGATCCAAGATGGGTCTCCCATCCATGTATTCATGGAAGTTTTGAAACCAATGCTGAGCGGAGTGACTTTATCAGGAGCCAAGCCGTCAGGGTTATTGTTTTTGAATGCTTCCATAACAGCTTCTAGTTCGTCGATGGTTTTTGGCGCCTTCATGTTCAGCTTATCCAGCCAATCCTGACGAATCCAGAGCAAGTAATCATTGTTGTAGGCATAATCCAGAACAGGGATACCCATTCTTTTGCCATCACGACTATACTGGTTCCATACGTTTGGATCTTGTTCAATTGCTTTTTTCCATGTGTCCGAAGCATATTTATCGAACAGTGGACCTACTTCTTGATACATTCCAGAATCAATCAGATCCTGAGCAAGCAGATTATCACCTACGTTTACAATATCAGGCATTTCCTGTCCTGATGACATCGCAAGACGAAGCTTGGTTGCAAATGCTCCATTTGTGTCTGTTACTGACCACAACGATTTGATTTCAATCCCGAATTGATCTTTGGCCCACTTGGTTGCCACGTTATTTTCCATGGATTCGCCATTTTTAAATTTCAGCTCTGGATCGATTCCCCATGCTGTAGTAATAGTAACTGCCGGATCATATTTCTCTTTGTATTCGTTTTGGGTTCCAGATGTACTTGGTGTTGCACTATCTCCGCCCCCACTGCCTCCTGAACATCCTGCAAGAACGACAGTTAGACTCAGCGTTGTAGCGAGAAGCGTCAAGAATCTCTTTTTCGTTGATTGCGCTCTCATGTTGTTCCCCCTTAAATCGTTTTGGTTACCCTTTCATTATAGGCTGACCAGGCCTTTGAGCCTATGATACGAAATCAAGATTTCTGCACCTTTGCCAACCTATATTCTGGAATGTTGTTGAAATTATGCCTGATCTCGAAATTCATTTGGTGTCATACCATAATGTTTTTTGAACATTTTGCTGAAATATTGCGGATTTTGATAGCCAAGTTCACTCGTAATCTCGTATATTTTTTTATTACTATTCTTAAGCAGATACAGAGCACGCTCCATGCGCATACGAATCATATAGTCCCCAAGACCTTCCCCTGTCTCTGCCTTGTAAATTTTCGATAGATATACAGGGTGTAAATATACCTTGTCCGCAATCATCTTCACCGACAGATCCTGTCCTGTATCTCTTGTTACCAGCTCCTGAACCTGCTTGATTACATGCCTGCGGCTCTGCACACCTTCCTGATCGGACAACTCTTCCTGAAGCTTCGCCAGCATCTCGGTAGCCCAACGCCGCAGCTTCTCGGGGGATTGAATCAACTGATGAGCAAGGAGCAGATCGAATCCCGCATGATCAATCTCATGCACCAGATGCCCCTGTTTATGGGCGATATACATAAATGCATTAGTTACCGACAGATACATCTCATACACATGTTCTCTGGACAATCGTACCTGTTCTGCCGCGTCAAAGACCGTGTTCAGCTTACGGGCTGCCGCTTCCCATTGCTTGGTCTCAAGCAATTGCGGAAGTACAGGCGGTTTGTACAGCTCTTCGAGCGCCTGCGTTGCATCATTCTCCGGTCTTTTGCTGAGTGCCTGATCCATGTCCATATATATAATTTTGTGTTCTTCCGGTCCTGAAAGGACAAGCGAACCCAGACTTTTTCGATAAGCTGCTGTCAACTCGTTAAAGGGAAATGACGGTGTAACTACCATGGACAGATCTCCCTGTAAATATCGAATGACATGCTCACGGAAAGTTTCAGCTGAGATTCTCAGCGTCTCCAAGTCCATCTGCGGAGCTACGATCTGATCTTGATTCTGCAAGAACATAACCAGACACTCATGGGGTCCGCGACCAAACCACACGTTAAATTGCTCTCCGAGTACTTCCTCTGCAATATTACCTACCGCAAAATCCATCAGATCCAGAGACTGCTGGTCCATTGATGAGAAACGTCCTGTAAGGCGAATCAGCATCATCACAGCCGATTGTTCTGGATCGATATGAATCTCATATTGTTGCAGTTGTTCCCGAAGTGCCCGCGCCGTGATCTCACGCCCCAGCAGCAGATCATGCATGAGATTTTCTCGTAAAATTTTATAGTCAGACTTCCGACTGTATAAAAGCCGGTGATATTTATCGAATTCATCCCACTCATCGCGAAGAGACGTAATGGCTGCCGACACCGATCCCATAAACTCATCATCGTTTACGGGTTTCAGGATATAGTCCGCTGCCTGCAATTGAATGGCTTTTTTAGCATAATCAAAATCACTGTGACCCGTTAGTAAAATACAGCGGATATGAGACCAGCGCTTGCTTACCTCTGCAATGAGATCCAGTCCGGACATGCCAGGCATGCGAATATCGGTAACCACGATATCTACTGCATTTTCCTCCATAATCTCCAACGCTTCCTTACCGGATGCGGCACGCAGCACGGTCGTTACTCCAAGCTCTCCCCAGGGGATCGTAAGTTCCAGACTTTCTGTTACGTATGTCTCATCATCTACCAGTAATATATCAATCAAGTGATTCACTCCCTATTTCGTTCATTCTGCAAATGGATTCCATCGTTCATCTTGCGCTACACATTCCAAGTGCTTATCCTTCATTCTCCAGAAGAAACTCCTGTTCGGCAGGCCATGACAGCGTAACGCGTAATCCACCAAGTTCCGATTCCGTTACATCCAGTCCTGCCTGCTCCCCATATCGAAGCTGGAGTCTCTGATTCACATTCCACAGGCCACAGCCCATCTCCTGATCCATCGTTCCCCTGAGCTTATTCAGAAGCGCCTCACGTGCCTCCTGTGTCATGCCTTGCCCATCATCTTCAACCACAAGAACCATGACACCGCCCTGTTTTTCCCCGGATACTCTTATTTCTCCGGCCTCCGCGTCCGCTTCGATACCGTGAATTACCGCATTCTCCACTAGGGGTTGCACGATGAGTGGCGGTACCTCCTGTCTTAACATCTCATCAGACAGATCAATCTTGTAATGAATGCGGTCCATACGCATCCGTTGGATCTCCAGATAACAGCTGACAAATTCAATCTCTTCTGTCAACGGTACCACGTCCCGCTCCTGTCTTGTCGTATACCGATAATAGCGCGATAGATTATGCGACATCGCTACAACAGCGTCCATACGCTTGAGTTTCGCCATACTTGTAATGAAGGAGAAACAATTATAGAAAAAGTGCGGGTTAATCTGCGATTGCAGCTGCTTCAACCGAGCTTCACGTACATGAATCTGTTCCAGGTAAACGTGTTCAAATAACTGCTGGATCTGCTCCACCATCAAGTTGAAACGTTCGGACAGGAAACTGAATTCATTGCGGCCCTTTGGCTTAATCCTCACGGAATAATCCTCCTGCTTCAACCGCTGGAACCCTCGAATGAGTTGTTTCACTGGTACCTGCACCTGTACATAGAACAAATACGCCACACCAAAACTCATTAACAACAAACAAATCATGGAAGAATAGAACAGCATATTTGATTGATGAATGGGCTTCAGAATATCTGATAGCGGCATATAGTCCACCAAATACCAGCCTGTTGTACTGGATTTCACAGTGTTGACCATATATGGCTCGTTCCCGATCACTACTGTACGATTATCAACGTCCTGAAGTTTATGGATGGACAGTTCTTCCATCAACTGATTCGTTAATGAACGATCTGAAGTCCGGTTATAGATAACCCCCGATTCTTCACGGAAATAGAAGGGGTCATGCCTGCCATCGTCTTTGAATTTGTCGAGCATATCCCGAATGTTGTCACTATCAAACTCCAGTTTAATAATCGTTTCTGCATTATTAGCCGGGTCTTTAATACCGTATGGAGATACCGTAATCCAGCTAAACATGAACCGATCATCTTCCCCATCCTGAATTTTGCGTACATCCCAGCCGGAAATGATATTTTCCCTTAGCGCTTCTTTATCGTAAGAACGTGCGTCCCTTTCGGAAACCACCCTGCCCAGCGAAGGAGAATACAGATATAATTTCGTGGCCCAATTGGATGAGCTTTCCTGAATACTCAGCTTATTCTGAATACGTTTGACCAGGTTGATCGCATCCAGATCAAAGTAGTTACTGTCCGCATAGATTCGCCGGAAGCTGCCAATATCAGGATCATGTATGAGCAGATTCGGCCATGAGGATAACAGTTCGATGTGTGTGTTCACTTGATTTTGGAAAAATTCAAGCTGGTTACTATTCGATCGATTCAACTCATCTCTGAGAACAGCTGTTGTTTTGTGATTGGAGTACCAGTACAAAAGCACTACAGGAATCAGCATAATCAGAATAAGAATGACCATTTTGGAAAAGAGGTTTGTCCGATATGACATTTTTTCATCTCACCTTGTCTTAATTTGTCGTGACATTAATTGTAATGATGTAAGCGCTAAAGACAAACTATTTTTTTGAGACAAACCGATTCATTATCTAGCGTAAGCGTTACCAATTCAAGGGGAAAGGAGATAAAACCAATATTTCTGCACTAAATGCAACTTCCACGCACAAAAAGAGCCAGCGATTAGCCAGCTCTCTATCTAATTTCAGTATATATCTTTAATCGTTCTATTCAACTCAAACTTTATTCCACTTCTGTTTATGTAATTATTCTTTTTTTCTATGAAAATATCAACTATGGAATATCATAATCAAATACCGTATTCGCTCCATCCACGCCTACATCCAGCACAATATCCATAAGTTTCCCATTGACGAACAGAGGGGATTCCGCTTTCCCGTAAAACTCCAACTTACCTGTAAACGTTCCATGGCGTTCAATCTCAACATGTACGGGCCTTAATTGGACAGACTGCAAGGCTTCCAATAGGGGATCGTCCTTTAACTTATAACTACGTGCGAGATCAGGCAATAACACGGCGGATACGGAATCTCTGCCGTAATTTTTGAGTGTCAGATCACAGGTTGCTCGGGTCTCACCCGTTTTCAGCACGTTAAAGGTACAAGAACTTGCATTCTGTACATAGGATACCGCATTAATGCCTGAAGCTCCCCACTTGGCTACATACATGAATTTATCCGTCATGTACGAATAACTGAGAACGATAGCGATAACTACGATCCATAACCCTTTTGCAAGAGCGGGGAATGATTTCCCGATTTCTTTGCGAGTAAGGTAAAATCCACACGCGAATATCCCCAACCCGAGGAAAAGTGTGATATGAACTCCACTCAAGTAAGATGTAGTATACGGTGATATACCTATTGCTGACAGCATGGTATCTCCAACAGAAAAACCAAGATGATGGTTACATGTAAAGATAATAGCAAATAGCAATAACGCCCCTGAGAACACAAGTCTGGTTCTCGACACACGAACACCCCCTAATCAACCACCTTATTATATCATATTTTTCCTATTTATGATTAACAATCCAAATCAAAAAAACAACAATAAAAAGAACGTCTTCGGTTGTTCACCGAAAACGTCCTCCATTTTCACCGCTGACAAGAGCTTGTAATAACACAGGTCTCTCTGTCATGGCTGACGATCATTTATTGCTTAGCCAAGAATGCATCGAGTTGTTCCTGTTTGGCTGCAATAATTTTATCAATTCCCGCTGCTTTCAACTTCTCCAGATATTTCGGAATCATCTCATTTGGATCAACTGCGCCGGATGTCATACCCGGCTTGAACTGTTTGTTCACGTTGTTGACCGCAGCAATTTCATTTTTGACAGATTGGCTGTTGAACGTAAAGCCCAGTGCTGGCGACTTCACACCTTTGGCGTTAAACTCTTTGAACTTCTCCCATTTCTGTGGATCTTCATTATCCCAGAGGAAGTTCAGGAATTGGTTACCCAGTTGCCATTGTGCACCTGGATTGTAGGTACGACTGTTGGCATCTACGCCATCAGGGAGAGCAATGATATTATCCTGTCCGTCTTTTTTCACATAATGTGTACCTTCAATTCCGAAGTTTAACAAGTTGTTAATTTCCTTGTCGGAATGCAGCAGGTTAATGACCTGCATCGCTTTCTCCGGTTGCTCGGAAGAACGGGAGATTGCAAGCATCGCTCCAGACGCATCACCCGTCGTGATTGTCGGCTGTGTCATCTCAATCTGAGTCAGTGGGAAACCCACATACCCTTCTTCTTCTTTATCCTTGCCTGGCTTCATGCCATCCGTCCAGAGAAACGCTTTTCCAGCCTTCGCCTGGTCTTTCGGGAACACATTGGACGTAGCAGCATCACTGTTGATATATCCCGCTTGATACCACTTGCGAGCGAGTTCAGCCGCTTCTTTGAATTCTGGGGTCTCCACTTCATTCAGCACCGTTGTTCCGCCTGCTGTTTTGGAGATAACTCCAGGTACGGAAGCATCACCGAGATAATCCCAATCCAGATTCTCTAACAGCCCGTTACCATTGGTATTGGACATATAGAATGGTGTGATGGCTGGCTCGTTTTCCTTGATTGTTTTGAGAAGTGGCTCCAGATCAGCCCATGTCTTTACAGCTGTCAGGTCCAGTTTATACTTGTCAGCCAGATCTTTACGTACCAACACACCACGTGTGGCAGCGAGTTCCTTATTCGTAGGAACGCCGTAATTCACGCCGTCCACCTGGGAACCTTCCAGAAAGGCAGGGTCCAGGTTGTTCTTAATATCCTGACCATGTGCATCAAGCAGATCATTCAAGGGCAAGAATGCGCCTTTAGCTACATTCACCGTGTAGTTCTGCCAAGCTGCTGTGAAGATAATGTCTGATTTTTCACCTGAGGAAATCATGAGATTCAGCTTGTTATCCCACTGTCCCCAGTCAATTGCATTGATCTTAAGCGTAGCCCCGATCTTTGGTTCCATCTTTTTGTTAATCTCGGCTTCCACCAGAGCGACATCCTTCTGTGGTGTCCCTGGGTAGAACAGTGTCACTTCATAGGGTTTGCCCCCACCTTCACTTGCTCCTCCGCCTTCTGCGCTAGGTGTTGTTGTTCCACCCTTGTCTGATGAGCAAGCTGCCAGCACCAGGCTCAGCGCCATAACCGTTGCCATCATGCGTGACCATACCTTTAATGATCTAACCAATTGAACCCCTCCTGTCATGTGTTGAACCATACAACCGAATTCCCCAATTCACAATTAAACCGATAACTACTTCTGTATATGCCCTTTCAGTCCATCTTCATTTACCTTGCCCACTCCGCTAACCGGTTCAGAGTTATCCCTTCACAGCGCCAACCGTAAGACCTTTGATGAAATAACGCTGGAAGAACGGATATGCCAGTACAATTGGACCAATACCGACCACAGCCATCGCCATTTGCAGAGTTTTGTTAGGCAGATTCAGCAATCCACCCTGCGACGAAATCTGTGAAGAGACGTTGGAGTTGGTTGTTAAATATTGAATATCGAGCAACGTCCGGTACATAAGGTACTGAAGGCTGATCGTCCGGTTATCTGATATAAAAATCATACTAAGGTACCAGTCATTCCAGTAATTCAATGTACTGAACAACGCGACGGTTGCCATTACGGGAAGAGAGAGCGGAAGCACGATACGTGCAAACGTTCTCAATTCTCCCGCACCATCAATCCGAGCCGATTCCAGAATAGACACCGGAATGGAGTTCGCGAAGAATGTACGCATGACCAGTACAAAGAATGGGGATAGCAGTAGCGGCATAATGAGTGCCAGTAGGGAGTTTTTCAGATCCAATACGTTGACATAGACCAAGTACCAAGGTACCAGACCCCCATTGAACAACATTGTGAAGAAGATGAAAAAGGCGAACCAGCCCCGGTAAGGCAGATCTCTCCGTGAGAGCGGATACGCATACAATGCGGTCAGCGCAACACTTGTAATGGTACCTACAACGGTAACGATAAAGGATATACCATACGAGTGAATGATCTGATCCATATCTCTGAACAGAAACTCATAAGCCGTCAGGCTGAATTTCTCTGGAATAAGCTTATATCCATTGGCAATTACTGTTGTCTCGTCCGAAAATGAGATGGCGAAGACAAGCAGGATCGGCACGATACAGGCAATGGCATAGAATAGAAACATCGCATGAATAACGGATGCGGAACGCTTCGATACGGCTAGTGGATCACGTGATTTCACAGCTGACTTGCCTCCTCTCAAAATAATGCATTATCTTTATCTATTCGCCTTACGATGGTATTGGATACAAGCACCAGTACAAATCCAACGATTGCTTGGTATAGACCGGCTGCTGATGACATCCCGATATCTCCACCGATAAGGAACGTTCGATATACATAGGTATCCAGTACATTCGTTACAGGGAACAGCGCTCCCGATTCCAATGGAACCTGGTAGAACAGACTGAAGTCTGCATAGAATATACGGCCAATTTGCAATAACGTCATAATGACGATTAATGGGACGAGAAACGGAATGGTAATGAAGCGTATCTGATGCCATTTGGTTGCGCCATCGAGCACAGCTGCTTCATAATATTCTTCATCGATACCCACGACAGCTGCCAGATAAATGACGGCATAATATCCAATATTTTTCCATGTGTTCACCAGTGGCAAAATATACGGCCAATACTTCGGCTCTGAATACCAGTCGATCGGCTGACCGCCGAACATCTGCAGAACCGTTGAGTTCATGAAGCCTGAATCCTTGCCCAGGAAAGCCAGTACCAGATAACTGACCACAATCATGGACAAGAAATACGGTAATAACATAAGTGATTGATATAACTTGGACATTGCCTTGTTCTTCACTTCATTGAGCAGAATAGCAAGCCCGACACCTACTAAGAGATTCAGTGCAATGAACACCGTGTTATACGCGAGTGTATTTCGGGTAATTTCCCATGCATCACTGGTTGAGAACAAATATTTAAAATTGTCCCATCCACTCCATGGGCTACCCCAAATACCATCAGCATAGTTTACATTTTTGAATGCGATCAGAACGCCGAACATCGGCATGTAGTTGTTCACCAGCAGAAACAGGACACCTGGCAAGAACATGAGATACAGCACCTTGAATTTGCCAAGATTGTGCCACACAGACTTGCGCTTTCGGACTGTTTCTCCCGGTATTTCCGATATCCGTACTCCCTTACCCGCCTGGGGTTGTGTCTTCATAACTTGTTCTCCCTCACTCCTCTTGAATTCTTCCTCAGGATGAAGCTCCGTTGCGGCTCCTGTGGTTCAAGTATACGGCGGGGCGAGTAAGACCTCTATCTGCTGTGGTGACCTGTTGACTTATCAAATTATGACTTTAGTGCCAAATTAAACAAAACAAAAGGCGCAGCATGCTGCGCCCTGAACTATACGGTACGTGACTGTTTTCGAAACTCCTGTGGCGTTATACCCGTGCACTTTTTGAACATTTTGGTGAAATGCGAGTAATTGTAGTACCCCACCTTGCCAGCGATATCCGTCACTTTGACGGTGGACTGGGACAACAATGTCTTCGCTTTGGCTACTCTGCCCTGCAGAATAAACTCAGACAGGGACATCCCCTTCTCTTTCCGAAACAGACGTGATAGATAAGCTGGATTGAATCCGGCAAAAGCTGCAAGTTCCTCTCGCATAAGTTCTTCACCAATATGAGTTTCAATATAAACGCACAACTGATCCACAATGGTCATAGGGCTATGATCGTCCGGGTACAACACCGGGATAACACGATCAATCAGATCAGCCGTCCACTGCTTCAACTGCGGCAACGACCTTGTCACCATACTCTCCTCCGGCTCCCGTTCACCCGGATACAGACTGCGTATTGACACGTTTTTCTGATGAAGCAGCGGATAGACCACATGCAGCATGGCATGATAGTAGAGATGCAGCATTTCAGGAGATAAACCCTCTTGGGCAGCAAGCAACTCAAAAATCTCATCCACACGTTCTCGCAAATCCCCTACTTTACCTGTCTCAAAAAGAATAGATAATTCCGAAAACCATGGAATAGGCAAAAAGCGATCTTCCTGATCTCTTCCCCGCTCATCATAGACAAAAACTTCTTCAAGCTCCTTAATATTGCGCCGCTCCATATCCATCAGTTCATTTAACATGCCTTGCAGCTCAGTCACAGCAACCGGGGCACCAACATAACAGGACAACCGACAGTAGAAATACGTACCACATTCCTGAATATATCCCTGACAACGTTGTGCCACTTCGCTCGCACTCGGAATGATGCCATCTTGCTCATAAGCAAGCACAATATTTAATCCACTTTGATCCTGAAACACCTCACCGGGCTTGTCGCTAAGCAGCATCTCTTTGGCTGCATTACGAAGGGCATATTCCAATACCTCTTCGTCACGCAAATCAAAATCACGCACCCATTCCTCTACTGAGATCACAATAGGTAACACACGAGCATGCGGATCAATCTCGGCACCATACAGTTCTGCGAGCTCTTGCAACCGTTGTTCGGTTAACGTGATACGCTGAGAGATGGCATCTTTCCAGAAGCGTTCCGTCAGCAGCGGTTTATGGGTTTTCCAGCGTTTGTATACGGTCTCATAAACTTCGTTGGTACGGGAACGCTGCTCTCCATCCTTGATCTTCTCCACCGCCTGGGTTACTACCTTAATCAATTGATCCGCTGGAGCCGGCTTCAACACATAATCAAAGCTGTTTAGCTTAATGGCTGTCTGAGCATAATCGAATAAAGCATGCCCTGTCAGGAAAATGGTCATTATACCTGGATCATGTTTTAACACCCAACTTTGCAGGTCAAGCCCTGTTTCACCAGGCATCTCGATATCACAGATCATGATATCAATAGCATTAGCCTTTAAGATCTTTCTTGCCTCTTCGGCATCACCAGCACTGTATACCTGGTCAATGCCTGCTGCTTGCCAATCGACTCCTTCCACCATTGCTTGTAATGCATACACTTCATCATCCACGATCAACAGGTTCCGCATAGGCTCCCCCTTCTTCCTCTTCGGTCTGAGCGGGTAAATCAATGATGACTTTGGCGCCATGATCCACCTCATTGCCAAACTGCAAACTGGCTTGATCACCATACTTTACTAAAAGCCGATGAGCCACGTTCCATATACCGATATGTTGTCCACTCGGATCTTCAGCGTATTGTCCATGTTGCAGACGCCCCAACAATTCCTCTTCAAATCCAACACCATTGTCCACAATCATCAGTTGAAGCACCGTCCCATCGACCTGACCGGACGACTTCTCACCGAGGCGCGCCACGATCCGAATGACAAAGGCTTGTGTCCGGCGCTGAAATCCATGAATAATGGCATTCTCCACAAAAGGCTGAATGGTTAATGGCGGAATCACATAATGTCCCAGATTCGGCTCAACATCCAGTTCAAAATCGAATCTGCTTGGAAACCTCAGCTTTTGAATTTCTAAGTAATGACGAATGTGCTCGAGCTCTTCATCCAGACGAATAACACGTTTGCCTGCACGCAGACTGAATCGAAAATAATCGGCCAGATGACCAGCCATCTGCTGCACCAACTCATGTTTTTGCAAGGAAGCCAGGCTATGAATAATATTGAGTGAATTCAGGTAAAAGTGAGGATTGATCTGCATCTGCAGTTGTTTGAACTCTGCCTCCCGCGTCCGCAACTGTTCCTCATACACATCAATCTTCAGATGCCGGATCTCACTGGTCATTTGATTGAAACTTCGTGTCATAAATTCAAGCTCCGACGAAGATGGCGGGTCCAGCTTCACATCGAGATCTCCACGGCTGACCCTTCTCATGCCTCGGATTAACGCATTCATCGGGCGGAATAACAGATGCCGCAAAAAGATCAGTGCAGTAACCAGAATTACTGCCGCACCAATAGGAAGCAGACGAATGATCTGCTGGAAAAACGGGAGGTTACGCATCATGTCTTCCTCAGGCAGCAGCACGATATAATTCATCTGGGACATGGCCGAGGCAGTACCCAACATCAAATATTGACGTGCTTCTCCCTTGTTCACAACTTCAGAGATCACCTGATACGGATTCTTCAGGCCGGGAAGATGCGCTGCAGCCAGCTGAATCTGTGCAGTATTCAATGTGGAATCCGATAGTGCCCCACCGTCTGTTCCAACAATGACTGCACCTCCCCGATCTCCGGATTCAGTGAATTGTTGTGTATGATTCAGTGCATTCATATCAACAAGTGCACCTGCATAGAACTGCTGGTTGATTCGCACCGTTTTCACCAGCGCATTCCACGTCCCGCCACGCACGATGCTCCATTCCGGCTTCTGGATATCCCCTTCCAATTGCTGCATCTGGACTGGCATACTCTCCTGCACAACCGACTTTTTGACATCATAATTGCCTGAAGTGGCGAGCAGCAGATCATCATTCACGGCATCATATAGAAAAAAAGAATCGATTAGATTATAAAAACCGATATCTGTCATGAATTTGTTCATAATCCGTTGCTTTGCAATGATATAATCGCCGCTGCCGTATTTCAGAAAAAACAGAGAGATAATATCCGGGTCCCGCTCGCCCAGACTATATAAATACCGATTCGTCTCCTGTAACACACGTTCATTCTGCTCCACACTCTTGGCGAGATGATTCATATTGGTGAGGGATACTTTGTCACGTACAACTTTCATGGCGTAGACGTTGTTGTAATAAAGCAGCATGAATAATGGCAGCATGATCAATGTAAGACCCACTATAAATTTAAAACGAAGTGAACGGATAAAGCTCATGGATTATGGATTCCCGCCCTTTTAGAGGTAGTTCAAAAAGTCCGCTGTACTGAAACCAGACTTATTGAACACACACTTTATTTCAACATAGTTTTTTTCTATTTTCTTCCTTATGATGGCATGTTTATTGTAATCACCCCTGCTTGCCACTGTCTATGGGGTCCCGTGACCTTCACATATCAATTCTGGTGACTTCCATCCACTCCAATTTCAAGAGTAACAAGCTTCATGTAGTAATAAATTCTCCAGTTGTAAAAAAAATCCTTCATTATTACTCAGAAGCTTCTCCCTAAAAATAAATGCTGCGGCAAGCCCCGGACTCCACGAACGCCCGATCTTGACATGCATACGATATATCACTCCTCGGGTTAGTCACCAGGATGTAGGGAGGCCTGTTCGATGAATATTCAACTCACTGCGTTACACTATGTCTATCTGGCATTTATCGTCTTGATTATTGCGGTAATGATCCGGCGCAGGGACACCACCATCATCTGTGTCGCGGGTATTATGACCATTGGACTTCTGGCAACCGAAACCTTAAGCGGGTCAGTTGCTGGGATCTTCAGCAGTTTTATCTATGCAACAAAAGAATTGCTGAGTACGATCTTTATCATCTCGATTATTGTGGCGATGAGCCGTGTTCTAATCAGAACCGGCATTAATGAGGTCATGGTAACACCCGTCACCCGGTTTATCCGTTCTCCTCAGGTCGCGTATTGGGGTATCGGATTGATCATGATGGTAGTATCACTATTTTTCTGGCCATCCCCAGCAGTAGCTTTGGTCGGTGCTGTACTGCTTCCAGTAGCCGTGCGTGTAGGCCTTCCTCCGATTGGAGCTGCTATTGCCATGAACCTGTTTGGACATGGGATAGCACTTTCGGGAGATTACATTATTCAGGGGGCTCCCAAACTTACGGCCGATGCAGCGGGTCTACCAGTCACTTCCGTCATGACGGCCAGCATTCCTTTGGTCATTGTCATGGGCACCGTATCTACACTTACAGCCTTCTGGATGCTGCGCAAAGAGATGAAATCAGGTTCACCTGTTCATTCCCCAAACGTTACATCAGGTACCGTGAGCACGGAACCTTTTTCCTCATCAGAAGCTGTGTCCACTTCTCAACCTGGCAATCTGCCTGTTGAACGTCAAGTCATGTCGCGCCGTCTGAAAAAGGTGTTCGCTCTGCTTATCCCTCTGTTATTCGCAGTTGATGTGATTCTGATGTTTGTATTGAAATTGCAAGGCGGCGATGCAACAGCTCTGATTGGCGGAACCGCTGTGGTTATACTGATTGCTGTCACCCTTGCCGCACATCGACATGCCGGACCAGAGGAAACGACCAACTATTTAATAGAAGGATTTCAGTTTGGTTTCAAGGTGTTTGGACCGGTTATTCCCATAGCCGCATTTTTTTATCTGGGAGATGCTGCGATTACGGAGTTGTTCATTAACCCTCTTCCTGAAGGTTCACACGGGATCGTGAATGATCTTGGGGTCGCCCTTGCTGGACTGGTACCATTGAATGATACGGTAGGCGCAATCACAATGACGGTAACCGGAGCAGTGACCGGAATGGATGGTTCGGGGTTCTCGGGGATATCCCTGGTTGGCTCGATTGCGTCCATGTTTGCAGGTTCGGCAGATTCCGCACCTGTGCTGACAGCATTAGGTCAGGTTGCAGCCATATGGGTAGGTGGCGGAACCTTGATTCCATGGGCATTGATTCCTGCTGCTGCAATCTGCGGAGTCAATCCTTTTGAACTTGCAAGACGCAACCTGAAACCTGTACTGCTGGGACTCACGGTAACAACAATTGTAGCCATCTTTCTAATCTGACCAAAGGGTTATGCTAAACCGTTCAAAAAGACGTGCGCGAACGCGCCCAGTTCCAGAGATCTTCACGTTTCATCTCTGCAAGATGCAGCATGTCCACATATGGATCTCCCTGTAATCCAAGTACAGAAGCAAAAGCAGGCTCCGTCTTCCACCCTGCCTGTTTCAGTCTGCGGATCTCACGGTGTCCCGCGTCTCCCCACAGTTGCAACAATCTCCACTCTACGATCATATGTAAGTATGCATTCTGCCTGTAAACTGGCACGGATTGGGCAAAAATCTCCACAGGCCAATGTCCCACTTGCAAATTACAAGTCACATAAGGACGTTGGTCTGGAAGATCCCCACCACGTACACATTCATACTCAGCAACGGCTCCAATTCGATTGTGTATCTCGGCTTCAAACAAGTCCAGATCCTCTGCATAACACAGCAGATCCAGATCACTTCCAGGTATATCAATATCAATTGGCACCGTTCCTGCTGGATATGGGTGATAGTCAGCTAATATATCAAGTAATCCACTGCTCTGTAACACATGATAGGCGTCCTGCTGACGTGTATTACCCGATGCCAGATGTGCCATTACTTCTGCGGTAGTACTCATCTCCCCGCCTTGGGCCACAGTTAGTTCGAGCCTCCTGTAATGACCTGTTTCACACGTCCCACTTGACCACTCGTCAGTCGTACTTTGATTCCGTGTGGATGCGTAGGTGACTTGGTTAACAGATCCTTCACAGTGCCACGTGTCAGCTTACCTGTAGCTTGATCCTGCTTCAGCACAATGTCCACTTCCAGACCTGGCTTAATATTTACACGTTGTTGTCCATTCATTATGTTCACTCTCCTCTATGTCGTAATTCATATCTTGTATACTATATAACCCTTAAACACAAAGCTCCATCTATTGTAGACGTTTTGGTTTCAAAACAAAAGGGACACGGCAATAACCTCCTACGCCTGATTCCATGGTTGATATGAAGACCAAGATAAAGAAACCGCAGGTCTCTTCAACTGAGACCTACGGTTTCTAATTGGATTACCATGTTCAGGGCTGCACATGCTTCAAAATAGACGAGGGCGAAGTTCCATCCTTCGCGGCTTCGCGTGCCTTTACAGCAAGTAGCTCAGACACCGTAACGAATTGGTAGCCCTGCTGTTGTAATTTCGGCAGGATCGTTTTGAGTGCTGCTACCGTATGCGACTTGCCTTCCACCTTATCGTGAAAAAGTACAATATCCCCATTACGTGCGTTCTTCAACACTTTGTTAACGATAGCCGATACACCTGGAGAAGCCCAGTCCCGTGTATCCTGATGCCAAGACCAGAGTACAATGGTATACCCTTTTTGTTTGGCAGCCTGGATGACCATGTCATTGTAATAGCCGCCCGGTGGTCTGAACAACAGGGGACGCTCCGCGCCAGCTTTAATGATGGAACTTTCCGCTTCGTTCATATCCTTCATGTACTTGTCCGCACTAGTTGATCGAACTGCATACGTGTGCGCATACGTATGGTTGGCGATTTCATGCCCTTCGAGCTGTTCCTGCTTAATCAGTTTAGGAAATTTATCTGCCCATTTGCCAAGTACAAAAAAAGTTCCTTTAGCATGATACTGCTGTAACAAAGCCAGGATCTGCGGAGTCTGAATCGGATCTGGTCCATCATCAAAGGTAAGGGCGATGAGTTTATCCTGTGTGGGAACTTCCCACACAATCTCTCCTCGTTCCTCATAATACTGACGGTTCTTCTGTACAGGCTTCGCATAGGCAGAACTGCTACCCAGCAAAATAATTAGCGTGAACATTCCGATGACTCGGGCTACCTTCAGGTTCATGTGGTGTCCTCACTTTGTCTTCATACGTAAACTCCCTGTTAGCATTTCCCGATTCACCCGAACTCATTAACGAAAGATCTGATCCACGACTGCAATTTCCTCAGCAGTTAATTCCACATTTAATGTTTGCAGATTGTTAATGACCTGCTCTGGTCGCTTGGCACCCGGAATCAATGCATCAATAGAAGGCTGAGTCAGGTACCAGGCCAGAACCAGATGAGCGACCTCAACATCCTTGGATTGTGCTATGCTGCGCAGTTGTTCAACTTTATCGAGATTTTCAATGAAAGCTTCACCTGTAAACAGCGGGTTCTTTGCCCGTCCATCCTGAAAGGTTGTATCACGATTATATTTCCCGCCCAGCAGTCCCGCTGCCAGAGGGAAATAAGGAACAAAAGAAATGTTATGCTCAGCCGTATACGGCAACAGCTCTTTCTCCGCATCTCTTTTGAACAGATTATATTCAGATTGCAGTACGTCTACATGCCCGTCCTTGTTGGCTTCACGCAACTGATCAATGGAGAAATTAGATACGCCAATGGCACGAATTTTGCCAGCGTCTTTTAATTGTTTTAACGAATCTACCGCTTCATCCTTAGGTGTATGTTCATCCGGAAAGTGGATGTAGAACAGATCAATGTAATCGGTTTGCAGACGTTTCAACGCCTCATCCACGGCTGTTTTCAGAAAAGCAGGTGAGTTATCTATGACAATTTTGCCATCCACTAATTTATGAGCTGCCTTGGTTGCAATGATGGTATTCTGCCGCTGACCAGTTTCCTTCAGTACTTCACCAATCAGTCGTTCGGAATGCTCCGGTCCATAGATGTATGCCGTATCCAAAAAGTTAATACCTTGTTTTAAAGCTGTACGAACTACTTCCTTACCTGTCTCATCATCCAGCATGTCCGGATAGATATTATGTCCGCCTACTGCATTCGCACCCAGTCCAATGGGATTCACGATCAGATCCGTCTTGCCCAACCGAATTTGTTGTTCTGTCATGTCTCATCTCTCCTTCACTGATCGAATAAGTATAATTTAGTTGTAACGTCTTTCTTGTCCCATATTATATCAAACCGTTTAGCATATTTAAAATATCGGATTTATCGGATTAGGTGTTTTTCAGCGCAGTTGCTTCCACGTCGTTAATAAACCGGCGCAGTTTCGCAGCCACATCACGGGTGATTTCGCCGTTTTCATACAGTTGTTGCACTGTATTACGCTGTTCCTGAATCGCCACCATCTGCAACTCCAATTTCTCCTGATTAAACGGATCTTCCGTTTTACCTTGGTTCCAGGTGCGCAATTTGGCAATTACACGCTCATACTTGGCAATGACCGACAGTGCGACAACTCGATTCCCATCGTTCATCTGGGCACGAATAGCCTTAATTGCCGCTTCAGAGGTGCGCAGCTTCACCTGACGGAACAGTTCTGCATTTTCAAGCATGAATGGTTGATTCGGCTTCTCGGACCGGTTGGTGAACAGATGTCCTAACACACGCCCGATCTCGCTGATCGAGGTCATGAACTGAGTGTTTGCGCGATTCGCCAGCATCATTTCCTTGCGATCCAGCCAGCTGTCACATTTGAAGGCCGCATCAGAAGCAATTGCATTTTCGTCCAGCATTACTTCAACTTCTTTACGCTCCGCCCGGGTGGCAATCAGGTTAATAGCCGTTTCTTGTTTCTGAATATCTTTGCGTTTATCGGCGGTAAGCTGACCTGCGGCCTGTCTGATGTACTTGGACAAGTCGGAGACAACCGCGAGTGCCGCAGCTTTGTTCTCATCGTTCATTTCGGATTTGACAGCTCGTATTGCCGCATTCAGCATAATGTCATGTGCTTTTCGTTCTGACTTCTGCGGTGTTTCTTCTGTAGATTTCCCATCGTCCTTGGCCAGAACTGGAAGAAACACGCTCGCCGCAATCAGGGAGAAGAGGATAACTCCTGCCGCGAGGAAAATAATCAGATCCCGTTCAGGGAAAGGTGATCCATCCTGAAGCACATAAGGAATGGAGAACGCACCCGCCAATGTAACAGCTCCCCGCACCCCAGAGAGGGAAATGATCGTAATATCCTTGAATCTGGGCCGGCCAATAGAGGATTTGGCACGCAGCAATTCATTCCCTTGCCAGAACAGATAGATCCAGAGAAAACGCAGAACCAGCAGTAGCACCGAGATCAAGCCCACGTATCCCAACACCTGCAGATTATTAAACGAAACATTTTCAAAAATGGTACTCAACACATCCGGTACCTGTACACCCAAAATAACAAACACCAGACCATTTAGTATAAATAAAATGACTGACCATGTGCTCGCAGATACCACCTGCATTTTCAACTGAACCGATTCAGCGCGGTCACGCTCAATGGCGTGGATAATACCGCCTGCCACTACCGCAAGAATACCTGATACCCCAATTTCTTCACTCACCAGATAGATGATAAATGGCGTCAGGATTTGCAGCAACATGTGAATGGTCACATCTTCCATGCCCAATCTACGGATCCATACCCCTAGCCTGATTAACAGAAAAGATAACAATGCCCCGACAAGAAGTCCGCCAATCGCAATCAGAATAAAACTGAAGGTTGCATTCGCCAGGGAAAATACACCTGTAACTGTGGCTGCAATTGCGAATTTGAAGGCCACGAGGCCAGATGCATCATTCATTAATGCTTCACCTTCAAGAAGCCTATGTATGCCTTTGGGCAAATGTACCCGGCCCGCCATGGCGCCAACGGCCACAGCATCTGTCGGGGACAGTATGGCTGCAAGAGCAAAAGCAGCAGGTAACGGAATCGAAGGAATCAGCCAGTGAATGGCATATCCCGCCACGACTACTGTCACGAATACAAGCCCTAGTGCAAGCAGAAGTATCGGTGCACGCAGATTCCATAATTCATTCCTTGGCGTTCGCTTACCATCGTTGTATAACAAAGGTGCGATGAACAGTACAAAGAACAATTCCGGATTCAATGGCAGGTGAACACCTGCGGGAAGCAAAGCTATAGCTACACCAAGCACAATTTGAATGAGCGGAATGGGAATAAAGGGTACAAACCGGTTTAAAATATTGGATAAACCAATCAGTACCAGTAACACAAGTACGGCAATAAATATTTCCATGATGACAATCCCTTTCCGCTATAGAAGTGGTGAAACCTTTGTTGTATAGGTTTATTTTAACATAATCCAACCTTTATTATAAAAATGTTGTCATATTCATATACCCAATCAACTCGCCTCAGACTAGTCTGAATGAAAGATTTCTGATGGATTCTGTATATAAGATGTTACAATATGCTCAGGACAATACCCGTTTGGAAAGGAACTTGCATCTATGGCATTTGGAATTAAACGACAGGAGCTTGCTGCGTGGAAGGAACAAGTGGCTCGTGGTGAGATTGCGTACCTCACTCACTTCTGGATTGACAACCGATTCCCCGGTATCACCAGTGTCACCAAAGTTGGCTGTGCAGATCTGGAACGTCTCGAACGTTGGTGCAACGATCATGGGCTGGACCCGCGATACATTCATCGGCGGCAGCCCTTTCCCCACTTTGACCTAATGGGCAGCAAGCAAAAAGAAATTTTGATCCAAGAAGGCATGACAGATCATGTGGTTCGCTTTCATTTGTAAACCAACTCAAAAACGCCAGTCTTCAAGGTTCATCCCCCCCGCAATTAGGGACGAACTCATGAGGACTCACGTCTTCAAGGAATCAAGTCATATTATGGACTACCGGTGGATCTGCTCAAACGACTTCATGTTCTCCAGCAGTTTCAGTTCAATTTTCTTCAGCATGCCAAACATCTGCTGTTGCTCCTCTTCGGAAAGTGCTTGCAACAATTCCCACGTCATTCGGCCGCGATTCGCATTAAGTGTCTTGGCAAGCTGCGCGCCTTCATCCGTTAAGGACAGCCAAACAATTCTCCGATCTTCTTCACTGCGCACCCGCTGGATCAACCCTTCCGTCTCCAGTTGATTCAGTACAATGGTGGTTGCGCCGGAAGACAAACTGAGTTGTCTGGCCACATCAACCGCCATGCAGCGTTTTTCACGTAAAATCATGCCCAATATATGACTTTTTGTCGGATTCAGTTTACAGTTGGTTTCGGTCTTCTGCTGCTGATCCAATACTTTATTTTTATATCTGAAGAAGGCCTCCAACAATTGATCCACATTTGCCAATTGAGAGTTTCGCTCCGTATCCGGGCTCATAAACGTTCCTCCTGCCTTTCATCATAACCTACCTTATATTGTAACATATTTACACTATGATGTTTGTGAAAAATGCGCTTGTATCCGACACCCTATCGTTGACTGCAAGACTCTTGTTTTATTTTGGGTTTCGCCTATTGCATTATGACAACGGGTTTGTTTATAATAACCTATATCTTTAAAGTTACTTTTAGTTACTTAATGATTTTAATAAATCTGTTGTTATAAAGTAAATAAAGCGTCACCATTATAATGCAAGGGACTTATGCACATGAATCAGAATACACAATCACAACTCAAAACGGACGTTTGCATCGTCGGCGCTGGACCTGGCGGTGCTTTGCTTTCTTATTTACTGAATCAAAAAGGAATCTCCACGATGCTCATTGAGCGGCAGCCCCACCTGCACAAGTCGTTTCGCGGGGAGTTGCTTAATGTGGACGGCGAAGCCATTTTAAATAAACACGGCCTCTATTCCCTCATTCAGGAACGAGGAGCGCTGCTCTTGGAACAGATTCAGTATTGGGAAAATGGGCAGATTATTCTTACGGTATCACCAGGCAATGGAGAATCTCATGTTGGTATTCATGTACCCCAAGATCATCTCCTGGAAGCCATCGTGTCGCATGCTCAGCAGCACAGTTCATATGAACAAGTACTATTCAATACGATTATGACCGGTTTGTTACGAGACAAGAACGGCCAGGTCGTGGGTATTAACATTCGGCAGAAGGGTGTTCCTGCCTCCATTGAAGCATCTGTAATTGTGGGTGCTGATGGCAGATACTCTGCTGTACGCAAACATTCCGGTATAACCCCGGAGATTCGTAAGCATGGGTATGATCTGCTCTGGGCACGCATTCCGGCACCCGTAGGTTGGGAACCCGCTGTTCGAATGGCCAGCATGGATGGTCAACAGCTCGCACTGTTCTCACAGTTCGGCGGTTATGTTCAGATTGGATGGAACATTCCCGAAGGAGCTTACTCCAAGCTGCGAGAGCAGCCGATTGCTCCTTTTGTAGATAAACTTGTATCTGCTTTTCCTTGCCTGTCTGATTCTGTAGCTGCCAACATTCAGAGCTGGAGTGATTTTGTTCTGTTATCTGTCGAAAGCAGCTATTGCCCGTCGTGGGCACAGGACAATGTTGTACTCATCGGTGATGCCGCTCATACCATGACACCAACCGGTGCGTTTGGACTTAATGCCGCGCTCGAAGATGCGGATGTGCTCTCCGAATTACTTGTCCAAATGGCTGCAGATCAATTCAGTTCCACTGCACAACTTCAGGAACTTCAGACGATTCGCGGTGCAAAGGTACAGCAGCAACTTGCACGACAAGTGGAGATGGAATCCTCTTTCCAACAGCGGTATGAATCCTTTCTCTAAACCCAGTTAATACAGATAAAATGCCTATATGCCCAAACAGCCGATCACTTCCTCATAGAGAAGAATCGGCTGTTTGGTTTGTTGGTTTGTTGGTTTGCTGGTTTATCTTTTTTTATGTAATTCCGTATCCTTCTTCATTTTCGTTTGCGTGGAGCAAACGTGTCTTCTCTGGGTGCTTCTTGTACAGTATCAACGTCCTTCGGATAGGATGAGATGTTATCTTTTTCATATACTGCTTTCTCCAGATTGCTTAAGCGGCGCAATACTTGTTTGCTTTTACGAACGATATATACAATACCAATAATCAGCAGGATCAACATCAGAATGAATATAACCATCTCCGGATAAAAGACAAATGACATGAATCCACCTCCTTTGAAAACGATTTCTCTATATCATTCTAACCTTAATGATTCAAGATGTGAACCCGATTGGAAGTTTCGCTTGTGGAATAAGGACTAAACCACCTGACACAACGACAGGAACTCACCCTGCTGCAAAAGTAAAAAAGGTGGCATCCCTGCTCAGGATTACCACCTTGAACCTCGAATAAGATTCGAAGTCTGTGATTATTATTTTATCCTTCTCTGCCGTTCATGGCACTAACTCGAAGTTCCGTCAGAGGCAGAGACGTTTGCTCTGGATGACGTAGTCTCACTGTTCGGCTCTCACCGGGGAGCAGATCGAAATAATTGTCACTGAATCGGACACGCCCAAGGGGAAGCTCCAGCTTCACCAATCGTGCAATCGCACCACTGGCCGTAACCGTAACAGACTGCTCCTCCTCGTTCACATGTACGCTCAATTGCGACTCTGGCAACTTCACATCCTTAGGATCGCGCAAGAAGTATCGATTACTCGGTGCCGCAAATCCTTCGGATACCAATTCAACCATTACTTCCTCCGCGCGTCTACCCTGTAACACCTGTACTTCAGTTAATTCAGCAATACACCGTGAGGATTGGGATGTTACCTCAACAGCATGTGAGCTGGAGTAGATCTTCTCTCCATTCAATGCATAGACATTGAGTCGAAGCTCCCCTTTCAAGACGTCACGTGTATCGTTCACAACCCACAACGCAAGCGGCTCACCCGTCTCATGCTCCAGTGACAACAGAACAGGATGAAAGAATATTTTCCCATAATAAAAGGATGCCTTCGGCAGCAGTTCATAATCGATCATGGACCAGCTTGTTCCTGGCCAACTATCATTCAATTGCCATACAAGCGCACCGCTGTTACGGTGATTGATGCGCCGGAAATGTTCAATTCCATATCGCAGCCCTTCTGCTTGAGTGAGCATGGAGTAGTTCATATACTCTTCTATATCTTGCGGAATGCCTGTGTAACCCTCCATAAGCAGAATACCTTTCTGGTGATTGGTATCTTTGTTACGATAGGCCATCTCCGGACTGCCCCAGTAAAACTGCCCTGCGGGCATATTTTTCTCCAGTGTGTAACGATTGGCCGAGGCGTGCATACCAAATTCACTGCTGAACAGCGCATGATCCTTTTTATAATTTTTGAACGTTACACCTTCAATGCTGTAGTCCAGCAGCGGCGGCTCTCCATGCTTCCTTGGATAGACCGAACCATGCCATACCTGCCAATTGTGGCGATCCCCCACATCCGGGTCATTCGCATCCTGACCGTTACTGTCCCCGAACGGCGAAGAAGGCCAGTACGGACGAGACAGATCCAATCGCTCCAGCACTTCAGGGATCAGCTCATGATAGATAAGTTCACCGTAGAACGGGCTGGTAATATCTCCACTTGCAGACTTCATATCATAGAGCCAATCTATTTCATTATTCCCACACCAGAGGGCAAGCGAGGCACGGTTACGCAGGCGCAGGACATTGTTTTCTACCTCATGCCGTACATTATCCATGAAATCACGATTGAAATCCGGGAACAGTGCATTCGCGAATGCAAAATCCTGCCACACCAACACCCCTTGCCGATCACACTCATCGTAGAAGACATCCTTCTCATATATACCACCAGCCCAGACACGCAACATGTTCATATGCCCTTCCACCGACAGCTCGACAAGCTCACGATACCGAGAGTTTGGGATGGCGCCAATCAGATGATCAGCCGGGATCCAGTTGGCACCCTTGGCATATACTTTGACTCCGTTCAGAATAAAAGTAAATGCATTTTCACCCCGTTCATTGTGAAGAGCCAGCTCAATCGTTCGTAACCCATAAAGCTCGCTATAACGATCCACCTCAACGCCATCGGCGAATAATGTAACCTCCAGCGTATACAGATACGGCTCACCCAGATCATGAGTCCACCATAACTGAGGTGACGTAACGTTTAATGTGGTATCTGCTATACCACCCTCTACGGGTAGTTCAGTGACACCTGCCACCTCGTGTCCACTGCGATCCAACAGACGAACATTACAGGTCGCAACCACAGCCTGCTCACGTTTCTGTCTGTTACGGTAAGACAAGACCGACTTCACATCCGCAGTGACATGTAAGACTGCCAACTCTGAACTGACTGATTCCGTTCGAGCATATACACTTTCCAGCTTGGCGATTGTTCGTTTTTCCAGCCTTACCGCACCCCAGATCCCCACCGTAACCATGCGTGGACCCCAGTCCCAGCCAAAGTTCATCGCTGCTTTGCGCAACCATGGCCGTTCCTTCGTATACGAGGACCAGTCAAAGGTTTCTTTGTCCCGGTGATGCAGGTGAAGCGGATCAAACTTGACAGCAATCGCATTCCAGCCGCTGCGTACCAGAGACGTTACATTAAACGTATGTGACATAAGCATATTGGCCGTTTTCCCGACCTCATGGCCGTTGACATATACCGTTGCAAACGTATCCAATCCTTCGAACACTAATTCAAAGTGCTCCTTTGTCTCTGCATCGCTCACCAGATTGAAGGTTGTGCGGTACCACCATTCCTTTTGCTCAATCCAGCGACTTTTGGCATCATTATGTCCGTAATAGGGCGGATCAATGATACTGCGCTCAACCAGTGCAGCATGTACATCGCCAGGCACTTCAGCCCCAATCCAGAAACGGTCATCCAGCGCAGCTGCTGCCACATCCATTGCCCGCTTCTCTCCAACTTCAAAATGTTGTATCTTCCATTGTCCCGATAAATCCTGACTTGAACTATAGGTCTTCATCAGTATGCCCTCACTCTCCAATAACCCTAAGTAATACCATATCGAAAACGTTTGCAGAAAGGTAAAACATGTTTCCTAATCTGCTCATTTCTAACTTCCCGAAGGCTTGAACAACAACGCCTCTTCGCGATACTCACTCGGGGTCTTGCCCGTATGTTTTTTGAACAGTCTGCTAAAATATTTCACGTCCTCGTAGCCGCTGATTGCAGCGACTTCACTGACCTTCGCTGGAGACACCGCCAGCATATCCATCGCTCTTCGTATACGCATATCGGTGACAAAATCTCCGAAGGTCACACCCATTTCTTTTTTAAACAGTTCACTGAGGTGACCCGGATGCAAATGAACATGTCCAGCTACCTGCTGCAGATTAATATCCTGCGCCAATGAAGATTCAATATAACCGATAGCCTTCTGCACATGGGCAGCCTGTCCCTGACCCATTCGGCTATGATAGACATGCATCAGACCATACAGATGATGGAACAGCATATCCCCGAGGTCACCAGCTTCGGCATCCGGTTCCGGCAACCAGGGCTCGAGCCTTGCGGGTTCTTCACGCCCTGTGGCTCGCATTGTGCGAGTCAGCCAGCGATGACCTGCAATGACAGCCGAGTGCAAACAAGCATTGAACGATTCTGGTGTGACCTCCGGTTCTGTAATCAGATTAGCCACAAGTTCCCGCGTCCATGTCGTTAACGTGACTGAATCATTATCCAGCAATATTGTACCAAGTCTGGTCTCCTCTTCGTGCGTAAGTACAGTTTTACCACCTTGGCGATCCTGAACGTGCTCATAATGCCATACTTTATCATCCATCAAACCCCGATATCGGAAGGCAACTGAAGCAGTTCTATAGCTTTCGTGCAGATCTGCATATCCACGCATAGGCAGACCTACCGCTGCGCGCAGGGTGCACTTCAGTAATTGCTCCACCCGACGTAGTGCACTCTCCAGCCTGAACGTAGTTTCATGTTCCACAGGCGGCCATGAAACTACACAGATAATTTGCTGTTTCTCTACATGAGCAATGGCACCAGGTAACATATCCTCCAGGGTATTCTGCACCGCAAATCGTAATAGCGCATCCGAGGATTGATCCCAACCCTCTGCTCGAAGAATAATGACTTGTCTGAGAATCTGTTCATCATCAAGGCCAACAACCCCTGCCTCTTTTCCAGCATCAGATCGCAAGAATGAAGGAAAATGGCCCGAAGCGGTGTCACCATCAATGATCCATCCAGCAAATAACCGCTCTCGATTCTCCCGCATAAGCTGGCCCTCTCTGGACTTCTCTGCCCAACGTTCCGTGATTCGCTGTTTGGCCTGTAATACGGTTTTGATGATCTCTTCCGGCTTGCTTGTTTTGAGCAGATAATCTGTAACACCTTGGCGAATGGCCTGTTGGGCATAAGAAAAGTCATCGTATCCAGACAAAATAATGACCTCCAGCTCAGGTAACAATCGTAGTCCCTCTTCTGCCAGTTCCAGCCCCGATCTGCCTGTCATCCGAATATCCGTCATCAGGATATTCGGACGTTCCTCAGCCATGCGTGTTAACGCCTCCTCTGCCGAGGCAGCAGGTTGAAGAAGCTCAATTCCGAGTTCATGCCACGCGATAACGCTGGCAAGCCCTGTACGGATAATGACTTCGTCATCAACAATTAATAGTCTCATGGCGAACCCTCCAAGATTGGAATGGAAAACGAAATCCGGGTACCTCCCCCAACCCTGCTGTCTACTTCAAGCTGTGCATCCGCTCCATAATGGAGCAGCAGTCTCTCATTTACATTGCAGAGCCCATAACCGCCTTGGTTTAGCTGTTTTTCCGGCTGTTTTCCCTTCCATTCCCTAATACTTATCCTTAGTTGTTCCAGTCTGTCCGGCTCCATGCCAACACCATCATCCAGCACCAGCACATTCATCTGTTCATTATCCGGGTCCTTACGAATCATTATGGTGATGGTACCCACGCCTGCTTTGGGCTGAATGCCATGAATCATGGCGTTCTCAACAAGCGGTTGCAGCAATAACTTCAGCATCATTCGCTTCTCAAGCGCTGGATCTACGATATAATGCAACACAAATTGATCAGGGAAACGAATCGACTGCACACGCACATAATGGCGAATATGAGCAATCTCCTGTTCCACAGGGCAGTAATCCTGACCATTATTCAAGCTGATACGCAGAAAATCACTCAGGCCCTCAACCATATCCGCAATTCTCTTCTCTTCAGACATTAAGGCAATCCAGTGAATGGAAGAGAGCGTGTTATAGAGAAAGTGCGGGTTAATCTGCGCCTGAAGCACTCGAAGATCTGCCTCTTTTTTGCGAGCTTCACCTCGAATAACCTCTTCCTTCAATAACTGAATATGTGCACCGAGCAGATTGTAACTCTCCCCAAGCCTGCCAATCTCGTCATCACTTTCAGACCGGAACAGCGGAAGAGGACGCTCCGGATCAATTCGGGACAGATGTCTGGTAAGCACACGAAGCGGCCTCGTCACACGCCGCACCGTAAACCAGACCAAGCCAGCACTAATCACAGCAGACATCGCAACGGCACACCCGGTTAGAATAAGGATATACCGATTCTCCGACTTGTACTGGTCATAGGGAACCGTTCCGACCAACGTCCAACCGGTCAGTTCTTCCGGATAATAGAGCAACGTCCGTTTATCGTCACCACTGCCATACGTGGTGGTTCCGCTACCGCCATCCTGAATTAACGTTGTAATCCCTGGTTCGACACCTTCCAGCTTAAGTCCAAGCCGGGATTTGTCCATCGAAGACAGAATCTCTCCAGAACTGCCGATGAGCTCCAGTCTGCCCTGCCCTCTGCCTAATCCCAGAGCGGCCCATCCCTTGGATATGGCCTTCTCATCCAGACTAATGGCTAACCAGCCGATGGGTCGATAATCATGGATACTGCGAATCGGCCGAACCAATGTGATCACATTTTGTATACCCGCATAATTCTGGACCGGATATACCCCCGTCCATTTTTTCAATGCTTCTCCGCTCGGCACTGGTGGATAAGATAAGCTTGAATTATTGGATTCATACCAGGTAGCCGTAGACAATGTGGCATCGAATCGGCTTGGATATATGGCGATGTTCGCAATATATTTCTTGGAAGCCGCCAGATTGGTCATCCTGCCCAGGATATCCACCCGGTCCAGCTCATGATCTTCATTGTGGCTAAGATACTGCTGGATGTCCCGTTCTCCAATCAGGAAAATGGAGAGATTCTCGGCATCTTGTAACATATAACGAAGATTTGCTTCCACCTGTTTCAGCGTATCCATGCCGGACAGCTTTGTTTTTTGCTCTGTAATGCGGGAAGAGATCAGAAAGGCGAACAGACCCAACGCCAGCAATGGCACAATCATTGAAGCCGTCACGACGACCGATAGCTTCCTTTGTAACGAAGATGTGAGCCAGCGTGCCAAACGTTTCTCCTCCTCTGGATGTGCTTTCGCCTATCCTTTGACAGCTCCGGCTGTCATGCCTTTCATAACTTGTTCCTGGAATATGAGATACAAGATAATGGTTGGAATGACCGATAGGGTCATGGCAGCAAGCGTTAATCCGTAATCGGTTTGATACCCATCCGCAAAGTTCGCAATGGCCAGCGGTAACGTTTTCAATCCGGTTTTGTTGATGAATACAAGCGCAAATGAAAAGTCATTCCACGCATGCAGGAAACTCAGGATCGTAACCGTTGACAACGCAGGCACAGACATGGGTAGCATGATTCGGGTAAACAGCCCCCAAAGTCCTGTTCCATCAATAAAAGCTGCCTCTTCAATATCACGTGGAACACTTGTCAGATAAGCCGTAAGCACAAAAATGGCCGTAGGCAATGCAAAAGCCGTATAAGGTAATATTAAGGCCCAGTACGTATTTAGCAAGGACATCTGTTTCATTAGAATAAATAAGGGGACAAGCGTACTATGGATCGGAATGAGCATACCAACAACAAAGAAGGTCATGATCAACCCTTTCCAGCGAAACTGGAAACGAGCCAGGATGAATGAAGCCAGCGCTGCAATGAACAGCGTCAGAATAAGTGATCCCACCGATACAATTAGTGAATTGCCAAAAGCGGTTCCCAGCCTGGAGCTTTCCCATGCATTGCTGAAATTGGCAACATTCCAGTTTTCCGGCAGACCAAAGGGCCTGCTATAGAAATCTTCATTTGTTTTGAATGCACTAATCACGAGCCAGTAGAACGGATACAATGTTAAAATACCATAGACCGTTAGCAGCGTCCAAACAATTCCGCTACGTAGGCGGCGAATCGGATGGCCCGAGCTGCTTTGTGGTGATGGCATGGATACAGGTGTCACGCGCATGATAACTCCTCCTCTCTATTGATTCTCTTTTCGTTTGCGACTGGTTAGCCACTGGCTTGTTCCGATCAGCAGCAGGGAGATCAGTACGATGGTTGTTGAGATCGCACTACCAAAACCATATCGGTATGTTGTAAAGGTTGAATTGTACATATACGTTGCAAGCAGTTCCGTCGCATGTGCCGGACCACCCTTGGTCATGATGTAGACCAGATCGAATGATTTCAGACTACCCGAAATACATAGAATGATCGCTACCTGAACCGTACCCCAGATTATAGGCAAAGAGACCGATACCAGTTTCCGGATTCCTGAAGCACCGTCTATTTTGGCAGCATCATGAATCTCGCCTGGAATATTCTGTAGTGCCGAGATAAAGATAATCAGATACAACCCGACAAAGCTCCAGAGCAGCGGCGGTACCAATGAGAAAATGGCAATCTTGTCATCGGAAAGCCATTGCAGCTTCCAACTTTCCAGCCCCAGAGCGTCCAGCAGAAAGTTCAATATCCCGATCTGCGGATGATAGATATACTGCCAGATCATACCGATAACGACAGTGGATAACACCATCGGCAGAAATACGGCTGAGCGCAGAAACCGCTGTAACGGATTACTTTTGTGTAAGATGACCGCCAACATCAGCGCTAACGGAATTTGTCCAAATACCGATGCCAACACAAAAATAACGTTATTTTTCAGTGCCCGCCAGAACACAGGATCACGCCAGATCTCCACGTAATTATCCATACCAATATATTTGGATGCGCCAATACCGGACCAGTTGAAGAAACCGTAGTATGCCGACCACACGACCGGTACAAATACAAACAATGCATAAATGATGACTGCCGGGGCCAGCCCCAGCATAATAAAACGCCGACTGCGCAGTGCGTTCATCTGTTCACTTCCCTTCGATAAATGCCTTTACCAACTTGCAACTGACTGTCTCATTCATACTTAAAACCCCTCCCCTGCCGGGAAGGGGTTTTAACGAATGGTTACTGACTAACTGCATTGGCTTGAGCCGCCTGAATTTTAGCCGCAATGTCTTCGGTCTTACCGCCCATTAGCAACTCTTGCAATGCATTATTAATAACCTCAACCGTTGCCGATCCCAGCTTGGAATCGTATACTGGCGTGATCTTCACTTCCTGCATCAGATCATATAATTCTACGAACAATGGATGTGCTTTGGTTTTGTCCAGATCAATCTTGTAACTCACCAATGTGCTGCTTTCCAATGTGGCCTTCTGACCATCAGGTCCTGCCAGCGCATAGAACAGCTCCATCGCTGCCTCTTTTTGTGCACCGCTCAGCTTTTTACTTACACCCAACCCGGTTCCTACTACACCGGATGTTGTTCTTGGTTCACCCTGACCTCCGTCCACTGGAGGAAGAATCGTAATATGTGTGTTGTTCAACACCTCTTCAGGTGCATTGTTCACCAGATTTGCCAAGGCCCATCCGCCGTTCATGACCATCGCTGCCTTACCTTGGAAATAAAGCTGCATCATCTGTGTCTCATCGATACTGTTGAATCCATCTTGGAATGCTTTGGTGTTGCCAAGCTCCTGCATCTTGTTCAAGGCTTCAATAAATTGTGGATCGGTAAAGCTTGCACCCTCTTGTGCTGCCGCTTTCAAGAACCAGTCTGTGCCGGTAATTCGATCAGCCAGTGTACTGAATATCGTTGATTGAGCTACCCAGTTGGCTTTGTTGCCAAGTGCCATGGGAATGACTTTATTTTGATTAAAAGTAGCAATCGCTTGTTCCAGTTCCGCCCACGTCTCAGGCACTTTTACGTTGTACTGTTTGAAAAGAGCTTCATTGTAATAAATGAAGGAACTTGGCGCCAGATTCATCGGCACGGAGTAGATATTCCCGTCCACAGTGTATCCATCCAGTGCATTTGGGATAAAGTTATCTTTCCACTCCGGCTTTGCGTCCAGCTCTGCATTAATGGGCTGTAGCAGATCCCCTTTGACAAATTCCTTCGTCATGGCATCCGGCCACATCACGAACAGGTCTGGCATCTCATTGGCAGCGGCCACCGTACGAAGCCGGGTTTTGAGACCATCTGTTGGCAGGCCTTCATCCACAACTTCAATATCTGGATGCGCCGTGCGGAAATCTTCAATAATTTTGCGCATCGCAACCGCCTTTGCATCCTGTCCGGTCCAGTTGTGCCAGAGTGTGACGGTTACTTTGTCATTGCCGCTGCCTCCTTCTGAAGTGTCCCCGCCAGCACAGCCAGCCAGAATAATGGAGAACAATGTTATTGCCAGGAAACCCGAAAGCCATTTTTTCAACATCTCTATAATCCCCCTCGGCGATTTGAATACACTTATTGTAAATGTTAACGCTA
The DNA here is from genome assembly GCF_038003195.1 of Paenibacillus sp. FSL M7-1414. Taxonomy (NCBI): domain Bacteria; kingdom Bacillati; phylum Bacillota; class Bacilli; order Caryophanales; family Paenibacillaceae; genus Paenibacillus; species Paenibacillus sp. FSL M7-1414. Next base: position 2,253,049 of record NZ_JBBOOS010000001.1, on the reverse strand, counting down.
TCATACCGTAAGGTGACGATCCACGGATGCAGGGGTGAAAAATATCGGTTCCCCTGTTTGGAATTTACTTTGCTGACTTATTTGTTCATAACATATAAAAAGAGCCCTCACAATGAGAGCTCTTTCTTGTTGCAGCCGTCGGCTGCTTCACCCCAGCCTATATATAATGAATAAGTGCTAAATCGTATTAAATATGGATTGCGTATTATTGGATACTGTTTTTCACCAGTTCTGCAAAAGCTTCGGACCCTTGCGTAGTGAGATGTACGCCATCTTTTTCAAAATATTCGTCATGTCCCTCACTTGCACTGTTCCAGTCAATTAACGAGACATTGCTGTATTTGGATGCTGCTTCATTCAACGCCCTGTTCACCGTTCGTTCCCATGGACGAGGTACGCGCACAGTAACCAGATATACCCGATCCTCATCCTTCAGATAATCAAGCACAGCATTCAAGTTTTTGGAGTTAAAGGAACCATTCGTCCCGAGCTCCAGCACCACTTTGCTGCCCATTTGGTTGTTTTGCTTCAGACCTTCCAATACATCGCCTGCCTGCCACATCTGACGACCAACATGTCCGTCCACATACACTCCTGATATACTTTGCTCCAGATACGGTTTTGCATCCAAAATCACCGAATCTCCAATAACGGTATAATGAACCTTTCCATCCTCGGCAGGAGGAGCCGTTTCTTCATTGTCCTGAGATGAATCAGGTGCATCATCCGCATGATCCGTATTATCGGATTGATTCGCTCCAGCGTCATCTGGTGTATCATTCTCGTTAGTCACGGAGTCATCAGTCGGCTTATCTTCAGACTGACCGTCCTTGCCAGCATTCACTGAATTGTCTTGTTCGTCAGGTTTTGAATCTGGAGCAGACTCTCCTGTTGGCTTCTCATTTTTCCCCGAATCATCTTTCGTTCCTGCTTCCGGTTTATGGGTATGAGCATCGTTCTTTTGGCCAGAGCCTGACGTTCCTGTAATAGCCGGCAACACATCCTGTCCCTGTTCCTCCGCTACGGAATTCTCTCCATTTAATGTGTTGGACATCGATACCGAATGGGAATCGGAGTTCGCTGCATGGGAGACCATCATCTGAGATACTGTATAGGACAACAGCAGAATCGTCATCAACAGACCTGCCCGCTTCCACCATACGTTACGTATACCGATTGATGACCGCTCTCTTCCCCATAATCGGGACCAAGAATCACGGAATCCATTGTACCGAATCGGATTTTCAATATATTTAAGGGACAATGAGGCCAGTACAACCGTTGCAGCAACCTGTAAAATGATGCGTACAGGATGTGCTCCTCCCGTATCCACCGCGGGATTGGTTAAAATAATGACAGGATAATGCCACAGATATAATCCGTAGGATCGCTCTCCGATCCAGCGTAATGGCTTCGCGCCAATGATACGTGCCAGTAAAGACGATGGGTGAGCCAACACCGCTACCAGCAACGTTGTTGCGATAGCCTGAAGCACCATGCCCCCTTGATACAGAAACGGATCGTATTCACTGCTGTTCAGCATCATGTAGATTAACAAAGCGAGCGCAGCAAGTCCCGACACATCGAGCACAAGCCGGTTCATGCCAGACAGAGAGTTCGATAGCTTGCGACTAGGCCACACCACGGCAAGAGCAGCACCAGCAAGCAGTGCAAATGCCCGCGTGTCTGTTCCATAATATACACGGCTCGGGTCCAAATCCGGATTATACATGATGGCCATTGCGCCAGCAGATAATTCAGCTGCGACGACAATGAAAACGACCAGCCATCCCTTTCTTTTGAACACTACGATTGCTGCGATCAGTAGAAGAGGCCATATAAGATAAAATTGCTCTTCCACAGCCAGTGACCAGAAATGTCCAAACGGTGATGGAGGGCCAAAACTTTCGAAATAGGAAACGTTGTGAAAGATATACCACCAATTGCTTATGTATAATACACCCGAAACGATATCACCACGAAGCGCAGCAAGCCGGGATGGATCTGTACAAGCCAACCAGATCATCACCACAGCTGTCATGGTCAGCATGCCTGGAAGCAAACGCCTTACCCGTCTTACCCAGAAATCACCGAGTGAAATGCGTCCATGTTCCTGCCACTGTGACACGAGAATATCTGTAATTAAATATCCCGAGAGAACAAAAAATATACCTACACCGAGCAGTCCGCCCGGAATAAAATCCAAATTTAGATGATACGCGATTACCGCAAGTACAGCGATGGCTCGCAAGCCGTCAAGTCCGTTCATATGTCTCTTACGATTTAACGATTGTGACATGCATGCCCCTCCTTGTTACTGTGAGTCAACAACATCGGTGTTGGGGGCATAAAGGAACTCCTGATCGTTCTGGTTGTCATTAACATACGTATTGCACCTTCCATCTTTCATTTACAACATAAGAAAAGCTTCTGTTCGAAGCACGATCCGATGATGCGACATTCTGTGTGAATTCTATAATCTTAAAGAAGACGAGTTGCCTGTCCATTAAGTTTAATTATTAAAATATTCTTTATATTCATTCGTGAGTTCACGTTTAGCATTATACGCCCGTATTAAGCCTTATACTTTACAGGAATAGTTACAAACGATTAAACCGATGTAACCTTTCCTGCCAGCTCATATAGCTGTAAAATCATACTCTAATTTTGTCGTTAAATATAGTACTTTTCATCGAGTGGCTAAAATTACCTGTCCCGCTTGCGCAAACCAGCATACCCACGCACACATCGATTGAAACAATTGAATTCATAACAAAAGGCTGCCGACTTGCTCAGCAGCCAATATCCATTATAAACCTATGTCAGACCGGATTGAAAGTTTTGCTCATAATTGCTTCTTCTTGCCTAGGACCCTAGAGGTGGAACGGGTGAATCTTTTCTTCTGTCCTCGCATCCATGATCCGGTATGCTGAACGCCCTGTGTACATTGGGATTTGCAACTTCTCCAGATCAACCATTCCATTCTCCAGAAAGTACTTCTGATCCTGATATCGCTGCAATACTTCGCCTGCAATCCATTCATGGTCACCATATGTCGTAATCTCCATAACCTTGCATTCATAAGCAAAATAAGCATCTGTCAAAATGGGTACACTTACCTTGATTCCTTCCTCATACGGAATGCCGAATCTTGTGAATTTATCCGTATCTCTCCCACTGAACGTTCCTGCAGCTTGAATCCACTCCGATCGATGACCTGGCAGGAAATGAACACCGAATACGCCACTCTTCTCAATGAGTTCATAGGAGTATGTTTCCTTACGAAGGGAGATGCCGTATACGCCTGGTGATGATCCGATGTATGTATGCCATCCGGACGCCATCACATTCTGGACTCCCTCATGACGTGAAGTCACCACCGCTACCATTCCAGGATAAGAATAAAATATGGGTTCTTCTATCGGCTGACGCATCTAATCCCCTCTCTTCTTCGTTATAAAGACAATTTTAATTATAAAGGAAGGAAACAGGTTGAAAAAGCGTTTTGCAGACGATTTCGCTATAAGCGACATATTCACTATCATGGTATACTGAAATGGTCAATTTCTAAAAATACGATACTGGGAATGTGATAGGATATGGTCAAATCAGTCAAATATACCTCCTAAATAAATCCATTATTCAAATTTAGGAGGTTATAACTTATGTTTAATTCAATCGTGTTAGATCAGTGGGATCGAAAGCCATACTTTGACCACTACTTGAATCAGGTCAGATGTACCTACAGCATAACTGCTAATCTGGATATCACTCTATTGATCAACGAACTGAAGCTTAAAGGATTGAAGTTCTATCCCGCTCTTATTCACATGATCTCTACGGTTGTCAATGCACACAGGGAATTTCGAACTTGTTTTGACGCCGAGGGGAGATTGGGCTACTGGGACGAAATGTCTCCGAGTTATACAATTTTTCATGAGGACAACAAAAGTTTCTCAACGATCTGGACAGCATTCCATGAAGATTTCGAGACGTTCCACATTCGTTATCTGGAAGATATGAAGAATTACAAAGATCACAAACAATTTGTTGCCAAACCCAATGAACCGCCAAATACTTTTCCCGTTTCCAGTATTCCTTGGGTGAACTTTACGGGATTTAATCTGAATATTTACAATGAGGGAACCTACTTGTTGCCTATTTTCACGATGGGGAAATATGTCCAACAGAACGATAAAGTATATCTTCCCTTATCCGTTCAGTTACATCACGCCGTGTGCGACGGCTACCATGCTGGTGTTGTATTTAATGAATTGCAGTCACTTGCAGATCGATGCCAGGATTGGTGTTAGTTAGCTAAATGACAAAAAGGCATTCCTGACTTCATGATGGAGTCAGGAATGCCTTTCTTTTGCTCTTTTTTTCAAAAGATATTTAATTGCATTTACTGTACCCACAGTTGCTGCATGTTTTGCATCCTTCCACATTCATCAGGGATGCCGAGCCGCATGAAGGACATAAATCTCTCGATTCGATAAAGGTTTTCTGATCCTCCACTTTGGGATACGTGCTCTCCACTTGATTCTGTTCTATTAATGCTCCAGTTTCGTTCTCCTGCACATCGCTCTGTACATGACATTCCAATGCTTTGGCGACTGCATCAGCAATCGATTCAACCCTATTGGCCCCGAAGCCAATCGCTCCCGAACCACCGATTCCCTTGAGATGTTTGATCAACAGTTCAACCTTGTGCCCATGATCTCCGTATCGAAGGAACAGAGAGCATACTCGACCGAGTGCCTCAGCCATGGCAAACACGTCCGATCCCGCTTTGCCCACGTTCAGGAAGATCTCACCCGGCGTTCCCTCCAGATCATTGATCGTAATGTAAGCCATCCCAAATGGCGTATTGATTTTGTATGTCGCACCGCGCAGTACTTGAGGACGGCTTCTGTATTGTTTATCCAGCACTGTAGAAGAGGACGGGGCTTGATCGAAAGAATGCGTTCTAACACCAACCTGGCTATTCGAAGTTCCATCACTTGCCTGTACTTCAGCATTATTCGGGTTTTCTATAGCAGATACGACTGTCTTCTCTTCAGCTTCCGCCGTGTTCTGATCTTCACCTTGGGTCTCTTCCTTCTTCGACGTGGACAACACCTGCATATCCCTGCTGCCATCACGGTATATCGTTACTCCTTTGCAGCCAAGGTCGAAGGCCAGTTCGTACAGCTCAGCCGTATCCTCCACTGTAAAATCAGCCGGACAGTTGGCCGTCTTCGAGATCGAACTATCCACCCATTGCTGAATCGCTGCCTGCACCCGTATGTGATTCTCAGCCGACAGATCCATTGCCGTCACATAATAATCTGGTAAAGCTTCACCCGGATGTTCATCCAGCCAATCTTGTGCAATCGGTACGAACTGTTCATCATAACCTAGACGGCTTTGACGGAAATACTTGAAGGCGAAATACGGCTCAATACCTGTTGATGTGCCCACCATCGTACCTGTACTTCCCGTTGGCGCTTGTGTGATCAGTGTGACATTTCGAATGCCCTGTTTACGAATGGCCTCTCCCACTTCAGGGTACGTCGCAACCATGTTTTTCATGAATCCACTCTGTAAATACGGTTCAGCTTCGAAAGCTGGAAAAGCTCCCTTCTCTGCTGCAATCTCTGCCGATGCCAGATAGGCCTCCTTCGCCATGAATCCATACAGTTTATCCAGAAAAACAAGAGATTCAGGACTGCCGTATCGAATACGCAGCTTAATCATCAGCTCTGCCAGTCCCATTGTGCCAAGCCCAACCCGGCGTTCACGCTGCTGATTCAGTCTATTTTCCTCAAAATGATATGGTGTTGCATCGATGACATTATCCAAAAATCTAGCCGAGATACGAGTGGTTTCCGCCAGTTCATCCCATGCCACATCATGATTTGTTTCATCGTAGAATTTGGACAGATTGATCGCAGACAGATTACATACACCCCAGGCAGGCAGACCCTGTTCCGCGCAAGGATTAGTACAGATAATCGGATTGAAGTACCAGCTGTTGGACATCTGGTTGTAGTACTCCATGAATACCACACCGGGCTCTGCCGATTTCCAGGCTGATTCAATAATGGTATGCCAGATTTCGCGCGCCTTCAGTGTACGATAGTGCACCACCGAATGACCTGCGGCTTTCCATTGCTGCATATCCCCGTTCCACTCGGTGTCGTAGTCCGGATCGTTTGTATCGGGGAAAACCAAGTCCCAATCTCCGTCCTGCTTGACAGCCTCCATAAATGCGTTGCTCACACATACAGACAGATTGGCATTGGTCACCTGCCCCATCGTTTGTTTCACGGTAATAAAATCAAGCACATCTGGATGCCAGTCATTCATCATGAGCATGAGCGCACCCCGGCGGCTTCCACCCTGTTCAATCAGTCCAGTCGTATAACTGAACAAGCCACCCCAGGATACGGAACCGCTAGATGATCCGTTGACACCTTTCACCACCGCTCGGCGAGGACGCAAAGAGGACAAATTAATACCTACGCCTCCCCCACGTGCCATAATTTCCGTCATCTCGGTCAAAGTCTTCATGATGCCACCCCGACTGTCTTGCGGAGATGGAATGACATAACAATTGAAGAGTGTCAACTCATCGCTTGCCCCCGCACCTGCAGCAATTCGGCCTCCGGGTACTAACTTCCAATCTTCCAACACAGAGCGGAACTTGGACTCCCACGTTGCCCGCTTATCAGCTGTGGATTCGACAGAAGCCATCGCTTTGGCAAGACGGTCCCACATCTCTTCCGGTGTTTTTTCTATGTTGAGTGTCAATTTCTCCACACTTGTCTCGATCATCTCTCCGCTTCGAGTTCTTACCTGTACAAGCTGACCCTGACGTTCTATGATTTCGCCCACTTCCTTGGTTGGGAACTTCGGATCATCCTTCGTTAATACCAATACCACATCTCCGACCTTGGCATGATTCGAATCAGCGTCCTTCCAGGCGTATCGGTCCAGAAATATTTTTTCGCTAAGTCCTTCTAATTGGTACGATCGTTGGTTCGATTTCATCGCTACATTCAACCTCCCCGGTATAAAGCTCCATGTTCACTATATGAGTAAATTATGATGAGACACCACATATAGTGATATAAATTCAGTATAATACACCATATATTGATTTTCCATATGACTTTTATCATAATCCATCTTCATATACTCCCTATACTCGGACAAGCTTCTTGTAAATAAACTGTAGTTCACATTGGTTCAACTAAACTTTTTACACAAGAACGGAGAGGACAGAAATAACCTGAAGAAGCGAAGCGTTGGCCTAAAAGCTTTCTGAAAGAAAGCTGCATCGAAAGCATACGCTATCCCCGGGTTTTCCCCCTTTGGACAAGGGAATCAAAAAAATCTGGGGATAACAGCGATTGGAAGGTTATTCTGTCATCGGAGTGACAAGTGTAAATATTCCTTATTTGAACCCATATAGTTATGAACTGACTCTCATTCGTCCATACTATTACCTACGAATAAAACGTCATCACGTATGGCAGGGGAGGAAACACCATGAACCGGAAAAACCCGCACCACATGAATCAACCTGTAGCTGAGCTGCCCGTTCCGTTGGAATTTGATCGGACCTGGATTAATCAATTGGAATCACGACTGGATAAAGGAGGTCCTTGGGGGGATTATCGACTCTTCCAACTGGGCATTCAAGCCGAAGAGACCAACCTGATTCCCAATTTTGACGAGATCCAATGTCTCAAGCATCTACAAGGCCTCACTCCACTCCCTCACCAGATGGACACTGCTCGCAGAGTATTATTTGAAATGTCAGGCCGGGCCATTCTCGCCGATGAGGTGGGTCTTGGCAAAACCATTGAAGCCGGTCTCATTCTGAAAGAATATATGGTTCGAGGTCTCGTATCCAAGGTACTCATTCTCGTGCCTGCCTCTCTTGTACTGCAATGGGTACGGGAGTTGAATTCAAAATTTGGCATCCCTGCTATTGCCCAGAAAAAGGCCTATTCCTGGCAGAATGAAGTGGTTGTTGCTTCCATGGATACAGCCAAACGTGACCCGCATAAAGATATGCTGCTGAATACTGATTACGACATGATTATTATTGACGAGGCTCATAAACTCAAAAACAAGAAAACAACCAACTATCAATTCATGCTGAAATTGCGCAAAAAGTATTGTCTGCTGCTTACAGCTACACCTGTGCAGAACGATATGAGTGAATTGTTCAATCTGATCAACCTGCTCAAGCCCGGTCAACTGGGTCGTCAGGGTGACTTTGCGGCCAACTTTGTTGTAGACAAACGGGTTCCTAAAAATCAGGAACAGCTTAAGAACGAGTTATCCAAAGTCATGATTCGTAACCGCCGCGGCGAAGGCCCTGTTCAATTTACCAAACGGAACGTCTCCAACGTGAATCTGCAACTATCGCCCGAAGAACAAGCGCTTTATGATGGCGTGACTTCCTTTGTTAAAGACCAGTACCAGGAAGCTGGCGGCAACCTGAGCAGCATGCTCTCCCTTGTTACATTGCAGCGTGAAGTGTGCAGCAGTCGGGATGCTGTATTCGTGACGCTTGTTAATCTGTCGAAGAAACTTCCGCTGGACTCTCCCCTTCGGGACAAGATTTGGGAACTCGTTGCCCATATTAAAGCGATCAAGGAGAATACCAAAGCGGAGAAAACGATGGAGCTGGTTCGGAACATGAATGAAAAAGTAATTATCTTCACTGAATACCGGGCCACGCAGGAGTATCTGCTAAACTATTTCCGCAACAATGGGCTTACGGCTGTACCCTATCGGGGTGGCATGAATCGAGGCAAAAAAGACTGGATGATGGATCTCTTCCGCGGGCGTGTGCAGGCCATGATTGCAACCGAAGCGGGTGGTGAAGGCATAAATCTGCAATTTTGCCATCATATGATCAACTTTGATCTGCCTTGGAACCCTATGCGGGTTGAGCAGCGGATCGGTCGGGTACACCGGCTGGGACAGCAGAATGACGTGAACATTTTCAATTTATCTACGACGGGAACCATAGAGGAACATATTCTGAATCTGCTGCATGAGAAGATCAATATGTTTGAGATGGTGATCGGCGGGCTGGATGTCATTCTGGAACGGCTGGAGAAGAAGGAGTCTATTGAGAAAAGTTTGTACAAGATCATGCTGGAATCACAAACTGATGAAGATATTCGCCGTAAAATGGATTCACTTGGACAATCGCTGAACTCTATTCAACGTGAGGTTTCAGATGAAGGGCCTGCCGTATCCGGGTTGTTAGATCTTCGCAAAGGAGGTAGCTAACTCATGACCATGTCTCCCCATGAAGTGCAGGCTTATGTTCTCACCTATCTGGAAGCACTGGATTGTCAGATTATGGAGCGTTCCCCTGCCCATGTTACAGTCAAACTCTCGCCTGAGGCGGACAAAGCGTTGACCAATCGCCCCTATTATTGGGGGTTCGTGGAACGAACCGGAGCACCCGCTGAGACGATGTCCTTTACATTTATATTTGATCCTGACAGTTATCAGCAGGCCATTGAGGCAGCAGAAGCCAAAGCTGCGCAAGCATCACCTCCTGCTGGAACTAACCCTGATGGAACGAATGGCGTAACCAACAGCAGTCCTCAAGGCGAGCCACCAAAAGAAACTATTCTAGGCCGTTACTTCGGTATTACGCCATCGCTGCCACAGCTGGGGCCAGGACGAATACTACGTGAAGAAGTGGTGTACGGCAGTCGCAGACTGCAGCAGATTTTCGGCGCTGCCCGTGAAGGCGGTGCCTTCGTGAACCTGTTCGAACAGGCTGCCAAACGGCAATTGCGGGCTACAGCGCCAGCCGTATATGAGCCTTGGCTTGGTGTCTGTTTCAAGGTGGAATTCGCCTGTGATTTGAAACGGGAGGAACTGCATTTTCTCGGCATCTCCCTTCGCTCTGGTGAAATTATAGAGAAATTCGGCACGAAGCTGAATCGACGTGACCTCAGTCCGAGGCTCGCGGAGAACATGCATGTGCAGACAGCTAAAGTTTCGTTATCCGATGCAGGGGCTGCTTTGGAATCTCATTTGACGAACCACTTGCAGAAACTCGATTACAGCTGGGCAGAGAAAGCTCAAGAGCGACTTGATCTGGAGCTGGACGTGTTGGACACCTACTATGAGGCGGTACTTCGGGAAGATACCCCTGAGGTAGAATCACCAGGTAACATAACCTCAGACACAGAGAATGTCACTTCTGACCGCACGCCACCTGGACCACTGATAAAAGTTGTGGATATGACTAACGCTAAACCCATTGGAGCAGATGTAGAACTGGCGGCAGAGGCCGTAGTACCGATCAACTCCGAGACAGATGCCGAAGAAGAGAAAGCAAAACAGGCGGTAATCGATCGTGAGGCTATGAAACTGCAGTATGAGACACGCCGGACCGAGATGATCTGGCAATATGAACCTAAAGTGAAAGTGACTGCCATTAGTAGCGGCATGTTTCACTTAAGATAGACGAAGACACTACTTTTCCTGCAAATGCTGGCAAAAGTAGTGTTTATTCATGATCAGCTGCCCGACAGGTTGCAGCAACCTTTGCATAGCCTGTCCCCTAGAATGAAACTAGAACCCCCGCTCAGGTAACGGACAAATGAAAAGTAGGTGTAAATTTGAAACGATTCTTTCATACATGTTGGAACAACGCTCGGAAAATAACCTGTATAACCTTGGGCTTGCTCTGTTGTCTTGCCCTATTCTCTTTTTGGTCGATAGCCAATGCAGAGGAACTAAAAACGTCTTCGCTATCCCCCGTATCATCAACAGAGTATAGTCCCAAACATCATGCCATTCAGAATGAAAGGCTAGCTCCCGCTGCTGTGCAACAGTTTGCAGAGCAACAAGCTGTTACACTTGATACAGCTAACGGCGAAGCGCATTGGAAGGACGCCGACCTGAACTTCTACCCTCTGGGGCCGGGTTTACATAGCTGGCTCGTACAAGCTGAGTTTGAAGGCAAACCTATCGGATATATGATTATTACGGCCACAGAGCAGGGTCAGTTGATGCTTAGTGAATATGGTCATGGAGAACAGTCACCATACAACAATGAACTTCTTGGACAAACCTTAGATCGACAACATGTGAACCTTGAGGCATTACTTGCTAGAGGAGGAGAGCTTCATCTTGGTTATGCTCTTCCCCTGCTGGCTTATTGGAAAGTGGAGCAACCTAATCATCCTGCACTTTATATTGATGCTACCAACGGAGATGTACTACCGTCAGAGTTTCTGAACCTGCTGGAGGCTGATTCCAAACAGACCTCTGTCAGCATAACTGATTTATCCACAACGCCATCTTTATCAGTCGACCCACTTCATCTGCGACCCGTCTTCAATCCGGCTGACAATCTGTTGTGGCTTACCTCCAAACCTGTTGCAACCGACCGGGCACAAGATGTGATACAACACGGGGAGAATCAAGAGATTGTTTTCTCAGCGGGTGATCGTAACGTTGTATACGGTGGTCCTCTACCCGTTAGCGGTTATCAGCTATGGCATGCAGATCAGGAAGCAGAGTCCATTCTATATGTAGCGCTAGGTGGAAAATCATCCATTCAACGCTTTATCCCTTTGAGCACATTGCAGCAAGAGGGCCATTTTTACCTCGTAAATCCTTGATCATCAGCAAATTCTTAACATACAGTCAGATAACCTGTAAAAACAACAAACATCCACAACAAATAAGACGCCTTCCCATTTTATTAAGGGATTGCGTCTTTTGGCTTTAGTGAAATAGGTAAGGGATAGTCACCCTTTACCCGAAGAACTTCGTTTATGAGACTGTGTATCAAATTCTTTTTCCTTTTTCCCCACCCACAGGGATACAGCAAAAGGGATCATACCAAACCATTTCATCGCCCACGGCTCTTTCCTTTTGGTGCGACCTTTCCGCTCATCCTTCGGCGTATCGATATAATGAACAACACGCTGCGTAATGTATTTTACCAACTCATCACTTTTGGCCATAATTCTGCCTCCTTCGCTCCTGCACATTCGCGGAGCTTACGATAGTTCTATTGTGTGCAGGATGTGCAGTGGTTAAACATTTTTTTATTGAAAGAAGTATGAAAACCCTCAAAATGCACAGTCTAATGCCAAAGGTATCCATACAGTCTGTAATCTGCATCGAGTACCTATTTCATGAAGGAGTGTGTATTCCCATGTATAAGCTGCTGACCGCTTCGGTGGCCTTGCTCATTAGCTTCCATTGTCTTCCCATCCTGCCCCACCATGTCGCGCATGAAAAAGCAGCCCCGTCCCAGAACAGTCCATCCATGCTGCCAGTGACCGATGGAGATGCTTATCGCTCAAGTCATCATGCCTTTGCAGCACCCGTTATCCTGCTCGACGTAGGCCATGGCGGTATTGACGGTGGTACGTCAGCCCAAGGTGTGCTGGAAAAAGATATCAACCTCGCCATTAGCCAAAAGGTCTATCTCCTGCTTCGCAGCAAAGGTTATGCCGTTATCATCAATCGGCTTGGTGATTATGCACTTAGTGATGAGAACCGCTGGCTGAACAGCCGCTCCCGTCATACCAGAGATCTTGCCCAACGTAAAAGCCTTAGCGAAGAAGTAAGTACAGATATCGTGGTCAGCATTCATGCGAACTGGAGTCCCCGATCGAATGCACACGGCCCGGTGGTATTGCACCAGAAAGAAGGCAGGAGTTATTTGCTGGCCCAATCCATTCAGGACGCCATGAACGAGTTATACGAAACGGAGCACGGGGTCGTATGGGGCAAGCCCTTTTATATATTGAATTACGTGAAGCAACCTGCCGTCATCGTCGAAACCGGATTTTTGAGCAATGCGGCAGATCGAACCAGAATGAGTGACCCCACTGAGCAAAAACGAATCGCCCAGTCCATTGCCAATGGCATTATTTATTATCTGTCGGTAGTGTAGGAGCAGAATGCCATTGCCACACATCTCGAACCAGATCACCGATTCCTACAAATTGAACCTGATTTTGCAGACGGGAGACAGATTCACGAATTACTGCGGATGTGTTCATCCCTGAATGGCCGACATGACCAATGACAACACAGATATCCTTATCGATCGCACGCTGAGCAGCCAGATCCAGTTGCTTGCGAATGTGTTGCTTGGAGTTTTGATCATCCAGGAAAATGTCATTACCTACAGGTGGCATGTTTTTGGATACGGCCAGTTCCCCCACTACGGAGCGAAAGTTCGTACGGCTGTCTACAAAGAAGAGGCCCCGCTCTTTGCATACATCGAGCACAATGGACATGATGCGTTTGTCCGAAGTGATTTTGGAACCCATATGATTGTTCATGCCAATGGCGTGTGGCACATCATCAATCGCTTTCTCCACGCGTGAGCGGACTTCTTCATCTGTTAGATTGGATGTGATTGCACCCGGGCCCAGCCATTCCGGTCGTCCTTTCTTGGGTTCCATGGGCATGTGCACAATCACATCCATCCCCTTTTCATGTGCAGCTATCGCATCTTTCTTCGTTGTTGGCAAAAAAGGCATGACCGCTACCGTTAGTTTAACTGGCATCGCCAGGATCTCTGCCGTACCCTTCATGTCATTACCAACATCATCGATGATAATCGCTAACCGTTTGTGATTCGATGTGGACTCTGAAGCTGCCGCTGTAGGCCCTCCTGCCGAGATGCCTGCGTAAAACACAATCAATAATGCCATGATACCTGCAATGAATCGATAATTCTTTCTCTGTACCTTCATCATGATTCCCTCCCCGTAACTTCTGTGATCTCATTGTTTGATAATGAAGGGAGGAATATGTAAGCCAAAGCCTTCCTTAATGATAATATCCTCGCCATTGAAGACCTCTATCTCAAGTGAAGACCTCCATCATTCCATTTTTCTCCTTAGCATTCAGACAAGAACTGTCATTGAACAGTTAGAAAATAGAGATTAATTAGAAAAAATACTGTAATTTGTCAGGTTTTCAGTTTAGGAATTTTTTAGTAGAATCAACAAATGAAAGAGGTTCTATGCTTCATTTCATTCCTATGATTTATGGAAGGAGGTTTTGAAAGGGTTTACATAAAATAAATGCCAGACAATCCGCTATTCTTGTTTGTTTTCCTGGTCGCGGTTTCTCTATGTAACCATTTACTATTATCGAGGAGGATGAAAGTAGTGAAATTCAAACTAAAAAAGACGATTAATGTTCTTTTGGCCTGTTTAACAGCCCTGCCTTTGATGTTAACCCCGACAAATGTGTCAGCAGCCAGCGATGCCAACATTAATTTGTCCTCGGAAAAACAGCTGATCAAGGGCTTTGGGGGCATTAACCTTCCTGCCTGGATTGGTGATCTGACTCCCGCTCAACGTGAAACTGCTTTTGGTAATGATCAGAATCAGTTAGGCTTCTCCATTCTCAGGATCTACGTTGATCCAGATTCTAATAACTGGTACCGTGAAGTTGCCACAGCCAAACGGGCTATCGAAAAGGGTGCTATTGTATTTGCATCCCCATGGAATCCTCCAAGCAGCATGGTTGAAACATTCAACCGCAATGGGGACACAAATGCCAAACGTCTGAAATACGACAAATATACCGCATATGCGCAACATCTGAACGACTTTGTAACCTACATGAAAAATAACGGCGTAGATCTGTATGCCATTTCTGTGCAAAACGAACCGGATTATGCTCATGACTGGACTTGGTGGACTCCACAAGAGATCCTTCGATTCATGAAAGAAAATGCCGGGTCCATTCAAGGTACCAAAGTCATGGCGCCTGAATCCTTCCAATACTTAAAGAACATATCCGACCCAATCCTGAATGATCCGCAGGCACTTGCCAACATGGACATTCTGGGAGCACATACGTATGGAACCCAGATTTCGAATTTTGCCTACCCTCTCTTTAAGCAAAAAGGAGCCGGTAAAGAACTATGGATGACTGAGGTGTATGTTCCAAACAGTGACAACAACTCAGCAGACCGCTGGCCTGAAGCATTAGACGTTTCCTATCACATGCACAATGCCATGGTAGAAGGTGATTTCCAGGCCTACGTGTGGTGGTACATCCGCAGACAGTATGGTCCGATGAAAGAGGACGGTACCATAAGCAAACGCGGGTATAATATGGCTCATTTCTCTAAATTTGTGCGTCCAGGCTACCTGCGAGTCGATGCAACGAAAAATCCGGATACAAACACATTTGTCTCAGCCTATAAAGGTGATAACAAAGTCGTCGTCGTGGCAATTAACCGTGGAACTTCAGCCACAAGCCAAAAATTCGTTCTGCAGAATGGTAATGCCTCCACTGTGTCCTCATGGATTACGGACAGCAGTCGAAACCTGGCAAGCGGAAACCCGCTTACCGTATCCAATGGAGCCTTCACGGCACAGCTCCCGCCTCAGAGCGTAACAACGTTTGTTGCCAACGTTACTGGCGGAAATAGCGGCGGGAATACAGGCAGTGGCACTACGTATGAAGCCGAGACCGGAACGTCACTTACGGAAGCTGCCATTGAAACAATCTACCCCGGTTACACTGGCTCCGGGTATGTTAACTTCAATGCGATGACTGGTTCGGCCATTCAATGGAACGGCATTAATAACACGACAACAGGTACCAAAAACGTAAAGTTTCGTTATGCGCTGGAAAGCGGCACTCGGAACCTCGACATTTTTGTGAACGGAACCAAAGTCATTAGCAACGAGCCCTTTCCGGCTACGGGAAGCTGGTCCACTTGGGTTGAAAAAACAATACAGGTCCCCATGAACACCGGGACCAATACATTGAAAGTGGTTACCACTGGATCGGAAGGACCGAATATTGACAGCGTTAATGTTACCGCAGCACAATAAACGTTCCGTATGGCTGATGGAAGACATTTGCTGTACGTGCAGCTAAGCACTAACCTCTTGAATACTCATCACTAAAGTTAGTGTTATATCAAAAAATGCAAAAAAAGACTCCTTAAGCGTTAGCTTAAGGAGTCTTTTTTTTTAGATGCGGTCGAGAGGACTCGAACCTCCACGGGGGTTAGCCCACACGGACCTGAACCGTGCGCGTCTGCCAATTCCGCCACGACCGCATATTGTATCTCCGTCATCCATATCGGCGACAAGAAATAATATATCATGCGTAATCTATCATGTCAACACTGAAAATAATAACAATAAAGCCCGAATCAGACGTCCATGTCGATTCGGGCTTTACCTTTAACTGCTGCAAATAGTTTGGTTCATTAAAACGGAAGCATACTACAAATTACAGCTTGGAAGGCCAGTTGCCATACCATGCATAACCGCCTCTTCTTTCTTTATCAATATCACTTAATTTGTATTTAACTACCCCGTCACGACCAATAAAGATTGGTTTATCTGTTCCGATCTCATAGAAGCGTGCCCAAATTGGTGCAGCTTTGGAATCAGCGATAATTTTACTATCTCCATTAGCTCTTTCATACTTGTAACCCGTAATTTTCACTTTGTTAAACCAAGCCTCCGCTCCTTTAATGGATGCGGTAATTTTAGCGTTAGCAGGTCTGGTTTTCAGAAATTTAACAATCGTTACACTCTCTCCAGCTGTCAACGATGGCACTTCGTAGATTCTTGCGCTCGCTGGTTTAAGAGAGCTGGAATCATGTTGTTGTCCCCATGCTGTAAGCTTACCACCTGAAATGACCTGTGTATTCAGAATCGCCTCCACACCTTTGGCAACTGAATTTTTACTGCGGTTAGCAAGCGTGCTGTCGATAAATGAGAAATCACCTTTGCGTGCTGCTACTTCATCCAGCATGATCATTACATTAATCATGGCATCATCATTGTAAGTGATGTGCTTGTGGTATCCGGAGCTTTGGTAAACTTGTGGCCACCCGCCGTTTGAATACTGCATGTTGATCAAAAAGTTAATTCCTTTGATTGCAGCTGTGGAGTAACGCGGATCATTCGTCTTTTTAAATTCCTTCGCCAATCTTCTAATTTCTGAGTATGTAGCCTTGTTGTCTATCGTGGACTTTGCCCACTCTCCACTTGTCTGTTTATAATCTTTTCTCCAACCTCCATCTGGCAGCTGGTTCTTCAAAATATCAGAAATACTCGCTGTAGTACCCGACGCATCTGCAGCAGATACCGTCCCTACAGGGAGAACTGCCATTCCAACTGCTGAGAACACCATCGTACATGCCAGGACAAAAGTAATTATTTTCTTCGCTTTCAAATGTAACACTCTCCTATGTTCGTTTTTATAAATCTTCCACTTCTACTTTACCTATGATACGCGTCTCTAAACCTCCTTTATTTG
This sequence comes from Paenibacillus sp. FSL M7-1414, assembly GCF_038003195.1. Taxonomy (NCBI): domain Bacteria; kingdom Bacillati; phylum Bacillota; class Bacilli; order Caryophanales; family Paenibacillaceae; genus Paenibacillus; species Paenibacillus sp. FSL M7-1414. The sequence goes on along the minus strand of NZ_JBBOOS010000001.1, from coordinate 2,235,739 downwards.
TATTTATCGCACAATAAAATCAATTTAAATCCAATATGTGGATTGGATAATCAGATAATATGCAAAAAATCGATTTTTGTCAATATATGCAACTTAATGAATATAATCTCTCTAATTCTACATAACGGAATAGTTCTTTTAACTCATGACAAACCTATCTATTTATCCAAATTCGTCTTAAACGAATCAATAATGACGTTTTTGTCATGAATGATACCCAAACTTGATCCCTTCTTTCATATAAAAACCTTAATTCCGCTAACATTGAGGTATTACGAAGGGTTTTAAATGGGTTTGACAATTACGCATTTATGCAATATAGTTTCAAATAGTTACAAAAACTTAATTATTCATTGCCGAGTTTCATGTTTGAGAACGGGGGAACCAATTTGGGTGAATTATTCTTATACATAGGAAATATAGGGAACCTTCTACCGAACCCTTAGCTAACTCCGTAGGCATCGAAGGGAGAACATTGATTTTGAAAAAACTGATTATCTCCATTTTTGGAGCAGCTGTATTATTTACATCCGGGGCAACAAGCACAGAGGCAAGCAGTATCAACTCCGTAGTGAACAACATGACAGGTATTCCTTACAAATGGGGTGGCACAACTGTAGCCGGCTTCGACTGTTCTGGTTTTATGAGATATCTTTTCAACAAATACAGCATTGAATTACCACGTACTTCGCAGCAGCAAGCCAAAGCAGGTACTCCCGTATCCAAGAGCAATGTTCGGACAGGTGATCTGGTGTTCTTTAATACAACAGGCAAAGGCATTTCACATACAGGTGTATATATCGGCGGCGGACAATTCGCTCATGCCTCCAGCAGTAAAGGTGTAAGCATCACGAAGTTATCGAATCCATACTTCAATGATCGTTATGTAACAGCACGTCGGGTAACTGGACAGTTTATGTATGATAAAATGTTAGGTAAAATGTGATTCACATACAAAAAGGCATCGGTTATTAACCGGATGCCTTTTTTGCACTTAAAAATGTATGTTGCATTGCTTACTAATGCAGCGCCTTCTGCACTCGCATCGCACCCTGAGACAGGGCATGTCCTCCACCAACAGCTCCAGCCACGGCTACGGTCTCCATAATCTCCTGATCTGTTGCGCCCTTAGCACGGGCTTCTTCTACATGGTAGAAGGTACATACCTCATTGTTGGCGAATAATCCAATGCCAAGCGCAATTAGCTGTTTTGTCTTCGCATCAATCACACCAGGTTGGAAACATTCTCCGGTAAACTCATGATACGACTTCACCACACCTGGCAGTACATCGCTTAATGCTCCAATCTGATCCTTGTAGGCATGAACTTTATCATTCATCAATGTCATGGCTTGTAGCACACCCTCTCGGCTATAGTTACAGATCTTCCTCACTGTACCTATCTTCTCTCCCGAGTGAGCCATTTATGCCAAGAAATCATGGTAATTCCAAACATTTAACGCGCATGGCTCTGCCATAATTATAAGCTGTTACTCACTAAGTGGACTCTGGCGCGGCTCGCTGAACAGCTGATAGCTGTAACCTCGGTCCAGCTTAACGACACGTCGATTCTGACGACGGATAAGTACCTGCTCGCCATCCCAGGCAACCACAATCCCCTTCACGTCGTTCGATTCCAGCTCGTCCCGTACTACTCTAACTTTCTCACCTGACAGACGCAGGGCGTCCAATTCTGTATCACTAATCATCTTCATGGCTCCTATATTTCAAATTTATTTACAAAAAGAGACCTAAATGAAAAGTCATTTAGGTCTCACGTGACTGTATTGGACTGTCATGTCATTCGAAATTATGTCCCGACTGAAAGTTACCGCTGCGCGTGCTCTTTGCTGTCGTTCTTCTCGAACCAAAAATCAAGCACTTTGGCGGACATCACACGTTCTTCAAGGTACTCCACTTGATGCGGTGTAAATTGTTCTTTCCAAGAGAAGGACAACTCTTCGCACAAGCCTACAATCGTCAGTAATTCTGACCAGGCAACATAGCGTTTGTACCAGAAAAATTGAGGATGTTCAATCATATAGGGATAAAGGTCATCGAATTCCGTATGTTTACAATCCAGGGCACGTTCAAAATGAACTTTCGATTCCGCCAGCTTATCATTAAAAAATTGTTCTGTTGCCGGTTGGTTCCCCATGGTGTTGCCTCCTCTCCCTAACATAACCCCATTATAAATGAAATCGGCGGTCATGCAAAGGCATAGTTCAAAAAATAGGCCCTATTCCTTTAAAATGTCACATTTCGTTATCGTCAAATTGTACCGTACCATCATTCAGGGAACGAATGCGTACCAAGGCTTCCACCGGAATACCCTGTTCACGAATCGTGCGTGCCCCCGCCTGAAAACTTTTCTCGACCACAACGCCGAATCCGACGAGTTCCGCACCGGAACGCTCGATAATTTTGATGACGCCACGAGCGGCATCTCCATTGGCAATGATATCATCAATGAACAAAATGCGGTCATTCTCATGAATGAACTCGCGGGATACCATAATATCAGTTACAATTCCTTTGGTAAAGGACGGTACACGTTCACAGTATGCATCAGGATCAGCCAGAAGTGTTTTTTTGCGACGGGCGAATACAAGTGGCACCCCCAGTTCATAGGCTGCGGCAAACGCAACCGGAATCCCTGAGGATTCTACCGTGATTACCCGAGTTACTCCACTTTCACGAAAACGGGCAGCGAACTCACGTCCCATCTCCATCGTTAATGCAGGATCAATCTGGTGGTTCAACAGACCATCCAGCTTTAATACTTGATCCGAGATAACCACACCTTCTTGTAAAATTCGTTGTTTCAATAATTCCATGATTTGACCTCCCAAGCCTATCCTATGAGGTAAAAGTATCATATATCTATCTATAAGTTCAAGCGAAATTGCCTGGGCGCTGTCCTTGAGACGCATTTCAAGCCAAAGCTCATTATCGATTGTCATGACTTTCGTGGGTCAAGCATACCTTGTACCATGGTACCCGCATGTCCAAACTATACAGGGGCCTGAGAGGGGAAACACATGAAACAGGCATTTCGGGTGCTGCAGATCGCATTTACATACATCGGAACGGTTGTCGGAGCCGGCTTCGCTACAGGGCAGGAAATTTTGCAGTTTTTTACCCAGTATGGCAAATGGGCCACCATCACCATAGGCTTATCCACCATGCTCTTTGTCTGGTTAGGCACCAAAATGATGCTGATCGCTCACGATACCGGGTCCCGCTCTTATGAGGATCTGAACAAACATTTATTCGGCCATAAGGCGGGCAAATGGATCACCTGGGTGACCCTTCTCATTCTCATTGGCGTGAACAGTGTCATGCTTGCCGGAGCAGGCTCCGTTTTTGTCGAGCATCTGGGTTTGCATTATCAGACAGGTCTGATCGTCACACTTGTAGGGACATATTTGCTTCTCGGTCGGGGCATTCAAGCCATCCTGCAAATGAATAGCATCGTCGTGCCCATGATGCTCCTGTTATCTCTGCTCATGATCACCAGTACGATCCATCATCCAGGTGCTTCCCGATTCATCACACTGACGACAGACTCAAACCCTATTCAAGTGTGGCTGTCTCCACTATTGTATACTTCATTCAATCTGGTGTTGGCTCAAGCTGTTCTTGTGCCTGTAGGTAATCAGATTCGTAGTCGGAATGTGCTGAAGTGGGGTGGAGTATTGGGTGGAATTGGCGTTGGTTTCATGCTGATGGCAGCTCATTTTGCCATGTCAGCTCAGATGCCCGGCATCATCCAATTCGAAATCCCGATGGGCAGCATTGCCTTTCAACTTGGATGGGCAGTGCAATCTGTATATGTATCCCTTATTTTTATGGAAATATTCAGTACCTTTGTAGCCGATATCTATGGAATGACCTTGCAACTGAGACAACATATACGTGTCCATCCCCGTTTCATTACATTAACCATTATGCTGTTGTGTTACTCACTCAGCCAGTTTGGATTCAGTTCCCTGCTGTCCATCCTTTACCCCATCTTTGGAAGTATGGCATTAATCTGGGCTGCCAAATTGGTACTGAACCGCTGGGGCGCCTTTCGTAAACGCAACAATATATAAACCTCACGGTTATGTACTTCATGAATACGAGCATCCGTTTACTTCAAAACCACAAGTCACCGCGGGTACTCTTTCCTTAAACATGACAAAAAGCCGCTGTTTGGCACAGCGGCTCGCACTTTTTGCTCTACATTTTAGGCTTGGCTAGGAAACTGTAGATACATCTTTTTCAACTCATTGACCGATCTGCCGAGCGAGTAATGTGTCTTGGCTTTTTCACACGCTGAACGAGCAAGTTCATAACGATAAGCCGGGTCCAGCATCACCTTTTCAAGCGCTTCAGCCAATGCAGAAGGATCTTCTGCCGGTACAAGCAACCCATTGCTACCGTTCTCGATCTGTTCCGGTATACCACCTACATCCGTACCCACAAGGGCAAGACAACTCAGCGCCGCTTCAGCGAAGACGGAACCAAATGCTTCTGCCCGTGAAGGAAGTACAAAAATATCAAAGAATGGCATGAATTCCTCAGGGTGCAGTGTGTAACCATAGAAAATGGTCTCATTATAGATCCCCAATCGTTGCGCCAATTCTTCCAGATCAGGACGAATCGGTCCATCTCCAATAATATGTAACACATAATCATGACCTCGGTCCTTCAGTTCCGCACAAGCTTTGAAAAGAATATCCAACCCTTTTGCCGGGACAAGCCGACATACCGTGACCAGTTGTGGTATCGCATTATCATGAGGGATCGGCTTAAAGCGCTTCTCATCAAATCCATTGGGAATCACACCGATGACATCAGGTTCCTTCAAGTAGGGAGCGAGATAACTACGGAACGAATCCGACACCGTCAAGAGGCGCTCTGCCTGGTGTTCCAGCTCACCATATATCGCAAGCAGGAATCGATGCTCCGGTCCATCCGTTTCAATGCGTCCATTAAGGATTAATTCTCGTTCATAACTGGAGTGAATCGTCTGAATGAGGGGTGTATCCGGGAAAACTGTTTTCATCGCAAGTCCTGCAATTGGGTGGTGGGCATGAATCAGATCATAGGGCTTCTGAATACGCAGTTTGGTCCACCAAAGATAATCACGATAAGTTTGAATATATTTTTGGACAACAGGACTATCCTGATATTCCGTCCAGTCAAACGTTTCGAACTGAACTTCCTCTCTGCCCTTGTTGCGAATTCGCTTTGGCAACGAGAACAGATCCATCTCCCACCTCGGGGTTGTAAATCTCTCTTGCATATACGGAATCATAGAGGATACACCTCCGGGCTGCTCCGGAGGAAAGAAAAGCGCCTGCAGCAATTTCACCGTTAGTTTCCCCCTTTCTAACTTACGTACTACTCTACTATCCATTATGACATAGGGAAGCCGGAACATCTATATTACGATAACTCGTATATACAACATATTCATGAAACGTTCCCCTCAGAAGCAAAAGCTCTAATTCAGCAGCCCATCGCTTACGGTTGTCGTCAACATATTCATAGGATAGTCAGAATTCTCAGCTCAGTAGCTCCACGGGCTTCTCATATGTACTGTAACCATCGGTCTCTCCCAAAAAAGTATACCCGTTCCGCGCGTAAAAGGCGTTCAACGTAGCATTGCTCGCTCCGCAATCTAACCGAACAGTATGTTTACCTTCAAAATGTATCCCGCTGCTGGACCATTGCAAAATGGACCGTCCTAAACCGCTCTGAGCATATTTTCTTCGAATCGCTAGCCGATGCAGATAAATTGCGCCATCCTCGGCATGAGCTTTTGAACCCCAAAGATGAATATCCCAAGGACTTGGCTGAACCAAAAGGATGACCATCCCCGCTACGTCCGCCCCTTTTTTAAATACAAACACATCCCCACGGCGAATCGCCCCTGCCGTATCATGTGAATCTTCACCTTTAAGCAAAGCGTTCCATTGGGAAGAACCTTGGCTCTGTAACCATTCGGCTGTCTCCACCAGCAGCGACATCACATCCTCCGTATCTTCCGGCTTCGCCTGAACCGCTTGAAAACCATCGTTAATATATTCGCTACTGATCCTGAATGAGTGCATCATTGTTCTCCTCCGCTTCCTGATCTCTTTTAAACTAATGGTACTATACCGGGAAATGGATTTTTCGTCAAAATGAGAACAAAAAAAGGTAAAAGGCGGTTGCCCTTTACCCATCTATTCTGGCTTCATCAATAATCTGATTTCGATACAACATCGTCAGGTGCAAGGTGTCAAACTCCATTTCCTTGTCCAACTCCTGCATCAACACTTCGACCAAGCTCTTTCGCTGAATGCTGGTACCAGGAACCTCGTAATCAATGTATCCCGTCAGATCGGAATGAGAAGTGTCTATTGTTGCTGTTCCCACAGGCAATCCACCTCGCTCCTGAAGAAACAGCTCATATACCCGGAACTCCCGATCCTTACGCTTCAGCATGACATAACATGTTTCTTCAGCAGCTTCCAGCTCATCCAGATCCGATTCATCGGTATCCTCAAATTCCTCGGAGAAATCGCGATGTACCCACTCTAACGTTTCGAGTTCGTTGCCCTGATGCCACATGCGGATTGTAATCGTATCGATGATATCTTCATCCAGCTCTCTGACCAGTAACTCTGCTGCAGCTTCCAATTGATTCTCTTCCGGCTCGTCATACCAGTGTATTTCACCTTGTACATCAGCGCCATATTGTTTTAAGGAAGCTTCTGCTAGTTCCTGCCCTTCGACATCATTGAAAATATACGTCGATATGCTGCGTCCTGCGCTTACCATTTCCATCTCCAGAACCTGATCCCGATCTTCATATGTAAACGATTCGGCTTGTGAAACAGGGATTACCTTACTTCCACTGCTACCTATATCGTCATAGCTGCCTTCGTCATGATTCATCTCTTCAGACGGCCACACTGTCTCTGACTCAGGCGTATGCAGAACCGTATGTAATGAGCCACAACTAACCAGCACTTCATAATACGCAGCTTCCAACGCATCTGCAAGAGATCGGACATAGGCATGTACTTTTTCCACGATACGTTGCTCTGTATCATCTGGCAGAGACTCCTGCTCGATCTGAAGACTACCTGATAAACGATCTCCTTCTCTGTACACAAGGAACAGTGAGCCTGCATATTGACCATTGACCATCACGTCCTGTACTTCTCCACCTGATGTCCGCAGGTCTGCAACCAATTCCACATCATAATTCATCACGTGTCCTCCTCCATTCCTAACGTTATTCTCTTAGGATGCCCCTGAGGACGGTAGATTATGAGGAAAGCGTGCATTTTAAGTATAAGATGTAGGGTTAGACGGATAACACATATTTTTGGATTGCGTGTGCCACACCCTGCTCGTTATTGGAGAGTGTAACCTCGTCCGCAGCAGCTTTCACCTCGTCCGGTGAGTTATCCATGGCAATGCCTTTGCCCGCAAAGGTCAGCATCGTAATATCATTGAAGTAGTTGCCAATCGCCATAATCTCCGAAGGCATGATTCCTTTCGATTCAGCAAGCCTTTTCAGTGCAGCGCCTTTGGACGCTTCGGGATGCATCAGATCAATAAAAAAGTCACCACTCCGTGTCATATAATAAGGCAGATTCCAAGTAGACCATTCCTGAAGTACTGCATCCATCTGTTCAATCGGACCAAATGCAGTGAACTTCGCCAGCGGTTCTGTCATGTCAACCCACTTGGGTAACTTCAGTGGCTCGGCCATAAAGTTGTAATACATCTCACGCACCTGCAACCCCAAACCTTCCGGTTGATCCACATACAGACCAAATGCCGTATTGATGTCAAAATGTACTCCATTGGTTCGACAGTAGGATATGATCGGCTCCAGTCCTTGTCCATCTAATGCAAAATGATGAACTACCTCACGGGTATCGACTTGCGCGGTAACGGCGCCGTTATGCGTAATCACATATCCATCCAGTCCCATCTGCTCCATAAAAGGAATCGTGTTGGCAGGACCTCTACCTGAACACAGGACAATCTCTGCTCCCTGACGGGAAGCTTGGATCAAGGTCTCCTGAGTCCATTCGGTAAGTTCATGATGATCACTCAGCAATGTTCCATCTACATCAAGTGCAATTAATTTATAAGTCATTCTGGCTTCATCCTCATCTGTTAGTAGTCGCACCCACCCAAACCCTCCCTTCCGAGGGAGGGCCCAAGAGGGCTCTGCCCTCTGGACTCCCGTCTTGCTCACCGGTGTTAGGTCGGGTCTTGCTATGTCACGGTTGTCGTCGGAACGCTTGTTGCCGGGCACACCGCTGGTCAGCGGCGGTCCCACCCAAGCTTAACCGGGACCATTACGGGCAGGGCTCCGCTTCCCTCCACGACTCCCTGCTCAGCTTCGCGCAGGACGGGAGCTTTTACTTCCGCAGAAGGCTCAACTCATCTGCGGTTAGTTCACGATAGCTTCCGATAGCAAGATCGGAAGCTAGTTCCAGTTCACCCATCGCAACGCGTTTCAGATAAATCACTCGCTTGCCTACCGCCTGAAACATACGTTTCACTTGGTGAAATTTCCCTTCGTGAATAATAAGCGAGATCGACGAGATCGTGCCTTCTTCCGTTTCTTCCTGACCAAGTATAGTCAGTTCGGCCGGCAGCGTCTCGTATCCGTCATCCAATTGAATGCCCGCCTTGAAACGTTGCACATCCGCTTCATCCACGTTTCCCAGCACACGGGCTTCATAGGTTTTGGGCACATGCTTGCGTGGAGATAACAGATCATGGGCAAGTGGACCGTCATTCGTAAGAATGAGCAGTCCCTCCGTATCCTTATCCAGTCGTCCCACAGGAAAAGGATTGAACACCCGATCCTCTTTGCGCAGCAGATCCAGTACCGTCTTATCTCTGTTATCCTCGGTAGCAGACACAACACCCGGAGGTTTATGCAACATCAGATAGATCATCTCCCGATACACAATTCGCTCCCCATCGGCTTCAATGACGTTGACCTCAGGGTTCACCTGTACACCACTGTCTTTCACCGCTTTGCCGTCCACATGGATTCTGCCTTGTTTCACCATTTTTTTGAGTTCACTTCGTGTTCCCACACCCATATGGCTTAATATTTTGTCCAATCGCAACGTTTGTTTGCCTTTTCCACTCATACCGATGTCCACCTCCAGCCTGCCGGATATTCATTCTTCAGTACACCATCCAGCCATTTCCCCCAGCCAGCGGCATAACCATCTACACATACAAGAACGTACCCTTTGGCAAACGTATCCGCCTTGAGCACCACTCGTTCTTCTTCAATATTTAACGTTTCACCCTTGAGGTACCTCACGGCTTCGCCATCAGCGGATGACAGATTTACGCTACGCCGTGCTTCAGATGCATTCAGAGCACATGCAAGCGGGTGGGACGGAACAAATCGCCCATTCTTGATCGTGCCCATAAACCAGCCTGGACGAATGACTTTCAGTCCCTCCAACCGAGCTGCACCAACCGATGATTGATACACCCGATCTCCATAACATACCGTCTCTCCAGTTAACTCAATCTCCAATTGTTCTTTCATAAACTGACAGTAGATCGCAACCGGATCAATACTTGCCGAATCAGCTCCGCGTCCCTGACCCCGTTCCGATTTACGTCCACCGTGATCTTTACCTTTTTTGCTCTGTCTACCCGAATTCTTGCCGCCGCCAGCCTGTCTGTCATGGGACTCTCGGGATTCGATTCGCAATAAACGTTCCTTTTTACGATCAGCCTTGGTTATAGCAATTGAAGAAGCAGCAATAGAGTGATCCTTGTTCCCCTCTACTTCAATCCTGGACACATCCACGACCTGCCCATACTCCATTGCTCCTTCTTTAACTACTCCAGGTTGATCTGTTTCTACTTCTTGCCCTACACGATGCTGCAACACAGCGACATAATGTCCCTCTCCTTCCAAAAGGTGAGGCCACAATCTTGCGGTGCCACGCGTTTGATCCAGTACAGCTTCCGTCTCTTCTGCCTTCTCCGGCATCATCTGACGTACCCATTCCGGACGTCCTGGAGCGAATCCTTTTTCTTCAGGAATGTCCCTGACAACGAAATCATGGTTTACATTCAGAAACTCCGCAATCATTGCTTCGTTTTCCTCCGGCGCAAAGGTACATGTCGAGTACACGATGGTTCCGCCCGGGGCTAACAATCGTGCCGCAGTCTCCAAGATATCTCGCTGCATGAGCACACATTTTTCCACCGAATGATGTTCCCATGATTTCACCATGTCCTCATCCTTGCGGAACATGCCTTCACCTGAGCAAGGCGCATCTATTAATACTTTGTCAAAATAATGAGGAAATGTATTTGCGATCCGCTCTGGCGACTCATTCAAAACAACCGCGTTACGCACCCCGTACAGTTCCACGTTCTTGGCCAGCGCTTTGGTGCGTTCAGCATGGATATCGTTCGTCACAAGTACACCCTTGCCTTGCAGCTTTGCAGCAATCTGTGTTGTTTTTCCTCCCGGAGCAGCACACAGATCAAGCACGCGATCTCCAGGCTCCACCTGCAATAATTCAACTGGAGCCATTGCACTTGGTTCCTGTATATAATACAGGCCTGCATGATAATAAGGGTGCAGCCCCGGTTTAACACCATGAGGTACATAGAATCCTGTCTCACACCACGGAATAGGTCTTAGATCAAATGGAGCTATCTCATCGAATTGTTCCATCGATATTTTTAGCGTATTCACTCTCAGTCCCGCATGAGGAGACTGTTCATAAGATTTCATAAATTGTTCAAACTCATCACCCAGCAAACTTTTCATTCGCTCAGCAAATATCAAAGGTAACTTTACACCCATATTCCCACTCATCCTGTCTTGGTAAGATTGCAATATCCTTTTATTTTATCATATCCAAGCTTTGCTTTCCTATCATATCGTATCTATTCCACTACAGCGTGTAATGTAGTATAATGGCAAGTAGATTGATTCCTGAGCAAAAATTCGGGTGTTTATGCATATTATCCCAACCTTTATTTTTGCCCAAACTATATTTCGATATGATCGATGGGGGATGTCCAATGAAATCCAAGAAGAAAAAGAAAAGTGCTGCGATCCTTATTTTCCTGGGTATTTTAATCATTATGATTGCAGCACTGGTTGTCGTAGACCAGCAATCCAAGAAACAGATGGATTCAGTGGAAAATGCTTATGGCATCGCTGCTTCCAAGCTTAATCCAGCTACACGGGAGCTACTTAGTGATCCCAACTATCAACAAATTATTGTACCCACTGATCTCAAAGCCAAAATCGATAACAAAGACAGCTTTTTTGTTTATTTCTTTGCTTCCGATTGCTCGCACTGCCGTGCAACAACACCTCAGTTGATGCCGCTGGTTGACAGTGAAGGTATTGAGCTTCCGCAGTTCAATCTGCGTGAATTCGAAGCAGGATGGACCGATTACAATATCGAGTTCACGCCTACACTCGTCTATTATGAGGCTGGTGTCGAGAAAGACCGTATGGTTGGCGGACTGCAAGAGAATGGCAGTGACCAAGGCTACACACTGGATGATTACAAACAATTTTTCCAAAAATATAAAGGCAGTGCCGCTCCTTCGGCAAGCTAACTGCTAGATCCGTTCCCACAAGTATCTACAATCAGGCACTTGTATCACCAGAAACTGTTCTGTTAAAGGACAGGCTATACCACCTGCAATCATCTGAATATGACGCAACATTCAAAAACACCCCGATCGTTCCCTTTACAGGAATCGTCGGGGTGTTTCATATACATGGAACTTCATATCCATGGGATGCTCATTTGAATGTTAGCGTGATTACGGTTCAACTTTTACTCTGATCCATCGCCTTCATCTTCTCTTCGTATATTCGCCCTCTGGTAGGACTCCGCCGTTGCGGAATATTTGGTTTTAGCTCAAGCGATCTTCTAGATATCTCTTGTTCTAAGACCTCATCAACAATTCGTATTGACAAATCCCTGTAAGTCACAGACTGAACATCTGATTGGGACAGTTGCTTCACGATTTCCTGTACATCCCGTACCAAAGCCCCTAGGTCAATGCCCAGAATCGTAGCAGGATAAGGTTCCAGAAGATCAAGTGAGCTCTGTAACATCATCGTTCCTCCGCGGAGATTGCCATTCCTGAAGTGGTATAAACCAACTGCAATTTGCAACAACCCTTTATAGAGAGAATCCCGGTTACGTTCAAGCCACAATTCTTCCAGCACCTCATGGCACTCGAAATAATCCTGATCCCGATTAAAGTAGATTAAATAGTCAACGTACAGTGGCTCATAGATGCTCATCCGGGTTTTCGCCCTTTCTGGCGTTGTTCAGAAGTTTCTTCACGTCATCCAGCAAGTCTTTGAGCCCTTCCATATCATGCCGTTCCCAGTAATCGTTAAATCGCTTCTGTGCTTCAATTGCTTCACTGACAAGGTGGTAGAAGTATAATTGATGAATGATATTCAATGTTCTTGACACGATATTGGAATCATCCTCAAATGCCTTCTGCGCCTCCAAAATCTGTAGACGAATCGCAGACATCTCGTTATCCAGTATAAACGCGGCCTCAGCCGTTTTTTTCAGCCTGGTTCTCATCTCATCAGGTAACCCTTCGCGAAACTTGTAACTCAGCGAATGTTCAATGGTAGCCCAGAAATTCATGGCAAGCGTCCGGATCTGTATCTCGGCCAAAACTTTCTTTTGTCCCAGAGCCGTCTGAACGGGATACTCAATAATCATATGGAAGCTTCGGTAGCCGCTCTCTTTGAAATTCGTAATGTAATCTTTCTCAATGAGTACCGTGAGATCCTTACGGCCTCGAATATACTCGGCAACCCGACGGATATCATCCACGAACTGGCACATAATGCGGATACCTGCAATATCCTCAATGCCTGTTTCCACGTCATCAAGCGACACATTCAGTCGTCTGGATTTCTCCAGAATACTGGATATTTTTTTGACACGACCGGTAACGAATTCAATCGGGGCATACTCTTCCCGTTTCTTCAGTTCCGCTCGCATTGTCTTAAACTTGACTTTCAATTCCTCTACCGCTTGTTCATAAGGAAGTAAAAATGTACCCCAGTCTCTACCGTCCATGCTTATGCCTCCTGTCTCTATAGCGTCCCCTGTTCTATTCCATTATACATGATGTTTGGTGGGGGGAAGAGTCCCGAACCATTTTACGCTCTTCCCATGCTTCTATATTTTCATTCCGGGGATTCACATTCCTTCTTAACGATGCTCCGCACCAACCGCTTCAGAGATATGACGATAACCGTCCTTGCGCAGTAACTCACGCAGTCCGGCATGAATACGCCGATTCACCTCAGGTCCTTCGTAGATCAATGCTGTATATATTTCGACCAGACTTGCTCCGGCTTTAATTTTCTCGTAAGCATCCTCACTTGTGAAAATGCCACCTGAACCGATAATCGGAAGTTTGCCTTCGGTCTGGCGATAGATCTGGCGAATAATCTCCGTCGAACGATCACGTAGAGGTTTACCGCTCAGACCGCCTGTTTCCTTCGCATGTTGGTGGGAAAGTCCTGTACGACTGATGGTTGTGTTCGTTGCAATAATACCAGCAACACCGCTGTCTGCAATTGTGCGAACCATATATTCAAGTTCCTGATCATTCACATCCGGTGCAATCTTCACCAGAACGGATTTGGTCGCTCCGCCCGCTCGTGCATGCTGCACGTTCATCTCGTTCATAACCGCAGCGAGCAGTTCCTTCAATTCATTCCCATGTTGCAGATTACGCAAATCCGGTGTATTTGGTGAACTGATATTAACCACGAACAGATCAGCATAATCGTATAGTGCCTGAATGCACTTCGAATAGTCCAGGTGAGCTTCCTCATTAGAAGTTGCCTTATTTTTGCCGATGTTAACAGCCACTGGAATACGCCGATCCTGTAGACGTGCCAATTCACCTGCCATGGCTTCCGCACCAAGATTGTTAAAGCCCATTCGGTTCACCAACGCCTCATCTGGAGGCAAACGGAACAGCCGTGGTTGATCGTTACCTGGTTGTGCAAGTGGTGTCACGGTTCCCACTTCCATGAATCCAAATCCGATGGAAGAAAAGCCCGTTACGGCCTGCCCGTTTTTGTCCAGACCCGCAGCCAGACCAACAGGTGTAGGGAAATGACACCCAAACATGTCAACAGCCAGATCAGACGTTTCACGAACGCCGTACATCACACGCAGTCCGGAAGGAACCGGACGGATGCTACCCACGCCACTAAGGCCGCCAATAATCAGATGATGGGCCTGTTCAGGGTCCATTTTGAACAACAAAGGTTTAGCAAGACTTCTGTATAACAAATCACTCACTCCGTTCTGGTCCGGTACGCCAAAAAGCCGTTGTCCGTCTTTTCATATGTAAAAAAACACTCTACTCACAAGTTTATCTGTTTCTTATTAAAAAGGAAAGTAGTTTGCGCATAGACAGCACAAATCGAATAATACAAAATGCTCACAAGAAATCCACCCGCCCACTGGAAATGACGAGTTGAATTCTTTACAATGAGAGCATGGTTACTCTACACCAGTTCTATTCCAAATAAGGAGGAATAACTCATGGCTCCCAAACGTAAACCACCTGCATTACAGCAAAAGAAAGAAGAAGTGAATCGCAAAGCCATTGCATGGACAGCAGCCAGTGTAGGCGGCCTGATCATCATCATTGGTGCTCTTATCATTATTGCCAACATGTAGATGATTCAGGCTGAATCCATCTGATTCTACATATCAAACAGATCAATTCAGCCAGTGATACGTTTTGTTCGGATTATTCTGCTTTGGAACAAGCGTATGCTGATAACGCTGCTTTGCTTCTGGAACAAGCGTCAGATCTGGCAGTACATCTTCTCCAATGCGTACCGGAGTGCCTTGCGGAGCAAGAGCGAATAACTCTTCTACATCTCCTGTACGCATTCTCACACATCCAAGGGACTCATCCAGTCCGATACTGTCTGGCTCGTTGGTCCCGTGGATGGCATAATTCGTATTCGAGAGCTGCATACCTCTGCTTCCAAACTCACCGTTCGAGCGTCCATTCGGATTGACCACTTTATCTGTAATGACAAATGAGCCCTCCGGTGTTCGATCACCGCCAAGTCCCACATCATACATACGAATAATGGTATCCCCACTGATTAATGCAAGTTTATGTCTATCCTTATCAATGACAATCTCCAGCGGTTCCTGCAAAAAAGGCTGACCTCCCAGCGTATCTGCAAAAGCGGCATTTTTGCTTTGAGACGAATTCGAAGTCGTTGAACCATTCTCTTTACCACTCGAATCGTTCTTTCCTTCCTGTACCTTTCCTTGATGCAAAGCTAGCAGCTTCGGAAACATCTCGGTCATCCCTGACGCAGTCTCTCCCAGAATATTGTTCGGAAATGGCTGAGCCATTTGCGTTACACTCTTGGGCCAAGCATCATTTTTTTTGCGATAGGCAACGATTGCACTTGATAATGATGCAGCTGCTTCCTGCTTGGCGGTCCACGCCAAGGCCATCTTTTTGATTTTCGGTGTAATTTCAGGAGGTTCACAGTTACATTGCTTGGCATCATAACTCTGTGCAGTCAATTTCCCGCTTTTATTGGTTTGTACTATGTATTTCACAGGCATATTTCGTTTCCATAAAGACCAGTCATCCGAGGTTTGCATGCCCAGTACAGCAGAGGTCTCTACTTTTGGGCCAGACCCGGACCAGGCAGCTGCGAGCGCAGCCTCGCCATGATTACCTCCACCAAATGCCGCAGCAGTGAACACATTGCTTGGCGCAATGGATGCAGTTCCAACCTGTTTATCCGCTTCTACAGGCGCTTCGATGTCATCTGTGGATTCCAGTGCTGCTGACAGTGCGTCGGCCGCTTCCCGACTGAAACCCGGAGCGTCCGCAGGTGGCAGACCTGCCAGCACAAGCAACATGAGCAACGTAAGCCACATTTTGCGTCTACGTTGTTTTTTCTCTTTTTGCTCAGACATCTCCACCAGTTTCTCCTGATAGTCTACCCAGATGTCAGCAGGAGCTTTACTGCGTTCAAATGCCTCATAAACCTCGCCCGCTTGCTGAAAGCAATAGTTGGCTTTGGCCTCCTGTCCTTCGCCCAAATACTCCTTTCCGAGCAAGTACCAAGCCATTTTATTGTCGGGATGTTTCTTGACATATGTTCTTAGATGAGTATTTTGCATCCGATCCTCCACTATTTCGCCTTTTTCCGTATATCATTATATATCGGCATAACCAGGCGTTGAATCCATAGGACTTGAGTACCCGGTGGAAAAAAGGGGGTTCGACAATGTTCGTCCTTGATCCATAGTCAGATAATCACAGTTAAATGAATGCAAAAAAAGCACCTTCCTTTGTCGTTAAGACAAAAGAAAGTGCTCTATGTTCATGTGAGAAATACTTAGCCTTCTTTATTGAAAGGCTCGTCCGCTACTTTGATTGAATCTGTAGGGCAGCCATCGCATGCATCCTGCATATCGTCAAACAAGTCGTCTGGAATAGCTTTGACACCATGGTTAGCATCGCCGTCAAAGATAACTTCAGCCAAACCTTCATCATCATAATCGTAGATGTCTGGAGCTGTTGCTCCACAAGCGCCACATGCGATACATGTGTCTTTTTCAACCCAAGTATATTTACTCATTTACATTCTCTCCTCCTAAAATTCAAAACGTACAGTGTTTTTATCTAGAAACATATTAATACAAAGTAAGGATAATTACAAACATTTTGCAACCACAAGTCTCTATTATCCCTTATTTAATCAAGACTTTGCAAGTTATCTTTTTGCAGGGAAGTACCGCGCACTTTATGATTACGAAGCAGCACGGAAGGATCGTCTCCAAGCATGCCTGCGGTCACAACAGCATTCTCACCAAATTTATCACGTAACTGATCCATAATCCGAATCAGATTGTCCTTCTTGGGCTTCTGCTCATATTCGAACAAGTCCATCTGTACAGCTGATTCTTCTCTTGGAATCAGGTTCTGAAGTGTCACACCCAGCATGCGTACAGGCTTGCCACTACCCCAATGCTTCTCAAATAGTTTACAGGCCTCACGGTATATGACCGTTGCATCCTCCGTAGGAACTTCCATTAGACGTGATCGGGTGATTGTCTTCATATCCGGTGTCCGGATTGTAATCTGAATACCCTGGCTGAACATTTCGTGCTTGCGCAACCTTCTGGCTACCTGGTCACTTATATTGAGGAACACCCGATGAATCTCATTCATATCCGATACATCCGCCGGTAAAGTGGTTGTATGCCCAATGGATTTATTGGCCTCACGTTCCGCGTGAACTGCGGAATGGTTAATGCCATTCGCGGAATTTTTGAGCCATGCTCCATTAACTCCAAATAGTTCGGTCAACATGTTCTCATCCGACTTGGCCAATTGACCAATCGTTTCAATGCCCAATTTTTTCAACTTTTCGGCCGTTTTTTTGCCAATGCCAAACATCTCATTGCATGGTCTGTGCCAAAGAATCCGGGGTACATCCCTCATGCGTAAAATGGAGATACCGTTCGGTTTTTTCAGATCCGAAGCCATTTTCGCCAGTAATTTGTTGGGCGCAATGCCTATGGAACATGGCAGCCCCAATTCATCCTTGATTCTCCGCTGAATGCTCTCCGCAATCTCCATTGGATTCCCGAATTGCCTTGAACCTGTAATATCAAGATAACATTCATCAATGGATGTCGCCTCAAGTTGAGGCGTATAGCTATACGCAATCTGCATGAAGGCTCTTGAATATTGACGATATAAATGAAAATCAGGACGTATCACAATGAGATCAGGGCACTTTTTCATGGCTTGGTGCACAACCATACCTGTTGAGATGCCTCGATTACGAGCGGCATATGAGCAGGTTACAATTACACCCTTTCGCAGTTCACTGCTGCCCGCAACGGCCGTTGCTTTTCCTCTATATAAATCTGGTTCCTCGGCTTCATGTACAGAGCAGTAGAAAGCATTCATATCGACATGCAGAATTACCCGTCCGGCTGCAGGGTAATATTGATCCACATTTGCTGGAGGATTGCCGCCTGAAGACATCATGAACCCCCGCCCTTTCTTGCACACTAATTAATGAAACGAATTTCTTTCTTCTATAGTATATCAAACCCGTTATGTTAATTCAGTCATGAGCATTTATTTTCTGCTAGATCTGATCAGAGACCGAATAATTAACCAGCCTACACTCACAAAAAGTATCAAAGTGATCAGAGCAATAATCGTATTTTCCCATACAAAAGTCAAAATTAACCCTCCTTTTCTTCCATATATTCCAATTAAAACTCAATAATAGATTATAACATACATCCGGATTATGATTAACATCCTTCTTTTTTCTCTAAAATCCGTTAATTGTTACATGAAACTGCGATTTCTATGTAGCATTTGGCTATAATGGTGCTATAATAATTAATTATACAAATTGACGACTTTAGGACAAATCAGCGCACCCAGTTTAACACAGTGTAGCGTTGCCGAATCGAAGGATTCGTCCACTAACGTACTTAACAGCTTTTCCTAACTTAAAATCCAAACTTTTAAAAGAGCGCTTTATCTCAAAGGAGGATCTTCATGTCAAAGGCCATTTCCATCTTCGATACGACTTTACGTGACGGCACACAAGGGGAGGGTGTCAGCTTATCGGCAGACGACAAACTCAAAATTGCCAAGAAGCTTGATGACCTGGGTGTCCATTATATTGAAGGCGGAATTCCCGGCAGCAATACCAAGGACATTGAGTTTTTCAAAAGAGTCAAGGAATTAAACCTGAACGCAAAGGTTGTTGCTTTTGGCAGTACCCGCCGTAAAGGCAGTGTTGCTAGTGAAGACGCCAACCTGAAGCGCATGATCGAATCTGGTGCTCAGGCTGCAACCCTGGTCGGTAAATCATGGGACTTCCATGTGCACACCGCTTTGCAGACTACATTGGAAGAAAACTTGTCCATGATCTATGATTCCATCGCCTATCTGAAACAGAATGGAATGGAAGTGATCTTTGATGCAGAACACTTCTTTGACGGATTCAAACATAACCCGGAGTATGCTCAAGCGGTCTTGACCAAGGCCCACGAAGCTGGAGCGGACTGGCTCGTTATGTGTGATACCAATGGCGGGACGATGCCAAACGAGGTGCACGAGATCGTATCCACACTGCATAGAAGCCTGCCTCATGCACATCTCGGGATCCATACACATAATGATTGTGAACTGGCTGTGGCCAACACACTCAGCGCTGTACAAGCCGGAGCCCGTCAGGTGCAAGGAACGATGAATGGTTATGGAGAGCGTTGCGGTAACGCCAATCTCGCATCCATTATCCCGAACCTGCAACTGAAACTTGGCTATGAATGTGTTACTGATGATTCCATGAGACAACTTACAAACGTGGCTCGTTATGTTAGCGAGATTGCCAATGTGAATATGCCGATTAATCAGCCTTATGTCGGCAATGCTGCTTTTGCTCACAAAGGTGGGATTCACGTCTCTGCCATCCTGCGGGATTCACGTACCTATGAACACATCGTGCCTGAACTGGTTGGTAACAAACAACGTGTGCTGGTCTCTGAACTTGCCGGACAAAGTAACATTGTATCCAAAGCCCAGGAACTGGGGCTTGAGTTCGATCCAAGCAGTGCCAATTCACGTCAGATTATTGAGAAAATCAAAGACCTGGAACATCAGGGTTACCAGTTCGAAGGTGCAGATGCTTCGCTTGAATTGTTAATTCGTGAAGCGAACGGTGACATGAAAGAATTGTTCACGTTTGAATCATTCAAAATGCTTGTGGAGAAAACGGCGGGTAAATCCGTTGTTTCTGAAGCTTTTGTCAAAGTGAATATCGCTGGAACAAGCGCTTATACCGCTGCTGAGGGCAATGGTCCGGTTAACGCACTCGATAACGCCCTTCGGAAAGCGCTGGTACAATATTTCCCTTCACTTGCCAACATGCATCTGTCGGACTACAAAGTGCGTGTTCTGGATGAGAAGGATGCTACAGCTGCCAAAGTTCGTGTATTGATCGAATCCAAAAATACAGAGAACACATGGAACACTGTTGGTGTATCCGAGAACGTAATTGAAGCAAGTTGGGAAGCGCTCGTTCACAGTTTCCGCTATGCATTGCTTCAAGAAAAATTACAGGATGAGCCGGGCACACTCCCTATTCCTGCTCATGGGATAAGCAACCACTAATAACGCTTATTTCCCGGAAAATATAAAGAAGCCTCTGTACCCATGATTCATGGATGCAAAGGCTTCTTTGTTTACATGAAAATTAATTCGCAATTAACTTTTTAATCTTACGTTCCAACTCTTTCTCAGGTAATATGCCCAGAACAATCTCCTGTATAACTCCTCTGGAGTCAATCAGAACATTCGTTGGAAAAGCCACCCCATTGTATTGAGCATACACAGTCCCCTTCTCATCCAAAGGAATGGGGAATGTCAGTTGGTACTCATCCACAAAAGCTTTGGCATCCTTGAGTTTATCGTATGACGTTACATTAACCCCATACATGTCAAGCTTATCCTTGTATTTCGCAGCCATTCTGTTCAGCTCTGGAGCTTCCTGCTTACACGGCTCACACCAGGATGCCCAGAAACTGACGAACGTGGCCTTATCTTTGGCACCGCCCACACTGTACGTCTTTCCATCCATTGCTGTCAGAGAAAAAGCAGGTGCCAGAAGACCCGCACGTGGTCCCGTCTCTGTAGGCATCGGTTCTTCCTGCTTAAAGACGGCTGCAATGCCGTCACCCGCATTCTGGGCCAGTGCAATACCAACCAGCAAGACAACACCAAGGAATATGTATATATTTCGTTTCATAACCCGCCACCCTTTTATATAATTAGCATATTGAAACTGAAACCGTAATTTCTGCACATGCTAAGTGTTTATCACGCTCTATCATAGTTCACCAGAACATGATTCCCAAATGTTCTCTTTATTATTGTACCCTTTTCCTTTAAAATTTTACAATCCGCATCACAGAAAATAAAATGAAAAAGGACTCCTGCCGTAGCAGGAGCCAAAGAGAGAGGGGTGAATACAAATGGCAGCACTTCACGGGCAGCAAAACGCCTTCTACATCCCTTCTTCCGTAGAACAAGAGATGTCAAAGCACATGTTCCTTTCGCTGCCACAAGAAGCCTGCGGGGTTATGCTGGGTGAAACCGCAGCGGGCGGTATACGAATCAGTCGGTTTCAGCCCATTCGTAACGTAGCACCTGACCCGCTGCACCATTTTACTCTGGACGATGCCGAATGGATTCGGTGCGTATTCTCCGAGCCCAAGCTCATCGGTATCTTCCATTCTCATCCCCAGACCAGGCCTGTTCCTTCCTTAGAGGACATCCAAGCGCTTCCGGCCTTCGCAGGTTTGCTTCAGATGTACCTAATCGGCTCACCTGACCTTACAGCCGGATTAGGATCTCATATGCATCTGAACGGTTATCTGATTGAATCTTCGAAGGAATCGCAGGATCCGGCACAACACGTTGTGCCTTCATACAATCTGCTTCCCGTTCCGTTATGCGTGACTTAGCTGGGTATACAGATCACCCAAGGTCTCCACATTTTTACGAGTCATGTCCTCCAAGTAGCAGGACCATAACTGTGCAGTCATTTTTGAATCTTCCAGTGCATGGTGACGTCCATAGATCGGAATCCCTCTGGATTCCAGCAATTCATCCAAACCATACCCCGGCCTGCTCGGTTCAAGCCAGCGGGCCAACATCATCGTATCGATTAAACGATGTGTCAGCCTTACCTTTGAAGTCCGCCACAGAGCTGCATTCAGAAAAGCTCGGTCATGCGCACTTGCGTGTGCAATCAGAACATTTCCACCTACAAAAGACATGAAATCATGCAGCCCTTCCAGCAAAGTTGGTGCGTCCAACGTCATCTCCTGTGTAATACCTGTAAGTTCAGTAATATGTTCCGGAACCGCAGTCTTGGACTGCACCACCGTATAAAACTGTTCTCCTTCCAGTACCACACCTCCATGTATACGGACCGCACCAAATGAGATAATCTCATCCCCGTGCTGGGGCGAAAATCCCGTCGTTTCCAGATCAAATACAACTGCGTCCAGCTCATTTAGAGGTGTATGCAGAACCTCAGGTCTGCGCTGTTCTCTCATCATAGAGCGGATAAACGCCATGTGTTGCGCCGTAGGGGCTCCCATAATGGAAGCGATGGCGGAAGGAACCCCTCCCTGACGCAGCGAATTCCAGAATCCTGTATTGCCCCTTGCCGGCTCTCTCATGGACGTCTCCTTTCTGCAAAACGCAACTGTCTTTGCAAAGCACGATGCACTCGTCGTACCAACCCGAGCGTATCCCTGAGCTCATAATGAATTTGCTTTTGTTTCATCTGTTTCTCATCCAGGAACCCACTGCTATGTTGCAAATCCCCTTGGATGACAACCGGTGTACTTCGGCGAAATTTCAAAGCGGCAAAGAAGGCCCGCTGGCATGCATCCAGTAATGTAAATGGAACAGCTTCAAGTGAAGTCAGTCTCTCCATTCTTTTTAGCGTCGATGACTCCTTGATCCCATGTTGCAAAGCCAAATAACGAGCACTGTTCACCAGCGGAATGTACAAGCCATACTTGATATCAAATCCGCCTGCATGTTCACCAAATCGTTCTGTGACCACACGTCCAAGTACATTTAATGTAGCTTTATGTTTAACCGTATTGCGAAGAACTGCATCCGAAAGTTCAGGAACCAGTCTGAACTGCTCATAAAAACTCGTGATCCATTCCTCCGCCAGACTTTGCTCACCTGCAACAAAACGCATGTCTGAAGCAATTATCAGATTACGAACGGGCTCCCAATTCAGATCCGCGCTCCAATCTGCTAATTGTTGTTTCCATGACGCCAGCGTTTTTCTCCAGAGTGGCTCAGAGCACATGACTTTGCCTTCGCACTTGGCGTAACCAAGCTCTTCTAACATATCCGTCATTCGCAGTCCGAGCTGAGCAAAATATTCCTCTTTACCTTCATGCGGAGTATCGCTAATGATCATGCCATTATCCTGATCACTCCATAACGTTGCTTCTTCCCTGCCGGAACTGCCAAATACGATAAAGGCATAGGGGACGGGAGGTTGGCCGAAGCCTTCCTCAACCATCCCCTGAATGCATAACTCTACTGCTTTCCGTGCAATCCGGTCATGCAGTTCATTTACCGTTTGGTACCACTCGATCGGCGACAAGGAAGCGGACAACAATTCCTGGAGCTCGTTCTGTAATATTACACGTGCCTGGCGCAGTTCTTGAGAAGACACCGCACCATCGATTCCCTGATAAGACCAGGAATAGTTTGTATACGAGATGGGTTCCATCATGTCCAGCCTCCTTGAAGCATGATTCAGCATCATTCACCTCAGGAGCTGAACGTACCACCATTGGATTTAGAATCTACATTTTTCATTTGTTCAGGGTATCCGTAAGTACCGTGCTCACTGATATCCAGACC
This sequence comes from Paenibacillus sp. FSL M7-1414, assembly GCF_038003195.1. Taxonomy (NCBI): domain Bacteria; kingdom Bacillati; phylum Bacillota; class Bacilli; order Caryophanales; family Paenibacillaceae; genus Paenibacillus; species Paenibacillus sp. FSL M7-1414. Next base: position 2,212,174 of record NZ_JBBOOS010000001.1, on the reverse strand, counting down.
CATTGTTTCTTCTTCTTCAGTAACACGAATGCCCATGATCGCTTTCATTCCGCCCAAAATAATGAAGGACATTACCAGTACGAAGGCAAAAGCACCTGCCAGACCGAGAAGCTGTACGCCCAATTGGTGGAATCCACCGCCATAGAACAGACCCGCTTGACCTACACCAGCATTCTCGGCAAGTTCAGGAGTAGCGAACAAACCTGTGGAGATCGCACCCCACATACCAGCAATACCATGTACGGAGAAAGCGTAGATTGGATCGTCAATTCCTTTACGATCGAAGTACTGTGCTGTGAAGAATGTGATGATACCCGCCAGAGCACCGATAACCAGGGCTGCCCAAGGTTCAACGAATGCACATGCTCCTGTAATCGCAACGAGTGCCGCAAGCACACCGTTTAACATGCTAGGAATATCAGACTTCCCAAGTACTGCCCATGAGATCAACAGCGCAGCAACACCACCGGCTGCAGCAGCTACGTTAGTAGTTAATGCAACATAACCGAAGAATCCATCTCCCATGGCAGACAATGTACTACCTGGGTTGAATCCGAACCAACCGATCCAGAGGATAATAACCCCGAGTACGGAATACACTTGGTTGTGACCTGGAATGATGTTAGGTTTGCCGTCTTTGTTATATTTACCAATACGTGGTTTCAACAAGATCGTCGCTACCAATGCTGCAGTCGCACCAGTCAAGTGAACAACCGTCGATCCTGCAAAGTCTTGCATACCCAGCTCAGCCAACCAGCCGCCGCCCCATACCCAGTGAGCAACAACCGGATACATGATAATGGTATAAAGTGTACCGAATACAATATATACGCTCATTTTTGCACGTTCAGCCATACCACCGCAGGCAATGGCCAGAGATACCGCCGCAAAAGCGAGGTGGAAAACGAATTTAATAGTCAGTGGAACATCGGAGAAAGCCAGTGATTCGAAGGAAGCAGCCATCTTGTCACCGCTCAGGAAAAATCCTGTTGTTCCAAAGAAGCTGTTACCATTACCGAAACCAAGACCGAAACCCAAAGCCCAGAAGGCAATAACTGAAATTCCCAATGTCAGGATGGTCTTACCCGCAATGTGTCCTGCATTCTTCATTCGTGTTGAACCCGCTTCAAGTAAAGCAAATCCCCCTTGCATCAAGAACACGAGTACAACAGCCAAAAACGTAAAGGCTGAGTTCAAACCACTTTGAAGTTCAATGTTAGTCGGACCCTCCGCAGCCGCAAATGCGCTAACCGGAAAAGCGAACAAAGTAAGCATTACTAACATGGAAACCAACCATTTCTTTCTCATGTACCCCACTCCCTCTTATGTTAAGTTTATTCACATAACGTGAAACTCTTAATGTCATTATAAGCAGAAGAGAGGAAAGTTGACAAGAGTATTTTCATCAAAACTGAAAATTATTTCTGGGAATAAAGTCTTACGTCTTTTTCTTGCACTTAAGTACATAATCACATTCTATGAGTACATAGATATAGAAATGCAGCATGCTGATTGTCAAAGCATAACGTTTGACTGTACGGTTAAAGATCATGTATCATACTTATTAGTAAGAAAATTGGGCGTAGTCTAGAAATTCACAAGTGGAAACTACAATTCCCTACATTTGAACTTGCAAGCGAGGTGAATATCATTGGGGATATGAAACTTTTTCGGATTGGCGAACTTGCCAAGACCGCTGGTGTTAGTGAACGGACGATTGATTATTACACAAAGCTTGGACTAATCGCTCCCGAAGAACGTACACAAAAAAATTATCGTCTCTATAGTAATGAAACTTTAACGAGGCTTGAACGTATTGTACAGATGAAACAAGAGAAGTATAGTCTCGACGAGATTAAACAATCTCTTGAGAAGTGGCGTCTGGTTAGTACAGAAGAACAAGTTGCCAGCAAATTGACAACATTGGAACTTCACGTACAACAACTTGAGCGAGAGGTTAACGAACTCAAACCGCTACTTGGAGAGATGAAACCTGTACAAGCACGTAAAATGATGGCAGGACTCCTCACCAAAAGTGCCGGTACAATGGAGGCACTAAAAATCTTGCTTGAGAACACCATGATGTAGCTTATTCTTAGAAAGCGGAGGAATGAATATGAGTTTTAATAACGGTATGTTCGTATTGATCATTATCGCCTTTTTGCTCTCTTTATGGGCGCAATTTCGCGTTAAAGGTACGTTTAGACGTTGGTCGGAGGTACCGAACCAGAACGGAATGACTGGTTACGATGCCGCTCGCCAGATGCTTGATGCTAACGGCCTGCATGATGTTCCAATTGAACCTGTACGTGGTACACTCTCTGATCACTATGATCCGATCAATCGGGTTGTACGTTTATCAGAACCAGTATATTACGAAAACTCAATCTCAGCTGTTTCGGTAGCGTGTCACGAAGTTGGCCACGCCATTCAGCATAAAGAAAGTTATCCGATGCTGGCACTGCGTCACCGGATCTTCCCAATTGTGAACTTTGCATCCGGATTAGCTCCATTCCTGTTAATTGCAGGATTCATCTTCAACGCCATGAACCTTGTAGGTATCGGTATCATCTTCTTCTCCGTAACTGTAGCATTCCAACTCATCACTTTACCGGTTGAGTTCAATGCAAGTAATCGCGCTAGAGAGATTATGGTATCCGAAGGGTACATCCGTAATGAAGAAGAAAAAGGTGTTGCAAAAGTTCTGAATGCCGCAGCCTTGACTTACGTTGCTGCAGCGTTGATTTCACTGCTTGAGTTGATTCGTTACATCGGAATCTTCAACAGCCGCGATTAATTGGATACCTATACAACAAAAACAAAAAAACAATACCCCACCGTTAATCGGATGGGGTATTGTTTTGTTGTAAACCGAAATAATCAAGCAAGAATGAACGAAAGGACTGAGCAACCAGCGGCAATTTATCATGCGCACGATGAATTAACCCGATAGTTCGCGTTACTTTGGGATGGGAGATAGCCACATGTGCCGGTTGCAACGGATTCGTCTGGAATAACGCCATCTCAGGCAGAAGACTGACCCCCATGCCCGCAGCGACCAATCCGCGGATGGTGTCGGTCTCTTCCCCTTCAAAAGCGATCTTGGGTGTAAAACCAGCTTCCAGACAGGCATGCCACACAATAGGACGAAGAGAATAACCTTTGCTAAACAATACAAATTTATCATCCTTGAGCTGTTCAAGCGCAATTGTCTCTTCACCAGCTAACGGGTGATTAGGAGGAAGGATCGCATGTAATTCTTCCGTGAGTACAATATCGCCATCTACTTGATCATGCTTCTCTGGAAAAGGAGAAATGAATGCCAAGTCTACCTCTCCGGATAACACATCACGAATCAGCGTAGGAAACATCCCCTGCTTGAATCTGAATTTCACGTTGGGGTAGCGCTGACGGAAAGCAGCCACCACGGAAGGAATGAGATGAATCCCCAGGCTATGCGGAAATCCAATTCGAATTTCTCCATGCTCCGGGTCCAGAAACTCATGAACTTCCCCGACTGCCTTGTCCAAATCTTTCAAGATACCTTCAATTCGTTTGCAAAAAAGCTGCCCTACTGCAGTCAACTGCAGGTTTCGTCCCTTTTGCATAAAAAGGTCCACGCCCAGTTCTTCTTCCAGCTGATGAATCTGACGACTCACCGCCGACTGTGCCACATGCAACTCTTCAGCAGCCTGTGTTACATGTTCCTTCTGTGCCACTTTCAAAAAGTAATGCAACTGTCTTAATTCCACTCGCCTGATCGCTCCAATCTGTTATACCCTACTTATCCTTGACTGTATTCCATCTTGAGAACGTTCTGACTACCGCTTTAAGCTGCGGGGTTTCCACAATCTGATCAACAGTCCGTAAATAAAGAATCCACCCAACAATCCGCCAAGGTGAGCCATCCAATTGATGCCTGACATGGCAAAGGAGAATATGATTCCGAACAAAAGCAACGTGTACATCGTTTTGCGCGAAGCCTCGTCCATCATCGTTCGCTGGAACAGCGCTACATACAGGAATGCACCATAGACGGCATAGATCGCTCCTGAAGCACCTACCGAGATGGTAATGCTCCCAACCGAGTTGTACCACGCAACAGCAAGAATATTACCCAATACACCGCCACCCAGGTACAATACACCATACCTTACCGACCCGAGCAAACGCTCCATCGGTGGAGCAAATACAATTAACGCAAAGCTGTTAAACAATAAATGACTGAAGCCCGCATGCAGGAACATGGATGTAATGTAACGCCACCATTCATGCGCGAACAGTTCATGATTCGTAAGTGCCCCGAATTTCAGCAGCACCATATTGTTCGTTGATCCACCGTTCACCGTTAACACAATAAACATGACTACATTGGCAATTAAAAAAAGCGACGTCAAAGGGAAATACTTCAAATAACCTTTCCAGTTCTCATAGCGAATAAATATCATAAATTTCTTCTTTCACTCCACCCTGTTCAGATCGGACTCACATCTCTGATCCATCGTAATGGTACATGCCCGAATTGGACAATGCCTTTCATAAAAGATTATAATGGATTTTGGCACGGATCACCAATTTATAAGGAGGAACATTATTATGACACAAGAACGTACAGGCGCAGCCACATTTAAAGGCAACCCTATTACATTGATCGGACCCGAACTGAAAGTGGGCGATCAAGCACCTGATTTTACACTGAGCAAGAACCTGGTTGAGGACGCTTCCCTGAAAGACTTCGCAGGCAAAATCAAATTAATCAGCGTTGTTCCTTCCCTGGATACTGGCGTATGCGATGCGCAAACTCGTCGTTTCAACGTGGAAGCTGGAGAACTCGGAGACAATGTTGTTGTCTTGACAGTAAGCGTTGACCTTCCGTTTGCTCAGGCTCGTTGGTGTGGAGCAGCTGGTGTTGACCGCGTAGTTACATTGTCAGACTACAAAACACGTTCTTTCGGTGAAGACTACGGCGTTCTGATCAAAGAATTCCAACTCGACATGCGCTCCATTTTTGTTTTGGATGCCGAAGACCGGATTACATATGTGGAGTATTTGCCTGAAATGACAGACTCCCCTAACTTCGAACAAGCGATTGCTGCTGTAAAAGCTTTGCTGTAGAAGTTATCATACGTTCAGAACAAAAGCGAGGAAGGTTAACCTTCACTCGCTTTTTGTTATTTATCATCTATTTCAATCATTTGCTTTATACTTGCTTAGCTTTTTATCCAGTACAGAGAATAAGTTCATAATCGTGCGATAATTGGAACCCAAGTCTCCAAGTGAACCACGTGAAGCTGAATACATATCCACCGCACTGCGAACAGGACTTACTGAGATAATGGAAACTGTAATATCCATCGTCCGTCCAAAGGTAGTCCGCTTCTCCAGAATAACTTCTCCAACAGAAGGCACTTCATGCAGCACTTTATAACCCGGAATCTTTTTGAGTGTCGAAGAGACCTCTTCCCAGGCTCTGTCTTTGGATAAGTTATAATACCGTGTTTTTAATTTGGGATCCTTGGCTCGATCGCTGGTCCCCTCCATGCTGCGGATGATACCGACGAGCGTTCTCTTTAAGGTCAAGACCCTTCCTCCTTTGATTGTAACCGTTCCATTTATGTATCTTAGTGTAACATTGTTCAAGTAGTAACAAAAGGGCAAGCATCATATTTATCATAAAACCAATCAAAAACATTCATCACAACTTAAAAACACCCTGAAATTCCTTTTGTAGAGGAAAAGTCAGGGTGCTGTACATGAAGATTTAGGAACCCGCCTATGCCGTCCGGCTACATTGTCTTATGAACCTGCTTGGCAGGTGGGTGACCGCAAAAATGCTTTTTGAAGTCCCCATGTCGTATAGACAGGGCTTTTCAGCAACATTCTGTGTTGATCTCCCGAAGACATCATCATTGGTTCAAAACAACGAATAACCGAAACGTACATCGCAGGATGTACAATTATTATATCCCTAACTGTGTAAAAAGTAAATGGCGATTCATCATGTTTTATTTTTGCAATGTAATGTTTTTGTCGTCTGATGGCTCAGGTGTTTCACCATTCTCTGCTGATTGTTCAGCCAGTGCAGCAGCTTCCTCTTCTTCCTTCTTGAGTTGCATCTTCTCCATCTGCTCCTGCATCTTGTTGAAGGTTGCGTAGAAGTTAAAGAAAGCGAACCAAGCAATGATGCTGATAATGAAGAAAACAAACAAGACCGGATAACGGAAACCGATGTAGAACAGCAATCCACTTCCCAGCAATGTGGAAAATACACGGAATGGTCTGATCAGCGTAAGCAATACCGCGTTTTTGATAATGAGTCCGATGGACATATGATAATGTACAACCATCGAGAAAAAGTTAAAGAGTGATACAAATAACAAGAGAAGCAGTACTAACATGATGATTCCCACGAGCTGCATATTGCGGAACTGCGTCATGTACACTGTATAATCCAGATACATAATTGCGAACAGCAGTGTGTAAAAAATACCCCCAATTAAACTTTGCTTGTAGTTTTCCTTGTAACCTACAAAGAAAGTACGGAAGATCGGTACATCCGTATCGCCCATATTCCATTTACGAACAACCGTAAACAGCGCCGAAGTCGCCGGGAACAGTGTAAGCGGTGCCACAATAGCTATAGCCCAGTTCATTTGCAATGATTCGTTTGCGAGGTTCTGCTGCATCACGAGCAGTTTCATAATCAAGAAAAACAAGAACGGAGACGAACAAATAGCCCACAACAGATTGGTTGCGGCCAGTCTCGTAATCCACTCTGTAAGCCGGTAGATCCCACCCATAGCTCCTTTAAATTCCAAACATTTCTCCTCCTCTGCAGCCTTGCGAATTACCTGAAGTCTAATATTAATATACCTTATTATAGATAGGAAAAGCCAGTACTTCCCGAAAAGAGATCGTCATTATCCTTAGCTAGTGCTTCTGGCCGCTTATGATAGTAAAATAAAATGATGCAGTCACTTTGAAAATAAAAAAATGGAGCAGTTGCCCGCTCCATTTTTCAGATCATACGTTTATATTACTCGAAAGAAGAATCTTTCGCTGGACGACGTCCTTCGTTACTGCTTGGACGCGGTTTGCGGTCACGGTTGTAACCACCTTCTCTGCTTCCACCGCCAGTGCCAGTGCTGCTGCCGCTGTTACGATCACGGTTGTAACCGCCACGTCCGCCGCCACTGCTGTTGCGATCGCGGTTGTAACCACCACCACTGCCGCCGCTACCACTTGTGCGGTTACCGCTGTAACCCGATGGTTTACGTCCGCCAGAGCGAACATCAGGTTTACGACGTTTTGCACGGATTGGATCTTCAGGAGTCAGATCAACTTGAGCATCTTTCTTGTCACCTGTCAGGAGCTTCAGTGCAGCCGACAACAGTTGAACAGAATCATATTGCTCAAGCATTTGAATCGCAATACCTTTGTATTCGTTCAGTTCGCCTGATTGTACGATTTCCAGCAAGCGCTCTGCCGTCAAACGTTGTTTACCTTCAACCGCTTCTGCCATTGTTGGCAGTGGTTTACGTGGAATACGGTGACGTGTTACACGCTCGATGAAGTGCAAGTGATCAATCTCACGCGGTGTAACGAAGGACCAAGCAGCACCCTCTTTACCCGCACGACCTGTACGACCGATACGGTGAACATAGCTCTCCGGATCTTGCGGAAGGTCAAAGTTAACAACGTGAGTTACACCAGATACGTCGAGACCACGTGCAGCCACGTCTGTTGCAACGAGTACGTCAATGCTGCCGTCACGGAACTTACGCATTACCGCATCACGTTGATTCTGGGACAAGTCACCATGAAGACCGTCTGCAGAATATCCACGTTTTTGCAAAGCTTCAGCCAATTCGTCAACACGACGTTTTGTACGTCCGAATACAATCGCCAGTTCAGGAGATTCCATATCCAACAAACGGCTCAATGCTTCGAATTTTTGACGCTCAGGTACTTCGATATAGGATTGGTCAATCAATGGTGCACTAACATGTTTCGGAATCACAGAAATGTGTTCAGGATTGTTCAAGAATTGTTGTGCCAATTTTTGAATGTTAGGAGGCATTGTTGCTGAGAACAGCATAGTTTGGCGCTCGTCTGGAACTTGTTTCAGGATGGATTGGATATCCTCCATGAAACCCATGTCGAGCATTTCATCTGCTTCATCCAGTACAACAGTTTGTACATCATCTAGTTTGATTGTTTTGCGGTTGATGTGGTCAAGGAGACGTCCAGGTGTACCAATGATGATCTGTGGTTTTCTTTTCAGTGCACGGATTTGACGCACGATATCTTGTCCGCCGTAGATTGGCAGGGAGCGAAGACCTTTGAAGCGAGTAAGTTTTTCGATCTCTTCGGCAACTTGAATTGCAAGTTCACGTGTAGGTGCCATAATAAGGGCGCGGATTTTCTCGTCACTTTTTGAGATTTTGCTGATCAACGGAATACCGAATGCAGCTGTTTTACCCGTACCTGTTTGAGCTTGACCAATCAAATCTCTGCCTTCGAGTGCCAAAGGAATCGCTTTGGATTGGATCGGTGTTGCTTCTTCAAACCCGAGCTCAGTGATGGCTTGCAGCACCAGTGGTTCAAGATTGAAATCTGTAAAGTTTAAATTTGTCAAAATTATTCATGCTCCTTTTATATGGTGGACATGGTGGACAATCCACTTTGTTGTCTGTATTCTTAAGTAGCGTTAATATTTATAGGGTATCCCAACGGGACGAATTATTTTCACTAACGAATATAATTCCATGAATGGGTCCCCAACATAAGACTAAAACTACATACATGTGTTTGAAACATTTCAAAATTTTATTGCTCCATTTAGGAAAAGTTTCCTACTCAAGAATATCCACAAATTATTATATCACAAAACAATTCAAGATTACCAGCAATCTGGTTTTAAATATAAATGAGGTGATTAAATTGCCCAAAATAATTTGGCACTCTTTAGTGATCATTTTGGGTGCTGCAGCTATTGCCTGCGGCTTCAACTGGTTTTTGGTCCCCCATCAGCTTTTAAGCGGCGGGGTGTCCGGTATTTCAATGCTTCTGGGTTATTTTACAACGTTGAATCTTAGTATAATGTATTTTGTTCTTAACATTCCCCTGCTCATTGCAGGTTGGTTTATTCTTGGACGACGCTTCATTACATTAAGTATTCTTTCGGTAGCAGCCACTTCCTGGTTCATTGCGCTTCTGCCTGTTTTTGCTGTGGCTACAGACCCTTTACTTAGTTCTGTATTTGGCGGTGTGCTTATTGGAATGGGTACTGGCGTTTCCTTCCGAATCGGCGGCTCCACAGGAGGACTCGACATTGTTGGGTCCATTTTCACGCGTAAACGAGACTTTCCGATTGGTACAGTGATGGCCGGTATGAACGGTACGATCATTATGCTTGCAGGATACCTGAGTGACAATTGGAATACGGCCTTGGCCTCGATGGTATCCATCTACATTACAGGCAAAGTGCTTGATCTGATCCATATCAGTCACGTCAAAGTAACACTGTACATTATTACAAACGAAACCGAAGCCATGTTAAAAAAATTACTTGTTCGGCCTCGTGGAGTTACCAAAATTAAGACTCAGGGAGCCTACACGGATATTGAGAAGGACATGCTCATGACCGTCACCACCCGCTACGAGTTGGTTGAAATTAAACGTATTATCAAGGATACAGATCCAAACGCTTTTGTTAACATTGTGGAAACGGTTGGTGTTATGGGTTCATTTCGCAGAAGTTGAGACACCTGTACGGTTAACAATTCACAACATTGTGGTATAATAACGGTGTACGGCTCCTAAATATGTTGTATAGCAGGTTCAACCCTTCAATTTCACAGGCCATATGCTTTCCCGAATCGCGCCGAATGACTTACCATTTTGGAATTCGAGTAGGAAAGGGTGATTATTGTGGATATGGAAACGGTAAAACTGTTTGAGATTGTCAACAGATGGTGCCCGGAAATGCTCCCTTTCTTGAAACCGAATGAACTCGACTCACTGATTGTCCTCCGGGATGGGCTGGGCATCCTGGAACAGGGAGACGCAATGGAAATCATTCAGTACAGTATTTGTGAGCATCAAAATGAGATTTACATTCAATAATTTTTTTCAGATTGATCACGCCGCTTCTTGCAGGGGATTTCCTCAGCAGGAAGCGGTTTTCATTTTTTCCATGTGTTTCATTACTTGATTAATATGGTTAAAAGCCCAGAGGCTTTAATGTATAATTCATACATGGAATGCACACATAAGGGAGTGGAAATGAATGAACATGTTTTGGGCTTTACTGGCTATGGCCTTTGGAAGCTTTGGTGGTGCCCCCGCAGTGGCGGACCAGGGAAATCCTCAATTCCAATCGTTAACCAACAGTTTTAACACCGCAATTATCCAATCTCAAAAAGATCAGGTTGTTATTGATGCCGATAACCCACCTGCCAAAATTGATCCTCAACCTGATGCACCCGTGGTCAAAGGTATCTATGTAACGGCCTACAGTGCCGGCGGTGCACGTATGAAAGAATTGCTGGAACTGACCGACAGTACAGAACTGAATGCCATGGTCATTGATATCAAAGACGATCTCGGATACATAACTTATCCCACAGAAAACAAAGCGCTTCAGAAAATGGGTAAATCCCAACCTTTTATTCGGGATATCGATGCCTTGATGAAACGATTGCAAAAACATGAGGTCTACCCGATTGCACGTGTCGTTGTATTCAAAGATACGATTCTTGCCAAGAAAAATCCGGAGCTCTCCTTCCGAAACAAGGATGGATCTGTATGGGCAAATGGCAAAGGCGACAGCTTTGTGAATCCGTACAGCAAGGAAGTATGGGACTATAACATTGAGATTGCCAAGGAAGCTGCCAAGCTTGGATTTAAAGAGATTCAATTTGACTACGTTCGTTTCCCGGAAGGTTTCGAAACTCGAGCCGATGTACTGAAATACACCAAATCTGACAAGTCACGCGTCGATGTTGTGGCTGAATTCGTGCAATATGCACGCAAGGAGTTGGCCCCGCTAGGGGTCCGTGTCTCGGTTGATATTTTTGGTTATGCCGCTTCTGTACCTGCGGCTGAGGGCATTGGACAGGATTTTGTTAAGATATCCGAAAACGTGGACGTCATCTCACCGATGGTATACCCTAGTCACTATTCTACTGGCTGGTATGGGGTCAAGGACCCTGACAAAGATCCTTACACAACCATCAAGGGTTCAATGGAAGATACACACAAGAAACTAGACCCTACCAAAGAACTCAAACCCGTCATTCGTCCGTGGATTCAGGACTTCACAGCAAGCTGGCTGGGCAGTGGGCATTATATCAAGTATGGCAAGAAACAAGTGGAAGACCAGATTAGAGCGATGAAAGACATGGATGTGCATGAATATCTGCTCTGGAATGCGTCCAACCGTTATACATCAGGTGTACAATATAAGTAATCCGCACTCTTTCATACTTCTCATTTCATCCAACCTCGTTCTGCTTGAAGCGGAGCGAGGTTTTTTGGTGTTCATTTTTCTCTGTACACCCCTACTCTGCTTCTGTCCCTATTCAAATTGAACAAAATCCACTACAATAAATAGCTGTCCAGATATGACACTTGGATGACATCTCTTTAGAATAGCGAGGCACTGCCAGTGAACATGAACACAACAAGTTTTTCCCAAAAAGTGAAGCAATTCCTGATTATATTTTTGCCCATATTCACCACTCAAATCGCCCTCTCTGCCATGTCGTTCTTCGACACCAATATGTCAGGCAAGTTTTCTCCGGCCGACCTTGCAGGCGTCGCAATCGGCACAAGTCTATGGATGCCAGTTCAAACTGGACTAAGCGGGATTCTGATCGGTATTACACCTGTCGTTTCCCATCTGTTAGGTTCCAAACGTAATGATCAGATCGGGTATAACGTCATCCAGGCGCTGTATCTCGGGATCGCAGTCAGTCTCGTCGTTATCGGAGCCGGGGCGTTGTTACTTGGCCCTATACTGAACGGAATGCCTCTGGAACCCCGAGTTGCCCAAGTTGCCTTCTATTTTTTGTGCGCACTTGCTTTTGGCATTATCCCACTCTTCGGATATACAGTGCTGCGCAGCTTCATGGATGCACTTGGCCAGACACGGACTACGATGTTTATTACGTTAGTTTCCCTGCCCGTTAACATCTTTCTAAATTATCTGCTGATATTCGGCCGCTGGGGCTTTCCACAATTGGGCGGTGTTGGTGCTGGTGTTGCTACAGCATGTACATACTGGCTGATCTTTCTTATTAGTCTCTTTTTTGTCCATCGGGTCGAACCTTTCGCCCAGTATGGCATTTTCCGTCAATGGACCCGTGTCTCATTCTCCAAATGGAAAGAGTTACTCAAGATTGGAGTGCCCATCGGATTTGCGACTTTTTTCGAAACGTCCATCTTCGCTGCTGTGACTTTAATGATGAGCCGTTTCGATACCACAACCATTGCTGCCCACCAGGCGGCGCTGAATTTCGCTTCTACGCTCTACATGTTGCCTGTGAGCATATGTATGGCTCTTACGATCCTTGTGGGCTATGAAGCAGGTGCGGGGCGTCTGAGAGATGCCAGACAATACAGTCTGCTTGGAATTGGTGGAGCCATCGGGCTCTCACTGCTGACAGCGATCGTGTTGATTGTGTTCGGCGAACAGATTGCAGGCGTGTATTCAAACGATCGAGAGGTCATTGCACTTACGCAGCATTTCCTCATCTACGCCATTTTCTTTCAGATCTCGGATGCGATTGCTACACCGACCCAAGGAGCACTACGTGGCTACAAAGATGTTAATCCGGCACTGATCATTACGTTCATAGCGTATTGGATTATTGGTCTGCCTGTAGGTTACCTAACAGCTACGTATACTTCACTCGGTGCCTTCGGATACTGGATTGGACTCATTGCCGGCCTTGCTGTAGGAGCAACAGCGCTTCTCTGGAGACTCTTTCGGGTACAAAAACAAGCCGCACTCCGCAAGGCGTAACATTGATATACTCACTCCGTGAAACAACAAAAAGAGCACAATCCACCTTAAAGCGGGATTGTGCTCTTTGCGTATGAATCGAATTATTGGGACAAACGTTGTGCAAGCTCGTAAGTCACCATATCGAAATCTTTTTTTGTGTTAACCACTTTATCAATATCCGTCAGGGTAAGTTCACCCTTGATAATGCCACAACCTTTGTCTGTCTCGCCTGCGATCAGACTGCGAACAGCGAAGTCGCCAAGACGGCTTGCCAGGTTACGGTCGAAAGGTGTTGGCGTACCCCCACGCTGAATGTGACCTAGAACGGTTACACGTGGCTCATACGTTGGGCAACGTTCCATCAGTTCTTTTGCTACATCCTCACCCTTGCCTACGCCTTCTGCAACGATGATAATACTGTGACGTTTGCCATGTGCAAAGTTAGCTTTCATCCGATCTGCTACTTCGTCCATATCAAATGGAACTTCTGGGACAAGAATCGTTTCAGCACCCGAAGCAAGTCCGGCATGCAGAGCGATATCCCCACAGTGACGACCCATAACTTCAACGATGGAAGAACGTTCGTGTGAAGACATCGTATCACGTAATTTGTTTACTGCATCAACTACTATGCTTACAGCTGTATCAAATCCGATGGTATAGTCGGTGAATGAAACATCGTTATCAATCGTTCCTGGCAGACCCATGGTGTTAATGCCCAGCTTGCTCAGTTTGTTTGCTCCGTTGTAGGAACCATCCCCACCGATAACAACCAGACCGTCAATGCCACGCGCACGCAGAATGTCCGCACCTTTTTGCTGACCTTCAGCGGTATAGAACTCCTTGCAACGTGCCGATTGAAGAACCGTTCCCCCACGTTGGATGATATCCCCTACACTCCGCAAATCCATTGGGAAAATGTCATTATTCAAAAGACCCTGGTATCCACGTTGAACTCCAAATACTTCGAGACCGTGAAACAGTCCGCTGCGAACAACCGCACGAACAGCCGCGTTCATCCCCTGTGAATCACCACCGCTCGTTAATACTGCGATTTTCTTTACTGCTGTCATGATGTTTCTTCCTCCTCTAGTTTCACTTCAGGCTCCGCAATATCACACCTGACTTACATATTTTTCCGTATCCAGCGACTGAAAATGAAGAAAAATATTCTTGTGATCGGACTATTTTTCAGCAGACGTTTGGATACAACGCGAACTTCCTGTTGTTCGCTAACTTTGGGATCAGACAGGTAAATGGCAATCAGTCCTTCGATGATCATCCGGTGAAAGGAGCTTCCCGGAATCTTCTGCACATCGCTGCGTGCCATCTCCACAATAAAAGCAATTCGGTCCAGCATTGTCTCCACATTCTCATAATAGTTGCAGAAGTTGAGATCTCCCCCGATGCGGTCCTCATCCTGATCAATTAAATAATCGAGCATAATGTGCAATGCGCATACATGTGGGAAATAGGCCGTGTGGATCGAGGCCGCTTGCTCTTCAGTCAACTGATCGTCACTCGCAGCCAGAAACAGCATGAAAACGCCCAGTGTAGAGCCAGTTGCAGCAGCAAATTCGTTCCAACGAAACTGAGGTGTGCGATGACGATGCTCCGACCACCATTCGAGCAGTGCCGTTTCTCTCAGTTCCGGCTTGATATGCTTATATACCTGCAGGTCCGTGTATAGGCCTGCCAGATCCTGAATTTGGGGCTTGGCGGACGTATAGCCTGGTAACTGACGGGTCAGTTCCTGACATGTGGTCACCAGATTCCGCAGATATCCACCGTCATCCTGCTCCTCACGGAGGGCATAATAATTGACGGGAATTGCTTCGGGATCTACCGCATCAAGCATGGATTGATGGAGAAGACGAAAGTCATCCGGGTCCATCGACGTGCTGCGGTCGCACAGATTGTCCAAATAATCACTAATAGTTTGATATGAAACGATCAGCGGAATCAGAATGTGTCTGTTTGGCAAATCAGCTAATGCGTAGACGGTTCCGCCTTCACAGTGAAACTGTTTATCCTTCAGACTGGCAAGTGCCTGTGTACGCAATTCCTCATTCGGAATCGCCTCAGCTTGAGCACGCCATCCATTCAGTGCCTTCCGTGTTTCCGGAATGGTGTATTTGTACACCCCTCTCATCAATGCCAGCGGTCCACGCGGATATTGATGACGTTTTCGATTTGATTGGCTCAAAATAAATGTGCCTCCACTTGGTTGAATACGTATTAGAGCGATTTTTAACCATTCCTATTATAATATGATCCCCTTAATTGTACAAATGATCTGCCGTATATTCCGCATAAAAAATCGCATCCGCGCCCAAAGCTTTGTGATATACTAGGCATATTTCATCCATCAAAGGAGTCGTTGACATGTCGTCAAGTGAATCACTTTCGTGGAGACGGTTATTTTCTTTTTTTGTGCCACTTGGCATTTCCGCCTCTCTCGTCACCATTTCTCACGTCATTATAAACAGTACATTAGCACGTTCCGCTCATCCCGAGACGGTTATTGCCAGCTATGCCATCGCCGGTAGCTTGTTAACCCTCACGGAACGCCCCTCCACCCTGCTGCGGCAAACCTGTTCCGCACTGGTTCGCGATCGCCTTTCCTTTCAGGCCCTCACGTTTGTGACCAAAATATTTCTTGCCTGTGTGCTTCTCATTGGGTTTCTTATCGTATACTCTCCCGTTGGTACCGGGGTGTTCAAATACTTGTTTGGTGTAAGTCCGGATCTGCTGAACAAAGTCATCGATGTATATGAAATTCTCATGTATGTAAGTATCTTTTCAGTGATCCGCAACATCTATCAGGGGATCATCATTACGAATAACCGCACCAAGTGGTTAACCATCGGGATGGTATTCCGTTTAGCCGGAATGTACGGCCTATCCCTCTATTTCATATACACAGACAGCATTGACAGCGGACGTGTAGGCGCTATCATTTTTGCTGCTGGCATGATGATTGAAGCGCTCGTCAGCTTTCTGGAGGGAAACAGCATCAAGCGCAAGATGCCAGCCAAGCTTGAGGATCATCCCGTCGAGAGCAAGGGAGACGTATTTCGCTTTTATAAGCCACTGCTTTTATCCAGCTTTGTAGCGCTGTTCATAGGACCGGTTATTAACATCGTACTTGGCAAAACGACCGGGATCGCACTAGCCATTTCATCCTTTGCCATAGCAAGCAGTCTGATGCAGTTAATGCTAAGCTTCTTTACATACATCCATCAGATCGTGCTGAATTTCTACCTTGTGGACGCCAAATTGGTACGAAAATTCGCACTTGTCACCGGATTTATTCCGTTTGCGATGATGGTGTCAATTGCCTATACCCCCTTGGGACCATGGGTACTCGAAAATGTCATGAGCGTTCAGGGCGAACTTTTGCAACAAAGTCTGTGGACACTGCGTGCGTTCGTCTTATTTCCGCTGATCTTCCCTTTTCTGGATTTCAGCAATGGTCTCATTCTGCTTCGCGGTCAGACAAAAACGATGTTTCGTTCACAAACGGCGAATGCAATCTGCACGGTAATTGTGCTGCTTATACTGGTTAGTATCTTCCCTGCGTGGAACGGCATGATTGGCGCTGTAGCCCAATCCCTTGGCCTGCTCGCCGAACTTATCATTGTCTGGCTCGTCATCCGGCGCACGAAGCAAGAACCTACGATGTCCGTGCCTAGAGCCCGTAAATCAACATCCCTGAAAGGGTAATAAAATCATTGAATTGTTATCAGGATTGGAGTCTCTCATCATGAAATTAAGTCACAACGCCCGCCCGGATCAGAACTGGCTTCGGGCTCTCATGTTCACCATCTTTGGTTCCACCGTCCTGGTGGTATCCTACTTCCAGCTTTACTTCAGTCATCTGGGTTTCAGTCGGGCTGAGATTGGATATCTCTACGGAATTGGCCCCCTCATCTCTGTGTTCTCCAATATGTTCTGGAGCATGGCCAGCGACCGCTACCAAACGGTACGCAAAGTGATGATCATTCTGCTTGGTGGTCAATTGATCACAGGGATCATGCTCGCCAATGCAACAACTTTCGGTCAGGTATTTGTACTCGTGACCCTGTTTTACTTTTTCTATTATCCGGTCTATCCACTCTCCGATACGATGGCTATTACAACGGCCAGCAAGTACGGCCGAAATTTCACTTCCATTCGAGTCTTCGGCTCGATCGGTTATGCCTTCTTTGCATTAAGTATCGGGTATTTCCTTGGATCTTTTGGTCCAGCATGGACGATTTGGGTCTGCGTTGGTCTTGCTGCAACTACACTATTGATCAGTTTTCAATTGAAGGATCAACCTTCGGGAAGCAGTAGCAAAATGGATCTATCGGGGTTATGGGCTATTTTGAAACGCAGAGATGTGCTCACCTTTTTTGGCTGTGTATTTTTGCTTGCCATGGGACATCGCATGAACGAAGCATTCCTTACCATCACGCTAAAAGATCTGGGTGCCAGCGAGGGGCTGATCGGCTGGTCTTTGCTGATCTCTTCCGTAAGTGAAATCCCCATATTTCTATTGCTCAGCAAGTATGGAAACCGTTATAAAGAACTGCCGCTAATTGCTTTTGCTGCACTGATGTATACGGTTCGTTTGCTTCTCATGTCTGTCTCCGATACACCTGCAGCTGTTGTTGCGATTCAGACGATGCACAGTGTTACCTTTGGTATTTTCTACGTTACGGCGGTCCGCTACATCATTCGCCTAGTTCCGGACGGCTACAGAGCTACAGGTATGGCTTTGTTCACCATTGTCTGGTCCAGTGCTTCGGGACTTCTTAGTGGAACGTTGGGCGGACTGCTGCTGGAACATGCAGGCAGACAAACCTTCTATCTCACCGCTATGGCTTTCTCCCTAGCTGCACTAATCGGTTTCGGATTGAAGTTATGGTCCAGCATGACCAATCGTGTCTCGTGAACACACAGGGAAACTTACATCGTATTCAACCGTTATATACACTGAAAATTTTAGAATCAAAAAAAGCACAGCCTCCCATGGGGGGACTGTGCTTAGGTTCTTAATATTCAGCTATAAATTTATAATATATAAGAAGTCCGTTAGCCGGATAAATTCTTACAGTTTGTTTACGTTAGCTGCTTGAGGACCACGGTTTCCATCAGTGATTTCGAATTCTACCGCTTGACCTTCTTCCAATGTTTTGAAGCCATCTCCTTGGATTGCGGAGAAATGTACGAATACGTCCTCGCCGCCTTCAACTGAAATAAAGCCATAGCCTTTTTCTGCGTTAAACCATTTAACTGTACCTTTCAAATGAAAAACCTCCTAAAAATATCGCCATCTATGGCGAATACCCTTATTATACTGTATGGGCTTCCATTTTGCAATTTATCTTTCCATAAATGTCGAAAAAATTTGCTTTGAATCGTAGGGTACGGTATCATTTTACCAAAACCGTTAGTTTGGAGACTACCTATGATAAAAAAACATGAAATATACAAAACAGACAAGTGGAATATGATGACCGTAGAAGTTCAAGGCAAATATCTCGTACTGCGAGAAATTTCGGAAGAGTGGGGCGAAGAATGCCATACATTCCTTAGCCGTCCTGCATTAATGCACTGGGCTGAACGCCGTTTTCCAAAAGCAGATTTTGAGAACCGTGAGGATGAATGGCGTCAATTGATGGCTGCCTTCAAAGGGGTCTAACCCATGCAGCTTGACTCAAGCAATGTCGTCATCTTTATTATCCTTGCCTTCTCCCTTGGTATTGTGCTTATTCTGGGACGCAATTCCATCCCGGATCGATTAAGACGGGGAATGGCGCTTATTGCTACCCTGCTCATTTGTTTCGCCTTTTTCCTGATCGTTTATTTTCTGTATAACATGGGAGCCTAATCACGGGGACCCAGATGCTCAAATATTTCAACGTGCCTAAGGTCATACTATACGAGATTATTCGTATCGTAAGGAGGAAAGCCGTTGAAATACCAGAAATCGCTATCTGTTATCCTGGTACTTAGTCTGATTCCTTCGTCTCTCTCCGCACAGGCAAGCGAGACGAAGGCAGCTTCGTCCATACATTCATCAGATCATCAAAGGAGGATTTCCATGAGTCAATTATTGAAACGTTCCGAGGTGCCGGCTGAACATAGCTGGAAACTGGAAGATTTATTTGCCGATCAGAAAGCCTGGGATCAAGAATATGAAGAAGTATCGTCTTTGACCAAGAAGGCCTCCGAATTCCAAGGCAAACTGAATCAACCTGATGTACTCAAATCTTGCTTCGAATTCGAAGATGAGATCAGCCTCAAAATAGAACGCCTCTTTGTTTACGCACGCATGCATCAAGATGAAGACACAGCGAATCCTACATATCAAAACCTGTCCCAAAAAGCCCAGAAATTAGGCGTACGGGTTGGTGAAGCACTTTCTTTTGTCACACCGGAGATTCTTTCCCTGCCGGATGATCAGTTGGACGCATTTATTGCAAACGAAAAACTTTCTGCTTATACATTTACGCTGGAAGAGATGAAACGCGAAAAAGCCCACGTTCTTAGCCAAGCAGAAGAGGCTTTGCTTGCACAGGTAGGCAACCTTTCACAAGCACCACAGACAATCTTCAGCATGTTGAATAACGCCGATCTCAAGTTCCCAAGAATCAAGGATGAACATGGTAACGAAGTTGAGCTGACACACGGCAGCTACATTCAGTTTCTGGAGAACCCTAACCGTGAAGTTCGCGAACGTGCCTTCAAAGCGGTATACGAAACGTATGCCAAACAGAAGAACACAATTGCGGCTGCCTTGAATGCAAATGTAACCAAAAATATGTTCTATGCTAATGTTCGGAAGTACCCTTCCGTGATGGAAATGTCCCTATATGGAGATAACATCCCAACGGATGTGTATACCAATCTGGTAGACACCATTCACGAGAGCCTTCCGTTATTGCATCGTTATATGGACCTGCGCAAAAAGTTGCTGGGTGTGGATCAATTGCACATGTACGATCTGTTCGCTCCACTCGTAGACGAATACAAAATGGATATTACCTATGAGGAAGCGAAACAAACGGTTAAAGACGGTCTGAAACCACTCGGCAAGGACTATGCTGACGCATTGCAGACTGGATATGATAACCGCTGGATCGATATATATGAGAATGAAAATAAACGTTCAGGCGCATATGCCTGGGGCGCTTACGGCACTCACCCGTATGTCTTGTTGAATCACAAAGATAACCTGAACAGTATGTTCACACTCGCACATGAAATGGGTCACGCTCTGCATTCACATTACTCGGATACAACACTTCCGTATCGTGATGCACAGTACACCATCTTCTTGGCTGAGGTTGCATCCACAACCAACGAAGCGTTGCTGATGGATTATCTGCTTAACAAATCAACAGATCCAAAGGAAAAATTGTATCTGTTGACCTATTATGCCGACCAATTCCGTACAACGGTATTCCGTCAGACCATGTTTGCTGAATTCGAGAAAATCATTCATGAACGTGCGGAACAAGGTGACGCATTAACACCACAATTGTTATCCGAGATCTATTATGATCTGAACGTTAAATATCACGGAGAAGGCATGGCTGTTGACAAAGAAATTGAAATGGAATGGGCTCGTATTCCCCACTTCTATAACAGCTTCTACGTTTACAAATATGCTACAGGCTTCTCCGCAGCAACAAGCTTTTCCAAGCAAATCCTGGAAGAAGGCCAACCGGCTGTTGACCGATATCTTGGCTTCCTGAAGAGTGGTGGAAGTGATTACTCCATCAACATTCTGAAAAAAGCAGGTGTGGATATGTCTACACCACAGCCAATTCGTGAAGCTATGAGTGTCTTCAAGGAACTGATTGAACAGATGGAGCAACTAACCAAATAAGGTTGTCTTTCCATGTGACCTGCATCCCTTGCCCGTTCGGGCAGGGGATTTTATCATCATTGCAAGATGCAACATACCCGAATATGGGTAATGCATATCTAGTTCTCAATTGTTCAACAAGGAGGCAACACCATGAAAATGCAATGGGCACTCATAGCAGGTCTTGTTTTTGCACTGCTCACGGGAATCTTTGCGGTTATTAATGTGGATTCCGTACAAGTCAACCTGTTATTTAACACGGTACAAATCCCGCTGATCTTGCTGATTCTCGGCTGTACCCTGATCGGTGGAATTATTGTAGGGTCATATGGCATCTATCGCCAATACAGACTGCAACGTGAGAATAAACAATTGAAATTGCGTGTATCTGAATTGGAAAGTTCCGCGACAAGCAAATCTACGTTGGATTCTTTCAAATCGATGGATTCGCTTGACTCAAATGAATCCGACAGCCTATTGGAGAATGATTCGATCCAGAGTCAGCGCAAAGGAAACCCTACGGGAACACTGTAACCAATCAGAGACAGCCTGCTGGCGAGTCAGGAATGGTAGTATCACATTCTCTCCCCCAGACAGGCTGTATTTTGTTTCACACCATACCCATGATCCGAGGAGGAAATTACACAATGAGTTTTACAATTGATGAATCATACGTTCTGTCTTTCCTGAAAAAATTGTTGGATACACCAAGCCCAAGTGGTTACACACATCATATTATCGAGATGATCCGGAAGGAAGCAGCAGCACTGGGCATCGCTTGTGAGCTGAATAACAAGGGCGGTGCTGTGCTTACATTGCCCGGACAGGACTCTTCCAAGACAATCGCTTTAAGCGCTCACGTGGATACGCTAGGGGCCATGGTACGCTCGGTTACATCCTACGGCACATTGAAGCTTACCTCTGTCGGTGGCTTTTCGATGCAAAGTATTGAAAACGAATATTGCAGCATCCATACCCGGGATGGAAAAACATACACAGGCACCATTCTCTCCCTTCATCCGTCTGTCCACGTCTATCCGGATGCACGTACCTTTGAACGGTCCGAGAGCCATATGGAAGTTCGAATCGATGAGGTCGTCTCCTCCAAGGAAGATGTGTTGAAACTCGGGATCTCTGTCGGCGACTTTATCTCCTTTGATGCTCGCGCAGTCATCACGCCGAGTGGTTATATCAAATCACGTCATCTGGACGACAAAGCCAGCGTGGCTGCCCTCTTTGGCATCCTTGAGTCTGCACATCGCGAAGGCTGGAAACCATTACATAACGTCTCTCTGCTGATCTCGAACTATGAAGAAGTTGGACATGGCGCATCGTATATCCCTGCGGAAATCAGTGAAATGATCGCTGTAGACATGGGAGCTATGGGTGATGACCTGAGCTGTAAAGAAACCGACGTTTCTATATGTGCCAAAGATTCTTCTGGCCCGTATGACTACGATATGACCAGTCGTCTCATTGAACTGGCCAAACAAGATGGAATGGATTACGTCGTGGACATTTATCCCCACTATGGCTCAGATGGCAGTGCAGCATTACGCGGAGGAAACAATATCCGTGCAGCACTGATCGGTCCTGGAGTTCATGCATCTCATTCCATGGAACGTACACATAAGGATGCTGTCCTGAATACGGCACGATTGCTCGCAGCCTACATTACAACCAAGTAAAACAGAATCATTGATCGACGAAATTGTCATGAATAATATCCACATGTTCGTCTAAGCAGAAGGCCCCTTCCAAGCACACAATTCGGTGTGTTTGGAAGGGGCCTTTGTTGTCATATCTCTTAATCTGCCTGTTCGACATATGCATGATACTTACGATCCAATATCTCTAACTCTGCCTTATGGTCACGCATTTCATTTCTTAACACATGCATGGTTTTCCGAACCGCGCTCAGTCCATCCTTCACCTGACGTTCGGCTTTGCGAATTTTGTCCTGAACCATCCAGTCCACGAAGAGGTTATCGAAGAAATAGTCTGCGAATGAAAGCAGACCTCCCAGATGCAGATCCGTGTGTACAGCCATCTCTACATCCTCCAACTCCTTCTGAAAACGTCGTAGACGCTTACCTGCATCCATGATGGCGACCTGAGCGTCATCCATTCTTCCTCGCTTGATATGTGTGGAGATGACCCCACCACCCATCATGTCATATACACCCCAATTACCTGCCGAAGCCAAAGCCTTCTCGGCACGTTCAAGGGCATAGAGCAGGTATTCCCCCTCCCGGAAAGCTTCATCCAGTTCCTGAAGCTCGCTCGCCAGATGTTCCCGATTCTCAGCCATCTGTTGCAATTCCGCATCCTGGTCCAGCAGTCGACCTTCCTTCTTCCCCCACAGCGCGTTGTAATCGCTCTGCCAGTACTGATACTGCCGCCCGCCCTCCAACTCCTGCTCCACATGAATTCGTTGCTCCTGTACGTCTTGTAACATGCGACAAGCGGTGTCGTATGCAGCCTTGCTCTCCATGAGTTCCAGCTCTTCCTTCTCCAGACGCTCTGTCTTCTTGCCAATCAGTTGATAGAAAAATGCCGACAATGTCATACTGTTCAGTCGATCAACGTCCTTCTGCTCCTTCTGGAGATGCTCCAGACGACGTTTTACCTTTGCTTCCCATTCGCTTTCCTCCGTTTGAAGCTTCTCCAGACGTTTGGTCCATTTCTCGTAAATTCTCCCCTTTTCCTTGAGCGCTGCCAACTGTTGATTAATTTCTTTATACATAAGTGTGGTGTTCTCTCCCTTCTATGGAATTCTTTACTTATACAACGTAATGAACATACAGAACGTTTCACATAAAATCGCAAATTCGCAGACAAAAAAATCGCCCTTTTCTCCAATGCGACATAAAGTCACTGTAGAAGAAAGGGCGATGTTTAGTTATAAATCAAGACTTGCTCTGTACAATCTGCTCTGCAAGTTCATTCAGAACGGTCCAGCGTTCCATCAATTCATCCAGATGACGTTCAGCCTCAACCTGCTCCGCCATCAACTCCTGCAGACGGGCAGAATCACTAAATGACTCTTCCATCTCTTTGTTAATCCGGACAAGATTGGCTTCAGCCTTCTCAATATTTTCATCAATCTGGTCGTATTCACGTTGCTCCTTAAAGCTGAATTTCAACTTCGGTTTAGCCGCTGACACTGCAGGAGTCGTCTTCTCCGATGACAGCTTCACCTTCGCCGCTCCTGTATCACTCTCTTGATTAGCTCCAGGCGCATTTTTCAGCATCCATTCCGCATACTCACTGTAGTCGCCGACGTGCACACGTACAGCACCGTTGCCCTCAAAAGACAAAACTTTATCTACAGTACGATCAAGGAAATAGCGATCATGGGATACGACAAAGACAACACCGGGAAAATCATCCAGGTAGTCTTCCAGTACAGCGAGTGTCTGGATGTCCAGATCATTCGTCGGCTCATCCAGCAGCAATACATTCGGCGCAGCCATCAGCACACGCAGCAGATACAGGCGACGCTTCTCTCCACCAGACAGACGCGAGATTGGCGTCCACTGGGATGCCGGGGTAAACAGGAACCGCTCCAGCATCTGGGATGCTGTAATCAGAGAGCCATCGGCCGTTTTCACATTCTCGGCCACTTCTTTAATATACTCAATCACACGAAGAGATTCGTCCATCTCCTGATGTTCCTGTGTGAAATAACCCAGATTGACCGTAGGACCAACGTCAACCACACCTGCATCGGGTTCCAGCTTGCCAGATATCATCTGAAGCAACGTGGACTTACCACTACCGTTCGGTCCGACAATCCCTACCCGATCTCCAGGTACGGCAATATAACTCAGATCTTCGATCAGCGTGCGGCCACCCACGGATTTGGAAAGATGCTCGATCTCCAGAATCTTTTTCCCCAAACGAGTGGAGCCAACCGATACTTCCAATGAACCCGAGCGCTGGACTCCTTGATGGTCTTTAAGTTGTTCGAAGCGATCAATTCTCGCTTTTTGTTTCGTTGTCCGTGCCTTGGCACCGCGACGAATCCACGCAAGCTCTGTCCGAAGCAAGTTCTTACGCTTCTGTTCCGAAGAAGCTTCCCGTTCTTCGCGCTCCGCCTTCAGTTCCAGGAAACGTGTATAGTTCGCTTCGTATCGGAACAAACGTCCATGATCCAATTCCAACATGACATTCGCCACACGATCCAGGAAATACCGATCATGCGTAATCATAAGCAGTGCGCCGCGGCGCTTCTGCAAGTACTGCTCCAACCAAACGACCGAATCATTATCAATATGGTTCGTCGGCTCATCCAGAATGAGCAGTTCGCAAGGATGAATCAGTGCAGCAGCAAGTGCTACCCTTTTGCGTTGTCCACCAGACAATGTGCCCATCAGTGCATCGAATTGACGAATACCCAATTTGGACAAAATGCTCTTCGCTTCACTCTCCATCTGCCAGAGCTGAAGCTGCTCCATTTGCTGATTCAAACGTAATAATCGCTCTTGCAACGCTGGATCGGACGAATTCAGTTCCAATAATTCCATCGTTTCCGTATATTCACGCACGGTTTTCATTTCCATGCTGTCACCTTCGAATACTTGTTGCAGTACCGTATTATCCGGATTGAAGTCCGGATTTTGCGCCAGGAACTGAATACGTACGTCATTACCGATCGAGATCTGTCCCGCGTCTGCAGGTTCCATACCAGATATCACACGCAAAAACGTGGATTTACCGGTTCCATTTACCCCAACGACACCAATCTTGTCCTGATCAGCCATGCCAAATGAAGCATCCTTGAACAATATTTTTTCGCCATAACTTTTTGCAATTTGCTCTACCGTCATTATGTTCATTGCTCGTACCCACTTCTCTGTAAATTAAAATTCAATATTACGTACATCCGCGCACTTACTTTAAACTTGTAAAAAAGAACGGCATCCATCCAGAAACAACGCTGCTGCAAAAGCAATTCGTTTGTTCAGATGTTCCTCATTAAACTCCGGATTCAACATGATATCCATCTTCAGCCGGTCCAGAATTCCAATGTAGGCTTCAGCGAGCAATACAGGCTCAGGTACACTTGCACTTTCCAATACCTCACACACCATACTCATGTATTGATTCATAAATGCCTTCATGAATTTCATCAGATCCGGATCATTATTGGGTGCCATAAAAAAGAGCTTGGTATGATTGCGACGCTCATAATAATACGTAAGGTGGGTCTTGGCTATTGCTCCAAGTTTATCACCTGTGTTCTCATACGAGTTCAAAGCATATTCAAGACGGCTGATAAAACTGTTACAATCCCGCTTGGATACTGCGATAAATAATTGTTCCTTGCTTTTGAAATATAAATAAATGGTGCCTTTTGCGATGCCGGCTTCGTCTGCAATATCAGACATTTTGGTCTCATAAAAACCTTTCGAGCCAAAAATACCATAGGCCGCATCCAAAATAGCCTCCGATTTGTCTCCCTGTACAGTGCTCAAATGTACTCCCCCTTACAACGCCAAAATGTTACCTAAACCAATCGCCACACATCCGCCGATCACCGAGCTAAGCACGTTCACCAGGTCGTTACTCATCCATGCCCAGCCACGAGCCCGAACCGTTGGATGCCCGCAATGTTCATGTACCTCAACTTCACGGCCACACACAGTACAACGATACATCATCTGCACCGTTGCGCCCAGATAGGAATCGGCAAAAGCACCTGCTAACCCGCCTGCAAGACCAACAAAAGTCCAACTAAACAGACTAAGCCCTTCTATCCCGGCGATCCAGGAAAACAAGAATGCTCCCGCACCAATCAGAGCCCCGCCTACGGCTGCAGCCACGGTGCCAAGAAGTGAAACACCTCCTGAAGCACCTGGCGTAAGTACCTTCCACGTGAGAACAGAGCGCGGCGGCTTTCGACTGAGACTCCCAATTTCGGTTGCCCATGTATCCGATGTAACGGTAGCCATTACACCAATGAAAGCATACACCCATGCCGGATGTGGAAATATCCAGTATCCCAGACATAGGAACATGCCCATTCCACCATTAGCCATCACTTGTCCGGCATCCCGATTTCCTGACTTGGCATAGGATTTCTCCAGCTCCTGCTTCCGATCTTTACGAAACCTGGAGAGCAACGTTGAAGTAATGAAAAACAACAATAACGTGCCAAACCAGAACAGGTTACCCGCTCCGTAATATATCGTTCCCATCATGATGGCTGCCAGGCAGCCAGACAAGGTTAGCGACTTTTTCGCATAGGCAGCACCTGCCACCATAGAAGCGCATACGGCGCCAATAATCCAATCCATAATGTCTCCTGCATGCAGCGTATGTACAGCCCGCATGACGTTTATTGTATTTTTGAAATTCAATTATACCACGGTTTGATCCCAATGCCGAAACTCCTTACGCCAACACATAAAAAACCCGTTTTGGCCTCGTGTAGAAGTGCCAAAACAGGTTATTGATCAAACGTTAAAACAAGATAACTTCCCTCTTCAATTAACGTCTGGAATTCGGTGTTCCCAGGTTCTGTTTCAGACCCGCTTCGCTCCTCCAATGACTCCATATCGGTAGAGTACTCTGCGACCAAACCAGTTGAACAATCGATCCGTCAGGAATCCCATAAAACCCAGGGAAATCAGCCCGACAAAGATCCAATCTGTTCGGAAAAAGAGTCTGGAATTCCAGATTAAGTAACCCACCCCCTCATTCGAGGCAATCATCTCGGCACCGATTATGGCCATATACGAGGTTCCCATCGCCAGTCGCACACCTGTAAAGATATACGGGGTTGTCGCCGGAACAATCACATGCAGCAGAATCTGCCGTTCATTGGCTCCCATACTGCGGGCCGACCGGATTTTATCTTCTTCAACGGAGAGTACACCTGTCAGTGTATTCAATACAACAATGAAGAAGGTTGCATACATAATGAGCGCGATCTTGGATTGCTCACCAATTCCGAACCACACCAGAAATAAGGTAATAAAGGCGATCGGCGGGATAAAACGTATAAAGTTAAGGAACGGTTCCGCGAACAGCCGGATGAGATGAACTTTGCCAATAATCAGCCCTACCGGAATAGCAATGATGCTTCCGAGTACCCACCCCGCCAGTACACGAGTGAAGCTGATTCCGATATACTCCATCAGCGTACCGTCAGCAATAAGTTCGCGTGCTCCCAGGATCGTATGCCACGGACCAGGGATTACGTCAGGCCCATAGATAAGGGCACCAAGCTGCCAGATTAAGATGACCGTTACCCATAGAAGCGGGATAGACACCCATTTTTTCTCCAACCATTTCATCTTGTATATCACCTCAATTATTCTTCAAAGTGGCCTTGAATTCGGTCATACAAAGTGTTGAACTCAGACGAGGCGATGTTCCTCGGGTAAGGTAACGTGTTGTGGTAAATATCCGTTATATTCGAAGATGGACCTACAGACATAATGCCTATGCGCTCACCAAGCAATAACGCCTCCTGAATATCGTGTGTGACAAAGATAACGGTTTTATGGGTTTCTTTCCAGATATTCACCAGTTCTTTCTGCATGGTTCGTCTCGTCATGGCGTCCAGCGCACCGAATGGTTCATCCATCAGTAAGATCGCCGAGTCATTCGCAAGTACCCGGGCCAATTGAACCCGCTGCTTCATGCCACCCGAGAGTTCTTTCGGAAATTTCCCCTCATGAGCACTCAGTCCAACAAGCTGGATGTAACGATCAGAGATCTCACGTCGTTGTGTCTTAGGCACCTTGGACATTCGAAGTCCGAATTCAACATTTTCCCTCACAGTTAGCCATGGAAAGAGAGAAGAATCCGCCTGCTGGAATACCATTGCCCGATCCCTGCCCGGTCTGTCGATCTCCTTGTTGTCTACCTTGAGCTGTCCACCCGACTTGGAGATAAAACCCGCGATCATGTTCAGCAGCGTTGACTTCCCACACCCACTGGGACCAAGCAGGACAAAGAACTCTCCTCCCTTGATAACCAGATCGACATCCTTAATGATATAATGCACATCCCCATTGGTCGGGGCATGATACGTTTTCCGTAGCTGTTCAATATGAATGGTATGCTGAGTTGCAGGTAAGGACATAACGGACACCTCCCATTTCAATAAGAATTATTTACTATATGTCACTTTATCCCGCAGAGCCTGCTGGAGAGAAGTCAGATCGAGTTTGGTGTTGAGATCAAAATCCTGTTCGATGATTCCGGTGTCCACCATATATTGCTTCTGACCTGCCAAACTATCATAAGCAGCCTGCGTAAATCCAACTTCCCATGGATTGATCGGAAGGTCTTTTAATGTGGCATCTTTAGGCTGTTTGGTCTCTTGATACATCAGATCTGCAACCTCTTCAGGATGCGCTTGAGCATACGTGGAAGCTTCATCCAGCGCCGCAAGGAAGTCACTGATCTTTTCAGGGTTTGCCTGGATGAATTCATTACTTGATACCAGTCCCATACCAAGGCGTATAGGCGTCTGAGACATATCCGTCAGCTGGTGTACTCCTTCGAGTGCATCGAATTTATCGGTTAACGCGGAACCTATGACCCAAGCGGCATCAAGGTCTCCCTGTTTCAGTGCGATGTAGGCCTCATCAAAAGCCCCCTGACCAATTTGCGTCACATCACTCAGCGCCACCCCCTGATCTTTCAAATATTCATCCCATAGATATGGAATAAATGTGCCTCGAATGAAACTCACTTTCTTGCCCTTCAAATCCGCTCCACTCTGAATATCCTCCTTTGCATACAGCTTCCAGGCGGCTGCCGCTTCATCCGTAGTCTGGCCTGCAGAAGCGATGACTGAATATTCCCCTTTAGACAAAGCATTTAATACAGGGAAGTCCGCCCCGTACGCAATATCTACCTGTTTGATAAATAGTGCATTTACACCTTCAGCCGGTGAGCCAAACGTAATACTCTCTGCATCAATGCCCCTGTTTTCAAAAAAACCTTTGGCAATGGCTACCCTGAACGTTGGGTTGGTACTTGTATCTGCGATTCGAATTTTTACATTATCGGTATTTTTACCGGTAGCGTCTTTTGCTCCAGATCCTGCTGCGTTTGAACTGCATCCGGATAATAGGAGTGCCGTTGCCAGGAATAATATCAATACGCCGGTTACTATGGATGGTTTTCTCACAATATACACCCCATTCGATCTAGTCATGATTCTTGACGCTTAACCGCCTGACTTGCCTTCATCCGACGTTGCCACACAGGCTGCACCCTCCACAAATGGAAGAGTTGTCTCTACGCTCACGATGGATGCAGAACCTTTGGGTGCTGCTCCCGGGACCCTGTAGGTGGAGACATCAATGGCTTCGATGGCAACTTCCTGCGGTTTCTCCAACTGTGGAACCCACTGATAAGGAACTCGATATGAGCGATAGACCATATTGGTATTCCGCCCATCCATGTAAGGGGAGACATACTCCCAGACCAGCTCATGCTCCGCAGTCACTTCGAACAATCTGCCATTGGAACCCTCGGTTATTAGGGTGTTGCCGTTAGGTAAACGCTGGGCGGAACTGATGTATGGGCTATAAAATTTATAAGAATCCGTCGGAACTGAGAAACCTGCTTCTGCCGATGTATACTGCCAGACAATCTCCAGAGTGACCGGGTTAATCTCCAGTACACGGGAGTGATCCCGAATCGCATGTTTCAATCCAAATGGAGAAGCCGGATTTGGAAGGCCGTAACCTGCCCAGCCGCCATTGTCGAATACGAGCAAGTTGCCTTCTCCTGGTAGACCTTGGGGAATGATATGTGCATGATGCTGTCCGATAATTGTGCCGATGTGTTTCGCTTCAGTTGAAGTATAGTCTGGCCCTAATCTCCACACGATCTTTCCACTCTGTCTGTCTGTAATGGCAATAATATTGGCCTCTCTGGCATCCCAGATAATATTGTCGGGGTGGAACCGTTCGTCTCCTTCTTCATAGAAACAGTTGGGTCCGACATAAGAGGCAGAATTAATATGTAACCAGTCACCAACGCCACCACCCAGATGACCGAAAGAACGTGTATTTGGATCACGGAACAGGACATTTCGAGCAGCTTCATCAAAACCTAATTCTTCAAAGTGTTCGTTAGGCAGCCACTCCCAGAGTACCTTCCCCTCCCAATCGACTTCGATAATGGCATCATCAAGCAATGGCTTATCTGAAATTTGCGGGTTACTCACATTTTTGTGTGCCAGAATAAGGGTTTTACCACTCTTCGTCTTTGGCGCAAGGCCAGGTGCATAATAACCTACCGGATTCCCTTCACGCTGATAATCATGATGCTGGCGGGCATACCATAGCGGCTCATACCCCGGATCTTCGATGTGTTCGTAGCTATTGTATTTCCATACAATGTTGCCGTCCCAATCCACTTGGACCAGATCGACATTGTCCTGAATACCGAACTTCGGATCTCTCCGACCCGTGCTGCCCAGCACGTAGCCGCCAGGTAATATTTTGGCCGGAAAACCTAACAATCCTTTCCACAGGTGAACCTCCTTGCCATTCATATCGATCAATACTACGCCTTCTTCACCTGCCTGATAAACGGTATAACCGCCCCAAGCCTTATCCGGATTGTATAACGTCGCTCCAGTTGGATATATTGTTGAGTGTCCCATTGCTCATCTCTCCCTAGAATGTTTGTGGTATATCAAATGTCGTTACATTGACCCAACCTCAATAACTGAGATAGTTCCTCTTCCCGGCATTGTCCCGCTGCTTCTGCTCAAGGTCACTTGTGGAGGACCGATTATGTTCTTGTATCCCGTTGCTCTCCGCCAATTCCAGCACCGTGTCCGAGAATCCCTCCAGATTCGCTACTACCCGCTCGTAGAATTGACTTTGCTGCTCCAGTTCCTCACTCGTAAAACCCTCAAACAGAAGCGTGATACATCGGGCACCGATGTTGCTGTTTCTCGCATACATCTCCCGCCCGCTGGATGTGATGTCCAGTAAAACCGTCCGGCGATCGTCTTCCTTTCGTCTGCGGATGGTGAGTCCCTTTTTCTCCAACTTATCGGTTAGAGCAGTAATGGCACCGGATGTAAAGTCCAACTGTTCTGCCAGATCTCCAAGCCGCTGTTCTCCCTCACGAATGATTTTGTGCAGGATAAGCATGCCTGGCAGGCTGATACCTTCTACAGAGATGCGATCCCGCTCTTTGACAAATCGTCTGACCATTTTGCGAAATAACCAATCCGTCCGCTCCAACGCTTCCCAGTCTCTATCACTCATTTCATAACCTCCCTGATTGTTTGAAGCTTCAATACAGATACAAAAAAAGGCCCCCGAAGACATTCCTTAGAGGAGTAGTCCCGGGAGCCTTTGGTGGTCCAATCAGCTCAATGCAGTTTTCAGTTCAAATTAGTTCACTGTTCATTTAATGAGTATTAAAATAATTAAGATTATCATATAACCAACTAACCCAACCTGTCAAGTGTGAATTTTATTAGTGATCTTTTCTTGTTGCGGTCGTTCTCCGCTAGGTTGAAATTACTTATCCTGTTTTAAGTTTCACTTCAGGTTTCCCGTTTACACTATTCTCAGATCGAAACATCAACAAATACATCTACGACAAGCTACGATTCAGTTCGTACTCAACTACAGAAATGAGGATTATCCATATGAATATGAAAAGAGTCATTATTATAGGCACAATGATTGTCACTATGTCCTTCGCTGGAACAGCATGGGGCCAATCCGCCATCTCTCCCATACCTACTGCTAAATGGTCCATCGTTGACTTGGACACTCGTGAGGGAAGCAGTGATGAGCTGCTCGACGCTCTGAATCAGGCTTCAGAAGCGGATCTCTATCAAGAACTGTACAGCGGCAAATCACTGAGGACGATTACGGAAGAAAATAACGGGAATTTGGATGAGGTCATTGCTATACAAGTAAGACAGCTCAGAGAGCAGTTGGATGAACGGCTCGCAAGTGGAAGTATCAGTTCGGAGCAACATGCTGCACAACAAGCTGAACTGGAAGAGTTGGTCACACAGAGCGCAAACACAGCATACAGCTTGGCCTAAATTAGTAGCGTATCCGTACGATGAAGATATAAACCTATATCCACGATAACACAGCAAAAAGGAGCGTATTCACGCCCCTTTCTTGTACCCTATTCATGTCAAGCAGGTATGATGTGTAATCCTTACTGTGCTGCTCCAATCGTGCAGGCACCCAAGGATTCGCCGTCCCATGCCAGTTCGAGCACATCTCCTGCTTGTGTTGGTCCAACACCTTCAGGTGTTCCTGTAAAAATGACATCGCCCGGCCCCAGGCCGTAATGGTGACCTACATAATCCACAATATCTTGTAAACTGAAGATCATGTTACGAATGTTACCACGCTGGACTTCCTCACCATTTTTGGTCAATGTAAAGTCTTTCTCAAGTAAAGCTGCCGCACCCGGGAATGCCTGAAATGCAGTAACCGGAGCGGAATTTCTGAACCCTTTGGCCGCTGTCCACGGGTGGCCCTTTTTCTTAATCACGGTCTGTACGTCACGTAACGTAAAATCAATACCAAATGCATACGCATCCACCAGCTCATCTACCGCCATACCTGGCTCATAACTCCGGCCGATTTGAACGACCAATTCAGCTTCATAGTGAACTTCACCCTTGGTAGCAGGCAATTCAAGGGCTTCACCATTCAGGGGCACGACTGCATGAGAAGGTTTCATAAAGATCATTGGCTCATCCGGAACCGCGTTACCCAATTCTTCCGCATGAAGTTTATAATTTCGTCCTACACAGTATACATTGCGAATGTTAGTCAACATGGGTATATTACCACCTTTATCGGATTCATTAGTGCATATAGTAAAGTTAAGGTCTGAAAAATCGGCTGCTCGTCTCCTGAAATGCCAGCTCCCATACGTCAGGACGGTTCGTACATAACATGAGTTCTGGATCAACCGCCGCCAGTTTCTTCATAATGGTCTTGTCATCCACTGTCCAAGCCATCACCCGAATGCCTGCACTCCGCATCTCGTTCATTAAGGATTTGTCTACATTGGTGTATCCAATCGAGAGGAATGTACAATTCATCTGCCGCAGGGCGGTTAACAGATCGCCTGGTCGTGCATCGATAATCAGCCCTGTCTGGATCTCCGGTGCAAGTTTCTTCACTTCGATCAGAGCGGCTGATTCAAATGAGGTGATCACAACATCATTTTGCATATGTCTTTTTCTCACTTCATGTATAACAGCCGCAGGCAGACCCGGGTACATGTCTCCCTGCGTTTTCAGTTCAATGTTCAAACGCACTCTGCCGCACGAGCGATCTAACAATTCACTCAGCGCCGGAATCCGTTCGCCTTTGTAAGACTTGTTTTTCCATGCTCCGGCATCCAGACGTTGCAGATCAGCCCAATCAGTTTCCCGAACCAGACCCTTGCCATTCGTCGTGCGATCCACTGTAAAATCATGAATGACCACTGGTACACCATCACGCGACAACTGCACATCCAGCTCCATCCACTGAACTTCAGGCCGCTCCATGGCCATCAGGAATGCAGCCATCGTATTCTCTGGTGCAATAGAAGAAAATCCACGGTGTGCTACACAAAGGTTGTTCATTCGATTCCCTCCTCAAAAAGGTTTTTAATTAGGTGAAGCGACCCCATTCCCATCATATCCAATACCCGGGGAGAGCTTTGCCATCTGTTCCAACAGCAGTTTGTTCGCCTCATCGATCATCGGAATAGCCTGACCAAGCCCGGCCTCATAAGGGATAACTTTCATGCTGCAAGCTGCATCTTGACTACAGCGAGCCTGAAATACCGCCGTTTTCCAAGTCTCTTCGGTTGTTGATCTGGAGAAAATGAAATTGCCCGTACTGTATGCAATCCACTTCCCCTTATAGTACTCCAACCCTTGCAACACATGAGGATGACCACCTATGACCAGATCAGCGCCAGCATCTACAAACTCATGAGCCAATCGGGTCTGGTCACTATTCGGAGTACTTACACGTTCCTCTCCCCAATGTGCAACCACGATCACCAGATCAGCCTTCTTACGGGCCTCCTGGATCGCTTTGACTGCTCCTGTGGAATCATAGGCTTCAGCCACGCCAGCCCGATTGCCTTCCGCCTTCCAACTCGTTTCCGGTACAACTCGTGAGAACCCAAGCAGTGCAATCTTCATACCTTTGCGTTCCAGATATGCTGGTGCATAGGCCTCATCCCTGTTCATACCTGCCCCGGTGTGAGCTATGCCATATTCCTTGAGATAAGTTAACGTATCCACCAAGCCCTCTACGCCCTGATCCAGAATATGATTATTGGCCAAATTCACAGCATCAAAACCGGCTGAAGCCATTGCCGCCAATGCTTTGGGCGATGATTTGTAGACATAGGTTTTATCAGCTGCACTGGTACCACCATGAGTTATTGGTGTCTCTAGGTTACCGATGGTCAGATCATCATCCTTGAATAATCTGCCGAGTTTGGCAAAGGGATAATCATAACCGTTTTTATCCAGCAGTTCAGCAACTTTGCCCGAAAATTGAATATCACCAACAAAGTTAATCGTGACATCCTTCGCTGAATTGGAAGGTTTCGACGTCCCTGATTCCTGATCCACACCTGCATTTCCCTTGGTGCCGGACGGTGTCGAATCTGCCGTAGGTTTTTTCGTTCCGGATTCTGCTTTCTCACTATTGGTGCTGCCTGAAGAGTCAGATGTCGCTGCGCCCGTTGTCTTTTCTACATCCTCTGTTGTCTCTTCATCCGTAGCTTTAGGATCTTCTTCCGAAGTCTCATCTGATTCCGAGTCTGGAGAACTTATTTGATCGCCGCCTTTGGCATCGTCTCCAATGGAAGGTTGATCCTGATCAACGATTTCTTGTTTCACTGGCTGGTCTGCCTGTTGCTGACGTGAATCAATGACATAAAAAATGCCCACCAGACCAATTGCAATGATCAATACAATATTAACTGTCCAGATGATTGTGATTGTATTGCGGGTGCGTTTACTACCTTTTTTCTTCTTTACGCTTCGCTCTGATCTTGGGGGATACATAAGCAACTCCTCTTCTTCTTCACAGCCATACATACCATTATATCAGGCATATTCTGGATTTCCATCATTCCTTGGAACTGTATCGATTGAAAGGGTATGAACTCAGTTAGCTTCCAGATCTTCACATAAAAAAAGCCATCTCTCCAGTAGATAATTCTACGTTTGAGACAGCTCTCTTGCTGTACTTAATCTGCTGCAAGCTCTTGTGTAGCCTGAACAGACATTTCCTTCGCTTGTCTGATGCAATCAGGCAAGCCTACGCCCTCATAACCTGCACCTGCAATGTACACACCAGGTAATTTGCTGCCAAGCTCCTCACGGAGGGCGGCAATATGTTGGAGGTGTCCCACCGGATACTGTGGCATGGATTTACGTAGCCTTGTAATCTCGGAGAAGATCGGCACTGCTTCAATACCCATCGTCTCTCTCAGATCCTTGAGAACGAGATTCGTCAGCGCTTCATCCGGAAGCTCTACGTTCTGTTCGTCACCGGAGCGACCAACATAACAGCGAAGCAGCACCTTATCATCCGGGCTCGTATGCAGCCATTTCGTCGATGTCCACGTGCAAGCCGTAATATTACGGCCCTCTTTCCGCGGAACGAGGAAACCCGATCCGTCGAATACATGCTCCACCTCTTTTTTCTCAAAAGCGAGCACCACATTGGCTACAGACACATAGTTAATTGCATCCAGTGCCGCTGTATCGACGTGAGGCTTCAACAGCTCCGACGCAACATATGTTGGCACAGTAACCACTACATCATCCGCTTCAAGCATTTCGCCATTACCCAGTTCAACACGGTATCTGGTCTGCGCTCCATCAAGGCGTTGCAGCGACTTCACCGCAGTGTTCAGACGTTGGTCCACATCCTGCAGTTCATGTACGAGGGCATGAACAAGGCTCTGCAACCCCTGGCGAAAGTTCAGAAAGGCACTTCGTTTTGTTCCGGTATGCGTCTCAGCCGGTTTGCGACCCGTCATCATGCCCCGGATCAAGCTGCCGTAATCGCGCTCTACTTCTCCGAACTGCGGGAAGGTAGCCTTGAGGCTCAATCGCCGCATATCACCTGCATAGATTCCTGCGAGCAGTGGTTCCGTCAAGTTCTCCAGCACTTCTGCTCCAAGACGACGTTCAATCATATAACCGAGCGATTCATCCTCTGTTGTACGACGCGGCGGGATGACAAAATCCATCAACGCCCGCAGTTTGCCTGCCGGAGAGACCAGACCACTTCTCAAGAATGGTCTTAGTTCTGTCGGAATACCGAGAACAAGTCCTGCTGGCATAGGATGAAGCTTGCCACGCTGCATGATATACGTTTTCTTCGACTCCGGATTCTGACTTACCAATTCATGATCGATCTCCAATTCTTTGGCAAGATCAATCATTGCTGTTTTGCGAGCCAGGAAAGAATCCGGCCCTTTTTCAATCACAAATCCATCCCGGTGCAGTGTCTCAATCATGCCTCCCATGGACGAGCTTTTCTCGACCAAAGTAATCACGGGTTCAACGCCCGCTTCCCGGTAATGCTTGCGGATATAAAATGCCGCGCTGAGGCCGGTAAGGCCACCGCCGACAACAACAACACGGCGTTTCTTATCACCCATTACTCATCCGACCCTTGCTGCCATTGGCTTATAATAACGTCGCTTAACGTCTCCATGTATAGAGGATCGCTATTGAGAGAGTCAATACGCATCAGGCGCATGTCGATCTCTTTGGCAATCGATTTGGCCTCGATATCGAGATCATAGAGCACTTCGAGATGATCCGAGACAAACCCGATTGGTGCCACCAGCACATCCTCTACCTGTTCACGAGAAAGCTCCTGTAACGTATCCAGAATATCCGGTCCAAGCCAAGGCTCAGCTGTTCGTCCGGCACTCTGCCACGTAAATTGCCAATTGGTTATGCCTACACGTGAGGCAATCACTTCTGAAGTCTCCAGCAATTGTTGCGGGTATGGATCACCCATCTCCACAATACGCGCCGGCAGACTGTGCGCACTAAACAACACCTTCACATCTCCGCGTTTTGCTCCAGCTTCCTCAAAAGCGTCCAACTTGGCACTGACACGTGTGGACAACGCCTGAATTAACTTCGGATGCAGATGATAACTCTCAATAAAGGACATATGAACGCCCAGCTCTTCTGCTTTTTCACGCGCACGTTTGATATAACTGCCTACACTCATCGTGGAAAAATGAGGAGCCAGTACAATACCAATCGCTGTCTGAATTCCATCCTTCGCCATCTGCTCCACGCCATCCTCAATAAACGGATAGGCATGCTTCAGTCCTTGATAACAACGGAATTCCACCTCAGTGCCACGCTCATCGCGGTTTAATGTCTCTTGAAGGGCCTTGACCTGATTGTCTGTGTTCTCCCGAAGTGGAAAAACACCGCCAACAATGGCTTCATAACGATCCGTCAGTTCTTTCAATTGCTCTGGTTCAGGCGGACGTCCTCTGCGGATATGTGTGTAATACGCTTCAACACTCTCCATATTTTCCGGTGTGCCATACGACATCACCAGTACACCTACAGTATTAGTCATTGGTTACCGTCACCCCACTCTTCATTGCTTCGGCAGAATATTCATGAATATACGCCGTTAGTTCTCTGAGCTTTTCTAGCGATGCTTCAGGAAATAATCCGTGTCCGAGGTTGAAAATATAACCCGGCTCCTTGATTCCTTCGTCAATAATCAATTTGGCTTGCTCTTTAATCAGTTCCATCGGGGCAGTCAGCAAATATGGGTCCAGGTTACCCTGTACTGCAAATTTGCCGTCAAGACGTTGACGCCCTTCCGAAATGGATACTCTCCAGTCGAGTCCAATCACATCGGCTTGCAGATTATGCAGTGCTGGCAACAACTCACCGGATGCAACACCAGGGAAATAAATCTTCGGTACATTCAAATCCGATAATTCGGTAAAGATACGGGTAATCGTAGGCAACACATATGTTCTGAAGTCTTTGGGAGAAAGTGCTCCAACCCAGCTGTCAAACAACTGGAATGCCTTACCGCCATTCGCAATATGCGCACGGACATATGTAATAACCATATCACCAAGCTTCTGCATCAGCTTGTGCCACACCTCAGGCTCGCTGTACATCATCGTTTTGGTGCGGATATAACCTTTCGAAGGTCGTCCTTCAATCAGATAACTCGCAATCGTGAATGGTGCGCCCGCAAACGTAATAAGAGGCACATCAAGCTCCTTATCCAGAATTCGAATGGTTTCCAGAATATGTGACAGATCTCCTTCTACGTCGATGGGACGCAGCCGATCCACATCTGCAGCGGACCGAATAGGATTATCGATAACTGGACCAATATTTTTTACAATGTCAAAATCAATGCCCAGAGAGGCAACCGGATTCATAATATCGGAATACAAAATAGCCGCATCTACACCAAGTTTGCGTACCGGCATGAGTGTAACTTCAGCCGCCAGCTCGGGTTGTTTGCAGATTTCTAGCAAGGAGTACTTTTCTTTAATTTTGCGATATTCAGGATCGTAACGTCCAGCTTGACGCATGTACCATACCGGGACACGGTCTACCTGTTGTTTAAAACTTGCCCGAATCAGTCGATCATTATAGCTCATGTAAGAAGCCTCCAATAGTTTTTGGACTCATAATTACCATTATGCCCTTTTTAAACAGCCGTAACAACCACATGCAGATGCGTTCTACGTGACAATACTATGACATTCCTTACACCCATCCCTCATATGCCAATTATGTTATAATGAAAGAATGGTGTTTTTTTGAGAATTACAGAAATATCTTTGAAAGGAAGTGAAAGCACTTTGAAAACGTGGAAAGTAAACCTCATTGTGCTTTGGTTCGGACAATTTTTGGTCAATTCGGGCATGACCATGATTACCCCATTTTTGTCTCTTTATCTCGCAAGAGATCTGGGTGTTGTTGGCGAACATGAAATTGGCATTTGGGCGGGCTTTATTTTTGCAGCCAATTTCCTCACCTCATTTTTGTTCCAACCGCTCTGGGGCAAGTTATCGGACAAGTATGGCCGTAAAGTTATGCTGCTGCGGTCGGGATTCGGGATGGCCATCGTAATTGCCCTTATGGGTCTGGCACAGAATCCTTGGCAGCTTCTCTTATTGCGTTTGCTTAATGGTACCATCTCCGGTTTCAATCCTGCAGCTGTTGCGTTGATATCGGGTACCACACCGAAAGACCGCATGGGTTTTGCCATGGGAATCAGTCAGTCCGGGCAGGTTGCCGGCACCATCCTGGGTCCACTCATTGGTGGCTTGTTAGCGGATGCGGTAGGCTTCCGCCCCATTTTCTACATTACAGGTGGACTGATCTTTGTTGCTTCCATGCTCGCCATGTTCCTGGTGAGAGAGAAGTTCGACCGTCAAGAAGCAGCCAAACTGCCGGCACAATCCGTATTGTCCGGTCTGAAGGAATTGAACAAGTCACCTCAACTGCCTGCACTGTTCGCTGTAACGTTTCTGTTGCAGTTTGCAATGATCAGCCCCATGTCACTCTTGCCGCTGTATGTGCAAAAATTGCATGCTTCGGATGTAAATGTGGCCTTCTGGGCAGGACTTGTCGGTGCAGTTACGGGACTATCCAATATGGCCATGTCTCCGATTCTCGGGAAGCTGAGTGACCGGATTGGTCCTCACAAGGTGCTGACGTTCTCTCTCATAGGAACAGGACTCATGCTTATTCCGCAGGCATTTGTTCAGACCGTGTGGCAGCTCATTATAGTTCGTTTCATGATGGGTGTGTTCATGGGTGGCCTGCTTCCAAGCGTTAATGCCCTGATACGTTCCTATACATCCGATAGCATGATCAGCCGTGCATTCAGTTTTAATACGAGTACTCTGGCGCTGGGCAACATGCTTGGAGCGATCATTGGAGGTTTTATGGCAGGATTCATCGGGATCGAAGGTCTGTTTATCGTCTCTGGTGGACTGTTACTACTCAATATGGTTTGGGTCCGATTCAAATTGTATAACAAACCTGCTTCTATTCGGGAATCCTGATTCCCTATCCATTTCTTAAATAGTCCATCTTAATTTTTCATTTGAAAAAGCCGCTTCCAGCGCCTAATTGGCCTGAGAGCGGCTTTTGTCATTCATGCGCCATTCATCATTTATTTATTTATTTATTAGATTGAATTCTATCGGATAATGTTTCACACCAAATACAAAAGCACTTTGTATCGGTTGCAGAGCCGTTCCAGACACAAGTTGAATGTTTCCCATGTGCTGAAGCAATGTATGAAGAACTACCCTTGCCTCCAATCGAGCGAGTGGTGCACCCAAACAAAAATGAATGCCAAAACCAAAACCCATATGCCTGTTCGGCTTGCGATCAGAGATGAAATCTTCCGGGTTTTCAAATTGGGCACTGTCCCGATTGGCTGCTCCAACCCAGGAAATCACCTGCTCTCCAGCTTGAATCGTCTGACCCTTCAACTCTACAGTTTCCTTGGCGACCCGCCCAATCGCGACAATTGGCGGATAATATCTCAGCGTCTCTTCAATCGCAGAAGTAATCCGTTCAGGCTGTTCGCGCAACTCCTGTTGTAGCTCGGGTTGTTCAGACAGAATACGAACCGCATTGGTAATCAGGTTGGTTGTTGTTTCATTACCGGCAGCAAGTAATAGAATACAGAAGCCTACCACTTCATCTGAAGTCAATTGCTGACCATCAATCTCCGCAGCAAGCAGTAATGAGATCAGATCATCCTTTGGCTGCAACCGACGTTCTTCCATAATGCCAGTGAAATAGATATGCAACTCCTGCATATTTCTTTTTTTCTCCTCCAATAACTCCTGGAAGGCCTGCTCACTATCATCACGCGCGCCTTTCACCAATACATCAGACCAGTCTTTGAACTTTTGACGATCCGCTGCAGGGACTCCGATCAATTCCGCAATGACAATGACGGGCAATGGTGTTGCAAGGTCATCAATAAGTTCCATATGTCCTTCTGACAGGTGTGGAGCAATTAACTCATCTGTGATTTCCTGAATACGCGGAGCCAATGCTTCAATTGCCTTGGGTGTAAACGCCTGGTTCACCAGATCACGCAGCTGTTTGTGTTTGGGAGGGTCTGTCGTCAACATGCTCGTATTGGCACGATCACGTGCAGA
Source organism: Paenibacillus sp. FSL M7-1414 (assembly GCF_038003195.1). NCBI lineage: Bacteria > Bacillati > Bacillota > Bacilli > Caryophanales > Paenibacillaceae > Paenibacillus > Paenibacillus sp. FSL M7-1414. The sequence continues at coordinate 2,170,097 of NZ_JBBOOS010000001.1, read as the reverse complement.
AGAGAATAGTTTCGGATTTTTCAGAACATACTTCACATCTTCATAACCAAAAACATCCCAACATTCTCGATGCTCATCATAGCGGACTGGAGTGTTATCACGAAGTTCTGCATACACCTTGAAGGGAGATAACCTCTCTTCCAAAGTCTCCAGTTCCCGAATCGGAATGTAATTTGCATACTTTCTCGGTGCCTGTTTCATCGTTTCTCCTCCAATCAATATTATATATTTATTTACATATGGTGATCACCCCTATTATAAACATAACTCTATTACGAAACCACTCTTTAGACCGTAATTGATCCCCATTACCTAATATGCGTTACTATCATCCTCTCATTCTGTTACCTACTTCTGATATAAGTCCCAATTCGACATTCTTTTATTAAAATGCTTCATTTTATCAGGACAAAAGACTCATTATGTAATATTAACTAACATTAAAAGGGCTTATTTTCCTTCAAAAATACTAAAACCGCTTCTTTTCTATCTCTAACCAAAATGAATAATCTTTCATAATTCCTTATAAACAATCATTTTACTCTTATTATCTATGAATGTAACCGATTACTCTACCATTATCTATATTTGTCATATTACTTAACATGAAATACAATCAATTTGAAATGGTATACATATTCTTCTTAACAAACTTAACATCACACTTACTTGAAGGAGAGTGCTATTCATGAGTAAAACATCCAATCTTCGTCCCTGGGCCGTATGGAGTACCGCAGCTTTAACAGCATTGACCATCTCGTTGTCCCCCCTTGGAACCTACGCCGCGCACGCAGCTACGGTAGAGGTGAAAGGCACAACAGGTGCTGTTCAGACAGCAACTACTACTCCGGCTCGCAATACTTCCATTCCTGCAATACCAGACTCTTCCAAACAATCTGCACTTCCTAATGTATTGGTGATTGGAACTGGCGGAACGATTGCCGGTCAATCCGAGGATGCCACCAGCTTCCAGAATTACAAGGCAGGTACACTTCCCATTGGAGAGATGGTAGACGCCTTACCGGATAAACAGAAGATTGCCGATGTTAGCACGCTCCAATTCGGAAACTCAGGTTCAGGTTCCTATAGCATGACCGACCTCTATGACTTGTCGCAGACGGTAGACAAAGCTCTGGCAACGTATGACAGTGTTGTCGTTACCACGGGTACAGATACAATGGAAGAAATCGCTTATTTCCTCGATATGACTGTTCAGAGTGACAAACCTGTCGTGATCACAGGCTCCATGCGTCCATGGACCGTCATCGGTTCTGACGCTCAAGCCAATCTGTACAACGCCATCAAACTTGCAGGCAGTGGTCGTACCACTTCATTTGGCACAGTACTCATGTTGAATGATACAATCCAGCTTGCTCGTGGTGTAACCAAGACAAATGATTATCGGACAGATACGTTTGAAACGCCGATGCTCGGCGCTGTAGGATATATTGATGAAGAAAATATCCGAATCTACCGTGCTCCTGCACGTGCCTTGAAACCTGAAGGCACAGCAAAGCCCGTATTTGATCTAAGTAAAATCACAAAGGCAGATCTGGCCAAAGTAGAAATTGCGATCTCGTATCAAGAAGCTGGCGGCGGAGCCATTGAAGGATTCGTGAGCAGCGGTGCCAAAGGAATTGTGACTTCCGGTACCGGAGCTGGCGGTATCTCCAGAGCTATGGGACAAGCTCGTACCAAAGCCATTGAAGAAGGTGTCATCTTTGTGACCACCACTCGGACGGGTTCAGGAAGTGTGTACGGTGGCGGCAAAGGTATCATTGCAGGCGACAACCTGAGTCCACAACAAGCTCGTGTATTATTGATGCTGGGCTTGTCCTTCAGTGATGATTTTGACACCATCAAAAAATGGTTTGAAACGTACGGAACACCTGAAGTATAAATCGAACTACTACAACATCTGTAAATATAAAGAAAGAGACGATACTCCCTGTGATTCAAGGTGTGTCGTCTCTTCTTTTTGTTTTCAGAAAACTCCGTACAGAATCACGATCCCCTCACAAACACAAAAGCGTGAGATCGTGCTCCATCGGAGTTTTATCTTTAGGAAATTTTCCCTTTCACTTCACCCAGGCAAGTACCAGCCCATCGTAATCCGGCAACATGGTCGTCACCAGGCGCGGGTCACTTGCCATCTGTTCATTGAAACGACGAACAGCAAGCACGGCCGGGCCCTGCTTGTCCGGATTCAGTGTACGACCACGCAGGAAACAGTTATCACCAACAATAACAGCACCTGGCCGGGCCAGCTTAATGGCATAATCGAGATATACCGGATAATTCTCCTTATCTGCGTCAATAAAGAAGAAATCAAATGTGCGACCTTCCTGCTCCAATTGCTCCAGGCTGTCTGCCGCCGGGCCAATGCGGTACTCCACCTTTTCGCCAAAACCGCCTTCTTCCAGATGACCACGCGCCATTGCCGCATATTCCTCTTTCAGTTCCAGCGAAGTCAGGGTCCCATTCTCACGCAAACCGCGCACAATGCAGATCCCACTGTAACCGCCCAACACGCCGATTTCGAGGGCAGCTTCTGCTTTGGATGTCTTGGCGAGAAACGTGAGCAATCGTCCATACGCAGCCGCAACGGAAACTTCCGGCATACCGTTCGAACGGATGGCCTCTTTCACTTTCAGCAAAAGATCATCCTCTTGAAATAATTGATTTACATATTCATCAGGGGTCAGATTCACCACTAAAATCCTCCTTGGACACTTGGACTGCTTTCCATATGGATGCCAATGTTCTATAATAAATGTTTGTTATCAACACAGGCGGTTGACTGGTGCATCACCTCGAAAGAGGAATGCATACGTTCACCGCATTTCTCATTGTAAGTTTTTTCACGGAAAGCGGCAAGGCCGCACCGTTACTATACAGCAGAGAGAAGGATATCCTTCTCCAGCTTGAAATGGAGTTGAAATGAATCACATGGCTCAATTGCAATTGATTGCAACCTCGGCGATGGGACTCGAGGCTGTTGTTGCCCGGGAACTGAAGCAACTGGGGTATGAAGATGTTACGATCGACAACGGCCGGGTTTTCTTTACAGGAGATTATATTGATATATGCCGGTGTAATCTGTGGCTGAGAAGTTCGGATCGCGTATTGGTGAAAATGGGTGAATTCCCTGCCACGACTTTCGACGAATTGTTTGAAGGCACCAAAGCACTGCCTTGGGAAGAGTGGATTCCAGCCGACGGCGAATTCCCTGTAGAGGGTCGTTCTCAAAAATCCCAGTTAAGCAGTGTGCCTGCATCACAAGGGATCGTGAAAAAAGCAATCGTAGAGAAACTGAAGCTGACTTATGACACAGAGTGGTTCCCAGAGGATGGGTCTCGTTATGTGATTGAGGTCATTCTGCTGAACGATCGCGCCCTGCTTACTTTAGATACGACGGGACCAGGTCTGCATAAACGGGGTTATCGTAAACTCGTCACCGAAGCGCCACTCAAAGAAACACTTGCTGCAGCTCTTATTCAGCTCAGCCGCTGGAATGTATCTCGTCCATTCTATGATCCATGCTGTGGATCAGGCACAATGCTGATCGAAGCCGCTATGATCGGCTGGAACATTGCACCGGGACTTCGTCGGACCTTCAACTCCGAGGACTGGGCTGTTATTCCTGAAGAATTATGGGAACAGGCGCGCGAAGAAGCATTTGATGCTGTACGCGACGATGTCCCGTTACAGATTTCAGGTAGCGATATTGATCCTGAAGCAATTGAAGTGGCTATGGCAGCGATCAAAAGTGCTGGGTTCGCCAAAGATATTGAAGTCAGCGTCCTGCCCGCTCATCGCGCAAGACCGCAGGGTGAATATGGTGTCATCATTACCAATCCCCCATATGGTGAACGTTTGAGTGAAGAAAAAGAAGTTCAGAAGTTGCTCCGCTCATTAGGGCGCAGTTACCTCGACATGCCAACATGGTCCTTTTTTGCAATCACGTCGACCAAAGCTTTCGAAGAGTATTTCGGTCATAAGGCAGACAAACGTCGCAAGTTGTTCAACGGACGAATTGAAACCCAGTACTATCAGTATTTGGGCCCACTGCCCCCACGAAATAAAACACCACAATCTTCATAATTGTAACGAATCTAAAGTGCTCCTGCCATCCATGGCCGGGGCGCTTTTTTTGTGCCCTTTTCTGGTCATAAGAATTCACCGACTTCGGTCTTCGGCTGGACAAGATTCAATTCTCCCTGAGGCATAGTTGAAAACACATGAGGCCACGCTATAATGGATGGAGCCCTATTTTACACTCCGATTACAAAACAACAAAAGCAAGGGGGACATACATATGGTTGTCACTCGGCCTACGCGCAGTGCCATGCCACGCGGGCTTCTAAATCATCCATTAACGTTATATCTTATTTTTCTTGTGCTCATGCTGCTCAAACTCATGTGGCTCCATCACAATCTTCACGCTTATAACATTACGATGGGACTGCTGGATAAAGTCATTGCTATTGGATCTTTACTACTCTTGTCCTTCTGGACCTGGTTGCTGCCACGTAGAGGCATGATCTTGTCTCTCGCCGTACTTAACCTGCTGCTTACCGCACTAATCTACGCCGATATGGTGTATTATCGCTATTTCCAGGATTTCTTGACCATCCCGGTATTGTTGCAGGCGAGACAAGTTGACGCATTGGGTGACAGCATCGCTACACTGATCTACACAAGTGATCTCTGGTTCTTTGCCGACTGGCTTGTCGTCATTCCGTTCGCAGCTATCGTACTGTTCAGCAGACGTTACCGTTCGAAGCACTCCAGTACGTCTGTTACTGGTTACGGGAGTTATTCGTATAACGATGGCAAGGCACGGTTGCGCCGCCGTCTCACGGCTGGCAGCATCACCCTTGTGCTGGGACTCGGCCTCGCGGTTGGCCCGATTTATTTCTACAGCAAAACATGGGCCAAAGGCCTGTTCGATAACAACTGGTGGAATGTATCCATGTATAATGTGACCGGACTGCTCGCTTTTCACGGTTATGATCTGTACAACTTCGCCAAAGACCATATCGGCTCCGGGCCGCAGGCTGATCCCGCTGATGTTGAGCAAGCAAAAGCGTTCTTTGCTGAAAGGCAAGGAACTGCCCCGCAGAATGATGCCTTGTTTGGCAAATATAAAGACAGCAATGTCATCATTGTTCAGGGTGAGGCTTTTATGAACTTCATGATTGGCCAGAGCATTGGCGGTCAGGAGATCACACCGCATTTTAATGAACTGATGAAGGAAAGTCAGTATTATAGTCACTTTTACCACCAGACCGGTCAGGGCAGAACGTCAGATGCCGATTTTGGCGCAAATATTTCCCTGCATCCACTTCCGGTTGGATCAGCGTTTGTACGTTATGCAGACCATACGTATGACTCCCTTCCTTCCATCCTGAAGGATAACGGTTACAGCACCAACGTATTTCACGCTTATGAGAGTGGCTTCTGGAATCGGTATACAATGTATCAGAACATGAAGTACGACAAGTTTTATAGTAAAAATGATTTTGCACAGGATGACCCGCTTGGCTGGTCCCTGTCTGATGAATCCTTTTTCCGGCAATCCGTTGAGAAAATGAGTAGTGAGGTGACCGAACCATTTTATTCCTTCCTAATCACTCTTACCAGTCACCATCCGTATGCCTTGCCAAAAGAGAAGCAGCAACTGGATGTAGGCGAGTTCCAGGGAACCATGTTTGGTAACTATCTGCAGTCCGTTCATTACGTGGATTCGGCACTGGGTAAGATGGTCGAGGATCTGAAAAATCGGGGCTTATGGGAAAATACCATCTTTATGTTCTACGGGGATCACGACAACTCGATTAAGGAACAATCACAATACGAACAGTTCCTGGGACGTTCACTGAACGAACTGGATATGGCACAGATCATGAACGAGGTCCCCCTGCTCGTGCATTTACCGGACGGAGCAGCTGCCGGAACCATCAACGAACCTTCGGGACAACTGGACATCACGCCTTCCGTACTGCATTTGCTAGGCTTATCCGACCAGTCCTATTATCACATGGGTAACGACGTATATGACGGGTCTGGGCGTACGGTTGTGCTGCGTAATGGCACATTCTCGGATGGTTCTGTATTCTATATTCCATCGGATGATTATATCTATGAGAGCGGTGCTTGTTATGACCTGTCCACACGCGACAAAACGGACATCAATGCTTGCCGCCCCAGTCATGATGAAGCAACCAAACGATTGCATGTCTCGGACACGGTCATTACTTATGATTTGATTCAGCGCTTTCGAGAGGAAGACAGTGGAGCAGCAACATCGCAATGAACAATACCGTAATGACAAGCTAAACAAAAACACGAAATGAATTAAATTGGATTTGAAAAGGGGAACTTGCATTACATGACATCACACACTGAACCACTCAATATTGAACAGCAATTGTTCAATGCAGCCGCAAAATTTGTGAAGCAACGTTATCCTCAGGGATGGGGCGGCGCGGGTGCCGTCTATACCGAAGCTGGATCGCTGCTGATTAGTGTAGCTCCAGAGGTCATCAACGATGCGACGCATCTATGTATGGAAACAGGAGCTTATCTGGAAGCCCACAAATTGAACGAACGTGTCACCCACTCCCTCTGTATCGCTCGTGATGACGAGCATTCAGAATTCAAGGTCCTTACACCTTGCGGTGTATGCCAGGAACGATTATTTTACTGGGGCGAAGAAGTCAAAGCTGCCGTATACGATCCTTCTGGTAAACTGGCCTTCAAGAGACTGGATGAGATTCAACCTTACCATTGGTCCAAGGCATATCGGGATAAAAAGTAATCTCCTTGCGAATTATAGAAAGTGGCTTTATAATTGTAACCATATTAGTTTCAACTAAAAGGATGATGGAGGTTTTAATAAAATGAATATTGAGATATGGTCTGATTTTCTGTGCCCTTTCTGTTATATCGGCAAACGCCGCCTGGAGAATGTACTGGAACAGTTCCCACACCGTGATGAAGTGAAGCTGCAATTCAAAAGCTTCGAGCTTGATCCAAACGCTGCATTGAACCCAGGCAAAACCAATTCGGAATATTTGGCTGCCAAATATAATATGAGCGCGGAACAAGCCAAAGGTATGAATGCCCAGATGAATGCCAATGCTCGTACGGCAGGACTGGAATACAATATCGATGCCATGATCCCTACAAACTCCTTCTCAGCTCACCGCTTGACACACTGGGCAGATACACAAGGCAAAGCGCTTGAACTGAGTGAACGAATCTTCCAAGCTGTGTTTATTGAAGGTAAACACTCCGGCGACACTGAAGTGTTGGCTCAGTTAGCAGAAGAAGTCGGCTTGGATCGAGATGCAGCTACGGCAGTGCTGTCCAGTGATCAATTCACCGACAATGTCCGTGCTGACCAAGCAGAAGGCGAGCAACTTGGTATCCGCGGTGTACCGTTCTTTGTATTCGACCGCAAGTTCGCCGTATCGGGTGCTCAACCTGACGAGGTGTTCCTGGATGCCATTCAAAAAGCATGGGACGAGCGTTCCCCATTCACCATGGTTGAATCCAACACAACAGAAACAGACGGCAGTGGCATCTGCACAGATGACGGATGCGAAGTCCCGAAAAAAAATTAAGCCAATTCAAACACAAAAAGCAGCCGGATCAGGGATATTTCCCGATCCGGCTGCTTTTTTTTATATACTACACACCATTCTAGCTCATTGTATATTTTTGTGTTTGATGGACAGTTACTGTGGAGGGGACGGAATCGATTCTGAAGAAGCGAAGCGTGCGCCTTTGTATCCAAATTTTATCCTCTGAAAAGAGGAATTAAAAAAATTTGGAGACAACAGCGATCAAAAGAACGATTACGTAACCGGAACAACCACCAGTAGTTCATCAAACAATTATATTCAATTAGCGTCTACCCACTTAATCCCAAAACAGTTGATCCGGATGTGGACCCGTCCGCTTATCGGAATCCAGTGCATCAATCTGTCTCAACTCATCCGGTGTCAATTCAAAGTCAAAGATGTCCGCATTCTCACGAATACGCTCTGGGGTAACCGACTTCGGAATCGTCACAATCTGATTCTGAATGTCCCAGCGCAGAATGATCTGTGCTGGCGTTTTCCCATATTTCTGGGCCAGCGCTTTGAGGGTAGACTCTTGGTTCAGCTTACCTTTCATAATAGGACTCCATGCCTCCAGTTGAATTCCCTGCGCCCCGCAGAAATCCTGCAGTTCCTGCTGGATCAGACCCGGATGCAGCTCTACCTGATTAACCGCAGGCACCGTTCCGCCCTCATCTATAATATCTTGCAAATGGTGAACTTGAAAGTTACTCACACCAATCGCACGGATGCTTCCTTCGCTATATAGACGTTCGAATGCTCTCCACGTCTCCTTGTACTGGTCTCTGCCAGGCCAGTGAATTAAATAAAGATCAATCACATTCAGTCCAAGTGCCTTCTGACTGGCTTCAAATGCTCTCAACGTTGAATCAAATCCCTGATCCTCGTTCCAGAGCTTTGTCGTCACAAACAGTTCGTTACGGGCAACACCACTGCTTGCAATAGCTTGTCCCACTTCTTCTTCATTGCCATAGATGGACGCGGTATCAATACTGCGATATCCAACCTCCAAAGCGGTCTCAACCGCCTGTTGTACTTCCTTACCTTTTGCTTTATATGTTCCAAATCCTAGCCATGGCATCGTTACTCCGTTGTTCAGAATCGTACAATCTGTAATATGTTTTGTCATTCTGTACCTCCCGTATGGAATTTTGCCTGCTCTTGTTCTATTAACCTTCTCACAGAATTTTAAGCGACCATTCGACATACTGTCGGAGTAAACCCATGGACCCAGAGTCTTTGCAAAAGATATGAAAAACCCGCAAAGCATTGCTGCCCTGCGGGTTCTGATGTGACAGGAACGTTATAAATCCCCTTGACCGTGCTGACTCTGGATTGAATTCAATCTTCTCTTCTCCTCGATGAACATTTCCTCTGCCAACTCAACACCTTGCCCTCCGAGTGAAAGCTCTGCTTGTCGCATCGCCTGCTCCGTGTGTGCCAGACGTCGTTCCGCCTGTACAATGGTCTGTGCCGTCGGATGAGACATGGCCTGAGATACAGCATAATGAAGCTTGTTCACCGCATTTTGCGCCTGAGATACAGTGGTATCGGCTTGCAAACTGGAATCATAACGCTTCGGCATGAGTATTCCTCCTTGGGATTATCAGGTTCCTGTTACCCCTTTAGGATGGATAACACAAGCTTTCTTATTCTTCTTTTGTGTTTTTATCGTAACTTTAGTTGATTTGGCTACGTTTATTAGATAATCATGCCAAATCAGGAGGAATTCATTTGAAGAAAATAATATTGACACTCTGCATGTTGCCCTTGCTCATTTGGGTACAAGGCTGCGCTCCTGCAACATACGAGATAGAAGGATATACAGCGTCATCCATGAACCCAGACATCCCGGTTCCAACCAATTCAAAGCTCATTGAAAACATAGCTTATTCCGATGATCCCAATCTTAAAAAAGGGGCTAAGTATGAACTGAAACATATTGGGGGTGAACAAGGACTTTACCCGCCAATGGATTATTTTCAGAAGTTAGCGGATACAGGTTGGGTCGAATTGGAGGAAGAACGACTGGGGCATGTACATTTTCTGAAAAAGGATAATACGGTCATTGCTATTGAAATTCGAGAAGATACCTTCCAAATTACTGAAATGATAGAGGATGCCGCATTTTGAAGCAGCCACTCACTATTATCCAAACGCAAAAAAGGAGAGGCACATAGCCCCTCCTTGCGGATGTTTGAACTTTTCGTTCACTCACCTTGTTATATCCTACTACTTCACAAACTTTGCGACTTTGGCGAGCACTTCTTCTTCTGTCGGCGCACTGATATACCGACCATTAATAAAGACAAATGCACGTTTCGCGCAAGGACCGCAATAGGATTTGCACCCAATCTTGATCTCCGTGTCTGGAGCCATTTTCTGCAACTTGGGCACAATCGATTTCAGTCGGACATGATTACACTTTTCGCATACGCGGATATCGTTAGCCATGAGTTCCCCTTCTTCGCGCCCTTAGTGGTCGCCGTGATTACCCTGGGACGGATTCGTAATAACAAATCCCTCTTCCGGGAAGTAGAGGTAGTCAATTTTAACACCGTTTAACAAAGGCTGATCATTCGCGAGAATGACATCAATCTCTTTATCGGTAGATACAACTGTATCATTTTCTTTTGGTGTGTCGATATCCAGGCCGTAGTGAGCATGGTCACCATGTGCATGGGTGATGACAACGCGCAGTTTTTTTCCTTCGTTCTCCGGCTTGTCCAATTCAAGCTTCAATACTTTAGCAGCATTACGCGTAATTTTGCAGTTCATTCTCTTCATCTCCTATATTGTAATTGCAGATTTCAACAATTTCAGCATTCTTAAACTACAGCATCTATTGTAAAGAAAGTTACCGCTCTTCGCAATAACATTGATGCGAATTCAATGTCAATATGATCCATTGGGCCGCAAATTAAGAAGGTGCCCCCTCCTGAAGCACAGGATATTTACGTTCTGCCCGGCTTACAAACCAGTTCATCAGAATCAAAGTGACCCCGATATCATCGATGGGCATAAACGGCATTACGTCAGGAAGTACCCAGTACAACAGCGCTGGAATAATAAACAACAGCTTTTCTCCCAAAGGAATCTGCGGAGCCCGGAGCAGCCGGGGGAGCCTTTTGAAAACTTGTGTCCATCGTTTGAACGACAGTAGTCTTCTCCACTTCATTTGAATCCCTCCGTATAATTATATATGTCGCCGAAAAGGCACATCCATCATTACCCGTTCGAAAACCATTCAGAACGAATGACGTAACATGCCATTATAAAAAATAATAAAAACGGAACGTCGCTCATAGCGTCCGTTCCTGTTATACGAATGATCTACTGTTAAGTTTCACACCATCATAATTCAGGGTCTTGCCTCATTGTCCATTGGATAACAGTTCAGCCAGCAACATTCCCACTTCTATACAAATATCATCAAACTGTTCTACGGGAAGCGGATTAACACCCAATCCAACTTCTACCGTGAAGCCCGGTCTACCGAAATCTTGAATAAACCAGTCCTTGTATCCGGCATCACTGCCACCGAGCTTCACCGCCTTGTAGCCGGAAGCTTTGGCGAGTCTACGCGACAGCGGTCCACTCTCCCTGGGTTCCAGGTCACGGTAGTTCCAATAGATCTCCTGTCCCTGACTATGCAGGGATACAACCGCATCAAATGTATGTTGCTGCGTCCACTGCGCAAGCGCCTGTGCCTCCGGTTCTGTCAATGGCGCTGTCCCCGCATAATCCCTGGGGCCCGGTGAGGTTATACCTCTTCTCGCTGCCTCTTCATCCCAATGGGCTGGAAATTGATCATTCAGATCCACCCCTCTGATGTTGGCCTTCCAATGGGTGAAATGTGATCTGTCGGCATTCCAGGCCAACAACTGCTGTGCATGTGGATGCTGATTGACCACACCTTCCTGAACCAGTTCGACCCCGTCCGGATTAACCATCGGCACGGCCCAGAGTGTCGTCTCTTGCATCCAGCGTTCTGTCTGGTATTGATGCCATGCCCTATGCGCACCATACGCCTCGGCATACTCTTCAATAAACTTCATCAGAACTGCTGTTGTCAACCACTCATTCGCATGAACGGAAGCGTTAACATGGATATGTCTCGCCCCTTGCCCAATACGCAAATAAGGCAGCGACTTGCCCATGACACTTGTTCCGATTGAACCCGTTTCAATAAACGGGTATTGATTCTCCAGCTTGTCTATATCCCTGATTAATTCTCGATAACCATACTCTCCCTGAATCTTTACAATAGTTTTTCCATTCGAAGCCGGAATATGAATACAGCGACCAACCCAGTCGGTTATATTGGTAATTTCAGGATTGGCCTGGCGCAACAACTCTTCGTCCAGACCAAATCTCCCTGCAATCTCCCCTACACTTTCTCCAGGCGGTACAGCGTATCTGCGATCTGTCCCGGGGACAATACGCAGCATCTGACCTGCCAGCAAGTATGGCTGGGAAGCCACTTCCGGGTTTAGTGCAGCAAGTAACTCTTTGGTCATATGGTGTGCTGACGCAATTCGCGGCAATGTATCTCCCCGCTGAACGATAATCCACTGCAGATCCATGTTGTTCTCCTTTCCACAGGAAAAGACAGGTCTCCTGTCCAGTTCTGACCAATTTCGTGTCTGTAACATATGTATGCAGGTCAGGTTGTCCGTCATGTGACAAGAATCATGTTTATCTCCGGTTAATGCATAATGACGACAAAAAATCCCGGAACTTCACAGTTCCGGGATAGTCCACAACCAAATTACATTAATTAAAAGTCTTATTCATGCATAATTTGAGTATAACTATGATAATTGCGTAACTTGCCAGACAACAGGGGTCTTGGAGATCTGCTCCCCCAACCATCGACGGGTGATATTCTGGAACATTCTCGGGTCACCCGTGCAGAAAAATTGATGCACCGGAGTCTCATCCCCACTGGCCAGCTTTCGTTTATCATATAAAATCGTACTGATTTCACGTGCCGTTTCATCTGCTGAACTGATTAACTTCACTTCCTGTCCCATAACTTCCTGAATCGTGTCCATGAGAAAGGGATAATGCGTACAACCCAGAATAAGACAATCAATTGGCTGTTGTTTGATCTCGCCCAATGATTGTTCCACCGTATGTGTCGTGTGCTCGGAACGAAATTCACCTTGTTCCACCAACGGCACCAGCGCCGGACAAGCCTGACTGACCACATCAATATAGGGGGACAACTGCTTGAGTGCCGATGTATAAGCCCCACTACCTATGGTACCTGTGGTACCAATCACACCAATACGTCCTGTACGTGTCGCTGTGATTGCGGCCCGCGCACCTGGATGTATAACACCAATGACAGGCATATTCACCTTGCCACGGATATACTCCAACGCGGCTGCTGTTGCTGTGTTACAGGCGATAACGATAACCTTCGGATCGAATTGGATCAAGAAATCAACGATTTGTTCCGTAAATTGTTTTACTTGTTCGGACGAACGGGGTCCGTACGGTGTCCGGGCAGTATCCCCAAAATAAATGATCTTTTCCCGCGGGAGCTGACGCATCACTTCCTTGGCGACGGTCAATCCCCCCACACCGGAGTCTAATATAGCGATTGCTTGCTGCACGAACACACCGCTTCCTTCTTCATTGAATTGGTTCTCAAAACGATTGTTTCTCAGAGCTTTCTTCCTACCGTATGAACATTCCGGCAAAAAGGTACCTACATCTTACCCGATTTCATCGCAGGGTTCAAATTAAATCCACGCGCTACGTCATCTATGTGTGGACACGCAACAAAGCAGGCTCTCCTCTAATTTAGAGGAAAGCCTGCTTATCAAGCTTTGCTTAGTTGTCGTCCTTGGACTCATCCGCAGGAAGCTTCGCTACGATGTCAATTCCGGGTTCATCCACTGTTTTATCGATATCATTATCCACAATGGCTGCCGATATGCGAATTTCTTTCCCTTCAGCGCAATTGCGCCAGGATTGAATATCCTGAATCACGACATCTGCGGTCTCTTTAACTTTGGATACGATCTGTGAACTTTGTTCTCCCACGATACCAGCCAGTTCCTGACCTTTCTCCGATACCTGACGAGCACCTTCTGTAATATCCTGACGAAGTTCACGGCCCGATTTTGGTGCCAGCAATAATGCCGTTACTGAACCAACCACGGAGCCAATAAGAGCTCCCCACAACAAACTTTTGTTAGAATCCTTCACGTCACATCTCTCCCTTTACTATTGTTTAAGTACCGGACTAGAAGCAACGGTCTGTCGCTCAGCCATCCGGGCGAATGCCTACTCTGTTGATGCATTATAAGCAGCACAGGCTTGACTTGACACTCCAGATGTTAAAAATAATCTGAACGCCCTTTTTGAATGGATGCAAATGACTTGGCTTAAACTCAGTTCTGACGAGCCGGCTCGAGATCAGCCGCGGCATGCTCATCCCCCGGGTCCAAATCAATGACATATCGTCCAGGTGCAATCAATGCCGCCTGATGTTCACAACGCCAGCGACGTCCACCTGAAGAACCCAGCGTCTGTCCATCTTGCAGAACATCCCCCTGATCAAATATGTAATACGCTGCACCCAGTAAGGTCTGAGCCACCGTATCGGGATCAAGACCGACGAAGTGACACTGGACATCAGGTACACCCAGCGCAGATAATCCCACGGTATCCATGACCAACCCGCGCTGTTCCTCTGTACCTCCGGCTTGATACATTCGAACATTCATGGCTGCATACAGATGTTCCTCACGTTCCTGAGCTTGCGTATATGCTTCCGGTTCAACCAGCTTATCACTGCCATACCAATACAGCGCGTCACAGGTCACACTCTCCATGATTGCCAGTACAGTCTTCTGAAACAGCTCCAGGCGCTGTTTACGAGGCATGGCAGCCGTGAACATATCATGTATCCGAATGGAGTAACGCGCAGCTTCCACAGCTTGTCCTGCATCCGGCCAATGCCATGCTTGTTGCAGAGCACCGCCAAAGCGAGCACGATCTGCGATTTCATTCACAGGAAGCATACAAGTCTGAGCAGGGATATCCCCTTCCTGGAAGGATACCTTGTGGTCCAGATGATAGAAGACAAGCATCTCATGCTTTTGCCCTCCGCTCTCTTGTTTCACATCCAGTCGGACTTGTCCTGTATGACGGATCATAGCTTCCTGCAAACGCAGGCGATCCACCTCTGGACGTTCCCGGAACAAAAGTTCAACCATATACACCGGATGGAATCCGGAAGGTGTTTCATTTGTTTCGTTACTTTCAGTATTTACTTCATTGAATTCTTTTGATTCATTTGTCATGCGATTTCCCTCATTCCTTACGCTGTCCCTCGGCTTGTGCCGTATTGAAAGGACCAAGTTCTTTTTCCACGTAGGCGCTAACCTGAGTAGTAAAATGTTCAAGTATACTCGGCAACTCTACGCTAAGTGGATGGAGCTCAGACCGCTCCCAAGTGTAATAATCCTGCACCAGTGGCTTGCGTAACGTGACAAGCTGACGCAATATCTCATAGGTCGGATTATCAAAAACCTTTTCTTCATAATTAATCTGAATAATATCATCATAGCTGCTTGCATCTCTCATGATGAAGCCGTCGATCAGATAACTTCCCACATCGGTAACAATCTCGATCGCCAGGTGAAGACAACGTTCCTGTACCATACCCAGCATGAGACTGCCATCCCAAGCTTCTGCTGCCCCGCGAAGCCCTTCAGCTACTTCCGGTACAGTAGCAAGCCGGCGGGCAATCTGTTCTCTGTTCACATAATACATTCGTTCACTTCCCGTTCAGTGAGTTATCGGTTCCGTTTCCCTCTTCGCTTAAGCCAGAATATCATCACAGGACATGCGATTAGAAACACAACAAAAATATATAGAAATTCCATAACGTCTCTTAAATCGCTCATGCAGAGTCCCCTTTATCTCAACGTAGTTTGAATGATAGATCAGATTTCGTAGTCCACTGCAATTGACTGTTCTCTGACTTCGTTCATGTACTTGATAACTTCCTGATGAAGCGGGTGTACCTGATACGCCTGGAGATCCTCCAGTGATGCAAACTCTGCTGTGAGTGAAATGTCGAACGATCTCTCCGAGCGAAGCACATCAATCCCGATTTCAAGTGAAACCAGGACATCAATTTTACCTTCCAGATTGCGAAGCACCTGAGCTGCAGCTTCAATACTTTCTGCTGAGCGATCTTTCATTTTGAACAGGACAATATGTTTTATCATCTGGGCAAACACCTCGTTTAATATAATAGTAGAAATGAATGAATTTTCATGTATCCAAAATATATCATAACGTTCTCTATTACGAAAGGATACTTGGAAACGTTCTCTTGATTAAGAAAAACTAATCCGAACCGTTTCCTTTCGATTCGGATTTCTTTTGCGATCCATCCTCCGTCTGTTTCGCGGAGTCATCCTGCAAAGTTTGTCCTGTTTCAGCCTGCTGTTTGATGTCGTCCGGGGTTTGCTGCGGTTTGGACCATTCACGATTCGTCAGATACTCCTGATCCTCCTGTTTCTTCAACACTGCAATGGCCTGTCTGAGCTTTGCAGGCAATGGAAGACCGATTTTGGCATAATTCTCTGTAATCGAAATGAGTTCATTCACCAGATAGAAATAAATGGCTCCGCCTTTGATAAAATCGGTTCCCATGATCAGATCAATTCGATGAGCAAGCAAAACAACCGTCAGCATGAGCCCTTTGCGAGCAATCCCCCAGAATCCAATATTGCTATTCAAGCCGGTACCTGTTCTTACCGCCGCTGCCAAACCTGTTATATAATCCACAGCCATCGCGACCGCGAGCAGGCTCAGCAATTGATCCCATCCGCCAAAAGCAAACGTAACAAATGCTCCCGAGATGACAGCAAAGGTATTCACAGATAGATGCACGTTCCTCACCTCTCCTTTACACTTGAGTATCATACAATATATGTAAAAGTAAGAGATTTGACAGGTCACATGTCATGCTGAACATGCGGATTTATCATTTCAGATTTGTGCACATCCTCTTCGCAACAGGGGAATGAAAATCACATGCTTTTGGGGAATTCAGGGAAATAAACCGCATCATATCAACAAAAAACAGATAAAAGTTCTTTAGACCTAGTAATAAGTAATTGGAACTATATTATTTTTATTCCTGTCCATTTTCTTCCCTCATTTTTAGTGAAACATTGTAATCTAGGAATATACTAGGATGTGAATTGCGCATGGTCTAGTTCGTAGTTCCCTCTTTATCGTGAATTGACGCATTGACGCATTTGTAACCGGTAATCCCGGCACTTGAAAGTACCCCGTTGTTTATTGTAGTATTTGGTTAAAAAAAATCGGAGGAAATATGCCTAATCAACCAGAACAACATTCCATCCAGGCGTGGTCTCTGATCAACCGTAAATACTTGGGAAAAGGCGTCCGTGTTAAACGATTCCGAAAACCGACACGCTGTCAAATCCGCAATCGTGTTCTTCTTGCCGTGCTGATGGCCAATGATATCAAGTTGTCCCAGCTTGCTGAAGACCTCTCCATCTCTTCACGCAGTGTCAGTGCGTGGGTATATGAAGGACGGATACCCGGCAGTACCAATTTGGACAAGACTTGCCAATTACTCGGCTACCCGCGTCATATTCTCTTCAATGAAGAAGTTGTGCGTAATAGCCCTGTCATATGTCAACCCGAGTCATCTCGCTTCATGAAGCGTACGGTGACCCGTTCTCCGGTTAGTAACCGTATTTTGACAGGCTTGTGTATGGTCCATGATCTGTCGGTGACAGATGTCAGCCACTGGATCGGGGTTCATCCCGGCACTTTCCGCAAATGGCTGCATCAGGGAACACTGCCTTCTGCTGCATTTCAGGAACAAGCGGAGCAATTTTTCCGTATCCCGAAAACTATTTTGTTCGCAGATGTCATCTTGAAAGATCGTCGCAACAACTAAATAAGCGAACAGCCAAAAGGCTCTGATCTCCCCATAGGGAGGCCAGAGCCTTTTTTAAAATAAATGCATGCCTTCTCTCTCGGACTTGAAGCACTGTTCTGGCTATTCCATCAGAAATGTCAGATAACCTACCCTTTTTCGTCTTTTGCTCCCAAGGAGAGCCATCACAGCCCGCTACAAGTGAAGTTAATGCATTTCATCATGATCATTCTCTCTAAAAGGTCATCCTAATCTCGTGTTTAACACTTCATTGATATATCTCAATCCGGTATATCGAGGACGAAGCGTATGCGCTGTGTTGAATGCATGTTCCACCATCTCCGGGGTTACACCGAGTTGCTCAGTAGTCACAGGTCCACCTACTTGTTCCAACCATGCGATGAGCTGAGAAGCCTCCGGCAATTGATCATATATCCCAAACACTGGTTCATCCGATGTCTGTGCAAGTTCTTTATATTTCACTGTAAGCAATGCACATGCTACGCCAACTTTGGCACCATGCAGAACCGGTCTTTCTCCGGCTTGCATCAGATCCATCTCCAAAATGTGGGACAGATGATGCTCACCTCCGGATGCCGGACGGGAATGGTCAATGATCAGCATGGAGATACCGGAAACAATTAATGCGTCCATTAATACAGCTACTCCCTCTGCTCGCCCCTCCGCAATCGCTTGTACATGATCTATGCAGGTATTCAGCGCTTCTTCTGTCATCCGATAAGCAACCGGACAGAACGGTTCTCCGCCCAGTTCACGAGAAACGATCCAGTCTGCAAGGGAGGTATATTTGCCAAGCATATCTCCGAATCCGGCAGCTGTCATCACTTGGGGAGCTTGCTCCAGGATATTCATATCGGCAAAAATGGCTTCAGGCGGAACAGCCTGAAATGTCTGTTTGATTCCGCTTACAATTAAGGGTGCACCCGCAGAGGTAAACCCATCCACTGAAGCCGATGTCGGTATCGACAGAAAGGGCTTGCTCATTTTGGAACAAACAAATCTCACCAGATCATGAATGGTACCTGAACCCACCGCAATTACAGCCTGACTTTCGAGTCTCACACCCAACATGACCTGTACAATAGCTGCTTCATCCGCAATGATATCCCCCGTGCGATTCTCCGGTAGAGTGATCTCATCCACATGCATTCCCGCTTCGCGAATACTACACAGCACATCAGATCCGGCGGCCCGAAACGTATGTCGATCATAAACAACCGTCACTTGACGATATCCTTGCTCAGACAAATAACCCGGTAACCTCTGAATGGCACCAGCTTCCAGATGTATCAGCATATCCACCACTCTGTGTTGATGACCGCAAGCACACTGCTGTGCTTCCTCATTCCATGCTGCAATTCGTTCGTTCATATTCATTCGCTCTTACCCTCCCATATGAGATATCATGCATAATTAACGGGTTAAAACCACAAGATAAAAAAGGAAATAAAATGTGATGATTTTCCTGATCACACTTTACTGCCTGTACCCAATATTTGCAAATCCATATCTCACATTTCCAAGTAGGTGAAGCAATGAAATTAACGAAAGAATTAGGAATTTCGCTCGGATTTCTCGCCGGAACCACTTTTGGCAGCGGTATCGCTTTTTTGTTTCGTCTCCAGTCGGTTGAAGTGGTTGCCAGTGTAACGCTATTTGGTATTGCAGGGGCCATTGCTGGGATCATCACGGCAGTCATTCTGCGCCAGCGGCAACATTAGCATTGGCATGCTGGTAGCAAAATGTAGGCTTCACACGAATGATCCACAAAATAAAAAAAGGTTCGTGAATTGCCCTAGAGCAACTCACGAACCTTTTTTGTTAGATGCGGTCGAGAGGACTCGAACCTCCACGGGGGTTAGCCCACACGGACCTGAACCGTGCGCGTCTGCCAATTCCGCCACGACCGCATAATATGTATCTCCTCATCCATCGATGAAAAGCGTTCCGGTGAAACAATTCCTTGTTTTACCGTAATTCAGAGTATACATGCTCCAAAATAAAAATGCAACTTCTTTTTTTATTCATTCACGAAAAGGACATATGTCCTTTTTTCTCAACTTCAAACACCCTATCGTAGCATTAAACAACAAATATACCATCCATAAGAATGCAAAAATGAAGGAGAGATCCACCTTGAAAACAACCCATCTGTGCTTTATCGGTGCCGGGTTTCATGCATCCACGAATATTTACCCTTCTGTTGTTGAAGCCGGAGCGCAGATCCAGGCCATTGCCACACGCAGTATGGAACGCTCTGAAGCAACTCTGCTGCGATTTGGCAGCAACGGACAAGCGTATGACAATGCTCAGCTTATGTTGCAGCAGGAACTCTGTGACGGAGTCGTTGTGGTCGCCCAGCCTGTTGATCAGACCGCTCTTGTTCTCGAATGCATTCGGGCTGGCAAGAATGTATACGTGGATAAGCCGCTCGGATGGAACGCAGCGGAAGCCGCCACTGTAGCAGAAGCTGCCGAGCAGGCTGGCGTCGTTGTCATGGTCGGTTTTATGAAACGTTATGCCCCCATATACATGAAGCTGAAGGAGCTAATTGATAGTGGTTCGCTAGGTAAGGTACGTTCATTCCAGATGAAATTTGCTGTAGACAGTACCCCATTTTGCAAGGATGAGGAACAGTTCATGAAGCTCGCTGCCATTCATATGGTCGATCTGATGCGTTACTTATTCGGAGAAGCAATACGAGTTACAGGCACAACCGTGAAGGACGGGGAACACATTAATCAAAGTATTTCCCTTGTATTTGAGAATAGCGTAGTAGGTAGCGCTTATTTTACCGGCATGAGTGCTTGGTCACGGGAAAGTGAAAGTGTACTCGTCACCTTTGACAACGGATTTGCGTCAGCTGAAGAGATCAACACACTTACTGTTCATCAATCCCGAAGCTCGACCAGCCTTCCTTGGAAATCTCTCGAGGAGCAAGATACTGTATTTACACCTTCCGGATCTCCCATGTCCGGAGCTTATCGGGACCTTTATCTACGCGGGTTTGTTGGTGAAATGGCGCACTTCATCGCGTGTTGCCAGAATCAGACTGTCCCACATTCCAGCGCCAAGGATAATATTGCAACGATGGCTCTATGTGACTCCATTCTATCGTCACTGAAGTAGCGTATTTACGCTCATCATCATATTTTATACATCCAGCGAAGAGCCTGAAACCCGGGCTCTTTTTTTATCTTATAGACATCAACACATCTGCCTTCGACTTATAATTAGGGTTTATAATCCGCATCATAAGTGATATGCTCTTTCATGAACTATACGTACTATACGTACGTTATGTAATATAACCACCCAAATAGATACTATAGAAAATCACCGGAAAGTGGAGGTGTACTTATAATGAAAAAGGACGCGACCAAGCTATGTCCCGCGCCATACGGCTGTTCCGTGGAAGTTACCCTCAGTGTGATCGGAGGCAAATGGAAAGGTGCCATTTTGTATCATTTATTCTCCGGTCCATTGAGATTTAACGAGATCCGAAAATTATTTCCTGACATTACCCAGCGTATGCTTACCCTGCAACTTCGAGAGTTGGAAGGCAGCGGAATTGTTCATCGTGAAATATACCCCCAGATCCCACCTAAAGTGGAGTATTCCCTCACACCATTTGGTGAAACGTTAAGGCCGATTATCTTCAGCATGCGAGATTGGGGAGAAACGTATACAAATGAAGTTCTGGCCAGATCCTCACAAGAGGTATAGTACACAAAAGAAGCTGTCCCTGGTTTTTAGGGAACAGCTTCTTTACTTGCCTATTTAATAACCGATTGGATCGTAACCGTGCGGTTACGTCCCTCTTCCTTCGCTTGATACAATGCATTATCCGCCAAGTGAAACAGTTCTGTGGATGTTGTGGAGTGCTTCGGATATTCAGCAATTCCAGCCGAGATGGTCACGGAACGATCTATAGGCAATACGCTTTCTTCGACCGTTATTCGGATACGTTCAGCAATCTCAAAAGCGACGTTAGACTCGGAATTTCTTAACAAGACTACAAATTCCTCTCCACCAAACCGGGCGCAGACATCTTCTGGTCGAACAGACAATTGAATGATATTGGCAATGTGTTTTAATACTTCATCCCCAGCATGATGCCCGAATGTATCATTAATGGACTTGAAGCGGTCGATATCCAGAACAATAATGGAGAACGGCACCTCATCCTGAATCCATTCCTGAATGACTTCTTCGAAGGTTCTGCGATTGTTCATGCCTGTTAAAACATCTGTTCTGGCATCATAGACCAGCTGGTTTGTCTGTTTCCTAAAGTTCGCCAATGCGCCAACAACTGCTCTTGTTAGAAGGTCTGCCTCTCTATTCCAGTGAGGTTTCATCACAGGCAGATCTACTTGTCCCTTATCGACCTGATTCACCAAATCAGCCAGCATAGCAAAAGGACTGGCGAGCTTGCGTGCAACCCGAACCACAATAAGGGTCAGGATCAGGAAAGGCACTGAGGTGTACAGCAACAACATACGGATATGATGATTCAACTGATCGTACACCGTTTGGGTTGGAGACACGATTACGACGCCCCAATCTGTTGATGGAACTTTGTAATAACCTGCAAGCGAATCCACACCTGCCAGGTTTTTGTATTGTTCTTTACCGTGTTTGTTTACTAGCAGCTTTTGCACCACTTCATTTTTACTGACATTTTCACCAATTCGGTTGGTGTTTGGGTGAAATAACAAAGTGCCCTTCTTATCCACAATAAAAAAGTAGGACCCATTACTTGTCTTGAGCTGACTGCCAAAAGACAGACTCAATATATTATTTTCCTGCAAAAAGATATTTCCACCGATTGTTCCTTGGTAATCCCCTGCAGAATCAAAGATCGGTTCACTGACAAATACAATTCTGCGTTTGGTTCTGGGTGTCTGGTACGCTTCGGAGATATACGAAGTCCTCAAGCTAACCGCTTCTTTTGCTGCATTGGAACTAACATGGTGACCTACGCTAGCCTGTGAGTAAGGTGAGGTAGACCTGACTACTCCCGCTTTATCTACCAAAGAAACGGAATTGAAAAAATTACTGCTATTGCGAACCAAATCCAATGTGGAATTCAACTCTTTTGTATTGGAGTTATCCATATCCGTGAAATATGTGGCTGCATATTTCAAGCTCTCCTGCATGGAATAAAAAAGCGAATCCAGCGTTTGGCTCATTTGCACAGCGCTGGCATAGTTTAAGGACAGGGTGTTATCAATGAGTGACTGTTTCTGAGATGTATAAGATGAGATGACCATGAGGGTCAATGTCATTATAACTGAAATAGTGACCAACCCGCCGAGTAAAGCCGTGAGGCTGATCTTCTTGATGTTTTTTATTTTTCTTCGTAATCTTCTAGATCTCTTGATCTGTGCAATCATCGTTTACTTCCCCCGGATTTTCATGAAAAAGCATATTCCTTCTATCTTATACGAAAGTTGTTAAGATCAAATAAAGAGACTGAGAAATCTTAACAATTACATCGTAAGATTGACGATTTAATGACATTTTACTTTCCCTGGAAGAATCACTGTTCAGAATCGCCCTAATCGACAATGATATATCCTTCTTCTGGCTCTTGTTCAACAAACCCTGCCATCTGACGAACCTGAAATTCGATCGGGTGATGACTACCCATTAAAATGCGATTTTGAACTTCATCCGCTGTTTCTGTAGGTAATGCGAATGCACGTGTATAAGAAAACTGTGCCTGAAGTGTCGTATAGATCGCATTGACAAGCCGATCGTTGCCCGCACGCCCAAACACATTAAGGATGACAGCTCCGTCCGAGTCCAGCTTGTCCTTGACCATGGCAAAAAAATCACTGGATATAAACTGCTCGGGTGTACCCGTTGCCGTAAAGGCATCAATAATAATATAATCATATGTCGCAGCGGGTTCCTGGCCTAATAATTCACGACCATCCCCAATGAGCACAGGGCTTCCCTCATATCCAAAAAAGGTCCGGCTCAACTCCACGACCTCTGCGTCAAGCTCAGCCACCTTTACCTGACGATCAGACAAGTAGGTTGGCAATGTGCCAATACCATGTCCCACCATAAATACGGTATCAAACTCAGGATCATTCCGTTCCATTAGATGCACCATCGCTCTCGGATACTCCAACACCATCCGGTTAGGCTCATCCAGATCCATGGCTCCCTGCACAGCTGCGTTGGAGAATTCTAATACACGAAACTGGCCCTTCTCTCCATAAAGCTTTTTGGTATCATATACCGTCAGCTCATGCTGTTCACTTTTATTCCGATACAGAATTCTCACTAACCGTTCTCCCTTCAATCTCTTGCACACATTCGACATATACCTTCATTCTATTACACGGGATGACAACATACCACCCTATACTTTAAAGATCATAGTACAACAAAAAAACCGTTCCGACTCATTCGGAAACGGCCTTTTGATGAACCATTTAACACTTCTAAGACCCTATGGCCTCATGCAGAGCCTGGACATATGCTACACCCAGATTAGAGAGAGAAGTGCTCTTGTGGCTTATCCACCCTACATTAATGGATTCCTCACATTCCAGCGGTACAGGAATGATCTCGTCTCCGTTCAGATCAGCGCTAAGTACACCTGTAGAGATCGTATAACCATTCAGACCAATCAACAGGTTAAACAATGTTGCGCGGTCATTGACCTGTATGCTTTTGGGGTGAGATAACGTACTTAGGATCTCTTCGGAAAAGTGAAAGGAATTATACTCTCCCTGATCAAATGACAAGTACGGATAATCTTGCAGTTGCTCGATTGCAACCGACTCTTGTTTCGCCAGCGGGTTCTTCACACTGATAAAGATATGGGGCTTGGCTGTAAACAAACTCGTGAAAACCAATCCCGCATCTTTTAACAATTTGTTAATCACCTTGGCATTGAACTCATTCAAATACAGAATGCCAATTTCACTACGCAGGCTTTTCACGTCCTGAATAATCTCGTAGGTCTTTGTCTCCCGAAGCGCCAACTCGTATTCATCCTGACCATACTGCTGTACCAGACGAACAAAGGCATTCACTGCAAACGCATAATGCTGCGTCGATACAGAGAAGTGCTGCGGGGATGGCTTGGCGTTCAAATAACGATTCTCCAGCAATTCAGCTTGTTCTACCACCTGACGTGCATAACTCAGAAACTCAACGCCTTCTTTAGACAGAGATATTCCCTTATTGGTACGTTCAAAAATAGTAATTCGCAACTCCTGCTCCAGATCCCGAATGGCATTCGAAAGGCTGGGTTGCGAGATAAACAACCTTTTGGCTGCTTCATTCATGGAACCGCGCGTGGCAACTTCGATCACATATTTTAGTTGTTGTAATGTCACTGCACTATTCCTCTTTTCGTATCAATTGAATCTATTATATACCAAAAGAGGATCCGACCTTAAGCCATGCTTGCTGTCGGTCTCACTACAATCTCATTTACGTCCACCTCTGCCGGCTGGCTAATGGCGAACAATATACTTTGCGCAATCGCCGAGGCGGGAATCGATATGCGCCGATACTCTTTCATGAGATCACGTGCTTCTTCATCAGAAATCGTATCCGCGAGTTCCGATTCCGTCACGCCCGGTGATACAAGGGTTACACGGATATCTCCGCCTACTTCCTGTCGCAACCCCTCCGAAATGGCGCGGACCGCGTATTTGGTTGCACAATACACCGCTGCCGTTGGTGACACGGCATAGGCTCCAATAGAGGCGATATTAACAAACTGGCCGAAACCCTGCTTTTTCATGACGGGTAGTCCAGCCGCAATGCCATGCAGAACACCACGAATGTTAACATCTATCATGCGATTCCACTCATCTACTTTTAACGATTCAAGGGGAGATAGCGGCATGACTCCAGCATTATTTAAAATAACATCGATACGTCCATAGCGAGTTTGAGCGAGGTCAACGATGGTTTGCATCTCTTCCAATCGGGTAACATCCAGCGAATGATACTCCACCGATCCGCCCTCCAAACGAATGGAGGAGGCCAATGCCTCCAAACGTTCCATACGTCTAGCCCCAATAACTACATGTGCTCCATGCTGTGCAAGCAATCGAGCTGTTGAATCGCCAATTCCACTACTTGCACCGGTAATCACAACAACTTTCCCTTTTACATTGGACATATTAAATCGCTCCTTATTTGGTTGTTATTGTACATTTTCTCTATACAAAATCATGGTCACCCATTGAATTGCGCTCCATTGTTTCTCACTCCTCTCTGCTTCAAAAAGATTCCATTGCTTATCTCCATTATGTAGAGGATCAGTCGTTGTACGATAGAAAAATCCCGCAATATTCTTGCCTATTCCTCCAGAGCATTTTAAAATAATAGTAATCGTGGTTTACAAGGGGGGCTGCAATTCATGCTTATCAAAACAAATGAAACGGATACGAGCATCACGGAGCAGCAGCAACAATTGGCTCAACTTATTGAGCATTTCACCCCAAGTGACGGGATACATCCAACAGCAATTCCATCCCTTGCCTTAATCCGTGCCTCCGAGATCTCACAACCCATATATTCCGTTTATCAGCCTTCCCTCTGCATTGTCGCCCAAGGTTCCAAATTAGTTATACTCGGCCGCGAGAGCTACACCTACGACCTGTCACAATATTTGGTAGCTTCCGTAAACTTGCCTATTTCAGGGCAGGTTATAAAGGCTACAACCGAACATCCCTATCTATGTATTCGACTGGATTTTGATTCAGGGCAGATTTTCGATCTGATTCAGGATACGCCTTCTGCACAACCCAAACCTGACCATACAACACAAAGAGGATTGTTTGTTAGCTCAACCAAACCTTCCCTTCTTGAAGCCGTGATCCGATTGGTTCGGCTGCTGGATACACCTGAAGACATTCCTGTCCTTGCCCCTCTGTTTATCCGCGAAATTCTATATCGTATTATCCAGGATGAACATGGACATTCCATCAAGCAGTTTGCTATTCAGGACAGTCATGCACAACACATCGCCGAGGTGATCGAAGTCATCCAATCTGATTACGCTAAGCCACTTCGGATTGAGCAACTTGCTGCCATGATCAACATGAGTTCTTCCTCATTACATCATCATTTTAAAGCCATTACCGCCATGAGCCCTTTGCAATTCCAGAAACAAATTCGATTGCATGAAGCCCGGCGAATGTTGCTAGCAGGTTCAACCGATGCCGCCGACGCTGCGTTCCAGGTTGGCTATGAAAGTCCGTCTCAATTCAGCCGGGAGTATGCCCGCATGTATGGTCTCCCTCCCAAAAGCGATATCAAACGACTTCGTCTTACACTTGATATTAAAAACTAGAAACAACAAAAAGACCCGCGTCATCATGACGTGGGTTTTCAGACTTAAATAGGCAGCAGCGCCATCAAGAGAATAGGTTTTGTTTTTCAAAAACAGACATCTGACTCTCCCCGGAAATAGGGCATTCATCAGGATACATACTTCGTTTCTCCAACTTCTCATCGATAAAATCAACCACCTGCTGTAGCGAAGCAATCTGTGCTTCAACTTTCTTCCGGTGATTCACCAGCATCTCCCGTTCATCCGGGAAATCTGCGAGATCGGAATCCATGGACATTTGTAAATAAGGCTTCATTTCCTCCAGAGACATTCCTGTTTTTTTCAGGCAAGTGATCAACTTCATCGTATGGATATCCTCCGAGCGATATACCCGATGGCGATTGGCTTTGCGTTCCGCTCGGGGAAGCAGCCCAATCTTCTCATAATAACGAATTGTATCTTCCGATAATCCGGCCTGTTCTGACGTTTCTTTAATGGAGAATACTTCATTCTCACTCATCATATGGGCCTCCTCCACATTCATTTCTCTCCATATTACAACTTGGAGCTGACTCCAAGTCAAGCATGATCCGTTCAACCCCACCCCCCCTTGACTTGGAGTCGACTCCAAGTTATAGAATGAGCGCAGCATACAGATTCGTTCTGTAATCCCATTCTTCTGGAGGTATATATGAATATACAAAATCAACTTCGCACAGCTCTCATCACAGGGTCAACGTCAGGAATTGGTCTTGAACTGACACACAAGTTACTGGCTGAAGGATGGCAGGTAATCGGTCTCAACCGTTCTGCTTTCCCATCCGAGGATACCGATATTGAGAACGCCTTACGTTCAGGCCAGCTCCGTTGGGTTCAGGCTAATCTGACCAACTACGACAGTTTGAGAACTGCACTGGATCAGATTAAATCCGATACCGATTCGATCGATGTCTTGTTTAACAATGCCGGAGGCAGCGCTGCCGAACTTCGTTTCTCTGATCAGGGGCATGAACTACACTTTGAACTTCAGACGGTAGTCCCTTACATCATCTACATGGAATTAGTTGAGCTATTACTCAAAGGACAGATGAAAACAGTTATTAATACTTCCACCACCTCGTTCAATATGGTCAGACAATTTGATATGAACATCCTGGAACGTCCAGCCGAATTCAAAAAACTGTTTGGTCCTTATGCCACCTCGAAGCTCGGCTTATCTCTATGGACACGCGAGGTTGCCAAGTCTCCCAATGCGGATGGCATGCAATTACTAAGCGTAGATCCCGGTGGAAATAATACGCTAAGGGGCAACAAAACATCCGGCCTGCCCTTCTATATCAAACCTATCATGAAATGGTTCTTTCCTCATCCAAGCCATGGCGCTTCACTGCTCTACAATGCGGCCTTATCCCCAACCGGACACGAATCCGGTGCGTTCCTGGTTAAAAATAAAGCGGCAGCGCTTCGTTTCACAGAGCAAGGCCCTGCTGTTTTAAAGCGGGTAAACGAGATCTACGAGCAGCGTTTTCGTACAATGTGATCTGGAATAAAGACGTGACCGCATGCGGTCACGTCTTTTTTTGTCGTTTGTCCCTCATATTATCCAGGCCCTGATTCATAGGTGTAAACATAACGATACAATGTCGCGCGTGATATGTTATTGAATCTGGAGGGATCACTCAATGACCAAAGGACAGCAACCTAACGAAAAACCATTTATTATCCCGCAACCCATTCGCAGTGATGGCGCTGGAGGACCTGATCTGGGACCCAGAGACGTCATGAGAGATATACAAAACCCCGATATGCTGGTACCTCCGGCAACCGATAACGGGTTATTGCCCAATCTGAGAATGTCTTTTTCCGATACCCATATGCAATTGAACCATGGGGGTTGGTCACGTGAAATCACCGTACGGGATCTCCCTATCGCCACTACACTGGCAGGTGTGAACATGAGCCTGACACCGGGAGGTGTAAGGGAATTGCACTGGCATCAACAATCCGAGTGGGCCTATATGATCTGGGGAACGGCAAGAATTACTTCGGTAGATCAGAACGGACGTAATTTTATTGCGGATGTTGGGCCTGGCGATCTCTGGTTTTTCCCCAAAGGTCTACCCCATTCCATTCAGGGACTGGAGGATGGTTGTGAATTTCTGCTTGTGTTTGATGACGGGTCCTTCTCCGATCTGAATACGTTATCCATATCCGATTGGTTTGCCCATACCCCACCAGAGGTATTGTCTGTCAATTTCGGCGTGCCCGAATCCGCTTTTCAGTCAATGCCGAAGGAACAGGTCTACATTTTCCAAGATACCGTCCCGGGTTCCATCGAGAGCCAAGAAGTTCAGTCGCCATATGGTACCGTTCCTCTCACATTCAAACACCGATTGCTGGCCCAGGAACCACTCATTACCCCCGGCGGAAGCGTCCGGATTGTCGACTCCACCAACTTCCCCATCTCAACTACCGTTGCAGCCGCACTCGTTGAGATCCGACCTGGCGCCATGCGTGAACTGCACTGGCATCCCAATGCAGATGAATGGCAATACTATCTGACAGGACAAGGGAGAATGACTGTCTTTGGAGGCAATGGCATTGCTCGCACATTTGACTATCGGGCTGGAGATGTCGGATATGTTCCTGTCGCAATGGGACACTATATACAAAATACCGGTACAGACACTTTATGGTTTTTGGAAATATTCCGAAGTGATCGATTCGAGGATGTATCGCTGAATCAGTGGATGGCGTTAACCCCGCGGGATGTGGTCCGTGACAATCTGAATGCGCCGCCTGAGTTGCTCAATGCCTTGCGTAAAGTAAAATGGCCTGTCGTTTAATTCAGTATGTATATCTATCATTTAAGCTGAAATGGGGTAATTGTCAGAGAATCCCACTATATAAGGAGGAATATGAAAGATGAGAGCCGTTACGTTTCAGGGAATCAAGGACATTCAAGTCAAAGAGGTTGAAGATCCCAAACTGCAACAGAAGGATGACATTATCGTTCGTATTACTTCCACAGCTATATGTGGATCGGATCTGCATATTTATCAGGGAGCCTTGCCTGCTGCCAAAGATTACGTTATCGGTCATGAACCGATGGGCATTGTAGAAGAAGTAGGTCCAGAAGTGACACGTGTGAAGAAGGGGGACCGTGTGGTCCTGCCTTTTAACATCGCTTGTGGTGAATGCTTCTATTGCAATCATGACATGGAGAGCCAGTGCGATAATTCCAATGGTAATCCGGATATTCATACAGGTGGATATTTTGGATTCACCGAACGTTACGGAAATCACCCCGGAGGTCAGGCAGAATTATTGCGTGTTCCCTACGGAAACTTCACTCCGTTTGTGATTCCTGAATCCTGTGAACTGGAAGATGAAGCTTTATTATTCCTGTCCGATGTTCTTCCAACCGCATATTGGAGCGTGGAGAATGCCGGAGTTAAACCGGGAGATACGGTTACTGTACTCGGTAGTGGACCCATTGGACTGATGACGCAGAAGTTCGCCTGGATGAAAGGTGCCAAACGTGTTATTGCTGTGGATCGCCTGCCCTATCGACTGGAGAAAGCCAAACCGTTTGAACGATGCAGAGATCTTTAATTTCGAAGATTACGATGATATGGGTGAGCACATTCGTGAGATTACACAAGGCGGAACCGACGTTGTTATCGACTGTGTAGGTATGGATGGTAAAAAAAACACGCTGGAGGAGATCGGACAGAAGCTGAAACTTCATGGCGGTTCACTGAGTGCGATCGAAATCGGCATGAAAGCAATCCGCAAATTCGGAACACTCCAACTTACGGGTGTATATGGCTCTTCCTACAACATGTTTCCGTTAGGTAATTTGTTTGAACGCAATATCAATCTTAAAATGGGACAAGCTCCTGTTATACATTACATGCCTGAATTGTTCCGCAAAATCACTGCTGGTGAATTTGATCCAACGGAGATCATCTCCCATCGGATTTCACTGGAGAATGCAAGCGATGCATACCGCATTTTCAACGATCATGAAGACGAATGTACCAAAGTTATACTAAAACCCTGAACCGTCGCTTTGATTATAAATATGCAAAATAAAACAAGCAGAACTACCTGTTCAAGGTACTCTGCTTGTTTTATTTTATCGACATTCATCCTGTTACCGTTGCATAAACTGCTCAGCCAGCGAAATGGTCTGTACCTAATCAGACATGAGTCGGTTTAGTCGCTTGGATATACACACTTTCTCCTTGGAAGCTGTCGAGCTTCCCGTTCGTTGTCACTTCAAAATCGAAAAATTTTCTGATGATGGACGGTGCACTCAACATACTTGCTTCAAGTTCCCTTCTCTCCCGTTCCGGCAGTGCCGCACGGTTACACCACTCTTCAAACTTAAAGCGCTTCTGGAAGGAAACCATCGTTTCCATTCGGAAGCCCGCATACTCCAGCATATGAATCCATTCCGTCTTGCGCCATGCTCGAACATGGCTTGCATCCCGGCACTTCTCCACTTCATTGTAAAACTGGTCATTCTCATCACGTTCAGGTGCCACGTTGTCAATGAATAACAACCTTCCACCGGGCTTCATAACTCGTAATGCCTCATGAACAAACGAAGAAACGTCCGGAAAATGGTGAGCAGCGATTCGGCAGGTTACAAGGTCATAGATATCATCATCGAATGGCAGCTTCTCTGCATCCCCGGCAACAAAATCTACATTACCGTGTCCATTGCCCTGGATAAATTGTTCAGCCACCTGTAGCATTTCCTCTGTTAGATCGAGAGCTGTCACCCGCTGAACAAGTGGAGCCAGAGCGTTTGCGACATGCCCTCCCCCAGTGGCGATATCCAGCACATTCATATCTGGAGTGGCTTGAGATAAAGCCACGAGCAACGCGAGATCCTCACCTTTGGCATGCCCCGAACTCGTCACGTATTTACCAGCATTTTTCGCAAACTGCTTCTGCACCTGACTTTTGATTACATCAGACATTCCAATTCCTCCTGCATAAGTTTCATTAGACGAAACATAGTTTCAAAATATAATTAATATTTATTTTACCATAGATGAATGTAAAAGCTAAATAAGCATTTTACACAAATCCGGAGGCAACTTTCCACTACCTAACCAAAAAGCTGAAATAAAAAACATCCCCCAAGTGAGTTTCACCCAGGAGATGTTTCTTATATTTGTTACTTCACAAGCGTTGGTGACTTCTTCCACAGTCCCAGAATCAGACCGGAGATCACAGAACCAATCGCAACAGCCAGCAGGAACAATAATGCGTGGTTCGCCAGTGCTGCAACAAAGATCCCGCCGTGCGGAGCTGGTACATTAATGCTCCACAGTTGTGTCAATCCGCCAGCAACAGCGGAACCCAGAATACAAGAAGTCAATACACGTAATGGATCAGCCGCAGCAAATGGAATTGCACCTTCTGTAATGAAAGAGAATCCAAGTACATAGTTAGTCAGGCCTGATTTACGTTCTTGCTCTGTAAATTTGGATTTGAAGAATGTTGTTGCAAGTGCAATCGCCAGAGGAGGCACCATACCGCCTGCCATTACCGCTGCCATCCATGCACCGTCTGTGTTACCACTGGATGTGAATACCCCAATAGCAAATGTGTAAGCCGCTTTGTTGAATGGTCCACCCATATCGATGGACATCATACCGCCAAGCAGCAAGCCCAACAATACCGCATTACCTGTACCCAGATTACCCAGTGCATCTACAAGCCAGGTGTTCAGGGAACCAAAGATTGGATCAAAGACATAGAAACTGATGGCACCTACGATCAGCAAACCAAATACCGGATACAGCAAGATTGGTTTCAAGCCATCAATCGCTTTTGGCAATCCTTTGAACAACTTACGGAGACCAATAACTACATAACCCGCCAGGAAACCGGCAGCCAAACCACCAAGGAAACCGGCGTTTGAGTTAACCGCCATCAATCCACCGACCATACCAGGCATCAGGGCCGGGCGATCACCAATACTCATCGCGATAAATCCGGCAAGTACCGGAATCAGGAAGTGGAACGCACCTGTTCCGCCACCGATCGTTTGAAGCAATTGTACAATCGGATTCTCAGGGCTAGCGAGTTGCTCGAACAAGAAGGAGATTGCTAGCAGGATACCGCCACCTACAACGAATGGTAGCATATGCGAGATACCATTCATCAGATCTTTATAGATTTTGCTACCTACACTAATCTTACCAGTGCTTGCGCCCTCTTCCTTGGCATTTCCACCTTGGCTACGATAGATCGGTGCATCACCGTTAACGGCCTTGCGAATCAACTCTTCGGATTTACGGATTCCATCACTCACCGGTCTTTGTAATACCGGTTTGCCATCGAAACGTGCCATCTCCACATTTTTGTCTGCGGCAACGATAACCCCTTTAGCACGAGCGATCTCATCAGCAGTGAGAACATTCTGCGCTCCTTCAGAGCCGTTTGTTTCTACGCGAATATTGATGCCCATTTCCTGAGCTTTCTTTTTAAGTGCATCTTCAGCCATAAACGTATGAGCTATACCGGTTGGACAGGCTGTAACCGCAACAACAAAATCTTCCGAATTGGCATTACCTACAATCACACCAGAAGTATTCTGTTGCTGACCAGTAGTAGAAGTGGATGCGGCATTTGTTGCTTTTTCAGCTTTTGCTTTTTCTTTGGCTGCTTCCTTCTCAGCTGCTTCAGCCTGTTTGGCATCAAACAATGCACTAACTTCAGCAGGTGTATCTGTACTCATCAATTGTGAGATGAAATCGCTATCAATCAACAACCTGGAAAGAGCTGCAAGCGTACGCAGATGGGTATTACCCGCGCCTTCTGGAGCCGCAATCATGAAGAACACATGAGCTGGCTGATCATCCAACGCTTCAAAATCAAGTCCTTTTCTACTCTTGGCAAATACAACTGTTGGTTCGTTCACCGCTGTTGTTTTGGCATGTGGCATTGCAATTCCGCCACCGATACCTGTGCTGGATTCAGCTTCTCTTTTATAGATCATTTCCTTGAACAGGACCGGATCATTGATTCGTCCGCTTCGGTTCAGGCTTGCAATTAGTTCATCAATAGCCTCATCTTTGGTTGTGGCTTGCAGGTCCATGATCATCGTTTCTTGGATCATCAAGTCTGTTATTCTCATCTTGGTACACTCCCTTAAGTTCAGTCGGCCTGCATAGGCAGGCCTCACTACATTAAACAATTACAGTAAAAACTTTTTATATGGCCGTTAGACTAAATCGTCGTAATGGTTACTTGATTACGCAATTCATCAATCAATTCACGTGTTGCCAGATCATCCGAGAACGCAGTTGCGCTTCCAGATGCAACCCCTGTGCGGAAAGCTTCCAGCAAATTTCCGCTCTGTACATAGGTACCTACGAATCCGCCAATCATGGAGTCACCGGCACCAACCGAGTTTTTCACAGTACCTTTTGGCACATTCGCATGATGAACTTCCGCTTTGGTAATGAATAGGGCACCCTCACCTGCCATGGAGATCAACACATGTTTGGCACCGGCTTCCAGCAACTTACGCCCGTATAACACCAGTTCCTCGCGAGTATCAATCGTTACACCGAACAGTTCGGCCAGTTCATGATGATTTGGCTTCACCAGCAATGGTGCATGTTCAAGAGCTTCCATTAACGCAGGGCCAGTTGTATCAATCACAAATTCGGCACCCGTTTGCTTGCACACTTTAATGAGACGATCATAAAAATCCGTTCCAAGTGAAGGAGGTACACTGCCGGAGAGAATGACAATATCTCCTTTTTGCAATGAGGACAATTTGTGAAGCAACTGCTCCGCCTCTTCGGCACTTATTGCAGGTCCAAGACCATTAATCTCTGTCTCTTCTCCATGCTTCAGCTTGATGTTAATGCGAGTATCGTCTGCAATCGTAACAAAGTCTGTCCGAATGTTATCTTCTTGCAACTTGTCATTAATGAAACGTCCCGTGAATCCACCAAGGAAACCAATAGCCGTGTTATCTGCTCCAAGTTGATTCAGTATGCGAGAGACATTAATGCCTTTGCCGCCAGGGAGCTTCAAATCCCGATTCATTCGATTCAATCCGCCAAGCTTCAGCTCATCCACTTCCACGATGTAATCAATGGACGGGTTAAGTGTTATCGTATATATCATCGTTATCCCTCAATTATTTTAGTTTTCTGGGCGATTCCAGGCCGCCAATGTTCTGGCATCTGCTCGGTAATCAAATCGGCCTCCTCCAAATCAAACAATTTGGCAAAAGTAATTTCCCCTATTTTGCTGGAATCAGCCAGCACATAAGATTTTCCCGACAATTGATGTGCACGCCTTTTAATCAAGGCTTCCTCCGGATCCGGTGTTGTATACCCCATTTCGGGATCAACTCCGTTGCTTCCAAGAAAACATTTATCAAAACGGAAATTATCCATGTTCTGTAATGCGATACTGCCAATGACTGCTTTTGTATGAATTTTCATCATACCTCCGAGCAAATAACTGCGAATACGCTTGCTTACCAAAGCCTCAACATGTGAAAGTCCATTGGTAACAACCGTTACGTCTTTAGCTTCAATAAAAGGAATCATGGCTAACGTTGTCGTTCCTGCATCCAGATAAATGCATTCGCCATTTTCGATCTCCTGTGCAGCCAAACGGGCAATCGTCGTTTTTTGTTGAATGTTTTTGAACGTTTTTTCTTCCATGCCCGGTTCCAGCGTTTTTTCATTCACCAGTGCGGCACCGCCGTGGATGCGTTTGAGCATCTGACGACTCTCCAGATCGATCAAGTCACGCCTAATCGTTGATTCAGAAGCACCCAACACATCAACAAGCTCTTGCAATTTCACAATTCCCTGTAAATGTAAGCGCTCTATAATTGCAGCATATCGTTCTTCAGTCAGCATCTTCATTCCTCCAACTGCTTCTATAGTATCATAATTCACTCAAAAAACAACCACTTTCATTCAAAATATTTTAAAAACATTCAAAAACCCGCATCTTTCGACTTATTTTCTTGTCCAATTGTCCCTTTCTTACTTCATGTTCTTAAAGTTGGAATTCCGTGCCCTTCAAATCTTCATTAAAAATCCTGCAGCCTCCAGCGCTGGATGCGCGGCGTTGCAGGATTTTTCTGTTCATGGGAACTGCATGACGTTTATGACTCTACAACCATAGCATCCGGTTTGGGTTTAAGCCATTTGCCATCTTCATTAATAAAAGCACCCTTGAAGCGGCCCATCTCCAATTGTTCAATTAACCTCTCCTCGTCCATGACCAGAATCTCAGCGAGCTGACCCGAGGTGTAATAATGAGCGGGATTGTAATCGAGCAGCACAGGAACAGACGTATCATATAGTTCTTTGATCAGATTCTCAAAGGAATGGCGACCCAGGTTCTCCATATCTCTATAAAACTGCAAATGTTGGGACACCATATTACGGAAAGATTTATTCTCCAGATGCATCCACAACGTATTGCAGGCCCGAACACTCATATGATTTTGTTCCACATCGTAAAATTGAACTTCTTCAATCTTCATGTATTTCTCTTGAAATGCTACGATCTTAATCAAAGGTACATTTCGTTTACGCGACGCTTTCTTCAAATGGGCTCTAAATTGTTCATAGTTCATTTCATTCATCTATTATCCCTGCCTTTAACATGTTCCAACCGACATTTTACAACAAATTAAAGGCAAGTGTAACCTTCTTCATATGAAAAACAAAAAAAAACGTGCAGCATCAGATGCCACACGTTCACAATATTATAGCGTGCGTTACTCAGCGAGGGCACCACTTTTCGCCCACGTAGCCGTAAATTCCTGTTCTTCATACGCATAGAATTGCTGCAAAATAATCTCCCGATCATCGAGGAACAACTGATCCGCTATGGCAGAGACCAGTTTCGGCACTGCACTCTTCGTTCCCGATATTGCCGATGCCGACAGACCACAGCTGGCAAGTGCAGAGTAGTTGAATACAAACAGTCCGTGCAACGGTCTCTCACCCTGTTCACTCCTGCTTGTCATTGCAAACCCGGAACTCAGGTATGGATGTGCGTCCAGCAACGCATTGCGAAGCTCTGGCGGAGCCTGGTAACAGTCCTCCCAGCGTGCGATGTATGGCTCTACAAGCTTCAGTTCAGGACGGAGTGCCGGATCACTAAGCAGACCTGTGCTAATAATTAGAAAATCAAACTCATATGCTCCCTGTGCGGTATGCACAATCGCGCCTTGGTCCGTCGCTTCTACACTCAGCCATGGAGCGTTCAGATGCAGCTCGAAACCAGGCCAGGCTGCCGCACGATTAAACGTATCATTGGTTGGCGGTTGATTGAATTTGAAGAAATGAGAGATCACTTCATATTTATCAGCAACCGGAAGAGCGTGGTATCGCTCGATCATACCGGATTGTTCCATCTGACGAATGGGATTAACACTAGGCAGTTGTTCCCGCCGTACAAATACATGAGCTTCCGCCACACCGGTGGCAAGAGCATAACTGGCATTATCGAATGCAGAAGCGCCGCCGCCAAGCACAGCAATTCTTTTACCTTTTAACCGATCAAAATCAATCGCTTCCGACGTATGGGCATACAGCTCCCGAGGTAATCTATCCGCAATCATGGACGGCACATGCCACTCTCCACCACCTTGTATTCCCGTAGCAAACACTACTTTGCGAGCAAGTATAACATCCATCTGAGATCCAGCCTTGTTCACATGAAGTCGATGTATTCCGTTCTCCATAGGCTCAACCAGCATCAATTCTACCTCATTAAGCACAGGCAGATTCAATACTTCCCGATACCAGCGTAAATAATTCATCCAGTCCCCACGCGGGATCTTATCTACCTCTTCCCAACCTTCGGGCCCAACCTGTGCTTCCCACCATGAGCGAAAGGTTAACGAGGGGATTCCCAGATCAATGGAGGTCAGATGCTTGGGTGTGCGCAAAGTTACCATACGCGCATAAGTCTCCCAAGGTCCTTCAAGCCCCGATGCATTCTCGTCAATGACCACAATATTGGAGATCCGTTCCCGAAGAAGTCCAAATGCCGCTCCTAATCCACTCTGGCCTCCACCCACAATGACGACATCATAGACATGACCATCCGCATGTTCTCTTGGACGCACCCAGTTCGCGCCACCAAATGACAAATAAGCTAGATCATTCTTCACACGTTCATTCAAAGCTTCCAGGCTCATGATTCATCAACCCTTTCGAGATACATATATGAACTAGTCTTTCTTTGATTATTTGATGTAAGTTTGTTGTCAGTTATATTGAGAGTAATTGTGATTTTTCTTTGTGTTTCTGAAATATATTAGCGTTATTATATGAGTTATCGGGGATTTTTTGAAGTTCGCGGTAGATTTATTGTCATCAATGCTAAAAATATATAACATGCTTGTTAATCTGCACGAAATACCTAACTGGATGGTACCTTCCTCTTATAAAGTGCTTTTTTCCTGATGGATGCTCTACAGAAAATGAAAAAAGACAGACCAAGATGTAACCTTGGTCTGTCTTATTAAAGGAATGCTATTGGCCGGCTTGTTCACGGCGTTGCAATTTTTCGTTGGTTAATTTCTCAGGGGTCACATCATGACCCAGTGGGTCCACAACGGATACTGCCAGCATGGTTGTCAGTACCTGACCTCGAATAGCCTGCAAATATTGTTTTCTAAGCTCCTGCTGCTCGCTTTGTTCTGCTTTTGTCAAACCGACGCTACTGCGTTGTTTTCGACTTAATTCGTTAATGCGTCCCAAAATAGGAATCATGAAATCCACCTCACTTGTTAGTCCACTTGCCAAAAGATATTTCGAATATCTTCAAACTAATTTATTACAACTTTACGAATTTGTCCATAGGCACAATCCGTTGAGAAGTGTTTAGGTGATCTCATGCACAGACCACACAATGCCATTTGTAGCACCACTGCCCAGGTTCAATGTAATCGTCAACCCGTTTGCAGCATAGAACAGTCCAATCACATCTCCCGCATTCAATGCGACTTCTACTGCCAAAGTCACTGAACCACTTCCCAGCACTGCCCGCAGTGTGAGTAGCGTAATCGCGACATTTAGGACGGGCAACAAACCACTGACAAGTGTCGTTACCGTAGGGGATGTTCTCTGTACAAGAAAGGCTGGGTTAACGCCAGCGCCCAGAGATAGGGCAATCGCTGCAGTCGTTGCATAATTGATCGTGGCCACAATAGAGTATCTTCCGGTTACCGGGACGGTATAGTTTCCTGTGGTTGCGTTGAAGTTGGCATTACCGTAATAAGGAGCCGTAGTCGTCCAGTTGGTTAACTGAGTGCTGGTTGCTGTCGAAAGTGTAGCCAGGAATGCCGAGAACCCTTGTGTTGCAAAATTGGGGCCGGTTGGGCCCGTGGCTCCTGTCAGCCCCGTTGCCCCAGTCGCACCGGTAGTTCCTGTTATGCCTGTTGCTCCAGTGGCACCCGTAGCTCCGGTTGCACTCGTTACACCGGTTGCCCCCGTAATTCCATTAGCCCCAGTTGGTCCAGTCGGGCCGGTGGCTCCTGTGATTCCTGTAACCCCAGTAGTTCCCGTAACTCCGGCAACCCCAGTTGCACCTGTAGTTCCTGTTGTCCCAGTTACACCAGTTAGTCCTGTAGCTCCCGTTATTCCTGTTTCTCCAGTTGTTCCGGTCGCGCCAGTTATACCTGTAACTCCTGTTGAACCAGTACTTCCGGTGGCACCTGTTACACCCGTTGTACCTGTAGTTCCTGTAGCACCGGTCACACCCGCAATACCCGTGGTTCCTGTTGCTCCAGTCACACCCGTAATGCCAGTTACGCCGGTCGTGCCGGTTGTTCCTGTTTCACCAGTAATACCCGTTGGACCGGTTGCCCCTGTAGCACCAGTCGTACCTGTTGTACCCGTAACACCAGTTACGCCAGTTGTGCCAGTTATGCCAGTGGCACCAGTCGCGCCGGTTACACCAGTAAGTCCCGTAGTTCCCGTTGCTCCAGTCGTACCTGTGACCCCTGTTAGACCCGTCTCTCCAGTTTGGCCAGTTATGCCGGTGGCGCCGCTAATTCCAGTAGCTCCAGTCACACCCGTAATGCCAGTTACGCCGGTCGTGCCGGTGGCTCCTGTTTCACCAGTAATACCCGTTGGACCGGTTGCCCCTATAGTACCAGTCGTACCTGTAACTCCGGTTATGCCAGTCGCACCAGTGGCTCCGGTTGGTCCTGTTGTACCTGTCGTGCCGGTAACGCCTGTTGCACCCGTCTCTCCAGTCGAGCCGGTTACGCCAGTAACTCCCGTAGTTCCGGTTGCCCCGGTCGTTCCTGCAACCCCTGTTATACCTGTTTCCCCAGTGGCTCCGGTCGCACCGGTTGGTCCTGCCGTGCCGGTTATGCCAGTGGCACCGGTTGGTCCCGTTACACCTGTCGTACCGGTAGCGCCTGTTACACCCGTCACTCCTGTAATGCCCGTGGTTCCTGTTGCTCCAGTAGTCCCGGTGGGCCCCGTCACACCAGTCGTACCTGTGACACCAGTTAGACCCGTCTCTCCAGTTGCTCCCGTCGTTCCAGAAATTCCAGTAGTACCTGTAACCCCAGTAAGTCCAGTTACTCCCGTCTCACCAGTTTGGCCAGTTGTGCCAGTGGCGCCGGTAATTCCAGTAGCTCCAGTCACACCCGTAGTGCCAGTTACGCCGGTCGTGCCGGTTATTCCTGTTTCACCAGTAATACCCGTTGGACCGGTTGCCCCAGTAATTCCAGTAGCACCAGTCGCACCTGTAATCCCGGTTAGACCCGTCTCCCCAGTTAATCCAGTAAGTCCAGTTACTCCCGTAACTCCGGTTGATCCTGTCACACCAGTTTGGCCAGTAATTCCAGTAGCACCA
Organism: Paenibacillus sp. FSL M7-1414; assembly: GCF_038003195.1. Lineage (NCBI taxonomy): Bacteria > Bacillati > Bacillota > Bacilli > Caryophanales > Paenibacillaceae > Paenibacillus > Paenibacillus sp. FSL M7-1414. The sequence continues at coordinate 2,129,290 of NZ_JBBOOS010000001.1, read as the reverse complement.
GTCGGCCCGGATACGCCAGTTATTCCTGTGGAACCCGTACTCCCCGTTGCTCCTGTAACTCCAGTCGTACCTGTGACTCCGGTTATGCCAGTCACACCAGTGGCTCCGGTTGGTCCTGTTGGTCCTGTCGTGCCCGTGGCTCCAGTTAATCCCGTAACACCAGTTGGACCAGTAATTCCTGTTAGACCTGTTTCCCCTGTGATACCAGTTGTGCCTGCTACACCAGTAGCTCCCGTAGTACCCGTACTTCCCGTTGCTCCAGTCGTACCCGTTTCACCGGTGACCCCAGTGGCTCCAGTCGCACCTGTTGTACCCGTAACTCCAGTTAAGCCAGTCGCACCGGTTGGTCCTGTTTCACCAGTATTCCCTGTTAGTCCTGTAGTGCCTGTCGGACCAGTTATACCAGTAACTCCAGTCGTACCTGTGCTTCCAGTTAGACCCGTCTCTCCAGTGACGCCTGTTGCTCCTGTCACACCAATTGTACCCGTAACGCCAGTTAAGCCAGTCGTGCCAGTTGGCCCTGTTTCACCGGTGACCCCGGTTATGCCAGTAGCTCCGGTATTACCAGTTGAACCAGTAGCCCCAGTGAGTCCTGTCGTGCCAGTTACACCAGCAATTCCTGTTATGCCACTAACTCCGGTTGCTCCTGTAACACCAGTTGTTCCCGTCGTACCCGTACTTCCAGTTATACCTGTTAGTCCTGTCTCTCCTGTTGGGCCATTCAAACCGGTAGATCCCGTTACACCTGTAACCCCGGTGACACCAGTGACTCCTGTTAGCCCAGTTGCACCAGTTGTTCCGGTTGCGCCGGTTACTCCCGTGGCACCTGTACTTCCTGTTTCTCCAGTCAAACCCGTAGGACCTGTAATACCAGTTGCACCCGTTGTGCCTGTTGGTCCTGTTTCACCAGTTTGGCCAGTCGAACCGGTAGGGCCCGTCACACCAGTCGTACCTGTGACCCCTGTTGAACCTGTTTCTCCAGTAACACCTGTCGTTCCGGTGTTTCCTGTAGCCCCCGTAGTTCCGGTAGCTCCGGTAATTCCTGTGGCTCCTGTGCTCCCAGTTAGACCCGTCTCTCCAGTGACGCCTGTTGCTCCGGTCGCACCTATTGTACCCGTAACGCCAGTTAAGCCAGTCGTGCCGGTTGGTCCTATTTCACCAGTTGGGCCAATCGAACCGGTAGGGCCCGTTACACCTGTGTTTCCTGTTAGACCGGTCTCCCCAGTAACACCAGTGGCCCCGGTCACTCCCGTCAGTCCTGTGAACCCTGTTTCTCCAGTAACACCTGTCGTTCCGGTTACGCCAGTCACTCCCGAGATACCTGTAATTCCGGTTGCTCCTGTCGCGCCTGTGAATCCTGTTAGACCCGTTTCCCCAGTGACACCAGTCAGTCCGGTAACTCCGGTCACGCCTGTGATACCCGTGGTTCCAGTAATGCCAGTTAGTCCAGTTGCACCGTTCAGTCCCGTCACACCAGTCGGACCTGTGACCCCGGTTAACCCCGTCTCTCCTGTAGGGCCAGTCGATCCGGTAGGGCCCGTTACACCTGTGGCCCCAGTTATACCCGTTTCCCCGGTGACACCAGTGACTCCTGTTAGACCCGACTCTCCAGTTACACCAGTTGTTCCGGTTACTCCCGTGGCACCTATACTTCCTGTTGCTCCAGTGGCACCTGTTGGGCCCGCTACCCCAGCTGTACCCGTGGTTCCGGTAATACCAGTTAGTCCAGTCGCACCCATAGCACCTGTAATACCAGTTGCACCTGTACCTCCTGTTAGACCCGTCTCTCCAGTGACACCTGTTGCTCCGGTTACTCCCGTAATACCAGTTGTTCCCGTTATGCCACTAGTGCCAGTAGTTCCGGTCACACCAGTAAGTCCCGTTACGCCAGTTAAACCAGTCGTGCCGGTTGGTCCTGTTTCACCAGTTGGGCCAATCGAACCGGTAGGACCCGTTACACCTGTGTTTCCTGTTAGACCGGTCTCCCCAGTAACACCAGTGGCACCGGTCGCTCCCGTCAGTCCTGTGAACCCTGTTTCTCCAGTAACACCTGTCGTTCCGGTTACGCCAGTCACTCCCGAAATACCTGTAATTCCGGTTGCTCCTGTCGCCCCAGTCGATCCCGTCGCGCCTGTGAATCCTGTTAGACCCGTTTCCCCAGTGACACCAGTGGCACCGGTAGCTCCGGTCACGCCTGTGATACCCGTGGTTCCAGTAATGCCAGTTAGTCCAGTTGTACCTGTAATTCCAGTTTCTCCAGTTGCACCGTTCAGTCCCGTCACACCAGTCGGACCTGTGACCCCGGTTAACCCCGTCTCTCCTGTAGGGCCAGTCGAACCGGTAGGGCCCGTTACACCTGTGGCCCCAGTTAGACCCGTTTCCCCGGTGACACCAGTGACACCAGTGACTCCTGTTAGACCCGACTCTCCAGTTACACCAGTTGTTCCGGTTACTCCCGTGGCACCTGTACTTCCTGTTGGTCCAGTGGCACCTGTTGGGCCCGTTACACCAGCTGTACCCGTGGTTCCGGTAATACCAGTTAATCCAGTCGCACCCGTAGCACCTGTAATACCAGTTGCACCTGTACCTCCTGTTAGACCAGTCTCCCCAGTAACGCCAGTGGTTCCGGTCGCTCCCGTAATTCCTGTGGCTCCGGTACCTCCTGTGACACCCGTGGTTCCGGTAATGCCTGTTAGTCCAGCCGCACCTGTAAATCCCGTTTCTCCAGTTGCACCGGTCGGTCCAGTCACACCAGTCGTTCCTGTGACCCCTGTTGAACCTGTATCTCCAGTAGTTCCGATTGAGCCGGTTGCTCCAGTAGGGCCTGTAACTCCAGTGATTCCTGTTTCACCTGTTGGACCCGTAAATCCGGTGTCACCCGTTGGTCCTGTATTTCCCGTCAGACCTGTTGCTCCGGTCTCTCCAGTGACGCCTGTTGCTCCGGTCACACCAATTGTACCCGTAACGCCTGTTAAGCCAGTTGTGCCGGTTGGCCCTTTTTCGCCGGTGACCCCGGTTATGCCAGTAGCTCCGGTATTACCATTTGAACCAGTAACCCCGGTGAGTCCTGTCGCGCCAGTTACACCAGCGATTCCTGTTGTGCCACTAACTCCGGTTGCACCTGTAACACCAGTTGTTCCCGTCGCACCCGTACTTCCAGTAGCTCCAGTTATACCTGTTAGTCCTGTCTCTCCTGTTGGGCCAGTCGAACCGGTTGAGCCCGTTACACCTGTAGCCCCAGTTAGACCCGTTTCCCCGGTGACACCTGTGACTCCTGTTAGCCCAGTCTCTCCAGTTGCACCAGTTGTTCCGGTTGCGCCGGTTACTCCAGTGGAACCTGTACTTCCTGTTTCTCCAGTCGCACCTGTTGGGCCAGTTACACCAGCTGTACCCGTGGTTCCTGTGATCCCAGTTGCACCTGTACCTCCTGTTAGACCCGTCTCTCCAGTGACACCAGTGGCCCCGGTCGCTCCCGTAATTCCCGTCGTTCCGGTTACGCCAGTCACTCCCGAGATACCTGTAATTCCGGTTGCTCCGGTTGCTCCAGTCGCCCCAGTCAGTCCGGTAGCTCCGGTCACGCCTGTGATACCCGTGGTTCCAGTAAAGCCAGTTAGTCCAGTTGTACCTGTAATCCCTGTGGCTCCGGTCTCACCGGTGATTCCGGTTAACCCTGTTTCTCCAGTTACACCTGTCGTCCCCGTGTTTCCTGTAGCACCCGTAATTCCGGTAGCTCCGGTAATTCCTGTTGTGCCACTAACTCCTGTTGCACCTGAAATCCCCGTTTCTCCAGTTGCGCCAGTTGATCCCGTCACACCTGTCGTTCCTGTGACCCCTGTTTGACCTGTATCTCCAGTAGTTCCAGTTGCTCCAGTAATTCCTGTGGCTCCTGTTACACCAGTATTGCCGGTTATGCCTGTAACTCCCGTAGTACCGGTCGTACCTGTTATGCCAGTAACGCCGGTTGTACCTGTACTTCCCGTTGCCCCTATCGCCCCAGTAGATCCTGTAGCACCTGTAACTCCGGTGGTACCCGTTGCTCCAGTAGCCCCGGTCGGTCCTGTCACACCTGTCGTGCCGGTGTTCCCAGTTAGACCCGTCTCTCCAGTGGCACCAGTTGCTCCGGTAACGCCAGTTATTCCTGTGGTACCGGTAGTTCCCGTTACTCCTGTATCCCCGGTGGGTCCTGACACACCAGTCGTACCTGTGACTCCAGTCGCTCCGATCGCACCTGTAATGCCTGTAAATCCAGTAATACCTGTTGCACCGGTTACTCCAGTCGTTCCTGTTGTGCCCGCAATTCCAGTAACGCCAGTTAATCCGGTTGTACCTGTTGGTCCTGTTTCACCAGTGACACCACTTATACCAGTAGCCCCAGTGAGTCCTGTCACACCAGTCGTACCTGTGATACCGGTAGTGCCAGGTAATCCGGTCGTACCTGTAACTCCTGTTTCACCAGTATTACCTGTTATTCCAGTACTTCCTGTCGCTCCGGTGAATCCTCTCAAACCAGTCGTGCCGGTCGCACCTGTACTGCCCGTAAATCCAGTAATCCCTGAAGCACCAGTATTTCCAGTAACGCCAGTGATGCCTGTCGTGCCTGTTTCGCCGGTTGCTCCCGTCACACCAGTTAATCCAGTTGCCCCCGTAGTACCTGTTAGACCCGTCTCTCCAGTGACGCCAGTCGCTCCGGTCGCACCAGTAAATCCTGTCGTTCCTGTGTTGCCTGTTTCTCCAGTCGTACCAGTTGCGCCAGTTAGTCCAGTCGTACCTGCTGTACCCGTAACGCCAGTTAAGCCAGTCGTGCCAGTGACACCAGTTGGACCTGTGACTCCTATTAGCCCCGTCTCACCAGTACTTCCAGTAGATCCGGTTACACCCGTAACACCAGTAACTCCCGTAGACCCGATCCCCCCAGTGGCACCAGTTGCGCCGATCGCACCTGTTATCCCTGTCGTGCCGGTTATGCCAGTATTTCCAGTTGGACCCGTACTTCCCGTTGTTCCTATTGCTCCAGTAAATCCTGTAGCGCCTGTAACTCCGGTGATACCTGTCTCACCGGTTGGGCCGGTCGCGCCCGTAGTACCTGTCGTTCCAGTTACGCCACTGACGCCTGTGGTTCCAGTAATACCAGTTGCTCCGGACGGGCCTGTGATTCCAATTTCGCCAGTACTTCCCGTTAATCCAGTCGCACCTGTAATACCTATTAGACCCATCGCTCCGGTTGGTCCAGTCGCTCCAGTCACTCCCGTGAATCCTGTTTCACCAGTAGATCCCGTTAGTCCCATCACACCCATCCCAGTTGGACCAGTTGCTCCAGTGAACCCGGTAGCCCCAGCTAATCCTGCAACTCCAGTTGGACCTGTAAAGCCGGTTATACCGGTATCTCCTGTAGCACCGGTCACGCCTGTAACACCAAATCCGGTAATTCCAGTTGCGCCGGTTGTTCCTGTGACTCCAGTTGATCCAGTGCCAGTCGCACCTGTCACTCCTGTGCTTCCTGTAGATCCAGTTGCTCCCTCCTCACCCGTTGGACCGGTCGGACCTGTAAATCCTGTAGTTCCAGTCACACCTGTGGTGCCCGTCAGTCCGGTAGCTCCTGTTGCACCTGTGACTCCAGTTATTCCGGTACTTCCCGTGGTTCCAGTTACTCCGGTCCGTCCTGTTAAAATGGTTGCTCCCCATATGCTGGGATACCCAGGGTCTCCGGTTAACCCAGTAGCACCTGTTGCTCCTGTGAATCCTCTCATTCCTTGATAACCCCGTGGGCCGCGAAGGAAAGGAATCCTGTGACTTTTCTTTTTTTTGCATTTACGTCTGCTTTTCTTACAAGACTTACTCTTCTTCTTTGGGATAGAGTGCTTTTTTGATTTTTTTGCTTTCCGTTTACCTGTACTGATTGAGGAAATTTTGCGTTTCCTTTTGGATATACCGCTCACAAGAGAATCCCCCCTCCTTGTACACCACGTCAAATCCCCGCATTTTACAATAGTACACTCTATGCCCTGGACTAGCTTTGTGCGCCCCCCCTATTCAATATACCTATAAAACCTTCACAGTTAGTGATCAATCAATTACTTTTCTCCGAAAAATATATTCCCCTCTACTCCCCCTGCAACTCCAACTCCTTAATCGTCAACGCAATTCCTTCTTCAAAAGATGTTGCCACAATCGGGCCAATCCGTTCCTCATACTTCTGTCTACTCAAGATCAGGGGTTCCTCAGTCAGATATAACATTTCTACAATTTCTTTCATAACGGGTACACCTAGTCCAATCAAAGACAATCCCATTCTTCCTAACGCCATCACAGGTTTGCTTCTTCCCGCAGCCTTCTGTGCCAATCGCACGATGTCATGACCCGAGATGATCCCCGATCCAGGAATGTTCCAATTCTGTCCATACGTCATCTCTCTGCTTGCCAGCTCCACCACCATGACCGCAGCATCCGGTAAATAAATATACTCTCTCGGCACGTTCATATTCCCGATAAAAAAAGCCATCTTTCCTTTTGCTATCGCTTCAAGGGTTGAACCCAGATAGGAAGCCTGATTAGCCGATGGGCCATAATAATCTGGCAAACGAACGATCATCACCTGAGTTCTACTCCATCTTGTGCTGAATAACATCTGTTCATAGGCAAGTCGTGTCTTGCCTTTGCGGGTATGTGGCTGCTTCGGATGTTCTTCCGTTACTTCCTTCATTTGTCTTCTGCCATAGGGATAGATTCCGTCTATAACAACCACGTTCAGACCCAAGTGTTCTGCCGCCGCCATCACAGATTCACCGAGCGGAATCAGCCTGCTCTCCATCTCGTTATAAGGGACATTCGCACAATGAAATATGACATCGGCACCCTGGGAAGCAGCAATAATATCCTCCGACCGAAATGCATCTCCAACTGCAATTAGCAGGTGATCCGGATATCCCAATTTTACCGCAAGTTGCTCCAACTTTTGACGGGAGCGCCCAAATGCGATCGTTGAAATCCCTCGTCTAATCAATTCCTCCGTAATTGCTGCACCTGTTCCACCTGTGGCTCCAATCACAATAGCTCTTTTCATCGTAGATCGACCTCTTTCATCCATTTAGTGATTGATCAATAACTAAAATATAAAAAGGGACTTTACCTCCCTCTCTATCGTTCCTTCAACTCTGGCATATCCAGTGCATTAGATACATTACACAACATCCCAATTGCCAGAAAAATCATGGTTCTTTTTAGCGGTTCAGCAATTCCTGCAACGGTGAAAGCTTCCAGTACCATGGCTCTTACATCACTAATGCCTTTTTGCATAGCCTGACGAATGACTTCCTCCCGGATCGTTTGCGCCTGCATCTGAAGCAAGATCTCGCTCTTGTGCGATTCCAGAATCTTATCATAGGCTTCAATGAGATCATTCTCTAACTGATCTGGTGTCGCCATCTCCACCACAATTCGAAACGAATCAATCACCCGTGTCCATGAGACCTCAATTGCAGTTAATAATAAAGCTTCTTTTGTTTTGAAAAAACGAAATATATACGGCTGTGAGATCTGTGCCCGTTCAGCCACCTGGGCTGTAGTCGCACGATAATAGCCAATTTCCGCGAAGACGTCAATTGCTGCAGAGATAATATCATTTCGCCGGTTAACCGACGCTGCTGCATCCTTTGCCATGATAATCCGCCCTCCAATAGTTAGTGATTAATTGATCAATAGCTTGAAGTATAACGAATACTATCCCTCAATGCAAAGGTATCGTGAACTTGTACAAAGCCAACAAACCCGCAGACGCTGGCTCAAGCCGCTGCAGGTTGTGTAACTTGTCGATCATAGATTCTATCCACTGGAAACCGAAGAGAACATGGTTTGTCTGAAACAGATTCGTACCATGCGGTACAAGAGTGTCTGTTCACTGCTGAAGAAGTTTACGCAATCGGGATTCCGAATCCAGCTTCGGACAACTGTCACAATACCCATGTGTATGACTTCCGTCTCCAACCAGATAGGCCAAACAACAATATCGGCGTAGCAGGAACGGAGGTCCCTGCCACCCGGAATGTTCGAAGCGCTGCAGCTCATTGGCAAATGTACATGCATTATCGTTTTGCCGATCCAGCCAGAGGCTTTGATCTTCTTGAATCTTTGCAAGCCGTTCATCTGTCTTCCAAATGCTCTGATCATTGATCATACGTGCATACAATTGTTGCACATTATGGGCAACCAGAGACCACATGACCTTATCGCTCGCTCTTGTAGCGACGGCTACCGCTCGCAGGACAGGTTCCAGATGTAGCAGCACTCTTTTCTTGAGCAAGCCACTCTCTGACCTGCGCTGAACAGGATCTTCACCCTCCAGAGAGGTTCTCTCCAGCAGAGTCTCATATCGCATGCCACCTGCACCATTCAATTCAAACCGCACATCATCGTCTGCAACGCTAAGTATAGTATCGTATAGACTGAATGCTGAAATTACGGACATCACGAATACGGAGTAACGTTTGGCAAAAAGTGTACCGACGGCCGCACTTCCTCTTCCGCCCAATTGAAGCCCTTGCTGCATAGCCTGTTCACGCAATATCAAGTTTCGTTTCTCTTCATTCAGCAGATCCTTCACACGGAAAGGATACTTGGAATCATCGCAGTCCACTTGGATCGTCGTCACAAAAAATTGCTGTAACACTTCCGACATCTCTGAATAATCATGTCTTGGATAATGTCTCATCTATTGAATCATCTCTTCAAAATCGTTGATAATCTCGCTTCGCCCAATCGCTCCCCAGCCCTTAAACAACCAGAACGAGTCTGTCGTATAGACCTGATCTGCACCGACAGCCGGCACTGCCTTCCAGAGTGAGCTTGCGTTGATGTTGTTTACATACTCATCGGCATTCGGGTCAATCTCCAGAACTACGAAATCAGCATCCACATCTGCAATTTTCTCCATGGACAGGTCCTCACGTTGTTCGGCAGGTGTCACAGTCGTTGGCACAAATCCAAGATCATGATACAAAAGTGTGTTGGTTGGATGTCCTTTTGCCGCGTAAATTTGTAAGGTCTTCTCTCTTACACGCAGATAAGCCAACTTTTTTTGATCCAGTTGTTCGATCTTCGCTTTTAATTGCTTCGCCTGCTGCTCTACCTCGGCTATCTTTTCTTTTGCCAGATCCACTTTGTTGTACATCCCGGCAATGGTCAACAGATCCTGTGTCCAATATGTTGAATCATCAACAAAATCCAGCCATTCAGTACCCAGTACAATCGTCGGAGCGATTTTCTCCAACTGATCATACGTACTCTCCGCAGTTCGACTCTCAATAACGATGACATCCGGATCAATCTGAAGGATAGCCTCCAGGTTAGGACTGTCTGCAGACCCTACCGTTGGAATGCCGGCAAGCTGATCTGCAAAGTAAGGCAAATAATCTCCTCCGTAACGAACTTCTACATTAACGCCTGCTGGTTTCTCACCAATCGTCAACATGTGATCGATGTAAGCAGCAGATAATACCACCATACGCTCTATTTTTTGCGGTACAACCGTTGTTCCTTTAAGATGCTCAATCGTTTGCGTACCACTCTCTTCCACAGGTGTATCCTGTTGCGGAGGCGTTGCTTCTGTTACTTCTGATGCCTTGCTACATGCCGTCAGAACGAGCACAAGCAGGGCCAACAGTATCATCGTTGTTGCTCTCTGTCTTACCATTTGTAGTAAATCCCCTCTACTATTTAATAATAATAATCATTATCACTATAGTAGGGAAAAGCATACAGGCTTACCATGGATTATTCCACTCTCTTCTCTTGCACAATATCACCGTAAGGTAACCCCAAGTTGCTCTGCCACATATCGCATGGCCCACATGCGTCCGGTGGGACCCAGCGTTTTGAAAAAAATATCTCCTGCATTATATACATGGCCTTCTTGAACAGCCTTTAATGCCAACCATGCACTGGATTGCTGTAATTGCCTCAGTTGAGCACGTGCGTCTTCTGTGGGATCGACCATTACAAACACATGATCCGCGTCGTATAACTGCAAATCGCAAACTTTGCTCTCTACAGCCCACTGTTGTTCCGGAAAATCACGAGGCAAATAAAATCCCAGATCATCATACAATAGCGCCCCTGTCTGGTTGTTCAATCCATACATTCGGTAGAAATGAGAAGTCACCCGGATGAACATGGCACTCTGTTTCCCCCACCTCGATTGAATGCGTCCTCGAAGAACCCGGCTCAGTTCAGCATGTTGTTCTATCCACTGTACGGCCTGTTCGGTGCGACCCATAATGTCCGCCATATACAGAAGCCTCTCGCCAAAATGGTTGGTATGCTCCAGCATGGTGGTAGGCGCGATACGATTCAGGGAGTCATTTGGCTCCAAACGATCACTTGTAATGATCAGGTCCGGTTGGACTCGCCTCAAATCATCATAGTTCTGATTGAAGCTATCCAGAATAAGTCCCTGATGACTGTGTGCTTGAAGCGCAGGTATGGCAACATGACGAGCCACCCTCTGACCATAGGATAAAGCGGATACTGGCCTCAAACCGAGCGTTATCACATAATCGTCCAACCCGTAATATAAGGTGGCAATGCGATTCACTTTATTTTTCATATACAACGTTGGGGCGATTCCTTCGTTTTTCTTGAAAACTCTGCTGAAATAGTGCTCGTCCTTATAACCCACTTGCTCCGCAATTTCCTTGATTTTATCTGAAGAAAATAACAACTGCTTGGCCTTTGCCATACGTAGATTCAGGATATATTCAATCGGGGTCATATTTAATTGTCGTTTGAATGTTCTTATAAAATGATTCACACTAAGCCCTGCCATGCCGGCCATCTGATCAATTCGAATGTCTTCCCTATACTGATGTGTCATATAATCAAGTGCCAAATCCATCCCCGCTACAGGGTGAGTTGCTTCTTTCACGTGCATCATTAACTGAATCAACAACTGATGCAAAAGATGTTTCCTGCGCGTCTTTTCCAGACTCGTAAACGAGTGTTTTCCACTCATCAGGGTATCCATCATCTCCTGAATATCACGTGTATTGGAAGGAACATTAAGCTTGCCCGTCACAGGGAGATCCAATGCCTCGGTATGCCAAGCATTCCGACGCCGGGTAAGTGTAACACAGGAAAATAAAATGATCTGATATCGGACAGGTGCTTCCATATCCGTCTGAAACTCCACATGCATTCCTGGCTTCAACAAAAACCACTCGTCTTGAGACACCGTATGTACAATGTTATCCATAGACAAAGATCCTTTGCCCGCGATGACCCTGCAAATGGCGAACCTTTTCCAGATCCGACGCTGAACAGCCCCCGGATTGCTAGAGTAATGGCAGACGTGGACAGCAGAGAAATGTAGTCGCTCCAGTTGTTTGATCCAATCATTTTCCTCCATGATGACGTCACCTCCCCGTTTTGGATCGATTCTATGTGAACTGATTACACTCTATTTTTCAGCTCCCAATAGTAAATTCTTTATACTATCCAACTGCAACTCCAGTGAATAGGGATCTTCCATGACGAACTCATCCTCTGTACCATCCAAGGAACCATAGGCGTAGACTTGTCCTTTCTGCACAGCAGGCAGACGTTTCCAAACCTCGCTGTTCAGGATCTCTTTGGCGTCCTCACTACCCGAACCATATAAGAAGATATGATCTCCCATATACTCAGGCAGTACTTCAAGGGAGATCGTCTCGAATCCATCCTTCATTTCGAGTGCTTGCTGAGTTGGAGGCAGTTTCAGCATCTCATAGATCGTGGAACTACCATAGTTCCCGCCTTCTGCACCAAGTACATACAACGCTTTGTACCCTATTTGTATGATGGATACGGTCTCGCCTTCTTTAATTACACCATCAATCTGCTTCTTAGTCTCTTCGATATTCTCTTCATATGTCGTGATCCATTGCTCTGCTTCCTTCTCTTTTCCAAAAACACCAGCAATCCGGCGCAGCTTTTCCAGTGGGCCAGAAGTTTTATCACCTTCCCAATAAGGTAAAAAGACGGTCGTTGCAATTTTTTCGTAATCCTCAATATTTTTATCAATGGAACCGATGATGAGATCCGGCTCAAGTGACACTAACTTCTCCAGATTCATTGGGAACTCTCCTCCCAAATCCTCAATACCCGCTATAACATCAGTAGCAATGCCAGACTTTTCAATCCATCCTTCGTTCAGCATAAATGTTCTTACACCAACCGGTACTATGCCCAGTTTCAGCAGATACCCCATATATTGATCTGAAGCAACACGCTGCGGATTGGCCGGGATTACCACATCTCCCCTCATTGTAGAGACGGTCCGCGTCTCCGGCTGTGCGGTCGATTTCCCTGCCTCCGTTGCCTGGTTACCCGATTGTGTAGTAGCCGCATTGGTCTCTGTTTGCGTACCACTTGCAGACGGTGCTGGACTGGAACAGGCCGTGAGCAATAGCGTGAGACACAACATCATGCTTAGTGCTGTCATTTTGAATTTTCCTTGCATTATTGATTCCCCTCCAACATTCTTTTGATATTGATAATCAATATCATTATATAGATGGGAATGTAACGAAAGAAGGGCATTTTCTTGCATTACACTGGGCAAATCTTGCTTGTTGTTCAATACCATTGGCTGTTTCGACTTGTTTAACCGTTGGCTTACTCCTTTTTTGTAGCGAATTGGAGAAAGGCCTTTTATTTTTTTGAAACTGCGGCTCAGTGAATGTGCATCCGGATAGCCGATCTGTTCTGCAATCTGTTGCAGCGTAGCACTGGTATGCACCAGAAGATGTGCGGCCCTCTCCATTCGAATCTGTCCAAGATACTGGATGGGACTGATGTTTAACTTTTGTTTGAACAGCCTCGACAAGTGCCCCACACTGCATTCCATTGCTTCTGCCATTACGTCAAGAGCTATGGGCTCATGGAGGTGAGCATTCATATATTCAATAGCCTGTGTGACCGTATCCGGTTTATGTGGCAGAATGGATTGTTCGTGTAAGTCTGTCAATAAAAGATATACCCATTGATGAAATAAGGTTTTGGCATGTAACTTTGCAAGCTTGGTAGACTGCTCCCACTCCTGCTTCAATTCCTCCATACACTGATACATGTGTAGCGGACGGGTTGGTACAAGTGCATATTGGTCCTGAAACGGACGTTCATGGTCCATCAGACACTGAATTTCCATCCCACAGGGCAAGGCTAGGATGGCTTTGTACAAAATCATATAATACGCCACGCCCGAATCCGTCTCCATGTTTAAATACGCCTGCTTGCCTCCATGAATGATGTGGAATCCCTCCACGATGTATCTGTGTTGATCCATTCGTATCCGTGCACTTCCGTCGGTGATATATAAATAGGTACTTGCTGGTAGTTGATAATTCTTCAACTTCTCCCCAGGATGCAAAGCGTTTTGGCGTACATCCAGTATTTTGACAAATACATGATTCCACAACCTGATGTGATCATTCAAATTCATATCCGCTGTACTTTCCCTCCCGCCATATTACATCGACATACCTTCTTGCTGCTCTTATGACTGCCTGTAATTTTCGCTCATTATGTATATTTCATTTCATTATAAATCAATTGATAACAATTCTCAATAACATGCACAATCAATATTAACTTATCCATTTGGACAACATACTTGGACTGCAATGTATACGTAGCGGGATAATAACGCTAGAATCAGCAACATTTTCTAACCTGTTGCAAAATCATAAAAGGCATGATATATTAATTGAGCCATCAATGATTGACGCATCAAATATTGATACATCAATGATTCGAGAGCATCCAAATAATCATTAGGCAATGGCATTGTATACTGCAACATTAATCATTGGTTAACATGCGCCGTTGTTCATGATTCAGATTCACCCGGGAGGTCTAGTCATGACACGTATTGTTTCCAAAGAAGAACAAATCATTAATCTGTTGAACGTGCTGGGTAACAAACTCAGTCCCAAGTTCGAACGCTGTACAGGTATCAGTTCCTCTCGCTTTGAAATTCTGCATGAGCTGGATCAGGTCGATGAGATTAACCAATCCATGCTGCAGAAAATCATTAACATTGATAGTGCTGCGATTACACGACACTTGAAACAGCTTGAGGCGGACCTGATGGTTACAAGACGTAAAAATCCTGATGATAATCGGGTCACTTTTGTTCGTTTGACGGACCACGGTCGGAAGCAGATTGAAGGCTACAAAGCTGAGAAGACCAATTTTATCAACCAGATTTTACAGGATTTCAGTGAAGACGAAGTTCAGTCACTCGCCGATTTCCTGGAACGTATGCAGAACAATTTCTAAACCCATATATAGAGGAGAGATCCATGCATGAGTACAATTGAAAGCAAATTCCAAAAAACCAATGATTTTAACGAAATCACCTACGGTCGTCGTTCTGTTAAACTTTACGATCCTGAAGTGAAAATTAGCCGTGAAGAAATGACTGAAATTCTGTCCGAAGCTTCCCGTGCACCATCTTCGATCAATTTGCAGCCTTGGCGTTTTCTGGTTGTAGATACGACTGAAGGTAAAGAAAAGCTTGCTCCACTTGCGAGATTTAATCAAAATCAAGTGTTGACTTCTGCCGCTGTTATTGGCGTATTCATTGATATGAACAACGTTGAATACATGGATGAGATTTTTGGTAAAGCTGTAGAACTTGGTTACATGCCACAAGACATTAAGGATATGCAGCTCAAAACTGTAATGCCTTATTACGAAAAGATGGCTGCTTCCGATCTTCGCGACGTTAACCTGATCGATGCTGGCCTTGCTTCCATGCAATTGATGCTTGCTGCTCGTGCTCATGGTTATGACACCAACCCAATTGGTGGTTATGAGAAAGATCAAATTGCAGAAGCATTTGGCATGGACAAAGAGCGTTATCAACCCGTTATGTTGATCTCGATCGGTAAATCGGCCAAAGAAGGCCACCCTTCCTACCGTCTGCCTGTAGAAACCATCACAACTTGGGCATAATATCAGGGACGGTTTCCCTGTAAGTTTCGATTAAATTGGTCAATAAGCATATATTCTTAACACATTCCAAACAAACACAATATGGAGGTTATACATTATGATTATCATTCACGCTCATCTGCAAATTAAACCGGACCAAGAGCAAGCATTCCTCGCATCTGCGAAAGAACTGATTGCTGCAACACGTCAAGAAGAAGGTAACATCAGCTACGATTTGGCAAAAAGCACAGAACGCGAACAACAATACACGATGATCGAGCTGTGGAAAGATGAAGCTGCTACAGCTTCCCACAACACAAGCGCGCATTTCCAAGCTTTTGTTCAACAAGCAGCAGCTTTCATGGCCGCTCCAATGAACGTTGAAGTATTTGCTGGAGAACAAGTTAAAGCTTAATAGCGCTTTAACTGCCGTGCGTATTTAACATGTGAAGAAGCCACTCTTGGTCATATGACCGAGGGCGGCTTTTTAGTTTCCTTTTGAAAATAAGTTCACTTCAACAAAAAACACGCCAATTAAGGCGTGTTTTCTTCACTCATTGAAGAGGTATTAAACAAGTGAACATGGACTACACTATCCGAGCAGGAGTAATGCTTTGCGGATTGTTGAACACATTTTTCGGATCATACTTGGCTTTGACTCTCCGCAGTCTGGCATAGTTGGCTCCATAGTACACTGGACCGGAATTCTTGATCCCTTGGTCTGGAACGTTGATATAGGAACCTACAATGTATGGTTGCAATTTCTTGCGAGTATTACGAGCGAGTGCGATATTTTTGGCGGCATGGGATGGTTTGAGCCACGTACTGGTCCATTCCACATAGAACTTCTCTTTACGCCAGAAGAAGGCGGTTGATCTAGGTGATTTGCGACTTACTGCTCCGCCCCAGTTGAGGAAATAGAATCCGCCTGGTCCCTCTTCCAGGTTCTCCAAAAATGTTCGCATCGATTTAATGGCTTTGTCGGGGAATGGTTTTCGTCCAAAACCGGACGAGAACTGGTTGCTATACCGTTGAGTCTCGGTCGGATCAGGTTGTAATAAGAACTTCACAACTTCCGTGTAAGGTAACAAACGAACAATGGAACTTGTCGGTGTGCCAACACTCGTAATCGGCTGCAATAGACGGAGTGCCTCTGTTTTTGACCCTAGGAACAGCCCCTCCATGACGACATTGCCACCCTTTTTCGGTCCGATGGACAACTCGCTGCCCAGTCTTGTATCCACAGAGGGAGCCCACCTCTGCCATACTTTGAGCACCTTTTCGAATTGAGCCCATGGCCAGGTGATTTTAAATACAGTCGCCTTCGCTGGAGCACGGCGCACTTTGAATTTGTAGCGGGTGTACACTCCGAAGTTACCACCGCCTCCTCCACGCGAGGCCCAAAAGAGATCCGAATTACGATTTTTATTAGCCCGAATCACTTTTCCTTTGGCGTCCACCATCTCTACCTCAAGCAGGTTATCACTGATGAGACCGATCGTACGCTGGAGAGGCCCAATTCCCCCACCTAACGTAATTCCACCGATCCCTACAGTAGGGCTGTCACCAAAAGGAGCTATGAATCCTTGCTTGGCAAGGGTATTTGCAATTCTTCCCACTCGGTTTCCTGTTCCAACAACAACCGTTCCATTTTTTTTATCAAGCTTGATGGAATTCAGATCACTTACATCAATGACAATTCCACCATTCACTTGTGAAAGATTAACCTCAAGCGCATGTCTTCCACTCCGCGGCCTGATCGGTACATTGTTTTCACGAGCCCATCGGATAGCGTTGGATACATCTTTCGTCTTTTGGGCAAAAACAAAAACTTTAGGATATTTGTCGGTATGCGGGTCCCAGTTCTTGCGCGCCGCTTCATATCCCGGATCTCCTTTATAAATAACCCGTCCGGTAAGCTTTGTTGATGATTTCACACATCCCACTCCCTGCTGAATAATTGTCCTACAGCCTCTGCTGCATTGAGCACTTTATACTGTATGACGGACATTCGCGGAGGGAATGGGCTGTTGCCCTTAATTTCAAGGTTCATGTTTCAGAGGAATCAATTCTGATTAACTTGCGCGCTTCCTGTTCTTTTTCACCATACCAGACGAGCACGTCAGCAAACAAATCCATGATGCGAATAAAGTTCTGCTTATCCGCCTCTGAAATCTGATCTGCATACTTGAAAATCTCATCAAAGCAAAGCTCCCTTACAAATTCGGTATACTTCGCATATACCTCGCGACCTTTCTCCGAAGGTTTGACGTAAATGTCTTTGCGGTTACCGCTTAAATGAAATTTTTCGAGCAGGCCTTTTTCCGTCAGATTCTTCACGTTCTTGGAAAATGTACTGCGGCTTACGCCCAGGCGTGCTGCCATTTCCGACATCTTCTCTTCCTTGTCCTCGGCTTCCAGAATGTATTCCAGCGTCTGAATCTGTGAGGCAGAGAACATCATGTCTGTACCATAACTTCGCTGCAGCTTATACGTGTTTGAGTACGCATTACCGTATTTGATAATTTTCTCAATCAGTTCCCGATGGTCGCCCATCCAATCTAATTTCATGCGTAATCCCTTTCATATTCAGATTCTCTCTCTTACTCTACTGAAATCAGATCCGTTTTTCAATCCATGTAATTGCTTCTTCAATAACATCATCACGAGTCGGTTCATTAAATATCTCATGCATCAGATGAGCATAAATTTTGAGTGTTTTATCTGTTGAAGCGATATCGCCGTAAAAGTCACGGGAATCCTTTTCGCTGACCAGTCCATCATTGGCCCCATGCAGTACAAGCACGGGATCTGTAAACTGCTTGGCGTTCTCCTTGAGCCACATTATGCCATTTCCCAGACTATTAAATAAATCTACAGAGATCTGCTTTTCAACCAGCGGGTCATTCGCGTAAGCGGATACAACTGTGGGATCACTACATACGCCGCTGCCCAGCTCATTTGGGAAATACGTGCCTGTAGGAAGTTCCATCGGCAGTTCTCCAGCAACTTTTGTATTGTACCGAGTGAGCGCTCCGGATAACACGATGCCTTTGACCTTGCCTGGATATTTCGTTCCAAAGGACGAGGTTGCAAAACCGCCCATACTATGTCCGATGACAAACAGCGGAAGATCACCGCTCTCTTGCAATGCCGCCTCGACAATGACATGAACATCTTCAATAAGATGATCAAACTCTTTATAAAACGTACGCTGTCCCTCGGATCTGGCATGACCCCGATGGTCGAAGCGATACACGCTAAACCCACGCTGATTCAGCTTCTCTGTCAAATAATCGTAGCGCCCTGCATGCTCAGCTAGTCCGTGAACAATGACGACAGCGGCTTTTGCATTTTCTACTGTATCCTTGCTGAAATAAAGCTGTGTACCGTCAAAGGATTGAATGCTTGTCTCGATTTTAGTCATCGTTTCCCCGTCCTTTTTGTGGTGTCCAAACATAAGTTCCGAGAGATCGTTTCCTCCGCCCTACCATCGACACGTTTATTATTATTTCTCTTAAAAATAATATTGTTTCTTATAGAAACAATATATCATCCGACATAGCCGTTGTCTACAATAAATTTAAAGCGCTTTCAAATAAAACTCGCTGATTAAACAAATAAAAAAGTGGACGGAACAAGTTCTTCCGCCCAACTTTATGATCTGAGTGAATCAATAGCAACTGCCTTATAATTAACGTGTCTACATCAAACCCAACAAATTATAGATCATCACTGCTGCTTCTGCACGACTAGCATTCTTCTTCGGTGCAAACTCATCGTTACCTACACCGTTTATTATGCCTGCTCCCTGTATTGTCTTTACCGCTTGCTTCGCATAACTTGCGATGTTTGCTTCATCCTTGAAGGCTGTAGCTTCACCACTTGCTAACGCTAGTTGCTTAATTTGGATCGCCTTGTATACCATAACCGCCATATCTTCTCGCGTAATGTTCTCATGAACTCCGAATCGTCCATTTGGTTTCCCATTCACAATCCCCAGTTTCTGCGCGGTTGCGATATTTCCATGGTACCATTCTCCTTGCTTCACATCACTAAAACTTGTCGTTGCTCTCTCATCCGATAGCTCAAACATATTCATCAGCATGGTGATGAATTCTGCTCTTGTCACTTGACCATTCGGATTAAACTCGCCGTCGCCTACACCCTTCACAATGCCTCTTGCTCCCAATGCTGAGATCGCATCCTTCGCCCAATCTTGGGTCACATCCTTAAAGCTCGTTGAAACATACGCTACCGTATACTTACTTAGATACGTTGGCTTGAACTCTACTTTTCCTGTCGCTGCATTGTATTTACCATTCGTCACCACTCTTAGCTCTCCGTTGTCCTTCACATCGTATACAACGACGTTGTTTGGATTTTCGTTAGCCTTTAGTGTGTATGGCAATTCAATTACGAGATCATCTCTGCCATCAAACTCTGTAAGTTTCTTACCATCAATCGTTAGCTCAATATCGTATACGACCTCACCGTTCAGCTGAGCTTGTGCGCCAGCTGGCAATTGATTAGCTGCAATTTTCTTAATCGACAATCCTAACGTTTTTCCCGCACTTGTTCCTGTTCCAAGCAATTCGGTTGCCACTGTTACAACTGCAGAGCCTGTGTTGATCTCAATGCGATCTACCGTAGAAGATCCACTTGTTAAGCGCGCATCTAATGCGAGCTCAATCGTTAGCCCGTTCAAGCTCTCATCAGCTTCAACTCGCATGTGTAACTTACCGCCTGTCGTTTGATCAAGCGCACGCTTCACCGTATCCGCACTTAACTTCACTTTAGAAGCACCGCTCTCATTTACGACCGGCTTAATGTGTATTTGGCCGTTGTCCATGACCACTGGCTCATTTCCACCTGGAGCTGTTGGTACTGTAGGTGCAGGAATGTTACCGTTACCGCCACCATTTCCATTACCACTGTTTGGTGCTTGTGGTGTTCCATCAACCAATGGTGTTACCGTTACCGTAGCGCTTGATGATAAACCACCATCCACTGTAGTTACTGTAATCCTTGCTGTTCCTGGTGCCACCGCTGTTACTTGACCTGTCGCACTTACAGTGGCAACAGCTGTATTGCTTGAGCTCCATGTTACTGCTTTTTTCGTTGCATTAGCTGGTGCTACCGTAGCTGTCAATTGCCCTGATTGACCTTCTACGATTGACAACGTTGTTTTGTCCAAGCTAATTCCGCTAACAGGTACATTCTTCCCACTGAGTGCATCATACTCACTTTGTGTAATTGGAATTACCGTTCCGTGACGCGGACTAGCTGGTAAGTTGTAGTTAGAAGATAATGTCCAGACACCTGATGCAAGATTTGTTGTCTCGAATGGAACATAACCTCTTCCACCAAACTCATCTACGAATAAATACCATTTTTTATCGGTATTCGATTTGAAGATCGTTGGACCCTCGACCCATTTGATGTTACCAACGCCTTGATTAATCATCTTGAAGGTTGGATCTAAGATCGAGTCACCGACCTCTTGGAAGATCATCTTGCCAAATGGAGCAGGATCTCCGTTGTTTTGCTCATCTTTCGTAAAGCGATACACTTTTCCTTCATGCTCAATCATCGTTGTGTCAATGATTGAATATCCATAATCCAGATATACTTGCGGTTCAGTAAACGTATAGAAATCTCTTGTCTTGCTATACATCATTTTTTGATAAGCACTGCCTGTATGGGATGCATCATCAAACATTCTTGATGCCCAAAATACGATATATTCACCTGTTGTATTGTCGTACATAATTTCTGGTGCCCATGTATTACCCGCTTCTTCTGGTGCAACCTCTACCATGCGTTGATCTGTCCAGTTGACTAGATCATTCGATTCCCAAACCATAATGGAACGACTGCCCCATGTGTGTGCTCTACCCCAGTTACCATTGCCGTTAATTTTCAGATCGGTAGCGATCATGTAGAACTTATCACCTTCAGGCGAACGAATAATGAACGGATCACGTACACCCTTTTCCCCTAATGTAGAGGTTAATACAGGTTTACCATTATTCAATTCTCGCCAGTTCAACGGATCATTGTCGTTACTTAGTGCAAAGTAAACTTGCTCCCCTGTTGCAGTACCTTCTCCAGTGAAATATGTGAAAAAGTATCCCGCATATTTTTCATCAGCAGGCAGTTCCTTCACCTTCGCAATAAATTCCTTCGTAGTGGATGCTGAATTTAATGTAATCGTAGCTGTAAGCTTCACGTCTACATTTCCACTACCGTGTGCCGGACGTTTTACTTCTCCAGTAACTGAAACAACGTTTGGTTGAGCAGAAGCCCAAGTAATCGTTGTTCCATATAGTCCAGATGTTGGTAATGATATATGACCTCTTACATCATTAATGTTATGAACGACTAGTGCTGCTTTTGCTTCATCTACAGAAGTGACATCGTTTGGCAATGCCTTAACCGTCAACTGAAAAGTTTTGTTAACTGTCTCTGTACCATCTGTAAATACTGCTGTTAACGTTACAACTTGATCACCTGTTGCGTTAGCTGGTCTAGTTACGACACCTGTAGTTGAGATGACATTCCCCTTATCTGAAGTCCAGCTTATTGTTGTGCCATAAACACCTGATGTTGGCAATGTTACATTGCTTATAATCGTATCTTTTGATGCATTAGCAACAAGAAGATCATGAATCGTTAATTTCTCTGTCGCAGCCGATACAAGCATGCCCTCCATTAAAGCAATCTTCTGATCTGAATGGGCCTTAAGTGATGTAATATCTGCCGCAGTCATAGCACCATCATAGATTTGAAAGTCTGCAATCATACCTCCGAAGTATGGATCAGCTGTATAGAATGACTTACCGATGGTTCCACTACTGCCTGAAGTATTTTTTATTTGTTCTAGTGTCATTCCATTCGTTGAGCCTGATGCAACAGCAACACCATCGATATAAAGCGTTAGTGTACCATCCGTGCCTGAAACAACAGTCGTAACTACTTTCCATTCATTATTCTTTAAGCCCGTGGTAGAAGTTGAAGACTCATTATTCCAAGCATTCGTCGCGATACCTAAACGAGCTAGACCGTTAGCGTTATAACGTGGTGTGAAATACGTATAGTGCGTATTATTGTTTGGTCTTCCTAATGCATATAACCACTCCGCAGCGTTTTTACCGCTCCAGTTCACAATGGATGAAACGGTCATATCCGTTAATCCATCGAGAACTCCTTGTGGCAGTTCTACATAAGAGTTAGTTGTGCCACCAGTAAAGCTTAGTACACCGGCATCTTGTGTACGAATCCATTCTGCTTTAGACGGATTGATCCATTTTCCGTTGAAGTTTCCTGTTTGGTCAATAACCGTTGCACCATCGATATCATTCATATCGTAGTGAAGAATGAGCTCTGCCCCAGATGGCTGCTCTACTGGAGGAGTAACGTCTTCATCAGCTAATGTTGCAATCTCTTCAACGGATAATGCACGATTATAAATACGGAAATCATCCAATTTACCATCAAATAAACTATGAGAGCTGTTTCTCGATTTACCAATATAATTCATCGTTGTTTCCAGTAACATTCTCGGCTCAACGTTAAATGTCGAGCTACGTTTAACCTCTTGACCATTCACATACAATACGGCATCAAATTCATCCATTGTAATTGCAACATGCTGCCAAGTCTTCGTTGGTAATAACCCGGAATTTCTCACCGCATATTTATATTCTGATCCCAGTCGCGTGCTGTCATTGCTAAATTTCTCTGTAAAAGGTGTTACGACAGCAAACTCTAGACTACCTGTATCACCTTGTGTGCTCAAGTACATGGTGTTGCGGTTAACCTGTCTGCCTGTTTCGGAAGCAAAATCAAATATTCTTTGATTCGCTTGATTTCTGTCCATTTGAACCCATGTAGAGAACGTAGCCTTCTCAAGATTCAAGGATTGAATCAAGTTATCTGGCAGCTTCACATATCCTGTTGATCCATTAAGCTCTAGTGCACCACCCGTTTTACCGATGCGATCCTCTTCATTAATCGTTGCTCCACCTACTAGTGTTGCGTGATGACCATTGCCAGAAATGTCATTTAACGTTGTACCATTTACTGTATCTTCATCAAATGAGTAATGTACAACCGGGTCTGTTGATGGTGCTGGACCTTTCCATGCATACTTCTCTTGCAAAGCATCATACTCTGCACGTGAGATTGGAATTACCGTCCCGTGTCGTGGTCCTGGCGGCAGTGCATATTTATCACTACTTAATACATTGTTCATATATTGCGTGCTACTATCCAGATCTGTTGTATATCGAACATGATATGGCCATGAATCAAGGAACAGATACCATTTGTCTTTATTATTATCTTTAAAAATCGTCTGCCCTTCGTTGTTTCCATTATTTCCGATCAAGCCAAGTTTATTATCACGTGTACCCGGAACAGCGTTGTATTGAAGGCCGTTTGCTGCAATACCGTCCTTGTCATAATAAAAAGTTGGTGCTTTCTCCACATACACTTTAGTATTCACTTCTGATTTGGTGAATCGGTACAATATATCATTATGCTCAATAAACGTTGTATCAATGGTCGGAAGTGACTCATCAATCATGACCTTTGGCTCCGAGAAGTTGTAGAAGTCTCTTGTTGTTGCGTAGTACATCACATTGTACTGACCTGCAGGTCTTCCGTTATAATCACCATATGTCTCTGTATTTTTCATCGATGATGCCCAAAATACGATATACTCTCCAGTTACTGGATCATAGATAGCTTCTGGTGCCCACGTATTTCCTCCAGTCTTAGGAGCAACCTCGATCATACGCTGCTCGCTCCAATGAACGAGATCCTCCGACTCCCAAATCATCATGTAATGACTACCCGTAATTTGAGCTTGGTCGAAATTTGTACTTTCGCCCATTTTCAAATCGGTTGCCAGCATATAGAATTTATCACCTTCTGGTGACCGAATAACGAATGGATCACGAAGTCCTTTTTCACCCATATCAGATTGAAGGATCGACTTACCATTATTCAACCCTTTCCAGAACAATGGATCTTCAGCTGTAGCGAAGGATATCTCTTCACCACCCTCATATTCACCTGTAAAGTACGCAAAGAAGTAAGCATCATGCTGTACTGGCGCAATTGCTTGTTTAATCGTAACGTTAAAAGTTAGCTCTTTAGAAGCTGCACCATTTGTAATTGTAGCTATTAGCGTAACGGGCGTATCCGTAGCTTGACGACTTACCCAGCCTAGCTGTGTAGCATTACCAGCCGCTTCAGACGTTCCTTTCACAACAGCCGGTTTGCTAGATAACCATGTAATTGTGGAGCCTTGTTCACCTGTAGCAACAAGACGTAAGTTACCTTTAACGTTGTCAGCATTGTAGATCTCTATTTGTTCAGCGTCCAGATCAACCTTCTGCTGATCATCGAATTGCTTCAAGATCGTAACAGGGAATACAGCTGTAGTTGATACTCCTTGATACGTTAAAGTAGCCGTAAGCTCTGCCTGAACATTACCTGCTTCAACAGCTGGACGTTGTACAGTGCCATGGTTAGAAATGACAGTAGGATGACTGGAACTCCAAGTAATGCTCACGCCGTTTTTACCGCTTGTCGGTAATGTAACGTTTCTTGTTATCTTATCGGTGCTTTTATCGCCTTCACCTAAGTAACGACTGATGTTGAGTTGATTCGCTGCATCATCAACAGTCAGCTGACGTATTTTGGAGATTTGAGTTGCTCCTTCTTGTTGATATAACTCGCCTACTTCTTGGTCTGTCAACGCGCGATCATATACTCGAAAATCAGCTACGCTACCTTGAAGGTATGGATCGTTTGAGAAGATTGATTTACCGATAAAGCCAGAGAAAGTAGCATCCGGATTAATAATTTCTGACAGCTTTAGTCCCTTTGCATTACCCGAAGCAACCTTAGCTCCATCCACGAATAACGTTATCCTATTGCTAGCTTCGGACAAGGACACCGTTACATGCTTCCACTGCCCACCGATAAGGTTTGAGTTTGCGCTACCTGTAACTAATGCTTCGTTCGGCCAGCCATTTTTAGAGATACCTGTAGCAATCATATTACCTGATCCACTACCGTGACGTGGTGTTACGAAGAAATATTTGTTCGTTTCTGGTGTTAATACAGTACCCAAACCGAAGATCCAGCGATTCGTCCCATCATTCGTCCAGTTCACGATTGAAGATACTGTAATCTCATTCAGACCGTGTAGTAGATCTAGTCCATTTGAGCCCTTAGGAATCTCAACATGCCCACTATTAGATGTAGAGCTTCCACCATTGAAGGAAACAAAGCCAACCTCACTGTTTGAAATGAATTGTCCATTGTTTGGATTTCTAAATATTCCGTCAAATGTAACTGCCTTGTTGGCAACATCCTTCAGTACGAGTTGACCGTCTACTTCTTCAGTCGTCTTCATGTTGTAATGAAGAATAAGATCATCTTTTAGCGATTTTCCCTTAACGGTAACGGCTGATGTAGCTGTAAACTCTCCATCTTCAGTCTGTACCGTAATTGTGGCTGTACCTTCACTAACAGCTGTAACTTTACCCGTTGAATTGACAATCGCTACACTGGAGTCACTAGATGCCCAGATAACTCTTTTATTTGTTGCATTTGAAGGTGAAATAGTAGCTACTAATATCTCGCTGTCCCCCGCTGATAAAATAAATGTAGGTTCATTAAGCAAGACATTCTTAACGACAATCTGCTCAACAGAGTCATCCTTAGGTAGTAAGGTAACCATGAACTCCTTCGTTGCCTGGCTTCCACCTAAAGAAATGGTTGCAGTTAACGTCACTTGTTGTTCCATTTCTCGTAAGAACACTTCCCCGGTTGGACTAATCGCACTCTCATCACTAGAAGTCCATGAGATCATTGCGCCATTCTTATCTTGAGTAGGCAGTTCAAGAGATTCTGTAACTGCCGATATATCACCTAACGTTAGCTCTATTTTGCATTGTTGTATTTGCTTTTCATTAAACGATTGTTCATATACTACAGCGATATCTTCATTATTTAGTGCCTCTCCGTAAATTCTTAAATCTTGAAAGCTACCCGCAAAAGTAGCATCCCCTAAATAATTGGAGCGACCGATGTAAGCATGCAAATCAGTACCAAAACTTGCTGTTGTTTTCTCTTTGGCGGTCGTGCCTATACTTACACCGTTAATGTAACCTGTAATAGAGCGTTCTGTAATGACCGTCGTATAGTGCACCCATTGACCGTCGTACGGTGTCGTTGAAGTGCCTGATACCCCTACCTCAGTCGTCCAAGGCTGGTCAACATTATTGTTATTCGTAAATACTGACTTAAAATCACCACCTGGATTCGATGGATTAAACATCCAGTAATTCGTTGGCAAGTTATTGCCAGCTGCTGGAGTACCGTAGAATAATGCTGAGTAGTTCCCACTTCCAGTGTTGGTCTTGATCCATACAGATATCGTTGTATTTTCTTGATTATCAAACAAACCAGTAGGAAGCTGAACGTAGTTTGTATTACTATCTGTTCCCCCAGGTAAAGTGAGACCATCGGTGTACGTAATGTCTCCTACGGCCGTTCCATGCTTTTCATTACCTGATATATCCTGTACATCCTCAAGCAATGGATAATGGGCCAACATCGTTGGTGTTATTGTGTCCGCTGAAGCTTGATTGCTAAATGGCAGAACAAGATTAAACCAGTTACTGAAGGTCATAAGTAAAACTAACATTAGGATTGTAATTTGCTTCCGCATAGCATTCTTCCCTTCGATTAATTTTCAGAAGCATACAACCCATATCTCTCACCTTTAAAACCAGACCACCTCGCTCAAGGAAATAGAGATACGTTTTAAAAAAAGAATGCGCTTACATTTCTTCTCATATTACGTCTTCAACACTTCCAATTCAATGTAGTATCTTGTTAATAAGGTGGATTTTTTTATTGCAATTCACGCAAACTTCAACACTATCCCTATACTTCGAAGTAATCGTTTTCATTCTAAATATACGCTATGTTTAAATTAAAGGATTGAACGCCTGATAAACATAATATATATAGTTGGGCGCTTGTCATATGGACAACGTGTCCGAATACGATGCGGTAAGCCATGGGCGTACCGCATCGAAAAATAAGGAGGATTTTCATTTATGCCAAAACGATTTAGCAGAATGCTCGCGTTCCTCTGTTGCTTGGTAATGGTGGCGTCGCTAATGCCTACCAGCTATGCCGCCGCCACTGACAACATCGAGAACGCAGAAGCGAATGAAACACCCACCGCCATTTTTGGAACTCCCGAACTCGGGTCAAACGACCCACTCTGGGACCAGACCATGGAGCATCACATCAACAAAAGCACTGTGCCCGCCGATCCCAGACCCCATGCCACGGGCACAGCCAGAATCCTTTGGGACCATGACTACCTATATTCCCGAGTAGTTGTGAATGACAGTAATCTATATCAGGGAGCTGGCGGAGATCACCAGTACGACAGCCTGGAGTTTTATGTCGGCACCGGAACCGGAGGCTCAAACCAATGGCGCGTCAGCGCGACGGGCGTGTTCTCAGGGCAGGCCGCTCCGGGCAGAGCTGCATGGACCCAGATCACGGAAACAGGATATATCGTGGAGATGAGAATACCCAAAAGAACCTTGACCTTGGAGGAGGGCAAGCTTACCTTTGAGGTTTATATTAATAACTCAACGGAAAAAGGCGGTGATCGTTATGAAGTCGTTTCCAGTTTCGGAGATCCGGACGCGGCATACACCAGCGCGGCTTCTTTTACAGACAGCCTGCAGCTCTCTTTAGCCAATGAAGTGGACACCAGATTCTCAATCACCGCCACTGCGGGACCGGGCGGCCGAATAACGCCGAACCCACCCGGCGATGTTCTGAGAGTAGATCGGGACTCTAACAAAGAATTTACGTTTACCCCCGATTCCGGCAAAATGGTGGATACCGTAACGGTAGACGGCGAGACCGTGACTCTATCTGCTGGCACTTATACCTTTTCGAATATTGAGGCTGACCATACAATTCACGTAACATTCAAAAACGATCCGGACGCGGGGATACTTCCCTTTATCGTATGGAATGACAACTTCGCCAGTGGCGAGTACACAACGGCTGTCATCATCGACTTAGGCGAGGGGAAGGCAGCGTTAGGCTCCGAGCTTAATTCGGGCTTGTTTACCTTGTCAGCCAGGAACACAACCCTGAACGGCGAAGCGGTGACCTTTGAAGGAACGCGCAAGATCACAAGGGTATACGCTAATGACGAACCGAAGGTACGCGGCTATCTGGGGCCGGTAAGCAATTCACCGGATTATCAGGACGGACTGGCAAGCGGCCGTTACATCGTAGTTGAGTCTGAGTTTTATTCAGCGAGCGGCGGCAAAACAACGCTGGATGGCAGCAGTAACTCGACAAAGCAGGTTTACAACATCGTCCCAAACGGAGAGATCGTACTGACAGAGGGGAGTCCACTTCGCAACGTGGTTTTTGAACAGGAAAAAGTTGTGAATCCGATCCTTGACAAGTTTACAACATTCACGGACAATTCGGTCAATCGCTCGCTCTACCTTCACAAGGATGAAGACAGTAAAGTGATCAAAGGATTGCCGCTGTATGTTTATACCCACGGCATGTCACGCGGCGGCACAAACGCTGCGACAGACCAAAAAGCGGCCATGAAATCCGCCAACGGCTCGGTCGCTCTAATGAAAAAAATGGAAGAAAATCCTGACAAGTACGCCAGCCATGTACTGAATATTTCCTATAATGGCGTATCTGTTCCCTC
Organism: Paenibacillus sp. FSL M7-1414; assembly: GCF_038003195.1. Taxonomy (NCBI): domain Bacteria; kingdom Bacillati; phylum Bacillota; class Bacilli; order Caryophanales; family Paenibacillaceae; genus Paenibacillus; species Paenibacillus sp. FSL M7-1414. The sequence continues at coordinate 2,100,531 of NZ_JBBOOS010000001.1, read as the reverse complement.
AACAGAGAATGTTAAGAAGGTCATAGACGCCCTGATTGCCAGCGGCGAAGTAGACCCTAATCGTGTTTACGCGGCGGGCTTCTCATGGGGCGGCCAGTATACAAACAACTTAGTTAACAGCCATCCTGGCTTCTTCGCCGCCGCCGCACCTATGGCCCCGGTAAGCGGTTCACCGAATGCTAAGGACAACGACACTCACAACAACCTGGCCTATTGGATGTTTGTAAATGCTCATAATGCTGGAGGCTACCAGACTAACCTCAATAACTTCATCAATAACAATATGCCGAAAATGATCAACGCGAGGGCTTCGCGCTTTGAGAGTAATGAGGTCCTTACGTGGCCCTACAATCAATTTGATCAGCCAAATCTGAGGCCTAATCCGGCCAACACACCTGTTCTGGCTGATTACATAGCCCACGAAGTTGAAGCGGCGGTTCTTTACAACCAGATAACTATGGGGAATTGGAGCATAGCTCCCACGGCGCAGTCCTCTAACTTGCCGGCTTGGAACAATGACTACACAGACGTCTTTGATTGGATGTTCGCGCAGAGAAAAAAGGTCGTGCCAGGTGCTCCAAGCGGCTTCAAGGCGACAGCCGGTGACGGACAGGTCACATTGAACTGGACCGCCCCTGCTGACGACGGTGGCAGTGCGATCTTGGGCTACAAGGTATGGTATGGCAACGGGACGCCGATTACACTGGATGCGACGGAGACCAAATATACCTTCAAGAACCTGACAAACGGCCAAGGCTACAACTTCACCATCATCGCGGTGAATGCAAAGGGCGACGGCGCGGAGATCAGTGCTACGACGACGCCGATGAAGACGACGACTCCCACTGTGCCTGATTCTGGCGGCAATACGGGAAACACCGGAAATACCGGCAACATCGGTAATACGGGCAACACCGACAATACGGGCACCGGGACAGACGCTGGAACGTTGAAGTCGACCTACACAGTGAATACACCGAAGGATAAACCCGCGATCACAGACAAAAACGGCAACACCACCCTTCCCGGTGGCGGCGAGATTGCGACCAAAGGCGGGACGAAGATTAAGGTACCCGAAGGCACATCGATAGACTCAAACGGTAAGTTAACCATTCCGGCAGACAAGAGCGCCGAAGTGATACTACCCGGCGACAACAGCACAGTGACCATTTCGGGAGGATCGACGATAGCGAGCGACGGTACGGTTACAGTAGGCGGCAAAGACGCGCATGTGACCCTGCCCAACGGCAACCGTGTGGATATTCACGGCGGATCGAAGATACGGAGCGGCGGAGCGGTTGTGGTAGGACCGAGCGGCGCAAAAGTTAGCTTAGATAACGGCATGTCGCTGAACATCCGTGAGGGTACGGAGCTGGCATTTGATGACGCCACCCCACTGGGCTTCCTCGTGCTATCGGGCAATCCTTTCAGGGATGCCAACATGGACGACTGGTTCTACAACGATATAAATTTCGCCTACACATACGATCTTTTCAACGGCACGACGTCCACGACGTTCTCACCCCGCACCGCAATGACGCGTGCAATGTTCGTGCAGGTACTGTCCAATCTTGAGAACGTAAACCTCTCCAGCTACACGAGTTCCCGCTTTAACGACGTGACGGACGGACAATGGTACACCGCGGCAGCCGAGTGGGCGGCCGAAAAAAGCATAGTTAACGGTACAAACGCAGACCTGTTTGACCCCAATTCACCGATGACGCGCGAGCAGATGCTGGTGATACTGTACAACTACATGAAGTACAAAGGCTATGAGCTCCCTGAAAGCCACGCTAAGCCCTTCACGGACGAGAGTGAGATCAGCTCCTGGGCATTGGAGGCCGTTCAGGCACTGCGGGACATCGGCATTGTATTAGGCAAGCCGGACAACTTTTTTGCTCCCAAAGCCACCGCCACCCGCGCCGAAGTAGCCACGATCTTTGTAAGATTCGTCGAATATCCGGCTAACTGAAAGCGTATACAGATAAATGCAGACCCTTCCGGTTGGACAATATCCAGCCGGAAGGTGCTCCTTGTTTTCAAACTGCACTTTTTGACAACTCCACGATCAGGACTTTAACCCTCGATTTTTGCATCTAGAATATTCGTCCCCAAGTCCGAAAATTCTAATTAATTAATGCATGTTCTGATTTATTTCACGCACAAAAAAACGCCATCGCGATAATGTGATGGCGTTCTTATGGAGCCTAGGGGGATCGAACCCCTGACCTCATCGCTGCCAGTGGAGCGATAGGGTTCTGAGTGTTAAGAGAATCGCGGAGGAAAGCCTTGAGCGACAAGGCTTTATTTTGTTTTTTTGCTTCCACGTACAGTTTAGCGTATTGCTCCGATTAGAAAAAGTGTGACCAGAAATGTGACCAAAATTGTATAACTAATTTATCAATTTTTTATACTTTTCTTTCATAAATATGGTCTCGGTATTCTTAAACTGTTTAATATATCGAAGTAAAGTTTCTTTTTCAACTATATCCTCTATTTTTTGATATACCCCTATGCAAATAGCCTGGTAGATTGCATTACTAATATTACTCTCGATGTCTTCTTGAATACCGTCTCTCGAGACATTCGGTATAATATTATCCACAACAATATTTGCATTGAACCTTTCAAATTTAAGATCATAAAGCATCTTCTCTAATGATACTTTAATTGATTTAACATATACTCCTTTAATATAGAGTCTGAAATCATACGAGTCCAAACTTCTATAGTGCATCAAATGATGGGGTAATTTATCAACTAATTCTAAAAAAACGCTGTTTCCAGGAAGGAAAAATATATTAAATGATTGAATTTCAACTAAACAGTGATCACACAATGTATCCTGCCCATAATCGTAAAGCATTTTAAATTCTAATCCGTCCATTATTTCCTCATAATGGGATATAGTTCCTTTATTTACTGTTTCAATCTTTTCAGGAGTAGCCAAGATGCTTATATAATGAAAATTGTTCTTTTCCATGTAATGTTCTAATCCATCTTTTACATTATTAAAAGCCTCTATGAGTCGCTCTAAACGTTCGCCATGTTCGATAATTGGAATATTAACAACTTCTAATTTACCGTCCTTAACTAGATTTAAGATTTTGATTTCAGATTCCTCTAAATCAATCATTTCATTATTATTATAATAATAAGGATCACCCACTAAAGAGATATCACTAAAAGAATAGTTAAATAAGATATTATTAGGATTTTTAACGATTACTTTCCCAGTTACCCCTTCTAAAAACTCAGATAAATCAATTATAATATCTTTTTGACCAACATCTTGATTTATTGAAACCAAACTGTTTGAAATAGGCGTTTTACTTTTGCTGGTCTTGTCTATTAGTTCAATACTCACTTCATCTGATAAGAAATAAAGTTCCAAATACGCTTGTATTTCCTTCATACCTTCAGGCCATACTTCCATGAATTGATCAAACTTAAGAATGATATCCGTCCCGAAGTGTTTAACATCTTCACTTTCTTTAATAGATACAAACTCATCTTCCTTTGCCAATTCAACCTCATACCTAGTAGAATTCTCGAAATGACGAGTCTTAACTGTAACCAAGTCAGAGAGCATGAAACAAGCTAAAAAACCAATCCCGTAATTCCCTATAGGTTTATGATTCAGACCTTTTAACATATAATCATCCGATGTATAGTAAGAAGATCCCACATTCAGGAAATATTTTTTTAGAATTTCTATGTTCATACCACTGCCATTATCACTAATGATAACTTCATTCTTATCTTGATCTAATATTATTTTTACTACTGGCTCGTACTCTTCATCTCCAAACTCTCTATGCTTATCCTCAATCTCTTTTCTAGTTTTACAAGCATCAATTGAATTTTGTATTAATTCGCGTAATCCATTCTTTTTATCTCCATATATTTGCTCACCCATTAATAAGTTCGTTATTTGTCTAAAATCGATAATAAATCTTAAATCTGCAAATGTATATCCTTCTGATTGTATCTCATTTCTAACTTGTGATTTAAAGTTTACAATATAGTGATTTTCCATTTTACTAGTTACTCTATTTATGTTTTCGATTTCATCATTTATCCAGTCTAAATACTTTAAAATTTTACGATGAATAATGGAGTTACTACATTTTCCAAACAACTCTATTATCTTATAACCCTTTGTGCTATCAAGTGTAATTTTGTTAGAGTTATCTATACTAAAGTGTTGCTTCCATTCTTGGTCACTAACGCCTGTAGGTTCCAGCACCTTGTACAAACTGGGTGGTGTTCGTTCGCTATCGAAATCCAATAAATCTGCAAGTCTTAATACCATTGCACAAAATTGCAAGTTTATTTTATAACTTCCCTTCAATGAATACGTTGTTAAACTCTTTTCAATCCAACTTATATCCTCTGTATGCGCCTGACAAATTTTTGAAATTTCTTCATCAAAATTAGTGTTTGGCATAGTTGGAACAACGAGTACGTCTTTAAGCTCCTTCTTGATGTATTCAGCAGAACGTAAAGCATGGACCCTTCTTATGTAATCTTGTATAGCTTTAGTATGGTCATTTTTAAACTTTTTTAGAAAAGCTTCGTAACTGAAGTCCTTATATCTGAGCTCTCCTGATTTTATCCTTTCAACTTCACTAGATGTTGCTCCCATCCCTATATCATGTAGCAGTGCTGAACAAATCAAAAAGGTAATTTCAAGATCAGAAAGTTGCTCTACACTTGGGATGATCTCTCTCATATAATTTATAATTCTTAGTGAATGGTTAACATTATGAAGTGTATAATCAGGAAAAACTTGTGAAACCCGTGTATCCAAAATATCTTTTGTTTTACGATAGACTGAGAGCACAACTGAGTATAAATCGGTATTTCGTTCCTTTAACTCCGATACTAATAAAGGGGGATTACTTTCAAAATGTAGTTGACTAAGTTCTTTCATTTAAATACCTCACTTATATTGTATTATTAACATGAATTGTAACATGTAGTATGGCGGACTGAAAATCAATACAAAAACTTTTGCTGTACCTGTTAAGTGTAATTTTCATATTTCAAATTATTTACATTAGACTATGGATTAGAGTAGTATTAGCTATAAATACAGAACTCAAATCGATAAATGAAAGGACTTGGTTATTCTGAATAAAACAAAATCTGTAGTATGTGATAGTTGTGGAGAGAACATAGAAAATCTAAAGGACGCGGTCGTGGAATGGTACTTTGAAAGAAAAAGTAATACTCAAAAAGGTTTTAGAATAACTCATAAAGAGGACATTCATATTAATCAAAAAGTCTGTCAATACGACTTCTCGATTCTGAAGAATCAGGGAAAAGATTTAAAAGATATTGAGGCTTATTCCGCTAAATCCCGACTAAAAGAATTACTTTCAGAAGAAAATGTTTTACATATAGAAGTAGAATTTATTTTAAATAGACTATAAATACTAAGTAATGATAAACAAGTATAGGAGTATCCTATACTTGTTTTAATTCATTTTATAAATCAAACATATCAAGTTGGCTGTCTTCAACAATCTCTGTCTTCTTTTTAACGTTATCTACAGATTTTGATTTGAAAAGCGTTGCACTTATAACAGGAATTTTTTCTCCCATAAGAAAGAAATCACTAACTTGAGGAGGATTCAAGTTATATTTAGTATAATCATAAGTCTTTGTTTCTTCTCTTAATTCCATTAGCAATCTTCCTAATGAGTTAGTCCCAGTTAGTCGTCCATCTTCATCAGGTTTGGCTCCCCAAAAAGAATCTCGATTAGATTCTTCAACTATAGGTAAATCACCTGTTGAAATCAAAAGTTCATGAAATTTATCCCAATTTTGTAGTAACTTAGCCCTCAAACACCAACGCATTATGAGTAATCTAATATCATCCCAATCTTTTCTAGTTTCACTTTTAAAAGGTTTACTCCGCATTTTCGCTGTCATCGGACTCCGCTCTGATATGATAAGTCTTTGAACTTCAATATTATGAGGGAATCTACAAGCTTGATATAAGGCTTCTGAAGTGCGAATTTTAATTCTATTTATCTCCAAAGGATATCCAGGTGACATATTTGACAGACCACCAAACTCTTCATTCGTTTTTTTGAATACGATAGCTCTGTCTCTTGAATATATTCTTGTCATTCAACCCCACCTACGAAATTTATAAAAGTTCCCTGAATTTATCATACATTAATTTACAACAAATTTTGTGTCAAATTAATTATTTATTCGCCTAGGGAATAAAGGATGCCACTTACTAAAAGGGTGAGAAGAAGGATAAGTAGTATCTCCCCACCATAGAACGAGTGGACAATTGTTCGCTATATTCCTATATGTAATAAACATAGCTCCGAAACCCAAACTTTCATATGATTCAAAACCTAATGGTCTCATTAACAGATTATTGTTTCGAGAGAGCCTTACAATAGCTGAACCATGTTCTAAGAAAGCCTGTTCAACAACGTTTCTTCCCTCAAGACTAGTAAATATAGTTTCCTCAAATCCAATCGATTCCCCTCTAAAAAGTCGAGGACCTCTATTCTTAGATTCACACTGTCTGTGTAACTCCGCTATGTAATTCTGTAAATCTTCATTATGAGTTCCAGGTTCTCCCGCCCAACAACATTCATATTTTTGTAATGTTTCTTTATGGTAGTTATAAAATTCTACCCATTCATAATATTTCACTTTTATTTTTGTATCCTTTGTTAATTCTTCTATCCTCTTTTTTGTACTAAAATAATTTCTAGAATAGCAAGCAATATAAATTATTTGCAGTTCAACATCAAGCTCCTTGTTTTCTTCTACCCAATGTCTGACGTCCGTGAACAAACGTTTTCCTGAAAACAAACAGTCGTCAAAATATATATACCTATTTGGTGTACTTCCCAAATCATCAAGACTAGTATTATAATCTTCAACTAGAATTTCATTTACTAAATCCAATAATTCAATTTGACTTCTTCCGTTTTGTTGAATGTTTAAAAACTTTGTTTTCTGAGGAGCATTTTTCAAATCCCCGAACAACTCTTTCTCTTGCAGTATCGTTTTAATGAAGGTTTTTGCTTCAGATTTCGTAAGATAAAAGTTGCTCACTATATGTGCCATTTCTCTTGCAATTATAAGTCTATCCCTTGACGAAAATTGCCATAACCAACGTTCAACATGTTCTTCATCAATGATGGCAATTTCGCCTTCTCTGTAATCTGAGATTTCATCAGTGATAACTCGTACGTACTTATTCATCATAATAGTATCCCCCTATTTCGTAAATCTACAAATCTAATATTTACAACTACACATATTTATTCAAAATTAGTTTTTCATAGTTAGACAATGAACTCGTTACACTAGGATCCAAAGCTATTTTCACCTTTATTTTTGTAATGTTGTCACAATCAACTAACTCACTTGAGATCTTACTAATAATTCCTGTTGGTACTCCTGCCTCTTTTAAGGCTATTTCGTGCTTTTCATTTGAAGCGAACTCCAATTTAGTGATTAAAGCTTTTAAACTGATTGCATCCTTGACTCCATGAACTTCAAGATAAACATAGTTAAAAAGATTCTCAAATGCTGTAAAATATTTGGGTAGAGAAAATTCAAAATATCTAGTAATTAAAGCAAATGCACTTCGAACTCTTGTATCTATTTTTTTTCCATTCTGATTCTGTATCAATTCTTTTATAGAAGGGGATTGGTAAATATAAAATTTAGTTAGTCTGATTAAGTTACCAATTGAGAAATTTCTATCATTTTGATCTCTCTCGTTAAATAAATGTAAATAACAAGTCTCTAAAATCAATTCTAACTGTTCCTTTTTTGGATATTGAGTAGTAAATTCAATTTTCTTTAAAAGATTTGTATTATTTCTTAGATAATCGATTAAAGAAATTTGATTCTGAATAGTTATAAACTTATTTTTCTTGATTAATTCAAATGTAATATTCCACTGCGAAAGGAGCTGCTCCATCTTCTCTCTATTTTTTAAATTTTCATTATATAAATCACTTTTATCAACCTGTATTATTTCTTCAGGAGTTAAAGAAATATTATCGTAATAACTAAATTCAATGGTTTGTTTCTCTTCTTCTTCATTTATTGGCTGTAATGTAACAACACGACCAATAAAATGTGATAAAAAACGCCCCGCCCTACCTTTGATATTTTTCACATCAAACCCACTTAGCAACTTCCCCCCCTTATGATTATCATAAATTACTATATTTTTTGCAGAGGTATTTACTCCCTCTGTTAGAGTAGATGTACATAGCAGAGTATCAATATTTCCATTATTGAAAGCATCCACTATCTCGGTTTGAATATACTTGGGAATTGAACTGTGATGGAATGCCACTCCTTTAATTAGACAATTCACAAGTGACCAGTTATCATCTATTGTTGATTTTATGTAGTCAATTAAATCATTGTGAATTGAAATATCAGATCGTTTCTCTGCAATTTTTTTAGCTCTAGTTTCAACCGTATCTTTTCTACCCAGATATACCAAAGTTTGTCCATCAATTAAAGAAGTAATATTGATTAGATTTTTATCGTCATCAGCCATTTTTTTGAACGTATGTCTTGAAATTTTAAATTCTTTTTTATTTTCCAAACTAGAGATGTCAATCATATCCTTCTGAACAATCTCCGCAGTATACCTTCTAAAAACAGCGCTAGTACGGTCAAGAAATACTTTGCTGAAGTTCTTAAAATAAGGCCCTATTAAATAGAAGTCTCCGGCCATTTTGGATAACCTATACAAGCAATGTGTAAATACATGTCGTCTCTCATCATCATCCTGTATTTTATAGATTTCATCCATTGTGAAGAAATCTATACGTAGTTGTGGATGTGAGTCTAGCAACAAATCCATTTTTTCTGGAGTCAAAATAAAAATATTTCCTGTATCTCCAAGCTCTTGAGTTGATGTGTTAATTAAATTATATCGTTCTCGTATTGCAAGATTTTTCCTGAATGAGAGATACGTTTCATTGAGTAGAGCAATTGTGGGTAAAATCACAGCAATATTATTGTAATTTCCTTGAATAATTATTTCTGAGACAATTCTTGATTTACCAAATGAAGTAGGTGCACTGACGACCAATCTTTTATATTTTTTGAAGTCTTCAAATAACATTTTTTGATCACGTGTCAAGACAGTCCCTGTATTTAGGGTATAAAACGATTGTACAAAAGAGTCCAAGAACCCATGACCAACATACTCAGCATAACTTTCGTTAAGATTCTTAAACATTTCATGATAAAGAAATACTCTGGATTCGATGATGCAATCAAACAAAAGCTGATGTATGAATCTATCGTCTGGCTTTGCTTCTGCAATATGACATATGATAGATAGCCCTAAATTGTACTCCTCATCATCCTCAGAAGAAAGTAAACTATGTGCAGTCTCCAACATAAACTTATATTGAGAATTACTTAAAAATGCATTTTGTTTTAATTCTGCTAACAATTGGGTTGTAGAAAGCACCCTATTACTATACACATTCATCTCATCACTTCCTCTAATTTCTCTAGCTCTGTTTTTATAAATGCAACGGATTCAAAAGGCATAATAATAAAAAGAACTTCAATATTAGGCTTTGACAATAGCTCAAAATCTTCAATTTTTTTGTATTTCTTCAGAAACTCCCCTGTCATTTCTTCTATGAAAGTTTCACTTTCAATATCTTTGTGATTAGTAAGGACTTTACAATCATAAGTTAAAAGCACAGGAATTCTAATCTTGATCTTGTCCAATGTTCCTCCGCTATTCAAAATATCATTAATCTTTTCATATTCTGGATAGTTATCATTTAGCTCGATGTTAGAGGATAGAATGCTGATCTCGTCCCTTAGATAATCAATCTCACAATGTTCTTTTATAGACTCTATTGCATTTGAAATTGCTCCGCTAAAACTTTGATGAAACTTCGCTTCCCCTAACCACAGATATACATCCTCATCCTCAATTGAAAAATGTGCACAGTCAAACCCCTTAATCTGGTCTTTAGTTGAACTTCTGAGCCTGACTTTAGTTACAAACTTTTCAGATGGAAAAAACACACTCAGTATTATATATAAAAGCAATTCTCCAAAATCACCTTTTGAATTTTTATGAGCTTTTGATATTCTTTCCCAAGCCTTTCTTTGCATCTCGCCAAAGTCATCGTCATCTTTGTACTTTTTTATTTCTCTTTTCGTGAGCGCAAAATGAATTACAGATTCTCTTATTATTCTGACGATCTCACTTTGCCTATATTTACCATCTTCATAATTCAACGTCATCGCAGTTTTTTCAGTCTTAAGGTAATCGTGGCTGAGATCAAATTTGAATATAAGATTTCTTGCCCGTTTAGTTAATTGCTTCATTATTCCCTCCTATGTAGAATGAGTCATCACTTAAATTAAAATAGAATTAGATCAGCGGTTCAAAAAGTATGGTTCTTAAGTCATAATTTCGACATTAATTTACCTTTTCCTCCCAAACATACGTTCCATATATTGTAACCAATACAAATTTAAATATATATTATTACCTTGATACCTATAATATTTATGTCCACCTAACTTTTAAGGTATTACAAATTACCTAAACATGATTACACAAAAATATAGGAGGCTTCATTGAAAAACAAATCCCAAAAAAGCTGATCTCAGTCTGTCTACGTGAACATCCAGACAGCATCCCAATTCAGCAACTTTTCAAGCAATGTCCAACTATATCAGCATTAATGGACATTTCAGAGCAGCAGCTTGTTAACATTAGAGGAATAGAATTAAACAAAGCACGTCAATTGAACGCCATTTTGAAAAAGACACTAACAATACCCTTATGTGAACAAATAAGCATTCGATCTCCAAAGGACTTATTCCAGTTGCTAGAACCCGACTTCAAATTCTTAACAAAGGAACCACTTCATCTTCTCTTCTTAAACACGAAAAATAAAGTAATCTGTAAGAAGTCATATCCATCAGCTCATTAAATGCCGCTATCGTTTATCCAAGAGAAGTATTTCATGCATCAATTAAAACATTGTAGTGCATCTATTATTTGTGCTCATAGTCACCCCAGCGGAGATTCGACACTTTCTCCAGAGGATGTAATTTAGCAAAACGTCTCCTAAGAGCTGGCGAAACTAAAGCAGCGAGTCCACAAAAAGGAAGCTCGCCGCCGATTTGACTATCAAGATCACGACTTAGTTATCAGTACAAATTCAGTAAAGCCATTAAATCCACGAAATTTACTTCTCAGTTTCTATCGACTGATAAAAAATGGAGATGTTCATCCGACTCGCTTTCATGATCTTAGACATACTGTGGCTTGTCTCATGCTTGCTGAGAACATCAACCCCAAAATTATAAAAGAAATTCTTGGTCATTTCGGATATAAGAGTAACGCTGGATATTTACTCTCATGTTTTACCTGTCAAACATCAACAAACCGCTTCTCAATATGTTTTTTAGTTCGCAATAATAATTCGACTTCAATTCATCAAAGTATCATGTGAATTTGGGGAATATTATGTACTATTTTGGACTCACACAATCTAAAAAATCATTTAAAAAATTCTCCTCTGTGACCTATTCGTGTGACCACAACAACAAATCCAATCCATTTTCACATAGCAAAAAAACGCCATCACAATAATGTGATGGCGTTCTTGATTATGGAGCCTAGGGGGATCGAACCCCTGACCTCATCGCTGCCAGCGATGCGCTCTCCCAGCTGAGCTAAGGCCCCAGGATATGAAATAGATAACTTGTCCAACCTGCAACGTTCTACAGGCGACTCCTATATCATATAAAATCCAGCTTTCGCTGTCAATCACTTTTTCAAGATCCAAAGTGATTGGAGAAGAACAACCGATTTCTCTGGTACACACGGACTGGAACTCCAGACTGCTCTTCTCCCTTTACCAACTTCACTAATCCTCCAGATCGTCTTTGGACAACAGGGATTTCAGTTCTTTCATGAACATATTGATATCTTTGAACTGGCGGTATACCGACGCAAAACGGACATACGCCACTTCATCGACTGGAAACAACTGTTCCATCAACAGCTCACCAATCTGGCGACTCTCAACTTCAGCATCGGCTGTATTACGCAGAGATTTCTCCACTTCAGATACCATCATCTCCAGGGTCTCTACGGAGACTGGACGTTTCTCACAGGCACGAATAAGCCCGCGGAGAATTTTGTCCCGGCTGAACTCTTCACGACTGCCATCTTTCTTAATGACGATCAGTGGAGTCTCCTCAATCATCTCAAACGTTGTAAATCTTCGGGCACACTGCTCACACTCACGGCGACGACGAATGGATTTTGCTTCGTTGGCCGGACGCGAATCAAGCACTTTGGTACCCATATAACCGCAATAAGGACACTTCAAAACAGATCACTTCCCACGTTTTACTTTTTACCACATATTCCCTGTACTGATTTTGTAATGAAAAACGCATTGCCGACACATAATACTTTTACCAACCCGCGAGGAGGTGAACAGCAATGGCACAAAGCAATGGTAACTCCAACAACTTGGTGGTAACTAAAGCTTCCGCAGCACTCGAGCAAATGAAATATGAAGTTGCTCAAGAACTCGGAATCAGCATCCCACAAGACGGATACCAAGGTAACATGACTTCTTACGAGAACGGTTCGATCGGTGGATACATCACGAAGCGTCTGGTAACAATTGCAGAACAGCAATTGGCAGGTCAATACCAATAATATCTGCATCGTAATACGCTACACAGAGGAGCATGGAGCGGCCGGTGAATAACCGGCCTGCTCTGTGCTTCTACTTATATACTTAGAACGTATTATAGATCTTTACATACTGATTATAATAGTAAATGACTCTTTGTACATAGTGACGCGTCTCACCAAACGGAATATCTTTCACTGTATCGAACGAGCCATCCCATACACCATCTCTAAGCCAACTGTTCACTTTGCCTGGACCCGCATTATAGGCAGCGATCATAACTGCTTCATTGCCATCGAATTGATCGGACAGATTCCGCAGATACCATGTGCCTAACTGAATATTTCGTTCTGGCTCGTGCTTCAATTCCTCCAGCGAAGTGTCGGGAATTTTGGCTTGTTCCAGTATCCAGTTCGCCGTGTCCGGCATCAGTTGCATGAGCCCAATGGCACCTCGTTTGGATTCCTTGCTTGTCTTAAAATTGGTCTCCACCTTGATAATGGAAGCAATTAGAAACGGATCAACCTCATAGCTCTGAGATTGGGCACGGATCTCTTCCTTATAATGTATGGGATAGAACCATGCCATCCAGTTTGTATTCAGAAATAACACCAGTACAAAGGAAACAAACATCAACAGCAATACACGTTTCTTACGCAATATTCTCATAACAAACCCTTACGCTGTAGATATGAGTCAATTTGCTGTTCCGTCGCAGGCCATAAGCCGCTGTTATCGATGACAATGTCTGCCAGCTGTTTTTTGCGCTCAATATCCATCTGTACATCCATTCGAGCCTCAGCCTGTGCTGCAGTCATTCCATCCCGACTCATCAAGCGATCTCGTTGCACCGATCTCGGGACATATACAACCATGACTTCCTCGAAACCGTCCTCCAGACCTGATTCGTAGAGCAAAGGAATATCAGATACCACAAGTTTATCCGGATGTTGCAACGCGTATGCAGCAGCCCGTTCGCGCATCTCTCTTCGGATCGCCGGATGTGTGATAGCCTCCAATGCCTTTCGTTCCTCTGGTTGTTCGAAAACAATACTTCCGAGCTTTTTCCGATCCAGTGTTCCATCTTCGTTCAGTATGGCTTGTCCAAACCGCTTAACAGCGGCGGCCAACACGGGATGCCCGGGCATCATAACTTCCCGGGCAATAACGTCTGCATCGATGAGCAACGCTCCCTTACTGGCGAGATAGGCGGAAACACTGCTTTTGCCTGTCGCGATCCCGCCGGTTAAGCCTATATTCATCGTTTCACCTCATAACAACTTCATTATTCCCATAATCATTAACAATAGCGCTGGCAATACAGACAGTCTTCGCATCCAGCGCAGAGCTGAGAATCGTAGGCCAACCTTCATGCCGAGTGACAGAAAAGCCCCACTAAACAGTGCAATAATGAGTGCTGTCCATAGTGTAGGGAATCCCAGAAGTGCCGCTCCCAAACCTGCTCCAAACGCATCCAGAGACAGGGCAATACCCAGCCACATCGCTTCTTGAGCAGATATACTCCCCGAGTTATCCATATCCGCCTTGGAGGGACTCCGAAGAATTTGAATGACAACGCCCAGCTTGCGCAGCTCCAGTGTAAATACCATTCGTTCCAGTGATCCACTTGAAGCCGACTGTTCCAGATCCAGTGCAAGCACCTGATTTCTGCCCTTTGAAGCCGACAGTCTCTCTTGTGCTTCTCCCACTCCAGTTACCTTTGCTTCTGTTCCCTCACCCATTCCAGTGTCTGTTTCCAGCTGTTCTTTGCCTTGCTTTCGAATTAGTTGCAACAGTGACCATGCACCAATACCTATCAATATAACAGCTCCCACGATCGAAGCGATATCCGGTGACACCACATGAGACAACAACACACCTACTTGCATCGACAAGGCAATAACCAATCCTGAACAGATCGAAATAACAGCGATAGATAACAGGGGAATCTTAGTCCTCCGTAACCCATATGTAATCCCGACTCCAAAACCATCTAAACTAAGCGCCAAAGCAAGCGCCAGCAATGAAATAAAATGATGCAGCACCCCGGACTCCTCCTCTGTGCGGTACTCGTGCCAACTGAAGATGCCAGTATGGGTATACGCCCGCTTATTTCTGCCATATCAGTATATGGAGGGAGGAATCCAAGGGTGCTATGATTTCATCATTTCGTTCATTCAGTTCATGTTACAGCAGCTGACAGTTCGGACAAAAATGCGTGCCACGGCCACCAACCACCGTTTTTTCAATTAACGTACCACAAGTTGTACAAGGTTCTGATTTGCGTCCATAGATTTTCAGTTGATGCTGGAACATCCCCATCTCACCCTGTCCATTCACATAGGACTTGATGGAAGATCCACCTGCATTCACTGCATCTTGCAACGTAGCCACAATCGCTTCATGAAGCACCGTTAACTGAGCTTCGGTCAGTGTCTTGGCGATGGTCTCGGGATGGATACCTGCGCGAAATAGAGCCTCGTCCACATAAATATTCCCGATACCAACCACATATGCCTGATTTAAAAGTACAGCCTTGATTTTGGTTGTACGCTTGCCAACCGCCTCGCGGAATGCAGTTACCGTAAAGGCTGGATCAAGCGGCTCCAGTCCCAGCTTCAGCAGAGGTTTGGACACCAGTTCCTCACCTGCATTAAACAGATGCATCGTACCAAATTGACGCACATCCTTATAACGCAATTCCGTACCATCATTAAAATGGAAGATCACATGTGTATGTTTCTCCACATCTTCATGCTGCTCGTACACACCGTACCTTCCTTCCATCCGCAGATGGGAGACAAGCACCAGCCCGTCCAGCAAAATACGCAAAAACTTGCCGCGGCGCTCCACCCCAATGACGGTATGTCCCGCGAGTTCCATTGCAAATGCATCTATGTCGTCCGGCCGCTGAATAATCCGCGGCAAGCTAACGGTAACATGATCAATCGTTTTGCCCACAATAAGTTGATTCAATGTTCTTCTGACTGTTTCGACTTCCGGTAATTCCGGCATGATGTTCTCACCTCCCCTATATTATAACGGAAGATGGCGCTCAGCGGGACCCTTTTCTTATATCTCCAACATGGAAGGGCCTATTGTAAAATACCGGAAAAACCGCGCAGCACTTGATTTATTTCGCTTCGTACCAGTTATCACCAAAGCTGACTTCGGCTTTCAGCGGAACCGACAGTTCCAATGCTTTTTCCATAACAGAAGGGACTAACTCTTTCATCAGTTCCAATTCATCCGCAGGCACTTCGAATACAAGTTCATCGTGCACCTGAAGCAACATACGGCTCTTCAACTTGCGTTCCCGCAGCGCTTCATCCATCTGTACCATGGCCAGCTTGATGATATCTGCCGCTGTTCCCTGAATCGGTGTATTCATCGCCGTACGCTCTGCGAAGGAACGCAGATTGAAGTTACTGGCATTAATCTCTGGCAGGTAGCGACGACGTTCCAACAGCGTTTTGACGTAACCATCCTGACGAGCTTCCTTCACAATGTCATCCATATATCGGCGGACACCCTGGAATACTTCAAAATACTGATCTATAAACTGCGCAGCCTCTTTACGTGTAATATGCAGGTTCTGTGATAAGCCATAATCACTTATTCCATACACGATACCAAAGTTAACTGCCTTGGCGGAACGACGCATATCCCCATCCACATCCTCAGGATTCACGCCAAATACATCCGAAGCGGTCTTTGTATGAATATCCATATCGTTGACAAACGCTTCCTTCAAGCGCTCATCGTCCGAAATGTGGGCCAGTACTCGCAGTTCAATCTGGGAATAGTCTGCTGCCAAAATGGACCATCCTGGCTCGGAAGGAACAAATACCTTCCGGATTTTGCGACCTTCTTCCATCCGAATTGGAATGTTCTGCAAGTTCGGGAATTGACTGCTAAGTCGTCCTGTTGCAGCAATGGTCTGACGATAATACGTATGCACCTTGCCATCCCGATTGGATATCTCTTTGAGCAATCCTTCCACATAAGTGGATTGCAGCTTGGCAAGCTGACGATATTGCAGAATATGCTTGACCACATCATTATAAGGAGCCAATTTCTCCAATACTTCCGCATCTGTGGAATAACCCGTTTTTGTTTTCTTCACCACTGGCAAGCCCAGTCTATCAAATAAAATCTCACCCAGTTGCTTTGGTGAATTCAGATTAAATTCCGTTCCTGACAGCTTGTAAATCTCAGCCATCAACCTGCTGATCTGTTCTTCAAACTCACTGCCTAAAGCCTGTAGATCGGCTGTATTGGCCTTGATGCCCTGTTTCTCCATGTCTGCCAATATACGTGACAACGGCATCTCCAGTTCATGGAACAGTGAATTCATCTCATCCGTTTCCAACACCTGCTCCTGAAGTGGAATAATGGCTGCTACTGCAGCAGCTTTGCGGCATAGGAAATCACCCAAGATCTCCACTTCCGGTACCTTGTACTTGGCCCCTTTGCCCATAACCGTGTCATCCTCCACAAGTGACGGCAGACCATACTTGGTCGTGAGTCCACTAATCGTCTGGTTGGATTCGGTTGGATCAAGCAAATACGCTGCCAGTTGTACATCAAATGACGCACCAGCAAATTCAATGCCATGCGCATGCAGGGCCAGGTCTACACGATGAAGATCATAACCCCGCTTTGGCTGGTCTGAATTACCAAGCCATGCCCGCACTGGAGCCGCAGCCTCGGAATGAAGCAATTCAGGAGATATGAACGTATACGTTCCAGCGGAACCTACAGCAAGTCCAATCAATTTCGCTTGGTGCGGGTTATCCCCATGTGTCTCCACGTGGAGTACATCAATGGAATCGAGGGAACTGAACAGCTCACTGATGTTGTCCTCTGTTGCAATGGAGGATTCAACTTCGGCAGCAGGGACCGCTTCCTGTTCAGAACCGATGCTACCACTGAACGACAGGCGTTCGAGCAAGGATTTGAATTCCAGCTTGGCCAATGCAGGGCCCGCATTTTCTTCTTTTAATCCAGCGAATTGCATATCCTCCCACGTCTGCTCCAGCGGAACTTCCCGGTGAATCGTCGCGAGTTGTTTGCTCATCCGGGCATCTTCGGCATGGGCCTCGATCTTTTCTTTCATCTTGCCTTTCAGCTCACTAGTGCCGTTCAGCACATCTTCTACCGATCCGAACTGGTGCAGCAACTTCAACGCTGTTTTCTCTCCAACCCCTGGAATCCCCGGAATGTTATCGGACGCATCGCCCATCAGACCCTTGAGATCAATGATTTGTAGCGGCGTCAGACCATAACGCTCCTTAATCTGAGCAGGATCATACAGCTCAATATCGGTTACCCCTTTACGCGTCAGCCCGATATGTACATGTTCGGAAGCAAGCTGCAACATATCTTTGTCACCCGATACAACGAGCACCTGTCTACCCGCTTCATCTGCGCGTTTGGTTAACGTTCCGATGATGTCATCCGCTTCAAATCCAGCGAGCTCAAACTGAGCAATGCCAAGTCCTTTCAACAGTTCCTTGAGCAAAGGGAATTGCTCTGACAACTCTGGTGGTGTTTTCTCCCGTCCACCCTTGTATTCCTGATACCCTTCGTGGCGGAACGTGATTTTGCCTGCATCAAATGCAACCATGACATGTGTAGGCTTATGCTCTTCAAGCAATCTCAGCAGCATCGTAGTGAAGCCATATACCGCATTGGTATGCAGACCTTTCGAGTTGGTCAGAGGCGGCATTGCAAAAAACGCCCTGTAAATAATGCTATTTCCATCTATGAGAATAAACTTGTCCATTCCAGCACCTCGCGTATTATATGGTCAACCTCTTCAAATTACATCTACTCTCATGATACCATACCCACCTGTCACATCAAAAAGAATAGCCTCTTTCACTTCACATTTAATCACAAAAAAGAACCTTCTCCACAGACAGCTGTACACAGCCTACCTGAGAGAAAGTCCTTTTCCATTCATATGATTGCATTACTTAATCAGTACTGATTCCCCAATTCCAAAGCAATGCTCTTCTATTGATTCAGATCCGGACGTTTACCTGTCACCAGGTATACCGTGCTCTCACCAATGTTGGTTGCATGATCGCCAATACGTTCAATGTAACGCCCAACCATCATCAGCAGCATAGCCTGAGAAGCCTGATTCGGATGCTCTGACATTAACGTGTAGAGATCACTGATCATGTGGCTATACAGTTGGTCCACCTGATCGTCCGTTTGAGCCATTTTATAGGCCAGGTCTGTGTTTTCTTTCAGGAAAGATTCGATGGATTCATCAATCATGGATTTCACGATTTCTGCCATTTGCGGGATATCCACCAAAGGTTTAATTAGCTTCTGTCCATCCATACGGAGTGTCACCTTCGCCACGTCGAGCGCAAGATCTCCCATACGCTCCAGATCACTGGAGATTTTGAATGCCACGATAATACGTCTGAGATCCTTTGCCACCGGCTGTTGTGTGATGATCAGTTTGGAGCCAAGTTCCATAATTTTGTCTTCAAGGGCATTCAGATTCGCATCATTCTTGATGATGACCTGAGCTTTCTCCGCGTTCATCGTTTGTAAACTCTCAATAGCACCATCCAATGCTGCTCCTACATGTTCACCCATTTGTTTGAGCAAGGTACGCAGCTCTTCAAGCTCCTGATCAAATTCTTTTCTGCGAATCATAGATTTCATGTCCTCCTTATCCATCATCTCCGGGTATGCCGGGATCATTCCAATTCAGCTCGCTTAACCGAACCTTCCAGATATATAATCCTCGGTTCGGGAATCTTGCGGTGTGGAGAATAACGTCTCCGTATCAGCTGCCTCCACCACTTCACCATTCAGGAAAAATACCGTGCGTCCAGATACCCGTGCCGCTTGGTGCATATTGTGGGTAACCATAACGATCGTGTACTTGTGATGCAATTCTTTCACTAGCTCCTCAATCTTCAATGTGGAGATTGGGTCGAGTGCAGACGTTGCTTCATCCATCAGTAGAACGTCAGGCTGTACAGCCAGCGCCCGTGCAATACAGAGACGCTGTTGTTGTCCGCCGGACAAACTAAGTGCCGACTTTTTCAATACATCCTTCACTTCATCCCATAGGGCAGCATGGACAAGACTTTGTTCCACCAACTGATCCAGTTCAGCCTTTTGGGTTACCCCGTGCAAGCGCGGTCCATAAGCCACATTATCGTATATGGATTTTGGAAAAGGATTCGGTTGTTGAAACACCATGCCAACTCGTTTGCGCAGTGTCTCCACTTCGATCTCATTACTGTAAATGTCAGAGCCATTCAGCATAACCTGTCCTTCCACACGAACACCCGGAATCATGTCATTCATCCGGTTTAACGTGCGAAGCAATGTCGATTTACCACAACCTGACGGCCCGATGAACGCAGTAACGGTTTTTTCCGGCAGATCCATCGATATATTTTTAAGCGCGTGATGCGTATCATAATATAAATTAAGATTTTCAATGTGAATGAGGTCCTTCATGGATGTTCACTTCTCCTTCGCTGCAGGGACACGGAAACTCCCTTTACGTTGAGACCGATACTGATAATCTTTCATCGCTGCTCGGCCATCTTTAATATCCTACCCTTTCATTGTAAAAACAGTATCACTTTCATGTTAACGGAATGTAAAAAAGACATCCTTAACCTTCATGATCTGCTTGATGGATCAATCTGATTGCTGATGTCTGCCTTATTGACTACTTTATATTACTCACTATTCGTAACCATCTCATCCAGCTTCGTACGAATGTGCTCTGCCACTTCTCCAGCTTTCCCGCCTTCCATGGCGATCTCCTCTGCTATACGAGACAAATCTCTCACCGCACTGTTCAGTTGTCGGAACGTTGCTCCCCCTGCGGTGACATGTACCGAACTGTCGTCAATCTCCGCTCCGCTTGCCTTAACCAGTTCAACAGTCTGAAGGGTCAATCCACCAATATTCTCTAACAATGAAGACATGTTCCCCGCAACCTCACGGGTCTGTTTTGCGAGCGCTCGAATCTCACCTGCAACAATCTGAAAACCTCGTCCATATTCACCGGCATGAGCTGCTTCTATGGAAGCATTCAGGGCAAGGAGACCACTCTGATCTGCCAGGGAGCGAATGGAATGTGCCATGCCTGAGCCTGTTTTGATCGAATTCAGCATGTGATCCGCATGTTGTCCTTGACTCTCCATATGCTGATGTACCCGGTTATAGGAAGCATCAACGTGTTTCAAACTCTCTTCGCCCTGCTTGGACAATGCCATGATCTCACGGGCCTCATTAACGGTCTGATTCGCTGCATGCACCAGCTTGGTGACCGCATCGTTGATTCTGGATATCTCCTGTCTGCTCTCGGTTACTGTACGTATACGCTCTTCCGTAACAGCCTGTTGCAGTCTGCGAGAGAGGGACATTACGTCTCGCATCGTCAGCACACCAAGCAGTCTGCCTTGTTCCGTAACCAGCAGACAATCGTAGAAATGCTGTTCATTCCGTCCAAGTGCGATATCAATAATCGTTGCGGCTTCCATATGAATATCTGCAATAACGGGAGATGTATTCACTACTTGTATGACCGGCTTACGGTAGAATAGATCTGCGGCAAAACGGCCATTTAACATCCGATATAACGTCTCTCGCATTAACAATCCAGTAGGTTTCATCTGCTCATCACACAATACAATACATGGGTGCTCCTGATCCTGATTCATCATCGTGGCAGCTTCTCCACAGGTGGTATGGACTCCCGCGACAGGTACCTGACGATAATAGTCCTGCAAATGGATCACAGATTCTTCAGCAACTAGTGCTACTTCAGTTTGCTCCATTATGGGTGTCGTTAATTCTTCATTATGTAAAACAACATGAGGCTGGTCAGGTTTCACTTCGAGCAACATGGGCATAAATGCGCAATCTCCTTTAATTAATACCTCCGTCTTGAGGCGGGTTATGTAGGTACAAAGCATCACTCAGATAAGTCCATGCTACTCCCTCTACGTAAAGAAAAATCTTCCTTTATGTTAAATGAACGTAAAATAAAACTCCCCGATCATTGCTAACTTGAATGATGGGGAGTTTTTCTTTTGACAACCAATTTATAACCTACACCACGAATCGAATCAATGTGAACCGATTCCGGGTCCAGCTCCAGCTTTTTACGTAATGAACTGACGTGAACGTCCACGGTTCGTTGACCTCCGATATAATCGAAGCCCCACACAGCGTTCATCAGATCATCCCTTGTCAGTACCACACCCGGCTTTTTGGCCAAATATAGAAGTACTTCGAACTCTTTCGGACGCAGACTGATGGATTGTCCACCCAGTGTCACTTCATATTTCAGAGGATAAATCTCCAGCTCTCCCAGAATAATTCGTGAGCCATCTTTGTCCTCAAGCTGTGGTAAATCTTCACCATTGGAATAACGTCTTAATACCGCATCCACTCGGGCTAATAACTCAGATACACCAAACGGTTTGGTAATATAATCATCGGCACCTGATTTCAGTCCCTGTACAACCTCGGCTTCACCGTTCTTGGCCGTCAGAATGATAACCGGTGTACTAACACCCTGTATTCTTAACTTGCTCAGAATGTCCAGACCATTCATGCCCGGAAGCATCAAATCCAGCAAAATGAGATCAAATTCCTGGGACAAGGCCCGATCATATCCTGCAGATCCGTGATCCTCTGCCGTAACGTCATAACCTTCCTGTGTCAGGTTATACGTGAGTAATCTTGATAATGTAGGTTCATCTTCAATAACTAGTAAACGCTGTGCCATGATACCCCTTCTCTCTTCATAGGTTGTCTGTTGCCACAACACTTTTTCTATCATAGCACTAATTTGTTAACGCGGTGTAAAACAATACACACTTTTTACATTTTGATACTAGACGCCTACATCTCTTCTTCCTGAATGAATGGAAGGATCACACGGAACGTTGTCCCCATGCCCAGTTCACTCTCTACAGACAATTTGCCATGATGCAATTCCACCAGATGTTTAACGATGGAAAGCCCAAGGCCTGTGCCTCCTGAATTACGGGATCTGCCTTTATCAACACGATAGAACCGTTCGAAGATTCGCGGCAAATCTTTTTTCGGTATGCCAATTCCTGTATCTGACACCGCAAAGACAACTTCATCATCGTTATCCATCGTCACCTGTAACTTCACTCGTCCACCATCGGGGGTATAGTTGATGCCGTTCGATAACAGATTGATGAAAATCTGCTTCATCTTGTCCTCATCCGCTTCAATGTACAGTTCCTCCGGAACATGCATTTCCAGACGAATTTGCTTTTTCTCCGCCACCTTGGACAAGGTGCCCAGCACCATTTCGAAGAAAGAGTGTACATGCACAGGTGAGCATTGCAACGGTGCGCGTTTCGATTCAATTTTGGATAACTCCAGAATATCCCCGATTAATCGGTTAAGTCGATCTCCTTCATCATAGATGATTTTCAGGAATGATCGCTCTGTCTCCTTATCCTGTACCCCGCCGCTGAGCAACGTTTCGGCAAACCCTTTGACCGCAGCGACTGGTGTCTTGAGCTCATGAGAGACATTTGCAACAAACTCACTGCGCATGGACTCCAATCGGCGAATCGCCGTCACGTCCTGCAACAGGAACAACATGCCTCGATACCCACCATCATCTTCGGACATCGGTACTCCATCAATACGGATCAGTTTTTCCTCCGGGTTGAACACACTCACTTCTTCATGCATCCGTTCTTTCAGTGCAACACTCTCTTCAATGGTGCGAGTTAATTCGTAGTGTCTTTTCAATTCAGTATAAGGTTTACCCGTAACCTTTCCTGCCTGAATACCAAGCATACGCTCCGCTTCCCGATTGACCAGTGCAATGGATTGCCCTGCGTCGATCATGACAATACCTCCGGTCATGTTCGCGAGGACACTCTGTAACAACGCTTCATTGTCACGGATCGTCTTCAGTTGGGACTGCAAGCTGTCTGCCATTCCGTTTATGGCAAGCCCCAGCTGTCCGATCTCATCTCTACGCGTTACATCAACTCTGGCATCGTATTCCAGCTTGGTGATCCGATGGGCCACTTTTGTAATATGCTCAATCGGGGAGGTTAATCCACGTGCAACCCGATAACTGACAAACGCGACAATTAAGAACAATAGCCCAAGTGCAGCAAACATTATCATCCAACCACGCTGAAGCCCTTGATCCACAGCCTGTAGACTCATGGATAGACGAATGTAACCATCAAATTTGCCACTAGGTATTTCAATCATGTCACTTTGATCCGAATTCACAGGTAGTGCTACATACAGCATGTCTTGTCCCAATGTCTCACTGTAACGTATGGATTGCCCGTATCCATCTCCGACGGCACCCTTAATCTCCTCACGGTTCAAGTGATTATCCATGGAGGCCGGATCACTCTCGGAATCCCCAATGACCATGCCGTCTTTATTGATGAAGGTTACCCGGGAATCCGTCAGACGATCCAGTTCCAGCGCCCGATCTGAATAATACTTTCGTGTGGCTTCCGAGGTAGGATCACTTGCATCATGGAATGGAAAAGTTGCTTTGAGCAGATTAATTTCGCGCACCATGGTTTGCTCCAATGCGGCTATATGCGTAGTCTTAAACACTCTGCCCATCGTATATCCAGCCACAATGACGGATACGCCGATCAGCACCATCATAATGATGGCAAGGCGAATTCGGAACGGTCTCATCTATCTCTTCCTTTATGATCAGATTAATATCTAATGAATTGCTCTACATTGAATCCAGTTCAATTCGGTCCCCACGGGTACCCGGATTGGAAATTACAAGAAACTCCACTTCTTCGTCGCTCCGATTCATCATCTGATGCGGCATTCCGGGTGCAATCTCTATTCCTTCATGGGTTTCCAGCACAAACGTCTCTCCATTAAGTTCCATACATGCTTCACCGCTGAGGATGAAAAAAAACTGACGGCTTACCGAATGATAATGTCGTATTTCAGCCGTTCCTGCGGGCATTCGTTCATGAATAATGCTCAGTGTTTCATTTTGAACGAGATGCCAACCGTCGCACTGTGCACCCCATATATAATGTGCTGCATTCTGTTTACTCATTTTCATATGACTTGTCCCTCCGAGTATAATTGCTCGATCTATCATATCACAGATTAGGGGACTCCCAATCTTTTCAGTCAGTACTTTGCAATACGCTATCAACTGCAGTGAGACAAGGCTAATAATAAAATATCATAGTTGTATCAACAGAGATGCCGACTTTTGTAAACAGGTGCTATCCGCATCTTTGACATACATATTCACCTGATATAAAAAAGACGCACCGCTCAGCCATGCTGAAAGCGGTACGCCTCTCTATATAATCAATCCTATCCTGAATCTAAACGTTCTTAACGTATTATCCGTTCACCACTTCGCCACCATTCACATGCATCACCTGTCCGCTTACATACGAAGAGTCATCCGAAGCAAGGTATACGTAAGCGGGAGCCAGTTCATCCGGTTGCCCTGGCCGCTTCATTGGCTGCGTTGCGCCGAACTCACTTACTTTTTTCTCATCAAATGTGGATGGAATGAGTGGTGTCCAGATCGGCCCTGGTGCAACGGCATTAACACGAATTCCCTTCTCAATCACATTCATCGATAGCGAACGAGTGAACGAAGTGATTGCTCCTTTGGTAGATGAATAGTCAAGCAGGGTTGGGCTTCCGCGATAAGCTGTGATAGAGGTTGTATTAATAATCGTACTGCCCTTCTTCAGATGTGGCAGGGCTGCTTGCGTCACATAGAACATGCCAAAAATATTGGTACGGAATGTACGCTCCAACTGTTCTGGCGTAATATCCTCCAGATTCTGCTGTGGATGCTGTTCTGCTGCGTTATTCACGACAATGTCCAGTTTGCCCAGTTCATCTACTGTCTGCTGAACCGACTTCTTCGCAAAGGCATCATCACCAATGTCACCTGCAATCAAGATGCACTTGCGTCCTTCTTGTTCGACCTGACGCTTCGTTTCCTTGGCATCTTCGTGCTCGCTCAGGTATACAATGGCGACATCCGCGCCTTCCTTGGCATAGGTAACAGCAACAGCACGTCCAATTCCGCTGTCACCCCCTGTAATAAGGGCCACCTTACCCGTCAGTTTACCTGCTGCCTTGTATTCAGGCTTCTCAAATTCCGGTCTGGGATGCATCTCCGATTCAATACCGGGGCGTTGATCCTGATGCTGTGCTGGCATTGTTTTTTGATTTTGTTGTGTGTTGGTTGACATCTAACATTCTCCTCTCAAAATGTGAACATGTTTGGATTACAGAAGACATGGACCCTAACTGTATACTTCCTTGTCTTTCGTTCTCTGAAAAAGTCTCATTCTGTAGGATGGCATGAACAGTTCAGATTATTCTTCTGCGATGAACAGCAACTTAAGCCTCAGCGTGCTGTCTCTAATCGTTATTTACCACTCTCTTTAGATATCAAACAACCAATTTGCTTCAATGCCTGTTTGGCCAAAAATTCGAAATTTATTCGAAATTAGACTGTTTCATGATACAAAGTGTATTCCTATGCTGCTTGGGCTGATGTACAATGTACAGTATACTGATGTGCTTTAACTCTCATCTTTATTGGTTTAATCATTCTAACCTAACATGGAGACCTGACAATGGAATCGCATATTAATTCATATATAACACTCGTCGCTACTTCAGCTGTGCTGAATGTCTTTTTGTGTTTATATACCTATTTCAGAAGATCCGAGATTCCCAGTTCCAAAATATTCATTCTCTACACAGCAGCACTCTCCATATATACTTTTGGTTATGCGATTGAGCTAGCCAGCAACACGCTGGAACAGATGATGTTTTGGACCACCGTGGAGTATATAGGCATGCCCTTCTCCGCATCTCTTGGCCTCATGTTGATGATAAAGTACACAGGAAAAACGTTATCCAAAAAGGTAACTGCCGCGCTGTTTGTAATCCCTTCCATTACCCTAGGTATGGTTGCAACCAATGACTTTCATCATCTATTTTATAAAAAAGTATGGCTAAGAGAAGATAGTCCCGTTCCTCTGATGGATATCGCAGTGGGTCAATGGTATGTTGTACATGGTGCATTCACCTTCTCCTGTCTGTTATGTGCCTGCCTTATTCTGATTGGACAATGGAGACACACCAAGAAGATGTATCGTCGTCAATTACTTACTCTCATTACTTCACAGATTATTCCTATGGTCGCAGCTTTTCTGTATTTGCTTGGTTTGACCCCCGGCGGGATGGACCCCGTCCCCGTGCTCATGTGTATCACATCTGCCATGTATATCTGGGCCATTCTATCCTCACGTCTACTGACCATCGTACCCATCGCCAAAGACAGTATTTTCGAGAGCATGCGTGAAGGTGTAATTGTACTGGATAGTTTCAATCGACTGGTCGATTACAACAGATCTCTGCGTGACATGTTGCCAGAGCTTAATACAACCATGATTGGCCAACCCTTGGATGATATCTGGCTTAATCTTGCTGGAAAGACATTTCCCGTTGAATACGGAAGAGAAGGATTGCAAACTGATCTGTACTGGCAGTTAAATGGAGAGACCGTCTGTTATCAGGTCAGGACATCTTACGTATATAACAAGGATGCACAGACTGTGGGCAGTCTAATTATGTTAATTGATATAACGGAACAACGCTTCTTGCAAGAACAGCTGAAACAGTTGGCTTATTTTGATGGTCTGACCAAAATCTATAATCGCACTCAATTTTTGCATAGAGGACGGGAGATTTTGAGTGAAGCTCAGCTTAACCCGCAACCTGTTTCATTTATTTTATTTGATATTGATTACTTTAAACGCATCAACGATACATACGGGCATGATGTTGGCGATCAGGCCATCATTCATGTGGTCTCTGTTTGTAATCGATATTTAAGCCCTGAGATGTTGTTTGCCCGTTATGGAGGCGAAGAGTTTGTCATCGCTCTTCCGAATACCTCGCTTCAAGAAGCCGAGAAACTTGCCGAACAACTGAGAGTTGCCTTGTTGAATGACCCCCTGGATGTTAAGGGAGTGCTTATTACGCTGACCTCAAGCTTTGGTATTGCCCAGTACAATGGAGGGTCAGATTCGCTGGAGTCCTTGTTACGCGATGCTGATACTGCCTTGTACGAATCCAAGCGTAATGGTCGAAATGCAGTGCGGGCGTATACTGTGAGTACAACCTAACCAATGTAGACCTTGTCAGATAAATATGTATGATGATATGTATGGTAGTGATCCCTCTAGTTCCAGTTCAAAATAAACCGAGTACTGCTGATTTCATCTTGGTAATAACAAAAAATAGACAGCCAATGAGGCTGTCTATTTTTTGTTTGTTCCAACGAAACACCATCTTACATCTCATCCGGCTTGTCCTAAGTACGTCTGCAAACGCTTAACCAACGACTAACAATACATCTTCATAAGGTGGATTAACCGTCCGCAACGCATTTAGATCACCTGATTATTCACCATCAGGTACACCATGATTAGCAAGAATACAGCCAGAAGTGTACTGAACATACGGATCTTGCTTTGCTCAGGACCCACATCACGTTTGTTTTTCACACCTTCTGCAGCGAGTCGTAGCGGTTTACCCATAATTCCTCCAATAGCCGCAATAGCCAAGAGCAGAACAACAACGACAGCCATCCAAACATGAGAATACTCACCTTTGGTCATCAGGTAACCACCAGTAAGAAGTTGGATTACAAGTCCATACTGCGCGACTTTGTTCAAAGAACGAAGTGATGCAAAGGCTCCCTCTTGTGCTGCAGCATTCAAGGTACGGATTTTACCGACCACAAATGGCAGAATCAAATAGAATCCCATCGCCAGTGCTCCAACAATATGGAGCAAATACATAATCATTGTCAAAATTTTCATCCTCCTCAACATTTTCGGTGTGCTATACATCACATCCCATTATACTGGGGAACTTATCCAAAGAAAAGAAAACCTCCGGGTTTACCGGAGGTTTTCTTTTAGCTTCTGTTCAAAAAGTTTTCAAACTTACAGGTTTACTACCGAAATGACGTTGCGAACCGAATCAGCAGATTTGTCCAATCCTGCTTTTTCTTCCGCTGTCAGGTCAAGTTCGAATATTTTCTCAATGCCATTACCACCCAAAATGGTTGGTACACCGAGGAACAGATCATTATAGCCATATTCACCTTCAAGATAAGCGATCACTGGAATGATACGTTTCTTGTCCTTCAAAATGGCTTCGGTCATCTGAACAAGCGAAGCTGCTGGTGCATAATAGGCACTGCCGTTACCCAGCAAATTCACAATCTCGCCTCCGCCAACACGTGTGCGTTGAACAATGGACTCAATGCGGTCTGCCGGAATCAACGTATCGATCGGAATACCACCTACACTCGAATAACGAACGAGTGGCACCATGTCGTCTCCGTGGCCGCCAAGAACGAATCCACGAACATCTTCAACAGATACATTCAACTCTTGCGCAATGAAGGTACAATAACGTGCTGTATCCAGAACACCTGACTGACCGATAACACGGTTTTTAGGAAAACCAAGGGTCTGATAAGCTGCATAAGTCATCGCATCCACCGGGTTGCTTAGAATAATGACGATGGAATCAGGGCAATATTTTTTCACATTTTCACAAACGGACTTCACGATACCCGCATTCGTATTGACCAGATCGTCGCGGCTCATACCCGGTTTACGGGCGATGCCAGCGGTGATGATTACAATCTCAGAACCTGCAGTATCTTCGTAGTTGGAAGTACCGACGATATGACTGTCAAATCCTTGAACAGGACTTGCTTCCATCATATCGAGTGCTTTCCCCTTCGTCGGGTTCTCCAGTTGAGGAATATCAACCAGCACAACATCCCCGAGTTCTTTTTGGGCAAGCATTAATGCGGTCGTAGCACCGGTAAAACCGGCGCCGACTACTGTGATTTTTTTGCGCTGAATAGTCAAGATTCACATCTCCCCTTACAGGTTTTTAATGATTTGATCCGCGAATTCAGAACATTTCACTTCAGTAGCGCCGTCCATCAGACGTGCAAAGTCATACGTTACTGTTTTATTGTTAATGGATGTTTCCATACCTTTGTAGATCAGGTTAGCTGCTTCTTGCCATCCCAAGTGCTCAAGCAACATTACTCCGGACAGAATAACGGAACCAGGGTTCACGACATCTTTGTCCGCGTATTTAGGTGCAGTACCGTGAGTTGCTTCGAAGATAGCATGTCCTGTTACGTAGTTGATGTTCGCTCCAGGAGCGATACCAATTCCGCCAACTTGCGCTGCAAGTGCATCGGACAGATAGTCACCGTTCAGGTTCAATGTTGCGATAACATCAAATTCGCCTGGACGAGTCAATACTTGTTGCAGAGCGATATCGGCAATCGCATCTTTTACGATGATTTTACCAGCATCTTCAGCAGCTTTTTGTGCTGCATTCGCTGCATCTGTACCTTCGTTTTCTTTGATGATGTCGTATTGTGCCCATGTGAATACTTTGTCAGCGAACTCTTCTTCAGCCACTTCATATCCCCAGTTTTTGAAGGCACCTTCTGTGAATTTCATGATATTACCTTTGTGTACCAGTGTAACCGTCTTACGGTTATGGTCAATTGCATACTGCACTGCTGCACGTACCAGACGTTTCGAACCTTCGGAAGAAACTGGTTTGATACCAATACCGGAAGTCTCAGGGAAACGGATTTTGTTAGCACCCATTTCCTGTTGAAGGAACTGGATCACTTTTTTCACTTCTTCAGAACCTTCAGCATACTCGATTCCTGCATAGATATCTTCCGTATTCTCACGGAAAATAACCATGTCTACCAACTCAGGACGTTTAACCGGAGAAGGTACACCGTCGAAATAACGAACAGGACGCAAGCATGTGTACAGGTCAAGCTCTTGACGCAGGGCTACGTTCAGGGAACGGATACCGCCACCGATTGGCGTAGTCAATGGTCCTTTGATCGCTACGATATACTCACGAATGGCTTCCAGTGTATCATTCGGCAACCACTCACCGTATGTATCGAATGCTTTTTGTCCAGCAAACACTTCATACCATGCGATTTTTTTGTTGCCATCATAAGCTTTTTCAACAGCTGCATCCAATACACGTTTGGAAGCTTTCCAGATATCACGGCCTGTACCGTCACCTTCGATAAATGGAATGATTGGATTACTAGGTACTTGAAGTGTACCGTTATCAATTTGGATTTTTTCGCCTTCAGTTGGGTGAGCAAATTTTTCTAATTTCATAGTTAAAATTCCTCCTAGGTTTCGTATATGCAGTATTCATCATACCACTAGTCTTGTTGAGAGAAGGGTCCTGAGAGCTTAAGCCAGTAAAGCCTCTGCTTTCCAACCCTTCACCTCGTCCATATTATTATACTGTTTTTGCGGCTATTAGCGAAGTTCAATAGAAACGTATTTCTGTTCTGTAGGACCAGTGTACTCCGCACGTGGACGAATGATGCGATTGTCCGCAAGCTGTTCCAAAATATGCGCAGTCCATCCAGACACCCGGCTGATGGCAAAGATCGGAGTGAACAATTCCTGTTCGATCTCCAGTTGGGTATATACAGAAGCAGAATAGAAGTCTACGTTAGGCTTCAGTCCTTTTTGTCCTGTTACCAGTTCCTCGATCTTCACAGACATATCATACAAACGCGTATCATTGTTCATCTCGCCAAGTTCCTTGGACATCTTCTGTAGATGTTTGGCGCGTGGATCACCGTTTTTGTACACCCGATGTCCAAAGCCCATGATCTTTTCACGATTATTCAGTTTTTCCTGAATTGCCGCTTCAAGACGATCAGGCGTACCGATCTCATTCAACATTTTCATAACGGCTTCATTAGCACCGCCATGCAGTGGTCCCTTCAGTGCGCCAATGGCGGAAGTTACACCGGAATAGATATCCGACAGCGTAGCAACCGTTACACGGGCTGCAAATGTCGAAGCGTTTAACTCGTGATCCGCATGCAGGACAAGGGCTTGATCCAATGCTTTCACTGCGGTCTCGGATGGTTCTTCACCAGTCATCATATATAAAAAGTTCTCTGCGATGGAAGCGCCTTCTTTTGGTGCCACAGGTTCTTTGCCCTGACGGATACGGGCGATGGCTGCCACAATCGTTGGCAACTGTGCTTGCAACTTAACCGCTTTGTTCTCATTCGCTTCCGTTGTCATCTCATCCGCTTGCTCGTCGTACAGTGCAAGTGCAGAGACAGCGGAACGAAGTGCTGCCATGGTACTGACGTTTTTCGGATACAATTGGATTTGTGCAATCAACTCGCTCGGAATCGGCGCGTAATCGCTCAGGCTTTTACGAAGGGATTTCAGTTCATCCGTTGTTGGCAATTTACCAAACCACAACAAATAGGCAACTTCTTCAAAGCTGGCATGTTCAGCCAAATCGTCGATATCGTAACCACGGTATGTGAGCACACCGTCTACAATAGAACTGATCGAAGAGGTTGTCGCAACGATGCCTTCCAGACCTTTGGTAGCTGTCATATTACATCTCTCCTTTAATAAGCGAAATCAGGAACCATTCCAGAGTGTCATATAAGTGCCAAAATGCACCTATTCTCTTTTTGTAAACATTTTCATTTTAAAATTAACAAATATTTCAAACTACGGTTTTCCTATCTGTCAATCGGTATTTACTTATAACATCATACTGGATTTTGTCGTTTATGTGAACATGATGAGAGTTCATTCGCACATCAAACTTCTTTATCGGTCTGATAAAGCATTTTTGAAAGCCTTTACAAAAACAAGGTTGACATTTAATGTTTTTTAACCAATCCTGTCGTATGAGAACTTTCTATTGCTATATTCTGTAATACTAAGGCATACTCTAGGCAAAAGAAAGAATCCCCGTAGATCTTGTTCAAAAATCCGCTTTTGAACAAGATCTGGTAACATCCCGGCGTTTCAAAACCTTGTAAATGCTCTATATTAATTAAGATAGCCATCTATTTCTAATACTGCTTCATGGATCATACATAAGTCGGCTTAATTGAAATAAGGAGAGTTGATGCTTGGATAGAATAATAATGAAACGCCTGCTCCGTGGCTTATGGGTTATCATTGCGGCCGTTCTGATCGCCGTTGCCATATACTTGCTGTTCCCGCTTTTGTACCCTTTTGCGATTGCCTGGATTATCGCCTATGCCATGAATCCATTAGTGAAACTGCTTCAGCATCGAGCACGATTCCCGCGCTGGCTGGCTGTGACTCTTTCATTGATCCTTTATTTTGGAGCCATTGCGGTAGTGCTGTCTGCGGCGATTACCCGCATGGTAAAAGAAGTCATTTCACTTACGACAAGCTTTGATCTTCATGTTGATGAGATCAAGGACACGTTTGTGCGCTGGACCCAGAATGACACCATTCAAAGTTTGACTGCGCAGATCAATGAATTTTACAAGGAAAATCCCAACTACCAGGAAACCATCAACAGCAATATTAGTAAAACAACTGAAACGGTGGGTACAGCCGTCACAGATCTGGTCACC
Organism: Paenibacillus sp. FSL M7-1414; assembly: GCF_038003195.1. Taxonomy (NCBI): domain Bacteria; kingdom Bacillati; phylum Bacillota; class Bacilli; order Caryophanales; family Paenibacillaceae; genus Paenibacillus; species Paenibacillus sp. FSL M7-1414. The sequence goes on along the minus strand of NZ_JBBOOS010000001.1, from coordinate 2,067,243 downwards.
GGATTTTTCAACATGATTCTGAGTCTGCTGACTTCCCTGCCGAACATGGGCGCGGTATTAATCGTTGTTCTGTTGTCTACATTCTTCATTAGCAAAAGCTGGACCAGACACAACATCACCGTATCGGGATGGGTACCCTCTTCCATTCGCAAGCCGATATCCGACATCTGGACCGACCTTAAGAAGGCACTGTTCGGATACGCAAGAGCACAATTGATCATGATCTCGATTACAGCACTATTCGTCATGATTGGACTGCTTATATTGCAAGTCAATTCAGCCTTCACCATCGCTCTGATGATTGGTTTGGTCGATCTGCTTCCTTATCTGGGTGTTGGCCTTATCATGGTGCCTTGGGCAGCGTACCTCTTTATGAATGGGGATCTGTATCTGGGCATTGGGATTAGTATTATCTATTTGATCTTATTGATCGCCCGTCAGATTATTGAACCGAAGGTACTTGCAAGCAGTGTAGGGCTCGACCCACTCGCCACGCTGGTTGGCATGTTTGTGGGTTTGAAGTTGTTCGGTGTTCTGGGCTTGATTATTGGCCCTGTCAGTCTCGTGATTCTCGATGCGTTCAATCGGGCTAACGTATTACGCGACCTCAGAACGTATATCATCAACGGACGTGTCCGATGAGGCATGACCTTATGAGCACCCAGGAAAATAGAAAAAGGCTTCGTTCAACAGAAATCATCTGCTGAGCGGAGCCTTTTCCATTTTGCATAACAACTGGTGTTTCATTTCGGACGACGATAAAACGTAATTTTGCCACTTTTCATTTTTTTCTCCAGCCACCCCAGGAAGAACAGACGGTACACCGGACGTGTTAATGGAAATACCAGTGTGAACCCGATCAGATCCGTCACAAAGCCTGGAATCAAAAGCAAGAAACCACCGACAAAAATAAAAAGACCATCGACCATTTTTCTTCCAGGTACCTTGCCACGCTCCATCTCGGATTTGGCGTCCACAAGTACTTTTCGCCCTTCAAACTGCAACATTGCTATACCAATCAAGGACGTGAGAATCATGAGAAGCAATGTCTTTCCGGCTCCGATCCAGTCACTCATCAGAACAAAACCAAATAATTCAATCACCGGAATGATTAAGAGTAAAGCCCACATCCATTTTCGCATTGACGTATTACCCCTTTCCCGAAAGCCACACCTTTTCAAGCGCGCTGTATAACTCAGAGGCTGCCTTATCCAGCCGAACTGGCTTCCAGTCCCCATTCACCCATACATGCTGGGTAGAACCTGTAACTAGCCGTTCACCGGGGAGTGATTCATCAGTTGACCATACCCGTTCTCCAATCGCCATATGCTCATCAGGTTCTTCAGACATGCGTCTTACGTCATACTCATAATTCAGTCGCAGACCACTAAATGCAGCAATACGGGTGAAAATGATAATCTCATCATCATATCGGGCAGGCTTGTGATACTTCACATCCAGTCCGGTTACGGGAAGCAGTAACCCCTGTTCCTCCATTTTACGATATGTATACCCCATTTGGCGAATCATCTCAGTTCGACCGATTTCAAACCAATTCAAATAGTTCGCGTGGTAGACCACGCCCATCTGGTCACTTTCTTGATAGCGTACACGAAGACGTGCCGCATACCAGTTACCATTGCTCTGTTCACGCACGTTATCGGCCTCCTTCGCTCTATCATTCATACGTGTTACCTCGTTGTAAAGTGTCAATAAGATGGAAAAAAAGCAACGGGACAATAAAGCCCCATTGCTTCTTTCCTGTTGCTTCTCCATCCAAGACGCTATTAAGCGTTGTTTGGAATTTGGCTTACTTTAATCAGGTTGGTAGAACCGGAACGACCCAAAGGTACACCTGCTGTGATCACAACCAGGTCTCCTTCTTTAACAAGTCCGGATTTTACGCCGCCTTCAATTGCATTCTCGAACAAAGCATCCGTGGAATCAACCAGTCTTCCTTTAACAGGAGTTACACCCCAAGCCAGAGCCAAACGACGGGAAGTTCTGTCTTCCGTTGTCACAGCGATGATTGGAGATTCTGGACGATACTTGGAAATCATGCGTGCAGTATGTCCTGATTCAGTCGAAGTAATGATCGCTTTTGCGTTCAAATCTTGAGCTTGGAGAGCAACCGATTGGCTGATTGCTTCTGTAACTGTTGTTTGTTGAGCAACACGTTGTTTCAGATACAACTCTTGGTATGGCAGAGCAGATTCTGCTTTTTCAGCAATACGGGACATGGTCAGAACAGATTCAACTGGGTATTTACCCGCAGCTGTCTCACCGGACAACATGATTGCGTCCGTACCGTCGAAGATCGCATTCGCCACGTCACTTGCTTCCGCACGTGTTGGACGCGGGTTACGCTGCATGGAATCCAGCATCTGTGTAGCTGTGATAACCGGTTTACCCGCAACGTTACATTTTTGGATCATGCGTTTTTGTACCAATGGTACTTCTTCCGCAGGAATCTCAACACCCAGGTCTCCACGAGCAACCATCAGGCCGTCAGACACTTCAAGGATTTCGTCGAGGTTATCGACACCTTGTTGGTTTTCGATTTTGGAGATGATTTGGATATGTCCAGCATTGTGTTTTTCAAGCAATTCACGAATCTCAAGTACATCACTTGCTTTACGTACAAAAGAAGCAGCGATGAAATCGACACCTTGTTCGATACCAAATACGATATCGTTAGCGTCTTTTTCGGTGATACCCGGTAGAGAAATGGCAACGCCCGGAACGTTAACACCTTTTTTGCTTTTGATCGACCCGCCGTTAACGATACGGCATTTGATCTCGGTGCCTTGCACTTCCACCACAGTCAGTCCGATCAGACCGTCGTCGATCAGAATTGTAGATCCCGGTTCAACATCATTCGGAAGATCTGTATACGTAATGGAAAGACGTTCTTTGGTTCCCAGAATTTCTTCTGTTGTCAAAGTGATGTACTCGTCTTGAACCAATTCGATCGGTTCAACTTCGAGTTTACCTGTCCGAATTTCCGGTCCTTTGGTGTCCAGCAGGATCGCTACTGTTTTGTTCAATTCTTCGCATGCTTGGCGAATCGCAATGATCCGTCCGCCGTGCTCATCGAAATCACCGTGGGAGAAGTTCAGACGGGCCACATTCATACCGGCCATAATCAATTTTTTGGTGTTCTCCAGAGATTCACTGGATGGACCGATGGTACATACAATTTTCGTTTTGCGCATTTTGGGTTTCCTCCGATTTTAAAGGTATTACTCTTTATCTATTTTTCTTTTTCCAACTATTAAATTTACTATACTTTTGCTCATTTGTATAGGAAATTCGTCACATTATTCAGCATTTCCCGACAAATTACTCGCAACATCGACTTTTACAAGCTCTTGAGGGGCTTCAATGGATGCTTGAGGTTCAAACGTGACCGATCCAATTTTACGGAATTTCTCATAACGATCCTGTTTCAGTTGATCCCCGCTCCAACCCTTCATATCGTCGAGATGACGGACCAACGCTTCACTGATGAAAGCAGCAGACGCTTCATAATCCCGATGAGCACCGCCGCGTGGCTCAGGGACAATCTCTTCAATGACTTCCATCTCCAGCAGGTCTTTGGCTGTTATTTTCATTGCTTCAGCCGCCTGATCTGCCTTGGATGCATCCTTCCAGAGAATCGAAGCAGCGCCGTTCGGAGAGATTGCAGAATAGATCGCATGTTCCAGCATCAACACACGATTACCCACAGCCATAGCGAGGGCACCGCCGCTTCCACCTTCGCCGATGACCACAACAATAACAGGAACCGATAGCTTCGCCATTTCCATCAGGTTGCGAGCAATCGCTTCCGATTGACCTCTCTCTTCTGCAGTATTACCCGGATACGCCCCTTTAGTATCAATAAACGTAATAATAGGACGGCCAAATTTGTTCGCTTGTTTCATCAGACGCAGTCCTTTTCGGAAACCTTCTGGATGAGCGCTACCGAAAAAGCGGGCGATATTATCCTTCGTGTCTTTCCCCCGCTGTTGTCCGATTACCGTTACTGTCTTTCCATTCAGCTTGGCAAGTCCGCCAACAACCGCAAGATCATCTCCGAACATGCGATCACCGTGTAGCTCAATGAAGTCCGTAAATATCAACTGGATCAGATCCAGCGCCGTTGGGCGCTGCTGATGACGGGCCAGATGCATCTTCTGAGCTGCTGTTATGCCAGTGTAGATCTCTTCTTCAAGTCTATGGTAACGTTCTTCCAGGCGGGCAATCTCGTCCGTGAAGTCGATCCCTTTTTCCTGTCCAAACTGTACGAGTTCATCAATCTTTTTGCGCATCTCAACCAGAGGCGCTTCATATGGCAACTCACCCGCCATTTAGACCCCTCCTTTTTCACTATGCATATCCAGAAGCTTGCCAAGAGTGGCCCGAAGCTCTTTCCGGTGCACAACCATGTCCAACTGACCATGTTGCATATTAAATTCAGCCGTCTGGAAATCATCAGGTAACTTCTGACGGATCGTCTGTTCGATAACGATTCTGCCGGCAAAACCAAATACAGCGCCAGGTTCAGCAATGTTAATATCGCCCAAGCTCGCAAAACTTGCCGAGACTCCACCTGTCGTTGGGTCCGTAATGACCGAAATGTACAGCCCGCCCTGTTCATCCAAACGGGATAAAGCTGCGCTTGTTTTAGCCATTTGCATGAGGCTAAGAATACTCTCTTGCATCCGGGCACCACCTGATGTTGAGAAAATAATCAATGGTAACCGTTTCTCTGTGGCATGCTCAATGGCACGGGTGATTTTCTCCCCTACAACAGAACCCATGCTGCCTGTGAAGAAATCAAAGCTCATGACAGCAACAACTACAGGCAGGCCATCAATGGTTCCTTCCCCTGTAATTACCGCTTCCTTCAGGCCCGATTTCAGACGCTGTTGTTCCAATTTGTTGCTATATCCAGGAAAGCCAAGTGGATCAACCGATATCATATCAGCATCAAACTCAACAAATCCTTGATCATCAAGTACCATAGCAATGCGCTCCATAGCGTTAAGACGCATATGGTAACCGCAGGCAGGACATACTTTCAGATTTTTCTCCAATTCCTTGCTATATTGAATGGTGCCGCATTTGCTGCACTTGTTCATAAGCCCTTCAGGTATTTCACGTTTTGGGCGTTCTAGGACTTCCTGGCCTTCGCCGGGAAGTGCACGCTCGGAAGGTATGGTAGCGTACTTCCGTTTCTTCTGGAATATATCTTTGAACACAACTACACCTCTCCAGCCGTTGATTTGATGGCCGCAACCTGCAGAGCGCTGCTTGTGGCAGCTTCATCCGCGTGTTACGGTAAACCGCTTACGACCCACACGCTGCCATGGGCCTTGTCCAGCATTCACAACAAAAAAATCCGCCGGTACAGGGCAAGGATCACCGGCTTCTGTCAGCACGATTGATGTTACCTGCAAAAACCGAAAGATTGTTGCGCCGATGTTTGAATCTATCTTGGTAGGGTCTCCGGGAGCAACCAGGTCGGTCCTTGTCCTAACAAAAAAAGAAGGAAGGACAGCAGCATACAATACATGCAAGTCGATTCCTCTCTCCGCTTACGCGATTAGTCCCTTATGTACCGATGGTACTTCTTCATCTGCCAAGGCACGTTGATGTCGAACAAATCAGGAATGCAGAATGGAATTCAACACTTCCTGGACCTCTTCCAATTCCCCAGAAGGGACGCGAATCTCAAATTGCTGCTTGGATAAACTGATGGGACGGGTCTGTACCAGAAAACCTTCTTCCGAAAGCTTGGTCTTGATCTTGTCCGCAACCTTTGCTGTCGGTGCAATGTAAATCACCGTCCACATGCCTTGTCCGCCCCCTAAGCTAATGTTCAGAGCCCGTATATTGGACTAATGATAACATACCTCACTTTTTTTCTGCAAGAAAGGGTTCGGGACCTTTGGGGAGAATTTGGGATCATGAGGGACATTAGTCCCCCACGAATAACTCATATGGTTGACGAAATCTTCTTGTTCATACCTCTTCCATAAGTAGCCGCAAGCTTATCAGGGCAGCGTCAGCCGCCCTTGAAGACCTTCATATGAGCCATTAGATTGACCATAACAGACAAGCATGGAAATACAGGGGGTTAAAGGTCTGAGGGGTATTTTTTGGCTTTAATATTTTTGTGTGCAATCCGGGCAGAAGCCGCAGCAGCCACCCCTGCGACCAGATCATCCAAAAAGACATGAATGGCTGTTGTGTGTTCGTTCAAATCATGAATTACACCTATTTTTTCTTTATCCAGGTAACCAAAGCTGGTTAAACCAATCATACCATACACATGAGTAATGCCGAGGGCCAGAGTCTCGTCCACTCCATACAGGGATTCATCCGCTTCCATAATAGCCTGTAACGGTTGGGGCAAGAGTTTTTTCTCCGCAAGTTCGTCGAGAGCAATACCCGTATAGAGCGTATATTGCACCTCTCGTTTCTGCAGAACGGATTTCACGCTGGTTACACAGTCGTCCAAGGTCAGTTCGGGGTGGTACCCTTTTTGCAGACGGTATACAATTGCTGCGATTGCATCAATCCGTACACCCCGCCGGGCCAGCATGGCTTCTACGATTTCATATGACATATCTCGACCTCCCGCATCAATCCCCCGAGGACCACGAGGTCCTTCGGTGTTCTCAAGTGTATGCAGCAACCTGTTAAATTGTTCATAAAATGTGCGGATGGTTGAGACCATTTACACCATGGACATGTTGCAGGATTGTACATTCCGCTCTGGTCTGAAGCTGGCCTATAACAAGTCTGCAATTTGTTTGTTTAAACCCTGTCGTCAGGGAACCGAGCTCGCACTAAAATAATCAAAAAAAACCTGTTCAGCATTGAGCCAAACAGGTTTCATACTATGGATAAGTGCTATCACTTACGGGACAGCCTCTTATTTAATTTTGACCGTGCCTTCACCCAGCATGTTCTCCATCTCGGAGAACAAGGTTGGTGATGGCTTAATCCGGTAGGCATCACTCAGCGCAAGCAGCTTCTGCTGCTGCTCATAGAAGAGCACTGTCGCCACAGGTCCGGGATGCTCCTGAAGCAGCTGCTTCAGACGTGCCAGAAGCTCAGGCTTCTCCGCATGCGGGGCAATCTTCACGAACACCCGCTGCTCCACCGCCCGCAGTTCGCGGCTCTGCGCCGGGCTGCCAGCCGCCTCAGCGGCACCGCCCGGCCGGGAAGCCGCAGCCGTGGCTGCGCCCGTACCCGCCGCATCGCTGCGCGTCGCTGCCGAGCCTTGGCTCCCGCTGCTGCGCGCACCGGAAGCATCCCCGCCTGCGCTGCTGCGCTGCGCTTCGGCTCCTGCGCCCGCTGGCCGCCGCGGCGAAGCCGACTGCGCCGGGCGCGAAGAGCTGCCGCTGCCGGGCTTGCCGCGCCGGTCGCGGCTGCGCAGCTGCTGCTCCAGTGCTGCCGGTGACAACGGCACCACTTCCTCAGCCAGCAGCTTAAACCCTTCGTCCTGCTGCTGCACTTTGGCACGCACGACGAGCAGTTCACCTTTCCCGACATGTTGCTGGCTACGCCTCCATACCTCGGGAAAGAGAACCACTTCACAGCGTTCGATCTGGTCTTCCAGCTCCATGAACGCCATAGCCTTGCCCTGTTTCGTCGTGATCGACTTCACGGACACAACCATTCCTGCGGCGACGGTCATCGTGTCGTCTGCCGCCTCGGTCAGCTCCATGATCCGGTCAGCCCCACTCGATTCCAACACATCTTCATAGTCATCCAGCGGATGCCCGGAGAGATACAAGCCTAACAACTCACGCTCCAGCTCCAGTTGCTGCCCTGAGGAATAAGGAGGAATTTCCGGGTATTCAATCTCCCAGTTTGGCGTCTCAACAAAGTCGAATAATTGAATCTGCAGATCCTCGCGTTCCTTGCGCCATTTCAACGCCGCCTCAACAGTTTCATCCAGCATCGCCAGCAATTGGGCCCGGTGACCAGGTAATGTATCAAAAGCTCCGGCCTGGATCAGCGATTCAATCACCCGTTTGTTGCATACACGCAGATCCACACGACGACAAAAATCGAGCAGACTGTCGAACGGTCTCTCCTGCCTTACGATCATAATGCTTTCCATTGCTTGGGTACCGACATTTTTCACAGCGGCAAGACCAAATCGTATTGCACCCGTTAATTTTTCCTTATCTTCATCCGCATTTGCATTAGACACTGCATCGTTTTTCTTCACAGAGTACAGTTCACCTTGCTCCGAGTGCGAAGAAGACGCTTCTTTCCCCTGGTCATTACCATTTTCCGTTGAAGCAGCCGTCACCAATCCCGGTTCCTTCCGGTTGTCGGATGCCTCAGGCATGGATGTCGCTGCTTGCCACTCATATCCGCCACTGTCCTCTTCCGGTCCAGGACCGGGATCATCCGGCAGAGGTGCTTCACCATATTCTGCTTGTCCCGAATGCCCATCATCCTCATGAACGCGATCTTCCCTGAAGGAGCTCTCATTACCGTTCGCGGCATGTTCTTCAGCCGAGCTTCCAGGGTTACTCTCTGCATCTGCTCCCGCATTCTGCTGCGATACATTGCTCTGATCCCCAGCTCCTGCGCGGCCGGACGGCACAAATACAGGTGTAAACAAAATACCGCTCTCATTCACATCCGGCGGAAGCACCTCCATGTCCATACGTCGACATTCCACCACGTACTCTGCCACTTTCCGATGACTGCCCATTACGGCTGTTAACATGGATGCCATAAAATGAACCGGATAATGCGCCTTCAGATACGCCGTCTGGAACGCAAGCACACCATATGCCGCGGCATGAGCACGCGGGAAGCCATAGTTGGCAAACTTGACGATCATATCGTAGACCAGGTCTGCCTCTTCTTCCCTATACCCTTGTTTCAGGCTGCCTTGTACAAAGTGTCCACGCTCCAGATCCAGCACTTCCCGTTTCTTCTTGGAGACCGCTCTGCGGAGCAAATCTGCCTCACCCAACGAGAAACCCGCCATCCGGGAAGCAATCTGCATGATCTGTTCCTGATACACGATGATACCGTACGTATCTTTCAGGATAGGCTCCAGATCCACATGGGGGTAATCCACTTCAATCTGTCCATGCTTACCCTGAATGTATTTGGATATGAACTCCATCGGACCCGGACGGTACAAGGCAAGTACAGAGATTACATCTTCAAAACTACTTGGCTTCATCTCTTTCAGCACACGGCGTACCCCGGCAGATTCCAGTTGGAATATGCCCATCGTGTCCCCTCGCCCAAGCATCTCGTACGTTAACGGATCATCATCGGGGATAAGGCGGAAATCCGGAATTTCTCCATGTTCCCCAATCCAGCGTACACACCGCTCAATGATTGAGAGGGTACGTAAACCAAGAAAGTCCATCTTAAGCAACCCGATCGACTCCAGGTTTTCCATGGAATACTGGGTTAACGCTGTCCCTTCACTGCCCTCCTGAAGGGGCACCGCATCGGTCAGCGGGTCACGGGAGATAACCACTCCCGCTGCATGCGTCGAAGCATGGCGTGGCATACCTTCGACCTTCATCGCCATATCCAGCAGTTCACGTGTCTTGGGCTTGGTTTCATACAGCGCCTTCAGTTCAGGTGTAGCTTCCATGGCCCGCTCGATGTTAATGCCAAGCTGCGCCGGAATCAGCTTGGCAGCCTTGTCCACTTCACCATAAGGCACATTCAGGGCCCGCCCAACATCACGTACAGCTGCACGGGCAGCCATCGTTCCAAACGTAATAATCTGGGCGACATGGGCTTTGCCATATTTATGAGCGACATAATCAATGACCTCATCCCGCCGTTCATCGCTGAAGTCAATATCAATATCCGGCATGGAGATCCGCTCGGGATTCAGGAATCGTTCGAAGAGCAGGTTGTATTTCATCGGGTCAACATCGGTGATGTGCAACGTGTACGCTACCAGACTTCCTGCCGAGGAGCCCCGGCCTGGTCCAGTAACAATGCCTTGCTTATGCGCATAGGCGATAAAATCCCAGACAATCAGGAAATAATCCGAGAATCCCATGCTGTCGATTATACCCAGCTCATACGCCAATCGTTGTTCGAGTTCGGATCGAAGCTCCGCATCTGTCCAGCGTGTGGACTGCGCATAACGATCCTCCATTCCTTCTTCGCACAGCTGACGCAGATACGCCGAAGGGCTGAGTCCATCAGGAAGCGGTCTGTATTCCGGCAAAATCGATTTGCCGAATTCCAGCTTCAATTCACAGGACTCTGCAATGCGGACGGTGTTTGCCAGAGCTTCCGGTACATGAGGAAACAGACGAGCCATCTCTTCTTCACTTTTCAGATAGAGCTGATTGGTTCCAATCCGAAGCCGATTCTCATCATCCACGGTCTTGCCCGTTCCGATACAGATCAGCACATCCTGAAGCTCAGCATCCTCTTCAGACAGATAATGCGCATCATTGGTCGCTACAAGCGGAATCTCAAGCTCAGCAGCCAGTTTGATCAACTGCGGATTCACCCTTTTTTGCTCGGAAAGCCCATGATCCTGAAGTTCCAGATAGAAGTCGTCACCAAAGATATTTTTGTAGCGTAACGCCGCACGTCTTGCCTCTTCTTCTCGCCCATGCAGCAGATGCTGTGGTACTTCACCACCCAGACACGCGCTTAGACAGATAATGCCCTCATGATGGGCAGCCAGACTTTCCATATCTACACGGGGTTTGTAATGAAAACCCTCGAGATGTCCAATCGAGCACAATTTCATCAGATTACGGTAACCCGTCATGTTTTTGGCCAGCAAAATCAAATGATGTATCGGTTGATCCTTGCGGCTTCCCCGCTCTTTGCGGGACCCTGCTGTCATGTATGCCTCACACCCTATAATCGGCTTGATGCCTCGTTCAACGCAGGCTTTATAGAAAGGAATTGCACCATACATCACGCCATGGTCGGTCAGCGCAAGTGTCGTCATTCCCAGATCTGCAGCCTTATTCACGAGATCCGGAATACGCGCAGCGCCGTCCAGCAAACTGTATTCGCTATGAACGTGCAAATGCACAAAAGAACTCATGTTTTTTTCTTCCTTTCGCCGCAGATAGTCGCAGCATTGATCTTCTGATCCGTCTGCTACCCTATCTATCTCATATATATGAATTAAATAAATAAAAAAAATGGAATCACCTATTAAAATTCATGACAACCTCATAAAAAGGAGACTTTATTATTCTATTTTATCATAACGTTCGGGGGCACGCCCATACAATAGAAGTACAAGCCGCTCCCCCTGTGACAGACCGAAGACAGGAGGTGTGCTGCTAGGTCTGAAAGGGGTGTTGCCAGTGAGCACATTTTTGTCCAAAGCCATTCTTGATTTCTTTATTGCGTTTGGAATCGTGCTGGGCGGCGCGATGATCGGAGGTATTGGAGCAGTGATCTCTCTTCAGCCTCCGACACAGACGATGCTCGATATTTCTGGAAAAATAAAGATATGGGCACTCGCAGCCGCTGTCGGCGGCACAATAGATCCCATGCGTGTCATCGAGAGCAATTTCCTGGATGGTAACCTGTCTCCGGCGGTCAAACAAATCCTGTATTTGATCTCTGCTTTTATGGGCGCGCATATGGGAACCGAGCTGGTGAAATGGGTGTGCGGCGGAGGCCGGAGCTAATATGAGACAGGAACAGCGTTCATGAGAATTCCGCCATTTTCCCGCTACCGCCCGCTGATGCGAATGACCGCTGTGTTTGTTCTGGGAATGATCGCTGGATGTGTCGTCTACAACGGCGTATTTCACCTGAGTTACAATGCATTGTGGCTGAACAATCAGGAGCTGCAGCTTCAGCTGCATCAGAATGAGGAGGATATCAAAACGCTGAAAAAATACAGTAAACGCCAAACCGTTATCAAGGAAATCAAAGTCCGTGCAGAAGAATCGGATAAGGGGCCAGACGAGGCTTCTCTGAAAGTGATGTTACAGAAGCTCGGAGACGAACTTGAGGTGCTTCGGGGCAGAGATGTATTCAACATCGATGAGTATAGCAAAATGACGCGAATCATGCTGAATCAGAAAGTGTACTCGGTCAGGGAAAAGGAGTACACCGTTCAGGTCAAAACGATGCTGGTTATGGAAGGGGTACTGCAAGTTTGGGTACAGATTCGCATGCACGTTCCTGCGTAACAGCAAAAAACTGCCCTTGTCTGCATCTCTCCATGGTACAATAAGGGCAGTAAATGCTTTCCAGAAAAGGAGCTGCGTCTTTGTGTTCATTGATGTACTCAAATATGCTCTAATCGCCATCTTTGCTGTTGCCATGGTTTTTGCAGCGTTGAACAGTATTCGTTCACACAGAAGCTCGGATGCTACCAGCGCCGGTCTGTACCGTTCGTGGACAAATATCTGGATGGGTGGCATGCTTGTCGTGCTTGCACTGATTCTGATGTTTGTCTTCACAGGTTCCACTTTATCTGTGATTGTGGAAGCGCTATTTCTGATTATGGGTGCGTATAATGTATTTGCCGGAATACGTAACCGCAGTTATTATGCGCGGCTTCAACAACGGTCCAGTAATGGATCAGGTAAAACCTCCGGACAATCTGCATGATTCGTTGAAGCTATATCATTGTGTCTGCAAAAAGAGAGTACTTCCCCTTCATTAAGCGAAGCCAGAACCGCGCGACAGCGCAACCCGGCAGAGCTTCTTGATCAGGGAGTACTCTCTTTGTTGTCTATGCCCGAGGCAACGTACCCTGCTAGGCATGGTCAATCGACTGCAATGTCATTACCGCTTTGCATACCACACTGCCTTCACGGGTAACCACAATGTCCATTTTGCACGTTCGACGACTGGTTTCCAGAATTAACGGTCGAACCAGGATCTGATCCTCAATCTGTACTGGTCGAACAAAATACGTCGTTACATTATCGACCACATGGTCGTTCCCTGTAACATCCCACGCTGCCCGCCGGCCAGCCTGGGTCATCACATTCAACAGAACTCCTTCGGAGATCGTACCCAGATCCGTTGCCATCTGAGGAATGATGAATCCGTGAAATAACAATTCGTTCTGTTCACCGCGCTCCTCGGCAAACCCGTTCCAGATCAGATGATCAAACGTCTCTCCCAGTTGTGGCTGCTTCTGTGCATCCCGCATGGCCTGAAGCACTTCCTTGCGTGTGACGGACGCAATCAGTTTGCGATTCCGATCCACGATTGGCAGAAAATCGATGCCTTCCCAGGTCATAATCTGGGCAGCAGAAGCAAGAGATGTCTGCAATGAGGCCGTAATCGGGCGGCGTATCACACATTTCTCAATACTTTGATCTTCTTTCAGCTCACTAACATCCTTCAGACTCACAATCCCGATGACCCGGTTCCATTCATCCACCACCGGGAAGCGATGTTCACCCGTCTCTGAAACCAACATATGAAAATCTGCGGCTGAACTGGTCACCTTCAATACCTGCAAGCGAGGTTTCTGACCAATGATATCCTCAACAAGCATAATTTTTTTCTTAATCAGCCGGTCGAAGATCGCACGGTTAATCATTGAAGCCACCGTGAATGTATCATGTCTGGATGAAATAATCGGTAGCCCAAGCTCGTCAGCCATAATTCTTACTTCACGACTTGTCCCAAAACCACCCGTAATCAACACGCCCGCTCCCTGTTCGAGGGCAAGCGAGTGAGCATCTTCACGGTTACCTACAATCAGCAGACTCCCAGCGTCAATATAACGGGCCATTGCCTGTTCTTTCATCGCTCCAATCACATACTTGTGCAGCGGTTTGGCGAGACCTTCGTTCCCCCCCAGCACATGGCCCTCCACAATGGTCACGACATCAGCAAAGGTCAACTGTTCCGACATGCCCCGAGGTCTCTTCTCGATCCGCACCGTTCCAATTCGTTCCTTGGTCACGACCAGCCCGAAGTTCTCCGCCTCTTTCACCGCACGATACGCTGTCCCTTCACTTACACCCAGCTCCCGCGCAAGTCCACGTACTGATATTTTGCTGCCAACCTTCAGTTGTTCAATATGTTGAAGTAACTGTTCATGCTTCGTGACGTTCTCTTCCTGTCCGTCCAACTGTACCACCCCCGAAGATGCATCTGTACTATACTGTATCTATTATAACACGGCTTTAGGAAAATAACCCCACCCCTACCCATTCTCACAGGCAAGTTCGCCATCTGAATTTAATCATCCCATTAACCTCTAATTCTGTATGTACCAAAAAAGACCGGGGCCCCTTTGTACCAAGGGATTCCGGTCTTCCATGTTGGATCTCATACTGTACCTTATACAGACTCGCTCCGCTCCTGCTTGTCCAACAGTTTCATCTCCCACTGCCGCAGCTTCGCCCGGCGAACGGCTTCCAGTGCACGCTTCTTCTCTTCATCCACACCGAGAATAAAATGCAGATGTGCACCAACGATTAATAAGGAGAACAGCACCCATACGATGCCAAAAATATTAACCCAGTCCATTCCTCCAGCAAAGGAAATCCGCGGCAGTGCAATGACCAGCATCGACAACGCAATAAGCAGATAGATCACATGTTTTGCTTTTTTCAACCTCTTCACCATTCACAGCTCCTTCGTTCTTGATCGACTCTATATGTCTAGTCTATGAACGATAAGGAGCTAATATGAAAGGTTCAGGTAAAAAACAAGACAACCTTTTAGTACGTGTTCAAAAAGATCAGTTTTCAGTACCGAGAAGATGGAATGAAGCTAGGCATCCTTCGTAATCAAAAGTGGACTTTTTGAACTACCTTTTTACGCTTCAGCGCCACCGTACAGATGACCCAGGCTATCAGCAATAATTTTATTCACGTCTTCAATGATGACACTGAGGCGACGCTCCGCATCAAACAAACGACGGATGTTCAGATTCAAGCTCAGTACTTCAAACAGTTTCTCCATTTTCTCCATCTCATCCGGAGCTGGCATATCCCCGCTCATCATACGTTGTTGCAATTCCATTTGTTGATCACGGAAGTTATCCAGCATTGCTTTTGCATCCGGATCAGCTTCAATCAGCTTCATCGCGGAAGTAATCTCTTCCACCTCGCTGCTTTCTCTCAGTGCTTTGGCCAAATCATTGGCTTTGTCATAAATGTTCACTATTATTCCTCCTCAGATTGGTTTGTTCATCCGTGTTAATACACGCTTTTCTTCGCTGTCAAACAAGGGCGATCTGAAACAGGCCATCCATAACCTGCCTCGAAATCAAATGCATTTAATCCATATGGGTCAATCACCAAGGGTTATATGTCCTCATATGATGAAGCACATGCCATGTTCAGATGCCGTTCAACTTCGAGATCAGACATCAAGTTGCCGCCCGGAAGGAGATCCGTGATGTCCACTAAAAAAGTAACGATTCAGGTTACCGGCTCGGGCATCCTGCAGGACGACGTCATCATGCTGGGCGAAGGGGTGCTTAAGGCGCTTAAAATCCCTTCAGGAAGGCCGCTTCAGCTGCAATTTGGCTCTTTCCGCCGCGAAGTCACTGTTATTCCGGTACCAAGGTATGACGGGCTGCGCATCAATCAGACAGTTGCCAGCAAGACCGGTCTCGTTCCACGTTCGGTCCTGAGGGTATCCTATCGTTCAGCCAGCCGTACGCTTCGCCTTGGACCCTACATCAGTGTACTGGTTAGCCAGGATTATCCCGATCAGCCAGATCGGCCCTTTGGCTCCATCACGATGTTCTGTCAAGAACTGGTGAACGCCTGCCGTAAGCAAGGCGCCTATGTATCCTTTTTCACACCGGAGGATATTGGAGCGGTAACGGGTTATATGAAAGGCTGGGTGTATGATGACGGCTGGAAAAAGACTGTTCTGCCTGTAGCAGACGTCGTCAATAACCGGCTAACGTCCCGCAAGCTTGAGAACAAACCTAGCGTACAGCATTTTATGAAAGAAGTAAAATCGCTCTACGGCACGCAAACCTTCAATGAAAAGTTTCTGGACAAAAACGAAGTGTTTGACGCACTCAAGTCCATTTCAACGCTTAAACGAGTTCTTCCCGAGTCTCATTTGCTCAAGACGTCTGCCATGCTCAAGACGATGTGCAACCGACATCCGGTTGTATTTCTGAAGCCCGTCCGCGGTTCTTTGGGCAAAGGGATCATCCGGGTCTCACGTCAGATTGACGGAAGCTTCCTGACTCTGGCGACTGGCGTCGGGGGTACCCGGAAACAAACGTATACTTCTCTGGATAAACTGTATGCCAGTATGTCGGGGAAAATGAAAACAACGCGTTATCAGATCCAACAAGGGCTGACTCTCATTGACAACAGTGGCAGACCCGTGGATTTCCGTGCGCTCGTACAAAAAAACCGTACAGGTAAATGGAGTGTAACCTCCATCGTCGCCCGGATTGCGGGCGGGAGTCACTACGTATCCAATCTGGCACGGGGTGGAAGTCTCAGCACCGTCAAGGATGCTGTTGCCAAAACACAGTTGTCTGGATCAGCCAAAGCTTCCGCGTATGCAGGATTGCACACCGCAGCATTGGATATCGCCAAAGGGATCGAGAGTGCCATCCCTGCTCATTTTGGTGAACTTGGTATTGATCTGGCCTTGGACACCACTGGGCGCGTATGGCTGCTCGAAGTCAACTCCAAACCATCCAAGAATGATAATACACCACTGAGTGAGAGCAAGATCCGCCCTTCCGTCAAAGCCATGCTCGAATATTCTACCTACCTGGCGGGTTTTTGAAAAGTTATTCCCTAAGGGAAACAAATCTGATAGAGGAGAGGTGCAGCGTAATGTTTCCAACATCTCAGACCAAGACACTGGCCATTCTGGTACGTGCAACCGAAGGCTCACCTCCCTTTACGGATGAACTTTTCTGCCGTCGTCTCAGTTTGGGGAGCATGAAATACGCCCTTCAGATTATTGTGATCCCGATATCGAATGATGCAGTCCATCTCCCTCTTCAATGGGGATATGTCTATCATCAAGGGAAGTGGAATTCGGTACCTGTTCCTGCAGTCGATCTCATTATGGATCGTTGTCTTCGCCCTATCTCCAGGTACGTCAGACAACAGCTTAAGGAATGGATACCAACCAACGGCACAGATCAACACCGTTATTGGTCTGCTTCCCTTCCAGGAAAATGGGAGGTACATCGTGTGTTGTCCCGAAATGCTGAATTGAGGTCACAACTTGCTCCCACAACCCGGATCGTTTCGCATATTCCTTGGGAAACATGGCTGGACCGTTGGCCCAAAGGACTGTTCTTCAAACCGGTATCCGGGACTCATGGCAAAAATACCTTTCGCCTGTCTCAGGGAACGACTCCATCAACATGGATCGTGGAGGGGCGTAACGAGGACAATGAACCCTTTTTTCTTACATTCAACCATACCCAGGCTGTATCTTCCTGGCTAGCATTACATCGGGCTGAGCGTAAGATGATCGTGCAGCCATATCTGGAGCTTAGCCATCATGGAAGAGCATTCGACATACGGGCTCTAATGCAAAAGAATGGGCAAGGTCGCTGGACACTTACCGGATGTATGGTACGGGAAGGACCCGAAGGTTCACTCACGTCCAATCTTCACGGTGGGGGTAAAGCATATCCTGCCCAAGCATATCTGCTCCAGCGATATGGAACGATCCGCACGGAAACTCTGCTGAAGAGCATCCGGCAGACTGCTACTCTTATCCCCACCCTGCTGGAAAGCCGTTTCGGCAGGTTAGCCGAATTGGGGCTTGATTTCGGAGCAGATGCAGAAGGCCAACTCTGGCTAATTGAAGTCAACTCCAAACCAGGCCGCACCTCATTTGCAGAAGCGGGCGACCGACGCATGCATACCCTTACTTATACCCAGCCGCTTGCCTATGCCCGTTATCTGTTGCAACAACATGTTCTCACGGACGTCTTTCGTCCAATGAAATTGCCGAATACATCCAGCAAAGCTGGCCTGAAACCCATCCCGATTCACGGCGGCTGAGGCCCGCAGCGCCCGCTTGCCATGGAGCCCAAGGATCTTTTCAGGATAGGAGGATAAATCATGAGTTTGACCTTTTGCAATCTGCATTTCACCAAGCAACCGGATAAAGTGGTTTATGTATCCAACGCTTTAATGAAGAGCCTCAACCTGTCCGGCAAAAAAACGGTGCACCTTCGCTTCGGGCGTGACCGGGTACCTGCAACGATCAAACCAATCAAAAAAGCAGGTAAACATCTGTATCTCGCTTCAGGTATCCGTAATATGATGAACGTCCCCAAACGGGGCAGTATTTATCTCCGTAATTTGCAAAATGATGAGGTCCAGTTGGGTCCACTGATCGGCGTACTTTCTGATGGGCCTGCGACGAGCACGAATCCATTCGGTTCCCGTACTGGTTTCATCAAACAGTTACTCCGTGAAGGCAGCCGTAAATCCTACATTTACGCATTTACTCCTCGGGATATCAATTGGCAGAACGAGACGGTATCGGGTTTTTTCCTGAATGATAACGGAAGCTTTACCCGCAGAACCGTACCTCTGCCCGATGTTGTCTACAACCGGTTACCAAGCCGTCGTTCAGACTTCTCACCAGCCATCAACCAGCTGCGGGAACGATTTGTTCGCCGAAAAATTCCGTTCTTCAACTGGAGCTTCTTCAACAAATCGGATATCTATACGTTGCTGGAGAACGAGCCGGCAGCAGGACGGTATATCCCTGAATCGATTACCAATCCTTCTGTTGAACAGATGAAGGAAATGTTGGAACGCCATCAGTTCGTCTACTATAAGCCTACTGCAGGAAGTCTGGGGAACGGGATCTACCGCCTGACTTATTCGCCCAAACGTGGATATTTCGCACGTTATCGCAAAAAAGGCGGTAATGCACTCCTGCGTTTTGGGTCCTTCAACAGTCTGATGCGCATGCTTCAGGGAAGACATGGTAAACAGTTACGCGGATATGTAGTTCAGCAGGGAATACGCCTAATTGAGATTGATGAATGTCCAATTGATTTCCGTTTTCACATGCACAAAAATGGTAACAATCAATGGGTTGTTGTCGGAATTGGAGCCAAAAAGGCAGGACGTGGCAGCGTCACAACACACATCAAAAATGGCGGCTCCCTAATGACTCCTGAGCAGGCGCTCAGTCGCAACTTCGGCGATCGTGCGGGAGAAGTTCTTCAGCATGCCAAATCCGTCGCTATTACACTGGCCCAGGCGATTGAAACCCAGCACCAGCATCTGATTGGTGAGATTGGCTTTGATCTGGGCATTGATCAGGAGGAACATGTATGGATGTTCGAAGCGAACGCCAAACCCGGGCGCTCCATTTTCCGTCACCCTTCACTCCGGGTGGAGGGCAAATCGTCGGTGGAGCACATCTTGGAACACTGCCTGTATTTGAGCAAGTTCCGGAAGAAGGAAGAGATTTGATGACCCTTCATGATGATTTCAAACCTGTCATTGCTGTTTTGACCATGCATGATAAACAGCGTATGTTCAGGGGAAATCATCAAAATTTTCAAGATATCTTACAGACAGGCGAGAGCATGGGGTACGTGGTGTACATTGTAACTGTACGGGATCTGAACGTGAGTGGCCCCACCGTGAAAGGATATACGTACAACAAGGGGAGTGGAAAGTGGGTTTCACAACCTTTCCCCCTTCCCCATGTGCTGTACAATCGTATTCCCAACCGGGAAGACGAAGGAAAACCTTCTGTGCAGCGTAAAATTGACGAATGCATGCAATCAGGAATCGAACTGTATAACCCATTCTTTTTCAACAAATGGGATCTGTTCGAATGGCTCAGGAAATCCAAATCGACTCAGCAACTGATCCCTTATACTCGGCGGATGAGAAGTGCTTCTTCTCTGGGTGCCGTTCTGCGGGCGTATCCCTATCTGTACCTTAAGCCCGAGAGCGGCAAAGCTGGCAAAGGAATCATGATGCTTAAATTTCAGGAAAAAGAACGGCTTCCCTATCGTCTCAAAATACAAACCACACGTAGAAGCACGACCTATAAAGCATCTACACTTGCCAAGTTATGGGCACGAATTCGCAAAGAAACCGGACATACGCCCTATATCATGCAACAAGGCATTGAACTGGCATCCTCTCGTAAACGCCCCTTCGATTTGCGTGTTCTTGTACAAAAGAACACCAAGGGCCAATGGAGCGTAACCGGTGTAGGAGCGAGACTCGCTGGCTCCCGTAGCATTACAACTCATGTGCCGCGCGGCGGGAGCGTAGAAGACCCTGAGAAACTGCTGACCGAGCTTTTTGGCGAAGAAATGTCAACAACCCTGATGAAACGTGTGAAATCCACTTCATTAATGATCGCAAGACAGGTAGAACGGGGATCAGGTTACACGCTCGGAGAAATGTCCATGGATCTGGGCATTGATGACCTGGGGGAACTCTGGTTCTTCGAAGCCAATGCAAAGCCCATGAAGTTTGATGAACCACAGATCAGACGGCGGTCATTGGAACGTATATTTCACTACAGCGCTTATCTTGCCCGTCAGTCCAAACGATGATAGACAGGAATACTGCAAAAAGAAGGTGATTGTTTGTGTCCTCACCTGTTCTGGGCATTATGACGTTGTACTTAAATGAACATCGCGCTCTTGAAGAACGAAGCGTTTATCGCAGAATGATTCTTGAAGGGCGCAAGCGGGGACTCGATATCTATGTATTCACACCAGCCGACGTACACCCCGGCGGCAAACAAATTGAAGCCATGGTTTTTCATGAGGGAAAAGGCTGGTCCAGGGAGTGGCGATCATTCCCGGACCTGATCTTTGATCGTTGCCGGATTCAGCGTAACCGAAGGTTCCAGCAATTGCTTGCTTTTCGTGAGAAATATGGGCATCTGCTCTTTCTGAACAGGCCACTGCGCAATAAATGGACCATCCACCAGACCCTTTTGCAAAAAGCCAACTTTCGTGAACACCTGCCGGAAACCGCTCTATTTCAGGATATGTCCGATGTAAACCGGATGCTTAAAGTTTCTTCTCTGGTCTATCTCAAACCCATTAATGGAACAGGCGGACGTGGTATTCTGCGCATTGAACGCAGCAGTAGCGAGGCTAATACAGTGCTTGTTCAAGGGCGGGATCAGAAGCGTCGTATCATCACTCCACGTAAAGTTCATTTATCACGACTTGGCGCGTTGCTCCAGCACTGGAACATGAAAGACAAGTATCTTGTACAAAAGGGCATTCAACTTCAGCTTCCGAATGGACGTGTGCATGATTATCGCATGCTCGTTCAGAAGAACGGTGAAGGACAATGGGAGCTTACTGGATGTGCTGGACGCATGGGTGCAGAAAAAAGCGTGACCTCCAATCTGCATGGCGGCGGTCAGGCAATAGCGATGGACCGACTCATGAAACAATGGATCGAAGATGACGACCTCCGGTCAGAAATTAACACAACTGCAGAGAAATTCGGCATTGATGTTGCTTCGTTTCTGGAAGATACGTATGGGGACCTGTGTGAGTTGGCACTGGATTTGGCGATTGACAGAAGCGGGCGTATCTACCTGCTTGAAGTTAATCCCAAACCTGCACGTGAAGTATTCGCTCGCATCGGGGAGCGGGATATCTATTATAAAGCCATCACTCAGCCGCTGGAGTATGCCTTATGGGTATATCGCAACCGACCTCCCGGAACGGCCAGAAAGCCAGCCATTCCCAGGCCCGTTACGCAAAAATCACCCAGAGTAAAAAGAAAAAGGAAAGTCAAGTGAGTGAAGAAAAAGCAGGAGTCTATGTTCGCCAAGTGCGAGCATCTGCTCCTGCTTCACTGTTTTTATTTCTGTTCTTTCGACCATCGCAGCGTGTCGTTGTCAATCACAATATACCCTTTTTCCTCACCTTGCACATAAGATAATGCCAATCTCATCAGGTCAGGTTCCAGTTGGCATGTGGTTACACGTGTAACCTGGTCTGTATGATCCGCGGGGAGGCACAACGTCAGAATACCCACTTTACCCGAGAAATCAGTCTTGCCCTGGATGACCGATGTTTCCGACTTGGAACCATACACCTCAGATACCCAGCCGGGCTGCTCCGTCAACGCGAAGGCTCCCTTCCCGATGCCTGCCGTAACCCATTGCATCGTCAGCGTTATGGAAGATGCCTCATAGCTCATATCCGCCGTCATTTCTCCAGCTTCATTCATTCTCAACGCAATATCCGCTTGCGGATGCAGGTGAAAACGTTGCTCCAGAGTATGCTCTGCTTCTGCCTCCAGCCAATCCACAATTAATAGTATAGGGATCTCCACCCCTGCCAGCATCCACCGACGATGTGTAACTGGATCTGGCAAATGTGTATATCCATCCTGTGAAGCATCAATGAAGTGATAGCTGTCATTGCTCTCCCAACGTAGCGTTGTGGCCTGAGCCTCCGGTTCACCCCATTGCTGTGTGGAGAGATAAGGTGTCTGATCCAGACCATCCACCGTGACGGTATTGTGCGCCCGCGTACTTTTGAAATACCGACGCCATTTCCCTTCTTCATACGTATAACGTCCGGTGTCCGTGAAGAAAAGTTGGTTCTTCCACATCCACTCCACATTCAGCGCATCCGCATGTCCGTGTGCTCCGCCCATGGCAGCCGCATCAAAAAAAAGATATTGATACTTGTCCCTCATGACATAATATCCTGTCTGCGGAAAAGCCCGGCTCGACAACGCCGGAGAAGAAGAAGCCTGTAGTCTGAGGCATCGCTCATATTTCTCCACACCCAACAACCAGAGACACTCCGAGCTCTCCGTTCCGCGAGCCATCAAATCATCATCGTCCAGGATCGCGCCAAGCAGGGTCAGTCGTTGTCGCCCATCGCCAACCCAATCCGAATCACCAATACCGGTAGACTGATGATCTGGTCGGATCAGCGCCTCGGTGAATGCAGCCATTTGGCGTAGACAGCGGGCATACCATGCCGAGAAAGGATGGCCTGAAATCTCACCCAACCGATAAGGTGTGCCAAACATTTCGATGCTGGCATTGTGGTAATGTGTTGTCAGTTCAACCTGTATCCCCTCTTCACCCAACTGATGCAGCAAACACAGCTCAAGACGTTCCATCGCCACTTGACGCCAGTATGGACTTCGCGGGTGCTGGTGGTAGAACGTAGCGATCATGAACAACCCTTGCATATGCATAATGGCATGATTGATTTCCGTGCTGCCGAGGTAACGGGTCAAAAACTCGGCGTGCTCGTCCAAACCTTGTCGAAACTCCGCCTGAAAGCCTTCTTCTATCAGTGAACTCGCTTCCATATATTTATATGCCGATATCCAGGACTGCACACGTAGTCCCGTCTCCAGCAGGCGCCACGGACCGGGTTTTTGAAAGAAGACAGCCTCGTCGTAAACCAGATTTACAGGTACAGGGTTTTGCTGTCTCCAGCTACGGAAGTGGTCAATAAATGCTGTTACATATAGCGGATTGCCCTTCATCAGATACGCCTTGCCCAGATCGAGCATATGCCAGTGTCGATTGATGCCCCATGTGAACTCCAGATCATTGGTCGGGTTGTGAAGCCAGTCCACGGGTGTCCCCATCGGAATCCAGCGATTCAGATCGTTGGTATAAGGAACGATAAATTCATTCAGGATGGCACGATTGGCAATCGTGAGCGAATTTCGGGCTTCTTCCGGAAAATGTTTTTCATAATATTGGGCAGCCCGTTGCAGGTCCGTTGCCGAAAGGTAAAAATCGCTCATTCGGACGCCTCAAGAAAATCCTGACGGAACGGGGTAAACACATCCAGAATGACGGAGTCCTCCAGTGCCTTAACCCCATGCGGGACGTTAAAACCGGCATAAAAGCTGTCCCCTGCTTTTAAGATGCGAGTTTCTTCACCGACCTGAACCTCAAAGCTGCCTTTGACGATATAGCTGACCTGCTCGTGCGCATCATGGGAGTGAACTTCTCCAATACCACCTTTAGCAAAGGTAACCTCCACCATCATTAATGTACCGCCCATACCCAAGATCTTCCGGGAACTCGTTTCGTTCACGATATGTGCATCGATAGACGCATGATTAATAATCATTTTGCTTTTCCCCTTTCCTTGTGAATAAGCGACCGAAGTAGTTAAACCACGGCCGCTATGAACGTTTATTAGTCTTCTGTGGACAATTTACCCTGAAGTTTGGAAGAATCAAACGAAGGATCAGCAGTTATGTTGGTCAGCCCTGCCGCTTTGGTTTTCTCCAGAGCTGCATTGTACCTTGTATCCAGATCCTTGATCACAGCATCGAGATCGCCACCCGTGAATACAAAGATTGAAAAAGCCTCACTCCATTTGGTGCCTTCCAGTGAACTCTCAGTTACCACACTTGGATTTGCCGGGAAAATGGCATCATAACGTTTGGGCAGGAAACCTTCAATGCCCGGAATGCTTGGTTTTTTGTCAGAGCTTAATACAGCAGGAATCAGTGAGATTCCGTATCCTTTTTCGTAATACTCACTCTGAAGATCTGTGCTGTACACATACTCCATAAACTTCCATGCCGCTTCCTTGTTGGCAGAATCTGCATTGATGCCGATGTAGGAGCCCCCGATGACTTGTGAAGCGCCCTTGATCGTTCCATCATTAGTTGGTACAGGAGCGGCTGCCCAATTTTCTTTTGTAGGAAACTGATCTTTATATACACCTGGTTCACCGGAGTGGTTAATGTACATTCCGATTTTGCCTTGAGCAAACTGGGCTCTGAGTGGATCGATGTCCAGACTTTCAACCCCTGGCAGCATGCTGCCATCCTCATTCATCTGACGAAGCGCCATTGCGATATCCTTGTACATCCCAAAATCAAATTGGCCAGTCTTGTAGTTGTAACCATCAATACCAACATTATTGCTTGCACCTGCAATTGTATTGGCTGCTCTCCAGAAGCCGCTGCTGCTCTTGAATGGGCTGGCAAAGCCATAGATGCCTTCACTTTTACCAACTTCGGTAATTTTTTTGGCATCCGCAACCATCTCAGCCAACGTTTTTGGCGGACTCTCGATCCCTGCCTTTTTGAAAATATCTTTGTTATACACAAGCCGCCAGACCTGCCCTGTATTGGGGAGGGAATATATTTTTCCATCAATCGTGTTTTTATTTTCAATCAAGCTGTCTTTAAACACGGCCTTCATCTCATCACTCATGTATCCATCGATCGGGGCGAGATACCCCTTCTGATAATACGTCTGAAAATCATTAACTTGCAGCACATCGGGTGCCTGCTTGCTGGCAAAAGCAATATCGACCGCCTGTGGATAGTTGTCCCCCATCACGGTCATCTCCACTTCAATGTTGTCCTTGTTCGTCTGGTTGAACTCATCGATCTTGGATTTCATAAAATCAGCATCATGGCGGTCCGGTGTCCAATATATGATTTTGGTTTTCCCTCCGGCATTCTCCCCGCTGGTCCCCGATTCGCTATTTGCCGAAGTACCACTGTCAGCAGAACAACCTGCCAAACTTAGCGCCAGCAATGCACTTAGCGTAGTCACCATCCACTTTTTAACCATTGATATGCCCCCTTATGCTTGTCTGGACAACCTGTTTGAGTTATCCGTTAACGTAATGATAATCGCTACGCTTTCATGGAGGTGAGGGACATTCTGACTTTGCATGGTGGGAAAAATGACGATCCGTATCTGTTTTCAGTTCTCATACATTTGCCGGAAGCAGGTTGGCGTCATGCCGCAATATTTCTTGAACAAACCGCTGAAATAAGGCCTGTCCTCATAACCCAGCCTCTGGCAGATCTCTTGCACCTGTACACCTGCAACCAGCAATTCTTTGGCCTTTTCCATCCTCATCTTAGTAATATATTGAATCGGCGTTATGCCCGTTTCCTTTTTGAAGGCATTGGCAAAGTAACTCGGACTTAAATGCACGGATTGGGCACAGGCATGCAGCGTCAGATTTTCTGCAAGATTCAGACTGATATATTTCTGCGCTTTGCTAATCGCCTGTTTGACATCAGTGAGTCGTTTTTTGTCCATAATCTCGCAACCCATGCTGCTAAAATGTTTGATATATCCCCTCCAACCCTCAAACGTCAAGGAGCGCATCGCCTCAAGCACTGTCAGGTCGGCCTCCAGACGCAAGCGTTCCTCTGCTGTAATCTCATCACAAAAGGCACGGTAGATGGCAAAAGCCAGTCCAGACAGTAAACGAATCATCGTGAGCGGCTCGGGAAAACCTTCGGAGACCTGCCATTCTTCGAGAATTTCATCAATGATGCGGTGACAGGTGCTCTCATTACCACATTTGAGGGCGTAAAAAAGCTCTTTCTCCTTCTCCAAAGGATATACCGGAGCCACACATGCCTGATTCTCCAGTTCAGCATACTGGAGGATGCAATTTCCTTCACTGTAAAAACGATAGGATATCGCCTGATCTGCATGTGCGTAGGACGTCCAAATTTCCTGTGGTCTGCGGGCAATCGTACCCACACCAATCGAGACTGTTTTTTTGCTGAATCGCTCCACATTTTGGCGGCATTGCTCCAGTAGCTCGGAGACGTCGATCTGGCTTGTTGTGTTCAATATGGCTGCAAGCCGGTATCGGTTTTCCCGTAAAACAACGCCTTTGGTATAACGATTTATGGTTTCTCCAACAATATTTTGAACCGCAAAAGGAACGATTTCGGCATCCAGATGCATCGTGTATCCATATCGCGTATAACCATCCACCTCGATAACTATGACGATAAGATTGGAGGAATCGAGATCAATATGCAGCTCGTTCCAGCGACTTTCATTCAGGAATCCCCCGACTTCATGACGCAACAAGCCCAGTAGATAGCTGTGACGCTCGTACTGGCTGCTGCTCTCCACCTTCTGCTCCAACTGTTCCAACTGTTTGCACTGTGCCTGTTCTTCCTTAATCACCTGTCTTACCTTCAACACCGCACCGAGTATTTCTTCAGGGGTAAACGGTTTGAGTAAATAATCGGATGCACCCAGCTTGATGGCCTCCTGTGCATATTGGAAATCCGAATAACCACTGATGAAAATAAATTTGGCTCGCAGTCCGGCATCCAATGCCCGCTTCATTAGCTCCAGCCCGCTCAACTTGGGCATCCTGATATCACTAATCACGATGTCGGGTTGCTGCTCCAGCAACAAGGACCAACCGCGCTCTCCATTTCCCGCTGTGCCTACAATCCGAACCTGATGATCTTCCCACGGAATAGTTGAAGATATGCCCTTTACAACTGCCTGGATATCATCCATAACACACATCGTCAATTGGCCCATACTGCCCCTCCTCAGGTGATCGGAATCGTGATAACAACCGTTGTTCCCACATCTGTACTGCTATGAAATACAATTGAGGCCACATCCCCATAGTGCAGGCTTAATCTGCCCTGGAGATTGGATAGGGCATAACCTTTGCGTCCCCCGTCAGGAACATCCTCAGCATAGATGCTGGCTACATCCATCCCACATCCATTGTCAGCCACCTCCAGCCGTAGTGTGTCACCCTGACGATCAATGCGGATCAGGATAACGCCCAAATCTTCTTTGTCCTTGAATCCATGCAGGATGGAATTCTCCACCAAGGGCTGGAGTAATATTTTTAAAATATCAACAGCGTAACAAGAGGGGTCCCCCACCTCAATCCGATAAACGAACAGATCCTCGTAACATTTTTGCTGAAGCTGCATGTATTGTTCGACATGTTTGATCTCCTGCTCCACACTGGTGATGTCTTTCCCATCATTCAGTCCCAAACGGAATAATAAGGATAAGGAGACAATCATCTCACTTACATCCTTTTTCTCTCCGCTCTCACTTTTCCAGAACATCGTATTAAGCGTATTGTAGAGGAAATGAGGATCAACCTGCGCCTGGAGCGCCTTGACTTCAAACCGCCGTTTGTCTTGCTCCGTTGTCCGTACTTCTTCAAACAGAATCTGAATCTGGTCCAACATTCGATTGAAACGATGCCCTACAGCGCTAACTTCATCGTCATACTTGCTGCGAAACCGTACATCCAGATCATTGGACTCCACCTCAACCATCAGGCGTCGCAGTTTGTTCAGTGGCTTCAGCAGAGCGGAGGCCACCAGGCTGGACAACCCGAGTGCGAGCAAGATGCAAAACAACATGATCAGGATGATCAGCCAGCGTATCTTTTGTAGGGGGGACAACAAGTCAGCCTTGGACTGTACACTTACCATGACCCAATCCTCGTTCATCGACAATGCCGAATAGTTAACAAGCATGTCCTCCCCCTGATCGTTCCTGTAGGTAAAATCCCCAGCATCGCCACGGCTAAACTGTTGGGTAAAGTCAGGCTCCATAATGAAATCATAATTTTGGGACCTGGGCCGAATGACTTCATTTCCGTTTTTGTGCAGCAAAAACAATTGAATCTGGTTATTCATGAGATCCTGCGTCAGAATGTCTCGCATCGCCTCTTCCTTCATATTGACGACCATATATACATTCGAATAGGTATGATTATCGATCACAATGGGTTTAAGCAACAGAGATAACACATTTCCTTGGGATTGGAATAACTGACTCTGATGTGAACCAAACCACATCGTATTCCAGCCTTGCAGCTTCACGTAGCGTCCGTATTCCCTGTCGAATGAGTTATTGCGATTCGGAAAATCTTTGGTCGAGAAAAAATCACCGATGGGTGTTGTCAAATATGCGGTATCAATCAGTGGCTCTACGAGCTTCAATTGAGCAAACGATGTTTGCAGCAGCGAGAGATTCTGATAATAATGAGATGTATTATTTTTTCCCACGTCCTTCATGACCTGGGTGAACGTTTCATTGAGCATAAAAGAAAAAGAGGATACAACAATGTGCCTTAGATGTTCATCCATAACCTGCACTGATTTGTTCAGAATGCTTTGTTTCAGTTCAAGTGCATTCTGTTCAATGCTTCGTGCAGCAAAGAGATAAGAGCATATCCCGGTCACACTGATGCATAAGACAACGAGAAAAATGTACAGCAGCTGTATTCTTTTTTTCAGGGACATTTTATAAAAGTCGAATATCATCGGCGCTCGCTCCTTGAACACGGCTTGGCCCGTCCGCTGTGAATTAAAATGAGTATAGCACAGTGGAATAACCCGTAAAACCGTTTCCATGATTGTGCTCACGCCTATCCTTTCACAGCTCCCAAGGTCACCTGCATGAATGATTTGTTGGCAAAAATATAAACGATGAGCAGCGGCAAAATGGACAGACAGGCTCCGGCCATCATCAGTTGGACCTCAGCTGCAGCTCCAATGCCATATCGCAGATTAGCCAGCCCAACCGGCAAAGTCTGCAAGTCCGGATTGCTCATGGTGAACACAAAAGGAAGAATATATTCATTCCATGAACTCTGGAATACACCCAGACCTGCAACGGCGAGTCCAGGCCGCAGGAGCGGAAGAATAATTCGCCAGTAGGTGGTGAAGAAATTACAGCCATCAATCATCGCCGCTTCATCCAGTTCGCGCGGAATGCTCTTGAAGAAACCAATCAGAATAAAGTATGTGGCAGCGTGTGCGCTGATCAGTATAATAATAACGCCCCACAACGTGGTATTCAGCCCCAGCTTGACCATGAGGTCAAATTGCGGACGCAGCACAACCGCGCCTATGGAAATAAACAGAGTAGATGCCATGAGCAGGGTGTACCCCTTTTTCCCTTTGAAATTCACTCGATCCACAGCGTAGGCAGACATCGAAGCTACCAGCAGTGTGCCAACTGTTGTACTGATGCTAACAAACACGCTGTTCATCGTAAAACCCGAAAAATTGGCGCTTTTCCAAGCCTGAGCATAGTTGGAGAACTGCCAAATCTTCGGCCAGATGGTAGCTCCTCCGGTCAATTCCTGGTTTGTTTTGAAGGAACCGAGCAATACAAGTATGATGGGGAACAACGACAGCAGAGCGATTGCGATCAAAAACAACCAAAGTACCGTTCGTTTGGTCCAGCGAATGAGTTGGGGAGACCCTGAGGGCGCAAGCACGTTTTGAGTCATCATCGTTTCCTCCTGAATGGGATTAATAGACATCATTGAGCTTTTTGGATATACGGAAATAAATGAGCGTCACAGCCCCTACGATGAGAGCCGTTGTGAAACCGACCGCACTGCCATAACCGAGCTGCTGGAGTGATTGTGTGTCAGCCGACACGGGAAACAACAGTTTGAACAAATACAGATACATCACCTCTGTTTTGCCATACGGCCCCCCTTCGGTCAGCACCATAATACTCTCGTAACCTTTCAGCGCCGTGGTAATTGCCAGCATGATGATCATCTGCAAGACAGGACCCAGCAACGGAATCGTTACATTTCGCAGTTTCTGAAACTCACTCGCTCCATCCAGCGATGCCGCCTCATATAGCTCTTCAGGAATGCTCTGAAGACCCGCAATGAACAACAACATATAGTTGCCCACAGCCCCCCAGATGGCGATGATGATGGTTGTTAACATGGCATGTTCAGCCCCCAGCCAGCTAATGGATTCGGAGATCACATGATACTTGAGCAGCAATTGGTTCAATATTCCGTTATAAGAGTTGAAAATAATAAAGAATACAATCGCCATGACCGAAGCGCTAAAAATAGTGGGAAGATAATAGATCGCCCTAAAGAGGGATCGCCCTCTCCATTTGCGATTCAGAATAATCGCCAAAGTTAACGACAGTGGAATTGTAACGACGAGTTTGCCCAGGGCATACACACCCGTGTTGCCTACAGAATCCCAGAATTGCCCATCACGCAAAATGCGTCCAAAATTATCAAGCCCGATGAAGACAGGCGTCCCGATGCCTTGATAATCATAGAACATGTAACGCAGCGCCCATAACAGAGGATAGATCCCGAATACAACAGTTAAAAAAAGACTTGGAAAGATGAACATATAGGCATGTATTTTGGATGGTTTCACCAGAATCGGACCCCCTATAGCTTTTGAATGAAGTATAGAGGGAATATGGAGGAAAGCGGGATAGGGAAATCAACTTTCTACAGGGGAGAATGTGACTGCATGACCAAACAAAAAAACCTGTATTCAACGAATTTCCGTTGAGTCTACAGGTTCATATCATGTGGTTCGTAATCTTAAATCTCAGGATACGTATACAGCGTAGAGGCTACTCTGCTTCATCATACAGACGCAGCAGTTCTGTAAAATCAGAGATGAGCACATCTGAGCCTGCAAGCTCCTCATCACGACCAAACCCGGCATATGCACAGCCGATGACTGCCTGACCGTTCATTTTACCCGCTTCCACATCAGAAGAGCGATCCCCTACCATCCATGCGTCCTGAATACGATGTTTCTCAAGCAGGATCTGCACCAGATTAATTTTGGAAGGAGTCTTGTACTGGCCTGCACTGTATACCCCTTCAAAGAAAGGCATAATCTCGTGTGCAAACGCCACACCCTTCACATAGTCCTCCAGCCCATTACTTGCGACAAAAAGACGCACTCCTTGTTGTTTTAATGCTTGCAGCGTTTCTTTCACCCCAGGATACAATTGGGAACTTCCTTGATCAAGCCCCTCAATCTCCAGTTGAAGCAACAGTTCGTCTGCACGGCGATGTGCCGCTTCCGATGCCTCAGGCATAACCACTTTCCATATATCTTCGAGCAACATGCCCAAACTTCCCAGCATCCGTTCCTCGGGTGGAGTTTCTCCTTCAAAATGCCCTTCGGCACGCAATGTATCAAATAGTTGCTGGTAAGCTGGCAACAACAGGGTCTCTGTCTGGAACAGCGTACCATCCATGTCAAAAATCATCGCTTCCGGTTTGAGCAATACCTTCTCTTTATTCATGTCCAATGTTCCTTTCGGATTGGTTTATTGTATATGTAATTGGAATCGTTCCCTTCCCATGATAAACATAACGTTTGAACGTGTAAACCAACGATTGTAAAAGATCATAAACCCCAACCTTATACAACATCAACCAAACGTTATATTATAGTTAAACAAACTATATACAAAAGAAGTTTCTTTACGTATAATACTAAAAAATAGTCCTTTAGACACCTAATCTAAAGACCTATAATTATCACATTTCCGGTTTTTTCGACAACTACATATACCCCATAGAGAGGAATAACAAACATGAAAAAGCGAAAGACCTTTAAGATTTTTTATAAGATCGGATTAGGATATTTACTCGTACTGGCTGTACTGGCTGGTTGCATCCTGCTGATTCAGAACAGCACAAGTCAGCTCCAACGGGAACTGGATTTTCTGGTCGATCACGATATGAGGGTACACGCCCTCACCTATGAACTCGAAAGAAACATGGTAGATATGGAAACAGGTCAACGCGGATACATCATCACGGGTCAGGACAACTATCTCGATCCCTACACCCAAGGAAAAGAGCAACTTATTACACTCAGAGATGAACTTGCTGCTTTAATTTCGGATAATCCGGCTCAACTTGCACTTTTGGAAGACATACATACTAATATGGAGAACTGGGTCCAGGTCGCTGGTGAACCTATGGTCGCCCTTCGCCAAGCCAATAATACACAGGCCATTCGAGATTTTTTCGCAGATGATCCAGGTAAAAGAGACATGGACCAGATACGGACTGCTCTCGATACGTTTCGAACCAACGAGCATACGTTAACCGATAACCGTACAGAAGCGCTGAAGCAAAAAAACACAATTCTGAACTTGGAACTGTATGGGGCACTTATCGTTGTGGCCATTATCTCGTTCATCACTGCTTTGGTCCTGTCACGTGCCATTGTTAGAAACATTCGTACCGTAAAGCAGGCATTAAATGACATCGGTTCTTCCAATGGTGACCTGACACTGAGAATCGCTACGCCAATGAAAGACGAAACTCGTGAACTCGCGGAGGCAGCCAATACAATGCTCACTGGTTTGCAGCAAATGATGCTGGACGTTCAGAGCAATGCCATGATTCTGAGCACAGCTTCGGATCGATTGGATAAAGGGGTTGCTGATAGCCATCTTGCAGGAAAAGAAGTTGCCACTGCCATGGAACGTGTCGCTGAAGGCGCTGATGAACAGGTTGCTCTTACGCAAACCATGGTAGCTGCGATGCAGCAATCCCTCAACGGGCTTAATCGTGTCGCCTCCTCGGCAAGTGATGTGGCAGGCCGTGCAGTTCGTACCGAATCCATTGCTGTGGATGGGCAACAGCGCATTGATAATGCTGTAGGTAAAATGAGTTCCATTGAACAATCCTTCCTCTCTGTACAGGAAGCCATTAATGAAATTTCGAAGATGTCTGATCAAGTGATCAACATTGCAGATTCAATGTCAGGTATTGCGAGACAAACCAATCTGCTTGCACTTAACGCCGGAATTGAAGCTGCCCGCGCTGGGGATAATGGACGTGGCTTCGCTGTCGTTGCCGCGGAAATCCGTAATCTTGCAGACCAAAGTGCAACATCAGCGAAAGAGATTACAAGTATATTGGAAACCGTGGTTGCAGGTGTTCAAAGTACGGTGCAGGTGGTTGATGAGAGCACTCTACATGTGAATGAAGGGTTGCGGACCATTGAGGATGCAGGTAATGCTTTTTCAACCATTACTCAGCATATTCATAACCTCAGTGGTGAAGTTCTGGAGGTATCTGCTGTTGTCGAGGAGTTAACTTCCGGTAGTGAGGCTGTGATGAAGTCCATCAATGAAGTATCGGCTGTTGTGGAAGATACTGCATCAGCCACGGAAGAAGTATCTGCGATGACGGAGGAACAACTTGCTTCTCTGCAGGAAATGTCTGACACGTCCAAGCAGTTGAATGAAATGTCCGATGCACTTGATCAGCTGGTTAAGCAATTCAAGCTGGCTTGAACTGAATCAACATACTGATCGAGTATCTAAATAGCTGTATCATGAACATATATCAAAGGAAAGGAGCATCGCAGACAGACTCACCCGAGCCTCTGCGATGCTTCTTGGTGTTAAGGAGAGCTGAATCAGGAAAAGGTGCACCGGGCACCTCATATGAAAAAACCTAAGCACTCCTTTTCTTATCTCGATTGTTCCGTGTTCCGTAGCGCTTCAAGTATCAATTGTGCCTGATACCCATCGTTAAAATCATATATCTTAGCTGGTTTGCCCTGTATACGGGCAATGACATGTTTAAGAACCGGCAATTCACTGGCGGATTCAAGCACTTCCACTGGAGAAAGTGGCTGCCCCACCAGACCCGTCTTCAATTCTTCCCAATTTTCCAAGGCAATCGTACCCTTCGTACCGTACACCACCATGGATACACGTTCTTCCCCCGCAAATTGAGAGATGCCGTTCAGCTGAATTCGGGTTCCGTCTTCCAGTTCCATTGCAGCCTGTACTTCTAGTTCACAGTCACCATTCTCAGGATATTGAACCTGAGTGCTAACAACCCGGATGGCACCAAACACCTTTTGAATCATATGAATCCAGTGAATCCCCACTTCAAGAATAAATCCACCCTGTTCCCGGCTCGTAATCCATGCATTCTGTTGCCATGATCGTGGCCACTGCGGGAATTGCAAAATGAGATCTATTTTGCGAATTGTCCCCACTGTACCCTGCTCAATCATCTCTTGCAACTTCAGCACGGAAGGTTCATGCGGCATCGAGAAATGGATGGCGTGAACTACGCCCGCCTGCTCTGCTGCATCCAGCATCTCTTTCGCTTCTTCTACACTATTGGCAAGCGGTTTCTCGCAGAAAACATGAATTTTGCGCTCCAGTGCTTCCATGACAACCGGGTAATGAAATTTCGGCGGAACTGCAATATACAGCAGATCAATCTGATGTTCATTCATCAATTGCTTGTAGTCCGTATACGTCTTAACTCCCCGATGAGAAGCTGCAAAAGACGCCAAACCTTCCTCATTCGCATCACACACCGCTACAATCTCAATCTCCGTGTCCATCTTGGTATTCTCGATTAGATGAACCATATGTAATCCCATTTTACCCAGCCCAATCAGAGCCATCTTGATGACTGTCATTCCATCCCCTCCCAATTCCTTTCCAGTATAGCAGAAAGCAAAGAATTGCGAATGTGATGCATTGATACGAAAAAAAATAAACCTCTAGCTTTCAAGTCGCTATTAGAGGCTGAAATTCATCATTTACAGTCATTATTTTACATTATTTGTAACTTCGTTGCGATTGGGTAATTCGTTGCAGGGATATATAACCAATTAATTTTACTTTATCCAGCAATACTTAAAGCGTTACCAACTTAAGAATCAGGAATTTAGACTCACAAAAACAGGTTGACAAAAAACCACAAAAAAAGATACTCTTCCTAATAACAATGAATATTTCCTATTACAACCTTAGACAGTAACTTGCATTCAATAAATGGAATATGCGTATGGTTCTAATAACCTATTTCATGAAGCGAGGTGTCCCGCATGAGAACAGTTGCGGACTATTTGGCAGAAACTCTGCGTAATCTAGGCGTTACTCATGTCTTTGGTATTATTGGTAAATCCATCTGTCCTGCTGTACTGAAAATGGTGGATTACGGATTAGAGTTCATTCCAGGCCGTCATGAATCCAGCTCAGGTTTTGCCGCATCCGGTTATGCATTACAGACAGGTAAACTCGGCGTTGCCTTTGCCACATCCGGCCCAGGCGGAACCAATCTGCTTACTGCAGCAGCTCATGCAAAGGCCAACAATCTGCCTGTACTGTTTATTACGGGTCATCAATCCATTCAGGAACTGGGGCTCCCTCAGTGTCAGGATTCTTCTTCTTATCTGGCTGATCTGGCTGAAATGTTCAGACCTGCTACGCTATTCAGCAAACTGGTTGAGCGTGGAGATCACTTCGGCACACTGCTGAACCATGCCCTTTCCATTGCACTCGGCCCTAATAAAGGCCCTGTTCACCTCTGTATTCCTTTTGACGTACAGACCGAGTTGTTATCCCAATGCCGGATTGTCATTCCCGAACCGGAACCTCTGCTTAGCGTATCTAACCTGAATCGCATTTTTCCTCTCATTCAACAATCCAACCGCCCTTTAATTATTGCTGGTAAAGGTGTAAGTCGCGCCAGAGCCCATGATGAATTGCTTCAATTGGCCGAATCGTTCAACATTCCCGTCATTACTACTCCTGGTGGAAAAGGAGCGATTGCGTGGGACCATCCCCTGTACCATGGACCTTGTGGTGTTGGAGGTTTCCCACATGCAGACGACATGTTGAACCAAAGTGACCTTTATATCGTACTCGGTTCACGTCTAAGTGACATGACCCTCTGCAATCTGAAGCCTGAACATCACCCGGCACACCTCATTCAATTTGACGCTGATCCTACATTTGTAGGCAAGATTCTGAGCGCTCAAACCTTACATATCACCGGTGATTTGAAGGACAACCTACAATATTTGCTGGGCACATTAGAAGACCTCCCTACTCCTGTGAGAACCACGGCACCGATGGATTACACTGTCCCTTTACCAGATCTCCCCCAACTGTCTCTGGCTTCTGTACTAGACGGAATGAGCGATCTGCTTCCGTACGATCATAAGTTGTTTGTTGATGATGGCAGCCATGGATTTCATGCAGTTCAGCGATATAAAGTCAAGAAACCAGGAAGCTTTGTGTTTGACGCTTACTTTGCCTGCATGGGGAACGCCATTGGTATGGCGATAGGTGCAAAGGCAGCTTCACCTGAAGAGACCGTTATATGTATCACCGGGGATGGATGTTTCATGATGCTGGGGACGGAGATCAATACCGCGGTATGCAACAATCTGAACGTCATTTTCATTGTCGTTAACAACAAACAACTGGACATGGCACTCAAAGGAATGGAAAAAACAACAGGCAGAATTGATGGCACATTATATGAAGTTCCTATGGATGCTGCCAAATTTGCTGAATCTCTCGGTGCGGTTGCGTTTCGAGCAGAGACTCTTGCTGAATTCTCATCTGCGTTGAACACAGCCCAGACGTTGAATCAGGTAACTGTTATTGAGCTTCTGACCGATCGAGATGAAATTCCACCCACAGCTCACCGCACCGTAAATTTGAATTAGGAGGAGCATATCATGAGTGAACATGTAGCTCAGGGACTAGACCGTTTCGCGAAACTATCTGGTGAGTACGGCGCAAGAGCTCTCGCACCCATCAAAGAACATTTTCCCGAATTGTCGGAATTTATTATGGGGACGGCGTACGGGGATATCTTTCAGCGCACCACGATTACGGATCAATGGAAGGAAGTTGCTATCATCTCTTCGTTGATCACCCAAGGACAGTATGAACAATTGGGCGTACATTACACGATGGCTCTGAGCGTGGGAGTGACGGTGGATCAACTCAAGGGAATATTGCTACATCTGGCGCCATGTGTGGGTGCCCCACGCATTATAAGTGCATTTAATATTTTGCTTGCCACCTTGGACGAAATACAGTAATTCACTTTTCTACATTTTTATACATGATTCGACTTTTTTATTGATCTTTTTACATTCCTACCTTTATAATATGGTTAAATTATCCTTCGAACCAGCTCTCATCTTAGAAGCTTTCAGCAGAGGCCCTATGGGGCTGTGTATCCACTAACAGGATAGCCTTAACTCATTTAAAGGAGAGAGATCAAACATGGGAAATTTCATTCTGAAGACTGACGTTCCAAACAAGGTGTTAAACATTGAACTGGAGGGTTCTTTCTCTCAAGAAGACGGTTTGCGTTCCATCTCGGCCTATCAGGATACGATCGCTTCTATTAACACCAAGGAGTATGACCTGAACATCGATTGCAAAAAGTTGAATGTTACTGCTCCGGAGATTGTTCCTCTTCTGGAAGGCTGCCTTCAATTGTTCAAAAAAGATGAATATAAAAAAGTCGTGTTGACCCTCGAGAACAACGCGATTCTAAAAATGCAATTGTCCCGGCTCGGCCGATCAGTCGGTCTGGACAATCTCGAAATCATATCTACCGTTACCACTTAATAAACCAGGCGGACAAGCTGTGAATTCACCCTTCCGCTCAAGAGGAGAATGAAGATGGCCGGAATTCGTATTGTAGATATCGATATCTATCATCCAGCAACCAAGGTGCACAATGATTTTTATATTGAACATTTTGATGCAAGAGGTGTAGATATTCGTGGATTGTTACAGGCACTGGGTCGTGATACACGTTATAAAATTGACAACGATGACGAAAATTCACTAAGCATGGCCTATGAGGCAGCCAGTAACCTACTGGAGAAAACCGGACTCACCGGTGCAGATATTGATCTGATTGCTTATGCAAGCCAAACGCCAGAATACATCTTTCCTACGAATTCCCTGATGATCCATCGCCTGATTAACGGAGCTTCTCACACGATCTGTATTGACAGCAACGCCAACTGCGCGGGTATGACTGCTGCTTTCGAACAAGTTAGCCGGCAGATGCTGGGCAATCCTCGAATTCGCCGCGCATTAATCATCGGCTCTGATTATGTGGCTCCTCACGCCAGTCCCGATGATCCCGTATACTTCGCCAATTTCGGTGATGCAGCAGCGGCGGTTATTGTAGAACGAGATGAACATGCTGTCGGTTTCATTGATTCAATCTATCAGACGGATACCTGTGTGTATGGTAATTCTCTTTTTCCTGCAGAAGGCTTGGCAAAGCTGGCCAAAACGGGTGTAGATGCGGGTGCCTTTCATGTGAAATTCATCCCATTTGATGATTCCATCTGTGTGGATGCTGCTTCAGAGTCCATTCGTACGTTGCTGACACGCAACGAGATTAGACCAGACGAGATCAAAGCCGCCTGCTTCTCCCAACTATCCATTAGTAACATTCGGGCTGTATCCGAAAATGTCGGCATTGGTGATGATATTGCCGTCTATATCGGAGATGAATTCGGGTACACCTCAACCAGCAGTCCATTCATCGCATTACATCGAGCGGTTACAACTGGTCAGATTCAGCGTGGTGACAAAGTTCTGTTCTGGACCGTTGGAGCCGGGTGGCAAAATGTTGCCATGGTAGTTGAATATTAGGCCATAATTCACCAAAATAATAACCAGGACGATCCCTTTTATTTTAAATTCAAAAAGGATCGTCTTTTTATTTGAAAGCAACCCTCAATACACCACGTACACTGCTTCGGGCTTTATTAACTCATAGCAGTTAACTCAAAGCAAAAAGCAGCCCTATTGGACTGCCAGACTTCTGCTTTTATACCAAACGTTCAGAAAATCTTCTTTGTCTCCCGATCGTCTTTCAAGATCTCTACAGCCTCCCGGAAACGCAAGGAATGTACGATCTCACGTTCCCTTAGAAACTTCAGACTATCCTGCAGATCCACGTCATCGGTCAGGTCGATCAACCATTGATATGTAGCCCGGGCTTTCTCTTCTGCTGCAATGTCCTCGTACAGATCCGCAATTGGATCACCCTTTGCAGCAATGTAGGCAGCTGTAAAGGGTACACCGGAGGAATTGGTATAAAACAAGGCAGAATCGCGTTGAGCATAGTTCGGCCCAAGTCCCGCTTCTTCCAATTGATCCACCGACGCGTCCTTGGTCAACTTGTAGATCATGGTGGCAATCATCTCCAGATGAGAAAATTCCTCTGTAGCAATATCCGTCAGCAGCCCGATAATCTTGTCTGGAATCGTATAACGCTGATTCAGATATCGAAGGGCAGCGGCCAACTCCCCATCGGCACCGCCATATTGTTCCATCAGCAATTTCGCCATACGAGGATCACATTTACTAACCCTCACGGGATATTGCAGTTTTTTCTCATACACCCACATGTAAGACGCCTCCCTCTACGTTATTAAAATACAGCCCTTCTTCTAACCCTCGGGCTTCCTGTCCCTAAAGTCCTGCAAGGAAGCCTGAGGCTGATGTGTCACACTTGCCATGGCCAGGGTGTCTGAGACCATTCCCAAGGATACTTGGAGAAAGCATGCCCAAAGTTCATCAACGGTCCGTACAACTGCTGAAATTCATGGGCTACCCTCATTCGCTCCTGGCTGAACTTGTTGTACTGCTCAATGCTTTGGAAGTCTCCCGGATGGGTGTCCAGGTACAGATTCAGTTCCACTAACACGAAATCCAGCGCCTGAAGTTCTTCAAGCAATTCGTAGTATTTAGCGTCACAGGGTTTCGGCACTTCAGGTTCCATCCACTTCCACCTTCCTTCCCTTCGATCTGGCTGGTGTATAAGGGCTGTATAATGCAGGCCATAAGGTTCCCAATCTCAACGCTTCCGCCGGGCTGTACTGTGGCCAGCCCATGGGCTGAAATGGAATAAATAACTGCGGAGGTACCAGATACGTCCGAATTGCTACTGGCGGACAAGGATCAAACGGCCCCACAAAAGGGGCGTAAGCACGAAGCTGCGGATCTTTCACAAAACAACGCCTCCTTATTACATCGTTGGTGCATATTGAATAACACTGAGTTATTTCCCGCTTCCCGTCTCTATATCCATATGACGCTGTCCCCGAAGTTAATCCGAAATTCGTTTCAACTATGTGCAGAATTTCTCCAAATTCTTATTTAAAATAAAAAAAAGACCTTCGGTTCGTTCCCCTTTCAGGTAACTTCCAAAGGTCTTATATCCTGGCAGATCTTCGTAATCTGCGTCATTACATACTTTTGCTCGTCTTATCTTACTCCTGCAACGAGTTCTATTCTGCTGGATTTTCTTCCGAATTCATGTCTTGAGGGACAGATTGCTTGTACACTCGAACACGGGTAATTCGCAAGCGAGTCGATTCTTCCACTTCAAAAACGTACCCATTCAGCTCCCGAGTTTTGCCCTTGGCTGGACTACCTCCAAGCTCTTTAAAAAGCCATCCGCCAATGGTATCCACTTCTTCATCCTCAATGATGGCTCCAGTCCACTTATGAACTTCTTCAATAAGCGAACGACCATCAATGGAAAAGGAATCTCCACTGCGTTCCATATGCGGACGCTCATCCTCAAACTCGTCATACAAGTCTCCAACGATCTCTTCCAGAATTTCTTCCGCAGTCAGCAATCCAGCTGTGCCGCCATATTCATCCACAACCAGCGTCATCTGAGAATGTTTCTTCTGCATCAGACGCAGCACATGGCTGATTTCCATGGATTCAGGAACGTTTAAGATTGGACGGACGAGTGAAGCCAGATCATGTTGTTGCTCCGGTTTAGCCAGCAACAGATCTGTGATGTGTATGAATCCAATGATCTCATCCTTGTCTTCTACTGCTACGGGATACCGGGAATGT
This sequence comes from Paenibacillus sp. FSL M7-1414, assembly GCF_038003195.1. Taxonomy (NCBI): domain Bacteria; kingdom Bacillati; phylum Bacillota; class Bacilli; order Caryophanales; family Paenibacillaceae; genus Paenibacillus; species Paenibacillus sp. FSL M7-1414. The sequence goes on along the minus strand of NZ_JBBOOS010000001.1, from coordinate 2,026,053 downwards.
TTGGTTGCATTAATGATCTCCAGGTTCTCTTCCAAAGACATATGTGTGTACAGACAATCCATGTCTGTACGTGGCAGCATCACTTCACGTGCCAGCATATCGGAGAAATCAAAGATGTTGTCCATCAGTTTGATCTCATCTTTATCGATGACACCACTTTTGGCACTCTGCTTCATCAGAATTCGAAGTTCATCTTCCGAGTGAGCTTCTCCTTCACTGGCAGGTTCGATACCTGCAAGCCGCAGCAATGCATTGGCCGATACATTCAGTACCCAGATGAACGGGAAGAAGATTTTGTAGAACAACAGCAAGGGCGCAGATAAGAACAATGCCACACCGTCTGTTTTTTGAATGGCTAACGATTTAGGTGCAAGCTCACCCAGCACAATATGCAGAAACGTAATGATACAAAAACCGATAATGACCGACACGGTCGAAATAAGCCCTGTATCTCCTACACCAAGTTTAAACATGAGTGGCTCAACGAGCAATTCGGAGATAGCCGGTTCTCCCAGCCACCCGAGTCCAAGTGATGTCAGCGTAATCCCGAACTGAGTTGCCGATAGATAGGAATCCAGTTTACTATTCACCTTCAGTGCATAACCAGCCAAACGGTTTCCTTCACTCTGCAATTGAGTTAAGCGCGTTTGCCTTACTTTCACAAGGGAAAATTCCGCTGCGACAAATACGCCATTCAAAAATACGAGCAAAAAGACACAGAGCAGATTAAATACCAGTTGTCCAAGATGAAATTCGGTATGAATATCCAAGTTGAAACTCCCCTTTTCTATCTATTTCAGGAATACACCTGGAATATCAACGTGTGATTGCCTTTCTAGATTTGAAATCTACGCCCTTGTAATACATATCTGCCACTAGCAGGTTTGGTCCGCAACAGGATGCAATATCGCAATGGCAATTGACCGTTTGATTCAACGGATGTTCAGCTGACCATTCATGGAACACATCATCCAGTTTACGATCACGAATGTTGCCAAATGCCGGGATATCAGCAAAATCCGTCACATACACATTACCCGTAAACATGTTGACGTTAACGCGATTGCGTCCGTCAGGATCATTACGTACCGTCACATTTGGTTCGCTGTATAAACGGTTGATCAGTTCCCGATCCTGCTCTGCTGCACTGCATGCGAAGAACGGCAATGTTCCGAAAAGCATCCACATATCCTTGTCACGCACATCAAGTAAACGATGAATCGCTGCTCTCATATGATCCAGTGATAAGACCGGCAGTGACGAAGCAAAGTTCGAATTATACATCGGATGCACTTCATGACGGACACAGCCCATCTCACGAATCAATTGGTGAATACCATCCAGCTTGTCGTGCGTACGGAAGTTAATCATCGATTCCGCAGAGATAAACATGCCTGCTTCACTCAGTTTGCGGGAATTTTCAATCATTTTCTCATACATCTTCACCGCTACTTCACGTTTCACAGGTCTGCCACTATTCGCAAATCCAACTTGATGGAAATCGTCAGCATTCAGGTAGTTGAATGAGATATGCATAACGTCCAGATAAGGTAAAAGTTGCTCATACCGGCTGATATCCAGTGTTAAATTCGAATTGATCTGGGAACGAATTCCACGTTCCTTGGCATATTTGAGCAGCGGAATAATCATCTCATCCACTGTTTTCTGGCTAAAGCTTGGCTCGCCACCCGTCAGACTAATCGTCTGCAGATGCTCCACTTCATCCAATCGTTTTAGCATCAGAGGGAGCGGAAGAGCCGGCGCCTCACGCATCGTAAGCATATCTCCCACGGCGCAATGCTCACACCTCATATTGCACAGATGTGTCACGGTCATTTCTACACTGGTCAGCACATGGCGTCCATATGTACGCAGAGAGCCAATCGGATCCCACGGATCATTCGTTGGAGATAAAGGCATCGGTTGTACCGATCCTGAGTTTAGCATGGTCATTGTTCTTCACCTTATTCCTTTTATTAACCTAAAAAGTTTTATTTACATCATACCTTGTGTTTCTCTTTTTGGAGTTATCTTTTATCATAGCACAATTTTGAATGCTCCGGCATACGTAGACCCTGTCCATTACATGACAAAAAACACTCAGGTAACTCCGGGCCGAATCACGAAACGGCCCCGATATTACGACATGAGCGCTAATCATTCCTAAGCTTGTTCAGCTTTCCAACCGTTCACTTTGAGCCGCTGAAGGTGTATCCTCCACACCCTCTACACCTGTGATCATCACAGACAGTGCTGTAGACAGGTTAATTTCGTAGGGCGAAGATAAGGTCTGGCCGTCGGCATCCTTGAGCACCCGGATAAGTGGACGTTGAGGAACACGTGGATGAATCGCTGCGACCACCCCAACCTCTCCCGTACTGAGCGTGACCGATAGACCCACGGGGTAGATCGCTACACAATCCCTGAATCTCTCCAGCATTCGTTGTTCATAAAGCGTTCCTGAGCCCGTATACAGCACCTCTACGGCCTGATGTGGCAGCAAGGCTTGCTTGTAGACTCGATTCGTTGTCATGGCATCATACGAATCAGCAAGAGCAATCCACTTGGCATACTCATGAATCTCTTTATCCTTCAGCCCAAAGGGATATCCACTGCCATCAATTCGCTCATGGTGCTGCAATGCACAATGTGCAGATAGAAGCGGTATACCTGGTTCGTCTTTGAGAATACGATGTCCATATGTAGTGTGCTGCTGAATGATTTTGAATTCCTCGTCACTTAATCTGGAAGGCTTATGCAGAATTTCTGGTGCAATCTGTGTCTTGCCAATATCATGCAATAAGGCACCCAGACCAATCTCCATTAATTGCTGGCGTGTGTAACCCGAAGCGACACCAAGAACCAGTGTATACACACATACATTCAGCGAATGATTATACAGGTCAAAATCACTGGAGTTCATGTCCATCAGCATAATCATGGCTTCCTTCTGACTGCCGATGTCTTCCAGAATCGCATTCATCACACCACTAAGCGCTTTACCGAAATGAGGAATCCGATTTTTGGTTTTCAGTCCTGACATGCTCTGAAATTGCTGTTTAATCTCGACCAGTGCTTTCCTTCGGGTCTCTTCCTGCAACATTTCAGGAACAATGATGTCCTCTGTCGCAGCATCTTTAATATACACATAACCGACTCCGAGATCCTTAAGGCGTCCAATCAATCGACTGGTTAGCTCTACATCCTCACTAAGTAATACAAGGCCTTCTTCACTATAAATACGTTTCCCCAGCTTCATGCCAGGCTGCAATAAGTTTATATGTACTAAACGCACAGCCTATCCTCTCCCGCTCCGTAGATGTAATTACCACTAGCCGCCGCTTCAGCAGAAGGCAAGTACTTTAAATTTAGCTTTGATGCCAGCGGGCTCGCAGGCTGTCGTCCAGAGCCCCTGGTCGTTTTATTTCCGTTTCCAGCAAATCGCGTATGAATTCCGGAAGATGATAGAGCGTACGGGTTCCATGAGCAAGAGGAGGATACCCCACATTGAACGTAAACATGTCCAGTGTCCCAACGATATACTCACATTGTTCGTCCATAGGCTCCCCATTGATGGATATGGCCTGGATCTTCTCATAGGCTGGCGCATCTGGATTGTATTGAACTTCCATTCCGTCCATACATAACGTGCCTAGAATATGACCACGAAAACCAAATCCCACAATGGGCTTACCTGAAAACTCGTCCAACAAGGACTGCTCAAGTGCTTCACGAATATGACTTCCACTCAAGCATATTGTACAAGCATTTATAGGAGATGGACATAGGGAATGCAACATTCCTTTTGTAATATTACCTTGTGGAAGCTCTCCGAGAAGCTGACCTGCATTCACCAGAGACAGCTGTGCCCCCGTGAAATGACGAACAGCTTGTGCAAGCAAGGTAGCAAACGGGGATTCCCGGTCGTACGTGATGGGCAGCACCCGATCCGTTATCACTGCCGTCTGATTGAGTGTTCTTTGAGCCTCCGCACGATTCGTAGCGATTGCCAGCGCGACCTGATCATCCAGTAATATACTCTTGGCAGCCATACAACCGCTACTTACCAGTTGGAGAGGTTCCCCCACACTTGTTCGTTCCAGAACCACTTTCCCAAGCCACTGGCCAAATTTTCCAGCTGCGCCCAGCACGGTCTGACCAATGACTAAGGGTTCTTCGAGAACATGATGGGTATGTCCACCGAGAATAACATCAATTCCCGTAATCTGCTCCGCCAGTCTCCGATCTGTCGAAAGCCCCAGATGAGAAAGAATAACCACAACATCCACTTCATCACGTAATGTTTCCACTTGAGCTTTTAATGACTCCACAGGGTCCAGAACATCCCACCCGAGCAATTCATAAAACGTGGTAAAAGGGGCCGTTGCCCCCAGCAGACCAACGCGAAATGGACCTTTCTCCACAATCAGAGAAGGTTTCATCCACACTGGCGCAAGTCCAGTATCTTGCTCTACAACATTGCTGCATACCACAGGACACAGAAGTCCAGCGTAGGACTGTGAGAGCTGATCTGGCGTAAAGGTTAGTCCTTCGTTGTTACCGATTGTAATGGCATCGTAGCCCGTCAGGTTAATAACATCAACATTAGCCGTACCCAGTGTTCCCTCTGTTTCAACGGCCATTCGGTCCATATGATCGCCGATATCCAATACAAGGAAGTTGCCACCTTGGTCACGTTCCTCATTGATCATAGCGGCGATGGTACTCATGGAGCCGAAGTGACTGTGGATGTCGTTGGTGTGCAGAATCGTTAACGTTTGCTTCTCCCTGGTGCTCATCACACCGCCTCCCCTGCTCTTCAATAAACGTTCATTCTTCTAATGGATAAGCATAACATTTTCCGCGTCGTTATGATATATTTATAGGGTTTAGAGATCAAAAAGAGGTGAGTCATATCTATGAAATTGACAATTCAACTATTTGCAGGCATTGCAGAACGTTTAAATACATCCCTTCTGGAGTTTGAGTACATTGGAGATATTCCAACCGCTGCCGATTTAAAAGAAAAACTGAGTCTGGCCTACCCAGAGGCAGCTTCTCAGATAAGGACATCCTTTTTGGCAGTTAACCAGCAGTACGCTCCTGCCGATACTATACTTAGCTCAGAAGATGAACTTGCGTTGATCCCTCCCGTCTCTGGAGGCGATGGTACGGATATATCCGATGAACAGCTTCGCTCTACCGTTCCAGAGCATCGGACTGAAGATGGCTTATTTCTAATTACAGAATCCACTTTGTCCGTGGAAGCAACAACGGCGCTAGTGATTACCCCGAATCACGGGGCAGCTCTTACTTTTGTAGGTACAACTCGTGAAATGACCGGTGAACAGCGCACCGTTCATCTTGAATACGAGGCCTATGTGCCGATGGCTCTTTCTCAGATGGCAGCCATTGGTGTGGAAATCTCCGATCGCTGGCCTGGTGTGTTATGTGCAATCAGTCACCGAATCGGGAAAGTGGATGTAGCAGAGATTAGTGTAGTCATTGCTGTTTCCTCGCCTCATCGCAACGACTGTTATGATGCAAGCCGTTACGCCATAGAGAGACTCAAACAGACCGTTCCGATCTGGAAAAAGGAAATTTGGGAAGATGGATCTGAATGGAAGGGACATCAATTAGGACCATGGAACCCCATGGAGAACTAAACAATGAGCCTTTACACCTTTTTAGACAGAGTGGGTTAATAGTAAATAAGTCGTTGTCAACCCATTTTTTTCTTGTTATTATAATTATATGTGTCGATATTAGTCGAGAAAAGGTGGTTTATACGTGAGAGTGCATGTTACTGATCTTAAACCGGGTGACCTGTTACAAAATGATGTATACAACAGTTCGGGTCTCCACATGCTGATGAAAGGTTCCACCCTCAGTGAAGATGACCTATCCAAACTGTTGCAACATGGAATCGAGTACGCAGATGTAGAACACACACCATCCGACCTACACTCTGATGCACAAACCTTACCTTCCGATCAAACCCGTCTGTTAACTAATTTGTTTAACGATACGATCAAAGGTACTGAATCTCTATTTCAACAAGCGATGGAGAAGGGTTTTATTGATGAGACACAGGTCGATGAGATTTTGTTTACCCTAACAGAACAGTTGGAAAAACAAAAAGATGTTGTCTCCTTGTTGCTTATGCTTGACGGGGATAGCGATTATACGTACAACCATTCATTGCAAGTCGGAATGCTCGCTTTTTATATCGCCGGCTGGATGGGTTACAACCCCGAGGAGTGTCTAACTGTAGCCAAAGCAGGATATCTTCATGATATCGGCAAGTCCAAGATTCCTTCTGAGATTTTACATAAACCTGGTAAATTGACCACGAAAGAATTTGACGAAATGAAGAAACACACATTCTATGGGTACGATATCATTAAAGAATCCACGCAGGATGAAATTCTGGCAATGGTTGCACTTCAACATCATGAGCGCGAGGATGGAAGTGGTTATCCTCATGGACTGCGAGGAGACGAGATCCACCCATATGCCCGTATAACTGCTGTAGCAGACGTTTACAGCGCCATGACGACGAATCGGGTATACCAGACCAAACAGGAACTGATCTCTGTTCTGTGTGAGCTGTACAGCCTCAGCTTTGGTCAGTTAAATGCTGAAGCAACACAGGAACTGATCAAGCACATGCTGCCTAATTTTATCGGTAAAAGGGTTCTGCTCACCACGGGTCAGACGGGACTCATTGTCATGAATAATCCTGCGGATTATTTCCGACCACTCGTTCAGACCTCTACGGCCTTTATCGATTTAGCGAAAGAAAGAGATATTGCTATCGTTGAGATTTATGTACAGTAACTATTCATTGTACACAGCATGTATACGAAGAACCCCATAGTAACTGAAATAACCAACTTATAGGTTGGCGTATGACAAAAGGGAAGCCGTAATCGGCTTCCCTTTTGTCTATTCCGATTCAATCATGTTGGATTAGACACAGAATGCTTTTGTGATGATAACCAACAGAATGAACAGTACCAAGATTGCACCAGTGTTTGTGAACATATTGTATCCACCAACGCCGCCTACTCCGCCTACATTGCCACCACAGCCATATCCTACTTCGCTCATGTGATTGCCTCCTCTTCATCAGGTATACCCTAACATATGACGTTTCCGTTGGAATGAACCGGGCGAACAGGCAACATTCGATAAATGGTTGTCTGTCTGCATCTACCTGAGTGGATCAGCCTTTTGTTACTCCCTGTTCTTTACAGGGATCTATATGTCGGACTCCGAATGAACCTGGATGCCTTTTTCCTTGCGGTACATGATAACAAGTAATCTCCAAAATTCATAACTGCCTTTGTCGTTCATAATAAACGGTCGATAATAATCAAATGCTTGCTTCGCCCATGCGGGACAATCCATATTGGAAAGTTGCTCCTGTTGCTGAATCCATCCCCCTTGAATCTCCAGCGTTTTCTGCATGGCTTCAAACATTTTCTTCTGCTCAGTGGTCATCGGCGGTGCCTCCTGTTCCTGAGATGCAGTTCCGTATTCAGCCTGTAGATACGCACCCGGTTCCGTCACACCATCTTCGCTGGCTGTGTACCCATACGATGGTGCACTTGTTTTACGAATCTCATAATGTACATGCGGACCGGTACTCTGACCCGTGCTTCCCTGATTCCCGATAAGCTGCCCTCGCTTCACACGTTGCCCAACGGTTACGGCAATCCGCGAAAGGTGAGCATAACAATGCAAGTAGCCACGATGATCTTGAAGGGCAACTGTAAGCCCGTAACCGCCGAATCCGGAGCCTGTAACTCCTTCGGAAGCAAAACGTACCCTGCCTTCCATAAAGGCATAGACGGGGCCATTCCAGGGCTCTGTAACGAGATCAATTCCGCGGTGAAATGTCTGTCCACCATGAATAGGATGAATTCGATAGCCGAATGAACTTGTAATCCGATATCCCTCGAAAGGGTTCACGCTCATACACTCACATCCTTTTCTATCATTAAATGCTTAAATCTATGAAATGGCTTGTGCTATTGGTCTTATTTTATTCCACAAAAATACCGCTCAGAATATCATTAGGGAAACCTTATGGTCTCTCTCCAACGTATATTCCAAGCGGCGCTGTGCTAATATGAACACTCTATGAGATGTATATATTATTATTTCATTTTAACCACTGCTCACTTCTAATTCAGAGGTCTGTATATGACGCCTAGCTGATCCAATTCCTGTCCTGCTCTTCCATAAAATCCGGCAATGTACCACCCCGCTGGTGCCTCAAGTTTGATTTGATCCGAGGTCTTTTGTCCGCCTTCAACTTTATTTCCAAGATTGGTGGACAACTCCACGTAAAAGATCCGTTTATCTCCATTACGTGTCCCCTGACCAATTGTTGCCTCGGTTAAGTACTCTCCGTCTGCCAAGTTCAGTGTGGCAATGTTGGATTGACCACCATGTACCAGGTTCGTTCCATCCCTGTACAGCGTTGAAATGCCGTCTACACGGTTGCCCGAATTAAGCACCACTGAGCTAGGTCTGGCATCGGGAATCTGATTCAGATCATTAAACCCAGTTCCTCCAGATCCTCCGATTGTTGAACTTAGTTGGTACTGAGAAGATGTGCTGTACACAAATTCCGCTGTAATCGGATAATGATCGGAGAGTTGCTTCCCACTCGGGTCAACAAATGTTTGATTTTCTAACCGATAGCTCTGTGCATTAAGGGACAATGCTTTACTTCCGCGATACAAAATTTTGTCCACGATCTCATAGTTGGGTCCATTTAAATTGCTTGCATCCATAAGGGCTTCTCCATCAGCGGGAATACTCCCACCTCGAATCAAATCGATCCACGGATCTCTTAAACCATTCTCAGACATGAGTAGCTCTATATTGTCAGCGACACGGGTGTACCGTGTATTGGTATCCCCAAATACGATAACTGCGTTCCCGTCCGAGTGCTCCTTTATGTAATTGGAGAGTTGTCTGATATTATCTCGTCTGGCCTCAAGCGATTTATCATCGCTACCCGCGTCCGCATGCAAGTTGTACACGTCCACTTTCACCTGAGGTGTGATCTCATATGTAGCTGCTGTAAATCCTTTTGGAGTCAATTCATCACTTCCATTGTCAAAAAGACCAGATCGCTTATCCCAGGTAATACGTTTCAAGTCACGGAATGGATATTTGGACAGACTGTTCAACCCACTTCCAAAACCCGCAATTCCGCTTGTTGTCGTCAGATAAGGCAGAGTGACTTGGGATATCAACTCATTATGATAATTAAAATCCTCTTGCACATTAATGATGTCATAGTCATTTAATTTTGGGGAAATCTGAACGGTGTACTCCTTGGGGTTGGAACTGGATACCAGCTCCGGAAGGCCACCTACATTGTAACTAAGTACGTTGAATGAACCCGATACCGATCCACCTTCTGCAGCACTCGCCGTTGATAAAAATAACGGAGAGCTCGTAAAGGCAACAACAGCAGACAATACCAAGGCTGCTCCTTTTTTAACTATACTTCTTCGCATCATACCCCTCCTCATATTAGAATCTATTCAAATATATGTAATATTCGTTAATGGAAGAATAACGCTGATCTATTCATTTGTAAATATACAAATTGAACTAAAGAATATTTCCGCTTGCCACTCCGATAACAGAATAACCTTCTGATCACTGTTATCCCCAGATTTTTTGAATAAAAATACCCCCTAGAGAGACTTTTTAGAAAGTCTGTTCTAGAGGGTATTCGATCACATAAAACGATATCTACCGCTTAACATCAGCAACTAGCTTCAGCTTTACGGCTTCGAAAGGCGCTGCATTGGATTAACCAATGGAACCTTCCATTTCGAACTTGATCAATCTATTCATCTCAACGGCGTATTCCATTGGCAATTCCTTCGTGAATGGCTCAATGAAGCCCATGATAATCATCTGTGTTGCTTCTGCATCAGTCAGACCACGGCTCATCAGGTAGAAGAGTTGATCCTCAGACACTTTGGATACTGTAGCTTCATGCTCCAGCATGATGTTATCATTCATGATTTCATTGTAAGGAATTGTATCTGATGTGGACTCATTATCGAGAATGAGTGTATCACACTTGATGTTGGATTTCGCGCCCTCAGCTTGACGCCCAAAGGAAGCCAAACCGCGGTACGTTACTTTACCACCATGTTTACTGATGGATTTGGATACAATCGTAGATGTTGTATCCGGAGCCAAGTGGATCATTTTCGCACCTGCATCCTGATGCTGGTTTTTACCAGCTACAGCGATGGAGAGTACGGAACCTTTAGCTCCACGGCCTTTCAGTACAACCGCTGGATATTTCATCGTCAGTTTGGAACCGATGTTACCATCGACCCATTCCATCGTTGCATTTTCTTCAGCAACCGCACGTTTCGTAACGAGGTTGTAGATGTTTGGTGCCCAGTTTTGAATCGTTGTGTAACGAACACGAGCATTTTTCTTACAGATGATCTCAACAACCGCACTGTGCAGTGAGTTCGTGCTGTAGATTGGAGCTGTACATCCCTCTACATAGTGAACAAAGCTGTCTTCGTCCGCAATGATGAGTGTACGCTCGAATTGTCCCATATTCTCGGAGTTAATCCGGAAGTAGGCTTGCAGAGGTACTTCACATTTAACGCCCTTAGGCACGTAGATGAAGCTTCCTCCGGACCATACCGCACTATTCAATGCAGCAAATTTGTTATCTGCTGGTGGAATAACCGTTGCAAAATATTCACGCAGGATTTCCGGATGCTCTCTCAGAGCCGTGTCCGTATCCATGAAGATTACACCTTGGTCTTCCAATTCCTTTTGCATGTTGTGGTATACAACCTCGGACTCATACTGAGCCGATACACCTGCAAGGAACTTTTGCTCTGCTTCAGGGATACCCAATTTATCAAAGGTTTCCTTGATTTCGGAAGGAACTTCCTCCCATGTTTTACCTTGTTTCTCCGAAGCACGCACATAATACTGAATTTCATTGAAATCCAATCCGTCTAGATCTCCGCCCCATTTTGGCATTGGCATCTTTTCGAATTGTTTCAAAGATTTCAAACGGAATTCCAACATCCATTCCGGTTCATTCTTAATCTTGGAAATTTCGGTAACCACTTCTGCAGTCAGACCTTTACCGGTTTGAAAGATGGATTTGTGCTCGTCGCGAAAACCATATTTGTACTCTTCCATTTCTGGTGCTTTTTTAGCCATCTTGCTCTACCTCCCTATCGTTATTGTACTTTGTTCTCTTCGTCAATCCCTTTGCGTAATGCATTCCAGGCCAGAGTGGCACATTTGATGCGTGCAGGGAACTTGTTCACACCGGATAGGGCTTCGAGATCTTCATAATCGTCGAAATCGACTTCTTCACCTTTCATCAGTGAGGAAAAACGGTTAGCGATATCGAGTGCTTGTTCCATCGTTTTGCCTTTGACGGCCTCTGTCATCATCGATGCAGAGGACATGCTGATGGAGCAGCCTTCACCCGTATATTTGGCTTCCTGGACGATTCCGTCTTTCAGCAAAATTTGCAGTGAAATCCGGTCGCCGCACGTTGGATTGTTCAAATTCACCGTGACAGCGTCATTATCAAATGTTCCGCGGTTACGCGGGTTTTTGTAGTGGTCCATTATAACACGTCTGTACAGATCATCAAGTTGCATCGCCAAAATACTCCTTTGTCTGGATTAAGGCGCTGACAAGCCGATCTACATCTTGTTCGTTATTGTATAGATAGAAGCTGGCACGAGCTGTTGAGCTAACTTCAAGCCAGCGCATTAGCGGTTGACAGCAATGGTGTCCGGCACGAATGGCTACGCCACTCGCATCCAGCACAGTTGCCACATCATGCGGATGAACATCCCCCAGATTAAAGGTAACAACACCCACATGCCGCTTGGCTGGGCCATAGATGGTTAACCCATCGATCTCGGCCAGTCGTTCTGTTGCATAAGCTGCCAGCACACTCTCATGATGTGCGATCTCATCCATACCAATCTGCTCCAGAAAATCAATGGCAGCTCCCAACCCTACCGCACCTGCGATAATCGGGGTTCCACCTTCGAACTTCCAGGGAAGCTCTTTCCAGTTGGATTCGTACAGACCCACATCATCAATCATTTCACCACCGAACTCAATGGGTTCCATGGACTCCAGCAGCGCCTTTTTGCCGTAGAGTGCACCGATTCCGGTTGGTCCGCACATTTTATGACCGGATAATGCATAGAAATCACAGTCCAGATCCTGAACGTCCACCTTCATGTGAGGTGTGCTTTGTGCGCCATCAACAACGATGACAGCACCATTGCGGTGTGCAATTTCAGCAATTTGTTTCACAGGATGGATCAGACCCATAACATTGGATACATAAGCGATTGCTACAATTTTAGTATTGCTTGTAATCGTCTTCTCGACATCAGCCAATTCAATATGACCGTCAGGCTGAAGCGGAATGTATTTCAATGTTGCACCTGTCTCCTTGGCAACCTGCTGCCAAGGAATCAGATTACTATGGTGCTCCATTTGCGTGATAACAATTTCATCGCCTTCTTTGCAATTGGCGCGGGCGTACGATGAAGCCACCAGATTGAGGGCTGTCGTTGTACCGCGAGTAAAGATAATCTCCTGTGTACGGCGGGCATTGATAAACTTGGCTACCTTCTCACGTGCGCCTTCGTAAGCGTCCGTTGCACGGCTTCCAAGGGTATGAACACCACGGTGTACGTTGGAGTTCTCATACTCATAATAATGTTTGACTGCTTCAATCACAGCATGAGGCTTCTGTGAAGTTGCAGCACTATCTAAATATACGAGCGGGTGTCCGTTAATTTCCTGGTGGAGGATCGGGAACTGCTCGCGAATGGACGGGTTCATTGTCCCAGCTTCTTCTCAATCAGGGACTGCAATTGGGTGCGCAGTGCTTCCAGAGGAATATCCGCCACCACCGGAGCCAGGAAGCCATAGATGATCAGGCGTTCGGCATCCGTACGGTTAATTCCGCGCGACATCAAGTAATGAATCTGCTCGGCATTGACTTGACCAACAGAAGCCGCGTGACCTGCTGTTACATCATCCTCGTCAATAAGAAGGATTGGGTTGGCGTCTCCACGTGCTTTAGGGCTCAGCATCAATACTTTCTCTGTCTGCTGTCCATCAGCTTTGGTAGCGCCTTTCTCAATCTTCGTGATGCCGTTGATGATTGCAGAAGCTTCTTCACGCATAACTGCACGTGTAATCATCTGGCTTGGTGTATTCTTGCCGAAGTGACGAGCCTCTGTGGTGTAGTTGATTTTCTGCGAACCGGAACCTACAGCGATGACTTTGGAATCAGAACTTGATCCATTGCCTTTCAGCACGGTCATCGTGTTGCTCGCTGTGTCGCCATTGTTCATTTCGCCTACAATCCACTCGATGGAAGCATCATTCTCCAACACTGCACGACGGAATGAAACATCAGTTACATTCACACTCAGTTGATGAACCGATGCGAAACGTACTTTAGCACCGGATTTTGCGAATACTTCCACAACTCCATTATGGAAAACAGGTGCGGACAATTCGCCAGATACATAGTTATCAACATAAGTTACTGAACTGTTTGCTTCTGCAACTACAAGCACGTGAGGTGCAAACGTTGCAGATGCGTCGTCCGTAAGCAACACTGCTTGCAGTGGTACTTCGATTTCGACATTTTTCGGAACATACAGGAAGACCCCGCCATTCCAAAGTGCTACATGCAATGCAGCGAGGGAATGCTCATCCGCTTTCACTGCTGTGTTCAGATATTGTTTTACCAGATCGCCATGTTCGCGAACCGCTGTAGCCAGATCCGTGAAGATAACTCCTTTTGCTGCCAGATCAGCAGACACCTTGGAGTATACCGTACCGGAATTGCGCTGGATAACCAGACTGCCTTCAGCTTGATCCTGAACCAGATCTTTGATAGAAGCAGGTACTTCTGTCAAAGAAGAAATAGCTTCACTTGTTTTATATGTTCCGTACTCGCTGACATTCCAGCGTTCGATTTTTTGTTTTTCCAGTTTAGGAAGCGCAAGCCCGCTCGCAAGCTTTAAAGCTTCAAGCCGCTGTTCGGTCAACCAGCCGGGTTCATTGTTGCTTTCCGACAAGGCGCGAAGCGCTTCAGATTCAACCGGAAGAATTGTTTGTGTAGTCATTAATTAATCCTCCTCCGTTTTGTCTTTACGCTTCTTGGCCTACAGTTTCGTCTGTAATTCCCAGCTCTGCCTTTACCCAGTCATACCCTTCCGCTTCCAGACGGTGAGCCAATTCAGGTCCGCCGGATTTCACGATACGACCTTGCATCATTACGTGAACATAGTCAGGCGTAATGTAGTTCAACAGACGTTGGTAGTGAGTGATGATCAGGAAGCCACGGTCTTCGCTCTTCATAGCGTTCACACCATCAGCCACGATTTTCAAAGCATCGATGTCCAGACCGGAGTCAATTTCATCAAGTACTACGATTTTCGGATCAAGCAGCATCATTTGCAGAATCTCGTTACGTTTTTTCTCACCACCGGAGAAACCTTCATTCAGGTAACGGTGAGCAAACTCAGGGTTCATGTCGAGTTCTTTCATTTTACCTTCCATTTGACGAATGAACTTGATCAGGGAGATCTCGTTACCTTCGCCACGACGTGCGTTAATTGCACTACGCAAGAAGTCGGAGTTAGTAACACCTGCAATTTCACTTGGGTATTGCATAGCCAGGAAGAGACCTGCACGTGCGCGCTCATCTACAGCCATATCCAATACATCTTCACCATCAAGTGTAATTTTACCGTCTGTTACTTCATATTTAGGGTGACCCATCAATGCAGAAGCCAGAGTGGATTTACCTGTTCCGTTTGGCCCCATGATTGCGTGGATTTCTCCACCTTTCATTTCCAGGTTGATGCCTTTCAGGATTTCCTTACCTTCGATCGTCGCTTTCAGACCTTCAATGACGAAATTCGTAGCCATGTGTATTGTTTCCCTCCATTGATTAAATTGATGTTAGTTGTCGAAAACGAAAAAGCGCCTATTATATCTGAACAGGGCTTCCCCTGAATTTCTCCTGTACTCGAATCTTCAAAGCAAGAACACTTTAGAATAATTCTAAACTGATTCTCAATGATAATCAAGTCATTTCCTAAGAACCTTTGTCCATTGCATGAAACCTTATTCTTTCTGATTCTATAGTAAAAGACAAATTGAATCAAATCAGAAAACATCTTAAGCACAAATGCACAGTGAGAAAAATCACAGCAATTCAAGCTTTTATGCCATCTGCTGTACACTAATCTAAAAAAAGGACTCATCCATATTATGGACAAGTCCCTCCGTTAAATAATGTTACCATTTACAATTTGAGCATCTCGTTAATCTTCTGTACCTGTTCGTCAAAATCCGCAACGTCCACCACCGGCGTCATTTCGCGCGGCACCGGACCATTCGGAATAGAAATCCATGAACGGCAACCATTATATTCAGGCAGTACGGGGATTTCCATCGGTTCTTTCAAAAGGTACACACGTAAAATCAATACATGGAGCGGATCTTTCCGTTTCCATTTCAAACGGTCTTCGGCAAAATCCGCTGTCCACATATGAAAGTCAAGAAGTCGATCCAGCATCTCCTGATCTCGTATCTCCAGATCCTGTGTTACTTCGGCATATGCAGTAATACGGATTGTCGAAGCTTCGGGCACCCATTCGGCCAGTGATTCTTCAACATAGGATTGATCCGAGGACTTAATCAGTTCTTTACGCTGATGTTCATAAGTCGGATACAGATAAAACGCTGGACTTTTCAGCTCAAAATGTCGGGTTTCCTCTACAATCCCGCCTTTGCGCATCACCATAATCTGGCGACCCGTTTCCAGTGCTTTGATTGCAGAAGCCCATTCTTTTAAAGCCGGTATCGTTGGTTCTAACATAAGCGGTCCCCTCCCCTATCGTTCTTGTCAGCAGTATAGACGCTCAGGGCGTTTCTGACAACATGATCCGGGCTCAGAAAGCTTACGTAAGAGACCATTTGTATTAGGCAAAATCTTGGCTATATTAACCCAAGAAAGAGCGAAGCATCCACATGTGTTTCTCCAGGTCAGCCTTGAAACCTGTCAGCATATCGGATGTTGGTTGATCTTCAGCTGCATCTGCCACTTCGATACCTTCCTGATATTCATTCGAAAGTGTAGCGAAGTCCTCGATCAGGTTTTGCACCATTGTTTTTGCGTCTTCTCCGCCTGCTGCTTCCTGAATAGAGGAAAGCTCCAGATACTCTTTCATTGTAGCGGCTGGGCTACCTTTCAGCGTAAGGATACGCTCTGCGATTTCATCCATTTGCACCGTAACTTCGTTGTAGAACTCTTCGAATTTCACATGCAACGTGAAGAAGTTAGGTCCTTTAACGTACCAGTGATAGTTATGGATTTTAACATACAATACGTTCAGGTTAGCTACCTGACGATTAAGTACTTGTTCCACCGATTTCGCTTGATCTGTTTTGTTTTTTGTAGCCATATTAATCCCATCCTTTATTTAAAATTAGTCTGTCATGCCATCATAAGCAGGTTGTCCCGCAATGCATAACAGAGAGTTAATAGTGTGTCACCACATGTAGTGGAGAGGCTTGTTAACGGTGTTTCTCTCAACCGTCCGACCTATTTGTTTTTACCCTTGAACCGGAAGTTCGAATCAGGATCGACTTGACTTGTCTCAAAAAAAAGTTCAAAAACCGCGTTATTTCCGATATACTGACATATACCAAGCAAAGAAGTGGGTTTTCCTGTTTCTTCATATATATGGAGGTGGCACCTTTGTCCCAATATCGCCCGTTTACCCCCCAGGATGCAATTGAACTGGCCAAAACATTACCGGGTCCATTTGCGGCAGATGCAAATCTGGATTGTCACGAGATCGGCGACGGCAATCTGAATTTGGTATTCCACATCACGGATCAGAACTCCGATAAAAGTATCATTATCAAACAGGCGCTTCCTTATGCGAAAGTGGTTGGAGAATCATGGCCGCTCTCTCTGGTACGTGCCCGCATTGAACGTGAGATTCTGCAGGAAGAGTATCGTCTGTGTCCAGGGATGGTACCCGAAGTGTATCATTACGATGATGACCTTGCGTTAACGGTTATGGAAGATCTGAGTGATCATGTGATCATGCGCAAAGGCCTGATCGAAGGTGTTTCCTATCCTCTTTTTGCACAGCATATCGGGGAATTCATGGCAAGAACGCTGTTCTTTACATCAGACTTGGGCATGGATCAGCAATTGAAGAAGGAACAACAGGGCAGATTCATTAATCCGGACCAATGCAAAATAACGGAGGATCTGATCTTTGATGAACCCTACCGGATCGCTGAGAAAAATAATTATGATGTTTTCATTGAAGACGAGGCTGAAGCGCTTCGTACAGATGGAGAGCTTCACCTTGAAGTGGCCTTGCTGCGGGAAAAATTCCTGACACATGGGCAGGCACTGCTTCATGGAGATCTGCATACAGGCAGTATTTTTGTTACACCTGAATCAACCAAGGTCATCGATCCCGAATTTGCATATTACGGCCCCATGGGATTTGATGTCGGTGCAGTCCTTGCGAACCTGCTCTTGAATTACGCATCCCTGCCAGGATGGATTCAGGATGAGACTGCTTTGCGTGAGCGTGAGACGCTTTTGCTGAATATGGTTCGTGATGTATGGACTGAATTCGAATCTCGTTTCCGTGCCCTCTGGGTTAATGACCTCGTTGATCCGATGGCAAAAACGCCAGGGTATCAGGATCTATATGTGCAACAATTGTTCAGAGATTCCATTGGCTTCGCAGGTGCCAAAATGGTTCGTCGTATCGTGGGACTCGCTCACGTGGCGGATATAGATACCATTCCAAATGCGACTGAACGTGAACATGCTCAGCGTAAATCATTGGCCATTGGTAAAGCATTGATCAAGAACAATCGTCGCTTGAATACCATCGGCGAAGTACTGGATATTGTATCCACAGCTGTTACTACTACTAAGGTTTAACATAAGGAACGGAGGAACCACCCATGACAACCCCTGAATATCAGCCTCTGTCCTCTCTCATCTGGAAAAAGGACAAGCTTGAAATGCTTGACCAGCGTCTGCTGCCCGAAACGATCCTCATGTTGAAATTGTATACACCCGAGGAAGTATGGGAATCCATCCACTCCATGAAAGTGCGCGGTGCTCCGGCGATTGGTATTGCTGCTGCATTTGGTGTTGTATTGGGTGCCAAATCATATGACGGAACAACCGTTCAAGGTTGGTTGGATCACGTAAAATCCATATGTGCTCATCTGGCTACTTCCCGACCAACCGCGGTGAACCTGTTCTGGGCACTGGATCGCATGATGCAGAGAGCAAATGTGGTCGTTGAATCCGGCCTGAGCCTGGATGAGGGCAATGATGCTCTTGAAGTAGAAGCTCTGTTGATTCAGAAGGAAGACGAAGAAGTATGTCGCATGATCGGCGAGAATGCACTGCCTTTGTTCGAAGATGGGATGGGTGTACTCACTCACTGTAACGCAGGCGGACTGGCTACGGCGAAATACGGTACGGCAACTGCTCCAATGTATCTCGCACAGGAACGTGGCATTCACCTGAAGGTATTTGCAGACGAAACTCGTCCTGTACTTCAGGGTGCACGCCTGACTGCATTTGAGTTACAGCAAGCCGGCATAGACGTTACGCTGCTCTGTGATAACATGGCAGGCATGGTGATGTCCAAAGGCTGGATTCATGCCGTTATCGTCGGAACAGATCGTGTTGCTGCGAATGGCGATGTAGCTAACAAAATCGGAACCTACAGTGTGGCCGTGCTTGCCAAGGCTCACAATATTCCGTTCTATGTAGCCAGCCCATTGTCGACTATCGACTTGTCCACTCCATCCGGGGACCTCATTCCAATTGAGGAACGTGCTGCGGAAGAAGTCACTGAAGGATTTGGCAAACGTACAGCACCGCAAGGTGTTAAAGTATACAATCCAGCATTTGATGTAACGCCTAACGAATATGTAACAGCTATTATCACGGAAAAAGGCGTTGTTCGCGCTCCTTTCCAAGAAAACCTGGCTGCCTTGTTCGCGAAGGAAGAAGCTTAATTTAATAGAAAGCGTTCGTGTGTATAGAGGTGGGAGCTACGATGTGCCAGGCTCTGTATTACGGCGTTAAATAAGGGCTTCCCATAGGGAGCCCTTTTGTTAGTGCTTAGATCATTTTCAACAAAGCCTCTACACCCGTCATGCCAACCGTAATGCCCATGGCCTCGGCTTCTGTTGTCACCGACTCCATAGGTGCATGCAACAATTGCTCCAGTGTACGCACACCAACCGCCCGAGCTGCAATAATTTTGCGATCCCCGAGCTTCTCATTAAGTAATCCCACGTCGAGTGCTCCGCACATGATATATCCTTTGGATGTGTTAATGGTCAGCAACGTTGTTTTGGGCAGCTTGACTTCTACCCCAACTAATACATGTTCTCCAACTACAATAGGCTCCATCGTCACCATAATTTCCCGATCCACCTCCTCTTCCACAGGTCACGATAATTGTATGCCTCATTCTGGATTGTCGTGTGGACACCTGCCGTGGTTGAGAAAATGTAGGTACTTACAGTTCAGACAGTGTTTGTCATGATACATTATAGAAGAATATGGAGGAATTGATATTTTGACTGCCAAGTATTACCTAAGAGTGGGAATGAGCATGATTATCGGACTATAAAATGGCTCAAAATGAATGGGGAAATTTCATAGGGAAATATCCAAACTTTAAAGAAACAGTGAACCGGCGAGATCTGTATCCTCCATTTGAGAGAGCGGTGCCTTTCATGAAAAACTCCTGAAGCAAGCCATTCAGATTTTCATTGGAAGCCCGCGGCCAGAGGACTAGGAGGAAGCAAAATAAACCCTGAGGTTTAACTGTAACCTCTAAATAATAAGACTTGATATCGTACAGCATGATCAATCATTTTTTGATGATAGTATAAATTTAAATTATACAAGGGGAGCACTCCCCCCTTGCGCATCACCATACCAAAAATTTTAACTATGATTAATACTTCACCCAACCATTGGTGGCATTCATATTTTTTTTAGTAGAAGTTGTATAGTAATACTTATTAGACGGTGTTGAAGCTTTAATGTTAATTCCTAATGTATCACTAACAAAACCTAAAGATGCGGTTGCTCGCATAGTCCAAGTCCCTGTGGCATTAAAGTATCCCTCTGAAATGTACCCCGGACTATTATTTGATGTCTCACTTAGAGTGAATCCTGGATTCCGATTTAGATGTCCTTGGATTACTTGAAGAGGCTTAACAGCTGCATTTCCATTGTGCTCCCAACTAACTGTCAAAGTTATTGTGGATGTATCTACACCAAATATGCTCAATTTCTCTGACCTGCTCACCGATGCCTCTTGATTAGCTCTAGCCGCAAAAGCGCCAGCTGATAATTGATTTGCTTGAAATTGATCAGTAGAACTGGACTCTATTTCAATTGGTATTTCTTGATTAGAGCTTTTATACGATGAAGTTTCGTTACCAGACAACATTTCGCTCATTGCATTTACATATTCTTCTGAAAAAATAAAACTTAAGAAAGCTTTTTGTTTAGTTGTGGGTAAACTATTAAACTGCTCTAATGTCTGAGTAGCTCCAGTATCCCCATCATTAATAAGTTGTATCAAATACTCTGTATATTGCTCAGGTGTATATACTTCAGGTTCAGGAGTATCTTTCGCAGATGCCATGGATGCAAATATCGTTGTTACTAGAATTAGTGCAAGAGCACTCTTTGAGAATTTCCTTAACATTGAATCATTTCCTCCCATTTGGTTAATATATTAGTATTGGCATGGTGATTTATATACGTTACCATTAATTAGGTGATTTGAAACATTTATACTAAATTATCATCAAGAAGGTGGAGGATAATATGAAAAAATATACCCTACTATGGGCCGTTCTTGCTGTCATGGTAATACTAGCAATTATGTACATCTTTACTGATATAGCTTGAAAAAGAGATCATTGAATTTATTTCTCTCAAATGTCCTCCTCACGCTTTCAAGGACATTTATAAAAAGGATAATTGCAGTTGATTTATTTATTAAAAAAATGATTCCTGTGGTTATACCCATAGTAAGCTCAACTCGGATTTAAAAGTATACATTCGTTGTTACTTTTGAGTCCGATTACTTTCAGGTAGATTTCATAAAGTTAACAAAAGAATACCTGTTCTCAGATTAACACTAGAGTTTCAATATTTATATAAGACGAATCTCGTTGGTTAAGATTGTCGTGAGATAATTAAAGTTCTCCGTCACAATGACGGTGACTAGCACCTATATTAGAAATTGAAAGAGGTCGTTTTTAAGCAAAAACATAAACTTAATCTGCAATTATGCAGTAAACTTAGTAGTCCTATACTCGGTTTAATTTAACAGGTAGTATGTTGAACATACATGCTTTTTAGGTACACTAATCATATTTGAGCCGTGAAAACTGTATGTCATTGTGTCCAGCGTACCTTAAAACATTTGCTCATCATTCTTTAATCGTCTTATCTCCATTAACTCTCTTCTAATCCCCAGTACACGTCTATGAAGTACACTTCGATCTATTGATTCAGCTACCGACTTTTTGAACTGGACATCCATATCACTTAATTGCTCCTGAGCTAGTTTCTTTTTATGTATTGGTTTAACTAGAACTTTTGTAGTTTCAGGCTTGATAGGCTTCAATCTTTTCTGCTTAATAATCTGTTCAAATACACTGTCCCCTTGATGCATGGTCTTCATTCCTTAATGTGTGATGAACACATTGTATCATAACGAGAAGACGACTGTTACACAATAAAGTACAGATGCTTAGGGATGGACATGAGCCTAAACGCAAAAAAAAGAGGGCCAACGCCCTCTTTGATGATGTACTCATTTTATAAAATGTAAAAATACGCTTGATTTCCTGGACTCTTCACAATTACTGTGGTCACTAAATCACCGGCATCCCGTTTACGGATACTTGTGATCGAATCTAACTCTACATTCGCAATAACTCTTGGTAAGACATACGCGGCCAGATCAGGCTTGGAAATTGTCACTTCAGTAGCCATATCGACAATCTGTCTCACATCTACTGTAGACTGCATATCCTTCCAATCTCGCACCTGAAGATAGCTATCCAAGTATTCTCTTTCCTTGATACTAATGTGTGCATCCAAAACATCCATATACTTGACCTCAATGCTGGAAAGCACATCAGGTCTTGAAATATATAATTGCCCAAGCTGTTCTTCCAAATAAGGAATCTCAAGACTGCCTGCCCTCTCATCATGATCTAATGCTCTGACTTGAAGAACACTATTCAGATCAGGGTTATTAACCCTAATCTCCGAAATCACAGTCGAATCACCGTCGTACATGACCGTAAGCAAAGACCCCAACGTTGAAGTTGCTTTTATATAATTGGAGACTTCCAATGAAGCATGAAGATCTGGTACGGATACAATTAAACTCGTATCCCGTCCATCATCGAGCAGCTGTGATATCGTTAACGTACTGACTAGAGACATTTGTCTATCTACCGTAATGACTGAAGGCAAGTCAGGATGAGACACTGCGATTTCTACAGTTTTTTCGTCGTCTAGACCTGTTCTAACGGCAAGATTACCGTCTGTATCCTTAGTTGTTCGTATAGCAGTAATGAACTGCGCATGAAGCTCGGGCTTAGAAATAGAAACCCATGTTTCCTTCTCTTCTGTCCTACTTTCAGCAATAGAAATGTTCGAACCTAGTTCTGCATCTATACGTTTAGCTACTATCAGATCTACATCCACGTCCGGACGGCTGACCGCGATTACTTGAGGTATATCATGATGCATGTGATCCTCATAACGGTGGACGTACAACTGAGATTTGAGCCAGTTCAGCCCAATATCACTGTGTACAACTAACGTTGAAGCTATATCCTTGCGACCTACACCATAAATAAAAACTTCACTTTCAATTTCGGTTCGACCGATGGAATAAATTTGAGAAGTGATATATTTGATCTGCAAAACAGGTGGTTTGGAAGACTCACGAGTGTTGAAATAAATCGGCGTGTTACCGCTAGACTGAATAATCATTCCAACATTTGAAAGAATACCTTCTCTCCACATTCGAAGCAATGCCATCATATCAAACTCAACATAACGTTCAGTCGTATCCAGGATATAACTGGACGATAAGAGCTGAATGGAATGAGGTCTGTTCGCATACGTAATCCCGTACTCACGCCACAACGTATCCGGCTGATGCAACTCAATGTGTGCTCCAGGTGCCAGGGTTCCTGTGTAATATAACCTCAATTTAGCGTCTTCCAGATATAACAGATCAGGTATTCTAGTATCCAAATCACCGAAATGTATAAACGATTCGAATTGCTCTATCTCGTCTCTACCGATCATCATACGCTGTGTATCACCAAAGTTGAGCGTCTGCAGGTGAGTTTGGCTTCGTGTGGTCGCATCAGCAACAGGCTTAAGATTAACAGTTACACGCGGTGCTTCCAGTAATTCATATTTGCCGTGTGCACGGTTATGTGGGCGAACGTACAACATGCCTTCAAGATCAACTTTGGATGCCGCTTGAATGGTTGCGCCCAGATCTCCTTGCGACCTGTACATCACCGATAGCGAATTGCTCAATTCCTGTGACCGTCTGACACGTACGGATACACTAGAGACGATCTCGGACACTTTTCTTGTAGCAACTATTAGGGTTGAAGACAGTTCTTCATCCACCTGATTGTACAGAATATACTTTGCTGTAAAACGATTTTCCGGACTTTTAATATGTATATAACTATCTAATAGAGTCTCCCCGTTATTAATTCCACTCACTTCCTGTCTCATTGTATTGAGAGCTACACCCGGTCTGCTGTGACCTTCATTTCAAAATTGCCATTAGGATTCGGCTTGGCATGAATATCCGTTGCGATACGAATATAAAAATCGATGCTATCCTCCGGTTGAATCAGACCATAGGTCAGATAATCGATCGGAAGAAACGGGTCGGCCTGTCTGGATAATTGGACTTCAACACCATCCGTTTCGAATTTCTTATCCATCTCCAGGTAAACATGATCCACAGCATAACCAAGCAAGTTTTTGATTCTGACTTTCTTTGTTAACGTCGTCTGTCCGGCAATGATCACCCCATAATCAAGTTGTTTCAAAATACCACCAAAGGTATCTGAAAGAAAATCTCCAGACTCGTCCATAAACATTAATCCTGAATACGATCCGATAAACTTGATTTCCCGGGAGTCTACGGCACCCCAATAATCCTGAAATTCAACCTTCAATGTATTCTCTACGCCAAAATTAACATTTCTCTCGTCAATATTGAGTTCAATATTGAATGGAGATGCTGCTAGTCGTGTAAAATTGCCATCCGCCGGATAATACGTTTTACCGTTCAACAAGACGCGGTATTTAACCTTGCCCTGATCTGCATCATCCAGCACACCTGTAAGTTTGTTACCAGAGAAGGTCAGGTCGATTGTGGCTGTGGTGTTTAACAGTTGCAGTGACATATCTCTAAACTCCACTGCATGTCGCGGTGCATCAACGACCATTTTCACTTCGTCAAGCGAATAGCTGTTTTCATAGTGCTTACTGCTATCGAAGTAGTAGGCAATTCGAGTTAAAGCTATTAGATCCTTTTCAGGGATGGCGTTGAGTGTGTCCAGGTTCATTCCTTTTCTTTTGAATAACGTTGTATCCTGGATATCCAGATCAAGCCACTTGTTGAAACGGTATGTCTTCCATGTGAGCCCTGAGTCGAACGAAGCAGCCATTCTTAATATACCTTCCGGACTGTTCTCCGTTACTTTCGTAGCGACAACCTTTTTCACGTCTCCATATAACGCTATGTCTGTTGGTTGCACAATTAATTGTTCAAACGGTAGCGCGTTATACATCAGCATCATGTCCCGATTTCCGGCGATTACCTCTTCATCATTCGTCCACGTTACCACGTCAAAATCTCCCTCAAGTTCATCCAATGGGGAGTAGTTAGCAATGGTATTTAGTTCCGCTGACGTTTTGGATGGATCGTCTGTGTAGTATAGAACATCTACACTGTCACCCAACTCGTCGTATATTGTAAAAGGTTCGGTTTCGATTGTAATCGTTGATTCGGTTTGGTTGGGGTCATCGGTGTATTCAATGATTTTGATCTCTTTATCTTCCCATTCTTCCGCTAGGGTGAAGGGATCAGTTTCGATTGTTACCACCGATTCTGTTGCATTGGGATCGTCTGTATAATAAAGTACTTCAATATCCTTGTCTGCCCACTCCTCTTCGAGAGTAAAAGGTTCGGTTTCGATGTTAAAGGATGCATTCGAAACTCTTGAATCTGTTGTGTAATAACAAAATTCTATTTCGCCTACCAACTTCATCCACATGTCTTCTGGAATAGTAGTGATATCATCTATCCCGAATTCTTTATAATCATTTTCCGTTGGAATAGTATTCATCAGAGTTGCCCAGTTCGTACCATTGATATATTTATATTGATCGGCATGGAAGACTAGCGTTTTGTACAAGCCAGTAGCACCGAATTCACCAGAACTATCAATATCAATAGCATCAATCCATACAATCGCATTTTGATTATTCTTTATCTCAACAGTGTGAACTTTATTTACCATACCTATTTTTTCATAAGTAAGGACCTGATAAACTAACCCGGCATTCTGAGTTGTCTTTTCTTCCACTTCATCAATGAAAATGCTAATATCGCTACTGCCAGTAGTATATTGAGCGCCGATTATTCTAAGCTTTGTTCCTCTGAATGTAAAAGCAACTTTATCATTAGCAGTTGATGTGAATGTATACGTATTATTGTAAAAATCATTACTATTTCCCGATGTCCATGCACCTGAATAAGTAATAGCATTATTATTATTGTCTATTCTTTGCCAACCTGACTCAGCAAGCAGTAGTGCCTGTCCTATTGTAGCCATAATCCCATCTCCTTTCTAAATTTAAATCAAACAATCATTTCACATCGTTATGTGATTGTTGCTTTCTTGATTGGTATTTTTGTTGTATCGATTTTTTGTTTAAACACTTTGCCTGAACCTAATATATTACTACCAGTACTTTGATAAGAGCGATGTTTTAACATCAAGTGCATATCAATTTCTCCGTTTTTATCCTTTCCATGAATCAAAAAATTAGACTCAGACAAAGAGTCTAGAGATTTCACTCTTGGAAACTCTAATATTTCGTACATTAACAATTCTGCAACCTGTATTAAACTACCGCCATTATTACTATTTATATTAATTCTATATATCTTAAAATTGGCTGTATTTTTGAATGAGAAGTTTCTAACCTCTCCAACTGTCCAATTCGTCTGATTTTCTTGCTCATCTAAAACAGTCCAATTAACTCCATCATTAGATCCTTCGAATGTCCAGTCTTTAGAATTGTTCTCAGCGGTATATCCAAGCAATGAATACTTCCCAATAACTCTAGACTGAGTAAACTCATACTGTAAAGTTATTGGAAAAGATGCTGTTGCATACCATGTCCCACCAATATCTCCGTCAAATGCTCTATATGGAAATGATGGGATATTCGTGTTACTTGCACTTGCGATACCAGAAGGAGCAGTATTAGATGTCATCTTTGGAATGACAGTATTGTCGCTATATTTTAAGGTTGAAACTGAATAATACTTATCTTCTGATGAAATCAAGAATTTATTATGCCATTTGCTTTGTCTACCATCGTAAGAATAAAAACCATATGGTATATCGTAATCAAATGGAGTTGCACCAAAATTAACTGTGATAACTTTACTGGTTGTAGATTGACTCTTAATAAACGGATAAACTTCTCCCATTGATAATATGTTTGTGTGAGATACTCCTTGACTTTTCCCATTTATATAAAATTCCAATTTTCCTTCATCCAGATTAAGGGCAATACCGATTACATCCCCAGCCGCTGGTCTTGAACTATATGCTACATTTTCAGGAAATTTAGCTCCAGTTGCTGCATAAATAGTCCTAATATTTAACGCATTTCCACTTGTTCCATAGTAGTCAGGACTCGCGATGGGATAATTCATATTTGCGATCCCAACAAAAAACCAATCATGCCCAGTGTACTTAATCTCCCAATACCATTTTCCAGTAGTTTTACCATGTGTGGCACGAATATTCCCCGTAGTTGCAGTGGTCATAGTAACAGTTAAGTTCCCATTAGATAAGGTAGTTGTACCATTCTTATCAGTGGGACTTAGTGTTACATCTAAAATATCTCCCATTCAGCCATCTCCTTTCAAAACAAATAGAACACACCATATAGATGTGTCCTCATAAATTTAGCCTAATATAATCTTGTTTGCTTGATGCTTCGACCTGTCGATTGGTTGTCTGAAGAGTTTTCCTGAACCAAGAGACTGAACATCTTCAACTACATTTTGTATGTGAGATATGGAAGAATTTAAGTCAATTGCATCATTTTTATTCATTCCATACTTTATAAAATTAACATCCGAGGCATGTGGAAATTCCCGAACCAAACTTGAAGTGTATTGGTACATTTTTAGTTCTCCCACTATTGCATATCTCCATCCATTGGTAGCACTCCAATTCAGTCTATACATTTTATATTTTCCAATCTTGCTTTTATCAATATAATACTCTTTATCTGTGTATGCAGTTGTCCACGCTTGATTGGTTTGAGTGTCTAGAACATTCCAATTTACCCCATCATCCGATCCTTCAAATGTCCAATCCTTTGATAACGCTTGTAGAGTTGAGCTATCAGCGGTCGCACTTTGTACAGAGTATTTTCCGATAGTTATTGCTATGTTAAATTCATATCCTAAATGCCCTGTCATTCCTGCTCCATCTCTACTTGCATAGGTTGTTTGAGTTTTGTCGAACGATCTCCAAGCGCCCCTATCTGTTGAATATTCACTACTTGAAAAAGCTTTTCCTAGTGGTGTGACATTGCTAGTCATGGCAGGTATCACTGTATCTTGGCTGTATGACTCCGATCTTACAGAATAATATTTATCTTCTGCTGAAATCAAGAATTGATTAGCTGTCAGTTTGCTAATATCCAAACGAAAAATCTTGCTTCCGGGGCTATATACACCGACAAACAACTGATTATCTCTCGCTCCTAAACCTGTTAATCTAGCAGTGTTATACGTATATATTTGAGTAAATGTTAGATTTTCTGTAGATTTACTTATATCGCTAGAAACAAAAATCATATTATTGAAATACTGAGACACAACAATATGCGCTTTAGAAATCCCCTTTTTCCTATAAATAATTGCACCACTACCAGAAGTAGTTATAGGCATTCTATATGTGTTTAACACTACACCTGTGGAATATCTAGTGATATACACCATACCACCAGAATATGTTTGAAACACAATTAAGTCTCTCTCAAGGTCAACATCAAATGTTGCGGTTAGACTAAATCCATAACTTATAGTTCCTATCTTAATTACAGCCCCAGTTTCCTTGTCTATAGTTACGATGCATTCACTGCTATTGGAAACCATTAAATTTGTTCCATCTGTACCTATTGACCCATACTGATTTGCTGTTACACCACTAACATTAAACTCCCTTTTAACGGTATAGGCATCTGCATCAAAAACTCTAATTCTATAGGTAGTTACATTGTATTGTGATACAAATATTTCATTTCCAATAACGGTAATTCCCCAAGGAATGAATCCAGTAGAACTTACTGCATCAATAGCATCACCTAAAGCAACTATCTCTGTCATTAAACCATCTCCTTTCAAAATAAAATAGAACACACCCTATAGATGTGTTCCTCATGAATTTAGCCAAGTGTAATTTTATCTACTCGGCGTTTTGACATATCAATTGTGTGTTCAAAGGTTTTGCCTGAGTCATAAGTAGAAGAGTTGGATTCAATTGATTTAATTTTTTTAATAGCTGAGTTAAACTTCGAAAGTTCGCCACTCGAACCATAATTAGCAAAGTAATCTTCATTCATTTCATTTGAAATTACCAACTCATTATCAGTTTTTTCAAACAATTCAAACTCATCTATAGAAGGTTGCACTCCTGAAGATACAGTCGCTAGTATATTCAACCTATATTTCAAATACCCTGTTTGATTCCATACATCAAATTTTTTTTTGTTGCCAACCACCCAATCTATTATATCGCTTTGAGTATCTAGTACGACCCAATTAACACCATCATTTGAACCTTCAAAATTCCAGCTTTTTGGCGTATTTCCTAAGCTATCTGCTCTTGGTAAAAGTGCATATCTTTTAATGATCTTTACAATAGGGAACGAATACGCTATCCAACCTGTGTTTAACGATGATGCTATCCATCTAGTCATTGTGCTTTTATCAAATGCTTTGTATGCAAGATACGTAGAATTTGCTTCGTTACTAGCACTTGCTGCTCCACTTGGAGTAGTGTTGCTAGTCATGATGGGAAGAGAATTGTTGTAACTACCCAGAGTAAACCCATAGTATTTGTCTTTGGATGAAAGTAAGAATTTATGTGAGTAGACTGATGCGTAAGAACTATATCCTCTTGGTATGGCATATGAAAATGGAGTATACCCAAAATTTATCGTTGCTGTTCTGGAGAAAGATCCACCTCCAGTTCCAATCACAGGGAAAACCTCTCCAAGTGTTTTTAGATCGGTATGACTAATCCCTATGCTCACACCATTCTTATAAAACTCCAATGTACCATTGTCAGAATCAAGGGCTACACCTATAACCTCGTTAACATTCCATTTTGCTCCATATGGATCATACGATGGATATTTTGTTCCATTGTATGCCCATCTCCAATTTGCATTACTGGCTGGAGAGGTGCTACCAACTGGAAAGTTGCTGTTTGCAACTCCTACATACACAGCCGCATCCGATCCATTTAGCTTCACTTCCCAATACCACTTTCCACTGGTTTTGCCGATAGATGTTCTAATGCTCCCATTAATCGAAGTAAAGACAAGTGAACCGTTGGAAAGTCTAATGTCTATATTCTCCATATAGCTACCTCCTTTCTAAATATTATCATTATTTAAAAAACAAAAAGAAGTAGAGTATCTAAGCCCTACTTCACACTTACACTTGTTATTTCGAAATACTTTTTCAGATCGATTCTTTCTTTGAACAACTTGCCTGATCCTAGCGATCCATTGGCAGTCATAGTCTGAACGAAACTTTCGTTTTTTCTATCTAATACAGAGAGATCATCCATTCCGTCATTAATAAAAGTGTCTTCTGATGGTAAAGTTGCTGAAATTGTATTCCATTCTAAAGTTACAGTATCAAGCCTTTTATAGGCTCCATCATGTTTGACGAAGGATTTAAACATTGGCAAAGTTTCTAGTTCCACTAATGGTCTATATCCAGTAGCGGTTGAACTTGTGTTTGTTGCTATACTTCCGTTGTTGTTTGCTATGAAAGCATCTGCGGATGTTCCACCTCTTTGAACTCTTCTGTCAGTAAAAGAAGGGTAAGTAGTAGAAGTCCAACTTCTAGTGGTTCCACTCCAATTCCATACACCATTGCTTCCAGCAATGATTGCTCCATTCAGCGTAGAGCTAACAATATATTTATCCCACTCATTATCCTTATCCGTTGCGTTGATACCGCCTCTGAGTAATCGATAAAGAAAGGTATAATTCTTCTCTCCCAATTCCTTTTGAACGCCAAATACAAGACCACTACTGTTCAATGCATCCCATGAAATTGTGGATTGAATGTTCCTGTCTGCAATTAAAATTTTCTTTCCATTATATGCATCAGCAACAATGAAATAGAAGTCACCATTAGGCACACTTGGAACAGATGTTGTTGATATAAAGTCAGATGTTTGTTTTCCTATATTTTTAAACTCTCCTGCCACACCAGCGGTATTCGAAACATAGTTACATCTAATACGCTTACCAACTTCAAGTTCAGTAATACTTGTCACTTCGTCTGGATGAAATAACCGACCATCTGAGTCTATATCTACGGCATCAAGAGCCATAAAAGTAGTCGTTGATCCACTGGATTTATTCACCATTTCTACTCGATGTCTTGATTTCGGTAATCCCACAATTTCAACCTGAAGTACTTGTGCAAGTTCTGATCCTAGTTGTGAATGAGTCCCATGCAATTTTCCATCAACGTAAACTTCGATTAAATCACTTCGATTGGTATATCGTGCTCCAATTAATCTTAACTTAGTTCCTTCAAAGTCAAAGACAATCTTGTCTCCTATTGTCGAAGTGTAATTAGAGTATCCATTGTATGCACCCGCACCAACACCGTTAGTGAACCTTCCAACATATTTAATAGAAGATACACTATCATCATATCTCTTCCATCCTGCTTCGGGGGCGGTTAATCGCGAACCAACACTAGCTAAAAGTTGTCCATTATCATCAATGTCGATAGCATCAATATCCAATCTCCAATCTCCGTTAGTTCCGCTGATAAGCTTAACTTCATGGACACCTAATGGTAGATTAGTTTTTTCATAGGTTAACCGTTGTCTTTCGTCTATTGTTGTTGCCATTTTTGAATTAAACTTTTCAGTTGCTCCATCAATGACCACTGAAATATCATCTGCAAAAGTCGAACCTATACTTGATATTAGTCTTAACTTGGTTCCGTAAAATTTAAATCTAATTTCGTTGCCGCCCATCCCTTTTGCAGAATAGTGATGGGTTGCATTGTACAGAGTTGGCGTTCCTGTTTGAGTTTGAAATATCCAATTATCTCCATGATATACAAAAGCATCGTGTGTATCGTCATACCTCTTCCATCCTGTTTCAGGGAAGGTTAGAGTGTGTCCATACAGATACCCCGTTTCATCAATATCTATAGCATCTAAAGTGAAATTTATACGATTATGACCTGTTGCAATAGTAACCGTGTGAAATGCAAGAGGTAATCCAGTCTTTTCATACACTATGGATTGCTGAAGGCTAGGGGAACCTACTGTACGAAACGCACTATACATCTCTGTTACACCATCTATCGTGATAGAGTTATCAGAATGCCTATCTGAGTAAAAGTCAGAGATAATCCTAAGCTTTGTTCCGAAAAAAGAAAATTTAACATAGTTATTGTCGACAGCTCGGCTAGTTACTCTTATACTGCCACCATAATAAACTGTATTGGATGGGGATGGGATGGTCCAAGTTCCTGTATACTTTAAGCCAACATGTGTATCATCATAGCGTCTCCACCCTGATTCGGGTGCAACTAATTGATCTCCTAATACTGCCATTCATTACACCTCCTTATATTCAAATACTGGGCGAAACCCAATATAATTCTGCGACGAAGCACTTCCTGTAAAAGCAACACCTCTATTATCGTCGCGCTGTTCATATCCTCGTACTATTCTGCTTGAAGAGGGTGCAGATAAGACTGTTCCTTTATTCGTAGTCCATGAGCCGAGAACAGGTGTTTCCTTTGCCCAACAAAACATGTTATGGTGATGCCAAACATTATCAACATTGGGTCTAGCCTTGCCACCCAAGTTGGACTTCATAATATATTTGTCATATTCATTATTACTTGGAAATGCCCCCAATCCTAAGTCCTTCATACTCAGTTTGCCATCTTTGTCTGCATATCCTACTCCACCAGATATACTACGGACAATTCCTGAGACACCACCAAAGGTTTTAGGCAAACCTTCAATAATCTTATTTGCATTCATTGAATCCCAAGTGACAGTATGATGTCTAATGCGATCAGAGATTAAAAGACCTTTGTCTACTTTAATAGCGTACCAGTAGTAGTTGTTTAAACTTGTAGTACCAACCAACCCATTTACAGGTATTTCGTTTATTCCTAGAGTGCCATCTATAAATTGCTCTCCAGAAGAATCATATCTCCATACAATATAGTCGCCAATCTCCATATCACTTATATTTGATCTCAATACGCCTATAGTCGCTGGAACTGCCATAAAATCACCCCTTACTCACTCTGATTCCATCTACTTTTTGAAATTTCGTATTTTCAACCTTCTGACGTAGCACTATCCCTGCTAGAGTGTCCGATGCTCGTTCCATGTTCAATTGATATATCTTCTTTAAGCCTAGAGAACCCGAGTCACTTTCGACAAAGGAATTGTTGTATTTCCCATTCTCCTTAAATTCGTCTATGTAGAAATTCGAATATTCTTTCTCAGCAACAATCTCAATTTTCACCTTCATATACTTTGCAGGAGCTTTAGTAGCAGTCACATCTGCTAAAATTTCCTCATACGCCCCCCACTCAAAGCCATCCTCAGATGTACTCCAATAGATCTTGTATGATGCTCCCCCTACTACATCTACGCTTGCAGCCACACCTTTAAATGAAGCAATCTTATCCTGAATCCGAATGGGAGTGGACTCCCAAGATCCATTACCAAGATAGATTGAATTCCCGTCCGCATCTTGGCTCAACTCTCTTAGTTTCAACTTCTGGGCCTGATATATCGTATCTTTGAAAACACCTATGGATAGATCTATATCCAGTGCTATTTCTTGAATCGCCATACTTTCACCACCTATCTCATCTCAAAATCCAACTCAACGAATGTCCCAGTTTATGATTCCTGCATGATTTGCCTTCAGAGGGGCTACGATTTGATCTATGACAAAGCCATTTTTACGAATAACTAATTGCCCAGGCAGGTCCTGATCTGAGGTAATTTTAATTTGGAGAAACGCAGTTTCTTTCAATGGCAGGGAACACACACATTGAAAGTTAATCTGCACATCGTTCAAATTCATCATTTTTTTGTAACCGAAGTTAAAACATTCAATCGTATTATGGAAAGCCCCCGAACTCCCAGGACCTGAATGTCCACTCATATTCACATCTGAAGAAACATTCTTGAATTGAATGATGTCACTGTATAGAAAGGTCCTACCCGTTAGCGGGTATTCTTGTTCTTCACATACGTATGATATAGAGTACCGATCCGCATTAATATGAAATACACCGTTGGCAACGTTGTGATACACGTGAGATCCTTGCCCGATCAATCCAAAAGAGACCAACTTTTCCTTGTTAATTTTATAAAAACTGTTTGATTGTTGTGTCTGCAAATCGAATTCGCTTAAATAAGTACCATCATAGTAATCAGCAATCCATACATAAGCTTGAGATACAGGTGAGCGCGTAAATTGTGTATTACCTAGAATCACAGGACTTCCCCCTTTTAATAAAAAGGACAGGCTGCAATAGCCTGTCCCATAACTGTTTTTTTTTACACGTAACGATAAGAGATACGTTTCTTGAACTGTTGCTTGCCACTTTTCGCGTTCAGCGGTACTACACATTGAATGGATAGCGTTACATAGTTACCAGCCGCATCTTGAGGATTTCCATTGTTACTAACGCCCAGGATTTCTTTCGGTCCCGGTGCAAATGGTGTTGCATAAGCAGTTCCTGTATGATCTTTGGTTGTCTTGCCTGTTGTTCCGATGGGTTTGGAAAAATCCTTACCAATACGTGAACTTTCTTCTTCCAGGTCTGTCTCCCCCAAGGAATCAACCTGAACGTGGAACCAGTTATTCTTCACCACTTCTACATCATGAGCCTCCGTGTCTCCAGTACCACCAGTCATATCTCGCGTTGTAATCGTGCAATCTTCCATTTTAGATACGTCCGAAGCACCATTTTTATTGTTCCATACATTGAAAATAAAAATATCACTTTTGCTATCCGCATCAATAACCTTGTAGTCAAAAGGGGTAATAATCTCATTACTATGTGTAGCATCCATCCATGAAATAATTGGTTGTGTCATTATAATCCATCTCCTTTTTTTATGTTCTGATCGTTAATTGAATCGTAAGATGTTGAGTGTTTGGACCGGCTTCGATGATGTTGATTCTGAAGATATCTCCAGCCTCCACTTTTCTCACCTCAAATGTAGCCTCACCATCATCTTGATGTTGAAATGCTTCAAATTTCAGTGGACTCCCCATCACATCCTGCCAGTGAATGAGATCCTTGGATCGTTCAATTCTTATTTCAGTCGCGGTATCTCCAGAAACTCCACAGTAGCCCTTTACATGTAAAATCTCGCCATCGAATGGAAAGGGGGCTAAAATCCCCAGTACTTCCGGGTACACCCGTGATTCTTTGCAAAAGACTATAACCCGATCCTGTACTTCCAACGGAATCTCATTTAATTTCAGGTGTTCAGCTGTACTCATGAGCCCATCCATATCGGAATTAACCACCTGAAGGTTTTGACCAAATACATCAATCTCTACCCATGTCTGTCCATCAAAACGATATCTTTTACCATCCTTATACGTCTGCACCGTCCAGCCTATTTCAGGAGAAGGGTATTGCATACTTAACTCCTCAAAATCAGCAACCGGACTCTGGTACACAAGTCGAGTCGTCTGATAAGCCTCTTTTGCTTTTCCGGCAGCCTGTAAGGCTTCGCCAGCAGCCTGTAAGGCTTCGCCAGCAGCCTCCAGTGCACGTTTGATGGCGAGTTCAGTTTCCCCAGGATCTCCAGGCTGTCCAGGACCGCTATGTTTCACCGCTTCTCTAATTAAAGACTCTACATGTGCTAAAGCTATCCCATTTGACATAATTCACCTACCTAAGCGTTATGTAGCATATTTTTTATAAGACTGTTTCCAAGTTGATACCTCCCCCATAACTAGGAAACCTGTCTCTGGCTTATCATTAAAGAAATTCTTGAACAACCATGCAAAGCATTGCTGTGTCTAGCTTTAGAGAAGTTTTCTAATGGGATTAATGCCGTTTTTTTTGCATTCCTTGCAGTATTTCATTCGGTTCGATTTTGCCAGCATCCGTTTTCCGCATACGGTACAATTTTTAATATTTTCTCCTTTCCAGCGAGAGTACTCCAACACAAAGTCATCGAAGCGAACTAACTGGAAGGCAACCTCACCATGCTCCACAGCGAACAAAACCTGTACATTAGTTGAATCGACGCGTTTACTTTCTTTGAGATACCCTAATTGGATAAGTTTGTGAACCAATAACCCCTGATCTTTTTTGCTTACCGCCATTTGACTATCGCCGTAGATTTCTTTCCATTCATTATTAATCCAATACGTATCATTTTCATTGATTCGATTATTAATCTTGCTGTAGACCAGTAAAACAAAGGCCAATTTCTCGAGTCGTTTACTTTTAAGTTGTTTGATCTTTTGTAGTTCTTCGTGCGTTACAGGTACATGATCAATCTCGATTAGCGTGCTCTTGCTTGCCTCCTCCCTTACCTTGATATACTTCTGAGACTGCTTAATGATACGATTGAGAAATGTATCCCACTGGACAGCATTGTACTCTGGATAGTATTTGGTCATAAACTGATTTAACAACGCATATGCATCTTCGGCGTTCTTCCCCTGTTCAAGCCCGTATTTAGCTAGACAAATCAACGTTTTGGTTGGCTTCTTATCCATTTTCCCATGTGTAATGGCCTGCTCCGCATGATGACGTTCATTCAGAATGATTTTCAAGACATTGCTCCTTCACATGCATTTGGGTCATTTTAAAGGTTCTTCCCGCGTATTCAATATCGCCCTCCGGGTCTCTAACCGGATAATGGATGATGTGATCATTGCTGAGCAATAGATTGCGAATAATCTGATCCCCGGAGACATCCCATACAAATTGCTTTGATTTCTCGGCATTTCGATAACACATGTCCACAATCATATTGCAAAGATCTTCTTCGTTATTGCAGATCTCCAGTGCCTGCTCCTTGAAACGTGAAACAAACAACTGCCATCGGGCTGATCTTTCTTCCTTTTTCACCTTGCTCTTGCGCAAGTTAGTCATATAGCTACGTAGCTCTTCGTTATGCATCTGATATAATCGTTGAATCTCTTTGTAACGAGCCTGGGAGAATTTCTTTGTACTCATCAATATCGTATGATCAAACGGACGCTCGGTCTGTTTTAACTTTAAGTTGTTGAACTCGTCTTCCACTTGATGGCATAACCGGTTCATCACAGAAGGTGCCGTGGATACAGGCATTCTCTGTTCATACTGTGCAAGGAACTGTTCCTGATTCGGAGATAGCTCCTTCTTCGAAACTAATTCATCAACAGTCATGCCAAATAACTGCAAGCACTTCTGACTCGTTTTTTCTACATAGTTGGTATATTCTTTTTTCTGTTCCGGGTCATTGTATATGAAAAAATAAGGTTTCTTGTGTGCTACCATTTTCAAGGCCGGCTCGTCCGTTACCGCAGCGCGAATATCATACCAGTGCTTCGGCATTTTTTTACATTCAATACCTTTAGCCTGGTCGATAGCATTTTGTTGATAATGCTGACCACATTGAATTCGGTACATCATTTCCTGATATTCTGCACTATGCTCCTCATAATTGGCTAATACATCGAACATCGATGTGATTTTGTTCGTTGTAAAACCGATTAGATCACCGAAACTGTCTTTGTTGGCCTGAATCAGATCCCTCTCATCCGGAATTTTTTTGGCTGAGGTTTTCTGTACACATACAATCGCATCAAGCTCCTGAATTGCCCCAAGAATCGTTGTGTTATCTGTAGTTAAAACCTGATCACTGTCCATATCTGCACCATTTAAGGAATGTGTCGTCGTATCCCACGAATTTAAGATCGTGACCGTGTTCATATAGCGATACCAATGCTGCATCTCATCCGTGTTTTGGAAACGAAGCACCTTGATATTGTTATGACAAGTCATTGGAGCTCTGAAACAAGCCACGCGGTCTACATGCTGCTCATTCCAATATCTGGAGTAGAACTCACCCGAGCTCAACAATCCTGTTAAAGGTAAGCCAAATATGCTCTGGCACAATGTATAGGGATCGCCAGAAATAATGCTGAAATTGCCCTTAACTCTTAAAACTCCGATCTTGGCTTCATTCATTCGCTTGCGTATTAATGTATAGATTTTGCTCCGTACAAAAGGATCATCTATAAGTCGTGGGTCTACCATCAGCCCTTTGATATAATCATCCGGACTATTTCTGTAGTCATTCTCATGGATATGAATTCCTTTGAGGAATAACAGTGCCTTGCGATAGTCCTCACCCAGTACATCCTTAATCGAGTCCACCGTGGGAGTAATGAGTTCACTAATCTCGTTATCATTTAATTGAAGCGATTGAATGAACTGGTAGTTTAAATGACGCTCATCCTCCAGTTCTTTGGGTGTAACCTTCGTTACGCTGAACGTGTAGCCATAATAACCGCAACATAACAGATAATCGTCGATACTATTGTATGAGCTCCAGAGTTTGAGCATGGACGTTGTGATGATCAGGTCTACCTCTCGAATATCCACAGGATTACCCCAGGCATCGTCCACCATATAATTGCCTGCAACTCGATCTGCAAATTCGTGATAATCAAATGTAAAGACCATACCTTTACAGAAGCTATTACGAATACAAAATCCACTCGGGATATATGCATGTCCCAGCTCGATTGCCCATCGTTCACTAAGTGCAGGAGAGATAAGACCGAACCCATCACTCATGTTCATCTGAATAGGATCATTTTTCCTACTCTCTATGCGAGGGAATTCTGTCTCGGTATCATCAATCTGAATAATGTCTGCGCCAAATTCAGTTATACAATCATGAACAACCAATACCCGCTCGGGATGTGACACAGGCGTGCTTGTACTGCAAGCCAAGGCCTTATATGCCTCCAGTTTGGCAGGAACCAGCTCTTTATTGGGATCTCTGCCGTTATTCAATCTTTTCTCCAACAGCGAATGAATATCCTTACTCACATAGATGACCGTCGAACTTTTGGCTCCACCTGTCGTAGCCAATAACCGCTTGTATTTCTTGCCGTTGATGGAGAAAGCTTTCGATGAATTCAGCCGATCATAGTCTTTATTATTTTCAATGACTACCAGCAGGTAATCATCGGCAAACTTCAGATTTTTCAGTTCTTCATGCAATTTCTTCATTGTTCTTTTATGTTCAGCATTGGTTTTCAAGGTTTTTAAATGCAGCATTTCCAACTTGATTCTAGCCAGATCTGCCTCTCTATCCTTGTAGCCTCGAATACGATCTATAAAACGAAACACCTGATGGTTTCCAATAGATGCCACTTCTCCATTTACTGTCGCTTCCTGATGAGTAAGATGCAGATCATAATCCGCTTTTCTAATTCTGGAAGATGTAATTTTATAAACGTATCTCAATCGATCCTGATATGCATTGCCCATTCCCGATTCCCCCTGTTGCTTCCTGTCCTGATTAAATAAATTATAGATTAGACCCGCACGACTGGCGCAGGCAAACAGGACGATCAGGGGACGAAAAAAGAAGAATATTTGTTCTATTCTGGGGAGAAATCAAGGGGCACTCCGGGACTAGATTCATCTCGAATCGGCATATTTCTGCGTCTCTAGCACTATGATAATTTCCTTTTTAATGATATAGTGAATTGAAGCGTTTTTTTGAGCTGACATACTTTTTAACGGGGCTGGGATGAATGAAAGAAACCTTATCCAATCAAGAGGACATCGGCTTTTTATTTAATGTCGATATACTTATTAAGAGCCGCTCAAATGCATTGGCACTGCAGTCCCTGTTGGAGTTCATAAACAATGAAGAACAAATTGCGGACTTTCGGATTCAATCCGGCATAGAGCTAGGCAAAATTATTGAAGCGACACTCCAGTCCAAGAAGGACTCTTTCGTCACACTTCACAACGAACGCAAAAAAGCCAACGCAGCACAGAAGGCGTCCACTGCATCTCAGACACCTGCCTCACCTGCTCCAGTCAAAACACAGAATCAACAAGAAAAACCGGTTAGCGAGAAAAAGCCTGCCACCCAAACATCCAATGTATCCGATGGAAACTCGTTTGACGCGTGGATTGACACGCTCATTAAAGAGAATAAACTCACCCGTATTGTTGTCAATAACAAGAACGGTAAACATCAGAGCATTCCTTGCCGTATTCTGAATTTTGATCGAGATACCAGTATTGTGAGCATCTACCATGTCGATGAAAAACAGGTGTATACGTTCCGAACCAATGAAATCGATGAGTTTCTGTAACTAACTTCATCGGATTAAAACAAAAAGCAACTTGCGTTAGAATGACGGGACATTCTAACGCAAGTTGCTTTTTTAGTTTCAATGGTTCATACAGGATTGAACCCTCCGAGATTTGTTTGGAGCGGTCAGGAGCGATCCTTACCTCGCTGCCATACATCTAATGCCAATAACAACCATCCGGCAATGAAGG
This sequence comes from Paenibacillus sp. FSL M7-1414, assembly GCF_038003195.1. Classification (NCBI taxonomy): domain Bacteria; kingdom Bacillati; phylum Bacillota; class Bacilli; order Caryophanales; family Paenibacillaceae; genus Paenibacillus; species Paenibacillus sp. FSL M7-1414. The sequence goes on along the minus strand of NZ_JBBOOS010000001.1, from coordinate 1,985,695 downwards.
CTACCCCACCAATCGGTGTGATGGCACCCAGAATCTTGATGCCAGAAATACTAAGCACATACAAACTGCCCGAGAACACGATAATTCCGATAAACAACAGACGCGCTGCCCACTTCAGTTTCGTAGATGCTCCAAGTTGACCAGCCGTCAAGCCAATAATGAGCAAGGCCAATGCATGAATCATGTGATATTGCACACCTGTCTCATATGTAGCTATGGCCGCGGGTCCAATTGTATCCTTGAGCATGTGAGCACCAAACGCACCAATTGCCACCGACAGCATGGTCATTACGGCTCCAAGCATCATCCATCTTCGTTGCATATAAGTTCTCTCCCTTAATTCAGCTACACTTCACTCCTATTATTGTAGCGAATCCACTCCTCCTTTACCAGTCGGGGTGGAGCTTCATAGATCATATGTCTGTTTATACTTACTAAATCTATCCCTACCCTATTAATTGTAGAAAACAAGCGTAAATCCTTGATTTTTATCGATAATTATGGAAAAGTAAACAGGTATGTAATCGTTGTATTTTAAAAGGAGAATCATTACTCATCGATTAGGTTAATAACACTCAGTACGATGATTAAGGGAGGCAAGTCAACATTATGGATAATCGCGATTCCTATAATAATTTAGGTTATAACAACACGGATCAGAATCCTAGCCATGCAGATCCATACAATAACAATGGGTATGAAGCCTACCCGCCAGATCATGAGAGGCAACCAATGGCACCACTGAAACATTCCGGACCTGGGATCGCCAGCTTTGTCATTGGGTTGGTTGCAATCTTGGGTTACATTCTGATATTCTTTATTGCCACCATGGCTATAAACGAGTCCATCGGAGTTCTCACCCCGTTGCAGACAGAAGAGATCGCCTTGCATCCAGCAGTGGTTCTGGCTTCATTAGCCATTCTGGTCTGCCTGATTCTCAATCTGGCCGGAGGCATCGTCGGAATTATTGGTCTTGTCCTCAAGAATCGAAAGAAAGTTTTTGCCATTATCGGAACTATATTAAATGGGATCATGATTCTGTTATTCGTTGGACTTATTTTGGTAGGCATGACGCTGATGTAACGCTTTGCATCAACGTCATGTTTCCTTATAATTAAAATGAATGGGTTTACACATAAGTATAATCTATATTTTTTGCCAAAATCATTGTTTTCAAAGGAGATTGACATGTCACGAATCAAAATTTTTGCGGACAGCACAAGTGATCTGGCTCCAGAATGGATCCAGCAGCACGATATCGGTATCATCCCCTTATATGTCGTGTTTGGTGAAGAATCACTGAAAGACGGTGCTGAGATTAAGCCTGAACAGCTATATGAACGTGTTAGCCAAGATGGGCGTCTTCCCAAAACAGCTGCACCTTCCCCCGCTGATTTCATAACGGCATTTCAACCTTACATAGATCAAGGGGATGAGATTTTATATATCAGTTTATCATCTGAACTTTCCTCTACCTATCAAAATGCACGACTAGCGAGTTCCGAGTTCCCTGAAGGTCGAATATCGGTCATTGACTCACAGAATCTCTCATCAGGAATTGCACTGATGGTTATGAAAGCTGTACATGCTGCTGATAAAGGGCAAAACCTGACTCAGATTACACACCTGATTGAGGCAATGAAATCAAATGTACGCACGGAGTTTGTCATCGATACACTGGAGTATCTGCATAAAGGCGGACGCTGTTCGGGCATGCAGAACCTGATTGGAAGCCTGTTGAAGATTCGTCCTGTCATCCGGGTAACAGATGGCAAGATGGCACCTGCCTATAAAGTGCGCGGCAAACGGGAAAAAGCTCTGGAACAAATGCTGAATAATACGCTCAGCCAGAAAGATCAGATCGATCCAGACCTTCTGATTGTTGTTCACACCATGGCTGAAGAGGATGCGCTTGACTTGCAGAAGTCTTTGCAGGAACAAACGGGTGCCCGTGTGGAACTGACCACTGCTGGTTGTGTAGTATGCAGTCACTGCGGCCCGAAAACGATTGGAATCATCTATAATACTGTTTTATAGTATTACACGTTACATCGTATCGTATTACCCAATCCTTTCTTCTAAATCTATATGTGGTACATCCAATACTTGGACTGGCATACCGTTATAAACTAAACAGGGCATTCCGAGCTTAATCGCTCAGGATGCCCTTTAATATTTTTGCTAAACTTTTGAATGACCTACACTTGGTCCATTGCTCATTAAGATAATGGATCAATAACTTTTGGTCCGCAGATCATCCAGACTTTTGAATGCATATCCTTGCTTGCGGGCCTCATCAATAATGGAACCCAGAGCTTCCGTGTTATCTTTGGATACCGAATGAAGCAAAATGACAGCGCCCGGATGGAGTTGTTTCAACACCTGTTGATGAGCATATTGTGCACCACGCTGCACATTGGTATCCCAATCTTTATAAGCAACAGACCAGAACACGTTCACATACCCTTGGGCATGACTCTCTGCGAGCGTACGATTGTTAAAAATCCCGCGCGGTGGCCGTAAAAAGGTCGCTTGTTGACCGGTCAGCCGATTGACCTCCGCCTTGACCTTCTCAAGTTCCTCTCTAAGCTTTTCATTGGAGATGCGAGTCATGTCCGGATGACTCCATGAATGATTACCGACAATATGACCTTCAGCCGCCATACGTTTGACCAACTCAGGCTGATCTTTCAGATAATGACCTGTCACAAAGAAAGCAGCTGGCACCTTCTTGGTACGCAAAACATCCAGTATGGCAGGTGTGAATCCATTCTCATACCCGTTATCAAACGTGAGATACAACTCCTTCTGTTTTGTATCCCCCAGGAAAATGGCATCGTTATGTTGTAAGATTGATTTAAAGCCTTCCTGATCAATGGAGGGCAGTTGACCGTTTTGACTTTTTTTGAAGCCAAAGTGATACGCTCCGGTAACCGGTGATGCTTCAGTCTGTGCCGGTACCATACTGATGGATAACAGTCCCAACAGTATATATAGAACCATTCGCTTCATTCTATCCGCTCCTGTTCCTGAAAAATTCGGTTAGTCGTTTGCACACACGAACACCTTCAGGTAATATGCCACAGGAACGGCTAATGTATGTAAATCATTAACGATCGAAACGTTTATTTTCAGGTTGTGACGGAGATTGATGGAATAATTCAAGTAAGGTCTGAGGTTTGCCACTGGAAGCAAGCCATTCCCTCACGGTCTGTATGGCACGGGTCTGTCCATCTCCCCGATCACGCCATGTAAGCAACTCGATAACTTTGATAATCAAGGCCGACATATTGTGATTATCCAGTTCGGACCGCTCTGCCCTCAGCTTGTGATACAAAGCCTCCTGCTCCCAATCCAGTAGAATCTCATCACCGATGGTTGGCTTCAAAAGTGTATACGCTCTGTCACAACCTTTACAACGAACCGTGCTGACCTGTTCATCTATAAATTCCGCTCGGATATCCTGTTGGCAATCCGGGCATTTGAACCCAACTTGTATGTTTTGTATGTTTTTGTTCATGACATTGTTCCTCCTGCGATGTGAGCATTTTGCATCATTCAATTCAAAATACTCCTTGGATATATGCATAATGCTTATGTATGTACTACATCTATACCCGATATTTTGTCGATTCACGCTTATTTTGAAGAAATCTATAAGGTGCTATAATCTTGTAAATATGTTAAAATATTATACATATCATGGTAGGGAAAAGGCGGGATACTCATGTCGAAGGAAGAGCGCAATATAACCTGGCAATCATCCAGCATCAACAGACAAGACCGGGAGAAGCATAATGGGCACCGTAGTCGTGCCATATGGTTTACCGGGTTATCAGGTGCAGGAAAGTCATCCCTTGCATTTGCCCTGGAGCAGTATCTTTATGATCAAGGCGTACGCTGTTATGTTCTGGACGGGGATAATGTACGTCATGGACTGAACCGTGATCTCGGTTTTACAGCAGGGGATCGTCAAGAAAATCTGCGTCGAATTGGTGAAGTATCGAAGTTAATGGTAGATGCCGGGTTGTTTGTACTTTCGGCTTTTATCTCTCCTCATGAACAGGATCGGGAGATGGTCAGACAGTTATTTGAACCAGATGATTTCATTGAAATCTATGTGCGCTGTTCAATCCAAGAATGTGAGCGGCGTGATCCCAAGGGTCTATACAAAAAAGCCCGCAATGGTGACATCCCGCATTTCACAGGCATTTCCGCCCCCTATGATGTACCAAAATCTCCTTCATTCATCATCGATACAGAGCAATGGTCCATTAAGGAAGCCGTGCAAGAGATCGTACAGCATTTGGAGCAGATTGGCGCTCTTCAACTGCCACTCCCTACGAAAACAGCCCTCGTTCATTAATTCTTGCTCATTATACAAACTACTTACATGAAAGGCGCGCCCCTCGTGGCGCGCCTCTTTACGTTATGTCATAACCTACTTATTGTCCTACAACACCCGCTTGCATGTTCAAAAGCTTTCTGAACGTCCCTACCGGGTCTGTAGATAACTGTTGATATCCGCCCTCCTGGATGACACGACCTTCGTCCAGCACAATCACACGATCTGCCGTTCGAATGGTGGACAATCGGTGTGCAATCACGATAATGGTCACATGTCCTTTTAACCGTTCCAGCGCCTCATGAATGTACTGTTCATTCTCACTGTCGAGTGCACTCGTTGCTTCATCCAGTACCAATACAGAAGGATTCCGCAGCATGGCCCGGGCGAGCACCAATCGCTGACGTTCGCCCCCGGATAGCCGAATACCCCGATCACCAATGATCGTATCCAGACCCTGAGGCAACTTCCGTACAAATGCCGCAGAGGAGGAAAATTGCAAAGCCTGCCACATCTGTTCTTCACTTGCATTTGGATCAACCAGACGCAGATTCTCACGAATACTCGTATGAAACAGGAATGGGTCCTGGGAGACATATCCGATGGAACTTCGCCAGCTCAATAATCGTTCTTCTGACAGAGGCACACCGTCAATCAGAATACGACCAGTTTCAGGCCTTACGAGGCCCATAATCAGATCTATCAGCGTGCTCTTGCCTGCTCCCGATTTCCCCACAATCGCGGTCATGCCCCTTGCTGGAATCGAAGCTTGCACATTTCGCAATGAGTACGTATCACTTCCCTCATAGCGATAGCAGACATCCTCACAGGTGATAGATTCATTCAGTTCCATAGGTTGAATCCCATCAGTTCCAACGTCTCCTGCCGAAGCAATCTCTTCACTAATCTCACGACTCTTCGCCGTCTGCGCTTGCAATTCTCTGACTACCCGAAACGCAGGCAGCATGGAGCTGATGTACTCCAGATTGGACTGAATTGCCGTAAATTTTGGCCATAACCGGGAAAAGATAAGGATGATGAGCAGCAGACTTGCTGGAGGTACCGTCATTACACGGAGAGAAAGATAGATGAATGCCGCAATAATGATTGCCGCGGACATCCGGTGTATCAGCTGTGTTCCACTGTTCAATTGGCTAAACTGAATGACATTGCGTTCTATCTGTCTGCACATGCGCTCAAACCAGTTCATGTGTGAGCGCTCAAGCATGTTGCTCTTAATATCCTTAATGCCGTTGAAATGCTCGGTAATGCCGTTATAATAACTTTGGGAGAATTCAGAGGTCTGGTCTCCGATCTGCTTAGCCCGCTTGACGAAGTTTCTCAAGACAAAAAATAATAACAATCCACAGACCAGCACAAGTGCCGTCAGCTTGGCGGATAACCAGAAAGCAAGACCGATCTGAATGCCCGTAAAAATCAGCGAGGCTGCCATTTGCAGCATAATGCTCGTTCCTTGGCTCACACGTGCAAGTTCAGTCGTTAATATATGGTTAAAATCGGATTTTCGTTTTTGGAGAAAAAATGACCATTGCGCCATAATAATAGCACCATAGGTTTCCATGCGCAGCGTTCGTACAAATTGCTGCTGGATTCGAGTATTACGGATCGTCTGGAGACGCTGCATCCAGGCCTGTCCGGAGACAATCAACACAAAGGTGAACAATACGAGTAACAATTGGCTATTTTCAGAAAAACGATTCAACACGTCGCCAAGCCAGGGAATGTTTAAGCCTGTGGAGCCCATCTCAAATATGCCAATCAGACTCAGCATCGGAACAAGCATGTAGATGCCGATCCCTTCCATGAGACTGATACAGATCATCCCTATCAGATTCCAATATAAAATGGGCCCCGTGACATGATGCAACTTTCGCATGAAATACCTTAATTCCGAGATCATACTTTACCCCTTTCCGTCACCGTATACCTTTTAATTCGCCGCCAGAACCAGAGAAACGGACGTAACGGAAAGTATAGAAAAAACAAAGAACGTGGAAGCGGCAATTGATCCACATCCCATGTACTTGGATATAAACGTTCAATAAAGAAGAACCATTTCTGTTTTGTACTTCGAAGTTTAAACAAATACGATTGATAAGACTTCATATCAGCCGGACTTTCCAGCTTGTCGTTCATGAACTTTGCGCCTTCGTTGGCTAATCGCTTGCCTGTACGGTCACTCAAGGACATCAAGGACCTGTACTCTACATCCAGCGGCGTATTCAGCAGCTCCGAAGCCAGATAAAGAGCCTGCGAACCGATCGATAAACGACCCTCCGCTTTCAGACGTCTCTCTACTTTCTTCACATCAAGTGGCATGCTGCGGATCATCTGGTCGATATCAAGTAACCAGCGCAGTCTGAACCAGCCGTGTCGTGCACCATGGGTTACGAGATAAGCCCATAGATCTTCTTGTTCAAGCATACGGACAGGTGTCTGTGTGTATGAACTGAACCGGCTACGTTTCCACAGCAATTCAAAATCGGTTTCTTTGCCCGAATCTGGATTCAGACGCCAATGAATCTCCACTTGAGTCCTTTTGACCGGATGGGTGTAACAGATATGATGTTCCCGCCATTTCCAGCTGCGCACCGTAGGTGCCCGCTCCCCTTCCTTGGATACGTATCCGAGGGTAGCCAGAATGCCTTCAGCTGCTTCCACATCATCAAACGGAATCAGGATATCCAGGTCTTTGGAGGTTCGCATCGATACATCGCCATAGAGATCATGTGCGAGTGCCGGTCCCTTTAGTGTAATATTGCGGATGCCGCGTTCACGAAAAGCTCCACACACCTGCTCCATTTCAGCTGTCAGATGTAACATGCGGAACGTATTGACCGTATACTGTTGTCTCAGACTCTCCATAACATCTGCAGGAATGATTGCAGAGTTCAATTCTTTCATTTTCACATAAAGGACAGAATATAAGCGGTGATGATAGACCAGCCGCAGAAAGAGCTGCCAATCGGTTCCCTGCAAACGCGCCTTGAGTTCTTCAGGGGATAGAGCCGTCAGATCACCTCTAATCATGCTCAAAATCAGCTTAAGCTCCTTCGGAAACCCTGATGAATAGAGTTCACTTTCATGTATCATAGACAATCTCCCCAGATCCCTTCTCCGGACACCGTTTGCCAAACACACCGACAACCGTATATTGGTCCATAGTATCAGCTCCGGTCACGATCAATTTACCACTTCGCAGCCAGGCATGAGCCATCATATGTCCTTGCTTATTCCGTGCAGTCCCCATATATAACGTACTCTCTATCTTGCGTCGCTCAAGCATCTTCATCCCGGCAATCGCCATTACAAGGCAGCGGCTTTCCCATAACGTATATTTGCTGGCGAGCGAAATTGCTTTGGAAATATTCCGTATAGTGATGACCTCGCTGCGTTCGAGTCCTGTCATCGGTGTTTCTACCATAGGCGTACCCAGCCCTGGCGCGATTTTGGCAAATGGCATAGCCTTCTGTATGCGTGCCCAGCCAAGGAGGATATAGGCCTCCCATACCAGTCGACGCATCGACCGCGGGAGCGAGAGATAAGCCTTTATTTTTCGCAACATCATTCTACACTCCGCGAGTAACGTCGATTAAACCTTCACGGGACAGATGTTCCATGAATTGCACCACCTGCTCACGACATACATCTGGCTCAATCTCATACTCCGCAGCAAGTACCTCAACAACTTCACCCAGCGTGCGTTCTTCTGCGATCAGGTCCCAGATTCGTCCACCGGTACTCCCGAGATTATAGTATTTTCCAGAGCTAATGCTCATCATGACTTTCTCACTACCCATATCACTGACCAGATTGCCTTCCTTCCGGGTTACCCGGTCTTCCACATTCATCGGCGTAGTCGCTGTCATTGTCCTGTATGCACTCCTTTGCGTATATGATCTGTGATCCGATCCACCATCTCAAATGCTGTAAACTCAGCACCCGTTCTGACTAATCTGCCAATCTCCACACTTGCTGAAAGTCTTGAAGCCGTCTCGAACAACCACTGTGCCAGCCCCTGTCTTGCAACGAGTCCACCACGGAACGTATGCGAGCATAACAGATGCAGTCGTTCTAGCCCCGTCACTTCCACCAGTTGAACAGCTGTATGGTTTGCCTCTGGTTGTGGAGCAAGTTCGAATATTCCACCTAGTGGTACGGCCATCTCATGAAAATAGTGCTGAACAGGTATCGCATACTTTGTAATCTCTGCGTGAACCGTTGCATAATCCTCCTCCTTCATGCCGAAGCCGTCCAGACTGGGCTGCCATAACTTCTGTTGCGGGTAACCAGGTGATACGATAGCTCTTCCTCCGGCATCCCAGGTCAGTGCAACAACATCATCGGTGAGAAGTGGATATCCGCGTGATGCCAGTGCGGCCGACAGTGTCGATTTGCCTGCTCCCGAATGTCCGACAAATGCGTAAGCCCAGCCATCAATAACCACTGCACTGCCATGCAATGGAAGGATGCCACGCTGCATCATAATGACCGCCATACAGGTGCCCAGGATGAATAATCTGACCTTCTTCTCATCCGCTCCTGGCTGAGGGGATACAACAATGCGCTTTCCTTGTTCCATTAGAAACAGACCTGTATCTTCGATTTCGAAAAATAGACTGCCCTCTCGTGCCACAAAGTTGTCGTTGCCTACATCCCAACCCTCCCACAATAGGGTCAGATCTGAAGACTCGATGTGCACATCCACGACATCAAAATCAGTCTCTGCATCCTTGGGTGCGATCTGTAGTTCAGGCATTCGAATTTGACTCGACCAGCGCAGACCATACGCCACATAATGCACAGGCAACAATGAACGACGCCTCCTTCGTAATAAAATGTAAAAAAAAGCCCTTATATTCATGTTGCTCAATATAAGGGCGGAGGCGAAAAGCTGGATTTGTTGCATTTCCGCCCTTTAAGTATGATGACACTTCATAAAACTAAACAACTTAGGAAGTTGGATCGTACAGATCCGCATCGTGAACCGTGATCCAGTCAATTTGTCTGTAGCCAGTACCGGCCATTGTTTGATTGACTTCCAACACTTCAAGAGCTGGTGCTTGCCATTCCTTTTTTTCCATTTGCATCGTATTCACCTCCTTTTCGCACTTCTAAGTATGATGGCATATGGTAAAGCTTTCTAACTAGTTCCGTAGAGATCCGCATCGTGAACCGTAACCCAGTCGATATGTTTGTAACCTGTGCCCGCCATTGTTTGGTTGACTTCCAATATTTCCAGTGCTGGTTCTTGCCATTCCTTTTTTTCCATTTGCATCGTATTCACCTCCTATCATGAGTCAAATGTAAGAAAAATCCGGGCCCACAGTTCACCGGGCTATATCAGAATTTCCGAATGAACCGATAGACGATCAGACTATGCATCATCAATCGCAGATCTGGATGCGAAGCAAGTTCAGGTCTTGGACTCGGGAAATTGGCCAGGGCAGACTTGATACGCTCCGTGTTTAATATGCCAGCGACCTTGCTGTCAGAACACAAAGCACGTAACTCAGCGGTAAAAGCATCCCAATTCGGAATGATGCGATGTAACCAATCCGCCGGCTGCACACCCCGTACCCGCTGATTCAATCTGACCTTGTCAGGCAACTCTGGTGAAGTAGCCCGGCGAATCAACGAACGATCCGTCCCGTGTTTCACATATTGTTCAATCGGTACGGACAGGCAGAATCGAACGACTCTGGCATCACTTGTCGGATCACGTTCCCAAGCCCGATAACGGAGAGAACATTTTGTGGCGACAGCACCGTTTTTGTTCGCAATGGCCAGATTATTGAATTTCTCGGCACGCACTTTGAGTGCATCCGCCTGGGCACCACCCTGCAGAACAATAATGGATTTGAGTCGTTCCAGTACACCCGTTCTTTGCGCAAAATCAGGATGGATCAACTGTACAGAAGCGGCCTGGCTGGCTCCTTTGGACTGAGCCTTGAACCAATCCGGATATGCCTTTTTCCCGGTGATCTTGGCTATACGGGAGAAGGGCATGCCCGTTCGTTCACTATACTGCTGCATTTCACGGAACCAGCGGTACCACCGACCACTTTTCAGTAGACTGGCGTAATAATCCAGAGCTGGACCCCAGGAGATGGTGAAATTACCACGTGCGCCTGTGAGCAGGATGCCTGCATCTTGCTGGCTCGCTTTTTCATAGAATCCGCGAATCCAGAATGAATTTTCAAAGTATTTATAGGGCATTTCCATAATGTCGAGCCAGGTATCTACTTCACTAAGTGGACTTCTGCCTTCAAAATCAAGATAGTTCTCCGTGATATTGCCGACATGATTAATGGTTGAACGTATGAAAGGCCGTTCGTCTGCGAGCAACGTTTTCGACGTATAATCTGTAAAATCCGGTACGGGAACATAACTATAGGCCTGCAGCCGTTTTCCCTGACTTCTCAGTGTTCCGGAAGCAAAACCAACCACGGCTCCCGAGTCCAGTCCGCCACTTAATGCAGCAGCCACCTGTCTGTGCGTTCGCAAGCGCGATCCAACCGCCTGCCCAAAGACCTCCCGAAACGCTTCTACATACTCGCCATCGGATTTAAGCCTTAGAGGTTCCACTTCATTCCAGCGATGATATTGCTTCAGCTCCAGTCTCCCATCCCGGAAGACAAGTGTATGTGCAGAAGGCAGCTGGCTTATTCCCCGATATACGGTCGAATTGATATCTGCTGAATCATGCATGTCAGGAATGGCAAGGAATTCGGACAGCCAAGTCTCATCAAGTTCTTTATGTACCCCTTCAAGCCCGAGCAACGGATTCATCAGTGTGCAGAAAGCAAAACGTGAACCATCATGTCGGTAATAAAAAGCTCTCATGCCTGTAATGTCTCTCGCTGCATACAGTTTTCGATTCCGCTCATCCCATATCGCGAATACAAAATCCCCCAGCAATCGGACGGCTACATCGTCTCCCCAGCGCTGATAGGCACGCAAGATCAATTCACTATCCGCCAACATAGCCAGTTCAGCTCTAGATATTTGTAATTGATCTGCCAGTTGTTCCCGGTTATCCAGAATGGCATCTGCCGTGATGGTCAGACCACTTTCCTCATCATATAAAGGCAACTTCTCGCTAACCGATTCCGGTGTAATCCATTGGGCATGACAGCTGAGGAACGCCTCATTGCCTTTCCACACTCCTGTTGTATCCGCAGGGACATGCCCTAGGCTTGCGTACAGACGCCAGCTGTCTTCCCATAGCGCCTGCTGACCATCGTTGTGAACAATTCCTGCTATGGCGCTCATGACTTGCCTCCCCGTAGAATCTTGCGCTGTGAAGCCCATGCGCTGATCTGATGACCAAATGGTACCCATGATTTGATACGCTGTATTTTGCTTTGAGCAGAAGCCAGCTGGACCTTCAAGCGTTCTCGCTCACTGTAACCCCGTTCCAGACGATGATCTGCTGCCCGTAATGCGGCTTGCAGCTGTCTGATCGTTACCAGTGCAGCTAGCGTCGGGTCTGTCTTTTCCGGTTCTTCGACAACTTGGTCATTAAGATTCCCAAGCGGATCATGAACGACAGAATCTGCTGGCTGCATTCGGTATTGCGGTTGCCACTGGCAACCGGTCGCTGCTGTCAACTGATGCGTGATTCGATCAATGACCTCCTGATCCGGACTTGCATCATAATGTACACCCGTCCATTGTTCGGCTTCTGCGAGCTGTTCACTGTACCCCATCTGGTGGAACAGATCTGCCCCCATCACACGGCAATACAGTTCAACTTCATGTGGTTCTAATATGTTTTTCCAGTTGTTAACAGAACCCTGATGTGCCTCTTGATGCGAAGAGAGGAAAGGATCACCCACGCCCATACTGTAGAACATGTCAGACTTGGCACTGTCCAGAAACTGTCCATACTGCTCCATTCCCTGTTCATATCGAATTCCCAGAAATGCGCATAGTTTCTCAAGTTCTTCCTGAGGATTGGAAACCAATCGTTCATATTGCAATTCATACGCATTGGAGTGGGGTTTGGCAAAATAATCATTCAAGCGGAGCATCCCAAGTGTGAGATCTACGGATTTCATATTTAATTTGGGGCTCTGCAGACTATGAATCAGGTCGAATCCTTCTCCTGTGTGGCGGTTTACCTTTTTGAATGATGCAGCTACGGCCAGAGGATTACGCTGGAGATGAATACGCTTGGACTGAGGGAACAGACGATCCAGCCATTCCAGCATGTAATAGTACCGTGGAGATTTATCAACGATGAAGTCTGCTCCGCTCCCCTCCAGGAATCCATTGTAGATTTCAAGAGCAAAACTTCTGCACGCCTTCTCAAAGACATCCTCAGATACCATGGCATTGTAGAACTGGCGCATGATGGAGCTGCCACCGTAAGCACGTGAATCAGCCTTGGGTAAATCGACAAGATTCATCAGAAACCACATTTCCTGGGTGGCAAATATACGACTATGATTTTGCAGCATTACGGTGGATAAGGAACTACCACTGCGGGGAACACATAGTAAGAAAACAAGTCCGTTACCTTGAGCATCGATCAATGGCAGCCTCTCCTCTGTTCATTAGTATAAATGTGTAGCTGGGATAGACCAGACTCTACCTTTGTGTTTGGCAAAACGAGTAATATGCACGCTATAGGTGAGCATTTTGCAATATTCCGTCGGAAGTTCACCCGGGAATGAAGCAAAACACATGATTACATTCGACAACTCTCAGATACAATATGTATTTATAGTTTTACTCTATGATACAAAATGTATCATGTCAATCTTTTATTTTCACCTTTTCATAAATTGATACTCTTTCACTGTATTCTGCTGTCTGTCATTTAAGCACTTATTCATGGATCAATTATGTTCTGATTGCACAAACGCGAATAAGCTCCAGACATGTTCTGTGAGGAACAATGCCTGAAGCCATACGTAATCCGTTGAGAAACTTAATATGAAAACGGGTGAACAACCATCAGGTAAATCTTACATCTGAACTTTTCCCAGTAGCTCCAACGCTCCCATTTCGCTCTTCTTCCTGATCTGCCCGTGTAGCATCCTGCAAACCCTTCTGTACCTTCACGGTTAACAATACAGCAATGCCCGCGACGAAAAAGAAGATGAGCGACAGAATACCCCAACGTGTGGAACCCGTGATCTGCCCAACATAACCAAACACAAATGGACCGAAGATCGAAGAGAATTTGCCTGTAATATTCACAAAACCAAAATACTCTCCTGTTCTGCCTGCTGGCATCAGATTGCTAAACAGGGAACGCGCTGTGGATTGACTCACACCCTGCACGACACCAACCAACCCGGCGAGCACATAGAAGTGGATCGCTTGTGTCATGAAATAACCGAGAATCACAATACATATGTAGACCGATAAGCTAACGATTAATACCTGCTTTGCTCCCCAACGCTGTGCCCATGCTCCCAGTAACAATGTACACGGGAACCCGATGAACTGGGTTAACAGTAGTGCGAGCATCAGGTCGGCTGTGCCTATACCTATACTTGTCCCATAGATTGTAGCCATTAGAATGATGGTATTAATGCCGTCATTAAAAAACCAGAAAGCCACCAACATCCGGATTAACTGGGGAAAACGCCGCATCTGACGAAAGGTTTGGCGCAGTCTGCGCACTCCCACCGCAGCATACCCTGTCCAGGTTACGGGCAGATCCGATGATGCAGGACGTATCGGAGCATGGCGAAAGATCGGTATCGAGAACAGCAACCACCACAACGAGACGGAGATAAACGCAAGTCTTGTGCCTGCCAATGTACTGCTCATCCCGAACCAGCCCGGTTGCTGAATCATCAACAGGTTCACCGCAAGCAGCAAGCCTCCTCCAATATAACCATAAGCATAAGCTTTGGAGGATATCATGTCCCTTCGTTCCACGGGTACCAGATCCGGCAGCATTGCATCGTAAAAGGTGTTACCACCTGCAAAACCGATTGTAGATATGACGAGCAACACGGAAGCAAGAAACCAGTCCCCTTCACCGATTGCGCTGAATCCCAATGTGGCAAGGACGCCTATAATTGCAAATACACGCAGGAAGTCGCCTTTCCGTCCTGACAAATCAGCCAGCGTGCCTAGCAACGGTGTTAGCAGAGCTACGCACAACATGCCAATGGAGTGTGTATAGGCCAGGTAGGAGGCGGCGGTATCCGTATCCAGTGTTGCGGCAGCCACCGAAGCATAGAATACAGGCAGTACTGCCGCCAGTACAGTTGTCGCGTAAGCCGAGTTGGCCCAATCATACATAATCCAAGCCTTGATCGCCTTTTTATTCACATAAATCCTTCCTTTTCATGCATCTCTATATTAGTGCGAGTTCAACAAGTCTAATTGGACTTTTTAAACAACCTCTATTAGATGCCAGATCGATGTCTTTCTCCTATTGTATAGGAAGGATATCACACTTGTTCACTGTTTCTGTAAAAAATGGTGCAGTTCTGTTATTACGACTCACCTTACCTCTGAGGTGAACTTGCGTAATTGTATCATTTTATATCCACTCTCATCACATATCGTCCTCGCCCGTGAATATACTTAATTACCGACAGGCCAAACTGTGCCGCGTAATCAATGGGGGGTGCCTACATGTCAAATTCACACCAGCCTTACTCGTTCGTCGTGTCGAAGGAAGATTGGTCGCTTCACCGCAAAGGGTACCAGGACCAACAGCGCCATCAGCAAAAGGTGAAAGATGTCATCAAGCAGAATCTGCCTGATCTGATTACGGAAGAAAACATCATCATGTCTGATGGAAAACAAATCATCAAGGTACCAATCCGCAGTCTGGATGAGTACCGTTTTGTGTATAACTACCAGAAGCAAAAACATGTCGGTCAAGGAGACGGTGACAGTCAGGTCGGAGACGTCATCGGTCGTGATCCCTCTGCTTCGCAGAAACCCGGCAAAGGCGAAAAAGCTGGCGATCAGCCTGGTCATGATATTGTGGAAGCCGAAGTTAGTATTGAGGAATTGGAAGATATGCTCTTCGCTGAGCTGGAATTACCCGATCTGAAGCAGAAAGACAAAGACCTGATTGAGACACATACGGTAGTTTTCAACGATATTCGCAAAAAAGGCATGCAGTCCAATATTGACAAGAAACGTACCATTCTGGAGAATCTGCGTCGCAATGCAACGACCGGTACGCCAGGCATCCATCACATCAGTCCGGATGACCTGCGCTACAAGACATGGGAAGACAAAATCATTCCACAATCCAATGCCGTTATTATTGCCATGATGGATACATCCGGGTCCATGGGTTCGTTTGAGAAATACTGCGCGCGCAGCTTTTTCTTCTGGATGACCCGTTTTCTACGCCGTCAGTATGAGAAAGTTGAGATTGTTTTCCTCGCCCATCATACGGAAGCCAAGGAAGTAACCGAAGAAGAGTTCTTTACCCGTGGCGAGAGCGGAGGCACTATCTGCTCCTCTGTATATATGAAGGCGCTGGATATTATTGACAGTCGATATCCGCCTTCAAGCTACAACATCTACCCATTCCACTTCTCTGATGGGGATAATCTGACCTCGGATAACGAACGGTGTGTGAAGCTGATCGGCGAGTTAATGAAGCGTAGCAATATGTTTGGATACGGTGAAGTGAATCAGTACAACCGCAGCAGCACACTGATGTCGGCTTATCGTCATATCAAGATGGATCAGTTCATGTATTATGTGATCAAAGAAAAAGGCGAAGTGTACAAAGCTTTGCGCAGCTTTTTCCAGAAACGGGAAGGAGGCAGCGTTAGATGACAGATGAGATCCGCGACCTAGAATACGCTATTGCCGAGATTATGGAGATTGCCAATGGTTTTGGCCTGGATTATTACCCCATGCGGTACGAAATCTGCCCATCGGATATTATTTATACATTTGGAGCCTACGGCATGCCGACCAGATTCAGCCACTGGAGCTTTGGCAAAACATTTCATAAGATGAAAATGCAATACGATTTTGGACTAAGCAAAATTTATGAGCTTGTCATCAACTCCAACCCTTGTTATGCCTTCTTGCTGGATGGCAATTCCCTGATTCAGAACAAATTGATCGTAGCCCACGTATTGGCACACTGCGATTTTTTCAAAAACAATGCCCGCTTTTCCAAATCCAACCGTAATATGGTCGAAAGCATGGCTGCTACGGCGGATCGGATCAGTAATTATGAGATGGAGTACGGAACGGAAGCGGTCGAAGCATTTATCGATGCCGTGATCGCAATTCAGGAACATGTGGACCCACAGCTGATTAAACCCCGCCATTTGGACAAACAACGCTACATGGAGATGAAAATGCGGGAGCAGCGCGGTGAGAAAAAACCACGGCCGGAAGGTCGCTATGATGATCTATGGTCACTTGATGACGTGCAGACGGAAGAAGCACCCGCTGAAGGTATTCAGGTCCATCATTTTCCGCCTGAACCGGAGAAGGATGTCATGTGGTTTATTCAGGAATTCTCCGAAGTGTTGACCGACTGGCAGCGGGATATCATGAGTATGATGCGTGAAGAGATGTTATATTTCTGGCCACAGATGGAAACCAAAATCATGAACGAAGGCTGGGCATCCTACTGGCATCAACGCATTATCCGTGAGCTCGATCTGAACAGTGAGGATACGATCGAATTTGCCAAACTCAACTCCTCCGTGGTGCAGCCATCCAAACAAAGTCTGAATCCGTATTATTTGGGACTGAAGATTTTCGAGGATATTGAACGGCGCTGGGATAACCCAACCCGTGAAGAACAGGAACGTTGGGGCCGTAAACCAGGCCAAGGTCGTGCCAAAATGTTCGAGGTGCGTGAATTCGATTCCGATACCTCCTTTATCCGCAATTACATGACCAAGCAATTAACCGAGGATCTGGACCTCTACGTATTTGAGAAAAAAGGCCCGGACTGGAAAATCACCGACAAGTCCTGGGAGAACATACGGGATCAGCTCGTATTTTCACGTGTCAACGGGGGCTCCCCTTACTTGGTCGTGCAAGATGCTGATTATCTGCGGACAGGGGAACTCGTGCTCAAACATCAATATGAAGGCATTGAGCTGGACCTGAAATATATGGAACGCACCCTGCCTTATCTGTATCGCCTCTGGGGACGTACCGTACATGTGGAGACACGTGTCGAGGATAAACCGATCTGGTTTACGTATGATGGCAAGAAACACCACCGCAAGTTTATGTAAGGTTTTCGATTATCATTATAGGAAACGAAAAGATAAATGCTCTTATCATGAGTGAGATTAATGATTAATAAAAGATAAGACATAAAAAAGCGGCAAGTTCCCGACATACACGGGGACTTGCTGCTTGGCATACATAAAATTAGGATGGTGCCGGTGGTGTACCATTACCCTGCAATCGCAGCGGCACAAAAAAATCATGCTCCACTTCACTTGCCGGCAGTGGGCGACTGAAATAATAGCCCTGAATCTCCCGGCAATCATTCTGCATCAGTATATCCAGTTGGCCTTTCGTCTCAATGCCTTCCGCAATGACTTCCATCTTGAGATTCTGTGCCATCGATATAATGGTCGCCACAATGGCTTGATCGCTGTGACTCTCTGTAATGTCCGTCACAAACGAACGATCAATCTTGAGCTTGTGAATCGGGAAATGCTTCAGATAACTGAGTGAACTGTATCCCGTACCAAAATCATCCAGGCTGATCTTGACACCCAGTGCTGTCAGTTCATTAAGAATCGCCGTGGATACGGCTGCATCCATCATCATGCTCTCTGTTATTTCCAACTCCAGATATCGAGCATCCAGCCCTGTCTCCAAGAGTGCATTCTTGACCTGTTCTACCAAGTTGGATTGGTGGAACTGCTGGCTGGACAAGTTAACCGATACCGGAATGAGTGGTCCGCCACTGGCATGCCAGAGTTTCATCTGCCTGCATGCTTCCCGGAGCGTCCAATTGCCAATCTCATAGATCATGCCTGTCTCTTCTGCAAGCGGGATAAACACATTGGGTGCGAGCAGACCTTTGAGTGGATGGTTCCAACGTATAAGAGCCTCCACACCAATCATGCGGCTATCCTCGGTACGAATCTGTGGTTGATAGTACAGGACCATCTCATCGCGTTCCAAAGCTTTACGAAGATAACCCTCCAGCTCAATGCGTTCATATAGTTCCGAATCCAGTTGGGCCGTGTAGAATTGGAAACCATTTTTGCCGTTTTTCTTCACTTCATACATGGCGGAATCCGCATGTTTCAGCAAAGCATCCACGCCCACTCCATGATCCGGATACATCGCAATTCCAATGCTCGCGGTTACGTAAAAGTCATTCTCTTTCAGTCGATAAGGTAACTGAATGGCTTCAACAATCTGTTTTGCAAGTTCTGCCACTCGTACTTCTGTCGCTTGATCCTGGGTCACAACGAGTGTGAACTCGTCACCGCCCATCCGAGCCAGCATGACATTCTCCATAGCCAAGGGATCAGAAGCTTCTATGGCTTTCATGATCCGGTTGCTTACTTCTCTTAAAAATACATCTCCAATGGAATGTCCCAGCGAGTCATTAATCATCTTGAAACGATCTATATCCATCACCATAACGGCAAAAGAATTCCCTTTTTCTGCTGAATCGTTAATCGTACAAGCCAGCACATCATCCAACTTGCGCCGATTGGGCAACCCCGTCAACGGATCATGCAATGCTTGGTGACGAATCTTCTCCTGAGCCTGTTTCTCCTCCGTTACGTCTTTGATCAAAATGTGACTTCCCACATGTCTGCCATCAATGACAACAGGAACTACAACAATACTAAGGTCCAGAAGTTCACCCTGTACATCTCTCATTTTGGCCATGTAGTGCGCCTGCTCCAGCCCATGATCATCCCAATCGATGGAATCAAATTCACTTATCCACTCTATATCGATTTGCTGAGCGATCTCATCAATGGAACGATCCATGACCTCTTTTTCAGGATATCCGGTGATTGTTGTTACAGCAGCATTAATGCCTTTGACAATACCTTCCTTGTTCACTGAAATAATGGCATCCGAATGGTTATGATACAGGGCCTGATACCATTGCTCATTCTCATGAATCCGTCGATCTTTCTGTGACATTCGCTGATTGATAAATATGCCAAACAACGTCAAACCCAAAGCAATAAATGTGCCCGATGCGATCAAGTAGGCGAGAATGCCTGGCTCAATCTGCATACCTGAACTTACCATCGAGCCATGTGAATGATGGAAATGTGCGGCTGACATCCCGGTATAATGCATGCCAGAGATTCCAATACCCATAATGAGACCGCTGCCCATCTTGTAAACCCAGGTGTGTCTTGATTGATGATAACGGAAAAAAAACATGAGCCACAATGCCGCAAATGAAGCAAGCGCTGCAATCAGAATGGATAACACCACTCTGCCTGGTTCATACGTAACCGGAATTGACATCGCTGCCATTCCTACATAATGCATCGAGCTGATCCCCGCCGTCATCAGTACTCCAGCAATCATGAGCTTGCTTATCCTGCCCGATTGTCTACCCGCAATGTTCAAGGCCACCCCCGATGCGACAATAGCAAGTAGAACAGATAAAACAACCTTACCGGTGGAATAGGAGACTTGCGTAGGCAGAACAAAAGCCAGCATACCTACGAAATGCATGGACCAGATTCCCAGCCCCATGGATACTGCACCGCAGGTAAGCCATACATTCCGCGTCATCCCGTTAGCCTGACTTACACGGCCTGCAAGGTCAAGGGCAGCGTATGAAGCTAACGATGCAATAATATAGGATAAAATAACAAGTTCTAAGTTGTACGTGCCATGTAGGTGCTCCACTCACTCTGTCCTTTCAACCGGGAAATGCCTTGTATGTATGCAAAAATGTAAAAAAGAAGCGAGTGCGCTGTCTGGATGACAGGCACTCCCTCCGCATCATTTGACTCGTGACAACAGACTTAGTTGAAGCCGTTGTCATACATTGGAACCCGTTTATATGAATGTATATAGTCTAAACGTCCCAGCCTTTAAAATCAACACTTATTTCCAGATATACAATGTTGAATAACTAACATTCTCATATTCTAATTCACAACTAAATATTCTATTTACGAGTCAGTAACAGACTGCCAAAACCGGAAGTATCTTGATAAGAATTACCTGATGAATCACTCCAGATGGACACACTGCTTCGCTTGCCATCTCCCGCGCCATCATCATTAACTTGAAGATCAAACCCAATCCATCTTTGCCCTTCAGCACGAACGCTGTCTAGTGGGATTGCCACTTCAACTGTATACCCTCCGCTTGTTAATCGGGTAGCTGATTTGAAACTTTCTTTCCGTGCATTTCCACCAAAAGAAGCCTCATTATCAAAATTGACCCGGTACTGGGCATCATCCTCCTGATAGAATGTCGTCTGATCTTTGCTAGGGTCGATAAAAATCTCGATCGAATCCTGCTCATGTGCATTAGAACTTAATTTGCTTCGCAATGGATCTTTCACATCTGCCAATACGTACAGGTATTTCTCATCCCATAACAGCTGTGCAGTCGCCGTTGCACCGGAGTTTCCGACCACCCAGACATCCGTTTTAACAGATGCAGCTTTTTTCCAGGCGTTATCCTTTTTTGCATCAATGACAGGTTTGCCATAAGTGACCTTGGTTTGTTTCAAGACAGAACCGAGCTTCAGTTTGCCCCGGTTGGCTGGTTTGTCGGGCTGTTGATTGGAACTATCATTCCAAACAATGGTCGCTGTCTTTCCAGCAGCATATTCATCCGTAATCCGAAAATCCAGAGACAAGACCTGGCCTTCGGTAAGTAAAGCAGCTGACATAGGCAGTGATGCGTATACAACATACCCGGTTTTTGTCTCCTGTACGTTGTAAGTATTTTTATCTTTGCCTTTACCGCCATCCCGTTTAAATGTATATTGACCATTTGCAGACGGCGGATTTTTCTTCTTGGCAGACAGATCAGCTTCAGAAGTTGCAGCGCCTGTCCCCTTGATTTCTTCCGCGAGGAAAACCTGCACCTGATCCCCTTTGCGACGTGTGGTATCCTTCACTTCCACTCGTAAATTCACCTTTTTGGCATCCCACATCATACGAGCCTCACCCGTAACCGCAGATGTACCATCTGCCAGATGATTAATTTCGAGTCCTTTCACAGCACCCCAAAGAATATCTTCCTGTCCTTTGTGATTCGGGAAAGAAGGGCTGGCCTTCAATGCTGTCCATTCATTACGATAGATCGGCAGGGTGGTAGGGTCCACCAGTGCCCAAAATGCCGGTTTTGCTTTTAACTTACGATCAAATAACAATGGTGCATCTTTGCGTCCTTTGACTGGATGATTATCAAGCCATGTACCATCATCCGCAAGTCCCCATACTGTAACACTGTCCATTACGCCGCGTTTTCCCAGCTCGTCGAACAGGTCGAACAGTTCACGATAACGGTAAGCTTGTTGCAGCATTAATTCATCTGTGACAGGCATCTCCAGTTCAGAATTACTTGAATAGATTGAAACGTCCAGCTCTGTAACCTGTACATTCACACCAAGAGCGATCACTTTCTCAAAAGCCTCACGAATGAGCTTTACATCCGGTCCGTACATGGATACATGCATCTGGAATCCAACCGCATCAATCGGTGTTCCTTTGGCAAGCAGCTTCTCTACAAGCTTCGCCATATCATTCACCTTGTTTCCATTGCCCTCCATTCCATAGTCATTAATCACCAGTACAGCATCGGGGTCAGCCTCACGTGCATAACGGAAAGCCAGCTCAATGTAATCACTGTCATCTCCGTCGCCATCCACATCCCCAATAATATCTCTCCACTTGGAATTACTGGCCTCATTCCGCAAGCCGCCTCCGTCTGAGATGACTTCATTGACGACATCCCAAGTATGAACCTTTCCTTTGTACCGGGTCACGATGGTTTGAATATGGGTTTTCATCCGTGCAAGCAACTGTTCCCGCGTGGCAGGTTTCGATGCATCATTCGGATCAGTAAAGAACCAATTCGGCACCTGACTATGCCATAACAGCGTATGGCCTCTGATTTCCATATCATTTGCTTCGGCAAACTTCACCAGGCGATCTGTCTCTGACCAGACAAACTCTCCTTCCTTGGGCTGCATCGCATCCATTTTCATAAAATTGTCCGCTGTAATACTATTAAAGTGTTTCGTCAACAACTGGGAATGCTGGTTTTCCGCGTCTAGCGCAGACTGATTGATGGCAGCTCCCATTGCGTAATTTTGTCCCACGATATCGACCAGATTCGGAATATCCTTCTCAATTTCAATTTTCTGAGCAGCCGTAATCAGAACATCATCCACGTAAAATGAAATCGTATCTGCCGGCGTCACTTCCGCTGACGTCTTCCATGGTGTCTCCACATACATGCGGAATCCGGTGATGCCACTATTTTCTTCGGGAATCACCACATCTGCCTCGACTTTTTTCCACTGTCCTTTGTTCAAGGTAGCGGAGGCAAAGGTAGCATATTCAAGACTCGAAGCGTCCTTATTGTATTCTTTCTCGAGTGCACCGTTAAGGACCTGACTGTCCGGCCCTTCATCGTACATGGCCCAAAACGAAATATGAACCGTGCTGCCCTTCTGTACATGATCTATTACTTCAATTAAGGGTCCATGGAACGTTTCGGTACGTGAAGAGGTTCTCAGGCTGCGTGTACTGTCATGACCTACTTGCGTTACGATATCAAGCTTTTCACTTGCACGTGGACGCCATGGTCCCAACACACCATCTTCAAAATCAGCCTTGAACAGTACTTTATCATCGCCAGTCTTAACGTCCGCTGCCGAAGCACGTGTCCCTCCTGTTCCCACACTTGGGAACAAACTGAAGATCAATACAGCCGACAAGCACAAGCTCCACCATTTTCTCAAATGCATCCGATCTCCTCCTTGGTTCGTTGTTGTTTGTGAAGAATAACCTTTGCTCTGCCATGTGCCAGCCCTTTACAAGATCGTTATACAGGATGGATAGATGCTAATGGACAGAAAATTGTAAGCACTTTCATTATACGATTGCCAGTAAACTTTGTTTACCCGTTAAACTATAGGACTTGCACCACTCCATCAACCATATGTTTCCAAATGAGATATAGAACGACAAAAAGCACAGCTTATTAGCTGTGCTTCGTGTAAACATCTTTACTATTTACGTTTTTAAGCTTTTAAAGGTGCTGTCGTCTGACGGATGACCAGATTGGAAGGTTCCGTAACCACAGGAGGAGAATAAGATGGATTCTCGATCATGGCAATCAGATATTCGATGGACTTAATGCCAATGGAATAGATATTCTGATTCACCGTGGTCAACCCCGGTTTAAATACCTCAGCATAATACGTGTTATCGAACCCAACAACCGAGATATCTTCTGGTACACTCAGTCCATGCTTTTCAATTTCATGAATCGCACCAAAAGCAGACATGTCTGATGCACAGACAATTCCCGTTGGTTGATCCTGAAGTGCCAGCAATCGTCGGGCAGCCTTGCTTCCCCCGTCGAAGGAATAATCGCAGATCTCCAGATATACCGTAGAATACGGGATACCGCATTCTCGCAGCCCTTCCCGATATCCTTCCAATCGCAGATTGGCTACAGCAGGTCCAAGTGTCCCTGAGATATAGGCAATTTTGCGGTGCCCAAGCTCATGCAGATGTTTGACACCCATCGAGATTCCGTTCGCGTTATCCGTAGTAATGTAACCGGCACGTTTGCCCAACATGTCCGTATCAACAAACATCGTTGGAATCTCTGCATCCACCAGTTCCTGAATACTCGTGTTTTCTCTGCCTTCCCCGAATACCACAACGCCATCCACATTACGACTGCGGCAATGTTTGATAAACGAGTACGCCGGATCATCGAATCGAGTAGACAACCGGACCAGGTCATATCCACTGTTCTCCAGCGCTGTCTTGATCCCTTCCAGCAACTCCGACACAAAAGGGTTCGTAAACGGAACCGTTAACAGTACTCCCACCGTCCATGAACGGCGTTTGACAAGTCCACGTGCGACCACATTGGGTTGATATTTCAATAATTCAATGGCTATATTGACTTTTTTGCGTGTTTTTTCACTTACATCAGGATAATCGTTTATCACTTTGGAAACGGTTGCAACAGATACTCCCGCTTCCTTGGCTACATCATGGATAGAAGCCATCTGATCACCTCAACCTCTTTCGAATCCCCTGTCTCCGGCTGCATTTTCTATAACATCGGCAGGTTTGTCTACCCATTATAGCTTAAAACAGCCTGAAACGGTATGGAAGGTTCCTAATGCTTTTAAGCTCTATTCCTGCTGTTCCAGTTTCTTCAAATCCAGAGACAGTTTCTCCATTGTTGTTGCAAATACAGCGAGTTCAGCCGAACGTGACGCTTGGCTACGTGCCCCTCTGGACGTATGATCCGACTCCTGCTGCACACTGCTCAGTTTCTTCATGATCTGCTCCAGATTAGACTGAATCTTACCCTGGGCATCCCGGGAGCTGGCGGCAAGCTTGCGTACTTCACTGGCAACTACTTCGAAGCCACGTCCAAACTCTCCTGCATGAGCAGCTTCAATCGCTGCATTCAGGCCGACAAGATGACTCTGATCCGATATCTCGCGAATGAGTTCACCCATTTTTCCGATCTGCTGGATCTCTCCTGTTAATTCGGTAAGCATAACCTGAGCCTGATCCTGAGAAGCCGCTGTTTCTTTGGCTACACTTGATATCGCCATTGCACTTTCATTTAATTCACTAATCATGCCTGTAAGCTCTTGGGTAATCTGCGTAATTGCCTGTAATGTATGTTGTTGGTCATCGGCAAGCTGATGTAACTTTTCTTTTTCTTTCTTCTCATAGGCTTCAAGGACAAGCTGTGAATCCAGATTAAACATTTTGCTGAGCGCCTGAATGACAAGATGCCAGGAATTAGGGATAACCTGTTGGAATATGCTCGTTGCAATATCCAGGTAGACCATATAGGTACCCAGATAATAATCTTCAGACAGACCAATCCGTGAATGCACAAGTCCAATCGCAATCCGTTGCTCAATATATGCGTCGTCCACGATTCCATCCGTCATTGATAACCAGTACATCTTCTGTGTTTCTTTTAGACGATCAATGGTAGAGAATCGAGCGATCAGATCTACCAATTCAGGATAATTCCCCACATGATTGTAGAAATGATCCACCACTTCATTAACGACTTTTTTAAAAACAGGCCGATGATCGGCAAGCAGTTTTAGATCCCCTGCGGTTAATCCCATGTAATCAAGTTGCTTCTGTCTTGTTGCGGAAATACTGCTCATATCTGGTTCAGTCAGCTCCTTAATAAACACTAAATTACTTTAAATTGTAAATATATGTATTGATTATAGACTAAAATACCTAAATATACATATACCATTAGAACTAATTCTCTTTAAAATTAACCTTATTTGTCAGCTTTTTAGACTAATATGACCTTCATGTAATTAAAAAGGCCCTGACCCTGCTGTGAAGGAGCCTCACAACAGGCATCAGGAGCCTGATCCGGAATGGTTCGTTGCCGATTAGCGATTAAGCAGACTACCCACATAACGTAACAGTTCATTCGCGCTGGCTGCGGTGTATCCATGTTCCTCAATTAAACGTTTAATGACTTCATTCATACGTTTCAATTGTGTTGCATCCGGTGTTTTGGTTGAGGTTGTGATCTTGACAATATCTTTCAGATCGGTGAACAACTTTTTCTCAATCGCTTCACGCAAACGGTCATGGCTGCTGTATTCGAACTTGCGCTCCTTGCGGGAGTATGCCGAGATTCGGATCAGAATCTCTTCTCTGAACGCTTTCTTTGCATTCTCGGAGATCCCGATCTGTTCCTCTATGGATCGCATCAGACGCTCATCCGGGTCCATCTCTTCATCCGTGAGCGGGTCACGCATCTTGGACCAGTTGCAAAATGCTTCAATGTTATCGAGGTAATTCTCGAATAACGTTCTTGCGGATTCCTCGAATGAGTAAACAAATGCTTTCTGCACTTCCTTCTTGGCCAGTTCATCATACTCCTTGCGTGCAAGAGCAATGAAGTTCAGATAACGCTCTCGCTCTTCCTTCGTGATCGAGGCATGTTGGTCCAGACCATCCTTGATCGCCCGCAGAATATCCAGCGCGTTAATGCACTGAAGATTTTGCTTAATCAAAGCACTGGAGATCCGGTTAATGACATACCGTGGATCAATGCCAGACATCCCTTCATCCAGATACTCATTTTGCATCTCGCGCAGATCAGCTTCTTTGTATCCTTCTACTTCTTCACCATCATACATGCGCATCTTTTTAACGAGATCCATGCCTTGTTTTTTCGTTTCCTTCAAGC
Source organism: Paenibacillus sp. FSL M7-1414 (assembly GCF_038003195.1). Taxonomy (NCBI): domain Bacteria; kingdom Bacillati; phylum Bacillota; class Bacilli; order Caryophanales; family Paenibacillaceae; genus Paenibacillus; species Paenibacillus sp. FSL M7-1414. The sequence continues at coordinate 1,958,940 of NZ_JBBOOS010000001.1, read as the reverse complement.
GGGTAAGTATGGAAAAAATGGCTGCAGTCCGCAGTGCATGCGGTGCAATATGAACATGCTTCATGTCACTTTGCTGAATGAGCTTGGCATAGATTTTCTCTTCCTCGGATACCTTCAAGTTGTACGGAATCGGCATGACAATCATCCGGGATTGCAGTGCCTCATTCTTCTTGTTGGAGATAAAAGACTTATACTCCGATTCATTCGTATGCGCCACAATCATCTCATCCGCACTAATTAATGCAAAGCGTCCTGCTTTGAAGTTCCCTTCCTGCGTGAGCGACAAGAGATTCCAGAGGAATTTCTCATCACATTTCAACATCTCCTGGAACTCCATCAGTCCACGGTTCGCCTTGTTCAACTCCCCATCAAAACGATAGGCACGTGGATCGGATTCCGAACCAAACTCCGTAATGGTGGAGAAGTCGATACTCCCCGTCAGATCGGCAATATCCTGCGATTTCGGATCGGATGGGCTGAACGTTCCTATTCCCACGCGATTATCTTCGGAAACAATGACCCGTTCCACCGGCACCTTGCTGATATCACCACCATATTCGGTACGCAGTCTCATCTGGCAGGATGGGCAAAGGTTACCCTCAATGCGGACTCCAATTTCCTTTTCCACTTCAGGACGAAGCTCCAGTGGAATCAGATGCAGCGGTTCCTCATGCATCGGGCATCCATCAATAGCGTATATGGCACCTTTCTCTGTCCGCGAGAACTGTTCAAGCCCCCGCTTCAGCAGCGTCACAAGCGTCGATTTCCCTCCACTTACGGGACCCATCAGGAGTAAGATCCGCTTCCGTACATCCAGACGACGTGCTGCCGAGTGGAAGTATTCTTCAACCAGCTTTTCAATCGAACGGTCCAGCCCAAAGATCTCCTGTTCAAAAAACTTGTACCGCTTATGCCCACCTACTTCTTCCACCCCAAACGATTCAATCATCTCATACACTCTGGCGTGAGCCGTCATTGCCGGAGTCGGGTCCTCTCTCAGCAGTGCAATATAATCTTCAAATGTTCCGTTCCATGTCAAACGGTCACTCTCTGCCCGATGTTCCGCAACGCGTTCAAAAATATTCATGCTTGGTACCTCCCATGGCTCCTTTAGTGTGATTGTCAACCATTCCGAATGGTATGAAGAAATCAATAGAATTGCGGCTCCTGCTTGAATACCAATCTTGCGGTCCTGTGTTGTCCCGCCACCCTCTGTCCAAACGTCTTGTTTTGTTGTGAAAAGTGTATTACATACCTATGCGGCAATTCGGATAAGTTGACCTCTTTTTTTCAATCAACCGCTTCGAATTTTGGCTTTTCCCTGTTCTATCAGACATCTTGTGCCTTCAGAAAAAAAAGAACGAATATGATATAATGAGGGTTCTAAATTCAGGAAACCGGACAACACATGGTCAGAGACAGGCCACTTCTGGAAAGGAGCACGGACGATGGCAGTGAAATACGAAACCGAATTATATTCGCCCGTGAAGGCTTTTTTCGAGCAGCGTGGCTTCGACGTCAAGGCGGAAGTCAGACATTGTGACCTCGTCGGAGTCAGATCAGACCAGGACGAACCACTCATTGTGGAGATGAAAAAAACATTTAACCTCTCCCTGTTGCTGCAGGGCATGCAGCGCTTGAAACTTAGCCCGTTCGTGTATCTGGCCGTCGAGCGCAATCGCAGTAAACGCGGAGCCGTGAACCAACGCTGGAGCGAACTGACCGCACTATGCAGACAGCTCGGTCTGGGGCTGCTGACTGTCACATTTTACAAAACCAAAGCTCCCCTGATTGATGTATTGTGCGAGCCCTCCGCCCTGATCCCCCTCACTGGCCCCAATCAGGTTGCCCGTAAAAGCGGTGTTCGGCGGAAACGATTGCTCAAGGAATTCGACGAACGCAGCGGAGACTACAATACGGGAGGCAGCACACGAAGACAGCTGGTCACAGCATATCGTGAGAAGGCTTTGCGTGTCGCATCCGCTCTACGGACGAACGGAGAAGCCTCTCCGGCCAACCTTGCCAGACAGACAGGCGTAGGTTCTGCCGCAGCAATTCTGCAAAAAAATTATTATGGCTGGTTTGAACGCCTCTCCCGTGGAAAGTATATTTTGACGATTAAGGGAGTACAGGCGTTAACCGAGCATGCACACATGCTTGAGGATAATAATATGATTGAACGAACCATTAATGAACTCGATGTAACGTATTCTGTATCTGGTGAAAATAAGGACGACCTAGCACACATTGCTGAAACAGCGGAGCAGTACTTAAAAAATACAGGCAAGATCTGAACCGGAATCATATGAAGTAACGGATGTGAAAAAAATGAGAATGCAAAAAAACACCTGTAATCTCCACTGGAGACTACAGGTGTTTTGATGTGTTCTATATAGAAGATTGTTATTAGAATTTTACTGCTACTTCGGAAGCCAATTTCAGACCTGCATCCACGATATCTTGGGAACGGTCAGGAGAAGCATTGTGACCTTCAACGATTACAAGCTCAGGGTTTTGAATGCCCCAGAAGTTCAATACGTTAGTTACATATTTAACGGACATTTCAGCAGATGCCATTGGCTCTACGGAATATACGCCACCACGAGCATTCAGCAATGCCACTTTTTTGTCGCCTACGAGACCTACAGGGCCTTCAGCTGTGTATTTAAACATTTTACCAGCTTGGCTCAAGTAGGAAATGTAGTTCACCAGTGGAGCCGGAACAGTGAAGTTCCAGAGCGGGAATGCAAATACCACTTTGTCTGCTGCCAAGAATTGATCTTGCAATTGTGCAGCCAGTGCTGCAGCTTTTTGCTCTTCGGCAGTTGCTTCAATGCCGTTTGCAGCTTTGTATCCACCAGTAATTACAGTGTTGCCATAGTAAGGAATATCTGTATTGTAGAGATCCAACTCAGTAACTGTGTCACCTGGGTGGGACTCTTTGTATGCGCTCAAGAATGCATCGTACAATTTAACGCTGACTGCTTGATCTGCAGGACGGTCATTTGCTTTAACAAATAAAATATTAGACATGTTGAATTTTCCCCCGTTAGATAAAATATATGAGTGCTTTTCCTGAACTGGCCACCATTGTAGCTTATATAAAGAAACCAACAACTCATTAATTCATATTATATATAAAAATGTTAGTGGATGCAATAACGTAATCACTTTGGTCATGAACCAATTTTAATTTTTGCTACAAAATCTATTTTTTGATGTGACTTAGCTACGAGCCGTAAATTCGGAAATGGCTTCACTGATCAGGTTCATGCCAAGCAGCAATTCATCCCGGCCTGGGTGGCTAAAGTTCAATCGGATGTAACGTTGATCCTGTACACCTGTGGAGCATAGTGATCCAGGAAGAAAGGATACACCTTTGGGCAAAGCCGCTTTAAGCAGAGCGCCACTATCCAATCCTTCCGGCAACTGTACCCACAGATACATTCCGCCCTCAGGGATGTTGTACTGACACCCTTTCCAGCCCGGCCTCTTCAACAGTTCAAGCATCAGTTTGAGTCTTGTCTTATACTCCCGATTCAACATGGATAAGTGATCACTCCAACGAAAAGGGGAATGAGCAAGCAATTGATACAACAGCCGCTGATTCATCGGACTGGACTGACCATCTGCAATTCGTTTAACCGAGGCCATTGCCTGAATCAGCGCAGGATGTCCAGCGGCCCATCCGGTTCGAAGAGCGGGCGCTACCGTTTTGCTGAACGAACCAATGTAGAGAACATGTCCACCCTGATCGGCAGTATCCAGTGCAAAGAGTGAAGGATATTTACGATAGAATTCCGTTGGCTCAAGGCCATCAAAATGGAGCTCCCCGTAAGAATCATCTTCCACAAGCAGTACACCATAGCGCGAACACAGTTCAAGGACAGCCTCCCGCCGCTCCATACTCCACAAAGCACCGGTCGGATTCGAGAAACTGGGTGCAGCAAAAAGCAGCTTCGGTCTAACCTGCTGCATGTGATGCTCTAAAAGGTCTGGCAGTATGCCGTCCCGATCACCCATTACGGGCACAATCTTGGCTCCTTGCATCTCCAATACCTCAAGACAGCCTGGAGATGTGGGATGTTCAACCAGTACAGAATCTCCTGGCTCAAGCAATAGACGCATCACCAGATCGATGGCCTGCTGGGTACCAGTGGTCAACAGAATCTGCTCGGGTACCGTTCGTATGCCTTTGCGTGCATTCCAGTCTTTGTTCAACCACTCTCTTAGGGGGGTGTAGCCTGCTGGCTCTCCATATTGCAATGCGGAGGGGCCTGAACTAAAGACAGACACCGCTGCTTCTTCCAACAATTTGAAAGGAAACAACTCCTCCGCAGGCAATTCTTCTGCCAGAGAAATGAAATAATCCCTGCCAGACATCTCACGTATATCCCTCAGTGGTGATGACAAAAGCCTGTTGGTACGGGAAGCAAAGAAATATTTCATCGATCCGTTCCCCTTTCATCCCTATTCCGAAACTGTACTCGCAGTCCGCAGCCCTACAACCTATTCCTGCTCGCCATCGAATATGACCGGATGCATACCTAACTGTTGTGATCATGGGAAGAACAAACCTGTTTCGTCAGGATCCCGTCTTCACTTGTCTTGCATGCAAGGCATAACGTTCAATGGCCTGTGCTCTACTGCTCACTTCCAGCTTCACGTATATTTTACGCAGGTAATTATCAATGGAACGTCTGCTAACGTTGATCTCATTCGCTATTTTATCATAGGTTACACCCTGAACAATTCTTTCCATGATAAAAGTTTCGGTTTCTGTTAATTCAATGACACGTGCTTCTGTCGGAGACTCCACAGGCTGCGCCCATTCCGCACTATTTAACCACGACAATGGAATGGACACATGGCCCTCACGTAATCCAGAGATCAGATGAATCAGCTGGCTAGGGGAAGCCTGTTTGGATAACATGCCGCTTGCACCAAGGCTCATCAGATGACGAAACAGCTTCACATTGTCTTCATCCGTCAAAATAATGATGTGACTGTGAGCTGACAGATTCTTCATCTGAGCAATATATTGATCTGCCTGACCCTCCGGAAGACGATAATCCATCAGAATCAGATCAGGCTGGTGAATATTCACCAGATCGAGCCCTTCTGTTCCGGTCGAAGTCATACCACGTACCGTCAGATCTTGCTGCTCTTCCAAAATCAATTTTGTACCGAGCATGCTGGTGGGGTGGATATCTATGATGACCACCTGCCATACTTTTTTCATTGTTGTTCCCCCTGTTATGTATTGGACAAATAACTTTTAAATTCTGTCATGATGATTTCATCGTCTATGCGACAATCCGAGTATAGAAGAAGCATAGGTCGGATTATGTCGAAAAACAGAAAAATACAGGAGGAAGCCGATAAAAAAGCTCTATTTTCACTGTATTTTGTTATAAAAACACCATGACGTCCATCTTTCCATCCCCGGAAAGGTCAAAATATAGTATAAATTTCCTGCATTTCTATCTAAAAAAGTCGAAAAACCTGCCCAAAGTTCCTACTTATTGCATCTATAAGAAATTGTATCCTAGGACTTCCTTCCGATGCAATCTCTTTTTACTCTATTAAGTAAAGAATTTCATTTTTGCGTAATCAATAGGGGCATGATAGAATGAGGACTGGAAATTTTTTTGTACCTATAAATGACCAGGAGTGATGACATGAAACCATCTGCCCCGTCCTCTGACATCCATCACACCCGGAGCGCCAAAGGCAAGGCTGGATCTTCAATCAAGCTGTTTCTGGTAATGTGGATTGTTCTCATTGCACTAGGAGTCGTTGGAACCTACTATTATAGTAACCATCTCCAGCAACAGATGATTAACCAGCTTCAAGCCCATAATCAGCAGCAGATTGCAGCACTAAAAACCGACTACGAAAATCAGCTAACAACGATATCAAAGGAAGTAGAAGACCTGCAGGGACAGGTTCAATCCTTCAATGAATTGCTGACTTTCACCAAGGATAATGCAAGTGACAAAACGGATAACAGCAACAAACTGTATACCCAGCTGAGCGAAGTCAAAAAACAACTGGAGACACTCCAGAAAAAGATGGACCTGCTCAAATGATTACACCCGTCAAACAGGTTAATCGTTTTTTTATGCTTGCACTCGCTCCTTTTGTTGGATTGATATTATGCCTGCTGCTGCTTCGTCCTCCACTTGAACCCGGAGGTTTGATGCCTACCGAACTGTCAGAGGATACGATTACACCCCGGACCCAAGCAATTAGCCAAGAGCTTGCGGGGGCAAAAGATGCTGCTGTCCAGACTTCTTCTTCTATTAAAAGAACGACACAGCTCTATAATAAAACAACTAGTACGATGTCTACACTTGTGCAGAAGGCTTCCACCCAGGCGGATCGTCCGGAAACGATCTACAACAAACGGATTTCATCCAAGCTTGGCGTTCCATTTGAACGGGTAGACAGTGACCGGCTAACGATTGAAATGTACAGAGTGAATCCTGGCAGCTATAAGGGCTATGCCATGAAGATCAAGCTAAAAGACCCTACAGCCATGCAGATGGCTCTAGACAGTGAACCTGGGCGTTCTGAGACGACCATGCAGGCTGTGAAGCGTAACGGCGCAATTGCCGGGATTAACGCAGGTGGATTTGCTGACAGTGGCGGCAAACGTTATCCACTTAGCACAACCGTCATGGACGGGAAATACGTGAATGGTTTCCAGGCCAGTTTCAAAGATCTGTTTTTTGTAGGACTTAACGATGCCGGTAAACTGGTCGGAGGCAAGTTCTCCGACAAAAACTCACTGGATCGCCTGCAACCGCAATTCGGGGCTACGTTTGTTCCGGTGCTGCTACAGAATGGGCGTAAAACCACAATTCCTGCCAAATGGAAAGTATCACCCAAACGAGCACCACGTACAGTCATTGGCAATTATAAGGATGATCAGTTATTGATTATTGTAGTTGACGGATATAATGAGGGCGGAAGTTCCGGTGCTACCCTTGAAGAGTTGCAAGGGCGGTTGTACAAGCTTGGGGTGATTGACGCCTATAATCTGGATGGCGGTGGATCATCCTCGCTTATTCTGAATAATCGGGTTGTGAATAACCCTTCAGATGGCAGCCTCAGACCAGTGCCCACACACTTTTTATTTTACAAATAATAGGGTGAAGCATTTCTTTTCTACCTATAATGGTTATAATAGAAGAAAATGAGCTTGTGCAGGAGGTGCGAAGGGCATGTCATTTTCACTGACATTCTGGATTATTGCAATCGTATTGACTCTCTTCATTACAGGCATTCTCACTTCATCCTACAACAATGACAAAACAAAAGGCTTGTAAAGGCCAAGCCTCTCTCCGGAGAGGCTTTTTCTATTGCTTCATCCTCGAAATAACAAGAGACAAGGCTTAAAAGAATGATTCGATTCTTCTAAGCCTTGTCTCTTGCTGTATTCGGGATCAATAGCTAACCGCCCGGTCATTCCGGATGGATATAACCGAATCAGATGGAATAGGCCCACTCACCGACCCACCCTCAACTAATGTCACATAAATTCGTTCATGATCGACGGGTTCTCCAGCAATAATCTTGATCAATTGTTCAGCAGCGAGCGATCCCCACTTGCGTTTGGAATAATCAATGCTTGCCAATCTCGGCTGGACGTACTTGCTCAATTCAATATTGTCGAATCCGATGACGTCAATCTCCTGACCAACGCCAAGTGTACTGTCTGCCAGACGATCACACAAGCCAATAGCCATCTCATCATTGAGGCAGAATACCGCTGCAGGTCCATCATACACCTGCACAATCTGATCTGCGGCTTGTTCTCCACCACTCTTCTCGAAATCTCCCGTAATCTCAACCCATTCCACATCGGCTTCACGTTCAGCAACCTGTCTCACAGCCTTTAACCGCTGCACAGAGTCAAACGAACCTTCCGGTCCTGTCACCACGTAGATTTTCTTATGTCCCTGTTCAATAAGATGTTCCATCGCAAGTGTCGCCCCGGCTTTGTTATCCAGCAGAACCTGATTAATGTTGGGATGATCCATCTCACGGTCCAATACAACGATTTTGTGCCCACGATCGGCATACTGCATTAGTTCCTCACTTGCAAACGTATGATCCAGAATGATCGCACCATCAATCATTCTCTCTGGAAGCATGCGATGGGATTGTTTACCACTGCACACGATCAGGTCATAGCCTTGAGCATTACATACGGCTTTCATGCCACTCAGCAAGTCTCCATACACATCTCCTCTAAAATCGGTCAAGAATACACCTAGAATTTTGGATTCCCTCTTCTTCAGTGTTCTTGCTGCGGCATTTGGAACATAGTTCAGTTCTTTGGCAATGGCCAAAATTTTGGAACTCGTCTCATCGGTCACTTTGTTGCTGCCATTCAGCGCATATGACACAGTAGAGATGGAAACTCCCGCCTGTTTGGCGATATCCTTGATACTGACCACATTCTTCGCTCCCCTGTTATGTTCATCAGGCCTTCCATAACAAAAGGCCTGACACATTACTCTTTCCATTCATCAGATTAAACAAGTCTGAATGATTTCTTCTGAGTATCCCGACTGTTTGCACCCACAAGAATATGGAACTCGCCTCGATCACTGCGGTAGCTTAAGTCAGAATGGTGATAACGAAGCTGTTCTTCATTTAACGTAAACGTGGCTGTACCACTCTCGCCTGGCGCCAGTGCAAGTTTCACATATCCTTTCAGCTCACGCATAGGACGAACGACTTCACCCGTTACATCACGAACGTACAACTGAACAGTCTCCACGCCTGCGCGCTCACCCGTGTTCGTTACACGTACTTGAATGCTCAGGGACTCTTCGGTAGTCATCTCATTACTTGACACTTCAAGATCACCATAAGAGAACGAAGTGTATGAGAGACCATAACCGAACGGAAGCAAAGGTTCATTCGGGCTGTCAATGTATTTGGAGACATAACGTTCTTCCGTCTTCTCCGGGTTCAGTGGACGACCTGTATTGAAATGGTTGTAATAGACCGGAATCTGACCTACGGACTGCGGGAAAGACATCGTCAGACGTGCAGATGGATTCACTACACCTGTCAGAACATCTGCGATCGCTGCTCCGCCTTCACTACCTGGGAACCAGGCTTCAAGAACGGCATCCGATTCATCGATTACACCATGCAGATCCAATGGACGGCCGTTGAAAATAACGCTGGCAATCGGTTTTCCCGCTGCTTTGAGCTGTTTGACCAATTCCAATTGGGCTGCTGGCAGACGAATATCCGTGCGCGAGCCACCTTCTCCACTCATCTCGGAGTCTTCACCAAGAGCAAGGACAATCAGATCTGCTTTGCTTGCCACTTCCAGGGCTTCGGCAATCTGCTCAGCTGTAATCGTATGAACATTACTGCCTTGAGCAAATTGAACTTTCCCACCCGTCAGGCGTTCTTGCAGAGCTGTTCCCAACTTAACTGCATCTTCCTTAACTCCTTCGCAGGACCACCAGCCCAAAATATCAGGACTCTGTGCAAAAGGACCAATAAGGGCAACATTAGCGTCAGTTTGAAGTGGAAGCACGCTCTCATCATTCTTCAACAGGACAGCTGATTTCGTTGCCAGTTCATACGATACCTGACGGTGCTCTTTGGAGAATACAATCTCACGTTCACGTTCAGGATCAGCTGCACGAAGTGGGTTATCGAACAATCCCAGCTTTTCTTTCAGTTGCAGAATTCGCAGAACGGCTTCATCAATGAGCTTCTCATCCACTTCACCACTCTCAATCAGTTCAGGCAAATGATGTACATAACAAGGTGTCATCATCTCCATATCTACTCCTGCGCGAATGGCACGATATGCCGCTTCACGATCATCTTCTGCAGCACCATGCGCAATCATCTCGCGAATGGAAGCCCAATCCGAGATTAATACACCATCAAAGCCCCACTCGTCACGCAAAATGCCGCGCATTAACTTCTCATTGCCACTTGCCGGAATACCGTCAACCGTATTGAACGAAGTCATGACCATTTCCACGCCCGCATCCAATGCTGCTTTGTACGCTGGCAAATAGTACTCACGCAGGTTACGCTCAGACATGTCCACCGTATTGTAATCCCGACCACCCTCAGCCGCTCCATAAGCCGCAAAGTGTTTAACACAGGCTGCAAGACGATCTGGCTCATCCTTCAAGCTGTCGCCCTGATATCCACGTACAAACGCAGCCGCGAACAAACTGTTCAGATAAGGATCTTCTCCTGTCGTTTCCATCACACGGCCCCAGCGCGGGTCACGAACCAGATCCACCATCGGTGCAAAGGTAACATGCAAACCGGATACAGCTGATTCACGTGCTGCAATTTCAGCACTTTTCTCAGCCAGTTCTGTGTCCCATGAACAACCGATCGCGAGTGGAATCGGGAAAATGGTTTTGAATCCATGAACTACATCAGCCATGAACAAAAGCGGAATGCCCAAACGGCTTTTTTTCATATAAGCTTGCTGTACATCAATGATGGCCTGCGCACCGGACAACCCCAGAATGGACCCACTAGCATCCACGGACTGCTCCGTAATTCCCATCTCTTCCATCGGCCCTGTGATCTGACCTTCAACATTTGTTCCTTCATAAAAGTTGGCGGTCAACTGAAGAAGCTGAGCTGTTTTTTCCTCCAACGTCATCTGTTTTACCAGGTCTAACAACTGCTCGTTATTCATCTAATCGTATCCTCCACTATAAGTTGTTGAAATAAAGAACCCGGCTGCGTTCGGGGAGAGACCGCGCACCGGGTTCAAAATTAATTACTGAATGATTACTAGAATTTATCGTTTAGCTCATCCAGATAAGGTTGAACCAGGGACATTTTACTGTTTACCCATTCTTTCCAGTTTGCCTCTAGATCTCCGTTTTTGAGGATCAAGTTGGCATACTCATTCTGGTAGTCAAATGAAGCCTGACTCTTAGCTTTGGAATCGTACAGGTTGACATCCCAATCGTATGGTGCAAGCGATTTGCCTTCTGTACCAAGTTTTGCTTTTTCTTCGAACAATTTCACGGCTCTATCACGGTAATCTTTTTTGATTGCAGGGTTTACAACACTGAAGTCGTCACCGAGCAGATACAGACCTTCGAAACGTGCTGGATATTTATCTTCCAATACCGTTCCTTCTGGCAACAAGCTAACGAGTTCGTTGTTTTCATCATATTTCCAATCTTTTCCTTCAAAGCCCATGTTGATGAGCAACTGTCCTTCTTTTGTTGCGGAGTAATCGATCAGATCCATGATCCGTTCGAATTTCTCGTCACTAATCTCCGGATTGAAGATCAATGCAGACCAGAAGTTGGCTTGTTCCATGTTACGGTATTTACCGTCATCGCCTACTACGATTGCTGTGTGTACCAGTTCATCACTATCTACACCCAGATTTTTTTTCATATCGGAATCCAGACCTTGTCTGTACGAAGCCAGTCCGCCCAGACTTGTTACAGCAGCTGTACCTGTTACTTTGAAGTTGTTTTGACCTTCATTGTTTTTCCATGTGTAGAACTCAGGATTGAGCAGTCCATCTTTATAGGCTTTTTGCATCAATTTAAGTCCTGTCAGCGTTTCAGGATCTGCTGGTCCCCAGTGGAATTGGCCATCTTCACCTTTGTAGAACGGAGAGTCAGTCATGGCATGCACACTGTTTGGCATAATCATGTTTGTCATGGCATCTGCCGCATTGTAGGACAGAGGTACAAGTTTGTTACCCACTTTGCCTGGATCTTTTTCTTTTACTAGCGCAGCATATTCGTTCAATTCGGTTGTTGTATAAGCATCTTTCAGTTCAAAACCAACCGCTTCAGCCCAGTCTTTACGAAGCGCAATGACACCAATTTGGTTCGTCAGTGGATCAGCTGGTTTGTTCTCGAAGTAGATTGGTCTAGGCAGGACATATGTTCCACCCGTCAATTCTTCCAACTTGTCTCCAAGACCCGTCAAATTGTAAGCTGCTGCCACGTTAGGCCAGCGTTCTTTCCAGTCATCCGGGAATTTGTAGAACAAACCTTGCTCAATGCTGTTAATGGCATCGCCATGTACGTAGTTCCATACCGCTACATCCGGCAAGTCGCCAGAGTTGATCCACAGACGAAGTTTCTCGCCCCATGAATCCCAATCGATATAGTTGTAGTCCCAAGTTACATTAAATTTGTCTGTCCAGAACTTGTGGAAGTCATTATCCAGGTTCCCGTTTTTGATTTCTGTCAGGTTAGCTACAGAGATGGTCAGGTTGTCTTTGTAATTTCCCTCTGCATCTTTTTCGTTACCACCTGAAGCTCCTTGACTGGAACAAGCGGTCACCATCAGCATAACTACACTAAGCGTGATAGCAAAGAGAGCTCTTACTGACAACTTTTTCTTCGTTTTCATGTTTTACCCCCATGTTTTTTAGTAGAATTTTATTGCAAAATCCTATACGTATATCAGGTCTTGATTGCCCCTGTTAATACCCCTTTGGCAAAGTGTTTTTGCAGCATTGGGAAGAAACACATAATTGGTACCATGGTGACAAATACGGCCGCCATCTTCATGCCCATTGAGAAGTTGCTTGCCTGGGCAGCATCCACACTGGATGCATTGGATGCATTCGTCGTAGATGTCACGATAATATTTCGGAGTACATTCTGGAGCGGTAACTGATCCGCTTTTCGAAGGAATATCATCGCATCATACCAACTGTTCCAATAAGCCACACCGTAGAACAACGTGATTGTAGCCATAATTGGTGTAGCAAGCGGAAGAACAACGGAGAACAAAATTCTCCACTCTCCTGCTCCATCCAGTCTCGCCGATTCCATCAGCGATTCAGGCAAGGTGTAGAAGTAGTTCATCATCAGAATCATGTTAAACGCACTGAAACTTCCCGCCAGGATAACGGACCACAGCGTACCTGTAAGATGAAGTGATTTCATGATCAGGTACAGTGGCACGATACCACCATTAAAGATCATGGTGAACAGTACCAGGAAAAAGAGAAATTTCTTAAACGGAAATTTGTTGCGACTAAGACCATATGCCATGCTCGTTGTCAGGAACAAGCTGAGTGGCAAGCCGATGACTAGCAATATAATTGTATTTTTGTACCCCGTCAGAATCGTTCCGTCAGCGAACAATGCCTTGTAGGAATCCAATGTCCATTCTTTAGGGAACATCAAAAATGGATTGTCAGCATATTCTTTTTGTGTTGCAAACGAAATCATGATGACATTCCAGAACGGAATCAGGATCATCAGGGCAAGCACTAGTAATACGGCAAAAATAATGTAATCGAGAAGTGTCATTTTTTCTGTACCAATTCTCGGTTTTTTGTTAGCTTTCTTGCTCATCTCATTTTTCCTCCTCTCTTATCGGAACAAACCGTCTCCGCCAAGCCACTTGGCAAATCTGTCAGCAAGAAGCAGCAAGGCCATATTCACCAGGGAACGGAACAAGCTGACCGCTGTCGAGAATGAGAAATCGGTAGATGACTGGAACGTAATCCGATAGATATATACATCGAGTACTTCCGATACATTTTTGGTAGCGGCATTTGCCAAGTTGAAGATCTGGTCAAATCCGGAAGACATCAATCCACCAACCGAGAGAATAAACATGATTGTGATGGTTGGAAGGATGTTCGGTAAAGTAATTTTGAACATCTGTTGCATACGGGAAGCCCCGTCAATCTGTGCTGATTCATACTGATCCTGATCAATACCGGAAATGGCAGCCAGGAATATAATCGCGCCCCATCCACTTGATTTCCAAATATCAGTCAACAGCAACATTGGTACAAAGTTGGATTCGGACCCCAGGAAGTTAATCGTTGGCAATCCGAGTAATCCGAGCGCGCTATTTACCAGTCCGTCATATGCCAGCACATTGATGACTACCCCGGATACGATGATCCAGGACAGGAAGTGCGGGAACGTAAGAACGGTTTGGAACAATTTTTTCCCTCTGCGCATCCGCAATTCATTCAGCAACAGCGCCAGAATAATCGGGAACGGGAACTGAATAATCAATTTCAGAATATTGATGTACAGCGTACGCCATACTGCGTCGATAAAGGTTGGATCACGGAAAACATATTTGAAGTTCTCGAATCCGCTCCATGGACTTCCCCAGATGCCCAGGTTAGCCTTGTAATCTTTGAATGCCAGAGACAGGCCACCCATCGGCATGTAGGCAAACAGAATTAGCCAGACAAGCCCCGGAATAAGCAGGGTGTATGTCATTCGGTGCTTCCAGATTTCAGTCCAGAGCGAATTGCCCTTCACGTTTCCCTTCAGCTTTTTGCTAGGTCCTTCGGCTGCAGGTTTCACATTGCATCTCCTCACTCTACTATGGTCTTGTCGTTGTACAGAAAATCAAACATCGTTCTCAGGTGGTGCTCCCAAAATTTCCATTCATGAGCCCCCGGCGTCTCCACATACCGAAAATCAAAGGCAGTCCCCTGCATGTATCTCGCATAGTCGCGATTCATCTCTACAAAGGGGTCACTATCGCCACAGCAACTGAGGATATCCGGTAAAGGAACACCCTGTTCCAGCAGCTTGGCCGACAGTGCGTAAATATCCTGATCGGCTTTCACCTGTAAACGTTCTCCAAAAACCGCTTTCATTTCCTTGATCATGGTCGCTGGCATATGGGGATCATGAAGTCGTGTCTGGATATCCGTTACGCCGGATAGAGACACTACTTTGCGATATCGCTCTGGATAAGTTAGTCCACATTTCAGTGCACCATATCCACCCATGGATAAACCGGCGACGTATGTTTTCTCCGGATCAGGATTCAGATTGAGCAGACGCTTGCATATTTCAGGTAACTCCTGAGTGATGTAGTGGAAGTAGTTCAGGCCGTATTCCATATCGGTGTAATAGCTTCGATTCGCTTCCGGCATAATGATCGTACAGCCATATTGCGCTGCATACATCTCAATTGTGGTTAACCGCTGCCAGGTACTCGCATTATCGCCTGCCCCGTGCAACAGATATAGTGTACCGCCTGAAGTCTCTCCGGAGTCACTGGACACAACATGTATGCTGGTATTCATGCATAAGGTTGGCGATCCAGTTTCGATCGTTATATGTGCCATAAATGTAACCCCTCTCATCATCGCCTGCTGTCTTTACTCATTCGTTTCTCTGGCGTTGGATTGCAGGCTGTTGTAGATTCCCTTGTATTACGATGGGTTATCGAAACGATTTTCTCGAATCGTTTCAAAACATAGCCAACGTTGATTCACATGGACTTCATTACAACACTTTTAATGTGGAAGCGATTTCTTCGAATCGTTTCGAATAAATCATAAGCCCGATGAGTAAATCCTGTCAATAACCTTTTTACAAATTTCGCGTTTTTTTCTCGAAAAAATGCTCTTTTAAGTCTAAATTTGCGTCCAAAGACACTATTATTACGAAAAAATGAAAATTTAGTAAGTGCTATTACAACTTTAATTGACACCAAACCAGGTTTATACTAACATGGGTTCTGATTTTGCATTCTAATTACGGAAACGTTTCACCAACCGATTTTACTCAGGTTTCACCTGATATTAGGGAGGTTAATATGTCTGAGCAACTCAAAGGTTTCATTCATACGATTACGGAGCAACATTTGAACGTTTTTTCCATTCGCATATTACAAAAAGGGCATCTGCTTGCCCATTGGGACCGGGATAAGGATCAGCGCAGGGTACAACATTCCATCAGTAAATCCTTCACATGTATGGCCGTTGGTCTTGCGCTTGAAGAAGGTCTGTTGCATCTGGATGCGACCCTTGGTGATTATTTCTCTTATGATCATGTACCCGTTGCACAACGCAATCTCCCATCGCCGCAAGAATTGAGACTGCGTGATCTTCTCCGAATGACTTCGGGTCATGACTCTCCCCCTCTTTGGGCTGATGAACGAGCTTCATTGACCGAAAAGGACTGGGCGAAATATTATATGTCTCTGCCTCTGGACAGGGTACCTGGAGAACAATTTACATATAGTAGTGGGGATACATTTATGATCTCAGCCATGCTACAGGCTGCTACCGGCCAAACCGTGAAAGATTACCTGACTCCACGGTTATTTGATCCACTTGGCATTCATGATGTAGAGTGGGAAACCTCTCCACTGGGGGTAACGCTTGGCTGTGCAGGTCTTTGGATAAGCAATGAGGAACTGAGTCGATTTGGACAGTTACTGTTGCAGGAGGGCTTTTGGGAAGGCAGACAGCTTGTACCTGCGGATTGGATTCGACAGGCTACGTCCCAGCAAATCGAAACGACTGGAGACGGTGATTGGGGAAAAGGTTACGGGTATCAGTTCTGGATGTGTTCCCATGATGCTTACCGCGCCGATGGCGCCTATGGTCAGTTGTGTATCGTAATTCCCTCAAAGGAAGCTGTCATATGTATTAATAGTGAGGAAGAAAATATGCAAGGCATCCTGAATGCCGTATGGAATGAGGTTTTACCCCTTTACACTCAGCGTTAGTCTACGTATTTTATCTGTTTTTCAAATTGCAATTATGCCATTCAATTGAGAATAAAACAAAAAAAACGCCACGGGGTCAATGGACCCCATGACGTTATTTCTTATCCGTGTTGTGGAAGCTGAGTCATTTCATCTAAACATTGTGCGCATATGTAACGCTCTTTGAACTCGTTGACTTCCTCGATGGATCCGCAGAAAATACATTTTGGACGATATCTCTCCAAGATAATATGGTCCCCTTGTACTAAGATTTCTACAGGATCTCCCTCATTCATTTGATACCTTTTACGCAAAGATTTAGGCAATACGATCCTACCTAATTGGTCAACTTTGCGAACTACTCCAGCTGGCTTCATAGCTACGGCACACCTCTCCTATCTTACTCTAAATTTCTAGGTACATTTGTACTATGTTTATAGATTCGCCAAGATTTTGTCGAATCCTGCTGGAAATAAACATTTTTTGTCCTTTTTTTTGAAAATGTTTTTTTTCCGAATTCTAGCCGTCATTTATAACCAAAATTTATCCTTCTAACCCCGGGAAATTGAGCTGGCGCAACGCTTCATATACAATAATTGCTGCCGAATTGGACAGATTTAATGATCTAACGTCACCAGTCATTGGCATTTTCATGCATGTATCGGGATTCGCAGCAATTAATTCAGGTGGCAGGCCTTTAGTCTCTTTACCAAAAACGAGGAAATCCCCATCCTGAAAATTAAAATCACTATATCGGTTCTTGGCCTTCGTAGTTGCATAGAAGAAACGACCTTCCGGATATTTTTCCTGAACCTCAGCAAATGAGTCGTGGTATTCAATATGGACAGCATGCCAGTAATCCAGCCCTGCACGTTTCAATGTAGCATCATCTGTTCGAAATCCAAGTGGACGTACGAGATGCAGATGGGTACCGGTTGCCGCACAAGTACGCGAAATATTGCCTGTGTTCGCCGGAATTTCTGGTTCAACCAGAACGATGTGTAAAGCCATATGTGTTCAATCTCCTTTTCATTTCATGTTGACGACAATCCTCTAATCTTAAAGAAAAGCCCTCCACACGTCAATGTGGAAGGCTCTGGTAAGGCACAGGATAAGACACAAAGGTCCATTACACCGTACCTATACTTAATTATCCATTTGTCTTCTGGAAGTGGCTCATGAAATCTGTCAGTGCCTTAACACTTTCATAAGGAGCAGCATTATAAATGGAGGCACGGAGACCACCCACACTGCGATGTCCTTTCAAACCTACAAATCCTTCTTCCTCCGAAGCCTTGATGAACTTTTTCTCCAATTCTTCAGAAGCAAGACGGAAGGTTACATTCATGAGGGAACGATCTTCTTGTTCCACACAACCACGGTAGAAATCACCGGAACCATCAATTGTGTTATAGAGCAATTCCGCTTTTTTCGTATTTTTTCGCTCAATACCAGCCAGTCCGCCCTGTTCTTCAATCCATTTCAATACTTCATTCACCATATATACCGAGAAGGATGGCGGCGTATTGTACAGGGAGTTGTTATCTACATGTGTGCTGTAACGAAGCATGGTTGGAATCGTTTTAGGCGATTCGCTCACCAGTTCCTCACGAGCAATTACAACCGTAATTCCGGATGGACCCAGGTTCTTCTGTGCACCCGCGTAGATCATGCCGAACTGATTAAGATCAAATGGTTTACAGAAAATATCACTCGACATGTCCGCAATCAGAGGTACTGAACCGGTATCCGGGAACGACTTGAATTGCGTACCTTCGATCGTTTCGTTGGAAGTCAGATGCACATAAGCCGTACGTTCTGGCAAACTCAGATTCGAAACATCCGGCAATTTCATGAACTTCTCTGCTTCTGAAGATGCAGCAACATGTGTCTCGCCGATCAACTTCGCCTCAGACAGAGCCTTCTTCGCCCAGCTGCCAGTCATCACGTAACTTGCAGTCTGCCCTGCACCGAGCAGGTTCATTGGCAACATCGCGAACTGAGTGCTTGCACCGCCCTGCAGAAAGAGAACCTTGTATCCTTTTGGACTGCCTAGAAGCGACAACAACCGCTCCTGAGCTTCATTATGTACAGACTCATACACCGCTCCACGGTGAGACATCTCCATAATCGACATGCCTGTATTACGAAAATCTACAAATTCCGCCTGTGCACGCTCCAGTACCTCAAGTGGTAACGCCGCAGGTCCTGCATTAAAGTTATACGCTCTTTTTGTCACAAAATCCCCCGCCCTTTCCATCCGTAACTCTGACATACAAAGTGAATATTATCGCTATGATATCAGTATTCTCTATCTGCTTCAAGGGCAATATGCACTGAAGTGTTGAATTCAGGTCATCAAATTCCTTTATCACCCTGCAAAGTTAAAGCACTACATTGTTTAATTCAAGGAAAAGCCTCCGAGAGCGTGTCCCGGAGGCTTTAAGTTGGAACAAGAACTGTTCCGACCCCAACCGATTAGCAGTCGAAGTAGAGGCTGTACTCGTGCGGATGAATGCGGATCGCTACTGCTTTCGCTTCATCACGTTTGAGGTTGATGTAGTTTTCAATGAATTCTTTTGTGAATACGCCGCCTTCAGTCAAGAACTCGTTATCAGCTGCCAATGCATCAAGTGCTTCTTCGAGGGAAGCTGGCACACTGCGGATGTTTTCTTTATCTGCATCAGACAGGTCATAGATGTTTTTGTCGAGCGGACCATATCCAAGCTCAGTTGGGTTGATTTTACGTTTGATTCCATCCAGACCCGCCATCAACATTGCGGAGAATGCCAAGTATGGGTTAGCTGTGGAGTCTGGTGTACGGAACTCGATACGACAACCTTTTGGTGTCACAGCTGCAACCGGAATACGAACTGCCGCGGAACGGTTACCTTTGGAGTAAACCAAGTTTACTGGTGCTTCGTAACCAGGTACAAGACGTTTGAATGAGTTTGTACTAGGGTTAGTCAAAGCGATCAGTGCCGGAGCATGGTACAAGATACCTCCGATGTAGTGCAGAGCCATTTCACTCAGGTTAGCATATCCCGCTTTGTCATAGAACAATGGGGAATCGCCATCAAAGATGGATTGGTGAACGTGCATTCCGCTACCATTATCACCGAACAATGGTTTTGGCATGAATGTTGCTACTTTACCATATTGACGTGCAGTGTTGTGCACGATGTATTTGTATGCAAGCAGGTTATCTGCTGTTTTCTTCAATGTATCAAAACGGAAGTTGATTTCGGCTTGACCCGCTGTCGCCACTTCATGGTGATGACGCTCGATCGACAGGCCCGCTTCTTCCAAAAGGCGACACATTTCGCTACGGATATCTTGTTGTGTATCCACTGGCGCTACTGGAACATATCCACCTTTAGTGCGTACTTTGAAACCAAGGTTTCCGCCTTCTTCTTTGCGGTTCGTGTTCCATGAAGCTTCTTCGGAATCTACATAGTAAGAAGAGCTGTTCGTGCCGCTCTCATAACGTACATCGTCGAAGATGAAGAACTCGGATTCAGGTGCGAAGAATGCCGCTGTACCTACACCGCTCTCTTGCAAATAAGCTTCTGCTTTAACAGCGATGCTGCGTGGGTCACGCTCATAACGCTCGCCATCTGGAGTGAAGATATCACACATAACATTCAATGTAGGGTGTGCAGTGAACGGATCGACATAAGTCGCTTCAGGGTCTGGCATCATAACCATATCGGACTCTTCAATTCCGCGGAAACCTTGGATAGAAGAACCGTCAAAAGCTACTCCATTTACGAACGTGTCTGCATCAACAGCCGAAGCTGGCAACGAGATATGATGTGCACGACCAGCTAAATCTACAAAACGAAAATCTACCCACTCGATGTTGTTCTCTTGAATTGATTTCAATACGTTTTCAACCGACATGTATTCGTCCTCCCAAATATTCCGAACATTAAACAACCCCACTAAGAAAATGTCTAAATTCGAATTTTTTTCTGTCGTCATTATAAATTTTAAAATATGACATCGTCAATACTTATGTAAGGTATTTTTTGAAGGGATGTTAGATATACTCACACTTTATAAATAACATAAATTCATATAACAACTAGTTTTATATACATTTAACTGGTTTAATGCGGTAAAGCGACCCCTATTTTAACCTAAATCATGGGAAAAACTTCACATCATAAATGTTTCTTATCACTATTGATTAATAAATACGTTCAAAACTGCAAAATATGCAAAAAACCGAGCATCTATCTGATTCCGTTGCAATGAACGAGATCAGAGGAGATGCCCGGATGATGATCCAGACCTTGACTATGAAATTCTTATTAAACGCCTACACGTGCCGGGAAAAATTCTGCCGGTTGTTTGGCTGTGCTGAATGATTTACCCACGATTGGTGCCAATTTCTCCAGATCCTGCAATAGGTTAGCGAATTGGTCAGGGAACAAAGACTGCACACCATCTCCTGTCATGGAGTTATCCGGATCGGTATGCATTTCAATGATCAGGCCATTGGCACCCGCAGCAACGGAAGCTTTTGTCATCGGTTCCACCAGTTCACGTCGTCCAGTACCATGACTCGGGTCAGAAATAACCGGCAAATGGCTCAGAGACTGCAGAACAGGGATCGCGGACAGATCCAGCGTATTCCGTGTGTAGGATTCAAACGTACGAATACCACGTTCACACAGCATAACATTTGGGTTACCACCCGCAAGAATGTATTCAGCCGCATTCAACAATTCATCGTATGTCGCACTGAAACCACGTTTCAACAATACCGGCTTGCCACACTCACCCAATTTGCGGAGCAGGTCAAAGTTCTGCATGTTACGTGTACCTACTTGCAGAATATCTGCGTACTCGGCGCAAATATCCACATACTCAGGTGTCATGACTTCTGTAATGGTCAGCAAATCATGTTTCTTGCCTGCTTCCGCCATCATGATCAATCCTTCTACACCCGTTCCCTGGAAGCTGTAAGGACCCGTACGAGGCTTAAATGCACCACCACGTAACACTTGCCCACCAGCAGCTTTCACAAGCCCTGCAATCTCATCAATCTGTGCAGCGGATTCAACCGCACATGGTCCGCCCATGACAACAAGTTCTTTTCCGCCGATATCTACACCTTTGATGGAGATCACCGTATCTTCCGGATGGAAGTCGCGGCTTGCCAACTTGTAGGACTTCGAGATTTTAACGACATTCTCGACACCTTTCATTTGGCGAAGATGCTCTTGCATTTTAGGTTCAACTTTACCAATCAAACCAATGATAGTACGATCCTCTCCGCGAGAGATATGCACCTGAAGCCCTTCTTTTTCAATAACTGCAACGATATCCTGAATCTGTTCCTCCGGTGTAGCTTTGCCTGCAATAACGATCATATTAATTCCCATCCTTCCTTGTATGAGAGCACAATAATTTCCTTAACGTGCGTCTGATTAAATATAAAAACTCTGTCGCGCTTAAACGCTTGTTCGCTTTTAAGCTTTTATCCGTTAAAGTGAATATACCATAGTTATCTGATTGCGTCAAGGTACACATTCCTTATCCATATACAAAAAAAGAATCCTGCTCCACAGGCTCCGACATTCGGATCTGCATAACAGGATTCTTCTCATTCACATTTCGTTTTTAATTCACATACACTTAGACTTACTTTTACATTTCCTTTGCCCTAAGGTGTACGTGTTTTTTCTCTAACTGGAGGCAACAGTTTGCTCATGTTCACGGTACGTTTGATCTCCCACGTCTCCGGCTTGTCATGTTCATACTGCTCCAGGTAAAGGATGACTTCCTTCGTAATCGGTGTTGGTGTTGATGCACCCGAAGTAACCGCCACCTTATTTACACCTTTCAGCCATTCTTGCTGAATCTCGGAAACATCGGATACACGGTAGGCCGTAACACCTGCAATCTCCTCCGACACTTGTGCCAGACGGTTAGAGTTATTGCTGCGAGGATCACCCACCACGATAACTAGGTCCGATTGACCTGCCTGTTCCGCAACAGCTTCCTGACGAACCTGAGTTGCGAGGCAAATCTCATTATGAATCTCTGCGCCCGGAAACTTCTCCAGCAGACGGCTCATAATGTGTTTGATATCCCACTGGCTCATCGTTGTCTGATTTGTAATAAGGATTTTGCCTGGAGATACGTTCAGTTCTTCGATCTCTTCTTCCTTCTCGATTAGGTGAACGAGATCTGGTGCAACACCTACGGCACCTTCTGGTTCAGGGTGATTCTTTTTGCCGATATAGATGATCTGATAACCCTCTGCCGTCTTCTCCCGAATGAGATCATGGGTCTTAGTGACATCAGGGCATGTTGCATCCACTGTTGTCAATCCTTTGTCCCGTGCCAACTTGCGCACTTCAGGAGATACACCATGAGCTGTGAAAATAATCGTGCCACTCTCCACTTGGCTCAAAATATCCATCCGGTTCGGACCATCCAATGTAATAATACCTTCATCTTCAAAGGAATCCGTCACATGTTGGTTATGCACAATCATACCCAATATATAAATAGGTCGTGGTAAATCCAGATTGCGTGCCGCTTGACGCGCGAGCACCATCGCATCCACAACGCCGTAACAATATCCCCGCGGCGAAATTCGTAGTACTTCCACTTGGTTGCCACCCGCTTTCTTTCTCGGCAACGTTGCCGATGTAATTGCAGTCCTGTCTATTATACCTTTATTCGATAGGCGGAGCAAAGACAACCGGCAACCAGATAATAAAGGTGGTTCCTTCTCCACGTCTGGTCACAACCTCAACCGATCCATGGTGTTCCTCAATAATCCACTTCGCAATCGAAAGTCCCAGACCGATGCCCGGTGTAGCCCCGCGGGATTCATCTGCCCGATAGAAGCGATCAAAGATGAACGGCACTTCGTCCCGATCCATCCCAATACCGGTGTCGCTAATGCGTAGTCCCACCTGGCCCTTGTATAATACGGCATCCAGCGTCACAGAGCCTTCAGGTGTGTATTTAAATGCATTTTCGATGAAAATAAACAGCATCTGTTGCAGATAGTCCTTGCTACCATTCACATAAATGCCGTTCAGGATGGAAAAATCTCCTGGAAGCCAGTCTGCCTGACGATCCAGAAATTGCGCTCTGCGTGCTACTTCCTGTACGAGTATCTGCAGCGGGATCGGATTCAGTTCAATTTTCTGACCCGTATCCGCTCTCGCCAGCGATAACATGTCGCTGATCAGCCTGCTCATACGTTTTCCCTCGTCAGCCATGTCTTCAATGGCTTCCAGCGACATTTGTTTGACAGTCTCCTCATCCAGATTCGGTCGGTCGGTTCCTTCCTGATCCCACAGCTTCTTCAAGAAGTCCACGTTCCCGCGAATGGTGGTCAGCGGCGTACGAAGTTCATGCGACGCATCGGATACAAAGCGGCGCTGGGCAGCATTCGTCTCCTCCAAACCACGGAATGACAATTCTGTACGTTCAAGCATATTATTCACCGTTTCAATCAGACGTCCGATCTCATCCTTCGGCCCGGCATATTGAATACGTACACTTAAGTCATCTCCAGATTGAATCTGATTGGCGGCATCAATGACAGTCACGAGCGGACGCATCGACTTGCGAGCCAGGACGAGACCTGAGGTAATAGCGAGGGCCATCGCTACCAGCCAGCCAAAAACCAAAATATTAAGCAACGCTTCCAGCAAGCGCTCCTGTGAACTTACATTCGCACCAACCTGAAGAATCCCACGTACTTCATTGGTTCCCTGAAGAGAAAGGGGAAGCTGATTCACCAGAAACGGTGTACCATCCACATAGATCTTGGATATGCCTCGCTTTTCAAGAATTTCATTGGCTTTTAATACCGGAAACTGAATCTCCAGTTTTTTCATATTGCCGGAAATTATGCCTGAGCGACTCTGATAATCCCAGAGTTGAATGTAAATTTGTGCCTCCTGAAGCTGGCTCTCTGTAAATGGGTCCAGATCCAACGACTGCGAAAGAGGATTTACACCAATTTGATCCGTAATCCGGGCACTTTTCACCTTTAATTGCTGTTCGACTTCCTGATAGGAATTAAAATAAACAAAGGCATAGATGACAACCCCCCAAAAAATAAGCACGGCGGCCAGAATACCAGAATACCATGCGGTTAGTCTTAACCGAATGGACATGTCAGGAGTCACCTCTCAGAATATAACCGGCTCCCCGGATGGTCTGGATTAGACGTTTGCCACCGTATTCTTCAGTCTTCTGTCTGAGCATGGCAATGTATACTTCAAGCACGTTAGACTCACCGCTGTAATCATAACCCCAGATTTTATCCATAATCAGATCACGGGACAGTACCCGTCTTGGATTTTGCATGAACAGATTCAACAGTTCGAATTCTTTGGCAGTCAGCTCCAGACGCTGCCCATCTCGCAATACTTCACGTGAGTCATTGTCCAAAATGATATCTTCATACATTAAGCGGTTGTCCGGCGTACCCGCACTATCTGACTTGCGGCGCAGCAATGCACGGACACGTGCCAATAATTCTTCCAGCGCAAAAGGTTTTACAAGGTAGTCATCGGCTCCTGTGTCCAGTCCGGTCACCCGGCTCTGTACTTCATCCTTGGCCGTCAGCATCAGCACAGGCACTTTACTGCCTGCTTCTCTCAATCTGCGACATACCTCAAATCCGTCAATCTGCGGCATCATCACATCCAGCACAACGATGTCCGGCTCCTTGTCCATCAGTTTGCTGAGGCCTTCGGCTCCATTAGAAGCCGTCTGTACCTCATATCCTTCAAAAGCCAGCCCCCGGCGGAGCATGGATACAATTTTTTCGTCATCATCCACAATCAAAATAGTTGAGCGCATGGTGGTCTTTCTCCTTTATCCTAACGTTTTATCCATTGTAACAGGCAGAAGCACAATCTGCATCTTCAAGTAGGCGTCTCCAATTCGTCCTGGTCCATTGTAACTCTGCTTCATCAGGGCAAAAAAACGGAAGGGCCTTCAAACCCTTCCGTTCTGTCAATCCTTACCTGATATTTATGGTTGCTGCTGTTGTGTATCTGTTGTTTGTGAAGTATCAAAATCATTTTTATTGCCGATTTTGATTTTCAGATCCATTTTCTTACCGTCACGCACCACGTTTAATGTCACTTCACTGCCGATCTTCTGTTTCTTGATGAAATCAATCAGGTCTTGACTTGTCGCATAAGGCGTACCGTTGGCACCTGTGATGATGTCATATGCACGAAGATCTGCTTGGTAAGCCGGTGATTGGAAGATCGTGCTGGCTACAACTGAACCTTCGGTAACGTCTGTTCCCATTTGTTTAGCAACTTCAGGCGTGAGAGCCATCAGAGACGCACCGATAAAGGGTACTGGCTCTTTGGGAACTTCTTTGTTCTCTTTAAGATATTTAACGGCTTCAGAGATGACGCTCGACGGGATTGCAAAACCAATTCCCTGTGCATCTGCGCTTACTGCAACGTTCATTCCGATAACTTCCCCATTCAGGTTAAGCAACGGACCACCGGAGTTACCCGGATTAATCGAAGCATCTGTTTGCAGCAAATGGCTGTACTCACGTGTTTTTCCTGTTTCTTCATCTGGAATGCTGATCGTACGTTCTTTGGCACTCAGTACACCTGCTGTAACCGTGTGTTCGAATCCTTCAGGGTTACCAATAGCTACAAGCCATTCACCGACTTGAGTACTGTTGGAATCACCCAGTGGAGCTACAGGGAACGCATCGTCACCACTATTTTTCTCAATTTTCAATACAGCCAAATCCAGATCAAAGCTGCTTCCCAGCAATTTAGCCTCATAAGGCTTGCTGTTGTTCTCCAGGGTTACCTGGATTACATCTGCACCCTGAACAACGTGTTGGTTCGTCAGGATATATCCTTCTTTGTCAAAAATGAACCCGGAACCAATGCCCATAGGCACAAGCTGATTACCGCTTTGTGGTTGCTGGCTTTGGCCTTGATTGCCTTCCGTTCCGCCCCCATTACCAAAGAAGTATTGGTACAGCGGATCACTTGTATTTGATCCACCCTGACCCAATCCTGTACGTGAGGACTGCTTCGCGAGTGTTTCGATTTTGACGACAGCCGGACTTGTACTTGTTACTACGGAAGACACATCTTCTTTGCCTGTTGGCAGTAACGACGCTGTGACATTGTTGCCTCCGCCTGTGTTTGTGGACGCTTCCTGTCCTGAACTTTGATTGTCTGTGTTCGTAAGTGCCGTCTCCGGTGTGAACATGTTTGTTCTATCAGCTGTGTACATGAGAACGGTGATGACCAGCATCCCGGCAATAAAGGAAAATAGAAGTGATCTTACGGAAGAACGTGGCTTGCGGTTATTATAGTTCCAGTTGCCTTTGCCGCCATTCCCTTGATCTCCACCGTTACCTGAGCCGTTTCCGCCGCCTGCTGATGATCTTTTCGCTTGTTCGGATGGTTCACTATTATAGTAAGTAGGTACGGGTCTCACCGGATCAGGTTTTGTAATCTCTACATTTCCTTCTTCACGCTGATTAGTGCTTCCCATGTGATTTGCTGTATCTTCCTGATTCACGGACTGAAAAGGTCCATAAGAATAATAATAGGAGGATTCGTCCGTTCCGGAAGAATTGCGATTCTCCGTTTGTTTGGTTTCGTTTTCCTCGTCTTGACGGTTCGATCTATAGTTGCGTTCGTCCATGCCTCTCTACCTCCCAATCTCTTATTCGCAAGAGATATTCTTTAACTGTCCTTATTTTGTACTTTAAACCTTAACCGTACCTTAAAAACAATTAAAAAGGAGATAAAAGCACATAAGAATAGACTCTTTTCCCCGTCACGACAGCATTTTACCCTTTCGTTTTCACCCATCCCTGACGATGCGCATAGATGGCCAACTGTGTACGATCGTCCATCTCACATTTCATCAGCAGGTTACTTACATGTGTTTTGACGGTTTTGATACTGATATGTAATTCTTCTCCGATATCTTTGTTGGTCTTTCCCTCTGCAATAAGCAGCAGCACTTCCTTCTCCCGTTCAGTCAGTCCCGATTCACTCTCTCTCGCTGTACGTTGTCTGATTCCCCGGGTTAACGCCTGCGAAACATCACCTGTCATAACAGGCATGCCTCTATATGCCCCTTGCAGAGCATAGATCAGTTCTTCAGCAGAGACTGTCTTCAGTACATAACTTACCGCACCCGCTTCAATCGCTTGTACAACCAGATCATCCTCCAGGAAACTGGTGAGCATCACAATTTTCATCCCTGGAAATTCAGTCATGATGGCTTTTGTTGCTTCAGCGCCATTCATTACAGGCATCATCAGATCCATCAGAATCAGGTCCGGCATTTCACTATCATTTAACTTACGTAACTGATCAAGCGCATCCTGCCCATGGCCCGCTTCTCCCATCACATGAAAAGTAGGTTCCAGCATCAGATATGTTTTCAAGCCCATGCGCACCATATCATGGTCATCCACAATCATCACGTTTACTTTACCACTCATTGCGTCTCCCCCTCTGGTTCACTCAGGAACGTTCGGGAATTTCGGGATCAATACCCGCACCGTCGTTCCCGCTCCCGGTTTCGATATAATCTGAACTTGCCCCCCAAGCTTCTCCGCCCGTTCACGCATGGTAGATAACCCGTATGAACCCGGACGCTCCGCTTGCTGTAAAAATCCCTGACCATCATCGCTGATGCTCATACTGATCTGATGTTCACTCTCCCGTATGGACAGACTAACCACTCCAGCCTCTGCATGCTTCACAACATTGGCAACCGCCTCCTGAATAACAAGAAACAGCTGGTGCTCAATGGCATCCGAGATTCCGCCATCCAGTTCCAGCTCTTTCACACCTTTAAGACCATTCTGCCTGCAATAATCAGGAAACCAACTATCCAGTGCTGCGGTGAGGTCACGCCCTTCCAGCTCCACCGGTCGAAGTTGGGCAATAAGTCCTCGCATCTGACGCTGTGCAATATGCGACATCTGGATTAACTGGTCCAGTACTTTACCGCCATGTTCCGGATTCATCTCCAGCAGTCGCGGTAAGGACGAAGCCGACATATGCATGGCAAACAGCTGCTGGCTAACCGTGTCATGGAGGTCCCTTGCCATTCGTTTGCGCTCTTCAAGCACAGCCCGCTCCGAGGCTTGCTCCTTCTCAATGACTTCCTGCTCACCGAGGCGCTGAAGCAGTCTCATCTTTTTCTCAATCGAATCCATCATGACATTGAACTCCTGATAGACACGACCAAACGAAGCGTCATCCGCTTCAGGCATGCGCACCGCCAGATTACCCTTGGATACTTTCAACATGTTGAGATCAAGCAGGTCGATCTTGCGTTGGAGTCGTAATGCAGCGATATATCCGGTTATAGCGGTGGCCAGCACAACAACGGCAACATAGGTCCATGCCCGCTGACGACCAGCCCCCATCAACACCTCTCCATACAATAGATAGAATCCGCCCAGTGTAATCAGACCAGTTAGCGCAAAATACATCATCAGTTCCCATTTATTGGCCTTGAGAATTGTTCGAATCATGCATTAACCCACCTTATTCACTTTGACGTCTCCGATAAACACACTTACAATAATCCGTACCTTTTTGCTTGCTTCATGGTAATGGGCAGTTTCAGCCTGGGCACTACTCAGGAATCCGCCGCGTTTCTGATTCAACAGTGACATATCTCCAATGAAGGAATTTGTCGTCACCGTCACACCCAGATCCATATCTTCCGGAACAAATACTTTCACATCCCCAATAAATGAAGAAATGACAATCTTCGTCTCCCCATAAGGAATCTGTGCCTTCGTCAAATCAATTACAGTATCTCCGATAAAAGCCGAGATGTTCATTGGTTTCAACGAGAACACTTCCTGCCCCATGTACAGATCACCGATGAACGCCGATTTATTAATGGTATTGCCACTGCCATAATCCCCATAACCATTTCCGTAGCCATCATCATAATGTTCTCCGTATCCGGTATCGTTAGAGTTATACGATTGATGTTTCTTCTTATATTGATGCCCTTGTGATGATGAATCCGTTGATCCTGTGAAGTGAGGGCCATGTGCATCGTTTTTCTGTTCCTGTTTTGGTTTGCCAAATGTTTTCTCGAACTGTTCGTCAAACGATGACGGCATCTCCAGATCCTCCGGAGCCAACGGTTTATAAGGTTGCTCAGGTGCTGGAGGTGGCTGCATCTTGTCATGATGTTTCCGATCACGACGTCGTGGCCCGATCAGTACGAACAATCCTCCGCCAATCAGCATAACCGGGATCAGATAACGAATGAACTCCCCCATGGAGTAATCAATCCATCCCAGGTTACGGGCAAGAAAGTAACCACCAATTGCCAGTACAATTACCGGTCCTATAAAGGCGTAACCCCCGTTGCGACGAATCTCGGAGATTCCTTTGACCCCCCACCAGATTAGAAATAACGGCCAATATGTTCTGAAAATATATCCTACATCAATGTCATATCCCAATTGTCTGAACAAGATCATCGCACCAATAGCAATAAGAGGTATGCCAACCCACCAGCGGTCACGCGTCGATCGTTTCATCGCTCATGTCTCCTTTGTCTGTATTATGTAATCAGTGTAACTCAGACAAGACAATGAGAACAGCGGCGGCAGGTGGAATTCATCTCGGTCTTGAGACTGAGATGGGAGGATATTAATGTAAAAAACTTCGCATATGTAAAACACCCCGGAGCTGCAGCTCCAGGGTGCTGAATCTTCATTTGATTAATGAATCTTCAATTATTTTTTGTATTTCGATGCTTTGCCTTGACCTTGGCCAGTTTGGCCTGTGTTTTCTACACCGAACTCGGCATTGTATTTTTCATCAGGTGTTTGGAAATTATCTTGTACTTTGTTTTGAGCGGATTGCTTCACTTTTGCTGCTGCATTCTCTTCTCCAAACTCTGCATTGTACTTCTCGTTTGGCGTTTGGTACCCTTGTGATTTTTTAGCCACAACGAATCACCTCTCTCTTCATATTTACGATGCATTGCTACACCGCGGGGTTCGTCCCCAGTCAGTATTATGTGAAGAGAGCACTTCAGTTATTCATGTTCAACATGTGAAATTAAATGGCCTTGTCCAACCACGAATCAGGTACAGATTTGTACACATCGATTGCATCGGCCAACTCGCTGAGCATCTTTTCTGTGCATTTCCCAGCGCCTTGCCTGATCACCTGTACCTCCACATCCTTTTTGCCCCACTCTTTGTACACTTGCTTGGTTGTCGGGAAATACAGATCGATTTTATTACCTTTGATCGCTGAACCCGTATCTGCAACAATTCCGTAACCATAGCCTGGAATGTACAGAATGGAACCCATTGGGAACAATTTTGGATCAGCTGCAATCGTGGAAACTGTTTCTTTATCACGACGTACTTTGACACCGGAATACGTAATTCCGTATTGAGGATGTTTGGGTCCTTTTCCTGTAGACTCAACACCTGCCGTATATCCCGTTGCTGTAACCTTTTGTGTACCCAGGATTTGTTCTGAACGCGGAGCAAGCACAGGCATAGACGGATCTGCCACTTGTTTCTCTGGAAGCTCAGGTCTTGGAATGACCATTGGTTGTGGTGACCACAATAAAGCCATATACACCATGGTCGTCAACTGAGCCTCATCGCTGTATTGATGGCTAACCTGTTCCGGAAATTCTTGATCAGACTTGCTCGAAGTTTCAATAATTGGACCTTCAATGCCGCTGCTCTGACTCTCGACATGCAGTACTGTACTTTCCTCTTCAAATGTATAGGCATCCGCCTGATTCAGGTTGATCATCATCCCGGCGAATATTACACAGCCAACCAATAAACCCCGTATATGTTCCTTTTGAATTGAGAATTGCTTTTTCATTGTATAACCTCCCCCTCACTGCAAAGGTTTTCCAAAAAGCAATTAATCTATACTTTTTACTGCAAACACTACGAAAAAACGCCTGAATAACATAGGTCAATCCCATGTTATTCAGACGTTATTCAGAGTGATCAGCGCAACTTATGCACTGGTTATCTGATAGATCATTTGTTCATTTATACCAAACGTGTTGCAATTTCTTCTTTCAATTGAGCGATAATTTCATCGACCGGTTTCATGCCCAGATCGCCTTCTCCACGCTTACGCACGGATACGGCTTCTGCATTACGCTCATTCTCACCAACAACAAACATATAAGGCATTTTCTCAAGCTGCGCCTCACGGATTTTATATCCAAGCTTCTCGTTCCGCAGATCGGCTTCAGCAGAGATTCCCGCACGTTTCAGTTTCGCTTCCACTTCACGCGCATAATCGTCGAAGTTTCCGGATACCGGGATCACTTTTGCCTGTACCGGAGACAACCACAATGGGAAAGCTCCTGCAAAGTTCTCCAGCAAGAATGCTGTGAAACGTTCCATTGTACTAATTACACCGCGGTGAATAACGACTGGACGATGTTTCTGTCCGTCATCGCCCACATATTCAAGTTCAAAGCGCTCAGGCAACAGGAAGTCCAGTTGAACCGTAGACAATGTCTCTTCTTTGCCCAGAGCTGTTTTGATCTGTACATCCAGCTTCGGACCGTAGAACGCCGCTTCACCTTCAGCTTCATAGAATGGAAGGTCAAGTTCTTCCACAACTTCACGCAGCATGCGTTGGGACATCTCCCACATCTCGTCGTTCTGGAAGTATTTCTCGGTATCCTGCGGATCACGATAGGACAGACGGAAACGGTATTCGTTAATACCGAAATCCTTATAGACTGTTTGAATCAACTCGATAACACGAGCGAACTCTTCTTTGATCTGATCCGGCCGTGCAAAAATGTGTGAGTCGTTCAGTGTCATTGCACGTACACGATGCAGACCTGTTAATGCCCCCGACATTTCATAACGGTGCATCATACCAAGCTCTGCAATACGGATTGGCAGATCACGGTAGCTGTGCATGCTGGACTTGTACACCATCATATGGTGAGGACAGTTCATTGGACGGAGAACAAGTTCCTCGTTATCCATTACCATTTTCGGGAACATATCTTCCTGGTAGTGCTCCCAGTGTCCAGATGTTTTATACAATTCCACGTTACCCAGAACTGGTGTGTATACATGCTGGTATCCCAGGCTTTCTTCCAGATCCACAATATAACGCTCCAGAGTACGGCGCAGCTTCGCACCGTTAGGCAACCAGATTGGCAAGCCTTGACCGACCAGTTGGGAGAATGTGAACATTTCCAGCTCTTTACCCAACTTACGGTGATCCCGTTTTTTAGCTTCTTCGAGGAAGTGCAAATGCTCGTCCAGCTGTGCTTTTTTCACAAAAGCCGTACCATAGATACGTTGAAGCATTTTGTTTTTGCTATCTCCACGCCAGTAAGCACCCGCGACATTCATCAGTTTGAACACTTTGATTTTGCTAGTTGATGGTACGTGAGGGCCACGACACAAGTCGAAGAATTCACCTTGCTCATAAATCGTAATCACGCTGTCTGCTGGCAAATCACGAATCAACTCAAGTTTGTAAGGATCGCCCACTTCTTCGAACGTTTTGATCGCGTCCTCGCGGCTAACTTCCTTACGTACAATTGGCAAGTTCTCATTCACAATACGTTCCATTTCCTTCTCGATCTTTTGCAGATCTTCAGGATTGAGCGCATGTTCAAGGTCCATATCATAGTAGAAACCATCTTCAATGACAGGGCCGATACCGAGGCGTACCTCTTTGTTACCATATAAACGTTTCACTGCTTGAGCCATCAAGTGAGCTGTACTATGACGCATCACTTCAAGTCCTTCTGGTGAATCCAGAGTTACGATCTCCACCAATGCTCCCTCATGAAGTGTTGTGGACAAGTCCACCACGATACCATCCAGCTTGCCGGCTACGGCATTTTTGCGCAATCCGCTGCTAATTGAAGCGGCTACGTCCTCAATGCTACTGCCATCCGCGTACTCACGTACCGAACCATCCGGTAATTTAATGTTCACTGCCATTTGTCTCATTCCTCCTGTTAATGTAACCTTTGTGTCCAGATATTTATGGACTGATTATCTATTGCTATTCCAGTCATTTTGCAAAGGAACGCAAAAAACACCCGTCCCGGCAAAGGGACGAGTGATATATACTCGTGGTTCCACCCTAATTCAGCTGATTCATCCATATTCGGAAATACAGCCCTCATTGGCATGACGATAACGGGCATGACCCGGCAGATCCTTACTCGCGGATAATCCCCAATAAAGGCGATATTCTAACTCCACTTTCAAAATTGCAGCTACAAAGGGGTAAACCATACGGGATATCCGGAGGAAATTTCAGCCTTGGTTCCTCTCTCTGCACCGATCTTGCGTGTGGTTGTTGTCTTTGTCAACGCTTTTGGTTCAATGGTTCACATGAAAAATTCATGGATCAACAGTTATTATAATTGCCGAGATCACTTGCGTCAAGACCTGTCAACAATCCTGAGCGCAGCACTTCGCATTCCGGGCAATGATGACATATTTGCACTTTGTCTTCAAAGATCTGGCATATGGTCGAGATGATTGGCAGATCCGGGGTGCGTGTATGGAGCATGACCTTCTCAGGAGAGATTGAGATGAGTGTACTTACAATCATATCTTCAATATCCATCTCCAGTTCAAGACCCGGCATTTCCACAACGACCTGTTCATCCTTTTGCACGGGTAACAGATTAAGTCCAGCATCCAGGACCTGAAATTCATGCATTCCCTTGTGTACAAGATGAACCAGAGGTACTTTGGCTTCTTGAAAAAACACAAAATATTTTAACAACCCCATAAACTCTTCATACTGCCGATCCATCCAGAACTCATCCAGCGCATACTCCACTAATTCCTGAAGCTCCTGCTTATATGGCCGTATGCGGAAGTTGATAATGCCTTCAAGGTGAAAAAAGTGAACATCCTCTAGGTCCTGCCGTAGTCCACTGGCTAACGTAGTACGACGGCGCTCTCGAAGTCCGGGCTGATCCAGATCACCATTTAATAGAAGTGGCATGCAGATTCGATTGACCTTTTCCACCTCATGCTCATCCATGACAGAACACGCCTTGGCGATCATATCCTCCACCATGCTCCGTTCTTGTGTCTCCATAATGAAGTCGGCGAGTCCAAGGGAGAGCAGATCACTGATCCGGGGAAGCCATTGCTGGAAGTCTTCGTGATTCTCATTCCCTCTGCACACCCAGGTTGCTCTTCCATCATTATGTTTGAAGGTGAGCCGAAATCCTCTTTTACTTATATGTAAACCTTTGGTTTTTTCCTTGACACAACGATAAAATTGATCCGCTTCCTCTTGCCCCGATACATCGGTCCATACAGCAAACAGTTCCACAAGAATCACTCCTTTCCTTCCTGTTCAAAGTATATGGCAAGGCCGATGGGGATATACGAAGCGGATTGATGGAAAGCGTGTCATGATTTCTCAGTATATTATAAAGAGGTTTGGAGTTAAGACAAAAATGTGTTATTATTTTAATAACAGTATATTTCACGGGAAAGGAGGGAAGCCAAAATGAGACAACAACCTAGAATACTCCACTACACTATCATTATCATTTTGTGCGTTTTCCAAGCCTTGTGCTTCCCTATTCCGATGCAGTCCGAATCTGCCGTTGGGGTGTCTGTAGAAGCAACTTCCAACAAGGAAGTGCTGTTGCAAATACCCGAATCCCAGCAGAAACCTGTCATTCGCAAATATCCACAAGTTATGTCCAAGCTGATTGCGGTTACGCATAATAAGCCTGTCTTTCTTGTCCTCGCATTGTTATTGATGCTGCGAATCCCTACAACGGGTCTGTCCTTTAAACCGTGGTATTGTCTGTTTAAACGCAGATTATTTCTGCTACCTATTAAGTTTACCAGCATGTATGTATCCCTCACCCCTATAGCACCAAAATACGTGAACGCTCTTCACTAGCCGTTACGACGTATTTACAGGTTGCTTTTGCATGAAGACACCTCTGTAATTTAAGACGGTGCGCTTGTGCATAACTTATAACCCTTTTAGCACACGTTAGATAAACCCATGTTTATGACAGTACCTATTTTTGTTGTACCCACACCGACAAATTCAAATCATATGGCTGTGTCAGGAATTTCTGGCTCTGTTTACCCGCATCTTTTGATGTTCCCTTGAGCAGCAGATTAATCATTTTCGGGAAATAAGCCTGTCTTCTATGGCCAGCCCCTAATTATAAGGAGGCAACAATCCATGGATGTACGCGAAACAGACTTGCCGGGAATCGGCAAAAAATTTCAGATTGAAACAAGCAGCGGTGATAAAATTGTCATAATTATTCACGATGACGGTCGCCGGGAAATGTACCACTTCGAGTATGATGATCCCGATCAAAGCATCTCGATGATCACACTTGACGATTACGAAGCACGACAGATTGCTGCTATTGTTGGCGGATTAACTTACAAACCAAAACAGCTTGAAAATATTGAAGTAACGTTTGACGACCTGATTATCGAGTGGTACAAAATCGAACCATCCTTCGGAAGTATCGGTAAATCCATCGGTGAATTGGACGTACGTCAAAACTCTGGGGCAACGGTTATCGCCGTTGTAGAGAAAAATCACAAAAAACATATCAGCCCAGGTCCGGAGGTAGTTATCAGTGCAGAATCCACGGTGGTAGCCGTTGGCGAACGCAATCAGCAGAAACTGTTTAAATCCCTCCTCCTGACTGGAAGGGGGTAAATAGATGGATCATTTGATATTCGAAGTAGGTCTGGCCCTTGTGCTCATTGCAGCAGCCGGCCTTTTATCGGCAAAACTAAGATTTTCGGTCGTTCCATTTTATATTCTGATCGGGATGGCCGTTGGGCCACATGCCATGAAAATCTGGCATCTGGACTTCCGTTTTATTGAGAGTCAGCCTTTTATTGAATTTATGGGTCGGATCGGTATCCTGTTCCTTCTCTTCTACCTTGGACTTGAATTCTCGGTAGGTCGTTTAATTAAATCGGGTCGCTCCATTGCAGTAGGCGGCTCGATCTACATCGGCATTAACTTTACGCTGGGATTAATATTCGGTTTTGTGTCCGGTTTCCCAGTTGCAGAAGCACTTATTATCGCAGGTATAACTACCATCTCTTCCAGTGCCATTGTGGCCAAGGTACTCGTCGATTTGAAACGAACGGCCAATCCGGAAACAGAGATGATATTGGGTATTATTATGTTCGAAGATGTATTCCTCGCTGTATATATCTCGATCTTGTCCGGACTTGTGCTTAGTGATTCATCCTCCATCGGAGGCGTCATCATGTCCGCACTTATTGCCCTCGGATTCATGCTTATCGTGATTATCCTTGGACGCAAAGCAACACCGCTACTAAACAAATTGCTTAAAATTCGATCGAATGAGCTATTCTCTCTCGTTGTATTTGGAGCCTTGTTCCTGGTAGCTGGTTTCTCTGAAACCATTCATGTTGCCGAAGCGATTGGTGCATTACTGGTTGGTCTGGTGCTTGCTGAAACAGAACATGCGAAACGGATTGAGCACTTGATTCTACCGTTCCGTGACTTCTTCGGAGCAATCTTCTTCTTCAGCTTTGGATTGTCCATTGATCCGTTGTCCTTGGGTGGCGATGCCGTATGGTTAGCTCTGATTGCAGTTGTTATTACATTGTTCGGTAACTTCCTAGCGGGTATGCTGGCCGGGCGCAGTGCAGGACTATCACCCAAAGCATCGGCGAATATTGGATTAACCATTGTGTCACGGGGTGAGTTTTCCATCATCTTGGCCAACATGGGTAAAGCCGGGGGACTGTTGCCAATGATTCAACCGTTTGCCGCGCTGTATGTCCTAATTCTGGCCATTCTGGGTCCTTTATTAACCAAAGAGTCCAAACATGTATTCCGTTTATTGGATAAAATATTTAAGTTCAAAGATCCTCGGAAAAAGAAAGAAGAACCAAAGGTTCTGCAGAAAGAAGGATAATCCCTATGTCTGTACAGAACAGACATACTAACGTACTTCGCGGCTCTTACGCCGATCTTTCTGTGACTAACCCAGGGAGAATGGCTCGAAAGCCGCACTAAGGAGGATGACCTATGAAAGCACCTCTGATATCGGCTAATCCGGTGCCAAACACCGCCAAGACCAGGATATCGTCTACCCGCCGCTGGTTAAACCTGTTTCTCGTTATTGCGGGCGGAATTCTGGCCTCCGTGGGACTCGAATTGTTCTTACACCCCAATAAGATTATTATTGGAGGCATTACAGGTATTTCCTCACTCTTCGCCCACTGGACCGAAATGAGGATTGGTTTGTTCCTATTTTTATTCAATGTGCCGTTTATATTTCTGTCTTACAAGATTGTGCAGAAGAAATTTGTACTGGTTACTGTTCTAGGTCTGGTTGTCTTTTCGATCGGTGCCATTGTGCTTCATCCCATGCCGCCACTTGTAGAGCATCCGCTGGCTGCTGCCATGTTTGGCGGATTATGCCTCGGACTCGGAATTGGACTCGTCGTGCGGTATGGCGGGACACTGGATACGCTGGAAATCGGTGATCCGTCTTCCCGCCCACCTGAACGTGTGTTTAGCGGAAAACGGATGCTTATCGAAAAAATAATCATGCTTCTTAACTTGTTGATACTGACAGCCGCTGGTGTTGTCTTTGGCTGGGACCAAGCGATGTATTCCGTAATCGCCTACCTTATTGCTTATGAAATGGTGTACATTGCGTTCAGGGGCTTCTCTTCCAAACGCAAAGTATGCATATTGACCACACAAAGCTCTCAAGTTGAAAAAGCTGTACGCAAACGGCTACGCCGTGAACCTGGAATTCTGGAAGCCACTTCTGACTCAACACAACTCGCGATGGCGGAAGGATGGATCAGGCAAATCCCGGGTGCACTTTATTATGAGGTACATGTGCTGGAGATGATCTGGTTGAAGTCCATTGTGCGTCACATTGATCCACATGCGGGTATTGTAACGAATCCGGAAAAATAAAAAAACGCTCTCTTCCCCTATGGATGGACAGTATTGTCCACCAAGGTCAGAGAGCGTTTTTTTCTGTTATTATAATTAATTGATATTATAGTTCAACGATAGCTTTGACTACATGTGAATCTGGCAAAAGCCATTGATCTATTGCAGTAGGTAACTCATCAAATTCCACTCGGTGTGTGATATACCCATCCATGCTTAATTTCTTTTGACGCAAGGTCGACAGGACTTGTTCAAAATCTTCACAGGTTGCGTTTCGACTGCCCAGGATGCTCATCTCCCGCTTGTGAAATTCGGGGTCATGAAAGGTAATATCCGCTTTCACCAGTCCTACAAAAATGAGTTGACCACTATGCGCCACATATTGAATGGCCCCATTCATGGAATTCACGTTACCTGTTGCATCGAAGACAGCTGTAGCATAGTCGCCACCAGTAATTTCAGCTACTTGTTGTACAGCATGTTCATTGGCCTGTACCAGGTCATCCGCTCCAGCCCAAGTCCGGCTAAGCTCCAGCCTGTCCAGATTACGATCAACGGCAATAACACGCGCCCCCGCCTGTTTGGCAAATGCCATCACACCCAATCCAATGGGTCCAGCTCCAATCACAACCACATGCTCACCAGGTTTAATTCCTGCTCTTCTGACAGCATGGGCTCCAATGCTTAATGGTTCTACCATTGCCGTCTCATCCAGTGTCAAACCCTCTGCTGAGAGCAGATGTGAGACAGGCACGTTGATTTTTTCTCTCATGCCTCCGTCTACGTGCACACCCATGACTTGCATGGACGCACAACAATTGGTTTTTCCACTGCGACATGCAATACAGTGACCGCAGTGCAGATACGGAATAATACTTACCTGATCCCCAGGCTGTAATCCTGCCTCGTTCGGACCGATTTCTTCAATAACAGCCGCCAGTTCATGACCCAGAACACGAGGATAGGTAAAGAATGGCTGGTTGCCTTTGTACGCATGCAGATCCGTTCCACAGATCCCAATCCGCCGAATGGCAACCAACGCCTCTCCTTCTGCTCGTTCCGGTTGAGGCAGGTCCTGGAGCTTCAATTGATCTATTTCTTCACATACAATGGCTCTCATCGTAGTTCCCCCTTTGATGCTTCTGCTGTCGTGTTGCTTGGCTTCGTATTATATTCAGGTCTTCCGCTTGACCACGTCTCGTTATGCAATGGAGCCAGAATGCGCAGCACTTCATCCAGCAGGCTCTGATCCATCGGTTCCTCTATCCAGGCTGCATTATTGAGGATATTGCGCTGGCTGGCACTGCTCACCAGTGTTGTCGGAATTCGTTCATTCGACGTGGAGAATTGCACGGCCAACTTGGCAATGTCACTGCCTTGTTCTGCACAGAAGCGGGCAGCCTTCAGGCAGAGCTCTTTCACCCGATCATCTGCCGGATGCCAGGCAGGAGCCCCTCGGGTACTCAACAAGCCCATAGAAAGAGGCGAAGCATTGACGAGGCCAATTTCTTTTTTTTCCAACAGGGGCAATAACGATAATAATGAGGTATCATTCAATGAATAATGACAATACGAGATGATCGCATCCGCATCGATCTGTGGCAGAACCTTCTCGAACAACGGCAAGGGCAATCCACAAATGCCCGCATGTCGTATAACTCCCTGCTCTTTCAGACGCAGCAACGTTGGAAAGGCTTCTTCTATAATGATCTCTGCTGGCACAAATTCAATATCATGCAGGAACAGAATGTCGATATAGTCTGTATGCAATCGATCCAGGCTCTCTTGCACACTATCCAGAATCCGCTGACGTGAAAAATCAAACTCATTTTCCCCATACCGTCCGGCTTTGGTTGATAACATATATGAACTGCGAGGCAAGCTGCGGATGGCTTCACCCAACACTGTCTCCGCCTTTGTCAGCCCGTAATAAGGCGAAACGTCTATGTAATTCATCCCCGCATCTACAGCCGCATGTACAGTGCGAATCCCTTCGTCCCGGTCAATGTCACGAAATACAGAACCGAGTGAGGATGCTCCAAAACTCAATACAGGTACGTCCAGTTCCGTCTTGCCAAGTATTCTTCTCTTCATCGGTTTAACCCCTTCCAGCGTGTCTGACTACACAAGTTCCCTTTCATTGTAACAGTTCAATTTCAATATAAAATATCGCCAATTGCGTAACATGTACTGTTTGATGACCTCGAACCGCAGAAAGAAATCAAAAAGCCCGCCGTCTCTCCAAACGGAGTAGTCAGCGGGCTTGGCTTCATAAATACTTATCTAACGATCAAAGTTTATGGAGAGTAGTATTGAATTAATTAGAATTAGTTCTGCATTACGAAATCTTCATGTACGGCATTCTCTTCGTCGAACATACGAACGATGTCATATCGGGTGTTACGTTGTGCCGGGATATAACCGGACTCCCGAATCAAACGGAGAATGGATTCAATGTTAACTTTGTAAGTTGCACCAGCAGCAGATACAACGTTCTCTTCGATCATCGTGCTACCGAAGTCATTACAACCAAATTCAAGCGACTTCTTACCGATCTCAGGACCCATCGTTACCCAAGAGGATTGAATGTTCTTGATATTATCCAGCACCAGTCGGCTGATGGCTACAGTCTTCAAGTACTCTTCCGGAGTCTGACGCTCCAGCTTAAGGTTGGTATTGTCTGGCTGGAAGGTCCAAGGAATGAATGCCAGGAAACCTTCGGAGTCGTACTTGTTCGCAATACATTCGTCCTGAGCTTCACGTACACGGAGCAAGTGCAATGCACGCTCTTCCATCGATTCACCAAGGCCGATAACCATCGTTGCCGTGGTGTTCATACCGATGCGGTGTGCAGTTTGCATAACGTCCATCCAATCCCGCCATGAACCTTTCAAGCGGCTGATTTTCCGACGTGTGCGGTCATCCAGAATTTCAGCGCCGCCGCCAGGCAAGGAATCCAGTCCAGCTTCGTGAATGGCACGTACAACCTCTTCCAATGTAAGGCCATCGGATACTTCAACCATTTTCATAATCTCCGCTGGGGAGAAAGAGTGCATCGTGATGTTCGGGAAACGCTCTTTGATGGCTTTCAACAGGTCTGTATAATAGCTGAAAGGCAAGTTTGGATTCGTTCCACCTTGCATCAAAATCTCGGTACCATTCACATCTTCCGTTTCCTGAATCTTCTGGAAAATCACTTCGTCCGGAAGCACATAACCTTCATCCGAACCAGGTCTGCGGTAGAAAGCACAAAAACGGCAGTACACATCACACACGTTTGTGTAGTTGACGTTACGCCCAATTACAAATGTTCTGTATGGTTCAGGGTGCATGCGTTTCATAATGACATTAGCAGCTGCCCCGATTTTGTCCACTTCATTGGATTCAAATAGCTGAATCGTGTCTTCCAAGTCCAAACGTTCGCCCCGAAGGGCTTTATCTAAGATACGGTCTACCGTACTCATCGTAAAAAAGCCTCCCTCATGAAGAGAAATTATATAACGATCCGTCCCAACTTGCTCAAGAGAAGCAAGTTCTGGTGGCAACATCGTATTTCTGTACTCCACATATCGTAACACAGGTTACATGTGAAAAAAAGCACCTTATGTACAGGTGCTTTAAAAATAAGTAAAAATTTTTACATATGGAAAAGAATTAGTTCGAGATTAAGTGATACGCATCGGCGTATTCGGGCATCCACTTTTGTTAGGATTCCTGAAGCGCTTGTTCCAAATCTACAATGAGATCTTCGATATCTTCCAGACCTACAGAGAAGCGCAGCAACCCATCTGTAATGCCACGGTCACGGCGAACCTCAGCCGGCATTGCCGCATGAGACATCATCGCTGGGTAGGACAGAATACTCTCCACAGCTCCCAAGCTTACAGCAACAATGGGGAGCTTCACCCGGTTAAGAACTGCTTTTGCACGATCACCTGAACCGACGTCAAAAGAAACGACAGCTCCATATCCTGTGGACTGGCGCTCATGTGCCTCACGGCCCGGATGATCCTCAAGTCCAGGATAAAACACAGCGGTAATATCACTGCGCTCATTAAGCCATGCCGCCAGTTTGGCTGTGCTCCGTTCACTATGAGCCATACGAGCCCCCAAGGTTTTCATCCCGCGCATCAGAAGCCAGGATTCTTGTGCCCCGAGTACAGTTCCAAGTCCATTTTGCAACTGTTTCAGTTGTACGCCAAGTGATTCCGTGCGAGCAACCGCTAACCCTGCCAGTACATCACTGTGACCTCCGAGAAACTTCGTAGCACTATGTACGACGATGTCCACACCAAGCTCAATTGGACGCTGATAGTACGGTGTCATAAAGGTGTTATCCAGAATCGTGATCAGGTCATGTTCCTTCGACCAGTCAGTTACGGCAGCGATATCCGTAATTCGCAGTGTAGGGTTGGAAGGTGTTTCCATATAAACTGCCTTGGTGTTTGGCTTGAGTGCCGCTTTTACTTCATCTATATTGGTCATGTCTACAAAGGTTGTCTCGATCTGCATACGGCTTAATATGGAAGTAAGCAAACGATACGTACCTCCATATACGTCTTCCGTTACAATCATGTGATCCCCTGCCGAGAACATCATGAACACGCTTGAGATCGCAGCCATCCCCGAAGAATAGGCAAAGCCTCGTGCGCCGCCCTCCAGCAATGTGATGTAATCTTCCAGAGCCTGACGTGTCGGATTACCCGAACGACTGTAATCATGTTGAGGTGGATTGAAGATATCAAAATGATGGAAGGTTGATGCTTGATAGATCGGTACACTGGAGGCTCCAGTCGTTTTGTCAATCTCATCGCCAAAATGGAGCAATTTGGTATCAAATTTCAACTCGGAATTGGGCTTGTTGTTGGACTCACTCATGAGTGCACTCCTCCTTCCACTTCCTGTTGTGCAACTGTCAGAGCATTGCCGAGATCTGCAATCAGATCATCTGCATGTTCAATGCCTACGGAGAACCGGAGCAGACGGTCATCCACACCTACGGCTTCACGAATTTCAAGCGGAATATCTGCATGAGTCTGTACTGCGGGATAAGTCATGAGTGATTCAACTCCGCCGAGACTTTCGGCAAAAGCAATGAGTTTGATATGACGTAGCAACGGTTCAACATAACGTGCATCCTTCACTTTGAAAGAGAAGATACCTGTATTACCCGTGGATTGTTTGTTCTGTATCTCATACCCCGGGTGATCGGATAGACCTGGATGATACACTTCAACCACCGCTGGGTGCTCAAGCAAGTATTTAGCAATAGTAAGTGCATTGTGCTCATGACGCTCCATGCGAAGAGCCAGCGTTTTCATACCTTTCATCAACTGGTAGGAGTCACTTGGAGATAATACTGCTCCAATGGAATTATGCAGGAACGCCATCTCTGCAGATAACGCCTCACCTTTGGTAATAATTAGTCCGGCCAACACATCATTGTGTCCGCCCAGATATTTGGTAGCGCTATGAATGATGATATCGGCACCCAGTTCAATCGGACGTTGGAAAAATGGAGTCAACAACGTGTTGTCAACAATGGTCAACAGGTTGTAACTTTTCGCCCAGGAAGCGACAGCTTCCACATCTGTGATCATCATCAGTGGATTGGTTGGTGTCTCAATAAATACAGCTTTGGTATTCGGCTGACGAACCTTCTCCAGTGCTGCAAGGTCATTCGTGTCCACATAACTTGCAGTTACGCCGAAACGGGACAGAATTCGTTCCAGCAGACGATAGGTTCCACCATACAGATCCAGCGATACAATCAGATGATCCCCTTGACCAAACATGGCAAAGATGGTTTGCAGCGCGGCCATACCTGAGCTACAGGCAAATCCTGCATCACCGGACTCCAGCGCTGCGGCCGCCTCTTCCAACACTTTGCGAGTTGGGTTGGTCGTACGAATATAATCAAACCCCGTGCTTTGTCCAAGCTTCGGGTGGCGAAACGCAGTGGATTGATAGATCGGAAAGTTAATGGCGCCTGTAACCGGTTC
Organism: Paenibacillus sp. FSL M7-1414; assembly: GCF_038003195.1. NCBI lineage: Bacteria > Bacillati > Bacillota > Bacilli > Caryophanales > Paenibacillaceae > Paenibacillus > Paenibacillus sp. FSL M7-1414. The sequence continues at coordinate 1,914,473 of NZ_JBBOOS010000001.1, read as the reverse complement.
ATTGATGGACCCAATTTGTGCTAAGCGGCTTTCGATTTTCAACTTGTTGTTGTCTTCCATTGCTGCATCCTCCTGTAATCTCGATTAGATTTGCGGGCCAATATCGTAAGGTGTTTCTTGATACACATAGTAATTGAGCCAGTTAGAGAATAATAAGTTGGCATGAGCGCGCCAAGTAGCTGGTGGCACACGGGAAGGATCGTCATTCGGATAATAATGTCTAGGCAATGCGATATCCAACCCTTTAGCTGTATCCCGGTCATACTCCCACTTTAATGAGAACGGGTCATACTCGGCATGTCCTGTGGCAAAAATCTGTTTGCCGTCTCTGGTAGCAACCAGGAAGATCCCCGCTTCCTCGGATTCAGCCAAAATCTCTAAATTCTCATTCTTTTCAATATCTTCGCGTCTCACTTCCGTATGACGAGAATGTGGAACGTTGAATACTTCATCGAATCCACGCAACAACGGAACATGTGGTTTATTGATGGTATGTGGGAAAACGCCAAAACACTTTTCATCAAGTGCAACCTTGGGTACGTCAAAATGATGGTATAAACCTGCCTGGGAAGCCCAACATATGTGGAGGGTTGAAGTCACATTGGTTTTGGTCCATTCGAAAATCTCCTGGATTTCATTCCAATAGTTCACGTCTTCGAAATCCATCTGTTCCACCGGGGCACCCGTAATGATCATTCCATCGAAACGACGGTGCTCAATTTCATCGAAGGTTTTGTAGAACAGATCCAAATACTCCTGAGACGTATTCTTCGACGTATGGGATTTGGGATGTACGAGAACGACATCCACCTGAATAGGCGTGTTTCCCACCAGACGAAGCAATTGTGTTTCGGTCGTTTCCTTTGTGGGCATCAGGTTTAATATAGCGATACGGAGTGGACGAATATCCTGCTGATATGCAGAAGTTTCATCCATGACGAAGATATTCTCTCCTTCAAGTACTTCTTTTGCTGGTAGCGTATCGGGTATTTTGATTGGCATAGTAAGTCTAACTCCTCCTTGTGCATAGATAGATGCAGCCACCCCTGGCTTGATGTCTTCACATCAATACAGTTATAGACTGCCTTGAGCTTGTAAAAACATTGAATTGCTCTTTCATCCAACGTTACAAACAACCTCAAGTTCCTTAGCGAAAATCACTGCTGAGAAGTCGGGGCATATGACAAAGACCTTCCTCGGATTTCGAGAAAGGTCATATGTAAAATAGATATGCGCCTCTCTCATCTCTCAGTTACAACAGTGCCACTTGACACTTAGTCGCTGCAAGAATTAGCACCGTGCGGTATACCGCCGGTTGCCGGGTTTCATCGGGCCAGTCCCTCCACCTACTCTTGATAAGATTTCGCTGTATTAGATTGTAATTGAATATGGTTCACCGTCTACTTTATTACATTAATGCCCTCACGTCAAGTTGCAGTTCGATGTCTGCTTCCCAGATCGGAACCGTTCATCATCCATTGTCATACACTGCCTCAGGGCGCGAAATAGACACATTTTTGCGCTTGAAAGCACCTTGTACCAGCGGTATACTAAACAAGGTGTTATAAACCCTTATGTGAGAGGTGACATATTAAATGGATGGCGACCCGAGGCCTGACTGGCAGCCGAATTCCGACAAACTGCATAGAGAACTGACATCAGCATGCCGGCAGCGGGACGTGACTTCCGTTTGATTATATAGTGAACGCAGCCCTGATCTCCAGGCTCCGCTGCCGACCGGCTGATTTGTTCTTTTTGCGCCCATAATGATAATATCCGCCAAGTTGGCGGGTGCAGAAGGAGTAGATTAACGATGAAAATCCGGTTGGTAAACAACGGTGTATTTATTCCGGTGGACGACATTCAGCAGGCGCTGACTCCACCAGCGGAAGGATTTTACTGGATTGATGCAGACATAGACGATTTGGCGGTACTTCAGCCGCTGTTCTTGATGCATGATCTGGCTGTGGAAGACTGTCTTAGTGACGAAGAACAACGTCCGAAGATTGAAATTTATGAGAACCATTATTTTATTGTGATTAATAGCATCCGTTTTGATGATGAAGAGATATTTCTACGTGCGGTCAACTTATTCCTCGGCAGACATTTCATTATTAGTGTTACCAAGCACAAGGTCAGCGAATTGCGCACACTGAAACCCATCCTGTGGGAACAGGAAATCAGTACACCGGATCGTCTGCTGTATTTGCTGGTTGACTTGATTGTTGATAATTATTTCACCGTAGGTGACCGAATTGAAGCACGGATCGAGAAGCTTGAGGAAGACATTCTGATGCACACCAAAAAGTCACATTTGAGTGAAATTATCGGGCTGCGCAGTGAGATTCTGTGGCTGAAAAAAGTCCTTGGACCTCAGAAAGAGGTCATTAACACCCTGAACAAAAAAGATCTGCGTCTCATCGATGATCAACTGCAAAAGTATTTCAGTGACATCTATGAGAATGCTGTAAAAATATCTGAAACCTTTGAGACTTATCGCGACCTAATGGGCAACTTGCGAGAAGCCTACCAATCCAGTATTGCGAACCGGGCGAATGAGATCATGCGTGTATTTACCGCCATTACCACGGTCTTCATGCCGCTGACGGTCATTACCGGTATATACGGCATGAACTTTACGAATATGCCAGAGCTTAACTGGAAATACAGCTATTTTGTTGTGATTGGCCTGATGGTTACACTGGGCCTGAGCATGTTCTTCATTTTCCGTAAGAAAGACTGGGTATGAACTCGTATGAAATAACAAAGACGAAGCGCTCCTCCGGAGAAACGCCTCGTCTTTTTTCATTTCTGATTATTAACCAACATTCTTCTCTGTCTCTGCGTGCCGACGGAAGCGGATTCGAATCATGCGCAGTCTTTCATAGACCTGCTCCAGACTTCCTCCATCGGGTTTCTCTCCTCCATACACCTTATGTAATACTGGCTTCAGGAACGTATCTCCCAGCTCCTCATACGCACTCCATACGGCCTCTTGTTCGTTCTCTGGCATCACTGCCAGCTCCACATCAAGAAGACAATCGGTGTCATAACCTTCGTGATCCAGTGCCTCTAACAGCTCAACCAACTCGCGTCGGGATAATCCGGATCGATTAACAATCTCCTCTAACGTATACCCTTCCTTCATGCCTTCAAGCACCTGCTTACGCGTGGTGAACTTATCAAGTTCCTGCTTATACTTCTGCTCTCTCTGCTTGTATAACCAACTCTCATACTCTTCTTCCTTCAGCGCCGTGTATACCCAGTCCAGCGGGAATGTCGTTGAACGTTCCAATCCGGTTGTAATCTCCATCCATTCCGTACCATACTCAGTTGCTTTGCTCTCTCCTACGCCCGGAAGTTGCATCAGTTCATCCAGCGATTGCGGAACAAAGGCACTGATCAAACGCAACAGACGATTCGTTGCAATAAAATACGGTGCCTTCCGGTCAGACACAGCTCTCTTCCTGCGCCATGTGCACAGATCCGTATATAATTGCTCATTGCCGTATAACTCACTGTAACAATGGAGCCGCTGTCCACCATAACTGCGTGACTTCAGATCATCATTCTCATGAAATAACCCCTGCAACTGCGGTCGGTACCCCTCACTCATCTGTATGGCAAGCTGATGACGGTAAATATGAAGCAGCTCCTCCCAAGAAGTCCCTTCATACCAGATGCTGTCCTCACGCTCTCCTTCCTCGTAGCGACTCCATCCCAGCTGCCAACTATCTTCCTCTTCCCCAATCCATAACTGTGCATACTCTGCATTCTGATCTGACATTCTGGACAATCTGTTCATGAAAATGACTTCCATTTTCGTTCCCTCCCTTTGAATATTCAGCTTATACGAGTTAGAGATACTACCTATAGGCAACACAAAAAAACACCCCTCCTGCAAAATCCATGCAAGAGAGGTGCTTCCTCATTAACCGTACTATGCTGTTGCCCATATCATACCACAATGGTAAAATTCGTCAATCCCTTAATGACCTACTTATTCAATGCCAACTTGGCAAGCGCCAGTGAACCACACAGACCCGCATTGTCACCAAGTCCTGGTGAAACAACATACTGGTCAATGTCGGATTGAAGTGCCGGATGCTGAACGTATCCAGCCAGCAACTCCTGCAGTTTGCTACGAACCATCGGGAACAGGTGCTCCTGCTTCATTACTCCGCCACCCATGACAATTTTCTGCGGAGAGAGAATCAGAACATAGTTCATCAGGGCGTGTGCCAGGTAATGTGCTTCGATCTCCCAAGCTTTATGATCTGCAGGCAGTTCATAAGCCGGTTGCTCCCAACGTTTGTTAATGGCTGGTCCTGCTGCAAGGCCTTCGAGGCAGTCACCATGATACGGACAGAAACCCTCGTATGTATCCTCCGGATGTCTGCGTACAATGATATGTCCCATCTCTGGATGTGACAATCCATGGACCATTTTACCGCCAACCACAGCACCTGCACCAATACCTGTACCCACAGTGATATACAGACAGCTCTCAAGACCTTGTGCAGCGCCCCAGGTTGCTTCTCCAAGTGCCGCACCATTCACATCCGTATCAAATGTCATCGGCACATCAAAATGCTCCTTGAGCTTGCCAATCACGTTATACTGTCCCCAATGTGGTTTAGGTGTTGTTGTGATATAGCCATATGTTTGGCTTCCTTCAATCGGATCAATCGGACCGAATGAACCTACACCCAGAGCTTCAATGCCTTTACCTTCAAAAAATGAAATCACTTGAGCCATGGTCTCTTCCGGTGTTGTTGTTGGAAAACTTACGCGTTCCAGAACTTCTCCGTTTTCTGTGCCAATACCACATACAAATTTGGTTCCGCCTGCTTCAATTGCGCCTAAGATCGTCATGTTAGTCACACTCCCAAGTTAGTTTAAAAAGGAATTCGAATTGCTTTACTTGATGACACGATAATTACCCCGCTACTTGTTCTCCAGCTTGGACAATCGTTTCATTAACGTTTGCCTCCAGCTGTCTGACAGCGCAGGAATGGCCAGCAACGCCTGAATACCTTCGACATTTTCTTTCCCCTGATGCATGATTCGATTGGCTTCAAGAACCGTCATTGAGGCTGGATCGGTGCTGATCCGTCGAAATATCGATAAAGGCCTTACCTCACCTTCTTGCAGTACACGAAAGTAAAAGCCGGTATATCCAGTCTCCTGAAAATAAACAGGCAGCTCCTTATAGTCATACCTCGCACCCAGCTTGAAGCAAGGTTGTCTGGGCTGACTGACCTGCACTGTGGCTTCGCCCAACTCGTACACATCACCAATCCGTACGTCTTCTTCGGCACAGCCTTCAACCGTCAGATTTTCTCCACAAGCTCCCCAATCCAGCTTGCGATCCATCAGTTGTTCCAGCGCCGGATAACGACTGTAATCGTATACACAAACGGCTTTGTCAGGGCCGCCATGATGCACCAGATCCGCCTGCGCGTCCCCTGGCATTCCAGTGAATGACAGGAAAACCGCGTCGGATACAGGATGTTTCACTATGCCGCTCAGCACTTCACGCTTCTGCCCAGGGAGCGGTTGCGGCAGTCCTACATTAATGGCCAGAACAGCTGTATTGCCCTCCCCTGGCTTTCGATCAGATGTGAGTGTCATTTGCGTCATACCTCCCATAATCACTTTCTTTTAACGCACAGAGCCGCCAAATACGAGTGTATTACTCAATAGCCGACCTGGAGAAGTCAGCATTTTGCCCCCGGCATACATACCCGAGGAAGCACCGCCATCCAGATTCATGGCCTGTTTGGCGCCAAGCTTCTGCATCACCGCTGCCCACTCCTTGATTGTTGCTCCGGAAACGGTAGCCAGCATAACAGAACCGTCTGCCATGATCGCAATACCACTTCTGGCTCCGGAAGCATTAAGAATTTTGGCATCCTTGAAACCTTCGCTCGTCGGATTGACAGCTACCTTGCCGTCTTTTACCAGACGGGGCCCTGCCCCAACAGCAGTCACTACATCTTGCCAAGGGATCTCTTTGCCTGCTGCGTTCGTATACTTATAATTCATTTCTACGGTCGAACCAACGGTGAAACGGTCCGAAGAAGACTTCTGATTACCTGTGAAGACCAATACCGAGCCATTCTTAGGAATCGCTACATTTGTATTGGGCACTTTTTTGGTCACGATACCTTTCTCCATGACAACCGCAGTGCCACCTTTGAACCCAACTGTGGCACCTCGTTCAGGCGTATACAGCATCGTAATGCTTGCGTTCGCTGAAGGTGTTCGATTAATAAAGGTGGCATACCAACTGCGTGATTTACCTTTTGTATCCGTTACTTTACCTGTCAAACTCACCTGAAGTGAATCCATGATCGCCGAGCCGTCTTCCTTAAATCCGATGGATGTTCCGTATCTTCCAATATGTATGACCTTACCATTTGCTATTAACATACCGTATGGATCTGGTGCTCCGTTATATGCTTCAAAAAACGCTCCGTTAATGGCTGCTTGCGCACCATAGGCTTTCACAATCGATGGCAATGTTGCCGTCTGGCCAACTTGCTTCTTCGCGAGTCCCACGGTAACCGGTGTTCCCTTTGGAATCGAAACGGTCTGTACGGTAAAATTACGTCCTGCTGCTTTTACTTTCTGTACTTTGGTGTTAATTGCTGCTTTGGCATCTACTGTCTGTGGTGCACTTACTGCTCCCGAAAGAATTACGGGCAAGGCCAGGACAAGGGCCATAGCCCCTGTCCACCACTTTTTGCCTGTTCGTACGTTATTCATGTTGCTCACCCTATTGCCACTCCCATCCAAGAGCCAAGGCTCTTCATCTCAAGTTGTTCAAACTTGTCCATCACCATATCCGGATCAAGACGCAATTCACAGATATCCAGCGCACAGGCAACCGGAACAGCACAATGAATCTCTGCCAGTTTGCGGGACAGATGAAGCATGTCCAGATCATTCTCAATCTTGTTACGCACCGAAGGGGTCAGTTTATCCATGTTGCTCAGAATCCCTTCAATGGAGCCGTATTCCTGTACAAGCTTCAACGCTGTTTTCTCACCAATTCCCCGTACTCCGGGATAATTGTCGCTGGCATCTCCCATCAGACCCTTCATGTCAATCACTTGACGAGGTGTCAGTTGTTTCTCAGCCATGAGCGTTTCAGGGTTGTACACCATGTAGTTGCCATGGCCTTTTTTCATAATAATGATACTTGTGCGGTCATTGATCAGTTGCAACATGTCGTGGTCACCCGTCAGTACCATAACATTCATATCGGTCTCTTCGGTATAATACTTCGCAAGCGTCCCGATGCAATCGTCGGCTTCGAATCCTTGTGCACCTATATTCGGAATACCCAGGCTATCCATGACTTCACGAATCAGAGCAAACTGGGGAATCAGGTCATCCGGAGCTTCGGCCCGGTTGCCTTTGTAAGCTGCGTATTCTTCACCGCGGAACGTCTTACCGCCCATATCCCAACAACATACGACATGACTTGGCCCAAAAGTCTGAACCGCATCCCAGAAATAACGGATAAATCCGTAGACTGCGTTGGTAGGCAATCCTGCCTTTGTACGTCTGATATATCCGCTTGCAGATGTCGCATAAAAAGCACGGAACAACACCGCCATACCGTCTACCAGCAACAAAGTAGGTTCATTACGTTGATTCACTTGAATTTGTTCTCTCCTATCTAAATCTAGCATATAAAATATCGAAACTAATTCTATCATTATAGCATAGTTCCGCCAACCATCGTTCAGCCAAAAAAGCCCTGAATTTTGAACAATTCAAGGCTGATATTCAGCGCGTTTATGCGTTATTCCATTCCTGCTCATACGTTTCTTCCTTGAATCCAACCGTCACCTTTTCTCCATCCGTAACGATCGGACGTTTGATCAGTCGACCATTGGAAGCCAGTAAACGAATCTGTTCATCAGCGGACATGCCTGGAAGCTTGTCCTTCAATTGTTGTTCTTTGTATACTTCCCCACTCGTATTAAAGAACTTTTTCACTTCCAGCCCGCTCTTTTGAATGAGTTCTGTTAGTTCAGATTCGGATGGCGGTGAGTCAAAAATAGGGATTAACTCCAGCTCATGTCCTTGAGCTTCAAGCCATTTTACAGCTTTGCGGCATGTGCCGCATTTGGCATATTGATATACTTTTAAGTTACTCATGGTATGTGTTCCTCCTCTGCTCCGGTTTCGACTTCTCGCTTCCCTTGGTTTGCTTCGCAAATCCAAAAGTCGCTCCAAATCGATACCATCGCCATGTAATTTTACTGACTTTTGCGAATGAGATCAAAAACTCACATTCGTCTATATTTTTTCGGATCAAAATCTTACAGCTTTTGTATCCTTAAAAGCTTTTGAGATTTGAATTCTTGAAATATTTAACATCAAATTGGTAAACATCAATACATTAACCATAGAACCATAAAGATTAGCCTACGGCATGTTGTTCGGGTGCATTAAGCATCCCTCACAAGGGTAAGACAAACAGCGTTGAACTCCAAACAGGACAGGCTGTGCAGGAAACTGCGATACGAGGTGCAAAACTAAGAGCCCCTTCGCAGCTTCCTACAGTTCTTCTCTGGGAGCTGCCTCATCATTCAAACGCTTCTCTAGCGCGGCCATATCTGCTGGAAAAGGAGCTTGGAACGTTATGCGTTCCTTTAGAATTGGATGTTCAAACGTCAATTCACAAGCGTGTAATGCCTGGCGTTCGATCCAGGTATCCCGTTCTTCTCGAACAGCCATGGTCTGCTCATCGATCTCATGCACAGGTAGTGTCTTGTACATTCGATCACCTATCAACGGGCAGCCGATGGACGTCATATGTACCCTGATCTGATGGGTTCTGCCACTTTCCAGCTTGAGGCTTATCGCACTGGCGCTGCCCCCTGACCAACGTGTTAAGGTTGTGTACAACGTTCTTGCAGCGTAACCATCAGGTGTTACGATTCGGCGGTGTGGCTCTTCAGGATCGCGATCGATCGGGCCATCTACTGCCCCTTGTTCCGGGACAGGGCTGCCGTGCACAAGTGCAATATATTTCTTGTCTACTGTTCCAGCGATCATCTGTTCAGAAACATGCTGATGCACATAAGGGTTCTTGGCTATTGCGAGCACACCTGACGTTTCCTGATCAAGTCGATGAATCGGTCTAAACCGGAAACGCTCGCCCTTGGTTTTCCAGTAATGAACAACGCCATTTGCCAAAGTCCCCGTGTAATGTCCATGTGTTGGATGAACGATGATGCCCGCATCCTTGTTGACAATAAGCAAGTGCTCATCTTCGTACAGAACGGTAAATGGAATAGGCTCGGGCAAAATATCATCCGATTCCTCTTGCTCCATCCGAACTTCAACGACATCACCCGTAGCTACCTTGACGCTAATGTACACGCGCTCTCCATTAAGCATGACACCTTGCTCCGTCAGCTTAATTTTGGACAAAAGCTTACGCGACACCAGCAGCCGCCGCTGAAGCACGGTCTTCAGCAGCCAGCCATCTTCTTGTTCGGTCACCGTGTAGACAATCGGCGAATAATACTGGCTCATTCTTTGCGGCGGAAGACTTTTTTGCTCCGCACATATTCAATATCCGCCACCTGTTGTCTCGCGTTGGCTGTCCGTGCAACCACGAAGAAGTAATCAGACAGTCGGTTTAGATACCGTCGTACAGACGGATTAATATCTGTATGTTGTCCAAGTGTTACCGTGCGACGCTCTGCGCGACGACATACAGTACGGCACACATGAAGAGCAGAAGACAGCTGACTGCCACCAGGAATAATGAATCGTTCCACTTTTGGGTTCTCTGCATCATACTGGTCGATCCATTGTTCCAGACGTGTGACCATTTCATCTCTCACCTTATATTTGGTCTCACTAATCTTCACAAAGGCCAGATCCGACCCGCAATCAAACAGTTCCTGCTGAACTTCCAACAGGTGTTCACGCAGATCTTCAAATTCCCCTTGAGCCGAGTCAATAAGGCTGATCGCCTGGCCTACAAAACAGTTCAACTCATCAATCGTACCATAAGCCTCAACTCGGTCATCATCCTTGATGACGCGTCCACCGATGACCGAAGTCTGTCCTTCGTCACCTGTTCGTGTATATATGCCCATCGTTATCCCTCCAATTGGTAATATAATAATGAATACGGGAATGCCATTTTTTCAGAAACCCGTCTATCGCTTTACACGTATATAAGAATTGGTGTGCTCTGCCGAGTATACGACAAATCAAAGGAAACCAAAAGTAAAGGAGACGATTATGCAAAACTGGATAACCGATTTCATGGAACAATACGGCTACATAGGCATTGCACTCATTATTGCTCTTGAGAACGTATTTCCCCCGATTCCATCCGAAATCATCTTGCCGTTTGGCGGATTTATGACCACCTATACCAGTCTCACTCTTCCAGGAGTTATTATCGCCGCAACTATTGGTTCTGTCTTTGGTGCTGTGATCCTGTATGGTATTGGTCTACTCATTGACGTCGAACGCCTTGAGAAAATTGTGGAACGCTGGGGACATGTTCTGCGCATCAAAAAAGAGGATATTCACCGTGTCGATGCATGGTTTGACAAATATGGCATGTGGACCGTATTATTCTGCCGAATGGTTCCCCTCGTTCGTAGTCTTATCTCCATTCCCGCAGGCATGTCCAATATGAAATTTGGTTTATTCCTTCTCTTCACAACCATTGGTACATTGATCTGGAATGTCATTCTAGTCTGCGTTGGTGCTGCGCTTGGCGCTTCATGGGAGAGCATTTTGCACTTTATGGACGTCTATTCCATTGTAGTGTATGTCATTCTGGCCATCATTCTCATCGGATGTATCATCTGGTGGATCAGACGTAGCAAAAAGCAGAAATAAAAAGAATAGCTTAATAAATAAAGCCTCCTCGCCACCAATTCGTGGTTAAGGAGGCTTCTTTATATCACCCGTTTATGTCATCTCGCTATCGTTCATCTTCATTTCGCATACCCTGACTTTTAAGATCGATAGCCAGACCAGATACCAGCAAGTACATCTTTTCAGCATGTATCTGCAGCATCCGATTAACCGAAGCCATTCTCGCTGTAAATATTCGTTCTTCCTCGGTAGGATGCAATGTGCCATGCATTTCATTGGTAATCACAAGCAACTTCCCCTGATAAGACAATAATGCATCAAGCAAAAGCTGTGTCTCTGAACGCTGATGATCCAGATCCTTTGTTGCCCTGAAACCGGCAGCCATCCAGGAGGTCAGACTGTCTACAATTACAATTCGCTGATCCGCCAAAAACAGATTGGATTCCCGATTAATCTGGGTGATCACCTCTGTCAGATGCTGACCGTTCCCGGCATGAATGGCACGATAATGAGCGGATGGCAATTCGGGAATAACGGGATCATGATCACCGGTGGATAAATATACACCCTCCCGGCTAATCCCGGCTGCGTACTTGAGGGCAAACCGGGTTTTACCACTACCTATGCCGCCTGTGACCGTAATCAGCAATCCGCTTCCCTCCTTCCATAGCCATTCTGAATTTTCTTTACTCTGTCAGCGCCTTCAGCACTTTTTTGGATTCTTCGACATTAGAAGATGACACTGGAATGGTAGCGAACAAATTGCTCGCAGCATATTCTACATCTTTAAACATTTTCATATCTTCGAGTGGAATGCCGTAAAGATGTGATTCTTGCTTGAGATCTGAACCTCCATCTCCTTCACCCTTCTCTACCAATACTCCACCCTCAAATACACCCCGTTCAAACTTCTTGGGATCAAAAGTATCATCCAGCGGAACATTGGAGCCATTACTTCCGTATTGTTTCATGTCGGTTTCAGGCAATATGAAGATATCATGTCCTCCAGCCGCATATTCTACCATAATTTTCTGAACATCATACATCGCACTGGTGATCACTTCTACCTTGGGTTCCTCGCCCAGTTTCTGTTGCAGATTGGCCTGTAACTGCTCTGAGATTACAGATGGATTTCCTTGGTTATCAATGATGAATATGGAAAAACCATCTTTACCTCCACAACCAGCAAGCAGAAAAACGATAGAAATGATTGCAGTAAGCCCCCAAAATCTCTTCATTCCAGTTCCCCCTTTAGTCTCCTATGTCCAATATATCACAATTGTTCCACGCAAAAAAATAACCTGGCTTATCGGGGGATCACCCTGCCCTTTCACACAAAAAAAGAAGACCTTCTCAGGTCTCCCTTTCTTTACTTTCTAATTCGATTAATGAAACGTTTCAATCCAGCATAAACGTTATTTTGCTTTAATCGGGTTAGCCTTCATATATTCATTAATCTTTAAATCCAGCAAACTGCTGATTTCAATTACAATATCGGATGTGAATGATTTCTCTTCGAGGAAGATCTGTTCCATCTTGCGACGAAGCATATGAATTTCATCTTCCAAGGAAATGTCATGCAAAGATGCGTTATCGGGTTTCACCGACCATCGGTCGCCATGATCGCCTTCTGCCAGATAGTGCCCACGATTCGTCGGTAAATCATATTCAACACAAAACAAAGCTAACCCCTCCTTGGAAAAATGGTTTCCAAATTTATGAAAACTTATTTCAAATTGAAATTATAACACATTATTTTGTAAAAGAAAGTTATTTTTTTCCAATGATAAAAATGTCACATTTGTAAAAAGATTCTACTTTAGTATTAACCCTCTTTTTGCAGTTTGTAAACAAAGTTTCCGATTCGTTCCAAAGCTTCATTTAATTGGGTTACAGAAGTAGCATAAGAACAACGCAAGAAGCCTTCACCCTGAGGGCCAAAAACATTGCCCGGAACAGCAGCCACTTTATTCTCCGTTAACAATCGCTCAGCAAACAGGTCTGAACTCATACCCGTCTTTTGAATGCTCGGGAATGCATAGAATGCTCCCTGAGGTTCATGACAATCAAGTCCAATATCTCTGAAGCCCTGCACAATTAAACGTCTACGCTGATTATACGATTCTACCATCCGATCTTTCTCACCCAAACCATTCGTCAACGCCTCAAGTGCAGCAACCTGACCCATGGCCGGCGCACACATTACCGTATACTGATGGATTTTGAGCATGGCTGCAATAAGCTCAGGATGACCACACATGTAACCGATCCGCCAACCTGTCATTGCAAAAGCCTTCGAAAATCCGCTTACGAGAATAGTCCGCTCCTTCATGTCAGGGATAGCTGCAAAACTAACATGTTTTTGCGTATACGTCAATTCAGCGTAAATTTCATCCGCGATCACAATCAGATCATGCTTTTTAATCACTTCAGCAATAGGCAGCCACTCTTCATACGTCATGATGGCTCCAGTCGGATTACTCGGATAACACAGAATAACCACTTTCGACTTCGGTGTGATACCAGCTTCAAGTGCTTCGGCCGTTAACTTGAACTGATCTTTCGCATAGGTATCAACACCAACTGGTATACCGCCACCGATTGAAGCGATTGGTGAATACGCCACGTACGAAGGTTCAGGAATGAGAATCTCGTCACCAGGTACGATTAATGCGCGCAAAGCCAGGTCAATCGCTTCACTGCCACCCACCGTAACAATAATCTCATCCTTGGGATCGTATTTGGTATCAAACTGAGTATCCAGATATTCACTAATGGCTTCTCTCAACTTCGGCATACCTGCGTTGGATGTGTAACTGGTCATACCTCTTTCCAGCGAGTATACACAAGCTTCACGCATATGCCAAGGGGTAACAAAATCAGGTTCACCCACACCCAAAGTGATAATATCCTTGTTGTCTCCAACCAGATCAAAAAATTTACGAATTCCGGATGGAGGTATCTGCTGCACGAGGGGTGCCAGATAAGATGTCATTTTCTTGTTGTTCCCGGTTGTCTGTTCATTCACTATCATGACACATCTTCCTTTACGGCGAGATCATGAGACGGTTGTCTTCCTGATGGTCTTCAAAGATAATCCCGTCCTGCTTATATTTTTTAAGAATAAAATTCGTTTTGGTTGAAAGTACAGAGTCTATCGGAGACAGTTTCTCCGACACAAAATTAGCGACTTCACGCAGGTTGCCACCTTCCACTTCAACGAGCAGATCGTATGCACCGGACATGAGATATACGGACTTCACTTGCGGATAGAGATAAATACGTTCGGCAATCCCTTCAAAACCACGACCACGCTCCGGCGTGATCTGCACTTCAATCAGGGCCGTTACTTTTTCATCATCTATTTTGCTCCAGTTCACGACGGTTGCGTATTTCACGATGACGTGGTCTTGTTCTAGCTGTGCCACGGCGTTCTTGATCTTGTCTTCCGACTCCCCCAGCAGCGTCGACAGCAGTGCGGGAGTCCTTCTCGCGTCTTCCTTTAGCAGATCCAGAACTTTTAATTGCAGATCGTTCAAATCTTTCATGGTTTTCCCTCCAGCATCATCCAGGTTCCTGAAAATGAATTAATACTTATATTACATGAATTTGACGTTGATGCATAGACAAAAGACCGCCTGCCCTGAATTCAGGCAAGCGGTGGTATGGTCCTTTACCATTAGGTGCTTCAAACCTCTTTTGCAAAGGTTACATGTAATAAGGGTTACCGTAATTCGGTTGATGCTGCGGCACATTAGGAGCTTGGCTATATGAACTGTTCTGCGTATTCTTTTCCTGAATGAACTGCTGACACTTTTGTTGGGTCTGGTGGGCGGACTGAATTTGCTTGTCCACATCCTGACGAAGTGCCTTGGATGAGACAGAATACATGTTGTTTTGCTGCATCAGATTGAACAGTTCCCCTTGTAATCTTAGGGTATCGTTCGTCAGGTCTGTGAACATTCGACGTGTCATGGGGCAGGAAGCTTCCGTTGTCGCAGTCGTATATTCGCGTGAGGTTCGTCTTAAATCTGCAAGAATCGACTTCAGCAGATCCTGCTCCTGCATAAAATTTCCACCAGATGACAAAGATTGAGTGTACACGTATTTTCCTCCTATACTTTAAAATAACTTGTCATGTTTTGAACTTTACTGTGATTGCGCTGGTGCAAGAGATTGATGTTGCTGTAACGAATTGACAAGAGTATTCAGATGCTGCTCATGTGAGCGAACATAATGATTCAGCGCCTGTTGAATTTGCGGATTATGTGTGATGGAGGCTGTAGCTGCACATTGTTTGATTAACATTTCCTCATTGGAAATTGAATCCGCAATATAGTTCAGTTCCTTGGGGCTCAGTGCTTGCATTTGTGAGTTTTGCATGTATATCTGACCTCCTTAATCTAAAGTTATTGCGAATTTATTGTTACCCTAACCTGAAAAAGTATACTTCAACTATATTCAACAGAGGTGATCAATAATGGAACTTATTAACGGAAAAACATTTTGGCCAACTACCTTTACTTCCCATCCCCATTATCCTGTTTTGCAAGAAAACCTGTCCTGTGATTGTCTAATCATCGGTGGTGGAATGGGAGGCGCGTTGTCTGCCAAGCTTTTGACGGATCAGGGGATTGACACCGTTGTTATTGACAAAAGAAATATCGGTTATGGCAGTAGTATGGCAAATACGGGCCTGCTCCAATATACAAATGACAAAACGCTCACCTCTTGTATCGAGACATTTGGAGAAGAGCGCGGTGTTCGATTCTACGAATTATGCCGGGATGCCATGCACCATCTCGAAAAAATTTCATCGAAGCTTGAGATTGATCCTTGGTTTGTGCCTCGCACAAGTCTCTATTGTGCCAGTAACGAGGAAGATGTATCGTTGCTGGAGGAAGAATATCGTAACCTGAAACATTATGGATTTGATGTGGAGCTGTGGGATCAGGAAAAAATCAGTGCACTTTTCCCGTTCAGCAAACGTGCTGCATTATACACAAGCGGGGATGCTGAGGTTAATCCCTATCGTTTGGTTCACTCACTATTCCACTCAGCCTCACGTCAAGGAGCAAGAGTCTATGCTCATAGTGAATTCACCCATTGTGATTATGATGAAAATGGTGTCCTATGTTACACACCTCATGGCACTGTACGTGCCAAACATGTTATTTTCTCAACAGGCTATGAAACACAAGAAATTAAAAAGGACAGGGGCGCATATCTTCAAAGCACCTATGCTATCGCTACCAAGCCACTACAGGATCTCAGTAGCTGGTATAAGCAATGCATGATATGGGAGACCGAACGACCTTATCTATATATGCGCACAACTCCAGACGGAAGAATTATTGCAGGTGGACTTGATGAGAATCGTCCTCGAGAAGAACAACGGGCTATCAAAGCGGTTCATAAAGGTGAGATTTTGCTACAGAAGATTGCCGAGTATTTCCCATTACCTGATCTCGAAGTCGATTACGCTTGGGAGGCTGTCTTTGGAAGCACCCATGACGGTCTTCCGTTAATCGGTCCACACCCAGACTATCCGAATTCGTACTTTGTAGAAGGGTATGGAGGTAACGGGACCGTATACAGCATGATTGCTGCTTCCTTAATTGTGGATGCTATTACTGGCAAACAAAACCCTGATATGGATCTGTTCTCTCTCACACGTACAAATAAACCATCTCCTGTCTAACCAACAACTGAATCAATACAACTACAAACAGGGTACAGCACACGGAAAGTTCTCTTTTCCCGCCGCTGTACCCTGTTTATATAAGCCTGCTAAGCCGAGGGCTCTTGTCCTTCCGTTCGGTTCAATAACTTGCGCATAAAGATCCATCCAATTAGCGGAGAAGCACCAAGGACAATAATAAGCCAGGTTAACATGCGTAGAGACGGAGCATTTAAGACCGTCACAATAAATATGGCCAACCCACATAGTCTGCCAAGCATCAGGCATAACTCTCTCAAAACGACAAGTTCAACCCTTTTCTCCACATTTTCGCCACTTGTGCCCATCATGTCGAATCCCGCTGATATCATCGGTAATACATATAACGGCATCGCAACAGCACTCCCAATCCCCATGATTAACAGCGTACCATAGGTCACTTTCCAGAGAAGAGGAAGAAGCACAACAAGCAGAATGAGGGCTCCAATGAACATGCCTTTTGATCTATACTGTGGTTTGAACCATTTCCCGGCTGCCCAATAACTTACTAGTGCCACAGCTGAAGTGATGAGTGAGAACTGCCCCAATTTGTACTCCTGTGCGGTAGCCAAATATACAAGCAGTGCAATCAGGAAGGCAAAGACACCTTCACGTGCACCCTGAGCGAATAAACCCAAGCCTAAGGTCCTCCAGGGACTATCCCGCTTGGATAGCTGTATCCAAGGTTCCGACCAGCGGTATGTACCGCTCACCTTTCTTTTTTTCAGAAAAAAACTAAAAACTACTGCTATGACATAAATAACGAGTGATACCGTGAAGATGAGCCGATATCCTGTGTTGTCTGTCATGCGAGTAATAATCAGACCGGAGAACCATGGACCTATAATTCCTGTCATCGAACCAAGTAACCCGACCCAGCCATTGAATAAATCCCTGTTTTCCCGATCCGTTATTTCAAAATACACAACATTAAATGCAATCCAGAATAACCCCAAGGAACAACCTAGTAGCATACCCAGAGGCCATATCCAGTCTACAGCTTTGGAACCAGCCCAGAGGACTATCATATAAAATATGCCGGACAGCGCAGTACCTAGTCGTAGTGCACTCATTTTATTATGTTCCTTGACCCATTTGCCAGCAAGCCAGAATGTCAGTCCAATGGCCAGTTGCTGGCTGAGAGTGAACCACCCCAACATGGCATAATCCGGACGGCTTTTCCACAGAAACACATTCAAAAAGGTTCCCGACAGCGCTCCGGCTAACGCAAACAATCCATTCACGCCCAAAAGCAGAATGGATTGTCGGCCTAAAGTAATCTTCATCTGCTCCTCCTTCATCCACCTGAATTGAACTATGTACAGGTAGGTCTTAGGGTTAACGTGCCCCAAGCAAGAGGAAAACATGATGAATCTTCAGGATTGCTATGAAATTGGTTAGAATCTCCGAAATGTTTATTCCTGCGTACTCAGGTTCTTGATCAGACGCAGACGATCTTCCTCAGACAGACTGTATTGAACTTGGAAACATCCCGAGCATACATAGGTCAATACTTTAAACGGTGATGCCAATAGTGACCCTTCGCCTGAAGCTGCGTTAGCAACTGGTGTGAAGTTATCCTGCGTTGCAACTTGTGTACCTGCGAGAATCATGAATTCCCGGCAATTCGGGCACTCAGGTACTTCTTCTTGATGATCAAGTTGCTTCTGTACACCTTGTTCATACTGAATGAGATCATTACCTTCATCCGCGTATTTGGTTAACGTTCGCAATTCCGGCAATTTGAGTTCGACTTCATCCCCCCACAGATCCGAAAGATCCGTAGTCTGTTTCTCGTTCGTTACATCGTCTACATCATAGATGTCGTCCTCAGCTTCATCGTTCTCTTCATCATCGATGTTAATGTTGAGTGTACGGTATCCTTTTAACTCATTGTGGCAATAAGGACACTCTTCTTCAGGACCGAGCTCCTCATCCCATACAATCTCCGTCTGACACCAAGGGCATACTGTTGTTTCCATATTGATCAACCTTTCTCTTTCATATAATCATGTATTCATTACATAGATGACACCGATGGCAAAAAACACGATCGATGCCGCAAACAGAATTCGTATCAATATCTTCATGACCGGTCCCCCTAGATAATGCTCGCGCCAATTACAAACGACAGCGAGACTGAAATAATCATGGATATCAATCCGACAGCTCGGTTATCCGATTCGATCTCCTTATCAATGGAGAACACGGGTGTCAGGAATTCAAACAAAAAATAGGCAATGAGCAGAAGGATAAACCCTACAAATGACCACGTCATGGCTTCATATACCGAAGATTTCGCTTGTATGCAGAACCGCAATACGTTGCAGATCCCGAAGATCTTACCTCCTGTAGCCATCGCAACGGCCACATTGCCCTTCTTGATCTCCGTCCAGCATTTATACTTGGTCACCAGTTCGAAGCAAGCCAGAAATACAAGCAGCTCCATAATCGCTACCGAGAAAAAACCGAGTACCATCCCCAAGGGATGAGACAGCAATTGGTCAATGCTTTCTATCACGCACCGTTCCCCTCTCTCCATCTGCGACCTTCATGAATAAGGTTGCAGAATATCATTGATTCATGGACCGGCTATTCCAATTCTGCGACGGTCACACCGTTCCCGCCTTCTCCGTAATTGCCCAGCCGGTAGCTTTTAATATGTTTATGCTTACGCAGGTAATCCTGAATACCGGAACGTAAAATTCCTGTACCTTTACCATGAATAATATAAACTTGGCCCAGGTTGGCAAGGAAAGCTTCATCAATGAACCGGTCTGTCTCCATCAGGGCTTCTTCCAGGTTGGTACCACGCAGATCCAATTCACTTTTCACATTGTCATCACGTGTGCGCTTCATACCCGTTACCGGTTTTTGTTTCGGTTTGGCTGCGGGAGCCGATTGCTGCAGTTCCAGGTCATCCAGGGATACTTTCATTTTCATAATCCCCAGTTGTACCATAGCGTCTTTGCTGCCCGCCATCTCTACAACATGGCCTTTTTGATTCAAACTGTAGACAAGCACTTCATCACCAGGACCGATAGCACGAGTCTTCGGCGCTGTTGCCGTTTTCTTAACCGTTTTTCTGCGTTTCTCCGGTTCAGCCTCGTCCAGCTGTTTGCGGGCAGCAATGAGTTTGTGCTCCTTCACGGAAGCACCTTCTTCCATAGCCAACAGGCGAAGATCTGCTATAATCTTCTCCGCTTCCGCGCGAGCCTTGTCCACAATACTGCGTGCATCTTCTTCTGCTTTTTCAATCCGGCGATCACGTTGCTGTTCCAGTTTCTCCAGTTCGGTCTGGTGACGACTGCGTAATTTCTCCATATCCTGGCGCAAGCTCTCTGCCTTCTCACGCTCTTGTTCAGCCGTAAGACGGTTCTCTTCAAGAGAAGCAATCATGTGTTCAATCCGTTGATCCTCTTCCTTCACTTCGCCACGGGCGTAGTCGAGAATGTAACCCGGCAATCCCAGTCGCTCTGCAATGGCAAATGCATTACTTCGTCCAGGTACACCCACCAGAAGGCGATAGGTTGGACTCAGTGTGTTGATGTCAAATTCCATGCTGGCATTAATGACACCTTTACGCTCATATGCGTATGCTTTCAGTTCACTGTAGTGAGTGGTTGCAACCATGCGACATCCCGTCCGGTGCATATGCTCCAGCATGGAGATCGCCAGTGCGGAACCTTCAGCCGGATCTGTCCCTGCGCCAAGTTCATCAAGCAATACCAAACTTTTTGGTGTCATGTTTTTCAGAATGCGAATGATGTTGGTCATATGACTGGAGAAAGTACTCAGATTCTGCTCGATACTCTGCTCGTCCCCAATGTCTGCATAGATCGCATCAAATACACATAACTGACTGCCATCCTCAGCCGGAACAAATAAACCGGACATTGCCATCAGGCTCAGCAATCCAATTGTTTTGAGCGTTACCGTTTTACCACCTGTATTGGGACCTGTCACGATAATGGATGTGTAATCATTGCCCAACTCTATGTCAATTGGAACTACGTTTTCAATCGGAATCAGTGGATGACGGCCTTTCTTGAGCTTCAGGAACCCGCGGTCATTCATGCGAGGCAATGTTGCTTTCAGTTCACGAGCCAGACGTGCTTTGGCAAAGATAAAATCAAGTGATCCCAGCAAGTCGACATCATACAACAGCCACTCTCCCTGCTCACTGACAAGTGCCGTCAATTTCTGCAAAATAATTTCTATTTCGCGTTCTTCCCGAATCCGGGTCTCGCGTAATTTGTTGTTCATTGCAACAATGGATTCCGGCTCAATGAACAATGTCGCACCCGAACCGGATTGATCGTGCACAATCCCGCCAAAGTACGAACGATATTCAGCTTTCACCGGGATAACAAAACGGTCTCCTCTGATGGTGATGAGCTGATCCTGAAGCATCTTGGATACGGTAGAGGATCGAATCATGGAATCCAGTTTTTCGCGAATCCGCGCTTCTCCGCCTCGCAGCTCACGACGAATCTGCGCCAACGTTACGCTTGCACTGTCGGCAACCTCTGCATTATCGTCAATACAGATTTTGATGGCATCCTCAAGCGTTTTTTGCTCTGACAGTTGATCACTGATATAGAACAATGATTCGATGGGCTCATCTTCATGCAAAGTACCAATCTGACGTTTCAATCGCCGCGCTGCAAAGGTTGTATTGGATATTCCCAAAAGTTCGTGAGGGTTAAGTGTGCCTCCAATTTCAGCACGTTTGATGGAAGCCGTAATATCTACAATTCCCCCAAACGACGGTGAGCCTTTCAAGCGATCAAATGTGAAGGCTTCATCGGTTTGCTGCAGCAACCGCTTCACTTCTTCAAGTTCACTGCTTGGTTCAAGTTGCTCCGCTTTCTTTTTTCCCATGGTCGTCTGGGCAAAGCTAAGCAATGTATTTAAAATTTTGCGATATTCCAGTGTGTGTAAAATTTTCGTGTCCAAGTGTACAACTCCTTCCAAACTATATCTGTATTATAACGAAAGAAACTTTCTTACGCTATTTAACGAATCCTTCCACACATAACTTCAACCATAACACCACAAACTACAGGTGTCAGGATTGTGCAACCTCTCCATCCCCTTGGAGTTGCCCTGCTCAGTTCAATCCGAATAAAAGGAGGTAAACACCATGAATTTCCTGGGACATGTCGTGCGATTTGTCATCGCTGCAATTGTATTAATGGTGGTCAGCTGGATCGTTCCCGGATTCGCCGTTGGTGGCTTCTGGAGCGCTCTGTTGCTTGCTCTTGTCATTGCCCTGCTCGGCTGGATCGTTGAAGGTATCTTCGGCAAAAGAGTCAACCCGTTTGGTCGCGGTATTGTCGGATTTATCGTTAGCGCACTGGTGATTTGGCTTGGTCAATATGTTGTAGATCATGTTGAAGTCAGCCTGCTCGGTGCCATTCTCGCTGCGCTGGTTATCGGGATTATCGATCTCTTCATCCCGGTATCCACCCCTTTTGATGCCGGACGAAGCTCCAAAAGTTAATCTCCACTTCACCCTAACGTCCCCATGTATTCTCCTAAACCTCTGAAGGCCCTGTGCCGGAAGGGGTTTATTTCATTCGGGCAGTACACACGCTCTGCCGTACATGTACAATTTTCAAGAAAACGACATACGCAGCGTGTACAGGCATCCACATATTGCGGTATGATGACTGGAGCAATCATTCAAATTTTATCCATATCACGCTTTAAGGAGGCACATGATGAAGAAAGGCATAACATGGCTTGCTGCCTGTATGTTAATTCTGGTCCTCACTGCATGTGGAGGAGCAAAACAGTCCGCAGAATCTGGCAGCAATGGATCCGATGCGGATGCTGGAGTTACAGCCAGTGAAGAATTGGTCATCAAGGCGAGTAACTATGAATTCGATCAACCTGAGTACCATCTTAAAAAAGGCGTTCCCGTTAACATTGTTTATAAAAATGAAAACGGAAATCACGGTATCCTTGTGCCTGAGCTGAATCTTCAACTGGATACCAGAAATAGCTCCAAAGTCATAACCCCGGACAAAGTTGGTGAGTTTGAAATGTCCTGTTCTGTCTTCTGTGGTTCAGGACACAGCAGCATGATCTCCAAAATTATCGTTGAAGAATAGTATTCAAGACAAGGAGCCCCCGCAGCGACGGGAGCTCCTTCTTTAGTATAACAAATTGTACCAGAGTACGTTGCCCACGAGCCAGTTCTGCTACATTCATTCCGCTAGGCCTGGTCCTGTTCAATCAATTCAATCCATTCGTTATATTCCGTCTGCAATTTCGTATATTCATCATGCAACTGACGATATTCCGTGTTCAGCTGCTCTGCCTTCTCCTGCTCCATTTCACGTTCAACCTGTAACAAACGTAATTGATTGGCCGCTAGTTCGTAACGCTCCCCCATCTCAAGCAGTTCAGTTTCCATGATCTCTTTCTCTTGGGTCGCTTCTGCACGTAACTTGTCCAGTTGCTGTCGTTCTTGCTCCAGTCCCTCCAGCAACTCACTACTTGCAGCACTTTCTCTCTTCCAAACCGTCAGTTCATTCTCAAGTGTAGCCCAGCGTTCCTGCCAGGATTGTTCCTGAGCCGCCCATTCATCTGCACGGCGTTGCCACACCTGGTCGTTCTGCTCTGCTTGTTCAACACTTGAGCGAAGTTCTTCTTCACGTCTTGTCAACTGCTCCAGACGGGATGCCAACTCGGTCTGTTTGGCTGACAGTTCTTCGTATTTGATCTGCCATTCCAACGCTTCTTCCTCAGTCTGGGCTAGCCGGCTCTCTTGCTCAGAGTAACGCTCGGAAAGTTTAGCCGAAGACTGTCTCGCTTCTTCAAGTGAGCTCACAATCTCTTGTTTCTCCTTGCTCAATTCATCCAGCTTGGAACTGTAATTCTCTTCCCGTTGTAATGCATCACTGTAATCATTACGGATTTGTTTATAGTTATCCTGAAGTCGGTTCAGCTCTTCCCGAACAACATTTAGCTCAACTTCAAGCTGATTGCGTTTCTCTTCCAAAAGCTCTGCATCCTTCTGGTATTGCACAGCCTCTTCATGGTTGAAACGAGACTCTTCCTTCACCACGGACAATTCATCATGAAGGGATTGCACACCAGACTCCAACGTTTCATTTTGTTCAGCAACTTCAAGAATCTGATTCTCCAGGTCTCCGATCTCAGCCAATCGCTGCTCAGCAAGGTCCTTCCAGGACTGCTCACGTTCCGTAAGCGTGCCGATCTCATGCTGCAATGTACGCACCGCAGCATGAGCCTGTTCAAGCACCTTATGCAACCTGCGCTGTTCCTCTTCCGACTTCACTTCAGCCTCACGAAGCTTCTGAACTTCCTGTTCAAGCTGTGCATGTTGCTCCTGAAGTTTGCGTAGCTGTGCTGTGAGAGAGGTTTCTCTATCCACAGTTTCATTATACTTCTGCTTCCATTGTTCCTGTGAATCACGGGATTGCTGGGCAGCCTGTTCCGTTTCACGCAGTAGCTCCTGCAACTGGGAACGGTCCTCTTTCAACTGCTCCAGTTGTTGCTCCAGTTCCGTAATTCGGCGAGTCTGAACTTCCTGCTCCTGTTTACGGACCCCATGCTCATGACGTAACGATTCCAATTGACCACGCTCGTGCTGAAGCTGCTGTTCTTGCTCTGCAACCATGTCCTGTGCACTGATGAGCTGGGTCATCACTTCTTCTAATTGCTCTTCGACATCTAATAGTCGAGTCTCCGCCTGTTTACGTTGGTCCTCAAGTTGCTGCTTGAGCTTGCCCTGTTCTTCTTGCAACAAGGCCTCTGCCGCCGCTTCGGCTTCTTTTGCCTGGGACGTTGCTGCTTCCTTGGCTTGCTGCAATTGTTCCTCGAGGGTTGCTTCTTTTTCCATCCATTCGAGTTCCAACTGCTCGGATAACGCCTTGAACTCCGCATTCAACTGATTTATCTCAGTCAGGCGCTTCTGCTCCGCTTGTTCCTGCAAGTCAGCCCGTTCCTGATTCGCCTGATCCGTGAGCTCTTGTGTCTGTTGTAGCGCTTTTTCTTCAGCCTGTTGAAGACGAAGTTCCATCTGTTGCTGAAGTTCGTTATATTGCAGCGCTGCCTCTTCCTGAGCTTTCTTCAGATTGCTCTCTGCCTGCTCCAACTCGGACAAAATGGCCGACTCGGCTTCTTCCTTGGCTGTCTGGACCTGCTGCGCAGCCTTGGCTTCAATCTGTTGACGTTCTGCAACGGCACGGCTTTCGGCTTCTTTTAATTGAGCTGCAGTCTTGTCCTGCAACTCTTTATATTGCGCCGCAGCTTTGGCCTGCGCCTGCTGCAATTCGGCTACAGAACGGTTCTGAGCTTCTTTGAGCTGGGAAGCAGCCTGTGCCTGTGCATTTTTAAGCTGGTTAGCCGCTTTCTCTTCCATTTCCTTCAGCTGTTTCGTTCCCTTGGCTTCTGCTTCCTTCAGTTGTGCTGTCGCTTGGGCCTGCAATTTCTGCACTCGCTCCGTTGCTTGAGCGCGTTCTTGCTCCAGCAGCTTATTCAACTTGGCTATCTCTGAATTTTTGTCCGATTCGGACTTTTGCAACGCCTGCTCTGCTTCAATCTTCAGCTGTTGCAAATCAGCAAGAGCCTGGTCACGCCGTTCCAATTCTTGTTGATGTTCATTTTGTATGGCGTTTAACCGATTCAATTCGTTTCTCAGTTCTGTACGTTCTCCAGTGAGCATCTTCAGTTCATTACGGATTTCCTGAGTCTGAAGAGACTGTTCAGCCATATGTACAGCCGCCAGTACCGCAATACGCGGAGTATCCAGACGGGAATTTTGCTTGGAGATTGCGCCCATACGCTCATCCACCAGGTTAGCTACTTGTTTCATATAGTCGGCACTGCTGCCAACCAGTTTATAGGAAGTCCCGTAGATCTCTACGGTGACGCGTGTACGATCAGGTGTAGTCACAGTTGTGCCCTCCTTCAAGTCTGTATGTTGATTCTAAGCTGTAATCACAAAAAAGTCACATCGATCCTCTAATGCTAAGGATTCGATGTGACTTCAAACAATTCCTGCTAATCTTTGTTCAAAAAATCTTCTTTTGTCCTATTTACGCAATTCCGCTCCGAATTGCTCTTCCAGACGAGCCACTACACGGGCATGAACTTCAGTAACTTCCTCATCGGTCAGTGTACGTTCACGATTCCGGTACACCAGTGCCATTGCCACGCTTTTCTTGTTTTCGCCCAGTTTACTGCCAGTAAACACATCGAATACCTGTACGTTTTGTAACAATTCACCCGCCGATTCACGAATGGCGCGCAGCATATCTCCTGCTTCAATATCCTCATTCACAACAACCGCGATATCACGTTCCATGGCCGGGAAACGCGGAAGCTCACGATAACGAATGTCAGCGTCTGCTTCATTATAGATCGATTCAAGTGCAATCTCTGCAATGTACACATCATTCAGATCATACTGCTGTTGCAGTTCCGGATGCAATTGACCCACTGTACCGATCAATGTACCTTCCCCGCCATCCTTACCTTCCAGGTAAACCGATGCGGAACGTCCCGGGTGGAATCCTTCAGGGCTGTTTGCTACCAAGCGAATGCGTTGTTCAAGTCCCACATAGGCGAACAGATGCTCAAGAGCACCTTTCAGATCAAAGAAGTCTACTTTCTCCGCTCCAACATTCCACTGCTGGCTTGCACGATTCCCGGTGAGCAGCAAGCCCAGTACCGGAATCTCATGTGGTTGCTTGGTCAATTGATCTTCTTCGGTGAAGAACACATTGCCCACTTCGAATACAGCCAGTGAATCCTGTTTACGGTTCATGTTATACACCGCTGCATCCAGCATTTGCGGCAAAATGCTCGTACGAAGCACACTGCGGTCCTCACTCATAGGCATCGCGAGTTTCACGGCTTTACTGCCTTGTGTCAATGCCGGAAACAATGTCGCTTTATCCGGGTGTACAAAGGAGTAACTGATCATTTCCTGCCAGCCACTGCCTGAGAGCAATCCACGAATCGTGCGGCGCATTGCTTGAGAGCGTGTATATGCCCCTGGAGTCGTCGGCCCTTCAATCCATGTGGTTGGAATGTTGTCGTATCCGTACAGGCGTGCAATCTCTTCAAACAAGTCTACATCAAGCGTAATATCCCCTCTGCGTGTTGGCACTTCCACATCCAGCAATCCTTGATCAGCATCACCACATGCAAAGTGCAAGCGAGCGAAGATCGTTTTTACCTCAAGCAAAGACAGATCAGTTCCCAGATAACGATTCAGTCTGTCCAGCGACAATTGAATTACACGTTTCTCCGCAACTTCTGCTCCAGCTTCCACGATTCCCTGGTGCACTTCACCTTCAGCATAACGCTGAATCAGTTCAGCCGCACGATCCAAAGCCGTAATCACCGCACCCGGGTCTACTTCCTTCTCAAAACGCATGCTTGCTTCGGAACGTAGCCCCAGTTGGCGTGACGTTTTCCGAACGGTTCCGCCGTCGAACTTGGCGGACTCCAGCAACAGATTCACCGTGTCTTCCGATACCTCGGAATTCTCGCCACCCATAACCCCAGCGATGGCTACTGGTTTCACGCCATCCGTGATGAGCAACATGTGTGGCTCCAGCTTACGCTCTTGTCCATCCAGCGTAACAATCGTTTCGCCTTCGTTGGCCATCCGCACTTCAATATGGCCCTTTTCCAGCTTATCCGCATCGAATGCATGTAGCGGTTGACCGTATTCCAGCATGACATAGTTCGTGATATCAACGATGTTATTGATTGGGCGAACACCTGCCGCCATGAGACGGTTTTGCATCCACAGCGGGGAAGCACCCAGCTTAATGCCGGTTACATAACGAGCTGCATAGTGAATGCATTGCTCCTGTGCCTTGATCTCTACAGAGATATGATTCGCGGCTGCATCACCAATTTCAACCAGTTGGTCTTTGGGACTTGGCAGCTTCACTTCACGACCCAGGATGGCACCCACTTCATAAGCTGCACCACGCATGCTGAGACAGTCGGAACGGTTCGGTGTCAGGTCCAGTTCAAGAACATGATCGTCAAGACCAAGAACCTGGCTGATTGGCGTGCCAACCTCTGTTTGTTCCGGCAGAACGAGAATACCTTCCTGCTGATCTTTCGGCAACAATTTGTCGTTCATGCCCAGCTCTTTGGCGGAACAGATCATGCCAAGGGAGACAACACCGCGCAGTTTGGCTTTTTTGATATCCAATCCACCAGGGAGCTTTGCTCCAACCAGGGCTACGACTACTTTTTGGCCTGCATCCACATTTTTCGCACCACACACGATCTGCAGATCTTCTTCCTGACCAGCATCGATGACACATACATTCAGTTTGTCTGCATCAGGGTGTTTCTCCTTGCTCTTCACATAACCTACAACAACTTTATTGACGCCCTTGTTGCGGTTCTCCACTACATCAATTTCGACACCCGCACGGGTGATTTTCTCAGCCAATTCCTGTGGCGTCACACCTTCAAGGGAAATATAATCAGACAGCCAATCTGTCGATACTCTCATGGACGTTCACTTCCTTCATCTATAAATTGGTGTTCCCGGTTCATTCGCTTGCTCTATATGGTTAATCTTTCTTGTCTTAAAGTTACAGCCGTCCAAATTGCTTCAGGAAGGTCAGATCGCTATTGTAGAAATGACGGATATCATCGACACCATACTTCAGCATCGCAATACGTTCTACGCCCATTCCAAATGCAAAACCACTGTATTTCTCCGGATCGTATCCACCCATTTCCAGTACTTTCGGGTGAACCATACCGCCGCCCAAAATTTCAAGCCAGCCTGTTTGCTTACATACGCGACAGCCGCTGCCGCCACATTGTACACAAGTTACATCCACTTCCGCACTTGGCTCTGTGAATGGGAAGAAACTTGGGCGCAGACGAATTTCTGTGTGGGAACCGAACATTTCGCGTACGAATTGCAGTAGGGTTCCTTTCAGATCGCTCATACGAATGTTTTCGCTAATGACCAATCCTTCAACCTGGTTGAATTGGAAAGAGTGTGTCGCATCGTCATCATCACGGCGGTATACTTTACCTGGGCAGATGACTTTGACAGGCACTTCGCCCTTCATGCTCTGCATGGTACGTACTTGAACCGGAGATGTATGGGTACGCATCAACAAGTCTTCGGTAACATAGAAAGAATCCTGCATATCGCGCGCCGGGTGATTCTTCGGCAGATTCAATGCTTCAAAGTTGTAATAATCCATTTCGACTTCAGGACCTTCCGCAACGCGGTATCCCATACCGATGAAAATATCTTCGATCTCCTGTACCACTTTGGTCAGTGGATGCAGCCCGCCTTGACGTCCGCGACGTCCTGGCAGGGTCACATCAATTTTCTCGGATTGCAGACGCTTCGCCGTCTCTTCCTTCTGGAACTGATCCTGCTTGCTGTCGATGACTTCCTCAATGGCAGCCCGAACATCATTGGCGACTTGACCAATAACTGGACGTTCCTCCGCACTAAGCGCACCCATACCACGCAAAATCTCAGTTAATGCACCCTTTTTCCCCAAATACTTTACACGCAGATCACCGAGCGTCTGCGGATCATTCACACCAGACAACTGCTCCAGCGCTTCGATCTTCAATGCCTCTAAACGTTCTTTCATGTGTAATTGCCCCCTTTTTGTGGTGTTTTTGCAACAAAAAAAGGCCTTCTCTCCCCTGAAGGGACGAAAAGACCGTGGTACCACCCTTGTTAGACATCCATTGCTGCGTGGCCCTTATGGCCTGCAACTGGTTCTGTCTCACTTTGTACGGAATAACGACCGTTAACCGTTTGCCCCTACTGTTGCCTCTGTGTCTGCACACAAACAGGTTCAGGGAACCGCTTCGGAGTGAATTTCGGCAGCCTTGTTCTACAGAAACGCTCTCAATCTACGGCGCTTCCTCCCTGTCCAGAGGCACTGCTTACTTATCTCCATCATCACGTTTGCTTAGTTTACCTATATCGATGTAATCATCGATGATCGTTCATAATTATATGCAAAATAGATCGAAATAGCAAGCCGTCCATGTTCTAATTTATGCTTGCACCATTATCTTTCAATTGTTTCAGGCGCTGCTGGATTTCGCGAATCTCAGCTGCCTCGACTGCTCGCTCATTCGAATGCTCGGGCTGTGTCAGACTGTCTTTCCCAGCAGTGCTCACAGGAGACAGCAACTCCGATAGGCGCATCTCCAATCGTAACCGCTCGTCATCGGATTCCCGGGTCTCCAGCGCCACCTCCCGAAGTTTGGTGGACTGCTCCCAATCCGACACACCTCCTTCAAACAGAGTTGCTGTGCCACCAGCCTCCAGATCGCATAACCGATTCGCGAGTGACTTCGTCAGCATCCGGTCATGGGATACAAGCACCAAAGCACCTGAAGCTTGTTTTAATACATTTTCCATGACTTCCTGGGTATCGATGTCCAGATAGTTGGTCGGTTCGTCCAGCACCAGCAGATTGGCTCCGCCAAAGTACAGTCTCAGAAATGCCACTCTGCACTTTTCCCCCATGCTCAAATCCCCAATGCGCTTGAATACATCATCTCTGGAAAATAGGAAACATCCCAGAATGGTACGTGCCGCACTTTGTGTCATGGATGGAAGAGTAAGCAAGCTGTCCAGCAGCGTCTGATTTTCGGGGAGCCCTTCCAGCTCCTGTGAAAAGTAACCGATTTTCAGCTGTGGATGCCGTGTGACCTTGCCTTGCGAAGGTTCCAGTTCACCAATCATCAACTTCAGCAGTGTTGTCTTGCCCGTTCCATTAGGACCTCGTACAGCAAGCCGATCTCCACGTTCCACAGCAATCCGAAGATCGCGCAGCAATGGTTTGTCTCCCGTATATGAAAAACTCACTTCTTCCAGCGCAATCAGCTGGCGTGCAGCCAGTGGATTCATCTGTAATTCCATGTTCAACTTTGCAGCTTCACGAGGTTTATCCACCCGTTCCCGCTCCAAACGTTCCAGCTGTTTTTGTTTCGCATGGTAACGTGAAATATTTTTGTTGGCTTTGGCTTTGTAGAAACTCTGGGTGATCTTCACCTCCACATCAGTCGCCGAATTATGCGCTTTATGGAACCATTCCTGATAATTTCGAATCGTTTCTTCCAACGCCTTACGTTCCAATTCCTGCCTGCGGTAGATCGTTTCCTGTTCGCGTAATTCACGCTCTTTGTGGATCTTGTAGTCGGAGTAACCTCCCTTGTATTTGGTCAGGGCATCTGGACTGAACTCAATGACTCCTGTTGCTACCTGATCAATAAACGTACGATCGTGTGATACAAATAACAACGTACCTTCATATGAGGATAACCACTCTTCCAGCCAGCGCATGCTTCCCTCATCCAGATGATTTGTCGGTTCATCCAGGATCAGGAACTTGGGTTTGCTGACAAGCAGCCCCGCCAAACGAGCCTTTGTTTTTTGTCCACCGCTCAAGGAATGATAGGGTCTGTTCCAATGCTCTGCGGATAATCCAAGGCGAGTCAGTACTTTCTCTACCTCAGTCTCCCACATATAACCGTTCAACTGTTCATATTGCTCCATCACTTGTGTATAAGCTGCAAGCAGCTCTTCATCCGCTTCAGTGCTCATGCTCAACCGTTGTTCCAGTTCTTCCAAGTTCCGTTTCACTTCATAGATCTGACCGCTCTCACGGCGGACCGCATCCAGTACATTCATCCCGGTCTCAATCTCCGAGCGCTGGCGCATGAACCCCCATTCCTGCTGAGGGATATGACGTTCAATCCGTCCTCCACCATGCTCCTCACCCAAAATGATACGTAACAACGTTGTCTTGCCACATCCGTTGCGACCCAAAATGGCGAGTCGTTCGCCCTCATTAATCTCCAAATTTAATCCTGTAAACAATTCAATACCGTTCCATTCTTTTGATACTTCATGTAAGCGTACCAATGTCATCATGAGGCCTCATCCTTCCTGCATCCTTTTTGCTGAACAAAAAAAACCGCTGGCATCAGCCGGCGGTTTGGCAATTCAGGGTTGGATCAAGCATTCAAAGACAGATCTAAGGTAAGCTACGGCATGAACAAAGAAACCCAAAATACAGGGTACACGTAAACCTCAATGGCTTACTTGCTCCATACCTTTTCCCATAGCTGAATTTGGACACACGAATCCCCTCATTGCTCAGCCGCTCTGGCTGACTGCGTCATAAAACCGTCTGCAGTTAACTGGGGTTCAATTCATGTGTTTTACTTCATGGGACGTATGGTTACCTCTCATTCATGTGTAGTATCAATTTCTCCGTTATTGTACCAGATCATTGGAAAAAAGCAAAGGGTATATACATTAAACTAAAGAATACTTACTTACTCGCCACTCCGAAAACAGAACAATCTTCTGATCGCTGTTACCACGAGATTTCTTTTAAGGTAATAGAAAAAGCCCCTGCATCGCAAGGGCTTCGGTACTGCTTCGTTAAGCGGGTGATGGGAATCGAACCCACGCTATTAGCTTGGAAGGCTAAAGTTCTACCATTGAACTACACCCGCATGATTGAAGATTTATTGTTAAGTTCCTTAGGAATTTAACAGTGATTTTACAAATAATAATATACCATGATCCTCTATAGCATGCAAGTCATATTTTCCATTTTTTTCATTACGCATCCATCAAAAAAAGCAGGAGCACCCTCGCGCCCCCGCTGTTCCCTATCCTGTAGGCTTATCCACATCTCTCAAAAACTGCTTTTCAAATTCAGCCGCTTTAATCGGTTTGCTGAAGAAATAACCCTGAGCCTCGTGACAGTGTTGATTGCGAAGAAAGACCATCTGATCTTCGTTCTCCACGCCCTCAGCTGTGACTTTCAGTTGTAAATGATGCGCCATTGAAGTGATGGTAGATACGATCGCTGCGTTATTGCTGTCCTCCATGACTTCATTCACAAATGAACGGTCAATCTTAAGCCGATCAATCGGCAGATCCTTCAGATAGTGCAACGAGCTGTATCCCGTTCCAAAATCATCGATACTGATATGCACACCAATTTCTTTGATTTTGCGCAACTGTTCGAATGACCGGTCTTTATCAAATGTCATGCTCTCTGTAATCTCCAGTTCAAGCCATACAGGCTCTAGTCCCGTCTCTTTGAGAATGCCATTGATATTGTCCAACAAATGGGAGTGCCTGAATTGTCTCATCGACAGATTCACCGAAACACACAGTTTACGATAACCGGCTTCCTGCCACTGTTTGTTCTGTGCACACGCTTCACGAAGCACCCATTCACCAAGTGGCACAATGAGCCCACTCTCTTCTGCCAGAGGAATAAAGTCCGCCGGAGATACCGAGCCTCGCTGCGGATGCTGCCAACGCACCAAGGCTTCCATGCCAACGATTAGCCCACTTTGCAGATTAACCTGCGGCTGGTAGACCAGGTAGAACTGACCTCGATCCAACGCCTTGCGCAGATCATTCTCAAGCTGCAAACGCTCCTGTGCCTTCATCTGCATCGCATGAGCAAAACGATTCAGTTCCATTCCTTGTTCCTTAGCACTGTGCAAAGCCGTATCGGCATTTTGAATAATCTCCAGTGGTGACTCCCCATCATGTGGGAAAATAGCCATCCCAATTCCAAGTGTCAGATGATACTCATTGCCATCAACCAAGACGGGCTTCTCAAAAAGTTGCAAAATGGATCTTGTCCGACGCAACGCTGTATCGGTTGAACTGAAATCGGTCATCGTTAATGCAAACTCATCTCTTCCCAATCCAAAGACTTCTTCTCCTGGAAGGGACAATTGTTTCAGTCGTTGACCTACCTGACGCAAAACACGGTTAGCCGCTTGCTGTCCAAGCGAATCATTAATGGTTTTGAACCGATTAATATTCAGGACCAATACACCAACAAGCTGTTCCTGCACCACGGCATCATCCATCATCTTTTTCAACTGCTGTGAAAGGCGACGACGGTTTGGAAGTCCCGTTACATCATCATGATGAGCAATATAGTTCATCTTGGCTTCCGCGACCTGCTGTTGCAGGAAAGGTGTGTCCACTACGGACGTATACAGCCCTTTTTGAATGAAAAAATATGCCATACAATTACTCATCAATCCTAATAACAGATTGAGATCGTTCACCCCAGTTGCTGAAACAAAATAACATTCACCAAAAAAGAAACACAGAATCCCACATAGAATGGTTGGTAAATCACCATCTTTGGTTTTTTTCCATTGTACAAACAAAAGAACTGCAATAATGCCATAGAGCAATCCAACCATAAGATGAACTCGAGTGAAGATACCACCAAGCACTTCCCCATCAAGCATACTCGGCAACATGCTCCATTCCTGAATAGCCAATATGTACAAAATAACAAAGGTACCCAATGTCCCACTTAAAAGTAAGAATTTGCGTGGTAATGCAAATTCTTTCTCATTTAAGGTATACACGAGCAGTAAACCTACGGAACATACCAAAGATCCCATGGTTGACATCATTAAGGAGAACTCCGATTCCATCATGGCTCCATTTGGAATCTCTTCTGCAAATGAAACGATATGAACCAGTTCAAACAGACCAATCAATAAAAAGAGTGTTGTCAATAATGTCCTCCGAAGCGTTAGCTTCTGTGTCCGAAACAACCAGCTTTGATTATAGATGCCGATACAAGCCGCTACCGCAGCAAATCCACCCAAGAGTGTCAAAACCGGGTAACCCGATATGATCAGATCAGAGCTTGAAGAAGAACGAAACCATTGACTTGCGAGGAAACATAATAAGCCGCCCACAGCGACCCAACTTATTTTTCTCTGATCTTGCAGATTAACCTTCATGCCGTGTTTTCCTTCCCGGGATCACCTATCCTGAATTACATTAACCAAACTCAACAACTTACTACACGATTCGACAAAAAACATATTAACCAACGTTCAATTCACATGCA
Organism: Paenibacillus sp. FSL M7-1414; assembly: GCF_038003195.1. Lineage (NCBI taxonomy): Bacteria > Bacillati > Bacillota > Bacilli > Caryophanales > Paenibacillaceae > Paenibacillus > Paenibacillus sp. FSL M7-1414. The sequence continues at coordinate 1,879,952 of NZ_JBBOOS010000001.1, read as the reverse complement.
TACACATGCTATCTGGTACATAATAACATTTAATTTTGTATACGTGAACTAAAAAATAGTTACTCCTAGGAATATTTATTCACAAATATATAGAAAAACAAGGCATTAAGAACTAAAAAAACATGGATCTCCAGTTAGAGTCCATGTTTTCCTATTTTGCAACTGTATTTCAGACTATATTACTTCTCAAAATTCACTTCTGGTGTTGTTAATTTATCATAGAAATCAACAACCTTATCCTTGTCTTCCGATGAGCGAATCGCCATTGCTGAACGTGGATGCTCGTCCAACGCGCCTGTAATCATGTAAGGCAGAATGTAACCCCATTCTTCTTTTTCTCTGAGCGGAACCATCAACTGTTCCAATACACCAAGTACTGGACGCAGATTGTATTTTGTTCCTTTCAGATGAGCTACGAGCAATTCGGTTGGACAGTTTCCAGCAGCACGGCCCATACCATACACAGAAGCATCAAGCAGTTCGACGCCAAGTTCTGCCGCAACCAATGTGTTAGAAAACGCAAGTTGCATATTATTATGTGTGTGAACACCAAGACGTTTGTTAGGCAAGTGAGTCTTGAACTTCTCTACCAGATATTTCACATCATTATGGTCCAAGCTACCGTAGGAGTCTACAATGTAAACAACATCCACAGCGCTTTCTTTGATCAATTCAAATGCTTCCAACAATTCATTCTCCATAACATTGGAGAGTGCCATAATATTAAGTGTAGTTTCATATCCACGATCATGGAATGTTTGAACCAGTGCAAGTGCCTTGTCTACATCTTTGCTGTAGCAGGCAACCCGGATCAGATCCAGCATGCTCTCACTGCGAGGCAAGATATCATTTTCGTCCACACGTCCAACGTCAACCAGTGCAGACAGTTTGGTATTTCCTTTTTGAGGAATAACTTTACGCAGGAAATCATCGTTCAGGAAACGCCATGGTCCTGCTTCCTCAGCACCTTTAAGCAACTTCGGAGAGTTCTTATATCCAATTTCCATATAATCAACGCCGGCTTCATTCAATCCAGCATATAGCTGTTGAACAAAGTCCACGCTAAAGTCCCAATTATTCACCAATCCGCCATCACGGATCGTACAATCTACAATTTTGCAATGATTTGTCTTCATTAATGTCTGCTCCTTTTCTGACCAACTTGTGTATTCCTCTCATGATACTTGAACGTGACAAGAAAAGTAAAGGGATTCCGGACTTATTTACTTCGATAAGATCTCCAGATTCGGTCAATCTCAACCATATCGGAACGATCGGGAGCTTTCTTTCCATAACGAACGGCATTATACGTATCTGGCAGTCTCGCAGACAGCTCATCTTCTTCTACCTTCATACCATTCTGAATAATGGTCTGTGCAGCCTCCAGCGGAGTATGCGTTCCCTGTATTTCCACGCCTCGATGAGCTGCTCTTTCAATCCAAGTCCGATAGTAATACCGAACACGTTCAGCATCCTGTGCAGGTGGCGCCTCTTTCTTGCGAAACCAATTCTTTCGGACTTTTGCTGGCGCATCAAGCGTCTCACTGACATCGATATACTCCGTCCGTGGTTCTGCCTTCTTTTCACCTGGTTGTAACATCCCCTTGAATCGGTCCATAAGTCTGTTTATCGTTTTTTGACCCAACCTCAGAAGCAGCCACAGGATTGCTCCTGCTACAGCACACATCACTACCCACCCGAGGATGTTCCAGAAGACTGAGGGCTCGGATGGCGGCTCTCTCCAGTCATTCGGTATATTTAACTGCTGATTGGGGTTGTCCATTGGTAATCGTGGCTCCTCGCCGGAAATCGGACCAAACCATCCCCTGATCCATGCGAGCAAGCGATCACGTAGCGGTCCCAGCCAGGCAGCCAGACTTGGGAAAGCACCAATCGCGACGATAACAATAAACATCCACATGAACCGCTGATGATTCGCACGTGCAAAATCTCTTAATACCAATCTTCTCTTGCCGTCATTGAGTATTGCCTGATCCAGTTGCAGCATATATCGTCCAACCAGCCAAAAGGCAAAGCTGATCACTCCCGCAATATAGATCCATAGGGTATAGGTTTGTATCGGCTGCATGAATCCCAACGAGTTCGAAGCAATCATAAGCACGATCGCACTGATTACACCCATAATCTGCAAGCGCCATAACAACACAGAATGAAAGACTGGCTGGAAGGTCAGACCTGCATAAGCCGAGATGACTCCACACAGTACCAATGTGATGATATCCGGCAACGGGAGAATAAGGCTCATCCCAACAACGAATGCGAAGAGAAATCCTATGACGAGTGCCGCTAGTCCACGAATGAGTGTACTTTTCTCGCTAAAACCTGGAATTTTATGCTGAATGAACTGTCCCAACCAACCTACAAGAACAACCATGATGAATAATGTGTACGGCAAATGTTCCATTGCGTAGAATGAAGCAAGCGTAAATATCGGAAAAAGGTATATGCCAGCCATCAAGACGGCAAGCATTGTTATGAGTCCTGTGGTCGTCGCTACCGATCTGTTCCTCATGCACTCACCGCCTTCGTATTACCCTTCACGTCCTCTACCGGGAGAATCGTTACACGATGTCCTTGTTCGTGCAGACGTGCAATCTCGTGCTCCATAGCGGCAGATACATATGATGTAATCAGCAGATAGCTGCGGATTTGCTGTGCTTCTTCATTCAGACGTACTTCATCATTCAGGAATTGCTCCATGGGCACCATACATTTCAACTCTGTCTCAGCCATAGCTTCCAGTAACCGTTCCAGATGGGGCGTGCCATAATCCGGTTCAATCCGAAGTGTATCGCGGCCTCCACCCACATGATAACCATTATGGGCGAAACCTGCCGGCAACCCTCTACCGATGGCATCCACTGCAGCCGTGGCAGCGTAACGAAGTGCCCGCTCAATCTTTTCCGGTCGAGTAACAACACTCCACATATCTGCAGATTCCTGAATATTGACTACAATCCAGGATTGCGGATCAGCCGTCCATCCCTGTTTGTAGACTTGTAATTCACCTGTACGTGCACTCGCTTTCCAGTGAATACGATTCATGGGGTCGCCTGCACCATAAGGCCGAACACCCAGGATCAAGAAAGGATCTTCAACGATCCATCGTGATACTTCCACTTCTCCCTGCCATACCTGATAAATTGCAGGAAGATCCTCTGCATTCACTAATGAAGGGTACACGATCATAGACATTTGCAAAGGAATTGGTTTGGTGGAACGCCACACTCCAAAGAGATCCCCACCTGTCATCGTTGCTGTATTTAATGGATAAATCCCACGCTGAGTACATGTAAAAGGATGCTTGCGCGTAATACGAGTAAACGGTTTTAACGTAAAAATACTCTTATGGTTCTGATAGATCTCGCCTTGACTAATATCCATACCTGAGCCGGAACGAAATACAAACGACACTGGCATCATCGATTCAAGTCTGAGCCACGGTACGGAGACTCGTTTCTCATTCGATATCGTCTCCACCATCTCAAGTTCATCTCCAGCGTAACAACGCAGCTTGCTGAATTGTCTGCTGTACTTGAGTTTTCGCAGTGCAGGTCGTCCAAACCACACACCATGTATAACAACGACAATGCCTCCAACAAGGACAAGCCATAATAATGCCATAAGATTAACGCCCGCTTGTAGCGAGATTCTCCGTAGGCACTTCTGTCTGATTCAGAAGTTCCTGGATGATACGCTCCGCCAAGCCCTCTTGTTGTCTGATCCGGTTACGGAATACCAGTCGGTGCGCCAGCACAGGTTCCGCCAGTACTTTAATATCATCAGGCAAAACAAAGTCTCTGCCATGCAGTGCAGCCCATGCCTGACTTGCCTTGAGTAATGCCTGAGCCCCTCGTGGACTTACGCCAAGCGAGAGCTCTGGATGTTGCCTTGTCGCTTCGGTTAACTGAATGATATATCGTAGCAGATCTTCGTTGATTTGCACTGTTTTATACGTATCCTGCGCCTTCAAAAGTTCTTCACGACTGATCACTGCCGAGAGATCATCAACAGAACGACTGGCTACCGTACGTCTCAAAATTTCTACACTCTCTTCACTGCTTGGATAACCCATGCGAATTTTCATCATAAAACGATCCATCTGCGCTTCAGGTAGTGGAAAAGTTCCCTGGTTATCTACAGGATTCTGGGTGGCGATAACGATGAATGGCCGTTCCAGCTGTCTCGTTGAACCGTCGATACTGATCTGGCGCTCTTCCATACACTCCAGCAAGCTTGATTGTGTACGCGGTGTAGCCCGGTTAATCTCATCGGCTAGTACAAGATTGGCAAACAAGGGGCCGGGTCGGAATTCAAAATCCCCTTCTTTTTGATTAAAAAAATGAATCCCTGTTAAGTCCGAGGGCAGCAAGTCCGGTGTAAACTGTATCCGTTGGAATGTGCAGTCCAATGAGGAAGCTACCGATTTGGCAAGCATCGTTTTTCCGGTACCCGGTACATCCTCCAGCAGCACATGCCCTGACGCTATGATCGCTGTCATTACCAGCTCTATCGTATGCTCTTTTCCCACAATCACTTTTCCCACGTGATCCATCAGTTGTTGATTCATTTGTTCCATTCCTTGGATTTCCATCTGCATCTCATCCTTCCGTTATGGAGCTTATGTATTCGCATTCATTACTAACTATAACCGTTATTGGCAACATAAAACAAAGGAGTTGGCAAATGGCCAACTCCTCGACTCCCCGCTTTTCTCAATATACCAAGGGTAACATAATTATAAACCGCGTGCCTTCGCCCTTTTTGCTATCCACAGAGATGGTTCCTCCATGGTTCTTGATGATTCGGTAACTCACCGAAAGTCCAAGCCCCGTTCCGCTCTCCTTGGTCGTGAAGAATGGATCAAACAGACGTACAAGCGTGTTATGGTCCATCCCATGACCGTTATCCGCGATGGAGATCTGCACGAACTTGTTTTCCGTGGCGGTAGATATTCGAATTAGACCCGTATGTTCTTCGCCAACTTCCTCAATGGCATCCATTGCGTTTTTCACCATATTCAAAATAACCTGCTTTATCTGTTTGACATCAATGGACACATTCAGCGGGGCATCCCCTTCATCCAGTACGATCTCGCATCCCTTCATCAACCCTTCGCTTTCGGTCAGCAAGACCACCTCTTTGAGCAAAGAGTCGACGGATATCACGGTCTTCTGTGGAGCTGACGGTTTGGAAGAATTCAAAAATTCGTAGATGATGTCATTCGCCCGATCAATCTCCGTCAGTATGATTCGAGCGTACTCGTCTTTGCCGAGCTGCAGCAAATGGGGCCTGAGCAGTTGAATGAACCCACGGATTGCAGTCAACGGATTACGAATTTCATGAGCAATAGATGCTGAAATTCGCCCCAGCATCGCAAGTTTGTCATTTTGATAAGCGGTCTGTTCAATTTGTTTATAATCAGATACATCTTTGACGCTGAACAAGAAGTCGCCATCCATCTGATCACCGTACGTCACAGTAACCAGCCAATGCCTTCCGTATTCATCAATCAACTCATGATAGCGCTTACGATGAAAAATAGTTTCCCGATAGATACGTAAAATTTTCTTTTTCTTGAATCGGCTCATCTGCGGATGATGCAGCATTTGCATCAGGGTGCAGCCGCTCAACAGACTTCTTGGAAGTTCCAACAACTTTGCCATCTGAACGTTAATAAACGTCAATACACCGTGACTGTCAAACAACATAATACCGCTATCCAGATGTTCCAGTACATTCTCGTACTTGTTGTTATCCAGATGCACAGGCGGGAAACCATCCGTTGGTTGAGGCACTGTATCCTGAAATTCACTAATCATGTCAGGTTCCTCCTTTTCACGTAAATGATAAACTTGCCATTCGGACATCATATCATCACAGAAACAGGAAGGGCCGATTTTATTTTTCATTACCGGTGCCCTTTCGTTGGGGGGCTGAGCCGAAAATATGGATGGCATGGCCGGAACTCAAGCTGGTCTATTCCCGGTAACCAACAGTCGATCCGGAAAATCATATACGTTTGTCCCATTCTGACCTTCTCCTATTCCCAAACACGAACATTTTTTGCTCCGCCTCTTTTGCAAGTCTGTTTTTATCATAGACAAGTTTATAGAAGAGAGTCAATCGGAGAAAGTGTCGAATGGAAATTATTTTAAAAAAAACCTCGAATTAGTTCCAGAATACAGCACAAAAACGAAGCCGTTTCACCCAGTTAGGCAAATCAGCTTCGTTTTTAATATCTTTAATTGGTGATATATCCGAGATCATCTATAGTCCGGTCTTATTATGCTGAATTTTCAGTCTGCGCTGACTCATCACAGCTAATCGACGTTTAAGTTCGCTTTCCCACTTCTCGTCTTTGGTTTCCTTGGCGAGCCTGAGCAAATCCAGAGCCATATCAATCTGGCGTTGCACAATGACCATGGCATCCTCGCTCTCACGGTTTACACAGTTTTCAAAAATCGCATCCTCATCTTCTGTAACATAATCTTGAAAGTCGATCTCGGATGCACCGTCTCCATGCGCATATTCAGCCAGGATTTCGTATTCGTTTTCCACTTTATAATGCACCTCAACCCGGTGACACACCGGGCAAAACAGCAGGGGAACATTATGAACCTGGGTGCGGTAATGCTTCAGCGTGCCCTTCGTTCCAACCATACTTGCCCCACAACAGTAACTCATTTTTGTTCACCCTCCTTATTACGTGCCGGGACTTTTTTTGTTAAAATGCCATCCCGTACACTTACAGCACTTCCAAAAAGGAATAGTTCCATCAGTGTATCACATTCATGTACAGATTATAAATGCAGAGCACCGGAATATTTACCGGGTTTCCATACCCTATTCGCCTTAAAGGCCATCAATTCCTCTTTCAACAGATAAAAAGAAGACTTTCTTCTAATATATTATTAACACGCTTAGCTGCTTGTTCAAACACTTTTGATTAACTTCGTGATAACTTCCGTCAAAAGGGTGCAAAAAGCCCTCAATCCCTAACGGGATGAGGGCTTGAACAAAAACCGTTCAAGTTAATCTGGCTTACAGGTTAGTGTCGCCTGGTTTCCAGTTCATTGCACACAATCCGCCGGATTGCAGTGCTTGCAGTACGCGAAGTGTTTCTTCAACACTACGGCCTACATCGTTGTGGTTAACCACTTGATATTTCAGTTCGCCTTCTGGATCGATGATGAACAGACCGCGCAATGCTACGCCTTCTTCTTCGATCAGAACGCCGTAATCTTTAGCCACTTGCTTCGTGATATCGGAAGCCAGCGGGAAGTTCAATTGACCCAGACCATTGCTGTCTACAGGTGTATTGATCCATGCTTTGTGGCTGTGTACGGAGTCTACGCTCACGCCAAGAATTTCTGTATCCAAAGCTTTAAATTGCTCGGAAGCAACGCTCAAAGCTGTAATTTCAGTTGGGCACACAAATGTGAAGTCCAAAGGATAAAAGAAGAATACAAGCCATTTGCCACGATAATCGGACAGTTTAACGGAACCGAAGTCTTGTCCGTCTCCCGATACTGTTTCCATTGCGAAATCCGGTGCTGGTCTACCTACCAAACGTTCTGCCATAACTAAAAATTCCTCCTTTGGGATTATGTAAGCATCCTTGCGGATTGCTCATCATCAAGAAAAACGCGTACGCTTTTCCTGTAATTAAAATGATTTGAACCTTGATAACAAGTACAAGTAAAATGTTATCATCCGGACTTCCCAAAGTCAAGATTATAAACATTATTTTTTTATAATCATTATAAATAAGGATTTTTCGTAGCAAAAATGATAAAGGAACAGCCCTCTGTACATTCCATAACTGGAAACAAAGGGCTGCCTGTAGTTGGTAATATAATTACGCCTGTTTCTGAATAGCCGCCACGATCAAATCGCCCATTTCGGTCGTGCTGATCGCTGTGCTCTTGTCTACAGCAATATCACTCGTGCGGTGTCCTGCATTCAATACATCCGACACAGCTGCTTCAATGGCATCCGCACCTTCTGTATAACCAAAGGTTGTACGGAACATCAACGCCAAAGAGAGAATGGTTGCAATCGGATTAGCGAGGCCTTGACCTGCGATATCCGGTGCGGAACCGTGTACCGGTTCATAGAGTCCGAAGCTGCCCTCTCCCAGTGATGCAGATGCGAGCATACCGATGGAACCTGTCAACATCGCTGCTTCATCACTCAAGATATCTCCGAACATGTTTTCCGTTACGATGACATCGAAGCTGGACGGACGACGCAGCAATTGCATCGCGCAGTTGTCTACCAGTACATGCTCCAGTTCAACATCCGGATAATCCGGTGCTACCCGGTTCACGACTTCACGCCAGAGACGGGAAGTTTCCAATACGTTGGCTTTGTCTACAGAAGCCAGCTTTTTGCGACGTCCTTGCGCGATTTCGAACGCCTGACGAACGATCCGCTCCACTTCTGTTACATTATATGCACACGTATCTACTGCCTCTTCGCCCTGTGCACTTTCACGTCTGAATTTCTCACCGAAGTAGATCCCACCTGTCAACTCACGTACCACCATCAGATCTGTACCTTCCAGTACTTCAGGTTTCAGAGTTGAAGCATCCTTCAAGCAATCAAATACAACAGCCGGACGCAGGTTGGAGAACAATCCAAGTGCTTTGCGAATACCCAGCAGGCCTGTTTCCGGGCGAAGCTCCTTGCTGTTGTTATCCCATTTTGGACCACCAACCGCTCCAAGCAGGACTGCATCTGCACTTTTACATACAGTCAGTGTTTCTTCAGGAAGAGGCGTACCCTTCTCATCAATCGCGATTCCGCCAAACAACGCATGCTCTGTCTCAAAACGATAACCGAATACTTCCTCCGTACGTTTAAGAACTTTCTCAGCCTCAGCTACGACTTCAGGGCCAATTCCGTCACCTGCAATAACTGCAATTTTTTTCACGTCTGCCATTGGGTTGTCCACTCCTTATATTTCATTCATTAATTATTCATAAAGTAACGTCTCATATTAACTCTCTCCTTTGTATCATATTCCAAGGTCATTTGACCAAGATATACAATCTATGACTTTAATAGATTTTACCTATAAGCCAATAGAGATTGGCCTTTCCAAGTTGTTCTGACCTCCCGGCTGGGTTAAAATATAGCTGAATTCAAATCAGGTACGCAGGAGGGATAAGCAACATGCAATATTCGTATTTGGGTAAATCAGGCCTCAAGGTCAGCCGAATCTGTCTCGGTACCATGAATTTCGGGCCTGCTACAGATGAAAAAGAAGCTTTCCGCATTATGGACGCAGCACTCGATGCAGGCGTGAACTTTTTTGATACCGCTAACATCTACGGCTGGGGTGAAAATTCCGGCCTTACCGAAGAAATTATCGGACGCTGGTTCAATCAGGGTGGGGGCAGACGTGAAAAAGTAGTGCTGGCCACCAAAGTCTATGGCTCCATGCATGATGATACAGATGGCCCCAACAACGAAGCTGGCCTCTCCGCCTACAAAATCAGACGGCATCTGGAGGGTTCCCTCCGCCGCTTACAGACCGATCATATCGAGCTATACCAGATGCATCATGTAGACCCTGCCATATCGTGGGACGAGCTGTGGGGTTCGTTCGAGAATGCCGTTCATCAGGGTAAAATCGGTTATGTAGGATCGAGTAACTTTGCTGCATGGCAGATTGCAATCGCTCAAAGTGAAGCCAAAAATCGTCATTTCCTCGGCCTGGTTTCCGAACAACATAAATATAGTCTCAACTGTCGTTTGCCTGAGTTGGAAGTACTGCCCGCAGCCAAAGAGCTGGGCCTCGGCGTCATTCCATGGAGTCCACTGGATGGTGGGTTACTGGGACGTAACGCTCTGCAAAAGCTGGAAGGAACACGCAGCGGGGGCATCGCTGGACGGATCGAGCAGCAGCAAACTCAGCTTGAAGACTTTGCCGCACTGTGTCGTGATCTCGGTGAACCACAGGATACGGTGGCTTTGGCATGGGTTGCAGCCAATCCGGCGGTGACCGCCCCGATTATCGGACCGCGTACGCTGGAGCAGTTTGAGACCGCACTCAAATGTCTGGACGTGACTTTGGATGAAGCTGTGCTCAAACGTCTGGATGAGATTTTTCCGGGCCCAGGTGGACATGCACCTAATGCATACGCATGGTAATAGATTGAAAGCGTAAGTCAATGTAATGATAACCGTATAATATGCATTGTGTTTCACTGCCATAATTATATAAATCAGCATTCTGCATAATTCGAATCATACCGCTCACGGGTACAAGAGTTGGACAGGAAGAAGCATCCTGATCCAACCAAGGTATAGACGAACAGAATCATTTCGATCTATATCTTGCTGATTGGAAGACGCTTAGAGGATTTATGCAAAATGCTCAAATACAAGCAAAAGAGTCTGACCCTCCACAGGAGAGTCAGACTCTTTACGTACCTCACTAAACGTAACAAAGCAAGCCGAACGATCTTCTATATCCATTAAATTAAAGATTGATCATTCTAGCAGCATACATGTATCTCGGCTTATAGTTAAGTTCAATGAAGGGTGCGTGCTTCTTACATCGGAGCCTACAGGTTAACGTTTACACGGTTCGTATATGTCTTGCGCTTCTCAATCAATTGATTCAGGCCGTCTACATAGGCACGTGCACTTGCACCCAATATATCTGTGCTTACGCCACGTCCTTGTACCGAAACCTGATTCTGAGTCAGCACAACATGCACTTCACCCAATGCATCCTTACCATGCGTTACCGATTTGATGGAATAGTCAGACAACGTTACGTCTTCCCCACTCACTTGGTCAATCGCATTGTAGATTGCATCTACCGATCCGTTACCCTCTGCTTGCTTCTCAATCGTATCCCCGTCAAGCGTTGCAATGCGGACTTTGGCCGTTGGTACTGATTCGTCTCCGTACGTTACGAAGATGGATTCCAGTTTATACACCTCAGGTGCATCCTGCAATTTCTCTTCAATTACGGCAAGCAGATCTTCGTCAGTAACTTCTTTTTTCTTATCAGCCAGATCTTTGAACTGGGCGAAAGCCCGATTCAATGCTTCTTCTTCCAGCTCATATCCCAGATCAATCAACCGTTCACGGAAAGCATGACGACCAGAATGTTTACCCAGTACAAGTTTACTTTCCTTCAGACCGATGGACTCTGGGGTCATGATCTCATACGTTGTTTTTTCCTTCAGCATACCATCCTGGTGAATGCCGGATTCATGTGCGAAGGCATTTGCCCCAACAATGGCTTTGTTTCCAGGCACAACCATACCTGTCAAACGGCTAACCAAACGACTGGTCCGTGCAATCTCAGACAACTGCAGCGATGTTTTCGCCTGGAAAAATTCCTGACGTGTCTCCAGCGCCATAGCAATTTCCTCGATCGCCGTGTTTCCGGCACGTTCACCAATGCCATTGATCGTACCTTCGATCTGATCGGCTCCGTTGAGAATGGCTGCAAGTGTATTGGCCGTCGCCATACCCAAGTCATTATGGCAGTGGGCACTCAGCTGTACCTTTTCAATACCGTGTACATTCTCCTTGAGATGTTTGAAAATGTTTCCGTATTCATATGGGCTCAGGTAACCAACCGTATCCGGAATATTCACGACAGCTGCACCTTCTTCAACAGCCATATTCACCATTTCCACGAGGAAATCATACTCAGTACGACCTGCATCCTCAAGTGAGAATTCAATCTTCGAGAATGTTTTCTTTGCATAACGAATCGCGGAACGAGCTGTATCCAGTACCTGCGCTTTGTCCATGCGCAATTTATGTTGGCGGTGAATAGGTGAAGTTGCCAGGAAAACGTGAATGCATGGGTCCTGTGCACCTTTAAGTGCTTCCTTAACCGCATCAATGTCTTGCTCTCTGGAACGGGACAAGCCAATTACAGTCACATTTTTGACCGCATTTGCTACTGCATTGACAGCTGCCAGGTCACCTGGAGATGCCGCCGGGAAACCCGCTTCCATCCGGTCAATGCCAAGCCGCTCGAGCTGATGGGCAATTTCCACCTTTTCACGAGTGTTCAGATTGACTCCCGGGGATTGCTCTCCATCACGCAGCGTTGTGTCAAATACATAGATTTTACGCACGCTTCGCACCTCCTGTACTTGTTATATATGTTTCTCTGAACCAGCAATAGCGGCTCACGCATAAGCACGGCCGCTATTCCCAGTTAAAGCTCTAAGTTTACTTGAATACCTTAAAGTGCATGTTCTAGAAGTTAATGCTTACTTCTTGATCCAGTGCATCATCTCACGCAATTGTCCGCCAACCACTTCGATTGGGTGTTCAGCTTCGTTACGACGAGTTGCTGTCAAGAATGCACGTCCGGATTGGTTTTCCAGAATGAAGTCGCGTGCGAATTTACCTTGTTGGATATCTGTCAGGACTTCTTTCATTGCTTTCTTCGTATCTTCAGTTACAACGCGAGGTCCAGTTACATAGTCACCGTACTCAGCTGTGTTACTGATGGAATCACGCATGCTTGAAAGTCCACCTTCATACATCATGTCAACGATCAGCTTCAGTTCGTGCAGACATTCGAAGTATGCCATTTCAGGAGCGTAACCCGCTTCTGTCAATGTTTCGAATCCAGCTTTTACCAATGCACTTACACCACCACACAGAACAGCTTGCTCACCGAACAGATCTGTTTCTGTTTCTTCACGGAAGGAAGTTTCGATAACCCCTGCGCGTGTACAACCGATACCTTTAGCATAAGCCAAACCGATTTCTTTAGCTTTACCCGTTGCATCTTGCTCAATCGCGATCAGGCCCGGTACACCAAAACCTTCCACATAAGTACGACGTACCATGTGACCAGGGGACTTAGGAGCTACCAGCAATACATCGCTGTTTTTTGGAGCAACGATTTGACCGAAATGAACGTTGAAACCGTGTGAGAAGAGCAATGCAGCGCCTTCTTTCAGGTTTGGTTCGATTTCGTTTTTGTATACAGAAGCTTGAGTTTCGTCTGGCAGCAAGATTTGAACTACATCTGCGCGGCTTGTTGCTTCAGCCGGGGACAGAACTTCAAATCCGTCATTTTTTGCAGTGTCGAAGGATTTACCTTCACGAAGTCCGATGACTACGTTCAATCCACTATCACGAAGGTTTTGAGCTTGGGCGTGGCCCTGGCTACCATAACCGATTACCGCGATCGTTTTTCCTTTCAATACGTTAAGCTCTGCATCCTGTTCATAATAAGTAGTTACTGGCATGTTTATAAGTCCTCCTTTGTATTGTAAAGAACCCTTCATTAATGAGCGGGTGTCTCAAGGGACCGCCTCGCTTGGAGTGTCAAAAGCATCTCTGGTCTGATCCGATCCGTTCAGACACCCGCCCATTAATGCGGGAATGTAGCTATATTTTCAAGCGTTACATCACTAAAATGTTAAATTACAACTGTTAAGGGACTGACACTCACATAAGATCAACTGTATATGTTAGCTAACCGTCGTCCCTCTTCATTCATTATAACTTTATACGTTGCCGCGTACCAATGCAGTTATGCCTGTACGGGACAATTCGCGAATACCATATGGCTTGAGCAATTCAATCATAGCATCAATTTTGTCCGTATCTCCGACTACCTGCACAATCAGGCTGCCTGGACCAACATCTACAACGGATGCGCGGAATGTTTCTACCACACCCAGAATTTCAGGACGCTCGGAAGGCTCTGCTTTCACTTTAATCAAAGCGAGTTCACGGGCTACCATCGGTTTCAGGCTGAAATCAACCACTTTAATAACATCGATGATTTTGTACAATTGTTTCTCAATCTGCTCCAGCGTTTTATCGTCACCAATGGTGACAATAACCATCCGGGAGAGTCCAGGTTCTTCCGATTGACCTACGGTAATACTCTCAATGTTAAATCCGCGTCGACCGAACAACCCTGATACACGCTGAAGGACGCCTGGCTGATCGTTTACCAATATTGAAATCGTATGTCTAATCATTCGTCAGCATCCCCCATCAGCATTTGATCAATTGTTGCTCCCTGCGGAACCATTGGATACACATTTTCATCCTTGCGTACTACGAATTCTACAACGACTGGTCCTGGTGTATCCAAAGCTTCCTGCCAAGCACGCGCTGCTTCTTCCTTATTCGTTGCACGCAATCCTTTCACGCCATATGCTTCAGCCAGTTTTACAAAATCCGGGCTTCCTGCCAGATCAATGTGGCTGTAACGGTTCTCATAGATGAGTTCCTGCCATTGGCGAACCATTCCAAGTACCTGATTGTTAATGATCACAATTTTTACCGGTATATTGTTAATGGCACAGATTGCGAGTTCTTGGGAACACATCTGCATTCCGCCGTCACCGTTAATGGAGATAACGAGTCTGTCCGGATTGGCCATCTGAGCACCAATTGCAGAAGGGAATCCAAAGCCCATCGTTCCTAGACCACCCGAAGTTACCCATGAACGTGGTTGATTAAACTTGTAATATTGTGCCGCCCACATCTGATGTTGTCCCACATCCGTAGTCACAATCGCTTCACCTTTGGTTGTATCATTCAACATTTCAACAACCCACTGCGGTTTCAGCACTTCGTCTGAATCCGTATAGCTGTATGGCTTCTCTTGTTTCCACTGTTTGATCTGGTCTCTCCATGCATCTGCACGCTCTGCACGTCCAACTTCTTTGTTGGCTATTTCAAGTACGGTCTTCACATCACCAACGATTGGAATATCGGTTGCAATGTTTTTACCAATCTCAGCCGGATCAATATCGATATGAACGATTTTGGCATGTGGAGCGAATCCGTCCAGCTTACCTGTTACCCGATCATCGAATCGTGCGCCGATATTAATCAGCAGATCCGACTGTTGGATGGCCAGGTTGGATGTGTATGTTCCGTGCATTCCTGGCATCCCTGTCCATAGTTCATGCCCACTTGGGAATGCACCAAGCCCCAGAAGGGTTGTCGTAATCGGAATACCTGTCTTCTCAACAAACTCGAACAGTTCTTCATGTCCTCCCGAGTATACCACACCGCCACCGGCCAGAATCATTGGACGTTCTGCTTCCTGAATGGCCTGAGCCAAACGGTCAACCTGCAGTTTGTTTGGTACTGTCCGTGGATTGTACCCTCTTAATGTAACAGGTTCAGTACTTGGTTCAAACAAGGTTTTGTTGGCTGAGACATCTTTCGGAATGTCGATCAGTACAGGACCTTTACGGCCGGTGTTGGCAATATGGAATGCCTCATGAATGATACTCGACAAATCCTTAACATCTTTTACCAGATAGCTGTGTTTGGTGATCGGCATTGTAATCCCGGTAATATCCGCTTCCTGGAAAGCATCCGAGCCGATCAGGCTGGAATTAACATTTCCCGTAATGACAACCAGCGGCACAGAATCCATATATGCCGTGGCTATTCCAGTAACCAGATTGGTTGCTCCCGGCCCGGAGGTAGCGATACAAACACCAACTTTGCCGCTTGCACGTGCATATCCGTCAGCTGCATGAATTGCACCTTGTTCGTGACGGGTTAAGACGTGTTTGAAATCCTCGAAACCATACATTGCATCGTAAATGTACAACACTGCGCCACCCGGGTAACCAAATACGCAATCCACACCTTCAAGCAACAAACTTCTCAGCAGAATCTCGGAACCGCTAATGACCTCCGGCTTCATCCATTTTTCACGTAATTCATCTGTCGATCGTACTTCTGGAATTTGAGCTCCCATTAGTCATCCTCCTCTCGGAATTTACACCATTCTGACATTTAAAGTTACAAAAAAAACCTTCCATCCCCTGCAAACAAGTTCATGCTTGCGAGGGACGAAAGGTTATCGCTTCCGTGGTACCACCCAACTTTGCCCGAAATTTCGCAATAACGGACCTTACCAGGTACAACAAAACGAATAGCTCAAACGAACATAGTCGTTTCCCATACCTGTTGTCTGTAACGCAGACATACGATTTTCCCTAATACGCGAAAGGAGTGACATCCAGTGCTTTTCAGGAAAACAGCTCCGAGGTGAGCTCGTATATAAGGGATAATGGTGGTGGTTTCAGCAATTCCAGCCACTCTCTGAGCAAAAGAGCCCTTAAAACTTCGTCCTCTTCATAGCCGATGAAATATTCTCGTTAAATGTTAGGAACATTATATGATTCCTCCAACCGATAAGTCAATACCTGTTTTGCATAAAAATTCAGAGAACCTTCCTTCCTCCCTCTTCAGCCTATAAGGTTGCCCTAATCCTAGCGCTTCATTCAGTCACCTTTTATCTTGCTTCGGGCATAGGATATACGAGCAGCACGACTGGTCCTGAAAGGAGGCTCCGCATGGTGATTCGGCAACGCACATCCAAGCTGGATGATGGCGCCATCATGAAGCTGATTGACACTCAACTTGTTCCTTTATCCCATATGAGCGAAAAGGAAATTAATAAAATCCGCAAAGAAATACCCCTGCGAATGAACAGGGGCATGACCTTTGTTGTCTCGCCGGAGCCAGACAAAGCTGCTGTGGCATTCATCCATTTTCTCATGCATGGGGAATTGCTCTATGTCGATATGATGGCCGTTAGTCCGAAAGAACAACGCAAACGTTACGGGCAAACTTTGTTGCTCAAAGCAGAGAGCTTTGCGGTATCTCGGGGTTGTCGAAGATCTAAAGTGATGGTGGATGAGGGAAATACCAAAGGGCTTCAGTTTTATCAAAAAAATGGATACAGCGCGATTCGATACATCATGATAAGCCGCTGCTACGAATTGGAAAAAACATTATAGAATGTCCTAGAAAAATCCTGGTGGGCGTGGACCTGGACCATAAGGGCCGAATCCAGGACCAGGTCCATATCCCGGTCCGTAGCCTGGACCATATCCAGGGCCTGGTTTTGGTCCAGGTCCATATCCGGGACCGAAGCCGGGACCACCTCCATAAGCATAAGGCAGTGTGGCAATAGCGAGCAGATCAAACAATACCAGTGGCAGAATCGCTTTTGTACGTACTTTTTTGCCATTCAAACGCTTGAGTACCAGTTTGTTGCCCGATACTTTCAACAGCTTTCCCGTAACCCGAGTGCCGTCTTTTTTGATTGCAACAATATTTTTGCCTATTAATTTCATCGCTTCATCACGCGTAACTTGTTGTTTCATACTTTCCCCTCCTCCTCGGATCGTTCAAAACAGTGTATTCGTCCATCACTGAATTCGCCTGTTTCTTTGTCCCTACCTGAAAATATGGGTATCTGCACGAGAACCAAGTTAAACGTGAAAAAGTGGCTTGGTGACGCTCAAAAAAACAAAAAAGGCCCGCACAAGGCGGACCCTTTATCAAAACTCTGAATAGCTAAACTGATATAGAAAAGGTTGTTACCTTTTCCCCGGATCATATGCTTCACCGAGTGCAGACGGAGCCGAAGAACGTCCAACCGCTGCAACGAGAACGATGATGGTAAGCAGGTAAGGCAACATGAAAATAATTTCCTGGGGAATACTTTGTGACCATTCAAACAACTGTACATAGTTTCGGATCGCTTGTGAGAATCCAAAGAAGACAGCCGCACCAAAGGCACCAATCGGATTCCACTTACCAAAAATCATAGCTGCAATGGCAATATAACCTTGGCCGGAAACCGTATTGTGTGAGAATGTACCCGTAGTCGTCAACGTAATCGCAGCTCCACCAATAGCCGCAAGCGCACCACTGATCATAACGCCAATATAGCGATAACGAAGCACTTTAACACCAACCGTATCAGCCGCACTTGGATGTTCACCTACAGAACGAAGGCGCAGACCAAATGGCGTTTTGAACATGATGTAATACGTCAGGAATACGAACAGAATGGCCAGATATGTTGTTGGATATACGTTCTTGAAGAAGGCTTCTCCAAGCAAAGGAATGTCTTTCAACAATGGCACATCAAACTTGCTGAAGCCTTGAACCAACGGTGAATCACCAGAACCTTCAAACAACAGTTTAACCAAGTACAACGTACTTCCTGCTGCCAAAAAGTTAATGACGATACCACTGATAATCTGGTCTGCCTTAAATGTGATAGACGCAACGGCATGAATCAGAGATACCATTACGCCCAATACAATCGCGAGCAAAACCCCCATCCAGGCCGATGTCGTTCCGCCCATGCCCGCTTCTTGAGCATAATGCGCCCCGATTCCAGCTGCAAAGGCACCAAAGACCATAAAACCTTCAAGTCCAAGGTTGGTTACACCTGATTTTTCCGAAAAAATTCCGCCGAGTGATGCAAAAATCAATGCCGTAGCAAAGACAAGCGTCGTATTGATAATTTGCCCAATTGTCAACAAGTCCATCTACAACACCTTCTCTTTCTTACGCTTCGAATAGAACGGTTTAAGTATCCAGCGCACGATGCCTTGTGCCGCAATGAAGAAGATAATCGAACCGATCACAATCCGAATAATCTCAGGCGGAACATCCGCAGCAAAACTCATACCTGCAGATCCGTACGTGAGGGTACCAAACAACACTGCCCCCAATAACACCCCAAACGGATGATTCAAACCAATCAGGGCAACTGCAATTCCGTCAAAGCCTGTTCCCGGTGAACCCGACATTACGGTTTGGTATTGGAACACACCAAGAACCTGGAATGCACCACCAAGACCGGCTAGCATACCACTGATAAACATCGCTTTTACGATATTCCGGTTAACATGCATACCTGCATATTCAGCGGCATTAGGGTTGTAACCTACCGCGCGGATTTCATAACCTTGTTTTGTTTTCCACATATAGATATAAAAGAGCACAGCCATCACAAGGGCAATCAACGTCCCCATGTGTACACGGGAATTGCCCATCAGCTCAGAGAGCCATGTCAAACTAATCGAAGCCGATTCGCTGATATCCACGGAACGATTCTCGCCCTTCAACAGCAAGAATTGGCGAACGATAAGGTTGGCGAGATATAGACCAATCCAGTTCAACATGATACTACTGATAACTTCATTGACCCCACGCGCTGCTTTCAGATAACCAGCAATCGCGGCCCACAGACCACCAAACAATGCACCGGCAATCAAAGCCAGTGGCGCATGAAGGTAGATCGGCAAACCTGCAAACTTAACACCAACAAATGTTGCAGCGGTCATACCAACGAGAAATTGACCTTCTCCACCAATGTTAAACAACCCTGCACGTGATGCAAATGCAAATGCGAGTCCAGTCATGATCAGTGGCGTCATTTCCCGTACTGCTTCACCAAAGTTGTACATGTCGCCAAATACCTTGGTGAACAATGCACCATAGGCTTCAATTGGATTGTAACCACCAATCAGCATGACAACTCCACCGAGAATAAGACCCATAATAATAGCTACTACAGGCAAAATAAATGAATCTCGGGTAAACCATCTCAATACGTTATTCATGCGCAGTACCTCTCTTTTGGGTGCTGCCCGCCATCATCAAGCCGAGCTCCCTGTCATTGGTTTCTTCCGGCAGCACCTCGCCAACGATCTGTCCTTCATAAATAACTGCAATTCGGTCAGATACATTGATAATCTCATCAAGCTCAAATGAAATCAGCAGAACAGCCTTCCCTTGGTCGCGCTGTGCAATCAGTTGCTTTTGCACGAACTCAATAGCCCCTACATCCAAACCACGTGTTGGTTGCGCAGCGATAAGCAGTTCAGGGTTTTTATCTACCTCACGGGCGATAATGGCCTTTTGCTGGTTTCCTCCGGACAAGGACCGAGCTTTGGTCTCGATGCTTGGTGTACGCACGTCAAATGCCTCAACAAGCCGCTTCGCCTGCTGTTTGATGGCATCGAAGTTAAGGAACCCTTTACGGGTGTATGGTGCTTTATAATACGATTCCAGAACGATATTTTCGCTCACTGAAAAATCAAGTACAAGTCCGTGTTTATGGCGATCTTCCGGAATGTGGGCTACACCCGACTCCGAGATATGGCGCGGAGAATGATTGGACAGCTCCTTGCCTTCCAAAAGAATCGAACCGCTCTCTACTTTACGAAGTCCGGTAAGAGCTTCAATCAGTTCACTTTGCCCGTTACCATCCACGCCTGCGATTCCGACAATCTCTCCTGCACGTACGTTTAGGTTAAGTTGGTTCAGAACCGAAATACCTTCTTTATTCTTGGCCGTTAATTTACTGACTTCGAGCACATTGGCTCCAGGTGTAGCCGGTTTTTTGTCCACTTTGAATGTGACATTCCGCCCCACCATTTTCTCTGCCAGCTCATTCGGATTTGTTTCCGAAGTTTTGACCGAATCAATCACTTTACCCCGACGAATAATCGTTACCGTATCGGAGATTTCCATGATTTCTTTCAGTTTGTGCGTGATCAAAATAATGGACTTTCCTTCAGCTACAAGCTTCTTCATGATGATCATCAGTTCTTTGATCTCTTGAGGAGTCAATACGGCTGTAGGCTCGTCAAATATCAGAATGTCTGCACCGCGATACAACGTTTTAACAATCTCTACACGTTGCTGCATTCCGACAGAAATATCATGAATTTTGGCATGAGGATTCACCTTCAGTCCATACTGTTCGGAAAGACGCTGAACTTCAGCGGCTGCTTTTTTATAGTTAATATTGAGACCCTTCGTTGGTTCAGATCCCAAAATAATGTTCTCTGTTACCGTGAACGGCTGTACAAGTTTAAAATGCTGATGCACCATGCCTATGCCAAGATCGATCGCTCGGTTAGGGCTGTCGATGATGACAGGCTTGCCATTCACTTCAATGGAACCTTCATCTGGCTGATAGAGACCAAATACAATATTCATCAACGTTGACTTACCAGCGCCGTTTTCGCCCAGTAGCGCATGGATCTCGCCCTTACGAAGCTGAAGGCTGATGGCGTCGTTGGCAACAATGCCTGGGAAACGCTTCGTAATTTGTTTTAACTCAACGACGGGGGTTGCTGCACCCATGTAATCACCCTTATAACTGATATAGTGTGGTTCCGCAAACGTAAAAAAAAACGTCTATCGACGTACTTTCAAAGAAGACAGACCGCGCTTAGCTGAAGTTTTTCTTGCGATAATCGAATGGTTCAGCTCATTAAGAACAACTCAATTCCATTATCTTAAGAAAAGCTCCTACCGGAGCGTTGGTGCACAGTGACCTTGTACAATTGTTATGATGACTTGATCAAATGTTCCTGTTCTTGCAATCATAAGGCCGGTCAAGACCGGCCCCAATGATTATTCATTTGCGACTTAGATCAAAATTACTCTGTAGGAACTTTGATTTCGCCGCTGATGATTTTTTCTTTGTACTCTTCTACTTTTGCAAGTGTATCAGCAGATACATTGGCAGTAGAGGTATCAGCAATACCTACGCCGTTTTCTTTCAAAGTCAGGTTCTCGGAACCACCAGCGAATGTACCATCAACTACTTCTTTGTTAACGCGCTTAACTGCTTCGTCAACTTTTTTGATCATGGAAGTCAAAGTGATCTCATCACCAAACTCAAGAGATTGATCTTTGTCTACACCGATAACCCATACATCTTGACCTTGTTTCTTACGAGCACTTGCTTCGTTAAACACACCGTTACCTGTTGCGCCAGAAGCGTGGAAAATAATATCTACGCCTTCATTGTAAAGTGTTGCTGCTGCTGCTTTACCCAAGTCAGGTTTATCAAATGCACCTGTGTAGTTAGAAATGAATTGAGCATCAGGGTTAACTGCTTTAACGCCTTCTCTGAATCCTACTTCAAACTTTTTGATCAGTGGGCTTTCCATACCGCCTACAAAACCAATTTTGTTGGATTTTGTTGTCAGACCAGCCACAACACCAACCAGGTAAGATCCTTCTTCTTCAGCAAATGTTACGGATTTAACGTTAGGAGCATCAACAACACTGTCGATGATCGCGAGTTTAGCATCAGGGTTTTGCTCAGCTACAGTTTTGATTGCATCAGCCAATTGGAAACCGATACCCCAAGTCAGATCATATCCGCCTTTAACGAATTCGTTCAGGTTAGGAATGTACTCTTCATCGGATTTACTTTGCAGGTATTTAACAGCAGTACCTGTTTCTGTTTCAGTCGCTTGCAGAGCTTCCCAAGCGGATTGGTTAAAGGATTTGTCATTAACTCCACCTACGTCAGTAACCATACCGATTTTGAGGTCGGATTTCGCTTCAGTGGATGTGCCACCTGTATCTCCTCCGGCATTTGTTTCTTCTTTCGGTTTGCTACCGCAACCTGCGAGCATAACCGATACCGCCAGCAACATTACCAAAGACAAGCTGAGCATCTTTTTCATTTCTCTTTTTCCCCCTTAATGATATATCCCTCATTCCAATCCAGCCTACAATTGAACGGTTAACAGATAGCAGGAATGACTTTTATGCAGAATGTATGGTTTCTTCGACATTAAAAGCGCATTCTCACCCTTGAAGCATCCTATCATCTGTCGAAAAACCGAACATTATGACATGGAGAGAAAAATCTAGGACTAGCCTACTAGAGGTGATTATACAATCAACCAGTGTTAAAATCCAGATGTTTCATCACCAAAAATCACATATTTTTGTTCTTTTTTTATTGAAAACGCTTAATAATTTAGCGATTTAACACACTAACGTTACAACGATGTGATGTTATATAACAAAAACATATCGTGAACTTTAGTGATGAGAGGGATTTACCTGTTTTTATTTGTATTATTTCACCGTTCGTATTTTATGTATTCCCATGGATCGTTATTCACCAGTTATCTAGTTTCATTGTTCCCTTCCAGACTATAGCCTATTCGCTCTACTCATTCAGAGATTCATCTTCGAATTTCTTCCAAGCCGTAAAAAAAGCCGCCATATAGGTACGGCGGCTTGTATCATACAATTTAAGCGTTGATTTTGCCTTTAGCTACAGTAGCCAAAGAGTTGAACGCATTGATGTCGTTAACGGCCAGATCAGCCAACATTTTGCGGTTCATGTCTACTCCAGCAAGTTTCAAACCATGGATCAGTTTGTTGTAAGACAAACCATTCATACGTGCTGCAGCATTGATACGAACGATCCACAGTCTGCGGAAGTTACGTTTCGTGTTGCGACGGTCACGGTATGCGTATACCAGGGATTTCATTACTTGCTCGTTAGCTGTTTTAAAAATACGGTGTTTGGAACCGAAATAACCTCTTGCCAGTTTCAAAACCTTTTTATGACGACGACGTACTACAAAACCGCCTTTTACTCTTGCCATATTAAAGAACCTCCCAAATAAATATAAATGTATCCGTGGTATGTGTACGGCCGTAGCCGATCCCCCATACGGAATGTACTAATTAAAATTAGCCTTTCAAGTTAGCCAAGCCTTGTTTCAAACGTCTAACATCCCCGGCAGCCATAACTGGGTTACCGTTCAGAACGCGCTTAGCACGTTTGGATTTGTGGGAAAGCAAGTGGTTTTTGTGAGCTTTGTAACGAAGGACCTTACCAGAACCGGTAATTTTGAAGCGTCCTTTCAAACTGCTGTGTGTTTTCATTTTAGGCATTTTGTGTTTCCTCCTCCAATGTTATCAGGCTTTAGGAGCCAAAATCATGATCATACTGCGGCCTTCCAATTTCGGTTGACGTTCAACAGTACAAAGTTCTGCAACTTCTACCTTAACGCGCTCCAAAATCCGTTGACCAATCGCGGCATGTGCAATTTCACGTCCGCGATAACGAACAGAACATTTCACTTTGTCGCCTTCGTTCAAAAACTTAACTACATTACGAAGCTTCGTTTGATAATCGTGCTCCTCAATATTGGAACGGAACCATACTTCTTTAATATCAACAATTTTCTGGTTCTTACGGGCTTCTTTATCTTTCTTTTGTTGCTCATAGCGGAATTTGCCATAGTCCATAATACGACACACCGGCGGTTTAGCCTGTGGTGCCACATTGACCAGATCCAAATTCAGGTCAATCGCCATTTGCAGTGCTTCGCGAATGGGCGTAATCCCAATTTGTTCTCCTTCAGCTCCGACAAGGCGTACTTCCTTCGCCCGAATCTCATCATTAATCATGTGATCTTTACTAATAATCGTCCACCTCCAGGTCATTTTGAATATCCAGTTACACAAAAATAAAAGGGATGCCGGTCAAGCTACCGACATCCCTGTAATCAACACAATTCTTCATGAGTATACACTTCATAAATTATTGGGATCGTTGACCAGCCAACATGTTTGTTGATCAGGTGAGAAGTCGGACTTCTGCTTGTGATTCCATTACTATTCGTTTTAAGGCACTTGAATACTATATCACCCATGAAACACATTGTCAACATTCTTCACAACTTTTTTTTCGCAAATTATACATTTGTTATATCAGATGTCAACAAAGTATCGCACGCATGTTCCTTACCCTTGCTTGCTCTGTACCTCATCCAACCGTACAACACGTGTATGTTGAGTGTGGCTCCACTGTTTGTTGTTCTGCGTAAAGAAAGCGTAGAACGTAATCGGGTACCAAGACAGCAGGTAGATCGGGAACAAAATCAGATATAGATAAACTTTGGCAAAGGTAACCTTCTCCAGCGCCATGGACAACAGGAACGTCAGAATGTTCAAACCAATAGCCACGAACCCAACCCATAACGGGAAGTATCCATAAATATTAGCAATGTGCGGACCACTGAATATAGCCATGTCTACCCACATCACAGCCGTCATCAGGAACGTAAGCAACACCACATAGACATTGGCTCCGTAGATAGCAAGGTCAAATTTCACCAGGCTTCTTTCCTTAATGGACTGCCATAACAGCGGGAAGAAGTATCTACGTGCAACTGTAAAGTGACCTTGCATCCAGCGCAGACGTTGTCTCGCTGAAGCTTTAAATGTTAATGGCTTCTCATCAAATACTTTGGCGTCATAGTTGAAAACAGGATACACATTACGTTGCACACTGCGCATCGTAAACTCCAGATCCTCAACCAGACTTGTTGCACCCCAACCAATTTCCTTCAACAGGTTGGTCTCAAAGCACATTCCGGTTCCTCCGAGGAAATTCGCCATATTCAAGTTATGACGAGACAACTGCCACAGACGGTTGATGTACCAGTAAGATACACCGTAAGCTGCAGTAATCCAGGAATCCTCCGGATTTTTCGTATCAATGTATCCTTGGATAACACGCGAACCATTGTTCAAGTCATCATTCATCTCAAGCAAGAAGTTACGGTCAACCAGGTTATCCGCGTCAAACATAACAACTGCGTCATACTGACGTGGCAATTTCCACAGGTACTTAAGCATCCATTCGATGGCGTACCCTTTACCTCTTAAATCGGCATTGGTACGTACACAGGCGTTTAATCCATGCTCTCTGACAATTTGAGCCGTTCCATCCGTACAGTTGTCACAGATGACAAACACATCGTACAGATCTTCCGGATAATCAAGTTGTTTCAAGTTCTCCATCAAGGCACCAATGACTTGTTCCTCATTGTGTGCTGCGACGAGTACAGCGAATGATTTTGTCGCCGGATAATGTTTCTTTTTCTTTTTCTTAATCAGACCGAACAGCGAAAACGTGAATTGGTACACGGCTAGCAGTGCCAGAATGACCTGCATCGTGACGAATATAGCGTCCAACATCGTTCTCTGTTACCCCCTTTTTTTCAAAACCCAGTTTACTCAAGCATTTCTCTTCCTGATTCTGCAATTTATTTTTTTTTGATCTGCAGAATATGACCCTGTTCTTTTGTGTACTACGTGAATATATCAGGCAATGTTTCAAAGCTTGGTTGCTATCAGTTGGCTGCTTTATCGATTCTGTATCCTTTTCAGTCATTTGTCAAAACCCCAATTCCACTTTCTGAAGCAGAAATGTGATCTTTAAACGCTGAATAGACACTTCGTGATACCACAACCTCGCATTCATGCCTGTTATATCTTATTTTCAGCCGTTTACTTGATTTTTATTTCTAAAGTCCCTGCTTTTTTCATCAGCATGTTATTCTTCGTCAGAGGCTCTATAACAAATAACGCAAACAGACCTCAAAAAGTTTGAAACAGAACTCACATTTTTTTTACCTCATTTCAGCCATGTTGAATCATTGTATCTTTTTTGGCTGACCCAAGTCAAAAAGTTAAGATGGGTATATATCCACTCTTTAACATGAATTTCACTTTCTTTACATGGGTTCTTCTTGAAAAGGACAACATTTAAAAATATGATAAACATATACCTGAAATAACCTCAAGTTCATGAAAAACGGTTATATACTAATCAGGACGAAACCGGATGCAGAAAATCACCGGAAATAATGCCGCCATTACGGGCGGCCTGACTGGCAGGAGGCCAATATGAGCCGTTTATTCTTAAAGTTTCAAGATTATGATCGAAATGTTTTTATGTGGATCAACGGCCGACTTCATAATCGTTTTATGAATTTTTGGCTGTATTATTTCACCCATCTGGGTGGAGCAACTTCATCTATTGCAATATCGTTGTTAATCTGGCTGCTTGCTCCAGCTCCATGGAGCACAACAGGACTCCAGGCATGTATCGCCCTTGCGGTCAGCCACATCCCTGTAGCCATCGCGAAAAAATTGTATCCCCGCATTCGACCTTATCTGGCCTTGCCGGATACAATTACGTTCCGTAATCCCCTGACGGATCACTCGTTTCCTTCAGGGCACACAACTGCCATTTTTTCGGTCACAGTTCCCTTTATGACCACTGATCCAATCTTATTGCTAATATTGTTGCCTGTGGCCCTTATTGTCGGATTCTCTCGAATTTATCTGGGGTTACACTATCCTTCCGATGTTCTGGCGGGTGCCACAATAGGTACTTTAGTCGCACTTGCAACAGTTGCATTCTGGTCTTAAAGCCGATATGTTAGACTCAGAAAAACCTAGCAGGAACAGGTGAAGTAAGCGTGGAGAAAAAAAGAGTATTACTATTATCTGAAGGCTTTGGTACGGGTCATACTCAAGCCGCCTATGCACTGTCCAGCAATTTGCGAAAGCTCTCGCCAGACGTGCAGACAAAAGTGCTTGAATTGGGAAGTTTCTTAAATCCAAAGGTTGCACCTCTGATTATAACAGCATACAAAAAAACGGTTACCAACCAACCCAAACTTTTCGGATACGTATACAGACACCAATATAAAAAATCATTGAACAGGCTGACCACACTGGCGTTGCATAAACTGTTCTATACACACACACGCAGCGTTGTGCGCCAGTTACGTCCCGATGCGATTGTCTGTACACATCCGATTCCAAGTGCTGTCATATCCAGACTGAAACGTCTGGGTGTACAGGTTCCCCTATGCACAGTCATCACCGACTATGATGCACATGGGACGTGGATTAACCGTGAAGTAGACCTTTATCTGGTTTCTTCAGATGAGGTTAAGTCCAAACTAATGCTACGAGGCGTACCTGCAGACAACATTCGAGTCACGGGCATTCCGGTGCATCCAAATTTTTGGGAGCATCCCGGGCGAGAAGAGATCCGAAGCAGATTTAACCTCAAGAACATGCCTACTGTACTGGTGATGGGCGGCGGTTGGGGAATGCTCAGCGACAAGCTGGTCCATCCGCTGCTGACACGCTGGCATGAAGATATTCAGATCATTTTTTGTCTCGGTCGCAACGATAAAACACGGATCAGCATGGAACAGAACCCCATGTATCGCAAAGAAAACATTCACATTATGGGATACACCAACGAAGTGGACAAATTAATGGAAGTATCCGACCTTCTGATTACCAAACCTGGGGGAATGACATGCAGTGAAGGCTTGGCCAAAGGAATTCCCATGTTGTTCCACAATCCTATACCTGGTCAGGAAGAAGAAAACGTCCATTATTTTACGGCAAGAGGGTTGGGAGAACCCATAACTTCGCCCGACGTAGTGGTTAAATGGATGAACAAGCTGTTGCATCACTACCCGGATGTTGTACGTAAACGCAAACGTCATCTGGCGGAAATCGCCAAGGTTCATCCAATGCAGAGCGCTCAAAGTATTATCGATCTGCTGGAGGACGTTCGTCCTTCATCCGCAGAAGAGGCCCGTTTATGAATTTATCCCATTAGGATGTCGCTTCCCGTATTCTTCGTCCAATCATGCCTCTAACCAACGGCTTCAAACAAGCCTGCAACCACATTGAAAAGGTGCCTTCGAACCTGAAGGCACCTTTTCTTTATGAAGGAAAGTACAAACTATTGAGTGCCTGCTGACTTCAAATACTCCTGCCACTGCTTGGTGTATTCTGTCTGAATTTTTTCCAATCCTGCTTGTTTAGCCTTCTCCATAAATGTGTTCAATCCAGCCTCTACGTCTGCCACCAAACCTACATTAAGCGGATACAGATATTGTTTTTCCACTTGTTCCAATGCAGCCTTCTCGGCTTGGTACGGTGTCCAGTCTTCAGCAAATCCGGTATAAATATCCGGCTTCTTGATTTTGTCGAGATCTTCAAACATGGTCAGCACGTCATCAAAGGTTTTGTCATAGAGCATGAATTCCGGATTACGCCAAGCCCAGCCATTCATGCCTTCACGCGGGAAGCCGTTGGTTTGTGCATCTCCGACCATTTTGTAGTATCCATTATCTACCTCGAAGTTTTTGCCTTCAACGCCGTATTCAGTCAACCAATTATATCGTTTGTCTGTCACCAGTTTCTCATAAAATGCCAATGCTTTTTCCGGGTTTTTACTGCTACGCGGAATCGCAAAACCATTGTGGATCGGGTGAACCGGTTGTGCAAACCCTTTCGCATTCGGGTACGGGAAATAAGCCAGTTTCCAATCTGGATGAGTAGACTGCACCTTGATAACATCTGCATTAAATTTGTTCGGGTTCTCCCCGGACAGAACAACAGCCGCTTTTCCATTTTGCAGCAATGAGTTGGAAGTATCCTTTACATTCAGTACGTTTTTCGGGAAAAAGCCTTTATCCATCCAGCGTTTGTATGTTTTCAGGTCTTCCAGATGTTGCGCCGATCCCCAGTAGGACGTCACGGTTGTTGGTGTTTCATACATAATATCCAGTCCATATGGAAGTTGACCTGCTGTATTAACCAGCTTGGATGTCAATTGACGAATACCATGGGTATGGTTGGCATTGCTATCCGCAATCGGAATCATATTGGGTTCGTTGGCTTTGATGCCCTCCAGATACGCTTCTAGCGTCTCCAAGGATTCCGGTTTTGGAAGATTGTACTTCTCGCGCAAGTCCTCACGGTACGCAATTCCCTCGGTTACATACTCAATCCAAGTTGATGGAACAGTATAGATTTTGTCATTGATTTTGACAGCATTCCACATGTCATCAGGTACATGAGCTTTCAGCGCCGGCGCTGCCGTAGGCAGCATTTCATCCAGTGGCAGGAACGCGCCCTTCTTGGCATAGGACTGGTAGAATGTCCAATCCGCTGTGAAGATCAGATCGATCGGCTGTCCGGAAGACAGCAGCAGTTTATATTTTTGATCCCAGTCGGTCCATGAGGTGTAGTTGAATTTCACATTGACGTTCAGATCAGCCTCCGCCAGCTTATTGATCTCGGATTCAATAACAGGTAGATCTTTCGGAGCATCCCCAAGCATGTAAAATTGGAGCGTGACTTTCTCGCCTTTGTTCCCGGATGTTCCTCCCTGCTCGCTTCCTTGCGTCGATCCCCCCGAATCGTTATTACATGCGGCAAGTACCCCGGCGAACAACATCAGGGCAAGTACCAGAGACAGGTGCCGAATTGTTTTGTTACGCATACGCATCCTCCCTTTTTGTGGTGAACCTTTATATGTTAGCGCAGACTCGCCATGTTTCAGACCTGAAATGATATCAGTGGCCTGACGCCCACAGCGCGTTCACGTTCTAACCTTTCACTGCACCAATGGTGAGTCCTTTAACAAAATAACGTTGTACAAACGGATACAGGAACAAAATCGGTCCCGTTACAACGATAGCCATTGCCATCTTGGTTGATTCGGTAGGCACATCCTGACTGAGTGTGATCCCTGTGCCAATCGCCATCTGGTCAATGAATGTAATCGTGTTCATCGTGTTGTAGAGATAAAATTGAAGTTGGTACATATCCGGGTTGTTAATGAAGAGGGATGAGGTAAACCAGTCATTCCAGTAACCCAGTGCCAAAAACAGCCCTACGGTGGCGATACCAGGCATCGCCAGTTTCAACACAATGCTGAAATAGATGCGGAAGTCATTCGCTCCATCAATTTTGGCGGACTCAATCAATTCATCCGGCACTGCCGAGCGAATGAAGTTTTTCATCAGGATAATGAGGAATGGCGTCATCAACCCCGGGAAAATAAGTACGGTGTACGTATCTGTGAGATTGAAGTAGTTCGCCAGCATAATGTACCAAGGCACAAGTCCCCCACCAAACAGGGTTGTGAAGTAGATAAAAAACGAGAACGTGTTCCGATATTTAAAATCCTTACGCTGGAGCACAAATCCGGCCATCGTGATGAGGAACAGCCCTAGCGTAGTCCCCACCACCGTTGTAAAGACCGTTACTCCATAAGCCTTGAGTACCTGAGTCGGGAATTTGAACACCATTTTGTAACCTTCCAGGGAAAAGTCCGTTGGAAAGAGGTGATAACCATCCCTCACAATGGACTCGTTGCTGCTGAATGAACCGGATAGAATCAGCAGGAACGGTAGCAAGCACATGATTGATAAAATGATGATGAAGCTGTAGGAAATCAGTTGAAACATGAAAGTGAATTCCGAATCTCTGAGACGAGTATTCGTACGAGTGTGAGTATTCATTGGCGTGTTCATGATCGTTCTCCCTCCTGCCCTGCGGGCGTTCTAGAACAAGGCGTAATCCTCATTTACTTTGCGGATAATATAGTTGACGGTCATGATCAAAATGAATCCAAACAAGGACTGATACAGACCAGCAGCCGTTGCCATCCCGATATCAAACGTTACTTTCAGTGAACGATACACATACGTATCAATAATATCTGTAGCGTTGTACAACACCCCGTTGTTGCCGATCAGTTGATAGAACAGGTCAAACTGCCCCTTCATAATGCTGCCGAGTGAGAACAACAACAGGATGACAAAGGTTGGCTTCAGCATCGGTACTGTAATGTACCAGATCCGCTGAAATATATTGGCCCCGTCGATTCGGGCAGCCTCATAATACTCATCACTGATACCCGTTATGGCGGCCAGATAGATGACCATGCTGTATCCAAGATTTTTCCACAGATAAAAGATGATGATCAGGAACACCCAGATCCAGGGTGTGTTATAAATGTCGACCGGGCCGGCCTCAAAACGTTTGAGCACCGTGTTCACAAAACCCGACTCGTAGTTGAACATGTTGTAAGCGATTACACTTAATAGTACAAATGAGATGAAATACGGCAAAAACATGACGGATTGCGTGATTTTTTTGAATAACCTGCCCCGGATTTCGCTAAGCATGATCGCACAGAAGATCGCCAGACCGTTTCCTAATATAATGAAGGCGAGATTGTAACCCACAGTGTTGGTTGTGAGCTTCAGCAGCATTCCGGATTGCCACAGGAACTTAAAGTTCTCCAGACCGACAAATGGACTACCAAATAATCCGCCTTCAAAATCATACCGGGTGAACGCATAATAGATGCCGACCATCGGAAAATACGAGTTAATCAGAAAAAAGATCAGCGTGGGCAACAGCATCAGAAACATGATTTTGTTTTTGTTCAATTCTTTGAGCATGGCTCGATCCCTCCCGAATTTCTTGCGGTGCTGCGTGGTGGAGCTCTCTTTTTATTGTAGATGCTCTCTTCACTCACGAATACTGAAGCTTCCCGTCAGAAAATGAACGATTCTGCGAAATGAACTATGAACAAAACGAACGAACCATGAAATGAACAGACATCGACACACATCTGTTCACAAATGTTGATATCGTGCATAGGCTACACCTAG
Source organism: Paenibacillus sp. FSL M7-1414 (assembly GCF_038003195.1). Taxonomy (NCBI): domain Bacteria; kingdom Bacillati; phylum Bacillota; class Bacilli; order Caryophanales; family Paenibacillaceae; genus Paenibacillus; species Paenibacillus sp. FSL M7-1414. The sequence goes on along the minus strand of NZ_JBBOOS010000001.1, from coordinate 1,848,003 downwards.
TGAACAATCCAGCGAAAGCTGAACTTTATGTAGAGAAAACAGGCAAAACAACCTGTCCATCATTGATGTAAACGCATACATAATATATAATTCAAGTTACTCTTGCTCTTCTGCTCATCCAACTATGAAGCCTCACGTATGTATATGAAATTCTATGTTGTTCACCCAAAACAGGAGGTTCGAGGGGGAAGAAGAATGCGTAAACGTTCAGAGGACAGTCAAAAGGTCTTCACACGGATTCTGATCGGCATTATTATCAGTACCGTCGCTACCTTACTTGTGGTTTCTTCTATTTTGTACGTCAACTATAATCGGATTGCTCTTCGTCAGGTGTATCGTACAGATATGAACAGTCTTACTCAAACCAGCCGTGAAGTGGCCAAAATGACCGAGACTGCAAAATCATTGTCATATCAGATTTATCAGGACTACACCATCTCTTCATTACTGCTCTATTCCAAACCAAATATTTATGAGATCACATCGGCGATGGAGCAGCTAGACAACTACCGTATGTCCCTTCCCTTTATCGAATCCATCTATGTATATAACTCCAAAAGCAATGAATTCTTTATCAGTTCCGACGTGCGCAATGGGCAGCAGTCCGTCTCGGAGATCGATGATCAGGGGATTACAAGCATCCTCCAACGCTTCCATGACTATAAACCTTTTGTGCCCATCCCGCGTACATATCAGGTCGGCTCTACCGAAGCAACAGAGGTTAACAGCTACACCTATCTCTGTTATGACACAATTAATGATAACGCGAAGCTAAACTATGCTGTCATCGTTAATATCAAGGATGATTGGCTCAGTCCAAATATGAATGCTGTGGATCAACCCGGCAAAACCTTTATCGTGAATGAGAATGGAGACCTTTTATCTGACTTTGGCGACCGTGCATTGATGAAAAATCTCTCCAGCGAAGCTTTTATGAAGCCAATTTTGCAGGATACGGGGCAATCAGCTTACTTTACCGAGAAGGTCGACGGAGAAAAATCTCTCATCACCTATACCGCTCCCGATGACCTAGGTTGGCGTTATGTAAGAATAACACCTTATGATCTGATTACCTCAGATATACGGAGTATGCGCACACATACCGTTCTGTTTTGTGTTGGACTTCTCTTCGCAGGGTTACTGCTCTCTTACCTTGTGTCCCGAAAACTATATCACCCTATTGATAAGGTGCTTGTTCGTTTACGTGTAATGGAAGCAGAGCGACGTGGCAGTCTTCATTTGTTACGGCAGGATTTTCTACGAGGGGCCCTACAGGGCCGCGAAACAGTAACTGGAGGTATGCTGGAAGAACGGATGAAGTTCTATGGTTCCTCCATTGATGTTCAGCGTGCATCCAGACTGGTATTGCTGCGTATTGACCATTTTACCGAATTCAGCGAAACGTATCGTGATGAGACCCAACTTGTAAAATACGCCATGATGAACATCTGCACCGAGACAGCCGATCTCCACTACAATGCGGAAGCTGTGGACATGGGCGGTGATCTGATCACACTCATCTTCAATGAAAAAGCGGAAAGCCATGAACTTGAGCAACCTGCTCATAACCGGATCGAAGAGCTGCTACGTATGATGCAGGCAGCTGTAATGACCCATTTGAAATGCTCCATCTCCTGTACGATCGGCACGGAAGAAGATTCATTGGAAGACAGTATTGCATCCTACACCAGATCAGCCGAAGCCTCACTGCATCGTTTGTTCATGGGACCGGGCTGTCTGATCTATACCTCTGACATCATGGCTTATCACGCCAAGGAGTACGCATTCCCAGCAGGTAAGGAAAGACAACTTGTTGATCATCTAATGACAGGTAAGACGCAAGAAGCAAAACAAGTCTATGCAGATATCGTGGGCGAAACAGCTGCATATCCATTTACCGTCTTCCAGCTAGCCTTATCCCATCTGACGATGACACTGAACCATGTACGAAATACCCTCAAGAAGAATAATCAACTCACGCTTGATTCAGTCTCGGATGGTCTAATGCTGCCTGTCAAAGACGCGGAAGACATCAGTGAAGTACATGAACACTTCTATCGGATGTTTGATGAGCTTGGTTCCAAAGTCGAGGAGAAACGTACACTGAAGCACGAAGAGTTGATTCGTAAAATCAATGGCATTATTGAGCGGGACTATGCGGACCCCAATCTATGTCTAACTTCTATCGCAGATGAGTTGGGCATGTCGCCCATCTATGTAAGCAGGCTCTACAAACAGCTCACCCTGAAAGGGCTCACGGACGTAATTAACGAAACCCGCATAGCCAAGGCCCAGCATCTGCTGGTGGAGACAGAAAACTCCGTTGCCGACATTGCCGAGAGGACCGGATTCACCAACAGTTCATACTTCTATCGCATGTTCAAAAAGTTCAATGGGGTTACACCAAACGATTATCGCCGCAAAGAATTTCATTCAGAAAACTTTTGAAATCATCCCAGACTTGAGTTTATGGAGTAATGCACATCGATTGTTAATGCAGAAAAAGAGCGACCTATGAGAATGAATCATTCACCTCATGTGTCGCTCTTATTTAATGAGTTTAAGTTAGATTTCGATTTATTCCTGTTCCTGATCTTCACCAGACTCATCCGAAGCTTCACGAACTTTATACTTGTCCAGACGTGTCTGCTGATACTCACGCAGGGCCTCTTCACCCACAATCACTTCAACCCGGTGAATGTTCATACCTTTACCCATGAATTTCTGCTCGTACTCCGTCATCACATGTTCTTCATTCAAACCATCACGATGCAGATTCAAAGAAATATTGGTCATTTGTAGGCCGAAGTCGGCAATGGCGTTGAGTGAGAAATCAAACAGCGTCTCCGAATCGGTTTTGAAATGAATCTGACCTTTGGGATTAAGCAATTCCGTGTATTTCTTCAGGAAGCGCGGATGCGTCAACCGACGACGTGCATGCTTTGCTTTTGGCCAAGGATCACTGAAGTTCAAATAAATGCGCTCCAGTTCTTCCGGTTCAAAAACTTCTTCGATCTGTTCGATATTTGCCAGCGCAAGCTTCAGGTTAGGGGGTGTCTCCACATCAGCCTGACTCCACGCATTACGAGCTTTCTCACTGGCACGACGCACCAGTTCATCATACATATCAATACCGATGAAATTAAATTCCGGATATTTATAACTCATTTGGCTGATAAATTGACCTTTACCCATACCAAATTCCACGAAGATCGGGTGATCATTGCCAAACAGTTCAGACCATTTTCCTTTATGTTGCTTGGGGTCCAGTACAACAAGATCAACTTGTTGCTCCAGATTTTCTCTTATCCCTTTTCTGCCACGTAAACGCATTTTATTCCTCCGTTTGTCCCATACTTGTCTCAGACTTATTTTGCCGAAGAACTGGCAAATTGTAAAGAGCAATGAAAAGGGAATCTTCGGATCTGCCACTTTGGGCAAATCTCAAAGATTCCCTCTTCGATTTATTTGGAATTGGGGTCCAACTACTTTAGTAGTTCATAGTCTACCTTATCTTGGTGTGAAAAATCAAATGTCTTTTCGAAAGCATCGCGAACTTTTTGTCTTGCAGCCGCTTTCACTTTCGGATTTCCATTAAAACGAACACCTGTTAAAGCCAGTGCTTCTTCTGCCGTCAATTCAACAGACACATGATTCAACTCATTGTTTTTAACTTGGGAATTCATTCATATCACCTCACGGTATAGTATGGTCCATGACGTCAACGTTGATTCAAATGCTATGATGAATAATACCCATTAGATGGTGTCTGACGCTGATTTAAATATAACATAAGGTGTAAACTATAGCAAGGAGAAAACCTTGATTTTACGGCCTATTTTTGCGTTTCGATTCCCTTTTTTTTTAGTTTTTTGATACAATGATAAAGTGAGCATTTTGCATAAATCCCATAAGCGTCTTCCAATCAGCAAGATATGGATCAGGATGCTTTTTCCTGTCCATATCTTGTACCCGTGAGCGATTGAAATCGAATAATGCAAAATGCTAAAGTTCATGAAGACACCTATAATCGCTATCCATCGTCTATGACGGAAATCGCATAGCGCTTCTTCTTTTGTTCACGTATGATTACGGTAATTCGACAGCCAAAGGAGTACCCTGAAGATGAATGCACCTGCATTACAGTCCCCTCTCCTGTGGGGAGATAAACGATTCCATACCTGGAATTATGAGATGCGAGATCAATTTAACAATAAGGTTTTCAAAGTGATGCTGGATGCTGGATTCACCTGTCCCAACCGCGACGGTTCCATTGCCAAAGGTGGTTGCACATTCTGCAGTGCGCGTGGATCAGGCGATTTTGCTGGCAGCAGACGTGAAGATCTGGTCACCCAATTCAATACAATTCGAGATAAACAGCACCTCAAGTGGCCTAAAGCCCATTATATTGGCTACTTCCAAGCCTATACGAATACGTATGCTCCGGTTGAGGAGCTGCGCGAATATTTTGAAGAAATTCTTGAGCAACCCGGTGTTGTTGGTTTGTCCATCGCCACTCGCCCGGACTGTTTGCCAGATGACGTTGTTGATTATTTGGCTGAACTGAACGAGCGCACCTACCTGTGGGTTGAGATGGGGCTTCAAACCATCCATGATTCCACATCAACATTGATTAATCGCGCGCACGACACGAAGTGTTATGAAGAAGCGGTTGAGAAACTGCGCAAACGGAATATACGTGTGTGCACACATATCATATATGGTCTGCCTCAAGAGACACATGAGATGATGCTGGACACTGGACGGGCAGTTGCCAATATGGATGTACAGGGAATCAAGATTCACCTGCTGCATCTGATGCGCAAAACACCAATGGTGAAACAATACGAAGCTGGTCTTTTACGTTTTCTGGATCAGGACGAGTATATCAAGCTGATCGTAGATACACTGGAGATGCTTCCACCGGAAATGATCGTACACCGTCTTACAGGCGACGCACCACGTGATCTGTTGATTGGACCGATGTGGTCCATGAACAAATGGGAAGTGTTAAACTCCATTGATCGTGAGCTGCGAGAGCGGGATTCATGGCAAGGTAAGTATTGGAGGCGAGCATAGATGGGCTTTCTTTCGGTTCTCAGCTGTGCGCATCAGTGGATTGCTTCCCGTCTGCAGCCAGGTGATCTGGCGATAGATGCAACGGTGGGTACAGGAGCAGACACACTATTTTTGGCACAACAAGTAGGCAGGCGTGGTCAAGTCATTGGATTCGATATTCAAAGTGAAGCCCTCACGCTGGCACAGGCCCGGATTCGAAAACAAAATGATGAAGCCAAGCTTGGCTCCATCTCCATGCTTCAACTAAGCCATGATCGAATGGCAGAAGCAGTTCCTGAGTCATGGCTTGGTACGGTTGGTGCAGTTATGTTCAATCTGGGGTACCTGCCTTCAGAAAGTGCAGATTCCTCCATCATCACCGAGACTGACAGCACGATCGCTGCACTCGAGGCTGCACTCGCTTTATTACGTCCTCGCGGAATTATTACGGTTGTGCTCTACTCCGGTCATGACGGAGGGGCACAGGAAGCAGAAGCTGTATTGGACTGGTCCTCTGCGCTGCCGGTGGAACAGGCACAGGTTGTGATCTATCGCCAATTGCAGCGAGAAACTTCTCCTTTTCTGATCGGAATCGAGAAAAAATAATTTCCTTTGTTCACCAAATACAATAAACTAGACACAATCGCAAGGCGAGCTATTAACGGCTTTTTCTTACTGCGATCTGTGTTCTACATCTACATATGCAAACGTATTCACTTGTTTGCTCATGGCGACTACATGCCCATGACTGATTAAAGCGATCCACCATTTCATATACTAGAGGAGAGATTACTGATGTCTACGCCATACCCATTACAATTCCAACCTGAGTTCAAAGAACGTGTGTGGGGCGGTCGTGCGCTGGAGCAATTCGGCCTTACGCCCCCTGAAGGACATATCGGAGAAGGATGGATGATTGCAGATCATCCCAACGGTACAACCAAGGTATTAAATGGAGCACTGGCTGGCAAGGGTCTGGATGAAGTTCGTGAACAACTGGGCACCGAATGGCTTGGAACCAAAGGTGTCTCTGAAAAAGGCGGCCGTTTCCCCCTTCTGATTAAGCTGCTTGACTGCAACGATGACCTGTCCGTTCAGGTTCATCCAACAGACGATTATGAGGCACTTCCTCCAGGCGAGCTTGGCAAAACAGAAATGTGGTATGTACTCGACGCAAAACCGGGCGCACACATCATCTATGGCTTGAACGAAGGCGTTGATCGGGCAACATTAAAAGAAGCATTGGAAAACGGCACGGTGATGGATACCCTTCGTCAGGTACCTGTAGAGGCCGGCGATACGTTCTTTATCCCTGCCGGAACAGTGCATGCGCTCTGTGCAGGTGTCGTTGTCGCTGAGATTCAGCAAAACTCGGATACGACGTACCGCATATACGATTATAATCGTCCAGGGCTGGATGGTAAACCACGTGAGTTGCATGTTGAAGACTCATTAAATGTCACCGCCTATGAGGGCGCAGGTGCCTCAACGATGAAAACAAATAACGCTACTCCTGGTGAATGGCTCAAGCTTGCGGAATGCCCTTATTTTGTAGTTGAAAAAGGTATTGTGAATAAACGTTGGGAACTCTCCACCAATCCTGACAGCTTCACGATTCTCGTTGTCTGTGAAGGAGAAGGAACTTTGGAGTGGGCACATGCTGAATCAGACAGCATTGAATTGAAAGCTGGACAATGTTATCTCTTGCCAGCCAATCTGGGTTCTTATACATTGAACGGGAATACCACTGTTCTTCGCTCTTATCTGCCCTAAATCAAGCTTATATGTAACCTGTGAAGGAGGAATTACACGAGATGCAGGAATCTACCTTTGCCTTGGTCGCTAGTGAAGGTACCCGTATTCATGTGTACCGCTGGCTTCCCGATCCGGAATGCAACGTTAAAGGTGTAGTGCAAATTGCACACGGCATGGGCGAGACAGCAGCCCGATACGCCGAATTTGCCGACATCCTTACCCAAAATGGCTATGCGGTTTATGCCAATGACCATCGGGGTCATGGCAAAACTGTGGAGAATGCCAAGTTGCTTGGTAATGCTGGTATCGATGCCTTCCGCTGGATGGCGAGTGATATGATCAATCTGGGCGAAGTAGCCGCCAAAGAGAATCCTGGGGTGCCCCTATTTCTAATGGGACATAGCATGGGCTCATTCTTGGTACAACATCTCATGTACGCTGGTCATGAGCAGTACCATGCCTTTATTTTATCCGGGACAAACGGCAGACGCGGTCTGCTCCGGTTTGGAGAGAAACTCGCCTTTTTACAATGCGGCATTCAGGGGGCTACCCACCCCAGCATGCTGCTCAACGCGATTGTATTTGGTGGATTTAATCGCTCTTTCCGCCCTGCAACGACACCGTTTGATTGGTTGTCCCGGGACTCACAAGAGGTTCAGCGATTCATTGATGACCCCCTGTGCGGAGCAGTCTGTACAGCAGGCTTTTTCCGCGACTTCTTCAAATTGCTGCTTGAAGTCCATCTTCCACACAATATGGAGCGCATACCCAAACACAAACCCGTATACCTGTTCTCAGGTGAGAAGGACCCTGTCGGACTTCATGGCAAAGGCGTTCTTAATCTGGTCTCGCAGTATAAGAAGCTTCGGCTGGAGAACATTGAGTATCGCCTGTATCCGGATGGACGGCATGAAATGCTGCATGAGATCAACCGGACAGAAGTGGCTCAGCATGTTGTGAACTGGTTAGAGCGGAATACCTCTGGCCCGAATACACACTCTAGTCCGTTGAACCTGACTGAGACGGCTGACTCTATATAATAGAGTCGGAGACATATCAAGAGCAAAAAGAAACCCCTGAATCGGATGTACAGCTCACGCTGCGCACCAGTTCAGGGGTTTTCTTGTTAAGCGATATGAATAATAGCTATAATCAAACGTTATGGATTAACCTTCAATTAACAGGGATTCCGGGTCTTCAAGCAGTTCTTTCACGGTTACGAGGAAGCGAACAGCCTCACTACCGTCGATAATCCGGTGATCGTAGGACAACGCGATGTACATCATTGGACGGTTCTCCATCCGTTCTGCATCAATCGCCACTGGACGAAGCTGGATCTTATGCATCCCCAGAATACCCACTTGAGGTGTATTCAGAATTGGCGTAGACAACAAGGAACCAAATGTTCCACCATTGGTGATGGTGAACGTTCCACCTTGCAGATCAGATAACGCCAGCGTGTTGGAACGAGCTTTGGATGCCAGATCCGCAATGCTCTTCTCGATCTCGGCAAAGCCCAGACGATCTGCATCACGCACAACCGGTACAACCAGTCCTTCCTTCGCAGATACGGCGATGCCGATATCATAATACTTTTTGAGTACAACATCTTCGCCATCAATCTCTGCGTTAATTGTAGGGAACTTTTTCAGAGCCCCCACAACCGCTTTAGTGAAGAAGGACATGAAGCCCAGGTTAATCTCATGTTTCTCTTTGAACTTGTCCTTACGGCGTTTACGTACATCCATGATCGCAGTCATATCAACTTCATTAAACGTAGTCAACATGGCTGCTGTCTGCTGAGCCTCTACCAGACGTTTCGCAATGGTTGCACGACGGCGAGACATCCGCTGACGCTCCACTGGTTTGGTATAGGTAGAACTTCCAGCTGCCGGAGCACTTGGTGCTGCTGGAGCTTTACTCGCAGGTGGAGCAGCAGGAGCAGGAGGCTGATTGTTATGACTCTTCACATCGTCCTGGTATACCCGTCCAATCGGATCTTTGCTCTGAACCTGATCCAACTCGATACCACGTTCACGTGCAAGCTTACGGGCAGACGGTGAAGCCGTCTTAGCACTATCAGATGACTCTGGCGCTGCCGCAACAGGTGCCGATGGTGGTGTTGGAGCTTCAGGTGCAGGAGTAACGGCCTTTTTCTCTTCAGCTGCTGGTTCGGAAGCGGGTGCACCGCTTCCTCCTCCAGAACCAGCTGAGAGTGTACCGATCGTTTCACCGATCTCAACCGTCTCTCCTTCCTGACAAATGATCTTCTCCAGCACGCCACTTTCTTCTGCGCTGATCTCAATATTTACTTTATCCGTTTCCAGTTCAAGAAGTACATCACCCTGATTAACGGTATCCCCTTCTTTAACCATCCATCTGGATACAGTTCCCTCAGTTATTGACTCACCCATTGCAGGTACTTTAATTTCACTCACAGCTGTTACCTCCCCAGTGGAATATTATTCTTCGTCGTTTGTTTCAACGCAGATGTAATAATCTGTTGCTGTTCCATACTATGCACAAGCTGATAACCGCTGGAAGGACTTGCGTGTTCCGGGCGACCTTCGTATCTAACGGTTGTGCCTTCAGGGGCAACTTCACGAAGACGAGGCTCCATGTATGTCCAGGCACCCATGTTTTTGTTTTCTTCCTGTACCCATACCAGTTCTTTTACATTGCTGAAACGTGCGAGTATGCGTTTAATCTCTTCTGCCGGGAACGGATATAGCTGTTCCACTCGAATGATGTGAAGCCATGACCAATCAGCTTTATCTTTTTCAAAAGCATCTTCCAAGTCAATGGCAATCTTGCCACTGCACAAAATAATCCGCTCTACGCGATCCGGCTGTGTACCCAGTCCGGCTTGCTCCAGCACAAGCTCAAACTTGCCTTCACTGAATTCGACTGCTGGTGAAGCAACACGCGGATTCCGAATGAGACTTTTCGGTGACATCATCACAAGTGGACGAGCATCTTCCGTTTCAGTCAAGGAAGCTTGACGACGCAACAAGTGGAAGTACTGAGAAGCACTCGACAAGTTGGCAACCGTCATGTTGTCTTCTGCACAAAGCTGCAGGAAGCGTTCCAGACGAGCACTTGTATGCTCAGGTCCCTGACCCTCATTCGCATGTGGAAGCAACATGACCAGACTGGATTTCTGAGACCATTTGGCACGACCCGCTGATACAAACTGATCAAAGATAACCTGTGCACAGTTGGCAAAGTCACCGAATTGAGCTTCCCAGATGACCAGTGTATCGGGTGAATATACGTTATATCCGTATTCGAATCCAACAACGGATTCTTCAGACAACGGACTGTTATAGATTGCAAAGGATGCTCTTGCCTGTGGCAAGTGATGTAATGGGCAGAACTTTGCTCCATTTTCCGAATCATGCAACACCAGATTCCGATGAGCGAATGTAGCACGCTCGGCATCCTGTCCACTAATCCGAATTGGCTTGCCATCTGCCAGAATGGTTGCAAATGCGAGTGTCTCCGCAAGGCTCCAATCCACTTTTTCCCCTTCGTTCAGGGAAGTGCTCCGGCGTTGCAAAATTCGCTGTAACTTCGGATACACATTGAAGTTCTCAGGCCATTTCAGCAGATCGGCATTAATGCTGCGAAGATTCTCAAGCGGTACCGCAGTCGGAGTAATCGTAACAGCCTCCGGCTCACTGATTTTCCGCTGATAATATTCATGTACTTCATTTTTCTTCATCTGGTCATAAGCTTCTTTTAATTTGTTCGTTACTCCATCGCGAATGCTCGTAATGGATGCATCATCGATAATCGATTCCTCTTTCAACTGATCCTGATACAAGTGGCTTACCGTTGGATGGTTTTTCACCTTGTCATAAACGATAGGTTGAGTTGTTTCGGGATCATCGGTTTCGTTATGGCCGTAGCGACGATAACCGATCAAGTCGATCAGGAAATCCTTTTTGAAGCGATTGCGATACTCGGCTGCCATACGAATGGCTGCAATACAAGCATCCGGATTGTCCGCATTCACGTGTACAATCGGAATTTCGTACCCTTTAGCAAGGTCACTTGCGTAGTACGTTGAACGGGAATCACTGCTATCTGTAGTGAAACCCAGACGATTGTTGACGATAATATGGATGGTTCCGCCATTCTGATATCCTGGCAGAGCTTTGAAGTTAAGCGTCTCTGCAACGATCCCTTCTCCAGGGAATGCTGCATCACCGTGCATCAAAATGGTAGCTGCCTTCGTCACGTCTTGCTTCGGATATCCAGGGTCACGACGGTCATCCTGAGCCGCACGAGCAAACCCTTGTACAACCGGATTAACGTATTCCAGATGGCTCGGGTTATTCGCCAGAGTAAGGCGTGCCTGCACAGTTTCCCCGTCTTTCACAAAACGGTTGGCACCCATATGATATTTGACATCCCCCGTCCAACCGTAGTTGATCCCAGTCGAACCTTCCGATGGAACCAAATCTTTGTTCGGAGCATGATGAAATTCAGAGAAAATCTTGCTGTACGGTTTGCCCAAAACATGAGCCAGTACATTTAACCGTCCACGGTGGGCCATACCCATCAGAATGTGGCTTGATCCGGCTTCTGCCATGATGCGAACTGCTTCATCCAGCATCGGCACAAGCACATCGTTACCTTCGATGGAGAAACGTTTCTGCCCAACAAATGTTTTGTGAAGATAATCTTCAAATTGCTCGACTTCAACCAAACGTTCCAGCAAAGCCTTACGTTCTTTCGGCGTAAGTGGAGCCGGTGATGTCCGAGATTCCGCACGACGATTCAGCCACTCACGCTCTTGAACTTCGTGCACATGACTGAATTCGTAGGCCATGGGTCCAGTGTATATCTGACGCAAACGTTGAATTGCATCCCATCCGGTTGCTGTCTGCCCATCTGCACCTTCCCAGATCAGGGAAGCAGGCAAAGCTTTCAGATCTTCTTCGTTTAATTCAAAATGCTGAGGTTCCAGCAAAGATGTGTCTGTATCTTCACTGATTCCAAGCGGATCTATATCTGCAGCAAGATGACCATAGGTGCGGATGTTCCATACCAGTTTACCCGCTGTAACCGCTTTCTGTAATAGTTGAATGTCTACGCTTCCGGAAGCCGATTGGGCGTTGCCGGAATTCAAGGTTGTGCGTGCATCCCTACCAGACATCGGCGGTGCACCCCATTGTTCAAATAGTTCACGATAAGCCGGTGTAACCGAACCAGGGTCTTGAGTGAATAATTCATATTGTTCCTGTACGTATCCCATATTGGGGCCATAGTAACTTTCCCAGGGCTTCTTGTTGCCTTCCACGATCGTCATCGACGTTCCCTCCGTCTTGATTTAGTCATAAGTTTTTGACGGAAATCATTGACTAAGCCGTAATTTGCGTTCGTTCAACATTTTAAGCGAAATTTTTCATGAAGTCCAATAATCGTGCTGTTGGTGGTAGTAACGTTAGTCCGACGCTCCCGTCAAGGTTTGTCTGCGTTTTCAAAATCAAAGTAAAACAATGATTGTATATACCGTCGCACAGATGTCGAATACTGTCCTGATCCGTTCGAAGGCTACACTTCCTCCACTTCTTCAAGTGAAGTCCATGTTCTACTATCTATTCTATAAACTTTTACGCTCAGGAGCATTTCCTATTTTTAGTTCAATTGATGCATAAATTAGATGAATCGAATAAATCGATCAATTTGAGCAGAACAACGAACGCTTAATTACAAAAAAATAGGCATACGATCTCCCATTTTACCTCCTTAATTGAATTGTGGTCCATTATGTGCAAAAACAAACCGTCAAGTTAAACATTAACCATTTGACGTCACATTCAACAAATAATTGGGGTTTTCTTCAGGAGACCCACAGCAAAAAGCTGGCCCAGACATAAATTATCCGAGCAGCTTCTTTGGATTCATCAAATTTAAGTTAACAATAAAGTTGAGGATGCACATCAAGATGTACTTTGGCTAATCATATACTCTGCAAACGGCGTTAGGGAAAGATCTCTAACTTGCTCCAGTGTAAACCAGTCCGCGCCCAACGAATCTTCACCATCGGGTTCTTTTTTGATATGATCCGGCTGACTGGCTGCGGTCAAAACAACATCATACAACATCCCGATATGGTGCAACTCTTCCGGCTCACCTTGATACACCCATTCCAGTACCGTAGACTCCGCAGAACGAATCATCACTTGTAGATGGGTCAGGCCCGTCTCCTCTTCAATCTCACGATGAAGAGCAGTCTCTGGCTGCTCGCCAAATTCCAGCCTTCCGCCTGGTAAATCCCATTGCCCCTGATATGCTCCGCGAGCCTTATGAATCAACAGGAATTGGCCCTCCCAAGCTACCAAGCCATATACCCCAATATGTGTATGCCGATTCACTTAAGGACTCTTCCTTTCGTTTTCATCCTCTGTAACAGCATCCAGATCTATGGCCATACGGATCATATCCACACAGCGGATACCATCCTCTATAATCTCTTCCTCATAATGCCTCACAAAGAAGTCACGATCAACCCCGATAATGCGGAAACCGCAACGTTGGTATAACTTCAATTGATGAAAGCTGGAGTTGCCCGTCCCAATCTCGAGAATTCGGCATCCCAATCTACGTGCAGCTTCCATCGCTTCCTTAATCATGTGTTTGCCTACACCTTGTCCCTGCAGTTCTTCCTGTACGGCAATATTAACAATCTCCGCAGTCTCTGGACGAGTCTTCAACAATACGAACTCCCCAACCATCTCTCCTTCGTACTCGGCAATAAAACAAACACCCCGACTCAGGTACTCATCAACAATTGCTTTTGAAGGATCAGCCATCAATAAAAGTTCGTAGGGTCTCTCTTCTTCCCAGTCCAAAATCCGGAACGACAATTTCATGCCAATCTCCACCTTTTCATCGTACAATATTCATTTACGTTCTGTTTGCAGAAGCCTATGTATGGCAAATCTACAAATATATCATTCTTCATTTCAACAAACTAGTTTACTCAATCTATTAATCACACACTATTACCCACAGACTAGTCATCTCCTATAAAAATAGTAAACTTCATTATATCATAATATTTGGATATAAATATATAGATATGGATGATACATTATGAGGCATTATTTTTTATCCTAACCCAAGCTTAAATGCTCATGGATTAATTTCCATTCCCCATCAAGCGTATAAACAAACACATTCGTTGCCCGACCCTTGCCATAAGCCAGCTCTCCCTGATAAATTCCCTTCCAGTGGTAGGTATAAATACAAACGGCCTGCTCTTTGCTAGTCGTAATCCACTTAACATCTTCAGCACGATACACTTCTTCCTTGACTGTCTCCCAAGCGTTCTCAAAATACGCCCGAATTTCGTTAGGGGTAGTACAAGACGTTCCCGTAAACCAATATACGGCTTGTGGCGATAACCATTTACTGACTTCATCAAACTGATGTGTATTTGTCGCCGCAATGTATCCTTGCAGGGCATGCTGGTATCCCATGATTTTTCCTCCTTCTGACGGTTTAACTTATCGGGTCCCACTCTGTTCAAGTACGGAATCGCTATACACCATAAATGTTTCTTGCAACGTACGTCCGGATGACTTCTCCCAGATCACGCTCCGCTCAAAAGTGCCTTTTTGGAAAAAACGCGGGAAACGTTCAGCGAACCAATCCTGCATAGGCAGCTCAAAAACCCGCTTCATCGGCACCCATAACAGCTCGCCTTCGGGCGGATCTTGCAATAACCGACCCTCGAATGAAGTCGCCAAATAGTTAAATACCATGTACCGCAATCCTTGTTCGGGATCACAGAACTCATCAAGCCCTTTATACGTAATCTCATTAACTACTAGCCCCGTCTCCTCCAGAACCTCCCGCACGGCACCATCCACGATACTCTCCGGAAAATCTACCTTTCCCCCAGGAGCGATGTATCCCGGAAATCCTTTGCGGTCCGGCCGATTCATTAACAACACCTGATCATTCATTTTGTCCCATACCATACACATCGTTAATATTTCTATTCTAGTATCCATATTCGTCCTCCTGCTAACGTGCGCTTCTCTGCTGTACACTAACATTTCTGGGAATAACATGTGTTTTCCTTCTTTATTCCCACTCTGATTCATTCGTATTTTCACCGGTCTCACACTATAGTCTATGATGATATATATGCATACGAAAGGCGGACGCCCTGTACACCTGTACATCAGAAGCCCGCCTGTTTTGTGATATTCTATGCTGCTCTTTCCTCAAGTCTGGAGTTTCCAGTCCTCAGTTCAATTCCGTAATCAACACCCGGCGTTCCTTCCATTCAGCCCGGCGATAAGCCTGTTGCATACCAAATTTGCGGATACTTGCCTTCGGCACTGATTTATAAGGCAAAACGATCGTAAAGTCCTCATCAAACGGGAAAAAAGACAGCCCTACTTTTTCATTGGATAACCACTCTGCTTGAATCGGTTGTCTGGAACAGGCATCAAACGTACAACTGAGCCCTTCTGCAAAAAAATCATAACGCGCAGCAGGTGTTCCAGGTTCCTCCATGCAGAGAAACAGACTGAGCTGATCACAGAAAAGCATAATCTCCACATCACTTTGCAGCCTCTGTTTCAGGGCTTCAGCATCACCACCAAGCTGTTTCTCCCAATCCAGCTGACGTTCGTGTTCTTGTTGCAGATAATCTCGGATGTCATCATCATCCTGAGCATTGGCCCCCAGATTTTTCTGAAATAGCTCCGTGTACATCAAGCTACACAATAATCCGGCGTAGAGGTTTTTCTGACGAACTTCTTCAATCCCTTTATGGTAGAATACAAAACGCGGACGCAATGGAAAGTCACGAAACGAATACGGCGATTGACTGTAATCATTCCAGAACGGAGACGAATCCAGTTCAATCCAGCCACGGTCATGTTCCTTGGCCGCTAGAATCAATTCATCCCGATGCGCAGCATCGGCTAATAATTCATTTTTCCAGTGGGAAGCCATCTCTCCGGCTACTAATCCATGCTCATGCTGTGCGGTCAAAACAAAATCATGCTCTCTCTCATATACGATCATGTGCTGTCACCCTTCCGCATGGTATACGTTGACTTTAACATAAATTGGGTTAAACTTTCCTAGTAAGTTGTTTTTCGCTCCATTTTGACGAAAGGCATTATGAAAGGCACAATGTAAAGGTGTTGTCAGTTTCCTGAAATTTGATACACTAAAGGTTGTGTCCACAATTATATTACATACAGAAAGCGGGATCTCATGAATTTATACTCTCCTTACATCGAGTTTAACCGCAAGGAATGGGCTGAACTTAAAGAACATCAGACCACTCTTCCACTGACGGAAGCCGAATTAGAACAGTTAAAGGGATTGAATGAAGAGGTATCGATTCAAGAAGTCGAAGATATATATTTGCCTCTTACCCACTTTATTGACCTATATGCAAGAGTTTCACGAGAGCTGAATCAACTGACGGCCTCCTTTATGAAAAAAGAAGCCCTCCCCACTCCCTACATCATTGGAATCGGGGGGAGTGTTGCCGTGGGCAAAAGTACAGCGGCCCGCTTACTACAGGCACTGCTCGCCAGAGGTAAGAATAGCCCGAAGGTTGACCTTGTCACAACCGACGGTTTCTTATATCCCAATGCGGTGCTGCAAGAGAAGGGCATCATGAACCGCAAGGGATTCCCGGAAAGTTATGATATCAAATCCCTGATTCAGTTCATGGGTGATGTGAAATCTGGCAAACCCGAAGTGAAAGCACCCGTCTACTCTCACCTCGCCTACGATGTCATTCAAGGAGAAGAGAAGCAGATCTGTCAACCGGATATTCTCATTATTGAAGGTATCAATGTACTTCAGATCAAAAAGGAAACGCCTTTGCTGGTTAGTGATTTCTTCGATTTTTCCATCTACATTGATGCGGAAGAAGAGCATATACGACACTGGTACGTTGAGCGTTTCAAGCTACTCCGCAATACAGCGTTCCAGAACACAGATTCCTTTTTCCATCAACGATTCGCCAATATCGATGAAGAAGAAACCGTGCGTACGGCCAACCAGATCTGGCAAGATATCAATGCCAAAAACCTGCATGAAAACATTTTGCCAACCAAAGGACGTGCCAGACTGATTCTGAAAAAGGAAGCCGATCACTCCATTGGGCAGATTCAATTGCGCAAACTGTAGACAACACTCGTGCAGTACACTTTGATGTTATATCTAATTACCCTTAAAAGGAGAGAAAAACACATTGCAAACCCTGATTATACTCGGCAGTATTATGATGTTCCTGGCTGTTGCATTGGGTGCTTTTGGCGCACACGCGCTCAAGCGCAAACTATCCGCTGACATGATTAAAATCTATGAAACCGGTGTTCAATATCACCTCATCCACGGACTTGGCATCATCCTGATCGGACTGCTGGCAGACCGTCTTGAATCCTCTTCACTCGTCATGCTTGCCGGATGGCTGATGTTCGCCGGGATCATCCTGTTCTCTGGCAGCCTGTACCTTTTAAGTGTAACGGGTATTCGCAAATTGGGAGCCATTACCCCACTTGGTGGAGTCGCATTTTTGGCTGGATGGGTTATGATCATGATTGCTGCATTGTAATATGCCCCGTGGATAAACGAAAAGAGTGTTCTGGCTGATATAATATCGCTGGAGCACTCTTTTGCTGTTTAATCTGTCCAGATTCTTCGAATGGTGGACAGCCCTGCATCCGGTCGTTGTCTCTCCAGCACATACACATCCGGGTTAGACAGTCTGGTCCACTCTTCATAACCAAAGGATGGTTCATACTCACGAATAAGTAGTGATAATAAGTTTCCATGTGTAACCACGGCCCCGTGCTGTTCCGGTCTGCTCCACAACTCTTCCAGTAGTGCCAGCCCCCTTGCAGCCGCGTTTCTCGAAGATTCCCCGCCTTCTTCCATCCAATCCACATCATCGTATGTACGTTTCAGTACATCCATCCAGTTAGGCAGATCAAGAGAGCTAAGTACCCTCTCCTGGAGACGTTCATCCGTATGTATATGTTGCAGCGTTGCTATGCCCAGTGGCATAGCCGTCTGAACAGCCCTTTTCCATGGACTGGAGACAATATACGTTATGGAATGATGAGCCAAGATATCCGCAAGTTTTTCAGCCTGCCTGATCCCTTCATCTGTAAGCTCTGCATGAGGTTCCTGCCCTGTGGCCTTGGCGTGACGGATAAGATAAATCGACTGCATAGCTATCACCTCCTATGGTGTAACTTACTTGGAGTTCATCTCAAGATATTGAAGTGCACTGTACATCTTCTCCTGCTCTTCCGGTCGGCCTGATGAACTGAGGAAAGTGACTTGTTTCCCTGTTCTGTCTCCATGTTGAGCCACCAGTCCAAGCCGCTGCTTCAGATGGTTCACTGTACCTGTACTGCCATCAATAATCTGTATATGATCGGGCAGAACCGTGCGCAGAATGGACGTATAGAATGGATAATGCGTGCAACCAAGCACCACTGTGCCATACCCATGAAGATCGAGATCAGCCAGCTTGAACCGGAAATAATCAGCGATTTTGCCTGGATCAAAATCCAGCTGTTCACACCACTCCACAAGTTCCGGCAGCGCAATGGAATCCACACTGTGGTGATCATCAACACGTGATACCAGTTCGTTATACTTGGTTTGGCTCAAGGTGAGGGCCGTGGCAAATACAAGCACTCTCTTCCCACTATCACGATTCATCTCCACGGCTGGTTTCACTGCAGGCTCCATGCCAATGATCGGGATATCATACTTGGCGCGCAGATCCTTCACAGCCAGACTTGTTGCTGTATTACAAGCAATCACGATAGCTTGAACATCCTCCTGAACGATGGCTTCCACACAATCAAAAATATGTCCTCTAACCTCATCCGCAGACTTGGTTCCATACGGGACATGCAAGGTATCCGCATAATACAGAAATTTTTCTTCAGGAAACTGTTGTAATGCCTGATGCAAAACGGTTAAACCACCGATGCCTGAATCAAAAAAAGCAATTTTTTTAGTCAAGGATTTCACCTCTATAATGTATTCTTCGGGTTCCAAGAACCTCTCAATGCTGCTCATGCTGACTGGAGGTGAGGTTTGTACTTCCGGCTCATCACACACTACAGTGCTTGACGGCTTGCGGGAACCATTCCGGTTACGGATCGTTCTTCTGATCGCTGACTAAGCCGAACGCTATCGCTTCTTCAGAATCGATTCCGCCCCTCCATTACTTCCGCTAAGTCAGGTACTATAGAGAAGATAAGCCATTATTCTACGCTCATTTTATACTGTTTGAGCCAGTCCTTGCCACTATGCCACGCCTCTACAGGGTTAAGCTCTCCGAGCATTTCAGTACTTGCCTGAGCCATGATCCATTCCTTGAGACCATTGTCCGGACTGGATTCGAGCTGCTGTAGCAGGAAAGGCAGTCCTGCCTCCCCCGTATTCAAGATGTCGTCGTAAGCCTCCCGGTTACCAGCAATATAATCATTCGGATTGCTACTGGTCAGGAGGACAGGGTCGCTAACCATCTGCTGCAACTTGCTTTCAATGGTTGCTGATAATGCTTGGTCTTCTGTCCAAGTCGAACATGCTGCTACCGTCAATGCTGTGCATACGGATAACAAACCCAGAATCAGTCTTCTGCGATTCACTGTACCACTCCTTTCAACAACGAGTTAACTCAACAGATTCAGCTTTCATGCTCAAGCCCCCGGCCAACTACAGAACAAGTTCCCATTGTTCTTCGGTAAGCTCCTGACCTGACAACATCTGCTTGCGGACTTCCTTCACTTCAAAGCCCACAGATTGATATAATCTACGCGCGCCATTGGTGATAAATTCAGCAAAGCTATGATCATAATTATACTCGTTTCGATAGATTCGGATATGTGCTTCAATGACATACTGCAGATCCTCTTGTACGAAAGTGCGGATCATAAGACATCACAGTCCTTCCTCAAATCCACAGTTGTGATACTGAAATCCACACCAAACTGAATTAATCCGAGTTTACGGGCAACTTGCTGTGAAGCGAGATTATCCCAAGATGTACTGTAGATTGGCATGCGTCCACGCTCCTTGACATAATACTGCCAGCACTTTACCGTCTCCGCTGCATATCCATGTCCTCTATAACCGGGTGCCGTATACAGACTCGCTTCCGCCCCATGATCGGAAAACCTTGCGGAGCAGCACACTGCCACAGCAGAATCCCCAATAACATAAGCGGCAATAGGGCTTTTTTCATACAAGTAGTCTGTTAATTCAGGGAAATGCTCTGCCAGCAAATAATGCTGCTCCTGACCAATCAACTGAACCTTCTGATTCCACTCGTGGGATATCTCAGGAAAAGCATAGGCGGGTCCCATCCACACACGGTTAACTGGCTCAAAGGTTTCCACTTTTCGAATCAGTTTCGGAATATCCAACGGAAGCTCGCAACCCTTCCCCAACTCATCCATTAGATCCGGCGGTAACTGCTCATGATAATAGATCAGTGAACCAGCAGAAGTCATGCCGATAAAAATGGCTGGAGCCTGCCCACCACCCGGCTCGTTGATGCTTAATAGACGCTGCTGCTCGTTGATCGTATATAAAGTACTCACCTGTATTTTCAACATTTCCATAGACGACAGGTTGGATTTTGGAACCATAACTATGAAGTTAACCTTTGCAATAATCGTTTGCCTTCACTGCCTTTACCAGCTTCTTGCTGCTCCAGAAAATCGGATAATTCACGTAAATCAGCCGGGCGATATCCAGCCCCGCACCCACAATTATGATAGGTATAACCATGGCGGTACAGCATCATCACTTTGGTCCATTGCTTGGTATCATTTTGCTTGGGCGCCTGGAAATCCTGTCCCATGCTAACCATAGACGTGGCACATTGCGGGCATTTATATTCAAGTTGTGCCACCACCTCAGGGCTCAGGTCATGTCTGGAAACTTGTTTAAATGATTTGCAACAAATGAAACATGCATAGATGTCTTTATATGGTCCTGACATGGCATATCTGCACATCGTCTGCACCCCCTTAATAATTTCCATTATACGGGATTTCACACACACTTACGAATGGATTTTGCATATTTGCGAAAATTCCACCACTCACTCATTGACCTTAATTCGTAGCTTGTTTCCAGGAGTCACCCAATTCCGCAATCGTTGCGTACCGCTCGGACCGATCATCGCTCACTGCACGTATCACAACCTGATACAATGCTTCTCCGGCATCCCATCTCTCATAGGAACGATCCTTCTCCCCGCCAAGCAAACCAAACGCCATTGCCCCCATGTTGAATACATTGGTAACCACATCTATGGGTGCGCCTAGCTCAAATTCCTCAGGGGACATAAAGCGGGAAGATCCCCACATGCGCCCCATGGTATTGGTAAAAGAGCCCTTCCGATACAAGTCGATATCACAAATTTTCATAAAGTTTCTGTCAAAATCATAGATCAGACTGCCATCATACAAATCAACAGCCACATAACCTCTTCGTTCCACCTCGATATGAAAATTCAGAATCTGCTCCATTGCCCGAATGCGTGTCTCAACAGAAAGCTGTCTGAACCGATAGTAGGGCGAACGCGGATCTTCATATTTGGCCGGAGGCGGAAAATACCAGTGGGAATGCAAACACTCCCCATCCACCCAATCGAATACACAGGCATACCCCTCATCCGTTGCAAAATGATCCGTTAGTCGAATCAACGTGTCATGCGCCAAATCTTCGTAAACGGAAACAGATGATTTCAGATTAAGAATGGCTTCCGGGGGACTTCCCGTATGATTCGCATGAATTGTATGTGCTCCCGCATATTTAACGAACAATCGCTTTCCATCCTTTTGCACAATACCGAAGGAGATATTCCCTGAATCCTGCTGATCGAATACGCGAAAGACCGTACCCAATGGCTGTAACCAATCGAAAGAATGAGACTCTTTTAAAACAAAGGAAACACCGTCGATACCAAGTTCAACATGATCTGTCATCGGACTCCTCCTGTGGTGATATTTTCATCCAATGTTGAGTGCTCAGCATAAAAGTAATTCATATGCGCCTCATCATATCCCTGACCGTTGACTTCCAATGCGTTACGCTCGATGCCGTAGACTTCAAATCCATATCGCTCGTATAAACGTCTGGCTGACTCATTCGTTGTAACTACACTCAGATTAATCTGCTTGATGCCTTCCAGATGTCTTCCCCGATCCAGCACCTCGCGGAGCAAGAGCGAAGCCAGCCCACTTCCCCGATATGGCGGAGCAACATAGACGCCCCAGATCATGCCTTTGTGCCTGAGCTTTAGGCCATGTTCCCTTTTGAAACCCATCATTCCCGCCAAGGTTCCTTCTTCTGTGTATGCTCCCAGAATATAATCATCGGGCTCATTATGTATGCGTTCCTGTACTTCATTTATGGGGATCTGAATCGACAATTCAAACGAAGCCCCAAAGGCTTCAGGATGTGTTTTCAATGCTTCTAATCGAAAAGGCCAGTAGGTGTCTGCTTCATCCCGCTGAATATTGCGAATGATATAGGTCTCTTGCTTTCGGCCTTCATTCATTCTTCGACCACTCCCTGCATCTCATAAGGATAATCGATCTGAAGTTTTACATTCGCTGCCGCTTCCTGTCCTGCAAGCAACCCAACAACATAAATCCCAAGGTCAATGGACGTGGCCACACCACCGGCAGTAATTACATTTCCATCTTTTACAATCCGCTTCTGAATCACCTCGGTGACATACGGCTCAAGCAAATTATATGCACGGGGATGTGTTGTTGCTTTTTTGCCGGATAAAAAACCAGCTGCACCCAGCAACAGAGAGCCTGTGCACACCGAAACCTTCAAAGGCACAGACTCAGCCTGTTTCAGCCAACCTACAAAGGCCTCGTCATATCGAAGCTTGCGCGTTCCCATGCCTCCGGGGATAAACACGAGATCATATTCCGATAGGTCAGGCTTCACTCGATCCACCTTCAACGTTAGACCAGACTCATCCGTGACCTGATCTGTCATGGCACAGGTTTCCCACGTCGTTCCTTTGGTAGGTTCAAAGAAATTCAACCGATTGATCACATCATAAAACCCTGCAAAATCAAGGAAAGTCAGTCCATCAAACAAAACGAATGCCATTTTCATTGGTAACCTCCGCGTTTTAATTTGGAGCATCCTGATTATGTTTCTGATTCCGATCCCGTTCCATTGCTTCCTTCACCCGGTCACGCGCTGGCAGCTTGCTATTGATATGAAAGAGCAGACCCACAATCGCAAGAAGTAAAATAATGACGATGAATTCGAATATGGCTAACCCCTCCTTTTCGGAAATTACGCAATCGTGACTCGTACCTTATCTCTATTTTAATCCACGGGCGATGATCCACTCCAGCCACTTCCAGGGTAGCAGTACTTTACCTATGATGAGCACACGCGAACCTTTTCCCAAAGCATATCGAAGTCTTGGTGCACGCATCCGTGCAATTCGGCCAATCAGATCGGCTACCTCCTGTGGATCAGGTGCCGTCTCGCTCGCATGTTTGGAATAACGAAGAACCGCATCCAACTTATGCTTATACGGAGAGTCCTCGCTCCGGTGAATCTCACCCAAACCTTTATTCCAGATCGGTGTGCGATAAGAGCCAGGCTCAACCAATACCACCCGAACACCAAACGAAGACATCTCATGCCGCAAACTTTCCGTGAATCCTTCCACAGCGAATTTGGAGGCAGCATAGGGCGCATACCCTGGAAAACCGGACAACCCACTGACGCTGGACAAATTTATAATTAACCCCTGCTTCTGTTCACGCATCACAGGCAGGACCGCACGTGTCACAGCGATTAATCCAAACAGATTCGTTTCCATCTGTCGCCGCCAATCCTCCATCGATACTTCCTCAATGAACCCGCCTACCGCAAATCCCGCATTGTTCACCAGCATGTCGATTCGGCCATTATTAAGAAGTACGGACCCCACAGCTTTCTGCACGGATTCAGTATCGGTCACGTCAAGTTGCACATATTGCAAACGTTCGGTTATCCCCGCCTGTTCAGCCAGTTTCACCAATTCTTTTCTTCGACTCAGATCACGCATTGTAGCAACAACGCGATACCCCTGCTTAGCAAGGGTGATTGCCGTAAGCATACCAAAACCACTGGATGTACCCGTAATTAAGGCCACCGGAGCGTTCGCTCTCTCCTTTGTCTTCTTCACTACATCAGAACCTGTATTAATCCGTCCCTGTCCGGCTTCTGTTAAGTGTTCCTCTACTGTCACGGTGTGTCCTTCTTTCCTCGGTAAATTACTTACTTCCGTTCCTACCTATACCGCACGGCCCCTGCTGCTTAATCCGCCACTCCGTTATCTTTTCTCTCCACCCTACGCAGCTTCGTAAGTCCCGGTTCAAACGTATACGGAACAAATCTAATCTCAGGTAAGTTGCATTCAAGCCGCTCCCCCAGCTTCATGAGTTGACTCCGTACATCCGTCTCAACCTGAGCCATCACTGCGTTCCCGCCAAGTCGAAGGGATACCTCCATTGTTCCGTCCCCTTGCTGCACCACACGATAATGTTCAATATCCGGCGAAGCCGCAATGACCGAACGGGTAACGAAATCCGGAAAGACCGGTACCGCCTCACCCGTAAGTAGTTGTGTAAAATAAAGCGTGTCATCACAGCGGCCTTCGATCCGCTCAATGGCGGTAAACGGGGAACCACAGGCACATGGCATCGCCGCCTCGGTCAGAATATCATTCAGCCGATACCGGATAATCGGCTGTGATGTTCTGGAGAAGTCTGTGATAATGGGCACGAACCGCCGGGTGGCGGGATCAATGAACTCTTTTTCAATATGCACGATATCCTCATTCAAATGCAGTGTGCCGTAGCGACAGGTCGCACCCAAAAATCCTTCTGTACACTGATAGACTTGATGAACGGTCTGTCCGAAGACCTTCTCCAACACCTTGCGATCCAGGGGGTCCAGCACCTCGGCAACAGAGATGATTTTATCCGGCACAGCAGTCAGCTGGCCTGCTACATAGGCATCCGCCAACAGACGCAGCATGGATGGAGGAGCCACCCACACGGTAGGTTGGTAGGTTTCCAGCCGATTCACCAAGGTCTCCACACGCTCCAGCAGATCAAAGTACTCAAACTGCAATTTGCCACGTTGCACCGATTCATACAGATTACTGTTGGCCCGCAGGAAAAACGCAATCTTTGCAGGTTTCCACAGTCCATCAGGCAGCAACTTGGCTAACACCGTACCCGTCCAAGCATCCTGCTCCCGATCACTCACCAGAAATATCCCCCGGTTCCCTGACGTGCCCGAAGACAGTCCAACCGTCACACCTTGAATGGAAGGTTTGAAGTCACGCGTTTCTTCACTTTCACCCGCAAGAACCAGCGCTTCGTCCTTGGTAATGCCCACCGTGTTCAGTGTATCGAAATGTTGCATCATGATTGATTTGTCAATCAAGGGAAATCTTCTCCAGTCGGATGCGTCCAAGCTCCCCCACCACTTCCGGTAAAACGGAGATCGGGCACGGATCTGATGAACATGCCGAATAATCCGGCGCTCTTGCCAGCGCTCAAGTTGTTCTCGCGTTTTCCAAGTTCGCAGCCCACGTGCGAGTGCATAATAAACCACAATACGAAAGGTATTACTCATCGTTTCGGCCCTCCTACACCCCAAGCGTCCAGTACATCTCGACAATGACTCGGCACAATACGAATGTGTGGAAACTGCTGATGCAGCTGAACCAGCTTGTCAAAGTTACGGTGGTATTCCTGTCGATTCGACATAATGATTCCAGCAAGAATATTCGGTCTGCGCTGTTCACGAAAAGCCCGACTCGACCATACCGCGTCCACACAGAGAAAATAGTCATGTTCTTCTGTACGCAACAGGAGTCCCATCATGCCTTCCGCATGACCGGATACATCCACCCCAAGCAGACTGCCATCACCAAAGATGTCGTAGACCTCATCAAAAGGGAAAGCTTCCCCCGCTCTTATCCATCGCTCAGGCTCACACGTAACTGGCAATGATCTGACTATAAAATCTTCGGGCAAAAGCCCCGCAAGAAAACCTGCTTTTACAGCCGCAATCGGACCAAGTGAGCGCACAGCATCATAGGCCCTTGGCAGATAAATGAATTGTGCCTCTGGGAAATCTCGTACACCCGCGATATGATCGCCGTGAAAATGCGAGAGGATGATATACCGAATATCCGAAGCTTTCAGTCCAATTCGAGCCAAAAAATGAACGGCACTATCCTCTTCACTATAGACCACAGGTGTAATATGACGATACAGTGCGTTAGGCAAATGAGCCGTTTCCTCGAAAAAGCGGGAACTATATCCCGTATCCAGCAGGATCGGTCCATGTACGGGATGAATGATGCAGGCAAATCCTGCCGGGAAAGGTACTGGGCTCAATCGACCACCACGCAGCGTCAGAAACTCTGGATGTGTACAATAACCCGCCGCACCCAAATATAGTTCCACCGGAGTTGTTGTCAGCATGATTCAGCCCTCCACCAGTCTGCAAATTGTTGCAATCCCTCTTCAATGGACACCCGAGGGATGTATCCCAATTGCTCCCGTGCATCCGTAATATCCAATGTCTGTGGAATAGATAAGGAGCCGACTGTATACCGTGTCAATGCAGGTTCACCCATCGCAGGGATAAAGCCATGAACTCGCTCTAGCAACGCTGCCACACCATATGCCATCCGATAAGGAATGTTTCGACGACGCAAGGGCATATCCAACATGCCAAACAGGCTGCTCACCAACTCACTGAACGCCCTCGGATCGCCATTGGAAATATTGTAGGCTCTGCCAAGTGCTTCTGCATCGACATCGCGGCACAACAACAAGGCATCCACCACATTATCCACACATGTCAGATCGATTAACGCCTGTCCACCACCGATCATGGGCACGCCCGATTTTGCGTTTGCTGCGACAATTCTGGGAAACAACGTCTGATCATACGGACCAAAGATCGCTCGCGGTCGAATCATGATCGACGGAAGTCCCTTCGCATGCCCCTCCATTACAACCTGCTCAGCGAGAAGCTTCGTGGCTGCATAATGATTAGCTGGTTTGGATGGCAACGGATCATTCTCATGTACGTTATATCGCGGGTTGTAGTTAAAATATATACTTGGAGTTGAGACATGTATGAATCGCTGCACCTCATTATGCAGGCAGCCATCAATGAGGTTTTGTGTACCTTCTACATTACTGCTATAAAAGTCACGATATCTGCCCCATGGCGAGGATAGTGCCGCACAGTGAAAGACCATATCCTGCCCCGCACACGCTTCGTTTACTGCTGCCTGATCCCGTATATCTCCACTCAAGAATCGGATTCCTGCCACCTCAAGTTCTGTACCAATCTTAGGCTGTCGGCCCATGCCAGTTACTTCCCAACCCTCTTTGGCAAGTCGTATCGCCAGGTGCCTGCCCAGACATCCCGTAGCTCCTGTAACCAATGCTCTATTCATTGTTGTTCACCGTTCCATTCTATGTCATGAGTCAAAGCTTCAGTCAGCGAGCACTTCTGCGATCTTGCCAGACGCCATGCGGCTAGCACCACTCCGAATTGTTGAAATACAGGCTGGATATCCTGCCCTACATAGACCACATCCCTGGTTCCACGCCATGCTGCTATCCATGCACGGAGCTTTCCTTTGCCTAAGATCTGCTGTACTCCACTTCCCAGCATGGGAAGCATGAGCATGGCTTTGCTGCCCCGTGCGGGCGTGATCATTTTTCCTTCCTTGACCAACGTCTCCGGTTCAGTCAATGCACGCACCAAGTCATCTCCAGGGTGAAACAGATGAATCCCACTCGTTGCCCTCGGATTACACTCAATCGCATACACTCGCCTGTCCTGACCTTCTATAAAATCAAACCCAATCTGTCCGCTAAACCCCGTTGCCTCAACAAATTGTCTCACCCACGCAAGGGCATCCTCATGTTCCACCTGTTCAAAAAAAACACTGGCTCCCACGCTTCCTGTACGATAGCGACTGTCGTAAGTGGCATGTGCAACCAGTTGCCCTTCATGCGCTATGCTGTATGTACATAACATCTGACCAGGAATGTAGGCCTGTGCAACCCAAGGTGAAATAGATGATAGTGCTACCTCGTCCGGAGGGTCGTTACGGAAATGTCGACGTTTCTTTTCACTTACGTTTCCTTCCTGATCCGTCCCTGCCCTAGCCTCATCGGTCACGAGTATTGGCATGCGAACTTTGGCTGCGAAGCGGGAATACACCGGTTTCCATACCCAATCTCCTACTTTTCCCAGAACAGACTGAGCTTCCATCCATTCCTGCCGACTTTGGATCAGGTGTGTATCCGGAACCGAAAAACCAAGTGACCCTGCAAGCTGGATAAAATCATATTTATGGTGCAGCTCATGCAGCTGCTCCAGAGTTGTAACCAGAACACGGCAATATACACGCAATCTGTCTGCCCCTTGGGCAACATAAAAGACTTCTTCACACATTGGGATCAGCAGGTCAATCTGCCAATCCTGAACCAACTGTTCCAACTCCGCCAGATACGCAGCTGTGTCATGACGCGGCGATGGGACCACAGCGCACTGTTCCACTGCACTGGATGATCTGGTCAGATGCCGTATGGCACTCTCCGCAACATAGACCCGATGGCCTGCTCGGCGAAGCATGCGTGCCAGATCAAGCGTTACGGGAGCCCTTCCGCCTGTAAGCAACACACGGAGAGAATCAGCTGTACGATGTCCAGTTTTCCCAGATCTAGTAGTCAAAAATGAGTCCTCCCAATGATAATCCGGCAGCCGTGCCAATCATCAACACCCGATCTCCACGCTGAATACGCTGTTGTTTAATCGCTTCATGCAGCCCCATCGGGATTGATGCCGCAATCGTATTGCCGTGATTTCGTGTGATGTCCATAAACCGATCTTCAGCAATGCCAAGCTTCTTGCGAATCAGTCTCATCGCCATCGCACTTCCCTGATGAGGAATGACCAATTGGAAATCCTCCATTCGATTCCCGGTCGCCTGCAGCATATCACCAATGAATCCAGGCAAAAGTCTGGAAGCCATGCGGAAGATCGCCTGTCCATCCATATGAAATAGGTAGGGTTCAGGCTGATCTGCCTTATAATTTGAAGCATGCAACCGTGTACCTCCACCAGCAATCTCCGAGAAGCGGGCACCTCGGCTGTAGGTTTGAAGGGAAGCATGTACAATCTGAGAGGATGACCCTTCAGGCGAACGCTCAATAATAACAGCGGCCGCTCCATCTCCGAACAGGGCCGCACTCTCTTTATCCGACCAATTCAGTCCGGCTGAGGCAATCTCAGTGGCTACGAGCAGTACTCGCCGGTAACGTCCGGCATCTACCATATAGGAAATCACATCCAGTCCGTTCAGGAAACTTAGGCAGGTTGCATCCATATCAAAAGCAGGTACGCCAGAATCTTGCTGCCCCATGGCCTGCTGGATAAATACCGCCGTACTTGGCAACGGTTGTTCCTTCGTGCCACTGGTACACACCAGACAGTCGATATCACTGAATTGTAATCCTGCATCCGCCAGTGCAACTTCCGCAGCCCGCGCGCCCATGAAAGAGGAGGTTTCTTCACCCGAAGCATAATGACGTACACCTACGCCTGTGGCTTTACTGACCCATCCGGCAGGCACGTCCAAGCGGCGATCCAGTTCCTCATCGGTGACTTCCTGTTCAGGCAGGTACTTCCCTGTTCCTGCGATCCTTACTCTTCTAAGTTGCATTTCCCCAACCTCTTTCTGTTCATCTGACTGATTTAAATGAAATTTACACCTCACCTCAAATAGCGAAACGCCATGAAGTAAAAGCTTTGAAATATATAATAAAAGGGCAGATGCCTCTGCCCTTCCTGTTGTGTTTTCTTTTGTATAAAGTGTCATTTCTTCTTGTTCAAAATCTCGGCAAGAGCGGCATCTAGCGTACCGTATGTGAACGTAAATCCTTCCCTCTCCATTCGCTCGGGAATTACCCAACGGCTTTTGAGAACCAGTTCCGTCTCGGTCTGAATAAAACGTGCGCCCAGTTCAAGCATCCATCGAGGAGAAGGTAGTCCGATCCGAACACCCATCTGTTCTCTCAGACGCGCCATTAGCTCCCGATTCGTCACCGGATGCGGAGAGGACGCATTGAACACACCATTCAAGTGTGGATGCTCTTGCAGATAGATCACCATGCGGAACAGATCCTCGATATGAATCCAGCTGAACTGCTGCGTTCCTGCACCTTGAGATCCTCCCAGTCCAAAACGGACGAGGTTCGTCATGGGCACCATCACGCCACCCTCGCCCAGCACAATCGCAATCCGCAGTGCAATCTGATGTGTAGACGGCAGACTGAATTCAAAGAAAGCCTGTTCCCATGCCTTGGCAACGTCGACCGAGAACCCGGAGCCAATCTCGCCCTCTTTTTCCGTCATGGGACGATCTTCAGCATGTCTGTATATGGTTGCTGTACTCGAATTAATCCATAATTCAGGAGGTTGATTACAAGCCAGGACGGCTTCGCCGAGAATGCGCGTTGTCCGGGTTCTGGATTCCAGAATGACTTTGCGATTCTCCTCCGTATAACGGCAGTTCACCGATTTACCTGCCAGGTTAATCAACATTTCTGCCTCTTCCAGTGCCCCTATAATTCCCGCACGATCCTCCCAGGCAATATGACCGGGCTGACGCGAGATAATTAACACCTCATAACCTAGTTTCTCGAATCTTTGGGCAAAATCCTGTCCGACAAATCCCGTTCCACCAGCTAATACAACCTTCTTCACGGTATCCCCTCATTTCCCATACTGGGTAAAGAATTCGCAAGATATAGATTGGAATGTTTCCATGCATGCAAAATGCAGATATTAGATTAACACCGCCGGTGACCCGTTGGTTTGATTTAATTCGCACCCAAGGCTGCGTACAAGCGATCCCGCTCTTCGATAGCCCATGCGTTTGCAGGGTTTTGTTCCAGCTGATATCGGAGCTCATCATAAAAATCATGGATCATGAATCCGTCCGGCAAGTTCCCTAGCATCGCTGTGAAGTTGTACTCTGGCAGTGTTCTCTTTCCTTCGCTGATCTGCTTCAACCAATCCATCCACTTTGCAAGAGTAAGCACTTCCTCCTGCCATAACTCAGCCTGTAACCCAAGCGCATCCTGAAGTTGCTCGTACGCCAATGGATCGGCGAAGACCCGGCAGGCCTGAACAGCCAGTTCGTACAACTCGGTCACTGCACGGCGTACCTCATGTTCAAGTTCAACCTCCAAGCCTCCCATGTAATCCTGAACCTGAATGCTCAGTCCATCATCGTATAATAGCGGTGCCTGAGCTAACAGGCGTACAATCTCTTCCATCTCGTGCATTGAAACTCGCTTCTGCTCATAGAGAGCAGGTAATTGATATGCTGTAATGATCATTCACTCCTACATCGTTCTTCTATTAATGACCTATATTATAACATGGTTTGGCAATCATCTATCAGGATAACTTGACTATCCACTACAAGTTGTAGTAGTTTATACGTACTACGTAGTGTAGTAATACAATCGTTATGGACGCATAACGATGTTAAGGAGTGTTCACTGTGAACCAGATTCAAAAATTATCCGAAACAGAAATGGAGTTAATGGTCGTTATATGGTCATGCGCCCCACCGGTCACCTCCACAGAACTATTAGACATATTTGCTGAGAAGGGGAAAGCGTGGAAAGCGCAGACCATGTCTACCTTTCTGTCACGGTTGGTGGATAAAGGCGCTCTTACCGTTACGAGACGTGGACGGACCAATGATTATGAGCCTCTTCTAAAGCCCGAAGATTACAAACTACAAGAAACGCAGCATGTTCTTGATGGACTGTATCAAGGTTCAGTCAAAAATTTGGTTTCGGCCATGTATGACGGTGACAAGCTTTCAGACAATGACATTTCAGAACTGAAAAAATGGCTTTCGGAAAAGTAGGTGCAGATGATGAATATCTTTTTTGAGATTCTGTGCAGCCTGACCGTGGCGGGAAGTATCGTTTCTGTTTGTATTTTGGCACTACGACTTATACCCGTATCTTTTTTTCCAACCAAGTGGCTCTACAGACTCGGTAAACTGGCTATCTTGTTTTATCTGTTCCCGGTATCTCTTGGCCTTTCATGGCTTTTGGATATTGCATTCCAAACGACATCAACTATACCGGGTAAGGAGAATGCAGCAGCTTCGGGCGTACTTGCAGGAACGTTTATCCCGGAA
This sequence comes from Paenibacillus sp. FSL M7-1414, assembly GCF_038003195.1. Taxonomy (NCBI): domain Bacteria; kingdom Bacillati; phylum Bacillota; class Bacilli; order Caryophanales; family Paenibacillaceae; genus Paenibacillus; species Paenibacillus sp. FSL M7-1414. Next base: position 1,815,860 of record NZ_JBBOOS010000001.1, on the reverse strand, counting down.
CAAACCATTTCGGTAACCACAGCCTGGTTCTTGTTATGCGTATGGGGCATTGGAGTCATCAGTTTTTCTGCATGGCAGGTGTACTGTTATCGAAGATTTCTGAATGAATTATCTCGTACACGTACCCCAGTCCTCTGTCATAGTGAAGCAGCTGTACAGCTACCATTAATCAAAGAGGCTTTGGGTCTCAAACGTAATATCACGCTTGCTCACAGCACGCTAGTACGAAGCCCTATACTGGTTGGCTTGTTTAAACCCACGATATATCTGCCACCCGAAAATACGGTGAAAATGGACATCAGTATGGTAATTCATCATGAGTTGGTACATCTAAAACATAAAGATCTGTGGGTCAAAGCTTTGACCTTGGGGGTTAGTGCCCTGCACTGGTTCAATCCCCTGATTCATATGATTCGCCGGGACATTCATACCTGGAGCGAGTTGGCCTGTGATGAAGATGTGGTGAAAGAGATGTCCCACGAAGAACGAAGACGATATGGTGAGACAATTTTAAATGTGATGGCGGGAACCAAGAAAATGCCTGCTCAATTTTGTTCGTCCCTATCGGGTGAAGGCAAACAATTAAAAAGGAGATTGATGATTATGTTTAATGTAAAGAAACTGAAAAAGAAACATTGGATAATAAGTATGGGAGCCCTCCTGCTTATTACAGGAGTAAGTACGTCCACCGCAGTATGGGCATCAAACCATACGGTTAAAGTGGAGGCTGAAGCTTCTGAAACTGTGCCTGTTCCTTCTACTGATGGGTCTTCTGAAATCGTAGCTTCTCCCAACAAGGTCGGAATTTCCGAAGCTGTAACTGCTCCTTCTACTTCCGAAACTCCTGAAATCGTGGCTCTACCTGAGAATGAAGTTTCCGAAGCTGTGCCAGTTCCGTCTGCTACTGTACCTTCTACTACTGTTCCATCTACTACTGTTCCATCTACTACTGGACCTTCTGAGGCTAAAGTTGTAGAAACAGTCACTGTTCCTTCTACGGTTGGATCTCCTGAAATCGTAGCTCTCCCTGGGGATGAGGTTTCAGTAACTGTACCTGCTCCTTAAGAAAAATAACCTATCGTTAAGGAGCAATAGCCATCCTTATATGCAAACAGGACGAAGCATAGATCATAGATCTCCGCTTCGTCCTGTTTCCGTTTCTCTGTCATGTGCATTAGATAAATGTTTTGATCGTAGCAAAATATTCACGGATCATATTGACGGGTTTCAGATAACCCGGTGACGGAGCCGATATGCCGTATTCTGCTGCATAACCGTTCTTGGCAGCGATGTATTTGGAACGGAACATATGATAGTCACTGGTGACAATCATGATCTCAGGGTGCTCTAACCCGGATTCAAGAATGATTTTTTTGGAAAAGGCCAAATTCTCCTGTGTACTTGTGGAGCGATCTTCCATAATCACTTGGGCGGAGTTAATCCCCTGTTCAATCAGATAGTTTTTCATGGCGAGCGCTTCAGGAATGGATTCTCCAGGTCCCTGCCCACCCGATACAATGACCGGTGTCTGAGGGTGGCTGCGAATATAGTCCAGACTGGCATCCAACCTTTGTTTCAGGGTCAATGACAATTCCGTTCCACGGATGCCTGAACCCAGAATAATGACATAGTCCGCTTCTTCCGGATCATTCGCACCAAGCTGTGTGAATACAAGGGCTTCAATAATGACAAAAGAGACGGCAACCACACCAAATCCTGTAAGGATAATCCGTTTCAGAATAACATGCTTCTGATAGTCGATCCGTCTTAGCACGATAAAAGCCACCGTGATCATGCCAAAAAACATGACTGCAAACCTTTGGCCCCAGAAGGCCAGAAATGCCACAAAACATGCCAACAGGACAAGATCAATGATCAGTCCATTTTTGTGTAAGAACTTTTTTATCAAATCCGTAGACACTCCTTCTTGTACCCGTTATTCCGCAAATCACTTATTATTCAATAATTACGAATATATCCTGCACCTATGTAACTTTGAGGCAAATGGAGACTACGAACTCTCCGCAGGTCATGCATTAAATGCTTGTGTTTGATGATCGTCTGAATGAATGGGTTCTCATATAACATATCTGCCTCCTGCGGTTTACCTCGTTGTCCTCTTATTGCTGTTAACCTTCGTTCCAATATATCATGTTTACCTATCCGCAATAAAATGAACAACGCTTGAACATCCTCTGTACAACTTCAAATCTCTGATTAATCACAACCAAATAACCCATAAACAGCTTCGGTTATCCGAATGTTTATGGGCGACAATGATCGAGTTTGAAACGGTTAAAATTTATTTAATCGGTATCCAGATTTGTGGCGGTTGATTGGGGCCTGGGTATACTTCCAGCTCCGGCATATATGCGTGCTCATAAGGATTGGATGGAAACCATTCCGAAATAATCCGTTTCCACAGAAGCTGCATACTCTCCGGCATCGGGCCTTCTACCTCAAATACACTCCATTTGGAAGCAGGCATGATGAAGCTTGATAATCCTTCCGGTACTTCACCATCGTAAGTCGTAGCAATCCAGTATTGCATCTGTTTCTCCTGAATTTCGCTCTGATCCACAACGACGCCAAGTAACCCTGGTATATCCCCGTTGTTCAGTTCAAATAAACGATCCTCTGTACCGCTTGTCCACGCTTCCTGCCACATCTTCCCGATTCCTTGCAGATGTTCTTGATCTGCATATGAGAAAGTTTCCTCTACTCCAACCAACGTAAATTCGGGATGTTCAACAATTTTATATTTCATCGGTTCTGCTCCTTTTAGACTCACTTGAATCACCAGACGATTATACGATTGGACAGCGTTACTATTCTTTCGAGCCTCACTGGGTGCGATCCCATGTTGTCTACGAAATGCTTTGGAGAAAGATTCCGGTGTGTCGTAACCGTATTTAAATGCCAGATCAATGATTTTGTGATCAGTTTGAAGCAGCTCATGTGCCGCCAGTGTCAATCGTCTGCGTTTTATGTACTCGGCTACAGTAACATCAGTTAATAAGGCAAAGGTACGTTGAAAATGAAAAGGAGAGATATGGGCCTGCGCTGCAATCTGCTCCATCGTCATATTTTCGAGCAAGTGGTCTTCCATATATTGAATAGCGACCTGTAATGCGTTGATCCAGTTCATGTAATAATCACTCCTTGATGTCTAATATAACGGATAAACCACCCAAAAACCTGTCATGTTGTGCTCTCATATGTCCGGTTAATGTGCAACGACGTTGTTCATATAACGCCCTGCCCAGGCTTTGAACTAACCAAAGACAAGGGGAGTCACAAAATTTGACAATGTCAACGAATTATTATAGCCTACAAGTATAATGATCGTTCTATCTTATTTTGAAGGGAGAGTATCATTGAATATGAGCAGCAAAAAAGAAATGCTTTTGAACGTGGCTGAAGAATTATTCTACCTCCACGGCTTCCATTCCATCGGCTTGAAGCGGATTATCACGGATGCCGGGATTGCGATTATGACGCTATACAATCACTTTGAGTCCAAGGATGATCTCATTGTCCAGGTACTCTTGCGACGCGAACAGCGTTATTTAGAACAGCTCAGGCAATATGCAGACAATAAAGCACAACCTATGTTCCTCAATCTGGCTGAAGGACATGCAACCTGGTTGAAGGAACACGAATCAAGAGGTTGCTTATTTCTACGCGCCAAAGAAGAATTCGGAGGTCATGCAGATCATATCATCGTGCAGACAGTAAATGCACATAAAAGACATATGCGAACTTTAATCCAAACATTGGCGCCTGTTGCAAGTGATCGAGATCTATTGCGATTCTCCCTGCTGCTGGAGGGTTCCACGGCACTTGCTGAGACAGAAAATGTATATGACGTCTGCCTTGAACTGATCCATATGACGCAGACCAGTTTCAAATAAAGCTATTCCGGGTGAGTTAATATTTCAACTCACTTTTTTATTTAATAAGAAATATAATGATCGTTCTATCTAAAAGGCGGTGGATTTAATGAAAAAAATTATCTTTCCAGGCATTGCACTTATCGCTGTATGTTATGCATTCGGGCGATTCAGTTATGGATTGTTTATGCCGGAAATTTCGGAAGCCTTACAATTGAATGATGCAGCCTCTGGCGCGATTAACTCAGGAACGTATATTGCCTACTGTCTGTCCCTTCTAACTGCACCATTGTTGATTAATCGCAAGGGACATCATTATGTCATTCAATTGGCAGGGATCAGCGCAGTGCTCGGATTAACCGGCATCGCCTTGGCTCAGAATGCATGGGTTCTTACATTTAGTATATTTCTAGCAGGTTTGAGTACAGGCTGGGCCTCTCCAGCCCTCGGTAACACGGTTAATGCCGAGCTTGCTCCCGAGCTACAAGCAAGAGGCAACAGCTGGATTAACACAGGGACCAGCTTCGGAATTGTAATATCAGGTCCACTCTACTGGCTGTTCACGGATTACTGGCGTCTAACCTACATCCTGTTTGCTGTAATCGGTGTTGTGGTTCTTTTGTGGAACAGACGTGTTATTCCGGCAACCAAGACACTGCCTTGTACCAAATCTCTCTGGACATGTATGAAACCTACCAGACCAGGATCTGCTCTGCTCATGGCTTGTCTGCTGACAGGTTTCAGTTCTGCAATCTACTGGACCTTTGCCCGGAACTTCCTCACAGACGAGAAAGGGGCCTCCGATTCGGAAGCCGTGTTGTTCTGGATTGTGATGGGGGTTATGGGGATACTCGGTGGATGCGCTGGTCGCATTATTGAACGGTTCGAGATTGGGTGGTCCTACCGAATAGGCATACTTTTATTGGCTATTTCGCTCGGGGTTATCCTTCTGCCATCAATGACTGCCAGTCTCATCTCTGCGATCATATTTGGCAGCACGTATATTTTCCTGACCAGTGTATTTATCGTTTGGGCCACGAGACTATTCAGTCCAAATGTGTCCATCGGAATTAGCCTTGCCTTTCTCGCTCTGGGTGTTGGGCAATTCCTTGGCTCATCCATGGCAGGTTATACGATCGAAGTGTTTTCTAATACAACGGCATTTCTGGCTTTTGCTATACTCGGCCTGTTTGGATTGTTAATTCGGGTGAAATAAATGACAGAAAAACCTTCTGATCGCTGTTATATTACCCGGCGAACACTTCCGGTCACTCCATGTTGAAGCTGTACGTCTGTAAAAGTAACCGTTGTCCCTTGCCCAATGGGGGATTGGGCCACAATGCCAACTTTGATCTCTTCCGGGCAGTCGAGTCCGAAATAACGAACCAGCTTCCACTTCTCTCCATCTTGAGAATAATGGAAAGCAAAGCTGTTGCCTGCCCGGGCTACGCGTAAATAAGGCTTGTTAACCTCTACAGGTGCTGATACACAATCATCCGAATTACCACGAGTAACAACACTAAGAATAGATGGCTGTTCTTCAAAATACTCAAAGCAGACTTTAGCCCAATTCGTATCGTCCACCCTCACCATCAGGCAGCCCGAATCATACTGTTCTTTCATGTCCACCTGTACTTGAGTCGTGATGCTGAAATCTCCCTTGACTATCGTATGTAAAAATGGAGCTGAAGCTTTCACCGGCTCACCTCCCGGATCAATGAAAAAGTCACTGATTGGCGAAACGGTTATCGTTACTTTGCCGTCTTCAATGGACCAATCTGCTGGCTCGTTCAGCCATCTCAGGTTGGCAGATAATGTTTGACCTGAACAATGTTCGAATAGATTCGTCATGTGGCACACCCTTTGTGTTGGAGTATAAGTTCTCTAATTCTCTATTTGTATTCGATATATATCATGGTTAATCCTGTATGTTTTACATCAAGTTCCCATCCCTGATATCAGTTGATAGAGATCGTCACTCTTTATTATTAATAAGGTAATTTTATCCAAAATATGATAAACTGGACATACGAGATTACTTCAATAATATGAATTACAACAGGAGGTCATCCTATGTTTGGTGTTAACGTGAAAAAAGTAGAAGATCAACTGGTCATCCGGTGGCAGTTTTCCAAAATTGAAATTCCCATCACACATATCACATCGGTCACCCTGGATGATACATACGGTGGTAGCGAACCATCCGCCATTCGGATTGGTCCAGTCAATGGCACAAGCGAGAGGATTCTGATCCGCACAGTGAATCAATCGTATATTTTATTCACTTCCAGCGTGACTTTACATACCAATATCATAGCTATGTTACACCCGTCAAACTAGATTTTTGTGCAACCGGATTCCGATGTTTCTCGGAAGAGGGGTTCCATTAACAAATGTGCGCTGCCAACAAATGAAGCGTTAGTATTCGCATGAATTCTTACAGCGAATACTAACGCTTCATTGATTCCAATTCAAGTTGGACGTGGGATTCTTATAACCAACTCCACTTCGGTAACTGATCGAGCGTAATGACCTCTTTGCTATGGTACAATTCCTTCAAAAACGTTAGTTCATTATGCGTCCCATCTCTCAGGAATCCACCTGTCCAGGTACAGAACCAACTCCAGTATACATCCTGTTCCTTCATCTGCTTAGGGTCAGGGATGGAGCCGTTCTCGGCCAGTGCAATGATTTTACTATCCTTCACAAGCTCTCGCAGGTTGGTGTAACGTGCCGCCAGCGGGCTGTGATCTCCTGCTTCAGGGTATACATCCACACTGACAATATCCACGACATCATCACCCGGATACCATTCCGGTTTTTCCGAGTTCCAGACCCAGATGAGATTGTGCAGCTGATGTTCTTGAACCAATCGATCATACAACAAACGATATAACTGTTTGGCAGGTTCGGGGCCTTTCGCTCCCCACCAAAACCAGCCACCCTCCGCTTCATGAAGTGGTCGGAATAATACAGGCACACCAGCATCCTTCAACTCTTGCAAGTGAAATGCAATCGCATCGATATCCCGAATCAATAACTGATATGCATCCGATTCAGTATCAGCCAGCGCGGAGGCAAGATCATAGGTGGTCGCATCCGTGTAAAACCCCCGCCACCACTCTTTACCTGGTTCATCGATCAGATCCGTCGGTGCATTCCAGTGCCAGCACAGCGTCACAATGCCACCTTGTCGGTGCCATGCAATCGCATCCCGGATCTCCTGGGAGACCGCGCCGCGCTCTGTTCTTGATGGCGAATATTCCATGAGATCAAAGCCAATCACAGCTGGTTTGCGGCCTGTGTTTTCATTAATCCAGTTTAGATTGCTATAATCCTGCTGGCCTGACAACATCCCTTTTTGATAACGCTCTACCAGGAACGCCATCAGTTCTTTTGCTTCGGGAGTCGCTGCTTTATTCACCGGAACTCTGCTGATCTCACGCACTGTCATCTCTACACCTCCAATTGGATTTACCATGTTAACCCACTACACCAGAACGTTCAATACTCTCCACGAAATAACGTTGCACAAACAGATACAAAATAATCAGGGGTGCAATAGCCAGCAAAATGCCTGTATCCACAATCATCGCCACATAGTTTGGATCGGCCTTGATGCCCGAGTTCGAGCCAAAGCCCATCAGCTGCGGAATCAACTGGTTCGCCTGAGCAGGTAAGGAAGCCACTTTCAGCGAGATCAGTGGACTTTCACTCATGAATAATGCCGAATAAAAGGTATCGTTATACTGCCATACAAACGAGAACAAAATGACCGTAATCAGCGGCGAGATTGCATTGGGCAGCATGATTCGAGCAAACGTTTTGAATCCACCTGCGCCGTCAATCAATGCAGCCTCCTCGATTTCCTTTGGCATGCCCTTGAAGAACTGACGGAAAATATAGATGAACAGCCCCGCCTTCAGCCCTCCCGCTGTAGCAGCCGTGATCATGGAAGGCCAATACGTATTCAGCAGATTGATACCATTTTTCCCAGAGAACAACTGGATGATGCCCATAAAGTCAAAGCTGCGGAAATGCAGATACATTGGCACCATAAGTGTGCTTGTCGGCACCAGAATCGTCAGAATCACAAGGATGAAGAGTACATTACTACCCGGAAACGAAAACCGGGCGAAGCCATATCCGGCAAGTGCACAGGATATCGCTGTCAGAAGCGTTGTGATGGTAACAAACAATAACGTGTTCGCCAGCAGAGGCAGGTAATCCATCACTTGCGCCGCTAGCCGGATATTATCCAATGTAAAGTGCTGGGGAATCATATAGATCGTTGGATTGTAGATATCCTGTTTATCCTTAAACGCAACTGACACTTTGAGAAATAACGGGTACAAAATAATAAATGAAATGCCGATGACCAGTGCATATCTGAATATGGAATAGAGAAGGTCCGATGTTTTGTTTCGCACCCGATGCATGTGATAATTCTGCTTCGGAACTACCACCATGCGATCTGTCCCTGATGCAGCCATAATCTGAAGCCTCCCTTAATGTTAACCGTCAGTTGTAGTGAACCCGCCGTGACAATACCCAGCCCACTACGATCAATACAAGACCAATCACCAGTGTGTACAGCCAGGACATCGCCGAGCTTAAGCCAAAGTTCTGGGTTTTGAATGCGGTTTGGTAGATGGCCTGTGTGACTGGACTCCCGGCAAATGAATCAATGATCGTATAGATGACATTTGTCAGGATCAACGGACTGACCATGGGAAATGTAATTTTCCAGAATGATTCATAAGCTGTCGCCCCTTCGATCTTCGCAACCTCATACATCGATCCCGGTACCGATTGCAGTGCAGCGAGGAAGATCAAAATCTGAACGCCTGAGCTGCTAATAATCTCATAGATCCGCATGATGGCTTCTACAATGTAATCCACATAGGCCATCGGTAATCCCACATCCGCCAGCATCCGCACAATGGATACCACGTTGAACGAAGCACCGCCATCGGCTGATGCATCCACCGCACTCGCATCCCCCATCAGATTGATTAATCCCGCAGACTCAGCTGCTGCGACTGCACTCGAAGCCAGAATAACCGGCAGGAAAAAGATTGCACGTGCCATCGTTCTGCCTCTGAACTTCTGGTTAAGCAGTGTGGCCGTAAACAGACTGAAGAACAAAATCATCGGCACATTCAGTAGCATCGCTCCAACCGAGTCGACCAGAATCCGGTTGAACGTCGCGTCAACCAGAAGCGCATCCTTGAAGTTTTTAAATCCAACGTATTCCAGAACGTACCCGCCCGGAGCAACGGACAGATTACTCAGACTGAATCGAATCGATTGCAGGAGCGGCGTGGCAAAGAGGAAGATGAAACCGAGTAGCCACGGGGAAATAAATGCAAGTCCAAGCAGCGCTCTCCGTGACTTCAGCGATAATCGAATGGTTCTCATCGGTTCACTCCTCCCACCACATAGTCCGTCCCGCCAACCGTTGTTCCATCCACGGTTACTGCATCCGCATTGTAATTCACAAGGATGGATGTCCCCCCAGTATAGGTGATCCGGACAACGCCATCCTGAATGCGTTCATGCTTGAAAATCTGCTCATTCGCCAGATTTCCCAGCACTTCATTGGCCTGCTTATACAAGGCAACGGCATCATCCACCCAATATGCATACTCCGTTGCGTAGGCCGAATCATAATTCGTCAGCTTTAGCCCGGATGATGGTTCATAGGTCCATTGAAAATACGGAGCTGCCCCGAGTTCCAGACTGCGTAGCAACTGTTTGCGGAGATCCTGATCCCCCGACGTATTCATCGGAGATGCCGCATAGTTCATGTATCCATGAATGACCATCGCATAAAAAGGAACTTCTTCATCGGTAATATTGAAGCGACTTGATCCTGCGGGTACATTTACAACATGTTGCGCACTTCCCCAAGCGTAGCTATTTGCAGCAGATATCATCAGGTTCGGATAGGACTGTTCCAGCTTGCCCAGCTGCTCCTTCACAATGTTCTTCGCCGTCTCCCGATGAATCACCCGACTATCCCGATAATCGGAAGTCAGGACCTGCCCGAGATCACGAAGGGATAATCCGCCGAGATCCAATTTATTGAATTTGTCAGCAAACTCACTCACTACATAAGGAAGCTTGGCCGCTGAGAGCAAATAATAGCTGTCCCTACTCTGATCCATGCGATTAAGTGCAGGATTGTACGGATACAATTCTGCTGTCTCCTTTGTTACAAACCGCGCTGCATCCGAGGAAGGAGCAAAGCGCATATCATCGTGATAAATGTGCTGGAAAGCCACATCCGGGAACAGAGCTCCACCCGACTGCTCCAGCTTGGTGGACAACGCCTGCAGTTCGGAACGACTGCCCACTTCACTGTCCAACTTCACCTGGGTTGGCGTATGATGACTGATGCCACCGCCGAACCATCCCTGATACCGCATTTGTACGCGGTTCACACCATCCTGCTGTAATTTCGCCGCCATTTCGGTAGCCTGTTCGTACGTCGTCATAGCTAAAGTGGTCCGATAGGGTACACTCAGGAACGAAGCCTTTTTGTCCACTGCACCAAGCACATCCACATAAAACGGCAACTCCGTCTGTTCTGCGAGCGGCTTCAATACATCCTGCTCGATCAACTGCTGCTGATACAGGCGGGCCATACCCGAGTAACTGGCATCTTCTCCATGAAGGAAATGATAACGGACCTGAATATCTCCACGGTAAGGCTCTTCGCTAAGCAGCTGGATCTCCTGCATTTTCTGCGAGGTGTACATCTCCAGCTCATCCTCCCCGCGCAGGGAGAAGGTCGCATGCACGTGGTTGTAACTGTTCTGCCTGCCTCCAATATCCGCAGAGATACTGGCAATGCCGTCCCCTTTTTCAATGACTGCAAACCAGGCATTCTCCCCGTTTTTCAGACCAAACACAGGCATATACGCGGATTCACTAACCTGAGGACGACTGAGCGAATTATCATTTGGGTCTGCGCCGTATACGCGCTGTACATACTGTTCTTCCTGGGTTTTCCCATTGTTCAGGTGGATCAGGCTGCCGGAACCATCAGGAACGAGCATGTAGCCCCCTCCTTTCGTATCCGCAGCACCAAAATAAGCGAGCAAATCAATATTCCGAATGCGGTATTGCCCACTTTCCTCTATCTGGCTCAGAGGCACGGTCACAACAAGTGCTCCCTGCTCCAGTCGGTATTCCACTGAAATGACAAAGCCGGGCTTATCGGATACGCCCCCGCCTTCAACCCCGTTCTCCTGATTGTCAAAAGCGAGATCGTCCGCCGTATACCCCGCCGTCTCAAAAGCACCCAGCATCTTGTTCAGCACAAGCTGCTTCGAGATCTGTCCATCGAGCCGTTCCAAAATATCTGGATTATTCTTGGTTGGATAATAACGGGCAGACGTGTATCTTGCGACAGTAGCGTCCAGCTTGGAAAGAACCTTCTCCTCCAGTCGCTGCTTGCTAATCAGTTTCGGAAGGGCATCAATACCAAGTGATGTATCACCAAGTGTATAGTTGACCCGTATCCCTTGATCGATCTGCCCCACAGTGAATTGTTTGTTGCTGATACTGGAACTGAAATTCGGAAAGTTCTCCAGTGTGCCCATCGCATCCCGGAAAGACACATTCAACTGGGAGGACAGCACCTCTTTTTCATATGCGGAAGCAAGACCGTCCTCAGCCCGTTCTTTCGGGTTGCTGTACCAGATCTCTCCACTTTTCCCGTCACGTACTGCAATTTCCGTTGTCTCCTCGTTATAGTACAGGGCGAGTCTCTGATCTTCAGCGACCAGTTGCATACCAGGCACACCCTGCGAGGAGTCGCTAAGGAACTGCAACGGGTCCTCCGTGACGGGCATGGCTTTGGTTGTCGTATCCAGATAAGCCGCGGCTTCTACGGCAGGAATCCCCCTGTTGTTTATATACAGCAGCCCGGCTGCAATCATGATTACAGCTGCACCACCAGCCAGCACCGTATATAATCGTTGCCTTTTGTTCACGGATGCCGCCTCCTTTAGGTCCGAAAAATCAACTCGCGGTAAATGTTATAACCGAATTCATACAGCTGTTGCAGCATGCTGAAGACCAGTGCGCCAAGGAATACGATAATGCCCATCACAATGAGCGTCAGCACCATCGTAATGATTGTTCTAATCACCGTGTACTGGTGTACCGTCATCATGCCAATGAACAGAAGCAGTACAAACCAGAAAAACGCAATACTATTGAACAGATAATAAAAAGCAGTCTCCTCCTGCACCATAAAACGGCTGATCACGATCATTGGGGCATAGATCAGAATAACCGGAATGAGCGAGTAACCTGTCGCCAGAACGATTTCCTTGAACTTGCCTTCCCCTTCCATCAAAGTTGTTACCGCCCAGTTGGCCATGCACCATAGAAAGAAAGGTACTGCAACCGTGGCGATTTCGATGATGCTGTTAATCGTACGAGGATCGATGTAATTGACGAGAAATCCTGCGTACTGCTTTTGCAAAATCATCATAACAATGGTAAGCGCCAATGCTGCAAAAGCAACAAACAGCCGTCCCCGGTTATCCGACTTGAGGTCCCAGAATGCATCAATGGGGTGAAAAATGAGATGCAGCGGAAACTTAATGAAATCCTGCTTCACGATCAACCTGCCTCCTCCGTCTCCATTTAACCGTCACCCGGGTCAGGATCAGAATGACAATCAGCGCGATTACAGCGGTCAGGAATGTACCAAAATGTTCCTTCATCATCTCCCGCCGATGCCTCTTGAACGCCACAGAATAACTCTTGCGATCCATCCCAAGTTCAAAGTAACCTAGCGCTTCCTCGTTTTTCTTCTCCATTAATAAGGACTTGCCGATACCAATATAGGCGATGTCATAGTTGGCATTCAGCTTCAGCACTTCTCGCCATATATTCACGGCTTCCGTGTCCTCGCCCCGATAGTGGAGTGCCACCGCTTCATTCACACGGGCACCAAAACGGGTTGGCTCATAGACAACAAGGTTGTTCTTGCCCCGATCCAGAACCAAGTGATGCTCACCTGATTGTTCAATCGCGACAGGTGTTTTGAGCGTGCCCACCTGATTTCCTTTGCCACCGTATATGTAGAGCAGATGACCTTCATCGTCGTACGTGAACACCCGGTTCTGTGTCGCATCCAATACACTGTACATGCCGTCGCCCAGCACTTTCACATCGATCAGTTTGGATGGACCCGGATTGTTGCGGAAGCGGATATCACCTTTGACGTCGTAATAACCAAACCGCTTCAGTACATCTTCACCAGACGGATTCAGCCGTTTGATCGGTTCATTTGAGCCGGGATCAATATTCGTTGCATACACAAATCCTTTGTGGTCAATATCCGCATTGGAGAACTCCGTTGGAACAAAGAGAACCATCTGTGCGCGCTGGGCTTTGGTTGATAACATGCGCCAGATATATTCGCCGTAGTCCCGCTCCACTTTGTTGGTACCGACATATCCGATAAATTTCCCACTCTCGTCAAACTGCATGATACCTTCGTAGACCCCTTGCGCCACAACGTACACTCGGCCTACATGGTCAACCGTCAGCTTCAAGGGCTGAAACTGGAATTGGGTCGATAGGATATCCGACTCGGGCTTCGTGATGGTTTGAATCAGCGTCCCCTCTCCATCCAGGACAACCACACGACCGTTGCCCGTATCGGCGACGTATATGCGTTCTTGCTCATCCACGAATAATCCGCCCGGAAGGTTAAAGGTCTCCTTGCTACCATCCATCATGAATCCATCAATGACGCGCAGCAGCTTAAAGTCTGGGTCCAATACAACAATCCGGCTGTTGCCACTATCCAAAATATAGATCAACCCGGAAGGTGAAACATTCACATCACCAGGGTCTTTGAACTCACTAATGCCGAGGTCACGACCTGATATGGTACGCTCGGGCAGATAGGCATCCGGTGAAGGTACAGCCTCTTTCCAGTAGTTGTAGTTATAACTCTCATACGGCGCCGGGGAGGCCGCCGCAGGCACGGCATTCACCAGCAGCAGAGATACTGCCGCCAGGAGAACAAGCCATCTTTTCACTGTGCGTGCCATATCGTTCCCCCTTAATCCTTCATGCCCGAGCTCGCCATCGTCTCAATGATTCGGCTCTGAGAGAAAATAAATAGCGTGATCGGCACACTCATCAAAATCAGTGCTACCGCAGCACCCGCTCCTGCCCGGGATATTCCGCCCTGAATAATCTGCCCTGCTGCATAATGCAGGGTCTTGAGCTGTTCACTATAGATGTATCCATTGCCATCACTGCCCCATAACATCTGGAACAGCAGTATGATCAATGTCAGCCAAGCTGGTTTCACATTGGGCATGACAATGGACCAGAAGATCCGGTATTCACTGGCACCATCAATCTTGGCCGCTTCCAGCAGCGCATCCGGGATCTGCTCCATGAACTGTTTCATCAGATACAACCCGAGTGAATAGGCAAATGCCGGAATAATGACGGCCCAGTAGGTGTCGATCCATCCGAGCCATGACATGATCATATAGTTCGGAATTGCCGTTACCGCAGGTGTGAACATCAGTGACAGTACGACCACTTGGAACATGAATACTTTGCCCGGAAACTTGTGTTTGGCAAGTGGGTACGCCGCTGCGGAAGCTAGTAGTACATGGCCTACGATACTGATGCCTGTAATAAATACCGTGTTGAATATATAACGTGAGAAAGGCACCCACGAGTCACTCAGCAGATTCAGCAGATCTGTAAAGTTGCTGAACGTCGGATTTTTGACAAATAGCGTTGGTGGAAAAGTGAAAATCTCATCCAATGGTTTGAATGCATTGTTGATTGCATAGATCAGCGGCAGCACCATGAAGGCACCAAATACGAGCAGAAGGGCAAACAGGGAGAGGCTTCCCGATAGCGAGCGATTTACCCGCTTTTTGCCTGTCGCAATTGCAGCCATAGCTATTCTCCCACCCTTCGAAGCAGTTTCTGGACCAGCAAGTTGGTACCCACCATAATCATGAACAGTACGGTAGCAATTGCCGATGCGTATCCCATCTCAAACCGCGTAGTACCAAAGTCGATCAAATGGGTTACCACCGTCTCTGCCGCATAGTTCACACTCGGGAACCCGGCCAGTGCGATCGACACATCGGCCACGGCAAACGAGGTTGTGAGCTGAATGACTGCGCCGAACATGAGCTGTGGACGCATCGAAGGCAACGTAATGTACCACAGCTCCTGCCAGCGATTCTTGATCCCATCCACCGCTCCCGCTTCGTACAATGTCCGGTCCACCGTCTGCAAACCAGCGATAAACGCCAGAAATCCGGTTCCGAGACTCAGCCATAGCTGCACGAGAATGAGGATGGGCATAATGTAGGCTTCCGTCTTCAGCCATTGGATCGGCTCCAACAGAAAACCCCATTTGATCAACAGCCCATTGGCAATACCATAACGATCTCCCGAGAAAATCATTAGCCAGATAAAATACACATTGCCCGAGATGGAGGGCGCGTAGAAGATCAGCGTCATGAACGCTCTCCATTTCGGTGTTAACTCATTAATGATCCATGCGAAGACAAAACAGGCAATATAACTGATCGGTCCGGTAATGATGGCAAACAACAGCGTATTCTTGATTGCAATCAGGAATACATCATCCTCCAGAAACAGACGAGTATAGTTCTGCCAGCCAATAAAACGCGGGAATTCCAGCATGTTAAAGTAGGTGAAGCTGAGTATGATCGAAATGACAACCGGAATCACGGTAAACATGAGGAACAGGAGCATATAAGGTGCAAGCAGAACATAGGAATGTTTGCTGGCCTTGATTTCCTGGAGCTTCCAGCTCCACCACGATTTCATGCCCATCCTTGACGCTTTCTCAGGAGGACTGTTTTGTCCGTCTCGGAGTGATATTTGTGGCACGATTAACCCTCCCTCTGCTTACGGAAGACCAAATTCATTACGTTTGACGCGAATCTCGTCCTGAATATATTGGGTATAATCCATGATGGATTCCCTGGCTTCCACTTGGCCAACAACGGTTTTGTAAAATGCATTGAATAGATGGCGGCCTGTAAAATAACCACCGGGTACTTCAGGAATGCCCTTCACCGTTTCGAATTGTGCCTTGAGATTGGCGTAATCCTCCGCAGGCCACGGCAGGGAATCCAGTGCCTTGATGTTGGCCGTTGGATAACGGGCAGCGGCACCCATCAGCCCTTCCATCTCCCGCCCGAATTCAGCTTGAATCGGTGTACTGGTCCACCACTTCATGAACTCCCACGCCGCATCCTGATCCTTGGCACCCTCCAGCATCATGACTGCGCTGCCTCCACCCGGTACGTCCCGATTCAAGGTTCCATCCGCCTGAACAGTTCCCGGGACAGGAACGAATCCCCATAGTCCGCGAATCTCCGGTGCAAATACGGACAATTGGTTGTACATGGTGTAATCCGTTAGTCCGATAGGCATCTGTCCTGTCCGGAAACGGTTGGCAAAATCATATTCCCGCTCTAACTTGTAATCGGTATAGAACTCCGTCCACTGCTTGAACGTCTCAATTCCGATCCTTGAATCCAGATCCGACTCCTTGTCATCGTTACGATAGAAGGCACCGCCGTTCTGAAGCAGCATCGTGGCATACTGCGAGTTCGGCGGAATATTGACACCTTGCATATTCGCCTGGGTCACAATCGGCATACCAAATTCCATATGATTCTTGCTCAGAATCGCGAGCAGAGCTTCGACATCCTCCCAGTTCTGAGGCACTTCAAGTTCGAGTTCTTCGAGCACGTCTTTACGATAAAACAGCATGTTAAAGGTTTGTGTTTCCGGCAGGGCATATACGCCTGAATCATAGGCATACGGCACGATTGCACTTTCCCTGAACTCCCGTTCCACGGTGCTATAATCACTGAATTGCGTCAGATCTACAGCCGAGTTCCGCATCGCAAAGTTCACCGGCAGATCATTACCTATCTGCATCGCTACATCCGGTCCTTCACCAGACAAGGTCGCTGGCAGCAAGGTTCCCATATTCACCAGCTTCAGATTGACGTTAATGCCACTGTCTGGTGTGAAGGTCTTGTCAATCATCGCTTTCATCGTATTCGCCTGGTCACGTCCGCTACCAATCCAGACGGTTACCGTACGCTGATCTTCAGATGTAGCTACATTACCAATCTGGTTATAATCAATGAAGAACGAATGATAGAATATCTTCGCTTCATGACCAAGCTTGGCAAGTGGCCCTATACCTGTTCTAGGAATATCGCGGTCAATCGAAGTGACGTACAGTGCATCGATTTCAAGGGGCTGCTCTCGTGCCTGCTGCACCCATGTGCCGAGACCGCCTGTATTGGTTTTATAAGCCGCAAGCCGTCTTGGAATGGTATCTGGCTTGTCAATCATCTCGTCCAGTTGCAGCGCCATCGTCTTAATCAGTGCTTCCTGATCGCTGGACTGTCCTGACAGAAGACGAAGCTGTGCGGCCACGTCCTTGAGACGTTTACTTTCTCCGCTGAATACTTCCAGCAGGTTCGGAATCTGTTTTTCCACCCGGTAATCCCGAAATTCATCAGGCTTCGTGCCTGTAATCATCAGAATACGTCGGTACATGGAGTTCAAGTTGTACAGACTGTCCTCCACATTGCGGATAAGCGGTGCGAAGTCCCCGAGGCTGTTCTCCAGCCGCAGCACATGTTTTCCTTTTTCCATGTGAAACTTGTATGCTTCCTTGCCGCCCATCACGTCAATACGATAGTCACTTTGATAACGGAAAGGTGCTTTCGCCATCTCTGCAAACGGAACTTCACCATCGATGGTCAGTTTGCGTGTAGAATAGATGCCTTTGACAAAATTCTGCTGAGCGGTAAAACCGATATGATACAGTCCACTTTCCGGCACATCCACTTCCCATTCAATCCATTGTCCTGGCAGACGCCAGTTAAAGCCGCCAATCGTATTGATGCGTACCTGGGAAGCGCTATAAGGAGATACAGCAGAACTTGACCTTTCGCTGGTCGGGTATAACGTAGGTGAAGATTTGGCAATCGCGGCTTCTCCTTCAATGCGAATCAGTACATCCTTCGGCTGCCCAGAGGAGTCCGATTGTTGTGCCCCTGCAGTCTCTGTGTAAGGAACAGCTGTCTTCTCATTGAAAAGACGAATGGACCGAATCACCATGGGTTCACGCGATGATTTTAGCGTTAGCGTGTGTTCCCCTTTTTCCAAATAAAACTTGAATGGAGTCTGTTCGTACCCGTCGGAGTCCTGAAACGTTTCTTCCAGCCAGCGTGGTTGCTCCACTTGTCTCGGGCGAAGGTCATTGCCTTGGTTATCCTGTTCAACGACATCTTTCTCATTCGCCCATACCCGGTCAAACTGCAAATAGGCGGCTTCCGCAAAAGGAAGTTCACCATCAATGTACAATGCACGCTCAATGGCCGAACTCTTGCCTTCAACGGGATAATAGGTAGCGGACAGGTTATACAGCCCGGTCTCCGGCACGTTAATGGTCCAATCAACTTGTCCGGTCTCTCCGGTATGGAGAGATACACCATCCATTCCCTCATAATTAGTCAGTTTGCGGACGTCTTCACCTTCGGCTTTTATGTAATCTCCTGCTTCAATGGTGATGTCCACATTCGGCTGTGTAGCCTGATCCGTTCCGGATCGATACTGTTCGTATCCCTTTTTCTGCCGGGTCTGCTGCAAGACTGCATCCACTTCAATGGCAGGCAGACTGCCAGGTGGAATGTTTGCACTCTTTCCATCAGCGCCGGAAGTTACATATAGAATGATGCAGGCTGCCGCCACGATGATTACTGTGGACAATATCCATGTCTTACGTTGTAGAATTCCAGCCATCCTACGAGTCCTCCTCATCAAGGCTGATGCCAGCAATGCCGATTTGGTGGTTCAGGAAAAGGGGCTCCGTGCAACATTGCCGACACGAGCCCCCCTGCCTGAATCGTTTGCTGGTGATAAGTGTAGTTATTGTTTGCCGAGTTTATCAATTGCAGCTTGTGCCTGTGCTTTGTATTTCTCGGCTGTTGCTGTCACGGAAGCATTGTTTTTGATGATATCGTTCACATAATCCCCGAAAGGGTATCCTGTGTAGGCATCATCCAGCAAGATGCGGCCGGTTCCAGCGATGTGCTCGCGAATGATCGCAATATCCTTCTCGTCGGTATAACGACTCTCCAGATAATCTTGACCTGGATACTCTTCAATCTGCGGGATGTCGAAGGTCTCTTCATAGATTTGGTAGACGATCTTTGGATCTTCCACACCTTTTGGAATGAACTTCGCTGATGCTGCATTGTTTGCATACGTTACCTCTTTGCTACCCTGTGGCCCGTTCGGAATCGGCACAACACCAACAGCAAAGGTGAGATCGCCCAACTGCCATTCAGCAGCGGTGAACAGAGCTACATCTCCATCTTTGAACGTATTGCTTTCCTCCCAATTGGTTTTGTCGCCGGTTTTGACCTTCACGACATTTTCCACGTTATACAGGCGTTTGACAAATTCGGCAGCTTCAATCGTTTTCGGATCGGACAATCCTTCTTTGCTATTGGTATCATCCACGATCGTTCCACCATTGGCTGCGGTAAAATGACGAACGACATCAAGCGCCCAGCCAGAAAATCCGTATACGTCAGTTTTGCCGTCGTTATTGGTATCTTTGGTTGCCTGTTTGGCGAGTTCCAAGAATTTATCCCAGTTCCATTCACCTTGGTTATACAGTTCCTGCGGATCAGGTAATGACAGTTTTTTGAACAAGTCACGATTATAGTGAAGTCCCAGACCGATGCTGGTTGGAGATTCGAAGGCATATTCGTTGCCTGCAATGGCAGGAAATTTTGCAATCAGGTTAGCCTCTTGGTTGATGTTATTCTCAGGTGTAGTGAATTCGGAGATGGGTAATAGTTGCCCTTTGAGGATGGCGGGTAATGCGGATTTGTACTCCATCTGAACGATGTCGGCGAACGGTTCGCCAGCCAGTGCAGACGTTGTGAATTTGTTCATGTATTCTTCAAAAGGTACGTTAACAAACTCCAGTTTCACGTTGTATTTCTTCTCGACCTCTGCAATTTTATCAAGTCTGGCCTTATCGGAGGCCGTCTCTCCCGCCGGTTTCAAGTCCCACCAGGCCGCGACCTTGATGACACGCCCACCCAGATCAGGCACATTAACCACAGCTTCTTCCGCTTCGCCCTCTTTCTCTGTCTCAGCGACCTCGGTGCTGTTACCTGAGTTCGTTGTTCCCTCTGCTTCGGTCCCCGTCTGTGCTGTCCCCCCACCACTGCAAGCGGATACAAGAAGCATCACAGCCAATAACATCAGAGGTAGAACATTCCATCTTCTCATCATGATTTTAACAACCTCCCCGAATGTGTATACCAATCATGGTTCACCCTAAATCGTTAACCCCATTCATCAACCAATCGAAAATAAACAACCACCACCATTTGTTATTTCTTTGTTTGCTTTTGACAAACAAAATTTAACACAGCAAAATGTAAGCGTCAACATTTTTGTTGTTAACATTTTCTAATTTCTCTGATAAAATGCTGATTAATCTGTAATATGCCTGTATCACAGCTTATTCAATATCCTGGACTCTAAGTACAAACATATTAAACCATGATTCTAACTTTGTTTATTTTGTTATTTTTATAAAATAACAAAATAATAATTAAGCAGACAAATTTCGTCATACTATCTGAAAATATGCTTACCGTCACGTTGAACGTTCATCCTAAAATACTGTGCATCACTAACATTTTGAATTCTCTGTCCGTTATTAGATTAAGAGAAATACATCATGTTATACTAGAACCAGTTGGATATCGCTCCAAATAAGGAATACGGCAGAACTACGAGTGTAAGGATGGTATGATGAAGACAAAGGTAACAATTCAGGAGATTGCACATTTTACGGGTTTGTCGAAATTCGCGGTGTCACGAGCTTTGTCTGGAAAATCGGGAGTTAGCGATCAAACGAGGGATGTCATTCTCAAGGCCGCTGGCAAACTTGGATATTTCAAAGATAACAGCATGTTGTCTGGTGAACTGTATAACAGCCATGAACTTCAGGAACCAAAGAACACACGTTCAAGCGGAACGATTTTGATTTTGTTCCCCAATGTTCGGTACCAAAATCAAGACTCCGTATACTGGGGCCCCGTCTTTAACGGGATCTCTTCCAAGCTGAACCAAAAAGGGATTAATATTCTGACCTTGACGGAACCCTCAGCAGACCAGCTATTTACCCTGCTCAACCCGGATGCCATTCGAGGAATCATTACCGTTGGCTCTATCTCTACCCCGATTCTGCTTGAAATCAAGCGTCTCAGTATTCCGGTTGTGATGGTGGATCATCTGGACCCTGTTTTTCACAGTGACAGCATATTCACCGATAACTTTGCATCCATGCGGGAGATCATGCTCTATTTGCTCCGCAAGGGTTTCAAAACATTCCAGTTCGTTGGCAATATCGGGGATGCTCATAGCTTCTATGAACGCTGGATTGCATACACTTCTGTGCTTATGGGTCATGGGATGGAAATACATCAGATTCCCGAGCTGAGTAATCAGGCATTGGATGAGTTCCGCCAGACGTTCACTTCGGTGATCAGTGAGGATAACCTGCCTGAAGTGTTTGTATGTGCGAATGATTTCTATGGGCTATACACCATAGAAGCCCTTGAGAGTATGGGTATTCGTGTACCCGATCAGTGTGTTGTCACGGGATTTGATAATCTATACGACAATATCCCATTACTGGCTACAGTTAATGTGAACAAGGAGTTACTCGGTGCGCGTGCAGTGGATCAGATGTTATGGCGCATTGCGAATCCAGAGAGCAACGTCGAGAAAAAGTTGATTCTTGCTGATGTCATTATTCGTGAACAGTTTGGCAGGCATAGTGGGTAAAAGTATAATACATGTTGGTGAATATGTGTGGATATACATATTAAGCATATATGGAATAATGCTTATGTCCACACAGAACAGCACACCCAGTACCCCTTTAACCGTATTCGTGCGGCTATAGGGGTATTTGTATTGTTGTATGTTGTGTAATGTTTATTGTTTATTTACAATAGGCCGTCACATCATCCCGTTCTACGTATCTGTACGCACATCATCCCACGCCAGATCCAGATAACAGATCAGCCAGTTCAATGCACGGTGACGTTCATAAGCCACTCCACCATTCAGGCCAGCTGGAGGTGTTTTGTCATTCACACGACTATCCACGCACACCCAGTTATAACGGTAGATCAGATCTGCTTCATCCAGAATCTCGCTTTTGTTACGCAGAGATGCATCGGAGAGAAAGTCGGTAAAACTATCCTTCTGTTGCAAATAACCGACATCCTTCCCTACGTTACACAACTCCGTTGGTGCACCCAGTTCCTTCACATAACCAAGCGCCCATAACATTACGTGGTAGGCTTCATATCCCCAGGAGAAGGAAATAATCTCCTGCTGCTCTGCTCCGTACTGGTCGATAAACCTCTTCTCTACGGGTGAGAAAAAGGAGTCAGCCTCATACTTGTCGATCACTTCCTGAACCAGTGCTGCGGTATCATCCGCACTTTCGCCGGCTCCCAGACACTCACCCTTAAGCGCGGCAAGACATAGGGCAACCGCACGGCGCGCAACTTCCTCTTCACTCCGAATCGTGGTGTGCTCATCTCCGGCCCTTGCGGGCAAGTGCGCATTATACGGAATGCCTTGTTCAGTCAACAGTTGCTCTGAACGCGCTTTACGTTGAATGCCAGACTCCGACTGGGGGCTGTCACCGTCAAGGAAACTGGGGTGCGCTGTCACCGTGTAATCCTCTACCTCAGATTCTCCATTCACATCCAGCAATAGCTGACCTTGTGCGTTCAGCAGAGATCCACCTCCCCAGAAGATGACAGCATCCAGCGCATCAGCCAACCGCAACAATTCGCCGAAGAATTCTTCCGAGATGTCCTCTTCCGTCTCAATACCAACCACCATGTTCAATGTGGAACATTTGATCAATACCTTTTCCTGTAGCGAAGCATTGCGCCCTTTAATCTGACTCAAAAATCCAAGCATCCCCTGAATCATTGTCTTAAATTCCTCAGGATGTGTCTGGCTGGTCATGATATTAAAGCCTTTGGTTTTCTTACTGAGCCATTTTTTCTGAGTCACTTGAATATGGGTCTTGTCTTCCCGGCGTTCAATCGTACCCTCAGGATAAATGGATTGAATCAATTCAAACAGCTGATCCAGGTCAAACTGAGAGCTATATATCGCACAATTCCTCATGAAGTTCACCCTCTCTATATATAGTTCAACTAATGAATATTTACACTGGCACTCCGATGGCAGAATAACTTTCCGATCGCTGTTATCCCCAGATTTTTTTATTCCTTTTTTTGGAAAGGGGAAATCCGGTGATAGCGTATGCTTCCGATGTAGCTTTCTTTTAGAAAGCTTTTAGGCGAACGCTCCGCTTCTTCAAGTTATTTCTGCCCTCTCCCTTATCGTGTAAATGTTCAGTTGAACATATATGACTAATCCTTATACGGATCGAATTCATTACCTCCGGCCATGGCGACACCAACGGGACGCAGCACATGGTTGATCTTCAGCGTATTTGCATGTGCGTCCAGCACGTCTTGCAGTTTCTTGTACACAAACGGACTTTCGTCTGTGCCCGCTCCCCGCAGCTCCACGCCATAGGCACGAATCGCCTCATGCATCTGTGCTTCGCTAATCTCGCCACCCATACGTGTGCGCAGCTTATAATTCATTTTGCCAGCCGCCTGGGTTCGGCTCATCGTGCGCCCTGCCCCATGTACGGTGCTGCGGAATGACTCGGTATTCTCCTCGCTGTGGATCCCCTCCACAATTACCGAGATATCACCCATACTGCCTCCAACAAAACCGAGTTGCCCGGGTGCCAGTGGCGTTGCACCTTTGCGGACCACAACTACCTCTTCACCCATGTGTTGTTCCTTCCAGGCAAAGTTGTGATGGTTATGAACGGTATATTCAGCACTTGCCCCGAGAATTCCGAGTACCTGTTCAATGACATAATCACGCCCTGCATAGGCGTATCTGCCCGCCAAAGTCATTCCATCCCAATACATATCACCCATTTCGCTGTTCAGGTCAAACAACGTAGGCGGTTGATCCATCGATTCGCCCGGCGCTTTGCCACTGAACTGACGCCCTGCGGCAAGGTTAAGGAACCCACTCGCCACTTTGTGACCGAACCCGCGGCTGCCAAAATGATTCGCGATCCACACCTTCCCCGTTGCCTCTTCTACAAAAATATCCACAAAATGATTGCCACTGCCTACGGTTCCGAGTTGGTTGCGTGCAAGTGTCTTCAGCTTATGTTGTAATCCCGGTTCAATGGTATCAAACAGATTCCAGCTCGCGTCGTCGAACAGCTCATGATCCACGGGTGTTGGATTGTTACGACCCACGCCGAAAGAAATGGTCGAATTGATGTCATCCATGATCGTTACAATCTGATCCCGAATATCTTCCCACATCAGATTTGTACGCACAGCCTTGTTGCCACAGGCAATATCATATCCGACACCTGACGGACTGATCATATTCCGATAAGCAACAACACCACCGATGGGCTGTGAGTAACCTTTGTGATGGTCGGCCATCAGAGCCACACCCAATACATCTCCATATTGCGAGCAAGTCACCGCCTGACTTACGGCGTTCTCCAGCGGCTCCCCCCAGACTTTAATGTTATCTACGATACGCATAATTGTGTTAACCTCCTATGTACTTTTTTTTGAAAATACATCTTTTATTTCTATACTGTTGTTCTCATTAGTTTAACAAAGATCAGCGTGGCTCGAAATGCTCTCTTTCTTTAGATCACCAATTATCTACGCATTAAAAAAAGAGAGCTAGGCTCCCTTTTCTCACGGTTGGTTCCTATTCACTTCTTGCTAATCTTAAACTTGAACGCCCAAGTCGCTGTGTTACCAGAATATCGGCCTCTGTTCTCGGTCACCACCACGGAAAGTGTCTTGTTGGTTGATTTGGAGAACGAAGATAGTTTGACGTTGGTGCTTTTATCCCCGTAATCGGGAATTTTGTCCTGTTCTTCGGCGATGGCCTCCAGTTTCAATGTACCCGTGGATTTCAGGTTTAAAGTGACTGACGAACCCTCCTCCAGATCTTTGCCGTTCACACTTGCTCCGATGGCCCACTCATTACCGACAGAGTTATTCTCGACAAGCTCTGCGCTCACCAGCGTAACGGTTACCTTAACCGTTTTGGCGGAAGCATAGGAGGTTGGGGAACATACGGCGAATACCAGGCTCAGAACCATGAAAACATTAGCCCATTTTTTGAACACGAGAGTGCCTCCCTCTTATTTGTTTCTTTTGTTAAGACTATGCCTTATTCGCCATGTTCCTTAAGTAATCCTTCCACTTGTGTAAGAAATTTTCTCTTGAAGTGCGTGTTAAAGATGCTTCCGATAACCCTGAACCTTCTCATCCTTGAAACCTAACTTCTCATAAAATATATGTGCTTCCTTACGCTGATCGCCAGACACCAGAATCATGTAACCACAACCCATATCTTTTGCAATCCGCTCAATCTGGAGCATTAACCTCTGCCCAATGCCCTGCCTGCGTACCTGATCCGATACAATCACATTCTCCACAACCATGAACGGTTTGCATGGCCCCACCAGATCCATACACTCAACCCCCATAACGGACCCAACCAGCTTGCCATTGTAAAATGCCCCAAGCACATGATAATGACCATTCTGTTGTATGTAATGAAACATCTTTTTCATCTGCTGTTCATTGGTAGGCATTCCCATCAACTCATTGTATAGCTGGCTTAGTGCCGGTAAATCTTCAAGTTCGATTCCTTTAATGGTAACCATCATAACCCTCCTGATTTTTCCTATTTCGCATGCTTTGTCTGTCTTAAGTGAGGTCCTTCTTAAAATAATAATGACTGTGTCCAGTCGGTGCATTCTCGATCGTTGTGATCAATTGGTAGCCATGTTTCTTGTAAAATTCCGGTGCTTGATAGGAGAAAGTGTTCAACATGACAAAATCACAAGATTTCTCTCGCGCAATTCGCTCAACTTCAAGCAACAACTGTGAACCATACCCCCGATGCCGTTGTTCAGAATCCACCCAAAGGATATCAACCTCCAGCCAGTTCCAGCAAAGTGTACTAAGCACACCTGCAACAATCTCGCCGGTCTCATTTTTGATATTGAAATTCAATTCTTCGTACCGATGCCTTAATTCCTCGCTCACATGTGCAGCATTAAATGCGATAAGTTGCTGGCGAACATACTCTGAATCCTCTGAAGTACTTGGATTAATATTTATTTGGGACATCTCCTAATCACTCCTTTTATCTCAACAGTTTATAATTTACGATAATGTAATTCATTCCGGATAAGAGAGTAACGCCTGTTGCACCCCATAGTAATGCCACATCCACTCTGATATCAGTCAGCAAACTAAACGGAACATTATTCAACAAAATGGCAATGATGGCTGCCACCTGAAGCACCATTTTGATTTTTCCATAACGATCAGCTGCAAGAGCAATACCCTGTTCTGTGGCTACCATTCGCAATGCAGTAATGACAATTTCACGTCCTATAATGATTACAGCAATCCATGAACTGATCATATTCTCCTGAACCATCATGATCAGCGCTACCGCAATCAACAGTTTATCCGCCAGTGGATCAAGCAACTTTCCCAGATTCGTGATCTGATTATATTTTCTCGCCACATATCCATCCAATTTATCCGTACCTGCTGCTACTGCAAAAATAATTAGTGCAATCATCACGCTTTGCTGATTGAGAAAACAGATCATAAACAATGGAATCAACGCGATTCTAGCCAACGTGATTTTATTTGCCAGATTCATTAGACACCCATTCTCCCCTCATCCATGTTGGCTAAGTGACCTTTTTTCCATTTACGTATTCGGGTACGAAAGGATTTAAAAGGAGCTACCGAATTAATCTGGATCCATTTCACCATAGCCCACCTGGGCTTTGTTCCCGTCCACTGTCTCATCCCTTGTACAAATAAGTCCTCTTCACTAAGGGTGTCAATCCAGTTCTGCCATTGTTGTTCTGTCTCCCGAAACAAAGAGCGTAGCTCCTCCAGCGTATAACTTGAATATTTTTCGTAAAATGATTCATTTAATGACCCCAGTTGGTTCCATTTATATCCTGGTGTCGGCATATGACTTTCATGTCCCAACTGTTCATTTCGCTCCCAATCCATCACCAGGTTCATCCATCCCAGCTGGTACGCGATCATCTGGGCAGGCGTCTTATCCACACCTTCAACCCACTTATCTTTGTCGCTGTTATGGATGTCATTGAATTCACCCTCGAACAATTCATAGGTGCTTCGAATCGTCTCACTTAACTCTTTCTTCGAGGCATATAGAACTCCAGGCACGCTACTCCACTCCCCTCGTTTCACCGTTATACATGAATCAGAAGCATGGACTCTATCATCATTTCGACTCAATTCCATAATCATCCTTTTTTTTCATGAGGCATTATAGTTAGAAAAAGAAAAAAGAGCAGTCTGTAAACAATACAGCTGCCCTTTACTCAACCTATTTTTGCTATATCAGCATACTCCTGATCCCAATTTTACAAAGCTTCCTTAATCACCCGTTTATAGTACCACACAGACAACAGACCAAAGATCGAATATAACAATGTATAAACTATCATGACAATGACCGTAGGTGTCGCCAGCTCCGTACCAAAGAAAAACCAACCTGATTTCACGGCAAAGTAACTATGACTCAACCCCACCACAAGCGGAATACCAAAGTTAAACAACTGCTTGATCTGAATTCCCCTCAACAGATTGCTCTGTGTAAATCCAAGTTTACGAAGAATGGTATAATTGCCCTTTTCCTCTTCACTCTCATTCATTTGTTTAAAGTACAGGATACATCCCGATGTAATCAAGAACGTCAAACCAAGGAAACCAACAATGAACATAATCAGTCCCATATTGTTACGTTGGTTATTTCTGAACTCAATCTGGGAGAAGCTCGGTGCTTCCAACTGTAGCTCCTTATATACGGCATATGCCTCTTCAGCCTGCCCCTCATTCAGAATACGTACACCATAGTAATCCGCCCACTCGGATTTTTGCAGCTCGGGATCGAGATCCTGCCGCAACTGCTGGTATACCGTTTCATCTACTACCGCTACAGGCGTGCCCCCAGAATAGTATCCAGGAAGAACCCCCTTTTGGGTGGTTCCGATCAGCTGGTGGTCCAGTGTATGCTTCAATCCATGCAAGACGATCGGACCTTTCTCCTCAATGGAAATCAACTGCTGAATGGCATTTCCGTATCCCATGAAGATCACTTCACCTGGTTGCAGATCTATGTTATCTACCATGTTGTCACTCAACACACTACTGAACAGGTACTTTTCCGTCATGGACTCGTCCATCACTTCATGAGCATCAATTTCAATATAAATAGGCTGTCTATGATTCTCCTCATATGGAATCTGTTTATGTTCCAACTCCGTTACAAAGCGATTTTTCACCTCAACCTGAGCAAATGAAAAATCCTCCGGCAAGCTTTCCTTCGCCTGAGCCTCTGCCGAATAATACGAAATGTAACTGAGTGACAGCATGCCAATAGCAAGTGCAGATACGGTTGTAATAATCGTGAGTAACAATGCATTAGATTTCATGCGGAACATGATTGAAGATAAAGACAACACCTCATGAATGGATAGGTAGCCGTTTTTGCTTTTGCGAATCAGATTAAAGATAAAACTTACCGAACCCTTATAGAACAGGTATGTCCCCAGTATGACCGAGAAGAGAATCAGGATCATCGTATACATCAACTGCTGCATACCCATTGCCTCTCCGCTGAACAGCCGTGCAGACATGTAGTATCCATACACAATCAGAGCAATACCCAAGACGCCAATAATCATCTGTCCGACAGACATCTTCTGCACCTGCTGCTCCGTAGTCGCCGACACCCGAAAGAGCGAGAGAATACTCTGTCTCTTGATAAAAGTGTAGTTCATCAGCATGATAAGCAAATACATTATCGTAAAAACAATCACCGTTTGCATCAGTGCCATCGGAGAGAAATACAATTTCGTAATCGCATCCACACCGAGAATTTTGAACAATATCATCAATACCAGCTTGGACGCAAGAAACCCAATTAACACACCGATAGCCATGGAGCCAAAATAAAGAATACTGTTCTCCGCACTCAAAATACCAAAAATTCTGCCTTTCGTCAGTCCGATCAATTGAAATAATCCAATCTCTTTGCTACGCCGCTTGATAAAGATCGTATTGGCATAGAGCAAAAAGATACCAACAATGACGATTAACAGTACCGAAGATGCGCCTATAGCCGCCGCACCTTTTGTTGAAGCAGCTACCTCATCCATGGAAGGATCATACTGTAACGTCACAAAGGAAAAATACAATGCCACACTGAACACAAGCGCAAATACATAGAGATAATAATTCTTTAGATTTTTCCTGAGATTGCGGAAAATAATATAATTCAAGCTCATTGCTGTACACCACCCAATACGCCTTGGGTTTTGATAATATCGTTGAAGAACGATTGCCGTGACTCGTCTCCTTTATTCAGCTGGGTGTAGATCTGACCGTCACGAATGAAGATCACTCTGCGGCAATAACTTGCGGCAACCGGATCATGGGTAACCATAATAATGGTCGCTTTTCGTGCGCTGTTCATATCACTTAACTTGCCGAGCAGATCCGAAGCGGACTTGGAATCCAGCGCTCCTGTCGGCTCATCCGCAAAAATGATACTCGGCTCGTGGACAAATGCTCGTGCTGCCGAAGTCCGCTGCTTCTGACCCCCTGAAATCTCAGATGGATACTTGTCTTTCAATTCGTAGATTCCCAGTTCACGGGCGATCTGTTCAAACTTCCGGTGTGCCTCCTGCTTTGGAATGCTCGTGATCGAGAGCGGTAATAATACATTTTCCTTTACCGTAAGGGTATCCAGCAGATTATATTCCTGAAAAATAAAGCCCAGATGATGTTTGCGGAACTCAGCCAGCTGTTTCTCCTTCATTCCGGTGAATTCCTTGCCCTCAATATCAATCGTGCCCTGGCTCACCCGATCGATGGAGGAAAGTACATTAAGCAGCGTTGTTTTACCCGAACCCGAAGGCCCCATAATACCAACAAACTCTCCCTTGCTTACCCCAAGATCTATTCCCTTCAGCACTTCCTGTTTATTTAATTTATTACCATAGACTTTATGAATTTTTTTGGCTTCCAGTATCCACATATCCCGCTCACTCCTCTTAGATCTTCTGCAAAATGCTCGTGTCTATATCATAATCGGGATGTGCAGTGTTATCGTGTGATTCACCGAACAAAACCAAAAAGCATGTGACATTGTTGTCACACGCCTGCAAGATGCACCATGTCGTTTTTTCGCGGAAAAGTAAGTGTTACGGTTGTGCCCTCGCCAAGAGAAGATTCTACATGAATGTTCACATGAAGCGTCTGGACCACCTGACGAACCAGATACAGCCCCATCCCGGTAGCCGCTCCATCCATTCTGCCTCGGGTAGACGTAAATCCTTTATCAAATATACGCGGCAGATCTTGAGTCTCAATCCCTCGCCCGTGATCCTGAATCATGAGTATGATGTGTCCATCCTGTTCCCGACTTTCAATGAGGATGTCCGATGAATCGCTATATTTCACCGCATTGCTCAACAACTGCCGGAGGATGAAGCCTAACCATTTGCTGTCTGTGAGCACGCGCGATACCATTAAAGACACATCAAAGCCAATGCCTTTGGAGATGCACCACGATTTCAGTGCTCGTATCTCGCTATTCAATACCGGTTCAAGTTCCGTCTCTTCGATGAACAGATCATTATGCATAAACGGAATACGCTTCTGGTGAAGCTGCTGATCCAGCAACTGATGAATTCGTAACCATTCATAAGTCATTTGGCTCTGTAACTTGTCATCTGGCAAGCGCTCGATCATCAGTTGCAACGCTGTCAGTGGGGTCTTCACCTCATGAATCCAGGACAACATCTCGTCCTTCTCCTGTTCCAGAGCGATAAAATGATGTGACGACTCCTTACGATACCGCTGTGTCTGGGAACTGACGGCCTCATGTACAATCTGCTCATATGGACTTTCGGCGATATCGAGTTCTCCCAGATCATAGGTATGATCCCAGATGCTCAATTTTTTATAGAAACGGGTCTCTTTCAGGTATCTCGCCCAGATAAAAACAAGGCATACCACCACATTCAGTCCTACGATATACATCACAGATTGGAATGGAATGGACGAGTCCAGGTAGGCCACCAATAAAATAATAAGTTGCATGCTTACCAGTAGCCATAACCAACTAGCCCTTTCTCGTATGTACTTTCCGATCACGCTTCTGCCTCTTCCGTTGCCATGTACCCCTGCCCTACTTTGGTTTCAATGTACCGCTCCAAGCCGATGGGTTCAAGTTTCTTCCGTAACCGATTAACGTTAACCGTTAGCGTATTGTCACTCACGAAATGCTCATGATCCCACAAGCTCCGGATGAGGTCCTCACGGGTAACAATCTGATTTTTGTGCTCGACCAGCACTTTAAGGATGAACATTTCGTTTTTGGTCAACAGGACAGATTCATCCCCGCAGGTCAGTGTATTTTTCACATATTCAATAGCCGCACCGCGCCAAGTTCGGAGTTCAATATGCTCTGTATTATAGTTATACACCCTCCGCAAAGTCGCTTGGATCTTGGCAATCAATACATCGAAGTGAAAAGGCTTCTGGATAAAATCGTCTGCACCCAAATGCATGGACATAACCATATCCGCAGGATGATCCCGTGAGGACAAAAAGATAATCGGCACATTGGAGTGCGAACGAATGATCCGGCACCAATGGAACCCGTCATATTGTGGTAATTGAATATCAATAATGACCAGTTGCGGCTGAATTACGCTGTACTCCTGCAATACCTTTCCAAAATCCTGCACACCATACACATCATACGACCATTGGGACAAACGTTCCTTGATTTCACTGAATAACGATTCGTCGTCTTCAATGAGCATAATTTTAAACAAGAGATTCACCACGTTTCTGATCTTCTAAGGTTGAATAAGGTAAATAGACTCCGTTGTTGCAGGATCACCTTTACCGTTCGAATCGTTCTTCCGATCGCTGATTCCAGTGTACAGGGAAGTTGGGCTTATATCAAAAGGTATCCATACTTCGTAAAGATAACAAGCCGAAATACGTATATCCTATTAGCTCTCAATAGTGTGTATAACATGGCTTGCATCACTGTTTTCGTCCAACCGCTCGATCAACTGCATCGCTACGTCTCGTGGCGATCTTAATTGTCCTGCTTCATATACTTGATTGAACATACCCGCAAGGGCGAACTCCTCTGCACTTTTGCCTCGTGCAACAGCCTGCAATTCCGTATCGACCATCCCCGGATCAAAAGCAATAATCTCAACAGGGTTCTGTTGACCCGTTTGTTCCAAAGATACGCATTGGGTGAACATGTTCATCCCTGCCTTCGATGTACAGTACACTGCCATTGAAGGCGCGGGATAACTTCCCGAACCAGATGAGAGATTAACAATTTTACGTCTGGCGGACAGATGATTTGTTTGTTGAATAAAAGATGAACTCAATATCATTGGTGCTGCGAGACTGATGTTGAGACTTTGACTTATCTCTGCCGCACTGCACTGATCGATAGGTTTTAGAGGCTCTAGCATCGCTGCGTTATTAATAAGTCCAATGAAATCGGCTTCCTGAGACGGAATTTGGTCCAATATGCGTGTAATCAAATCATCGATCCCATTCAGGTCGGCAAGATCATACTGAACATGGCGGTAACGCCCGCTCCATTCCTCGCTTGATTCCAACAGATCCGAACCCCCGCGTGAAATACCGTAAACGTAATCCCCCTTAGCCAATAATAACTCTGCAAGTTGTAAACCGATCCCTTTGGATGTGCCTGTAATGATAAAGTGTCTTTTTCCTGTTTCTGTTCCCATTCCGATACCACTCCTCCTCTATTTTCAATGCATGTTTATTTCACTATTCTTACGAGTTTTTCTTTCTCCACAACGTGGCCCAGAGAAAAGGTACACCAAAATACGGTTCATGTTGCTCCAGCGACTTCATTGCACGGAACTCCACACATTCAAAGCCATCTTCCAGCATGTAGCGAAGCTTCTCCTCCGTGAACGCAAGACCACCGCGCATCGACTTCTCTTGATACACCTGCCAATCATTCATAACGATCTCAGGCCCACCAATATCGCCAAAACCAGGAGCAAAACAAGTCATTCCAAAGTATCCTCCAGGCCGGAGTGCATTGTGGATCATCTCTATGTAGGGAATGCGCTGATGTGGCAACAGATGGTGCAGACAACCCGAGTCGTAGACAAGATCATATTCTTGCTCTGGGGACAATTCGAACACAGATCGACATTCAAAATGCACGTCCAGTTGCTCCTCTGCCGCCCTCTCCTTAGCCCAGGCAATAGCTGTCTCCGAAAGATCATAAGCATCTACCTGATATCCTTGGCGGGTTAAATACAACGCATTTCTGCCCGGGCCACACCCCAGTTCCAGTGCCTTACCGCCGCTCAGCACACCTTCGTTCACATGCGCTACCAGATTCTCATCCGGTTTGTTTGGGAAAAAGGGGATTGGTCTGTTCCGATCCTCATAGAAAGGTTCCCAAAACTGCTTGGCAGATCTGAAATCCGTATCGAGCATATCATATAGATCCTGTACACTTTTAATCGTCTTTTCCACAACCACATTCCTCCTTAACTGCTCCATTCAAACCTTCATTTTCGATTATTCATTCCTCGGCATTTTCGTTAAATCAGCCACACTCTATTATAACATTTTTACCCAGTAGTTCTCTATTTTTCTTGTGTTTTTCTACTCTAAAACATAAGCTTTTTCCCAACAAAAAAACGACCGACATGAATGTCGATCGTTTTTTTGTTGGGGTTTTGTGTTGTAACTTACTTCGCCCGTTCCAAAACTGCAAAGTAATTCCCTTCGTTATCAGCAAAGTTGAAGACACGCCCCGTTGGCATCTCGACAATCTCTCCCACCGTTACATGTTTACCAGCCAAGTCGGCATATAACTGATCCAGATTTTCGGTGAAGAACATTAACGAAGGTGTGCCCAGATTTACACCCGCCGACATCCGTTCAACGAACTCTTTGTCATGGAGTATAATGCTTGTCTGCGAGTCTGCGGTAGGCGCAATCTCAATCCATCTCATGCCCTCGTCAAGGTTTACTTCATCCACAATGTGGAATCCTGCAACTTCCGTCCAAAATGCCAGTGATTCATCCTGATTGTTGACATACAACATAATCTGGCCGACTTTGCTAAACATGCATCATTCACTCCTCTGACCATCTAATCTCTTAACATCCTGCTTATCATTCCTCAAATTCCAATAGAGTATAACATGCAGGACAGCTTTTTGATCATCTTTCTTTGCAAGTACTAAGTAAACATTAGCCTTATTGCGTGGCTTTTAACTTCTTCGTAAGATAAAGTACAACATCGTCGTCCATAATCGTTTCTTCACCCGGTTGAATGTAATGATCATGTTTGTGTACACCGTGACCGTCTGGTATGTACCCGCGATGGGCATATAGAACTTGCGCTTTGCCATAATCGGAAAACACACCTACACCAATGCCTGCTACATCCGTTCGTTCCAGAATAACTTCCTCTGCTCGGTCCATCAACCGTGAACCAATACCTTGGCGCTGGAACTTCATCAGCACATTAAAATCGTTAATTTCGGGAATGCCTTGTTCCCTGAAAGACGGGTAGCTGGAATTCCACAATACATTCACGTATCCGGCAAATTCTCCATTCAACTCGGCTACCAAGGTTACGCGTTCCCCATTCTGTTGTTCAGCCAAGTAATGAAGATACTGCTCAGGGGATCTCCCCCAACCCTGCTCCTGAAACGCCTTTGATATGATTACAGGATCGTTCTCATTTAATAGTCTGATATGTACACTCATTGATGAATCCTCCTTAAAAGATATTTCTAATAGCTATATTCCCAATCTATCCCGAAGCGATGTGATGTGAGCAACATGGTGTTTGCCATGCCAAGCATACATGCCCAGATTGTAATCCAGTCTTGTCGTTTCTTCCGATGAGGGATGATAAAATTGTTTGGCATAATCTGCATCTGTCAACGCGTTTAACAGAAACACCCAACGACGATGGAGCGCATCCAAAATCTGAAGCGAGAATTCGACATCCAAGTCCCTTGAATCACTCAATTCAGCCCAGCGCTCTTCATAATAAGGCCGAATCGTTGGTGTATCCTCTGTCAGGGCCAACTTGAAACGAATCATACTGTTCATATGGCTGTCTGCCATGTGGTGAATGACCTGTTTGAGCATCCATCCACCTTCTCGATACGGTAGACTTAATTGCTCTTCACTCAATCCCTTTACCGCTTCTCGTGCGCGTTCAGGCAACTCAGCAATGTCCTGAATCCACTTCTCCCGTTGTGCCAAAGTAACTTCACCCGTGTGTACAAATGGTCCTATCGGAAATCTTTCATCCATCCATTATTCCTCCTTGTTTATATGATTCAAATAACTTTAAACAGGATCTACAGGGCATATTCCATAAGCCAACAGTCTCGCATCTGTCCTTCGTGCTGCTCATGTTTCTCCAACAGCTTAATCTTTTGGAAACCACATTTCTCGTAACAGGATATCGCTCTTAAGTTCCAGGATTGAGGGTCCATAACCACTTTACGGGCTTGTTTTTCATTAATCAGATAAGCCAGCATGGATTGCATCAACTGTGTACCAATGCCTTTATTCCAGTATTCTACCTCACCAATAAACTGATCCGTTCCATAGATGATCTCATCCGTGTCTCCATAACCATACTCCGTTCGTTCTTCTTCCTCAAGCTCATAGAACTGAATGTATCCAATCGGATGTCCTCCATACTCAACGATACAACGAGTAGCATCATCTTTTTGATTGTAAAAATGCTCTCTCACCTGTTCCAGATCATGCGGCTGATCACGCCCTTGATAGTATTGAAGAACTTCCGGGTCTGACAGCCACTTCACCAGATGTTGTTCATCTTCTGTTTCCAAGAAACGTACGGTGATTTCATTCGATTCATATACATTCATCATTCTGATTACTCCTTATTGATCTCCAGATTCTCACTCGTAACCCAACTCAGATCCTTCCCTAACAAATGCTCGTTGTGAACATAATACACCATGGGATTCTCAAGCGGCTGAGTCGTTCCATCCAAAGATCTGAGCGTTAACCGCAACTTGTAGCTCCCTATCTCATCAGGTATCGCAAATCCTATCAGATTATCAGTTGATTTCATGGTTTTCCCCTGCGCCTTCAGATACTTTTCCAGAATGACTTGATCAAGATAGGAGCTGCCAACAGACGAAGGCATGTACCACGCATCATCTTGTTCTTCATTGAATGTGACCCCTTCCCATCCAGGGACAACGGGATACACCATATGTTGATCCTTGTCTTCTCTTTTTCGCGTTATCTCTAACTCTACCTCAACTACATTCGTATCAATCTGCCTGATTGTGCCTGCCATCACAACATCCTGGGCACTCACACTTGGAATAACATAGCTGTATATGAGCAGAGTCACCAAGAGAATTATCGTTACTCCCGTAATCCAAAATATTGTGTTTTTACGCATCTGTCTATCCTCCCCTCTGGTTAATCATACTTTTGGAGTAGCTCCTTCTCTGTTAATATTGAGTTAACCTATCCAACTCAGGGGATGCCGTCCAATCACTGGATGTATTCAATCCATGCTTGATGGTATGTATCGAGCTATGTGCAGACATGTATATATTATGGTGGATTCCAGGTTGGACAATGATGTGCTCTCCTGCACGCACCACTCGAATCGAAAACATCTGATCGTCTCCATAACTGGCATACGCTATCCATCCGGTTTGCACCACATAAAACTCCGTTAGATTGATATGTACATGACTGTTTTGCCATGCTCCGTGGGAAGAGGCAACGGTTCTGCAATAATAACTTCCGTCTTCTGTTATCATTTTATATTTTTGTTCCCCGTTTGCCATCTGCTCGAAGCTGGTTTTGACACCCGTTTCACCATATTTCTGTTCTGAAAATTCTGTGTTCAATCTACTTCAGCTCCTTATGGCCTGCCAAATATACTTGCATTCTCTTACAGCAATTCTACCATCAACCTGGTTCTCCTTCAGCTTGACTTCCAGCTGTTCCCGGTACTCAGGCTGTGTATAATCCGGGTTTCCGGGGATATCGGAGAGAAAGATGGCAAATTCTTTTTCATCCGAGAAAATCATAAGTGCCTCGTTATATTCCTCAATCTTGATCTCCTTAAATGCATTTCTTTCCAAACGCTCACGTACCTTTGTTATATCCGTATGAATACCAATCATAACTCCACCCTTTTGCAGCAATCTCCCATGATCAATAATGGAAGTTGGACCTCTGCGATCATAGATCAGACCAAATTGCTTATCTTCAAATGGCATCTTTTCTTTTGTGCTGACGCAGACAAATTCTACATTTGTTATCCTGCTTGAATGAAGACTGTTCCGAGCTATCTTTATCATCTCTTCCGAATTATCTAACCCCATAATGTGATCGGTATATTCCGACATTTTCAACGTAAACTCCCCATGTCCACAGCCTGCATCGAGCACGGATGTATACTGAGGCAGAAGCTTAATCAACCGCTCTTCAAAAATATCTTCAGCAGAGTTACCTTCCAGCGTATACAAAGCTCTACCCTTGTATCCCCCATTACGTTGTGCAATCATATCGTACCATTCCATGCTCATAGAGTTCCTCCTGACAAAAATTCCCTTTATTTAAACATTCGACATGGGTACGTCGATTCTCCTGTTTGGATATACGATATATCTTTATTAAAATTTGAAACGCTTCTCTTCCAGCTTCCGTATTAAGGTCGAAGCCATATGTATCCCATATAATAAACCATCTGATCTGGAGGTTGAGCACATGTCATTTTTCAAGAAAATGTTAGCCAGTGTAGGTGTTGGAGCAGCCAAAGTAAATACGGAATTGCATACACCAGAGGTCACGCCTGGAGGAATCATCACGGGGGTTGTGTACATTGAAGGTGGAGATGTGGAACAGAACGTAGATCGAATCTATCTTTCAATCAAAACCCATTACATACGGGAGCACGATGATCGTAAAGTAAAAGAAACAGCCGTTATAGCCAAATATCTACTCACCGAAGGTTTTACATTACAGCCTGGAGCCAAATTGGAGAAAGAATTTTCATTTGACCTCCCAGAAAATCTGCCAATTACACTGCATCGTGCAGAGGTATGGGTGGAGACGGGCCTCGATATTTCAAGTGCTGTAGACCCCTCAGACCGGGACAGACTGCATGTTGTTCCTAGCAAAGACATGAACACCGTGCTCGATGCAATTGATATCCTTGGTTTCAAGCTCCGCGAAGTAACCAATGACTATGCGCCGAAGCTGGGTGGCAATCTGCCATTTGTGCAGGAATTCGAATTTGTACCAACAAACAAGTTCCGTGGGCATCTGGATGAGTTGGAAGTGCTGTTCTATCCCATGGGCGATTCGCTGGAGCTGCTATTACAGATCGATCGCCGGTCTCGTGGACTCAGTGGAATGTTCTCGGAAGCGATGGGCACGGATGAAAGTTTTGTCCGCCTGCATCTGTATAAACGACATCTGGCGCGAGGGGCGCATTCTGTCGCTCAAGGATTGGAAGAAATCATTTCCAAACATATTTAATCTATAGTTTGTGTAAACGAATAAAAACCGTCCTTTATCAGACAAATCTGATGAAGGACGGTTTTTTGGTTGGTTCAGTTTCACAAGACAATACTTCAGGAACGCTGTGTCCAGCGTTGCATTCCTGATCGAAGACCGTAATATGCGGCGGCGAGCAAAACGAATCCGGCAACAGCCATGATCATGGATGTTGTATCCCACTGAACCATAGTTCCAAAAGCAACCTTGGATTGTAATGGGTTACCGTAAGTAGCGGTGTTTGTCAGATCAGGTACGTAATTCATGGTCATGATCATGCCTTGAACGATATTCCAAGCTACAAAACCGATAATGAATAACAAGGTAACCAGAACGGATTCCATCGCTAATCGTTTGTTCATGCTTGCATTTACCTCCTCTTTCCAATTCAATTAGACAAAACGTGCTGCATCTCCTGTTTTAAACGTTCTTTATTTTCGTCCACATATTGATACAGCAGGTCAAAGCTTTCTTCGTTATCCGATTGCATGCTCAAATTCGCGGCTTCCAGTTCAATCTGCTGCAATACCTCATAAATCTGTTCCCCGTGTGTTTGCAGGCTTGTCGTGATGTCATCTTCGGACAGGCCATTCACATTATCTCGTAATTGCCCGTGCGTTACACCGCTTTCGGACAACATCTGCTCTATCTTCTTCAGGATCACGGCATCTGCATCATTGCCGATCCGCTCCATAGCTGTTATCGTCTCACCCAGATACTGTCCGCTGGAATTCTCAAGGAAACCAGTCATCCCGTTCATGGACAGCTCGGTATCCAGATCAATGATTAGAATGATATCTCTCAATACTTGCGGAAGTTCCGGCCCACTTTCTCGAATCGTCGAAAATTCAGCCCGATAAAGGTCCATGGCAACACTCCCCACCACTTCTTCACCTGACATCTCTTCAAGCTGATCAAGTGGTAACAACTCCTGCAATTCTTCTTGTAACTTGTTCATCTTTCTCTGCCTCCTGTATCTCTCTGTCTAAATAGTTTGAACGTGTTTTTTACACTGGACCACTACGCGGTCAGAATAAACTTCCGATCGCTGTTATCCCCAGATTTTTTCAATCCCTTTATTAAAGGGTAAAATCCGGTGATAAAGGCGAAGTGTAAGCTTCCGAAGCAGCTTTCTTGCAGAAAGCTTTTAGCTCCGCTTCTTCAGTTTTTTTCTGCCCTCTCCATTTCGTGTAAATTTCAAGTTCAACTACGCCGACACGTTATTACATCATATCAGAATACGCTATACAAGTTGAACTTATGGAAGTTGGTATAGTATATCCTTTAACAATTTACAGGGAATATCGTCAAGTTAACGTGCACTTGACCTCTGGAAAATGTTCCGCTGTTATGATCTTGGCATCACGAGTCTTGGGAGGGGTAATGATGCGCCTGGCCTTGTTCACAGACACCTATCTTCCGGAAACCAATGGTGTTGCTGGCACGCTCCACCGCTTGAGTAACCATCTGAACCGCAGAAGAATTGAACATCTGCTGTTTACTCCGAACTCCGTCATTGAAGGAAGCCATGAGACTCAAGTCCGATCGGTTGCCAACATCCCTTTTTTTCTGTATCCCGAATGCCGCATTGCTCTACCTAACAGAGCAGACACGCACAAGCAACTACAAACCTTTCAACCCGATCTGCTGCATATCGCCACACCTTTTAATATGGGGTTGCTTGGTCTGAGGTATGCGCTCAAACACCGTCTTCCCCATGTTGTCTCCTACCATACCCACTTCGATCGTTATCTCGAATACTACCGGTTGAAAAGTATGATTCCTCTCTACTGGAAGTATATCCAGTGGTTCCACCGTGCCTGTGATGCAACCCTAACTCCATCGCAGGAAACGTTAAACACCCTGCAAACCCAAGGCATTCAGCGTCTGAAACTTTGGTCTCGCGGGATTGATTGCAACCTATACTCCCCTGATAAACGCAGATCGGATATCCGTGAACGATACCACATCACCGCTCCCCTTATTCTACTCTACGTTGGACGCATTGCCCCGGAAAAAGATATCGCTACACTCACGACTACCATGCAACAGTTGCCCCAGGAAATGCAGTCCCGTGTACACTGGATCATCATTGGCGACGGCCCATCTCTCCCGAAAATGCGTCTGCAATCCCCACCCAATGTCACCTTTACAGGTTATATGCATGGCGAAGAACTTGCTGTTATGTATGCTTCGGCAGATCTGTTTGTGTTTCCTTCCTCTACGGAGACATTTGGCAATGTGGTACTGGAAGCGATGGCTTCAGGACTCCCTGTGGTGGCGGCCAATGCTGGAGGTGTAAAGGATCTGATATCCCCTCACCGCAATGGTGTGTTATTCGAGCCAGGTCAGGCTGATGCACTGATTCGGGAGATATGTCTCTGGGGAAATCACGTGAACCAATTGAGGATAATGGGACTGGAAGGCAGAAAGCTGGCTGAACAGCGGTCGTGGGAGTATATTTTTGATACACTAATCGGGGATTATGAGGAGGCTATAGAACATCGGAACAGACAAACGAAAGATCGAATTATTACAGCATAGTTTGACAAAAAGAGTTTCTTCCAACAACCCATAACAATCGCCTCTGCCCTATGCTAAATTAAACCGGTTCGCTCGT
Source organism: Paenibacillus sp. FSL M7-1414 (assembly GCF_038003195.1). Taxonomy (NCBI): domain Bacteria; kingdom Bacillati; phylum Bacillota; class Bacilli; order Caryophanales; family Paenibacillaceae; genus Paenibacillus; species Paenibacillus sp. FSL M7-1414. The sequence goes on along the minus strand of NZ_JBBOOS010000001.1, from coordinate 1,774,389 downwards.
TCAGGCTGGCATAGCAGGTGCACGTTGCTACGGTCAGCCTGAAACATGTTTCCATACGTTTCATAACAAAACCTCCTTCTTGGAATGGGTTAAGCTATTTACACGGTATGTAGAAACATAGAAGCCGAAGTTATTGAAATTAGAGTATTTTGAATGATTGTATATATAGAAAAAGACATGACCTCATTGAACTGGATCATGCCTTATATTGCAAACAATCTATTGGTTGAATTTACTGAACGGGACTTTGATATCTACAAACCCTTTAGCGTAGGGTGCAACCTCATAAGGGTGGAATCGGATGACGATACCTTTGTCATATAAAAAGAATTCAGATGTTTGATCAAGCTGAAAATCATAAATATTTTCTTCAAAAATAGAAACTCCTGCATTATACATGGCTAATAGACTGTTGGAGATTGATTTCTCTACCTTCTCCATCTGAGTATCGTCTTTGACATACTCGCTTAGCTTCAGTTCTTTCCCCGTTCTTAAATCATAGTTATATGATTTTGTCGCATCCATTCCATGTGCTCCGCCAGTGTACACATGATCTTCATATACCACAGATAACTTTTCTTTTGCATTGTATTTTACACTGGCCATGGTGATGTAGAAATATTTTTTGTTTGATTTCTTTTCTTCTTTGTCCAGGCGAGCTGCTTTCACTGCGTGGAGTTTAAATGTCTTGTTCAGTTTATCCGTCACAGATTTATTTCCACCTGTTAGATGTATGTATGGCTGTCCTTTATAATATTGGACCTTCGTTTTCACTGTAATCGTGCTGCCTGCCTCTACATGACTACTCGGAAGAATTATAGCAATCAGTACAGTGATCAACAGGTAATTTATCCATCTCAATTTTTTTCTTTCCATTCTATATTTCAACATTATCGATTAACCCCCTTTGGCTCAAATGATATCGTTTCCTGCATTCTGTTCCATATTACCTGTGGAGTACCCTTTAGGTCTGTTCCGCTCTGAACGTTTCCAACCCAGATGTCCTCTGCTCCTGGGTGTTGTAAATAGTGCCTAAGCGTTGCTTTGATCAGAATAGACGAATGTAAGTCCAACACCTCATCCAGTGGTATCCAGAATAACTCGCCTTCATCCGAGGGCACAAAATGTCGATGCGTGGTCTCTCCGAAATATACAAACTGCTGCCAAATCTCCCCACCGTTAACTTCCAACAGAATATATCGAAGCCGAAATTGTTCGACATCCTCTTGCGTGAACCCGGTCTCTTCTTCAATCTCCCGATAGCTGGCGCTCATGGGTACGTTCAGTTCCCCTTTTTCCAGATGTCCGCCAATGCCACCCCAGAATTCAAAATCAAACAATCTGCTACCCGCCTTCTTCATCATCAGCATGTCTGAACCATTGCTCAAAAACGCTGTAGCCATCTGTCTAATCTCCATATGTTCCTCCCTTTCCAGACTGTGATTATAGGAATTCAATTTATATAACCGCCTTCTAAAGCAGTTTCTTCAACTCATTTAGATGCTCAATCGTATGTAAAGGACCCAACGTAATGCTGTCCTGCCACGGCTGGTTGACCTTCATCCAGATGGTGCTCATGCCTACGCTTGCTGCTCCTTCAATATCGTTCACGGGATGATCGCCAATGTAAATGCATTGCTCCGGTCTCAGACCGAAATGATCGAGCGCAAGCTGAAATATGCGTGGATCGGGCTTTTTGACTCCAGCCTCTTCTGAAACAATAATATGGTCGTAATCCTCCCGGATACCGAGTTGATCTATTTTTCCATACTGAATATCGGTCTGCCCATTGGTGATTAACCCGGTTTGGTATTTCCCCCGAAGATGCTGAACGACTTCTCGCGCCTGTTCCATCAGAACTGAACTTCGCACATACTCTCTGCCATAGAACTCCATCAGTTCTGCATGTGGCGGATACTCTGCCCAAGGCAGTTCATTCAACAACTCGTTGAACAGAAGGGGTTTGTCCTTATAACCATCCTGGTCGAGTTCAATAATTCGTTTGCTTATATCTTCGGTTGACTCAAGGTGACCAAAATAGGTTTTAATCAAACTCTGCGTGAAGCCGTCAAAGGTCATTGTTCTGTTCAGAATTGTATTGTCCAAATCAAAAATAACGGCTTTAATATGATCCATCTTTCTTCTCCCCCAATTCCAGTACATGCGTTATCTTCTCCATACTCGTCACTTCTCTAAATCCCAAGTCGCGATAAAAAGAGCCGGCAACCGGTTGATCCGTGTACAGAACCAGTCGAGCGTAATGTTTTTCCGCTTTATGAATAACCGCATCCATCAGCCTGCGCCCAACCCCATGTCTTCGAAATTCTCTCATCACATAAAGCCTGCGAATTCTTCCGGTATCAGTCACTTCAGAATAAGGATCTCTGTTCAGACCGCAGATCCCAACCACCTTATCGTGCACTCTGCATTCAAAAAGCGCTTCATCTTCTTGCTCGAATGTATTGATTCCTGTCTCATATTCATGGATTAATCGCTCGATATGTCTGAACCCCTCACTGGAGCTTTCGACCAGCATCGCCACTAAATCGTCATGATTCCACACCGATATCTCCTGTATCTGCATGGTGTAACCGCCTCCATCATTTTAAATCAATGGTACACATGCAAACCCAACCATACATTGAACGATGGCCGGGTTTATCTTGTACAGCTCATTCTCATTTTTTCTTTTTGTGATAGTGATAACCTGTACACAGACCCTTTTGTTTGGATTTGGCTGAACAGTTATGTCCACCGTTCTTATCCAGTCTGCCTGGATGAGCATAAGCGGAAGAGGATACACCAACAAGTACGACAAGAGACAGGATTACGATAACAACCTTTTTCATAAGTCACCCTTCGATCAACACCCTATGCTTTAGGGCTTAATACGTGCTATATCATTCTACATGAAAATCCACAATTTGGATATCCTTCATCTTTTTAGCCGATCCATTCTCATAAAATCTTAAATTGCTTCAATGCATGGAAGACCCCATCTTCACTTGCCCGCAGGGTGACATAATCAGCGCTTTGTTTAATCCGTTCTCCGCCATTTCCCATCGCAATTCCGGTTCCCGCATACACTAGCATATCCACGTCATTCTCCCCATCGCCAAAGGCCATTGTATCCTCTCTGGATATCTTCAGGTAGTCGAGAACTTTCTCTGCGGCTATAGATTTGCTGACTTCGCTCGCTTCCAGCACATTCACTATATACGGATGGAATCTCACGAATCGTAAGGAAGGAAATCTGGACTGGAATTTCTCCGTCTCCGCTTCATCCGCATATAAGCAAATGCAATATACGTCCTGTTCCAACGTGCTGATTTTCTGCGGGGAATTCATGAGTCCAAGCGTATCTCTTAAAGCGTCAGTAACACGACCATCTGTTGTACACAACCCGTTCGTCTCAAATGATTCTGTAAAATATGAAATACTGTGCCCATGCAACTCGGCAAACTCACTGAATGCTCTAACCATCTGTGCTGAAAGTACAGACTTATGTATCACTTCATCACCTGCTTTGATCAATGCCCCATTAGCCGAAATGATTGTATCGATTCCGAGATTTCTGAATTCTTCGCATAAATTATAGGGCCTGCCTGTGACGAGTACGACTTGAACGCCTTTACGAATCAATTCCCGGATCGACTCAGCTGTACGCGGTGATAAACTCCGATCTATTTCGCTCAGCAATGTACCGTCCACATCAAAGAACACAGCTTTAATCAAATTGTTCTTCCTCCTCTGTCTTCAATTAAAAAGAGCAAGCACAGAATAACCTGATGTGGTCTTCCTGCACTTGCTCTTGCAATTAACGGGTCTGAACATCTTGGGTACGACCCATGTACCATGATTGAAATGATTTGGCCGTATCCAGGGAAATGTCATGTGCCCGATGATGCAGTACTGGTTTGGCGCGGTTTACCGTATGAATGGAAGCCAGACCGAACCAACGCTGTAACACATTACGGGTGATCTGCACTTCGATGACTTTCTCACGTTTGGAGATGAAGAGGGTTGAAGTGAGCGCACCGGTTCGAAGTTGAATGAAATTCTGATGCAGAATGTATCGGGTATGGAAAAAGTCCATCACTCTGCATGTTGCAATCCACACGAGCAGAATCGCGGAAATCATCCACCAGGCATGTTTCTGCCCAAACACCAATGGTTTGAAATACCACAATAAACCCGTAATTATGATCCACCCCCAGCTTGGTTTGAGCAGGCGCAGCCATAGTGATATTCGTGGAAGTTTTTCCATCTCCTGCGTAACCCGATAGGATGGCAGGATCTCCTCAATCAGGGTATAGGCTTGCTTCACAGGCAAGAAAGGATAGAGCGAGTTCACCTCCTGCTCGGATTCCCCCAGACTACCTGCAGTGGTCAGTTCTACTTCCGCTAATCCAAGCAGCCTTTTCATCGGTGACTGTGTAATTTTCACGGCCTGGACTCGCTCTTTCAAGATTGAAAATGACGTTTGCTCCATCATGCCCTTCGAGATATAGATCCGTTTGGCATCCGAGGTGATCTGGAAATTTCCATACTTTACGAAGGTTCTGACTATGCCCAGAGCAATAGATATAATCAATAAAACTAAAATCATCAAACCGGCAATCCACCAGGAATCAAGCCAGGTTAATAACAAACTTTCCGTTACTTCTTCATCAGGGAAGAAGTCCTTCACCCAGGAATACAGCGTAGCCAGGACCGGAATCAGTACGAGAAAGCTGAGCGAGGTAAAGGATGCTTTGAATATGTCCTTGCGGGTGGAATGATAATGAACAACCCGTTCCTGTTTTTCTTTTGCAGGCAGAGACATGGCTTCATCAGTTATAACAGGTTCGGATTGCGCCTCTCCCTCTTCCATAACCTGAACTGCATCCAACGTATCATGTTCCTCTGTTGCTCCTGCTGTTTCTGCTTCTTCAGCCATATGACCTGCTACAATCTTCTCCAGCTGCTCCGCTTCGGAAAGTGAAACAACGTGTAACTGAAAGGTAGCATCTTCTCCCTTAATTCCGGTCTCGAATCGAATCGACGTCACCCTGAATAACCGATGAAACAACGTTGTATGACGATTCACATTCTGGACCTTCGTATAAGGTATCGTTCTTCGGGTACGGTTAAACACACCACTATAGATATGAAAGGCTGTATCGTCTGCTGCATAACGCGAGGTGAACCACTTCAGGATCATGGACAGGATACTAATGGAGACACCTACATAAAAAGCGATTCTTCCATAGAATATCCATTGGGACTCCGAGCCCTGACGGAAAACAAACAAAAAAAGGACGATAGCGAACCAATTCTTTACCCGTTTCCACAAGCTCCACAGCATGGTTATTGGATGATGTCGCTTCATATCGATCATTCATCCACCTCATTAATCCGCGCATAGGACGCAATCTGATGACGGAGTGCAAGCGCAACTTCCTCTGGCAATGCCGGGATTTCATGCGATGAACCCATCGTGCCAACCGATACGGAATAGAGTCCATATTTTCGCATTAAAGGTCCCTGATTTGTTGTAACCGATTGCACTTTCGCCATGGGGATGATCTGATGTACCTTGGTTAGCGCCCCGCGCTTCAGTTGCAGGAACTCCTCATTCACATCATAGTACCAATGCTTGTATAACCATGAAGGCTGGATGAAAATATCCCACACCGCATAGAGCACCGATATGCCCGTAACGCCCCACAAAATCCAACCAATCCACGTCTTCCATCCATAGATGGAGTCGAGTATTAACAGTACGGCAAGGATCAGGAAACCTATTACATTCCATATGATGGCGCTAATTCTCCACAAGTTTACCGCATGAGGGGACAGCCGTTGCTCGGGTGTATTCCACTGTATTGACATATGTTCACTCCTTTTTTCCTCGGGTACATAAAAACACACATGATACAATGTACGAACAATCGTCCACGATCGATGCAAAAAGATAAAGAGATGACCCCTATACAATACAGGTCGTCATCTCTTTTGTTCATGTCATTTTACTTTAGTGCATGTTCAAAAAGACTGGTTTTCAGTACCGAGAAGATGGGATGAAGCTAGAAATGGAGTAGCGGAGCGTAGGAAAACTACGTGAGCAACGGACATTTCGGCTGAATTCCATATTCGATGCTGATGATGCCGATAGGCATCCTTCGTAATCAAAAGCGGGCTTTTTGAACAACCTCTATAAAACCCTGTACTTCACACAGCCAAACCATATGATCTGTTCCTTCTCCCCAATAGTTGTTCGCCACGACATAGGGTTCACCGAATTTGCGTTGCCACTTCTTCTGTGCGATCTGGTAACCGCTATCCAGGCAGAATTGCTGAATTCCCAGCCGTTGCAGTTCAGTAACCAGTGCAAGAATGAGCGCCGAACCAACCCCCTGTCCTTGAACCTCGGGCAACACATACAGGCTACCCAGTTCTCCGATACCGTTCAGCCGGCCCTCTGTACATTCTCGAATCTCCTTACCACACGGTCCATACGAGATTGTGCCTACAATAACATCCCCCATTTTGGCGACGAGGAAAAATACACTTGCTTTGATGTTGTCCTTTGCTTGCAATGCCTTGTGAATCATCGCTTTTTTGTGTGTTATCTCATCCTGAATATCATCCAGAAGCGAGCCTATTCCCTCCTGATCAAATGCTGCGGGAATGGTTGTCTCGAACACCTGATACACTCCATCTGCATCCGATCGCGTCAAAGGTTCAATGGTAATTTTGTCATCCACAGGTTCTTCTCCGTCCCATATACCCTCTTAATCTGTACGTCGCTGAATCAGTCTTCTTAGTTGATTCGCATCCTCAAGAGGAATGCTATATCCAGTATGCGTGTCTTCCTCGTTTACTAACAAGCCTTGCATCTTGGGATCCATTCCTAGTGAAAAATCATACCTTGTTATGGAGCTGTCCGCATTTGTTATGCTCATCTTGTACTGCGTACCATAATCAATAATACCTGGCATACGCTCTGCCTTATGTATGGCCTCCATCATGATTCGAATCTCGTCAGATCGATCAAACACAACATCTTGGCATGGTTCCAAGGCAAGGTTGGGATTACACGTTAAAGTGATCAGTACAGGAAGCCCTTCTTCCGCGTTCGATTCATTCGGTTTGCTACACCCTGCAATGAACGTGGCAATGACAAATACGAGCAACACTCCTACATATTTCACCATACTGCGTGCCTCCCTTACTTAGTATTAAATAAACTAGTAATGAGTAGAGAAGTAATAAATACAGTATATAATGAAATGACTCAACTGCACTAACTATCTATATTCATATCAAGTTACGTAACTCCGGGTCCCATGAAGACAACATAGAGATCAGTCGCTCTACGCTCTCTTCCACAAATACTTGAACTCTCTCACCCGTGATGAACTCAGGAGTAATTCCCGGTTCTTCCCCATTAAGAAAAGAAAACGTGTGGTCCCGCCAGCGCACAATCTCATCAGCAGTTAAACGGTCCGTCATGTCATAACCCGGTGAGCTGTTGAGCACCTGCCATACTTCTTCGCTCCAACTTGAACCTTGATAGAGATTAAAATCGATCTGGTCCGTCTCCTGGTAATATAAACGCGCTAGTTCATCCTTCGATCTGCTACTGCCTGTATGATGGTCTACCTTGTTGACCCGTTCGACGAATTCGGGATGCACACTACGGAACCAGTAATAGTCTGTTAGCACATGCATAAAGTATCCTCGCACAAAGCACTTCCATCCTTCATCGGTAAGTTGTTGCATATAGCTTGAGTAGAGATCCTTCAGTTCACCAACATAATCTCCATCATCTTTCGGGTTAAAATGGGTGTATTCCTTATCATCTCTGGTTGTACCTTCGCGCATATGTATGGAATCCGGGGCGATGTTCCCCAGATAGAATGAACCTCGATCAGCCTGCATTTGCAGCGAGTCTGCAATCAGATTAGCGATATTGAGATGAACCATAGGTAACGGCATAGAGTTAATCTCCTTTTATCGGGAAGTATTCTACTATACTTAGTAAAAAGAAACGATATAACCTACTGGTGCAACGCAGATCACTGGAATAGTGAGACTTCGATGTTCCACCTTTTTTCACCGTAGATGCGTGATTATCCCTGAATTCTCTCCACTTGCATGCGGTCAAACAGCTGCTCCAGATCCGTATGGTACTCCGGGTGCTCCTTCACAAGCAGACTAATGTATTCCGACCCACATTCATAGAATACTAGACGATTAAACGGAGCTGTATCTCCAAAATGATTGCTCTCCTGCCCGAATTTTGCCCGAATCAGATTCTCAATATAACGCGCGTAACCCTCGTTCCACTCTAACCAGCTCCAGTACTCGGCTTGTTCTTCATTTAATGAAGTGAACAACGCCTTTCTAGCTGTCTGTACTTGTGTCAGGTCTTTACTCTTCAAAGCAGACAACAATGAGTTAATCCGTTCCACAACGATTTCATCTTCATACGGAAATTCATAATCCAGTTCCCATGTCACACGCTTCAGTTGGTCCATTTTATGTTTAATCTGAAGACGGTTCACGATCCGTTCATCATATTTCTCATATACATAACAATGAACATATTCGTGGAACAGATAAACTTTCTGCTCCAGATCTTTGAACGCTGTATCCGTTACAATCGCACACATTCGTCCGTTCATATGATGCACCGGCATCGCAGCAAGGCATTCATCTGGAATATATAAATCGTCCGGTACCGTCTTCACCCACTCATATTGCTGCGTTTTGGACGAATAATCATAGATATATAATAAAGCTTCATAGGCTACAACCACTGGATAATGTTCTGCAAACAAAGGATGTAGGCTAACCAAGTCTTTCTGAAGCTCGTTTAACTCGTTAATTTGCTCTAAAAAAGCATCCATGTCATTAACCCTCTCTTTACTGGATTGATGCGTTAATCATACTAGATCAGGAAAGATAAAACACTGAGAGAAAAATGATAATTCTGTTCGAGTGTGAGATGGTGAACGTTAAAAACGCTCTCCCCGTTTCTCATACAGGTAGATATCCAGTGCCTGAATCCCACGCCGGGCCAGCTTAATAAACAGGATCAGCGCATACACGCCCAGTCCATATAACAACACATTAATCAACATTGCAAATATCGTAACTATAGAACCAACCATCATTATTATTCCTCCTAATTGACCCTTTTAAATGTTCACTCCCTATTCTAGCATATTTTTCCTTAGTTCATTTTTGGGTAGATGTAAGAGTTGTTTGGTATGTTTAGTGGTTCAAAACGAAAAAACTTCCACATCCGTATGTGAAAGGTGGAAGTTTTGTAATCCGGTATACAGTTTCCTAAGTTCGCTCACCACTGACTATATGCCAATGCTGATGCTTCGAGTCTTGATAACTGCCCAAGTTAGTTATAATCTTCGACGAGCCTGTCTGAGCTAACAAGTCAGCAGCAATCTTTTTAATGACACGCATCATTTCTAAGAGTAGTTCATCATTATTCTCTTCCTCTTCTGAAATGAAGGACTGAATATGAATCTTGGGAATCACCACGATATGGTGTTCGTAGTATGGTCGGGTATGGTGATAAGCCATAACGTTATTTGTTTCCATGACAACTTTGACTTGCGTTTTACCACTCAGCACCTCATCACAATAGAAGTCCTGCGTCATAACATACCCTCCTCTTACTAGTTAGTTCTAATATATCCTGCCTTCTTCAACACATATTCCGTAAACGGATTGATCTCAGGGATCGGCTGATTCAGATCAAAATATCGGAGTTCCAGCCCTTCATCATCCAAAATGGTTGGGCTGCCCTTGATACCTGAAGCTTCATAAACAGCCATGACGTTGTAAACTTCATCACCATGTGGGTACTGATAGTACATGTCCTCACCTGAAAAAATGCTAATGAGTTTGAATGATTCCGCTCTCAGTCCGGCCTCTTCATACAATTCCCGCGCAGCTGTTTCCTCCAAAGACTCCCCGGGTTCCATGGATCCCCCAAGTGTCCCCCAATCCAAGCTATCTGTACGTTTTTGTAGCAACAGGTGACCTTCCTCGTTGAACACGAGTACACATGAGCCCGCCATAATTAGAGGACGCGGGCCCACCAGTTTTCTTAGCTCCATGATATACCCCATTCATGCTTCTCCCCCATCTTCAAAGTGCATACGTGAAACCTACCCTTATGATTTGGTCAAGATTCCCTGATCTACGGATTTCTGAATAAGCTGCTGCGCATACTCCCACAATGTTTCGGAACCGTTCGCAATCTCACGGTTTCTGTTTAATACCTGATCACTTGTAATGTTATATTTCTGCCACGTATCTCCCTCATTCTGATGATTATGGATCAGAGGCTGCAACCGATCCAGAGATGAGGCAAATTGTGCTTCAGGCGTCTGCTTTGCTTCAAACTCTAACCATAAATAGAGTAGTTCTTCCGCCTGTTCCTTAGGCAATATACCAAACAGCCGATGAGCTGCTTTGAGTTCACGATCATATTTATCCGTGTGTCCCACCGTATCATAAGCGAACGTATCTCCGGCATCAATCTCGACCAGATCATGAACGAGAAGCATCTTAATGACTTTGAGGATATCCACATCCTTGTTGGCATGACTCTGCAAAACCAAGGCCATCATCGCCAGATGCCAGGAATGCTCCGCATCATTTTCAAGTCTCTCACCGTGCATAATTCTCGTCTTTCGTTCAATCGTTTTGAGTTTATCAATCTCAATGAGAAAGTGAATCTGATCCTGTAATGATTCGCTCACAGCACATCCTCCTTCATACCCATCTATGTGGATAGATCATACCAGTAAACTCTATAGTTAAAATCGAGTGACATCCCCACATCTTGTGCCAGACGAATTGAGCCTGCATTGTCCGGTGAACAATCCCAATACGGATGTATACCTACACGACTGCATTCTTCCACAAAAGCTTTTGCCACCATCGCACCATAATTCCTTCTTCTGTAGACTTCAACCGTTTCAATATCAACCGCATGTGTCTGATCTACGATAAATGCCGAAAAGCAAACACTCGCGATATCATCGTTATGCACTGCAATATAGCCAAAGCCATGTTGTAAAAAATCATCTATTGTCTTCCAAAAGTGAGAGATTTTATCTTTCAGGAATGGAGAATTGTTATATCTTTTCTCTCCTAATAGTACTTCATCTATCCTGAGAATTCTGACTTTCTCGTCCTGTGAAGCACATATGTCGAGAGGTGCTTGCTGACTTATCGAATTTGGATTCAACTTGAATACATGCTGAATATCACTGGAGATATCTCTTTTCCCGGAGATGTGCCGAAGAACATCTTCCCAGGCTTCGTCCACCACACCAATTTCAACAGCATGCATATGTAAGTCCAATAACTCAGGTTCAATACGTTCCCGCATGTACTCTTTCAATTCATTCAGAAAGGGCTCACTTCGAGAGTCGCCGATCAACTGAAAACCAGATTGTCCATGTACCCAAATTAGAGCTGCTGTGATATTCTCTGCATCATCTACATAGATCCGTCCCGGGTTCAAGCCAGACGCCACCGCCTTGACTTCAATATTCTGACACGAGTCCGTGAGATGTTTTACTTTGTGGAAATCATGTTTATTAATCTGGGTAATCATAGGTTCATTCCTCTCGAATTCAAGACAAAGCCATAAAGCGTGTGTAACCTCTATTAAATCTTATATTCATAGATTCTTGTCTCTTCATCATCAAGCAAATATCCTTTACTGATATAGGCCCAGTTATTTTTTTCATAATAATCAGTCAGATCAGTACACAAATACAGCTTGTCATACCCTTTGCTTTCACCTCATTCATCGCATGGGTCTGAAGTTGTCCACCCAGATTCTGGCCCCGATATTCTGGATCAACATGAAGACACGCAAACCAGGGAAAAAGATCCTGCCTGCTATTCAGATCACTTCGCAACAAAGCGCACCCACCGATAATTCGGTCTCCGTCCAACATCACATAAAATCTTGGTACATCACTCTCTGTATCCACAGAACGGTCTATACAATCCCGATAGAAATGGAAGCTTGATTCCGAGCCCCATTGTTTCCAGAAATACTGTACTGCTTCTTGCAACACCTCCGGCTTCTGCCGAATATCAAAAATTTGCAAAATGTTAATCTCCCTTCAATTGGATCTGATTCAACATATATTTCGCATACTCCCGAAGTAAGGCTTCACTCAAATTCACATTCTCCAAATCACCATTGTACTTTGCAAGACATTGTGAGATGACTTCCTTGTATTTAGTGGGAAGGTTTGTAAGTGCCCATTCTCCTGCTTCTCGCTTGGAATGAATGACTGAATCTTTCACGTACAAAAGAACCCGGGATAGACTCAATACATAGTAGACTGGGTTGTCCGCAATTTCTTCCATAGCTGAACTCACGTCCGATGTAATTGAGGCAATCATATGTTCACGATTTTCCGGTTGGAACAGATCCTTAATGGGTTTACCATCCAGCACAATACCTCGATCATAGATGACCGCCATATGTGCTACCAGATCCGGATCTTCATATCCACCACAGAGATATTGCTCATCCGTTCGATATTTCTCCCGGTGATAGGCAGAATAATGAAATTCGAAAGGGGTAGGGTATGCCATACTTACAATCGTAGATTCCAGTACAATACTGAGTTCAAAACCTTTCGTAATGTGCATCTCATCTTCAATATGCATTAGCTTTTTTGCTATCCTTCGATAGGTGTCAGCAGATCGCTTTTCCCGGCTAACGACCAATATATCGATATCACTCTGATTTAGATGAAAGCATCCCATGGCCATGGAACCGTGTAAATATATTCCCACCAAGGCATCCGTTAATTCTTCTTTCAAGACACGAGTAACGCTATCTAAAACAGTCTTTTCATTCAATAACAGTCTCTCCTTTATGTAGAAGATCAGGTGTCCAATTCAACGTTCAGTTCACGCACAAAAACAGCTGTCCCCTTCATTCTGACATCCATATCCTCACCATCCCGAATCACACTCACTTGAACCTTTCCATCTCTACCAATCTCATGCCCTTGCTCTACCACAAACTGTACCTCATCAATCTCCGGTTTCACATAGGTTAAATAATAAGCACCCATCACCCCGGAGGCTGTTCCAGTCACTGGATCTTCCGTCGTACCAGAGTATGGTGATGAAAAATGTCTGGCATGCATCATCGCATCGAAATCACGGGTTTCGAAACAAAAGGGATGCAGGGAAGCTTTGGGATTCTCAATTAAAATTCCTGGGAACAGGGAAGAATCCGGTTTCATTTTCATAAAGGAGTTCAGTTCACGAATCGGGATTAATAACGTCCAGGCTCCTGTACTTCCATAAACGATTGGCGTAGAAAGGTCAACATCATCCAGAGTGAGATTGATGGCGCTTACCAGCTTCTCGATATCCCCCTGGAATGGTATAAACTGCGGCTGATCCTGTTTCATTTCCATGTAAATGGTGTCGGCATTGCGCTCAAATCGTATGGGTAATGTACCTACATTGGTTTCAATCGTGATTAACTCTTTGTCACTCAACATCCCACGCGTCTTCAAACCATACAGTGATGCCATTGTGGCATGACCACACAGATTAATCTCATGGCCCGGTGTAAAATAACGTAGTCTGACGTCAGCTACTTCAGAATTCAACACAAATACCGTCTCATTAAAACCAACCTTATAAGCGATCTGCTGCATCTCCGTCTCACTGAAATGATCAGCATCAAAAACCACTCCTGCCGGGTTACCTTGACCGGGAACGGTAGAGAAAGCATCATAATAATAGACCGTAATATTACTCATGACCAGACCCACTCTCTCTGTAATCTAAGAGACGCACATGTCCATACAACTCTATGCTTTTACCATCCATTACAAGCCCGCCACCATCTTGGCACGCATAAACCGCCGTACGGTTAACGCGCGTATACTCTCTTAATGAATTCAGGGTATCTTCCGAACCGTCCCAATGCGGTGCAAACTCAAAATCAACGAGTCCCAGTGCTTGCATATCTTTCAGATCTACATTGTTTTCATCAGCATCTTCCCCATATCCCGCTATATCTATGGTAGGTGTAGTCAGAATACTTCCTGCGCTAACTCCAATCAGAATGCCGCCACTCTTCACATAGGAACGTAGCAAACCAACCATATTTCTCTTCTGTAATAAACTTAGAAAATAAAACGTATTTCCGCCGGATAGATGAATCGCATCACATTCGAAAATAGCACCAAATGTGCTCTCCTCATACTCCAGATCAAGATCATAATATTGCAGGTTATCTATTCCTATTTGATTATAATAACGTTTAGTATGTTCATAATACTTCCGCTCCGGGTCGGAGCACGAAGGGATATATCCGATGGAAGGCTGTTCACTGTTAAATAAGCGTAGTATTCTCTGATCCAATTTATCGTTAGATTCGAAAACCAAATCACTTAGCAGAACCAATGTAGTCATCTTATTTCCTCCCGTACCTATTAGACAGACTTAAATTCTCTATCCAAAATGGAGTAAAAATACTGGTCTGTCCACTGATTGTTCCACCATAGTTCTTCCTGGTAGACGGCCTCCCGTGTCATACCCACATGCTGCATCAGTGCTGCTGAGCGAACGTTTTGTGAATTACACATGCCGACAACCTTATGAGCTTGTAACTCTTGAAACGCAAATTGTAACAAAAGACGTGTAGCCTCGCTCCCATATCCGTTGCCTGCGTATTCTGAAAGCACACCGTATCCAATCTCCCAGCTTTTTCGGTAATCCACATAACTCCACATCTGAACGATACCAATGGGTGTATCTTCTGGATCATTCAAGCGGCGTATAACGAAATCATAGGCATACGGTTTCTCATCTGCGACAGCAAAATGGCTGCGATATTTCTCACGGACCTTCTCCTCATCCGTTTCAACAGTTTCCTCAAAGCTCCATATATTTGTGTCACATTCAAGTTGACATATGAAGTCGAGGTCCTGTTCTGTGACTGTTGTTATTCTTACTTTCTCTCCCACGAATTCCATATGAATTCATCTCCTTTGGATTATGCCATCGTTCCCATAGACTACTGCATTTGCCCATTAATATACCTTCTGTGACTTGTAGCTGCTTCCTGAACCCACAAATCCAACTCCACTCTACTAACAAAAAAATTATCCTGAACCTTAATGAACGGAAACATTCTCCCATCAAAGAAACCTGACACCGTAAAACTCCCTTGCTCAGCCTTAATAATACTCATCACCTGTTCTTCAGTCATACTTAGATACTCGGCAGTTTCTTGAATCGTCATTAATGCTTTATCATTAGGTACTTTTTGCTCTGCTGCCTGAGTCAGTTCACTATTTCTCTCCTGAGTCGTTAGCAATATACAGCCAATAATAAACGAAATACCTAAAATGACACTGGCTATAAGTATAGAGAACGGAACAGATTTCATTGTTTAGGAATCTCCCACTCTGTATTGAGCACACCTCTACCAATATTCCATTTGGCAAGCAAAGCCCTCTGTCTGTTTTCCAGATCAAGATAGGGTGCTGCAACACAGGATAACGTGTCAAACATATGGATAAAATGAGGCCCTTCCTTGAAACGTCGAAGCCCTCCATATTCTTCATCATTTGCTGCCCATACAATCTTTTTAATCCCCGACATTAATATGGTGCACGAACACATGGGACAAGGCTCACAGGTAGTATAAAGCGTCAAGTCTTTCTTCTTCGAGAATTTCTTCTTCTCTACATCCAGCAAATGTTTTCCTGCCCGACGAATGGCATCCACCTCAGCATGTGCGGTGGGGTCGCAATCCGAGAAAACTCGGTTCCTGCCTTTACTCACGACAATCCCATCCACATCCACGATTATCGCACCAATCGGATACGTTCCTTCAGTAAATGATTGTTCTGCTTCTTCCAGAGCCAAAGTTAGATACTCATAATCCGATAACTTCATTGAAAATCCCCCTAAGTGCAGTTATAGTCGCTTATAAAGCAGATTCCTTGTCTAATGTGTAGTAAAAGAGATTGACGGAATCTCCTTAGATCGTTAAAAGTTCCTGATCGTGTACTGCTCTGCTTCACCAAGAAAATCACTTTTGGTTAACTCTTTTTCTCCGAGTAACATCCTGTTGTTCGATATCGTACCATCATGTGAAATGATAAACGTATTGCCGCTCTGTTGCCTGCACCACTCAAGAAGCTGTTCAGCTAATATCTGGAACCGATCTGCATCCATCTGATTAATAATTTCTTCCCAACAATCCAAACCCAAATCAAGCATTCTTATGTCAGTATACTGATGGCTGAGTTCTTCCTTTGAATAGATCTGATCACAGACGAAAGGAACAAACTCTGGATTCTGAGGAAACATTCTTGGGCCAACCAGCGGGCTGAAGAATACAAGATTTTTGTTAGTGGTTAGGAGTTGTGCTGTTTCAATAGTACGTTTCGTTGGACTAACCAAAATGACGTCTTCAGGCGCAAAAACCACTTGTTTACGCAACGCTATGACTTGACTTTCTCCCAATTCAGTGAGGCCAGGATGCAGACAATTTAATTGGTTTGGATAATCCATCAAGTGTTCGCCATGACCATGACGAATAAATGTAATGTCCATAGGCACCTATTCCTCTATTTCTGAATGAAGTGTTTGATGCCTTTTGCATCAAGAAGGTTAGTCAGTTCCTTTTTCAAAAACACAGGATATACTTCCATCCGCTCCAGTTCGTCCAAGGAAAACCATTGGAAAGTTAACTTACCGTTATCTTCTAAACCTTTGAATTCAGTTTCACTATATAGCTTATGGGCTTCCGGCAATGTGATGAGATAATAAAAGCCAACTTCATGATACTTCAGGCCATCATATTCAAAGAAATCTTCACTAACATATGCGAGCCTTTCTGCTTCTACATGAACACCCAGTTCCTCCATCATTTCTCGTACAATAGCCGCTTCTGTTGTCTCGTTTAATTTCACCCGACCTCCGGGCAGATTCCAGAAATCATCCTGTTCAGTCGTATGCAAAAGAACTCTTCCCGCATCCATCACAATACCTGCCACACGGAAGTTGAATTTGTTGTTATTTTGTTCATACGATACATTATTGTTATCTGCAGTGGTCATCTCGCTGACCACCCATCAGCAAATCCGTCCATGAATCCCATGATGAATGAGGGAATGATGAGTACGAGCAATAAAATTAAACTGGCTATGCCCCATCTAAGAATTACTTTCCGTTTGCTTCGAACACCTATAATAATTAAGATTGCGGTTATTGCAATTAAGGCTACTCCATAAAATGTCATAAAACTGACCTCCGGTATGTATTCGTATTTCATTAAGGTTACTGCAGAATCTTTTCTAGTTTGTGCCTACAAGCCTCGCGGTCATAATCCGAATTATCCAGCCATACCTTATCCATCTGAAGTAACCCATAGATTTTGGACTCCAGCTTCTTTCTTTCCTGCAAAACCTGTAACGTACCCTTAACACCCTGATAACTCTGTGCCTGCCCCAAACCCTGGTTCGTATAATAATTAATGAATCCCTCTGACCATTCTTTTGGTCTTTCACTGACTGCCTTATCAAATGTATAGGATATATCTTTCTGGTCGATATAGATGAGAAGCGGGTTCAGAGCATGAATGATACGCCCCAGTTCCAATACATACTGCACGTTCTGCTCTTTGGATTGATTGCATTTTACGAGACCCATGGTTAGTGGATTCTGGATAAAACAACACTCAAATATCGTGATGCAGTCATCATTCGTGCTTAACACGTTTTGGGCGAAATCTTGCCACTTCTCGGTGATCAGCTTAACATTTTGCTCAAAAGGAATTTCGTAAATATCTCGGCTGAAAATATCCTGTACAATCTGATCGGGCAGATCTATTCCCCACTGTTCTTTCATCTTACGATAAGGAATCAGGATACCTTGATCATGGACAATCGCATTGCTTTCCAAAATCTCTCTGTATTCTTCATGTGTTTTCAATAAAGCCTCGAAGTCTCCAGCATAATAAAAAGATACGCCCTCGTAATCAGCAGGGTGATCCAGGTTCCCTTCTTGAAATAGTTGTACCTCCTTGCCTTGTCCTATCAAAATTTCGGATACCATTTTGGCAACCGTTGACTTGCCTGAACCCGGTAACCCTTCAATCAGTATTAATCGCCTTGTCATCATTACATCACCCTTTACTTTGTGTGAAGATATGGATCTTTCATGTGTCAGACACTATGTTATCAATCAATATCTGCAATAACCCATTGCGCAGAATCGCCATCTTCTTTCTTTTTCCAAAACACCATCGTATTGCTATACTCTTCATTGTTCTCTTTTAACTCGTTAACCGTCACCACTGCCTGAAAGAGCTTCCTTTGCTCCTGTATAGTTATGTCGCTCATGGGAGTAACCTTGAGAACTTTGTATCTTCCCATACTTGATATAGGAGATTTTGGATCAAAAAGATTCATATATCGCTTTTCATCCTCTTCGTATAAATAACGCATACGAGCATTCATAAGTTTGACGATTTCCAATTTGTCCCCTGTATAGTTTGTTTCATCGAGATACTCTGGTGGGATGTCTTCCTTCTCTTGGGATGTCGATGATTGTTGTGCATCTTCAGTGTTTTCCTGGTTCTGACAGGCCACTAGAAGTAGAAATAATACTGAAACTACGGTTAACTTTTTCATAGTCAGCCCTCCATTCAATCATGGATAATACTCCCCTGGTAAAGACCTTAAATGCCTTTTATTTAAAATATTTTATTTAAAATAGAGACTTCCTATGTATGTAAAATTTTCTCTCAAGGTACATCATAACCCATAATGTGGAATTTGCGAATAAACGAAGTTAACCATCTCTGTTTCTACCGCTTTATACGCAAAAAAACACGCTTCTCTGCACGAGTTACATCATGCAAAGCGCGTGGTTATCAGCAGAACTTTCACTCAACTTTTGTAACTGTCCACAATCAATCTACCTATCTATCAAATAACATATTCATTATACCGACCGCTTCAATCTGGATCTCTTTTTCTTCATTATCCGCAAAACGGTAACTGTATGTTGAAAAAATCCCTATATGCCCTATATGTCCGCCTTTATAGTGAAGCTTCTTTTCCTCACCGTCGATCGTCTGCGTAAACGTCCTGCCATCATTCACATCATACGAAGCATGGATGTCATGTTCACTTGCGAGCCACGCAACAAAATCTTCTTCGTTTGGATTGGTCATTACTAGAATAACGAGCAGAACAACAAGAACAACAATGCCCGTTCTTAGTCCTGCGCCCTTCTTGCCACCATGCTGTGTGTATTCACGCTCCATCCCGTTCACCCCATTTCTTGAACAGAAATCTCTACGTTCTTTGCCAAAACCCAATCACTCAATCCATACGAGGATGAGATCACCATGTACTTGTATTTCTCCTCGATCAGGTGGATTTGCAATTCATCATAGGAATCATAACTGACAGGCCACCCTTGACCCATCCCCGATTCTAACAACTCTCGATTATAAGGGATAAAATGCTCTATATCCCACTCATCCAGATCCAAAATAATGTTGCCATGCAGCGGTGTATCAAACATATGAGCCATAACACCAGAGAATAAAACATCCATATTTTTCGGCACATCATGACTTGAACGAGTACGCATCCTGATCCTTTTGTTCTCTAAATCAACTTCGTAGCTTAATATGATGTTGTCATGCAAACTTGGCATAGCCCCCCCTCCTTCCAGTATGTCTGTTTGCTCGTTTATTCCATGCCTATGAATTACCTCATCCCGTATGTTCATATATTAAACACCATAATATTGTTTATAGTTTGAGACCCATTCCGCATTGGAGAAATCAACAAAGTCATACGGCTCGCACTGTCTAAGGTAAAGCAACTCCTTGTGCGCCTGTTCCCCGTCCATATTTTCCAGATAAAATAAAGTCTGCTCATGTCCCGCACCACATAATAACTGCACATCAATATAACTGCCCGTATCCTGATTCTTTCGTTTGGCTTTCCAGATCAGCGTGGTGTCCTCCACATTTCCAATACAGAATAACATGATGCACAACAGTCTCAGAACCTCGTTATCCTCTGACTTCCGGTTCTCAATCTCTTGCTGAAGCAGCTGTCGGATGGCCTCCCGGTGTACCTCATCAGGTTCCAATCCGTACAACTGCAACAGTTCTTCCTCGTTCATACGTGTACTCCCTACCTACTTGAGAATGTTATTTAACTCTTCCGCTTTTTTCCTGCTATCTATTCTAGCATAAAAATAAAAAGCGATGACGTGTAGCACGATAGATAATAACCACATGCCGGGGAACCAGGGAGCGATGAATTGGAACATGTCTACCGAGAATAACCATACCATCGCCATGCCTCCTGCAATATTGAATGTGGAAGAAATGACGATATTCCATACCGGTTTTAACGTAAAATAGTTCCACAGTATGTTATACATCATTCCAAACAACAAAGCTGCAATAAAAGCAATACCCGCTATGTTCCATAAATAGGACATCTGAATGGGCAGATCACCAAAGAATATTGTAGCCAAGAGTGTGATCCATAGCGTCATTATAGTGAATACTTGAAAAAAAGAATTTCTAAGTTGAGTAATCATGATAATTTCCCCCTAAAGTTTTTAATATAAAATCGGCTGACGAAGTAACTGGAGCTATCGCTCAGGTCTACCTTAATTCGAGCTTGGTCTGTTGCAGAGAATGCGGTGATGTACCGCGTATTGATGATCGTTTGATTATTTATTTTTACAAAATGAAGGTCATCCAGATCCTCTTCTACAAATTTCAGACGTTTATGAAGCAAGTACCTCTCACCTGAGATCACCCGGACACAGCACATCCGATCCTCTGATTCAAAGGCAACCACCGAGCTCAACTGGATCTGTATATTGCGATTATTCTTGGCATGGATGACCGTTAATTGAGTTTCCGATTCACAGATTGCCTTCTGAATACGGTCCCACTTCGACTTCTCCGCAGGATGGGTTATGACCTTGGCTACCCTTTTATCAATTGCTGTGTCCTCTTCAAAAATGACTTTCATGTGTTGCCCCTCCTCTCACAACTCATATTACAAGCATAGTTACGGCAATCCCACTGTATTGCGTTTTGTTGCATGATTTTGCAAGTTTGTTGCATCGGTACTGCATAGATACTAAAAAGAACCACTCCATGGGAGCAGTTCTTTTTATAAGGAGGTGCTACGTTAACCTTACTCAATCTCCAGATACATATCCCGATTTTGCAGGATCATCTCATTCATATGTTTAATAGCTGCTTGCGCGACGGTCTGATAGGTGTCATATAACACCTCTGTTCTCTGAAGCAAGATTGGGTCCTTATCCAGATCTGTTGCCAGCACCTCAAGCCACTCTTCACCCACTTTATTTTTGTCCGTAATGAGACTTTCAATCTGTTCAAGTACATTAACCATCTCATCTAAATGAAAAAAGTGCATCCCATTTTTTATTCCATTCCAGCTTTTGATCTCAATGATGTTATATGCCGAAAACCAATAAAATTCTGCCAGACTTTTCGTGTGATTATGATAGGAATAGAACAGAAATAAAGCTTGTTGCCCTTCGTGTAACAATCGGTATATCTCTGATTTGGCTGCCATATCTCTGCCCCGTACTGATACAAGCATTGGTTCAATACACAGCCAGCTCAGTTGCTTTGAATATATATCTTCTGGTCGAAGTTTAGCCTTCATAACATGCTCCTCTCTATTCATCACTTTAAGGATTCTCTGGTACTTCCACGGCCGGGTCATTCTCTCCGCCCATTCTGCGTCTGGATGTCTCCATTTTCCCTGTCGAAGGCACATGGTCAGAAGCTTTAGCTAATCCGAATTTGGGCATGTTGGCGTATATGGTCTCGAAGGAACCCGACTGAGCCTTGTATGTTTCATGATATATCCCTACTGTTCCGTCAGTACCAATGGATCGGTTGAATTTTTTCCAAGCTTCCAAGTGTAATCCGCCTCGTGCGTATTTCTCCAATTCATCGTAAGAGCGCCAGTATTGGAGTAGCGTCACCCCACGCCAACTTATAAAATACTCTGTACTCAGAAATCCAGTCTCCGGATTCATATACAGTTCTTTAATCATCGGTCCCATGGACTTAAAGACAGGCAACCATTTGTGTATAGCCCACAGACGATTGATCCTCATTCCGATGATAAAAACAACAAATTCTCCCTCAATCTGAGCGGAGTATCTTCCCTTATGTATGTTCGCCACGTAATCTCTCCTTCTCTCAAAACATTCGATTTCATCGGATCTGGACGGCCCTTCCTATCCGCTCATAGGCATTCAAGGGAAACTCAAAACTCCACCGTTTGTGATATTCCTCCAGTCCCATTTCCTTCAATTTGCTTAATTCTCTGTAAAATAGCTTAGTCAACTTGACCAAGGATAACTCCTCAGACATAAGCAATCGCCCCTCTGTAACGGCTTCCGTGCTAAAGTTATCACTCATCTCATACACCATGAATTGAACGATTACCTGCGAACGTTTCTTGATCCAGAAGCGATATTCTCCAGGTTCGGTCTGCATGGTCATGGTTACCTCCGTGGCTCCTTTGTGCAATGCAACGAACTGACGTGTTATCTCATCCACCGCATCCGACAAAAAAGAAACCGGAATCTCAATCTGTTCTCCCTGATCGGGTTGAACCAGGATATCCAGCCATCCGTGCGGTTCAAGCGTCATAACGATGTCCATAGTCATCCTCCTTTATGTGATTTCATGATGCAAGATTAACTGGAGATCATGCCTTTCAGTACATATAGCTTCTAATTTAAAATTAGGTGAGTAGTGGGGCAGTAGACGTGCTTTCAATTTGTGTTCAAGTTCCTTATGATCGTGTTTGCTTCTCTGCCATTAGAATTCTTACAATGCTGGTCGCATTGTTAAATTTCATTTTGTTATTCTTCTGTTGGTAGTCCCACCCTTGTTTTATAGCATATTGAATAAGGTTGGATATCAGTTTGGGTTCATAGACAAATATATCCCATGTATCTTCCCAAGCAACATCGAACTCTACAAATGTAGATTTAAGCGCATTCGAATAAACCCGAATGACGATATCGTAAGCTTGCTCATCCACAACGTACAGGAACAGTGTATCATTCACTACAATTTTGCGTACTTGTTTCCTGTATACCTTCAGGTATATCTCTCCCTTGCTTACACAGTGCTGCGTAAATCTTCATACACATTCCAACTTGTATACAATTCTTTTAGCGCTAACACCGTTTTATGTATGAACTCTTCCATAGCTTCCATGGATAACATATTTAAATCACCCAAAGGTTCGTTGTCAGGGTTAGCTAAAAACTCAAGTTTCTCTCCTTCATACTGGTACACCTCAGATTCCAGCAATCCACCTAGATCAAATGCTCTCCCCACATTCAGCTCATTTAACCAATCGTTGGCCCTGTTCCAATTCCGTAAAATCATAAACTCCAGCTTTGTGACATCCTGTGTATACACACTTCTTCCGTTGGGATGGACTTCATATGCAGGATAGATATCGAATGTCCACGCGCGATCCGTATAGATATGGGCGATGTAACCGCACAGATATTGCAGGAATTTGGGATCACTATAAGCTAACTTCTTGTTGGATTCAAAAAATCCTTTAAGTTCTTCGTCTGTTGCGAATCTTCCTGCCTCTGGCATGAGGTGGGTTTTTGCCTTTTCTGTACGAAGATTAGTTCTTACATGGATCGAATCAGGAGCAAGGCTTCCCAATAACAATTCAGGGGATGGCTCGGATATCAATTCGGATGCAATTGCAAAATGTACCATCGGCCAAGGCAATATAAAAACTCCTTTCTTTATTAAAAGGCTCAAACTATGATGTTCTATGATTTACAAAGCTAAGTGCTCACTCTCTTGTACATGTATCAATTCAATATCCTCACAATAAAATCCTAATATTCCGTCCTCGTAGTCCTCAACGAAATATTTCATCGGATGATATCCATGATCTTTTAAATCTTTAATATTAAACCCAATTATCTTAACTAAAACACCATCAGGATTATAATGAAAACTTTCAATATTGGTGAATCTAAAAAGTAATTCATATGTAACATTTGAGTATTTCATTAAAAATGTAATATCTGCTATCGAAATATTGTCATAATATTTGTCTTGTTTTATATACAGATTCAACCCAGCAACCCACTCCAAATTTTGAACAGAAAATGCAGGAATAAAAGGTTGAATTAATTCCATGTTTTTCATCATGATCTAACCTCTATTCATTTTGAGTTATTCTATTGACGCTATCACTCGCGTAGCAATTTAGACTCTCCTTGCTTCAAGTCTATAAATATAGGCTTCTGCACATTGTTAATTGTGGAAATATCAATCTCATCCAGACTTTTAAAAACAAGCTGTAATGACTCCTTCTGTTCATCTTCAAATAAAAGAGTTAATTGATCATCACAGAGTTTTCCTTCCAACTCCGCAATAACGTCAAATAAAAACATTACAAATACTACTTCATTTCCATCCGGATACGTATAGTGCATCCTCTCGCCCGTATAGATGGAGGCCAATTCATAAGAATTCACCTCAAGCCCTGTTTCCTCTTTCACTTCTCTAATCATGGTTTCTTCGATTCGTTCACCTGGTTCCATACCACCACCGGGTAATCCCCAATCTCCATAATCTGATCTCTTTTGCAGCAGAACCCTCCCCATATGATCTCGAATAATAGCTCCACCCGTAACTACAATACGACTAGTCATTATTCTTGCTCCTCTCTGTTGGATTACTTCAACAGTTCACAATTTCAATCAGGAAACTTTCCTATTAATTTCATATCCCGAAATGCACAATGCATTTCCCATTTATCTCAGCATACTTTGCCATGTTCGCAAGCTTATGTAATTCGTTGATTAATTCAACTTTGTTGTACACGAGTTTCTCGTAGTAGCCCTTTTGTTCTTCTCCATCAAAATAGTAACTCCCTGTCAGAACAATCGGATCCGCCGCATGGCTGAATAGATCAATCCAGGCCTGAATCAGTTGATGAAACTTCAACAAAACATCCTGCTCTTTAATCACGGTTATTCCATAGTTGTTCAGTCCACTACCTCTCATACAGGTAGATGGATTCCATGTATCCAACCAGCAAAGGGAATCATAGATGTACGCAATGAATTCGTCTTCCAAGGTCGCATGATTCTCTGTGGTTAATCCATTTCCATGTATCACGCCGTTAGAGTCCCAAGAATAGAAAGTATAGATATCTTCGTTTACTTGCGATTTGTTTTCAATAACAAAATGATGCTTCGACATACCCGCACCTCCGTTACAGTTCCCCATGCTTCAATATCTGTTCAATCCTCTTAATTCATCATAACCCATGTATTGGTAAATGCGAAATCATTTTGAGCATTGAACTCTACCATTTATATTCTACTCTTTTCAGAAAATCAAAAAAGCCTCCACAGTCTTATTCGACAGCGGAGACTCTATTTGCTTCTACACTTCATCAGAAAAGTCCCTAATGAAAATGGTCTTCAAACATAAACATCATGGTGTAGCAGTAATCTGCCCTGTACCAACTATCTGCGTTGCTGGGGCAACATAATTTCCTGCATCATTTCCTGTAAGAATGTAATTAATCGTTATTACTTTATTGGTTCCTACAGCTACATTGTTGTAAGTGGCTACGGCGATTACCTGTACGTCATCCCCAGGGATAATGTTAGATAATGCACCTGGTGTTACATTTGCAATAAGAGTTCCGTCATACACTTTGGAGAGTATTAATGTCGGAGACGTGATCATCAATTGCTTTCTAGTTATTACACCATTCACTGCAATTTTATCTGGCGCAGTATAGTTTCTTGCATCATTACCAGATAAAATATACGATACGGTTATCTTTTTATTTGTTCCTACATTTTCATTATCATAGACTCCTGAAGCACTTACCGTTACGACATCCCCAGGACAAATACCTTGTTCATTTTCTCCACAAGATCCTACTCTAGAACCTGCTATTGCAGTTGTTGCAAAGGTTCCATCATACACTTTGAAGGTGGTAATTAGGTCTATGATCGTCCCCGTATCTGCACTAGATTGTACATAAACAGTGTAGTTCGTATTATTAACTGGAGCAATATATTTGCCACTATCAACACCAGCTATTGTATAAACCACAGTTAATGGTCTAACTTCCTGAGTTGATAATGTATCATATACCGCCTCTGCAATCACGGTCACATCCTCACCTGGAACAACCCCAACTAATGAACCGGCAGATACGGCTAAGGATGAATCTCCATTTATCTCATCAAGAGTCAACATCGGCTCGCCGATCGTCAACTGTGCGGCTGTAATGGCCCCTGTCTGGATTATATAGTTTGCAGGCGCAATATACTTGGCCGCATCCGCTCCGCCCAACGTATAAACTACAGTTATTGTTTTACCTGTGCCTATTATTGCATTATTGTAGGTGGCTGCTGCACTCACGGTTACATGGTCTCCAGCAGCAACTCCGGTTAGTGAATCTGCTATTACTGTAGCCGAAGACGTTCCATCGTACATTTTCTCGGTTGAGAGTACTGGAGTCGAAACGGTTAACTGATTTGTACCAATCACGATCTCTGCCGAAGCCATCGATATATTGTTCGCGAGATCAACGGCATATACGACATACGTACCTGAAGCTAATCCCACTGTATTAATTGTGGCATCTAAGTTTGCTATCACAGACTGCTTCTTGCCTAACAATCCTGCAACAGATTGATTTAAACTTGTGATTTTTTTTGGTGTTGTGGAAGGAACCAGATACAGATATCCATTCTCATTGCTTCTACCTACCACAGGATCTCCACCTGCAATATGACCACTCGTTACATTGGACAGTGTAGGAGCGATTGTATCCGTTCCACCAGTGGAAGGTGAAGTCACAGGAGCAGTTGGAGTAGCTGGAGTCACTGTATTTATGACTTTATCCAACAGTCGAATTGTAGTTTCAAATGTCGTACCACCTTTAGCAACGGAACTCAGCGTCACCTTTTCAATAGTACCCGTGCCTAGAATTTTAGCGACTGCATCTAAGAAAAGGTTTACAATCGTTGCATCCGTGCCTAAGTTAAGAGTCGTCCCCGTTGCTGTAACTGCTACGATAACGTCCTTAATACGGCCTTCAGGAATATCCACCTGAACCCCACTGCCTTTAATGATTAAGGAATCAAATGTTCCTTTCAAACCTACTTTTGAACCCGCAGGTAACCGCTCGGATAATGTAATCTTGCCGAAGCCATTCCCCGTAGTATCCGATTCTTGTAGCGTAGCAGGGGATTGAATGGTTACTTCTCCAACTGTCGTTGAACCTTCTGTAATAATGAGAACAGGTCCTTTTTTCTTATCAACGATAAGGGTAGATGTTACGGTATTTTTTAAATAGATGGTACTAACGCCCCCACCTTCTACCCGAGTCACACCTTTGATCGTAACATTCGTAAGGTGTACATCTCCTTCTTGGATACCTTCACTAAATAATAGGTTTCCTTTGATGATCATATTCTTCAATGTAACCCCAGCTGCGCTAATGAGCACATCCCCATCGATGGTCTGCGTTCCCGCCTCAGGGCCATATGTTCCAGCTAAGCTGTAATCCGTTGCTCTTGCATTCACTGAACGATCCAGCGCAACGACTGCTTCAGCACGAGTGATCGGTTTATTCGGATTGAAGTTATTATCGTAGCCCTGTAAAATCCCTTTAGCCACTATAGCATCTACCGAATTTTTAGCCCATGAGGCTATCGTATTCGAATCCGTAAAGTGATTTCCAGTACTAGCTTCATTCGATAGATCCAGAAGATCACTGATAATAACTGCAACTTCTTGTCTAGTAATGGGTTTATTGGCACCGATTGTACCGTCCCTATAACCCTTTATGTATCCAGCTTTTACAGCCTTGGAAACCTCAGCATATGCCCAGTTAGATGAAGTAACATCCTTGAAGGATACAGATGCTGTTTCAGTAAATCCATATGAACGATTAACCAATGAGAAAAATTCTGCTCTTGTTATGGTATTGTTCGGTTTAAAGCTGCCGTCTTCATAACCATGAATAAAACCTTTGTCGATCCATTTCGTAATTTGGCTTTCTGCCCAGTTTCCCTCGATGTCTGATGCCGAAGATTCGGCGGCACCAAATACTACATTAAACGATGAAAACAACATAACTGTAATCAATAGAGTGGTCACAAGCTTTTTAGCACAATTCATGATATTAGTCCTCTCACTCATAGTATGATTACTGGATCTTACTCGCTCAACTTATCACAAAGATCAGCAATAGTATACATAAAATACTGACCATGAAATATGGCTGCAAAACCCAGTCTGTTAAAGAGTTTAGAGCCCAACTTTCGGTGCATACAGTATACATTTTTTCTACTCCTCCCTATCACATCAGAACTGAAATATAACAAAAAAAAGGACACCTCGTTGTCGTATCCATAGGTATCCTCGTTTATTAAATTAGGTAGTAAACTAAAATTCTGAATCACTAGTTTCCTCAATTCTCACATTCATAAAATCCTTCGTCTACTCAGAAACGCTGTTCCTTCTTCTCGGTACATCTCTATAGATTCATTGGTCACATGATCATGCCTCAGTGCTCCCATATAATCTGTTCCAGGTTTGTTCGATCTATAATCTGAATCAATCGTGTATATATTGAAGTGCACCTCATCTTCATCCTCTGACACATCTGTTTTATCAAAAAGTGAAATCACTTCATCTTTACCAAGAAACCTAAATGGAGAATCCTGACGCTCTATAATATAAAATGGATATGTGATATTCTCTATCTGAATGAATTTCTGGTATTCCTTAAGCTCCTCGGGTATGAGATCCATATACTGTCTAGCTACATCTTCTGCCTGGAATACACCTGAGACCCACTTCGAACTCCCTTTGGTTGCTACGATAATAATCAAACTAATCACCTTCTAATTTAAATATTATTTCTCTCTTCCACGTACAAAAGTCTGAGACAAAATCCGGTGGCTACCAGCGATGTTGTCAATCTCAATGTTATATTCAGACTCAGTGTATTCAATCTGATGTTGCTCATAATACTTTTTCCAGAACGAAACTGCTGCCGCATTGTTAGCAAGCTGTTCTACTTTGAATCTACCCTCAAATTGAGCAAAAACCAAGTCAACTGCTTTTGCTGCCAGCCCCTGCCCGCGATATTTTTTGACCAGGAACAGCTCCTGCACGGTATAATCCACTTCTTCCGGCACATATGGAGGTGAGCACACCAGTACGAATCCAATAACCTCTCCTTCATACTGAATCAAAAACGGATGTAATTCATCGCGTTCCAGATATAGATAGGTGTTCGTTGGATCATATTTCCCCTCTTCAAGTAGATCCTCGCCAGAAAATTCGGACAGATCATATAAGTACAAGTTGTACAGGTTGAGGAACAATTCCTTTTGTTCTGCCAAAATACTCGTAATTTGTACATTCATCTTCATTGCACATCTCCCTTAGTTAATGAGTCGCTAGTGGTCCATACATGACATTACCGATGTCCACAACGAGTTTGCTGTGCCCTGTTCTCAATATATTCTTTCAACCACAGCAGATATAGGCAAAGTTTGGTTTAAACCATGGAGTAACCTTAACTTTCACACTGGACATGAACATTTGTACAAAAAAAGACTCCCTACAGAGTCCGATTATTGGTCTTATTTTAATTTTTCACCAAGTATCCACTGGCATGTGCAAACACTTAATGGATTAGATAATCAACTACAGGATATGAGATCACATTGCGATCTCTGTACGTTGAAATTACCGCTTCGTGATGTGTGCTAAGAATTCCGTTTTGCAACATCACCGGGCGGAAACCTCGCTCCATCGCTCCGTTGTAGGTGAATAGAACACATTCCTCTGCGGAAAAACCAGCGATGATCACCAATTCAATTCCATGACTCTTCAACACATGCTCCAGATCAGTTTGCCAGAAAGCATTGGAAGCTTCTTTGGTAACTGTGATATCCTTCTCATTCACATCTACCTCGGGAATAATACGATATTCTTCCGGTGGTGCCTCCTCCATGCCCTCCACATCCTGCACGTGAACGACCGTATGATCATTCGATCGCAACACATTAGCCACATGATTAATGTACTCGCAAGCATGGTCTATCGAAGTTTGGTCCATCTTTTTCCGCACAATACTCTCCTGCATATCAACAATCAGCAAACCTACTTTCATCCAATCTCTCCTCATAAATAAATTTTACGTCTCATGTTTTGTAACTTTCCTTGCTTAAATTGAACTCT
Source organism: Paenibacillus sp. FSL M7-1414 (assembly GCF_038003195.1). Classification (NCBI taxonomy): domain Bacteria; kingdom Bacillati; phylum Bacillota; class Bacilli; order Caryophanales; family Paenibacillaceae; genus Paenibacillus; species Paenibacillus sp. FSL M7-1414. The sequence continues at coordinate 1,743,983 of NZ_JBBOOS010000001.1, read as the reverse complement.
TAGTCTTTAAATAATTCATTCAGCATCCGGTCGCGGTTCTCCAGAAAGCTGCGAGTAATCTGATAGTGATCGGTATCCTCATAGGCTACCTCTTGAATATGGCTATCGTCAAAACTTAAAATCTCTGCCCCCGGATACCCCAGTAAAATGGGTGAGTGCGTCGCAATAATGAATTGTGAAGTACCCGACAGATCATGAAGGATACGCAATAAGGAGAGCTGCCTAGCTGGAGATAAAGCGGCTTCGGGCTCGTCGAGCAGATAGATGCCTTTGGAACTGAAGCGATTGACGAACAGACTGAGAAAAGACTCCCCATGTGATTGTTCATGTAATGAACGCCCGCCATAATATTGAAGCGACGCCGGCATTTCATCGACATGTGATGCGAATTGATAGAACGATTCAGAGCGCATGAAGAAACCATTCGTTATTTTGGGCAACCAGGCCAGCCTGAGATAATTCCCGAGCGAGGATTCCGAAGCATGTGTCTCATAGGTATTATTCCTGCCACCCCCTGCGGTATTGAATCCACATTGATGTGCGATGCCTTCCAGCAGAGTAGATTTCCCTGAACCATTTTCGCCTACAAAAAAAGTAACGTTATTCGTGAGCTCCAATCGTTCCAAGGATCGGATCGCGGGGATGTCAAAAGGATATTGGTCCCAATTCTCGATCTTGGCCGACATGAGTTCCACACTTCGAAGATACATAATCATCCTCCCACATTTATTTATATAAGTTCAACTAAAGAATATTTACAATTATGAGGATAACGAAAAGCTGCGGGTTTATTGCCTTCATAATAGAAGTGCCCCATCCAGGATAAAGCGTAATGGATGACAGCGAGTAGGAGCGTGACTTTGATATCAATAAACAAAAAAATCCATGCCACAAACGCCGACAAAAACGCGAAGTAATGCAAAATGCGGTTTTTCCGATCCTGATGCTCCTGAAGGTAATAACGCAAGTCCTTGCGCACACGATTCAACATCAGTCCACATCCATCCCACCTAAAATAAGGCTCCTTATTTCCCACTCCATCGTAACCTATTTCGGGGTACATATGAAACCGTTTCAACCAAAAAAGAGCAAGCCATAGGCTTACTCTCTCTTCAGAGTTAATAGACAAATCTGCGCTGTGCCCAATAGCTGAACAGGAAGATGGATACCTCGGTCAGTAGCTTAGCTGTGAGCAGCGGGATAATTAATTTTTCATTATAAAAATACAATAAACCGTAGTTTAATAACAGCACTAGTAGGACAAGTGAGAAGTATCTGGGCAATGACTGCCGAACCTTAGAGGTTCGTCCAGCGGAAAATACGTACTTTCGATTAATCGTATAGTTGAAGATTGAGCTGCATAGCCTTGCTGCGACAACCGACAGAAACAGATTATGCGTAAAATACTGGATGACGAACAGTAATCCAAAATCAATCAGTGCCGATAGCACCGAAGATGTGCTGAACATCAGGATTGGCATATAGATCCGGAATGAATCAACCAGCGGGCGGAAATGGGAGGACTCATTGTGATCCAGATACACCGTATCAATAAACTCCTCCGTAATCTCATACCCTTCCTTGTGTGCCGTTAACAGCATGTTCATCTCGTATTCAAACCGATCCCCGGGAATCTGCTTCAGCCAATCCAGCATGGAGTAAGGAAAACCACGTAGACCCGTCTGTGTATCATATACCTGGGTACCTGTTGTGAGGGAAAAGACCGCCCTTGTGACTGTATTGCCAAACCGGCTACGTGCTGGAGTTTTACCACTGAAGCGACGGCTGCCGAGTACAATTCCTGGTGTCGTCTGTGCGAGTAGCACTTCGAAGATACGCTTAATATCATGCGGTAGATGCTGTCCGTCACTATCTGCACACACCACACCGCCCTGAGGTCCGTACTCCTTAATATACTGAAAGCCCGTCTTCAACGCCCTGCCCTTACCCAGATTGACGGGATGTGTCAGGACCGTACAGCCATAGGCTTCTGCCGTTTCAAAAATCCCACGGTAACCGGGGCCGCTGCCATCATCCACAATCACAATAGGGCCAAGTTTAAATGTTTGCAGTTGCAGAACGAGATTCAGTAAACGCACATCGGGTTCATATGATGGAATTAATATCGTCATGATCCTTGTCCCTCCGTCAGATATAAAATGTCACTTACGCCACGTTCCTGGTTACGCCCCAGCGGGTTATTGACAACTCTGCCCATAAAATACATCGTGGATGAACCGCCGCCGTCTAGATTGTAGGCTTCGGTTGCTCCCAGACCTTTCATGACATCAGCCAGTTCTGCCAAGGTCATGCCTCGGCTGTTGTCCTGCCGTCCGTCCACCACCACAAAGACGTAATGATTCGGAGCAATCATGCCGATCGCTGTTCTTGGATTTGCGTCTTGAATGGAACGATTACCGAAGTTGTTATCGATTTTCACACTGCTAAAATCACTGACGATCTCGCCATTTTGAATCAGAATGGGCCCAAAAGATAGTGTATCGGTTGCACCTTCGGCCAGCAGTTCCGAGGAAGAAATCTCGTTCTCGTTATATGTTTGCATCGTACCGTCGTTGAACAGGGCAAGTGCATCCCGCGTGGGGCTGTCTCGGTACAGTGTTCCATTTCGGATAATGACACCATCGTCGCGGAATCCGTAATAATCACCATTAATGGCAAAGATCGCATTGTTGGCTGCGGCAATCTCTGACGTATTTTCGGTAATGTTCGTTCCAAAGCTGTTGTCCGCCAGCGCGGTTCGCAGGCTGCTTGCATCCGTTAACTGAACATCAGCGACATAATACGTAATCTGATCCGAGCCAGAACCCGTCTGTACCTTTTCAATATTGACTTTCATATCATCACTCGAATAATTCCAATCATCTGACGTTGCATTCACTTCAGTTGCGGTGGTCAAAGTATTGCTGGAATCATTGTCGGTGTGAGTTGTTGCCGTTGCTGTGTTCTCATCTGCTACAACCACCTGCACATGCCGGATCAGGTAACGGTCAGCCAGGCTGTACAGGATTCCACCTACTGCAAGCACGATGACAAGTGTGATGATGAGCCATCTGCGCTTTCTTGGAGAGATGGGACTTTTATGTGGGTCTTTCCGGGTTGGTTTCTCATCAATCTTCATCATGTGAAGCTCACCTCTTCATCTAAGTTCTTAAGGCCATATTAGGCCGGGTAGCTTAAATGAATCTGAAACCATATCAATTGAACTAAAGATTATTTACACTAGCCACTCCGATGACAGAACAACCCTCCAATCGCTGTTATTGTGTAACTGAATAGTTCAATAAAAAAAGGTGATCCGTTTTCCCATTGAGGAAACCAGATCACCTTGATTTCAGTCTATATAACCCTAAAGGTCACTGTTATCGTGTACATATTCGTTCAACATTCATATCACATATCTTCAACAGGTCTTCCTGTTATGCATCTGCAAAAAGAGCATCGTACGCGGGACAAGGCCGCTTCTCCAGGAATTCCGTTAACGCCGGGGGCTGCTGAGCGTATATATCCTTCAACGACGTTCCAGTATAGATGTTGCCAATCACAACAGGATGGCATAACTCACAGATGAGAATATCCCCGTTGCCGTGCAGGTGCAGCTGTTTCGTGCCATCCACACAATTAGAGAAATACACACCAGGTTGTTCACGCAAATTCAACTGTTCAGCGAACCGATCCATACAGGTGAAATAGAGCGTTGTATCTGGCTTTTTATGTTTAATTAATTCCGTAACAGATCGAACAAGGGACTCTTTGGATACAATCTGGGTCCAGTCGGTATGCGGCATCTTAATACTGTTCTGGATCTCATGGATGCGCACACCCAGATCATACACCTTATCGCTAATGGCCTGCATGTTCGCTTGATTACCTTCAAATAGTAACGTTTCCAGCACCGTCTCCAGACCGACTTCCGTGCACAGACGGATATTCTGCTCCAACCTTTCATACATGCGAGGATGCACGCGGTAGTACGTAGCATACGACTCCGCATCCGTATAATTGAACGAGATATGAATGTTGGACAAGCCTGCATCACGCAACGCGATGATTCGTTCTTCAGTCAGCAGACTGGCATTACTGTTCAATTGTGTATCGATGCCATGTGCCGTACAGTACGTCACAATCTCCAGGCAATCCTGGTATTTCAGAGTAACTTCTCCCCCTGACAATCGCACTCTCTTGAGACGAGGAAGCTCACTAATAATACGGATGACTTCCTGACTATTGATACACGCTCCATCATCCCGATTGTAGGCGCAGCAATAGTCGCATTTATAATTGCAATTCGATGTCACTCCCACTTCAAGCCCTTCCAGCTCATATACGCCGGGTGTTTCCAGTTCGAGTGATTTATATCTGTTTTTGGTCGTCAATTCGTTGTACCTCCTGGTTCCTTCATTCAATCCATGTTTTAATAACTTGAAGATTATAGCGGAAAGCATCAGGTTCAAGATATGACATTATGTACGTTGCTTGCTGAAAACAAAAATAAAACCCATATCCTCAACGATCAGGAATGGGCCAAAGCTAGGCATATAATTATTGAATTAGACAATATAAAATACGATACCTTGACCTTTTGATGTAGCAATTCAAGCTATTTCTTACTTCTGCTTTTATTGTGTATCACTGATAAATTTAGGATTATAGGAAAATCTATGGCTCGCCAGCATGATAAATGACACACGACTTTTCAATAACACGTTCTTTATTTAACACGAGTAGAAGTCTTCTTTTACGATAGCATACATCTTCAGATCTTGAAGCTCATTTTTTACCTTCATGTATTTCCTCAGCACACCTTCGAATTGCATGCCTGCCTTCTCCATGACCTTGGCAGAACCTGTGTTTTCCACTAAACATCTGGCCTGGATTCGCTCGAGCCCCACTTCATCAAATCCAAATTGGATGATTCGTTTCACTACCTCGGTCATGTAGCCCTGATTCCAAAATTGATCAGATAACACATATCCCAGTTCAACTCTCCTGTTATCGCTGTCACACCCTAGATAGTTACAACTACCAATCAGCCTCTTGGTGTGTTTATCTTCAATCCCCCATGGGCCAATTAGATCCGTCTCATAGCGACTCATGACAAAATCTAAAAAAGCTTTGGTGTCTTCTTTGCTCTGATGCGCGTCCCAGGTGGTGAACTCCGATACAGCAGGTACAACGCAATAACTATACATATCCTCCAGATCATCATAGGTAAGAGGTCGGAGTAACGTCCGTTCGGTTTCCAACATGGGAAATGGTTCGAAGAAACTTTCAATCGTTTTCATAGATTTATCCTCCCTCAGATTGTTAGGAAAAAGAAACACACAGCAGCTCGCTTCATATTGCCTGACTCATCTGTTCTAAAATCAAGGCCACAATCTGAGTGACTTCCACTGCCCATCTTGCATCACATATTGGACTCGTACATGCTTGCGCTCCGAATCTCCCTGCCAAAACTCCACCTCTTGTGCATTCACGGCATATAGACGCCAATGAGGTGTAACAACACTGGGGTCACGTCTTATTTTTTCCTTCTGAGCTTCAATGGAACTATCCAGCACTTCCTCGCTATCCAAAACCTCACTCTGATGCCCTGTCATGGCAACTGCTCGCGCTCCAGCTGAACGTTTGCGGAAATCATCAGCACCCGCTTCATCTCCCCGATCCTCGGCAATTCCCCTTATCCGAATCTGTCTTCCAAGGGAAGGCCAGTAGAATGTCAGAGCGACATGAGGATTCTCCTTCAACTGCTGCCCTTTTCGGCTCTCCGAACTGGAGGCAAAATAAAACGTTTCGTCAATTACATTTTTCAAAATCAACACCCGCGCATCAGGATAACCATCTTGATCCACGGTCGAGATCGTCATAGCATGAGGTTCCTTCACTTCGTTCTCAACCGCCAATCTCAACCAATCCAAAAATAACTTCCCCGGCCGATCCGGTAACTGCCCCATATCCCACGTTGGAAATGGGCCGGATAAAGATTTTAAACGTTGCAACAGTTCAATTGGTTTATCGCTCATGTCATCGCCTCCGTCTTCTATTTAACATGGAAAAACAACTAATCTAGATGACTTAACACATTTACGCTGCTAAGTTTCCAACCATGCCTTCCCTTTTCAACGGTATGTACACTGGTGTTGTCCATGGGATAAAAGCTGGATTTATTGCTCCATTCCTTCTTCTCAAGCAGATAATACAGGATGTTAATCACTCCGCCGTGAGTAATTAACAGAACATTGGACTTGACTGTTTGTTCCTCTATATCTCTAAGAAGATTCTCGAAAGATATGCTTATCCGGTTATAAAAATCCCTTGGACTTTCTCCTCTCGGAAAAGGTGAATCCATTTCAAGGGTGTTGTAATAAACTCCTGGGTAATGTTCTTCAGCATCCTTATGGAGCATGCCTGCCAAATCTCCGTTATTCATCTCACGCCAATCTTTCATTAAGCTAGCCTGCATGTTTAATTTCTTCTCAATTTCCCGTGTAGTCTGCACTGCACGAGGAAGATCACTGCTAATAATCGTATGTATGTTGTACTCCTCAGCATGATGATGCAAATGCTCTCCCAGTTTCCTGGATTGATTGATTCCCTGTTCCGTAAGTCCACGATCACTCCATCCGCCTCGATACCCTTCCTCATCCATCCCATGCCTTACCAGGTAAATTTTCAAGATCTCTCCTCCTTTTCACATTGAACTGGTTAACTATATATGTAACTGGTTTCGCTTGTATCAAATAAACCCGACCTCAGATAGCTTCTATCCAAGATCGGGTATTTCCTGCTTACCATTTATCTTACAAATGTGTTATGAACTCGCTCGGATTTGATAAAGTAAGGAATCCAGATGGCACAAGTAAGTACCGACTTGCCAATATCTCTTAACGAGTTTCCATCCTCAAGTTCTCTCGCCATCGGAATCTGAAGCAACAATAGATAATCAATGATACTAACGGCTAGACTGACACTATAAAATATGATCATAAGACGAGGAAAGATCGATTTTCTACTATACAAAGCAATGATAGTATATATGCTAAACACTAAAAAAAGTGCGTTATATACCGTTTCAAAAATAACGACCGGTCCCCATAGCGGGTGATAATATTCAGATTGCTTCGAAGTTAGCAACTCCCAAGTCTCTGTTGTAAGCATGGGCAAACAATACATAACCAATTGGAGCGCCAGGAAAATCAACGTAAGAAATAATCCAATCTGGACGAGAATCAGCCAACCACCTAAGCCCGATACGCCTAGTGGACGGTAGTCTGTCTTTTGCTCTTGAATATGTGGTTCCACCTCTTAACACTTCCTTAACTAGTTTTGTTTTTCTGAGATGAGTCTTCCTCGTAATTGTAAATTGAATCTACGGGTGATTCTTACCCCTTCATTCACGTGCGTTGTATGTATTTTCACACTCTCCTTATAGCAATCTCTCCGCCCTCCTATTATATAGAATTTTACACAACTTCCTTATTGTACTACGAGTGTCAAGGCACAGGTTACCAAACATCATACTCATCCACTGTAAAAGCCAAAGAAAGACCTTCGCTATACTTCCGCCATGTTCAGTAAAGTACACGTACGTCATAATCCTCTTATACAGATGCAGATGGTGACTCTGCATTTGACTACAAAGGAGGATATGGATATGACCAATCCCAAAGTAAAACTTTTGCCTTTTGCCGACATTTCAAACTATGTCGAGGGCTTCGATATCGTTTCCACCCAGTGGGGCGGGGATGGCCTTGTTTATGTGCTTTTGATGAATCAGATCCCCGAAAGAGAACGAGGTATGTTCGTTCAAAGTAAATTGAATCAAAGCTATACGTACAAAGTGCTCATTGTGACAGATCAAACTATCGAGGAAGTTGTCATCTGGGGGCAGACGTTCAATTATCATTACGTACAGCCATTACATGATCATCTGCTGCTCGTCGGAGCACGGTGTGCGAATTACGGAAATGAACAGTTTGATCTGAACGCCAAAGTGTGTGATTTAGACGGAAATACGATCCGCGAGTTTCTGTTGGGAGACGGTATCCAAAGTGTACAGGTCACAGAGAAGGGAACGATCTGGACCAGTTACTTCGATGAAGGGGTATTTGGTAACTACGGATGGAGCGATCCAATTGGATCAAGCGGTCTGCTGGCCTGGGATGAGCACGGTAATAAAGTGTACGAAAACCGCGCAGCTGACATTGCAGATTGTTACGCACTCAATGTGGTAAATGAGAAGCAGGTCTGGTTCTACTTCTATACCGATTTTGAACTCGGTTGTATCTCAGGGGGAACCAGTGAACCTAACGTAACATTTATGAATCCAAACATCTCCGGTTCCTCTGGCCTCAGTACGGATGGTTATCATTTCTTGTTCGATGCCGGGTACGGTAAACATGGTACGTTTGTCCTTAAGAAAATGGAGAAGCCCGGAAGAATGAGCAAGGGGCAGAAGATTGATTTGCTAAATGAAGATGATCACCCCTTCAAGCAGGCACGACAGGATTTTCGCCAACATCGTCTGCTACTCAGTGAAGGTAACTTCTTGTATCGGGTAACGATGGAGGAGATTACTTCCGCTTCTGGTTTGGATTAGTGGAACAGCGTGAAGAGGGTTATTTCTTAAAAGACAATCCCTCTTCTTCCAAAGCGCTTCGCAGTTTGGGCATGGCAGATGGCCCGATTCCGTGAAGTTTCAGGATCTCTTTCTCCGTGTACTCCGCAAGTTGCAGTAGTGTTGTGATGCCTTCATTCTCCAAGGCCCGTCTGGCGGGAGCTGACAATAAGGCTAGAAATCCCTCTGTCGGTTTACGTTCAGCTTCGCACGTCGGACAGGTTGGGCAATCACTTTTTTTATAATACAAATGTCCTTGTTCGCATGTTCTGAGTGTTCCTTTATCGTTTGCCATGTGGGCATCACTCCTTATAAATTGTATAATATAACCAAGGCAACCTGAATGATAGTTTACTCATAGGAGTGTGTAGAATGGAATTAAAAGACAAGTTGTTATTAATAAAAGAGAATGACTACCAAGCACCTTCAGATATATTTCCATTAGTACAAGAAATGATACATAACATCGGTTCTTTGGATGCCCAGCTACGTGATGAATTAATTTACACAACCTTATCGAATTGGATTCCTGGTCATGCTCTGACTGTGTACGAACTAGAGCAAATCTTACCCGTAGTCTTGGATGAAAACCATTTGCATTTTAGACTTGGAGAAACAAATTCAGACGCTGTATTCACTCGATCTTTCTCTATGTTGGTTATATCACTCTTTTTATCCAGGCATAGAGAATCACCATTTCTCTCAAAAGAACACATTCATCAGATAAAAGGGAACGTATTCTACAATGTACAAAAAGAGCGTGATAACCGTGGACATGACGAAGTAAAAGGCTGGGCTCATGCCATAGCACACGCAGCAGATGTTTTGGATGATTTAGCTCAATGTAGCGAACTAGATGAGACCGATCTCTTAACTATCCTCGACCTAGTTTATCAAAAGATAACCGTCACAGATCGCGTGTACTCCGATGGGGAAGATGAAAGAATGGTGAAATCCATCATTAGTGTCTTAAATAGAAGGATGCTTAGTAAGACTTACATAAAGCAATGGATTCAACGTTTTGGTGATGTAGAGAAAGATGCAGAATTTCTTCCCTCGTTTAGGCAAAAGAATAACATAAAAAACTTTCTAAAGAGTCTATACTTCAGGATTAAATTTCACCAATTGGATGCTGATCTCGATCCAACTATTGAGCACACATTATATAAAGTAGAACCCGTATATTACTCATGATTATCAGTCCTTCCAGATTTTCACCCTTATCTCAGACATATTATTGGAAGGAATCGCAATTTTAATTATTGTTAAATTCAGCTCCAAACAAATTGAAATTAGGTTATGAATTCGGCTTGTTTTCTTACCATATAACTTACATTCCGTACTCGGCAAAAACGGCTGCATATTTCTTTTCTAATATGGCCCAGCGCTTTTCGGCTCCGTATTTGGCGTGCAGTTGCTGTAAATAATGCTTGGCTTCTTCCGTATCGCCGGCTTTTAGCAGGAAGCGGAAGGTTACTTCGCTTAAATGTAGAGCTGTCTTGTCCATATAATAATGGACTATATCTTTGGCCCCTGTTAGCGAGTGTAGGAATGACATTCCCTCTTCCAAATGTGACACCAGTTCTTTCGATAAAGCGTCTGGATCGATATCAGGCGTTAAGGTATAGTGGGCCGGAGCGGCAGGGGCTATTTCTCTGATTCGGCAGGTAAAATGAGATGTGAACTCCAATATGTCTCCATTCAATCCAACGGAATGCAACTCCGCAAGTTCGGTGGAATGAACACCACAATTAACATAAAACTGGACTTGTCTACTGGTGTTATACTTTGCTCTTTGAATGTTGAACTTATATGCGAGGTTTCCATCCGCTTTGTAGAAATTCAGATTTTTCTTCGAATAGCCGTGTTTGGCAAATACGGGTTTGACGTCTGTTTTGATGATCTTCTTAAAAAGTTCCTGCATTGATATCACTCCCAAGGCAAAGTTTATTTAATTCGTTGTTACCCTTTTTTGTTCAGAATCATGCTTGTTCTATTTTATAAAAATAAGGGCCACACATGGATTCGTGCGTATACACGTACGTCCATGTAAACGCTCGGTCGAAGATATAGATATCCTGCTCCGAATCAAAATCCGCTGCAATGACCCGATTCGCGTTTTCGTATAAAAGCACCCAACCACCACTTTCATACATCACATATACTTCATCTTTCGGCTCGGCATCGAAAGCATCTCGTGCTTCATCATGTGTCAGACATTTCTGTTGTTCATAACTGAACATATGCCACTTGTACTGGCTATAATGGATAGACTCTTTGACCACATCATCGATATTATGGGCAAATACGCTGTCCCATTGCTGTACAATCCCTTCGGATTCCTCATACAGTTCGGATACGACAACCCCTTTATCCTGCAATTTCTCCTTGAACATATATTCCTGATGGATACGCTCAATCCCCCAATATGCTCGGTTCAGTTCCATTTCGGGTAACGCATCCAGCAGCTCGTTAATTTTATCTCGAATCATCATTACCTCCGTAAGTTATCTGGAATTATAATACCTGGCCCTTGCCTGACTGTTTAGCTTCATTTCGCAGTACATAAGCCAGTTTGTACATCTCCGCAATGTCATGTCTGTTCTGTTTCTGGAATCTTTGGATCGCTTCATCAATCTCTACCACTTCCACTGCAACCACCTGCTCACCATCCTCCGGATTCAGCGGATCACCGACAAGTTCAACATCTCCATAACCGATGATTCGTACGAAATGGGGATGCGGGATATACGGTCGATACGGTTCCAACGCACTGGATGTGCAATAGAATTGACCAAAGATCTGATAGGACCGCATTTCTGCCCCAAGTTCCTCCATCAGTTCGCGTTTTAATCCATCCATATACTGCTCACCTGCTTCAAGCGTACCCCCAGGCAGCTCCCAGGCTCCATTATCCAGTTGGAAGACAACACATTGATCCCCGACAAACGGAATGATGCTAATATTACTCACCAGCTTTTCATCCACGATGTCGTTCAATCTGAACTCCGCCTCAATAATTCCCCAATGAATTGACGTACTCAGCGCCGGAAATAGTTCCGCACTCAAGCTACTCATCCGCACCCGATCCTCTCTATCTAATTCCACTATTCTTCCAATTATAGTCGAAAACACAGAAAGAAGGCCACCTTCCCACCGGGGAATACGTGACCCTCTTCTTACGCTCTCTGCCCTTAAGCCTTGAATCAGTGTTCTCTCCAGACTCTCAGACCATTCTCCTTCTAATGCTGCACCAGTTTCCCATTTTCCAAAAAAAGAACCCGGCTACAGAGCGGCAAAATCCGCTCATCATGCGTAACCATCACTGCACTCTTGCCCTGCTCTTTCACGAGCCGTGCAATCATGCCGACAATATCCAGCCCACGTTCCGCATCCAGACTGGCTGTTGGTTCATCCGCGAGCAGAACAGCCGGATCGTTCATCAATGCCCGTGCAATGGCGACCCGCTGACGTTCCCCGCCAGACAGCTTCTCTGCATATGCCTTCCTCCGATGGGTTAACCCTACCGTATCCAACAACTCATCCACTCGTTTCTCCGCCTTATTTTTATCCGTTCCGGCGAGCTTTGCGACCACCATCAGTTGTTCTTCTACTTTCAGATACGGAATGAGGTTGGCACTTTGAAATATAAAACCAAGCTGCTGAAGCCGTACATCGGATATATCTTGTTTGCTTTTGCCCATAATAGAGGCTCCGTCCAGCAAAACCTGTCCTTCCGTCGGTTCAAGAAGTGCGCCTGCAATGGACAAGAATGTACTTTTGCCCGAGCCGGAAGGCCCCATCACAGCCACAAGTTCCCCTTCAGCAACCTCAAGGTGCAACTTGTCCAGAATCGTCCGTTTACTGCCACCATCTTCAAAGGTCTGTGTAATTCCCTGCAATACCAATCGGTTTCTCATGCTGCTGTCCTCCCAATCGCATCAAGTGCATCAATTTTGGTAACCTTCCACACCGAGAACAATGAACCCGCCATAGACATGAGTATGAATAATACACAGGTCAGTGCGAGGGTGGATAAACCTAATTGAAACGGCATCGATGCTGGCAAGATGGACTCAAACAGTCGAACCAATAGTACGCTAATCACCAGACTGCCAACCGACAGAACCAACACTTGTAACGAAACACTACCCGCCAGATAAGCATTCCGCGTTCCGATGGCTTTTAATATACCGAACTGACTCGTTTTCTGAATCGTGATGACATAGAAGAATACCGCAAGCACAAACGCCGAGATGACATATAGAAAAGCGATCATCATGAGCAACGATCCCTGCTCTTCCTTATATCCAGGAATGGCCGATACGGCATCCGACTTCGTTATGATTTCCGTATTAGACAATGCAACACTCAGGCGGTCTACCTGATCGCCCCCATCCTTAATCGCAATAGCATTGTATATCGAAGCATTGGCATTGGTGTCCCCTGAACTTTGCGAAGTTCGTGAACCTCCTTGAAGCGTAAGCCATTCCTGTTCATTCAGGAACACCACTGGGGAGTGACTGAAAGACTCATTTTGTACAAATCCACCAACGGTCCACTCCGTTCCCGAAGCTTGATCGACCAGAACGGTACCAATCGTGACACCAGATTCAGACAACTTTTGGTCCACCACAACCTGCCCTTTTGTCTGATCCGTAATCAGAGACCCTTCAGTCACCGTTGGAGCAAGCCAGCCCTCCGGATTAACCATGAACAGCGTGACATCGATCTTTTTTGTGTCGCCGGTTGGACTGACGGTTGTCATTTTCACACCGAGTGGCTCAGCGTTCTCTTGCCCCACTACGGAGCGAGCTTGCTCAAGCTGATCCTGATCCACTTGTGACCGGGTGAACCGATGATTCGAATCCTGCTCCAGCACAAAGTGGGTTGCTGCCATATTTTTGACCGAAGCTGCGTTATCATACGCCAGCCCCTGTGCAAGACCTGTAACAAACAGTACCAGAAATGAAACCAGCACCATGATTGTAGCAATTAAGGCATAGCGCCCTTTGGCATACCTCATTTCCCGAATAGCCAAGTACATGTTCTGTGACCTCCCTCTTGATAATCCAAGTATAGGAGGCGAAAATGAACGGCAAATGAATAACAGATTACATCTGCGGAAGTGTCACCGTGAAGACTGTACCCTCAGGCGAACTGGAAACCTCGATTGTACCGTCATGAATTCGGATAATTTTCTGCACAATGGCAAGTCCAAGCCCGGTTCGTCCAGAAGAACGTTCCCGCGCACGATCCACCCGATAGAATCGATCGAACAGGAAAGGCAGATGCTCCGCAGCAATCCCGTCTCCTGTATCCCGAATCTGAATCACATACTGGTTATCCGACTGCTCCGCATGAATCTCGATGCTTCTTCCCTGTGGCAGATGATTCACTGCATTACCCAGCAGATTCATCCACACCTGCATGAGCAGCACTTCATTGCCGACCAGCTGGATGGATTCGGGCACCGATATCCGAAGCAGCAGTTCTTTTTCTTCGAGTTGCCATTGCAGCACCTGAACCGTTTGCCGGAATTGATCTCGCAAAGAGAACTTCACTTTGGACAGATCTTCGTTGCCTTGTTCAAGGGAGGACAGGAGAAGCAGTTGTTTACTGAGCAAGGAGAGATGACGACTCTCTTCCTCAATGATCGATGCATAGTGCTCCCGTTCCTGTTCAGGCAGATCCCGATCCGCCACCAATTGGGCAAAACCCTGAATCGAGGTCAGCGGTGATTGAATCTCATGCGATACATTCGATACAAACTGCTGCCGCGCCTGATCGACCCTTTCCAATTCACGACTCATGGTCATGAAATGCTGGGCCAGCTGTCCAATCTCATCCCGCCTTGCGGTAGGCAATTTCAGATTATATTTTCCTTGAGCAACGCGCTTGGTCGCCTCGGACAGACGTTCAATCGGATTGACCAGATAGCGGGTACTGATCAGAAAGATCAGGATACTAATACCTATCGTCAATGCTCCAATCAGCGCAAAAAAGATTCGCAGCTCACCGAATTGCAGAATTACATCCGGGCGCATAAAGAGAGCGTAATTGGCATTGCCCAGTTGCAGATGAACACCCACGGTGTTACTTAATTGATTATCGAAAAAACCGGTAATGAAAGGTTTACTCGGAAACTGAGCGACACCATGGTATACCTCACCCCGCAGCACCAGATCTACAGCTTGCTTATTCAGATCTTTTTCACGGAATTCGCGGCCATAGAATTGGTCAGTGCCTTTTCCATCCGTCACATAGATTTCGTATCCGAGTGCGGCGGCATTGTTCAGATAATCCTCCATCGTGCCGGGTTGCTGCTCCACAAACTGCTTCATTTGCATCGCGATGCCCACCAGTTTCTCATCATTAAAATCCTTGAGCTTTGTATGGTAGTAGATATTCGACAAAAGAAAACCGAGCATGCCGCTGACCATAATCACCGCAATCGTAATGAGGAATACCCGGACGTACAAGGTCCTCAAGGTGCTTTCACCTCCATCTTGTATCCAATGCCCCGGACCGTCTGAATGACGAAGTCATCCGTATAATCGGCAAAACGATCACGGAGTCGCTTGATATGTACATCAACGGTACGGTCATCTCCTTCATAATCTGCTCCCCATACGAGCCGAATGAGCTCATCCCGCGAGAACAAACGGCTTGGAAACTGGGCAAGCTGTGAGAGTAATTCAAATTCTTTCATTGGCAAAAAGAGAATGGATTGCCCATCGGTAACCTCCACATTGTTGCGGTCAATGACAATCCGGTTCATACGGATAATATCGCTGGATGTGCGATGGTACCGACGAAACAACGCCTTTACCCGATAGACCAGTTCTTCAGGTTCAAACGGCTTGGTCACGTATTCATCCGTTCCTTTCAAATAACCGTCTCTCTTGTCAGATAGCTGATCTCGAGCCGTCAGCAACATAATTGGAATGTCGTAATGCTGCCGAATGTAATCACATAACTCCAGTCCATCCATACCTGGCATCATCACATCGAGGATCGCCAGATCGATCGGCGTTTCTTGCATCAGTTTGACCGCTGCCAATCCATCCTGTGCTTCATGGACCCGATACCCTTCCTTGGTCATGACATGCCGCAGGAGTGCTCGAATATTGGCATCATCGTCTGCCAGCAGCAGATGTTTCATATGGTTGTCCGCCCTTCTATGTAACAAGTACATCTCACTTTGATTCTGCACAGATGGTAGCATAAAAGCAATCTCATTCGCCAGCACACATTCCCGGAAACACCGCGGCCATGTTTACATTTCCATGAATCTGGTTGACACTATTATGAGGCACAACTATAATAAAACCATAATATATGAACGAACGCTCATATATTCATTTGTTAGTGATTAACCATCGCTAAGGATCAATTATAGCCACACTAGAAACCATATTACATAACGGAGCAAGGCTCCAAAGGAGAGGATTTATATGTCCGGACATCATCACGATCAGAACCATGGGCACGATCATGGACACAACCACGCTCATACTACCAATAACAAGAAAGTCCTGTTGTTTTCCTTCATTATTATTACCATCTATATGATCGTTGAAGCCATTGGTGGATTCATCACCAACAGTCTCGCGCTCATCTCGGATGCAGGTCATATGTTGTCCGATTCCATTGCACTCGGGATCGCTTTACTGGCGTTCACCTTTGGTGAAAAAGCAGTGAATACTGGTAAAACGTACGGGTACAGAAGATTTGAAATTTTGGCCGCTACGTTAAACGGAATTACGTTAATCGCCATTGCGCTCTACATTTTTTACGAAGCCATTGGTCGTTTTATCCACCCGCCAGAAGTCGCAACCATAGGTATGTTAATCATCAGCGTCATTGGATTGCTCATTAATATTCTGGTGGCCTGGATCATGATGCGTGGTAGTGATACAGAGAATAACCTGAATATGCGCGGGGCTTATCTCCATGTCATCAGTGACATGCTGGGATCGGTTGGGGCCATTGCGGCAGCACTGCTCATGATGTTCTTTGGCTGGGGTTGGGCCGATCCACTGGCGAGTGTGATTGTCGCGGCGTTGGTATTACGAAGTGGTTTCTATGTCACCAAATCATCCCTGCATATTTTGATGGAAGGCACTCCAGCCAATGTCGATGTGAATGAACTGGTGCAGACCATTAAACAAGTCGATGGCGTCAAAGGTGTACACGATGTGCATGTCTGGTCCATCACCAGTAACCTGAATGCGCTGACCGCTCATATTGTGGTGGATGGAATGATGGATGTTTATGCATCCGAGATCCTGGTTCAGAAGATTGAACATATGCTGGAGCATAAAGAAATCAAACATGTGACGCTCCAAGTAGAGTCCGAAAAACATCTGCATGACACCTCGGTATTATGTACCGTCAAAGGCGACGCACCAGATGCTCACGCACATCATCACCATTGAGAAGGGTAACAAATATTAGTTGCTTCTAAATGAAAACAGGGCAGATTCCCCGGTGAAGGGAACGCCCTGTTTTTATTTTCCTAAGTTCAGCTTTTTGGTATGAGTAGAAAATAGAATAGCCTTTACCTAACCGTAGCGGGCTCTGGACTACTTGTATCTGGAGAGTAACTTCTCTTTCTTTTGATCGAATTCATATTCTGATATGATATTTTTTTCTTTTAAGTCACCTAGCTGAAGCAGTTGTTCATGAACATTTACAGGGGTCTTTTTTCTCTTGCTTGATATGATCAAAGCTAGGATTGAGAAAAGCAGACCATACAGGACACCCAAAATCCCCAAACCTGCCGCTACCTCCGCACTTTCTTGCGAACCATCTATAAAAACTACGATAAATAAAAAATTGAGTAAGAACCCAATAAGGCTAACGATTGATAATGCTTTCAATGAATATTCCTCCTAAAGGTTATGTATATTTCTATTCAAAATCAGGAAAGGTCGGTCCGAATACTAAACATCAACCTCGTCCCAGTTTATAATGACGTATCCAAGCTGAAACAACAGGATGACAATATAACTGATGTTGATTCCCAAACTGGTCTTAACTTTCTTGATCTGATCCAAGAAATCTTCTTTGTTCATTTTTCCGCGTTCCAGCGTGGACTTCATCCAAGCCTTTCTCAATTCCTAGCTTAAAGCTTACATTCACGCTTAAGGTCAGAATGACTAATCCAAAACCTATAAAACTTAAATACGGTGTGAATTTGTTGCTTCGCATGTGCTCTTCCCTTCCGGCAATCTCCATTTGTCTAGTGACTGTTTCATTCAAGATTGCAGATTCACTGTAGCCCAAATACTCAACTTCATTAATCTCCGCCACCACCACAAGATGAACAGCTGGATGAGCTGCAAGAAGAGTCAGAAGATGATCCCGAGGATGATCCGGATTCTCCCGAGGAACTACTACTGTCGGTACATTGATCCGCATAACAGCTGGAACTGCTCGTGCAACTACTGCTTGACGAGGAACCATAGGCTGCCTTTTCCTGTGGAAGAATTTCCTGCTCCAGCCGGCCCATGTGTAGCCCATATGTCGCCTCGTTATGCATGGAGTAATATATCATGGCGCTAGCCATGACGAGAGCTACATCGCTACTTCCGGAAGATGCTGGAGACAGCTCTTCTTCACTTAGAGTTGCGGATCTACGTAGTTGACCAATCAAGTAGGCAATCACCTGAGCAGCTTCAGGATCCTCCTGCATGCGTCTGGCATGAAACAGTTCATTCACCAGTTCGGATTGATCTCCCTGTGCGATCAGCTTCTGTACATCACTGGATAATGGGTAAGTGAAAAAATCACCCCAGATTGCAGCACTGTAGGGGGTGAACTCAAATAATTGGCAGTACACCCAGTCAAACCATGCACGTGCTTCTGGCGTTTCGCGGCGGGTGATTGCCGGCTCATGGTGTACCGTGGAACCCATTAATTCTGCACAAAAATCAGCGTAAGATTTCGTAAACATCAGCATCTCATGCCACAAATCATCAACTTCATCACTGAACATGGGCACCTGCTTAAGTAATGAAGCCATAATGAAATATCGCTTAAGCTCTATCAATTTCCACCGATACTCCAGCGTTTTCATGTGAGGATATTCCTGTTGAATTCGGATCTTGAGTTTGTTGGCAAAATGCTTATTGTAACTCTTCTCCAATTGAAGAATGGTTTGCTGATAGGAGACTTCTTCTCGAAGTCCAAGATTCAATGGTGCTTTTTTTCGTCTGTACGTAACTTTCATCTGTTTTCTGCGTCTTCCTGCTGCTGGACGGAAAATCTTGAGCTTACGTCGAACCATATAGGCTGTTACAACTAAAACTGCTGCAAGGTAGTAGTAGATCGGCATAATAAAACCACTCCTCTCCGTTGATCTTCTCTATGTAGGGTTAAACTATCATAAGTATAAATGAGGAACGGCAGTGATTAATAGAGCCCTTTGGCATACATGCCAGAGCTCTGTTTTTGTATATTTCTTTGTTGCTCATTGTTATGAAATGGCAATGATTATTGGAGATAGGGTATTTCCCGGGAAACTTTCCACCCATGGCGTACTCCCCCCAAGGCACACCTACCGCTAAAGCAACTTGAAAGAGAATCACGATTAGGATCAGGAAGGTAAATGCTATTGCTGACGTTAATACGATCATGACCACACTCCTAAATCATAGGTGATTATAATGGTTTATCATAAAGTACCCGAGCTTGATCACAGTTCAACGGTTCGGTAAAAGATACTTTCAAGAAGTATTCCAGCTGCCATTGCTGTGTTTTTAGAGCCTGTTTACTTGTTGGTTTGTCCCAAGGCGGGTATACACGTATGGCTCGCTTGCCACCTTTGCCTTGATCCGATATGATATCTCGCTGTAACAATACATGCTTTGGAAATACAAATTGACCAAAGTGGCTGCCTGCGCGCGTACTAATGACATACACATCTGCTGGATCTGATCCATCATATGGCTGTGTCGTTCCATCCTCACTCCGCTGCCATAGGGTAACAAATTGTCCGATCTTGGTTGGCGTGGTTTTGGCGACGCGAAATCGAATGGAGAGAGCATTTATGGTGAACACATATGCACCATATTCAGCATTTTGTGCTTCTTCATATGGTTGTGAGCATACAAAGCCACACTTGTCATAGATAAGTTCTTTACTGGCAAGTAAGTCGCCATGAAGTACATCGGAGGTCGTCCAAGCATTCAGACGATTCAAACTACTTTTGTTATCAAACTTGTGATATCTCTCCTTTCTTGTATAGTCTGAACTAAGGCATTTGCGATAGCTGTAAAAAGTTTGTTAGTTCAAAGTTCCTGACATAATCGCTTCCATTCATGCCAAGCCTTCAAATACTCAGGCAGATCATCAGGATGATGCTTGTTACTCAGCCCAATTCGGCAATATAGATGGACCTGAGCTTCCTCTATCAATCTGGATTTATCCATATCTACTTGCTCTAAAAGTTCGAACGTAGCAAATAATGTTTCGGTGTTGATATCATCCGGCGAAGAGCTAAAAGCATACAAGAAATCATAGAGGATAGGTCCAACCATTGGAGATGGGTCAATAACGCCGATGAGTTCATTTTTATCATATACAAAATTATGAACCCCCGTATCGCCATGTAAAAGAAACTTTTCTTCTTCCTCATGAAAAAGACGATCCACTTTGGATTGAACCAGATTATAATCATCTGTCGTTAAAACACTTCCGATATTCATCTTTGCTTCATGAATACTAATCTGATTGAATTCTTTCCATGTCCTCTGTGGGAACTCTATTCTGCCCCATGATTTCGTATCTGTAGAACGCACATATGTATTGAATAACTCTTTCACCAGACGAGTTAACCAGTCTCTTTTCTGGCCCCGGTTGAAATGGGTCGTACCTTCCATATACGTATAAATGAAATAAGTGTTATCCGGATCAGTCAACAAAACTTCAGGCAGTAACGAAGAATTCTTATACGTATCCAAAAACTGCTGGGCGATGTGAATCTGTTCGGGTTCATCTGATTTCAAAATATAGTGCTTATTCAGACTTGTACTCAATCGATAAATACGTCCAGCTGTGGTACCTGACAAACTTTGAATTTCAGATATTTCTTCGTTGATGGAATGCATCTTGAATAAGTCATTGATCTCATTAATCGTTGGATTAATTAACATATGGTTCTCCTCATAATAACTAGGATCTGAATTCATTTGTCGAAGATAAGGTGAGTGAGTTTAGATTTCAATCGCACAGTCGGTTGGATTATCTTTCAAAATGCGCCCGTTCCTCTTGATTGGAGCTAAACATATAATCTGGATACTGGTTTGCCATGGGTGGAAGCTGATCCTCGGGGAAAAACTGCAGATCCTTCATCTCTTCATTATCGGGCGTGAGTTGCCCGTATTTGATCCTGCATTCAAATACGATAGTCAAATATTCAACCTGATGACCATTACTGTATGTAAACCGTCTTGCTTCACCCCCGTATACCCCGATAATCTTCTCGGGTTCAACAACTAGACCTGTCTCTTCCAGTGCCTCTCTTACCATCGCTTGCGCCGGTATTTCACCAAGCTCAATTGCTCCAGCAATCAGCCCCCAGGTTGATTCGTTATGTTTACGACCGAACAGAATCTCCCCTTGTTCATTTCGGATAATCCCAGCTACACCCGGCATAAAAACAAGCTCGTTGCCGATCTTTTCCCTCAGGTTTTTGTAATAGTCTGACATGCCCATACACAGTTACCTCCTGTCTTTTAATTACTGAATTCTCTTCCATGAATGATCCATTGTACGGCATCCCAAATATCTTCTGCGATATAATCAGGTTCGGTCTCCATCCATTTGTCTCTGAATTTGGTTAATGAAGATTCCCCCCAGCCTGTTCGCACCATGATCTTGGTCGCTCCTACGGCATGGGCAGCAAGCATGTCTGTATCTCCTACATCTCCAATTACTATGCATTTGGATAAATCCAGACCGTGTTCCTCTGATGCCTGTAATAACATTCCGGGTTTAGGCTTTCTGCAACTGCATTCTTGCTCATGCGGACATATATAGGAGTGATCGAATCCATACTCACGAAATTGCTCTTCAAAATCCTCAACACTTGCTTCTCCACGTGAGATTCGATATTGATTCGTAAAAGCCAGTACCATAATTCCTTCTCGCTTTAAATGCATAATTGCTTCTTGAGCATTGGGGTATAATCTGAAATCTCTCGGATGAATAAAATGACCTGTACCACCAATTGTTCCATCTCTGTCTATAAAAACAGCTTGTACGTTCACCTGTGGGTTCATCAAGGTCCGTTCCCTTCTCAGAAAAATTTCAAGGTGTTCATCTATACTTTTTCGTCAATAATATGCTTGCTACCATCTTGCTGCTTATGGTGTTGCAATTTTTTAATTTCAGTTTTCAGATAGTGTACTTCTTTGATTAATACATCCAGCTTTTTCGATGTTTTGGATGAATCTATCGCATAACGTACAATTGCTGCAAAGATAAGAACGACAATTAAACATATAAGTGATACTACTAAAGCTCCATAAAACTCCAAAATGGTGTTCAACTCCTTGCTGTCAAAATAATATGTTATAAAACTCTTCTGAAAACCAAAACCATATCATCCCTAATATAACCATTATGGTGCCTAGTACTTTTAATATTATTTCGATATGTTTAGGGATATCACTATTAGGTGGGTTATCTTCAAACTCGTAATTCGGTTTAATTTTTCGATATCTCATCAGAACAAATATTTTGTATAGAAAATCAGGAAAGAAGTAACATGCAATGCCCACGACAAATACGGGAGTAGATAAATAACCAAAGGTACTGGTGGTCCATTCCATCTCTATTCCCTCCATATTCATCCTCTTGGCCTCTCTCATTCTTCCTCTACGAGAATGTCAGCACAGCGAACAATCAATTCAGGCATACTCTCTCCCTCAAATAAAACATGAAGCTCATATCCGTTATCGATTCGATACAGCTCTTGATACAGCCAGTAACTGCCTACAATCCCACCGTCTTGCTTGATGATTTCGGGTGCAACCAGCGTAAGTTTATTTATATTGGTGAAGCCCCCACGGGTGTCAAAACGAATAACCACTTCATCCATCGTCAACAGTTCCGTTACCGTACAATCATGATATTGAACCCGGCCATGTATTTCATCGGGGATCTCCTGTGCCATCATTGTTTCCCTGTATTGGGTTGATACGCGTCCCATCTCTCTCCTATTTTCTGCACTTTTTTTCTTTAATTGCTGTAAAACTTCTCTCGTGCAATATCCCAATGTAAACACACGAATATCCGCAATTTGTTCAACGATTTCTAGTGGCAAATTCTCTGCCTTATATTGAAAAGTCCACTCTATCGATTCTTTGTACTCTTCCTTGCATTTCTTCTCATCAAAAGGAGGTCGTACATCATATTCTGCAATACGTTTCTCGATATGTGCTCTTTGTTCCGGCGGCATGTGAAATACGATCTGATCCTCTTCTGTCACTTCTTCCTCACCGAAAGCTTTGTCTAGGCGAGTGAGCACCTGTCCATCATGCTCCAGCATGAAACGTGGGTCCAAGTTATACATTCCGCGTTCTTCTTTCACATGCGCTTTTTCCTTTCTTTTATACAGCCTTAAAAATAGATTCTCATCTGACTCATTAGCTCCGTTATGTACTCTTAAACCAAAATGAAGATGTGTCTGTTGACACAACTCATACCATTCTTTCGTTAGATATCTCATAAGCACCTCTCCTACTGGTTTTTAGAAATCTACGTCAATAATCGTGTTAGCGATAACAGATCTCGTAAAGCCTAACACCTCGACCACTTCAGATCGATCTCGTTAGAAATTGCTCTATTGTTTGCATCGCTACGCCTCCAAAATCCTCAGCCTCAACGATTCCTTATATTCGCAAATGCACTGTTCTATCCCATGGTTTGAAACAATTTATGTTTAATCTCTTTGTCATTTCGCGCCGCCCATTCATACACTGATTCTACTCCTGCGGACTCCTGACCTCGTTGAAAATAAAAACATAGATCCATCGGCACTAACCGTTTACCATAGAGTTTGATGCCAATCCGTCTGTAATTCATATAAATACACTCAATCTGAGATGCATCATATCTCTGAAGTTTCATAGAAATCACATGATCGCTTTCCAGCGTAATACTGGGTTTAGTGAAAAACAAACGCCAGAGCAGAAAAACGATATAACCGAGAATAAAGGTCAATATAACGATCAGGAAGTACTTCATAATACCATTTTCATCATAAATAATATTTCTGAAAAACATAGCTTCAATGACCAACATACATAATAGGCTCAACCATGCTCTTGGATAAATCGTCTTGTATGTGATGAGTTCCACCTCCTAATTATTCTAACCATTAATCCGAAGCCACTCGGAAGGGGCTTTTCTGGCAAAATACTTTTCAACAAAATCCAAAATGTTATCAATCCCAGGCAATGCCGCATTTTCTTTAGCTTCGTCAAACGTCATCCATTGGTACTCGGTATGTTCATGATTTAACCGGACAACCTGGCTTTCATCCACATATCCTACGAATACGGGAGCGGTATAGATATACTCCCCCATGGGTGAATAATATTGTTCGAATTGATTGGCAGAATACAACCGGACTTCCGTAATACCTGTTTCCTCATGAACTTCTCTGAGTGCAGCTTCCCATGCCTTCTCGCCCTTTTCTATCCCGCCGCCAACATAACACCACTCGTTATGCAACATACGACCAGCCCGCTTTAGCATCAGTACACGGTATTGATCGAGGCTTTTCTTCAACAGAACTACAGCCACGCCTTCACAACGAATGGGAACTACCTGTTTCACGTGCTCTGCACCATCCACCTTCTCGTGCCCCTCTCTTCAACTTTCCTGAGAATCGAAATCCTCCAATACTTTAAACTTATCCCCGTGGATTTTGTCCAGATGCTCTTCTCCCCAATAACATAAATGGTCCAGCGCGGGCTTGAGTCCCCATCCGTAGTCCGTCAACTCATATTCCACTTTGGGAGGCACCTCCGAATATACTTTGCGCTGTATGATCTCATCCTTTTCAAGTCCTCTGAGCTGTGTTGTCAGCATCTTCTGTGTAATGTCCGGTATCAATCTTCGAAGCTCCGACGTGCGTTTACGTCCTGTCATCAAATGATAAATAATCAAAGGCTTCCACTTCCCGCCCATCACTTCCAAGGCCGCTTCCACGCCTACTTTATATTTCTTTGGAGCGTTTGTGTCTTCATGTTCCGTCATTCTGAACCCCTCCATAATCAGGCTATATCAAGGTGAATCATAATCTTTTTATTGCTCTTTTTTCTATTATTTGAGCCTATTTCGAGGCATCCATTTAGGGTACTTTAATGTTCCTATAGCACTTCATTCTTCCTATAGAACATCAAAGTGCGTACTTCCAGATGTTTTCATACCTGTTTATAATAGCATCAGCCACTGATTTATGGCTACAAGACTGCAATCCAGAAAGGTAGTGAAAGATAAGATGAACGTACTCGTTGTAGTATCCCACCCAAGAAAAGACTCCTTGACCTTTCAGGTAGCTCAACGTTTTGCACAGGGTCTTACCGATGCTGGTCACGGTTATGAGATATTGGATTTGCATGGGATTGGCTTCGACCCAATTCTCCGAGAGATGGATGAACCAGACTATACCCAAGAAAATCAGGTATTCTCGCCTGAGGTTGAGACGGAGATGGAGCGGTTGAAGAAACACGATGCTGTGGCTTTTGTGTTTCCTCTCTGGTGGTGGCATCTGCCAGCCATGTTGAAAGGTTATGTGGATCGTGTCATGAACAACGGATTTGCCTACGGCGCGAACAAGCTCTCTCATAAGCAGATCTTGTGGATCTCTCTTTCGGGTGTGACGGAAGAACAGATGCATAAGCGCAACTATGGTCAATCGATCGCCAACCTGCTCAATGTGGGGATTGCCGATTACTGCGGCGTGTCCCAATCGAGGGTTGAGTTTTTATATGAAACGTTGGAATCCAAGCCTGAGCATTATGAGGCACTGCTGAACCATGCACATCACTTGGGACTGAACTATGCCAACGATATTTCGACTCCATGATCGTATGAGAAAAATGTATGACCCGAATATGAATTCTGAAGTTTAGTGGTACGTTCAATGGCGAATCACTACGCTTGAACACGGCAAAAAGGTCGCTCCGAAGAGCGACCCTGCCTGTGTGTCTTTCATTATTTTACTGTCGAGAGAAGAAACTTCTCCAACATAGTGATATCGGTAATGCTATGGTTGCAAGCTGTGTTATCCATGCATACGTACTGGGCAATGGAAGAAAAGTTATCCGGCGAATGAGCCTTGGTCTTCACGTTGAAGAATCCCAGCTCCTGATGACGATGACAGAACATGCAGTACCCTTTTTTGTTCGTGGGTGTAATCCGTCCCTCAATACCGAGGAATCTGCCTTCGTGCGGGTACACGATGAACAAACGGCTCGTCGCAATGTCAGTCCATCTCAGATAGGTTGTGTGTGCGTAATCGATGGATTCGAGATCGGGCACTTTAAGCTTCTTGGCCTTTGGAAACAACTTCTGAATCTGCTTCGCTGATACTTGCGGATATGGAATCAGATATGATTCGATCTGGTTCAGATACGTCTGCAATTCATGTGTCGTCTCATACGTGGATAACTGCTCCAGCAGTTGCTTCTGCTCCAGAGTGAGTTCATCGAAGATGCTCACCGCATTTGTGCCAACCGTATAACGGACGGTTTCCAATACTTTTGGATCCGCAACCGAGCGTAGCGTTTTGAGCAGGAAATCAGCTTGTTTTTGAATATAATTAAATTGATGATTCTGAATAAATGGTGTTTGCATGGCGTTCAGCCCCTTATTTTTATTGGAAGAACAAATAAGGTGCAAAGCCTGCGGGATGTAACATTATGTTAATGTAGATTCCAGGGCAACAATCTCATTTTTGTCGCGCCCTACACAAAGTCCGCCCCTATTCAGGCTTTGCGTAAGGCTTTCTAGCGAACGAGCAATCCGGCATTATCCATATTGCCACGTCATAACCCCCAATACGATAGATATATCGAAATTATAACAGGGCATCATAGTGTAGGCAACGGGCTTCGTTCCAATTTCCTCTGTTCAAGAAATATGATTACATCTCAGGCTTTTTTCCCATTTTCCACGAAATGATCTACCGCTGACTGCTCAATGGCCAGTCCTTCTGTGTAACGCTCCATGAACAAGGCAAATCCATTCACATCCGCGCTATTTGGAGAAATCTCTTGTCCTTCTGCATCAATAAACACCTTAGTAGTAAGGTACTCCGCCAAACCCTCGTGTTGCTGCTTATTAACCATGTAGGAAGCCAAAATAGCCATTCCCCATGCGCCACCTTCACCAGCGGTAGACATGACCGACACGGGAATATTCAGTGCGGTTGCGCACATTTTTTGAGCGACTAGTGGGGTTTTGAACAATCCGCCATGCGCCCAAATGTGCTCAATCGTTACGTGCTCCTTCTGTGTGAGAATATCCAGCCCGAGCCTTAGTGCAGCAAACCCAGCAAACAGATGGACTCTCATAAAGTTTGCCAGATTGAAGCGGCTCTCTGGAGAACGTACGAACAATGGACGACCTTTTGCAATTCCTGTAATGTTCTCGCCTGAATAGTAGCCATAGCTCAGTAAGCCACCGCCATCAGCGTCAGCTTTCAGTGCTTCATTGAACAACACACTGAATAACTGGTTCATATCGGGCTTCTGTCCCATCGCCTCATAAAACTCACGGAACAAGTCGACCCAGGCATTAATATCGCTGGAGCAGTTATTCGCAAGAACCATAGCCACAGGATTGCCATCAGGTGTAGTCACGATGTCAATCTCAGGGTATACCCTAGATAGGTTTTTTTCTAATACAATCATGGCAAAAATCGATGTACCTACGGAAATGTTACCCGTACGTTTTTGGACACTATTCGTAGCAACCATGCCTGTTCCAGCATCGCCTTCCGGAGGGCAAAGTGGAATATTGGATTCCAAGTTACCTGATGGATCTAACAGTCGGGCACCAGCTTCACTAAGATATCCGGCATGTTCACCTGCAGTGTACACTTTAGGTAAAATATCTTTAAGATTCCACGTGTAGCCTTTGTCGGCAATTATATCGTCAAACTTCTTCAACATATCTTCATGGTATTCCAGTGTGGATTCATCAATTGGGAACATACCTGAGGCATCCCCTATACCAATAGCTTTACTGCCAGTTAACAGCCGATGTATGTAACCCGATAACGTCGTAATATAATTGATGTTCGTAACATGCTCTTCTCCGTTCAAAATCGCTTGATACAAATGTGCGATGCTCCAGCGCTCTGGAATTTTAAACTGGAATTTCTCGGTTAGCTCTGATGCAGCCTTCCCCGTTGTGGCATTACGCCATGTACGAAACGGAACCAATAACTCCCCATTTTGATCAAGTGCAATATAACCCTGCATCATAGCAGAACATCCGATTGAGCCAATTTTTTGTATCGTTACACCATAATTTTTTTCAATCTCTTGCTTTAATTGATGATAAGTTTGTTGCAACCCATGAATCATTTCATCGATATGGTAAGTCCAGTAACCGCCAATCAATTGATTTTCCCACTCATAACTGCTTGAACAGATGGTATTAAAATGGTGATCCATGAGTACAGCTTTGATTCGTGTGGATCCAAATTCAATGCCTAGCGAAGTTTCTCCCCTGACTATTGCTTGTTTCAAGTTTTGATCCATCATCGTATTCATCCTCTCTCAATTTGGAATTCGCCCGATTCGGAAATAGGTGATTTGAATAGCCCAAATCAAGGTGTAAATTTCATGAAGAAAGAGCAGAATTGGAGCTGTAACGGACAATTACAAAGTTAATACCGCCTGTACTTCGCCACATGCCAATATTTCACCAGTTTGAATAAAACCAAGAGAGTCATAAATTTTCTTCGCAGCTAGGTTTTCAGGTTTGTAGGTGAGTTCTACAACTTTGGCTTTTCCACGTGGGAAAGTTCTCGCATACTCGATTGCTTTTACTACCATTTCTTTACCATATCCCTTACCTTGGTATCGCTGGTCAATCATCATCTTGAAGATGCCATAACTGCTATATTCAAAATTGCCATCCCCGTCATCATAGTACATCGAAATAAAACCTACCATATTATCTTCCTTATAGACTGCAAAAGTAATAATAATCTGCCCCTCATCTGAGGCAACGTACGCTTCAGCAAGTGCATGTTGATTCGAGGATATGAATCTTTGTTGGTCTGGAGTAACTTTAAGTTCAATACATTCGATAAAATTATCCCAAGTTATTCTGCTAAATTCCATTTTGAATTCCCTCCCGCACTTATCATCATTACTATTTTCTTCTCTATCTCACTGCACTCGTAAAACTCGCTTTAAAAATAAGATCATACACATTGGTATAAGAATCGTAGTACTCAAGTGCCTGTTTTCTCTCTTCGTAAAACGACTTCAACCTCTCTTTGTCTCCAGTATCGACATAAGCGATTAACTCTCGACTTGCTTTTTTGTATGCTTCTACACTTCGTCTCGCAGATCCAAAATCAAAGGAATTATAGTCTAGCACGGGAGTAAAGTTCTCCGGTCGGATTCCCGCATTTGATTCAGCTTCCGCTATGAACTCGTGTAATTTCGAGAAATCTACCGGCTCTTCCAGCAGCACATTGCCCAAAATGTGAACCACTTCCTGATCCATCTTGTTGAATCGCGTTGTAAAGACATGATTAAACACATGCATCTCCATCAAATTTCTGGTGTACAGAAAATAGCTATTAACCAAATGCAGCGTTGAGTTTTTATACTCTACCGAGAATCTCGCACCTCGAAGGATATTAGCCGGGATATATACTCGGCCGTCTATCATTTTCGCTTCGGCTTCTGCCTGTGTTTTGAGTTCCTTTTCATTAAAAATTACGCTGATTTTCTTAGGTGCACTTGAAACGGTGTGAGCCATGGAGCAGCTTAACAACGTTATAGCAAGTGTAAACATCATCATCTTTTTCACTATGTACAACTCCTCGATAGGAATAATCAGGATATACTTGCATTTCATTTTTCCCATCGTACCATTTTATTCAAATAAAGGTAATACACTACATATATGCAACATTCTTTATTTATACACAAAAAAGAAGCCACCTCCCTGGCCTTCCCCAGTTCAGTGACTCCATTTTGCAATCCTATTCATTCCCTACATTCAACTACTCTTTCACAGCACCTACCACAATCCCAGTCACGAAATACCGTTGCAGGAACGGATACACAAGTAGGATCGGCAGTGCGCTAATAAAGATCTGCGAAGCCCGAATGGTCCGTTGGGACAGGTTCTTCACCGCTTCTGGATCAAGCTTCGACATATCAGCCTGCACGATGATCGTCTGCATGAATGTCGCGAGTGGCAGTTTTTCCGCATCACGGATGTAGATGATTCCGTCGAAATACGCATTCCAATGCCCAACCATCATGAAGAGCGAAACCGTTGCAATAACGGGTACCGAGACAGGCAGATAGATTTTGATAAACGTCTTAAAGTGCCCTGCGCCATCGATAAATGCCGCTTCTTCCAGATCCTTCGGAACGGTACGGAAGAAATTCAGCAGCAAGATAATGTTAAACACCGCAACCAATCCTGGCAGGATCAAGGCCAGCAATGTGTTCATCAGTCCCAGCTTTAGAATCAGGATGTATCCTGGAATGAGGCCACCGCTGAACAGCATCGTGATGACAAAATACCACAGATAGATGTTACGTGCGCGGAACACCCTCGTCTCTTTGGAAAGTGCATACGCTGCAATCGTGTTGACGATTAACGCAAGTCCAGTACCAAGTACCGTCCGCTCCACAGATACCCATAAGGAAGAGAGGAAATTGGTATTGGCAAACGTCTTGGCATACGCCTCCAGTGTAAATCCAATTGGCCAGAACGTTACGAGACCAGCATTTGCAGGTGCAGATGCACTAAGTGATACCATGAGCAAGTGATACAAAGGCAGCAAGCAGAGCAGTGAAAGGATGGTCAGGAACACATTGTTGAATATGCTGAATATGCGGTAAGGCATCGTTTTATGGTACATTCGTTTGTCATCCTTTCTAGAAAATTCGATATCCGGCGAATCGGTAAGCCAGTCGGTACGAGATCACAATCAGGATCAGGCTGATGACCGATTTGAACAGATTCACAGCGGTAGCGAAACTGAACTGCCCACTTAACAGACCTTCTCTATACACAAACGTATCGATAATATCTCCTTGTTGGTAAATCAACGGACTATACAAGTTAAAGATCTGGTCAAAGTTGGCGTTAAGCACATTACCAAGTGCCAGTGTTGCGATTACAATCCCAATGGGAATCAGTGCCGGGATGGTAATATACATCGTTTGCTTCCAGCGTCCTGCCCCATCTACTTCAGCTGCTTCATAGAGTGCAGGGTTAATACCGGACAGTGCCGCTAGGAAGATAATTGTGTTGAAACCAAACTCTTTCCAGACATCACTCGCTATAATCGTGAACCGGAACCAGCTGCCATCCCCCAGGAAGAAGATCGGCTTGATGCCGAATACCGAAACCAGGAACTGATTGACAATACCCGTCTGAGCCAGAATGTCGATCAGGATGCCTGACAACGTAACCCAAGACAGAAAGTGAGGAAGATACACGAGTGTTTGAATTGTTCTTTTCAGTGCCATCTTCCGTACCTCGTTAAGCAATAAGGCAAAGATAAACGGAATGATCAGATTCATGACGATCTTCGTACAGGCAAAAAATAGCGTGTTCCACGTAATTTGCAGGAAATAATCATTTTCCCACATGTACCTGAAGTGTTTCAGTCCTACCCATTCGGAATTGAAAAATCCCAGTGCAGGTTTATAATCTTGAAATGCCATCAAAATCCCGGACATCGGAATGTATGAAAATATAAAGACCATAATGGCCGCCGGCAACACCATAAAGTGCAGAATCCATGGCTGTTTGTAGCGTTTTTTTCTCTTTTTATCCAGCTTGTTCCCAACGTTTGCCTGCGGGATCCGCTTACCCTCCAATTTAGCCTCCATAGCGCTTCTCCTGTTCCCAAAAAAAGTTTTTGTGTGTGATCGGGTTCTCTGATATAAATAGTATCAAGCCATTCTGAGGTCTGCTATATAACATTGTTAGGCTTGATAGTGTTTTGTTAGGGTATCATCAGAAGAGGTAGTTTACACACGAATTAGAAGGAGACTTTTCATGTATATATGGAAGCGCTTAATGCCTTTTCAAGGTAAAACCAGATCCCCATTCAGTCTTTTTGCCAAAATAAACTTGTTAATTGTGGTCTTGTTCATCCCCATTCTAATCATGTACACCTACTCGAATAACGTCACCTATGATGTCGTCAGCAAAGAACTGCAGATCTCCAACACAAAACAGCTCACCTTTCTGTCCAGTCAGATCGACTCCCGCATCAATCAGATGATGGATTTCAGCCTGATTCTCTCCCGAGACCCCAATGTCAGAGCATTCAACGGCCTTAACATGTGGGATGATCGATATGACCGGATGCAGACCCGTTATGTGATACAAGAGAAGATGACGCTGCAAACCGGCGTTACGGATATATGGCCCACCCGATATGCGGTGCATTCACAGCAGAATAAGGATGTCATCGCCAACTACAACCAAACGACAGGATATGATGAAGAGTATTTGAAAAAAAATATGAGTGGACGATGGACCTATGGGGATCAGGGTTCCGCATCACAGGACGAACTGAACTCCTTCTATTGGTTCTATACCGATTCCTTGGCACAGCCGGGGATGCTCACGGGAAGTAATCTGGTGATTGAAGCCAGCTTCAGTTATGAGAACATTCAAAATATGCTGGATACGTATAAAGCGGGCGGACAAGGCGATCCTTTCTTGTATCACAAAGGAAATTCCCCCATTCTCAATCGCAGCGCGGACAAGCAATTATCCGCAGAACTCATTCAGTATCTGGACACGCATTCTCCGGAAGATACTACACAGGATGTCGTAGAGCTGAACGGTAAGAACTATCTGGTTAGTTCCGTGAAGTCCACTTATCTGGATTGGCATCTGGTTGATGTGATTCCACTGTATCAGATTTTGAAACCCATCTCGCTGAGTCAGAATCTGTTCTACACCTGTATGATTTTGCTGCTGGTGGTGGGCATCTCTGCTTCAATCCTGCTGTACCGAAATGTTCAATATCCGATCAAAAAGCTGATTAAAGGCTTACGTCGTGTAGAGCAAGGAGACTATTCTGTCCGACTGTATAGCAAAAACCAGAATGAGTTCTCATTCCTGTTCCGCCGATTCAACGATATGTCCCATCAGATTCAAGATCTGATCGAAAATGTATTCCATGAGAAAATTAGAGCCAGAGAAGCTACGCTGAAGCAATTACAGGCGCAGATCAATCCGCATTTCCTATATAATTGTCTTGGTTATATCATCAACATGGCCCAGATGAAGGACGAGCAAGCCGTCGTCTCCATGGCACATAACCTAAGTGCGTATTATCGCTATACCACCCGTATGGAACGGGAGACGTCGTCACTACAAGAAGAGATCAAGCTGCTGATCAACTATCTGGATATCCAGAAGCTGCGCAATGGTCGCATTGAGTATCACATCGATATCCCTGAGGATATGCTTGCCCAGTCGGTGCCACGATTAATGCTTCAACCGATGGTTGAGAATTCCGTCATACACGGTGTGGCGAAGTCCTATTCTTCCGGGGAAATCCGAATTACCGGGGAGCGCTTGAACAGTTTTGGCAGAATATACATCGACGACGATGGTCCTGGCCTCAGCCCAGAACAGTACGAAGCGCTGAACTTGAAGATGCAGGAACCATTACAGGAAGAAATGGGCTGCGGCCTTTGGAATACGCACCAACGAATCACGCACCTGTTCGGCAGTCACTCCTACCTCCTATTTGGCCCATCCCCACTTGGCGGATTCCGAACCGAAATCATCTGGGAGATACCAAATGAGGACACAAATTCCGATAAAGGTAATACCGATACTAATTGATGCGCTACTAACGATAAATTGACGATTTAATTTTGAACAAGATCATGTACACGATAACGCAGAGGACAGAAAAACCTGAAGAAACGAAGTGTTCGGAAGTGTTCTCATGAAAACCATTCTGGAAAGAATGCCTCATCGGAGCATACGCTTCGCTTTTATTACAAATTCAACCTTTATATAGGGCTTGTTTTAAAATAAAGGGTTATACTTTACGTGAACCAAAGCGAAGGATTGAAGGGATTCTGGAGAAGCGCAGCGTTCGCCTTTCAAGCACCATTTTAACCATCCAATCTTCAAATTCAGAAAATGGGGCTTGAACAGCGATCGAAAGAACCCTTCAAATCCGTAGCGACCTCGTTCACAAGAAGCATCCATTGATTTTAACTCTTAAGACTTATATACCACCAAGGAGACACTACACCATGCAAATGATGATCGTAGACGATGAAGCACACTGGGTCGATAACCTGTCCATGACCAAGCCCTGGCACACACTGGGGATCGAACATGTGCATAAAGCATACTCGGCACACGAAGCGCTACAAATGATTGACACCCACCCCATCGATATCGTGATCTCGGACATTCAGATGCCCGAAATGACAGGTATAGAACTGATCGAACGCATTCGCATCCGGGACAAAAAAATAAAATGTATTCTGTTATCCGGGTATTCTGAATTTGATTACGCCAAAAAAGCCATCCAGTTCGAGGCCGTAGACTATCTGCTCAAGCCCCCGACTGACGATGAATTAATGGGTGCTGTGCAGAAAGCCATCGATCAATTGAACAACGAATGGGAAATTGTCAGTTCACTGACACGAACCCAGTTTACGTTGCGAGAGAATCTCCCCCATTTGCGGGGACGACTGCTCCTAGGCGCTTTACAAGGACAACGAATCGCCGCTGCCGAATGGGATCGGAAGCTCGCCAATTACGCTCTGCCCTTTCACACCGGGGATGCCGCATTAATGCTGGTACGTCTGGAAGAAGAATTCGGACACTATGACAGCAATGATCAGACCCTGATCGAATATGCGATCATCAATATGGCGGAAGAGATTATGGGTGAGTTTATGGAAGTGTGGGGCGTCAAGGAGGAGCACGGATATCTCGTGTTTTTACTTCAGTTTAAAGATCGGAAAGGCGATATTGGCAAAGAAACCATGCTGGAGAAGCTATCAATTCAGCTTCAATCCAAAGTAAAACAGTTTCTGAAAGGCTCCCTCTCCATCGTTATCACCGAGTGTTTCACCTTTCCGGATCAGCTTTACGATCGCTTCCGTCAGGCTTCCGCTTACTTCCGGCAGATCGTTGGCGATGAACGCGAATTCGTCATGCGTGTCAGCGATGTCGAGACACCTGCGGCACAAGGTCCCTTGGACGTGCTGTACACCCCGCCCACCTTTATTAGTTTGCTAGAGAGCGGACAGTGGGATGCCGCCGAAGAGAAAATACGCGCTGTCTGCGCGGAACTGGATGAGAAATGGTCGGAATCATGGGAGCATTGCATGGAGGCAGGTTTTCTTATTACGGCTTCATTCACCAATATTGCCCACCGGAACAAGCTGACTCTGACCACTTTAATGGGCAATGATGTCGAGGATTTGCAAAGTGGGGAAGTTTTCGCTACCATCAGCAAATTGCGGAGATGGTCGCTTAGTGTGCTGGGCAAACTCAAGGAAGGCACGTCTAACGAGATCAAGGACATCCGTTCCGAGTATGTGAAGAAGATTCAGGATTTTACAGATAAGAACCTGCATCTGGATGTATCTTTGCGTGTACTGGCCGACCATGTCAATCTGCACCCGACCCACCTGTCCAAGATCTATAAGATAGAAACCGGCGAAGGCATCAGTGATTATATCTCGCGTCTGCGCATGGATCGGGCCTGCCACAAGCTGGTGACGACCACCAAAAAAGTGTATGAAATCAGCATGGAGATTGGCTATATGGACCCGGCTTATTTTATCAAAGTGTTCAAGCGTCAATTCGGCGTTACGCCGCAGGAATACAGAGACCAGCATAAATAACATGACTGAAAACCGATCTTTTTGAACATTCACTAATAGAGTCCTATGGAAACTAACAAACTCATATAGATGCACTCCCGCACAAATTGGTACAGTTACACTGTAAAGATCATACACCGTAGGGGGATTGAACAATGATCAAATTCAAAAAAACATGGTGGTCACTGCTCATGGTTATCGCACTCATCACGATCACTGCGTGCGGCAGTGGCGAGACAGCCAGTGACAATGGTAATAATACGCCGGGAACTGTCGGCTCAGCTGAAGCAGAAGCTGCTTTTGCCAAAGGAAAATATGATCCACCCATCGAGTTCAGTTCGGTATTGATGCCGAAGAAATACGTGCAAGGGGATACTAAAGAAAATAACGTGCACGATCGATGGATGCTCGAAACGCTGGGTATGAAGCATAAAGATACTTGGTATCCGGCCAACGACGATCAATACAGACAAAAGCTGCAACTGGCTATCGCCTCTGGCGAAAAGCTGCCTGATTTCGTGACAGTACCTACCAATGCGGTACTGACGAATCAATTGATCGACTCCGGTCAATTCATCGCCATTGATGAGTTGTTCGACAAGTACGCGAGTCAGACCCTGAAAGATCACGCAGCAGCACATCCTGAACTGTGGTATCCGTTTACTAAGGACGGCAAGAAATACAACATGCCGATCATGGAGTACACCGATAACGACGATACACTGCTCTGGCTCCGCGAGGACTGGATGGAGAAGCTGAACCTGGAAGCTCCAAAAACCATTGCAGACCTTGAGAACATCATGGACAAATTCAAAAACGAGAACCCGGACGGTCTGTCTCCAGACAAAGTATTCCCGCTGGCGATCTCGCTGAAAAATAACACCAACACCTGGATGGGTCAGCTCGACTGGTTGTTCGGTGCATACGGCACAATCGAGGAGCAATGGAACAAAGACGCAAACGGCAACCTCGAGTACGGCTCTGTTAACCCGGGTGCCAAACAAGCCCTTGCCAAGCTGGCTGAATGGATGGATAAAGGTTATATCCACGCTGACTCCGCTCTTTGGGACGAAGGTAAATCCGCTGAAAGCTGGACAGCTGGCAAAGCGGGCATTCTGCCTGGCGCAAACTGGGTACCGGACTGGCCTGCACCTGACCTGTTGAAGAACGTACCTGGCTCAAAGTATAAAGCTTACCCTGTTCCAGCTGGCCCAGACGGCAAGATCGGTACGAAGTGGCAGAACTCTGGTGTCAACGCAAGTATCATGATCAACAAGGATGCGAAACATCCAGAAGCCATCTTCCTGTACTACAACTACTTGCTCGATAACCTGGCTAACCCGGCTACGGGCAGTGAGTATGAATACGGCTTCGCCAAAGGTTACGACTGGGATATCATTGACGGACAACCGACCAGTGACAAAGAGAAGATCAAAGACTTCTCCAACGAATTCCCTTTCCTGACCGGCCCAGCACGTATCCCGGATCTGTATATGAAAACACTCGTGAAGCTGGCCAACGGCGAGAAGCCTGAAACGCCTTACGAGAAACAAATGGCCGAATTCCGTAAACCGGAAAACTGGTATGCAGGTAAAGTCGTTATGTCCCAGATCGACGTTCGTAAACAAAACTATTTCACTGGCGCTGCAACACCAACCATGGTATCCAAATGGAACCTGCTCCGCCAGTCCGAGATGGAAACCTTCAACAAAATCATCTACGGCAATCTGCCAATTGATGCCTTTGACCAATTCGTCGCCAACTGGAAATCTAATGGCGGTGATCAGATCACGCAAGAAGTAAATGATTGGTTTAAATCGGTAAGTGCGAAGTAAGGATTAGATTTTGGAAAAGTAAATCGTTAAAAAACCAGCCGAAGCGTGTAACCTACCGCTTCGGCTGGTTTTTTAAGTTAAGATCGGGGCCGCTTCCCCTGACTTATGGATTCGCGTTAGTGGATCAAGCCTTCGTATCAAACTCCTCCGGCATCGAATGATTCAGCAAGGAAACTGTCAGCTGAATCCCATCCCTCAGCCCTTGCATATACAACCGCTCATTCTCTATTCCTTTACTGACAATGTATCGGCTCTCCCACTCAGCATATTCAGGTGTTTGCTCGATATCCTTGCCAGCAAACAATCCTTCGAACGCTTCGTCCTTTTCTTCACGTACACGACTCAATTCAGGGTCATGCTCGATTCGGGCAGATACTTCATCTAGCCTTGCCTGAATCGCTTGTTGCAACCACGGCGGAAAATCCATTGCTTCTCCTCCCCTATCGCATTATGTAACCTCACTCATCATCGTACAACTCGGTTATGCCTCGCCTTTATTTCACTCACTCGGGTCACCAGTTCATCCACCCTTCGGCTCTGTTCTTGCACTTCAGGGTTGTCCCATAACGGAATCGCTTGCTTCAAGGATGCCTCACCAAGCTGATTAAGCTTGCGCCGTTCCTCTTCCAATAAGTCAAGCAACCGGCTCATACATCCACCTCTCTGATGGGTCTAAACTGCGCCATGTCTTGTTAATGCTAGACGTGAGCAGTCATTTTTAATGCGATTATCGGTTTATTTCATTTTAATTCGATATCCGCATTAAAACAACCATTATTTCTCATACAATTTGGTTGAAATGAGAGGTGTACATAATGAAGCATAGACAAGAACCACCCGGCGACAAAAACATCATCGGCTCTCGAGTCGTGACTATCCGTAAAAGTAAAGGAATCAAACAACGTGAATTTCTTGCCAGATTGCAAACACTGGGTTTGGATATTAGTCAAACCAGTCTTTCCCGTTTGGAGGGGCAATATCGTCTGGTTCAAGATTATGAAGTGGTGGTAATTGCGAAAGCCTTGGAGGTTTCTGTGGGGTATTTGCTTGGGGAAGAATGAGTAAAGTGACAATATAATTTAAGGCATAAATACCTATTATGGAAATATTCTAATATTTTACATAATCGAGATTGTACACTTCGAATAGTGGCATTCACGATAAAAATAAAGCGTTTGGAAATCTCCTTCTTATAATCTCTCCTAAGTTCCAATAGCCCTTGAGTAGTCTTGATGTCTAGTTCACCTACCCAAGGATTTTGTTAAGTTCCCTTGAACATCTGCATCCACTAGCGATACTTTTTTCCCCCTTCAACATTAAAAAAACGATCGCGCTGAACTACAACAATTTGCTCCAGAAAGAATATCTAACAAAAAGAGAGCATCCAAATGAAGGATGCTCTCTTGGAATATCTGTATTATCAAAAAAACATTAGAGGCATCTACAACGACTCGTAGCCTGCTATATCTTTATTAGCTAGACACAATCCTAAATATCACAGACGAGCACCTATCAACCCCAGCTAAGAGTCTACTTTATCTTTTCAATTTGAGGTCCCTCTTCAGTGTATCCAACAATCCTATACTGAACCATTTTTCTATTTCTCATTTTTATAGAAAGCAATTGAGCAAAATTTTCATCGTGTGTTGAAACAACTATGTGTTTATTACTATATCTGGAGTCCATTATGGCTCGTAACACATCAATAAAAGCAAGAATGTTAACATCATCCATACTCTGTATAGGATCATCCATAAACAGTTGTTGAAGCTGACTATATCGTTGAGTGAGACCTAAGCCAAGAAAGATACTTAAGGCCAGAATATTTAATTGGGCAGCGCTAAATATTTGATCAAGATAGAGATCAACCTTATCCTCAAGTTGTGTTTCACCTATAAAGTTAGTTCCTCGCTCTGTGTTTGTAATGTGTAATCTTTTGTGAAATGGATGCGGATTGATTGTTTCATATACCCAACTGATTATGGGATGGTTCTCTAACCTTTCCTTAACAATTTGTCTTTGCTTTCCAAGTAATTTTCCATGCCATTTACTTACCTCAGTCCGATAATAATCAATCTGCTGCTTTTCATCATTATATTGTTTTATTACTTCTTCCAGTTTCTCATATCGAATCATTACAGCTTCATATTCATCTGGAAGCTTCTTATTTAGGATTTCTTTCATAGAATCAATAAGATCATCAATAACAACAAATTTACTTTTGATAGACTCCATGTTCCTTTTCACTATGGCATAATCTTTGCCATTAAGATATTGTTCCCTGAGCATAGTAAGTTCACTTTCTATTTCACTAAATGTCAGATTACTAGAAAAACCAAGTAAACTTTGATTTAGAGCAAACCATTCTTCAGATCTAGAAATAATATCATCAAGTGAAGATGCTTCAAGTTCTTCAAGCTTCACTTCACTCCCGAAAAGACTTATTAAGGACTCCTGAATCCTGTCGATTTGTATTTTAATATCATTATTTTTAAGAATCAAAGAACTTTTTAGTTCAGAATAAGTATTCAAATCCTTATTAAGTTGTTTTTCAACATCATCATATTGCTGTTTAAACTTAGTCAATATATTTTCCAATCGCAAACGCAAAGGCTCAGTTACTTCTTTAAAAAATTGATTGTCAAGTGCACGAATATTATCATTAACCTTTTTTTCTCTACTATTTATAAGAGCAATCTGTTCGTTACCTGCAGAGAAAGTTGAATCAATTATCAAAACAAGCTTCTCAGCTGTAGTAGAACTATCTTCCCAACCTTCTAAACTAGTATACTTAGAATTAGAAAAGTCATCATTCAAACAAACTGGGCACTTATCAATACTTAGGAAATTTTCATTAACCATCTTCTTAACGTGATTTAAAGCTTCTTGGTATTGTTTATTCAACTGAGAAACAGAATCTTTCTGTGAAATTATCGCTTCTAAGTTTTCTTTTAATTGTTTTTTTGTTCTCTGCAAATTTGTTGATCGCTCTTCAACTTCGCGAAACCATTCTTTGTTTATATCCTCAATTTCCAATGTTTTCGAATTAATGTTTAGTTCTGATGAAAAATCAAGAATGAATTTATTCCATTTTTCTTCCTCTTCACTCCACTCTTTCCAAAACTGAATGTTAACATCGAAGTTGGAAATAAATCTTCTTAACAAAGTGAATACATTCTTATAGTCTGCAAGGGACTCTTTTTTATTTTGAATGGATTTCACACCTGTTTCAGCTGTAATTATTTGTCGATTTATTTCATCGCTTTCTTTCATTAATAAATTGCTGTTTTCTCGCTTTATACGATTAGCTGCTTCTGATCTTTGTAAATGTTTTTTTGCCTCCTCCAATAAAGATGCTTTTTCAAATCGCTTACTGAGACGTAACAACTCTTCATACTTGGAGTTCATATCGTTACGGAATAGACTAACTCTTTGATGTTCCACACTTACTGTCTGCAGATATTTAATACAATTGTTAAGGCCTATGTTTGATTCCATCATTAACAATGAAAAATCATACTCTAAATCGTTAATATCACTACCTGATAAAATAAGTTTAATTTTATTGTAATCTTCATTGATCGCTCTTATATAGTGAGCCATATCTTCAAAATTTAATTTTTTCATAAAATCTGTAATTCCAATTTGGAAATTCTGAAGATTCTGAATAATTTTACTTAACTCAGTATATTTAATTGTTAACGAATTGTTTTTTGCTTGATATTTACTCAGAGACTGGTAAGCATTGTTAAGTTCTTCTTCCTGTAAAAGATGCATGAAAATATCTCTTCGTTTCGCTGGTGAATTATTTCTCAAAAAATCACTTATACTTTCTTGTCCTAACATATGAGTATGAAAAAAAGCTTCTTTATCCTTCGTTTCTAGAATAAACTGGTGCAAGACTAATTCGTTAGTTACTTCAACCAAATCACTTGTTCCCATATATACTCTAGATAAATAACTTGTGTCTCTTTCTGTAGTACGAAGTACATTGTTAGTGCTTTTCCGGACAATACGTAACCCATTAGTGAATAGTAATTCAACGAATATCTCTCTACGCTCAATATTTCCATGTTTAGGATGGTAAAATTTCAAATAATGACTTCGTTTTAATTCATTAGCTTGATAAGTTTTTTCTTGATAAAATTTTTCCAAGCGGTAAACGTTATCTGTCAAACACCATTCGACTGCTTCAAAAAAAGATGTCTTTCCAAACCCATTATATCCATGAAATATTACCAAGGGAGAGTCCAGTTCGTCGTAAACAAAGCAACGATCTGAAGAACCTTCGTTCTCACCATATCCACGAAAATTTTTTATTTTCACTTTTGACAGATACACCATTCACACCTCCTTCTTTACTATATTTTCAATATTTTGAAGTAATTCTTTAATCTTCTCAAAATCTATCTTTTCGCTCTCTAGATTTTCTAAAACTGAGAAGCTATCCAATATTCTTTCTGGAAATAATAGCTCAACAAAATTCCTTTTTAATTCCTCCATGTGCTCATATTGAATAATAATTTTTCTGGCTATGAATCTATCACGTTCATATTTAGCTATTTCTGTAGGGTTGAAGCTGCTCTTTTCATCCTTATATTGATGAAGAGCTACTATATACATATCCCACAAAAATTTGGAGATCGGTATCTTAGTTTCAACGACTTCAATATTCTTTGGGTTATTCATTTGCATCATCATTTTATTTCTTAGACTGGGTAATTTTTTAGCGATATCATCAATTTGAGGTAACTCGTCTATTAAGCAAATAACTAATATTTTATCTTTATCAAGATTACCTATTCTACAGGAAGGCAGTTCTTCATAAAGAAGGAAATCCTTTATTCCTAATTCATTCATT
Organism: Paenibacillus sp. FSL M7-1414; assembly: GCF_038003195.1. NCBI lineage: Bacteria > Bacillati > Bacillota > Bacilli > Caryophanales > Paenibacillaceae > Paenibacillus > Paenibacillus sp. FSL M7-1414. Next base: position 1,701,533 of record NZ_JBBOOS010000001.1, on the reverse strand, counting down.
ATACTATCCATCATATCCGCCCTTCCTTAAAACTTTTAGTAAAAGGACAATCAGCATCGTGTGTTAGCAATCTTACACATCGTATACATTTATATTGAAAAGAGCGATAAAACTCCTGGTTTAAAATAGTTCCGTAGGGTTTTGAAATATCCATAACTATGTCCTCTATATTTAATCTTTCCGGATCACATATTTTGCAATCAGCATCAAAAATTATGGTTTCATCACCTATAGCCTTCATAAGATGTTGATCTTTTAGAGTATGTTCGATAAAAGCAGTTATTAACATTTGCTCATCTTGCTTATCACTAGCATGATGTGTAGTTTTTAAAGAAAATCCTTTATATTCAGAAAACGATACATTATTAATGCCTTCAAGATCAAATAGATCTATATCTCCTAGCTCTTTTTCCGATAGAGCATATATTTCTCCCATTGCTTTAAATAATTCCAGTATGTTAAGCGCATATGACGGAGAAGATCCCATTAGATATCGGCTGTTCATCTGCGTTACTCCATATTCTTTCATTCCGTGAACCCACTGTTCAGTGCATGTGCCTACTACTTTTAAAATACGATCTAAACTATCAGAGTGCCCTTTTCTCTTTAGAAGCAGTTCATACTTAATTAATTCAATTTCAATATCTTTAATAGAGCTAACCAAAACATCTTTGTTAAACAGTTCTTGGATTGATTCAGTGTGATTTGCTACGATTTGATTAATCGAACTTGTCTTTAAAATGAATGAAGTTGTATCCACTGTCGTATCCAAAAAAGCATTCATAATAAGAAATCTAATATTTTCATATTCAAAGTTACTCAGTCCAGGAAAATGAACTGACAAATGATATTCAGTTTTCTCTTTAAGAGCTAAAATACTGCTGAATTTATCAACTTTTTTTCTGGGAGTATCAAAGGTAACTAACTTAACAAATTCTAAAATTTCCTCATCGCTTATGAGCACATCTTCAGATAAGAAATTCTTGTATTCATCTGGATATAAGTGTAAGTGATTAATTAAGGCACGTTTAAATTGAGGTCTTTTCAGCTGAGGGTTAGATTTCTTATAGGACATTTTAAACACTTCATAAGCTTCTTTACCCTCCTTTTTATCGGCATATTCGTACACCAAACAATCCTTCACATAATTAATGTATTCATTAGGGATATCAAACTTTTTCGTATTCCAATTATTAAAAAAATCAAAATCAGAAGTAGCAAACGGCACATTCGTTTTTATTTGGAATGTACCACTTGTTTTTGTTCTCTTATATGTGTGATAAAAATTATAAATAGTATGGGTTATAGCTTCTTGATTACGAGTAAAGGAGTCATCGCTATAAAATTTAGCTTCAATAAATTGATCGTTACCATAGTTTACTCTTACATCTGCATCACATTCTACACCTACGTAAGCATCTTCATATTCATAAACATTCACTAATTCATAGCAGGCTATCAGAAGTTGAAAGTAGAATCCCGCTATAGAGTGTTTAACATCAGTAGATTTCATTTCAAGCCCTACCTTCTCTATATCTAACCTCAAATTCAACGATGCACTATGACTTCCCAATTATTCAATTATCTTTTCATTTCTAAGGTGTCTCTTCAAACAGTTTAAATGGAACGTCTTTTTACTCGTGCATCCATTTATAGTTCGGCTTGTTCGAGTTTGAAGACACACAAAGTATTCAGAAAGAATAAAAAAATAACATTAACGGCTTACTAAAAACTTATTATGCATAAGTTTAATTATTTTAACTTGACCGCTTTCTTTATTAATTCTATATGCTCTTTGTGAATTTGCTTTAAAGCACTGATCCTTTCCTCCATGATGTATGGTGCATTGTGTGATAGCGAATTTATATTTTCCTTCAAGTAGTTGTATATTGTCTTTTTTTCTTGATTTGTCGGCAACACAGGAGTACTCGGTAAAGATAAGGGTTCATCTCGTTGTGCAAGTTCTTCTGGAGTTGCAAAGCCGAATTCATTAAAGTTATATAGTGCCTTTTCCATTTCCTCTTGAGTTAATTCATAAGAACCTTCTGAATCTAAAATCACTCTAGAAATTCTAAAAGTAATAATTTTGACGGCTTCTTTTCAAACGTCTCATAGTATAGGAGAACTTTGAGCACCTCTTGTCCGGCTAACTCTTTAATAGGCTTAAACTTACTATTTTTAGGAATTGGTACTTTATGGACTTTCAGATCATTACTTATATACAACCACCTTGTTCCACTCATACATACACTCCAATTGAGGTTTTTTTATTTTTCAATTATCGAAAAATAATATCTACATATTCAGAAGTTCGTTTTTCTTCTTTTCAAACTCTTCATCTGTAATTACGCCTAAATCCAACAATTGCTTGAACTTTAATATCTCGTCGGCCGCACTCTCAACTTTTTTCACTGGCTCTTCTCTGGTTGCTGAAATTAATTCATCCCATTCCATTTCTTCGCCTGATCCAATATCAATTACTTCTTTCTTGAAATTTTCCATATCATTCACAAAATCTTTTTCTGAATAGTTACTGGCTACTTCAAACAACTCATTACGTAGTCTATTCCCCATAGGCTTCATTGAAGCGTATGTCATTCCTCCTGAAATCACCCCGCCTACTAAAGGGATGGCTTTAGATAGACCCTGGGCAAAAGTTTTTTTAGTAATTTTAACTCCTATTGTGGATGCTACTTTTTTCACGATAGGATAATATATTGTCTTCGTCAAAGCTCTTTGAGGAAGTTTTTTCAACGTTTGCTGTGCCACTTTTGCAGATATTATTTTAAGAGCAGAACTCGCACCGCCCACTCCAAACATTACCCCAAGGAAAATTATTAGTTCTGATTTTACTCTGTCTGAATTTATACCTTGCTCTCCCCACAAATCTTCATGACCAAATAAATATGCCAGTTCCTGGGCCAGTCTTAATGCTACTCCGAAAAATTGTAAAGTATCGGCTGGAATGGTTGCCGCCATTGCAATTCCTCCGGGAAGTCCTGTTGCAAAAGAAATTCCTGTACTCTGTAATGTTCTTTTTTCAATATGACTTTTTGCTAGTTTATTGAGCAAATTAACAGAAATCCCTGCATCAACTGGCCCCTTATCAAGAGCAGCTAGAAGTTCACCACTGCTCACTTTACTCGCTAATATATGTGTCAAAAACTCTTGACGATTTACTTTTACTCCCGGAACTTTTAATGAATTAACTACAATTGCTTCTAGTGAATTTGTATTTTCTTGCTTCGACATTAGTAATCACTCCTGTAATTTTTCTTAATAACCATATAAATTCCTGATTTAATTCCGAACTACTTTGATATACCTGATACAGATTTTTCAAATAGGATTTTAGGGAAGTTATTTAAGGGTATCGATCTTTTATGTTCGGAATTAGCCCCCCTTATTCTAAAACTGCCGCCATCCGGTCTATATATTTCAATCCATTCACTTTCTATTTGGTTTAGGTCAATGCAAGATTCAAATGTTTCAAAATCTACTATACAAACCCCTGTTTCTCCACATACAAAAATTAGATATGTATTCATTGGGAATTGCTTAAATATTTTCGTAACCTCTACTTGGTGTTCTGGAGTAAACGTGAATCTCCAAGATTTACCCGTTTTTGCAGTATACTTAATGTACAACCCTTTATCATGGTTTAATTGATATGCATGTAATGAATTAATATTAGATATTCTGTTAATCGAAGTGAAGTTCTCATGTTCAGTAATTCCTGCTAATGCTACTCCATGATAAAAAGATCTGTTTGTAATCCTCATGTTATATTCTCCTTTGTAAGGATTTAAGTGATATTATCACCATTTTTTTGTAAATAATTTATTTAGCCCGTTTCGAAACACACTCATGCATAGGTGTGTATAAGAGTTATGACAACTAAATAACTTGCCTTCACATACCACTTGATAATGTATTTTCCTGAACTACATACATAATAAACCATTTTGTGACATTTGCGAAGAGTATTTTTTGTGCTATAAGAACTATTTTTAGATCTTTTTGCCTAATCACCAAACAAAAAATCAGTTCTAAGATCTCAAAGAGTAGTTTCAATCTTTCATTTTTTTGTATTATTCAGTTGTACGTGCAGTCCTATGAACAATCAGGTCTAGGATGTAAGACGCAGATCTGTCCCTTTTTTCCAACAGATGAATAGCCATGATATGCCTCAACTAATGAATATTGAACATGTTCCAATCTGCATGCTAATGAACCATTGTAGGAAAATTTACTTGGTAACAGTAGTATCATTGAAAATGGTCGTTTGGTTGATGCAGCAAGCCAATGAATGATCTCAATAAGAGCACTGATCAATATTTCTTCGCGCTTTGACTTTGTTTTCATACTTAGCGGACAAATAGAAAGACAACAGATCCCAATAAAGAACTGCTGTCTTTGTATCTAATGCGTTTTCATGATTCGTCCTGAAATATCACATATATATGGAAATCATCCACGCACGATCCACTCTAAACATACAAATTCCATCCCACAATAAAAGCAGCCAAGATGAATGCCGAGATGCCAGACATGATGTACATCACCTTTTGCTTTTTGCTGTAACTGTTCTTCCGCAGTTTGTAAATAAGCAAGCCAAGATACGCCACTGCTAGAACAACATATAGTAGGTTAAACATTAAATTGATCCGTAACGAAGAATAAGCAGGGTAATTTGGAAACCTCAATTTCTTTTGTATGATGAAAAGATTAAGAAGGAGTGCCACACCTGCAAAGTTAATTGCAAGATGATATTTATTAAAATCTATCCGAGGATTTCCTCGTTTATTTAGTTTGTAAAGTAGCATCCGGATAAAATAGACGAGCAAAGCAGTCACACTGAAAAGGATGGCTAGTATGACAGGAATAAAAGATATTACAATCAAGTTCACCTTCAAATTCGATACAGGCAAGTAATCCATGTAAGGAGTGAAGGAAATTTTCTCAACAACGCCATTATGCTCGACCACATTATAAAGACTACTTAACTCAGCTTTTGAAAATTTTGTTATATCAAGTTGCCTGAATAAATCGGTAAATCTAGAGGCAGGCCGTCGTGCGGATTGAAAATATCCTCCTCCCTCCGAAGTAATTATATTAGAATTGACGTTATCACCGAAAATTTCTTTAATAAGTCCATAATAATAAATTTCCTCAAAAGACTGGTTTGTCATGACGACCATCCCAAATTTAGATTCGGGATCAAAGACAAGTTTACTGGAGAATCCTTTCAAATTCCCCTCGTGCATCAGTGTAGGCACCCAGTATGCCATCTCAACGAACCCATGCGCAAATCGAGGAATCGAAGTCCCGTCATAATATAGACTTGTTGACAACATTTCGTCTAACGTGTCCCTCTTAGCAAATAATACATTGCTATCATCGACAGGCATCAGCGCTGCAAGGAATTTGCCTAAATCTTCTGCTGTCCCCATGGCTGCCCCTGTAGGATAAAACGTTACGTATACTCTGTTCTCAGGGATCAGTTTCAAATCTTTCGTATACCCTTCAATCTCATTCCTTCTTTGCACTATGTCTGGACGATCTTGCCCCGTTGGATGAATCGTAGTGTCGTTCATATGAAGGGGTTCAAAAATATGTTGATTGACATATTCATAAAAAGGTTGGCCACTTATCTCTTCCACGATGTAACCAGCTAGACCAACGCCGTAGTTCGAATAACCCACTATGCTATTCGGTTTATATATCTGTTTCGGCTCATTTTTACGCAGTGTTTCTCCTAATTCTAACGTTTCATCCTCGGAGTAATAAAACACCTCGGCCGCTGTTTGATCTTCCCAACCCGCATTGTGATGCATCAGGTTCAATAGAGTAATTGGATCATCGTATTTCAGCTTTTTGAAAAATCCCTCTGGTAGATATTCTTGGATATCCGTCTCCAAATCAAGCTTTCCTTGTTCGACAAGCTGCATCACACTTGTATAGACCAACAGTTTCGAGATTGAAGCCCATTCAAAAACCGTAGAGGTATCCGCCTTTCGCTGATTCTCAATATCTGCGTAACCATATGCTTTATTCACAATGGTTTCACCGTCTTTGATAGCCACAACCGAAACGGCAGCAGTATACTTCTCATAGGAGGCAACATAAGCATCAATCGTTTCCTCTAACTTGGATAACGGAATCCTGGATGGTGTAGTCTCAACCTGTTTCTCTTCAGCATGGGCAGGTACCGCTATTGCCATAATGATAAATATGAATGACAGAACACAAGTGATTACTTTGTTAACCGTGTGATGTCTACAATTCATCTGCATTTGCTTCTCTCCTTTTATTTTAAATGTTAATTACATTCTCTTGTTTTCACGTATGCGTTTTCAAAAGAGTCCACACGAATCTAAGTTATTTCTCCAATGCAATTAACTCCATTTAGGAGAGATGTCGGAGAATTTCGCCTTTCCAATTAACGATGTTTATTTCTTTATCTTTCAAGAGGCACCAATCAATCATTTCACCTATCCAGTTTGGCGTGATGATCTCATCGCTCCATTTCGGTGTCAGTACTCTTCTGTATCCTATATATTCTGTTGTCCAGCCTTCGAATTCTTCTCCGATGATGACTATAAATGGGGGCTTGTTCTTAATACTGTGTTGTCCCACTTCATAAGTGACGATTAACTTCTTATCCTCAGAAACGATATGTAATTTGATTATCCCTTCATCGTCAATACCCGGTTCAACATACCAATAAAATAATCGATTGGATCGAACGATTTTACGTTTATATTTTTTTCTTACGCCCATAACGCACCTCGCATATTCCTTTTTCCTTGGTTCGCAGTATTTGGTCAGTTATCCAAGACACAGCTAGAGTAGCTTTGAGATCTGATATTAAAAGCCACACTGAGATTAAGGAGTAGTACTTTTGTAAAAATCAATTACTCTATCAAAGATTTCGATCTCTCGTTTTTTTATGTCCGGTAAAGTCTCGCTATGCTTTACAATATGATGTATATTATCTGCTACAGTCTCTGCTTTATGAATCCCCACATATCCTGGTACGAGTTCATTAAGGTAATGGAAGTATCTCATTTGAGGTTCAATCATGCGCAGATGTTTATCAAAATTTCTTCTGGATCTTGTCTGATCCATCTCCTTTCGCTTGCGCAGCTCATCTTCTTCAGCCCAGAATAGTACATAAGTATCCGGTAATGATATTTCATTCTCCAATAATTTCTTTCTAAAGAAGTTTGCTGTTTCATCTAATGATAGGTGCTCAGAACCATATATCCAGCTGTACCAAATCTTAAATACATCGCCATCCAAAATCACATACTCATGTTGTTGATTCTTCTCATATGCTATATGCCATCTATCGATTTGTCTCTCCAGTAACCACATCATAAGTTCCTTACCTTCAAGTTGAGGAGATTCAAAAAGCAACCCTGTTTCTGGAACAATAAACGCATCATATTGTGTAGCGAACTGCTGACAAGTGGTACTTTTACCTACAGAACTGGCACCTTCGAGACAAATTATCGTCATTCAATTACCACCAAATATTACTCACCAAATGATTAATCAGCCTTCACTGGCTCTTAAGCGATCATGTTGAATTTATATTAGACTATGTATTGTAGATTTCTTTGATCTTTAGCCAAGTTTCATACCAAAATGTTTTTCGTTTAAGAGGTTCTATTACCTTAATCTCGACTTCTTTTCGTTTCAAATAAACCGTGCCATCCACTTCAATGAGTCTATCGCCAAATGAAAATACCATATCCTTGCAGTCTTTGTGATAATGGGTCTCTCTTGTTTCTGACCACTCCGCTTTTTAAATAGAATGTCGTTTTCTCATTATTTAAGATCCTCCTTTAAGAAAAACACCACTATTTTCAACAAAAAGGATACTTGTCCCACATCATAAACACTTTGTTATCCGATATTGATGAGCCTTAAGGTTCGTTTATTCCTACATAATGTTATCTGATGTCCATTCCTTCAAAGCGTGTCTTACAAACTTTATTTTCTTATTCCAATTTTTCATCATTATATGGATTTGCATACAAATCAACATCAATTTCAGCATGAATCATATTAACAAATTCAATAAAATCAGAATCGAAATAAAGAGCAGGCGTTTTCCCCTCTTCTATTCTTATTACAATGAAAAATTTTGTTCTTAATTGATGTTCAATTCGAATCGAGTTGATCTCTTTTACTTTGTTTCTTAACATATCGACTACTTTTATTAATTGGTGATTTACATCTAATGATTCTTCATAATCCGTACCTAATGTCCATGATGTTTCTTTTATTCGATGCTTTTTGTTAATTATGTCGCCTTTGTAAGCCGTATTGGTAGGTTCGATTCTAAGTATTGAAGTTACATGATTCGGATCGAATTCATCCCCAAATAAACAAAAATAGGCCATCACTTTGGTTTTGTCTTTCAGGAGTTTCACCTCTTTAAGAATTGATGTATGGATTTTTTAAAAATAATAATTAATCAGAAAATATATACTAAGCGAATTCCTCATTTAATCCATAAACTCTTAATATCTTCTACTATAGTTTTTGAAATATGTTTGGATGAATCCTGCGGATAGAACCGTACTGTTACGATAAGAGTTAAACATATCGTTAATCCTAGAATAACTCGCCCAACAACTCTAAATCTGGTGTATCTAAGCAAATAATAAACTAAACTGGATAAGATCAGAATAATCATACCATTCACCAAAAAGGTCATGGGTAAGCTTATAATCCTGCCTAACCCGGTGTTAGGATATTTTAATAAAAGTAAAATCTCTAATACTACAAATGGAACTGACAGTAGAACAATATAAAAAAAATGACTTTTGAATTTCCTCTCCACCACTGAACTCTCCTACTCCAACTCTTTTAATACAATTGTACATAATTTTTGGTGTTTACGAGCCCGAGAACCCTAACTGACCTGTAATTATTATTCTTGTTTCCATTGATGTGATTCGTTTAGTTTACCAGTTTCATAAAAATACTTTAGCACTTCAAGCATGGGTATTAATTCTATACAAATGTTATCGCAATAATTTCCTAACTGACCACCAATAACTAGAGAAATTTCACTATTTCCCTGCTTATCGTTCATAAGCGTATATATATGTTCATCAATTGTAATAGACACTACAAAATATTCCGGTCCGCCTCCAACTAATACTGAACCTGTGTCAGATACCTCAAAAAAAACTAATGTAAATTTATCTCCATCGAGTTTTCTCAAAAAACGTAAACTGTCTGCCCATGTAGGGTTCATAATCATCTCTTCATTAAATGTGGTCCCATTCCGTTCATCAATGCTAATAGAGTTTATCATTTTTTCTTTTTATCCTTTTAGATCATTTTATTGGTTTATATCCTCCAACTTAAATGCTTCACTGTAGATTTTACGCAGCTCAGTGGAGTTATCATGCCACTTAATGGGTTTACCATTGATGATTTGCACCAATACATCCAGGCACCTGTGCCATCCTGCGGCGGTATTCACTGCCCATGAATCTCACAGCCTCGTTCATTCATCACATATATCCATCTTCAGGTTCACCAACATCAAAACCCAACACTTTTGTCGCTTCCAACTTAAATGTTTCTATCCAAGACATCCACACATCGCTATTCATCTGTGAATAAAATGATAATCCACTAGGCTCAACGGATGCTTCAATGAAGACATCATCCTCTTCAGTTCCAAACCAATATGGAATTCCACTTTTATAACCAATCCACCCTGGCATCCGCTCATATACTTTAGAAACTTTAGCCCACACCTCATCAGGCAGATCATATCTTATATTTAGATTGCAATTATGAGAGCTTAAGTTGTTCATTTACATTCTCTCCTTCTACCTTAGACGTATATCAAAATTCATCCTCTATTTTTATGTAAAGTACTACAACTCTTCCACCACTTGCTCAAAGTTGTATCTCTTGGTCCTTATAGACTTTTTTCGTTATCATTTTTGTATATTTTAATCTCGTGATTTCAATCAGGTCATTTGGCTGCATCATATTCAGAATAGGACTATATTTGATTAAAACTTTGCTGTTACCTCGTCCCAATCCTTTGACTATAATGATATTTTTATTCTTCTTCACATCTACAATTTGTCCGATCGTTATGAATTGCTCTTGTTTCTTGAGATCAAGGGGCACAAGCCCCTGCGCGGGAATATGATATTATACGAAACCACTTCTAATTTAATTTCAACTTGTATATTCTGATAATTTTGTCAAGTGGCCCTCTTGCTATCGCATAAGACCACAGAGGTCTCAATTTGTCTTTCTGGAACATTCCAATAGGTATTTAATAGCTTTTTCTTCTCATCAGGTGATACCAGTTTAAAACCATTCTTTAAGTAAAATTTCTTAGCCCATTCAGCTGAGTCCCATGTCCCTATTAAGATCGGTTTATTTGTTAAAGCCACCATATGAGTTAAAAGCTTCGTACCTATTCCGCTATTCCGTTGGTTTGTTCGTACATATGCGTGTCTAATTAAACATACATCACCCTTATCTTGAATTCCCATAACTCCTAATAATTGATTTTTTTCTTCAAACCCCCAAAATACTACACCATCGTTCATTTCGCACTTTAGCTCTTCCAATGTCATATAAGGCTCATGATACCTATCGTCAGGAATTACTCCTTTGTATGCCTTTGCTGCATCATTAATAATCTGATACATTACATCCGTATCCATGCTTTTACACAATCTAATCACGAAATTGTCCTCCTTATGGTTTGATGTCGTTTCGTAGATGCTAACCCACCACCGGCTTAAAAGCATCCGAAAGGGTGCAGCTACATGATCACAGTTAGCTGGTGCGGGGTTATCCGCCTATATCCATAGTCTCTCACGAACTCATTATAGATTGTATTTCATTTTCATTCTTTCATATAACTTATAATCCGTATTTCGATTTACAATCTCTCCAATTAACTCTTTCCATCTATTTTCAATCCACTTAGGACTTTGTTCTTTCAGAATATCCTCGTTAAATTGACTATCAATATACGCCAAATCTTGTTTAAGCACTCCTATATCCTTAATCAGTTGATTTCTCGATTCTTTTTCTAGCGATATCTTATTCGATAAAATTTCGCCTATGATTTCTACATTTATATACGTATACATATCTCTAAACACATTATAGATTAAGTGAGTTGATGATAATTGATCTTCCCTGAAGTCGGATTTCAGGAACACGAATGATTCTTCACCAACTTTCAAAGATACCGCCACATTTCCTAAGGCATGTATGACTGTTTCCTTGGAAGAGCCGTCCTCTAAGCTTTTTATCACATTATCTAAATTAAAGATTGATTCTTTTATACCCATTTGAGTTCCATGATTTAGTTTAACCGTGTATTCAACTTCTTGATTATCTTTGTACGCTTTGGATTGATAGTTGTAGTACATGCTTATTACCAATCCAACCATTAGTATGATTATTGCTATATTTTTTTTCATTGAATCACCTCCTACTAGTGCCTGAACTACGTATATGATAACCCATATTGTTACAATTACGAAAGGAAATTGGCGAATAAGGGCGATTTATTAGTTTTCTCAAACCCTTATCCAATCGATCCAATGGGCTTTGAATACACTGAATATATGAAGGTTGTACAAGATACCAGTATGCATTGGAACCTTCCGTATAGTAATAAAACTAAAAGGCCCTTCTTTATCCCATGGGGAATCCGACGACCTTCCGATGCATTTGGAACATATCAACTTTAAAAAAGGTAGAGCGTACCAACTTTCGCTGCAAGCGGGCTAGCGCCAACAACTACCTATCAAGCCAACAGCGCCTGTTCAATCTGATCCACTATCCCATTAATACCTGTCGGCCCATAACAGCCGATCCATGTTGCAGCATCAACAGAATGTACACACTGTTGCTCGCTCCCATCCAGCATTTCCAAAACCCTCGTCTCTGTCGCAGATATCCCATCCTGCATAAGCTCATTACTCAGCAAAAAGTAGTGGCTAGCTTGTACTGCAGGTAATCTCTCAACCGAGATATGATAGGCCGTGTCGGCGGTATCTGCCACAAATAACGGAACGGGCAGACCCAGATCCCGGTACAGCACAGCGCCTGTGCGATGAGCAGCAGAATGGACGCGCACGAGGGAATCCAATGGACGAATCAATGCCACACTTTTTCCTGTCAATACAGAGGACAATTCCTCGGACAGCAAAGCTGTTCGGCGATGATAATCCGCGATAATCTGCTTGGCCTCTGCTCGCTTGCCTGTCAGTTCACCGAATAGACTCAGGATGGTCTGCCAGTTTTCATTACGCTTGAACATGAGCACTGGAGCGATCTGGCTTAACCATTCATGATGCTGATCATGCACCTCGGTGCAAATAATCAGATCCGGCGCAAGTCGCTCTACCGCCGGAAGATCGGGGTATTCATACGTACCAAGTAATGCTGTAGGCTGGAGTCCTGCCCGGAGTGATTGAGGGAACGTTAACACGGTACTTCCTAGTCCGACACTTCCTACCGGAGACAAGCCCAGTGCAAGCAAATGATCAGCATATTGCACATCGAGGACAGCGAGACGCTGTGGTATTTCGGTGACGGTGTACTCCCCGCGCATATGGCAGATGACCGGGCCTTCGGCTGATTGATAGGAAGATGCTGTGCGATTTTGCAGCAAAGCATTCGCATAGTCTGCATCTCTTCTCGAAGCGGCGGCATGCCGGTAATGTAGCGGTGGGACGCCATGATATTTTTTAAATGCCCTACTGAAGTAATACATATCGCGATAGCCCATTTTGTCCGCAATTTCACCGATGGAAGCATCCGTATGACACAGCATGCGTGAGGCACTTTCCATACGCAGCTGAATGACGTATTCCATCGGTCCAAGCTGCTTCTCTTGTTTGAATCGTCGCTGCAGCTGTCTTACACTACAACCCGCCAGGGCTGCCAGCTCTTTTAGCTCCAAGTTTTGACGATAGTGCGATGTGATATAAGAAGCGACTACATCCACAATGTCGGACTCTGCTCCCCCTTGACCACGTTCATATTCCATGATCAGCTCGTAGATCATTCCTTGAAGCAAGGCGTTGGCATAGAAACGTTCCAGTCCTTCACCGCGGCGCCATTTGGCAACGATTTTTTCGGCGTTTTCGATCCATTCCGCATGGGTTGCCGAGTTTTGAACAAATGACCTGCGCAGCGGGTGCTTGCGATATGAAGGCACAACAAGAGAGGCACCCTCTATGGAAGAAGCCTTGTACATAATGACAATATAATGAATGTCCTCTGATCTGGCCGTCAGCGTAAAGGATGATCCCTTCACCACATGACAGGCAAAAGAAGCTCCAATGTGGCTACCCTCGCCATCCATTGCAAGCTCCCCTTCCCCTCCATATGCCAGCAGCAGCACATTTGAAGTTAATTCAGTTTCGCTAAGAACACTGCCTGTCTGCAAAGTACCGCTATACCCGTCAAGCATCTTGATCGTTGTATCACTCCATAGACTTGTCTGTTCTTGCAGCGGCATTTTTCTCATCTCCTGACAATAGCAAAGGTAAAATTCTTGCTGTTGTCATTTTAGTTGAGATTCTTTCTCATTGTCAATTTTCGGACATTTGAGACAGTATTCCCCTGACATCTGGTAATAGAAACAGCAGGTAATTCGCTCGCTTTTGGCAACATGCACATTGTCCTTACAATCGGTGAAGCGGGTTAACGGATTCTTCCTCTCACCAAACACTTCCCCGGATGCCACCTGCGTCAGATATGAAAAGTCCTCACGAATGATCTTACTTTCCTGCTCAGTCTCGGCTTCATCAGGAGCGAATAGTCGGCCGATACGTACCATGATATTCTCCCAGAGAATACTCATCGAAAGTGGTGCAATTGCAGCAAGCGTCTTTAACAGGGGTGTAAGCTGTACCGCAAACATCTCCTCGACCACCTTTTCCCGCCACACTGCCCTGTCTCCCGCTAGTCCTTCAGCCTGAAGTCCATTCACCGCTAGAAAAGGAAATCGTGTGCCTCCCTCATGATCTGAGAGCACCGGATGATAGAGAAAGCTGTTCTCCAGCTGAAACGAAACATGCTGATGATGAAAAGTCATCGCGGTCACCAGCGGAGCCGTCCACAGATAACCAATCCGTTTGGCTAACATCGAAGCTGCAACCTTCATGTCAGGCGCATCGATATACTCCTGAAACCAACTGATATACTCCCGGCATGCCGTTTCGTCATGCAACTCACTTAGAGCAATGGTACGGACACTATGTTCAGGCGGCTCACCAAGCAAGATCGAATAATCCTCCACTGTCTCTTTCCATAAGTCTGTCGAGAGATATGGGTTCATATTAGTTCGATTCGAGCAGGGCTTCCGATGCCTGATCTACAATCAGATTAATCGCAAGCGGTCCGTAGTATGCAATCCACAGTGTGGAGTTTACGTCATACGTGCGGTTATTTTTCACAGCATCAAGGGACTTCCACACGGGATTAGTTAACATCGCCTCTGCCTCTGCCGCAAACAACTCATCCGACAGCACAAAATAACGATCTGCCCCAATGTCAGGAACCTTCTCCATCGAGATTTCTACGGAACCATCTTCATTAATCTCCTGTACCAAAGCAGGCATCTTCAGCCCCAAGTCATTGTACATAATACCGCCAATGCGGTGCTCAATACCGTGAACACGAATTCCTTCTTTTCGTGGACGAATGATCGCCACCGTTTCATCACCCAGCTTCTCTGACAATTTTGTCTTCAGCCCGGCGATTTTCTCTTCATACGCTGTACGCACTTTCTCTGCCTCGTCCTGCTTGTCTGTAATCTTAGCCACTGTAGCTAACGTATCCCGCCAGTCTTCGTAGAAATCGAGTACCAGGGTAGGAGCAATTTTACTTACACCCTCATATTGCTTCTCTTGAAAGTCGGTCATGATGATCAGATCTGGGTCGAGTGCTACAATCGCTTCCAGGTTAGGCTCGTCCCGTGTACCCAGAACCTGCACATCACTTGGCTGATCGCCTAAGTATTCTGGATAATCGGTGTTACCTCCAGCGATAACACTGCCAGCCGGCTTCTCGCCAACCGCTAACATCTGATCCAGAAACTTAACATCAAGCACTGCAATTCTCTGTGGTTTTTCGTTTAGCGTCAGCTCACCCTTCATGTGTGTGATCGTTACGGGAAAAGCTCCATCTGTTTGTGTTTCTGCATTCGCAGGTGTCTCCGCTGGCGTTGCCGCGGACGGTTTGCCGCTATCTGTACCTGTTCCAGCACCGCAAGCCGTCAGGACAAGAATAAGGGCTAACATCAAGCCCATGAATAATCGTGATTTGTGAGCAGTATATGCCTTGCTTCCGGCAGCCTGCCTCTTTGTTCCTTGATTCATGATGAATCCCCCTTATGTATAATACTGATAATGATTTTCATTATCGAAATATAAAGAGAGTATAAACGATCTCCGCATCGCGTTACCATGTACTTTTGCGACATTTGAGCCGGACTAATGCGACATCGTAAGCCGCTTATCCGCCCTTTAATGTTTCAGTGATATATGCTTGCAGTAGGTAAATGTCTGAAAGAAGCTCTTCTTCTTCCGGCGTATTTCCATACTCCCCTAGCCAGCGCGGTGTACGGATATGCCACTCGTTAGACATGTATTGTTGTTCATTCCGATACGCTATAATGTGCTCCAAGAAATATTCCAAAGAGCCAAAGGATTGTTTATGACTATCGTTGATAATGGATAGTGCTTTTTCAATGATTGCCTGTAACATGTGTTGGATATGATCTTCTGGATTCTTAGCGTTAATTCCCATCGGTGACCTCCCCCTATCTCTACAAAAAAAATGAATTAGTATATTATTTAAATGAGCCTAATATTTCTAAACGTAGAATTCTGTTCTGATTAAATACAATAAATCGATGCCCAATGAGTATTGAGACATCGATTCATATCATCTAATTATGAGGTGAATCATGAGTATGCGACCAAACATGAAGTTTAGCATTATTGTTAGCGCAGTTATTATTGTCGTTGTTCCTATTATCATTGGATTTTATATGTTGAACAAGGTTGTCGATCCTGACGAGACAATGGTTACGAGAACTGAAGTTTCTCCTGAGCTTATTACTATACAAGGTGGATTTGCAGACAGTATTAGCAAATATCACGGCTATTACCTCTCACATCATAACAATTCATTATTCATTCAGATTAAAGGCAGTAAACTTCCTATCGGTGGTAGTAAAGACTTCACAATTTCATTTTCTAATACTTATGGGAGTGTTGATGAAATCTACTTATTAGGTCCTGGCAACTCTAAGAAAAAGATTTGGCCGCATCCCTAACTTTCATTTGAATGGATATCATATTATCTGACGCAATCAGCTTCAGTCTCTTCTGCTTAACTTCTTAAATGCCGAGTATTCCTGATCAGACTTCATATAACTTAATATTTTTTCCGCACATGCAGCTGAGCTAAGCTCTTCCGTATTCACTTCCAGGTCATATTCATCATAGGAGTAGATGTAGTCGAACTGGGAATGGGCAAGTCCAATCTCGCGATCTCCCCTGCTCTGCTCTCTTCTGGTAAGTTCTTCTTTCGAGCAATGCACGCCTACAAATAATATCGGATAATCCGATAGTAAATCATAAAAACCGTTAAACCACTCGTCATTGCTGATAACCGTATCCACGATGACATTCAAACCCATTTCCGAAAACAGTTTAATGGTTGCACAGTACATCGAATTGATCGGGTCGAACAGGATATCCGCCATCACATGGTGCTCCACTTCTCTTGTTGGTTTCATATCTGGATATGTAGTATCGATAAATTGATCATAATTATGCAGAAATTGATCTACAGATAGATGATGAAACGGAATGTCTCCCTGATTTTTCATTTCCATCGCAATGCTTGTCTTCCCCGAACTTGACGTTCCGTTCAAAAATATAATGAGTCCTCGTTCCATATTGATCACCCTTATCATTAAAATTGGAAAACACTGTTCTGCCGAATTACCATTCTCTCCATTCTTCCGTAATATCTTCATCCTCCCGGATGTCCGATCCAACCAGCCTAGCCGCCTTGTCTATAAAATCAGCCAATTCTTCACGTTCCATCGTCTCAATAAAGTAACCATTGCCTCATTCATTTCATTAAACCTAAGCACAACTTCTTCTACAGCCTTCATCATGTGCTCAGAATCTTGCGTTTCTTGTAATGCTATTAATTGGTGCAAATATGTATTCAGGGCTTGATCAGACATTAGTAATCTCTCTTCTGTGAAAAGCTCATCTCCGTGTTTAACCATTCTCTCCTTCCATAGTTTCGTTGGTTTTTCATGAAATAAGTTTTGTAATGTCAATGGAGTCACCCCTTAAAATTCAATTAACCAAAATTATGAACAAGCGTTCTCGCTTATTCACTTTCACTCTATTCGCTCCATAGCCTTGTCACGTTCTCTAATTCCATCTCGTCAAATTGTAATCGATAAATGTCCGGTTTCTTGGTTTGATTCATAAAATCCAATCCGTAACTCGAATCAAAGTAGTTCATCATCAACGTCATTACATGTCCGTGTGTGCCGATCGCCACTTTTTTACCCTTGTATTCTTTTAAAATCTGTTTCAACACGCCCACTGCTCTATTCTGGCAAACCGTGTTCGACTCGCCTCCTGGCAATGCATAATCCGGGTCCTCAAACATCTTCTTCGAAGCAGGCTCGAACTCTTCATCCGCAATCATATCATCTGAAAAATGCCTTTCCCGCAGATCCTCCATGATCTGAATATCTAATTCTAACGCTGCTGCCGCACCCTCTAAGGTTAGAATCGCCCTGGCATAAGGACTTGAGACGATGGAATGTATTCCTTCATTCGTTAATATATCCGTTATTCGTTCTGCATTCATCTTGCCCTGCAGGGTAAGCCCCCTCGTTCTTTCCGTTCCTTCCGTATACGGTGACTCCGCATGCCTTACCATATAAACGATGGTCTTCATAGGACCCCCTTGAATTTCTTTTATCAAAATTTACTGCCTTCTTTAATTTATTGCACTTCTTTATCAAGACTAACGTCAAATGATGCAGTTATCGATTTTTGTCTAAAATCATTAGGTATCACTTTAATCTCCACGTTTAGATGTATAGATTCAGGCAAAGTCAATTCAGTTATATTCTCATAACCGATGAAGTAATAATGCTTTTCGTCCAGTTCTATCAAACCTCCACCTGTTGAGCCAGAAGTTGAAATCAAATGTCCGTCACGATAAAGCTCACAAGCAATATTATATTCCTCCAAACTGAACCCTTTCACTTCATATCCAACCGTGATTTGATTTTCCGTGTAATCAGCATTTCGTAAACTGATCTTACCGCCATCCACCATTTGGGTCTGAATTGCAATATTTGCTTCGGGCATCTCCGGTTTCCTTAATAGATAGCCTACTTTTAGGTACCATATAACTCCTAATACAATTACAGCAAGTACAATTATAGCAATGAGTAACTTCTTCTCTTTCTTATCCATAATCCTTACTCCTTACATCGGAACACTCTTAAAGTTTTTTCCAAACCTTTACTTCAAATAATACATTACCCCTGTGCGATCACATCTGAAAACTTCTGCTTTAGATATGTCCAATACTGTAGTTGCAAGTAATGGAATTAATAACTACAATGGGGTTTTAAATTTATTTAAATCTTG
Organism: Paenibacillus sp. FSL M7-1414; assembly: GCF_038003195.1. Taxonomy (NCBI): domain Bacteria; kingdom Bacillati; phylum Bacillota; class Bacilli; order Caryophanales; family Paenibacillaceae; genus Paenibacillus; species Paenibacillus sp. FSL M7-1414. The sequence goes on along the minus strand of NZ_JBBOOS010000001.1, from coordinate 1,682,802 downwards.
GATACACGGAGTAGGACAGTTAGGTTATTAACTAAAGATGGTAGGGATGTTGTGTGAAAAAAACACTAATTATTTCACTTTTTTCAGTCATTATAATTCTAGTTGGGGTTTATTGGTATGCTGACAGGGAACTAATTGCTCTCAAAACTGGTTCGACATTGCCATTACAATGGGATACTCCATATAATAACGATGAACAACCCATTCAGCTTACAGAACAGAATCAAGATTTAAAGAACCCAAATATACATCTTACAGAGCTCTACTACCTACCAATTTCAAAAAAACTACAATTTGGGTTATGGTACAGTAAAAGAGACTATCAACCGGATCAATCAAAAAAAATTCCAGATCGAATTTTCCAAGTTACGATCCGAGATGAAAATGGTAATTTGTTTGAAGAAGATACCGTTGTTAAAACAGAAGGCCTGTTTGATGAGTTTCAGCGTAGATCAATTTCTATAGATTTGGATAATCAAGACTCTATAGAAATAACCATTTCCTTAATTGAACAAGACGGAACGACTATAACTCCAATCGAATCAGCAAGCATTAACGTACCGTTAGAAAAAATAAAAAAGTGATAAGCTTAACAATTTACAACACCCTTTGGTGCCGATAATCTCCTTATTGCAACATTACAATTTTTTTGAAAAAATCATCTACAAGAAGCCGTGTGGTTAAGTCCCCGGCTTCTTTGCTTTGCTTTTCTCTAACCCAACAAGTACGAATGGCCTAATACATGAATATTACAGTATAACTTGTATCTAGCTTCTCTCAGCTACCTAGAATACTTTATTGATTCTTCCACAATTATTAGAGATTATGATTAATTAAATTTTAGGTTTTTCTGTATTATCTTATAAATATATTGTTAATTCTGTCTCGATCATAATCTAAAATCCAATCGTTATACTCCGTATAGATATCCATTAGCTCTTTCCTTGCTGCTGAAATAACATCGCAACCTCTATCATCATAGATATGAAATATCGTTTTCTTACTTATATTAATGAAATACACCCTATGATGAATCTTTGGCTTAATTCCAACATCATGATTACATATAGCTTTGATTAACTGATTATATTTCAAGTCCTCAACTCTACATTTAGTCCAGTACCTATACATGTTGTTCATTGGCTCTAGGATGTCATCCAGTTCACAATCCAAACCTGGAAATATCTCAAGGCTCAAGGCTCTAATCGGCCCTTTCTTCTTGATATATTTTCTGTACAGGTTCAATTTCTTCACTTTGTGTTTAGGCTTATCTGCAAAATAAGCTTGAGTTATTAATAGGATTTCATCTTCTTGATCATGAAGAGCCTTAAATAATTCAAGTGATCGCTGATAAACTTGTTCCATGTAATGCTCCGTATTCGTTCCAAACATCAGAGGATTGCCAAGTTCGAATCGTATTGCAACATCCCAATTATAAAAAAGAGGCGGTTCTAAGGTCAGGTTTGGAAAATGCTCTGCCAGATACGTCTTCAGGTCCATTCTGTGGCCTCCGTGTCTTCTAGGGTTTTTACAGTACCTTAATATGAGAGCTTTGCTGTTGTAAAAAAAGCGCCCCGACCTCATAGTCGTGGCGCTTCCTCTTGCTACATGGCACCAATTAGCCATGTAGTTTATCTCAGGCCGCTGCACCTACATAGCAACGGCTTCTTCTCCCAGCGGCAGCGTGTAATACTGCGCCTGCTGCCCTTCATGCTGCTGGTACACAACGACCAGCAGCGTCCGGCCTTTCGCGGCAAGCGGGCTGGCGCCAGCTAGCACACGCTCAAGCCGGAACGGAAGCACATCCAATACGGTGTGCTTCTGCAGTTCCTTCTCGCCGAGACCAAGGTCGGCGAAAGCACGGGCACCCATGACCGTCTGTGCGGTCATGGCCGAGGTCATCGGCAACGCACGCGAAGCGTTGCCGTCCACCATGTCCGCCGCTCCATCCGCGGCGGACCCTGTTGCGTCGCCCGAAGTGAGCGACGCTGCACCCCCGGCTTCGCTGCCGATTACACCCGCCGCATCTGCGGCAGAGTCTTCCTCGGCAGCAGCCGAACTTCCCACAGCGGCACTCGGACCCGTGCCGCTGCTTTCGAGCCATGCCGTGCCTGCGGCGCCGGCAACACGTGGCAGACGAACGTCTTCCGGACGTTCAGCCAACGTTTTCATATAACCTGCCCACTGATCTTTCTGAAGCGGATCTTCCCACCAGATTTTGCGTGGTTTGTATTTGTGGCCGAGGAAATAGTCCAGTTTCATCAGGCCGAGCACGATATCCATATGCGGCGTGTTCCGTGATTCCAAGAAGCTGTGCAGACGAGTGAACAGATCCTCCAGTTGGTGACCAATCTTCTGCCACCCCTGACCTTCCCAGTAATCCCCAAACGCCTGGAAGAAATCAAACGGTGAGTTGAATTCCTGCTCCATCAGATACTTCAGCGTATGGTCCATCCGGTGTGCGTTCCAGTATTTCTCCAGTACATCCTCCAGCCGCTTCAGGCGTACGATGTCACTGAACGGCAGGACATCACTGCCCAGAATCTCATAGGGCGCGTGATCCATGTACGTGTAGTTATACTTCTCCGCATCCAGACGCAGGCCCGTACCACGCAACATTTTAAGGAATCCGAGTTGAAGCTCTTCTGGCCCCAGTGCAAACACATCGTTAAACGTCTTGCGGAACGTATTGTAATCTTCCTCCGGCAGTCCGGCGATGAGATCCAGATGCTGATCGATTTTGCCACTAGCTTTGACCTTGTTGACCGTACGGCTCAGCTTGGTAAAGTTCTGACGGCGTTTCACCAGTTCATTTGTCGGATCATTCGTGGACTGAACCCCGATCTCGAACCGGAATGTGCCTGGCGGTGCATTCTCTGCCAGATAGTCCAGTACCTCAGGACGCATAATATCCGCCGTAATTTCAAACTGAAACACCGTCCCCTGATGATTCTCGATCAGGAATTTGAACATTTCGAGCGCATAATCCCGCTTGATGTTGAACGTCCGGTCCACAAACTTGATCAGCTTCGCGCCCTTCTCGATCAGGTACAGAATATCCGACTTCGTCCGCTCAATATCGTAATATCGCACGCCGACCTCAATACTGGACAGACAGAACTGACAACTGAACGGACAGCCCCGACTGGTCTCAAAATAAACAACCCGTTTCCCAAGCTCCGGGATATCCTCTTCAAATCGGTGCGGTGACGGCAGATCGTTCAGATCCGCTTTCGGGCGTCCTGGCATGAGAATGACCTCTTCCCCTTTGCGATACGCCAGTCCATAGACAAAGTGGAACTTCTTACTCCCTTCCAGCTCCATCAAAAGCTGATGTAGCGTCTCTTCCCCTTCACCCATCACGATGAAATCAACATTGGGAATCCGGTTCATCCAATATTCCGTGTCGTAGGACACTTCCGGCCCGCCCAGCAGAATTTTCACGTTCGGCATAACCTTTTTCAGGTTATCAATGACCTTGATTGTCTCTTCAATGTTCCAGATGTAACACGAGAACCCAATCACGTCCGCACCACGCTGGTACAGATCAGACACAATGTTCATCACTGGGTCCTTGATCGTATACTCCGCCAGGTCAATATCAAAATCCTTCTCACTGTATGCCTTCAGACACCGCAAGGCCAAGGAGGTATGGATGTACTTTGCATTTAATGTAGAAAGAATAACCTTCATGGTTCACAACCTTTGCCTGGACACCCAGACCATATTTTTTTGGTAAAAAGAAAGCTGCACAGCCATCCTGCCCCGGATGCTGTTCATCTAAACCTCTTTTGAACTAGCCATTCCATGTCTCATGGACATATCTAACTTTTGTCTTTCAAAGAGTGGACACTCTTTTCAAAAAGACATATACAACCCACCACACTAAAAATACAACATACAGTATGAACCAGATACAATAAAACTACATGTTGTATACGATGCGGTCAGCCCTTTCTAACACCAATGTCCACCCTTTGAAAGACAATTCGCCACCATTTGTCCACTTTACAGAGACACGACAACCAACTTCAAAGATTGGAAAGTGAAAATTAACAATTCATACTCAATTCACACTTACTCTTACTCATTTCATACTCACTCATACTCGTAAAACGCATCGTCATCCGTATCCACTTCTTCGCCCGATTGCTTCTGGAAAAACTCCAGGAACGGCAGTCCGTACTTGCGGTACTTGACCTCACCGACCCCTTTGATATCCAGCATGTCACGTTCTGTCTGTGGACATACCACACTCATCTCACGAAGGGTCGCGTCATTGAAGATAATGTACGATGGCACATGCTCTTTCGCCGCCAGATCACGCCGGATCAGACGAAGTTGTTCAAATACCGTCTCATTAACCGCAGATGGCATTGCATCGCGTCCACGACGTCCGCCATAATTCGTACCCGAAGCCGTTGCCGCTGTCTTGCGGACGACACGTTGCATCACTTCACGCTGGCCTTTGAGCACTTCCACCGCTAGTGGTTGCAAACGTACAACCGGATACTGTCCCTCGGACAACATCAGATATCCTTCGGATACCATCACGTTGATGATCTCCGATATCTCGCGCTCTGTCCGATTACCCATCACGCCGTAAGTTGGTAGAGAGTTGAAGCCGTAATCAAGCACTTTTTTGGCACGGGAGCCTTTGAGCACCGAAGCGACCAGCGATACACCATACCGTTCACGCATGCGGTGAATGCAGCTGAATATTTTCTGTGCATCAATCGTCATGTCTACCAACTCACGGTCGTCCGTACAGGAACTGCAAGTACCGCAAGGTGTATCGTCATGCACCTCACCGAAATAATCCAGCTGCGCACTGCGCAGACAACGCGTTGTGTAACAGTAATCCACCATCTGTTGCAGCTTTCGGTAATCGTTCTGTTTACGGTCGCCGTCCATCGGATTCTGCTCAATCAGGAATTTCTGGGTGATAATGTCCTGTGCCCCGAATAGTAGAATACATTGGCTCGGTTCTCCGTCCCGTCCCGCACGCCCTGCTTCCTGCACGTATGCCTCCATGTTCTTCGGCATGCTGTTATGAATAACGTAACGCACGTTCGACTTATCAATCCCCATCCCGAACGCATTTGTCGCCACCATCACTCGGATATCATCGTACAAAAAAGCTTCCTGGCTCTGGGACCGTTCATCGTCCGTCATCCCGGCATGGTAGCGTCCTGCGGGCAATCCCGCTTGCAACAAACGCTGATGCAGATCGTCCACGTCCTTACGAGTCGCGGCGTACACAATGCCCGGCTCGCTGGCATGCTCGCGCGCATAATTCAGGACAAAATCCTTCTTGCTCTCGCCACGCAGCACGCTAAACGCCAGATTATCCCGCCCCAGTCCGGTCACATATGTCTGCGGGTCCTGCAAACGCAGCAACCGCAGAATATCGCCCATGACCTCGGGCGTCGCTGTAGCCGTAAAGGCCGCAACCACCGGCCGCTCCGGCAAACTGTCCACAAACGGCGCTACCGCCAGGTAGCTTGTCCGAAAATCATGCCCCCACTGCGACACACAGTGGGCCTCATCAACAGCAACGCAAGAGATCGGCAAATAGCCCATCTCCTCGCGGAACCAATCCAGCTCCAGTCGCTCAGGCGCGACATAGAGCAGCTTCAGCTCACCGCGCTGCGCCGCGCGGATGCGATCATTCACTTCTTTGCCGCTAAGTGTACTATTAATGTACGCGGCAGCAATTCCGGCGGTCGTCAACGCATCGACCTGGTCCTTCATCAATGAAATTAACGGGGAAACAACAAGTGTCAGACCCGAATATAACAGAGCCGGGATCTGATAACAGATCGACTTACCGCCCCCGGTTGGCATAATACCCAACGTATCTTCACGTTCGAGCAGGCTGGCTACAATCTTTTTCTGTCCCTCACGGAAGTCGGGATAGCCATAATATTTTTGCAGGAGACCCTGCGCTTCTTCTAATGTAGGTGTTTGCACACTCATGTAAAGACTCCTTACTTATCACCGGTGTTTTCCCACCAGCTTGGTCCGATCCGATTCTGACATCCGAAAGCGGCTCATATCCCGCATCCTTGACAACAAAATGGCGTTCTCATGACTTGTCCGTCAAGCAAACGCCGCTCCCTTTAGTTTAACGGCCCAGCCCCGAATGAGCAACCGCGTTTTACTGTAAAACGTTTGAAGCCCCTTCATTAAAATAAAACAACCGTCCTGCCCTAGTTGGACAAAACGATTGTTGTAAACTTTTATTCACAACCGACACACTCATATCACGCTAGTGTACCCATACCCATTCATCTGGTGAAGCTACTATACCTTACAACTTCACTTTAATCTGTTAACGATTCTACCTCAGACTCCGGCAATCTTCACAATTTCAATCGTCTTTCTTTTTTTCCCTTCTACTAATCCCTTTTCTATCCCCTTAGCTATGCCTTTTTCCGTAGCCCACTCAATCATAGAAGCTTCGTCATGCAAATACTTCTGCCGCTCTTCATACAAACGACGTGCTTCACGATCCTGACTTAAGAACTCCAGCGTATCCATTACTATCTTAACCCCAGATTCATTCATGTTGTACCACCGCCTCTTGCATTCATACGATAATACAATCCTTTCCTCTGCATCAGTTGTTCATGCGTTCCATCTTCGGCAATTCGGCCATGTTCCATCACAAGGATGCGAGAGCACTGACGAGCAACCTCCATGCGATGTGTGACGAGTAATCCTATGCTGCCTTTCATAAAGTTCAGCAAGTGATTCATTACGTTCTGTTCTGTCTGAATATCCAGGGATGACGTTGGTTCGTCCAGAATATATAGATCAGATGACCTCGTAAAGAGTCTGGCAAGCGACAGTCGCTGTTGTTGGCCTCCAGATAGATTGGCCCCTTTCTCATGCAACATTGCTGCGTATTGTCCTTCCTGTGCCTCAATATATTCATGCAAACCTGCCTGCTCTGCCGCAAACTTCACTCTGTCCAATGTAACGTCTGAACTCAGACGAATATTATCTTCAATCGTTCCTGTGAAAAAAGTAGGTGTCTGCGGCATATACGTGAGTCTGGACTGGTCATCCATCTCTATATAATCTGCAACATGTTTATCACCCAGCAATACGCTTCCGTTTGTTGGCTCGATCAGCCCTGCACACACTTGGCACAGTGTAGATTTGCCAGCACCGCTGGCGCCAACTACCGCAACCAGTCCACCAGGAACCAGATTAAGCGTAATCTGATCCAAAATCTTCCGACCACTGTCTTCATCGGTTACCGTAACCTGTTGAAGACGTAGCATAGCAATTTCGTTCTCTTTATGTGCCCCTTTTTGTGTACTCCCTTGATCTTGGGTACAAATTCCCTGTGCAAGCTCCTCGTGCTTAGTATTGGATGTATCTGCCTTCTTGTTCTCCGCCAATTTCAACCATGCAGAGATACGTCCAAATGCACCCACGCTGGCTTGCATCTGACTCCACTGGCTGGACAAGCCGAGTACTGGCCACACCACCAGTTCAAACAGCAGACTACTTGCAACAACCATGCCCGGAGACAAAGTTCCCCTAGCCGCTGACAAAGCAATAAGGAACAACGCTGCCAATTGAGCCAAACCAAACACCGCCATCGCCACGTTATCCGACATGCTCAGGGTCATCTGCAACTTGGCCTGAACACGATTCAGTGATTGCTGTTGTGTCCGAAAACGAGCGAGAAACCACGGTGAAGCATTATACATCTGAATCACCGGTATCCCTTCAACATACTGTTGGATCTGTTCTTGGGACTCGCCTTCCCTGGATTCGACCTCATCGGACAGATGTACAATTCGCTGATCATACAACCTCGCCGTAAACCAGATTGCCCCTGCACTTACCAAGGCAATAACCGCAACCCATGCATCTGCTCTGTACAAGTAACCCAGCGATAGAGCAATGATGAATACAACCGTAACACCCTCTGCAATAGCCTCCACAACTTCTGCACCATGCTTGGTGTCTTCCTTGATACGAAGCATCACATCCCCGGACTTCTGTCTGCGCACCCAGGAATAGGGCATCCGGTTTAACAGTTTTAACAGATCCATGGACATATCCCGTTGCATCGATTCCTTGAGCCATACCAGCACATAACGATGCATCGCGAGTAATACGATAAACCCTGCCAGAATGGCGATAAAGATCAACGCTGTAGCGTTTAACTGCTCCTGTCCCCCATCATGAATAGCATCCACGAAGAATCCCTGTACAAAGGCAAGTCCCCAATCAAAGACCGCATCTGCTGCGATAAAAATGAGCAAGATCGCTACAGCTAATCCATAAGGTTTCATCCAGCGAAAAATAACGGGCCATACCGTTGCCAATGATACAGCTTGTTTTGGGTCATCTGGAACATCACTTTCGTTCATCTGATGATGAGCTTCATTTTCGATATTTTCATTTTCATTATTTTCATTTATCTCATATGCTCCGCTTTTCTCATGACTGCTTTTCATTTCAACGTCATCGGTATATGCTGCATCTTCGATCTTGTTACTCATGCTGTCCCTCCACTTCCGTATCCTGCTCCGCAATATAACTTCGATATCCGTTTGGACGATCCAGCAATTCACGATGAGTCCCCGTATCTTCGACGCGTCCCTTCTGAATATAGATGACCTGATCTGCCCGTTCGATCAGCGATAATCGATGAGTAACTGCAATAACCGTTGTGCCTTTGTCAGCAGTGATTCGGGCAAAGAGATCATTCAATCGTTGCTCATGCCACGGGTCTTGAGATGACGTCGGTTCATCCAACAATAGAATATCCGGATTCCTCAGCATCGCTCTGGCTAAACTAATACGCTGAAGCTCACCACCCGACATCGTCCCGCCTTGTGGCTGAAGCTCTGTCCCATAGCCGAGCGATTGACGCATAATCGCGTCATGTGCATGCGTCATATGGGCCGCAACCTTTACTTGATCGGCAGATATCCCCTCTTGTCCAAAAACAATATTCTCTTCCACTGTACCTGTGAAAATAAAGGCTTGTTGCGGAACATATACCTGATTGATATTCCCTGTCCGAACTTCGTGCATATCCTTCAGTAATTTCTTCTGATTCATGACCTGGATCGAACCAGTAACAGGTCTATCTAATCCGGCTATCAATTTCAATAACGTGGTTTTCCCGCATCCACTTGGCCCGGTGATTACAGTAAGCTTTCCTTTCTTGGCCTCAAAAGAAATATCTGTTAACACTTCTTCTTGCTCCGCATACCTATAAGACACATGCTGCACGTTGATGCCAGCCGGTTTAGATTGCTTTTCAAGCTGCCCTAAATGCGTATCGGACCGTACATATGTATTTGTACCGGTATTAGCAACCGTGTTCTTTCTCTCCAAATCCAGCACCTCAAAGATTCTGGACGCATGAGAAGCCGAACCAATAAAATCATTCCACAACCCAGATAACGATTCAATCGGACGTGTTAACTGACTGCTTGCTACCAGAAAAGCTGCCAGTCCTCCTACATCCATATGTCCATTCAGGACCTGCATGCCGCCTAGATAGAGAATCAGAATGATGCCACCATACGTGGAAACCCGTCCGGCTGCTTCCGAAAGTCGTTGTAACACAGATACAGACATCGTATGTTTGAACACCTGATCCATTCGACCTTTAAATTGATGGTGTACATAACCCGCGAGTCCGTAACTTCGGATCTCAACTGGGGCTTGGATGATTTCAGTCAGTATCTCATCTCTTGACGCTGCGCTGGTATTCAACTGATCATGCTCTCTTTGTAGACGTTTACCCAGTCCTACTGTTACAAGAGGATAGATCAATGTGAATGCAATGATAGCCAACGACAGCGGCAAGTTCACCCAGCTGAAGTAAGCAAAGGCAAGAATCAGCTGAATGATATTTTTCGCGAGTTCAATGCCATGTTGGTTGATCCCCTTCTGTGCTTCCTTGGCTGAAGTCCAGATCCTAGAGGTTAGGTCACCCGTATGATAATGTGCCAGATCGCGCGTCTCTGTGTTGCTAAAGGATGAGAGCAGTAGAGACTGCACAGACAATAATGTCTTTTGCTGGAATAACGTCTCGACCCTCGTCATGAATGCGGTTACAATCAATCGTAATACTACAATGCTAACGCCTATGATCAACCCTGAGTAAAGTAACGAAAACTGTGCTTCAGTCGCGCCTTTGACCAGTCTTCGGATCGATTCCAAATAACCGACCTCAATCAGGGAGACCAAACATGCGGCGAAAAGTAACAGAATGATGAACATACGGTACTTGCCCGTTAGTGTCCATAATCGAGTTAACATGCCTAACGTTGTATAATTTTTTTTGTCAGCAAACATGGATGCTTTCTCCAATCTTGTCATTAAATTATGTACTTGGTTATGATATCATCGGTGATAAGGAAAAAATGAACATTTATTGCTGTAAGTACTATTAGAAGTAGGGAGATTGATATGCAACACGATCTGCTAGACACTCTGGATAAGCTATTCGACTACATAGAAGACCATATTCAAGACAAATTAACGCTGGATCATCTGGCATCTGTGACTCATATATCCAAATTCCACCTGCATCGCATGTTCAAACATGTCAGCGGACAACTGCCTGGAGAATACATTCGTTCACGCAAATTGGCACGCAGCCTAGAGCAATTGGTGAATCTGAACTGGAAGATTATCGATATCAGCGGACATTACGCTTTTGAACATGAACAATCCTACATACGTGCTTTCAAACAAGCCTTCGGCATTACACCCCTGCAGTATCGCAAACAGGGAGCTGGAAACCTTGAATTCACAGCCCGCATGACTTCGTCCATGATCACAACGCTTCCATATGGATATATTTTCAAACCAACGTATGTACGAAAACCGGCTATGAAACTCATTGGGCAACGGTCCCACATTCGGTATGCAGATAACGAAGAGCACTATGAAGCCAATTCAGCAGGCAACGACTTTTTTGAAAAACACTTTCATTCGATTCCTAACGTGTTGCAACCCAACGTATATATCGGATTCACCAATGAAATTAACGAGGATTACAGTACATATCAGCCGTCTGTAGAGGTCACCAGTCTGGATCATATCCCTGAAGAACTGGACGGAATTGAGGTCCCGGCCAACCAGTATGCCGTATTCAAATTTGTCTGTGATTTCCATCCAAGTCTCATCAATATTGATCATCTGGACAGTGTCTGGACATTTATCGATGAATATTGGCAGAGCCATTCGGGGTACGAGAAGAGTGATCCCTACTATTTTGAAAGAATTGATGGCAGCCTGGCTCAGGACCACTACGGAGAAATGGACATTTATATTCCTGCAAAGCAAATTTCACTGTAAGCTGCATATGGAGGTTCAACCTTATGGACTCAAATACTCAAGCTAATTCAAGTTCATCCAATACAAATTCTCGCAAACCTTGGATACGTAGACACCCTATTTTCACTACATTTACATTGTTGATTCTTGTACTGTTTGCCGCTGTATTCCTGTATTTCTGGCTCCGTCCTTACGTCTCAGCATTTGACCGTTCCGAGCTGGGGGAATTGAGTTATTCCATGCCTTCAAGGAAGGGTGAGTATACTGCCGAGATCTACGGTGTGCCCTATGGTGGTGCGGCAGGCGGCGTTACAATCTGGGTCGATGTAAAGAAGACAAATGCACCTGAGGACGCCACGGTAAAAACGATCTATCGTGCCAAGCACCACGGAAATAACCATCTCGAATGGGAAAGTGAAAACATACTCCGGATTGAAAACTGGAATGAATATACGGATGAGACCATGACCCTCAACATCGATGACGAAATATATGATGGATGGGGCTGGGCATGTAAAAGCTTACGAATGAAGGACCAGTATGTGCGATGCCTAGCACCCGAAAAGTAAAACAACTTAGCAGCTAATATGACGGGTCTGAACACTCGACGGCTTATCTTGATGCGTAATACTCACTGCACCGCATGTCAGAAGTTCCAAAGCTCTGTATGCCTTGTGAAAATTTCACCAAATGCTACTTTCATTACACCATGGCAAGAGATACACGCGGCACGAGAAGCGTAAAAAGCCCCACTCACCGACTCTTTCGGTTAAGCGGGGCTGCTCTTGTTCCACATATTATTGTTTATTTACTTATACTTTATTGTGATCTGATATGCTTGTTCACTCACTTCTTCATAGCTATCAGACTTAAAACATTTGGCAGCATTATAATTTATCTATTATATCTGTTCTACCTCTTAATCCTCTTAATCCTCTTCTGCTTCTGCTTCTGCTTCTGCTTCTGCTTCTGCTTCTGCTTCTGCTTCTGCTTCTGCTTCTGCTTCTGCTTCTGCTTCTGCTTCTGCTTCTGCTTCTGCTTCTGCTTCTGCTTCTGCTTCTGCTTCTGCTTCTGCTTCTGCTTCTGCTTCTGCTTCTGCTTCTGCTTCTGCTTCTGCTTCTGCTTCTGCTTCTGCTCGCAATTGTGCCTTACACTCTATTTCCACTCAACCCTTATTTTCACTGATCCGCCCTATCGCATCCTACCAGCAACGAATTAGTTTTTGTTGTTATTTCACTTCTACTTCAATCTATTTCCCCTATTTCCTAATCCCGCTTCAAACCCTTCTGTACTCATCTGTCCCAGTTCGTCTCTCTACTTACGCGGTGACACTTCACCACGTTCTTCCCGCTCCTTCATCTCCTTGCGTACCACGACTTCGAGCTTCTGGCGATTGGCAAGTAATCCGGGATCGTTGGGCAAGTACTCACGGGCTTTGGTGTTATGCATGAGTGCCTGCTCCCAGTTGCCCAGATGAGCATAACAAAGGGATAAACGGGCATGTGGCAGCCATGTACGGCAAGCCATAGGCACCGGGCGCAGACCCGGATCGCGGCTGCTCACGTCCACCGCCTGCATATACCAGTAGATCGCCGAGACCGGCTCCTGCCGTTCATGGAAACAGGCGGCAATGGCGCAGCAGAAATCGGCATGTGGCAGATCATACTGGAACGACTGCAGCAATGCTCCGAGCTTACGGCCCGGCTCACCCAGTCGTTCGTAACATTCCGCTAACCGCGCGCAGGCAATCAGGCGATCCTCGCGGTAACCGCTTGGCTGCTCCAGCAGCTTAGCGTACCCGCGTACCGCCGCCGCATAACGCTGGCGGTCATAACATTCGCCTGCATAATAAAACAGCAGGCGACCTTGGGCTACGCCCTCTTCGGCGATCCATTTGCGCAGAATGCGCACGTTTCGCGCCGAATGATGTCCCGCTTCGCGGCGATGCGTGACGGCAATATCTGCCGTAATGACCTCGCCCCGCGGAAAGATAAGCTGCTCGTGCAGCCGGCCATGCCAGCGGCACCCGGCATCCCGCTTGACCAGGCGAAGGCGTCGGTCCGTCACAAGTGGACTCCCCTCCGCTCCCTCGGCCAGCGTGTAGTTCAAGATCACAGCTTCCGTCTTCCCCCCGGACGGAAGCTGCTGCTTCAACACCTCCAGCTTCGCCCGTTCCGCGGGCAGCAGCACATCATCCGCATCCAGCCACAGGATATACTCCTGCGTGGCCTTGGCGAATGACTCATTCCGCGCTGCGGCAAAGTCTTCCTTCCATTCATATGTGTAGACCTGGTCGGTATACTGCGCAGCGATGTCCATCGTGCGATCCGATGAACCGGTATCCACAATGACGATCTCGTCCGCGATGCCGGCAACCGAATCCAGACAGCGCGCCAGCGTGCGTTCCTCGTTCTTCACAATCATGCACAGACTGATGGTGATCACGTTTTGAGCCCCTTCCTGTCGTACGCGTATTGCGAAATGTCATAACGGGTTTGTTCTTTCATTGACCAGGTACTGGTACTAAGCCACTCCAATTTTCTCTTCAAACTTACGATTAACTTGTAAACCAAGAATCAGCGCTACCACTACAAGAGGCTGCTTTCACACTCATTCTCCCAAATCTCAAAGTTCAATAAAGAATTTATTTCATCTTCACTGTGGCTAACGAACTGAGGCGACGCTATTCGGTGTATTTCAGCCACTTGGTAAATGTAACGAATCTGAGACCCGCTATTCTCGCATTATAGGCATCCATTCGTCGTTTATCGCAGCTTTCAGATGAAATAGCGCCGCTGAGATTCGTTACATTTCTCATCTCGTCTAATTCATCAAAATAAGACGTGTGAGATTCGTTAGAATACCCCTGCCCTTGCCACTGTCCCTACCTTCACCGCTACCCTTCCCCACTCTCCTGACGACGAAGTCGTTTCACCTGCTCCACTGCACTGTCCAATGCCTTCTTGCGCTGTTTCATTACGCGGAGGTGCTGATGTTCCACCTCGGCAAAATGGACATGATCCAGCTCCATCCACTCCATCAGTTGGTCCAAAGTCGGCGACATATGCAGCTGTGTATTCCGCCGTTTGCGGGCCACGCAACATAGATATTTATGATGAACTTCGAGTTTCAAGACTTCAAAATACGGCATCAGGGTCATCGCCAGGCTTCCCGCATAGAAGGTCTGCTTGTGGTCATAGAACGGGTGATACCCATACGGCACAGTCACAACCAACGTCCCATCTTCTTGCAACAGCCGATAAATCTGGATCAACAACGTCTCCGGATGAGCAAAATGCTCCAGCACTTCTCCAAGCAGCACAGTATCAAAGGCAGTCCTTACTTTCCATTGCGTAATATCCAGCATTCGAAAATCCACATTGTTCCTAACTGGCCTAGACTCTTTCGCAAGCTCAGCTTGCGCATACCGGACACTTTCTTCTTCCAGATCGATCCCTGTCACACGAAATCCTTCACGTGCCAGCAGAATGGACGTAATGCCCTGACTGCACCCGACATCCAGGATGCGTTTGCCTGTCGCCTCACGGCACATCCAGTGGATACGCGTTCTCGTCGCTTCATGAGAATCTTCCGAATTAATCTCGCCGTAATAGCGTTCACTCACTCGATCATGATTGGCCATAGGTTTCTCCCGTTTTCACCCGGTGAACCGGCTGACCCAGCACCACAATATTTCCCCCGAGGCATCCGGCCGTTGCATTGCGTGTATCAAAAATCAGCTTTGCATGGTCTGCCATCTCCTGATAATTGAATCCCGAATGATCCGTGGTGATGATCACCAGATCAGCTCCTGTCCACAATTCCGGCACAGCCGGACTAGAGTGCAGCACTGTACCGTCATCCTTGCGGAAGATAGGCACCATTGGATCGGTGAAAACAACATCTGCACCCGCTGCGCTCAGCATCCGAAAAACGTCCAATGCTGGCGATTCGCGCAAGTCGTCAATATCTTTTTTATAAGCCATACCCGCCAGTACAACACGTGCTCCCCGCACAGATACACCATTCTGCTCCAGCAGCTCCGCGGCACGTTTCACCACTCTCTCTGGCATTTGCCGATTAGTTGCATCCGCCAGCTGGATGAATTGCAGCTCCGATCCCTGACGGTTTGCTGCCCAGGACAGATAGATCGGATCGATTGGGATACAGTGCCCTCCGATGCCGGGACCGGGATAGAATGGCATATAACCAAATGGCTTGGTTGCCGCCGCATTCAGTACTTCCCAGATGTTTACCCCCATCTGTTCACAGGCCGGGGTCAGCTCATTCACGAGTGCAATATTGACACTACGAAATGTATTTTCGAACAGCTTTGCTGTCTCCGCTACCGTTGTTGAACTTACCGGAACAACTTCGTTGAGGAACGAGCCGTAGAACTGTTTACCATAATTCAGACAAGCGGGTGTCGAACCGCCAATAATCTTCGGGGTATTTTTCACACCATAATGCACACTGCCCGGATCTACCCGCTCTGGAGAATAACAGACGTAGAACTGTTCTCCAGCTCGCCAGCCGTTTGCCTCTTCAATCGGTTGTTTCACGCGTTCCTCCGTTGTGCCCGGATAGGTCGTACTTTCCAATATAACCAGGCTGCCTTCCTGCAAATACGGAGTCATGCCATCCACCGCCGCCGAGATATACGAGATATCCGGTTGATGCTCGGCAGTCAGCGGAGTGGGCACACAGATTACAATCACATTGGACTGTGCCACCGCTGCATAATCGGTGCTTGCCGTGAATAATCCAGCCTGCATAAGCGACTGCACAACATCATCTTCTATACCTATGACATACGAATTCCCGGCGTTCAGCTTGGCTACCTTGGAAGTATCGATGTCAATCCCGTGGACTTGATAACCCGCCTGTGCCATCTCTACAGCCATGGGTAAACCCACGTAACCTAAACCGATGACAACAGCTTTTAGGGAGCGGTCATTAATATGTTGTATTAGGGTACGTTGCTGTAACTCTTCATTACCTTCGTGCTGGTTGTGCTGATGATTTTCTTCCATTCCTACCACCTCCAAACGCTCCGCCTCCCCTCGGTGGGTGTGTCTGAAAACTCCGAACGAGTTTTGAGATACACCCTAATCGATATAGCCACCTTCACGCAAAAACCGGGCAATCGCTGGTTTGTTCATCATGGCACTGTCCGAGCGATACTCGGAGAAGTTCACACGTGGCAGACTGCTGTACTGATCCGTCAGGCTCTTGTCCTTGTGCTCCGGCAGGATCACATAATACTGCGCATCGTATTGGTACGTACGCGGCGCTTCAAAGGGCGAGATCAGCACTTCATGTAATTTCTCGCCTGGACGTATTCCCGTCACCTTATAATCGAAGGATGGACGACCTGCCTGTTCCAACATGACGGATGCAAGTTCCGTCATCTTGCAAGCTTTCATTTTCATCACAAAAGTCTCTCCGCCCACAGCTGCCTCAGCCGCCTTAAGCAGTAAATGTATAGCTTCAGTACGCGTCAAGAAAAAACGGGTCATGCCTTTGTCCGTAATGGTCGGGCTTTTGCCTTCATCGATCTGACGACGGAACAAGGGCACAACACTGCCGCTGGTTCCAAGCACATTGCCCCCGCGGATGCAGACAAACCGGGTACCTTCACTTAGCCAGTTGGCACGGATCATCATTTTTTCACCCAAAGCCTTTGTCATGCCATATACGTTAATCGGATCTACTGCCTTATCGGTGGACACATCGATGACTTTGGCAACCTGCATACGTATCGCAGCCCGAATAATATTCTGCGTCCCGATTACATTGGTCTTGAACGCTTCATCAGGCTGGTCCTCGCAGACCGGAACATGCTTCAGCGCAGCCAGATGGAAGAGCACACCCACACCTCTGCATGCATCTTCCACTGCCCGATAATCGCGGATATCCCCAATGATGAATCGCAGACGCGGATCATGGTTGAAGTCTCGCTGCATCGCAATCTGGGCGTATTCATTACGTGACAGAAGGCGAATCTCAGCCGGGTCTTGCTCCAGCAGCACCTCGGTCAGCTTTTGACCCCAGGAGCCCGTTCCTCCGGTGATCAGAATCGTTTGTCCTTGAATCATGGATGAATCCCTCCCTGATCAGATCATGAATTCGCGTAGTACCTGTGCCATCTCATCCCGGCTTAACCGGTCTTTGGGCGGTACCTTTTTGGTTGAAGTATTGCTCGAATGCACGATGTTGACATAATTGCGCGGAGCAAGCAGCTCGTGCGGCAGTTCAATGACATTGCCATGTGTACCTCTGCCCGGGAGCTTGACCCGGTATCCTGCTGCGTATTCGGCTGTCTTATATAAGTAGACATAGAACTGTGGAGAACGGTGAAACGCTGGGGCCATCTCGTTATTCACACTGTCCCACAGATATCCGTTCTGGTTAATCAATGCCATCGTCTGCTGCTGTGGTTGAATATCGTAGAGCTGTTGAACAAAGGTTTTATGGTATAGATCATCCGAATCCAGACGGGCAATATAGATATGCTCCGCACCTTTGGCAAACGCCAAAATGGCACGCACACTCTCCATATTGGTTCCAAAACGAATATTGGAGGGAAGCGGCTCCTGACCCGCCAGAATCTCCTGCATTAATTCCCCGGATTCCTTGGACAACTTCACCACTGTGAGGAAATCCTGATTCGTCTGCGCCTTCAGGCAATGCAATGTGAACGTGCGGAAGATGCCCATCCGACGCTCCAGCCATTCCCGCGTTAATCGCTGTGGGTCCATCCCATAATTGTTAAAGTTAATCTCAATCACAACTTTCCTGGACATAACATTCCTCCTCATGAACGCTGCAAGTTCCGTTTACCGGATACAGACTGTTTTCATAGTTTTGATGCCGTCTTCCTACGAAGACCATCTTCTATCTATCTGATCGCTTACAAGCCACATCTCGCTTGTGAATCCAGCACTCTATATCGTATGAAACGTTGATAGAAGCGGTACCGACAGATGTACTAACTTTCATATAAATAGATTGATATACAACCGAAGATGGCGCCCTTTGGGTCGAACGTACATATCGTTACGGTATTCGCAACATAGAATAGAACAGTTCAATTTTCAAAGGAGGCAACCATCAAATGAATTCGATCTATCTTGAAATGGAAGGTGTGCTTGATCAGCTCGAAGCGGCACTTCTGGAACACCGACCGCTGTCTCTTGTAAGAGTCGGTGATGGCGAGAATATCGTCATGTCTCAAGAAACCGTATGGCCCACGGAACAGGTCCTTCAGGAGCGTTGGGCCAAGAAAGCCAACTTAGGGCAAAAGGGACTTCGTCTTCCCAACCCGAAACTACGGGATGAAGTCGCCGCTTCCTTGCAACGTGCCGATATCGTGGGTATTCTTCCTCGTGGTGACAGCACCATTAATGCTCCCGATTATCTCAAAAGACCCCTGACCGACATGGTATTTGCACACTTTGGCATCTCTCCTCCGATGACTTGTCACGCCTGTGTTAATCGGGAACTGGCGCAGAACCCGCGTTTCTGGCAGATGCTTGCAGGCAAGCGTGTGTTACTCGTTACTCGTGAGATTGAGGCTCTGCGTGCCATGCTCGAACGTGAGCCCTATAATCTGAACATTGTGACTGCCCTGCCCTTCGACAGCTATGATCAAATGGATGAAACGCTGCATTGGATTCAGAATAATCAACATACCTTCGACGTCGCTCTCTTCTCCTGTGGCGTCAATGCGGTTATCCTTGCGGAGCGAACAGCTGCACTCGCAGGCAAAGTTGCCATCGACTTTGGCAAAGCCAACAACATCATTCTGAAAGGCCGTGCCAATTGATCCTGGACAGTTCCAAACTTTAGATTCATGATTTGTATTGAAATGTACAGATGCTTGTACGGCAAAAACCCCCGACTGCTTAAGCCGGGGGTTTCTTGCTGAGCGCTAGTCGAAACCTATCGCTGCATTGTCTTGCGTCTCTGGGGTATGAAGCGAACTCTGCCGTCAACAGAAGTGATGACGAAGCACTCTGCCTGTAATATTTCGCCTTTCACTACTAACCGATGGCTGCAATACCGTATAACATCTCCGGCCCGGTTCTTACTGCTGTGGACACCCCCGAGATGAACGAAGTATACACACTTTCCAATGCTGGTGGTGCAGACAGATCCTGAGCTGTGAACGAATGGAATTCGGCACCTCCGTTCTGTCCAATCGTACCTTCAGCACGGTAGATGATATAGAAAGGATCATATAAAAAACCCCGCACAAGCTCCACAACAAAGGTATCTCCCAGTTCTCCCGTAACACCTACTGTCCCGTTCAACGTAATAATGGGATTCACCACACCCTGCGTCTGTAGACCAATGGTGCCAAAAGCTGTAGGGGATTCTGACAGTGACAAACCGGGCTGTCCTACGGTTGCCGAGTTCATCGAAGTTCTCATATCGAGAAACACGCCCATGAGTAACACCTCCAATGCTATGGGATACCCTATCCTATGAATCTCACTACTCTTATGATTGGATGTATAGCAGATTGTATGAACCTATTTTTATTTGTCGACTGTTAATGGTATATTGAACTGCATAACGAAAATGAACGGATCGTATGCACACAAGCGGTACAGGCTGTTCAGAAGGAGATTACTATTCATGAATAAACGCAAACGTCCAACCAGCAAGACATCGGCCTCGGCCAAGGGGAAATCTTATGCAGGTTCATCTTCAGCACGTTCCGGCAAGTCCAACTTCTCATCTGCCAAAACATCAGGTGCTCCCGCATCACGCAATACGGAGGAGAATAAGAAGCCATTAGCCGCGAAATCATCGGGTGCTCCCAAGAAAGCTGGAGGCAACAAACCCAAAAATGCCAGCGCATCCAAACGACCAGGCAATTCCTACTATCGCAAGCAGGAACCACCACGCCAGTACAAAGTGACCGAACCGGATGAACTGTTGAACTTCCTGTTGCAGCATCTGAAATCAGGACGGAACGCAGTGAAGTCCATTCTGGGCCGTGGACAGGTATCCGTGGATCAGAAGGTTGTAACCAAGTTTAATGCAGCGCTGACGCCAGGTCAGATTGTCTACATTCGAAAAGAAGGTGCAGTTGCTGCTCCATCCTTGACGGGTATTAACATTTTGCATGAAGACGATGATATCATTGTGATCCGCAAGGAAGCCGGACTATTGTCCATTGCCGCTGACAAGACAGATGACCTGACGGCTTATCGCCAACTGACAGAGCATGTGCGCCGCACCAATCCGCTCAACCGGATCTTTGTTGTCCATCGTCTGGATCGGGATACATCGGGTGTGATGATGTTCGCCAAAAGTGAAGAGGTACAGCAGAAACTGCAAAACAACTGGAAGGAAAATGTGCAAGACCGCGTCTACGTTGCCCTTGTTGAAGGTTCAGTAACCAAAGAAGAAGGCACCATCTCTTCCTGGCTGAAGGAAACCAAAACGCTGAAAATGTACTCCAGCTCTCGTCCGAATGATGGACAACATGCCATCACACATTACAAACGTCTGAAATCGAACCGTGAGTTCTCCTTGCTGGAAGTGCGTCTGGAGACAGGGCGTAAAAATCAGATTCGTGTGCATATGGAAGATCTCGGACATCCGATTGCTGGTGACAGAAAATACGGTGCACGCACAAGAGACCTTGGCCGTCTCGGACTTCATGCACGTATACTCTCGTTTATCCATCCCACAACGGATGAGTTAATGTCATTCGAAACGGATATTCCGAAGCCATTCCTGTATCCGTTCCGTGCAGAAACTCCACCCGCGAAATAACTTTACCTTGATCATGCCTGAAAGGAGGAACGGACACTGAAAAACCTGTTAATCACCGGTTACCGGGCACATGAATTGCAGATTTTTGGACAGAAGCATGAAGGTATTCCTTTTATCAAAAAAGCCATCTCTTCCCGCCTCACTCCCCTTGTCGAGGATGGTTTGGAATGGGTGCTGACGCCGGGACAATACGGTGTGGACCTGTGGGCCTGCGAAGTGGTGATTGATCTGAAGAAGACGTATCCACATCTGAAACTGTCGATCATCACTGCCTTTCAGAACCCGGAGGAGCAATGGAAAGAAGACAAGCAGGAGTATTACCGTTCCATCCTCTCGGGTGTGGACTATTACGGTGCGATTAGCAATCAACCTTATATCGGGCCGTGGCAGTTCACTGCACGGGATGACCTGTTGCTGCGTAAAAGCGACGGTCTTCTACTCGTCTATGACGAAGATGCCGGCGAAGGCAGTCCCCGTTTTGTGAAGGAAAAAGCCGTGAAGAAACAGCAGAACGCGGACTATACAATCATCAGTGTCACTTCAGAGGATATTCAATCTGTAGCTGAGGATGAGCGCATGAACGATATTGCGGACTTCGACGATTCTTCATTCTGAAAAAATGTAGATTATCTGAAGTCCTTTCATGCATAGCTGTGATCAGAGGAAAATCGTATTTCGAATGACGTACATATGTTTTTTTTCGAGGCAGGTTGGGTATAAGTAGTATTATAACTGCGATGATATGTCGTATGGGATAAGGGGAACTGCAACCATGACAATTACGCCAGAGCAGCGCATTCAACTGCATGGATTTAACAACCTGACCAAGTCGCTCAGCTTTAATATGTACGATATTTGTTATACCAAAACCAAAGACGAACGCGAAGCTTACATTGAATATATTGATGAACAGTATAACGCCGCACGGCTGAGCAAAATTCTGAACAACGTCTCCGATATCATCGGAGCCCACGTGCTGAATGTCGCTCAGCAGGATTACGTGCCTCAAGGTGCGAGTGTTACGATGCTTGTCTCGGAGGGTCCAATCGTGGAGATCCCCGAAGAATCACTTGATGAATCTCCCGGCCCTCTGCCCGATAACGTTGTCATGCAGCTGGATAAAAGCCATATCACTGTGCACACCTACCCTGAATTTCATCCTAGTGAAGGTATCAGTACCTTCCGTGCGGATATTGATGTCTCCACCTGTGGTGAGATCTCACCGCTTAAGGCACTGAATTATCTGATCCACTCCTTTGATACGGACATTATGACGATGGATTACAGGGTCCGTGGTTTTACGCGGGATACGAGCGGACGCAAGCTGTTCATTGACCATGAGATCGGCTCGATTCAGAATTATATTCCGGATGAGATCAAGAGTAGCTTTGACATGATTGACGTGAACGTCTATCAGGAGAATATTTTTCATACCAAATGTAAACTGAGGGAATTTGATCTCGACAATTATCTGTTTGGGTACACCAAGGATAAGCTCAGCAAGAAGGAACAACAGGAGATTACAGAATGGCTGAAGCTGGAGATGGACGAGATCTATTACGGCAAAAATATTAATCGTCCCTCTTAAAGAGGTTGTTCAACGCTGATCCATGAGGGCAAAATCTAAGACAAGATTGCATGAAGGCAGGGTTCTTCTTATCGGGGGACCTCCGGCATGTACTTGTCTTTTTCTTTGTTATGTTGACAGTGTGCAACTTAATTTTTTATTATAGAAGTAACTGTACAATCTACAGTGAAGGAGACTGAGCCCGTGATCGAAACGAATACGACAAGACGTAACGAATCACTGTTACAAGCGCTTACTGCACAGCACAATGCCATTACCAACAACATAGCCAATGCAGACACGCCCAACTACAAAAAGAAAACGGTAGAGTTTCAGGAAGAGTTGAGACGTATCGTTGAAAATGGCAAAACAGATCAGCTCGCCATGAAGCGGACTCATGACAAACACTTTCCTATCAGTGATCCCAATTCTTCGATCGTACAGTACCGAATTGTCGAGAACAACGAAACAGCCATGAACAATAACAACAATAACGTTGACATTGACAAGGAAATGGCGAATCTTTCGGAGAATCAGCTCATGTATAACTACATGGTTGATCGGGTCAGTGGACATTACAAAAAAATGAAGAATTTATTGAATGATCTGAAATAATGAATGTACAAGCAGCCCGAAACGGCTGCTTTTTTTTGTTATTTTTCCCTGAGTGTAGCTCGTTTGGTGCCATTTTTCGGTATCCTCTCCTGTTCGTAGTATAATGGGGAGAAACGATTGATTTCATATCGAATAAAAGAGGTGCAACATGTCTCCACGTCATTTAAATGGTTTTCAAGGTTCCAAAGTCAGATTAGCGGCCCCATGCCCGGAAGATTGCATGCGTCTCTCCCGCTTCACAGATGATTATGAATATTTGCGCAACATGGATACCGATATCGCGATCCCGTTAACGCCGGATGAAACGGGTTCTTCGTCTGTCCGCCGAGACAACGGATTTGAATTTGCATTACGTACACTGGAGGGTAACCGATTCATTGGATTCACAGCCCTCTACCGAATTGAATGGAACAATCGGTCGGCTCGTCTGGCCATTGGTATCGGCGAAGAAAATGATCGAGGTAAAGGTTACGGAAGCGACGCTCTGGCTCTGATTCTTCGATATGGCTTCCACGAATTGAACCTAAACCGGATTGCGCTGGAAGTCATTGAATACAATGAAGCCGCGAGACGTGCGTACCTAAAAGCCGGATTCCGGGAAGAGGGTCGCCAGCGTTCTGCAGTTTTGCGGGATGGCATGCATTACGACCTGATCTCGATGAGTATCCTTGCCGAAGAATGGTCCGCACAGGCTGGGCTTCCCTTGTCATTCCAGTCTACTCGTACTCCTGAATCTGGGGATATGGTAGCGGGTGGTTTTTCACAACCTAATGGGAACGAACAAGCTGCGCTGTCAATGTCGGAATTAAGTTCTGTTCCAAAAGGTGAATCTGAAATTTCACCTCGCATCGGCGTAGGTGCGGTCATCCTGAATGAACGGGGCGAAGTGCTTCTCGCCTGGCGGAATCGTCAGCCTGAACAGCACACTTGGAGTATTCCTGGCGGGAAAGTAGATCCCTATGAATCACTGGAAACTGCCGTCATCCGTGAAATCAAGGAGGAAGTGAATCTGGATATCGCCATTGACAGTCTGCTCTGCACGGCGGAGACGATCCAGCCACAACAGAAGGAACATTGGATATCCGTGCTCTATTCAACCAAGGTGATTGGTGGTCATGCTCGTAATCTGGAAGAAGGCGGAGCCATCGGTGAGATCGGCTGGTTCCCATTGAATGATCTGCCCTCTCCACTCGCCTGCTTTGCGGTACCGGGGCTGGAAGCTGTGAAGAAGATGTATAACCAGAATTAAGCTTGGAGGTGCTTGCAAGTGTTGGAGATTCCTCTTCCTCGACCTGTACCCTTCATTCTGCATGAATCGAGTTCCCAATTCGATTGGAAAGGCAGCGGCTCGCTATCACTGAAAACATTCCGTAACGGAAAAACGCTCTATGAAGCGGGACGCGGTCACTTCGCAGTCAATAATGAGAACTATCTGCTTCTGAATGAGGGCCAGGAATATAGTCTTCACATTGATTCATCTACTCCAGTTGAATCCTTCTGTATCTTCTTCCCTCCCGGTTATGTGGAAGAGATCGGTCGGAATCTAATGACCAGTGATCTTCGGCTACTTGATGAGCCGTATAGTTATTCACCCTCAAGCAAGATGGAATGGGTAGAACGTACATACGCGATGGATAATCGGCTTGGCGCAGCCCTGAATCATTTGCGGAATTTCTACAGTCAAGACAGGCTGGACTCCTGGGCAATGGCGGAGCAGCTTCATCAGCTTGCTGTTCACATGCTGGATCTACACCGTAACGTTCAGCAAGAGATCAACAAACTGGATATGATCAGACGTTCAACCCGAGAAGAGTTGTACCGAAGAGTCTATATCGGGCATGAGTATATCTCCGCCTACTATGATCAGCCGTTAACGCTAGAACAGACAGCATCGTCTGCACAACTATCCGTGAATCATTTTCTACGCAGTTATAAAAAGTTGTTTGGTACTTCACCCCATCGTTATCTGACTGAATGTAGACTATTGGCTGCGAATCAGCTTTTGCTTGATTCGGACAGGTCTGTCACCAATATCTGTTATGATGTGGGCTTCGAGAGCCTCGGTTCGTTCAGTTCATTATTCACTAGACGCTTCCATAGCTCTCCTTCCCAGCTGCGGGCAAAAAGGTGATTATGAAGAAGAACCTCTGAAGAGGAACATCTATAATTACATTATCTCATCAGATGGAGGTATTCCTTATGAATCATGCAGAACAGATTAATCAACTATTTCAGGCTGCACAGTCTGGAGATGTGGCCAACCTGCAATTATTGCTCGCTTCTCACCCGGAACTCACCAATATTGAAAATCAGGATGGGTTAACTCCGCTGGGATATGCCTCTCATTATGGACAAGCAGAAGCAGTTCGTCTCCTTCTGGAGCATAGAGCAGATGTTAACACCCTTTCTCATTCCAAGATTTCCTTTATCCCGTCCAATACTGCACTGCATGCCGCACTTGCCGGAGAACGTTCACCAGAAGTTATCCAACTTTTACTCGAACATGGGGCATCCACGAATATTCTGGACAGCGATGGACAATATGCGTTGCACTCCGCAGCATTTCATACGGATCAGATCGAACTTATCGAGATGTTACTTCAGCATGGAGCTGATCCAAACGTGCTGAACTCAGCGGGCCAGACCGCTCTGGATATTTCACTTGAACGTGGTAACACGTCTACAGCTTCATGTCTGCGAGCAGCCGTGGCATCACAGTAGCAAACCATGATTAGATAACGTTATCAATACCGCGAATAACCGTCAGGACTCTTTTTGGAGTACAAAGAGAAGGTTTGACGGTTATTTGTTGTCCTGTATGTTCTCATTCAAATACGTAGTTCAACTATATAGAAATCAGGTATATACATATTTTCTAAGAAAATAAGAACCGTTTGGAGCCTTACGCGGTCTAATACTCAACATATCCAGGAAAGGAGGAGCCATGTGACCCCTTCTCAGCTCACCATCGCCGCACAAAAAGGGGATGCCGAGGCTTTTGCAGCCTTAATGGAATTACATCAGAGCCGACTGTACCGTATCGCCTATGCCTATTTGCATAACGAAGGTGATGCGCTCGAAGCGATTCAGGAATCAACGTTTAGGGCGTTCCATAAACTCAAAAAATTAAAAGAGCCCTCCTACTTTGGCACTTGGCTCATCCGCATTCTGCTCAACTACTGTGCGGACGAACGCAAACGCAAAAGTCGGTTCAGTCCCGTCACCGAGATTCATGAATCCAGCAGCTGGGATCGTCCTGCGGACCCCGATCTTGCTGCGGCCGTATCCACCCTTGACCGGGATTGCAAACAGATTATTATCCTGAGTTATTTCGAAGGTTTCTCCTTAACTGAGGTCGCTGATATTCTCGAAATCCCGACCGGTACCGTAAAATCCCGATTACATCGGGCACTCGGACAGCTCCGTGATCAACTTGAAACGAAAGGAGATGTACCCTCATGACGGATGAACAAAACCCATTTGACACATTGGAAGAACGTCTGAATGCTCGAAAGACGGAGTACGAAACCATGCCTGTACCGGATGCCTCATATCAGGCTGTGCAAGCGGGAATCCGCCAAGCTGCCCGTAAGCGAAAGTCCCGGCTACGCTGGTATATGAGCTCAATCTCGGCAGCTGCCCTCATCCTGTTGTTTACCGGTTGTATCCGCGTCTCTCCCGCCTTTGCGTCCTTTGTGGAGCAATTGCCTGGCATGGAAGGCATTGTGAGCATGATTCGTCAGGACAAAGGATTAATGATGGCCATCGATAAGTCCCTCTTACAGCAGGTCGGTGTCACCGACGAGCATGATGGTACTTCCTTGACCGTTGAAGGCATTATCACAGACGAGTCACGTATGGTTATTTTTTACACGATGAAAGGTATGAAAGATCCCGAGAAATTCAACTATGACATTGATTTGCTGGATGAGAACGGAAAAGATCTTCCTGTTGCATTTAGTTACGCTTATCCAACACCTTCACCAGACGAGAATGTGAATGAGAATATGATAGACGTGATCTTCACGGATGGAACCTCTCCTCCTGAAGAGCTGAGCGTCGTGTTTAAGGCCAGAGATACAACGCGTGCAGAAAAGTGGAAAATAACGTTCCCGGTAGACAAGAATCTTACCAAAGGCATGAAAAAGGTCATTCCTGTGAATCAGACGTTAACAGTGGATGGACAGCGTATTGATGTGAAACAGGCTACTATGTATCCAACACGTCTTGTGCTTGATGTGAATTTTGATCCTAAAAATACCAAGAAGGTATTTGGCCTCAGCGATCTTCAACTGGTTGATGAGCAAGGCCGCGCGTGGAGAACAGATACCTCAACCGGTGAGGATGAACGTTCCATTTACTTCGAAAGCATGTACTTCTCCATACCGACAAAGCTGACGTTACAGGGATCTGGCTTCTCCGGATTGGATAAAGATGAGTTGGCTCTTACCCTTGATCTGAAGTCACACCGGATTACAGGTGGACCACCTGGATTGAAGATGGTAGGCAGCAAGGTCGAAGGCAAAGATCTAATTATTGACTTCTCCGTTGCTGGCAGGATGGACGGTGGGTTCGTTCTAACTTTCAGGAAAGTTACAGACAGTACAGGGAAGTCATATGAAGTCCCTGGCGCCAGTTGGAGTAGTGGAGAGGGAACGGATGACAGTCATACGATCGTTTCTTCTACTATCAAAAATGGAGCCAAATTAAAAGGGGAAGTGAAAATGAACATCTCCACCTATCCGATGAAAGTAAAGTCTCCCTTCTCATTGGACATCCCTGTTAATCCTTAATTTTCTACCAGTAGGCTGTGATTATCGCAAATATTCTATATAATGGAAACATTCATTATTACGAGCAATGATGTTCACAAGAAAGGGTGTTTCCACAATGAATAATCGTTCTATCCGTTATCCGCAACCACTCGCGCAAGGGGACATGATCGGTGTGGCAGCCCCCTCCAGCGGTGTAGGCGAATCCCTATACCATTATCTTGAGGAGAGCAAACGCAATATGGAGCGCCTTGGTTTTGACGTGCTGGAAAGTCCATCGCTCCGCCACAACATCAAATGTGTGAGTGCCTCCAAAGAGGAACGCGCCGAAGAGATGAATGAATTTTTCCGCAATCCAAATATTCAAGCCATTATCCCTCCATGGGGCGGGGAATTTCTGATGGATATCCTCCCCCTGCTGGATTGGGAAGCTTTGAAAACATTGCCGCCCAAATGGGTCATGGGATATTCGGATATAAGTACGTTCCTGTTCGCCTATACCCTGATCACCGGAACAGCATCAGCACATGGCACCAACTATGTTGATCTAAGATCAAACGCCCTCGATCCCGTGACTGCGCGCTGGTTTGATGTGTTACAGACCAAATACGGCGGACAGATCACACAATCGTCTTCCACACATTATCAATCGGCATGGAAACCGGAATCTCCTGGTTTTAACCTGGATACACCTTCGCGCTGGAAACAGCTCGGCCACTCGGAAGATGCAGATACCGCTGTGTCGTTCTCCGGTCGGCTGATCGGTGGCTGTATGGATACGATCTCCAGTCTGATTGGCACGCCGTATGCACCTGTTGCATCCTATCTGGAGCAATACTGTGCAGTCGAAGGTACCATCTGGTATCTGGAGAGCTGTGAGATGAATGCGGGGGATATCTACCGTCATCTGTGGCAGATGAAACAGGCTGGCTGGTTTGCAGGTGTAAAAGGTTTCATGTTCGGCCGACCTGCGGGTTATTCCGATACAGCGGATTTTAATTTTACCGATGCTCTATCCTCTGCACTTGGGGATCTGGATGTCCCTGTACTGTACGATGTGGATCTCGGCCATGTTCCACCCCAGCTCACCTTTGTGAATGGAGCATTAGGCAAAGTCGCTTATGAAAATGGACGCGGGAGCCTTGAGATGGAGTTTGTGTAATCACCTTTTATAGGCAGATGCATACCTTGAAGTAAGAACTTATTTTGAGGAAGGGTTGTGCATCATGTCTGAATCCACATCCACGCCATCCACACGTGTCGTGTATCAAGCCAATCAACCGACGCTTCAATCCGTGCAAAGTGTACGGAATATGCTTCATCATACAGCCCGGCAGCATGTAGGCAAGAAGGTACAAGTCCAGAATATCGATGGGCAAGTGTGGGAAGGTGTCATCATCAGTGCAGACCGAGGGATTTTGTATCTCCAGGTTACCCCGATGCATGGATATCCTGAACCGCGCGCCTTGTTTGGACCAACGATTTTGCCGCTTGTGCTGTATGAATTGTTGGTTATCACACTGTTGATGTAGTGGTATTGTACTTCTATATCCGAACCTGTCCCAAGAAGCTTCGCTCCTGAGATCATCAAGTCTTGGGAACGAGGCTTTTTTATCGCCTTGGCGATGGTGCGGTATGATTCCTTGCGAGCGTGTGAAATATGATACAATGGTGTCGCACCACCCCATATCTCATATGAAACGGAGCTTGATCCGGTTGGAATACATACGTCATGATTCATCACCCGTATCACAAGCCGAGCCGGGTATGATTGGCAGCAACCCTACTGAACAATCCCGCGTGATTGCAATCTGTCTGCTCGCAGGCAAAATCATGCTACAAAGCGGTGGTGAAACCTACCGTGTGGAAGATACGATGAAACGTATGGCGGCTGCGCTGGGTTTACCCCATTCGCACAGTTACGTTGTTCCGACAGGAATCTTCTTCTCTGTTGACGCAACCGAACCCGCCAAGCTGATTCGTATCTCCGAGCGTACGACGGATCTGGACAAGGTGTCCGAGGTGAATGCGGTCTCCCGCCGTATCGGACAAGGTGAGCTATCCGCTCAGGAAGCCCATGATCTGTTGGTACAGATCGAAGGAAAGCCCTCCTCCTATTCAACGGCTGTGCAGCTTACGGCCGCAGCGTTATCCAGTGGTTGTTTTACCATTATGTTTGGCGGGGGCTGGAGCGACTTTCTTCCGGCGCTAATCTGCGGGGGTATAGGTTATGCAGCCGTTATTGCCTTTCACAGGTTGGTGCGGGTCAAATTCTTTGCCGAGCTTACGGCATCCTTTGTCATTGGCCTACTCGCTTTTTTCCTCATCTACATGGGAGTAGGTCATGAACGGGACAAAATCATTATTGGTTCGGTTATGCCGCTGGTTCCGGGGCTGCTGATTACCAATGCTGTACGCGATCTGATGGCCGGACATCTCGTCTCCGGATTATCCAAGGGAGCCGAGGCATTTCTGACCGCCTTTGCCATAGGTACTGGCATTGCAGTTGTATTTTCACTTTTTATGTAAGACGGAGGAATGCAGGATATGCTCCATTTTATTGAACAAGCCTTGACCAGTTTTGTCGCTTCAGCCGCGTTTGGGATCATCTTCAACGCACCACGGCGCATGCTGCTCCACGGTGGATTTGTCGGCATGATTGGCTGGATTATCTATATCGTGCTTGAATATGCAGCGGATGCGGTTCCTGCTACACTTGCAGCGACCATAGCCGTAGGTGTCATCAGCCAGGTATTCTCTCGCATGTTTCGCGCACCCGTCATCATCTTCAGCGTTGCAGGCATCATTCCTCTCGTTCCTGGTGGACTGGCGTATAATGCAATGCGAAGTTTTGTGCAAAATGACTACAGTGCCGCTATGGAGATGGCCGCCAAGGCACTCATGTTATCCGGCGCTATTGCCGTAGGCCTTGTGTTATCCGAGGTATTAAACCAGATGATACGCCGAATTCCCGCCTCACTTCGGGCAAAATCATCATCGAAATGATTATTCTTTTCACATATTCAGCACACGTAAGGCCCGTTAGCATACAGGATAAAATCTTGTATACCTACGGGCCTTATGTATCACGTTTTAAATCCATCCTTTTTACTTCACAAACGTATTTTTCACACGTACCGACTTTAGGAAATATGGAATGAAGATACAGCACGTCAGAATGGATCGTACGATCAGCTGAAAAGCCGGAGTTGCATCAAGCACATGCTGTTCTCTTGGGATTTCATTGCGCGCAATCAGAATCCACGTCACGATGCTTATGATCACATTCATCAGGTACATCACCATCATCATCAGTGGAAACTGTCTCTTCCGTTTATATAAAAGAATGAGATTCACGATAACGATCATCAATAGAATGGTACTGCTTATGAAACCAAACCACAGGAGTGGACGGATCATCTCCGTGTAAATCTGAGGATCGACACCACGGTCTACTTCCCATCTGGCAGGGTCCATGATGACATTCACCTGCGATACATCCGAAATGAGGAACACCAACGCAAGCCAAAGACTGATCTGGATTAAAATAAGCCATCCGCCCAATCCGGAGATACCAGGCAGCTCTCCATCCGAGTTCATGTGTCTATTGTTCATTTCATCCTCCTCATACCGAATATTAAACGTCTCCAGTAATAACCGATTGTGCCTAAGTTTCACTTCGCTGCCTGGCCTTAAATATAATCTTCTGATCCGGGTATACCTTAGTATAATCTGTTGGCTATGCTTTTCCTTCCCCAATTCCTTACCTGTTCAGAGTATACCACCGAGGGATCAAACTGCGAAAATCATCGTGATCTTCACGGACACGCTCGATCTTGGCCATCATCTCAAGCGTCTCTTCAGGCTTCACCTGCTGAATCCACACCACAGAAGACACCAGCGCCATAGCCGTATACAGTGAATACAATCTCCAGAATAACTCATCCGGTTCATTGCCATGGAAATAGCCCTGAATTTGACCTATGGAATATGGAATACTGATCTCCGAAGCAAACAAACCCAGCTTCAAAAATTCATGAATGGGATCACCTTGATCATAACGATTAAAATCAATCACTCCTGCGAGTTTATCCTGCCTAACGACGAGATTGCTCGGGTGAAAGTCATCATGCTGAAATCCATCTGGACGATTTTTCATCCAACCAAGATGGTCTGCAATAAACGTTAGAATAACATGATCCTCTTTCATCACGATAGGGCACTGTTTATAGCGCTCCACGTAACGTTGATGCTTGGTGCTCTTGCGTATGTACCATGATTCGATCTGTTCCTCCATCGGCAACTGGTGAATCAACTGTAGCTGCGCTCCTGCTTCGAAACCAACCGCCCACTGCTGCTGATCATTCAGTTGTGGCAATCTCTCAGAAGCATCTTCGCCTTCAATGTAGCTAAAAATCATATAACCATGCTTCTCATCCAATCTACCTGTGCCCAACGTTGCTGGACACAGTACGCCTAATTGTTGCATGCTTTGCAAATATTGATATTCCCTTTGCTTCATCCATTCCTCAGCAATATCATACACCCTCACCAGCACATGGCCTTGACCAGGGACAAACATTTTGAATTTAGTATCTGCTGAATAACCCTTCATAACAGGTTCAATCCGCGTGGCCTGACCAAGTTCAGGAATCTGTTTTAACCTGTCAATCAACGTATTGTCCATCGATGCATTCCATGTATCGTGTTGTTCCACGTCCCGAATCCTCCGTTATTTCACGTATGGCGTGTAGTATCGTCGGTCTATTCCCACTTTAACCCATGATATTTCCTATAACATGCTTATATGTATTCTATCCGTTTCTATTTAAAAAGTACTGATTCGGGTTCTTTGCCCGTCAGGGTCAGCATCGTATACAATTGTCCTCTGTGATGATATACATGCCCCATAATCTCAAGTAACCACTCCAGCCGACTATAGGAAGCTCCCCAGTACGAATCCGTCACATGTAATAACTCTTCCGTGTTAAACTGCCTGTACCGTTGGTATAGATACATCTGGTTATCAATCAAAGCCTGCTTGATCTCACCGAGCGAATGCACCTGATTCTCTGCATAGAATTGAGCCATCTCTTCCTCCGATGCACCTTCGGAAATATAAACATCCGCTCGGCAGATCACAGACAGATGGGCTAGTAATTCTCCAACAGGCCGTTTACCTTCAATTGGAGTCAAAGCCAAATCTTCTTCCGACAACTGATCACATATATCAATCAACGATGTTACGGCCACGTCAATATGTTTGAACGCAGATTGAATCAACAGTCACACTTCCTTTTTATCCCATTATACAGAACATATGATCGGTTATCAACCAAGATATCCCTCCTTAATATATAAACAAGTTATACCCCAAATCTATCAATCTACGAACAAAAAAAGTCCTTCCTCCTTCATATAGACGGGATTCAGGACATTTTGTTGCCTATTTGTTTTCAAATCTTTGCTCAACTTGAGTATAACGAACAATACGTTTGCTCGAATCGTCCAGCCTCCAAGTCAGACTTGCGAATGAAAAATTGCAGTTCCCCGCAATCCCACCATTGGAAACCAATAGCATCATGGGTATCTATCTTCAACAGCAGCAGCGTATCGGATAGTTCCTGCCATGTCCGATCCTCATCACCGCCGTAATGTTTGGTCAGCTTCTTCTCACACTCCTGCTCATTATAATCGTACTCTTCTCCCAGTGCGATCTGTAACAAGGCACGATGCTCGGCATCCGGATGCTGCCCGTCAGGATATCCAAACATCCCACCCCAATTCAGCGTACTTGGATGATTCCAACTCGACTCGAATTCAAGGTAACGGTCATACAGACTCACTTCCGCTTCGGCCTCATCGTTCTCAAGCCTCGGCGGCGAGAGCTCATTCAGCCCGTTGGCGTCAATATATGCATATGTAGGAAACTCAAGATTAGGCAGCACAGTCACCGAATGTGCAACAAACGGTGCTCCATCCAGCGCGGTATCACCCTCAGGTTCTCGCCTTATCAGGTTATGAGAACTCGGCTCAAAAATCACACGATGTTCAATGGGACAAGCAGATTCATCCGTGCCAATGAAAAAGTATAACATTCCACGTTCAGGCAAAGTCCCGCGCCCATCATTCGGCGTATACGGCGACAAATCCACCAGGTTCAGTTGGGCCAGGAAAGTCATCGGAACTCCTTCTTGTGTTACGGGCCATTCCATGCGACTTGGCAAATCCGGGTGTCCACCCACACGTGAGTTTCCTGTTCTGCGATATTCGTCCAGTGTGGATACATCGAGGCGAATTCCCCAGCGGCTTGAAGATAACAACAGATCGGCAGCAACTCCCAAACCATATTCCTCAAGTGTTTTACGGGCTTTTCTGGTCAGACGTTCACATTGTTCTGGCTTAATCATATAGATCCTCCCCTTTTGACAATACACCTATGCTGAGACATATTCAGGTTCACACCTGTATATTCTTCTGCCCGGACGTCTTTCCCTGCTTCTGTATAAATTGAACTTAAGAATATTTTACACTTACCACTCCGATGACAGAACAACCTTCCGATCGCTGTTATCCCCAGAATTTTTTAGATTCACCTTTGCAAAGGTAAAAATCCGGGGATAAAGGCGAACTCTTCGCTTCTTCAGGTTCTTTCTGTCCTCTACGTTCTCGTGTAAATATGTAGTTCAATTTATATAGAAAAAAGAGACTGACACTCCTTGTCAGTCTACTTCCTTATCCTATATTCCATTTAACGATTTGGATCAGAAGACTTTTCCTGGTAAGCACGCATATGCTCCTCACCGTCCAGAAATTCATGGGCCTGATGGGCTGCCATCACACCATGATAACTGATATCCAGACCTAGATCTTCCTCTTCTTCTGTCGAACGTACAGGCACAATTTTGCCAATCAACTTCAGCCCGATCCAGGTCATGGTGAATCCCCAGATGACCAAGGCTGTAAGGCCAAGTGCCTGAACACCCAGCAACCTCCAGCCGCCGCCCATAAATAATCCACCATCCGTGGCAAACAGACCTACAGCAATCGTGCCCCACATTCCTGATGCGGCATGCACCGGGAAAGCACCAACCGGATCATCAATCTGTCGACGGTCCAGCCAGTTAGTGGCAGCCATCATCAACAAGCCGGACACTGCCCCAATAAATATCGCTGCTACATCGCCAACAAAAGCACAGCCTGCCGTAATACCGACCAGTCCCGCAAGCGAACCGTTAATGACCGAGGGTGCATCTGAACGATTGAAGCGGAATAACGTATACAGCAACGTAACTGCACCACCCGAAGCCGCAGATAACATCGTGACAATCGCAATGTGACCAATTCTTACATCTGTCGCGCTGAGTGTACTACCCGCATTGAAGCCAAACCAGCCGAACCATAACAGAAATGCACCTACAGATGCCAGTGGCAGATTGCTCGGGAGTGCAATGGCACTTACGCCAAGTGGTGTGTACTTCCCTTTACGTGGACCAATGATAATCGCAGCCGCCAGTGCCGAGAATCCGCCGAGTGCATGGATGACAGCAGAACCGGCAAAGTCCTGCATCCCCAGCTGACTAAGCCAGCCGCCGCCCCATGCCCAGTGTCCACCAATTGGATAGATGATTGCCGTCATCAATATGATATACAACAGGTAGGCACGGAAGTTGATGCGCTCGGCTACCGCTCCTGAAACGATGGAAATAACGGCAATGGTAAAAGCAGCCTGGAACAACCAGAATGTCTCCAGAGATACCGGTACGTCCAGGTGAGACAAATCCCCATTCAGGAAAAATCCCGTTACTCCCGCAAAACCGCCAACGTCCGAACCATACATCAGTCCAAAACCGATGGCATAGAACAGCAACGTTCCAATCGTAATGTCAGCAAAAACCTTCATAATAATGTTCACACTATTTTTATAACGCACAAAGCCAGCCTCGAGCAGGGCGAATCCACCCTCCATCAATAAAATCATCGCTGCACTCAATACGACCCAGACCGTATCAATCCCGGTGCTTAACGTCTCCAAAGTCATGCTTGTATATCCTCCGTTTCACTAAGCTGTCTGAGCTCACGGATTGTATCGGGCGCAAGCTCAATCTCGTCCCGCTCAATGCTGTCCGGATGCTTGATTCGTTCTGCAATCTGGTCCAGATCACGTATGCGTCTGCGAATCTGTTCCATCTTGCGAAAACGTTCCTTCACCTGAACCATATATTCCACCGCCTGATGATGGGATGCGGGGCGTCCCGCAAACCATTTGCGTACAGGCGACAACGATTGATAAGCAACCTCTTCCGCTCGACGCTTTTGTTCGAACTGTTCGATCTTTTTCTTGAGCGTTTCGATCTCATTTTCTTTTTTGACCTTCAGCCGTTCGATAAGGTACAATAAATCGGACGATGATATTTGCAATGCTGTATGGTGATACACCTCGTCGATTACTAACATATCATGTCAGGACTCCTTACATATCAAGTTACTTGTACCGATTATAGTTTGCCGGGGCCTGCCCGTCAATCTTTTTTTGGACTTGGTATGGATGGAAATGAACCCGTTCATAGAGAACGGCTTTTTTTTATTTGCCACAAATTACATCTAACAAGGCTAATCTTGCCTAGGTTCGCATTCACTCTTTCCATTCTCAATGCTTATAGAATAAGCATCCACATTTGGGGTAATGAACATACACAGACTACCCGCATCATAGAACCTGTATATAAGGAGAGGATTCCACAATGTTTACTCGTAATGACAATATACGCAACCAAATCTGGGAAGCAGTCTCGGGACTCGAAGAAGAACAATTGAACCGAAAACCTTCACCCCAACAATGGAGTATTATGCAAGTACTACGACATCTGAATCTGATGGAACATGTAATTGGAAAACAAGCCCGCCTAGCCCTCGAGAAGGAACAGACGGTGTCTGTGGATAAAAAACCATATGAATTATCGTTGGACCGCAGCCGCTCCGTCGAGGCACCACCCCATCTTCAGCCTCCAGCAGCGCCTGAAGCACTCGCAGACGTACGCAGTGATCTGGACGAATCTCACCAAGCGTTAAACAACTTTGCATTGGATCATGATCCTGACCTGCTGCGCAGCAAGTCCTTTCCTCATCCCGTATTTGGTGAGATGGATCTTACCCAATGGATTGACTTTACAAGTTATCATGAGGAACGTCATCTGGAACAGATCCAAGAGATTAAACAGCAGCTTGGCGTGTAAGCCCAACCTATACTTTCACATAGCAAAGAATATACATGTACGACAAAAAAACCTCCAATCCTATTAATTTAGGTTGGAGGTTTCTGTTCTTATGTTACGAATAAGAACGACACTTATATTTTTTTGCCCAAAATCGCCAGATCTCTATTCACACCATCCAACACGGCCACTTCGGGATAATAACCCCATTGTTCAAAACCATGCTTGCGCAATAACCCCAGACTCGGTTCGTTATGCCCGAAGACAAATCCAAGAATGGTCTTAATTCCAAGTGCAGGACATGCTGCAAATACCGTTTCGAGCAAACGTCCACCAGCCCCAATTCCGCGGCATTGCTGATCCACGTATACACTGACTTCCACCGTTCCATTATACGCAGGACGTCCATAGAATGAACTGAGACTCGCCCAAGCTACCACCTGTCCTGCCTGCTTCATCACCCAAAGCGGACGATGTTCCGGTGTATGTTCCTCGAAC
Source organism: Paenibacillus sp. FSL M7-1414 (assembly GCF_038003195.1). Lineage (NCBI taxonomy): Bacteria > Bacillati > Bacillota > Bacilli > Caryophanales > Paenibacillaceae > Paenibacillus > Paenibacillus sp. FSL M7-1414. The sequence continues at coordinate 1,645,015 of NZ_JBBOOS010000001.1, read as the reverse complement.
CAAGGCAAACGTTGCTCCACCGTCACCGGCTCCAAATCCGCTGTTGCCATACGGCCCTCAATGGTAGAATTATAAATTTCCACAATCCTCGGCAAGTCCTCCAGGCGCGCATATTCAATCTGCACATCTTCCAGTTTCATCGCTATTCCTCCATCATTCCAGATCAAACCTCTAATTATAGAAGATATTATAACGGAGAAGAGAAGTCTTCGTCATCCCTAACATTCTGACAGAGAAATCTGTAATATGTTTAAGTAAACATTTACACGACAACGGAGAGGAGAGGACAGAACCAATCAGAAGAAGCGAAGCTAAAAGCTTTCTGCAAGAAAGCTACTTCGGAAGCATACACTGCGCCTTTATCCCCGGATTTGCCCCTTATATAAGGGAATCAATAAAATCTGGGGATAACAGCGATCGGAAGATGGTTCTGACCGCGTAGTAGTCCAGTGTAAATTCAATGCTTTAACTTATATATAGCATTACTCTGGAAGTCCCTGAATTGTGTTCCCACGAGTGAACTGCTGACTCTGGTCTGCCCAACGAATGTTAATTGAGCGAGATGTGAACAGATCCGGGCCATCCGATACCTGGAAATGCAGATGAGCTTCACTGGAATTTCCCGAATTACCAAGCTCACCGATAGGGTCTCCCTGCTTGAGCTTATCTCCTTTTTTGACCGAGACACTGCCTTTCTTGATGTGTCCTGTGATGCTGTATTCACTGTTGCCATGGTCGATTACCACGTAGTTACCAGCCGGTTCTTCCGGATTCATGACACCCGGTACATTGTCCGGTATATCATTTTTGATATCGACGACAGTACCATCGGCAGCTGCATAGAGCGGTTCACCAAAAGCATAGTAGTTTTCGTTTGCCGTTGCATCACCTTGATAACTGGATTGTTCTTTGGTCCGAACGATATCCAGTGCATAACGCTGCGTTTCGTGCTCATAATGATAGTTTGACAAGGCATCATTGCCTCCCCAGAATACGTACCATTCCCCCTTCATCGGCAATTGAAATTCCGTTTTGGTGAATTTGGCATCCGTGTCCTCATGAGCTTGCAGCGGTTGGATCGAGAGACCTTCAATTTGATTTTCTTCGGAAAAATAGGCTCGAATTCCTTTCGTCCCAGTCTGATCCTTCCAGGCCACCTCAGATATTTGATTCATTTTGGCGTCTACCACTTGCTCCCATGATTCAACACCCTCCAAAAAAGGATCGGCCGTCGTTTTGAACTGTTCAAGCGTTAACGTCCCCTTCAATTCGGGAGAGAATTGATTATAGATTGCATCCTTTGAACCGTTCATCAGCGTATCTATGAAATTGTCCGGTGTAACCACCGCGCTCACCTCTGAACTTGAGTTCTGCTCCTGATTGGAGTTCTCGCTCGCTTCATTATTGGACGCCTGTTCGGCTGACTGTAGCTCCGCCTCGTCGGAAGTAATCGAGTTGCTGTTGCCACAAGCAGACAATATCACGCAAGCTCCAAGGGTAATCACAAGCACCTTCCAGCCCCTTTTATTCTGTAATTTCGAATGTGTATGTTGCTCTGATTTCAGATGATCTTCTCTGTTCATTCTCAACATCCCTTCAGTTAGGACGTGTCTCAAAACTCGCTGAAGTGCATCTTTTACCGCCTTTTCGCCCCCTGCTGCGTCAATTTCCCTTGACGTGCCCCGGCACGCCTGCGGAAAATTTCCTTGCTTGGAACGAAAATTCGACAAAATCTGCTTCCTTCGGAGTTTTTAGACACGCCCTAATCGTTATACTTTCCAGTTAAGTGTACAGAATGAGTCTTATCCTTCGTCTAACCCCATCTTACATGTAGTTAAACTTGCAACGCCTTTTGAGGCTGTATAATTAAGATTCCGTTAAGATAGCTCATACGTTATACAGCCCTCTTGGATGGTATGATTAGCAATACACACAACGGAAGGATCAGGAGGTCAATTTTAAACTATGGATAACGTCTCATTACTGCTTGTGGATGATGAACAGGCTATTCTGCATATGCTCAAAACCGTTCTGCTCAAAGAGCAGTTTCTCGATATTGATACCGTTACAACAGGCGAAGCTGCCATGGAGGCATGCAACAACAAGACGTATCATTGCATCGTGCTCGACATCATGCTTCCTGGCAAAAGTGGACTGGAAATCTGTCCTTTTCTACGGCAAATCACCGATGCGCCTATCCTGTTTCTAACGGCCAAAACAACCGATTATGACAAATTAACCGGATTCGCCGTTGGTGGCGACGATTATGTCGCCAAACCCTTTAATCCGCTGGAAGTCGTTGCTCGAATTAAATCATTACTGAAGCGTTATTTACCTTCTAAAACCGCAGCGATCTCAGACCACGTCCCATCTAACGTAAATACGTCATCTCCCAGCACATCGGAAGGCGTGTACGACTTTGGACGATTCCAGGTGCTGGAATGGGCGGGTGAGCTTCGGGTTGAAGGAGAATCCGTATCCTGTCCGGCACTTGTGTTTCAACTACTGCTCTTTTTCTGCAAACATCCCAATCGTATTTTCACCAAATCAGATCTATATGAACGGGTCTGGGGCTCTGAAGCCATTAGTGATGACAATACCGTGATGGTTCATATTCACCGCATTCGGGAGCGTATTGAAGCCGATCCTTCCAATCCGGTGTTTCTCGTAAATGTCCGGGGTCTGGGTTACAAATTGATTCAGCCGGAACATGTGTCACGATCATGAGTATTCGGCGCAGGTTAATGACCCGGTTTATCGGGATGCTTGCCGGTGCAGTCGTTCTTATCATCCTGCTTGGGTCTGTAGCCACTTACTGGGTCGTGCAAAAGGTAAATGAAGTGAATCTGGTAGATGATTTTGCTGCCAATGGTCTGGACCAATTGATTAGTACAGCAGAAATCCTGCCGGATAATACCATCCGGTATGACCCTGAATTGCTAAAGCAAGTGGATAAAAATCAAGGCTGGCTCCAAGTTCTTGACGAACAAGGCAACGCCATTGATGAATATCACACACCCGCCGATGTTCCTTCTCACTATAAACCGGGGGAATTGATTGCATACTGGGAAAGCCAGAAGCCGTTCCCTTATCAGATCGCCATGCTGATCCGGGAGAAGAACGGAAAGGATTTTACCTTGTTATATGGTGAGCGTAACCCGGCCAAGTCCTTAATGAATAACATTCGTTCAGATCTTGCTTTTACCAAAGGGAATCTTAATCTTCAGCCCAACCAACAGGAGGCCCTTCGTACTGCCAATGCTTATCTTCAAATATTGGACCCGTCAGGACGTGAAATTTCTTCCTTCAACAAACCAACCATGGGCGTACCGACCGAATACACCATTCAGGAACTCGTTCTGCAAGTTCGCTATCCGAGTCGATCTGGCCTGTCTGTTGCAACGTGGTACGACGAACAGAGTGAAACCACTTGGCTGATTAGCATCCCTGTTGATCCGGCGGTGAACAGTGATCAGAACCCCTACAATTTTATTCTGGAACCGGCATTGGTCGTATTGATTGTATCCATCATCATTCTGCTCATTTTGCTTGCCTTCTGGTATGCCAACCGATTCGGTTCACCCATGCTGCATATGCTCCAATGGTTACAGCGTCTGGAACGAGGACATTACGAGGAACCTACCGGAGCCTTTGGAGTGCCTCGCAGTCAGCGTCGTAACGGAAAGTGGAAGCGAAAATACAACGTGTATGCTGAAGTGCTTCGCTCCATGCAGGCCCTGTCTCACACTTTGAAGCAAGATGAAGAACTTCGGAAACAGACCGATTCTCTGCGGGAGGAGTGGATTGCTGGCATAACACATGACCTGAAGACACCCCTCTCCTCCATTCAGGGATATGCTCATATGCTTGAGGCGGATAAGTATAGCTGGACCGCGGAGGAAGTCAGGGAATTCGCAGGCATAATGCTCGATAAGTCCATGTACATGGACAGGCTTGTTAACGACCTTGCCATGACCTATCGATTACGCAGTGGAGGATATCAACCTGTGGTGGAAGAGACTGACGTAAATACGTTGCTCCGTGATCTGATCCAGCGCGCTGAACGGAATCCGGCATATGGAGAAGGTCGCATCCTATTCCAACCTTCCGAAGTGCCTGTGTATGGACTTGTCCATATTCCGTCGTTTGAACGAATTGTGGATAATCTGACCGCCAATGCCCTTCTTCATAATCCGCCCGAGTCCATCCTGGTTGTCAGTGTGCATTCTGGTGAACACGCTGATGAGTTCAGCATTCAGTTTGCCGATAATGGAAGAGGCATGGACTCCGAGACGGTATGGAAGTTATTTGAACGATACTATCGCGGTACAGATACAGGTACATCGGACGTTGGATCAGGGCTGGGCATGGCGGTAACCAAAGGTTTGATCGAAGCCATGAATGGTCGTATTGAGGTACAGTCCACCCCTGGTGAAGGAACGATCATTCGCTTAATATGGGATGGGCCGTCCGAAACCAATTAAAATGTTCCGCTTGACCTTTCCATTTTCAGTCTATATAATCGACACTCAATAACACCTGTTCCAATATATTGATAATGAACACAACACATTTCAGGATCATCTGATGAGTTGATCTAACATATTTGGCGATGACCAGAGACATGATTTCGTTTGCGTGCTGCCCAGAGAGAGAGGGGATTGGTGAAACCTTCTTCAGCGAACGAACCGGAATTACCCCTCTGCAGCCGTGACCTCGAACCTCAGCATTTCGAACTTCCTTCGGATGTTTGGCATGCTGCCAGTAGAGTTCACCGCCTGATCCCCGATAACGGATTCCAATGAGGGTTATGATGTTTTCTGTTCCGGCGGCTGGCCGAGAGCAGGGTGCACCATAACCAAAATTAGGGTGGAACCACGAGCCAAGCGCACTCGTCCCTTTTCCGGGACGGGTGTTTTTTGCGCTTTCATTTTAAGAAATGGAGAGTGGTTCAGATGAGCAAACAAGAAAACAGTAACTCAGCAAGCAACAAATCAGGTAACGAAATAAACAACCAAGCAAATGGATTTCAACCATCCAGTCATTCCATTGAGGTCCGTCTGCAAGGTGGCGCGGTACGTTCATACGAAGCAGGCATCACTGTAGGTGCGGTTGCCTCATCTATCAGCACAAGTCTTGGGAAACAGGCTATCGGCGGTATTGTAGATGGTCAAAATGTCGATCTCGATTGGGTGCTCCAGCAAGATTGCGAACTTGTTATCGTTACTTTGGACAGTGCGGAAGGTCTGTATCGTTATCGTCACAGTGCAGCACATGTGCTGGCACAGGCGCTCAAACGCATCTACGGTGCAGAGCAAGTGAAACTGGGTATCGGCCCAGTCATTGAAGATGGATTCTATTACGATGTTGATCTGGAGCATGCCTTGTCCATCAGTGATCTGGCTGCCATTGAGCGGGAAATGAACAAAATCATTCAGGAGAATCATAAGATCAGTCGCCGGGTCGTTAACCGGGAGGAAGCCCTCCGTATTTTCGGAGAGATCCAGGACCCCTACAAGCTTGAACTCATTCAGGATTTGCCAGAGGGCGCCGAACTTTCAATCTATGATCAAGGAGAGTTCTTCGATCTGTGTCGCGGTCCACATCTTCCATCCACTGGTCGAATCAAAGCGTTCAAGCTGCTGAATGTGGCTGGTGCGTACTGGCGGGGTAACTCGGATAATAAGATGCTACAACGCATCTACGGCACTGCTTTCCCGAACAAAGCCCAACTGGATGAACATCTGCACATGCTCGAAGAAGCGAAGAAACGAGATCACCGTAAACTTGGCAAAGAGCTTGAACTGTTCATGTTCTCCGAAGAAGCTCCCGGCATGCCCTTTTATCTGCCCAAAGGCATGACTGTTCGCACTGAACTGGAGCAATTCTCCCGTGAGCTACAATTACAGGAAGGTTATCAGGAGGTTCGGACTCCTCTCATGATGAACAATCGTCTGTGGGAGCAATCCGGTCACTGGGAGCATTACAAGGACAATATGTATTTCTCGGAAGTGGACGATGCCACTTTTGCACTGAAACCGATGAACTGCCCTGGGCATATGCTGATCTTCAAAAACACACTTCATTCCTATCGCGAATTACCAATTCGCATGATGGAATTTGGTCAGGTTCACCGTCATGAATTCTCAGGTGCCCTGAACGGCATGATGCGTGTGCGGACATTCTGCCAGGATGATGCCCATCTCTACGTCATGCCAGAGCAGATCGAGGACGAGATCAATCAGGCGATCTCACTGATCGGACGTATGTACGATATCTTTGGATTCGAATATAAGATTGAATTGTCCACTCGTCCGGAAGATTCCATGGGATCGGAAGAGCTGTGGGATCAAGCGGAACGCGCATTGCAAAATGTACTAGATCGTCGGGGCGTGGAGTATCGCATTAACGAAGGGGACGGTGCCTTTTATGGACCGAAAATTGACTTTCATATCCTCGATGCGCTGAAGCGCAGCTGGCAGTGCGGAACAATCCAGCTTGATTTTCAAATGCCGGAGAAATTCGACCTCACTTACATTGGCGAGGATAGCCTGAAACACCGTCCGGTCGTGATCCATCGTGCCATCTATGGTTCGATCGATCGTTTCATCGGTATCCTGACTGAGCACTATGCAGGAGCGTTCCCACTCTGGCTCGCACCTGTACAAGTGAAGCTCCTACCTGTGTCAGATCATTATGCAGACTATGCACTCCAAGTACAGAGCCAACTCCGTGCTGCGGGCATTCGGGTAGAAACAGATCTGCGCAGCGAGAAGCTCGGGTACAAAATCCGTGAATCCCAGATGGAAAAAGTGCCTTATTCGCTCGTGCTTGGTGAGAATGAGAAAAATGCCTCATCCGCCTCTGTCCGTGCATACGGTCAGGGAGATCAAGGCATTCAACGTATTGAAGCTGTTATTGAAATGATCCAACAAGCTGTGAAGGCAAAAGTATAAAATATGTAACGACTCTATTCATGAGTCACTCATCAGCTTGTGCTGAATTACAACTTCTCGTCATCTCTTAGCCCCACCTGTTCTTCGCTCCACGTCCAGAAACGCTCAGCTGAAGCATCGTCAACGGCATGTGCCTTCAGCTGCTGCTCTTTCTGTTGATAGAAGTAACGACCGGTGATGCCGACGACTTCAGGGCTTGTGGCCAGATAAACAGCCGTTCGCGCCCCTTCTTCAGGGGACAGAAAGAATGGAAGTTTACCTGCAAACGCCATAATGCGTGTGCCAAATCCGGTATTGCGATCTACGCCAATACTCGTTCCCACCGCACCAGGGTGTAGACAGTTCACTGTGACAGACGTACCTGACAGTTTGCTAGCCAGTGCACGAGTGAACAGCACGTTCGCCAGTTTGGATTGAGCATAACTTTTGATCGGATTATAACCTTTGTGCAGATGTGGATCTTCGAAGTGGATTTTGCCGGCCTTGTAGGCACCTGACGAAACGTTCACAACCCGTCCCTGCTTCGCAGCTTTCAGAGGTTCTATCAAAAGTAAGGTCAGCAGGAAATGTCCCAGATGGTTAATACCGATACTTTGTTCGAACCCGTCTGAGGTTTCCTTCCGCTTAACCATCACTACCCCCGCATTATTAACCAGAACGTCAAGGTGATCATGACGCTCGCGGAATGTGCCGGCAAACTGGCGTATACTTTCGAGTGAACCCAGGTCACACAGCATCATTTCAATCGCAGAAGAACCGGACTGACGCACAGCTTCCTGAAGAGCCTCCTGTCCGCGCTTCTCACTGCGGCATGCCATAATTACGCGATATCCTTGCCTTGCAAGTTCAATGGTGGTTGCCAACCCCATACCTGAGTTAGCTCCTGTTACAATTGCTGTCTGATTGGACATGAGGTACTTCCCTTCTGAACCTGAGGTTCCGAAATTAGAGGCGCGACGACGGACAATATGAGATAATGATAGGATCACATCTCGGTTTCCATGGGAGGACAAGTATGCTGACCAAAGAGGATTTTAAAAAAGTTAAAAAACAAGCCAAACTTGAAATCGCACTACTCGAACAGGAATATCAGGAAATCTTGCAGAACGTTGATTCTACGCTGTATGAAAAATACGGTATTTTGGACAAAGAAGAAACACGTGAGCTCACCCGAAAACGTAAAAACCGAAGATATGCTTCACTGGTCATCGAACTATGCGCCATTATTGAACAAATGTTACATCAACTGTACAGAGACGTATATCAGAAAAAGTTTAATTCGACTCAGCTGATGAAAACTCCTGCCTACCGTGCACGCTCCAACATGGAGATTATTCAGGCCGAACTGAGTAAAGAGTTCATTGCTCTGGAACCCGAAAAAGAAAACTTCGCTGAAGCCCTTAGTCTGGTGTTTCAGACGAGGAACAAACTTGTTCATGATAATTTCTCATTTGTCACCATCGTTAAGGACGGCAGTAATGAAGAAGAAACGTTCGAAGCACTGCTCCATACGGTAAAAAAATATAGAAAACACTTAAAATATAATCCCCCTGAATAACAACAATCATCGCTAAAAAAGAAAAGGAGGTGTACCGGACTACGGTCCGGATAACCATGAGCGATCCAACAACTTCAATTACTGTGCTAAATCTTCAGATTCCCACACCTTCCGGGAACAGCCCCATATTCCCCGTCATGCTTCGTGATGTAGATGGCGTTACCTTGGTGGATACAGGCATGATCGGACAATTTGCAGAACTTCAATCCGCATTGGAACAAGAGGGCGTACAGCTCTCGGACGTCAAACGTGTGATTATTACTCATCAGGACATCGATCATATCGGTAACTTGGGAGCTCTGCTGGATGCCATCCCTGATCTGGAAATCTGGGCACATGCCGATGAGATTCCATATCTAACCGGTGAGAAACCTTTGATCAAGTTCACGCCTGAACGTCGTGCTCTGCTGCCCGCGCCCGTTTTGGCACTGGCAGACCAACTGCTCTTGCAGCTGCCTGAAGTGAACATTAGTAGAACTCTGGCGGACGGAGACTTGTTACCCCTTCAAGGTGGTACACAGGTCATTCATACACCGGGACATACACCAGGTCATATCTGCCTGTATTTCGGGGAGCAACAGTTCCTGCTCGCTGCCGATGAACTTCGTGTGGTCGATGATGAACTGGTTGGCCCTGCACCACAAGCGACACCGGACATGCCTGAAGCGCTGCGAAGCCTGAAGAAACTGACCGACCTTAAGCTCAATAAGGTTCTCTGTTATCACGGTGGAGAGTACATGAATGATCCGGCTCAGCGTATTGCCACACTTGCGGAGAGCGCAGAGTAAGTAAAGAACGCGGAGCTGTGAGTATTTTGGGAATGACACAAGCATCCTGTTAACGTTGTTTCTCTTCGTGCGGCATTGTGCGTTGTTGCTCATTCAAGATTAGGATGACACATACATTACAATCAAGGAGCTGTCCCATAAGTCATGAATTTGACGGGGACAGCTCCTTTAATTAATTAATCACGCACTTCTACTACTCTACTGCACTGGTGTTGTTTTGTAACGAATCTCAGACACCCTATACGCAGTATTTTGAGTATCAGTATTTTCTAACGAACTCCAGATACCTTAGTTACTCATTTCATTGGTTTTTCGGCAGGTTTCTAGTGAATTTTGGCGATATAACGTGACTGAGGTTCGTTATATACTATGAACGCCACCAAACCTCTATTTAAGGTGCGTCAGGTTCGTTAGAGAAATTTTATTTAGAGCGATTCAGATTCAGGGCACTTCAGGGCTTTGGCTCAAGATAAGCGGCAACCGTTCGTTTTAAACTTACTCCATCCACTACCTTACGGCGAGACGAGTTCGGTTCGACGCTGTCCTGCAACACTAATTTTCTCTCCCCTGCCCCCGACTCAACTCTTCGGAGTAAGGACAATCAGCTTGTCATCTCCATCTCGTGGCGATCCCCGTCCATCCCGATTGTTCGTAAGCACGTACAACTTTCCGTCCTCGCCAGCACTCACATTACGAATCCGGCCCCATTCATCTTCGAAGATGGGTTCCACCTTCTCCACCTGTGTGCCATCTTCCGAAAGAGTAACCTTCAGCAACTGCTCTCCACGCAGATTCGCAGCAATCAGTGATCCAGCCCAAGGTCCTTCCTCAACAAAAGCTACACCAGACGGCGCCCATGTATCATTCCCACTATGTGCAAGCGGAGCCTGATATGCGCCATTGTCATCGTTGTCTCCCTCCACCTCAGGCCAGCCATAATTCTCACCAGCTACAATCCGGTTGATCTCATCATGATTACGCTGACCATGCTCAGTGGCATAGAGATAACCGTTGTCCGGGTTCCAGGCCAGTCCCTGTGCGTTGCGGTGTCCCATACTGTATACAGGTGATTTCGGCCATGGGTTGTCTGCCGGGATCGATCCGTCGAGACCTATCCGCAATATTTTACCTCCAAGGCTATCTTTGTTCTGTGACAGTTCCGGTTCATAACGTTCACCTGTCGTGATATAGAGCAACTTGTCCGGGCCAATCTTGATCCGCCCACCATTATGATTTGTCCCGCCTGGAATGTTACCAAGCAGCTCTTGATCTATGACCGCTTTGCCATCATTCACCTTGAGGCGTAACACCCGATTGGCAATGTCGTCGCCTTCGACATAGGAGTGGTATGCATACAAGTAACCGTTCTCCTCAAAGTCCGGATCAGCTGCAAGACCCAACAGACCTCCTTCACCTTCTTCATTAAACGGAGCTGAGAATTCAATCAGTGGTTCAGAGGCCAGTTTTCCATCCTCAATGACCCGAATTGCACCAGGGCGCTCCGTTACAAACATCCGACCATCAGGCACACTCACAATCTCCCATGGTGCATTCAGTCCTTCAACCAGAACGGAAGCCTGATACGGAATAACCGTCTCTCCCTGCGCTCCACTCTCATTTCCACTTGCACTGGTATTGCCTCCGTTGGCTGTCTGTCCCTGACCGGTTCCCTGTCCCTGAGACGACTGCTCTGTTCCTCCCGTAAAGGGTTCGCCTGAAGAACATGACGCTGTTAACAGTGCCACACTTAATAATGAAGCATACAGCGGAACGTTTACTCGATTATTCATGATTACATCTCCCTTCGTATATCGTTCTTTTGTATAAATAACTAAGCCAAGATTCAACGTATTGTTAACGTATTGCTATCTATAGTTGTGGTGTTATTATTCATGTGTAAAGCGGTTTCGCCCTGTATTACCCTTCATACCAGCCACTTAAACCGAGAATTCAAGGGATTCCGAGGACATGAAATCACCGCAGTTTGGAATTCCATCATAATCTTTTATAATAGAAGGATAGTCTGAATGGAAAGGTGGACAACTACACTTATGAATCAAAACCCTTTATCTCGTCTTGAAGCCGATCTGTCCGGGCAAGGATTGGACGCCATGCTGATCACAGATCCGAAACATATCTACTATTTAACTGGATTTGCAAGTAATCCGCATGAACGCTTCCTCGGTCTGGTTCTCGCACGTGGCGAAGAACCATTATTGATTGTACCCGCCCTGGACGCTGAAGCTGCCGCAGCCGCTTCCTCGGTATCCAATATTGCCACTCACACGGATACTGATAATCCATACGCTTTGTTTGATCGTTATCAGGGGCGCTTGGGCCGAGTAGGTCTCGAAAAAGAATACGTGACAGTCGCACGTTATGAGCAACTGACCGCCGCGCTGGGTGCTGCCAGCTTTGAAGATGTTGGCCCCCTGCTTCGCACATTGCGTGTAAAAAAAACACCTGATGAGGTAGCCCGCATTCGCCACGCTATTCATCTAATTGAAGAAACTCTTCGTCAAGGCCTCTCTCATGTTCGCACAGGCGTAACCGAGATCGAACTTGTCGCCGAGATGGAGTATCAGATGAAAAAGCTGGGTGCTGACGGCCCTTCCTTTGATACCATGGTGCTCACGGGACCCAAAACAGGTCTGCCACACGGCACACCGGGTGAACGGAAACTGCAACATGGTGACCTGTTGATGTTTGACATGGGTGTGTATGCTGGAGGATATGCCTCGGATATCACGCGTACATTCGCTTTTGGTGATATCTCACCTGAACTCAAAACCATCTATAACACTGTGCTCGCAGCGAACGAAGCTGCTATCCAAATCGTGAAACCAGGCATTACCTGCGCCGAAGTGGATCGTGCAGCACGCCAGATCACGGAAGAAGCGGGATACGGCGAACGTTTTATGCATAGAGTAGGCCATGGATTGGGTATTGACGTGCATGAGTATCCTTCTCTCCATGGAGAGAATATGGACATCCTGAATGAAGGTACCGTATTCACGATTGAACCGGGCATATATACCGCAGCAGGCGGCGTTCGTATCGAGGATGATGTAATTGTGACCGAGACGGGTGTCGAAGTTCTGACAACATATCCAAAAGAGCTGCAAATCCTTACCGACTAATCCAATTGGATCTATGTCAAAAATAGCCCAGATACATCAATGCTCAGCCGATATTGTGCATCATGAACTAAACTACACGAAACTGTGCTGAACTGTATCTTCAATAATATAAAGTACACACGCGAACGCAAAAATCCCGCGAATCCATGAATATCATGGGTTGCGGGATTTTAATTAATACAAAGCATATCCTAAATTACTCCGTCTGCATTCTACGTAATCTTATTCCTGCTCACTCATTTACCATTAGTCAAACTCATGCGTGATATCCTGCCAAGACTCCAGCTGTGGCAACTGTTGCTTCCCCCAGTAATCCAGAAACCATTGAATAATCCCAGTTGTATCTGTTGTGCTGTAGCTGTAATGCCGGAAACCGTCCTCGCCTTCCTGCAAACGAATCTCCGCCACCATTTGCCCTGGTTCCTCAAGCGCAGCAGCCTGCATATACATACTTCCCTCCACCAGCTCCGAAGGTTTAAGTACTACGTATTCATGCAATTCCAGATTGGAGATCAACTCCACCAATAATGAGGCATTAATGCTATCATTCTCGTAGGTTGTGCCATTGCTTTCCAGTGTATAACGCAGTGTAGAGTACATGTGCGATTCCCCTTTGGTTGAAATCATCGTTGGCTAATGATACACGCTCATAACGACAGGTCGTTTATATTATAACTTTTTCATAAAAATGTAAAAAGGATTTTTCTTGTTTCGGGTCTTTTCTATGAAAAAAACCCTTGCAGAGTCCGAATTACAATGGACTGCGCAGAGGGTAATTTTAAGTGATACTCTTTGAATATTCTCTAAGCTTCATCCTTAAACTTAAAGCTGCGTGCAGCATACAGAAACGGCGTTCCGACTGCAGTTAATACAAATTTGATAATATACGTAGTCAGGAAGATTTCCAGCCAAACATCCCAAGGATAGATGAACGCAAATGCGATCGTGCAGAACACCAGTGTATCCACGAATGAACTGATGATCGAACTACCGTTGGTGCGTATCCACAACTGATTGCGCCCTGGGGCCACCTTGCGCAGCCAGGAGTATAATCGAACATCCAGGAACTGACTGATGAAGTACGCCGTCAGACTTCCGAGTGCCAGACGTGGCAGCAGACCGAACAGCTTCGCCATGGATTCCTGTGCAAAGTCCGTTGGTGCCGGGTCAAAGAACAACACCATCTGCATCAGAACCGTCGTCATGATGAGCGTGAAGAATCCGAACCATACGGCTTTGCGTGCCTCACCTGGTCCATATTTCTCATTGAGCAGATCACTGGTCAGATACATGCTGACATACATCGTGTTGCCTAACGTCAGTACGATACCCATGATATCTATCGTTTTGGTCACCTGAATGTTGGCTATAACCGTAGCGACACCAATCCAGGCATAGAGACCTTTTTTACCGAACAAGCGGTAACACAGCAGGAAAAATCCATAAGTTACGAGAACAAAAACTGCTCCCCACCCTAAGTTAAACATAAATACATACACTGCCTTCCTAGTTTTGATTACGCGGGATGGTTACGAACCGCGGTTTGGCTCAGGGCCAAAACATGAATACTCTATCACATTTCTCGTCCCATGAACAGAACTAAATAACTCCAAGTCTGCCTGAGTGAATATGATCCCTTCTATATTTCTCCTCTGTCACTCTCGACCATACGACTGTTTTTGTACTTCCTTGCCTTACACCGTGTATAGAAAAAGAAGACGGCTTCACACACCGTGCACAGCATAGTTTGATTTCCGCAAAAAAAAAAACCGCCCTCCAGATTCCTCCGAAGGACGGCTTTTCTCACTTGATTTGTAGACGGCTCTAGCTATCTTAATGTGAGCTTCTATCTAATCCATTCTGTATTAAGCCTGAGCCGCAGAATCCAGCTCACGGCTCTGATCGTTAAACGTGTCCCGATCGTTTTCCTTCAAAATTCTGCTCGTCACGAGTCCTGATGTCATTGACCCGTTCACGTTAAGCGCTGTACGACCCATGTCGATCAGCGGCTCCACGGAAATGAGCAGTCCAACCAGAGCCACAGGCAGATTCATGGTGGACAATACGATCAGGGAAGCGAAGGTTGCCCCGCCGCCAACGCCAGCCACACCAAACGAACTGATCATGACTACGAGGATCAAAGTCACAATGAAGTCCCAGCTCAGCGGGTCGATTCCGACCGTCGGAGCAATCATTACCGCCAGCATGGCCGGATAGATCCCGGCGCAGCCGTTTTGCCCAATCGTAGCCCCAAAGCTTGCAGACAGGTTCGCAATACCGTCCGATACGCCGAGTTTCTTCGTCTGTGTCTCCACATTCAGCGGGATCGCCGCTGCACTTGAACGGGACGTAAAGGCAAATACCAGTGTTGGCAGCACCTTCTTCAAATACGTAACCGGGTTGAAGCCGGACAGAGAGATAATAATCAGATGAATAATAAACATGATCGCCAGCGCGATATAAGACGCAATCACGAATTTGATGAGCTTTAATATCTCTTCCGCATTCGTTGTCGCCGTTACCTTTGTAATCAGTGCTAAAATCCCGTAAGGCGTAAGCCTCAGCACCAGTGTAACAATTCGCATAACCACCGCATATACCGCATTAACCATACCGCGGAACGTCTCCGCCTGCTCAGGTTTTTTGCGATCCAGTCCAAGTACGGCTACACCGATAAACGCGGAGAAGATAACCACCGCCAGTGTGGATGTACGACGTTCTCCTGTCATATCTGCAAATGGATTCGAAGGAATGAATTCCAGCACTTGCTGCGGGATGGTCTGATCCTTCACATCAACAAGCCGTTCCTCCACCTTCTGAATCTGCGCATTCTCCCGGTCTCCTCCTTGAATCTCAATGGAAGTCAGGTTGAAGCCCAGACTGGTCACAATGCTGACCCCGGCAGCAATGGCTGTGGTGATCAACAGAATGGCAATAATGGAAACACTCATCTTGCCGAGATTTTGCTTGCCCTTCAGATTCATAATGGCCGAGATGATCGACACCATGATCAATGGGATCACGACCATTTGCAACAAACGAACATATCCTGAACCGACCAGATTGAACCAATCGACTGATTTCGTAACTACATCAGAACCTGATGTGTACACCAATTGGAGAATAACCCCGTAAACAACCCCCAGTCCCAGACCCGCAAATACGCGTTTCGTAAAGGAGATATGCTTTTTCTGCATCCAGTAGAGGATGCCAAGTAAGGCAAGCATAACCACTACATTCAATATGACTAGAAAAGTATCCATTTCTTTAAATCCTCCTCAGGCATGTGTGTAACCGGAAAATATCCGGTTTTCTTTTCTATCTTTTGTACTTCCAACAAAGACATTTTACAATATACCATATAACAAACTATTCTGGTAGGTATTAATTGATATTATGTAATATGCATGTAACAGATTCATGTATTTCTGAAAAAAATACACCAAATCGTGAAAATTGTTCTATTCAACCTCCGGTTAATTTTGTAATATAGGTATATCCGCTTATTCCCAAGTTTTCTCAACGTTTAATTTAGGTCTTTCTTCATTGGTAGATAGGTCTTATGATTACGGAAAAGCGACAATGTTAATGAACTTGACGTGAAAGGATGATCATATGTTTCGTAATCGCACCGTCGCCGGTAAAATCAGAGGCACCTTATTCCTCGTTCTGCTGGTTGCTTCCCTGTTGTTCAGTATTAGTTTTTACGCCGTATCGATGAATATTATTCAAAGCTACGTGCTGCCGCAGTTTGACAAAGTCCTAAACACGTCCATTCAGGATATATACAAGAATACTTCAGCATCCAAAATCCTACAGGTACAGAGTGGCGGAGCCGGTTCTGAAGGTGCTGCCATGACCGTGGAATCGTATCTGGCAGATAAAGCAAAAGAACATAATCTGGATGCTGCTTACGTTGTTGCTATTCAAGATGGCTCAGCCAAAGTCGTTGTGGCCAACCCTTCCTCAAACATGAAAGCGCAGGAT
This sequence comes from Paenibacillus sp. FSL M7-1414, assembly GCF_038003195.1. Lineage (NCBI taxonomy): Bacteria > Bacillati > Bacillota > Bacilli > Caryophanales > Paenibacillaceae > Paenibacillus > Paenibacillus sp. FSL M7-1414. The sequence goes on along the minus strand of NZ_JBBOOS010000001.1, from coordinate 1,628,586 downwards.
GAGATCAGTGTAGAACCCGCAATGAATGCAGCTATTGAGAACAAAGAGATGGTAATCAGTGAGGTCTACTCCGATTCCTTTGGTGTACATAAAGCAGCCTTTATCCCGATTGCAGGAAGTAACATGATTATGGCTGTGAGCATGGATGCCCAGTTCATTCAAGACAAGATTACCCAGATTTTCTGGTTATGTCTTGGGATTACAGCATTAGTGTTTGTGCTCGGCTGGCTTATCTCCACTAGTATGATCAAAAGAGTTACCAAACCAATCATCAAGCTCGTCCAACATAGCAAACAAATATCCCAAGGTGATCTGACCGCTGAACTAGAGATCAAAGGTAAAGATGAAATTGCCCAGCTTGCCGCAAGCTTCCAGACGATGACGCATAACCTGAAAGAAATGATTAGCCGTGCCTTGTCCACGTCCAATGAAGTTGTATCAGGCTCCAATGACCTGCTTCAGCGGGTTGAATCGATGTCTGGTATGGTTCGAAACTCCAGCCGCTCCGCAGAAGATGCAGAAAAAGGCAGCATCAGCATTGCGTCAAGCGCATCCGAGAACGCCAGAGCTATGGAAGAAATTACGCAAGGTATTATGCATATTGCTTCTTCTTCCGCTGAAGTGTCTGACCAGATTGGTGAAGCAGCCAACGAGGCAGTTAACGGTAACCGACTGGCTCAGAATGCCATTGAGCAGATGGAGCGTGTAGGCCAGACAGCAAGCGAATCGTTGCGTTATGTCGAAACTATGAATGAACGTTCGGTAGCCATCGGCACCATTGTTGCTTCCATTTTTGAAATCACCAAACAGATTAACATGCTGTCACTCAACGCCTCCATTGAAGCAGCACGTGCCGGAGAGCATGGCCGCGGATTCGCTGTTGTTGCTGGAGAAGTTCGCAAACTTGCCGAGCAATCTAAGACAGCCACCGAAGAAATTTCGGATTATCTGGGTACCATTCGTGAAGATGCTGAGCGCTCGGTTGATGCAATGAACCGTGTAACCCAGGAGATTGGTTCAGGCACAACTGTTGTTCAACAAGCAGGCTCAGCCTTCCAGCAACTGAATGAATTGATTCAGAACGTGAATCTGACCATTCAGACCGTCTCTGCTTCTACACAACAAGTATCCGCTGGTGCTGAAGAAGTGAGTGCATCCGTTGAAGAAACGGCACAGATTACGACCAAATCCCGTGAAAGTATGCTACAGATTGCTTCAACAGCAGATCTTCAGCTCAGCGAGATGGATTCACATTCGAATACAGTTCGTCATCTGCATGAACAAGCTGTAGAGCTGCAATCCGCTATGAAAAATTTCAAAATAAACTAACAGGTTAACCATTAACCTATCATCACCTGTTTTAAACCTCATTTAATCATAGGATATACAATACCCCCATGCCGCTAACATGCCGTTTCTAGAGAACGGTTTGTCGGACATGGGGGTATTGTTGTTTCACTCGGGTGCCTGAACACCCATAATCTCGTACACACGCTTCATATCCAATGCCGAACGCAACGATTCGGCTACCCGATCAAACTCCATCTCCTTACGCTCATGTGCACTATATGTCTCCTTAAGTGGAGCCAGTCCTTTTCCTGCACGCAAGGCATTTAGCCACGAACGTCGGAATTGATCACTTTCAAACAATCCATGCAGGTAGGTTCCCCACACGCCGCCATCTACAGAGCCCCAGCCTTCTTGGAAAGGTTGACCACCTGGATGTGAGATTTCAAACAACGCGGTTACACGTTCGGGCTCGTGGCACTCCGTAACGCCCATATGAATCTCATATCCATTCACAGGTAATGAAGCCTCTGTTACATCTTGCTCACCATACAGACGAATCGGGTGATTAGGCTGCACCCGTCCGGAAGCTCTGACGGTCTGCTTTTCCTGAAGAAACGTTGTCGATAGCGGGAGCCAGCCAAGCCCTTTTGCTTCCTGAATCTGATTCGCCTCCACAGCAAAGGGGTCCTTCAGATGACGTCCCAGCATCTGGTATCCGCCACATATCCCTACGAGCTGCACATGCTCACGCTCGGTCTGGCTCGCAATCGCCTGCTCCAGTCCAGACTCACGCAGATATGCCAAGTCACCTATGGTATCCTTCGTACCCGGTAGAAGAATGGCATCCGGACTGCCCAATTCCTCTGGCGAGGTCACGTAACGCACATTCACATCCGGTTCACGGGAAAGTGCATCAAAGTCTGTAAAGTTGGAAATTCGCGGATATCGGATCACCACCAGATCCAGCTCGGTTTTGCCGGATTTCCCATGACGCATGGAGTCCAGCACCACTGAATCTTCCGCTTCAATCTGAATATCTCTTATGTAAGGCAACACACCTAATACTGGAATGCCTGTCCGTTCTTCGAGCCAGTCGAGTCCTGGCTGCAACAGGGACAGATCACCGCGGAACTTGTTGATAATGAACCCTTTGACACGCGCCACCTCATGGGGTTCAAGCAGTTCGAGCGTACCTACGATGGAAGCAAATACCCCGCCCCGATCGATATCAGAGATCAGAATTACCGGCGCATCGGCCCAACCTGCCAGATTCATGTTGACGATATCCCGGTCCTTCAGATTGATTTCGGCCGGACTGCCCGCTCCTTCCATCAGCACAATATCATAGGTATCCCGTAGCCGGTTCAACGCATCCATAACCGTCTGTTTTGCTTCAGGCAGGAAATGCTGACGGTAATCTGATGCACTCATCTGGGCAAAAGGTACACCATGTACGACGATCTGCGAATGCATGTCCCGCACCGGCTTGATCAGGATCGGGTTCATGTCGGTTGTCGCCTCAATACCGCAGGCCTCGGCCTGTGCTCCCTGAGCCCGACCAATCTCCTTGCCATCTTCCGTCACATAGGAATTCAGTGCCATATTCTGTGACTTGAACGGAGCAGGCTTGAAGCCATCCTGCTTAAAAATCCGGCACAATGCCGTTGTGATAACACTTTTGCCCACATCGGAAGCCGTTCCTTGCAGCATCAGTACCGCCGCTGGTTGTGATGGCCTATCTTCCAAGCTCTCTCCCCCTGTCTCCGTGTTATACCAGATCACCTTGCTCCCAACCTCATGCATAACACTTTCCATACTGCTTCTTACTTCAAAAGTTACAGCCAGAACAGTCCTTGAAGCACGCTCAGCACGGTCAACAAAGCCGCCTCCAGCAGCTCATTCATGGCACCATACGTATCCCCGGTTAAACCGCCGAGCCGTTCACTGATCCGGGAAGCCACGAATCGGCCGATATAATAACACGCCACAGGCAGTATAATAACTGCCGCCACCGGGTATAGCCACCATGGCAGTGTTCCCAGACCACTCACCATCGCATCTGCAATCCCCATATCCGGCTTGAAAAGCCACACCGCGGCAAACGTAATTGCCCCTGCGATCAAGGTCAGGCCCACAGCTGAGCTGCGTGCACGCTGGACTTCCTTCCGCTCACCCAGACCTTTAAACAATACAGCAAGTCCATCATCTCCCCGTGCATTCGGCCAGGCCGACATCGCATACACCATGAACCAGCGGCTCCAGATCATCGGCAGGATCAGCAGCGCACCGTACACCCAGTGACCCCGGGCAATAAAATCGGCGATCAGCGCAGCCTTCATCATGAGCAGCAGCACACAGGCAATTACCCCCATGGCCCCGACACGGCTGTCCTTCATAATCTCCAGCATCCGCTCACGGGTACGATAACTGAGCAAGCCATCCGCCGTATCCATCCATCCGTCAAGATGGAGTCCTCCGGTGAGCCATACCCATAACGTCAAGGTCAGGACGGCAGCCGGAAAGGCGGGGAGCACTGCACCGCTTAAGGCTCCCAAGAGCCAGACACACAGACCGATTGCAGCACCGACCAGCGGATAAAAGACTACACTTTCCCGCAGCAGCGGCGGGACAAAATCGATTTGCATTTTGACAGGGAAACGGGACAAAAATTGAAAAGCGGCTGCCGCCGCATGTTTGCGCTGAGGAGCAGGCGTGCCATCCTTCATAAGCGGTACTCCTTGCCTTTTAGTTCAATGGCAATGCCTACGGTCACCAGAAACACTTCACCGCATATTGCCGCAATGCGCTGATTCAGTACACCGGCCAAATCCCGATATTTCCTGCCAAGGGCATATTCCGGTACGATCCCGTCCCCCACTTCATTTGTAACCAGAACAAGCAAACCGGGATAGGTGCGAATCGCTTCAACCAGCGCGTCTAAATGTCCCTGTAACACCTGCTTCTCGTCATGCTCATGCGCTAACAAAACATTTGTCAGCCACAGCGTTAGGCAATCCACCAGAATGGTGGGTGCAGAAGTCCCTGTATGCCCTTCACCCATGCGGCTAATCAAAGCAGGCAGATGTATCGGCTCTTCCATCGTGTGCCACAGATACCCTGATGCCTCGCGCTGATGCTGATGCATGGCGATACGCTCACGCATTTCATCATCGTACGCCTGAGCTGTTGCCACATACCACGCCTCCGAGGAACGCTGCATGCAGAGACGCTCGGCAAAGGAGCTTTTGCCACTGCGTGCGCCGCCTGTCACCAGTACGCTCATCGGGAACTCTCTCCTTGCAGGGATGAATCACCCGTCACAGTAGAGTCCGAAGCAGGGCTTGTCCCATCCGAGACACCCGCGCTTGCAAAGGTTGCCATCTCGTTCAGAATGAGACATGCTGCGTCAATCAGATGAAGACTAAGCACACCGCCTGTGCCTTCACCCAGACGCATGTCCAGATCCAGCATCGCTTTCAGATCCAATTCACGCAGCAGCGCCCCATGCCCATTTTCATGTGACGTATGAGAAGCGATCATATAAGCTGTACTCAGAGGTGCAAGTTGTCTCGCAACCAGCGCTGCCGCAGTAGAGATAAACCCGTCTACAACGACCGGGCAACGATGAGCAGCTGCTGCGAGAATAACCCCTGTGAGTCCGGCAATCTCCAGTCCACCCACCTTGCACAGAACATCCAGTGCATCTTCCGGGTTTGGTGCGTTTACGCTAAGCGCCCGGCTGACTACAGCAGCCTTGCGCTGCAAGCCTGCATCATCAATGCCGGTGCCTCGCCCCACGGCGGCAGCTGGTGTAACTCCGGTTAACGCGCTCATTACCGCAGCACTTGCGGTGGTGTTGCCGATTCCCATCTCCCCGGTGACAAACAGCTGTGTTCCCTTCGCCACTTCTGCCGAGACAACTTCGGCTCCTGCAAGGATAGCCCGAACTGCCTCATCCCGGGTCATTGCTGCACCTCGGGCCATGTTGGCCGTCCCTTTGCGAATTTTTCGGGAGAACAGGTCCGGATGTTCAAGATCGGCATTCACCCCGATATCCACACAGATCACATCAGCTCCGGCGTGACGGGCAAGCACATTCACCGCTGCGCCTCCAGCGAGGAAATTCTGGACCATCTGCGGGGTCACTTCGGCAGGAAAAGCACTGATGCCTTCTTCCACTACGCCGTGATCTGCGGCCATGACAATGACTGCCCTGTGATCAAAACGCGGACGTGCATAGCCTGTCATGCCTGCCAGGCGGATCACCAGCTCTTCCAATTTGCCCAGACTTCCCGGCGGCTTCGTCAACGAATCCACATGCGCAGAGGTTTCTGCCGCCACTTCCTGGTCAGGAGCAGTAATCTTACTCGTTAAATGCTCCAACACCTGTTCATTATTCATACAACCAGCACTTCCTTCATCAAAATATGGGTCGCCCCGCTTCATTTAATCGATGTCACGCCGCAGCAGCAGTTGAGGTATGGCATGATCGGGATGGGAGACAATTGCGGGTTTGACGCGAAATATGTCTTGAATATTCTCATCGTTGATCAACGTATGAGGCGTGCCCTTTCCAACCACCATGCCCTCACGCAGCGCCAGAATGTGATCGCAAAATAACGCGGCCAGATTCAGATCATGCAGCACAGCCACAATCGTAATGTTAGTCCTCTGTCGCCATGCCGATAACAATTCCATGAATTGCAATTGATATTTAATATCCAGAAACGTGGTCGGCTCGTCCAGCAGAAGTAACCTCGGCTCCTGAGCCATAACTTTGGCTAGTGCGACCCGCTGCCGTTGTCCGCCGCTGAGTGCATCCAGCGGTCTGTCCGCCAGCTCTGTCAATCCCAGATCTTCAAGCACTCTGTCCACCACAAGTGCCCCATCACCCGTTTCCCGCCCCAGCCAGTTCTGGTATGGATATCGTCCCATCTCCACCACGTCTCGTACAGGATAGGAGATGGCTGGCAAGCCATCCTGTTGCAATACAGCGATCATGCGCGACAGGTCCTTACGGCTGTAAGAGCCGATGTCTCGACCATCGATACGGATCTGACCTTCGCTTAACTGTTCCGTTCCGGCAATAAGCTGGATCAGGGTGGACTTGCCGCTGCCGTTTGGTCCGACAACTCCCCACCAGTCACCTTCGCCAACATGCCAGTCTACATTGCGCAGGGCCTGATGATTGCCATATGACTTCCCTGCTCCCTTAATGGAGATAAGTGAGGTCGAGTTGGAACTGGTACTGGAATTCATGGCATCATCCCCTTCTGCAACTTTTTGTTCCGGTGCAGCAGGTAAGCAAAGAACGGCGCACCAACAAAGGCGGTGACAACACCGAGCGGAATTTCAGTTGGCGCCAGCAACGACCTTGCGATGGTATCGGCCCACACCATGAAGATCGCTCCACCAATGGCAGACAAAGGTACCAGCAGTCGGTAATCCGGTCCCACCACCAGCCGCAACATATGCGGGATCACCAATCCAACGAATCCGATGACACCCGATACCGAGACAGCCCCTGCGGTCAGCAGAGTGCCAACTGCCAGCACGGACAGCTTGAGTCTGTCCACTCCGATCCCGATATGTGCCGCTTGACGTTCTCCCAGCGCAAGCACATTCAACGAGCGTGCGCGGCTCCAGAGAAAGACCAGCCCTAATAGAAAATACGGGAAAAGGATGGCCGTATACGACCACCCACGCAGAGCCAGACTTCCCATCGTCCAGTATATAATTTCATTAATCGTCTGTTTCGACATGGTCGACAGGAAGGAAACAACTGCGCCCAGGAAACTTTGCATGACCACACCAGCGAGAATGAGGCTGTGTGTAGGTATTTTACGCCCTTCACGAGCCAGTGCCATAACAAACCATAACGTGATTACACCCGTCAAAAACGCCACCAGTGGTAACGTCCAGATTCCGATCAGTGCATACTGCAATCCGAAGAAAATCAGAAAGGCTGCACCCACCGAAGCACCGGATGATACGCCCAGGGTGAACGGGTCTGCCAGCGGGTTCCGAAGAACCCCCTGGAATCCCGCACCGGCAATCGCCAACGATGCGCCCACGAGCACGGCAAGCAGTACACGTGGGAATCTGACTTTCCAGATAATCTGTTCGGCTGCCTTATTCCAATCCGGTGTAATCCAATCGCCCACCCAGGGAATTTTGTGAATCAGGATACCTGCAATATCCCGGATCGGCAACGCTACTGAACCAATGCCCGTGCAGATGAGCACGGTGAGCACCAGCAGCACCATGCCCGTCGTTCCGAACAGGATCAGCTTTTTACTCATTGGAACAAGTCAGGGTAGATCGCTTTGGCTACTTCTTTCAACCCTTGAGTTACCCGTGGACCCGGACGGCTCAGCAGGTTGGCATCCAGGCCAATAACCGCGTCATTTTTCACAGCCGTAATTTGATCCCAGCCACTGCGCGCCTTGATGATCTGATCCAGTGTTTTGGAGTTTTCATCAATTACATCGTTGGCATACAGGATCACATCCGGGTTGGAGGCAATCACGTTCTCTTCATTGATTTCATACCAGCCCTCTTTGTCCGAAGCAATATTGCTGCCACCGGCTACAGTGATGAGTTCATCCATAAATTCGCCTTTACCAACAGTCCAGCCTGGGGAGAATTCAACGTATACTTTTTTCTTATCTTCCGGTTTAACTGCCTTCACTGCTTCCGTTACATCCGTAACGTCCTGTTTCATCTGAGTGATGATTTCTTGTGCTTTTTCCTGATGATCCGTGATTTTACCGAAGGTTTCGATATTGTTCATCACATCGTCAATGGATTTAGGATCCGTTTTGAAAATGGTAATGCCCAGTTCGCGCAGCTTTTTCACTGCATCTTCGCTCATCGAGATACCTGTGAAGACGATGTCGGCTTCAGCGGCAATGATGGACTCTTCATTGGGCTTGGTGATTCCGCCCATTTTAGCTTTGGTTGTTGCCGCTTCCGGATAATCATCATAGTCGGATACACCAACGATCTGATCGTCCAATCCAAGGGCAAACAGGGATTCCGTCTCAGCAGGAGACACGGATACAATTTTGGCCGGTGCCTTTTCAAAGGTGAATGATTCACCCGTTGCATCCGTAACGGTAAGTGGATATTGTGTTTTGAGGTCCGTCTGAGCCTGGCCTTGGGACTGCTCCTGTGCCGGTTGCTGTGAAGTACCTGTGCCCTCGTTTGTTGTTGCATTGCCACATCCGGCCAAAGCCAGTGCAAGTGCCGCTGCACTTAGCAGGGACGCTACGCTTTTCCAATTCTTGAAATTCATTCTGTTATTCTCCCCTTCTCTATTCGTACTATTTTCTTGCATCGTGCTCGAACTCTTATTCCCCATGTCTTGGTGTTCCTGTGTAAGGTTTGAACTGCAACATTTACACGCTAACGGAGAGTGCAGAACCAATCTGAAGAAACGAAGTGTTCGCCTTTATCACCAGATTTTCCATTTCAAAAAGGGAATCAAAAAATCTGGGGATAACAGCGATCGGAAGATGGTACTGCAATCGGAGTGACCTCGTGTAAAATTGGTCTCGGTTCATCTTACATGACAATAAAAAATCCCCAATCCTTAGACAAAGATTAGGGATGACGTCTCGCATATGGCGATCTGTACATGTTCAACCAAGGGTTGTCCATGCGCATAGAATAGCCCGAAACGCTGTCCTTTCCTCGAAGGAACACCGGTTTGTACGTCCAGGGCAGGTAACCTGACTTACAGGAATCATCCTGTTTTACAGTGGCGGGACCGTGCCGGATTTGCACCGGCTTCCCCATTTCACCCTTGTGTGTTTCGTGACTCGTACTAATCTGCCATGAAAACAGCCTTCACACGCGGGACCCTTGGTCGCTGATATGGTAAACCATTACTGTGTAATTTCTGCATGCTGCATACTCGTTCAGGCTTCACAACCTGAAGCGTATCTGTACCATGCTGAAGTCACACTTCTGTTGTGATTATAGGGTATATTGTACATCCTTACAACCCGATCGGCGGAAAAGTCACTCTGCTGCCAAACCACTCATTCCCCTGTTGTTCAAGCTGAACCTGAATCGCCTGTCCCGGGACGACATGTGTATCCCAGAACCCAAGCCCGGCAATCAGACGGGACAAGGCATACCGGATGACACCACCATGCGTAACCACAACTATGGTTGACTCGCGCCCCTCATCAACATGCATCGAAGGACGAACCTCCAACAACATCTCTTGGAGAAAGGAATCCAACCGTCCGGTAAACTCCTGCCACGATTCCCCTCCGGGCGGAGTGACCTCCTGCGGCGCATCTATCCAGCTTCGGTACACAGGGTTATCCTTGAGCTGATCATACGTCAGCCCTTCCCACTGTCCAAAATCATTCTCGCGCAGACGCGAGTCGAACTTCACCTGTCCGATGGCATCAGGAAGAATCTGTTCCAGCGTCTGCCGGCAGCGAAACAGATCACTGCAATATACCTCATTCCACGAAACACCGCTCAATTGTTCATGAAGCGGAGCCAGCTCTTCTTTGGCATTTGGCAGCAGACCGATGTCGGTATGCCCCAAGTATCTTTTTTCCACATTCCACAGCGTTGTCCCATGACGGACCCACAGAATGTTTCGTTTCAGCGGCTCAGGCTGCTGATTCGTATGTACTTCATTTCCTGCATTTATGACCATAACAGCGTCCCTCCTGCTAGCCACACCCCCAACGTTATGAACACGCATAGTACCACAAAAGCCCCTGCCGACCAGAACATCAGGCGTGACGTTTGCACAATATCCTCGGCTTCCATCGGCCGTGTGGCTTCACCCATGTAGGCACGAAATGAAGCAACGCCGTGATACACGTTATGTCCCCCAAGCCGGATGCCCAGTGCTCCGGCCACCGCAGATTCGGGAAAACCACTATTCGGACTTGGATGCAGTCTTGCATCCCGTGTGACCATGCGTGCTGCTCCTTTGGCGTCCAGCTTCATGACCCAGGCACCAACGATTAACAGAATCGCGGTCAGCCGCGCAGGTATCCAGTTCGCCACATCATCCAGACGGGCCGAGGCCCAGCCAAGATGCAGATACTTGTCATTTTTATATCCGACCATGGAATCCAACGTGTTGACGGCGCGATAAGCCATGGCTAGTGGAGCGCCTCCAATAAGTGCATAGAATAACGGTGATACAATGGCATCCACGATATTTTCGGCAACCGTCTCTACCGTACCCCGTACAACCTCCGGTTCATCCAGATGCCCCGTATCACGTCCAACAATCATGCCCAGTGAACGTCTGGCCGCCGGCCAATCCTGCTGCTTCAGATGACGATACACTTCCATACCTGCATCCTTCAGCCCTTTTGAAGCAATAGTCGTTGCAATGAGCACCACTTCAGCTGCCGCTGCAATGACAGGGTGGATTAGCCCAAGCACATATACGAGTCCCCAGGTGATGGCAAAAGAACCCCCCGCAATCAAAATCGGGAACAACAGCCCGGCTCTCTTCAGCCCCGAATCTGTGCGCACACGCGAGCGAATGACACGCTCCAACGCCGAGATGCCTTTTCCCATGCCAATCACCGGGTGGGGAATCCAGCGCGGATCTCCGATACATCGGTCCAACAGGTACGCCAGTATAATAATCCAGGCTCCCGCCATGCCTGTCCAGAACGGCCAAGTCCATAGATGCTCCACGTCAAAAGTCATTTTTGCCTGATCCTCTCTTTCCATAACAGTCCGGCCTGAAGGCTCTCCGTCACCGTGTCGTATACCAATCTGCCAATCGCCGCTCCTGCCGTAGTTGCTGTCCCGGCATAAGTAATCATCGGCTGAGGTTCCTCCACTGCCTGACGTACCGCAAACACAATGGCATCAGTTGTGGTGCCGGTGGCGGGCAACCCGTTCTCCGAATCCAGAACACCCGCATCCGCCAGCGCGGCCGCTTTGGCTTCCACCGCCGTCTGTACCGCATTAACCATCGCCCCGGTGGTCATGCGTCCATTCAACCAGAGCATGATGTTAATTGTACCCGGGACATAGGGGGCCATCGTTAGATTTCGTGCTGAAGGAGCAGAGCGCTCCCTGCCGGAAGACATCTTCTTATTTCCCACCGTATCAAATACCGTTCTCTCCGATCCCGCACGTGCTGCATTCGATACACCCGCAGTGGTACAGCACAGAAGACCAAATTCTTCACTTGTATATTCCTGAATGGACGTATGCTCCAGCCTTACGGCCGTCAATAATCCGGCGCATTGATCCCGCGGCTCATGCCATTCATTCAGCGCCTGTTCGATATCACGCGGCGGATCATCACAGCGGTAATGCCTGTCCACATAGATGTTAAATATGCGATCCAGTTCAATCATCCCACCGCCATATACCGCACTCGACAGCGCTTGGGCAGCCCTTGGGCTCTGTGCTTTGATATGTCGTTCATATGCGGATATGTTCAGTCCGGGCCAGGAAGAGGAAGCATATTCATTCTCGCCTGTTTCTCCATTCGCAAAGTAGTTATAAAACGGGAGTGTCACGACCGCCTCCCTCCCTGTGCCTGTTCCGAATCTTTCGTCTGCTCCTGCTGACTTGATTCATGAATGGAGGACTGATCGACATTTGGATATCCCTTGGTTTCCAGCACGCCGCCCAGCACTTTGAGTAATGTAGCATTGGCGTCTGCATCCTTGACCGCAAAACGTACATGACCTTCGTCAAGCCCCGGATACATGGCACAGCTGCGAATCAGGATGCCCCTTCGGCCCAGCGCCTCCTGCATTGATGCTGCTGTCCAAGGGGCCGGCACACGTACCAAAATAAAATTCGCCTCTCCCGGTGTCACCGCACATCCGTACGCCTTCAGTCCTTCGATGAGACGCTCCCGTTCCCGCGTGATCTGTGCTATGGTCTCCTGTTCGTACCGTTCTCCGCTGCGCAGACAGGCTTCCCCTGCCATGAGCGCCAGACCGTTGACACTCCAGGTCACCTGTTTCTTCGTCATCGCCTGAATGTATTCGGCACGGCCCAAAGCATATCCGAGACGCAAGCCCGGAATGGCATAAAACTTCGTCATCGAGCGAATGATGATCACATTTGGATAGTCATTCAGATGTGATGCCAGGGACTGGCGCCGGGCTACCGGAATAAAATCCATAAATGCCTCATCAATAACGATTACAGTTCCCGTTTCTTCCGCTTTGCTGGCAAGCCTTTGCAATACCTCAAGCGGATATTGTACACCGTTTGGATTGTTGGGCTGGCCAAGGAAGAGCAAGTCTACCTTTTCCATGAGCTGCTCGATCTCCTCGGGTTCCGCTCGCCACGCCAGCTCTTCTCTGCCCTCCGTATGCACAACCTCGGCACCGAATTGTCGTGCCAACGCGCGGTACTCCGAGAATCCAGGTTCCACCGTACCCACCTTGCGCGGGGCAAGCCCCAGCAGAATGAGCGCCATACTTTCGGCTGCACCGTTGCCCACAGAAATCTGCTCCTGCCTCACACCAAGACTCTCGCTAAGCAGTGCTTTGAATCCCCGATGCCCCGGATCGGGATACCGAATCACCGACTGCCATCCTTGCTGTATAGCCTCCAGCACCCCTCTGGGCGGACCGAGCGGATTAATGTTGGCACTGAAATCCAGAAAATCAGCGGCTTCCCTCCCAAATCGTGACGCAGCCGTCTCCACGTCCCCGCCATGTCCGAACACTTCGATATAACCGGTCATTCTTCCGTCATCCTTTCTGTATGTCCTTTTTATTATGGATGGCACGGGAGGTGTGGGTCAATCCTGTTTTCTTTGTGTCCCAACCATAATTCGTTTACAATAGAAGAGGAATTTCGGTTCCTTTTGATATACAAGGTTCACTACATAAGGGACTAGCAATCCCTCACATACATTAATGGAGGAATGACCATGCTGTTTGTAGACAACCAGGGCATTACAGATCCTTCTGTAAACCTTGCCATTGAGGAGTACATTCTGAAACATCTGCCGATGGAGGATGACAGCTATCTGCTGTTCTACATCAACCGTCCGTCGATTATCATCGGAAAACATCAAAATACGATTGAAGAAATTAATATCGAGTACGTTCAGGATAACGGTGTGCAGGTGGTTCGTCGTCTTTCGGGAGGCGGAGCGGTATATCACGATCTGGGCAACCTGAATTTCAGTTTTATTACAGCGGATGACGGTCAATCCTTCCACAATTTCCGCAAGTTCACCCAGCCTGTGGTTGAAGCTTTGCATGAGCTTGGTGTAAATGCCGAGTTGACCGGGCGTAATGATCTGCAAGTCGGCGAAAAGAAAATTTCGGGCAACGCCCAGTTTTCCACACGTGGGCGCATGTTCAGTCATGGCACTTTGATGTTTGATCTGAATCTGGAGCATGTTCAGGCTTCCCTGAACGTCAATCCCGAGAAGTTCAAATCCAAGAGCACCAAGTCCGTGCGTAGCCGGGTCGCCAACATACGTGATCTGATTGACACCAACCTGACGATTGAGCAGTTCCGTGATGAGCTGTTACGTCATATTTTCAGAATGGAGCCACAGGACGTCCCGCAATACAAGCTGACTGACAAGGACTGGGACAAAATCAAGGAAATCTCCGCTGAGCGTTATAATAACTGGGACTGGAACTATGGCTTGTCTCCGGAAAGCAATGTGAAGCACACTCGCAAATTCCCTGTCGGTATCATCGATCTGCGCATGAATATCAAGGATGGACGCATCGAAGATATCAAAATCTTTGGCGACTTCTTCGGCGTAGGTGATGTAGCTGATATTGAAAATATGCTGCGCGGCAAGCGGTATGAGGAAACCGAGGTGCGTACTGCCCTTGAGGGCCTGGATGTAAAACATTACTTCGGCAACCTTGAGCTGGAAGAGTTTATCGGCCTTGTTTTCCTAGAAGAGTAGGTATATAAGTTCAACCCAAGAATGTTTACACCTGCCACTCCGATGACAGAATAACCTTCCGATCGCTGTTATCCCCAGATTTTTTTGATTCCCTTCTTCAAAGGGAAAATCCGGTGATAAAGGCGAACGCTCCGCTTCTTCAGGTTTTTTCTGTCCTCTCCGTTCTCGTGTAAAACGTTTAGTTGAACTGATATAGATTAAGTCGGGTATAGATACCAGATAGATACAGATAAAAAAAGGAGAGAAACACAGATGACCTACAAATTGATTGCAATCGACATTGATGACACACTGATCAACGACAACAAGGAAGTAACCCCTGCTACACAGACTGCACTGGAACAAGCAGTTGCCCATGGTGTAACTGTAACGCTGGCGACTGGACGTGCTTATGCTTCCGCACAAGCGCTTGCTCGTCAAACCGGACTTAACGTTCCGATCATTACGTATCAAGGTGCATTGGTGAAAAACCTGCTGGACGAAAAAGTCCTCTATGAGCGTTACGTTCCACAGGAAGCTTCCCGCAAATTGTATGATTACTGCCTGGAGAACAATCTCCACCTTCAAACATACATTGACGACAAGCTGTATGCCCGTGAGGAAAACGACAAGCTGCGTGATTATGCCAAATTAAACGGTACCCAATATTATATCGAATCTGATTTCATCAAAGTCATCGAACAAAAAACACCAAAGTTGCTTATTATCGATGAGCCAGACTACTTGGATAAGGTTGCCGTTGACCTGCGTGAATTGCTCGGACCTCAAGTGCATATCACAAAGTCCAAACCTTACTTCCTGGAGATCATGCACAATGAAGGAACTAAAGGTCACGCCCTGACCTTCCTGGCTGACCATTTCGGTCACCAGCTCAGCGAGTGTATTGCCATCGGCGACTCCTGGAACGACCATGAGATGCTCGAAGTTGCTGGTCTTGGTGTAGCGATGGGAAATGCCATTCCTGCGCTGAAAGAGCTGGCAGATTACATTACGGCAAGTAATAACGAAGACGGCGTGAAAGAAGTTATCGAGAAGTTTGTGCTGAACGCAGAGTAAATAAGATCAACGAACAGCCCAGTCGGCGAATTTCGCCGTGCAGGGCTGTTTTTTTGATTTTAAAAATATGTTCATTATCCTGTTTAAACGATTATATAAGGTATATTTTTCTGTTATTTTTTATGTTTTGAGAGCAACAATGCGGTGACTTTCACACACCACGATTCATTGTTTTACTTGCTCATGGCATGCTGGAAAGACTCCAGCAGTTTTTTGATTTGGCCATCAAATTCCAGTTGAAATGACGGAATGATCTCATCTATTCTTTGCTGAAACAGCTCCGGATCTTGGACACCAAGCTCTGCTCTTAACTCCATTTCTTCTTTGGAACCATTGTCGTTCAGGATCATGTTCAGGATTTCACCTTTAAAGTATTCACTTGGAGGAAGGATTAGAGCATTCATCAGGAACTGGGTAAAAAAGAGATGTTTATTATTTTCCTGACTCGCCTTTTTCATCGCCTGCTTAGTAAACAAGTTTATATACTTCTGAGCAAACGCAACCCCTTTCATTCGGGAAGGCCCAACATGTTCGACCCCTTTCCAACGCAGATCAGCCACAGAACTAAGCCACCAGGCCGGTTCAATAGCCTGCTGCATACGAAGCAACACTTGACGCTCAAACTGCGGCTCAGGATGCATTCGCTGCTCATCCAAACATTTTCCGATGGTCTCGGCTTCAATTGCAGCGACCGTCATGCCTTGGCCATGGATTGGATCGAAGCTGCAAAATGCATCGCCAAGGACGAGTAACCCGGAGGGCCAATTCTCCATCAGTTCAAAATGTTGACGGACAGACTCGGAAATACGGTATCCACGCGGCCCTTGAAAAGGCTCCAGCTGTTCTGCCAACGCTACGATTTCATCCGAAGCAAACAGATGTTTGATTTGCTCTTGAAACTCATCCGGATGGGTTGGAGGATATTCATCTCCTCCTGCGTTGAACAGTAACAGTCCAGCGATATCATTCTCAATGCGCCACAACATGCCTGCACGAGTTCCTTGCACAGGATCGGACTCTGTTATCACCGTGCCCCAGTCATTTTGAATAGAGGATGGTATCTTATAATAGCGGGTGCTGTAACCAAGAGACACCTTCAGCACTTCCGGCTCAGGCACGGACAACCCTATCTGTTCAAGCCATCTGATCAATTTGGAAGAACGTCCCGCGGCATCAATAACCATATCTGCTGCAAGCATTGCTTCCCGATTATCCCGACCTCTTTCTTTGGTATACACGCCTGTAATCAAACGCTGATCTTCTGATGCCATTAACCCGGTAACTTCCGTACTCGTTAAGAAGCTTATATGATCTATGCTCTGGACTCGCTGACGCAATACCCATTCCAGCAGTGCTCTGCTGCTCGATGCAATTTTGAATGAGGAAGCGGCATTTGCTTTATTGACTAATGTACCATAGCGATTGGCAATCACAATTTTCTCTTCATGCGAAGGAATGGCACCAAGCGCGACCAATTCGTCATTGTATCCGGGAAAGTAATGTTCCAGAATGAGTCCGCCGCGCGGTAATACACGATGTGGATGAAAGGATTGAGGCACACCCTGCCGATTCGCCGGCTCCGAAGGCAATTCATCTCGCTCAATGATACATACCTCATCATAATAATCAGATAACATCCTTGCAGTGATTAACCCTGCAATACCTGCCCCGATAACCACAGCTTTTTTCATGTCGGACATCGCCACATCATCCTCTCTAATCCATCATATTTTATCTACACTTGTAGCCCTATCAAAAAATTACTTATAATACCAATATACACTTGAAATCTCGTATCATGTAAGAATCAATGTGTTGATACTATATAGCTAAACTACAATAAGGAACTGATGTAGATGAAAATGATTGATAAAAAGGTGGATTTGAGAGTTACCCGAACTCATAAATTGTTAACGATGGCGCTACTCGATCTGTTATGTGAGAAAGGCCAGCTATTCAGCAACATCACAATTAATGAGATATGTAACAAAGCTATGGTTCACCGAACAACGTTTTACAAACATTTCAAAGATAAATTTGCTTTACTGTCCTCCACCCTAACATGGGTCCTTCGGGATTATTTACACATGAATGTAGAAGATCGATTACAGCAGCCTTTGCAAAGCGTATCTAAAATGCTGTTTGGAAATGTACTGGAGACAATTGTGCAGAACCAACAGAATGATGAGGGGTTTAACAACTTTTTCATACATTATATCGGAGAGATATTCAGACAGGATTTTCTGGAATTGAAGAGAAGAGGTAAACAATTTTCACTTCCCATAGAACTTGTAGCCGAGTTTCACTCGGGGGTGATTCGTTTACTTGTGATGTGGTGGATACAACATTTCGAAGAAAATGTTACGGCAGAACAGATGGATGAATATTACTACCTACTGGTTAACGAAAATATCATGTTGAAATAACAAACAGCTCAACCTAAAATCAATGGCTGATTTTGAGATTGAGCTGCATACCTTCAAACTTTACCTATTTTAAAACAGATTCGGAAGCCTGCACTGTCATCCTCGCACGACTTCTTTTCTTCAACCAGCCGCTCACCTTCTCATTCATCGCCAGCAGACCTGAAACGACCAGCACTACACCGATCCATGTAACCCAGCTGACATGCTCACCGTAGACAACAGCACCAAGCCCTACGGCAATGGGTGGTGAAATGTATAACCATGTTGCTGGAAACAACGGGTTGGTACGCGACATAATCCAATAGAACAGACTATGCCCCACCATGGAGCCGATGACAGTCAGATAGATCACCGACGAGACGGCAGGCACCCAGTCCAGAGCAGACATATTCCACGATTCCGTTCCGACCGAGAGCAGGGATAACAGCAGTCCCCCATACATCATCTGCACCGCATTGATCGCTACAGGACTAGCCTCCTTGAACTGATGAATAACCTTTTTGGAGTACAATGCACCTGCCGAATAACAGACTTCCCCCACCAGTACCGCGATACAACCCCACATAAACAGGGAACCTGCACCAAGCGATACACCTGGCAACACAACCAGTACCACACCGGTGAACCCGATCAGGCAGCCCACAATCATACGGGCAGATGTTTTTTGTCGTAACAGCGCCGTCTGCATCAACATAATCATCAGCGGCCCTGTCGCCGACAGAATGGCACCCACACCCGAGCTCACATGCTGTTCGGCCCAATATAATGTGGCAAAGGTGCCGAAGGTCAACCCCGCTCCCGTCAACAGCATCTCCTTGCGGAACAGGAGCGACCAGCTCACTTTGCCCTTCATCCTCATCCATGCAAACATCAGCGCTCCCGCGATTAAAAATCGCAATCCGGCTGACAGAAAAGGAGGCATGCCTGCCTCTACTCCAATTTTAATAGCCAGAAATGTTGTACCGAAAATAAGACACATAACCGTAAATGCAATCCCCACCATGATAACCACTCCTTTATCTGTTCTCCATCATATCTCATGGTCTACAGAACAGAATGAACAAAACAGAACAGTTTTCTCCCATTAGCTGTTACAATAGAGTTCAAAAGGAGTGTGAGCCGGGTGGGCAGAACCATGATGATGACAGATAACAGCCTGAAATTATATGAGCAAGTAATCCATTATCTCGTTGTACGTATAGAAGCGGGAGAGTGGGCCGAACATGAAAAACTGCCATCTGTACGAAGCCTGTCCGAGCTACTCGGCGTACATCGTCTGACCGTATTCAAAGCCTATCAGGAGTTAAAGGAACGTGGGAGTGTTTATGTTAAGGACAAGTCCGGTTATTATGTCAGTCCAGCAACTCCATTCTCAGTAACGGATCAGGCGGATGATCCCGCCGTGTCAGCCTGGCTGCATTGGGATTCACTTGCACGGGTACAGTCCCTTGAAGCAGAATACCAATTTTCCAAATCGTTAATCGATCCCTCTCTGCTGCCCAACCGGTATTGGGGTGAACTAATGCGTGATCTGCTGGATCAATATCCACGTTTGCTCGGAACGTATTCCACAATTCAGGGAGATCTGGAATTGCGAAGTGCGCTGGCAAGCCATCTAACGAAAAAAGAACGCTTCTACCTCTCTGCAGACGAAGTGCTCATTACTTCGGGGGCGCAGCAAGCGATTGATGTCATCTCGCGGACGCTGGTCAAACCCGGGGATCGGGTGTTGATGGAACGGCCTACGTATGGACCGGCAATGGAGATTTTCCGCAAACAAGGTGCTCGTCTGATCTTTACGGATATTCACTCGGATGGGTATGATCTGGAGCAGATCGAACATCTGATGAAGAGTGAGAAGCCGCGCCTCTTTTATATGACACCGACCTTTCAGAATCCAACCGGCCTTAATGTTCCAGTAGAACAGCGTAAACAGTTACCTGAACTTGCAGAACAGTATGGTTGTTTTCTGCTCGAAGACGACAGTACCTATGATATCTATTTTAAGGAGAAACCTCCTGCACCCATTTTCACCTACGATACTACTGGACACACTCTGTACATCCGCAGTTACAGCAAGTACGTTGCACCCGGGCTACGGATTGCAGCCATCATATGCCGCCAGCGATTCATGCCAGGACTACAGGCTGTAAAATCACTGACAGATAACGGATCGCCCCTTCTGAACCAGAAGCTTTTTCTCCGTTATTTTCAGTCAGAACGTATGCATCAGCATCTATCCAAGCTGCGGACCGCTATCCAGCTACGGATGGAAGTGATGGAACAATCTCTGCTGGAAACGGACTGGACGTGGACCCGGCCGGAGGGCGGACTCAACTTTTGGGTAGAGCTTCCTGAGGGTGTGGATACAGGGAGACTGCTTCACCGATGCATGGAACAATCCGTTGCCTTTGTACCCGGAACCGTATTTGATTCTTCGGATCATTCAGCCAGTCGCAAGCTGCGCCTGTCCTTCTCTTATGCACATGAGCAGCAGATTCGGGAAGGGATGAGCAGGCTCATTACGCTTGCGAAAGAAATGTAACATTTTGATACTCTTGGATTGAAGCCAATCCGAAGAATTTCAAGTGCAATTTGCCACTCGTATCGCTGCATCAAAAAAGTCGCCTTGTGGCGACTTTACTTTTGGTGTTCTATACTCTCTACCTGCACCCGCTCTGTGCTTAAAGGTCTTTTCTTGCAAACAGGCGGATCGTAATAAGATAAGACACTACAAACAAACCTATAATGCCTACAGAAACCGATGCCATTGTCGTTGTGGTAATCATACCGTTCTCGTTGGCCATACTCATGAGGTACGCAACGGGTTGCGCCAGTATAATCATGCAGACCATGAATATCGCATTGATGATACCAGCTCCTTTTTTGCTAAGCCCGTAGAAAAGAGGCATGTATATGGAAACCAGCGCAAGCACCATGCCTATGGAAATGACAATATCCCTAAATGAATAATTCGGCTTGTTCAGTTCAGGATAATTCAGGTTCACAAGCTGGTGAATCCCAAACGACGCGAGTACCCCGAATAACGTATAGATTATAGCAGAAAGGTACTTGGCTTTTACAATCTGTTTGCGGCTAACGGGGAGTGTGACCAGGAAATTGTGATTATGGTTCTTGATATCAATCATGGTTGCCAGCATGACCGAACCAAAGGCTGTGTAGATGCCTACAAAATACATTGACATTTCACTCTTAGGTATAAAGGCGAGACTAAATACCACCAGGTATAACCCAATCGTCCACAGTGAACTTTTTAGTACAATGAAATCTTTACGAAGCAAGTTAAGCATATTTGCGTCCTCCCTTCGCCGTAAAATAAATGAGGTCTTCTAACGTAGGTCTTTGTAAAAGAGCTAACCTTCCAAATAACTGTTCGGCCTCTGCCTTATGATCCGACAATGCTTCAAAACCAACGGCTGTCTCGCGTATTCCGATGAAATGTTTCCGAATGTCGGAATCAAGCAGACCCATATCCCCTTTTACAATCGTATACCTTTCCAGCACATCATCTTTTGCCTCGTTAAACACCAGTTTCCCTTGATGAATAAACGTAATGTAGTCTGCAATACGTTCCAGATCCGTCGTAATATGCGTTGAGAAAATAATAGACCTTGTTTCGTCCTGTATCATATCTGCAAGCAGATCAAGCAGTTCCCGCCTAAACACAGGATCAAGCCCGGATGTCGGTTCATCCATAATCAGCAGATCCGCTTCATGCGACAAAGCTACGGCGAGAGAATACTTAATCTTCATGCCTTTGGACAGATCCTGGATTTTCTTTTTGGGAGACAGTTCGAACTGATCCAAGTAGTCATTGAACGCTTTATTATCCCATTTGGTGTAAAAAGGAGCGATCATTTGTGTCATCTCCCGGATCGTTAGATGCTCATAATAAAAGCATTCATCTGACACAATGCCAAGGCGTTGCTTGATATCAACTTCCTGATTTGGCATCTCACTGCCCAATGTCTTGAGGCTCCCCTTATCGGGCTGGATCAGACCCGTGATCATTTTGATCAAAGTACTCTTTCCCGCCCCATTCGGACCAATAAGTCCCGTGATATACCCTTTTTTCACATCCAGAGATACATTATCTACTTTAAATAAGGGATACGTTTTGGTTACATTACGTAATTCGATAGCGTTCATTATGCTTATTCCTCCTCAACCAACAATGTAAGATGATGGATTACATCCTGTGAACTCATGCCCAGTTCTCTGCTCTCACGAATCACTTCGAGCATCTTCTCTTCCAATTGTTTCATCCGCCGCTCTCGAATAAAGTCCTGATTGGCTCCGGATACAAAGCTCCCTTTGCCTACAACTGAATCGATCAGTTTCTCCTTCTCCAGCTCTTCATAGACACGTTTAGTTGTAATAACACTGACTTGCAGATCCTTGGCGAGCTGCCGAATGGAGGGAAGACTATCTCCAGCAACCAATTCTCCGCTCAAGATGCTCTGTCTGATCTGAGTTAGAATCTGCATGTAGATCGGATCGCTCGAAGCATTCGATATTAAAATGTTAATCTTTCCTCACCTCATTGATGTTACGTAGTTTCCAGTAGGTATAGTGTGTATATATAATATATACACTATACCTACCGATGGTCAATCTTTATTTCACATTATTCTCAATCTGATTCGATCCATAGACACGGGCTAGCTAATCTGGACGACAAAAAGAGGACGTCAGTTTCCTGTTCGTCCTCTTGATTAATCAAGCTCGAAAGGTCATATGACCTCCCAGGCTAATGTTATGTGCTGGATATGACCTTATCCACCAATCCATATTCGACTGCTTCCGCAGCGGTCAGGAAATAGTCTCGATCCGAGTCCTTCTCAATCCGCTCAATTGACTGTCCTGTATGGTCGGCTAACAGCTTGTTAAGACGTTGACGATGCTGAATGATGCGGTTAGCATGAATCAGCATATCGGATGCCTGCCCTCGCGTACCGCCATGTGGCTGATGGATCATGATCTCACTGTTGGGCAGCGCCATACGTTTACCTTTTGTTCCACCTACCAGCAGTATCGTGCCAAAGCTTGCCGCCATACCTGTACAGATCGTGGAGATATCCGGCTTCACAAATTGCATCGTGTCATAGATCGAGAATCCCGCAGTCACCGACCCACCAGGGCTGTTGATGTACATCTGGATGTCCTTTTCCGGGTCCTCTGCAGTCAAAAACAATAACTGGGCCACGATAGCATTTGCCATCTGATCCTCAATTTCTCCGGACACCATAATGATCCGATCTTTGAGCAAACGTGAATAAATATCATAACTCCGCTCTCCGCGAGCTGTCTGTTCCACTACATAGGGCACTACATTCAAGCGTGTCGCCTCCTCGGTTTAGGCAACCATGTTGACCGTGTATCCGCCTCCATACGACATCGAGTTCATGCCAGAAGTAGAGTACCCGTACATCATTGGTTGCATGGTTGGAGACGGCAAAGTCTGCTGCAAAATCGTGCCCGCCACAGCCATCGGATCATCGGTCCGGTTCAGGCACAGATCAATGATTCGGGCTGTATCCCCATTACGAAATGCCAGCAGATAGCTGCGCAGTTCCTCCCGATTGTCCTCCACTGCGCCTTCCTCATACTGCAATTCAGCGTCCGATTGTTCCAACCTGTGCCTCACTTCAGCTATGGCAGAGCGTGCACGACTTAACGCTGCTTTCACAGCACCTTCAGTCGTATCCAGCATTTCCGCAGTCTCTGCCGCCCTATAACCCATTAATTCACGTAATACATATATCACTCGCTGCCACGGTGGTAGCGTATTTACAAGAAGTTGTACGGCAGACTCCAATTCCTCGAATCGCCTTTCCTCCTCCATTTCGTGTAGGAGCGGCTTCAAGCTATCCAGTTTATAAGCCAATCTCTCCCGCTGACGTAAGATATCAATCCAGCTGTTGCGAGCAATACGAATGAGATAAGCTTCCCAGTTTATATCTTTATTCATCCCGGAAGTTCCAACCACTCTCGACGACAATACTTTGAGACAGGTCTCCTGAACCAGATCCTCCGTGTCTGGAACTGATTTCGTCAGAGATAGACAATACGCATACAACGAACCCATCAGATCGGGTAGTACGGTATGGATGCACTGGTTCAATTGATTTTTTCTGTCGTTGCCATTGAATTCAATATCGAATTTATCTTGTTTACCATCATCATGTGGTCTGTTGATTCTGCAATCCACGGACTTCACAAAGGCCATCTTGGGGGCCCCCCTTTGCTGGTTCCTGATTGATTTTGACTTACACTATGTAAACGAAGAACCCCTTGTAAAGGATACGCTCTTCTGAATTTATTTTTGTTACGCTAGTTAAGTTGAGTTACGCATTCGTTTCCAGCTTTAATGTTCCAAGCGGCACCTTCATCCCGGTAAGGGCAATCGTAATACCTTGATCCAGATTATAATTCTGCCGTACATCGACGTCATGAGACATATGTGTAAAATAAGTATGACCTGGCTTCAGTTCCCACAGCAGCTCCTGCGCCTCACGCATATCGTACACGGAACGTGTTGAGAATTCCGCAAGCTCATGCACAAAGCTTGTTCCAAGGACCAGCATATCCAGTCCGTGCAATGGCTCTTTTTCGGATGTCTTCAGGTCAATAGCATCTGAACAGTACGCCCAGCTATACCCGTCTCGATCCAGTCGATAGGCGTACGAATACCCGTTATGTCCATGGCATACTTTCCAGGAATGTACCTTCCAGCCGCCTAGTTCAATATCATCATCCGTTTCCAGAAAGTCCATATGACGACCCAACCAAGGAAACTGTCCCTGAATGGTGGCAATCACTTCACGTGGTGCATACAAACGCCCCTTCACACCCAGCCAGCGGCACGCATCCGCCCATTCCGGCAATCCTCCAATATGGTCAAAATGGGCATGAGTGATGAGCAGCGTATGCACCATACGCAATCCCTGATCCTCCATCTGTGATCTCCAGTCTGGTCCGCAGTCAATCATGAACTGTTCACCCTCATCATCCCCACCACCGTCAATCAGAACAGAAGAGCGTTTCCGTTTATTCTCTCCCGTAAGCCTCGCCTCTGTACATACGTCGCAATCACAATACACACGTGGAACGCCCATCGCATCGCCTGTGCCCAGAAATGTTAGCTGATCCAATCCGCATTCCCCCTGAATTAATGATATGTAGATTGTAATCGTCCACCTCCGTTTTTGCAAAAAAAAAGACCCTCCCGTTGCAGTTCTCCACTGCAATTCGGGACAGTCTGTGGTCTGACCGTTCACCGTCAGACTTTAATTCCATGCTTCGCTCCATTCGGGAGCGTACGCTTCGTCAGCATGTGATGCAACCTTATAAGCGGGTCATCCGCATGAAGATCAGGCCTTACCTTTTAAACAGGCCACGACCGATTAATTCGAGTCACATCCACTCCGCGCTAGAACTATACCAGTGCCCGCAGCTTCAACGTCAGTTCCTGACCCGCAGGTACATCCTTCGAATCCGTAATGACCCAGTTCGATGCAAGCCGCTTCGCCAGTACCTCTGCCTGCTCCGGTTTCAACTGTAATCCGGTGACGATTCCTTCACCCACCGTGAAGTCTTTCTCGGGCTGTACCTTGAAGGCTTTCTCCAACCAGATTCCGAGTCCACCACGCGTGTTAAAGGTAATCCGGTAGCCATCTTTTACTGCTGCCTCCAGATTTTCACCATGCTCATCCGCATACGAGAAAAATTCGTTATATCGGTATTCCTCTTCAGACACGGCGTCAAAAGCGGAAACATCTTTGGCTTGAATGGCTTTTAATATTTCTTCCTCAGGCATCCCCTTACCGCGGGCCTGCTCCAGTCGAATTGCTGTACTTTGGGATAATTTGATTTCTGAACTCATCCAACTCACACCTTCCTGCTAGTACTATGTAACAATCATGATTCAGTATACCTCTATTATAACCTTTTGGCAGTAAAAAACCTCCATCTCTACTTCCATTGAAATGAAGGTTTAGTATCCACATGTTCGGTTACCTATTCGATTACATCAGCAATACTCATAATCCAGCGAGCACCTGATACCACACGCCGCGTTTGGAGTACAACGTACTGCGTACCTCGTCCCATCCACCCAGATAGTTGATATCAAATAGTCCTTCTGGCGTTGGGAATGTCGACTCTGTCTGTGCAAATACATCCGGATCTACTGAACGAAAACCATGCTTGGCAAAAATGCGCTGTGCTTCTGGTGTACGCAGATAGGCGACAAAAGCTTCCGCCAGTTCACGATTCCCATGTTTGTCAGCATATTTATTCACCACAACTGCCGGGTTCTCAATCAGGATCGTATTTTTCGGAATGACGATGTCATAATCTACACCTTTGGCGATCCGGGCAAGCAATTCATTTTCATACGTGACGATGACATCACCGACACCA
Organism: Paenibacillus sp. FSL M7-1414; assembly: GCF_038003195.1. NCBI lineage: Bacteria > Bacillati > Bacillota > Bacilli > Caryophanales > Paenibacillaceae > Paenibacillus > Paenibacillus sp. FSL M7-1414. The sequence continues at coordinate 1,602,459 of NZ_JBBOOS010000001.1, read as the reverse complement.
TACTCGAATGCCGCCATCGAAGAACGCCCACTCTTGTCCAATGATTCAACGTTACGATGTACCTGTTCGAGAAAAGCCTTGGCTGCGGCAGGATCTTTCTTCCCCTCTTGCTCCTCCGACAGTTTCAATCCAGCACCGTAAATGGCATTAATGTCCCATTGTGCGCCTCCGGATGTCTTTGGATTAGGGTAGAGCACCTTCACTCCCGGCTTGGTTAAGTCCTGAAAATCACGAATCCCCAGCGGGTTGCCTGCTCTTGTTCCCAGAACAACAATCGAACGGGTGATCATGCCCTCATTAGGGGTCTGTTTCCAATCAGAGCTAACCAGATCGGCTTTGACCAACTTCTCGATATCACTCTCCATCGCGAGCAAGGCCACATCAGCCTCGAATCCACCAACGATGGCTCTTGCCTGTGTGCCCGAAGCTTCATAGGACTCTTGAAAGTTAATCGTCTGTCCGGTTTTTGCCTTCCACTCCTCCTGGAACTTGGGCAGCAATTCGCCTACAGCGTCTTTTGCTACACTATAAGCACCAATCACCAGCGTATTGGATGAATCGTTACCAGAGGGCTCGTTCTGTTCGCTTGACTCCTCCTGCTTGCTGCACCCAGCGGTCATGCAGACGAGCAGAAGCATGAGGGCAACATATAAGAGTATGGCTTTCTTCTTCCTCGTCTGCATGGCAGCCCCTTTCTTCCACTTGATCTAAATCATCACCGGCATCGGATCTTCCTTCAGTCGGTTCTCAACCACCCAACTGTTGGAGTCATTGAACAGGTATGCACGGTGTACAAGGACTCGAATTTGTTGACCGATCTCCAATGTCGTTTTCTCCAGGGAACGATAAGTGATTAACTTATGACCCTGTACGTCCACCTCTACCATCCATTCACTGCCGCGGAAATGAAGATGTTTGACTGTACCTTTTTCCGTTGCAGACAACATGGTGAATTCGTTTTTCAAGCCGATTTCAATATACTCCGGTCGAATCAGCGCTTTGGTATGTTCCCCCTCGACGGCATGTTCGAATCCTTTCAACTGGGAGGCATCCTCCACAACCGTAGACTCCCCGATAAATGTAGCCACAAACGGTGTCTGAGGGTTTTTGTAGATATCCCAAGGTGTGCCCTTCTGTTCGAGACGACCTTGGCTGATAATCATGATTTCGTCCGCCACTTCAATCGCTTCATCCTGGTCATGCGTTACAAATATCGAAGTAATCCCTACCCGTTCAATCAACTCACGCAACCATGAACGCAGTTCCTGACGGATCTTAGCATCAATGGCCGCGAACGGTTCGTCCAGCAATAATAGCTGGGGCTCCGGGGCGAGTGCTCTGGCAAAAGCAACACGCTGACGCTGCCCACCAGACAACTGATGTGGATAGCGCTGTTCGAAACCTTTTAACCCGGTCAGTTCAACAAGTTCCATAACCCGATCACGAATCTGGGCTTTTGGTGTCTTCTTGACCTTGAGTCCAAAGGCGATATTCTCAAATACCGTCATATGTTTGAACAAGGCATAGTTCTGGAATACAAATCCGATGCCCCGCTCCTGTGGAGGCAGATGGTTCACCACTTTTCCATGAAAGCGAATTTCTCCAGAACCCGGATTCTCCAGACCCGCAAGCATCCGTAGAATGGACGTTTTCCCGCCTCCGCTGGGTCCAAGCAGACCGATCAGATGGCCTTTGGCAATATCGAATGAGACATCTTTTACCGCATGAAAATCACCGAAATGTTTGTTCAGATCACGGACTTCTACATGCATATCAATGCACTTCCTTTCGCTTCTTGGCCCATTCCATCATAAGCAGCAGCCCGACGGAGAAGGTGACCAGCACCAATGCCACACCATTTGCGGCAGCCACATTAAAATTCTCAACATCCTGGTACACCAGGGTTGTTGCGGTCTGCGTTTTGTTCATAATATTACCGGATACCACCAGCACTGCACCGAATTCCCCAAGCGAGCGCGCAACCGTCAAGACTAGACCATACACTACCGCCCAGCGGATCGAAGGCCATGTCACACTCCAGAACGTTCTCCAGCCGTAAGCGCCAAGTGTAGATGCGGCCTCCTCTTGCTGGGAACCGAGTTCCTGCAGGACAGGCATAACCTCTCTGACCATCAGTGGAAAGGTAACAAATAACGTTGCGATCACCATACCCGGGAAGGCATAGACCACATTGAATCCAATCCCTTCAAAAAAAGCGCCCATAATGCTGTTAGGTCCCAACATCAACACAATCATCAAACCGCCAATGACAGGAGATACGGCATAAGGCAGGTCTACAATGCTGTTCAGCAGCCCTTTTATCCGTTCACTCAGCCATCCGGCACGAACCAGATACAGAGCCATCATGATGCCAAACAATGTATTTAACAGGGTGACCACCAGAACCACCAGTCCTGTCATCATCAAGGCATGTAACGCCTCAGGACGCATTAACCCTTTCAGGAATCCACCTGCCCCGTCTTCAAATGCGCCAATAAAAATGCGTCCAAGCGGGATTATCAGCAGTACAATAAATACCGCAAACGTCAGTCCGATTAACAGTCGTCTCATCGTCTTCTCCCCCGCATCTGCACCAGATTGATCAGCCAGAGGATCAGGAAGGAGAGCGTCAGGAGCAACACGGATACCGCGGCGGCTCCCGTTGGATTATCACTTTCAATCTCCCCGTAAATAAATACGGAAGCAGTCAGTGTTCTTCCCGGAATGTTACCAGCCACCAGCACAACAGCCCCGAATTCAGCCAGTCCTCTGGAGAAAGCCAACATCCCCCCACTGATCATGCCAGGTGCCATGGAAGGCAGAATAACCTGCATGAACGTGCGAGCCTTGGATGCCCCCATCGTGTACGAGGCCTCTTCCTCGGAAGGATCGATTTCTTCCAGCAAAGGCTGCACTGCACGGATAACAAACGGAAACGTGACAAAGGTCATCGCGATAACAATGGCGGGCTGGTGAAATACAATCTCAAATCCCATGGATTCTGCCAGTTTCCCGATGGCACTGACCGGACCCAAAAGCAACATAATCATCAAGCCGCCCACCGCTGTTGGCAGTGCAAACGGGAGATCAACCAGACTGTTAAGAAACGATCGGCCCACAAAGCGATACCTTGTCAACACCCAGGCGATCATCGTGCCCAAAACCACATTAATCAGCGTGGCAATGACGGCCAGCCGAATGGTCAGCAGTACGGCTTTCCACGCGATGGGGTCCATAATGCTCTGAACAAAGTTGCTCCATCCTTCAGAGAAGGAATTGACGTACACACCGATGATTGGAAGTACAATAAGTACGATAAAATATAACAATACGGTACTGCGGAATCCCCAAGTCCATCCCTTATGACGAAGAACGGTATTCATTGCTGCGTTCCCTCCCAGCCTCCGGCTTTAGCTCCGGTCGGCAGTCTTCCTGGATTTAATACGACATTTTTCCTAAGTTGGATGATATTACTTTAATATTATTCCCATTAGTCTACTTGGTTTTGCTTTTCTGATACTTTACCAGTTTGCAGTGCTAATCGTCAATGCTTTTATTGAATATAATTGGGCCTCATATGAGAACGATTAATAAAAATCGCACTGTACACTGCGCAGCCAGAACAACCTTCCGATCACTGTTATCCCCAGATTTCTTTGATCCCCTTTTTAAGGGGAAATCCGGTGATAAAGGCGAAACTTATGCTTCCGAAGCAGCTTTCCTACAGAAAGCTTTTAGCTTCCGCTTCTTCAGGTTATTTCTGACCTCTCCGTTATTGCGCGATTCAAATATCCGTCTTCATATGTGGTTTGTTTGGTATGTAGTGGTTAAGGTACAATCGAGGGTAAGAAATGAGATCCTAAGGAGTGATTTAACATGTTATACAAGAAGAATATATCCACTTCCACACGAGATGAAATGAAGGATATCACATGGGACGTAAAGCAGGTTGTCCAGAGTAGCGGGGTGCAGAATGGGACGGTGCTCATCTACTGTCCACATACGACGGCAGGTATTGCCATCAACGAAAATGCAGACCCGGATGTGAAACACGATGTCTTGTTACGCCTGGATGAGGTGTACCCCTGGGAGCATCCCGAATATCGACATGCCGAAGGCAATACAGCCTCTCATCTGAAATCGATCACAACAGGACCATCACAGACGGTGATTATTCACGAAGGCAGACTGCTGCTTGGCCGCTGGCAAGGCATTTACTTTTGCGAATTCGATGGACCACGTGAGCGGGAGTACTTTCTCAAAATCATGGAAGGTTAGTTGGGTCCAATAGGCCTGCCACCTACTCGTTCATTTTTGCAAACACAAACAGGCGGTCCACCCTCATTTCGGGTCGGAGCCGCCTGACTTGGTCTACTGCGCATATTAACTTTCGCGAGACAACGTTATAAAGAATTAAAGTTATGACAAATCACCGCCCTGAAGTGTAGGGGTGCAACAACAGCGCCATTATTGGTCGCCAGGCTGCTGACCCAGATTGCGGCACAGCACTTTGACATGAGACAGCGCAGACGATTCAATCTCCACAAACGTTAAACGGTCCTGAATGTAATAAGAAATGAATCCGTGCATAGCCAAAAATAGCGTACGCGGTACCCTTTGAATATCCTCTTCCGTACAGTTCGCTTCATTCATATACTGCCTTATAATCGATGCAAACAATTCGAAGCAACGTCCCTGTTCGGTACGACAATAAGACAACAGTTCTTCGTCCCTGATCATAAACATAATTTCGTATTGGTATGGATTCTCCAGACCAAAGCGAATAAACTCCATCATAATGTGCTCTACCTTGCTCACATCATCACGAACTGGCCTGACCATGGCTTGTAGCAGCAAATGCCCCAAATGATTGAAATCTTCAACCACGATGGCATAGAACAGCTCTGCCTTTTCCTTAAAGTGATAATACAGCGACCCATGACTATAGCCCAGATGCTGGCCGATGCTTCGCATCGAAATGGCGCGGTATCCTTTGGTAATAAAAAGGTGCCTCGCCGCCTCCAGTATCCGCTCCCTCGACAACTCCTGTTCGACTGCTCTTCTAGCCATATATTTTATTCCCCTTCAATAAAATAAAGCCGCTGTCCCTCCGTGATCCGGGATTGCCCTTGCGTCAAATCCGTGATCCAGGCTATAAAAGCCTCGGTTTCACTATCCGGCGGAAGACAAGTCAACGTAACCTTATCGGTGAATCCAGTTTCACCTGTACGGACTTCCCGGCTTCTTAACTCATTTTCCACTTTACCCAGCCACGTATAATCCAGTTCAACAAACACTTCACGATGCAGCACGTTGGTAATGGCTTCTCCGGCTTCAATGGCTGCTACAGCTCCATCCGTATAAGCACGAATTAACCCGCCAGCTCCAAGCATAATTCCCCCGAAGTATCGCGTAACCACAATTGCCACATTTTTTAATTTCTGATTTTTGATCACTTCAAGAATGGGTTTCCCTGCTGTTCCGCTGGGTTCACCGTCATCGGATTGCTTCTGGATCTCGTCCCGCTCCCCAATCATGTATGCAGAGCAGTTATGAGTTGCATTCCAATGTTTTTTCTTGATCTCATCGATGAAGGCAACAGCCTCTTCCTCTGTCGTGACCGGCATAATATGACCGATAAATCGCGACTTCTTGATTACAATTTCCAGATTGCCCGGTCCTCGAACCGTGCGATAACGTTCAATCATCCTAAATCCAACTTTCTGATCTTTTCCTGAGTCCATTTTACAAGAAAGCAGTTCACCGCGCGAACGCGGACGAACTGCCCTGGTTATCTACATCCGGGAACCCTGCATCTTACACAAACAGTGATTACCGGTTAGATTTACATTACCTTATTCAACTATATGAGCAGACCGATGAATTATTCGGAAAGTCTCGCTTCGAGCGCTGCTTTCTCTTCTTCAAAGCCTGGTTTGCCCAGCAATGCGAACATATTTTTCTTGTAAGCTTCCACGCCTGGTTGGTCAAATGGATTGACGCCCAGCAGGTAGCCACTGATACCGCATGCTTTTTCAAAGAAGTATACCAGATATCCGAAAGAATATGGAGTCATATCTGGAATGTTCACAATCAGGTTTGGTACTTGACCATCTGTATGTGCAAGCAGTGTTCCTTGGAACGCTTTTTTGTTAACAAAGTCCATAGTTTTTCCTTCAAGGAAGTTCAAACCATCCAGATCGTCCGGATCGGATTTGATTGAGATATGCTCAGCAACTTCAGTAACCTGGATAACAGTTTCGAAGATATTCCGGCTACCTTCCTGGATGAATTGACCCATGGAGTGCAAGTCTGTAGAGAAATCAACAGATGCAGGATAGATCCCTTTGTAGTCTTTACCTTCACTCTCTCCAAACAGTTGTTTCCACCACTCGGACACGAAGTGCAGGGATGGCTCATAGTTTACAAGGATCTCAGTGCCTTTGCCTTTGCGATACAATGCGTTACGAACAGCAGCATATTGATATGCTTCATTCTCAGCTACGTTCGGGTTGCTGTATTCTTTGGATGCGTCAGCCGCACCTTGCATCATTTCTTCGATGCTGATACCAGCTGCTGCGATTGGCAGCAAACCTACAGCTGTCAGAACGGAGTAACGTCCACCTACATCATCCGGGATAATGAAAGATTCGTATCCTTCTGCATTTGCCAGTTCTTTCAATGCACCGCGCGCTTTGTCTGTTGTAGCATAGATGCGTTTGCGTGCTTCTTCTTTACCATATTTCTCTTCCAGTGCTGCACGGAAGATACGGAAAGCAATTGCCGGCTCTGTTGTTGTACCTGATTTGGAGATAACGTTAACGGAGAAATCTTTACCTTCAACCAGATCCAGCAAATGAGTTACATATGTTGAACTGATATTGTTTCCTGCAAAATAGATTTCAGGCGTTTTGCGTTTGTCTTTTGGCAGATTGTTATAGAACGAGTGAGTCAGCATTTCAATCGCTGCACGTGCACCCAGGTATGATCCACCGATACCGATAACGATGAGTACTTCGGAGTCGCTTTGGATTTTGGCAGCCGCTTTTTGAATGCGAGCAAACTCTTCTTTGTCATAAGCCGTTGGCAGGTCAATCCAGCCCAGATAATCGGAGCCTGTTCCTGTTCCGTTGTGAAGCTGCTCATGAGCCAGACGAATCGGTTCTGCGAAATAATCCACTTCGTGCTGATTTACAAATTGCAATGCCGTGCTATAGTCAAATGTCACTTTTTTTGCCATGATCTCAAAAACCTCCTGATTTCGATTATAGTGCGTGTTCAAACTTTGTAATCAAAAGCGGACTTTTTGAACAACCTCTTATATTATGTCCGTATTCCATTCTAAACAACTTGCCTTAAGGATACTTCAAATCCACGGGGCTGACAAGCTTGCAGCTCGAACTTTGTCGTTAGAATTCAAGAAGCAAAAAGGGTAAACCGAATCCGCGGGTTGCGGTTCTGCTTACCCTTCTTATGTTATTCCGCCGGGTACGAGCAGACGTAGTCAGTAACGCTGCGTATCTCCAGTTTAAATTTGGATTCGGCAGGCACGTGGAACGTAGCTTGGCCTTGAATCTCTTGCCACTCTTCTTCTCCGGGAAGCAATACTTTCAGATCTCCGGACAGAATCTCCATAATTTCACGGGAATCCGTACCGAACTCATAACTGCCTGGAAGCATGATGCCCAGAGTCACTTTGCTGCCATCCCCCAAAATAACCGTTCTGCTGGTTACCTGACCATCATAATAAATGTTGGCCTCTTTCACTACACTGACTTGATCGAATTGTGACATGCGTACCCGCTCCCCTGAAGTTAATGAAAACAAAAGGCAAAACAGATCAGGGCGATCATGAGTCACCGCCCATCTCTGCGGAAATAACTTACTGCCATGGATCAGGACAGCATGACGCCCTCCCAATCATAGCAGCGCTTATGAAGCTATTACAGCAATGCTTTTACGCGGCTAACCACGTTATCCACTGTAAAGCCATATTCTTGGATAACACGGTCGCCAGGCGCGGATGCACCAAATGTGCTGATTCCGAGAATGTCACCTTGATCTCCAACATATTTCTCCCAGCCCATTGGATAAGCCATTTCGATTGCAAGACGAGCTTTAACATCCGGAAGAAGAACGGACTCTTTATAAGCTTTGTCTTGTTTCTCGAACAGATCCCAGCTTGGCATGCTGATTACGCGAACTTGGATGCCTTGTTCTGCAAGTGCTGCTTGAGCTTTAACAGCCAATTGCACTTCAGAACCTGTAGCGATAATTTGTGCTACCGCTTTGCCATCTTTTGCATCAGAGACAACATAAGCACCACGTTTCACGTTCTCACGTGAACCTTCAACCGTACCTTCCAGGATCGGCAGGTTTTGACGAGTGAGTACGAGTGCAACCGGGTTGCTCTTGTTCTCAAGCGCGTAAGCCCAAGCAGCCGAAGTTTCATTACCATCAGCCGGACGAATAACCGTCAGGTTAGGAATGATACGCAGGGATGCCAATTGCTCGATCGGTTCGTGCGTAGGACCGTCTTCACCAACAGCGATACTGTCGTGAGTCAGAACATACGTTACAGGCAATCCCATCAGGGCAGCCAGACGAACAGCCGGACGCAGGTAATCGGTAAATACGAAGAACGTACCTCCGAATACTTTCACACCGCTGTGCAGTGCCATACCGTTCATTGCTCCAGCCATACCGAATTCACGGATACCGAAGTAGATGTTACGGCCGGAGTAATCTTCAGGTGTGAAGTTCTCCAGGTTGTTCAAGTGAGTCATTGTGGAGCTTTCCAAGTCAGCAGATCCACCTGTCAGTTGTGGCACGTTGTGCGCCAGACCGTTCAGAGCGTTACCGGATGCTACACGAGTGGAAAGAGCTTTGTCTGTTGCTGCATATTTAGGAAGATCACGGTCCCAACCTTCTGGAAGGTCGCCGTTAATCGCTGTTTCGAATTGAGCTGCCAGCTCAGGGAAAGCTTTTTTGTACTCGGCAAATTTCTCGTCCCATGCTTTGTTAGCAGAGATACCACGATCTTTCACTTGTGCAAAGTGATCGCGAACTTCAGCTGGTACGTGGAAGTTTTCTTCGTAAACCCATTTGTAATACTCTTTAGTCAATTTGGCTTCGTCTGCACCCAGTGGAGATCCGTGAGTACCGCCGTGGCCGCCTTTACCTTGTTTGTTCGGGCTACCATAACCGATAACCGTTTTAACTTCGATCAGTGTAGGACGCAGTGTATCTGCTTGACCTTCCTGAATTGCTTTTTCGATTGCAGGCAGATCGTTACCATCTTCAACGCGCAGCACTTGCCAGCCATAAGCTTCAAAACGCTTCGCGATGCTTTCGGAAGAAGACAGATCCAATTTACCATCCAACGTGATGTCATTGGAGTCGAACAACATGATCAGTTTGCCCAGGTGCAAACGTCCAGCCAGGGAAGCTGATTCATGAGATACGCCTTCCATCAAGTCGCCATCACCACAGATTGCGTAAGTGTAGTGGTCAACTACGTTGAATTTGTCTTTATTGTATGTTGCGCCCAGTTGAGCTTCAGCCATCGCCATACCTACAGCCATTGCAATACCTTGACCCAGTGGGCCGGTTGTTGCATCAACACCTGCAGTATGTCCGAATTCCGGGTGACCCGGAGTTTTGCTTCCCCATTGACGGAACTGTTTCAGTTCTTCCATTGGAAGATCATATCCGCTCAGGTGCAGCAAGCTGTACAGCAACATGGAGCCATGTCCTGCAGACAGGACAAAACGGTCCCGGTTAACCCAAGTTGGGTGGTCCGGGTTATGAGTCATCGTTTTTGCAAAAAGTTGGTACCCCATTGGAGCGGAGCCCATCGGCATACCCGGATGTCCGGAATTTGCCTTCTCAATTGCATCAATCGCCAAAGTACGTACGGTAGTAATCGACAGGTTGTCGATTGTAGTGTTCTCGTCCTTTTGAATCGCTTCGTTCTTGTCAGTCATGGTTTGTCCTCCTCATGTCTTTAGATAAGTCGGGTGCGCAAGCGTATCCCTCTCATCATACAAGCAAACCGAATTTCACAATAAGTGAATCCGCTTGAGTGTTTCATTTTGACTTATTCACTTTTGTATTGTATCACTTGGCGTGAAGCTTTTCCATAACCTTCTTTTAGAAGTTCGTGAAAAATCGGTGGTTTGTGATGAATAATCCTTGGCCTATCAAGCAAAAATCGTATTGTACAAGGTACTAAATTCCAAAAACAGACTTAAGGAGCCTCGCAAATCCATCGCATGAAGTATAACCTTTAACCTGAAAACCATGCATTTTTTAGATATTCATCCTCAATTCACATATAATGTTCCTTAATATGGATTACAAAATTCGGGCTGTGGTTTACTTTTTTCAGATGTACACGCGTCAATCATAGGAGGTCTCGATCATGCCAGATCCTGCTGCTCACCCATCAACATCGGCAAAACACTCATTACCCTGGATATCCGGTATTTTAACGGGAATTCTCTCGGGAGTTGTCCTGGGATTTTTCCTCAAAATGATTCAGGCCATCACAGGTGAACAAGTATACACTCTGCTGCTGAATATTGATTTTGTGCCTGGTCTTCCGCCAACCTTACCCGAATTCATTGAATTTGCTTTGCATCTCATCGTGTCCGTTGTCATCGGTATCTTCTATCTGTGGTGGGTAAGGCATTCAGGCCGCCCTATGATCAAAGGGATTTTACTTGGTGCAGTCTCGTCCTTGCTCTATATCCCACTCTCTCAATTGTCATCACGTGTGCCAGACCTGTACGATGTGTCCGCCATCCTCTACTGGATTGTAGGACATCTGCTGTTTGGTATTATGCTTGGCTTGTGCGGAAAGTATATCAACACAACAAAAAAAGCGACTCCCGTTTCGTAAACGAATTGGGGTCGCTTTATTGTTAGTCTATTACGTGGTTCCGAATCAACCTTGCACAGTATTAAAGCGTGAGCTTAAAATACAACGGTTTTATTTTCGTGAACAAGAACACGGTCTTCGACATGCCATTTCACGGCACGTGCGAGCACAACACGCTCAATGGTACGTCCAATACGCTTCAGCTCGGTTACATCGTCCCCGTGGCTTACACGCTGCACATCCTGTTCAATAATCGGGCCGCCATCCAGTTCTTCCGTAACATAGTGCGCTGTCGCACCGATAATTTTGACACCGCGGTTGTACGCCTGCGCATACGGTTTACCACCCACGAAGGCTGGCAGGAACGAATGGTGAATATTAATGATTCGATTGCGGTAATGCTCAATGAACATCGGAGAGATAATCTGCATGTAACGAGCCAGAATGATCACATCCACATCGTTGCCGATGACGTCCAGTTGGCGCTGTTCCGCTTCTTTTTTCGTATCTGCTGTAACTGGGATATGATGATATGGAATGCCAAATGATTCTACATAGTCCTTCATGTCCAGATGGTTGCTGACCACAAGCGCAATATCTGCATCCAGGTCGCCTGCCTGCCATTGCCACAACAATTCAACCAGACAGTGATCTTCTTTGGATACAAAGATAGCCAGTTTCTTCTTGCGGCTGACCGCAGATAACGTCCATTCCATCTGGAAACGGCTTGCTACTTCTGCAAAATCAGCTTCCAGTTTCGGCATATTGACCAACAATTGCGGAAGATCAAACTCAATCCGCATAAAGAACATGCCGCCAGCAGGGTCCATTGTATACTGGTCCGACTGAACAATGTTTGCACCATGCTGGTGCAGGAAATGAGATACGGCAGCTACAATTCCTGGACCATCAGGACAGGAAATAAGCATGCGCGCACGATCGGCGCGGTTTTTAGAATCAGGGCGTACTTGTTTAGCGTGGATCTCCATCGGGTTATTCTTCCTCCTTCAATTAAGCCATGACCTGCGGGATTAACCCGCAAGCCATGCAATCAAGCGATGATTCAGTTGTTCTTCATTCAAATGCGGGAATAGTGCAGCTTCAGTCACCATGTCATAGAGGCGTTCCAGCGGTTCGCGCGGATCTGCCTTTTTGGCTTTGGCATCATTTTTGAGCAACGTCCACACATCCAGAATATACGAACGAGACTCAATCTCTTTACCTTTGAAAAAGTGTTGCAACTGTTCTACTTCTGTCAGGAATTCCTGGCCAAATCGACCGGCAACATCCCCACGAAGCAGGGCAATCTCCACCTCATACATTGGACGCTGTGTCTTGGCCTCTTTACCAATCCAAGGTGTCTCCAGAATAAATGGACGTCCTTGAAGCTTCTCATGGTTGACTATGCGGTTAATCGCTTCAAACCCGATCCAGCCAGAGCCAATTGGTGTATGACGGTCCTTGTGCGCACCCACAGCATTCTTACTATCATTAATATGCATTACGGCAATGCGGTCAAGTCCTACCGTACGATCGAATTGTTCCAATACACCGTCAAAATCATTAACGATATCATATCCGGCATCATGAATGTGGCATGTATCCATACACACAGTCAGGCGCTCGTTATACGTTACTTTCTCAATAATCTGAGCGATTTCTTCGAAACTGCGACCCATTTCCGTACCTTTGCCAGCCATGGTTTCCAGAGCGATGTTTACATCCGTCTCTTTCACACCTTCCAGCACTTCATTCAACCCTTCTGCGATCCGTCCGATCCCATAGTGGGCATCTTTGTCTGTAAATGCGCCGGGATGTAATACGATGTTCTTCACACCAATAGCATGTGTCCGACGAATCTCTTCCTGAAGGAAATCTACAGCCAGTCTAAACGTGTTGTCTTTGTATGAACCAAGATTAATAATGTACGGTGCATGGACAACGATATCTTTCATTCCACCCTCTTGCATGGCAACCTTGCCTTCTTCAATATACATGGACTCAATTGGCTTGCGACGTGTATTCTGTGGTGCACCCGTATATATCATAAACGAACTGGAACCGTACGAGGACGCTTCCTTCGTTGCACTCAATAATCCCTTGTCCGAAAAGGACACGTGGGAGCCGATTTTCAGCATTATTGATCCCCCTTATTCTGAATTATCCCTTATTCTAACGCGATTATCGAAATAAATCTAGAAATGCGCTATAATTCGGGATAGAGGCTATTTTTGACAGCTAATATGTGGAACATGGGTAGACGGAATCCGTCTTTCCGTGAAAATCAATGAACCGAGGTGACTCCGCAATGATTTTCGACTCCTACGCGATGATACTGACCAGCTATTCCCCCAGCAATTGGTTTATGAATACGATCGCATTCTGGACTTTTTTATTGCTAGGCAGCATGTGTATCGGTGGATTTTTCATGATGCGCAAGTTTTTGAAAGTGCTACCAAAAGCAGACGGAAAGTCCAAACTGGATTGGCAGAATTATTGGGTTGAAGCCAGCCGTCACTTATGGACAGATGAAGCCAAAGCTTTTTTGGATCAACTAGTGGAGCCTGTGCCCGGGCCATTTCGTGACATCGCCAAACATTCCATTGCTGCAGAGATCGGTAAGATTGCAGTCGAAGACAATGCCACGGAAGTATCGAGAGATCATTGCATCAAAGGATACATTATTGCCACACCGAAGCGGGATAATAAGTTTTTGGTAAAATTTTTGGAGAAAAACAAAATCGATTATTCCCCTTATCAACATTTGATTAAATAAAATAAAAGATGAGTTAAGTGGCATATAGATTTGGTTAATTAGATACAGATATGCTCCGTCAGGTAAGTTGTTCCCAACAGGCATTGCTTACCGTACGGGGCTGTTTGTCGATCCAACGGTATGTATCAGCGCAGTGAAAATACAGAGAGGATGTTTGATATGAAAATTGCCATTTGTGGGGGTACCGGATTTGTGGGAGGAGCACTTGTAGATTACTGGCTGCAAGCCGGGCACCATGTGAAAGTTATTACACGAAAACTGCCTGACTTGCATAATCCAAGTAAAAATCTTACATATATATCGTGGGAACAAGTCGAAGAACAACCTCACTTGCTGGAAGGTATGGACGCTCTTGTTAACCTTGCCGGAGAAACACTGAATCAACGTTGGACAACCAAGGCGAAGCTGGAGATTGTTGAATCCAGAGTCACGACCGTAGCGCGGGTAGCCCGATTGGTAGAATCCCTTGAACAAAAGCCGGAAGTGGTCGTCCAGGCTTCTGCCATGGCCATCTATGGAACCTCTCCTAACGAAATCTTTGACGAAAGCAGTCCGCAAAAATCAATGAATTTCCCCTCCCGGGTCTCGGAACAATGGGAAGTTGCAGCAGATGCAATCAAAAATGTAAGACTCGTTAAAATCCGGGTAAGTCTTGTTCTTGGACATAAAAGAGGTGCTTTTCCATTGATGAAACTTCCTTATATGCTGGGTGTTGGTGGCAAGATCGGCAGTGGCAAGCAATGGACCAGCTGGATTCACATTATGGATATCGTAAGACTCATTGATTTTAGCATTCAAAATAAACAAGTGTCAGGTCCGGTCAATGCTTCCTCACCCAATCCTGTTACCAATGATGAATTCGGTCGTACGGTCGGTAAAGTGTATCATCGCCCTCACTGGTTCCCCGTACCCAGCTTCCTGATTAAAACCTTGGTCGGAGAACTATCCGTTGTCGTGCTTCAAGGGCAGAGAGTCATTCCGCAAAAAGCTCTCGACCACGGATTCCAGTTCACCTTCCCAACCTTAACCCAGGCACTGGAAGATCTGAAGCACCGCGGCTTATCTGACTGATTGAACTATGTCTTATCCAACCGACCGATAAGTGTAGACTGATTCCGCAAGTGTAAATGTGTCTCCATCCGCCAATGGATACTCCTTATACGGAGCAAGAATATTGCCCTGAAGAATGGTGCCATTGACGGAACCCAGATCCTTAATCACATAGCCCGATTTGTTCCGGCTCAATTCCACATGAGCACGGGACACGCCGGTCGCTGTGTCCACCCACTGAACCATGTCTGCTGATCTTCCGATGACAAAAGATGCTCCTTGCACATCCATCCGTTCATGTTGGTCACTGCTTCCAGATCTTCGTTCAAGATAATAAGACGCCATCACCGGGCCCGCCCCTGTAACATTACCTCCACTCAGATTCTGCAAATTTACGGTTGCCTCCGCAACTGCATCCTGTCGAATTAGCTCTGAAGTTGAAGCTGCCGTTTCCACATGGCGCTGAACGAACGGTGGATCAGAGTGTTCAGGTGTCATATGCAGACTTTGATAACGGGAATGCTCGCTACTACCTTCTGAGGCGGATGCAACCATTTGGTTTATACGTTCCTCTTTCCTATCAGCTGTATTCCAGCGCCAACTTTCCTGAAATTGTTCCTCTTCATCTTCCATTTGCTTACCTTTGTTCTTACCTAAATTGAATTGAAAAGACCGCTTATTCTCTGAGGCATTATGAGGGCTTCCTTTACGCTTCCACGTCCATCCTGCTACACCAAGCAAGCCAAGGCTGAGTACCATACACAGGATCATCTGCGTCTGTCCCGGTTGCTCCATGTAAATAAATCTCCATACCAATGCCATGGCAACCATACAGCCCAATATGATATAAGTTACTTTGGAAGATCCGGGCTTTTCCTCCACTTCCATATCAACACGCTCTAGCGAATCATACGAGTTACTTCCTTTCTTATCCATACCGTTTGAACTCTCTAATGGAACTTGCTCAGGTGAGCGCCTGCCTGGAAAGGTTCGAGATCTCACCGGAATGTCTTCAACCTCGAATTCACTTGTTTTCTGCGGCTGACGGAAATTTAGTTGCGGCCCCACAGGAGCATTTTGAACGGGAGCACCAAGTTGATATGGCCGAGAAGTACCAGTGGCTAGCCTGCTATCTCGCTCAGAAATCGACGAATGAAGATCACCTCTTGAATCATTGGGTGTGTCCAAAGTTCTGGACGAGAGAAATGCTGCGCCTCCTCCATTCTCTTGCTCGTCAGCGTATAACTCCAGCAGAAGCTCGCGCAACTGTCTGATATCCCAGCGTTCGTTGTCACATAACTGCAGAACACGCTGAATGCCTTCTCCCTGCAGTTCCTGTACATGTGCCATCAGCCTGATCACTAGCTCACGGAATTGCTGAGGCGTTGGATCAACTTCAACTGTATCCATGATTGGAACATATACTATCCCAAGCTCACCCTGTTCGAATGAACCGTTAATGAACAAAGACTCTTCCTGGATCAATAATTTACGAGGCTCCAACATATACTGTCGGCATTCCGTGAAGGCATCGGCTAGTTGGAACAACAAACCATACAGAACACGCAATTTGATTTTGCTTGACTTTAACATCTGGGATAACATCTTGTACCCTGATATGTCGTACTGCAATGTTACATTTCGATCGACTTCCCGAATATGAACAGGAAGAAGTCGCGGAATCTGATTGGAGGACAACATCCCCATCTGTACACGGCTCAATTCCTCCATTCGTAACCCGTCTGCTTTCTCCAAAACCATGAAAGCCCCACCATTACGAATAAAATCTCTCGTTAGTCCATACATGCCAATCCTCTCTTTCCATTGTTATTTTCAAATTTCTCGACTCCTTCAGTTAAGGGAACAGTCCCGGGATAAAGACCGTGATAAACCCGGGCAATACGGCCAGCATAAACGGAAACTTTAATGTCTTCTCTTTGTTTACCAGCTTGAGCGAACCGAGCATAAAAAAACCTGCAAGACTACCTGCCATGCCTCGAATTCTCTTCACTGAATCTTTACGGAATAGAAGTATCACTAGACCAATTGCGCCCGCGTACAAAACGGAGTAAATAATGACATGAATGCCAAAAGCAAGTCCCGTCCATGCGCCAATCCCACCAAACAATTTCACATCTCCTGCCCCTACGGCTCCAATCGCATACATCAGAAACAAAATGCCAAAACCTGCTGCAAATCCAGCGGCTGAAAACAAGAAACCATCCCAACCTCCCCATATGATATGGGCCAATACGCCAGCAACAGTCACGGGTAAAGTCAATCGATTTGGAATTTTCATTGAACGAATATCTGTAATAAAAGCTGCAATGACGTATATGCCACAGGCAATGTAAAACCACTCCACCTCCATCATCCCCCTTCCTTATTTTCTGGTGGCTACCTTAAACGTAGTCTCCGTCTTGGCACCGTCCCCTGTCTCGACAACAAAACTCCATGTTCCTTCTGTTGTCCGAGTACCAACAAACCAGTTCCATTCAATAATTCCATTCTCATCTGCGGTGGCCCAGCCGATGTGCTTCGCAGAACTTTCACCTGACTTGTAAAATATCGTTAAGTTGGCTGTCGCTCCTGGTGCTACCTTCACCTTGATCGTTGCATTGTTGCCTATGTATGCCGGGTCAGGCTTCGATAGTACCGTTGCTGAACCCGCAGTATCCTCGTCTCCTGCGCTGCCATCTGATCCTTCTCCGGTATCTCCAATCCATACCCGTTCTGCCGCAGCAGCCTGAATCCGAAGCGGTTTACTGAGAAAGGGGACTTTTATAGGCAATTCATAACTCAGCTCAAGTCGGAAATATGGATTTGTTTTGTTTTTGAGATCAGGTATTGAAATACCATTCACATGAACACGTTCCATATTAAGCAGCGTTGGCTCGATAAAAGGTTGAAGCAGCGGTTTTACCGTGGGATCAAGTACGGTTTCCAAGACGGATGTTTTGATCTCCTGTAGTGGCTGTTCACCTCTGGCCGCCGCTGAACGTACCCAATCACTTAAAGGCTCGGGTAGAGAAGAAGCATAACCTTCTGCCCATTCCGTCAGTGATAACTCTGGTATCTTCAAGCCCCCTCCTGAACCTTCTCCGCCGGCAGAATCAGAAGATGTGAATGCAAGGGAAACGGGATATATTTTCGTTGACAATTGCTTCACCGCTTCCCCTGCCGTGCTCTGTAGCGCTGTGGAGATTAGAGTCATTTGCACTATGAAGATGAGAAACATGATAAAGAATAGAAAGACAGGTAACACCAGTGAAGCTTCCAGAACCATGCTACCCTGTTCCTTTTTTGGAGAACATATCTGCTTTTTGAGAGACTTCAAACGCTGCAATCTGATTATTCGTGTTAAACGAATCTGCTTTTGTGCGCTTTCTTTTTCATAATGTTGCTGCTTATCCATAATCCCTCCACCGAAACGATCCTGATCATTCAATAGGAATAATCCGCCTTCCGCTCAATGAAAAATCGTCCATCTTCAACTTGGTCCGCACTACCCATAACTGCACCTATGCTTCTAACCACCCCTGGTAAAAACCACAGCTTGATGCTACTACGCATGTTACCCGAAGCATACGTCTGTTTCTCATCTGGATTCACACCGGTATTCAATCGAATTAGCGCCAGCATTCTGGACATTTTGCGTTCATTGTTGCTATGCATCAATAGGAACAATCGGAGATGGTCCCTGTACGTCAGTTTGACTTTGATATACTTGGACAATTCAACACTGCCCTCTTTTGCTAGTTTCGCCATATCCGCGATGGCGTTTGTAATCCCATATAAGATTGCCGCCGATAAAACCAGAAGTGGATTCCCAAGCTTGCTGTGCTCAATTAACCCTTCTGCCGTCCGAATAGCCAGCCGCATACCAAATATCTCCGCATATGCCGCAGCGATGTTACCCGAAGGATTATGAAACCCGTAAACGATATACTCCAGTTCCTGATTCTCCAGTTTGAAAACATCACCAGCATCTCCACTACCTTCAGTCCAGGTAAATAACTGACCAAAATCCATGGAGTTGAAATAGGCTAAAGCATATTCATTCTGAAACAATTCGTCGCCAAGACTGTCCAGCAGACCGGACATCCCGCCAAACAAACTGTCCATCCCCTTCATGGCATCGCCACCAGAGTCATAGGGATCTCCAGCAATCTCTGCCTTTTTGGCTTCCTCACGACTAGCCTCGTTAAAAGCAATATTAGCGTTGTAATATTCCTCCAACTGTTTGAAAGCGTCCATGGAACCCGAGCTTCCATTCTGAATCTGCGACAAGATTCGTTTGACTTCCTTCAATTTCCCTTTGGATTCTTTGTCATTTGCTTTGCGCTGGGCATCCGACCCACGACCACTCTCCAGCTGCTGTTTACTCTGTTGGATGAGATTGGCAGGACCGCTACTTACATAGGTGTCCATATATCGTTCCGTAACCTGACTTGCCTGTCTGACCGCCGGTTTAATCGGAACACCGCTCATGGCCGTGACACTGCGAAGCTGTGTATTCAATTCCATGTTGTCTCTTCTAACGTTAGAGAAGTCCGAATTTTGGGAAACAACCCGTGCCTTCAATTGATCAAATAGGCTATCTGCCCTCACAAGCTCAGAAGCAAGAGAACGTGTGCTTTTAGCTTCACTGCCTGATCCAGTAGATGTAGGACTCGTTCCAGGCAAACTCGAGTTGCCCACGTTGTCATAGCTCGCATTCTGCGAACGGTTCTCCCCCTCCGCGATCACACGTTTCATTTCCTCATTAACTTTGCGCGCTTCTTCGATTTTGGACTGTGCTTCCTCCAGCTTTGTTTGATGGGCCTGTAACGCGGGCTGTATGATCATGCTGATGCCTGTCACCACATTACCAACACCAGTCCGATAACGAGCCAGTTCCAATATGTATTGTTGCTCTCTGAACGGCAGTCCCTCATCCGCCTGTTTCTTGTTCAGATAATCTGCATAACGTGCCGCTGCCTCGGCAGCTGTCTCTGGTGTATCTTCCAGCATCTCTTCATAGATGGCCTGTGAAGGCGGGTCCATGATCAACTTTGGAAGATTCTTCAGTTTCTCCGCGGATTCTGTCTGATTGGCAATGGCTTCATCCAGTAATTCTTCACGTTTGTCATATAACTTCTGTAATTTTTTCAGCAAGTCTACCGTGTGCGCGGCTTCCTTCATCTCGTCTGATATCGGTTTGAACCGATTGATCACTTCAAGGGTAAAATCAACCGGAGCCCGATACTTCATATCCTCCTGAATCTGGCGATTAAATATATCGTATCTGCCCAGTTCACGCTCCATGCTCAGCGATGTTGTATCCCACTGGATATCCAGAATGGGAAATCCATCTTTTACAGCTGAAGGCTTCACGCTATCATTCAACACTTTAGCCATAATTGCATCCCCACTGCTGTCCCCATACCCGAATAAACCATACTCCCGGAGTGATGTGTCATAGGCTGACATGACGGATCTCATCGCAGCATGAGTCATGCGTTCGGTCTGCACCTTGAATGCCGCTATACGAGCGTAATCAATAAATATTGCGACAAACATATAAACTCCGGCCAATATTAATATTAAAAAAAGGGTTACGGCTCCCGACTCACCGTCTTTTTTTCTAAACAGCTCCGCCCTCCTCCTTTTCTCACTTTTTGCTTTTGCCAAAATGCTGCACAACCTGTCCGGCTTCTGCCGCTGTACTGGTCGCCGCACTGCCTTTCCCTTTAAACTTGGCTGCATAATACCGGATTAAATCTACCGTTCGAATGAATTCAACCGGTTCAACAACTGCGGACGATCCTTGAGTGAGGACACGGTTACCTGAATCGAACAAAAAAGAAGGAAGAGGCAAAGATATTACTTGTTCCAGCTTGGTTGTTACTTTCCGCTGAATCAGAGAATTCTGATACTCAATCGTTCCTTTCATAGCTGAGGGTATATGTTGCACCGCTTGTGCTAATTTCTGTTCCGAGAGATTGCCGCCTTCACCAGCAGGTATAGAAACGCTAACCTGATTATCCGCTCCCGCCCAGCCAAACAGCGCGCCAAGCATACGATCGTCCGTCAGTCTCCAGTACAGATTGTCATGTTCTCCAGCGACAAATTCACCTGTCATCGCCTGTTTGTGGCTGTTGTCCCAGCTATAGGCTGCACGTTCCGAAGCTGCATAAGCATGTTGATTCAGGAATGTCTTTTGATACATGTACATGGTAAAGAAGAGCAACAACACAAGAATAAACAGCACAACAGGGAAGATCAGGGAAGCTTCAACGGTGAAGCTCCCTTCTTCCTTTTTGAACTTGTTATTCGAAAAATTCATTACTTTTATTACTCACATTAGTTAACAGTCTCTCTACCAACGTCTTAATTTGGTTTTTAAAAATCAAAGCAATAATGATAATAACCCCGATAATCAGAATCAGTTCCAACGTGCCGAGTCCGTCCTCTTCTTTCCAAAATGCGCTTACCTTGTTTTTTAACACTTCCATCATCCCAATTCCTCCTACATATTCATCATCATAAAAGCAGGTGCCCCGATCATGACCACAATCGTAAAAAAGATCAGTACCATTGGAAACACCAGTTTGGAAGAAGCCTGTTCTCCCTTCGCCCGACTGACAGCCTTGCGTTTCTCCCACAACACATGTGACAGATCCCGCAGCGCCAATACAAAGTCACCTCCCCCACGTCGGAAATTCAGCAGCACTGTTGTCGTAAAAATCGTCACTTCCTGTACGCCGCAGCGACGACTGAACTGTTCAAATGATTGTTGAAAAGAGTAACCATTATTCCAATCCCCCACCGTCTTTCTGAGTTCGTTGTACAACGGATGATTCCGTTCCCCCTGGCTTGTCACACAGTGAACGATGGCACGTTGCACGGTCTCCCCTGCGCCAACCAGCAGTACAATTCGGTTCAGTAGCTCAGGCAGTTCCATAAGAATATCCTGGTCTCTTCGCTGCACCTTTGTATTGAGGTCTTTGTAGAGCGCAAAAGGCAACGCTGCACCAAGCGCGAGCCCACCCACCATACCTCCGATGCCCATATCTCCAACGAGTGATAACAGGCAGCCCACCAGCAGCATGAGCCACGTGTAGGTCAACATCTCGGCGCAATACAGCATCGTTTTCTCTCCACTGTGCTGTATGCCGTACATTTTCTGAATGGCATGTTGCATTCGAAACATGAGCACTGGCAATCTGCGTCCAATCTCGAACTTGTCCAATATAAACAGGAAGGGACCATGCAATTTTTTCAGTCGTAATCCTTCCATATCCAGCTTGCGCAGATGCCGGTAGGTCTGCCCCCGGGTTCGATCCAGCACCAGCCATCCCGCTCCGAGCATCCCTGCGACTATAACGGGAAGCAGCATCGTTTCAGCTCCTTATACTTTGATATCCATAATGCGATTAATCCACATATAACAGCAGGCGAGTACTACCAATGCTCCACTAGAGATGAGGTACCCCATCCCGCTATATAACGGCTCCATAAAGTCCTTGGCGGTCAGATTGAGGAATATCAGAAAAATAAATGGAGCGGCAAACATCACCTTTGATTCGAACTTTTTCTGCGATACCGCGACCATAATATCCTGCTGAATATCCAGCTTCTCACCAATCACCGCAGAGGTACGACGCACAACCTCAACCAGATCCCCGCCAGTTCGTTTGCACGTAATGAACACATCTGCAAAGTTCGTAATATCTTCAATCTGCGCCCGATCCGAAAAATCCTGTAGTGCCTCTTCAATTGGTTGTCCATACTCCATCCGTGTCCGCAATATCGTGAACTCACGAATCAGATCGGTATCCGCTTCCGGGTTCAACATCCGCAGATCCTCCACGGATTCCTTGAATCCATTTTCCACCGATTTTCCTGCGGCCAGTGCCGAAGATAATGCATATAACGCTTGCTTAAAATGTAAACTGAGTGTCATTCTTCTTCGTTCCAACAGCACTTTAGTCCAATGTTTTGGTACCCATATGCAACCCGCAGCCAGGATCGCTCCAGCCAACCAGTGATGGTAGAACAGAATTCCGATGCCAAAAAACAGCAGACCACTAATCAGCATACAGACCATTCGTTGTCTCCGGGAAAGCGTATATACGGTGTAATCCGTCAACATCTGTCTGGCTTCACCCAACAGTAATCACCTTCCAATGGCTTTAATTCACGTTGTTATCTGATGAATCTATTCCAACACTATATTGTTCTATGTATTCATCCAGCCATTCCCCGAGCCCAGCCATCTGAATTTTATCCACCTGATTCAACTTTCCAACCTGCACTAACCCGCCAATAATTTTGCCTTCACGCTCTTCTTGTTCCTGGAAACGAAACAGTGGATTCAGCATAACCTCACCGTCCTGCATGCCAATCACTTCACTAATCTCTGTCACCCGCCGTGAGCGGTCTCGTAGCCGGGACAGATGTACAAAAATATCGATTGCTGAACTAATCTGCTGCCTTACAACCGCAATAGGAAGATCCGCACCGCTAAGCACCATCGTTTCGAGTCTGCTGATCATGTCCGAGATGGTATTGGCGTGCCCAGTTGATAAGCTTCCATCATGTCCTGTGTTCATGGCCTGTAACATATCCAGCGCTTCTGCGCCCCTGACTTCCCCAATCACAATCCGGTTCGGACGCATCCGTAAGGAAGATTTGATCAGATCCCGAATAGATATCTGTCCCTTGCCTTCGGTGTTTGCATTCCGCGTTTCCAGTGATACCAGATTGGGTACCGTAACAATCTGTAACTCAGCCGAATCCTCAATGGTAATAATCCGCTCATCGGCAGGGATGAACTGTGATAATGCGTTCAGAAAGGTCGTTTTTCCCGATCCGGTCCCACCTCCAATGAAGATGTTGTATTTGCTCCGTACCAACTGCTGCAATAATTCTGCCGCTTCTTCATGCAGGGCTCCCTTTTCAATCAGATCGGACATCTTCATCGGTTCACTGGGAAATTTACGAATCGTCATCGTGGGGCCTTTCAAAGCAATAGGCGGCAACACGATATTGACCCGGGAACCATCCTTTAAACGGGCATCTACGATTGGAGAAGACTCATTCACAATCCGGTTTACCCCGGACACAATCATCTGGATAATATCCTCGAGCCGTTCCCTTGACTCAAATTCAAGGGTGATCTGGCTGACTTCACCTTCCTGTTCCACAAAAATCTCCTTGTGACTATTGATCATAATCTCCGTAATATCGGGATGATCCACAAGTGGCTGCAAAATATCCAATCCACGAAAGGAGTCAAATAATCGCTGTACCAGCGTATGACGCTCTCCTGAGGTCAGATCATCCAGCTTCGGGTCAGTAAGAACTTTGCGTTCTATCCCCTGCCACAGTTCATCATCTCCTGCGGAAGAGGTTAAATCGAGGCCAGCCCTGACTTCCCTGCGCATCATCTGAAACTGTTCTTCACGATCCAGTATTCTATTGGATGAATCCGTCATAGTGCCCACCGATCCTGCTTCTGAATTCGTCCCGTCTGCTTCAATTCTTCTTCGCCATCTTGTACCAGCATGGCACATAATCTCTTCACTTCACGTTGGAAGATCGGAGAACTAAGCATGACTTCCTCCTGACTGAGTTGCTTCCAAGAAGGAATATAGGGCAACACTGCATCCAGATGCAGATCAGGGCGTGGGAGTACATTGACGACATTGTCCCGATATTTGTTAACCACAAAGCGTGAACGCTCGAGCATACTTTCATACAAATCTGGCTTCGTACGCACAGCATGCTGTAACCATTGTCCCCAACGATGCATGGCAGATATATCATCCTCAACCAGCCAGACAAATGCATCTGCAGTATCCAACACCCCTTCACTGCGCCCATCCCAACCGGAATCCCCATCCAGAATCAACACGTCATACTGTCCACAATCCGTTAAATAACGAAGCAGATTCGACGTATCCTCACGAGTCATTTGCAACAGTTCTTTCCGATTCGATAATGGCCAGAACACATCGGATTTCAACGCTTCATGCCGGACCACATATCCATCTACGCCCTTCGATTGTACCTGTAACTGCTTGCCGGATTCCTTCCTGCCCACCTTCAGATCGTATAACAGGCGGGACAATCCCGTCTCCGCATCCGGGTGACGCTGCCCACTTCTAGTTAGTCCCTTTTCCAGAAACGGGAGCGTACTGTCCAGCGTCTCCAGATTCAGATAGAGAACAGCATAACCTGCAAGTCCCAATTGCTTCGCCATATGCAGGGCCACTGCCGTTTTGCCACTTCCACCCGAAGCGGATACTACACCGATGGAGAGAGTCTCTTGCCCTGGATGGTGAACCTTCTTACGGCGCGGCTGCCGGCAAGCATGCATCACAGCATCCAGCAAAGCAGGCAAGGGTTGATATTTCATCAGCTGCTTGGCCTCATCCACCTCCTCCATCCCTTCACTAAGCATTAGCCAAGGTACACCTGATACTTCTCCCCCGTTATTCAGCCAGTCATTCAGAAACTCCGGTTCCGCAATAACCAGATCCGGTAATTCTCTACCTTCTTGCTCTTTCATGTGATCCTTGAACGAATCCCCTTGGGAGAATGCTGTGAAACGCACATGAAGACCAGATGAATTTCCCTGTACATAATCAAGCCAAGCGCTAATGTAATCCCTATCCTTTGAAACCAGAACAACCTTCAGTACAATCAATTTTTCCTTCCCTCCCTGTCAAAAAGCACAAAAAAGCACCGTCCAATAACCGCATGAATATGCAGTATATGGACGGTGCTTCCGTCACGTGCTATGAATGTATGGATAATATAGCATACAATTTCTGGGGGAGCAAGGGATTTATTCTAACCCTTTTTCCTTAAGAGTTGTACGGTGAATCGAACTCAATAATGTTACGGTCCGGATCAAGTACAAAAATCTGCGCGAATCCAGCCACACTGTCAGGTCTCGCTTCATACTCAATTCCCTGCTGCTCCAGCCAGGCTATAGTCCCTGAATAACTGGTGACCCAGATCGCAAAGTGACCGTCTGTAGTATCAATCCCAGCCTCACGTAACGTGTGACCCTCCGGGTGCTGAAGCAGATGAAGCTGCTGGCTGCCGATAGCGTACCATGTACCCGTGGAGCGGAAGGCTGGACGTTCAATCTCCTGCATGCCTAGTAACCCCGAGTAGAACTTCTTCGCGATTTCCAGATCACGTACAGCCAGACTAACATGGTGGATGTGTGCATATTCAATCATCTTTTATATCCCCCTCTCTACTTCAATATGACTATACTATAACACCTTGAACCCTGACCATAATCTCCGCTAAACAGAAAAACACCCCTGATTCTAATCCGGTAAACCTCTCGGCTCACACAGATCTAGTTCAGAGGTGCTCTGCAAACGGCATACATTGATGCTTGCTTACCGCATTAAATCATCTTCAGCACATTTGGCATAACCAAATTATTTAGCGCTATCCAATGCTTCTTGTGGAATCTTGATCTCTTCCACTTGATCGTGGTTAGAAAATGTACTGTTCATCTTCATGTCCATCGTCATTTTCTGTCCATTCTGTTCCATCTCCATGACCATGTTTACATCCGTACCTGCAGGCAGATAGGTTTCCTTGTTAATCATATATTTCATCTTCATGCTTGTAATATTCATTTGTTCAAGCATCGCTTGGGTCTGGGCATTCGATCCGTTTTGCTCCATCACGGCTTTGGCCAGTTCCTTTACGTTATCACCGGATACGTCAGCGTTAATCACATAATTGTCGCCTTCTTCGGTCACTTCAGTATCTTCTTCAATCTTTTTGAATTGCTCCAATTCACCTTCCGGATTCATGCTTGCTTTCATCTGCTCCACCAATTCTTTGGTTTGAGCTTCAGGAATTTTAACCCATTGTTCTCCCACTTGTGAATAGATCATATCTGAAGTGATGTATTGCTTTACATTCTGCGCTTCCTGCCCAGACATTTCCATTTTCATCTCTTGGTAGATCATCATTGGATCTTTGATGATATCCATTTTGAGCGATGTTTTAACCTGTTGATCCTGGGACTGTTCACCAGCATCCAGTTTCAGATTCTGATCAATGTTTGCTTCAGTTGTGAAGCTTTTCATTTCTTTGGTTGCTGCATTCGTTTTGGTAATCAACTCATCCAGGGTAGGGATCTTTGTTTCCTGCTCCGCAGGTGTATTACCCTCATTAGATGTTTCATTGTTGGTCGCTGGCGGCGTTGCCGTGTTGTCTGTGTCGTTTCCGCATGCTGCCAAGCTTACTGCTAATAATGCCCCGATAATTAATGTAGTCCACTTCTTCAAGTTGTTTTCCTCCCAAAATAGATATGATCTGTAGTCATTACCCAATTATTTCCGCTATTAATCATCAAATTTGGATACAATGTGTCGCACGAGACTTTTTCACAGAAATCGATCTTTGATCTCCGGTGTAGGCAACATACACGCTTCATCCTTGCCAAACCAGCGATAACGGTTGCGAGCAACCCAGTTATAGACTGCATTACGAATAAATTTCGGTATGATGATGAACACATATAACAACGGATAAGGAAACTTTAGACCCTTAGCCAATCGCAGTGCGGCGGTTGAACGTGTATAGTATTTTCCATTTTCAATCAGAACAAAGGTGTCCATACTGTCTGTCGACAAATTTCCCTTCGCCAGCAGTTCCTTGGCTACATCCGATTGAAGCGATGCAAAATGATATTTTCCTTCCGGGTCACGCTTGATAATCCATTTGGTTAAGCCCTGGCAGAAGTGACAGACACCATCCACCAGTACGATCGGATGTCCCTGATGCACATCTGTTTGATTTGCTGTCATATTGGCTGCCTCCTATTGTTGCGGTTAGAGTAACTTACCCAATCTGGGCCATCTTGTTCACTAATTCTAAATTTATTTCTAGAGGTAGTTCAAAAAGAATGAACACCGCTCTTTTTGAACACGCATTAATGGGAAATAAAAGAAAAAGAGCGCAGGCATTGTGCCCACGCTCGTATCTGTCCGACAATTACTCCGTAACTGCCTTTTCCATCCATTGGTCATCGATCATCTGTTGATGCAGGTCACTTGCCCACTGGTCCATACATTTGCAAATGAAATCTTTGCGACATACTGGACAAGGGGTTTTCTGCAGACGGCTGATATTGGTCATCTTCCATTCCGGGGAACGGGTGTAGAATACACGGCATTTTGTACCGTCTACCAAATTCATTTTGAATTCATACAATCCGTCTTCCTTGTTACCATAAGCTAATTCTAAATCTGCAATACGCGGTCTATAAGACATGGATATCACCTGTTTAATTCAAATTTGGTTCATGCAATGACACTACTCAGTACTAAGTTATATTAAAGAAAATTCAGATCAATGTCAACTCGCGCATGTCTACCCGCCAAACAGAATATCCAGAATCGTCCCTACCTGTCCCTGTTTTTTCCCTTTCAAGACATCCGGATCAAATACTTCAACATACCCGCAGGAAGCACAAGCCACGAACAAGTAGTGATTATGCTGTATATCAAACATCTTACTCAGGCCTGCTCCTGACATGGAAACTTCCTTAATGTTACAATCCGTGCCTCTGCATTTTGTACATACAAATCGCCGCTCGATCATCTCTTCAATACTCATCTTCGTTCCCCCTTTATGGAATGTGTAGCATGAAGTGGGAGTGCAATTATGTAAAATAGTACGCGATCTGGCATCTAATCTCCTGCATCATGTCCTTATATGATAATCAACACAAAACCCTGCCGATTGCCAGCAGGGCTTTGTAGTCGAACATCAGGTATCTGGGATAACCTGCTCTATATGTTCCCTTTACTTACCAGGAGTCAAATCTTAAACTACGTTTAATACAACATCAATGTTGCCGCGTGTTGCTTTGGAATATGGACAGAAATCATGCGCCTTGCGGGCCAATTCCTCTGCTTGACTGTGATCTACACCAGGCATGCTAACGTCCAGACGAACAGACAGCTGGAAACCGTCATCCGCAGGGTCTTTACCAATGGATACGTTACTTGTAACGACCACATCCTCCAATTTCACACCTGCTTTACGTGCTACATTGGCAAGGGCACTTTCATAACATGCTCCATATCCAGCGGCAAAAAGTTGCTCAGGGTTAGTACCTTCACCACCGGAGCCACCAAGCTCTTTTGGCATTTTCAGATCATGCTTGAGCACGCCATCCGAAGAAGTCACCGAACCTGTACGTCCACCTTTAACTGTCGCTACTGCTGTATATAAAGCTTCCATTAAGAATCTCTCCCTTATCCATATAGTTTTTTTACTGCCTTCCTTTCAATTTAAACTTCTGGCTCATTTTGAAACGCAATTTTGTATCTTTATCAGCTTTTACAACTTTATTATTTTCATGCATTTCAATGCCATGGCTGTATTTTCCCTAAGGTTCGGTAATATACGAAGGGGCATCTTCAAGCTATAACCGAAATTTTGTGCTGATACATAAAAGTTGCACTAGACAAAAATAATTGAAGGAGTACAATGTAACAATAAACATAAAAATTTAGATATATCATGAGTGGTTTGTACCGCATCAATATCTCAAAATCAATAATTCAAAGTCAGGTGATTATCGTATGAGTAAAAAAAATCCGTTCAACGCTCCTTCAAGAGAATCATTATCTACTGCGGGCATGGCCCCTTCCCTTGGAGAAGCACATAGTTCCATGAAAGTTCCGCAGAATGCTGCATGGTGGAAGAAATTCCTCGCCTTTGTAGGCCCAGGATACCTCGTTGCCGTAGGTTACATGGACCCGGGGAACTGGGCAACAGATATCGCAGGCGGCTCGCAGTTCGGGTATACCTTGTTATCCGTTATCCTGTTATCGAACCTGATGGCCGTTGTCCTTCAGTCGCTGGCTGGCAAGCTTGGCATCGTCACTGGACGGGATCTGGCTCAAGCCTGTCGTGAACGATTCAGCATGCCTGTTGTTATGATGTTATGGATTCTGTGTGAGCTTGCCATTGCAGCTACCGATCTGGCTGAAGTCATTGGTTCTGCTATCGCATTAAAACTGTTATTTAACATCCCCATGTTATACGGCGTTATCATCACCGCAGTTGATGTACTCCTGATTCTTGTACTGCAAAACAAAGGTTTCCGCGCTCTGGAAACACTTGTCATTGTGCTGATGGCAACCATAGCCCTCTGCTTCGGGATTGATCTGTTTCTGGCGAAACCGGATATGGGCGGTGTTCTCCATGGTTTTGTACCAAATGTTGAGATTCTGCAAAACCCAGCCATGCTTTATATCGCCATTGGTATTATCGGAGCAACCGTGATGCCGCATAATCTGTATCTGCATTCTTCCATTGTGCAGACCCGTCAGATCGAACAGACCCCACAGGGCAAAAAAGAAGCCATTCGGTACTCGACCATGGATTCTACAATCGCGTTGACACTGGCCCTGTTCATCAATGCAGCCATCCTGATTGTATCTGCCGCTGTATTTCACAGTGCTGGTATGACGCAGGTTGCCGAGATCGCTGATGCCTATCATCTGCTGACACCTCTATTGGGT
The DNA here is from genome assembly GCF_038003195.1 of Paenibacillus sp. FSL M7-1414. Taxonomy (NCBI): domain Bacteria; kingdom Bacillati; phylum Bacillota; class Bacilli; order Caryophanales; family Paenibacillaceae; genus Paenibacillus; species Paenibacillus sp. FSL M7-1414. The sequence continues at coordinate 1,572,185 of NZ_JBBOOS010000001.1, read as the reverse complement.
ACTACGGTTGCAAGTATCCTGTTCGGTGTGGCGCTGTTAGCATCAGGTCAGAACTCTACCCTTACAGGTACACTCGCTGGGCAGATCGTTATGGAAGGTTTCCTGAACATTCGAATTCCGGCTTGGCTACGCAGACTGGTCACACGTCTGATCGCCATCATCCCCGCGGTAATTGTGACAGCCATTGCAGGAGAACATGGCACAGAAGAACTACTCATTTTGAGCCAGGTCGTCCTGTCGCTTCAATTGCCGTTTGCTGTAATTCCCCTGGTGATGTTCACGAGTGATAAAAAAAGCATGGGTGCATTCGCCAACAAATTGTGGCTAAAAATCATCTCATGGGTCATTGCCGCGATTATCGTTGTGCTGAATGTATATCTGATCATTCAGACGATTCGTTTATTCTAATCTCGTTCTTATCGACTAAATACTAAAAAGGCTGATCAACTTGGGTATAGAATACCTAAGTTGATCAGCCTTTATTGTTGCAATCCATTAAACAACCATCTGAATCTAATCCTGATTTGGCATCAGTAACGGCAGGAGTTGATCCAATGAATCAACAGTCCAATCCGCACGGTTGTCATCCGATAGTTCTGGCTGGAATCTTCCGTAACCCTGCATAATTCGAATCGTACGCATGCCCAGATTCCGAGCAGGTATAATGTCGTTATCGATCCGATCTCCGATCATGACGGCTTCCTCCGGTTCACAACCGGCCTGCTTCAAGGCCACAGCGTATAACTCAGGGTCTGGCTTGGACACTCCTTCTTCAGCTGAACATGCCAGAACATCAACATACTTCCGCAAGCCGTAACTCTCCAGTCTCTCTTCCGTTCCAGGACTCTGATTGGCAATAATGCCAATGCGATAATGCCGTGACAACTGCTGAAGAACAAAATCTGCTGAAGGAAAAGGACGTTCAAGATCTTTTTGAAACTTCAGCTTGTCCTGAATCTGTTTTTGATGCCCCTCGTCTTCAACAAATGTGCGAATTGCCACTCTCATAGGCCATTGCTCATATTTTCGGTAACAGTTCGCGAACAGTTCGCGTACCGCCTCAATCTTCACCGGATACCCCAAAGCACAAGCTTCACGGACAAACTGTCCGATAATATCATCAACCGGCTCCCATTCATCCACCAGCGTATCTCCAACATCAAAAAACAACCATTTCAATCCACCTACATCCGGCATGCCAATTCCTCCTTGTAAGCCACAGGTGATTCCTGATCCTAATCTAAAAGTTCGTGTTCAAAAAGTCTTGAACTACCTTTAAAACCATAAAAAAGAAGACTCACCATCCTGCATGAGTCTCCTCAAACTTCCGTTTATCGATACATTCAATTATAACAGGCACCTTACACCTGAGCAATCACAAGCTATGGCATTAACCATTGAGGAGAAAGCCAACTTCCCCATTGAGCGAATATACGATCCGGTCTGCGCCCATGCCCCGATAGATGCCCTTAGGATGACTCTGCTCCGTAATGACGCACAGGGATTTCGATGTCCATGAACGGCAGATCTGTAAATAACGACAGGTCAGATTCAGGCTGTTTTCGAAAATAAACACGTTGCCTACGCTGCCCTGCGGCAAAAACCACTTTTGAGCTGCAGCCGTGTTCATGCGAATGACATGTTCTACTCCGATTCTACGGAGTCTGCGCTCTTCCCCTGCACTGTTGGTTAGAACGGCAAACGGCATTTTTTTGTACATCAGCAATTTGATAAATTTACGTCCTGCTTCATTTGGAGCAGTCACTAAGATCATCTCAGTATCCATCATTCGTTCCTCCCTTGGCGTGAAAAGACAACAAAAAAGAAGCGTGGGGGACCAAGGCCTCCCGAACGCTTCTTAAATAATCCATGGCGAAAACACCATGAACCAGCGTACGGCTTGTTGCCTCTCCCTTTAACGCTTACGAGGTTAGCTGACGGATTCGGGCGCGAGAGTCGCCCTATTTCCGGCTGTCACCGGAAAATTCACCCCATGAATGCCCACTGTCCTGGACAGCGCATTCCGTTGGTTCCCCCGTTTTCCACTCATCAATGAATGGAAACTCAGCGATTAAAACATCGTTCGTATATCTTAAGGATAAGATCGAGCGATATTATCGTTTGTTTCGTTTTTCAAGTACATTTTAGTTTAAATTGAAATTACGTTATGAATCATACACCCGTGCCATGTCGGTGTAAAGTCCGCCCAGATCACCAAATCGGCAGATTTTTGCCAATTCCTATCCATAATAACGCTTACAACAAAGTTATACTCTATCTATCTCTTCAAGGCTATCTAATTCTCACTCTGGCGTAAATCACTTCGCAATTCATTCACGTATTCTGCACAACTTGCCTGTTTTGATTCTTTTAACACCATATTAGTTTTGCAATATTTAATTGCAACCAATATAATAGAAGATATAAGAGTAAATAAATGGAGGCGATTTAGATGACAGTCTACGATTACAAAGTGAATACCCTTCGCGGTCAAGAAGTTGAAATGTCCGACTACCGTGACAAAGTGCTCCTGATTGTGAATACGGCAAGCTCATGCGGCCTTACCCCTCAATTCAAAGGTCTGCAAGAATTGCAAGACAAATTTCAAGATGCTCCATTTGAAGTGCTTGGTTTCCCAAGCAACCAGTTTGCACAGGAAAAAGGATCTTCCGACGATATTGCCGAGTTCTGTCAGATGAATTATAGCGTGAGCTTCCCCATGTTTGAGAAAATTGATGTGAACGGCTCAAGCGCTCACCCTCTTTTCCAACACCTGAGCACAGAAGCTCCTGGCCTGCTCGGCTCCAAAGCAATCAAATGGAATTTCACCAAATTCCTCGTGGATCAGAACGGACAGGTCATTAAACGTTATGCTCCCAAAACAACACCGGACAAGATTGAAGAAGATATCAAGAATTTGCTGCAAAAATAATACACAGGCCACCCGTAGCCGGAAGGTAGAGCAACATTCCTCCGGTAATGGATGGCCTTTTTTCAACCCAGATGTCATACTGTTCGAAAAAGACAAAAAAAAGAAGCTTCCCATTAATGGAAAGCTTCTTTTTAATCGTTCATATGATGCGGTCGAGAGGACTCGAACCTCCACGGGCATACGCCCACTACCCCCTCAAGATAGCGTGTCTGCCATTCCACCACGACCGCATGTCGTAAATAATCGGCAACAGAATTGATTATACCGGGTTCAGAACTAAAAGTAAAGTATTTTTTAATACTTCTTTTTCAGCTAGGCATTTTCATCAAAAATCGCATAATCTCGTCATCTTTACCCATGAACTGCATATTATTAGATTTGATCCCCTCTTTTTCGGTAAGAGCCGATCTTATTGATTCATTTATATATAGTCCTTCCTTATATATAGTCCTCCCTGTACTTCACAAAATAAATAACACAATAAGTTATATAAAATAACACAAATATTAAATTTCATATTTAATCCATTAAATTTCACGGATACTATTGACAAAAAGCGGACATTTATGGGATGATAACTATCATATAATTCGGATTTTCAAACATAAAGCAAACAAAAAGGAATATAAATGTCACTTTAAGTGACATTTAACGAACACAGGAGGCGAATGATTGTGAACCGTGGGAATAAGCTGCTCGATTATGTCAAACTGCTTGATTCCTCTATTCAGGTTGGAGGGTTCACCCATTCCTTCGGCATGGATATCCATATCAGGGAGGGTACCATTCGTAATGCTGAAGATCTCGAATCATTCATGCGTTGTCAGTTGCATCCCAGCATCGTTCGTCTTGAAGGTATGGCCATCAAAGGTATCTATACCGCAGCAGATCACAAGGATACATGGCGGATAGCTCTTATCGACAAGCTTGTCCATGTTCAGCGAACCCCTGGAGATCTCAGAGAACAAGCTGCCGCCATGGGTAAACGATTGATCAGACTCGCACGCGCTCTGCACCCCTGGATTGAATTCAGCCAGCTCGAACAGATCTTTGCCAAATACGATTCGGTTGGTTGCCTCTCCACTGTTCACGCCTGGATTAACCACCACCTCGACATCCCGGTCGAGGAGGCGGTCCTTGGTTACCTGCATTCAGCCATGAATGCCTGCATAACCGAAGCCTCCAAAGTCATTCCCCTGAACAACGATACAACCAAGGATCTGATGGTCCGCCTGGCCACAGATCTGGAGAATGAATGGAAGACCGTCAGCGCCTCGGCTGCGGATGGACTGGCACAGCCAACCTCGATGTCCATGAAATCGTTTTTCCCCAGTTTCCATATGCTCGGAGCTGGACTTCATGCCTACAGGGCCTAATCCTCTTCCTCCTCATACCTGCTCCCCTTCATTCAGACAAACTAAAAAACACGCGGCAACCTCCTTGCCGACGTGTTTTTTGTCATTTTATTTGTTTTATTTACGTATTTACGCCATTTATAATCACAAAATACACTTTTTTCCGTCTTTTTTAATTGTTAGATGACGAATTTACGTATATAATGAAACATACAGCTCGCATTTCTATATATTCTACATGAAGAAAGAGCGGCTGAATACTACATTCTAACCAGGGGTGAACCCTTTTGAACAAGAAAAAACCAGTTACTCCGTTCGGATGGGCCATCAAACGACGGCTAACCGAACTTCAAGTGGACCAGAAGACCTTTTGTGAACAGCATGGCATCCCACCCTATCGTTTATCCAATCTTATTCACGGCACACGCAAAGCAACCCGATTCAGGCACCTGGTCGCTGATATTTTGGATATTCCAGATGAACTGAGATAAGATTTCTGCCAAAGGAGGGTCTCATCCATGAGACATGTTACATCCGATCTGGAGAGGCTGTCGTTCCAGTCCATACGTCACCAGCTCATCATCGTTGATGACAATTGGATTATCCAAAGTTGTAACCGTGCCTGGCAACAGGGACTTGGTCAATGCTCACCAAACCCGGATATACACAGTAGTCATAGACACTACCTGCACCTGACGGAAGCCTGGGCAAAACGAGGCAAGAACGCTAACATGGCACTTGTCGCACAGAATTTGAAAGAACGCGGAATACCCTTTAATCGAAATCATACATATGACATCTGCGTGTATACTGTATACAACGAAAAGAGGTGGTTTCGTGTAGAACTCACCCCTCTATCTTATGCAAATTCAATTCTGGATACCGATCTCGCTTTGATTGCACACATGGATATTACCGAACAGAGAAAGACAGAACACCAATTGAAGAAGGCATTGTCTGAAGTGCGCACATTGCGCGGACTGCTGCCTATTTGCGCCGTCTGCAAACAAATCAAGGACGAAGAGGAACACTGGAACTCCGTTGAGAGTTATCTGGAGAAGCATACCCACGCCGAATTCACCCATGACATCTGTCCGGAATGCATCCGGCGGTTATATCCGAAATACTCGAATATCCTGGACAAGCGTTCCTGAAACCTTTCTCCTCTCGCCGACTAACTACAACTATACGGAGAGATGATGTTCAAACTGCGACATATCCAGCTCTTGCGGTGTCCCATGCAGGGTTATGGTTCCTTTGTCCATGATATAAATGTAATCTGCGGCACTTCGCACAAAATCAATACTCTGCTCTACCAACAAAACCGAGAGGTTCCCCTTTGCCTTGAGCTGCAAAATTACCTGCCGAATGTCCTCCACGATAGAAGGCTGGATGCCTTCTGTCGGCTCATCCAGTAGCAACAACCCTGGACGCGAAGCCAATGCCCGGGCGAATGCCAACTGCTGCTGCTGTCCACCACTCAGATCCCCGCCCTGCCGTCCATACATCGTAGCAAGCACTGGGAACATAGCCAGTACATCCTCCGGGAACGTTTTTACTCCCGGTGCACTTGTCTCCAGACCGAGCAATAAGTTTTCTTTCACCGTAAGCTGCGGGAAAATCTCCCGCCCCTGCGGTACATAACCAATCCCTGCCCTTGCCCGCTTGGCTGTGTCCAAGGTGGATAACTCCTGATTTTGCCACTGAATACTGCCCTTGCGTGTTTTGAGCAGCCCCATTAATGTTTTCATCAACGTTGTTTTCCCTACACCGTTACGGCCCATCAGACACACCACCTGTCCAGGCTGTACATCCAGGTTCACACCACGAAGCACATTGCTTTCCCCGTAGCCGGATTCAATTCGTTGCAGCGACAGCATGTTCATCCCTCCTTTTGCCCAAATACACTTCTGCCACTTTCGGGTCTGCCTGTACCTCCGCCATCGTACCTTCCTTCAGCAGTTTCCCTTCATGCATCACCGTTACCTTGGCTGCGAACTCTCGCACAAACTCCATATCATGCTCCACCACCACAACCGAGCGCTCACGCGCAATCTCTTGCAGTAGTCGCCCGGTCTTGTGTGTTTCTTCATCCGTCATGCCTGCGGCTGGTTCGTCCAGCAACAACACACGTGGCTCCTGCAGAAGCAACATGCCAATCTCTAGCCACTGCTTCTCCCCATGTGATAACGCTCCTGCACGAGCATCAACGCGGTCTTGCAGACCAATCTGGAGGGTAACATGCTCCATGGCAGCACTCATTTTCCCATATCGACGAATACCGATGGCTTGCAAAGGGGAACGGCGAGTCTCCGCCGCCAGCGTCAGATTCTCCTGCACCGTCAGACCTGCAAAGATCGATGGCGCCTGGAATTTTCGTCCCACACCTTTGCGAACAATCTGGTGCTCCTTCAGTCGTGTTAATTCTGTGCCATCCGCCATCTTCACCGTGCCGGACATGGGTTTTGTTTTGCCACATATCACATCCAGCATCGTTGTTTTCCCAGCACCATTGGGTCCGATTAGAAAATGCAGATCATGTTCATGCAGCTTCAGATTCATGCCTTTGACAGCAACAAACCCACCAAAGGCCACCGTAATATCCTCAGCTACCAACACCGCTGATTCCTCAGTAGACTTTAGGTTTTTCCCGAGTGACTTGGACATGCGCACTCTCTCCTCTCCGCTTCAGCAAGCGAACGACATGACGATATACACCTACAATACCGTTTGGCATGAACAAAACTACTGTTACAAAGAGTCCACCAATGACGAACAGCCACCCCTCGGGGTAAGCCTCACTTATGCCTGTTTTGGCTGCATTCAGCACCACCGCTCCGATAACCGCTCCAATAAGCGTACCGCGACCACCCAATGCAACCCACAGGACCATCTCAATAGAGGGTACAATCCCCATCATCGATGGCGAGATAATACCCACCTGAAGAACAAACAACATGCCCGCGATGCCTGCAAGCGCACCGGAAAAAGCAAAAGCCAGCGTTTTATAGCCTGCCGGATCATATCCGAGGAATCGCACCCGATTCTCTCCATCACGCGCAGCTTCGAGCACTTGGCCGAACCGACTGTTCACCATTCGACGACAGAGCACATACGCAATCACCAGAACAGCAAGCGTTATATAGTAGAGAGCAATCGTCGTTCCAGCGGAATGAAGTGTAAAACCAAAGATCGAATTATATCCGGTGATGCCATTTGTCCCACCCGTCCATTCCTGTTTACCAACAAAGAGTGTTACCATAATAAGAACCAAAGCTTGAGTCAGGATGGTAAAATAAACACCGGTGATCCGGTTGCGGAACGTAAACCACCCCAGAGCAAAGGCAAGCAATGCCGGAAGGGCTATCCCCAATAACAGCGCCACCGGGAAGGAGCGAAAGGGTTCCCAGAACCATGGCAGACCACTGAGGCCACTCCATCCCATGAAGTCAGGAAGCGTTGCTCCACTAGCCTGAAGCTTCAGATACATCGCCATCGCGTACCCACCCAGACCAAAGAACACCCCATGCCCAAGACTTAGCACACCCCCATATCCCCAGATCAGATCGAGACCGATGGCCAGGATTGCCAGCGCCAAAAACTTGGCTAACAGACTCAGACGAAACTCCGTGGAGATTAGTGGAGCAAGACACATCATGATCAGTACAACCGCCCAGATGATTCTCATTTTCAGACTGCCAGTCTTGAGTAATGCCGACATGAACTAACCCCCTTTTTCACGTTAATCGAGACTCCGTGTGCGCATCGCGACCAATCCGCGTGGTTTCCATTGCAGGAAAGCAACGATACATACAAACACAAGCACCTTGCCAATGGAGGCCGAGGTATAGGTTTCGAACAGCGTGTTGAACATACCAATCCCCAATGCACCACACACGGTTCCAACCAATTTCCCAACGCCACCCAGGACAACGACCATGAACGCATCCACAATATAATACGTACCAAGCGAAGGACCAATCGGACCAATGAGCGTTAATGCACAGCCAGCAATTCCGGCAATGCCCGAACCAATCGCAAAGGTCATGCCATCCACCCGCCGGGTCGAAATCCCAAGACACCCCGCCATGCTCCGATTCTGCATCACAGCCCTCATTCGTCTTCCGGAAGATGTTCGATAGATATAGAGATACATACACAGCAGCACAACCGCAACCAGTGCGATAATGAAAATTCGTTTATACGGAAATACAATACCATCCGAGATCGCCAATCCCCCATTGAGCCAAGCCGGACTGGATACTCCCACATTGGGTGCTCCGAATATTGTACGGGCCAGTTGTTGCAGCATCATGCCTACACCCCATGTCGCAAGCAGACTATCAAGCGGCCTGCCATACAGATGCCTGATCAGAACCACTTCAAGCAACCAGCCAATTAGAGCCGCTACAATGAACGCAATCGGCAGAGCCACAACAAAATAGGCACCAAACCACGTTGCTGGAGCATAGGACATGAACAGATTTTGTGTTACATACGTTGCATATGCACCAATCATGATCAGTTCACCGTGCGCCATATTGATGACATTCATCAGCCCAAACGTTACTGCAAGCCCCAATGCAATCAACAACAGAATTGAACTGATACTCAGACCATTGAACATCTGCAGGATAAACATATCCATCGCTATCCCTCCTCCATACCGTGACTCTCGATATTTCACATGAATTCAATTAGCGGCAGTAACATTTTTCACATCACAGTAACGCTTTACCGCAATGCGGTGAGAGGATGTGTTGTCACACCCTCGTTTATGTTTCAGCTACTTTGAAGCGAGTTGCCTGTTTTATTGCGAGGTTTCTATGTTATTTAGCGCTGAGGGAAGCTCCCCATTCATACGTTTTCAGATAAGGGTCCGGCTTGACAGGCTCACCAGAATTCCACAATTCCTTGAACTGCCCATCCTCCTGCACCTCACCGATCCGTACGGTTTTGTAGATATGCTGATTCTCTCCATCCACGGTTACCTTACCTTCCGGGGCATCAAACTCCAGACCCTTGGCAGCTGCCTTCACCTTCTCCACGTCGGTTGATCCTGCTTTTTCCACCGCTGCCTTCCAGAGATAAACCGCCACATATCCCGCTTCAATCGGATCAGCTGTCACTCGATCAGCACCGTATTTTTCTTTATACTTGGCAACAAATGTTGCATTCTCAGGTGTATCCGTTGTCTGATAATAATTCCACGAAGCCAGATGTCCCTTCAATACGTCTGCACCAATGCCACGGATTTCTTCCTCCGCTACACTCACCGAGAGGGTCGTCATCTGATCCGAGGAGATTCCGGCATCCTTCAATTGTTTGAAGAAGGCCACATTGCTATCTCCGTTCAGCGTATTGTATACAATATCCGGCTTTGCAGCTTTGATTTTGCTAATGATGGTACTATAATCGGTATGACCCAGCGGTGTGTATTCTTCACCCACTACTTCGCCGCCTTCTGCTGCGAGTTGTGCCTTAATGACCTGATTGGCCGTTTTTGGGAATACATAATCTGAACCGAGCAGATAAACCGTCTTGCCCCTGTTCTCCAGTAACCAGGTTACGGATGGAACGATCTGCTGATTGGTTGTTGCTCCTGTATAAAAAATATATGGCGACGATTCCAATCCCTCATATTGCACCGGGTAAAACAATAAACCTTTATTCTGTTCAAACACCGGGAGCATAGCCTTCCGACTTGCAGAGGTCCATCCACCAAATACAGCAGCGACCTTATCCTGTTGCAGTAACTTTCCAGCCTTCTCCGCAAAAGTAGGCCAATCCGAAGCGCCATCCTCAATTACAGGTTCGATCTGTTTACCCAAAACTCCGCCCGCGGCGTTGATCTCTTCAATGGCAAGCATCTCCGCATCTTTAACAGATACTTCACTGATCGCCATCGTTCCGCTGAGAGAGTGAAGAATGCCAACTTTAATCGGTTCACCGGATGCAGTCGGCTCTCCTGTACCACCTGAACCCGAAGCTTCAGGCGGTGCAGTGCCCTCCACACATCCTGTCATCACAATGACCGCACCCAGCAAAATACTCCATAACTTGACCGACCTCTTCTTCAATAGCCTACACTCCCTTTTTTTAGTCTATTGACGAACATTAAGGTCATTTGCGTCCGAAATGTTCGTTGATCCAAATTATGGAGGGTTCCTCCCTTCATGTCAATATAGCTTACATAATTTTATTTCATGCCTACTCGTTTCATGCATACTGCTAATATGCCTTGAAGCTTATTGACAAAGGATTCACCCTGTGTGAGTATATTTAACATACAATATGATCCATGAACATATCAGACATTATAAGCGAAAGGTCGGATTGCCTTGCACTGGACTGAGCAGGAAAAGGAAAAACTCCTGATTACCGTGGCCGCTAACCTCTCCCGTGAACGAAGAGCACGCGGACTCAAGTTGAATGTTCCCGAAGCCATCGCCTTGTTGACCTCCGAACTGATGGAACGAGCACGGGATGGAATGAGTGTTGCCGAATTAATGAGATACGGAGGCACCATCCTGACACGTGAAGACTGTATGGATGGTGTTCCCGATATGATTCCTGAAGTACAGGTAGAAGCCACATTTCCTGACGGTACGAAACTGGTTACCGTACATGAACCTATCCGCTGAGAAAGGCAGGAGAAACCATGATTCCTGGTGAATACCGTTTGAAGCCAGATGACGACATCATCTGTCATCCAGATCGTTTAACCCTACGACTCATTGTCCTTAATCGCGGCGACCGCCCCGTCCAGGTCGGCTCTCACGTTCACTTCTATGAAGTTAATGCAGCACTGGACTTTGATCGCACGTCAGCTTTTGGACATCGCCTGCACATTCCGGCAGGCACCGCAGTTCGCTTCGAACCCGGTGAAGAGAAACCTGTTGAACTCACGACCTTTGGCGGCAAACGCCAAATTCACGGGTTCAACGGATTAACCGAAGGCTCTGCGGATCAAGCCCCCGATCCAGTGAAACTGGAGGCATTCCTGAAGACGTTCTCCCCTCCCATACAAGATGGAGGTGAACCCTCATGAAACGAATGAGCCGTGAACAATACGCGTCCATGTTTGGACCAACAACCGGCGATGCCGTAAGACTTGCGGATACCGAACTATGGGCAGAGATTGAACATGATTATGCCGTATATGGAGATGAGAGCAAGTTCGGGGGCGGCAAGGTTATCCGCGACGGGATGGGCCAGTCCACTACTGCTCTGCGAAGCGACGGCACCCCTGATACTGTTATCACCAACGCTATCATCATCGATCATTGGGGCATTGTAAAAGCGGATATCGGCATTCGGGATGGTCACATCTGCGCCATTGGCAAATCCGGTAACCCGGATACAATGGACGGTGTTCATCCCGCACTGGTCATCGGTGCTTCCACCGAAATCATTGCTGGTGAAGGCATGATTGTAACCGCTGGCGGTATTGATACCCATATTCATTTCATCTGCCCACAGCAGATTCAGACTGCATTATCCTCCGGGGTCACGACCATGATCGGCGGCGGAACAGGACCGGCAACAGGAACCAAAGCCACCACCTGCACACCAGGAGCCTGGCACATCCACCGGATGTTAGAATCGGCAGAGGCTTTTCCCATGAACATCGGTTACCTTGGCAAAGGTAACAGTTCCAACACCGCACCTTTAATCGAACAGATTGAAGCGGGCGTAATCGGCCTGAAGTTGCATGAGGATTGGGGCACTACCCCAAGCGCTATCGATGCCTGCCTGACTGCCGCCGGGGAACATGATGTTCAAGTGGCTATCCATACCGATACATTGAACGAAACCGGATTTCTCGAAAACACCCTGGCTGCAATCAACGGCCGGACGATCCACACGTACCATACGGAAGGCGCTGGTGGCGGACACGCACCGGATATTATCCGGGCCGCTGGGGAGTCCTACGTTATCCCCTCATCAACCAACCCAACACGACCGTACACACGCAACACTGTAGAAGAGCATCTCGATATGTTGATGGTGTGTCATCACCTGGACCCTTCCATCCCGGAAGATGTAGCTTTTGCAGATTCGCGGATTCGTCCCGAAACCATCGCAGCCGAAGACATTTTGCATGATCTTGGCGTGTTCAGCATCATTAGTTCCGATTCACAAGCCATGGGCCGAGTGGGCGAAGTCATTATCCGCACTTGGCAGACAGCCGACAAAATGAAAAAACAGCGCGGCAAACTTGAACTCAACCCGAACTCACCTTCCGATAACGATCGGATCAAGAGATATGTCGCCAAGTACACCATCAATCCAGCTATCGCACACGGAATCGGTCATCTCGTCGGTTCGGTGGAAGTTGGAAAGCTGGCAGATCTAATCATATGGAAACCGGCCTACTTCGGTGTTAAACCCGAGATTGTCATCAAGGGTGGCATGATTACATTTGCCCAGATGGGTGATCCCAATGCGTCCATCCCGACACCTCAGCCCGTATTTGGCAGACCGATGTTCGGAGCTTATGGTAGCGCCATTGCCAGCGGATCAATCACCTTTGTCTCCCAAGCCGCAGCAGATGCCGGGATCAAAGAGTCATTGGGCCTGAAAAAGCGGGTTGAACCCGTTAAAGGCTGTCGCTCAGTCAGCAAAAAAGACATGATTCATAACGACGTCACCCCTGTCATTGAAGTCGATCCCGAAACCTATGAAGTACGCGCCGACGGTGAGCTTCTCACCTGCGAACCCGCAGACGAGTTGCCTATGGCACAGCGGTACTTTATGTTTTGATAGGAATACGGATTAGCTAATAAGGGGGCACTCATGATGAATAGTGGCACGAAGCTACTCCGTTATGTTCAGCTGCTGGATTCGGCCCTGCCCATCGGTGGTTTCTCCCACTCCTTCGGTCTGGAAGCTTACACGCATGATGGCACCGTGCAAAATACCGCGCAGCTTGAACAGTTTATTCGCAGCCAGCTTCATTCCAGTCTTGTACGACTAGATGGTCTTGCCATCAAAGGCGTCTATCAGGCGATAAAACAGCAAGATGCCGCTCTACTTGCCCTGTATGATAAACGTGTCCACGCCCAGCGCTCCCCTCGGGAACTTAGGGAAAGCGGCCACAAAATGGGAAAACGACTGCTCAAGCTGGCCCGTTCACTCTATCCATGGATGGACTTTTCCCTAATTGATGAGGCCATACGGGAATACGGCGCGTATTGTGGCATCACGACCATTCACGGTTATATCAACTATCAATTGGAGATTGAATTGGATGAAGCCGTTACCGGGCATCTGTATACCTCAGTGAACGCTTATGTGAACAGCGCACTTCGCCTGCTGCCCATCGGACAAACCGAAGCGCAGATGTTGATTCAGAAACTGCTTGATGATATCGAAGCGGAATGGGCTCTCATTCGGGAAAATGACCCCGAAGATATGCACAGCTTCGGAATCGCCCAGGAAATCTACGCCATGCGGCATGAGACCTTACCCGCGCGGCTGTTTATGTCTTAACATCAACTTTTATATAACCAAGGAGGAATTGTTATGTGTGGAGGAGCTAATCATACGCATCATCCGGAGTGGGAACGTAAGGCATTTGATCGGAGTCGTCCGATGCGAATTGGAATTGGTGGACCGGTAGGTTCAGGTAAAACAGCCCTTGTGGAGAAGCTATCCAAGGCACTGCGTACACGTTATAGTCTTGCTGTCATCACCAATGACATTTATACCAAGGAAGATGCCGAGATTTTGCTGCGTCAGAACGCACTGGCACCAGAGCGTATTATTGGCGTCGAGACAGGCGGATGCCCGCACACGGCTATTCGTGAGGATGCCTCCATGAATTTCGAAGCGGTTGACGAGTTGATCGAACGCTTCCCGGATCTGCAACTGATCTTCATCGAGAGCGGCGGCGACAATCTCTCCGCTGCATTCAGTCCGGAACTGGCTGATGTGTTCATCTACATTATCGACGTTGCCCAAGGAGAAAAACTCCCTCGCAAAGGCGGTCCCGGTATCACGCGTTCAGATCTGTTGTTAATCAACAAAACCGACCTCGCCCCTTACGTTGGCGCAAGTCTGGAAGTTATGAAAAATGATACCGAACGGGTACGCGAAGGCCGCCCTTATGTCATGTCTAATCTAATGAGCGGTGAAGGTGTATCCGAGATTGTCCACTGGCTTGAACATCAATACATGGATGACGATGCTTCCGCTGCACATCTGCATTCACACAGCCATGAACATGGCACTCACTCGCATTAATTCATCTTCTGTCCCCACGGGAACAGAGATAAATAGGAATGAAAGTGCAGGTGTGCCCGTCACACGCCGCAGCGAGCTTCGGGCCACCTTTGCCTTTCAAGGCGACCGGACTGTCATGACTGATCGTTATTACAGCGCACCACTCCGGTTTAGCCGTTCCTTTCGACCTCCCGGAGGCGGAACCGAATTATGTGTGTACACGTCAGACGTCTCGCCCGGAGTCCTTAACGGGGATCATTATCATTCCGAGTGGGAATTAGGCGAAGGCACCCATGTCATGCTGAGCAGCACATCCGCTACCAGACTTCATCCTACACCTTCCATTCCCTCATCTGTTAATCATCACTTTCGGTTGGGAAAAGGGGCCACGCTGGAATACTTCCCTGAATGCGTCATCCCTTTCAAGGGAAGTTCTTCTGCGCTCGCTGTAACCTTTGAGCTGGAAGAACAGGCAATCCTGGCCTATGCAGATATCTGGTCTGCAGGACGGATTCATCGGGGAGAAGCGTTCCAATTCGAGCGTTACCGCAGCTTGACGGAGATATGGCAAGGTGAACAACTGGCTGTCTGGGATCGATTCGGACTCGAACCGGATACCGATGATCCCAAACACTCAGCGTCTCTCCTTCACTACACACATACCGCTGCGTTATGGATGATTGCCCCAGGTCTTGGTACTGCGGAGTTGGAGCAAGTCAGATCTGCGCTGCCACCAGATGGGCGAATGCTCGCAGGTGCAAGTTTGCTGGCAACCGGAGGCATCGGCGTTCGACTCCTTGGCATGGCAGCTTGGGAACTTCAGGAGCAGTGTCTTCAGATCTGGAACACACTCCGCCCACATCTGCTGGGCAAAGAAACTCTTGTCTTTCGTAAATAAGGGCATCAAGCATAGTTAACACCAAAAAACCTCTGAACTGTCTCCGAGTGTGTTCGGATTAGTCCAGAGGTTTTTGTACATTCAGTCTATGGATGCTGCTCATATCACTTACGCTTCGTTTTCCTCAGAATCGTTCTCTGATTTGTTCTCAGGTTTATAGCGATAGTCGCCAGCATCCTTACTTTCCTTGGATTTACGGTAACGGGTGAACTCAATATATTCGCTGATAAAAGACTGTTCCACAGTCGATAATTCACTTTCTTGGCAATTCAATTGCCGCAAAACGTCAAAAAAATAATCCTCCCGTTTTTCCCGAACCATCGCTTCCTTCGATGGACGTCCAATCATGAGCCAGTCAAGGCTCACATCAAAAAACGAAGCAATCTCAATTAATTTATTCGTACTCGGAATAGACTTGCCACGTTTCCAATCACCCAGATTGCCTGTGCTAATCTTCAGCTGTTGGCAGAAAGCCTTCTTGGTCATTCCTCGTTCGGCAATCAGGTGTTCAATTCGCTCATAGATCGACTGCATACAAGAACCGCCTTCCAACCGTAATAATCAACTCATCTGCTTGAATTATACCACATTATTCCTGAATGCTCAGCCTTTATATGCCTGGAATAGGATGAGATATATCGTATAACACAAAGATAGACTCCCATGAATGATCATAGAAGTCTATCTTATGTTGTTGCTGTGATGCGGTCGAGAGGACTCGAACCTCCACGGGTATACACCCACTACCCCCTCAAGATAGCGTGTCTGCCATTCCACCACGACCGCATATTCAATTGTAAAAATGGTGAGCCATGAAGGGCTCGAACCTTCGACACCCTGATTAAAAGTCAGGTGCTCTACCAACTGAGCTAATGGCTCTTGCTGTAAACTTCACCGGATGTGCCATGCTTCATTCTTGTCTATAAGAGCAATGACTTTGAGGAATACTCATCGAAAATGTAGATCTCATGAGGTGGTGAAGATATGACCCGTAGGGGATTCGAACCCCTGTTACCTCCGTGAAAGGGAGGTGTCTTAACCCCTTGACCAACGGGCCTTAATAACAAGTTGTCTTTCTTGGCGACAAGAATGAGTATACCACAGGACAATTTGAACTTGCAATACTTTTTTTAAAATTTATTTTTCAAGCCTTTTTGCCCATTGCATACTCTTCTTCAGAGCCCCGTTATTAGCCACCTCCCGTTCATGCCAATGTCATCCCCGTGCAGGAACAATGTAAACCATCTATCAAAACACTTATAAAAACTTACGTTCACTTATAATATTGCAAATCACATTAAGAATACTTATAATTAAAGTATCAGTATAAGTACGGTCATCCATACACTCGGAGGTGACATGTTTGTTTCAAGAAGAACGAATGCAGCTCATTGTTGAACATCTACGCAAACACAATCGCATCTCAGCCGATGATATTGTCGCCTTGTTTGATGTATCACGGGATACTGCACGCAGGGATCTGATTAAGCTTGAGGAACAGGATGCCATTATCCGAACACGTGGCGGCGCGATTCTCCCCCCTCCTCCGCAAGAATTCAGATCCTACAAAGACCGTTTACTCGATGTATCTGAGGAAAAGAGGGCCATCGGCAAACTCGCTGCGGCCATTGTAAGGGAAGGCGAGATCATTATTCTGGACTCTTCCACGACTGTGCAGGCCTGTGCCGAGAACTTAAACGGCAAATCCTGTACCGTCATTACTAATTCGATTCATTCCGCTGATCTTCTCTCCAATCACACTGCTGTCCAGATTCGTTTGCTCGGAGGCAAAGTAGATAAGGAACAACGTTATGTCTACGGTACCTCTGTTATCGAGACCCTCTCCCACTATTATGTAGATAAAGCCTTTATCGGAATTGGCGGTATCACCATGGATGGCTTCAGTGCTTCCGAAGAGGAAGGAAAAATTAAACACCAAATGATGAAAGCTGCCAAGAAAGTTGTTGTTCTTGCAGATCAATCCAAGTTTGATAGACGTTATGGTTATCGTTTTGCCGACTGGTCATTGGTGGATGTATTGATTACGGATCAATGGCCAACCAAAGAATGGCTTGTTTTTCTAGCCGAACAACAGGTTGAGATTCTCATTCCTGAACCTACAGATGATAAGGAGTTGTAAATATATGAAATTATTTGCCACAGATTTAGATGGAACTTTGTTGAACATAGATAGCCAGATTAGCCCGGAGAATGCCGCAGCCATCCAAAAGGCCCAGCAATCCGGTATGAAAGTTACCATTGCAACAGGACGTGTCTATTCCGATGTTGTGACCATCAGCCGCGAAGGCGGAATTAAAACCCCAATTATCGGCTCCAACGGAGCGACAATTCATGATGCAGACGGTGAACGTTTATTCCATCTTCCGCTCGAGCGTGACACAGCAGCTTCCGTCATGCAGTGGCTGGAAGATCATGATGTCTATTATGAGGCTTCAACACAACAAGGCATCTATGCCCCGCGTAGCAGTCATGAGACCTTGCTCGCCGAGATGGAACGTGTTCTTGGTTCAAACCCTGGTGAGGACATTGCACGCATGATTGGCTCCATCAAGAAACACTATGACAAAAAAGACTACCACCGCGTAAACAGCCATCTCGAAATTCCGGCAGAAGCCTACATCTATAATATTATGGCCTTCTCCATGAATCCGGACAAAGTAAAGACAGGACGAGAATACTTCGCTTCCCGATCCGATGTCGCCATGGTTGTATCCTTTGAGCATAACTTCGAAATGCAACACCCGGACGTATCCAAAGGTAATGCCCTCACCAAACTGGCGGCTCACCTGAACATCTCCATGGAGGATACAGTAGCGATCGGTGATAACTTCAACGATGTCTCCATGTTAAAAATGGCAGGACTCGGCATCGCCATGGGTAATGGCGAACCCGAAATCCAGGCATTAGCCAAAGCCATAACGCTGACCAATGTCGAGAACGGCGTCGCCCATGCCATCGAGTGCCTGCTCGAGGGTAAACCGGTATCCCGCCCAGAAACGATTGTCGGAGAAGGTCAGTAATTGAACCCATACTGAATTAAGCACTGAACCTGCATGGTCACCTGTTGATCCATGCAGGTTCTCTTTATTTTAACTCAGCAGATCGAACGTGAGGCACGTCCTGTAACAAAATAATCAGTTGCTCGCCCCGGTATGAACCCGGTAGTTGCAATGTGAACTCAAGCACAGTCTCTTCCACGGAGTCTGTGCTTGTTTGCTGTTCAGTCTTAAATCCGATGACCGAGATCTTCTCCTGTCCCAGCAGTGCCAAAACAGTCTTCAGGGCCTCTCCCTCATTTTGCAGATGGATGGTTAACGTCTCTGTTCGAGCGGATACCAGCCAGCGTGTAGGTCTATGCAGTAACATCTGTGCCACGACAATAAGCAGTGTCACGCCTGCACCCGTCCAATACAGACCTGAACCCACAGCAAGTCCCATGCCTGCCGTAGCCCATATGCCAGCCGCTGTGGTCAATCCCCTGACCGTGTGACGCTGTGTGAAGATCATGCCCGCTCCAATGAACCCCACACCACTAACAACTTGTGCAGCGATCCTTGAAGGGTCAAGGGACAGATTGTCCCAGCCAGCCTGATCCTGGAATCCGTATTTCGATACAATCATCATCAGGGCAGCACCAACGGCGACCACAAAATGAGTACGAATTCCCGCTTCTTTCATTCGATTCTTGCGCTCATATCCAATTAGCACACCACATATTCCAGCTATGAGTACACGCATCAAATATTCCACTTCCATGCACATCACCTCTTTTATTATGTATATGCTTACATGAGTCTATCTTTACTATTACCCAATCTTTCACTGACTATATAAGTTGAACTAAAGATTATTTACACTGGCACTCCGATGACAGAACAACCTTCCAATCGCTGTTATCCCCAGATTTTTTCGATTCCCTTTTCTCAAGGGAAAATCCGGTGATAGCGTATGCTTCCGATGTAGCTTTCTTTCAGAAAGCTTTTGGGCGAGCGCTTCGCTTTTTCAGGTTTTTTCTGTCCTCTCCGTTATCGTGTAAATGATTAATTCATCTTATATAATAAAAAGCCTCCACTCAGGTCAATTCTCTGCCCGGAAATTTTTCCCTTGTCTCTTGCCCAATCCGAAATAATGTCTGAAATTATATATCAGCGGATGCCATTCCTCCGGATTAATCTTGTTCGGTCCAGATATTAGTCTGGTGTGTGCGTGCACCTTCAACGCTTTCACTTCAACAATCGCCATGAACGGTGTATGTTCGGGAATACGTATGTGTTGTACAGCCGCTTCAATCTGGAGCGGACATTCAACTATTTTATCTGGAGCCACCTGAACCGAGCATTCAGATGTCAGTCCAGCTACAGTGAATTTATCATGACAATATTCATAGCCCATCTTCCTTTTCTCCTCAGGAACCGGGGTGACTCCCGTATAACGACCCAATGCCTCAACCTGTTTCCACATGGTCGCATCCGGCAGATTAATTACACACTCCGGGTGTCGACTCAGATTTTCATAGGCTTTGCCCTGTGTCCCTAGACCGAGAACCAGACAATCCCCCAGTGCCCAAGACGAGGATAATGGTGACAGGTTGGTTGATCCATCCTCATTTAATGTGCTTAGCAGCACTACAGGCGTACCATAATATAAAATACTGGGATTAATCGTCTCATGTTGAATCACTTCTGGACTCGCGGACAACTGCTCTGTAGCAAAGTCCTGTTTCGTTATCTTTTTCATCCTGTACCTCTCCTGTTCCGATTCCAATGCTTTATAAGCTCAATCTGACCCCTATGGGTCGATACAACTCGATTGTAATACAGTAATAGTTCAGGTATGATCGAAGTATGAATGTATATCCGAATATTACTGTTATTGCGTCGTTAATCGCTGATCCAAGCCGCGCTATTTTTCTGTCATCCTTACTAGATGGCCGTGCGTTGCCTGCAGGAGAGCTTGCTCATATGGCAAGTGTCACTCCCCAGACGGCAAGCAGCCATCTAGCTAAACTCGTAGAGGGAGGATTACTCGAAGTTGAACAACAAGGCCGCCACCGATACTACCGTCTTGCAAACAAAGAAATTGCTAATCTGATTGAAAGCATGGCCAGTATTGCTCCGCCTGTACAGATCCGCTCTCTCAAACAATCCGATCAGCTTCAACAACTGAGTCATGCACGGACCTGTTATGGTCATCTGGCCGGGAAATTGGGAATCTCGCTCTGTGAAGCCTTAGTACAGAAGGGGTATCTTTCAGACCCCGAAGAGGCACACAGCAAGGATTATCACGTTACAGAGAAAGGAATACAGTGGTTCACTACGTTCGGAATTGAACTTCAGATGAAGCCGGGATCACGCCGGGCCATCGCTCGCAAATGTCTGGATTGGAGCGAACGCCGTCATCATCTCTCAGGTATGCTTGGGGAACAACTCAGACATCGGTTAGCGGAACTGGACTGGATTCGTCAAAAAACAGGAAGTCGCTCTGTCGAAGTAACGGAAGCAGGCAAGAAAGGTTTATACGAGATGTTGAGCATTTCACTTTAGGCTGAAGCGTACACCATGGATAAGCAAAGATCAGTAAACGCAAAAAATCCCCTTCACACTGACCGTTAACCGGTCTAATGTGAAGAGGATTTTTATTGCAATCAGAACGGAGAAAGAGGGGTACTCTCACTTCGTTTGAGACTGCGAAGTATTGCTAACGAAGCTTATGCTCCGACGAACCTTTAGGGTTCTCATCCCTTTGCAGAGAAGTTTAATTCAGAACGGAGAGAGAGGGATTCGAACCCTCGCACCGCTTACGCAGTCTAACCCCTTAGCAGAGGGTCCCCTTATAGCCACTTGGGTATCTCTCCAAGAAATGGCTCCCCGAACAGGGCTCGAACCTGTGACAACTCGATTAACAGTCGAGTGCTCTACCAACTGAGCTATCAGGGAAAATTAACTTGAATAAGATTAATCTATCATGATTAATAATCCAAGTCAACATCCCTTCCATCACTTTCTTTAATACATTGAACGATACACACATCAGATATTCTGAAGCCCCAGCTTTCCCGCGCAACGACCACAACGGTAACGCTTCGGATCTATTTTCCGCTTGCGCAAATATTCCGTACCACAACTCTTGCACACCAGCTTATAACGATATGGCAGCGGCTTTCTGCCTTTGCCGTCAGGAAGTGATTGGCAGTAACGCGAGCCACCTACCTTCTGCAATAAAGCCTTGAATTCCGGATCACGATGCTGATAGCCGCGCCCACGAATATGCAGATGATAGTGGCACAGCTCATGCTTGATGATTTTCTCAACCTCATCTCGCCCGTAGGCTTCGAGTTGATGCGGATTGATCTCAATCCGGTGACTTTTGAGCATATAACGCCCACCCGTCGTGGTCAGGCGACTGTTAAACAACGCTTCATGGGTGAACGGCACTCCGAAATGATCCAGTGATACCTGTTCAATCCATTGTTGCAATTCCTCATTTTCCATCGGTGTCCTCTCCTTGCACCCCCTCGGAGCATTTGTTTTTCCGGCATAATACTTGAATTTTAACCGTTTCGTAGGCTACACTGTCAAGTAGAATGTATGAGGGGAGATTATTACTCGTTATGCCTACAATGCGCTATGTCATCCTGCAGCAGGAACAACAATTGCAGTTCGTGGAAATGCCAGCAGATTACGCCTATCAACTCAGTGCGCTCAACCTGCGCCTGCACAAGGAAATTGATAAACTCACTGCAGCAGATGTCCCTGTCCTGCCTTGGGCGATCGCCGAATGTGACAGCCTCGATCTCCTAAACGAAAATCTTACTATCATCGGCGGCCTTGATTATATCAATGCGCTTGAAGAATCTTTTGCAGTACTACGTGAAAGCCATTATCCTTTGATTTCTCTGCTTACCGAAATCCGAGCTCTTCAGGCCCAATTGGAACAATGGTATGAAGAAGAGATGGAAGCTCTCTAATTCAACACAGGTATCATTTTATAATGATGAGAACGAAAAGCACATTTCCCTGAATTGGGTTTTGTGCTTTTTTGAGTGAACAAGATTGATTTGCCGGAGGCCTCCACTTATCCCGCACAGTCCAGGCTATTGCCACATATGCTAACGTACAGATGAATTATGCAAGAGGAGGAGATACCCTTGCCTCAATGGCTTTGCAATCAACTGATGCGTGCATTTCACAAAAAGGACAGCCGGCAAATCAAGTTGCTGAACGAATGCTGGTTCTTTTATCGTAACAAACCAGCAAATGGCACACCACGCAGCGCGGAGAACGAACTTTAAGAGGTTGTTCATAAAAGTCTGTTTTGGATTACGAAAGATGGCCTTTTGAACACGCACTTTAAGAAAATGCACATATTGCCCACCGTACTTACTAGAGGAATTAGAACAGACAACGAGACTATTACTGTCGACAACAAACAGCCTTCCTGGTTAGGGAAGGCTGTTCTCCAATCCTACTATTTAAGAAGACTGTTGCGCAGAAGCTGGCTTCTTCATCGTAAGGCCGACACGGCCTTTTTTGGTATCCACATTCATAACCCAGACCGTTACATTATCACCTACAGATACAACATCCATCGGGTGTTTAACATACCCGTTGCTGAGCTGTGAAATATGGACAAGCCCATCACTCTTGATCCCAATATCAACAAAAGCACCAAAATCAATAACGTTCCGAACCGTACCTTGCAGCTCCATACCTTCCACCAGATCCTCAATTTTCAATACATCTGTACGGAAGATTGGCAACGGCATTTCTTCACGCGGGTCACGCCCCGGACGCTGCAAGCTGTCCAGAATGTCACGCAATGTAGGCACACCTACGTCCAGTTTCACAGCCAATTGTTCTGGCTGTTGCTCTGACAGTAATACCGACAGTTCCTTGCTGCCCAGCTTGTCCAGTGCAACCTGAAGCTCCTTGAACAGCTGATCCACTACCTTGTAAGACTCAGGGTGAATAGGTGTACGGTCCAGCGGGTTCTCTCCCTCACCAATACGCATAAATCCTACGCACTGCTCATAGGTTTTGGCACCCAGACGTGGCACCTTCTGAAGCTGACGGCGGTTCGTAAACCGGCCATTTTCTTCACGGTACTTCACAATGTTTTTGGCAATCGTAGCGTTAACTCCGGCAACATATGACAGCAACGAAGGTGATGCTGTATTCACATCCACACCCACATGGTTAACTGCCGATTCCACGACAGCCTTCAGGCTTTCTTCGAGAATCTTCTGGGATACGTCATGCTGATATTGACCCACGCCAATGGCTTTTGGATCAATCTTAACCAACTCCGCCAGCGGGTCTTGTACCCGGCGAGCAATGGAAGCTGCACTGCGCTCCGCAACATCCAGATCAGGGAATTCTTCCTGGGCCAGCTTGGATGCAGAATATACACTCGCGCCTGCTTCGTTAACAATCAGATACACAAGACTTTCATCACCGTTCTCCTGAATGATCTCGGCAACAAATTGCTCCGTCTCACGTGATCCGGTACCATTACCAATGACGATCAGTCCGATATCATATTGCTTGATCATGCGATGGAATACTTCCGCAGCTTCACGTTTCTTGTTGTGTGGTGGCGTTGGGTAGGTCACAGCCACTTCCAGCAGTTTGCCCGTATCATCTACTACAGCCAGTTTACAACCGGTACGATAGGCCGGATCGACACCCAGCACACGTTTGCCATGAATCGGCGGTTGAAGCAACAGGTTACGCAGATTGGCCGAGAATACCGATATGGCCTGATTTTCACCTTTTTCCGTAAGTTCTCCACGAACTTCACGCTCGATGGAAGGCGCAATCAGCCGCTTGTATGCATCTTCAATCACATCACGCAGGATATCCTGCACGGCAGAAGCACCACGAATGATCTGTCCTTCCATATGGCGATGGGCCGGTTCTGCCTGTACGTCCAAGCCGACTTTCAGGATACTCTCACGTTCACCGCGATTAATTGCGAGAATACGGTGTGGAGGCATTTTTTTGGCTAATTCGCGGTAATCATAATAATTCTCGTACACGGACTCCTCTTGAGCATCCTTCGCTTCTGAAGTCAGCATCCCGTGATCCAAGGTGTACCGACGAATCCAGGCACGAATGGCAGCATCGTCTGCGATATTCTCCGCGAGAATGTCTTTGGCTCCCTGAAGCGCCGACTCCGCATCTTCTACACCCAGTTCAGCATTGATATATTTCGTAGCTTCCTGGAGTACATCTCCTTGTTTGGGTTGACCCCAGATCCATACAGCAAGGGGCTCAAGACCTTTTTCCTTGGCCACACTGGCACGCGTTTTCCGCTTCTGACGGTAAGGTCGATACAAGTCTTCCACTTCCTGCAGCTTCACAGCTTGCGTAATGGATTGCTTCAGTTCTCCGGTCAGTTTGCCCTGTTCCTCTATAATACGGATGACTTCCAATTTGCGATCCTCAAGATTGCGCAGATAAACAATGCGTTCTTCAATCGATCGCAGCTGGTTCTCATCCAGCTCTCCAGTCATTTCTTTACGGTAGCGGGCGATAAATGGAATCGTATTGCCTTCGTCCAGAAGCTCCGACGTTGTGCGGACCTGCTTCAAGGACAGTGACAGTTCCTTGGCTACCTGTTTGATGATTCGTTCATGGCGTTCTGCCTTTATTGTTTCTTCATTGGGTTCCAGAACCGTTTCCTGTTCAGACAAAATAAATCCCTCTTTCCTTCCTGAATCGTTCGTTACAATCATTTCAGGGCAGCTTTGCTGCTGTAATTACAGTATAGTTGAACCATTTGTTTCTTCCACTCTACCCTATATTATCACAGAATCACGTCCAGATTTCCATCAATCCGCAAGCATACAAGTTCTGACAGAATGATGTCATCCTCCAGCCTTCCCCATTACGTCAAAAAAAGACCGAAAAACGTCATCACGACGCTCCCCGGTCCTTCCTTTTTTTTAAAGCTTTAAATAAAATAGCAATCTAATAAGTGAAACTGCTCATTTACACAATAACGGAGAGGACAGAAAAAACCTGAAAAAGCGAAGCTACAAGCTTTCTTCAGATAGCTACATCGGAAGCATACGCTATCCCCGGATTTTCCCTTTGAGAAAAGGGAAAATCCGGGGATAACAGCGATTGGAAGGTTGTTCTGTCATCGTAGTATCCGTGTAAATAAAATGTAGTTCACTTATCTAGACGCGCTCGAACCGGAACATTTCGCTCAGATAGTCTCCTGATGTGCTGCCTACCGAAATACCGCCATACATGAGGGCATCGCCGGTAAAGGTCTCCGATCCGCCTTTCAGACGGTAATCCGCATTAGGGTCCAATCCTTTCAGCTTCAGGCGCTGAAGTGGCGCATTGGGCTCAGAGAGCACACGGAAGTAGAATACAACAGCTTCGCTTCCGTCCGGTGCAATAAACATCCACGCCGTCTCATTGCCTTCAAACGGACTGAGCAAACGGCGGAATGTTCCATATTGAACCGTTCCACGAATCTCCTTGTACAGCTCAACCTGGGCTTTCACGATGTCGTTCTCTTCCTCCGTGAATTTTGTCAGGTCCAGCTCGTACCCGAAGTTGCCCGACATCGCAACATGTCCCCGAATCTCAAGAGAAGTGATCCGGTTGACCTGATGATTCGGTACCGCTGAGATATGCGATCCCATCGAACTTACCGGGTACACAAGACTCGTACCGTATTGAATCCGCAAGCGGGATATGGCATCCGTGTTATCACTTGTCCACGTCTGTGGCATGTAATACAGCATACCTGGATCGAAGCGGCCACCACCACCTGAACAGCTCTCGAACAGAATGTTCGGGAACGCCGAAGTGATTCGTTCCATCACGTCATACAACCCCAGCATGTAACGATGCGCTGTCTCACGCTGTCTATCTGCCGGAAGCAATGCAGAACCCACTTCCGTCATATTGCGGTTCATGTCCCATTTCACATAAGTGATTGGTGCAGAACCAAGTACGTCTGTTAACATGCGCACAATCTCATCACGTACATCCTGACGAGAGAAGTCGAGTACCAGTTGCTGACGTCCTTCTGTGCGGCGACGATCAGGCACATGCAGACACCAGTCCGGATGCGCTCGGTACAGCTCACTGTCTGGTGAGATCATCTCAGGCTCAAACCACAATCCGAACTGCATATCCAGACCTGTTACGCGGTTAGCCAGATCATCCAATCCCTGTGGCAATTTGTTCTTATCTACAATCCAGTCGCCCAATGAGGAATTGTCACTGTCCCGATGTCCAAACCAGCCATCATCCAAGACAAACAACTCAATACCCAGCTTCTGTCCGGCGCGAGCGATCTGCTCAATCTTGTCTGCATTGAATCCAAAGTAGGTTGCTTCCCAGTTATTGACCAGAACCGGACGTTCCGCATTACGGAACTTACCACGCGCAAGACGCTCCCGATACAATTCGTGGTAGGACTGTGACATGCCGTCCAAACCTGCAGCCGAGTACACCATAACCGTCTCAGGTGTCTGGAACGCTTCTTGCGGCTCCAGCTTCCAGCTGAACTCGAACGGATTAATTCCGAGTGACACACGGGTGGTGTGGAACTGATCCACTTCAGCCTGTGCGGTGAAGCTGCCACTATAGACGAGACTGAATCCGTAAACTTCACCTTGGTCTTCATCCGTGCCTGGTGTCATCAGCGCAATAAATGGATTCTGCTGGTGACTGCTTGAACCGCGACGGCTCTCAATCCCTTGCAGGCCTGACGCAAGCGGTCTGCGAACGATATCACGTTCCCGTGTCCATGCACCTGACAATTGCAACAATTCATAATCCGCGTGCGGGAAATCAACAGAAGAACTGAGCGCACGCACCACATTCACTGAGGTAGCGCTCTCATTAACGATACGCATCGAGCGTGTAATTGCATTAAATGCCGTAAAGGCTGTATAAGAAAGCTCAATTTTGATGCCTGCAACGCGGTCTTCCAACTCAATAACCAGCGTCTCTGCTTCTTCATCGGATTCAACATACGTTGCTGGCAAACCAGTAAGCGCTGTCTTTCCTTTGACCAATCGATGGCCTGTATACGTAAACTCCGAAACCGTCGAGCCATTCTCAAGTTCCAGTTGGATAGCCGGATTACGGAAATCACTTGTGCCATACACGGGTAGTTCCACTGCCAATGTATCAAATGAAATTGTACGGTCCTCTGGTACCGGGTTCGGACTGAAAGATGCTCGTTCTGTACGAACATGCAACCAGCTCAGATCGGTGTCGCGTAATTTTTTGCCATAATACAAATGCACCAAATATCCTGAAGGCAGTACCTGAAATACGTAACTGGCCTCACGGGTCTGTAAATGAAACTGAAGTTTCTCCTGATTGATGTAAATGCTCATATGTCTCCTCCACCTCTATATATAGGTCTTTCGGGTAAACGGTTTCTCAGGTTTCATTATAGCGAAAAGATCGCCAATGTTCTACGCTTTCATCAAGCTTTAATCAAAAGAGCGCATAACAGCCCGAAGGATGTCATACGCTCTTTTGGTTACATTCTGAATTCAGTGTGTTCCCTTACGGGAACATCCATTGCCAACGGACGGCAGTGCAACGTACAAGACGCTGGTTGCTGCCTTAAAAATCGATTAAACCAAGGCTGATCTGTAAGGCTTCGTTGACCAATTTCATGGTCTCCTCGTCCAGATGGGTAATCTTGTCAGTCAGCCTCTGTTTATCAATCGTCCGTATTTGTTCGAGCAAAATAACCGAGTCCCGGTCAAAGCCGTGTGCCGCCGCATCAATTTCAACATGCGTTGGCAGCTTTGCCTTCTGGATTTGGGCGGTGATAGCCGCCACAATACAAGTTGGACTGAACCGGTTGCCGATATCATTCTGGATCACCAGAACCGGCCTGACTCCACCTTGCTCGGAACCGACAACGGGAGAAAGATCCGCAAAAAAAACGTCACCACGTTTTACGATCAATGTCTACACCCCGCTAACTAAGCGGTCCAGAGTGCTGTCCGCATCTTCCTCCGCATGAAAGGCTTCGGATGCCATGGTCAGATTAATTTTTGCCATCTCCATGTACCCTCGCTGCATCGTTTCACGGATGTAACGTTTCTTACGCTCCGTTAAATACAGCTTCATAGCCTGCCTAATCAATTCGCTGCGGTTGGAATTCTCCAGCGCTACGATGCCATCCACTTCCTGCAAAAGATAATCAGGTAAACTGATCATGATCCGCTTGGTGTTCTGCAAGTTGGCCACCTTTCTTCCACCCCCACAAACCTTTCGCCATTGTGAACCAGTATTACGTTTTTCCAGAACTTTTATACAAAGGAATATATATGCCCCGAGTATATCAAGTATGCTGTACTCCATTATAAACACGGGGAACAATATTCGTACAGACCAAACATCTCAATTCAGGAATTAAATCCTTACCGTCATACATAATTCGAGATGCTCCGACAGTTTTCCTTCTGTTCTGAAAAAAAGTTTATTGGGAATGACGTCCAGTTTACCTGTCAGGATGTCAAAAGTGGATTGATTCTGGCGACTACTGCTCCCCCGCGGGTATATACCCGCGGAATGCGGTGCGCCATCATGCAGATCACTTCATAAGCAATCGTACCGAGCTGAGATGCCACCTCGTCTGCGGTTATTACGCCACCAGACTGATGACCGATGAGGACAACCTCTTCGCCGACTTGAATTTCTTCCGCCTCTTCCGCGAAAGATTGTAACGACACCATACACTGATCCATGCAGATTGTACCGACGACAGGGACGCGGCGTCCGCGTACAAGCACTTCTGCTTTACCTGTCAGCATTCTGGAGAATCCGTCTGCATATCCGATCGGCAGGGTCGCTATTCGTTCGTAACCTTGCGTAAAATAACGGGTTCCGTAACTGATCCCCCAATGGGGTGGCAGTGTTTTGACCAGAACCGCTTTTGTCTTCAGCGTCAATACCGGGGACAGCTTCACCACCTGATGATTCACCTCAGCCGAAGGATACAGTCCGTACAGGCTTATTCCCACACGTACCATGTCATAGGACAATTCCGGTGTATCAATGGCAGCGGCGCTGTTCGCCGTATGTATAATCGGGATGGAACATCCCTGATCCCTGAGCGCATGAACTACGCTTTGGAACCGTCTATACTGCTCCAGTGTATAGGTTTTGTCTTCTTCATCTGCTCTGGCAAAATGGGTAAACATGCCTTCCAGCATCACCTGATTGAGCGAAGCTACTTCCTGAATGAAAGCCAATGCCTCATCGCCAGGCAACAGACCTAATCGGCCCATGCCGCTGTCGATTTTAATATGAACCTTCAGTTGGTTAGCGAATGTGCTCGCATCCAGATGTCGAATGGCGTCAAGCACTTCCCTGCTGAACAGTGTGACGGTCACATCATGTTGCCATGCAACAGCGATCCCTTCAGGCGGCGTATAACCCAGTACCAGGATTGGAATCGTAATCCCATGTTGTCGCAGTTCTAGAGCTTCGTCAAGAAAAGCCACACTTAAGTAATCCACACCCACTCGTTCCAGTTCCCTAGCCGTCTCCACCGCTCCGTGTCCATAGGCATTGGCCTTCACACAGGCGAGGAATTTCATGCCCTGTGGCAATGCCTCGCGGAAAGCTTCTACGTTAGTACACAAATGATCCAAATTGATCTCCGCTTGGGTCGGCCGATATTGTCCTTGCACGTTAAGTCACCTTCTCTAATCATCTTAATCCGGCTCACGTCAGACTCCATCGTAATGCTCCAGCATGTGACTGTCAAATGAACCGAAGTTTCGCATCCAAAAACAGATGTAAGGTGCGCCTTTTGAAGAACAAATGCGAACACAGAAGAAGACCGATAAGCGAGATTAGCAGGGCAAAATTCCACTTTCCACCCAAGCAAAATCTGCTTATATCGATTATTTACCCGGTTCCCTCTGCGTAGAAGCGCAATTTGCTTTATTGAGTGTAATCGGGTAAGAAAAACAACGCTAAATGAACACCTTTCTTACATCAAAGCAAAGCACCGGAGAACGGGTCTCCGATGCTTCTTAGCATTCCTTATGTTTATGCTACTATTCGTTCATTTGTTCAAAAATCATTTGCCTGACTCTTCCTGCATCGATGTTGCAATGCGTACCATTTCGTTCTGAGGCAGGTCGGCACTGGTGATCCGATATTCTATGCCATCTGTCATCCATGTCAGAGTCTTCAATGCATCTCCGCTGATCATCCCCAGTGTGAATCCAAGATCTACTACACTGGATGGAGCAAGTGATACAGCTCGATCCTGTGGTCTGGCTTCGAATATCGTGTAATTATATGTTCCTTCATAACGAAGCATAACCGAATAGTCTCCCGCTTCTTCCAGAATCTGATCGTCCTTGAGCTGCACGCCTTCCGGCGCATAGGTCGGCTGAATCACGCCGAAGCTGTCTGCCCCTTCCGGTTCTGCAAGTGTCGGCTCTTCGCCTTCCTGACCTGTTGTAGCACCTTCTGTACCTTGCTGCTCTGTGTCACCACCTATACCCGACTGTCCATCAGTAACGGCTCCATCAGGTTCAGGCGCAGTCTGAGGATTGGCAGGTTCTTTACCGCCCTCATTACCTGTTTGCTCCGCAGGAGTTACACCAGAATCCGTTCCTGTTTGGCCGCCCTCTTTTGTAGCTGCTGTCATGTTACGTTGCATGTCAAAGGCGTCTTTCTCAAATGCAGCACCAAATTTGAAGGAATCAAACTTCACATCCACGACCACATTGGCATTGGAGTCGGATACCTCAACCTGTTTCGGTGCGTAATCGCTTTTATTCAGCCAGATCTTCTGTCTGACGAGTGCATGTGTATTATAATTGGCAGCTACATCAAATACATAGCTCTCCTTCTCATCCGCAAACTGACGGGTTGTATCCCCCGTAATGCTCCGAATCAATGTTTCATAGAGATATACCTGTCCTTGATTATCTGGCCAGTTGCTCTGAAAACGGAAGCTTTTGTTCTGGCTCGGTGTCAAAACAAACACACCTTCATCGTTACGCAGCACAATCTGTGTTACATCCTTTTTGGCATTCGTTAACGCAATACGATAATAGGAAGGCTTCTGATGCCATACCTCGACCTTGTACTGCTGCGGCGTATCTCCGGTATGCAGCGTCATCACGCCTGCCCCCTGGTAACTTTCCATCTCTCCTACGACTTCGTTCAGATCTTTGACCACAGCTGCCGCATCCTTCTTCCCGCAGGCGGCAAGCAAGACCGATAAGACCAATACCATGGCAAGCATCCATGATATTCGGCGCATGACATCATCCCCTTTAGCACATGTTTTCACTTCAGGATTGTGCTTGCAGCAGAACCCCTACTTGATTAGTACATGTTATGAGGGACTTGTTCGATATATGCGGACTAGTTTGACAAGCAATCGGTGAAGTCAGTTAATACGGCATTACTACGCTTGCATAGTCCTACCACAACGGAATATACACCGGATAACTCGTATCCTCTTCAGCGGCCCCAGGGCTTCTCTTCACCCACAATCTGCGCAGATCAGGCAGACCATACCCCGCAAGACGATAATCTCTCAGTGAATCATGATGGGCGTGTTCTTCCTTGAAGCTGTATGTGGGCAGAAGCAATGCCTCCTGAATCAGTCGATCTTCTAGCCGAATCAATCTATTCAACCGCTCCGCAGCTTCCTGTATCATGACCACTCGTCCACATTCCTGTTCCAGTTCATGTCTCCAGTAATCATTCATCGCAATCAGGAATAACGTGTTCTGGAAGGTGTACATCGTCACGAGACTCAGCACGACATTATCATTGAAGATTTCTCCTGTATAGATCAGATCACAATCCCCGAACCCATCTTGATAGACTGCATGGATCGGATCTCCCTGCATAATGTTGATATGTAGGCCAATCTGTTTACTTCTCTCTGCAAACCAGACCATATCTGCCTCCATCTTCTCGCCTTCTTCCACCCACAGGCTTAAACTCTGCCCTTGATAAGAGCTATGACGCAATAATGCTGAGGCCCGCGCCAGTGAGGTCTCCATGGAAAGGTCAGATACAGGTGTGACCGAACATTCTATTTGTTCCGATTGCTGTTTCCATGGCTCCCCTTGATCTGAACCCACCTTTAAAGGTTGCTGTACTCGTCCTCGAATCAGACTATAAGCAGCCTGCGTGTTCGTGCTTCCGAGCGCTTGCGACAACTCCTGCGCATTCAATAGCTGTTGAACAGCCCGGCGAAAATTCACATCATGCTGCGGCCCTTCCTTTTGCATATTAAACGTCATATACATGCCACCCTGCATCTCATGCTGCACGGCACGAGGCTCCGCATCCGGAAATATATTATGCTTGATGACGGACTCCACCCTCCCAGAATGGGGAAGTTGCCATATCTCAACGCGATCAATATAGGCTCGGCCTCGGAAGTAGGAAGGGAATACTTCCAACACAAGCAGCTTGGAATCATGACGTGTCAACCGATAAGGTCCTGTTCCAATCGGATGGAGCGGATTCATCTCCACATCTCTCGGCAAGATCGATGCAGACATACTGCTCATCAGATCCGGGAACATGAAGTTAGGCTTGTTTAACACAAAACGTACAGTCAATTCGTCCAACGTCTCTATGCGCTCAATAGATCCAAACAGAGGCCTGCACGGGTTACTATTGTCAGAGATAATGCGATCAAAGGTAAACTTCACGTCCTCTGAATCCAATATTCTGCCATGATGAAAGGGTATACCTTTGTGCAGATAAAAGATCCATTCGCTCCCCTCTGAATGACTCTCCCATGCCACAGCCAGACTCGGTTCACAGACCTGGTATTCAGCATTATAACGAACCAAACGATCAAAAACCTCCGCAACAATAAAAACTTCTCCCCACATGGCCGTCTGCGTGGGATCCAATGTCTTAAAAGGGATATTCCGTGGAATCCGCAATGTATCCACTCGTCCTCTGTCCCCTCCATTCGAACGCAGACCAAATTGATGCTGCATTTGCTGCATCAGATGTTCTCTCATCGTAATTGGTAAGGTGGCGGCCAGTTCATAGGCGTCCTCCATCCTGTTCCCATCCAGGAGATGGTCAAATCGTTCACGCGCCACTTCAAGCAACGGGACACAAAATACCAGCATCGATTTTTTGCCTCTTCCGCGCTGCGGGTTCCACCTGACCCATCCATTCTCCTTGAATTTGTTCATAATGAGGTTCATATTGCGCATGGTACAACATAATAGATCGGCAAGTTCACCTACTGTTGTATATAATTCTTGTTCATCATGCACATGTGGAAAGTTTAATCGCAGTTGAATGTAATGTTCTGATACGTCCATAGTTGCCCTACCTTCTGCTAAAATACGAAATCCATCCGGATGCTTCTACAGTTTTTCTTCAGGTTTTCCTCCATTATACTCAGTAACATCAACATGACCAGTGGGAAGGAAGAAAAACGACTTATGAAATACGCCGATTTGCACCCGAACATTAGGATACGTATCATTACTGATTTTTTCACCGATCTGACCCAGAAGTCCATCATTCCATTCATGGCGATCTATCTGAGTATTCAGATTGGCGCAGGTTTGGCGGGGTTATTGCTGACGGTCAATATTGTGGCTTCCATGATTGTGGGATTGTGGGCAGGATATTGGTCTGATCGAATTGGACGGAAGAAGTTAATGGTGGTTGCACAAACTCTGCAGGTAGTGGCTCTGCTTTGTTTGGCCATCGCCAATTCGCCGTGGATGGATTCGATCATTGTCACTTGCATCATGTTTCTGCTCAGCAGTCTCAGTTCAGGGATCACCGTGCCGATTGCTAATGCCATGATTGTCGACGTGAGCAGTGAACATGAACGTCATTATGTATATGGATTGCAATATTGGACAACAAACGTTGCTGTAACTTTTGGTGCACTGATGGGCGGGCTATTTTTCGAATCGTTTCGTTTCCTATTGTTCAGTCTGGTATGCCTTGAAAGCCTAGCCACCCTGTTTATTTTGATCTTTATGATTCGTGAAACAATGGATAAACGCGAATCAGGTTGTGGAGATACTCCCATCCAGAGGAACATACTGAAAACGTACTGGGCGGTCTTTCAGGACAAACGTTTCATGATATTTTTCACGGCCACTGTACTTGCAGTCTCCCTGGAATTTCAGTTGGATAAATACATCGCTGTTCGTCTAAAAAATGAATTCACCGCCCAACTGTTCGGCTCAGATATCTCAGGTCTGCATATGTTCAGCCTGATCATGGTCATTAACACCGTAATGGTCGCCTTGGTTGCCATTCCATTCTCCAGATGGATAGGTCGCTTCCAGTCCCGATCTATTATGACTGTTGGTATGCTCCTCTATACCGCAGGTTTCACCGTACTTGCTTTCAGCAACTGGGCATGGTTACTCATCTCATCCGCTATATTGCTAACCATTGGAGAATTGATGTACGCCCCTGTTCGTCAGGTCATGCTCGCGGGCATGATTCCAGATTCGGACCGTGCTGCCTATATGGCTGCTGACGGGTTGAGTTACAACGCTGCTGCCCTTCTCGGCAGTCTCGGGTTAACCATTGGAGCCTTTCTGCCCTCCTATGCGATGGCTGGTCTGTATATCCTGGTGGGGCTTGGAGCGCTCATCTTTTTCCAAATGTTACTTCGGAAGGCAGAGGAACAGAATCAACATCTGCCGTGTGCAGATGCATCTTGATTTCACTTTTCTGGCAACTTTTCCGACAACAAAATAAAAATCCTAGGGAGCCCAGCAGGCTCTCTTTTTCATGTCCATTATCAACGTTTAGAAGTAAATGATCTTTAACATTTTGTATATTATAGTTTACATTTAGTAAAATATCATGTACATTAGGTTCATGGAGGTGAGCAAGTGGAAGAATTACACAATCACGTTCGGGAGTTACGAGCCAGAGACCGGCTATCCCAAGCAGAACTGGCCAAACTCATTGGTGCATCCCGTCAAACCATTGCCCTGATTGAGCGTGGAGATTACTCTCCGTCGGTCGTTCTGGCACTAAAAATAGCACATGTATTTCGTGAACCTGTCGAAAAAATCTTTGAACTGAAAGGTGGAGATTAAAATGAAAAATTCGTCATCCTCGTCCATTAAAAAGCGGTTGCGTCTTCCATTGTATGCAGCCGGTGGCGCTGTAGTTGGTTTTCTCGGCGCTAGCGGAGTGAGTAAACTCCCTTCTGACTTGAACTGGACGCTGTCCGTGTATTATGACTATGATCTTTTATTCGCAATCCTGGCGGCTCTTGTGGTAGTTATGACGGTGTGGAACATCTTCAGTCTATCCCGCACGCCATCTGTCCCTCCCATGGAAGATGACGCTTATGGAGATTCCGATTCACTCATCTCTCCCGCAGAGCGCTCCCTCGGTAAAGCGATGATACTCAGCGGATTCAGCGTTATTCTTACGTTTACCTGGGCAGCACTTGCCTTGTCCTTGTATGCATCCAACCGAACCATGCCGAATTCTCCAGAACTGTTCAACCTCTTGAATTTTGTTGCTTCGTGTATCTCTATTATCATCGTTGTGGTCGTGCAAACTCTGACTGTGAAGCGATACAACCGTTATTATCCTGAGCGCACTCTGGATCTGAACTCGCGCAACATGAAGAAGGATCATTTTGAGAAGCTGGATGAAGGCGAGAAATGGATTGTCTATCGCGCAGCCTATCGTTCTTTTCAGATGATGAATGTACTTCTTGGTGTTGGAATGGTCTCTATGGTTCTATATTCGATGCTCTTTACCTTTGCTCCATTCCCAATTGTGATGCTCTCTGTGATCTGGATTGCCAACATTGGAATCTATTATCGTGAAACCTATCGTGCGAGTAATCAGTAATACATGAGTAGGTAACTATTTTGTAAATATTTTCATAAAGGAGTGTTTGCATGCATTTATCCAAACGAAAGACCCGTTTCAGGTTCACCTCCCTAACAGGAGCTTTTATGGCTGCAGTTCTGTCTCTCAGTCTGTGGGTACCCGCAGTCCAGGCGGAGACCGCGACTCCAGTAGCTGCTGAACAAGGAAAGACGAAAGCGCTGACAACTGAATCGGCTACAGCTTTTCTGGATTCTTTCTTCGATTCACCTGAGGCAAAACCCCATTATGTGGGAGCCTCCGTTGTTGTTGTGAAGGATGGCAAAGTTCTGGCGGAAAAAGGATATGGCTTCTCCGATGTGGAGAGTAAAACAGCGATCGATCCGAAAAATACGGCCTTCCGTGTAGCCTCTGTATCCAAAACGTTCACGTCAGCTGCTGTAATGCAGCTAGTGGAGCAAGGCAAGGTTGATCTGCAAGCTGACTTTCAGACCTATGTGAAAGGGCTCGAATTCGATAATCCTTTTGACAAACCTGTAACTGTGGAGAACCTGCTCACACACACGACCGGATTCGAGATCCGTGATCCCCAGCAGGAAGACATCCATACTGATTTTGACAAGTACATAGCGATGGAGGATTACGCAAAGCAACATATGCCTCCTGTCGTTCGAGAGCCTGGTAGCGCCTACATGTACGATAATTTCTCGTTCTTGCTGCTTGGCATGATTGTTGAAAATGTAAGCGGTGAGCCCTTTGAAACCTACATGCAACAACATATCTTCAAACCGCTAGGAATGGATAACAGCAGTTTCATGCTGGACAAAAAGTTCCAAAAGCAGCTGGCTACTGGCTATGATGCGGCACACAATCCGCTTGATCTGTACACCATCGCTCCAACACCTATGCCTCAAGGCGGCATGTTGTCTACCGCAGAAGACATTGGGAAGTTCATGATCGCTTTCCTGAATAATGGCGTGAAGGACAACAAGCGAATTTTCAAGGAATCCACGGTAAAAAGTATGGAACAGTACCGTTCTTCCATTCATCCACTGTTACCAAACACCACGTATGGATTCGAAGCTGCATTTCAGCTTCCCGGAGCAGGAAGTAGTCCAAAAATTATTACGAAAGCAGGCGACCTGACCGGATTCAGCTCTTATCTCTTCCTTATTCCCGAGCAAAATACAGGCGTTTTCCTGACGTATAATCAAAATGGAGCACTTCGTAATCTGTTCTACCCTGCATTCATTCAGAACTTCTTCCCGCAATATGCAGAACCTGTACAGTTCAAGGAATACACGCCGCAATCCGCAGCTGAGCTGCAACGCTTCACCGGATTGTACGCGGATCTACGAATTAGCACGATCGTCAGCTCCCTGAAAAATGACGGTACAGAGCCTGGACAACTGAGCATTTCGGACGTTTTTCTGGGTCAACGCAACCTGATTCAAGTGGAAGATAATCTCTTCAAAGATGAATTGACCCGTCAATTCACAGCATTCAAAAAAAATGCTGATGGAACCATCTATATGAAAGAACCTTACCTCAACCCTATGGGTTATGAGAAAAAAGGACAAAAGCCTATGGGCTTCCAGGATGTTCGTGAGAACAGTCCTTATGCTGAAGCCATCTATGCCATACAATCTCTTGGATATTATGAGAATGATGCTAACAAGTCTTTCCAACCGAAGTCAGCTGTGACACGAGCTGAATTTATTGAGAACACCCTTAAACTGAGTGGATTGAAGCCTAGCAAAACAACGCCTCCTGCAGGCACCGACTGGGCAGACCATGCAGCAGCCGGATATATTCAACTTGGATATGAAATGGGTATGATCACTGGCAAGGACGAACAGCAGTTTAAGCCGGATCAAGTGATTATCCGACAGGAAGCCATGGTCATGATGTGGAGAATGATGCAACTACAATATCCTAGCGAACTGTTCAATGATGTGAAACTTGCGGGGCACACAGATGCATGGGCTGTACCAGCCATTCAGATGATGGCGAAGCTTGGTATCCATGGACCCGAGGTGAAGGTAATGGAGGATGGTTCTGTTGATTTCCTTTCCCGCAAACCTCTGATTCGTCAGGAAGAGGCTGCGATCATGTATGCGCTGCTTACCCAACCAACAGATCAAATCGTCGCTGAACTGATGGCTGCTCAGCAGCCGCAAGCAGAACCTGCTGAAGAAGCCGAAGCTGCAGCGGAGACATCTGAAACTGCACCGGTTCCAGTACCAGCGCCGGTCCCTTCTGCGACTTCTGCACAATAAAAATAATACATCTTCATATCGATTAGATTGATCATGCTTATGATGCAAGAAAAAACAGGCTTGTTCAGAAGGATACGATCCTTCTTGAACAAGCCTGTTTCGTTACTTTTCATAACTTATTATAGCGATCTGTTACTGAGTTATATCCGTCTCTATTCGATCAACGAAGATACATGGTTGTTCCCGTTGCGCTGATCAAACTTGGCTGCAGCGGTCTGAGCATGCTCCGCAAAGTAATCGGCCAGCTTGAGCAGGTCGCCTGGATCACCTTCATACGGGAAGGATGCTGGCAGACGCAATCGGTATTCTGGAGATTCTTCCACCCAGCGGCGAAGCAACGATGCCGCTCTGGCATAAAACAACATTTTGGCGTAAGGATCTTCATGATCAGCAGCAAACACCAGTGTTTCCTCCAGCACATCAATGCCTTTCGCCGGGTTCGTACGTGTGAGATAATCCATCTGCTCCGCAAAACTCTGCACAAAATCGTTCTGGCCTTTAATCAGGCGATATCCCTTGGTCTGATGTTTATCTGCTTCCGCAGTCCGTCCCAACCGATATAGCGGCATCAAAATTTCAGATAAAGTCAGATGGGGAATCTCCGCACAGCTCATACGCCCTTTCAGGATAGGCTGTGCCGCCACCAACACCTTCTCATCGTCTCCTTTTAACAAGAAATATCGCATAATCTCATCCTGCTCACAGGCTTCGCAGTCACTCATAAAGTCACGATCCATCGTTCTGAATCGATCATAACTGCGTCCCGCTTCCTCCAGCTCCCCAAAATCCATAAAGATCCGGAACCGATAATACCAGTAGGAGCGTTCGCTGTAACCGTAGGACTTGAAGCGCCGTCCGAAATCCTCCAACAGCTCCATGATCTTCTCACGTGATATTTCCGGGAAGTCGGGCATCTTGCCCAATATCCATTTGTACGACCACATTAACGTTTCTTCATCATATTCTTCGGGCTGTTGGTCGAACTTGCCCAGCTGCCAGGAAAAAGCAATCAGCGCTTTCATCGGATAACCACAGAATGTTGCTGTCTCCACAATCTCCGATCTTGCTTCATATGCCTCTTCCTCCATGCCGTTCACATCGGCAACTCTTGCCGCTTCCTCCAGCATACCAAGCTTCGCCGGACCATTGGGCAAACCATAGGCCTCGTCCATCAGTTCTTCAAAATCCATCTCTGTCTTCATCAGGCTTCCCCCTTACGATCTGTATTGGCACGCAAACCCCAATCAATAAAACGAACAATGCCCTGATTTAACACTTCAAGCTCCTGCTTGCTCATGGCATAATGCCCCATCATCAGTGCATTGACGTATAACATTTCGATGGCAATCGGTGTCATCTGGTCATCCGGTGATGTCAGTACCCGCTGAATGATCGGATTACTCACGTTCAAATACAAGGTTGAGTAGCCTGCTGAACTCATGCCAGAAGACAATGAACCCAGAACAGACGAGAACAATTCCGTGCTCTCCTCGCTTGCTTTTTCAAGCGCACGAAGTGTTGAGGATTCCTGAGACAGCGTGAACAACACTGGCAGATCCGATGGCTTAAAACCTTTCACCTCAGCCCGACAACGGAAGCGCTGTAAGGCAGAATCGGCCAGTCGCAACGCATCATAATACTGATTACGCTCAGCGGGTGGCACATCGGTGAAACTCATCGAGACCTGATCCGGCTGTAGCCGCTCCGTGTGTACGTTGTGCACGGTCATCGGCAGTGTCGCCATCAAATCGCTGTCATAGATATAACCACCGTTAATTACCAGCATCGATTGTGCGGAAGCTACATGATGAATCTGACGGTACTCATCAACAGAGGACGTGAAATACAATGTCTCTCCTTCATCAATTAACTCACCCAATTCACGGTGACCCCTCGTACTCTCAAATGGCAACCAGCGATGAATCATCGCGTAGAATGCTTGATCCTGCACAGCCAATGCCTTCATGGACAGAGCATGCAGACGAATCAGCTTCTGAAGCCGTTCCGTCTGGCTCTCAGCCATGTCGGCCAGTCCCTTGCGAAGTGCGTCTCCGAGTTCGGAGCGAACTTCCTCCAGCTTCTCATTTTCATAGAAATGTTCCCGTGATGCCGTCGGTTGAAGCTCATCTGTCCAGATCAGACATTTCACGAAGAAAGCCCACTCTGGCAAAATGTTCTCAGCCTTCTCCGAAATCAGCATTCGCTTCAGGTAAACCCGGTGAGAACGCTTGGCATTCAGATTAACCGCGTGTGGCAGTACAAAAGCAATACCCCCGGTACGGCCTGAAGCTGTCGTCAACGGAATGAAGTCCTGGAACTGCTCGCCAAGCAGACGTTCACCAAAAGCCAATACCTCCGCTCTGCGTGAACGTGCGAGTGCAGGGTCCATCAGCCAGATCGGTGTCTCGCTATTCACCACATGTTGCGCGCCGTCATGATACAACGTGACCGGATACGGCAATAATGCTCCGTAATAGAACAGAGCTTCTTTCACATACTCTGGTTCAAAGTAGTGCGCCGCGTCCGGTGTGCAACGCAGATATACTTTGGTCCCCGGGGACAGCTGTGTGTCCAACTGTCGAATCGTATAGGTGCCATCCGGCTTGCCCCGCCACTCCATCGAAGGGCCGCCCTTCGCGGATTGCGTCAGCATGACAATTTCGTGACTCACCATGAAACAGGATAACAACCCGATCCCGAAACGCCCGATAAAGGACGTCTCTCCATCCAGCAGCGCTTGCTGCCCCCTCTTCGAGGATTGTCCAATCATCGCCAGGAATTCATGGATGTCAGCTTCAGTCAAGCCGATGCCGTTATCCTCCACCATCATGGTCAATTGCTCACCTGTTCCCGTCAGTTCAACACGAACTTCACCCTGATACCCTGGCTCCGCCTCCGTTCGTGCGGTAATCGCATCCGTCGCATTCTGCATCAGTTCGCGCAAGAACACTTTAGGACTGCTATATAGATGGTTGGATAAAATCTGGATCATCCCGCTCAGGTTCACTTGAAAACGATATTCATTGGATGCTGTCATGACTCACTCACCTTCCTCTACGTCCAATACACAATATGTACCCATACGATGTATTCATATGGATGTGTTAGACGAATTCATTATGTAATCGTTAGAAACAGACGTTCCCCGTGACAGGCACGCCAAAACATCACGTCAAGCCGGCCCTGAATAACCAAGACCGGCGTTATATGCATATTTCAGGCATTCATGAGACGTAAGGCCTTATCTTTCATTACCACGTTATGAATAGCAATGAAACGGATGTTCTACCCTAAAATAAGGATACATGTTACAAGACAGAGTGAAAACAAACCTGAGACCCGATTTCAGGCAGACTTCAGGGTAAATGTGCATCCTCCATTCGGGACTATTGAAGGAGGAAAATATCTTTTTTGTCGTCCATTTGAACGATATCAGCCTACCACACGTATAATCTCCAAACTCAGATCGGACGGTGAATATACATGATCGAAGTACGCAACATATCCAAGCAATTCAAAGTGCATCAAGCACTGCATGATGTCAGTTTTACAGTTAAACAAGGCAGTGTCACCGGGTTGATTGGACCCAACGGTTCGGGCAAAACCACACTGATCCGTATCATGAATGGGGTTTTGGGCGCTTCCAGTGGACAGGTAACCATTAACGGATTGGACGCCGCTTGTGAGGCAGAGAAAGTACTGGCCATGTGTGGCACTCTTACCGAGCAAAGTGGATTATATGAAAATATGAGCGGGCGTGACAATCTGACTTTCTTCGCAGATGTTTTTGGCCTGAAGCATGCCAAGAAACGAATCGACGAGCTTGTAAATCTGTTCGAGTTGCAGGATTATCAGCATCGAAAAGTCGGCACCTATAGCACAGGCATGAAGAAACGCTTGGGCCTTGCACGAGTGCTCTTGCACCGTCCTTCCATCCTGTTTCTGGATGAGCCCACCAATGGCCTGGATCCGGATGGAATTCAGATGGTGCTGCGCATTATCCGTCAGTTAAATAAGGAAGAAAAGATGACAATCCTGGTCTCATCCCATGTGCTGTCCCAACTGTCAGCTGTCTGTGATCATTATATTTTCATGGAAAAGGGGCGCATCGTGGAGGAAGGCACGGAACAGGAGATTGTTAGCCGGTACCTGTCCACTCCGAAGCTCGAAGTAGAAGCCGACATGCCAGAAGGATGGCACACGGCAACCGACTTTACACCTGAAATACTCTCCGCACATCAAGCAGTATTTCAGCTTACATCGCGTGAAGATATTCCATTACTGCTAAGGCAATTAACGGAGCATGGTCAAGTCTATCAGGCCCGCATCACGGGCAGTGATCTGGAAAGTATCTATTTTGCCATAAGGGAGGCACACCACCATGAATAACGGCCAAGCCATACGTGCACTGGTACGTAAAGATATCCGGTCCGTCACAGCCAGCATTCAGCTCTGGTTGCCCATGTTGATCGTTCCACTGATTATTGGAATCATTATGCCCTCTGCACTCCTGTGGGCGGCCTCCAGAATGGAACTCCGTTCTGTGGGCAACATCAGCTTTCTGCTCGAATCATTGGATGCGTTAACCCATGGTGGTCAGATTCCACAGCTTGCTTCCATGCCTACAGATAATCATCGTATTGTCTATTACTTGGCCATGTATATGTTCGCTCCCTTGTTTCTCATCATTCCGGTGATGGCCTCCAGTATTCTGACGGCCAATAGTTTCGCTGGTGAGAAGGAACGTAAGACGCTGGAAGGATTGTTGTTCACACCGATCAGCATGGACACTCTTTTTAAAGGTAAAGTGCTAGCTGCCCTGATCCCTTCCATTCTATTATCCTGGGTTACTTTCCTGATCTACGGAATCATTGCCAATATTCTGATGTACCCCATGTTTGGAACGTTGATGTTTCCCAATCTGAACTGGATAATACTTGTGGTGTGGGTTGTTCCCGCTTGCAGTCTTATGGTCATTTTATTAAACGTCCTGATCTCGGCCAAGGTCCGTGGGTTCCAGGAAGCCTATCAGCTCGGCGGATTAATTGTCCTTCCCCTCATCGCCTTAGTCGCTGGTCAAGCCAGTGGCATGCTGCTGATTGGTCCTTGGATGTTAGTCATGATTGGAGCAGTGCTCCTGCTCATAAGTGTGGTTCTTCTTCGTCTGGTCACGTCGTGGAATAGTCGTCAGCAACTGGCGGAAAGTCAGATCTGAATGATGTGGAGTGTAGCGACGAAAATCAACAAACTACACTGTCGCTCCGCTATACAGATTGAGAAATAAATAAGTGCAGGTTATGATGTGGAGATATATGCTAAGGGATGATTTTAGAGAGGAATGGAACAACTGTATGGAATCCAAACTACTTCAAAAATTAAAATATGCTTCACAATTAACGGCACAGGAGAAGCATATTGTGGACTATATCCTAAGCAATCCCGAAGTTGTATTTGATTCTACAGCCCATGAACTGGCTCAGCAGACCTATACAAGCTCATCCACCATTGTTCGCTTATGCAAAAAGCTGGGTACCAAGGGGTACCCAGACTTTCAGTTAAAACTTGCTCTTGAATATCAACAGATACCTTCCGCGTTGCAGACGCAGGATCATGCAATTGCAGAACAAGGCAACGTGCTGGCTGCCATCGACTCAGTTCCTTACCTGTATCAGCAGGCGCTAGATGATACGCGCCGGATGTTAAATGCTCCTGTTTTGCTACGAATCGCGAACTGGGTCAAAGAATCCGTACGTATCGATATCTATGGCAGTGATATGAATTATTATCTGGCTCAACAGGCTTGTGCCAAGTGGAATGAACTCGGCATATCTGCCATTGCTCATAATAGTCCCAACATGCATTATTTGAACACAATGAATCCCAATAGCCTGACGCTGTCTTTTGTTATCTCACACACAGGTGAGAACCAATCTATGATTGAAGCCGCCAAAGTGCTGAGCAACAAACAGATGAAAGTCATCGCGGTCA
Organism: Paenibacillus sp. FSL M7-1414; assembly: GCF_038003195.1. Taxonomy (NCBI): domain Bacteria; kingdom Bacillati; phylum Bacillota; class Bacilli; order Caryophanales; family Paenibacillaceae; genus Paenibacillus; species Paenibacillus sp. FSL M7-1414. The sequence goes on along the minus strand of NZ_JBBOOS010000001.1, from coordinate 1,527,642 downwards.
CGGGCAACAACCATTCAACCCTGTCCAGACATTGTGATGAAACGTTACTGGCTTACGGATACAATGAACAGTTAAGACTGTCCAAAATGTCTTCGATGGTCTCGGTACTCTACATTTTCGACATGTTGTACATGGGGAGCATTAGCGATACGTATTAACGATTAACGCTGGTCTGCTGTAAATACAATCCCGGCATCCTTACGTGCACTCATAAGTACACTCATTACAGACTGGCTGTGTTCGAGCAGTTCGTAACACCGTTTGTGATCACCACTTGCATGGATGTCCCTGAACGCTTCCCACTCATAGTACAGCCAATTCAATTTGGTCTGCGCATTATACGCCACAGCAGGCTCATTCCCGATCTGAAGCTTGATCTCCCGGCAACCGTTAGCTCCTCCTACAACCTGAAGATAACCTTTCTCGCCCTGAATAAGCACAAAGTTCATGCTGTTTGTGTCTTTGGCACCTACACATTCCGCAATAAACTCCGGATATTGGAGAACCACTACACCTGATGTATCAATGCCGTTTGCATGCTTGTTCGCGGTATACGATACGGTATTCGGACTGCCAAACAGATTCATGACCAGATGCAGATTATAAATATTGATATCCATCAGCGCGCCACCAGAGAAATGTGGATTGAATACGTTCGGCGTTTCCCCTGCAAGCAGATCATTGTATTTGCGCGAGTATTGACTGTAGTTACACTGGATGAGTTTGATCGGACCAAGCTTTGGTAGCTGCTCCTGTATGACTTTAATATTGGGCAGATGAATGTTGGAGATGGCTTCAAACAACAACAGATTCTTTTCTTTTGCAAGTGCAATCAGCGTTTCTGCTTCCTGAAGCGTGGATGTGAACGGTTTTTCGCAGACGACATGTTTGCCATGTTGAAGTGCCTGATAGGCCTGTTCATAGTGCATGCTGTTTGGTGAAGCAATATATACGAGATCTACATTTGTATCTGAAAATAGGGATTCCAGGTCCGTATAGATGGTATCGACCCCATACTTACCCGCAAGCTCCTGTGCTGTCTCTCTCTTCCGGGAGTACATCGCTGTACACGTAACATCTTCCAGCTCATTGATCGCAGATAAAATGGCATCTACAATGGACCCTGTACCAATCGTTGCTATATTCATCATATCGTTTCGCTCCTGTCGTTGGTTGTTTGTCAGTTGGCTCTCTTCGCCGCTTCGATTCCGTCATGTAAAATATCCAATACATATAAAACCTCTTCATCCTTGACCGGTTTATCACCGTTATGTCGAATGGCTTGAAACAGTTGATCATATAAAATGCCATAGTCTGTCGCTTCCGAAGGAACTTTCTCCGTATGTGATGTTCCCTCATCGTCCACATAACTAATCGTACCCCAGTTATTCTCCGGTTCAGCTTCAATGGATACCCTGGTTCGTCCATCTCCATTTTTCGTTTGATGCCCACTGCTATATTTGACAAAGCTCCCTCGATCCCCGTGCACAATGAATTTTGGATGTTCGATCTTCACAAGCAGACTGCACTTAATCGTGGCCTTCATTCGTCCATAACGAAAATCAATATCGATATAATCATCGGATTCACCCGGCGCGATCAAACTCCGAACATCATAATCAATACGGTCAGCTACGCCATAGATGGAGATTAACTGATCGATCGTATGCACGGCCAAGCCATGCATCAATCCAAATTCACTTCTCGCATACTGTGGGTGAAAATAATCATAGTGGGACTGGATTTCAACAATATTCCCCAGTTTGCCGCTCTCAATCACTTTCTTCAATGTCAGAAAGTCACCATCAAATCTGCGATTTTGATTTGCCATGGCGATGAGATTTTTACGATTGGCTAGTTCAAAAATATCTTTGGCTGCCGCAGAAGTGGAGGCAAAAGGTTTCTCCACCAGTACATGTTTCCCGTGTTCCAATGCCAGCTTGGCGTACTCTACATGACTATCCACATGGGTAGCGACAACAATCAATTCAATCTCATCATCCTGCAATATGTCTTCGATATTCGTTGTAAAAGTAATCTCGGGATAAAGTAATTCACGCTCTGTATCGCCAAGCCGATCTTCCTCGCGACGGTATATCGCCTTCACCTTGATATTTGCTTTTTTGTCCATATAAGGCAAATGATAATTCACTACTGCATTCCCAAATCCGATGATCGCCATATTCAATACCATGATCGCTCACTCCTCTGCTCTGGTTGAGAGTTATGTTATCACGATCAAATCAGGCGGAGAATGCTTTGGGACGGGATTGGCAGCATCATGCGCAATTTGATTTCAGGTTTGAATGACTATGAAATTCAATTTCATTCTCTTCTTTTTTTCATGTTTGAGAGCTAACATATCTTCCATAGTTTACCGATATAACATAAGGAATTAACAACATACATATAGAAGAACGAAGGGGACGATGAACGAATGAAAACAGGGTATACATACGTACAACGCACCATCTGTACATTGCTGTTATTTGCACTCATTGCAGCAGTGACATTGGGAGGTGGAACCGCAGCCGAGGCAGCTTCACTTAGCCAATCCACAGTGTATTATGAGTCCGACGGAGTTTTGTACAAAGTATCCGCGGATGGCAGCAATACAACAGAAGTATTAATTGATTTCCAAGGTGTGGACTTGCACGCGGCAGGCTCATATCTCTACTACACGCAGACTGCTTCTTCCACAACCTTGCTTCGGGTTCCAAATGACGGGTCCAGCGATGCGGCAGAGACATTTGCTACAGATGTACTCAGCTATTACACGGATAACGGATTCATCTATTATCTGGATGCTACAGGTACCATTTATCGTGCGAATGGCAATAGTGACGCTTCATCTGTCACCAAGATTGCTGACAAGGCTGATACCGACTTCCCATTCCTCCTGGTAACCAAAGGGCGTGCCTACTATAATGCGTTGGTTAATGGAAACACGTGGATCGTGTCCAAAACGTCCAACGGTGCTGGAGCTGTGCAGCGGATTGCCGCAGGCGCAGTGGAAGGACGTTATTTTACAAATCAAGCCAAAAACGAACTGCAACTGATGGTAAATACAGACCCCTACGAGGAGTTTTACTCCACCAATGCTGTTGTTATGTATAAGGTGAAATACAACACTGGCAAAGCAACCGCGGTTAATCCCAAAGCCAAACTGGATGTGAATGCTGTATATTCCGGTGGTTGGGGAAACAATCTTTACGTGTATAACAAAGGAATCGTTCTCGACAGCAATAAGGATTACAATTATGCCAAAGGCAAAGCGTTTGCGTTAACAACTTCAGCCAAAACACTTCAGCTTCATAACAAAAGCGTTCGTGAAGTAAGTGCCCTAGGTACAGACAAGGTTGTCCTTATTGATGCAGACAAAAAGGCTTATGCCAAAACGGTCTCGGGCAACAAAGTGACCAAGTCTGCCAACCTGAACCTGAACAATGTAACGTATGTTGCGAATCAATTGACCAATGGTACATCTACGGCTGCATACATCTCGGGCAACAATGGACTCTATTCGGTTAATACAGCTCTCAAGGTAACGAAACTTACCGGGGACGAATGGGATGCATTCCATATCAGAGATGATGTTGCGGGCCTCTTCTACATCAATGCCAAAGATCAATATCGCTTGTATCACGTGCAAACCGGTGGAACAGGGAAAAAAGTAATGAGTGACGTTTTCCTCGACAATATTCTATTGGTGACACCGTACTAACATATCCTGTTGATTCAGGCGTATAGCCCATTCAACGGACATGTCCATAACAAAAAGGATTACCATGTAGCCATAACGGCTCTTGGTAGTCCTTTTTTGGTTGTCGAAAACTATTTTTCAAAAACATCTTCCATATGAGAATGATAATTGTTATCATTAAGAAAATAAGACAAAAGGATGGTCCGTATGACTGAACAGTTTCCCTTCATTGCTGAAACCTCATCTCTACCGCTCCTCTCCTCCATGTGCCGTGTGCGTCGTGGGGAGAATTTCCGTGTGCAAGGCAAGACGGTGTCACGGCCCATGCTCTGTCTTATTTTGCAAGGAGACGGTGTTCTGGTCCTGAATGATACAGTCTATACGGCGCAAGCGGGCAGCTTGTTTGTACTGAAGCCAGGAACAACCATCGAGGCCGCTGCACGCTCGATCGTTACCGAATGTATATTGCTAAGCATGGATACGGTTTGTTTGCAGCAAGTGCGCGGTGAATGGAAAATGACCTCATCACCCGCCTTCCCGCTGGATTGGGAGACAGGCAGGTTGCTGGTTCGTCATGAGCAGCAGGCTGTATTACGTTTGGAACAACTGTATGAAACCTATCGCGGTCTTCAACCGGATCACTTTATCAGCATACATAGCCAGCTGCATGAGCTGTTGCAATTTCTCTCAGAGAACAGGCTAGAAGCCAATCATGAGAAAGTGGACCCTGCCTTGGAACGCAGTATTATGTATATGCGACGTTACATGAGTGAAGGAATCAGCATGGATCAGCTTGCCAAGATTGCTGGACTCACCCCCAGCTCCTATTCACGCAGTTTCAAGAAGGCCAAAGGCATGTCACCGACCGATTACCTGAATCGTTTACGTATAAACGAAGCCAAAAAACAGCTTACAGAGGAATCCTGTGTCCTCAAAGACGTCGCGGTATCTGTCGGGTATGGCAATGAATATTATTTTAGCCGCAAATTCAAACAAACCTTGGGGATTGCTCCCAGCGTATATATGAAAAGAGATCAACTTCGCGTAGCTACGGCATCCATTATGGGATTCCATGAGAACTTGGCCTCGCTTGGACTGCGCCCGGTAGCTGTGCTGGAAGGTGAAGGAGTGTTCGACCGAGAATCGGATGAATATGAACAAGAACGCCGATTAACCAGACAATTCGATCAACTTCGGCAGGCGAAGCCAGACTTGATCATCGGTGATTTTTACCACAAGCCCTATTACGATCGCCTGAAAAGTATTGCACCCACCATCATCTTGGAGTCCACTGATGACTGGAAAGAGAACCATATTCGCATAGCCGAACTGGTCGGACGTGAGAAACAAGCGTTACTGAATTTCAAAGAACTTGAGTTTCGCAAGCTTGAAGCAAGCCTGAACCTTCAACCCTATTTCGGACAAAAACGGTTGGCTCTGATGGAGGTTACGAATCAGTTCATTCGCTTACAAGGGACTGGCGAGCATCCATTAAATCACTTGTTGTATGCTGAATTGGGACTTCAGCCTGCTCAGCTTGTATCTCCCGAAAGTTCCAGAAATGAGTATGTAGCGGATAGTATCCCCGTGCTGGATACGGATTACCTGTTGATCTATCGTGCTTCGCTTCAGCCTGCCAGTGAAAAGGTGTTCCGACGCATGAAACAAACGGCATCATGGAATCGATCCCCTGCTGTATTGTATGGTAACGTTCACGATATATCGAACTGGCAGCGGTTATGTTGGACCCCGGGTGGCCGGTTGCAGATTCTGAACGAACTGGAACAGATTACTCAGCAGTCTGTAGTCTTTCCTCAGGCAGGTCTGATCGGACATTAGATGTGAACATAGGTCGATACGATGGGCAAGATTATCTTTTACATCGTGTTCCTTCATTAATAATTCGGTAAGATATTGCACAGGCCAAAGGGCCCTCTCCTATAACGGAAAGGGCCCTTTGCATGTAATCATGAATGTTCCTTGATCTCTTCCTTCGGAACAAGCTTGTATATCTCTTCATTTTCCATGGTATCAATCAACCGATCCAACCATTTGTAATATGCTTCCGCTTGCAAAACTTTGTGTTTGTCTTCCATCAGAATGTGGATAAGTTCAGCGTCTGCCTGCTCATCCAGACCTTCGACTAACCGATTCAGTTCTTCAATTGATTTGCGTAGAATCTGAAGGTTACTCTCCACGGCTTTTCTCCATTTAATCGCAAAATAATCCGTAAACGTCTGATGCCAGTCGTATTCCACTTCATATAGGTCTTTTCTGGAGCCCTTGCTCCACACTTTATTTACCATTTTCAAATCCAGCAGTGTTCGTACACCTGTACTCATACTCGTTTTGCTCATTTCCATTTCCCGTCCCATATCGTCAAGGGTCATTGGTTTGTCTGCAAAAAATAGCAATCCATATAAGTGTCCCGTCGACAGCGTAACGCCGTAAAGATCCATATTACGTCCAATGGCTTCAATGACGCGCTTACGAATCTTCAGCACGGTTGCCTGCTGTTCCTCTTGTAAATGGTCCAAGCCCATGCTTGCAACCTCCATTCTGAACATTCCACAGTCTTTGGCGAAATAATTGCAACACTTTAAAAGTCCTGCTTACATGGGAAAGCACTCGGCCGGACATCATATATGCCAGAGGGCTTTCATTCACCCAATGTATGAAAATGGGAACTTTACCAGGCTACAATTGCCTATGACTATCTTTTAACCAAAAAATTCAGCTTCAATTCAGCTCATTTTCTATTGTAGGAAAAGCAATGTCAAATGTAAAGCTGCCTTATTAGCCAGAATAAGGAGAATGACGGAGTATTTGGACGAAAAACTTTGTACAGTTTTTACTGTACAAACATTATGTACTGTTTATTCGGTTGATATACTGGTTAAGTATTGTTAGACTTAAAAACGTTACCCAGAAAGACGGGAAGCGAAGCAACAATTACCGGATTTCGTGGCTGGGCGCATAAGTGTATGGGCTTATGGATGCTGAAAGCCGTTCGAAGTGCACAACACATCAGAAGGGGTGAAAACATGACCATACTTGAAGTGAAAAACGTGAGTAAATTGTTTGGACCCCAAACCGAGCAAGGTCTGCAATTACTGGAGCAAGGTTGGGGTAAAGAAAAGTTGGCCAAAGAAAAACAGATAACGGTTGGTGTCAACCGGGTCAACATGGACATTAAGGAAGGCGAGATTTTCGTTATTATGGGACTGTCCGGGAGTGGTAAATCCACACTGGTTCGGATGTTCAATCGTCTGATTGAACCAACATCCGGAGAAATTCTGGTCCATGGTAAGGATCTACGCAAGATGAACAAAGAACAATTGCGCGAAGTGCGCCGGAAAACGATTAGCATGGTCTTCCAGAAGTTTGCGTTGTTCCCGCACCGTACCGTTCTTGATAATGTGGAGTATGGATTGGAAATACAAAAAGTAGATAAGGAAGTACGCCGGGAGAAGGCAAAAACCTCACTTGAGTTGGTTGGCCTTAAGGGCTGGGAAGACAAAATGCCAGATGAACTCAGTGGCGGGATGCAGCAACGTGTCGGCTTGGCGCGTGCACTTGCCAATGACCCGGAAGTACTACTGATGGATGAGGCCTTCAGTGCACTTGATCCATTGATTCGCCGTGATATGCAAGATGAGTTGATCGAGCTTCAGGATAAAATGAAAAAGACCATTATTTTCATTACCCATGACTTGGACGAAGCGCTGCGCATCGGCGATCGTATTGCCCTCATGAAAGACGGCGCAGTTGTGCAGATCGGTACACCGGAAGAAATCATGATTCAACCGGCCAACTCATATGTGGCCCGCTTCGTCGAAGACGTGGATCTGTCCAAGGTCCTCACTGCCGCTCACGTCATGCGTCGCCCTGAGACAATCACACTTGACCGAGGTCCTCGGGTAGCCCTCGAACTCATGCGCGAAAATGGTGTCTCTAATCTGTTTGTCATTGACCGTTCGAAGAAGCTACTTGGTGTCATTACTGCAGAAGATGCAACCCGTGCAATGCGCGAAAATAAAGTATTAAATGACATTCTGATCACGGACGGGCCGACAGTGTCGCCTGAAACCCTGATTCATGAATTGTTCGAGATTGTAAGTTCAGCCCATGTGCCGCTCGCTGTTGTTGGTGAGAATGGCCGTCTGCAAGGTGTTATCGTCCGCGGTGCCCTGCTGGGTGCACTTAGCGGTGAAGTTGCAGTAAAGGAGGAACTTGTGAATGATTCCCAAAATACCACTAGCATCGTGGATTGAATCCATCGTTGACTGGATGAGCTCCTCGCTCTCCGGATTGTTTAATGTCATCTCTATTGTTATTCAGGCAGTAGTTGGATTCTTCTCCGGGCTGTTCATGCTGCCCCATCCACTCCTGTTCATTGCCATATTGGGTGTTCTTGCGTTCCTCGTAGGACGACTCCCACTGACACTATTTACGGTTATCGGGTTCTTGCTCGTAGATAACTTGGGATACTGGTCCCAATCGATGGACACACTCGGTCTGGTTATCACTTCAGGATTGGTTTCGATCCTGCTTGGTGTACCTGTCGGAATCTGGCTCGCATACAGTAAAACTGCGGCGCGTATCATTACACCGCTGCTTGACTTCATGCAGACGATGCCTGCATTTGTCTACTTGCTGCCTGCGGTCACATTCTTTAGTCTAGGTGTCGTTCCAGGTGTTATCGCTTCTGTTATATTTGCGATCCCGCCAACGATTCGTCTGACTCACCTGGGTATCAGACAGGTATCTGGCGAATTGGTTGAAGCAGCTGATGCATTCGGCTCAACTTCCATGCAAAAGTTGTTCAAAGTACAGCTTCCACTCGCTTTGCCTACCGTGATGTCCGGTATTAACCAGACCATCATGCTGTCACTGTCCATGGTTGTTATTGCATCCATGATCGGTGCACAAGGTATTGGTGCGGAAGTCTATCGTGCTGTAACACAGCTGCAAATCGGTAAAGGTTTCGAAGCCGGTCTGGCCGTTGTTGTACTCGCGATTGTTCTGGACCGTTTTACACAAAATGTATTTATGCCAGGTCGTAAAAAGAGCTCACGCATTACAGCCAAGCAAAAAGCATGGATCACTGCTGCGGCAACATTCCTTGTGCTTGTAGCTGGTTTCTCACAATACTTCGTTGGTGGCACAACTTCGGCTGGTGGCAACAATTCAGCAGCCAATGCTGTAGGTCAAGAAGTGAACTATCAGATTATCGGTATCGATCCAGGGGCTGGTATCATGAAGTCCGCTGCAAAAGCGATCGAAGACTATAAATTAACTGACTGGACTCTGATTGAAGGCTCTGGTGCAGCCATGACGGCCACGCTGGACAAAGCCATCAAAAATGAAGATCCAATCATCATTACAGGTTGGACTCCGCACTGGATGTTCAACAAATACGATCTGAAATATCTGGAAGATCCAGAGAAATCTTTCGGTGATGCTGAAGAAATTCACACCATCGCCCGTAAAGGTCTGAAAGAAGATCACCCTGTTGCGTTTGAATTCCTGTCCCGTTTCCAATGGACATCGGATGAAATGGGTGAAATGATGACTGCTATCCAAGATGGCACATCTGCAGAAGAAGCAGCTAAAGCTTATGCTGAGAAACATGCCGATCAGATTGCTGAGTGGACCAAAGGTCTGACTCCAGTGAACGGTGATGCATTCAAACTCAGCTATGTGGCTTGGGATTCCGAAATCGCAAGTACGAACTTGCTAAAATATGTGATGGAAAACAAATTGGGTTATAAAGTTAACGCTCTGCAAGTCGAAGCCGGACCAATGTGGACGGGTGTTGCCTCAGGCGACGTAGATGCCTCTCCAGCAGCTTGGCTGCCATTGACACACGCAGACTACTGGGAACGTTACAAAGACCAGGTGGATGATCTGGGGGCTAATATGACAGGTGTACGTACAGGCCTCGTGGTTCCTAAGTACATGACTGAAGTAAACTCGATTGCAGATCTGGAGACCGGTGCAGCTTCTTCCACTCCATCGGCAAGTGCTAATGTGGGCGAAGAGGTTAATCACCAAATCGTTGGTATTGATCCAGGTGCAGGTCTGATGAAGGCCACAGCAAACGCCATTAAACATTATGAATTGTCTAACTGGAATCTGATTGAAGGTTCTGGAGCAGCAATGACTGCATCATTGGACAAAGCTTATAAAAATGAAGAACCCATCATCGTTACGGGTTGGACTCCGCACTGGATGTTCAATCAGTATGATCTGAAGTATTTGGATGATCCCGACTTAATTTTCGGCGATGCAGAGGAAGTTCACACGGTTGGACGTAAGGGAATCAAAGAAGATCATCCCGTTGCCTATGAGTTCTTCTCTCGTTTTAATTGGACTGCAGATCAAATGAGTGAAATCATGGTAGACATTCAAAAGGGCGTTTCGCCTGAAGAAGCTGCCAAGACTTATGCGGAAAAACATCCGGACCAAATTGAAGAATGGACCAAGGGGTTAACCCCGGTTAAAGGTGACAATTTACGTCTCGGTTATGTTGCATGGGACTCTGAAATTGCGAGTACCAACCTGATGAAGTATGTGCTTGAGACGGATCTGGGTTACACAGTCAAAGCACTGCAAGTCGAAGCTGGTCCCATGTGGGCAGGCTTGGCAGCAGGTGATATCGATGCTTCTCCAGCCGTTTGGCTCCCGCTTACACATGGGGACTACTGGAAGACATATGGAGACAAGATTGAAGATATCGCTGTCAGCATGACAGGAGTTAAACAAGGTTTGGTTGTTCCAACGTACATGGATATCAACTCCGTTGAAGACTTAAAAGATAATTAAACCAGATTGAGATGAATAAACCTGAATTTGGTAAAAAGACCACCGGTATTTTTCGGTGGTCTTTTTGTTATGGCTATGTTTTTTTCAGGCATGCTATTTGATTTGATATTGTATCCTGGTCTTACTGCATACTGCTGCTTTAAGCATTCAAACGCTTTTTCCATTTGACTCTTCTCACATATCCTCTTACTTTGCCTTCGCTCATGAACATCGTATGTAGATGATACTTAGTGAGTTCGTTTATTTCCCAATAACTATCCGATCAGCAACAATATTACACCAATGGCAATCATAACAACACCGAGAATACCATATACCACTCTTGCTCCCTGCCGTCCAATGGTCTTTACAAAAATCCCTGCTCTAAAGCTCTTCATAAACCAGTCCCAATTGTTGATACCACCGAGCAAACTAAAAATTCCTGCCGCTATGGCAAATAGTGCGATTAAAACGGGTTGATCTTGCATTTCGTCAACACTCCTTCTATATAATCCTGTTTACTATACCTTCACTTGGTGAAAATTAACAGGCATTAATTAGTAAAAAAAACAGCTTGCAGATGGGAGTCTGCAAGCTGTTTTAGGGAGTTAAACATATTAAATTCATTTGCCCATAGAGAACTAATTTCTACAATACCCGCTGATTTTCGCGAAATCTTTCTAAGCTATATCTTGTCTGGAGAATGAGTACATCCTGCAATTATTCGTAGGTTTTGCCGATTGTTAGCGCGTAGGAGTTTTTTTTACATAAATCGTCATCTCGACTTTAGACCTATCCGTGGTATATAAAATCGAACTACTGACACATGTTAATTAAATATCTTTTATTTTGACATACAATCCCTCATTCTTTTAAGCCATACTTTTGTTACTTGGCCTATGATCAGACATAACCTGTTAATGTTCATCATGTTATCAATGTTGCAATCATTTGTTCAATCAGGTTGTACATTAAGAAAAATCCGTCTTAGGTCTCAGAGGATATCATAAAATTACAACAATGCGACGATCGTTGATGAACGCCGCATCTGGTTGTAATGTGAAATCAGCCTACAATTACTTCTTCACCGTGCTGTTATATTGCGCAATCTTGTCTGTAATTTGTTTGGCTGCTGCATCCAATGCTTCCTGTGGTGTACCTTGTCCATTCAGGACCGTTTCAATCGCTCCTTCGACAAGTTGTCTGGCTTCCGGGAATACACCCATTAATGCCCCGGATGTTGCTGTCGAATCTGCGGAAGCGTGCAATTGATCGACTGCTGTCTGGAATTGCGGGTACTTCGCCATATTATCCTTTAATACTTGCTCATTGTAGGCTGCTGTCGTAATAGGGAAGTATCCTGTCGCAACACTCCAGTTCGCTTGTACCTCTGGTGTAGCCAAGTACTTGATGAATTCCCATGCTGCTTGCTGTTGCGCTTCCGATTTGTTATTCATGATGTACAAGCTCGCTCCACCCACTACAACGCCGCCTTCTTTGGCATCCGCTGGACGAGGCAGGAAGCCTGTTCCGAGTTCAAACTTGCCACCTGAACCTTCTACGATTTTACGCAGGCCAGCTGTGGAATCAAGAGTCATACCGATTTGCTGAGCGGTAAATGCTGCTGTTGTATCGTCTGTGCTACGTCCCAGATTGGAGAGGGTCTTCTCATCAATCATCTTTTTCCACCACGTTAAAGTCTTCACTCCAGCTTCGGAGTTCAGCAGAGACTCTGTAGCTGCTTCATTTCTTCCGTTTCCATTGTTTACATAATCTGCATTCTGGTTTGCAAAGAACTGTTCCATAAACCAGCCGTAGATCGCCATGGATGCACCTGGCTTACCGTCTTTCGCCAGTGCTTTTGCTGCTTGCTCAAACTCTTCATACGTCTTCGGCGGGTTCTCCGGGTCCAGACCTGCTGCTTTGAACATATCCTTGTTGTAATACAGGATCGGGTTGGATGTGTTAAACGGCATGGCGTTCAATTTGCCATCGATGGTGTAGTATCGGATGATGTTTGGCTCCAGTTGGGACAGGTCGAACTGATCCTTGTCGATGAACTGTTGTACTGGCGTAATCATGCCCGAATCGATCATGAACTTGCTACCAATCTCATAGACTTGGATAATGTCTGGACCGCTGTCTGAGCCCATGGATGCTTTGAGTTTGTTCAGACTTTCATCGTACTTCCCTTGATAGATGGGTTTCACCTGAATGTCGGGATGGCTAGCGTTAAAATCGGAAGCGAGTTGGTTAATGGCTTTCTCCCCAGCGCCAGACATGGAATGCCACCACGTTAATTGTGTTGTTTCAGCTGCGGCCGCTTCTGCTTGTGCTCCACTTGCCGGGCTACTTGTTTCAGCTTTTGTTCCGCAAGCGGAAATGACCAACATCAGTGCAGCCAGCATTAATGCAAATGTTCCTCTTTTTTTCAAACGAAATCGCTCTCCTTTTATATGGCTCGCGTACAATAAAATCTTGGGGATGACGCGGTGTGGCCGTTACGGTTACGAATCGTTCTTTTGATCGCTGTTATCCCCGGATTTCTTTTCATTCCCTTTCAAAGGGGGAAATCCGGGGATAAAGGCGAACGCTTTGCTTCTTCAGAATCGATTTCGTCCCCTCCACTACTACCGTCGTTCATTTCAACATCTTATTTGAAGCACGAGCCTCATTTTATTCGCTCTTGGTATCCAGACCTTAAGACCTGATACATGGTTTGATTCAAAACCTCTAAATTAAAATCTTTAGATCAATACCTTCAGAGTTTCCACTTCAATTCAATTAAATAGTTGTAAAACTTTCTCTTCCTACCCCTTCAGCGCTCCTGCGGCCATTCCGCGGACAAGCTGTTTCAACCCGAAGATCAATAACAGTAAGGATGGTAGAATGACCATTGCTGTTCCGGCAAATACCAGATTCCACGCTGTGGATTCCTGGAACTCCAGCATCGAGATTCCGATCTGTGCGGTTCTCATTTCCGGTGTGTTTGTCACCAGCAGCGGCCAGAGATACGAATTGTACATGCTAAGGAATGAATAGATTGCCAGTGTTCCAAGTGCCGGACGGGACAAAGGCAAGACATGCGATATGAAATAGCGAATATGACCACAACCGTCGATCCTCGCTGCCTCAAACAGTTCCTTGGGCAGTTGCATGAAGAACTGTCTTAGCAGGAATGTACCAAACGCCGTTGCCAGAAACGGCACCGTCAACCCCTGGTAACTATCCAGCCAGCCCCAGCTGCGAACTGTCAGGTAATTGGGGATCATCGTCACTTCCCATGGAATCATCATCGTTGCGACAAACATGCTGAAGATGACGTTTTTGCCTTTGAACTGCATTTTCGCAAACGCATAGGCTGCCATACTCGCTGTAATCAATTGACCAAGCGTTGTCAGTCCTGCGACAAGAAAGGTATTGCCGATAAATCGACCGATCGGAACAATATCAAATACTTCGCTAAAGTTGGACAGATCGATGGAATTTGGAATGATATGTGGCGGATAAGCACTCGCATCTTCCGGCGTCATCACGGCCATGAAAAAGGTGTACATCACCGGATACAGCACAAGCGCTGCACAGATCGTCAGTAATACATACAACAGCGTTTTGGTCCATGTCGCACTCATTGGTAATGCACTTTCCTTTCTACCCATTTGAACTGGATCAGGGTCAGCAGCATAATCACCACGAACAGGATCAGTGCCTGTGCACTACCTGTACCAAAGCGGAAATTAACAAAGGCTTCCTGATAGATGGAATATACAAAAACATTTGTACTGTCCATCGGACCACCCCGGGTTAGAATGTTGATCTGACCGAACGATTGAAAAGCACCAATGATTGATACAACCGTGACAAAGAACAACGTTGGTGACAGTAGCGGCATCGAGATTTTGCGAAACGTCAGCAATGGTCCTGCACCGTCCATCTTGGCACTTTCATAGATCTCATCCGGGATGCCCGCCAAACCACTGGATAGAATAATGTAGTTGAATCCAAGGTTCATCCAAATTGTCATGATGGAGATCGAGATCAATGCCCAATCCGGGCTGGTAAGCCAGGGAATTGGATCGATACCTACTTTGCCAAGCAGATAATTCAGCATGCCCAGGGTCGGGTGGAATAGAAACTTCCAGATGACCGCTGACGAACCCACGGATAACACCACGGGCAGAGAGAATACAAATTGGAACACACGCATTCCCTTGAACCGGTTGTGGGTCAGTGCAGCCAGAATCAGAGCAGCCAGCATACCCGTCGGGACTGTAAACAGCACAAATAGTAACGTCACTTTCATCCCTTGCATAAACAGTCCTGATTGGAACACAGCCTTGAAGTTATCCAGTCCTACATAAGCCGCAATCTGTCCCGTCGGATCTGTGGAATGCAGACTGAGGTACACGGACTTAAACATCGGGTAAAACAGAAACACTGCAAACAAAAGCAGCGATGGTGCCAGGAAACCATAGGCCAGCAGATTCTCCCGCATTTGCTGCACACGCAGCGAGGCTGTCCGGCGCGCACTCGTACCGGATACACGCCGTTTGGCGGCGGGCAAGCTGATCCGGTTATCAAGCTCACTCATCGGATTTTCTTCCCCCTTGTTTCACGCATTCAGTGTGTGTGAAATGTTACATCCACTTCAGCACCACGTTATCTAGTGTAAGAGTCAAATGTCACAGCAAAATTCATGCTGAATCAACGTAACGTTAATCATGGACAAGGGACTTTACGGAAATGTGCATCCATTCGAAAGCGGTATCCAGACCGGATTTCACGACAAAAAACCGCAAGAACTCCCCTGTTTGGAGATATCCCTGCGGTTTGATGTGTAAATGGAATATGAACGTTTGTCTATTAATAAAAGTGACTCATTTTACAATAATCTGTAAATATTCCAAACGGGTTAAAGCGATTAACCGTTCGAGTTAACGATTAAGATGATATGGCACCGTTGTGACAATCACGTCTTTGTAATTAATCAGATAGGCTCGGATCATGAAGCTGGTCTGGTTGTGCAGTACATTTTGCCACCAGTGCTTGGTGATGAATTGCGGAATCAATATAGTGATGTGATCGGTCTCAGCCGTTTTCCACTCTACTGTATCAATGAATTTCTTGAGCGGCCCCATAATGCTACGGTATCTCGATTTGATCACGACCAGACGAACACCTGGATTCCACTCCTCCCACTTCTGCTCCATCTTGCGTATCGCCTCATCATCGAAGCCAATGTAAAGTGCGACCACGTGATCCGACATCGTCTGGGCGTAACTGATCGTATTCATGACGACCCGGGTAATGCCTGCAACAGGAATGACAATGGTATTACCTTTTTTGGCTGGCTTATCGACCTGAATATCAATCCGTAGCTCATCTGCAATGTTGCAATAGTGACGGTGAATACGCATGAACACATAAACAACGAGCGGCAAAAAGATAAAGATGACCCATGTCTGTGTGAACTTGGTGAAAATAAAGATCAGGGTAATCGATAATGTGGTCAGCATACCGACGGTATTGACCAGCAACTTCATCTGCCAGCCAGACGGCTTGACTTTGATCCAGCGAATCATCATACCGAGCTGTGACAGCGTAAATGGAATGAACACCCCTACCGCATAGAGCGGAATCAGGCTTTCCGTATTCCCTTTGAACCCGACCACCAGCAGCGCAGACATCACACTGAGGAAAATGATCCCGTTTGAGAAACCAAGGCGGTCTCCTCTGACCATAAATGCATGCGGCATGTATTTATCCTTTGCCATCATGAAGGATAACAGCGGAAAAGCCGAATAAGCTGTGTTGGCAGCGAGGAACAGGATCAGTGCAGTTACACCCTGGATGATAAAATACATCGTGCCCCTGCCAAACGTCGCTTCAGCAATCTGGGAAATGACCGTTGCTTTGGGATCAGGCTTCACTCCGTACCCATAAGCCAGTAAGGTGATTCCGATGAACATGGCTCCCAATATACAACCCATGAGCAGTAATGTACCCGCGGCATTTTTCTCGGCAGGCTGCTTGAAGTTCGGGATTGCGTTACTTACCGCTTCCACGCCAGTCAAGGCCGAACAACCGGAGCTGAATGCTTTCAGTAACAGAAACATACTCACATGGGATAGACTTGTTCCGAATTCAGGTGCAGCTGCTTCCATCCCCCCGGCAAGAAATTTGATTCCGCCCGAGATAATCAGAACCGCAATCGAAAAGATAAACAGATAAATCGGGATCGCCAGCACAGACGCTGACTCCGTTACTCCCCGCAAATTCATAATCGTTAGAAAAACAATCATAATCAAAGCAATCACAACACTGTAGTCATGCAGCATAGGAAAAGCCGACGTAATCGCATCCGTCCCTGCCGACGAACTTACCGCAACGGTCAAAATATAATCGACCAGCAGAGATCCTCCGGCAATCAGACTGGATGTTGTACCCAGGTTATCCTTGGCTACGATATAAGCGCCGCCCCCTGTTGGATAAGCAAATATCGTCTGGCGATAGGAAAAAATTAAAATGACGAGTAATCCCAGCACGGCGATCGAAATCGGAACAGAGTACCACAGGGCGGCGAATCCGGCCGCAACGAGCACCAGCAAAATCTGTTCCGTACCGTAGGCAACGGACGATAGGGCATCCGAGGACAGGATGGCGAGTGCCTTCCATTTCCCCAATTTTTCTCCATCCAGTTCAGCCGATTTCATGGGCTTGCCTATTAAGATTCTCTTCATTTTGCCAAGCATGATCATAACTTCCTTCCGTCTCTCATCTGTGAAGCATTGTTATTATGCAAAATCGCAGAGCCGTTGACAATACGTCATTTCACCCGAATTTCGCCAGCGCGTGATAATGCATTCTACGATTCAATAATCGATAACAAAGCCATTCTTGTTCAGCAATTTGAACTTTTTTGAACCAAAATGACGATTGTTCGTCAAAAAAAAGGAAATGGCCTTTGGTTCATTGAACCAAAGACCACTTCCTTGATCTATGCGTTGACTATTTTATCTGCCCAGAATTCCGGGACGAGGGGTAACACCAAACGCTTGTGCCAGTGTGGTCAGCTGCTCATCTGTAATTCTCTGCCGGATCTCGTGACCAGCGACCAGCATATACACTTGGGCTGCCTTCTCGATCGTCTCAATCAGACCAAATGCCTCGTCAATCGTTGTTCCTGTTCCAAAGATGCCATGTTGCGGCCAGATGACCGCGTGGTATTCTTTCATTTTCTCAGCCGTTTCGCGTCCAATCTCGTTTGATCCAGGAATCATCCATGGAATAATGCCGATCCCATCCGGGAATACAACCACACACTCCGTGCACATCTGCCACAGCGTTTTCGTGAATTTTGCTTCATCCAATTCGTGGATAAACGTCATAGCCAATACATGAGTGGCATGGTTGTGCATGACAACCCGGTGGTTCGGGTCCAATTTCAAACGTTCGATATGGCTCATGAAATGTGTAGGCAACTCACTTGTTGGATTCGCCCCGGACTTCAATCCCCAGAGCACTTCCAGCTCCTGTCCATCCTGCGATACACGCAGCAACCCTAGATTACTCTCCGGATCAGCGAGTACATTTTTGAAATATTTGCCCGATGCGGTCACGATAAAATACTTGCCTGCCAGCTCATGCACCGAAAATGCCGGTTTGATCTTGCGAATCACATGATGGATATCGATATATTGGGCAACTTCCTCTTCCTCCAGCAGATAGCTGACATTACCGCCATTACGCTCATCCCAGCCATTTTTCCACATATGTTGTGTAATCTCAGCCATCTCACGGACAAATGGGATATGGAAACCTGCAACCTGCGTTGTTTCATTGGTAAGGGTCACGTTCATGATCAATCTCTCCTTATATTGAAAATCAAATGGCTTGCCATGTACATAGTAAGTTCTTTATTTCACATTCATTATACCTTTGTTTATCTTTGATAGTCAATGAAAAACACAGAATTAAACTTTTATTTATTTTTGTTTAGTTTTGTTTATTTGAAAATAAAACAAAAAAATACCCCACCGGCGCCCGGCGGGGTCAGTCACACATCTATTTAACACGAGAAGGGGTTTACAAGACTT
The DNA here is from genome assembly GCF_038003195.1 of Paenibacillus sp. FSL M7-1414. Lineage (NCBI taxonomy): Bacteria > Bacillati > Bacillota > Bacilli > Caryophanales > Paenibacillaceae > Paenibacillus > Paenibacillus sp. FSL M7-1414. Next base: position 1,509,036 of record NZ_JBBOOS010000001.1, on the reverse strand, counting down.
ATCTTACCTCTGCTACCTTAATAGAAGCTGAAAGCGAAATAAAAAAAGCATGAAAACATATATCCCCTTTGGCCAGAAGATTCAGTCCCTCCTTCTCATTCAGTACATATATCTCTTTGTCCAAACGCTTTTGTCGACTCTAACATATGCTATTCTAGCTTTTCTCAGAAAAAGTCATTCATAAAAAAAGGAGATGGACCTATGGCAGTCCTTTCTACAGGCCCGATCGAGAACAACCTCTCCGGTGGCAGCAGGCCTACACAACAAGTCACCATCAAAATGGTCAACACCGATTCCATCAATACGTCCAATGTACTCATTGAAGGTTATTTCCTAAATGGAACGAGGACCTTATATGTGCTGCAATCCGTTAATCTGACCCCCGGGCAAGTCTCCTCTCAAACCTACTATGCCAACCTGGATGGATACGAATATGTATTCACAACGGGTGGAGGCGCAGCTGCATCAACTGAAATTTCAGTGTGGGGAAAAGACAGCACCGGGCAAATCGTCACCGCACATCGTATTGTTTCGAATGAACTAACTCTATAAAAAAGAGGAAACCGGATGCCCTCAATCCCTGTCCTTCATTGGTCGGGGGTTTCTTATTTTCGCAGCACATACGATGGATGCTTCTTTCCTGTTGGTTCATAACGTTCATCACCTGTATACTCAAATCCCAGCTTGATCAAGATGTGACGTGACACTTCATTATCCGGATGATGCCCGGCAAACAGTGCCTTCACATTCATTTTGTCAAAGGCATAACCAATTACCGCCCGCGCCGCTTCCTGTGCATACCCTTTGCCCCAGTGATCCCGGGTTAGATGAAATCCCAATTCATAGATCTCCTCTTCTGGAGAATACGGACGCAGGCCACAGCAACCGACAAACACCTCCGACTCTTTCTCAAAAAGGGGCCAATATTGCACCCCCGCTTCCTTTTGCCTTTGAATTTCCTGTGTTAATCTCGCTTCTACTTCATCCTCGCTCAGAAATCCCTTGCTGCTAATCCATTTGGCAACCTCATGATCGCCCCACAATGCAAACGCCAGCGCACGATCTCCTTCATTCCAAGTCGCACATTCCAACCGTTCGGTTTCAAATAAGATTGTTCTATTCATCATCCACTAACCTCCTGTATGCCAACACCAATCTGCGTGCAGCTTATACCTTAAATTAATCGAATGACCGTCAGGATAAACAACATTTATAATCTGTATACGTTCATACCTTCTAATTACACTTATAATTGCTTAGCCAATTTCTCAAATTGATTGATATGAGGCTTGATCTCTTTTTCTACACTTTTTATAAAAGAACTAAATTGCTTGCGATCATACTCATCTCCAACACCAACACTTTTATATATTTTTCCCTTTTGGTATGTAAACGAGAAGAAATAGTTATTCTTTAATCCATTCAAAATATTTCCGGCATCTCCCAAGATTTTAAGACTCATTTTCGAATCTTTGTAAGCAAACGAATATGGAGGGTCTGCTACTGCTGCATGCTGAATATCATACCCAGTTACCCATTGATCTTTGACAAACGCCCCACTCTGAAGACGCATTCTTAACATCACATCATCCAGAGAAGTTTTTTTTATCTCAAGTTTACCTTGACCATCTTTCTTGTCACTCTTCCAGTTCCCATCATACTTGGACTCTGTAATACTGTCCTCTCCGCGTGTTATAACTTTATATACGCCGTGTCCCGAACGTTTTCCCTGTGCCCAGCTTCCTTTGTAGGTTTTGGTTTTCCCCCAGGTCATGGTTCCATTCCCGTGAGGTTTTCCATTTTTGGTCTCTCCATAATATGTAGCCCCATTGCCATACTCCAGAGTAGTCTGTTCATTCGCCGCCTGAGCAACATGTGGTGACAGGATTGCAGACAATCCTAAGGTTATCCCCAAAATACAGATGAACATCTTTCTAAACATCAAATCTCCCTTTCTCTCGCTGTATAAGAAATTCATTCTTATAACAACCTATTAATCAAATAATAAGACTCTAGTATAATATCACTTTCAATCCAGAAGGTTCCACATAAAAAAAAGAAAAACCCCTGCCGACAAGATGTCCGACAGAGGTCATTCCATTCCAGTCTACACCAATTACAAATCACCTACGGCAAATTGAATTGTTCCGGAAGCTGCGCCTCCAAGGTTAGCTAACAAGGCAAACACCAGAACTCCACCAGCAGAAATGGTAAGGCTGCTGTTTACAGGAACAACGTAAGTGACTACTGGTGCATTAACACGTGTGATCACGAGAGATACCGGAAAAGGTCCAAAGTTGTTCACTGTAGCGCTGGCATTTGTGCCTCCAGCCAAGTTTTCATAGTAGGACTTGCCTACACCGGCTGGAAGATTGTAAAACTGTTGCGGTAAAAGGATGGCCATTGAAATCACCTCCTTTTTGCTTTGATACGGTATTCTATGCTTGAAATCTATTAAAGAAACGGTGAATTACCAGCGTCATAATGTCCAATTTTGATAGACTTCATAGATTGATAGACGAATGTACGCAAAAAAAGCCCCACCGGACCATCCGGTGGAGCCAACTAAGCTTACTTTAGTTTAATTACGCATACAGCATGAAAAAGTTCAGTTCATGGCCCTGCTGCTTGAGATAGTTATACAGCTGCGAACGGTGATGGAATACGTGTGTTACCGTTTCAATCTGCCATTGAACCTGCAAGTGACCATGTTCCATATAAAAAGCTTTTGTTGAACGATTCAAAAAGTCGTCTTCACTCAATCCCGTGATATAAGCTTTGTAGGATTCGAAATTGCTCCATAATGTTGCTTCAAGCTTCTCGATATCCTCAATCCCCGACAGGCTATTCTCCACCAGCCCAACCTCAGCTTCACCTTTTTCCTGCATAATGGCAAGATCCGATGCCGTGATTTGGATAAAGTGATGCACTAGCTCCACCAATGAACGCATATTCTCCTGTGGACGATACGACCAATCCTCCGAACGGATCAAGCGAATTAACGAAGCCCCCGTCCGTACGCCTGTTTCCAATTCATTTAACAAGTGATCCCGAATCTGCAATGTTCCATTCATATATGATGTCTCCCTTATCTTTTATTCTCACGACTTCAGTATAACCGAAGGTGCTACAGATCTATTGTACAAATCGGACAACATTCTGCCATGCTCCCTGGCTGCCGTCAGCGGAGTCTCTCCATAAAACTTGCGAAATTGCCGAATCAGATGGGCTTGGTCAAAAAATCCATGATTCTGGGCAAGCATTGCCCAGTCTGCCGTGTTCCCTTGATGAATATCACTCAGCACACGATGAAAACGAACCACCTCACTGAATCGCTTGGGGCTGATTCCTACCCATTCCGAGAACTTGCGATGCAACTGCCGCTCACTGATCACTTCACGCATCGCCAGCTCTTGGACACTCATACGTCCCCCATCCATAAAGATGCGGTGCAGCACGTTTTTCATCAGATCGTTCTCAGATGTGCTTGCCTGCACGGGCAACGGACTCAAGTACGCATTCATAACCTCTACTCGCTCTGCAAAATGATTCGTTTCAGCCATCCGTTCCTGAAGCTCGTTCAGCTTCTCAGGCCAACATTCCTGAAGGGCAATTCGCTTATCCGTAAACCACTCCAGTGGCATGCCATGGAAGACATGCGCTCCACCCGGGAAGAACCGGACACCAAAGGTGTAGTCTCCAGCAGGGGAACCATCATCGGATGGCTCAGGTACAGCGAACGGCTGTGTATAATTGCCACAGTAAGCATAGGAGTGCTCTGAACAGACTGGGTCGTATGTAATCAGCATGTCCGTGCAACCATCCGGTAATACCCGGGCAGGTACCGTCGTCATTGATCGCTCTGGACCTTCTCTCTTAGCAACTTCCGCATGTGTGTTCGGAAGAGATCCTGATTCCCAATAACAGGCCACATAAGCCATCAGACTGGCAGCAGGTATTTTCTCAACATAATAACTGTTAGGGTACGTTCCATTCATCTGAATAGGCTTAAACAACGGGTGCAAGCTGTGATCCACAATTCCATCCTCCGGTCACTAGAGTTGGTTACACATTATGTATTCATCTATCATACCACCAACCGAAGAAATGAAGAAAAAAAGTGCCCTACCGGAGGACAATCCGATAGGGCCAGTCACACATCTATTTAACACGAGAAGGGGTTTACAAGACTTATCTTACCTTCCCAACCTTAATGGAAACTGAAATTGGGATGAATAACAGATCAAAATTCAAAATGAATAATAGTATTCGGACTTTCAATTCAGTCCATGCAGTTTGCGAAAACGCTCTGGACTCATGCCTGTATGCCTTTTGAACATCGCACAGAAATAACTGGCATTCTCGTAACCCACCCGATCAGCAACTTCATATATTCGAAGCTCTCTCTCACTGAACATGAGTTGTTTGCTTCGATTGATCCGTTCCTGGTTCACGTAAAATACAGGTCTGGTATGGAGTGCCCTCTGAAACAGCCTGCACAAATATTGGGGAGATACCACAGCCACATCGGCCAGTTCTTTCAGCGAAAGCGAACGATCCAGATGCTCTGCGATATAACGCAGCACAGGCTTCAAGCGCTCCAGTTCATCATTATAATTGGCGGATGCGATGAGCAGTGGCTTCAGATCCAGCAGCAGGGCATATAATTGTTTGGAACACTCCACATCGTAATCTGCGTAATCCGTATCACCGCCATTCTCTCCTCTAACCAGAAGTTGCTCCAGGCCACGTAGCAGCGTTGCTGTCCTGAGTCTGCATACGCGTGAACCAGTTATCCCCGCATAAGATAATAACTGGCTAGCCTCTCTCCCCTGAAACGAGACCCAAGCCAGTTCCCAACGGTCACTGATGGGCATATATCGATGCGGAACATCGGGGTACAGAAAGAAAACGTCACCCGGTCCGACGATATACTCGTCCTCTTGTATAATCAGTCTCCCCTGACCATGAATAATCTGGTGGATCTGATAATCCGGGAATCCCTCTGGACGCTCAGTTTCATATTGGTGTTCCCAGTAACCAACCGTGGTCATATAGATCGGCAGGCGAGCAGCTTCTTCTGTTTTACCAAAAAAAATCCGGGTATCCATCCAGTACACCACTTTCTCCATCGTTAGTTTCATATTGTGATATATATGGGCAATATTCTTTATTCTCTAAGTCATCATTCAATTCTATAATGACAATATTATAACATTTCAGAAGGAGTTGCTGTTATGCGAAAGAAACTGGTACACACCCCTCCGGCAAATGGATACCCGGAATGGAACAATAATCCCGAGACTTTTCAAGTAAACCGTCTACCCGCACATGCTTCTATGGTAGCGTTTCCATCTATAACAGAAGCATTGTCCAATGATTCCAGCGCATCGCCATGGTACGAATCACTGAATGGTCAATGGAAGTTTGCCTTTGCGGAGACACCGGAGCAACGGATTACATCCTTTTATGAGAACAACTATGATGCCAGTGACTGGGACGAGATCGCCGTTCCTTCCAACTGGCAGCTACAAGGGTACGATTATCCCCACTATACAAATATGACGTACCCGTGGGTCGAGCGTGAGCCTGAATTGAAGCCACCATTTGCACCAACAACTTATAATCCGGTGGGTTCGTACATCCGCACGTTTACTGTTCCTGCAGACTGGAAAGACCGGCCTGTCCTGCTTCATTTTGAGGGCGTTGAATCTGCCTTTTATGTATGGGTGAACGGGGAGCTGGTCGGTTATAGCGAAGATACGTTCACGCCCGCAGAATTTGATATCACTTCGTATCTAACGGAAGGTGAGAACAAGCTCGCTGTGGAGGTATATCGCTGGTGTGATGCGAGCTGGCTGGAGAATCAGGATTTCTGGCGGTTAAGCGGCATCTTCCGTGGTGTATATTTGCATTCACCTTCACCGGTTCAGATCGCCGATTTCTTTGTTCGTACTGAACTGGATGACGCATATCAGGATGCCGAGCTACTGCTGGACCTGAAGTTATTTAATCATAATGAAGCGCAGACCCATACCGGATTGTCCGTTCTGGCGCAGCTCTATGATGCACAACAGCAGGCTGTACTGAAGCAGCCACTTACTGCGGCCGTTACTTTCCAGGGCGAGGATAAACTTTCATTTAATTTGTCAGCAGAGGTTATTCAACCGCTTCTATGGAGCGCTGAGTCCCCTAACCTGTATACACTTGTGCTGTCCATTCAGGACGAATCAGGCGAAACACTGGAAGCAGTCCGTAGCCGGATCGGATTCCGTAAGTTTGAACTGAAGGACGGCCTGATGCAAATCAATGGCAAACGCATTTTATTTAAAGGCGTCAATCGTCATGAATTTTCCCCGGATAAGGGTCGAGCCATTGGACGGGAAGACATGATTCGTGACATCGAGTTGATGAAGTCCTATAACGTTAACGCGGTGCGTACATCCCATTATCCGAATCAGTCACTCTGGTACGAACTGTGTGATGAATATGGCCTTTATGTCATTGACGAAACGAATCTGGAAACTCACGGTACCTGGGAATATGGGCAAAAGGAAATGAATGAAAACAATATTCCCGCGAGCAAGCCTGAATGGCGTAATAACGTAATAGATCGCTGTAACTCGATGTTCCAGCGGGACAAAAACCATGCGTCCGTTATTATCTGGTCTCTGGGTAATGAATCCTTCGGCGGCGATAACTTCATCGCCATGTACGATTATCTGAAACAAGTCGATCCAACCCGTCTCGTTCATTATGAAGGGACTTTCCATTATCGCCCTTCTGATTCGGCAAGTGATATTGAATCGACGATGTATATCAGTCCACAAGATGTGGAGCAATACGCGCGCATGAAGGGTCCGAAGAAACCTTATATTATCTGCGAATACAGCCATGCCATGGGTAATTCTTGTGGAGGTCTGCATCTGTATTGGGATTTGTTCGATAAATATGATGTGTTGCAGGGTGCATTCATCTGGGACTGGGTTGATCAGTCCATTCGTACCACTACGGCAGACGGTGTAGAATATTTTGCTTATGGTGGCGATTTCGGTGAATCTCCTCATGATGGCAATTTCTGCGGGAACGGATTGATTCTGGCGGATAAGACGGTTACACCGAAGCTGGAAGAAGTGAAGAAATGTTATCAGAACGTTCGTATGGAAACCGTTGATGTCAAAGACGGCCTGCTTCGTATCAAAAACCAGTTCCTGTTCACGGATCTGAGCGAATATTCGTTCGTATGGACAGTAACTCACGATGGCAAGTCTGTAGAGAACGGCACACTGGATATCGCGGTACCTCCTGGCGAATCGGTTGAAGTCCGAATCCCGTACACTCCATCGTCCGATCTGTTCCAGGAAGCGGTGCTGACTGTATCTCTGGTTACAAAAATCGCAACCAAATGGGCAGGAGTAGGTCATGAGATTGCCTGGGATCAGTTCGTGGTATCTCCGCGATTGCGTCCAATCCAAACGATACGTCAAGGACATGACAATGCGCCGCAGGTACAGGATCTGCAAGATGAATTGAAAGTGACTACAGGCCAAGTCACGTTGAGCTTCAATCCAGCCACTGGCGCGTTAACATCCTATCAGATTAACAATCAGGAGCAATTGCTCGCACCTGTCCGGCCGAGTTTTTGGAGAGCCATGACAGACAATGATATGGGGAACCGCCTGAATGAGCGTTCTGCCTTCTGGAGAGATGCTCACGCTACCAGCAGATTAATTCGCTTTGAGCACCATGCAGACGAGCAAGGTATTCTCGTAACGACCGATTATACGTGGGATCAACATCCGGGATGTACGCTGTCCATCACATACCGAATTGATGCGGATGGTGTATTGGAAATCAGTCAAAACCTTATTCCAGGCATAGGCTTACCTGATTTACCGGAATTCGGTATGCTGTTGCAACTGAATAACCGCTTGGATACAATCTCTTGGTACGGCAGAGGCCCGCATGACAATTATGCAGACCGTCTAACCAGTGCACGTCTCAGCTATTACACAGGTGCGGTTCGAGATCAATTTGTTCCATATCTGAAACCACAAGAGTGTGGTAACAAAACGGATGTACGCTTTGCAGAAATTACGTCAGCGGATGGTCAGCTTGGCCTTCATGTTGAAGCCACTATACCCTTTGAAATTAATGCGTTGCCGTGGACACCGGAAGAACTGGAAGCAAACGACCATGTGTACAAATTACCTCAGAGCACACAGACTGTCGCCCGCATCAATTACAAACAAATGGGTGTTGGCGGAGATGACAGCTGGAGCGCACGTACCCATGTCGAATACACCTTGCCAGCCAACCGCGCGTATCACTTCACCTTTACGGTAAGACCTGTATAACATCAAGCAAGCACTGCTGGCAGCATGCCGGCAGTGCTTTTTTTGTTGGGGCAGTGAATAGTGGGAGTTTGAACTTTGTCATGGGAACATTATAATGAATGAGGTGCAAGAAAGATTTGTACCAGCTATTACTCTATTACGAGGTGAGAATTTGCAATATCTGTTTACCACTCTCTTCATTCTTGGATTTATCGCTTTTTTGGGATTTGTTGTTGGGATGATCTTGTCTATTCGCAAAGGTAATAGGTTGCCAATCAGATATATTTTTCTAACAACGGCCTGTTTTGCGATTGCTTCAATAGGTTTGTATGGGATGCTGAATTTATCTTCGAACTCTACTCAGTCTGAAATAGATCAGGCGGTGGAACACGAATCAAGTGATGCTACAACAGAAAAAAAATCGGAAACTTCACCCCAGATTAAACTTTCTGGCCTCCACATGACTACCGATGAATTTAAAAACAAGTTTACTGGCGCCGTAGGAAAATACCGACTGAATGGTTTGAGTATTACCCGCTTGAATATGAAAGAGTCTTCTGAGCAGGGCACTGGCACTTTCGAGTATGTATTCAATGACGAGTTACGTTTGGTTGGTGCAGTGAATGCAGATGAGAGCATACAGGAAGTCAGGTTGTCCGCAACTGGTGATACGCGTAAACCAACAGGTGGAATTTTCTTGACTGCTATCGCCACACTCATTCTCACAACCAATAGTGATTACACGTATAACGATGCACAAGATGTCATCCAGGATATCGGTCTATTGGATCGTGATGTGAATCAGTCTGATTTTGATGGAGCGACAGTTCGCAACGGATTAGAATATCGCTTCAGCGTACAGGATTCTGAGCACTCTACTTTTGAAATAACTGTTGCGAGATAAGATGCGATTGTGCAAAAAGGCCGCTCCATGAAGGAACGGCCTAACGTGTAAAATGTACTATTGAAATGATTCAGTAATTGTGACCAAACCAATGATGAGCACTTCCCGCATGCGAGAGTTACTCAAAAGTTACAATCTCGCTTTGATTGTTCCAACTCATTTTAAAGGTAATCGGGTCTTTCGTATTCTCCGCCTCAGTAACCGTTCCCGACATACTGAATGGTACCCCTTGTTCCTCAAGCGCTTTCCCCTGCTGGTCTATATTATTGCCGGTAAGGTCAAACACAAAATCCTTTATACGCTTTTCATCACCGATGTAGATGATACTATAGATCCCTGTTGACCTCTGAAGAGACACATCCCAGTTATCGCTTTTTCCATGTAGCCTATCATCCGCACCACAAGCTGAGACAATAGATAAAAGTAATATAATACAAAGAATCAATGGCAATTTAAATAATTTCATAAAATCCCTCCTTTTAGGATTATACCCAAAAATATAGGTTGTTATATTTGCTAATTATCCCAGAATCTTCTCTAGTATAATGTATCTTGCTTTTGAATCATATGATTAACGATTTTCTGAGCATCGCATTTAACCCATCCCAACAGTGCTGAACCCCGTGATGTTTGCCAAGGTAGCCCTACAAAGTACAGTCCAGCAACCGGTGATACGCCTCTCTCGTGTATAATTACACCTTGGGCATCAAAAGCAGTATCGATATCGATCCAACTATCATTTCGCTTAAACCCAGTCGCCCAGATAATATTGTCTATTCGTGTCTCACTACCATCCTCATATAGGATGCGGTCATCTATTGCATTAATGGCACGTGGGCGCAGGTTAACTTTTCCTTGGGTCATCAATTCTTTTAACTCATAGCCATATACGTACTCAGGCTGATTTCTCAACCATTTTCCAACCATACGATCTGCACTTGCACGTAATATTCCGAGCTTTTCAAAATACCAGAATATACTTCGTTTCATAATATGCAAAGGCCTAAAGGTAATATTTCGAGCTATGGATATGTATACGGTTTGTTTATCATCTGATGTTAACTCTACGGCGATTTGGGCACCTGAATTTCCTCCGCCTACAACTACTGTTGTTCCAGGAAGCAATTGAGAGATATTTTTATATTCTGATGAATGAAGCTGAATTACACTCTCGGATAATGATTTTGCAAAATGAGGAACATTTTTGGTCTGGAAAGGCCCCGTCGCAACGATAATATTGCGCGCTTCAATCATTCCATCATTGGTTTCAGCATAGTACACCTCATCTTGCTTCGAGAGACGGGAGATTACACAGTTTAACTTTATAGGAAGCTGCATTTGCTTGGCGTAACTTTCAAAATAATCTGCAATTTCATCTTTGCTTGGCAAGCTATTTTCATTTCCACTAAGAGGCATTCCCGGTAAGCCATCATACATGCGTGGGGTAAAAAGACGCAAGGAATCGTACCGTTTACGCCAAGATTCCCCGATAGATGAGGCAGCATCAACGATTAAAAAGGTTAACCCCGACTGTTGAAGATAGTAACCTGCTGCCAAGCCTCCTTGCCCAGCTCCGATAACCAATACATCGTACATACCTATCATCCCCAATATCATTTTATGTATTAATATATGAGCACTTGTTCATATGTTTATTTTACTTAACAACTTTCTGTTTAGCAATAGAAGATGAACACATCCGTCCTTTTTTTGAAAAATCAACATTAAAAAAGACTCCCTTACGGGAGCCTTTACTCATTTAAGCGTAGGATACATGTAACGTAACTTTGATCCTAAGTATGATATGTTCTTTTGTTCGTTCGTTAGTTATTACCTGGTGTATCTATCGATGTCATCGATCGCAGACTCGTGCTCTCTTCTATGATGATCCTCATGCTGACGAACGTCATTCTTTAACTTTGCTAAGAATCCCCATCCCATAAAGGCAAGGATAAGTACGGTAATCAGTGCATAAGCAAAGTTATATAGATTCATAAAAAAGTTGATAAATATTGCAGCGAGCATCAAGCCCAGAATCAATAATGTCCACTTTGTACTCTTTCTCAAATCATTTCCTCCTCAAGTCGTTACTTATAAGCTCTCTATGTATCACAGTACATACGAAACCATAGGAACGAGGTTTCAATCTCAGGGCTTCAAATCTACATTTAGAGCGAATTACCGAATCTTTAATTAACATCAGTTCCAAGAGAAAGATCCAATATGCCCGACATCCCTTGCGCAGAAGAGGTACTTACATAATACGAACCCATCGACAATGCTTTGTCACTATAATATGTATGCTCTTTCCCATCTGCTGGAACACTGCCAGACGTTATCGCGGTTCCACTAGTAGATCCTTCATTGATCGTAAATGTAAAGTGTTTCGAACCCGTGTTTTTAAAACTCACTTTCACATAACTAAATCCTGCCCGAATATCAAACCGATGCGTATTTGTAGTACCTGCGAAATTCTCATTATTAATTACTGTGAATGTAGTTAATGGAGTATCACCAGCTTCATTTACTACTTTTACAAATTTTCGTTCGGAATTAAAAGTGAAATTATAAATAAAGATGATAACAGCAGCAGACACCAAACCTGCCACTATCATTTTTCTAATATGTTTCATGATATATGACCTCCATATCTCTTGATACTAACTTTGATTATATAAATACTCAACAACACAAAAACCACTCCTTAATAATTTCTAAGAAGTGGTTTTTGTATTATTTATAATTTGTAACAGTGACTGCTTCACAAATTCTTGTCACATCGTAACGAGAATTCACTCTGCCAGGCACATGATGCTTTAAAGGTTTTTACACCTTTATTACATCATGCCGCCCATTCCACCCATACCGCCCATATCAGGCATTCCGCCACCAGCACCTGCTGGTTCTGGTTTGTCAGCGATAACTGCTTCAGTAGTCAGGAACATAGCTGCTACGGAAGCCGCGTTTTGCAATGCATAACGAGTTACTTTCGCAGGGTCAACGATACCAGCTTCGATCATGTTAACCCACTCGCCAGTTGCAGCGTTGAAGCCGATGCCTGTTTGTTCTTTTTTCAGACGTTCCACGATTACGGAACCTTCTTCGCCAGCGTTAGCTGCGATTGTGCGGATTGGTGCTTCCAGAGCACGCAGGACGATGTTTACGCCTGTTTGCTCGTCACCGGACAGAGCTACAGCCGCAACCGCGCTATATACGTTCATGAGCGCTGTACCACCACCGGATACGATACCTTCTTCAACCGCTGCGCGAGTTGCGTTCAGGGCATCTTCGATGCGAAGTTTGCGTTCTTTCAATTCTGTTTCAGTAGCCGCACCAACTTTGATTACTGCTACACCGCCGGACAATTTAGCCAGACGCTCTTGCAGTTTCTCTTTGTCGAACTCGGAAGTTGTTTCTTCCAATTGTGTACGGATTTGGCTAACACGTGCATCGATATCGGATTTGTTACCAGCACCGTCAACGATGATTGTGTTTTCTTTTGTTACGCGGATTTGACGAGCTGTACCCAGTTGTTCCACAACAGCGGATTTCAGGTCCAGACCCAGTTCTTCCGTGATCAATTGGCCACCAGTGAGGGCAGCGATGTCTTGCAGCATTGCTTTACGACGGTCACCGAATCCTGGAGCTTTAACAGCTACAGCATTGAATGTACCACGCAATTTGTTCACAACCAGCATAGCCAGTGCTTCGCCTTCGATATCTTCAGCGATCAATACCAGCGGTTTGCCTTGTTGAACGATTTTCTCAAGCAATGGCAAGATATCTTGCGTGCTGGAGATTTTTTTGTCTGTGATCAAGATGTACGGATTGTCCAAAACAGCTTCCATTTTGTCCGTATCTGTGATCATGTAAGGAGAGATGTATCCACGGTCGAATTGCATACCTTCAACCACTTCAAGTTCTGTAGCGAATCCTTTGGATTCTTCTACTGTGATTACGCCATCTTTACCTACTTTTTCCATAGCTTCAGCGATCAGTTCGCCTACTTCTTCGTCAGCTGCAGAGATTGCTGCAACTTGTGCGATGGATTGTTTGGAATCGATTGGTTTGGAGATGGATTGCAATTCAGCAACCGCAGCTTTAACCGCTTTGTCGATCCCTTTACGGATACCGATTGGGCTAGCGCCTGCAGTTACGTTTTTCAGGCCTTCTGTGACCAGCGCTTGCGCCAATACAGTTGCTGTTGTAGTACCGTCACCGGCAACATCGTTGGTTTTTGTTGCTACTTCTTTAACCAGTTGTGCACCCATGTTCTCGAATGCATCTTCCAGTTCGATTTCTTTAGCAATGGTTACACCATCGTTAGTGATGAGTGGGCTTCCGAATTTTTTCTCCAGAACCACGTTACGGCCTTTAGGACCGAGTGTTACTTTTACTGCATTAGCCAATGCGTCCACACCACGAAGCATGGAGCGACGAGCGTCTTCACTGAATTTAATGTCTTTAGCCATGTTAAGAAAACCTCCCTAGTTTTTGTTGGAAAATGGTCGTGCTATATGGTTCGGTTATCCGATTAAATTTGAATTAGTCGAGAATCGCGTGAATATCGCTTTCTTTCATAATCAAATATTCTTTACCTTCGAATTTGATTTCTGTACCGGCATATTTGGAGAAAATAACGCGATCTCCTTCTTTCACTTCCAGAGCTACACGTACGCCGTCTTTCAATACTCCAGCACCAACTGCAATGATTCTACCCTCTTGCGGTTTTTCTTTGGCGGAGTCCGGGAGTACGATCCCGAAAGAAGTTGTTTGTTCTTGCTCCAGTGGTTCTACCAATACGCGTTCACCTAAAGGTCTGATCATGAAAAATAGCCTCCTTTTGAAATTATATAACGTTACATTGTAGGTTGTAGCCATATGTATTAGCACTCGACAGTGTTCAGTGCTAACAACCAACTTTATGATACTCAACTTGAAGCATGATTTCAAGTCCTTTTGACGAATTCCTGCGAGAATTTACGTTGAATTTACATAATCATAGCCAAATTACACCCGCTGTGCCTGGTTCTATGTTGCAATTCACTAATCTTATTCTACGAAATTGTTTAACCCTTCTGCAACGTTAACAGACAGTCCCTTCCCCATTGTATCCATTGTTGAACATAATATGCCTGCTTGTCCTGTCGTGTTGGTCGGCAGTCTACAGAAATAGCCCGGATAAGAACATACCGTCTTTTCCGGGCACATTACAGCTTATCCTCATTCAGCCCGCATGTTTCTTATCCTCGGCACGAACGTAGCGGGATTCGATCTCTTCATCGGCTGCAAGCTGCTTGCGATATACGATTGCGGATAATAACACACTGATCTCATATAACAAGAGCAAGGGAATCATCACAAGCAGATCTGATATAAAGTCTGGAGGTGTAATGACCACTGCAATGAAGATCAGAACAAAGTAAGAGACTCTGCGCATCTTGCGAAGACGAATTGGATTCAGAATCCGCAGTCCTGTCAGAAACATAATAAGTAAAGGAAGTTCAAATAACAGGGACACAGGCAGCACAATGCCAAACAGGAAGCTGAAATACTGTTTCATCCCGTAGGTCTCCACAAGCCCCATCTTCTCCGTAATCGCTGTCGTGAAGGCGAGTGCCATCGGAAAAATAACGTAATACGAGAAAGCCATACCTGTCAGAAATAAAAGAAACACATAGGGCACATACTTCAGCGTTGCTTTTCGTTCGCGCGGCTTTAGCCCTGGACTAACAAACTTCCAGATCTGATACACCGTAAACGGCAGTGTAATAATAAGTGAGAACAACCCTGCAATCTTCATATAGATGCCAATCCCGTCCCAGAACGAGAAGGCATGTAATACAAAACCTTTTGCCGACTCTGCCTTGGTCAGATATTGGTATACCGGGTCCGCCACAAAAAATCCTGCAATCAGTCCCAGCACAAAAATACTTAATACGTAGATCAGCCGCTTCCGCAGCTCGCTCAGATGTTCCGTAATCGACATTTCTTCCATTTGCTGCGTCATGCCTGCCCCCCATTATTGCCAGCTTAAAATACAAAACCCTTCCGGCAGGAAGGGATTTCTCTTTCATTGCCGTCAAGATTATTCCGGCAGGCGTTTATCAGCAGGCTTGTCTGCAGGTGTGCTCTCAGCCGCCAACGGTTTCGCCTTCTCCTGCTCTTTGCGATTGGACGAGTCATCCTCAGAGATAATCTCGCGAGCGCCCTCTTTGAATTCACGGAAGGTACGCCCAACTGCACGTCCCAGTTCCGGAAGTTTGTTGGGTCCAAACAACAACAATGCAATCACGGCCAGCAAAATAAAGCCCGTTGGTCCAATGGAACTAAACATTGATATTCCTCCTCGTCTCAAGCTTCGAAGATGCGCATACTCGGCCAGATGTTCATAGATGTCTCTGCTGCGTTCTTAATTTAAGCCCATCATACCATAGATGTAACCACTTACATAACCCGCAAAATTCACAAATAAGATAAGAGATGTCACTAGAACAATCTAACACCGGTTCATGGCTAATCGGATATCTTGCCCCAGAGTCCGTGCTGGATTATTGCTTGAACTGACCCGTAACCATCAGCAGCGCTTCCGGAAGCTGATCCATAATGGCCGCCAGATGTTCATGCACACCCTTTGGTGTACCTGGCAGATTCACAATCAGCGTGCGTCCACGAATGCCACATACCCCGCGGAACAGCATTGCAGAACGATTTTTGCTCATTACACTGTACCGCATGGCCTCTGCCATCCCGGGAACTTCCCGCTCAATTACGCGCCGGGTCGCTTCCGGAGTAATATCACGAATGGCCAGCTCCGTGCCACCGGTAGTCAGCACCAGATCGGCGTGAAAATAATCCGTCATCTCAATCAAAGCCGCAATAATCTCATCGGGTTCATCCGGAACGATACGGTACTCCACGATTTGACCACCCAGCTCTTCTTCCACCAGCTCCCGAATGACTTGTGCACTCGTATCCTCACGTTCCCCGCGGGCTCCTTTGTCACTGGCTGTCAGGATTGCTGTTCTCCACACCATAAAGATCACCCTTCTCCTCTATGAAAATAAATATTGCCTATCGGCTGTAATCACCGTTTTTGCCACCACTCTTGGAATTCAGCATGGTTGGACCGATAATCATATCTTTTTGCATGGCCTTGCACATGTCATAGACCGTCAGTGCTGCAGCTGAGGCAGCCGTGAGCGCCTCCATCTCAACACCCGTTTTGCCTTCGGTTTTGACAGTAACTTCAATGTGTAATTCATCCACTCCGTTATCATGAAAACGAATATCCACACCCGTCAGTGCCAGCGGATGGCACATCGGAATCCAGTCCGACGTTTTCTTCGCGCCTTGAATC
The DNA here is from genome assembly GCF_038003195.1 of Paenibacillus sp. FSL M7-1414. Lineage (NCBI taxonomy): Bacteria > Bacillati > Bacillota > Bacilli > Caryophanales > Paenibacillaceae > Paenibacillus > Paenibacillus sp. FSL M7-1414. Next base: position 1,492,436 of record NZ_JBBOOS010000001.1, on the reverse strand, counting down.
CCGGCAATCTGAGCCACAGCCAGAACATCACCTTTGCCGATTCGGCCCTCCCGAATCGCTTCCAGTGTATCTGGATTCATCGTCACTTTGGTTACGGCCACAGCCGTACGTACGGTAATTTCCTTACCTGAAATATCAACCATCCGGGCCCGCCCCTGTTCATTAAAATGGGTCAGTTTACCACCGGAAGCCTGGCCGTTGTTCACTTCTGAACTCAATCACATCACAACCCTTTATTCGATATGTAATATACCTTCGGTTGTTATCAACAGATCAATCCGCAGATCGAGCAGGTCCATCGGGATCTCCTCCTGTAGCTGACCCGGCAATACCATCGCAGCCATCATCGGTTTCTTGCCCGTCATCACACATGTTGCTGCAAGCGTCTCGGCAAAACGATCATAATAACCGCCGCCATAACCAATACGCCCGCCATGGAGATCATAACCAAGCCCCGGTACCAATATGAGATCGATATCCGGCCAATCATCAGGCGTCAGGACTTCACAGGAATCCTTAGGTTCGGGTATCCCCCATATGCCTGGCTCCAGATCTTGTTCTCCAGTCACTCGCCGTAGCTCCATTCGAGGTGGATTCGCCAACACTTTTGGTGCAAACATCACATCTCCATGATTCCAGCCCTCTTGAAACAGAAAAGCTGTGGACGCTTCGCTTCCATAGGACAAATAACTGAATATGACGAGTGGTCTGTTCACAACCTTGCTCTTGGCCTGTCTAAGGCGCTCCAGCTCCCGCTTCACTCCAGCGTTAATCTTAGTCATCGCCTGCTGATGCATGCTTGCATCCATCAGATCACGGCTCTGTCTCAGTCTGGATCGAAGCTGACTTTTCAGTTCCGCATGATCCTGCATATCCTTGAATAACCTCCTGTTGATAGGGAAGGTAGAAAAAAGCTCTCATTAAAAACAATTTATATGTTATGACCAGTTGTCATCTTGTTGAAATGGTTAAAATGATTCATTTTCTGCAAAATCCTCATGTAATAACATGCCTTCTTTCAGTTTATCATTGATTGATCAAAAAGACTACATGCCCCATGCGTTCCCAATCGGTGCAATTGCTCTGTATTTCATGTAAACTGGGATATAGTTGTCATATCAAGAACTGGACCTATGGAGGAACTTAATTTTATGCTGCTGCAAGTATCCGGAATTATCAAACGTTTTGGTGTCGATCCAATCCTGGACGGCGTGAACTTACAAATATTAGAACGCGAGCGCATCGGCCTCGTTGGTGTAAACGGTGCCGGGAAATCCACTTTGCTCAAAATTGTAGCCGGTGAAATGTCCTATGACGGAGGACAGATTTTCAAGTCCAAAGAAACGACGCTCGGTTACCTCGCTCAGAACAGCGGGCTGCAATCCGACCGTAACATCTGGGAAGAAATGATGAACGTCTTCGCTCACCTGACACAGGCTGAAGCTGATTTGCGTCAGATGGAACGCGATATTGCCGACCCTGCCCAGATGGAAGACGAGAAAAAGTATGCTGACCTGCTGGAACGTTATGCGAAACGCTCCGACTGGTTCAAGGACCATGGCGGTTATGAGATGGAAACCCGCATTCGCAGCGTACTGCACGGGATGGGATTCGGCGAATTTTCGCCAGACACTCCCATTGCTACTCTGAGCGGCGGGCAGAAGACACGCCTTGCGCTTGCTCGTATTTTGCTTCAGGCACCTGATCTGCTCATGCTGGACGAGCCTACCAACTATCTCGATATCGCCACCCTTACTTGGTTGGAAGATTATCTGAGAGGTTATTCAGGCGCACTGCTCGTGGTATCCCATGACCGGTACTTCCTTGATCGACTCGTAACGACCATCGTTGAGATCGAACGTCACCGCTCCAAAAAATATACGGGCAATTACAGCCGTTATATGGAACTCAAAGCTGCCGAATATGAAACTCAGATGAAGCAATATGAGAAACAGCAAGGCGAAATCTCCAAGATGGAAGATTTTGTCCAGAAAAACATTGTACGTGCTTCGACGACCAAACGGGCGCAAAGCCGGCGCAAAGCCCTCGACAAAATGGAGCGGCTTGATAAACCGATGGGAGATTTGAAAAAAGCCCATTTTTCCTTCGAAACCGCCGTTATGTCAGGCAAGGAAGTGCTTCGAGTGGATCAGCTGTCTGTCGCTTATGACGAGGCTTCTCCATTGTTCCGCAACGTATCCTTCGATCTGCGACGCGGGGAAACGGTTGCTCTGATTGGACCAAACGGTATTGGTAAATCCACCATGCTGAAGTGTCTTACGGGAAGTTTACGTCCGGTAAGCGGGGAGATCCAATGGGGAACAAAAGTGCAGATTGGCTATTATGATCAGGAACAGACTGGGCTCAATCCGTCCAACACGGTTCTGGAAGAACTGTGGAGTGCCTATCCCGGGATGGAAGAAGCACGCATTCGGACCGTACTGGGGAACTTTTTGTTCAGCGGTGACGATGTGCTCAAGAAAATCTCCTCCCTCAGCGGCGGTGAGAAGGCACGTGTGTCTCTCTCCAAGCTGATGCTGAAGGAAGCCAACATGCTCATTCTGGATGAGCCTACGAACCATCTCGACCTGTTTGCCAAAGAAGTGCTGGAAGCGGCATTAATGGATTATGAAGGCACCCTGCTGTTCATCTCCCATGACCGGTATTTCCTCAATAAAATGGCTGAACGCATTGTTGAACTTCATCCAGGCGGCACAGAACAATATCTCGGTAATTACGATGATTATGTGGAGAAAAAACAGGAGCTTGAGGACATCGCACGTGAAGCTGCTGAGGCACGTCAGGCTTCAGCCAAGAACTCGTCCAAATCCGATCTGAGCACAGCCACAACCGAAAAATCCGGAGCGGCTTCATTCGAAGCGGAAAAACAGGCGAAGCGTGAAGAGCGCAACCGACAACGCAAGCAGGAAGCTCTGGAACAACAGATTGCAGAGTTGGAAACAAAGATTACCGAACTTGAGGCACAGATGGCTCTGCCTGAAATCTATCAGGATTATATGAAGCTGCAAGAACTCCAGCAACAATCGGAGGAACACAAAGCAGAACTCACCAAAGCCTACGAGGACTGGGAAGAACTAGCTATGGAATAGTGACGAATAGTACAGACTCAGACCATGGCTTGATCGCGTCATACAATTATAGTAGTACCACCGGCTGATTCCTTATTGGGATCAGCTTTTTGTTTGTTGAGGATGCGTATTGAAGCTATGCACCTTATGTTCTTTATGTTCCTTGAGATTGAACTCTAACATACGGAGGTTAGGGGAGCTGTTTTGACTTTTGTCAAATTTACTCGAATGAAGAGAAATATTTTTATCCCCCTGTCCCTCACACTTATCCACAAGAAAGCAAGACAGCAAGCACATTAATAAGCTTAATTATACAGCGGTAGAATAGCATTTTTCACACAAAAACCATATTTATCCACCAAGTTATCCACTTTATCCACAACTTTGTGGATAGTAAGGAGTCATTCTATCCCCTAAACCCTTTTCGTTTCGAAAACTATGCTGGTTTGGCTTTGGGATAGTTACCCACAAATCACACTGGATATGTGGATAACTATAGTCACACCTTGACAAATGCATCCTTCCACTCCTCAATGTACCTCCATAATAAGACAAAAGCAGACCTTTGTCGTTCAAGGCCTGCCCGTCATTTATTTACTATATGCCATGCATATTTACATCGAATTGCAATTGCTACTATTGCCGCTGTAGATGCGATCTGGCAAAAGATGTTTTACGCATGTGCTTCTTGTTCATGATGTTCGGAAGACTCGGCCTTCAGCCCAGCAGCATTACAAGCCGCTACATACGCCAAACCGGCAGCCATGACGATATCATTATGTGTTGCTGTTCCCCGGAACTCACGTCCTGCACGCTCCACGGTAACTACAGCTTCTGCACTTGCACCCTCTCCACCACTCAAGGCATGCATCTCCATATCTACAAATGCAATATCATCGGAAATGCTCTGACCAATCGCACGGATGGTTGCATCCACGGGTCCACCGCCAACAGCGGAGTAAGATTGTTCTCCAGCGCTTGTGCGAATGCGAACGGCGGCCATTCGATCCGTCATACTGCCCGCTGTCACCTGCAATTCAACCAGTTCATAGTCCTGTGCAGGAATATTCATAGTCTGGCTAACCATCTGTAATAACTGGTCGTCACTGACCACTTTTTGCTGGTCTGCGGTTTCTTTGAACACCTCATACAATTGCTCCATCTGTTGCTCATCCGGCTCAAAACCGTATTTGCGAACCCGATCCTTCAGGGCGTGACGACCGGAGTGTTTGCCCAGAATAATCATGCTGCGTGGGATACCCAGCGCTTCCGGGTCCATAATCTCATAGGTGCTCCGATTCTTCAGCAGACCATCCTGATGGATGCCAGATTCATGCTGGAATGCATTACGTCCCACCACTGGTTTGTTGTACGCAATCGGGAAGTGCATCGCACGGCTAATCTGACGTGAAGTCTCATACAGCTGATTCAGCTTAATGTTCGTCGTTGCACCAATTGCGTCTCCTCGAGTTTCCAGCGCCATAATCAGCTCTTCCAGTGCACAGTTCCCCGTCCGTTCTCCGATACCATTGATGGTTACTTCAATCTGGGTAGCTCCATTGGCAATCGCAGCCAAGCTATTGGCTACGGCCAGGCCCAGATCATTATGACAGTGGGCACTATAGCGAACCTGATCGCCGCCTCTTGCACCCTCACGCACCCGGCGGAACATCTCGCCATACTCATGTGGCAGGGCATAACCGACCGTATCCGGCAGATTAATAATGCTCGCTCCAGCTTCAATGGCGACTTCAACCATTTCAATCAAATCGTCCATCTTGGTACGGGCAGCGTCCATGGCTGTGAACTCTACGATGTCCGTGAACTGGCGTGCATAAGATACCATCTCACGAGCGGTAGCCACCACTTCACTGCGCGGACGCCGCAGTTGATGCTCAATATGAATATCCGAAGAAGAGATAAACAGGTGAATTCGGCGCCGTGCTGCATCCGCTGTTGCTTGAACAGCTGCATCGATATCACCTTTGACCGCACGCGCGAATCCACAGATCTCCACGTTCTGCAACTGTCTCGAAATCGCCTGAACCGCCGCGAACTCACCTGGACTGGAGATCGGGAATCCAGGCTCAATGACGTCGATACCCAGAGAAGCCAGTTGGTGTGCCAGTTCAATCTTTTGCTCGGGCTGCAGACTTGCTCCCGGTGCCTGTTCTCCATCACGCAGCGTTGTATCAAAAATCTCAATCATGCGTTTGTTATTAGTTGTTGTCATATCCATCAACCTCCATCAAATTTTTATAAATCCTGTTGAATGTTTAGTGCCTATACTTGTTGTTCAATGTTCATTACTCGTTCGTTGTATATCCTGCTTACCTTCATGACAGAGTGTACGTCGACTTACACCCTGACCTTCTGATTTTTCAATCTCCATATGGTTCTTCCCATGCCCACCCTGCTGCCGGCAGCAAACACAAATAACCCGCCATCTCATATAAGAGACGGCGGGTTATTATCCCCTCCGCGGTACCACTCTCGCTTGATGGGCCAGGCTTGCGCCGGACTCCATCCACCTCGTCGTCTCCGAAATCCACTGGATGTACGTACACGCACGACACCACTGGAATTCGGAGAAACACCCTATAACGGGGGTTAACCGTTGCTGTGTAACACATGTTGTTGTCCATCAGGACAACTGGGCGATTGATATCGTCCCCACGCTTCCACAACTCCGTTCCCGGGCGAGATTCGAAGGATTCCAGCCACTGCGTCGCACCACCCCGCAGCTCTCTGAGCGCTTTATCGTTCTACTGCTCCCGTTCATCACATTTATAATATGACCTAACTTCATTCATCCTTATTTTGAAAATCAAAAAAGCCTGCCACCTCATGCAATAATGCAAGAGACGACAGGCTGTTCACCTTCGCGGTACCACTCTTGTTGACTTCCTTCCTGTTCATTCAAGACAACCCCTGAATGCTTTCGCATATCCGGATCACTTGAAGCAGCCTGAAAGCCCCCTCAGTTATCGTCAGTTGATCCTTGTAATAACGGTCCTACCGACAACGGCCCATTCACGGAGGCAACCCGTAACCATGTACTTTGGGCCATGATCGGCCTTCGGATTCTCCCGGGGAGTCACCGTGTTCCATCGTTCCGCTTCCAGGTGAGTTTCAGGTTTCCTTCGACTGCGTTGCACCATACCGCAGCTCTCTAAGACCGGGAATGACCTTACTATTCCTGTTCATCGCGTTTATCAGTTCAGGAATCTGAATTCCTGTTTAAATTTGTAACTAAATATACATTCTTTACATCCCTGCTGTCAACTCTTAATCTCAAACTGCCTGTTTATATAAACTATAAGTGCGTGTTCAAAAAGATCGGTTTTCAGTACCGAGAAGATGGGATGAAGCTAGAAATGGAGTAGCGGAGCGTAGTCAAAACTACGTGAGCAACGGACATTTCGGCTGAATCCCATATTCGATGCTGATGATGCCGCTAGGCATCATTCGTAATCAAAAGCGGGCTTTTTGAACAACCTCTATAAGGACTGAACGGACCATTCCTCCAGAGAAAGTCCCGGATCTGCCTTCGCATCAAATTCAGCAATTTCTCCCCGCTGCCATTTCAGATACGCAGCTGCTCCTATCATGGCCGCATTATCCGTACAATATTCCATTGGCGGGATTAACAGTTCAAGCCCTTCCTTCGTGCATCGCTCCTGTAATGCCGAGCGTAACCCCCGGTTAGCTGCAACACCACCGCATAATAACAGTTGACGTGAACCATATTCACGAACTGCTCTAACGGCTTTCTCCACCAGTACTTCAACAACAGCTTCCTGGAAACCACGTGCAACCGCAGACGGCTCCAAGGTTTCTCCGCGCATTTTGGCCTGGTTGAGCACATTCAGTACAGCAGACTTCAGACCACTGAGACTGAAATCGTACGAACCTGCTTCCAGCCATACCCGTGGTAATGGCACTACATCCTCCGCTTCAGATGCCATTCGGTCCACATGCGGGCCACCCGGATAAGGACAACCCAATGCACGTGCTACTTTGTCATACGCTTCGCCTACAGCATCATCACGTGTACGACCAATCAGTTTGAACTTACCCTCGGATTCCATATGCACGAGTTCTGTATGTCCACCAGATACGACCAGTGCCATAGCCGGATATTGCAGTTCATGAGTAAGTCGGTTGGCATAGATATGCCCCGCAATATGATGTGTACCAATGAGCGGTTTGCCCAGTGCCATCGCCATCGTTTTGGCCGCAACGATACCCACCAGCAGTGCTCCGACCAGCCCAGGCCCCTGTGTTACGGCAATTGCACTTAGATCACGTGGACGAATGCCGGACTGTTCGATCGCCTGTTCCAGCATCAACGTAATGACTTCAACGTGTTTGCGTGAAGCCACTTCAGGTACAACACCACCAAATGCCTTATGCGTCTCGATCTGACTTGAGATCAGATTAGACAGCACTTCCCGTCCATCTTTGACTACTGCTACCGATGTTTCATCACAGCTTGTCTCCACCGCCAAAATATAGGATGGTGCAGAATTTATTTTTTCATTGAGTTCGTTCATGAATCCAGTACGCTTCCTTCCTCTTCGCCGCTCCGGCCTGCAGACGGTAAGTTCGCCCACATAATCATCGCATCTTCCCCATTATCGGAGTAATACCCTTTACGAAGACCCGCCGATTCAAACCCTTTTTTCTGATATAAACGCTGAGCAATGCTGTTCGAGACTCTGACCTCCAGCGTCATTCGTTCCATCCCGAGATAAGCCGCTGTGCTCATTAATTCATCCAGTAACTTTTCGCCAAGCTTGCGTCCACGGTACGCGCCTCTGACTGCAATATTGGTAATATGGGCTTCATCCATGATTGTCCACATACCTGCATAGCCGATGGCTTTTCCTTCTAATTCCATCACCATATATTTAGCAAAATGATTGTGTGTCAATTCATTTTGAAATGCTTCTTCCGTCCAGGGCAGGGTAAAGGCCTCATGTTCAATCTCCATCACATCGGGAATATCCGCGAGTGTCATGAACCTGAACTGAAGCGTTGCTTCCTGCTTATTATTCGCCACATTGTCCATCTGCTTCCCCTCCCCCTTTAGCCTTTGCGCAGCAGATTGGCTTCCGCTTCAGACAACTGGGTGTAGTTCGGCACCAGCGCATGCACGTCATCACGCTGACCTGCAAGCAGCGCGGCGGCGCCAAGGCGCCCAACCCAGCGGCCTTCCAGCTCATAAGGTACGAGCTGGAGCGCCGTTCCTGCGGGGCAGCGAAGCTCCGCCGCTGCCGCAGCATGAGGGCCCGTCTCACCGACGATCCAGACGGCTACGGGCCGCTCTTCCGGCGCCGCCTCCGCCATGCGGGCGGCGAGGGCTTCCAGCCATCCGTCCATCTTGCGGATGGCATCAGGCGCCAGACGCCGGGGCGCATCGCTCCCGGCGGAGGCAAACAGCGCGGTGCACGCTTGACCGCGCCGTGCATCCACAAGCGGAACGATCCAGTGGACAGGGGCAGCACCTGTGCTGCCCTGGTCCGCGGATGGCGTTCCGCCAGCCCCTGCTGCGGCATCTTCTGCCGCAGCTTCCGCCTTGGCGGCAAGGCCGCTGTGCCAGCCGCCCCAGGCGATGGCCTGAAGGCTGGACACCCCGGCTACGGGGATGTCCCACGCCCAGGCCAGTGTCTTCGCCGCGGTCACCGCAATGCGGATGCCCGTGTACGAGCCTGGGCCAACGCCAACGGCAATGCCGTCAAGTTGCCCAGGCTGTGTGTTGCTGGCGGCCAGCAGCTGCTCCATCACCGGTACGACGTGTACCGAATGGTTACGCTCAGCCCGTTCATTGCGTTCTTCCAGAAGCGCATGATCTTCCATCATCGCAGCTGCCATCACTGCGGTGGATGTATCCAACGCCAAAAACCGCTGACGCGGCTCTTTTTGTAAATCTTCCATCATCATTTGACTCCATTCTGTCTGAACTGTCGGCACATGGCTGCATAAGTCTCGCCGTACCCATCCAGCGTAATCGTTCGATCTTCCAGGCCCGTTGTGTCAATCTGCACATGCAAATGCTCTTGCGGCAGCAATTCGGGAATGATACTCGACCACTCCACCAGACTGACTCCGGCTCCATAGAAATATTCATCAAGTCCAAGCTCATCCGCTTCTTCCAGCGATATGCGATATACATCCATGTGATATAAAGGCAAACGCCCTTCGTACTCCTTAATTAGCGTGAATGTGGGACTGCTTACCACATCACGTACACCCAAATGCCAGGCAAATTTCTGTGAAAATGCCGTTTTTCCCGCGCCCAGATCACCATCCAAAGCAATCACCATGCCGGCGTTTGCCTGACTGGCGAGTGCGGAAGCGAGTGCTTCTGTATCTGCAATGCCATGGGATTGATACACCCACTGCTCGTGCGTCTGATTCAATATTCGCCCCACCTTTGGCGGTCCAGCCGCCTGAGTTCACTTTGAACCTTATTATATCGGTCCCTTTCTTCCCCCGCAACATCCAAGGAGGCGAGCGGAAATATAACATGCATTATTAGACATGTCTCAAAACTCGCTTCCTTCGAAGTTTCAGACACCTATTAGGAAAAACCAAAAAACCGGCACCTCCCGGTACCGGCCGTGTTATACATATATTTCTGCGTTTATTCATTCTCTAATTCCTCAATAACGATATGCTACTTGTATCTACTCCTCCAAACGATCTACACGAACCGTCTGGGTATTTCCCGGCCTGCTGCCAACCTGAACGGTTGCCATGCCATTGGCTTCATCCACATTCTCGATCCAGACTGGATCTCCCTCCAGTGTAACGGCAATGGTATCCTTCGAATCATAGATCGCTTTGGCGCGCTTTGCATCCATCATCTTATTCATACTCCCCTTCCGGATCATCATGTGATTCTCGAACCATGCTATCTGTTGTACTTTCACCAATATAACCGTTATCTTCCGTAACCTGTCCCCCGCCTAACCCTTCATTCACCATCCGGTCAATGTCGAGCATGAACGACTCCCGATCAAGGGGCAATTCTTCTGAAGTGACCGCTTCCCAGTTTACAGCTGTAGCAGGTGTATAGAATTCTTCAGCACTTTCGGCTTTGGCAAGAGGATACGGAGAAAATGCATGCTTGTGAGCTTCTTCCTCATCACGTCTGTTCTTCAATATTGCACCTCCCGGCATATGTGCTGCGAGAATAACTACTTTACTTATCCCATGCTCATCTTCCTGTTGGAATCCGAAGCATGTTTCTGTTATCATCCCCGAGTCTCGCCGAACCATACGAATTCGTTCGTCTACAAGACGATTATCCCTTGCACCAGATGCCCATACTATTAAATATAAATCCGTGTTCAAAAAGTCCGGTGATTCGTAATCAAAAGCGGAAATTTTTGAACAACCTTTTGAAAGGAGCCGACCTATGCATACCGTCTGGAAAGGTGCAATCAGTTTTGGCCTTGTGCATGTCCCTGTCAAAATGTTCTCGGCTACCGAAGACAAAGACATCTCCATGCGCTATATCCATAAAGTCTGCGGCAGCCCGCTCGCTTATGTTCGTCAATGTCCATCCTGTGAAGTGGACGTGAAGTGGGAAGAGATCACCAAAGGTTATGAATATGAAAAAGGAAAGTTTGTACTCTTCGAGAAAGATGAATTGGAAGCGTTAAATGATTCCACCAGCAAAACCATTACCATACTGGATTTTGTCGACTTGACTGAGATTGATCCGATCTATTTCCAGAAAACATATTACCTATCGCCCGATCAGGCTGGTGGAAATGCCTACCAGCTCTTGATGAACGCCATGCGGGATACCGGCAAAATTGGCATCGCCAAAATCTCCATTCGCTCGAAGAGCAGCCTGGCTGCCATACGCGTGCTGGAAGATTGCCTCTCCATGGAGACGATTTTCTATCCGGACGAGATTCGTCCTGTCTCCCAGGTGCCTAACTTGCCGGAAGTGCAGAACGTGAATGAAAAGGAACTCACGATGGCAAAGTTGCTGATTGATCAATTGTCCACACCTTTTGAACCCGGTAAATACACCGATGACTACCGCAGCAAACTGCTGGATCTTATCCAGCACAAAGTGGCAGGCGAAGAAATCAAGATTGCTCCAGCCAAACCTGAAGCTAATGTGATGGATTTGATGGCTGCCTTGCAGGCAAGTATCGAGGCCGTGAAGCCTATTCCGGCTGACCCTGGGACAACAACGGCCAAGCCTAAGAAACGCGCACCGCGAAAAACGCCTGCTCAAGCGGTTGCCGGAGGAGAATCCGATACACCTGCTGCACCAGCCAAAAGAAAAAAGGCGACAACCAAACCAAAAGTTTGAATGTCGCTAAGGCAAGACCGATTCCGTTATATGCTTGTGTAATGCGTTCAACTCAAGTCCGGCTTTACAGTCGGATTTTTTTGTTTTACAGAACTATAGAAGCAATTCTAGTCAATAAAACTCCAGCTATAATTGCAAAATACGATTGACGAAAGCTGATTTATATTTTATATTAACTTATGAAAAGTAACTTATTTATGAATATACAGTCACCCTGTAATTCTACTTCAACAGTATGCAATTTAATAATCCGTTTTCAACGCATACAAACAACCAAACGCTAAGCCTTATTATCTATAATCACATAATCAGGAGGATATAATCATGAATACAACATATCAAATCCCTGCCACAACCCATCTGGGTGAAGTGAGTCTGCGAATTATGAACCTAGACCGTTCAATTAAGTTCTATACCGAAGTGGTTGGATTAAAATTACTGGAGCGTAGTGGCAAAGTGGCCACGTTGACAGCCGACGGAAAACAGTCCCTGCTGCGATTGGAAGAGCTCACGGATGGAATTACCCTGCCGGAACGCTCACACGCTGGCTTGTATCATTTCGCCATCCTGCTGCCTGACCGCAAGTCCCTGGGTCTTGCTCTTCGTAATCTGGCTGCATCCGGTATCGATATCGGCCAAGGCGATCACTTGGTCAGCGAAGCCTTCTATATCTCCGATCCCGATCAGAACGGGATTGAGATCTATGCCGACCGTGCACGTGATACCTGGAAACGGGATAGCGACAATAACTACGTGATGGCAAGTGATCCTGTTGATGTGGAAAGCCTGTTTGCCATCTCGGAGAATGAACCTTGGCAGGGTCTGCCTACTGGCACCGTTATTGGTCATGTACATTTCCACGTCCGCAGCCTGGAAGAAGCACGCAACTATTACACCGGCATACTCGGTTTTGATATCGTGGGTAACTTCGCCAACATGTCAGCACTATTTGTATCCGCAGGTGGCTATCATCATCATCTGGGACTTAATATCTGGGCGGGAGTGAACGCACCTGTTAATCCAGATAACGCTACAGGAATTGACTACTTCACCATTGTGTACGCCACACAGGAACAATTGGATCAGGCACTTGAGCAATTGCGTCAATCCGGTGCAGTCGTTACCCAAGTGGAGGGTACCTGGTTTACGGTAGACCCACAAAATATTCGTATACGTCTGACAACTGCGAACTGATTTAGTTTAGGCGTTACAATATGTTTGCTTAACCTCATTTTAATAAGCCCGGGTAACTGATTTCTCTACATCACAGAGAGATCAGTTACCCGGGCTTTTTGAGTTGGCTTTTATAAAAGTGACACAATTGGTGCATTCTAACCAATACATAGACAAGATATGTTAAGGAGATACCTCATGATCGAAAAGGGACGTTTGACTGTTAGACAGCTCGCTTCACTCATGTTCCTGTGCACAATTGGGGAGCAGATTCTGGTCTTCCCTTCCATGATCACATCCTACGCTCATCAGGATGCCTGGTTATCAGCCTTATTGGGAGTCGCAGGGGGCTTGGGATTACTCTTCATTATGCTAGTTGCCTACAAACTGCATCCCCGGTTAAATCTGATTCAAAATGCCCTTCGAACTCTGGGACCCTGGATCGGAACCTTGTTTGGCTCTTTTTATCTCTTTTATTTCCTGATCAGTACCTCAACGTTCATTAGGGAGATTGGCGATTTTATGTCTACTCAGATCTTGCCGGAATCTCCATTACTGATTCTGCATTTGGTTTTTATGTGTGCGCTTGTCTGGGGACTTCTGTCGGGTCTGGAGAGCATTGGTAAAACTGCTGAGGTCTTTCTTCCTCTGATCGTGTTGTTTCTGCTTATTCTGACGGTGTGTCTAATCCCCCATGTACGTTTGGCCAACATCCAACCTGTGCTGGCACAAGGGTTTCTTGATCCATTCAAAGGTTTTGTTGCTGTACTCACCTATCCCTACTGTGAGCTATGCATCTTCATGATGTTTTTTCCCTACACTAAAAATGAGCCCCATCTGGAGAAGGACATTCTGTTAGCAGGGATGATTGGCGGATTGTTACTCACACTGACGCTAAGTATGTGTCTGCTCGTCATGGGACCATGGATGACCCAGCATCACTGGTTCGCTTCATTCAACCTTTCACAGAAGATCAATATCGGAAACTTTATGCAACGCATCGAAGCCTTCATAGCATCGGTCTGGATTATCGCTGTTTTCTTCAAAGCCGCTCTGTTCTTCTACGGTTTTGTCCTGGGCGTCGCTCACCTGTTCCGCTTGTCCAGTCACCGTTCTCTGATCCTGCCGGGTGCCATGCTTATTCTCGCCATGTCTATTCTAATCTCTCCGAACGAGAACTTTTATCTCAAGGTCGTTATTCCCTATTGGATTGATTGGGATCTGACCTGTGGCATAGCACTTCCGTTACTGCTCATTCTGGTGCATCATATGAAGTCCCGCTTTCAAAAAATATAACTAAATTCCGAATTAACCTGGGCCGACTGGTTAGTGCGAGAGAGGAGTTCCCCATGTTCAAACCGCTGATTCCGTTCGAACCCATATCCAGAGATACTTTGCCCACAGGGCCGCAATGGATTGCCCAGGTCAAGTGGGATGGAGTCCGCATGCTTGCCTATGAGGATGGGCATGAGCTGCGCCTGGTGAATCGCAGATTACATGATCGAACCGCACAGTATCCCGAACTGGTAACACCACGCAATCTGTGTTCAGGCTCCTCCTATATCTTGGATGGAGAAGTTATTGCGCTGGACCCGGATACCGGAAAACCTTCGTTTTATCACGTTCTGCGGCGGGATCGGATGAGCAGACCCGAAGGTATCGCCCAAGCCATACATCAGATTCCGATCACATATATGGTATTTGATATCCTGTTCTATGAGGGGAAATGGGTGACGGATCAGCCTTTGGCAGATCGACAGCGCCTGTTGCACGAGGTGCTTAACACCGCTCCCCATGTTCAGGAGGTCACCAATACACTTGATGCCGCTTCCCTGCTTACGGTCATGAGACAACATCAGATGGAAGGCATTGTCTGCAAAGATCTCACCAGCAGTTATGGCATACAGGGCAAGGACCAGCGCTGGCAGAAAGTCAAAATCATGCATGACGTATATGCCATGATCGGGGGAGTCACGTACCGGAGCGGTATTGTGAATGCCGTCGCGGTCGGTGTATATGATGGGCCTGATTTTGTCTATATTGGTCATGTCGGGACTGGCAAATTGAACTCCAATACGTGGCGGGAACTCACACATCAAGTCGAGCCTCTGATCAGGCAGGACAGACCGTTCCATAATGTACCCGAGCGCAGTGCGGAGACCACCTGGGTGGAACCGCGAATAGGAGTCAAAGTGCAATATATGGAGCTGACTCATCATCACACCCTGCGCCATCCCAGTATTCAGACCTTTGCGGATGTAACCCGTGAGGATTGTCTGGCGAACCAGCTTCTTCAATGATGAAGAGTTCGCTTCACTCGTGTTTCGGCCCATGTTTCAATAATTCATTAAGCACATAGGAGGTGTTCCACATGGCCCCCAAGATCCAGGGAACCATCATAATAGAAGGCACAGAGCTGACGGTCACCAACCCGGACAAGCTCTTATGGCCGGAAGCTGGTGTTACCAAAGCCATCTATCTGCAAAAGCTGGCCGCTCTGGCTCCTTATCTGCTCACGTATACGAGCGATCGACTTCTCACCACGATAAGGTATCCCCACGGCGCTGGAGGAACATTTTTCTATCAAAAGAATGCCCCTGAGCCCGTACCAGATTATGTGCGCACTGAAGTTCACGACGGCATCCGCTATGTGGTCATGAATGGACTTCCCGAATTGTTATGGCTTGGTAATCTGGCTGCACTTGAATTTCATCCTTCTCTGCATACTGTGGGAAGCCATCTGCCCAGTGAATGGATGATTGATCTGGACCCTTCTCAGGAACATGAACCGCGGATCATGCAAGCTGCACTCATCGTTGGCGAAACCCTGACTTCCCTTGGTCTGAGGTCCATTCCCAAAACTTCGGGCGCAACAGGAGTTCAAATCATCGTTCCCATTGTACAAGGGGTAACCTTTGATGAATTGAGAGAGGTTGGTTATTTTGTCGGCAAATATGTCACTCAGAAGCACCCGGATCTGTTCACACTGGAAAGACTTAAAAAGGACCGTGGAGACCGCATTTATTTTGACTATCTCCAGCATTATGGAGGCAAGACCCTTGCTGCTCCCTATACACCACGTGCCAAATCCGGCGCCACTGTCTCTACACCCCTTACCTGGGATGAGGTTCGAAGCAACGTCTCCATTCAGGATTATCATCTGATGAACATTATTGAACGCTTGAACCAAACCGGTGATTTAATCGCAGCTGTTGAACCCCAACCGGTAGAGCTCATTCTCAAACATTTGAAGAAAAAATAGCCGACTCCCTCATCACAAGGGTGTCGGCTATTATCATTCATGTATATATCAATCGCTAATGGATACCTTTTTTCTTGAAACGTCCGCCCTTCACGTCATGAATGTTACCGATAGCCACAAAGGCTTGCGGGTCCCAATCTTCAACGATGGTCTTCAGCTTCGCTTCTTCCAAACGGGTAATCACGACAAAAATGATCTTTTTCTCGTCCCCGCTGAATCCGCCCTCTCCATCCAGGAAAGTTACACCACGACCAAGACGGTCTGTCAGGGCTGAACCGATATCACGATATTTCTCACTAATGATCCATACCGATTTGGACTGGTCAAGTCCTTCATTCACAATATCAATCATCTTCATCGCAATATAATATGCAATCATGGAATACAGGGCATTCGGCCAGCCGAATACAAATCCTGCACCTGCAAAAATAAATACGTTAATGAACAATACGATCTGTCCTACAGACAAAGGTGACTTCTCACTAAGCAAGATCGCCACAATCTCCGTACCATCCAGTGAACCGCCAGACCGAATGACAAGTCCAACACCCACACCCAGGATCAATCCGCCAAATACAGCTCCGAGCAAAGGCTCCCCTGGTGTTAGTGCAGGCACATGGTGCAATAATGATGTCCCGATGGACATGACCACGATCCCCAGCAGCGTGGATAACGCAAATGTTTTACCAATCTGCTTGTAACCCAGAATCAGGAAAGGCAAGTTGAGCAAGGTCAGGAACACTCCGAGTGGCAGATGTGTAAGTTCTGACACCATAATTGAAATCCCCGTAATCCCACCATCAATAACACCATTCGGTACGAGAAACACTTCAAGCGATACAGCCATTAGTGCAGCACCGATCAGAATCATCACAATACGTTGCAGCAGCTTTAATGTAAACACCGAGCTTTTGACCCCGCGGTCAGCTTGCTTGGCTGTTAGTTCTTTCACCGTTACATTGGACATGGTATCCCCCCCCGTTAAATCAGTGTGTGAATCCATTTTATAAATCATTTAAATACTCAGGGTGAATCTACATATGGAGAACAGCAACTGCGTTCTATATGTACCCTGGCTATACAGCGCAAGCATCTAAAGGCGATATAAAATGGATTCAAAATGTTATTCATCCCGGTTTGCACTTTCAAAAGAGAGCAAAAGGGAGCCTGTTTTCCCGCAGACTCCCCTCCTTCGCCAAGACATGATTTATATATCTATTATATCATAAAAGATCAAATTTGCGCAAAATACTTAGCAAAAAGAAGATAAATTCACAAAAAGTGAACTTATCTTCAGAAATCTGCCCTAAATCGGCTAAAGAAGCGGTGAAAGCATCCGAGAAAGCATTTCTGCGCCTTTTTGCCGTCGTGAACGCTTCTGAAATACCTCCCCATCGATCTGACTGCATTCCCCGAGATCACGTTCAAAGTCAGTGATCAAACGACGAATCGGAGAGGACTCGAACAGGACAGCCGTTAACTCAAAATTGCAAAAAAAACTGCGCATATCCATATTGGCCGTGCCTACCGTTGCAAGCAACTCATCCACAATCATCACTTTGGCATGTACAAAACCTTTGCGATATTGGAAGAACTCAACACCTGCTCGCAGAAGTTCCTCTACATATGAAAGGGATGCCAGATGAACAAGCTTTGAATCGGATTGATATGGAATGATAATTTTCACATCAACGCCACTGACAGCAGCTGTTTTGAGTGCCTCATACAGGGCAGGATCAGGAATAAAATAAGGTGTGGTAATATAAATCCGCTCACACGCTACCGAAATCGCCCCAAAACACATTTCCTGAATGGCATCCCAGTCCTGATCCGGCCCACTGGCCAAAATCTGAATTCGTTCTTCCCCGCTACAGATATGGGGTGGAAATAATTCCGCAAGCTGGGGTTCGGTAATTCGCTCACCGGAAGCCAATTTCCAGTCGTTCAGGAATGTACTTTGGAGGAAATATACGGCATCTCCCTCAATCTGCACATGTGTATCCCGCCAGAAACCAATCTCCGGATATTGTCCAAGATAATCATCGCCTACATTGATGCCACCTACGAAACCAACCTGTCCATCCACAACAACAATTTTACGGTGATTCCGGTAGTTGACTCTTCGGTCAATCGTGGCAATCAGTGGCGGTAGAAAATAATGGAATTCCACACCTGCATCTTGCAGTTTGCGGATAAAGCTCCAGCTCATCTTGTGACTTCCGAGACCGTCACAAATAAACCGAACCTTCACGCCCTCCTGTGCCTTGCGAATCATGACATCCTGAAACTTGGTGCTGATGACATCATCACGAAAAATGTAAAATTCCACATGCAGATGGTGCTTTGCTTTTTCCATTTCCCTCAGCATTGCCGCAAATGCCTCTTCACCATTTGTGAGCACCGTACTGTGGTTACAACCTGTAATCGGGCTCTCCGACAGATGGGATAACAGGTTAAACAATCGATGCTGGTGGCTGAAACGATCGCCAGGCATATGTTCGACATCTCCAATGATGTGGGCTTGTTCCCAGATCGTTTCCTTCATTTCACGGAAGATGCGCGATCCACCCTTGCGGAGTTTTTTTCGTTTGTTATAATCCTGCGCCACGAAATAGTACACTACAAAACCGATCAAAGGCACGCAGAACAAAATAAACAGCCAAGCCACAGCTTTAGCCGGATTACGAAATTCCAGCAAAAGAATTGTGGCTGCCTGGAAAATAAATACGAGTAATATAATGACCAGCCAGAACATTCGGCTTCCTCCTCAAGTGGCAAGCTTCATGGCCTTGCCTTTCTCTCACCTACACATCTTTGACGATTATGTATACAGCTAATCATAGATACCCAATGTCCCCCCTATTCGTAACGTTTGCTTAGATAAAACTTTACATAAGCAGACGGATTACTTGATTCTGGAAATTCAAATTTGTACTTCGTTCATTGTATATTCTGACTGTGTTACCTTCTACATATCAGTTTAATGATGGAGCAGATTCGCATTGTGACGCCAATCTGCTCATTTCACCTTCCAGACTCTTCCTCATTTCTTTGTCTGGAGGTGGTCTTCTTACGTAAAATTAGATATAATAATCGTTAAAAACTTATTACCTAAAGGAGAAGAGCAGTGAATGGAAAGTGAGAGGTATGCGTTAAATTTAGTATTGGTTGCTTTTTTGATAGGACTTTCGGCGTTTTTTGTCGCAGTGGAATTCGCTCTGGTACGGGTTCGTCCGAGCCGGATCGATCAAATGATTGCAGAAGGAAACAAGCGTGCGCTGGCTGTTAAACAAGCCGTTGCCAATCTGGACGGATATTTGTCTGCCTGCCAGCTTGGAATCACGATCACATCTCTGGGACTGGGCTGGCTGGGTGAACCAACGGTAGAGAAGATTCTCCACCCTGTGTTTGAAAGCTTGCAAATTCCTGAGGCGGTTTCTTCATTCTTATCATTTGTAATTGCGTTTGCTTCCATCACGTATCTGCATGTTGTGGTTGGTGAACTCGCTCCAAAAACGATTGCAATCCGGAAAGCCGAGACTGTTGCACTGCTGACGTCTACACCTATCATCTGGTTTAACCGAATTATGTATCCTTTTATCTGGCTGTTAAACGGCTCAGCGAACCAACTGGTGAAACTGTTCGGAATCAAACCTGCTTCTGAACATGAAGATGCACACTCCGAAGAAGAGTTGCAGATCATCATTAATGAAAGCTTTGAAAGTGGTAAAATCAACCAAGCCGAATTCGGTTATGTAAGCCGGATTTTTGCTTTTGATGAGATGTTAGCCAAAGAAATCATGGTACCCCGGACCGATATGGTCTGCCTTTATGTGAATAGAACAAACGAGGAAAACCTGGAGATCATCCGTGAAGAACAATATACACGTTTTCCAGTAGTGAATGAGAGTAAAGACGATATCATCGGTATCATTAATACGAAACAATTCTTCCTGGAACTTTACGGAAACGATGAACCTGTTGATCTATCCTCCCTGATTCAGCCTGTATCGGCTGTTCACGAAACAACTCCTGTGAAGGACTTGCTCAAGAAAATGCAGAAGGATGGCGTACATATCGCCGTACTTGTCGACGAATATGGAGGAACTTCCGGAATTGTAACCATCGAGGATGTGCTTGAGCAGATTGTTGGTGAGATTCGCGACGAGTTCGACGCAGACGAAGTGGAAGATATTCAAGTCATCAATGAGAACTATGTCATTATGGATGGCAAGGTTTCCTTATCGAAGGTGAACGACATGTTTATGTCCAGCCTGGATGCAGATGAGTGGGACACCATTGGTGGATGGCTCTACAGCCATCGTCCCGAGATGAACGAACAGGAAGAATATGAGTTCGAGAATCTAATCTTTGTTTTGCTGGAAAAAGACAAGAATCGGTTCTACAAAGTGGCCGTTGTTCCCAAGGAACCACTGACCATGTCTGATTATACTGATGAAGACGAGAAAGAGTCCAATTGGTCTAAATAAAGCAAATTTATAAATAAGAAGAGGAGCACTTGCCTATTTTGGTAATTGCTCCTCTTCTTATTATATCTCGCCCTATCCGTCACTTCTCCAAGTTATCATTCAACCCAAGAATGGAACTCCCATTTTTAGTTTGATTTTAATACCCACTTCGCAATATCATCGATAATGGCTTTGGAGACATTAGATGGCTCAGCGTACTCTTGACCGATAGAAAGTCCATCATAGCTGGATAAAAGATGATTTACCTTTGGATAGCTATTGTACGTTACATTGGAATGACCTTGGAGAGACGATTTCCAGGTTTGGAATTGATTCATAGACACTTGTACATCGTTTTCGCCTTGTATAACAAGCATAGGTGTATTTTGTGTTTTAGCCAGTTCCGCAGGCACATAATCTCTCTGCTCAAACCACCAATAAGCAGGTTGAAGTGGAAATGCCTCAGGAAGATGATCTACAGAATATTTTGGATCTTTAACCATCGCAGCCACATTTTTATAAAAATCAGCTTGCCCTTGAATGACATCCGTGTCTAAACCAAGCTGCTTCATCCGCTCTACTAATTCGTCCTGCTGCTCGGTAAGCACATCCGCAAAGCTACTACTTGGTGCAGCAAGTAGAATACTTCCTGCAATATCATGTTGTTTATCCTCAGCAATGATTAATGGCATTGCAAACCCGCCTTGACTATGTCCAGCTACAAAAATCGCTGTAGAATCAATATGTGCATTCTTTTTAAGCAATTCCAATGCATCGTTTACCTGATCTACGCTCTCTTGTTTTAATGTGAATTTAGGCTGTGAAGCCACCTTATAGGTATGCTCATACGTAACTTTATCGTATCTTAATACAGCAACTCCTTGTGAAGCTAAACCTACCGCAAGATCGCGAAACGGCTTTGCACCACCAATGGCAGCATCTTGATTGCTAGGCCCAGATCCGTGTACCAGAATGACAACCGGGAAAGGTCCCTCTCCCTTGGGCAAAGTTAATGTCCCTGGCAAAGCTAAATCACCCTGACCAACCGTAATGTCTTGTTCTGTATAGGCAGATGGGTCGTCGTAGCTTGGTTTTTGATACACATCTGGCGTAGCGGCGGCAATATGCAAATCATCCACAAGTCCGTTATGATTCATTCTGACCGTAATATTTAAACGAGTCAGCTCTGTTTTGAACGTATAGGTAACATTGCGATGCACTGTATTATTTTCTACATGCTTAGCTATGGCTTCACTTGTAATTTTGCCATTTTGTCCTTCTAAAGCTCCCCACAGCTGACTCAACAACGTGGGTGACAACACTCCACTCACAGAGGTATGAACATACTTGGCAGCCTCCTTGCCATCGCCCTCACTAATAAGGGAAATGAATATATCCTCAGGTGCTGCCTTCAGCGTCTCGGAAAGAAATGCCCCATCCATATAGGTAGTTCCTTTCGTTAACTGAACAGGATTGTCTAAGGATATGGCTTGCCCATTCACCATCGCCTGTTTCTCTCCAACCTTAACTACAATAGTAAGCTCACTTTTTCGTATTGTGATTTCTCCTGTCTTTTGTTGCCAAGATACCTCTGCCCCATTCTTTTCTGCAATCTCACGAATAGGAACAAGATTTTCACTACCAGCGGATTTTTCAGCAGCTTCTGAGATGGATGTTACCGGAAGGATGAGACCTACGAAAGTAAGAGAAAGTAATAGCTTTTTCCAATTGTTCATTGTAATAACTCCTCCTAATAATTAATTTCATCTATTATATGCATAGAATTCTGAGCCTTTATTGGCTCAGGACTATGCTTATAACAACAATAGCAATGATGAATAACAACAGGACCCAAGATAGTGGACGAGCGAAGTTAATTGTCCAGCCTATTCCATAACGCTTTTCTATGGTTAAAGAAGGATCATTGGCATTGAAGTAAATAAACCCAAGCTTCCAATAATCATCGTCATTCACAGGCTGCTCCTTAGATCGTTCGTGGTCCTCTTGTTGATTACGAATTTTGCCACCGCCTTGTCTGCCTGTGAGAGACAGCCATACAACACCTAACACGATCACCACAGGACTGATGAAGCTAATAGCTGTTAACAAGACCAGATTAGGGACGAACATATTGATCTGAATAAAGGCAAATAAGATGGTAAGAAGTAATCCTGTTACAAGCGTAAATAGGGACCATTTACGGCGGAATTGAATATTTTCAGTAGCAAATTGGCCCGGATTAGACGTAGTAAGCTGTTGTTTGCTTGATTTAATACTCCAGTTAACCAACATCATAAGTGCAATGATTCCTAGCTGTACAAGATTAATAGCCAGTACCGAGAGGTAAGTTTTAGGCACACTGGAAGTGACATGGCCTTGAAGATCATATTTTATTGGAATGACGTTAGGTAGTGCCTTATAATTCAGGATCGAAATGATCGCAATGGCAACAATAATAGCAATGTGAATGAGAAACCAATAGTTGGAATAGGTGAGTTTATTTTGGCGGAAGGTGGTATCAATTTTAACTCTTTGAGGTGCTTCTACAGTTGTAAGTGTTCCTTTTATCTTTTTCATCTTGAAATGAAATAAGATGTGTAGCGCTGTCCAGTACACAATAAATATCATTGTGCTAACACCGGTAATCATTGCGGTAGCATCTTCATTAGCAGATCGGAGAAAATACAGACAGACAAGTATAATCATCCCGTTTCCGATCAGACTTACTGTAGCAAACGTACTTCTTAGCTTACGTAAGATGGGTGTGTAGTAATTATATTGACTTACCGTAACCCCAAAGCTAATGGTTTCCCTTGTCAGATATGGTGTAAAAGATAGAAGTAAGGCTAATGGAGCAAAGATTAAAATGATAGGTAATATACTAAATAGCTGCATACATAACACACTCCCTTGATTCTTTACTCTTTGTTGTGACCCATCTTCACATCATCATACATTTGGTCTAACACCGCAGATAATTCTTCTTTGGTCATTCCTCGACAGATCGCTTCCGCAATAATCGGTCTTAATTCTCTTTGCTGCTTTTTCAAAAAATCATCCGTTAAACCAGGCATTCCATCAGGGTTCACTACAACTCCCTTTTGTCTATGAACCAGAATGTATCCATCTTGCTTGAGTAGTGTATAAGCCTTATTGACGGTGTGAAGGTTAACACCGATATCTGCGGCCAAATTCCGAACCGAAGGTAACGCCTCACCTAGCTGTAACTCACCACCAGCAATGCCTTCAATAATTTGATAAACAAGTTGCGAATAGATGGGAAGTTCGGATTGCATATCCAGTTGAATAATCAAGGGTTCACCTTCTTTTGTTGTCTGTTATATATCAAGTATAACAGGTATAACATGAGTGAGCAATATGTATGAAAAAAAGCCGCCTACCAATGGCGAGGGCAAACTTACCTGACCCTTCACCATTGATATGCGGCTTATCCTGTTGAGCTTATCGATGTGATTCAAGAACAAACATTAGTAGTGGCACATGACAGCGTTGTATTTCAAAATTCTATTTAAGTTTCAGTCTTATCTTCGACAATCCGATAATGGATTTTGCGAACTATAATTTTCAGAATCATATATAGGGGAATCACGATGATCATACCCAAGATATTTCCCAGGTCAGCACCCACGAGCAAAAGGATAACGGTAGTCAGTGGATGAATATCGAGCTGTTTGCCATAGACGTAAGGTGAGATCAGGTTATCCTGAATTTGCTGTGCGATTACAATGATGACCAGTGACCAGATCGCCATCGAAGGTGATTCGATAAACGCAACAATGACAACTGGAATAGCTGCCAGCAAAGCACCCACATAAGGGATGAAGTTCAGAATAATCGATACAACCGTCAGCAGCAATGCGTAAGGCAAACCTAAGATGAGAAAACCGATGTACATCAGGATCCCCAAGGCTACATTAACAATAACCCGGCCAACAATATAGTTGCTTAGTGCTTCATCGATCTCATGGACGGTTTCTTCCCCATCCTTCCGATAATGTCTTGGCAACAATAAGGTTAGATTCGTTCCAAACTTGCTGCCTTCCTTAAGCATGTAATACAACATGATCGGGAACGTTGCCAGAATAATAACCAGATTGGATACCACGGAGAATAACCCGGAGACATAATTGGTTACCTGAGTGATCCCTTGGCTCAGAACATCGGATAATCGTGAGAATAGATTGGAATCATCAGGCAGGTATCTGGATACAACATTGCTCCTTTCAAGTGCATTCAACTGATCGCTGAGTGAAGTGACCAACGCTGGAGCATTCTCCACGAAATTCATCAATTGTTCACGCAGGGAAGGCCATACGAGCACACTAAAACCTGCAAGTATTAGTGCAATTACGACATAAATAATTAGAACTGACAATGCACGTTTGATCTTATGCCTTTCCATATAATCGACGAGCGGGCGCAGCAGATAATAGAAGAAACCAGCAATCAGCAGCGGAATGATGATGATGTGAATCAGTGAAGTCAGGGGGCTGAAAATAAAGTTCACTTTTTCCCCCAGATACACGATGAGCAGCAGCAGAATAATCGCTGTGCATATGCGATAGAACTTGTTATTTATCAAGAAACGTGATCCCTCCATGCGCTGCTCTGCCAAAGTGACTGCGGCGTTCATATGTATATCTAGTCATTTACTTATGATACTAAGTACCCTTAAATGACAGTCATGCCACAGGCGATGCTGAATATACACTTATTTTCTTTCCAAAACAAACATTGGAGCAAAAAAAAGAAGCAGGCGTTAGCCTGCCACATCTCTCTTGCTGAATACAACCCAGGAAATCACCATGAAAATAACGTAATACACCGCCAGAACTGCAATGGAGAAACCCAGTGTCATTCCTGCACTTGGACCACCCATTAGCGCAAAATCCGCCCCGGAGGTCATGTATTTGCTAAGATCCATGTTGTTGAATAGAACATACTTGGCCCACTCATAACGGACCGGATTGAATATGAGTGAGAAGATACTCTGTGAGAACATAATGAACAGAGATAATCCAATCGCAAGTGCACCTGAACGAAATACGGAGGACACCATAAAGGCAATCGCAAGGGTAATGAACAGATCAACGTACAAATATCCCCATAACGTCAGAGCATTCGTAGCCGGACTATTGCTTCCTCCCGGAGCATCATGCGAGAAAAGGATATAAGACGTTAGCATGGCCATCGCGATGATCAGCAATGTACTGATAATACTGAAGCCAACGACGGTCAGATATTTGGAAGCAAGAACTTTGCTTCGTGACCATGGACGGATCAGCAATAGCTTAATGGTTCCCCAGGTAAATTCGCCTGCGACCGATTCCGCTGCAATCACGACACAAAAGATCGTGTTCAGGAAAAATGTAACCTGGATGGTCGTTACAGCCGCTTCCCAGTACAAAACTTCATTGGACCCCATGCCTTCTCGCAGTAACACTGGCATTAATAGCGAGATCAGCGCCAGAATTGATAACATGATCCAGGTACGGGGACGACGGAAAATTTTCATATTCTCGTTCAATATCAGATTACCAAAACTACCCAATGCCTCCACCCCCAGTAACTTGCAAGAATTGTTCTTCCAGGGTGTGAGTCACGTTACGAATACCGTACACCTGAAACCCTTCGCTAACCAGCTTGGCATTGATATCCGGAATCTGCTCACGAGACACCCGCATCACCAGGACATTGCCCTGTACGACAGCACCCTGAATCAGATCCGAAGCACGATCTGCATCATTCAGCTCAAAAGCAACTTCGATTAATGCATCCGAACCTGCTTCAGCCCGAAGGTTTCTTACATCGATCAACTTGCCATTCTGGATGATGGCAACCGTATCACACATCAGTTCCATCTCTGACAGCAGATGACTGGATACAAAGACCGTAATGCCTTCCTCTTGGGTGAGCTGACGCAAATAATCTCTCAGTTCCCGTATACCCTGTGGGTCCAGACCATTGGTTGGCTCATCCAGTACAAGCAGCTTCGGTTTATGTAATATCGCTTGCGCGACACCCAGACGCTGGCGCATGCCCAGTGAATAGGTTTTGACCTTATCGTGAATACGAGCTGTGAGCCCCACACGCTCAATTGTTTCCGCAATACGTTCCTTCGTAACTCCCGGCGACATGCGGGCAAAGTGAACGAGATTTTGGTACCCGGTCAGAAACTTGTACATTTCCGGATTTTCCACAATAGCTCCTACCTGGGCTACCGCCTGCTCAAATTCATTCTTTACACTGTGTCCCGAAATGAAAATATCACCTTTACTGATGGACATCAGTCCAACCATCATTCGAATCGTCGTTGTTTTTCCCGCGCCATTGGGTCCTAAAAAACCAAAAACCTGCCCCGGAGAAATATCCAGAGTCAGGTCGCTGACCAATGATCGGGAGGATATGATCTTGCTGACGCCCTGAATCCGGACGACCGGCTCCTGCTGCATTCAATCCCCTCCTTCATGGACGAGCACATCATTCATGCCCGTTTCTCATATGCACATAGTGTATCATAATCTTTAGTATATTGTCCCGCAAACTGGGATTTCCCCTGACGTTTCGCTTCAACTACACACGCTTCACAGCATCCAAGCGGCATTTCACTCCGGTAGAATCCGGTGCGAAATACGTGATTGCCTCCATTGCCCTCTTCCTTCATTTCGACAGAGCTTCTAGTGACCGACACAATCATCCCACAACTGACACAGTAAAAGCGGCCCGTTTCGATCAATGATATTCCTTCCCCTCACAAGGAGCTTAGAAGTCCTTGTTATTTGTCGTTAGACGCTGAAAATTGATACATTTTGTATCTATCTCGTAATTTACTTGACACCGGGACTAATGTCAAGGCTTTACAGCCATAAAAACAAGCAAAACACAAAAAAAGCTCCATAAATGCGACAAAAGTCTCGCATTTATGGAGCCTCATGTTAGGTAAATGATACAATTCGGTTCAATGTATGGGTTAATATTAATTCCTGATCAGTCACTATTGTCGACCTGAGAGGTATCCTCATTTTTCTGATTTGGATAATACCAGAGTAAGGTCCACTCATCGCCATCCTCTACCAGATAACAGGTCTGCACAATATCGAATTGGCCAAAGGTACCTGAGTACTTCTGGGTGACCCGGATTCTGTAGGCTTCAGAAAATGGCTTAACGCCATCGATCACGGTTACATCGAACTCGCGCTCCGGCTTTTCCATCTCCAGCTCAAACGTTTCCACGCCAAAGTGCTGCATAAATATATGTGCTCTGTTCTGTACGTAAGCACTCTTGGGAAACCGCTCTTTCATCAGGGGATGAAAGAGTTCCCATGAACTGCCGAAGTCACCCGTCTGCTCATATTTGTAAAACTCTTCGGCAACAGCAGCAGCTTCATCCGATGTATCTGCCTGAAACAGATACGGAATGGTTCTGGCAATCAACCACAGCAATAATACAATGATCGCGATGAACCCGATCTTTTTGAGCAAAGCATTCCGGTTCCTTCTTCGCAGCATGTCCAGTCCTCCTTGTCCTACTCCATACTTATGATGGATGGCAGACAAGTAGAAGTTGAACGATACATCTAATTTCCTGGGAAATCACTCGCTGTGAATGGAAGTACGCTTTCCCTTTCTGATCCTTCGGATCATTGACTGAAGTCCTGCATATATGGCAATCCCACAGCAGCCGCCGAGCAAGTCTACTCCAACATCACGTATCGAGCTTGTCCGGTCCGGGCTGAACTGCTGAATATACTCATCAATGGAGGCTATAACAAACACCAGAGCCAGAGCAGAAACGATACTGGTCACAAGGGATGTTCTTCTGTACCGCAGCCCGCCGTACACAAGCACGGCGAGCACAGCGTATACAAATAAGTGAGCACTCTTGCGAAAGACGAACTCTGCAAAATCATACGGCCGCTGCTTCAGCGAATACTCATACTCCCCGTAAGTGAATTGCACATCAGGAAGTGTAAAACCGATGTGCAATTTTTGAGACCATTTATGAAGCCAAGGCTGAATGTCTTGCTGTTGAGAGGATTGCGTGGACATGGACCAGATGACCAGAATCCAGATCACAATCAACAGTAGAGCAATGAGAAATCCGTACGTTCTTCGTACATGCTTTTGTCTCGTGCGCCCGGAGCCCTCCTCCATCATTTTGATCTTCACCACTTTCATATCTCTCTCGTTATTTTATTGATCCAACATACATGCCTCTGCCATTTGTACCTACATATACCTGACCATAGATTTGACGGTCTGCCGCCATAATTTGCGGTTCATTGCCCAGCCCGATTCCATTACCTAAAGGACCTATATTGTTCCAGGTTATCCCCATATCATCGGAACGGAAGAATCCATTCACGTTATTTACGGTGCCATATACATAGACAGCTGGAACCAATCTGCCGGGCTGAGCTTTACCAAAGGCAAATAATTTGGAATTCTGCACACCCTGGATCTTGGAAAATGTATTTCCCGAATTCGTTGATGCATATAATCCATCGGTTCCCAGACTCACCCATACATTATTCGCCACGCCAGGTGCAGCCTCGACTTTAATGAAGCTTGTATTGATATCCGTATTAATCGGAAGGCGAACCGTATTCGCTTTGGACCAGTTGGCACCTGCATCCGTAGACCGATACAGATAACCAGCAGCATACATATAAAATTTATATCCATTGATGCGATCCGCAGCCAGTGGATGATTATAGGCAAAGACCATATTCCCCCCGATGGCCTGAAAAGGGGCACCATTCATATTTTGCCATGTTGCACCACGATTCGTGCTTCTGACCGGATTACCGGTCTGGGGGTAATAAACAATTACATTTGGATTAATGGCTGAATAGGCGACCCTCCCCAGTTTGGAGCCAGCCGGAACATTCATTGGAGTTACCGTAACTCCGTTATTGGAAGAGACAAATAAACGTGTGGTGGTACCATACCAGTCACTGCTTCCCAGAAATATCATGTAATTCGGATTTGCCTCGTGATAGTCAATACTCACAATTTCTCGCATACCTGCGAGCGGGATTTTATTAAGAGGAACATCGGTTACATTTTCATGTCTAAATCCGACTTGATCCGTTAAACCACTAAAGAATGAAACACCCTGAGGTGGTGTGGATGCCGTGAGTGCGACGACTTCTTCATGACCATCGGTAATGGCTTCCCAAGTACTCGCTGTATTGCCAGTCAATCCATTGGTACCATTGATATTTTCCGTCTTGTACACGCCAAACCAGTCTGTAGCGTATACGGTGCCCGGATTATGTGGATCAAACTTGATACTGGATGTGGCTGAGAAAAACATGTTGGGTGTCCACCAGGACGGTTTGGATACCAGCGTTTTGCTCACTGTTGTCCAACTCTGTCCGCCATTAACGGAACGATACAGTGGCAGATTATCTCCGCCTGTTCGAACGGCTGCCAGGATGTGATTATCATTATTGGGATCAATCGTGATTCCATAATAAGATGAGTAACTGGAGCTGGGTGTTATATTTGTCCACTGCACACCATTGAACTTGTAGACGCCCTGATTATCCGTGGTCACATACAACGTCCCGTTCTTCGCCACAGTCATACGTGCAGGATATTCGGGACTTCTCCCGGTAAGTTGCCAAGTGGTCTGCCCATTGCTTCTTGGTGCTTTGCTATACACACCAATGCCGCGAACCCCCGCATACACAACTTGACCTTGCTTCGTCACCGGATTCAATCCATAAGCTACACTCCGAATTCCCTCACCAGATAGCCCGCTAGGTACATCCCATACCTTGCTCCACGTGGCTGCACCATCACTGGAAGTGTACAATCCATCATATCGTGTACCCACGTGCAGGTAATTGGAGTTCGTGGGATTAACCGCGATGCTCTCTCCCATGGCTCGATGGATATTTCCATTTGATTCATTACGAAGATTAAGTCCGGTTCGAATCCAGGTCTCTCCCCGATCTGTGGATTTCAGAATATCACTCGGCCCCACGTTCCCGTACTTCCCAGCAGCGATATACACGACATTGGGGTTTTGCTGATCCAGCGCAATTCCATCCACGCCGTACAGATTGCTGTCCTCATCTCCGAAATGATCAAGTAGCGGGACCCAATCCCCTGAAGCTGCATCCAACCGATATACTCCTCCAACGTCAGTTCGAGCGTAAACCAGATCAGGCTCAGTCGGATGAATAACCACGCCTGTAACGTACCCCCCACCACCAATAGGTATATTCTTCCATTGATAGTTTTGAGCTGATTGAACATAATTTGTACTTGCCGGTATCATGAGCATATACATTAGTAGCACAATCAGGGACAATTTCATTAGCCTGGAGATACGCATCTGGTTCACCGCCCTATCCGATCATTTTGAATGTTCTTCAATCATCTGATGTATCCTGTCTCGTTCCGATTGTTCCACGATATAATAATACACTCCGTCTATTTTCTTGCCCGTGCCTTTAATCTCAACGGATTCAATATGATCCAGTACCGAACGATAATTGGAGAACATCTGCTTCATCTCATCAAAGGTAACGTCGGTTCTGACGTGAGCACTGACTTCGTCCAGCAACGTCTCCAGTTGCAATACGTTGGATACCTGGACCGTATTCTTCAGCACTTGTTTGATGATCTCCCGCTGGCGGTCATTCCGCCCGAGATCTCCCTTCGGATCATCATAACGCATCCGCGAAAATCCCAAAGCAGCTTCACCATCCAGATGAATATTCCCTTGCTCGAACCGGTAACCCTCATAGTCAAATGCAAACGGGTTATTCACATCCACTCCACCCACCATGTCGATGACTTGTGCAAAGCCCTCCATATTCACTTTCATGTAGTAATGTATGGGAACGTTGAGCAATTGTTCCACGGTCTGCACAGACATGTTAACACCCCCAAAAGCATAGGCATGGTTGATCTTATCCTCCGTGCCGTGACCAACAATATTCGTTCTGGTATCTCGGGGAATGTTAAACATAAGTGCGGATTTTTTCGCAGGATTAACACTTAATACAATCATGGTGTCGGAGCGCCCCCGATCATTGGAACGTTCATCCACACCCAGAATCAAAGCATTAAAAGGTTCTTCATTCTCCATGTCCACAGGGAAATCTCCCCCACCCCGCTGGTCGACAATAGATACCTGCTTGATGGGTTCCCGGGGTTCATACATTTGATCCGCCGCTGATTTAACATGCGAATACAGATACACAGAATATCCAATCATGACAACTGCAACAAGGGAAATGGCACCTAATGTTATTTTGATCCCGCGTCTCATGTTATGGCCTCCGTTAGATGACTGCCGTTTTTCTTCCATCGATATTGGTTAGACCTGGACGACCAACGGAGTAGTATTGAAAGGACGTATCTTTAATCTGATCTTCTCCGTAGATGTTTCTTCCATCAATCAGGATGGGTTGATTCATATGCGCTGCCAAATCAGTCAGATTAACCTCCATGAACTCTTTCCATTCCGTCAGAACACAGAGTGCATCAGCACCTTCCGCCGCTTTCATGGCACGCTCTTCCCACGTAATGGATGGGGAATCCACCTCTTTGCGGAAGTTCTCGGTAGCGATGGGGTCATATGCCCGAATCACTGCTCCCTGCTCAAGCAAACGCTGAATGATCTCAATGGCCGGAGCATCACGAACGTCATCGGTATCTGGTTTGAAAGCAAGCCCCCAGATGGCAATCTCCTTCCCTTCGAGTGAGCCTAGTGCATCTTCCAGTTTACGAATGATGTTGAAGCGTTGATCTTTGTTCACTTCCACCACGGACTTCAGCAATTTGAAGTCATAATCCACATTACCTGCAATTTGAATCAGAGCTTGTGTATCCTTAGGGAAACAGGAACCTCCGTAACCAATGCCTGCCTTGAGAAAGGAGGCACCAATTCGTCTGTCATAGCCCATGCCTTCGGCAACACGGCTGACATCTGCTCCTACTTTTTCACAGATGTTAGAGATTTCGTTGATAAATGAGATCTTGGTTGCCAGGAAAGCGTTGGATGCATATTTAATCATTTCGGCCGAACGAATATCCGTAACAATAATCTGATCGGTTAATGGCTGATGCAGCTCTTTCAACGTGGCGACTGCCCGCTCACTATGTGTCCCAATGACTATCCGGTCAGGGTAGAGCGTATCCTGGACAGCGGTACCTTCTCGCAGGAACTCCGGTACCGATGCCATGTCGAATGGATGATTCGTCAAACTGCTGATCCATTCCTGAATACGATCGTTGGTTCCGACAGGAACAGTGCTTTTAGTCATTATTATTTTATAATTATCCATATAAGAACCTATTTCTCGCGCGACAAGCTCAATAAAGCTCAGATTTGCTTCGCCATTAGGCAGGGATGGCGTACCCACCGCGATAATGATGATATCCGAACGACTGATAGCATCCTGAATGTTGGTGGTGAAGGACAGCCTTCCTGCTTTCATATTGGCATTCATGATATCCTTCAGACCCGGTTCATAGATCGGAACATGACCGTCCATTAACATATTCACTTTTTCCACATTGTTGTCGACACAGATCACGTTATTTCCCAGTTCCGAAAAACATACGCCCGATACCAAACCCACATACCCTGTGCCAATCACCGTAATATTCATTCCATAATCTCCCCCATGTCCTAATGTGTTGGTTACGCGTGCTTCACATATGTCTGAACAATGTCCTGCCATTCGGTAGACACTCTAACGATATCTTCCTCAATCAGCTGACTGCCGATCTGTACTTCAATGATCTCCAGTTCCGTAACGGCTCTGACGGAATGAAGCATACTCCGGTCAATGATCACCGTATCTCCTTGCCCAATCATTCGGCTCTGCCCATTCAGAATCAATTCCCCAGTTCCCGATACAACCGTCCATACCTCATTGCGAAGCAAATGGTATTGATAACTCAGGTTTTTCCCGGCACTGATGCAGATTCGTTTGGTGAGAACCTCGCCGCCAGCTTCGTTTCTTGTGTAATCCAGAACCCGGTAGCAACCCCACCTGCGCTCCTCATACATGGGGCGTTGATCCTCGTTCTTCAAGATTTCCTTGATCCGTGGGCTGGCTTCTTTGTCACTGACCAGAATGCCATCCGGACTCACGGCGACCACCACATCCGACAAGCCCAATATGGCAACCGGAATGTTCAATTCATTGACCAGGTGGGTATTCAGGGAATCTCCCGTAATCCACCCTTTTCCTACAACCGAGCTTCCCATCTCTTCCGTGAGTGTGTTCCACGTGCCTAGATCTTTCCAGAAGCCGTTATACGGAATAGCAATAATCTGATTGGCTCTCTCGACAACCTGGTAATCAAAACTGATCTTGTTCAATCTTCCGTATTGCTTCAGCATCTCGTCATACTGGATCGGCAGTTCCATCTCAATGAGCAGATTAATCAAATAACCAAGCTTAAAAGCAAAAACCCCGCAATTCCATAATGCGGCCTGCTCAATCATGAGGACCGCATCGGATTCGCAGGGTTTCTCCTGGAACTTCGCTACATTCACGTATTCATTGTTATTATCACTGGAAGATTGGGATTGCGGAATGATGTATCCGTACTTCTCTGACGGGTACGTCGGCACAACTCCCATCAAGGCCAGATCAGCACCAGACTTATCAAGCATCTCCGGTAAGGTTGCCAGCACTTCGAAGAATTCTTTTTCAACAAAGGGATCTACAGGCAACACTGCAATTGTCTCATTCAGACTCACACTCTCTACGGAATACAGATAGGAGGCTACCAGCGCAATCGCAGGAAACGTATCTCTGCGCTCGGGCTCCACAACCAGTCTCACATCGTCTCCCAGCTGAGAAGTCAGAATCTCCACCTGTGGCAAACTGGTCGCAATAAGTGCCTCTGATGCAAGTCCGGCATGATTCAGCTGTCGCCATACCCGCTGTACCATGGATTCCGGATTTCCCTCTGGCCCATGAAGAACTTTAAGAAATTGCTTGGATCTGGAATCGTTGGATAACGGCCAGAGACGCTTGCCAGAACCACCGGATAACAGAATGCTTCTCATAGGGCTGCACCATCCGACAGCACAACCGTACTTGCTCCCTTGCCGGTCTCGGTTGGCTTGTTATATGTGCTGGTCTGATTGGACTCCAGTCTGCCTGCCGGATTGCTCTTGGTCCAAGCTGCATAATAATTCGAGTTCTTGCCGTATGAATTATCCAGCAGGATGTTCGGTTGATCCAGGAGACAGGCCAGAATATGTCCATGCAGACGGGATGTCGTGATGGTTTGGTATTGATTGAATTCCTTAATGGCCGTATGTACCATCCGATCAGAGTATTTGTACCACAACCAGCGGGCAAAAGAGCTGCCTTTCCCTGACTTCAACCGGGATGTAATCATGCGAATGATCTTCCGGTCTACCCGGTTGTACAATGTCTCCCAGTCTTTAAACGTGGCCTTGGGTCCACTGACGGATTCGTAATGCACCTGATTCTGAGTTTTCTCAATGTCTTTCCGGAAGAAATACAACATCTCTGCAGTAGGCTTGCTCTTGGACTTAAGAGGCCATAACTGATGCGCCATATCCGGAGATAGATACACATTGGTTTGTTGAAATTCTTTACTGGCTATCTCATAAGATAAGGTATCCCGGACAAAAAAGTGTACATCCTTATGACGATTGAATACTTGGGCTGTCTTTTTCAATTCAATATCACTCTTGTAAAACATCGTCTGAGGCAGAATGACAATCCGGTGATTCGGATGCTGGGCAATCATGCGCTCTCTCAATTTCTGATGGGCAGGGTACAGATCACCAAAGTTACCTCCCCCGTGCAACACAATCGTTATACCTTCCGGTACCTTGAGGGACAAAGGGCAATCCAGAATGCTGTATCTGGCACGTACATGAATATCATTGTCCCGGAAGAAAGCCTCAGTACCTTTCATAATCAACAAGTCGCCACCATTGCTATGCACCGGGTAATCCAAATAATAGATTTCGGTACGCGGTGGAATGACCTTCAAAATCTGACGTAAATGTCCCTTCAACTCTTCCATTGGATGAATATTGTTAGTGCCCAGCATCTCCATCTCCTCCTTGGGTGACTCTTCTTCTTTTTTTATTTAACCGTTCATAGAGAAACGTCAGATCTTCCTTGTCATAGAACATGGCGGCAAACTTCACCTTAAATACAATCTTCATCGCAGCCACAGTAACCACCATTCGTACAATGGACCCGATCAATAAAGCAATCGCAATTCCGTTGAGCCCCCACAGCGGGGTGAATACAAAGAACAAAGCCACCGTCACCGAGAGTGCAATGAGCTGTCTGATCATCACAAGTCCAGGCCGACCAAGTGCATTAAATGCGGATGCCAGAATCCAGGAGCCACCACCAATAATGCATTCCACAGCCAAAATATAAAATGCTACGCTCGCTTCCAAAAATTCGGAGCCAAACAGAAGACCCATCAGGTAGTTCCCCACAAACATGGTGGGTATTACAATGATCATCATGACCATGAGCGAGATGCGGAAGGCTCTGCCAACTGTTCGAATAATCTGCTCTTGGGGCAATCCAGTTACTTTTGGAAAAACAACATTGCTAATCGCCGTCTGAACCGCATTGTAGATTCGGGATAACGCAAATACGACGGAATACAGTCCAAAATCACGCGGGGTGAGCAAAGCCAAAATAATGATTTTATCAAACTGGGTATACAGCGTTCCTAACAATTCAACACCATACACCCTGCTGCCATAACCAAAAAGTTTCTTGGCCGAACTCTGATCCACCCGATCCTTGAACCATCTCAGTCTCAATTCATTACGGTTGGCATAGATAGCCCACGCCACCACTGAGAAGCTGGTTACAAAATAGATCGCAGCCGCGAGCTGAATGCTCAGCATGCCCAGGCCCCATAACACAAAAAGCCCGCCTACATTAAACAGGGGGATCATTAACCGGATACCATTATATACAGCGAATTTCTCCCGACTCTGCGAGAGAGCTGATATGAGATTGATGACAATAAGTACAGGAACGGTAGCAATCGTATACCATCTGGATATCTGCACGACCTCCGGCGGAAAGCTGGAGAGCCAGAAAGGCAATCCAAACCAGGCCACAATGCCAATGATAATGCACACCGGAACTTGAAAAAGAAAGCTTAACCGAACATACTGTGCACTCTTCTCGGTTGCGCTCTGTTTGATGTTATAAATGATAGAAGTTGGTAGTCCAAATCCGACCAATCCGGTTAAGAGCGCTGGCCAGAACAGGATGGCCGAGAATGCACCCTTTCCCTCTACGCCGAACATGCGTGACGTCAAAATGGAAGACAACATCGTCAGTGTCATGACCAGCAGATTGGTTCCACTTGTCTGAAATATGGCACTCATTAAGCCGTTTCCTCTGAATACTTTGCGAAGTGCAACTTGCGCCATAGCGATCCTCATCCCTTACTGTTTTGACGAAGCGACCCAACAATCATGCCGTTTCGGTAACATACTTTGGCAAGCTGACGTGTGAACCGATCTGAATTATAAATGTAGATCAGTGAGGTTGTGATCCCCTGTGCAAGCTTGATGCCATGTTTGGCCGTACGCACAACACCACGATCCTGATCACGAATGGCATCACTCACACCTTGCCAATAGATTCGGCGCAAAAACCAGTTCTTTGTCGTTCGCTCTTTGGCTACTTTATGTTGTACCGCGCCGTACGGCGTGTAATATACCTTGAACTTTGTCCGTATTCTTGCAATCAACTCACTCTCTTCACTGGAGAGAAGATTATTCCCCACTCTTCCAAGATCTTCACGGAAGGGAGCCAGTTGATCAAAGACAGATAAACGAAAAGCCACATTTGCACCAAATGGAATATAAGGACTTTTCATTTCAGTGACTTCATCTGCAAAATCCAGAATGGTGAATAGCGACCTGTTTTCCGGTGGAATCCACATTGGCTCAGGCACTTCCCAGATCGGATCAATCTTGCCACCAACACAACCGATATTTTCATTCATCTCAAACACACTAACGATCTGGTGAATCCAGTCCCTGCAAGCAAAGGCATCATCGTCAAGGAAAAGGATATACTCGCCACGTGCCTCGTGAATGGCCCGGTTACGGGCGACAGACAAGCCTTGCTTTTCTTCCAACACATAACGGATCGAATGGTTCTCATGCTGCAAGATGGTTTGAAGCACGACTTCCCGTGTATTGTCTTTTGAATTGTTATCAATGAGTATGATCTCATAGTCGCTGCTTGCGTAATTCTGTTGTATTGCACTTCGTATGGCCTCTACCGCATCCTGTGCACGGTTATACGTACAGATCGCGACGGTTACCTTCATCATTTCATCCCCATATTTTTCAATTAGGTCCACCCGTTCATCTGCACTAACTGGAGTACAGGGTAAGTGTCCTTTGGGCAATCACTGGCCAATCCAGCCGCTCCAACGCTTTGACAAAACCACTGCCTTCCTGAAACTCCGATTGTTTTAACCGGATCATATTCATCGCTTTAAGCAATCCATCCGGATCGGAAGGTTCGTAGAGGACCGCACAATCTTCGGGCAGGTATTCCTCCAACAAGCCAATCCGTGGTGCCACCACCGGTTTACAGAAGGTCAATGCCAGAATCGCACTGCCTGAAGTGGCAATTTGCTTGTATGGAAGAATGATCGAATCGACTGCATCAAAATAATCCGAATATTCATCATCTTCGATGAAATGAAAATGAGTATGAATATGTCCACTCTTGAGAAATTCATCTCCAAGGTCATAATCCTTTACCTTTTTACCGGCAATCAACAGATGGGCTTGTTCGGAATCCAGATCCTTGAATGCCTCC
Source organism: Paenibacillus sp. FSL M7-1414 (assembly GCF_038003195.1). Classification (NCBI taxonomy): domain Bacteria; kingdom Bacillati; phylum Bacillota; class Bacilli; order Caryophanales; family Paenibacillaceae; genus Paenibacillus; species Paenibacillus sp. FSL M7-1414. The sequence continues at coordinate 1,454,232 of NZ_JBBOOS010000001.1, read as the reverse complement.
AGCAAATCATCCACGCCCTTGTACGGCGACACCTGACCGAAGAACGCATACACATAACTATCCTCCGGGATGCCAAACCGGGAGCGGATATTCACGCCTTTCCCCTGATACACTCCCTTGTAATGTCCATGCGGAATAACCTCGATCCGGCTGGAATCAATCCCAAACGTCGAACAGATCTCAGAGATCAAGGGTTTGCCCATGACAATCAGCTTGGAGCAATTTTGGACCAGTATTTTTCTCATCCAATAATCGAACCGTGTCTTGCCGCTGTTGTGTGGCCAGATGTTGTGCACCGTCCAGAACAATTTTGCCCCGCGCAAGCGTGCAAAACAAATCATCAATACATACAGAATGGACTTGATCACTGTTGTCAGCACGGATGAACCTCTGTAATAGAAGCTGGGCCAATGAAAATGCAACACATCATTTTTTTTCAGTTTGATTAGATCTCTTTTGGTAAACTGTTTCACTTCCCATCCCTTGTTCTCAATGGAATCGGATAACAGCTCATTGAATTTATTGTTCTCAATCATCTTGGGCAGCATATACACCGTCGGATTTTCCATCCAGGCACCTCTTACTTTAGTTTCATTCGCACAGGTTCCTCTGTATACGTACCAACTGCGCGCCTTGCATGAAATCTCATTAGAAATCCTTGCAGCATAATTTTGGTATTACGCTTGAGCAGCACCCAATCTTTCCACCAAGGGTACAGCGACAGTGCTTTTTTCAAATAAACGTTATTGCGAAGTGTATTTCTCGACCATTCGAGCATTCGATAATGGTGTAACTGACGGCGCTTCTGTTCCTTGGACATGTCATTGTAGTATTTCAAAATAATCTTGCGTTGGCCCTTGTACTTGGCCGTTGTAGAGGTTGAAATTCGTGGACCACTATGGATGTTGATATCCACCAGCGGTTCTTTCACATTCACGGCGATGTAGCCTCGTTTCAATATACGCAGATAAAAATCATAATCCTGAGCGGATGTCAGATTTTCATCGAATCGAACTTCACGGGCCAGTGAGGTAAGTACCATGATTTTGGACGTTTCCCCAATCCAGTTGAATGTAAGCAGATCCTCATACCGGATAACATCGCGAGGTTCCACTGACAATTTCCGTTTGACCACCTGATGCTGCTCATTCGTGTATGCGAGATACTTGCTGCAAAAGGTGAATGATTCCTGTGAACGCTCCAACACTTCCGCCTGGGTTTTTATTTTGTCAGGCATCCATTCATCATCATCATCCAGGAAGGCAATGTACTTGCCATTGGCTTGGGATATCCCTACATTCCGTGCATGGTTGGCTCCTTTGGGATATGGAACTCGGATGTACCGAATCCGTGAATCTTCCCGGGTCCAAGCCTGACAGATCTCTGGCGTCTGATCTTCTGAACCATCATCCACAATGAAAATCTCCAGATACGGATGTGTTTGCTCACGTACACTTCTCAACGCATTTTTCAATAAATCGGCCCGGTTATGGGTCGTAATGATGCAAGATACCAAGGGGTTCATCTCATCACCTTTTCCTGTTCACTAGGATACCTTCACTTGAAGTGCATCATATATTCCTGATAATCTGCCCACGAGAAGATTCATATCGAACTTATCCGATATAATCTCTCTGTTATGTGAACCCATTCTTGCTCTAACCTCTTCATCCGTGATGAGATATTCCAGCGCTGATGTCAGCCCGTGCACATCTCCCGGCTCGATTAACAGCCCATTATGACCGGATGTAATCACTTCGGGGATGCCTCCGACGGTGGTCGATATAATGGGCAAGCCACAATTCATTGCTTCAAGTATGGCCATAGGTAATCCCTCATGATAAGAAGGCAGGACCAGTAGATCCGCTTCCCGCATCAGTTTTTCCTTTTGCTCTCCGTTAATCCAGCCGAGTACATTGACACGATCCTCTATTCCATACTGCTGCACGATTGCTTTGACTTCTTCGACTTCGCCATCCCCTGCCAGATTAAAGGTAGCTGTAACGCCCAGCGCCTTCAATTGCTGAATGGACTGAAGCAGATCGTAGACTCCTTTTCGCTCACCCAGTCTGCCCATGAAGAGAGCATTAACGGCTGTTTGTTGTTCTCTTACAAACGGTTCTTTGACAAAGACCCCGTTATAAAGAACCTCAATGGCTGTCTCCGGCACAATCGTAGCAAAGTATTCTTTCCACGTCTGGGACAAGACAATCAACTTGTCTGCCTGATTCAGAATGTAGTGACAATACTTGCGCTGCAGAGCAAATTGATTGTAGAAATCATCAAAGCTGGCCGCATGAATATGCAGAATAACTGACTTTCGAAACAACTTTCGTGCGGTTAGCAGAAATAGAGACTTCCGATAAAAGCTCCCGTTGTTTGCCATATGAATATGCACGATATCCGGCTTGAACGTGTACAACTTCATCCAGAATTGCATGAATCCCCGTATAAAAATAAGCAGCCGTGAGAACACGCTGCCCGTGATATACGTTTCGACCCGCTGCATGGCATACATTTCCGAGATGGAGGAATCCTCAATGTTTTTGATGACACTCACAATTCCACCCATATCCTTCAAGGATGATCCAACAACCAATACTTTTGGTTTCATGATAGACTCCTTTTTTTCATGGTTAATCTTCATACCTCTTACAGACTATTCACGTAATTTTTAATGGATGAGATCAGATCAGACTGTTTTCTCACATAAGGCTGGAACTTCAGCTCTTCTATGCAAGGAACCAACTTTTGCAATTCAGCCCGACTCTCCGCGACGGCCACATAGCCGTTATCCTGAAAAACTTTGGAGATCTCAAGCTGATGGTCATCCACATGTTCGCCCCATTCTTTCCGGCGTGGAATGACAATAACGGGCTTGCCACGTTCAAGACAATTTGTAATGGAGCCAACACCCGCATGAGAAATAATGCATCTGCTGCGCTCCACATATTCATTCATCTCTTCCTGGGTAAGGAAGGGAATCACAGTGAAATTCCGCGGCTGATACTCGGTATATCCGGATTGGGCAACAACCTCTTCTTCAATAATTCCTGCCTCAATCGCCTCATCAATAAGCTCAAACATCCGATTGAAGGGAAAACGCTGGGTTCCAACGATAGCAAATATCAAAATAAAGCCCCCCTGTACTTCGCATTGGGATAGCTATCCTGCAACGTTTCCCATTGAATGAAGAACTCATCCGAGATTTTGTACATCAATCTTCCGGTAGCGCTGGAGGAATAGATCTTGGCATAACTTTCGATATAAATCAGCTTGGCACCGAAGATTTTACCAATGAGGCAAAAAGGGTATGTGGCTCCCGCCCCTGTTGTAATGATCACCTTTGGACGCTCACGCAGATATAGAAAGAACGATTTGATAATATTAGCCACAAAGATTAGCAAGAACATCGCATTTTTACGCTCTTGCTGCATTAAGAAGTATACTTTGCCCTGAGACGATTCTACTTTTCTGCTTTTATTCTTCTCGGTAATCAGGAAATAATCATGTTCTTCAACCGCAGGAATAATTTTGGTTAATTCATCAAAATGACCGCCTGTAGAACTGATCAAACAGACCTTCATGTTCTAATCTCCTTTGAAAAGGATACGTCCTTGGCTCGCTGTATCTGTATATCCACTTCTGCTTCAGCCCCTGACTTGGAATGAACTCCTTTTCCCGTAGCATATAACGCGTTCAGGAAGATACAGAATGGAGCAATCAGATGAACCGTGGACAGGGTATTGTCAAAAAAGGAATAGGTCAGGAAACCGATAATCATACCGGCAAAATACAACCGGATCATGCCGCCCAATCGGAAGTAAACAGCCCGAAACACCAGCAGCAGCGATAGAAACAACAGGATGGCTCCAACTAACCCGCCATCATAATAAAAACGAATGTATTCATTATGTGGAACAACGAAGCCGGAAAAGATACTTCCATCATTCGCTACAAGAGTTGAGCCGAGTCCACGTCCAAATATCGGATACTCATTTGCTTTGCCAATAAAATAATTCCAGGCTACATCCCTTCCCGACAAGCCTTTGCTCTCTGACCTCATCTCATAATTGTCCCACTGCGCAATCACCATATAGGCCACAGCGACAACAAACAGAATGAGAGGAATAATGGCACTGACTCTGCCTTTGATGAAGGCTTTCAGTTGATCAAAAAGATAGACCAGAATAATCGGTATAAGCGCAATAAGTGGCCCCCTTGTTCCCGTCTGGACCAGAATGACCAGATGTGTCAAGGTAAGCATGTAATACAGAACAACCTGATGGCCTTGCTTGATCTGAATCAGACAGACGCAGATGGAGATAAAACACAACATGGCCAGATGCGCGGCGATGTTAGCTCCCTGTAACCGGGTTACACCCGACATCTCCAGGTTAGTAATGGACAATATGCCGGCGAGTTGCAGAATATAACCACCAGCAAGACTGAACAGCGGCAACCATGCGAGTACACGTATAATTCGTTGACTGATCTCTCTTGAAAAATGGGGCATCAGCAACAAAAAAGGAACAATGACTCCCAGAAATGCCTTGAATGGATCGAGCGGACTAACCTTACTGGGCAGATCAGATAGAAAATAACTCTCCACAAATAAAAAACCAATCGCCAGTGCAGGATATATCAACTCTTTGCGAATACCAAAGCGTAGAAAAAGAGAGACGACAAAACCCAGAATCGCCAGCTTGTAGAAGGACAGCGAATCCAGTCCTGCCAGATGAATGTTAAATATTTTATCAATGGACAATGAAAAACTTACGATGAGAATCATAAAAATCCAGCTGGGCTGTTTAATATAAACGCCCAGCAGAATCACAGCTATGAGTGCAACAACCGAGACTAGCGGAAGATAGATTGCTGCGAAGACAATTACCAGCGAAAAAAGAATGATATTAAACGACTTCATATTTAATGCAGCAAGTATACCGGTCTTTTGCATATCTACTATGCCACCTCAAAGCCAGAATCGTGTTTCAAAACGCATCCTTCGAACCTACCAGCACCTTGAACGTTCTGAAGATAATTTTGATATCCACCATCATGCTGCGCTCACGGGCATACGTCAGATCCAGCTCCACCATTTCCTCAAAACCAACACTATTTCGACCGCTGACTTGCCATAATCCCGTACATCCCGGGATCATCTGAAGACGTTGTCTGTCATAGGAAGTGTAGTTCTGCACTTCTCTGGGCAGAGCCGGTCTGGGTCCAACGAGACTCATCTCTCCTCTGAACACGTTCCACAACTGTGGCAGCTCATCCAGACTGGTTTTCCGAATGAACTTGCCAATCCGGGTAATGCGGGGATCATTTTTCATTTTGAACATATTCCCGTTCACTTCATTCTGATCAATCAGCTGTTCCAGCAGATCTTCTGCATTCGCAACCATCGACCTGAATTTGTACATATGAAACTCTTTCCCATTCTGTCCTACTCGTACCTGACGAAAAAAAACAGACCCCTGCGGGGCCTCTATTTTGATTAGTAATCCGATGACCGCAAACAAGGGGCACAAAATGATCAAACCTATGAAAGAACCCAGCAAATCGAGCATTCTTTTCATAAATAGATACACTTTATCCGCATTTTGTCCTGACATCGTTGATGCATTGTACCCCAGACTTGGGTCCATAACAATCTCCGCTTCCTTCGATTGGGGAGATGGACTCATTCAAACTCCCCCCCGGCTACATGTTCTACCGACTCTTTTTCCAGAATCTGTTGCAGAGCTTGCAGCATTGGAATTCTAAGTTCCTGTTTTTGCAGAGCGAAGTCGATGGTTGTCAAAATGAATCCCAGTTTCTCGCCCACGTCATAACGTACTCCCTCGAAATCGTAAGCATACACTCCTTGTGTCTCATTTAAGCGCTGAATCGCATCTGTTAATTGAATTTCTCCCCCTTGACCAATCTCTTGTTGCTCCAGATGTTCGAAAATCTCTGGACTCAGTACGTATCTCCCCATAATCGCCAGGTTGGAAGGCGCTGTGCCTTGGGCAGGTTTCTCTACGAACCTGAGAACCTCTGTCAAACGGCCATCCGATTGAAGCGGGTCCACAATGCCGTATCTGTCTGTTTGTTCAGCCAGTACGGTTTGTACGCCAACAATGGAATGTTGAACCTGATCATATTGATCAATCAATTGTTTGGTGCATGGAACTTCCGATACGACGATGTCATCTCCGAGCAACACGGCAAAAGGTTCGTCACCGATAAAGTTACGTGCACACCAGACAGCATGACCAAGTCCTTTGGCCTCTTTTTGTCTTATGTAGTGGATATCCACGTTAGAGGATTTGCGAACCTCTTCAAGCAGGCCCAGCTTCCCTTTTTCCAGCAAGTTATGTTCCAATTCAAAAGCGTTGTCGAAATGATCTTCAATTGCCCGCTTCCCTTTACCCGTTACGATGATGATGTCTTCAATTCCAGAGGCAATGGCTTCCTCAACGATATACTGTATGGTTGGTTTGTCCACAATAGGGAGCATTTCTTTGGGCATCGCTTTTGTGGCTGGCAAAAATCGTGTACCTAGTCCAGCTGCAGGAATGATTGCTTTTCTCACTTTTTTCATAAATACCACCCTATCCTCTTTTTTTTTAGTTTGATAAAAGTTGAACCAGGGCATCTAACCCGTCCTCACGTCATACCTTCGACGATTAACGTCTAAGGTTCATTGAACCCACAGCATGACCGAGTGCCTACGGTGATAAAGGTGCAGTAGACATTACCTGTTTACTTGGGAGCATTGGATGGAAGGTTTACTTCTCTCCGTAGCCCACCGGAACTGCAGCGTTTTTGATATTGTTCAGGATTGCGCCCAGGATTCGTGCATTCACATGCTCCAGAGCAGCCTTGGTCTTCTTCACCAGTTCCTTCTTGACCTTGCCCGAGTTCACGACCAGCAACACACCATCACACAGCGAACTCACAATGAGTGCATCCGTTACCGCGAGCACCGGCGGTGTATCAAACATGATGACATCATATTGATCCTCTAACTTATCGATCAGCCTTTTCATCCGGTTGGAACCAATCATCTCGGAAGGGTTCGGCGGAATTGGGCCAGAAGTGAACAATTGGAGATTGTCGATGTAACTCTCTCTAAGCACGTCTTCCACACTGTACTGATTAGACAGCACACTACTAAGACCGATATGATTCGGTACAGAAAACACCTGGTGCAAAGAAGGATTACGCAGATCCGCATCGATCAGCAGAACTTTTTTGCCTTCCTGGGCATAGGTTACCGCCAGGTTGCTAATGGTTGTGGTCTTGCCTTCGCCGGATTCAGCGGAAGCCACCATGATTTTTTTGATATGACTGTCGATTGAGGAGAACTGGATGTTCGTCCGTAATTTACGGTATCCCTCCGAGATCTGAGATTTGGAGTTAAAATAGGTCACCAGACTGTTATTTTCATTGGTTAGCCGCGACATATTTGCCATCCCCCACTTTCTGTTGAGATACGTAATTTTTCGTATTTTTCAGATCGTCTTTTTTCATTTTGGATATCACGGTAAGCACAGGTAGGCCCAGCTCTTTTTCAAGCTCAGTTTCGGATTTGAATGTGTCATCCAGATAATCCATCAGGAATACAAGTGCAATCGCGAGCACAAGACCTGCGAACAGACTGACAATGATGCTTAATGTGGTTTTCATATTGATTGGAGATGCATTACTATCCACTTTTGCTTCACTGAGGATAGCCACATTATCGATTTTCATGATTAGGGGGATTTGAGATTGGAACACGTTGGAGATGGCATTGACCGTTTTTGCGGCTTTTTCGTAGGTAGTCCCTTGTACAGTTATGCTCATCACTTGGGATTCGCTGGCTGTAGAGACGGAGGTGCTATTCATGAGCTGAGCAGAGGTTAAGCCTAGGTCCGGATACGTGGTAGCGACTTTATCCATAATGGCGGAAGATTTAATAATTTCTCTGTATGAGTTAATAAGTTTGATATTGGTTTGGATCATGCTGAAGTCCATCATCGCCTGGCCTTGAACGTTAGAGGTCTGGTTCACGATCAGTTTGGAACTTGCCTCATAGATGGGCTGGGTGAAGAAAATGCTTTTGACCCCTGCACCCACACCGGCTATCAAAGCAATTGCAACAATCAACCACAGTTTCTTTTGTAAGAGTCGAAAATATCCTTTCAGTTCCACTTTCATTCCTCCTATACGTTGTGATCTATCCTATGTAACTACCAGATGGACAGTAGCCATTTGCGAGGTTTCCAGCGTTCTGTGACCAGACACGAATTCGATAGAATGTGCGACGCATTCTCTGCCAGCCGCTTAACGGCTTCAGCTCCAAACCGACGCTCGATGGCCCGCTCTCCTTCACTTATGGCAAATGTCCTTTTGCACGTATCATGTGCATCTGATGAAATGAAATGAAACCCGTTTTCTTTGCAAAAATGAAAACACCACTGCCGAACTTTCCGTCCGAAAAGCCCAGTGAAAGATTGAGCTGTGAGCTGACATAGTCCGCCTTGACTCAAGTAATCAGCCAACAACTTTGGCTTCTTCAAAATGACACGATTGCGTTCCGGATGAGCAATAATAGGGGTAATTCCCGCTATTCGTAATTCATGCAGTATCCTGGGGAACTGTGAGGGAATATGACCAAAGGGCAGTTCCAGCAACATGTAACGACTTCCGGCGAGTGTGCAGCACTTTCCTGCATATAAGTCTCCAATCAGGTTGTCATGCACCCTGATCTCCTGTCCGGGACGGATCTCCAGGCGAATGTTACGTTTGCGAAGTTCTGCATGGAGCAGGTTCACGGCCTGATTGACCACCATCGGTTCATTGTTGTATTGCCCGTTCAGGTGATGCGGAGTAGCAATAATGGAGGTAATTCCTGAGGCTGCCGCCTTCTCAGCCATCGCAACGGACTGCTCCATTCGAACAGGACCATCATCTAGGCCGGATAATATGTGGCAGTGCATTTCAACCATATCCAAACTTCCTGAAATAGTATGAGCCCCCTCGCCCCTTTATTCATTGCGCAAATGCTTTTGGTGTTAAAGAACTAATGCATAACGCTATGAAATATAGTAAAATGGCGTTAAGTACATGTTTTGTTCAGAAAATGTTAAGAATCGACTTGGAATTATATGGTGAAATCAATGTAATGATAGGGTTCCTGCAGAGCCTTTTGTTCTGTTGCCTTTTCATACTGAAAACGGGAAACCGCGGGAAACTGAACTTCAGTAAGCATTGTGTTTAACTGTCCAGTTATATATAGTTTCTGTTCGTGCTGAATATGCAAGTTTGAATGATACATTGTGAGCTCTCCGAAGGGCTGTTTCCACTGCAACCTTGCGTGAAGTCGTACACATACATGTTGATCTTCAACATCCAAACCAATGAGCATTTCTGATGATACCGGCAAGTTCAGGTCGCTCAGGAAGGTGATTGCTTGAGTGTCCATTCCAAGTAACAGAACAGGGCGTCTTTTGCGGTCTACCATTTTCCCGTGAAACTCCTGAATGTACATATGGACATTTAATTTCATATCAGCCCATTCCTGAATTATTGAATACATGGTTTCATTCCTTTAGAATGGATTAGCCTACATGGACTGCCTCCACTTCCTTCTCACAGGTATATGGTCCAGGCAACAAGGAGATACTTAAAATATTCCAAATGATACATTTTGTAACTCCATACGTCCAATTTACGATACAATACGTATCATGTCAAGCGGTATTTGGACATGGTTCTTTTGATTTACGACAATTTGAGATGTCCTTAGACAGACCTATTTACAAATTGAAATGGGTTAAAGGAAACACATGAGGAGTTACTCTTTTGCAGGAAAGCTGCCCTGATCAAACACTTGGCTCAGGATTGTTTCAATATATATTTGATGTCGTTCAGGGGGAAATAGCTTATGAGCTACGGAAATCGCATTGCGGAATTACGGGAACAGCGGGGACTTACTCAAGAAGAACTTGCGAGCTCCATTCATATTACAAGAGCTGCTCTCTCCCACTACGAGAAGAATCGACGTAAACCGGATTTCGAAGTGTTAACGAGACTTGCTGACATCTTTGATGTGTCTATCGATTATCTTATAGGACGTACAAAGCAAAGCGATGTTGTGATGGATGAAGACGTACGTGAATTCGTTGATACCTTGGAGTTGTCGGATAAGGAAGTGTTGGAACGCTTCGATCTGATGATTGATGGGAAGTCCTTAACAGAAGAAGAAGCACGTCGTTTTATTGCGTTTGTCCGAATGGAACGCAGTATGGACTAAACCCGAAAAGAGGACCCAGTTCCCGAGAGATAACATCTCTGGCTTCTGGGCTTTTTTTGTGACTTAATTCCCTTTCATTCCATGCTTGTCTATTGTGTCAAGGACGCTTGTTGTTGACGGAGGATACGAAATGGTTCCAACGCTCCGGGTCGATTCCGCATTGCAGTAACACCTTCATGATGTCCATCTGGGTTGCTTCGACTTGTTTACCTGTCGGCCTACGATCGTCCCTGTTTGGATGCTTCATATTCATTCCGCTAACCTCTCTTATCTTTATACTTTCCCTGCCCTCCAAAACTAGCCTTATTATACTTGAGAAAGTTCCTCGATGTTGTCGTCTCATGGCGATAACGTTTTTTGATGGGGTTCTAATTTTGTCGAAAGCAAAATAGGAGCAATATGATGCCGGAATGGCAACCATATTGCTCCTATTATTCTTAATACAACCTGTTCATGCACTTCCACCTTGGAACAAGGAAGTTATTAACCTCCAGCACGTGCAAGTTCACGCATATTCGCTTCAAACGCTGCAAGCAGCGCTGCTTCTCCAGTCAAACCTGTTGCCTGAATCCGTTCGATCTGTTCTGTCATACGTTTGAAGTCCTTCGGAATAACCCGAACGAACTGATTCAGCGCATCTTGCCAGTTATCCAGAACGCGCTGACCGACAGCACTTCCTGTGTTGGCAACATGACGTTGAATCATGCCTCGCAGATCTGCACTTTCGGCCACATCTTCGATACGCTCCAAAAGAACCATTTCCAGATTACAACGTTTCAGGAATGTTCCTTCCGGATCATACACATAAGCAATACCTCCGGACATCCCTGCTGCAAAGTTACGACCTGTATCGCCCAGTACAACGACACGTCCACCTGTCATATACTCACAACCATGGTCGCCTACACCTTCAACAACTACTTTGGCGCCCGAGTTACGTACAGCAAATCGCTCACCCGCAATACCACGGATATACGCTTCGCCGCTTGTTGCTCCGTAGAGAGCCGTGTTACCGATAATGATGTTATCTTCCGCCTCAAACGTTGCTTTCGGAGAAGGCATCACGATCAGTTTACCTCCGGACAGTCCTTTACCTACGTAGTCATTGGAATCCCCTTCAACGGTCAAGGTCATACCTTTAGGTACAAAGGCCCCAAAGCTTTGTCCGGCAGAGCCGACAAATTTGAATTTAACCGTATCTTCAGGCAATCCTGCGAGTCCATATTTGCGTGTGATCTCACTACCCAAAATGGTACCTACTGCACGGTTAACGTTTGTAATTGGAAGCACCGCTTCAACCGGTTGACCGGATTCAATAGCAGACTGTGCCAGTGGCAACAATTGTTGCATATCCAGCGTTTCTTCCAATTGGTGATTCTGATGCTGTGTACGGTAACGTGCAGAGCCTTCCGGCATTTCAGGCACGTGCAACAATACAGACAGATCCACACCTTTTTTCTTCCAGTGATCTACGGCTTCTACCGTTTCGAGGCAATCTGTGCGCCCGACCATCTCCTGAATAGTACGGAAACCAAGATCAGCCATGATCTCACGCACATCTTCAGCAACAAATCGCATGAAGTTAACCACATGAGCTGGATCACCCATATAATTTTTACGCAATTCCGGATTCTGTGTCGCTACACCAACCGGACAGGTATCCATCTGACAGACACGCATCATGATACAGCCAAGTGCAACGAGCGGTGCCGTAGAGAATCCATACTCTTCTGCTCCAAGCAAGGCAGCAATCGCCAGGTCACGGCCGTTAAGCATTTTGCCATCTGTTTCGAGGACGACACGGTCACGCAGATTGTTCAACATCAACGTTTGATGTGTCTCTGCAAGACCTAGTTCCCAAGGCATACCTGCGTGGCGAATCGAACCTTGCGGTGATGCACCTGTACCACCGTCATAACCGCTGACGAGGATAATGTCGGCACGCCCTTTGGCTACACCAGCTGCGATGGTACCTACGCCCACTTCCGATACAAGCTTCACGTTAATCTCAGCACGCGGATTGGCATTTTTCAAGTCATAGATCAACTCTGCCAGATCTTCGATCGAGTAGATATCGTGATGCGGTGGTGGCGAGATCAGACCTACACCCGGTGTAGATCCACGAACTTCAGCAACCCAAGGATACACTTTACGTCCTGGCAGCTGTCCGCCTTCACCTGGTTTAGCTCCCTGTGCCATTTTAATCTGAATCTCATCGGCATTAACCAAATAGTTGGATGTAACACCAAAACGTCCGGATGCTACCTGTTTAATCGCACTGCGACGGGAATCCCCGTTGCTATCTTTAATGAAGCGAGCCGGATCTTCTCCACCTTCACCGGTATTGGATTTACCTCCAACACGGTTCATAGCGATGGCAAGATCTTCATGCGCTTCTTTACTGATCGAACCAAAGGACATTGCACCTGTTTTGAAACGACGCATGATATCTTCTACGGATTCAACTTCTTCGAGTGGAATGGAAGCTCCCACCGGTTTCAGCTTCAGCATGGAGCGAATGGTCAACAATTGATCATTCTCACCTTGCACGAGCTTGGAATATTTTTTATACAGCTTGTAATCCCCAGTGCGTACTGCATGTTGCAGGGTATGAATGGTTTGCGGATTGAACAGATGCTCTTCTCCGTCGTTACGCCATTGATAATCCCCACCGGAATCCAATACTTTATCGTTACCGTCTTTTTCCGTAAAGGCACGGTTATGATGTGTCAACGCTTCGGCTGCCACTTCTTCCAACCCAATTCCACCGATACGGGAAGGTGTCCAGGTAAAGTAACGGTCAACGAAATCTGATTTCAGACCTACCGCTTCGAAGATTTGAGCTCCACGATACGATTGAATCGTAGAAATCCCCATTTTGGACAATACTTTAGTAACGCCTTTGGTAGCTGCTTTAATGTAGTTTTTCACTGCTTTCTCATGCGAGATACCACGCAACAACCCTTGCTGAATCATGTCATCCAGCGTTTCAAAGGCCAGATAAGGATTCACCGCACTTACACCGTAACCCAGCAGCAACGCGTAGTGGTGAATATCACGCGGTTCTGCCGATTCAAGCATAATGCTGACTTTGGTTCTGGTTCCCTGGCGAATCAGATGGTGATGCAGACCTGCTACAGCAAGCAATGCAGGAATGGCAGCATTCTCTGCGTCCACACCGCGGTCAGACAGGATCAGAATGTTATGACCTTTGTCGATAACACGATCTGCAGCTTCGAAGAGCAAATCCATAGCTTTGCGAAGTCCTTCTGCCCCTTCCGCAGCGGTGAAGAAGATTGGAATCGTCATGGAGCGGAAGCCTGGGCGACGCACATGGCGAATCTTCGCAAAGTCTTCATTAGACAATACCGGTGTATCCAGACGGATCTGGCGACAACTCTCCGGTTCAGGGTTCAGCAAGTTGCGCTCAGGACCAATGGTTGTTGCCGTAGACGTTACAATCTCTTCACGGATTGCATCGATTGGCGGGTTGGTTACCTGGGCGAACATCTGTTTAAAGTAGTTGTACAGACGCTGCGGACGATCGGACAGCACAGCCAGCGGTGCATCATACCCCATCGAACCCGTAGCTTCCATACCTGTTGTTGCCATCGGCTCCAGGATTTTACGTAGTTCTTCAAATGTATAACCATAAGCGAGCTGAAGCTGGGTCACGTTATCATGTTTTGGATCAGGAAGTTCCGGTGCGTCCGGCAACTCGCTCAGATCCATCAAATGCTCATCAAGCCAATCCTGATACGGATTCTCGGCTGCAATGATTGCTTTTACTTCCTCATCCGCGATGATGCGGCCTTCTTGTGTATCCACAAGCAACATCCGACCTGGACGCAGACGATCTTTGTACAGGATCTCTTCCGGCGCAATATCAAGTACCCCAACTTCGGAGGACAGGATAATACGGTCATCCTTGGTTACATAATAACGAGCTGGACGCAATCCATTACGGTCAAGTGTTGCACCAATTTGCAAACCATCTGTAAAGGCCATTGCTGCTGGTCCATCCCAAGGCTCCATCATCGTGCTGTGATATTCATAAAATGCTTTTTTGGCAGGGTCCATGTCCTCATCTGTGCTCCAAGGTTCAGGAACCATCATCATCGCCACGTGTGGCAGGGAACGACCACTCAGATACAGGAACTCCAGCGTGTTATCAAACATGGCTGTATCCGAACCGTCCGGATTGATAACCGGTTTTACTTTCGCGATGTCGTTACCAAACAACTCGCTCTCGAACAAGGATTGCCGTGCATGCATCCAGTTCACGTTACCACGCATCGTGTTGATCTCACCGTTGTGGATCATGAAACGATACGGGTGGGCACGTTCCCAGCTGGGGAAGGTGTTGGTACTGAAACGGGAATGCACAAGTCCAATGGCCGATTCCACGAGTTCTTCCTGCAGATCCAGATAGAACCCGCCAACTTGTTCAGTTGTCAGCATGCCTTTATATACAATTTTGCGACAAGACATGCTCGGAAGGTAGAACGAACCACCTTCTGCTTCATCTGCCGAATAACGAATAGCCAGTTCAGCACGTCTGCGAATAACATACAGCTTACGCTCGAATCCAAGCTCATCCTTCACATCTGCGGATCTTCCAATGAACACCTGACGTACATAAGGTTTCGCTGCAAGTGCAGAACGGCCAAGCATTTCATCAAAAGTAGGAACATCCCGGAAACCCAGGAACGTCTGACCTTCTTCTTCAATAATCTTCTTAAGGCTCTCTTCATGCGCACTGCGAATGGCAGGGTCCTGGGAAAGGAACAACATCCCTACGCCATAGAATCCCTGTTCAGGCAATGCAAAACCAAGGCGTTTCGCTTCCTCTGCAAAAAAGCGATGTGGAATCTGAATCAGGATACCTGCTCCGTCACCAGAATTCGGTTCACTTCCCTGTCCTCCACGGTGCTCCATGTTACTGAGCATGGTCAGTGCCTGACTAACGATATCGTGTGAAGGTACTCCTTTGATGTTGGCAACAAAACCCATTCCGCATGCGTCTTTTTCGAACTGCGGGTCATACAGACCCTGTTTTGGAGGTAATCCGATGTGTCTCATGGAACGCAACCTTTCTATAATGAAGTATTTCGGAAAGATCAAGAACATAGGCAACAGGCAACAATGAAACGGGAGGAGCTGGCCTTTCGCTTGCGATAGAGCCTGCTAGATAGAAGAGGTGACAGCATGAGACTGTCAAAAATAATGCCTGCTATTGGGCAGAAGCCATTAAATGAGATGAGCTGATCCGGACGATCCGGCAAACAGCCTGTATAAATCAACACGCAGCCGCTGGCACGGCTACTGAAATGGAGCGACGTTTTTTTGATATAGTTCTATTATTTTAACACCGACCTAACATCAGCGCAATTTAAACTTTTTAATACCTCTGATAAGAAATGTTTTGCAGTACAGCTTTACAGTAGTGACGTTTAAATTCATATCTTTTTCGAATAATTATACACTTTTTAAGCCAGAGTACAACTGAATTAAATTGCTGACAGAAGAAAATCGTTCCATGTGCCGCCTACGTTTATCCATAATTCCACCAAATTTTCACTGCTTAAGCCAGCGAAACTTTACTTCTCTATGCATTTGTATACAAAATAGCCTGCAACCCCTATTTGGGGTCACAGGCTATTTGCACTATTTGACTACTATATTGCATAATTTCACTACAAGAAAATAAAGTTTTTTTCAAAAATATGACCCTGCTGAAGATCAGGTTCGACTTATGCCGTCACAACTTGACCAGAATCAGCCTGTTCGACTTCTTTTTTCGGACGTCTGCCATTCCAGAGGAAGTAAGCAAGCGTCAGCAGAATGGATACACCTGCATAGATGCTAAGAATACCTGCCTGATGCCACATCACATCCAGATTACCACTCGATACCACGGCTTTGAAGCCCATAATGCTGTGTGTCATTGGCAACCAAGGGCTAAATGCCTGAAGCCATGATGGAATCAGTTCTACCGGGAAGGTTCCTGCACTAGCCGCAAGCTGGAAGACCAGCAGCAGAATGACAACATAACGTCCAGGCAGATCCAGCCAGGTTACAAGTGCCTGAACAATCAACATGAAGGTCAGCCCCGTAATAATGGTAAACAGGTAGAACAGCCCTACGCTGTGCGTCTCCAGTCCAAGACCATATAACATGAAACTTGCCACGATAACTGATTGGAAAATACTTACGGACCCAAATACCAGTGTCCGGCTGACAAAACGATTCCAGCCTGTTGCACCAGGTACGGACGTTTCCCGCATTTTCAATACAATCGTGGAAATCAACGATCCCACAAACAGACCGATCGACAGGAAGAACGGTGTCAATCCTGTACCATAATTGCTCACGTTCTCTGCTGTATTCTCCGAGGAGTTCACCGGTTCAGCGAACATGTTCACTACGTCATCCGTTTTCTTAACTTCGGATGTTTTCTGAGCGGCATCATTCAGCTTGGTTGCCAGTTCACTCGAGCCATCTTTTAGCTCAGTAAGGCCGTCAGCCAGTTTGCCCGCACCATCACCCAATTGCTTGGAACCATCGGTTAGTGAATTAACGCCGCCACTTAGTTTACCTACACCCGTTTGCAAAGCTGTTGTTCCTGAGCCCAGCTGCTTGGCACCATCTGCAAGCAATGTACCGCCACTTGCAGCATCACCCAATTTGCCGCTGAACTGCTTCAGGCCATCGGATAGCTTAGCGCCTCCTTGACTGAGCTGCCCTGCACCAGCCAGCAATTGCTTCTGACCATCCACCAGTTGGTTCGCACCAGCCAGAAGTTGCTCCTGACCTCCATGAAGCTCGGCTGCACCCGCAGCCAGTTGCTGGTTACCCTGATGCAGCTGATCTGCACCTTGTGCCAGCTTCTGCTCGCTCTCATTCAATTGTGCACTGCCGTCAGCAACAGCCTCACTTGCCGCAAGCAGCTTCTGTACATCCGCATTTTCAGCCAGTTCGGGGTTCGATGCAGCAAGCTGTTTCAATCCGGCGGCTACGCCCTGTGCACCATCAGCAACCTTGGAACTGCCATCTACAGCCGATTGCAGGCCTGTTGCCAGTGTACCGCTGCCCTGAACTGCACTTTGCAGACCATCCGACAGCTTTGCACTGCCCTGTTCTGAAGATTTCAGGCCAGCCTGCAACTTACTTGTGCCATCCAGTGAAGACTGGAGTCCAGTTTCCAACTTGGCGCTGCCATCCTTCAACTGATCTGCTCCGCTCTGAAGCTGGCTCGAAGCGGCTGCCTGAAGCTGTTGCAGACCGGATACAAGATTCGATGTTCCACTTTCAAGCTTGGTTGCCCCTGTATGCAGCGCGTTAACACCATCGCTTAATGGAGAAAGTCCTTCCTGAAGTTCAAGCGTTCCGGATGCAAGCTTCGCCAGGTTATCCTTGAGCTTAACAGCACCATCATCCAGTTTGCCTGCACCGGTATTCAGTTCACCAGCCCCATCGCCTGCCTCAGCCAAGCCATCCGATACTTCGGAGAACTTGTCGAGCAATGTCTCTGCATAGGATTCCGTTACTTTGGCTGAGACTTTTGCTTTCAGGTCCTTAATAGCGGTCTTACCGATCTGTGCACCGACAAAGCTGTAATTGCCATTCGGTTCATAGATCAGATCAGCCGGCTCCGGCTTGTCATCGAGCAATGTTGTTGCTTGGGATGAGAAGTTCTCCGGAATCGTAATTTGCATATAATATTTGTCATTACTCATGCCTTCTTTAGCTTGACTGGCACTGACAAAATCCCATTTAAAATCGGCATTTTTCTTCAACTCATCCACCAGATCACTACCTACATGGAGGGATTTGCCCTCCAGCTCAGCGCCTTTGTCCAGATTAACAACGGCAACCGGCATCTCATCCACATGACCATACGGGTCCCAATAGGCTGCCAGATAGATGCCACTATACAGGATCGGTATAAACATAATTGCAATAACAGGGATCAACACCTTCGGGTTTCTCACGGCCGATCCCACATCCTTGAAAAACACGGATAAAGATTTCATGTCATTTTCTCCCCTTAATCTCTCTGCTCCATGAGCAGGAATAACCATAATGAAATACAATGTCGCATTCCAGAAAACATACTGAAACACGAAGTGACCACTTTCCTCAAACGGTCACTTTAGGACAAAAAAACAACCTGTCTTCCGACAAGCCTCCCTGCTTGATACGCGTGAAAATCCTTATATTATAGTAGATTAAATTCGGATTACGTTACAGCAGCAATTCCTTCCATTAAGAAAAGGCGAAAGTAAGTCTTGATTTCCTCTTTGCTCAGCGGTTGATGTTGTTTGCTCCAGTCTGAGGTGAGTGCAATATACAGGCGAATCATCATAAATGCGACGACTTGCGGATCACAATCTCGAATCTCTCCATTGTCTTTTGCTTTCTCAAGCTCCTTAGCCAGAAAGTCGGAGATTACTTTCTCCACCTTGTCCAAACCTTCCTTGGCCTGCAGCGTTCCAAAGTCCTTCAGCTCCTGAGATAACTTAACGAGCAGATCGTGATCACGACGAAACTCCAACAAGGCATCCAGTACCCGAAACAGATTATCGAAAAATGCACTTTCCTGATGTACTTCACGATGCGCGATGTTTTTCATTTCCTGAATCACTTCTACCAGGATCTGATCAAACAATTGTTCCTTATTGGTGAAAAACGTATAGATCGTTCCTTTGCCAACGTTCGCAATCTTGGCGACCTGATCCATCGTCGTTGCTTTGTATCCAAACATGGCAAACGACTGGGCTGCTGCATGAATAACCTGCTGTCTCCTGTCAATCGGAGCCATCTAATCCCTCCTTTAATCACATTCATTGTTCAATCGCTCTACATAAATGACCAAAAATACAATTCAGTCATTCGGTCAAAAACTACAATACCACCTTCGAAAACAGATTGCAACCCTAACATTTTAAAAATTGTGTTAATATTTTTTAACCTAAATGCAGTGGAAACTCCTTCTGTCGTCGTCTATAGTGTAAGATGACTCAGATAATACGTGTATATAATGAAGTTTAAGTTGTCTCATTGTATGATATATGGTGTAAATATTCATAGAAGAAACATGATTTTGTGCTTCAATGTATATTCATGTAGTAACGCATTCCATAGCTAGAATAAACAATGAATATCTTCATTTTGAATTAAAACTTATGAATAAAGGTGAACTCATGCGAAAACCAAGAGTGCTCTTATTATCGGAAGGTTTCGGTACCGGTCACACTCAGGCCGCTCATGCGCTGGCACATGGCATCAAAAAAGTCAGTCCACATGTTCACAGTCGTGTCATTGAACTAGGCAAATTTTTGAACCCAACGGTAGCTCCATTAATTTTCTCTGCATATCGAAAGACACTATCGGTTCAACCCAAACTGGTCAGCCTGTTGTACCGCACACAGTACAATAAATCATTAAATGGTTTTACCAAGCTGGCGTTGCACCGAATTTTCTATACACAGACGGCACAGGTCGTATCCCAACTGAAACCCGATGCGGTGATCTGTACCCATCCTTTTCCGAATGCTGTCATCTCCCGGCTCAAACGCCAGGGTCTGAATATCCCGCTCTATACGGTTGTGACGGATTATGACGTGCACGGAACATGGATTAATCCGGAAGTGAACAAATATCTGGTCTCTACCCCTCAGGTCAAAGCATTGCTTGAGATCCGGGGTGTCGATCCCTCCCATATTCAGATCACGGGAATCCCTGTGCATCCAGACTTCTGGGAAGCAGGAGATAAGGTGAAGCTACGGGAAGAGATGGGGCTTCAGAACATGCCTACAGCGCTACTTATGGGTGGCGGATGGGGACTTTCGTTTGATGAGGATCATATGAAAGCTCTCACGTCTTGGGCAGATCGTGTTCAACTGGTCTTCTGTCTAGGGAGCAATGAAAAAATGATCGCAAAAATGAAGGAAATGCCTTGCTTCCAGCATCCGAATATTCGTATTCTGGGATATACACGGGAAGTAAGCAAACTGATGGATGTATCCGATGTGCTGATTACGAAGCCAGGTGGCATGACATGCACTGAAGCGTTGGCCAAGGGTCTACCGATGTTGTTCATTCCTCCGATTGCAGGTCAAGAGGAAGAGAACTGTGAATACTTTGTACAAGCCGGATACGGCCACGTCATTCACTCTGCCGACGTGATCACCAATCGTTTCAGACAACTAGTGGAGCAGGCATCTACTCAAACTGAAAGCCCGCTGAACGTAGCGCATCATTCAGGTAACCATTCGGTCTATGATCCGAAGTGCTGTGCTCAAGCTGTTCATGACTTATTGTTTCCGACGACAGCCGAAGTCACAACAACCTCCTTGGAGCGCTTCACAGCCGGAATTACTGCCACATCCTTGTCAGGTACCAGAATACCATTCTGACGCCTCTACGGACCTATAGAACAGCTCTCACGAGGTGTTATAGGGGACAAGACAATTGCTCACGATATACAAAGAAGGTTCCCTTCCGAATTTCTGGAAGGGAACCTTCTTTTATTTTCACTAATTCAACCGTATGATTTGGCAGAAAAAAGGGTAATTTAGAGTATAACGATATTTTAAAATAACGAAATAAAACTACGATTCAGGCTTTTTCAAGGGCCGTGTGAAGCACACACAGTTAACTACCCTGCCTGTTTGCAGAATTTACGGGTCGATTACTTGTAAAAAGTATGATGACCGATCGTTTTTACTTTTTTCTGCGAGCGAGCAACTGTCAGATCGTCAGCAAGCGTCAATGATAAGAAATAATACGTATCATCGGCAACTTCCTTCTTCCCATTCAACGCAGCATTCACTGCTTTGATGCTGTCCTCGTTGGGAACCACACGTTTCATACGTCCGTTCGCTACAGGACTAAACTGGGATTTCTGATGGATGACCTTGTAAATG
This sequence comes from Paenibacillus sp. FSL M7-1414, assembly GCF_038003195.1. Taxonomy (NCBI): domain Bacteria; kingdom Bacillati; phylum Bacillota; class Bacilli; order Caryophanales; family Paenibacillaceae; genus Paenibacillus; species Paenibacillus sp. FSL M7-1414. The sequence continues at coordinate 1,433,010 of NZ_JBBOOS010000001.1, read as the reverse complement.
GTATCGGGAAAATTGGCTGACCGCAGCCGGTTTAAGACAACATTGGCAACTGCCACTTTGCCTTCGTACGGTTCACCTTCCGCTTCTGCCATGACGATTTTTTGCAGCAGATGCAGTTCTTTATCGGACACACTGTATGACCAGGTTGCAAGTTTCGAGTCTTCCTGGTTCAGAAGTTTGGTCCGTGTAAAGTATAGTTTTTGGGGGGGAGTTGTTACAGCAGCGACTTCTTTGGCACGTTTCACTTTGGCCAATTTCAGTGCAGCTTCTTTTTTGGCTTTGGCCGCAGCTACCGCTCTAGCTTTGTTCTTGGCCTTGGCTTCTTGCAATTCCTGCTCTTCTTGAGCAGTCGTCAGCCAGTTCTTCGCTGGCAGAGATTCAGTCCACGCTACGGTTTGGGCAGACAGATTAGAGGACAGACTTGTCCCATCTTCCATCATGCGCCTCTCTTCTTGCGTAGATGTTTGGTTATTTTGCCCAGAAGCCGCAAGTTCGGTCATCTGTTTACTATCACTAGCTTCATTCCACTTCCCCGTCGCCTGAACGACATTTACCCCCACTATACATACAAGCAGCACTGATAACATCGGTGCTACCCAACGATTTTTGCTTATAATGTTCATTCGAAGATTCCTCCTGTCGAAACAATTCCCTTAACTAAGTAACCCAAAAAAAAGAATTTGAATAACGATGGCTAATATTACATAGGGATAAACGTTATGTCAATGTGATTTTATGGCATAAAAATGATTATCAGGAAAAAGTGAACGTATCCACGACCTCATACATTGGCGATTGTCCCAGCCTTGTCACATAAAGTACAATGTCCTCCACCATCCATGAATTAACACCTGTGGAATGTTCCGGAAGCACTCCAGATATCCCTTTATTTTCATTACCTGGAAGCTGTCCCAGATATTTTCTGGCAATGGTAATGTGGGGAGCATAAGGTCTTAATTCAGCTTCATACCCCAGGGGCGAAGTCGCCTGCACGATTTGTTTTTGCAATGAAAACAAGTGCTCTATCTCTCCGCTAACACCTTTCCAAAGCACCTTAGGTGCTTCTTCAAGTCCAAATGTGCCCCAGTCGGAAAGCTGAAGTTCAAACGGCTGTAATCCGCTTGTTGCTGAGCGCAATGCTTTTCGCAGGTGCCCGATGTCACTAACTAATGTATCCCCCAGAAATTGCAAGGTTATATGATAATCTCTATGATCTGTCCATTTACGAAAATCTAGCTTGTTCTGTACAAGCCTTGCATCCATCTGAAGAGACTGCTGAACAGCAACAGGAAGACGAATTGCTACAAACAATCTTTCCCGTCGGGATGAATGATCCTGATGTGATTGGTTATTCATTGCATACACCTCTCTAAAGTTCGCTCTATTATTTCATAACTATACATATCGTTTCAAGTTGGGTAAGTATAGAGTGACACAAATATAACCATTTGCAAATAAGGCTAGATTCCTGCATTTCCCACCTTAATGCACATCCAACACCAAATCTGATACACTTTAATCATCAAACTCATCAAACTATTTATCTCAGGAGGACCACACATTATGGGTAAAATTGTATGTTTTCCATCTCTATCCGAAGAACAGCAACAACGCATTCAGAATGCTGCACCAGAATACACCCTGAAATTCGGAAAAGCCAAGGAATTGGACCCCGCTGAGTTGAAAGAAGCTGAGATTATTCTCGGCTGGTCCCCACTCGTCACAGAACATGCATTGAAACAGGACGGCCTGTTGAAGTGGGTTCAGGTCTGGTCTGCTGGTGTGGACAATCTCCCCTTCGCAGATTTGCAACAAAAGAACGTTCAGGTCACCAGTGCAAATGGAGTTCACGCGATTCCAATCACCGAAATTATTCTGGGCATGATGTTATCCCACAGTCGCTGGCTGAGACAAGCTATGCTGCATCAACAGCAGGCCGAATGGAAAGCTCCTGCCAAACCACTGCCGGAACTGCATGGCAAAACAGCGGTCATCGTTGGTGTAGGTGAGATTGGCACGGAAACAGCCCGTATTCTCAAAGCCCTCGGCATGCGTACGATCGGAGTTCGCCGCTCAGGTAAGGATGTCCCCAATGTGGACCAAATGTACGACATGACCGGTTTACATGAAGCCTTGAGCCAGGGCGATTATGTAATTAACATTCTACCGTTAACCGATGAAACCAAACATATATATGATCAAACTGCATTTGAGCAGTTCCGATCCGGTGCCTGCTTCGTCAATGTGGGCCGTGGCCCCAGTGTGAAAACGGAAGCGTTGCTGAATGCACTCCAAAACGGCAAAGTTGCCTTCGCCGCACTGGACGTGTTCGAAGAAGAACCTCTTCCGGCAGACCACCCGCTATGGGGCATGGATAACGTGTTAATTACGCCTCATATCGCCGGAAGTACAGAGCAATACGCGGATCGAGCAGTCGATATTTTCGTCAAAAATCTGGAAGCTTACGTCGCTGGCGATACCCTTCCGTTGAACCTTGTGGATTATAGTCATAAATATTAACACAAACACCCGTTCCCATGCAATATTGTGCAAATCAGATCAACGATACCAATGGAACTAAAGAATATTTCTGTCCTCTACGTTCTCGTGTAAATCATTAGTTCAATTGAAATGTACACAGTAAAAAACTCTACCTCTGGAAATTTCCTCAGAGGTAGAGTTTTTGTTTTTATGCTTACATACACAGCCAAATATGACGTATAAACGTGCCTTTGTGTACTGTTCGGTACTCTTTTACAGTCCATCCCGCTTCCAACAAGTGCTCTTCTACCCACTCTGTGGAAACAATCACTGCCCGTTTTGCCAATCTGCGCAAACTCTCCAGCATGGCTCGTTGCTCAGCATCCGGAAGTACAGAGCAGAGGTTATAGGGCATGTCCAGAATTGCTGCATCATACAAATCTTGCAGTTCATTCATATCCCCCAGTGTGATTCGATCCGAATCATATCCATAATGCGGCAGATTGATACGTGCACCTCGGACAGCCAGCGGATTGAGATCGTTACCTTTTGCGTCAATTCCCATGGATAAAGCTTCAATCACAACCGTTCCCATACCACAGCATGGATCAAGCAATCGATGATTTTCTACTCTCGGAACAGCAATATTAACCAGTGCTCTCGCAAGCGTGATGCCAAATCCCGTTGAGTAATTTTGCGGCTTCTGCCGGTGAATCTGCCATGATCGATCTGCTTCTGTCCACTGGCCCAAGATCCATTTTTCTCCTGTTTGGATTAGGCCGAAAGTCACCTTAGGTTGTTTCATCTGTGCCTTGCCTTTAATGCACATGCCAACTTCTTTTTCCAGTTGGCGAGACTGTTCATAATCAGGTGTATGATCCCCTTCTTTCAGACAAACCACCTTAAATGTCTCTTCTGGCAACAAATGAATATCTCTGGCAAAAGGAAGCAGATCAGTCATGCTGCTCCCTTCGCCGATCACGTCCAGTCTCCCATGGATAAAAGGACTGCGTCCAGGTGGAATACATCGTTCAGACCACACATACGCCCCCATATCCATACGGATCTCCAAACTCGGTTCAAGCAGTGTACTCAGCTCCAGCATGCATAATTCGCGCTCGTTCTCGTGGCAAGCAAAGGTGTAGAGGTGTTTCCCAGAAGTAGCGTAAATACCAAGTGTTTCATCAGGCAAAATCCCCCTCTCCTTCCTTCATTAATCATGTTTCTTCTATATAAATAGTAAGCTCATTGAAGACATATCAAATACGAATCATACGTTTGCTTTCAGGTAGTCATTGTATACAATGTTAGGCTCCTAGACAACTATCCATTTCCTTGCACGTATCTATTTGGAAAGAAAAAAATAAGGTGTTCCCATTGTTGAGGAACGCCTTACTTTATTTTGAGATTATAACATTGGAAATCTAATCGTTCTTGCCAGTAAACGTTATAGGCCAACAGCTCATATATCATACTGATTTCTCACCATTAGCCGCCTGCGTGATTCCAGCTTCTTCTATTATAAGAAGAAGGTTATATTTTTAATTTTTCAATGGATGTAAGCAAATCTTCCGATAATTCTTTCAGACTTTGAATGTTGCCGCTAATCGTTTCCATGGAACTTACTTGCTCTTCCGCCGATGCAGAAACTTCTTCCACACTCGCTGCCGATTGTTCCGAAACAGCGGAAATCTGTTGACTGAAATCGTTCATTCGTCCGCTTGCTTCCTGCATGCCTGCGAGACCATCTGTCATAGTGCCGATGACACCAACCATGCCTTCCACCGATTCATTAATTGTACGGAAGAGTTGACCTGAAGTAAGCACATGTTCCTGACCCAGTTCGGTCTCCTGAACGTTCGTACGTAATTCCGCAACCACCCCTTGTGACTCCTGCTGAATATCCTCGGTAATCGCCGTGATCTCTTCAACCGAAGTCTGCACAGCCTCAGATAACTTCCTCACTTCTGATGCCACTACGGCGAATCCGCGTCCACTCTCTCCCGCACGCGCTGCCTCAATGGAGGCATTTAATGCCAGCAGATTGGTTTGGCGTGCAATGTCATGAATGACCTGAACCAGCTTGGAAATATCTTCATTTTTACGATTCAATCGTTCCATCTTGTTCATGGAAGCAGAGACCGAACCGGAAATCTGTTGCATCTGCTGCACTGATTGTTCCATCACCTTGCGACCATTCAACCCCTGCTCCAGTACAAGATCCGACATGACGCGCAACTGGCTGCCTTGTTCCGTATGATTCTGAATGTGATCATTCAAAGCTTCAACCGTACGGGCTGATTCCACGGCTGTCTCTGCCTGGCTCTCTGCGGCCTTGGCTGACTCTTCCATGGTCACAGCAATCTGGCGACTACCAATCTTAACCTCTTCTGAGGATATTGCCAGTTCCCCACTTTGTAGATTAACAGCTTCCGCAATTCGTCTGACGCTCAGAACCATGGAAGTCAGGTTACCTTTCATGTCATTCACCGCTTTGGCCAGAACACCAACTTCATCCTCATGTTTGGTATGTATGTCCTGAACATTCAATTGTCCTTCTGCAATCAGTTTCACCGCACTAATGACACGTAGCAGTGGTTTCACGACCTGTGAACGAATAATCGGAATGCTGATCGCTGTAATGGCAATCATGACCAGAACACCGATAATGATGATTAATCTACCATCCTGTACCGATCTGATCGTTTGGGCCGCCGCAAGATTGGACTGTTCCTGATTATATTCCACGAGATAATCAAGATCGACTTGCATGGTGTCAAAGGAATCAGCACCTTTATCAGCGACTTCCTTCGCCAGCTGTGTCTGACCCTCATCACTCAGCTTGATCGATTGCGTATTAATCTTGAGATACGCTTCCCATTTGTTCTTGAACGCATTCCAGTGTTCGAGCTCTTCCGCAGACTTCTCCTGCTGATCATAGATTTTAATCGCCTGCGTCGTCTCACGAATATACTTGGTACGCTCTTCTGACAAAAATGCCTTGTCTGTTTCATCCGCGTCAAAGTGACGATAACTTAGTGACAGAACATGTTCTGTGGTATAATTTAACCGGTTAATTTGCTGGATTGATGGCATCCAATTGTTCGTAATTTCATTAGTGTTGGTTTCAATTGAATTCATCCGGGTGACAATCGTGACACTCAAAATAATTAAACAGAGGATTAACAAGTAGAACGCGATGCTGATACGCAGACCGATACTCTTGATCTTGAATCTGCTGAACATATGATTTCCCCCCTTGACCTCTTCGGTCATCCCGAATTCAGGTGCTTATGTCATTGTTTTCCCCTTCTTTTGACCTCTTGTCAAAAGAACTTCTCTATATTATATCGATAGGAAAATAGACGTAACGTATTATAACATTATTTTGTCATTTAGATGCTTGGTTTTGTAAAAGATTGTTGAATCTTGACAAAGTCCAAACCGAAGAGCTGCAGCATACGGTAAAGTCCCGATCTGCAGCTCTTCGGTTTGTTCGGATTTCAACGGCTAACATCATAAAATGATCAGCCTAGTTCAGTATTGCCGTCTTATGCTCAGCCAGCAATCGATATGAATCCAACCTGCGCTTATAATCTGGTCCTGCCGTAACCAGAAGCAACCTCTCCGTATCCAGCCTGCGACTCACCTGTTGCAATCGCGCCCATACCTGCTCAGCTGTACCTGCATAGTGCCGCACCGATTCATTTTGATCACTAACGGCTTCATCATTCGTGTTAGAGACCGCGATACCACTTGAATTCGACTCGGTTGAACGTTCTTTTCCATCTAGCTTGCGCCTCTCCGCCATGTCACGACTCCAGGCCATAGCATCCGTCTCTGACTCGGCACACAATACGCTGACTGCCACCATAACCTCAGGTTCCTTCATCGTTGCACTAGGCATAAATCCTTCTCGGTATCGCCTTACAGCCTCTGTACCATCGGCATCACTCATGAATTGACCAAAGACATATCCCATGCCAAACCGTGCCGCAAACTCTGCACTCTTCACGTTAGTTCCCAACATCCAGAGTGATAACGGAAGCTTGGGAATCGGACGAGCTGTCACGGGATGATCCTCGTACAGGTAACGGTCTTCTAGTAGTTCTGTGAGTGCTGCGAGCGATTCAGGCAGCTTGGACACATGCTGCAAGTAATTGCCACTGAGTGCCATCGTGGCATGAGGTCCACCGCCAGGAGCACGTCCGAGCCCAAGCTCGATGCGCCCAGGATAGAGCGCAGCCAGCAGGCGGAATGACTCCGCAACCTTGAGTGGGCTATAGTGTGGCAACAAGACCGCACCAGAGCCAAGTTGGATCGTTGTTGTCCTTGCTCCGATGTGCGATAACAGTACTTCGGGAGAGGCCGATGCCAGTTCAGCCATATCATGATGCTCTGACGTCCAGTATCGGGCGTATCCCCAAGCCTCGGCATGTTGCGCAAGTGTCACCGATTGGTGAAGCGCCTGTTCCGCTGTGGCATCGTTTAACCTTGGCACAAGGTCAAGTACGCCCAGACTGAACGTCTCACTCATTCGCTTAGCCACGCGTCTCATCTCCCTTTATATCGGTTAATTTTAATCCAAATCGTAGATCGAACCCACCTTCAGACCGTAGAGTTCATTATATATTTTCTCGGCAAATGCTTCCGTCATTCCTGCGATATAATCGATCACCATGTGTTCCCAAGTCCAGATCGGCTGGGCTTTGGCTTGATCCTTCTCATACCGCTGCAGCCAGTCGGATGGAATAATGGATTTGGACGTTTCCGGATCGAGGAATGCATCCCATAATCGCTTAATCATCCACTCACTTCGCTTCTGTAGCCGCTGCACACGCAGGTCACGAATCATGGTCACCCAGGCAAAACTCTTGAGCACACTCACCGTACGCAGCATGTCGAGGTCTTCAGCCCCTTCACGGACAAAGGTTACCTTCTTCCAGTCACCGTCGTCAATAACACCCAGGCTGCCTACAAAAAAGCTCACCCAATAGGCTTTCACTTCACGACGGGTACGCGAGTAATCATGTTCGCAGAACGGCATCTTTTCATTCCAGATGCGCAGGAACGAAGCGAGTACCTCTTCTACCTTTTGCCCAATCGATTCTCGGGTCCATCCGTTCCAGAACAGATCCTCCAGCGTTGTAATCTTATCCACAATCAGTCGATTCACATGCGGATCTTGCAGGAAATGCTCATGTACCTCAATCTTGCCTGCTTTGATGCCATCCTCCAAGTCATGCGAGGAGTACGCAATATCGTCGCAAAGGTCCATCAACTGTGCTTCCAGCGTCTTCTTGCCTGCCGGCACGTTCCAGCGATCACGGATCTCCCGAATATATTGCCACTCATGATGATACATGCCTTTTTTGCTCTCTGTCCCAGGATACGGATACTTGTTGATTCCTAGTAATACCGCATCAGACAGGTTCAGTCCGTCGATATCTTCACGCTTCTCCAAGTGCATAATGAGACGGAAGTTGTGCGCATTGCCTTCAAAATGCTCGTATTTCCGTTTTAACTCAGCACGGACTTCAGACTCGACCTTGGGAACTTTGGCGTTGCGGCTTTTTTTCATGATTTTCTTAGCCTCGGTGTTGATGAGGTCATCCAGAATACCATCTAATACTTCTTCACCTTTATGTCCAAACGGCGGGTGACCAAAATCATGTGCGATTGCAGCGCACTCCACCACTTCTGAATCAATAATAAGGCCGGGGTTGTCCGCGCGGTCCCAGTCTACCTCTGGAAAACGGCGAATCAGACTTCGGGCAGCCTCTCGTGCAATCTGTGCCACCTCCAGGGAATGGGTCAAACGAGTACGATAATAATCACCCGTTCCTGCGCCAAACACCTGCGATTTGCCCTGTAACCGACGGAAGGTCGGTGAATGAATGAGTCTCGAATAGTCCCGCTCATACGCTGCACGAGATCCATCCAATTTGGTTAATTCAGGATATTGTCTATGTTCTCTCAGATCGTTCCATTGCATGGGGATCACTCCTAGCCGACTGTCTCTATTTTGAGTGATTATACACAACATCTGTGGTTTCGAAAAGTAAAACCTGTCTGCGATTGTCATCTCTTCTTACATCAACTTGTAATGAACAGTCATCTTCTCTTATTATACCCTGCCAGACTATCATCCGTGCATCTAAATGACAATGATTCATATTGAACTCACACTATCGTGACTTATGACAAAAAAATTGCCTTATACAGTTTGCGTGGCCGTTCCGGTTACGGATCGTTCTTATGATCGCTGTTGTCTCCAGGTTTTCTGAATTCCCTTTATTAAGGGAAAAACCCGGAGACAAAGGCGAACGCTTCGCTTCTTCAGAATCGATTCCGTCCCCTTCACTACTTCTTGCTGTCCTTTAAATTCAATAATGGTATTCACCATTCAGCTCGCTAAAATCGAGTGAAAATCAAGTTCAACTTATATTAATATCATCATTTGCTTCAATGATAGTCTGCCTCCCCCGTGCCCTCCCCGTTGTGGGTAAAAACAAAAAACCGACAGGACTAAAACGCCCTGTCGGGGTGGAGATGGTGAATTCAAAGGTATTTTGTAGTTTCCAAGCCATATAAGCACTGAGTCTTGTACCCGGAAACTGCATGGAATATTCCATTACTTTTAATTCGGCGCACCGTTATTAAATCACTGCGATATTGCGAAAGTTTACACCATAACCTTACAGATATCGTTGGTGAACTCTACTGGGTCCTGAATTGGCAATCCTTCGATTAACAATGCTTGGTGGTACAGCAGGCTTGTGTAGAGGTTCAGCTTTTCCTGATCTTGTGCGAAAGCGTCTTTCAACGATTTGAAGACATCGTGATTTACGTTGATTTCCAGCACTTTGTCGGCTTGTACATTTTCGCTGTTCGGCATAGCTTTCAGGATTTTCTCCATTTCAATCGTCAATTCACCTTCAGTGGACAAACATACCGGGTGGCTTCTGAGGCGTTTGGAAGCTTTAACCGCTTTGACTTTACCAGCCAATTGAGCTTGCATCGCTTCAAACAACTCTTTGTTGTCGTTGTCCTGAGCGGCCGTTTCTTCTTTGTCCGCGCTATCTTCGATGCCCAGGTCACCACTGGAGATGGATTTGAATTCTTTCTCCTTGTAGTTCGTGATCATCTTGATTGCAAACTCGTCGATGTCATCAGTAAAGTACAATACTTCGTACCCTTTCTCAAGAACACCCTCGATCTGTGGCAGCTTCTCAATACGGCTAATGGACTCACCAGATGCATAGTAGATGTACTTCTGATCTTCCGGCATTCTGGAGACGTATTCATCCAGGCTCACGAGTTTGCTCTCTTTGGAAGACGTGAACAACAGCAGATCCTGCAATGTATCCTTATTCACACCATAGTCGCTGTATACACCATATTTCAATTGACGACCAAACGCTTGGTAGAACTTCTCGTAGTTCTCACGCTCGTCCTTCAGCAGGCTTTGCAGTTGACTCTTGATTTTGTTCTTAATGTTCTTCGCGATCAGGCTAAGCTGACGGTCATGTTGCAACATCTCACGGGAAATGTTCAGGGACAGATCTTCCGAATCCACCATACCTTTGACAAATCCAAAGTAATCTGGCAACAGATCCCCGCATTTATCCATGATCAATACACCGTTGGAGTAGAGTTCAAGGCCTTTTTCATACTCTTTCGTATAGTAGTCAAACGGTGTATTCTCCGGAATAAACAGGATTGCATTGTATACCACTGCGCCATCTGCGCTGATATGCAGGTGTTTGAGCGGTTTGTCAAAACCGTAGCGTTTTTCCATATAGAAGTTATTGTAGTCTTCTTCGGTCAGTTCGCTTTTATTTTTACGCCAGATCGGCACCATGCTGTTCACGGTTTGTTCTTCTTGGTATTCCTCGAATTCGTTCTCCGTGCCCTCTTTCGGACGTTGACCCGTTACATCCATCTTGATCGGGTAGCGAATGAAGTCGGAGTATTTCTTGATGATGGATCTCAGGCGATACTCTTCCAAAAATTCGTCATACGAATCTTCTTCGGTATTTTCTTTGATCGTCAGGACGATTTCCGTACCTACGGAATCTTTCTCTGCTGGTGTGATTGTGTAACCATCCGCGCCTTCGGACTCCCATTTCCAAGCCTCGTCGCTGCCAAGCGTTTTACTCGTTACGGCCAGCTTGTCCGCCACCATAAATGCCGAGTAGAAACCAACCCCGAATTGTCCGATGATGTTGTGGCCGTCTTTGGCTTCATTTTCTTTCTTGAACGCCAGGGAACCACTCTTCGCGATAACCCCCAAGTTGTTCTCCAGCTCTTCCTGCGTCATCCCAATTCCGGTATCTGTCAGTGTGAGCGTGCGGTTTTCTTTGTCAATCGTGAGCTTGATGAAGTAGTCCTCTTTGTTGAAAACGAGCGAATCGTCGGTAAGTGCTCTGTAATAAATTTTATCAATGGCGTCACTGGAGTTGGAGATCAATTCTCTCAAAAAGATTTCTCTTTGGGTGTAAATGGAGTTGATCATCATATCCAGCAAACGTTTGGATTCTGCCTGGAATTCTTTTTTAGCCATGAGTGGTTGGACTCCTTTCAAATTGGGATATCGAATGATTTGATTGAAAATAGAAAGTAACTGAGATAATCCTGCGGCCATTAGTAGACTCAAAAACCTTTGATCGCTCTAGTCCACAGATATTGTGCTTCACTTCTAACTGGCTCACTGTAAAAATAAGTGCACGACGTTCTGCAATGTAGCCGTTCCGGTTACGAATCGTTTTTCGGATCGCTGTTATCCCCGTATTTCTTTGATTTCCTTTTTAAAAGGGAGAAATCCGGTGATAGCATATGCTTCCGTAGCAGCTTTCTTTCAGAAAGCTTTTAGGCGAACGCTCTGCTTCCTCCAAATCGATTTCGTCCCCTGAACTACTTTTGCATTTGATCAGCGACTAATTTTTTAGGATAGAGAATATCAATGAAGTGATATTTCTTAGACGTGGAATGCAGCTTCAAGTCTGTTGCATACCTTGGCTTCGCATGTTCTACTCAGGTTCAATATCTATTTTCAAAAACAGAATCATTCCATATGTAAGCTTATAGTAAAAACATCATCTGTTAGCACTCTGATGATCGGAGTGCTAAACCCTTCCTTTTATATAACATATGGGAAAATTGGGTGTCAATACGTAGGCGGTTATTTTAACTAAAAGATCGAATAACTCTTTAACATTTGCACATCACCAATCATTTTAACGTAATTTCGCAGGTAAAACAAAAGCCGCCTCGAACCAAAGTTCGAACCGGCATGGTCAAAGATTGTGATGTGTCTGTTGCTGTAGTAGATAGCGTTAAAACATATCCATCTAATGTACCTTGGAGTATCCTCGGCCTTACTGTGTTGAGACTGACGTATATTGTATGGGTATTTTGGTAGGTATGTTGGTATTGTGGTTGCTTGAATGTCTTGAGCAGTATGACAGTCACGCGCTAACGAATCTCAGAGGCGTTAATTGGCCTTTGGGGAGGTTTTCGTAAGCTAACGAATCGTAGACACACTATTTCTTGCCTTTAGCCAACTATACGAGCCTTTCCACAGGTTTTTCGCAAAATTGCGTGTTTGAGGTTCGTTAGACTGGGAAATTGGCTGAAAATCGTAAAATAAGGTTCCCCAGGTTCGTTAGAGTTGAAGCAGACGTTGGGGTTACAGCTACAAATAGGATTGCGATAAAAATTAGCGCTTACGGTTTGTGTTAATGTTAGCTTTGGCACGCATGCAGCGTTACAGAAAAAGTTAGGGTTTCAATCAAAGTCGCAGTTTGAGCTTGGGTTACAAGTTATGGTTACGGTTACGGTTACGGTTACGGTTACGGTTACGGTTACGGTTACGGTTACGGTTATGGTTAGGGTTAGGGTTAGGGTTAGAGTTTGAATTTGAAAATTCTACTTTTTCGCCATTTTCGGATCAAGGGTGTCACGCAGACCATCGCCCATTAGGTTGAAGCCGAGAACGGTCAACATGATGGAAACGCCGGGGAAGATCAGTGTCCACGGTGCTTTTTGTATAAACTGACGGGAGTCTGACAGCATTTTTCCCCATTCCGGGTCGGGTGGTTGCGCGCCCATGCCCAGAAATCCGAGTGCAGCGGCCTCGATGATCGCCGTCCCAATTCCGAGTGTACCTTGCACGATCAGAGGAGTAAGGCTGTTGGGCAAGATGTGGCGAAACAAGATTCGCCCATTGCCCGCTCCAAGTGTCCGTGCCGACGTAATGAATTCCTCCTGTCTCAAGCTGAGTACCCGTGAACGCACCAATCTTCCGTAGGTCGGGATGTTCACGATGGCGATGGCGAGCAGTGCATTTTGCAAAGACGGGCCCAATATCGCCACAATGGCGATGGCTAGCAAAATTCCCGGAAATGCGAGCAAAATATCAAATAATCGCGAGATGAGCATATCCGCCCATTTTCCATAAAATCCGGCAATGAGACCAAGCAGCGTACCCGCGATAATGGAACCAATGACGGAGAAGAACCCCACCCACAAGGAAATACGTGCCCCATACAGCACTCTGGAAAACACGTCACGCCCCAGATCATCGGTACCAAACCAATGCTCTGCCGAAGGGGCCTGAAGCCGATCCACCAGCACCTGTTCCTTGTAATCGTAAGGTGCGATGTATGGCGCGAGGAAGGCCAACAGGATAAAAAATACGATAATAATCAGACCTGCAAGCGCAAGCCGATTTTTCCGAAACGTTCTCCACGCTTCCCGCCATGGACCGGATGTGCTCGCCGACGCAGCGTCAATGGATGGTCCGGTATTGGTCGATAATTTGGCCATGCGGTGTCTCCTTTCTTGAACATGAATATAACAAAAGATCAACGAATTCTATTACACTCAAGCACTACGATTGCAGTATCATCTTCTGATCGCTGTTATCCCCAGATTATATTGATCCACCTATTTAAAGGTGAAAATCCGGTGATACATGCGCAGCCTATGCTTCCGATGTAGCTTTCTTTTAGAAAGCTTTTAGCTTCGATTCTGCAGATTGGTTCTTGATGAATTCCCTATTTATAACTAATACGAGGATCAAACACGGCGTAGAGCAAGTCCACAATCAGGTTGATTACCACGAAAAAGAACGCCACGATCAGAATGCCACTCTGGATCACCGGATAGTCCCGCGAACTAATCGCTTCATATATATAACGTCCCACGCCCGGCCAGGCAAAGATCGTTTCGGTCAACACCGCACCCCCGAGCAATGACCCGGTCTGGATGCCGATAACCGTGAGGACGGGAATAAACGCATTTTTGAGTGCATGTCCATATACGACAAAAAACGGACCCAATCCCTTCGCCTTTGCTGTACGAATGTAATCGGAACTCATCACTTCCAGCATGCTGGAACGGGTCATCCGGGCAATAACAGCCATTGGAATCGTTCCCAGTGCAACACTTGGCAGAATCAAATGTTTCGTTACGGTCCACAACTGATTCCATTGTCCAGCAATCATCGTATCCAGCACATACAAGCCCGTAATGGCTTCCACCGGATCACGCGCATTCATGCGTCCAATGGATGGCAGCCACTGCAACTTGTTCGCGAACAACCATTGTTCCATCAGGCCGAGCCAGAAGATCGGCATGGATACACCCACCAAAGCAATGACCATACAGCAATAATCAAACCAGGAGTTGTGCTTCCATGCACTGACAATACCGGCATTCACCCCAATAATGACAGCAAATAACATACTCGCCATCGTTAATTCAAGGGTTGCTGTCAGATAAGGCACAATTTCCTGGGCAATAGGCACCTTGGTGCGGATAGAAGTTCCCAGATCACCTTTGAGTAAATCGCCCAAGTAGGCGAAATATTGCTGGAACCAGGGTTTATCCAGACCGAGCTGGTCACGAAGGGCCTGCTTGGATTGTTCAGTTGCCTTTTGCCCAAGTATGGTCTCGGCCGGGTCACCCGGAATGGCGTGGATGATGGAAAAGACAATCAGGGTCATGCCCAGCAGTACGGGCAGCAACACAAGCACACGTTTGACAATATAGCTGTTCAATCTGTTCACCTGCCTTCGACATATCGTGCAAAATAAAAAGCGCCGGCAGACACGCATGCTTTGGATAGTTACGTCCGGATGTGGGTTCTGCCAAGCATTGCGTCTCACCAGCGCTTTGAATAGAAAGAATTAAAACGTAATCATTCCGAACTGTAGTGCCATCTTCAGATCGCAGTTATCCTGAAATGGATAAGTTCAGCTTACAGCTTACTCGAAATAAGCACCGGCATAGGATTCGGTGCCCAGTGGAGAAGGGACGAAACCTTTCAGGTTGGCTTTACCTGCCAGAATTGGCGTCGTGTGTACCAGAGGAATCCACGGTGCATCTTCCTTGATAATGACCTGTGCCTGTTTGTAAAGTTCCGAACGTTTGTCTTGATCGGTTTCTGTCTGTGCACCCGTCAGCAATGTGTGTAATTCTTCGTTTACATAATAACTGCGGTTGTTGCTTGGAATGGCATCTTTATCCAGCAGTGTATACAGGAAGTTATCTGGGTCACCATTGTCACCTGTCCAGCCGAGCATGTAAATGTCGTCCTTCTCCCCGGCCTTTGTATCTTCAAGATACGTTGCCCACTCCGGTGATTCGATGGTGACGGTCACTCCGATTTTCTCAAAATCGGCCTGGATCGCTTCCGCAACCTTCTTGCCATCAGGCATATACGGGCGGGATACCGGCATTGCATAGAAGGTTACTGGATCAGGCAATCCGTCAGGGAAGCCAGCTTCGGCCAGTAAAGCTTTTGCTTTTTCCAGATCATATGGGTAATCCTCAATGGTATCGTTGTATCCCCACAGCGTTGGAGGCATCGGGTTCACGGCAGGCTCAGCTTGTCCAGCAAAGAACGCATCAATAAGGGCCTGCTTGTTCACCGCATGGTTGAGGGCTTGTCTGACTTTGACATTATCAAATGGTTTCTTCTTAAAGTTAAAGCCGATATACGCCACGTTGAACGGTGGACGCTCGATCTTCTGTAACTCGCTGTTGCCTTCAAGAATGGACAGATCGTCCGGGTTCAGGTCTTCCATGACATCAATCTCGCCGTTTTGCAGGGCATTGAAGCGAGCGGTATTATCCGGAATGGAACGCACGATTACTTTGTTCAGCTTTGGCAGTCCTTCTTTCCAATAATCCGCGTTTTTCTCCAGGGTGATGGAGTCGTTACGCTTCCACTCTTTGAATACAAATGGGCCGGTGCCCACAGGCTCGCTCTTAAAGTTTTCTTTTTTCTCCTGAATCGCGGTTGGGCTGGCAATGCCAAATGGCGTCATCGCAATATTTTGCAGGAAAGGCGCTTGTGGCTGGTTCAATGTGAACTCCACCGTAGTCTCGTCCATCGCCTTCACTTCCTTGATCACACGTCCGTCCTCTGGACCAAACATGGAGTCGTAATAATCGAAGGAATCTCCTTCGAATTTATATTCACTCGCCGGATCGCCCCAGCGGTTAAAGTTGAACACAACAGCCTCTGCGTTGAAGTCAGTTCCATCATGGAATTTCACACCGGACTTCAGCTTAAACACATACTTTAGCCCATCCGCCGAAATCTCCCAGCTCTCTGCTAGTCCAGGAACGACCTCTGTTCCGCCTTCCTTGTAGTCCAGCAACGAATCAAACACCTGATGCCCAATCTTCAGCGACTCCCCATCGGTTACAATCGCCGGGTCGAGTGCTACGGAATCCCCACCACGCCCCATAATCATCGTATCCTGCGCTACCGTTTCGGTTGGAGGGTCAGTTCCTTCTGCCGGGGCAGGCGTAGTCTCTCCACTCTCGTTGCTGGAGCAACCGGACAACACCAATACGGTACTCAAGGCCATCGTTAGAACACCGGACATCCATTTTTTTCTCATTCGCATACGTACAACACCCTTCCCTGTCTCATAATGTGTGTGATGCTGGCATGAAAGATCTCCAATGTTGGCAATCGGTTTGGTGCTATGTATCATATAAAAGGCTTTAGATGCCTGTGATACCTGTATTAAGGTTCTGGGAAAAGTACGGCATGTATATGAAATGTAAAAACAGCATGGGATACGTATGGAATACAGGTAAATATCAGACCGTGCACATGGATTGAGGACGTCGTTTGATTACTTTTATAGAAAAAAAAAGGTTCAACAACGGATCTTGTGAGATGAATCTATGAAATTGAATGAAATTGTTGCGTTTTATTTGAACTAAGGTCAATAAGCAACAATGAACGGTTATGGACTGGTAAGAGCAAGTTTAAGTTGGTAGATCGAAAATACAGATGGGCATATGGATACTACGACTGGCTACGCAATAAAGTCTGTTCCTTGAGCGTGTCGTGTTGAGCATGGAGTGTGGAGACCGGATTAGGTATCGTTATCGTTCGTTAGCAATACGGATGAAAGAAACTCAACAAAGGCTAGGTTGTTTGATGAATCGTGTAAGTTGTTTAAATCGGTGGCTTTCTCTTGCAGATTGGATGTGTAAAATGTATGAACGAGTCATCTTGAGATGTTGGATTGTACAACAGGGAGACATTACAATAACTTCATGTGTTATGGTTTTGTCATGATGAGGAGGATTGTGTAAATAAACTGTGGTGAAAAACAATTTCGTGTAACTTACTTTACATCACATTAATCAATTAGACAAGAGATTTACAGACATAAGTCTTTAACTTTATTATATGCGTTAATATTACTTACACAAAACACAAAAAAGGAACACAGTTCGACAAAAAGCGTCCCATGTCCCTTCTCCACTCAATCCACATTCAGATAAAATCCACATTTTAATTTGCTAAGAATCAGCTCACTTTTTAAACAAACCTCTGCGATGCATCACGGTAATAAAACGGTAAAAATCATAACTCGCCCCATTATCGATGCTGAACAATGGATTTTTGGTGTCATATGCTAGTGCTGCATCCACAGCTGCTTTTGCCCATACTGGAACTTCCATTTGCTGACGCGCCTGCAGTTTGTCGACCTGGGATTTGAGTGCATCAAACGCTGCTTTCTCTTCGGCTGTCATCGGTTCGCCCCCTTTCGGTGGTTCGGTTGGTGGATTCGGATGACTTGGATTCGTTGGATTGGATGGCTCCAGTGGTTTCGGAGTGGCTGCTGCGTATCTTGCTCTGAGCTGTGCCGCTGTTCCCTCGAATTCATTCATATCCACGTTGCCACTAATACCATTCACCTTGCCCGAATCCGTATACTGCCAGAACGTCCAACGCTTCCATGCCGGCTGGTCTTCCGGTACACGGGTGTTGCTGTAACGTGCGATCCACAGATCGTATGAGCTGAGTGATGTATCAAAATTCCCGGCAAATGAATTGCCCGTGTATATGATCGGTTTCACACCTGTCAGACGTTGTAATTCGGTTAAAAAAGCTTTGGCAACTGTATTCATCTGCGCTTTGCTAAGGTTGCCGGGGTTGTTCTCGTAGTCCATGACGGGTGGCAGTTGTAACGCCTTGGCGCCCCCAACTTTGTTAAGTGTGTTGGCATAATGTGCCGCTTCTGCCTTGGCACCATCGGTAGATGTCGCGCGGAAGAAGTGATACGTTCCCACCATCAAGCCCGCCGCCAGTGCTCCTATTACATTTTTCTGGTAATTCGGATCGGTATATGTCTGTCCCTCAGTTGCCTTGATGAATACAAATGTCATGCCACTCGCCTTCACCTTCGCCCAGTCAATATTGCCCTGGTAACGAGAGACGTCAATGCCCTGTGTGTTGCCTGAACTTCTCGTTTGCATGTTTCTCACACCCTTTATGCGGCAAATTGCCGTTTGTATCAGCATTTTACATCATTCGATTCAAGCGTTCCCGGGTACAAGTATAGCCAGACTACAGCATTCTGATCTATACATTGCTGATTGGATGTCACTCTCTGGATTGATGCAAAATGCTCCTATAGTTAATGCGGATGGATTAGGGGTTGCTTGTGTGCGTGTCCCTGATGTGTTGGAAATGAACTGAGCCTTGTTCACACGGACACTCCGATGACAGAATAACCTTCCAATCGCTGTTATCCCCGGATTTTTTTGATTCTCTTTATAAAGGGGAAAATCCGGGGGATAAAGGCGAGATTATGCTTACGAAGTAGCTTTCTTTCAGAAAGCTTTTAGCTTCGCTTTTTCAGGTTTTTTCTGTCCTCTCCGTTATTGTGTGAAAATGTTAAGTTCAATCTGTATAGATGTATATAGTTCAAAAAAACTACACTTGCGATGTTCAGCAACGGTATAGTAAAGAAGACACTAAAAATATTTCAAACTATTTAACGTTATCTTGAGTTTCAGAAGATTCAACATCCTCTGTTTCTAGATTGGAAAAAGAATCTTTGCTCTTCGGGGAGAAGTTACCGGGAAGTTCCCCGGTTCCCCCTTTGCCCTTGAGCACTTCAATGGCTTGCCGAATCACTGGCGGAATTGGAGCGCCCAACTTACCCCCGTTTTCGATAATGGACAACAACTCATTTGCGATATAAAAAAAGGCGACCGCATCCCTGAACAAATGTCCGTCTCCCAGAACACCGTCCACCAGATGAGCCACCGATACCATTGCAAATATAAATACCTTTCGTGCGATGCCGAACATGCCGATGTTGCTTTCTAGCTTGCCACTCATACCCGCCGCCGCGATACCCGTTAGGTAATCGAGGATGACAAACACGAGTAGTACACCCAGGACGCCTGACCAACCTCCGAAGAAGTAGGTTACTGAGCTGCTCATGAGTGCAATTCCCCATTTCCATAGGGTTTCCCATCGTTCCATGGTTTCACCTCTTTTGGTTTTGTGTATCTATGTGAGAATTTGTTAAACGAATTGAGTAAACTAGTTTGAATAGATTATGAAACAAAATAGTTCATAAGCCACATCTATAACCGCCGCCCATCATTTTCATCTTTACCGCTGTGAAAGCCGGAATTTGTGAGGAATATGAGTATGCGGTAAAAGCTTTCACAACTCACAACGTCACACCCTTTCCCCCTGCTATCTCTCTATGTCATCCCCATGCTTCCCAAATGTAATTGGTGCTGTTAACTGCGACTGGCAACCTTATTGAGTTAGTGGTTACATAAAAAGTTGCGTTTGTAGAAATAGAAATGAAATTCCCTCCTGCCGCGCTACAAAAACAAAGGGAATAACCCGATGTGTTTTTTACATCTCTCAAAAATACACTGGTTGTTGTCACACCAATATCTCTTCTGACGATTATCATTTTTGGTATTACACCAGTAGGATTTACTTCGGATATATAATAAAAATTGGGTCCGGCGAATTGTGGTTGGTCGAAACTAAGGGAAGACAATGTGTTGCTAGAAGAACTGATGGCGGCACTTTGATATAACAATTTCATAGGTGCGTCCTTGTCAAACCCACCCAACCCGTAATTGCTCAGTGAATAATTATCAAGTGTCGGCATTAGGTCACCACCTTTGTGACGATGTGGCATGTTGTTATGAATGGTTGATCGATCCATGCGGTTAATGTATCTGTGCCCAGTAGAAAAGTATCAACGAATGGGATGTGTATTGTTTCATACGCTGATAGTTTGTAATTTTTGATTAAAGTGTAGTTGTCGGCAAAGTAACCAATTCTCATTCCCAACATCACTGTTGTGTTGGTGGGGTTGCAGAAAACCATAGATTTAATAATACTTGGTACGCCTCTCGGCGTGATGATTTCTTTTGGACTCCCACTCTGTCCCACTGATGTAGAAATTAAATATAAACCATTCTGTTCCATTGTCCCATCAAGCTCAACCCCGGAAAGTCGAACAGTGCAAACTCCAGAAGGACACCAAGCCCTAAGCTGTGCTCCAGGTCTTAATACTAAATCAGCGATGGGAATAACCAAAGTTTCATTGGCTCGCAAGTTTTTACTCGTTGCGACCTGGACCCCTTCTATTTGCATGTGGAATATGATTGGCGTGTCCTGCAAATTGCAGATTATAAGCGACTTTAAAACGACGACCTTGTTGCTTGGAGCTGTATAAATGACCGAATTCGTTGGAGTTGGTAGATTATTGGCATATAATAAAACAGGTGTTTCAGCCACTCACAACGCCCCCCATACTCTTTTATTTTGCAGGACCCATAATGACCACGTTGTCCCTACCAAGCTCCGTACATATACATTAGGTGGGTCAGAAGCGGAAGTTGCCTTTTGAATCAAGTTGGTTGCACTCTGCGCCACCACCTCGATATGGTAATTACCGAAACTAGTAGGTCCATTAACAGGGTTGACAATGTAATAATATCCTGGTGTAGTGACTGCATTTAAGCCTGAACCGCCTGACAAGCTTTTCTCCATACCAGTATCCTGGGTTAACGGGAACTTTTGCCACGGTCTGGAGTTGACGTATGTCTGCGCACTAGCATTTGCTTGGGGGATGACATCTTCAAGTTCCTCTCTTGTAGGTACTTTTTTCCATGGACCCCATCCGACATAGTAGTTCCTTTGAAAAACTTGTAGGTTACTCGGTTCAAAGGTTGTTAGAGTTTGGACCACACCAGCATGTCTTTCTATCGTCAAATGAAAGGCTACTCCTACTGGAGAATTAGCTAAAGTTCCTACTGTGGCATTCGTTGGGCAATAATATTCCCCTTCTGTAATATAGCTATTAAGATCAGATTCCGCAGGTATAAGTATGGATTCACGTGTTGCAACGCCTGCGTCAATCTTTTCAAAAATCCCGTTAATACTCTCCCGGGTCACGTTCTCGTTCCCCAAGGGGAGAGGCAATTTTAGTCGATCTGTTTCTTTTGGCATTACGCCCACACCTCCAGTTCATTCCACGTCAAAGACGCGGCGTCTAGTTCATCCCAGGTCATCTGTTTGCTGTCCAGATCGTCCCAAATCATATAACGATACTCATATTCCACGGTCATATGGGCCGGTTTCAGTTCTTCAATTGACCGTTTGAGATCATCGATATTAGGCGGGATACCCATCGTATCCACAAAGCTCACCGTAAAACTCCACGCTTCCGGCTGAAAAGTTACATCCACCTTGCCCCCGGCATACGCCTCAGCCACATTCGCGACCAGTCTCCCCGAAAACTTCCCGGCACCACGCAGTTTCGACTCCACCACGGCACGCCGCTGTTCCACGGGTTTGAGACGATCTGTCTCAATGCCAAGCTCCTGCTCCCAGAAGTCCAGCCCCCACGTCGCCGTGCGGACAAAAAACTGCTCCAGCGTCTCATCCAGCGCCTGATACAGCAGATCCATCTCGGTGCCTTTGGCCTGCATATCGGCCTGCATTACACGAGAAGTCTCATAATACCTGGGCAAATACGAGAACAGCTCCCGCCCTTTCTCACTCGTCAGTCCAACATCTACAATAGAAGGAGCACTCATGCCCTGTCCCCTCCCTTCCTTGCACATCATCATGAAACGTCTCGCTCACCAGCTCTAACTCAGATCGGCGTACCTCTCCCAATCTTTCTTGGTCTCCACACTCCAAAGCTACTTCCTCATCCACCATCTGCCCAACACTACTCATGCACATCCACCGTCCCCAGCACGGCGACCTGACTCGCGTTCATCTCAATATTCTGGTCACTCACACCGTTCACGGTCAGTTCCGAATAGTCGATAATGGGCGGAATGTCCAGCAGGATGGCGGCAATACGGGTGTAACGAACGAGCGGATCGGCAAAAGCCAACTGTTTCAGATACGCGGTCACCCCGCGTTCAATCAATGCTCGCACATCAGCCAACGTTGCATCACTTGCCAACGTCAGCTTCACCTGAATGTTCATCGGCACTTCTTCGGCTGGCATCACGGACACCACTGGCCCCGCCGGTGCAACGCCTTCACCCTGTCCATCTTGCGTGGGGTCAACGTACTTCTGTACCGCCGCCACCAGATCGGTGCCCGCAGCACGTTTTTCCGTGTCCAACAGATACAATCCCACCGTGCCTGGTCCCTGCCATAACGGAATAACCCGCGTTGCACCAACACCTGGTACTTCACTGGCCCATTGCACATATTGCGATTTATTACCGCTTGTCCCTTGGTTTCGGACTTTGGCATAAAAACGTTCCAACAGCGCCGTATCGGCCTCAATATCTGCACCGCCTTTAATCACCTCAACGTTCGTGACAGAGATCACGCCACTTACAGGTGTAGACAGCACAGTTACCGTGCCCGCAGGCACATTGCTCTCTTTTCCGGCAACAAGCGCTCGTACGCCTACCACCCCGGAGCCCTCTGCATCCAGTTCCAAACGTCCCACCGTCTCATATTCGAGCGAAGCTTCAGCAGATACTTCATCCGCGAGCGTAGCTACGACCGTTCCCGCAGACACCACTTTACCCGGCGCACCGACGAACCTCACTGCACCCTGTGCCGCCACCGCAGCTCGCCGCGTAATGCCGTGCTCTCCTGCCCGCAGATCCAGCTCTTCCGAACGAAAATTCGGATCACTGCTCGCAGTCGTACTTGCAAACCCCCGCCGAAGTAACTCCTGTGCCCACAATGCAGCCTCAGACAGCATAAACGCTACCGGAGCTTCCGCATCCCACAGGAACGAACCCTCCGACTTATCCAGATCCGCGGGCAGACGATCCAGCATACGCTGCATAATCTGTTCCTCCGTCTGGTCCTCCAAATAACGCGGAATCTCAGCCATCCCGTCAGATCACCTCACTTTCCAGAATAAACATCTCTTCCTGCACACTCGCCACCCGGCACGAGAACATGCACTGCTCCCGATTCCAATCAAACGTGAACTGGTCTACCGAATCCGTCCGTGGATCAGCCAGCAACGTCTCCGTCACCATCCGGGTAATTTCACTTTCCATCACACCCCGGCTGTCACCCTGCCCCACCAGATCTTCCAGCTCCGACCCGTAGTTTCGGGAGTAAATCACATGTCTGTAACGTGGCGTTTTCACGGCCTTAATGCACCACTGCACCCAGGCTTCATGCCCACCAGCCGCAGCAACTTTGCCACTCGGAGTCAGCACAAAATCCCCTGCATCATAATCGAATCGCCAGCTCCGCCCAAAGCGTACCTCTTCCGAAGCCGCCCCCGACAGGTCCTCCTCATCTCCCCAGACCACACCCGTTTCCGGGAACAAACTAGGCATGCGCACTCACCACCTTACACAGCACCACAATGTCATTACCGCCATTCACGCGCATCGCCAGCACACGATCTCCCGCTTTCAGACCTTTGCCAAGAGACAACACCGTTTCTTCCACTTCCTCTTCTTGCAAAAGAAACCGTCCCGTGCCCGTCATTCCGCCGTTTGCCACGTCAGGTATACCGGAGATCGCGCCAGCAGCCTCGCGCTCCGGTAGTCCAAGTGTGCCCGGCAACTCGGCCACGAGATAATCCTGCACTTCGTGCTTGAAATCATCCAGCTTCACGCCGGACGAGGTCATCGTGCCCAGTACCGCGCCCAGCCCGCTCACGGCTTGACGGGAATGCGTGCTCATCGCGCCCCGCATGACGTCGGCAAAATGCCCATACGGATCATCTTTAGTCAAGGTAATACCTCCTTTTCACCAGCTCAGCTGTACCCAGTTCCAACGTCATCGTTCCAGGTCCGGCAGACAAATCACGGCTGACCGACATGACGATCAGCTTCAGTCCTTTTAACAACACTGCATCCCCGGCGCGAATTGTATTCACATCCGGTGCGGATATTGTAAAGGTCTCCTGAATACCCGTCAGATGACTTTTCGCCAGTTTTTTCGCGGCGGTTGTCGATTTCACCTGATCGTCCTCTACCAGCTTTTGCAATGTGCCCAGTTCTTCCGCACGATCCTGCTCAATCGCAAGCACTTTGGAAGGAACTTCTTTGCCGCTCGGTGACTCCGACGCCGCCATGACTTTAACTTTGGTAACCGCCCCTTCGAGCGTACGCATCTGGGTTATATCTATCAGTCGATCCAGCTCGTATACCTTTGCATTACTTCCGACCTGGAAAAGCTGCAGCCCGCCGGGTGTCATCCGTGGATGATACATCTCCCCGCCGGACTTCGCCGTTTCTTTCAGATCGGCAAACATCATCGAGAAAATCGTCTGTGACCGATACACGGCTTTTCCCAGCTTTGTCTTGGTTTCTGGCAATGTAGCGTATGGAATCTTCCACTCTTTGGCGTAGGTTTTAAGTCGTTGCGTAGCGGTCTGATCCTTAGGCAACAGGAACTCGTCCTCCGATTTTTCCAGATAAATCATCCGGTCGTACACCGTGAGAGACAGCCGCTTGGTGCCGCTGTTCGAGCTTTCCACCTCCCAGATGACCGCAGGATGCAGCAAGTGAACCATGGATTTTTCGCCAAAAGGAACCCCGCTAATCCGCACCGCCATGCCGGGTGAAATTGAAGGCAGACCCGAAGATGCAGACACCGCCAGTCGGATGTTGGCCTGATATGCAATCTGGTCCAGCGAGTCCTTCAGCGTAATTGTCTCCACCAGCTTGGTGATGTCATATTTGTCGTCGACAATGACCTTGTAGGTCATGGCATCACCAGCTTTTGCCCGGGTTTGATCCGGTTTGGATCACTTCCGATGATTTTCGCGTTGAGCTTGTAAATCTCGTTCCATTTGGAACTGCTGCCCAGCTCAAGCTTTGCTATTTTGGACAGGGAGTCGCCAGATTTGACGGTGTAGGTCTTGCTACTCTTTTTCAAATCGGTACGAGAACCTGACTTGCTCCCGGATGCCGCAGAGCCCACCTTTTCCACCTTGGAATCCCGCCATGTGCGTAGGGTCAGGTCGAAATAAATATCCCCTGTCTCCCCCCCACGAAAGCTCGAATTAAGCGAAACAATAAAAACAGGCACGTTCACGCCCGTCTCTGAAATGATGAAACGCAGCGGCTTTTTGGAGATCAGAAAGGTGTTCAGCACATTCATCGCCACACGTGGATCTAGAAAAGATTTTTCATCCATGCAATAGGACGGATCAAATCTTTTGGGAAAAAAAGAAGAGAAGGTGATCTCCTTCACCTTCTCCCCTTGTGCAAAATCAAACTCGCCATGCTCCAACATATTGACCGTTTCATATCCCTTAGACCTGGAAATATTAACTTCTTCAGGGTTCACTGGGAATTGAAATGGAGTGTTGCCGTCCTTCAACGTAAATGACATTTTGTTAGGACCAACTTTATCTTCAAGTACTGACATATCTGCGGCCTCCTTTCTGCTTAGGCCATAATTGTTTTGCGATTTTGCATCGCACGGCGGAACTCGTTAGAGATCCGTTGCCCCACCTGGTGAGAAACTGCGTCATAATCAATCGCATTTTCGCGCACGGTTACCTGCACCGCACCTGGTGGAATATTGATCGCAATCTGATTGGTAGTTTCGGTTTTGAAATCCTTCAAGTAACTGGACAGACTGCTCATCTGGTCTTCAGATATCTGTACCGTCATCGTGGACGATTTCCCATTCGTCTGAGCACCGTTACCAAGCGCCATCGCTTGGCTCTGCATCATGCTTGTTCCCATGAATCCAGCAGATGTAGGCTGACCGACTTTGCTGTTCATATAAGCCGTTGGGCCTGTCATGGTCAGTGCCGGTGGCATATAGGCAGGTGCCATCTGCGGGCCTGTTGGTACCTGCGACGGTGCAGCCACCGTTGCTGCCGAGACCGTCTTTTCTTCTTTTTTAGAACCAAATCCAAAAAAGCCGGATATGCCATCCGTGATTTTTTTTGTTTTCTCAGAAACATAATCAGCTGCACCCGACAATGCATCCCCTACACCCTCGGTAGCACTAGACATAAAGTTTCCAATATCCTTCGCTTTGTCTCCAATCCAACCGCCTGCTTCACTGCCGGCCCAACCACCTACTGCACCACCTACCCATGTCCCGATGCCAGGCAAAAGAACGCTACCGATGGCGCTACCAATCGCAGTACCTGCTGTGCCGCCAATCATCGAACCCACCGCTCGGCCCCGTTCCTCGGGAGGTGCCGTTGCAACATTCGCTACATCAGCAATCATGCTGATGGGTCCGAGCAACCTTTTGGCTCCTTTGGCAAAACCACTACTTAAATTATCCATCAATCCGTTACCAGCCAACATGTCGGTTAAAGATCCCAATCCACCATCCGCAAATCCTAAACGACCGCTTCCTCGTATTCTTCTTCCTCCTCCCCTATTACGGTTGCGATCGGGCGGAGGAGTTGGAGTATCAGGTACAGGATTGGGTACTGGAGATGGGCCTCGATTCGAACGGTTACTTGACCTTCTACCACTTCGATAATTTCGTCTGCCACGATCTGAGCCACCGCCATCTGCATTCGGTGAACGCACTCTGCGGTTTTTGCCCATCTTTCCACCTGTACAACAGCAGCATTTGGATGCTGGACTTCTGGTTGGATCAGATGCAGGACTTTCTTCTTTTTTCTTTTTGAATTTATCAAATATTCCCTTGATGTTATTAAATACATCAAACAAACTATTAACCTTTTCGGCAAGGTCAAAAATCCATTTATCCAACCAACTCTTAGGATCTTCTTCCTTCGTAGCATTAGTGATATTTTTATTGTTTTGAATCACGACAGCCATAGTAGGACCCGAAGCTCCTCCTTTGCCCATCGCCACTTCGATCTTCTGCCGAACCTCAAGCGATACTGTTCCCGAAGCCGTCACCATCTGGTCCCTGAAACTGTTCAGTTTCGCCCATGCGCGATCCAACGCTGGACTGAGCTTATCAATCAACCCAATCGTCGGTGTGATTCGCAGCCTGCTGATTCGCACAGCCATACTATAAATATGCTCCAACCTGCGTCCGGTCGTTCTCAGTTCATTGTTCACCTTAATCAGACTCTGGTAACGAACTCTGCCCAGACGTTCGGTTGAGCGTTGGATCTGATCCAGATAACGAAGGGTTGTCCGCATTTCCGCATTGGACTTGGATAAACCTACAATCATTTCTGCCATTTTTTCACCTCCTGCCCTATTTCGTTATCGATTCATTTGCGAAGTTATCGCTGACATTTCCTCTTCCGAGAACGCAATTAACAGCGAGCGCTCTCCACGTGGCAAAGACCAGAACTCTCCGGGCCGGAGATGATGACGCACCCACATGTGATACAGGAACGTGGTCATCCCGCCGGAGTGAATCAGTTTTTTAGGTCTTCAATCTCCACACCGAAGCCGGACAGCTCCAGCACTTTATCACCTACAGCATCCAATTCACCAGCCAGTAACATACGACGTACTGCCTGTTCGCCACCGGACAACTTCATGCGGCCGGTAATGCGTGTGTCACCCCAGCCGGACAATTCCAGGCTGCGGACTTTCAATTTCACGGTCGCTTCGGAAATGAGCAGCGCGTTAAATGTTTCGGTATCCACCTTTTCCTCGGTGCGACCTTTGGTCGTTTTACGAATCGTACAGCGTTCACGAATGTGATCCACTTTGGAAGACGTCAGTCCACGCAAGGTCAACAGCAGATCCAGACGCTGAATGCGTACATTCTCCTCTGGCAAACGTTCTGCTGCTTCAAACAACTGATCCAAAATCTGTTCTTCGGACATATTTTCATTCATACTCATTGGGTGTTATCTCCTTCTTATTTCACATATGGGTTTATCTATGCCATCTTCCAAGCCTGTAGAGACAACAAAGAGACCGAGATCATCTCGGCCTGCAATGGTGCCCTTATTATTAATGAAGTAACTATGCAATCACGCTTGAGCAAACTAGCTCAATCACTTGCCTATTTGAAAGTTTAGTTCGCCACAATCGGATTCAGCAATTCAAATCCTTCAAACGTAAAGCCCGTTTCCTCCGGTACTTCCTCACCCGCTGTCCAGTTGGCAAGCTGAATTTTATCCACCATGCAACCTCTCAGCAATACACTCTCATGTCCATATGATTCTGGGTCGTTCAGCTTGGAAATGATCTCAAATTTGGTGAAGCCGCGCTGGATCATATCGGAAGTGACTTTGTAGCCCGTCATCGTGCCTGTTCCTTTTTTCGTGCCGTTTTTGTGCACCTTCCAGTCGTTACCGACCAGGTTCAGCTCACGCTTTTCAATCTCCACACTCGCTTCCAACTTGTTAATGTTTGTCTGCCACACACCATCGATATGCAACTGACCATGGGTACCGAGAATTACTCTTGACGCATCCAACATATATTTTCCTCCTTGGGTTCGTTGAACTAATAAATATTACACGGTATAACTCCGCAGTCAGAACAATCTTCCGATCGCTGTTATCCCCAGATTTTTTTGATTCCTTTTCATAATAAAGGGAAAATCCGGTGGATAAAGGCGAGCGCTTCGCTTCTTCAGATTTTTTCTGCCCTCTCCGTTATCGTGTAAACCATCAGTTCAACGTGTAGTAATTATTCTAGAAAACGGTTCTTTCCTTTCACACAACCTTATTGCACGTAAAATGTACCAAACAACTGCTCCATCACATCCGTCAGCTTCACATTCCATTGCAGGAATACCTGATCCGCTTCCGGCTTAAGAACTGGTGCTGCACCATAATACGCCGGGTCGAGAATGACATCATAACCGTCGGCTTCAATCACATTGCTCTGTGCAAGCAACGCCAAATAGGCCTTCATGGCACTAATCAGTGCCTGACGACCCTCTTCGGTATTGTTCACTTTACCGATGTACGTATCTTCCGCGGAGCGCTGCAAATCCGTGTTGATCGCATCCAACACACGAATGGAACGGATTTTTTTCCACGCATTATTCTGTCCAGCGGCTGGCGTTACCAGTGTGTTTACACCGCGAAGTGCTTTCACCTGACGTCCATCATGGAAGAAAATAAATACGCCATTGTGTACCGCCTGCTCCTGTTCTGCACGCGTCCAGCGACGTGTCACATCATCGAACGGAGTAGCTGCATAGGTTGTGGATTGGTTCAGACGTTGTCCGGCGATCAGACCTGCAACATAGGCGGATGTTTCCGCCGAGCTGTAGAATGCATCCCCAAGGCGCACGCCTGTACCGACATTAATCACACCTTCATGGTTCAGCGCAAGCGAACGTGCTGCTGCTTTTTGTGCTGCTGTAGCAGAGGTATCGTCTGCTGCGGAACCGCCAAATACGGCCACCACCGGTTTACCTTCACTACGTACACGTTTCACCCATGCCGCAAAACTCGCAAGCAGAGGTGCATCAGCCGCCTGATCCAAAGCCAAGACGTCGAATTGCTCCCCTTCCAGCGCACCCTGTACAGCAATGTACTCTGCATTGGTCAGGTCATCGTTGCCACTTACGCCACCTTTGAATGCCGCACCCGCAACGGCAGCAACCACGCCAGTACCATCGCCAATCGCCTGAGCCGTTACCCAGACATTTTGTTCATCCGCGTTAATCTCTTTTGCCAGAGAAGCTGCTGTAATATCCGCTGTCAGGAGCGCATACAACATCCGGTTCCCTTCGAAGAGACGCACTTCATGCTTCGTATTATCAATCACACCTGGCTGGATGGTGACGTAGAATCCATTTGCACGATCTCCCGGATACTTCGCATCCAGTTGCAGCACATTGGCATCACTGCTGTCCTTCAAAGTAAGCGTGGCTACTTTGGCCGCAGCACTTGCTACCCGATAAGCGAGCAACTTCTTCGGCCCACCCAACAGGGCGAGCTTCAAGGAAGTATAAGCCGTACCGTTATCCAGCACATTCGCCGCATAGATACGTTCAATCGCCGCTTCGCTCCCTACTTCAACAAAAGTCCCCACAGGACCCCAGTTGGCCTTGATTGGTACCACGACCGTTCCCCGCGTACCCGCTTGAATGGCCGAAGATGCTGCCGCCTGAAAATTCATATATAAGCCCGGAAGGACCGGACGATTTGTTTGCTCCCAAATTCCACCTGCCATTATCCCTTCACCTTCGCTTTCATAAATTGGTTAATTCGTTCTTGCGTTTCTTCTATGGAAAACGTCTCTTGCGCCGCTTCGTACAGCGCACCGTACAGCACCTCTGCCTTAACGGCAAAGAGGGCTTCTGCATGATTCATCAGCTCTGCCCGTGTATACCGCTGGGCTGTCTGTTTGCTTTTTTTCACTGAGCTTGCCATTGCCATCTCACCTCATTTGTTGGACTAATGAATTCGTTAAACGATGATCTTTAAACTTGACCTATGAATTTTTGATCCTATGAACCTATGAATTTGAAGCTATAATGTTGAAGCTACATCTATCATTTCAAAGCTATAATCTGGAACCACCCTTATATAGAAGGTTCCTCTCGACTAAACGTTTACTCCATACCTTTGCTATGGTGAATCTCACGAATCAAAGGTACATTCGTACCAGGACGACGAATCCGCTGTTGCAACGTCAGGCGAATCTGTCCGTTCAGATACGCATCGGTCTGCAGATCTGCCGTGACCTCATCCACCGTCACATACCGTGTGTTACCTTCGTGCTCTTCGCCACCCGTTTCAGTGACGGCAAGACGAGATTGCACTGCAAGTTGCCGGGCCAACCAAGTAACGGTCTGCCGTGTTAGCACCGAATGATCGGTGAGCACATGCCCAATCCACTGTTGTCGAACCTCCAATGCCGAAGTGCCCGCCACAGACGTGCTGCATCCGGCCAATCGCCATAACACAGACGGCATCTCATATCCTCCAGGCCAGACATCACCATATACCGACCAGTTCGAGCCAAGCTCTTGCTGTGTCCAGTCTTGAAGCGCAGCTAGCCACGCATCCCCTATTTCAGTGACAGCAGTTCCTGAGTCTTCAGGAACATACACCCCAAACCGCAGACTGCGCGTAAGCATTCCAGACCCTGCATCCACCCGGTCACTATCTGAAGAACCCAGATAGATACAGGTGAAGGCCTCACCTGCTTCATCCACGAGCCTTACCTGGTGTAACCCTTCGATTAGATGGGCTGACCAAGCTTCCACTTGTTCAGCGCCACCATCTTCTGGACGAGCGTATGGGGAGATTTTGATGATCCGTCGGTATCCCGCCCAGGCAGACTTCGGCACTTCTTCGGCAAACACAACCACTGCACAAGGCCCGGCCAAAACTTCGCCTGACGCAGGTGCATCCAGCACACGACCGTCCCAATCTGGAACAAGTACCGCGAGCTTCTGTTTCAGCGTTTTTTTAATGAGCTTACTCATTTTACCGGTGCTCATGACAGTACTAATTTCATTTCTCATAGACACATTCATTTCGCCCCCTTTGGCTGCAAGTTTGAGATCTGCCCACACCGTGCAGCGACAATGCAGCAGCAGTAGACTCCCCCTTTTAACTCAGAGTCTGTATTGCTATCGAACCAGTACCGGGACTACATTCACCGCATCAAAAAGACCGGCCACCTGGCCGGTCTGTACATTAGCGTATGTGCTTTCGGTGCGTCCCTTGTTATTGATCCGATAATACAATCTTACACCCTTTCATTCCTAGCGCGGATGGTGTTCCGTACGACTTCGGTGCGATTAAGGGAGACGTTCGGGTGGAAAAAAGACGATTCTGGAATCATCATTTTAAAGAATACCTAAGTAAGCTTTAAGATCAATTAATTGATAAATTTATCCAAATATATTAAAATTTCATTATCAAATTCATTGTCGCTTACGTAAAAGAAGGAGAAATACCTATGAGTAAAACATTCAAGATCACTTCACTTGTCATCTTAGCATTTATACTCGGGATATCCTGCTGGGCTTACTTCGGACTGCTTGGTAATCCGCTCAAGAAAAATGATGCTGAACAACAGGTAACCACTTACCTGATTGAACAGAAAGGTTACTCACCCGAACAGCTTATCGAAGTACAAGGTACTTACTCCTCAAAAAGTTCTGAAGCACCTTACGGTGCCTCAGTAACATTCGCGGATGAACTCGAAGCGAAGTACCAATATATCATTTTTAACAACGGCGAGATTAAGCAGTACAGTCATACCAGTGATGATCCCAAACATGAGGAGCCCATGGTAAAATAACAGTTTAGTTCAACGTAACTTGCGGGTTCAACGTAATCTCAAATGCACGGCCCCAGATGAAATCAGGATTCCCATATTCCAGCAGCGCACTGCTATACGTCGCATAAGACAATTCGTCATCACAGATCTGCTTAATCGCCACATTGCCTGTCTGGAAGGCTGTTTTATTCGCAAGTGCCGTTGTGTAAGTCTGCATCAAATCACGGAGCAATGTTTGCAAATGGGCATAGTCTTCCTCCGAGTTGAACAGCAACATATTTTGATCCGAAAGGGTAGCCACGTTGGTATACAGCGCATGGGCTCGGGAATACGTGCGGATGTCCGCAATCGCTACCGCTTTGTAGTAGTAATCCTTCAGGAAACGCTTAAACAACAGCGATCCATGCGCATTCATAGCATCTCGCAACTTATGCTCATGCTTCTCTGTTGTGATCAATGCGTACCTCGACTGCCCCATACCCACAGCAATACCGATCTTGTTACCTGGTGTATTCCATGCACTATAACCCAGAACCCGTCCAGTATATGGACTGTTGAGCAATGCTTCGGCAACATCAACATTGGCTGGTCCTTTACCCACAAAATCAATCAATACCGAAGGCAGACCTTGCTCACTATTCAGCGTCAATTGCTCCAACGCAGCCTGTACCTGATCCAGAGCCGTAATGGCAATAATCTCGATATCGATGCTTGTGTTCTCCCCGGAATTACCCGGATGACCCTTCGTCATACGATCCAGTTCGGAGGTCATGTCAAACGGGACAACTTGATCGGCTGCTACAGCCACTAGCTGTTCATTTTCCAAGCCAGCACTCACATCCGTCACCACCTCCGGTTCAGGATATGCCGAATCCGCTACAAGCACACCACCTACAATATCCACATGACGAACCACATTCTCGTGTACATCCATGTATTCATACGTGTTAATGATGGTATTGCCGTGAGGACCAAAATATTTCACTGCGTAACGTGTCCTCGCCCCGCCTCGGAACAACTGGTTAGCCATGCGAGCAACCAAAGCGTGCCCCAGACCATCCGCATCGGGCAAGACGATAGCTCGATCCGGATTTTGCCCATTGGTTCCACCCAGCCATTCATTGATCCGCGCTTCTACATATTTGATTTCATTGATCTGAACACCCTGCGTGTTAGCATCGTCGACTCCAACTGCGAGGAAATCGATATAACCTGTGCGAGCCAGTTGATCCAGAATGTACAGATTTGTTTTAAATTTATGCTGTCTTGTATTGTAATACTGTTCTTTATCAAAATAGGTCGTTGTCCCATATTCCACTCCATCCGGGGACAGGTTATAACCTTCGATAATATCCTCAAACTCAGTGTATGTCTGACGTGGCTGCTGCATCAATGCACGGGACTCATTATACGCATCAAGCGCCAAGCCATCTGCAAACGAGGTTGTAGCCAAACGCATGATGGTATCCATTACGAATACAGGTTTGCGTGGGTATTTCTGCTTGATCACGCGGATCACATCCAGCAAACGCGTCGTCTCATCATCGTATTCTGGATAGGCGCCTCCTCCATCTTCACGGAGCTGACGACTACCAATCAGGCCGCCATAAGCGAGCATATCGGATGAAATAATGAATCCGTCGACTTTGGCAGCATGTTTCAGAATAAAGTCATGAATCTTGGACGGTTTGCCATAAACCGGCGTGGAGGTGCCGAGCAGCGTTGTGCCATCTACGGTTTTCTCCGAGTCCAGACGATTTTTAATATCACTCAGGTTCGGTGTAACGATATGGATACCGGCTGCTTTCCCTTGCACAATCACATCATCCAGATTCGCTGGACGATCATCCAGTGGAACATACAATACTGTTTTCATATCACGTAGCCTCCTGTTATCTGTTTAGTCTTTAATACCCGATCAGGGCAAGGATGCAATCACCGAATTAAAAAACCGGCCCCATGGCCGGCTGTACTTTAGCGTATGAGCTGTCGGTTGTCTTCCTTGCTGCTGATCCGATAATACCATTTTACCGCCTTTTCCCACTCGCGCTGATGGTAATCGGGATGAAATACGCATGAATGTAGTTGTCTCTATGGCGGTTAAATGCCGATTTCTTGGAGAAAACTCCTATTGATAGTCCAACCAAACCCATTCTGATGATGTTTATATGACATAAGTAGCTTTCAAATCCTACGAACAATAAAGGATGGATATGACCATGAAAAAGAGATATTTCTTCTATCTTTGGATTGCTGTCACCAGTTATATGGCGGGTCCCGCTATGTATGCGTTGGCGATGTACATCTTATATCAGGAAACAGATGTTGTAACAACATCTCTCATTGGATGGACCGCGGCAACATTCTTATCCGTTGGTATCCTGTTTATCCTGATCACAGTCATCATGCTACGAGTGTTCAACATCTATTATTTATGGCTGCAAACCCTGCTCTTCGAGTTGTTTTTCCTTATCCTCGTCTATATGACCACTGTTCTTCTTGGGGCTGGCAACAGGGGACTGCCCAAGCTGTCCTTTCTATTTACACCCGAAGGCATCTCCTTATGGATGTTCTGGGGGAGTATTGCACTTATGAGTTCCTGGGGAATATGGGCAGCGCGTCAGCCCATACGAAAATCACCATACATGCTGGTGTCCAGAGTCATGCTGATCCTTTTTATCCTTGAAATTTGGCCCCGTTAAAAAGGTTCAGGCTGCCCACGATTCGGTAGACCAGAATAATGTCTAGAAGGGGTGTCCATCATGACGGACACCCCTTCTGAAATGTATGTTTATCTCACGCGATGATATAACGAAAATTCTCCCATGTCTCCGGTATAGGTTCCCCGTTCTTGGCATGATGATAGAAACTGAACGGGAATTTAAATACATGACCTCCGTTCCAGTCACGGGAACGTCTGTCGGTGAGCCAATATTCCAGTTCATGAGGGAGCGCCACTGATCGTTCCGCCCGTTCTAGTGGCAGCAGGTCTACGGGTGATTGCAATGTCGGCATCTCCTGTTCAATATCCACATCTCGGCTTAAGCGTAGTGCCTTCACCATGGTAAGGAAAGGCGGAATGCCTTTGTGGAATAATGCAGGATAACCCAGTTCATATAATATGTTAAGCGCATGTCCGTAGGTGAGCATATGACCGATTAGATCATGATGCGCTTCCGCGTGATAGATAGTCTGAAACGCCCCAAGCTCATCCAGAATCAGGCGTGACAACTGAACTGGATCTTCGATCTCGGGGAAACCATCGCTTTTTTCCGGCTTGAGACTGCGAATTTCTTTCATCGTTGTGTTCATCCAGGATCTTCCCGGGATGGTTCGATCGAATGAATCGATCAGTTCAACCAGCCGACTAATATCCTCCGCAGTGCCCCATCCATCCAGTTCGCGAATGGCTTTCAGACTGATTGCCCCGTAGATGGCCTGGTGTCCAACCCAGTGCAGTTCTCCAATCGTTCGATCCAATGCGTCCGTAATACGCGCTTCGGCATCTTCCCTGGGCATCATCTCACCAATCGGAGAGGTCTGACCACGGCTGATTCCATGCTGGCGAAGCATGGCTTTTGCTTCGGCCGTAACACTGCCGGCGGCAAGGGCAGTGAGACGATTTTCCCGTAACCAAAAATATGCCGCAATCGCACCCGCCCCATAATGGGCGTGCCACAGATCTCCTGTACGTTCCCGACTGGAAACGATAATCGCTAGTCCTTCTTCCAACAAACGTCGATCCAAGCTTGCCACCACCCTTCATCATATGTAAACTCATCAGAGAAACTATATAAGTTGAACTAAGATCTGTCCTCTCCGTTATCGTGTAAATTTAGTTCAACTTATATATCCTAATTAATAAATAAAGCGTTTACTTCTATAACATGATGGAAATGCTCCACATATGCCCGTTTTGCCCCGGAATGCAAAGTTTAGCCAATTCGAAGCTTGCCCACGCCAAGGATGGATACTTCCAACGGATAGATCTGTGCTTTTTGCTTGGAGAAAAACCATGTCCGATCCTTCCTCACCACAATAAACAGACCGTGCACATCTCCTACAGGAGCAAAGGTATCACTAACCTCACCCCAGCGCGTGAGTCCAATCTGCTGAAGCTCATTCACCGTAGACAGAACATCCTCCGTCACCAGTCCAACTTCACACACCTGTAATATATCTTGAGTCGAGAAGTCATGGTCACTCTCGTTCTGAATACGATGATGAGCAATCAGCTCAATAATATTGCCTGCCGGATCTTCGAAATAGAGAGAATGAGAGTTCCAATTAGTAGAGTACGTCTCATCCCGATCTCCTTCTCTGCTTAAAACAACACGTGATGCAGCCCACTGCTTCGCTTCCTTGAACCGATTCGTCGGAATCGACCAGGCCACATGATAAAAGGGCTCACGATCTGTTTCACACGGTTTGAAAATCATCTTTGTCCTTCCAACCTGCAGGTTGAAGGCCTGATCCGTGGCATTGGAGACCTCCATTCCCAACGTATCACGATAAAAATGCTTGAGGTCCTCCAGCCGTGTTGTATATAACTGTAATTCTTCAATCATCATACGGTCTTCTCCTGCATCTCCTCCCACTGACTCCACGGCACCATGCCAAGTTCAGGCTTCGCTTCATCCGGGAGCATGGCGATGAATTCAAGCATATGACCATCCGGATCGTTAAAATATACAGATACCGCAGGCATCCAGCCGAAGACGTACAGTTCACCGATATCATCATTCAGGAAGTTCTGTGTCTTGATCCCTTTGTTCTCCAAGTGAGCCACCGCATGTTTCATATCCTCCAGAGATACATGAAAAGCAAAGTGCTGACGTTTCACCTCGGAAGGTTCCTTTTGCCACAATCCCAGCATGGCATTGCCCTTTCCACCAATCCAGTAGAAGGAGTTCCCACGTTCTTTCTGCCCGTAGGCATGAGGTAAACCCAGGACCGTTTCATAGAAATGATGGGATCTCTCCAGATCCGTCACGTTTAAATGTGTTTCAAATATGCCTGTAATCATAATGCTCAACCTCTTTTCCTTTTCCGATTTTTCATCTTCCTTGGTTCTCAACTCATGGTAGAATTCCGCGCATTCGTTAACGTCTGGGCCAGATTTAAAAACGATCCAATGACCCGCTGCACCCGGTCCTCTATATCCTGACTGCCTTCATACTCCTCGTATCCGTCAAATGTCGCTTCAAATCGTCTGCGCTGCGCACCACCAATGGATATCCACTCCTGGGCATTAATGCCATGCAGATTGCGAACAATCGCTTGCAGTTGTAAAAGTGAACTTACCCCCACCGCTCCACCAGAGGAGCTGATGGACAGGACGGGCTTGCCGCTGAAATGAGCCTGACTCAGGTGATCCAATGCATTTTTGAGCACACCGCTAATACTGCCGTGATACTCTGGTGTAGACAGGATGATCGCATCAGCCGCGAGCATACGTGTATTCAGGTCTGCCAGATGTTCATGATCCGCTTGTTTTTCATCTGGCGCGTAGAATGGAAGTGGTGTCTGATACAGATCAAACAGGCTTGCCTGATGTCCCTGACCGCGAATAATCTCCACAGCATACTCTCCCAGACGTGTACTGGTTGCATTGTTCCGATTGCTTCCTGCCAAAATAACAATATTCATTCATGTCACTCTCCTTGGTTTTTTAATAATTCAAACTCTCATGTTTCAACCGATCTGTTATTTCTACTCTTATCTTACCTTTCTTTTGCATCCAAATCGTCAGCAGATAGACTTAACTTGAAATGCCAAAAAACTCAACCTTTAGGTTGAGTTTATACGACTTAAGTATGAACATATGTCGGAATTGGTCACACGACCCAGCCATTTCTTACGGCATGAAGAGCCGCTTGCGTCCGATCCGCCAGTCCCAGTTTGTCGAGCAGATGACTGACATGGGTTTTGACCGTTTTTTCGGTGATGACCAATTGAACCGCAATTTCCTTGTTGCTCAGTCCTTGAGCAATCAGCCCCAATACCTCTTGTTCACGGCGAGTGAGCATATCCGGACCACCAAGGGATGTTTCATTTGATTTTCCAACCTGCTTCAGCTCTTGGAGTTGACTGTCTGCTGACCGATCTGTCGGTATATGCTGTGGTTGCTGTTCATTTATAGACCAATCGGATGAAGCCATCACATGCATCAATTGACCTGCTGCGGCGGGATGCAATTCCACCTGACCTGCATGCACATTACGAATGGCTACGGCCAGATCCTCCGGTTCAATATCCTTGAGCAGATATCCTTTAACTCCTGCGCGAACAGCAGGAACGACATGATCCTGATCCGAAAACGAGGTGAGCACAATGATTCGCGTTGCTGGCAATAACGTGCGCAGCCTTCTGGCTGTTTCAATTCCGTCCATGATCGGCATATGCAGATCCATTAATACCACGTCAGGTTTTAACGCTTCCGCCTGAGCCAGTGCTTCCTGTCCGTTCGATGCTTCGCCCACAACCTTCATGTCTTGCTGTGTCGTCAAAAAAACGTGCAGCCCCCGTCTCACCATCGCATGATCGTCTGCGAGCAAAATCGTAATCGGCATCTCTTCTTCCCCCTGACTTTATACAGATTCGAACGGAAGTGGAATGACTGCCGTTATTGTTGTTCCCTTGCGGGAATAACTCACTATTTCTAAGCTGCCACCGAGCGATTGAGCCCGTTCCTTCATAATGGACAGGCCAAGGGAGCTTCCAGACGACGCTTTTGGCCTGTTCGCACCACCTTTTCCCTGATCTGTGACGGTGAACACCACTTCATGATCACTTAACTTGAGGGTGACCTCAGCAGAAGGAACATCCGCGTGTTTTCTTACATTATTCAGCGCTTCCTGTCCGATTCGCCACAATGCTTCTTCTATATTACGCGGTAAAGACCGCATTCCCGTCCGGTTCATCACCACTTGGAGCCCCTGGCTGGTACCGTATTCCTGTAGCGCATGGAGCAGCCCTGCTTCCAGTCCCGCGGGACGGAGCTGCATAATCAATGCGCGCATTTCCTTGAGAGCCTCCTGAGACAAAGCCCGAATATCCTTCATCGCTTCCGCTGCCGGGTGCAACTGCTCGGAGTCGGATAACATACTTTCCGCGCCTTTAGCCGTTAACGATAGTGAAAATAAAATCTGATTAACCGAATCATGCAGATCGCGAGCCAACCGGTTTCTCTCTTCCAGTCGTGCAAGTTCGCGGCGATTCTCCGCCAGCTTCAGACTCTCCCATGAGGCCGCAATATGTTCGGCCAATGCCTCCAGCACTTCACGGTCTGCCTGCGCAGGACCTGATGTTCCTATTCCGATCACCAGAATTCCCGTTTCCCCTGGCGTATGGTACGGAAGTGGAGCAGCAATTCCCGAGGCAATGGAATTCGCAGTCTGGTCAGGCTTGCACAGGGTAAATATCTCAGCGATCTCTGTCCCAGACAAAGATGTTACACGATGACTATTGATTATATGGTTAATGTGGCTCGTCACTTCTGAAGATAACGGAGTACTTGATAACGCTCGAACCTTATCATCTGCATAGGCTGCCTGCACAACGAACAATCCATTTTTCTGCTGAATGATTGTAGCAAAAGGCCAATCATAATGCTGCCCAAGCAGCTGTACAACTTTTAAACAAAAAGCATCAGAATTGCTGCATTCGTTCACTGCAAGACCCAAAGCCGTGCTGAACTCCCCCAGCTTGGCATACAGATCAGCTCGTCGCTGCTCCGCACGATACAATCTCATCCGTTCTACCGCACTCCCAATCTGGTACGCCACGCCCTGTAACAGCGCCAGCTCACTGTCGCTGAAATGTTCCTTGGCTGGCGCAGCCACGTTGAGCAGGCCTAGCATCTTCTCCCCTGACCTTAACGGGACGGTTGCATGGTGGGTAATATCATGGGTATCTCCCCATTGGAATTCAACGGCATCCTCCAGCCGTTTACAGTTAATGATGTTGACCGCATGATTGAGCTGACCGTCCTTAAAGCGGTTCACACACCAGCAGGTACCCGTTCGCATGGGCTCTTTATCTTCACGCAGTAATGCCGGGGGCAGATTATAATCCGAAACACAGGTATAGTCTCCACGTTCATTAATCAGAAACATCCAGCCTGCCGTTAATCCGGTCAACTCCAGTAATTTGCCGACCACTGTATCCAGCATTAAGTTCAGATCATTGGACGTATTGAGCGTTTCCGCGATTATCTTCAACGTGACCATTTCCTGCATTCCGACTTCTTCCGACATCGCAGAATTCTCTCCTTTGGCTGTACCAACTGTGGTTTGTTCAACTATTGTAACCAATCCACCTTGGATATTAAAGGATCAACTTCTTCAATCGCTCACTCAGCCCAGCTTCTGTCGCTCTTTGCGGGACACAGACAAAGGCTCCATATTAATCAGACCTCGATCTGACAGAGCCAGCGCCATTTTGTAGAAAGCACGTGTACGAATCTTCGTATACGTATCCTTGCTGACAGGCGGATCAAACACATGGTTATACACTTTATAGTCAAACACATCATCGTCTTTCAAATATCGTTCACAGACGAGTACACGTTCCTTTTCACTCAGCCGGGACACAACAAAATCAATCGTATCGCAGTATGCTTGACGCGCGCGCTGCACGTCCACATTGTAGATCGCGGTTCTCGCCGTGGAATCCCCCGTCACATTGGTTGCACCGTGGAAACGCTCGGCATAACTTGCCGTCACCATAACCTCTCGTTCTTCAAATGCAATGGTTTTATAGATTCGGTATTTTTCCAGCGCAGCTTCAACAGCTGTTTGCGTTTTGCGTCGGTCCAATTCGGGTAGCATCAATTCCATATTTATCTTCCTCCTTTAGTATTCTTTATAAAATAAATTTCTAATAGTTTCGCATGATCACTCCGATGACAGAACAACCTTCCGATGTAGCTTTCTTCAGGTTATTTCTGTCCTCTACGTTTCCGTTCAACTTATATAGGTAAACATGCAACCACTTCATCTTTAACACTTTCATTTCTCAACTCATATCACTCATTCAATGGTTCACATGAAATTGTTTTGCAATCGTAAACGATGACAAAACGCTCTTATTCATAGAGTTGTCCAGTTCTCCAAAAAAGTAACGACAATTCTTCAATTTTCTCTGTTGCCTTTTGGAATCAATCCAAATCACTATATTTCGCGGATTTCCATTGTTCGGAAGGTACTCCCCCAAACTCTAACCTGTATCAAGTTTACATTTTGTTCGTATAGTGTTCGTATTTCTATTTGAGGATACCACTTTCTGGAGATCGGAGTAAACCTTCATTTTGGTTCGTTTTGACGATAAAATAAAACCTTCGCTCTCATTTCCTATGCCTTTTGGCATAATTGTTTCATATCTCTTTACCTAATGGTATATATACGTTATAGTACTGTTTAATTAATGAACTTCCGTATAAGTCATTTGATTTTTATAAAGAAGCCACCGAGATTTTTAGGGAAGGGACTTAGGTGTGTATCACGCGCATACGCAGTGAAGGAGACGGAATCGATTCTGAAGAAGCGAAGCGTTCGCCTTTATCCCCGGATTTCTCCCTTTAGAGAGGGAAATAGGAAATCTGGGGATAACAGCGATCAAAAGAACGATCCGAATCCGAAACGGGCATTGAACGCACACCTACCTCCCCCATCCAACTGTCTTCTTTATAACTCAAGCACTTGTACGAATCGAAGGAGTTGGCATAATTGTGGAGCACGCTTTTGGTCCTTATATGAAACAACTGCGCGAGCAACAGGGATACAGCATCAATCAGCTCGCCGAAGCAGCCGGAATAAGCAACTCACAGATTTCACGTATTGAGAACGGGGTCCGGGGTGTGCCAAAACCAGCGACCATCCGCAAGATTTCAGATGCACTCTCGGTGCCCTATACAGAGATGATGAAGCAGGCCGGTTATATTGAACCAGGGAGTGCTGCTGAACTTCAGGACGTACCGGAATGGGCTACATACAAAGACCGTCGTGATTTCAAAAAGATGCTGGAGGATGATGATGATCTGATGTTTGACGGTATTCCACTCGATGAAGAGGACAAGAAACGAATCAAGGATGTGCTGACAGGTCTGTTCTGGGAAGCCAAACAGATGAACAAACGCAAAAAGACAGACGAATCGGACAATCGCCCATGAGGCACGACCCACTGAATTTAATGAGGCAGCAGGTGAGATCATATGGATGACATCGTAACAAAGCTGATTCGAAAACACCGGACCAACTGCCCGTTCAGCATTGCCCGCGCGGTTGGAATACAGATTCGTTTCACCAATTTGGGGAAGTCCACCAAGGGAATGTACTTTCGTAAGCTCCGGCGCAGGTTTATCGTCATACACAATGATTTGCCGCCGGAGTGGCAACGGTTCGTGTGCGCCCATGAGCTTGGACACGACCGACTTCATAAAGGGATTAATCGATTCTTTCTGGAGGAACATTCCTATTTTGCTCCAGGCAAGCTGGAAAGACAGGCTAACCGTTTTGCCATTCAATTGCTGACCTCCGGAGTGATGCCTGAACCGGATGAATCTTTGGAGAAATTTTGTTTACGTACCGGACTGCCGCGTGAAGCGCAGCATTTTTTTTACACTCTTTAAGAACATATGTTCTTTCCGAAGATTATATTTTCCAACAGCAGATTTACATGTCACTTTCAGGTTACTTATTTTTACGTAATTCGCGAGATTTCCTAATAATAGTCTGTTAAAATACTATTTGAGCTGTGTAAATGCTCAAGTAGATTATTATTTTGGGAGGTTTCGGAATCATATGAAAATCTGGAAGAATTACGTTTCACTTCTGCTAACGGTCTGTTTGCTGTTTGGCAGTGTAGGTATTGCCGCAGCTGCAACGGATACCACTCCGGGCACAGGTAAACACATTACCATTCTACATACGAATGATACGCATGCCCGTGCAGTTGAATCTTCACCTGCTATGGGTTTTGCCAAAGTAGCTGGAATCGCTGACAAATATCGTAGCGAAAACCCGAACACACTCTTGCTCGATGCTGGAGATGCTGTGCATGGTACAACATTTGCCACTCTTGTGAATGGTGAGAGCATCGTGAAAGTCATGAATGAAATGGGATACCAAGCCATCGTACCGGGTAACCACGAATTCAACTACGGTTCAGATCGCCTGATCGAACTGGCAGACATGATGAACTTCCCCATGCTGAGTGCCAACGT
Organism: Paenibacillus sp. FSL M7-1414; assembly: GCF_038003195.1. Taxonomy (NCBI): domain Bacteria; kingdom Bacillati; phylum Bacillota; class Bacilli; order Caryophanales; family Paenibacillaceae; genus Paenibacillus; species Paenibacillus sp. FSL M7-1414. Next base: position 1,389,374 of record NZ_JBBOOS010000001.1, on the reverse strand, counting down.
GAAGAAAAAAGACGGAACACGTCTCTTCGATCCTTACCTCATTAAAGAGGTGGATGGCGTTAAAATTGGTATCATCGCTTTGACTACACCGGAAACGTTGTACAAAACGAATCCAAAAAACGTAGAAGGTCTTGATATTACAGATCCATCTGCAGAAGCCAAAGTTCTGGTAAACGAAATCCGCAGCAAAGTAGATGTTGTTGTTGTACTGGGACACCTTGGACAAGACGCGTCCAGCACCGATACTAGCTTTAAAGTTGTTAAAGAAGTTCCTGGCATCGACGTATTCATCGATGGTCACAGTCACACTGTACTGCAAGATGGCCTTGTATCCGATAACGGAACATTGATTGCAAGTGCAGGGGAATACACTAACTACGTCGGTGTCATCGATCTATGGGTAGATGGTGGTAAAGTAACAAAGAAACAAGCAACATTGCTTGATGAAACTGAAGCAAAAGACATCAAACCAAATGAGAAAGTCGCGACTCTCGTGAACTCCATTCAAAAAGAACAAGAACCTATCTTGAAAGAAGAAGTAGCCAATACGGCTATTCTGCTGGATGGTAAACGTGAACAGGTACGTGCAGGTGAAACTAACCTGGGTGACCTGCTTGCAGATGCCATTCGTGATGTCAGCAAAGCCGATATTGCACTGACTAACGGTGGTGGTATCCGTTCTTCCATCGAAAAAGGGATCGTAACCAAAGGTGATATCATCACAGTGCTTCCTTTTGGTAATCAAGTAGTAACCCTTGAAGTGAAAGGGTCCGATATTCTGGCAGCCCTTGAAGTCGGTGTAGCTTCCTACCCGGAACCAAGCGGTGGATTCCCGCAAGTATCTGGTATCAAGTTCAAAATCGACACTTCCGCTGCAGAAGGTAGCCGTGTACATTCCGTAACCGTGGGCGATAAAGCCCTTGATCCGGAAGCAACGTATACACTGGCAACCAATGATTTCACAGCTGTTGGTGGTGACGAATACACCATGTTTGCCAAATATCCGACTACGGGTATGTACGGCGCGCTGGACGAAGCATTGATCAATTACATGCAGAAGCTTGGCGCTGTAGACATCAAAACAGATGGTCGGATCAGTGAAGCGGTAAAACCTGCAGTAGAGCCGGAAACTCCGGCAACAGAAACACCAGCTCCAACCAAGCCAAAACCAGAAACACCAAAACCGGAAAAACCGTCTAAACCAACGCCGAGCAAACCAGCTCCAGCCAAACTGCATGTTGTGAAATCCGGAGATTCCCTGTACTCTATTTCCAAACAATACGGCACAACTTGGCAGTCATTGCAAAAGCTGAACAATATCAAAAATCCACACTGGATTTATCCAGGTCAACAATTGAAATTGCCTGCAGCTTCTTAAGCTCAGCAAAGCAAAGTGCATATAGGCATGATCGCTTATAAGGCGCAACATCATTCGAATCAATTTTGTCATAACCAAAAGGGTGTCCCCCAAGCCAGATTACTGGTTAAGGGGACACCCTTTTGTATCTCTGTTCTTTAACATCAATCCACATCAGATACTTGAACATTTCCTGTGGACATATCCTGCTGATCCTGACAATCATCTGAGGCAAAAATAAATCCCAGCCAGGCCTTTACGGACCAAGTTCATCATGTGCCTTCCACACCGAACTATATAAAAACTCTCCGGAATTACCGTGTTCATGCGGTTATTGTACTTTTATTTCGACATCTCTATCTTCTCAAAATTGCATACTTGCACATAAATACGCCTGAGTATGATCATCTTCAGATCCTTAATCATAAAAGCATTTGTATACTAAATACAACTATCCAAATATAGTTATTTCGTATGATATCACTCATAAAATCCTGCCAAATTACATGCCTATAGCCCTCTTTTTCATGCTCAGATTGGAATTTCAGCAATCAAAATCAGCTACCGCATCATATTCGGTACTATTATATGAACTCATATAATTAATGAATCCCTGAATTTAGGAAGTGAGCTGTTCCTTCACATAAAGCACAGCTTCCTGTGCAGTCAACCCGATTCGTTTCGATTCACCTGATGCTGCAAGTGCGTGTGATCCCAGTTCGACCTGTCCTTCGGCTGCTCCTCGGCCAATAACGATCTGCACAGGCAATCCGATCAGCTCCGCATCCTTGAATTTCACACCTGGACGTTCATCCCGGTCATCAACCAATACCGTGTAACCGCCATCGATCAATTGTTGTTCCAGTTCGAGGGTGAGCTGACGCTGCTGCTCATCCTTCCAACTTACTGTAATCAGATGCACATCATAAGGCGCAACAGCGGCAGGCCATCTTATGCCTTCATCTCCTGCATACTGCTCAGCTATCGCAGCCATCAGGCGGGATACGCCAATGCCGTAACATCCCATGACGGGCGCACACTGGCGACCATTACGATCCAGGAATGAAGCACCCATGGCATCACTATATTTCGTTCCCAATTTGAATATGTGTCCAACCTCAATACCTTTGGTAAACACAAGTGGCGATCCACATGTTGGACAAGCATCCCCCTCCGCAGCAAAGCGGATTCGTTCTACTCGCTCCAATGCAAAATCAATCCCTGGGCGTACACCGGAAACATGCACATCCACTTCATTGGCTCCTGTAATTGCACTCTTCATCACTGCCACGTCAGCGTCCACCACCATCGGCAGATTTAGTCCAATCGGACCCAGGAATCCTACCTTCAGATTTGGATGAGCCGCAATGGCTGCATCGTCTGCAAGGATCAGTTCCTCTGCCCCCAACACCTGCTTCAATGCGATGTCATTCAGTTCATGATCTCCACGCACAAGCGCAGCGACGAGCTGACCATCCGCCACATAAAGCAGCGTTTTGATCATATGTTCAGCACCTTTGCCCACAAAAGTGGTTAACTCTGCGATCGTACGAACGCCAGGTGTCGAGATACGTACTACGGTTTCCACTCCTGAATGTTGATCCGTTTGAAGCGCGGAGTCTGCATTCGCAGAATCAGCTGGAACTTCCAAGCTTCCTTCTTTTTTCTCCATATCTCCAGAAGTCTGATAACCCGCTTTCTCCAGATTTGCAGCATATCCACAATGTTTGCAGGTTACAATTGTGTCCTCACCCACATCAGCAAGTGCCATGAACTCATGTGTTTCTCCTTGACCGCCAATCGTTCCTGCGTCAGCCTCAACACGGATATAGTCCAGACCACAACGCTCCAGAATGCGACTATACGCCGTGTTCATCGCCTGATAAGTCCGATCAAGCTCTTCCCAGTCCGAAGCAAAAGAGTACGCATCCTTCATGATGAACTCACGTCCACGCAGCAATCCAAATCGAGGACGGCGCTCATCCCGGAACTTGGTTCCGATCTGGTACAGGGTGAATGGCAGCTTACGATACGAACTCACCTCGTCCCGCGCTAAAGCGGTTACGACTTCCTCATGTGTTGGTCCAAGAGCAAATTCCCGTGCATGACGATCCTTCAGACGCATCAATTCGGGACCATACTGTGTGTATCTTCCGGATTCTTCCCACAACTCCGCAGGCTGCATAATCGGCAGTAACACTTCCTGACATCCAGCACGATCCATCTCTTCACGAACGATCCGTTCAACATTTAACAATATACGCCGTCCAAGGGGCAGGTAACTGTATATCCCTGCTGCCAGTTGGCGAATCATGCCGGAACGCAGTAACCAGCGATGTCCCGCTGCATCTGCCTCCGCTGGCGCTTCACGTAATGTTGGGACAAGCATTTCACTTTGACGCATCATAACACACTCCTAATCTTCCTTTTTTTGTTATCAAATACGGCGCATAAACAGCAAAAAGACACATCCGTCAAGGGACGAATGTGTCGTGGTACCACCCTTATTTAACTGCAAATTAATCCGTTCGCAACCTATGCGATCTGTAACATGCAGTCCTACGGGGCATAACGGGCCCTGCCGGCGGAGGTTGCAACCCTGTATGGGCATTCTCTTCCGCAGCTCGCGAGGTAGGAATTTATGAAGCAGCTACAGGAACCTTGCACCACACTGTTCCCTCTCTGTTGAAGCTGGCTTGCACAATCATGTCCTCGTTATAACGCTGTTATCATTTTTGACCACATTAGTTCATTTACAAGTAATTGTCAACCAATTAGTCGAATACAACTCCAGAATAATACTCCACTACATCACGAATGAGCATAAACGCATCCCCATTTGTAAGATTGTTCTTGTCAGCAATGCCAGCAAGCGTGTCGGCACTTATAAAGTTTTGTGTTTGCAAATGAGCAAGTGCCTGTTCAAGTGAAGTTTCCGTTTCTGAAGATCCCATTGCCAGACATAACATATACGCAGCCTGATCCAACGTTAAAGGTAGGGTTACGGCATTCTCCATATTTGCTAGAGCTTGGTCGGCACTGCCTGTGTAGGCTTCTGGAAACATCGCTTGCATTCTTTTCAATTTACTTAAAAATCGTTCTGGATTCATTCCTTTATCCAGTTCCCAACCATCGTTATCATAATTGCCTGAAGTCATATACATACTCGCTGCAGCCAGCAATCCCTTGTAATCCTTATGCTCCATATAATCAGGCTGTTCGAAACGATGTACTTTCAGATCCATCCCCTGATTCTCCAGCATCTTACGTAGTTCAGATGCTCGCTCTTCGGAAGTTGAGAGTTCGCGGAAGGACTCCTTATGGATATATGCCAGCTTGACCGCCGCTCCTGCTGCTTCTCCCTCTGCCATTCCCAGTGGGACAACTCTTGCACTACCGTGTGGGATTGTATCAAAACTTGCTGCACGTCCAACGACGAGCAAACCATCAACCTTTAGCGGTACAAGCGAGCGAAAAGGTACACCATATTGAATCGGACTCAACATAATCGTGCCGGGATTTCCAACACTCGTGCTCTGAATATCAATATCGTATGAGCCGTATCCAATAGCATCCCAATGATCACGATTTTCCATGACATCAGCTAATGTTAATCGGTACTCGCCATAGATATGACGTGATTCTCTCACGTAAAGCTCGTCTGCTGTTCCAGCATATTTTAGCCCTGCAAATTCATCATAATTTTTCTTCAGAAAATCAACAATTAGTGGGGCTTCTTTACGCCCGATTTCCAGACCTTTTTTCACAGATATCGGATCTAACGGATCTACCTCAAAGATTTGCATTGTATTAATCAAGATTGTATCATCATTTTGTCTTCCGATATTCAGACTGCGAATCTTAATATGTTGTGGATTCGAGGATTCATATTTTCGAGCATCACCGTACCCCCAAGCACTCATCTTATCAACCCCGGTTCCCTCTCTTTCCCTAAACTTTTGCCATACCTCATCAGTAACACCGCTTAGCTTGAATACAAGCGTAGAGACCATTTTGGATTTACCATCTCCAATATCTTGTCTACCTATGGAGTATGGAACTCCTGCAGCGGCTGCAATATCCGCATCTTGCGTTGCATCAATGATGGAGCGGGTTGAAATCTGAACAGTTGTTCCATCTTCTTTAGTTATGCTCATACCCGTTATTGTCGTGTGATCTCCCGTAGATTGTTCAGTAAGGGGAACTAATTCCTTAACATTCATCAACAGGTCAATGTTAGGTTCAGAACGAACCATCCGATAGAAAATGTTAGCCGCTGTGTTGGTATCAAATGAACTACCCTCGATCTGGTCAAACCATTCCTGGAAGATACCTTTGTTCAAAAAGTCAGGCTGCCGCAAACTACTCAATAACTGCGGTTGTTCAGGGGAATAATTTAGATCCAGTGTATTAAGGCCTCCCTCGGTCAACAATCCTCCCAACATGTTGCGATCTCTTGCTTCCACCAGCAATACACGCATCCCATTACGAGCAGCAGATAAAGCAGCAGTAATACCTTCCGGATCCGTTCCAGCTACAATAACGTTATAGGAATCTTTCAGGTTTAGTGTAGATTGCACGTCCTCCAAAGGCTGCCATACATAATTATTATTAAATTTATAATTCTTGTTCCAAATATAGAATGCTCCATATGCAGCGCTCATTAAAACAATAAACACACTGGCTATAATTGCTGTTATTTTCAATTTTCTACTAATCAAAGAAACAAACCTCCATATGTACTTTAAATTCAATAATACTAACTTAACTCGTGAACTAGTTTTCCTGTGTTATACCAACAACCGACTAACTTTTTCTCCTTTCCTGCATGAGCATGCTATACATAATAAAAAACTCCCCAACACTTCAAACGGTGTTAGGAAGTTCTGATAATAAGACGGAAAATTCTACTTTAATGTTGCCATAAATACAAACAAAACATAGGAAAGTCCCTAACTTTCCTCATTATAACGACCACTTTTTGCGAAGTAAAGACTTACCAAAACCGGAAATGCATCAGAAAGATCATTAAACACTCAGACTGTTCGTTCATCCTGACTACAATGAATTCTCTGGCGATGGCTGACATGGCAGCACGTTCCCTGTAATATAGAGAAATAGAAATCTATCACAGGTATTAATCGATAAAGGAGCTTGTCCTATGCCATATATCATATATGATCTTGAATTCACGGTAAGTCGCAATACTCGCTATTCTTCTGAAATTATTGATATCGGTGCCGTCAAAGTTACGGAAAGTGCGGATGGATTGGTCGTAACGGATACGTTCCATACGTATGTTCGTCCTTCCAATAAGTCTGTTCTTTCCACTGATACGATTCAGTTTACAGGTATCACACAGAAAGATATTGATGCAGCCCCCCTTTTTCCGGCAGCACTGAACCAATTCATTGCCTGGATGGGAAGTGACCCCTATTACATGTGTTCCTGGGGACCCGATGACCGCAGCAAACTGATCTCTCATTGTCGCACCCATCAACTTGATGTGGCCTGGATCACCAATCATAACGATCTCCAGCAACAATGGTCCCGCACCGTTCGTAAAGAAGGCAAGTTCCGTCAACTCGGACTCGCTCAAGCTCTTGAAATCTGTGGAATTGAATTTGATGGTACCCAGCACCGCGCCTTGGATGATGCCATCAATACAGCCAAGGTGTTTATGCATCAATTTGACCGATTCACTCTGGAAAACAACTGTGCAGCCGATGATGAGGGCATTACATCCAAGGTTGTTTATTCCAGCTCCACAGAAGATGAAGAAAAAGAATCTCCATTTGGCAATCTGGCAAGCCTTTTCAAAACCAAAGAGTAACCGTCCACAGCACAATACTTAATCGTGTCTTGGCTTAGGATGGATGGCATTCTAATCTCAACTTTTATTGTACATTTGTTGCCAATAGTTTAGGCGTTCTTTCATCTTGATGCGGTAGATTTCCGGTTCGAGAATTTCCGCATCAGGTCCATATTTAGATATCCATACGAGAAATTCGTCAACATCACTTAATATGGCTTCAAATAACAGGCTACCTTCCGGTTCAATGGTTAGGATGGGTCGCATAAAAAATTGCTCCTGCATCACACGCTCCACAGCATGGGGTGCAAATCGAATTTTGAACGCAGTCCACTCCGTACTTCCCTCGTATGCCCATGGAATGCGGAAGTGCGATTGCATGAGATAATCCTCTTTGCGAAACGTGCGTGGCAATATCCGTATCTTTTGCAGCCGGCTCACCTGAAATATTCGAAGTTTCTCCGACAGGTGACAATACCCTAACAGCTCAAATCTGTATTCACGAGGGATAAGACAGTAAGGATCTATACGTACGATCCCTTTTTTACCTTGAGACAGATACTCCCCTTCAATGGTGTTCTGTGAAATGCCAGCCTGAAGCAGGGTAATCATGGATTGATTCTGCGAATCGTTGTTTTCATTTTGCCATGCGGGCAATCCCGCTTTGAACAATCCACTAATTTGCTCCGACCATTCCACTCGTTCTGTTTTGTTTTTCTGACTCGCAGCAACCACTTTCTCATAAGCGCTCTCAAAAGCAGGTTTCAGCAAAGGACGAATGTTCTCCATAACTTCAGCAAGATGCATGAAAGCTAGGGCTTCTTCATCAGACCAATTTAGCGGATACATGGCAAATTGGCTGATAAACATGTACCCTTGCCCGTGTCCCATATTGGCGATCGGGATATGCATTGCACTGAGGGCCTCCATGTCGCGGTATATCGTCCTTTCCGTCGTCTCGCATCGCTGGGCGAGCTCACGTGCCAGTATGCCTGGCTTGGCCTGAACCAGCGTTATAATGCGCATTAATCGGATTAGTCGGTCTGTCATTTTGCCGGACCCTCCACGATGTTGTTTCAATAAATTTGATACAACTCCATCCATTGTTTAATATGATATTGATACATACATTCGACCTTCTCCTAAACTTCACCTTCAAATATGTAGACTCTCTCTATACCGTTACCACCTGAAATCAACCCTATTCCCCTAATATCTTTTTTTCACGATCATGATATCCTGTTGTAAACGTGATCTCATAGTGATAACGCAACTTTTCAACGATCTCGGCTTCCGCGTAATAGTCCAGATCTTGCTTCCGCGCAGCTTCAATTAACAAGGCATCAGCATGACGACGTAACATATTACTTCCCTCTTGAACCCGGCCTCTTTCGTAGGCGCGCAGGGCTTGTTTGATCAGGGGCACGGTTTCACTTAATTTGATCGTCTTCTCCACCTTGGGATCTTCCGGCTGTCGCAGCATGCCCAAATGACTGGTGTACTGAATATACAACTGTTCTCTTCGTAACAATACACGTTGACTTTGCTTCAACTTCCTTGTGCTCCAGTAGGCTGAACATACGGCAGCTTTTCCTGATACACGGGGTCCCATGACGAATTCAAGCAAAATTTGTTTACTTTCTCCCTTGTACATATCCCCAAGCCTCAATAACCAGCCAATATCCGTTTCCTTGGAACGACATCCATAGATGCCTTTTAGCTGTACTCCATATTCCGGTTTGAGCAAAAGTTCCAAATCTCTTGATACAATTTTGGGTGCTATTTTCCTAAGTCTTTTGGCAGGGGCACCGTTACGCCACTCTACCATCATATATACGGGGTCGGCTCCCCCTGTCGGTATGGCCTCTTTATTCCACGAATAAGATACTTCAAAGACTGAGTTCACTGGTAGTCTCTCCCCCGATTTATGTGTATTATCTTCTAAGTTATCAGGGTGAATGGACACTATATTGTCACGGAACACATGTTCTCATTAAATTTTTCCAATATATTAGTTTTATATCCCTAAATCCGTCTCAATACGACAATAAACGACGAAAAAGCCTGGCACTAGGCCAAGCTTATCAATCACTTATCTATGACAAGTCCCAAATTAAACAGTAGGATGATCGATTCCCATTTTGTGTAAATATTGTACACCATCTGCTTCGTTTACCGGTGCATAGGTGACACTGTCAATGACCAGCTTACGCCCTACTGGCTCTCCATTAACAGTGATCATAATTGTTTTGGTTGATGTGTTCTGATCTGCTGTATACATATGTTTCTACTCCTTCATGTTCACGATCTTATATTCAATCGGATATATTGGTATCGTTCATTAAATTGCGCATTTGTGAATAGCATGCACCCGGAACTGAAGTAAAAGATCTGTAAAACGGTCCGGTATGCTTGCCTATCGTTCTATTACCCCGCAGATTTGTAAGCTAAACAGCCCTGTTCCTAAATAATTTTATATATTTCGGGTAATAAAACGATATCATCTTGAACCCATCGTCCCGGTTTTGACGTATAATGTAAGAGCCGTATTTCAACAATAGACGACGAATTCGGCGATTGATCTATCTAACCGAAGAAAGAGGTGTTAACGATGCCAAAATCCATTCAGGGTTATTTCATTCGGGTGTTATTCACCACATGCATTCTATTTACCGTTTCGATCGCTTCGACAGTAAGTGCAGCCAGTGCCAATATTTTTACGGATATATACAGCGGATGGGAGCGAGTCTCCGAACTGCCCGGAGAAGTGAACGCTCTGCAGGAAAGTTATAAGCAAACGATGGAGCAATTAAATCAAACGTCTGCTCAGTTGGGACAAGCCCAAGCCAATGTCGAAGCATTTAAGACCCAGAACGAACAACTGCTGGCTCAGAACCAAAAACTCACTGAAATGGTAAGTAAATTACAAGACGACCAGAATGCCAAAGCAGCTACCACCAAACGAATTCAGACGACGATCATCACTGTCGTTTCTCTCATATTGGGTTACTTTGTTCTGATTCGTGTAATGCGCTGGGGAATGCGTCGCCGTTCCGGCCGAGTATAAAAGAACAGGAGCAACTGCATGAACATACACCTGAACAATGCTGAAGCAGGCGGAGCAGGACAAGTCGTCACATTTTCACTGATTAAAGATGACCGACTTCATATTTTGCATCCGCAGCAAATTGTGGCCTTCCGCGGTCCGAGTGGGAGTCGCAATGATAAATTCATGAATATCACGGGCATATATCGCAAAAAAAAGCTGATTAAATCCGAAATCACCGGACCTTGCCAATTTGTGGCTGCCCTGCCTCCCGGATTCACGATGAAGGAAGTGGAGCTCACGGAGGACAGTGATCTGCTCTATGACTTCCGCCACCTGTTCTTCTACTCTGATGGTGTAACCATGCATACCAAAATTCAGAAAATCAAAAACATGCTAATCACCCGTGATGCAGTGAAAATGAAATTTTCCGGCAAAGGCAAAATCGGATTGCTCACTCAAGGTCAGGTCTGCCAACAGGAACTTCACCCAACAGCGCCGCTCTATGTGGATGCTGGTAGCATTATTGCCTATCCCGAAAATGCACATCTGGAACTCACCGTATATGGTAACAACCTTGCCAGTCAGCATATGAATTATCATTGGAAGATGACAGGACATGGATCTGTACTCTTTCAGGCGGGACGTGAGAATCACCGCTTGGAACAGGATCTTAACGATGAGGGACTGTTCAAACGAATTCTGAAAGAAGTGATCCCTTTCGGCAATGTATTGATCAAATAAGCTGTTAGTTGATGGAGCCGACCAATTAGCTGCCACTATGCTCCAGTGGGGTGGTCACCACACCGTTTCATGTTATAATGGTTCAGACAATTGAAGAAGAAAATCCATGCCTGTGGCATGGGAGAGGTTCGCGAACTCCCTCTATAAGACTTGACCATGTGATGGTCAGTATAAGTCTTGCGTACACATTGCGGTCACCATGCAATCATGTACGTAAAAAACTAAGGACACTTACTCTTGCCTGCTTTTTTGAAGCGGTTATCGAGAAGGTGTGTTTTTTGATGGATGCCAGTTCATGAACTTCTCTGTTCTTCCGACACTCTATGCCTATGTGCATGGTTTGATCTCAAGAAGATAGAGAGGTTTTTTTATGTTGAACGAAGAAAAAGCAGTCGTTGTATTCAGCGGCGGTCAGGATAGTACCACGTGTCTGTTCTGGGCCAAACAACAGTTTGCCGAAGTAGAGGTCGTTACGTTTGATTATGGTCAGCGCCACAAGTTAGAGATTGAATGTGCAACAGAGATCGCACGTGATCTGGGCGTACAGCAAACGGTACTGGATATGAGTCTGTTAAATCAGCTTGCCCCCAATGCGCTCACTCGCACGGATGTGGAGATTACGCATGAAGAAGGTGAACTGCCGAGTACATTTGTGGATGGACGGAATCTGCTGTTCCTCAGTTTTGCAGCCATTATGGCCAAGCAAAAAGGAGCACGTCACCTGGTTACAGGTGTATGCGAGACGGATTTCAGCGGATACCCGGATTGCCGGGATTCATTTGTGAAGTCGATGAATGTGACGCTTAACCTGTCCATGGACTATCCATTTGTCATTCACACCCCGCTCATGTGGCTGGACAAAGCCCAAACGTGGAAGATGGCCGATGATCTCGGTGCTTTTGATTATGTACGTGAGCGTACTCTGACCTGTTATAACGGCGTGATCGGCGATGGATGCGGAGATTGCCCCGCTTGCAAACTTCGCAAAGCCGGATTGGATCGTTATGTACAACAACGTACTGCTACTGAATCGGCGGGAGTGGATGTACGATGAGAGAGCCGGGAACATTCCGTATTGTTGAGCATCTGCAACGTATCGGAGAAGATATTCTACCCACCCAGCTGCGCTATCACCGCAAACGTGTGCTTGTAAGCAAAGAATTCACCTTTGACGCAGCACATCACCTGCATTGTTATGAAGGCAAATGCAAGAACTTGCACGGTCATACGTATAAAGTTATTTTTGGCATCAGCGGTTATCCGGGTGAAACCGGGCTGACAGTTGATTTTGGACATATCAAAGATATATGGAAAACTCAAATTGAAGGATATCTGGATCATCAGTACCTCAACGAGACACTTCCTTTAATGAATACTACGGCTGAAAATATGGTCGTTTGGCTGTTCGAACAGATGGAACATGCGCTCCAGACGGAGCCCTATGCTGGGCTGACCGATGGTGGGCGGACGGAGTTTGTCCGACTCTTCGAGACACCCACCAGTTACGCGGAAGCGAGACGGGAGTGGATGATCGATGAGTAGTGTGACACACCAGGTGAATGAGACGGGATCTCGCAAAGAGGCTCGTATTCCCGTGATGGAGATTTTTGGTCCGACGGTTCAAGGCGAAGGCATGGTCATCGGACAAAAAACGATGTTTGTTCGTACCGCCGGCTGCGATTATCGCTGCTCCTGGTGCGACTCGGCCTTTACCTGGGACGGCAGTGGCAAGGACCTGATTCGAATGATTACGCCAGAGGATGTATGGGCAGAATTGCGCCGCGTTGGCGGCACCCGTTTCTCCCATGTTACTATCTCTGGCGGTAATCCCGCCCTGCTCGCTTCGCTGGGCGGATTGGTTGCCCTGCTGCGGGAGAACGGCATCCGCACTGCGGTGGAGACACAGGGCTCCCGCTGGCAGCCTTGGCTAGCGAACATTGACGAAGTCACCGTCTCGCCCAAGCCACCGAGCTCCGGCATGGACACGGATTGGGCCGTGCTGGATGATCTGATCGGACGGCTGGCCGCTGGCCCGGTAGAACGAAGTCACAGTCTGAAGATCGTGATCTTCGATGAGACAGACTTGGACTATGCCCGCCGTGTGCATGCACGGTATCCGGGCACGGATTTATTTTTACAAACCGGGAACCCGGATGTGACTTCCGCCGATACGCCAGATCTGGCGTCCTCACTGCTTGCTCGTTATGAGTGGCTGATCGACCAAGTCAGTGCCTCCGATGACCTGAATGATGTTCGTGTGCTTCCACAGCTTCATACGTTGGTATGGGGCAACAAACGCGGCGTTTGATAGGCAGTATGGGTGGAATGGGCGGCATGATGTAAGGATGAGGGCGAAAGGTCCTTAGAAAATAAGAGAATTCAATAGGCAAAAAAATGCCTATTCATATATACCGCGAGGCTTCGGCTTTGACGGAAACAAGGAGCGTTTAATAACCGATGAGACAACCTGATGAAATGCAAGATGTGACGTTGCTGGGCAACCAGAACGTTAAATATACGTTTGAATATGATCCAGGAATCTTGGAGAACTTTGATAACAAACATCCGTACCGCGATTATTTTGTGAAATTCAACTGCCCGGAGTTCACCAGCCTGTGCCCGATTACGGGTCAGCCGGACTTTGCGACGATCTATATCAGCTACATTCCTGATATCAAAATGGTCGAGAGTAAATCACTCAAGCTGTACCTGTTCAGCTTCCGTAACCATGGTGATTTCCACGAGGATTGTGTGAATATTATCATGAACGACCTGATCAAGCTGATGGACCCGCGCTTCATTGAAGTATGGGGCAAATTCACACCGCGCGGCGGCATCTCCATTGACCCGTATACGAACTATGGTAAGCCTGGAACGAAATACGAGCAGATGGCCGACCACCGCATGATGAACCATGATATGTACCCGGAGACGATTGATAATCGTTAAACTGGCGGGTAAATAAACTCTGCTATAACTAAAATAAATTATAGGACACAGAAAAGCCGAACTCTTCAAAACCTGAAGAGATCCGGCTTTTTCTTTGTTTAGTATACACCTGTATGAGACTAAGTGTCTCAACGCAATTGGATCGCAGCGCATTCAAGTAGACTGATCTTCCTTTAGTTCTCTGACTTTTTTGACGTAATGTCTCAACATCAGCACACCAATCGATTGAAAAATGATAAATATGACGATGGCAGCAGATAGAGATTTCGGTGCAACATAGACAGCCTGAAACGTTATTACAGCCATATACAAAATAGTCATCACCAACTCACGTTTGGCGGATTCATAAGGTGATAAGGATTTCATATCCATCCCTCCTCTATCCTTCTTACACATAAATATGGGTCTTCTTACAGTAGATGCTAAAGTAATACGTTTATTTTGTAAATGTAATGTTAGAAACAAACACCTCAGAAATAAAGTTGAATTCATCAACGTTTTCCCTTGTTCCCCTTGTCGGTCCAATCAATCTATCCTATTATGTAACAATATGCTTACACGCATATATTACAACATCAGGCGCTGATCCCTCGTGACCGCGACCAAAGGAGAATTGTACATGTCTACACAAACCTCATTAACCAAGGACGCCACAGCGCGTTCGAAAGCCCCACCCGGATCGGATGCCCAAAGCACCGTTTACCGGATACTCATCGCAATAAGTCTGGTTCATCTGTTCAATGATTCGATCCAGTCGGTTATTCCCGCCATTTTTCCGATTCTGAAAGACTCTATGCATCTCACGTATACTCAGATCGGATGGATCTCATTTGCTATTAACTTTACCGCTTCCATTATGCAGCCTGTCGTAGGCTGGTTTGCTGATAAAAAACCGACACCATCTATCCTGCCCATTGGCATGGGTTTTACATTTACCGGCATGTTGCTGTTGGCTTTCGCTGACAGTTATATGGCTGTCCTGATTTCCGTTATCTTTGTCGGTCTAGGTTCCGCCGCTTTCCATCCGGAAGGTTCACGGGTATCCCATATGGCTGCTGGTCAACGCCGTGGACTGGCACAGTCCATCTTCCAAGTTGGTGGTAACGCCGGGCAGTCCCTTGCCCCATTGCTTACACGCTGGATCTTTATCCCGTTTGGACTGTTCGGTGCCATTGGATTTACAGGCATTGCTGCCATGGGGATTGCAGTTCAGATCTACATAGCCCGTTGGTATGGACGTATGCTGCAATCGGGAGGATATCTGCGTAGACAGGCTGCTGCCCGTCGTGCACCCAATCCTGCTTTGCGCAAAAAGATTACTGCCGCCATTACGCTATTGATCTTGCTCGTCTTTGTTCGTTCCTGGTATATCGCTTCCATTGGCAGCTTCTATGCGTTTAATCTGAAAGATACTTTTGGATTGTCCACAGAGGACGCGCAGATCTATATCTTCTTGTTCCTGGCTGCCGGAGCACTGGGTACGTTCTTCGGAGGCCCCTTGGCGGATCGATTCGGTAAACGTAACCTGATCTTCCTGTCCATGGCTGGAGCTGCTCCGCTGGCTCTGTTGTTGCCCTATGCGAATCTGTTCTGGACAGGCGTACTGCTAACCATTATTGGTTTTATCATGTTATCCAGCTTCTCGGTTACGGTTGTATACGCGCAAATGCTGATTCCAGGCAAAATCGGAACGGTCTCGGGCCTGATCACAGGTCTGGCATTTGGTATGGGAGGCCTGGGTGCACTTGTTCTGGGCAACTGGATTGACGTTTTCGGTGTATCACCCGTAATGCAGATGTGCAGCTTCCTGCCCCTGCTCGGGATCTTCACGTTCCTGCTTCCATCCGATAAATTACTCAATATCTGGGCGAAAGAAAACGGTAGTGAAGAGTAAAAAATACATCAATAGGTGCCCACTTTTTATTCTATATTAGATCCAATCCTTACGTGGCAGCATTGCCCTTATAAGACGTTATCTTGCGCTAACGAACCTGACAGCACTTATTTGAACGAATACTGCCGATTTCGCAATCTAAAGAATCTGAGGAACGCTATTCCCGAGAAAAAGGCCGAAAACCTTGGAATGTGCGTGTGAAATGCAGAAATAACGTGTCTGAGATTCTTTAGAAATCGGGATTAGTGAAATATCGCCCAGTAGCGTCTGCTGAGTTCGTTAGATTTCACTTTAGTCACCTGCATTTACAGTATGAATAAAAAGTCCAACCATAACAAAAAAGGTTCCCGCCATCTCTGTATATACAGAACGGCAGGAACCTTTTTGTTATATATGTTTTTCTCGTATTTAGCTTCAACCGTTTATTCCACGTCACACATGACAACGCTGCTACCTTGAGCTGTAATCAGTTCCTTCACATCTTCAAATTCAAGGAATACCGTTGCCGTATTTTCCATGGGATGAATCCCAATTTTCTGACCAACTAAATCCTTGTCAAAAACTACGGTCACGTTTTTCTGCATGTTATTAAACACTCCCATTGGATTTACATGGCCCTTTTCCAATCCGAGTAACTCCAACAAATCCTTTTCACTGGCAAAACTTAATTTGCGACTAGGTATCTTTTCGCTTAAACTTCTCAAATCAACGGACTTCGTTCCAGCAATCGTCACCAGATAATAGTTGCGCTTCTTGTCGTCACGCAGAAACAGATTTTTAACGATATGTTCTGTATACGGAATCTGATAAGAGAATATTTCCTCCATCGTGTATACTGCGGGATGTTCAATACTTTCGTAAACGATATTATTTCGATCTAAAAGATCATAGAAACCCTGTTTGTTTAACATATCAAATTCAACTCTTTCAATATAAATATTCTTCTATAATATAACTTCTTCTGTAATATTACTTCAAACGCTGAAGGATCAGCCGTTTTTTGTACAGCATTTTGCCTGCTTCAGCTACATCTCGAATTGTATTTTTGTTGCTCACCGAACCAAACACCATGCCTGCAATCGGCACGAGTTGGAACAGCTTCTTCCAGCCAAAAGATTCACTGTAGGAGTTAAACACTTCCCGCCACCCCTGCATCTGCGATACCACTTCAATTGGCTTGTCCGGATCGTCGTAAACGGCCAGTTCTTCAATGATCGCTTTCTTGCCTACAATATCAGCGGAAGAGAATTGCAGACATTTGACAATAAAGATGCGCTCCAGCGGCTCATCTGGATCATAACCGTAACATAGAGCCATCTCTTGCAGTACCTTCAAGGAAAGCCCCATCACCATCGGAATATCTGCCGCAATGGTTACAATGCCTCCAAAACCTGTAGCTGCTCCCTGAGCAGCGGCAAACTTGGTTCGACTCTCGGTGATGTTATCAGCCACCTGGTCCAGCACCTGAAGTGGCAGATTCTCTACACTATGGATTTTCGCTGTCCCCTCCGATTCAGCATCCTGCTCCAGACGATCGGTCGTGTCCATCATGGAATAACCGGACTTTTCGGCTTCCTCTTGCAGCAGCTTGGCTACTTTTTTCTTCTGTACGAGGAACTTGCCCCCATTCTGCACATACTGACCCACGTCATTCAGGGAATCTCCGATCTTCTGTTTCAACGCTTTAGGCATCACTTTATCCAACATCGCAAAGGGCAAACGCCCGATTTTATCCCAAATAAACAAGTCTTTCTGTTGTTTCTCCCATTTCAAAATCTGTTCAAGTTCCTTGTCCAACGTCTCGCGTGAATCCATATGTGATCCTCCTAATAGGTTCTGCATCGTAATCTGTATCTTTCTCATACGCAGAAATCATCGTTGTGGTTGCTTTGTTTTGTGTCCAGGATACATATGTTCAGGCCACTCTAACTTATCGTTCACATACAGAAGAGCCCTTAATCAGCATCAATCGCTAACTAAGGGCTCTCGTATGAAAGGTTACACGACCTCTTATTTTGCTTCCGCTACTGCGCTGCCATCCGGTGCCGGAACACCGAAGTCAGGTGTGCCATCTTCACGCCAACGAATCACTTGAGCACGGGCGTGACGGTTCGGATCATACAAGGGATCACCCTCAATGTCTTTGTAATTACGCGCATGATAAATCAGAATATCGGTCTTGCCATCCGGCGACACCGTAAAGCTGTTATGGCCAGGACCGTATTGGCCGTTCGCTTCACAAGTCTGGAATACCGGCTTGGGTGATTTCACCCAGCTGGCCGGATCAAGCAAGTCGGCATTTTCATCTGCGGTGAGTAGACCCATACAATAATTGTAATCAGTCGCGCTTGCCGAGTAGCCGATAAACAAGCGCCCATTCCGATGCATCACGGCTGGGCCTTCATTCACCTTAAAGCCGATGATTTCCCAATCGTACTCAGGCGTAGAGATCATAACCTGTTCGCCGCGTAGCGTCCATGGGTTCTCCATTTCGGCAATGTACAGGTTGGAGTTGCCCACAATATCAGGATCTTTCTGCGCCCAGACCAGATAGCGAATCCCCTTATGTTCAAAGGTTGTTGCATCCAGCGCAAATGATTCCCACCGTGTGTGTATCTGTCCCTTTTCTACCCACTCTCCTTCGAGTGGATTCGCGGAATCGTTCTCCAGAACATACATACGGTGATCGAACAGACCTTCGTTGGTCTCACTGGTGTGAGCCGCAGCATAGTGTATGTACCATTTGCCATCGATAAAATGAATCTCCGGTGCCCAGATGTTGGCACTCATTGGCCCCGTGTCACGCTTGGTCCAAGCCGTTACCGGCTCAGCATCTCTTAACTCTTCCAACGTCTCTGCTCGCCGGATTTCGATCCGGTCAAAAGCTGGCACGGAAGCGGAGAAATAATAGTAACCATCTGTATGACGGTACACCCATGGATCAGCGCGTTGCTCCAGGATAGGATTAGTAAATGTAATAGAATCAGTCATGGGAATGCTCCCCTTTCAAATGTTGTTTGGCTCGAAGTTTAGGGATGTAACCCAATTGCGAAAAAGCGAAAACCCTTTTGGGGTGGTGCACAGCGGACGTTCGGGGGTGGCAGGGCCTTGGTGCTCTCTTGTCCTCCGATTTCTCTTTCCACCGCTCCTGGCGGTTGAAATCGGATGCCAAACTCGCTCCTGCGGCTCCTTCCTCCCCCTCACTGCTTGTGCACCATCGGAGCAGCAGCTCGCTCTCACCGCGCTCGCTGGGTTACAACTCAACTTCGAGCCTTTTTTGTGGCTCGGTCTTATGGGGTTGACCGCTTCGCAGGGTCAACTCTCCCCATGTAATGCAGGGCTGGCCGCAGAGCTATTGGCCAACTTTGTCATACACAGCGGACGTTCGGGGGTGGTAGGGCCTTGGCGCTCTCTTGTCCTCCGATTTCTCTTTCCACCGCTCTTGGCGGTTGAAATCGGATGCCAAACTCGCTCCTGCGGCTCCTTCCTCCCCCTCTCTGCTTGTGCACCTTGGCGCAGCAGCTCGTCTCTTTTCTCTCTCGCAGCTCGCTCCTTATTCCTCAGCTGCGCTGATCTGCTTGCCCCAGACCGCCACACCGTGGTCATTGAGGCCTGTTACCACCAGCGCGGGCTGGCTTCGCTCCCAGTCCCAGGACGGGAGCAGTTTCAGCTCTTCCGTGGAAGCTCCGCCCCATGGGCTTTCTTTCCACTTCAACGTCAGTGTTTGTTTGTCATCAAAGGTCCAGGCCCCTGAACCTTTTTCACTTTTAATTTTACCGTTGCTTGTTAGGGTATAAGGCACGGCTTGAATCTGCCCGTCCACGGACGGATCAAGCGCCATACCTTCCCACTCCCCCGCAATCATGGATTTCGGAATGTCCTGCGCTGTCTCACCTGCGTAACGTTCAGGTGAAACCACAGGCCAGCCATCCTTCGTCCATAACATTTTGCGTACATGCAGATAGGGCCAGTTTTTATCCGTCTCGCCCCGTGCATGATGCACGATGTAATAATCGTCTCCGTCCTTCAGAACGGAGTTATGTCCGGGCGCAACCCAGCCCTCGCCTTCTGTGAAGCGATAACCGCCGAGAATTTTGGTGCCGATCTCATATTGCGGCAGATGATCCGTATCCAGCATGTTCATGCCGTTCATATCTGTGTACGGTCCTGTGATTGAATCAGCACGCGCAACTCGCACGTTATAGTCCTCGAATAAGGAATCATAGGAGACGAATAGATAATACTTTTTGAACTCCGGGTTATACACAATGTATGGACCTTCCACTGCGCCCTCTTCAGTTGCACGATCCCGAGCGGCAATGCGAGTACCATAACCCTCGTCCTTGAATTTCCCGGTATCGGGATCAAGTGGCGCAATGTAGATGCCGTCAAAGAATGAACCATATACCATCCACGGATTGCCTTCGGCATCTACGATGGGATTAGCATCAATGGCATTTAATTTGTCCTGTTCATTCGCAGAAGTTTTCACGACCAGTCCTTCATCTGTCCAAGGACCTTCGGGAGATGAGGATGTCTGAAGACCAATAGCCGACTGGGTACTGCCAAAAGAAGAAGCCGAATAATACATCCGATAGGTATCGCCAGCCTGGATCACATCCGGTGCCCACAGATTGACCGCACCTGTCCAGTCCAACGCTTCTTGCGGAATGCCCGGCAGAGCCTGACCTACCCATTTCCAGTTAATCAGATCATCTGACTTGCGTACCATGACGCCGGGTTTCGCTTCTCCTGCTACACGAACGTCTGTGGAGTAGACGTAGTATCCCTGGTCTGTTTTGATAATGGCCGGATCATGCGCATTGTTCACCGTCCAGCGTGATTCATCGTCCAAAATGGAAGTGTCATACAACTGAGTATCTTGAGGAGCTTCAGGAAAGACGGGACGGGACACCGTTTCTCCTGCTCCAGAACAACCAGTAGCTCCAACAACCAACAATAACAACATGGAAGCAACCACCCCTCTCTTCGAAAATGTCCATCCTCGGAATTTCTTCCGCTGATTCATCCCTTCACTCCCGAAATGGCAACCGACTCAATAATCTGTTTCTGGAAGATCAGGAAGATGATTAATACAGGTAACAGAGCCACAATCGACGCCGCCATAATAAGTGGATAATCCGTCTGGATCGCATACGTGGCATTAAAGTTTGCTATAACGAGCTGTAACGTCTGCTTCTCCGGTGAATTCAGATAGATAATTGGTGCCAGATAATCGTTCCAGATGCCCATGAACCAGAGAATCAGCTGTGCAGCAATCGCCGGTTTGATAAGTGGAAACGTAATACTGGAGTACAGCCGGAAGTAGGAACTTCCATCGATTTTGGCCGCCTCAATAATTGCATCAGGCACACTAAGCAGGTATTGGCGCAGGAAAAAGATCATGATTACGTTACCGAACAGGCCTGGAACAATCAGTGGTAACAGCGTATCCACCCAGCCCAGCTTTGCAAACATGATGAATTGCGGGATCATGACTGTCGGATAAGGAATCATCATGGATGCCAGCAACGCGAGAAACAGTTTGTTTTTGTGCGGGAATCTTAATTTGGCAAAGGCAAAGGCCGCGATACTGGACGTAAACGTACCCACCACCGTTACACTTACCGCAACGATGAGGCTGTTTTTGATCC
Organism: Paenibacillus sp. FSL M7-1414; assembly: GCF_038003195.1. Classification (NCBI taxonomy): domain Bacteria; kingdom Bacillati; phylum Bacillota; class Bacilli; order Caryophanales; family Paenibacillaceae; genus Paenibacillus; species Paenibacillus sp. FSL M7-1414. The sequence goes on along the minus strand of NZ_JBBOOS010000001.1, from coordinate 1,367,918 downwards.
CGCTGAGCAGCGGTCCTGCTTCCCAAATTTCTTTATACTTTCCAAATTGGAATACTTCAGGTATCCATACAGGCGGAAGCGCGAACACATCCTGCTTCTCCTTCAATGACGTGGACAACATCCAGATCAGTGGTGCAATCATCGCAATCGCACCAATCGCGAGTACGATAAAGATGATCGAGTTTGTTAATTTCCTCTTTTGACTGTAAGACATCTCCGGTTCACTCCTTTCCTTGACAATCAATCCCCATCATAGGCTGATTTTTCGTTCATTTTGAATTGCACCAGGGTAATGACAAAAATGAAAATACCAAGAATCATGGCCATTGCTGAGGCATAGCCCATCTGCAAGTTACTGAAGGCCTTCTGCCAGATGTAGAAGACGATTGATGCCGAAGAATATTCAGGACCACCCGTAGGTGTCATAATGTTCATCTCGGTGAAGATCTGGGAACCGCCAATGATATTTGTAACAATGAGGAAAAAAGTAACCGGCTTCACCATAGGCCAGGTGATGTTGCGGAAGATTTGGAACCCGTTCGCTCCATCCAGCTCAGCCGCTTCGTAGTATGTACGTGATACACTTTGCAGTGCCGCCAAGTACAATAACATTGTGTATCCAAGACCCTTCCACACCGTCATAATAATCAGAGCCGGTTTGACCGTGTCTTTGTTCGCGAGCCAGTTAGGCCCTTTAATCCCAAACAGATCAAGGAACTGGTTCACCAGACCGTAATCCCCGTTGTACGCCCAGTTCCACATGATGGACACCGCAGCGAGGGAAGAAATAACTGGAATGTAATAGATCACACGGAATGTCGTTGTGCCGGGAATTTTACGATTCAGACCCATTGCCAGCAACAATGCGAGCAACAATCCAATCGGAATACCAAGCATCAGGAAGAATGTATTAAACATCGCTTTGTAGAAGAGGTCATCCGTGAGCAAATCCTTGAAGTTGGCCAAACCGATAAAGTTCATCTGTCCCAGTCCGTCCCAATCCGTAAAGGAACCATATAGGGAGTAGAGGAACGGGAACATGACAAAGATCAGCAATCCAAGAATCGGAGGTAAAATAAACAGATATCCGTACAGCATCTCTTTGCGATACAAACTCGATTTCGTAATCACGGCGTTCACCCCTGTTTCTAGTATCAGCATGTGGCATTCTTCGATTGAACCTTGTCGATCAACGAATGCCACATGCCCGTATGGAATCCAATAAGTTCCAATACGAATGATGCCAGCAGCATGATTGCAGGCTGCCGGCATCACCCTTTCCTATCTACTATTTCTGAGATTTCTTTTCTTGTTCAACCGCTTTGTCGAGCAGTTTTTGCATTTTCGGTTGTTGCTGCTTCACATAGTCTGCGGCTGTAATCTTGCCATCCAATACCGGCTGGATGTCCGTGAAGAACAGGTCATACCATTCCGCATTGTACGTGTAGTTACCTGGCAGAGCCCGGCCGTAATCTTCAACAATATCAATGAATTCCTGTTTGTTGGCTGGTTTCGTGGATGTATCTTTGGCCCACTCGTCTGCCATATCAAGCAAGTTCGGAATTTGTACCTTGGCATCTACCAGTTGCTGCATGCCTTCCTTCGAAGCCGTAAGGTAGTTCACCAATGCTGCTGCTTCTTCTGGATGTTTCGTTTTCGCGGATACTCCGATTCCCAGAGATCCGATCCACGTTGCCGATTTGCCAGTTGATCCCGCAGGGAATGGCAGCAAATCATAATCGAAAGGCAATTTCTCAAATGTACTCATATCCCATGGGCCTACAGGGAAGAAAGCCATTTCACCTTTCATCCAGCGTTGATACGTATCCAATGTTTGCGCTTCCTCAATGGAAGGTGTAATTTTGTATACGTTCTGCATATCCGCGAAGAATTGCAGTGCTTCAGCGAATTTTGGATCATCAATCGTTACTTTTGTTTTGGTCTCATCCAACCAATCTCCACCGTTGCTCCATACAAAGGATTGCAGTGCCCACTGTACGTTGAATCCAGTACCGTATACATCCGGTTTACCATCTCCATTGGTATCCTTGGTCGCTTGCTGGTTCACCTTGATGAACTCTTCCCATGTGTATGGTTTATCCTTGTCAGGGAGTGGAATGCCCTCTTTTTCAAACAACGTTTTGTTGTAGCCCAGTGCAAATGGCCCCAGATCCTTCGGCATACCGTAGATATCACCTTGACCTGCCATTTGGCCGTCATAACGATACAGGTCCACGCCGTATTTCCAGATATTATCGAGATCAACATCCGGATTGTTTTCAATATACGAAGTGAGGTTCATCAGCACATTGCTGTTCACATACGCTTTCACGTCGCCCGGATTGATATAAAATACGTCAGGCAAGCTGTTGCCTGTAATTGCCGCTCTGAGCTTGGTTGCATATTGATCCGCAGCCGTTACGATAATTTTGACTTTCACACCCGGATGATCTTCTTCGAATTTCTTGACCACCGCTTGGTATGCTTTCTGCTCATCAGTACCGCCGCGGAACATAAACGTTAACTCCTTGTCCCCACTTGCACCGCTGCTTCCTCCGCAACCTGCGAGTACCAGCGCACTTACCAGCATAAGAAGCATAAATGTGACCCAACTCTTTTTCTTTACCATCTGAACCCCTCCTGATCTGGACTTGTAACCGTATTCAATTGGATGAAATAAGATTTCTGTTGTTAAATTTATCAAATCCAGATCACTTTAGTCAACACTTTTATAAAACATTTTATATTTATATAAAATAAATCAGTATTTCGGCCAGCCACTCGAGTCCCAAAGCAAGTCATTAATCAGCAATTTCGGATTGCCATTATCCTCTGCATCATAGGCATGTCTTGCGATGACATTGCCGTTGTACACGTCCTGACCACCTGGACCTTTCCATTTTACATTGCCTGTATCCAATATCGTTCCGCCACCATTCAGCATATTAACTCCGTTTTTGTCCACATAAGGGCCTGTTATACTGGTCGAACGTCCATAGACCATTTTGTAGGTACTGTTCACACCTTGGCAGCAAGAATCAATGGAAGCAAACAGGTAATAATAACCGCCACGATATACAATACTTGGTCCTTCAATAGCACCTCCGTTATTCGGGCGCGCAGCAATGGAAGTTATACTTCCCGTCGGTTTCATCGTGTTTTTGTCCAGCTTAACAATCTTCAGGCCACTCCAGAAAGAACCAAAGGCCAGCCACGGATTGCCTGAAGCATCAATGACCAGATTTGGATCAATGGCATTATAATTATTGGCGGTCGTGGTTTGAAGCACCAATCCTTCATCCTTCCACTGCCCTGCTCCAATGCTGTTCGCAGAAGCAAGACCAATCGCAGACCGATTGGAGCCAAAGGTGGAGATCGAATAATAGAGCCATACTTTTCCGTTATACTGCTCTACATCCGGTGCCCATACATCCAATCCGCTTTGTCCCGGAACGGCAGAAGCCCACCAGGATGGCTTACTTAAGAAGATTTGTGGAACACGATACCAGGACGAACCATTATCGGATTTCAATACTTGAATGCCAGGGCCGGTTGAAAAGGTGTACCAGGAACTGCCCTCTTTGATAATCGACGGATCATGAACAGCCGTATCTCCGGTCAGATTCCAGAATGCCGCCAAAGCTTTTGACTGACCTGCCAGCAGTAATACCATCACAAGTAATGCCGGTAACGCCAACCGTTTCCACTTAAACCTCTTCACATTGCTTAACTTTTCCAAACCAAACTCCACCTTTCCTGTTCAAATGGTTAATTAGGTTCATGAAGTATTGAATCAATTTAGGTATAATAGGATTATAAAAGCGGTTACATTACATTTCAATGGTATATTTCAAATATATGTGAACTGATTAACACTTATTTTAACCGGAATAGTGGACAAAATATAGATTATATTTTCGTATTTGCGCTATATACAAGGGTTTTGGCTTCTATTTCTCCACCCTTCCCTTCCATGAGGGAATGATTTATAATTATCTGAAATAAAACATATAAATGTGCAAATGTCTGTGTCGAAGACTTTGTTCAGAACGGGGAAAGGAAATCCACCTATGATTTATATTAAAGATCTGATGTCGGGTGTGAATATCTTCAAAGCGCTCAGTTCGGAAATCCGGATTCAGATCATCGAGCTGCTGGCCAAGAACCAAAGTCTTAATCTCAATGATCTTGCAACCAAGCTTGGACTGAGCAATGGCGCTATCACAATGCATATCAAGAAGCTTGAAGAGAGCGGATTGATCGAGATCAACACCGCCGTTGGCAAACATGGAATCCAGAAGATATGTTATCTCAATGAGGAAAAATTGATGGTTGATCTGCGTTCACAAGAGATTAACAATCGTTATGAGGTGGAAATTCAGGTCGGTCATTACAGCGATTATCAGGCTGCACCTACATGTGGTCTCGCTACCCGGGATAGCATTGTTGGAGAGTTCGATGATCCGCGTTACTTTGCTGATCCACTACGAATTGATGCGGAGATGATCTGGCTGGCTGAAGGTTATCTGGAGTATCGGATTCCCAACTATCTCAAGCCTAATCAGTCCTTTAGCGAAATTCAGTTGTCGATGGAACTGGGATCGGAGGCCCCTGGCTTTTGTGACAATTACCCTTCGGATATTTACTTCTATGTCAATGGGATTGAGATTGGCTGCTGGACAAGTCCGGGGGATTTTGGCAATACACGCGGTACCTTTAATCCGGAATGGTGGCCTCCGCACTTGAATCAGTACGGCATGCTGAAGCTGATCCGGATTACACAGGAAGGCAGCTATATCGACGGATGCCGCATCTCGGACGTAACGCTGGACCAGATTGGGCTGGATTACAAAAGCGATATTCACTTCCGCATTGCGGTTACGGACGGACCTTTGAACAAACGGGGCTTAACGATCTTTGGTAAAAACTTCGGAAACTATGGACAGAATCTGCTCGCTCGGGTTCTCTATAACGTGCAAGAAGAGTAGAGCCGGCTCTGACTATTCACTCGATATGAAAGTTCGACCGATCTGCTAACGTAACTGTTCAACACAACAACAATCATGTTTCTTAGAAAGAGTGCTATCCAGCACTCTTTTTTTGTTTCCTCTCACTGAAGAACTTGTCCAATCATGTTGGAACAAAACTTACTGCATGATATGACTTCTATAGCCTCTCTGTAATCCTCCATGTTGTTCACCATGTCGTGATATAATAATGGCCTGTAATGACAAAATGGAATAACGGGCGGGGATACCTTTTGAAATTGGAGCGATTAATCTCAATCATATACAAACTGCTGAACCACGAAGTATTGTCTGCTTCCACCTTGGCTGAAGAGTTTCAGGTGTCCCCAAGAACGATCTATCGGGATATTGATGTGATCTGTGCCGCCGGCTTCCCGGTCGTCTCCCATCAGGGACTCAAAGGCGGCTACGGCATGATGGACGGATACAAGATGGATAAAAGCTTGCTCGGTTCTTATGATGTGGATTCCCTGATAACTGTCCTGAGCAGTCTATCCACAGTATTCGAAGATGCACGTGCACAAGGCACGATTGAACGTCTGCAAACGATTGGACCTGAGCATCAAACCTCAAGTCTATCGGTGGATCTGGAGACCCGTCGAACAGAACCTGATGCCCTTCCTCATCTGCGTAAAGGTATTACGGATCATCAGGTTGTCCGTTTTGACTACATCAACACGAAAAATGAACATACACCCCGCCTTCTGGAACCGGTAAGACTTCATTTTAAATATCGTAATTGGTATGTTTATGGATTTTGCCAGACACGGCAGGATTATCGCGAGTTCCGACTGTCCCGGATGATGAACGTGCAACTGACATCGGAACACTTCCAACCCCATCTTGAGCTTCCCCAAGAGACGGTTGTCTCAGATCCGTCATGGCAAGATCAGGTAAGTGATGTGGTATTTCGGGTGAACCCGGGAGCGCTCGCGGAAGCCATGGATCATTTTCAACAGGCAGATAAGCAATTTCACGAGGATGGAAGTATGACGATGCGTATCCCGGTTCATCAACCGTTACAAGCCAAGTGGTTATGGTCGTTTCTACTTAGTTTGGGTAGTGGCGCCGAGGTGCTTGAACCGATTGAATTACGAGGCATTCTGAAAGAACAACTTCGTAACGCACTTAAGCTCTATGAAGAAGTATGACACGCTGTTGTCATACTTCTTTTTTTATAATCATCTCAGTAAGTTCATCCAATCCATTGCCAAATTAAAGGAGACGATCATCAATGAATCATCCGGAACAAATGTATAACTACCACACATGGGCCAACCAAACAATCCTGGGCAGAATCAAGGAACTGCCCTCCTCTGTCCTGAGTCAGGAAGTGAACAGTTCATATCCAACCATTGCTCACGCACTCAGCCATATCTATACAGTGGATAAGATGTGGTACCTGGTGTTAACTGGCACCGGGATGCCCGAGGCACTGCAAGCATGTATACCACTCAATAGTGAAATTCACGGTTCTGTGGATGAGTACATCCAATGTTTTACCGACCTGTCGGCACAATACAGTGAGTGGTTACGAGGCCAAGCTGATCTGGAGCAAACCATTCTACTCGATAATCCATTTGCAGGAGTTCGCGAAACCAGCTTATCGGACATCGTAATCCATGTGGTTAACCACGGAACCTATCATCGAGGCAATGTTTCTACCATGCTGCGTCAATTGGGGCATGCCTCCACCATGAATGACTATTCACTCTTTTGGTATCAGGAACCGGCTCAAGTATAGTTGATAGTGGGATGGAAAATGTACATTGTATCCCCGTGACGTCGAGGAATGAATTGAGGAATTGGTTGCAGACGCATGGAAAAGTTGAGAAATCTTGCTGGGTAATGATAAGCATAAAACCCTTGCCGAATACTTTGCTGTATTTGGACGTGGTTGAGGAGTCGCTGTGCTTTGGCTGGATCGATGGAGTCAAAAAGAAAATATCGGAGACTCAATTAGCACAGAGATTATCTCCTAGGAGTAAACGTAGCTCATGGACTGAATTGAACAAGGAACGTGTCCGTCGACTTAAAAAGTTGGGTTTCATGAATGACGAGGGGAGAAAAGTTCTTCCTGTTATGGACCCGAATGCTTTCATAATTGATGGTGTGATCGAACAAAGGCTGAAAGAAGACCATCAGGTTTATGCAAATTTCATGGCCTTCCCTACCCTGTATCAAAACGTTCGGATCGATACGATCCAAAGTGTTAAGAATCAGCCAGCATTATTCCAGAGCAGATTGGATAAGTTCATAACCAACACAAAAGAAAATAAAATGTACGGTCAGTGGCATGACAACGGACGGCTTTTGGACTATTAAATCCCCCCTTTTCCCTGAGACAGCAGACAGGACCTCCCTATGAGGAGGCCCTGTTTTGGTGTTTTATATTCGGTCATGTATTAATGAGTCTGCCTGTATGTTTTGGGAGACTTGCCAAAGGCTTTCTTAAACTGACGGGTGAAATAATTACTGTCGTTAAATCCACATTCATACGAAATTTCCGTAATGGACAGATTCCCGTTTTTCAACAAATGACATGCCTTCTCCAGACGCAACTTTTGCAGATAAGAGATCGGGGTCATCTGATAATAGGATCGAAAAATCCGATTCAGATGCCTTATTGAGATATTCGACTTCCCCGCAATATCCTCTAGTGACAGTGGCTCCAGATAATGATCTTCGATAAATGAAATGGCATTTGCCAGATGCATCAGATTATTACCTTCGATCCCTTTCTCCTGCGTATCATATTGCCTCGACAAATAAACAACCATCTCCGTAAGACGTGAGATCAACATCGTCTGATACCCTTGCTGTTTACTCTGATACTCCTCAATCATGAACGATATCAGTGATTCTACATACTCCAGACTGGAAATGGATAACGCCAATTTACTCGGAAAGGAGTGAATATTACGATAAAACGGTTCCAAAACAAACAGCGCCTGGAAGCCGTTAGATTTTCTCAGATCGGGCCCAGCCGAAGCAAGCATCTCGGGACTGAACATAATGTTACAGATCCTAAAATCATGAGGGTCTTTATACGCATGATGGGTGTCGCCATTAATCACAAATGCGTTCCCTTTTTTAATAAAAAATTCTTCGGTGTTCACCACATGGGTTGCATGACCATTCAGAACAATCACAAGTTCCGTAAAATCCATATGATTATGAAGCTCCATGTCCTCAACATGTCCACCGTACTGAATGAAAAATGGAAACTGTTGATCTGAAGTAAACCATCTCAAATATGCATTACTCAAAAGCATTCCCCTCCGCGAACATAGTTGGGTTGAATGTCTATATCATGCTATTCCAAGACCGAAAAATCAAGGTTCCATATACTTATAAGCGTTATAATTCGCCTTGTAGCAGGGATTTTCAATGTGTCCAGATTCATACTAAACTCTCACAATGAATAGGAGTATAAATGATGAAATATACCAATCCGGTCATTCCGGGGTTTTATCCAGATCCAAGCATCTGCCGTGTAGATGAAGACTATTATCTGGTAACCAGTACCTTTGAATATTTCCCTGGTGTGCCCATCTTCCACAGCAAAGACCTTGTGAACTGGCGACAGATCGGCCATGTCCTCACAACAACTGAGCAACTCCCTTTAGCGAACGCAGGCAGCTCTGGCGGTATTTTTGCCCCAACACTCCGGCACCATGATGGCTGGTTCTATATGACAACAACCAATGTCAGCGGCGGAGGAAATTTTTATGTGCGTAGTACCCAGCCCGAGGGACCATGGTCTGCTCCAATTTTTGTTGATCAGGGCGGCATTGATCCCTCTTTTCTCTTTGATGAAGATGGACATGTATATTTTCAAACGGCCTGTAACGGCGATGAAGGCGAGGGCATCTATCAGTGCGAGATAGACATCACGACCGGAGCCAGACTGACCAATAGTCGATTGATCTGGACTGGAACCGGAGGAGCAGCACCCGAAGCTCCCCACATGTATAAAATAAACGGCCTCTATTATCTGATGATTGCCGAAGGTGGAACCGAGTATGGTCATATGGAGACCATTGCTCGGAGCACAGAGCCATACGGACCATTTGATCCATGTCCTCATAATCCGATTCTGTCCAATCGGAGCATGAAATCCAGCATTCACGCAACCGGTCATGCAGACCTTGTCCAGATCCAGGATGGAAGCTGGTGGGCCGTATGTCTGGGCCTTCGTCCAGCAGGTTACCCCATGCGACACCATCTGGGACGCGAGACCTTCCTGGCACCTGTCACTTGGACGGATGACGGTTGGCCGATAATCGGTGTGGACGGACATATTGAACCAGAGATGACCGGACCTTCATTGCCTGAGCATCCTTGGTCACCTCGGGCTATACGGGATCATTTTGACGAACCAACTTTGGACATGAACTGGATCTTCTTACGGAACCCGGCTCCGAATAGTTGGACACTCACAGAAAATCCCGGGCAACTCATCCTGCGGGGTCAGCCGGTTTCACTCGATGATGGAGGAAATCCAGCCTTTGTCGGACGTCGCTTGAGCCATTTCTTATGCGAAATGGCGGCCGAGCTGCATTATGAACCAAGTGCGAGCGGTGAGGAAGCTGGATTAACCTTATTTATGAATGATAAATATCATTACGACTTGGCTGTAACACAGATCGATGGGCAGAAAAAAATCGTATTGCGGCGAACCGTCGGCTCTCTGCGAACCGAACAGGTGCTTGACTGTGACCCGGGGCCGGTTGTATTACAAATCAAGGCTGACCGTAACCACTTCACGTTCCTCTATCAGCAAGGTTCATCCGATGCCATCGAAGTGGGTTCAGGAGAAACACATCTGTTATCTACCGAAGTGGCAAGTGGTTTCACAGGTGTGATGATCGCCATGTACGCTTATGCTTCATCGGGGGAGTGTACGCCTGCAAGTTACGATTGGTTTGACTATGAACCTCTGGACGAATAATCGTTTAACTCCTATATTCAGTAATAGAAAATATAATATATGATCAGCTAGAATTATCCCCTTAAAGTAGTTACTCTTTGAAAAGCCTTGTGTGTTAGCATAAGGAAATGAGTGAACTTTGAGGGGATTTTGCTATAGCTATATCTTTCTTACGGATTGCACTGGAATTTATAAAAGAACCATTGCTTTATTAGAGAAGTTCTCCTAGTATTTTTAGAAGGAACACCCCAGCAGCTCCCATCTTGGCAATAACTTCACTGCCCATATGAGAGCGCTATCGCTGCAGCACTAAGATAAACGGGAGGTTGCAGATATGAAATGGAATCACTTCAAGTCCAAGCTTCTGTTTAAGTACACCCTATCCTATATCTCCATTTTCCTTATCCCTCTTGTTATTTTAACCATCATTATTTATCACAACGCTGTGGACACGCTCCGTTCAGAGATTGAACAGACCAATGTCAATCAGCTCACTCAAGCCAAAACTGTCATTGATGATCGCATGAAAGAACTCCAAGACATCGCTTTTCGCATCGCCTACGATGAGCAGTTAACGCGGTATTGGACCCACCATCCGTACTATAGCCGGGAATCAATCGGCGCATTGGTCAAATACAAAGCCACCAGTTCCATTATCGATGAGTTATTCCTGTTCTTCCGTGAAGATGATAACATCTATTCTTCTCAAGGTTCTGAGAACATGGATGTATTCACTGGCCGCTACAAATTTACTACGTGGAACAAAACAGACATGATCCGGGATTTGAATAACGTACAGTCCCCCACAATACGTCCAGCGGAGCAGGTCGTCCAAGGAACCAGAATACCCAATTCCATGCTGGCATACCTTGTACCGATTGCACCTAACAATACGCCCGCTCATGGAACCGTCATGTACTTGATACACGAGTCCAATCTGACGGGCTTAATTGATTCCATCCTCAGCGACTATCACGGGATGACTTATATTTTCGATAATTTCGGGCAAGTCCTGGCAGCCAATTACAAGGGAGAAATCATATCCGAACAGGAAGTTAACGCTCTGTTTGCTCTTGAATCCGGCACGCACAGCATCTCCTTAAATCAAGAACCACATTCGGTTGTATCCGTTAAATCGGATGCGGGTTGGACTTATGTAACCGCTATGCCCAGCAACCAATTTTTTAGCCGAATCGTTCATATTCGCACCTTTGTTGTTCTTGTTTTCTCCTTCATGGTGGTGATGGGCACATTCTTCGCCATTATGTTGGCCCGAAGACAGTACCATCCGATTTCAGACTTAATGGAGTTCATTCGGTTGAAAAATGATCCTGCTCCATCCTCCACCACCAACGAGCTGGAATGGATCAAGAAAACACTGCATGATTATAGTCAGCGCGTAGATCTTCAGGAGCCCTATGCTCGCAATCATATTTTGCTCATGTTGCTGAAGCACGGTCACACCGGAGATTTTCCCTCTGAGTTTACGGATAAGCTTGGCATACGCTTTAACCGATCCCATTATTTTGTCATGATCATGGGCTGGGAAATGCATGCTTTTCCTATCGGTGATAACCCCGAGCAACCTACTGTCATGCAGCTGATGAACGATGTGGAGCTGCCGGAGTTGTCTGCATATGCTTACGGCGTAGAGCTGCCACAGGCAGACCAATTAGCCCTTATCGTGGGATTCGATGCCGAAATTGGGCATGAAGGTAGCCTGAATACCCGTATGGAGCCTATCGTTGAAAAACTGCAATGGATGGTGACAGAACACACCGGGGTCGCGCCCGCAATCGGGATAGGCAATCGGTACACTTATCCGAAACAGCTGAATCAATCCTACATTGAGGCCTCGACTGCTCTGGAAGCATCGATGCTGCATGGACAGGGCAGCAGTACATACTTTAACGACCTTTCCGGTTCCGGTGTACAGGATTCTTCCTTCTGGGTCCCTAAGGATGTATTGTTGAAGCTGGTTCAGAGCTTAAAACAAGGCAGCTATGATGTGGCAGTTCAGATGGTATCAACTGCGTTGAATACCCTGAAATCCGAAATGCCGTCTGTACCGCTGCTGCGTTGCATCTGCTTTGATATTCTGAATACAATGCTCAAAACCGCCTCGGAGCTTGGAATCCATCATGTGGTTGATCAACTTCCAAGAATCACTTCCTACGACTCGTTGGAGGATTTGGAGAAAAAACTGACAGGCCTTGCTGCCGAAATCTGCGCCCATGTCGAGGCGAAGAGTGAGACGGAAGAAAGCTCCCTGATGGATGAAATCGTTGCTTATATCGATGCCAATTTCTCTGATTATGATCTCAGTTTAGGTACGATTTCATCGAAATTCACGATCTCTTCATCCTATTTCAGTCGTTCTTTTAAAGAAAAGATTGGCATGAACTTTACCCAATATATCTGGCAGAAACGGATGGATGAGGTCATTCGACTACTGCTGCATACTACCGATCCGTTAAAAGATATCATCACGCGTGTCGGTTACCTGGATACACCAAACTTCATCCGCAAATTCAAAAAAGAGACGGGTTATACCCCAGGGCAATACCGTAAAATGCACCGTCCCAACGGCTCCGCCGATTCCCCTGATGATGATGAAGAGGAATGTATTGGATAAATGGAGAGAGCGAATAACAGTGCCTGATTCATTAGACCAAAATAACGCAAACAAGGGGCCGTTCTATACGTCATGAGCATGACGTATAGAACGGCCCCTTCATATGTTTTTAGTCCGTATACATAATCTGATTCGTCGCGGCCGGCGGCCTTATCCGATTTTCCCAGCCGAAAGATCCTTCAACCCTTGATGCACTGCACCCAGCAAACGGTGAGTTGGATCACAGCCGTACTCCCAGAACATGATTCCGGCCAGACCTTGATCCTTTACGTAATCACATTTGCATTGAATCGATTCTTCATCGTCATACGATATGAAGCTGGACCCATTAAACAGAAACGGTGCACAGGCTTCTTCATCCCAATAACGAGTGTAACCATTCTTGTTAATGTACTTCGCTTCCAGCTCGGCAAATGATGGTCCATATCCGCCTGTACTCCCGGCCATTTGATGGAGCCCGTGGTTTCGGTCAGGAACCTCATTCCAGATCCGGGAATAGAACGCAACTCCGATCACAATTTTCTCCTTCGGAACGCCTGCGCGAACAAACAGGTTCACGGAGGCATTCGTACTAATTCGAAACAGATCTCCTGTTGGCGTGTACAGATTCGTATGATGTCCGGTCAGAACCTGAAAACCGCCGCGCATATCATAGGTCATCAACTGCACGTAGTCTAGGTACTGCTGCACCTCAGCCATCTCTGTACCATCAACGTAGTATTGATCAGCCCCTGCCGCAATGGTGAGCAGATAATGACGGCCATCCGCTTCTCCCTTGGCACTCAGTGCCTCCCGGATTGTCTTGAGAAGTAAGGTAAAATTCCGTTTATCATCAGGACTGGATGCGATACCAGCTTCACCGTAACAAGGATATTCCCAGTCCAGATCGATCCCGTCAAAAAGGTGTTCCTCCAACACTCGGATTGCCGATGCAGCCATGCTGTCCCTCCCCGGCTGGGTCGAGGCGGCCTCAGAGAAACCGCCAGCGCTCCATCCGCCTACAGACAACAGCACTGTAAGATTTGGATGCTCCCGCTTGATGTTCTGGATAACGCGACCGTTTTTTAGATGCTCGGTGGTGATTGCATCATTCTTGACATGTCCGAAGGCTACGTTCAGATGTGTTAACTTCAAGAGATCCTCATGTGTCATGTCGGGGAGAACTGAATCAACAGCATAACCGGCAGCAATATATTTCGTCACTCTCTTCACTCCGATCTGTTCGATGATTGAGATATCGCAGCAGCAATCTGCAAGGCTTCCTTCCCAGTACCAATCTTGTACCCGGAAGCCGAATAACGAACTTGATGCTGAGTATCCAGCACGAACAGATGCGGATAACCTGCTTCATGAGCCGCAGGCTTCGAATTGAAGCCTGACAAGGAAGCATAACTGGAATCTCGTACAAAAACCGTGCATATAGGCAGCTTTGGATAACCAGCAGGGTCAAAGGCAGCGTTCCATTCCATATCTCCGATCATGAGTACGATGGGTATACCCAATTTATCCAGCGGCTCTGCCAGCTCACACAGTTCACGAATCAGATGTTTGGTCGGTTCCCGCTCCGGTTCAATCCAGGCTGCAATGGCACCCTCCGATCCCAGAAGTTCCTCCAGTTCTACCTCTGAACCATCCAGACGGGTCAATACACTTCCTGGTGCCAATTTACCCAGTACAGGAATCTCAACCTCATTCTCACGATAAGACAATACAACCTCAGTGGTATCTCCGGCGCGCACGGTAAAGTAAACGAATCGTACTTTTGCCGTTCCATCGTTCAGACGAATGCCTGTCGTTAAGCGATAAGCTCCTGCCTCAACCTCATATGGCTCGCTATAGACATTCGTACTGCCATAAGGATAAATCAATGTCTTGTAGACGCCATCTTCCAGACGGGCAAACGAGAAATTTTCGAAATAAGATGCTTCTGGTGTATCCTGCGGAACTTTTATATCCCTACGAAGTTGGAGCAATCCCCAGCTTGTGCTCTCCTGAGTTAGAGGTGAGGTGAGACTAAACACTGCATCCTTCCAGCCTCTGTCACTTAGATACTGTGGTTTCTGTGCGCTCGGATGTAATCGGGCCGGAATACCCAAACTGCGACATACAGCCACAAACAAAATATCCAGCGACTGAGAGTCTCCCTTCATTAGACTAAACGTCCCGATCGGATTCCCTTTGCCTTTTAGATTAGGAAGATCGTCATAATATTCATATTGCTGTTCCAGCATTCGGGCAAGTGTCGAGGGATTCTCCCTGAACGCTGCCGCCTCATCTGCCGAAAAGGCATTCTGGAATACACTCCGATAAGGGACCAGCATCTCATAGGAGATCCGCGGGCACAGGATGTATCTTACAAAAGTATCTTCCGCCCATGATCCTTGCTGCGAGAGCGCACCAATCAGATGATCATCCAGCGTCTGACGAAAGGTATCAATTAAATCTTTTTCATTCATCGACTCCAGCAACCGGAGCGGCCACTCATCGTATGGATTGGAACGTTCCTCTAGGAAAGCTGCAATCTCCCGGCTGTTCCCCCGTGCCTTGCGGAGAACATCCCGCACACGTACCGAGGGTAGTCCAACCTTTTTAGCCAGCGAGACAGCTTCCTCCTCACTCAGGAACGTGTCCTCATACTCGCTCCGGGTCTGCGCTCCTTCCTCCAGACGACGATTATGAATCTCAATCTTCTCTTCCGGTAATGCAACCACAGACTCTCCCTCCCTTTCCGGAGGAGGAACCATATCGAAATCTACAATCCCTGTAGGCTGCTCTGATGAGTTCAGCACAAGCTCTACATCCTTATTTTCCTGAGCCTTGAATAGGACCTCACTCCACTTACCGCCGCTGACCGCACGAATCAAAAGGTCACCACAGCCAGTCTTAAAGGTCGCTTCCCCTTGTGCATCCGTCCTAATCTCGGCAATCGGATAGAATTCAGCCGTATTGTACAGCTCAAAGCGGACACTCGCGCCGGGTACGGGCTCTCCCTGCTCATTTTTCACCTTCACATAGATGTTGCGTGTGGGCGCATAGTTCTCAAGTAAATTAATTTCCGTATATCCCTTTTCCGAGAGCGTAATATCCTCTGGTCCGGGATAGTCGGCATAGATCCTCGTATTAATCAGCATGGCCCTGCGGGCTGGCGGGCTGAACCACCCTTGGTTCAGACGGGCTTCCGGCTCGCATGCCCCGATGTAATACCATTGACCATCTGCCCAGGCTTCTACCCAAGCATGGTTACTGTCACAGTGAGCCCAGCGTGGTGTGTAGACCTGACGGGCAGGTATACCAATACTGCGAAGAGCGGCTACCGCCAGCGTGGATTCTTCGCCGCATCGACCACGAGCATTCCGGATCATCGTCAGCGGTGATATCGTACGCAGATCGCTGCCTATATAGGTCGCTTTTTCATGACACCAGTAATTGGTCTCCAAGATTGCATCTGCCATGGATAAGTTCGTAGTCCGCTCGACTAATTCGCCATACATCAAGCCGCGGTAATCTTCAATATTTTCCGTATTTACCCGATAAGGCAGCACAAAATGAAGGAACAGATGATCCGGAACTCGATCTCCCCAAGGCACACGTTTGCGGGTGTCCAAAGCCCGGCGCACATGACTCAAGAACAAGTCCCCGTTATAATCAGCCATGTCGTTTACCGGCATATAGGCATAGACATACTTCAACGCCCATGCCTCTTCTTGCGTTAGCTCCTGCTGAAAAACATGAAACAATTCCGATTTGCGGGCCTCTGCAAAACGCACCTTCTCCTGGAACTTCTGCTCGATCCTCTCCAATGACTGTGCATCAAGGGAAAATACCAAGGTTTGGCTGGTCATTGTGTTCTCACTCCTTCCACAGCTTTCCGTCTTCCCGAATACAGATCAAGGCCGTTCCGTCCGAAGACGGCGCAGTAATCTGGAAAAGGCTACGAGTCGTTTCAATAACAGGCTCACAGCTCCACGATTCCTCACCCATAAGCAGCTTCACATCCTGTGTAAATTCACCATGGGTTTCATAATAATTGCGTTCACGATAATAGAGCTTGCGAAGCTCCCATTTGATTCGTTCATCTTCCGGCAACTCAAACGACTGATCCGTTCCTTCATCCGAGAATACAACATAACCCCACAACTCTGGATAATGCATGTTGATAATACCCATAGGTGACCAAACCCAGTTGTCCTCCGGATAAGGTTTACCCGTATCTGGATTCAGCACCTTGCGGTACTCGCCGTCCTGTACCTCGGTTTGCCACTCCACACGCGAGAAGTTGACACGCCAGAACTCACCCGGCACAGGTGGACGGTTTCCTTCGGCACATTCCTTCAGACTGGCCCAGGGAATCGCGACTTCCACGCTCCATTTCCGGTTCTCTGCACCAGGTCTGTTCAGTTCCCCATCGATATATACGGCCGTCTTGAGACCGCTGATATCCCAACCGTTAACCGGAGGCCCACCATCCCGATAAGGCTTCACTAATAACAGGTCCCATACCGTATTGAGCGCATTGATCTCGAACTCATAATATTGATGGGAATCCCCGTCGGGATCGATAAAAATCTCGAAGTCATTGTCATAAAAAATAACGGAATCACGTTCAGTCAGGGTAGCCCATATCTGATCTTCAATCAGCTCGGCAGCAAAATAGAAATAGTCGTCATCCCACAGCATTTTTACCCGTGTCTGTTTCTCTGGCTTCGGACGAAGATCCCCTTCGATATCAACGAAATCCTCCGTCCAATGAGCCGCATTCCAAAATGCCTTATCCACACGACCGTCTAACACCAACGGTTCCTGCGCACGCTTGCATATATAATGTTTGGGAGCATACTCAATCCTGGGTTCTGGCACTCCACTTCTGTTCATGTCACTCTCTCCAATTCGTAAGGGAGGGCATGCATCTACCAGCACATGCCCTCCCCGTAATGGTTAGTTATGGGTGACAACGGCTCCAGAGCCGCCGTACATTTCCAGCTCCTCATCGAATTCGAGCTTAAGAACGGTCACCTGTTCATGCGTGTCCTCCGGGGTCATCTTGATCCACGTTGTCCCCGGGATATTGAACCAAGGCACGCCCCCATGAATCTCATGATTCAGCTCTTTGCCCGAATGCAGCACGGTAATTTTCTTGATCGGATTGCAGAGACCCTTGATGCACACATTCTCTTTTGGATCGTCATACACAAACAGGTACAGCGTCTTTCGATCCTCGGATACGGTGCTTCCCCCCAGATAATAGCGAGGCATAATGCCTTCACCCGTACCAAAGACGGCCTCTTCATGGGTTCGGATCCAAGCTCCCAGTCCAAGCAGAATATCCTCCTGCCTCTGATCGATGGTGCCATCTTCACGCGGACCGATATCCAGCAACATATTACCGCCCATCGAAATGCAGTCGCAGAACATTCGAATGATCTGATTTAACGATTTATATTTATGATCGGTTGGCACATAACCCCAAGATCTATTGATCGTGGTGCAGAATTCCCAGGGTCCCTCCGGTCTTGTAATCGGAATGCCTTGCTCAGGCGTTTTGTAATCCCCATAACCTTGAAGGCGGGAGTTGATGATGATATCGGGGTTAAAAGATTGCAGATAATGCTTGAACTCCGGCAGATTCCACTGCTCGGCACTCCGTTCCCAGTCCCCATCAAACCACAGCAGATCCACCTTTCCGTAATTTGTTAAAATCTCTCCCAGTTGATGGTTATTGAATTGCAGGAACTTCTGCCACTTTGCCTGATCCTGAACGCCGTCCACAGGACTTGAATGCCGGTTGACACTGCTGAGATCCTCCGGTACTTTCCCACCTTCATACACGCTAGGATAATCCGGGTGTGACCAATCAATGAGCGAGTAATACATCCCCAGATGAATGCCCTTTTCCCGAATCGCTTCCGTATATTCCCTCACAATGTCCCGATTCGCTGGTGTCTGTTTGACAACATTGAGATCACTATATTGCGTATCCCATAGAGCAACACCGTCATGATGCTTCGTTGTTAATACGGCATACCGGGCACCAGACTTCTCAATCAATTCCGCCCACTTCTCCGCATTGAATTCCGATGCCGTAAAACCATCCAACTGTTTCATATATTCTTCATAGGATATCCTGCCATTATAGAAGGACCAGGATTCCGCAACCCCGTCCACCGCATAGATGCCATAGTGGATGAATATCCCCAGTTTGGCTTCTTCAAACCATTTCTGCATAACGGTCCACATCTCCCCCGAGAATTCTTATATGCGAAAAATTTAATGCAGCTAACAATATTGAAGCTAACTGCTGTCTTTCTGCATGGGATGTACCTCGATAGGCTTTATTGCCCCGAATTCCAGCGGTCATATGCCCCCTGATACAGTTCGATGATACGGTCACTGCCCATTTTCTCCATCTGTGCAATGTACTTATCCCAGTTCTCAAGTGGTTCCTGGCCGGTCACAAACTTCGCTTCCATCTGTTTAACGTACGTATCCAGATCAGACAATAGAGCGGTTGCTTCGCTTTGCTCTTCATTTGTCAAATAAACGTTAGGAAATGGTGCTTTTCCGATAGGTACCAACTTCTCTTGATTTTGCTGGTCAATCCACTCATCAAATTCGGTGCGAAGACCCTTCGCTACATCCGGATCATTAATACCCGGTGTCAAGATACCAAAGTTCGGCGTGATTTTACCGCGGTATTCCTCACGATCACCGCCGCCAGGAACGGGGAGCCACTCTTTAACATGATTTTCCTTGTCTTTGAATTTCCACAGCACACCTTCCGGACCTTGATTGAACAGTGTCGCACCGTCATAGCTGTATAAGTAATCGATCCATCGCATCGTCGCCTCGGGTGACGGGTTGCTGCTTGTAATAGCAAAGGTACCACGAGCCGACATGCCCGGATGCTTGCCGTATACCGGAGAGTCTGGCACCTCGCTCTTCACGGGTGTCATCAGCGGATGATCCGTGCTAGGTTCACCACCGAGTGTGAAGTATGGATGGTAATCGTTGAACAATGCAAGTTTGTTGCTTTCACCTTTAGCTTTTTTCTGATCACCTGTCTGAGAGAAGGTCTCATGATCCAGCAAATCTTCCTTCCACAAGCGGTTCATGAACGTCAGATAACCTTTGTATCCTTCTTCTTGATAAGGATAGTGAACCTTTCCGTCTTTATCGGAATAGATGCCTTCGTTGTACATTCCCCAGAAGCCGAAGAAAAACATGCGAAGATCATCAAGTTTTACAGAAGTAAGCGGAATTTCATCTTGCTGGCCATTGCCATTGGGATCTTCTTCTTTTACACGCTTGAGATACGTATACAATTCTTCCGTAGTCTTGGGCTCTTCTACGTTAAGTGCCTTCAAGAATTCCCCGTTGTACCACATTGGGCCTCTATACCACACGGCGGCTTTATCAATGAATGGGAGTGCATACATATGCCCATCAGGTGTTGTAAATGATTTACGGACATCCGGGTTCTCATCGAGAATCTTTTTGATATTTGGGGCGTAACCTTCATCAATGTATTTTTCCAACGGGATCAGGATGCCCTGGCTGCCATAAGTCACCTGTTCGGCTGGCTTGAGGTCCGCAGCATAGAACATATCCGGCAAGTCTCCGCTCGCGAAAACCAGATTTTTCTTCGTTTCAAAGCTGTCGATTGGTGAGAGCTGGTATTCCAGCTTGATGCCCGACAGTTTCTCCATTTCTTGCAGCACAGGCATCGTGCTCCAGTCGGCTACCCCCGCATCCTGGGACATGACCTTTAACGTTAGCGTTTTGTCTACAATGGGGAAACCTTCTTTTTTGACCCCCTCTACTTTGGTGGTCGTGCTTCCGTCTTCATTGGTTGAACCACAAGCTGCAAGCAATGTTGCGAATAAGGTGAGACAGAGTGTAATGGATGAAGCCTTGCGAAGCTTTTTCATAACAACAACTCCCCTTGTTTAATGTGGTATATGGATTAAGATCATCCCTTAACGGAACCGATCATAACACCCTGTACAAAGTAACGCTGGAGGAATGGATACACCGCAATGACAGGTAGGGTGGCAACAATAATGACGGCATATTTAACCAGTGCAGCGATCTCCGCTTTGGTATTCATCGCCGTGGCTGAAGACGTATCGATAGCGCCTCCCCCTTGAGCCGCCATTTCTTGAAGCACCAGAATCTGGCGCAGAAAGAGCTGTAGCGGGTACTTGGAGGAATCATTCAGATAGATCATGGCACTAAAATAGCTGTTCCAGTGTCCGACTCCATAGAAGAGCGCCATCACTGCAATGATTGGCATCGAAAGCGGGAGCACAATCTTGATGAACAACCGGGTGTTGGTACACCCATCAATATGCGCCGCTTCCTGTAACTCCTTGGGAATGGTCGATTGGAAGAACGTCCGGCATACGATAATATTCCAGATGGATGCAGCCCCGGGCAGAATAAGTGCCCACATGCTGTTCACCATACCAAGATCCTTGACCAGCAGGTAACTTGGGACAAGCCCTCCGCCGAAGAACATCGTTACCATAAACATCGCCATGAAGAATCCGCGTCCCACAAAGTCCGAGCGGCTGAGCGCATAGGCTGCCGGTAGTGTAACAATCAGGTTAACGATGGTGCCTACAACGGTATAGATAATCGTATTTTTGTACCCCATCCAGATGTTGGTGTTCTCAAACACCCGGGCGTAACCTTCAAACGTAATCCCTTTTGGCAGTAGCCACATCTCACCAGAGGCTACATATTTGGGATCACTGATTGAAGCACTGATGATGTATAACAGCGGATACAGCACAATGACGAGCGCTACCGTCAGATAGATGTAATTGCACAATAAGAACAATTTATCACTTCTGCTTTCTTTCACAGCGGATGACATGTGTATTCCCTCCTTTTACCACAGGCTGTTTTCACTGGTGCGGCGTGCAATCTGATTCACGGTAATAAGCAGAATCGCATTCACTACGGAGTTGAACAATCCCACCGCCGTAGAGAAACTGTACTGCGCATCGACCAGACCGGACCGATAGACAAATGTTGAGATGACATCGGACGAGCCCATGTTCAGCGGATTTTGCAGCAGCAGGATTTTCTCGAATCCGACGCCCAGAATACTGCCCATATTCAGAATTAACAAGATGGTGATCGTAGGGATGATCGCTGGAATGTTAATATGCAAAATCCGTTTGAACCGGCTCGCACCATCCACCACAGCCGCTTCATGCAGTTGCGGGTCCACACCCGATAAAGCGGCAAGGTATATAATGGTGCCCCAGCCTGCACTTTGCCAGACTCCTGATAGTACATACACTGTCTTGAACCACGCAGGGTCCGTCAGGAATTGAGGTGCCTGGAATCCAAGGGCCTGTACCAAATTGACAATCATGCCTGACGAGGGTGATAAAAAGGTAATGATCATCCCCGACATCACCACGACCGAAATGAAATGCGGTGCATACGTGACGGTCTGCACAGTACGCTTGAAGAAGGAATCCTTCACTTCATTGAACGCTAACGCCAGAATAATCGGCAGTGGAAAACCTATAGCCAGCTCATACAAGCTGATGCTAAGGGTATTCCATAGTAAATCCCAGAAATAATACGAATTGAAGAAACGGATGAAATGATCGAATCCGACCCATGGGCTTCCTGTGACACCAAGCGTTGGGATAAAGTTTTTAAATGCAATTTGTATGCCGTACATCGGACCATAATGGAATATCAGAAAGTATAAAAAGGCTGGCGCAATAAACAGATACAACTCCCAGTTCCGAATCGTCCTTCTCCATAATTTATTTTTCTTGCTATTCGGAATCGTGTTTACCGTTAAGTTTTGCGTCGAGGGAGACTCCCCATTTAGCTGCATCAGTTGTTTCCTCCTTTTCTAATGAAAATCCGGCCGTTTGTGAGGAAGAGCGAAGCACTCCTGTTTTAATATAAGAAGGAGTTCCGAACCGCGTCTCCATAACGAGCGGATCTGTTCCCCCTCTTTTTTGGTAACGCTTACATACTGAGTTTATGGATCATTTTCGAATCCGTAAATATGCCATTTCCATCTTCACTTCTAAAATCACGGAATATACTGTTACAACAGGGGTTTACACTTTTGTCGCCAGCTTGTCATTGTCATTTCGGGGGTATAAAACATGTAGAATTTGACCCATTTCCCTCCTGTAGTTGTCATTGAGAGTTTCATCACATGAACTTGAAAGATGTCAGATCCGAACTTAGGTTAGAAAACAGACCTTAAAGTCAAAACCCACATATACGCATGGGACACGGTATTGATGTCAACAGCCATCATACTGAATTTTAAGGTTTGCAGGTTTCAAGGTTTTACCGACGTGATACAATGTAATATTATCTATCATACATCTCTCGCAAACTACAAGCCTGTAATGGCTTGCCTTTATTCTATATTTCTCCTCCCTCTTTCGTATATATGTTGTTTTTATCTTTGCCTTCAGGATACATAAACGCTTATAAACACTAGTAATTTGGAGTCATATATGTAAATTTTGCACAAGGTGTGGAATCTGAAAACAGTAGATATTTCGGAAAAGACCATTAAAAAAAGCCATTCCGCTAACACGAACTGGCTTTACATCCTAAGTAGATATCCATTTCTTTATAAAAAAGCGACAGGATTAATTACACTAAATGTAATATAAATAATCATATGAAAACCTGTGTACAGTTTCAACTCAAATAAAAAACCACTCTCCATACATGTATGGAGAGTGGTTTGGAAGATACACATCCGTTTTAACCATGTTCAGTTTGTAGGGTTTGCAGTGAATTTACTTACCAGAAGGTTGAGCTTCTGCTGTATACCCTGTTGGGATATCCGTTTCTGCAGTCACATTGGTGATAACCATCGGATACATCATGTCTGGATCAGGTTGAATAATGGAATAGAGCACGATAGCGCGTCCATCCTTCTCCAATTTCACATCATCAATCTTCAATCCATAACCAGGATGCGGCATTTCAGCACTGAGTTTAACTTTGGTTGTTTTGTCATCAACCTTTGTCGTTGTTACTTCAGGTACAATCGCTTGTTGGCCTTCACCTGGATTGGTTGGAGTTGGCTCTGCTGAGCCGCCATTGCCGTGTTTATCCACAAATTCGAGTGCATTAAAGATCATGCTTGCAGCCTCCATACGGGTAAGCGACTGATCTGGACGGAAATTCCCGTCCTTATCCAGTTCAATGATGTTCATGTTCAGCAGGTTCTGGACTGCAGATATGGCGTCCTTACCGATTTTATTTTCGTCCTTAACAAGATTATACTTCATGATGACCGGATAATTCCCGGTTGTGTTAATCCCTTCATTCAGCAAAATGACAAACAGTTCACGCGTCATCTTGCCCTGCGGGTTCACTTCCACCGGAATGGACAGTCCATTCTGAGTAGCGGCCTGCACCGCATCGGCATACCACGTATCCGGACTGATTTTATTCTGAGCGGATGCTTCCGCAAATTCATTTTTCAGACCAAATGCGTTCACAATCAGTTGAACACCCTGTGGCTCGGACAATGCGATATCTGGACGGAACAGATCCGCTGTTACTCCGCTAACAATGCCTTTTGATTTCAATGAATCCACAATCGACTTCTGACCTTCATCCTTCACATCTGTGAAAGCAAATACCGATGCACCTCCTGCTGTCAAAGAAACGCAGAGCGCAAGTGTTGCAGCCAATCCTTTTTTATGTTTCATTTCCTGGCACCTCCATATGATTAGTAAAGCCTATTTTTTACCTCTTCATTCCTACAGACGGGGCATCCCTAGAAAATGTTTCAGTAATTTCGACAAATGGTGAATACAACACGAGAACATGGCATAGAACTCTTCTCCGCGTTCACTAGTCCAAGCCACCAGCTTTTGCTAACTGGCTTCGTTGACATTGATTCGGATTAGCGCAAAAATAAGAATAGAGAAATCTATCGGATGACGGATAAACAACGAACTAGATCGCATACAGTAAGAGGGCACGACGCGCTAATAACAGGTGTCGGCCCTTTTCTTGACTCCACCTGCCTGAACTGACTTCACCTATAACAAAAGGAGAACAACGCTTATGTCCAAGAAAGGATTACTTCGCGGTTATGTTGTGTCGAACTGGCCTGTTTATCTGGTTGCTGTTCTTCTGATTATTGCCTCCAATGTCGGGCAAGCATCCCTGCCCCGCATACTCGGCAGTTTCACGGATCAGTTGATGCAGAACTCTCTTCAGATGCAGACGGTCGTAAGGTACAGCCTGTCCCTTCTGGCTATTGCCATCGGGTATAATCTGCTGTTCGGTACCGGGCAATTCATGATTATGAAGCTCGGTCGACGCTTCGAATTCATGACGCGTGAGCGTATATTCAGTAAGTTTTCCGAACTTAGCGAACATTATTTCTCCAAACAGGGAAACGGAAAACTCCTCAGTTATGTCATGAATGACGTTACTTCCGTTCGTGAAGCGATCTCCAATGGCGTGACACTCATGACCAATGCCACCTTCCTGCTGTTGTCCTGCATTGTCATGATGCTGCTTAGCGGGATTCCGTTGACGCTCATTCTAATCAGTGTTGTTCCTTTGCTGGCGATTCCATTTCTGGTCGTGTTTTTTGGTCCGCGGATTCGCAAGCGCTCTCGCGACGTGCAGGAAGCTCTTGCTACCATGACGGAATCGGCGGAAGAGCAGCTAGGTGGCATTCGCGTAACCAAGACGTTTGCCATCGAAGACAGTGCTCGTGCACGCTTTGGAACTACCGTCGATGCAATCAAGAGCAAGCAGCTTCGACTGGTTCGTCTGTCTTCCTTGTTTCAAGCCTTGCTCCCGCTGCTGGGAGCCATCTCATTGGTCGTTTCTCTGCTTGTCGGAGGTATTATGACCATGCAGAATTCTATTACACTCGGGAGTTTTGTCGCCTTAACCTTATATCTGCGCATTATTATGGGACCGCTTCAACAGATCGGTAATGTCATTAATACCGTTCAGCGCTCGGGCGCATCCCTGGAGCGGGTGAATGACCTGCTCAGCGAAGTAGCGGATGTACGCGAACTCCCTGAAGCCACAGCGCTCCAAACCGTACAAGATATCACCATGGAGAATCTAACTTTCTCCTACCCTGGCAGTTCATCTCCTTCTCTCAAAAACATTCAACTCAATATCCGTGCCGGGCGAACGGTCGGTATTGTAGGCAAGACCGGCTCAGGTAAAAGTACCCTCGTTAAGCTATTGCTGCGTACATATGAACCACCTGAAGGAACAATCCGCATCAATGGTACCGATATTCGGCAGCTGTCGCTGGAAAGTCTAAGATCGCGCATCGCCTATGTCCCTCAGGATGGATTCCTGTTTAGTACCACCATCCGGGATAACATCGCATTTAGCGACCGGGAAGTATCGCTGGATACAGTGGAACATAGTGCACGACAAGCCATGATCTATGATAATATTGTCCGTTTTCCTGATCGCTTCGATACACTGCTTGGCGAACGTGGACTCACCCTGTCTGGTGGACAACGTCAGAGAACCAGCCTTGCAAGAGGACTGATCAAACAAGCACAGTTACTTATTCTGGATGACAGCATGAGTGCGGTTGATGCTGTCACCGAGAGTGGTATTCTGCGCAGTTTGCGCGAGATCGGCAAGGGCAAGACTACATTAATCATCTCTCACCGCATCAGCGCGGTCCGTCATGCGGACGATATTATTGTTCTGGATGAAGGGCGAGTCGCTGAACAGGGAACACATGCGCAGTTGATGGCTGCCAAGGGGTTATATGCGGCCACCTACCGTTTGCAGGAGGAGGGATTACATCATGTCTAACGATAACGCTGAACTTCACCCAGACGCAGAAGACGATCAGAGTAAACGAACTTCGTTTAAAGCGATGATGGCATACGCCAAACCTCATAAATGGGCTTTTGCCGGTATCTTCTTCTGCTCACTGCTTGGCATATCGGCAGATCTGCTGCAACCCTATCTGGTGAAGATCGCCATCGATGATCATCTGGCCGTGGGCCAGACCAGTGTGGGCTTTCTCGTTCAGCTCGCAGCCATCTTTCTTGGGCTGGCTGTCATTAGTTTTATTTTTACCTATATCCAGAATAATCTGTTGCAGCACGTGGGACAGAACATTGTATCCCGGATCAGAAAAGACTTGTTCAAACATATCTCCAAGATGTCCATGTCCTTCTTTGACCGTTTTCATATCGGCAGTCTGGTCACGAACGTATCCAGTGATACGGAGACCATCAGCAGCTTTTTCACTCAAGTACTGCTCAGTCTGATTCGGGATGGCATGATGCTGGTGCTCATTATCGTCTTTATGTTCCAACTTGATCCTGTGCTGGCGACATACTCCCTGATCGTTCTGCCTGTCATTGCGGTGGTTGCGGTATTATTCCGTAGTCGACTGCGAAAAGCTTATCAAAATGCCCGCACGCGTCTTTCCCGTCTGATCGCATTTACGGCGGAGAACTTGTCCGGCATGTTCCTGATTCAAGCTTTTCACCAGGAGGAAGAACAGAAGAAACGTTTCTCGGAACAGAACGCACTTCACTTGAAAGCTAATATTGTTCAAGCCCGCTCCAATGTCATCTTCAACCGAACGTTTGATATCCTTGGCAATGCAGCACTGGTCATGATGGTCTGGCTTGGAGGTCGCGCCGTATTGGGTGAGTCCCTGCAAGTCGGGGTATTGTATGCGTTTATCAGCTATATCCGCCAGTTCTTTCAACCGATTAACCAGATTACGATGCAATGGAATACATTCCAGTCCACGACCGTATCGATGGATCGCATCTGGAACATTCTGAATACACGGCCTGAAGTTGCTGATCCCAAACCCGGTATGGCCTCCTCTCTTGAACCACAAAATGTGATGGGCCAGATTGATTTTAATGATGTGTCGTTTGGTTATCGGGCAGACCGGCCCTTGATCCAACAGATGAACCTGCACCTCTATCCGGGTGAAATGGTAGGTATCGTGGGCACAACAGGTGCTGGCAAAAGTACACTGATCTCCCTGCTCAATCGCTTCTATGATGTAAACAAGGGCAGTATCGAGATTGATGGTACCGATATTCGGCATCTGCCGCAGGCTAAGCTTCATCGGATCGTGGGTCTGATTCAACAGGAACCCTTCCTGTTCTCCGGTTCCATTATTGATAATGTGAGAATGTTTCGTGAGGATATTACGCGAGAGCAGGCAATTGAGGCCTGCCGGTTTGTCGGGGCACATGCGATGATTTCACGTTTGCCACAAGGATATGATACACATCTATCCGAACGCGGAAGCGGACTATCCGCCGGGGAACGGCAATTGATTTCATTTGCCCGGATCGTGGTGTTCCAGCCCCGAGTGCTCATCCTGGATGAGGCAACCGCCAATCTGGACTCACACACGGAACAGCTTGTGCAGCAGGCGCTGGAATCGGTGTCCCAGGGACGCACCACCATTGTCATTGCTCATCGCCTGTCTACGGTGATGCATGCTGATCGAATTCTGGTGATGGAGAATGGTGAGATTGTGGAGGAAGGACCGCACCAGGAACTAATCGCAGCCAAAGGTGTATATGCAGACTTGTACACCCATGCGCGTGATGCAGGTAAAAATTCAGCTATATCAGGGTAATGAACCTGAGTTATAGTAAATACAGAACGTTGAACATGCCGCTCTGCTTATGCAGGCGGCACGTTTGGCATATCGATCAGCATTGTTAATTAGGAGGAACATCTATGCAACAACCCGAAACACCCAAGCGTGACCATCAGCAGATTCGTTACCAACGCAGCACAGCTCTATGGAAGGGAAGTCTATGCTTCCTTTTCCTTCTCTTGTGCGTGAGCTTATTATGGATCATCGTGGACGGACAAGCCGAAAGACTGGAGACCATATACTATTCCATTGCAGCCGTGCTGGGTATGTGGTTGATCGGACCGCTGTTCTTCATGTTTGTGTCACGACTAACCAAAACCCCTGCCGTGTTGTTATCCTGGGATGATGATGCGTTAAGCACGGGCAAACGTAAGATTGCTTGGAGCCAGATTCGCAAAGTCGAACTCGCCTCACCTGCCCGCAGCAAGTGGCTCCTGTCCGCTTCTCCCATGTTTGTCCTGTACTTAAAGGACGGCACACGGTCTCATATTCAGACAGATCATCTGCTGAGCAAAAAAGAGCTGAACCAGGCTGTGACTTTGCTTCAGGAGACTTTGCAGGAACAGAAACAAGATCGTTGAGTACCGGGATGGATGAGGACAAGCTCCCCACACATCACTGTGATTTCTCTACACCTATGGACAGGCTGACTTTGTAATTGCCGTAGGGCAGTAATGCTTCAAGCAGTTGACCCAGCTGCTCTGTGGTGCCGGTCTGCACTCTCATCAGATAACAGCCTTCTCCGCTAACGCGATGGACTTCAACGATGTCCTTACGATCAGCAATGAATGTACGAAAGGCAGCGTGTCTGTCGCCTGAGTTCAAAAAAACCGTGACAAATGCCTGTAGGCCGAGGCCAAGGCGTTCCGGGTTCCATTTTACCGTATACCCTTCAATTACACCCAGATCTTGCAGCTTGCGCACTCTTGCACCAACGGCCTGTCCTGTGAGATGAACCGCTTCACCGATCTCTTTGTGAGAACGTTTGGCATCCTGAATCAGAATCTGCAAAATACGTATATCTGTGTCATCTACCATTTCATTCATCTTGCTTCAGCAATCCTTTCACGGTGAAATTAGTGTGGCCTAATTCCATTCATCATGTTATGTACGCCGTTAAACGGGTTGTATACCATATAGGGTAATACTATTAAACAACTCGAAGGAGTGCAAATATAATGAAAATTCAACTGATTCGCAATGCTACACTGTGGCTGGAATACGGAGGACTGAACATTCTCGTTGATCCGATGTTGATGGACGCCGAAGTCATGCCTGCATTCCCGAACACACCCAATGAGCTACGTAATCCGAGAGTCGGTCTGCCTGAACTCGAAACGGATTATCTGAATCCGGATCTGTTGATTGTGACACACACCCATCTGGACCACTGGGATGAAGCCGCGGCGAAACAACTTGGCAAAGACATTCCCCTGATCTGCCAGCCTGGGGACGAGAATGTATTTCTGGAGGCTGGATTCACGAATGTAACAGCTGTAGATGAAAAACATGAGCATCACTCTGTCCGATTCGCCCGTACATCCGGGCATCATGGCACAGGTGAAATCGGCGAACGTATGGGCAAGGTGTCCGGCTTCGTACTTGAAGCAGATGGAGAACCTGTCACCTATATTGCGGGGGATACCATCTGGTGTGAAGAACCTGCTGAGGCCATCCGCCAATATACGCCTGAAGTCATTGTCGTGAATGCCGGAGGTGCACGCTTCGTGGAGGGTGATCCCATTACAATGGACGGGCCTGACGTTGTCGCCGTGAAGCGCCATGCGCCATCTGCTCATGTCATCGCTGTGCACATGGATGCGATTAACCATTGTGTGATGTCTCGTACGGATCTTGCGACTTATCTGGCATCCGAGCAGATGGATGGTCAGGTGCTCATCCCACGTGACGGCGAAAGTTTTGAGTTTTAAATTGAAGCGGAAGCTACGCTGAAGCAAAGCAGAAGAGAAATAACCTTTTCACACAGGTGGGTGGATTGTAACGAACTCAGCACACGTTATTAGTCTGTTTTCAGCTAATCTGATATCCTAACGAATCCTAGACATGTTATTTCCGCTCTGGGCATGCTTTTACCTAGATTTATCCATCATTTTGCCAGAATAACGTGTCTCCGATTCATTAAGTTTCTAATATAGCAATAATCGGCACAATAAGGTGTCCTAGATTCGTTGGCGCGTATGCGTATGGCAGGACCGTGTACTTCATTTTCAACACACGCCGTTACCTAACTTATATGCTATCTTGTCTGCCACATCATTACTCATGTCTCCCATGCCTTCCTTTTCCCTATAAAATACAACGAAAAAAAGCTGAATGCGATGAACTCGCATCCAGCTTTTTTGATTGAAAGAACACGCTGATCCTCTGAGCCGCTGGCTTCCTTCTCGGGCATCAAGCCTGCCATTGCGCTCCAACGTGTCCCATCCCTTGGACCTATGTCAAAAAAGTAGACACTACGCTGCGGATTTGTCCGTAAAATTCATCGCAAAACGAGCAGGGGAAAGATACCCTAGTGCGCCATGCATTCGCTTGCGGTTGTAATAGAACTCAATGTACTGGTAGATGGCAGTATAAGCCTCTTCCGGCGTCTTAAAACGAGGGTTGCAGTAAATGAGTTCCTTCTTTAAAATACTGTGCCATGACTCAATACAGGCGTTATCATAACAGTTTCCTCGGCGGCTCATGCTTGATTCCATTCCGTATGATTTTAGTTGCTCCACGTATTCTTTTGACGTGTATTGAGAGCCGCGATCTGAGTGATGGAGTAATCCCCGAGCGGGGCGTTTGGCCTTATAAGCTTCCTCCAGTGCACCCATCACCAAACTGGTTTCCATATGGTTATATAGACGCCAGCCTACAATTTCACGTGTGCACAAATCCAGAACGCTGGCGAGATATAGACGACCTCCTCGGCAAGGAATGTAGGTGATGTCGGTAACCCATACCTTATTCGGTTTGGACGTTTTAAATTGCTGATTCAGCGTATTTGGCGCAAGGGGATGGTCGTGTTTGGAATCCGTCGTCTGAACGCGATATTTGGGCATGACCACAGAACGTAGATTCATTTGACGCATGTATATACTGACGGTACGTGAAGAGATTCGCAGCCCTTCTAAATGGAGCAGATACGTAATTTTAGGGCTTCCACACCGCATCTGGTGGTCGTAAAATGATAGCGAATACGCTTCATGACCTCGTCTTTACGGTTCTGCCGCATGCTGGTTCGGTCCATTCGCCATTTGTAATATCCGCTCCGTGATACTTGAAAGGTTCTGCACATCTTCTCCAAAGAAAACTCGGAGCGATGATCTTCCACAAACTGAAATCTTAGCTCTTTGGTTTGCTGAAAATGTGCACTGCTTTTTTTACAATCGCCAGTTCTTCTTGTGTATCCGCAAGCGTGTGATCTTTCTCTTGAAGCAACCGGCGCATCTCTTGAAGCTCTGCTTCCAGTTCCTTCACTCGATCTACGCTGGCAACAGGCTCATGTTTTAGTTCGCGGTACTTACTCATCCATTGGTGCAACGTACTTTTTGGAATGTTGAGTTCTTCTGCCAAATCTCCAAGTGTCTTCGTCTGCTCTTGAATGAATTTGACCGTTTGTTTTTTGAATTCTTCGTTATATCGTTGCCGCTGTTCTCCCATGTGGACACCTCCGTTAGTCTTATTATCCTTCCGTCCGTTAACGGGTGTCCACTTTTTATTCTAGCTCCACCTTTATGCTAATCCATTACTGAACTTTCAAACGAATCACGTTCCATGATGCTTTTGCCAAGCTCGCCGTAATCAGGGTATCAGATACAACTGCACCCCCGCGATTATGAGGAGCAACGCGGTTTGGTTGTGCTGCCGTATTAGATGCTTTGAGATCATCACTTTCCAGCACGATATGCTCGATCACGGTACACTTCCCGAAGCTGCGCAGGTCCACCTCGAGCGGAAGGGATTCTTCCAGATGACGGTTGACTGCAAATACAGTCACTTCACCCTGCTCTTCGTTATGAACCGCAATAGCTTCCAGATAAGGAACATCTGTGATTTGTTTTGTATCGTATTTTGGAGACTGGATCAATGGCACCAATGCTGTTCCACGCCCGAAGAGGGACGTATGCATGAATGGATAGAAGATTGTCTGTCTCCATGAACCACCACCCGTATCTGTCATGATCGGCGCAATCACGTTAACGAGTTGTGCCAGACAGGCCATTTTAACCCGATCCGCATGTTTGAGCATACTGATCAACATACAACCAACAAGCAGCGCATCCTCATGATTGTAGATATCCTCCAGCTGTGGCGGAGCAATCTGCCAAGGGTCCATCTTCGAATCATTTTCATTGGAGTGATACCATACATTCCACTCATCAAAGGACAGATACATCGTCTTTTTGCTACGTTTCTTCGCTTTGATATAATCACAAGTCGCCTTCACGGTATCGATAAAACGATCCATTTCAAGCGAGCGTGCCAGGAACGTTGGCGTATCTTGCTCTTGATTGCCGTAGTATTGATGCAAGGACAGATACTCCACGTGATCATACGTATGATCCAGCACC
The DNA here is from genome assembly GCF_038003195.1 of Paenibacillus sp. FSL M7-1414. Classification (NCBI taxonomy): domain Bacteria; kingdom Bacillati; phylum Bacillota; class Bacilli; order Caryophanales; family Paenibacillaceae; genus Paenibacillus; species Paenibacillus sp. FSL M7-1414. The sequence goes on along the minus strand of NZ_JBBOOS010000001.1, from coordinate 1,335,088 downwards.
GTTGCTTCCCATTCCGGGAACGATGGCATATTCAGATTCGAACTTCCGCAGGCTACCAGCTCAATCGTCGGATCCGTCCACTTCATGACTTTTGCCGCTTCAACGGCTAACCGTCCATACTCATCTGCCGTTTTGTGACCAATCTGCCAAGGACCATCCATCTCGTTGCCCAGACACCATGTTTTGATCGCATGTGGCTGCTTGTATCCATGCTTGATGCGAAGATCACTATAGTACGAACCTTCCGGATGGTTGCTGTACTCTACAATGTTGCGAGCTGCATCCGTACCCCGTGTTCCCAGATTGACCGCCATCATCACTTCAGAATTAGCCTGTTTTGCCCAGTCCACGAATTCGTTGAAGCCAAATTCATTGGTCTCAATCGTTCTCCAGGCCAGTTCCAGTCTGCGTTTGCGTTCTGACACAGGTCCAACCGAATCTTCCCAATTGTAACCGGATACAAAATTACCTCCAGGATAACGTACAATCGGTACATTCAACTCTTTGACCATCTCCAGCACATCCGTGCGGAAACCCTGTTCATTCGCTGATGGATGCCCCGGCTCGTAAATCCCGCCATAGACTGCACGTCCCAAATGCTCAATAAATGATCCGTACAATCGCTTATCCACTACACCAATAGTAAAATCTTTATCTACCGTCATTTTTGCTTTTTCCATAATGAATTTCAACTCCCTAAGATTAATATAAAAATTAATTGATATTCTATGGATCAACGTTCATATTTATATTAAAATCGATTATAGCCTTAATTTCAACCTGAATTTTGCAAAATGTTATTCTTTTTACTGAATTTATGTTTAACTTAATTCTATACAGATAAAATGGAGGAACAACTGTGATCAGAGCAAATACCGATGCCGAATGGCTACCCCTATATGAAGCACTTGCCAGTGAAGTCCGTCTACAGATCATCCGCCTTGTTGCAGAGACTCCGATGAATGTGAAAGACCTTGCTGCTTCACTGGGTCTGAGTAGTGCCATCGTGACCATGCATGTCCGCAAACTTCAGGATGTGGGCATTATTCAGTCCAAAATGATACGCAAAGACGGCGGCACACATAAAATGAACAGCCTTGCTGTAGACTGGATTGGCATCTCCATGCCCCAAGAAAGCGGGACAGCCCGCAAGCTCCATGAGGTTTCCGTCCCTGTGGGACACTACACCCACTTCGACGTTTATCCGACATGTGGTCTGGCTACGTCCAATCATGTTATCGGTCAGTATGATGACCCTCGTTATTTTCTTGACCCCGAGCGGATGCATGCCCATATTCTATGGTTTGGCCGTGGATTTGTGGAGTACAAAATTCCAAACTATATCTTATCCGGACAGCAGATCAATGCGATTGAATTGTCCCTCGAGATCGGGTCAGAAGCCCCTTCGGTGAATCCGAATTGGCCCTCGGATATTACATTCATGCTGAATGGCATCCGATTAGGGGAATGGACAAGCCCTGGAGATTCAGGCAACGGACGTGGCATGTTCACCCCGGAATGGTGGAGTGACAGTGTCAATCAGTACGGCATGCTCAAGGTACTGCGAATTACCAATGAGGGTACGTTTATTGATGGACAACATCTATCCGACATTACACTCGCAGATATCCCGGTCGAACGCAACCAATGGACTCTTCGTCTTTCGGTGGAGGAAGATGCTCAGCATGTAGGCGGTCTTACCTTATATGGTGAGGGATTCGGCAACTACAATCAGGATATCCTGTTCCGGCTGTACTATCACGATTGAGTTCTTCAAAATAATAAATAACACCAAAACACCTCCCACTCGCCTGTCAAAGGCAGAATGGGAGGTGTTTTGTATGCATATGAACATGCGTGGATTATTTAAGAAGGTTCTTGTTTCAACCTACAGCGCACTGCCACCAAACAGGAAGCGATACTCCCAGTGTTTGCCGGAGATATCACTAGTTGTTACACCACCGCCAGCGTTGGAATACGTATGTAATACCTTGCCGTTGCCCAGGTAAATCCCTGTGTGCGTAATGGTTGCGCTAGATTTATTCACGCCCGAATACGATGATGCAGAGCTGCCTTTATACGACATGAAATACATCAGATCACCGCGTTTCAGGTTTTTCCAGTTCGTCTGAACTGTACCCTTGGCTTTTACATAGTCTCCCTGTTTGCGGGAATCCGCTGGAAGCTTGATGCCCAGTGCATCAATGAAGGCCTGGCGTACAAAGCTGGAACAGTCAAAAGTAGCTGTGCTGTTACGACTGGCTCCGAACTCATAAGGTGTTCCCAAATATTTCATTCCCGCTGCAATCACTTTTTCTACAGACGCATTGCCGGTCACCGATGTACCACTATTCGAACCCGATCCGCTTGTGCCGCCACTAATCGCTTGTGTGTATTTGGATGAAGAAGATATGTAGCCTGTCCGGTTAGCAGAATCCTTAATCTTATACCAATCCGAACCGGATTGCTGAAGCACCGTTACCGTTTCCCCTTTAGCAACCAAGCGAACAATCTTCGCAGAAGAAGAAGGTGTTGTGCGTAGGTTTACGCCCCAAATTACTTTTACTTGTGAATTGTTAACAGCAGCTGCCGATACCTGTGCCGTTAGTGCTCCTGTCGTCAGACTTCCCATCAGCATCGTTGCTGTGACACTTGCCGTAATAATCGTTTTTTTCCAGTTCATGATGTCGAGTTCCCCCTGATGTTACAGAATTTTAACCTGGCTTGGTTCTCCCGGGCTTGCCCCATTGTAAACGGGCTATCCATAACGTTCATCAGTCGAAAGTCCTGTATTGATATAGGCGAACTTGAGCACTAAGTATCAGGGTGTGTCCATAATCTACTGGAAAAATTCACTGCTGATCCCTTCTTTTTGAAAGGTTAAATTATTGTAACTATTTGATATGCTTCATTTTACCGCGATAAAAGAGTTAGGTCGTTTCTCATTCAGGATATATGCCATATGACCTAGATTTTAATGTTTATAATATCAAATATGGTAAACATTACTATGATTCATTTACCGATTACCGTTCCCCGAATTCACCTTTTTGCCTCCAGACTCAATACGGATCGATTTATCAGCAGTGTCCGGTGATTATTTCGTATTTCATTTTTGCTTTTCCATAAGAAAAGAAAAGCCAGGGATTTCTCCCCGGCTTAACCTGTATGATGAGTAACATCACTCTACAATCGGTCGATCAACTCATTTAAGGTTCAATTCCCCATACCTTGGCGCCATCCTGATAAGCTGTCACTTTTGTCCAGGCACTGAAGGCCGTTTGGATGGAATCAAAGGAATAATCATTCGTTTGATCAAAATTCGTCCAGTTGTTTTTCGAGAAACGTCCCTGGATGATTCCGGTTTCGGCACCCGCCGCCAAACTGCCAGCACCTGCTTTGAATTCAATCTCCAGATACGTATCTGCCGTGCCCTTGGCCGGATCTATCGAAACAAAATGCCCTTCCACGTTACCACTGCCAATCTGTGCATAATCACACCAGAAACTCAGATCAGCGGCACTATCCTTGGTGAAATAATACCGGACCTTCACTTTGCTCAAGTCCACAGCAGTTGTACCTGTATTCTTCACATTAAATTGTGGAGTAATCGCATTGACCGAAGCCCCTGAACTACCATTACGGTATTGTACTTCAAGCGTTCCCGTTGTAACTGGAGGTGCCAATGGAGTCAACACCAATACATTCGAATTCGTCTGACCACTCGTATTAATAGCTACGACTCTATAATTATAAGCCGTACCATTCACCGCTGTAGCGTCGGTATACGTCAGTGCGGTCAAACCTGTTGCCAGATCAGCATATGCCCCGCTGCCTACCGAACGTTGTACCTTATAACTCGCTGCTCCAGTTGATGCAGTCCATGTCAGGACCGCCTGGGCATTGCCAGCCGTTCCAGTAAGGTTGAATACGCCTGGCACAACGGTACCTGCGAGTGGTGTTGCAGATGCCTGTGTCGACGGTGCAGACTCACCTACGGCATTCACCGCAGTGATGACATAATAATACGTTGTGCCGTTGGTCAAACCTGTATCCGTGAATGTCGATCCTGTGACCCCTGTCGCTACAGACGTATAAGGACCACCATTCACTTCTGCACGTTTCACGGTATACGAGGCTGCACCAGCGGCTGCATTCCAATTCAGAACCACTTGCTCACTTCCTCCAGTTGCTGTTACGCCAGCAGGAGCAGCGGGTACTTCCACTTCCGGACTATCGGAATCTCCGAGGAGACGATCATACTCGCCATACGCTGTAGCCATATCCACCTGTGACCAGAACCGGTGATACGTAAAGGTAGGTGCACCGTTTTCCCACTGCTTCGTGGTTGTGTTATATGACGTTTTGTACAGATTATCCAGGTAAGCCCATGCCGGATCTTGCTTGATGGCCGGACGCAGATCGGAGTATCCAATGTATACGCCATTGCCACCTTTCGCCGGATCGGAAGGTACACCCGCTGTACCTGGAATCGTATTGCCTTGACCAAAGGTTCCAGACCAGTTCGCCGGGATATAGATCTCTTTGGCAAAGAAGCGGAAGTAGTCTTTACGCTCTTCTTCCGTAACAATCCCCACACCATCATTGTAATCCCAAGCTGTATCCAGCAAAGCCTCAGCCAAATCCTTGGCTTCTTGGCCTTCCGCGCTAAATGTACCGTTCTCTGCCTGTGTTCCGGCTGCGAAGAAGGTCAGAGCTTTAACGTAACTTCCCAGAACTCCTGTGTCCTGCACTGGATCTTTGGTCGTTACACGGAAGTTCGGATTTTCCGTAAACGAACTGAATCCATTCCATTTGTCCGGTTGACCCTGCCATTCCTGACCACCCGGAATCCAGAATTCTCCCGGAGCCGGCGTTGTAGCTACCTGAACATTAGTTCCACCCAAAATGCGCTGTCCAGCCGCATTCAGATAATAACCTTGCGCATCCGTCACCGGGCGCTCACCTACAAATACATAATCCTTACTCCAGTCGATCCACTTCGTGATTACTTTTTTGGCCATCTGGAAGTTCTCAGAGGTCAAATCACCGCTCTCCGCAAGAATATAGTACATCTCGGCTACACGCTCCAGCGGCCATGCCTGGAATCCAAACCAGGTGTTGGAATCCGGATCACGATACACTGGTGCTTCTTGATAGGCCATGTCATAGAATGTGCTTACGCCTGCCGGATAGGCTTTGTATGAACCATCCAGACTGTTCGTTGCTCCCCCGCCGATAGCTCCTTCATGGGATTGTAGCCAAGTGTAGAATTCCAACTGACGTTTCAGCGTAGCATTCCAATCTGCCTTCGCTGTTGCTGATTCCGGAATCAAGCCGCCAGCCGGATCAGACAAAGCATACGCTGCAACCGGGTTTTGATAAGCCTGATGGGTATGGCTCGCTCCAATGCGCCAAGCCCAATCCCCACCTTGACCCAAGCCACCGCCCCAAGACGTATACCAAGCCATGAGATACATGTTGGAATCCTTGCCTGTACCCGGAGTTGGTGTACCGCTCTTTGCACTTCCAATTTTCTGGAAGTATTTATCATACATGCCATAGCGCAGATAGTCCCCCATCTTCTTCGCTTTATCCAGATATTCCGGATTGTTGTATCCCATCTCCTTTGCCCAATACAGCACCTGTACAGCACGTGCATCGGCATCCGTTGCATTTGTGTAACGCCATTGCGCTGACGGTACCTGATTTTCCTTTGTGAACAAGCTCATGAAACCTTCGTTTGCCTTACCAAAAGATTTATCATCCTGGGATGGATGCGGAATGGCTTCCCACACAGACTCCTGCTCCCCACGTTGGAACGTATTCACATAGGTAGCTGTATGTGATGGATTCAACAGGTTGCCATATCCATACCAGTTATCCACATCGACCAGCCAGTGCATGAGATAGGTCTGATTGTCACCATAGGTCGCCTTAAGTTCGGCATCAATCGGGTCTTTACCCGCTGCATATTGACCATTAAGTGGCGATGGATATTGATCAGGAAAAGGTTTTTCCGCTGCATACGTAGCAGGGCTGTTCGGGTTGTATGAGCTCATCGTAGGCTGCTCTTCCTTGCCGTCACCTTCATTGACCGGGATAATGTATTTCTCCATACTGTCCCAAGCTGCTTCCAATTGGGACCAGTCTCCCGTGTAGTGGCCATACATGGTTTCCAACCACAGCCAGTAACTGTATGCCTCGGACGTCGTCATATGACCATAATCCGGTGCCTCACTCAGCAGGGTCTCAATGGAATGATACGGCAGACCCTCTGGCGAAAAATATCCGTTCGCCGGATCTTTCAACTGATCATATAATTGCAAAAACCGAACTTCATTAATGCCGTCTGCCTGAATCTCGATGGCCTGATCTGCGGCATGTGCTGTTTGCGGCCCTGCCCAGAGTCCGGTGTATCCGGTCAACATGACGGTTCCCGCCAGCATGGCTGTTAAACTTTTTTTCGCAGCTGATTTCAACATTAATATATACCTCCCTGGAATAGTGGAAATTGAATATAAGTGCTGTTGGTCTGCCCATGCTGCTATTCGGCCAATGATCTTGAGCTAGTTACGGTTCCAAGCCCCATACTTTGGTGTTTCCCTGATACGCGGTTACCTTGTTCCATGCGGCAAAAGCCGTCTTGGAAGCATCATAGGAATAATCATTACTTAGATCGAAATTGCTCCAGTTATTTTTGGAAAAGCGTGCTTGAATCACGCCGGTCTCTGCTCCAGCGGCCAAACTGCCTGCTCCGGACTTGAAGCTAATCTCCAGATACGTATCTGCGGTACCCTTCGCCGGATTCACTGCGACAAATGTACCTTCAACATTGGCCGTGCCCATCTCGGCATAATCACACCAGAAGGTCATTTGATCCGCACCATCCTTGGTGAAATAATATCGGATCTTCACGGTACTGAGATCAATCGCCTGTGTTCCGGTATTCTTCACGTTGAACTGCGGAGTCACCGCATTACTTGAATTCCCCGACCCTCCGCTGCGGTACTGCACTTCGAGTGTACCGGTCGTCACCGGAGGTGCAGAAGGCGTCAGTGCCAGGACATTGGACAGTGTCTGTCCGTTCTCATTCACAGCTGCAACCCGGTAATTGTACGTGGTGCCATTCAGCGCTGTTGTATCGGTGTAAGTCAACACGGACACTCCAGTTGCCACATCTGCATATGTCCCGCCTGCCACCGAACGTTGTACCTTATAGCTAGTAGCGCCCGAGGCTGCTGTCCAAGTCAGGACCGACTGCGCATTACCAGCTGTCCCACTTAAAGTCAGTGCTCCCGGCACCGTCGAAGCTGCTTGCGGGGTAGCCGACACCTGTACAGAACCCGATGATTCCCCTGCTGAATTCACAGCAGTCACTACATAATAATAAGCCGTCCCGTTGGTCAGTCCCGTGTTTGTGTAGGTCAATCCATTAACCCCTGTCGCAACAGTTGTATATGGTCCTCCACTCACCTCGGAACGCTTCACCGTATACGATTCGGCCCTTGATACAGCGGCCCAAGTCAGGTTAACCTGACTGCTTCCCGCTACAGCCTGCACGCCAGCAGGTGCGCCTGGAACCGTGACTGGTGTAACACCAGGCTCCTGTCCATACACCTTCACCCCTGCATCATAGACTGGAAGGTATATGCTCTTCACAGGAGTGCCTGTGGTCAGTGTCTGGAACGAATGATCATTGCTGGCATTCCATGCACCCTGTGGGCCTGTAATGCGGAACTGTACTTCTTTACGATAATTTCCTTCCCCACCTGGATAGATCTTGGTATTACCGAAGTTCGCCGTAATGGCATAGATATGCTGGGCTGCATTCACCACAACTGGTTGGGATACCGTCGCCCCCTCCGTATAGGAGGTTGTCACTTGCACGTCCGATACCGTACGTCCGGCAGCATACACTTCACTCAAATCCAGGAAATACTTAAAAGAAAGTTGATCTCCCATTCGGGCAGGCCAAGCGGAACGATTATTAAGCTGTGCTCTGATTTCCGTATAATTGGCACCTGATGATTTGATCGCAGCCTCCACAAAGAACTCATCTCCCTTCACCTCAGGTGCAGGGAAGTTCGCCAGGGGCTGATGATTCTGACCAAATAGCAAATTCATCTTTGCCAGTGCGCCGGTAAAACCAGCATTGTAATCGGTTGCGACCTCATTACTCACGTAATCCCCGATATCATCGGTATATCCATCCGATGCATCCGGGCCACCGACCATGGCACCATACAGAATGTGGCGATGGTTAGCCGGGATATCTTCGTTATTCAGCCATGAACCGTGAGCGGTCCGATGATGCGGATGTTGAGGTGCATTTTGCCCATATCCGACCACATAACTGCTCTGACGCGGATTATCGCCCAGAATATAATTCATCTGTGAGACAGCAAAATCCTGATATCTTGACTTTTTCACAGGATCACTCACCCAGTCGGAGTATACAAAAGAAATAAAGGATGCATTCGCTGCATATCGGAGCGAGCCCCACTGATCCAGCCACGCCAGACCTCCTGGCGTATACTTGACTCGTGTCCCATTGACTCCAACCGTCCAATAATCCAGATTGCGCTCAGTCGACTGAATAAATCTTGTCGCCTCCGGCATGTTCAAACTGGACGTAATACGGGCAAGCAGAATCTGGGCACCATAATGTTTACTGTCCCAACCTTGTGTCCAGGTATAGGGCCAATTGGCTGAGCCTCCGCTAGAAGACCACCGGTCCGTAGCTGCAATGGCTTTGGACAAGTAAGCGCTATCATTAGTGGCTAAATAAAGCCATGCGCCACCCCATGCCAGCTCGTCTTCGTATCCTGTCCACGAATTATAAAACGCTGCAGCATCAGTGATACAATCGGTGTATTCCCCCCGATATGTATCTGCGAAGTTGTACAGCTCTTTCGCATGTTGAAGCAGTCTGGCCGAATATGCCGGATCATCATCTGCAAATACAATCGATGACGCTGCCAGCGCTGCAGCCGTTTCTGCCGCCAGATCACTGCCCGGGCATGAAGCATCAATCTTGAACGAAGGACGGTTCATCTGCATGACTTCTGCGGGTCCCCACCAGGCATGGTCGGTATTACCTGCCCCCACTTGTCCCCATAATTCATTTGGTTTCGTATGCGCTTTCATAAAATAGTCGGTCGCCCATCGGATATTATCCTTGATCTCCTCCAGTTGTCCGGCCTGTTCATATCCGTCACTGTATTCCACGACAGACCAGGCGAGCATCGTTGCGGAAGCAGCCATCGGAAAACCAAACTTCACGTGATCTCCGGCATCATACCATCCTCCGGTCAGATCAACACCTACATCAGCTCCATCCTGCATGCCCGAATTACCACGCCATTCGACCCGATTACTCGCTGGCAACGGACCCGAGCGCTGTGCCTCATAGAAGTAAATGGCCTTTTGCAGTGCTTCAGCATAGTTCTGATTTCCAGCGGCCGCATCCGCCTTACGAATTCCTGTGCCCATCGATAAACTCCCTGCCAGTAGTCCTGCCGATAACGCGATCATAGCGACTCGTCTCCACCAGCTCCCCTTCATGTTCAACTATTCATCTCCTCTTCATCAATATTCCGTATGCATTACTCTGGACTGCAAGTTTATATCGCTCCTCCCCATGGTGTATTTCAGTGTAAGTTCCACCATTAATTACCATTATAGCCGTTTGTTTCACCAGCTATATAAGCGTTGGTGACTTCTGAAATAACATTGTTGTGACCTGCTCTGCGTCATGTGACAAAAAAAGCTGTTTCTCTAACGCATATGCGCGTTAGAGAAACAGCTTCTCGCCCTTGTTATCATCAACAGTACAAATCGAATGGCATTCTGACCATCCTGTCAGTATGTTTCTGTACACCTTAGGTATCAGAACATCTCATTGGTTACACTTTGAACTTGTTAATCTGCTCCTGCAGTTCTTCGGCCATTTTGGATAATGAACCCGCGGATGATGCAATCTCTTCCATCGAAGCCAACTGCTGCTGAGTTGCGGCAGATACATTATGAACCCCGCCCGCTGCCTCTCCAGCAATGTTGGAGATTTGACTTACATATCCTACAACCTCAGTTGTACTCGCCGACATTTCCTCTGAACCTGCAGATACTTCCTGGATTTCACCCGCTACTTTGTTGACCGCATCCGAGATCTGCTCGAACGCTTGTCCTGCCGCAGTAACCATCTCGATTCCTGCTTCTGTCTCACTGCTGTTCACTTTCACTGCCTGAACAGCATGATCCGTATCTTTCTGGATCAATTGAACGAGATCCGTAATTCTTTGCGCAGATGTAGAAGATTCCTCAGCCAACTTACGCACTTCTCCCGCAACTACGGCGAAACCACGTCCGTGCTCTCCTGCTCGTGCGGCTTCAATGGCTGCATTCAGTGCAAGCAGATTGGTCTGCCGGGCAATGTTGTTGATTACCTCGGTAATGGTTCCAATCTCTGCTGAACGTTCCCCCAGCCCTGTAACCAATTCAGTAAGCGAAGCAATGGAATTTCGAACAGAACCCATCTGTTCAACCGCTTGCTGAATAATCATATTTCCTTCGGAAGATTGATTCGCCGCATCTACAGCAGATACGGATACACTCTGAGCAAGCTCGGCAATCTGCTCTGATCCGAGAGCCATCTCATTCATCGCCTGTGAAGAGCGCTTCACAATATCAACTTGATCTGACGTGCCCACGGCCAGTTCCTCAACCGTTTCGGAAATCTGTTCCGAGGCTTGAGTATTTTGCTCTGCACTTGCAAGAAGCTCTTCCGATGAAGCCGCTACCTGTTCGGAAGTCATCGATACCGATTCAATCATGGAGCGCAAATTACCACTCATGGTATTGAAGGAAGCCGCGAGCGTTCCCAATTCGTCTTTGTTCTTGAGCACAATCGTCTCACCCGTCAGATCACCATTGGCAATAGCCATGGCCGCTTCATTCATCTTTTTGATTGGACGTGAAATGATGCTTGCAATGAAGAATGCAATGAACACGGCGATCAGGAATGCAAAAATCGTCACTGCCAAAATCACATTAAATGTATTCTCAGCCAACTCGACAGAATCATTCGTTGCTGCATCCGATCCTTTATTCCCAGATTCGATCAGCTTGGCAATCGTGTCGTTAGCTGTATACCACAATGGATAGGCTTCAGTGTGCAGTCTACTTGCTTCTTCATAGTTATTTGCAATACCGAATTCTATGAATGCAGGCATTTTCTCCACATAAGCATCATAATTCGTACTGAAATCATTGTAGAGCTTCATCGCTTCATCATTGCTCTCAATGAACGTTAGCAGCTGTTTACGCTCATCTTCAATCTTCGTGAGGAGCAACTTTAACGCTTCATTCACCTTGACGTTTTCTTCTTCGTCCTGTTCAACGATAATGGCCAGCGCTAACCGCTCTACATCCGAAACATCACCATTCATCATACCCAACAGGCTTACACTCGGCATCCAGGTCTGGTCCACATCATTGGCTTTACCAGACATATTATGGATCTGTATTAACGCATAAACGCTTACAACAATCAACAGAGCCACGACTATGAGAAAACCAGTCAGTAACTTGCCTCGAATCGTTAACTTCAATATCCCCAACTTATTCCCCCGCGTGTCTTCCATGTGTCCCACTCCTCAAAATAATACATATTTATAATATATCGTCACCGATCGTCGTGAATTGTAGATGTTAGAATTCAATTTCTGTAAATTTCATGTAACTTCGAACATAACACAAAAAAAGTCTCCCATCTTTGGCAGAACCAGAGATAAGAGACTTCTTTCAATAAACTAAACTCAAAACTTCACTAGACATTGCTTTCAAAAGCTAACGAAAAACACGTCGGTGTATGTTAATGAAGAAGTCGGGAATCGACTTGGTATAATTGCGGGTTGTAATCAGAACCACACTAAGCAGACTTCCGAGAATGAATCCTCCCAGAATATCTCCTGGATAATGTACACCAACATATACACGAGACACCCCTGTCAACACAGCGAGTAACATCATCCATGACCCGAAGCGACGTCCAATAAAGAATGAAGCAGCCGATAGAGCAAATACAAAGGAAGCATGTTTACTTGGAAAAGAAGGATCAGGTACATGGGCAACCAGCTGATGCACAGTCCCTTCCACAAAAGGTCTTGGATGACCGACCGCTGGTGATATCCCCCATTTGGCCAGAACTAGCGCTACAATGGAAGCCACACAGGCATAGAAAACAATTCGTTGTTTCGATGGATCACCGAGAAACCATACGATAACGAGCAGTGCGATCATGACCCAAACCGCATACTCGGATGATGTGATCATAAACCAGTCCAGAAACGGTATTTGGTCTGCAAACTGATTAATCCAATTAAATAGTGATTGATTCATAACTGGCTTTTAATCCCCCCATTACACAAAACAAGATTATTTTTTACATAATAAATATACACTAACTATTTGTCAAACATTCCTCACATTGACCGAAGTTACGAAATCAAAGAGGACATTTTGCTTTCTTTTTGTTAAACTAGTTTGGGTTACATATCAGTTCAATCATAGAAAGGTGAAGATTATGCTTAAAAAATGGTTATGGGGTACAGCCCTGACCCTGGCACTTGCGATTACAGGTGTCGTTGTATATTACGGATATTCGATTGTTCATTTTGCCAATAGCATCTCCACGGCTTCCGGGACTTCATCCAACTCGTCCTCTTCCGGCACAGACAACGATTCAGACACACCAACGACAACGATTCCCAGATGGGAGGGCCAGGAACGGGTGAACATTCTGCTCCTTGGTGGAGACTCAAGAGGCGACGATGCAGGACGCTCGGACTCGGTCATGGTCGCTTCCATTGATCCGGTCACCAAGAAAGCCCATCTATTCTCCGTACTGCGTGATACCTATGTAGCCATTCCCGGGCATGGCAAAAGCAGACTTAATGCAGCCTTTTCCTACGGGGGTGCGGAGTTGACTAAACAAACCGTCAGTGATCTGCTCGGTATTCCCATTCAGCATTATGTCTACACAGACTTTACAGGTTTCATGGCACTCGTTGATGCGGTAGGTGGCATTGAGATCGATGTGGAGAAAGACATGTATTACACCAGTAAAGCAGATAAACATATGTACGACATTGACTTAAAAAAAGGATTGCAGCATATGGACGGCAAAACCGCTCTGCAATATGTTCGGTTCCGGCATGATGCCACCTCGGATTTTACGCGCACCGAACGGCAGCGGATCTTCATGACCGAGCTGGCCAAGAAAATGCAGAGTACTACGTCGCTTTTCAAAATCCCTGATATCCTGGAAGCGATCGCTCCCTACATTGAGACAGACCTCAGTCCAACCCAGATGTTAAAACTCGCATCACTTGGCTTCGATATCCATGTGAACGATATCGATCAGCAGCAGATTCCACCGAACAAACTACTCACCAATGAACTGGTCGGCTCAGCTCAGGTACTGGGTGTTGATGTGACCAAACTCCAGTCCTACATTCAGAAAATGTTTGAAGAAGATGCCGAGTCCTCAGAGACTCCATCATCAGAGGAACAGAACTAAAACAAGCATGAGATATATCAATAGAAAAGACGGCCAAAGCCGTCTTTTTTTGTACCTATTTTCTCCATTTAATGCAGTCTTAATGTTTAACGGGTACCCTTATATGATGAACTCCGGTTCCTGGAGGGAGGATTACAATGTGAAAAAACCGCGAATAACGGAATGGACCGAACTGCGGGGCATTGCCTTTCTGGCAATCGTCATGCAGCATAGTATCGCTGAGTATATCTATCGCGCTGATATTGAACAACCGGATTCCATTATGCTGACCATGATTTATCATCTGACCCGATTTGGTACGCCAACGTTTGTATTTCTATCGGGTGTAATGTTGTTTTACCATCATCGTAACACCAAACCGGAATATCCTCGCTTCATTCGAAAGCGATTTGGCGATATCTATATGCCGTTTGTCGTATGGACACTGATCTACTGGCTTTCTGTCCGTATCTTCACCCCCGCGTTCTGGCTTGCAGGCATACCGGATTTTCGCAGTCTGATTCGTGAACTGTTTATACCACAGACGGGATATCATCTCTGGTTTGTCATTATGGTGTTTCAATTCTATATTCTGTTCCCCCTGTTCTGGACAGGAGCAAAAGCCATTCAGAGACGTATCCAGAACACCTCACGTTTCACGCCCATGCAAGTCATTATCGGACTAATTCTCTTTGCAGCAGTACTATATGCCCTGCTTATGCAATGGTCCTACTATAATATGGGGGGCTGGACAGAATCCATGTCTGAGCCTTGGTCAACGTTGCTGCAATATCGCTCCTATTCATGGGTGATGTACTGGTTTTACTTTTTACTGGGTGCCGTGTGTGCCTGGTCAGTGGATAGCTGGAGGAGTTGGACCACAAAGATCCTGCCATGGACGATCTGTCTGTTTATAGGGATGTATATATGGCTTGGTTACGATGTGCTGCGCGGGTCCGGGGATGTTGTTAATCTGAATATCTCCACCTATCTGAAACCAACCACATTCCTGATCATTATGGCTCAGATGTTTATGATGTATGGTTTCCTTGTACTAATGCGGGGCAAAGATATACGGTTTCAGCGCCTCTTAGCCTGGATTGGCCGTTATTCATTTGGTGGGTATCTGGTTCATGCACTGGTGATCTACGCGATCGCTTATGTCACCAGACCGCTTCAACTCAGTGGATGGCATCTGCCTATAACGTTGCTATCGTTCCTTGTAACGGTTGGTGTTGCTCTTGCAATCAGTTGGGCGCTATCCAAGCTTCCTGGCTCACGTTTCACCGTAGGGTTAATGCGCAAACCACGTTTAACTCCCAATCCATCAGCTGCTGTGGACAAAAGAAATTCATCTGAGCGAACTCCGTCACCTGGCCCAACTCGCAGTCCGGGAACGAGTGAGCCGTTTTGAAATAAAGAAGAGCGTCCCCTTATGGAGACGCTCTTCTTTATTTTACTTCGCTCGAAGTTGATCGTCCAGGAACAGGTTCCTGGGGACCTGGGGCTGGATGCACGTTGCCCTTTTGATTCACAAATCTCTTCAGATCACCCGTTATTTGTTCCTTCAACTTGTCCACCAGCTGCGTTTCACTAATGCCTTTTGCCTGAGCAATCTCAGCCAGGGATTTCCCTCCCTGAAGCTGCTCGTGCAGTTGAGCAGGCGTGACTCCAATAAACCGGGCAATTTCGCCCTTATCTACTATGGAACGTTTGCCATGGTGGGCAAATTCACGCCGCAAATCACGCAGCGGGGTATTAATGACCTTTTTCAACTTTGTATCCATGTCTGCCTTCGTGGCTGCAGCTTGTTCCTTGGTGAGACAACCTTCTTCCACAGCTTGATCCAAACGCTGTGCCAGTGTAGGCTTCAACTTCTGCAATAACTGCTCCTCACTAAGTCCCTTACGCTCTTTGGCAATCTGCGACAACGTCTTGCCAAGTTCCATCTGTTCTTTCAGATCCCGAAGTCCAATCCCAAGCAAGTCTGCCGTCTCACCAATCATGAACAGACCGTGTCCTGCCTGCATGCATGGCTTCGCTGGTTTACCGGAGGAAGAAACTTTTGACGCATCGTCATGTTCCTCAGCCCGAACTGTTGAATCAGCGAATGCTACATGTCCTGTTGCTGCTGTTATAACTACGGCTGCCAATCCGGCTGCCATCCATGTTTTCCATTTCAAATTCATTTTTCTGCCGCCTTTCCGATGTCGAAATCCTGTGCCTTCCTAGTTTGAGCCTAAAATCCACTTTTTTATGCCATAAAATACAAAAAGTCATCATTTTTCTCACAATTGATCACAAAAAATCCTATTTTTTTCAGTTTATTTCCGCTATACTAAGTGTAACTTCATGATTATAGTCGAACAGTCCTTAGTCACCTTATCGCAGGAAGGACGATATGTAATAATGCGGAAAGATTGGTTAGATCCGTTTAGATCCGATCTGGAGGTCGTGTTTGCTTCAGCGGAGCAACTCGTACGGGAATATCCCGAACCCTTGTCAGGACATGCATTAGAGCAGCTTCGTTCGGTTAATCCGCTGTTACGAGATTCGGGACACAGCTACATCGGGTACATCACTCCACTTTGGATGCAACACTCAGATAAACTACCCCCAGAGAAGGCACACCAATTAAGTACAGCCTGTCTCATCCATATGTTATATTTTCTGAATCAGGACGACGTGATGGATGAACAACCGGAGAATGCCACATTGAAGTTATCCCTGGGTAATCTATATTACATGGATGCACTTCAACTTTACTCGGTATTATTCAATCCTTCCTCCACGTTCTGGGTCTATTTCAGACAATATGTAGTGGATTGGGCCGTGAGTGTTACGGGTGAGCATTCCATTGATTATTTCCAACAGAATCCCTTGTTGATTGCGCAAAAGGCTGCCCCTCTCCTCATTGGAGCTACGGGTGCACTGCTTCTGCTGAATCAGTCCGACCGGATCATCCCGGTGTGTTCTGCCATCAACATCACACTCATGACACTCCAGATGACCGATGACTTCACAGACACGCAACAAGATGCTGTGCATGGAAACTACAACAGCTACCTCTCCCACATATCCGCAGCACTGAATCACAACTATCCAGTTCATCCTCTAAGCGAACGTATACATGACAATGTATACAATACACAACTCATGAACTCTTACGTAGACATTGCTTATCACTATAATCGTACACTAACATCGTCTAACTTAGGAATATCGCATCTTGAGGCGTTTAATTCTTATTTATGCAGCACTTTAGTACAAGCTGTTCAGGACATTACACAACGGAAGAAACAGCTCCTCCAAGGTGGGTTTCATCACTGGATTAGCGAGCAACAATTGGGATTCTGAACATAAGGACTAAGCTGATTCAGTTTAATTTTAAATATGAAGGGAATGTTGACGATGATGGTATCAGAGAAAACGTTGCATGAGGATATTATTGAAAAGGCTTGGACAGACGAGCACTTCAGACAACAATTGCACTCCAATCCGAAGCAGGCGCTTCGTGAAGCGTTCGGCATCGTAATTCCGGAGCACATTCAGGTACGTACTGTTGAGGAGCAGCAGAATGACTATGTGCTTGTCATACCTCCCAACCCTTCCAAAGTAAATTATGATGTGAATTGTGGGCCTTGGAGAAGTTAAACCGGTGAGTTATTGGTAATGTAAGAAATCAGGGGTAGGAACAAAAAAAGCCGCTGTATCCTTCTGTGAGTTCGTCAATCGACGAACTCGGCAAAAGATACAACCGCTTCTGTTCCTACCCCTTTGGTGCTTGTAAAGCTGATCTGTCCTTGCATCGCTTCAACAATTCGGAATGTCACCATCATGCCCAGGCCTGTGCCTTTGATTTTATTGGAGAAATAAGGCTCGCCCAACCGGGAGAGTGCTTCCTCGTCCATTCCTTCTCCGTTATCCCTGACATGCACCTTAATCATTCCATCCTGCTTATACGCCCAGATATCAATCTGACCTTGTCCCTGCAGAGCTTCAATACTATTCTTGATAATATTGATAAAAGCCTGCTTAAACTTCGAGGAATTGCCTCGAATATATAGATCTGGCGGAATGTCGGTGGTAATTTTACCACCTTCCAGATTAGCCATCGGTACAAGAATGCCTTCAATATGATTGAATTCATCCGAGATATTGAGCGAAATAATATGGTCAAACTCAGGTTTGGCAAAGGTAAGAAAATCCGTTATGATGCCCGAAGCCCGATCAAGTTCTTCCAGTGCAATTCGCACATACCCCTTATTTTTGTTGTCTTCCTGTTCTGTCATAAGCTGCAGGAACCCTCTTGTCACCTGAAGTGGATTACGTACTTCATGGGCAACGGAAGCAGCCAGTTCGCTAATAATCTCCATCTTTTCGGATCGCTGCAACTCATTGTTGAACAGTTCCAGTTCCTTGGAATACTCTAGAACTTTAGTATGTTTTTCGGCAAAACGACTTCCGAGAATGGCAATCAACGAGATTACAAATGCAACCATGGACCATTTCCACCATAACAGATGATACGTCCCACTCCGCTGATAATACCACAACAGTTCAGCCACACTGATCAAGGCAAATGTACCAAATCCCGTTGCAAGCAGCATAGCTTCCCGATTTCGTTGCAGCGCTTTGGCGATGGTACCAACCAACAGGATTGTCAGCAGAATGACCAACACAATGCCAACCACACGCTGTACGAGCAGATTGTAGAGGATCTCCCATTGCCCACCTGAAGTAACATAGATACATAGAGAGAACACAGCGATAACTGAATATATGAATAGTATTTTTCGCAGTTTGGTGAAGATTCCATGCAGTCCTGGTCCGATAATTTGTTCAAAAAAATAACATAACGCTGGCATGCCCAGCAGCATCGCCAGATCAAAGACTACGGAATACAGGTCACCATATACCTGATAGAACGTATACAAAAATTGCGAGTACGTGATGATCATCGTGCCGATGGAACCCATCACGATGCATAGCGAGATCCATAATCCCTTATGGAATTTGCCAAGGAAGAACGTACAACTCAGCATCGTAATCGCTGTGAAAACAAAGGTCGCGCCCAAAATTACATCAATAAGTCCGTTATGAATATATTTCTCCTGTAACGCGGCATAAGGTCCAACCTGAACAGTACCTTGTATCCCCAGACGGCCTTTTTCATTTTGCGACCATACATAGAGCGTGTCACCTGAATTTTCGCTGGATAAGGGCAGCAACACAGCATTATTATCATAATTGTAATGATAGTTCTCGTAGACCTTGCGGTCTTCCAGATAAACAACAATATGATTGCCTTTAATGTTCTCAAATCGAATGGCTGAACTTTCCTCACTCAACTCAGGAATGGTCAGGCGAGTCCATAAAGAATTCGATCGATCCGTATTGCTATACTCTAACTTATCGCTGCCCTGCTTTTCCCATATTTCGTCTGCTCCCTTAACCTCACTGATGAATCCTTGATCGTCAACGTTCCCCCATTTTACTTCCCATCCTGTAATGGATACAGGTTGCTGAACCGCTCCTGTAGTTGCAAAGACTATCCCATGTGGCATGCCTAGAATAATCAATACACTCATCCATAAGATGACGATAGCTTTGGGCACATTTTTCATTCACAGCACCTCAAAGTTCTAATTTTCCCTATCTTAGATTCTCTCATTTATCATTCGCCACCGTTTGTCACGTCACCTTCTTGAGATAAAATGAAATTTCACATTTAAGTCGATTTATAGTCTTATTTCCATTTTATTGTTAAAGTTATCAGATTAATCACGCAAGTCTTCGAACTGGTTCACTATCTTTTCCCGTTCTATCTGTTCAACTTGACTGCGAAATTCAAGCCATTGCTCTGTCTCCTCATCATCATAGATGGTCCATATGTCGGAAAAAAGGAAATCCCGTAACTGTACAACTTGCCCGGACCATATACCGCCTACCCAAAACAAACCATCCGGACGACGGATGACGGTACGGGAGAACCCGGGTGTGGACGCCTTTTGCCCGATACGGATGCGTGTGATCATATTGCCCAGTGTGAACCAGTCCACATGAAATTCCTCCCTTACATATTCAAGCTTCATCATAACATAGGCAAAACAGGAAAAGCTGTAAAAACGGTGGCTGCGATTCAATCCTTTGCTCCGGGTGTAATGGTTTCTCAAAGCAAACAAACACGCTAAGGAGATGATTACAATGAATGAGCCACATCGTACGGTTGAGGTGGAACATAAGGATGTTCAGCATAAATCGGATTCAAGTATGGTCGCTTCCACATTTATTAAATATGCCGCATATATCATTATCTTTTTCGGATTCTTATACTTCTTGGTTAAATATGTATTCCCCAAATTCTAAGGCATTCATATCGTAGTGAACACCCGGAGATAATAACCTGTGCAAGATTACAACACTAGCGCTTTGGGTAACTACGGGGTAAGAAGTTTTGGACAACCGACAATGAAAGGAAGTGTTACTCATGTCTGACAAACCAATTAGTAACGAAGAGAGCGACCGCTATTATGACCGTTATCAGAGGTCCCGCGATATTCCGCCAGAGACGGAAGTCCCGGAAGGCGATATGGATACCTTTGATGAAGTTTCCGGCAGACGGATTGTAACGGAAGATTCGGATCTGGCACCCGTAGCCGCAACTGCTGTGGACGAGCCGGAATTGGATTCACGTTTGGCTGAGACACCGCTGGAATCTGTACCGGATGCAGATCTTCTGCAACCGAACAGCCCGGTTGATCCTGCTGCACCCGATCCGGATGCGCTGCATGGTACCGATCTGCTTAATGGTGCTGGTGCGGATGCCGAACCGGAGAACGACATTCCACCACGCCATTAACGACTGTTATGACATCCTGAATGAGGAGGTACATACACGATGAAGGAAGATCGCCAAAAGCAGGTGCATGAACCGGATAATCTCGTGACCGAACGGGATATTGACCCGGACTTCGGACTGTTCACTGAGGACTCCTTCCCCGAAGCACTTGAGGATGAGGACCAACGTGATGCGGTCGAGCATGCCATTCCCAAAGAGAAGGCTTCTCGTAAGCCCTCTTCGGATGACTAACTTATATAGATCCGTAGTAGACTTAAAAAAGATGACGTCTGTAATTTCACAGCGTCATCTTTTTTGTTACCTGTAAGTTCACGTACTCTTAGGGATTCAGCATCATCGTTTAGCGGAAACCTTACTTGTCACGGGCAGTTTGTGATCCAATCCTGACCACTTCGCTACAATCGCAGTGATGATCAATGCCACTCCATTAATAATAAATATCCAGCGTATCGGCAGCCAGCCCCCAAGTACACCACCAATGATCGGTCCCGCCATCGTCCCGATCTGGGCAGCGGATTGATTCAGACTAAAAGCCCTGCCCCGGAAACTCGATGCGGTAGCCTGCACAATCATGGCGTTAATTGCCGGAAATACAGCCGCAAAGAATAAACCGTACACAAATCGTAAAATGCCGAATGCTATATAACCTGTTGTAAAGAACTGCAGAAGATTCCCTACAGCCCCACCAACCAGTCCGATGATCAACACTTTACCGTATCCAATCCTTGAACCAATCTTGCCCCAACGCGGCGCCATAATAACTGTTGCTACCCCCACCGCTGAGAAAATAATACCCGAGCTGAGTGAGGCACGATCCGGCTGAACGCCCATCTCCATCACATAGACCGTCAATAGTGGCTCCAAAATCATGACGGAGAATGTACATATACCCATCATGCCAAGCACCGTCATAAACAAACGATTTGCTCTCGCTTCACGAATGTCATCCATGACTTGGGAACGAGCTTTGTTCCGGTTGAAGTTCTCTTCTTTTACCCAGAAGGTTGCGATGATTGCTGAGACTAACACAACAATAGCCGAAAACAAAAATGCATTCCGGTTGCCATAATAATGACTCACCACACCACCAATTAACGGTCCGATAATACCACCAGTGGCTCCTGCAGTGGACATAATACCAAGTGCATAACCAGTCTTCTCTTCAGGTGTATTCGTGCCTACCAAGGCAATCGCTGCTGGAACAAACCCTGCAAGCAGACCCTGAAACAATCGAACAACAATCAGCGAATACGGGTCCTGCACGAAATAATTGATTAAATACAAGACGGCAAGGCTGTATCCCGACCGGATCAGCATGGGCTTGCGTCCGTATTTGTCAGCCAGTGATCCCCAGAACGGAGACACGAGTGCACTTGCAAGAAACGTAATGCCAAAGGCCAGTCCTGACCATAACTCCAGGTGATCACGAACCCCCAAGTCAGCACTTAGAAACAGGGGCAGAAATGGAATCGAGATCGAATACGCAGTGCTGCAAAAAAATACACCAATCCACAATATGACCAGATTGCGCTTCCACGAGAAGTTCATATACCCGCACGCCCTTTCCGTTACTGACGCCGGGACTGCCGTGTATTGGAGCGGACGGAACAGACCCGTACGTCCCGATGCGGAAGCATTTTCCTTATTTTACACCCATCATTCCACGAAGACCATCCCTTGTTCACCACAAACACATGTATTACATTGCCATCCTGTCCACAAAAACGGTATGATAGTTGGGTAAATATCCAAATATGATTTGGAGAAAATATATAATGCAGAGATGCAAGGAGGAACGTTTTCATGTCTTTACAGTGGAAAAAAAATACAGTGGTCTCGCTGGTAATCGCGATGCTGCTTATCGTCATTAGTGGTTGTGGACGCCCTTCGAGTGGCGCTACAGAAACACCATCTCCAGTTGAACCAACGGGTCCCAATCCGGTAGCTACTATTGAAATGGCAGATGGACAGAAGATCGTCATTGAGCTATATCCGGAAATTGCACCCAATACGGTGAACAATTTTATTTCACTAGCGAATCAGGGTTTCTATGATGGCACAATCTTTCACCGTGTTATTCCAGGTTTCATGATTCAGGGCGGAGATCCAGACGGTAATGGTCGAGGTGGCCCAGGGTATGCCATTAAGGGTGAATTTACATCTAACGGTCACAAAAATCACCTGAATCATACGCGTGGGGTTATCTCCATGGCGCGCGGAGATAATCTGGATTCTGCTGGTTCCCAATTTTTCATTATGTTAGCAGATGCTGATCATCTTGATAATGCCTATGCTTCCTTCGGTAAAGTAACGGAAGGCATAGAAACTGTGGATAACATTGCTGCTCAGGAAATAGGTGAAGGTGACAAACCCGTTAAGGATCAAGTTATGAAAAAAGTTACGGTAGATACACATGGTCTGGAATATCCAGAGCCGGTAAAAATGCCTTAATTAACTTCCTTGCCAAATGGATAATAATCCATGGTTATGACTTTGTAAGGAACTCTAAACAAACAAAAGCTCTGTCCTGTGCGTATCTCGCAAGGCAGAGCTTTATTTATTTATTTTGATGATAGCGGTTACATATATGACTTTATAAAAAATGACCTCTTCCGGCATCATCCTCAATACATCCATCCCATCAAACGTAACCAGCCGATAATCGCAATCCATAACGGGCAGCTGAAGGCAACGCCCCATGCAAGCCCTTTCAGTAAACCACGGTTTACTTCCACGAACAACGACTCCTTTCTCCAGGGAATAGTCGCAGTATCGGTAATAGTATATGATTTTATACCCGTTTTCATTCGTCACGCAACCCTCGTTTTCCTGCTTTTGTTCCGCAGATTCATGGAATGCTTTACGGGAACCTGATATACTATGACTACTGTACGATAAATGGAACCTGATTCATGTTTGGAAAGGAGATTTTCCTATGGCAAAATCCAAAAAACGCACTCCTGCTCCCAAAACAGCAGTAGCACAGGATAAACCCACAACACTGAAGGATCTGCTTAGCAGTGATGTGCTGGAGAAGCTGAAAGCTCAGGCGGATGAAGCCAAGGCTGCCGAAGCGGCTCTTAAAGAACAGGAGCGTCAACAGGCAGAAGAAGCTCGACAAGCGGAGCAGAAGCGCCGGGATAACGACTTCGAATATTTGCTCAATAACAGTGCAATGGACTGGAAGAAACATAAGTAAGTATCGGACATGACTTGAATGAGTTTCCCACCATTCACATGCCAAAATAAGTTCACAGCAGACAGATGATGAAGTTGATCTGTTCCAGAACAGGGCCGCGTTGCGGTCCTGTTCTTTTTGATATATACACATATGATTCACGCGTCTTGAGCCGGGTATGTTAGAAGTAGAGCGTACAACGATAATCTAACTCATGGAGGGATCAGTGATGACAGAACAACGTTTGGAAGGCAAAGTCGCGATTGTAACCGGAGGTGGATCGGGTATTGGTCAGGCTACCGCTATTCGTTTCGCCGAGCATGGAGCCAAAGTGTATATGCTGGATCGCACACCCGAAAATGCGGAGGAAACCAAGCAGACGATTGAAAAAGCTGGCGGAGAAGCGTATGTGATCGAATGTGATATCTCCAAACCGGATAATGTGCAGAAGGCAATCAATCAGGCTGCGGCTGAAGCGGGTAAACTGGATATCATATTTGCGAATGCTGGCATCAACGGAACGATGGCCCCGATCGAAACAATGGAAATCGAGGACTGGGACCAGACGATGGAGATCAATATGCGCGGAACCTTCGCAACCGTCAAATATGCCATCCCCCATCTGAAAGAACATGGCGGCAGCATCATTATCACCAGTTCCATCAACGGTAACCGGGTCTTCTCAGGGATCGGTTTCTCTGCATACGCTTCCAGCAAAGCGGGACAAACTGCGTTTACCAAGATGGCTGCACTGGAGCTGGCTCGTTATAAGATCCGTGTAAATGCCGTCTGTCCAGGTGCCATCGATAC
Source organism: Paenibacillus sp. FSL M7-1414 (assembly GCF_038003195.1). Classification (NCBI taxonomy): domain Bacteria; kingdom Bacillati; phylum Bacillota; class Bacilli; order Caryophanales; family Paenibacillaceae; genus Paenibacillus; species Paenibacillus sp. FSL M7-1414. The sequence continues at coordinate 1,310,677 of NZ_JBBOOS010000001.1, read as the reverse complement.
CAACATTGATGATAACACCTACCCGTCGGATGATCTGAAAGAAGTACAGATTCCTGTTGAATTCCCTGAGGGTCACGAGCATCCGCTCAAGGGCGAACCTGGAACGTCGAAGCAAGTGGCGAACCTCGTTCTGTTCCTCGCTTCCGATGAAGCCTCTCATGTTACAGGTACACGAATCTACGTGGATGGTGCGGAATCACTGCTCCGTGGATAGAAATATAAATATAAGTTGGCCCCATTTAGGGACAACGCCCAAACATCCCGCAAGCGATCTGATCCGGTCAGATTGCTGCGGGATGTTTTAGTTTATAATACGGCGCAGACGCAACTACAAGGATTATCCCTATACCGCGGAGCTTTTACCTTTTTTCACACGATGCTTCAACCGATCTGGAATGGCAAAGAGCAAAATGTACATCAGCGAGAACAAAACTAGCGCAAGTATCTCTTCCCCAAGGATGTACATGGGATACGGACCTAACATATCAAGCACCGAGGGTGTACTCGGCTTGTGTCTCAAAAACATATAATTCGCGTCAAGCATGACATCTACAACGTATACGATTAATGCTGCCACATTCACAAATATCATCGAACCTGCTACAGATCTCCAGCTAGGTCGCAGCTGTTCCACCCAGGTCATGTATAGTAAAGCCAGAATGATACAGGCATGAGCAACGAAAAATTGAATGAATCGAAAATGTGCATAACCATAACCCAGATTAGGAGTCAGGATCGCCATAAGGGCTCCAACAATGCCCGCAAAGAGCAGTGCAGAATGTAACAGTCGACTGCGTGTCAGTAGTAACAACGCCGATAATAGCAGAGACAGACTGCATAGTTCGAGTGGCAGTGACGTCTTCAGGCTCCATATCCCTCCGTACACATACCAGAGTTGCAGCACGATTTCGCAGGCAAACATGATACAAGCCAGAACAATCCGCAGTATGCGGCGTGCCCTCTCTGACCATGATCGAAGATGGTGTCGAAGCAAAAACATTAGTACAATTAATGCTGTAATTACGCTAATTGAAACGATATGTGAACGGGAGAACAGGATAAACGGCTCTGCATCATAAGGGTCCAGCCATGGTGGATACGCCACGCATCTCTTCTCTCCTTTTCGATTATCTCACCAACATTATCTCTCTTTAATGTTAACTTTTTCATTTTGCCATTGAATGAAAATGCTGTCCAGTTGGAATTCTAAATAAGCATTGTAATTTAAATATCTTTATGTTAAGATAAATTCAGAACCAAAACAAACGAAAAGTTAGTAACTTTCTTAACCGAAATGATAAAAATACAGCACTCAACAAATGTTCAACTAAACATTTACACTATCCCATTTCATCTAGGAGGAATTATTATGCAAATCAAAGGACTTCACCACGTATCAGCTCTAACAGCACATGCCGATCAGAACTATCGTTTCTACACCAACATCCTGGGTTTGCGCCTCATTAAAAAAACGGTCAATCAGGACGACGTGTCCGTCTACCATCTCTTCTATGGCGATGAAAAAGGCAATCCGGGTACCGAACTTACCTTCTTCGAGATTCCGATGGCCGGACAGACACGTGAAGGTGTGAACAGTATATCTGGCACGTCACTGCGCGTTCCAAGTGATGCAGCACTGACTTACTGGCAGCAGCGTTTTGACGAATTCGAAGTCCCACATGGAGAGATTGTTGAACGGGGTGGTCGTGCCACGCTTTCGTTCACAGACTTTGAAGGACAACGTCTGATTCTGGTCTCGGATGAAAACAACACAGGTGTCGCTGGTGGTAAACCATGGGATCAGAGTCCTGTGCCTGCCGAGTATGGCATTGTAGGTCTTGGCCCTATCCATCTTACGGTAAAAGATGCTTCCCTTACCGCTCCGGTTCTTACAGAATTGCTCGGTTTCAGAGCTAAAGGAAGTTACCCTGCCTTTACTCCAGGTCAACCTGATGTACTCGTTTTTGAATCCGGTGAAGGTGGCAGCGGCTCCGAGGTGCATGTTGAGGAACGGAATGACCTTGCCCAAGAGCGTCCTGGACGTGGCAGCGTACACCATGTTGCATTCCGTGTGGATAACGAAGAAGAACTGAAACAATGGGTGGAACGGGTTCGTAACTTCCAATTCCCTAACTCCGGTTTTGTAGATCGCTTCTACTTCCGCTCCCTGTATTTCCGTGAAGCAAACGGCATTCTGTTCGAACTTGCAACCGATGGTCCGGGATTTGATACAGACGAAGAATTGGAGCATCTGGGAGAATCGCTTGCTTTGCCTCCATTCCTTGAAAGTCGCCGCGCCGAGATTGAAGCCAATCTCAAACCACTGGATACCGTCATTCGTTAATATTCGTAACAAAAAGAAAATAAAAACGATGTTCACCAGGCAACTCTGAATACCGGATACGGTTCAGGAATCGCCTAGTGAATCATCGTTTTTTTATGTTTATGCTTGCCTTGCCCCTTCTGTAAGGTCGCAAACTTGCAGATTGTGTTTTACTTCGTCAGATACGATGTTGTGAGCGGTACAAACAGAGCCGAACCCGGATCTTCAGATACAATCTCTACATAGACAGCGTCTGTACCTTTAACATCCACATCTAGACTCATCATACCGCTTTCTGGAGTGATATTGAACTTTTTGAGTGTCGCGAGATCCTGATCATAGATATGAATCTCCTGATTTCCTTTCAGCGCGGCAAGTTCCAAGTGCAGAGAAGAATACTTTTTACCCGTATTAATCTGGATATCATCCCCCTGTTTCGTAGGATCATTATGCAGATAAACATCCTTGTAATCCTTGCCTTTATATGTGGTATCCTTAGGATCTTTGGTGTGCCAAGCGGTAGATCCCAGTACGGATGTTCCAAGTGCACTCAGCGTTACTTTTCCGTTGGTTACGGGCTCAGATCCATTCTTTCCGCCAATCAGGACGGATGAAGTTGCACTGTCATAAGTGATCTCTGTCCCAAGCAAAGATCCCACAGCACGCACAGGCAAATAAGTCGTTCCGTTGTAAGTGATAGGCAACACTGTTTTACCATTGGCATCTTTGGCTGTCACCGTGGCACCATCCATTTTTAGCGTAATCTTGCTGTTTAGATAGGCTTTAATCTGCTCCAACCCTGTTGCTGCGAGTGCACCTGTTCCGATCCCAAGCGTTAGTGTACCTACCATCAAACCCAGTACAACTTTTTTCTTCATCAAAATCCCTCCTGAATGTTAAAATGATTTGTCCTTTATACATTTAAACGACTAAAGTGATAATGTCAATTGTTTACTGCATTTTTAGTACACATTGCCTATTTCCGGGCAACACAAAACGAGGCTGTATGTCCCCATTTTTTTCAGCCTCGCCCTGTTTCCCATTGTCCGTATACGGAGAAAGGAAGATATTCTTGTCAGTTGTTCACTTAACTCCACAATCGAGAACTTTTAATTCCCACTGCACTATGATATCAACAGGATGATATCAATCAAAAGATTCATAATATTCTTCTTCATACACTTCCATGCTGTACTTCAAATCTACGGCCTTCCACTCGCCATCTTGATACTCATAAGCAAATGTCAGATCACCCGCATACAAAGCCGCACCGTAAGATCCTGCTGCTGATACGACAAGCTGGCCATCCTCTACACTGTAATAGGTAACTCCACCGAACCCCAACTCTTCGTTATATACGCCGCCACTCGTATCTTCCTCGATCCGTAAAGGTTCTGCTTGAACACCATCAACGGCGACATCAACATCCACACGGTCTGATCTAACCGTAACTTTTGACTTCACATGTTGTTTCGCAATCTCATCCAGAGATTGCATCTTCATCTCTTCCAGCGTTACCGGATTAATGATACGTGCTTGTCCCAAATAAATACCTGTTCCATGACCTTCCGTGTACAAAACGATAATTTCTTTCTGGCCGTCTCCATTCAGATCCAACTCGTGCACTTCGGGTTTGTAAGACCCGCCTTCTCCCTGCCAATCACTAAATTCTCGCGTTTTGCCGTCCACTTCCAAAATCATTCCGTTATATATATATCCTGAACCCTCAACTTTCATGGGGTATAATCTGACGTTCTCATTCTCTGGAGCTACCGAAACGTATTCCTCTTTCACAGGAATGGATTCCTGTGTTGTCTTCGTTGTGTCATGCAGTTTATCTATATTGGAAGCCTCGACCACTTCGGTCTGGCTGGATTGATCATCTATGTTAAGCTGTTTTTGCGATTCATTCATGGTTCTGGCAGCCGAAGTTGTACTAATCGTAGCTACCGCCAGAATAATCATCAGCAGGATACCTGTCCAAGTTTTCAATATACTGGGCTCCTTTATCTGTTGTGATAATCCTATTATATCTTCATTTATCGCCTGCAAGTTGCGAATTTGTTAATCTTTCATAAAATAATCTTTACAAATTTTCGTTTTCACGAAAGAACGTTCGGCTTTAACCAGAATAAGCAAATTATCATGCCAAAACTGTGCTCCAAAAACAAAAAAAATCCCGAACACAGCTTAAGGCTGCATCCGGAATGCTTTGGTTTTGTCCAATAACCGATCGGTTAATTGTCTCAGTTCTTCAGCCGAGGATGAAATCTCCTCCATGATGGCTGTCTCTTCGTGTGCGGCATCCATAATTCGTCTCGCCTCATCCGAGAACGATCCAGCTTTCCCTTGGATCTTCTTCACATGACCGTGCGTTTGCTCCACGCGACCGGTCTGTTCTGCAATCTTGGAGCCGATATCATGTGCACCCTTCATAAATACTTCCACTGTACCTGTCAGTTCATGCAACGTCTGATCCACAGAGACGGTCCGCTCCGATTCATTAACCACGAGACCATGCTGCTCATGAGACAGTTGGGCTGTCTCCCTGATCCGCTCTTGCACACGACTAATCAGCTCATTAATACGGTGTACCGATTCCTTACTTTCGTCTGCCAGCTTGCGGATCTGCTGCGCCACGACTGCAAAACCAGAACCCTCTTCGCCAGCTCGTGCAGCCTCAATGGAAGCATTCAAGGCAAGTAACCCAGTTTCCTCTGCGATGTTTTTGACAGACTGGGTAATTACCTCGATATCGGAGGCTTCCTTCTCCAGCAACAGCATAATATCGCGGGAACGATTGTGCGACTCGGCCAGCTCGTCCATCCCTTTCATCAACGATGAGAAAGTCTGTTTTGTATGATCCACCGATCGTTCCATCTGACCGGACATCTCTGTCATGTCCATTGACTGGCTATGCATACGTTGGAAATCGTTCAGCATCTCATCCGCAGTGATCAAAGATTGATGGGAAGTGACCTTCTGCTCTTCTACGCCTACTGCAATATGATCTACCGCATCCGACATCATCTCGATCTGTTCAGCGGCCTGGGTAATCGCTTCACTCAGAGACTGTGCGTTCTGTGAAGTCGTTCTTGTACTGTCTGCAATATCATTTACAATGCTTCGAAGGTTAGAAACCATTGCGCGAAAAGCATCATATAATACAGTAAGTTCATCCTGCGTGCGTCGCTGCGGAATTTCGGTTGTCAGATCTCCCGCTGAAACTTGCTGTGCAGCCCGGGACAGGTGAACGATTGGACGAGTCAGCCAGCGTGAGGCAAACCATCCCAGAATCCCGTTCCAGCATACTCCCATGATCAGGATAATCGATATGTATACCCAATTAGGAATATCTAATGTAATCCAGTCTTTGACAAAAAATATAAAAAAGCCGCTAGTTCCGTAGGTAATAATCGAAATCAGTACCAAACCTGCGACAGTCTTTGCTCCTAAAGTCCATTTCATGTGCACACCCCGTAGTCCTTTTTTCCTATTTTACCAATCAAGTACCAAATTTCATGTGATATACATCACTGAAAACGTTCTATTCCCCCTCATACTTGCCGTTCATGCATGACTTCTCTACCATATAGCGCATAATGTATAAGACAAGCTTGGATATCCCTAATTTTATTTATTATCGGCACAAGAGGTCAAATGATTTAGATTGGCATCCATTTTGCTTAAATGATATACTGAGTGCGCTTCAGCAACGCTGGAGCCGAACTATTTTTATTGATGCCACTGGAGGCGAACGAGATGTCTACTATGTCCACACGGACGGAGAAAGATTTTATCGGTGAAAAAGAAATCCCGGCTTATGCTTATTACGGAATTCAAACGGTACGGGCCGTGGAAAACTTCCCGATTACCGGCGTTCCGGTACACCGGGAGCTGATCACGGCTCTGGCTGCGGTGAAGAAGGCAGCAGCGATTACCAACATGGAGTTGAAGATGCTGCCGAGCAAGATTGGCGATGTGATCGTCATGGCAGCTGAAGAAATGATGAAAGGCCATCATCTGGATCATTTTATTGTAGACTCCATTCAGGGCGGTGCAGGCACCTCCATGAATATGAATATGAACGAAATTTTGGCCAATCGCGGGCTGGAACTGTTAACCAAAAGCAAGGGAGACTACTTCCATTGCAATCCCAATAATCATGTGAACATGTCCCAATCTACTAATGACGTGGTTCCTACAGCACTGCGCATTGCGGCGTACCAACTGTCGGAGACGTTACTCGCTACCATGAAAAGACTACAGGATGCGTTCCGTAAAAAAGAAGTGGAATTCAACGATGTGGTCAAGGTTGGCCGTACCCATCTTCAGGATGCCGTACCTATTCGCCTTGGACAAGAATTCGGAGCTTATGCCCGTGTCATCGGACGGGATATTGAGCGTCTTGAATTCGCCAATCGTCGCTTGCTTACCATTAACATGGGTGCAACTGCGGTAGGTACAGGACTCAATGCCAAACCCGAATATATCGTCAAGGTTACAGAGCACCTGTCAGCTGTTACCGGACTACCACTACAAACAGCTGAGGATCTCGTGGATGCAACCCAGAACACAGATGCCTATCTGGAACTTTCAGCGGCGCTGAAGGTATGTGCGGTTAGCCTTTCCAAAATCTGTAATGACATTCGCTTGATGGCTTCAGGCCCGCGTGCAGGATTCAATGAATTGCGCCTGCCACCGCGTCAGCCAGGTTCGTCCATTATGCCGGGTAAAGTCAACCCCGTTATGGCGGAAGTCATTAACCAGGTATCCTTCCAGGTGATGGGGAACGATCATACGATCTGTATGGCATGTGAAGCCGGTCAATTCGAGCTGAATGTCATGGGCCCAGTTATTGCTTTCAACTTGCTGCAATCGCTGAAAATCATGAATAACGGCATCGATGTTTTCACACGTTATGCAGTTGAAGAGATGGAAGCTAACCGTGAGCGCTGCGAATTAATCATGAACCAAAGTTTCAGTATGGTTACGGCGTTGAACCCGCACTTGGGTTATAATGTGGCAGCTTCCATCGTGAAGGAAGCGCTCAAGACTGGACTTTCCTTGCAAGAGATTATTCTCGAACGCGGATTGCTGACACCGGAAGAACTGGAAGAGATTCTTCATCCGGAACAGATGACTACACCAGGGATTGCCGGAGAACACTTCCTGCGTAATATGGAACGTTTGTAGGTACTCAGGAAAACTGATGCAGCAACCCAAACTCAAATAATTAACAAGAACCCCCGCAGACCGTTTATCCGGTTTGCGGGGGTTCTTGTATTCAGAGATGATAATAAGCCAGCTATTCGATTAAGCCCACCGTTTACGCTCAAGGGAAGGCAGAATCTGAAGTTCCTCCCTGTACTTGGCAACCGTTCTGCGGGAGATGACAATCCCCTCCTCGGCGAGCAGTGTGGCCAAATGACTATCCGAGTATGGACGCTGAGCCTGTTCCATGCGAATGATTTCTTTTAATCTACGTTTCACCGCTGATGCTGATGTTTTCTCCCCTGATGTTGTACTGATTCCCGAGGCAAAAAAAGCCCTGAGTTCATATACACCATGTGGGGTCTCAATGTATTTACCATTCACCGCACGACTTACCGTTGATTCATGCATGCCAATCTTCTCTGCAATAACAGCCAGATTAAGTGGTTTTAGCGCGGATGGGCCTTTGACCAAAAAGTGCTTCTGCTCTTCCATCACTGCCGCCAGCACACGCACTAAAGTCCTGCGCCGCAAGTGTACACTCCGAATAATAGCCCTCGCCTCTGCCACGCGGGTAGACCAGATTGTGTCCGGAGCCTCTTCCCTGATCCAGCGGAAGCACGCTTCATTCATCGATACCCGAGGGTTACCTGCTGCATGCAAACTATAATGGACCTCACCGTTACGCAACCCAACAATGGCATCCGGAATAATGTAATGTGGCCGTTCTATACATCCGATCGATCGACAGGGCTTGGGATCGAGACGTGTAATATAGTCATAGGCAGTCTGAGCTTCCTGCGAAGTCATGCCTAATCGTCTCCCTGTTCTACCTGGGTGAAAAGGAACCAGTGCTTCCAATCCTGCTTCCACCATCCATTCCGCATTCAGCGAGGCTGATGGATCACGTCTAATCTGGAGCAACAGACATTCTTGCAGATTCCGCGCCCCTACACCAGCAGGGTCCAGCGATTGGAGAAGCTCCAGTCCCGCTGCAATCTTGCTCATCGGAAGCTCAAGTGTTGCTTGCACCTCTGCCAGTTCAATCGTCAGATAACCATCATCATTAACGCACCCTGCCAAATATACGGCCATATTTTCCAATTCGTCTGGAATTGTCATCACTCGAATTTGCGCAATCAGCAATTGTTCCAGAGTAGGTTCGGCACCTTTGGCCTGAAGCAACGGGTCATAGGAATCATACCTCCGCTGATCCATTCGCCGCGGAATCCGGGCGAGAGGCGCAGCTTGTTCTTCCAGTTCAAGTACTGGATTTTCCTCCGCTGCATCCAGCAAATAACGGGTCAGATCCTGACCAGACATGGTTAGCAATTGAAAGGATTGTTTCATCTCCGGCGTGATGGACAGCCGAATACGTTGTTCCTGTACCAACTGAACACCTAACATCCGTTACCCTCCTTATGCCTTAGGCAATAAGCATCTGTGTTTCTTATACGAACAAAAGGATTTGCAGGGATAATAGCATACTATTCAAGTGAATGTAAGAAGTTTTTAGTTGGATCATGAGTTCCTGTCTAGTATTTCTCCGACACCAGCTTCGCCTGGGTAAACAACAGCAGATAGTCTCTTCCACCTGCCTTGGAATCCGTGCCTGACATGTTAAATCCGCCAAATGGATGTGTGCCTACCAGTGCTCCGGTACATTTCCGGTTGAAATACAGATTACCCGCAAAGTATTCGCGTCTTGCCTGTTCCAGATGTTCACGATTACGTGAGATCACCGCGCCGGTCAGACCATAGTCTGTATTATTGGCGATATCCAAAGCATCCTGGAAAGATTCTGCTTTGATGAACGCAAGCACAGGTCCAAAAATCTCATCCTGAGCAATCCGGGCTCTCGGGTCTACATCCGCAATTATGGTTGGTTCAATGAAATAACCTTCAACGTTCCCTGTACCGCCACCGTGCATAAGCCGCCCCTCACCCTTGCCGATTTCAATATATTCCGTGATCTTTGCATATGCCTTATCATCGATAACTGGCCCAACCTGACTGCCAACTTCAAGCGGACTACCCATCGTCAGTTTCTGTGTCCGTTCAATCACTTTTTGCAATACTTCATCATATACATCCTTATGAATAATGGCACGGGAACACGCCGAACATTTCTGGCCTGAGAAACCAAATGCCGAAGCGGTAATGGACTCTGCCGCGAGTTCCAGATCACTGTCACTGTCTACTACGATAGAATCCTTGCCGCCCATCTCTGCAATAACCCGTTTGATCCACTTCTGACCTGGAGCTGTTCGTGCTGCACGTTCATTAATTCGCAGTCCCACATCTCGGGAACCGGTGAAGCTGATAAACCGGGTGAGCGCATGATCCACGAGATAATCCCCCACTTCACTGCCTGGTCCTGGTAAAAAGTTCACAACGCCATCCGGCAGACCAACTTCTGCGAGCAGCTCCATAAACTTGGCGGCAATCACCGGAGTTGTGCTGGCAGGCTTCAAGACCACTGTGTTGCCAGATACCAGTGCAGCCGAAGTCATGCCTGCCATAATCGCCAGCGGGAAGTTCCAAGGTGGAATAACAACACCAACACCCAGCGGAATATAGCTCAGCTCATTATCTTCCCCTGCAATCCGCACGAGGGGCTGCGGTTCACTCAGTCGCTGCATATCCCGTGCGTAGAATTCCATAAAATCAATGGCTTCTGCTGTATCCGCATCGGCTTCAGGCCAAGTCTTGCCGGCTTCATAAACCATCCATGCAGAGAACTCATGCTTGCGACGACGCATAATGGCAGCTGCTTTGTATAGATAACGAGCCCGTTCATTCGGGTCAGTATGTTTCCATGTGTGGAATGTCTCCGCTGCTGTCTGAATGGCCTTTTCGGCCAATTCCTGATCTGCCTGATGGATCGTTCCGACAACTTGATTCTTGGCTGCCGGGTTCACGGAAGTTAACGTGCGGCTGCTTGTTATTTTTTGCCCACCAATAATAATCGGGTATTCCTGCCCAAGTTCAGCTTCTACCTGACGAAGTGCGTCTTCAAATGCTTCCTGGTTCGCCTGTACTGCAAAGGGTGTGAATGGTTCGTTAACAAAAGGGATATTCATCAATGATTCCTCCTTCAGGATGTGGGATTCGCTGGCTGCTCGCCTGAATTATTTTGCATGTTACTCATCACCAAATATATGTAGCAAAATCCGTGCCAACTCCGGTTGAGACTGAAATATTTTTCTCGTTAAATTTAACTAAAGAAAATTCACTCGGGCCACTCCGATGACAGAATAACCTTCCGATCGCTGTTATCCCCAGATTTTTTTGTTTCCTTTTTATAGAGGGGAAATCCGGGGATAAAGGCGAGCGCTCCGCTTCTTCAGGTTCTTTCTGTCCTCTCCGTTTTGTGTAAATGTTTAGTTCAATTTAAATAGATAATTTTCATGAAAAATAGTAGACCATCGCCAAATCTGGCACGTTTCTTGCTTGAATTAAGGATGCAAAATGCTGAAGGAGGAAACGAAAATGAGTGTAGGAACGGAACTATATCGCAAAACCTTATTGACCGTGGCAGGCAACAAAGCTGTAGAGAACCTGTCCATTAGATATGGTAAGAAGCTGGCAGGCAAATTTATTGCAGGAAACACCTTGGAAGAAGCTCTCGAAGAGATCCATATACTCAATAATAAAGGCATTATGGCTACACTCGATCATCTGGGCGAAGGCATCACTCGCCTGAGCGAAGCGGCATTATACAGGGATGAGTATGTACGCCTGGTAGAAGGCATTGCACGTGAAGGCGTAGACTCCAACGTCTCGCTAAAACCAACCCAGATGGGCCTCGCACTTGAACCGGAAGAGGGTTACCAAAATATCCGTACCGTTGCCACACAAGCCAAATTGCATGATCTATTTGTCCGAATTGATATGGAGGATAGTCCATTTACTCAAGCAACGCTGGATATTGTGCGAAGACTGCACTCGGAAGGACTGCATAATACAGGCACAGTATTGCAAGCCTACCTGCATCGCACCGAAGAAGATACACGTGATATGATTCGGGAAGGCATTCGGCTTCGTCTGGTTAAAGGTGCTTACAAAGAACCCGGATCAGTAGCCTATCAGAATACTTCTGAAGTCATTCATCAATTCAAAACGATGATTCGTAATCACCTCGATCAGGGTGTGTACACTGCGGTTGCCTCGCATGATGATCACATCATTAACTGGACAAAACAATACGCTAAGGATCGGGGAATCTCGCCGGATGCCTTTGAATTTCAGATGTTATATGGTCTGCGCATGAGCGAACAGGAACGTCTCGCCAAAGAAGGCTATCGCATTCGCTGTTACGTACCTTATGGCACCATGTGGTATCCGTACTATACCCGCCGTTTAGCCGAAAAACCGGCTAATCTCTGGATGGTCGTTAAGAATATGTTCCGATAGTTATTTTCCAGCTGGATCAATATATATATGAAAAAAGACAAAAGAAAACCATGTTGCCTCTTTCTTTCTGGGCACATGGTTTTTTCTGTACGAACACTTTACAAGAGCATCTAACTTTCCTTTTCTCCGATTCTTCTCTTAATGTCTAAAAAATTAGCATCTCCAATTTTAAATGTCTACTTTTCTGGACACACCCATTTATTAATCAAAATTATAAGCTCGAAAAGTTTAACTGCTTAACTGTTGAATAAGAATAGAAGCATTAGTATTGGTCTGTGTTCCACCTGCTAGTGTTTGCAGACCAACAGCTGATGCGCTGGAATGATTCCGTAATGTCAGCACATCACCGGGAGCAGCCGTAATAATGACCATGCCTGGATTCGGTTGAGTCCCAGCTCCTGAACCATAGACACTGCCACCTACAGGGGCTCCGTTTTGATAAAGGGTGAATTGGTTTGCCTGCACACCTGCAACGTTGAAAAACACCGCATAGTCCCCAGCATTACCAATAATAATCGCAGCGGTATTGGGCGCATGAGTAATATTAGTAAGATTTTGGTTGCTGTCGAAGATTACATCCGCTTCAATAGCTACAGTTTGAGCTGAAGTATTAAAAATATAAGCGTACGAGGACAACCCTTGCCCTGCTGTACCGGTTGCTCCAGTGACACCTGTTGTTCCGGTAACCCCAGTGCTTCCTGTTACTCCCGTAATACCCGTGGCTCCTGTAATGCCCGTCGCTCCTGTTACTCCAGTAACCCCGGTACTTCCCGTTGCTCCAGTAGCTCCAGTGCTTCCCGTTACTCCAGTAACGCCCGTGGCTCCTGTTACTCCGGTAGCCCCGGTGCTTCCCGTTGCTCCCGTAACGCCCGTCGCTCCTGTTACTCCGGTAGCTCCGGTACTTCCCGTTGCTCCCGTAACGCCCGTGGCTCCTGTCACTCCGGTGGCCCCGGTGCTTCCCGTTGCTCCCGTAATGCCCGTGGCTCCTGTCACTCCAGTAGCCCCGGTGCTTCCCGTTACTCCAGAAATGCCCGTGGCTCCTGTTACTCCAGTAGCTCCAGTGCTTCCCGTTACTCCAGAAATGCCAGTGGCTCCTGTTACTCCAGTAGCTCCGGTGCTTCCAGTTGCTCCCGTAACGCCCGTGGCTCCTGTTACTCCAGTAGCTCCGGTGCTTCCCGTTACTCCGGTGGCCCCGCTGCTTCCGGTTGCTCCCGTAACGCCCGTGGCTCCTGTTACTCCGGTAACCCCGGTGCTTCCCGTTACTCCAGAAATGCCTGTGGCCCCTGTTACTCCAGTAGCTCCGGTGCTTCCCGTTGCTCCCGTAACCCCGGTGACACCTGTTACTCCCGTAATACCCGTGGCTCCTGTTACTCCGGTGGTCCCAGTGCCTCCCGTCACTCCCGTAACGCCCGTGGCTCCTGTTACTCCGGTAGCCCCGGTGCTTCCCGTTGCTCCAGAAATGCCCGTCGCTCCTGTTACTCCAGTGGCTCCGGTGCTTCCCGTTACTCCCGTAATGCCTGTGACTCCTGTCACTCCAGTAGCTCCGGTGCTTCCCGTTGCTCCCGTAACCCCGGTGACACCTGTTACTCCCGTAATACCCGTGGCTCCTGTTACTCCGGTGGTCCCAGTGCCTCCCGTCACTCCCGTAACGCCTGTGGCTCCTGTCACTCCAGTAGCTCCAGTCCCTCCTGTTACTCCCGTAACGCCCGTACTACCAGTGACCCCGGTGCCTCCTGTTACTCCTGTAACGCCCGCGGCCCCTGTGGCTCCTGTTACTCCCGTTGTGCTCAGCGTTTCTCCCAATAACTCTTGGGATACCAATCGGTGAGCCGCGACTAATTCGCCTGCGGCATTTTTGCCCCATACGGATATTTGTGCTTCTGAAGCAGCCGTGTCTGAGGTTGAAAATACAAACTCGAAAGCATCAAAATTCCCATTATAAACTTTGGTTATGACCTGATTAGGTGATACATTGAGCAGTTCTTCTACATATAATGTTCTGACTCCATTAAGGTAATAACCCCGAAGAAGGACCGTGAACATTTCTGTCGCATTCCGGTTATCGATTTTGACCGTAACGGATTGAGTTGGTCGGATCCCCGTTATTCCTGAAATTTTATTCTCAATGGGCCCAGTTGATAGAATGGCCATTTCATCACCCTCCTTTGGTTCTTCTTCATGCGGATAGCCTTCATATAGCATTATTCAGAAGTTTCATAATGGTGTGGACAATTCATGTTCTATACGAATAATCACTTCAACTGCCCGTGTAACATATTGAGAAATAACAGTTCTATCAGGTATTTTAAATGTCAATTTTAATAACTTAACCCTCACCTTAATCACTAAATGGTCTATAATAATTAACATTAATTCCTTTAAATAATATTAAAAGGGAATAAAAGAAATGAAAATTCAACATCGATCTCCTCTGTGCCGACAACATGTATGCTTCATGTCAAAAAATATATACACACCTCATTTGGAAAGTTATAATATGGGTAACCATCATTCTCCAGTCATTTCATATGTAGATCACTTTGTAAGTAACTCGTGTAAAAGAAGTCGTTTCCAAAAGTTATGTTCTAACTGAGGTGATATCGATGAAACATTTACTTCCAGAATTAATGTCTTTATTGCGTACGGATATGGATGTTCTGGATACAGACCTCCCCACACTTACCATTCCGTCATCAACATCGTTGGTAGATGCCTTCTGCTTATTCGACACATCTTCTTATTTATTCATTCAGGATGATGGCCCTCTATTGGGATATATCGCCGTATCCGATGTTTTACATGCCATGATGCATGCGCATCGCCTAATAGAAGCTTATTTTGAGACCACACTGGAGACAGCGGGTTCAGCTCTGACATTAATTAATGAAGATGCCAAGGTGGCCTACTGGACAACTGGCGCGGAGCATGTTTTTTCGATCAGCAAAAAAGACATCATCGGACAACCCGCAGCGGACTTTTTCCCTCCAGATCGGCTACAGTCTCTCAAAACGTTGTATACCGGTGAAACGGTCTATCGCAAACAGCATCAGCCACGGCCCGACCTCTTCGCGCTGATTAATGCTCGTCCTGTCCAACTGGATGGACATATTGTAGGTGCAGTTGCTGCAGAAGTGGATATAACAACCGAAATCCGATTACATCAGGAACTATTACATATGACCTCCAAAGTCCAGCACCTGGAGAAAGCCGTTGCTCGGCTACGTCCCGAATTAGATCCATTTGCCAGAATCAAGGGCAGCAGCCCGGTCATCAAACAGTGCATGGAGACCATACGCAAGATCAGTACCACCTCAGCAACCGTACTTATCCTCGGAGAGAGCGGCACAGGCAAGGAGTTATTCGCCAAAGCCATTCATGATCTTCGTGAATCGCAGACTGCACCGTTCATCGCTATTAACTGTGGGGCAATTCCTGCTTCCTTGTTTGAAAGTGAGTTGTTCGGCTACGAAAAAGGTGCCTTCTCCGGAGCAGATCCCAAAGGCAAAAAGGGCAAGATTGAGCTTGCCGAAGGGGGTACTCTTTTTCTGGATGAGATCGGTGAGATGCCATTGGAATTGCAAGTGAAACTGCTTCGGGTGTTGCAGGAGAAGAGTTACTTTCCTGTGGGGGGAACGCGTATGAAACAGGCCGACTGCCGGATTATCGCAGCAACCAACCAGAATCTAATGAGTATGATTGCCCGTAATCAATTCCGAGAAGATCTCTACTATCGGCTGAATGTCATTAACCTAGTCATCCCTCCTCTGCGTATGCGCAAGGAAGATATATATGAATTAACCCAGACGTTCCTTCAAGAATTCTCATTGCTCTATAACCGTCATATTGAATTGGTTCCACCTGAAGTGTTCAAGTTGCTGTTCCAATATGATTGGCCAGGCAACGTACGTGAATTACGAAATGTGATCGAACGCCTGACCATTCTGACGACAGATGGTGAGGTGAAGCAGGAATATCTGCCAGATACCCTCACTTCCCTCATCATGCAAGAACAGTCCGAAGTTCAACTGACATCCGGAATTCATTCATATGCCAACAACGAAAATCAGCAACGTCAGGATTCGGCGGGAGCAGAACCAGAAAAAGAACCTCGATCCGTTGCAAATGTGGACGAATTAGATCCCTCAGATGATTCCGAACTTGTCTCAGGTGTTACCTACCAGCAAAAATTGGACACCTATGAGGCGCAGCTTCTAATTCAATATCTGAAAGCAGCAGATGGCAACAAACGAACACTCGCCAAGCAACTTGGCATCTCCAGGGCAACGCTCTATAACCGCATGAAGAGGCTTGGTCTATGACCAGCCTCTTCTTGTCTTCATTATCGGTATGACGAACGAATAGAACCCTACAAAATCCGCGCCAAGCGAGTCAGCGCTGTTCTGAGATGGCGATAAAATGTCGCCCGACTCATGGAACACGTCTGGGCTGCGGCAGTTGGATTGCCAGCATGCGTCCAGTAGGCCGCGCATAACAGCATCTGATCCTGTGGAGATAGGCCATGTACTCTGCCTTCCAACAGATCCATGACATACAGCTGTAACTGGATTCCATCCTTTACTCCTCTAACCCTGTCAGCATATTCATGCAATTCTCCCGGGGAACGAAGATCCCCCAACATCTTGCGAACATCCTGTTCAGTCCAGATGACACCATCCACTTCTGTTGTTTCCGGCTGTATACGATCTTCTGTTGATTTCGGATCAAGCAGAGACATGACCCACTCTCCGAAATGCCCGCTACGCAAATCCAAATCAAGTATGTCCGCCTGGTCCTCGAATCTGTCACAGACACGAGTGCGGGTTCTTCGCATCTGGAATCCAATACTTTGCAAAAATAGTTTCAGGTGAGGATTCGTTGCAACGAGTATCGCTCGCGCACCATCACCCAGTAGAGACAGTCGGTCCAGTGCCATATACCCCACCAGTTCTTCTCGTGTGTAACCAGGCACGTCATCTCTTGCCGCAGCCAGCAAAGCAAAGTGAGTATCACTCTGATCCGGATCATTGCCAAGCTCCTGTGGTGTGAAGCATTCATTCATCTCATTTGGAAAATACTTCAGTAGCAGCCCGCTACTTTCCCTATGTACTAGCACTGTAATGAACATGGCGATTGACTCTCCAAGCTGGTCACGCATCAATACGATCCCTTCGGGATAACGGTGCGCCAGCTCATCCAGGAACGGGCCATAGGACACAGCCTGCCATGGTTCCACGCTGTACTCGCACCATTGCTGTAACAAGCTGTGCAGAGCGGGCAGATCCTCTTTTCTCATCGTCTCAAGAGGGGAGAACAGGGAATCACGAGACACGTCTGCGTACTTGCGGTATTGAAGCATCGATTCCTGACAGAGCAGCAGCATCTTTCGGGCGATTTGACGACGCTCATGAGCCCCTGCGTGTTCATGTAGCGGTTTCAGCAGCTTCGCAATCTTGATACGCAATGTCTGCAACCGATGTGGCTCACGCTGTCGAAAATCCCGTAGCAGATGTACCCTGGCCATGTCATGCAGTCCAAGACCATCCGGACCGGAACGGATAAACGACATCTGTCTCAGCATGTGGTAGTCTTCTTGCGTCACAGTCATGTCCAGGACAGATGATAACAATTCCTGATTGGCTGTCTCAATCAGTGTCAGTACCTCGACCATGGGATGTAGACGGGAATTCGTCAGTTCCAATAACAATCGTGCACTGATCATATGTGACAGTTCAGCCCATTCGGACTGTGGAAGATTCCTCCTCTGATCCGCAGCTTCTACAGCAAGGGCCAGCCCCAGCGGATGTCCATCGGTCATTCGCGTAATGGTACCCGCCATCCCCTGATTCAGAAAGCCTGCCACCGTGATGTATTCCGTAATCTCATCAACTGTAAAATGTTGAAGCCGCATCTGTATAAATCTCTGATGTAATCGGGGATGTGTCCGCCAGGTGGACGCCAGTTCCGGGCGTGATGCAAGAATGACAAGTATCCCTCTTAACGGAAGTTTGGATACAAAGACTTCCATGAACCAGCTTTCTAACAGAGCAAGCTCTTCATAATTATCCACGGCCAGAACCAATCTCTTCTCGATCGATGTGTCTCTCAGCAGACTCAATGGTCGCGGGTATCCTTCA
Source organism: Paenibacillus sp. FSL M7-1414 (assembly GCF_038003195.1). Taxonomy (NCBI): domain Bacteria; kingdom Bacillati; phylum Bacillota; class Bacilli; order Caryophanales; family Paenibacillaceae; genus Paenibacillus; species Paenibacillus sp. FSL M7-1414. The sequence continues at coordinate 1,292,590 of NZ_JBBOOS010000001.1, read as the reverse complement.
CTATCCATTGTTTCCAAGCCTAATGTAGAGGACAAATAATCCATAAAAACGGAAGGAGTTGCCCCACATGATCGACCATCCATCCATATTGCCGTCGCACCTCGATCCCGAGAGACAGATAACATCTCTGAAAGCAAGGAAGATTTACCAATGCCTCCCATACCCGTAATTGAAAATATGGTTAATGGGGCTTCCGGATGATTGAACCACCGCTCCAGTGTCGTCAGTTCCTTGGTTCGACCAATGAAACGTTTGCCATCCTCAAGATATTTGTCGTATTGAGCCTCACTACTGTTTCCCATATATGTCCTCCGTACTAGATACTGGTACTTTTAATATACTTTTTTCTCTCACAAAATTGAGACTATATTGAGACGCGCAATTGCATGTGAAGTGATAGAATCTTGTTAAAAGCCAATTTAATGGAAATATTCAAAACAGCGGACATGGAAACGTATAACAAGGTATACATAAACGCCTCCGCATTATTTCTTATCATAATGGATCATTCCGCCGATCAAACTGCAATCAACATGTTACATGAGCATTTACTGATCTCGAATTCATGCTTCCCTTTCATACCCTACTACCAGCCCGATATTCCAGGAAAGGCGGATTTGTGTGAGAATAAACCTCGATATCTGTAATCTGAGCGGACAACTCGGAATCAATCCCAAACGACTTAATGAATGGCTGCACCAAAGTGGCATTTCAATGGAGGACAACGTCGCAGAACCGGAAGGACTCCCTGACCGGTCATCCCCCCCGTATCGGCTGGCTGCACCTTCTTCCTTATCACTGGCACCATCCTCCGGTCAAGTGAAGCTTTATCGGGGCCGACGCTCCACTTCCACTCTGCAACGCCTGCCTGCTTCATTACAACATACCCGGCGGATTAGTAAAAACTGCTAGACTGTGCTCAAGGTAGTGTAAGATGGGTGCACAGTCTGTGTTGCATCCCTTTCACCTCATCAAGAGGATTGCCACTGCCCATTCTCAATCATCGCGTGCGCGAGCAGCGCCATCTCCAGACAGATTCTTCTCCCTTGATCCATGTAACCTGGACCCATCAGTTCTTCCAGCTTCTCCAGTCTGTTGTACAACGTTTGCCGATGAATAAACAACTGGGCAGCTGCATCCCGTTTGGAACCAAAGTTCTGCAGGTAAGCATCCAACGTCTCCACCAATCGCAGGTGATGCGTTTGGTCATGTTCAATCAACATACCCAGGTGATCCTGGACAAAGGGTTGCAGGAAGGATTGGGGTAACGCCTTTAACATTTGATATATACCCATACGTTCGTAAAAGTGAACATGTTCCATCGAATCTACCGATCTCGAAACTTCGATCACCTGATAGGCCTCCTGAAGGCTCTCCGGCAGGCTGGTCAAACGGTTGCGTAACTTGCCAAATCCCACATGAATCATAACCTGTTTCAAGTTACGGCTCGCAAACCGCTTCACGTCCAGAGCGATTCCTTCCAGCAATCGTAGCAACTGATGACGTGCAGCAGTCGTTACCACTTCCTTCGCACAGCACAGATATACCTGGTTGTTCTTCAGCATAATCAGGCTAGGCAGATTGTTCTTCTTGAGCAGGGAACGTAGCAGGACAAGAACATCCTGATGATTCGCTTCCATTCGCTCCCGGCCTGTACCCTTCAATCGATGCTCAATCTCGATGACCCCTCCTGCAAACCAGTACTGTCCCTTCACCAGCAAACGAAGCCCCATTCGAGTCTGAGCCTGTTCCTCCTGATGGATGTTGCCATTCATCAGATCCTGGATCAGTTCATTCTGATTGCGGACCATCTTCTCCTCAAGAAACTGGGAACGAAGCGTGAGCGCTGCCGCCGCCTTCGCCGTATAATCGAGCAACAGCTTGAGATATTCCACTGGAGCTGCGGGATGCACAATCATGCCTACAGCCGAAAATACCTGGCCAAAACAGACGACCGGATGACACAGCAGAGCCTTCTCTTCGTCGATGTGGAACCATAATTCGGTATCTGAATCATTCAAATCCAGATGTTCTACCTCATGCTCGTACCAGGTATAGATGGCCTGTTCCATCTCCGGAACAAGCTCGGGCACAAAACTGCCTGGCTCCATGGACGAAATGTACACCACCGGTTTGGCAGCGTACTCATGCAGCAGGTTCAGCACAGCAGACATATCCGTACTCTGTAATGTTCGTTGCTGAAGCTGACGGGAGTATGCTTCCAGACTTTTCAGCAACTGGTGTTGATGATTAATGAGCAGAGAGTGAATATCCTGTGTGATCTCGACAAAACGGACCGGTTGCTCGAATACGATTAGCGGAAATTGGTGTCTGTCCGCCAGTTCAATCAGTTCTTCGGGGATTCCGTATATGCTGGTACCAAACTCCACACACAGCCCGGCTGCCTCACTGCCAATGAGTTGAAGCAGATACTCTTCGCGCCCTTCTTCCGATTGAAGCCACAGTCCAGTGGATAAAATAAGATCATGGGGGCTTACGAATGGAGATACATTTGTAATCTCCAATACATGAACCCAGCCAACCTGACGGTTCACTCCATCCTTCCCTGCCGCTAGTCGTGCTCGGCGAAATACCGGACGTGCAAGGATATCTTTGATCGTAAACACACGGTCATTTCGCAATGGCGATCCCTCTTCGTGTTATTTTTTCTTACATTATAATCCATGGACAAATGTCCTGAACAGTCTTTTTCGACAATATGTTGAGTTCAATTCCTAAAGATTAGACATCAAGTAAGGTGCAAAACGATTATCCAAGTCATAAACTTGTAGTATAAGCTAACAACCAATAAATGGACGAGGTGCATGGTGATGAGAATCGGAATTCCCAAAGAAATCAAGAACAATGAGAATCGTGTAGCAATGACTCCGGCCGGGGCTGCTGATTTCATCAGAGCCGGTCACCAGGTACTGATTGAACAAGGCGCGGGGAACGGCAGTGGATTCACGGATCATGAATATCAAACTGCAGGCGCCGAGATTCGGATGGATGCCAAGTCCGTGTGGACCGAAGCCGATATGATCATCAAGGTGAAAGAACCGCTTGCCAGTGAATATGGATATTTTCGTCCGGGATTGATTCTGTTCACATACCTGCACCTCGCAGCGGAACCGGAGCTTGCCAAAGCCCTTATTAAAAGTCGGGTAACGGCTATTGCGTATGAGACGTTGGAGGTCAACAGTGCTCTGCCCCTGCTCACACCTATGAGTGAAGTTGCAGGCCGCATGGCCTCCCAAATCGGAGCACAGCTACTGGAGAAAACGGAAGGTGGCAAGGGCATTCTGTTGTCTGGTGTACCCGGCGTCAGTCGGGGGAAAGTGGTCATTATTGGTGGCGGAACGGTGGGAACAAATGCAGCCAAAATTGCTATTGGTCTTGGCGCCGATGTGACCATCCTTGACCTGAATCTGAATCGTCTGCGGCAGTTGGATGATATCTTTGGCAATCAGATCCACACGCTAGTATCCAGCCCGTCCAACATTGCAACAGCTGTTGCGGCGGCAGATCTGTTGATCTGTGCGGTGCTGATTCCGGGCGCCAAGGCGCCAACGCTTGTCAGCGAGCAAGTGGTGAAGACGATGGCACCGGGTTCGGTCATTGTGGATGTGGCGATTGATCAGGGTGGGATCGTTGAGACCATTGATCATATCACAACCCACGATGAACCGACCTATGTGAAACATGGCGTCGTGCATTACGCGGTGGCGAACATGCCGGGCGCCGTGCCGCGTACTTCCACGGTGGCGCTGACCAACGCCACCATGCCTTATGCGCTGCAGCTGGCCAACCACGGTGCAGCCGCCGCGATTCGCGGCAGTTCGTCCATTCGCAGCGCGGTTAACGTGCTGAATGGACACATCACGTATGAGGCGGTTGCCCGGGATCTCGGGCATGCCTATGTTCCTGCGGGTCAGGCGCTGGAGAATACCGCCGCTGTCCAGTAATCTTGATATGATCGTTCCATCCGGCGCCTAGCCACCAGGCCTGTGGAACGCAATAGAAGCGCAAGTCGGGCAGATGATGTTCCCGGCTTGCGCTTCTTGATTTTTTTCACATATAGGATAGCTTGTTGGTTGGTATAAGGCCTTTAGTTTCCTACGGTTTTGGCGCTTCAGACTGCTCGCTCACTGCACACTTCGCGGAAGTTGCAATCCCGGCAGGACCGGTGCGATGGCATCGCTGTGAAGTAGGTGACGTCCTTGGGACGGTTGTAATACTCATCCTCCACGCAGGATCGCATCTCCTCAATGTAACGACCTACGTTCTCCTCCACCTTCCGGATATCCTCTTCTGTCGCTGTAAACTCGCTGTGTTTTCCGGTTAACAGGTACTCCACTCGCAGCTCAATCTGCTCCAAAGGGATTCGGTAGTGTTCTCTCACATAGGATGCGTACAGCATTAGCTGATCGGAGAAGTCATCTTCCTTGCCCGTCTTCCAGTCCACAATGACAATATTGCCATTACTGCGCCGATACAATAAATCCATCTTCACATACACACGCGTATCGTGCAGCATCATGGTATCCCATTTCTCAATCTCCAGAATGTCCGTACTTGCTCGGGACAAGTCCTCCCACGTAAGCGTCTGGTACAGGTTACCTACACAGGCCGAAGCCCGTTCCTTAATCGTGGCGATCCGGTCATTTAACGTGTCATCCCCATAATAGATCTCTGACAGCATCGTGCGATTCTTGGGGTTCAGCCGCCACTGATCCGCGTCCATGGATTCCACATACGCCTGATTCAGCAGCTTGCGTATCGTCTGTTCCAGAAAGTGTTCACGCGGTTTATCTTTGCCCTCTTCCCTGCTGCGTACCGCCGACTCACACATCCGATGCGCGAGGTCCCCGAAGACAAGGTACAGATTGCTGAGCTGCTTCAAACGGTACAGACGAACCTGCATCTCATCAGCAGAGTCTGCCTTCCAGCCGTTATGGGCACCGTAATAATGATAATAATATTTGCGCAGGCACTCATCGAACATACTCGCCCGCGACTGCGAATAAGACCACTGCGGGTATTGTGCCATAAGTAATCTGCCTTTCTGTATGCCGGATCTGCATAAGATCCCTTGATGCTCACAGTATAAAGCCCGGGCAATCTTGCCGCAAGCGTGCTTCCGTTATTTTCTTCTGACGCAACCGTTTCCGATTCGATCCGTATCGTTTATATAGTAACATCACCAAAAGATGAAATTGCGGAGCAGAACGCATAATATACTCTATAGAGGGCACGAATTCGGGACCTGGATGCTAGTACGGGTCTAGCCGGGGGTCAGTGCGGGCCTGACGCTAACGAATCTCACACACCTTATCACGTGGATCACGAGGTTTTACGGAATCTAACGAACCCCAGACAAGCTAATTAGTCTTATTTCGGTTGGAGAACATGTTTACTGCGAGCAAATGAGCCAATAGCTTGTCTCTGATTCGTTACATTTTCAGATCTGGCGATTTACGTGAAATAAGACTTACTCGGTTCGTTAGAAAATGATTATATGAAAAAAAATTGTACAGGCATATCCTAAAAGGAGGCACCACCCATGAATCGACCGGATTGGTTCCAGGCGGAAGAAGCACTACAACAGATCCAAGTCATCGGAAGCGACCGGAATGAGCTCGTGAACATCATCGGCGATGTAGAAGGATTGAATTGCATTGGCACAGGTACGGATGCGGCTGTATTTACGTATGACGGCTTGCCGCAGTATGCCTTCAAAATGTACTCGGATCATGCCTTGGACAAACTCGAAAATGAAAAACAGGTATACGAGCAGCTCAAAGGCCTGCCATACTTCCCTACCTATTACGGCAGTGGCCGGAATGTACTTGTGATCAGTTTTGAACCCGGGGATACCTTGCTGGAATGTTTGGAAAAAGGAATCCCCGTCCCCGAGCAGGTGATGCTCGATGTGGAAGCAGCGCGAGAAGCCGTTCGCAGTCGCGGGTTGAACCCTCGCGACATTCATCTGAAAAATGTAATTCTCCAGAACGGACGCGGGAAAGTGATTGACGTATCCGAGTATATCCAGGACGGCAATGACAATCGCTGGGAGCATCTCGTCTGGGCTTATCACAACATCTATCCACGGATCAAAGGAACGCCCATATCCCCACGCATGCTGCAAACGATCAAATGGGGATACAATCAGTTCGATCATGCCAACGTCAAAATGGACGACCTCGCCAAGAAAGCCAATCGTCTGTTCTCCAGATTTATGAAATGAGCACGTTGTACACATAGATAATTGTCTTGATATTATTGAATCAAAACCACCCGGATAATAGCCTTGAAGAGGCCTTTATCCGGGTTATTCTTCGTAGATGTGCGTATGATTTATGGTTACGGTAATCACTGCTGTGTGCTCTGCTTCTGCTTCTACTTCTACTTCTACTTCTACTTCTACTTCTACTTCTACTTCTACTTCTACTTCTACTTCTGCTCACAATTGCGACTGCGAGTTACTCAGGGTCTCAACCATCTTTATAGACATTTTATTCGAGACCACTGGTAAACTGGTCGTGCTCAATCTTCTTTTCTTCCACGTCCCTGCGAGGGGGTCATGCCCTTGTATTGTTTGTATAATTTCGTAAAATAGTTGGCGTTGTCGCAGCCGACTCTGGCGGCGATCTCCGTAATGGTCAGACTACTGCCTTGCAGCAGTTGCTCTGCCTCACTCATCCTGCACCCGTTCACGTATTCCACAAAGGTACGTCCGGTCAGCTTTTTGAACATTTTGCAGAAATGATACGCATTCAATCCCACATGACTTGCCGCTTCCGTAACAGACATCTTACCTGTGGGGTCCGCTTCAATCTGTGCGATCAACTGTTTGAAACGTTCGCGGTTGGGAAAATACGATCCGACCGTTTTATCCGGTAGCTGCTGCGGCATAAAGGTTCGCGCAAGCAGGGTGAACAAGGCGTGCAGCTTGGATTTCACCACAAGCTGATAAGCCGGGGGCTGTAACGCCATTTCCTCCACAGCTTCATTCAATAAAGAATAATAGCCTGTGCAGGCTGTGTTTTCCTCTGCCGGTTTGACCGGAAATCTCACTCTTCCTTCCAAATACGGCGCGACATATTGCTCATGCACAGGATCATGAGTGAAATCATGGAACAGTGCACGGTTCACTACAACGGAATCATAATGCACATCCCCGTCATCCAGAGCATATCCGACATGCAATGTACCTCCAGGAATGATAATGACCTCACCTGCTCGAACCACATAAGGTTTGCTATCAATATGAAACAGCGCACTGCCCTTGCGCATAACAATCAGTTCAAAGTGTTCATGCCAATGCAAATACAGAATACATTCTTCAGCTTTCATATCAGAACACCGATTTTGGAACAGCTGAAATGGATGTGATTTATGGTCAATTCGGGTATTTTCGTGAAGCGCTTTCAGATCCAGCACGACTTCTTCCCCCTCTTCACAAGATCCGACTATTATTACACAAGATTGTTTAGAGCCATCCCGTTAATCCACGGCTATAATGAGTGTGTCACGAAGTACTATAAGCCAATATTGGAGTGAAATACAACCATGAATAAATCATTACGCATCGGTACCCTTGTAGGCGGGCAGGACGCCGTCCGCGTTATCCCGCAGATCATGCAACACGGCTTCGAATCATTTAACCTGACCTTCTGGCAAACGACTGGTGATCTGGACTTGGCAGAGACAGCCAAACGTGTCCGTGAAATTGTGGACGAACAAGGTATCGTCATTTCCGCGGTAAGTATATTTGGTAACCCGCTCACCGGAGCCGGAGACAACGCCGATACATTGGCGAGCTGGGAGCGAGTGATCGATAATGCACAGCTCTTTGGTGCAGATATCGTCTCCGGGTTCACCGGACGATTGACCGATCAACCCATTAACGAGTCCATCCCCCGGTTCAAGGAAGTATTTGGTGAACTGGCACGTCGGGCAGCCGACCGGGGTGTACGCATTGCTTTTGAAAACTGTGATATGGGTGGCACCTGGCAGACAGGTGACTGGAACATCGCACATAACCCAACGGCCTGGGAGATGATGTTTGATGCTGTTCCGCATGAAAATGTAGGCCTGGAGTGGGAGCCTTGCCATCAAATGTCCAGCCTGATCGATCCTATTCCACAGCTACGCAAATGGGCTCATAAAGTCTTCCACGTACATGGCAAAGATGCCACGATTGCCTGGGATATTGTCAAGGAATACGGCGTGCATGGCCCACGTGAATTTGTCTGGCACCGTACACCCGGCTTCGGGGATAACAACTGGGCAGACATTATCACCATTCTCCACCAGAACGGTTATCAGGGTACGATTGATATTGAAGGCTGGCATGATCCCGTCTACAAAGACGAACTCGAAATGACCGGACAGGTGCATGCATTGCGATATTTGAAACAATGCCGCGGCGGAGATTTTGTGCCCAATCCGGTATAGGAAACCATGCGAGCTGTATAACACAATCCATGCGAAGGAGATGAGAACATGACTCATCCTTATCGGGTAATTATCGCTGGCTGCGGTGCCATGGCAAACACGTGGGCGGATTATGCCTTGCAAAGGCCGGATACAGAAATCGTGGGACTGGTCGATCTGTATGAACAGACAGCCCTTACTTTTGCTACAAGACATGGCCTCACTTGCCCTGCGTTCATCGATATCCGTGAAGCCATTCAAACGACTGGTGCAAATATCGTATTTGATGTCACGATTCCGGCGAGTCATTACGGCATTGCCATGACAGCGCTGAAGGAAGGATGTCACGTATTTGGCGAGAAACCACTGGCAGAGTCCTTCTCCGACTGCACAGACATTGTGCAAACTGCTCGCAGTACAGGACACATTCAAGCCGTGATGCAGAATCGCCGTTTCGATCCACGTATCCGCGCCTACCAGCATCTTATTTCCGGCGGAGCTATAGGGCAGGTAGGTTACGCAGGAGCCGACTTTTTCCTCGGGCCACACTTCGGCGGATTCCGTGATCTGATGGATAGCCCACTGCTGCTTGATATGGCAATACATACGTTTGATCAGGCACGATATATTCTCGGAGCCAACCCGGTATCGGTGTACTGCCATGAGTTCAATCCTCCAGGTTCCTGGTATCAGGGCAATGCGATGGCGTTATGTATATTTGAGATGTCCGACGGGTCCGTATTCAACTATCGCGGATCTTGGTGCGCAGAAGGTGTACCCACATCATGGGAAGCAAGCTGGCGCGTAATCGGTGAAAAAGGAACCGCCATCTGGGATGGTCATGATGACATCTATGCTGAAGTAGTTACTGCGCAAAGCCTGGATGCTGACGGCAAACCCTCCTTTTTCCAGCCAAGTGAGCGGATTGAAGCGGAACTGCCTGTCATGGACAAAACAGGTCATCACGGCTGTCTCGAAGACATGTTCGCCGCACTGGAATCCGGACGACTACCTGAAACCGATTGCAGTGATAACCAATTCAGCATGGCCATGGTCCTCGCATCACTGGAAAGCGCACGCACAGGCCAGAAAGTCTTCATCGCCGATCTACTGAAAAACACATAGCGAAGCGCCTGTGTTTTTCATATTAAACAAAGCCCAACTGCAAAGTTCAGCAGTTTGGGCTTTCTTGTTTTTTTTTGCCTACTTCCCTCTCCTATACAAGGTACAAAAAAGTTTCTGACAAACACGAAGTAGTGTAGGGGACGAAATCGATTCTGAAGAAGCAAAGCGTTCGCCCAAAAGCTTTCTGAAAGAAAGCTGCATCGGAAGCATACGCTTATCACCGGATTTCGACTTTACAAAAGTCGATCAGGAAATCCGGGGATAACAGCGATCAAAAGAACGATTCGTAACCGGAACGGACACTTTGCAGGCAGTTTTTTTGGACTTTCATCATTTTATAGAATTCCTTTTTTCATTGCCTTGTACACCAACTGCGAGAACAGGCTGTTGGACCAGGCAAACCATGGTCTGGTGAACGTGTTTGGATCATCGGCGTGGAAACCCTCATGCATGTATCCAGTACCCGCATCTGTGTTCTCCAGTAATTCAATCATCGCCAGCATCTCCTCGTCATTGTCTGCGGTCAGACCCTGCATGGATAGCGCCATGTGCCAGATGTATCCTGGAGGGGTGTGGGGGCTACCTATACCTTTGGCTACCTTCCCTTCATAGTAGAACGGGTTTTCTTTGCTCAAAATAAATCGACGAGTGTTTTGATATACCCTGTCTTCAATCGAAGCATACTCCATATACGGTATAGACATCAGTCCAGGTGTGCCCGCATCATCCATTAGACAAAAGTTGCCGTAACCGTCCGTCTCATAGGCATATATCTGTCCATACTCCGGATGACGGTAAGTACCGTACAGGGAAATGCCATGTCGTATTTCTTCTTCCAAACGAGCCATTTGACTCACCAGCTGCTCATCCCGGAACACCCACTTCGCGATCTCCCCCATCTGGCGCAAGGTTACCGCAGCGAACATGTTCGCCGGAATATTATAATGAAAATCACAGGCATCATCACTCGGACGAAATCCGGACCAGATCATCCCCGTATAATTCACCGGCATACCCAATCCTTCATTACGCAGCGTATCATGGGCAGGACAATTGCGCCGCATGAACTGGTAAGGTGATTGCTCTGCGTGATGCTGCTCCGTCTCCCATAGTTGTACGATATTCTCCATCACTTTCTTGAAGCGCTCGTCAAATATATCCGTGAGTTCCGTCTCCCGCCAATATGTATAAGCCAGCTTCATGGAGAAACAGAGGGAATCCAATTCAAACTTCCGTTCCCACACCCAGGGTGACATCTCCGTCTCATCATCGGCATCCCAATGCCATCCATTCGCTGTTTCATTGAACGCATTAGCATAGATATCCATATCAGCATAAAATGTATGCCGTTTGATCAGCCCCCCAATGATACGTTGCAACTTCTCGTCATCCTTCGCAAGCGGAACATAATGCATGACCTGCTCTACGGAATCCCTTAACCACATGGCGGGAATATCCCCTGTAATCACAAAGGTTGTCCCATCATCTAGTAGCTTCGTGGTCGTTTCCAGTGTATTCGGAAAACAATTGCGAAACTGAGCCAGCAATCTCGGTCGATGTTGCAAACGCTCGTCCGCCTCAGTCAGAATATCCTGCACAGCTTGTGGCAATTCCAGTTGTGGCATAGGGATTTTCGGTAATCTGAACTGTTCCATGGATGTCGTCTCCTTTGAATTGGTTTATTTAAGTTCAGCTAATATTTTTTACACCAGCACTCCGATTGCAGAATAACCTTCCGATCGCTGTTATCCCCAGATTTTTTCGATCCCCTTTCTCAAGGGAAAATCCGGTGATAAAGGCGCACGCTTCGCTTCTTCAGGTTATTTCTGCCCTCTCCGTTATCGTGTAAATATTTAGTTGAACATATATAGATTGGAGCTAACACTCTAATTATATTGTTATTTTTGTTATGATAAATTATAATAACATTATTATTTGTAAGTGTACTGTGTCAGAAGATGATCGTCAAATGAAGGAGTAATGATATGTCACGCAAAGTATCCATTCAGACGCTGGCTGACCAGCTCGGATTATCCAAATATGCCGTCTCCCGCGCACTCAGCGGCAAGACGGGCGTTAGTGAAGCAACACGCGCACGGGTACTGGAACTCGCTCGAGCTTTGGGATATCGCCAAAGTACTCCGGGTGCTACCAACAGTCCTACTGCCGCAAATCATGTGGATCCGTCCGATCCCCCGTTTGTTCTCATTTGCATGAATCAGCTCAATCGCGGTGAACCCCACTACTGGCAACGTGTTCTGTCAGGCATGATCTCCGCCTGTAATGAGCGTGGTTGGCATCATGCCATTGTATCTCCCTCACTCGGTGTGACGGACGAGAACATCTCTCCCGAAAAGGCAATTGCTCCTCACTTGGACTGGGAACGTTGTGCGGGGATTATTGTCATGGGGGCTTTCCCGCATACGGTTCTGCAACGGCTCTCTCAGACGGGTCGGCCTATTATTTTGGTAGATCATCAGGAACCCCTGCTGAATTGTGATACGATCAGCCATGATAATCTGGAAGCTGGCATCACCGTGGCTAGATATCTAATGTCTATGAATTGCCGAAGGATCGGCCTGATCACAGATGATGGGCGTGCTGCAAGCTTCGCGCAGCGGAAGATCGGGATTGAGTTGGCTTTGAACCATTTCCATGTGGACACCAGTCATACGACCAGCTTCAGAGAATGGAATATTCCGTATGAGAACGGGGAATGGGTTAACCAGCTGGCTACCACCATTCAAAACATGCCAGATGACAAACGTCCCGATGCCTGGATTGGTGTTAATGATGATATTGCCTTGCAATGGATGCACAAATTACAGGAGATCGGTATCTCTACACCTAAAGATTGTCTTGTCATCGGTATCGACAATGTACACTCTGCGGTTACGTCCTCCCCGCCCCTGACCACAGTTAATCTGTGTAAAGAGGAACTTGGACAGCGTGCCGTTGAAGCTTTACAACGCCGGATCGAACGCCCGGGGACGCCAAAAGAAACGGTTATGTTATCCACTACGTTGATTCCAAGGGAATCGGCATAATTCGGAAAGGGTACTGCTCTCTTATGAAGATGAATTCTTTAGGTACTTGCTGTCCCCGTAAGTCTGGTGCAAACGAAAGAGGCCCCGCATATTATGCAGGGCCTTTTTCGTATATTAGGCTTATATCCTTATATTCCTGTACATTCACACTTAAATCTACTGATCCATCCACCCATCCTTATATCATTCATTCGAAGCTTCATTTACTTCATGTCTAAGAATTGTACTACTGGTTATTTCAGCCAAGGCAGGCTACTGTACGACGGAAGATCCACTTCCCAATTTACATCACGATACTCACGGTGAACCACCGTTCGTTTCAAGGTGAATTTTGTACCTTTTTCTTCGTTAAAACCACGAATTTTTAATTGCAGATCATCTTCAACGTATTCACCGTTATTATTAGGCTGATCCGGATAACCGATCACTTCAACAGGATACTCTTTTCCATCCGAATCTACTGCAACCCAACGATCACCCATGAAAGCATTTCGAAACGTCCCTCTTCCCTTTAGAACTAATGAATACCCTTTCTTTACATCAACCTGCGGAGGATCATACGATTCCATCACTGGCTCGTAATCAAAATCATCAAACAATATTTCATCTCCAAGCTGTTCAAAATGTACAAAAGTATAAAAATTAACGTCCTTACGCATCCTCTTCAGATCAACTTCCACTGATTTCTCTTCCTTCACCGGGAGGGTGTAACCATCCAGAACAAAGCGAATGTTCTTCGCATCTACCGTAACAAATGCAGGGTCCCATGTCTCCGATAACTTCAACGGCCCACCATTTCTTAAGTCACTCAGATCTTGGAGTCGAAACTTGGCTTGACGTGAATCTGGTCTTATCCCATTGAAAATTCGGTATTCATTTGTTTCAGGGATTTCAAGATGGTAGATGATGCTCATATAGTTTGCCCAATCCTCATTAACTTTGCCACGAAGCTTATCATCCAGACTCACATTCAGGTCAAGCCGGGTTCCGTTTGGCGTGCGTACAAGCTGTGTCATATCAAGCTTTAGTCCTTCTGGCGTCGTATATGTGTTATCCATAGAATTTTCAACAGCCAATGATTTGGCTTTGGTCATATCGATATTGAATTGGAAGCTCCAATCCACCGTAACATCTCTATCTTCGTAGGATTTCTTCTCGTAATCATAATATTTGCCCACATTTAAATTACGCAGTTCACCCCGCACGACTACCTGATCCGGAATTTCATCATGGAACTGGAATAACAATCGTTCAGTTACGGAACCCTTAGTTCTGGTATCTCTTGCAAGAGTAGCAACCTGTCGCCCCTCTTCATCCGTAACATGAATTCTCCCCATCTCAGACAGTAACCGTGATAACCCTAATCCATCAGGTGTTGTTTGTTGCATGGTCATTACCATATGAGATCGGTCTACAAGCACGTCTTCAATTTTAAGCGTGTAGCCCTGGTCATTGATATTGATATCCGGATTAACTACAAGTCCGAGAGGTTTAAGACGTTTATAATCATCTGCAAAATAGGAATATTTCAACTCTTCCGGCACAGGCATGTTCGGTAGCGGGGGGCGATCCACAGCGCTCACTGAGGGGGAGGATAGCTCTGTCGTAAGGTCAAAAGCAAACCAGGCCCCTCCGGCAAAGATCACAACAGCCGCTGCTGCAATTCCAGTCCGGCGCATCCAATGCGCTCTAATGGATTTTTTCACGAATGGATGCTGATCTTCTCCACTTTCCATGGACACGCCATCCAGCTTCTGCATGATTTTAAGCGTAAAATCCGCATCCGGCTCCTCACGATAAAGGTGCTCCTCCCACAACCGATCCTCATCCTTTGAAATAGGCTTCATACGTAGCTAGACCTCCTTTGCGTTCCATTTGCTTCCTCAGCGTTTTTTTCCCGCGATATAGGGCGTTGCGCACTTTGGTTGAACTCATGCCTGTAATGTCTGCAATCTCTTCATAGCTCAACTCGTTTGTGTACTTCAGTAATAACACCAGGCGATACGATTCAGGTAACTGTTCGAGCTGTCGATATATTTCACGCTGCATCTCTTTATGCAGCACACGCTTTTCAGGTGTTTCATTACTGACAGGTTCGATCCCATGATCGACCGGAGACATGACGGGTTTCTTTTCCCGTATAAAATCCCGCATCAGATTCACCGCAATGGTATACACCCACGACGAGAAACTTCTTCCCTCCCGCCGCGACGGGAGATGACGATAGATACGAATGAACGTATCCTGAGCGAGATCCTGTGCATCCGGATGACTCGCGCCCATTCCGCGCATGATGCCGTAGACTTTATTTTTATATCGATCCACTAGCACGGAGAACAACTGCTTATCCCCTGCAACAATACGCTGAATAAGCTCCTCCTCCGGTATCTGTTGATTCATGTAATCCCCCTTCTCTACAGCTTCCATGCATGGTTCTGTACTATATAGACGGAAGCCGTTCCCGAAACCTCTCACTTTATCCAAAAAAAAAGAATTCGCCCTTATCGGCAAAGCCGACTGGGTGAACTCTGCATACCTACATTCTGTGATTGCCGCTGCACATTCTCTGCAGGTTTCGTGAGTAAATTTCTGGAACCCCGAATCCACATTCCGTGGCAATATATTCTTGCTATCTTTCTCTCCTGCCTTACTTGCCTCTTAATCTTCCCTGTTCTTCTCCGCAACAAAAATCAGCAAGCTGGGAATAGATCGCCACAATCTCATCCATCGACATGCGCACGAGTCCACTGGACGATGGGGCGACGAACTCCTGAATTTCCTTGACGACCGGGTCGTCTTGGAATCCCCATTGCACTTTGGCGCGCTTGCTGTACTGGGTGTATACACCTTTTCCGACAAAACAAGCGATGTCCGGTCGGTATTTCTCCAACTTTTGCCGTAAAATCTGTCGTCCTTCTGCGTACTCTTCCTTCGTAATATCCTCCATACCTCTGGTGGGACGGGCCACAATATTCGTGAATCCATATCCCAGCTTCAGCAACTCTCCATCCTCCTGTGCATCATATAAACGCGGGGTTAATCCCGACCGTTCAAGGATGCGCCAGAACCGGTTTCCTTTGTAAGCATAATGATGACCCGTCTCTCCAGACGTAATGCTCGGATTGAAACCAATAAACAATATCGATAAACCAACATCCAGATGATCTGGAATCATGATGGGAAGCCCCCTTATCTTTTTTAACTAATTACATCTTTCGTGTGTGTATAAAATGATATAATAAGCAAAGCATTTTCGAAATCGGATTGAAATTTTCATGAAAAAGGAAGCTGAACTAATGATTGCAGACATCATGCTTGAAGTCGTCCTGCCCGTCTTTCTCTTGATCGCCGTCGGTTCCTGGATGCAAAAGGTGTTCAAGCTGGACTTGTACACACTCGCCAAAATCAATTTCTATTGTATTACCCCCGCAGCCGTCTTTATGAGCATGTACCACTCGGATATGTCGGGCGAACTGCTTGGGACAGTGACACTCTTTTACGCGATATATGTATTGATTCTCTATATTGTAGGTTCTGTATTTGCGCGCTCGCTTCGGATGAATAAAGGCATGAAGGCTGCCTTCAACAACAGTATTATGCTGGATAACGCAGGCAACTATGGACTGCCCATCAATGCACTGGTATTCCGCGGCGATCCACTCGCCTCTTCCATTCAGGCGCTGGTCATGTCTTTGCAGGCATTACTGACATTCACCTACGGCGTGTTGTCCATTCAGGGCGCGAAGCTCAAAGGTAACTACCGTGCGGTGATTATTGGATTTCTTAAAATGCCTGTTCCATATGCGCTCTTGCTGGGGATTCTGTTACACATGTGGAAGGTTCCCTTGCCTACGTTCCTGTCCATGCCACTGACCTATGCGCAGCAAAGTATGGTTGCCGTGGCGCTTCTGACACTCGGGGCACAGATTGTAAAATATCCAATTCAACTGTATCGCCTTGATGTGTATATTAGCACATTTTTGCGTCTTCTGATTGGCCCGGCTATCGGGATTTCAATTGTGCTACTGCTTGGGTTGGAAGGTATCGCTGCACAGGCACTTATTATCGCTTCCGGTATGCCGACGGGTGTCAATGCATCCATTCTCGCAGAAGAATACGATAACGAACCCGATTTTGCAGCCCAGACGGTGCTAATCTCAACGTTGCTTAACATCATCACGATAACAGCACTGATTTCTTATGCCAAAACGTTCTAGATGAGGAATGTGCGTAAGTACATTCCTCCGTTAAGACCAAAATCAAATTTACAAGTCCACGCCCCCTACAGGTGGTTGTGGGCTTCTTTGTTTATACTGTTCGTCCCACTTGCAGGAACAAAGTCTTACGAAGAGCACTTATTTAACCAAACCAAAGGACTGTTTTGCGCGTCAATTGCTTATTAGCCGTTGCGAATAAACGTTTCGACCTTTAAAATTAATGGGTAAATATTTCACAGCGTTTCATTTTTGATATATACATAATCTGTAGAAATTCTTAATTTTATCTTCCACGAGGTGAATGTCGTGACCAGGATTATTGTACCGCCTGAGCAGCTTCAGGCAATCTCCAACCAATTTGCTCAAGCTTCGGAACATAGTCGTAGCATGATTAACAATTTAAGCAGACATATAAGTACATTACAGGGCCAGTGGTCAGGAATCACACAAGAGCGTTTCTTTCAGAACTTTCAAGTGGCACATCGGCAAATGGAAAGATTCTCTAGCTCAGTCTCTGCGATTGGCACGGAACTACATACCATCGCAACTCGTTTCTCACAAGCGGATCAATCTCAGGAGCATGGTGTACAGACCAGTACAAGCCAATCCGCTTCTGGGAAAGATGTAAAAACGACGCTATCGGATATATATGATCAAGGAAGTAAGTCTTGGAATATAATTAATGGGATTCATGGGAATGTAGGCCTGATTGGAACAGGACTATATTCTGCTATGGCTACGTCCATGGTACTCTCCAAAACGGTTCATTTCAAAGTAGATCCCCGGAACTCTAGCCGTGCCAAAGTCCATAATGCTCCGTGGGTGAAGGGAAAAGGAAATTCCTTTCTGAGCAACATGGCACGTAAACTGGATAAACAATTCCGCAGCCCGGGTCTGGTCATGAAAGGATTAAAGGGCTTTGATCGACTTGCAGGTAAATTAAAAGTAGGTGATATCGGGCTTGGTTTCAACAAAGCCAACAGCTTCGGTCAATGGACCCGCAATGTTATTGCCGGTGTGAATAAAGGTCAATACGGTATGAAAATTTCCAAAATCCCTACAATGATAAGCAAAAAACTGTTCCCTATCAACGTAGGACTTAATGTTTGGGATGAAGGGGTTAAAACGGTCTCCAAGTATAAGGAAGGAACATTAACCAAAACAGATCTCGCCGTGTCCACATCGAATATCGTGATCAAGTCTGCCTCTGCAGGAGCCGGGGCTATTGTTGGCGGGACCCTATTATCGTTCGCCGGGCCTGCAGGAACAGCAGTTGGAGCTTATGTAGGCGGAGCTATAGGTAGTTATGCCGGAAAACATATAGCCTCAGCGGCTGAAAAAGGGATTAGATGGGTTAGTAAACTCTTCAAATAATACTTAGGAGGTATCCATGCAGTTCGTTACATACCAACGCAAATATGCAATTCGTCATACGCTGATATCTGCTCTTTTTATCATTGCTGGACTTGTCTTGATTGGTGATGTTATCTATGGTGACAACAGCGTTCTTCAAACCTTGTACTTTACTAGTGCGGCATTCTTAAGCTTTTGGTTTGTGGGGCGTCTGTTTATCTGGAACATCACGAGAATATTTGGTACAAACATCTTATTTTCCTTCGATCTGTCTGGCATTAAGACAAATGCAGGAAAACAGTTATCTTGGAAGGATATACGCACCATTGATTTCGTAGCTCCGGGACTAAACAAATGGATTCAACCTACTCCATCCTATTACTTATTCAAAATGGTTGACGGAAAGAGCTTTAAAATATATACGTATAGTCTACTGAAACATCAGGAAAGTGACATTCTTAAAATACTTCGAAAAACCTGGAATGAGCACAAATGACCTTCTAAAAAAAGTAACCTGTATCTATCAATCTACATAGAAAGTAGGCGGTTAAGCTCATGAATAAACGACTTGTTACCTTATCCATTGAAGAATTCGGATTTGCGCTGGCCACACTTGGCGCAGAGGACATTGCAGCCGGTCTCCTAAAACCGATGTATGGCGAGTTATCTGAACAACACTGGGAACTCGTTCTAAGGGCTGCCTCTCACGGTCTTTTATCCAAGGGGCTAATCTTGCATATGGAAGATACCAAGATAGAGATCGAGCCGGAGTTTTTGAAGATGCTTATGCATTTTGCCCAAAGCCGCAGCATGATTAGAGCGTACTCAGACAGCCTTGAACAAGAAAAGGTATTAACCATTCACAAAAGTACGGTTAACAACGATACATACCTCTATCATTTGGCAGTAGATCAACGTGTGCATTTGTTCACCTGGACAGAACCTGAGGAATGGGAAGAGGAGTTGTTCCGATTTTACATAGGGCAACACAAACCATTCATTGACCAACCTACTCAGTTCACGATAACGGAGGAACAATGGACTGTCCTGACGAACGAGGAAAACCATATTTTTTTAGATAGATTCATGGATGATTGGGAGCTTCCTCTAGAAACACGCAAGTTATTGAAGGTATGGCATAACTCTTTTGAAGCTTCTGGTCGTAGTGTGGATAACCTCAGCATCATCAATTATGCCGAAGATGTAATTCCTCTGCCTGATCAAGCTCTCCTGCTGCTTCATACCGAACAAGGTATCTGGAGCATGACTAACAGAGATTCCACCAGCGAAAGTGATTCTAACATCGAGATTGACCAGCATACCAATTCCTCCTTTCGTAAACAATTGCGAGAATGGATCAATCTCTTCGCGGTCCCTGTCTCCCATACTTAAATGTGCAGCACACGCAAAAAAAGTCCAAGAGCCACCACCTTTGGTCTCTTGGACTTCTTCCATTATTTAACCCATGAACTCTCAACTGCCTGCTCAGCCTACTTGTCATGCAGCCTGCCATAGGACTATGATTCAAACGTCGTTCGTTCCGGGAACTTGCCGCCTTCCCTGAATAAACATCGTACCAGTCGCTGCGCGGCTCGGTTAAAGAAAAAACTCGGGCTTACCCCATCCACCTGGACAGGTTCCAGTTCCTTCACACTTTCCTTGATCTTATTCATCTCAATGAGCCCCATCTTTCGCTCATTCGGTCCGAAGCGATAAATAACCTTCTCATCGTCCTCCGTCTGTTTCACCAGCAGAATCACAGATGCCATACAGGTTACCCCCTATCGTTACGTTATGAGATTCCATTAATCACTTGCCTACTATAATTATTACCCAGATTCTAGTGGAAGGATATAGGACTTAAGTTAGTTATACCTAAATTAAATATCCTGATATAAAGATTCTCTGAAATGAGTCGTTAGGCTCACAAACACCGTGTTTACACTATCCCAATGGATAGTCACTGTCATGAAAGTGCGTACTGCCCAAGTCGTTTTTCTCCGTTTATACTAACCATATCTTGAATTTCCAAAGGAGAGAAACTTATGACTACAGCTCAAATATATAGCCACGGGGTCCCGTGGGAAGAGGCATTCAGCGTTGCTCAGGGATACAGTATTAACGGTACGATCTACATTGCAGGTCAATTTTCGCATGATATGCAGGGAACGTTTATTGGTGTCAATGATATTGAAGCACAGGTCCGCCAGACATTGGATAACTTGGATCGCGTGCTCGCAGGATTTAACGTGACCAAGTCGAACATTGCTGAACTGGAGATTTTTTTGGTTCACCCGCAGGAGCATCTTGAGCCATGTGTTGCTGTGTATAAAGAGTATATTGGTACTCATCGTCCGGCCGTTACGATGGTTGGGACATCGGGTCTGGCCTTCCCTCATCAACTGATTGAGATTCGAGCCGTTGCTCATACCAACTGACCCAGGTCATGTCAAAAGTTGCAGCGCCAAGTAAAATGGCCTGATGAGGTTTCGCTTTAACGAAGTTCATATACAAAAAAGAAGCAGGGCCGGATAAACTCCTAACCTGCTTCTTTATGAATTCTTATTCTTATTATTTGACTTTCACCGTCAGCGTATTACCAGATGAAGTGAGGGATGCCCCAAGCCCTTCTACCAAAACTCTGAGGGGAATGTACGTCGTTCCCTTAATTTCTTTGGGTGCTGCCTGTAGGGTGACTTCTTTCCCGTTAACCTTCACCTTTTTACTGCCCAAGGTAAAGATTAGCTTGTACTTGTCTTTGGTAACGGTAATGGTCTGAGTCTTACTGTCCCAAGACGTTTTGGCTTTCATTGCTTTGGCCATCTCACGCAGAGGTACGAGATTTGTGTTATTCATTATAATTGGAGACTCGGTGAAAATAACCTTGGAACCATTTACCTTCACCTGAACAGCAGACTTAATATATTCTGGTTTAGGAGTGGCTTTCTTTTGGGTTGCCGTTGAAGACTTATTACTTTTCTTGGTACTTCCTGAACTGGATGAACTTGAAGAGGAAGATTTGGAACTCGAAGAAGAACCTCCGTTGTGATAATGATATTCCCCTTGTTTCAGCCCCCATTTTGCACAGTTGGTTCGACAGGTGTGCCCTCCACTCGAATCTGTTCTTCCCGGGTGAGCAGACGCAACGGTAGCAAAAATCATGAAAATGGCAAGCAAACTGCTTATTACTTTGATACGCATACGGATAACCTCCAGCAATTAGTTTGGCCAGAGTATCATACCATAATTACCCATACAATATAGGTGAATAACAAAAATTATTTTCATATAACAGTTTACAAACGCGGGTCTACTCGCTCCGACTCCAGTGATAGCGTTGCCAGCACGCATTCATGAATTCGTTCCACTGGCTCTCTGCGTATAAAGCGCTCAATCCCCTCCATGCTCAAAGCACTCTCCATTAAGGCGTGGCGTTCTTTTTTGGATGTTTTACGTTTACGAAGTCGGGACAGATTCTCGGGTGCCAGGTAGTCCATCCCATAGATGATGTGCAAATATGCACGTCCTCGTACTTTAATCGCAGGCTGAATCATTTTGTTATTATTCCAGGCGCGGAACGTTTCCGGTTTGATCACAATACCCTCATGTCCTTCCGCCGTGATCTCATCCCACCAATGAATGACATCCGTTTCATCTGCCTCACTTGCGATTACGCGATATTCCGTCTCCATCATCATGGTCGATATCCGGGCGAACTCACGGTTCTGCTCCATATGCCATTCATGCGTTTGCTCCCAAAATGCTCCCGTGCTATGTGCCAGTGTGTGGAACGGTGCAATCCGTATGTCCCCGATATCCTCCACATCCCAGCAGTATTTCTGGAATACATCGCGGAACGTCTCGGCATTAGCAAGTTTACCTGCTGTCTCCTGCAACCAGTCATCTACATTCCGACCTGCCGCTTCAGCTTCACGCAGTTTGTCCAGCACCGTAGAGCGATCCATGAGCGAGGCTTCAGCAACGTGTGCATATTGTGAAGCAATCAACTCACGCGCCTTCAGATTCCAAGGTACAATCTCCGCATCGAGCAGTACGAATTCGGTCTGATGACGATCAAAATAACCATCTGTGGTCAAGTCCGCTTGTAATCTGGAAAGCACATCTTGCTCTGTCGAAGGGTCAAAAAAGGATCGGCCCGTCCGGGTTACAATGTTCCCCAACATCGGCCTACCCACTCGCTGCACCGCAGCTTGCTCATCGCGGAAAAGAAGCAAAATGGCCCGGCTGCCCATGTGTTTCTTCTCGGCAACCATACGGGTAACGCCCTGTGAGCGATAATATTGGAACGCATCCTGTGGATGCTCCAGGTATCCCTCTACGGAGCATATACCCGGCGGAGGACTCATTGTAGGCGGGATGTAGATCAGTTCTTCCAGCGGCACAGTATAATGGGAAAACGTATCAATCGCCGTCTTCGCCACCTCACCGTGCACAGATACATCAAGTTTGGATGCTGTCTGAACCGTGAAACCCTCCTTGAACTTACGTATGTTGGGTGGAGCAAAACGCCGCTGTTCCCAGCGCTTTAATGGGCTATCCGGATCTCCCGCATAATCCTGCTTCGCCGGAACACTGACTGCCTCACGTTCTGGCATTCGCCAAGCAGTGAGCATGCCACCAAAAACGACACCTTGATCAATGTTGACCGTATCATTCACAATCGTAGGATATGGACGGGGATCATGTCCCCAGACGATGCATTCACCCGAATTGTGATCCACGTACCAATCCTTGCGCACAGGCCGACCCTGATCATCCGTCCCTTCCACATCGCCATACCGGCAGTAATCCTGAATGCGTTTGGACTGTTTTCCGATAAAATGATCTCGAATCCCCGCGTGTGCAACAACCACTTGTCTTACCCCGTTGCGGGAAAAGACCAGATGAGACGGTGCATCAAGCAGAAAGCTCCTTAGCTCTGCACGTACTCGCTTTGCTGTCTCTTGGCCTTGCTCCCGCTCAAACTGTAGCAGTTCCATCTCCACCCGTTCGTCACCATGACTCAACGTAACGTCACGACCATCCAGATAACGCGCGATCTTCCAGCCGTGATTACTGTCAATCATGTAGGCGAGCTCGGCGGCACAATGCCGTTGCCAGAACAACAGACAATTTAATGATTCTGGCCCACGGCTCGTTACGTCACCAACGGAAACCAATTTCCGTCCTTCAGGGTGACGGTACAGACCAGTTCCATCCTCGTCCACATACCCTAGACGGACGATTAATTCCATCATTTCATCGTAACAACCATGAATATCTCCGATGATATCAATACCTGTACCCATATCAATCACCAGCGGATTGGATGTGCGGACAAATGTAATCTCATCTGGCTGCTTCAGCACATAACTGGCATCAAAGCCATCCTCACGGATTGAGCGCAATGTGCGCTTGAACTGTTGCACCTGTTGTTTCACCCGTTGACGCCCACGCGGATAATCCCGTCGGGCATCACGTTCCAGCAGTTCTTTTTCAGGGATGTCCAGCACCACAGCAATTACAGGCACATGAGCTTTCCTTGCCACCTGAATCAGGCGCTCGCGATCCTCGGGATAGAGATGTGTCGCATCGACCCAGGTCAGCTTGTTCAGACGACAGCGGGTTGCGAGCATCGCTTCCATCGCTTCAAATGCTTTGGCCGATACTTGCTGATACTCCGCATAGATCACATTCGCTTCACTGCGGGGACGTTGTTTCCAATCCACATACTCATCATCTCCAACCATCATGCGGAATTGATCGGATGAGACGGCTTCCGTGCGGCGAATGACACTTTCTGCAACGAGACGATCCAGAAGCGTACTTTTGCCACTGTTGGATGGGCCGACGAGAACGACAATGCCTGCATGGGGTAGACGAACCTCACGTTGTCTTTCCTCCATCCCATTTTTCCGATCCTGCTGTCCTCTGCCCACACCAACTGTTTCGCTAGAACCCGTTTTTCCACTCATGATAGACTCTCCTTTCTCCGTTCAAAAATGACCAGTTGGGTAGGTTGTCCATAGCCCTCTACATGCTCACCGATACCCTTAATTTCATAGCCATAGTTCCCGTGCTGCGTCCATTCCTCACACCGGGAAGCCAGCTCCGCACGAGTCCATTCAAAGCGATGATCATGGTGACGGAAACTTTCCTGCTCCATTGCATACACTTCGTTATATTCCTTGTTTGGTGTAGTGACTAGCAACACTTCTGGCTGATATTCGTTCATGATTGTATCCATAATTCCGTTCAGACGATATTCCTCAATATGCTCAATCACTTCGCACAGAATCATAACGTCCTGGTTTTGCATCTGCTCGTCAAAATAAAACAATGAACCGATGATCGGCTCCGGCATAGCCACCACTCCAGAACGACCCTCGAGCTTCGCGAAGCGCTCCATGGCCCGAAGTCGTGACTGGCCCGAAGGTTCAACGGCCAGAATCGACTCCACACCGGGGATGTACGCCAATCGGGCAGATAGCTTGCCTTCCCCTGCTCCCATATCTACAATGCTCCGTTTCACTGGTAACGCTGCAACCACATCTGTGATTGCACGATAACGCAACTCGTTTAACCTCACAGGAGGTTCTGATTGGCTGCCATCGCTAACAGACTCGGACCCACGCTGCTCTTGTTCTCCGTCTTCTCGATGTTCCACGTTAACCTCCTGAATAACCGCCTCCGAGATGTGGCCTATTCCTCTCTCCTGTCCAAAGGACACAGTCAAAGCACCCTCTTGTCGCTCATACTGTCGGATTAGTTCGGCAAAACGCAACGTACGCTTCACAATGAGTTCTTTCAGTGGGTGAGCATCCAGCCACCCTTCACCATATCGTTTGATTTTATCGATCTCATCTTCACTGATGAAATAATGTTTGTAATTATCCAGCACTGGAATCAGCAGAAAGAGCTGACGCAGCGCATGTTGTACCGTGTTACGACCACGCAGGATGATATGGCGAACCGTGCTTCTATTTTTCAGATCAAATGAATACGAAAGCTCTCCACGTTCCACCGAAACGGAGTATCCTAATGGCGAGAATAATTCCTCCACAACCTTATCGGGCAGATCGGAAGCCACTGGGCCAAATTTCAGTTCCAGTTCAAAGGCATGATTCACCCACTGCACATAGTCTTCCTTCGGCTTACCATTCAAGGCCGTCCCGAGCGCCGCACGTATGTAGGAGCAGAACAGACTGCTGGTCACGAACTCACGATCGTTAATATATTGCGTTATGTCATATCCATCAGGTGTACCTCTGACCAGATCCACAGGATCAGGCTCGGCATGAATCAGTACTTCTGTTTCGTTCTCTGTAGCCGCAGTGTACACCATTCTTACACGCACACCTTTGTCTACGCGGTCATATATATTCAACGGATTCTTCGCTAACAAATGGGATACAACCTCCGCGTCAGCGCCGCTTGCTTTCAAGATCAGATGCATCAATTCTCCTCCTTCGGATCAATTCCATTCTCTTTCACGATCTCGTTTGTCATCAAGCCCTAATTAGTTCCCCACACCTCTTGCAACGCAAAACGGAAAATCCGGTCCAATTCTTCAAATTGAATAATCCGCTCATTCTCCATCTGGCCGGCCAGTTGTTCAAAATGCTCGATCTTCTCCGCCAAAAAAGCCTGTATTGCTGGCAACTGCGGCTCCAGATCCAGTTCCTCGCCCGCCTTTTTCCGGCGCAGCAATTCATGAATCTCCGTATATAGCGGTGTAATCGCAGGTACAAGTTCTTGCACAAGCTCTTCAAATGCCATAGGTGGCATCGCATCATAACGTTCAATCCAGCCACAAGCGAGTAAGGGACGTAACACATAGAAATACTTTTTAATCCTCACTCGCTCACCTTGTAAATAATCCCGAAAATTGCCCTTCGCCATATTCAGATAATGATACATACAGGACTTGGGCGAGAAGGTCAAAGGCGACAGTGCACGGATATGCTGTGCCACGTTATACTGTTCATCATACTGAATCGGGGATTGCAACCATTCCAGCAGTGGTGGATTTGATTTGCGAAACAGCTTCAACGCCTTGCGCAGATCCCAACCATTGATATCGAGCTGATCACTGATTGGACGTTCGATCACATCCCTTTTATCCTCAATCGACAAGTACCACTCCAGCGGTCTCACATACAGGAAACGCACATCATAATCACTATCCTGTGAAGGAAATCCCCAGGCTCGACTGCCCGATTCACAGGCATAGATAATCCTTACCTGCTCCTCCTGTTCAATCTGCTTCAGCTGTTGTCTAATCGTATCTCTCATTTCTTCATGAACATAGGTCATGGTCCGCCCCCTCCAAATCCCCCAATTTAAATCGCTATCTCTCTCACCCGGTTCGCGAGTGTATCATATCCTGCCACAGTCTCGGCAATATACGTCAATACCGTTTCACTCCAACCGTAGATGTAAAAGGTTTTGCCATCCCGTGGCGGTACCATTGCCTGCTGATAAGGTGCTATATCCACAATAAATGCCTTCAACTCCGGATTCATCATCCGGCGATATCGCTCAAGCTCAGCATATAACGGGCTGCCTTCATTCTGCTGTTCATCGGTGATCATAATGATCTGATCCACTTTTTCTCCGATATCCCGAAGTTCCCGCACTGTTCGACCCGTGTCTGTTCCACCTTGTGCGCGAATACGGTGAGCTTGGGAAAGGATGCTCTCATCCATCTTGGGACGAGCATCCTCAACCATATGGTCGAATAACCAGAACAGCGCGTTACCTCTTGTTTGTTTATAAAGCGCCAGTGCCAGCACCGAACCAATCCGCAAATAATCCCCTTGCATGGAACCGGAGCGATCCAGGAAAATAGCGGTTCTTCCCGGCAGTGTTGGCAGGTTGCCAATGGATAGCTCCACCGCTTGCCGCAAAGCATCCCGCAACTCTTCTCTCGCAATCATTTCATATGCACTGGCGAATCGGAAAGGCAAGATGCGCGACTTACGCAGGGCTTCTGCATCCGTTAGACGACCTGTTACGTAATCGATATTTTTCGATTTTTCAAAAACACCTGCCCGATCCATTGCATTCAGATGGCGCAGCAACGCAAAAGTCGGCATCTGTGACATTAACCCCTCCCACACCGTACGTGTCGGTTGCATGATCGAGGTGACCACCGAATACGGCAGTTTACCTTTCTCGATCAGATGCATCCGGCTTGCCGGGTTTGGAGTAGCTTTCAGCTTTTCAAGCGCCTGCAACTGCGGTAGTTCCGTAAGATCCACCTCATGCCCGCGCAAATAACGGAATAAGGCTTGCTGCTTCAGATCTATCGGCTTGGGATGTGCTGTAGCGATCATATCGCCCAGACTGTATCCACGCCCACGCCCGTTGTATTTGATCGCCCAATATTCAGTAATGCCGTTCAAAAATTGACTTACCTGACGTTTCACCGCTCGGCCGCCCTGCCCCCGACCCAATCCTCTCAGAATCGTCAGAAAATCGGCCAAGTCAGCCGGTGTCTGTACGACCTTGGAGAATACCTTTGCAAACTGATCCGGGTCCACCTTGGACAAGAGTGCCAGCCCGTATAGAGGCTGTAACCGCATCAAACCTTCATTACGAGCATAGACCAGCGCCCGCGCCATAAACCCTGCATCGACCTCAGCCATCTCCTGATGACTGACCATCGCATCGTCCATCAGTTGCTGTGTATCTGTATAAAACGTATTGTTCAATGTATTGGTCATCAACATCTGTATATATTGTTCCTCCACCAATCGCTCATAGGCTCCGTAGCCCCCATGATTACGTGTCGTTGGCTGAGGTTGATTAAATAATTGTTTCGCTCTGCTCATCACTCATGACCTCCCGGTGTGAGTCTATTTGCTGTTCTTTCATAATAAAATGTTCCGAGGAAAAAGGTGGGAAGGTATAATACCCGCTCTACCGCTGAGCTACACCGCCATGAACGGCGGCGATTGGATTCGAACCAACGACCTGGTCGATTAACAGTCGAAGTAACCCTCCCTGGCGCCTCGGAACCTTGATTCACAGCGCTTGTTGCTGCCCCGCTTCACAACCTTATTATGCCTCACGCACCCACACGCGAACATGGTAAAAGTATGACGACCTTCATAACTTTAAAATGAAACCTGCCACTCATCCTGCTACAATGAAGGGATAACAAGGAGTGAATGTTCATGGCAAGAGAGAGTTTTGACAAAGAAATTCAGTTCTTACGCATGTTATCCCTAACAAGCGGTGCATATAACCGCAAACAATATGCCGAGCGGCTTGGCATATCCGTACATACCTTTGATAAAACCAATCGCAGATTAAAAGAAATCATGCAGACCGTCGCTGACCAGCGTTCAGGTGCCGAAGCAAGCCTGGAAATGGCAGATCTCGTCCGCTTCCAATACGGGGAGTCGGCAGAGCCTATGTTACTCTTCCTCTTCCGCGCCAAGTCGATGAAAGAGACTGAAGTTCAGCGGCTTTCTGTCCTTTTGCATACCTTACAACATAAAACCCTGACCGCGATGGAACTGCTGGACGCCTGCTGTGCTGATCTGCCGGAGGATCTGGCGTTACCTGACGAGAAAACCATTCGTTCCGATCTGAAGTATCTGGAAGAGGTTGGGGTTATCCGAAAAGAGCCGGGTGGCAGACCGTATCGATATGCTTTACAACAGGACGTCCTTACCGAATTGACAGTGGAGGAACAGCTGGAGTTGTATGATTTTGTGGATATGATGGCGAACACCCAGGTTCCTTCCGTACAGGGGTACTTATTGCGCGACAGTTTAAAAAAAGCAATTACGGCAAGTTTCCCGCAAGAAGAAGCTACCGAGCCCTATATCTATAAGTATCACTATTATTCTCGTATCCTGGATGAAGCTCATCTCTACACGCTGCTTAGTGCGATTCGTCAGCGTAAACGTGTGCAGTTCCTATACTATTCACCGAAAAAACCATCAAGCTACAGTTCACAGAATACGAATCCACGTTTTGAACGGGAAGCAGGCGGACGATCCAACCGAATCGTGCCCCTTGAAGTGATCTATGACCATCAGTATGGTCGTTGGTATGTAATTGGATATCAGGGCCGGCGCGGCTTTGTGAAATTCCGCATGGAAGGCATAACACAATTGGAGGAACAGGATTCAGTAGAAGAGCAATACATGCTTGAATTGAAGCAGCAGTGGACTGACATTAGTCGCTACAGTTGGCTCGTGGATACGGGAAATACCGTGACGGTTCAAGCTCGCTTTTTCCACCCGGAGCGTGGTCAGCGCAACTTTATTCTGGATCGGGTTCGTCTGCAAGGTCAATGGGGCAAAATTATACCCGAAACGGATCATACCTTTCTCTACGAAATCCAGGTCAACGGTACTACCGAGATCAAACCGTGGTTACGGAGTTTTGGCTCAAGTTGCGAAATAATCGCACCTCAGAGACTACGCCAGGAGATGATTAAGGAATGGAAGGAGATTGCGGAATATTATGAACCTGTTCGAGAAGATGTTCAATTACCAGATGATGACACGACTGAATGAAACCGGACTGTTCACCTGGACCTCACAGGAACGGGCCTGGCTTCGCATGATGCTGAATCACCCTGCTGCGAGAGAAGCGCTGAGCGCTGTAACGTTGGATAAAATGTACAACATGCTGAATGGTGAGCAGGACCTGAACCTTCAAGATTACCTGACTGAAAAAGCCAAAAGCGAAGAAAATAATGTCTCTCACCCACTGCTTAGACAGTTACGGCTAATCATTCTGCATCATCAGGGATTTCGCATGACGGGTCGCGTCCGCAATGGACGCACGAGCCATGATGAATTCGGCTTCCCGTATAAACTGGAGTATTCCATGGTCAAAAAAGAATGGTACGTGCTCTGGTATGCTCCTCGCTTCGACAAACTAATGTCGACCAAGCTGCACAGCATCGTTACCGTGGAAGCCCAACCGGTTGAACCGGATACCGCTTCTGGCTACACTGCCCGAATTGCTGTGATAACGGAAAAGCGCAAAACGACCATCACCATCGAGGTACTGCCCGAGTTCAATCAGGAACTGTCCCGAATCCTCTATGCCTTCTCCTGCTTTGAGAAACAGGTCGAGTACCTGGAAGCCAAGCAGACATATCGGATCGAGCTGACCATTCCGCGCAATGAGATGGATTACGTCTTATCCAAAATGCGTTTTCTCGGCAAACGGGTTCGAATCGCTGACCACACAGTGCTGCGGGAGCGGATGTCCGAAACAGCTGCGAAGGCATTAGCCCGTTATGCGGAAAAAGATCCTGATATGCATTCCGAACACTCCAATGAAGTTCAGCACCGCCAACGTGAGGAAGGCTCTCTTGCGAAAGCCGATGGTCAATGATTTTGTAAGATTGGGTTAACCATAACTATTGCTCAAAAGACAAATCCATATCCATATACGAAAAAAGGTCTGGATCATCTCATCCAAACCTTTTTTTGCGATACTTGCTTGCTCATAAAAATGTCATAAACTTATCAGCGGAAGTAACTCTATTCGTTCCACTTACGTCGCTCCACCACTGCTAGCTGCCGAGTTCCTTCTTTTGTTAACCGCGTGCACGCCCATGACCACTGCAATTAATTCATACGTGTCCAGTTGTTCCGACTGATTATCTAATACAAATGCCCCTGAACTAAACCAGCCGCTGGTACGACGGAAACTGGCCACGATGCGGCCACCACTGCCACTTATATCATATTCCTGCGAAAATGCTGGGGCAGACACATCATACGTACCGCGTGATCCTGCGTCATATTCATACTTTTTGCTAAAGAAACTGAACCTGGCCCGCAACACACCCAGATGTCTCCCATCTGCTGCAGTGATATCCCAACGATTCGTTAACATGCGAAATTTGCCGCTACAGACTAATCCCGAGTTATCCGATACATCGAGCGAAGAACCAAAGACACTTTTCAAATCCAGATGCCCCGCCTGTTCCTGATTCGGATTCATAATCTCGGTGTAACCCGCGTTAAAAAAGTTATCCCTGAAGTATAGTTCCATAACGCTTCCTCCTTTCGCTTACATATCCTTTTGTTCTCTTTAACCTAATCTCACATCGAGCACACAATATATCTATATATACGTATAATTAATGGTAGTGGATTCAAAAAGTGGATTATTACTGGATGTAAAAAAACGAGCAACCCTGGTTGCTCGCATCACGTTCAAATTATCCTGTCATCAAACTTCGACTTTTTTGTTGTTCAAGTAAATGGTAGCCCATACCAAGATGACCGCCACAATGACTTCAAATACAATGCTTCCCCACATGCCGTCCGACCATAGTACACCATTGGCTGTGATTGCAATACCTGTACTTTCTTCCGTATACCGGAACATCTCAATTGGACTGAAACGTCCTGTCGTAATGATATTTTCCAACCAGCCAAGCAGATTAACGAGGACAAAGAATGCAACGATTCCAATCCATGGCCCCGTTCTCCAACGGAAGCTGCCTGCAATCGAGATCGAAAGGAAGATAATGACGGTCATGAATACCATAACCCATGCGCTAAACAGCAACAAACTAATATAATCCGAAACATGCAGACCCGAAAGATCAATATTGGTAGCCATGTTCATTCGTAGCTTCATTGAGATATAGATGTAGGCATGAGTCGCGAATATAATGACTAACCCCAACCCGCAAAGTAGTCCAAAGATCAAAGGAGACAACACATGTGATAGGCCCGTTACGGGTAACAGACGGCGATTATAAGAGCGGATATTGGACGTGTATGTTTTGATCATTTTCACATAAATAGCCACACCTACTCCAACATAACCCATAATGCCAAGCACAATCCCTGTGACCTCAGACACGAAAAGGGAAAGCCCCACTTGAGCGATAATCAAAATAACTAGCCCAGCCAGCAGTGTATTCCAGTTCCTTCTAAAGTCATACTTCAATAATGTCATCATTCCGCATAGACCTCCTTGAACATCTCATCCACACTTTTCCCATATTTCAGACGGAGCGTTTCCACTTCTTCCCGCATCACCAGCTCACCCTCGCGAATAAAGACAACTTCATCAAAAATCCGTTCGATATCATTCACAAGATGCGTGGAGATGATCAGACTGCTGTCTTCATCATAGAATTTCACGATCGCATCCAGAATCTTGCCACGCGCAACCGGATCTACTCCGCCAATCGGTTCATCCAACAAATACAGACGAGCCTTACGAGAAAGTGCCAGTGTTAGTTGTAGTCGTTCATTCATCCCTTTCGACAGATGCCGTACCCGGTCACTCTCGACAAGGTTCATGAAGTCCAGCATCTCCCGCGCCTTCTCTTCATCAAAATCAGCATAGAAATCGCGATAGTACGCAATCGCATCCCGCACTCTCATCCACTTCTCGGTTAATGGGCGATCCGGCATAAATGAAACCAGCGCCTTTGTCTCCAGCCCAACAGGCTTACCTGTAACTTGAATCGTTCCGCTGCTCGGATGCAACAAACCTGCAACCAGCTTCATGAGCGTGCTTTTTCCACTACCGTTGCTACCCAGCAGACCTACGATTCGTCCCGGTGCAATATCCAAAGTAATATTACTGAGCGCTTTCTTATTGCCATATGTTTTATTGATCTGGTTCAGTTCAAGGATGTTACTCATGCGTTGTCCCTCCCTTTCCTTCCGCAACGGCATCGGCTACGATGGATAAGATATCCTGCTCTTCGATCCCCAGTTCCTGCATTCCGGTCAGAAAGCGTTCCAGCAATTCACCGGCCATCTCTTTTTTGATCGTCATAATCTTCCGCTCCTCACTGGTCACATATCTGCCCAAGCCCCGTTTGGTTTCGACCACTTCTTCCCGCTCAAGCTCCTGAAATGTCCGTTGTACTGTATTTGGATTGATCTGTAGTTCAGCCGCCAGTTCACGAACCGAAGGAATTTTGTCACCTGCCTGAAGTGTCCCGGTTACAATCTGTCTTTTGATGTACTGCATGATCTGCAGATAGATTGGTAAATTGTTATCAAATTCTATAGTCACAAAGCTCTCGCTCCCCTCTGTACTGGTGTGTTAGTTACATAGTACACTAGTGAAATAGTGTTGTAAAGCCCATTTGTTAAAATATATATTCGCTCAATTGAAGGGCAAGCTTCTGCTATCGATATCCATACAAAAAAAGAGCAGATCGTGAAGATCTGCTCTGCATAACTTTATTAATCGTATTGTTATCTTATTCATATGCTTATCCAATAAAAAAGAGCCAGCTACACGATATCTAGAGGTACTTTGCCTTTAGGTGCAGGGAATGCCTCATCCAAACGGGCGAGTTCCTCTTGTGTCAAAACGATATTCACTGCCGCTGCATTGTCTGCCACATGATTCAGCTGTACCGCCTTGGGAATCGCCAGCACATCTCCATCCCTGATCACCCAGGCTAATGCGATCTGCGAAGTCGTAACTCCTCGATCCTGTGCAATATCCTGAATGACGGGATGCTCCAACAATTCACTTCGAAGTCTGCCACCCTGTGCCAGTGGACAATACGCCATTACAGGAACGCTCCGTTCCCGCATCCAGGGAAGCAGATCATGTTCAATACCACGCGAAGCTGCATGGTAGAGCACCTGATTCACCATGCACTGAGACCCCTCCGGCAGACTCCATAACTCCTGCATATCTTTTGTATCCAGGTTTGATACACCCCAGCGAAGAATTTTACCGGATTGCTTCATTTGCTCCAAAGCTTCAACCGTCTCTTCGAGTGGTACTCCCCCTCGCCAGTGGAGCAGATACAGATCCAGGCGATCTGTTCCTAAGCGCTTAAGACTACGTTCACAGGCCGTAATCATCTGCTTACGATCCGCATGATGGGGATACACTTTGGATACGAGAAAAACTTCATCACGATGGCCCGAGATGGCCTTTCCCGTAACAACCTCTGCCCCACCTTCTGCATACATCTCCGCTGTATCAATCACGGTCATTCCCTGTTCAATACCGGAACGCAGTGCACGTACTTCTTCTTGCTGACTGGATTGCTTCTCTCCCATGTTCCATGTGCCTTGTCCTATCGCAGGCAGGGCAGTTCCATCCGGAAGTAGAATCGTGCGTGTTGCATCACCATGCATCATCTATATTCCTCCATTCTGAAGACTCTATGGACATTGTGACCTCTCTAACGACGACTATACGAATCATAAATCATGTTATCACTCACATGTCTCCAGTGGCTCATCATCATGATATACAATTGATCCAGCGAAACTGTGAGGCTACTTTGGGCAACGCTGATGGTCGCATCAACCATATTGCTGTTGACCGTCATCAATTTGCGTTTCATCCCATTCTGGCGATCCAGAAAGGCTTTCTCGTCCCGCAACTTGATCCCGATCATTTTCTGTCCCATCAATTCATACATAAAAATATTCTCAACGTCTTTCCAAGCCACTGCTCCTCCTGCGGTATAAGAAGATGCATCCACAAACCCATCCTCATCGATTACAAAAGAAGGTTCCTTCTTAATCATCTTTACCAGACTGTAGCAGAAACATAGCCCAAAAAACAAAATGGATAGAAGTCCAATCACATCCGAAAGGATGGAATCATTCGTAAATGAAGAACTATCAAAAATCAAAAAAAATCCGGCTGCCACAAAAAGTGCTGCCCCTGCCGTGAGCCACGCCATTCGTTTCCGGTTTGGATATTCCACATGCTGCTCATAGGATGTGCTCAACGTGACGTTCCTCCTCCATTGCGACTGAATCATACGAGTTCTATATAAACGAATGGCTAAGAACCAAATACCTGAAATGTAGAACAGGAATTGCATTGTACATTAAACCAAATTAACCAATGTTAAACATTGAATTAAGACCATTTTTCGTCATTTCTGCGCTTATTCAACATTAGGATTCGTCATCCTTCGAGCAAATCCTTTTAACACACCTATATGAATTGAACTAAAGAATGTTTGCACCACCCACTCCGATGACAGAACAACCTTCCGATCACTGTTATCCCCAGATTTTTCGATTCCACTTTTTCAAAGTGAAAATCCGGGGATAAAGGCGAACGCTCCGCTTCTTCAGGTAATTTCTGTCCTCTCCGCTATCACCCTTATTGTCCTGTCCCTTGCTTTCCGTTAATATAAATGGAAAGGTTAGGAAATTAACCAATTCTAATTCATGGTGGGAGGACAAACAATGATGAGTCAGCGCGGCATAACATCGGAAGATCTTTATCAGATTACATGGGTTAATGATCCAACTCCGTCCCCTCAAGGCGGACAACTGGTATATGTAAGCCGGAAAACGAATGAAGCACGTGACGGTTATTGTTCTCACCTGAGACTGCTGCATCTGGGGAGTCAGAAGGACAGGCCCTTTACCTCTGGTGAGAAGGATCATTCCCCTGCCTGGTCGCCCGATGGGTCTCAGCTTGCCTTTTTAAGAGAGGTTGATGGGAAATCCCAAGTTTGGATTATCGCATCAGATGGCGGAGAAGCACAGCAAATCAGTCACCTGAAACATGGCGTCAGTTCTCTGCTCTGGTCACCGGATGGTCATACTTTGCTTGTGAAATCATCCGTGGATATGAGCGGAAATGAAGAATCAGAACATACAGATCCTATAAACGATAAACCCAAACTGCTGCAAGAACATGTCGTAGACCGGATTCGCATGAAGTCAGATGCCAGTGGATTATGGAACGGTCGACGTTCCCACCTCTTCGCTCTCGCACCGATCGATGCGGAAGCAATTCCTGTAACTACAGGTCATTATGACGTCGGAGACTACGCCTGGTCCCCGGACGGAACATCCATCGCTTGGATTGCGCAGATGCCTGAAGAAGGCGAGGACCATAATGATTACACCCTGACTAATCATGTGTACCTTGCCAAAGCAGACGGATCGGATGTGCAACAGTTGACCCCGGAAGGATATACGTTCAGCCGACTGGCCTTTGCGCCGGATGGACAATCTCTTGCACTGCTCGCCAGTGACCGTTCCTATGGAAATGCCACACTTGTGAAGTTGTACACCCTTCAGATATCAGGTGGTGAACTCGTATGTCTGAGCACGGATTGGGACGTACAGTTGAATCACAGCATTGTTGGCGACATGCGTTCACATCTGACAACCACGGGGCCTGTATTCAGCAGAGATGGTTCTTCAATCTTCTGTCTGGCGACCATCCATGGTAGTGTACGCATCGCCAAATTCGCTCGAGACGGCAGCAGTGCCGACTATATATGGCCTGACGAACGGGAGATTTATCAATTTGCCGAGTTGGAAAACGGGCAGATCGTTGCCGCTGTAGCCGATACACTAAATCCTGGTGATCTCTATATATATGAACAAGCGGAAAATCCCGGGGTAGAACCGATTCAGCTCACCCGCAGCAATCCACAGCTTGAGGATGAGATCCATCTAAGTACACCTGAGACCTTCTGGTTCAATTCCTCAGATGGCCTACGGCTGCAAGGATGGATCATGAAACCTCCTGGCATGGTCGACGGGGTCAAAATTCCGACCATTCTGGAGATTCATGGCGGCCCGCACATGATGTATGGTTTTACATTTATGCACGAGTTCCAGATTCTCGCCGCACAAGGCTACGCTGTTGTGTATATCAATCCACGCGGTGGCCTCGGATACGGGCAGCAGTTTGTAGACGCCTGTCGCGGAGATTATGGCGGTGGCGATTATCGCGATCTCATGGAGAGTGTGGATTATGCCCTGTCCCAGTATGAGTTTATCGATGAATCCAGACTGGGCGTAACCGGAGGCAGTTATGGTGGCTTCATGACCAATTGGATTGTTGGACACACGGATCGCTTCAAGGCCGCTGTTACCCAACGTTCCATCTCCAACTGGCTATCCTTCTATGGCGTAAGTGACATTGGATATTTTTTCACGGAAGACCAGATTGGCGGTAACGCGTGGGATGACACGGAAAAACTGTGGAAACATTCTCCGCTCGCTTATGTCGGCAACGTGAGTACTCCGCTGCTCATTTTACATGGCGAACAGGATCTGCGGTGTCCAATTGAACAGGCCGAGCAATTGTTCATTGCGCTGAAAAGAGGCAAGCAGACCACAAGGCTCGTTCGTTTCCCAGGGGCAAACCACGAGTTGTCCCGTGGAGGTCACCCTCACTTGAGGGTACGCCGTTTGGAGCATATTGCCGGATGGTTTAACGAGTACCTGTAGCGGACTAATATCTAGACTATTAATTCAGAGTATAGAACCAGATATGGATTCAACCCTAAAAGCCGTCCAATGAAATCTGTTATGATTTCAACGGGCGGCTTTTGCTGTTTACCTTTTATAGAAGGAAGAATTACTCTTCGCCCCACACTACGGTGATTTCATTCAGATCCTTGTTGGTTGCAGACACCGAACCTGTGATGGTCACGGCATATTTGCCATCTTCACGACCCACGATGCTGAAGCCGTCTGCCTGGATATCCTGAGTGTTCTGACTCAAATTTTTGGTCTGGTAGTAGTCTTTGTAGGATGTTCCAACGGTTAGCAACGTTTCTTTGGTTGTGTACGTGAGCACTACTTTTTTGTCACCATCCATTATGTTCTCAATGAGACTTGTTGCCTTCGCATCCTTCGGTAATGGGAAATCAGCCGGAAGATACTTGGACTTCACTCCTGCCGCCTGTGTGTTTGTACCTGTTGAGGGCGATGTCGATCCGCTGTTGCCTGTGGATGTTGACCCACCAGAAGAGCTTGAAGAACCGATGCTTACTTTATTGTTTTGGGAATCATACTTCACTTCGGTCTTTAACGCATCGGCAATCGAACGAACGGGGAGATATGTACTGCCTTGATATGTAATTGGCGCAAGCTTTTTGCCCTGGTCACCTGTCGGTGTAAATTTCTGTCCGTTCACTTCGATGGCGAGCCCATGGTTCAGATAAGCTTTGATTGTCTCCAGTTGTGTACCTGCATATACACCTGCCGATCCGGTTAACACCATGCCAAACACACCCGCAGCAATCAACCACTTTTTGCTTTTCATCCCTAAACGCCTCCTGAGTTCAAATGTCAGCCTTATGCATAATACGATTCAAGCGATCGCTCGATGTACGCGAAAGACTCATGTAGTTATGCTCATCATGTATGGGTACGAGCTTATTCGGATAACAGCCCGTTGTTCCACCAAATGTTAGCAATATAATAGCATCTGACAAGAGGTTGTAAATAATATATGAACAAAACAGGACCAAGGGCGTACAAAAATAGTCTTTGTCGTATTCCCGCTGTACTCTCGCTCGTTAAGTTGTTCTTATATGAATAAAGTCCTGAATTCCAGACCATACATATGAAGCTAATCATACACGCACAATAGTTGCGAAATTAACCAATGTATTAGATAATTATTTGTCGATTTGTGGTCGAAGGAACGGAACTCAAGGGGGATTAAATACGATGAACAACAATAACAGCACATTTGACCAGTCTATTAACCGGATCTCTACCGGATCAGAAAAATGGGATGCGCTTGAGGATATCTTCGGAGCCGCTGATGCGCTTCCGATGTGGGTGGCCGATATGGATTTTGCTGCTCCACCATCCGTCATTCAGGCCCTGAAAACACGGATGGAGCACGGGATTTTTGGTTATACAGTACGGACTGAGGCGTATCATGCAGCTGTTGCAGGCTGGATGGAACGGCGCCACAACTGGAAAATTAACGATGACTGGATTGTATTCACTCCAGGTATTGTGCCTGCACTCAGCATTGCTGTACAACGATTCACTCAACCGGGAGATGCAGTGGTCATCCAAACTCCGGTGTATGCTCCCTTCTATGAAGTAGTGCGTGGTCAGGGCCGTGAACTGATCACCAATCCTTTGGTAGAGAATAATGGTCATTACACGATGGATCTGGAACAACTGGAATCCAGCTTGCAGACCGGTCGGGTCAAAATGCTGATTCTGTGCAGTCCTCATAACCCGGTTGGACGGGTATGGACTCGTGAGGAGCTTGAAGGGCTTACGTCACTGTGTCTGCAATACAACGTACTGATGGTTTCAGATGAAATCCATGCCGATCTTGTTCATCAGCGCGGAACTCATACACCACTGACCCTGATCTCAGACGCCGTCTCTGATCTAAGTATCATCTGTACGGCTCCAAGCAAAACGTTCAACATTCCTGGCCTCAGCACATCCAACATCATCATCCCCAATGCCAAGTTGCGAGAATCGTTCGCGCAGGGTGTAAAAACGATGGGACTTGCCAATATCAGCACACTGGGGGCTGTTGCAACCGAAGCTGCTTACAATGATGCCGAGGAATGGCTGGATGAGTGCCTTGCCTATATCCGTGGAAATATGGCGTATGTACAGCAATATGTTGCGGAACATATGCCTCAGATTAAAATGCATCTGCCCGAAGCAACCTATCTGTTGTGGATGGATTTCCGGGAACTGAATATTCCACATGCACAACTATGCAACAGGCTTCTTCATGAAGCAGGGCTTGCTTTCAATGACGGGAGTTTCTTTGGAACAGAGGGTACAGGGTTCATGCGCATTAATGTAGCCTGTCCACGTTCCACGGTTGAAGAGGCGATGCGCAGGTTATCTGTGTTATTAAGCAATGTGTCGGGCAAATAAGCTGTCCAGTTACATCTATGTACGTTGCGAACAAAACGTGTACTGTTCGTTAAATGGTGAATATTTGTCAAAATAGAAAAAGGGGTGCCTCGTAGTCAAGTCCATG
The DNA here is from genome assembly GCF_038003195.1 of Paenibacillus sp. FSL M7-1414. NCBI lineage: Bacteria > Bacillati > Bacillota > Bacilli > Caryophanales > Paenibacillaceae > Paenibacillus > Paenibacillus sp. FSL M7-1414. The sequence continues at coordinate 1,252,677 of NZ_JBBOOS010000001.1, read as the reverse complement.
ACTCATATTCATGGTCAATGACTTCACAAGGGTCACCCTTTTTGCATTCGATCATTTTATTTATTCGAACATAATTAAAATTACAGTGACATCGATATCGGCATCGGTGTAATTCTGTCGCACAACCTGTTCAACAAATCTCGATCATGGCTTATGATCAGTAATCCCAGATCACGCTGGCGAGCCACTTCCATCACGGTATGCCAGATCTGTGCCTGAGTAATCGCATCCAGCATCGTTGTCATCTCATCTGCGATCACGTAACGTGTCGCTGTACCAAGCGCCCGTGCCACACAGAAACGTTGCAGTTCTCCACCGGATAATTCACTCGGCCTGCGGTCCAACCAGGTCTGCTGAATACCCAATGCTTCGAGCAACTGTTCATCCTGCACAGACGCCTCTTGCAGCACGCGGCCCATTCGCCAGCGTGGATTCACAGCTTTCTCCGGATGCTGGAACACCAGCTGAACCGGACATACTCCTGTACGTGGGAGTGGTTTCCCATCCAAAAGTACTTGTCCTGCCACAGGTTCGGCATATCCTGCAAGGATGCGACCAAGGCTTGTTTTGCCACACCCACTTGGTCCCCACAAGCCAACCACTTCTCCCTGTTGCACCTGCATGTTCATCTGTTGGAATACCCATGATTTCGGATCATAACGGTAACTCACGTCCCGTGCTTCAAGTGACATGGAAACACCTCACTTCTCCGCCCCGTACCTTACGAAGCTCTGGACGTTCACCGATACATACAGCGGTTGCTGCACTACATCGGGGAGCAAATGAACATCCTGTCGTGATCTCTTGACCTGCCAACGGTTGGGAGCCCGGAAGTGGCTGAAATCCGTTCTGCGGCAACGCATTCCAGAGCGCTTTAGTATATGGATGACGCAGACGTTCTCCCGTTCCCGTAAAATCATCTACCTGCGCCGTCTCTACATTGGTCCCCGCATAAAATACAGCGATGCGATCGGCAGCCGTCAGGGCTGTCGTAACATCATGAGTAATCCACAGAATGCCTACACCTTCATTAGCAAGTTCGCGAAATTGCCTCATCGTCTCGGCCAACACTTCCGGATGGATGCCTGGTGTCGGCTCATCTGCAATGATCAGCTTCGGCTGACCGGAGGTCGCTGTCGCCATCAACACCCGCCTTGCCATACCTCCAGACAACTCAAACGGGTATTTCCCGGCTGTTCCTTGAGGAAGATGATAACGATCCGTCAGCTCCTGCTCCGTCTTTTTCATATGGGATCGAGCTATGAAGCGGCTCTTCCGTCCCAAATCCAGGGTTACCGGCTGAACTTGTCTTCCCACCTTCATCAGCGGGTCCAAATAACTGACGGATTGTGGAATCAACACCAGTTCGTCTCCACGCAGATGAAGCTGCCGCTCTGGGGTTAAAGGCTCGCTATTATAGCTAATACGTCCCTCTAACCTGGCATTGGCAGGCAGAATGCCCATGATAGCCTGCGCCAGCACACTTTTACCCGATCCACTTGCGCCTACAACAGCCACGATCTCGCCCTCGTTTATGGAAAGATCCAGATTCTGAATGACATACGTCTGTTCATGCCCAAACCAACCACGAGCGCGCCGAAATGACACCGACGCTCCCTCAATATCAAGAAGAGCCATATTTACCTCACCTCCCTTGGACTACCTGTACCCGTCAATGTCTTCAGACTGTTGCCCAATACATCAAACGCACGAACAACCAGCAACAATGCCAGTCCGGGGAAAAAGGCGAGCCACCACATACCAGCAGATAAATATCTCATCGACTCTGACAAAATAATTCCAATTGCCGGTTGTTGCGGGGACAACCCCAGCCCCAGAAACGTAATGGCTGCCTCATGCAGAATCGCATGGGGAAAGATTAGCAATATGCCCACGAACAGCTGCGGGACCAGATGTGGCAGCATATGTTGCATCGCAACCTGTAACCTCGATTGGCCCAACTTGTGTGAAACCTGAATGTATTCTGCGGATTTCAGTTGAATCATCTCCGCTCTTACAATCCGGGCCAGATTCGGCCAATGCGTCAGCGCAATCGCTGCCGCCACTCCTACCAGACCTCCACCGAATACAAAGGCCAGCATAACTAGCGATACCAAATGAGGTACACTCAGGAACAGGTCGATAATCCATGAGATTACCCGGTCAGTAGCCTTGCTTGAAGCGGCAGCCAAACCCAATAGCAGTGCGATCAATCCGCCACCACATGCAGCAAGCAATCCCACTTGAATGCTGGTTGCCAATCCTTTTAACGTACGCATGAACATATCTCTTCCGAGCCAATCTGTGCCAAATGGATGCGCCCAGGTTGGAGCCAAATTCCGATCCATTAGTGAAGTCAGCGTAGAACCAGCCGGAAGCAACCTGCCCGTCAACCACACAACGGCAATCCAGATCACCGCGAGGCTTCCCCAGATCACCGCTCTTTGCCGAGGGTTGCGGAAATTTTGGTCTCTGGCAGCCGTATAATCTTTTCTCGATGGGCGTGATGTTCCTGTTCCATTCCCAGCTTGTAGAGACCCGGTATTAATGTTGTACCGTACCTCTTGATTCGCAGTTTTCACTTTCTGTATTTTGGCTGTTTCTGTCGTCTGCTCGGAGGAGCGTTCTACCGTCTGCTTCATGACATCAGCTCCTCCTTCATCCGTGGATCAATCAAGCGATACAGAATGTCGGCAACCATATTACCTGTAAAAACAAAAATTGCACTGCACATCACAAGTCCAAGCAGCAGTGGAACATCTCCACGCAACCCCGCCTGAACCGTTGCCTGACCAAGGCCGGGGTATGAAAATACCTGTTCTGCAAGCACAGCCCCACCAAACAGTTCACTGAACGAAGCAAACTGCAGCGTGATGGCTGGCAAAACAACATGTCTGAACCCATGTCGACGGAACAGCTGAAATCCACGCTCACCTCGCGCTCTCGCAAACAGAATATAATCTGACTCGAGCACATCTGTGAGCTTCTGCCGGGTATGCAAAGCAATAGAGGCTACCCCGGTCAGGCTGAGAGTCAACGCTGGCAAAATCATATGAATAACCCGATCTCCCCATGTAACCTGATCAGCTGACATCCCGGCGGGTACTCCAAGCCCAACCGGAAGCCATCCAAGCCACACACCAAATACCATCAGCAACAACAGCGCAATCCAGAATACTGGCGTGGAAGCCAGCGTATAACAATACCAACAGATCAGGCGATCCAGCTTCGAATCCCGTCTCATGGCGGCAACTACACCAAGAGTGAAACCAATGATGCCGGATAATATCCAAGCTACAGCCATAAGTGCGACAGAATTTATGAATCGTTCCTGGATAATATCCGCTACAGGCTGTCTGTAGATCATTGATGTCCCCAGATCTCCCTGAATCAGCGTTTGTCCCCAGGTTAGTAATCGTTCCACGGGAGATCCATTCAATCCCCAACGTTCTTCGATTAAACTGCGCTGTTCGGCGCTTACCCTGATCATGTCTCCACCAATGTAGGCTTCGATCGGATCAACAGGAGAGAATTGCATTAATATAAAAGACAACACACTGACTCCAACCAATAGAGATACAAGTCGCAACATTTTAAAACCAACAAATCTGGCCCATCCATTCCTGCCTGTCATCCAATCTCTCCCCAATTCAGGCTAAAGCTACCGGTACGTTTCCTACTTTGTACTGTTATCCCAGGACCATTCCTCCAGATTGGTTGTCACCGGCCAGCCGTGACCATGAGGATGGATCTGCTGCTCACCAATGTTCAGTCCATTCGTAACCAGATACAGATGATCTATATTTACGAGCCATGCCCATGGCGCATCACCCTGATAACTGAAACCTGTTGTTCCATCCCATTCCGCTTTCTGCCAGAACGGCAATGCCTCTTCTTCACTTGTTGCCTTAAGGGCTTTGTCCATCCAAGAATCCACGACAGGATTACTATACAGCCCCACATTGTAATACCCTTCTCCTTTGTGAGTACTGCTATAGAGGTTATAGGTTTCCAAAGGGTCATGACTGCCCCAACCAAATAATACAGCGTTGGAGTAAGCCATCTTTTTTGTCTCTTCACGGCTTTTGCCTTCAACATTGATTTTGATTCCCGCCTGGGCTACCATATCCGCAGCAGCCAGTGCCAGAGATTGTCTTGTTAAATCACCTGCAAAATAAAGCAGACTGAACTCAGCCTTAACGCCGTTTTTCTCGACGATACCATCACCATCCGCATCCACCCAGCCACCAGACGCTAGAATGCGCTTCGCTTCTTCTAGATTGGCATCTGTAAATACAGCTTCTGCATTGCTCCAAGGCAGATCATCACTGACGGAATACGCTGGACGACCGTACCCTTCCAGTACACCCTCAACCAAAGCCTTACGATCAATCACAACATTCACCGCTTGGCGAATCGCCAGATCAGATGTCACATCATTCCCTGCGGGAAGACCATCGCCCGACTTGGCACCAGCAGGTTGCATGGGGAACATGATGCCCCGGTTATCTACGGTTTTCACGGCCTCTAATGTCATGCCATTCACCTGTTGTTTGCTAAACGCTGCCGGGATAGCAGCGATATCCACCGTACCTGCCTGCGCAGCGGCGTAGGCTGCATCTTCATCCAGATAGAGGAAGGTGAGTTTGTGGAATGCAGATTTGTTACCATAATATTCTTCATTCGCTTCCACGATGGCCTGTTGTCCTTTGTCCCACTGAACCAGCTTGTACGGTCCCGAACCGACAGGATGTTCTGCATAATCAGCCCCATAGGCGTGTTCAGGCACAATGCCAAGTGTCGTCAGCAGACTGATGAATGTAGACTGCGGCGACTTCAGTGTAAATACGACCGTGCTATCATCAGGTGCCTTCACATCAGCCATATTCGTCAAATCAATCACAGACCCACTCTTGGCAGCTGTTTCAAACGTAAATTTTACATCCTCAGCCGTCAGGGGTTCCCCATCAGAGAATTTTACATCGTTCCGGAGTGTAACCGTCCAGGTCAGCCCATCTTCACTAACTGAGTATGCCGTAGCCAGATCGTTAACCAGTTGTAACTTGGCATCCCGCTTCAGCAAGGTACTCTGGAAAAGTGGTGACCCATATTGCCCCCATCCGGTTGTTGGATCAAACCCACCTTCCGGCTCGGTGCCAACCGCCAGCACCAATTCGTCTTTGGTTGACGTTGGAACTGACTGTCCATTCTCTGCTGATGAAGCTGTTGGCGCTGTGCTCTGTGCACAACCAGATAAACCAATGGAACATACAAGCAAAATGCCTAATCCTGTTCTACCTTTTCGTTTTCCCCATCTCCATGAAAATCTGCCCATTCTGGTCGTTCCCCCTCTAAATATGTGCTGCACTCACTTGTTTCGTGTTACTTATTAGAGAAATTGTAGCACAAAAACTAAAAATCATGTCAATAAAGTTGACTTCATAATCCATATTTTTTCATATTTTAGAATTAATAATTAAAAAGTTATATAATCGAGCATTTGTAGCGCTCTATAAAGTCAGGTATTATAACAAACAACAAAAAAACAGACGCATTCGGCTTCTAACCAATGGTCTGTTTTTTTAAGTTCGCTTTATTTTTAATCAAACTCGTATTTGTCTTACTCCGTAGAGCGATGATAATGATGGCTGTGACCATGCTGACCTGCACTTTGATTGTAATCCAGACTTTGATTCAGATTGCCATCCTGACCGCTACTCTGAGCATGAGCCAGTTTATTAAGTTCATCCACATAAGTCACAGACAGCTCCGCATACAATACCCCTTTTTGTACCTGGATCTGTTGATGCAAATGACGCAATCGTCCCAGGTTACCCCGTACGGCAATAACCTCCAGGCACTGGTCATGGTTCAGGTGCACGTGCATATTGGAAATGATGTCATGATGCGCCTCGTGCTGGAGCTCCATCAAACGAATGGGAAGATCACTGATATGGTGATCGTAGACCATCACAATGGTGCCTGCCACATCCTGGTCGGATTGTAATGCAGAAGGTTGAAGTAATGTTTTACGAACAAGATCACGGAAAGCCTCAGATCGGTTTTTGTATCCCTGTTCCTCAATATACTGGTCAAACTGCTCAATTAGAGGTGTAGGAAACGCCACCCCGAACCGGGTCAAATCTTCTTTATCTGCCATACTTCTCCTCCTGCGCCCTCATTTGCTTCGAGTGTACCACAGACTTGTCTGCTCATCGACTATACTGTTGCATGAATCGTACTGCCGAATGTATCGCCTGTTGTCCAGCGTCACTCTCCAGATTAAATTGATAATCATGTCCCAGCTTCTCTGATGAGTTTGAAAAAAACAAGGTTTCCACCTCAACATCAAGGCGCTTCAATACTTGTGCCAGCTCAATCGATTGACTGGTCAACGGGTCATCATTGCCTGAGGTAATAAATGCAGGTGGATACTCTGTTGTGGCCTGAAGCACGGTCGACATTTCATGCAGACGTGGATAGTCTTCAAATGTTTTGACTCCCGTATATGACCAGAGAAATGTCCGTATGAGTGGAAAGCCTGTATTGGCTACCGTGCTTAGATTGTATGGACCACAGAATAGAAGAACCCCACGCAACTCTTCCGGCTGGGCGGCAGGCGTTATATTCATCAGCTTGGCGAGAGATGGATTGGTCACCACTGCCGCAGTCTGACTTGCAATCTGGGCACCTGCCGAATTGCCTGCGAGAAATATGTTTTCCGGGTCACCGTGATACTCACTGACATGGTTCTTCACGTAAGTCAAAGCCTGATTCGTCTGGATCACGGGAATGGGATATTTCGTATCCGGTGCGAGCGCATAATTCATACTGACCACAACGTAACCCTGTTTGGCTAATTGTACGGCATAATCTGCGATATCCTTTTTGTCACCCAAGACCCATCCACCACCATGAACCCACAACACAACAGGCAAAGGTTCCGATGTTACGGAAGGATAATAGATATCCAGCGTACTGTCATTACGCCCTTCGTCTGCATAGGGTACATCCGCAACACGAGTTATCCCATCCGAGAGCATAGTGTCCTTGCTATTTGTGTCTGTATTAGTAGTTTCAATTAATGATTTTAATAAAAATACCGTTATTTTGGGTGTCCATTGTGTACCAATCCCAATAAAACCTATAATCAAAATTAGTACAACGCTGGGTATCCAGTAACGTTTACGTTTAGAACCTTTGGCCCCCGTACGTTTCGTTTCCAACTTGGACTGCAATAGCTCCACCTCGTTCCATCATCATCGAAGCGTCTTTACATCTAAAGTTGTGTACGTTGCACAGAGGACCGGGTTTCCTCTTATTTGGGTCTCTTGGCGGTTTCCTGTCTGACTTTCACATATGTAGTGGACACTTTTTGCTCCAGTGTGTAGATATTTTGTTTCGAGCCTGCCCACTTCTCTGCTGCAGAAGCTAAGGCGTTTAATGAACTGAGTACACGTGACGTTTGGCTTTGCTTTGTACTCTGTTTGAACTGTTGTAGGGCGTTGGAATATCGTTCTTTTGCCAGACTTGCCTGTTTTTTAGCCGTTTGAATCTGTTTCTTCGCGGAGTCGGCCCCTGCTAGCATAGCTCGTAAACGTTTTATTTCAGCGCTCTTCCGTTTACGTGCTTCAGCAAGTTCCTTTTTCTTGATCCGGATGTCTTCTCTGGCAAGCTTCACAACGGGTCTCAACGTCTCTGCCTGTGTGCGGATCGTTGCACTCCATTCCTTATTTTTGATGGCTTTGGCTGCATCCAACTGTCGATTGACTGAACTATAGAGGGCGAATAGCGGTTCATATCGGGCCTGTGTTTGCTTTACCTTTTCAGCTAGAGCTGCGACCTTCCCATCATCGGTTTGTCTTATTTCTACACGTAATCGCTCCAATTCCGCGGTATTGGCGGCATGAAGTGTCTTTATTTTTTGTTCCCAAACCTGCTCTTGAGCCTTCCAGTTCCCCACTTTCTCGTACGCTTGCTTCAACGTTAACTTGGTTTGTGCATCAGCTTTGTTCAAAACAGAATCCCATGCTTTTTGCGCGGTTACGCCAAGATCTATGCCCGCAGCCTCCACTGAAGAAGCAAAATAGATCGTGCCTGCGCTGAAAAGAATTACAAGCCCTATAAGCAGGCGTGATCCAAAAATAAGATGAGCGAATGATGGCAATTGACGACGCCGGACGTTACTTTGTTCCATCATGTGACTATATATACCTGCTATTGGAGAAGGGAATAGAATGTCACTCGTCTCCATTAAAGCTATTTCTTCTGTAGATATATCTTCGATATGCTGTCGCCCCTTCTTCTCTTCTACTAAACCGTGATGTTCTATGAAGTTATGAGAGCTTGATCGTTCCAATAGGGAACAACATGCCATGGCCTCCTGTTCATTTATCGTTTCCTTCCATGCTTCTGTTTGCATGCGTCTCTACACCCTTTCTTCTAAAATATTTAGCAGAATAGCCAACGAAATCGGCGAACGACAAAAAAGCACCCGCAAGTCAGGCATTTGCCTGCTCTTACGGGTGCTTCCCTCATAAGCCGTTCCATATGAGATTCGATTGAACGAGTCGCTCGAACCTTTCCTTTTTCTAATATATTCCATTCACTGTGTCTGGTCAAGTAAATCTGGTTTCACTGGTTGAATAAAACTTTCGATCAACGGGAGAACCCTTCCCGCTTATAGTTAACAACTGATACAACTCAGCTTATTGATTGACCAAAATAGCTTTCATTTCCTCGGTCAGATCCTCTTCTTTCAGCATCATATAGATGTTCTCGCCACGAATTACATTCAACTTGATCTGATAAATGGTATCTTTCTCTGTTAGATAACTAGACCGTTGACGTTTGAGCAAATCACTAATAATTTCTTTGTTTTTAGTCGCTATCTGTTTGTTAGCACTTAGACTCCCATCGATATATTCTGGCTGCGGAGCAGTCCACTGAAGCGAACCCGGACTGTTAATCTCCTGCTTCGCAAACTGAGCGGAGACAATCTCATCTGCCTGGACAAGTAACTGGTCGTATAACTTGTTCTCCTTCAGCCAAGCCAATACCCGATCATAGCTAGGTTTGATCTCAAAATTCCACATCTCCCTCGGTTGAAATGGATCTTTCGAAGTAGAGTCCTGATTCATCTCCGCGTAAGCAAACGACTGCCACGGGGAGCGCTGTTCTTCATAGGTCTGATCAAAAATGTCCTGTTTCAACAATGCTTTGAACTCACGGACTTGCTCCGGATTGCTAATATAAACCTTCCGGTATGAACTTATGGCAGAACGGATGCCGAAACTTAACGCATCTTCATCCAGCTTATACGTTTCAAAGGCGACTCTTTTGTAATCCTGGGACTGTTTCAGAGCCTTTAATTCCTGATGGAATTCGGCTTCTGGAATGTAGTATTTACGTTTCATCACTTTGCCGTTATCCAGCTTGTAGTTAATTAATATAGACTCATCATTACGCATACCTGTATTAATCGGATCATCCAGTAAAGGAAGATCGGAATCCACAATTTTTTGATGAAGAGCGATAACTGCCCCCATGTATTCCGGATCATTAGAATAGAGGTGAGCATCGTCCTTTTTCTGAGTGACACCGTTACTGTAGGTATAACTCTCCCCACCAAGTTTGATGCTGTTCACCTTGCTCATTTCAGGCACTCGAGCGGCGTATCCATTCCAGTCGGCAATAGGTACGTACAGTATCAGACCAGCGATGATACCATATAGAATCAGCTTGGGTAGCAGCCTGCTGCTCCAGATCAGCCATGTTTTGCGAATAATCATCTCCGCAACGATATAACCTACAATTCCTCCGAGGATATATCCGAAGATTCCCCATCCAGCTGATCCTCTTGGAGCAATCATTGTAAAGTAACCTCCGCCAATCAGAACCAATGTAAACATCAATCCAAAGCGGAATATAGGTTTTATAAGCTTAAACGTAACTGCTTGAGTAGCAGATTCAACCTGTCTCTTCGCATAAAGTACATAGGTTAGAGGAATAAACAGGATTGCAAATATAGCATAGATAATTAACTCCTGACGGATTACAGGGAGGTTACTGATCGAACCCACACGCAGGACAAGTGAGAGTTTCTCCGCATTAAAGCCCACTTCTTCAAAAGCATAACCGAGCAAATAATGCTGGAGATGAAGTGACATAATGAACCATACGACAACAGGTAACAAGACGAGTGCGTACACGGTGAGTCCCTGCAATACAGATTGACCAATACACATGCCCACCGCCACAGTTAGCATGAACATAAACAGCGAGTAGATACTCATGCTCAAGCCCCACATCCAGATTGTACTGCCATCAAACAGAAACGCAGGTTGATCCAGTACCGCCCATACCCAGCCGGTAATCGCAGTTGTAATCCAGATTGGAATCAGGATCATGGCATATCCGGTCAACAGATTCACCGTTAATAGATGTTTACGACGTAACGGCAAACTATGGAACAGATCCGAAGGTGCACCAGACTGAATATACCGAAAAAGAAAAATACCAGCTGCTACGGGCAGTGTGATAGCGAACAGAATCTGCACTTCACCATTGGCCTGAAACAAACTTATAATCTGCTGTGGCACATCCCTGTACTCGGTAGCGATATATAACGGAAGTGAGAACAACAATGTGATGAGATATAAAATGCCTATCCATCCATGCTGTCTGAAATTTTGGATCAGGATGCCCCGGTTACAGAACAATCGGTTGAATATCATATCCTGCGTCCTCCATTTCATAGATAAAGATTTCTTCGAGCGTCAAAGGCAGTACATCCAGCAGATATGGATCATGTACACGGAATTGATCCGTTACCTGTTGTCGGTTGCCTTTGACAATGTACAGGGATACACTTCCCCGTTTCTCTTCATGCAAAATATCAATCTGCTCATCCATGGCTTTGGCATGGTCCGGGTGGCGGAAAGCGACCTGGATTTTATGCGTATCCGCCTTCAGATCATCGAGATCTTTCTCTACAATAATTCGGCCTTTGTGCATAATCGCCACATGGTCACACAGATCTTCAATCTCACGCAAGTTGTGCGATGAGATGACAATGGTTACTTGACGCTCAGCCGCTTCCTGGAACAGCAAGTTTTTGATCTGCTGGCGCATGACCGGGTCGAGGCCGTCAATCGGCTCATCCATCAGCAGCACTTCAGGCATACAGCTAAGTCCCAGCCATACGGCTGCCTGACGGCGCATGCCTTTGGACATACGATGCAGCTTACGTTTTACATCCAGTTTGAATACGGTGGCCAGTTGCTTGAACCGCTCCTCATTCCAGCGCGGGTAGACAGAACGATAAAATGCAGCCATTTGAGTAATTGAAGATTGCGGGAAAAAGTATGGCGAATCGGCCATAAAAATTGTGCGGCCTTTGAGATCCATATTTTCATAAATTTCAGTATCTTCGATACGAACAGTCCCGCTGTCCTGACGGTAAATGCCAGCCATCATTTTGAGCAGCGATGTCTTGCCTGCCCCGTTGGAACCGAGCAAACCATAGATCGACCCCTTATGTATGTGCATCGTTACGCCATCCACAGCCTTTTCCTGTTCAAATGCTTTGACGACTTGATTCAGCTCAATCATGAGGCTCCTCCTTCTCTATACGGGCCATCGCTTCCTCAAACAAAAGCGTCATATCCGCTTTGGTCAAACCGGAATACGAAGCTTCTGCAATCAACTTAACCAGAGACTCTCTGATCTCATCTCTCATGGCTTCATTCGGATGTTCCACTGACGATGATACGAAGCTCCCTTTTCCCTGCAAAGAATAAATGTAACCTTCACGTTCAAGCTCACGATACGCTTTCTGAATCGTATTTGGATTCACAGTCAGCTGCGTGGATAACGCACGAACGGAAGGAAGCTGCTCGTCGGGCTTTAGAATACCGTATACGATCATTTCTTTGACTTTGTCCACTAGTTGCTCGTAGATCGCCTTACGGCTGCGTACATCTAATTCGAACATCCCGCACCTCCTTTCTGTAAATGTGTGAAATAACCTATGGGTTTTAAATGACTGTATCTGAGGTGTATGTGTAGTTATCTGGGTGTAAAAAGGCGTTACCTAAGCTGTACAGCTGTACGTATTCAACTCTTAGGTGTATTAACTGTACTACTATTATTAATACAGTTAAAACGAATTGTCAACCGTTGACTTTGACTTCTTGTTTTATTGGGAGTACGTTAATAAAGATAGGTTATATGGTTTAAATGACATATATAATTGGGGGAAGCAGGTTCATTCTGGCTTACGACGGGGCTTGATCAGGGTGGCGTTCACATGGGGTGAGGCAAAACGGCTATCTGAAGCGATGTGGCTAGATGTGGCTACTCGAAGTGAGACGGCTACCCGCAACCTTTGCTTGACCGCTTTTGACAGAATTACATGCAAAGGTTGTTCAGGTCTTTCCCCTTCCGTTATGATGGAGATGAAGTGTTCGACAATCACTGCATATTGATTATTTTTTTGCATGTTTAACCTGATAGGTTGGTTGGTTGGTTGGTTGGTTGGTTGGTTGGTTGGTTGGTTGGTTGGTTGGTTGTTCGTTCTGTTATGCGTTAGATTTGTTGTGTCGTGTTGTGTTGTGTTATAGACCTATTTGTCTGCACAAACGGTAGGCCGTACAGTAGGCAGCTAAATCAGAGTTAGCGAGACTATGTTCTTGCTTTAAATTCGGTTTTGCACAAATTGAGCTACTATTCAGTGATCGTGTGTAGACTGGGACCGTTATTCATTTGGCTTGTTGGTCTAAATATCCGAAGGTCTATATATCATTCGCGTTGAATGGGTCGGGCAGACTCCAGCCTTTTCAATCGTTTATCTGTTCGTTTGGAGGGCCAACTCGTGCTGTCCGCACTGAGCATACATATTGTAGATATGTCTTTCAAAGGGTGGACACGGAGATGAGAAAGCACTTCGGAATTGATATTCTACATATAGATCATTTTTAATTTTATATCTGAAAACATCTATATGTAGTGTTTCATATTTCTGGATGGATATAGTATCTTCTTAAAAAAAGTGTCCACTCTTTGAAAGACAAAATTAAGATAAATGTCCTTTTGTAGTGGACAAATATATGCCCGAATTCCATTTATATAAGCTGAACTATACATTTACACGAAAATATAGAAGTAAGTAGTAACCCTAAGAAGTGTAACTAGAAGCTTGCTGTAAGAAAGATACTATGGAGGCATATGTTACACTTCTAATACCTCATAAGGAGAATCCGAGATGAATGAACATAGACAGGATAAAGATCAGAATAATAAACCAAACGCATCATTCGAAAATAGTGGACACCACGGGGATTCAACTGGGGAAATAAACACTTCAGATATAAGTCCGGTAAAAGCAAATTCATCACAACGTGTGTTAATTGTAACCGCGGTTGATGCGGAGAAAGATGCGGTCCTCCGTGGTTTGGGAGATACGGCCGCGGAACGATTTGACGTCATCGCTGCGGGCGTTGGCCCAGCCTCGGCCGCAGCAGGAACAGCCGCTACATTGGCATATGCCGTAGCGGCTGCAAGCACTAGGGCGTTGGCGCAGGGTTCCACTGCGCCAAGCCCATCCGATATGGCACAGGCATCTGCCACATCTTCAAGGCCGGGGCCCCTTGCCGGGACCGGTAGTTCACCAGCCTACATGCTGGTGATCAGTGCCGGCATCGGCGGCGGGTTCCCCGGCCGGGCAGACGTCGGCTCCCTCGTGGTAGCCGACGCCATGGTTGCTGCCGATCTGGGCTCGCAGACGCCAGACGGCTTCCTTAGTGTGGACGAGCTTGGATTCGGCTCGTCCATTGTGGCGGCGGACGCAGAGCTTGCCGCTCGCCTGCGCCATGAGCTGCAGCAGGCTGGGCTCGCTGTCAGCGAAGGCACTGCGGTCACCGTGTCTACGGCGACCGGAACAGCGGAGACGGCCGCGGAGCTATTGCGCCGCGTGCCCGATGCCGCCGCCGAAGGCATGGAAGGCTTTGGCGTGGCAACAGCTGCCCAGCAGTTCGGCGTGCCAGCACTCGAACTGCGGGCCATATCCAACGCGGTCGGTCCACGCGACCGCGACGCTTGGCGCATCAAGGACGCCCTCGATGCGCTCCAGGCCGCAAGTTCCATTTTACGGGAGGTTATTACATCATGAAAATTGCATTTTCCCCTTGTCCAAACGATACATTTATCTTTCACGCGTGGGTGCACGGTTTAATCCCGGGAGCACCTAAGCTGGATGTCCGTTATGCTGATATTGATATTACCAATGGTCTGGCGGCAAATCCCGATGGACCCGACACACCTGAAGTGATGAAAATATCTTATGCAGCACTGCCATACATCCTGTCTGACTATGCTCTGCTTCCAGCTGGAGGCGCACTTGGCAGAGGCTGTGGTCCTTTGGTTCTGACCGCAAATGGCACGACCGATCCAGCATATCTGTCTGGACGACGGGTTGCTGTGCCAAGTGAACGCTCGACAGCATATCTATTATTCCGTCTGTGGGCAGCGCAAAATGTTCCTGGCGGTGTAGGCGAGATTGTTGTTATGCCATTCGACCAGATCATGCCTGCTGTTCGTGACGGCAAGATCGATGCCGGACTTGTCATCCATGAAGCACGCTTCACGTACCAGAACTACGATCTCAAACTGATGACAGATCTCGGGAACTGGTGGGAAAGCGACACAGGCCTACCAATTCCACTTGGGGCGATCATCGCACGTCGCGACATGGATGCTCACGCCCTCGCCGGATGGGCACGCGCCTCCGTTGAATATGCATGGGCGCACCCGGATGAGTCGAGAGCATACGTTATGGAACATGCGCAAGAAATGGACCCTGATGTAGCTGCACAGCATATCGGCCTGTATGTTAACGAGTTCAGCGCCAACCTGGGTGATGATGGTTACGGTGCAATCACTGCACTGCTTGGTCGTGCCATGAAAGAAGGACTCGTTCCCGAGTTCGATCTTGATCTGTTGCGAATCTAACTTTGATTTAATTTGAGTTAGTTTCTCTTCGCTCTATATCTAAAGAACACAGCACATCTTATTTAGCCGAATAACGTGGTATGAGAATTCTAAAGAATCTCAGACACCGTATTCGGCTAGAATTCGTTCATATCGTCGACCAACTCGCTTAATTTCACACAATAACGATCCTACGATTCGTCAGAAATTGGTATGTGCGGATTTTCGGCGAATAGCGTGTGCTCGATTCGTTGAGTCCGTCCCAAAGCGTTCTGAGGAGCAAGCTTCGTAGAAGTCTATTCGGGGTTTTCGTGGATACAAACCACTTAGCTAGCCAGGGTGATGGTGGTGTCCTTGCGTCTTGTTTCTTAAGAGCTTAGTTACTTAGGGTTAGTAAAGGTCGTATTCAGAAGGGCACGAATCGGAGTCTGTCCTTTAACTCCCCCTGTACCTATTTCGCTGAATCTCTACTTTCCAGCAAAAGTTATATAAGCCTTACCGGGTTTCGGGTTTGCGGTTTGCGGTTTGCGGTTTGCGGTTTGCGGTTTGCGGTTTGCGGTTTTAGAGTCTAATTTTTAACTAGGCAAAAAACTTTCATCAAGATTCTTTGCTGCAAACTAGTGACCTCACTAACCATGTTGGACTACACACGAAATAGAAAGAGCTGTCCCCTAACGTCAGACTTATGACGATGGGACAGCCCTTTTTTTCACTTTATATTCAACTTCATATTTATACTCATATCTAACACTCTGCTCAACCCAAGATCGAAGCAGACAAAAACCATGCAACTACACGCTCTCCACTTCATCTTGAACCCTACTGTACTCCATCATCCACCCCACTGCTCTCCCTCTCACAACTGCGGTCTACGAATCTAACCCTCACCTACGTTCTCTTGCAACCGCAGCCGAACGATCGCAACCATCCCCTACGAATCAGCCACAACCGTGCGAATCATGATCCGCAGCGCATCCAGCATCATGGGAATAGGCAGCGAAGGGACGGAAGGCTGCAACACCGCCATCTCTGTGGAGGCAGGAAAGTGTACAAATCCGGCACGGATCGGGAGTTTCCCTACTCGAATGTGATCCAGCACCCGGTACATTGTGTTGTTGCAGATATATGTACCTGCTGTATTGGACACGGCAGCGGGAATACCTGCTGCGGACATGTCATTCACCATGGCACGTATGGGCAACGTGGAGAACAAACCGTCTGGGCTGCCATCTACAATTGGCTCGTCCACAGGACGCTGCCCCTGGTTATCTGCGTAGGAGCCAGGCGGAATGTCTTTGACATTAACGGCAATCCGCTCCGGTGTGATGGACGTTCTGCCCTTGGCCAGCCCACAGGCGATGACCACATCTGGCCGATAGGCTTCCATCTCTGCGATCAGCAGGTCTGCACATTCATCAAAGTGCACCGGCAACAGTACTGTTTTTAGCTCAGCACCCTCGATCACTTCGTTCGCAAGAGCTTCCATTAACGTCCCCGTTGGATTCACCGCATCCCCGCCAAACGGTTCAAACCCGGATATCAGAATCTTCACCATCACATGTCAGCTCCTATCTGTTTACTCCGATTTGTAACGCAAACCCCACTGGCCCCGAATGGTGTCCATCAGCTTCATGATTTCCAGTGATTCGTCCAGTTTAATGGTGTGGCTCTCCGTCCGACCTTCGAGGATACAACGTCCCGCTTCTTCCGCCTCAAAAGCATAACCAATACATGTTCGATCATCCGTGAACTTCTCCGGTTCGTCCTGACCATTCACATGCAGATAGGCTTCTTTACCCGCCAGGAATAAAGGTAGACGAATCTTGCCTTCCGTACCGTATATGACGGCTTCATTGCTGAGGTTCAGACGAATGGCAGCACTCAGTGATGCAGAACGTCCCTCGGAATAGGACAACAACACGGAAAACTGCTCGTCCACACCCGTTTCACCGATATTGGCCGTACTCCAGACATGCTGGGGCTGTTCGCCAAAGATCATCGAAGCAAAGGAGATCGGGTACACCCCTGCATCCAGCAAAGCTCCCCCACCCAGATCCGGATTAAGCAACCTTCCTTCCGGCTCCCAACCAACACGGAATCCAAAGTTTGCCTGGAGCAAACGTACTTCACCGATTCGTCCTTCTGCAATCCATGCTCTGGCTTGAGCGATCGGTGGCAAAAAGCGTGTCCACATCCCTTCCATCAGGAAAAGGTTGCGCTCCCGTGCCGTCTCCACCAGTTGCTCCAACTGACGCGCATTCATCGTAAACGGCTTTTCACAGAGCACCGCCTTGCCCGCCTCCAGACAAGCCAGTACATTCTCCTTATGCACAGGATGAGGTGTTGCCACATAGATAATATCTACCTCAGGGTCTTGCAGCATCTCTTCATAAGAACCGTAAGCGCGTGCAAAACCATATTCAGCTGCAAACTTCTCCGCACTTCCCGCTGTCCGTGAACCTACCGCTGCTTTCTCTGCGTTCCCGGCATGCTCCAAATCCTTTGCAAACTGGGATGCAATCCATCCCGTGCCCATAATGCCCCAGCGTACTTTGTCCCGTCCCACTACTTCTGTCATATTAAAGCCTCCCTACTGCAATTTGAGTTGAAAAGGTTCATGATTCAGATCAGGCCAACATGTTATCCCCTTTATTTTACCAAAAAGAAACGCTTACGTCAGAAAACGATTTCGATTATGTGCTTTCAATAGAATTCAAGCTCATCAGGGCCTCGAACATATCTGTGTACATTTCAATTCTCTAGTAGATTTGCTAAGATTATCAGCAGACTAGGGCCAAGAAGTCTTGTCCCTAAACATACTTGTAACTAGCGACAAACTGGTTAAACTATCGATCACATCTGATAACGGGATCATACCCGTGTGCTATTCATAAACATCTGACTATACTGCAAACGCGCTTTGGACAAGGCAGCCAGTAATCATAACACCATGCGAAACGCATCAATAGACGTTCAAGAAAGACCTTCAGGTCCAAGAAAATATGGTAAGTTCCAGATTCAATCATTACCTAACTGTTCAAAAGAGAGGAGGTCGCATAGCACCATGACTACCATTCCCGGTACCACCCACAGCGGCATGAATCCACACATGTTACATCAGCAGACAAGTCCCAATGCAGAAAAGGAATCCTCAACCCGGGCAGGCCTGGATGCCTTCCTGAATGATACCCTGATTGAACTTCGTCAGGCAGAACATATAATAACCCGTGGGAAATGGCGCTGGTCCACAACTGAGCTAGCTCATCATACCTTCATATACATGCACAAATTCACAGGCCAACTGATCATGAATGAGACCGAATCCCACGTGGTTCGCAAATCAGCTTGTCTGTGCACACCGGGAACTGCAATTGAACTGATCGGAGATGAAGACCATGATATTGAACTGTATATCATTCACTTTGATCTGTATCGGGCTACGGAGAAGACAAAAGCCAGACGAATCTACGAACGTGAGCTCAGTTCACCTGTTACAGGCTGGATTCAGGGCCCATTTTACGGTATACAGCGCATTGCCGCACAGCTTACACAATTAATCAACGAAGGTTTGGAAACAGGCTTGAAAGCACAGCTCCTCCTGACGGAACTGTTACATATGCTCTGGCCTCAAGAAGACCAGACTGACGTAGGGGTTGGGCAGGATGAACCCGAACAGTGGCTCAGGTCCACCCTGCAATACATGCGCGAAAACTATATGCACGAGATCAAGCTGGAAAAGCTGGCTGAACTGGCTGACATGCACCCGTCCTATTACTCGCAGCTATTCAAGAGCCGCATGCAGAAAAATCCGATTGAGTACATCACTCATCTGCGTATGAACCGGGCCAAGGAATTGCTGCTCACTTCCGATCTGCGTATCCGTGATGTGGCTCGTAAAGTGGGTTACCGTGACGAATTTTATTTCAGCCGACGTTTCCGAAACCATGCCGGTTATGCGCCAACTTCCTATTCGAAGCAGGTCCACCGAAATATCGTGTCGCTCTCCTATCCATACACGGACCACCTGATGACACTTGGCATCACGCCATGCGCAGCTCAGATCCAAGGCCATCTTCCTCATATGCCCAAATCGCTGACGCTGCCCTTCCACGCCTATGAACCTTGGGAACAGGGACGTCAGGCTTTCCTGGATGTGAATCCTGAATTGATTCTGACCAAGGACAATGCAGCTGCCAAAGCGATGGAGCATATTGGCGATGTCGCGCCCATCATTACGATTGCCTGGAACCAGACAGACGTCTTTGGTCATCTGCATCAGATTGCATCCATTGTGGATCGTACCCAGGCAGCCACAGATTGGCTGGATCGACATGAACGCAAGGCAGAGCGTGCACGCAAAAAAATCAAGGAATTCGTCGGGGACATCACCGTTGCCGTTGGCACGTTGACTCCTAAAGGTCCACGGATGTATAGCCATCGGAACTTTGGACATGTCTTTTATCGAACCTTGCAATTGGCCGCTCCTCAGCGCATTCAGACCGAACTGGCTGGCAAATCTCCCGGCGTTGGATTCAACTGGCTGCCCTTTACACCAGGAGAATGGGACGGACTTGAGGCAGATGTGCTGGTACTGGCGATTAATTCTATGCATGAAAAGGCAACACTGTTGAAAGAGATGGCTTCGAATCCACTGTGGAACAGCCATCCTGCGGTAAAAAACGGACGTGTACATCTCATCGACTGGAACTCATGGGTCGTATATGCTCCATATTCCATCAACATCCAGCTCGATGAAGCGCTCTCTATGTTGACGAACAAACCTTCACTTTTGTAATCTAAAAAATGTCCATCTCCAGAATCTTAATTTATGCCATGTACGGGCCTGAATTAAGATTCTATAATGATCACTAATTGATAATGATAATCAATAACAATGAAATACGTTGTTGGTACCAAAGGAGTGACCCGTATTCAACATCCGGGACTGCCAAATCGTCCGTCTAATTCAAGAAAATCTGCAGTGACCGTTGGGCTGACGTTTTTGTCTGCCATAGCCATACTGCTGCTAAGTATGTTTGTCGCAATCTCTTTAGGTGCCAAAGGACTAACTCTGGAAACCGTATGGGCTGCCATATTTCAGTACAACCCAGCTTTGACACCACATCAGATTATTCATGAGCTGCGGCTGCCTCGTGTCCTTGCCGCGGTTATTATCGGCGCTGCTTTTGCCGTTGCAGGAGCTTTAATGCAAGGCATTACGCGTAATCCGCTGGCAGACACGGGCATTCTGGGCATCAATGCTGGAGCCACTTTTGTCGTAGCATTGAGCTTTGCCTTTTGGCCCGGACTGCCATACGGCTGGATTATGTTTTTATCATTCGTGGGAGCTGTTCTGGGCACACTGCTTATCTTCCTGCTTGGAATGGCAGCACCTGGTGGTCTGAATTCCATCAGACTGACCGTTGCCGGAGCGGTTATTGCAGCCATGTTAACCTCGCTCAGCACAGGTGTTGCCATTTATTTTGACCTGAGTCAGGATCTGGCCTTCTGGTATGCGGGTGGTTTTGGCGGAATTGAATGGCGGCATCTGAAGTTAATTCTTCCCGTGCTGCTCGTGACGCTGGTGCTGATCATGCCACTCGCCCGGCGTGTATCCCTTATGTCACTCGGTGAAGAAGTGGCGATTAATCTCGGGATCAACTTGCGCTGGACGAGGTTTCTCGCCCTCGCGGCGGTTGTTGTGCTGGCTGGTGTGTCCGTGTCGGCAGTAGGCTCGATTGGATTTGTCGGACTCGTCATCCCTCATATCTCACGCAAACTGGTGGGTGTGGATTATCGACTCATCATTCCGATGTCTTCTCTGCTTGGAGCGATATTACTGGTGCTCGCCGATCTGGGCTCACGCATCGTGAACCCGCCCGAGGAGCTCGCGGTAGGCATTATGGTCGCTTTTGTCGGTGTACCGTTCTTCCTCTATCTGGCCCGTAAAGAAAGGAGGGCCTTGTAGCGATGAATTTTAATACACCTTCACGAGGTAAACGTTCGATAGTTGTCAGTATCACGCTGCTCTGTATCGCCATTGCCGTTATTGTGATCAGCCTGAACACGGGAACCATTCGTCTCTCCCCAGCGGCTGTGTTACAGACTCTGCTTGGTAATGGCAGTTCGGATGATCAGATTGTACTGTTTGATTACCGACTGCCTCGCATCCTGGTAACTGTACTGGCCGGAGCAGGACTTGGTATTGCCGGAGCAGCCTTACAAGGGATCACCCGCAATCCATTGGCGGACCCGGGCATTCTGGGATTACATGCAGGGGCTGCATTTGGACTAATGGTGTTTGTTAGTCTCTCCTTTACGATGGATGGTTCTGTGGCCTTGCTGATCCCGTTGTTTGCTTTTGCAGGCAGTGTTGCTGCCGCCTTGATCATCATGCTGTTATCTTATGATCGGCACAACGGCGTATCACCCATTAAGCTGATTCTGGTGGGAATCGCGGTAGCAGCCGGGTTCCATGCGTTAACACTCTATCTATCCCTGCGTCTGGATGAAGACACTTATTCCTTTGCCGCTCGCTGGTTGGCAGGAAGCGTCTGGGGCCGGGATTGGATTCATGTGCAAGCGTTGCTTCCTTGGGTGGTGTTATGTATCTCGTACATCTGGAGTCGATCCAAAACGCTCGATGCCTTCAATCTTGGAGATGCTGCCGCAACCAGTATCGGGACACCTGTCCGATCCCAGCGTATTATTTTACTGCTCTGTGCCGTGGCTTTGTCTGCCGTTAGTGTATCCATGGCTGGTGGAATCGGCTTTATCGGTCTGGCGGCACCACATCTGGCGCGTAGGCTTGTCGGTCCGATGCATCGGCATCTGATTCCAGCCGCCGGGCTTATCGGTATGGTTATTCTGGTGAGCGCCGATACAATCGGGCGAACGATCTTTCAGCCTAATGCCATTCCGGCAGGCGTGGTGGTTGCCGCGATTGGTGCACCTTACTTTTTGTACCTGTTAGTACGAAGCAAGTGATCTTTTTTTCAAAAAAACAATTAAGACATCCAAGAGATGTTCGAGGAGAATGTGATTACCCATGTTAAAGAAAAATCTTATGCTTGTCATGAGTATCTGTCTGGTGCTTGTGCTTGCAGCCTGTGGAACGACCAATAATTCATCATCTGCTTCTGGTGGTTCGTCCACGGATACTTCAACCAAGAATCAAGACAACAGTGCAAGTTCGGGAGAGCAACGTATTGCCTCCATGTCGATCCATCTGACCAATGATCTGCTGTCTCTCGGCATTACTCCGGTTGGTTCCGTTATCGGTGGCGAAGCCAAAGGTTTCCTGTCCCATGTTGCTGATCAACTTCAAAATACAACGCCACTTGGTCCGGTTAAAGACCCGGATATGGAAGCTTTGCTTGCCCTGAAACCGGATGTGATCTATCTGGACGAAGAATTTTCCGGTGGTGATATTGCCAAATTCGAAAAAATTGCTCCGGTGCATGTCTTCAATCTGGATGACGGTACATGGCGCGACCATCTGAAAGACATTGGCAAACTTGTGAATCGCGAGAAGGAAGCCGAGCAATACATTCAGGACTACGCAACCGAAACGGAAGAAGTGAAATCTCTGATTCATGACACGATTGGTGATGGGACTGTGATGGCAATCCGTGTTACTGCTAAAGAATTACGTGTATTCAGTACACGCCGTCCCATGGGTCCCATTTTGTATGAGGATCTCGGTCTGACTCCTGCCAAAGGGATCACAGATATCGATTCGACTAAACCGTATCAAGTCGTCTCCCGTGAAATATTGCCGGACTATGATGCAGATGCGATCTTTGTAGTTGTGAATTCGGATGATGAAGCCCAGACCATGTTCAAGGAACTGCAAAACAATCCGATCTGGCAAGGCCTGAAAGCAGTCAAAGCCGGCCATGTCTACCCGATTGGTGCACAGCCTTGGCTGGATTACTCATCGATCGGTAATAAAATGGCCATGGATGAAGCCAAAGAAATGTTCTCCAAAAAATAATTTCCCTTACACTCCACACTTAACGTGTCACAATACAAAAAAACCTCTCTTAGAGACCGGAACAGAGTTAGTTATCATACTCTCTTCCGCTCAAAGCAGAGGTTTTTGTTTTTTTCTTATCTATTTTACTTGTTTACTTTCCAGCCAATCGACCTGGAAATACCTTAAATCCAAAATTAACGACTTGTATTCACTTGACGATATGTCAAATCGAACTTAAGATTTATTTAGTCGACTAACTAAATCTTAAGTGTTCAAAAAGTCTGGTTTTCAGTACCGAGAAGATGGAATGAAGGTAGAAATGGAGTAGATGATATGAACCCAGTCCAAAATGATCGGTTAATGGGACAGCTATCCGAACTCGTGAAACTGAAACGCTACAAGGTTCATGAGAAACTTGTGAACCACCCCGAGTTATACCCGGGGCAGCCCCCTTTGCTGTTCCAGCTTGAACGGGAAGATGGCCAATCCCAGAAAAACCTGGCCGAACAACTTCAGCGCAGTCCCGCAACGGTAACCGTGATGCTCAAGCGCATGGAATCATCCGGTTATGTGAGACGTGAAGCAGACCCGAAAGATATGCGCAGTTTGCGGGTATACCTGACGGATCAAGGGCGCTCTGCGCTACAAGAATTGAGAGAAGTGATTCAGGAGTTGGAACAGCAAGCCCAGAAAGATTTTACACCGGAAGAATCCGAGATCATGTCTGAACTTGCACAGCGTATGCTTCAAAACCTGCGTGAAGCTTGAGGTAATACAGACTTGCGACATCGTTTAAAAGAAAATACTTGAATTAATTGCATAACTCACTAAAACGGATTTTTGTAACTATACCTAGCCTTGATTGAAGCAGCTAAAGGTATTATGAAATTGCATAACTCATGCTATGAAGATTGAGGTGATTCCCTATTGTGGACGTTAAAACGATTCTTGACCCCGTATAAGTCGGCGGCAATCGTCGCCCCGCTGCTCATGGTACTTGAGGTTACCATGGACCTGCTCCAGCCCAAGCTGATGTCCAGCATCGTGGATGATGGTGTACTTGCAGGGAATCTGCCCCATATCGTGACTACAGGTCTGATCATGCTACTTGTTGCGTTAATCGGCTGGGTTGGCGGCGCAGGCTGTACACTCTATTCAAGCAAAGCTGCCGTTGGATACGGCACAGATCTGCGCCAGGAGTTGTTTGACCATATTCAAACCTTCTCCTTCCGTAATCTGGATACGTTCCAGGAAGGATCTCTGATCACTCGTCTGACGAGTGACATTACCCAGATGCAGACCTTTGTACAGATGCTGCTGCGGATGTTTATCCGTTCGCCGATGCTGATCATTGGTAGTATCATCATGGCGTTTACGATCAGTGTAAAGCTGGCTTTAATTCTTATTGCGACTGTACCGGTGCTGTTTATTATTTTATTTATTCTGATAAAAGCTTCCTATCCGCTGTTCGCCAGTGTGCAGAACAAACTTGATCAGGTCAACGCCGTGCTTCAGGAGAATCTTGCCGGCATTCGTGTCGTCAAGGCATTTGCACGTGCACGTATGGAGAAAAAACGGTTCAAACAATCCAACGAAGATTACACTACAACCGCCGTCAAAGCTTGGCGGATCGTCACACTGAATGCACCCGTGCTCAGCCTGATGCTGAACGCTACCATTGTAGCGGTGCTGTGGTTCGGAGGTTTCCAGGTAGTGGGAGGCGATATTGCTGCCGGAGATCTGATTGCTTTTATCAACTATGTCACGGTTGTACTCTCTTCCCTCACGTCGATCGGCATGATGATGATGAGTTTCTCCCGCGCCAAGGTATCTGCTGCACGGATCAACGAGGTGTTACATACACAGCCGGATATTCAATCGGGAACCGATAACTCCGGGAATGTACAGTCATCCCCGTCTACTCGTGATCAGTCCCGAAACCAAACGTCTTCTCTTTCCTCGCACACAGGCGGTCAAGTGGAGTTCAGAGACGTATCTTTCTGTTATGACGGAGACCATGCACTCACCGGAATTAACCTGAAGGCTCGCCCAGGTGAGAAAGTGGCCCTGATCGGTTCAACAGGTTCAGGCAAAACCTCGCTGGTGCAGCTGATTCCCCGTCTATACGATGCTTCGCAGGGTGAAGTGCTCGTGAATGGAGTGAACGTTCGCCACTGGGATCTTCAGGATCTTCGCAGCCGTGTATCCATTGTGCTCCAGGAATCCATTCTGTTCAGCGGCAGCATCCGGGATAACATTTGCTTCGGCCGGCCCGGTGCAACGGATGCTGAATTGCGTGCTGCGGCACAAGCTGCGGCAGCGGATGATTTTATTATGAAACTGAAAGACGGGTATGACACGGAACTGGGCCAGCGCGGGGTCAATCTGTCTGGTGGGCAGAAACAGCGGATTTCCATTGCACGCGCCCTGCTCATGCGACCGGAAGTACTGATTCTGGATGATAGCACCAGTGCTGTGGATCTGCGTACGGAAGCGAGCATTCAGAAGGCTTTGCAATCTTTGATGAAAGACAGCACGACCTTTTTGATTGCACAGCGGATCTCCTCCGTGAAGGATGCAGACTGTATATATGTTATTGATGAAGGACAGATCGTTGCCAGGGGCACACATGATGACCTTATGGCTCATTCGACTCACTATCAAACCATCTATTATTCGCAGCAACGGAAGGAGGATGTTCAATTTGGCTAAACCTGCATCTTCCTCCATACAACAAACGGTCGTGCCTCCCATCGGAAGACCCGGACCAGCAGGCAGAGGACCTGTTCCCAAAGTCAGAGCCAAAAATGCTCGCCATGCCCTGATCCGGGTATGGTCGTACATGGGACGTCATCGCAAAGGAGTCATTGCTGCATTAGTGCTGACGGCTCTTGGAACACTGCTCAATCTGGCAGGACCTTACCTTCTCGGCCGTGCCGTTAACGAACATATCGTTCCCAAAGTAACAGCGGGTTTGCTGAAGGAATGTCTTCTTTTGCTGAGTGTGTATGTCCTTGGCTCACTCCTGATGTGGGCTCAATCCTATGTCATGATTGGTGTGTCCCAACTGACCGTTAAGGATCTGCGACATGCGTTGTTCTCCCGACTACAAGAGCTGCCTGTCAGCTTTTTTGATAAAAATCAAAGCGGGGATCTGATGAGCCGGGCGACCAATGATATCGATAACGTATCTACAACGCTGAACCAAAGCGTAACCCAATTGATGTCCAGTGCCATCCTGCTCGTTGGTTCCTTGTCGATCATGTTTGCACTCGATGTTCGGCTTACCCTGCTCAGTCTGGTGACTGTACCCTTGATTACCATCGCCACTCGCCTGATCGCGTCAAGAACACGCAAACACTTCACCGCCCAGCAGAAATTGCTTGGTGAGCTTAACGGGTATGCTCAAGAAACCATTGCTGGACAAAAAGTCGTAGCGGCTTATAACCGTCAGGATCAGGCACATCAACATTTTGAGAATTTGAACAAGAAACTGCGCACATCCAGCACACAGGCCCAGACCGTTTCGGGTTTGGTTGGACCTACGATGAACGTGATGAACAATATCGGGTTTGCCATACTAGCTTCTGTAGGTGGATGGATGGCTTATCATGAAATGACGTCCATCGGACTGATCGTCAGCTTTCTCGCTTACTCCCGCCAGATTGAGCGGCCGCTCAACGATCTGGCCAATCAGTACAATCTGATTCAGGCTGCAATCGCAGGTGCTGAACGAGTGTTCCACATCATGGATACACCTAGCGAATACGTAGAGGAACAGAAGAAACAACTGGATCAGATTCAAGGTAAAGTGGTATTTGAAGACGTCTCCTTCGGGTACAGTGCGGAGCGAGATATTCTTAAGAAAGTTAGTTTTACTGCAAAACCTGGTGAGATGATTGCACTTGTTGGACCCACCGGCGCAGGCAAAACGACCATTATCAACCTGTTACCCCGTTTCTACGAGATTACAGGCGGACGGATTACCATCGATGGATGTAACATCTCGGAACTGGAGAAGGATCAACTCCGTCGGCAACTCGGCATTGTACTTCAGGATGCCTACCTGTTCTCGGGTACCATTCGCGACAATCTCGCCTACGGCAAGCCCGACGCAACCGATGAACAGATCAGGCAAGCGGCTGAGCTGGCGAATGCACATTCGTTCATCCGCAAACTGTCACAAGGTTACGACACCCCCATCATTTCCGGCGGAAGCAACCTGAGTCAGGGACAACGACAACTGCTGACCATTGCCCGGGCAATTCTGGCTGATCCGGCCATTCTTATTCTGGATGAAGCAACGAGTAGCATTGATACGCGCACGGAGATGCACATTCAGGAAGCGATGCGCACTTTAATGAAAGACCGTACCAGCTTTGTCATCGCCCACAGACTGAGCACGATTCGTGAAGCCGATCAGATTCTCGTCATTGATGATGGACAGATCGCTGAACGGGGCAACCATGATGAGTTGATGAAGCAACAAGGATTCTACTATCAGTTACATCAGGGACAGCTCAATAAGTCGAACTAAAGCGTCTCTGCAAACTTACTCCATGCCGAAGCGGACCTTAGCGCGTATGGAGCAAGTAATTACGCTGTATCCTGAATGTGGGAGAACATGTCCTTCGCGTGCGAACAAGCGATCAATATGCCACAAAAGTGGATTTAATCTATTCCAAATGAAAAGCTCCACTCCGTGCCGGGCGGGCTTGAGGACATCGTCCAGCTCGCGGTTGGAACAGAGCAAGAGCGTAAACTAACGAATCTGAGGCGCCTTATTCAAGCTTTTGAAGCTCCCTCAGAAATCTAAAGAACCTGAGACACGTTATATCCAAATAAACAGCCATTTTCAGCGTTTTTTCATGGGATGTTGGGAAATAACGTGTCTGAAGTTTCTTACAAATTAAAGTAAGGACTTGAAGGCCAAATAAGACGTCCTATGTTCCTTAGAAAATCGACTACCCATTCGCCAGGATCAACCGGCTTGAACTTCAGACTTTTATATGCTGACCTCCATCATCATATCGCTTACTTGAATTTGCAGACACACTTATAGCTAAAATGATCTGAACCAATGTAGTCTCCACACATCAACTTATTAATCGAAATATTAAACGCCGCACGGGGTTCTTCTGGACCCATGCGGCGTTTTTATGTTTTTGTCTAATGACTACTTAATTGCTATCTCTAGGTAAGTTATATGATTTACGTCTCCATGGGCAGATGAAGCGTGAAGGTGGAACCAACCCCCATTTCGCTATGGACGGTAATTTTACCATTGTGATCCTGAACGATTTTCTGGCAGAGTGCAAGTCCAAGTCCCGTACCTTCTTCTTTGGTTGTATAAAATGGATTAAAGATGGTGGATAGCGAATTTTCCGGAATGCCGCTTCCTGTATCTGTAATTGAAATGAGCACTGCGTCTCCGTCCTGCAACAAATCCATATGGACCTCACCAGGGTCTGTCATTGCTTCAAAAGCGTTACGAATCAGATTGATCAATACCTGCACAATTTTATCTCGATCCATGATGATCACAACTGGCTCATTAGTCATTTCAAGCGTAATTTGATGCCCTCGGGATGCCGCATCTGACTCGGTCAAAGACATCACTCGTTCAAGGCAGTGACCCAAATGTTCAGGCTTCATGTGATTGGCATGTGGTTTGGAAAACTGCAAAAATTCAGCTGTCAGATCGGTTACTCTTGTCACCTCACCCATAATCACTTCATACCATGGCGCGATATTAAACGCTTGTCCACGTGACAACTGCAGGAATCCCCGAATTGCGGTAAGCGGATTTCGAATTTCGTGAGCCATACCTGCGGCCAGTTCACCCACAGCCCTTAGTCTTTCGGAACGAAATACTTCTTCTTCATTTTTCAGCCATTTGCTACGCTGTTGTTGAAGAAGCCTATCTTCGGCAACCGTCATAAAGTGCTGCAACGAATCCGACATTTCCGGGTACAGGGAGATGCTGTAGCTTACCTGGAGTCCTTGAAGCTGCACGGATAACAGTGACGACATTCGTTCTTCCACATCCTGTATCTCTGGCAAAACGACTGCAAATCGGTCTCCTGCATACCGGGATATGCCATAGGCCTCGGTGAAATGATTGCTGATCATCTGACCTGTACCTGTGATTACCGAACACCAAGGATCTTCTGACTCTTTTTTAAAGCCGCTAAAGTTATTGACGTTCAAAAGGACAAGCAAAAAAGACCGTTGCTCTTCTACCGTCTTATGTAACACCTCCATGTAACCTTCGTAATTCAACAGTCCGGTAAGCGGATCATGCAGGGTCAGGAACCGATTTTTTTCCCGAAGCCTGCGCTTCTCGACCTCACTGTTGATTAAGGTATGATACAAAAAAATGATAACAACCGAGGTTAACAGGTCAAATAACGAAACCAGCAAAGCATATGTATCTACAGGCACATACGAAAGCCGAATCAACGTATATTGCAGCATAAGCAGCAACGAAATCGGCAAGGTCTGCGCCAACCTTGGTTTGTCCTGGATCATTGAAATAATGAGCATATAATACAGCATGTTGCACCAGTTCAGTTCACTGAAATAGTGGAATATCCCGAGAAAAATCCACTGAAATTTTCGCAGCACAGGATATCGTCTCTCCCCATAAATACTTGCTACCAATAATGTCGCCGAAAGTGACATTATTGCCATATTAGGGGTAAGCCTGAGAACATAAGAGGACAGAATGACAAGCAGACAACCTAGCGGGAATATCACCATTTTCATCGTGTAACTAAGCAAACAGCCTCGCCCCCTTTGACATAAAACTCACATCAAACAACTTATGTACATGTATTATATCGATTATGATTAGCTGATGTTGTCGATTAGTGGAGGCTCGTCAAATTCGCACGAATGTATAAATTATGAAGGCAATAGGACATATGATGTAATTGTAATCAACAAAAGTGAAACAATTCCTCTTCGCATAAATCATTATTGTGGTACAATACATTAATGGATTAATTTAGGATAAATACTTTCTTATGGAGGATATCACATGACAACACAACGAAAACCACTGGGCCTCGGAACACTCTCTCTACTCTTACTATTGATGGGTCTCGCCTTTAACTTCCAATGGGGCAAAACAAATTTTATGATCAGTCATTATCTTTTAAACTTAATAAACATACCTATTTATAGCAACGGAACTCAAGGACTTCACATTCCTTTTGTAGTAGCAGCCCTCTTCTGGATTCCAGCCTTCTTGATCGCCAAAAAAAATCGTTCACATTATGGCACAAGTGTATCTTATAACGTCGCCGGATTTATGTTGCTCTTATGCATCATTGGACCAGTTATCCCCGTTATCGATTGGATGGTTAATGGTTAAACAATTAAAGCCAGCTCTCTATATCCCGAGGGCTGGCTTCTTTGCTGCTTTTCCATATAAGATGAACAAATTGTTTACACGATAACGTAGAGGACAGAAATAACCTGAAGAAGCGGAGCGTTCGCCTAAAAGCTTTCTGAAAGAAAGCTGCATCGGAAGCATATGCTATCCCCGGATTTTCACTTCTTTAGAAGGGAATCAAAAAATCTGGGGATAACAGCGATCAGAAGGTTGTTCTGTCATCGGAGTGACTGGTGTAACCTCTTGAGGCTCATCTTATTTTTTCGCCATATACTTACGGATATCAAAAGCCACCGCAGCAACAATGATCAATCCTTTGATAATCAACTGCCAGTATGGACTTACACCGATAAACGTTAGACCATAGTTAATGACCCCGAAGATCAGCACACCCGCCATAACCCCAGGTACCGTTCCAATACCTCCTGCCGTTGATACGCCGCCTACCACACATGCGGCAATCGCATCCAGCTCATACATGTTACCGTAATTGTTCGTAGCTCCACCTGTGCGCGCTGCCTCAAGTACACCACCCAGACCATACAGTGCACCCGCAATGGCATACAGGGCAACCAGGTTGCGAGCCACATGAATCCCGGATACATGAGCTGCCTGAATGTTGCCACCGATGGCATACATGTTTTTGCCGAGACGTGTTTTGTTGAAGATCACCCAGCAGATTAATGCCACCGCAATCGCGATCAGGACAATATACGGGATAGAATAACCCCCGCCCAGATCAATGTATCCAGAGCCAATGACGGTAAAATCGGGTCTCAATCCTCCGATCGGCTGTGACTGGTTGGGTTCCGTATCAAAATAAATGGAGTTCAGTCCATACACGGCAACCATGGTACCCAGCGTTGCGATAAAAGGTGGCACATGTAATTTGGCGACAATAAGTCCATTGACCAAACCCACGAATAGACCTGCAGTGATTCCAACCAGAATCGGCAACAACACCGGCAAATGGGGCAGATCGGGGAAGAAGCGATTGGCATATTCATCAATTTGCAACATCGATGCCGATACAACCGCTGTCAGACCAACCACCCGTCCAGCGGATAGATCGACCCCGCCCGTGACAAGGATAAAGGCTGCACCGAGCGCAATAATGGCCCGTGTGGAGGACTGCTGTAAGATGTCCCGCAGTGTGGAGAAGGCCAGAAAATTCGGATCGGCAATCGCAATACCAATAATGAGCAGGATCAGTACAATAAAGATGGCGCGTTGTGTTACATATTGTTTCACTTGATTGATCATCTGTGTGTTCATCTGTTTCCCTCCTGACTAAGCCATCCGCTGCTGCGCGGCCAGCCTCATAATATCCTGCTCTGTTGCCTCGGCTCCGTCCACGATTCCGGTGAGACGCCCTTCGCTCATCACCATAATGCGATCCGACATACCCAGCAGTTCGGGCATCTCTGAGCTAATCATGATAATGCTTTTGCCCTGACGAGCCAGTTCCGTAATAATGGTGTAAATCTCAAACTTGGCTCCTACATCGATTCCACGTGTCGGTTCATCCAGCAGCAGAATCTCTGGGTCGGTCAATAACCAACGGGCCAGCAGAACTTTCTGCTGATTACCGCCAGACAGGTTTCGAATCAGCGTGTTAACTGAAGGCGTTTTGGTTCTGAACTTCTGCGTCTGCTCACGTGCCTCTTCGCGGCCCTTTTTCTCGTCCAGCAAGCCCACACGATTTCGGTAGCGCCCCAGACTGGCAATGATCGTGTTCTCATACACTGACAATACAGGGAATATCCCTGTAACCCTTCTTTCTTCCGTGAGCAACGCAATGTTATGACGCTTTGCTGCTGCGGGGGAGTTAATCTTCACCTTGCGCCCATGAATTGAAATGGTACCCGAAGCGAGTCCGCGCAGTCCGAACAAGGACTCAATCAGTTCTGTCCGCTGTGCTCCAACCAGGCCGCCAATGCCAAGCACTTCTCCTTTTCGCAGCTCAAAAGATACATCACAAAACGATTTGGACTGGCTTGATGTCAGACCCTCGGCTTTTAATATCACTTCACCGGGTACGTTCGTCCGTTCCGGGAAACGTTCGTCCAGATCACGGCCAACCATACGCGTAATGATCAGATCTGTCGTTAGATCAGCAGCATCCCATGTCCCGACAACGAAACCATCACGCATGATCGTCACTTCATCCGAGATCGTTAGGATCTCCTCCATCTTGTGTGAAATATAGATAATGGATACGCCGCGACTGCGCAGTTCATTAATAATGGCAAATAGCTGATCCACTTCCTTGCCTGTCAGGGAAGAAGTTGGCTCATCCATGACGATGACTTTGGATTGAAAAGAGACCGCCTTGGCGATTTCCATGGATTGAATCTTGGAGACAGACAGTGTTCCCGCCTGAGCCTTCGGATCAATATCCAGGTTCAAGTCCTTGAACAGGGCCAGCGTATCAGTATACATCCGTTTCTCGTCCACCAGTATTCCCCTCATCGGAAAACGACCCAGCCATATATTCTCCATCACCGGACGATGCGGGACCGGATTCAGCTCCTGATGAATCATGGATATGCCTTGCTGAAGTGCCGCTTTGGAATTCGGAATATCCACATCCTTTCCTTCGATACGTATCGTTCCTTCATCCGGGTGATACATGCCGAACAGACATTTCATAAGTGTGGATTTCCCCGCTCCATTCTCTCCCATCAAGGCGTGAACCGTCCCCGGCTTTACTTTCAATGTGACCTGACTTAGTGCCTGCACACCCGGAAATGCTTTAGAAACTCCATTCATCTCCAGCAGGTAAGGTGACTCCATCTTGGTTCCTCCCTTCCATATGACCGTCAAAAAAGGGACGCTACCCGAATGTCGGACGTCCCTGTCTCGTGCTGTTATTGGGCGTCGGCGATGTTGTCTTTTGTAATCTTCTTGTATGCAATCCAGACGTATTTACCATCTGTAATGTCGTATTTGGTATTTTCCTTTGTTGGTGTCTCACCTTTGGCAAGTACGGAAGCCAGTGCCACCGTGGCTGCACCCTGATTCTTGGCATCATTAAGCACCGTGCCCAGCATTGTGCCATCCTGTAGAGCCTGAATGGCTGGAGCTGTTGCATCCACACCTACCACCGGCATGGATTTGCCATCCTTGAAGTATCCGGCTGCTTTCAATGCCTCAATGGCTCCCAAGGCCATGTCATCATTGTTCGCGAGAACAGCTTCAATCTTGTCACCATGGGAAGCCAGGAACGCCTGCATTTTCTCCTGACCTTTCACCCGGTCCCACATCGCCGTGTCTTCCGCCAGTGCTTCCACTTCGATACCGGCATCCTGGATCGCCTGAACCGAATATTTGGTTCGAAGCTCTGCATCCTGGTGACCCGGTTCCCCTTTCAGCATGACGTATTGCAGTTTGCCATCGCCGTTTTTGTCCGCTTCCGGATGTGCTTTCCAGTAATCCACAATCAGCTGACCGGAGATCGTACCGGACTCCTCCGCTTTTGCTCCTACATAGTACACTTTATCCCATTTGTTCATATCTTCAGCTACTGGCTCACGGTTGAGGAATACCACTGGAATGTTCGCTGCCTTAGCCTTGTCAATGATGACACCTGCCGCCGTCCGGTCCACCGGGTTCACGGCCATTGCATTGTATTTCTTGGACACAAACAGATCCACTTTCTCATTCTGGGTCGGCTGTGCATTCTGGCTATCCACGATATCCAGAGTCGCAACACCTTCCGCTGCTGCGGTCATGGCATTACGTACACCCGTCATGAATGTATCATCAAATTTGTAGATGGCAACACCAATCTTCGGCGTTTCCGTACCGGCTGCTGTCTGGCCTCCTGTATCTGTTCCCGTACTTCCACCTGCACTGTCTCCGCCGCTGCTACACCCCGCCGCCACAACCATACATGCCGTAATCAACAGTGTCATCCATGTTTTCTTCATATCCTAATGACCTCCCCCAAGTTCATTCGGCTTCACCGATGTCTTTATTATGAAAGGGTTTACATTAAATTCGAATACAATATCTTCACCTGTTCTATCGAAATCTTCCTCAAGTTAACAAACACCTTAATTTCGTCATTCAGTATTCGTTCCGGCACTCGTTCCAGCATTGGTTCATTGTACAAAAGGAAACAACAGCTTCTGGTTATCCATCCAGAACATATTGTCTGTACTAACCAGCTTGGTCTCAAGTAACACTCTCGCTTGCACCTGTTGATTGTTCAGCCGCGCAACGGCTTGATTCAATCCCAGATAACCTGCACTGTATCCATTCTGGACGATGAGATGATCAAAGACCCCTTCTTGCAATTGCTCCAGTTGCTGTTGTTCACTGCCAAACCCAACAATCCTTACCTTTTCCGCCGATTTGCGTCGATTCAGTTCATCGGCTGCTCCCAGAGAAGCAGGTTCCTGAAGAGTAATGAAGCCATCCACCTCCTGCTGGTCCAGCAATTGCTTCGCAGTCTGCCAACATCCATCCCGTGTATTACATATCGATTTGGGTTCCGCTTGAATATTAGGATACTGTACCAAGGTTTCCATAACTCCCTGCTCTCTCTGAATAAGACCAGAATTAAGAGGATCGGGGCCCAATAAAGCCACATGCCCTTTCCCTTCCAGAAGCTCCGCCATAGCCTGGCCGGCCTGTCTTCCCGCCTCAACATTATCCATCGAGATGAAACTGGTGATGCCTTTCACGGGAAATTCATCGTTAAGCACAATGACAGGAACAATGGTTCCATCGGAATTTGTTGTCTGTGCCTCCTGAATGATGTCACTAAGGGCCTTCTCACTTAGGGGATCAACCAATAGAGCTGATGCCCCCTGCTTCAGAGCCGATGCTGCGGCCTCCACTTGAGCCTGCTCTCGCGCACTGCAAGACAACGTTCCACGGCCTGCATTGGCCTGCTTAACCTGCATCTGACTTCCAGCAGAGTCCAGAATGGCAGGCGTGTACACATCACCATCGGAAGGGTATGCTTCCACAGTAATCAGTTCGGCTCCGTTCTCTTTGGCAGCCGCTTCGGCGCCAAGCCGGATAGCTTCCGCAAGTTCCCCTGTCCCAGCTGGCGTAATCAGCGCGATACGTGGCGGCACTGCCGTAGCATCGGGACTCGATAAGCCACAGGCGCTGCATATGAGCAGACAGCAGCATGCAGCTGTCTGGGTTACTAACCGACGTTTCCGGATTCCAGGAAAGATCGCAGCAACCTTTTTCCAAAACGTACGAATGTATGACCCTACAACTCTGTGGCTGTGGATATCGCCCCTATTCTCCTTATTGTCTGTCATTAGGCTCGCCCTCCTTCTGCTGAGATTGAATGGGAATCCGAACCCAGACCGTGGTTCCTTCTTCCAACTCACTTGCAAATTCAAGTCCGAAGCCCTCCCCGTAGTAAAGCCGAATTCGGTCATGGACGTTGCGTACCGCTACGCCGGAGCCTGCACCACTTTTGACCACAGGACGACCACTTAATAATCCCGACATCTGTGCTTCCGTCATGCCGACCCCATTATCTGTAATGCGAAACACCAGCTTGTTGTCCTCACGATAAACATCGACCTCAATACTTCCTTCGTCCATGTGGTACTCGATGCCATGAACAATGGCGTTCTCAATTAGGGGTTGAAGCACCAGCTTTAATGTCAGGCAATCCAGAAGCGTATCATCTGCCTTAATCGTAAAGTTGAATTTGCGCTTGAACCTCATCTGTTGAATCGTCAAATAATGCTGCGCATGCTCCAGCTCTTCCCTGATCGTGATAATCGTTTTGCCTTGACTGAGACTGATGCGGAACAGGCGAGAGAGAGACGTGATCATCGTAATCACTTCCTCATTGCGGCTCATGCCTACCATGCGCACTACTGAATTCAGAGTATTATATAAAAAATGTGGATTGATCTGGGCCTGCAAGGCTTCCAGCTCCAGACGCCGCTTCTGTTCCTGCTCATGGATGATCTCATCCATCAGGGTGCGAATTTTATTGACCATCAGATTAAAGCGACGAGATAGACGTTCCACCTCCAGCGGCCCTTCAATAGGCAACTCCACGTTGAAATCCCCGCGCTCTACGGCCTTCATTTTACGTTCCATTCGCCGAATCGGACGAGTCAGACTGGAGGATAAGAACAGCGAGACAAGAATGACCAGTACCAGTACAACGACCAATACACGAATGAGATATCCGTTCACTTCCTGACGCGTTGTCATAATCTCATCCAGATAAGCAACACCGACGATTTTCCACCCGATATTGGCAACGGACTTCACGGTATTCAGCCTTTTCTGCCCATCTGCTTCATCTTCGTAACTGCCGGAAGCCACCAAAGCCTGTTCGATATTCTCGCTTTTGAGTCCCATATACATCAATTGTTGCTGCGGATGGTACACGATATTGCCCGCACTCTCATCGATGATATACACGTATCCTCGTTGCCCCAGACTGACCCGACGGCTCAGTTCATCCATCTGTTTGAAATTGATATCGACCAGCAGGATAACCTGCCGATCCTGACCATTTTGCCGTATCGTTATGCCTTTGCTCATGGAAACGACCCATTTATATGGGCCTGTGTACATGTTCTGAATATGAGGTAACGAGAAACTCAGGTGATCCGGCACACGAAGCGCAGACTGAAACCACCCTTGCTGTGTCACATGGGCGCTGGTTTTTAATTCGGCTGTAGGTCGGTTCTTGAGCAATTTCCCCGTGGAATCAAGCAAAGTAATCGAGATGATATCTTCACGACTGCTGAGCAGTGTGTCAAGCTGTTTGTCCACCAGTTCCCCTTCCCATGTCCCGTCACGCAACATGTGTTCCTCAATGGCACGGTACAGATGCGACATACTGCGGACGTAATCCTCCAGGTTATAACTGACCTGATCCACAATTTGTCTCGTCGTGAGTTCCGCACTTCGCTCGGCAGCCTGCGTGAACTTGTCATGCAGAAGCATCGCCATGATGGTTAGCACCAAGACGATGAAGACGGAAAAGGACCATGTAATAATAAACCGGATACTGCTGACTCTGGACGAACGCAGACGAGAGCGTAATTGAGGTCCCATGGACTTCACCCATCTGGACAAGAACTTCATCGGATCGAACCTTCACTTGCCGCCTGGGAAGCCTGTTTACGATATTCTTTGGGCGAGACGCCAATATGTTTTTTGAAACAAAAACTGAAGTAATTGGGTTCGGCAAAGCCAACCTGCTCCGCAATCTCAAACGACTTCAGCTCGGTCGAGCGAAGCAGCTCACGCGCTGCCTCCATTCGGATCTGCATCAGGTACTGCAGGAAGGTAAGTTGTACTTCTTTTTTGAAAATGCCACAAAAATAACCGGAGCTGATATGCAAATGCCCGCACACCTTCTGAATGGACAGGTCCGGGTCAGCATAATGCTCTTTCGTGAAAACTAATGCCTGCTCGACAATATCTTTGTATACATGCTGGCGTCCGCTGGCAATGCGATGTTGTACGAGTAGACAGACTTCCCGTACCTTCTTCTGTGCCTCAGTAAGTCCCGGCAGTCGGAACAAATCCGCATACAACTGGAACCCTGCACCAAAGATGTCTTCCATTTCTTCCCCTGATGCCTGTGCCGCCTTCCATACTGTTGTTAACACTTCAATTAAATAGAGCTGAATATCACTTCGCCCGTGTTCCACTGTAATTTCCCGGAAAATGATCGCCAGTGCTTCCTCCAGCTCTGCTTGTGTACCTGCCTTCAGGCATCGTGTCAACGTCTGCTGCTTCAACTCGTCGAACCGCAGCTTGCCCGCCGTCTGTCGCTCCACGTCTGCAATGTATATGATTGAATCCGTCCCGGGCACAAGCCGATAATCCAATGCCAGCAGGGCATCTTCATAGGCATGATTCACATCCGCGAGTGTATCCACAATCTGACCAGAGCCCACCGTAGCCGGGATACGTAAATAGTGGTTGATGCTGCGCATCACATTTTCCAAAGCCTTCTGTTGCCGCTTCGCTCCATCTGTACCGCCCGAGCGATCCACATAGAGCAGGACAATCGTCTCCTGATGCATAAAAGCATGACCAGCCCCATGCTCCGCCCAAACTTCTGCCGCAATGTTAAGTGCAGCAAAGCGCTTCAGTTCAGCATCCTCAGATTGACGCAAGGAACCTCCGGGAATGAATATCTCAGACTGATCCGCTACCTCGGATGTTGTTTTGTTATGTCGCTGTGGGGGCTCGTTGAATACTCCCTCAGACTTCTCCTTCTGCACATCTCCATCCATATGCAGTGTCAATACGGACACCCCATAGCGTTCCCCTGTCAGATCCAATCCGCATTGTTTGGCTTTACTATGAATATATGTTGAGGATTTCTGTCGATGGAGCAAGGTCGCCATCAGATCTGCCTGTAATAAAGGCAAACTGGTATGATAGTGCTCACGCAGTTGCTGTACATCTTCACGCTCAGCCACTTCAGCCGCCATCTGAGCGCGCAGTCTTGTGAGCAGTTCGGTGAGATGTCCTGCCGAGAACGGCTTCAGCAGATATTCATCCACACTTAACGAGATGGCTTGCCTCGCATAATCAAATTCATCATATCCAGTCAAAATGACCACCTTTACGAGTGGAT
Source organism: Paenibacillus sp. FSL M7-1414 (assembly GCF_038003195.1). Lineage (NCBI taxonomy): Bacteria > Bacillati > Bacillota > Bacilli > Caryophanales > Paenibacillaceae > Paenibacillus > Paenibacillus sp. FSL M7-1414. Next base: position 1,213,713 of record NZ_JBBOOS010000001.1, on the reverse strand, counting down.
TACGTTTCCTCAATCTTTGTGCGAGTTCCAGACCATTCATGAATGGCATGCTGATATCCGTCACCACAATGTCCGGCTCTACCCTCTCCGCCATCTCCAATGCTTCCCGCCCATTCTCAGCCAAACCGACTATCCGCAGATCGAGCGCTTCCCAATCGACCTCTACAACAAGTCCTTCACGCACATCTTCTTCATCATCCACCAGCAGTACCCGGTACACGTTTGGATTCCTCCCTTTTGATGACGGCCTTAGCCCTATCAACGAATATATATGTAGCATTGTGAATCATTTGATTTCTTATTGCTCACCGAATTGAAGCAAAATGCAAAGGCTCATGTTGATCTGTTCCAAGGTTGCCATCATAATATACAATATTATCAGGGATATGTAATCGCTTTCTTTAGTAGAGGTAAGGCAACCCTGTCGGGCAGTGCCTAAGTGAAATGTGAAGGATCGTATATGAATGCTAAAGGTAGGTTAAAGTAATACAAACACGGAAAATTTCGAAGTACTTCTAATAAGAGGTGTTTTGATTCTGACTATAATTCAGTCTTCATTCTTGTTCTTTACGATGATTCGTACTTAATGCTTTAAAATAAATCATTGTTGTATCTGGGTTGGTGTGTCCCATTATCTCGGCCAAACGGTGCAGTGGCGTATGCTCAGCCATGGCGTAGCCAAAACGATGACGCAGGTCGTGTGAACTCAGTCCTTCCAGCCCTGCTGTTATCATTACTTTTTTAATCAGGTGGCGCAGTGCTCTCTCCGTTAAACGATCATTTGTCTTCTCTGAGGGAAAAAGGTACGCTCGATCGGTAGCAAGATCAGATAAGTACTGATTCAACATGACAACACACTGCATATTCAGAGGGATCTTACGTTGCACGTTGCGTTTATCTGCGCTCACTGTCAGGTGACCGCTTCGTCTACCAATTTCGATATCATGAGGCTTGAGGTTGCATACCTCCATCGTTCGCAAGCCTGTGTGAAACATAAGGGTGAGGATGGTCTGATCACGAAGGGAATTACCATACTCCACTGCCGCGAGGAATGCCTGCTCTTCTTCCAATGTCATTCGGCGTGGACTTACTTTGTCTTCCGGGATGAATTTTAATGGTTTGGAAGGATCATGACTGAGCCTGGATTCCAAGACAGCCCATTTGAAAAAACGCTTCAGCGTAATTAACCTCCGGTTAATGGTGGCTGGTTTCAATAACATAACGTTGTGAGCATCTTCACGATAACTGACTAAAGTGGATGTATCCACATCTTCAATTCGCAGTGAAAACTCTTCGCTGAGCATGGTGCTTTCCTTGTACCATTCGATAAAGTGCTTCAGATCACTTGCATATTCCTTCACGGTTTTGGGATGTAATTCTCCCTCTTTAGCAAGCATATGTATGAATTCCTCTACTGTCGGTTCCCGCTGCACCGAAACCCCTGATGACTGATTCATTAGAAAATACCTCCAAATCTTGACTTATATTAGCGGACATGGTATTATCATATTAATCGATACATTAGCGGACATCAAGTTCGTGGTTTAAATGCACCAGGTGAGTGTCAATTTTAAATTATACTCGTCATAATGATCGGCTAAAAACTTATTTTTTGGAGGAATCACATGCAAACAGGTACAGTGAAATGGTTCAACGCGGATAAAGGATTCGGCTTTATCGAAACTGAAGAAGGAACAGATGTATTCGTTCATTTCAGTGCAATTCAAGGTGAAGGTTACAAATCTTTGGACGAAGGTCAACGCGTTCAATTTGAAGTAACTCAAGGTAACCGTGGACCACAAGCTGAGAACGTTACTAAACTTTAATTATATGAAAGCTGCCTTATTAATAAGGCAGCTTTTTATTTACACATATGTGTCACAGCAAAGTTTCCACATCCCAAGAATGAAAGCGAGGTATTCCCCATGGATAAAGAACAATTGATCACAGAAGTAGCCAAGGCTGGCAGTTTCTCCAAGAAGAATGCTGAAAAAGCTGTAACCGTTGTATTGGATTCGATTCTCGAAGCTCTCAAAGAAGGCAAAGAAGTTCAACTGGTCGGATTCGGGAAATTTGAAGTGCAGAAGCGTGAGGCAAGAACGGGAAGAAGTCGGAAAACAGGCAAAGAAATTCAACTACCTGCAGGTAAAGTTCCTGTATTCACAGCAGGCTTAAGCATGAAAGAAGCTTTAAATTAAACAACGCAACAACTTATTGAAAAGAGGTTTTTATTCAAACACACAATGATAATATGGATTTAAATGTCGTGTTTACTACCGTTGATGATATCATTAACTTTTATTCAGGCAAACAGACAAACTCGGATCATACAGAAAATCACACTCATTTGAAGCCCCCATCAACAAAGTCTGATTGTACCCTACGACCACCCACCCGCTAAATTAACATTTCATCTTGGACAACAAGAGGCCCTGATCCGCTCAAAACGGTCCAGGGCCTGATTTGCTTGGAAGCCGGCTCTGTCAGGAACCAGCTTTTTTTGTCTTTTGTGCACAACCATCCTATTTGCTGTTCAGAAGTTCGCGCAAGATCTGTAGATCATATGTAGAGACAAGACGTTCCAAATGCGTATCCAGCCATTCCTCATCCTGATCCCACCACTTTAATTCCAGCAGCAGTGCAATCGTCTCTTCGTCAAAACGCTTTTTAACAGTCTTGGCTGGATTACCACCAACAATCGTATAGGGTTCAATATCTTTAACAACGGTTGAATTGGAGGCAACGATTGCCCCGTCTCCAATCGTGATACCAGGCATGATCGTCACATTTTGTCCAAGCCATACATCGTTCCCCAGTAACGTATCACCCTTATATGGAAGTTGTTCCAGTGTAGGTGTCACACGCTCCCATCCTCCACCAAAAATGTTGAACGGATACGTGGTCATCCCCTCCATCCGATGATTCGCACCATTCATAATGAATGTCACACCTTCCGCAATTGCACAGAAATTTCCAATGACCAGGCGATCACCAATAAAGTCATAATGATGCTGTATCCGGTCATAGAATTGCTCTGGCGGATTTGTGTTATCGCTATAATACGTATAATCACCGATGTCCACGTTTGAACGGGGCGGCAGGTTCTGAATGTAACATACCGTACGGATATTATCATTCGGGAAAAGTTTTGTTTTATCAGGGGCCATATTGTAGTCCCTCCTTTTCCCTATTGTAACAGATATTAAATCTTAAACGGACTAAGTGAGGTCTGGAGCTCTGTCGACACATCAGACAAAATAGCCGCAGATGCCTTGATCTGCTCTACCGACTTGAGCTGTTCATGGACAGAATCGGCAGCCTGTTGTGAATTGGTACTAGCCGTTTGCGCATGGCGAGCGATCTCATGCACAGAAGCTACAATCTGCTCCACGCCTGCGGACATCTCTTCACTTGTCGCAGCCATGTCCTCAATCTCTGTAGCAATACGTAGGTTTGTATCCCGGATCAGGCTGAAGTTTTGCTCCGTTTCCCGGGTCAAGCGCAGTCCTTCCTGTACTTCGTCCTTCACTCTCGACATGGCCGATAGCGATTGCTGCATATCTTGTTCCATGGCTTCGACCAGTTCTTCAATACGATCTGAAGAGTCTCCGGCTTGTTCAGCCAGTTTACGAACCTCGGTAGATACAACAGCAAATCCTCTGCCATGCTCCCCTGCTCTTGCTGCTTCAATGGATGCATTGAGGGCAAGCAGATTCGTTTGATTTGCAATCTCATGAATGGCGGAAACCATCTGGCTAATCTGTGCCGACTTCCCTTCCAGCATACGAATAACTTCATCCGTTGTGGTAACGGAAGATTCAATTGTAGACATCTGCTGAACGGTAAGTTGCACCGCTTCACCTCCTGTTTCAGCCTGTTTGCGTGAATACAAAGCAGAGTCCGAGATGCTGGAGGCCTTGTCCGCCATGCGTTGTACGGCTATCGCCACTTCTTCCATGGCCTGCAGATTTTCTTCTGTACTAATTGTCTGACTCTCGGCTCCTTGTGCGACTTGTTCAACGGAGGATGCAATCTGCGCCGATTCTTTGGACGTTTGGTCCGCAATCTTCAGTAGCAGCCCAGTCGAATGCTCTGCTTTCTCCGCAGCTTGAAGTCCTCCTTGAATGATGACCTGGAGATTACTTCTCATCTCATTGTATCCCATGCCCAGCATGCCAATCTCGTCTTGGACGTTGTCCACAACTGGCTGTGTGAAATCGCCCGTACCCGCACGTTTAATCGCTACGGATACCCGTTCGATTCTTACTCTCACCCTGCGAACGTACAGCAGGATCAGGGTAATTGCGACCAACATTGCAAGCAGGAATACGATCAGGAATGTCTTGAGGAATGAGGAGATAATTACATCAATTAACGATTGAGAAGCGCCAACATAGAAAATTCCGATAATCTCTCCGGATGCGTTCTTGATTGGTTCATAGGCCGTCTGATATTTCTGGCCCACAACCACGGCTTCACCGAAGTATTTTTCCCCTTGCTGCAAAACGGTCTGGGCGACCTCGTCCGATACCTTCGTGCCAACAGCACGCTTTCCGTCCACCATGACATTTGTTGCAACACGTTCGTCACCTCGGAAGATCGTCACTGTGTCCCCAGACGCTTGTCCAATCTCATCCACCAATTCGAAATTGCCTTCCAGCGCGGTATCTCCCTTGAATAATTGTCCGTTCTTAATGGCCCAATCTCCTGGATGCTTATATGTAATGATACTATTCGCCATCTCCAAATCTCGCTTTGCCTTCTCTGTAGCAAATGTCGTGATCCCCTGCTTCATCTCCAGGATTACACTTACCGCCACGGCTGAAGAGAAGACGATAAATATACAGATAACGATCAAACTGATTTTGGTACCGATGCTCATGCTTCGCATGTGTGTGAGCCACCCTTTTCCCTATGTAATTGTGGGGATATTCAAGCCAATTTCGATTCCGTTTCGAATATCACTATAGTCTTATCGGTAGGAGTGATCACAATATTTATAATATTTCAGTGACTTTTATCACAAAAATAACTTGTTGAAAGCTAATATTTTACGAATTATCCGTAATCATGTAAGAATGTTCTTTGAGTGAAGCGAATCAAGCGCATGCCAAAAGTGAGGCCAGACATGGACGAGGCCGGATTTTGCTGGATGTTCGCTCCGTCTAACCTCAAAAAGCAGAACAAAAAGGGATTCGATCTGACCATCGAATCCCTTTTTTTATTTTCCATACAACAACGTTGATCTGCAGGAGATATTTCTTATTTGGATGTAAGGCTTACTTGTGCAGCGGTTTGATCCCAGTCCACGGTAAGTCCCAGTCCTTCTGAGATGAAGCGTACAGGCACAAGTGTGCGACTGTTTTGAATGATCGCTGGTGCATCAATTTCGAGTGTCTCTCCATTTACGGTTGCGGTGCTGCTCCCGATCTTGAGCACAAGGGTCTGATCATTCAGTACAGCTGTTACCGTCTTCTCCGTTTTGTCCCAAGTCACTTCTGCACCCATTGCTTCAAGGATTGCGTTCACAGGTACCATCACTCGGCCACTTTGCTGCAGCGGGTCCTGATCCGGGAATGTGATCAATTTACCATCGAGAGTTACGGTAATGGTTTTGTCAGTTGTTCCGGATGAGGTATTCGAACCTGTCTCTTCCGAAGTCTCAGGCAAAGGCGTTACTTCACGTCCAAGTTGCTCTTGCAGATTCGCAAGACGGTTCAGTGCAAATGTCGTCAGTGACCCGGCTGCCATGGAGCCCATGCCTCCGCCCCCACCGCCGCCAAAGTTACCACCAGGGCGTGTCTGGGTATTATCTCTACCCGTTGTTGCATCTGTTGTACCGTTTCCAGTTGCGGCACCCGGCTGAGTTGGAGGTGTCATTCCTTCGAAACCTTCAGGCGGAGTCATTCCTTCCATGCCTTCGGGTGGGGTCATGCCTTCAAATCCTGCTGGTGGTGTACCGCCCATACCACCTGCCGCGTCTGCATTTGCAGAATAAGCGATGTTGGATTCGAACTGTTCTGTCGTATAAAATTTCGTGGGATCTGCTTCCACATAAGGACGAATCTCATCGGCAAGGCCAGTAATACGATCCTGAATGCCTTCCATGTAGTCCGTCAGTTCATTGACGTAGCTCAAATATTTTTCCTTATACTCCGGCACAGCAAGCAGGTTATTAATCATCGGTACATTTTCCATGTTAATGCCCAGTACCGGCTCGTCCACAGATACGTTCGTTGCGTTGGTGTTGGTCGTGGTTGATCCGGTTGTTGTGCCACGTCCACCTCCACCCGAGTACCCGTTGAAGGACATGTTGAAGTCCCAAGGAACAACGGTGAACTTGCCCGCGGCATCACTGTAAAGCATGTAGTTGTGTCCTTTGTCGCCGTTATAGCTGTCATAGTTGCCAAAAACCATGTTGCCTGCAATATATTGAAGCGCTGAATCCACGTCCAGTACACTTTCAATATCACCTTTTTCACCTTCTGGCATCTCGTTAAGCGTTTGGATGAAGGTTTTGAGTTTGGCTTTGTCCTTATCCGTACCCAAATCTTTGGTGATTGTACTGTAGTCACTGTCCTCTTCATATTGAAGATAACTCTTCTCACCCGTATCATAGAGGACACCTTCTTCGTAATCCTCACCGTAATTGCGCTCCAGATAGCTATCATCCACTGCTTCAACGCCAGTATAGAAACCCACCAGATCGCCGTTAACGTACAGATTAACATAGTTCGTCATTGGTACATCCATGCCAATGCTGCGCAGTGCTTCATAGTGAAGAACTTCACGCATATACGACGGATCGGCGTAGTTGTTGTTCAGTACCATTTTGTCCAGTCCAAGCAGCGTTTGTGTTTTGTCGTATTTATCAAACTTCAGTCTGAAGCTGTAACGGTCCGAATCTTCCATTGAGGCTACGGCTTTCAGGGTCAGATTGCCCTTGGTGGAGAAACCGACGTTGTCCAGCTTGTTGCCGTCCACTTCCACACTAACATTCTTATAATCCTTATCGAGCGGACTTTCGAGCATGCTCTTCCAGTCTGCATCATCAATCGTTACATTCACATCAATGACGTTATCCGTCTGGAACAACGATTCATAAGCTTGCGTCACGCCTGCACTCGTGGTTGTCGCTGTACTTTCTGCAGCATATGCTGCATTCGGACTTCCGATCAGCCCAAAAGATGACGTTACCATGGTCACGGATAATGCTGTTACTGCAGCTTTTCGTAATAAAATATTCAAGTGATGAATCCTCCTTCTTGGTTTCTGTTAAGCAACTGTGGCTTATGTAAACATGTTAGGAGATGAACCTTTAGTGAATCTTAAACGCGATAAACCACAAAAATAAATAGTATGTATCACTATGAAATTTTCATGGATATACAAGAAACATAATGAAAAAAAGCGCAATTATAACCTTGGAACCGGTTCATAAGTCCTATTTTGTTGCAAATATCTAACATTAATATGCCTATATAACGATATATCTGAAGAGTAGAACTTACCTGGAGTTCATATACGTGAATAGCAAAACTCATTACGAAAAGCTTTTAGAAACAAAAGAGAATTTGATCAAACAGTGTTTTAGGGACGATTTCACAGTTTTTAAGTCAACAATTACATAGCGTGTACAACACCCAGGATAAGTCCTTCGTCACAATCGTAGAAGGAGTGAACCATCTTGTTTAATAAGCTTCGCTGGAGTACCATGCCTTTCTTCATCAAAAATTTGGTGATTTCATTCGGCAGCATCATGTTGATCGGGGTAATCCTGATTACTGCTGCGTATCAATTGCAAAAAAATATCTTGGTTGAACAGTTGCACGACCAAGCTACCGTCATCACCCAGAAATGGTATGACGATCTCGACACTGCCAAGGTGGCAGAAGCGGCTAAGGAAAAAAGCTACTCCGGTCCTGTACAGCTGGAAATGAAAGCTTATCTCGATTCCATCCATGAATTCTATCCAAACATCGCGCAAGCGTACATTTTTGGTTCGGAACTTGAGCAAGGAAACGGAACGTCCATCATCGCGATTCCAACGAACCTGTTGGAACCATTCGAGGAAGGTAATCTGCCCGCAGGTGCCATGTACCCGCTGCCTCAGAATAACGTCGTAGTGCTGGAACAGATGAAAAAGGACGGAAAACCTGCCTTCAGTGATTTCTACACGGATGAGTACGGAACCTGGACCACTCTGATCTATCCGATTAATAACGCAGATGGCTCCATGTACGCTGCTCTTTACTTCGATGTAGATGCAAGTGCCGTTCCAAAAGGTCTGAACAAACTGCTTACGTACGGTTTGATGTTCCTGGTCGGTTTCCTGATCCTGTTCATGGTGTTGCAATTCATTTTGCTGAAAAGAACGTTGCTTCCGATCCGCAATCTGATGAAAGGTATCGAAGAAGTCAGCACGGGTAATCTGGACGTAACCATCGATACCGGGCGAGATGATCTGGGTATCATCAACGAGAAGTTTAATGCGATGATCCATCGCTTCAATACAACCATCTATAAAGTACAGAATGCTTCACATCACCTCTCGGAATCTTCCAAACAACTACTGGGCATTTCCGAGAAAAATAATGTGAACATTCAATCCATCAGCACCAATATTCGAGAAATATCTACTGGACTGGTGTCACAAGACAAAGCCACTGTGGAGAACGCACGTGCCATGACAGAGATGTCAACGGTAGTGCAGACGATCGCCAGCAGCTCAGCCGATGTGGCAGATGAAGCACTCAGCATGGAGCAGCGCTCCAGCACAGGTAATGTGGTGATGCAACAAGTCATTGAGCAGATGCGCCTGATCTCGGGTGCGGTCCAAAATACGTCAAATTCGATTCAGTCTTTGGAAAATAACTCGAACCAGATTAGCAACATTGTTAACGTGATTACGGAGATTGCTGGACAAACCAACTTGCTTGCACTTAACGCTTCAATTGAGGCAGCCCGCGCAGGTGAAGAAGGAAGAGGTTTTGCGGTGGTTGCAGGTGAGGTACGTAATCTGGCAGAGCAATCGCAGGAATCAGCGAAGCAAATTCGACAGTTAATTGAAGAAATTCAACGGGATATCATTCAGTCTTCCGAGGCGATGCAGTTGGGTTCCAAGGAAGTTACCAAAGGCTTGGAAGTTACCCAAGAGACTGGCGTATTTTTCGAGAATATTCTGACTGCTACGAATAGAGTTGCAAACCAGATTCAGGATATCTCCAGTTCTACTGAAGAGATCTCAGCAAGCACACAAGAAATGTCTGCCACAGCCGATGAACTGTCTGCCAATGTCAGCAAGGCAGCAAGCAGCAGTAAACAAATTGAGCAGTCAATTGATGAGCAGGAAGCCTCCATGGCTGCCATTGTGAGTGCCTCCGATGAACTCTCGGTTGTATCCGAGCAACTTCAAGAACTGATCTCATTCTTTAAAGTACGCGCAGAATAGAATTAATAGGATACAGATAAAAGTAATAAGACACAGTAAAAACCAAGGCTCATGAGTGACTACACTCAAAGCCTTGGTTTTTTGTTGTTACCAGGGTAGGGTAGGTAGGTTCTAGTTCTATACTTCCCGGTATCATTTAACAGACAGTGGTGTCATCAACTGATTGTTGAACCTCCAATCCACTATAATCCTGCAGCTGCTTTAATTTCTTTTCTCTGAGAAACGATCAATGATTGTATCTTTTCTGTTCCAAAAGCACCTGCTGAGAAAGCATTCGCTTTTGGATAATAAACCATTCGAAAAGATGTGCCATCTTGAAGGTGCACACGTAAAAAAATCCCTGTCTCATGTTTGGATTTCTTATACACCTCATCAAAGCCAACATATCGCAACGGCAAAAGCTCGTTCATAAAATCGGATGTGGCTTCCTGGGGAAAGTCACCGATTGGGCTGCCATCGTTCCCGCTTTCAAGGCTGACTTTTTCCACTTTGTCTTCAATGTCCATCAGGTCTCCCATTGTTTTAGCATTGGGATTTTCTTTTGCTTCGTAAACCTTATTATTCGCTACTACGCGATAATGCGACTTATAACCTTTCAGTTCATATATAACAGTTCCAATTGGAAGATATGCCGCATCACCATTCTCGGTCACGTGATCCGCACACGCATGCTCGTTCAGCATGTAGCTCACTTCCCCTACCCTATCCCCAATTTGCTCTGCAGGCACCTCTTTGGTCCCTTCGTTGTTTTGAAAGTATGTAACATCATTGAACATCAGAAAATCAATCCATTCAAGGGTTCCCGGGCATCGTTTCGTTGATTCCTTTGAAACTTCTTCCGTAACCGTTTCCTGGGGTTTGGATGTTATTTCTCCCTTATTCGATGTTCCACAGCCAACAATAATGACTAGAATCAAAAGTATACTCAAACGTGGGCTCCAATATTTAAATGGTTTCATTCACAATCACCTCAATCTATTAGACGGATTCAACTAAGACATAGTTACGAGCTTTTTACGATAGCTATTCAACTCAATAAACACATAAGAACAGGAAACAGTTATTTTGGCCAATGTGCTCCTTGGTGTACTGCATTCATGCAAGTGGCATCTCTAATACATCAATAAACATGTTGCAAAGCTTCAGGTTTCATTTGAAGTTGTGCAACTCTAAGACTTGCGAGAAAATCTAAAAAATGAGCAGCAACACTTCGGTTGCAACCATTGTGCTGTCCGTTACCATAAAAAAACACAGACAGCTCAGCCATCTGTGAATTCATTACTCGTATTAGAAGCTAAGTTAGGTACTGAGGCCATACTCCTCGTCTTCTTACTACAATTTTAATTCATGCACTCCATACATAGCGCGACGTCCGTCTGGTACACCATACGCAGACGGTTGATGGATTCCAGTCCACTCACTCCATGAACAAGTCCGGAATACATACGCCGTGATTTCAATCCACGCACTCGTATAAAGTGCGATAGCAGAAAGTAACGCATAAATGTTTTTACTCCTGAGTTAATCCTAAATCGTGGCATACAACAAAAATACCCCATAGAGAACTTTTTTAAAGTGTCTACTCTTTAGGGTATAGTTTATACTTTGGACAGATTTTCTGTATTCAGTAGATTATTTAAAAATTAATGACCAACGCCATGATTAAATAACTGCATTATACTCTCAATTGGGAGTACTGCTAACGTTGCCAAAACAATTGAATACACCATATTTAGAGCATTTCTTTTCTTCATCATAACATCCCCTCTAAGATAGATTTGTAAGTGTTAATCTGTGCATGTGTAGCCTGCTCTCTGATTTTTTCAAAAAAGGCTACATATTTTATCTTATTCTGATTAATTTTAGGAGATATTGCCAAACAATTCAGTAAGATGTCGATTGCATCGGAGTCATTACCATTACGGCTATAGTACATCGCCAACTCAAAACTAAATTTTAGATAATAAGAAACATCAATATCAGTCATTATGGTAGTATCACTAATCAAGCGATGTTTTTCAAATAGATACTCAAACTCCTGAATAGGTAAATTATTTAAACGATTGGCTTCAAGGAGAGTTAATATTCCAGACATGATCTCACCTTTTGACTTTTGAATGTAAGCTACGTATTCATCAAGCTTTGTAGCATTACCCTCAAGTAAATCCAAAACCATTAAATTGATCTTGGCTATATCGCTATAAAATTCAATTTCATTAAGTGTCTCTTGATTAGTCAATTTAATCCACTGAAAATCACTATATTGTAATACGCATTCCCTAGCTTTATCAAACTCTAGTAGTTTTTGATACGCTATTCCTTGCATCAAACGACTGTATCCAATGTAATATACTATTGCCCGTTGCGTATGTATTTCAACGATGTCCTGTTCCTTAGTCAACATTTGTAAATTATATATACGAAGTGATTCTTCATAAAGTGTTTCACCTAACTTAACGACCTCTCTCCAGTTGTCAAGACCATAAGCTATTCTGAGAAGTGTCACAGTCGAGTCTAATCCGTATCCATCATAATACCTCGACATACCCTTCCTCCTTATTTTACAATTAATAACATTATATTGATTTTTCTACCATAGGTCAAATCTATTGTTTAACAAAAGATCTTAAAATATGCTGCATTTAATAGCACATTTCAGTTTTCAGTTTTTTATTTCTCTGAAATAGAAAAGTCCTACCCACTTATCCATGCTTAGCATGAGAAAGGTAAGACTTTTTTAGGGATTCGATTTGCATTCCATACGGAGTGCGATCAGACACCCGTACCTGTAACAACGCTACTACAAAGATTTCATTCCACGTACTTACACAGAGTGCGACTGAACACATAACCCATAAAAGCGCTTGGATTATTTCAATCCACGCACTCATACGGAGTGCGACAGCGAAAAAAAACGTATCTCAACAACCCGAGCCATCAAAAACATGTTTTTTCACTATTATTCTATGACTTTCCATATCATTATTCAATCAAATTATGCTTACATGTTGCCTTAAGGTAACAATTTTGCCCATTTCGACAAATTCTGAGGTGCGAATCCCCCAGGGTTTTCATGTGAGCATCACATTCGCACCTGTCCTATCCGTTTATGACAAAGATCACATCCACCTTCCCTGCTCAAGTGCTACAGTTGTTAACGACCAACTGACCATAATAGTAAAATGGTCAATACAGGACTTACCTTACCATTATCCTTTCAACCTACAAGGAGGTGTATATGCGATGAAAACGATAGATCGAAGGCAACAGGTGATGGATTCTGCCGAGAAATCCTTTGCCTTGTTTGGCTACAAGGCCACAACGATGGAGCAGGTTGCGAGACTTGCCAATGTGGGCAAGGGAACGATCTATACTTTTTTTGATAATAAAGAAGAACTGTTCAGCGAGATTCTGCGCTCAATCATTGCGGATATGAGACAGATTACAGAGCAGACGGTGAAAGAAGAGAATTCCTTTCTGGATAACGTGCATATGAGTATGGATTCTTTGTTGGAGTATCGTGAGGAACATGAGCTGTTGATCAAGCTCTTTCAGGAGGTTAACGAGTTCGGTACACCACAGGCCAAAGAAGGTTTGCAAAAAGTGGAGACAGCCATTCTCGAATATCTGGAGCGTCAAGTGAGCCGTGCCATGGAGTTAGAGCAGATTCGCAGAGATGATCCCAAGCTGGTTTCTTTTGTCCTGCTGAAGCTGTATGTCACCTTAACCTCAGATTGGAACAAAGCGCATCCAACGTTGCACAAAGATCAGATCAAGGATTTTGTGGGCCTCTTTCTCAAGAATGGCTTATCCCCCACATAGAGAAAGGCATGCCACTAGATTCAACACATAATAGAGATAAAACCGTGAGGATAGGGAGAGAACATGATGAAATCATTCCACGTATTTGGGCAGGATCTGAAGTCCGCCTTTAAGAAACCAAAAGTATTTATTCCGATCCTCGTTGTACTGTTCATTCCAGTGCTGTATAGTGGCCTGTTCCTGAACGCATTCTGGGACCCCTATGGCAAAATGAATGAATTACCTGTAGCCGTGGTCAACACGGATCAGGGTGCAGTCTACAATGATAAATCACTGGAGGTAGGTCAGGATCTCGTCGATGAATTGAAAAAAAGTGATGATTTCGACTGGCAATTCGTGACTCGTGAACAAGCAGAACAAGGTATGCAAGACAACACGTATTATATGACGATTGTGATTCCGGAGGACTTTTCCACCAAAGCAACAACCCTGATGGATGAGCACCCCGAGCCGGCCGACCTGATCTACGAACCCAATGAAGGATACAACTTCCTCGCGGGTCAGATTGGCGGCACGGCGGTCAAACAAATTCGCTCCAAAGTCGCTGCCAAAGTCACAGAATCGTATACCGAAACGTTATTGGATCAGGTTGAAAAAATCTCTGGTGGTTTGGCAGATGCCGGGGATGGAGCAGGTCAGATTCATGATGGTGCGATCACGCTGGATGAGGGTGCTGCTACATTAAAAGAGAACCTGTCCAAACTGGCCGCAGGCACTGACAAGCTGGAAACGGGCGTAGTTCCGTTAAAAGAAGGTACGACTACGCTCGCCCATGGCATAGGTGATCTTCATACTGGCGCGAGTGCCCTGTCCAGTGGCCTGTCTCAATTGGCAGCAGCAGGCACTAAGCTGGGTGATGGAGCAGCCCAGGCTGAGACAGGTAGCAAACAGCTACAGGCTGGGCTTCAATCTGCTCAGGAAGGCGCAGCCAGGCTGGATGCAGGACTGGCGGCTTCCGAGGAAGGCAGTGCAAAGCTGACTGCTGGACTGCAAAGTTCTGTTGAGGGCAGCGCCAAAGTTAGCAAGGGTGCCAAAGCGGTTGCACAAGGGCTCGCCCAATTAGCTGAAGCCAGTCCTGAACTTGCCGCAAGTCCAGCTGTGCAGCAACTCCTGGCAGCAAGTCAGGCAGTTGCCGCTGGCAGCGAACAAGTGTATCAGGGCGGGCAGCAATTGGTCGCTGGCAGTCAAAACCTGCATGCTGCACAGCAACAACTGCATCAAGGCAGCAGCCAGTTGGTACAGGGTGAACAACAACTGGTACAAGGAGCCACGCAATTATCTGCCGGACAAGAAAAGCTTGCGACTGGTCTACAACAGTTCAATTCCAAATTATCCGAAGCAACCGCTGGAGGAGCCAAACTTGCGGATGGTTCAGGTCAATTGAATGCTGGTGCAGGCAAGTTGGTTGCGGGTGTAAGCCAGCTTACAGACGGAATCTCAACCCTTGCAGATGGCTCACATAAGCTGGATGAAGGTGCTGGTCAGTTAAAAGAAGGCACCCTTAAGCTAACAGACGGCTCTGGCGAACTTGCCACCAAGTTGAATGAAGCGGCTGAGCAGACGGGTAGTGTAAAAAAGACCGATGAACTCGTAACCATGTATGCAGAGCCTGTTCAGGTCGATGAACATAAATATAATGAGGTACCTAACTACGGTACAGGATTCTCGCCATACTTCCTGTCACTCGGGCTATTTGTCGGCGCATTGATTGCCACACTGGTTGTACCCACACGTGGCAGCACAGTTAGCCAAGCAAGTGGCTGGAATCGTTTTGTGAGTAAAACGCTGGCTTTCACACTCATGAGTGCAGCGCAGTCCCTGCTTGCTTCATGGCTGGTCTTATACGGCTTGGGTCTGGATGTTCAGAGCGTTCCATTGTTCCTCTTATTCAGCTTTGTTACCAGCCTAAGCTTCATGTACATCATTCAGGCGCTAGTGACGTGGCTAGAGAATCCGGGACGATTCCTCGCGATTCTGATGCTGATCTTCCAGCTCACCACCAGCGCAGGCACCTTCCCGCTCGAACTGATTCCAAATTGGCTGAAAGTGTTTAATCCATGGCTGCCTATGACCTATTCGGTAACAGGTTATAAAGCAGTTATCTCAAGTGGACAGTTCGGTGTGGCTTGGGATCAGATTGGTATTCTGTGCATCTTCGCCGTGATTGGCCTGGGAGGAACCTTAACGTATTTCCTGATGCCTCATACCACGGAGAACGCAAACGTCAGCAGTGAAGTCTCACTTCACCTGTAAAAAGTAAAATAAAAAGCAAAGGCATGTACCTAAGCCCCACCCTCTTCTGGACAACAAGAGGTGTGAGTTAAAGTACGCCTTTGCTTTTTTAGTTTGAGATAAAATCTAAGTTTGCTAACTTCATATTTCTAGTATGTAGAGTAAATTTCAGAACTTGAGATAGCGAAACTAAACAATAGCACGAGCAAAATAAGTAATACATACATCGCTGTACCGATGATTCCACAAACAAGTCCAGCAATGGCCAATCCTCTGCCTTGCTCCATGCGAACTCTGATCTCTTTGAAGGCTAAAGATGCAAATATAATCGCGACGATTCCGATTAAAATTCCCACGTAAGGAATCGTGACGGACAGAATCCCCAAAACTAGTGATACAATCGACTTGCTATTGGTCTTTGGTACTACATAAGGCGGTGGTGGCAATGTGTCGTTATAATAACGATCTACATCATTTTCGTGATGTTCCAAGGTAAATCCTCCCTGTTCTTTAAGTATGTTCATTATAATCGATTATTAGGAAAAATAATATCCATATTGTGTTAATTATGAATTACCATTAGATTTATTTTATTCCCATCATCCCTGGACATATACCTACATCCATAAGCTTATAAATTGTACTTCAAGGATATGAGTTTAAGAACCGTTTATCCGTGTGATGATACAAATCAAGAATACCTCTAACATATAGATATTATTATGGTAGTACTTTTCTAGATTACATTGGGGGATTAACTCAGATGAAAATCGATAAAGTAATGAACATACTTATGATTGTGATGCTTCTACCTATTGCTCTTTATCGAAATAATGTAGCTGTATTATGTTTTAGTATTGTTTTGTTTGGAATCATGAGTTACACCACTTATCGAATTCGAACACGTTGGAATGTAGTAACTTATATCGTGTTGACCCTGGTATTGATTATCTGGAACATATACCTTTGGACATAAGCTATTATTTTAAAAAGCAAAAAGAACGCAATCCCTTATTACTCATAGGATTGCGTCCTTTTGACATTTCTTAGATTTGGAATGCCTTCTATCCTTCCACTTCCACCCGCTGTAAAAACGTCCGGGTACGTGCGAGCTTCGGATTGCCGAAGATCTGTTCTGGTGGACCTGCTTCTGCGATTTCCCCGTTATCCATGAAGAATACGCGATCCGCAACATCACGGGCGAAGCCCATCTCATGCGTGACAATCATCATGGTCATATTTTCCTGTGCAAGTTGTTTGATGACACGCAGCACTTCCCCGGTCAGCTCCGGATCAAGTGCCGATGTCGGCTCATCGAACAGCAGAATGTCCGGCTGCATCATGAGTGCACGAGCGATGGCTACACGCTGTTTCTGTCCACCGGATAGATTGGCCGGATAGGCATCGGCCTTGTCCGATAGCCCTACTTTTCCAAGTAATTCAAGACTGCGATGCCTGATGACGCTTGAACTTTCTTTTTTCAAAGTCTTCGGTGCGAGTTCCAGATTAGCCTGTACGGTCAGATGCGGGAACAAGTTAAAATGCTGAAACACCATGCCCATGCGATCCGTCATCTTGCGAATATCTGCGGCACCCGCGTAACGGCCATTATCGACCAACGTCTGATCCTGAATGCGAATCGTTCCGCCCGAAATATCCTCCAGATGAATCAGGCTGCGCAGCATCGTACTTTTCCCTGAACCCGAAGGCCCGATCACGGCAATCACTTCGCCTGGTTCCACGTTGAAAGATACCTGCTTCAGCACATCAAGTGTGCCGAATGATTTTCTCAACTGATTTACTTCTATTATATGTGTCATATGCAGACAGTCCTTTGATTAATCAGATTTAATTTATTCAAATGAAAACCGCTTCTCCAGTGCCTTGAACAGCACGGTGAGTACGAGTGTCATGAGCAGATACATAACCGCCGCCACGAAGAAAGGTAACAGCTGTATGTCGCGATTTACCGCCGCTTGGGCGTAATACAACAGCTCAGGTACAGCCACGGCATAGAGCAGTGCCGTATCCTTGATGAGCGTAATGGACTCATTGGCCGTTGCGGGCAATACTACACGAATCATCTGAGGAATAATGACTTTAGTCATCGTTTGCCACTTTGTTAACCCCAGTACCTTCGCTGCCTCATGTTGCCCCTTATCAATGGAAAGCAGTCCGCCCCTGAAGATTTCAGCGAAGTACGCCGCATAGTTCAGGATGAACGCAATCCCCGCTGCAACAAAACGATCAAACACCAGATACTCTCCAATCACCGGAAGCAACGGTAAACCGAAGCAGAAGAATAGAATTTGGAGCAGTAGCGGTGTTCCTCTCATCACATATACATAGGTATGGGCAATCCACGCCAGTGGTTTAATTTGGCTTCTCATCGCAAGCGTGACCGCAAATCCAAGCGGTACAGATAACACGATCGCTAGCAAGAACATGAAAACGGTGGTCTGCGCACCCTCTAGCATCGGTTTTAAAATGGTCGATAGATAATCCCAACTCATTGTTTTGTCTCCTCTAATCTGTTAACCCCGCATTCCTCTGGGGCATGAATCGCTCCAGCATGGAATACGGGGTCCGTTTTGTTTCTAACTATATATCAGGTGTATAACCTGCCTATTTCAGAACCTTATCTTCACCCAACCATTGGGTGGAGATTTTAGCTGCTGTTCCATCTGCACTCAGCTCATCCAGTGCTTTTTGCAGCTGATTCAGAAGCTCTTCGTTGCCTTTTTTGATACCAATGCCATATTGTTCCGGTGCAAGAGATTCATCCAGCAGTTTGAATGTTCCCTCTTCTTTGGACATGTAGTATCTCGCTACCACTTCATCAATGATGACCGCATCCAGACGTTTCGTTTTCAAGTCCGTCAGTGCAAGCACGTTATCCTTGAATTCGGAAGCTTTCACTTTATCCTTCAGGGGACTTGCTGCCAGTGCATCTGCCGCTGAGGACAGCGCCTGCAATCCAACATTTTTGCCATCGAGTTCATCCAGCTTTGTAATTGGTGAGTCTGCCAAGGTAATGGCTACCTGACTATTTTCTAAATACGGCTTCGTGAAGAGCACTTTCTCTTTGCGCTCATCCGTAATGGTGTACCCGTTCCAGATCATGTCGATCCGGCCACTGTTCAGCTCTGATTCTTTGGAAGACCAGTCGATTGGCTGGAATGTGATTTCTTTACCCATTTTCTCCGCTGCAGCTCTTGCGTAATCAATATCAAAACCAACAATTTCATTCTGCTCGTCCCGGAAACCCATTGGAGCAAACTTATCATCAATTCCTACAACAATCGTGTTATCGTCTTTGCTTGCGGAACTGGAACAACCAGCCACAATCAATACACATATACTAATGAATAATAGTAGAATCGCTTTTTTTCTCATCTCTCGAACCCCTCCATGTCTATAACCAAAACCCAAACGCTTTAGTTCGTTACCACGTTATCAGAGATTTATAATAACATAGCATGGGAGAAGAGTCGAGTCTCTTGCCTATTTCCTTCTATTTCATGCAGCTTAATTGTCAACAATCTGTGAAAAAACCTCTTTCACTTGTGCCGGTTCCACCAGCTTCTCGCGTACAGTCGAATTCCATAGCTCCGGGTTCTGAAGCTCCTTTAATTCCGTACCTGTCCATTGTTGGGCAGATTCACGATGTAAGGTATGGCTGGTATTCTCAAACTGGTAGACGATCTGCTCCAGATTATCGATCATAACAAAGTTCGCAACCGCATTATATACAAGTATCCGCTCAAGTGCCTCTGCATCCATCCCACGCGTATCCAAGCTATAATTCACTTGGACCGTGAACGTCTCCGGGTACAGTTGGTAACCATTCAATCTTTCACGTAAAGGTAAAGCCCGATTCAGATGACTAAGGTTTGAATTATCACCCATGTAGGGACTGCGATATTTGGCTAAAGTGGCAAAATCATGTGTCAGCGGATTCTGCTGCTCTTCCTCGTACCGAGCCTGTTTCGCCTCGATCTTCGGATTAACGAAACCTTCAACAATCACTAAGCCACTGATGCCCAACACAACAAGTGTTATAATCCATATGTTTCTAATTCTCATAACGCATCACTCACTTCATACTTACTAACGATCCGATACGCCCGATGCACAACCAAAGGAATAATAACACTCAGTAATGGGATGGCAAAGGCAATGACGATCACAGCAAACTGATAGGGTCCATCCACCTGAATGGGTCGATTAAACCAGATGTTGCTTCCGAATCGCAATGCTGCCTGCGTTCCCCATAGTACGAGTATTAATACCGCCCACAACCACCATATTCTGCGATTCCACTGCACTAAGGCAGGGATTCGAATAACCGTGGTTTTCACGGAAGTTGCAGAATCGTTCGTCTTGTTGATCAACAGATACAATACATACATGCCACCAACAATGAGACTCACGATCATAAGCAGATTGTTTATGGCGGAGCCTTGCATCAGCACTCTCATTGGAATGGTAATGATCCAGGCTATGAGGCTATAAATCAGAGCAGACTGCAACAACGCTGTCCAGTAAGGAACACGTTGTACCCTTCGATGGTCACTCATCACTTCATCCATACCAGCGATATGCTGAATGGCGGTCTGGAACGCCTTCTCTTCACTCATACCCTGCGAGATATAATCGTCAATCCGCGCAGCGAGATTGCTGTGAATCTCTTCTTTTAATTCTCGATTGTCTAATGTATCTTGTGCGTGAGCGAACAAACGATTCACATGGCGAGTGATGCGAGCTTCCAATCTCATAGGTCTTCATCTCCTTTTTCTCCAGTGACAATCATGCAATCAATCAGTGCCTTGGCTGCTTGCCAAGCATGAACCTGCTCTCTATAGGCTTCGAGGCCTTGCGTTGTAATTCGGTAATATTTGCGTCGTCCTCCCTGCGTCTCTTCCCCCCAGTAGGACTCCACATATCCACTCTTCTCCAGCCTCTTCAAACTGGAATAAAGCGTAGGTTCCTTCAATTCAAACTGCTCTCCGCTCTTGCGATAGATCTCCTTAATAATGCTGTAGCCATAGTTATCTGCGGGTATAAGTACACTCAGAATGATGGGGTCAATATTGCCCCGAATCAGATCACTGTTAATCACTTGCACATCCATCTACGAGTTTCACCGACTTTCTTCCGTCCTGTGTATACTATAAGACATATTACTATGTCTGTAAAGGTAATATGTATCACATGGTAAATATGCATCGCAAGAGTAACACTAGCAACATTCCTCTCTTGCAAATAAAATTCTTCAATACGATAAGAACATTGACCCCATTGTTATTTCTTTCAACTTTGCTTATATTATCCGGCTGTAATCCTACTCCAAGTCATGGTACAAACAAAACTGCCTCACCCTCAACTCTTTGCGAGAAGGTTCATTCCAGTTAGCGCAGGAAAAAGGACTCATTATTATGGAGTCTTTGCCCGCTGGACTTCCCCTCAAAATTCCCAGGTTTCCTTGGGTGATACCTCTTTTGCCTTTGTTATCCGTGGTGTCGAAAAAAAATAGAAACAAACAGGGCCCCTCCATTTCGGAGAGGCCCTTACGCATTTTTATCTATTGCTGCACTTTCTCGCGATCTTTCCCTTTATCGGATTCCCCCGCGTTTTTGTTCGCGGCATCGCGATCCTGCTGCATCTCTTCCACTGTTTTCACCTTAAGACGTGCTGCACCTTCATATTCCTTTGTTGGAATCAAGTCACCTGCAGCAAGTCTTGCTTCTGCAGCTGCAATCGCATCTCCGTACTGCGGCAACCACTCGGCCTGTGCAACGAGCATCTCGTCGACCATCTGCCAAATTTCTTTTGGATTACACACGGCACCCACCAGCGGGTCCATCATAAACGCCTGACGAAGTAATTTGTCGTCTCCGTTCACCGCTGCTTCAACCGCAAGACGTTGCACGGAAATGCTCACATTACATACCGCAGCCGGACCAAGTGGCAGATCGCCTACATGAGGCATGGAGATACCGTTACGATCCACATATCCCGGTGCCTCAATAATCGCATCATCCGGCAGGTTCGAGATTACTCCATTATTAATGGTATTGAAATGTCCGCGATAGACACGTCCCGTCTCCAGTCCTTCAATAATGTACGATCCGTGCTCCTCGCCCCGTTTTTCCGGAATGAATTGCATCGGTTCATCCTTCATCCAGTTAGGAAAATCAGTCTCAAACCAGTTGCGCCCCTCGGTACATACCCGCAGATAGCCACCCGTCTCTCCGTTGATCCAATTGCCCAGGTCGATCCATTCGTTAATCTCTTCCGGACGTTTGCGGTACCACGGCACATATTCACTCAGGTGACCATTCGATTCCGTACTGTAATACCCGAAGCGCCGCAGCATATCGATCCGCACTTTCTCGGTGCGGCTGTACTCCGGATGTTTTTCGAAAGCTTCAAGCAAATCGCCTGTAAGGTCCTTGCCTTCATGAGAAGCCTGGATATACCAGGTCTGATGGTTGATGCCGGCACAGACAATATCCACTTCACTCTTTTTCAAGCCAAAAGCTTCCGCAATCTGATGATGACCATGCTGTACGCCATGACACAGTCCAATCGTCCGCACACCGCCATATTTGTTGCAAGCCCATGTGAGCATCGCCATCGGATTGGAATAGTTCAAGAGCAGCACGTCGGGTGCACTCTGTTCACGAATATCTTTACAGATGTCCAGCATCTCGGCGATTCCGCGTTGTCCATACATAATGCCGCCTGCACACAGCGTATCGCCTACACATTGATCTACCCCATATTTCAGTGGAATATCCACATCGGTTGCAAATGCTTCCAGTCCCCCAACACGAATCGTACACAGTACATACTTCGCATCTTTTAAAGCTTCTTTCCGATCCGTTGTCGGCTGAATCTGAATATTCAATCCATTCTCACGGATATCCCGCTGACACAGCTCAGTCACCATGTCCAGATTGTGCTGGCTAATGTCGCAGAACGCAATCTCGATGTTGTTAAACTCTGGTACCGTCAGCAAATCCCTTAGCAATCCCCGTGTAAATCCGATACTTCCTGCCCCGATAAACGCCACTTTAAACGACATGTCTATGTCCTCCCCTAAATCCGAATCTTTCGCTTCGGTTAATGACCCTCTTCATGAAATCATTGTACCAACCGTAAATAGGGAAGCGTTATCAAAATCATGACCTGTTCAAGATCTTGTTGTCAAAAATCCTAACTTTTACGCGCCAGTCCCACTAATCGATATGTCTTCGAAAATAACTGCAATCGGCTCATTCATCCGACGGGTACTGACTAACATGTCGTTCCATAGAGGAGCGAAATTCGACCGGAGTCATGCCCGTCGTCTTCTTGAATAACATATGAAAATACTGACGACTGCCTACTCCAACATAGTCGGAGATTTCCGAAATAGGAATATTCGTCTGCTGAAGCAGCATCTTGGCCTTCTCCATGCGAAGCATCGTCAGGTAGTCGGTCGGTGTGCGCTGCGTGTGCTGACGAAAAATACGATGTAAATAGCCTGGATGCAGATTAACTGCTGCCGCAATATCCTTCATCTGAATGTTGCGATCCATATTGTGATGCATGAATTCAATGGTTCGTTTGACGTACAGTTCCGCCTGATCTGGCGCACTCCGGCTCATTTCTCCACGCAGACGTGCAACACGGACCAGCAACTGGATGAACAATGTACGCACCAGCATGCCCTGTTCTGGAGACGTTAGATTTCGGGCCTCGCGGTGATGCAACCTTTCTTCTGGCGGAATGATCTTCATCGGCACGTTCGATCTTCCTTGCTCCAGCAGACCACGCTGATCGAGTTCCAGCACCAGACTTTTCATAATATGGTACACCTCTTCCGGATCAGGCAATACCAGATATGGCGAAGCATTAGTAAGTAGAGTGTGAACTTCTTCCTCCTCCAGCGCTAGCTGACGGATGGATAACTGTCCGGGAGGTGAGCCTGAGAATCCAAACTCCACATTGAGCATCCGGCAAGGGACACCATCTTCCACCAGCAAACGGTGCGGGACACCGGCATCGAGCATAATGAACTGTCCTTTTTTCAAAACAGCCTGCTCCGAGCCCCCATCCGGCATCTGCACATCCACCCGGCACATTCCCGAAATAATATACATAATCTCTGTGGAATCATGATGGTGATAGGACATACGATAGTTGTCCCATTGCTTGTAGTAGTACGCGTAAAATCGCGGCCCGCAATCCTCTGTTCGCAAACCCTCCTGATACAGGCTTCCTGTCCAAGGCTTTGTGATGCTCATGTCGATACCTCCATTCCTTCAACGATCGATCCTCACTTTTCTCCATTGTAGCAATTCTATAGGTTGAATATAAACTGTCTTGCTTAAAAGCCTCATTGCAATATTTAATTAGATGAATATATAATTAGTTTATTATCTAATCATTTATGTGAACTGTCTATAACTAAGGAGGTTTCCAATCATGAGTACCACCTTTCATTTGGTGAGACATGGTCTCAAAGAACGAAGAATCGGTGATGTCTCCCTCACTTCCGAAGGGGTTTTACAAGCCGAAGCCACAGCACTTCATTTTGCCAGAGCTACCTTTCCCGTTACTAAAATCCTTACCAGCCCACTTCGACGAGCCCAAGAAACCGCCAACATGATTGCCCGCCACACCCATTCCCATACAACCGAAGATCCTCGCCTGCGCGAACGTGCCAATTGGGGCGATTGCCCGGATCAGTCATTCGAAGAATTCATTGCGATGTGGGATCGATGTACGTCTGACCCAGATTACATTCCACCCGTGGGTGACTCGGCCAAACAGGCTGGTGAACGGCTGACCTCCCTCCTAACCGAATTAGCTAATGAAGAGCCAGAGAACAGTAACATTATTGTGGTTGCACATGGTGGACTCATTACTGATTTTCTGGTGCAAACCTTTACCGAGGGCGAGCTTAACGTCTGGCATTCCGATTTTATAGCTATGCAGAACCAACTTATTCCCGAGTGCTCCATCACCACCTTGATCCATGATCAAGGTAACTACACTATTAAAGCGTTCGCTTATACCGTGCATCTATATAAGTTGAAATAAAGATTATTTACACTGACACTACGATGACAGAACAACCTTCCAATCGCTGTTATCCCCAGATTTATTGATTCTTTTACTAAAGGGAAAATCCGGGGATAAAGGCGAACGCTTCGCTTTTTCAGGTTTTTTCTGTCCTCTCCGTTATCGTGTAAATGATTAGTTCAACTTATTTAGACTTAACATATGAAAAAGAATGATGTAACACGGATGGATTGAATCACGCCAACCTCTACCCGCAGATCCTAATGTAAAAAAAGCTCTGAAACCTCCATGTGACGAGACACATGGGAATTCCAGAGCTTCCAAGCTTCGATGCCAACGCTTAAAACTAACGACGCTACGTTACGTTACAGCCTGATCATGAACACATGTTATGTTGCTATTGTTAGCTATTATTACTCCGGCCTGCTTACTTTCCTCCCTTACCTGGCGTGTAGAACTTAGGCAGCGTTACTTTGGACCAGTCCATATCCGATGCCATGTAGAAGGACGGATAGGAAGGCTGGTTGTATCCACTGTTCTGTCCGGCAATGCCCACACGATACATCGCATCATGCATCAGCGTGTACAGCTTACGGTCCGTTTTCTCGGTACTCAGATAGATACGAATCGCGGAACTGTCCGTGGTTCTCACCAGCATCTCTTCCCGCCAATCCCCGAAGATATCAGCTACAAGAGAAGGTGTACCTTTGGTGTGATTGTTAGTCAATGTGCCTGTTGCCGTCAGCAACGTGCCACGATTCCAGTCTTTGATGGTTGGTGTAACATCAATCGCACCATCAACGATCTGTGTCGTCATATCACCAGCCCAGCGGATATTCATATTTGTGCCCGGCGCCTGATCACTGATTTTCTCACCCTTAGCTGTCCACAAACCTACAGCCCATGTCTCCAGCCCACGGCGAGTCGGATCAACATCACCCACCATGCCGCGACCGGTATCTTTCCCCGTGTACCCACCATAGATTACTTCTCCGGTCTTCGCATCACGCAGGGAGTAGCCGTATGGCGCCCACGGACCACCCTCGTGAACCATGAAAATTTCAAGTCCCGGACGATCCGGGTCGATATCTGCCACATGAAGTGCGTCCCCATGACCCAGACGGGCAATGGTTCCCGGTGCAGCACTTTCGGCAGGCATCAGGTCTGTTGAGCTGTATAGCACGCTGCCGTCATGATCAATCGTGGCGGAGCCATAGATAATCTCCTGTTTGCCGTCACCATCCACATCCGCCATACTGAAATAGTGCGCTCCCTGAGTTGTAATGGAGCCGTACTGCGGATCTGTACCATCTACGCCGTGCGGTCCGTCATTGAATGGGTTCTTCATCGGCGTCCAACCGCTGTCCACTTTCCATTCCTTTTTCAGTTTCTTGCCGTCCCAATTGTAGGCAACCATCGTTGAACGTGTATAGTATCCGCGTGCAAAGATTGCAGACGGCTTCTTGCCGTCCAGATAAGCCACTCCGGCTAGGAAACGGTCCACTCGATTGCCCGGTTCGATCCGTGCCATCGCATAATCGCCCCACATCAGGCCATCATCATGACGCTCGGGTTCATATGGAATGGTCTCCAGCTCTTTGCCTGATTTGCCTTCAAATACCGTAACATACTCAGGACCATCCACAATAAAACCTTCGAACTTGCGCAGCTCATTGCGGTTACTGCGTTCTACTGCGTACACATCAATGAAATAGTCGGCCAGGCTCTCGGCATCTTGCTGAGATAATGGGTAGTTATATTTTTTCTCAATTCCAAAAGCTTCTTCCAATGTCGCAGGCCAGTTCCCCTTCACAACCTCATCGTGTTTATGCCAGTTTCTGAACATATCCACCACGTGATCGTAGTAACCATCCGCACTTAAACGATAATCATCTTCGTTCGAGTACCCTGCCTTGCGATCCTGCTTCGGAAGCGTGATGTACTTCTCGGAGGTTACTTTTCCTTTTTTGTTATATTTGATAATCTTCGTACCCGGAGCGGTCTTGAA
Organism: Paenibacillus sp. FSL M7-1414; assembly: GCF_038003195.1. Lineage (NCBI taxonomy): Bacteria > Bacillati > Bacillota > Bacilli > Caryophanales > Paenibacillaceae > Paenibacillus > Paenibacillus sp. FSL M7-1414. Next base: position 1,187,125 of record NZ_JBBOOS010000001.1, on the reverse strand, counting down.
CATCATCTCGGCCTTGCCATCCCCGTCAAAATCGTAAACGAGCATCTGTGTATAATGAGCACCTGCACGGATATTGACCCCAAGATCGATCCGGTACAACAACTGACCGTCCAGGGTGTAAGCATCAATGTAGGTTTTACCGGTGTACCCTTTTTGCGATACGTCCTTGGCGTTGGAAGGGTCCCATTTGACGAAAAACTCATACTGACCATCCCCGTCCACATCACCCACACTCATGTCATTGGCGGAATACGTATAAGCTTCTCCCGCAGGCGTCACACCATCGGCGGGTTTTTGCAGTGGAATGTCCACATACCCGTTCGCCCAAGGTTTGACGGATGCACTGCGTTTGCTCTCCTTCCCCTTCTTGTTCACCGCTGCCACTTCATAACGGGAAGAAGATTTGCCCGCGGCATCTACATAGTTGGTGCTGTCGGTGACGGTAGCGATCTTTTTGCCATCACGATAGACGTTAAAGTCCGTACCTGTCAGCCCTTTGTCGCTATACCCTGTGGCCTCGTCACCAAGCAATCTCCAACTGAGAAAAACACCTTCAGATGTCGATGCAGCCACCAGTCCCCGATCCAGATATTCCAGTTGAATCTCTTTCACGTGACTGCCCCCCTTATGTGATTGCAGGCTGGCCTCCGTCGCCCCACTACCGTTCGAAGCTTCTGCTCCGGTAATCCCCGCTGTTCCCCCAACAAACAAAGCTACGCTGAGTGCCGAAGAGAGCACCTTGGCTGCAAGTGGCATACGTGCCTTCCTGCGGCCTGATTGCCGACCTGACACCGATCCCTTATGTACCGGCACTGTTGTTCCTGAGTTCATCCACCTTCACGCTCCTTGAGACAGAATAGGTGACGCATATACACATCGATGATGATTAGACGTTCGATCATTCGTACAGACCTTCTTCGACGGACCAGACTCGCCATAATGATTACGCTTACAAAATTAAAAAAGAGAAATCAGCTTGCCCGACTACCAGAGTGCGATCCCCCTTCCATTCTCTTTCCAATCCGAGCGGGGTGATCCCGCCCATCGGGTTCTATTATAGACATCCTGCCTGCCAGACCCTAGGCAAATATCCGTCCAAAACGATCAATAATCAGTGTTTTTAGAGTCATTTGGAAAATCAACCCGATGACGCTTCAGTCGGAAAGGTGATTTAAGCTCACCGCCAAGTTTTTTCTAACGAATCTCACACACCCTATTGGGGCGTTAAACTCCAACAACGAATCCTAACGAATCTCAGCAACCTTATTTGGACCAAATCGGGTCTAAACGGGGCAAAATCCACCCAAATTAACTGAATAGCGTGTCTACGATTCGTTAGAATTTTCAAATGCATCAATTCAACTAAATAACGTGCCCTCTGTTCGTTAGAAAAGAAATAGGGCTGCCCCCTCCCCCTGATCATTTTCATGACCAGAGGACAGCCCAGCTTAATACATCCGCTCTCACATCCTAATTACGGATCTCCAAACGATTCTAAATACATTTTCATGTGAGAACTTCAATCTAGAATGACTCTTGAATGCATAGCAAAAAACCGCAATCCTCTAACACACTGAGGATCGCGGTTAAGACAGTTACAAATAAAGTTTAAGGCTCAATACCCCATACCAGGTTTCCACCTTGGTGGAGTGTTACCTTGTTCCAATCCTGGTAGGATGTTTTCGTTGGATCGAAGGAATAGTCATTAGTCTCGTCAAAGTTGGACCAGTCTGTTTTGTACATGCGAAGCTGGATGTCTCCAGTCTGTCCACCAGCCTGAATGCTGCCAGCGGCAGATGTGAAGCTCAGCTCAACATACGAGTCTGTGAAGGTCCGCTGGATATTGGCTCCGCCAACTTGAGCGTAATCGATGGCCGAATCCATCGCAGCCGAGCCTTCTTTGGAGAAGTAATAACGGATCTTCAGATCACTCAGATTCACAGCAGTACTGCCCAAGTTTTTGATGTTGAAATACGGTTTGATCTGGCTATCTTGAGCATTGGTATCTCCAGCACGATATTGCACGACAAGATCACTCGTTGGTACAACGACACTTTGAGGTGTCGCGGAAGCTACAGCGGAATTGGCACTTTGCCCTGCTGCATTCACTGCACTTACCACATAATGATACGTTGTGCCGTTCGTCAGGGCAGTGTTGGTGTAGGACGTACCACTCACATTCGCCGCGATCGTTGTGAACGGACCTGTTGCACTCAGTGCGCGTTTCACATCATAACTTGTTGCACCTGTAGAAGCTGTCCACGTCAGGCTCACCTGCGCATTGCCTGCAGTTGCTGTGAGAGCAGTCGGTGCAGCTGGCGCCGTTACACCTGCAACAGGTGTAGCTGTTGCTGTTGCAGAGTTAACACTTTCACCTACTGCATTTGTTGCCGTTACCACATAATAATAGGTTGTACCATTGATCAGGCCGGTGTTGCTGTAAGATGTTCCACTTACATTAGCTGCAACTGTTGTGAATGGACCTGATGCACTCAGTGCCCGCTTCACACTATAACTTGTAGCCCCTGTAGAAGCAGTCCACGTCAAGGAGACTTGAGCGTTACCGGCAGAAGCTGTCAATGCTGCTGGTGCTGCCGGAGCTGTTGTTCCGCCCGGAGGGTTGCCTCCACCGTTACTTGCAGGCAGTACAGGGAATGCGTTTTTCACCAGTGCCACAAATTGATCATGGAACCAGTGACCCGATACCGGAGCATTAGGCAACGCACCTGTTAATACACCATCCCGAGTTGTGAAGGTTGGATCACACATCCGGTCAAAACCTTTGCCTTCGTTATTCGGAATTTCGGAGCTGGAGCCATCGGATTCACCCGGAGGTTTCACCCATACATAAGCATCCAGATGCGCTGGTCCTGGTGCAGCCTTAGGTGCTTCACCAATACCTGCGCCACTGGCATTACACCAGTTCCCCCGATGCTCCCGGCGATCTACACGTCCAGAGTTCACATAATCGTTGATGTTGCTGCCCGTAGCAGATGCTGGACGGTCTACCCCGCCCCACCCATTCCGGCTAGTATCAATCAGGAAACCTGTGCTGCTTGGCCAGCCAGCTTGTACGAAATCGGCATACAGCGCAGCAGTGAAATCGGTTTCGTCAAAATAAGGATTCCACTCATAAAACTTGGCAGATTTAATCGGTTGTCCACCGATATTGAGATCAGGGTTAGACAGGTTCGGCTCCCCCAGCGGTGTAGTGTTCGCTGTATTTGTAATGAAACCATCTGCACTGCTCAGACCTGCGGCTGTCCCTTGCACAACACTTGTATACAGCGCGACTGCTGCAGAACGGTTGTTATCCCATCCAAGCCAGCCGGAGTGGCCGATATCCAGATAGTTGTACACATTTGGAATGGCGTGCAGCTTGTCCAATGCATACTTCACACCCGCCTCATAGATACCTGTTGAGCTGGCTTGACCACAAGCTGGTGTACTCAGGTTGGTCACAAGGTTAGGCAGACTGTCCGGTTCAATGACAGCAATAATACGAATATCCTGATACTTCGGATCTGCGAAGATATCTGCGAGCACATCAATATAATCCGTTTTATATGTCTGCAGTGCTGCCTGTGTTAGTGGAAGTTCACCATTCGATGCGAGTGCATGACAATCACGTCCAGGCAAGTTATAGATAACAAATGAAGCCGTTATAGGCGTACCCGGTTTCTTTTGAGCGAGAACGGCATCAAGATGTTGCTCTACACTTTTGCGACCAGCGTTGTCCGTACCGCCATAGATTGCAGCAATCCGGTCAACCCATACTGCGGTTGGATACGATTTGACCGTCTCCATCTTGGCCTTCAACGACGCATCGTTGGTCAGTGCAATGGACGTATCCACGAGAGCTGAATAGTCCTCGTTCAGATAAGCGGTTGCCCCTACAAATGGATTATCCACATGTGCTTCAGCCGCCTGAGTCAAGCCTGGAGACAGTCCAGGGAAAATCCCCGCAGCGAGCAGCGTTGCTGCAAGCATTTGTTTTACACCTTTGCGCAGGATCTTCTTACCTCTCGATTTGGTTTTCAATTTAGTCTTCATAGTTCCACCTTTCCTTTAGTTAGATTGGGTTGTACTCATGTCTGATCCTCTGTGTCATTATGATGCTTAGCACGAAGAGAACGTTCGGATGAGTTGGTTGTATCACCTCCAAAAGAAATGGTTGTATCACTGGAATCTTGAGCAAACAAATGGTGTGTGAGGGCAAATCATGTGAATGAGTATAATATGGTGGGTGTGGTTGAACGTGTGTTAAACATGAAGAAGTGTGAAAAACGACTTATGGGATGTCTGAATCCTAAATTGGGTAAGCGCTTTCTTCAAATAGTTAAAAAAAAGGCCTTCTCCTATTCATCTACAAACATGATGTTCGGTGTCACCTCCTTATGTTCTGATTATACGACATGTAAATTTTACTGTAAATTGAATTATATAAATTTAATTATATTTTTTTCCATAATTCAGGCAGGAATCTGGACATCCCTTGCTCCAAAAGACACACGAGGTCCATCCTGGCAATCTGCCACAATGAACCTCGTGTTTTACAATGCCGAATTAACCCTCTCGTCTAGCTAGTCACTACATATAATGTCTCGTTCTTATATTCCTACATCTAGGGCAAAACGACAATGTCTCCCGGTTTCAACCCGCTAACTACTTCCGTCTTGTCCCCCGATTCCATTCCAGCCTGGATCGTCAGCGGCTCGGTCTGTCCATTGCCTTTGTCTAACAGTACGTAAGGCTCGGTCTGATCCCGCATGATCGCGAGACTGGACACTACCGTCACTTTATCCTTCCGCATCGTCTCGATATCGCCTTCCAGACTCACGCCTCCATACATTCTGGCATCCGGCTTCAGATCAATGACCACGTCAAACTGTGAAGCTTGCTTGAGGTCCGCATCGGTACTCTTGCGGGCGAATTTGGACACCTTACTTACCTTCCCGGTGAATTGCAGGTCTTTCTGCGCAGTCATTCGTACCTTAACTGGCATGCCCACCTTGAGCCTGAACATTTCTTCCTCACCAACAATCGTCATGAATTTCAGTTTGCTGATGTTTGTAATGGACCCGATCAGCTGTCCTTCCGTCACCGCACGTGTCTTGCTATCCTCTTCATTCATCTGAAATATACCGGAAGCGGAAGCATACACAACAGACTTACTTATTACTGCCTGCTTTTTCTGTATCTCCTTCTCCTTGAGGACCAACGCTTTTTGATTCAATTCATTCGTCAGGCGTTTACCTTCCCGATCTGCAAATGCCTTCTTGCGCTCCTCTTCCGTCACGCCAAGGGACTCACTCATATTCGCCTGATCCAGGGTAACCTGATTCATCTTATTTTCCAGCTGAGCTTTCTCCAGGTCACTCTGCAACTGTTCTACTTCCGTTTGTAACGTGGAAGTATCGAGGGTAAACAGGATATCGCCTTTGCTCACCTGCTCACCACTTTTCACGTGCCACTGCTTGATGTTGGAAGCATACGGAGCGAAGATATCCGTCTGATCGGTGTATACGGATTTCCCTTTCACCTGTATCGTTTGCGTCATCGTTTCCTGTGTCACATCAAAGGTAATCGGGGGTGGAATCTCTATAGGCGCCTCCGGTTTTGGCTTGTACTTTTCATACAGCCAGTACCCTGCACCTGCGAAAAGTACAACGGTGATGATAATTTTAATCCATTTCTTCATGTGCCCAATTTCCCTTTCGCTAATAAAATTACATTGATTTGATCACAGTTAATGCATTGGTCCGAGATGCGCTGATTGCCGGATATATACCTGATACAATGCCAACCAGAATAGCAAAAACGATGCCAAGTGGCAGAGCCGACTGCTGAATAACGACGGTCATCGGACCATTCATCTGATCTGCCATCTGACTCGCCAGCAGACTGTTCACCCCGCCGAGGGCAGCAAAGGCGATCCCCACACCAGCCACGCCGCCCATTAATCCAAGCATCGCTGCTTCCGAAATAAACATCTGACGGATCTGCCACAGATTTGCACCCAGCACCTTCATCACACCAATCTGTTTACGACGCTGATGCGTAGACATAATCATCGCTACAATAATGGATAATGAGGCCAGCAACATGATAAAACCACCGATCCCCAATGCCGCTTTTTGGTACATCGCCAATTGACCTGCCATCGCTTCCTCTTGGAACAGATTACTCTGTGTGTTTAACGTCAGCTTTTTAATCTGTTCTTCCACCTGGGATACATAACGTTTGTCCTCAACCTTGACCAGAGCTGAGTTAAGATGCTTGGCCGCACTGCTGTCGGCCTGCTGTAATCCAAGCTCATCCTGCAATGCACGAGCTGTATCGAGCGGCAGATATACTTTTTTATCGTTTTGAGCGCTCATATCATCCATGTTGGAAGGCTTCATCAGTTCTCCAGACACGCGTATAGAACCACTCATTTTGGTTTTACTCGCATTCGCATAATCTTCATATCGAAACTGAATACGCTGCTGCACCAACTGATCCTGCTTCGCAGACATTTCCGTAAACTGCTCCAAAAGCTCATTGTTATATGGATCAGCATTCAACTGCTCAAATAACTTCTGAGTTACTTTGGGGTCCACGAGTCCAAATGCAGCCCCATAACTGGTTACCGCCATACGACCATCCTCTGCCCCACGTCCCTCAGCATACTTGTATCCAAACCCGCCCAGGGTCTCCAGCTGAGTACCAATGACCTCAACATACGTGCTGCGACCATCCGGAAGCACCATTTCCAGCGACTCCAGCTTTAACATGGGAGCCACAGCAACAACATGAGGAAGTCTTTGGATAATCTGAATCTTTTCCAACGTCAATGCTCCCCGTTCAAACTTCGATGTCTGACCATTCCCCTTACCGTTCCCAGTACGTATGCCTTCATTGGGCGTAATCGTGATTTCATCCATCTTGTAATTGTCGTTCAATGTTTTCTCGCTATAGGTCTGTACGGACTGCCCCACGCTAAGTGCAATGATCATGGCGGCAGAGCCGATGGACAGCCCCATCATGCACAGCAGTGTGACCATTTTTCTGCGAATGATCTGTCCCCAGGCCATACGTGCTACATCCCGTATTCTCACATTTCCTCTCCTTTTGCCTCAAACTTCCCTTACAGCTTCTTCAACCTATATTCCATGTTGCAGTGTAAGCACAACTTGCATCTGCTCCGCGACCTCTGCTTCATGTGTCACAATGACAAAGGTTGTATTCATATCCCGGTTAAGCTGCTGCAAAATCGCAATAATCTCTTCCTCCGTCTCAGTATCCAGATTCCCGGTAGGCTCATCTGCAAAGATCACCGAGGGTTCAGTAATGAGCGAACGTGCAATACTGACACGTTGTTGTTGACCGCCCGACAACTGGGACGGGAACAATTTTGTTTTTTCACCCAATCCAACCTGTTCCAGCAGCTTCAATGCTTTTGCTTTGCGTTTCGAAGGGCTTATCCCCATAAACACCAAGGGTAATTCTACATTTTCCCGGATCGTAAGATTGGACAGCAGTTCATAGGATTGAAAAATAAACCCGATATGACTGCGCCTGAACTCAGCCAGGCGATTCTCACTGAAACGTACAATATCTTGTCCCGCAATTAGAATCTTGCCCTGATCCGGTTTCATCAGCCCTGCCATCAGATTCAGCAGTGTGGATTTACCCGAACCAGAACTGCCCAGCAGGGCTACCATCTTGCCTTCTCCAATCGTCAGATTGATATCCTGAAGCACCGGCACAGTTCCCTGGCCATTGCGGAACGAGTGGGATAATTGTTCAACTTGAAGCATTACTGCATTTCTTCCTTTCTACTTGCTAAATATGTACAGAGGTTGTTACGTAAAGATTCGCGTAGCACATTCCCTTTTCATTATAGGGTGGAGATGTATCCGGGCTGGCCGGAGTTGTATCCAACTTGTAACATGTCATAACAAAAAAAGACCTTGTCCACAGAGCAGATATCGCCAGCTCCATCAGACCAAGGTCTTATATTCGTATACCTTCCGCAGCTTACCAGGCTCTGAAACTAAAGCGGTACATTTCACTTTTATCCACTGAGCTGCTCACAGCAAATAATTCATCGTCATTCCATTTCAGACTGATGAAGTTATCAATATTGCGATAGATCACCGTATCCGACGAAATCTTGCTGTCATTCAGGTAGGCAACATGCAACTCATTTTTCTGATTCTGACTGTCCATCGGGAAAAAGTAAGCTATTCGGGATTCATCTGCATCCAGATCGAAACTCCAGATCGAACCTTGTAATAACAGATCATACTGCTCCTCTGCTGCATGATACCGATACAGCCCCTGTACCTTATTCATCGTTCCCTGGATGAGCATGTCACCATTTTTCAGCAACTTGTACTGTTGAATATCCTCCATTGCAGCATACGCCTTCACTTCATGCTCATCCTCAAGCGATACACGATAGATGGCATAATTGTCTTTCAGCATCACCAGTATATAAAATTGCTGGTGATCCTCACTGACCTGCAACACATCCATAACGATAAACGTATCACTCGAACCTTTCCCTTGTTTTGGTCCTGTGAACATGCTCATCAGCTCTTCATACGTGTAGATGACATGACTCGTCCCCTGGCTCAGATCAACTTGTTTAAATAACAGATCATCCTGACCGATGTAGGATTCGTTCCCTACAAACACTCGATAATACGAGTTGTCATACGGAAGCTTGCGACGTTCCCCGCTCTGTATCATATACTCATACGTTGTCTTCTGCGTCTGACCTGCCCGATACTGGGAGTAAATGATTTTCTTGTGATCCGGGCTGATCGTTACGCCGTAATCCGTATTAGCCGCAATGTTCTTCACTTCTTTATCATCCAGATGCAGGAGAGACAGTTTGAGCCCTGAATAGGAAAATTCCGGTTGATTAAATATAATCGTATTCCGGTCTAACACTTCAAAATCAAAGATCGCAAAATCATTTGGAATCTTGGTAGCCGACTCGATCTGAATCGTACTGCTCGGTGGTGGTGCCAGACGGCTGTTGAACTGCTCACTTGGCAAAATCACCGTTCTTGGTTTGAGATTTCCGAGACTGAACAGGCTCCCAATCCCAAAAATCCCGCTGACAAATGCGATCAACAACCCTGACAGCATCAATCTGTCACGATTTTTACGCCAAAATCCAGGATGTCTCATGCGTTCATTTCCCCCGGAAGACTGATATTCACTTGTGTCCCTTCCCGCATGATGCTCTTCATCTCCACTGTTCCTCCATGACGCTCAACGATGTTCTTCACAATAGATAAACCCAGCCCGGCACTGCCTTTCTCGGCCCTGTTGATTCCTTTATCCTGGTAAAAGGGTTCAAATACATGTTGGAGCGCTTCAGCACCGATTCCTTCCCCCTGATCACGGATCACAATAGCGATAGAATCACCTAACCGGAAGGATTGTACTTCGATAATGGAGTTCACATCACTGTACTTGACCGAATTATCCAGGATGTTGAGGAAGACCTCTTTCAACTTATCCCGATCTCCCTGTAGATACTGATGTTCCTCTAGCTCATAGTGAATGCCTATATTGTACTTGCTCGCCTTAATCGACATGTCCTCACAAGCTTCACGAATAATATCTGATATATCGATACGTTCGAACCGGTATGCCTGAATGACCGCAGAGGAGACCGAGACCTCCAGAATATCCGCAACCATGGTGTTGAGACGCTGGCTTTCCTTGATGATATAATTCATGCCCTTGTCAAAAAAGTCCTGGTCGGTAAATCCGTTATCCCGTAAAATCTGGGCGTATCCCAGAATCGTCGTTAAGGGTGTCTTCAATTCATGTGTCACATTGTCAAAAAAGACTTTGCTTCTGGCCTGTACTTGCTTCACTTCGTCCCGCTCTCGCTCAATCACATCAATCTGCTCCCGAACCCGATTAATCATGACGGTGAAGCTTGAAGCCAGTTCACCGATCTCATCCTTGGTTGTAATCTGAATGTCCGCATTCAGACTTCCTTGGGCCACTTCCGCAGAACGTTTCGTGAGTACACGGATGGGTTGTGTAATTTTCCGGGAAATAAAGATGGATGCGATAAATACAAATACGAAAATAACCGCTGCAAACAGCTTGATCGTATTCTGGAACCGGAGATTGCGTTTGTACAAGTCGGTGTAATCCTTCTTCATCTGTACGATTCCAATCAATTGTTGATCCATCTGGAGAGGGAAGGACAGACTGGCTGTGACCCGACCCTTATCCACAACTGTGGTGTAAGCAATTCGGGAATGTACGGCTTCCTCCACATCAGGATGGTCAGACCGCTTAGCAACGTTAACCTCGCTGCCAACAGATTCGTATGGCGAAGCATCGGGGCGATATACTATAATCTCCCCACCAACGGCTGATCCAATCTGCTCCGCGAGCTCGCGACTCCCTGCTTCGAGCGAGTCTCTGCTCATGCGTTTGTTATGTATCAGAAAGTACTGATTCAGCGCGATGTCCAGATTTCTTTTGGATTGCACCATATCCTCATGCACTTCCCGGTACATATTCTCCTGAGCTACCTTATTGGACAGAATCAGCAGGACGGAGAATCCGATAAAGACAATGACCGAGAATAGCACCACCATTTTGAACTGGATCGTCCACTTCATGTCTGTACCTGAATATTCAGCTTGTACCCCACACCGAATATCGTTTCAATCATCGAAATGCCTTGCACACCACTATCCAGTTTCTTGCGAATCCGTTGCACATGAATATCCACCGTTCGGGTATCCCCTGCAAAATCAAATCCCCATACCTTGTCCAGCAGTTCAGAACGTGTATGAACCTTACGATGATGGGTCACGAGAAATAACAACAGATCATATTCTTTATTCGTGAGTCCTGCCCGTTCCCCGTCTTTCCACACTTCCCGTTCATCCTTGCGAATCTCAATATGTTTGCCTAGCCTTACCACCTCATAGGACTGATTCTCCAGTGTCTCGCTGATCAGATCAATCCGGCGAAAAATCGCCCGAATGCGCGCAACCACCTCACGGATATCAAAAGGCTTCGTGATATAGTCATCCGCCCCAAGCTCCATGCCAAGTACCTTGTCCAGCATGTCCGACTTCGCAGTGATCATGATGACAGGTATCTTGGAGTTCACAGATAGTTGCCTGCACACATCAAAACCGCTCATATCTGGCAGCATCAGATCCAGCAGGATCAGATCCGGCTTCGAATCCCGAAGCAGACCCAGACCCTCTTTTCCCGTAGCTGCTTCCTTGATCTCAAATCCTTCCTTACGTAACGAATAGGACAAAATATCGCGAATGGACTCCTCGTCCTCAATAATTAAAATCTCTTTTTGTCTCATGATACTTTCGTAATCTCCCTGCTCTATGAATTTCCTTCATCTGCCTATATTTTGTATCCCAAGCCGTATGCTTGAATAGAGGGAAGCACGAAATGTTACAACTCCGATACAACTCTGAACCTTTTGGAAACAACCTCCCGATATACTTGGATCATAAAGAGACTCATACCAGACCGGACCCAAGCCTGATCTGTATCCAAGGGGGATTCACATCATATGAACAGCACACAAATTAATGATGCTTATATCAACTATAAATCAGAAATCACAAGGTATCTATCCCATATCGTCAAACAACCGCAAGATGCAGAAGATCTGGCACAGGATTGTTTCATTCGACTAATGAACGTTACCGTGGATATCCCTGAAGATCGCATTCTCTATTATCTCAAACGCATTGCCCGTAACCTGGCGATGGACAGCTTCCGCAGGCGGACCCGTACACTCAGACGAGACAGCCGTCTGGAGGTACCTACCCATCACGTCGATACATCCCACCTTGAAATTAGCGAAGGTGTTCATGATCTTGTTTCCCATATTAACAACACCGAACATCGTAAAATATTAGAACTTCGCCTCATCCATGGATACTCCATTAAGGAAACGGCAGAGCTGGTGAATCGCAGTGAAGGCATGATTAAATCCTCTGTCTTCCATGCCGTCAATCGAATTCGGGCCAAAGTCATCTCATAAGAGATGGCTTTTTATTTGCGTAAAATCAATATGCACGCAGAATTGGATGGATTATGACGGGACCGAAATACCTATGGATATGTCAAAAGACCCAATTTTACAAATATCGAGTTAATTTTTACAAATTGTTATGACTATGTGAGATTTTCATGTGGTAGAATATGGACGAACTCATGAATCAACTAATATTTGGGAGGGATTTGGTTGGGTAAATTAACAGGTATGCGAGGAGTATTTTTAAAATCACTCCTGGCATTGTCCATGGCTTTGCCGCTTCAGGTCGGATTATGGAACGGAGATGCATCGGTTCATGCGGAAGGACCGACAGACCCGGCACCGTTCATCCAGGCAAAGGTTGTGAACCAAAATGCAGGTAAAAAAGTATTGTTCGACAACTCTCACGGCCAAACGGCTGGAGCTGCAGACTGGGTCATTGATGGAGGTTTCTCCGACTTCGGCAATGCACTCGCGAATGATGGTTACTATGTCAAAGAACTTCGCAAGACAACTCCATTTACCTATGATGATCTGAAAGAGTATAACGTATTCGTTATTGCAGAGCCTCAAATTCCTTTCAAAACATCCGAACAAGCAGCACTGAAACAATATGTTGAAACGGGCGGCAGCATCTTCTTTGTTGGAGATCACTATAATGCAGACCGTAATAAAAACCGCTGGGATGGCTCTGAAGTCATCAACGGCTATCGTCGGGGAGCATTCGAAGATCCGGCCAAAGGTATGAGCACCGATGAGCGTAATTCTGAAGCGATGCAAAATGTAACCGGCTCGGACTGGTTGTCCGATAACTTCGGCGTACGTTTCCGCTATAACGCACTTGGCGATATCAACGCCAATATCGTCGTACCGGCAGATCAAGCCTTCGGCATCACAGAAGGCGTATCGGCTGTAGCCATGCACGCCGGTTCAACACTTGCAATCACCGATCCGGAAAAAGCAAAAGGTATTGTATACCTGCCTAAAACCAATGCTAAATGGAATAATGCGGTAGACCAAGGTGTCTACAACGGTGGCGGGATTGAAGAAGGTCCTTACGTGGCTGTATCCAAGCTGGGCGCAGGTAAAGCTGCCTTCATCGGTGACTCCTCTCCAGTAGAAGATGCATCACCAAAATACTTGCGTGAAGAGACAGGCACACGCAAAACAACTTATGACGGTTTTAAAGAAGCCGATGATGCCGTGTTGCTCGTGAACACCGTAAACTGGCTTGCTACACAAGAGAACTACACAAGCCTAACTGAAGTGAACGGACTTGAACTGGACACAGCTACAGCGCTGTTGCCATTCGAAGAGCCGGCTGCTTCCACAGAACCACAGGCTGAACCTTGGTCCGCACCTGCTGCCGGATATAAGTGGTACGATCGTTCCACGTTCAAGGCTGGTTCTTATGGTGGCCCTGCATCCAGTGCGAACGCTGCATACAGCTTCGTGAAACAGGATACTCTTCCAAATGCAGAAGACTTCCAGATTCGTGTAGTTGTGGAGAACATGGCTCCGAACACAACCGTATCCGGTTATAGTGCCGGTATCTATCTGACTGGCGGAACACAGGTCGCCATGATCCAGAATGAAAGTGGTACTTGGCCAACTTCGTACGGGTATAGCTCCACATTCAGTGTAACCTCGGACAGCCAAGGTCGCGGGATCAAAGATCTGAACGTCCGGATCAAACCAGGTACAACTGGCGCTGCCAGCTTGCGTCTGCGTCTGAATGGCAGCAACCTGATCACCAATGCCGTGACTGTTGGCAATGTGCCAGCAGAACAGCTTCCGGAAGAAGAAGGACCGATTCCAGCAGCTATCACCGTTGCTGAAGCACGCACCAAAGCTGCTGGCACTACCGTAACGATCGAAGGTGTTGTGACGACAGAGCCGGGTGCATTTGGTGGACAAGCCTTCTATCTTCAAGATGAAACTGCTGGAATCTACGTATTCCAGCATACGAGCGGCTTCCATGCAGGTGACAAGGTGAAAGTAACAGCAGCAACAACCATCTATAACAGCGAGTTCGAGCTTACCGATATCGTTGCGATTGAGAAAACAGGTACGGCTTCCGTACCTGCTCCAATCGAGGTTACTGCAATTACAGATGCGAACCAAGGTCAACTGGTTCAATTGAAAAATGTAACGATTGAGAATATCATCAGTGCTACACCCGTTGGATCTTTTGAATTCGACGCGGTAGCAGCAGATGGAACGAGCACACACATACGTGTAGACACCCGTACAGGTGTGACGGAGACTGCCTTCCCTTATGCTGCTGGTGACAAAATCGATATCACAGGCGTTTCCGCTATTTTCAAAGATGTATATCAATTGAAACCTAGAAGCTTGAATGATTTTGTACCTGCTGAAGAGCAAGGTGGCGGCGAAGTGCCTTCCACTCCAGCTGCAGGAGCACCGGGTAAACCGGTGCTTTCTTCTGATAATGGATATACCACTGGCCTGTTCGAAGGTTCGTACAACGTAAGCATGAACCTCTGGTGGGGTGAAAATGGTTCTGAGTACAAACTGTATGAGAACGGCGTTCTGATTGATACACAGAAGTTGACTGCAGCTTCACCATCGGCTCAGTCTTCCAAAACAGCTATTACAGGTAAAGCCAACGGCACGTATACCTATGTAGCCGAGCTGACCAATGACAAAGGCACAACACGCAGTGACGTGCTGACGGTACAAGTAACCAATGCCGCTCCAGGCAAAGCTACGTTGTCCCAAAACAACTGGGATGGTGACGGCAACTATAACGTATCCATGAACCTCTGGTGGGGTACAAATGCAACCGAATACCGTCTCTATGAGAATGATGTATTGATTGATACACAAGCGTTGAACGCGGCAACACCAGCTTCCCAAAGTGCTACAACTGAATTGTCCGGTCGCGCTAACGGAACGTATACGTACCGTGCTGAGCTGATCAACGCCGCAGGCGTAACCAGCACCGAGACAATTACGGTTCAAGTTACCAAAGCTTTGCCTTTGGCTAGCTAAGTCTCAGCTAAGAAGTCTAACGTTTAACCAAGTAACTAAAAAACCGAAACCAACATTGCCTGATTCACAGGGCAATATGGTTTCGGTTTTTTTCATTCATTTCAAACGTTCCGGCTCATATCCATTTCTAACAAATAGAATACTGTTCCACACAGCAGAACAAGCGGCCAAGGCGATGACAATGATGACAAAAATCAAGTTCATCTGTGTAAACGCATAACTGCTTCCCGTGAAAATGATCAGGATTGCACTGAGCCCAATATTTTCTCTGTTATGTTTTTTAAACTTCTGAAAGATCATTCTGTACAGCAATAGGAGTACCATAAACCCAATCCATATATATTGAAATAATTCCATAGGTCACCTTCCTTTAAAAAATTCATTTCTTGTATGGATATCTAAGAGGAGTATTAATTAATATCCTTAATTCCCTTTATATAGAAACCTATTAATCTTACATGTATTTGGAAAATAATTCAATCATCTTTAAACATATTCTTGGAATCCTCTTATTCCTCAACGGTTAACAGAGCAACAAGAACGCACCGTTGTTTATTTGCAGACACAAAAAAAGACTATCCCTGCCAATATTCTGGCACCGAATAGCCCTCTCTTCTTCCGCTCTCAACTAATCTTAATTTGTCATCTAATATTTTCGTAGCGCCACATTAACTCTACACCAGCTTCTTACGAATATACCCCGAGATCAAGTCGATAATCGTGATCATCACGATAATACCCAGCAGGATAATACCTACTCGCGGCCAGTTCCGGGTACTTAATGCAAAGATCAGCGGTGTACCAATCCCCCCTGCTCCAATTACACCCAGGATAGTCGCGGAACGTACATTGATCTCGAAACGATACAATGTATAGTTCAGGAATCCAGGCATAACCTGTGGCAGGATGGCAAACCACAACTGCTGCATGCGATTGGCTCCAGAGGCAAGCAGCGCCTCAGATGGGCCATAGTCGATATTTTCAACTTCATCCGCGTATAATTTGCCTAACATGCCGATGGAGTGCAATCCAAGGGCGAGTACCCCTGCGAACGATCCTGGGCCTACTGCCTTAATGAACAACAAAGCCATGATAATCTCAGGGAACGTGCGGATAAAGCTGAGTACCATTTTACCTGCACCCGAGATGGAACGATGCCCACTCATGTTACGGGCAGACCAGAACGCAAACGGGATACAGAGCACGGCCGAGATTACAGTACCTAGTACGGAGATTGCCAACGTGTCTAGCAGTCCGCGCAGCAAGTCTTCTCCCTCAGGCAAATATACAAACTCCCAGTCCGGTGAGAAAATTCCGGCTACAATGGCTTTCATAATCTGAGCGGCAGTTTCCTTGAAACCAGTAAACGGTACACCGGCAAGCGCCCAGGCATACATAAGGATTAACAGTAACACAATGACCCAGCGTAGCGGGTTTTTCCGTGGTTTAGGCCGGATGCGACTTGTTTCATTTTTCATCATAGCAATTTCTCCCGCAGCTTAGTACTTACATAATCAATGACCAGAACAATGACAAGGGTAAACAGAATGATTACGCTGGTCTTGTCATACTCCAGGAATCCAAGTGTGGCCTCGTAATAGAGTCCAATTCCTCCGGCCCCCACCAGTCCCAGAATGGCAGCGGCACGTATATTAATTTCGAAGGCATACAGCACATAGGATGTGAACTGGGCAGCCAGTTGCGGCACCACGCCATATACAATGAGCTGAATCCGGTTCATACCAACAGCCGTCATCGCTTCCAGCGGTCCCTGATCAATGGTTTCCAGCGTCTCATACGTCAGCTTCGCAATCAGACCTACTGAGAACACAGCCAGTGCCAAGATTCCGGGGATTGGCCCCAAACCAAACACAGCAACGAACAAAGCAGCAAGCAACAGATCCGGCACGGTCCGAATCAGGTTCAGCAGAAAGCGCGCCGGATAGTAGATCCAGCGACTTGGCATCAGGTTACCGGCACAGATAATCGAGACCGGAATCGCAATAATCGCACCAATGGTTGTCCCAATCAGGGCCATTCGAATCGTTTCCAGCATGCCTTGCACGATATTATCAAAGTAACTCCACCGGGGCGGAAACATCTCCTTCAGCAGATCCAACATGTTGGGAAAACCTTCAAACAACTCCGTGAAGCTGGCATCCGTCTGCTTGGCACTGGCCCACAGAAGGAGCAGAATGATCACTAAGGTGAGCAAATGTTTCATACGCCCAGGCGGTTTTGGGCGATTCACAACCTGAGCCGGGCTGAAACCAGGTTCCTTCCCCACTCCGCCTGAATTCTGAAGTGGAACGTTGGACTGCCCCTTCATACCACAACTTCTCCCTGCTCATGCACAGCCTGCTTGTCCAACAATTCGTCAGCCAGAATTGGTCTGCCGTATATTTCTGCAAAGCGCTCATCCGTTGCCTCTTCCACCGGACCATCAAATACGACCTCGCCTGCTCGCAATCCGACAATACGGGTCGCATACTCTCTCGCCAGATCAATAAAGTGAAGGTTGACGATGGTCGTAATCCCAAGGTCTTGATTGATGCGTTTCAGGTCATCCATGACCTGCTTGGTTGTAAGCGGGTCAAGTGAAGCAACCGGTTCGTCGGCCAGAATGATTTTTGCTTCCTGTGCCAGTACACGAGCAATAGCGACACGCTGTTGCTGTCCACCAGACAACTGATCTGCACGGGAATAAGCTTTCTCCGAAATATTCACACGATCCAGCGCAGTGAATGCCAGTTCAATATCCTCTTTTGGAAAACGACCCATAATGGTACGCATAGTGGAATGATATCCAACGCGTCCAGCGAGTACGTTACGTAGTACACTGGATCGTTTCACCAGATTGAAACTCTGGAAGATCATGCCGATGTCACGTCTGATCATGCGTAGCCGTTTTCCTTGTGCCTTCGTGATGGAACTTCCGTTAATCAGAATCTCGCCCTCACTAATGTCGTGCAGTCGGTTAATGGAGCGTAAGAGCGTTGATTTACCCGCACCGGACAGACCCACTACAGCAATGAATTCACCCTGCTTAAATTTCAGATTAATATTATCCAGGCCCTTGGTACCGTTAGCGTAAGTTTTGGTAACGTTATGAAGCTCAATCATGACAATATCCTTCTTTCATTCATAATGATCAACCATACATGAGTCCTTGCTATAATGGCACAAGCCAGCGCAGCGTAGATCACGCTGAACTGGCCTGTCCATTGCTACGATTAAGCTGTTCCCATTCAAGAGAGCTACTACAAAGTGAACAGATCCCAAACTACTTTTGGATCAGAATTATTCACCTTTCACTTTTTCGCCATACTGACGAACGATCTCGAACTTGCTATCATCGGATTCTACATAACCTTCATGCGTATAGATTTCTTTGATGATCTGGTGACCTTCAGTATCTTTACCGATATCGATGAAGGCTTGTTTGATCTTCGCAGTCCAATCTGCATTCATGTCTGTACGAACGGCAATGGTATCGTTAGGAATAGGCTCAGTGAACGCCAGTACTCGTGTATCTTCAAATACAGTCGGATAGTCTTTAGCTACCGTGTTGCGGGCATCTTGAAAAATAGCTGCCGCATCAACGTCACCGTTCAATACAGCGATAACACCTTGGTCATGACCTTTCAACGTTACAGGTGTTACATCTTTTAATGGATCAATGCCTCTGTCCAGTAACAGACCTGCTGGCCATACATAACCTGCGGAAGACGTTACGTTTTGGTAAGCGACTTTTTTACCTTTAAGGTCCTCGATGGATTGAATCGGCGAATCTTTTTTCACAATGAACATGGATTTATATGAATCTGCCAACTCTTCGGTTGGAGCACCTGTCTCATCATTTACACCGAAACGTTGTGCTTGCAAAATAACCTGCGCGGCGCCTTTTTCTTTAGCCAGTACATAAGCTGTCGGAGGCAAGAAACCTACGTCTACTTTGTTGGAAGCCATTGCTTCAATAATTGTGTTGTAGTCGGTGGATACGCTGACTTTTACCGGAATGCCCAGTTTGTCACCAAGCAGCTTCTCCAGCGGTTTCGCTTTAGCTTCAAGCGTATCTGCGTTCTGGGAAGGAACAAATTGAACCGTCAATTCAGTTGGCACATATCCTTCGACAGCTTTCTCTGTCTCTGCCGTAGACGTACCGGATGCATTGGAACTCGAATTATCACCGTTAGCCGAACCTGTTGTACTACTGCTAGACCCACAAGCACTCAGAAACATAACCAAAATCAACAATGGTAAAAATAAAGCAGACTTCTTCAAACGAACACCCTCCAAAGAGTTTCTATTTTTCAGTACTTATCTACTATAGTTGCCAAATATTAGCGCGATGTGAAACGAAATTTGGAGTTTTGTAAAGTTTCCTGTCAGGCTGTCAGCAGGACTTGTATCTGTTAGAATAGGCTCATTATGGTTGAAGATATAGGAAGAACATCGGAGATAACGGCATATACTTCGGTTCTTCAGCCTATTCTGTCTTCTCCGTTTTATGGTAATTCCATATATCTGAACTTATATATTAGAGGAGATTGTAAAATGACATCCATAAACCATACGGCAAGCTTCGATATTCTGTATACCAGTGATCTGCACGGGGCCATCCGTCCCATTCATTACAATACCAATGCCTACCGCCCGGCTGGACTTGCCCTGCTGGCTTCCCTGATTCGTAAGGAACGTGAACGTGCACCTGAATTGATGCTGGTGGATAACGGGGATCTGCTGCAAGGATCACCCTTGGCCTCCTATGCAGCTTCACAGGTATCCAAAAACGAAGTGCATCCATTCATAACAGTACTGAATGAACTCGGTTATGATGCTGCGGTGATGGGCAATCACGAGTTTAACTATGGTCAGAATCTGTTGCGCGGAGCAGTTGAAGCTTCCAATTTCCCCTGGCTGTCTGCCAATATTGTAAAAGATGAGCAACCAGACGTACCTGCCTTCGGTCCTCCGTATCTAATCAAAACATTGTCTACGGGTGTGAAAATTGCCCTGTTGGGCGCAACTACGCACTACATCCCAAACTGGGAGCATCCAAAAAATATTGAGGGGTTACAGTTCCTTGATGCCTTGGAGACGATTCATGCATGGGTTAGCTATATCCATGAGCATGAACAACCAGATGTAATGGTTGTCAGTTATCACGGCGGATTTGAGAGTGATCTGGAGACAGGCGAGCCCGCCGAACGGTTAACTGGAGAAAATCAAGGCTATGCCATCTGTCGGGACATCGAAGGCATCGATGTGTTGCTTACCGGACATCAGCATCGTCAGCTTACCGCTAATATTCATGGTGTAACCGTCATTCAGCCGGGATTCAGTGGAAATGGTGCAGGACATGTATCCATTCAGTTGGAACAATCATCAGGCGGGAAATGGCAGATTACAGATAAGAAGGCTCGGTTGTTACTTCTGGATGAACATAGTGAAATTAAGCCTGATGCTACGGTCTTGAAACTTACAGATGAGGTAGAAATCGAGGCACAAGCATGGCTTGATCAACCCATTGGCGAGGTGGCTGGGGATTTATCCATCACCAATGCTACGGCTCTGCGACTCAAGGCACATCCATTCATTGCTTTTGTACATCAAGTGCAGATGGAAGCGACTGGAGCGCAGCTCTCCAATACCGCCATGCTGAGTGAAGAAGCTCGCGGTTTCGGGAGTCACATCACCGTTCGGGACGTGTTATCCAACTTCATCTATCCTAATACTCTGACGGTGCTGGAGTTGAGTGGTCAGGATATCCGGGAGGCACTGGAACAAACGGCACGTTACTTTGAAGTGAATGCTTCTGGTGAGGTGGCAGTTAATCCGGCTTATATGGAACCCAAACCCCAACATTATAATTACGATATGTGGGCTGGCATGGAATACGAGCTGGATATCTCCCAACCTGTTGGCAGTCGAGTTGTGAAGTTGGAACATGAAGGCAAGCCAATGGACATGAATGGCATGTACTCTGTGGTGATGAACAGCTACCGTGCTGCTGGCGGCGGGGATTATGCAATGTATCCGGGCAAAAAGGTACTGCACGAAGGTGCCACGGACATGGCCGCACTGGTGGAAGATTACATCCGCAGACACCAGCCGTTAACGGTGGAGCAGGCTAATAACTGGAAAGTTATTGGAAGTTAAATGAGAAAGAGCAGGTCCTGTGATCAGGATCTGCTCTTTTGTTTTCAACCTATTGCTTACTTGTTCTTGTTGAATTATCCTATCCTGTCCTGTCCCTTCATCCGACATATTGAAGGATTAACTGATATAATGCTATTGAAAATCCTAAGATACTCGCTTTCATTTTAGATGGATGATTTCTTTCGCTACGAATCAAATAAAAGAAAACCAAAATAAACCCTGCGGGGATCCATAGCTCAAAGACACCATTTGTTGTACTTTGAGAATAAATTGGCGTAATGAACGTACTAATCAAAAAGTAAAAGAAAACCGTAAAACGTCTTGTTTCTAACTGCTTGCTCCACCTTACTAGAATGAAAATAATAATGATTGCGATAATAATAATGTGAACAGGGGGTAGAAGAATAGCAACATTCCCAAATTTGAATTCCATTCCGCATTGCCCTCCTCTCTTTTAATGCATCACATGACTGACTACAGGCATACGTGTAAAAATTCATTCTCATGCTTCAAAACCGCTGGCAACCGTCCAAAAACGGACCTATTCCAATATATCCTTATTTTAACATACAATCACAGTTCCATATCCCACGCTTATTCAATAAAATATGCAAAAAGAGCAGAAGTGAGGAGCATCGTGCCCTCATCCCTGCTCATTTTACATACCTACAAGTTTTCTAATACATGTCCCATATTATACAAAATGACTATTGCGCCTTTTTACGCAGCTGACTGTAATACAGCTCGCTGTAGAAACCCCCTTGTTCCAGCAACGCATCATGCGAGCCTTGCTCCAACAGATGCCCATCCTTCAGCACCAGAATTCGGTCGGCCTGACGGATCGTGTTCAGCCTGTGGGCAATAACAAAGCTGGTACGACCTTGCATCAGGCGTTGCAACCCTTCCTGGATTTTAATCTCCGTAACAGTATCAATACTGCTCGTCGCTTCGTCCAGTACAAGTATGGATGGATCTGCCAAGATTGCCCGGGCAATGGCGAGTAGTTGCTTCTGCCCCTGACTAATGCCGCTCCCATCGGCCTGGAGCACTTTGTCGTATCCATCCTTCATTCGCACAATGAAGGAATGGGCATTCGCCAGCCGGGAGGCTGCTTCCACCTCTTCATCCGTCGCGTCCAGACGGCCAAACCGAATATTTTCCCGAATCGTGCCCTGAAACAGAAATGAATCTTGTAGTACAAATGCCATATGTGACCGCAGATTCTCACGCCGAATGGTGGTCATATCGCGACCATCTACCGTTAATGTGCCACCTGTTGGATCATAGAAACGGGATAGCAGCTGAATTAATGTTGTTTTCCCCGCTCCGGTCGGACCCACAAGGGCAATCATCTCCCCCGGTTTGGCTTCAAAGCTGATCTCATGCAAAATGTTACGTCCTTCATCGTATCCAAAGGATACTTTGTCAAAGCGAACGGCTCCCTCTACCTTGTCCAGAGATATCGCTGCCCCTTCATCCTTCGCTTCCTCATCTTCGTCCAGCACCTCGAATACGCGCTCAGCCCCCGCAATCGCGGACAATAACGTATTCCACTGGTTCGCCAGATCATTCAGCGGACGAGTGAATTGACGGGCATATTCCACAAAGATAATAATCACCCCGACTGTAACCGAACCCTGAATCGCCAGAATACCACCGATGCCCGCCACAATCGCAAAGCTCAGGTTATTCAATCCATTCATCAGTTTCGGGATAAAACCAGAGATCGTCTGTGCCCAGAAACCGGAAATCCGGATGCGGGTATTCCGTTCCTCAAAACCGCGAATCACTCGCTCCTCTTGGGAGAATGCCTTAATGATCCGCTGCCCGGATAAAGTCTCTTCGATGTAACCGTTAAGTTCACCGAGATTGCGCTGCCGCTCCTTGAAGAGCGGTCCCGTTCTGCGCGTAATCCAACGCATGCCGATGGCCATCAGAGGCACAACGATAAAGGTAAGCAGGGTCAGTAGCGGACTGAGCCAGAGCATAACCCCAAACGTTCCGAGCAGTGTTAATACACTCGAAAAAATCTGGATCGCCGAGCTGTTCAATGTACCGCTGACATTCTCGATATCATTGGTCACCCGGCTCATAATCTCCCCCTGCTGGCGTTTACCGAAGAATGGAATCGGTAATTTGTGCAGATGGGAGAACAGATCATACCGCATGCGGAACACGGTTTCCTGTGCAATTTCGATCATCCATATATTTTGTAACCAGGATGTAAGAGAGAACAAGACATACACTGCGGTTAATCCAATCAGAAACCGAGTCCAGCTTGCCCCGCCTTCCCCCGCGATGAAATCATCCACGGCCACCCCTACCATGTAAGGGCCAAGCAAAGCGAGCGCGGAGCTGGCAAACACCATCAACAGTACCATGGACAGCTTAACCTTGCGACGTGCCAGATAGGTCCAGATACGACCTAGCGTACCTGACCAGTTCTTCGCCCGTGCCTTGGGTTTGCGACCACCACCTGATCGTAACGTCTCCGGATCAATCGGCGGTGGCGGCTGACGGAAAGGCTCAATGAATGCTTTGAACATGCTGTGCACCCTCCCCGTATTGTGATTCATGGATTCGACGATACAGCTCTGACGATTCCATCAGGTCTTCATGTTTTCCCTGTCCAATGAGTTGTCCATCATCAAGCAGCAGAATCAGGTCCGCCGAAGTGGTTGAACTGATCTTCTGGGTGATGATAAACGTGGTACACGACAATTCCTCCAGCGCATCGAGCAGTCTGCCTTCTGTAGCCACATCCAGCGCACTTGTGCTATCGTCCAGAATCAGAATTCTTGGTCTACGTACCAGTGCTCGTGCAATGGAAAGTCGCTGCTTCTGTCCACCGGAGAGATTCACTCCCCGTTGACCCAGCAATGTATCATAACCGTTTGGTAAATTCTCAATTGTTTCATGGATCTGCGCACGCTTTGCGGCTTCCACGATCTCATCCAAGGTAGCATCTTCCTGACCCCAGGCAATATTCTCCCGTATGGAACCGGTAAACAGGACAACCTCTTGAGGCACATAACCAATCGCACCACGCAGCATGGACAGATCCAGCTCTGATGCATCGGCACCATCAATCCGTACCTTTCCTTGATCCTCTGTGTATAAACGCGGAATGAGCTGTACCAGCGAGGATTTGCCTGAGCCTGTTGCTCCCATAATGGCAATGCGCTCCCCCGCTTTTGCCGTGAATGTGATGTTATCCAGTACTGTAATTTCACTATTGGGATAACTGAAGCCTACACTGCGGAATTCAACCGCTCCCTGCACAGCGCGCTGTTTCTTCGCCGGGTATACAGATTGCGGAAAATGCGAAGATTTCATAGATCCAGCAGATGGTGCAGACGTTGATAACGACTTCGTCTGTTCAGTCTCCGACGTGTCCTCCGTATTAAACACTTCATTCAGCCGTTGCGCCGAAGCGCTTGCTCTGGAGAAGGTTACCAGAATCCATGACAACGCAGACATGGCACCAATGGTGCGAAGCAGATAGTTAATGACGGCGACCACTTCACCCACGGTTGCATTACCGGAGGCAATGTCGACTCGTCCAAACCATAACACGGCGATGATACAAACATTCATCATAAGCAGCATGAACGGCATCGTGGTCTCCGTCAGGCGCAGCGCGGAGATTGTGCCTTTCATCAGCTTGCCGCTGAATCCGGCAAAGCGTTCAATCTCATGGCCCATCCGTACGAAAACACGGATCAGCCGAATGCCTGTCAGATTCTCCTGGATGACTCCATTGACGGCATCCAGTCTGCGCTGCACATTGCGGAACAGCAGCGCTGCCTTTTTGATCATCCACACCACAACAATGAGCAGTACAGGCACCATGACAACCAGCAGCAGACCCAACCTCGGGTTCACGATCACTGCCATAATCATGCTACCAATCACCACCAGGGGCACACGTGTCATGAAGCGCAGACTCATGAAGACGGTGTCCTGAACCTGGGTCACATCCCCCGTTAATCGGGTAATCAGGGACGATGTCGCGAACCGGTTAAAGACGGCATAAGAGAACGTTTGCACTTTCTCATACAACTTCTCCCGCAGATCGTATCCGAACCCCAGACTTGCATGGGATGCAAAGAACGAACTCGCAATTCCGGCAGCAAAAGCCACAACAGCACTAGCAACCAGCACACCGCCCCACAACCAGACGACAGAAAGGTCTCCCTGCTGAATCCCGTTATCGATGATCTTGGAGATCAGATAAGGCTGAGCCAGCTCCACCGCAAGCTCAATTAACATCATGACCAGGGCTGCAATCGCGGCAACTCGGTACTTCTTCAAGTAGTACAACAGCTTGATCATAAGCATTCCTCCGGCTCGGAGCACCCTAAACCGATAACACGTTCCAGCTCAGAGCCTCCATTAGACATGTTGTTTTCTCCACAGCGTCCAATATGTAATCATTTCTATGTACACATATGGTTATTATAGCGTATTTTACAATGCCGCTTCTATTCTTATTACCCTACTTTTCCCAATACAATAAACTTCTCTTCATTTTGGCAGTAAAAAAAGGAAGGTCTCCCTTCCCCACGCTAGTTAAGTGCTTACAGCTGATGTAGTTTTTCACTTAGATACTCCCGACGTTTCACCACATATTCGCGAATTCTTTCCGGTTCACCTGCAAATACATCCATGGGCCATTTCATGTAAGGATCTTTGTTGACATCTTCACGAATCTCATTGTGCAATCGATGGACTAAAGGCATAATTCGCTTCTCTGTAAAAGCATTCATCAGATGCTGCCGCATCAGCTTTTTATATTGTTGACGGAAACTGCGGAATGCCAGCAATCGTCCGGTAAGTCTGTTATACCCCTGAATACGAACAAGATTGGAATCAACTCGTGTTCCATAACAGTTCCTCCCCCAAGTACCCTCATAATCCCAAGGCAGGATGCCATATTTTCCGCTTTTGATTTTCTCATACCATGTGTAATTCTGATGAAATCCATCGAAGTTCCCTGTAAGCACAGCTCCACTTAACCAGCGTAAATAATTGTCTGTATCCACCCTCGACTGTAAAAAACGAAACAATTCCAGCCTGGACTTTGTGTTCAACTGCTGAATAAAGTTACGTAGCCTTGTGCGATCCACATCTTTGCCACGAATTAAGCTGTATCCGGACAATAGATCGGTACTTGTTGAAGAGGAATTCGAATTTATCATAAAACCAGCATGATCATTCACCGCATAGAAGATACTGCGCACAGGGATTTTCCGTTGGCGAAAAAAGAAGGATTTCACCCCTTCGATCCTCAGGTATACACCCAGAAGCTGCCCATTCAGATAGAGTACGCAGTGTTGTGTAGACGGTGCGGGTACACGAATCGACTCAAAAAAACGAAAAGAAAGTGCATTACGCAACAACGAAGGATCATCATACTCCGCATTAAAATGATACGTCCGGCTGGATGTACGAATCTCAAATGATTTTTTGGGATAACCGCGTGTATGTCCTCCACGGTATCGAAGCCGGATCGGAAACGGCTTGCCGTCCATCTGCATCGTGCTGTTCACAAACGTCTCTGACCATATATTGGACGTTAACTGTTGATATTCGGTTGGAGACAAGCTGATATGGTAGACAGGTAGAGCCATTTCCATCCGCCTTTCGAATACCTGTAAGATTCGCCCGTAGGCTCTTACATCATCCTATGCAGATGCACAGAAAGTCGTACGGGCGAATGCACAGTCCTGATACTTATCACATCCAAATTCACTTGTCATAACGCGGAATAACCGAGTTATTAATCTATAAATTTACATCATTTTCATAGATTATAGCCGAAATGGTATAAATATAGTTAACTGGCTAGTCCCTCCAAGAAGCATGTCACATATGCTTAAACTACAGACAGACACGAATGACGAATGGAAGGGATCATAATTACATCCACCATTTCTGTCCATCTGAACTTATATCATGGAAGGGGTCAAACACAATGTCTATGAATGGTCAAGGAATAAGAGGTTTGTTGGGAAGAGAGATTAAGATTAACCGGGGAGGACCTGATTCAATTCAAGGTACACTTACGGACGTACGCTGGGACTACATGGCAATGAACTGCAAAGAAGGGATTGTCTACGTTAATGAATCACATGTCAAAAGCATAACAGATACAGGCCGTTCCGGTGGTAACCGAAATGCAACCATGGGGAATCCTATTCCTTCCAACACGTTTTTGGGCGTTATGCAAGCACTCCGCTTTCGCCATGTTCAGATTAACCGGGGAGGACCTGAAAAAGTGGAAGGCATCCTGGCCGATGCCAACCAGAACCAATTGATCATGACTTTGAAAAATCAGGAGATTGTTCGTATTCCGATGCAACATGTGAAATCCGTATCCCTCGTACGTGGTGGTGGGAACAACAACAACAACAACAACAACAACAACAACAATAGCAGTAATAATAAAAGTCAAGGGAACCAAGCAGCCCAAGGTAATCAGGCGGCTCAAGGCAACCAGTCGCGTGGCAATCGTTCTCAAGGGAACCAAGCAGCTCAAGGCAACCAAGCTCAGGGGAATAAGTCCGGCGGCAATAAATCTCGAAGCAATCAAGGCAATCGTTCTCAGGGGCAACGAGTTCAAGGCAACCAATCTCAAGGCAATAAATCAGGTGGCAACAAGTCGCGTGGCAATCAAGGCAACCAAGGCAGTCAATCCCGTGGTAACAAATCCGGCAATAAAAAGAAGTAAATAAAATAAACTGACAACTTAAGTTATCTACCAGCTTAAAGGGGGGAATTATCATGTTGATCTTCGTCGCATTAGTCTTGATTGGTGTGCCTTTTTACTGGATCGTTGCACCCGGAAGGCCCACTCCATCCCATGAACATCTGCTTCAGGCTTCGTCAGGACTTCTCCCCCTGGGAGGTGAATCACAGTAAATGCCTGACTACCAGTTGTGGTTAACCTTCGGGGTCTTTATCATCACTGTCATTTTCCTGATGTGGCGTCCTGGCGGATTGAATGAATCTATACCCACCTCGCTTGGCGCCCTTCTTCTTATTTTAACTGGAGTGAGCAGCTATGCTCACATAGTTGGAATCTTCGGGATCGTATCTGGTGCAGCCGTAACAATCCTCTCTACCATTGTCATGTCGATTATTTTAGATAGCATCGGTTTTTTTCGCTGGATCGCTTTGAATATGATTGAGAAAGCAAGAGGTTCTGGCTTTCGATTGTTCTGGCTAATTCTATTACTTTGTTTTCTCATGACCATCTTCTTCAACAATGATGGTAGTATTCTGATCACAACTCCGATCATTATTCGAATCTGTTCTATACTTCGTCTGAAAATGCATCAACAGTTACCCTACCTGATCTCCGGTGCTCTAATCGCTACGGCTTCCAGTGCGCCAATCGGACTTAGTAATCTGGCTAATCTGATTGCTTTGCAAATGGTTGGCTTAAATCTGAATACTTATACTCAGATGATGTTTGTGCCATCCATGCTTGCGATCATGGTGATGACTGTACTGCTATTCTATTATTTTCGCAGAAGTATTCCCAAAGTTATTCATCATTTCCCTGTATCCCTGCAGTCTTCATCAGGTTCAGGATATCATCCGCTGCAGACAACTGAACCCGAGAATAAAGTAGACTGGTGGCTGTTCCGTGTCTGTATTGGTATCGTTGTATTTATCCGTGCAGGATATTTTCTAGCTGAGCAAGTCGGTATACGTATGGAGGTAGTTGCAATCACTGGTGTTATTCTCATGCTCGCTGTGCGTTGGTATCGCACCCGGACTGGACTCAAAGATGTGATAACACAAACGCCCTGGCACATTCTACTCTTTGCCTTCAGCATTTATGTTATTGTGGATAGTCTTCACCGAGCAGGCATGACCGCATCGATCATTCAGTGGATGAAACCTATAATAGAAGGAGGAAATGCCAGCATCATTGCTGTGTCGGGGTTAATGCTCACTCTGCTTTCCAATCTATTCAACAATTTGCCCTCCGTCATGATTGGGACCTTTGCTGTTACAGATCTTCCACTAAGTGAATCTCAACTGCATCTTGCGTATCTTGCCAACATTCTGGGAAGTGATATCGGAGCCTTGCTGACGCCTATTGGCACCTTGGCAACGTTAATTTGGATGTATATATTAAAGACCCATCATATTCGAATCTCCTGGAAACAGTATATGAAAGTTACCTTTATTGTGATACCAATAAGTCTAATTGTTAGCCTAATTTCACTATATATTTGGACATCTATTCTCTATTGAGAGGAGGAATACTGTGGAACTTCTTACGCATTGGCTGGGTAAATCCGTCGAATTGGAGCTGTCTGGCTGTAAACTACCGATCCAGGGTGAAATCGTTGATGTAGGTCAGGATCTGATTGTAGTCTATGGAAATCAGCGATTTGTGTATATTCCACTTCATCATGTTCAATCCATGCATGTCAATACGGCAGATGATTCAAGTATAGTTTTGCCAACACCTGACCCCGAGATGGATCACACCAACATCTCTTACCGCAAAATGCTGATGAACGCCCGTGGACGTTTCAGTGAAATCTCCATCGGAGGGAAAACATTGCATGGTTATATTACAAATATTATGAATGACTACTTTATGTTCTACTCTCCGTTATATCATTCTATCTATGTTTCCATTAATCATCTGAAATATATTATTCCTTCCCCTACTAACAGCACACCTTATTCTCTTAGTAAGCAACATTTCCCTATGCAACCTTCGTCCATGTCACTCTCCCGTACACTCGATCAGCAACTTCATAAAATGATAGGTGAACTTGTTGTACTCAACCTCGGTTGCAAACCTTACCGAGCAGGGTTATTGAAAAATGCAGACAGCCACTTGCTTGCGTTGGTAGAAGCGGATGGGACTTCTTTAATTATGCATACCGATCATATCCAAACCATTCATCTCCCTTGAATATCAGAAGAACAAAAAGGTTCATCTGCCTATGGCTGATGAACCTTTTTTTCACCTTTACATCCTACCATCTTCTGCGTCCACGATCACCCCTATTATGATCATTCAACTCACCAAGACGATCGTATGTCTCCTTATATATCCGAATCACGGCCTGAACTTTGATAAAATCAGCATCTTCCGGTCCAAGCCCCTCCATAAACATTCTCTGAATGATCTGTTGGAAGAATTGCACTCTGGCCTCAATCTGTTCTTGCTCAAGCTGTAATATGTCTTCGAAACTGTGGTTCCCTATGTAATCCATCAACTCATCATCAGGACTGGAATAATCTGCGTTTCTCCGATCTGCTACCCATTCATCCGACTCATTGGACTGGAGGTTAACACTGGTACGTAATTGGGATAAGATGATTTTCTCTTTAGCCAACATGACATGAAAATCTTTGTTACGGAGCAGCTCCGATACAATCAGACTGCACATTTCACGGTTTTGGATCAGTATGCCGTCAAAAGGATGCAGCGTCCACTCCCCGTTTGCATAATACAGGTTAAAGTTAAAGAACTCACTGCCATATTTGTATTGAATATTAATCTTGGTCTCATCAATAATCTCAAATGAAAAGTCCAGCATGTTCAGCAAGCTCCTTCGTGTAACCCCAGATTTTAGCTTTATTCTATCAAATAAATGAAACAAAGAGACGCACTCGGCGTCCCTCGTAGAAAATAAAACCATGTAGCAATCTCGATACGATATGCAGCGAGTCCTACCCTAATCCAGGAAAGATCCTAATGCACTGGAATCCGGTTTGTTTTTCTCCGGAATGGCAGCAGCCTTCGGCCCTTCCAGACCCAGTCGATCGCTCATTTTGGCGTTAAGGGTTGTCATCTTGTTGGTATAGTCATTACAGCTCTCGATGATCCGGCGATTGGACTGCTCGGACAGATCCAGTGCAGACATCAGATCACCCATCGCCTGATTGACTGCTTCAAGGGACATCGCAGGTTTGGACAACAGTTCATTTGTTTTCTCTGTTGTTGTCTTCAACAATCTGGCGTTCTCCTTGAATTGATCTTCAATCGTCTTATTCGTAGCTTCCACAGCAGAAATGACCTTCTCCTGATCATTAAGAGCCATCGCAATCATGGCCGAAACGGTGATCAAATTCGCTGTTTTATCAATGGCATTATTAACGGAATCAATCAGCTTGTCATTGTTATCATTAATGATGTCGGTAGCTGCGATTGCCTGATTGTACAGCATGATCATCTCTGTCATGGATTGGGTACGTGTTACCACTTTGCGCAACCCACGCTCCAGATGTGCTTTACGATTCTCGTTCTCAGGCTTGGCAATCTCGGTTTCGAACAATGCTTTCAATTGATTACCAAAAGAGATTTTGGTCTGCAGATTGTAGATCTCCTGAATGGAGGAACGTTTCAATTGGCGCATATTTACGATGCTTTCTTCCAGGTTGTCCTTGCCGTCCCGCAACCCGTTAATGATCGCATCAATGTTCGTGCGAACAGATTGATAACGGTATACATAGTTTTTCAGCGGGCTTTTACGTAACAACTTCCCGACAAAACTCACATTTTTACTCTGCTGCAAACTCTCACATTCATCACGGAGCTTCAGGATCATGGTTGATACCTCTGCCCGGTTCCCGGACATCAATTCATTGACTGGGCGATCAAGCAACTTGAGAGTCTGTCCTGCTCTCTCTTGTGTTTTCACGCCCAACTTGCCAATATCATCCATTAAGGTATCCAGATGAGCCGGATCACTTTGGGACACTTTCTGAATAAGCTGTGTTGCTTCCTGGTTAATCCGTTGCTCATCTTCCTGCTTCAACTGAGCCCATTCCGTTGCCATGCCAATCCCTCCTATAATTCAGAGCTGTTATACCGTTGATGTATTAGTTCCGCTTTGTTCTGGAGCTCCATTAAGTCTTTATGTTCAATCGTTGATACAATATCCGATATCTTGGAATCCACGTCTCGAAGACCATTCAGCAGCATACGCCGATTGTTGCGTTTGGCTTCTCCACTTAAACGTAAAAATGGATTAATAAAACCGTTCAGGTCTTTCAAAATCAGTCTGCGCACCGTATGGTTGATATCTCCGTTATTTAGTTCCTGAAGGGAAGGAATCACACGCTGCAAACGGGCAAACAACGCCAATGATTTCTCCACGATCTCATTATCCAGCTCGTTCTTCTGACCTTCGGAGATGATCATGTCCTCCAGAACTTCCAGGTACTCAATCACCGGATCAAATACAGGATCTGGTTCGGTGCGGGAAGGCTTCGCTTGTTCTGTGCCCGCATGCTGTGCGGGAGTGGAGCTCGGTTGGGGCTCTGCCAGAGAAGCTTCTCGTGCCCCTGTTGGCACTGTGCTCGGTGCTTGTCCACCATTCAAGCGGGATGGTTCATTTCCGATATCTGTAATGGGTACAGGGGCTGATGACGAACCCTGGACCTGTGTACGTGGCGTGGAACGTGAAGGAATCAGTCCCCCGACCACAGTTGCCAGTGCCGGAATTGCCCACGTGATGACATCCGGTAGAAAGGGACTCGAGATCGCCGCGAGACCATAACCGACCAATGCGCCTATACCTATCTTCGTTTTCCGTAACATTACTTGTCCTCCTGCCTTAACAACACATACAGTGCATATTCAAAAAGTCTGATTTTCAGTACCGAGAAGATGGACTTTTTGAATAACCTCTCATCCGTATTGTAAAAAAACCATCCAGAAGGTGTCAATGTTGAGGGAAATTCTCAGCTAGACGTGGTGTACTCCGCTTACCTTCTGAACGTCGATTATAAATGGCTGTTCGATATGACTTCCCAGTATGCCAAACTTCGGATGAAGTGGTCCAATATCATGGCCAAGTGCAGACTTGACCGCCAGATACGGGAAGTTCACGCCCGACAGACAAGACATGTGCAACCCACCCGACATACGTGGATTAATCTCCAGCAGCTTCGGTGTATCCTTGCGATATTTCATCTGTATATTAAAATTATAAGGAATCCGATATACTTCTGCCACATTGCGGGCAATCGCCAGCAATTCCTCGTTTTCTTCGAGCAAGCGCAAACGTCCTCTTTCTTTTCTACGCGGGATAGCCGTTATAAGTTTCCCATTGCGATCCGAAAGACAATCAATGCTGTATTCATATCCTTCCAGTACCTCCATCACCATGACATTTTGAAAGGACGGAGCAGAAGAGAACGCACGCAGGGCATCTTCATACGAAATGGAGTTAAGCGCGTATCCGAACAACTCTTGCAACGGATCACGTTCATTATTAATCACTCGGAATCCCATACCACCCTCACCATTACATGGTTTGAAGCATACATCGTGTCCACGTGCACGTAGCGCCTCATAGGCTTGCTGGAATTGTGCAGCATTACTGACCGTGAAATAATCCGGAATCTCCATAATGCCCTTCTCACGCACCGATTCATAGAAGCGGTCTTTCTCCATCAATTGTTCCAGCAATTCCGTGTCCGAGCATACGATAACCCGTGTACCGATCTCTTCGAACAGGGAGATATGTCTGCTGATGTCCAGCATGTTCCAGCGTGGAATAAACACATCAATCTGATGACGACGGCAAAAGTCGAGGCAAAAATCAACATACTCCCGGCCCGTTAGACGCGGTTCAACTTCTGCAACATCACAGCCCTGTAATGCCATATGTCCAGGATCAGGATGAGTACCGTAGATCTCAAATTCCATACCGTCCTCATTGTCCCGAATCGCATTCATATAATGATACGTTACAGAGAACCAACGGTTGAAGTAAATCTTCATTTTTTTCATTTATACGGTCTCCCTTATCTCGGCATGGTCTATCTGGGTCTGTTGATCGTTATGAATACGGTGAACGTAATCGAGAATCTCATCTGCTGCAAAAGCACCGAATTGTTCCGTAAATTGATACGGTACCTGCTCAGGTACACGCTGTCTCTCCACATGTAACTCTCCGTGAGACGGAGCAATGGCGTAGTGCGCAAAGTCCAGCAAACAACGATCCAGCAAGGAATCACCCGAAGCAATCACAGGCACATCGCCAATGCGTTGCCTAACATGCTCCACTGCAGCTCGTTTGTTCACGGCCGAAGGCACCAGATAGAGCTTCCGCCCCTGAATCGAACTCTCCCATCCCAGCGTCTCTAACACCCGAATCTTTTCCGCAATGTGCTCCATTGGAAGCTTGTCACGTTCGATTAGCAATGCAAAGAACAGCTCATCACACAATCGCTGATTAATTACCCACTCCGGGCTCAGCACATCGTCAAATAAATTCAGGATCTCTTCGGGAGTAGCTGCCTGCTGACGAAGCAAAGAACGAATATGCAGATTCCATTCATCGTCTACCTGACCGTCAACAATGATGTTGCCACCATTACTCGTCACCGCATATTTCGGAATACATTCGCTCTGAAAAATGTGAATGCGCCGATACTGCTCAACTGTACGTGTAGTCACAGGCATGAATACAATGTCTTGTGGCAAAGACTGCAACCGCTCCAGTGCATATGCTGACATAAAAGCGGACAACTTGCCGTTAATCCACTCTGCGGGAACAAGTCCCGGTGTATCTTCGGGAATACGGAGCGCACGACGGGAGTACACCAGCGTCTGGTCCAGATCACTTGCGTAGATCATCATTCTCCTCCACCTCCCAGGGATTGAATAATGCCGCAACAGGAATAGGTTAGTCCCGGATATACCTCAACCGGCACATTTCTGTCTCTGGCGAGCATCATGATATGTTGCAAATCCGGATTATCAAGTCGATCGACAAGAATTTTCCAGGGGACCCGACGCAATAACACCCGGGTTGTTTCTCCGATTCCAGGTTTGATCAGATTAATGTTCGCAATGCCAAAGGATTGCTGGATGGACTCGATATCCTGCCAACCTTTCCAGGTGATTTCCGAAGTACCAGTAGCATTGTCATCCGAGCGAATCTCCGCTTGGTTCATCATCTGCGGAAAATGCTGAGCGATGGTATCCACGTAGTGGGTCGACACATCCGCAGAGGACCATTCACGATACCATTTGGCTCCGTGAAAATCTGCCGGCCCAATCAGATCATCGCGAAGTACTGTACGGCTCACGAGTCCCGATACCGTTGAATTCAGACAAGCGCTAGGAATAAGATAATCTTCCCTTGTCCCAAAAGTTCCTGAACATTGCCCCGGATCAGCCAATACAGCAAGATCATCATCAAGACTTACGCCATAAGTCCGTTCCATTTGGTCACAGGACTCTTTCAGCACTTTGCGAATAGCCCCTTTGCCTGTCCAACCGTCTACAAACTGAATAGCTGTTTCCAGACCATGCTGCTGTAAAATATATAAAATTGCGTTCTCGTCCATACCCTTGCCACGGATAATAGAAATGCTATAATGCGGAATCGTCACTTTGTATTTCAATTCAATATAACGTTTGATCAGGATGCCCACAGGTGTTCCGGCTCGAGCCAGAGATACCAGCACCAGATTCAGTCCCCTACGCTCTACAATCTTCTCAGCCACAATGGCGGTATGACGCGCGATTCTTGCAGCGGATTGTTCCAGCGTCTGATGGAACAGCTCGATGTATTCTGCTGTGGGCTGGTATTCCACGGGCAACATCTCCGAATAATGAACCCCGGATTGGATCGCCTGCTCCCGTTCACCCGTTCCCTTTTCCAGATCCACATGGCTGATATCCTTCAGTAGGAAAACAACGTCCGATGCAGCATAACTGCCCATCGGTTCGGGAGACGGAATCTCACGTTGTCTGATTAGCTCCAGTGTAGTTAAGTTCATTGCTCTTTGTCCCCTGTCTTCTCTGGCAAGCCGCAATATACAATATGAATGTGTCCACACCCCAACTGCCCCAGTACCTTCAACATCGGTTCCATTCGTTCTTTGGACATCTGTCTCTCCAGCAGAACAAAAATCTCATCATATTGTCCCGGAGCGATGTTATAGATAAAGTTACGAACAGATGCGTCTTCCGGTGAGGCATATCCGGCACCACTACGAACAGCATATCCTGGAGCCGGATGTGTATGGATTGGACTGCGGGTAGTGGATTGATACAACACGCCTTCTCCCATCTCGGCAGCAATACGCATCGGAATGTACATGAACTCCCCTGTTCCCATCACCAAAGTCCGTTCTCCCGTACGCTGCGTCCGAAGCCGTTCTGCAATCCGACTAATCTCCTGGCGCAATTCGCCATTATGACGGGATTGCATACCAAACCTTCCCGTATGCTGGACGTAGCTCGCTGTGCTACGTTTACCTTCCCCATCCTCCGAAGTAGCGTGCAGCTGATCGAAGGCATCGGCAACGGTAGTGGTCTGAAGCGTTACGGCAGGATGGGATAGCTGCTCATCTTGCAGTGTTGGTTCCAACTGTGGAGTACCCACCACTTCAATACGGCCCTTCAACAGGCTTAACGGTGTAATAGTAATTCCAAGTTCAGCTTCCAGTTCGGCAAATCGATTCTCGTCCGCTTCCGTACGCCAGTCTAACAGCGAAGCAATCACATATTGCTTCCTAGGATATCTGGCCTGAATATCCCGAATGATATTCAACGTCGTTTTGCCCGTCGTAATCTCGTCGTCCACCAGAACAATCGGGCCCTCTCCTGCAAAGGCTTCATGATCCAACGCATAACAACGATGAGCCATCGCATGGGAATGTTCTTCTTCAAATTGAATATCTGGATGCATCGCTGGAACATATTCGCGAGTGGTGTGAATATAGGAAGCTTGATCAGCAAACATCTCGTACATGCTGTGACCCAGCGCTGTCGCTGTCTCGGCAAAACCAACAAAACGAATCGTTTCCGGTAAACTCAAGCTTTCTTGCAACAGCATGTTGTACACTTGCCGGGCTTGTTGGGGATCAATCAGTCCCTCGACCATTCCCCGTTTCCACTCGGCTACCTGAACTTTCGTCTCTTCCGTCTTTTCAGTCAGGTGCTCATATAACAGAACAGCCAATGCCGCGCCACTCAGAAGCGAGGTATACGGGTTAACCGGGATGTGCTTGCCCAGCAGTTTGCTTACAAACAGAAATGAACGTTTCTTATTGATGCGTGCAGCCATGGAAAATAGAGATTCTAGTGGAAGTTGCAGCGGGTTATGTGTAACCTGAACGTTCAGACTGAATTGATCAAGAATTGGGAACGTAGTTATGTTGTTGTTCGTGCTTGGGCAAGAGCCCGACAAAATGCTGCTGTTCATGTAACACCCCATATATTTGTGATCGGATTAGAATTCGATTCGCCCAGCTCAAGTGTGGTTTAATCTCATTCATTTTGTTATAGTAATTACTTTTGAACACACCCAGGCTACCGTCATTACGGGCGATGATGTCTTGGGCATCGGAATATTCCTCATGTGTAACAACGTACATCGCTTGTACGGGTTTAATATGAGAAGGATGAATGATCGTTTTGCCTACAATTCCATTTTCCTTGTCCATCATGACTTCACGCATCAATCCATCCATTGTGTTCGTAATATATTTCATTCTCAGATGCAGCCCTGATTTGCCCAGGGTTTCTTCGAATGGAGTCTGTCGTAATTGAGGTTTGAACACGCGCTCCCGCTGACTGAAATATTCCCAGACAGGACCTGAGATCACATACGGCTTGTCCATTCGTCCAAACAGATTGATAATATCCGAGATGCAGTCACGGATCGTGGCGATATCGTATATGGTCAATTCCGGGCTTCGGCGTAGTCCAAACAGGCTGGAGAAATCGGTCGCACCAATGCGTACATTGAGCACATATTCAACATTATCATCGAGGATGTTACGAAGGCCCAGTAAGGTCTCCCAACGTGTCTCCCGATATATAATTGAAGCTGTTTCCAAAATAGGCATTCCATAGAGAACGGGATAATGATCCGGTTTCCGTTGATTATAACTGCGGATCTGGTCGAAATAGGCTCTTCCATTGCCCACACAAAACTTTGGCAATGCCACGCCTGTCAGCATGGACACCAATTCTCCCAACGTATCAATGAGACGTTCCAACTGTTGTGGTGAACGTACACGAGCAAACAGAAGAGGCATTTGATCCTGACTCAGCATGCCTGTCTCCATATAAGTCATCAGTTGAGTTAGATGCTGTACCAGACACTGCTCGGCAAACTCTACTTGGTCGTCACCCACAGCGTCCTCCAGATCAATTATAATGGTCGTCAGACCTTCATGTTTACCATTCATAATGTCGTCCGCGATATGTGCGCGCGTCGCGGGCATATATAGAGCAGCCCCAACAGCATATGCCAGTAGATCTTTGGAAGTCCGGTGATTGAACGAGACGGGTGAAGAGAAAAATAAAGTATCTTCTTCTTCCAGACTCAAAAAGTTAAAATATTTCAGGGGTGTCTCCTCCTCGCACCTTTGGCAATAGCCAATCTGCAATAGTTGATTCCAGCTGTCGGGGCATAAAAACCAATCCCTCCTTAGTCTGGAGGGATTGATGGTCTATTATCGAGGATAACGTTGGTCAACAGTATCCTTGCAATGGCGCTGACCGATACAGCGTTTATATATTGAATAAATACAAATGATTACTTTCTTCCCGCAACCCACTGCATTCCCCAATCATGAGCCTCGTCCAACGCCTGATGCCCATTATAGAACTGCACGATTCGTTCAATACTGAATGTCTCATTGTTCACATTGCGTAACATCGCGATGCCACACATGCCAAGCGGGCTCCCGTATTCATTCATTCGAACAATGATATCGGGACCATCCTTCTGCTGAATGGTTACCACACCGTCTACTTGAGACCAGTTGGCCACACCACCATAAATATAGGTGAATACCAAGATGCGCTCAATTTCCGAGATACGGGCACCATTAATCCGCAGATTCTCTCCCGTCTTAACCGATCCCGTCCGGTCATCCCCATCCAGTGCAATATAAGGGAAACGATTCAGTGAACCAAACGTCTGTCCCAATGCCTGAATCACATCTCGTGTACCATCCTTCATCTCGAACAGGCAGCCCAAGTCCAGATCCACACTCTTGCTGCGACCAAATAACCCTTTGCTACCCTGTTGATTCCAGTTCAGGTTAATCAGGATTTCACCAAGTCCCCCCGCATTTTTCTTGAGGTTAATGGTGTCTCCCTTCTTCTTCAATTCAATTTTGCTGAAATTGATCGAATTCACAGGAGCAGGCGTCGGTTCTGGTGCGGGTGCCGGGGGTGGTGGAGTCGGTACAGCTGTCGGGGGAACGGTTGATGTGGTTGGCGCAGCGTCTGATCCACCGTCCACATCCACACCAAAGTTAGCGCAGAGTGCATTCAAACCACCTGCAAAACCCGACCCTATTGCATTGAACTTCCATTCTCCGTTATGACGATACAATTCACCGATGACAATCGCGGTCTCCACTGTAAAACCGCTTCCCAGATCATATCTCATCACTTCCTGACCTGTAGCTGCATTGGCAAACCGTAGAAAACCATGCTGAACCTGTCCAAAATGATGGCGTCGTGCTTCACCGTCATGAATCGTCAAGCTGAAGGCGATTTTCTCAATTCGGGCAGGGATTTTGCCAAGATCAATAGCGAATTGTTTCTTCTCGCCACCAACCTGTCCACCATCCATATACGTGATAAACGCGGTAGAGGGCTGGTTATAAAAGATAAAATCCTCATCTCCAGCCACTTTATTGTCTGAACCCAGAAGGAATGCTGATGTGTCCAGCTCTACACCCGAGGCTGCCTCCCAACCAATGCCTACCGTTAGACGGGACAAGCCCGGATTGGTTTTGGTCAGATCACTCTTCTGGCCTTTCACGACAGAAATCGCCATAGCAGATTCACCTTTCTATGCCAAGTTATGTTATTGTGCATCCAGCCCGTAATTTTTGCATAAAGCAGATAGTCCACCTGTGAAGCCACTGCCTACCGCCTGGAATTTCCAGTCTGCACCTGCACGGTAGAACTCACAGAACACCACAGCTGTTTCTGTGGAATAGTCCTCTCCGAGGTCGAAACGAAGCACTTCCCGATCACTTGCAGCATCTACAACACGAACAAAAGCATTGGAGACTTGTCCAAAATTCTGCCCTCGTCCATCTCCATCATAGATGGTTACGGTAATACCGATCCGGTGAATGTGCGCAGGGATTTTACTGAAATCAACAACAACTTGCTCATCATCGCCATCACCTTCACCTGTACGGTTATCACCAGTATGTGTTACTGAACCCGCACCGCCGCTTGGATTGTTGTAAAAAACAAAGTCATCCGTACCTTTGGCTTTTCCATCTTCGTACAACAAAAAAGCCGAAGCGTCCAGGTCAAAGTCGACTCCACCACTATATTTGTTTGTATCCCAACCCAAACCAACCACCACACGGGTAAGGCCCGGATTCGTCTTAGTCAGGTCAATACGTTGTCCTTTGGCAAGACTGATCGTCATTTGTTTTTCCACCTTTCCAAAATATGTGATTAAATGAAAAGGAGAACCGTCCAGGAGACGGTTCTTCCCATCCTGTAAGTCGTACTGTACGTCCTATTGCAAACCGTAGTCGCGTGTCAATCCAACCAATCCATCTTGGTAACCACTACCAATGGCACTGAACTTCCACTCGCCGCTATGACGATACAATTCACCAACAACTACACCTGTTTCGATGGAGAAGTCTTCTCCCAGGTCGAAACGAATCAGTTCTTCGCTGTTTGCTTCGTTGACGATTCGCACATAAGCACGGGAGACTTGTCCGAAGTTCTGGCTACGTTCTGTAGCTTCGTAGATTGTAATGGAGAATGCAATTTTCTCTACAT
This sequence comes from Paenibacillus sp. FSL M7-1414, assembly GCF_038003195.1. Lineage (NCBI taxonomy): Bacteria > Bacillati > Bacillota > Bacilli > Caryophanales > Paenibacillaceae > Paenibacillus > Paenibacillus sp. FSL M7-1414. The sequence goes on along the minus strand of NZ_JBBOOS010000001.1, from coordinate 1,146,116 downwards.
TCGCGGGTACGTTAGGCAGGTCGATATTGATCTGCTCATCATCACCATCGCCATCTCCTGTACGGTTGTCACCGGTGTGAACAACAGAACCATTTTCATTTTGTGGATTGTTGAAGAAGATGAAGTTTTTCTCGCCTTCTACTTTACCGTTTGCATTGGCACAGAATACCGATACATCCAGGTCAAAGTCTTTTCCGCCATCATACTTATTGGTATCCCAGCCCAAGCCTACTGTGATTTTTGTCAAACCTGGGTTCGTTTTAGTCAGATCGATTTTTTGACCTTTAGAGAGATTAATTGCCATCGTATGATCATCCTCGCTTATTTAAGTGTATTGTAGTTATCGTGACATATGAATATCAGGATTATTGTCGATTTAGGTTAAATCTTGTCCTTAGGAGTACCTGCGAGCGAGTTCGTTGATATGTACCGCATGGGAACCCTCTCCAATTGCCGAGAATTTCCATTCGCCTCCATGACGATACAATTCACCACAGATCAACGCCGTTGAACCTGTGTAGTTTTCGGATAGATTGAACTTCACGAGCTCACTGGAATTTTTACCATCCAGAATACGAATATAAGCCTTCTCAATCATGCCAAAATCTTGCTTGCGATTGACACAATCGTAGATATTAACAACGATTAATACTTTATGAACATCAGCAGGAATACGGGACAGATCCATTTTGATCTGTTCGTCGTCACCGTCTCCCTGTCCTGTTAGATTGTCACCTGAATGGATAACCGAACGACATGCACTTTGCTTGTTGTGGAAGCAAACCAGGTTGGAGTCCTTGACCAACTTGCCTTCCTCATTCAACATGATCGCCGATGCATCACAATCGATATCCGCTTGTTTTTTTCTTCCAAAGAAACCTTTGGCAGTTACCGGGTCCCAACCGAGACCAGCAATCACCTCAGTAAGTCCTGCATTGCCTTTGGTTAAATCAATCTTCTGTCCTTTGACCAAATTAATGCTTGCCACTGATTTTCACCTCCCTTCATATGTAAAATAGCTACTTAGAGATTGAATTCACTCGGGTTCAGTCCAAGTACGATGCATATCTCAGCAACGACTCTTTTCTCCTGATCATCAAAGTTGCCGTCAGCTGAACCAATCGCACTGCATACACCCACAATAACGCGTCCTACATCCGGCTTGGCTTTGAATTTCCCAATAGCTTTCAGCGCTTCCTGCTTCCCGATCTCTGGAGAGAACTCAAAGTTCGCGACATAATGATTAAAGCGTGTAATCACTTCAGCCATATCAAATACTTTCAATTCCTGACTCAGGTTGATATAACCGGCCATCTTGTTCTTTTCCGCTTCGTCAATGGAACCATCTGCAAAAGCAACCAGTGCACAACCTGCAACCACGGCATCCATAAAATCTTTATTTTTAAACTTTTTGACTTGCTCTTCAAGTCCTTGTTTTGTTGAATTTAACCAGCTTTTAAATGAACTCATACTCAACCTCCAATAGTTTCAACCTGGTGTTCCGTACATTCTTTTCAAGATTTTTCAGTAACTTTCATATCTACATCATGTTGAATATAAGTTAAATTATTCCTTAACTATACTCTGAAATACGGCAATTTTCTACATTAAAAAACAATTAATACCTTATGATACGCATCGTTCTGGATATAGTTTCAAGCGAGATGCGAGAACTTTCTATTCACTTCATTTTTCAGTCAAATATTCCCCTATTTGAAGCCCCAACATAAAAAGGCTCTGATCAGGGGATCAGAGCGCTTATTTCTACCAACACCAAAATTATAAATTTCATGAATGATTTGAATCCGTGAATTTATTCCGATTTTTCAAAATCAGCCTGTTGTTGTTCATAGATTTCATAGAAGTCGTCCCAGACTAGTACATTATCCTTTTCCTTGCTCCACCAGTCTTTGTACCATGCTTCAATCTCCGGGCCCCCGCCTTGCTCCCACTTCTGCTGTGCTTCCGTTGCAGCCTGTTCGACTGTATATTTGCTTCCGCCAATGATGGAACGGGTAAAGATATCATTGATCGCTGTTGTCACATTGGTCAACTTCACCTGAAGATCCTTGGGTAGCTGCGGCATATGTTCCGAATGGGTAACACCCTCTCCTACCGGAAGATCCGTCATGTATACCTCACGCGCTTCCTTGAATAGTCGAAGTCCTTCCTTCTGCGATGGGATCTCTTCGCTGAACAGCATTTCTGTGTACCCGCATTTGCCTTCCTCCAGACGGCTGTACAACATGGCGTAATCGCCTGCCCAGCTGATCTCCTGCTTGTATTTCTCCTGATCCGAGATCCGCGGACAGCCTTGATCGTTCAGCGTATAATGCGTGTTTTCAAATCCATTTTTGAAGGTTCGGCCTGACTCTATTTTGGTCAGAAAATCGATATATTGCATAACTGCTTCCGGATTTTTGGCTCGTGCATTCACAGCTGCAGTCATCTGAACCGGGTTATTCCACACCATCGTGTGCTGTCCTACGGACGTGGTTGGCAGAGCGATGACCTTTAATTTGGCCTCAGGAACATTCTGCATCAGCGTATCCAGTTCCTTCGCCGCAAACCCGGTATAATCCGAAGTCATGGCCGCGTACATACCGATTTTGCCATTCAGGAAATCCTGCTTCGCCTTGGCCCCGTCCTTGTCAGTCAATAAGTCCTTATCCACTACTCCTGCTTCATATAATGCACGTTTGAATGCCGTGGCTTCTTTCATGTTGTTGGGACCAACCACCATCTCTCCGTCCTTCACATTCACCCAGTTGGCGTTGTACATATAGCGGAATAGACCCGCTGTATCACCGAACTGGAATCCACCGATGCCGTATGTATCCTTAGCTCCGTTTCCATCGGGATCATTCTCCGTGAAGGCCTTGGCTACCGCCAGCATCTCTTCCTCATTAGTCGGTACCTCCAGATTCAACTTTTCCAGCCAGTCTTCCCGAATGAAAAAGCTCGTTAGTGGAAACACCTCGTTCATACGTCCCACTTCATAGAGCTTACCATCGCTTTTGATGCCAGCCTTCTTGAGTTGGGGATATTTCTCCATCAAGGCTTTGTATTCCACACTCGAGTTCTCGATCAACTCATCCAGCGGCATCAGCTGTTTCTGATTAAACAGTGTGTTACGGATGGGCGTACCGAATTCAAAAATAATATCCGGTGCACTGCCAGAAGCGAATAATACGTTAAGTTTCGACTGGGACTCCCAGCGGGGAACTGCTGTATATTTTACATTTGCCGGGCCATTCTCGTTAATCCACTTGGACCACATATTATCTTCGATCGTACCCATGCCGCTTGGGACCGCGCCCCGATCATAGATCGTTGACGTAATGTTCCCCCTGTTGCCTTCGCCTTCCGCCTGTTCGCTACCGTTACCTCCTGTACATCCCGCCAGCAAACCACCGATCAAGCCCAGAACGAGACCCGACTTCATCCATGCCTTCATCGTTAACGCCATAGATAAGACCCTCTTTCTCTCCTGTATTATGAACCCATGCGGGTTAACCCACAGCCTGCTTTAACCTTTAATTGATCCAAGCATGACCCCTTTAACGAAGTACTTCTGCAAGAACGGATACACTGCCAAAATGGGTATAACCATCACAATGACAGCTGCTGCCCGGATGCCTTCCGGGGTCAGATTAGATATCATCGTTGGATCGGTAAAATCCTGTACATTCAGATTGGACATAATCATATTTTGGACGAGCACGGTCATGTTGTATTTGGACGTATCATTGATATAAATCATCACACTCATGAACGAATTCCAGTAACCCACGCCGTAAAAGAGAGCAATAGTCGCCAGCAAAGGTTTGGATAATGGCAACACGATTCGGAACAAAAGCCCCAGTTCACCACAACCATCGATGCGCGCAGCCTCGTCCACTTCCCCCGGCAGATTTTCAAAATAAGATCGCATAATCAGCATGTTGTACGTGCTCACCAGACCCGGTAGCCAAAGCGCGCCGTAACTGTTCACAAGACCGAGATTTTGCACGACCAAATAAGTCGGGATGAGTCCACCGTTAAAAATCATCGTGAACACCATCGCCATCGTAAAGAAGCGCCGGTGGTAAAAATGTCTACGTGACAGCGGATATGCCGCCATAATCGTCACCGCCATGCTGAGCCCTGTACCGATCAATGTGATCTCCACACTGTTCCAGAATGCATTCAGAATCGGCGTTCCCGTAATTAGGCTGTGATAGGAGAACCAGGTGAAATCGACGGGCCATAACCCCACTTGACCTGAAACAACCGCTCTCGCATCACTAAATGACAAAGCAACAATGTTCAGTAAGGGCAGGATACAGCTGACGGCAACCAATGACAACAATACATAATTGATTAGATAAAAGACTTTTTCTCCTTTGGTTTTTCTCATGCTGTTCTCCCTCCCTACCACAAACCTTCGTTAAATCGACGCGCGATATAATTTGCACTGAAAATGAGGATAAATGCAACCAGTGATTCGAACAATCCCATCGCTGTTGTCAGGCTGAACTGTGCTCCCTGTAGACCGGTGCGGTAGATATAGGTACTGATTACATCTGCTATCTCATTGACATTGGAATTCTGAAGCATATACACCTGGTCGAATCCGACCTCCATCACCCGCCCCATCGACAAAATCAGCAGGAGAATAATGGTAGAGCGTATACCCGGAAGGGTGACATGCCAGATCTGGCGCATTTTGCTGGCCCCATCCATCTGTGCAGCCTCGTATTGACTCGGATCAATGGTCGTTAGTGCCGCGAGAAAAATGATGGCATTAAAGCCCATGTCCTTCCAGATCCCTGAGCCAACAAACACCGCTACCCACGAACCCTTGTTGTACATGAACGGATAAGGCGCTCCCGTCCAGGCCTCGACCCAGCGGTTGACGATCCCATTTTCCAAAGAGAAAACCGTCATGATCATCATCGCAATGATGACCCAGGAAAAGAAGTGTGGCATATAGACCACCGTCTGCACCGTTCGCTTAAAGGCCATGTTTCGCACTTCATTTAGCATAATGGCCAGAATGATCGGAATGGGAAACCCGATAATGATGCTTAACAGACTGAGGAACAAGGTGTTGCGAATAATCTCCACCGTGCGCGGATCACTGAACAGCGTCTGAAAATGCTGAAAGCCCACCCATGGACTGTTCCACAGCCCATCATAGAAGTTGTAATCCTTAAAGGCCATGACCAGCCCTCCGATGGGTGCATAACGAAAGGTAAGGTAGAACATAATCACCGGAACAAACATCAAGATTAACGGTATATTCATCTTGAATCGTCGAAGCCGCTGCTGCCGAATCCGATGCTTCATTTCACTGTCCGGCGGTTGTAATCCAGACGGCGGACCTGCGGTCAGTTCCCCCTTCACATCCATCACTCCTCTCTGCTGTTGATGTACTATAGTTGTATTTTAGATAAAAATGTAAGCGTAAACATTTGTTATTTAACGATCCTTTTATAATTTTCTACGCAAAAATAACCCCACATGGTGGGGTTGCCCTTGGAAACAAACAGATATTAAGAGGAGGCTTCTCTTTAATTGTGACCCTGCAGCATTCGAGGGGGATTTCTACCGGGCACTTCACTTGGCTACTTGCTTGCGATATTCACGGGGCGATACCCCCGTCATCTGTTTGAATACGGTTGTAAAATAACTGGAGTTATCGAACCCGGTCAGTTCCGCTATATCTGCCATGCTCTGCCGAGTGCTGTGCAGCAGTAGCTTCGCCTTATCAATTCGACGCTTGCTGACATATTGGCTGAAGCCTTGTCCTGTCTCTTTTTTGAACAAATGGCTCAAGTAGTTGGGAGTCACATGAACATGGGCAGCCACGGCCTGCAACGTGCATGTGCTGGAATAGTTCATTTCAATATACTGTATAACACGTGTAACGACATGATCCTGCTGTTCCTGAGTTAGCCGCATCAGCATATCCACCCACTCTTCGCTCTTGCATCTCGCCCAAGCGATGACTTCAGGTATGGTATGAATCCAGAGCAGTGGATCTGGGGCAGTTGAGTCCATACCACTGGATTCCTGAGGCTGAAGCTGTTGTACCAGTAAGTCCGTCATGACCTTCATAAGCATATGAATCTCCGCTTTGCCTTGTGACAAGCTCATCCCGGACGCTTCTTCTAGCAACATCTCGATCCGATTCATTATCGATCCGAATTGATGGTGGAGCAGCAACAAAGTCAGTTCCTCTCGCAGTCTCTCGGTACGGTCCACCTGGCTGTATTGTTCCCTGATCCGAATGTCAGACTGTTTTCGGCGATATCGTTCATGTGCTTTTTGTAACACCTGACATGCTTCATCGAGAGAGAAAGGCTTTAACAAAAATTCAATTGCCCCATATCGGATGGCACGCTGTGCATATTCGAACTCACGATAACCTGTCAAAATGATAATCATAATGTCCAGTCCACTCTCGTGTATACGTTCGGCCAAATCTAGACCATCCATCACAGGCATGTTGATGTCCGTAATGATCAGATCAGGTGTGTAGCTGTGTACAGCCTGTATCGCTTCTTCTCCATCGGCCGCTTCCCCAACGACCTCCCACCCGAGGGGGTTATTGCGAACCAGATGAATCAGACCCTGACGAAATAATGCTTCATCATCCACTACAAGCATACGTCCATTCAACAGAACCTACTCCTTTCAGTCACCTGAATTTCCCGGCATGAGTCCTCACCGATCTGATAAGGCAAACGAAGACGTACTAGCGTACCCTCTCCCACAGTCGACTCGATCTGTACACCGTAGGGTTCACCGTGAATCAACTCAATTCTTCGAAGTACACTCCGCATGCCAATGTGCTGACGTTCCTCATCGGCATGTGCCACTGGCTTCATAATGCGTTCAATGACCGATGCGTGCATGCCGCAGCCGTTATCTGAAATTTCAATGATGAGCAGATCCGGCTCTCCTTCATGCCCGTTTTGCCGCGAGCCACGAATCTCCAGATGGCGGTTGTTCCTTTTGTCCGAGAAGGCATGAACAAAAACATTCTCCACGATGGGCTGAAGCAACAGTCGGATCACCTGACAGCGAAACAATTCAGCAGGAACGGCAATTTCAATCGACAAGGCTTCCTGATACCGGGCCTGCTGAATCTGCAGGTAGTGATCTATTTGCTTCATCTCATCCTGTACGGTCGTTAGTTGCTGCACGGGTTCCAGCGTATACTGCAACATCTCGGACAAGGCAGTGACCAGGCGAGCCGATTTCTCATCACCAAGCATATAGAACTTCCAGAAAAACATGCTCAGCGTGTTATACAGAAAATGGGGATTCAGCTGGGCCTGAATAGCTTTGAGTTCAGCTTCTTTTTCACTGAGTTCGCGCTCATACACTTCATGTATAAGCGTATCAATCCGGGAAGCCATTGCATTGAATCGTTCACCGATGAAACCGAGCTCATCCCGTGTCTCGATCCGTACCCGTGTATCGAACTGTCCATCACGCACTCTTTTCATCGCGTTGACTAGACTCGCAAGTGGACGCAACAGTCTGCCGCTAATTACGGTAATGATGAACCAGGAGCAAAATATGCTGGCTACCGCAGAGAACACAGCAACTTTTACAATAATCTTTCCCTTGTTCTGAATCTGAGCCAGTGAGACCTTGCTGACCAGGGTGAAGCCCGCTTTGTCTGACGTTTGCTTCGTATACAATTGGGTTGTTCCCTGCTCGTCCCTGATCTCCGTCGCCCCTAGGCTTAGCTCGGTAAGTGGGGGTGGATCCGCATCCTGATTATGAAAGGCATATAGAAGCTCACCATCTGCGTCAAACAAGTAGACAGCAACTTCCTCATTCAGTCGCAGATCTTTGAGATACGATTCGAACAACGAGGTGTTAAACAGAATTAGCATGACGCCATAGGTCTCCAGATCAACAGACCGCATTAATCGTCCCGCCAGAATCCAATTGGATTGTTCCTCCTGCAAGAAAGCATCCGGCCCCAAACGATTCCAACCATATTCGCCGCCCGTTCCTTCCAGTCTATGAACCATCTCTGCCAGATAGGAAGGATCCATCTGTTGAAATGAGCCAGCAAAGGCGCCGAGATTAAATATGTTATCCTTCAGGTCATATATGCGGAGCCCCATGATCTCCGGTGCATCCAGCCTTACCTGATACAACTGATCATCCAGTTCATCTTCCAGCTTCATCTGATCGTAGGACGAGATGCCAGAGGTCTGTGCTTTGATGGCATTTTTTACGGAGGGATTCAGTGTGATATAATCGGTGACTTTATACATGTCGTGTACCCTGGAATCCAGACGTGCAAGAATCTGCTCTGCGGTAAGACTATACTGGCGACTGACCTCTTCATTGAACAGGTCGATATGGATGCGATAGGTGATCAACCCTGTGATTCCGGAGATTAAGACCGTTGCGGTAGATAAAAACAAGATTAGCTTCGTTTTAAATTTAAAGCGTTTACAAAAGTTCATCCACCACATCTTTCACACACCTCACCTATATTCCGTACATGTCTTACTCCTAAAAACATATCATACACCTCTTGGAAAAAACCAGAAAAACCCTGACCCCGCTTCAAGCGGTAGTCAGAGTTTGTAGGCATGTGATCCAGACATGTTACCAGGATGATTCAGATTAACTCTGGATCACGGCATTTTTATTCCCCGTAAACTTCTTTGATCCGTTCTTCCTCATTCGTAGACAACAGAACATTAAGCAACCCCATGGCATTATTGGCATCGGTTCTCGTCGTCTTGTACATCTCGGCAAACGCCGCTTCATCCTGCTCCGGGTCCATCGCAGCAAGCTTGCCCCATGACGTGCGTGCTTTGTCGTATAGCGTACTCAACGTAATGTCACGCGGATGCTGTGCAACAGGTGCCATGGATTCAAATTTCGCTGTGACCCTGAAGAAATCCATCGAATCCTGGAATGATGTACTGCTATAATCCTTATTTTTCATCGCATCCTCAGTAATTAGCAGACCTTCACGGGCGATAAACAGTGTTTTCACCATGGCACGCTCCAGATTGGTTGCTTCTTCCCAATTTATATAAGATTCATCAGGTGCTTGTACGGTTGTGAAAAATGGAAAGGCATCATCAATTAACCGCTGCGAATCGGAATGAATTGGAACCTCTGCATTCATGTCCACAACGGCATCACTATAGTTGGCCACATTAATATTTTTGGAACGTTCCTCACTGACTCGACGCACCGGATGATCCGTAAGCGGGATACGGATATAACCAAGTTTATCGGCATACTGCTGCTTCAACTCTTCCAGTGTGGTGTCCTTTCCAATCTTGCCGTCGTCAGTTGAAGAAGATTCTTCTGTAGTTGAACCTGTCTCCTCACTCCCCTTCGAACCGGTTGCTGCGGTTTCTGTTACAGCAGCATTTGGGCTGCTTGTTTCTGATGAAGCAACTTCTGTACCGGAAGCAGACTCCGGCAATGACGTCTCTTTAGCTCCGCCACCACAAGCTGTCAGAATCGTTGCCAAACCAAGCATAACTGTGAACGTCTTTATCGTATAATTCCATTTCATCGTATAATCTTCCCCTATCGTATGTATATTCCTGAGAACCATTAACCTCTGGCTCCAAGACTTGAACACCTACTTACAAAAATATCCTTTCATATAACATGCTTGATTCACACAATTGGACATGGTCTACATTCTATCATAAGTTAAAAACCGGTTGTATACGACGATATACCTGTGTCTAAAGCCTTTTACTAGGCGTGCATTAACTACCACCGCAACGCAAAAACACTGCCGCCCGTATGGACAACAGTGTTTGTGAAGCGTAATTATTTGATCCCTTTGGCCTTCTCCATATGCTCTGACCGAATCTGAGGATCCGTGGAATTAACCGATGATAACAGAGCGTAGATCGCCTGAATATCTTTCTCTTGAAATACGGTTTCGGGAACCTCACTCTCAAGTCGTTCCGTCTTCCGCTGAATCGTTTCCACCAACTCATGATCGTAGATGATCAGTTCATCCGAGTTCACATACCTCACAGCAGGATCAACACTGATGCGGCAACGGTTGGTGAAGGTCACCATGGAGACAAGGCGTACTCTTTTGTAGTCTCCGAGGTGTGCATGGATGGCTTCCACATGTGCACGATGCTGCATGAGTGGATTGTACATTTTGACCCGGCTGCTGCTGACCGACCAATTGGCCTCTCTTCTTCCGCCGCGAATCTCACCTGTCGTCAGATTTCGGGTTTCGATCACAAAGATTGCCCGAGGACCGATCACGACATGATCAATCTGCGAATAACCGGAGCGTGACTTCGGATTGGTAACGAGCAGATCGTTCAGCACTTTATATTGACTTGGAAGACCTATCAGCTGATCTGCTGTGCTAGGCTCCTCCGGCTGGCGTGTCCAATCCCCTTCCGCCTTTTTCTTGCGCTTACTACGGACCATACGCGGGGGAATGGTTGTCGTTGATGGTAACGCTGAAGCGGAGGCTGTAATCTGGTTCGCAAGCTCTGGTTGTGTCTTGAACAGAGACAGGATTTTCTTGAACATGGGCAAGCTCCGTTCTATTATAGTGTGGGTTACGGGTGACCATTACAGGAGGAATAACATCCTTTGACACATTCATTATGTAAACTTCTATTACTTATGTCGGATAAAGCGGGGTAAAAATAAAGGGAAAACGATCAAAATCTCTCCAATACGCAAAGTACATATGAACATTTAACCAATTTCGTGACTTTAGACGCATAAACAAGCCGCAAAATTGAAAAAAAACAGCGCAACCCTTTCCTGAATAGAAAAAGAATACGCTGCTGTTCTCTTGGTTGTTAAGCCTGAAGATAATAGGTGTAGAGCACCTGAGTACCTTTCTCTTCCAGCCCATTATTCGCTATTTCCTGATACAGGGATTCGGCCAGGGCCAACCCAGGCGTTTTCATGCCCATCGCTTTTGCAGACTCCAGTGCAATTCCCATGTCTTTGATAAAATGTTTCACATAGAATCCAGGCTCATAATCGCCTGCGATCATGCGCGGACCGAGATTGCTGAGCGACCAGCTTCCGGCTGCACCGGTAGCAATGCTCTTCAACACGGTCTCCGCGTCCAGACCAGACGTCTTGGCATAGGCAAGTGCTTCGCATACACCCATCATGCCAGAGGCAATGGCAATCTGGTTGCACATTTTGGTATGCTGCCCGGCTCCCGCCTTGCCTTGCAGCACAATGTTGGTGCCCATCTGCTCAAACAGCGGACGCACGGCTTCAAAGGCCTCCGAACTACCACCAACCATAATGGACAACTTCGCGTTCTGCGCTCCGATATCACCGCCCGACACAGGCGCGTCCAGTGCATGCAGTCCTTTGGCTTCCGCAGCTTCAAAGATTCGTGCAGCCAGTAGCGGACTGGATGTTGTCATATCAATCAGATATGAACCCGGTTTGGCATTGGCTACGAGACCATCCTCACCGAGATAAATCTCCTCTACATCTTTCGGATACCCCACCATCGTTATGATGACATCACACGCAGCAGCCAGTTTGCCTGGTGTGTCATGCCATACGGCACCTTCCTTCACCAACGCTTCCGCTTTGGCAGCAGTTCGCGTGTACACATGCAGCGGATATCCCGCTTGCTGGATGTGCCCAGCCATGCTTTTACCCATCACGCCTGTACCAATAAAGCCAACTTTTGTCTCTCCAGGTGCCTTCGTTGTATTTGTCATCGCAGGTTTCCTCCCTATTTCTCTATGCTTCGCTCGGTGCTTGTCTTCGACATTGCTATATCTGTATGTTAAAGCTTTCTGCGTAGTCCGTCCATATCGCTTGCAGCTTTCTGTGAAAAAATCTGAAAAAGGAATCAACTTCCTGTATGCTGTACAACCTAACGGAAACTTCCTTCATTGGAAAGGAGGATTCGCATGAGTCGTGAAAAAGGTCAAATTACCATTTGGTTGTCCTTTTCCATCATTTTATTAAGTGCCGGACTGGTCTGCCATGTCTTGTCCATTCCAGGAATTCTCGAAGCAGCAGGCAGGGATGGATGGTTGTCTGTCGTGGCGGCTGGCCCTTTTTTCATGTTGTTTCTATGTATGATGTATATCATCATTCGGCGAGTACGTGGACAGCGATTAACAGATTGGATTACGCGAGAATTCGGGGCGGTCCCTTCCTGGATCTTCCGAATCTCCGCTTCCATTCTGCTGTTCACGCTTGGCACACATACGTTGTATGAGACAACCAACTGGACCGTATCCACGTATCTTCAATTCACACCTCCCTATGTTCTGGCAGGTGGCGGAGCACTGGTTGCTGCGTGGGCAGCGGCTAAAGGCATACGCTCCATTGCGATGACTTCCAGTCTGCTACTGCCCTTTGTAATTTTGCTAGGTTATTTTGTAATGTCCGCCAATATGAAATACAAAGACTACAGTCTATTGTTCCCGATTATGGAGAACGGCATGGGTCCCGTGTGGCGGGGCATGATCTACTCTCTTGCCGGGCTTATGGAAATCTGGATTCTTATGTTATTCCAACATGAAGTCAAAGGCAAAATTCGTTGGTGGCACGTTCTGATCCTTGGCGTGTTTATGCTCAGTATGGCGATCGGACCAACCATCGGAGCCATCGTGGAATTTGGTCCCGAAGAAGCAGCCAAACAACGAAACAGTCCCTATGAGCAATGGAAACTTGTGAATATCGGCAAACTTTTGCAACACGTTGATTTTCTGTCCATCTATCAGTGGCTCAGTGGTTCCTTCGCAAGGGTCGCCATATCCATGTATCTCATCGTGGATCTGCTGAATTTCCGCAGACCGAAGAAACGATATATCGCGATTCTCACCATTACCGTCATCATGAGCTTCATGGCGATGCAATGGTGGCGCATTGATTACGTGGATTATTATGTGGACCATATTCAGTTCCCGGTCATGCTCGCTTATGTATCCATCGTTACCGTAATATTGACCATTGCCGCATTAATCCACAAAAAGGACAAGGAGGCTCCCAAACGTGCCGATCTCAACCCAACCCAAGAATAATCCTGACGTTGAACCGTTCCGAATGAACGAGCATAACCTGAATACCTTTTTTGCCGGATCTGATGATGTCATCATCAATAGTCATATGATCGGAGAACCTCCGATGCAACTCATTATGACCTATTGCAGCGGTATGGTAGATAGTGAAGCGATCTACGATATTATTCTCCCTGAACTCAGACGAACATATGAAAATACACACTTTATCCGTACATCCGACATTGAAAAGTGCATCAGCCTGGATTGGACCCGAATGGATCTGCAAGATCCGGCATTTGGAACTGAACTGATGTCTCTCCGTGTTTTTGAAGGTCATATGTTAGTCTGTATACCATCCCTGCAAACCATGTGGAGTATTGATATATCTAACATCCCTACTCGGACACCGGAGGAATCGACCACCGAAGTTTCGATCCGCGGGGCAAGAGATGGGTTCATTGAACCACTTGCCGTTAATGTTGCCTTGATACGCACCCGTCTGCGTACGAACCAACTGGCCTGTAATATCGAACTGATCGGTACACGTTCTGCAACCAAGGTGGCATTGATGTATATCAAGAATATCGCCAATCCGGAGCTAATCGAAGACGTCCAGGATCGGTTGCGTAAGATTGAGACCGAACGCATCTTGACCGCCAATGAACTGGAAGAATTGCTGTCGCCTTCGAAGATTACTTTGTTTCCCGTCACCCATTATACGGGCAGGCCTGACTTTGCTGCAGAATGTCTCCTGAATGGACGTTTTATCCTCATTGTAGACGGCAATCCCAGCGCCATCATTGGGCCAGTCAATCTGTTTCTTCTGCTCAAATCCCCGGAGGATGCCAGCTTTCCCTTCTTGCCTGTGAACGTAGGACGGATGCTGCGCTTTCTTGGCCTGATGATCACCGTGTTCCTGCCCGGATTCTATATTGCGCTGACATCCTTTCATATGGATCAGATCCCCTTTCCTCTAGTCGCAACGATCTCAGTTGGACGCATGGGACTTCCGATGGAATCGGGAATGGAGATGTTTCTCATTATGCTGCTGATGGAGCTGTTCCGTGAGGCAGGGGTACGTTTGCCAAGTGCCATCGGCCAGACATTAACTGTCGTTGGAGGTCTGATTATCGGAGATTCCGCCATTCGAGCCGGCATGGTCTCTCCCCTCATGATTGTCATCATCGCAGTTACCGTCGTAGCTGGAGCAACCATTGTGAATCAGGTCATGACCAGTTCTGTGCTGATCCTGCGGTTCCTTTGTTTTGTCCTGGGGGCATCCCTCGGCATCTATGGGTTCATCCTATCGTTGATTATGTTCCTCATCTACCTGACCGATCTCAAATCATTTGGCATTCCATATCTCACGCCGTTAACACCGCTTCATTTCAAACAAGCGATAGCTTCATTATTCAAACTGCCAAAGGGGTTAGGTAAACGAAGACCCGTCTATCTCGAGACCCAGGAGCCCCGCAAGAAAGGGAACGAACGATGAAACACTTGTTACAGCGATATATGCTAGGTCTGTTAAGCCTATCGATGTGCGTGATGACGAGTGGGTGCTGGAGTGCCTTTGAGATTCAACAGGTAGACTACGCCAAAGCCTTTGGGATTGATTATAAGGACGGCATGTATCATCTGTATGTACAAACGCTGGATTTTGCAAGTGTCGCCAAAAGTGAAAGTTCAACCAAAAGTGCAGATACACCGCCTGTATGGGTCGGACATGCCGAAGGGAAAACCATGAGTCTGGCGCTGAACGAGCTGTTCCGTACGGCTCAATTACACATGGCTTGGGGGCATGTGACAGCCATTGTTATGGCGGAAGGTGTGCTGACCAGCAAACATATCAAAGAAGTGTTCGACATGCTGGGACGGTTTCCAGAATCCCGTTATACAACCTGGGTGTATGGAACACGAGCGCCTCTGGAGAAAATTCTTAGTGCAACGTCCATCTATAATATGTCGCCACTGGACAGCATTCTTCACAATCCACTTCCCACGTACATGGAAGAATCGTTGTACCCGCCTGTGCTTAGCTTTAAGCTCATTGCAACACATAATGATCCCGCTACCACGACGTATCTGCCAAGTATTGCATTGAACGATACTCAGTGGGCTGAGAATGAGAAGAAACATGATTTGTTTCTGGTGGAAGGGGCCTTTTTCGAAAAGACTGGTTATGACTTTGAATACTTTCCACGCAGTCAGCTTCCCGGTTATCACTGGCTAATCAAGGACATGCGGCGTGCTCCCTTGCTTGTGCAGAAGGATGGAACGATCTACGGGGCGCTCAGTGTAGGATTACCAAAGATCAAAATTAAACCTGTCATTCAGGGTGAAGACGTTACGTTCAACATTGATGCCCACTA
The DNA here is from genome assembly GCF_038003195.1 of Paenibacillus sp. FSL M7-1414. Taxonomy (NCBI): domain Bacteria; kingdom Bacillati; phylum Bacillota; class Bacilli; order Caryophanales; family Paenibacillaceae; genus Paenibacillus; species Paenibacillus sp. FSL M7-1414. Next base: position 1,130,722 of record NZ_JBBOOS010000001.1, on the reverse strand, counting down.
CCTCACCGCCCTGTACGAATACCTGGTGCCCACCTCTTATGAGGAGATGATCCAGATTAGTGAAGTGAAGTTGCGGGAGCAGATCATGCAGACCTATCGTCACGGCCTTGAGCGTGGTGTGGATATTTACGGTCTTCAGGAGAAGCTGTATCGCAAAAATCCGAAACTCTGGCGTAAGTTATCCAACAACGGGAGCAAGATGATGCTTACGGAAGACTCGATTAAGGATCTGAAAATCCACCTCACGATCCCGTATACAGGGAAATATAAACGGAAAGTGTAGCCAGAACGCGAAACACCCCTTGTCCGTCTGGAGCCGGATAAGGGGTGTTTGTGTAGATGGAGGTAGTTCGTTTGTAGTTCGGGTCATGCAGATCTATGACAGCGAAGTTTCCATTCCATCAGCCAGCCTGCTTCCTAACCTCACTATCGAGAGATGAGTAGATGACGTGACCTTCGTCATTCAACCCTTTTATGTCCCATATCATCTCGTGAATCGGCTGCTGGATTACCGCATACCACAACCTCCCGTTGGATTGATCGGAAGATGATTCCACGATTTCCGCTTCCAACCGTGAAGAGGCCAGATTTGGTTCGTAGTGAATATGCACCTGGGTAATGTCAGCATCGTGGAGATACCCGTATATAATATAGATCATTTTGCCTTTAGACTCCTCGTATCATGATATATGAGAAGAAAGCGGCTCGACCGGATTATCCTGCAGACCACCGCCTATTCTGGCCAGTTCGGAGAACCACATCTTTTGCTGAATCAAAGCAGGAGTCAGGTTATTCGTAGTGAGATCTTGATATAATACCATTTGTGTTCGCGTTTCAATAGTTGTAACTAGCTTTACCTGTTCTGGGGGAATACCTTCTTCGCTTAAGATTGTGTCGATGTCCTGCGGACCACAAGAGCGTATCAAAAACAGAGCCACCCAATACAAAGAACAACACGTACGCTACCCGTCGACGGTTGCTTGTCTTGGGCATAGATTAACCTCTCCTTAAAATTGAATCTCTATAAACAATTAATTATCGTAGAAATGGTATGTCAGATAGTGCTGCCCCGAAGTAATCTACCAGCATCCATGCAGCAATCCATAACAATGGCAACTGCATGATCCAGTAAGGAAAGATGTATCTTTTCTCATGATAAGAAACCCAACCCGAAACCAAGGCCACAATAACACAGATTGGGTATGACATCAGTATATTGCCCTCCAAACGACTTGCCACCTGATACTCAGAAGGAGTGGGTGCAGCGAGCGACATTCCCATGGCAAATGCGATCAACGGCCAGATCAGTAATGTCAGACCATATATTAAGGTGAAAATCATGATATACAAAAAACTTCTTTCTTTACTTCTTGTTATATCTTTGCTCAACAATTGAACTCTCTCCCATGCGTTCATTTTATTTTAAAAAAACGGCCAACGGCCGCCTATTCTCTACTAACTTTCACTTCTTATAATAATGCATCACCCGCAACCGAGTAGTCAGGATTAAGGTCTGAGGAATGAGCACAAAGACAATATACATAAGTACAATTAACCATAGATGTGCCACAAAATGTTCTGCACCGAACGATGGTTTCGGACGTTCAATCCAATACCACCAACACGGGATGGCAATAAACCATGTCAATCCTGTCGAGAGGAACAAGTCTTTCACATCGCTCCACAGAAAGCAGAACACCGCGACGAACAAAATAGGACCTGTCCAAGAATCCAATATCGGGCCCCAGCTCTGGAAGACAAAGATAATGGCAGGATACAGAAGATTGATGGTCCAGCGCCATATGTTATTAGTATACAGATTCATTATTTTCCACCTCGCTACGTACCGTTGCAATTTCACGTGAAAATACAGGCTACAAAAATTTGCGAAGATATGTACTCTCGATTTTAAAAGGTTATTCAACTACATACTGGGAATGAAATGAAAAGAAGAAGCATGATTTTGGATATTATTGCTCATACTACCTTCAGGAAATTATCGAAGGAGTGACAGCATGAGGTTAAAAAGTATCATCGCCGTTGGAGCCGTGTTAACCTGCTCATCTCTGTTATGGGGCTGTGGTAATGGCACTGCGAATAATGCATCCCAGCAACAGAATGACACCGTTCGATCGGAGAGTTGGAGCGATCCCAAACGACTGGAAGCTTCTCATCTTGAGGCGCTTGAGCGAATGGAGAAAGACCATATTCACCGAATGGTTTCGCTTAGCGCAAGTACAGATGGAGACAAAGTGATGACCACACTTGAACGGTCGAGTCAAAAGTTGGAGGAAATGAGACCGCTCGCCGAAATGCTCCAGCATGAGGGACATCCGGCATTATTACAGCGAATCCAGGACATGTCCGGTGATATCCAAGGTTCCAAATCCGTCATTGCTGAGATGAAAAAATTGCCTCAGGACGGCAAAATTAAGATTCAGTCCGAGAATTCTGATTCCTTGCATCACATCAGCAGCTTCCGTGATTACCACCAGTACATTCAGGGACAAGTGCAATCCTTAGACGGTAAATCTACGCAAATGTCCCACTAACCCTAAAGATAGCTCAGAGAATCGTTACAGTCGGAATACGATAATCCGATGGTTAACGGTTCTTTTTATTAACTTCATATTGTTATCCCTCTTCTCTACAGCTTCATTCCACCCACAATGATACCCAGATGAACATGCTAAACAGCAAGACTGGTGCAAGTGCGCCTGTGGCTAAGATGATCCAAAGTGTCGCGGGTTTGATCCTTTGGCAGTATGCATCGACTTTGCGCATCCGGTCTTTGCGCCACTTGGCGAACCTGAGCTGTCTGACCATCCGACTCAGAACTATTTGCCGCTGCTCGCCATCTTCGAATTCATCGATCGCACACCGCAACTCCTCGAATAATTGAGCCTCTTCCTGACCAGCCACTGTAGGTGTAATCATCTGACCCTTCCTCCCATATGAAGAATATTGAGATATAGCCTCTACTTAAATAACACATTACAGACCTTCAAAGTTTGAATTTTTTAAAAAAAATGGACAATCCAAAAAGCCCGGGCATAGCCCAGACTTCGTAGAATCATGCTAGAACTATTTAACTGAGTGCTATTTAGCTCGCGTTAGCAATCAATGCATTCAGGCATACTGCACCCTGTGCACGCACATTAACAACAATAATCGGTGTGTCCAACATGTCATGCATCCAAGACATATACTCTTCTACTTTTTCGTTTGGAAGGATCGTCAGAATAACCCCTGCGAATCCACCACCATGAATACGACAAGCGCCATCACCCAGGTTTTGCAGATAATTCTCGGTCAGTGCCAGCGCGATGCCAATCTCCTGTTCCTTCACAGCACCACTCTGATATACATTCTGCAGCCACTTCCATGATGAGTTACCGGACGCCGTAATCAGTTTCAAGAAATCAGCAAAACGTCCATCACGCAACGCCTGAACCTGACCATCGACACGATTATTTTCCTCCAGGAAATGAAGCGCACGCAGCACGGCACGATCCCCAGCAGCTTCACGAACCTTCTTGAGGTTGGCGTAGATTGCTTCAGCTGTAATTTCCCGAACATACTCACTGCCCAGCGCCTGAGCAACCGCTCTCATCTCATATGGCACAGCAGCGTAATCTTCCGTCAGATCGGCGTGGTTACCGCCTGTATTCACAATGACCAATGAGTATCCGTTTTGTTGGAAATCCCATTGAACAGGCTCGATGACCGGCTGTGCAGGATTTTCAAAATCAATAGCAATGAGTCCACCGTACGCACAAGCCATCTGATCCAGCAGACCGGAAGGTTTGTTCCAATAGTGATTCTCCGCATACTGACCAATTTTGGCCAAGGTTACAACATCCAGTGCTCCATCATTATAGAAGTGATTCAAAATCGTACAGATCAGCATCTCAAATGACGCCGATGAACTGAGTCCTGATGCCGAGAATACGTTACTGGAGATGTACGCTTGGAAGCCGCCAACCTGGTGTCCAAATTCTCCGAATCCCGCAGCCATACCGCGAATCAATGCTGTTGTGCCATCGTCTTCCGCATTTGGCGTGAGATCTGTGAGATCGATTACATATTTCTTGTCGTAACCTTCCGAATAAAAAGTAATAACCGATTCTGCCGTTGGCGCAGCCACCGCAAGTGTATCCAGCGTAATGCTGCCCGCCAGCACTTTACCATGGTTATGATCCGTGTGGTTGCCGCCAATCTCGCTGCGTCCTGCTGCGCTGAACAACTTGCTTCCCTCTTGCGCGCCAAAGTACTCTTCAAACGTTGCGTTCAGCTTTGTGTAACGTGCAGTCTGTTCCACTACTTGTGATTGTCCATACATTTGGGCAAGCAACGCTTGGCCCTCCGTGGATTGGATCAGATTCAATGGTTGTGTCGTCATTAATAATCCTCCTATGGATATACAGCTGTTATTTTTAGACTGTTGGTGAACATGGTTGACGCATCTGTTTCATGCCTTATTCCTCTCCCATTATCTCAGCTTCGTAGCGGAAAAGGTAGGGTAGAATTGAAAGTTTGTAAGCGTTTTGTGAAGTTATTTAATGTAAAAATAGGATTGAAAACCATTTTAGAATAACTTAAATTTGGTTTAAGTGAAAACACATTATTTTCCAACCTCAAAGTTGCTATGCTTAACATCTTATTGGTGGAGGGAACGATGAAAATCAAGTCGAATTATACCAAGTTATTCGGTGCATTTTCGCTTACATTTTTGGGTGATGGACTTACACTGGCTGCGGTTCCTTGGCTTATATCAACCCTTACAAGCGATACGCTGTATGCCTCTGTCACTATGACGGCACTTCGTTTACCCTGGCTGCTATTCAGTCTGCCCGTGGGTGTTCTCATCGACCGATACTCACGCAAACATATGCTTGTTGGCGCAGGCTTTACTCGAATGATCCTTCTGCTTGTCCTAACGTTATGTATCTGGGGTGGATGGGTGAGCATTCCGATTCTGGCTCTGTTCATGTTTGGGATTGGCCTGAGCCGAGTTGTATTCGACAGCACAGTGCAGACGGTCATCCCACAACTGGTAGATGAGAGTAAGTTGGAAAAAGCCAATGGGCAATTCACCGCGGGACAGTTAATCACAAGTGATATTCTGGGCGTTGCTCTGGGAGGGTTCATTATAACCCTGCATATTGTTTTTCCTTTTGCCATAGACGCTGTAACGGCTGTTATTGCTCTGCTCTTTTTGATCAGTTTGAAGGGAAACTTCTACCCAGGGGATACGGAAACAACCAAGAAGGAAACTCGCCAGATGAAGAATTGGAAACGAGAGATGTGGTCCGGTATTCAATATGTCTATCGTGATCGTTTTCTCCGCGGACTAGCGATTCTGTCTGTCACCATTACGCTGATGTATTCGATCATTCTGGCTACTCAGATCTTTTTTGTACGAGATGTGCTTCAGTTGGATGCTTTTGCATTCGGTATCCTCATCTCCATTGCAACGATCGGCAGCATTGTGGGGAGCCAGGCTGTTGCTTATATGCGCAAGAAATGGAGTACTAAACAATTGATTATCTCCTCCATTTTGTGCATGGGAATTATCTACGGTGTGGTGGGTCTAACTACCAATGCGTATATGGTAGGTAGTCTGTACTTCTGTGCTGCATTTTTCATCATTGTCTACAATGTTACCCGTTCGTCCATCCTGCAACGTTCCGTTCCTAAAGAAATGCTTGGCAGGGTCGGAAGTGTGTTTCGCTTTTTGTCCTTTGGGATCAGTGCCATTGGTACGCTTCTCGGCGGATTATTGGTGCGGGTTAGTGAAACGACTTTTGATCGCGTATTCTCGCTGCAACTCCCTTATCTCTTGTTAAGCCTGATCTATATCCTGTCTGCTCTGATATTCGCAATGAAGATGCAGAATCATTCTGAGAGCCAGCAGCGTAATATCAACGCTTGACTGTTACGTTAGGTCATACTTGATAATGATCTCAAGCTTACATAAAGGAGAGATTAAGGATGAAGATTACCGCGTTACGTTCAGATCAAATCTATGAGGAAATCATTCAGGCTGCACCCGATGAGAAATTGGAGTTATACCGCGAGCGAATGATGAGTCCATTCATGAACAAATGGAACATTCAACAGATCCCGTTTCGCTCTCAAGAGCCTCACGGCTTCGACGTGATCATGATGAATAACTTTATGAATATCGCTCCAGCAGATATTACACCTGAAATTAACGAATCGTTAGCAGCGATTTCGTCCGAAGCATTTTGGCAACAGTGTCATGAAGCTGTCCATAGGAGTCTATCCACCTTTACAGATCACGGGATTGAGCTATCGGTCTCCGAGTATCTATATACGATTTTATTAGGCGATAAAAATAGCCCCTCACTCATGATGAACGAAGGTATCAGCGGAGATGGTGGAATCCCGGGTTATATTATTGCGAACCTGATCCCCAATAGGTATACTCTACCTCGTATGCAATCCGTGTTAGCCCATGAATGCAATCATAACGTAAGGTATCAATATATCCAGTGGAATCCACAGATTACGCTTGGGGAAATGGTTGTTAGTGAGGGGTTGGCCGAGAGCTTTGCGACATCCCTGTATGGAGAAGAGTTGTTAGGCCCCTGGGTAGCTAAAACGGATATGGAGACTTTGAATAAAGTAATTAAACCAAAGATAAAAGATCAGCTGTATGTCACCGGTTTTGACCAAATTAATCCGTATCTATACGGCGATGAACTTGCCATCATGCAAAACTTCACGCCCGTAGGTATGCCCTATGCGGCTGGCTATTCTTGCGGTTATCACTTAATCCAATATTATCTGAACAAAACAGGTACACCGATTACCCAAGCAACCATCACTCCGGCAAGTGTCATCCTTGCTGAAACAAAGGACTTTTGGAATGAAGACACCCTATTTCACCGTTAAAAATATTATTCAAATTACTGGCATCACCAAACGTGCATTACATTATTATGATAAAACAGATCTATTAAAACCGAGTAAAGTCGAAGACAATGGCTATCGGTATTACGATCAAGAGGCACTCGGGAATCTGCAAATGATTCTGTTGTTCAAAGAAATGAATTTCTCATTAAAAGACATTGTGGCCATGATGCAACTTTCCAAAGAAGAACAAAAAGATATCCTGAGAGAGCACCGCAGCACACTCGTTCAACGCAAACAAAAGCTCGAAACCATCATCCATCAATTGGATGAGTATGTAGATGGGACGGATATCTCTCATCTTAATCTGTTTGACGACTCTTCCATTCTGCCCATCCAAGAACAATATGAATCCGAGGCGAAGTTTATATATGGAGATACCGAGAAATATCAGGAGTTCGAAGCCAATGTGAATCAACTGTCTGCGGAAGAGCAAGAAAAAGCCTACCAGCAGTTCTCGGTCAACATGGAGCAGGTATTTCGGGAATTGTCGAAGCATCAGGAGTTGTCTCCTGCTTCTGGTGAGGTGCAAGCGTTAGTGCGTGAATGGAAGAATTGTTTGGAACAGTTTATGGTCTGTGATGATGAGATTTTGAGGTGTATCACGGAGACCTATACGACGGATCGTCGCTATGCGGGTTATTTTGATCAGTTTGGCGATGAGGATTTTTTGAGGTTTTTGTATGAAGCGATTATGGTTTCTATACAATCGGCATCGAACAGATAAGCTTTCGGGTGAAAAGAAGTACCCATACTTCGCCACAAACGTGTCTCAATTCGTGGATTAACCTCACAGAGCGCCCGCAAGCCTTCCGGCTGTGTGATATACAGATAGTCTCCCGCGAGCATCCGCACCTCGTCCCCACGCTCCGCCGCCCGCTTTAAGTGCGGGGCCAGTAGTTTCACCCCGGACTGCATGATAAAGGACGTCATAATATAAATCCCGGACGCATGGTGCATCCGGGTAATCAGTTCATCGACCAGGTTATCTGTAATGAGTTTAACGTTAAGCTTCGTCGACATCAATCAGGTACACCCGTTCCTGGAATGCACCGCGCGCTTCCGCTTTGTCTGCCCGAAGCTTATCCAGCTGCGCCGCATTCGCCCCGTGTACCTCCGCCAGCGCTCGGATCACCTCCAGCATGTCTGCCAATTCTTCCAGCGCTTCCTGATCGCTTGCTGCTTTTACATACTCATCCGATTCTTCTTGCAGCTTCGTTCTTAACTCTTGCTTATACTCCTCCGAGTCTAGAATGCGGGTCCGGCATTCCTTACCGCTGGATGTGATAATATGCGGAATCTTGTCCCGCACCAATTTGTTGTATGTAGGCATGTGGTATAACATCCCTTCTGCTGTTGAAGTTTTCGAGCCTCGATCAGAATCTCCCTTGTTGCCATTATACAAGTTGCCATTGAAGATGGGGTGATATGTAAAGTAGTAGATTGGAATTAGGATATAAAAATAACCCATGACTACTCGTATTCGAGTTGAAATGGGCTTTCTGCCATTATTAATGTCTAATTGTTCTGCATCAAACTCTGGTTCAGAAGGATTCTAAGCCAACAGTTTTGAGACAATAACATTCGTATCCATCATTTCTTTATCAATCTCGACCAAGCAAGTGTCATCATCCATAGCTGGTTCATAACCGATTCTAACCTTCTTAATTGCATACTTGTTCTTAATATCAAGAATATACTCTATTAACTTCTGAGCTTTTAACGTTGTCTCTGAATTTTCTCCGCTGAACAATTCCTCTTCAGGAAAATTAATTACAATATCTCCAGATTCCTCATCAAATGAAAATACAATCATCACGTCGTTAAAGGTATGACCCAGATTAAGATGAGACAATAATATATTCCCCGTTCCCTTAGGAGAAAGAACCTCTTCAAGGCTCTCTATTTGCTGAAATTCAATATCGTTTTCACTACGGTTATCATAAAAGTGAGAACTTTTGATCCGATCCACCTGAATGTTCAAATCATTTTTAATGAATCGATCTAGATTGTTTTTGTTAAAATCAATTAAAATAATTTCTAAACTTTCCATAGCCAAACCTTCTTACATCATATAATTCTTTCATTCTATCCTAATGTTTTTAATTCGGTATTGTAGGTTGATATTGTTGTTTATGTTTCAAGTCGAACCATTGCTCAATATGATTATATAACAATGGAATGTCCTGGATGGCTTGCTCACAGATTTCTTTATATGAATCTTGAAGCACTTCTTCAAGTTCCAAATTCACCTGATATGCCTCAGTTTGTTTAGCATAGTGTACATCCGCCGGCTCAATAACGTAATTTTGGTTATTGGTTAACGGACTAACATGGATCATCCACTCAAGGTTGCCCTTAAAGTGCTGAATACAAGGCTTTAATTGTTCGTAAAGCTGATCAGAGTTGTGGAATCTAAAATAAAAACCTGCAGGATTCTCATAGATCCTATTCGGATTATACATCTCTGTTCTATTCCATTCATACGAACCTAATTTGGCCAAGGTATAAGCCATAAGTTCCGGTGCAAGCACCTCTTCTTTGTTCTTCATATAAATACTTTTTGACATCATGCCACCCACTTGAGAGTCCATTTATTCATTTGTTGAAAACTATGTTTTCCTGATTACTTTCAATGATCTTATTCTTGCTTACCTGCCAGCACATTTTTATTCTCCATCATGATTAACAATAAAAAAAATTCCTGTTACATCTGAAAAAGTAACCATCTCAAAAAGTTTCTTCTTAAAAACAAAGATGATATTCTTTAAGGTCTGCCCCATATCCACTCACCATATCTGTTATGAGGCAAAGTAATTACTCACGATCTCTGTTAATTCATCATTTCCAAGCTCGATGTTGGTCAAGTAGTATATAAAGAATTCATTGATATGTTCTTCTTGAAACAAACTCAAATATTGAAATGCAGCCAATAACATGTCGTCCTGTGAGTAACGATTTTCTTCCAGCCTCTTTTTGGCAACCTGGATCATGTCGTTCGTAAACGTGTCACACTTCGTCCTGATTAACGTATTTAAGACAAAGTAAATCTCTTCCTCTTTGTTACTCTCCAGAATATCTTTGATTTCGGTATCATCTAACTCTTCAAGATATAATCTAGCCTTAGATTGATTAAACGCCCGTAGAGCCTTGGGTTCATCATTGTAAAACTCTTCCCAAAATGTCATGTATGCAATCTCTCTTGGCAATCTGGCTGATGATTGATTAGGCTTATCTAAGATAGTCCAGTCACCATTTAACTTATCTGAAACTACATTAAATAGTGACGAATCATAAGGAACAACCCGCATAGCATCATTTTCAATCCTGTAATACGTATCTCCTGAAGGAGCAGACTCTATTTCAAATACGATATATTTTTGATCAAATGATAAATTGGTTTGTAATGCTAATGTATCTTTAAGCTGAACTCTCATCATCTCACTCCAATTATGTTAAAGTCACCATCTATATCTATGATCCAATACAAATCATCTTCGTCTGCCCTAAGCTTCTTGGGCTTGGATACTTTCAATTGAAGGGATGGGGTGATTTTGTAAAGTAGTCGATTGGATTGAGGAGATAAAAATAGCCCATGACTACTCCGTATAGGAGTTGAAATAGGCTTATGTTTTTAACATTATTCTTCAATGGATTGAATCGCATATTCTATATCCTGCTCCATATCCAGATCAGGATACTTCTTTTGCAATTGAAGAAGACAATCTATAAATGCTCGACTTTGGAATTCAGAAGATAGATCTTCATATATTTCACTGAGCCAATATAAATCTTCTTCTCCGCATTGATTTAGAAATGATATGGCACTCTGCTCATTCTCTTTTAGAATGTCTACCATCTCATTCCATATCGTTTGAATAGCTGGATCGTCGGGGTGTAAATCTTTTCTCTTCTTTATTAATGAGATCACTTTTTCACTGTAGTCTACCATGGTTTGCTCTCCTTACGGTTGTCTTGAGTTATCTGGAGTAACCGTTCCGATCTGACCATCGTTCTTGATCACTCCTACTCTAACGTTATTATAGTTTCCAAACATCCATTCACCGTCACCCTTAACTCTATTCTCAGGCAGATTTGCTACATGCTCACCTGACTTTTTGATATCTTCCGATGTCCACTCCTTAGGGAACCATGCTTGGCCCTCTCCACTTCTCTTTGCTTTATTTTTGTGATTAGGTATATTACCAACCCGTACACCGTTTTCATATTCTTTAGTAATGTTAAATGCGATCTTATTTTTAAGTAAGTAATTAATATTATCTTGACCGTGACCACCATTGATTAATCTATTTTTAGAATTGAAATCTCCAAGTGAAGCATGGTGAATTCTTTCATTACTTACTGTAATTCTTCCACCAATCATACCTTTTGGGAATCCTAATCCTTCTTTCGGAACTTTATAACCTCTATTATACGTTCCAGTAAAAGCCAATACGAGCTTAGCAGTCTGTAAACCTCCTATAGAAACTGCTGCCTGCCATGCAGGTATGGATTCTCCAGTTATGGGATGATGACCTTCCTTAAATGCACTGATCTGTTCATCATATATATCCCCACCACTAGACAGCGGTTGCTTCGGTCCAGCTCTCATTTCTTCATAGGTGCCGCCCTGTTCCCAGTACTTAACAAACTCCTTTTGTCCTGGCATCCCATCCTCCGCTTCACTCGCAGGCATGTTAACTGCAAACAAAGGATTATATACCATTCGTCTTTGGTCTTCTGGGTTATCTGTACTATGGTTCATCATTGTATGGGCAGCAATCTGTCCAGCAACAGCTCCCAAGCTCACCTGTTCCTGATCTGCTTGGTCGAATCTCTCGGCGATCGCGAACAGATCTTGGGATGACTTAACCATACTTTCCAGTGCTCGATCCAGAACAGAACGTGATTGCTGAAAATCATAGAAAAACCGTTCCTGCGTTGCTCCCGCCCACTGAGACTGGATGAATCCGATCCTTGCAGTCAGGTCATTACGTATACCTTCCAACTGCTGCCTGCCCTGCTCAATCTGTTTAGATACATGAAGCAGCTCCTCCGGTGTTACTTTAATTGTACTCATATCATTCTCCGCGTTTGAAATAGGATTTTACCATGTTAGCAGAAGCTTGATGTATATACATCCTTCTAACATCCTGATTTTTCCTTTCTCACCATAACAATATTTCCAACAACGTACTTCATAGGTCCTAATTCAAAGGAAATCTTCTTAATCTCTTTATTTAATAGAAAACAATCCATAAACACACCAATGGGCACAAAGTCAACAATGCCGCTGTCAAACTGATCTGTCCCGCGACTCGTCCTCCGGTAAACTCTTGCCGTGAAAAGAACATCCAGATCGAGAGGTACGCAGCGAATAGCGGGAATGTAATCATCTCTCTAAACGTACTCGGTTCCATATACCCATTCATCATACTTTTACCAATTAGGATTAAAGTGACCAATTCCAATATAGATAATATAAAAAACGCGATAGCAATCACTCTTTTCAAAATGTACACCTACTTTCCAGATGCAAAGCAAAGAGCTTCCTTTGTTTTCTCTGCATCATATATCCTTTATTTGGATGATGTCATCTTGTAAGCGTAACATAGATTAATCAAGCATTTAACCCTGAGAAGCCACTTAAAAAAATAAATCTTACTCTGTTGAATCATCCTCCAATCGAGTGGCTAACTCGTCCAATATCTCTTCTGTTCGTTGAAGAAGCTTTTCAATGTTGTCCAGTTCTATTGGCTGGTCATGTGGGTAATCCGCTAGGGATGACATATGTTGCATCGTACCGATGAACAAAGCGATATCCAATCCGGGTTCAGTGTCCCTATGCACTAGAGGCAAAATTTCGTTCATCGTGAGTTCCTTGGGTGCATGTGTTGAATGATACTTATGGATATAAAGCGCCTTAATCATGGAGGCTAGAGCCCAATCACATAGAATTAGGCAGGCTTTAAACTGATTGTGATTACACATGATGACGGCAAGTTTCAAATGATACTTAGCATGTTGGTGATAGGCCATTATTGTGGTACGTAGCATATGGTAAGCAGGAATATGTTTGGATCTAGGTTGTGTGGAGATATCATGGTCTTGCAAACGTGGGGTAAAATCTACTTGGTGATTACAATGTGCTCCGGTTATGGACCAATTTCTTGCCATTGTCATCCCTCCAAAGAGTTAATACCAGTATTATACAATAAAATGATACATATAGTAATCAAATAAATTATTTGTATTCTTCGTTTGGTGTTTACCTTGAGGAAACTTGTCTACACTTTTGAACATAGAGAGGTGAATACCATGAACGAGGACAGAGAAGTTTTGAAGCTGGTCGGAGCTAGAATTCGCGCACTACGCAAAGAAAGAGGCTATTCACAGGAATCCCTCGGAGAAAAAGGTGGATTTCATTTTTCATACATAGGACAGATTGAACGTGGAGAAAAGAATGTTTCTTTGGTGAATCTGGCTAAAATCGCTGAGTCACTTGAAGTAAACTTAATACAGCTTTTCGCTTATGTAGACGAGGATTTTCATTTCACAGAGACAGAAGTAGTTATACAGGAGATTTTAGAAATGTTAAGAGATGCCTCCCCTGACAGTATTCAACTAACCAAAAATGTGATACGTGAAATCTTAAAGTGATCTTGAACATAAAAATAACAAAGGCAAGGCAGCTTACAAGCTGCTTTGCCTTTGTTTCTCCGTCATTTTATTAAGGTCACTCAGATAGCTTTCGTTTTTCTACAAGTAGGGTAGCTACTACATCCCCAAAATTCCGCCCCAGCTTTATTCTTACGTTTAACCATTAAAGAACCACAATTACATTTGATATTAGATAATGTCTTAGATGACGCTTGCTCGTTCTTAATCGGTGCAATTTTCATTTTTCTATTGGATGGCACCCATTTACCCCAACTGCGTAGCTTGCTGTCTACTAAACCACCGTGCCAATAATCCACTTTGAATTGATCGGCTTCTTTTCTTGCTGGACCCGTAAGATCAGATGTGGTCACGATTAGAGACAAAATACAGTCATGATTCCTTTTCGCACCTACCAGCTCACGAACAGTCATTACTTGCACCTTATTATGATCAGCATAGCATTTTGCCTGAACCGCTGTTTTTTCGCCACGCTTATCAGTGATAACCAAATCTACTCCACCATCCCTACCTCCAACACCAACTTCTTTTACCGTATAGCCATTGTCTCTAAAATAAAGTGTCAATAGCCGCTCGAACTCTGCTCCCGTCATTTTATCTAATGGTAAAGTTAGAATTATTTCGTCAGATCTGCACGTAGAGGAGGAACGATTAAATCCAGTATTCGCAGATTTTTTGGTAGTCTGTTTCTTCCGTGGTTGAGACTTTCTTCTTTTTTTCTTTTTAGAAGGCTGTAACAGTCCAGCAACAACTGATAATGTAACAACACCAATAACGAGCCATATAATTTCATTCATTCACTTAATCTCCTTAGATAGCTTTCATACTTTTAGCAATACGAAGTATAGTTTTTCATTTTCATTAAAAAAATCTTTTGATACTTTAACGTAGTAGGTGTATTCAATTTCATCATCAGACATCCAGGATAACTCCAGTAAAACCATTCCATCCTCATAACCAACCCACATATCTGCCTTTACTCCGCTATCGAGTTTTAAACTTTGATATTTCATCGATTCTGATACTGAATCTTCTATACCTTCGAAAACATGACTGCCATATACTCGAATATCAATATCCGGGTTGCCCACATATAGCTGCTTACCATCTCCATTATCTGATTCCTCTCCTGCTATCCAATCACCAGGATAACTAATACTGAAGCCGAATCTGCTGTTATGATATGTGGTCCACTCTACGATAGTAAATGGCACGGATATATTGCTGGTTATGATAAGGGTAGTTGGAACCTAGGTACCTATAACAATGTTCAAGCTAACGCAGAAAGTCATGCAACAAATACACAGATGGGGCCGTTTAGATTTACAAGTGTATCTTATAAGAATTCAAGTGGAGTTTGGACTGTAAATGATACAGCCCCAACCGCTGGTAGCCCTTATTCGGTCAGTAAGACCAATAATGCAAATTTCCGAGTCTATGGACCTTAAACTTAATCTTTTATAAGGAGGATAATGATAATGAGAAATAAAAAGTGGTTTCTTGTCGCAGCAGCAGTTATCGTCCTAAGCGGAGCATTTTACATGAACTCTATTTCTGCTGAAAGTCCTACCCAACTAATCCAAGATCAGCTTATTAAGGAAGGAGTGGTTATTTCTAAAATCACCACCCAAGAGAAAAATTTAAAATTGGAAACAAAATCAACTTCTACTTCTGGAGAAGCAACCATAGAGGATATTAAAGCCATCCGAAAAATCCGAAATGAAGTAAGAAGTGGTGTTAATGGAACCTCACAAATCCAAAATGTTGATCTCACGATCACAGGCAAAAATGGTCAGAATATATACAATGGTGTTTCTAATGACATTACCCGAATACCAGACTTCTCATCTAAGATTGTGGGTAAGCTCGATTCTGAATCAGTCCAGAACGCTATATATAGTGAACTGAAGGCAAACGGTGTAACTGTGGAATCGGCGAAAGTTACGGATAACGAGCTAGGTGGAAAGTTCGCCTCGATTGTGCTTACAACGGAAATCTCAGAGGTAAACAGTCTTGTTCCTAAAATTGAGCAATGGATCACAGCGCTTAATGATTCTGATGGCATTGGAGTTTCTCAATATGAACTGACCATTAATGATGAAAGTAATCATTCAACGTTATTATATTTGACAACAGATCTAGTGTACCGTGATTTTTATTGGTGGCAGTCCCCTGCTCTAGGCGATGAAGTTTGGACAAAAAACAAACCAGAAAGTCAAGAATCAGCTACTAGTAAAGACAAGGTTCCAGCGACAATTGAAGAAGGCATACATGCTGGGCCCTCTGGATCAGATAACAATGGGTATGAAGGGCCTCAATTCAAATAATAATAACGGCTTTTATCTAACTCTCGTTTGAAAGACACAACACTCTCTCTGGATTTGAGGAGTTTCTGTTGTGTCTTTTGTTATTACATATAACTCACACAATACACTTATTCGCCACTGTCACCATCTTCGCAGGCATCTCTTCCCGCAGTCGCCATACGAAGCTCATCGGTTTGTTCCCCTCATGACTCACATAATCGGCTTCGCCCAGAAACACAAACGGAGACGTATAGCCATGCTCCTCCTTATACTCCCGCACGAACAGCACGATCCGGTTGCCCGTCTCTCGATGATGAATATATCGCTGCGCTGTAGCCGTATGCTCCGACACCCTGCTTTGAGTCTGCCAATGGAAGAGACGCTCGTTGATCGCATAATCCTCATACAGCGTAGATGGTGAGAAATCTTTGTCCGATTTGTTCAATGTAATGAAGAAAATATCCGTCTGCTCATCGGCAAAATACTTCACGCCTTCACGGAAGGCGGGTGATTGCTCAGCGTTCCAGTAGCCGAAGGCGGCAAGCACTTGGTCGATGGAGTACATACAGTGGATATCCAGTGGACAAGTGTACGGGAACGAATTACTTTTATCCACAAATCGCAGATGAGCCAAATTATATTTGAAAATATCCACAAGTTCTGCTCGGAATGCTTCACAAGACAGCACACGCTGCACACCCTCTTCGATGCTGCTCAGTCCTAGCTTCTCGGGCGCAGCTCGATGGAAGGTGTAATAGAACATAATCAACATGCGCCGTTCATCGGCGGTCGCGGTTTCTTTACCTTTTTCAATATAGTCAATCAGGAACGTCAGCCAGCTTCGGGAGTTAATCGTCAGCACAGACGGTAGTCTGCGGATGTACTCCTCGTGTTCATCTTCGATGGGTGCTGTTAATCCAGCTTCAGTCAACATACCACGGAAATACCTTTTCCCGGTACGTCCACCATACAATTCAACCAATGTCATCCCGTGATGCTCTACAAAATGAGCCAGTGTCAGCGGCAGTCCGGTGTCTTGCTGGAACGTATGCAGCTTCTGGATCAACGCTCTGCGATTACGACTCATCTGTTTCAAGTTGCGCATAATGTATTCCTTCGCTTGCTTTTCCAATTGAATGAACGTGCCGCGAGGCAGGTTCGAGAAGCCGTTCTCGACGTAGTACGAGATGGAATGTTTGGTAGCGCCAATCAGGGCGCGGAATTTATCCTGGAACCTGTACTCCTGATGCGCTTGCCCGATGAAGTCGAGCACGGTCAGACACTCTTTGCCCTCCGCCATCCGTAGTCCACGTCCCAACTGTTGCATGAATACGGTCAGACTCTCGGTAGGACGCAGGAACAGGATGGTGTTCACTTCAGGGATATCCACGCCCTCATTGTACAGATCAACAACAAAGATCATGCGCA
Organism: Paenibacillus sp. FSL M7-1414; assembly: GCF_038003195.1. Taxonomy (NCBI): domain Bacteria; kingdom Bacillati; phylum Bacillota; class Bacilli; order Caryophanales; family Paenibacillaceae; genus Paenibacillus; species Paenibacillus sp. FSL M7-1414. The sequence goes on along the minus strand of NZ_JBBOOS010000001.1, from coordinate 1,113,371 downwards.
GTTCCCCATTCACCAGCTGCCCTTTCGCAGAATGGCGTTCCTGTTCGCTCGACCCACCATGCAGGGCCATGGATGGAATGCCGGCATCGTTAAATATTTTTGCCATATACATCGCATGATCCACCCCTACGCAGAAACCAAGCCCCTTCACATCGTCCAGATCTGTTACGTATTTGTTCAGACTTTGGATGATCTGGTTGGCACGAATTTTGTTATGGGTATAGAGCTTCTCCAGTTCGTTCAGGTCGTAGCCTTTACGCGACCATTTCACCTGGGACAGATCGACGGTATCGGTGACGCCAAAATATTGAAAAGGACTCAGCAGCTTCCGGTCAATGGCATCGGTTAGACGGATCTCGGCGGCAATCGTATGATCGAAGTAGGCGGTAATGTCTTTGCCATCCATCCGTTCAGGCGTCGCGGTGAGTCCCAGCAAAATCTTCGGTTCGTAATGGGACAACAGCTTCTGGTATGAAGGTGCAGCCGCATGATGGAATTCATCCACAATGATGTAATCGTAATAGTCTGGGCTGGTGATCTCCGTCAGCTTCATGGAGTTAAGACTCTGAATACTAACAAACAAGTGATCCAGCGCCTCTGCTCGGTAATTCCCGACATGCAGCTCACCAAAGTTCATATCCTTCAGGATATACCGGAACGTGTCCCGACTTTGCTTCAAGATTTCTTCCCGATGGGCGACAAAAAGAAGCTTAGCTCCCGCATGGCTTGCCCGGAATCGCTTGTAGTCGAAGGCAGAGATGACTGTTTTGCCAACGCCTGTGGCGGCGACGATCAGGTTGCGGTTTCGTCCATACAGCGTACGCTCGGCGTCCAGCTGTTCCAGCACTTCTTTTTGATAATCGTAAGGCTGGATGTCGAGGTGAAAGTGGTTGGACTGATCTTTTTTACGATTCAGAGCCGCCTTCAACTGTGCCTCATGCCCTTCATCCTCAGCCTGATACCGCGTAAATTCACGGTCATTCCAGTAACTCTCGAAGGTCGCTTCAATCTTGCGCAGCACGTCGAGTGAATCCTTCTCCGTCACCTTGAGGTTCCACTCCATACCACTGGTCAGCGCCGGGTTGGACAGGTTAGAGGAGCCGACATAGGCTGTAGTGAATCCAGTGTCACGATGGAAAATGTACGTTTTGGCGTGCAGCCGAGTCACTTTGGTATCATAGGAAATCTGGATTTCCGTGTTGGGCAGTTTACTAAGTTCAGTGATGGCCTTCAGGTCGGTTGCTTCCATGTATGTAGTTGTGATGATCCGCAGCTTGCCACCGCTCGCTGTGAATTGTTGGAGCTGTTCCAGAAGTAGGCGAAGCCCGCTGAATTTGATAAACGAAACCAGCCAATCGATCCGATCGGCGGTCACGATCTCCTTTTGCAGCTCCAGTAACATACTCGGCTCGGACTTCGCACCTGTGAACAAAGAGCTTTGGGAGATAGGCGTATCTGGACGAACGATTTTGGTATCCCGGACCGCACGAATGCTGTTCAACTTGGAATACACATGTGTCAACACTTCCCCCTGCTCATCCAGTTGCAATTCGTTGTACTCTTCTTCCCCCAGTGTGCCTTTCAGGGTAGCAATAATCTCATTACACGTTCGAATCTGCGCCAACACTGCCGTCTTATCTTCTGTCTGTTCCCGTACAATCTTGAGCGCTCGCCGGGTTACCGCAGCCAAATACGTGGACAGTAGCTTGCGCGCTTCCTCTGCATCCAACTTCTCGGTCCCAATGTTATACACATCCGGGTCCAGCGCCGAAATCTCCTGTCTGGTGATGGTGTTGATAAGCTGTTCATATATACCTTGTTTCATGAATATACCTCTTGTGGGTGTAGGATGGTTGTGGATATGTAAGGGATTCAGCTAATGATTTGGAATAGGTAGAATGTTCTCTAATCTATTATCGTCCAGTATGGGGATATTTTCATTAGTTGTTCGAATATAAGAGAAAGGAGCACTCTCTATTGCCTCTGAACGGCGGGAGTACTCCACTTTTAATAGAGCTATTATGAAATTAACATGATCAATCGGCTTCCTGCCCAAAGTAAGTACCCAACTTGAATCGTGACGTACATGATGTATTCTATAACCGTTAGTTTCCTTTGCCTTTTGATTTTACGTAACTCTAGAAAGTAAAAGAAGGTACCAATGAGTAAAAGAACCACTGCTAATTCATTAAATATTTCTAGGATGGCTATGCTCCTCATCTCCTTTCATACCAAAGAACCTCTTAAATTTATTAGACATCAATCACACTCATAATTATCATTGGTACCTTGGATTTAATGCGTCTCTCCAAACGTCATCACCAACAAAATCCACATTAATCTCTTGAAAATAATTTCGGGTCTCTAACTCCAAATCATTCAAGATTTGGGGCCAATCCTTCTCGTTAGTTTCCTTGGATTCAAAATCCCCAACAATGTTGAGCCATCGATGATTTAACTGCTGATACTCCTCGACCCTGGCTTTAAGTTCAGCTGTTACAGGATAACTGGTTAAGTCCAGTCTCTCGAACGTCTTTCGCATGCGGTAAAGTGTAGGTGGCATTACATCCTCTTGACCTAGATCGTTTGTGAAAAAAGATGCGGGTTTTACCAGCCAGTTAGCTTCTTCACTGAAATTTAGATTCATCAAGTTATACTTATCTATAATCTGCGTCATATTTGTAAAGTTGTAATAGAGCTGGCTTGCTTGTTCTCCATCCTCAACCATCTCGTTTGTTATTTTCTCATTCTTAAGTATTTGGTCAAATAAAATATCATTATTTATAATCGCACTTTTCATATCAACCATATCTTGTCGTACATTCATCGTTAGATACTGTTCATACATTCTTTTTTCTTTATAAAAGCTATAGGTTAGAACAAGTAAAAATACAAAGCCAATGCAGCATCCGATTATTAAAGTTCGTTTTTTTAGTATCATAGCGAACCGTTCTCCTAGGATTTTATAGTAAGAAGCACCTCTACGTTTGCCTGGTAGAAGTGCCTTTGAGTAGTATCATTATTTCATTACCTGCTGCTTTTTTTAACTTGATAATTCCTTTTCAATATAAGGACGGTCAAGTAAAAGAAGAAGGCTTGGAGTTAGGTATTTAGTTTGATATTCATCCAACCGATTATTAACCACCAACAGACCATTCTCCATTCTAAGTAGTTGAGTAGAACCATCTTCTAGGAATAAAAGATTTCCCTCAGTATGTTTTATTAGCTTACTAATAATGCTGAAAATATGCTCTATACCTTCAGAAAAAGTACTGCCAAACAATTGAGTTCTAATGCATACATTCACATCTAAGTTATAATGCTGTCGAACAAAAGTGATATCAGAAATATCCTCAATTTCAAGATGCAACGTAAAAAATCTACTGCCAATTACTATTTCCTCTGCATTACTTTGGAATGAAGCTTTCTCAACAACCGATTCAGTGACATATTGCTCGATTAGTTTCCCCAAAGAATTACGATCGAGCTTACTTTGTAAAAATATTTCATAGTCCATCTATTAATCCTCCCCAAACACCCGTGTTATGTTACCATCCTTAACGAATAAAATCTCTTTCAGATTTTTCAAATCTCCGGTTGGATTTGCTTTTCTGATAATTCCTTGACTAAGTTCACTAACTTTTTCAGTGGGAAATTCATCTAGGTTAACAACGATTCTTTCCGCTTGCGTTTTAGTTTTCGTTGCTATGTTTCGAAGAATATTATCTACGTTTGCATCTTCCTTAGGCGAGTAACAGTCAAAAACCTTACCGTGAATTAAAAAGTCAGGATTAGAAGTTGCCTTGATTCCATAGCCATTTCCGCCATTTATTTCGTCTAACATTTTGATTTCATAACCTTGTTCAGCTAAGAAGTCAGCAGTTTCATTTTGTTTCTTTATCCCATGAGAATCACCTACTCCATAATTTCCCGTTGGTTTGCTTCCCGAGGGTAGGGTAGGCTCAGTCATATCTCTATTACCTGTCCCGCCTTTCCCCTTCTCCGACTCCGGCTTTCCTCCGCCCGACCCAATGTCGTCCTTCGAACGTAAAGCTTTGCCAAACAAAACATACGCCAAAGCCTGCCCAGTCATCGCTCCACCGTAATACCCTGCACCACTCTCATCGATCTGTTTCTTCTGCTCTTCTACAAATTGCTCTATATCTGACCTCGCTGTTCCTGTACCCCAAGCGGTATCCCATGCAAACTGAATGCCACGCCCAACGTCTACAACTTTGCCCACTGTCATGGCATATGCCACACTGCTTAATGTACTGAACGGGTTATCGAAGAGAGCTTCTGCCGTCTGGCCCATTCCCGTTACTGTTTCTCCTACTGATTTATCAAGCAGCCCTACAGCGAAATTTCGCTTTAGTTCTTCTGGAATGTACAGTGCAACCTCACCTGAGCCGTCTGTTGTTCTGAAGTTCATTGCTATAAACGTAAACTCTTTCTGGATTTCGTCCAACAGTCCGAGTGTAGTCGGGAACACTTCTTTCACCTGCATAAAATCCCAGAAGAAACGCTCTCCTGTCACACCCGACCAATCGGATTGCAACATATAGATCGATTTCTCCAGTTCCCAGACCATTCGCTCCAGTTCCTGTTTCTTCTGCTGGACCAACCGGGCCTTTTCCTCCAATAGATCGGGATGTACCTCGATTCGCTGCATTTCCTTCTCACCCGCCAACCTGACCATAGTTTATGTCCCTAAATTTTAACAAGTGAGAAGGAGGATTGGAATCAAACGGAAGGATCATTTCCTCAGAGGTTATACGGTAGTAGAGCAACATCCTTGGGTAACCATTTTTGCATATTAATGCACGAATGAATACCGTTGAGTCGACTGGGTATCTTGTACAAAAAGAACGACTTCTATCACAGATAGAAGTCGCAAAAGATAACGATACAGTAGGATTAAATCTTCTTTAAGACACTACAAATTGTACGACAATTGGAGTCCCATCATTTAATGCATCTCCACCTGGAATTGTAATTGTAGTCGTCGTAGCCGAGGACGTATCTGCTGTTTGCATAAGGCCGTTAATATAAAGATTGTAGTAGTTGTAGGTGCCTGGAAATGCGGTTGCAGCTACACCAGCGTCGTTTGTAAAAGCAGTCGCAGCTATGGCAAACGTTGCCCCAGTGCCGGTCCCATCACCAATGGTTGCAACAAATCTTAAACTGTTCTGAAATGGTGTCACAAGTGGCATGTTTCTCACCTCCTACCTAACATAGTATATGTGGTAGGTTTGGGAGTAGTGAAGGCAAAGGAACCAGCAACTACAACCAATTTTAACCATTTATTATATTGGCTGTTATTATAATTATCTCGATAGTGATAGGTGTCCCTGCAAAGATCACACCGTTTTGTGACGAAAAAAACAACCTCTCCGCACTTACACTGTATGAGTTTCCTGGTTGGACGATCCCGTTTATATATAGATTGTTGAAACTAGTAAGTCCAACCCCGGCAAATTCGGTTATGCTGTCGCCATCGTCATTCGTGAATTCTGTGGCAGGAATTATAACCGAGGCCGACAAATCCAGATCGGTATCCGGAAAATAGAAGTAACGGTTTGCCGTAGGAATGATTTCAATTCCGGGTACCGTGCCCGGCGGACCTTGCTCACCTGGGGGACCCGTTGGTCCTTGGACTCCGGGAGTTCCCGGTTGACCTTGCTCACCCTGAGGACCTGCGGGACCCTGCGCTCCGGGAAGTCCTGCTTCACCCGGTTCACCCTGAGGACCAACAGGACCTTGCGCTCCCGGAATTCCCGGTTGACCCGGCTCACCTTGAGGACCTGCCGGGCCTTGCGCTCCCGGAACTCCCGGTTGACCCGATTCACCTTGAGGGCCTGCGGGGCCTTGCGCTCCGGGAACTCCCCGTTGACCCGATTCACCTTGAGGGCCTGCGGGGCCTTGCGCTCCGGGAACTCCCCGTTGACCCGTTTCACCCTGAGGACCAGCCGGGCCTTGCGCTCCGGGAAGCCCCACTTGACCTGGTTCACCTTGAGGGCCTGCGGGACCCTGCGCTCCGGGAACCCCTTGTTGACCCGGCCCGACGTGAGGGCCTGCGGGGCCTTGGGCACCTGCCACACCTTGCGTTCCAGGGAGACTCACAGTCCCCAATTCATGTTGTCTCAACGGAGCGAGCAGGGGGCCGGGCTCACAACATACCGGGTTGCTGCCTCCCCCTCTCGGTAATGCAATGACTTTTTTGTCACGGGCCATTTTCTGTGATCTTAATGGACGCTTCAGTGAGCAGCGCTTTCTCCGATAAGACCTACGGATAATATGGCATTTCTTTCGCTTTCCCAAGTGTTTGTTTCTGCATTTAGACGTAGAACGACTGGGCCTTAATTTGTTGAGGGTGGCTGTCCTCTTGTTCAGATATTTCAAAATGGTCATCTCCTTAGGCCAAGGCACACAGTATATATGCCCTATACTATGTCCTTAGCACATTTGGAGAGTGTGCGAATAACTATGAGGGAAGCCCAATAAAAAAAGACAAGAGTCCTGCTATAGTTGTCCTTTGCCTTGCTAGCACGGCTTCATTGTCTCCTCAGTAGGACCTCACAGATCATATTTTATGTTTAACTCAGACGATCCATCAGGATCAAACTTCTTTTTAGTAGACTCTTACCTCTTCTTAAAATGTTGAACGATCGCTTCCGGTTCATGCGTCTCCAGTGTAATCTCGCCTTTCTCGAACAGGATCATGTACGGATATGATTTCAGACCAAAAATCTTCTCATAATTAAACTTATTTTCATCACGGACATTATAAAAGGTTACGTTAGTTATTGGGCCTTCTGCCCTCAAATTCTCGTTATTCACTTCATTTAATTGCGTCTGTAACTCAACAATAAATGGTCGCTCCGAAGGTCGGTCGGTAAATACAATGAGTGATGCATCATTTCTTTGATTTTGCGTTAGATAATCAATGGCTTTCTCTCTATTGTTCTGACCACACCCTGTCACTAAAAGTATCAAAATACATAACACCCAAAGCCTCTTCATTTATATCATCACCCAAAATATGATATAATTGGTTATTAACCACTAAATTCACTTCATTAAAAATCTATTCGCTGAAAGGAAGATGCACATTGAACAAAAGGAATATCATCATCGCTATCATTATTGCTCTTATCATATTGATACTTCAACTTGTGCTTTATTTTTCTGTAACTAATAAAGAAGAATCCGCACTTCCCGATTCAAACATCCCATTTCAAACCAAAACAGTAGATGAGCTTACCATCACACTTCGTCATGCAACCTAACCTATACAGATCATGAAGTGCACTTGGGTTATGAGATTCAGGGTGGTGGACAGTCAATGCTTTGTACAGATAAAATCTCGATTTTTCACCTTTCAAATAGAAACAAAAACCTGCATACCAGCCTCGGCTTCACAGTTTTTATTAAGAATTTGCATGTGGACACATCTCATTTAACGCTTAGGCATCGAAAAGGCATTCTCTTCCTTCTCACAACCAGTTAACACGTAAAAAATACGTCCCTGATCACTCTTCATTGTCCCGATCCCTTTGCAGGTGTCGGTCTTCATTCCCTGTTTGGAGCCGTAGGCATCCCTTGAGTTATCGTAAGTCGATTGAATAGCTGCACCATCATAGATCAATTCCTGGATAATGGGCCCACCTTCAATGGTATACATCGTTACACGAACCTGATCCTGCTGTTTTTTCTTCACATTTTTCATAAATGTGTCCCACTTATCTTCGTTCCGTATGCCTCCATGAAGCACAACCACATCGCCGCTTTGCTCCGCTTGCTCTGGATTATGAGGCTCAATAATTTCTGGGAATGATTTCGTGATTACTGGAGAATCCGTTGTTGGATCATTTGCCTGACAGGCAGTTAACAGCATTAAAGCTAACGATAGGATAAGCATACCTTTTCTCATTCCATCACCTCATGTATGAAACGCTTCAATCTTATCCTTTGTTGCATGATTATGCTTAATTTGTCATTTATCTGTAACTCCCTCGTTGTCCCAAACGTTTAGAATCATAGAAATGTATAAACAGGAACGAAAATTTTAATGATTTATCATTCAGTAGGGGGTTAGTTTAATGACATTAAAAACAATGCTCGGTGTAGCACTGGCTCTATCTGTACTCATACCCACCCATTCGGCCAATACAGCGACTCTAGCTTCAACTAACGAACGGCAGTCAACCGGTTTTGCCCTTGAAATGGAGCGCTCCTTCCCAACATCTACATCTGTTCTGCTCATTGCACCAACTCAACATGAAGGTCGTTCCGCATACAACGGCAGCTTCACAATGGTTGCTTCGAACGGGACACATGCCAACATATCGATTGAAAACAACAGCAACCACACGGTATATGTGAGAATGTATGTAGATGAAGTAAGTGAACCTATGGAAACATCTATCAACAGAAATAGTGATAAAACGATCAACCTGCTTGCATTACAAGACAAGGATATTAAGTTGTACATTTATAGCAGAATAGGTCATCACTTAGATCTTTCAGTTAAAGCAGAGCAGTCTCATTGATGTTTTCTCTCACACCTACATACAAGAACAAGAAAAACCCTTCACGCAAGCGATTCAGATCCACGTTCCCATGAACCGATGCCTGCTTGAAGGGTTTTATATTTCCATCACATTTATTTCTCGAATCGGAACCAGCCAAAGTCAAACTGACTGCCTGGCAGGAAGATAAAGCTTACTTTCTGCTCACCTGTCACTTGCTCAAGCTCAAACACCCGCTCTTCATACCCACCCGACTGCGTGAACTCAACCAACTGGTTGCTCTGTCCGTCCGCACCTGCAAAGCGAATATGAATCGTATTTTTATCAATCGGTGAATGACCATAGATCACGAGCTTCGACGTGCCTTCTGCCGTAAAGTCCATATTTTCAAACTCCAGTGACACATTGTTTCCGATACCTTCAACACGGTCAGCTTCCATTTTGAACGTATCTCCGTAGAGATGATCACAGGATGCAGCCGCATTTTGTTCAAAGGCACGACTCTGGCGCTCGAAAGAGAACCCTTTAATATGAATCTTCTGCTTCAGCACAAAACAGATCGACGTGATCCCACTAAGGCGCTTGGACAATTGGTAGGTCTCTTCCTGGTACACATTCCAAATGGACTCTTTGTCATACACCACATCTGCGATCATCGTGCTTCCCTCTTCATCCGGCATACCTTCCCAGATCTGAATGAAGTAGTCCTCCGTGGACAACGTAAAGATAGGAATCGTTATGGTATCGGAGCCGTACGGTCCAAAGTCAATATTACGGAAACCTACATGCGTCTCTCCATCCCGACTTGTCGCTACCCCGCGCTCATTGCCGTTACCAACCTCACCTTTGGTGTAATCGTACAGTCCACCCGTGATGAAGCCGTATGGATCTTTGTAGGCTGTACCGAGACCGTCCGCCTTGAACTCCAGCTGGGAGATGAGTTTCGTTTTATCCGTACCGTTGGTACTGGTTGCGCGAAGCCGGAACTCCCCGTCACCTATAGCCGATACCTTCACCGCATGTTGATGCCCACCGTTATCGCCCGTTTCTGCTTGAACAGCTTCCACTTTGGCAATGTTGGATTCAATTCCTGCATCGTTCACAACAGCCCACTCTATGTCGCGGTAGGAGGTGTTCTCTGGATACAGCTTGGCGGTTACAGTAAGCTCTGGGTTGGACGGATCGAGCAACTGTCCTGCAGTACTGATGATCTCGATTTTCCGCAAAGGAATCTCCTGAGCATTTCCCGTAAGCACTGGACGTTCTTCATTGTTCATGAAGACAGGTTGTACTTGTTTCTCATCATTAAGTTCAGCCGCCACAAGTAGAGATTCAAATTCAGCGGTAGCTCCTTCCAACCCTTCGGAAGAAACTTCAATCCGTACCGTTCCAGCTTCATTTGTCGCTCCGATGATCGCCATCAGCTTGCCGCTGAACAGTCTTCTACTTAATCCTTTGTATGGATCATAGTCCGTGCTGTCCCCATTATCCAGACCCAGCAATCGTCCTGCACCAGTTACCTTAACTTGTACGCGGTTGTTCGCATTGTGAACCGGATTACCAGCTTCATCTTCCACATCAATTTCTACAAAAATAAGGTCCGTTCCACTGGCTTGCAACTGCGCCCGATCCGCTTGCAGACGAATCTTCTTCGCATCCGTATAGGATCTTTGCACATCGGTTGCAATGATCTGGCCGTTCTCATCGTAAGCGATCGCTTTCAGCTCGCCCTCTTCGTACGGCACTTTCCACCAGCCAGACAGCTGTGTTCCATTGGCATGATCGATATCGTACGTGCCAATGGTTTTACCGTTGAGTTGCAGCTCAATCTTCGGCGCGTTGCTGCACACGCGTACATCAATAATCTGACCCAGGCTGAAATCCCAATACGGGAACAGGTGAACCATCGGACTTTTCTTATAATCCGTCCAAGCCGCTTGGTAGATGTAGTAGGAGTCTTTTGGGAACGTTGCTGTATCCAGCTGTCCAAAATACGAATTCTTCGTATGATACGGTGTCGGCTCTCCAATATAATCGAATCCAGTCCACAGGAATTGACCCAGTGAATACGGCGTATCCCGCTCTGCCAAGATGCAGTATTCTGCCGACTTCGCGCCCCAGCTCGTTGTACTGTTACCCAAAGCCGAGCACTGCTCGTCATCATCTGCCAGAATCGGCTGTTCGAACGGGAAGTGATAAATGCCACGACTCTGCACCACCGAAGACGTCTCACTACCATAGATGATCCAGTCCGGATGCTCTTCATGATGTTTGTCGTAATATTTTTCCGCGTAGTTGTAGCCTGCCAGCTTCACGATATTCGCGCATTTCTGTGCATTTTCCCAAGGCATGTAGTTCGAACCAATCGTCACGCCAGCATTACCTTTTGGATCAAATTCCAGCACATAATCCATCAGCATCCGAGTTACTTCTTGTCCACGCTCATCCGCATGAGTATCATAGATTTCGTTCCCGATACTCCACATGATCAGACTGGCATGGTTACGGTCACGCTTCACCCAACTCTTCACATCCGTATGCACCCACTCCGGGAAAAATCTCGCATAGTCGTATGGCGTTTTGGCACGTTCCCACATATCAAAGGCTTCAGACACAACCAGCATACCCATCTCATCCGCGAGTTCCATGAACTCTTTGGCAGGCATATTATGCGCGGTGCGGATAGCGTTAACGCCCATTTCTTTGAGCAAAACAAATCTTCTGCGCAGTGCCGTTAGGTTAAAAGCAGCTCCCAGCGCCCCGAGATCGTGGTGTTCACACACGCCGTTCAGCTTCATCTTGAGTCCGTTCAGGTGGAACCCTTCATTGGCATCCAGCTTGATATCCCGGAATCCAATACGCTGTGATACCGATTCAACTGTCCGATCTTCCTGATCATCCGAGATCAATCGCAGCTCTGTCACCAGTTCATACAGATGCGGTGCATCCGGGCTCCACAGGTTTGGATTCTCCACAATGATCTGTTGGCTATCTGCCGATGCGACCGCATTCTCACCCAAAGAAGCCGTAACATTCGCCTTCGTCGATGCCACCATCTGACCTTCATACCGGATCGTATGCACCAGCTCTGCCTGCTGATTCTGTTCCAGGTTCAGCTCCGTATCCACTTCCACCTGCCAGCCATCCGTCTGTTGCTTGATGGATACATAGATTCCATCCGTAACAATATGGTTGCGGTCTCTAGTTTTCAGCCACACATGGCGATAGATTCCGGCCCCGGAATACCATCTGCTGTTCGGGCTCTGATGTACTACTTTGACCACAATCTCATTGTCGCCTTCCACCAGTGCATTCGTGATCTCATGTTCAAAAGCAGAATATCCATACTTCCACTCCCCAACCAGCTGCCCGTTCACATACACCGAAGAGTCCATGTATACGCCATCAAAACAAAGCAAAAGTTGCTGCTCATCCTTCGTGTAATGGAACGTCTTGCGGTACCATCCAATGCTGTCCTCATACAGTTCAAGCGTATTATATATCAGCCAATCATGGGGAAGCTCCACAGGTTCATACACCAGACCCTCAGGTTCCGTAACATCCAGCTTACTTTTCGCAAATTGCCATCCATCATTAAATAGTCTCTTCTGATTCATGTTAGTTTCTCACTTTCTTGAAGTAAATTATGATTGCGGTTACAACAGTAGATGTCTCTTTTTCCGAAAACCTTTTCGGTAATACACAAGTATGACTATAACACATAACCCGATTATACCATCAGTCTCTTTCCTGTAACTCCTTTTCATAAGATTTTTTAGCCATAATGATGAACGTTTTACTCCCTCCAAGCATTGTAACTTTCGATGACAACAAGCCAAAAAGGCAACCCGTCAGCCGAGTCACCTTCTCTGTTCTATAAAGGCCAATATATCTTCTTTAGGGGCATTAATGATTTAGCCTCTGAATCAAATGCATCATAATGCTGATTAATCAGCTCTACCAGAAGATCTGCATCTACCAAAGAAACTGGAATGTTAGAACGTTCTGCTTCATACTTAGCCTCTCTGGTGAATCCCCCAGTTGAAACATAAACTCCTTGATCACCGGGTCTTAACCCTCCGATAAAACTTCGAATCTCATTGGATCCCATCGCGTTTTTCCTATGTTTAACTTCCACCATAATTCTAGGCTGTTGCAGCCCCAAACCATCTGGAGATGCAATAATATCTCTTCCGCGATCAGGTCCTTTTACAGATATTCTTGTTTTGTATCCCATGCCTCTTAAGACACCAGCTACCAGACTCTGCATTTCTTCCCAATCTAAATGATTGAATTTGTCCTTTATAAATTCATGTGCTCTCTCAATTACATCTTCCTTGATTGTATCTAGTTCTGCCTGTTCTTTCTCAGTTTCTTCCGGTTGTGATTCAAAAGACTCAGCACTTTTGGATTTCAAAAAATGGATCAGTTCCTTCACTGTTTCATTTTGCAATGCAAAAAGAGTCATTATCGAACCTAGAGAATTACGTGTGTTCGCTGTTAAAACATCCCGATTAACTAGCCCGTTCCACAACACCTTTCTATAGTGATTTTTGTCCGAAATAACCCCTTCACCAAATTCATAGTCTGAAGTAATTTCCCCAATCAGATACTCGCGTGTTTGAGGATTATATGTAACAACCAAATCTCCTACTTTCATTTCATTAGCAAATCTGATTAACTGACCCGCTGTTATATTTACTTTGCCATCCTTATAGTCGGGATACTCGTCACGAAGTCGCTTCTTCACATCATCGATATGTCTCACTTGTGCCAATGAACCTACTTCATTCCAACCAATGGCTATCATCTGTGTTTCTTTGAACTCTTCAAAGAGATATGCATTCTCTCCGGCTCTAATAAACCAATTATTTTTACTCATAAGTTCCTCCATAACTTGCTTATTTCTAACTTAATTAAAAGTTTCGGCATGGAAATGACATTCCCTGCATGAAGACTGTATATAGTTCAGTAATTTATTACACTTCGAACTGCAAGATTATTGTTAAGCAAATCTAAAAGGTGACTTGAATTATCTCAAGTCACCTTTTCTTTGAATATGTTTTATGCACCTTTAAACTCACCTAAATCTCTATCCCTTGTAAAAAGGGTTCCACCCTATGCCTTTGCCCGACGGCATCGCGCCAGGCACCCCATCCGCTTCAAGCAGCGGACGGACAACTAACTTCACGGGCCACTCCTTGCTCTCGAATATCGCATGAGCGAGCGCGGCCCGGTCGGATTCGGGAAGCTGCACATGTTGCAGCGCTTCCTTCCAAGCCTGCTCCGTGATCTCCCATAACTTCGTTTCCGGGATGTGATACACTTCGCTCAGTGCCTCCATGATCGCAGCCAGATTCACCTGCGTCCCCAGCGACTGCACATAGAAAATCAGCTTCTCAATCGTCTCGTTATACAGGCTGTTCGAGTAACCCGGGCGAATATGGTAGGCAGGGTCTGCAATACCATGCTTGTCCAGATAAGGCTGATGCAGACGCACGGAATCATGATCGCGGAACAATAGGCCTTTTACCTGATTATCCTTTAACACCAGACAACAGTTCTGACCATGAATCTCAGGTACGACGCCCACCTTGAACAGACGCATCACGATATCATAGAACGTCGTAGCTATGCTGGTATAGAACTCGAGAACATCCGTGCTGCTCAGGTTTTCCCCCAGAATTTCCGTTAATAGATGATGCCCTTCCAGGTTAACACCCAGTGCGGCCATTGGAATTACTTTGTAGGCTTCACCCAGCAACTCAGCGGGATACACACGAATCTGTGCAGCCAGATGCCGGGGATGATCATCGAACAGTCCCATGGATTCTGGCATGAAGCCCCACCAGTTCTGCTCTTCGCACATGAACACCTTTTCCTTCAACGTCTCGTCACAAGCAACGGCCTGTCGTAGCATCCGTTCTCCAACAAGACCATTCAGCAGCTTGACCACCGGAAGATAACGAGCAGCCCCCAGTGACAGCACACTAACCGGTAGCTTGAGCATCAGATTAGATTCGGTTGATGGAGCCATCGAGCGCAGAGAGGATGTTGCCTGTACGTCGCCCACTTCTATGTCCAATACGACAATACTGCCTTCTTCGATCTCCCCAGTGAAACGGGGCAGAATCACATGCTGCAATTGCCAAGGATGTACAGGCATCGGCAGATATTGTTCCAACGTGATTCCTTTTCGGGCAAACTCGGCTTCCACCATTCCGCGCTGAACATCGTCTAACACGTCCAAAATGGACAGCCCATCTTCACAACCTTGCTGCACGGCATCCAGTCGTATAGCAACCCATCGCAGCGAAATCGCCTTCCCGAATTCCGCTGCATAGCGTGTTACATCTTCTGCGTTGAATCCCACCTTGGCTTTGGACGATGGGTGAAATGGACGATCCCGCAATGCAGCAACACGTTCGCCTTTGATAAACCATTCATACGCAGAAGCCGGGACGTTAGCGGACAGATACTGGACTTGTTCCCAGCCCAAAGCATACTGCTCCACAGCAATGTCCAGACTAACCAGGAATTCCGCTACCCCAGGCTGCGCATAGGCCTTATCCGACAAAGCCCTCTGTAACACCGCACGTCCAACTTCTGCCGGAGTATCAAGGAGAACCCAGCTTCCATCAGTTTTCTCCTCGTAGATCGGTGAACCCTGAACCCACTGAGTCCCCTGTCTTACTCCTGTTTCAACCAGACAGAGTATACCTTGAGTGTGCAATCTATAGCGAGACGCTACATTATGATTATGCTCTTCGCTGTCATATCCCTTGTACAATCGACGGAACGGTGCAGGTGCTTCGGCAAAATCAATGAATGGGTGATCCTCCATTGGAAGCAATTGCTCCGACAAAAATGAATTCATCAGATCCGCCATAATCCGGCGTTCAGCGGCTTGCAGACTGGAACGCTTCATCAGTGTTGACATGATTATTGTCCTCCGTTAGATAATGGAATGCCGGGTGCGGATGCCCCAGAAAATCATGATGCGAGATGGTCCAGCAATAAGCCCCAGACTTTTCAAACAAAACAATATCTCCCACGCGCAGCAGTGCTACCTCCGCATCAGAATGCATGCGATCCTTAGGTGTGCATAGCTCACCTACGATATGGACTCGACGATCTCTTACCTCTGGACGGGCAAATGAATGCTTCCAACGGTCCGTCTCCATAATCTGGAACGGGTGGTTATGCCCCCATGAAGCAGGCAGACGATTGTGGTGCGTACCTCCTCTTAACACGGCAAAATACTGATCATGAGAGGTTTTGATATCCGTAACCTCTGCTGCGTAATATCCGTGGTCTGCCACCAGCAGCCGACCCGATTCAAAATACAACTCGCCTCCACATGAGGCAAGGCGCTGTCTGGCTTCACTTTGTTCCAGCAGGGAAGTGAATAAAGGCCAGTCGAATCCGGGGCTCCCATCATACGTCACGCCGAATCCGCCTCCTGCATTCACCACTTCCACAGGAAGATCATACTGTTGCTGCCACTGCTCCACCTTTTGCAAATACAGCTCGATCATCTCGGCGTGCAGCCTGGCGTCCATATTGTTGGACAAGGAATGAAAATGGAATCCACATAATCGAACCACACCCGCGCCTTCCACACGAATAAGTTCAATGGCTTCTTCCACTGCCTCTTCATCGATTCCAAAAGGACTCGGCCCACCGCCCATGACAATCTTCGTCCGGGGTAACGTACTGCTTCGCAGATTGATTCGGAGCAGAATGCGCACCTCCTGCGCTTGCTCCTGTTGTAGTTTGTGTTTCGGCTCATGTTCCTGCTTCTGTCCTTGATCCTGTTTTTGCTTCTGCTCTTTAATTAGTTCCTCGCCATACTCTTCCGCATATCTCTGCCCCGGCTTCAGTTCCCACTCTTGCTTCTGCCTGCTCCCCTGCACCTGATCATGCTCTTGATCCATCGCTCTCTCTTTCGCAATCGCAATGATGCGGCGCAACTCCAGCAAACTCTCTACATGGATGTAGCTCACGCCATGCTCAATGGCTAGCCTCAGTTCGCTCTCCTTTTTACCCGGACCTCCAAACAGAATCGGAACCTCGCGACTTACCGCTCTAACCTTGAGTAACTCTCCAATCGAAGCCACTTCAAAACCCTTCACCAATGGAAGCAATGCC
Organism: Paenibacillus sp. FSL M7-1414; assembly: GCF_038003195.1. Classification (NCBI taxonomy): domain Bacteria; kingdom Bacillati; phylum Bacillota; class Bacilli; order Caryophanales; family Paenibacillaceae; genus Paenibacillus; species Paenibacillus sp. FSL M7-1414. The sequence continues at coordinate 1,096,689 of NZ_JBBOOS010000001.1, read as the reverse complement.
TCAATGATTCGCGGATCAGGATTCGCCTTAATCGCGTAGAACAATTGTGTGTTCCCAGGCATGCTGCCCAACATCTGACGTACCTGTTCCTGAATGCCAGCCAGATCATAGACATACGCACATACCGGTTCTTCCATCCCTCGTTGCAGTTCATCTATCGTATGCCATACACTAGGTTTCATATCTGCCCACCCGCATTCCTGTAGTCATTCCGTTTTTGAGCATACGCCCGAAACGCTGTATTCCGATCATCACCAAGCACGTATATATGTACTCCCCGCTCAGCCCAGAGCGACATGTCATCCACACCTCTAGTGACCGTTGCATAAGGTACTTCGCACTGCTGGGCAGTAGCATGCAATTCATCCAGCGCACGTCTCACATCCGGGTGCTCTGTCTGCCATGGCACACCGAGAGATTGCGACAGATCAGCTGCCCCTTCCAATACAAAACTCACCTGTGGGTGAGATAGAATCTGTGCACTTTGCCGAACGCCCTCCGCACTTTCAATCATGGGGACAACCATCACTTGTTCGTTCGCTTCCCCAATGTATCCCGTGAGCGGATATTTCCCAAATACACCGGGACGACCGCTATTCAAGCTACGCATGCCAACCGGATGATAGTAGGCGTGACGAACCGCTTCCTCCACCTGCTCCAGTTGCTCGACATGCGGAATGACGATACCTTGTGCGCCACAGTCCAGCACTTTCAGAATCTCCACTCGCTCCACTTTCGAAATCCGAACCAACGGGGTTAGGCCCACCAGTTCCGCCGCACGAACCAACTCTTCCACCTGCTCCATGGATGTTGCGGCATGTTCCAGATCAATAATGACAAAATCATATTCCGCATGTCCGATCATCTCAATAATCACCGGGTGTGGTATAGATACAAAAAGACCGTAGACAGGCTGTTTACGTGCAATTTTTTCCTTCAGCGTGTTAATCCTCATTCGACGATTCCCTTTAATTCGGGTGTTCTCTTTGATTCAAGTGCATCCTTTGATACCTTGAGTGGATTGCTCGCCTTGCGGAAATATAACTCTCCATCCCCATACAGACGGCGCTTGGTCATCTCTTCAATCAGTGCATCTTCGGCAAAAAGGTCAAATGCAACGAACCGCTCTGCGTACTCCGGGTGCTCTCGCTGATAATCCACAATTACACCTGCGCACAGCTGCCAGAACGCTTCCTCCGACAACCCAAACTTCTCCAAAGCCAGCGCAATATCTGTCATGCAGATAAAAAAGAATGCATCATACGTATAGTCCCTGACTTCCGACACATCTCCAGCATAGATGAATGAATACCGATTGAACTTGCGATGGGTTTCCGGCTCCGGGTTCAGCTTCGGTGCCCGTTCCGGGTGTAACAGTTGATCCGGTACATAACGAACACCATCATGCAAATCCTTGATAATGATTCGTTTCGGCAGATCGTCTTCCAGTACCAAAATGATATTCTGGGCATGTGATTCCAGCGCAATCCCGTGTGCATAGAGCAGATGGATAATCGGCAGTGTAACTGTGCGAACAAGGGCCGCGCTCCACTTTTCCACACCATGTCGCTCTACAGCATCTTGGATAAACGGAACACCATCCGGCTGCACCAACATCAGCGCATTCAGAGGCCACGCCGTCTCGCCTTGCTTCAGGTGAACCGATACATTCTCCCGCCAGATGGCACCTAGTGTACCGTAGGCCCGTCCATACTGGGTTGCAGGCAACTGTTCATAACGGAATGACAGTCCCATGATTTCTTTCAAAATGCCAAACTGCACCTGCTGCAACAATTCATCTTCACGAACAAGTTCATCCAGCCAATCGCTGATCAGTGGCGCGTTCTGGGTCGTATGCTGTGCCAGAATACGTGTGCTCGATGTGTTGGTGATGCTGAGGGCCAGCTTGATGTAAGGGGCGTCCGGGTTCACCCGGTTCGACAGCGAACGGATGGACTGCTGCGCACGATAGGGCGAAGACGATGGACCAAGATACACGATGCCCCCATCCATCAACTGACGGGCATATACCGATTCCAACTGGTGCTCCCACTGCCACGGATGAACCGGAATGAATACATATCGATCACCCGCCTTAGAACCTATTTCCCCATCCACCTTGCTGTCTTTGCTACCAACGCTAGAGCCTATTAAGCTATCTTGAACAGCTGTTATTTCACCAACTTCGGCACTGCTCCCAAGCTGATCTGCACTCGCCGCATATGCGTTGACGTTCTCACCCGTGTCCTTATGACCTTGGTGTTGCAGGATCTGTTGAAATCGCTGCATATCCTCTGCGGTCAGATGTTGCCCCACCAGTTTTTCAGAGCTATATCCTGCGGATACAGCGGTCTGAGCAAATTCTTTTTTCACAGCAACCCAGACTAATGCAACCTTCGAGTTAAATTCAGGGCCATAGGCCAGATTGTCTTTCAAAGAAAATCCCAGCCTCGACTTATAACTCGGATGGTACAGATGACCGTCAGTCATGTGACTTTCGAGCGCATCATAATGCCGATCTTCATTCGGAATGTTCAAGGGTAATATTGCCCGGCACTGACTGTCCTTTGCCATCGTTTCGAGCAGTTCCTGGATAAAAGCCGTCACATTTGCACCCTTCAACGCGTTCAGCATGATTTCCTCCAAAAACAGATCCAGATCGGTGCAGGCTACGCCTTCCCTTTGAATCGAACCCTTCTTCACCTTCACCCGGCCGAACGAAAACTTTCGCTCCGCTTCACACGTGTACGCTACAGAATCGCCGGAAGATGTAAGTCCCTCGGTTCGCCATTCGCTCCCAATTACATGACTGTCTAGAATGCCTTCGAACCACATCGCCTCCAGCGTCTGCCGCATGATCCGTTCCTGTACACCCACGTATACTGCTTCTGTCCTGCCGCCTGCTTCAGCCCTGTATCCCACGACTCCCACGCACTTCACTCCCCATTCGTTTCATTACATTGCTCACCGGCACGTAGGCCGGGGTCTGGCTGATCCCCCTTAGACAACTCGCCAAATTTTGTTTGGCCAGAAATGCATCCGTTGTCAGCAGATATTGCACATATGCATTGCCCGTTCGTTCCAGTTCCTCCACAAGGACCTCACGTACCTGTTTCCAGAAATGCTCCTCCGGGACGTTCACATCTCGCGCCATCGCATGAATCAAAGACCCCAGATGATTGACGATAAAATAGTACGATGTCCGCGCCCAGGCTTTCTCTCGCGAATAAAATAATAAATCGGACGCAGCACGATCCTGCTCACGGATAAGTTCCTCATCCACACTGACCCCTTCCAGATCGCGGACGATAAAAGCCACAGGCAACCCATCCTCCAATGTGACAAGTGTATTCTGCAAATGGGCTTCAAAATGAATACCTTTCTCTCCCGCCGCCCGTACAATCGGCAGCAGCGAACATGCCAGATATCGTTCCAGCCAACGCTCGGCAATGTCACGTCCACCACCCAGCATCGTCATCAACCTAGAACGCATCCCGGGAAGTGGTGCTTCAACCAGACTGGATAAGACATACGTATTCTCAACATCAAACTCAATGGGCCGATAAGCTATCGTAAACAGACTGGTTAACTCTTCATCTTCAAAAGCACAAGTCGCTACACCCGTCTCATACGCAATATGTGTGTTCGGTTCAGCACCGAAGCAGTCATGCTGCCTGACGTACTTGGAGGCATCCAGTGTTCTGCGCATCTGCTCAGCACTGTTGGTGCGAATCATGTTGGTGATCTGCATGTTCAGTGACAGCTTGATATTGCAGTTCCATTCGGGAACATAAACTGTACGGACCGAAGAGGTTGGATAGACGGTTGGCCCCGCACTACCGAGTAGGATTAATTTTTCATCTCGAATATAGTGCTGTACCTCGGACAATCGTGATATGTATGCGTATTGCCATGGATGGACAGGCAGCAGCCCATACATTTCACTCTTTTCTTTTAAAATAGGCTCCACATGGCTCCGCAGGAGGTCTTGCAAATCCATTGCCGCCTCGTTATGGACCCATTCCTGCACGTAGACATCCTGCCTCACGGCGATATAACAGAGTTGAAATGATGTCCTTAACTCCGGACTGTACTTCTGCACATCACCCTCGCTGAAGCCTTTGGAGTTCTTCGGAAACGGATGGAACGGATGACCATACAACAGTGACTGTTCAGATGTGCGATAGTCATGGATGTCGAGACCGGCTGCTTGTTCGATATACAACGTAAGGTTACCGACACTGTTATCTACCTTTTGTGCAAAATCTTTGGCATACGTCGCATCTACACGATTCGTATTCTCGCCCTTTGGATGTGCAATATCCACCTCAAGTGAACGCTTCATTTCCATCACACTTTTCTTCATTCCATGTTGATCCGAACTCGCTCCCTGTTCCCCATTTCCGCTTAGCTCAGATGTGATCCAACGAACCAGGTCGCCATAATGCACCGCTTCCCCGCCAGATTCCATGCTGAGGTATTCATGCTCCCCTATGACAGAGTAATAAGACAAGCGTCCTGTCACCTTCACCCTACTGGCTTGAAAAGCAACAGTGTACGTCAGCGTGTTCGGATTGATCCGAATATCGCTTTCCTTCTCTAGCGCAAGCTCACGGATGTAACAGTTCAACAGCAGTTTGCACGAATGTTCGTGGGCCTGCTGCTCAGCCTCAGACCGGAGCTTGTTTTCCATCTCGAACAATGATGCCAACCTTCTTTCGGGTTATAAGTAAGACCAAGGGAAGTGTAAGCAGTATGGCGCAGCCAAGTCCGATACAGATCTCTTTGAGAGCTCCCCATTTTGCCATCTCCATGGACGTTCCTGCCCCGGCAAGCCATTGCCAACGCATATCGTAATACAAGGTCAAGCCCATCACCGCAAACGAAGAAGCAAGACGCTCAATCGTGGTTGATAACACCGACCCTTCGTGCATGTCTTCGTCTGGTAATGCTTGCAGACCAATTGCAGAGATGCTCATGCCTGACAGACCAACGCCGACTCCCCGACACGCCATGAGTATACCGATAATCCAGATCGATGCTCCCATCGGCAGAACCGCAAACGACAAGATCGATATCGATACCAGCAACGTCCCCCATGCGATAAAATGTATGGACCGACCGCGATCCAACAAGCTGCCGCCAATCCACATGAACAGACTTGTACAGATCGACAAGGGAATGAACAACGCACCGGACAGGGCCGGCGACAGGTGGAAGACATCCTGGAACAATAACGGCAACGCAAAGATCACGCCAAACATGACACAATCTTGAATCGTCGAGATCAATACGGTCAGCGGAAAGACGGCATTACGTCGCAGCAACTGGTACCGGATCAGTGGTTCCTTGCGACCGTTCTCGGTCTGGACAAAACGAATGAGCAGCACCACACCGAGCGCAATCAGCAGCCAAGGTACCCATACTGCCACGACAGGACTTGCGTACAACTGTACTCCCAGACTAAGGGCACCTACCGCGCAGATCAGCATCATGACACTGGTTGGATGCCATTTTTTCCTACGAGCAGGGATATAGGTCTGAATGACTCGACCGCACCCGATGAACGAGAATATAGCCAGCGGCACATTAAGCCAGAACAACATTTCAAGCCGTCCATACTGAATGATGAAACCACCCAGTGTTGGACCGGCAGCCGGAGCGAGCATAAGCAGCAAGCCCCACGCTCCGGTAATTCGCCCTCGTACCTCCGGTCCGTATACATCAAACAACAGCACAAGTGATAACGGAATCATCAGCCCCGCGGCAACGCCATGCATGAAACGAACCAGCAAGAGTACTTCAATAGAGTGATAAAACAACGCACCTGCTACCGAGAACAGTCCATAGATACTGATGCCCAACATATACGTCTGCTTACGCCCTAGTCGGTCCACAATCAGGGAAGCCAGCGGCATCGTTAACGTCATAGCCAGCATGTACAGCGCGATAATCCACCCGCCTGCTGTCGTAGAGATCTGATAATATTGCACAAAATAAGGCAGCAGCAGGTTAAATGCACTGTTGGTCAGTACCAGCGAAAAGGCACCGATCAGAATCGCGAGTAATACTGCATGCCTCTTCATCAGGGAAAGCTTCAGCATGCGGCTGTTGCTAAGGCAATCGCTTCAGCTACCGATTTCTCAAAGATCGCAAGGATTGCACCCGATTCTTGCTCCGTAATATTCAGCGGCGGCAAAAAACGAACAACCGCTGAATGACGCCCGCCCAGTTCTACAATTAATCCATTCTTGAAACATTCACGCTGAATAGACTCAGCCAGCGCACCATTAGGCAGATAATGTCCCAGACGATCTTTGCGTCCCATTGGATCAACCACCTCAACGCCAATCATCAGTCCTCTGCCTCGCACATCACCAATCTCTGCATACCGCTCTTTCATTGCATTCAGTTGATTCATGAACTGCTCACTGCGCAGATGCACATTGTTCAAAACATCCTGCTCCCGAATATAACGAAGTGTAGCAAGTCCCGCTGCCATGGCCAGCTGATTGCCACGGAACGTACCTGTGTGTGCACCAGGCTGCCATCGATCCAGCTCCTCCTTATAGATGACGACAGACATCGGCAGACTTCCGCCAACCGCTTTGGAGCAGATGATTACATCAGGTACAATCCCGGCATGTTCAAACGAAAACATTCGTCCTGTCCGTCCAATGCCTGTCTGCACTTCGTCGATGATAAGTGGAATGCTTCGCTCTGCCGTGATTCGGCGCAGCTCCCTCAGCCATTCGATATCTGCCGGAATGGCTCCACCTTCACCCTGCACCGTCTCCACAATGACCCCACACGGTGCCGCAATACCGCTCTCGCAATCATCGAGCAAGTTCTCGATATACTGTGCGCTTAACCGGGCCGTCATGCCTTCACCAACACCAAATGGGCAGCGGTACTCATAAGGAAAAGGCAGGAAATGAACATCGGGCAGCAGGCTTTGCAGATGTTGTTTCTTGCTCAGGTTGCCACTCATCGACATTGTCGCTTGGGTCGAACCGTGATAACCTCCCTGAAAGGCAAGAATAGACTTGCCACCTGTTGCATGTTTGACCAGCTTAATGGCTGCTTCAACTGCATCGGCCCCCGTTGGACCACAGAACTGGATTTTGGCTTTGTCTCGCATCTCTGCCGGAAGAATGGAGAATAGTTCTTGCATATATGAAAGCTTCAGCGGTGTTGCCAGATCCAGTGTATGAAGCGGAATCTGCTGATCCAGAACATCGCGAATGGCGTTGACCACCGTGTCATGGTTATGCCCCAGCGCCAATGTTCCTGCCCCAGCCAGGCAGTCGTAGAATACGCGGCCTTCCGTATCGGTAATCTTCACCCCATGGGCCTTGTTAATGACAAGCGGGAAATGTCTCGGGTACGATCTTGCATTGGATTCCTTCTCATTTTGCATCTTCAGATATTCCGTCTGCACCTCTACTGACATAGCCCTCTAACGCTCCTTATAATCGATTCAGGCTGAACCTGCTGCCTGTGATTCTTGTTCTACATTTTGCATATGGCCTGGTATTGGTTCAAAATCATGGTGAGGTCCAAATTAAATGATGGTATCCGTTATCTGTTATCCGTCATATATTGTCATCTATACGTTGTTATAAGCTATATTCATTTATATTCAAGTTGCTCCTGACACAGGTATTCCAGGTATAACCGAACCACATCACGAGTTGTTCCACCATGGGGAAAGACGTGGTGTGTCAGATCTGGCAAGGCGTTCACTTCCAGGATGCCTCCCAGATCTCTGGAGATCGGGGTGCGTATATCACGACAACGAACATCGACTCCTGCTACATCGATCTGAAGAGTCTTTGCCGCCTGAATGATCATTCGGGCATTTTCGGGATGAATGATTTCGGTACAATCCTCGTAGAATTCACTGATTTTTCCGGCGGCAGAATTGCGGAGATTGTATAACTCGATTTCTTTTCCCGCGGCAGGAACTTCATCCAGTGTTGTCCCTTGTGCATGTAATACCTCCAGCAGTCGTTCCGTTTCTGCATTAACCTCGGGAAAAGCCTCATACTCGCCAATGGGTGTCATCTCGATTCGTTCCTGATTCAACTGCTCAATTAACGCCCGAACGGTTGAAGTTCCGTCTCCCTCAACATAGACAGGCCGATACTGGTTCACAGCCACCACTTCTCCGTTAATGATCAGCACTCTGTAATCAATCCCGGTCACATATTGCTGTAACATAATGCTGCTGCCGTGGACACTCGCAAGATGAATGGCTGCCTCCAGTTCTTCTTCAGTACGCACATCCAGCGTCACGCCCATGCTGCTGCTCGCATCCAGCGGTTTCACTACAATGGAGCCGTATCTATTCAGAAAAGCTACTGCTTCGCTTCCCATCTCTGGAATCACGATAAATGACGGTACAGGCATGCCCTGTTCATGCAACAACATATTACATGCCTGCTTGTTCTTCGCGAGCAATCCAGCGATTAACGGCAGACGATGAGATCTGGTTTTGTTAATGATGATCTCTTGTTCCCCTACAGACAGCTTCAGAAAATCTTCGCATCTCTCAAGAAGTGGCTCACAGGTGATGCCCATTTCTCTCGCTTTGCTTATAATGAGTCGGTTTTGCAGATTATGAATCCCTTTCGGAAACACTGAAAATCCTCCTCGATCGAATGAAGGTACTCGCTCCTATATAAGTTGAATACTGTTTTTACACGAAATCACTGCGCGGTCAGAACCATCTTCCGATCGCTGTTATCCCCAGATTTTTTTGAATCCCTTATACAAAGGGGAAATCCGGTGATAAAGGCGCAGCTTATGCTTCCGATGCAGCTTTCTTGCAGAAAACTTGTAGCTCCGCTTCTTCAGATCTGTTCTGCTCCCTCCATTAACGTGTGAAATTTGAATTCAACTTATATTGCTCATACGTTCATCAATTTTTATTGTAATTTAATATTGATAATGATTATCAATATCATATAAAATCTATTTTATGGCAATTCGAGTTATATTGTCAATAATAAACTTCTAAGGAAAAATAAGATTAAATTTAGTGTGGGTTTGAGTCGATGCAGGTATGCTTTTATCGAATAATAGGCACAACAAACCGGGCAAGCCTGGGACATTGTTTTACCAACGGCTTGCCTAATTTGTCATCTGCATGATCATACAATGGAGTTGATATGGAGTTTTGAATAACTATTAAACGAATCAAAAACGGACTTTTTGACCCTCAAGCCAGTTGTGTATAACGCTGTTCTCCATTCAGCTTCCTCCCTCTTCCATGTGGGATGCAAGTTGGTGTGCCGAACAGTGGATCGACCGCGATCTCACACTCCATCTGGAAAACCTTACGGACCATCTCCTGTGTGACGATATCCTCCGGTTTACCTTCCGCGTAGATGGACTTGTTGTGAACAGCCACAATGTGATGCGCATACCGACATGCCAGATTCAGATCATGAAGTACCATAACAATCGTGCGACCTTCCCGTTCGTTCAACTCGAACAATAGATCGAGGATATCAATCTGATGTGTCATATCCAGATAGGTTGTAGGTTCATCCAACAGCAGCGTTTCGGTACCCTGCGCGAGCGTCATTGCAATCCAGGCACGCTGACGCTGTCCACCAGACAGTGCATCCACAGGCCGATCCGCGAGTTCTGTCAGATGTGTGGACTCCAGTGCCAGCTTGACCATACGCTCATCCTCTCGTGACCATTGCTTCAGCCATGTTTGATGTGGATAACGTCCTTGCTTAACCAGTTGGTTCACTGTCAAGCCTTCCGGAGCGGTCGGGCCCTGTGGCAGGATGGACATGCGTCTTGAAATTTCCTTGGTTGGCAGCTTTGCAATCTCTTCGCCATCCAGCAGCACCGAACCGGAACTGGATTTCAGCAACCGGGCCATCGTACGCAGCAGCGTAGATTTACCACAGCCGTTGCTGCCAATCAGGACGGTAATCTGTCCCTTGGGAATGATCAGGTTTAAATTTTCAATAATGGGATCTGCTCCATAGGAGATCGTAAGCTCCTTGGCTTCCAGAATACTCACAGCTCTCTCCTCCTCAAAACTGATTTCGATTCTTGAACAATAGATACAGGAAAAATGGTGCGCCTACGCCTGCGGTGAATACCCCTGCGGGTACATCCAGCGGTAGAAAGGCAGTGCGGGCAATCAGATCTGCCACAAATACAAGCAGAGCACCAACCAGTCCAGACACAATCAACATACTGCCAAACATCCGGCCGACCAGCTTCCGGGCAATATGTGGAGCGATCAGACCAACAAAACCAATGGTTCCGGCAACCGCAACGGCGATTCCCGCCAGCAGTACACTGCATAACAACAACGCTGAACGATGCCGCTGTACAGTTACACCTAACCCTGTGGCCAGATCATCTCCGAACTCCTGTGCATTCAGGCTACGGGCGAACCAGATCGCCAGCGGTATAACAATTACGATAACCGGTAAAATCGTTTGGACATCGGTCCACGATGCTCCGTATATACTTCCTGTCAGCCAGATATAGGCTTGACCTGCCGTGTAGAACGGACTCAGGATCAGCATAAAGGTCGTTCCGGCCCCGGTAATGGCTGACACTCCAATTCCAATCAACACCAGGCGGATCGGACTGACTCCCTTTTTCCAGGCAAGCACGTAGATGATTAATACCGTCACAATTGCGCCAGCGATGGCGAACAATGGCAACAACTTGATACTTACCGCTCCACCTAACAGCGTAACAAAACCTACAGCTGCAACGGCCGCGCCGCCGGTGATACCGATGACATCCGGTGAGGCCAGCGGATTACGGATAATGCCTTGCAGGAGTGCGCCTGACATACCGAGGGCTGCTCCTACGAGCAGGGATAATAACACTCGTGGCAGTCTTAAGGTCAGCACGACGAAGTCATGCTCCCCTGCATTCAGACCAAATATCGTTCTGAGCACATCCAGCGGAGAAATAAAGTCACTGCCCACACTGGTACCAACAACCCCTGCCACTAGGAACAGAAGGATACATATGCCGATGACAAACAATGATTTTCGTTCCATTTGCACTGAGACAGTGTCTTTTTTGTTGCGGAAAGTCAACAGCTTCCTCATATCTTCGTCACCCCCTTGCGGGCAATATACACGAAGAAGGGTCCGCCAATCAGTGCAGTCATGACACCGAGTGGAACTTCCTGCGGCATGATCACCAACCTTGCAATCACATCCGCGGACAGCAGCAGAATCGCTCCCCCTACAATAGAGTAAGGAACGAGCCAGCGGTAATCATTGCCCACCAGTGCACGCATGATATGCGGGACAACCAGACCGACAAGACCGATTGAACCGGCTACTGCAACCGAACCACCCGCGAGCAACACCGTAACAATTCCCATGAGCACCTTGACTAGAAGTACATTCTGTCCCATGCCTTTGGCGATATCGTCACCCGTCAACAGCAGATTGATGGCTCTACCCATGAACAAAGAGACAATCGCTGCGGCTGTCATGTACGGCAGAACAGGATATAACATATCCAACGTCCGTCCACTTACTGAACCGGCAAGCCAGAACAGTACATCCTGCAATCCGGTTCCATCGAGCACCAGAATGGCCTGTGTGAACGAGGCAAATAACGCGGAGATTGCCGTCCCCGCCAGTACAATTTTGATCGGTGTCAGGCCATCACGACCGAGGGAACCTAGCCCATATACAATTGCCGCGGCTACAGCAGCCCCTGCAAAACCAAACCACATCATGGTGGTTAGCGAGGATACGGACAATACAACAATGGCAATAACAATAAAAAAGATCGCACCTGCATTGATCCCGAACACACTTGGTGATGCCAGCGGGTTACGTGTCAATGCCTGCATCAGCCCACCCGCCACGGCCAAACTTGCTCCCACAACAGCAGCAATAACCGTACGTGGCAACCGTTCCGTCAGCAGAACCACATGTTCCACAGAACTCTCGTCATAGAATTGCAGTGCTTCCCATGCCATCTGAAACGTGATATGCGTACGTCCCAGAATCATACTGGCTAGGCAAGTAAGTAGAAGTATTATGAATAAACCAACCAGTCCATAGATCTTGGCACTTGCCTTTGTAAAAAGGGGAAACATACTCTCACTCTTTCATCTGTAAAATGATAAAAGACCTGCCTGCCCATACACTTCGTTAACGAATGTTCTGGTGCATGGCAGGTCCTGCTCCTGTTAGTTAGTTCAGGTTGAACTGCTTATATAGATCGTCCAGCATCATGTTGGCCGATGTGTATCCACCTGCCATGTTCCAGGCCACTTCATCGACCTGAACCAGTTGGTTGTTCTTAACAGCATCAAGGTTTTTCCACAGTGGACTGCTGGTCCAATCATCATAATTTTTCTGAATGGCATCTGTTTCTGTGCCTGAATTGAAGTTGAAGATCATGTCTGCATTCATATCTGGAATGTTTTCTTTGGAAGTCAATTCAACGCCCCATGTGTCTGCGTCATGTCCGGCGGGTCTGGTGAACCCAAGTTCATTCAGAATCTTACCTGCATATCCCATGTAGAAAATACGAACTTGATCGGCTCTAAAGTTCGTGATGGTTGCTTCAATTGGCAGACGATTCCCCATTTTCTCTTTGAAATCAGCTACACGGCCATCCCAATCAGACAACAGTTTATCCGATTGCTCAACCATATTCATCGCTTCTCCAACAGTTTTCACTGTTTCTTTCCAGTCAAACAGCGTCTCCGTCACTACCGTTGGTGCGATCTGGGACAATTGCTCATAGATCTCTTCATGTCTGATCTTCGTAGCAATAATCAAGTCGGGTTTCAACTTGTTGATCTCTTCCAGATTGGGCTGCGATTCCTGTCCTACTTGTGGAACTCCGCCCAGATCTGCTCTTAGATATTCATATATCGGCTGTTGAACCCATGATTCCACCACGCCTGTCGGTTTCACGCCAAGTGCAACAACGACATCATTCGCACCCTGGAACAGTGTCACGATCTTTTGCGGGGTTCCCTTGATTGTGGTTTCACCCATGGCATGTTTGATCACTCGGGTCTGATCTTCAGTCGAACTGGCAGTTGTATCACTTTCATTATTGCTCTCATTGCTGCTTGCAGCTTGGCTGGATGTATTCGTTGTCTCAACACTTCCACCCGAAGCACAGCCAGCAAGTAGTGAAATCATCAGAATAAGTGCTGCATAAATGTATAGCTTTTTCTTTACTTTATACATGAAATCTGTCTCCCCTTTTTTATCTAAATGATATTGAATCTCATTATCAATTGTATTGTAATGGAGATGAAATCATTATACAAGCATTTTATTTGGAAAAACTTCTCACTCCCTATCGAACTCTGTAACTTCATAAAACAACATTAAATAAAGATATATTAACTAAACCAATACAATATATATCGATACAATACGCCTCCACATAAACCATATATGTAAATTTTTTCTCTGTAACTTAACATGCACATTTCTCTTCTAACTTCTAGCTTCATCTAATACATGTCCTTTTTGCTAGTGAATCATTATTCATTCATATGCGTTTGACTGATGAATTTACTGTAAAACAATTCCTGTAATTTCTTGTTGTACTATGTTAGATTATCCATTGGAATAAAATCACATCTATAGATAGGGGATATTAACACGTGAAGAAATCATGGGTACTATCAATCATTATGAGTTTTGTCTTGCTCGGCGGGGTGTTCGCACCTGTAGGGTCCTATGCCGCTGCTGCGGATGACTCAACCACTACATATTCGGAAGACGAATACTATGAAGAAATTGACACGTCAGAACAAGAACCGATCCCTACAGTCGAAGAAGAAGATTTCCTCAACTACCTTGATCAGTTAGATATGGCATCGGTATATGAGGAGAGAGCCTTCAATGCTTTGGGAGGTGGATTTTACATTACATCATCCAATCGCAAGTCCGTTTTCCTGAAACTGACCAATACAGCGATTCCTAACTACACCAAATATGTATCCAAGCTGAAGATGATCAAACCGCAAAATGCGGAATTGCAAAAAATCCATGCCAACTTGATCAAAGGTAGCTATACACAGCTGGAAGGATTCCAACTCGCTAAAAAATCTGTCTCCAAAACAACGGTAAACAGCGCTGTCCTGAAACAAGCCAATGCCAAAATTGCTACCGGCAAGAAAAATATCGAGAAATTTCACAAAGAATTCTCTGCATACGCCAATAAACTTGGATTTGATTTATAAAAACAGTAATTGCAGATATGCGTCCTACATTTCGAATAAAACAATTTGAAATTTAAGGAAAAAAAGTGTTTTCTTTTGCTGCGTTAGTTCGTATAATAGCACTATAATCAAAAGGCTATGCTGCCGAAAGGTACAACCTCGTGAACAATAGAGGTTGTGCCTTTTTTGCGTTTAATGGCCACTTTTATCTGAATTTCATCATCTGACGAGGAGTGATTTACATGATTCTTGAAGCCGTTTACCATCGCCCCAAACTCAATTGGTCCTATGCTTATGACCGCTCGACCATGCACCTCCGACTTCGGTCCAAACGTGGGGACCTGGATGCGGTGATTGCGATTACCGGAGACAAATATGCTTGGGATCGGACGATCACACACACCCCTATGCATATCTTTGCCCGGGATGAAATGTTCGATTATTGGGAAGCTGAGACTTCACCTCCCTATCGCCGATTACGGTATGGTTTCCAACTGATTCAAGGAGAGGAATCGGTCTGGATGACGGAGCGCGGATTCGAGCAGGCGCTGCCTGATCATCCGCTCGAATTCTTTGATTTTCCATTTATGAATCCAGTCGACATTTTTGAACCGCCTGCCTGGGTTAAGGACGCTGTGTTTTATCAGATTTTCCCTGAACGTTATGCCAATGGTGATCCATCCCTCAGTCCCAAAAATGCTGAACCCTGGGGAGGAGAACCTACACCGGTGAACTTCTTCGGCGGCGATCTCCAAGGTGTGCTGGATCATCTAGATCATATAAGTCAGCTCGGCATCAATGCCATCTACTTCTGTCCGCTGTTCGAAGCCACGACGAATCACAAATACAATACAGGCGATTACATGAAGGTTGATCCTCACTTTGGAACCAATGAACAGTTCAAGGCGTTCGTGGATGCCTGTCATCAGCGCGGCATACGTGTCGTTCTGGATGCGGTGTTCAACCATTCCGGCAGAGAGTTCCCTCCTTTTGTAGATGTCATGAAGAATGGAGCTGCCTCTCCCTACGCAGATTGGTTCTATATCAAAGATTGGCCGCCGCGTGTGGAGGATGGTATACCGACTTATGACACCTTTGCCTTTGAACCGCTCATGCCGAAACTGAACACGGAACACCCTGAAGTGAAGGCATACCTATTAGAGGTAGGACGTTTCTGGATTGAGGAGATGGACATTGACGGATGGCGGCTCGATGTGGCGAATGAGGTGGATCATCAGTTCTGGCGCGAATTCCGTCAGACGGTAAAAGCCTTTAAACCTGACGCCTATCTGCTCGGTGAGATCTGGCATGATTCGCTCATGTGGCTTCAGGGAGACCAGTTCGATGCCGTGATGAATTATCCGTTTACCAATTCGGTATTGGACTATACGGTGCATGGCAAGCTCGATGGACTTGGATTCGCAAATGAGATCGGCAAACTGCTTGCAGCCTATTCACAGCCTGTAACGGAAGCCGCCTTCAATCTGCTCGGAAGTCATGATACCCCCAGACTGCTGACCTTATGTGATGGAGACGAGCGCAAGATGAAACTTGCCGTTACGTTACTGCTTACGTATCCAGGTGTGCCATGTATCTATTATGGAGACGAAGTGGGACTTGATGGAGGATATGATCCGGGTTGCCGCAAGTGTATGGAGTGGGATGAGACCAAGCAGAATCGCGAGCTTCTGGAATTCTTCACCCGTACGATTTCCCTTCGCAAACAGCACCCTGCCCTACGCAGCACGGAACTGAAGATTGTATATGCAAAAGCCGGAGACCCTTGTCTTGCCATCGAACGATTGGATTCGCAGACGGGAGAGCGCATGCTTCTTGTGCTGAATGCGGGTGATGAGCCGTGTACCCTTGAACTCCCTTTGGGAGATCGTAACGTCTGGCGAAACCTGTTCACATCAAACACCGTGGAAGCTCGGCAAAATAAACTGACCCTCGATCTGGAAGCATACGGATTCTCCCTGATGCAACTTGAGGTGAAACAACCAGCTGAGGCCTGAGATAAATACAGCTAACAAGGGAAAATAACTTCAAAGGGCTGTCCTCCAGGTCATATTTACGACCAAGGACAGCCTCTTCTGTATCTTATACGTCATATCCTAACAAACCCAGCACACCTTATTCGCTTCATTATACGCGGGTTAAATGCCTAACGAATTAGAGAGACCTTATTTCGTCCAATACGTCGATTTTCGAGACCAGAAGCCGTATTTTTGAAGCAATAACGTTACTGAGGTTCATTAGGTTTTACTTTTCTTGATTACCCCCTCAATACGATGTTTGAGGTTCGTTAGCGATACCGATTCAAGCAAGATGATACTCTTCGAGGCAGCGACCTATTTCCCAGCCGAGGCGAAGGGTGCCGAAGTCATCGGTTTTCGTATTTTCTTCATTCTTGAACTTACGAGCGCTCCCTGTGTAATTACGATTTTCTGCGGAATCTTGTATGAAGGCAGCTTGTCCTGACAATATTCCCAGATGGATCGCCGCAGATCGGTGAGAGTACATTCTGTAGCCAGCCGGATAGTCACCTTCACCCTCTGACCCGTGATACCACTCTGTTCTCCCGAAACTACGGCCGCTTCAATACATTCCATCTCTTCCAGAACACCCTCGACCTCGGCAGGATACACTTTCCGTCCCCCTACGTTAATGATCTCGGAACGACGTCCCAGAATACGAATGTAACCCTGCTCCAGCACAGCTTCATCCCCAGTACGTAGCCACCCGTCCTCTGTAAAAGGTGAAGGCGCATTCAAATATCCGATCATCGCAGTTTCGGTATGGATCTGCAATTCTCCTTCCACCACCCGGTACTTGACCCCTTCATCTTGAATGGAAAACAGCAGCGAGCCTGGCTCTTTGGAGCGGGTTGGCAGAATGCCAAGTTCAGACATGCCATAGGCTTGTATCGTCCTTAGTTGTGGAAATCTCCGGTTCCAGGCTGCCAGTACGGATTCAGGCATCACTTCCGATCCGTATGACACAACTTCGAGACTCGACAGATCATACCCCTCATCACTTCTACCCAGCAGCAACAGATTCATAAATGTTGGAGAGACCGGAAGAGCCTGCACACGAAACTTCTCAATCGTTCGGCACACTTCTTCGGGAGATCGATCTGCAATGATACAGAGACAGCCCCCACTGGACAGGGATTGCAGCATTGTATTCACACCGCCGATATGATCAAACATCATAAAAGGAATCGTTCGCAAAGGCCGAACCTGCCGCCGAAAACCATGTAACAGCCGATCTGCACGATGCACAGTCGCTTTACTCACTCCGGTTGATCCGGATGAAAAGAGTACAAGTCCGCCTACGCCTTCTTGTGCCAGCGAGGATAACAACACAGGAACCTCTCCAGATAATTCACACGTTTGCCGAATGCACAACTTGCCTTCTTCAACGCCCAAACGCCACTTCACCTGTGCCAGCTGGATATATTCCTCTCGTTTGGCTTCAACCAGGTTCCGATCCATGGGGAGCACGATACACCCTTGTCCGAGCAAAGCAACCAATGCTGCCGCTGCATAGGGAGAATAATCTTCCTCCAGCGTTACAAGTTGCCCAGTCAGCTTTTCTGCTGTAATCCACTTACTCATGATGCCAACCTGTTCCAGCAGCCACCGATAGCTGTACTCCTGATCTTTCCAGATCAGCGCAGGTTGCTGTCCCTGTTCCGCGAATCGTTCAAGCAAGAATTGGTTCAACATCTTGCATCCTCCTTACCGTCAGGCGCCCATTGCTGTGCGAGATAATCAACAAGTGAATCCACGGTCTGATATGGGCTTTCAGGCATGGAAGCAGCAGCCATTTCCGCCAGTGCGGCTCCCATCCCCGTTCCCCATCGATCTTCGATTCCCTGCTCTACCACTGCAAGCAATGACACGAGTTCCAGCGAATCCAGTTGCCCACTTCGTCCGTACAGTGGAGCGTTACCACCCTCACCAAGTGGAATCGTTGTATTATGGTACGCGTTTAACTCCCGGCAACTATCCAATACGATACGGAGCAAATCCTCCCTGTGTTCTTGTCCAATCATTAACACGGCCTGACGTGGGAAGCAATCTGCCTGAGGTATGGACTGTCGAAGTGACTCATACCATTGCCATTCATCGGTGACCAACATTTTAATTACACTTGTTAGCTGTACTTTCCACTGCTCACGCTGCTTTATCCGACTGACCTGAAGCATATTGTAGGCCTTCTCCCAACGTACAATGATCTCGCTGAATTCTCTCGCATATTGATCAAATGGAGAACCGAGCCATAAGACAGACTCCTGAAGAAGATCTCGAAGAAAATATCGACTCCATCGCATATCAAACAGCAGACCCGATATTAACATTTCATTGGCCTGATCCCCTTCATTCGCCCCACGCAGTGCATCTAAGAGTCGCAGAGACACCACATGTCCAAAATGAAAATTCCGCTCTCCTTGCGTAATCGTCCGGCCTGTCAGAAATTCTTCAATCTGCGTTGTTAACGCCTGGATCAACATGTCTCGGTAACCGTCAGAGTCCAGCTTCACAGTCGCCCGAATGTCCATGGTTCCATACGTTCGGAGTTCTTCTTTGCGTTTGGCCTGCGCAAGCTCAGGTATGCTTTGGTTACCTTTCCAGAAGTCATGAAAGGCCTTTTGAGTAACCTTTCCCTTATACTTGGAGGGCACGGGATCGTAGACGTGAACATGCTCATCTTCCAAACCATATACAGCAATCCAATGGTCTACCAGATGTAGTCGGGAGCCCTGCTTCACATGTTTGCGAATGTACTCGGGATTCTGATAATCCTCACAGTAAGGCAGGTGATAACTGGTTCCTGTAGCCAAAAAAAGCCCACCTTCGCCAATATACTGCCGGATCTGCGTCTTGCCTTCCTCGAAGCTTTCCAGCTGTCGCTGACCATACATCTCCCAGATTGGCTCTACATAATCCAGTTTGTGAAAATAAGGCTTCACCAGTCCGTTATCCCCGCACGAAGGAAGGCTGTACAACCGACTTGCCGCCAGCAGTGCAAGACTTGTGATGGATCCTTGTCGATGGAGCACTTCATGAATCAGAGGAAAATTGCAGGGATAATAATAAGGAATGTCCAGCACTGGAGCGAATGAAGAAATGATCATTTTGGGCCTCCTGTTCCCGTTTTGGCTGACGTACTGCCCCAGGATTGGATTAGGTAATGCACAGACATATCATCTGTCGCTCGAAATACCCGATTGGCAATAGGTTTGCCATCCACATCGGTCTCGAAACGGCGGAAACCACGTGTAAACCGGAAGGAGAACCCACTATCACGCGGGACTCGGTAACTACCTTCATATCGACCTTTACCAGAACGGACAAGCTTCATACCCATCCCACCATATATCGTTTCCTCCGAGTCTTCGTCGGGAGCTACCTCTGCACGAATGCAGACCTCTACGTGAGTTGACAATTCAGAAACGACGGTATAGATGCGTGTAGCAGACAGTTCCCCCACAGTCAGCGTGATGGATGCACTTCCAATACCGACAGGAACCAACTCTCCACTCGCATGAACCTGAAGCACATTCGGGTCACTCGAAGTATAATTCCCATGCAGCAGACTCTGAACCAACCCACTCTCGTAGTGCATTTGTGCATTGATACACACGGTCATTCCACCCTCTAGTCCGATGACATCCCTTCCAAGCAGTTCGAGCGAGGAGGGCTTACCCACGTGGCCGAACATGTACAGTAACGGGAGGTGAATGCGCGCTCCCCAGTCACCTTCCTGATGACAGGCACCCGGCTGTTCCAGAAATGCCAATTCCTCATCCGATCCTACTCCGCGTTCAAGTAATTGATGAGCTACCCTTCTGACCTGAGAAGGCAGAAACAGACCTTCCGTATCTCCAATATCCATCCATATTCGAACGGCGGGTACCTCCTCTGGCAAGCGATACATGTTTTCTTCCAACAGCCCGCTCTCCGATGTTTCGTCCAGCTGCACATCCACATAAAATGGCGACATCATGATCAGTTTTCCGAAAACATCCGGATTTCGCATCCCCATGTGCAATGTACAAAGCGCCGCGGCAGATGAACCTAACAGCCCGGTATTATGCTTGTCCGGCAACGTCCGATAACGATGATCAATGAGCGGTTTGAGCTCATGAATGATGAAATGTTCATAGGCGATGCCTGAGCACCCCACACTCACGGCCTCTCTCTCCGGAGCAATGAAGTGGTAGAATTCGTTGTGCGTGACTGGACGAACATGCGTAATGCCCACAATAATCAGTGATTCAATCTGCCCGGAGGAAATAAGACCGTCTGCTGTCTGGTCCATATTCCATGTTTCATTGCCTGGCCCGGATGGACCAAAAGCCCGCTGCCCCGCATGAACGTACAGAACCGGATAATGCCGAGCTGCCTGCTCATGGTAACCGGGCGGGAGGTACACATAAATGTTGCGGATATTGCCCAGCCGCGACGCCTGAATGCCTTCCAAACATTCGATGACAGAATGGGTACTCAACGATCATCAACCGCCTCTCTTCTCCCAATTCGACTGCATAATACAAATAACCCCGCCTCAGAAGAGACGGGGTTGTCCTAGAAAACACGTAAGTGTCCCGGGATACATAGCCCTTATATTGTGAATCTGCGAATAGTTTAAATCCCCGGACGTGCTTTTGTAAACATAAAAATAGAAAATAAATGCTCCCAAAAAAGTTATTGACATAAGATCCAATATTTCTTACGATAACGTTGTGATCATAACTCGAGGGCCATGCTTTTAAACCTGAGCGGTTTAGGACAACCCCGGTAACTCCCGAAGGAGATGCCGGGGTTGTTGGCGTGTCAAAAGGAGGGAAGTCTTCAATCCACTGCGTAACACTTCGCTGTATTGAAAGCGCTATTATTCAAGAGCCGGGTTGGTTGTTTATCTAAACTACTACATTCACGAGAAGGGTGGATTACTATGTTTCAAATGGCCAAACGTGTACTCCTCAGCACAACACTGACACTCAGTTTACTTGCAGGGGGCGTACTTCCCTATCTGCCTGCTTCAGCGATCTATGCCGATGCGGATACCGCGGTTACCAACAAGCAGAACTTTAGTACAGACGTCATCTATCAGATCTTTACGGACCGCTTCCTGGACGGAAATCCTTCCAACAATCCTACCGGAGCTGCCTACGATGCCACTTGTAGTAACCTGAAGTTGTATTGCGGAGGCGACTGGCAGGGTTTGATCAACAAAATCAACGATAACTATTTTAGCGATCTGGGCGTTACGGCACTGTGGATCTCCCAACCGGTCGAAAATATCTTCGCTACCATCAACTACGGCGGCGTGATCAACACAGCGTATCATGGTTACTGGGCACGTGATTTCAAGAAGACCAATCCTTATTTCGGAACGATGGCTGACTTTCAAAATCTGATTACAACCGCTCATGCCAAAGGCATCAAGATCGTCATTGACTTTGCACCGAACCATACGTCTCCTGCCATGGAAACCGATACATCCTTTGCTGAGAATGGCAAGTTATACGATAACGGTAATCTTGTTGGCGGATACACAAATGATACAAATGGATATTTCCATCACAACGGCGGCTCCGATTTTTCCTCCCTGGAGAATGGTATCTACAACAACCTCTATGACCTCGCTGACCTGAATCACAATAACAGTACCATTGATCAATATTTCAAAGATGCAATCAAGCTATGGCTCGATATGGGCGTGGATGGTATTCGTGTTGATGCGGTGAAACATATGCCTCTCGGCTGGCAAAAGAGCTGGATGTCTTCCATCTATGCACATAAACCTGTATTCACCTTTGGTGAATGGTTCCTGGGATCCGCTGCATCGGATGCGGATAACACGGAATTTGCCAATGAATCCGGGATGAGCCTGCTCGATTTTCGCTTTAACTCTGCCGTGCGTGACGTCTTCCGGGATAACACATCCAACATGTATGCTCTGGATTCGATGATTACAGGCACAGCGGCAGATTACAATCAGGTGAATGACCAAGTCACGTTCATCGACAACCATGATATGGATCGGTTCAAAACAAGTGCCGTCAACAACCGTCGTCTGGAACAAGCGCTGGCCTTCACCCTGACTTCACGCGGCGTACCTGCCATCTATTATGGTACCGAGCAGTATCTGACTGGAAACGGGGACCCTGATAATCGGGCCAAAATGCCTTCCTTCTCCAAAACAACCACTGCTTTCAACGTGATCAGCAAGCTGGCCCCTCTGCGCAAATCCAATCCAGCAATCGCCTATGGCTCCACTCAGCAACGCTGGATCAATAATGATGTGTACGTTTATGAACGCAAATTTGGCAAAAGTGTAGCTGTTGTTGCGGTGAACCGTAATCTTTCCACACCAGCAAGCATTGCGAATCTAAGCACTTCACTGCCAACAGGCAACTACACCGATGTACTGGGCGGTGCACTGAACGGTAATAACATCACTTCCACCAATGGCAACGTCTCTTCCTTCACATTGGCAGCCGGAGCAACCGCGGTCTGGCAATATACAACGAGCGAAACTACACCAACGATCGGGCATGTAGGTCCGGTGATGGGCAAACCGGGTAATGTCGTTACCATTAGTGGACGTGGATTTGGCTCCAACAAAGGTACCGTATACTTCGGTACAACAGCCGTTACCGGTGCTGCGATCACATCGTGGGAAGATACACAGATCAAAGTGACAATCCCAGCTGTTGCCGCAGGCAATTATGCTGTGAAAGTAGCTGCGAACGGCGTTAACAGCAATGCGTATAACAACTTTACCATCCTTACGGGTGATCAGGTCACTGTACGATTTGTCATTAACAATGCGTCCACCACACTGGGTCAGAACATCTATCTGACAGGTAACGTGGCAGAACTGGGCAACTGGAGTACGGGCACAACAGCTATCGGCCCTGCTTTCAATCAGGTCATCCACGCCTACCCAACTTGGTACTATGATGTGAGCGTGCCAGCCGGGAAACAACTGGAGTTCAAATTCTTCAAGAAAAATGGTGCAACCATTACGTGGGAAGGTGGTTCCAACCACACGTTCACCACACCAACCAGCGGTACAGCCACAGTTAATGTAAACTGGCAATAGAATATTCAGTCCACAAGCTAACCCGGAGTTACGCTAACGTAGCGTATGCTCCGGGTTTTGCTGTACCTAGCGAGGTTGCTTAGATTGCTTCTATCCTCTCTCTGTTGAATGTGTACATGTGGGTTCAATTCATATCAATTTGATGTATCATACATGTCATTGATAGGTTCGGATCGACTTCAACGTTGTAGCGGCCAGAATACCTGTCGCCAGCAGTAATATGCCCACGCCTTGCAGCACAGAAGCTGCCCCCCACTGATCAGCCAATACGGAGACAACCGTCAATCCCAGAATAGGCGCTGTACTGGTGATTGTTCCAACCACACCATAGACCCTTCCTTGCAGCTCGTCCGGAACCGCCGTCCTCAGCATAATTTGGGTGAGCATTGTGCAGCAGGCGAACATCGCACCTCCGCCCACGATGAACGGTAACGCCATAATTGGTGAGGATACATTCGCCAAAAAAATATAAATCGGCCCCAACACAATCAGACCGATAAACACCCATCTCCCTCTTCGCTTCAATCGTTTCCCCGAAGCAATCAGCAGCGCAGAGCCAATCATGTATCCCAGCGGAATACAGGTCTCAATTAATCCAAACTGTACCGGATTTGCCTCCCACACCTTGACCGCCATCACTTGAACCAGCATCATGGCTGACATGAAAAACAAAATCAGCACCGGATTGAGCAATACAATGGATCGGATCAAAGGATTCCGATAGATGTAGCCAAACGAACTGCGCCACTCCTGAGCAAACGTGGTCTGCTGACTAACGGATCGCTGTACCTCAGGAAAGCGGCCTGCCATCAGCACACAGACTGCGGACAACAGAAAGGTTGCCCCCGTAATTAATATGGCAACAAATCCGCCAAAGGCAGCAACAGCCACTCCCGCAGCGGCTAGTCCACTGATCCGGGCAAGATTATCAACCATATGAATGGTTCCAGTTGCTTGTTGAATATGCTCCCTGCCTACCATACTTGCTACAGAGGCGTGGAATGCAGGTGCCTGAAAAAGACTTGAAAACATGGAGAGTGAGAGCAACAGCAGCACCACTGGGAACGGCGCATGCCAACCGAACAAGCTAATCGCAATCAGTACAGCCATTACGCCCCGAAATACATCCGAGACTAGCATCAGCTTCCTGCGATCCAATCGGTCTGCAACCGTACCCGCCACCGATCCAAACAGAAAGCTGACGGCCATATTGCAGATCTGTACGGCTGCCATGCTCTTTGCACTCCCCGTGGTCTGTAACACCCACAGGCTGATCGCAATCCCATTGAAGCAATCCCCGAAGACCGAGATCCCGTAGCCGTACAATATCCTCCTAAAGGTAACATTACGCCAAAGTGTTTGCGGAGCTTTAGTATTATGCAATGCAGCTTGTCCATCTTGGTATCCCATAACCTCGGGCTCACTGGACGGGTTCATGCCCATATATCACGTTCCTCCCTAATCATGATTCGAGCCCATGCAGAATCAGGCACTTCCGCTGCAGTGCCAGTCGATAAAGACATGACATCACGGAAGTGCCTGGTTAAAGTGCCGCAGGGATCGCGGCTAACTACGCTGTTATGGCAAGGTATTACCCCTTCGAAGCTCCTGCCGTCAGACCCTGAACAAGGAATCGTTGCAGGAAAACGAACAGCAGTGTAATTGGAATGGCAATCAGTACCGCCCCCGCAGCAAACATCGTAAAGTTACTGTCCTGATAACGGTTGAC
This sequence comes from Paenibacillus sp. FSL M7-1414, assembly GCF_038003195.1. Taxonomy (NCBI): domain Bacteria; kingdom Bacillati; phylum Bacillota; class Bacilli; order Caryophanales; family Paenibacillaceae; genus Paenibacillus; species Paenibacillus sp. FSL M7-1414. Next base: position 1,071,628 of record NZ_JBBOOS010000001.1, on the reverse strand, counting down.
CAGATCCCACATGCCCACCGCAAGCGTCCAGTTCTCTTTCGTCCGCAGCACCAGCCGGGCGAAGATAAAGTCCATCCACGCACCCGTGAAACTGGTTAGTGCCACATAAGTCAGCATTGGCTTGGATAACGGCAGGATGATGCTGGTGAATACCCGCAGGTGACTCGCACCATCCATGCGGGCCGCTTCGTCCAGGCTGCGCGGGATCGTATCAAAGAAACCTTTGACGATAAATCCGCCCAGCACCGCCCCTGATGAATAGACCAGGATAAGCGCAGCGTGGGTGTCGAGCAATTTAATTTGCAGCAAAATGATATAGATGGCAATCATGCTCATGAAACTCGGGAACATGCCGAGGATTAGCATGGTGGAGAGAATCGTTTTACGTCCACGAAAGCGGAAGCGGGACAAGGCATACATTCCAAGTGTCACCATCAACGTGGAGAAGATCATTGTGAAAAAGGCAATTTTCAGCGTATTCATATACCATCTGCCGTACATAAAGGACGGGTTATTGAACAGCTCCCCGTAATGGGTCAGCGTGAAAGCTTCCGGCCATAACCGCTCACTGAACAATGCCGCACCGGGTCTCAGGGAAGAGAGAAAGATCCAGAGTACCGGATAGATGGAGACAACGGCGATGATCAGCAACAGCACATAACTCAGGGCCAAACGCAGCGGATTATTACGTGTCTTCATTGAATCATGTCCTCCTCCTTGAATGATTTGGAGCGGCGGAAGTTCCAGATAGAGAATGAAGCGATAATAAGGAAGATGATAATGCCTACCGCTGAAGCCATGTTGAATTTGTTATTGTCGAGCGTGAGCTTGTAGAGCCAGGTCACCAGCAGGTCCGTTGCCCCTGCGTATTGATAGTCTCCCCGCAGTGGATTTCCATTGGTCAGCAGGAAGATGACGTTGAAGTTGTTGAAGTTTCCGGCGAACTGCATGATGAGTACCGGAGTTGTGGCAAAAAGAATGAACGGCATGGTAATGATCCTGAACTTCTGAAACGCAGATGCTCCGTCCACTTCGGCAGCCTCGTAAAGATCACGAGGGATGGCTGTCAATACACCCAGAATCAGTACCATACTGACCGGAATACCAATCCACATGTTCACGACAATGACTGTGACCTTAGCCCAGAACGGATCTGTCAGCCAGGGTAATCCCTCCAGCCCAAATGCTCTCATGTACGTATTGATCGGACCAAACTGACCGTTGAACAGATTACGCATGAGCAGCAAGGAGATGATCTGCGGGATGGCATAAGGCAAAATAAAAATCGTCCGCCACAGCTTCTTGAAGCGTATGCCCCGCTGTTCAATCAACAGTGCTACAAGTACGCCGCCAAAATAGGTGGTGACTGTCGCCAAGATGGCCCAGATGACCGTCCAAGTGAGCACGCCGTAAAATGTCTGGCTCCAGGATTTCAGCTGGATCAGATCACTGAACGTCTTGAAGCCCACCCAGTCCACGAGTTTGGCTGGCGGAATATGGTCCGGGGCGGAATAGTTGGTAAATGCAATCGTGATCGTAAAAAGGATGGGCATAACGGTGAAGAAGAGTATCCCCAATGCAGGGATCGACAGAAACAGATACGGAAAGTTTTTGTCCATCATGTTTCGAAGCGATGCCGCTGCACCCAAGGTCTGTTTCCCTTCCTCCCTGGCGAGTCCCGTGACGTACGCATCCCGAATATTCAGAATGTAGATTAGAATAAACACAAAAAACACCAGTAATACGATAATGCCATCCAGCAGCAAAAAGATGGAATGGTCTCCCCTTTGAAGTACGGTGGACCCATTCACTTTGACAAAACGCTGTGTATTTTCCCCCAGTGTCCATATGCCCCATACAGCCTGTGACAGGCGAGGAAGCAGGTACGCAAGCCCCGCTCCCTCCAGTAACAGTAGACAAATTCCCTTAATCCATTGTCGATTGTACAGCTGTCCAAGACCTTGCAGTATGATAGAACATATAACCGCTGTCATCCGATGCTGTCTTTCCCTGTTCGGTCCAACGGGCACCGGGACATGCTGCTGTTGCATTCGCTCTCTCCTCCCTGCCTATTGCTAACCTGTATACATTGAACAAAAGTGTACTTACACTGACCACTCCGATGACAGAACAAGCTTCCGATCGCTGTTATCCCCAGATTTTTTTCGATCCCTTTTCCAATGGGAAAATCCGGTGATAAAGGCGCACGTTCCACTTCTTCAGCTTCCTTCTGTCCTCTCCGTTTTTGTGTAAATATGAAGTTCAATTATGCAGCTCTTATGCATATCTTCGCATTCGTCGTTCGTCCTTATTGGACGGTTGCAAGGCTTTCCTGAATCTGTTTCACAGCATTATCCAATGACGCCTTCACGTCCTTATCGGTATCCCAGATATCCGTAATGGCCGACGTGATTGGTCCCCATACGCTGTCCATGGCAGGAAGCGAAGGCATTGGTGTAGAGTTGTTGAACTGTTCCAGGAACGCCTTATTGATTGGGTCCTCTTGCAACTTCGGATCAGCAGCCACGTTTTTGTTCGCAGGAAGTGTACCGTTCAGGTCAAAGTTCTCCATCTGAGCTTCTTCATTGGAAAGGAACGCTGCCAAGAGCTTCGACGCATTCGGGTATTGTGTAAATGCATTCACATAATAGGCTTTAACACCTGAGAAGGAGGTCATCGGTTTACCATCGATTGCCGGAAGCGGAGCAACGCCAAAATCAATACCTGCATTGCGATAATCGGCAATGGTCCACGGACCGTTAATGTCCATAGCCAGTTTGCCGCTGGAGAATAAGCCTTTTTTGATATCATAGTTCACGTCACCCATCTTGAGCGGCAGCACCTCCGACTTCAGCGTCTGCAAGAACTGTCCACCCTTCTGGGCTCCTTCGTTATTCAGACCGAGATCCGCGCTATCCATCCCGTTGTCTCCAAAAATATAACCGCCCTGTGAAGCCAGGAATGCATAGTTATAGTAAAATTGCTGCAATTCCCACATCAGCGCATACTGATTGGACTTCACATTATTGAACGTCTTGGCGAAACTGATAATCTCATCAAAGTTTTTCGGAGCTTCTGGATAGAGTGCCTTGTTATAGAAAAGGGCGTAGGTCTCCACGCTGTACGGATAGCCGTACAGGATATCCTTGAACGTCACTGCCTTCAGTGCGTTGTCGCTGGTGTTCTCTGCGGTCTCTGCTTCGAATATGTCATTGGGCAGAATAAGTCCCGCCTCTGAAGCGCTACCAATCTTATCATGTGGGAAAACAACGACATCTGCCGCCAGACCCGCTGGGCCATCAGTCGTCAGCTTGGTTACCTGATCGGTTGGAGGTAATTCCTCCATTTTGACCGTTACCCCATATTTTTCTTCGAATTTTTTGACCCTTTGCTCAATAAAGCTGCTTTGATTTTTATCCTCCCAGATCACCAGAGTTGCCCCTTCTTCCGGTTGAAGGTTCTCGGATGTCAGCTCTACAACTTCCTCCGGATTCTCACCTGCCGTAGTTGGAGATGGACTTCCGCCTCCAGCCCCGCACGCAGCCAGTGTAAAAGCCATCATGACGGACAATGTTGCCCCTTGCCATTTTCTCATGTAAAATGTCCCCTTCCCTCTGCTTGGTCCAACAAAGTTCGCGCTTTTCACCCTTTTGTCTGCGTATGTTGTCAGGTTTTGCATCCCATATCCTCTTTTGTACAAACGTTTGCTCAAATGGAAGACAAGATGACCTCTCGGTTCAATATGTAGGGGTAAACAAGTCAAGAAGTATGTAAATCCACTGATGTAAGCGCTACAATAACAACCACATCATACAATAACGATCTTTATTTGCACAAACGTTTGCACAAGCCATATTTGCTCAATTTTAACCAATTTCCTTCTTCTACCTACAGTAATTTCCTGTTTCCTTGTTCTGACTCTTTCTTCCTTAATTTCACTTCACGTGCATCCCTTACTCGGCAGTTAGCAATTGATTTCTCGTATCCTTTGGATTACCATAGGAGAATATTTATACGATTGTTCAGAAGGGATTTTTTTACATGATTACGATCAAGGATATTGCCAAATTGGCGGGTGTTTCCCCTTCTACAGTGTCACGGGTGATTTCCAACCATCCTAGAATCAGCACCAAAACGTCTCTCAAAGTGAAGCAAATTATGAAAGAATTGAACTACCATCCCAACATCATCGCGAAAAGCCTGGTTTCCAAAACAACACATACCCTTGGGATTATGCTTCCGCGTCCTGCAGAAGAGTTGTTTCAAAATTACTTTTTCGGGGAACTGCTCCGAGGTATTATTACACATGCCACCCGTATGAATTATGAATTGCTGCTAACAACCGAAACATCATCAGACAATGAATTGCATGCGATATCCCGCCTTGTGCATGGCCGTAGAGTTGATGGTATTTTGCTGCTTGGGTCCAAGCGAGACGATCCCATCATTTCATTTTTGGAAGCGGAAAAGTTTCCTTTTGTGTTAATCGGTCGCAGTGAAGCTCATCCAAATGCCCCCATGGTGGATAACGATAATGTGCAGACCGCTTATGATGCGACTCATCATCTAATCGCTCAGGGACATACTCGAATCGGATTTGTCAGCGGTCCTCCGGACATTACGTTATCGCATGATCGTATGTTAGGATACCAAAAAGCGCTTGCCCAAGCCGGGCTGGATGCGGATAGTGATTGGATTGTGGAAGGCGAATTTCTGCAGGAAAGTGGATTCAGAGCGATGTCGCTGTTCATGTCCTTGCCGGACAGACCCACCGCAATTGTTGTCATCGATGACAACGTGGCCTTTGGGGTATTGAGAGCTCTTGCCGAGCTTCATTATCTGGTGCCTGAAGATATCAGTGTGGTCAGTTTTAACAATATTGCATTATCGGAACTGGCTTCTCCACCCCTAAGCTCTATCGACATCGGGACTTATCAGCTTGGTTATACAGCCGTTCAGATATTGTTAAAAATTCTTAGTGGGGAACCACAGCTTCATAATCCGGTCATTATCCCCCATCGTCTGATCGTGCGTGAATCCTCACTCTTTTCCAAACCAAGGCCACCCTCAGATTGATTCATTTCGGGTTTCCGTGTAGTAATGCAAACGTTTGTCCTACACGGAATATGATGCTGTTATCCACCGTACGTAGGTGCATAGGTGCAAAAAAAGGAAGCCGCTTATAATTATGCGGCTTCCTTAATTCACACACTATTTCCGTACTCCATGCTCGACTGCACTTGAATAGATTAGTAAGAGCTCCAGCCAGCATCTGCTGTAACGACAGTTCCGTTCACGAAGCTGGACTCGTCAGATCCAAGGAACAAAGCCACTTTGGCGATCTCTTCGCTCGTCCCGATGCGTGGGTTGATTGCCATCCCAAGCTGTTGCCGCCCTGCACCGAAATGGCTAATACCTGTCATGGAGGAGCTGATATTGGTTGCCACAGCGCCTGGAGCGATCGCATTACAGCGAATGCCTTGCTCAGCATACATGTACCCTGTATTTTTGGTGAAGCCCACGACCGCATGTTTGGACGCCGTATAGGCTGCTCCTGCACGTCCGCCGTGTAGGCCCCCTGCCGAAGCAATGTTCACGATAACACCTTTTTGTTTTTCCAGGAAGATCGGCAATACTTTACGTGTTGTCCGCATTACACTGGTTGTGTTCACAGCAAACAATCTCTCCCACTTCTCATCCGTTATATCAGCTGCCGGCTCCATGCCATCCATAATTCCCGCATTGTTAATTAGAATATCTACTGTACCATATGTGCTCACCGTCGTATCGATCAGATTTTGCACATCTTCTTCTTTAGCCACATTGGCCAGAACGACAATCGCTTCTCCGCCCTGTGCCTTAATATCATTGACTACCGCTTGTGCGGATTCTTCGTTAATATCCGATACGACGACTTTCGCGCCTTCTTGAGCATACAACGTGGCAATTGCTTTCCCCATACCTGAACCAGCACCTGTAACAACTGCAACTTTATCTTGAAGTTTCATTCCATGTATCCTCCTTTGTGTATTCGTTTACAATAAGTTAACAAACAAATGTTCATTAACTCCTATCCTTAGTATAATAAGTCATAGCGTTTCACTTCAATCAGTAAAAGCTTGTCCAGTTGTACGTTAAACAACACTTATAAGCCCGAATGTACTTTAATTAATAAAGTGAACTCGCGAGGAGGAAAATAGATGTCTGAAACTATGAATTCGATGGACCGAAGAATCAAGAAATCAAAAGCTGCACTGAAGGATGCACTCATCCATTTGATGCAAAAACATCCCTTTAAAGAAATATCGATTACGGATATTGTGCAGCGAGCCGATCTGAATCGGGGAACTTTCTATAGGCATTATCAGTACAAAGAAGACCTGTTCAACGAAATTATCGATGATGTGATTCAGGATCTGGTAACTTCTTTCCGCAAACCTTATCAGGATGAGGAAAAGTTCGAAGTCAATCTGATGCCCTCTTCGGCTATCACTATATTTGAGCATGTACACCAGCACGCACAATTCTACACACTGGTTGTGAAATCTGAGGCCTCCTCCAACTTCCAGCGTATGATCTGTGATGTCCTTCGGGATCTCGCTTTACAGGATCTGAACCACATTTTCCCTCCGCACATCAACCATGAAATATTGGCAAGCTACCAATCTCATGCGATATTTGGCATGATCATGGAGTGGATCAGACAGGATTTCAAGCACAGCCCCGCCTACATGGCCGAGGAGTTGTTCAAGATCATCCATTACAAGCCAGATAATGTCGTGTTAAAAAACTGAAATTTTGAATCATCTTACTTCCCTTTAGTAGGGGTGATTGAGATTAATTTCAAGAAAGCTTCCCACCAAAATTATGTAAATGTATTCCTGTAATTTCTGGTAATGATATGTTAGGTTATCCAATGGAATACAAACAAAAGGAGGATGACATTACATTTGAAGAAGTCGTGGATTATATCATTGATTACCAGTTTTGTTTTGCTTGGTGGGATGCTTCTTTCTCCAGCCGCTTCTGCTGATGCAGCCAAAGTAGCAACCTCTACATATTCAGATTTGGATCAGAGTTATGCAGAATTTAAAGAGTACACTAATCAGTTATTTGCTCTTGAAACTTATGAGGCCAAAGCCTTCACAGCTTTGGAAAGCATCGACACCCAGGTAACTTCAACCAATCGCAAGTCCATGTATCTTAAACTTACGAATACGGTGATCCCCAATTATACGAAATTGGTATCCAAGGCAAAACAAATCAAGCCTACCAATCCGCAAATCAAGAAAATCCACGCTACATTTGTTAAGGCAAGTTACACTCAGCTCGAAGGGTACCTGTTGTACCAAAAGGCAGTATCCAAGAACAAAGTGAATTACACGTTACTAAAACAAGGTAATGCCAAAGTAAACACCGCTAGTGTTCTAATGGATCAATGCGAACAACAGTTATACGCCTATGCAAGAAGCTTGGGGTATGACAGTTAGTACCTATCTTCATAGAAGCCCAAAAAGCGACCGTTCCTCATGTTTAATGAGGAACGGTCGCTTTTTCTAATTATAAATAAAGAGGACAATCAAATAGGTATTTATTTCTCTCTCTCCTTATCACAGGCCCAGCTTCTGCCCTTTCTCCAACCGCTGAATCTGTTGCTCGCCGGTATCCGCAAGTTCACGGAACTGGTTAATCGTCTCGCGCATTCTTGGCAGGGCTTCCTGCTTATAAAGACTGATTGAATCCAGTGCTGACAACACATCGGTGAACGCCTGTTTCATCGTATCCACGGAGATGCTCGCTTCATACGCCTGCTTTTGGATGGCAATTCCCTGATCCTTGAGCATTTTCGATGTACCCGCGATCAGATCATTGGTCGTCTGGTTCAGCAACTCAATTTTCTGCAATACAATCTTCTGATTATACAAAGCACTCGCTACAGTTACGGCAATTTTCAATGCAGAGATGGTTACATTCTTCGCACGGTCTACGCCTCGGATCAGTTCCTTATTATTGCGGATGACTACTTCAATCGCCATGATACCCTGCTGGTTCACGACTAACATCTGCTGCAGATCCATCACCCGCTGACGGAGCGGAAACAGCACTTCTTCGGTAATAAATCGGACTTTCTCAGGGTCTTCATTACGGACCTTGGCCGCTTCAATCTGCGCGTCGATGGACTCATCCATGAGCACGCCAAGCTGGATTTCCTTTTGCAATCGCTTTGTGAGTTCTCGTAGGTTCTGTTGTTCGATCTCCAGCGTTGTATTATCGTTACGCAGGGTGGATCTGCCTTTATCCAAAGAGGTTACGATGTCAGCGATGACTGCGTCAGCCTTCTGGTATTTCAGGAAATAGGCGCGAAGCGGATTGAACAATTTCCCAAGGAAACCGGTCTTGGCAAAGTCGACCACACTTGGGTCGAGATCCTTCAGTTGCATATGCAGCTCGGTCAAGCCTTTGGCGACCTGACCGCCCTCGTCTCCCGTCTTGGACAGATGTCCAACGGAGACTTGAAGCAAGGCGTTTTTCTCAGAAGAGGATCTCATTGTGTTCATGCCAAAGCCGTCAATGGATTGCAAAATCTCTTTGCGCTTCTCCAGGGATTCGAGATCCAGTGTCATGATCATCTCTACGTTGGCATTTGCCACTTGTTGAAGCTCCGCGACCTCGGCGGGCACGGGTTTCACCTCTTCCTCAATCACCTTCTGAATTTCCTTCTGGCTCGGTATTTCCATTGAAAATGACATCTACAGTTCCCCCTTTAGATACGTGCTGTAAAATGATTGATATTCCACGCGAGTGACTCCGATTGCAGTACCATCCTCCGATCGCTGTTATCCCCAGATTTCTTCATTTTCCTCATTAATCGGTTGAAATCTGGTGATAGCGTATGCTTCCGAAGCAGCTTTCTTTCAGAAAGCTTTTAGGCGAACGCTACGCTTCTTCAGATCGGTTCTGCACTCTACGTCTTCGTGTTATAAATTTACATCTGTACGTTAAACAGGTTACCAATCTTGTACACGACATCGTCGGTATCGGCATTGATGCTTGCTGCTTCGTTAATGCTGGAGATACTCTCCAAAGCCTTGATGTCCGCGTTGTACCCAATCGTATAGATTGGCACTTTGTACGTCTCGACCAGATCCCGGATATCCTTGAGGGTATGACCTTCGTTGGTCTCGCCATCACTCAGGACAAAGATCAGCGGCTTCACGTTTGGATCAGCAGCCATATAATCTTCCAGCATCTTCATCGCCACCACGATCCCGTCAAAGGTCGCCGTACCACCGCCAGCTTGCAGACTATCAACTGTTCCGACAAACATGGACTGCTGGTTCGTATCATACTTGGCAATCGGCAGATTCACGGTTACCCCGCTGGAGTAAGAAACCAACCCAATACTGTTCTCGGTGCCCAGGTACTTCTGACCTTTGCGCAAAGACTCCTTCAGTCGGTTAAGCGGTTCGCCGTCCATGCTTCCGGAAACGTCTGTCACGAACACAGCGGCAATGGGTTTACTGCCGTTCTTCTTCTCTTTCCATACTTTCTGTGCGGACAGTAACGTGCCGCCATCCACGGTAGCCAGTTCGGATTTGTAATCCTGTAACCCGTTGAAACCGAACTCCTCCGCCGATTGTTGATACTTCGCCTGTGTTACGAATTCCGCAAACTTCTGGATGATTTCCTGTTTATTCTGCGGCAATTGTCCCAATGCATACAACGGGCTATCATGTCTCACACCAAATGGTGTAAAGACGTATCCACTCTTCAGATCAGCGGTATTCACATACGTCTGGTATTCGAGTACAAAGGCATCCAGTCTGCCTGACTTGGCAGCTTCCCGCATCTGAATCGTTGTTGACGCTGTAAACGGTACATTCGTCTGGAATTTTTCGAACCCTTCAATAGCCTTCTCGCCAAGCGGGTTGGCGCTGTCATACGTATTCAGTGCAGTCACCAGGAAATTCAGCCCTGTGGAGCTGGCAAATGGATCGGTATATCCCATCGCGAGTTCATTGTTCGCAATGGCTTCTGTCACGGTTTTTACATTAACGGAGCCATACGTATCAACCAGTGCATCATATTTGGCTTTGGAGATGACAATACCAGGAACATTCCCGACCAGTCGCTCGGATACCATCTCTGTCTTCACTCCACTGGCCTCAACCATCTCGCCCCACAGTTCATTGGAAGGTGTGAAGGCATCCGGCATATACTTACCGGACTTGATATAATCGGTGGCTGTTCCGGAGGCAATGTTGCGGATTTTGACCGATACCTGTTTCCCACCAACGGTAATATTTGCTTTGTTGAACTCCTCGCCCACTTCGGTTAACCAGCCGTCTACCCCGCTGCCCGACTTCTCCGTGGAAGAGAAGATTTCAACGTAATCATTTGTTGTATTCTCTACGGCAATTGCAAATTTGGAGATATCCGGCAGTGATTCTGCCACATCGACCGGGTCGAGATCAATCTGTCCTTTGACCGGTTCCGCCGTCGCTGGCGCAATGTCCGCGTACAGTTTCCCCAGTTCCTTACCTGCATTCTCTGTGCTCACCTGTGTGGTCGACTTGCCAAAGTTCGACGTCAGTGTAATCCCTGCATAGACCAGACCAAATACGAGCACCAGCATCACGATTGATATGAAAAAAAACTTTCCCTTCTTGGCCATACGAGCAACCCCTCACTGTCTGTATAATTTGGTGTGCTTGATTAACTGATCGATCTCCTGCATACAAGGCATCTGTTCAATATCTCCGGCTTCAAAGCTGTCGAGGCGTGAAATCTCGAGTAACAACTGATCGAGCTTGAGCAAAATTTCCTCATTGGTGTGTAATGCATTTTTCACATAAGACAGATAATCGTTGTATACCTTGGTTTTTTCCTGAAAAAGCTTCTGGGGAATGCTTTCGGATTTGGATTTCATCATGTTGGCATAGTCAGCTTCATCAAATACATTCAACCGGTTCAGCACACTGCGGATGTTCAGGTACAACAGCTTCTCCACTTCCAGTGTGACCGAAGCAAATTTCTTGTAGCTCAGTTCTCCTGGATCAAACCGCTGATGAAGCACGTTCAGGAGGGTTTCTTTTTTCTTTTTCATTCGACTAAGTTGGGACAGCCCTAGCGTAATATCTTCTTCGAGGACTTTGATACGTCTATAAAAAGATAGTGCTTCCACATAATCTTCATGCGTTTCGATATGCTTCACGGGCAGGACTACCGGTTGTCTGAACAGCAAGGTGTAACTTCCATACAAGAGTGCCATTGCACTGCCGAACAGAAGGGTAACGGATAGCGCAGTTGTGAATGCGCCCTCCCCGAAATTCAGCCCGATAAAGCCGGGTGAGAATGCGAGAACATTCACAGCCACAATACCGAGGATTAATCCCAACAATTTTATGTACTTGATCATGTTCAATCATCCGACCTCCTTTCATGTTATATATTGGTGCTTCATGTCGTAATTTTCCTGTTCAACTTATTCTTATTGTACATGATGTTAACGCTCTCAGGTGGATATGATTGGATATTTGAATACTCATAATATACGTGGTTTGGGCTTATCCCATTTCATATTTTCAGGGACAACGTGGAACTTGGCAGGAAATTTTGTGGTCAATCCATAAAAAGTGAGTTTTACGAGACAGCAGATTGTGGAGAAGAAATGTTATCAGGTAATACGTGGAAAATAGCTATGCGTGTCATTTTTTATATAAGACTTGTCTGATAAAAAGAGCAATGCAAAAAGGACGAATCGGAGATCATCCGGTTTCGTCCCTTATGCGTTGGCTCATTATTTTTCGTGTTCTTATTAAAATTTTGATGCTGTGTTCTACATCTAACGAACTGAGGTGAGGTTATTTGGTGCATTTCAGCTCATCTGAAAATGTAATGAACCTGAGACCCGTTATATTCGCGTATTAGGTGTAAAAACGTTGTTTATCGCTTATTTCGAATGAAATAGCATCGCTGAGATTCGTTACATTTTCCACCACATCAATATTGCCCATATAAGACGTGTACGGTTCGTTAGAATAAAAAAATGGCCGCCTTATTGCTTCGTCTGTAGCAGACAGATTGACGCTTCGCACTACCTGAACTTGAACAGCGAATCCAACGGAATTACCAATTCAGGATATATAACCGATTGAATCGTTTCCTGCTCTGTATACAGATGACGGGTCTGGTAGCTGCCATCCTCCAGCGTGTACACATGGACGGTTTGATTCCCCGGGTCAACAATCCAGTATTCGTTCACACCATATTTCTGATACAAGTTAAATTTTTCGTTAAAATCCTTTAACGCAGTCGAAGGCGATAACACCTCGACAATTAAAGAAGGTGCGCCGTGGCAGCCACTTTTGGATATCTGGTCTTTGGCGCACACCACCGATAAATCAGGCTGTACAACTTGATCAGGCATATCATATTGTTCATTTTCGCTAAAATACACATCAAAAGGGGAAACAAACACAAAACATTTCCGATTCTGAAAAAAAGTCCGTAAAGAGAAGTGCAGCTCACCCACAATAACCTGGTGCGATGAAGTAGGCACTGGCGACATATTAAAAGCTTTGCCGTTAATTAATTCCCATGGTCCTTCCCATGTTAACCAATCCTGAAAGCTATAAGTACCTTTATTGTCGGGTTTTGCCACACTTCGATCCTCCTCTTCCAACTAACCGTAATTTATTTTCATTATAACATTGTGTTTGCGCCTTTTCACACCATGCCTCTTATTATGAAAAGATGGATTCCGGTTTACTTCGCGTGGTGCGTACCTCTACAACTTTCCCGGCACATCCATTGTCGCCCTTCGCCTGGAACATTACCGTAACGCTGTCTTTGCCTGATGTAACCGCCTCAGGAATATCGTAGGTCACATAGAACACTTCGCCAATCTTGTTCATATGAATTCGCTGCTCACCGATGAGTGTTCCATCCACGGTAATGGCGAATTGTCTGTCATATAACTTACCTTCCCGTTTAAACGCGGAATGATCTCCGCCCCAATAGGCCACACATAGATAATTGGTTGCCTCACGATCCACTGCCAGTTGGTAACTGAAGTAAGCCCCACTGACGCCAAAAGCTTCTCGCCACATATGCAACTTCTTACGGCCATCTGTGGTTGAACCGTTGTGGTGCTCCCCACGGCAGTTGCTGTCCAGTTGATGTCCAATCTCATCCTGCTGACCGTCAGCCTGAACCCTGTCGATCGTGATATCGTTCAACTCTTTCTCCAGCGCATCTCCTTCATCGTTAAACGGCCAGTACACGGTATAAAATTCGTGATGCACATCATAGAACGGAATGAGCTTCACGGCTTCGCCTGTGGAAGTAACATCTTTGCTAAGTTCAAATGTTAACGTGTCTGCATCCACAACCTTGATCCACTCTCGCACATCATCCTGCTCCGTCCAGATCACAGGTACAGGTGCAGTCTTGGGATTTAGCGCTGTTTCATCCACGATCGTATCCTCCGGAAGACCCTCGTTTCCTAGTGCACCAGCGAGTACTATCGGGCCGTACAGGAATGCCACTTTGTGGGAATCATCCCGGGCAGTGTACTGGCGGAGTGACATCGGCAGTGTGATGGTGATGACATCGCCCGTTGTCCATGTGCGCTCGATGGAAAGATAGCCGGGTTCCATCCGTGTATACGGATGTTCCGTATCCCCGTTAACTATTGCCGTCATTGGCTGTTGCAGCCATGAGGGCACACGTAATCTTAGATGAGCCGAGGCGTTGCCCCCGGTGATCGTCAGGGTTACCTTTTCCGAATAAGGAAATTCGGTTTCAAGCTTCAGGGATAATCCCTGTGACGCCCAATCCAGTTGGGAAGCGATATACAGGTTGACGTACAGGTCCTGTTCATCCTCAAAATAGATGGCCTCGGCATATTTGCCCGGATTCTCCATGCCTGATCCTGTGCAGCACCACCAAGCGGTATCATGAGTACCATAGATTTTGTAGTGGCCTTGCAGCGTTGATGCAAAATACGTTTTGTTCCCCGTATCGGGGTCCTGCGTGCCAAGGATGTGATTATAGATGGCGTTTTCATAATAGTCCATGTAGGCGCTATCATGATTCCAGGCAAAGAGTTGCTTCGTTAGATGTAACATGTTGTGAGTACAACAACTCTCTCCTGTTTTGATGCCAAGACTCTCCATGCCCTTTGCTTCGTAATGCTCCGAAATACTCGTCGCACCAAATACATAAGAACGATGATGCACCGTGGTGTTCCAGAAAAATTCTGCCGCCGTTCGATAACTCTCATGAGTATGATCCTGGTTGTAAATTTCGGCTGCACCGATCACTTTGGGAATCTGCGTATTGGCGTGTTTGCCTTGAAGATCGTCCTGCTTGTGCTCCAAGGGTCTCAGGATCAATTGATGGGTGAACTTGTTAGCGATCTCAAGATATAAGGCTTTGCCGGTAATCCCATACAAGTGTGCGAATACTTCATTCATGCCCCCGTGTTCACTTTGAAGCATCGTCTGCATCTGTTCTTCTGTCATCGGGAGCAAACCTTCGACCGCCCAGTCTGCAAATCGAGTAACCACCTCAAGTGCCTGTCCGTTGCCAGTCAGTTTATACGCATCAATCAGGCCGCGATAGATTTTGTGCACACTGTACCAGGGAACCCAGTATTCACCGATATTGAATCCACCGATATTCTCTGCTCGAAAAGCCATGTGGAAAGGTTCTTCGGACAAACCACCGATATATCCGCTTCCCGTGGTCTGCTGGATTCTCGCCAGTTCGGTGACCGCATAATCCAGTCTTTCTTTTAACGTGATATTCCCGGTTGCCTGATACGTCACAGCAAGGGCAGACAGATAATGTCCGAGGGAATGTCCGCTGATGGTACGTGCCTCCCAACCCGCGTAACGCTCTTTTCGGGCAGGTAAACCATGAGCTTCGAAGCATGGAGCCAGGAATCGATCAATATCCAGCGATAACAGGTAACGCTCCCCCACCTCTTGTGATGTTTGGAACACACCATTTAACAGATCTACATGTTCCGGTCCCAGAAATCCTTTTTTCGTATCAATCATGACACTCACTCCTTCTCGGGATGTAATAGATATCCATTCATTCTTGAGGGGTAAAATCCGTGTTCTGTTCCATATGACTAATACTCATCAATCCACTTTAGAGCTTGAATATCCTCATATTATCAAATAAAATACAATTACATCAGACTCATAATCCAAGAAAAGGTGGATAAATCCGTCCTATGCAAAAGCCACTGGAACATTACCTGTGCGGCAAGTTCATATCCGAAGGCAACTGGAGCCACATGAGACGCAGCATGCCTGTGCATGAGATCATTTTGATGCTGGAAGGTGAGATGTACATCGCGGAGGAAGAGGAACAATATGTAGTTCGTGCCAACGATCTGTTGTTTCTGCGCGCCGGTCGCACCCATTACGGCTACCAGATTAGCGACGCCCCCGTGAGCTTCTACTGGGTTCACTATGATGCCATTTCGGCAGAATTCAACCAGTTTAGGACACATGCCACCATTCAGGTACCTTCCATGGCCAATCAGTTATTCAAGCAATTGCTGCATGTGTCATCCTTCTCACCAGAAGAAGCCGACGCTGCTTTGTTACTGTTGTTCAAGGAGCTGGAGCGCAATATAGAGGCGGATTATCGCCCGCACAATGCAATTGTGGACCATATCTGCAAGTGGGTCGATATTCATCTGCATACAAACATCACGGTGAGTCAGATTGCGGAAAATTTTAATTTTAACAAAGACTATATCTCCAAAATGGTGAAGCGCGAGAAAGGTACTGGACTCAAAACCTATATCCTCACAGAACGTATTCGCCGGGCGAAACAATTGCTGCTCAACACCAATGCCAGTGTAAAAGAAATTGCCGGACAGTGCGGCTTCTCCGACTACAAACTGTTCCTGCGCATGTTCAAGCAATACGAAGGCAATACGCCAACCGAATATCGCAATCATCTGTATTCCACACAGCTCAATCGCTGATATGCTTTGATCTATAGAAATGACTGAGTTACCTATAGAAAATTTGAATGAATCGGATTGAATCCGTTATGGTAAAATGCAAGAAAACTATATTCCATACTTAACCCATAAGAGAAGAGGAATTATAAGATGACAACGGCTGCCGTTACGATTCATCCTGCCACAGAAGCAGACCATCCAGAGATTGTAGATATCCTTGTTGCAAGTTATGCCGAGTATCGGGAGACTTTTGAGCAAAATGAACGCTGGGAGGCCTACCTAAAAGATATTCGAGAGTCTGTGGTTAATCCGTACCTGACACAATTATGGATCGCAAAGATTGATGATCAGATTGTCGGTACAGTCCAATTATTCGAAACAGCACGCAAGGCTTATCCAAACTTTGAATTGCCGATCGATTATCCGTTTATTCGGCTGTTGGGTGTTGATCCAAAATGGAGAGGTCACGGGATTGCCAGAGTATTGCTCCAGCAATGCGTAGATTCTGCCAAGGAGATGGGCAAAAATACGGTGTATTTATATACGGGCGGTCAGATGGTCAATGCCATCCGTTTATATGAGCGTTTTGGATTTACAGAGGATGAGGAGTTCAGCTCCGAGAGTGGCGGGGGCAAGGCGATCTGTTACCGTTATGATTCCTAGTGGAGGGTAACAACAACACGGGATCTGCGAACAGAGAATGAAACGTAAAACAGACCGATCATCTTCATGACGGTCTGTTTTACGTTTATAAATGTCAACTATATAAGTTGCACTAATCATTTACACGATAACGGAGAGGACAGAAAAAACCTGAAAAAGCGAAGCGTTCGCCTTTATCCCCGGATTTCCCCTCGAGAAAAGGGAATGGAAAAAAATCTGGGGATAACAGCGATTGGAAGGTTATTCTGTCATCGTAGTGTCAGTGTAAATAAATTTTAGTTCAACTTATATAACATTTGAAATAATACATCGCTATTGATTTTTTAACCGCCAATCTCCACCAAAATCTTCGCATGGCTCTTGTCGCTCATTAACAGCTCAAGCCCTTCCTGCACGATATCGTCCAGTTTGATTTTCTTGGTGATGACCTGTTTCACATCGAGCGACCCTTCAGCAATTAATGAAATCACTTCAGGGAAAATGTGGCGATATGCCAGCGTTGCCGTTAGATTCGCTTCTTTGACCAGAAGATCGAAGAAGTTCACTTGAAGCGGATTTGGAATCGCTGCGATGACAACAACTTCTCCGCCTTTTTTGACAACCGCAATGGCGCTATCCATCGTTGGTTGTACACCTGCTGCTTCATAAGCCACATCAATACCGCCCGATTGTTGCAAGATCACCTCTGTTGCATTGACTTTGGCACTGTTCACCGGAATGGCTCCCAGTTTGGCTGCCAGGTCCAGACGTTCCTCAAATACATCGACCGCATAGATTTCAGAGGCTCCTGCTGCTTTGGCAGACAGAATGGTCAATAATCCAATTGGACCTGCTCCATATACGGCTACTTTGTTCCCCACTTTCAGCTTGCTGTGACGAACCGCGTGAAAGGCTACGGCTGTAGGCTCTACAAGCGCACCTTCTTCGAAAGTTACGTTATCCGGGATGGGATGAACCATGTATGCTTCAACAACAACATGCTCTGCAAAACCACCATCACCATTCAGTCCAACGAATCCAAATTGAGTACATTGGTTATAGCGACCCTGGATACAGTACTCACATTTTCCACAATGGTACAACGGCTCTACCACAACTCGATCCCCTACACTGATACCGCTTACATTACTCCCCAATTCACTTACGGTTCCTGCAAATTCATGACCCAATGTCAACGGTGCTTTCTGTCCTGAGAGCGGATGATTCTCGCCTTCTTGAATTCCTACACCATGATGATAGGCATGCAAGTCACTGCCGCAGATCCCCGCATATTCCACTTTGATTTTGACTTGACCCGCTTGAGCAACCGGAACCTCCCGCTCTTCCACACGAACGTCTTTATGGCCGTACCATACTGCTGCTTTCATGAAGTTCATCCCCTTTGTATGATTGTCTATATATTATATCGCTGTTCATGTATTATTCATATTTATAGATACTAATGTTAACATTAGTTGTATTAATGCTAAACGGAGATGAAATCATGAATCTGGAACAGCTCGAATATGTCGTTGAAATTGCGAAAACGAAATCATTCTCAGCCGCCTCGGAGCATCTACATGTCACACAATCGGCGATCAGCCAATCGGTTCATCGTCTGGAGAAAGAATTGGGTATCATCCTGTTCGAACGCTCGCGGCAGGGAACTCATCCCACTCCCGAAGGCAAACAATTCATTGCCAAGGCACTGGATATTTTACAGCGGATTGATGAATTAAAATCCCTGAACGCAGAAGCCTCCTCACTTAGCGGAGAGCTTCATGTGGCTACTTTTCCAAGTGTCATGCCCTATCTTGTCCAGTCTGCTGCAGATATGAAGCGTGAGCACCCACAACTTAATATCTCCATTGAAGAGAAAGGGTCCATGGAAATTATCGAAGATATTCGCAATAACAAAACCCATCTGGGCTTTATCGCGATCTATGCGAAACAATTGCGGGAATTCGATGGACTTCACTTCAGTCCCATGTACTCGGGTAAGCTGGTAGTCGGTACTCATCACCTGTCTGAACTTGCCAAGCACAGCCGTGTTTCACCTGATCAATTAAAAGAACACAAGCTGGCACTGTATCGAGATGGTTTCATCGAAGACTTCATCAAGGAATTCACCTATGATCATGGACCTCTGTCCATTCTGTTTAAAACAAATAATTCAGAAGCCATCAACATGGTGTTAAGAAACGATATTGCCGCCACGATTGGTCACGACTTTTCCTTTCACCAAAATCCCTTATGGAAAGAAGGTCTGGTGAAGATGGTAGAGATCGCTGGAATCGATCAACCGAAAATGCAGATTGGCTTCGTGCAGACGGAGTCCAAGGAGTCCGCCGTAGCTGCAGAACGATTCGCCCAACGCTTCAGACAGGCGATAGAGCTGGATCATTTAAAAGTTTAAATCTAAAAAAGTGCTCCACCCTTTGAAGGAAGTTTGGGATGAACACCAACTTCTCCAAAAGCGGAACACTTTTCTGACTATCTCTTGCGTTACTATTACTACACCTTACTCAAACTATACTTTAACTTTTCGTACGGCTTCACTCATCTCGTTCGTCTGCTGCTCCAACATTGTGGAGGTCTGCGCCACCCTGTTGAACATGGCCGACTGTTCACGCATTAAGCGATAGATTTCATCCGAATGATCCGACACCCCGGCTGAGATCTGCGAGATCGTATTGACGGAGGCTGCGGCCTCTTCCGAACCTGCCGAGATTTCCTCTGCCGCAGCGGAGACTTCCTGAATGCGACTGGTTACCAGTTGGAACGCGTCAACGACATGAGCGAAAGCTTGCTCCGCTTCTGCAGTAATTGTAACCCCTTGTCCAATCTCGGTTGCAGTAACCCCCATCTGTGAGCCAATCTGCTGTGATTCTTGTTGAATACGAAGCAGCAAGTCGGAGATCCGTTCCATGGATGTGCTTGAGGCCTCAGCAAGCTTCCGAACTTCATCCGCCACAACCGCAAAACCTTTGCCGTGTTCTCCTGCATGTGCTGCCTCTATGGATGCATTAAGCGCAAGTAGCTTCGTCTGACTCGCAAAGTCACGAACCGTGTGCAGGGCACCACCAATTTCCTGGGAGTAGTTGTTCAGCACCTGAACCATCGCTACAACTTCACTTGAGACATTTGAGATGCTCTCCATCTGTGTTTTCATCAGTGTCATGCTCTGTTTACCGGACTCCGCCGTAGAAAGCGCACTTGATGCCGCATCCGATACAACCATCGAGGATTCGGATATATCCGTTATGCCTTTTGCGATCTCTTCCATCGCATGCGCGCTATCGCTTGCACCCTGCTTCTGCGTATGTGCACCCTGCCTAATCTGTTCGACAGATTGATCAACCGTCTTGCCCATCTCAAGCATCTCTTCGGTACTGCGATTAAATTCCTTCGTTGATTCCGATAAAATATCTGTGGTTACTGCTACGCCTTCAACCATGTTACTCACAATCTTATTCAAGTTACCGGACATATGTATCATCGCTTGATATGTGGTTCCAATCTCATCTTGGCTGCGCAAACGATACGACGTCAAAATTTGGTTCGCTTCTGCAAGCTCACCCTGTGCCATTTTTTCCACACTCGCCTTCAGCGGTTGAAGTGGCCGCAGTCCTCTTACGATAAACCACGTGACAACAGCAATGCCTATAAGTGTAATTAGTAGCAACAAGGCATAGAAGGGAATACTCGATTTCATTATATCTGACTCAATGCTTCCGATCACCGATACCGCCGTATCGATCCCAATTACACCTGTTACAGCGCCGTTACTATCCAGCATGGGAGCGTATGAGGAAATATAGTCGCCATACTCCTCATTGTTAATGATCGAAGAACTGGCTGTTTGCCCCTGCAACAGCTTCTGCACAGCCTCCTGAGGGACATCCGTAACTTCATTAATCGGCGAGGCTTTATTTACATCCTTCATACCGTCCACCATAATAAGTGGCGTACCTTTGTCATCTATTTTGACGAAATACACATACATTGCACCAATGCTTACGCGAAAGTCATCCAGTTCATCACGAATCTTCAAGAATTCGTCATTCTCCTTGGGGTCCTTGGCAAACTCGGCATAAGATGCTGTATCCAGCTGATTCACATAACTCTGAGCAATCTGGATGTTGTAACTCGAAATGGCCTCCTGCGCAGCTAGTTTCATATTGGCCACCTGTAACAGCATGCTACCAACGGCTATAATCGTAATGACCAGTGTAACTACTGCAACAATGCGCACAACCAAACGTTTTCTAAAAAAACCAATCATCCGCTCCTCTTCCTCTCCCGTGAACCCAAGCCTTTTTGACTAGGCGCTACCCAAAAAACGCATGCTTGAAGCACTATGTATGGGAAAATAGTAAACGAATATGTCGAATTAGGCAAGAAAATATTGGGTTTACATAAAAACGCTATCATGGCTGTGGTAGCTTTGTTCATTGGAACAAAAAAAACTCCAATGCAAGCATTAGAGTATGTTCAAAGATTGATAATTATTTTATTCTGTAACTTGAGTTACCATTCTAACTCTTCAATCAAGTTAAATATCATTTTTTTATCAAAATCATCCATTGATTTAAAAATAGCTATTTCATCTGTTTTTTTGTCCAATTTGATGAGTGTAGCTATGGCTAAATCTCCAACTTTATAATAACCTATTAACTTATCTGATGCTCCTCTTCTGGATGTAAGTTCCTCCAGCTTTTCATTTATAGCAGTTGACGCCAATTTTTCTTTGCCTATATAAGTCATTACATGATACAAAACTATTGGATTTGCTTCATTTAATAAAAGTTGCAACTCATCAATCGAACATTGTCCTTCTTCAATTTTCTTTATTAGATTCATATTTCTACCCTCCATTAAATTTTATTTCAAATGACTCGTAAGGGTCTGCCTTTCTCTTACATAATTTTCAAACAGAGCATTCGCAATATCATTTCGACCTAATTCATCAGCTATTTTTATTTCTCTCATGTATGCATTTAATTCCATTTTAACACGATTCATAGTCTGAAAATGATAACTCATTCCCGGAAAACCTTTGTTCATATCGTCTAGATAATGTGTGTATTCGTGTAAAAGCGCCCCTATTGAAGCATCCTCATTTATAATTAACTGCCCAGGTCCACCTCTTTTTGGAGAATACGCCATATCCTCGCCTCTATGAATTACTTCCACACCGTTTGATTCCAAGTGATCAATAATTTCTTTCCATTTCTCGGGATGAGATTCCCTTCCAGGGCCAAGAACTTCTTTTAATGGATCATCTATACCTTTTCTGAACATATCTTTACTATTATCTATGTGTGTCCCCGCCTCTTTTTCCTTCTCCAGATACTCGGAGAACTTAGAGGATTCTCTCGCCTTTTTACTCTCAGCAATGTTATCCAGAACTCGAAGGCGTTGATCTTTATGTCCATTAAAACTACCTGTTAACTGCCCTGTACCAGGCGGACGATTGAATGAATTAATCTTCGCGCCGCCTCCCGACGAAGTCAGAAGATTATGCGGCTTGATCATCGTGGAGGCATAACCCCCTCCAACCATTAGACCTCCCAACCCAATCATATTTGCCCAGTGTTCACTGGACCAGGCATTGGTCGGAAAGGTGGCTTCCCGAATCGTCCCATGGATACCAAATGTGAGCCAGTTGGCAGCATCATTCGGGGAGTTGAATGCTTTATCCGCCCTGTCTACATACCCCTGAACAAGACCACTTGGAATACCAAATGTCCAATAATCCAGAAAACCACCTACACTATCATAACGCTTTTGATATCGATCATCCGCAGATTGCATAAAGGCTTGTCCCAATTCGACTAAACTATCAGCAGACTTCTGAAAAGCATTACGGGTGTCGGTTGCTGGTGCCCTGCATTCATCTGGCGGTGGTGGTACGCAACTCACATCATAGGATTGTACAGCTTGCTGATCAGCAAGTCTGAATTTTTCCGCATGCCCTTCAAGCTCTTTGGCAATAGATAAAGATAGTGAGACAAAGTCATCCATCACCCGCTGCGCAACTATAAAATCAACATAAAACCTTTCCTTCGTGCTGCCATCCCACTGTCTTTCGATTTCGTATAAATGTTGTTTCAAGATGTTATTCATCTGAAAAACCTGATTCTGAGCTGTTGTAAATTGTTTCGAGACAGATATCAACTGTTCAGGAGTTACTTTTATCGTTGTCATGTGAGACCTCGTTCTAAATATATTTCGTTGTTATACGAACATTTGTTGTTTAGAATGCTATAAGATTCATATGTACAGATGGGCTTTTATTATAAAGTGAACACAGATCATTTCGTAGAGACTGCCGGTTTATTTATCTAGTTCGTATTACCCCTAATTTGTCCCAGTTATAACAAAAACAGAGGTTCTAGTTCCAAAATAAAACCATTACCTTACTGAATACAAAAAACACCCCGACGTAAGCGCCGAGATGTTGAGGTGTTCTACATTTGAATGTCACAAATATTAAACTGTTCGTCCATTCGTCTTCCTGAATCGAATCAGGGACCAGATAATCAGCAACGCGAGTACGGCAAGACAGATGCTAATGCTGAACCGATTACCTTCATCAAACACAAACATCACCGCAATCACACTGAGACATAGTACCACGACTCCGGTTATGTAAGGGAATCCCCAAACTTTGAAGGTCGGTTGAACCGGATATCTCTTTCGCAGTTTCAACTGTGATGAGGCAATACAGATCCACACAAGGATTACGACAAACCCCGGAACTGCGAGCAATACGCGGAACAGTTGATCCTGCGCGAACAGGCCAAGCAAGGAACCTCCAAGCAGGACGACCGAGCACACCAGAAGTGTGTTAACAGGGCTACCGTTGCGATTCGTCTGTGACAATGCCTTCGGAGCTTCCCCACCCACTGCCATGGAGTGCATCATCCGGGATGCACCATAGATCCCTGAATTCGCAGCAGACAGAACTGCCGTCACCAAAATAAAGTTCATTATGTGTGCTGCTCCCGGCAGTCCCGTGGATGCGAGCACCTGTACAAATGGACTGCTCTCCGGCCCGATCTCATTCCATGGGATAAGACCACAGATGATGAGAATCGGCAAGGTGAAGAACAGAATAATTCTGAGCATGAAATTGCCCACGATTTTGGGCATGACTTTTTCTGCATTTTCCGTCTCGGTCAGGGTCAGACCAATCAGCTCCGATCCCCCATAAGAGAACATGACCACAAGCAGTGCCGAGAAAATCGAAGACCATCCGTTCGGGAAGAAGCCGCCTGCTTGCGTATAATTTTGCAGATAAGGGGTGTTGTCACTTGGGATAATGCCAAAGATCAATCCTGCACCCAGGAAGATAAAAATAATGATCATGGCGATTTTGATTCCAGCCAGCCAAAACTCAAATTCCCCGAACACACCTACACTTAACAGATTAACCAGTATAATGAACGCTGCACATGCCAGACTCAGCATCCACAGCGGTACTTCACTGAACCAATACTGCAAAAAGCTCCCGGCGGCAATCACCTCAATGACACACACCGATAACCATAGAAAGCAGTACATCCATCCCATAACAAAGGATACTCTGCTACCAAATGCCTCCTGCACGAAGTCTTTCATATTTTTGTTCTTGTACACCGTAGCCATCTCAGCCATCGCGGCCATAACAACCAGCAGCAATAATCCGGCAAAAATGTAAGTGACAATAACGCCCGGACCCGCGAGTCCAATCGTCTCTGCACTGCCTTTAAAAATTCCCGTTCCAATGACACCACCCATAGCCATAAAACTGATGTGTCTTGGTTTAAGCTTCTTCTGTAGTGTTCCTTCTGTCTGAGCCAATTCAAGTCCTCCTGATGTAAAAAACGTCTGTAATGCTGTCATATTTCATAGACATAATGTCCAGTATACCCTATTGTCCATCAATCAGCCCAGAAGTTCCTTATGGCCAATTCATCCCAAACATATATGGACATAACCTATGTTTTATACCCCACAATGGCACGAAGCAATCTGTGTGCAATCCAGGTTAGCAAAATGTACCCTGCCCCATAGATGAACCAAGCGCCTATGTTACTCCCCCATGTTGAAAGATCACTCGCGATATACAACAAAGGCAGCATAAAAGATATCACCAGCGCTACCCAGAGTCTAAACCAATTGGCAAAATAACTGCATACTCCAAGCACCACAGCAATGATGGGACATAACACCAAGACAGCAAACAGCGGATTCATATGATCGAACCACCAGTAAATCATGCACGACTCCCTCCACATTCTTCGTCACAAGGCCACGTTGTTTTAATGCGTATTATTGAGTTTATTCTACTCTTTTTTCATCTCTTAAAATGTACGATATGTTGCAAAATTAAAAAACCAGCGTCCTGTAAAAAACAGAATACTGGTTTCTCATGTAAATCCATTTAAATTGTTCTCGTCATAAACGTGCTGTTCGGGTCCAATACATAATCCGCGAATGGTTCGCAATATTCAAATCCGAAATCTTCATACAACTTCCTTGCCGGAATAAATGAATTCATTGAGCCCGTCTCCAGACTGATTCGCTTATAACCACGGTCTATGGCAACCTCCATAATATGAGCCAAAATTTTTCTCGCGACGCCTTTTCTCAGATGAGCCGAAGCGGTACGCATTGACTTCAACTCTGCATGCTCTGAATCAAGTTCTTTGATAGCCCCGCAGCCGAGCAAGTCGTCCCCTTCCCAAGCACACCAGAAAGTAATTTCGGGCTCCTTGAGTCCATCCAGATTCAACGCATGAATACTCTCAGGAGGCGAATCTGCCGCCATCCCTTGCAGGTGCTCCGCAATTAAAGCCTTAACTTGGACTCCACTCAAATCATCCACTTTGATCTCCATAACGTACCACTCCCGCCGGCATTTTTATTGGTTTTATCACTGAATGTATATCAATCATTTTATCTTACTACCGTGTTAGGTTTTATGACAATAGGTTACTTATATCCACTGAAATACGCTATTGTGATTCACCTATAATTTCCAGTATGATGAGGCTATCATATGCCAAAGGGGCGAGGTCTATTGCGAAATATACATAGAGTTAAACGTGGAACTAAGGTGAAGCAAGCTTAACTTAATTTAAAGGAGAACCCTATGACACTCACTACGGATAACCTGTTTTATAGCAAACGATTAAAGATGACGCCACCACGCTCTGAAGACGTGCAGACCATGCTGCAATGGAACGAAGACCCGGAGTACCTTCGGAATGTGGATACTGACCTGGCCATTCCCTATTCGGAGAAACAGTTGGAGGATGAGGGCGAAACGAAGAACAAGGAAGTTTACTTCAGACTTCGCACGCATCAAGAGGATACTCTGATTGGTTTTGTCGTCATTCATGGCATTGAATGGAACAACCGCTGCGGACAGCTTGCCATTGGCATCGGACTTGCCAAACATCGCAACAAGGGATATGGCACGGAAGCGTTGAATCTTATTTTACGATATGCGTTCCATGAGATGAATCTGGACAGGGTTGGTCTCGATGTCATCGCCTACAATGCCAAAGCAATCCGTTCCTATGAGAAGGTTGGTTTTCAGTTGGAAGGTCGGGCACGCTCCGCTGTATATCGTGATGGTAAGCGTTATGACCGCTTGATGATGGGAATCCTAAGACCAGAATGGGAAATACACAATCATATCCATACGGAGGGTGAACAAGCATGACCAAGAATGCAGAAGTCACCGAGTTTATTGAACAGATTCAGATCCCCTGGCAAGTACAAGTCGCTGAACAATTGCGCCAGTTGGTGCATGATACCATCCCTGACGTACAAGAACGCGTACAATACAAGAAACCTCATTTTTTGAAAAACGGAAAGTATGCTGCGGTCATTTCACCTTCCAAACAAGCCATGTCTTTCACCATCTTCAATGCAACTGGACTCGATCTACCCGATGGGATATTTGAAGGCCCAGAAGAGCGAAAAAAAGATCAAACTCAAGGAAAAAGATACGCCGGACTATGAATGGTTGGCTGGTTTGTTAAAGCAGGCATCTGCGGAATTGTAGACGGGTGTAGTGAAGAGGCACATACGCCGAAGTAGTAACTTAGGTAGTAATGTGCGGTTGGAGTATATGGGGTGAGTTTGGGTTTGGGCCAAGCGCTAACGAATCGGACACACCTTATATCGCAGTTTTAAAAACATATGAAATTCTAACGAATCTGAGCAGTCTTATTACAGAAACCCCCTTCGATTTTCTTCGAAAAACCATGACAATTGGAGAAATAGAGTGGCTATGATTCGTTAGAATTCTATACTGCTGCAAATTCACCCAATAAGACGTGCTAGGTTCTTTAGACTGTGTGAGTACGACAAGCGGCCTCTGCACGTAGAAAAAACAACCCATTCTCACTCTGGCGGCTAAATAAATAGCATAAACGACTGGCTGTAGCAAAGATATCTCACATCCATCCTGCGCAGGGCAAAGGGGCATCCCATGAAGTTCCAAGAACTTCGGGATGCCCCTTGGTTATAGTCTGTCTACTACTGTCATTCCAACCTTAACAGCGGTGTAATATTATAATAAGATGACTGCTTATAATTGCTTATAATGGTTTATACTAGCTTCCACCATCAAGATTGCTGGTACGATACGGCGGTCATCTGACATGGCTCACATATGAACATGTAATACATACCCTCACCATATTCCTCAACCTCGCCCCAATCCAGTTGTGCCACAGCCTTCATTCTCGTGGAACAGCGTGGACATGTTGGGTACTCCGCATCTTGAACCCATCCTGGATGGCCGCCGACCTGAGATAACGATGGCTCCATCGCCCACTCACTGGCATGGAATGCATGACGCGATGCATTCGCAATCCCAAACTGCTGTCCAACATCCGGTGCAAGTTTACCATAGTCGTCCAGGTCAATCTCGTCCATTCCCGCAGGCATGACATTATGTGAACTCCATAACGGTTCCCCTCCCGCGTCCATCTCCATGTAAACCACACCGTAACTGTTGCATATCACGCAAGTCCGTATCTGAAGTTGCTGAGCATGCCAAGAAACGTCATTCAATGCTGGATGCTTAACATCCAGACTAATTAAGGTGGTTAACGCATTGCCACACCATGGACAGCAATTGGTGCTAGGGTTCAGCATCGAGAGTGAATTTCCGGTTAACTCCACGTTAGGTCCTTCATTCTCTTTTACTTTATAGAGTGAATAACTTGGGGTGATGAATAATTCCCTGCGCTGCCCGTCTTTTGTAAGCTCCCAACCAGCTTCAGTGGTGTAATGCTCAGGTGCCACGTACAATTCCCTCGCCCAAGATGGCGGAGTCTGTCTCCACTGCCGGAACTGCTGCACGACAACATCATCTCCGATATGGGCCAGCATGAGCAATATGTGGTTCCGATTCTCATCATCGCTGTTCACCTGCTGCAAGAGACGATTACGAACCTCACCCGAGGCACTTTTAAACAAAATGGCAGGATAATAGATCTCCTGTTCCAGCAGCTCAGGAATTTCGGCAGTCAACGATATATCATGGTAGCAGACCAGATATACCAGAATGTCTTTGCCCGTATCTTCATCACCTGTACGAATCCGTTGCATCGCGTAATCCTTCATCTGATCTTGTTGCTCTACAGACAAAGATAGATATACCTGTTCCTCGGATTGTTCATAGGGTGTATAACGAATTAGTGGATCGCGAACCTGAGGTTTGTGCATGATTTTCAAAATTTCGACCGGGTCTGTGAAACCTGCATACAAGTTCACTTCACGTCGATTCGCTTCAATGTATCTCTGGCGCTCCTCCCGTTCCATCTCCTGCTTGCAAGGCATGCAATAACCACCCGTTTTCAACGCTGTTGCTGGTAAAATGGTATTTGCACACCCTTCCCGTATACACGGAATTCGTTCTGTCATATTCCAACCCCCTTCAACTATTGGCAATGGAAACACGCCACAATGTGACGTGCTTGTCCCTTACTCATATTTCAATACTGCCTGTCTCGAAAAGGAAATGCGAATCAGTGATGTCCCAACTGGTCCTTGGTGAATTCATAAAAGGCAAGCGCATCTTCACTGCTGGCAAAGCCTGCCTGAGCCATCTTTTCACTGCCCCCACCTTTGCCTTGGTAGGCTCCAAGATTACCTTTAAAGAAAGGTCCACAAGCCCATTCAGGCGGTTGGCCGTTCTGTGCCAGAACTACTTTGGCCTCTGAGATACTGGCAAAGAGTACAAGCCCCTCATGGTCTGCCGTCAGCTTGGTAGCCAGGCTCTGCATATCCTTGAGCGATTTGTCTTCAAAGACCTGAGCAATTACCAGCCCTTGCCGAGCGGCCAGAAGTTCCTCCGCATAATAGGCATCGTTCGTTGTTTTCACTGCATTCAGCTCGGTTTGCAGCTGCTTTTGCTCCAGCTCCATTTTCTCAATGCGCTCCAATAATTCGTCCTTGCTGGTCTTTAATTTAACCATGATGCTATTGAGCACGTTTTGTGTGGATGTAAATTCATTTAGCGCCCTTGTTCCACATTTGAAATAAATGCGGGTGCCACCCTTCACTTTTTCAGTTTTCAACAGTTTGATGATCCCAATCTCACCAGTCGCCGACACATGAGTTCCACCGCAGGCGTTATACTCCACGCCCTCGATCTCAACGATGCGAATGTCCTCTGTTACCGTAGGCTGCTTCACCAGTGGTAACTGTGCAGCCTCTTCTGCTGTAACCCAGGACGTGTTGATCCGAGCGTTACGATAGATCTGGCGATTCACTTCTTGTTCAATGGCGGTTAATTGATTCGCTCCCAGTTCAGCCGCAGCCACATCAATCGTGTCATACTCCGTACCAAGATGGAAACTGAGTGTCATCGCTTCAGTCAGCTTCAGAGTGATTGCCGATAACAAATGCTGACCCGTATGCTGCTGCATATGATCGAATCTGCGCTCCCAGTCAATCTCACAATGTACCTCAGTCTCTTCAGGAGTGCGTTCCAGCTTATGCCATACTTCGCCATCTTCAATGTTCACATCCAGAACAGCGATGCCAGCAATTTGTCCCAGATCACAAGGTTGTCCGCCCCCATGCGGGTAAAAAGCAGTCTCCGCCAGCGTGACATATACACCATCTTCCTTGTCCACTCTGCCTGTAATTGTTGTATGCCACTCTCTTGTATAAGCAGAGTCATAATAGATTTTTTGCGTCATTGAATCATCCCGATCCCTTCTCGTTCAAATGGGTTTTCATAATCTCCAGATTACACTATCTGGAACCCTCAAGCCAATTTATGGCATAGAGTATCCCCTTTTTCTATCCAAAAGATTACTCTGTGAGCGAAAATAGCTATTAATCGAAAAAGGAACGTTTGCAGGAAGATGCTTCTGGTAAAGGCTTATCGTTCTATGATGTTTTTAAGATAAACTTTCAAACTGTCTTGTTCGACTTTAATAAAAAAAAGCAGAGTGAATAATCACTCTACTTTCTGAAAACCATTTTAACAAACAACTTTTCATTAAACTCTTGTAGCTAATAGATCGCTATCGGTCCATAAGGACCATCAATAATTTCAATTTTTGTCTCGAAAATATCTGTTAAAATTTCGGGGTCCATCACTTCATCTACGGTTCCAAAAGCGGCGATTTGACCATCTTTCATGGCACATATTCGATCCGAATATTTGGCGGCAAAATTGATATCATGCATAACCGTCAGAATGGTTCTTCCAAATTCATTAGCGGCATATCTCAAATGCTCCATCATCCGAACAGAACGCGCAACATCCAGATTGTTCAAAGGCTCGTCCAAAAGTACATATTCCGTCTCCTGACACAAAACCATTGCGACATAAGCTCTTTGCCTCTGACCACCTGAAAGCTCATCTAAGTATCTATTTTCCAGATCAGTTAAGTCTAGAAAATCAATATATTTAGAGATTATAGCTTCATCCTCATCCGTTAATCTTCCCTTAGAATAAGGAAACCGTCCAAATCCAGCAAGTTGTCTAACGGTAAGCCTTGTGACAAAATGATTTTCTTGTCGTAAAACCGTTATAATCTTGGCCAGATCCCTTGATTTGGATGTGGAAACATCCATATTGGCAACCTTGATCTGACCTTCGTCCAAATCCAAAAGTCTTCCGATCATCAGAAGTGTCGTTGACTTCCCCGCACCGTTGGGTCCAATTAAAGAAGTAAGACCGGCTTTGGGTATATGAATATTCAAAGGGCCTATCTCTACCTCGGCTGCATAGGTTTTTTTGACATTATTGATCTGTATCATAAAGAACCCTTCCTTAAAATCACAATTAAAAATGTTAGTCCGCCAACCAATTCTATAATGATGGAAACAACACCTTGGGCATTGAAAACATGATTCATAATAAAGTATGCACCGGTTAAGATCACAAACCCTATCGCAAGAGCCATTGGGAAAACATATCTGTGATCATAGGTTTGCGCAGCCTGATAACTCAAAATCGCAACTAAAAATCCATAGAATGTAAGTGGTCCAACCAAAGCCGTCGAAATGGCCATCAAAATGGAAACCAGGACCAGTGTATAAATCACACTACTTTGATGTTTAGTTCCCAAGGAAGTCGAGACATCCTTACCCAGCGACAATACATTTAACCTCTTGGCATTAGCAAGCAGCAGAATTGCTGCAATGATGACGATAGGAATCGCAATCGGGAAATAGGCAGAATCCGCATTATTCACGGAAGCAAACATTCTTGCCTGCAAAATATCAAACTCAGACGGTGCAAGAAGTCTTCTCATAAATGAAGACACGGATCTCAGCCCGGTCCCAATGATAATACCGACTAGAAGCAGAAGTTGTAAATTACCGTATTTTCCGGAAAGCAGCCATCCATAAAGGATTAAACACATGATGACCATTGCAGCAACTTGATATAAAAAGGAATCAACACCGCTAAAATTCACAAATACCGTAGCACCAAGGAAAAATATAGTACTCGTATGAATGGTTGAATATATAGCATCAAAACCTAAAAGAGACGGAGTTATAATTCTGTTATTCGTAATCGATTGAAAAGCAACCGTAGATAAACTTTGGCAAATTGCAGCGATAAGCATTGAAACCAGAGCGACTACCCTTCTTGTAACAACTGGTATAAAAGAAGGTGAGGACACCGGGACGGGATTGTTATAAACCAGTAGTCCAACCGATGCAAAAACGCCAAGAACAATTAATGTTATCAGCAAAATCCAATAACGCTTTTCTTCTTTCTTGGTACGGAAGGCTCTAGCTGATCTTTTTTTAGGACGACGGCTAGAATCGATTTCGATATTTAGTGGATTTCTACTTGCTAAGTCGCTCATCTTACCCTCCTTGTTGACCGCCTTTGTCTTAACAAAATGACAATAAATACGACGGCTCCCACTGTTCCAAGGATCATTGAGACAGGTATTTCAAAAGGCATGATAATGACACGAGACAGGATATCACACACAATGATGCTGCCCATCCCTAATAAGCACACCCATGGCAAATTGCTCCTGAGATCGTCACCCCTAAACATGGAAACGATATTGGGGACAATTAACCCTAGAAAAGGCAAGTTCCCAATGACCGCTGCAACGATTCCAACGGCTAGTGAAATAAGCGCAGTACCCAAAAGAATGATCCTGTCATAATTTACGCCAAGACTGGTAGCGACATCTTCCCCTAGTCCGGCTAAAGTCAAACGATCAGCAAAAACAAAAATAAGAATAGTCACCAATACAATGAGCCATAAATATTCGTACCTGCCAATTTGCACAGATGAAAAGGAGCCTGCAAACCAGCTTTCGATATTTTGAGTCATTTGGAATACAAGCCCAACGAAAGTTGAAAATGCAGAAATGACTGCTCCAAGCATCATCCCAATAATGGGGACAACCAAAGACGAACGGAGTTTAACTTTCTTTAGAAACATAAAAAAAATCATCGTTCCTATAAAAGAAAAAATGATTGCACCCGTCATTCTTAGCGTTAAGCTCGGAGCAGGAAAGACCAGATAAATAAACATGATCCCCAGTCCTGACCATTCCATTGTTCCGGTGGTGGTAGGCTCCACCAAGCGATTCTGTGTAATAAGCTGCATGACCAGTCCAGCCATTGCCATGGCCGCACCGGTAAGCATTAATGCAACAGTTCTTGGGACACGAGTAATGAAGAACATCTCCATTCCATCGGCTTGTCCTCGTATGTCATAGACTCCAATAAGCAGTGATGTAATGCCTAAAATAATAGTGGCTATAATCGCAATGATAAAAGGTATAGTCCATAGCTTTTTCGGATTATGACGCTGGGGTTGAGAATTCTCAACCCCAGCTAATTTTGGTATTAAATTTTTCTGCACTGCAGCATACTCCTTTTTACTGTTTAGCTAAAGCTTTCGTAAGGTTGTTAATCAACTCCAAGAAAGTTTCGATGGATTCATTGGTGTACGTGTCGTTTGGAGCATAAACGATTTGTTTTTGAGTAATAGCAGTGGTGTTTTTCAGAGCAGGTGAGTTATCAATAACGTCTTGAGCCGGAACGGCACCTTCTTCAGCAGATACAGCCGCATCCCGATCCAGTACGAAAATCCAATCCGGATTGCTTTGCGCGATCGCTTCAACAGAAATATCATCACCTTGATGATCAGAAGAAGATTTGTCCACTTCTAGTGCCGGAACCCAGCCGAAAATATCATACAATGGTCCCCATACACGTCCAGTAAGAGGAGCCGAGAAACCGATGTTTCCACCAGAAACGACAACACTCATAATTTTATCTTCACCGTTATAAGCGGCCTTAGCTTCTTCAATAGCTTTATCAAAATCAGCAATCAGTTGGGCAGCTTCTTCTTGCTTCTCGAAAACTTTTCCCAAATTGGTTGTTGCATCTTTAAGTCCATTAACAAAGTTTTCTCCAGGTGATGCTGTTTCTTCAAGCTCAATATTAAGGTCGATCACTGCTGCATTAGGTACTAATTTTTTGATGTCTTCATAGTAACTAGCAAACCGTTGACCAACAATGACAAGATCAGGCTGTATTGATGCCAATAGTTCAAGGTTTGGTTCGCGGTGATTCCCAATATTTTGTACCGATTCATCCGCCACATATGGTGAATCCGCAGGCATTACATCCTTCGGCGCTGCTGCCAATTTGACGCCCCAAGTGGACAGAGTCTCAAATGTTCTGTTATCCAGAGCAACGACCTTCGTTGGATTTACAGGCACAGTTACCGTTCCATGAGCATCCGTAATTTCAACTGTTGTGGCTGTAGCTGTAGTAGCAGCATCGGAAGTTGCAGCCTCTGTATTCGCAGTATCCGTCGAAGCAGGTTCATTACTTGAACAAGCTGCCAATACCAAAGTTAAAGCTGCAACCATGATAAACATTAATTTTGAAGAATTAGACTTTCTCATTTAATTTATATCCCCCTAGATTTAGAAAATTTGGATTCCCACGCAGCGTACTGTGTTGGATAAACTCAGTATTATATACCTCCTCCGACGTAAATTTAGAAAATAAACTTAACCTCTTTTCACTGTAGTACTGAGTAACAAAACAACAAATGATAGTGATTATCAATATCAATAGGTTATATTATAACAAGTTAGATGGCATTTTCAACAACCTAATTGTTTTAATTCATGGCGAAATTATGAACCAAATATTCCATTGTGTGTATTTATATGCATAAAAATCGACATTTCAATACAAAAAAAGAAGCATCACTGTGTGATACTTCTTTTGCGGTAAGAACTCTTTATACATTTATATTTCTCATCGAAATGATCTGATTTTTCACCAACATTCTTATTTCATCGACTCAGATAATTCTGTGAAAATAACACCCAGCGCATACGCGCCAGCATCCGGGTAGCCCAGACTACGATCGCCGACGGCACCTGCACGTCCCATACGCGCCACGATGTCTTCGGTTTTCTTCGCACCTTCAACGGCTGCTGCTGCACCTTTGGCAAATGCTGTTTTGAAGTCATCGCCAGACTCCGCACTTTGAGTCCAGGAATCGGCACACGGAACGAGTGCATCAATCAAGGTTTTATCACCTACAACGGCACCACGTCCGAAGGAACGTTCTCCTGTAGACTGAATCCCTTGCACCGCTGCATGGATCATCTCGGCGAATTCAGCAACGTTTAATTGCTGTTTATCCCCTACTGCTTTGCCAGCCGCACGGAATGCCGAACCCCAGATTGGGCCGGATGCGCCGCCACAATATTCCATGATGACCAAGGAACATGCATCGAGGAATGATCCGATGTCTTTTTTATCTTCGTTAATGATGTGATTCCATTCGCGTTTCAACTGGCGGAAGCCTTTTGCCACACTCATACCGAAATCGCCATCACCGGCATGGGAATCCAATTCACAGAATGGTACTTCATTCTTGATGATGATCTCACCCATTTTATCGATCAGATAGACGACATTGTCCAGTGAAAATTGATTGCCTTTGATGACCGCAGCTGATGCATCCGTCTCCACTTCGTAAGATACAGGAGCGTCTTCACCCACAACAGCTTCCAGCGCTTCGGAATACGCCACTTGTGCTGCTGGAGGGCCGGATACTTTAAATGCAGGTGTATCACTTTCCTTGAACAACAGCGTTTTTAGTTCGTCATCCAGTTTCAGGATCGTAACCGATGCACCCGCCATATCAATACTTGTCATGTAGTTGCCCACAAACGTAGTAGCAACCTTCAGACCTGCATGTCCTGCAAGCTCACGTTGAACGGAATTGTTGAGCAAATACAGCTCTTGCAAAGGTGTTGCTCCAAAACCATTCACGAGTACTGCAATCTCCGCAGAAGCATCCTTATCCAGCTTCATATCTGCGAGCAATGCTTCGACCATACGTCCTGCCAATTCATCAGCCGAAACAATTTTCTCCCGGCGAATTCCTGGCTCGCCATGAATACCTACACCGAATTCCATCTCATCTTCAGCAATTTCGAATGTAGGCGTGCCTTTGGCTGGCACGGTACAGGATGTGAATCCAAAACCAATACTGCGCACATTCTGAGCTGCTTTCTCAGCAACGGATTTCACATCTGCCAGACTGCGGCCTTCTTCGGCTGCTGCTCCGGCAATCTTGTGAACCAGTACAGTTCCGGCAACACCGCGACGTCCAACGGTATACAAACTGTCTTGTACAGCAATGTCATCCTCAACACGCACATACTGTACGTCGATGCCATCCTCTTCTGCCAGATGCGCCGCATTCTTGAAGTTCATCATGTCGCCGCTGTAGTTCTTGATGATCAAAAGTGTACCCTTGTTGCTGGCTGTTGCCTTGATCGCTTGATACACCTGGATTTGGGAAGGAGATGCGAATACATCTCCACACACCGCTGCATCCAGCATGCCTTTACCCACATAACCAGCGTGAGCCGGTTCATGTCCGCTGCCTCCGCCACTGATCAGGCTGACTTTATCGGCCTGAATCTCTCTGCGTTTGATGACTTTATATTTTTTCAGAAATTCAAGCTCCGGGTGTGCAAGCGCAATCCCGTTGCACATTTCCATAACAACATGTTCGGCCTGGTTAATAATTTTCTTCATTATTTTACCTCCCGGCGAGCTGCTTTGTACTCACGGCCCATGCGGTCAGCCGCTGCAATGGCAGCAGCTACTTCAGGAACGGTGATTGGGAACGGCATGGCGTGAATGGATTCTTCCGGAATACAAGCGATCTCTGCCACTTTCAACAGTTCTTCCTGACTAATCGTATCTACACCGATATCCGCCAAGCTGATCGGCAGTCCCACTTCGAGACAGAAGTCCATGACCTCATGCAGCTCTTCAGTTGGTGCATTTTCAAGAACCAGTTGTGCAATTGTACCGAAGGATACTTTTTCACCGTGGAAGAAATGATGTGTGCCTTCCAGAACAGTCAAACCGTTGTGAATTGCATGTGCTGCGGCCAGTCCGCCACTTTCGAATCCGAGACCTGACAGCAGAATGTTTGTCTCAACGATGTTTTCCAAGGCTTGTGTCACAACGTTGCTGTCACTCGCTACTTTCGCTTTTGCACCATCAGTCAGCAGCATTTCATAACACAATTTTGCCAGTGCAAGTGCCGCATTGGTTCCTACTGCTGATGGTGTGTATCCTTCGCGGGAACCCATTGGCAGACTTGCGTTTACACGGGAATAGGATTTCGCTGTTGCTCTTGCTTCGAAGTATGTAGAGAGCGCATCTCCCATACCAGATACGAGGAAACGTGTTGGTGCATTGGCAATTACAGTTGTATCAACGAGAACCACACTTGGGCTTTGTTTGAAGTAAGCATAGTCATCGAAAGAACCGTCCGGTGTGTACAATACAGCGGAGTGACTTGTCGGTGCGTCTGTTGCCGCAATCGTTGGGCAGATGATCAGTGCTTCGCCTTCAGCTACACATTTAGCCGCATCAATGGCTTTACCACCACCAAGACCGATGGTAGAGTCACATCCTTTTTCCTTCGCGATCGCTTGCAGACGAGCAACTTCCTCACGGGAACATTCCCCTTTAAAACCGCTTTCAACAAACGTAATATTAAATTTCTCGGCTGTTGCATCCAGCTTTGCTTTGACACGCTGTACATCATCCGGATGTGCAATAAGCAAGGCAGATTCTCCAAAAGATTTAACAAAGTACCCCAGGTTCAACAACTCGTCTTCGCCTTGTACATATTTGGTTGGGCTGATAAATGCTTTTCTCATAATATTATATGCCTCCTATTGATATGAATTGGTTTAGTGATTACATCAAATTTTAATTTCTTACAATTGACCTTAATATAACGCATGAGCAACAGGTTTACAGTGGACTTTGATAACAAATTATTATAATTTACAATCGTAATTTTTTGCTTTTTGGCACAATCATGGTATCTTATTGTCATGAGATGGTTGAATTTTGACCTCCCATTATACATTACCCGTCATCATTACATCTTAATATGTACAACTTGCTAACTTTTAACGGCCTAAATTATGAATCTGGTTAGCCTATGGAGGTTGCACCAATGATCAAAGAATATCTGCATATCAATAAAATTCTGGACCTTAATAAATGGAAGCGTCTACAAGATTCTCTCGCAACAGTAACCAAACTGGCGATCCTCACCGTTGATTATAAAGGCATTCCCGTAACCAGTCACAGTAGCTGTCAGGCTTTCTGCCAGAATGTGCGTAAAGACCCGGAGCTTCTCCCCTACTGCCAAAAATGTGATTCACGCGGTGGTCTGGAAGCCGTTCGATTGAATGAACCTTATGTGTATTTATGCCATTTCAATATTATAGATATCGCGATTCCGATCACGATTGATGGCAAATATATCGGCGCCGTCATGGCAGGACAAGTGAAACTCGCCGATCCGGAAAAGGGTAGCGACTTGGAGCAAATTGTCACGTCCAAAAACGTACCCATGCATGCAGCCAAGCTGGAGGAATTAAAGGATGATTACGCCCAGCTACCTGTGATGACCTATGAAGAGATTGTGAAAATCTCCAACATGTTATCCCTGCTCTGCAACTACATTGTGGAAGAAGCGCTAAACAAAAATCTGTTAGTTGAAATGTTCGAGAAAGCTTCAGGCAATCAGGAGACTCTAAACCTCTCCACCATTCTGCCGGGTTACTCCATTCGTAATATCGAGTCGATCAAAAAAGAGATGACCAATGCGATAGCGGATGCTTATCTCAAAAATAGCCCAAGTGACACGGAAAGCTCCAGTCCGGTGCTCCAGCCTGCTTTTGAATACATTCACAGTCACAAAAGCGAACAGGTTTCGCTCAAACAAATGGCCGAACTATGCCACCTAAGTCCAAGTTATTTCAGCAGGCTGTTTGCCAAGGAAACGGGTGAAAACTTCACAACCTACCTGGCAAAACTCAAGATTAAATGGGCCAAGCAATTGCTGGAGGTCACCGACATGCCTGTCTCACAGATCAGTGATGAGCTGGGATTTAATGAATCGGGATATTTTATCAAAATATTCAAAAAGTTCGAGGAAATTACGCCTGCCCTCTATCGCAAATACCTTCAAGAGAAAATGTAGATTCACTGATACTTTTTTCGTATCAAAGATGAGGTTAAAAGATATTTCACCTATTAATCTGCCATTGTTACAATGGAGTCCAGATGACTTAGGGAGGCGACATGAATGGAATATCGCAAATTAGGAAACAGTGGATTAACCGTCAGTGAGATTTCACTCGGCAACTGGATTACGCATGGAGCGCAAGTCGAGGATGGAATAGCAGAAGCTTGTGTTCAAGCCGCATTGGAGGCAGGTATTACTACATTTGATACCGCAGACGTGTACTCCAATACCAAGGCAGAAACCGTACTGGGACAGGCACTTAAGGATATACGAAGAGAAAGTATTGAACTGTGTACCAAAGTCTGTCATCCAACCGGCACAGGTCATAATGACCGCGGACTTTCACGTAAACACATCATGGAAGCCTGCAATGGTTCATTACGGCGCTTACAGACGGATTATATCGATGTCTATTACGCTCACCGTTATGATTACAACACTCCGCTGGAAGAGACGTTTCTGGCATTCTCCGATCTGGTGCGTCAGGGCAAAGTTCATTACATTGGCGTAAGTGAATGGAACGCGGATCAGATTGCACGAGCAGCCGCTTTGGCGAAGGAACTTCATGTCCCCTTCATTGCAAGTCAGCCGCAATATTCAATGTTATGGCGTGTGATTGAGCAAGAAGTGGTGCCTGCAAGCGACCAAGCAGGACTTGGACAGATTACATGGTCTCCTCTTGCTCAGGGTATACTATCAGGCAAATATGCGCCTAACGCAGCATTGCCCACCGGATCACGTGCAGCTGCTGAGGCAGGAGCACCCTTTTTCAATAAACTGGCTGGTCAGTGGTTACGTGAAGATGTTCTTACCGCTGTGCAACAACTTGTTCCACTCGCTAAAGAGATTGGTCTAACTCTCCCCCAACTCGCTGTGGCGTGGGTTCTTCAGCATACGTATGTTGGTTCCGTCATTATCGGTGCATCCCGGCCAGAGCAGGTATTGGAAAATGTAAAAGCTTCTGGTGTGAAACTGGACTCTGCGATCATGACTCGTATTGATGAAATATTGAATCCATGGATTGAGCGTGATCCAACCAAGACGGGTTAAACACATTCATCAACAAAGTTCATAAAACGTGATACCACTTCCTGATTCATATCCGTCCGCCATGCCGTGTACAACGGTACGGAGGGCGGATTTTCTTGTAATGGGAGAAAGACTACACCCTTTCGCTGGAACACATCCACCGATGAAGGAACAATAGAAATGCCCATGCCTGCCGCAACGAGATTCACAATCGTATACATTTGGATCGCTTCCTGCGTAATTCGAGGATCTACGCCATACTCCCTGCAATAATCCAGAACGAGACGATGGAACGGAGAGCCCAGATGCCTTGGGAATAAAATAAAATCTTCATCCGCCAGTTCTCGAATTGAAACTTGAATCTGAGAAGCCATCGGGTGATGATCTGGCAATACGGCAATCAACGTTTCCATCTGACAGGGGCGGAACGAGACATGACGAGTATCTTCCTGATATCGCAAAAATCCAATATGGATCTGTCCGTCTTCCAGTGCCTGCAATTGTTGGGACGAAGTCATCTCACGCAGCGTCAATTCAATCTGCGGATATGCAGCGCGAAATTTCCTAAGAACATCCACCATAATGCTCCCCGAAGCCGAATCCACAAAGGCTATGGTTATATGCCCGATGATGCCCTGATCCGCCTTTTGTGTAAGCTGAATAGATCGATCAAGTTGGGCCATGATCAGTCTGGCCTGTTCCAGAAATACGGCACCTGCCGGGGTGAGACGAACCATTTTTCTGGTGCGCTCCAACAACTTCACGCCAAGCTCATCCTCTAAATTCTGAATCTGCTGGCTCAGCGGTGGTTGCGTCATATTTAATTTTTCCGCTGCACGGTGAAAATGAAGTTCTTCTGCCACGGTGATAAAGTATCTTAACTTCCGAATATCCATAAGCCGATTGCGCATCCTTCCGTCTACCTTGTTAATTCATCTGTTCCTGAACCCAGATTGCCGACTCAGCCAGCATAGTCATCAATTCATTAAAGTCCACAGCAATCTCCCGCAGAGGAGTTTCCCCTGCATCGTGGATCAACATCAGCACCTTGCCTGAATTTTGATCCAGTATTGCCATACTTCCTTCACCAAATCCACCAATCGGGAAAGGCTGGAGGTCAGCTGGCAGCTCGTATTCTTTCTCATATTCACGGTATACTTCCAAAAAATCCGGATAAGCCCAGCTCAGTTCTTTCACCGAATACAAGGCAGGGTCGCCGAAGTTACATGCACCGAACTCAAGTAAAAGTGCGCGATACGCTGCGGGCAGTTTTACATTATGCTTTTGCTCAAAATCCTCAATGCTCTGTTGTTTCTCAGGAGTACACCCATCTCCCATTGTTGTATCGTAAGCCTTCACCAAAAGATCACGAATCGGTTCCAATTCTATTGACGTCATTTGAACTCCCCCTTAAGGTACCTTTCCCCACTGATCAGCCGTTGTGAATTCAATAGTTCTCCTTGAAGCGCAACACCTTACCCAAACAAGAGTCGAGCATTAAAATCAACTTCTTATCTCACCTGTTTACGCAACTCTTGATCCAGCCATTCCAGTGCTGCACGCAGCTTGTCCTGAGGAACTTTCTCATAACGATCACCCGTAGACAGTTCAAAGGCACAGCTGTTCCCACTTGTTTTGTTCAGATATGAAGTCATTCCTATGCCATACTGCTGAGCCATTTGCACAAGAATTGGTTCAACTTCGGCCGCAGCGAGCGCAAAGTGCACATGGAACATATTTGATACCGGTACCTCGGGTAAGGTATGTATCCCGTGACACGCATTCAGTAGGGAAGCGAGTTCTTGAGCCTGCTCGTAATACAACTCCATTTTGCCAATCCGTTCATTGAAATAATATTGAGAACTCAGAATATACGGATACAGACCGATCAGATCTCCGCCGTGCCGACGTTTCCATACTTTCGATTCCTGCATCACATCGGGATCTCCCGCCAATATAGCCCCCGCAATACCTCCAATGCCTTTGTAAAAGGAAACATACACCGTATCAAACAAACTGCAAATCTCCGCAGGCGTTTTCTCATAATAAGGAGTGATCTCAAACAGGCGTGCCCCGTCCAAATGCAGCTTAATCCCGCGTTCACGGCAATAGGCCGAGATCGCTTCCAGTTCTTCATACGCCGGTAATTGCCCACCAATCTCACGTTGTGGCAGTTCTAACAGCAGACAGGCAATGTCCTGATCAAGCGCTTGTACATCTTCCAAACGAATCAAACGATCCTTGTCCGCAAGTAAAATTGATTCAATCTGATGCAACTCTTTCAGTCCGTCTTCCTCATGGATTTCCAGATGACACAGAGGGTGATAAGCTACTCGTTTTATCCCTTTACGATCACACCAGATCCGTAATGCAATCTGCTGTGCCATCGTTCCACTTGGGAAAAACACCGCCGATTCCTTGCCAAGAACGTCAGCCATCTGTTGCTGAAATTCTTCAATGAGGGGGCCGTTGCCGTAGTGGTCACTGAACACCTCTCCATCGATCTGGTCCAGTACGTGCTGAAGTACCTTCACTTGGCGACTGCCATGACCACCTACAATAAAGTCTGCCTGATTAAATGCATCACCCAACGTTAACGCAGTTTCTTTCAAGATCACTCACTCCTTTATAGTGCATGTTCATAAACGGACTTTTGAACAACCTCTTATAGGTCTGGTTCTGTAATAATCTCAACCAAAGCGCTGAGTGCACTAGATATATGTTCACCACGGGAATACACAAATCCTACTTCCAACCGACAATAGGGATCAGGCAAAGACATCACCGCGATCTCACCTCTTAATTCTGCTTTGGTAACCGAAGAGCGTGGCAGCAATGATACGCCGAGCCCGGCAGATACACCATTCAGAATCGTGTCCAGTGTTCCATATTCCATGATGTTAAGCGTGTGGATACCCTGATCTTTCAAAAAGGATTCCGCCTGATCGCGATGAGTGCATCCGATCTCAAAAAACAACATCGGCCTGGACAATAACGTGTACATCTCATGCACTCCGGGTTCAGCGATCAGCACCAATTCCTCGTCATACATCTTCATATAGTTCAGCTCAGGATGATCAATCGGGCCATATATTAAGGCTCCATGCAATTCATGTTGGATGACCTTCTGGTTCAGTTCATGGGTCCCACCCGTGACAAGCGAATGTTGTACTTCCGGGTAGCATGAAGTATATTCAGCCAGGAGCGGCGTCAGAAAAGTAGAAGCTGCTGTCTCTATGGCACCTAGACGAAGCATGCCCGCTGGTGGGTTACCCACTTGTGTGGCCTGCTCTGCTTCATATAATAATTCCAATATTCTATCCGCATACCCAAGCAGGTTCTCTCCTGCTGGTGTAAGCGACATCCCCCGATTGGAACGATGAAATAGCGGTACTTGCAGTTGGTTCTCCAA
This sequence comes from Paenibacillus sp. FSL M7-1414, assembly GCF_038003195.1. Taxonomy (NCBI): domain Bacteria; kingdom Bacillati; phylum Bacillota; class Bacilli; order Caryophanales; family Paenibacillaceae; genus Paenibacillus; species Paenibacillus sp. FSL M7-1414. The sequence continues at coordinate 1,028,434 of NZ_JBBOOS010000001.1, read as the reverse complement.
CTGTTTAATCCGTGCTGTTACATTGGACTGCACATAATTAAGTGAGAGCGCAGCTTTACTGATACTACCTTCGCGGGCAACCGCCTGAAATATTTTCAAATCACCTGCATCCATACCCTGATCACCTGCTCGTCGTTATATCGGCATTCTGCATCATCCGATTCATGCAAAGTGCTTATCTATTATTTTTAATGATACTGACAATCATTTTTGTTCATTTTACGTGAATCTGCTCCGTCTGTACAATGAAGCTCAGTAGTGAAATCTGGCTACACTGACAGGAGGAATATTGAACATGAAAGCTATTGTCCATTCGGCCCAGAGCGGCCTTGCAGGTCTTCAATATACAGAGTCAATGTCTCGGGCACCAGAAGCCGGGGAAGTGCAGATTCAATTAAAATCCGCTGGTATCAACCATCGGGATCTATTCATCATGGCAGGACGCGGCCCTCAGGACATCCCACTCGTTCCCGGTTCCGATGGAGCAGGTATTGTCGTAGCGATTGGCGAAAGCGTAAGAGGGTTCGCGATAGGAGATGAAGTCATTATCCATCCTACACTCGGTTGGGAACATGCATCTGAAGTGCCGACCGTACCCGATATTGTTGGTGGCCCTACGGATGGAACACTGGCTCAATATATAACGTTGCCTGCTGAAAATGCCCTGCCTAAGCCAGCCCACCTATCCTGGGAGGAAGCAGGTGTGCTGCCCCTTTCAGCGCTGACGGCCTATCGCGCCTTATTTACTCGCGGTGTATTGAAGAAAGGTGAACATGTGCTCATTCCCGGTATTGGCGGTGGTGTTGCAACCTATGCTCTGCTCATGGCGGTTGCGGCTGGTGCCAAGGTGACCGTCACATCCAGAATTGAAGCCAAAAGAAATGAGGCACTTCGCTTGGGTGCTACCCATGCATTGGATAGTCATGCCGATTGGAGTACGCAGAACGATCTGGAACCTGTGGACATCATCTTGGATAGCATCGGACAAGCCATGTTCCCCAAATATTTTGATATAATCAGACCAGGTGGACGTATCGTGATGTATGGTGCAAGCTCGGGGGATGATCTGACCCTACCGATTCGCTCTATCTTTTTCCCGCAGATCAGTCTGATCGGCACCTCTATGGGCAGCCGTGAGGAGTTTATCCAGATGCTGCAATGGGTGGAGCAACATGACATACATCCTGTAATTGATGGCGTATATCCATTGCAAGACGTAGCAAAAGCATTCGAACGCATGGAAAAAGGCGAGCAGTTTGGTAATCTGGCTATCCTTATGGAGTGATATCTATTTTGAGATGGGCCTTCATGAATTGTTGAAAATTGATTTACGATAATGGGGTGAATCCATCTGACCCGTCTCGCTAAACGTATACTAATTGTTCTTATTGCTATTATCATTGTGGCCCAAATTCCTATGTTAAAAGAAACCTTAGCCCGAGGAGTTACTACGTTATATGTGAAGATAAAGTATCCCGAACATTCCTTTCAATTCCAAGACTTCATCTACGAGTCTCATTTCGGAAACTATATCATTTCTTATACTGATCAAGACGAACAACGCATTAGTCTGATGCTTGAGCCCAATTTTTTTCCGGCGCTCATTACGTATGATCCATTGAATCAACCCATGAAATGACTAGTTTGTTCACACTATGAATCATTCAGGAGGTATCGATATGGACAATAGATTACATTTGGTAGAATTGGTTCGCAAACTGATGGACTCTGAAGGATCGGAAGCCGAGTTGGATGACATGTTAACGGAGCTACAGCAGCAGGTTCCACATGCGGAGATCAGCAATCTGATTTTCTGGGATGATCGAGACCTGACACCTGAACAGATTGTGGAAGAAGCCTTGGCTTCCCGTCCAATCATTCTCCCGCCCAAGCCATAATATTCTTCAGGAGGTGAACGGTAGGATATGTCTGACATGTCTGATTTAAATCATAATAACAACAATGTACACCCTGATTTCAACGAAATCAGTGGTGAAGAAAACATATTAGTCAGAGGAGCGGCCTTTGCTATTCTTGTTGCACATCAACAAGTTAATGGTGCAGCATCGGCGCTAGAATCACTTCAATCCGATCCTGATTTTGGCTCTTCTGCAATGCAGGTACTGCATTCGAAACAAGGAAGTAATAATCAATAAACCAAGTTTACCCTCCCCAATTTCCATAATTTCGTTATAATGGTAAGCAAGACACCATGCAATTGGAGGAGTATTATGGAAACGGAAGCTTTACGCAACGTGGAACAACTAGCTCTGAAGAAACACAAGATTTACAAACAAAGTTTAATCAGGTACCTTGCACGCTCCATGCTGGCCAGTATGTTTATCGGATTCGGCGTCATCGTGGCGTTTAAGACAGGTAACTTCTTTTATATGGAGCAGTCCCCATTTACCTATCCGATGGCGGCAATTACGTTTGGAGCGGCCATCATTCTGATCGCCTATGGCGGGGGTGACCTGTTCACGGGCAATACGTTCTATTACACGTATGCGGCGCTGCGCAAGAAACTGCGCTGGTTCGAAGTGATTAAGCTGTGGATTGCGAGTTATAGCGGTAACCTGATGGGCGCAGCCGTGTTTGCCTTGTTAATCTACCTGACCGGATTGTTCGATTCGTCTCAGGTGAATGGTTTTCTGTTAAGCGTGGTGGAGCATAAGATGGAAGTTCCAACCATGCAGCTCTTTTTCCGCGGAATTCTGTGTAACTGGCTTGTATGTATGGCGTTCTTTGTCCCGATGTTCATGAAGGAGAATGGAGCCAAAATGTTTGCCATGATGCTCTTTGTGTTCTGCTTCTTCATCTCGGGATACGAGCACAGTATCGCCAATATGTGTACGTTCGCGATTGCACTTGTGCTGAATCACCCGGGGACGATCTCATTTGAAGGTGTGCTTCACAACCTGGTTCCCGTGACCTTGGGTAATCTGGTGGGTGGTGTGCTGCTGATGGGCTTTATGTATTATGCGGTGAACAAACCGTTTCTGGATGAAGAGACGCATTAATCTCTGGCAAAAAAAGCCTTCCTTCCGGCCCGGTCCTTCGACCGTGGCTAATCGGTAAGAAGAATCCAAAACACCCCGGCAACCTTCCCATCTCAGGGAAAAGGTTGCCGGGGTGTTTCTCTATGGGCAGGCTCACGGATAAGCCGCCTGCCCTCCACACGCATAGCCATGTGCTACACAACCACATGGCTCCATGCGGTGGGTCGGCAAGCAGGCCGCAATCAGGTAGCCCTGTGTTGCCCGCTTGCCAACCCCATCCGTGGCTTAGAAGTACTCCCGCCACGGAGTATATTCAATATCGTTGTCGCCACGCGTGACCACGATCATATTCTCGATTTTGCCCGTGTCCTTATTGGTACGGTAGATCATCGTACGTGTCTCGCCTTCTTCCGGCACAGAGAACAGGAATTTGTCCGCAACGAAGGAAGAACCAAGTCCAGTGGCATGTTCTGTAAAGGCAGAGCCCGTCTTGCTTGTGAGCAGCAGACCAATCCCGTAGGCTGTAGCCGTTTGTGCTGCTTTGCCAAAGAGATGCTCGCCTTGACTGGTCGTGTGCGTTTGCTCCGAATACCTATACTTTTCCGTATCCTTGCTATAGTCCACCACATTGCCCTGTTTATCCAGACTGATGGTGGTCGTTTCGCCCTTGTCGCTTTTCACCTGATACGTACCTACGATTGAATCCTCGGTAATTTTCACCGTCTTGCCCGTATTGGGGTCAGTCTGATAGATTACATCTTCATACTGAAGCCGAATGATGTTCATGCTGGCCTGAATCTGCTGCGCCAGTTCTTTGTCACCCATCTCTTCGGCTTTCTTCAGCATTTCCTCATAGTTTTGGTATTTCTCGGCATCCTTCTCATCCCATTCATCCATGTTCTTTGGTGGACCTGGCGTTTTGTCCAGATCATCACCTTTATTTTTGCCCATGGTTGATAGCGCCCGCGCTGCGGTCAGCGCCGTCATGATTGTCTGGCTCACCGCCTCTTCATCTGTCGTGCGGAAACGCTCGGCAATCTTCTTAAGCTCCGACTGAATGGACAGAACCAGCTCCAGAACAGATTTCATCGTGCCTTGAGCGGTTGAATAATCGCTATAGAAGCGTTCCCGTTCCATCCCATCCCAGTTGCTCCGCATGACACTCATCTTGCCGTCCAATGTGGACATGAAGCCCGATAATTGCTGATGTGCCTGAGCGAACTGCCCACTGACCGTCTCCAGTTGTTCCGGTGTCACCTTGATCTGTGTCATCCTGCACACTCCTCTTCGTGGTCATTATATCCCGTGGTTAACCAATGTGTTGCCCGAACAGCACTCTCCCAGATCTCGACCAACTTGTCATGATTCTGTTCCCGATATTCAACGACTAACATGTCCGACGTATGCTCCTTCTCTATTAAAAGTAAAAGGTTATGTAAAAGCCCGATCCTGGGATCGGACTTGTTTAATACATCAAATTTGAAATAACTCTACGTTTATTTTATCATGTTCATCATTCAATCTGTACCCATAATTTCCAAGCTTGAGTCAACGTTCTACCTCCGTTTTTGGCTTCCAACGGAAGGTTGCTGCCGATTGGAAAGGCAGTATATATCGAAACGAATCTCCATCTATGACTACATCAAAGGAAATTTCCGCCTCACCCGTGTTAGCTGCAACCAGCACCATCGTTCCATCCGGATTGCGGAAGGTTACGTTCTCGATCTTGCCCTGTTCTTGCGTAGAAGCAACTCTTACGGCTCCCGGACGTACATAACGGCTGATGTGGCCTAACGCATAATACTCGACATTTCTAGTGATTTCATCACTGTCGGGGTCAATCGTCACAACCCCACGACAGTTCTCACAGCCACCGTTCGTGGGTCCACCTTGCGGATCGAGTGCGATGTTCCAGAGCAGTACATTTTTTGCCCAGTTGCGAGGTGCACCAATAATGAGATTGGACATCTGCCAGCTCAGATTCTCGCCAAAATCAGGACTCCACTCCCCACCACTACATTCGGTAAAATAAATATTCTTGTCCGGGAAGCGCTCATGCACTTCCGACATGGCAGATGGATCACCTGCATAACAGTGGAAAGCAGATCCATCGATATAAGCAGCAGCCTGCTCATCACCAAGCACCGTAGCGGTATATTCAACCGCCTGATCCCAGTTATGATCATACGCGATGATTCGCGTGTCCAGTCCCGCATCCTGTAGAGCCGGGCCGAGATAATCCTGAATGAACATCGCTTGTTCTTCAGCTCCCATACTCATACTCGGATATTTGTCCGAGGTGAACTCCGGTTCATTTTGCAACGTGATCCCGTAGATGGGAATGCCCTTTGCCTGATACGCTTTGATATAACTCACAAAATATCTCGCGTACGCTTCATACACCTGGGGATCGTTGTAATCCAGATACCAACCGTTCGTGGTCTTCTCCCCGTATTTCATCCAGGCCGGGGCCGTCCACGGTGTGCCCAGTACGTTAAGATCTGGTTTCAAACCAGCTACACGCTCCAGCATATTCACAACTTCTTGGTCCTTATCGATCGAAAAGGATTCCATGTCATAGTCCTTGCCAGACTCGATATCATCATAGGTATAACTGGAAGCTACACCTGATCCATCTACCGAATAATCGGAGGCACCAATCGTATGACGCACCATATCCATGTTCAGCCCTTCTGTTGTAAACAGTTCCTTCAGCAGTTGCTCTTGTTGTTCCTCTGGAAGCTGATTAATCAGATGTGCCGACGAACCCGTCATCGCTGCGCCAAATCCATCCATGGTCTGATACGTCTTGTCCGTGTCAATCTGTATGGCAAACTCCGACGAAGAAATATCTGATTCCTGCCTTGTAGAATCTGAAGAGCTTGTGTCTGCATCATGGTGATCTGTAATTGGAATGGGCTTCTGTGGTGTAAGCAGATTTTGCTGATCTCCCGTGCTTAGCCAGACTTCGGCCGTTCTCTGTTTGTCCACAACCGGTGGCGGAGCGGATTGTTCACTTCGGTTGAAGATAAGCCAGATTCCTATACCGACACAACAAACGGCGATTAACAGGATCATCCATCGTTTGGGATATTCTCGCCAACCTATGTTCATCATGCTTCACTCTCCTTCCATTGTGGAAAAAGCCGCGGCCACTAGGCCACGACTCATTTTCCTAATCTATATGAAGTAGAACAAACTGCATTTAACGAAATAACTTCACTGGGAGAACAACCTTCCAATCTCCCTGATTGAACTTTTATTTACCGGACTTGCTTCCGATATTCACACTGCCTGTCAGACGGATATCATCAGATGCACTGCCAACATACACTTGGACTTTACCCTTAGGCATTACCCATTCATGGGATGTTTCATCCCAGTAGGACAATGCGCTGCGATCCAGTTGAATGTTGACCCGTTGTTGCTTGCCTGCTTTCAGATCTACCTTCGCCCAGCCAGCAAGTTGTTTCTCCGGGGTCTCGACTTTGGTTGGCAGATTGCCAACATAGACCTGTACAACTTCTGCACCGTCAACTTTACCGGTATTACGCAGGTTGAGGGATACTTCTACGGTTTCCTTATCGCCTTTACTAGTGTTCTTCACATGTAGATTACGATAATTAAAATCGGTATACGACAGTCCGTGTCCAAAAGCAAACGCCGGTGTCATGCCTTCTTTGTCATATCCTTTGTACCCTACAAAAATACCCTCGGAATAGTTGCCCACCCCGTTCACACCCGGGAATTGTTCCGCAGTGGATACCGGGGTCTGGGAATCATCTGATGGGAACGTCACCGGCAACTTACCGGATGGATTCACATCACCAAACAGCACACGTGCCACTGCATTACCTTGTTCCTGACCTGCATACCAAGCCTGAACGATGGATGGCACTTCTTTTTGCCAGGAATCCATTTCAACAGCGCGACCACTCATTTGCACCACGATCGTTTTGGGATTGGCTGCTGCTACCTTGCGGATCAGCTGCTCCTGGTTATTCGGCAGCTCCAGGTCGGAACGGTCGACGTAACCTTCACTGTCATACGTACGAGTTACCACGACGGCAACATCGGATTTTTTCGCCACCTCAACTGCTTTTTGCATTTTAATATCCACAGCGTCGTCTGGAGCTTCCCAGCCAAAACGAACCTGTGCACCCATATCATGATTAGTCTGTACCGGGAAATCCGTACGATACTCAATTCGAATATTGTGGGACTCACCTTCTTTGAATGTGATTTCTTTCTTCGTTGTACTCAATGTTTCACCTTGATTGTCTACGAGTAACTTATCATCCACATATAGTTTCGCAGAACCTAGACTGGTCAGGGACAGTTTATATTCACCCGTTTGAGGTGCTGTGATCGCCCCTGTCCAACGAGCAGACATTTTGGCATTGAATTTCGTAGGTGTCACTGGAAGCTTGGAAGACTGTGCGTTAAAACCTTCATAGTTGTAGAATCCAAGATTCATGTTGACCTGATGATCTGTACGGACCAAAGAAGGATTACCCTCCATATCTTTATTCGTCCAGTATTCAGCACGCAGACCGTATTCCGCACGATCTGTACCATAGTCTCTTTCACTTTCCTGAGCATCCGCTGGTGATAAAAGAGTAGAAGGTACGGCGGATGGTCCATTAAATGCATCTCCTGCGGAGATAGGATCGGTTCCGGCAGCATATTTTACATCCACACCGTTACCGGCACGGTTACGAATGCCTTGAAGTGGACTTACAGTATACGTCGGATTAACCAGACTGCTACCTCCACCAGCAGCAGATGCGTTATCTGCATCCGGACCGATGACAGCGATGGATTTCACGTTTTTCTTGGACAGCGGCAGCACATTATCGTTGTTTTGCAAAAGAACCATGCTCTCTTCTGCAATTTCACGTGCCTGTTTGCCGTCTTTCTTGGCATTGATTTGTGTATTCGTTACAGGGTTATCGAACAGCCCTTTATCGAACATTTGAAGCAAAATGCGTCTAACCTTCTCATCAATGGTTTGCTCGCTGACTTCGCCATTGTTCACGGCTTCCAGCAATTTGTCTCCCCATTTGCCGTAAGGCTCTCCCGGTGTCTCCAGATCCAGACCCGCATTGGCGGATTTGGCTGTGCTGAAGTTTGCACCGTAGTCACTCATGACAAACCCTTCGAAGCCATACTGATCCCGAAGGACATTGGTCAGCATCTCCTTGTTCTCACAAGCATATGTACCGTTCACCTGGTTAAATGAACACATTGCTGAACCAAGATCCGCTTTTTCGACCATCGCCTGGAACGGACGTGCATAGACTTCCTGAATGGCACGTTCGCTGGCTGTTGCATTGGTCGTGAAACGTTCCGTCTCCTGGTTGTTCAGGATATAGTGTTTCGCTGTAGCGATAACTGGATTACTTTGAATCCCGTTCACATACGCTGCACCCATGCCGGAAGCCAGTAGCGGATCTTCCCCGAGAGATTCGAAGTTCCGGGAACCCCATGGTGTACGTGCAATATCCAGCCCAGGGCCGAGCACTACATTATGTGTTGTATCATGTGCTTCCTGACCGATCAGATCGCCATATTTCTTGGCCAGATTGGTATCCCAGGAAGCGGCAAGCGCGATGGGTGCAGGCAATGCCGTGGACTTTTTGTCCTGCACATCCGGGTTAGCCACACGTACTCCTGCGGGTCCATCTGCCATCTGTAATGCCGGAATGCCGAGGCGCTCCAATCCATCATTATAGAAACCATAATAGTTATTTACTTTACCGGTTACGAATCCAACTTTCTCCTCCAGCGTCATCTCCTTGAGCAGCAGCTCGGTACGTTCCTCCGCAGACAAGGATTTGTTCATCCAAGGCCGATTGGCCCCAGATTCCGCCTCCGCGGCGAAGGCGTGCAGCGGCATAGCCGCAACCGCCACGATGATTAATAACATAAACCATCGTTTGAGGAAAATCAGATTGAGTCTTCTGTTCATGTTGTAAGTTCTCCTTCTCTCTTGATCATTTTTCTTGTGCACATATTGAATACATGTATACAAGGGAATGCGAACTGGCTTGATCCCAGTCTTTCAAGCATTCAGGTCGTCCTGCACATGGCTTCTGAAACTGCAGCCTGCAAGCAAGTCAGCAGATTTCGCTTCCTAACGATAGCCGACATGATCATGAATTACATCCCCTTAAATTTGGTAAATGACCGATTAGAACAAGCCTAGTTCTTTGGAATCACCATGTTAACAATTCAGATAACAAAACAAGAAAACGAATTATTTACATTTCCGTAACTACTTTCGAACAAATTCTTTACTTTTAAAAACAGTCGGTTCGACCCACTCCCGATCAACCAATTAATGCAATTAATTATCAGATTAAGGAATATATCGACACACTCTGGGTCCTAAGTCTATTTGTAAACGGAACCAATCCGGTCCATTGAAATATCCAAAAATATAAAAGCAGCTGAAGTCCCTTTTAACAGGTTCTTCAGCTGCCTTTATGTTGGAATTGCTCCATATTGTTCACTTTCCATCCATGATTCTTGTTCTACACTCGTTATATTGAGATTCGAAGTTACATTGAAATCGGAGTAGCAAATAAAAAACCGCCCCAAGAGGGACGGCTCACTTCTGTTCAATCACTTCTAGTTCTGTAACTGTGCAAGAATCTGCGGGTCCTTGATCTTTTTATCTTCGGCGAGCAACATCACCTTGGACAGAATCTCAGCTGTTCTCGGATCTTCATCGAGGAATGGCAGGAAGATTCGACCCCGATGCTGACTGTGCACCGGTACGATATGAAGTGCACCTGTGGCTTGTTTGAACACATTACCACTCCCCAGATGAACAGCATACTCACCTAATTCACCATCAATTCGTGCGTAATTCCCGTCCAGACGTACATTGTCGATCTTCAGCAGACGCAACGACTCGTTCACAATGACGTGGCGCATCTCGATTGTTGTCAGGCTAGCTTCCGGATCTACGCCTCCCACATGTGCAACGCTGACCACCAGATCGATATCACGCATAACTTCGGAGAAGAACGTCAGCGGCACATCTTGCAGCGCTACAGGTTTGTAGCTCTTACGATCGTAGAACTGCACCGTCTCCAAGGTAGGTGCCTCGGTATCTGCTGGTGAGAACCAATCTGCCATAGCATAGAGATTCGCAATCAGATTATGCTCATAACTTACCTTCTGCAGACCTTCTTCATAACTGACAGTCCATTGGCGTCCTTTAAGCAGAGCTACTGCTTTTTTCGGTTGAATCTGATACCCGGCATATCGGCGAGACACCGTACCATTAGCCAATTCGTCCTCGTTAGGAAGATACAGCTCACGGAATACCTGCTTGAACGGCTGACGCTCCTGACGGGTGAACAGATCCCGCTGGAATTCACTCCAGCTTCCGCTCTGATACAGATGAAGCGGATGAGCAATCAACAGTTGATCCTGTTCCGATAGTGCCTGGATCGTACCCTCCGGTCCTGGAGCAACCAAACCACTGGACGATACATCGAATCTCCCAGTCTTGTCACCTGACTGGAAGACAAGTGTTCTTACCAGCGGTTGTATAACCGGATTTTGCATCAGACTGGCAATTTCCTCACCTGTAAATGACGTTCCAGCAGTCATCGAACGTTCCAGCTCCTGCCGTGCCCGGCGATACTGATCCACCAGATCCGATTTCAGCTCTTTCAGTTCAGCGATATATCCATCTTTTTTGAACCGGGCAGGTACAGATTTGAGTGTCTTCCCTTTGCTAACGATAACCATCTCGGGTTGGCCTTCCTCATCAATGACCAATTGTGCTGTCGTGTCAGCATCCAATGCATGAGGTTCAAAGAAGGATTTCATCTCATCCAACTTACGTGCTTCCATGTCCCACATCAGCCGCGTAACATCGGCATAACCTGCATTACGAGCAAGATTGCCCAGTGCAATCTGTGATGCCACACCTTCACTGGCACGGCGTTGCGCACCGAATTGTTTGCTCTGCATCAGGAACTTCTGAATGAAGTCGTATCGCTCACGCAGATCCTGTTCGCGATTTACAGCGAATGGAATCAAACTGTAGGTTAACAAATGATCCTTGTTTCGCTTGTCTGACACGGACTCACGCATATCGTCAAGTCGAAGCTTGCCTAGTGCAGCATCTGCGAACAATTGGGATCTGCGGTGGTTAGATCCCCCGGAAATGTACTTGGCACAATCGTATAACAGATTGAACCGTTCCTCCCCGACAGCAGCATAGGCTTCTTCAAACCAAGCGATATCAAACGCACCTTCATTAAAGTCCTGTGGTGAGATTGGAGAATAGTGGGCCACGATGGTTTCTTTCTCCGCAGTAAAGCGTTCATTAATATGAGCATGGAAGTACCAAGCTGCACTGCGTAGACCTTCCCATCCCAGATGTTTCGCTACAATCTCCATCCACTGCGGGGCGTACATGGCTGCTTCCAGCAATTTTTTCTCATTCACCGGATACTTCTGGAGCAATTCCCCAAGACGCTTCTCATCTTCTCCATCCCGTGGATGACAATTCTGAATTAGATAGCTAAACGTCTCTTTACGTGTTGTGTTGTCTCCATAACTATAGATATATCCACGGACAAATGTATCCTGATCCATCGCAGAGACCAGATGTACCCAGTGTTCCATGCCTTCAATTCGATCCAGTTTCATGGCAAGTGTGCTTACTTCTGTAGAGAGTTCTCCCCGGGTCAGCTCAATCTCCAGAATGCGATCGACCACCGCATCTCGCAATTGAACAAGCTTCGGATCACTCGCAATCATTTCTGTACGAGTGGATGTTAAGTCCCGAATAAACAACAGACGATTCCCACCGACCAGCACCTGTCGATATATCTCTTGATCATTAATCAGGTTCAACTGGTACGCACGCAGGAAATCTTCAAGTGACAGTAAAGACAGCGGTTGACTACTCTCTACAAGACTGGTGAACTGGTAAGCTGTCTGGAAGAAACGTTTGAAGCTGTTATCGTCATGGATTTTGCCACGAACTACATAATTCCAAGGTCCAGTCAGAATATGAAGCATGCCTGACTCTTTTTCGAGTCGATCAGCAGGCATACTTGCGATGATGGAGGCCCAGGTTTTCTCAGCTATTTCAAACGTGTCGATCGGATCGCTATCTTGAAATGCCGCCGATATCAGTGCCACTACCTGATCCTTATACGTTAACGAATCCAGCATCTGCTGCAGCTTTTCGGTGTCATCCAGAGGATAGATCCGTTCGGCAAACGACTTGCGCCAGCCTTCCAATAACGGAATCTTCTGCAATTCGTCATAGTCATACTGCTCACGGAAATAACTGTAATGGTCGCTCAAATTGCCATTGAACTCCCCGAGCTGTATAGCCATGTATAGCTGCATCAATTCCACACTGCTGAACCCGGCATGTTGAATATAGTTCTCCCATACGTCATGAAGTGGGAACTGTTCCATCTGCTTCATTTCATTCCGCTCTCCATATGGAACCTTGGAGCGAAGACTCGCTCCGACTAACAATGTGTCTTTATAGCCAGCGTAGTATTCCACTTGATACTCATAATCCCTGTGTTCATGCACTAATTCACTAAGTCCCTCCAGAAATGGTCTGGTCTTATCCAGAGAGAGTGTAAAGATATCCTTCGGATTATGGCCCTTGAGATCACGCTTCTCATCCAGCAATGGCTCACGTCGCTTCGGATCAAATAAACCAAATCCATTAGAGGCTGTGTAACGACTGCCCTGATCGGTCAGCTTATCTAACAGTTTCTGTTCCTTGGCAGTGGGTGTCTCAATCAGCTGCGCCAATGGCTGCAATTGCTCCTGCTGATCTATCCGCTCTGGATCTGCCGCAATCTCGGTCAATAATTCTAGCGCACCCAAGCGCTGCAGTTCACTCTTGGCCTGCAAAAGTCGCTTCAGCGAGACCTCCAATTGGTCCACGGGTTGCAGTAACAATACATGAATGACCTTCTGACGAAGTGAGCCTGTTTTGAGCTTCATCAACGACTCCATCTGTTTCATCTCATCAACCGTCAACGTGAGCAGCTTCGCTTTGGCGAGTGCACTCTCCCGATTACTAATGCTTTTATCAGACAAACTCTCAAACACAAACTGTCTTTGCACCTCATTATCGGGATGCTGAACAAACTGGGACAACAGTTCTCCGCGCAGTTCCGGGCTTAATCGGTCCTTGATTGCGATGACCTCCCCGATCCATTCCGGGTCCATATCATAAGCGGCCAAATATAACATTTTCTTGACTACATCATCCGTATCAATCCGGTAGTGAACATACTCAAGTACACCCGATGGTCCACCTGACCCGCCTTTTGGAATGGCAGCCAGCATCTGTTTGAACCGATCAAAGTCCTGACGCCGCAAGGCCTTATCTCCAAGAGCAGGCAATGGCCACACGTAGACGCTACGCTGATTCTCTCCATTCTCGAAACTCCAGTTGTACATATACATCGCATCATAGTTGGTCACAATCCAGTGCATCAACTCGGTATCCTGCGCCTCCAGATAACGACGTGCAATGTCCAAACGAAGCTCCCTGTTCTGGCTGTTAGCCAGTACATATTGAGCAACAATCTTCTGATATAACTGACCTTGATCCATAATCTCGATTATCTTGCTCTTCAATTCATTCTCTTCAATGACCGCTGTCGCCCACAGACTGATAAAGAGTTTGTTGGCGTTAGCTTCCTGCTGCCAGGCCTCGCGTACTTCTGGTTGCACAAGCGCCTGATAGGCCTGTTCAATCAACTGTGCGGCAACACGCTGGTTGGCTGCTTCTATGCCGATTCCCGTCCATACGGCAAGCGCTCTTACCACGGAACTGAAACGAATCAGGTTGTTGTCGATAATAATTTTTAATATGTAAATATAGGCTTCCAGTGTCCCTTCATCCATCCGCTCCACAATGCTTTGGCGCAGCCCTTCCTGCAACCTTGCTGCAACGAGCAGCTCACCCACCATCTGATAGGCATCCGCCTGATCGCTCATGAATATACCTTTGATCATTTCATGGGTTAACAGCGCCGTCTGATTGTCACCATAGATAATATCATGCAGCGCCTGCTTCATATCTCCGCCCTGATGATCCAGTTCATAAGCGATACAATCCGCCAGGACCCAACGGATCTCATGCAAATAATCCAGCTTGTACTCACGAAGTGACACATATTCTTCCAGCGAGAAATTTTTCATTTCCATACGGAACAATCCCATCAGTTTACGGATGACTTGTTCTACATGCTGCTCCGGATCGGATGTGCGGAAAGGGCGGCGTTCATAGTTGTTACTGTATGGGAAACGAGTCGCACGCTCTGCGATATAACGGAATCGTGCAACCAATGACTCGCTCGCCAGATGCTGGAGCACATCCAGTAGTGGCTCGAATAATGGTTTCTGCGTTTCTGCAGCCAACCTTCCAAGCAACTTATCAGTATTCAAAAACATCTTTTCGTCTCCACGTAAATACGTAGACCCGGCGATCTCCACAACATAGCCTGCCAGCTCAAGCTGTACCCCTGTTAACGACTTGGCTCTTTCCTGCAATCCATCCATATACACCTGTACTTGCTCTTCCTGATTCATCCTGTTCTCCTCCTTCATCGTTCTCTACCACAGACGTCCGGCTAGCATTGTAAAACGAATAAACACCACGTTATCTCCGTCTTTTACAACAAGTGACTCATCCAGTTCCTGCAATTCTTCATCGTTGAGAAACACTTTGTACAACCCATCCTCATATGCGGTTATAGCTGTCTCCATCGCAACTTCCAGATCAGGAACATCCTCATTGTATACTGCGCCAAACCCGACTTTCCCCACCGCTCCTTGCGCGTCAATATCATCCGGCATCAGGTAGGCGAACAATTCTGCCTGTTGTTTCTTGTCCTGAAGCGCTTTTACTTGTACAGCCACCATGTTCTCAATGAGCTGCCTTAACGTATGAGTTGTTTCCGGAAGTTCGGCAGCTTGCTTGGCAAGTACCGGCTTGCGCTTGCCCAGACTTTTTACCGTTATCCATACGTTCACCGCATTCCCTCCCTTGTCCTGCTCTATTTGAAGAAGCTTCCATAAGCCCCGATATCTATACCACGATGCAGAATAACCTAAACTCGAAATGACTATCTGTCTCTAAATAAAATATAAAATACGTACATATGTACCCCTAATGAACATCATAACTAAAATTCAATCCATATTCATGAGCCAATCCTCATGTTTACGTGGAACCACGGAACTATGGCCTACTTGCGTACATATACGCAAAAAAAGCCGCACAGTCTCATATAAATATGGACTGCGCAGCCGCTAAGCTACCATTAGAACAGTTTATGACGCCGGTAACCTGTAATTTTATGAATCATCTTACCAAGCGCAAAGGTCGAATGGTTACAGCTGCTGTCTTGAACCCAGGCATCCGGCAGAACGGATCTAGCTCAGGTCTGGTGGCCCGATTCACATTCTGAATGCCGCCCCAATGCATCGGCACGAACAAGGTATCCTCCCGAATCGAATCTTTGATACGCGAACGAACCGTGAAGCTTCCGTACGTCGATTGAATCTCTACCCACTCTCCATCGTGAATGCGATAACGGGCAGCGGTAGCCGGGTGAAGTTCAACAAAGTTCTCCAATTCACGAGCTGCCAGTGCCGGACTGCGATGTGTCTGCACCCCTGTAAGATAATGAGGCAGCACACGCCCATTGGTGAGAATTAAGGGGAACTCCGAAGATATATCATTCCAGCCCGGGCTGGATTCAAATGTAAATGCCGCTTTGCCGTCCGGGTGAGCGAATCGTTCACCGAACAGCAGTCCTTCTCCCTGATCTTCGAGGGCAGAACACGGCCAGTATACCCCTTTCTCGTTACGCAAACGCTCATAGGTAATGCCATAGTAATCAGCCACTCCGCCACGACTCGCCACCCGAAGCTCATTAAAGATATCCTCAGCAGTGTCATATTCAAAATAAGAAGCTTTACCCAATTGCGCGGCAATCCGGCATAATATATCCCAATCATCGAGCGTTTCTCCCGGCGCAGGCCGCCCCTGTTCACGAAGCAGAACACGCCCCTCCAGATTGGTCAATGTACCTTCATTCTCCATATAAGATGTAACCGGCAGAACCAGATCAGCCATTCGCGCTGTCTCGGACAGAAACATGTCTGCCACGATCAGAAAGTCCAGCTTGCGCAGACCTTCTTCCACCAAACGCACATTGGGGTTGGATACGACCGGGTTGGAGCCCATTACAAGCAACGCCCGAATCTCCTGATCATGGACCTTCTCCATCATCTCGTAGGCGGATACCCCTTTGCCTGGCAAACTTGCAGGGTCCACACCCCAGACGGATGCCACATAGGCACGATCGGCTTCATTTTCAATGGATCGATAGCCCGGCAGCTGGTCAGCCTTCTGCCCATGCTCCCGTCCGCCCTGCCCATTGCCTTGACCTGTGATGGCACCATATCCGCAGCCTTCTCTACCAATTTTTCCAGTTGCCAGCACCAGGTTCAAAAAGTGTCTCACTGCCATATGTCCATCCGTCTGCTGCTCCACACCACGTGCTGTCATGATCATGCCTGTCTCTGCCTCACCGTATGCCATCGCCGCCTGACGAATCAGCGCCAGATCAACCCCGCACGCTTGTGCCGCCTGTTCGAGTTGCAGATCAGCCAACCCTTGTATCAATTGCTCGTAACCATGCGTTCGTTTGTCTATAAAATGAGGGTTCACCAATCCGGCATCCATAATCACCTTCAACATGCTATCTGCCAGCAGAGCATCCATGCCAGGCTTCACCTGCAAATGAAGGTCCGCAATGGCAGCGGTTGCCGTTTTGCGTGGATCAATAACGATAATGAAGGCCCCGTTCTCCTTGGCCTGATTGAAGTAGGGCAACAGGGTAGGTTGGCATTCTGCAATATTGGTACCTGCGAGTACTATACAACCTGTCTTGGGAATATCGGACAGTCGGAACGTCAATCCACGATCCATCCCGAACACTTTACTTCCAGCTGAAGCCGCAGCTGACATGCAGAACCGTCCATTATAGTCGATATATTTTGTCCCCAATGCAACCCGGGCAAATTTTCCGAGCAGGTAGGCTGTCTCATTGGTCAAAGATCCGCCTCCGTAGACTCCAACCGTATCTGCTCCGTATAAATCTCTCAAGTTCTGAAACCGCTCTGCGATGGTCTGAATGGCCTCCTCCCAGGAACAGGGTTCAAGCTCACCGTTGCGACGAATGAGTGGATGCATTAATCGTTGACCACTGAGTGCATGTTGATGAGCATTCATACCCTTCACACACAACCTGCCCTGAGAGGCTTCATTCGGAACACCCTGAACCGTATACTCACCACGACGCTGGCCTGCAACAGGTGCAGCCAGTTCTTCAACAGTCATCTTGCACTGCACACTGCAATACGGACACTGGGTTTCCTTTACATAGAGCTTGGAGGCTGTTGGTTCTGAACTCACGGATAATCCCATCTTTCCATCCCCGCCTTTCATCTATATATCAGCTTGAAGTGTAGCTGCCAGTTCCTTCTGCAACTGGTCATCCAGCAACGTTTCCCGAATCGACATGAATCCCAATCGTTCCGTCCATGCCCATAACGGCTCATCATACCAAGCGGTTTGGCGATACCATTGAAGACAGGCTGATGCAAGTGTGGCCGCTTGCACCTCTGTTTCAGCCACCCCAATCAAGCCACCTTGTTTGACCGGATGCTCTGCATGACCGCCTGCGTAGATCTCCCACCCAGCTGGTGAAGCCAACAAGCCGATATCCTGCACCAGTGCGCTCACCAATGATCCCGGCCCTGGTGCGACTCCTACATTCACGGGCGACGGCATTGCTGCGCCGATCCAACTCGCACGAAGCTGTGCAGCCAGCCCCCTGGCATCTCTTGCATAGGATGAAAGCGGGATCTGATCATCCCAGCGTACCTGAATCTCTGAGTGACCTTCCAGCTCTCGAACAACCATCGTTCCACCGGATACCTGTAAGTAATAATGAATTACGGGGCGACATACCGTGCAACCAAGCTCCGAACCCCAACCCAGCTTCTGCAAGATCAAAGATATCTCTGGTAGCCCTGTCGCCAGAACATCGATGTCAGCCAGTATTTCCTTCAGTTCTGCATGCCCAAGCGCCGTACAACTGCACACAGGCATTGGAGCAGGTTTGTCTGGTGTGGCTACCACGCCAGTACCCCCGTTATTTTTCAGATTATGCGTATGTTTCAACAGAGCAGCCACCATCGGGCGACAGCCACCGCATGAACCTGACGCCTTGGTCTGCTCCTTCACCTGATCTGCTGTCTCGAGACCCTGTTCCTGAATAGCTTTCATAATGGCAGCCTTGGTCACATTGTTGCAGGCACATACGGTCTCCTGAGCCGGTAATGCCGCCGCAGCCATCTCAGCCGGGTCCGGAGCCCCTTCACGCGGAGCCAATTCCGCCACATCTGCGCCTCGTTGCACAAGTCCAAGCAATGCCGTTCCTTCGGTTGTATCTCCAAATAAAATGGCTCCACGCACTTTGCCAGCCTGCATCAGCACTTTTTTATATGTGCCTTGAATGCCATCCAGATGTTGAATTGCAGTCTGCATGCCTTCCCCACTGATCTCACCCGCTGAGAAAACATCAACCCCCGATACCTTCAACTGTGAGTAGGGAATTGATCCTTTGTATTCAGGCGTTTCCTGTCCACAGAGTGTACGTGCGAGCACCTTCCCCTGTTCGTATAAGGGGGCCACCAGACCATAACTAATTCCCCGATGTTCAGCACATTCCCCAACTGCGTAAATACCCGGTACACTGGTGCGCATATAGTCATCTACCATAATTGCCCGATTGGTGGCGATTCCACTTCGTCTGGCCAGGTCCACATTTGGCCGAATTCCTACAGCGACAATGACAACCTGTGCTTCAAGCTTGGAACCATCTGTGAACTGAAGGCCCTGAACCTGTGATCGCCCGGTAATTTTCTGCGTATTTCTGGTCAAAAGAAAGGACATACCCTGCCCTTCAAGTTCCTCCTGAAGCATCGCGGCAGCCTTCTGATCCAACTGACGGTTCATAATGTAATGTGCGTTATGGACCACCACAGCTTCCATGCCCAGATGCAGTAACCCGCGTGCAGCCTCCAGTCCCAGCAATCCACCACCAATGACGGCGGCCTTGCGATAGGTTTTGGAATAATCAGACATGCGCGTACAATCATCAATTGTTCGGAAGGACATGACCCTCTCTTTATCAATTCCCGGAATCGGTGGGATAAACGGTGATGACCCTGTTGCCAGAATCAGGACATCATAGGTTTCTTTTAGTCCCGATTCAGTCTCTATATATTTTCCACGGGTATCAATCCGGTATACCGTTTCACCTGTACATAGCCGTATATGATGCTCGGCATACCAAGTCCAATCATTGATAATGATATCCTGTAACGAATGCTCACCCTGCAATACTTTTGATAACATGATCCGATTGTAGTTGGGACGGGGTTCATTGCCGTAGATTACAATCTCATACGTATCAGGCTCCAGTGCGATAATCTCTTCGACACACTTCACTCCAGCCATGCCATTCCCGATAATCACCAGTTTGCTTCTACTCATGGGCTGCCCCCTATCTCTCTCACCTGAAAATAAACAGAAAAATCCCTTCTCCATGATTCGGAAAAGGGCACCGTTGCCTCCGGAATCCACACGCCTTTGTGTGGATTCATATTAGATTCAGATTAAGGGAATCTGAATCTAATGTCAACTAAATTGACACTAAAAATGCGAATGAAGATTAAAAAATGAATTATTTAAATTCCCATGTAATTTTTGTTGACATATATATTTTCTCTTGATTATAATTTGAATCAAAATCACAGTGCTGTGATCAACTCAGATGCGGGAACACAATGACGTGTACCGCCTGTCGGCAACGGGGCCGCAAATCGTTCAGATCTGGACGAATTGCGGCCTTTTTCTGCCTCAACAAGCACATAGACAAATCACGAAGATCTCAATTGGATGAGGAGCGATGATGGATGATGGAGAGCAAAAGTTTTTGGAAAAGCGGGCATAAGCCCACCCTCTTCGGGGCGTTTATGTATTTTGACATCAGTTTTATGATATGGGGGATGCTTGGCCCACTCGCAGTTGTCATAGCGTTGGATTATCCGATGACTCCGCTGGAAAAGGCAAATCTGGTCGCATTGCCTATTCTCGGCGGTTCCATCCTGCGCCTTGTGCTTGGCTTCATGTCTGATTATATTGGTCCGAAACTGACCGCACAGATCGGGATGCTCGTCACCTTAGTTCCTTTATTACTCGGCTGGTTATGGGTTGACTCCTTAAGCCAACTGTACGTGGTGGCACTCTTGCTTGGTGTCGCAGGCGCCTCCTTTGCTGCTGCGCTACCTCTGGCAGGCCAATGGTATGGCAAGGAGCATCAGGGTCTGGCCATGGGTATTGCCGGGGCGGGTAACAGCGGAACCGTACTTGCGACGTTGTTTGCCAATCGCTTGGCTACGCATTTTGGCAGCTGGGAAGTTGTGTTCGGACTTGCTATTATACCGATCGTTATTGTATTCATTCTCTTTTCTATCTTTGCCAAGAATAGCCCTAACCGGCCTGAACCCAAGAAATTATCCCAATACGGAAGTCTGCTTAAACAAAAAGATGCTTGGGTATTCTGTGCCTTCTATTGTGTAACCTTTGGTGGTTTCGTTGGATTATGTAACTATCTCACCATCTTCTTCAACACCCAGTATGGACTCTCTCCTGTTCGTGCCGCAGACATTACCACCTTCTGTGTGATCGCAGGCAGTTTCTTCCGGCCTGTAGGGGGTTATCTGGCGGACAAAATTGGCGGAACCCGCATGCTGACTTTCCTGTACACTGGAGCCTGCATCATGTTGATCGGAGTATCCTTCATGCCACCGCTTCCTGTGGTAGTAGTCATGCTGTTCCTCGGTATGATGTGTCTGGGAGCCGGAAATGGCTCTGTGTTCCAACTGGTTCCCCAACGTTTCGGCAATGAGATTGGCCTGATGACAGGTATTGTAGGTGCCGCTGGCGGATTGGGCGGGTATGCACTGCCGCTGATTCTCGGTCAACTGTATAGTAGCTATCAATCCTATACGCCAGGTTTTGTCATTCTTAGCCTGATTGCAGCAGCTTCCCTGTTCCTGGTTCTCTTCATGCAATCCCGCTGGCGTGTGAGCTGGTTGAGCCGAGGTAACAAAGGCATGGCGGAATCGACATCCCTCTCTTCCTGAGGCGTACAACCACTCGGCGTTAACCAAGGTACAGTGTTTACGAGTGATCCATAAGTAAGCAAAGAACAGCGTAGCCCCATCAGGCAGCGCTGTTCTTTGCTTACGGCTTTCTTTCTGCTTAAGATGAATATTTTTGAAGAATAATAACCGCATTATGACCGCCAAAACCAAAGGAATTAGACATCCCAATCCGCAAATCTGCTTTTCTTGCCTCGTTTGGCACATAATCCAGATCACATTCGGGGTCCCTCTGCTCCTGATTGATGGTTGGAGGAATGATGCCATGCCGCAGACTTTGAATAAGTGAGATCGCCTCCGCACCGCCTGCTGCACCAAGCATATGTCCCGTCATGGACTTATTCGCTGTGACCGGAATATCATAGGCACCTGTCCCGAAAAGTTGTTTAATGGCTCTCGTCTCAGACAGATCACCTGCCTCCGTACTGGTGGCATGAGCGTTAATCACATCAATGTCCTCAGGTCCAATCTGAGCTTCTTTCAGTGATGCTTTCATCGCCAGATATGCACCCCGCCCTTCCGGGTGGGTAGCTACCATATGATACGCATCTGAACTGGCACCATATCCAATCACTTCGGCAAGAATATTCGCCCCTCTTGCTAGAGCATGAGACAGTGATTCCACAACCAGAATTCCAGCACCCTCCGCCATGACAAAACCGTCTCTCCCTGCATCAAATGGACGGCTGGCTGCTTGGAACGCTTCATTTCGTGTAGACAACGCTGTCGCATTACCGAAGCTTGCCAGTGACACTTCCGTTACAGCCGCTTCTGTCCCGCCAGCAATAATGACATCGGCTCCTCCATGACGAATTAACCTGAAAGCCTCTCCAATGGCTGTATTGCCAATGGAACAAGCTGTTACTGGCGATAATGTCGGTCCCCAGCAACCAAACCTCATACTGACCATAGCCGCAGCCATATTGGAGATCATCATGGGTACCAGTGTTGGGCTGACTCGCGCAGGTCCCCGTTCTGACAGGACCTTGCCTTGTTCCATCAATGTCTGGATGCCGCCTATGCCTGAACCAATATATACACCTACCCGTTCACGGTCCAGTTCATCCATCACAAGACCCGATTGCGATACAGCCTGATCCGCAGCAGCAACAGCAAATTGAACGAATCGATCCATACGCCTTGCTTCCTTGCGTCCAAAACGCTCTTCACCATCAAAATCATGGACCACTCCTGCGATTCTGGTTTTGTACGAAGCTGTATCAAAATGCTCTATAGGCGATATCCCTGATCTACCCTCAATCAATCCGTTCCAGAATGTATCTACATCATTTCCCAAAGGAGAGATAACTCCCATTCCTGTAATCACGACTCGTTCCATGTCCATCCTCCTTCAGCGCTGTTGTCTACCTTAACTCTTACGCTCTGCCACTAATAGTGCACTTTTGAATATCCTATTACAAGTTGTCAATTATAATAGTATAATGACTACCATGATAACGAGGATTGAAGGTGATGGATTGAACTACGATGTCAGGTTGCAGGCATTGTCCACTTTTCTGAAAACACAGCGTTCCAAAATTTCTCCCGAATCGGTCGGTTTACCCACTGGAAGTCGGAGAAGAACACCTGGGCTGAGAAGAGAAGAGGTTTCCCAACTGGCAGGAGTGAGTACAACATGGTATACCTGGCTTGAACAAGGTCGGGATATTCAGGTATCCCATTCCGTGTTGGATAACATTGCTTCAGCACTAAGGCTTACTGCGGATGAACGAAAGTATCTGTTTTCGCTCGCCATGGAGCATCATACAGAGCTGCCCACACTGGAAGAAGAACCGGTTCAACTTCACCCTTCCTTGCAGAAAATTTTGCAAGAACTTCATCACTGCCCTACCGTGATCTCGGATCGGCGTTGTTACATTGTCGGCTGGAATGATGCAGCCCGGCATGTTTTTATGGATTTTGAACAGATTGCCCCCGAACAGCGGAATATGATCAGTCTGTTATTTGATCGAAAGGAGTTTCGCAGGCTCGCGGTAAACTGGGAGGATTTTGTTAGCGGATTTCTGGCGATTTTTCGTGCTTACTATGGCCAGTATGTTGATGATGAATGGTATAATTTATTTTTGGATGACATGATGAACAGACATCCCGATTTTCTAACCCTTTGGAAACAAAGCAGCGTCAGCAGTGCCCCGGACGTATTAATCGAGTTCAGGCATTCCAAAGCAGGCAAAATGTTGTTTGATCTGACTTCGTTGCAGGTTCAGGGTAGTTCCGATCTGCGATGCAGTGTCTACACCCCTGCGCCAGAGAGCGCTACCGAGCGCAAACTGATGCGCCTGATCGAGCGTGAAACCGATTCACATCTTGGCAAACATTAAATCGGAGTCTCTCACCTTCTTGGAGTCATGTTAGCGTCTTGACATCCTCATGTTGCATGTTTTAAATATCAGGTATATTAAGTAATCCATGGATCTTAGTCCTTCTACAAGAAGGGGGTTCAGAAAGGAATATCATGACGAAAGTGCTTATCATAGAGGACGACAACATGTTAGGCGATACATTATCCTTGTATTTGCAAGGTGAAGGGTATGATGTTATCCGTGTCGATAACGCAAGAGATGGTCTTCTACAGCTTCAAGCGCGGCCTGATATCCTGCTTCTTGACTTGATGCTCCCTGATTCGGGTAATAAGAATCCTAGTTCTCTCATGCGCCAACATACGGCAATCCCCATCATTGTCATCTCTTCCTTAACCGAGGTTTCTGAGCGGATTCGATCATTAACAGACGGGGCTGATGACTATGTATGTAAGCCTTTCAGTATGCAGGAGCTGAAGGCACGTATTGAGGCCGTATTGCGTCGTTACTCTATATTGAACAGCTCTGTTGTCACTGAACAGGAATCCGGAATATCTCTCGATCTGGCCCGAAGAACTGTTCTGTTAAATAACCAGCGCGTGGAGATGACGTTCTCCGAATTTGAGATCATGAAGCTGTTTATTCTCAATCCTGGCAAAGTCTACAGTCGGTATGCCCTAATTGAAGCCATTCGTGGTATTGATGCCTACATTAATGATCGCACCATCGATGTGCACATTACCAAACTTCGAAAAAAAATTGAAGTCAATCCAAAAAACCCCCAATACATTCAAACCATTTGGGGGGTCGGATATAAGTTCACACCTTAAAACAACACAGCTTCATTCCGATCACCATGGAAGAGACTCGGTAATTTTATCAATTTCCTGTTGTACCTTCTCCAATACCGAACGCTGTTCCTCATCTTTGAATAACGGACGGGACAAGAGCGATTCCAATTGGAGAACTGCACACATCAGGTCCACTGCATGCAGATTCGCAGCTACGCCTCGAAGAGAATGAACACTACGAATGACATCAGCAATCTGCTGTTGCTGAAGTTGAATCGCCAGTTTTTTCTGAAACGAGTCATACTCCATTCTGAATTTCGTGAGCGCATATTGCAGAATATGTGGCTTGCCGTCCATCTGTCTGATCGCCTTATCTGCATCAATTCCATTGATCTCCCTTATGCCTTTTAGATCAATCCATATTTCCAAAATGTCTGCGAGCTGTTGTTCATGTATGGGCTTAGTCAGGATGGCATTCATACCTGCTTCAAGATATAATTCATGGTCCCTTTTTAAACCATTCGCTGTAAGCGCAATAATGGGTGTACGATCATATTTCCTCATCTTCCTAATGTGTCGCGTTGCATCAATTCCGTTCATAGCTGGCATATAGAGATCCATCAGAATCAGTTCCCATGTTTGTTCGTCCAATTTCTTCAAAACCTCTGTGCCATTATCTGCCAGCGTAACCTTGAATCCAGTATTTTCTAGCATGGCCCGAATGACCAGTTGATTGATTTCATGATCTTCAGCGATCAGAATGTGCCCTTTGGATTTAAGCAAGTAGGATTCATCACCTTCTATCATCCGCTTTTTCTCCAATGGCCCTTCACCCTGAAGTGCAAGTAATACTTCGAACAATCCCAGACGTGTAATCGGTTTGATCATCATGAGATCCGGGCGAAAGGATCTCTCCTCACTCCACAGGGCATTTTCACTAAAAGCATGGGTATAACCCACCATTTGAAATTTGGTTTGATTCATTCGCTTCATGAAACTGTCCCATGACGATCCGTTGACGGTCTCCTCTGCATCCATATCCATCATCATGATCATGGAACTTGCCCCATCTACATGATGGACATACCAATCACTTTCCATCATATGGTTCAAGGAAGTATACAGCGTCGGATTCATCCCGAATGAATAGAGCAGCTGCTTCAGATTTGCGCCCATCCGTTCATCATCTTCAATGATAACCACATCATTCGCACCATATAAGAGAGGGTGTGTCTGCAGGGAGAAGCTCTCTTCTTCTTCCGAATCTGCAAGTTCAAATATCAAGTCGAATGAAAACAGACTGTACTCTCCCAAAACACTATCCACCCGCAAGCTTCCTCCCAAAGAGGTGACCAGAAGGTAACAGATGACCAGCCCAAGACCAGAGCCACCATATGTTCGATACGTCGAGGGTTCCGCTTGAGTAAACGGGACAAAGAGCCGTTCCAATTGTTCGGGTGACATTCCGATTCCCGTGTCCTGTACCTCAAAACGGACATGAACTCGCTCCGCCTCCAATGAAAGAACCTCTGCCTGCAACGTTACATATCCATGCTCCGTAAATTTAATCGCATTACTGAGCAGATTCAATAACACCTGTTCAAGTCGGAACGGATCACCAATCACCGTTAATGGCAGATCGGGATCGGTTGTAAAGATCACTTCGATATCTTTGTGCCCGATGGCCACACCGATCTGATCTGCCACACGTTTGATCACATCCTCTGGTGAAAAAGAGACCTTCTCCAACATCAGCTTGCCTGCCTCAATTTTCGAAAAATCAAGAATATCATTTACGAGGGTAAGCAAGGTTTGGGAGGACGCATTGATTTTACTCAAATAATCCTTTTGTTGTGGAGATAGATCTGTCCGTTGAAGCAACAACGAAAAGTTGATAATACCGCTCAGTGGGGTACGAATCTCGTGGCTCATGAATGCGAGAAACTCACTCTTCGCTTGGCTTGCTTTGTCAGCCTTAACACGTCTATAGTGATCCGAAATGTCATGAATGACTGCCTTGATTTTCTCACTCGAGTTTAATACTTTAACAGGGGATAGGTGAACCCGAACATGCTGCTCACGACCTTCTCCAACAATGAAACTCAGTTCCGTATCCTGTGTTATATTGTGATGTAAGGCTTTTTGGAAAACGAACAACCAGTTCTCCAGCTGCTCAATGAACAACAATTCTTCAAGCTGACGCCCAATCACTTCCTGCCTGCCGAGACCGAGAACATCCAGAAATTTCTGATTCACTGACACAATACATCTGTTGTTATCCAAACCGACAAACCAATCTGTCGACACTCGCTCAAGTGTTCGATATCGCTCTTCACTTTCTTGAATCCTTCGTTTAACCGCTCTGTGCTCCGTAATATCAAGTCCATATCCCACGACATATTTCACCATACCCTCTTCTCGCAGAGGGCGAACGTTCACCAGCGAATAGTAACCTCCATGCTCAATCTCGTAAAAAAAAGATTCCCCTTCCCATGCCCGGTTAAACTGCTTTCGCAGAAATTCTACCTTTTCCTGAGGTAAAATATCCAATGTGCCCAGTTTGTAATCTTGCTTCAGACTACTCATATCCAAGCCCAGTCGGGAGAGCATCTCTCCCTCAAGCACAAGATACTCGAATTTTCCGTTCTGTTTTCGGATTTTAAAAGTAAAACCCGGCTGCATACGGAGCATCTCTAGCATTTCCTGATCCCTCTGAATGACCAATCTCCTATATCGATGATTTTGGTTCAGATAATACAGGAATAATATGACGGACAGCAGGCAGATACATTGAAAAAAGAGAATCTGCCCCATCATTAGCAGAGAAGGGGAATTTGTCTTTAGTGCAGAAAACTCATACACAGTAATCAACAGCAACGCTCCGGACAACCACTTCTGTATAAATCCCCTGATATACTTAAAGATCAGACATATGGCTACGACAAATAACAACTCTGTCAATGCATACTGCCAGTTCTCCAACAAGGGATTACGCCCCATATTAATCCGAAACATCCACATGAATGCAAAAGTAACGAAAGCAGAGCCACTCCCACCAAAATAAGCAGCAAGCAGATACACACTGCCCCGGAAATTCAACAATGTACCATCCTCAAGCACAATAGAGAAATAATAGAGCGCCGTGCCCAACATGCTCAGCGTAATACCAATAATGATCCGAGTCGTGATGGATGTTGAACGGGTAGCATTTGTATGGTTCAGATAGTGATGAATTAGGAAAACAAAGATCAAAATTAGCGTGAAATTTAATACAAGATCGCGTAGCAAATGGTCACCGTCCACATTACGACTTCAGGATTTCATGCATTCAATGAATGTTGTCAGATTCATGGTCGCAGTTCCTCAGTACACAAATCATAGTATGCCGTGCTCCCTTATTCAATTGACGATATTGACCATTTTTTTTGAAAATAATTACTACTTTCAGCTAACATCCCCTTATCACCAAACAACGTTTTTTTTCATGAAAATTCATCATTAAATATGCTGATATAAAAAAGAGAATCATCCAAATGAACCGATGTAATCGTAACTTGGGCTTCCCACACTTCCTGATCAGCCTTCATCAGTTTGGCTACGCCGGACCAGGTCTGATTTCCTCTCCAGTGGGTATCCATTAACAATCGGGCAGGCTGACCTATGGTGCTCTCCCGTGAGAATCCTGTTTTGGTTACATAAACGGAATTCACATCCAGAATCACACCCTCCTCATCTGTAATCATGACCGCATCCGTTAGCAGTAAGAAGGCTTTGAGTTCCAGTTGCATGGTTGTCCACTCCCTCTAATGAAACATGATGTGATGCTGTCCCGGTATGATACTCTCTTCTACGACCCCGTTTAATACTTAAACTGTCTAATCAGACGCTGCAGCTCTTCAGCCAGGGTAGACAAGCCACGAGCCGAGGAAGAAATCTGCTCCATCGCTGCCAGTTGCTCCTCTGAGGAAGCGGCCACTTCTTCGGAAGTTGCGGCGTTGCCTGACGCAATGCCTGCCAACTCATTGGATACAGCAGATACTTCCTGCACACCTGCTGTGATCTCTTGCGATGTGGCAGCAATCTCTTCAATCTGAGGTGTCGTTTCCCGCATGCTATCCAGAATACGTTCAAACTTCCGAATCGCTTCTGTAGAGATGTCCATGCCCTCTCCAACCTCTGAAGTCACCTTCTCCATCATGCGAACGGAAGCAGCCATATCTTCCTGTACCGCCGTAGTCAGCACGGTGATTTCATTGACGGACTGCCCGGATTGCTCTGCCAACTTGCGAACCTCTGCTGCTACAACGGCGAATCCATTGCCATGTGTACCTGCACGAGCAGCTTCAATGGATGCGTTCAGCGCGAGCAGGTTTGTCTGTTTGGCTATATTTCCGATTAACTCCGTGATCGCTGAAATTTGGTGTGATCGTTCATATAACGCCTGAATCAATTGGTTTGTCTGTTCTACTGTCTCTTGAATCGATTGCATCTGACTCACCGTCTGCTTGACGGTGTTGCCGCCTTCTTCTGCTTGTACGGTTGTATGTTTCGCCAAATCAGCGACATGTATGGAACGTTCGGCGATTCTTGTAATACCAATCGTAATTTCATTCATGGCCTGATGGTTATGTTCAATACCTTCGGTCTGTTTCTCCGCACCACTCGCAATTTCTTGAATGGCTCGCGCTACCTGCTCACTGGCTGCACTGGTTGATTCCGCACTCTGAGTCATTTCATCCGATGAGATGACTACCTGACTGGCGCTGTTCTCCACATTTTGAATCAACACACGCAGATTGTGCTGCATTTTGCCAAAAGCCTCACTCAGTTCACCTATTTCATCATGGCTTGTACTTATTATGGTCTGGGTTAGATCCCCTTCGCTCACCTGAATCGCCTGATCCTTCAACTGACGGATCGGTTTAACAATCGATCGCATCACCAGCCAGATGATCAAAATTCCGATGACAAGACAAGAAACGATGACCATAATCGTTCGATTCAGAATAGGTGCAGCGGCATCCTCAACTTCAGAGGAGAACATGGTGCCAGCGACCTTCCATCCCGTGGATGCATTCGTGGCGTAATACATGACCTTATCAACCTGATCAAAGGTATAGTTGAAATTACCGGATTCATTCGTATACACTTGTGTCCAAAAATCTTCTGTTGCATCTGTTCCAGGTTGCATCGTCGGATGATAGATATACTTTTCGCTGGCATCCAGCAGAATCAGATGTCCCTTTTCTCCAACTTTAATTCCGCTAACTAATTGACTAATGTCCGCCAGATTGAGATCCAGTTGGACCACACCAGATTGGTCTTCCAGTGCCTTCGCAATCGTAATGGTAATCTCTTTTGTCTCGGCAGAAATATAAGGGTCTGTAACAATGACCTGCTGTGGAGTACCCATCGCTTCTGTGTACCATGGTCTTGTTCGCGGATCGTAATCTTCAGGCATCTCCGCATCAGAGGACATCAGATACACACCTGCCTCTGTGCCTACACCTATGGTGATGATATCTTTGTTCTGTGCGGCATACCCCTTCAATTCGTTCACAACCCGAACCTCGGCATCTTCTTGACGCAATTGCTCCGCGAGTGTACTCGCATAATATTCAATGTGGTTCCGCTTGGCATTGACTGAAAGATCTATCGTTGCACTGGCAAGGTTCACATTTTCCATCGCACTATGTAAAATTTGCTTCTCCACTTCATCTTTTGCACTGTTATACGATAAAACTCCAATACTTAACGAAGGTATGGCCAGGAAAGCAATAAAGGACACCACCAGCTTGGTCTTAAAGTTCTTATGCATCTTGTTGAACCAGGTCGATTTGCTATTTTTTCGGGACAAATTTCTCTACCTCTTCCAGATAAATTTTAGTTTTACTTGATCTACTTATAAGTTGAACTAGTGATTATTTACACTTGCCACTCCGATGACAGAACAACCGCCAATTGCTGAATGATTCATACAACTTATATAGCTCTTGTATAGCTCTCATAGATTGTAAACCATCTTTTCAAAAAACTAGGTCTCACTTCTTGTGAAAAACACTCTTTACACTACAAAACTCGAACAAATCTCTTAATTTATAATCCAAAAGAACTATTTTCAAACAAATTATACGAAAAAACTATTAAATAAAGTGTTCCGGGGATATGACCAAATTGTTAACTTTCTAAATACTTGTTAATAAGCAAGCGGACGACAAAAAAAAGATCCAAGCGTTATCGCTCAGATCTAAAGGTTATTTACATTGGACCAACGTATCTCTATTTAAATGCCGGGATCGCGATATCTGCATATTTCTCTTCGAAGAAGGCTTTGACCTCTGGACCCGCCATGCGTTTAGCCAGCTTCTGGATCACTTCGGAGTCCTTATTATCCTCACGGGCAACCATGGTGATTGCAAAATGGGAATCATCCTTCTCGGTTAACAGTGCATCCTTCTTCGGTGTAAGACCGAGCGGACTGGCATATGCCGGTGTCATGGCTACCAGATCAGCATCATCCATCATGCGGGCCAGCATCAACAAGTCCACTTCCTCAAACTTGAAGTTCTTTGTATTCTCGGTGATGTCTGCCTGTGTGGCGTTAAAACCTACGCCCTCTTTCAGCTTAATCAACCCGTTCTGCTCCAGCATCACAAGAGAGCGACCAATGTTGGAAGGATCGTTTGCAATTGCAATCGTTGCACCTTCTGGCAATTCCTCAATCGTTTTGTACTTTTTGGAGTAGCCGCCATAAATGGCATTATAGATAGGCTGTACAGCCACCAGATTGGCATTGTTCGCCTCATTATACTGGGTCATGTAAGGCACGTGTTGGAAGAAGTTTGCATCCACTTCCTTGTTCGCGAGTGCCGTATTTGGTTGAACGTTATCTGACAGCACAACAACTTCCAGGTTGACGCCATCTTCCTTCAAAAGCGGTTTAACAATATCCAGTACGTCTGTCATCGGTGGAATCAACGTGGCTACTTTCAGCGTAACTTCTTGTGCAGCTTGTGTATCTTCTTTTGTTCCTTCAGCCGCAGGTGTTTCTTCTTTTTTGCCACAAGCAGCTACAACCAGCATTACTGCAAGCAACATAAGCATCATTTTCACTTTCATTTCATGTCTACCCCTCATCGTATAATCTGTATTGGTTATTCTTAATAATGCAATGCACGGTCCAACCGTTCAGGATCTGCGATCCAGCCAGTGGGACAGTCTGCTACCTGTGAATTGGATCATCTGTACCAGGATAATCATAATGATGATCGTAAATACCATAATCTCCGTTTCGAAGCGCTGATAACCGTAGCGAATGGCAAAGTCACCAACCCCGCCGCCACCTACAATACCCATCACCGTCGAGTAGGAGATGAAGCTAATCGTAGCTGTTGTGAGTCCCAGTACAAGACCAGATCGTGCCTCCACGTACAAAAACTTCACCACAAGTTGCATCGTCGATGCCCCCATGGAAGAAGCAGCTTCAACCACTCCCCTCGGTACATCCAGCAACGCTTGTTCCACCAGTCTGGCGTAGTAGGCAATGGCAATAACCGAGAGTGGCACGGTTGCCGCCAGCGTACCTATGGACGTTCCCACAACAATCCGTGTGAATGGAATCATGAATACAACCAGCAGTAAGAACGGAAACGAACGAACGATGTTAACGACACTGCCGAGTACAAAGGACAGCGTTTGATTCTGATACCGTTGTCCTCTCCGGAATAAGTACAGCAGTGTACCCAGAGGTAACCCAATCAGAACAGCTGCCGCAATGGAGATACCCACCATAACAAAAGTCTCTCCGATCGCCTGCCATATCTCATGCTGATATTCCAGCACAGACTCAGGTAACCTCATGACTTGTCCTCCTTTTCTGCCTGACGGAACAGAGACGAACCTGTCATCCCGTATTCGTCACCCGCAAGCAAGGAGGTCAACAGATCAGGCTGCGGAGCAGGGATACTGCTCACTTCCGCTTTAGACAACGTACGAACGAGTCGCCCATCCTTCATGACGGATATCCTGTGACATAGTCTGCGAGC
This sequence comes from Paenibacillus sp. FSL M7-1414, assembly GCF_038003195.1. NCBI lineage: Bacteria > Bacillati > Bacillota > Bacilli > Caryophanales > Paenibacillaceae > Paenibacillus > Paenibacillus sp. FSL M7-1414. Next base: position 995,957 of record NZ_JBBOOS010000001.1, on the reverse strand, counting down.
CACTTCCATCTCATGCGTTACTACAACAATGGTCACGCCCAGCGTTTCATTGATATGTCGCAGCACATCCAGAATACCGTTCGTGGTCTGTGGATCAAGCGAAGAGGTCGGTTCATCACAGAGCAGCACATCCGGACGACTGGCCAGCGCTCGTGCAATCGCCACACGCTGCTTCTGTCCTCCGCTAAGCTGAGCAGGATATTGCCCCGTCTTGTCTTCCAGTCCAACAAACCGCAGCACCTCAAGTCCACGTTCAACTCGCTGCGCACGGGGCATACCCGCAAGCTCCAATGGCATGCAGACATTGCCACTCACCGTTCGGTTACTGACAAGATTGAAGTGTTGAAAGATCATGCCAATGGATCTTCGTGCCTGACGCAGACTCTGTTCATTCATCTGGGTCAGGTGCTGCCCATTCACAACAACCTCACCATCATCCGGCTTTTCCAACCCGTTGAGCATCCGCAGAAGTGTGGATTTGCCTGCACCACTCGATCCAATGATGCCATGTATTTCTCCTTGTCCCACTTCGAGGGACACCGAGCTTAATGCTTCGAATCCCTGATCTGCACGGGAACCGCGCTCGTTATAACGTTTGCTTACACCATATAATGAGATCATGGAGAGTCCTCCCGTGAATGATCATGCATGGTTCTTCAAGAACACATGAAGAAAGCCCGCACAGCCGATAACCGGAGCGCGAGCAAGCCTGTTCATTTATAATAAATCAACATCCCTTACGAGACAAGCTTTTAAGGTGAGATTGCCTCCTGCAGGCGGCTGGCTTCATATACACGAAAACGTCCGTTGGACGAACCCACATACACTTCATTACCGATCCGGTTAATCATTCCATTCTTCGCATCCCGGTCCCGGTGCTCCGGGTTTCCCATCACAACGTCATGTACACGACCTAACAGTGCTCCATTCTTTTTGTTCATTACGAGCAAATTCTCGTCCATGGGCAACAGCAACTGATCATCAATGACCAGATAACTTCCCTGATTCGTCGGATGCCTTAGTGTTGCAATCGTATCTTTGGTATCCCAGCGCGTCTCCCCCGTTTTATAATCCACAGCCGCCGGGTAGCCATTCTTAATCACATACAACTGATCCTCTTCCACCAGTCCTCGTTCAATCTTGCCCTTGTGCGTCCAGCGTGTTATGCCTGTCTTGGCATCATACAGGGTGGTTGTAAAATCTTCATATTCTCCGTAATGATTGCCATTCTTGTTCTCACGGATCAACAGCATGCCATCATTCAGCTCCTCAAATCTCTGTCCTACCCGAGCAGGGAATTGGGCAAGCTTTTTCCCCGTGTTCAGATCAAGCAGAAGCCACTGATTATCTAGTGATAGCCATCTTTCAGCATTCGTGGTTGCAAAGGGATCAAGACGTTCAATTCCACCAGTATATGGATCATTCCAAAATTGTTCTATGGTGGATCGTTTGCCCTTTAAGCTCCATACGGTTCGCCCTGATTGCGGATCGGCTGCAACCAGCTTATTCTTTTCCCAATACAACACATAGGGGTCATCTGCACTCTTGTTCAATATTTCATAACCCGTAGCCAGTTTTCGCGTCCACAATGTTTTTCCGTTTGCACTGTCCAGAACCGTTAACCAACTGTTGCTTGAGCTCTCAACAACCGGGTTATCCACAACCACAACGTTCTTCGCAGCGGTGATGCCATTTAGTCTAAAATTTTGCTTAGGAGTGTACGTCCACATGACCTTTCCGTTCTTCAAGTTCAGATGATGAATACGATCCACGTATTTTTTCTTATCAGGGTCATAATCGGTGTAGATTGTAACGTATTTGCGCTCTGCATCCACCTCTGCCTGCTGTCTTCCAAAGCCCCCATTAATCCCCCATAATTTCTGGCCCGAATGTCGGTCAAGAGCATATATGGAACCTTCGTAGTAATCCCCGCTAAATCCACCGTCATCCCCTTTCATCAGGAGTACATCATCCGTGGCTGCTTGTAAAAAAGTGTAGTTAATATCCCCCTGGTTGGTCCATACCGGTTTCCAAGGGATTGTCGTTGGCAGTGTTGTGCCATAGATTTTTGTTGTGAACCCATATTCATCCGCCCGACTGATGTTCCAATCGGAAACGACAGCATTTCGATTATCCTGTGCTAAATTCCAGCGTGTTCTGACCAGTCTGCCATTCTTGTTGAATGTGACCAGAAATTGCGCATCTTCCCGCTCATATCTCCAGGTCTGTCCAATACTCATTGAATAACCCGTGAAATTTAGATTGCTTGAACTCTCTTTCCAATCCGGCTCGCCTAACCACTCAGCCACTTGTTTGGAGGTGGTTGCTTTGTTCAGCTTAATATCTGTCAGATGGCGTATAACCGAAGTTGGCAGCGATGCATCCTGTTGGAACCAGCCATCCGCCACATTCATCCGCAGTTCTATAGCCTGTGCCTTGATCCAGAAGAGTCCTGGCCGATACGTGAAGGATTCTTTATTCCAGACTCGTGGGGCAATGGAGACCCCATACCAGCCTTTCCACTTTGCAACAATAACAGCCTTATCTGTGAGCGCTTTCTCACTAGACCAAGTTGTAGAACTATCTGGAACCAGATACAACTTGCTGCCTGATTGGAGTGTGAAGCTTTGGGGAGCTGTTTCCGTCATGCTTCTGCTCTCCTTCAGGGCATACCAACTTGGCAGCCAAAAGTCTCCATGCTCGGTTGACTTAAGTTGCACCCACTCACCTCGAACCGAGGCCAACGTATACTTTTCGTTTTTTGTTGTATAGTATTCAATCCCCATCTGGTCAGCAGCCACACTGCCGTCCCTTCTGTTTTTGAACAGAGGGATGTCATTAATAAGCGTAACGGTGTCTCCTTGTTTGTAAGCTAACTTTGCAGTTAAGACTTGGGAACTTGCCCCCAATGCTTGTGGCGTTGTAGCCAAAGCTTGTCCTTCAAGGGCGACCATTTTGGAATCCAGCAGCATCCAGCCCGTCAACAGCACAGCTGATAATCCAGTCATGGTAATCCATTTGTACCCCGTTCTCTGCCAGTCAGGACCCGTCTTCACTCTCGTTCATCCCCATTCATTAGAAGTATTTCCAATAGAGACGCAGTAAAAAGGAAAAAGTTACCGTTTACCTCAATATATTTCTATCTATCTGCCCGTATTACCTTACATCCACCATCGTAGCATGATAAGGAAAGGTAACCCCGATGTAATAAGCAGCCGTTAAGGTGAGCATATAATAAAATACAAACCACAGATCAGCTCGCGAATAGCCAATCTGAATGTAATACGTTCGGCTCGCGCCATCTGTGAACCCTTTCGCTTCCATTGCTACCGCCATTCGCTGTGCACGGCGAATGCTCTGTGCCAGCAGCGGAATAGCGTAACGCTTGAGTGTACCATACACATTCCAGCGAGAGCCGCGTTGCTGTGTTCCACGAATACGAATCGCATAACGGAGCGTCTGGAATTCATCCAGCAAAATGGGGATCATGCGCATCGCGGCCAGAAAGCTATAGGCATATTTTGCGGGAAGCCGCCACTGCTGCATCAGGGAATAAAACAGTCTCACAGGCTTGGTCGTAAGACCAAAGAGTAACCCTGCCGCGGCCATAGTCAGCGAGCGAAAACCCAAGTGTAGACCGCGATAGAAACTCTCTTCGGTTATGTGGATCAGTCCCCACTTATACCATGTGGTCTCGCCCTTACCAAACATCATCATACCTGTAGACGTGGAGATAAACACCAGAATGAATGGTGATGCGTACAGCATCAATCTGTACCACGGATGACCTGTCCAGCACAGTAATAACATCATCGCCACCGCAACGTTGGCCATTACATTCAGATTGTGAATGAGGATAACGATGATAAACATCATCGTCAGAATGATCATCTTTAATCCCGGGTTGACGTTATGAAGCCAGGTTTCACGGTGAGGAAACGACAGTTGCATCAGATAACCTCCCCTCATCTACCGTCCAGATTCGGGTGCAATATCTTTTTACAATTTCACGATCATGGGTAACCATGACAATAGCTGTTCCCTCTCTCCGCAATTGCTCCAGCTGTGCTAACATGGCAAACGTATTGCGTGCATCCTGTCCAAAAGTAGGTTCATCCAACAGCAATATTCGCTGCTCTCTCACCAGTGCAGAGGCAACGCTCAAGCGTCGTTTCTGCCCCATCGATAATTGGTAGGGATGGCGCTCGGACAGGTCGATTAGTCCAAATTGATTCAACATATGATCAGTCCTGACAAGTCTTTCTTCCGTTGAAAGCCTGCCCCTCAGTAATGAGAATTCCACTTCTTCCGCGACCGTGTTGGTCACAAATTGAAACTCCGGGTTCTGAAATACAAACGCAATTCGATCTGCAAGCTGCTCCGTTTTGCCAGAAGGCTGACCTTCCACCTCATAATGACCTGTTGTTTTCAGGATATTCATCAGAGATAACAACAATGAACTCTTGCCAGCTCCATTAGTTCCGACAATACCAATCCAATCCCCATGCCATACTTTGGCCTGTTCTACCTGAATGAAGGGTGTTTTCCCACGCCATCCGGTGAACTGTTGCAAGTCCAGTGCAGGCTGATAGCCGGGTGATACAGGCGATAAGGATGAGACGTGAGATATGGGGGATATACCCGGTGTATCGGATAAGCCAGACGATTGCTGTGCTTCCAAACTTGAGATGCCGTGATCCACACACACTTGAAGCTCTCCAGAAGCACTTCCCTCTTCTTGCTTAGCTGCCTGCTCGTGCTCATCCCACACACCCGGATACCAGATTCCATAAGCCTTCAGCTTTTCCCGTTCATGAGTAAATACCTGCTGTGCTGGCCCATCCGCCACAATCTTTCCTTCAGGTGATAACACAATGATGCGGTCGACCATATCCACAATCTCGTTTATTTTGTGTTCAACGATGATGATTGTTTTGTCACTGGCGATCCGTCTGACCGTATCCCACACCTGGGAAGTCCCCTCATCATCCAGCAGTGCAGTGGGTTCATCCAAAAACAATACCTCCGGGTCCATGGCAAGCATCGAAGCAATCGCAAGACGTTGCTTCATCCCCTGAGACATGGACTGGATCAATACACGATTCTGTTCAAAGGATAACCCCACTTGTTTCAGATAATATTCAATCAGAGCAGGCATCTCTTCACGCGGAATATTTCGGTTTTCCAGAACAAATGCGATCTCTTCATCTGTAAATGACATACAGAACTGGGTATCCGGATCTTGAAAGACCACTCCTGCTTTGGCGGGAACCTGAATATCATCACATTTCATCGGAATCTCAACCGAACGTGGTATCAGACCGCTCAGAATTTGCAATAACGTTGATTTACCGGAGCCACTCGGGCCAAGCAACAGCACTTTCTCTCCTTGACGCACAGAAAGAGACAAGCCTTGAAATACCAAGGCTTTCTCTCCCGGGAACTTGCATCTTAGATTAGTCACACTTACCGCTTGCGAATTCTCTTCCCCGTTCATCTAATCCAGCGCCTCATAATCTTGTTTGGATACCGGTCTGAGCGAACGCGTTACACCAGTCAGTTCCAATGCTTTGGCGAGATAATAAGCGAACACTCCAGCAATCAAGATGCTCCCAATGAAGCGGAATCCGATAAATAACGTGTAGTTCCAGGCCGAGAGTGAATCAATATACCCGTACTGGTAATCCAGCAAAAGCGAAGCCGCTGCGGCTCCTATGGCTGCAAGACAGGTGACAAACAGATTGGTTTTGCGATACAAAAATGCGGCGAAGAATATCTCGGCTCCCAATCCTTGCAACAGACCGTATACAAGTGTGGACATGCCCCATTCACTACCCAGAAAAGCACTTACCGTTGATGCCGCAACTTCAGCAAGAATAGCCACACCTGGTTTACGAATAATAACAAAAGCAAACGTGCCCGCCATAAACCACATGCCGTAGATCATCTGCTCCGCATGAACGCCAAATGGTTTCATCAAGTCATATGTAGGTCCCCATATCTTGTAAATCACCCCAAACACTACTGCGATCACGATGGTTACCAGAATATCCGTTAGTTTCAATCGTTTGTTGCCTGCTGTTGTTGCCATGTTCTCTACGTCCTTCCTTTATTCCCTGTGGGGGTTATCAAAATAAACGAAAAAGCCTCCCCGGTTCCGGGCAGGCCTTACGTACAGTGTACAATCCTCACAATGATGTATTGGATGGATGTCGAAAATACGGAATATCAACCAGCCCCCCTCCGTCATGGCAGATACACCACCACAGTTCAAAGAGGTCTGTTGTTCATCCACGTTCATTCCCACAATTCACCCTTACATATCGCAAATCCATGTTCTCTACGCTGGCATTACCCAGATCAGATGTACGGTCAGCGGCACAAGGCCACTCTCTCAGCCCAACTTCATTGAGCTCCCGGTTCACTTATTTCATTGCTTCTAATGTACATCAGATGGGTATTTGTGGCAATCCCTAGAAAAAGCATCATGCTTCATTTGGGGTAACAGGGGAAAGAATCTGATGGTTCACTTTCCATAATATGAAACATTTAGGTTATGTAGTCCGTCTTAAACATTAGAAGGGAGATTGATAGTGATGAAAGATTACAATTCTATTTGGCAACTTAAAACATGGAAAATGGTCCTTGCCGCTTCGATACTCACCGCAGGCACGGCACCTGCCTTACTCTCATCCACTGTGGCGGAAGCCGCAACAACTAAACCTAAACCGACAGCTTATATTAACAATGTTCAAGCTCAATATGATGTTGTCATACGGCAGGGTATTACGTACGTGGCATTGACGGAGCTTCAATTCCTCGGCAACTATACGTTTGGTTACAATAACAAAACAAAAGAGATCAGCATTAGCACAGGCAGCGATAAGTATGTCCTTACACCTAACAGCAAAACAATGAAGAAAAACGGTCAGAATGCGACATTATCCTCAGCGCCGATTCTGGTGAATGGTAAAGCGATGCTTCCGCTCCGTGCCATCGGTGAAGCTTTTGGTGCCAAGGTGCAGTGGAACCAGAAGGCCAAGGAAGCCTACATTTACACTACCGATGCTACGATTGTAAAAGAATATAACAGTTCCGATCTGACTGTGGCGCGTGAAGCCGCACTGCATCTGCCACGCTTCTCTGAACTGGGACAAGCACGTCTGGACATTCGCAACCCTTTGGGTCCAGTGGATTCATCCATTGAATACATTTTTGAACAAGACAAAAAAGATCGTTTCTTCGTTGTTGAGGATAACGATCTGATCAGTTATTATATCCTTAAAAATGGAAGTGCACTGCTACAATGGCAGGCTAACATCAGCAAAAATGCCGGAACCATCGGTGACCTGTTCTTTATTAAAAACAAAGCCGTTGCTGAAGCAGGGACTCGTCCTTCCGTAGCAGGTCAAACACTCGTATCATTTAAGTACTCTCGCATGCTTGAAGAAACCTCTTACGAAATCATGAACAAATTGGACTCTATTGATACCGGTTCTGTTGTCCCCGAGAAAGGCAAAGTCATCGTTGAAGTTCCGGGAGAGCAATAATTTGAGCATCCTCTATAAAACATTGCTCAGCAGAACTATACTATGACATCTGCATTACAAAGAGCGTCCCACAAAGTCATTGTAACAATGACCTTGGAACGCTCTTTTTGGCGTTATATTTTAACTTCAAATTACAAGCAGAGCTTAAACTTTTACCAACTCCAGCGATTCAATCTTCTGTCTAATATTGCGTGTTCCCAGACTGGCTCGTTTTCCCTGAAGCAAACCCCTTGAACAACGTTGGTACTTTGGAATAACGGGTATTCGTAATTTTCCCTTGTGATGTGCTGCTGTCTGTACGCATAATCGAATCTTTTACATTGGAAATGTTGGAGTTATCCAGCGTCATGTTAACTGCAAAGGAAGTTCCACCATTTTGGCGAACCAGTTTGCCAATATCATCTGCACGGAAATTTTTGATGTTAATTGTTCCAGCTGCATTCATCTGGAACACTTTATCATAAGCCTTATACGCTGCCCCACCGGTAATGTTAACCGTTCCGGCAGACTTCAATGTCAGTGCATCCTCGCCCACGTCCTGCCAGACCACATTCGATATATTACAGTTGCCATAACAGTGAACACCATCAGCAGCTGGTGATCCAATGTTTACGTTTTTGAGCGTGGCCCCTGCCTCCAGACGGAAGACTGGCTTCTGATTTTCTGCTTGAGATCCGTCGCCAAGTGTGGAAGGATTAGCTACAAATGTTTTGCCTTGACCATCATAGGTCGTGCCCTTTGGAACAATAATAGTTGAATTTACAACCGTAGGCGCAGCCGCAGCCGGAACTGCACCAAATATAGAAGCAACCAAACCAGCGGACAGTAACAACGTCAACATTTTTTTCATAACTTTATTCCTCCCTTATTCTCTCGTTTTTTGGTAATGTACAGCCTGGGCTTGTACTGGAAGTTCGCCAGAGGTGCACCTCTGTCCGACCAACAACCTAATCCTACCAAATAAGGAAGGTAACTAGAATAATCATTAGATCAGATATATCATGACATCGTACAATCCCTGTCATATCGGCATTTTTTGCATGCTAGGTCTCTCAAGCAATATGCTCATATCAACCTCTGGTATGCTCATTTGTAACGTTTGTACCCCTCACTTAATCCCCAATAACAAAAAAAGACCACTACATTTGTCTCCAAATGTGTGATCTTGAATGTCTTCTGGCTTGCTGTTATAAAATATCAGGCTCCAAATCTCTGACGATAACCGCACTTTCTACACAACTCTTCTACAGCTTCGCGTTTGGAGAAGCCATATACCAGATTGTTCGCTCGCTCACCCTCAATAATCTCCGAGAATGACTTCTCGTGAACGTTACCGAGGTTAATGACACCCTCGCCATCAAGACAGCATGGAACCACCGTTCCATCTACAAGCACAGCTGCCTGACCGCGAAGTGCATGGCAGAAGCCTTTGCCGTCATCTTCAGGTGCATCCAGACTTGGCCACCGGAACTCATGGTCCTGATTCAGGTATACATTCGGGGCAATTTTGACCCCGCTACCTGGAACTACTTTTTCCTCAATGCGGAAATCCAGATTGAACTCACGTTCCAATACTTCAAGGGTCTCCCGATTTCGATTCATCTGAGCATTCGTGAAGTTATCCTGTGTCAGATTCCACAACCGAAATGAGATGATGACATTGTGCTTAACGGCCTCGTGTACAAAGGACAAAATATGACGCAGATACCCGTCACGATCTGTTGAACCTTCATGCCCATCGAAGCTGTGCAGGGAGAAATTCATCTGCCGCAGCGCCGGTTTGCCAAGCAATTTATGCTGAGTCTTGGGCAGCAGTGTACCATTCGTTGTAATGTTCACCTTGAGTCCCTTCTCATGTGCGGAATCGAGCAACAGATCTATTTTGGGATGCAACAAGGGTTCACCTTTGACATGTAGATAAATATGATTGGTGTGTGGTTTAACTTGATCCAGTATATTGTTGAAGACTTCAGGGTCAATGAATCCTTTGGCACGCTGTGTCTGCGGACAGAAGCTGCATGCCAGATTGCAGATACTCGTGATCTCAATATATACTTTTTTGAACGTTTTCAACTCGGGTCCCCATTCTGCTTCGGAGGGAGAACAATCCCACCTGCATTTTGTGATCCGGCCAATATGCGCCACCACTATTATATCGGGTTAGGGAGCCCAGGTAAATTGTTCAGTTGTTCGGGTCTGACTCCAAGTTCATCTCAACAATTCCATCATGCTGCCTCTTTACAGTTCATGTTCAAGTGATATATGCTGAACACACAACTGCATATCTTGAACTTTTGCACTAGGGGAGCCTTGCGGCTGAGACGAATATGACTATTCGGACCCTTTGAACCTGATCTGGATCATACCAGCGGAGGGAAGTGGAGCGGCCTTTTAGTAAGCGGAATTTTTCATGTATGTGAAGATAAATTGCGGATTTAACTTACAGACCCACTCATTTCTCCGGAAATGGGTGGGTCTTTTTTGTTCCTTTTGCAGAGTATAGGATGCCGTTGTTATTGCAGTAGTCTGACATCAAGGGGGTGAGGATCAGATGGATAACCATGTAACCATTCACAACGTAAGCTTTGCTTTTCCCGAAAAAAAAGAGTCCCCTGTGCTCTCCAATGTGTCGCTTCAGGTTCAACAAGGAGAATTTGTCTCGCTCATCGGCTCCAGCGGATCAGGTAAAAGCACGCTCTTCAAGCTGCTCGCAGGCTTGCATGAACCAACCGTTGGCACCATCGATATAGCTGATGTCCCGCAAGGACAACGGCTCGGACGAGTCGCCTATATGCCGCAGAAAGATCTGCTGTTATCCTGGCGTACCGTCATGGAGAACTGCATGCTGCCTGCCGAGCTTGCACCAGGCCGACAGGACAAGGACAAGTTACGGGCAAACATCCTAGCTGGGTTGGCAAGGTTCGGCCTGTCGGGTTATGAACAGGCCTACCCGGATGAGTTATCCGGCGGCATGCGGCAGCGGGTGGCATTTCTTCGTACCTTGCTTACAGGCGGGCAGCTCATGTTGCTGGATGAACCCTTCGGTGCACTCGACGCCTTAACCAAACGAGAAATGCATCGCTGGTTGCTGGAGCTTTGGGAGGGCATTGGCCAAACCGTGCTGTTCATTACACATGACATCGAAGAAGCCCTGCTGTTAAGTGACCGTATCATTCTGTTAACTCCAGGGGGGCAAGGTCAGCAGTTGCGTGAGATGACGGTTCCTTTACCACGCCCAAGGCATTCGAACATGATCTACGAACCGGCTCTCGTGCAGATGAGACAACAACTGGAGGAACAATTGCATGCAAAGCGATAGAGCTGAGGTCAGCGTCTGGGCGTGGTGTTCGAAGTGGCTCTCTAGGTCGTTTTCCCAATGTGGTTTGTTTATTATGCTCATGTTCTTATTACTGGCGATCTGGGAAGTGATCGTGCGTATGGGATGGGTGCCCTCCTTCATCATTCCTGCACCCACGGCCATCATAGGCTCACTGGTTGAGCATCGTCGTCTGCTGTTGACCATCCATTTGCCTGCTACCTTTATGGAGGTTGTTGTTGGTTTTGTCTTGTCCATAGTGACTGGAATTACGCTAGCAACAGGCATGCATATGAACCGATCGATTGAAAAAGCCTTGTATCCCTTCATCGTGATCAGTCAGACCATCCCGCTGATTGCCTTGTCTCCCGTATTTATCTTGTGGTTTGGTTACACGTTGTGGAGCAAAGTCGCGGTGGTGTTCTTAATCGCATTCTTCCCCATTGTGGTCAGTACCTACGATGGACTCCGCCAAGGCGATCCGGAGCAGCGTGAACTACTGCTCACCATGGGCGCCAGCAAATGGGATATTTTTTGCAAACTCCAGGTTCCACTGGCACTTCCCTCTTTTTTCTCGGGGCTAAAGATGTCTGTGGTGTACTGCGTGGTTGGGGCAACGATTGGCGAATGGCTCGGTGGTAGCAAAGGTCTAGGGTACTTCAGCCGTCGTATGTCCAGCAACATGAACACGGATGCGATGTTTGCCGCCATTTTGCTGTTATCCCTGCTTGGGATCGTTTTGTTTGTACTGATTACCTGGCTGGAGAAACGGTTTAGCATACGGCGTCATCGTCATGGAGGCAAAAGAAACGTTGGATAATACTTAGACAGAAATTAGATGCAAATACAGTATTTACAATCTTCAAAACAAAACATATCTTATGCACAATTTCAGCAACATCTTCAATCAGTTCATTGTCACATTATCGTTAACATGCTGTTGCCCATTTTCTACAAATCAAAACGATGAAATGAGGAACTTCATTTATGAATAACAAAGGTATATACTCCCTGCTTCCCATCATACTCATTAGCCTTTTGCTGATCGTTAGCGGATGCAGCACCACAGACACTAGCCAAAATACGCCAACAACAGATTCGGCAACCAATACACAGCAAACAGATCCGTCTGCAACCGAACCAGCATCAGACGCCAAAGATAAACTGTCTATCATGCTCGACTGGTACCCGAATGCAGTACACTCCTTCATCTATGTGGCTCAGGAAAAAGGATACTTTGCAGACCAAGGTCTGGATGTCGATATTCAGATGCCTGCGGATACCAATGATTCGCTCAAACTTGTTGCTGCCGGAAAAATTGATCTGGCCCTAAGCTACCAGCCCCAAATTTTGCTCGCTCGTGGTGAGAACATTCCTGTACGATCCATTGCTGCTGTTGTTCGCCACCCGCTTGTGCATCTGTTGACCGAAGCGAATGGCAACGTAAGTTCACCCAAAGATCTTGAAGAAAAGACTGTTGGTTATTCCTCCATTCCTCTGTACGAAGCGATGGTACGCACGATGATCAGTAAGGATGGCGGCAATCCCGACAACATAAATCTGGTCGACGTTGGGTTCGATCTGATTCCTTCGCTGGCTTCCGGACAAGCGGATGCGATTATGGGTGGTTTTATTAACCATGAACAATTGATTTTGGAGAAAGAAGGACATGCCATGAAATCGATTAACCCCGTCGATTATGGTGTGCCTGATTATTATGAATTGGTCCTGACTGCAAGTGAAGCTGGCATTGAAGCAAAAAAAGACCAACTTACCCGGTTCGTCAAAGCGGTCCAGGAAGGACAGAAATATGTGACTGAGCATCCAGAAGAAGCCTTGAGTATTCTGCTCGCTCATGAGAATGAAACATCACCGCTTGACCCGGAGATCGAAACCAAAAGCCTGGCAATTCTGCTACCACTCATGAATGAAGAAGGCCAACCATTTGGTCGGCAGGAAATGGAATCGTGGGAAAATGTACGTACATGGCTCGTTGAACAGGATTTGATTCCTGAATCGGTGAAAGCCGAGGATGCTTTTATTACTCTGCAAGGAGAGTAAATAAAGGAGAGCAACGCGAATAAAGGAAAAGTGATTGAACATAAAGGGAATGAAAGCAATGTGATTAAAAGCAAAGTTAGCAAAACGTAGGATCGAATGCATGAAGTTTTGCGAAATGGAATTGGCCTGAAGCAAGCATCGGAGGATCAGAATTTATAACAATCCTAAGTGGCTTGATGTGCATCTGGGCAGATTGATATGCGTTTGGGTGGCTTGTTGATATGTATTTGGTAATGTAATTAGCGCTTATCTTCAAGCCTACTGGGAGCTGAAACGCTCCTTAACTTGATCGAAACAGAGCATGCTACGACCGCTAACGAATCTGAGGCGTCCTATTCAGGGATTTGGAGCGGTTGCAGAAATCTAAAGAACCTGAAACATGTTATATCAGAATAAATAGCTGTTTGCAGCGTTTTGGTCAGGAGATTCTGGGAATAACGTGTCTGATGTTCCTTACATTTCAAAAGGAGGACCTGACAGCCAAATAAGACGTCCTGTGTTCTTTAGAAACATCGTCTGACCAGTCGTGCCCCGATCGATCGTGCCCCAATCAGTTGGGTATCGACCAGCCTGGACTTCAAGACACTGGTTGGATGCTAACATCCATCACAGTATTGCTTGCCTGAGTTTGGAGAAATACCCTGGGTTCACTTTCTGTATTTTGTATCGTTTCGTTTTTTACTGTTTCGCTAGATATCGATCAGAATGATTCAATTTGTCTATATCCAGTTCCAAAAATCCATTTTAGTGAGTTATGAAATTGATTTAGATTTTACGTTTCTGCTTTTCCCGCATTAATGCATCTGGCTGTTGTTAGACTCTGCGCCCCAACTCAACAAGGGAACTCATATCCAATTATTCTGTTGAGTGACTCCAGATATCGGACTTCCGCCGATCGGGTTACTTCAAAACAAGGAGGAAATTATATGTCTTATCTGGAACGTGTTCGTACGCAAAATCCGCTGGTACACAATATCACTAACCTTGTCGTGGCTCCCTTCACAGCCAATGGTCTGCTTGCACTCGGTGCGTCCCCTTTTATGGCCTATGCTCATGAAGAGGTCGCTGATGTCGCCAAGATGTCAGGAGCCGTGGTACTCAACATCGGTACACTCGATGACAAAGTCGTTCAGGCAATCCGTCTGGCAGGCCAATCGGCTAATGCGCATCACGTGCCTGTGGTGCTTGATCCGGTTGGAGCTGGCGCAACCACCTATCGCACGGAAACCGTGCAGATGCTCATTCGTGAACTTCGTCTCACGGTACTGCGCGGCAATGTGGCAGAGGTCGCTAATGTCATCGGTGAGAGTTGGAGTATTAAAGGTGTGGACGCAGGATCAGGTGAGGGCGACCGAATCGGCATTGCGGAGCGGGCAGCGCATAAACTTGGCTGTGTCGTGGTCATTACCGGAAAAGAAGATATTATTACTGATGGACAATCCACATTCCTCACGAGTAATGGTCATGCCCTGCTCACTCAGGTCACAGGTGCTGGCTGTCTGCTCAGTTCAGTGATTGGCGCTTTTACAGCCATAGCGGAATCAGGAGCCGATCTTCTAGGCAGTGTTGTTGAAGCGCTAGCGTTTTATGGTGTAGCAGCTGAACTGGCGGCAGAGCGGACAGCTCATCAGGGGCCGGGTAGCTTCCAGATTGAATTGTTGAATCAACTGGCACAAGTAACACCAGACCTCTTGGCAGAACGCGCACAGATCCGTCAGATCCGTGGAGGTGCAGTATGAGTATTGCTCAAGCGCTAACCATTGCAGGCTCCGATAACGGGGGCGGCGCAGGCATTCAGGCCGATCTGAAAACATTCCAAGAACTTGGTGTATACGGCATGACCGTTATCACCGCTATTGCTGCCCAAAATACAACTGGTGTGCAGGGCGTTTTTCCCATCCCTTACGATGGCATTGCCCAGCAATTGGACTCGACCGGCGAAGACTTTCAACCAACCGCAACGAAGACCGGCATGTTATATAGTGCCGAGATTATTCGTCTAGTCGCTGAGAAATGGCAGCAATACCGTTGGGCTAATCTGGTCATCGACCCTGTGATGGTAGCCAAAGGTGGCGCCCCCCTTCTCCAGCAGGAAGCTGTAAAGGCGTTGGTTACGGATCTGTTGCCCCATGCCCTGATCACAACACCCAATATCCCGGAAGCGGAACTGCTTACCGGGATGTCTATCACCAATCTGAGCCAGCGGGAAGAAGCCGCAAGACGGATTGTACAGATGGGCTCAACGTATGCTTTGGTCAAAGGTGGTCATGATGAAGGAAGTGGCATGATCGTGGATGTGCTCTACGATGGGCAGTCTTTTCATTATCTGGAGAATGTTCGTGTGGTAACCCGTCATACACACGGAACGGGGTGCACATACTCTGCTGCCATCACCGCAGAGTTAGCCAAGGGTTCACCTGTTCTGGCTGCCGTTACGACCGCGCGAGCATTCATTCAGGCAGCCATCGAAGATGAGCTGGGGATTGGGGCCGGACATGGGCCGACAAATCATTTTGCGTATCAGCGCAGACAGCGGGGTGAGCAGTGATGCGCCCTTGGGATGCAGAAGCGGTACGACGCGCGATGCAGGTATATTTAGTGATGGGCAGCGTCAATACAAAGCAAGACCCTGTGGAAGTGCTGCGCCAGGCCATTGCTGGCGGCATTACGCTGTTCCAGTTCCGTGAAAAGGGAACTGGCGCCCTGGTCGGCGAAGCTTGCATCACGCTTGCAATGCGGCTTCGCGAGGTGTGCAGCCAGCACGGGGTCCCGTTCATCGTGAACGATGATGTGGAGCTGGCTGTAGCGGTGGAGGCCGACGGCATGCATGTCGGCCAGGATGATGCGGACGCGGCGCTAGTACGCGCCCGCATTGGAGATGGGCGGATGCTTGGCGTATCCGCCCACTCTGTGGATGAGGCGCGCCGTGCGTTGCAGGCGGGCGCCGACTACCTTGGCGTCGGGCCCATGTACCCGACGCGCTCCAAAGCGGATGCCCATGCTGTGCTGGGCCCCGCAGGGGTGGCGGAACTGCGCGCCGCAGGCATCGCAGTTCCGATTGTGGGTATCGGCGGCATTACGCCCGATACCACGGCCGCCGTAATGGCGGCTGGAGCCGACGGAGTAGCCGTCATCTCCGCCATCGCGGGCGCGGCCGACGTGCGCGCAGCGGCTGCGCAGTTCGCTGCGGCAGTGCGCGGGATGCAGGCGTAGCCCTGCTCTCCCTGCACTGCCAGCCCCGTGGGCTGCACCGCATACATGGTGCAGCCCACAACTGCTCACGCTCCTCTCCATAACAGAGGAGCCTCAAAAAACCCCCGCGGCGCGGCAGCAACCCATGTCTTCGACATAGAAGCACAGCCGCTCCCCTACAGTGACTGAATGTTATAATAATTCAGTCATATCCAGTCACATCCTGTCATCAATCCATGATCAAGATGCAGCTTCCATGCTCGCATCTTGTTTTTTCATTTTCAACGGTTGACTCTCACGTAACGTGACACTGTACAATCGGTGTTGTAAGGAGGTTTCACACATGGCCATGAAGGTAAAGGAAGTTGCCGAGCTTGCCTCGATCAGTGTGCGCACACTGCATCACTATGATGAGATCGGACTATTAACCCCGGACGAAGTGACTTCCGCCGGGTATCGATTATATTCAGATGCCAACCTGGAACGGTTGCAGCAAATATTGTTTTTCAAGGAACTCGACTTCTCTCTGAAGGAGATCAAAAACATTATAACCAACCCCTCCTTCAATCCGGAAGAAGCACTTAAAATGCATCGACTTATACTGCTGGAGAAGCGCCAACGCTTGGACCAGATGATTGCTACCATTGATAGAACGGTTTTACACGTGAGAGGAGAAATTAAAATGACAGCCAAAGAACAATTCGAAGGATTTGATTTTAGCCAGAATCCGTATGAACAAGAAGCGCGGGAACGTTGGGGAGACCATGCCGTCGATCACGCAAATCAGAAGCTGCACAGTAAATCAACCACAGATCAGAAGGCTCTATCCAATCAAATGAACGAAATCTACAAGCGTCTAGCCGCACTTCGTCACACAGAACCAGCATCTGCCGAGGCACAGGCCGGTATTCAAGAATGGTACACCTGGCTGAATCAGATGGGAAGCTACTCGCCTGAAGCCTTCAGAGGACTTGGTCAGATGTACGTGGACGATGATCGCTTCACGCGTAATATTGATCAGTTTGGCGATGGTTTGGCAGTATTTATGAGAGATGCTATGGCTGTATTTGCTGACCAAAACAAATAATATAACCCTGTATTCAACCACATACAGTTTTATTTAATTCTCATTGTCGTCAGATGTGTACTGTAAACGATAGTCTTGAACTTAGAGCTCTGTCCTCTAGTGATAAAAGTAATCCCTCGTCATCAGCTTTATTCACAGTAAATGACCCTTCGGATAACTGAACCTACCTTTTGGGGTGAACATATCTTTCTTGTAATTAACCTTATGAACATGCTGGATATTTACTAGGGTTATGTGGTAAGTAATTTAAATCGATCCGAATTGTTGCAAAAGTTATGAGCAATATCCCCCTACCTGGTGTATACACAAAAGGGACGTACACCCTCAGGCGTATCGTCCCTATGTATGTAAGTATCTCAGCCGCAATGTGAACAAGCCTAACTGCTGCTCACTCTGAGTACTTTATAAATATCTTTTAAAGTAGATGCTCTTTACTACGTTTTTCTTCTGCTCCCAGCCCTTCGATATAATCGTTTCACCAGATGCTTAGGATGATGAGCATTAAGTTTCTTCTGTCAAACGTTCTTCATTTTACTGCCAAGCGTCCACCGTCTATCCGATTAAGCTCTTGGTGCGTGATCCGATGAAGATGCATCCGTAGCTAGACTGGTTCTCGCCATCCGGCCAGGAATCTGCCATGCAGACACAATCGCAAGCACGATGAATAACAAATCAATCGGTTGACTGAAGTACTCCTGGAAGGTTTCCACAAACGCACTGATCATCTCGCTATCAAACACAAGTTCCATCACGCCGACATCACCAAACAGTTCGGAAGTAAAATAAACCACCGTCAGATATTTCCCCAACAAAATGCCGACAAGTGCAAACAGTACGGCAATAATCTTATGTACCGTCGCAATTTGTTTATTGGAGAACAACACAACTGCGTAACCTGTGAGCGCTCCAATCAGAATCGCAATTAATCCCACCTCATAATCGGTCATTGCAGCAATAGCTGCCCATACGATGCCTCCCAGAATGGCTGCAATTAAGCCACCAATGATCGGCATACCGATTTTAACTCCTTGTTTCTCTTCCACGTTGTCTTTCCCTCCTGAGTCATGCATATGCTTCTTTTCCAGAATTCACCTTTCCTATGAAACCACAAAAAGACTTATTATTCAACATTTTTCTACTTTTGGTGCCATGTATTTACATAATAGAAAAGATATATTAAGCATCTATTTCCTTATTCGCTCGAATATCATTTTAGTTTTGTCCACAAACATCTCATAATCATTCCCTTGGCACATAAAAAAACACCCCTCCAACAGCATAATAGCCGTAGAAGGGATGTTGTCCATATCTGTATCATAGATATAACCAATGTAACCGAGAAAACTACATTGAAAACCTCTCTCTATCTTACCTTTGCACTTCCTTGGAAGGCTGAATGACAGCTGCAATCTGTGCCAAAATGGCATCCACCGATGCCGGATCATGCACATCATACTCATCAATGTTCAGACGCAACACAGGGCAAGCTGTAAACTGATCAATCCACACGGAATAGCGCTCGTGCATGTGTTCCCAGTACGAACGGTCCGTCTGAATCTCCATCTCGCGTCCGCGTTCCGTAATACGGTTTAAAATCGAAGGCAGACTGCCTTCCAGATAGATCAGCACGTCTGGATGTGGGAAATACGGTGTCATCACCATCGCTTCAAATAAACTGCTGTATGTCTCGAAATCTGTAGCAGACATGGTTCCTTGATCTGCATGCATTTGTGCAAAAATGCCCGTATCTTCATAGATGGAACGATCCTGTACGAATCCGCCACCCAGT
Source organism: Paenibacillus sp. FSL M7-1414 (assembly GCF_038003195.1). NCBI lineage: Bacteria > Bacillati > Bacillota > Bacilli > Caryophanales > Paenibacillaceae > Paenibacillus > Paenibacillus sp. FSL M7-1414. The sequence goes on along the minus strand of NZ_JBBOOS010000001.1, from coordinate 976,962 downwards.
TCAAAAATCTTTTTCTGTTCCTTGAATCGCTCTGCCAGGAAATAAATCTGCAGATGGAAGCTCCAACGCTCAAAGTCATGATAGAACTTCTCCAAATATGGATTATGATCAACTTGCTCTAGAGAGGTCTTGAAGTTCAAACGCTGCGCAAGTGCAGCCGTTAACGTGGATTTGCCCACCCCAACCGTACCTGCTACCGTAATTAATGCATTCGTTGGAATGCCATAGTTATTCATATGATATACTCCTTTACCTGATTAACAATTTGCCTGAAGTGTTCAGGATGTTCCACAAAGTCGAGTTGCTCTGCATTGACCTTAATGATTACTGGCGGATTTGAGCTATTTGCCAGATAGTCCATGCCTGTTTTGTAATCGGCGATCAGTTGTTCCATATATGCCGGGTCCATATCCTGCTCAAATGAGCGTCCACGCTTGTTAATGCGGTACATCAACGTATCGAGTTCAGCTTCAATATAGAGCACCAGGTTGGGCTTTGGCAGATCATCTGTTAACAGATGATAGATTTGACGATATTTATCCCGTTTCGTTCCCTTTAAGGTACGATCGGCAAAAATCATATTTTTATAGATATGATAGTCTGAAATGACTGGGGTATTCTGCTCTACATAATGAACGCCCGTGTCTTCCAGTTGTTTAAACCGATTACACAGAAAAAACATTTCCAATTGGAAACTCCACTCGTCGATATCCTGATAAAAGGAAGCCAGAAATGGATTCTCTTCTACGATTTCTTTAACTAACGGAAGATTCAATTCATGGGAAAGCATCGTTGCCAGCGTTGTTTTCCCCGCTCCGATCGGACCTTCCACGGCAATAAACGGGGCTGATTTCATCGTGTTCACTGTTCCTCCTCGTACTTATGCGTGTTTCCGTTTTCTATATAGACCTCACCTATTGTATCACAGCTTTAAGGATTGGAACGCCAGTATTTTATGTATATAACAAGTCAAATCACAACTATTGAATTACATTAAAATAAAAAAGACACACTCGATATCATCAAGTGTGTCTTCCTATTGCTTGGCGGCGTCCTACTCTCCCAGGACCCTGCGGTCCAAGTACCATCGGCGCTAGAGGGCTTAACGGTCGTGTTCGGGATGGGTACGTGTGGAACCCCTCCGCCATCGCCACCAAACGCATAGCTTAGCTTACATTTCAGAGATCGTTCTCTGAAAACTAGATTCGAAACGAAACATGCGATTTAGAACTTGCTATTGGATAAGCCCTCGACCGATTAGTACTGGTCAGCTCCATGCATTGCTGCACTTCCACCCCCAGCCTATCTACCTCGTCGTCTTCAAGGGGTCTTACATACTGGGAAATCTCATCTTGAGGGGGGCTTCACGCTTAGATGCTTTCAGCGTTTATCCCGTCCGTACATAGCTACCCAGCGGTGCTCCTGGCGGAACAACTGGTACACCAGCGGTACGTCCATCCCGGTCCTCTCGTACTAAGGACAGCTCCTCTCAAATTTCCTACGCCCACGACAGATAGGGACCGAACTGTCTCACGACGTTCTGAACCCAGCTCGCGTACCGCTTTAATGGGCGAACAGCCCAACCCTTGGGACCTACTTCAGCCCCAGGATGCGATGAGCCGACATCGAGGTGCCAAACCTCCCCGTCGATGTGGACTCTTGGGGGAGATAAGCCTGTTATCCCCAGGGTAGCTTTTATCCGTTGAGCGATGGCCCTTCCATGCGGTACCACCGGATCACTAAGCCCGACTTTCGTCCCTGCTCGACTTGTAGGTCTCGCAGTCAAGCTCCCTTATGCCTTTGCACTCTTCGAATGATTTCCAACCATTCTGAGGGAACCTTTGGGCGCCTCCGTTACTCTTTAGGAGGCGACCGCCCCAGTCAAACTGCCCACCTGACACTGTCCCCGCACCGGATTACGGTACCAGGTTAGAACCTAGATACGATCAGGGTGGTATCCCAACGTTGCCTCCACACAAGCTGGCGCTCATGCTTCAAAGGCTCCCACCTATCCTGTACAGATCGTACCCAAATTCAATATCAAGCTGCAGTAAAGCTCCATGGGGTCTTTCCGTCTTGTCGCGGGTAACCTGCATCTTCACAGGTATTAAAATTTCACCGGATCTCTCGTTGAGACAGCGCCCAAGTCGTTACGCCATTCGTGCGGGTCAGAATTTACCTGACAAGGAATTTCGCTACCTTAGGACCGTTATAGTTACGGCCGCCGTTTACTGGGGCTTCGGTTCACAGCTTCGGGATTGCTCCCTAACCACTCCCCTTAACCTTCCAGCACCGGGCAGGCGTCAGCCCGTATACTTCGCCTTACGGCTTCGCACAGACCTGTGTTTTTGCTAAACAGTCGCTTGGGCCTTTTCACTGCGGCCCCCTCGTGCTATTCACACTACCGGGGCACCCCTTCTCCCGAAGTTACGGGGTCATTTTGCCGAGTTCCTTAACGAGAGTTCTTCCGCGCGCCTTAGAATACTCTTCTCGCCTACCTGTGTCGGTTTGCGGTACGGGCACCATCACCTGGCTAGAGGCTTTTCTTGGCAGTGTGAGATCATGACCTTCGCTACTATAATTTTCGCTCCCCATCACAGCTCAGCCTTACAATGTGCGGATTTGCCTACACATCAGCCTTACTGCTTAGACGGACATCCATCAGTCCGCGTCACTACCCTACTGCGTCCCCCCATTGCTCATAACGGCTTACGGTGGTACAGGAATTTCGACCTGTTGTCCTTCGACTACGCCTTTCGGCCTCGCCTTAGGTCCCGACTTACCCTGAGCGGACGAGCCTTCCTCAGGAACCCTTAGGCTTTCGGCGGATCAGATTCTCACTGATCTTTTCGTTACTCATACCGGCATTCTCACTTGTATAATGTCCAGCGCTCCTTACGGTACACCTTCAACCCTTATACAACGCTCCCCTACCCCTGATGCAAAGCATCAAGCCATAGCTTCGGTGGTGTGTTTAGCCCCGTTACATTTTCGGCGCAGAGTCACTCGACCAGTGAGCTATTACGCACTCTTTCAATGGTGGCTGCTTCTAAGCCAACATCCTGGTTGTCTGTGCAACTCCACATCCTTTCCCACTTAACACACACTTGGGGACCTTAGCTGATGGTCTGGGCTGTTTCCCTTTTGACAATGGATCTTAGCACTCACTGTCTGACTCCCGGAAGTAAGTCTATGGCATTCGGAGTTTGACTGAGCTTGGTAACCCTTGCGGGCCCCGCACCCAATCAGTGCTCTACCTCCACGACTCTGTTTTCCGAGGCTAGCCCTAAAGCTATTTCGGGGAGAACCAGCTATCTCCGAGTTCGATTGGAATTTCTCCGCTACCCCCACCTCATCCCCGCATTTTTCAACATGCGTGGGTTCGGGCCTCCAGTGCGTGTTACCGCACCTTCACCCTGGACAGGGGTAGATCACCCGGTTTCGGGTCTACGTCCACGTACTAAGTCGCCCTATTCAGACTCGCTTTCGCTGCGGCTCCGGCTCTTCACCTTAACCTTGCACGGGAACGTAACTCGCCGGTTCATTCTACAAAAGGCACGCCATCACCCCTAAAACGGGCTCTGACTTTTTGTAAGCACACGGTTTCAGGTTCTATTTCACTCCCCTTCCGGGGTGCTTTTCACCTTTCCCTCACGGTACTGCTTCACTATCGGTCGCTAGGAAGTATTTAGCCTTGGCAGATGGTCCTGCCGGATTCATACGGGGTTTCACGTGCCCCGCACTACTCGGGATCCGTCTCGGAGGGAACCAACTTTCAACTACAGGGCTTTTACCTTCTTTGGCGGGCCTTTCCAGACCTCTTCGCTTAACCGGTTCCTTTGTAACTCCATGTGAGACGTCCCACAACCCCAAAGAGCAAGCTCCTTGGTTTGGGCTTCTCCGCGTTCGCTCGCCGCTACTGACGGAATCACTATTGTTTTCTCTTCCTCAGGGTACTTAGATGTTTCAGTTCCCCTGGTATGCCTCTGCATAACCTATGTATTCAGTTATGAGTAACTGGAAATTACCCCAGCTGGGTTTCCCCATTCGGACACCCCCGGATCAAAGCTTGCTTACAGCTCCCCGAGGCAGTTTCGTTGTTCGCCACGTCCTTCATCGGCTCCTAGCGCCTAGGCATCCTCCGTGTGCTCTTAGTAGCTTAACCTCGTGCTCCGGTTTCGACTGCTCGCTTCCCTTGGTTTGCTTGCGCAAAGCCAAAAGTCGCTCCCATTCGATACCATCGTACGTGCAATCTACCGTTTTTATTGAAACTTGTTTAACACAAGTTCAGCTAAAAAGGAATGTTCTAATTCGCGTTTGTTTCGTTTCGATATCTAGTTTTCAAAGAACAAGCTCCATGCAAAAGCAAGCTGTTTTGAGAGTTTGAGCTCTCAAAACCGAACAACGAGTGAGTGTTTTGCAGCTAAGCTGCATATTTGAATGTTTCCGTTGCAGGAAACGATTCTCCATAGAAAGGAGGTGATCCAGCCGCACCTTCCGATACGGCTACCTTGTTACGACTTCACCCCAATCATCTATCCCACCTTCGGCGGCTGGCTCCTTGCGGTTACCCCACCGACTTCGGGTGTTATAAACTCTCGTGGTGTGACGGGCGGTGTGTACAAGACCCGGGAACGTATTCACCGCGGCATGCTGATCCGCGATTACTAGCAATTCCGACTTCATGCAGGCGAGTTGCAGCCTGCAATCCGAACTGAGACCGGCTTTGTTGGGATTGGCTCCATCTCGCGATTTCGCAGCCCGTTGTACCGGCCATTGTAGTACGTGTGTAGCCCAGGTCATAAGGGGCATGATGATTTGACGTCATCCCCACCTTCCTCCGGTTTGTCACCGGCAGTCTATCTAGAGTGCCCACCCGAAGTGCTGGCAACTAAATATAAGGGTTGCGCTCGTTGCGGGACTTAACCCAACATCTCACGACACGAGCTGACGACAACCATGCACCACCTGTCTCCTCTGTCCCGAAGGAAAGATACATCTCTGCATCGATCAGAGGGATGTCAAGACCTGGTAAGGTTCTTCGCGTTGCTTCGAATTAAACCACATACTCCACTGCTTGTGCGGGTCCCCGTCAATTCCTTTGAGTTTCAGTCTTGCGACCGTACTCCCCAGGCGGAGTGCTTAATGTGTTAACTTCGGCACCAAGGGTATCGAAACCCCTAACACCTAGCACTCATCGTTTACGGCGTGGACTACCAGGGTATCTAATCCTGTTTGCTCCCCACGCTTTCGCGCCTCAGCGTCAGTTACAGCCCAGAGAGTCGCCTTCGCCACTGGTGTTCCTCCACATATCTACGCATTTCACCGCTACACGTGGAATTCCACTCTCCTCTTCTGCACTCAAGTCACCCAGTTTCCAGTGCGATCCGGGGTTGAGCCCCGGGATTAAACACCAGACTTAAATGACCGCCTGCGCGCGCTTTACGCCCAATAATTCCGGACAACGCTTGCCCCCTACGTATTACCGCGGCTGCTGGCACGTAGTTAGCCGGGGCTTTCTTCTCAGGTACCGTCACCTTGAGAGCAGTTACTCTCCCAAGCGTTCTTCCCTGGCAACAGAGCTTTACGATCCGAAAACCTTCATCACTCACGCGGCATTGCTCCGTCAGGCTTTCGCCCATTGCGGAAGATTCCCTACTGCTGCCTCCCGTAGGAGTCTGGGCCGTGTCTCAGTCCCAGTGTGGCCGATCACCCTCTCAGGTCGGCTACGCATCGTCGCCTTGGTGAGCCGTTACCTCACCAACTAGCTAATGCGCCGCAGGCCCATCCCCAAGTGACAGATTGCTCCGTCTTTCCAGTTTCCTTCAGGCGAAGAAAACAATTATTCGGTATTAGCTACCGTTTCCGGTAGTTGTCCCAAACTTGAGGGCAGGTTGCCTACGTGTTACTCACCCGTCCGCCGCTAACTATCAGAGAAGCAAGCTTCTCTTCAAGTCCGCTCGACTTGCATGTATTAGGCATGCCGCCAGCGTTCGTCCTGAGCCAGGATCAAACTCTCCAATAAAGTATTGAAAAGAGCGATAAGCTCATTTTGAATCTGACGAGATTAAAAATCTCATTTATGCTCCAGTCGATTCAAGCCAAGGCTTGTTTCAAACTTTCGCGTTTCATTCTGCAAGCAGAATGTTTACTCACTCGTTGTTCAGTTTTCAAAGATCAAACTTGTTTTGTTACCGAATGTTATTCTCTTCAGCAACTCTTATATAATATCATGTCCGAACCAACTTTGCAAGCTCTTTTTTTCAAGTTTCTTTCGAAGCTTATTTGATTTGCTTGCCGCACCAGTGTTAAACCGTGTTTTCTTGGCCGGATTAATAATATATCACGTATAGATATTAATTACAATACTTAATTTCAATAAAATTCATTTACTACAAATCAACTACCTTTACTGTGTTGCTCTCCTCTATCCCAGTGTAAAGTTTATTATAGCTTAAATGACATTTTTTCCATTCATACATCGCAATACATGTCCAATTTATTTTAAACTTATTAGCTTACATCTCCTCTCATATATTTTAGCTTCATTAATATGCTCAATTTAGGTTGTCCTTTTATCAACATCTTTCAAGATTACTGGGGTGACTGTAAGTTACCACGAGTATAAGTAGAACTACTATAGAAGATACACAAGAAAGTGATGCACGCATATAACTATACGTGAACCACTTTCTTGTGTGTTATTACATTATATATAGAAGGAAACTCTTAATGTTGTGCCTGCGCTGATGCTGGAGGCGTCATCGTCAACTGTCCATTACCTGCTTTTTGCATGCCAACTCGCAGCAACGTAATTCCCCACGTAATAATGGAGATCAACAGAAGATGAACCATGTATCCACCTACTGCCTCTCCACTATAGATCAAACGCATAAATCCCTGTACCCCATTTGAAGCGGGCAGAAAGTTTCCGATATAACGGTAGAATGGCGCCAGCATCTCGGCTGGAATGATATTTCCTGCTGTCATCAACTGGAGTGGAACCATCGCAACATTAAATAGAGGGCCTGCATTGCCAAACAGGGCAAAACTCATCTGTGTAAAACAGATACACGCCAGACTCACCAGCACATGATACAGATACAACGCGCCGAAGGAGCTCGCCACATCCGTGAACAGAAGAGCAACTGTATCCACTATTAGAGGAACGATCACTGCTATACACAATAACAGCAATTGCCGTCCCCAGAAGATTTCCCATTTGGAGTGGTTACGTTTCATGATATTCGATGTAATATTAAACTGAATGTTCATAGTCATCGAAGCAATATAGGTGATAAAACCCAGAATCATGGGCAGCATCGATGTTGCAAAATCACTCACGCTGTTCGTTTTATTAATTTCAGCCTTCACAGGCCCTTCATTCATCTTCGCCATCGCTTGTCCAATGGCTGCACTCAGTTCATCGCTGTTTATACTATCGTTATTGAGTGTCACTTGAACCTTGGATTCCAGAATCCCTTGGCCCATTTGTGCAGTCATTCCGGTCGCAGCATGTTCCACAATGGATTTGGCTATATCGGCATTTCCCTGATTGATATAAAAGGACAAGCTCGCCTCTGTACCTCCTTCTATCTGGTCAGTGAATCCTTCCGGAATAACAATAACCATCGCATAGTTACCTGCATTCATCTGTTGCTCAGCTTCCTCGGCAGATCCCAGAACATTGACATGGAAAGGCGCGAGCGTTTCAATCTGCTTCTGCACCTCTGTTCCCTGTGTCCCATCTTCGTTCACAAGAGCCACTTGAAGTTGATCCACTCTCTCCGTGGCTTGATGATAACCCGTCATCCAGATCACAACAAATAACAGCGGAACAATCAATGCAAAAACCAACCCTATTTTTGTCTGTGGCACTTTAAGAAAATCTTTGAAGCTTTTCATTCGTTCACGACTCCCATTAGTTAAAATTAAAATAATTGCACTACATATATATGCACATGCACATATTTGCTCAAAAAAATTTATTTCATCTTTTCATAGATGCGATTCATCACATTCATGAATGCTTCAAGCTCTTCAGGAGAACATTCGGCGAGTGCCTCTTGCTCTTGCTGTTTTGCCTTTGGTGTCAGAACGTTATTCATTTCCAGTCCTTCCGCCGTCAAACAAAGCAAAACCGCTCTGCGGTCCTGTGGATCTTCTTCTCTTGTCACCAAACCTTTGCGAATCAACTTGTCTATAATTTTGCCTACCGTTGTCTGGTCCCGCACTGTTAATTCAGCAAGTTTTTTCTGTGATATATGGCTTCCAGCCTTGCTCAATTCATTCAAGACTGCAAATTGTTCCGGAGTAATATCCTGTTCACTCAGATTTCTGGTTGTTGTTTTTTTGTATGCCAGATACGTCCGTGACAGAATCAGTCCAAGTGGATTTTCATCCATATTAACAGGCATGCTGATGCTCCTTTCTCTATATAGTAGCACTACCATCTAATTTGCGTAAGCTCTATATTATTACCATATTTACATTACTGTCAATTTAATTTTTTATCTTTTCAAGCAAAAAGAGACCCACCCGTTAGTCAGGCAGCTCTCTCCTCTGGCATCGTCAAGCCATACTTACTCGGGCTTGCCACTTGAAGTTTCGGTATCGTCCTTCTTCTTTGTGCCTTTACTTTTATAAGGCTTCGGTGCACTTTTCGCCCGGTTAGCAGCGGCTTGCCAACGGTTCCAGCCTTTTTTACCCGTACCACGGCCGGTGCCGCCTTTTCCTTTTGCATTGCTCATGTTATCACTCCAATAATCCTGTATATGCTTAAAAATGACCGTCCTCGGTAACTTATTATGCAACCCAGCCCATCTAATTCACTTCCAGCATTTCTTATTATACCAAAAATCCACGTCTTTACGTCCATTTCCATAAATCATTGTATTGTTATTCTGTTATGAAAGCGGTATAGTGGACATAATTGAAAGAGGAAGCTGCGTCTTCTTCGGGATTGTTACTGGTAAGCAGGCGATACCCAAACCAAGGCTGTCTATTAAGCCTTAGTTTGGGTTTTTTGTTATTATTATGACCAATTGAGGTGAAACACATATATGATCATCCGTCAGATTTTTAACAACAATGTCATCCGGGCTGAGAACCAGGTTGGTCACGAATTTGTTGTCATTGGCAACGGTCTTGGCTTCAAAAAGAAAAACGGACAGCCTGTGGATGAGGATAAAATCGAAAAAACCTTTGTGCTGAAATCGGATAAAATACCGCAAAAACTCATTGATCTGATTGGGGAAACGTCGGTCGAATATTTGAAGTTAGCAGACGAAATTGTAGGCCATGCCAAACAGGAAATGGGCGATATTTTTAGTGATAATATCTATATCTCATTGATTGATCATATTCAGTTTGCCATTACCCGGTACCGTAAATCCGTCGGGCTGAAAAATTCCCTTTTGTGGCAGATCAAGAAGTTTTACAAAAAGGAATTTGGGATTGGCATGAACGCTGTGGAGCTGATCCAGGAACAATTCGGCATCCAGATGGATGAACATGAGGCCAGCTTTATTGCGATGCATTTTGTAAACGCTCGTCAAGATGCTCAAGGCATGAAACAAACCGTTGAAATTACTGAAGTTATTGATGATATCTTCAACATTGTGACCAACCATTACCACATCGCCCTGGATGAAAATTCATTTAATTATTCCCGGTTTATTACTCATCTTCAATATTTTGTGCAGCGAATGTTGAGTAATGAACAGGAGCAATTTGCTTCAGGAGATAACTTTCTGTATGAACAGGTGAAGGACAAATATAGCAAGGCATTTGAATGCACGCAACGGATCAATCAGTACCTTGAGGACAAGTTTGAAAGTGCCATGTCCATTGATGAAAAGGTGTATTTGACGATCCATATTCAACGTGTCACTTCTCGTAACGAGCTACTCGATACAGAATAAAAAAAGCTTGCAAACGATTTCGGCGTCATATATAGTAGGTTTCACAACTTAACGACAAGGATTGTTACTGCTCAAGCAGGCGATACCTAAATGATTGGCAACAGGTCATCTTTCCGATGATCATAGCCATTCGTTTAGGTATTTTTTTGTTTTCAGGCAATCTTAACAACAAAGGAGAATGAACATGGATCATAAAAAAATGGGGGATGACATCGTTCGTCTCGTCGGTGGAGAAGCCAATATCAATGGTCTTGTCCACTGTGCGACCCGGCTGAGATTCGACCTGAAAGATTCGAAAAAGGCCGAACGCGAAACGCTGGAAAAACACGATGGTATTATTACCGTTGTCGAAAGCGGCGGCCAGTTCCAGGTGGTCATCGGTAGTAACGTAGCTCATGTATATGCGGAGATTATGAAAAACCGGGATTTCGGAGGAGATTCCTCCTCATCGGCTGAGTCCACAGGGGAAAAAACCTCGCTATTATCCAAAGTTTTTGAAATTATATCTGGAAGTTTCTCGCCTTTAATCCCGGCTATGGCAGGATCAGGTATGCTAAAAGCTTTGCTGACTGTCCTGACCATGCTCGGATGGATGTCGGATACAAGTGACACATACCTGATTCTATCTGCTGCCGGCAACGCTGTATTTTATTTCTTGCCCATTTTCCTGGGCATCACACTGGGTATGAAGCTGAAAGCCAATCCTTATGTAGCTGGCGTAATTGGTGCCGCTCTGATGGAACCGAGCTTCACCGGGCTGATGGATAAGGGCTCAGATGTATCATTCCTGGGTATACCGGTTGTGATGATGAATTATTCAGCCAGCGTCTTCCCAATCTTCATATCGATCAGCATCTACGCTGTTCTCGATAAGTTACTCAAAAAAATCATTTTGAAAGACCTGCAATTGTTCCTTGTACCGATGATTGCTTTGATGATTATGGTTCCTCTGTCCGCAATGGCCTTTGGACCGTTCGGTACCACGGTAGGTGACTGGATCTCCTCTGGCGTAACTTGGCTCATTGGTGTCAGCGGTATATTATCAGGGGTTGTACTCGGTGGATTCATGACCTTCATGGTTGTCTTTGGACTCCACTGGGGCTTCACTCCAATCACGATACAGAATATCGGGGTTGGCGGCGATCCGATTGAAGCCATGGCTGCTGCAGCTGTATTTGCACAAATCGGTGTAGCCTTCGGTATTTTCCTGAAAGCCAAAAAGAATAAAACCCTGCGTACTCTTGCTGGCTCGACCAGCCTTACCGGTTTGCTTGCAGGAGTAACTGAACCAATCGTATATGGTCTGATCCTGCGTTATAAACGTGTGATTCCTATCGTGGTTATCGCAGGTGCGATCGGCGGTGCCATCAATGGCCACTTTGGTGTTAAAATGACTGCTTATGTGTTCCACAATATATTTGCCATTCCTGTCTATACACCAACGGTTGTCTACGTGATTGCGATTGCCTGCTCCTTTGCGGTAGCCGCGGTATTAACGGTGATGTTTGGTTACGAAAGCAAAATCAAAGATACAGTTTCCGAGACAAACGAATCTGTCTCCACATCGGCTGAAAGTACACCAGCAGAACTTCCTGTCGTACTTGAGACTAAAACAACAGAAATCAAGAAAGAACAAATTTATAGCCCACTTACAGGTAAAGCCGTAGCATTGAGTACCATTAACGATCCCGCCTTTTCGACTGGTGCTATGGGCAAAGGTTTGGCGATTGTCCCTGAGATTGGCGAAGTTGTCGCTCCGGTGGATGGTGTTGTCACTTCCCTCTTCCCGACTGGACATGCCATCGGGTTAACAACCAACGCAGGAACGGAAATTCTGATTCATGTTGGCATCAACACAGTAGCGCTGAAGGGAAAACACTTCACTCCTGTCGTTCAGGAAGGTGATATCGTCAGACAGGGCGATCTGTTGATCCAGTTTGACATCGATAAGATCAAGGAAGCCGGATACGAAACCGTAACACCTGTCATTGTGACTCTAACGCAACAAGAAGTGGATGTGTTCGAAACAACTCAGAAACAGGTACAGAAAAATGATGTCCTGCTGACTCTCGTTGTCTGACACAACTTATATTATACGAATTCAACTTAGGAGGAACTAACCATGAAACATACTCAACTGAAACCATTTCCTAAAGATTTTTTCTGGGGAGGTTCAACCTCTGCCTATCAGATTGAGGGAGCCTGGAATGAAGATGGTAAAGGCCCTTCTGTCATCGACATGGGGAATCATGTGGAAGGCGTAACCGACTTCAAGGTAACCAGTGATCACTATCATATGTACAAAGAAGATGTGGCGTTGCTCGCCGAAATGGGCTTTAAAGCCTACCGCTTCTCCATCGCATGGACACGCATCTATCCGCAAGGAGCAGGTGAAGTGAATCCGAAGGGCCTCGCCTTTTACGATTCCCTCATTAATGAGTTAATTAAATACGGTATTGAACCCATTGTGACGATGTATCACTTCGATCTTCCTTATGCGCTTGAAGAAAAAGGCGGCTGGTCCAACCGTGCAACAATTGATGCTTTTGAACAATATGCCAAGACTCTTTATGAGAATTACGGAGATCGGGTTAAATATTGGCTGACCATCAATGAACAAAATATGCTAATCCTGCATCCTGGCTCTCTGGGTACACTGGATACAACACTAGTTGATCCGCAAAAAACACTGTATCAACAAAATCACCATATGCTGGTTGCTCAAGCTAAAGCCATGGTCCTGTGTCATGATATGCTGCCTGAAGCCAAGATTGGCCCAGCGCCCAATATCGGTGTAATTTACCCGGCGAGTTCCAAACCCGAAGACACACTCGCGGCTGATAACTATGCTGCCATTCGCAACTGGCTCTATCTCGATATGGCGGTATATGGACGTTATAATCATATTGCCTGGAGTTATCTCGAAGAGAAAGGATATACTCCCATCATTGAAGACGGAGATATGGACATCCTGGCTCAAGGAAACCCTGACTTTATTGCGTTTAACTACTACACTTCCCAGACGGTTGGTGAAAGTCTGAACGACGGCAATGACTTCTCTCATACAGGAGACCAGCATGAAATCGTAGGTGAACCGGGCGCATATAGAGGATCTGTGAATCCCAATCTGCAAAAAACGGAGTTTGGCTGGGAAATTGATCCGGTGGGCTTCCGCTCTACCCTGCGCCAAATCTACTCTCGTTATCATCTGCCATTGATTGTTACGGAAAACGGTCTGGGTGCCTTCGATAAACTCGAGGAAGGCGACGTGGTTAACGATCCATATCGTATTGAATTCTTCAATAAACATATCGAACAGATTCAACTAGCGATCACGGACGGCGTGGATGTGTTTGGCTTCTGCCCTTGGTCTGCGATCGATCTGGTTAGCACACATCAAGGATCAAGCAAACGTTATGGCTTCATCTATGTGGATCGTGAGGAATTCGATATTAAGGAATTGAGACGTATCCGCAAACAGAGTTTCCACTGGTATCAAAAACTGATTGAAACGAATGGAGAAATTCGTTAATACACGCACTAATAAAAAAGTCGACTGCACATGAAACATGTGTAGTCGACTTTTTTGGTGTTGATGCATTGATATGGATGCTTTCTTTTCCAATTATAAAATTACATTTCAGCCTTCGGTTGTTTTACCGCTTTGGCCCCTCTGAGTACTCGCAGGGATAACAGGAAACAGATCGCCAGAACGGCAGCTGCCGAAACATAAGGATAGTTAATATTCACATCGAACAGTGCTCCAGCTACGATTGGACCTGCGATATTCCCCAAACTGGTATACGCCGAGTTCAGTCCGGCCACAAAGCCCTGTTGTTCTTGTGCCAGTTTGGACATCTGTGTACTGATCGCCGGACGTAAAATATCCATACCCAGAAAGACGATAAACGTTACGACGAGAATCATCCAGTACGTACTTACAAACAAGGTCAACAGTACAAATACGGCTACAAATAACAGACAGACCGAAATGACCATCTTTTCACCAAACCGGTTGAGCAACCAACCGATCAGAGATACTTGCACAACTGCACCCGCGATGGAACCAAAAGTAATAATAAATGCAATGTCTTTGGTCGTGAAGCCAAATTTGTGATCCACAAATAGTGAAAATACCGTCTCATAGTTCGCCAGACCAAATGCCATAACAAACACGATAATCAAGCTGAAAAAGTACGGTTCACGATATGAATTGAGCAATTGGGATACCATACCCGGAGCTTTGACCTTCTCTGCGCCAGCTACAGGTTTAGTTTGCTCTCCTGTGCTTCGCGTGGATTCAGGCAAAATAATCAATGTGATAATTGATGCCAGCAACCCGGCAACCCCTGCGGCGTAGAACGGAATTCGAATGCCAAAGTCTGCGATGTATCCACCAATTCCCGGGCCGATGATAAATCCGGTTGTAATCGCTGCATTAATTAATCCCATACCTTTGCCGCGTTCTTCCTCTGTTGTAATATCTGCGGTGTAAGCCATAACCGCCGGGAAGATCATCGCCGCACCAATACCACCAAGCATCCGGGCTGCGAAGAGCAGCACTGGTGCGTTGACCGCACCAAACATAAACTCGGATACGGCAAAGATCAGCATGCCGCCAACGATAATTTTTTTACGTCCCCATGTATCCGACCATCGACCCGCAAGCGGAGAGAATAGAAACTGGGTGAAGGAAAATGCCGCTACCAGCAATCCAACTGTGAATCCGGTGATATGCAGTAGATCCATATACGCAGGCATGATCGGAACAACCAGACCAATACCTGTAAAAACGAGAAAAATATTAAACATTAACAGCAGCAGTGCGCCCCTGTTCCGTGTTAGTAATGCCATGATTCCATCCTCCGTAGTTGTCAAAATGTTGCTTAAGCTTTATCTTTTGCAATCCCGTGCAAGAATACACTGGCAGCTTGGCGGTATAACGCAAGAGCCTGATCAGGCTCCATCCCCCGTGACATCTGACTAAGACCAATAATGGTACTTTCCAATATCAGTGCGAGATTATCTACATTGTCTGCTTTGAACTCACCGCTCTCAATGCCTTGCTCTATCATTTGTTTATTAAATTGAATATGCCGCTCAAACATTAAGGAGATCCGCTCCTCAATATCATTTTCTTTCTTTTCCCCTGTGAAGAACTCATCAGCTGCCTTCGTCAGCGGGTGATTCATATCATCCAGAACTAATTGTTCCGCCAAACCATAAACCTTCTCCGTGGAGGTGCGATAGAGATGTTCTTTAGCCGCCCAGCTCTCTTCCCACTCCCGGTCCCACTCATCGATTAGATAGAGGAACAGACCTTCCTTACTTTTAAAATGGTAATATATATTGCCTTTGCTGCTGCCCGTCGCAGCTACAATATCCTCAATGGACGTTGCTTTATAACCTTTTTGTACAAAAAGGGCTTTGGAAGCATCCGCAAGTTTCTTCTTGGTCTGCTCGGTTTGAAGTTGCTTTTTATTCATACTCATTCCATTTCACTCCGTCCCATGCATACTGAACATTCGTTCTGTATTTTAACAGATGCACCCAATATAAGCAATGAAAAAGGAGAATTGGCACGCATGCCCACTCTCCCTCCACAATCATTTCACTTTTTTACCTTTACCATGCAATATTTTTAGTTGACCATTCTCATAACCCAACTGATACTCGACCCGATATTGCGATATTATATATTCCCCATCTTTGCGTTCATTTGCTGTAATCATTGCCTTCACTTCCATCTCGTCATCGCCTTTATTGACTGAGGATACCTCACTGATGGTCACCTCACTTGTATTCAGATATCCTTCTCTGAACTTGGCATATGTTGTAGCACTCTGCCACTCGCTTCCGAGCAGTGCATAAGCGGTGACATAATCACTCAGATTAAGGCTTGTATAAAAGTCCGTTACAATTCCTTCTGCTTGCAATGTCTTAGTGGCTGAACCCAGGTGAGTATCTCCAACCGTCCGCACCGACGTTGTGCCAGAAGGATTTTTGGACCACGCCTGCACCTGCTTGAGCACACTAGTCATAGGGATGCTGAATCCTATTCCCCCCTCCTGCTCCACGACCGCCGAATTAATGCCGATCACTTCACCAGTCTCCGCACTAATGAGTGGTCCACCACTGTTGCCATGGGTTATTGGTGCCGAGATCTGATAGAGGTTACTATAGATGTAAGGCGCTATTTCAAAGCTACGCCCCAATCCACTGATGATTCCGGTTGTTACGGTGTTCTCTAGCCCAAGTGGACTACCCAATGCCAGAATCTCGTCTCCGGTCTCAGCTTTGGATTTGGCGATGATTAACGGCTTAACTTTTTTCAAATCAGGAACCCTGACTACAGCTACGTCTGTTTCATTCCCAATACCAATAACCGTCCCCTTATATTCCTCATGGTTCAAGGTCCGAATAGTTACTTCATTCGCCCCCTCCACCACATGTGCATTGGTCACGACATCTCCCTGATCATTGTAGAGAAAACCGGAGCCCAATCCGCTGCTACTCTCGATCGTTACAACTTTCTTCTGGCTTTCTTCTATAATCTGTTTGCGTGTCTTCTTCACAGGTTGCTTGGAGGCAGTCGTCGCTGCCGCATTTTCCGTTTCCTTCGCGGCAACAACTGCCAGTCTGGGCCCATCCTGCAACTGATCTGCTGAATGCTGGTGTATCCAGAACACGCCTCCTGCTCCAGCACCAATGATAATAGCACTGGATATGATCGTACTCCATGTTCGTTTGGTCATTCCAACCTGTCCTCCTATTCGAGATACCACGTTGCATTCACAACAGAGATTTCCGCTTCCTCGTACACACCATAATAATAGGTTTCAAAAACACCTTCTTCCCCCACATCCAGCCAGCTTGGATACACATCTGCATAAGTTTGGCCCAGGTATATACCGTCTATATTATAAATATCAATTAAAACTGTAACGGAAGAGATCGGACGAGTTGCATTATTGATCAATGAACCGCTAATATAAAGATCCCCGTACATATCAAGCGTCGCATCAACGTTCACGACACTTACTGCCGCCGTTCGATTCATCAGATCTTCTTCTGCAGCCTGTTGCTCCGCCAGTTGAATCCGATCCGCTTCCGCTTTTTCAAATGCCTTTTTTTCACTGAGCACCCGTTCACGATACGAAGTCAGTTTTTCATTTTCCGGCGCATAGGATAATCCCTGGTCGACCGTTTGTAACGCAATTGTGAAATTCTTTTGCTTTACTTGCTGTTCCGCCTCTTTATAACTTATGCTTGCGAGCTTGTCGACAATTTGCTTCTCTACTGTCTCAGCTTCCTTGCCTTTCAAGTCTGATATGGTGTCCAACTTCTCGGCTAGTGCCTCAATTGTTGTCAAACTGTCGATTTCCTTTTTCACCTTCAATACGGCCAGCGTTACCTTTCTGTTGTTGAATGCGGCACGAACTTTGGCAAAAACAGGTTCTTCCCGCTCCATCAACGCTTTGGCTACAGCCTGAATGGTCTTGTCTCCTGCGGACAGCTTTCCTGTCTTCAGACTTGTGGACGCCTCATCCAACTGATTCATCATGTTGAACGCCTTCGCCGTAATTTGCCGATCCTGTATAAGTGCATCATAGTTCGGTCGTTTCGTTAGAGCGCTGTCCAGCAGTTGGAGAGCCTCTTTATATTTTCCCTCTAGTGCAGCCTGTTCCGCCTGTTGGTGCAGTGATTTAACCTCTGCATTTATACCTGTTTCCTGCTTGTAATAATACGTTAGCAAAGCTCCTACAACTACTGCCAGAAGTATGGGAATAATCCAGCTAAATGCAAGACCTTGTCCCGTATTTCCCTGTTTGGAAGCCGGTTGCTGCTGACGGGACAACGAATCAAGTGCTTTTTGCGTTCCTTTATCCATGTCTATGGCTGTTTCTGCCCAGATCTGCTCCTCTGTAGAGCTTGGTTCTTTCAATTTGGTACTACACTTTCTGCACGTGTTATCCGCCGGACTGTTTTTGGTCCCACATACATGACAATACACCCTGATCCCTCCACTTAAGAACATATGTATACTTCGCTTTCCCGGGGTTCGCCTATCGCATCAATTGCTAAAAAACACCAACATGAATCGATATTTATCATATAGTAAAAAGGAATATTACACCATATATTCTGTAGATCTCATGTTTAAACGAGTCATACTGGATGCAAAAGAACCTTCCTATTAATCTAGGAAGGCTCTAGTTATTTTCAGTTTATTACTCGGAAGGAAAAGCGCTGAGATCCATATAGGAAACTTCCCACAGGTGATCATCCAGATCCTGAAAACTCCATCCGTACATAAATCCGTGATCCTGTGGTTCGTTGGATGGCTTCCCTCCTGCATCGAGGGCAGCTTGTACAATCACATCTACCTGCTCACGGCTATCTACAGACAGGGCAACGATGACTTCGGTTGTATCGGCGGCATTGGAGATTTTTTTCGAAATGAAGGATTGGAAACGTTCCTCCACCAGAAGCATGGCGTAAATATTTTCCCCGATGATCATACAAGTAGCAGACTCGTCCGTAAAATTGGCGTCAAACTCAAATCCCACCTTTGTAAAAAACTCAACGGATTTCTTCAAATCTTGAACAGGTAAATTGACAAAAATCTGCTTAGCACGAATAGCCACCATTGATCACCTCGAACTCATAGAATACATTCCACCTCAAAATAACACCTCGCGAATACGCTGTCAATT
This sequence comes from Paenibacillus sp. FSL M7-1414, assembly GCF_038003195.1. Lineage (NCBI taxonomy): Bacteria > Bacillati > Bacillota > Bacilli > Caryophanales > Paenibacillaceae > Paenibacillus > Paenibacillus sp. FSL M7-1414. Next base: position 958,322 of record NZ_JBBOOS010000001.1, on the reverse strand, counting down.
GAATATAATGGAGACATTCCAACTTGTGAGGTGACACGGATGTTGCTCCGTATTGTTCGAAGTAATTAGTCGTCGGGCTGGGTCAAAACGCGTACCAGCTATCAAGGGACACGTCTGTCCATTTGATCCTATTCGACCATTTACATTAGAACGATTTGGCACAACTCTCTTGTCCTGTTCAAACAAACTCACATTGGAGGAATATGAAAATGAAAAACAAAATAGATTACGCTGACTTTTATGAACGCGTAGGCCGGACGAATGGCTGGAACTTCAGCTCCATGAACGTTGTCTCGGAGAACATCGGATGGAACTTCTATGAGGAAGTTGTTCGCCATACGCGATCGTCCGATCTGTTGCTGGATATTGGAACAGGTGGTGGAGAAGCCATTCTGTCCATTGCGGAAGAAACTTTATTGCTGGTGGGAATTGATCTCGCTCAAGGAATGATTGAGACCGCACAGCATAATCTTCAGGCTACGGGCGGTCATTCCAATGTACGCTTTCTTCATATGGACGCAGAAAAACTGGATTTTCCAGATTGTTTCTTTAATGTGGTATCTTCCAGACACTCAAGATTCTCTGCTTCAGAAGTATTTAGGGTTCTTGCTCAGGGTGGAGTATTTCTAACCCAGCAGGTCAGCGAACATGATAAATCCAACCTTTCAGAAGCTTTTGGCCGTGGACAGAGTCTTGGCATTCAACCTGGCACATTGATGGAACGATACAAGCATGAACTTCAAAGAGCAGGTTTCCATGACATTCAGGCCCGTGAATATAATGTGGTGGAGCATTACGCTACACCTGAAGATTTGATGTTTCTCCTAACCCATGCACCCATCATTCCTGATTTCGGAAAGGTAGACACTGACTTCGAGCGATTCCAGCAGTTTGTGAATGAACATCACGACGAGAAGGGCATTCGTACCAACTCGGCACGCTTCATGATCACTGCAAGGAAATAAATGATCCCATATTGAATAAAATGAAACTAAAAAAGACCCAGTCTCATGTTCGAACTATAAAGTGTACCCTTTGTAAAGGACATTTTGAAAAAAACTAGGCAACTTGTTGAAGCTGCTGTCTGTATTTTACAGGCGGCAGCTTTTTCAAATTCCATTGCCCTCGATAATGATTGTAGTACGTCATATAACTCTTAATTTCTCGTTTTACTTCTTCTAATGTTTCGCATTCTTTGATATTCGTTTCATCCTTAAAATGCCCAAAGAACGATTCTTGGGGAGCATTATCCCAACAATTTCCTCGACGTGACATGGATTGTCTTAATCCCATTTTCTTCACTACGGATTGGAATTGTGGATTCGTATAATGAAAGCCTTGATCGGAATGGATCAACGCATCTTTGGTTAAATGGCGATGCTTCTGTAATTTACGAAGCGTGTTTAGCGCAATTCCTATACTTAACGAAGAAGAAACTTCATACGCTAAAATTTCATTCGTCTGTGCGTCTTTAATCGTCGATAAATACGCACGTTTATTGCCTTTGTACGTTAAATATGTGATATCGGTTAATAACACCTTTCCCGCCTCGCCTGGCTTAAAATTGCGCTGTAATTCGTTTGGACATGTGCGATGTTCTTTCGTTGCTTTTGCCATTCTACGGGCTGGATTAGCCTTTCGAATGGGACAGATGATCTCAAATTTCTTCATGATCCGGCGAATCCGCTTCAAGTTGTACGTCACTTTGTACTGATTTTCTAACGTCATTTTGATTTGGCGTGCTCCTTTTTTTCGTCCACGAAAATGATACGCCTTTAAAATAATTCCCTTTACAATCTCATCTGTTTTGGCTTTAGCTACACGCTTCTGCACTGATTTTTTAGAGAAGTAATTGTAGTATCCAGAACGTGATACTTCCATAACAGCGCATAGATAGCTGATTAACCGTTTCATTTTATACGTTCTGCTCGTCCGATAAATGAGTTCAAACTTCAGCTCTGGTGCCACTTTTATTTCTTCTTCAACATCTGCCTTTCGAGTAGATCGAGTTTTTTTAGCAGTTCATTTTCCGCTCGTAACAATTGATTTTTTGCTTCTAATCGTTCAATCTTTTGTTCTAATGTTAATTCACGTTCCGAAGGGCGACCTGAATTCGTTTTACGTGTATCCTGTAAGCCCTCTACACCTGCTTCACGATACGAAGCACGCCAACGTTTTGCGCAAGAACGAACACGCTCCAAACCAATACATTCAACATCTAAGCCCGCTGCCTCAAAAATATCTCGTGGCAGTTTCCCCTGTTCATTTTGAGCAATGAAATGGCGCTTAAATTCATCTGTGTACGTAATCGCCTTTTCACTAACAGCAATTACATTTGGATTCCGTTTTAGCAGTTCTTGTTCTTTCTTTGTCAGCAATCTTTTCGTCATAACATTTCCGCTCCAACCTCTTTTTTTTCATTATAAACAAAATACCCTATAAGATGGGCTTTTTTCAAAGTGTCCATCTTATAGGGTACATTTTACTATAACATGGTGACCGGGTCTTTTTATGATGTTTGCGAGGCTATATATTAAATCGGATTTACTGCGTAATCTCCAACTTTTCCAAAAAAGGCTTTAATTTATCCACGACATAGTGGCTTCCACCTCGGCCGTTCACCTCTTCAATTACAGCGGATAACAGGAAGGTCGGAGAGTCGGTATCAAACACTACGAAGAATCCGTTTTCCTGCCCCTTCTCTCCCTTCTTCGCTTTCAGTTCCGCTGTTCCCGTCTTGCCCGCGAGTCCTCCAGGAATTGAATTCAAGGTATGGGCGGTGCCTCCCTGCCGGGAAACAACTTCTCCCAAAGCATCCTTAACCGTATTTGCGGCTTCCGGAGTAATGATTACCTCAGGGTCAGTGCTTTCTTTTCCCTCGATCAGAACAGGTTTCACCAGTTTCCCTTCATTAATAAAAGGTGTAAATGACGACGCCAGATGTATCGGGGACATTAACATCTCCCCTTGCCCGTAGGACGTATCAGCGAGTAATACCTCGGAAGACAGATCCAGATGTGCTTCGTTGGCATATTGGCTTGGCTTCAGATACAGTTCATCCAGTCCAAAGTTATCGCCAAAACCAAACTTCTGGATCCCATCAATAAACTTGGCGCTGCCCATCTCGATCGCTTCCATGGCAAAGTAAATATTGTCAGAGTACACCAGAGCATCGACCATATTTACTGGAGATAAACTCTTCACACGCTTGACATAATAACCACCCCAGCTATCGTCTTTACGCCATTGCAAGCCAGAGATATCATGGGTTTTGTCCGCTGTGGTTACCTTCTCCACCAGTCCCGCCGCCGCTGTAATCGCTTTGAAGGTTGATCCCGGAGCATACCGGGTAGTGACTCTGTTGATAAAAGGAAGCTTCTCATTCGCCGAATAAGCATCCCACTCTGCCTGCGTAAGTCCTGTAACCATCTTGTTCGGGTTATAGGAAGGCGCACTGACCAACGCCAACAGGTTGCCGTCCGTCGGATTCATCAGAACCATTGCACCGGCATCTCCACCACTGGATAATGTCTGATACAATTTCTTTTGTTGTTTGGAGCTAATCGTCAGTTGAACATTCTGTCCATCTACAGCATCCTTACGAATAAGCTCAGAACGGGAGTTACCGGATTCATCTGTGATTTCAATCAGACCACCACGTTCACCACGCAGCTGCTTCTCCATGGACTGCTCCAAACCCGCTTTGCCAATCCAATCTTCTGCGCGATAATATCCTTCCGTATCCTTATCCAGATCTTCCTTGGTGGCTTTGCGCACGTATCCAATCAGGTGCGCAGCCGCCTCGCCGAGTGGATAATAACGGATTTCCTTCCTTTGCATCGTAACCCCGCTTAAAGATTCTGGAACGTCAAACTCCTCCGTTGAACCAATCGGGACAAAATACTCCGGCTTCACCCATGTCTGCGCAAGCGCCTTATGAATGGCATCTTCCGAAACCTGATAATGGCTCGCGATTCGGGTAATCATCTGGTCCGGGTTATCACCAAGTTTCTCAAGTACAATGCCCCATTCATTCATCGTGCCCTTGGTAGCGAGCGGCAAACCATCACGATCCACAATGTCTCCACGATCCGGGAACAGTGTCCTCACTCGTACCTTACTGCCCTTAACCATGTCATTCAGGATCAGTGAAGGCTGCCAGTTAATTTTCCAGTTTTTTCGCCCGTCCTCAAGCTCCTGCCGGACCAGTTTTAATGTATGCGTCTCACTGACTTCACCCAAAAAAGTTGTCAGTTGCAGGTTGTAATCCACCTCATACGTATCCGGGTTTTGTTTCTCTGCATCGGTCTTACTGCCATCGGAAGCCGTTTCGTCAACCTCCACAGGTTTAACCTCCGCCTTGACGGTGGATACTTCCATACCCGAATAGATCGCATTGTATTTCTCAACAAATTGTTCCTTGTTCATGCCCGACTCTTGCAGCGAAGCAGGTGTCATCAAGGTGTACAACTGGTCAAATTCTTTTTTTTGCAGATGCTCTATGTATTGATTCACGGTAGTCTGGGGCTTGGCCTCTGCTTCTTTGTTATTCTGCATGTATAGATACATTCCGATTCCACCTGCAAACAAGATGGGCAGCAGTCCGTACATTAATTTACGTTTGGATTTCATGGTTACATCACCTCTAATATACACTATAGATTTCCAGAGCCATTTAAACAATGAAACAAATCTGACGAATTTATCATTAAAAATAGCCGAAAGCTCACATAATATGTTTAAATAAGGATAGTGAGATTACATACTAAAGCTTTTTTGCTATGCAAAAGGCTGAAAAGGAGCCCGATGATGGAAATCAGCTATTTTTTACTCCCCAAAGCCGAAGTGGCCTATATCAAGTCTACCGCTTCCATGAAAGATGCTATTGAGCAATTGGAATCGCAACACTACACCGCCATTCCCGTGATTGACCAGGATGGAAAATATGTTGCGACCCTGTCCGAAGGCGATTTGTTATGGAAAATGCGAAATACACCCGGATTGACTTTTGATACGATGGATCAGGTTCAGGTCCATGAGATTAACAATCGGGTATATAATGAATGTGTATTCATTGAGGCTGAAATGGAGGATATGCTGACACTTGCAGCAGACCAAAATTTTGTGCCCGTGGTGGATGTCGATCGTGTCTTCCTCGGTATTATCCGTCGTAAGGATATTATTGAATACTATACGCGTAACATTTCGGATTAGATGAAGCCAAACATCCCGTAATAATCGAAAGGGTACTCCTGTGGTCATATTTTGGCCAAACCGGGGTACCCTTTTTGTTTCATGGTCTGGTCGGAATCACTCTACTTGCGCTTAGCCCGCTCTTCAATGTAATAACTCAACACGTCCCTCGGGCTTCCCTGAAATGCACGCTCTCTGCCGAACTCATACGCCTGATGCAGATACGAATACGCCTCGTCATGCTGTTCAAGTCTCATGCAGATCATACCGAGATCGATCAACGGACTTGTACTTCTATCCGAACTCCGCGTACTTAACGATATCTCAGCCCACGGCTTCGCCAGTCCATACTGCTTCAGATCGATATGTGCATTCGCATGACAGGATGCAATCCAGCTTGCAATCTCCCATTCCATCTTCGGCTCGGGCAACATGCCCCATGCCTGATCATAATAGATAAGTGCTTGTTCATGCTGCTGCGTCTCATCCAGCATATTACCGGCTTCTACCGTTTCTACAATTTGTCGCTCCAGTTCGACATGTTCCGGTGTTAGATCTTTCATTGCACCGTATCCTCCTCTAGAACGAAATACCACTCCAGAAAAGCATTGAAATCAGCCCACTGCGGCTCACTCTCACCATTAAGAAACCGTTCAATCGATTCGCCCAGTTCCACCAGCACCACTTCTCCCGTCTGACGGTTGTAGAAAAATCCACCTTCACCTTCAAAACTGTCCAGTGGAATATACGCCTCGGGAAGTCCCAGTGTAAGCTGTGCTACATTCATGTCTTCCATATACACGGTGTTCTCCATAAACCAGCAGATCTGATACAACTCCTGATGCCTGCTGTAGAAAGTTGGTCCATCCTCTGCATGTAAATAAAATTGTGCAAAATCCGATTGAAGATCAATTCCAAGCTTCCGCAATGCTTCTTCGTAGGCTGCTGGAACATCTTCATGCCACCAGCCTTGCTCCTGGCAATGATCAATCACTTTATTGGATAACATCGCAGACCTCCTAATTCAATTTTGCTCACACAGATTTTACAGGTATCCAGACTTGGGGAGGTGTGCCGTGACCTCTGTACACTTCAAGTTCTGGAATCCCTACATGCTGATATGAAGTGGAAGGAAACCACTCTGTCATAATATAGTGCCACAACCGTTGTATCGCCTCCGGCTTTAATTCATCCCACCAGACCGGGAATAGCTCCGTTATTGAACCCGTTTAAAAGTTCCTCAATGCCGTCTGCCAAAGCATCCTGCCACATCTTAGGAATTTCTCTTAAATTCTCTCCACCCACACAAGAGAACGTTCGTTTGATGCCCACAAAGGTAAGGGACTGTTGTTCGATCACATTATCATTCACATTCATTAGATGGACTCCTCTCCGAGAGCGATACGGGGCACGGTTCTCCATGACCCATTCATGAAGACATTGTTCCATACACGATATATACCTCCGATATGTCCTACAGTTACTGTATCAAAAGAGTAAGTATATTGGAAATAGTGCCAGTACTCCTGTTCATATGAAAGTAGCAGCAACAGAAGTAGACGTGCGATTCATGACTTAAAGAATACTTACCTACCATTCGTTCCTGCTCGATGTTGGGAGATAGACATACTGGGTTCGTCCCGTCCTTCATTTCCTTATTCTGGTGCAACTTTATTGTTACTCGTTCGTCTAACTACTGATTAAATCTAAAGGAGATGACTATGCGAATAACTTGCAGCCCCGGTTTCCCAGGAAGCATGATTGGATCGATTGATCTTCAGCCATCGAAGTATTACAGCGCACCATCCATGAACAGCAAGATCACAGATTATGTTGACCCCGAACTCGTTACCATTCCCTATGTGGAAGATCCGGAATTCGGATCACACTTTGAGGCCATGAAGGTCATGAACGGAACTTATAAAGATGAAATGCATGTGAGCTATGATGTCGAATTTACCATTGATGTAGATAAAAAAGGTTATATTACGCAATTCGAGCATACGTTCCAGCTGGAACGTTATCTGGATCTGGTTCGCACAAAGTCCTATAAAGTGATCAAGACAAACTGGTGCGGACAAGTATTTCACGTGATGACGTACAGTTACCTGGAGGAAGTCATTCATCCGAAAAATGTCCTTTTTAAATGTAACCTCGCAGAAGACGTTTTTGTGGTAGCTGAACTTGTCTCCAATCGCTCAGATGAAAGTGCAACTGAGCACGGTATCAGGGATCTTCATTTCCGTGCATTAATCTCGGCACGAGATGATCTGTACCCATTAGATTATATGTGTGAACCTGATTTCGACCTGAGTCTCGACTAAAAAGTAGATACATATGTAGAAAGAGCATAAGCTGTCCCCAATCAGCGGGGTGGCCTGTGCTCTTTTTTTAACAAATGAACCACCAACTCCCTAATTTAAACATCCTCCTTCACATGCTCGGCCTTATGCTCTCATGCCTGGCTCTAAGCAAAACCAGCTGTAATGTCGATGAATATACCATAATGCTGAACATGCATATGTCCTTCGTACGTTCAGATATGAGAGGGGTTGGAAACATGGTTTACCGGAAAAATAAAATACATTCACTGTTCACTCTGCCCTTGGCAGGTTTGCTGTTTCTGTTGTGGGGTGCTCAAGCGGCACATGCGGAACAGGTCGACAGTTTGTTACCTGAGCGAAGTCAGCAGGAGATTGTCCAAAAGTGGAATCAGTGGATGAATGGCAATGATACATCTCCCCTGTATACAAAGACACCTTCGACAAGTGCTCCCTACTCTGCTGGTGTGGTAAGTGACGCCTATCTGGAACAAGGGCTGAATGCAGCCAACTTTTATCGTTTTATCACGGGGCTACAGGGCGATCTTGTCCTTGATCCGGCATTGAATCGTCAAGCCCAGCATGGGGCTGTTGTGGTCTCCACGGGTGGATACCTGTCCCATTCTCCAAAACAGCCAGGAGATATGCCAAAGGATTTCTTTGACACCGGTTCAAAGTCTGCCAGCAGCTCCAATCTGTACGTTACCAGCAGTGCAAAGAATAACGTCCTGACAAAAAGCATACAGGCCTACATGAATGATTCAGACGCCTCCAATATTGATCGACTCGGTCATCGGCGCTGGATTTTGAGTCCACAACTGCAACGAATCGGATTTGGACTCGCCACTCGTAGTGAAGCAGGCAAGACATATGATCAGTACTATAGTGCCATGCAGGTATTTGATAAAAGCAGAACGGGGGGAACTTCGTTCAACTACAGCCTGTTCCCGAATCAGGGCGCATTTCCAATCGAAGCTTTTGGCAGCACACAGGCCTGGTCTGTTCAACTGAATACAGATGTATTTGCGAAACCATCACTATCTGAGGTACAGGTCGAGATGACTCGGACTTCCGATCAACGTACATGGACCTTTAATGCAAAGAATCAGAACAGTGGCTTTCCAACCGGTTATTACAACGTGGACCCTGCGGATAAACAATGGTTTAATCAAGCCTATTTCAATGTAGAGACAGGTGGATATGGATATGGCTACGCCATTATCTTCCGTCCCGACGATGTGCAATTGTTAAAGAACGGCGATACGTTCAACATTCGAATTACAGGTCTGCAAAAGAAAAACGGTACAGCAGCGGAAATCTCATACTCCACACGTTTCTTCCATGTGGACGGTGTTCAAGATACAACACTTACCCGTATAACGCCAGGACAACCAAACCTGAAAGTCCGAGCAGGAGAACAGATTGATCTACCTTCAATCACTGCCGTGAATGATAACGGAACATCCTATGTTCCACAGTCTAACGTTTCCTTCACCACGACGTCAGATCGCATCGCCATCAAGGATGGAAAAATCATTGGACTTCAGGCTGGTAAAGCCGAAATTCGGATTCGTTTTGAAGGGAAAGAAGCGGTTGTCTCTGTTACTGTCACGGGAATTCCCCAATTAACTGATGTCCGTACACATTGGGCGAAAGATGCCATTCAATGGGCCGTCCAACAGGAGATGGTCAGTGGATACGAGGATGGAACGTTCAAACCCAACAATCAGGTGAGTGAAGCCGAATTCCTCTCCATGTTGTTTAAGCTGTATGCGAATTCCCATGTCATTCAGAGCATAGATGCTGTAGAGGGACAAGCTATCAAAGGAAACATCTGGAGTGACCGTTACTACACCTATGCTTCCGCGTTGAATCTGAAACTGGATGCCAGCAAACAGAATCCGAAGCTTCGCAATCATGCCTTGAGCCGAACAGAAGTAGCCGTAATCGTGGCGGGGCTTGGCGGTAAAAATTATACCCAGGATGAAGATGCCATCCGGTATCTACTGAACATGGGATACTCTTCCGGCAAAACTGCAGCTACGGTGCAAGGTTATGCGGGACAAGAATCCTTGACCCGGGCTGAGGCTGTTGTTTTTCTCCAGAACCTGAAGGAAAAAGGCTTCGAACTATGGAGCAGACCGAAGAATGCTACTGAAGCTACCGAGAATGAAAAGAACGGCGGACTACCGGATCAGACCATGAAAGCAGTATACTCTGCCGATCACACGCTGGTCCTTCAAGGTACGTTCCCGGCGTATGCCAACCAGACGATGCCAATTAAAATCCATGGTCCTTCGCCTGCTGTAGAGCACATCCAGACGCAGCAGGTTACAACAGATGCCTATGGCAATTTCAAACTAACGGTAAGTAACCTTGATGCGAAGGAACTTAACCTCTATGTGGACGTGCGCGAAGATTATTCCTATTGGATCAGTGTAGAAGCGGGGCATACTGCGATAAGTGATTATACAGAGTAACATGTAAAAAACCAGCTTAGGAATTCTACATGGAATTCCCAGCTGGTTTTTTTCTCGAAACATATTATTTCTGGTGTGAACATGACATATTTTTATGGAATTGGAGAAGTGTCGGCTGCACTAGAAATTAAAGCGGATGACCGAATTGCTCTGCCTTTTCTGTCATTATCCTCGCTAACCTCGCTCTTAGTCCGCTCATCCACTCCGGCTCATATGACCACTGCTCTGCAACAGATCGAAGCATACGCACATAACCGTACAAGTTGGCAAAACGGCGACAAGCGGGGAACATACTCTCCAGATCATAACGTTCTCCTGCCTCGGACCAGTACCCGTTCAGGAACAATTGTTTCTTCTGCTCCCATTGTTCAGGCTCGATCTCCTCACGTAAACTATCCAGACTCTGTTCCACGTCCATTGCGTACCAATGATACATCGAATCATCAAAATCAATGGCATAACAAGAATGGCTACCTTCGTCATAGAAAACATTGTCCAGTTCAAAATCGTAGTGGATGAGACCGAAATTTTGCTGGGTCATCGGTAAAGTCGCAAAATACGTTCGAAGAAACTCCACCTCATTCAAAGCAGCCGTTTCAACAGGAAAACCCTTCAGGATCTCCTGTATCCAATCCAAAACATCCGTATAGGTCCAGCGTTTCTCCTTTTGCTCAGGCATGAATATACGTGATAAATGATGCAGCTCACCCAACGCCTGACCATAGCTGTACAGGATGGAGTCATTCAAATCAATACTTCCTAACTGCGATCCGGGTACTCGCTTGAATACGGAAGCATAGTACGTTCCCCATGGGGTGTGAGCCTCTATGAGTTCTGTCCCTGAATGGGAAGGTACCGCCTCCATGGCTCCATAATGATTCGTTTGAAGATACCGCAGGAACTCCAGTTCAGCGCCAAGATTGATTTGATTTTTCTCCTCTACCGGAGCAAATCGAAGTAATCTCACTTCCCCCTGATCTCTGAACGGATACACGGCATTGGAGGATATGCGATAATACTGAAACATATCCAGCGACTCAGGATCATAGTTCCAATTCTTTAAAATCATCTCGGCAAGATCATTGTGTTGAAATAAATATTTTAATTTTAACATGGGCAGTTCTCCTTTTTGATCGTTTTATGTGCATTGCTTGTAGGCAACGAATGTCTATTTTGGCGCGCAAAAAGCCGCAGGCTATACCTGCGGCTTTTAAAAATTCTGAGTGTATGAGAAATTTGCACAAGCAAATAAACCTCGTATACGCCAGAAAAATTGAGCAGTTATATCCCTATATATCAGCAGATCTCAGACCGGACTGGGAAACTGGATGTTTTCACCCTGCATTTGATGGTCTGCCGGAATTATTCAGTTTATGCTTACCTTCATTGTAGTAATAGAACATACCATCTTAGACCGTCGTTTCATGACGCTCACTCCCTTCAAAAAACCAGTTGTTACCATAATAGCCGATAAACCAAATGTAAGCAATTACAAAACGACGATATTCCCATCATTTTTTACTGGACAACCATCACCTTTTCCACCGTCTCGGTGTTGTCCTTATACCACACCATCACGATGTTTTCTTTTTGGAGATCAGACACTTGAATGGACGAATTCGCACGTGAGCTGGAATTGCCCGAGCCCGGCGTCCCCATACCTTCAGTGATAACAACATCATCACCTATATTCAATCTCATCTCCATTCCGGTATCCTTCCACTCCATGCTTGGAGATGAGGTATCCTGCACCTCAAGTAACGCCAGCGTAACTGTGTTTCCATTCACGGAGATGACTCTACCAGTAATGTCGGCATTCATCATCCCCTGCGTCATGCCAGGACTGCCTGTTCGATCATTCATGCCCGCGGTGCCTCTTCCACCTCTCGGTGTTCCTCCATTCATGCCCAGTCCGCCACCATTCGGCATACCGCCACCGTTCATGCCTTGTGCAGAACCGGTCTTGGTAATATTCTGAGCGGTTATCACATCGCAAGCCGTTAGCATAACCGAACATCCCAGCAGTAGGAGTAGCGTAACCGATGTAAAATATTTATTTTTTCGCATATGATCACCTTTTTCTCAGGGAATACTTCTCCAAGGTACCTTTACGATGAAATATAAAGTCATACGTATCTTTGAAACCCATATAGGACAGCACAACCAACACCGGATATACAGGGTAGATGTATCTCGACTTAATCTCCCACAGAATATAAAATCCGATGAATCCGAGAATGACCAGGATTAAGGAGACTTCATCATACCGTTTACGACAAATTCCACCAACCAACCGGATGGAAATAAAACAGTACATCAAGAAACTCATCACATATACAATCCAGAGCAAACCTGTCCGATAAGCCGAATCCCCTTGTAACAGTTCTGTTACCGCATTGGTGTAACTGTAGGAGCCCGCGATTCCGCCTCCCCTTCCTCTTCCGGCACCCATGGAACTTTCATTGCCGATTCCGTAGCGGTCCATCTGGTATGTCCCTTCGGTCCATGTCCATATGATCTTTTTGTAATACATCTGCACCAAGTCACTCGCACTTGCTTCAGACAGCTTGTTGCTGATTTCTTGTTTGAATAATGCTGCGCTCTCTGCCTTACTGTAGTTGGCCTGCCTCTGGTAGATCTGATAACTCTCCATATTGTCCCAGAAGCCAAAACGCGCCAGGTTAATCCCCATATTCAGCCACATATAGACCGGTGTAGCATTCTCTCCGACAGGTTCGCTCACAACAGAGGAGGATTGAAGAACCGCATTCTGTGTCCAGGTTGGTACATTAAACAACATACCCAGCACACCGATGGAAATGATGACTTTCTTCATTCCAATGCTCCGTAAATTCAGCAGGATATATATGATGGCAGCGATCAGCACGATCACGCCAATGCTTCGGAAGTAATTGCCCATCGCGAGAAAAACGGAGGCAATGACGATGGTTTTCCAAGACTTTTCACGTACAAAACGAATAACAAAGTATAAGCACGATGTCAGAAATGCTGTGGCAATCACATCGTTATAGATCAGGTTGTTCAGGAACAAGGACGGTAGGTACGTGGCTGCAAAGATCAACACACCGTAATCACGCTCCGTAGATCTGTCATTCACTTGTTTATAAATAAGATAAATCATGAACGTTGTTAACGTTGAAAACAAAATATTGAAAAATTTGATGACCAGATAGTTGTCCGGGAACAGGTACAGCAATGTCTTCAGGTACAACACGATCGAGTAGTTAAACGGGAACATGTGCAGATACCCACCCGCTTCAAACGAAGAGTAGTCTTGGTCATACAGCATGTTCATGGCGAGTGAGAGAACGGTCTGTGAATCATCGGTGGGTACTCTCGGAAATACAAAAATGATGATGATCTGAATGGCCAAAGAACTTAGCAGCACAATCGGAATGACAACCTTCGGAATGTATTTGTTCAACTTCAGACACAAAGCGTATAACCCGACACCTGAACCAAGAAGCAAAAGAATGACCGGGAGAAAAACACTCCACTGCTGCATGCCCAAAATGGGATTGTCCCCATACAAGGCGTAGTTGTACTGTGCCCGAACCAACAAGGACGAAGCAATAAACACCGCAACAAACACGAGCAAAATGAGATAAAACGACTTATGCAGCACCTTAGACATGCAAAAACTCCTTTTCGATTACAGGATTCCGTGAGTATTATAATGGCTCTGGCTGAAAAATCGCTGAAAGGGAGTAACGCTTGCAGTCGGCGCAGATCAGTATGTGTATAAAAACAGAAAAAGACCGTCCCTTCGATAAGGTAACTGTCTATATGTCCATTTTTTGAGAAGTACAGTGCCTTAAGCTAATTGTTGAAGATCACTTCTCGTCCTTGATAAACTCAATGATATCCTGGACCTCACAATCCAAAGCCTCACATATTCGATTCAGCGTATCGAACTTCACACCATCGGTTTCTTCATTATATAATTTGGCAATCCCATTTCTATGTAATCCGGTTAGTCGGGATAAATCAGCAATATTAATTCTTTTCTCACCCATAATACGAGATAAATGAACCTTGATCATACGAATTCCCCTCCAAACTAAAATGCACACTGTGATGTTGACAAAGGATGCCTTATTCTGTCCAATACACACAAATAGACCGCCCCCCTCGCAAAAGGATGCGGTCTATTGTTGATCATCTTTCTAAGCGAAGCCCACCGCCCTTAAAAGTGGCTATTGCTCGGAGGATACGATACATTTCTTTATACATGTTTCATGTATATGATTGGCTCATGTTGCTGTTCAAAATCAGCGATAACCGCTTCAATCTTGCCCAACTGAACTGTGAAATCCGTTTTTACCATTTACTACTTCTTCTGCTTCTTCTCCCGAGCTTTTTCCACATTTTCTTTCACGCGATACTCCACAATCCGGCGAATGAGATCCTCGGGCAATGGCTGATCCAGCGGAAACTGGACAGATCCCTTTCCCCCTTTATACTTGGAGAGTTCCTGCTGGAAAGCTTGAATTCCCCTGGGAGCAGGGTAAAACCCAATATGATGCTGGTAAGCGGCAAAATGAACCAAATTCCCATGCTGTGCATACGTAGGCATCTGGTAACTGATCTTCTCTTCGGCGTTCGGAGCCGCTTCACGAATAATCTGTCTTAACGCCTGTAATCTCACCTGTACATCGGGTGCAAACTCTGAGATATATTCATCTACCAGCACCGAATAATGGTTACTCTCAGCCATCTTGGACTCCTTCCACCACGGATACATCAATGGATCCGTGGTACGGGCATATTTGCTTATATTGTACTTCAAATGGACAAGCGGAACAGCTAATTTCCTGCAACTTGGAATGTTAAATTTGATTTTTAAGTGAACTAAGCCTTATAATACGTTTAAACAATTAAACATTATAACGGAGTGAGCCATGAACGAGTCGATAGGTAACCAAAAAGTTATTGATATTTTCGAGAATCTAAGTCCTTATCTTCAAGGTTTGGGAGATCCCGTTCGCCAGCGAATCATATCGCTGCTCATTGATCAAGAGAGCATGAACGTATCGCAGATTGCAGAGCATGTCCCCATGTCACGCCCTACGGTCTCTCATCACTTGAAAATATTGCGTCAATCCGGGCTGTTATCGGTTCAGAAGAAAGGTACGGAGATGTATTACAAGCTGGAGTTCAACGATGCGATCGAATTAATCAAACAGCTCGTTCATCTCGTGGAAGTGGAATGTCAGAGCTAGCGCATACCGCGCTGGTGTACTGCATTCCTTTTCTTCACTCTATTATGTTCAATAGTTTAAACATATAAGTACATAAACATATCAACGGAGGTATATAGAATGAATAGAAAAAGAGTTCTCATCGCTGGAGGTTATGGTGCTGTAGGTGCACAGCTTGCCCGCATTTTGCATGACAGGCATCCTGATCTGGAATTGGTACTGGGAGGCCGTTCTGCAGGTAAAGCAGCACCTTTTCCATCCAATCGTGTCCAAACGGTTGTTGTTGATACCCATGCAGACGATCCACTGATTCAAGCAGGAGAGAATATATCGTTAATCATTAATGCAGTGAACGATCTGGATGATCGGCTACTGGTATCGGCAGTGCGGAGAAAAATTCCACTTATCGATGTAACACGCTGGACTGAGGTGTTCAATCAAGCGATCCGTACAGTAGAGCAGGAAGAGCTTCATGCTCCGGTAGTGCTGTCCTCTGGATGGATGGCAGGAACGGCGTCACTCTTTGCCATGATACTTTCTAACTCTCTGCAACATGTCGATGTAAACATTCATGCCCTATGGTCGCTGCGGGATAAGGCCGGCCCTGATTCGGCAGCCTTCATGGACCGGATGAGTATTCCTTTTCAGGTCACCGAATCCAACACGAACCGACTCGTCTACCCCATGACAGATCCGATTAAGGTTCATTTCCCGAACGGGTATACGACCCCATGTTACAGACTGGACACACCCGATCACGTCACTTTGCCTCATACCAGCCATATCGATTCCGCCAGTTTCCGTATTTCATTCGATAGTAAGGTATCTACATATACTCTCGCCGGATTGGTCAAAACCGGAGTATGGAAGATGATCAGTGGTGAACGTTTCCAGCCATTCCGGCGGAAATTGCTCTATAATCCGGGAACCGGGAGCGCACATCATCTGGTCATTCAATTGAAAGGGCTGGATGCGAAAGGTAACCAGGTTGAACGAACGATGACGGTCTCTGACCCACTCGGTCAGACCCACATGACTGCACTCGGCGCTGCGGTGCAAGCCGAGAAGATACTGATGATGCCAACGGACAAGTCTATGGCTCCAGGCATCTATTATCCTGAGCATCTGTTCGATGATCGAATGGACATGGATGCAGTTACTCATTTTTTCAAACAATACGGCGTTCAAGTATCCCATTCCTGATCCAGACATAACAAAAAATCCGCGAAGCCACTCACTGCAAACAGTGGGACCTTCGCGGATTTTACGAATTATAATGGAGGGATCTATAGTATCAAGTACAAACTTGGGTCTGGAATTATAGTGTCATAGCCCGACCATTGCGCATCAGGTAATCTTCTTTTGTTTTATAATCCGGCATAATGCTGCCGATCCGTCGCCAGAAAGAGCGATCATGATTCATGTGGTGAATATGGCACAGTTCATGAATGATGACATAATCCATCACTTCCAGTGGCGCCATCGCCAGGCGATAATTGAACGTAAGCTTTTTGTCCCAGCTACAACTGCCCCACTTGGTGGGAGAATCTACGATCTCTACTGACTTCGGCTTCACCTTCAACTCTTGCTGATAACGTCCGATGCGCTCCCCAATCATGCGTTTACACTCGGCAAAATAAAACTTCTTCAGATTCGCTCGCAGCTCTTCTTCTGTCAGACCCTCTACAGGGATTAAGTCATGCAGTGCATGCTCCTTGCCAAAAAGCAGGAACTTCCCTTTGCCCTCATCTTCGTATTCCTTGGCTTGAGGACCGTCAAGCGCTCGCTGCATCAGTGCGGATTTCTTCAAAATCACATCCCCATGCTGCTCTACAAGTTGCCGGATCATGTCTTCACTGGTACCATTGGGTGCTTTTATTGTTACCATATAAGGTAAGTCCATCGTGATGGACACTTTCTTCCGTTTGCCGTATTGGATATGACAGTTAATGCTGTGATTATTTAATTCTATAGTTAACATAACGCGCTCCGCTTCTGAAGTTATTCATTCAACCAAATTAAATTGTATACCATCTCCGGCTATAATGCATACTGTTCGGCGATATATATGTTTGTATTGTATTTTTATACACAATTATGTATTATTATTAATCATAAAATCGGAGGTTGGATATGACTCATTCCATAGATTCAGAACATAAAACCATTGAAGAACTATCGCTTAACCACTGGCAACCCTTGTCCACCTTATTATATGACGGTTGGGTACTCCGTTTTGCCAAAGGATATACCAAACGTGCCAACTCCGTTCAACCGATCCACTACTCGACTCTGGATGTGCATGAAAAGATTGAAGAATGTGAGCGCATCTATGCTTCCAATCAATTAAATACCATATTCAAAATCACGCCGTTTATTCAGCCGGATCATCTCGACCAACTTTTGCAAGACAAAGGGTATGCTGTTGTGGATCTCACCCACCTCCAGACTCGGAGTCTGGAACATATCAAAGAGCCTGAGCACCATGCTGTACAGATTGACGAGCAGTTAACCGGAGAGTGGCTGGATCACTTTTGTCGACTGAACAAGGTGAATGATCTGCAACGGGAAACGACGGAACTTATGTTGAACAATATCCGCACACAGGTAGGTTTCATCTCGCTGTTGATCGATGGGCAAGTCGTCGCTTGTGGGTTTGGTGTCATCGAACGTGGCTATATCGGGTTGTATGATATCATTACAGACGCTAACTTTCGAAATCGGGGACTTGCTGAACAGATGATCTTGCATCTATTGCATTGGGCAAAAAAACAAGGTGCTACCTCCAGTTACCTGCAAGTGGTTGCGAATAATGCACCTGCCCTGAAGCTTTACGCCAAGCTGGGTTATTCAGAGATTTATAGCTATTGGTACAGAGTCAAAGAATAGAGTGTTTGCTAATCAAGCTTAGCTTGTGGATTCTTTCATCATATTCAGTCTGACAAACGTATCAATTCAAAACAACATCTTGAAGGCAAAAACTGCCCTCCTTCTATAAAGGAAAGGCAGTTTTTAATTTGTCTTCGTAATTTTCCAAACTCTTCACATCGTTCAGCATTACTCCTTGCGCTTCTCTACAAAGGCAGCTTCACCAGCACCTCATATTTCACGCCGGCCTGTATATTCTTGATGATGTCGCCTGCAATTCGTTGACCGTCAACATGTACCTCAATTGTCCGGACAGTTGCATCCTTCTTCATGTTTACATTCAGCTCAGCCCCGCGGAACAACCGCGTAACTGATGCCTCGTTCCAATCTTCTGGTAACTGCGGCCGCACTTGAAGTCCTTGTGCATGACCTTGCAGTCCAAACAATCCGTCGATCAGGCAACGATACACCCAAGGCACCGTGCCGGTGTTGAACAGATGACTGGAGCGCCCAGCTGTACGTGGGAATTGACGATAGGCTCCGCGATAATAATTCGGGATAAATACGGGTAGCTGACCCCGCTGAAGAATATCCTCTTCATCGGGGCCAGGAATCATTTTACGCAACAGACGATACGCCTTCTCCTTCTCGCCCACCAGGTACAACGCGTAAATATAGAACGCCGCCGCGTGATTGTACACTGCACCATTCTCCGCACTTCCCGGATGTTTCTGCGTAACTCGACCTACATCTTCCCGCATCGCTGTGAAAGACGGCGCGAGTTTCTCGACACCATATGGCGTCTCCAATTGCTCCTCTACGGCACGGATTAACTTCTCCTGTTTCTCCTGATCCGCAGCACCGCTCATAAGTGCCCAGCTCTGAGGATTGATATAGATGCGTCCTTCCACGTCTTTGCTTACGCCAAACACTACGTTATCATCCGTAATTCCGCGGGCATACCAGTCCCCATCCCACAGATACTCATTGGCTACCGCATTGGTCTGAGTGGCTTCCTGACGGAATTCCGCTGCAACCTCGCCATGCCCTGCCTGTTCACCAATATCTGCCCACACATTGAACGCATATGCCGACGCAATGGTTAACCAGCCGGATACGCCTTTGCCTTTGTACCCCACCATGTTCATCGGATCACACCAGTCACCCTGATTGATATAGTTCAACCCACGCGCATCACGCTCATGGATCAACCAGCGCATTGCAAGATTCATATGCTCCAGTACGGAAACCTTTTGTTCACTGTCTGTAAAAGCAACCTGTTCCTCCAAAATGCTATAGTCATTCGTTTCATCCAAATAGGTCTTCATACAGACCGGAAGCCAGATGCAGTGATCGGTATGAGGAACCTGGTTAATATATTTCAGTTCTGCGTCCGGGTGCAAAATAATACCATCTGGCATGGCGCCGCTTATATGCTGCTGAGAGAGAGCGGTCAAGAACGCAGCCCGCGCAATCTGCGGCTGAATGTAACTCATGCCCATGTTGTCCTGCAAATAATTCCGCGTCTGCGGATCGGTTGTCAGACGGTTGGTTTTGCCATGATAGTACATCTGGCGAGGCAGCCAGTGATTCACGACATTATCTAACCAGCTGTCCGGTGTCTCAATCTGGATGTTCCCTTGCCCTTCCGCAATATACTCAGCATATTCCTGTTCGGCTGCGACGAAACCAGCCTGTCCATCCTTATTCTGCTTCACAAAATAATGCTGACGAATGCCCTCAATCTCTGTCTCATCATGAGCCGGACCAAAGATGAATCGATACGCCTGCTCCGCTCCCGCTTCCAGTTCGACTCTATATTGCAATACAGCTACAGGTGTCTCGTACCGTGCATCTCCACCAGCGAGTGTCTCCGACTGCAGGGCCGAAGGATTATGTAGTCCACCTTCGCCTTCAAAAGTCTCATGATTTACTTCCCAGCCAGTCGGTTGGTGATCTGCAAGCAGATAGGTTTTGTCGCTGTAATTTTTGATTTTGCTATAATCCTGATATTTCTGATACGGCGTAATCGCCGAGCAGACAATGCCCTGCAAATCTTCCACATATGAACCGGATTGGTTCATCCAGGACATATAACCGACCGTATAATACGGGTAGATACTCAGCTTGCGTTTTCTCGAAGACAGATTGGTTACCTTCACACGCCATAGCTCCATGACATCTTCCTTCGGCAGGCGCAGGGACATCTCGATGCAAATGTCGTCCTGAATCACTTTCCAGTGAATATCGTGTTTACCGACAGCGAACGTATAGCTATCCGCCTGCTTGCGAACCGGTTCATACGGGGCTGAGAAAATTTCGCCACTTATTTCATCTTTAATGTAGACAAACCGTCCCGGATGGTGGGCATAGTATGGTTGCTCCGGTTGCATAAACGTCTTGGCTTCCAGGTTGGGCGCATACGAGTATTTAGCAGGTTCGGGCTGCATGAATTGGGCCACCGCGTACCCCCGGCAATTCATATGAATCATCATCTTTTCATTCCAAAGGAATCCGGATGCCTTCGGTAAACTTGTCGGGCTTGTTAGTTCAACATATTGATTATCTTCCGTTGCTTTAATCATCACTGAACCTCACTTTCAGATTATGGAGTTAAAAGACAGAAAACGTTTTAGGTAACTTGTATACAACTTTGTCATTATAACACGGGAACGCTTACAAAGAACTGAAAACTAAAAAAGAGCTGAAAACTCAGCTCTGATTACGTTCCAATTGTTTTTCGATGCCCAACCTGTCGATCTGTATCCAATACTCTGCAATTTGTTCGTTTTCCACTCGGTATACCGCACTCGCAATTTCAATCACTGGGAGGTTGGTTGGACTGTATCCGTCCACTTCGCCAATATGGGTACCCGTTTGTCTCCAGCGCACATAGACTTTATCACCTTGCGTCAGCATCTCTTGAATTTCGAGTGAAAATTCCCCGTAAGCTTCAATCATCTCTCGCACATGATCCGCATAATCGGAAGGTTTTCGGGTGACCGTGACCTCATCTTCAGATATCACTTGATGAGCCAGTACTTGTTCCGCCATCACGCTGCTTGCATAATCAGGATTTCGGCCTGATCGGACTTCTTCAAAAAAGGTTCTGACAATCTGTTCTGCTGTCATACGCCACCTCAGCCTCCTCAAATTATTCTGTTATATATATAAATATGTAGTAACTCTTGTATTTTAACATGGTCCCCCCGCTACAGAATTACAACTGTTCTATTGTTCTACAGGACTTAAAACCTACCCTCTCACCTTGACAATGCGTCAATATGACCATAAACTAGCAAAGGATATTAGGAAATTAATAGGAGGTTTGGCTGTTAAGAGGTTCGAGTATGGGTTTTAACCATATTTGATAATCTTTCGGTGTGTAGAACGTAGCCATTAGAGCAACTCAGAAAAACAAGAAAGCGGTGTATCATGAAACGTCTATTTTTCGTTATGTTTGCGCTCACCCTGTTACTGGCTGGATGCCAGAGTACTGAACAGGAGAGCAGTCCGTCCGAAAATAACCCTACAGAAGTAGTAGAAGGTTCTACCATTTTAAGTTTGAAGCAGAAATACGGCTCTGAATCGGAACAAGCGATCATGCCGATGTACAATGTAGCTCAGGATGAAGAATTTACGTTCAAGTTTAAAGCAGATTTACGGAAGAATAACCTGTCAGCTATTGACATTATAAGTGTACATACCGATATTAAAGCACTCAAAGCAAGCGATGTACATGCCCTTCGCGATACCAATGGCAACAACGTTTCCATTAGGCCTCTTGGGTGGGGCGTTTTAACCTCAGATTCCATGAAGAACAAGGATCAAGGCTCTTGGGGCGGTGCCCCCATTTATTACATTCGTTTAAATTATGATCCGGATGCCGAGAAGCTAACCCTGCTCGATCAACCCATCATTATTCCGTTTACAGTGAAATCGGAGTTGCCTGTGCCCAACCTAAGATACGAGATTGATAAAGACAGACGGTTAACGTTGGTCTGGGACAAGGTTGAGGGTGCCACCGAATATAAAATTTATGAACGTTCTGACCTAACCAACTTCGATACAAATGTACCTCTAACTGGCGCAGAGGACGCCTTCAGTAATAGTCTGCCTTTAGATATTGCGGTAACAACAGAGACGTCTTTCAATGATTTTATGAAAGACGGAAGAGGTGGGCTCGGCACTTATAAGGAACTGATAATTTCTCATCAGAACCATGGTTTACGAGGAGAATATTACGTCACTGCAATCGGTGGAGGCAAAGAATCCAATTTTAGCAGAGGTGTCCCTACAGCTCCGCTTGCTTCCCAGTTACCAACAGCTTTGAAAGAACAATTGTATATGGAGAAATTAAAGAATATAGATGTACTTCCTCAGAAAGCAACAGTTGAGTACAATGACGGATCTCTAGCCCGTGAAACCATTGTCTATGATACCAAAAGCGTAGAGATTTCAGAGTTCAATGAAACAAATATTCCTTTTCACATTAAAGGAACAGCTCTGAAAAGTTACGTACGTGTAGAAAATGTGACCCAAGCAGACCTGGACAGACTCACTCAGCAAACCGTAGCCGAGTCCAGCAACGGACTGGTGGAACCAAAGAATAACACACCTTACGTCCCTGCACCTGATGTGCCAACGATCATCAACAATCATGATGCACCTGAGTCTGCAACGGAAACAGAAGAAGCACCGGCTTCGGAAACTTCAACTCCAGAGTCTACAACCGATACTGGAACGTCAGAAGATGCAACTGATCCTCTATCTACTGAGGCTTCCGATGAGGCTTCAGATGATACTTCAGATATAGCTTCTGAAGAAGCTTCCAATGAAACACCTGCTTCAGCTCCAGAAGCTGTAGAAGACAACCTGGTAGATGAGCAGAAATCCAATACACAGCAAAATGTAGAACAAGGTAATCAGGAAACCGTGCCTCAGCCTGCTACAGGCGATGCAATGATCAATGCAGATTCCGCATTGGAAGAAGTTTTAGCCAAAAACATGATTACGGCACAAGATAAAATTTCGTTAAAGGCTTTCCCCGAAGCTCAAAATTTCACGACACTCTCAGATGTTGTCCTGAAAGTGATGTACCAGAATCCATTGATTCTTGGTGTGGAAGGTTTCGAATACAACTATGGTACACTTACCCTTTCGATTCATTACAATGAATCGGCTAGTGGAATCCAGAAGAAGCAAGATGAGATTATTGCCAAAGCGAACGAAGTGGTGGCTTCCATTATCAAGAAAGGTATGAACGAAGACGAGAAACGGAAAGCCATCTACGATTATCTGAACGATAACGCAAAGTATGATGATGCAGCGCTGGAAAATGCGGAGCAAAACAACTTCAAAAATGTCGATCCACAGTTTAATGACTCGTTTACCACATACGGTATTCTGGTCAAAGGAGTTGGGGTATGTGCCAGCTATGCTTCCGTTTACAAATTGCTCTCCGATCTCTCGGGATTGGAAAGCATCGTTGTAACGGGCGCTTCCAGCGGCGTTCCACATGCATGGAACAAGGTCAAAATCGGGAACGAATGGTTCCATGTAGATGCCACCAACAACCTGACGAACTCCGGCATCCCGTATTTCCTGTACAATGCCAATGATGAGACTGCTGCAAGTCAGAAAACGATAGCGGATCAAGATTATTGGCTTGATTCCGAGCTCACGATGTTTAATGGCGAGAGCGATGCCAATGATTATTATGTGCAGAATGATCTCGAAGTCGCGTCCATTAATGAGTACAAAACCAAGGCTGAGAGTGAACTCAAAAAAGGAGAGAACCGGGTCATTCTCCGTTTCGCCTCACCTGTTGACTCTGATGAGCTGATGACAGCTGCCGGTGAAGCCCTCGCTGCAGTGGATGAAGCCCTTCTGAATACAGCACAATTAGCCACGCTAGGCAGTTATGCCATTCTGGACCCGAAACCAGAGCAGAAGTAATTTTATTTTCATAAAAAATAACATAACAATAAAACACTCCATTCACCTTCATCGGGAATGGAGTGTTTTACTTAAATTTCCTATGAGTACTGACCTAGGATTTATAGGCCTTTTATATCCAACGTTTACGGACTAACCGTACCGCCATTTGCATTCAGTGTCTCTCCGCTCACATAGCTGGATTCCTGGCTTGCCAGGAACACAAATGCCGGAGCCATCTCGGCAGGTTGTCCTGCTCGACCAAGCGGTGTGTTGGAGCCAAAATCGGCTAGCTTCTCGACCGGTTGTCCACCCACGACCTGGAGCGGTGTCCATACTGGGCCTGGTGCAACAACGTTGACACGAATCCCTTTGCTACCCACCTGTTGGGCCAATGCTTTACTAAACGTGTTAATGGATGCCTTCGTTGTTGCATAATCCAGCAGGATTGGCGAAGGTTTGTATGCCTGAATCGATGACGTGTTGATAATGGAGCTGCCCGGCTTCATGTGTTTCACAGCTGCTTTGCAGAGCCAGAACATGGAATAGACATTTGTTTTGAACGTCGCATCGAATTGCTCAGTGGTCAGATCTGCAATCTGCTCAACAAACTGCTGTTTACCTGCCACGTTAGCAAGAATATCAATTCCGCCAAGCTCTTTTACCGCAGATTCAATGAGTTCTTCACAGTATTTCTCATCCTTCAGGTCACCTGGCATCTTGATCGCTTTGCGACCGGCTTCCTCAATCAGCTTCACAACTTCCTGCGCATCTGCTTCCTCTTCCGGCAGATAAGCCAGAACGACATCTGCACCTTCACGAGCAAACGCAATCGCTGCCGCCCGGCCTATTCCGCTGTCGGCTCCGGTCACAACCGCTTTACGTCCTGTTAAACGTCCGCTGCCTTTATAACTTTTCTCACCCGCATCGGGAACAGGGGTCATCTCACGCTGGAGCCCCGGCTCATCCTGTTGCTGTTTCCACTCCGGTGTCGCCTTTGGATATTGGGTCGTTGGATCTTGCATGGTGTGCTGATCTTGATTAGCCATGTTCAATTTCCTCCTTGGTTATTTACACGATACCCATCGTATAAACGTATTTTTTATTTGTTGTGAATTTAATTTGCGTAAAAGTTGCACTCTTTCCTTTGTAACCGAGATGGGTGGAATTTAAACTAAGCCCGCCAGAATTCCATGACAGTCGTCTAACATTGAATCTCCAGTGACAGGAGGTTGTATAATGAATCATGAGGTGATCTCGTTGAATGCAAACAAAGAACCCTATTCCATCGGTGAAGCAGCCAAACTGATCGGCTCCACGGTGAAAACGATCCGTTATTACGATGAGATTGAACTGTTACAACCCTCCAGTCATACGGAAGGTGGGCATCGGCTCTATACAACGCAAGACCTGTGGCAACTCGAACTCATTACAACACTTCGTTATCTGAATTTCAGCATACCGGATATTCGAAAGCTCATTTCGGGTGAACTGGCGGTAGCACAGGCACTGGATCTGCAGATTGAAGCGTTGGAAACCCAGATCGGCACGATGAAT
Source organism: Paenibacillus sp. FSL M7-1414 (assembly GCF_038003195.1). NCBI lineage: Bacteria > Bacillati > Bacillota > Bacilli > Caryophanales > Paenibacillaceae > Paenibacillus > Paenibacillus sp. FSL M7-1414. Next base: position 932,744 of record NZ_JBBOOS010000001.1, on the reverse strand, counting down.
TCCATGCTCTCCATTTTGCAGCAAGCGAAGCAGCATGAAAAAGAAACTTCCCTACATTCCGAACAGTCTCTCACCTATATCTCCAGTCTGGTAGAATCGCTAACGGCCAATGCGAGCAGACGAAAACAATTTGTTGCTGCCAAGGTGGATGAATCCCATCTGCTGGACAACATTCCGCAGGAGTGGAGAGTGTCGTTTCTGCACTTTTTCGATAAATACATGATGAAAGATACGAAACTGACGGCTCAGCAAACACTGGCCTGGAAGGAAATTCAGGAACTGATCAATGACCCGGCCTATTGGGCCGATCTGGCTCGGCTAGAGGTTCCGTTCTTCATTATGGCGAATCAGCCACAAGTCGAAGCGGATGTCTGGGTGAAAAAAATGGAGGCTATTCGCATTCGCACTACCGAAGCGCTGGACAAGCGTTGGGCAATCGATAGCCCTGCTGTGCAAAGCATGGTGTGGGACTTTGTGTTGATGTATGCAAGTGTCGAGCATGCCGAAACACCTGAAGTATTTTTTCGCAAACAGGCCCGATATATGCTGGACTCCGTGACCGATCATATTTTGCGTTTTAACAAGCTGTGCAAAGTGATGAATCCCGAATGGAGCCAAGATTGTAGATGGCATTAACCTGTTGCAGGAGGGCATGCGGTTACGTTTAAAACAAATGGAAGAAGACTGAACTTCGGTCTCCTTCCATTTTTACGTTTAGCCTTTTTTCAACAAATAGGATTCATGTTCTCCCACTTCCTTGTCCAAATGAAGCGATTGCCCTTTCAAGTAGTGGTTGAAGAAATCAATCGTTGTATCGTTAACCAATTGTTGTGTCCCCCGTGCATCTACACCTTGTGTCCATTCGAGCAGTGGAGAGATCAGGTAGAGGTCGGAGAAACTCAGATGTTTGGTGTTGGTCAGCTCCATCCAGAAGTTACCTCCTGCGGTTACCGGCTCATAGCGCTCATACACTTCCTCGTAATATTTCTCGGCTTCCGGACGGGTCGTGCCCATCGCAGCAATCTCTTCGTCACTCATGACACTTGTACCTGCAACGGTTGAGTCTGCACTCATCATCAGGAACGGCTTGCCCACGCCTTCCGCAGGGATACGTCTCTCGCCAAACAATACGCCATCCATATTCATGCCTGCTTTCACACGTGGATCATCCATTAACATCTGTACTGTCGTTGCTCCGCCAAATGAATGCCCAAACATGCCGATATTGTCCAGGTCCATATGTCCTGTAAAGCGTCCACTCGGATCTCCCGCAGCCAACTTCTCTACCTCATCCAGTACAAACTGTGCATCCTTCACCCATGTCTCATTCAACTTGTCCAAGTAACTGAATTGCAGCTGTTCAAAGCCTTCTTTTCCTTCCGATTCAAACTGCGCCACACGTCCATCCGGGAATACGGATACCAGACTGCTGTACGTGTGATTAATGCCTACAACAATGTAACCTTGACTGACCAGCTGCTCGACCTGGAACGTATTCTGATTTTCATACCCATGCAGACCATGAGAGAAAAGAACAACCGGATACTTGGCTTCGGCATCAGACAACTGAGCTTCCTGTATCGCATGTGTTTTGACCTGACTCAGACTGGAAAATAAAAGCTTTGGCAGTTTCAGCACTTCATTGAAGGCTGTCGCATAGATATCCGGCTTATTAACATAAGGAGCTGTTGCGCCCTCTGCGTCTGAATTCGTTGGGTACCAGATCTGTACCATCAACTCCCGTTGATCACCGGCAGAACTCGTCAGCAACTCCTCACGGCTGTTATCTGTCCAATCGTAGGATACCGTTCCGATTCCATAAGGACCTGCTGACTTGGCAAACGAAAACACCGGGAACAGCAGCGGCAAGCCAATGCTTACAATAGCGTATCCCAACACCAGGAGAGACGTTGCAATGATTCGAACACGTCCGAATTTCCCTGCCAAAGTCGATGTGGAAGATGGCGCCTCGGAACATTTACTATTCAGCGAAGTTGCACCTGACTTTTGCTGGCGTCTTGCCTGTGTAACTAACACAACCAGTGGAACCAACGTGAGTATATACGCCGGAATCATCGGCCAACGAAGTCCTTCGACCACACCATGGACGATCAACAGCACACCCGATATGACGAATCCACCCCATACCATTTTCCGAAAATGTTGACTCTGTCTCCCAATCCCGATTACCCCCACGAACATAAGCAGGTTAAAAATAAGATAAATCCATTCCACTGTCCTCATAAGATGTATGCCCCCTTGTCTGCCTCCAATCTTAAAACCTCCAGTTACAGGAGATTCAAGCATGAATTTTGCGGATAAAAAAATGCACTCCCTGAATGACGCTGAACAACCCTCAGGTTCTCCAATCGTTTCAAGGAATGCATGTATGATATTACGATATAAGTTGATTTTTGAATATTAGACTAGCGATCTTCGCCGCCATCTATCCGTTGTCTTTTGCCAATGCCAAATGCGAAATATCCAGCCACCACGATGGCCATAAACGTAGCTCCAACAATCAGAGGCAAGCGCGTATCCGGGTTAAACGCCATACCGATAATGACGAGGATCAGATACACAATAATGATGTAATTGCTGATTGGGAACCATTTGGACTTGAAGTTGTGGTCCGCCATCTCGTTGTCCCAACGCTTTCTGAATCGGAACTGGCTGAACGCCAGCGCGAACCATGGAACCATACCCGGAAGAACACTTGCACTGTAGATGTACAGGAACAGCTTGGAGTCCGGCATCAGGTAGTTCAGTACAACCCCAATCAGCAGCAAGGAGATTGTGATGACGATACTGTTGCGGGGAACCCCGCCTTTGGACAGCTTTTTGAAAAAGGCAGGTGCCTGCCCATTCTCAGCCAGCGTGTATAACATCCGTCCTGCACTGTAGATCCCACTGTTGCATCCCGACATGGCCGCCGTGAGCACCACAAAGTTAATGATCCCCGCAGCAGCAACAATACCAACTTTGGCAAAGGTGAGCACAAACGGGCTTCCCGTCTCGCCTACTTCGTTCCAAGGGTACAAGGTTACGATAACAAATATGGCGCCAACGTAGAAAATAAGAATACGCCACACGATATTTTTGATCGCTTTACGCAAGGTGTATTTCGGATTCTCCGCTTCGCCTGCTGTAATGCCGACCATCTCCACCCCTTGATACGCAGCTGTTACGATACACAGCGCGAAGAGGAAACCTTTGATGCCCCCAGGGAAGAATCCACCATGGCTGAACAGATTCGACAGACCAATGGCCTGACCCCCATTCCCCCAGCCGAAGAAAATGAGTCCTGTTCCGATCACGATCATCGCCACAATAGCCGTCACTTTGATCATCGCAAACCAGAATTCAAATTCTCCATAGAACTTCACAGCCGCCAGATTTGCCGCCGCAATGATGAGCACCCCAGCAAGTGCAGGCAGCCACTGTGGAATATCCGGGAACCAATACCCGACATAGATACCAATCGCCGTAACTTCCGCCATACCAACCGTAACCCATAGGAACCAGTAGCTCCAGGCGGTCAGGAATCCGGCAAGCGGACTAATATATTTGTGAGCAAATGTAGCAAACGAACCGGTTACCGGCTCCTGAATCAACATTTCACCCATAATGCGCATGACAAAAAAGATAACGATACCAGCCAATAAATAAGCCAGCAGCACGGAGGGACCTGCCCATTTGATCGTACTTGCCGATCCCATGAACAAACCAACGCCGATTGTACCTCCGAGTGCAATCAGCTCTACATGGCGGGGCTTTAGCCCTCTAGATAGTTGCTTTGATTCCAAACGATTCTCCCCTTTTCTTGTGTACAGCTTCCTGATGTAATCTTTAATTTTCACATTCACATTAACGCAATGCAGAATTACTCCACCAAATTGTACGAGATGTGTCGCAGAAATACAACAAGGAATGTGAGGAAGTTTAGCTAAACAGGGCTTTTACATGAAAAAGGTGCCTCTTCCTCATGCCCTCACCTGACATGATTAGGATAACCCTTGATGATTTATTGCAATCAGAATAATCCTGATTTTTATCCCTACTGGAATAGGGATCTGAAAACTCATAAAAAAAGAGCTACCAGAAAAATATCTTTGGCAGCTCTACATCCATTTTTGTAATCATCCGGAAGGCAAATGAACCATCACCGTTGTCCCCACGCCCACCTGGCTTCTCATTTCAACAGTTCCGTGATGAAGCATCACGATTTTTTTGACGATGGCGAGGCCCAGACCGTTACCACTAATGCTACGATCGCGTGACAGGTCTGTTTTATAAAACCGCTCGAAAACATAATCCAGTTGCTCTGGCGCTATTCCAATGCCCGAATCGGTTATCGTGAAAAAGATTCCATCCACAGACTGGCTCATGCGTATTTCAATACGCCCACCCACGGGAGTAAACTTAATACTGTTGCCCAGTAAATTCATCCACACTTGGTTAAGTTGATCCTGATCTGCCCTTATTTTGATACCGTCCGCCAATTCTAAGTGAATTGGAATGCCTTTGGCTGACCATTGAGGCTCGCAAGTCACCACCACTTGCCTGATTTGCTCATCAAGATTATAGGTGGTTGTCTCGAACGGATGATGATCGGAATCCAGAGACGCCAGCTCCAGCAGATTATCACTTAGTCTGGATAGTCGTCCACTCTCCGTAATAATGATATCGAGGTAATAGTTACGATCGGCCTCAGCGACCAGGCTGCTGTTTTTCAACGCCATGGCAAAACCGGAAATAGAGGTCAGCGGCGTTTGAATCTCGTGAGATACATTGGAAACAAAATCCTGTCTCATCTGTTCCAGCTGTTTAAGCTCACTCGCCATTTCATTGAAACTCTGCGTCAATGCTCCCATTTCGTCCACACGTTTTGTTTGAATTTCCACATTAAAATCACCCTTCGCCAGTCGTTTGGTTGCCCGCGTCAACACCTGGATCGGCTTTACCAAATACCTTGCAGCAATAAGGATACAAAAACTTCCGATCAACAGTGCAAGCAATAACACCAGCAAAATCATCCGATTAATGATATTTTCATTCTGCGGAGAATACTGCATAAACATGGCTTGTGGTTCCCCTTTGTATGGAAAAGGAAGACCGATGAACGTCTGCTCCACTTCTCCGTGAGAACGATAGACCTGACCCTGCAACACCATTTGAACCACTTCTGGTGTAATTTCAACGGTCTCTGTATGGTCTAGGTCATAAAAAGTTACGTTACCCGAAACGTCATATAGATGAATGGGATAGGTGGACACTTTCACCATACTTTTGATGAAAGCATCCCTGTCCTCAGGTTGCGTTTGCTCATATAGACGGATCAGTTCCTCCCCTACAGAAATCATGTCATTTTGACCGATATGATTTACTTCTTTTTTAAAAAGGAAGATCCCCATGAAAAAAGAGGTCAGCAAGCTGAAAACAATGACGACCAGAAACGTGCAAATAATACGAACATATAAGGTTTTGATCATGTGATGACTAACCGGTAGCCCAGACTGCGAGCCGTTTCAATCTGAAAATGGTGTGCATCACCAGCGAATTTTTCACGTAGTCGCTTGATATGAACATCAACTGTCCGGTCATCCCCTTCATAGTCACTTCCCCAGATCTTAATGATTAATTGTTCCCGGGTAAAAATCTGCCCAGGCTGGTTTGCCAACATGAACAGCAATTCAAATTCTTTTAAAGGCAAATTGATTGTTTCTTCTCCACGAATCACTTGAAAGCTGCGTCGATTCAGCATAATGCCCCCCAATTGAATCGTCTGGGAAGAGACAATCAAGTAACGTTTCAGCAATGCTTTTACTCTCATCACAAGTTCCAGCGGATCAAAGGGTTTTGTCAAATAATCGTCTGTTCCCAACTGAAATCCCTTCACTTTCTGGGCCGATTCCCCTTTTACCGTGACCATTAGCAGTGGCATATTCAGATCCATACGCCGGATCTCCCTGCATAATTCCCAACCGTCCAATCGCGGCATCATAATATCAAGGATAACCAGATCAATTGGGGATTTCCCCACAATCTCCAGTGCTTCCGCACCGTCCTTAGCTACCACAATCTCGAATCCTTCATTACGCAAAAACAAGGTGATCAGCTCACGAATATGCACATCGTCATCCACAACTAGGATTTTGGTCATATCAAATGTATGCCTCCGATATCTATCTTGTTTCTTCCACTTGGGAGGAAGTCTTCAACCAAAATGCCAGCCCAGCAGGTTCCAATGATAGAAAAATAAACTCAAGATCACCGCTGCTACCGTTACAAACGTATAGTGCACACGCTTCAGTAACGTCCAATATTGGTTTTTCCATGCCAGGGCGCTCATGATGAATATTGCCGCAGTCAACCCTACAAGGATTACCGGCATAAACAGATAGAGACGTAAAGAAAGTGGAATATGGCTAAGCCGATCAATCAGATTCATGTTCAACACCAGAAGTGTTGAGCCCAAGGTTAATATTCCCCATATAGACGTAATAGCTGACAGCCGGACTGCCCATTTCTGTGCTTTTGGCATCACTCTGATTTCGCGTCTGCGATAAACAATTCCATGCAATACGGTGATGAACAGAACAACCGAAATGCCGAGTAAGAGGAGCCAGAACTTCGATTGGTTCATTAACGGTGCAGGTTCCAGCGGCATTGGGTTTAATATATCCAGAAACAGATACGTGACCTTGCCCTCTGCATCGGTGCGGAACCCCATCTGATGTGTCCCTCCGACCTCCTGGAATAAATTCACGCCAATCGGAGTATATACTTGCTGATCTGCACCACTTCCAATAAACAGTCGGTTATCCGAAACCTCAATATTGATTTGAGTCAGAAAACTGAAAAACTTATCAATTTTTGTGTGATTACGACGGGTAAATTGATAGGAGCCTGCATATTTTTCCAGAGACTCCCCGAATTCAATAGAAGTTTCATTAGGCTGCTCAGTTGCATGTACAGGATAGTATCGGTCAAAAAAGGCTTGCGCCAACCCTTCTGCTGCCGTTCCGCCTTCCCCTCCACTATAGGAAACAAAGATGCCCACTTTTTTGTCCGGTACAAGATAAAGCGCTGTATTAAACAGCTCATCGGCCCCTCCATGAGAGATCACACGCAGCCCATTCATATTCAACTCGTAAAAGCCCAGATTCATGGCGGGTAAACGTTCATCAAACTGGAATGCCGGAGAATGCATGAGCTTGGCTGTTTCCGGCTTGAGCATTTGTTTATCTTCATATCGCCCGTCTTGAAGATGGGCAATCATAAAATGAGCCATATCGTTTGCCGACACGCTCCCTGATCCCGCAGGACGAAATCCTCCCTCATACGTTGGCCGTTTGGTTACAAACTCGCCGTTAGCTCGGGCGTATCCAAGGGCGGCATAAGGTTCCAGAGACGCTGGAACAGGCTCCTCTACCGTAGCATAATTCATGCCCAGCGGATCAAATATATTTTTCTGTATATAGTCATTGTAGGCAACACCGCTGACTTCTTCGACGATAAGTCCCGCGAGTGAAGCGCCATAATTGGAATACGACAGCATCTCGCCTGGTGGCTTAACCCGTGCAGGCATATGTTTCGCCATCGTTTCAGCAATAGAGACGGGAAGTTTCCCGGGATCGGTAGTGATCTGGTAACCTACACCACCCTCCTCGAACCCTGCGGTATGGGTCATGAGATGGCGCAATGTAATCGATTCCTCATAGGTTTTCGGTATTTTCACCGTTTTCAGATAAGTGTTGACGTCTGTATCAAGATCAAGCTTGCCCGCCTCAACCAATTGCATCACCGCGGTCCATGTGAACAGCTTTGTTGTCGAAGCAATTCGAAATAAGCTGGTTTCGGGATCAACGGGTTTATTTTCTTCGATGTTCGAATGTCCGTACCCTTTGGAGAGCAGGATCTTCCCATCCTTCACAATCGAAATGACTGCGCCTGGAATCTGTAAAGATCGCATTTGCACATCCATCATCCCATCCATGAATGCCGTTAACTGATCTGAATCATCCAGATTCGCTACGACTCCTTGCTCCAATTTGCCCGAATTTAATCCCGGATTGGATACTGCTGCCGATAGTGGCATGGTCCCTAATCCAGTTGCCCCTAATATCATGCCTAACAATAACACCAGTAAAATCATTTTCCCAAAAATCTTTCTTATCAACGATGACATGACTTGCCCCCACCACTCCGCATATTTTTTAATACCTGTTCCTTACGCTTTCTTTCGAGAGCATATCAAGCACGTATGAACGGAGCGTGAACCTTTTTTTCATATTTTGCCAAATCAAATTACCTTTAGTAAGATAGGAACAGATTGAATAGGAAAAGGAGACTTTGCATGCCTGACTTTTTACTGGCTTTATTTTTGTTTAACCTGTCTCTCTTTCTGCTTCACGAAATGGATGCCATCAGGCGGTCCGAGTGGAAATTGTTTATGGTGTTAAAAGATATGGAAGATGATAAAGCCTATAGGTATTTCACTTGGATTCACCTGCCAATGTATACCATCATCCTCTCTCTTCTTTTTAGCTCATATCAGACCATTACATTTTGGGTGCTGGATATCTTTTTCATCATACATACCGTATTACACTTCTTTTTCGAAAAACATCCTCGAAATGAATTTAAAAACGGGTTCTCCAGATCATTGATCTACCCTATGGGAATAATCGCTTTAATTCATTTGATATTCCTAATCATCTAATCTGATCCACTATTTACATCTGTAATTTATTGGTATATAGTATAGTCGTTAGGAATGTCAGCGCTAACATAAACTGAATAAGGAGGGGCTCCAATCCGTTTCGAAAAGGTTTTTGGTTTACATTGAGTTAAACTATAAAAACACTTTATTTTGAGAGGATGGGCATTCTATGAAAAGACGCATTAGCACATTTTTTGCACTTATTCTAGGTATCTCCCTTCTGTTTAGCCTGACCGCTTCCGCTAATCCCGCCATCGTAAGTTATGGAAGCACCTATTCCCATGCGCTCTCGGCCGGGCAAGGATACGCCTATATTCTTCCTAACGCTAAAACGACTGGTACCAGCGTGAAAATTACGACAAATGCAGCCAATACCCTTCAACTGCGCTACTACTGGAACTACAATAATACGACACTCGACCTCGGTACAGTTATCGTAAGCAACAATACTTACAATGGCGGGTCAGCCTACTACAATCCGGGTACGCTGATCACTGTCGTAGAACGTGTTCCAGGATCGACGACGGCATACCCTAACGTAGCCTACACAATTTCTTTCAATTAGATTAGTCCTATATCACCGATCAATCTAACCTACGACCGCTGATTGCGGTCTTTTTTATATTCAACAACTAGACTCTCTTATTTATGGAAGTGGCACTCCTTAAATAAAAGGGTAATAATAGATTGATAGTCTATTCTATATTTTCTTAAAAGGAGATAATAAAGTGGATTACGCCAAATCAAAATATGCCATCGTAGACGAGACCCCGAATCCAGTAGCTTCAAGGCATTGGAAGAGGTCATGTTACAGCGTGAAGGTAATCTAATCATGAAATAGAGTATTGTAGAATAACTGTGAATATGGAGGTGTGCCTATGCAGCAACATCATGCAGAACGAGTTGAATTATTTGTTTCCAATACCCAGATCATCAAGAAGTCGTTCAAATGGCAACATGCGATGATGCAACGTCTGGTTGCCCTGCTCTATGCAGCGGAGAATAAAACAGCGGATGGGGAAGCTATTCGTCAAAGCCATGAGTTGATTAAGCAAAACACAAAACTTTTCTCTGCATTCAGAGGTAATTCGGCCATTAGCATTGCTGCCATGCTCTCCCTTACAACGGATGCAGAGACAAGACTGGCAGACACCTTGCATGTCTATGACTTGATGAAAGAGATTAAATTTCGCAACTCTGATTATCTGGTTATTGCCGCCTATCAGATCGCTACTCAGACATCACCTGACCAGTTTCAACCTACGGTGGAGCGGGCCAAATCATTTTATGACGGCATGAAAGCAGAGCATCGTTTCCTCACTGGACAGGATGACTACATATTCGCTGCCATGTTAGCCCTTTCCGACCTCAACGTAGATACTGGTGTGGCACGTATGGAACAACTCTACGGGGAATTAAAACCAGAGTTCTCTTCCAGAAACAGTGTGCAGGCGTTAACACAGGTACTGGTTCTTGGAGATGATCCCCCGGATGCAGGTGCTCGTGTGATTGCTTTAAATGAAGCTTTTCGTAAAAGAGATTTTCGAATGGACAAAACGTATACGTTACCATCTCTCGGGATACTATCTCTACTGCCTTCGGACAGAGACTCATTAGTGGATGAAGTCGCGGAAACAAATGACTGGTTACGGACTCAAAAAGGCTTCGGTGCCTGGTCAATCGACAAACAGGAGTTGCTCCTGTTCTCGTCTGCTCTGGTAGCCATTCAACATGTGGAGAATCTGCGGAACGGTGTGCTTACGACAGCAATCTCAACCAGTATCACAAATATTATCATCGCCCAGCAGGCCGCCATGGCCGCAACTGCCGCAGCATCGGCTGCTGCCGCTTCATCATCATCGAATTAATAAGTGACCCTGTTACCTTCAATATAAGATGAAAAAGACCCTCCCGAGTTACTCGGAAGGGTCTTAAAGCATTCAAACCTACACCTAAAATAATGTTCATCATTCGCTAGGATATAATCCCCGTATCCCGGAATTCTTCCACGAAACTATCCAGCCAATCCGAACCATAGTCCAGCGCACCCATATCACTCTCAATAAAAGCAACATCTAGTCCCATCACCCAGAATCGGCGAGCAACAATAAAGAGATCAACCGCCTGCTCATCTTCGGCAGAGAAACTTCTGACTGAACGATATCCTGCCATGAGCGCATCCCATAATGCTGCTTTTCGCTCATCAGACTGCCTTTTTCGAACTTTCACTTGAGCTAAATCATAGGCACGCCAGCCTTTGGCTGCCCACTCGAAGTCATAATGGATGAACTGATGTTCCTGTTGAAACACATTGTTATTTCCATGCATATCGCCATGGCACAGACCAAAGTCCAGCTCTTGTCTGGAAGTGGTAACGATGCGTTCTTTTAACGTTGTGGCAAACGTATGGAGAAATGCTGCTGCTTCATTGTTCTCACCGATATAGTGGATAATTCGCTCAAGGGGTTCGTCAATAAGTAACTTCAGATCCAGCTCATATCGTGGCAGCTCCATGTTCACCTGATCCATAGCCTCATGTAATTCAGCGGCAGATTGACCAAAAGCGTAACAAGACTCCTCATCCTCCAGGTTGTTCTCCGTACCCTCAATATACCGAAACATTACAGCAACCCGCTTGCCTTCCGCAGCCTCCAACACCGTATATCCCGTATGATCTTTCTTCTCGATGTATTCTCCAATGTCGGTATGTTCCGCAGAACCTAGAACGTTCTTCAGTTGAGACAATAATGAAAGCTCATACTGAACATCTGCCTCCGTGATTTCAGTGCGGTAGATACGGAGAATGTACATGCCACTGGACGTGCGAACCCGGTAAGTATCATTCAATCCTCTAAGCCAAAACAAACATTCTTCCCATGTTCCAATGTCATAGTGATTCCTCAATGCAGACTCCAGGTACCTGGGGTTAAGCACTGAACGTAAAGCAGTCGGTTGAATGGACATATGGTTGCTCCTTCGGTTTAATATGATTATTTCTCATCTAATAGACGATGTAATCCTTTCACCTATCAACCTATAACATAGTATATTTTTCGTTTATTTTCCAGAATATATATTTTGATAAGCAAATACTCTCTAGACTCTTATAGCTCCATCTCTCATCAGCAGGTTAGATAGGGCTATTTGCATTGACTCGCTTTTCAGGTTTCAGCAGGTTATTACACTCTGGGTCGGTGCCAGCACTCGACAATGCAGCACATTCACGAAAGGCAAAATGTTTGCACCCCCTGCATTTCTGAACATCCAGATGCAATAATGCATAATTGATGGCTTCACCCGTGTGCTCAAACATATGATCCGAACCAATCCGTTCAATCAATCCTGTTCTCTTCAGCATCTCCAACGGTTGCGCCTGAATGCCTGAAAGTAAAACCCTGCCCCCGGATCTCTCCATATGTTTGACAACACGGGCCAGATTGGATTCACCTGTTGTATCCATAAAAGGCACCTTGCCCATGCGCAACAGCAGAGTACCTGGTCGCCGATGAATCGAATCCATGACCGACTTCTCGAACATATCCGCTGCGCCGAAAAAAAGTGGCCCTTCAATTGTATAGAGGCTTATTTGCGGACAGTCATGTCCTTCCCGAACCATGTGGGCCATGACTTTCTCATGTTTATGATCGGGATCGGGCAGTACTTTGGCAACCTTCAACATCTCACTCATCCGTTTAACAAATAAAAGGACCGCCAGAATCAACCCAACCTCTACAGCCGTTGTTAAACTTGTAAATACGGTCAGCAAAAAGGTAATCAGCAGAACGAGTGAATCACTCGTTTTGGTTTTCATGACATGTATGAAGGATCTCCGTTCACTCATATTCCAGGCAACCAGCATGAGAACAGGAGCCATACTGGCAAGAGGAATGTGGGATGCATATGGCGCAAAGAGAACAAGTACCAGCAAAACCACCACACCGTGAATCACGCCAGACCATGGCGATACTGCGCCGGATTTGATATTTGTTGCTGTGCGTGCAATCGCTCCTGTTGCAGGAATACCACCAAACAACGGCGTCACCATATTAGCAATCCCCTGCCCAATCAACTCTCGATTGCTGTTATGCCGACTTCCGGTCATGCCATCGGCAACAACTGCGGATAGCAGCGATTCAATTCCACCCAGCATGGCGATGACAAAAGCGGGTTGCAGCAAGTTCACAATACGCTCCCAAGTGATCTCTGGCACATGAAACTGAGGCAAAGAGTTAGGTATGGCGCCAAAGGACGAACCAATTGTAGCCACCTGCCCTTCAAAAAAGAACGCCGCGACTACCGTCGAAAGAACCAGCCCCACCAGTGATGCAGGCACCTTTGGTGCAAACTTGGGCACAAGCAGAAGAACAGCCAGACAGATTCCAGCTGTAAGCACACTGTATATATTAATCGTCGAGATATGCATCCCGATTTCTTTCATATTGGACCAGAAATCCTCGTGTTTCTCGATGCCTCGAAGTCCCAGAAAGTTCGTAATTTGTCCGCTAAAAATAATGACGGCGATCCCTGCCGTAAAACCGATAGTCACCGGCTTTGGAATAAACTTAATTAATGCCCCGAGCTTGAATACGCCCATTAGTACAAGCATCAAACCGGCCATCATTCCGGCGATCAGCAGATTCTCATATCCATACTGCATCACAATGGCAAATAGGATCGGAATGAATGCCCCCGTTGGCCCGCCAATCTGGAACTTGGACCCACCCAGCAAGGAAATGAGAATCCCTGCGATTACTGTGGTATATAATCCATACTCCGGTTTGACCCCGGAAGCGATGGCAAAGGCCATACCGAGTGGAATCGCAATGATACCTACAATCAGTCCTGATAACAGATCCTTGCGAAAAGCGGCAGCATTGTACCCTGCATATCTCCCCATCCATTTCATGTACAAAAACCTTCTTTTCTTCATATATTTGAATATTTGAATATATTTAAAAGACTACTCCCCTGCATACGTCCTGTCAATCGGATTACGCACAATCTCAGCAGGAACTTAACACAAAAAAACAAGAACCTCCGGTGATTACACCCAGTTGCTCTTGTTTATTGTGTCAGGACTCTTTACGAATATCTTCCAGCATGGAAATGGCATCAACCAGATGATTGTCAAAAATCTGTTTGGTGACTGCCAGCAGGTCCTTAATCAGCGGATCACGCAGCGAATAGGTGACGGTTGTCCCTTCTTTGATTCCGTGGACAACGTTTTTGCTGCGCAATACAGCCAGTTGCTGTGAAACGGCAGAGCCTTCCGATCCCAGAATGCTTTGCAGTTCATTAACGTTTTTGGCTCCTTCACTCAGCAGCTCCAGAATCTGAATCCGCATCGGGTGTGCCAACGCTTTGAAAAAATCCGCTTTAAACTGTTGTATGCTCTGATTCATACGCTATGCCCCTTCAATCGAACTTTTGAAGATGCAAATATCATAACATAGAACGGGTACCATGCTTTACTCTACCATAACGGTTTGATGGAAAAATTAAGATTGACCTTGAAGTACACTTCAACCTTTATACTTTACTTATAGTCTCCACAGACCGTATATCTGAACTCCATCAGGAAGGGTGATTCCTCAATGAACATGTATACCCATAATCACAAACGCTCGTTGACTAGCTTTCTATTCGAGAAATATATCGGAACGTTAGATACCAAGAAAATTTTTTCAACACGCGAGCTTACCCGCAAACACCTGGATCATATGGGCTTGGAAAACATTAAACCTTATATCTTAGGTAAAACAAAACTGTTATCTTCCATCAAAGAGCGCTCCCTTGAAGACATGCAGGTATTCACATTAAACGATCAGCATTCCCGTGAACAGAGGGTCATTCTCTACATTCATGGCGGGGCGCATACACACCAGCCACTGTCTTTACACTGGAAATTCATGGACCGCATGGCTCAGGCTCTGAATGCCAAAGTTGTTGCTCCCATCTATCCAAAGGTTCCACATTTTAACTATCAGCACACGTATCCGAAACTGCTCAATCTATACCGGGATCTGCTTGCCTCCGTGGACGACCCGGCACAACTCACCATTATGGGGGATTCCGCAGGCGGGAACATATCCCTTGCCTTAGCCCATTATCTAAAGATGCATGATCTCCCGCAGCCCAAAGATATCATCTTGTTATCACCTTGTGTGGATATGGTGCTGGACAATCCGGTCATATTTGATTACGAGACCCGCGACCCTATGCTCGCTGTCGAAGGGTACGATGTCATCCGGCGGATCTGGGCAGCTGATAAACCGTTGAACGATCCGTTAATCAGTCCAATCTACGGAGATTTCACCGGTCTGGGCAAAATCAGCATCTTTATCGGAACCCACGAGGGTTTGTTTCCTGATAATATGAAGCTCGACAAACTACTGACGGATCAAAGAATCGATCATCAAACGTACGTTTACCCCAAAATGAACCATGTCTTTGTCCTCTATCCGATTCCGGAAGCCAGGGATGCGCAGCGTAAAATAGTTAACATCATAAAAAGCTCAGCACATGAAGCTAGACAATAGACTGTAATGCCTCCCCATAGCCCTTTCGCAAAAAGAACGAAAAAAAGCTCAATCCCTGGACTACCGCCACCGGATTGAGCTTTCTTGCTGTTATTCTGTCATCTAAATATTATTTATATGAACCATATTCAAACCAGTCAAAGTCCGCTACCTGATCGGAAGAAGTACCGTTGCTGCTGCTAAACATTCCGATACAACAGCCAACAAAGCCGCCGGCTACTTCGGTGCTCAGGCTACTTGTATCCACCTGTTCCGCCACCAGATGATACTGACTTCCATCTGTGCTGTAATAGAAGTTTAGTTGCTGACCTGTTGCGGCCAGTTTGATATACACCCGCGATACATCACCCTCCAGTGCGATTTGCGCTATGTGGGTATCCTGACCATCTATACAGGTCAATACACGCAGCACCTGCTGTTTATCCGCCAGAGCACGCTCAATCCGTACGTGATACAGATCGTTCTGAATGACGACAAGACCAGCCGTTTCGTTGGCATTCCCGGGCACAAATTCCATCGCTGTAGCTGCGACATAATCCATATGCCTTTGACGCAGACAAACAAAGCTGGAATTTTCTTTTTCCTTCAATGTTTGCGGTTTCAGCTTCAGTCGCAGATATCCCTTGCGCTCCGTTAATGAATATAAGTCTTCCTGGGGATTACGCAGAAACATCCATTGCAAGCCCAGTTTATCACTGTCAAAATGGTCAAAACGCAGTTGCGGATCTACCGGAACAGGCTTCAAATCCAACGTGCCCTGCTCCTCCAAGATGCCGCGGCCCTCATTAACAACAGGCCATCCGTCCTCCCAAACGACAGAAGCAAGGAACGTCTCCCGCCCCAGGTTGCTATAGCTCCCTCCATATGGACGCGAAGCAAGCATGACCATGAACCATTGACCATTCGCAGCTTGCACCAAGTCGGCATGTCCTACATTAACAACAGGGTAACGTTTACCCAAATGGCGATGTGTAATGATTGGATTATTCGGATTCCCGACGTATCCTTCGGTCAAACTTTTACTACGAGCAATGGTCACCGCATGGTTTGGCCCTGTGCCTCCCTCTGCAATCAATAAATAGTAATATTCATCGATCTTATACAGATGCGGGCCTTCCGGCCAGATGACATCCACCATCGCCCCGCGCCACAGAACGTAACTGTCTCCCACCAGCTTCATACTGCCCAGATCAAGCTCTCTCAGCCAAACTTCCCAATTGCCATTATAACGAACTCCCTCAGAGCAAGGGCGTGTACCAAGGTAATACGCTTTGCCGTCATCGAAGAAAATCGTAGGGTCTATGCCTTCTGCACCTTCAATAAAATAAGGATCAGACCATGGCCCAGCCGGGTCGGTAGCGGTTACAACAAAATTGCCGCCATGTGACACATTGGTTGTAATCATATAGAAGGTACCTTCATGATACCGAAGCGTTGGAGCGAATATCCCCTGTGAATGGCCTGCTCCCTGAAGATTTAATTGTGAAGGGCGGTCCAGCACATTGCCAATCTGTTTCCAATTCACTAGATCACGGCTCTGAAAGATCGGAACGCCAGGAAAATAGGCAAATGTGGATGTCACCAGATAAAAATCTTCACCCACCCGGCATACGGACGGATCTGGATAAAACCCGGGCATAATCGGATTATTAAACGTGCATTGTTCGCTTTGATTTGCATTCTTCATTCTTTTACCCCTCCAATGGTTAGTCCAGTCACAAAGTATTTTTGCAAGAACGGATACAGTAAAACGATCGGCATTGCCGTCACAACCGTGATCGCTGCCCGAATGGATACAGGCGTCACCATGTTGGTTACATTTTTGAATGAATCCACGTTGACGGTTCCCCCCTGTGAGGTCGCAGAGGATAACAATTTCATCAGCTCATACTGCAAGGTGGTCAAATTCCGATTTCCTGCCGTGTACAACATGGAGTCAAACCAGGAGTTCCACTGACCTACAGCAATAAACAGTGCAACCGTAGCCAGAACCGGCTTGGATAGGGGAAGCACGATACGCATGAAAATCCGAAAATCTCCGGCTCCATCCATCTTCGCGGATTCAATCAATCCCTCCGACAGTCCCTGAATGTAGGTACGAATGACGATCATGTTGAACACCCCGATCAACCCGGGAATAATGTATACCCAGAAGCTGTTCAGCAGCCCCACTTGTTTGATCAGCATGTATCCCGGAATTAAGCCGCCGCTGAAATACATCGTCATGACAAACAGCGTTGTGACCAATTTGTTAAACATATATTCCTTGCGGCTCAGTACATAGGCCAGCATGGCTGTACAGAACAGCTGTACAACCGTTCCCACCACGGTTCTGGCGACCGAAACAAATGCGGCTTGCGTCAGATTCGGATTCTGGAATACGGAGACGTAATTTTGCAGCGTCCATTCCCTCGGCCAGAGATAGATCCCCCCACGGATCGTATCCAGCCCGTTATTGAAAGATACGGCAATGGTGTTTAAAAAAGGATATAACGTAACAACCATGACAAGCAACATAAATATGCCATTGGTGATAGAAAAAATAGAGTCTCCCAAGCTTCGGTTTCTACTAAATCGTTTCACAGCTCTGCCCCCTTATCATATCAATCGCTCTTCACCAAGAGACTTGGCAATCCCGTTGGCGATAAATATGAGCACCAGACTGACCACACTTTTGAAAATGCCTGCTGCGGTGGCAAGTGAGTAGTTGCCGAGATTAATCCCGTATTTCAAAACAAAAATGTCGATCGTCTCGGATACATCCTGCACAAGTCCGTTCCCCAACAAGTATTGAATCTCAAAACCCGCGTTCAGTACGTTACCAACGTTGATGATAAGCAGGATAATAATCGTTGGTTTGATGCTTGGAAGCGTGACATTGAACATTTTACGAAACCGTCCGGCTCCGTCGATGGAAGCTGCCTCGTACAAGCTCGGATTAATCGACGCCATGGCCGCCAGATAAATAATCGTGCCCCAGCCAATTTCCTTCCACATGCTGGACAGACCTACAATCCCCCAGAAGTACTTTGGTTCGGCAAAAAAATTGATCGGTGCATCAATCAGGCCCAATTTTGTCAACAGCACATTCACTATTCCTGTTTCCGTTGATAATACATTCGCAACAATACCTGTTACGATGATCCATGACAGGAAATGCGGAAGGTAGGAAACCGTCTGTACCACACGTTTGAACAATACCATTCGCAGTTCATTCAATAAGAGCGCCAGACCAATCGAGCCGACAAATCCCAGAAACAGACTGATCAGGCTCATCGCCAGCGTATTGCGAATGACACGTAAAAATGTAGGGTCCGTGAATAACGTTCGAAAATGATCCACCCCAACCCAATCCTGCTCCATAAAACCAATGCCCGGTCTATAATTCTGAAACGCCATCAACCAGCCCCATAATGGTCCATACGCAAAAATAGCGATAAACGCAATAAACGGAAATGACATCCACATTAATTGTCGCTGACTTTTCATTCTGGACAGGTTGTAGCCGATCCAGCTTGTTCCCGCTGGGATATGGCTGGTTTTTAACGAAGGCTGCAACTCCTTTTTGGCCATGTTTTTCTCTCCTTGCTTACGAGTTTATCTATATCACCCAGTCTGGGTGAATCGATTCCATTCCTATCCAATCTCCCAATCTAGCGTGTAAGAAAGGCTACGGGGTTCCCCATAGCCTTTCTGTGTGACAGGCCTTTATCCCCACAGTTCCATACGTCTGCGGACTTCTTCCGTCAGCGCATCTTCATACGCTTTAATATCTGCACTTTCCTTAAGCGTGGCTTGATATTCTTCCCAAGCCTTATCAAATTCGGCTGGTGAAGTCATAATCACTTTTGGCAGCCATTTGCGTTTTACATCGTCCATTTTCTGTCTGGCGATGGTCTCCGGTTTATTTGGTTCAAAATTATAGGTATAGATTGGGAACCACGGTTCATTTTCCTCCGCAGGCTCAAGGAAGTCGGTAAACTTCGTATATCCATAAGCCTTCAGCACTTTTTTGTCGATGTCATTCAATGTGGCAAGGTACTCCTCCGGCTGCTCCTTAGGGTCAAGGGCATTCTTCCCGTCAGCGGTCATGCCTTCATGATGCGGGAAATAGACCAACGGGCTTCCCGTGTTTGCCAGCACCCAGTCCGGATCTTTGGAATTCGCACGTTGCTCTTCATTTCTGGAGAACACGCCTTTATCATCGACTTGATAATCCACTCCTTCCTGTCCCCAGGTTCTCAATACCTCCATCTCAGGGTCCAACAAATCATTAATATATTGAAGTGCTCCCTCGATATCCTCGCAACTCTTTGTAATGGCCAGGCCACCATTCACATTAAGAATTGGATTGTTCTGATAGCGCCCTTTAACATCCTCGGAGAGTGTAATGGACAACGGTACATAGGTTTTGTCATACAATTTTTGCTTCACGAGTGATGCCTCGGCGTCAAGGAACTGCCATCCTTGATCCACCATGCCCAGCACACGTCCGGTTGAAATTTTGGAGATATATTGATCATAGTTTGCTGTAAAGGTTTCGTTATCGACCAAACCTTGATGATACACCTCATTGATCTTCTTGAAATATGCCTTCGCTTCCGGAATGGTATTATAGTTTTTGGCCGTCAGCGTTTCTTTATCAACGATGGCTGCGCCTTCGTTAGGATAACCAGCCATGAAGAGCGGAGGGTTCTCCAGTGCGAAATAACGCCAGTCATAGGAGATAATTTCAAACCCAATTGTGGGCTGACCATCAACGGTCGGGTGAGCTGCTTTATATCGTTCAATCAAGTCGAAGTATTGGTCAAGCGTTTTGATTGTCGGATAATTATCCCACTCCAGTACGGCTTTCTGAATCCAGAACGCTTCTCCGTCATGGGATACTTTCATTGACTTCTCTTGGATATTGCCGAATTGAGGAATGAAGTAGATATGTCCATCCGTTGTATTTTTCATCTTCTTCCAGTCTTCGCCCAGATAATTTTTGATGTTTGGATATTTATCGATGTAATCCTCAAGTGGTACTAACGCCCCTGCTGCTACCAGTTGCTGAGTACCATCACTCCCGTCGATAAAATCGGGATATTCGCCGCCTGCAATGAGTACACCAATCCGCTCTTTGGCTGTTTGGCCCGTAAGCCAGTCCATCGTGACTCTGACACCTGTTTTCTCCTCAATAGCCTTTAACACCCGATTATCGTCGGGCGCAATTTTTCCCGGTACGGCAAAAAATGCGGAAAATTGTTTCAATTCCCTTCCATCTGCTGTCTTTTCCCCTTTCGAGGACGATCCCGGTGTACATCCAGTGAGTGCGATGACCAGCATTAAAGCGAGCAGAGCACTATACTTGATTCTTTTTCTAACATCCTTTTTCATCATGACCCCTCCATCGATTATATTGACAGAAGCTTTTTGGAAAGCGCTTTCCAAAGGCTGACTTAAAATTATCATGCTTCCATGCCCCTCTCAACGGGATAAACTATAGATGGAATCCCACTAATTCCAGCATCTGCGAAAAAAAATATCCCGCCGCTCCGTCAAGGAGTGCAGGATGTTAATCAAGAGAGTACGCAGCATGGGCACTTTTACGATATTGTGCAGGAGTCTCCCCCATGAGTTTCTCGAACCGGCTAATAAAGTAATCGGAATCCCGATATCCCACCATTGTTGCGATTTCGTATACTCTTTGATCTGTTCTGCGCAACAGCCGGGCGGCTTCCTCAATACGCAATTGATTCAAATAATCACTGAAGCTGATCGAGAAATGCTTTTTGAAAATCTGACCCAGATATGCACTATTCATGTAAAACTGCTCCCCGAGCAATTTCAGGCTGATATTTTCTCTGTAATGCTCGTGAATGAAGGCCTCAATTTTGGCTAATACGCCCATCGCATTTGACTTTTGCTGCTCCTTCAGTTTCTCTGCGCACATGAGCGAGAATTCGCATAAATGTTCAATGTTTTCCTCCATGGATAACATCGCGTAGTTCACCTTCAGAAAAGTCGATTCCATCAGCCCGGAATCTGGAGTAACCGTATCGTTATTCACGAGATCCAGCAATGTGTATGCCAAATAATGCAAGTGGATGCGGACAATACCCGGCTCGATTCGCTCATCCAGAAAAAATTGAAAAATGGCCTTTGCATGACTGTGTAACTCATCCGTCTGCTGTTCCTCAATAGACTTGACTAGCCCATCAAACAATTGTTTTTCGAACTGTCCCGGCCGATTAACAAATAAGGTCGTATCCATAAGTTCGAAGTAATAAATGGGTCTGCAAGTGGTGAAGAAACGTAAGCTTTTCATTATGCCGCAGGATTGATAAGACTCGTGCAGCGCTTCCAACTCATGTACTTCCTTCCCGACATAACAAGCAATAGCCGCCTCTTGACCATGGCTCAGATCGGCATGTAATCGGGTCAAATATTGCTCCAAGGTCACTGCCTCACGGTTCACCATCAGGTCCGTAACCATAAGCAGAACCGCATTTTTATCACCTGTGAACGGCTTCAAAATTTGTCCCGGCAAAGGCTTGCCCACCCATGCCTCAACCCGAGCGCACCAATCCGTTCCCTGTTTTGGACCGGCTTCCGCCTCAATCAGGATGCAACGCATTATGCCGGCATCTTGATAGTGGGGCTGCAGACTCGTAACAGCATCCTCCTCAGCCACCCCAAGCAAGATTGACTGCATATGCTGAGCCATAATAATCCGATCTTTTTTTTGCTGATATCGCTTCTCTTCCGTCCGCGCATTA
The DNA here is from genome assembly GCF_038003195.1 of Paenibacillus sp. FSL M7-1414. Lineage (NCBI taxonomy): Bacteria > Bacillati > Bacillota > Bacilli > Caryophanales > Paenibacillaceae > Paenibacillus > Paenibacillus sp. FSL M7-1414. Next base: position 910,719 of record NZ_JBBOOS010000001.1, on the reverse strand, counting down.
AATGCGACCCTGAACTCCTCAAGCACCTGAACCAGTTCGGTCTTCACAATAGGCTTGAGAATGTAGTCATCCACCTGGTATTTAATCGCCTGCTTGGCATATCCGAACTCATAGAATCCACTTAGAAGAATCAGCTTGATGTCACCGCTATATTGCTCGTACAAGGTTTTGGCAAGCTGCAATCCGTCTATTTCCGGCATCTTAATGTCGGAAATCACCAGATCGGGCTGCATAGCGCGTATGCACTCCAATGCCTGCATGCCATTGGAGGCCTGACCGCAAATCTGAAATCCGTAAGACTCCCAATCAATTAACAATAGAAGTCCTTGGCGAATAAATGGCTCATCGTCCACAATCAGCACGTTGATCATATCCTCGCTCCTTATTCTTGAGATGCCTGCATAAGAGGAATTTGAATGCCAATCCTTGTTCCCTTCCCCTTTTCACTGAATATGTGCACCTGAACGAAATCATCAAAATACATCCGCAGCCGAATATATGCATTCATCATACCAATGCTGCTAAGCTCGCTCATCCGATCCATACTCGGGTCTTGCATCATTTTGCGGAGCGAGGCCAGCTTGTCCTGATCCATACCGACTCCGGTATCTCGAATGGAAATGTACAGCTCATTACTTCGAATTTCGAATAATACCTCCACGACCCCATCATTAGATGTCCCCTCAATACCATGGATACAAGCATTCTCCACAAAGGTGAGAACGGTTAGCTTGGGTATCATCATGGCAGCAATGGATTCGTCTGTGATCCGGATTGCAAATTGCAACTTTTCACCAAAGCGATACTGCTGGATACTCAGATAACTCTCCACAAAATTGATTTCCTCTGCAATTGTAATCAGATCATCGCCCCAATTGATCGTCTGACGTAACAGCAGTGCCAGTTTATGAATGACATCGGAGGTTTCAAGCTCGTCCTTGATCAAACTCCGCATACGGATCGTTTCAAGCGTGTTGAACATGAAATGGGGATTCACCTGACTCTGAAGGGCTTTCAGCTCCGCCTGCTTTTTGGAGAGCTCAAGGGCTTGCCGCTCCACCTGGCCCTTAAACACAATCTCAATCAGGTTCTTGATCTTGATGACCATCATGTTATAACTATGGGTCAGGCTGCCGATCTCGTCTTTGCCCACAGGTCCCGATATCACCTCAAATTTCTCATGCTTCACTTGATCCAGGTGCTTCGCTATCCGATCAACTCTGATGACCAGTGATCTGGATATCAACCAAATTAGCAGTGTCGGCACCAACAGATTAAGAATGATTAGTAAAGTCAAATTAAGCTTGGAATTAACAATCTCCGACAGAACGTCCAATTTCTCCGTGCTGACGACAATCTGCCAATCCTCGGATACGACTGGAATCGATTGCATGGATTGAACAGGATCAATTGAACTGTTTGCAATCAGATTAAATGGCTTGCGCATCTGATTCATTTTTGAATCGTTCGAGAAAATGACCCTGCCATCCGAAACGACATACACCTTCCCATTTGCTCCCTCATTTTTAAGCGATTTGTTGATGAAAGCGTAGTCCAGATCAACCTTTAACACCTTTTCAACCTGTTGCTCCCCAAAGTAATCCAGCTTGCGAATAATGCTTACTTTGCGTCCTCCCTGACTTTGCGACATCTCCGCCTGTTGTTTGTCAAAATACGAATAGATCATGATATGGTCGCTCGTGTTCATCAGCGCTTGATACCAATCACTTTTCTTCACCTCTTCATCCAGCTTAATAAAGTTTCCTCCATTAACGAAGGTATCATTGCCAACATAAAACGTAATTTGATTCACCTGCTGGTAGCTGTAATAGTACCTGACCAGATTGTTGTTGCTAAGCATATCATAGTAGGCAGAGTAATAGTCTTCCTGATCGCGATACTTGAACTCCATGAACCGGTTCAGCGTTCCATCGGTATAGAGAAAATTGGACACATACAAGCTATTGTCTATACTGTTCCGCAGGTTGAACTTGATCCTTTGCTGCATTTCATTGAAACGGCTATGCTCCTTTTCTTCAATGTTACCTTTGATGCTTTGGTAAAACACGGTATTTGTGACCAGGACCGGGACCAGCACACAAAAAATGAACAATATGTACAACTTGGTTTTGAGACTCCAATCATCCAGAAACTGAATACGCTTACAGTATTTCTTTCGGCTCATGTTATGTCTTTGTCTCCTCTAACCATGTCATATATCAACATTATTATAACGAGTACAGGATGGGTTGGATACTGTAATCCAGGATTTCCGGGAAGCCTTTAATCAACCTCCCGTTCAACTGGCCCAACAAGACAGACACTAACACCCCACATATTTTCGTATGAACCCGATCTGATCTTAAGTCGAAACGGGTATCTCGTTATAATTTCAAGAGCATTTCGTACTGGCCCACATGATATGCAAAACCTGATTTGACCAGGAGGAAATCTTGCATCGGTTTCAGATGAGACTCCACATTGAGGACACTGATTCTAGGCGATTCTGTGCGTTGCACCATCTCTGTCAGGATGCTGCTTGCAATACCTTTGCCCCGGTATTTTTGGTTCACTGCAAGCTGGGGAATATCACCTGTTTTTTGATCTATAATGCCATAGCCAACAATGCTGTGATCCTGACGTGCTACCACATAGATAAAAGCTTCCGGTAAAGCGTAGATGGAATCAATTGAATTTTGCCAGGAGGGCTCCACATCCCAAAATTCCTTGAACTGCTCCAAATCGATTCTCTCCACACATTCGACCATGCAGGTCGTTTGCGGTATGAATTGATCTTTTTGCAACTGGAAACATGAAAATTCCCTTTGAATTTTGAAGTTTTGTTTACTGTACAGCTGAACTGCAGATTCGTTGGATTGGATGACTTCCAGCAAATATTGCTCTACATTTTTTTCTTTTAAAAGCTTTTGAATATTCAAGAGCAGATCGCTTGTAATGCCTTGCCGCCTGCAATCTTTTACAACGCCTGTACCAAGGTCATATGCAGTTGCCTTTCCATTCCAGCTTCGAAGTCCATTGATAACAAATCCAACCATTCTCTCATCTTTAAAGGCTCCCATAGATATTTCGGGGTGATAACCCCTTCGTTGGAGCATTTGTTGAAACTTCCAAAAAGGCAAATCCATTTTAACCTGATAGTCGGAGAACGCATCCACAAACGCCTCGTGAAGTGTCTCCATGCTTATTTTGTCCAACAATTTATAACTGTACATTAGGGCACTCTCTCCTTTAAAAAGATGAAAACAATAATATATTAGGGCTCATGATCCCTATCCTTATTTAAATATTCTACTAAATAGTGTTAAAACTATAAAGTAATATCCGTACGATAAAATCTGCTTTCTTCAGAGTTTTCAGACACGTCCTAATAACTAAAATAGACCGCTCCCTGGTTAAGGAATACGGTCTATCGAGTCATTATTCTATGGGGATACCGATTTTGTTAAACCAATTTTGGTGATCACCGTATCATACGGCTCCAATTCCACGGTCTGTTTTCCATGCTCTGTATTGATCGTCGTGGACTGAACCTGATCACTATTATTGATCACAACCAATATGTTGCTCTCGGGGTAGTAGGCGCACTCCGTATACAAGTTATCCGTGATGTACTTTGTTTCATGGAATTCATTGCCCGCAAATCGAATCAAATTCAGAAGTAGTCTTGTATTTTCCCAGCTGAATTCGAAGGAAGGCAGGTAGATCCCTTTTCCTTTTCCAAAAGCATGTGTGGACAGTGTGATCTGACCATCCGTTTCATTCACTACAGCTGCTGATCCATCAGTAAGATAAATGTTATCTTTCGGAAGTATGCTGGCCCCCTCAGGCACCAAACCATACTCATCATTAACCTCATACGACCATTTTCCATGAACAACCCTTGCACCTGTATCCTCATCCACCCCAAGCACATGAGCCATTCTGAAAAAGCTGTCGTACCCGTCCATTGCCGAAGGCTGGTTAATGCCAATAAAGGTACCACCCTCATACACCCATTGGGTCAATAAGTCCACAGACTTGTGGTCACTCCAGTGCTCTCCACCGCTCCATGCTGAACCTGCAGAGCCGGCATTGATGACGACATCTATATCCTTCAATGCGCCCTGACGAATATCATCAAAATCAATAAACTGCACGTCAACAGGCAACCCGGCTAATGCCTCATTCACATGAATCAGATCATGCATATGCGTTTCATGAAAATGACCAGACAAGGTCCACGATCTTAACTTGCCCCAGCTATGCAGCACGGCTACCTTTGTCTTGATCTGATAAGGCTTTCCAGCCTGATGTAGCTCTTTCATTTCTCTGAATTCATGGGCAATCTTCTCGATATAATCCACAAAGTCCGGGTAAGGCTCAACCAGATGCAAATATCCACCCAGTCCAATCCGGTCAATCGACTCACGCAGCAGCGCACGCCGGATATTAATCCAGTATTTCTTCGCATCCAGGGTAGGATCTCCTCCCTCTTTGAAGGTAGGAAGCCCGCCTAAGCCAACTGGGAACAAGTAGGGATGCAAGCGAATCTCATGGGTATCAGCCTTAACGCCGGAGCACATTCTTGCCTCGTAACCGGAGAACACACATTTGATCATGCCGTCGAATCCAAATTCCTCAAAGCGATCATTATACGGCTCCATGCCCACCCAGCTGTCATCATAGAAGACATACGCCAGCTTGTCATGTTTGTGTACAATATCAATTAACTTTTTACCGAATTCAATGACAAAATCATTGATAAATGCCATCCAGTCCAGTTTGCGCTGATCCGCAGGCATATGAGTGACCTGATATTTACCGCCATTTACAAAGTCCTCGGCGTAGAGTGAATACCCATATTTTTGAGCAAACAGATCCAGCGCTCTCGAACTTACCGTGAAATCGTATGAACCCCAATCCGAGAACAGATGGCGATTCCGCTCATCACTGCCCCAGATCCAGGCGAAGTTATAAAATAGGGACGTAAAACGTACAACGGTTGTTTCCGGGTGTTCTTGGCACCACTTTTCCATCCAATCCAGCAAATAGGTTTGGGTGTCTGTATAGATCGGGTCAATCTGCATCAGATGCTCTTTGTCCCAATTATTCGTCGTGTGATTGTACATGGAAATCTCTTCCCAGATCCGATAAACCATGAAACTCACCGTGTATTTATGCCAAGGAGCAACGCCGGTAATGACAACATTGCCAGATTCCCTTTCATAATTCCACTGTCCTCTAGGAACTTCTTCCCCAGTCGTTCGGTCGTACACCTGCCAATACTTAAACGCTTCTTTCGAATCATTCACCCTGAATTGTTCAGCGAAGAAGTCCTCCATCAGATAGATGGATACATAATCTTGCACAGCAACCTTCGGATTCGTAATGAGAAAACATTGCTGCAACTTATCCAGATTACGGGATGCCCACTCATTATGATCCCGAATAATGCAAATGGTTGAATAGATGCCGTATCCGGCATTGATAATCTCATCGGACAACTTTGTACCGTCACTGTCACGGATCACATCGGCACCCCAGCGGTTGGCAAGTTCAAGCGTCAGTGCTTCATAACCGGATTCTCCCGGTAGTGTAAAGGAGCCTTTGGTTGGTTTGGACAATGTGGTTCCCTCCCTATCTCAACATATCGGACAGAAAAGCGAGTGCCAGGCCCTGACCCCAGCCCTGAATCCAGTCTTTTGGAATATTGCGATAGCCAGCCCGATCCTTCATTACCGCCGTACCTCCAGATACACCAAGCACGCGTCCATCTTCGCTAATGTTGTTCAGGATGCCTTCCAATGCCTTTTGCACGTATTTGGTATGCAGTGGATTGCCGTTGTTGATCATCGCTGCTGCAATACCCGCGGAAGCTGACACCTCTTCATACGATTCTTCGTCATCCAGAACCGTACGCCACAAGCCATTCTCGGTCTGTACCAGCTTGAGAGCCGCCAATTGATCACGAAGGGCACACTCTACATCCATACATTGCGGATACAAGTACCAGTCGTTCAATTGCGGTTTCACTTGAGACATCGTATAGGCTCCCCAAGCGTTCGCTCTGCCCCAATAAAATCCGGACATGTGGTCCTTATTAATATTGTTATAACCGTGATACCACAGACTGCTGCTCGGATCTTGCAGGTATTTGATATGCCAGTAATACTGATTCAGCGCATCCTGGATCATGGCTTCATCTTTTAATTTGCTACCTACGCGGAGCAGGAAAAATGCCGCCATAAACAAGGTATCCGCCCAAGCCTGTTCGGGGAAATCATTGGAAACCGATACCGTATGCTGAAGCACATTGTCTCCAAAGCGAAGTGCATGATTCTGGAGATAATCAACTTTGCTGAGGACAATATCCCAATATTTCTGATCCCCGGTTTCTTCATATAAAGTGATGAGCACATGGCCCATAGCACATGTATTCACCGTCCAACTTGGTAGGCCCAGCTCGATATATTCGTCTGCCCATTTCACCAGCCTGTCCAGAATCTCTTGGTTGCCTGTTGTTTGATAGGCTCTGGATACACCATAATAAGCCACTCCACCGGGCCAATCCCATGTCAGATCCATATCCAGTGTTTTCTTGGTAACGCTGTCTATTACGTTTAGAATCTGTTCCCTGTCATATTTCACTTGAAGCATTGTTATTCCCCTCTCCCTGCGCACACGCCCCCAAGTGCGCCCTGAGAGGTGTCCGTCCATTTTTGTAAACGCTTTACTTATTCCATTGTACGCAGTAAAATAGTCTCATTCTAAGCATATTCATAACAAAACTGCGCAATTTCAATCATTTATACATAGGAGTCCTCGAAAATGCCCAAACCGAAGAAACCGGTCATTGAATATCGCCACTATAGCCTGCCCATTGATTTCCCTGTCCTGTTACTCAGTGGAGACCGCTGGAGAATATCCGATATCAAGAGTGAGCATCTTCATTTCCATAACCACATGGAGATTGGCATCTGTTATTCCGATGGAGGCATCATGGAGATTAAAGGGGAATCTGTGCCTTTTCGGGCAGGCGACATCACGTTCATTCCCCGATACCTTCCGCATACCACATACAGTTCACCTAATAACGCCAGCCTGTGGGCTTATATCTTTTTTTCACCGGAAGAACTCTTCCGTCATTCGCTCAAAACAGCACAAACTCACATTGAACCGAATCTATGGGCGATTCAGGGAACCAATTGCATTCTGAATAAGGAACAGCATCCCAAAATTCATATGCTCGCAACTTCAATCGTTGAAGAAATGAAGCAGCAGTCCCCCTACTATCGGGAGAGCGCGTACGGCTCGTTGATGTCTCTATATATCGAACTGCTTCGAATTCATGCGAGCAGCGAACGCTTGTCATCTCAGGATCACGAACGGGAACGAGACCTCCAAGGTGACTTGGTCATCTCACCCGTGCTGGAGTTTATCACCAAAAACTATATGATGCCTGTGACCATCGATTACCTCGCTGAACTGTGTCATTTGAGTACAACGCATTTTCGCCGCAAGTTCCATGAAATTATGGGAACCACGCCGCTTGATTTTCTGAACAGTACCCGGATTGAAGAGGCATGCAAACGATTAAAAAGCACCGAGGCCTCCATTCTGTCCATCTCTGAGCAGGTCGGCTTCCGATCCATCTCCAGCTTTAACCGCTGCTTCGCCAAACTGATGGGCGAATCGCCTAAAGCCTGGCGCAAAGGCGCTCATACAGAAGCACAGTCTGCAAAAGCCTCAATATTGGAATTTACGGGGTGGGTATGAAGGAATTTGTCGAAATGTGATTGCGCCCCCCAGAGATATTCGCTACAATGCCGATAGAATACAAGAGATTTTGTCCGAAGCTACCAAAGGATTGAACAATCTCTAAAGGAGCAGCATTTCGTGTTATTAAAAATTTCAGGCGTTGTCCTGACTGTTGTACTCGCTATTACCGTACTGCTGCTGTCAACGATCAGAGAACCACAATCTGCTGCGCTTCATGCCCGTCAAGGTGTTCTGGACCTCTCGGCCTGGGACCCTGAACAAAACGAGCGGATCAAGCTGGACGGGGAGTGGGAATTTTACTGGGAGCGATTGCTTCCTGACGAATCTGCAACATCGAATCAGGCTGGTCCAACGAAAGCACCCGACACCTATGCAACCGTTCCCGGCTCCTGGAATCGACTTAAAGTGGATGGTGAACGACTGCCAACCCACGGCTTCGCCACGTATCGACTGGTACTGCGTAATGCACCTGTTGAGGGAACACTGGCGATCAAAAAAATGAACATCCGTTTTGCCAGCGAGATCTACATTAATGGCAACAAGCTGCTGGAAGACGGGCATGCCGTGGCAAAATCCGCAGGTTACCGACCAGGCAACTCCCCCCAGATTGTTTTTTTCCCCTATCATGGCGGTGACATTGAGATTTTGATTCGGGTGGCTAATTACGATTACACGGACTCTGGCATTCCGGGTCCACTCTTTTTTGGCGAACAAGCAGCCATGCTGAAAAAACATCAATTCAACACAGCTATCGAATTTGGCACGCTTGCTGTACTGGGTACCATTTCGATCATATTCCTCATCAGTTACCTAGGGTCTGCACTCTACCGAAACAGAGACGATTCCCTGCTGCTGATTGGTCTAATCTGTCTGCTGTATGCACTTTATAACGGCATGATCAGCGAACGTGTGTTATCCATGGCGGGCACGGAAATTTCCTTTATCACACTCTATAAATTAAAAGATTTCTGCTCTGTGGCATGTCTGGGTCTGTTAACCTTTTACTTCTACCGATTCAAAACAGGCATCCTGTCCGGTATGCTCACGGCGTTGATCCTGATCATCTTCGGAGCTTACTTATGTATGGTCACGCTCCTGCCTATTTCCATCTACGGGCTGGCTGCGCCTTACGTCGTCGTTATGTACACGTTGATGTTGCTCTGGTTGCTGTATCAATGTGCAAAACAGTTCCTAACCAGTGAGAAAGGCGAACGGCTGTCTACTTTTCTGTGGTACGCAGCTCTCTTAAGCATCATGTTGTACTGTCTGGACATTAATCTCTTCTCGATCTCGCTCAAGGAAAATATGAATATCGGGCAGGCTTCCATTGTCCTGTTCAGCATCCTGATGCTGTTTCTAGCGGTGCTTCGGTTCTTCGAGGCCTATCGTACGGTCCGCACCCTCAAAGATCAGTTGCTCTTGCTGGACAAGGTGAAGGACGACTTCCTGTCCAATACTTCGCATGAGCTCAAAACACCGCTGAACGCGATTGTTAACATCAGTGAAAGCCTGCTTAAAGGCGCAGAAGGTCCCCTTACCGATGAGCAAGCGCACAATCTGGCGATCGTGACGGGAAGTGGCAGACGATTAACCTATCTGGTCGATGAATTACTGGATTATTCGAAAATGAAACATGGCGACATCCCGCTCCACCGGTCTTCGACCGATCTGTACTCGTTTGTCGAATCGGTCATGCGTATGCACTCCTTCCTGCTTGGCGCGAAAAAGGTGGAGCTTATCAACTGCATCCCGGCGCATTTCCCGCCGATCTATGCAGACGGCAACCGACTGATTCAGATTTTGCATAATCTGATCGGCAATGCCGTCAAGTTCACGGAACGTGGCACGGTAAGCATCAAAGCTACGGTTGTGCAAGGCAAAGCGGAAATACGCATTGTGGATACCGGCCGTGGTATCGGTACGGACAAGCTGGAACATATCTTCCTGCCGTTCGAGCAGGAAGCGGATACGGGGCCAGTCGTTGCTGGAGGCACCGGTCTAGGACTAAGCATTACACGCAAGCTGGTCGAGCTGCATGGCGGAACCATTCATGCGGAATCAGCACCCGGCATGGGTGCTACGTTCATCCTGACCTTTCCGCTGGCAGAGAATAAAGGAGAGAAACGTTCCAACGTCATGCCACTTACCATCGCTCCTACAGGTCCTGGTAATCGGCTACTCCGGTTCGAAGAACCAACGATTGTACAAGGGAATAAAGACGAATGGATCATCGTTGTGGATGACGACTCGGCTAATTTGCAGACAATAGTGAATCTCTTGAAGCTGGAAGGTTACAGTTATGCGGTCACTTCACGCTCCCCTTCCGTACTGGAGTTGCTGGACAAACTACCTGCCGTGCATCTCGTCATTGCTGATATCATGATGCCTGACATGTCGGGTTACGAATTGCTGGAACGGATCAGGGAGCGCTTCTCTCCTTCCGAGTTACCTGTACTCATGCTGACGGCGAGTAATAAAGCCCATCAATTGAAGCTGGCCTTGGAGAAAGGTGCCAATGATTTTGTATCCAAGCCGTTCGAATCGGAGGAACTGCTGGCTCGGATCGGCGGTTTGACTCGGATGAAAACATCCGTGCAAGCTGCGCGAGATGCCGAGATATCCTTTTTACGGTCACAGATGAACCCGCACTTTCTGTATAACGCCCTGAACGCCATTGCCGAATTGTGTGTGGATGCGCCAAATCGGGCAGAACAATTGATTTTGCAATTATCGAGTTACTTACGACGGAGTGTGCACTTTAAACATCTGGACTCAAAAACTAGCCTGATGAACGAACTGGAGATGATCGAGGCATACGTAGCGATTGAGCAAGCCCGTTTTGGCTCAAGGTTGGAGGTCATTATCGATGTGGATGCGGATGTGAACCGGAACATGGACATCCCACCGCTCACGTTACAGCCCCTGATCGAAAACGCGATTCGGCATGGCCTGATGTCCAGCATTCGCGGTGGTCGCGTCATGTTGTCTATCCGCAATCTGAATGATACGGAAACACGGTTCACCATCGAGGACAACGGAATCGGCATAACCAAACAACGGATGGACGAAATTCGGCAATCCACGGACGGCAGTAACGGCGTTGGACTATGGAATATTTCCAGCCGGTTGAACCTGCTGTATGGCAGACACCTTCAGATGGAAAGTCTGGACGGCGAGGGAACGCGGATTACATTTGATCTTCCAAATCAACGTCTAAGCACAGATGGGAACGGGGGTTATGAAACATGAAGATGAAAGTCATCATCGTGGACGATGAGGATTTGTCGCTGAAGCGACTGAATCGTATTTTGACAGAAAGTGGAGAAGTCGAGGTATCTCGTGCGTTTCATGACCCGGAGGAAGCCTGTGAATATGCGGCAGAGAATAGCTTCGATGCGGCATTTCTGGACATTACGATGCCTCGCATCTCGGGTATGCAACTCATTGGTGAATTGCGTAAACATCATCCTTTGCTTCCAATCGTGCTGGTGACAGGATATGAGGAATATGCGGTGCAAGCTTTCGACAAAGAGGTCATCGATTACGTCATCAAGCCGGTCACGGCTGAGCGACTGAACCGCAGTATCAAGCGATTGCAGGAAAAGCTTCACAAGTCCGTGATAACACCTGAACCAGCGGTGCCTGGACCCAAACTGAACGTTCGTCTGTTCGGTGAATTCACTGTGTTTGGCGGAGCCGGAGCAGACAGTCCCATCAAGCTTAGAACGCCCAAGACGGAAGAATTGCTGGCATTCTTGCTGTATACCAAATCGACTACTCGCGATGCCTTGGCCGATACGTTGTGGAAGGACCTCAGTCCGCAGAAAGCCTGGACCAACATCAATTCCACACTGTACTACGTGCGACGTGCAATCGGTGATAACAGTGACGTGCCTATCATTCTTAAGGACAGAAACGGTATCCGTATCGACCGGGAAGCGATTAACTGTGATCTGTACGAGTTCGAGGCTTTGTTCCGACAGATGCGTCAGGCATCGGCACATCGCCCCGAGCTCTTCGAGCGGATGGACACGTTGTATACGGGTGAACTTCTGAAAGGAAGGCATTATGAGTGGGCTTTCGCGTGGTCCAGACAGCTGGAGCTGGATTTCATCATGACGATGGAGACCGCTGCCCACTATCACGCGAAGGCAGGCGAGCCGTTACGGGCGCTGTATTATTTTGAACGTATCCTCCAGATTGATTCGATTCGGGAAGATATTCATCACGAGATCATCCTGTTGTATCTGTCGCTTGGACGAAGAACCGAAGCGCAGCGCCAGTATCTGGTACTGGAGGATTTGCTCCAAGAGGAGCTTGGCTCCAGTCCGGCAGCAGATATCAAACAACTGTTGCGACAATCATGAAATATCAAAAAATCCCATGCCTTGGCATACTGAACTGCTCCTATCGTAGTCTTTTAAGGTCTACTATGACAGGGAGCAGTTCAGTGTTGCTTTAGGCTTGGGCTTTTTGCAATAGATGGACGTTCATTCGTTCGTTCTGGTCGGATGATTTTACATCATCATGGTCTAGAATCAATTACTCATTTATAAGTTTTTCTGTATTAAGGGTAAACCCTTCAATCACGACATCTTCGTCCACTTCAATCATGATGCAACGTCTGCCTTGATAATTCACCTGTTTCACATATCTCAGGTCTTGCGGGCTAACCGAAATCGTAGCAACCTTGGTCTCGATCTTAATGGACTTGGACGTAAACTTCGGCATAACACTGGTCGCCTTCATCTCATAATTCTTGTTGTCAACGATCGTTTCGAAGGCACGTTCTACTTTCTCCGTTGTCAGATCCTCTATACCGCTTGCGGTCAGTACACGTTCCAGATCTTTATAATCCAGCTTCGGAGGTTCTTCCTCATGGGACTCTTCGTTAATTTCGATGACTCGGTTGATCTCCTCGTATACATGTGCAATGGTGGCTGAATCTAGCTGTTCACCAGCCACTTCCTTGACGATATCTTCGAAGATTGCCCGTTCTTCCAGTGCGGTAACGGATCTTTCTCCATTCAATACATTTTCAACAAAATGCGGATCTGGGAAATTAGATTTCCCTGTACAATACAGTACACGATTCACATCGGAGTAGTTGTCCGTTACGCTAGGGTACAGGAATCCTTGCTCTGGCGTGCTTAATTTGATAATCGGATCGACAATAATGTTGTATTTGAATTCTCTCTCCACGTAATCAAACAAGAGTGTTTTCCGCTGTTTCTCCGTGGAATTCACGCTGCACAGAATGAACGGATGAGCGAACACCTCATTCTTCTCACTCTCTTCCGTAGCTTCGTTTCTAGCCTTGGTCGGCAGATAATATTGTCCACGCACAAACGTAGCTACCATATCCCGCTCAAACTTCGTATCCACCAACATTCGATCCACGAGCAGCAGCATCAGATCCTGCCATTCATCCGGATCACCTGTTACCAAAGCCTGGTGAAGTAGTACTTGCGCCGGGTCCTCCGCCGCTTCCTGGAACTTCAGTTCGAACAACTTCTGATCCAAATCACCTGTCAGCAATTTTTTGAAATTGCCCATGTACAGCTCCTGCTTCTCTCTGTCCACCAGTTCGAACGGGTGACGCTCCCAGTGATAGACCTCATTCGTTTCCTTCGTAATATACACGTTGAGAATATCGTAAATATTCAGTAGATCGTGATCGAGTTTAAACTGCTTGCGTATATGCGCGACTTCTTTTTTATTCATATTGGATTCGGCAACTCCTTAGATATGTTTCTGGCTTTATTAGTATAAAGGATCGACAGAAAATTTGTTGACTAAGTTGTAGCTTGACGATTACTAGATTTCAGTTACCCAAGTACGTGATATTCACAACAACACAAAAAGGGAGACACTCTCTACGTTCATACGAGCACCTCCTGCATGTGTTATATCTCCTGATGTTCTAGTCTATTACAGCGATTCCCATTAACATCTTACATATTTACGCTTGAACCCCGTCCGCCCTTTATCCACTGCCTTTTGGATATTCTCAGAGGCATTCAGCAGCTTGTCCTTGTTCACTTCGACAGGTCCCACAGCCTTGGCTATCTCCACTGCCTGATCGTGCAACGGTTGATAGGATGTTGCAACGGTATACAGGAAATTGTTCATCGAATATTTCGTTCGTTCCGGAGATTCGTGAATCGTCTTTTTCACCTGTTCCAGCATCTCCATCAGTTTATTCTCCGAAAACTCAGCATCCTTTCGACTGCCGAGCAACCAACAGTAACAGCTCCATCCTGCTGACATTCTCAGTTCATCCCCACTAGCAATCCACGCATCGGAAACCTCTTGCGCAATGTCTGTCTCGGCTAACGTCACAGCAACGATAAAGTCAGATATCATGTAAAAATAAGCAGCGTCAATCCAACGGTCAAAATCAGCTTCCGTCATCGCTTGAGGATCGGCAATCACGCCCGCAAAGTACATCGCATCATAATTCCCCGTTGCATATAGTTGCTCCGCCAAAGGCTGATCCTTTTTGATCCGCTTCGCCATTGGTTTCATCGCTCCGGTTGCCACGCCAAATAGCGGTTCATGCGCACCGTTAGAGATATAGATTTTTTTCGTTCGTTCTTTACCCAGCGCTTCTAGCTCTTGCATCACTTCATCTAGATTCATTTCGCGACACTCCCCATCCTATTTAATTAATTTCATTCCTGATCGAACAGACGCTTATGTTTGTCAAAAAAATGGTAGAAAAACCGCACATTGTCCAGTTCAAACCACTCTGCCGTTTGCAAAATCGTCCTGTCTAGATTGTAAATTTTAGCATGGAGCGTCCCCAGAACAAAGGGCGAGTGCGTCGAAATGATAAATTGACTGTCAAAATATCGTGCCAACTCATTGATTTGCTCCGCCAGTCTGATTTGGTTAACAGGAGAAAGCGATGTTTCCGGTTCATCCAATAAATACAATTGGCCCGGAAGCAGGTACTCTTCGAAAAACTGCATGGAGGTTTCTCCATTGGAGTATTTTTCCTGAGAAAACTGAATGTTATCCAGCTTTTTCTTGAATGCATAGGAATGCGCTAACTCTTCTGTCTCGGCCTTGCTCATTCCTTGTTGAGACTGTTCATACAACAGTCCTTCGCGGAGCACATTTGCTTGCTGAATTTTCTTGATCTCATATAAAATGTCCTCTGACTTGATGTATCGGCTCCCTTCTGGCAGTTGCCGGATGACATGCTCCTGTTCGTCACGCCCAAGCTCATAACTGCTCTTATCCAGAAAACGCTGCACATAGGCGCTATTTCCATACGTTGTCATTCGTTCAGAACCTGTAATTCCCAACTTGTTGGCGATCACGTTCAGCAGGGTGGATTTGCCAGAGCCGTTGCTGCCATAGAGCACAGTGACTCGATCAAAAATAAGGACTTCTCCTGAGATATGTTTGAATACATGATCAGGATATATATTGGGGTTGCCGGAAATTTGCGAAGACAACTTGAAATTGCTTAGATAAATCATTGACTCACTCCTTATCCATTGTTTCGCACAGATCCCTGAAAAGATAGATATAACTTCTTCGCAGACAGACATTTTTCCTTTCTTATGCTTCTACCGGCAACTTCTGAATACCTGCCCAGAGCCTGATTGGAAGAGGGAATTCCCCCAGCACAAGCAGAGCAACATATGTCCATGTCCAAGCAACGTTAAGCTATGGCAGGATACGTCGCTCATCGTTTATGTTCAGTTTAGTGTTGTTAAAAAAATCGAGATGAGGAAGGATGCGAGAGCATGAGCAACAATCAAGTGTTAGGCTTCGCCCCTGCCCTGGGCTGGAATTCGTGGAATACCTTTACGTGGGATATTAACGAACAATTAATTCGGGATGTCGCTGATGTGTTTGTATCGGAAGGTTATCTGGCCGCTGGTTACGAGTATATTGTCATTGATGATTGCTGGAGCCTGAAGGAACGGGATGTAAGCGGTAATCTGGTGGCTGACCCGGATAAATTCCCGAGTGGAATGAGAGCGCTTTCTGATTATATCCATAGCAAAGGACTGAAGTTCGGCATGTATTCATGCGTGGGTACACATACATGTGCCGGGTATCCAGGCAGCTTCGAGCATGAATTCCAGGATGCTGTCCTTTTTGCCGAATGGGGCGTTGATTATTTGAAGTATGATTACTGCTTCAAGCCGCGCCATATCTCAGGAGAACTGCTGTACAAACGGATGAGCCTTGCGCTCAAAAACTGCGGACGCGATATCCTGTTCTCCGCCTGCAACTGGGGAGCTGACGATGTATACGATTGGATTCGCGAATCGGGGGCTCATATGTACCGCTCCACCGGCGATATCCGTGACAATTGGGATTCAGTGAAGGAACTTGCCCTGTCTCAATTGGGCAAACAAAGCTACACCGGCTCCTTCTGCCATAACGACATGGATATGCTGATTGTTGGTATGTACGGTGGAAGCAACAATGATTATATTGGCAGCATCGGCGGATGCAACGACATCGAATATAAAACCCACTTCTCACTCTGGTCCATGATGGGTTCCCCATTAATGATCGGATGTGACGTGCGCAAGGCTAACCAGATCACAAAAGATATTCTCCTGAATCCTGACCTGATCGCTATCAATCAGGATGTAGAAGCGCGCGGAGCTTACCGCATTAAACCAGAACCGCAATGGTTTCACACGGACGATGTATTTATGCTGGTGAAGGTACTCACAGATGGTGATCTAGCTATTGGTTTCTTCAACCTGAGTGACAGCCAACGGGAATTGTCTTTGCAATTTTGGGATATGGGTCTGCCTTACGCTGCCGGTTATGCGCTGTCCCTGTATGACTGCTGGAAACATCAAAAGCTTGGTGTATTCCGTGAACGCTTCGCTCCCGTTGTCGCAGCACATGATTGTTTAATTGTGCGTGCCAAACTGGTGAAATAGATGGCTCAACATCGCCTGTGCACCTCCTGTCAGGTCCCGCTCTCTTCAGACGATGTGGGCATCTACCTCAAGTTGATCTCGCACTCTGCCCAGCAATTTCTGTGCATTGATTGTATAGGAGTGAAGCTGAACTGTGGACGTGAGCCTATTGAGAAGCTGATCCGTTATTTCCGAGAGTCCGGGAACTGCGCCCTGTTCCGTTAACGTTATGCCTTGGTCCCGTGCAGCATCATGTACGATGTTGGCGTGTGTGAAGTTGCTTTCTTAAATACTTTGGAAAAATATAACGGATCATTGTAGCCGACAGAATAAGCTACCGATTGAATCGGCAGGCCCGACGTTTTCAACAGTTCACAGGCGCGCTCGATTCGGCAGGATGTAATATACTCCAAAACAGACTTGCCGGTTGCTGCCTTAAACAGACGAAACAAATAACTGCGCTCCAGATTAACTGCCTTTACGATCTCGGTGACGGTCAATGTTGGCTTCCAGTAGTTCTGCTCGATGTACTTTCTCGCCAGCCAGACATAATCCTTGGCGTCCACCTGCGGCTCTTTCGGATAATGCTCCATATAGTAGGAGAGCAGCAGACGCAAACGTGCATCCGCCCGCAGTAATTCATAAGATGATGCACCCGCGTTCCAGGCAAGGTGGAAAAAAGGCTGCAATGTCTCCGGCGAGACCGTCACCACGGGTTGTACCTCTGAGAGCTGTGTCAGCCCCAGCAACCGCCCGGCATCCTCACCGCTAAACTCCACCCAGACGTACTCCCATGGATCTTGCGGGTCTGGATAATAGTAAATCTCCTTTTGCGGAAATATGATAAAGCTTTCCCCCGTAACGAGCCGAAAAACGCGGCCGCCCGTCTCCAGCGTCCCTTGGCCGCGGATAATATAGTGCAGCGCATAAACGTCACGCACGCCTGGCCCCCATTGGTGAGGGTTAGCTGGCTTGTGACCACCGCTGATAAAATACAAATTACTGGCTCTACTGCTCTCATGCCAAATCGGATTCAACCTTGATTCCCCCTTTCTAAGACGCCCTGTTCTGGCGTTAGGTTTATCTTATATATCGTTGATCAGATGCTCGGTAACGCTTACATGCTAAATCCAGAGAGGAGAATGTTGTATGCTTAGAATGGTTACGGTAGAACATGGACAAGTGCAAGGACTGCCCGCGGCGGACCCGCGGATTACCAGCTTCAAGGGAATTCCTTTTGCCGCACCTCCTGTAGGTGAGAACCGCTGGCGCGCTCCGCAACCGCAGTCGAACTGGGAAGGTGTACTGCAAGCTTTTGATTTTGCCCCCATCTCCATGCAAGCCCCAACAGTCATCGATGATAACAATATCTATACCCGCGAATGGGCCGTTGATCCCGACCTGCCCATGGACGAGGATTGTCTGTATCTGAATGTCTGGACACCCGCCAAGCGTACGGACGAGAAGTTGCCTGTTTTTGTCTGGTATTTTGGCGGGGGCCTGCAAGTCGGCCATACGGCCGAAATGGAATTTGATGGCGAGCGAATCGCTCGTAGAGGTATTGTCGTTGTGACGATTAATTATCGACTGAATGCCTTTGGCTTCCTGTGCCATCCTGAGATTAGTACCGAATCCCCACATGCACCCGCCAACTTTGGTCATCTTGATCAACAAGCAGGTACCCAGTGGGTCAAACGCAACATTGCCGCCTTTGGCGGTGATCCAGACCAGATCACCATCGGCGGACAGTCGGCAGGCGGAGGAAGTGTACTCAGCCAGATGACCTCTCCTCAAAATAAAGGCTTGTTCCAGCGAGCCGTCATCATGAGCGGTATAGCTACCGAGTTGTACCCGAAGGTCCGCGTGCCTTCTGTCCGCTCCACACTAAGGGATGCAGAGCAAGCAGGGGTTGAATTTTTCGGCTTCCTGGGTGTATCTTCCCTGGCTGAGGCGAGACAACTGGATGCTGAATATCTCCGTGACAAAGCACTCGAATACAAAAGCTTCTGGGGAACCGTCATCGACGAACAATTCTGCGCAGGCGATCCGTTTACTCGTTTTGTTCAGCAGGAGCGCGAGGCGATCCCCGTAATGCTGGGCCATACGTCTTCCGAATTTTGGACCCGTCCCGCCGCAGCCAATCTGGAAGAACTGAAGCAGATGGCTGTGGAGCTATTTGGCGAGGATGCTCCTGCCTTTTTGCAACTATGTGAGGCTGATTCCGGCCAAATCGAACATGCTCTGCAACAAGCATCGGTCCGCATGATCCAACATGCCATTCTGCTCGCCATCCGCGCGAACAGCGGTCATCCGTCTGAAACGCCTCTCTACTATTATAACTTCGACGCCGAGATTCCGGGCTGGGATCAGCCAGGTACTTTTCACTCCGTTGATCTGTGGTTTTTCTTCGAAACACTTGCCAAATGCTGGCGGCCTTTCACAGGCAAGCATTATGATCTGGCTCGCCAGATGTGTAATTACTTATCCAACTTTATTGCTACAGGTGACCCAAACGGTTCGGACTCCACCGGAAAGCTGATGCCTCATTGGACTCCTTGTACTACGGAACAGCCGTATCTAATAGAATTTGGCGATCAGGCTCAATTACAGAAGGCTGAGCCCGGACCGATGCTCGCGTTTTTAATTGAACAATATTTCAAGAAACAGAATGCACCTGTTGTTTAAAACATGAGGTTTGCCCTCTCACGATATATGTAAGAGCCATGCTGTCGCATGGCTCTTTTTGTATAGTTTGAATGGTAGAGCGATGTTCATTCGCCCATGCCTATTTAGCAAGTTGCCCCACTACAGATGCCTAAGGTAACAATCAGGCAGCCAAAGGAATCCCACGAACATTCAGCATCATTCCAAGAGATTCGTTATATATGAGTCTGTGTTGGTTTGTTGAAGATGACAGGTAGCGTAATCTGTAATGAAAAGGTATCTTCTTCCTGCGACACCGTCAACGTCCCGTTGTGTTGCTGAATCATTTTCTGACAACTAACGAGTCCAATTTCGTTGCTATCTTTCTTTTTGCCAACACGTTTAATCTTATTCTCCACCCCAAGAATGACCCATTGTTGCTTCAAAGAAATCTGGATATGAACGGGATGCCCTGGATCGGCGTATTTTCGAATATTTGAAAATATATTATCCATTACGCGACGCATGGCGACCAGATTAATTTCCAGCAAAAACTCCTCATGATGTGCATCTGTCTGAACCTGCACATCTATATCATCCAAAACCACTAATTGCTCATCTATGAGTTGATCGATAAGCGCTCTGCCCTCATACATTTCAAATTCTACTTCCTCTTCTTCAGCGGCAGAGGATACCGTAAAATATTCGAATAGTTTGTCCGACAGCACTTTGATCTGATAGGCCTTCTCCCGGCTATTATGAATATACTGCAACAGATCCTCATGTGTCTTATATTTGTTGAGCTCTATGATATCCATATATCCTAATAGAATCGTGAGTGGCGTTCGCAAATCATGGGAAATCGCCGTGATCAATTCACGGTTGGCCATCCTGACCCTCTCCTCGCTGCCCAGCCGCTCCACAAATGATTTCCTCATCTCATCAATACTCTGGGCCAGAGATGACAGTTCATCCTTTCCCGATATCGTAATCGAATAATCCAAATTTCCACCTTCGAGTATTTTGATCTCTTGTTCAAGCACGCCAATATAAGATGTTTTCTTATTAATCATCAGTAGAAAGGAAACAATGAACACAATGGCCGCTATGAAAACACCAATAATCAGAATGAGGTTGTAATATTGATACTCATAAAAGCTAACCAAGTATATCTGGGCATCCTGATCCGCAAAATGGATGGTGGTGATGGGTATTTTCGATGGCACGAATTGAGTTAACAACTCTTCATTGATGGCAGGATCAATCTCCGTGTTGGAGGAAAATATCAATTTGTCTTTTGCAAAAATATATAGATTTAAGTAGCGCTCATGTCTTATCCAAGCAGACAATTGCTCATGATCACGGGTTGACACGTTCTGGTTATCCACAAATGCTTCGAATCGATCAAGCGCATCTTGCTGCCTGTTCTCTACAAAAGTGGATTTGCTTAAATAACTATCCAATACAGTCTCGCCAACAACTTGTAAAATAACGAGTGCACTTATGGAAATGACCAAAGAAATGACAACCGCCAGAACCAGTTTAATCTTCAGCTTTTTTCCGATTAATAATCTATTCAATTTTGTACCCCTTCCCCCAAACGGTCTTCACATATTTAGGGTTCTGCGGGTCATCCTCCAGTTTGCCTCTCAAGTTACGAATATGAACCATGACCGTGTTATTACACGTATAAAAGTAGGGTTGCCCCCAAACACTCTCATATATATTTTCTGCCGAGAATACCTTTCGTCGCTTCTTAGCCAACAGCAGCAAAATCTGGTATTCAATTTCAGTTAGAGCAATCTCCTTCTCTCCAACAAACACGGCTTTTGAATCCTGATGGACGGTAAGATCCTTAACGATAATTTGGTCCTGTTCTTCGGTCTTCTCCTTGCCCCGATATACATAATACCGTCGCAGTAAGGCCTTCACCCGCGAAACAAGTTCTGTATAGGAAAAGGGTTTGGACAAAAAGTCATCACTGCCTGAGGAAAATGCCAATTGTTTGTCAGAATCCTGCGTTTTCGCCGTGAGAAACAGGATCGGTGCGCTTGTTTTTTCACGAATCTCCAGACAAGCCTTCAGCCCCGATTTATTGGGCATCATCATATCCAAAATAATGAGATCCGTCTCTTCGTTCACTTTATCAATCGCATCTTGACCATCTATCGCTTCAAACACTTCATAATTCTCACTCTCTAACAAAATCCTTACAATTTCACGAATTTCACTGTTATCATCAGCAATTAGAATTTTCTTGCTCATCTGATCCCTCCGTCTAATTTCAGTATAATATGCGCTATTAGCGACTACCAGCAAATACAATCGACTTAAGAATTCTTCAGAAGTTATGTAGGTATCTCTTAATAATTTCGTCTTATACTGTAAATATGTAGAAGTTATTAGACAAAGGGGTCGTCAGGTATGCCACAAACTTCGAAAAAAGTAATGATTAACATATTGTTGGGTCTGTTCATCATGTTGTCCATTGGTCTACTGGTGTATTATTCTCCTGCCCTTATTAAAATCATGTCTTCCATGGACAACTTCAGAGCGTATATTCATTCAACAGGCCATTGGGGTCCGGTCATGTTTATTTTATTCCAGATTCTTCAGATCGTGGTTGCACCCATTCCAGGAGAAGTGGTACAGATTGCAGGCGGTTATATCTATGGGGTTACACTCGGGTCCTTGTATACTACAATAGGTTTGATTATAGGCTCAGCGATTGCTTTTTATTTTACTCGTTTTATCGGTCGCGCTTATATTTCACGGCTAATGCAAAAGAAAAATAATAAGTGGATGTCGTTAATTCATGATGAGAAGAAGTTCTCCGCTTTTTTATTCATCTTTTTCGTAATTCCCGGCTTGCCCAAAGACATGCTTGTATTTGTCGCCGCACTTACATCGATTAGTTCGTTTAGATTCTTCACGATCCTTATCGTCGGTCGTCTGCCGTGGATCATCGCATCTACCGTTGTAGGGTCCACAATTCATATGCAACAATACACAATCGCCATTATTATTTCTGTTATCGCTGTAATCGGGTTTGTACTCGGTTATATCTATAGGGAGAAATTGGTGGGATTGTTCTCCCGGTCAGACAGTACCAAAGCCAAAGCCAAGGCTATACCCAGTTATAGTACGAATAGGGAGTCTCGTAAAATAAAAAGAGATACAACATGAACAAAGCCAATCTATTGATATGAAAACCGGAGGTATATCATCTTATGCAAATACTTAAAACCAATCGATTAATCCTGAGAAATTTCACCTTAACGGACGCAGCCGGACTGTTGGAATATGCAGCAAATCCCAGAGTGAATTGTTTTATGGATCAACAAATTTCAACATTGGAAGATGCGGCGGCAGAGGTCGCAAAAAGAAGCAGTGACGATTCCCACATCGCGGTTTGCCTGAAAGACAGTAACGAGTTGATCGGTGAGCTGTTTGGTATGAGGGAAGATCGGGATTCCGATACGGATAAAGATTCGAATTCAGATACGTATAGTATAGGTTGGAATTTTAATGGCAGATTTGAAGGGAAAGGGTACGCCAGTGAGAGCGCCAATGCTTTCATCGAAAATCTCTTTATGGAACAGGGAATCAGAAGACTGTACGCCTATGTCGAGGATGATAACTTCCGTTCTCAGAAACTGTGTGAGAAGCTGGGCATGCGTCGGGAAGGTCTTTTTTTGGAGTTCATTTCATTTGTCAAAAATGAGGACGGCACACCGAAATACGAGAATACGTATCAATATGCTTTGTTGAAAAAGGAATGGCTGGCACAGCGTGAATCGCAGAAATAAAAAATGACAGCCCCATCATTAATTTAAAAAAGTTATAGAAATGAGAACGTACCCATGTGTACGTTCCACAACAAATACGGCGGCTTCTCCCTGGATAGATTCCAGAGGAAAAGTCGCCGTTTTATTATCGTGCAGAACACTATTGTTCGAGCAATGTGTTTATAAGGTCATAATACATTCAACTTGAATTCTAGACGGTGCTGCCCCAATATTGCTTTGCAATCTTCTGCCCTTGATCAATCTTCGCCCATTGCTGAGCCTCGCTTAATTCGTTACCTCCATAACAAGATGCAAAGCCGCATTGGTGAGACAACAGCAGCCGATCCTTATCGATGATTTTGGAAGCTTCGTCCAGCAAACGGACAACGCGCGCTTCATCATCGAGTGTACTCGTTTTGGATGACAACAGACCCAGTACAATTTCCGTTTCAGGTCTGTCCTTGAACACTTCCAGAGCTTCAATTGAACCCGCACGATCATCATCCCACTCCAGGAAGAAACGGTCATACTTCAATTGCTTCAGGAACAGATTCGCAATTTTGGCATACGATCCACCACCCATGTTGCGGGAATCATAATTGCCGCGGCAGTTATGTGTCCACATTTTCAAGCCAAGGCTATGACCAAAGTCAATCACGGTATTATTAATATCAATGAATTCGGTAGCGAGACCCTTTACTTCATCTTGATTAATATTTTCCCCTGTAAAAGGAGAGTTCGGGTTGTCGTCTGCAAACAGTTCCCACAAGCAATCATCGAATTGCAAAATTTTACCGCCCACTGCAGCGAATTCCTCCACGAATTCTTTATACGCGATCACAAGACCCTCTTTGAGCTCCTGTATGTTTTGATATACAGAATCCGTTCCACCAATGTTATCCGACCAGGAAAGCTCACCGAAGATATGGGAAGGAGACGGTACGCAAAGTTTCGTTTGTTGCTCGCCAGCCGTGTCTTGCAGTTGTTGGAACAGTTGAATGAAATGATGGTTCTTTCCACTCAATTTATCAGTGATGCGCAGTCCAATATCTTTGCGTGTTTCATATTTCGAAGTTCCGTCCACATCTCTGAAAAAATAGCCGTGATCCGCGATGTAACGCTTCACTCCGCCAAATCCCCATACAAAGTCCAGATGCCACATCGATTTGGAGAATTCGCCATCGGTAACCACGGACAAGTTATGTTCGATTTCCTTAGCGACAACTTGTTTGATTGCCTCTATCTCACACTTCTCATATCCTTCGTAGTTTTCATAGAACGGATATTGGATATCATCATTATGTTCAATTTGCGTTTTATATTTCAGCAGCTCATCCGGCCGCAATAAACTTCCTACGATCTGGAACTTATCAGTCATGTAAAAAACCCCCTCGTTGTATACAATGATCATATCACGCTGAGAGCAGTTAGAAGGGATACTAAAAAACCATAACTGGTTATAGTTAAAAGCTATATCCACTTATTAGCCAGATTTCAGTGAAACCGTCACCGACACAGTATACCTCTATCCGTGAACGTTATTCAATTTCACACCGTACGACGACGCAGTTCATAAAAATACTGAACGGCTGGATGCTTTAATTTGACCTGCTCCGACATGTTCAGAATTCTCTTTTTGCCAACTCGTCTGTCCATTAAAGCCAGAATATTAAACAAGATATCCTTGCTCTCCAGATTATCCTCTATAGAAGTTGATAGGTACGTCGTAGCTGCAACGGTAAAATTCGATTTACTGAGTGCGGTCTGCGCCAACAAAAGCTCTTTGGCAAGTACGGAGATTTTTCTACTTCTTGCCATGACTTGAAGACGATCCTCGGGAATGGGTCCTTTGGAATCTTTTCTGATAGCTTCAATCTCTTCATCGCTCACAGGAATCATGATTTCCGGGTCGCTCTTGATCTCCTGCTCTGACTGATACCATCGAATTGGGGTTGTAGTATCACTCATGTTGAGTACATTCTTTTTATCTACAGTAATATAACAATTGCCTGATTTATCAGGTGAATAGCTATAGCTGGTGGCACGGTACTCCACCCTTCCAACTAACGCAGGACTAAGAAAACTCTCCAGTTGTTGCTTCAATTTACTCCAGGACATAGATCCTCCTATTATCAAAAGCCTACCGCATGAATTACGGCGATCATTTCAAATATTTTTCAATCCGTCTCCAGTATCAACATTCATCTAAATTATAACATAGCAAACCAAATTGATGATGGAAGAAACCCAGTTATTGGTTTTAAAATCCCCTATGTGATAAAATTGCAGAAAATTATCTACTTACTATTAAATCGTCATAGCCTACCATTGGAACATACGTTGTTATTCACAAAGGAGAGGAAGAGTGTAATGGCTACGAAGGAAGCAACCTTACCTGCTCATATGGAAAAACTCGTTAAAGATAATGATATCGCTACCGTAAAAGAGGTTTTCGAGCATTGCGAATGGGATGCACGTGGGGGTTATAGCAAAGGTACGGCCCTCAGCTTTCGGCATATTTCGGATGAATTGGTCCGCTGGCTGGTAGCGCAAGGAGCAGACATTAATGCACGCGACAAATATCAACGCACGCCTTTACATGCCCATGCCTCACATTGGTCAGGAAATGTGCCCCTGTTCCTTGAATTAGGTGCGGATCTGGACGCTGTGGATTACCAAAATGAAACTCCGTTACATGCAGCGGTCAATGGGTATCGAACCAAAGTGGTTCAAGAGTTGGTAAACCAAGGCGCTACTATTAACGTAGAAAATAAACAGGGAAATACGCCATTAGCTAAGGGGTTAGCCAATTGCAGGAATAGCGATATAGTCAATCTGGCAGAGATTGCCGCAATTCTGCTGGATGCCGGAGCATCGGTCACCCCGGATATGAAAGATTCGGTGAAGCGGATCGGTAAGGATTTTGAATTCGTCCGTGAGAAGTTCAATAAGGACAAGGTCGATGAAGTTTCAGACGCGCTGATCAAACTGTACCAGTTATTTGATGTCGATCCGGTCGCGAATCGGATCATGCACGATGGGACTACCCCCATTCAGGTAAAGGCAACCACTTGGACCAAACAGCACCAAGAGCTGTGGGAATATCTCATTCCGGCCCAAGGCCACGCTCAAACGGTGCAGGGAGAGATCATCCGCATCACAGGACGTGTGTCCCATGAAGTATTGGATAATGGCGGTGGAAACTGGGATGCGGAGTATCGCAAGATGCTCGATGCACTGATTCGTCACCTGGGCTCTGGTGCGCCACTCGCCCCCGCACTTCTCCAAGAGGCAGCAGACTTGGTCAGCAGGCTTCGCAATGGATACGATTTTGATGCGCCTGCCAG
This sequence comes from Paenibacillus sp. FSL M7-1414, assembly GCF_038003195.1. Taxonomy (NCBI): domain Bacteria; kingdom Bacillati; phylum Bacillota; class Bacilli; order Caryophanales; family Paenibacillaceae; genus Paenibacillus; species Paenibacillus sp. FSL M7-1414. The sequence goes on along the minus strand of NZ_JBBOOS010000001.1, from coordinate 884,259 downwards.
ATTATCCGAGTTGGCTGTGTTATGGGTGCTTGCCAATCCTCAGCCGGTGGCTATGGAAAAGCCTGCGTATACGCGTTAAACAGCAAAGCAAAAAAAAGAAGCGGAAGAGTTACCGCTTCTTTTTTTGCTATTAAATCTACCTGAATCATACTCCGTATCCATGATTACGTCTTACTCACTCCACCTGTTCATTACTTTCAAACTCATCGAGCAATTCGCGTACTTTAGAAGTGGTTTTGGCGTTCATCAAGCTGTTTCTCAGCTCACTAGCACCGCGGAAGCCACGAACATAGATTTTGAAAAAACGGGCCAGCGGGCTGAACGAACGTGGTTCAAGCTCGGAATATTGATCATGGAGATCCAAATGCAGCCTTAGCAGATCAAGCAATTCCTTACTGCTGTGTTCCTTCGGCTTCTTCTCAAAAGCAAACGGATTCTGGAAAATACCGCGTCCAATCATAATACCATCCACGCCATATTGCTCAGCTAGTCTCAGGCCTGTCTCACGGTCAGGAATATCCCCGTTAATCGTCAGCAGTGTATTGGGCGCTATCTCATCACGAAGCTTCTTAATCTCCGGAATCAGTTCCCAGTGAGCGTCTACTTTGCTCATTTCTTCTCTTGTCCGCAGGTGAATGGACAGATTCACAATGTCCTGTTGCAAGATATGGGTTAACCAGTCACGCCATTCGTCTACCTCAGTAAATCCGAGACGCGTTTTTACACTGACCGGTAGCCCCCCGGCTTTCGCTGCCTGAATAATCTCCGCCGCAAGGGCTGGCCGGCAGATCAATCCACTTCCTTTTCCATTCTCGGCTACATTCGCTACCGGACAACCCATATTGATATCGATGCCTTTAAAGCCTTCTTTCGCCATACCGATACTCATCTCACGAAAGAATTCAGGTTTATCTCCCCAGATATGAGCCACAATCGGCTGTTCATCCGCTGTAAACGTCAAACGCCCTCGCACGCTATGGTGCCCCTCCGGGTGACAATAACTCTCTGTGTTCGCAAACTCCGTAAAAAACACATCCGGTCTGCCCGCTTCACCTACGACATGCCGAAACACAACATCCGTAACATCTTCCATGGGTGCCAGTATAAAAAATGGTCGTGGCAATTCACGCCAAAAGTTTTCCTTTGTCATCTCAAAAGCTCCTCTATACATTCCAGGACAGTCTTTGTCCTCATTAATAGTTAAAATAGTAAAACTCGTAACTCATGCATCTGCTGGCCTATCATCTACATGATCATTCGCAGTTTCGTTGCAATTCACATTATGCTGTCCTTGCTTCTTCACTTATACCATGCAAATGTAACTTCGTTCAAACAGCAGTATCTGTTATTACTTCCATTAGATCTTCAGATTAATGGAAGTTCGATGATCTCAAAATTGCCCTTTCCCGATTTTATCACGTCTTTATTAGATTTTCAGCCCGATTGCTCTTGCCGAACTGGAAAAGCTCCTCTAAAATGAAGCTCGACAGGCTTTTAACCTGCAAATCGAGATTTTAAGGAGGCCTGAATGATATATGGAAATTTCACTGGATATGATCAAAGACAAAGTCGAATGTTTGCAGGCTTATGACTTCCGTGAACTGGAACGAGCGATCGAAGAACGAATCGGAATGAACAAAGCATTAATGCTGCGCGTGAAGCAAGTTCAGCATCAAGTAACGTTTGACCCTTTTCGCAACAAGATGTTATATAGTGCAATCGTGCATTTTGCCGTAGATTAATGGACCAAGATTTTCAATAGTGAAAAACAGTTCACTGACGCAATTGCATTTAAGCATATCCTATAAAGCATGCAAAAAAGAAGACGCGAATTCGCTCGCGTCTCTTTCCATATCAAACTCCACTTTCTCTTGTTACAAATCTTGCTTAACCAACAACAACTTATAAGCAGAATTTCACCTGTAATCATACTTTACATAGTTAAATACGGGATCGTACCACTTTACAAACAGTCATTTTTGAGGATTAAGGGGGTAATACCATGCAAGAATTAATATTTATGAAGAATTATAAAAACAATGAAGTACTGCGCAAGAGTTTTTTCAAGCTTGCTGTCAACACGTTTGAGATCAATTTTGAAGATTGGTATCAACAAGGATACTGGGGCGAGCGTTACATTCCTTATTCATATGTCGATGGAGACCAGGTTATTGCCAACGTTTCTGTTAACATCCTTGAGCTCATCATTCACGGTGAGAAGAAAAAAGCGATTCAAATCGGCACGGTGATGACACATCCTGATTATCGGGGGAAAGGACTCTCTACACGTTTAATGAACAAAGTTTTAGAGGAATACGAGAACAAGTACGATTATATGTACCTTTTTGCCAATGAATCTGTGCTCGATTTTTACCCCAAGTTTGGGTTTAAACCTGTGGAAGAACATCTTTTTTCAATAAATTATACGGCAAAAAAATCACCCGAGCCTGCGAACATCCGAAAACTAAATTTAACTAACGCGGAGGATTTACGTCTTATTCAAAAATTGGCATCGGAAAGATTGCCTGTTTCTCAGCATTTCGCAACCCATCATGCTCAAGGAATACTCATGTTTTATTGCCTGAATGTCTTTAGTGATGATATTTATTACTTGGAAAACGAAAACGTCATTGTTATTTATCAGAAAGAAGACAATCATATTGAGCTCTTCGACGTTGTTAGCTTAAACGAAATGAATATGAAAGATATCTTGGATAAGATTGCAGATGAAGATACAGAGAAAGTAACCTTTCATTTCACTCCAGATGCAACAGATGATATCGTTCTAAAAAGTTCGATCACCAATGAAGGTTTATTTGTAAGAACCCATGGTGAACATCTCTACCCTCTGCACGTTAAACATCCGATTACATCTATTGCTTGATGATTTATTTAATAAGACCTACCACCAGACCATACTTAAAAAAGATCAAAAAGGAGCAGGATTCCCTGCTCCTTCGTTATGTGAAACTTCTTTCTCTCATCAAACGTAAATTCACAAGGTATAATGAAATCAGATGACCGTTCAGCATGATCTTATGACCATCATAATGAAGGAGGGGACATTCGTGGCGTTTATCCCGCTAAACTGCCCCAATTGCAACGGAAGAATTGAATACAAGAAGGATGAGGTTTTAAAGTGTCCCTATTGTGAAACAGAACTTTTATTGAAGCAAAATCATGTCTATTACGTAGACCAGACTATTAATCATTACCATGGAACGCCCCCTAAAGTACCACCGAAGCAGACTGCCTCCGTAAAGGTAATGCTGATACTGATGTTAATCCTAACTGGCGCGATCGGTACATATTTTTATTATAGCAACAGCTCCACCTATCCAAAAACAGAAGCCAATCTGCCTGTACGAAAGATGCCTGAAAGCGAGGTTCTGCTCTCATTTTTGCGAGATATCTTTGATAAAGGGGCCGCCTTGCCAACAGAGGAGGAATTGGCTCGTATTCGCTATTTAACCGTAGAGCATTCGGAGAATGATCAGTGGAAGTTTACATATAGCCTCTCCGATCCCTTCAGCGATGAACAGGCCGAGAAGATCACTTATATTACTCAGGACAAGAAACTGAATAGCCAGCGGATTGATCAGCGAGATTTTGAAGCTTTTAGGGGACTGACGGCATTGGACCTGACGAATACCTATGAAATATCCCAGACGGACCAAACCACTTTGGCCCATATGCCCGGATTAAAAAGTTATGGAGGCGCTTTTAACGAATCCTTTAGTACATTTTCGGGCTATTTTGGCGACAAGTCTAAAATTACTGAGCTTTCCACGCAGCTTCGCAGCAATCAGGAATTGGCCATGTTGCTGGAATTCCCCAATCTGAACTCTTTATCCATTACCTATGTGGATGAGTCTGTAACAGATTTTCACTTGTTAAACCAATTGCCAATCAAGTCCCTGTCGCTCACCTTTGTCGATGAACTCGGATGGTTGTCGTCCATGACCGGGCTATCATCCTTGTCTATACAGTACAGTGAAACCACAGACCTGCAGCCGCTATATGCCTTGACCCAGCTTCAGGAGCTTCAGTTGTCCTATTTAACGAACGTAAAGTCCATCGACTTTGTGCAAAATATGCCTGCTCTACAAACGTTAGATATCGAAAATGTAAACTTCTCCAGTCTGGAGCGCTTGGCCGGCAAAAACTCTATTACTACGCTGCGCCTGGCTTCTCTAAGTGAGCTTGGCTCGGTAAAGGCCATAAACAGTCTGCCCTCTTTGCGGGAATTAACGTTGTCCGGCTACTACGAGAATGCAGAAGCGCTGACACTGCCTAAAGTAGAGCGAGTGGAAATTCCAAGCTCCTTTCTCCCCGGGCTAAAGGCCCCGGCTACAACCAGTCTGACACTCCGTGGCGGAAGTGGGGAATTGAACTTGGCTGCGCTGGGGAAATTTCCGAAGCTGAAGCAGCTTTCCCTCTGGGAGATCAGTGAAATAACCCGTCTTGCCGCCCTGGACGGCTTGTCCCGCCTAGAGACTCTGAAAATTTACGACTCGTCACTGTTCAAGGAAAGCGATGCCTTATTTCGTTTGAAGCAGGTGAAATCTCTGGTGTGCTACGAGTGTAGGCTGAACTTTGAACAAAAGGCGGCCGCGAAGAACAGCGTACTTGAACATTTGACCTTAAACCAGTCATATTTTAGCATGAACAATACCTCTGTTACTGAAATTGATCAAATGATGCCTTACTTTGCCAAAATGTCCGCTCTGCGTTCCTTCACTATGCAAGACAGCAATTTGGCTTCTCTCGAATTCATGAGCAACTGGCAAGCTATAGAGGAACTTCATCTCGAGAACAATGCCATTTCCAATATTGAGACCCTAAGCCAGCTGCCTAATCTGCAAAAGGTATATCTATCCGGAAATTCCGTACAAAACAAATCCGTGCTTGGTACAGCTGTGCACGTATATTAATTCCCGGCTGGGATGATGGGAGTTTTATACTACTATAATTAATGGATGGTATTAAAAGAAAGACAAGAAGGGGTTCGAGAATTATGTATAAATTCTCGAACCCCTTATGTTTATGTTTAGCTTTCTAACCATCATCGCTACACTCCAGAACGCTGCGGATTGACCGTGCCAAAGATATGATACGGTGTTATCCCCTTTGAAAATAGACTATCGATCAGTTTGATCAATTCCTCCGACGATAGATCTTTGTCGTTGCGTATCCAAAGACGAAACATAGATATTAATGTTGAAATGTAAAACTCAATGATATATGGTGCCAAGACATCATCTGTTGGAAAATCCACAATCAATCGCTCAAAGGGAATTTCTCTTTTCAAGCGTTCCACAAAATGAACAGAACCATAGTCGCCCAATATAGCTTTAAGAACTGAAATCTCCTCTGCATTTTCTAAGCATTGAAGTGCATCTTGAATAGTATGTGTAGAAAACTCTCTGCCTGCCATTTCCTCCTTAATGGATTTCAAAATACGCTCTTCAACGCAGTCCAACAACTCATAGATATCTGTAAAGTATTGATAAAATGTACTCCGATTATATCCTGATTGGTTAGCAATCTCTTGAATAGATATTTTTTCGATGGGTTTTTGGCTATATAAATCGCAGAATACATTTATGAATGTCTGCCTTGTTTTGTCCGTAATTTCAGGTTGCTTTTTCATTATTTGCCTCCGTTTGCTGTTCGATCAATTATCCGACAGATATTAAAAATCTGATGGTTGATGACCGTATAGTGAATCAATACAATAATATTATACAACACGTTGTTGGATCATCAACAAGGATGAATATTGATTATTAGGAGGCTAAGATGAGAATTTTATTTTTCGGTAGAGGTGTAATATCGACCCAATACGCGTGGGCTTTCGAAAAGGCAGGCCACACCGTTGAGTTTTACGTTAGAAAAGGGAGAAAAGAAACCTTCGGAAGTCATATAGCGCTTGAAATGTGGGACGCACGAAGAGCGAAACGGTTAATCAAGGAAAACTGGAAAGTCAAGCTGCATGAGGAGATAAGCCCAAATTACGATCTTATTATTGCGAGTGTCAACACGAAACAACTTCCCGAAGCAGCACAATTACTATCGACTACCGCGGGTAACACCCCGATCCTTATATTCAATAATATTTGGCAGGATTTAAAATCATCGATCTTGCCCTTGTCTATGAACAATGTTGTCTTTGGTTTCCCAGGAGCAGGAGGCGGCATTGAGGACAATAAGCTTAGGGGCGGCTTCTTAAAAACGATATTTCTGGAAAAACCACGTGTAGGCACGGAACAGATAAACAACAAGGTCAAAGAACTATTTGAAAGCGCCCATTTTAAAATCAATTGGATAAAGGATATGCAAAGCTGGCTATGGAATCACTTTGCCGTGAATGCGGCGATGGAGACCGAGGTGTTAAAACGGGGAAGTTTTCCAGCACTTATGAATCATCGTGACTCATTCGCAAATGTTGGTAAGAATATGCGGGAAATGGCACCTGTACTTAAAGCAAGAGGCGCAAAGATGGACGCGATTACTCTACTGTTGACCAAAATTCCATCAGCACTTCTCGGCACGCTGTTTAACAAGGTTATTTTTACAAAGGGCAGCTTACCGCGACTTTTCATTGAATACAACAATAGTAAAGCCGGTTTTGCAGTACTTGAAGTTGTGAGAGAAGCAAAAAAGTTAGGTATACCTTCACCACGTCTTACTGAGGCATTTGCAAACACTGAGCAACAACACAAAGCTATTGAAAAAGGATAAACTGGAAAACTTGATATTGTTCAGACCAACATCAACTCTACTAATGGTTGTAACAACTATAGCCCGAGCTTTAGAAGCTTCGGGCAAAGTAATTTATTAAAACAGGTAAATGTAGCTTCAAAACACTACACCCTAACCAACATCGCTACACTCTCCACATGCACCGTATGTGGGAACATATCCACCGGCGTTACCTCAACCGTGCGATAGCCACCATCCTCCAGCACAAGAAGATCACGTGCCAACGTACTCGGATTACAACTCACATACACCACTCGCTCCGGCTTCATCTCCAGGATCGTTTCCAGCAAACGTGGATCACAGCCCTTCCGCGGTGGATCAACAACGATCACGTGGGCTTCAATGCCTTGTTCTTTCCAGCATGGAATAACGTCCTCGGAAGCACCAACTTCGAACTTGACGTTACGCATCTCGTTCAGCATCGCATTACTACGCGCATCTTCAATCGCTTTGGGCACGATCTCCACCCCGTATACCTGATCCGCATGTTGCGCCAGGAAAAGAGAGATCGTTCCACTCTGTGATGTAATCTGCGAAAGAAGCAAAACTATTGCGCCCCCTTGGATACAACATCTGGCTTTTTAAGCCAAGAATTTTCACTCTTAGATAGAGAGGTTTTTTCAATGAGTTGAGTTTTCGGATTTTTGAGCTGAAATTTAGTTTTTCTGTTTTTGTCAGATACGCCTGTTCGATGAGATATTCTCCACTTTCTTTCATAAAACCAATGTGTTCTGCGTTGTGACCCTCCTATATTTGGAGCCCAAACACGCTGTGAATTGCTTTTCATTTCTTTATAATATGGATTATTTGAAGAAAAGTCCTTACATTTTGCTCAAAAAGCCTCTGTCCGAATTAATCAGATATCTTTACAGGATCATCACCTGTCATAAATGAAAGATAAGACGGCCTCGTTGAACTAACGGGACACGGTAGTTCAACGGGAAAAAGAAAAAGAGGGGTTAATTGCCCCTCTTTGCTATTTCCGCCAATACATCTCAACTATTAGTCTTTCCTGACCAACAGTGAGTAACACTCCACATGACTAGTGTGCTGTAACAAAATCAAAACAAAAAAAACGGCATCTCAGCCGTTTGTGTTTAAAGTGTTGATGCAGACAGCGGCGGCGGCTCTGTTCGCGGCGATTTTCATACGATGAAAAGACACATGCACAGTATGCCTGTTGATGCGGCTCATTTCTAGCAATATTAGATGTGATTTTACCTGAAAGCCTTTAACATTAAGAATAATTGATTATTAAAATGTACTTCATTCGTATATATTTTTGTAAATAAACCAATGCACTTGTCTATGATTTCCCCAGTGAACTTTTGGGACATGATGGCTTTATTCGAATAAATCCTTACTGTCTTCCAGTCATGAATAATTTGGTCCAATAACGGGTCAAGCGTATGTTTTGCATTGATATGATCAATGTTGTACTTATAGAGAGTATTTAACCTGTATTTCTCAGAACATTTTCTATAAATAGTACTGCTCAGTGTTTCTATAATCGTTTCATTTTTTATAATGAGCTCGTAATTTTCTGCCAACAACAGTATATTATTCAAACTTTCCGTTATTTCATTTTGATACCTGCACATATTTTCTACGAATGTATTGATGGTTGTGTGTGCTAAATTCTTATTGTTCAAGATCTCATGATTACCGGGGGGCACTAGCGCATATTCCCAAAAGTAGTCTGGCATCTTTACGTGTTCCGAAGTCATACATGACCATTTAAATTCTGAAAATGGCAGAGAATATTGTCTGTATTCTGTAATATCATCAACCGTATATATTTCCTCGTTCGTAAGATTGAAGCCATAGACAAAAACAGGGTGCAGTCCATGTTTTTTGTTATAGTAAAAGTCTCTCCCGCGTTGATAAAATAAATCAATAAATATGGAAATCGGATGACCACTAGAAATAGAGTTTATGATCTCATCTTGTAACGTATCTAGTTCAGGGGATTTTTTACAAATAGAGATCCCCATTTTCTCAAGGATCTGATCTCCCTCCTCAAGATCCAACACCTCTAACTTGAAATATCCTCTTGTTTGTATTTTTTGTTTATCAAATCTATAAATACTAATGACATTATTCAAAATCGGCAACTCATCTTTTTTAAAATATCTGGCAAGCGTTAACAACAAATTATAGCCGCAATTAAAATAAGGAAAATTATGATGAGGATACATTTTAGTCATGCCGTCGAAGGGCTGAAAGGTGTCCAGGGAAATAATTTCTTCCATAAAATATTTCTCCTATACTAAAATTATTGTTGATATTACGGCTATATTACCTCTTAACAAGGTTCATCATACGGTATTGCCGCGTTCCAGCCTTCATCTCTTCATATTTCTTCGAGCCGGGCAATGCGATGAATTCATTGATATCTCCAATATTCGTGCTCGCTTTGGCATTGCTCGCAATCCCTTGTGTGCCAGTACGCTGCTTCGCACTCTCATCACATGATAGAAGAACATTCGAAGTCACATCCTGATTGCGGATTACAGACAGGCCTGCTTCCTCTAACAGCCTAATGTTATGCGCTACCTGATCTCCCAGCATCAGCTCCGTATACAGAAATACGCCGCCAACTCTCATTATCCGGTACACCTCTTCATAGAATCGAGATCGGTTCGGATAGGCATGTGCGGATTCTATATTTAACACCACATCGAAGCTCTCGTCTGCAAACGGTATATTCTCCGCATCGCCGACGAGATACAAAGATTCACCCCCTCGGGATTTGGCATTGCAAAAGGCAATATTCGCCGGGCAGATGTCGAGACCGACAATAGACAGCGGCTTGAAATATTTAGACAGAGCTGCTATGTTCCCTCCCCTGCCGCATCCGATGTCGATCACCTGCCGCTCCCGAATCGCCGTCCTGCCCACTGTCTCAAGCAGCAGCTTGACCGAGTTTCTATTCCATGCATCGTCGGGCTCGATCACCGCATGTTGCTCATTCCCGTGCGGGACGTAACCATAATTTAAGAAGGTGGCGAATCGGCCTATACCGGACAGCGCAAGAGAGTGCGAAATCTCGCTATAATCCCGAATTTCAGCCTCTTTCCGGTTCCATTCGGAAGGGTGGACATACTGCTCACGCCGGTCGAGCATCGATACATAACGGTCATCGTTCGTATATACCGCATCGCAGCTGCAGCATTGCAGCAATGCCTCCGACTGGACCAGCACGCCCTTGCAGCTGGAGCATACCAACCTTGCATGTAGATGTTGTAGCATGACTATCACCCAGCCGACGTATGCATTTGATTCAACGCGTACACATTATAGTAATTTGGGATATTCAAATCTTCGTAGTAATCGATCACGGCATAGAAGCCGTTGGTTTGGAAGATGTTCTTGAGCCTGCTGATCTGCTCTCCGTCCAGTCCGTGTACCTCCATTACAATCTGCCTGATTTTGCCCCAATCTTCCGGTTGGATTCCTTCCAGCACCTCGAACTCACTTTTTTCCACGTCGATTTTGAGCAGATCAATTTGGTTCAGATCATAAAAACGGATCATTTCGGAGATCGTAGTTAGCTTGCAACGATAGATTTGTTCATTCAGGAGCTTCGGCGACATAAGATGATCGACAAAGCGGTTTAGCATTCGCGGGTCAGCGAAATTATCTTCGTAATGGTTGATTAACCCGTATCGGAGATCTTGATCGTGGTTCTCCCTGTATTTGATCTGGACAGAGTCCGTGGACATCGTAGGAAAATAGGCAAACTCCGCTTCCTTGATCTCATTGGAAAGCCCGACGTTAACCGTCGTTACGCGAGTAAGCGAGCTCGTATTCATCTTCAAGAGTTTAAACGTCGGAGGGAGTGGCTCAAAGGCATATACTCTGCAGTCACTCTTGCTGCTGACATATAGGCTGAACATGCCGATATTAGCCCCGACGTCCAGGACCGTGCCATGATCCGGAAGCGTAATCCCGTGCTTGAAATACATCTCCTTTTGGAAAATCTCGTTGTAGAGAAACTCGGTCTCGCCATCGTTATTTTGATAGATTTCAATCCCGTTGTGCAACCGTTTCTTTGTAATGGCCTCTGTCTGCAATGGATGACGCTCATGCTCCGTCCTGCTCATTCAATTCACCTTCTCAACAATTTGTTTGTAGGGCATTTCTCTAACTGCTGGCGCTTTCATAGCGTTTGACGGCCAGCTTCCAGAACAGCCTGACCACTAGAAGCGATATAACGGGAGCTACAAAAATCCATATCCCAAGGAACAAGTCCAATCGATCAATCAAATAAACCGACGGCATGTTGGTGATGAACAAGATCGGCACGACATACAGCCCAATTCTCCGCAGCCATTTGGGGTATATGTACATCGGCATATTGTTCAAATCCCAACATTTGTCGAGTATTTCGAAGATCGAACCGGACTTCACCGTCCAGAAGGCAAGGATTTGCGGAAGTAGAAGCACCGAATAGGTCACGATCGTGCTACTCAAGATCACGCCGATATATCCGGCCACGTGGATCAAGCTTGGCTCGATGTCAAGACGCCGCCAAGCCAGTACGATCATCGTGATCCCGGCGATCAGGTTCGGGATCGGAAACGCAAAGTTAACGTGCCGGAATGAAATCATGAACTGCAGCGAAAGCGGCTTCGTCATATACAAGTCCAGCGTCCCGTTGCGGATATGGCCGGCGAATCTATAAAAGTTATCCATAAACAGTCCTGTATAGATTGCGATCATAATCGTATAGGTCCCCGTGAAGATCAACATCTGGTCAGGAGAAATGCCATTGATTTCGATCCCGAGCTGGAAAACGAACAAGATATAGATCAGCTTGGAAAACAGAAATACGGTCTCCATGATCAAACCGGAGTAGAAATTCGCTTTGTATTCCATGTAACCGACCAAGCTGTTCTTAGCGAAAATAAAGAACATACGTACATGCTTCCGAAACTCCGTCAAGCTGATACTCACAGATCTAACCTCCAACGGCTACATATTTCCTCATCCCGGAATCCCACGACAACTTCGAAATCATCATAAGCACAATTACCCAGACCGCTTGTAAGAGGAGTCCGCGCACTATTTCATGAATCGCCATGCTCCCATTGATGATGTTAACCGGGAAGAATACGACATATTGAAACGGTAAATAGCTGGAGATTCTGGCAAACGTATCTCCGAAAATATTAAGCGGAAAGATGGCACCACTTAGCAGATAGACGCCTTGATTGAACGCGATATAAACGCCCCAAACCTCGGTAATGATGAACGCGAGAGCACTAATCGAATAAAAAAGCAGGAAGTTGATGAGCAGTCCGAATAGAATGCTGACCAGGAACATAACGATCTGCACCCCTCTAAGCTGAAACCCCCAAATCTGAGTAAAAACGAACATCAGTATGACGAATAAGACAAGGACGACCCCGATCTGAACCGTTTTCCCACCGAAAAAATTGCATATCCGATAGCTGAAATAATGAATGGGCTGAGCGATAAATTTGCTCAGTCCACCCGTCTTGATATCATTCGCGATTTCCCCTTCGAAGCCGGCAGAAACCAGCTTGGAGACGACGCCGGACAACACGGAATAAATGATGATCTGTGAATAAGTATAGCCATTAATAATCTCTTGCGGCGAACTGCGAAACACGGCCGTCCAGAGGAAGCATTGGACGAGAATGATGAAGCCGCCGCTGATGATACTCATAAAGAAATCGGTCCGATACTCCATCGCATTCTGAAGCGCAAGGATGTACGTCCTTTTATACTTCTGTAAGGCTTTCATGTCTGACCCCATCTTTCTGATACAAGCTTTCGATGCCTCGCTCGACAGGTATATCTTCAACTGTGAAATCGAGGATCGGGAACCGGTCCAGCATCATCTTGGAAAGCCGCTGAAGGTCATGCTTATCGATCTCCATGACGGCATGAATGCCGTCATGTTGCATGATAGCGCCATAGTCGCTTAGCGCTTGCCTTGGCACTTCGTCCGTAAATTGCAGCTTGATGATCTTTTTTGCATGAAACAGCTCGTTCACACGCCGAAGATCGCCGTCGTATACGATCTTCCCTTGATTGATGATGATTGTTCGTTTGCATAAATCCTCAATATCCGCCATATAGTGACTTGTCAGAATGACCGTTGCTTTCGTCTGCTGGTTATAATACTTCAGGAACTCCCGAATGCGCTTCTGCGAAATCAGATCGAGTCCGATTGTAGGCTCATCCAGAAAAATCACCTTAGGCCGGTGGATGAGCGACGCAATTAACTCCATCTTCATCCGTTCCCCCAGCGAAAGCCTACGTACCTGAATATTGAGCAGATCTTTAACATCAAGCATCTCCGTAAGCTCATCCAGGACAAGGTTGTAGGGCTTATCCTCGACCTCATAAATGCATTTGTTCAGGTACAACGATTCGTTCGCCGGTAAATCCCACCACAACTGCGATTTCTGCCCCATCACGATCGAGAACTGCATCTTGAATTCTTTTTTTCGCTCCCAAGGGACATAGCCTAATACCGTCGCTTGCCCGCTTGTCGGATACAAGATGCCGGACAGCATCTTAAGCGTAGTTGTTTTGCCGGAACCGTTCGGGCCTAAGAACCCGACCATCTCGCCTTGCTCGATTACAAGTGATATCTCGCTAACCGCTTCTTTGATCAGTGATTTCCGCTTCACTAAATTTTTTAGCGATTTTTTGAACCCCAATTCTTTTTCGTAGTAATTGAAGCTTTTGGATAAGCGTTCCACTTGGATAATGCTCACTGGTTCACCTCATTTATGCTCATGTAGAATAGTTAAACACCGTGCAAATGCAAGACACTGCACTTGGAACATGCCGGTGTCAGTCGTTCATCCATCATTTCCCTTATCCTTCTGTAGGTCATGCCGTGCCATAATTCTTGTACGGACGCTTCATTTAATTTGCCAATCTCGAACTCCTTGAAAAATTTGCATGCAACAATCGTTCCATCGGGCGTAATATCCATCCGGTTCGAGAGAGCCAGGCACTTCTTGTTCATCGTGCCTTTACTCCTCACCTCTTTGCCGAGCACGAAATCTTCGATCTGGTCATAATCCAGATTCGGCTGGTAGCGTAAACGCATTTTCCAGACCCGATTATTCACCCGGTCCAACTCGCTCATCAAAGCAGGGATACGCTCCGGATCGAGCTTGTAGTTAAAGGCGTGCCAGCTTCGTTCGCCCTTGTGCTCGCTCGCCGGAAGGAAGTCGAACTTCTGGTCAAAGTAATCGTCCATTCCCTGCGTGCATTCGTCCGAGATGTACCACGGGAAGCAGACCATGACCATATCTACACCGACGTCCTCCAGAAAGTCCAGCAGATCGTAAAGCTTGTCGGTCATAGCATCGTTAACGACGGTATGGATCGTAATTTTGCCCCTGAATCGGTTTTCCTTGCGCAGCTCGACTAGCATCCGAATAGCATCAATCGCCTTGTTGAATACCCCTTTGCCGCGAAGCGCATCATTCTCTTCTTCGAATCCATCAAGTGCAATGAGTAGCTCCAGATTGTCGGAGATTCTCAGCAAGGCGTCCAGCTTTCGCTCGATCAGCATCGCGTTCGTGCAGATCGTCGTCTCGCGAGGATGGGCTTCAAGCAAATCGGCCAAACGGTCGAAATGGCTGTATACGAGCGGCTCGCCGCCCCAGATATAGAGTCTCGACTTGGCTGGTTCCGTCTCAAGGATCAGCTTCTCCAGCAGCCCGTAGTCGAGCTGTTCCCGCTGTTGCTCCGGTGTCATAAAGTGATGGTAGCCGGTGTCGTTCCATTGATAGCAGTGCTTGCAGCGCAAGTTGCATTGGTTCGTCAGTTTAATCCCGACCGACTCTGGCAACGGTGTCGCGTAACCCGCTATTTTCTCCATGTTCCGCTTTGTTTCCACCGTATTCTTGATAGTACGTTTCAATATTTGCAAATCCTTTGGGGAATGTTTAATCTCTGATTTTGGATTCATATCAACACACCCTTCTTAAACTTATTAGGTCATTCACATGAATCAATAGATATAATACCTTGAACAAGCCGTACAAATCGGAAGCATATTTTTTTTCATATACGCGCGATAATCTTTGTACTTGTCACTACTCCAGATATCCAGCAAACTCTCTTCGTTCACGTTGCCAAAGGTCAGATCATAGAAGGCATGGCAGGGAGAAACGTCGCCCCTTGCCGTAATCTCCGCATAAACCCATGGAAGGGAGCACCGATTCCGTTTATCAGCCATCTGATGGAATTGCCCCGAGAAATAGTTGCTCAAATTTTGTTCATCTATCGTCTTCGGATAGGTGATCACATGGATGCTGTTTTTCAAGCAATACGCTTTAACATTATTGAGCTGTCTCGTCAATTCCGGAATATCGATCTGGCTGAACGAACTGGTGTCACGCCACACCATCCCCTTGGCATAAGGAGCTTCATGAACGTCGAATTTGTCACTAAGAACCTCCACATATTGGGCATACTGCTCTTCCGTTGCATAGAGTTGCACTTCCATGCTGATATGGTCCAACATTGACAAGTCGATATGCTTAAAGAAAAATTCCTCAACGTACATATAGTTCAAGGGCGTAATGATAAAGGATACACCCATTTTCGGAAATTGCTTGCCCTTGCTTTCCCGAAGCTCATAAAGCTTCTCGATCCCCTTGATTACTTTCTTGAATACGCCTTTGCCTCTCTGCTTATCGTTGATTTCCTCAGGGCCGTCGAGCGACATCCAGATCTTATTTGGAGCAGTCTCGACAAGCATCTCGGCATGCTGCTCAAGCAATGTGCCGTTCGTGGGGAAGTCCGCTTTACTTCCATAGTGATTGATCATGGCGAGAATGTCGCTCAGCCAAGGGTACATCAGCGGCTCGCCGCCGAAGAAATCGTAATACGGCTTGCCCGGGCTGCACTCGACGATGATCTTTTTAATGAGATCCGGATCCAGATGCGCTAACGTTTTTTTGCTTTTGTAGGGCCCTTCGAGTCCCCACTCATAGCACATCTTGCATCGTAAATTACACTCCTCCAACAGCTGCATGACGATCCATCTCGGATAGCTTGTCTTTGTCTTATCTTGGGCGACACTCAATTTGTTTACGCTCATCGCATAACCCCTTCTGCCATTGAAATCTTACACCTTCGTTAACGCGATTCTCGCACAATAATGATCCACATAATTCGTCCGTTCTCTGGGTCTGTTCATGATCGCTTGATGCATCTCCCTAAGGACCTCTACGGAAAAATCCATCTCCCGCCACTTCTCGTAGCGTATTCCGAACCCCAGTGATTCCCACAATTCCAAATTGCTAAGCTCGTGACTTCCGAACGGCTCCAGCAGAATAAGAGGGGTTTCGGATGCAAGCGAGTCGATTAATGTGCCCGCTCCCGGCTTGGCCACGATAGCCATCGCCTCCGAAGCGATATCGAATAACCAATGATGATCAACCTCAGCGGCGTATGACTTCGTGTCTTCTCCCGTTATTTCGATGTATGGCGGAAACTCGTGCAGGCCGTTCGCACTCTTCACCCATGCACACCATTCCGGATCATTCATCCAATATCGGTGATCGGGATCGGGCTTCGCTTCCTTCCAATCGTAAGCTACGATATCAAGCCCATAGTTATGGCCGGCAAGCTCTGGAATTGTACTTTGATAAGTGCCCATCCCCCAGCCGCCGCCATGAACAACAAGCCGCCGCTTCCTTGAGTCGAAGGGCAGTGCCGTACGATGAAGAACTGGGATTTCGCATCGAATCTCCATCTTGTCAGTGTCATAGAGACAAGCATTGTAGTAATACTCGTCATAGCGAGAATGAAACTTCTTCAAGCTCTTCCAAGACGGGGCCAGATCTGAATCGACGTAGAGCAGGTCTACATGAATTTGATTCGGCAGCATCTTCTCCCTATACAAATCCAGAATATAGATCCAGTGTCCGGATAACGATATGAATTCGTACCGGTCTTCCGCTTTCCACGCCTCCAGCAATAGCTCGACCTGGGCATAATCAATGCTGTTGCGTATATCCATCGGCATTCGGGCCGATAAATTGGCAAGTGCGAAATTATTGTGGTAAGCCTTTCTGCTGTCTACAATATGATCCATCTTGTCTTGCTCCAAATAGCTTTCGAACACGAGCACTTCCGTCGCGATATCCCTTTTCTCGAAATCACTTGCAGCTAACAGACCGGGAATATAGAAACCCAGACCGAAACCCGAGCATAGAATCGTCACTTTCCGCTTACCCATAAAATTTCTTCCTCCATTCATGGCTTCAAGCGCTTCGGACTGCATCAGCGGGCGATCTTGAAGGATAACGACGACAGCACCTCCTTAACCTTAGCGGTCAATCGTTCGTTATCCCATTCCCCCTGGATCAACGAATAATATAATCTGCCTTTCACCTGCTTATTCCGGATCCCCTTGCACTCGCTGACGACTTTGTTAATAAGGAGCGTATTCGCGCTTAACGGTAAAATACCGAATCCTCGATCAGGCTTATATAGAATACCCTCGCGGTCCAGCGATTCAAGCAATTGATCGAATGATACATCGCATGCAAACTGTAAAGTCGCATGCGTCATGCTCCCGGCCGTGTCGTGCTTCTTCAGGTAGCGGTCAACGTAATGCTTGATCAGACTCATCGATCTTCTTGCATTCACCTCAACAATCGGAACGATGCGGCCGTCTGTCAACAGCATAGAATCGACGCATACGTCGCCGTGATAACCCGACCGATAAAGCTCGCGAGCCGCCCGTTTCATTACATCAAAATACTTCGCTTCCTGCAGCATATGAAGCAACCTATCGTCTGCTGTATAGGAGCCTTGGTAAGCGAAATTGTGATTAACCAACTGCTGCACTGAGATATGTCGGTAAGTACCGTCCGAATCGATGTGGAATTGGCAAGAAAAATCCAATTCCTTGCGGAGGAACGGCTCAATAATAAACCGAACCGTTTTTCCCTTGCTGCACTGATCGGCGACATAGGATGTGACTCGCTGCAAAATCGCTTCCGACTCGATCAGCAAATTCCCTTTCCCGGATACCCCAAACTCATCTTTGATCAGGAAGGGTCCTTGATTCAGCAAAGTCAAGCCGCTTGCCAGCAGCTCTTCGGGAGAATAGACCGTCTGGCTGTCACACCGAAGATCAAGGCGACGGTTCAATTCGGTTGAATACAGCTTCGAATTGACAGTCTGAACCGTTTCGATAGCTGGAAAATCCTGTTCCAGCCCGTAACGCGCTGCAGTACGATCTACCCCCGGAATGACGGCAAAGGGCGACAACCGGGCGCCGTCCAGCAAGTAGAGATCCATGTCACCCATTCGATCGGCTGATGTGAGCAGGTCGAATATATTGGCGGTTCTGCCTACGCTTCCTACATCAGGACTCTCGAGATCGGTTGAATTGGAAAGAAATTTAAATCCGATCTCATGCAAATACTCTTTATGGCAAACGTTCATTCGATAGCGAGTAATGAGCTTATCCTGCGCCTCGCAAAATGGGAAGAGCAGCTCATCCATGGCCATCACGATATTCTCCATTTCAGGATCGTGAAACGACGGCAGTTTGGCTAGATTAGGGTCGCGCCAGAAGCGTTCCGCGTCAAATGTCCCGATAATGAGCTCGAACTTGCGTCTATCGTTCATACAGGCGCTGTTTTCTGCAGCTCCGAGATATAATTGCAGAAGGTCGTTACCGACTCCATAAGATTGAAGTCGAATTGTTCAAAATCGATTTCAATACCGAAACGCTCTTCCACCTGTAGTACAAAAGTAATTAGCTGTAAAGAGTCCAATCCCCCGTCTTCCATGATGTTCGAATGCTCGTTCAAACTGTTTGCCAGTTGGGCGTCTTCCTTGATTTCGCATATCATCGCTATGATCTGTTCTTGCATAGGTACCTCCCGTTTAATGGATTATTGACCCTGGTAATAATGGATCGTTCTAGTGAGTGCATCATGCAAACTGATCGCCGGTTCCCAGTCCATAATCGTCCTTGAAATGGTAATATCCGGCTTCCTTCTCCTTGGATCGTCTTCCGGCAGCGGGAGAAACTCTAACTGCGCGTTGGACTTCATTAGCTCCTTCAATATTTGGGCGACTTCAAGTATGGTGACTTCCTCCGGATTCCCCAAATTGACTGGCTGTTCATACGTGGTGCTCAGCAGTCTCACAATCCCTTCCAGCAAATCGTCGATATACTGAAAGCTCCTCGTCTGTCTGCCGTCGCCATAAATCGTAAGGTTTTGCTTGGACATGATTTCATTAATGAAATTGGTAATCACGCGTCCGTCATGTAAATCCATCTTCGGACCGAATGTATTGAAGATCCGAATGACCCTTACCGGTATACCGTATTTCCTGTTCATCCAGTAGGTGATCGCCTCTGCATACCGCTTCGCTTCGTTGTAGCAGCTTCTTGCTCCAACCGAATTCACGTTGCCATAGTAGCTTTCCGGCTGAGGGTGAACAGTGGGGTTACCGTAAATCTCGCTTGTTGAAGCCAAGAAGAACGCAGCCTGCTTTTCTTTGGCCAGATACAGCAGATGCATCGTCCCTTCGCTGTTGACCCTCATCGTTTCGATCGGATAGGACAGATATTTGGGCGGACTGGCAGGACTGGCAAAATGCATCACCCAATCGACAGGGCCTTCAATTGCGAGCGGATAAATGACGTCATGCTCGATAAACTTGAAATTTGGCGACCGTAAGAGATTGTCTATGTTGACAGTAGACCCGGTCAGAAAATTATCGACGCCGATAACGGTATGGCCTTCCCGCAGCAGCCTCTCGGCGAGGTTGGAACCGATGAAGCCTGCGACTCCTGTTAATACAATGAATATTATGATCCCCCCCCTTGCTTAAGGTTTGTGAAACCACTATTAATTCAATCGAACAGATATGGTTCTATGCATGAGTCACAAGATGTTGGGTTAAATACTAGGAGAGATTCTTGAGGTGAGTGGATCCGTTGTGGTTGTGCCGGAAAAAGCGCTTGAAGCAATGCGGATCGTTGAAAGACAAGAAGGCAATAGGCTGTCAGCAAACGTTTGTTTTAATACAAGAGCAACGGTTTGGCTTACTCAACACGCTGTCTCCCAACGATTATAATCCCGGCATCACTCCTTCCATAAATATGCCCGGATCACCACGGGCTTCGCGCTAAGGCTTCTATTCGGGTGCAAGAAGAGATATCCACAACTGACATCATCTGCTCCCTCAACATTACTGAATAACTACCTTCTTCAGCCATCGTTCAAGGAATATGGATTCTTCATTTTCTATATTCGTAATCAGCGTTTGTAAGCTTTCGGAAATACTCGTATCCTTTGTCAAATTATATTTAATCGCTAGATTCACAAGGATTTTTGCTTTAAGTTCAATAGCTGTGAATTCATTTATATGCTCTTGATTTAATTCAATTAAATGCTGATTATCGTACAAGTACTTGAATCTTAGCGTCATTATCTTCTTATGATCATAAATTAAATGAAAGGGTCTTATATCAAGCATAGCCTTATGTTCCAATGTTTCTTTCACATAATTAAATAGAGTTGTGTATATTTGCATGCCGAAGTCAAGATTATCCTTGTCACCCCCGTAGTTGAACATATCCCAATACTCCGGCGTTTGCTTAGTGAAATAATTTTTTATAGAATTCAATAGGGTATCTGCACTGAATTTATCCTGATTTTGATCATTGAATGTATACAGATAAACCATTTCTCTAAGGTAATCATGATTGGTTGTTAGATGATTTGTGTCGAACGCAAGATTGAAATCATTAAATGCTATCTCAGCCTGACTATACACCCCGTTCTTAAAAAAATCGGAAACATACAATATCTCTCTATTCAAATCATAGCCGTAAACAAATATGTCATGATGCAATTGAAGTTTATTGTAGCGATCGCTTAGGGGCACGTAGAAATAATTGATCATGGTGTGGACATAGTTATTAGCATTAATATTTTCTATAATAAAATGAATAACAGAGTCCCATTTAGTTGTTACAGTATCTCTATGTATCTTTTGAGTAGTAATCCATTTGCACGCATCCGAAGGCCGCAGCTCATAAGTCAGAGGGAAATAAAAATCTCCCCAATGGTGTTTATAATCTTTGTTAATAAACAATTGGATATAATTGCTAAATATCCATGGGTGTGCGCACTCGTAATGGGTAAGTATGGACAAGAGATGAGCATGTTGCGTATAGGTTGTAATCATCGGATAACTGACCGGCAATATTTTTCTGCCTAACGTTTGAGTTGAATTCTTCAACCTTTCGTTCACCCCTCGTTATCTGGTTAAATGGCTTAAGGATGCCGAATCAGTATATCTCATTTAGCAATAAGCGCTTCGTACTTGCCCTGTCCAGTTTTCCTGTTTTTGTTTTTGGAATATTATCTATAACCCTCCATTGTCTAGGCACTTTATACGATGACAAATGCAAGTTGCAATGTCGTGTCAGTGCATCTATATCAACCAGGCATTCATTAAAAACTTTCAGAAATGCGATAGGCACTTCGCCTAACAGATCATCGTGTACACCAACAACCATGACCTCCTCCACTTCTTTCAAGCCGTACAAAAATTCCTCGATTTCTTCCGGATAGATATTGATACCGCCGGATATAATGATATTCTTCTTTCGACCTGTGAGTATAAGACACCCTGATTCATTCCAATATCCCAAATCTCCTGTTTTTAACCAACCCTCAACAATGGTAGCGTTCGTTAACTCCGGGTTTTTGTAATAACCGAGCATCACATTCGGGCCCTTGACCCAAATTTCTCCGATAGCAGCTCCTTCTACCTCATTCTCTTCTTCGTCAACAAGACGAATAGAAACGTCATTTATGGGTGATCCACAGGATAAGTAGCGCTCTCCCCGTTCCATCATGGTCACCCGCGGAGAAGCTTCGGTCAATCCATAGGTTTGAATAATGTCCGCGTGAGGAAATACAGTCTGAAGATGGTTTACTAATTTCGCGGGAATCGCCGCACCGCTAATTACAATAAATTCAATGGAATCAAAGGCACTCCAGTTCTTTGTCTGATGGAAATCGGAAACAAAGTGCATCAATTGCGTAGGCACCGCTGAGAATGCCGTGACCGCCTTATTCTGAAACAGTTTAAACGCGGTGCGCGTCAGAAAGGGCAAGCTGATAAGTTTAATTCGGGTTCCATATAACATACAAGAAATCAATTGCGTGACAATCGTAGAACTGAAATGAACGGGCATCGTTACAAGAAACGAATCTTGTTCTGTATACCCCACCTTTCCGCCATGTGCCAACGCATTCGTTAATACATTCCAATGGGATAACATAACGATTTTAGATTTTCCGGTTGTGCCCGATGTAGGAAGGAGAATCGCACATTGATTGGGATCGGACTGATTGGTTAACGAGATCGATTCGAACGAAGGCATTGGTTCTTGCGATAAATCCTGAGCGGTAACCCAAGGAATGTCGGAATTTAAATGCGCTGGCTGTGCAGATTTGCTGATAACCAATTTGGCGTCACTGGCATTTAAAATATTTTCAATTTCAGTATTGGACGCCGAATAAGGAACCGGTACTAACACATAACCGCAGAATTGAATGCCCAGCGCCGCAAAAATGAACAAGGGCTCATTATTTGTGTATAATGCAAGATGGCTTCCGGACTCAAGCTCAAAATTCTTGTGGATATATAGAGCAATCAAGTAAGCTTCTGTCATCACCTCTGCGTAAGTCCATTGCTGCTTTAGATCTTCAAGGATAATATGATCTTGGCGATCAGAGGCCTCCAGAAATAGACGCTGAATGATAGTCATCATAGCGTTTTCACAGTCAAATAATTAAGGATTAATCCAGCCGTGGAGAACTTCTCAAATAACAGATCTTCATCAGGGATCGAGATGTTAAACTTCGATTCCATTAAAACAATAAGCTTGATGAAGCCTACTGAATCGATCCCTTGGTCCAACAAACGGGTATCGTGGCCTTCCGGATACTCGATGTCCAGCTCAGCAAAAATTTCATCTCTCAAGATATATTCTATTGATTTAGACATCATATTCCCCCGTTAGATAATCTTTAGAAAGGCTGATTAAAGAGGATAGTATACGTGATAAGCAAGTGAGAGTATTGTGAAGAAAAAAAAGTTCATAACGATGTACAAGGTGAATTTGCACTGAAAGAGTTGTTTGCAGAGATTCTGCAATTCATGCTGGAGGCGGAGTATGACACGATGCAGGACATAAAAAGCTTGACGCGAAGAGTACAACGACGGAAATAATTGAGGGTTACCATCGTCAACATCGCAAAGCCAAAGAAAAAAGCATTTTCCCAAGCAATGAAGCGTTGCTGAAAATGCTCTACAAAACTACGATGAATGTCACTCGTAAATGGACAGAGTGTATATACAACTGGGAGTAAGTCCCCAATCAACTCTCCATTTTCTTCCTCGACGGGATCGAACTATACTGCGTAAAGTTCTTCTTGGTAGCGTTTACACTGGTAGATTTACAGCACCAATCGCCCGATATATTTAATATAATTACAAATATACCAATTGTCAACAGTTTTGAAAAAGCCCGTTGATGCCAAGGAGATGTTCAACGCATGCTGTGGGGCTGTCAAGAACGAACGTCAATTATTTAAGGAGAACGGCCCGACTTCAAACTGGAATCGCTCATGAACACGATACAGAACCACGTGTATCAGCGTCCAAAGCTGAGTTAATGAAGTTTGCCTCGCTTTGAAGTCCAATCGAAATCAGTTATAACTCTAGCACATGGGTAAACACGGTTTCCAGTAACCTCTTTCATCCGTTCGGAAAGAAAGAGGTTACTGGTACGAAAGTCTGGCTGTTGGCCAGCGGCGAGCCACATGAAGATGATATTTTCACGAACCGCCCTACAAGGCTTCTCTACCCACATTTGGCTACAAGCGTGATGATAAGAAGCTTCTACTTGATGAGATCTATGCCCCTATAGTTCAAGAAATTTCACCTCTATCTGTATTATAGGTACAAAAAAAGACACGGAAGAACAACTCCGTGCCTATATAAAGCAATTATCCCGCTTCACCGAACTTCAAATTGAAGGTCAACAAGTCTTTAAGCAGGCACTTCAAAGACTTATTCAAAAAATTGAAGTTATTAAAGACGGTTCAATCAAAGCCATACATTATATATTTCCCGTCCTCAATCCATAAGGAAGTTGGAACAACGAGAGGCGTAGGAATTAATCCTGCCCCTTCCATTTTAACATCGCCACCGATTCCACATGCACCGTATGCGGGAACATATCCACCGGCGTTACCTCCACGGTGCGATAGCCGCCATCTTCCAACACACGAAGATCACGTGCCAGCGTACTCGGATTACAACTCACGTAAACCACGCGTTCCGGCTTCATCTCCAGGATGGTATCGAGCAAACGCGGGTCGCAGCCTTTTCGTGGTGGGTCGACAACGATGACGTCAGCTTCGATGCCTTGTTCTTTCCAGCGCGGGATGACGTCCTCAGAGGCACCAACTTCGAACTTGACGTTGCGCATCTCGTTCAATAGAGCATTGCTACGTGCATCCTCGATCGCTTCAGGCACGATCTCTACCCCGTACACCTGATCCGCATGTTGCGCGAGGAAAAGAGAAATCGTTCCGATGCCGCAATAGGCATCAATTACCGTCTCTTTGCCACTCAGTCCTGCGTACTCTACCGTTTTCCCATACAGTACTTCCGTCTGCACTGGATTCACCTGATAGAACGAACGCGCAGAGATCGCAAACTGAACATCACCGATGTAATCATAGATTACATCACGGCCCCACAGGACGCGGGTCTCATCGCCAAAGATGACGTTGGTCTGTTTCTTGTTCACGTTCTGGCAGATGCTCGCCACATGCGGAATCGCTTCACGGATACTGCCAATCCATTCGTCTTTGTACGGAATGTCTCGACCATTCGTGACCAGTACGAGCATCATCTCGCCAGTACGGAACGCTTTCTTGACGACCACGTGACGCAGCAATCCGCGACCTGTCTCTTCGTTATAGGCGCTAATTCCAAAATGACTGCCAATCTCCTTCACCTTCGCGACCACTTCGTCATTGTGTTCATGCTGAATGAGGCAGCTCTCCATATCGATGATCCGGTGACTTCCTTTAGCGTAAAAACCACCTACCAGACCACCCTCGGCAGCTCCAATTGGCACCTGTGCCTTGTTCCGATATCGCCACGGCTCGTCCATACCCATCGTAGGCAGTACGCGAATCGCGTGTTCTGGATCTTCTTCGTTCATGACACCTTCGAGACGAAAACGAATACGATTACTTCCAATCATTTGTGCTTCAGAAGATGCTTGTCCAGGTTCAGTTGTCTGATTCGCATCATCTTCCAACCGTTCCACCAACTTAGCCTCATCAACTGAGGCGTCATCTTGCGCGTTGGATGCCAACGTCTCCGCATCCTCCACCATCACGTTCAGCTTGCCAATCCGCTGCAAATTATCGACTACCAACTGACGTTTCCATGCAAGCTGTCCGGCATAGCTCATATGCTGGATCTGGCAGCCGCCACACTGATCATAGATCGGGCAAGGCGCGGACACACGATCCGGGCTTGCTTTCACAATCTCCAGCAATTTGGCGTAGCCATACTGCTTCTTGGTTTTCATCACGCGCACACGCACGGTTTCACCTGGAAGCGCACCCTGTACAAAGAGCGTGTACCCATTCGCACGACCTACACCCTCACCGTCATGGTTCATGCCAATGATGTCGATGACGGTCTCTTCATTTTTGCTAACAGGCAGTCCTTCGATTGGTGCAGATTCACGCGCTCTCCCCTTTGGACGAACGGCAGAAAGAGATGCGCCTTGTGGCCGCACCTCTTTTCCCTGCTGACGTGTAGATGGACGAGATGATTGACTTGGCTGACGGGACACTGAAGCGTTCCCTTGCCCCTGAGAGGCAGCCGAATTCCGGCGGTTTTTTCCACGACCGCTGCGGTTCGTATTAGACAACGTACATTCACTTCTTTCTTCTTATATGGTATCACATCAAAAAATAACGTTCCGAATTTCTAATGAACTTCAGAAACGTTATATCATCCTCGGATGGTGTTTTCCGACCTTTTTCGGTCATTTTCTCCAAAATAACGACGCTGAGATTCCTTAGATTCGCAGATTCGGCGATTTCGCCACATTAAGGCTTTCTGAGTTCGTTAGCAGCCAGCCGGCACTCGACCAAACTGTTACATTCAGCACGGTGTACCACATCGCAGTACCATTGAACTAGACCAGCTCTTTTAACCTTCACTGTTCACGTTAACTCAATCACCACAATGTGCCCTGTATCAGCTCAATGCATGGTGACCACATGAGATTATACGCGATCCCACCGTACACAGCAACTGGAAAATACACTTCCATCTCGCATTACGGCAGAGCTGAATCCAACTCTCCTCACCACTTGTGCGATGCTCTACAACAACCACTCCGGCATTAACGCTTTCCGCAAGCGACCACATTCTCCGCCAAGTGCCAAGTTTAACGATACAACATCAGATGATGACGCAAATTCGTAAACGTAGCAGGCAGCGTGCCGCCCAACTCTCCATCGAGGTTCAGTTGCACATATCCCGGAGACGTAACTTCCATATGACTCGTCTGGAAATGAATCACTTTCTTGTCGTTCAGATGCTCCCCACGCAGCGCGAGCGTTACGAGGCGAATCATATCGGCCAGATTACATTTGCGGACACCGATCACATCGAACAGACCATCATCAATGGTTGCTCCCGGAGCCAACTTCTCGAAGCCCCCGACCGAATTGGTATTGGCGATGAGGAATAACATGAATTCATCATGGATCTCTTCCTGACCGTCGGCACGAATAATCAGCTCCTGTGGAGACAGGCTCGCCATTTTCTCAATACCCTTCATATAATAGGCCAGTTGCCCAATCATCGTTTTCAGACGACTCGGTACTTCATAGGTCAGTTCAGTCAATGATCCGCCACCGGCAATGTTGATAAAATATTTATCATTCGCTTTGCCCAGATCGAGCGGACGAAGTTGCTGGTTAATGACCAGATCCACGTAATCTTCCCACTGTCTCGGAATGCCGAGTGCACGTGCAAAATCATTCGTTGTTCCCAAAGGAAACACACCCAGCGGAGGACGGTTCTCCCGCTCGGCCATACCGTTAATCACTTCGTACAACGTGCCATCGCCACCAGCAGCAATAATCATGTCATATCCTCGCTCAATCGCGAGTTCAGCTTCCCGGGTTGCGTCACCTTCACCCGTTGTTGCGTGACATGAAGCTTCAATACCACCTTGATCCAAACGCTGCAAAATATCAGCCAGACGTTTCTTCATTTCTTCCCGGCCTGAGGTCGGATTATATATTAAGCGAGCTTTTTTCATCTCATACGCCACCTATTCCACATTATCCATGAGTCTAAACGACCTCATATTCTTACGTTGCATCAGTCCACAAAAGGGCATATTTTTTACACAATAATGAATTTGCGTTCATTCTGCTCTAATCTTTCGTCTTACCTATATCTATGCATCAGGAATTCCGTCTCATTCCAAAGCCTTTAACTCCTATCATATCATCAAATGTAAAGATGTCCTAGCCTGTAATCCATAAGTATATTTTTTCATATAGGTACCTACTAAACCATCCATTACCCAATAAACCTCACGCACCGATCCTGAATCTTCTCCACTACCTTTTATGTAAAATAGTCTCATTAATCAACCATTCTGCCCGCTTGGACAGGAATTAGTCTTCAATTTCGATGATCTTCATATGATTATGACATAGATATGTTACAAATTTACAAATCTTAAGATAAAAAGATAAATAACATAAACCTTTTTCCAATATAGTTTTAGTGCACCCTCAACTTAACACCACATCATACCCTTGAAGGAGAATTGTAAATGAAAAAAATCGTGTTAATGCTCCTGGTCTTTCTTATGGCATGTATTCCTTGGGTTACCGTTGTTGAAGCAGCAGAAATTAATCATGATCAGGTTGTCGGATTTCAGGAAGTCTCACCAGTCACCGTAATGCAACAAGCAGCCAAGCGTTTTCAGCCGTTTTTGAAGGTCTATCATGGTTGTGTCCCTTTCCCCGCAGTGGATCAACAGGGCAATACCAGTGCTGGCTTGAATACGTCCGGGTCATCGAATGGGAACTGTAGTTCAAGTACAGGCCAGATCTACTCCCGCTCCGCATGGCACAATGGGGTGTGGGCTATCATGTATTCGTGGTATTTCCCCAAAGACTCCCCTTCCTCTGGACTCGGCCATCGTCATGATTGGGAAGGAATCGTCGTGTGGGTCGATAATCCGGCAGCTGCCAATTCCAAAATCCTCTCTATCGCATATTCCGGTCACGGCCAGTTTACCAAAGTTACACCGAGCAATAACAATACACAAGGTAACCATCCGTTGATTTCCTATAATAGTACCTGGCCGCTGAACCATGAGCTCGGGGTCACCAACGCTGTTGGCGGAACTCAGCCTTTAATCGGATGGGACGATCTGACTTCTGCGGCACGAAATGCACTCAACACGACAAACTTTGGTAGCGCCAACGTGCCTTTCAACGATAACAATTTTACCAACAATTTAAATAAGGCCTGGTTCAGATAAAAAAAATCCCCTTCAAGTGGCAGCTCACTTGAGGGGGATTTCGTTATGAAGTTATCGTAGTATCCCGGATACCTGTATCACTTTTTCAACCAACCTCAAAATCCGATTTTTCTGCCTGCACGCAGCTGTTTATACCAGAAATAGACGGTGCAGCCTACACAATAACCCAGCAGTGCCGCGCTTGCAGCCGCGAGAAGCATGACGGAGAATACATAACCTGCGCCTACCCAACCAAGCGAGAACGAGATGAGTGCCAAAGACAGGAAGAGCACGGCCAGAATATTGTTGAATCGCTGTAGCTCCACCGCCTGCGCCTCTGTACCTTTACCAGTCAGCACGACTTTGCCAATCTGTACGAACAGATTAAATTTGCCACCGGAAGCCAGCCCCACCACCTGAATGATCCACAGCAAGCCCAGAACTACAATTGGATTGAACACAAACGAGAGCAAAACAAACAATACAATACCAACCTGATTTGCTTTCACATAGCGCATAGGTACTTCCCGCATCTGTATATCTCCTTATCCCCATTTTATTAGTTGGTTTTATTGTAGTCGGTATTGGGTTAATGAGCAACACTTCATTTAAGGGGAGTAAAATCTCTTTTCAGCACATCCCAATGGGGAGTCGGGGTGCCTGTTGTCTTTTTCCAATCGGTAAATGCATTATTTAACGCCTCAATCTCTCCAAAAGAACCCGCGACCAGCTTATGAACCGGAAGCATGCTATAGATCTTCAACAGAAGGTACAACATCCGTTGATGCTTGCGGATCATTTTAGCCTGAATCTCCGGTATAATCGTTATGCCCATAGCCTCAAGTACGCTAAAGCCTTCATCCATCGCCCCAATCATATGTTGGATTTGCTTTCTATTCCCGTCCAACTTGATCAACTCACGCTCCTCATTAAAACTCACCGCATTAAGCATCAGAATGGGGATGATATGGCTTTTCAGCCAGGCATCAATATCGCTCAGAACATTTAACTTGTATTTCACATGTTGGAAAGCTTGGTCCAGCAAAGGTTTAAAGCCTATCTCTCCGTCCAGACTGCCGATTACCATTTGTCCGCTGCCTCCACCGACCGATAACATGCGGTCCTTTTCCCGCTTTCCTGCACTCACATGGAATCCAAACGCGACCTGTTTTGGTGCCCGGCTGTTTTCCTCCAAAAAGTTTTGCATGCTTCGTGCATCTGCGTTGTTTCCCACAATCACAATATTGCTGCTCTGATTCTCTGCCAGAATAGGTAACACTGAAGAAAAATCGTTATATTTCATGACAACAAAAATCAGATCATATTGGTCATCCACTTCCAACGTTCTTGCTACCCGAACCTGATCAACTGTCGTTTTGAATTGAAAAACATGCCGGATGACGATTCCATCCTTCTCCAGCTCTTCTGCCCGCTTCCCTCTGGCCAGAATAGTAACATCATTGCCGCCGCGCACCAGAACCTGTGCCAGTTGACTGCCCAAAACACCTGCACCATACACTAATATTTTCATTGGTTATCCCTCTATTTCATATTTTATCAATATTCGTTGCTTTATGAACATTTGTTGATAAAATAAGATTAACAAAGCACCTACTGTGCTTCAATCGTTAAAATATCCGTTTTTGTTGAATAATCAACGAATGATTCCTTATTGTTGAAAACCATCATAGGAGGGGCCATGGACAGACGAGTACTTAAGACACGAAAGGCGATAATCGAAGCTTTTGTCGGGTTACTGGAAGAACGAGATTTCGAGCAAATTACGATAAACGATATTGCTGATCGGGCTAATGTAAACCGAGGAACCATCTATTTGCATTACGCTGACAAGTTCGACCTGTTGGATCAATGCATTGAGACCTATTTGCAGCGGTTGTTGGATGCCTGTATGATCGAAAGCTCTACTACAACACCCGTTACGGCCAAGGATGCGCTGCTCAGAACTTTCCGTTATCTGGAACAGCATGCCTCTACCTATACTACACTTCTAACCAAAAAAGGTATTCCGGCATTCCGTAGTAAGTTGATGACATTGTTGGTCCAGGGAGTACAGGATCAAATGGATGCTTGTGGAATCCAGGAAGGTATGAAAAAAGAGATCACCATACAGTTTCTTGCTTCCGCTGCTGTGGGCCTCCTGGAGTGGTGGATTATGAATTCCATGCCTTATCCGGCCGAGGAGATCGTTGACCAATTAATAAATTTACTGGAGCTACATCTGCAATTGCATGCACCCATTAATGGATAAACTAATCCTCGCTCAAGTGATCTACAACAAACAAAAACCACGTCCTTCGACGTGGTTTGATTGTTTATGAAGCTATGGAGTTCAAATCAATTTATACTGCATCACTACGAGCGATGTGATTACACACCTATACCAAAGCAATCATTTCAAGAAAAAGCTTTAACTTCATTACATCTCTCCAGCAAAATCTGGATTTGGCGCTCCATCCACTGCCCAAGCAATGGATGTGGCAACAGTGTCTCACCGCTGTACACATAGTTCAGTTCCTGTAGCCGATCCGGAATAACGTTCCTCGTGAAATAACCGGCACTCAAAAACAGCGGCGCCACAATGACTCGGTTCCCCCGCTCTTCGCTCCAGTACTTCACTTTGTCGTACACACTCTCCGGATTCAGCAATGCATAATCTGTATGGGCTACACCACTAACTTCCTGCACACGCTCTGCAAGGGAAGAAATTCCAGCTTCCCAACGCTCGCGAAAACCATCATGAATACTCCCATGGCCTACCAGCAAAATCGTTTCTTCCTCCGGTTGCTGCGACAGTAATCGGACTTTGTCCCACACCATCACGGCAATATCCGGATCGTTATCCACCGGATAACCGAAGTGAACCCGAGCCTTCACATCGAACGGTTCCAGATCCGTTTCGCGATCAGGTGTTTCCTTTGCACCAATGGCATATTCAATTTCATCCACATGTGTACTCCCGGATGAAACAAATAGAGGTACGACCAGAATATCGGTTACGCCTTGTGCTTCCAGTCGGTCGATACCGTCCTGGATCAGGCGTCCTTCCACAAGTTCAAGAAAACCGGCTTCAACCGGTAATGGAACAGGCAGATTCAACCGGGAGATCGCGTCATCGACGGATTCCACCCAGGTCTGCTCCTGTGAACCGTGACTGATGATGAGTACACCCGGCTTCTTCATGTTAGCGTCCCAGGCGTTCCAGCGTCATTTTATAACCATCATTGCCGTAATTCAGGCAGCGTTTCACACGTGAAATTGTAGCTGTACTCGCACCTGTCTCCGCTTCAATCTGGTTATACGTATTGCCTTTACCCAACATACGAGCCACTTCCAGCCGCTGGGACATGGATTGGATCTCGTTAACTGTGCAGAGGTCATCAAAGAAAACATAACACTCTTCAATATCTTTTAGCGTCAAAATAGCCTCGAATAGTTGTTCAATGCTTTTATCATTTAGCTTTTTCAGCTGCATTTCATCATCATCCCCTAGCGGTTACTGTGTACCTACATTGTACTCACCCTGAGTTGGTATTTCAAGCGTTACCGATTTCACGCACTACAGAATAAAAATACATGTTACCGCTTACAAAAGGTACTATTGTCCTCCCCTCACGCACATCGGGCGAAATTTCCGCGCTTTTTCCCAGTTTTCACCTGTATATATCCGATTACTTATGTAGGATTTCAATCCTTCTAAATGTTACAATTTTGTGTCTAAACTTCATTTTACTCTTCGTGAACCTGCCATCTTACATGCGCCCAAATCCGCAAATATCCCGTTTTCCGGGATACCCGCCTACGCCGTCTCTCCGCGAATGACATACAGTATAACAAAAGGGAGTTCCACAAGGGTCTATGATGTACATCTGTCATGCAACTCATGGAACGCAATTCCGAAATCCAATAGAAGGAACGTGATTGTTCATGCCACAGCATTATTATCACCGCCAGCCAGCACCAGGGCAGCGTCCGTCTTCTCATGCTCATCGGCAGGCACATACTTCTGCCTATATGCCGCCCGGTGTGGTTCCGCGGTCTTTGAATGAAACCCCGATCCAACCGATGTATCCTGGAGTAGAGCCCCATTACCCGAGCTTCGGTGAAGTCGAAGCTTCTGCAGTCGTACCCTATGGGCAGGGTGTGGCTGGCGGGAACTTTTATGGAGGTGCAGCTCAGGTTGTTCCCCCACCTCCGGTAACGGCGCCTGCCACTGGCAGTTCCGGCTTTTCATTAGCCAACATCGGTGAGTTAAAAGGAATGATCGACCGCTTCGGCGGAATTGATGGAATCATGAGTGGAATAGGCAAAATGCAAAAGGTCGTTGGTGGCATCCAGCAGATGGCTCCGATGATGAAACTCGTTATGGGCATTCTGCCTTTTGGAAAAGGAAAATCGAATAACAGCGCAGCTGATGCAGACTATGAAGAATATACACCACCCCGGAAACGCAAAAGTAAACGTCGGAACAAAGCAACGAATGTTCCACGTCGCCGTAATACGACTCCAACCCGTCGCAAATCCAATTCCACGAAGCGCCGTCCCAAAAGTCGCAAAGGTTAAGAAGATTCAGGCACCCCCTACAGAAGGCGGGTGCCTTAACACCGTCCATCCGTATACAAATAAATTTCAGGAACTTACGTTCTTATTTCTGTAATTTGAGGTATACTGGATAGTAACTAAAGGAGGCGGACCATGGAACTTATCAAAGACAAATACACTCCCGCATTAATCGATCGGACCGGCGAACAGATGCGTCAATTCTACCCTAAGCTGGATACACAGCAATTTCATGAATTGGTTTTCGCCGAAGGCTGGGAACAGTTGGAATTCAAAGCGCGCATTCGCAGAATCACACTGGCTTTGACCCAGGTACTGCCGGACAATTATGAGGAAGCATTACATATTATCGAACAAGCCGCCCCGACGATGAGAGGCGTTGAATATCTGTTTGTACCAGATTTTATCGAAGTGAACGGACTTGACCCAGAGGATTACGAGTTATCCATGAAGTATCTGACCCTCTTCACACCTTATTCCAGCTCGGAGTTCGCGGTACGCCCGTTTATTGAACATTATCCAATCCAAACGATGAAACATATGATGGCGTGGGCAGAGAGCAACAACGAGCATATCCGCAGACTTGCCAGTGAGGGCAGCCGGCCACGTTTGCCATGGGGTGCGAAACTCCAGAACTTTATCACTGATCCAACACCTGTACTTCCGATTCTGCATGCATTGAAACAGGACGAGTCCCTCTATGTTCGCAAAAGTGTCGCCAATCATCTGAATGACATCTCCAAGGACCACCCTGAACTGGTTATGGATCTGGCCACGACCTGGTACGGACAACATGCACACACAGACTGGATTGTCCGGCATGCCAGCAGGTCATTACTGAAGAAAGGACATCGCAAAGCACTGAGTCTTTTTGGTTATAACGAGCAGGATTCGATTCACATTGAGCAGCTTCAGCTTGTCCAGGATACGATTAGCATTGGCGAGGATCTCCATTTTTCGTTCGATGTCGTTAATGAGAGCGGCGAGTCCCAGATGCTGCGAATTGAATATGAGATGGGTTATATGAAGGCAAACGGCAAGCAGGCCCCCAAACGGTTCAAATGCTCCGATAAAATGTACCCGACAGGCAGAACCAAGGTAGCCACCAAACAATCCTTCAAAGTCATCACAACGAGAAAATATTATGCCGGTCTGCATACGCTTACCATTCTTGTGAATGGCAAAGAAGCAGCTACAACTTCTTTTGTTCTTGAAATGGAGTAAAAGGAAGTCATCATAAGTTATACACAGCTTATTGCTGCGGAATAGTTATTCACATGTGGATACATTTTTTCAAAACTTCTAATAGAAGAATCAGAAAGGCCACCTGGCAAACATCATCTCCCGACATTTATTACTGCCCGAGATCATGGCCCAGTGGCCTTCTTCATATGTAGTTCAAACTGCAATTCCCCTTACCCACCCTCACCGCTATCCAAAGACCTGCATATGGTCGTAACAATTAGAAAGATACACGATACATCCATGCTACGCATTCTTGTAACAATATTGGGCTAAATGATGATGTGGGTTAGACATGTCCCAGCGTCTACCAGGTTTCCAACTTCCCGTTGGTGGGTTATGCTCGCTTCATTTGGATAGGGTTACCGACGCAGTTTTATTCCTCGATTAAGTCTATGGTCCAGTTCTTCTCCTGAATTTTAAAATCCAGTTCCCGGTAGGATTTCGAAAGGCAATCCACTTTATGTTGAATATCTGCTATGTTCACGGTTCGCTCATACTTCACTTCAGAACGACTGTACCGATCCTGGCGAATGGACGCATTCTGCAAAACTTCGTTAAACGATGCTCTTTCTTGCATGATTCCATCCCGCTCTGCAAGGGCATCAGCAAGCGTAACTCCAGCTGTGAAGTCAGTCTGTGCATTGGTCTTATTAATTTTCTTAACCAATACCGTCAGGCTCCGGATCGTATTCTCCAGGTCAATCATAAGCAACTGTGGGTCCTCTGCTGGCTGTTCACCTTCCTGAACTTTAACTACGCGTTCCAGACGTTGCTTAAGCTGAGCTATCTTCTTCTGCTCATCTGCACGCAGTACAAGAGCCTCTGCCAATCTCATCGTATCCCATCCTTCCACAATGATATGTATGGATAATTCATCCAGAATCTATTCACATATCGTTATATTTTACCTGTGGATACACGTTATTACAAGTTTATGTTACTAACATCTGATTACACTTGTTCTCACTTAAACCAGCCCCGTTTTACAAACCAGGCCACCATGCTACCTCCAAGTACAAACATTAACAATAACACCGCACCATACCCAAACTTCCATTGAAGCTCAGGCATATAGGCAAAGTTCATACCATAAATACCCGCGATCAGTGTGAGCGGCATAAATACAGTCGTAATCACCGTGAGTGTCTTCATGATCTGATTCATCCGGTTGGAGTTCAGGGAAATATAACTGTCACGCAGGTCAGCGGTCATCTCCCGATCGGCTTCAATCATATCCGTCAGCTTCAATAAATGGTCATAGATATCGGTAAAATAAGCCGTATGTTCACCTGTTCGCTGCACATGCTGGGAGTTCACCACCCGATAGAGCAGATCCCGCATTGGTACTACCGTTCTTCTAAGCTTCAGCAATCGAGTCCGCAGATCAAACACCTGGTTCATCAAGTCTTCAACCGATTCTTGTCCACCCCGGTTCTCCAGTTCAGCCAGTTCATCCTCAATGGCAAATAGAGACGGAAAATAATGATCGACCAGCTTGTCCATCACCGTATAGGCTGCTGCCACCGGACCTCGCGCCCAGATGGTTCGTTCATGTGCATGGTGCAACAAGCGTTCCCACGCTTCATCCACTTCCTCCAATACGCCATGATGAAAAGACACCAGGAAGTTTGATCCGAGAAACAAGTCAACCTCCTCTGCTTCCAGTGTGGACGGGTTCAGTGCATGCAGCACAAGAAACTGCAGATTATCATAATAATCAAGCTTTGGCCGCTGCAACACATGCAGACAGTCCTCAATAGCTAAAGGGTGAAAATGAAAATATGTATCCAGCAAACGGCTTTCCTCTTCCGTCGGCTGGTTAAAATCGGCCCATACCCAGGCATAATCGTTCAGATCCAGCTGTGTAAGTGGTACGTTAACGGAGACTTGATGTTCTCGTGTAATGGCGAGTGTACGAATCATAAATTAGACCACGTCCTTGTCCTGTATCTTTACGTCATTGTACAACTTTAACCATAGGTACGTCTCCCACGTGTCCAAAATATCCACAGACGCTTTCAAACTCGACAACAAAAAAAGCCAACCCTGTTGGCTTCTCTCATTTCCCTATCCACAGTTCCCTGTATCCACAGGAATATCTTCTTTTGGTTTATCATTCCACGGATGGCTATCCACATATCCAGCCTGTCCACACGTTCATGCACAGGCGTCTCTTGATTTTGGTTGTATAATTGTCCACATATCCCGATATTCACACAGTTATGAACAGATTGTCTGGTAACCCCGAATTCGTTCGGGATAACTTCTCTTTTTAGAAAATAATCCAGTAGAGCAATCCTGCCAGTCCCGCAGTAATCGGAATCGTAATGAACCACGTAATAATGATACGTCCAGCAAGTCCCCATTTCACAGCAGAGAAACGTTTCGCGGAACCCACACCCAGAATAGCTGAGGTGATCGCGTGCGTTGTACTAACTGGAAGGTGAAGCAACGTTGCTGTGAAAATAACGGAAGCAGCTGAAATATCCGCGGCAAAACCATTAATCGGTTCAATTTTAAAGATTTTGGTACCCATCGTTTTGATGATTTTCCAACCACCGATGGACGTACCCAGAGCCATCGCTGTTGCCGCTGAAATTTTAACCCACAGCGGAACATCCAGATTATCCTGCACACCTGCTGCAACCAGAGCAAAGGTAATAATCCCCATCGCTTTCTGTGCATCATTCGTACCATGCGTGAATGCTTGCAGTGCTGCCGTGAAAATCTGTACCGTACGGAAACCTTTGTTCACGTTATGCGGACTGCGTTTGGCGAAAATATATTTGAGAATCGTCATGACCACATAACCGATGGCAAATGCGATCAGAGGTGATAATAACAAACCTCCGACGATATCAATGAATCCGCTCCATTTCACTTTATCAGATCCTGCGCCAACGAGTACGGCACCTGCAAGGGCTCCAATAAGTGCATGTGATGAGGAAGACGGAATACCAAACCACCATGTAACCAGGTTCCAGATAATCGCTGATATCAAGGTGACTATGACGACCTCTATCCCGTTATCCAGCGTGGTGGGGTCGGTCACACTCCCCCCAATCGTCTTCGCAACACCTGTGAACATCATCGCACCGACAAAGTTCATCACCGCTGCCATAAGAATAGCTCGACGCGGCGTCAGTGCTCGAGTTGAGACCGAAGTCGCAATGGCATTGGCCGTGTCGTGAAAACCGTTGATGAAGTCAAACGCCAGTGCAAGGAAGACGACTATACCCAATACCCAAATCGTTGTTTCCATTATTCTCTGGCTCCTTAAGAATTACGCATAATGATGGATTCAAGCACGTTCGCTACGTCTTCACAAGCATCCGTTGTTGTCTCAAGACGTTCGTAAATTTCCTTACGCTTGATCAGTTCAATCGGATCAGACACGGTAGCGAAGAGATGTTTGATACACATGCGCAGCACTTCGTCGCCTTGGTTTTCCAGATCATTCAAACGAATGGTATACTCACGGATCGCGAGCAATTTTTTCTGGGACAGCAGATGGATCGCCTTCTGAATTTCGTAAGCCGATTGGCGCAAAATTTCAGCAAACTGTATGACGAACTCATCATCTGGATCTGTCAGTTGGTACATATAGAAACGGGAAGCCGTTGCTTCGAGTCCGTCCAATACGTCATCAAGTGTTGTTGTCAGCTCCATAATATCATCGCGTTCGATCGGTGTGATAAATGTTTTGTTGAGTTCTGTAATGATCGTATGCACGTAATCATCACATTTCGACTCGTACTTCTTCATTTCATTAGCAAAAAGAGTCACATCCTGAAGGTTGGAAACATGCTGGGAGAAATAATCTGCCGCTTGAACAACCGTATCTGCCATATTCTCCAGTGTCTCAAAAAATATATCCTTCTTCTTCTTAAGCTTCATAGCTCTATCCCCTTTACGAGAAAAATTGCCGACAACCGATGAAACATGAAATGACAACCTTTGATATCTTATCATATTTGTTTCATGGTTTGTACAAAAGGTGTGATCCTTTTTTATATTCTTATCACATTAATCTGAAATGAATCTTAATTATTTGGAATAATGGTAAATTCAAGTCAAGATTTTACACTGCGTTTACAATTCGACATCAAAATTCAAAATCGACACGATTCTACTTTTCACGCTAAGGACAAATATAATGCCTTTTCGACAACAAAATGAATACATGTTTCATTGTTTTCTTTCATTACATCCTTTTATTGCTGCGCAGCCAGCTTCACATGACTGGAAAATTCCGGTTGATTGGGAACAATGCTGATAAAGGTTTTACCCGGTACAAGAGCAACTTCACTGCCACCCTGAACAAACCGTATAATATCCCCCTGCTTCTTCACCCACTGCCCACGAATCATCTTGCCCTTCTGAAAAAGCATGGCTTCCCCGCCCTGTTCCAAATTAACGGACAACCGACCTACATTATCGAGCACCTTGTGATCTGCACCTGCCACAATGATGTTTGCTGCACCAAGTTGAGTCCCATTATCCAGATCCTGATCTGCCTTGCCATTCACCATTCTCATATATCGTCCGCTAACTTCATCATAATCATACGTCACCCGGTAACTATCCAATAAATAATGGATATCAAATTGCTTCACTGTCTCTCCTGCGGATGTCGCGCCTTCTTCGTTATAATTGTATACCGGCGACTTGAAATCATGGCTGTAACCCTTGATGTCTGACCCTTCTCTCAGCTTGTCCGCTGAAGTATACAGATTATGTGGGGCTTTACGATCCGAGGAACGCCAGAAGTAAGGTCCACCATTCGAGATTTCATCCATATGCTGTTTCTGCTGCCTTTGCAAAATGGAATACGCCTCCGGACTGCCTCCGGCGTGAACAAGTACCCCATCATAACTCTCGCCGAGCTCAATTAGATATGGACGTATACTGCGAACGGGTCCAACCGTCTCAGCACCGCCTCCACTATGGAAGATGGCTATGAAACGGGTAATGCCTCCCTCAGCGAGAACTTCAAGAATGATATCGGCTGAACTTAGACCCGATTGGGGCCGAGCTGCGGGTGCATTATTAATCATTACGGCGAGTGGTCGACGCGTAATCGCTTCATCTACAGGCAGACCCGTCAGAGGTGCTGTATAGAGAGACGTGTTGGTTTCCTCCACGTGTTCTTCTTGTACAGGTGCAGGTGTCGGTTCTGGCTGAACTGGCATCTGCGCCACCTCCTGGTTTTGGCAGGCAACAAGACTTAATGAGAGAATAAACAGAGATGCAGCCGATGCTGCTTTGTTCCATTTAAAAAGCTTCAATATAGGACCTCCTGAACGATGTGGCCTGGTTCTAAGTTGTGATATATGTCTCATGTGGGCAACCATTTCACGTATTTCTTTCCATTTAATCACACCCCATCCGATTTGTCTGCGCCTAGAAGGCCTTGATACAGCTTGAAATTCACATTTGAAACAGCGATTTGCGAGAAAAATATGTCCTAAATGTGAACTTCTCAAACCTTACTTAAAATTTGAACTAGATTGTGATTTTAATCACAAACAAAACAACTTTTGAACTATACAATAAAGACATCAAAGGTGATCACTTAGAAAAACAAAAACAACACACTAGATTCCATGAAGGAGTGGTTCATATGTTCAGCACAAACCAATGGCTTAGAGAAAACAAAGTAGCAATGTGGATTTTGACAGTACTTCGGGTGTATATCGGTTATGATTGGATGACTCACGGATGGAGCAAATTGACTGGCGGATTCCAAGCTGGCGGGTTCTTGGCCGGTGCGGTAGAAAAAGCAACAGGTGATCACCCGGCTGTTCAAGCTTGGTGGGCAACGTTCCTCGAGAAATTCGCAGTACCAAACGCAGGACTGTTCGACTTCGTTATCCCATTGGGTGAATTCCTTGTAGGTTTGGGTCTCATCCTCGGTTGCTTCACTACACTAGCAGCACTGATGGCTATGGTCATGAACTTCGCGTTCCTCTTCTCGGGAACAGTAAGCACGAATGCTCAACTGGTTGTAATGGAAATCTTCCTTGTCGTTGCTGGTGCAAATGCAGGTAAAATCGGTCTGGATCACTGGGTACTGCCTTACCTTCGCGGATTGTTCACTCGTAACAACAAAGGAAATCTTCCTAAAGACACACCAACGATTAGCCCTACTCAAAAAACAGCTTAAGCAATCATTCATAGAATTCTCGGCCCTGCTCCCAATCCCCCTGGAGAGCAGGGCTTTTTACTTTTCAAAATCAGCCTGAATGCCTGACTGACTTGCCCATCCACAGAAAATCGTATTATGATGAAATAAAGTTGAACTTCAAAGGAGTACACGATATGCCGACCCAGCGACGTCTCGAGACCGATGCGGACTTCCAGGAAGCCATGAATATGAAGTATAAGGTTCGAGTTTTTAAAGATAATCACCAGATTGACTCCGGTGGCATCATTATCCGTTTTGACAGCAACACCGTAGTAGTACAATCCAGTGTCAGTGAGCTCGCTTATCATTCGCGTACAGACTGTGAATTGTTCGAAATCCGCAAATAAAGATCTATTGCATGAATAAGTCCTCATATTGAAAAAAGGTTACTGTAGCCCTTCAAGGGTGTACAGTAACCTTCTTTTGTTTATATATTGTAATTGTATGCATTAATACACGTTATGTTATCCGTACCAAACTGGCTTCAAGCACCATAATCAGGCTGTTGTCTGTTCCAAGTTACACGCCGTCTCCAAACTGCCAGCAGTTCAAACTAAGCGTTCCGTAAGGGTAAGACTGGAATAGACGCTTCGCTGATCGGGACATATCCGCTGTACCCATGGCGTAGAACAAAGGTGCAATGTGTTCTGTACCATACGACGGAACCGCCGTACGTGCATGAGGGGCTTTTTTCTCATATTGAAACAGTTCTCTTGTGTTCCACTGTTGCAAGCGCTCCCCGATCCAGTTATCAAACTCCACCGCCCACTCTTGCGGTTCATCCGTATTGCCCAGCAATCGCAAATTGTGAACCGTTCCACCGCTGCCAATGATTAACACATCATCATGACGTAGCTGTTCCAGCATTCGGCCAATATCATACTGTTCCTGCGGCGTACGCAGCGAGTCTACAGATACAGCAATCACAGGTATGTTAGCTTCGGGATACATATGGAGCAACGGTACCCATACGCCATGATCCAGCCCTCGGCCTCGAATCGGCTGATGTGCCAGATTGCTGCGGGTGAACAAAGCACATATCTCGTTCGCTAAATCTGGCTGCCCAGATGCAGGGTATTCCATCGTATACATCGTAGAAGGAAATCCGTAAAAATCATGCAAGGTCTGATGTGTATCATCCATCGTCACGGACGGTTCAGGACAATCCCAATGCGCCGTAAATACGACAATGGCTTTCGGAGCCGGCAGCCTGTCTCCAAGCTGGTTCAAGAAGTGAGTGTAGTCATTGCTCTCCACCGCCAGAGCGGGAGAACCATGCGCAATGAAAAGTGCGGGTAATGTCATTGCTGCCAACCTCCAGACACGGATAGAATGCTTACTCCTCTATTTTACCCTTAAGAAGGCGCTTTTCCAAGCTGACATCCCCAAACAGTTGTAATCCTGCCACTTATATCATCCAGTGCTGCCAATCCTGCTCGATCTTCTGACGTTCACCCAGCCACTCTCTGGTACGCGTAATCAGCTGTTCCCGCTCTTTACCTGAAGAGAAAGTGTGATCACCCTGGAAGATGATCTCCTTGTCGCAACGGCCTTCCTGGCGCATCCAGAATACCTTTTGATACAGGAATGCATAGTCTACAGGGATAATCTCATCTGACGTGCCGTGCACGACTAGAACATCGCCGCTAAACTTGACTGCTTCCTGGAATGGCTGTTGTTCAGCGAGAGATTCGAAAAAGGTCGGTGTGAATTTGTATCCCAGATAATCAGCCGCACCCAGTTTCACGCCTTCATCGTATACTTCCCGCCCCGTAATCTTCACGATATCATTGAATGGATAACCTACAGAGGACCACATAACCAGATTCTTGACACGTTTGTCGCGCACAGCAGTTAGTAATGCAACGGCACCACCCAGACTATGACCAATTAGTGTAACACGCGTAGGATCTACATCACTGCAATTCACTGCGTAATCCAGCACCGAACGGGTCTGCAGCACCATGGACTCCAGTCCCTCTGCTCCGTACTCCCCACTGCTCTCTCCGCAACCGATATAATCGAAACGCAAGACCAGATAACCGTCTTCAGCCAGCTCCCGTGCAGTCTTTACAAACAAACGATCCACGCCGATCCGGCTACCAACGAAGCCGTGGCAGATGACCGCCAGAGGTACGCGCTGCTGACTCTTCTCCTCCTTGATATCTTTCACAACCGGATAATGAATCGTGGCTGTTAATTCTTCTTGTCCATGACGGATACTGATCTGACGTTCCATACCGATTTCCCCTTTCAACGCTTAGCCTGTTGAGCTTCATTTATTAAATATATATAATCCGATAAGTTTAGTGTGTATTAAGATGTTATTCATATATTATCATCCCGTACCCTGCAAGTCAACGTAAGTAAGAACCCTTTCTACGTCGACTACCAATCTACATTTTATCGGATAATAAGCAAAAAAAAATGAGCCACGCTGATGACAGCTGGCCCGGATATCGTTTGGAATTCAAACCAAGTGTTGCAGGATCGTTATTCGTAGCTTCTACGGAACATCTCGTGGGTCTCCACCCGTCCATTCCACTCATGCTCATGACCCGAATCACTATTGTCCCAGAAACTTCTTCCCTTCAAATTTCCATCTGTCAGTTCTTCTGCATACTCCGTATCCTCCAGGTTCTCTTCAAAGGATACAACTTCGTCCACGACTCCACGGGAGTTGCTGTTCAGTAGCAGCTTCCGCGTCAATTCTGTTTGTTTATCCATAACAAGCACACTCCAATCTTGGATTTCTGTTGGAAATGCTACTATTGTGATGGAATCGGCTGCTCTTTATGCATACTTCACACAATCGTTAGATCTGGGAGGCGTGAGGGTATTTTTTCACATGAACGGGGGAAAATAAACGAACAAACATAGGCAGCATATGCCTCGGAATCCTTCTGCCGAAAGGAATGAATTCATGGAACATCTACTGGAATGGATTCAACATCACGGTAAACTGGTGCTGTTATGCACCTCTGTTATACTG
The DNA here is from genome assembly GCF_038003195.1 of Paenibacillus sp. FSL M7-1414. Classification (NCBI taxonomy): domain Bacteria; kingdom Bacillati; phylum Bacillota; class Bacilli; order Caryophanales; family Paenibacillaceae; genus Paenibacillus; species Paenibacillus sp. FSL M7-1414. The sequence goes on along the minus strand of NZ_JBBOOS010000001.1, from coordinate 840,846 downwards.
GCCTGTGTATGGATATGGGTCCACCATGAGCAGCTTTTTTATAAGGAATGACTTTGCGAAACGAGAGCCCTTCCCGTATACTAAAATACCGTCAGGGTCTTCAGTCAATTGGAAGATCAGAACGTGTGTAGACAGGGGGAGCAATCATTGGGGATTTCCTATAAGAAGCTTAAAGAAATACAGAATCGGCAAATAACTGAGATGAGTCGAATGACACCTGAACATGTGAAACTGTATGACGAGATTAGCACAATTGCGCGTCATGCGCCAGCGGACGAGAGAACACAAGAAGAGTGGATACTCTCCGCAGGAAAAGCGATCGTACAGGCTCAGCGGGATAACATATCTGCTCGCGAGTTATACGGACCTGATCTGGAACAAGACATCCATGCACAGCTCGGGATTACAAATACAGCACCGGAGAAGACGGCTGCCGTTGAGGTGGGTAAATCCAGCCCAACCCGTGGTAATAGTTCAACAGCTTCATCGAAAAAGAATGCCAACGCTGTAGAACCACAGCCAACTGAGAATCCAGAGCCTGTGAAACGGACACCAAAGTGGTATGCCATGATCGCTTGGGCGGCTTTGTCTTTTGTCATGTTGATTCAAGGATGTGTGGGATTGTTCGTGGGTTGGACTGGCGGAGATACGGAGCCGTTCCAACACATCAGTCTGTTCTCTCTGATCGTTGCGGCAGTTGGCGGTATTGCATTGGTGGAGATGCTTCGCCGCCTTGCTGAGCGACCGGACGATGAAGGAGCGGACAAGAACACCGTACCTAAGGTTAACCTTAAGGGAATCATAATTTACATCGTCATCGTGGTCCTTGTGCTGTTTGTAGGGTATCCACTACGTGATAAACTTCCGGTATTTGCACTGGCTCCGTGGGTGAGTGCAGTGATCGGAGTTGTGGGACTTGCAACGGTAAGACCTTTATTTGGACAAAAGAAAACAGTATAACACGTATATAAGCGATTAAGGGGCCTCACGAATTCATGAGGTCTTTTTCCATTTGGAGCTGGTTCCGATGTTTGATTCCTTTGCCCGGTGTCTCTCCAAACTCCCGCTTGAACATACGGATAAAATAGTTCACTTCCATCCCTATGGTCTCTGCCGCCTCTCGTACACTTGCTCCTGGATGCTTGTCCATCCAGTCCGAAGCCTTCTGCAAACGTAATCGTTGCATATATTGATGTCCTGTCACGTCATAACGCTGGTGAAATAATCGGTTGAGATGCTGCACCGAATAACCCACTGCGTCAGCGATGTGCTTCAATAACAGGTCATCCTGGTAGTGCGTATGCATCAATGCTACTGCTCGGATGAGTGCATCCTTGCTCGGATCGGGCTCCCGATTAGAGTGTTTTACAGTGCCATCCTGTGCCCTAGATGATCCAATACCTCCTATGCCGACATCAGATGGTATTTTCGATTGTGCTATATCTAAAATAAGCTGGTAGATCAGGGTTGATGTTTTCCACATCTCCGTTGCTCCTTGATCCAGCGCGTGCCAGAGATTGGTCATTCGTGACCAGATGACTTCAAAACCGGAGATATGGCACGGTTCGTTCTGAAGCAAACCCGTGGATTGTAGTACCGATCCAGCCGATGTACCGCCAATACCGATATAACCCAGTTCCCCTTTGGATTTGGAATGAGGCACATACTCATGCGCAACCTCGGGTTCCACAATGAATAACTGCCCTGCTCCTATCGTCCATGTCCCTTTTCCCGTTATCTTGAACTGCCCTTCACCACCGCGTGACAAAAACAACTGATACACCGGAAATCCATTCGGTCTATGCAGAACTTTCTCTTCCTGCGTGCCCACACAATACAGGTACAGCGGCAACCGGGAATCCGGCAGGCCCGTCAAACGAAACGCAAGCATTCCATCATTCCTTTCGGCTCATAGGCTTCTATCATAAGGTGAACTAAAGATATTTACACTGGCCACTCCGTTTCATGTAAATGTTAGTTCAATCTATATAGAATTCTTTCCTTTATTATCCATTATTTGTTCCCGATGTAACAATGGTCTTAGGCACCTTTTTGACGACAAGATTTTCAAAATGGAAATAAAAAAACTCCCCTTCTCTTTTGGAAAGGGAGTTAGCGTGTTACTTTACTGAATAATAAATGTTCTTCTGATAATGGCCGTTCCGGTCACGGATCGTTCCTTCGATCGCTGTTGTCTCCAAATTTCTTCATTCACCTTTAAAAGGTCGAAATTCGGAGACTAAGGCGAAAGCTAACGCTTCTTCAAAATCCTTCCGTGCCCTTCACTACCTGTATCAGATATCCAGATGTTCCATGCATCCAAACATTAAATCTTGATCATTTTTATGGAGTTTCTCCAGCAGATGCTTGCGCACCAGTACCATTGTCGGTTCCAGAAGATACTAGCGTGATAGGAAAATTAAATACATTTGACCTGTTGTTTGTATATTTTGCAGGATCATTAACTACGGATACTACCCTGATTTTATAATCTCCTGAACCGAGAACAACTCCATCTGAATCCGTTGAATTACTGGTAATTTCAATCTTTGCTGTTGAAGGATTGTTAGCCCCACTAATTACACTCCCTACTGGGCTGCCCAGACCGCTATCGATTGTGGTACTCCCTTCCTTAACGATGTATATATCATAGCGTTCAATTCCAGCTTCGTTTTTAGGTTTTGTGAAACTAACATTAATTACAGATGCACTTGCAGATGCTTCCAGAGCTGTTACGCTATCAACAGTCGTTGGTGCCTGTTTTTTTGCTTTAATCGTGAAAGGAGTCGACGTAGTTATACTTGATTCTCGTTGACCATCAGATGATTCGGATAAAATAACAACCTTGTATGTTCCAGCTTTGATCTCGTCACCATTACTATCGGATAAAGAAATAGGAAGTTCTGTAACTGTACTTGCAGAAACATCGAGTGAATTGCTGGATTTCGCAGTTTTTTTGGCCGCATTTAGATCCAAAGTTGTAGATGCAGGTACTACCATTAACACATAACGTCCAATGGCTTGATCAGGGACTGGTTTTGTATATGTCACTTTTACATCGGTAGCATTACCTGCAGCTTGCTCTTCTTTCTTAACTTCAACATCAGTGATTGCGACTTTCCCAACTTCACTAGTTACAGACAACCTAACATCATAATAGACCGTAGATAGAGCATTCGAAATAGTACCGGTATTGCTCACCGCCAGTACAAATATACGATAGTCTTCATCATTTCGAATATTTGCGCCATCTGTCGTTCTTGCATTATTTAAAGTCAAAGTGTAGTTTCCGCTTCCTCCAGTTTTACTCTGGGGAATAAAATTAGGATTCCGATTCGCTTCTGCCAGATCAAATCCACTTACATTCGTTTTCTTTACCACGAATACACGGTAGTGATGAACATTAGTCTCATTCGCCGATCTATTAAACGTCACACTTATGTCGCTACCATTGCCATTATCACCAATATCCTTTGCTGTAATGCTTGTTGGAGCAGTCAATACAGCAGTTTTGGATAATGTGATTAATGCTGAATAACTTGATATTGCGTTTTGGCTAGCGTTCCCACTGTTGCTCACCGATACAACAAAGACACGATAACTAACACCTTCTTGGACTTTAGAACCGCTTGTATCATTTGCATTAGGAAGCGTAACGGACAGGTTACCACCCGTTTTGTTCACCTGCGTATAGTAGTTCGACGCATTAGCTGCACTTAGTGTGAAGTTGCCCGCATTACCGGAGCGAACAACGTATACTCGATATCCAGAGATTCTGGATTCATCCGCGGCCTTGTTGAACGAAACCCGTAGATCACGCCCATCACCGTTGTCACCAATATCCGCAACAGCCAGGTTGCTAATGACTCCCGCGTTACCGGTCGTTGTCAGTCTCAGAGCTGTGGAGGAAGCTGACAGCGCATTGGTGTATCCATTTTGCTGATTGCCTACCGCCATCACAAAGATGCGATAATCTTGCAGATTCGTTACATTATAACCACTTGTGTCCTTCATGGATGAAGGTAATGTCGTTGTAATGTTGTTGCCTGTTTTATTCACCGTATAGTACAGACTGGAGGACAGGTTACTCGCCGTTGTCAAATTAAAGCTGCTGGCAACCGAGTTACGCACCACAAAGACGCGATAATTCGCCACCTTGGACTCATCTGATGAACGGTTGAAACTCACCTGAATGTCACGACCATCTCCATAATCCGAGTTATCCTTCACCTGCGTAATTACTGGAGACGTTGCTGTGTTCACGGACAACGTAAGTGAAGATGATGCTGCGGACAGCTTGCTGTCTGTTGTTGTATTAGTGCTTACCGACAAGATGTAGACCACATACGCTGTGCCACTTTTAATCATTTCGCCAGACGTATCCCGTGTCGAAGAAGTCAGCTGGCTTTTCACTGCGGTACTGTTTCCTTTGTATATGATCGTGGAGTTTGCACTGGACACTTTATTCGCTGCAGCCAGATTGAACGCAGAAGAGTCCTTCGCTTTGACTACAAAAGCACGATAATACGTAATGTTCGATGTCGTGCTCGGCTGCGTGAAGTTAATCTCCAGATCGCGGCCATCGCCATAGTCACTAATATCTGCGGCACGCAGACTTGTAACCGCCTGTACTGTGGATTTCACATTATTGAGCTTCAATGCTTGGGAAGACCAGTTCAATGCATTTTTATAATTATTGCTGCTGTTACCAACAGTCAGTACATACAGACGATAAGTTTCATTACTATTGAGCAAATCCCCGTTTACGTCACGCGTCTGTGCATTAAGTGTCAGTTTCGGGTTGCTGCCATTCGGTGTAACAGATGTATAGTTTGCAGAAGGTACGGCAGTTGCTGAGGACTCCGTAAAGCTATTCACATCGCGAGTTTTCACCAGCATAATCCGGTAAGCAGATACCGCCTTCTCTGAAGTTGGACGTGTGAAGCTCACGGTCAGGTCACGACCATCTCCGTTACTTCCGGATACCGACCCGTAGATGTTCCATGCAGCATATTGTGTCTCATCCACTGGAGGTGTTGCCGTTGTCTTGATATCTACACGCTGATTGCGTGAGTTCCAGAATACTTTTTCTCCAAAAGCTTCACTGACAAAACGAATCGGAACCATCGTGTTGCCCTTAATCGTGTTTGCAGGTACATCCAGCGATATCGCTTCCCCGTTGATGTATGCCGTTTTGGAACCAAGTTTCAAAGTAACTTCCTGATCATCGCGAGTTGCAACAATCGTTTTGGTTCTGTTCGTGTATTGTACCTTCGCATCCAATCCTTCAAAAATCGACCGAAGCGGAACCAGTACGCGTCCACCTTTCATGACAGGTGCCTGAGCAGATGATAACTCTGCATCATTGATGTATATGCTGATTCTCGCGGCTGCATCCATAACCGACGTTGGAAGTGCGGACATCAGCATGGCCGATACAGCCAGCGCTGACATTACCTTCTTCACTTGTTTTCCTCCCGCTTTCCTCATATCCCATATCCCCATTCTCGCATTTAGTTAACATCGAAATAGATTCGCTGTTCTTTTCATTAATTCCTGTATTTACCTATGCACAACTAAGACGTTCCGATCGGCTCAAAAGTTTCCAGTTGTACAAAAAATATTTTCTCAGAAATCTTCCTCTATCTTCCACCCTCCAAAAGTTAAAAATAACAGAAGAATTTGTCACCATTCCGCAACCACATCCTGCACCAATTGGGTTAATGTATAGTGACTAGTGAACAACACCTATCATTTTCTCAACTACGGGAGGTTCATATCTATGACATCATCGTTCCAATCTGCCAAACGTAATGGCATGCGCACCTTCATTACAGCCACCGCCATCCTCATGCTGCTCCAAACGGCTGTCGCTCCATTATCCGGAGTCGCTGCTGCCGCTTCTTCCAGTACAGATACCAAAGTCACAACTGCCAGTTCAACAACGATATATAAAACATTTCAGTCCATGCTCTACAAAAAGAAAGGCTTGCCTGCCGCGGATATTTATCTCGAATCTCATATCGATCAAGTTACGACTCATCATGCAACTCTGATGGTCTTACAACTGGAGAATGCCCGCAACAAGGCGTTAACAGCCATGACGGACCGTCTACTGGTGCCTAATGTTCAAGACAAGATGATCAAGGCCTACAAGTTGAATGATAGCTTCACCAAACTTATGGAGCGTACCCAGGACTCTGATCTGCGTGCACTACTTCAACAGGCACGGGATAGCGGCTATCGCCTGGTTATGCTGGAAGGCTCCCTCTATCCAATCATGAACTATATGGATTTTCAGAAATATATTTCGTACGTGAAGCCGGACATCAAACAATACATTAATATCATGGCAGTCGAAACCAGCAACCTTGCCGCCGATGATGGTGCACTGGTCATTGGCTATCAGGAGATACTCAATCGCGCTTTGAATCAGGAACGATTCCTGAACGAATATCCTAAGTCCAATCGATTACAACAGGTGAAGAACCTGATGAATAACTATACCTTGTATACGTTTTATGGCCTGAATAATACGCCTTTATTTGACTATGAAACGAACAAAATGACAGCCAATGCCCAGAAAGGTTACAAAGCTGTCTTACAACGTAACTCATCCGAAGACAGTGCCTTCCTGACCAAACTCGAAAAGTTCATGGACATCGTAACCGAAGCCAAATTCGAGAAAACCGCTGCTGTCGAGAAATGGCTAGAGCAGAATGTGCCGGTCAGCGACTACGCGAATTATTGAATTAATCTGCTCCCACGGTTAACACCCGGTTCAAATTCAGGCTAAATCCCAACAGATAACCACAACAAAAACCGCCACAGGATTCGCTCCTGTGGCGGTTTTCTTCATGCTTTTATCATCAAAACTGACTCAATCCGTCAGCTCCCTGCACTATTGAATCGGTTTGACCATATGATTATACTCATGTCCTGTGATGACAATCACATCGTCTTTGACATATCCCTGCCGTTCATAGAGCCTTAGCGCACGGCCGTTGTCCCGTTCTACAATCAGGGAAACCTGTGAGTGACCCAAATCTCTGCCCTGCTGCTCAAAAGCAGCCATCAGTGCCCGGCCGATGCCCTGCCCCTGATAAGCTTCACTTACCGAGAGAGTATCCAGATAATACTCCCCCGGACGGGTCTCTTTGACCAATGCATACTTCTCATCCCGGCTTCGTCCAGGTCGATCCAGAATCGGCTGGTCCAGACGATCTGCTTCTCCGCCATCATAGGCTACCAGAATCCCCGCAATCAGCCCATCCTGCTCCATCACTGTCACATGACGATAGCTAATCCGGTTGTTTTCCTGTACATAGAACGCCTGCAAAATCTGCATCGCCTTCTCATGATCCGCCTCACCCGCAAGCGCGTATGCAATGTCTCCTATCGCCTGATACAGCAAAGGAATGACCTGATCAGCATCTTCTATGCGCGCAGGTCTGATCAGAGGAGATGTTTCTTGGTGATCTAATTGCATCTTGGAATCATTCATCAGATTAACATGTTGAACAGATTTAGATTTTTGTTCAGTTCGGTATAGGCGATACCTTTGCGGTTCATACGTTCAATGAGCGGGTGGTAATCTTCCTTGTACATCAGCTCGATGCCCACCAAGGCAGGGCCATTTTCCTTATCATGCTTTTTCGTATATTCAAACCGGGTGATATCATCATTTTTCCCTAGAACTTCCTCCAGGAATTCACGTAAAGCTCCTGCACGCTGCGGGAAATTAACCATGAAATAATACTTCAGACCTTCATATATGAGGGAACGTTCCTTGATCTCCTGCATCCGGTCGATATCGTTGTTACCGCCACTAATTACGCAGACAACCGTCTTGCCCACGATTTGCTCACGATACTGCTCAAGCGCCGCAACAGCCAAAGAACCGGCAGGCTCGACAACGATCGCATTTTCATTATATAACTCCAGAATAGTTGTGCAGGCTTTGCCTTCCGGCACTTTCACAATGTCATCAAGTATACTATTGCAGATATCAAAGGTGAGATCACCAACACGTTTCACCGCTGCACCATCCACGAATTTATCTATGTCATCCAACGTCACAACCTGTTTGCGGAACATCGCCTCACTCATGGAAGCTGCCCCAAGTGGCTCAACTCCAATGATGCGTGTCTCTGGACTCACGGTCTTCATGTAGGTTCCCACGCCAGCTGCCAACCCTCCGCCACCAATCGTCACGAATACATAGTCGGCATTCTCATCGAGACTTTCCATGATTTCCATCGCTACCGTACCATTACCTGCAATAATCTTCGGTTGATCAAAAGGATGGATAAACGTCATGCCCTGTTCGTCACATGCACGCATCGCTTCAGCATAAGCGTCATCATACGTATCCCCGATGAGCACCACTTCAACGTTACTGCCGCCAAAACGTCTGACCTGCTTCACCTTCTGGTTCGGCGTTGTACTCGGCATGAAGATTTTGCCGTTAATTCCAAGGGCATTACAGCTAAAAGCAACACCTTGGGCATGGTTGCCTGCACTCGCACAGACAATACCTTTCTCCATCTCGGCTGGTGTTAGACTGCGAATCATATTATAGGCACCCCGAATTTTGAACGAACGCACCACTTGAAGGTCTTCCCTTTTCAGATACACATTACAGTTATATTTGGCCGACAATACAGCATCCCGCTGTAACGGCGTTCTTACAATGACCTCACGCAACACATGATGTGCGCGTACGATATCTTCCATGCCAACACTGGCACGACCGGGACTTGTGGTTCCCGTTGGTTCTTGTTCAACTGGTTTCATGTTGTCTCCACACTCCGCTTTTATGGTCTAGCAATGTCGCGCACTGCTTTTCTTTGTATTGTATCACTTTTGATCTATTCTTGCGCCTGAGCTCACATCATTTATCATTCGTACAATTTCATTAATAATGACCTGAGGGTCTGTATACATAACCATATGTCCCGATTGATCGGCCCCAATCCATCTCGCATTGGATAGCTGGCTCACCGTCTGGCGATGCGCCGTGATGAGAGCAGGTCTGATTTTCCCCTCTCCCTTGCCCGGGTTCGTACCCGAGATCACGCTAACTTCCAGATTACCCAGAGCCGGAGGATGTTCCAGGAGCCCTGCCATGTCATCCAGAAATGTTTTGCCTTCTGCAAGCATCGTGCTGGCTGCCCGTAGAGTGAAATCCTCCTTGAGGTGATCCGCTGCCACATCGTCAGGCTGAACACTTCCAGCTTTGCTACCAAGCATCTTATATAAGCCAGTTCGCGCCATGATTGGAATAATGAAACCATTGATGGCAAAGCTCTTTTTAGTAAGCTTGGAAAAATACATTTCGCAATGCTCGTCTGATGGATCTACCAGAATAATGCCACGTAATCGAGATAGATGTGCAGCTGCCGTAGCCCGTACAATCGGACCGCCCCAGCTATGTCCAACCAGAATGAATGGGCCCGGGCCCAGAGCTGTCAGCAGTTCTCCAAGATCCCCTGCAATGCGTTCAAGGCTGCGGGGAGCTGAGTCGATATCACTTCGTCCCGCCCCTGCCCTGTCATACACAACAGTACGTGCATGCTCAGCAATGGCTGGTGCAACCAGTCCCCAGTTTGATCTGGAGGCGCCCATACCGGACTCAAATACAACCGTCAGCTCTCCTGTTCCCCTGGACATATAATGTAGTTTGCGACCATCGCGGGTCTGAACAAACGCACTTGAACCAAATGTATGTGAGCTAGGGTTAGAATTCATATTCCCCTCCTGATTACGTGCATAGTCATCTTTCACCGAATCTAATTGAAAATGATTATCAATTACTTCATTATAGAATAATCCATGCTTTACGACAACCATGTTGCTTCAGCAAGTTACAGCAGTCCTGTCACCTCTGTCACGTTGCTAGGATCACCCAACATCCCGCCGTTCCGTTAACCCTCCTTTTTCCTTATGAAAAAGAAAACCCGATCCATGATCGGATCGGGTAACTGTCCTAGCCACTATGCGGCTGGCCCTCATGCACATTCTTATGGCTTCGTGCGCAGTTCCTGCACGATCGCATAATGGCTTAATCACAGGATGGACGAATACTCGGTTTAAGGGCGCAGCCCCTTATCCCCGAATACCATGATCCTTGTTGTTCAGCTGCTCCAGAAGTTCATTCATCGCTTCTTCCGTCATGGCCCCACCGCTAAACGCAACCAGTGCACGCAGCGGCATATATTTCATCATCGCATCCATCATATCTGCGTGATCACCAGCATCATCACCGCCGAACCCACTGGCTTCCTGGAACTGTTGCAAAGCCTGGTCCAGCAGCTTTTTATGGGCCGGATCACGCTGAATATCACCCAATGTACTATTACGCGTATAGGTTGGCAGGAATGTCGCTGTAGACTCTACATTCACACGTGTGTGCACATGAATGTCCCGTGAGGAACTGCCTACTTGAATCTCAAACTCTCCGGTCTCCACATGCCAGTCCTTCATATCTACGTTGTAATAGGCGAATGAACGTTTGTTTAGTGTGAAGCTCACCACTTTGGACTCTCCAGGTTCAAGGGCCACCTTCGCAAATCCTTTCAATTCTCTTACAGGACGAATAACTGTGCTCTCTACATCACTGACATACAACTGTACAATCTCCTTGCCCGCTCTGTCACCGGTATTGGTGACCCTTACTTGCACATTCACCTCATCCTGATCCGTCAGTTCTGTGCGATCTACCTTCAGATCAGCATATTCAAATGTCGTGTAACTCAGTCCATAGCCAAACGGGAACAGTGGCTCCAGCTCTTTTTTATCATAATAGCGATAACCAACAAAGATACCCTCCCGGTAATCGACACGATCCCCTTCACCAGGGAAATTCAGATAAGATGGATTATGGCTGAGTTTGGCAGGGAATGTCTCTGCCAGTTTACCGGACGGATTCACCTCTCCATACAACAGATCAGCTATCGCTCCACCAACGGCCTGTCCACCAAGATAAGCTTCAAGCACCGCTTGCACCTGCGGCAACCAAGGCATCTCCACTGGAGATCCGTTACTCAGCACCACAACCACACGTGATTGTACTTTTGCAATCTCTTCAATCAGACGAATATGATTGTCAGGCAGACGCAAATGGGCACGATCATACCCTTCGGATTCATAACGATCCGGCAATCCAACGAACACAACAGCGGTATCCGCTGACTGTGCTGCCTGAACAGCCTCATGCATCAATGTCTCATCCACATCATCCGCTTCAATCCGATAACCTGGGGCATACGAGAAGGTTACACTTTCGCCAGCCACCTGTGTCATCTCTTCCACAATATCATCCACTTTGGTCGGATTAATGTGGGAACTTCCCCCGCCCTGGAAGCGAGGTTTACGCGCAAATGCCCCGATTATCGCCACATCGCCTTCACGCCCAAGCGGCAGGATACCTTCTTCATTTTTCAGCAAAACCATACTCTCGGCTGCCACCTTACGCGCAAGTTGGTGATGCTCATCCTTGTTATATGTAGCCCCATCTTGCTTTTGATCAACGGCATTAAAGATCAGCGTAAGCAGACGCTCCACCGCCCGATCCAGCTTGTCCAGCGGCAGTTGTCCGCTTTCTACGGCATCGATCACTTTACGCTCACCGATTCCACCACTTGTTGGCATCTCCAGTTCCAGTCCTGCTGCAAGGGCATCTGCACGTTCATTGACCGCACCCCAGTCTGATACCACAAGACCTTCGTGACCCCATTCGTCTTTCAGAATATCCGTAAGCAACCATTCATTCTCACCTGCATACGTACCGTTCACCTTATTATAAGAACACATCACCGTCCACGGCTGTCCATCCTTCACCGCACCTTCGAAGCTTGCCAGATAAATCTCGCGCAGCGTCCGTTCATCTACTACCGCATCAATCGACATACGCCGTTCTTCCTGATTATTAACTGCAAAGTGTTTGAGAGACGTACCCACACCCTGGCTCTGCACACCTTGAATATGACCGGTAGCCATCTGCGTAGATAACAACGGATCTTCGGAAAAGTATTCAAAGTTACGCCCGCCCAGCGGGGATCGTTTAATATTTACACCCGGTCCAAGCAGTACCGCTACATCCTCGGCCTGACATTCCTCTCCCAAAGCCACCCCGACCTGACGCGCCAGCTCCTTGTCCCATGAACTAGCCAATCCTGCCGCAGACGGGAAACAGGTTGCAGGCACACTCGACGTTAGCCCAAGATGATCCGCACTCCCATCCTGCTTGCGAAGCCCATGAGGTCCGTCCGTCACCATGATGGATGGAATGCCAAGACGCTCCACCCCTTTCAGATGCCAAAAGTCCAGGCCCGAGCACATACCCGCTTTTTCTTCCAGTGTCATCCGCTGTACCAGTTCCTTGATGTTACGTTCCACATTAACCCCTCCAGTTCATGATGTTGATACATAGCTATATCACTAAGCATACAAGGTTATCTACCACACATTCAAATGTTTACCCGGTTCGTAACGGTTACATAACACCAGTCAATCATTTCCTCTTCCTGACGATGATCAAAATAAAAAGGAAAAACAGCCCGATCTTCACGATCAGGCTGTCTCTATACGTTTCATAACCGTCTATCCACCCAATTTACGCCTGAGTCTTAAACCAAGCTGCCGCAGCTTCTGCCTCGGTACGAGTTAACTGATGACCCTGACGCTCCCAATGCGTGTTTACATCGGCACCTGCACCGCTGAGCAGCGAAGCAAGTTCCTCGGTTTCACGTCTTGGTACAATCGGATCGTTCTCGCCCGCACCAATGAACACAGGCAGACCTTTCAGATCCGGCAGTTCCAGTCCGCGCAGCGGTACCATTGGGTGATGCAAGATTGCACCTTTGAATACATCTGCTTGATGGAAGATCAAGCTTGCCGCAATGTTGGCACCGTTAGAGTAACCCAGTGCATACACGTTGGACCGATCGAAACCGTATTCCACCGCAGCTGCATCTACAAAAGATCCCAGCTCTGCCGTACGAGCAATCAGATCTTCTTCATCAAAAATACCTTCGGCCAGGCGGCGGAAGAAACGGGGCATCCCGTTCTCCGATACATTCCCCCGCACCCCAAGTATGCCAGCTCCTGGTGCGATCATCTCCGCCAGACCGATCAGATCATTCTCGGTTCCGCCTGTGCCATGAAGCAACAGGATTGTTGGCGCATCCGTCTGAGCACCTGCTTTATAGATATGTTTCATTGTATTGGTTGTGGTCATGATTTGGACTCTCCTTTCCATTCACGTACTTCAATTCGTGGCAACAATTGTTCAATCTGCTCACGCTGTGGTTCATACCATTCAGGCAACATCAGTTTCTCACCCATGCTCTCTGCTGGTTCATCCCGTGCAAATCCCGGAGGATCCGTAGCCAGTTCGAACAGTATACCACCCGGCTCCCGGAAATACACAGCGTTGAAGTATTGACGGTCAATGACTGGCGTTGGATGATATCCGGATTGTTCAAGATCCTGCTGAATTTGTTCATGTTCCACGTAATCTTTGGCACGCCATGCAATATGGTGAACCGTTCCGGCTCCACCAATCCCGCGTTGGATACCTGTGGACTGAATATCAATGATCTGACCAATATCGCCGCTTGCCTGAAGACGAAGGAGTCCGTTCTCTTCACCGACTTGCTCCAGACCCAGTTTGCTCACCAAGACGTCCATGGTTTTCTCAGGAACGTGGCTGAACAATACGGCTCCGCCAAATCCTTTGATGGCATGCTCCGGTGTCACACCGTTGAAACTCCAGTTGCTTGGCTGACCGCCTTCACGCTCAACCAGTTCAAGCAACAGACCGCCTTTGTCGAAGAAACGAATGTACTGCTCACCAAATCTGGTTTTATTTTCATATGGAATATCGAAGGAAGCAAGACGTTCTTTCCAGAAAGGCAGGCTTCCTACAGGAACCGCATATACGGTAACTCCAGTCTGACCTGACCCAATGACACCTCTTCTTGAATTCTGCTGTGGGAAAAAGGTAATGATTGTGCCCGGTGCACCCTGCTCATTCCCGTAATACAAGTGATACACGTCCGGTGCATCAAAGTTAATTGTTTTTTTCACCAGTCTGAGCGCCAACACACCTGCATAAAAATCAACGTTTTTCTGTGCATCGTCTACAAAAGCTGTAATATGATGAATTCCTGAAGTTCTGAACATAATCTCCACTCCCTTGGTTTTAGTTGTATCATAGGTTGTTTTTGCTTCTTTTATTTATTGCTTTTCGTTATTTATCTTTAATTTAAGATTCTTTAAATTTATATTAATCTATTGGACTACATTATGCAAGCTTTTATTTTAAAATTAAGATTTAATACAAAAAGCAGGCCCCGATCATTCCGGGAACCTGCTTAGCGTTATAACGATTGATTAGGTTGCTTCTTATTCCTGTATTACTTTTGTATTACTTCTTCTTAAACCAGTTTCATTCTTTTTGGTGGATTCACCAAATCTTTATGCTCGTATTCATCCTTGATGTCTCCGACAATCTCTTCAAGGATATCCTCCATCGTAACCATACCTACCGTAGCACCTGCCTCGTTTTTCACGGTTGCAATGTGTACACGGCTTTGCTGCATCTGGATCAGTACATCCTTGATTGGAGAACGCTCGGAGAAACTCGGTGTATTGTGAACAAATGTCTCCATATTGAAATCTCTGCCCGCAGCTACACTCGTCAGCATTTCTTTCGTGTTAATGAAGCCAACAAAATGAGCCTGATCCCCATTTGCAATAACAGGGTATCTCGTGTATTCGTGTCGATTCAGCGTTTCAATGATCTGATCAATCGGCATTTCCTTATTCAAAGTAACAATTTTATCTCGTGGAATCATGATCTCCTGAAGCAGACGCTCATCAAAAGCAAAAATGTTTTTGAGATAGTCCAGCTCCGTCTGGTTTATCTCGCCACTCTCGTAGCTCTGTGCCATAATCAGCTTAAGCTCTTCTTCGGAGTGAACGGTATCATGCCCGGCAGGTTTTACACCAAATATGCCAAGTAACAGACGAGCAGCTCCATTCAGCGCGTAGATGAATGGATTCATGATTTTACCGAACCAGTACAGTGGTGGTGCCAGCAACAGCGTCATTCTCTCTGCAAATTGAATCGCCAGGGTTTTCGGCGCCAATTCACCAATAACCACGTGCAGGAACGTAATGATCGCCAGAGCAATACCATAGGAAAGCACGGTAGACAATGCCGCTGGTACTTCCATTCGCTCAAAGAGCGGATGCAGCATTTTCTCAACAGTAGGTTCACCCAAGGCTCCCAATACCAGCGCCGTAATGGTGATCCCCAATTGACATGCCGACAGATAATAATCCAGGTTGTGCGCCACTTTTTTGGCCAGTACTGCCTTTTTGTTGCCTTCCGAGATCAATTGATCGATTCGGGACATCCGTACTTTAAGAATTGCAAATTCGGCTCCAACGAAAAAGGCTGTCAGACCTATAAATACGGCTACTAAAAATAAATTCAAGGCTATTATTCCGTCCAATGATTTCCCTCGGGTTGAGGGATTCACCTCCAAATAAAATTTATATTAAGGTTGCACAGACCACTCCGATGACAAAATAACCTTCCGACCGCTGTTATCACCAGATTTTTTTATTCCTTATATAAAAGGGGAAAATCCGGTGATAAAGGCGGACGCTTCGCTTCTTCAGTCTATTCTGTCCTCTCCGTTATCGCAAAAATATTTAAATTTTTAAAAGATTTCCGGACAAGATCAAACCAGGTCGCTAGTAGCTTCCTCAACCTGTGCGCCGCTCACTCGTTCCAGAAGAACTTGTTTGATGTGATAGTTTTCGGTATCAACAACGGTCCAGACATAATCACCGTGTTCTACCGTGTCTCCTTTTTCCACACCTACACCCTTCTGGTACTGAATCCATCCGGCAACGGTGTCCATCTCTTCATTTCCTTCAAAGCTAAGTCCGAACTGCCGCTCCACTTCATCCAAAAGTACCCGACCATTAATGAGATATTGATTCTCTCCGGTTTCCTGGATATCAGCCACCTCATCGGCATCGAATTCATCGCGAATCTCACCGACAAGTTCCTCCAGAATATCCTCCATCGTAATGATACCCGAAGTACCACCGTATTCATCCACGACCACAGCCATGTGTACACGTTCCTGCTGCATTTTAATCATCGCATCCTGGATACTTGTAACTTCGGAAACAAACGGGATCTCACGAACGAACTCGCTTAGTTGATATGATCTTGCGGCTACCATGTCGGGCAAAATCTTTTTAACATTCACAACGCCTATAATGCGGTCCTTGTCCCCATCCTCGATGACAGGGTAACGTGAGTAGTTATGTTCATCCAATATAGGAATAATATCGTCATAGGTCATATCCTGATCTAATGTCACCAGTTCTGTACGAGGTACCATGATGTCTTTGGCATCACGTTCATCGAACACAAATACATTTTCCAGATATGAAAGCTTGGTCTTGTTGTTCTCGTCACCTTCGTAACTCTGGTTCATGATGATTTTGATCTCATCCTCCGAGTAGGCTTGATCATGTTTGGCAGGCTTTACACCGAATCCTCGCAGAAGAACACGTGAAGTTCCATTAAGCGCCCAGATGAACGGATACATGATTTTACCAAACCAGTATAGCGATGGGGCGAGCATTAATGTCAGTTTTTCTGAGAATTGAATCGCCAACGTTTTCGGTGCCATCTCACCAACAACCACGTGCAAGAACGTGACGAGGATAAAGGCGATCGCATAGGAAGCAATCGACGAGATTGAAGCAGGTACATCTAAATAATTGAATACCGGATATAACAATCTCTCAACCGTCGGTTTTCCGAGCGCTCCCAGTCCCAGAGCAGTGACCGTAATACCGAGCTGACAGGCTGACAGATAATAATCCAGGTCCGAGACAACTTTTTTAGCCAATACGGCCTTTTTATTGCCCTCCGCGACCAGTTGATCCACTCTTGATGTACGAATTTTGACTACAGCAAATTCCGATGCTACGAAAAATGCAGTCAATGCAATCAAGATAATAAGTAAAACGATATTCAATATGGTAATTATGTCCAATGATTTCCCCGGTTCTCAGGGATTCACCTCCAGAGATAGTTACAGCGTGATCCGTTAACTACGTTAACCATTCATCCGCTGTTTGTCGTTCATCATGGCTTATGCCTTATATGAAATCGAATAATGATCATATTTGTATAAGTCTTACGTTTGACCTTGTAAAATTACAAAACAGGAATTCAAGATGAAGTCAATGACTTGCAGAAACTTCTTCATTCAAATCGGGTTACCCCTCATGCTGTCAATTGTTCCTCGCTTAACTCCACCTAGATTCGCCATTTGGACAATTTACAATATCGCCTACCCAATAGATATCCACCTCCCCTCGTACTCATTCCTGTTTCCGAAAAGTATACCATGTTTCCCGCTCAACCATCCAGTTGCACGTTATGGTTTGCCACAAGCTTACAGTATAATGTTCACAAATTAGTCTCTATGTATGTTACGTACTTTATATAATATGATTGATATTACCTCGTAATGTGATATTCTTCACATGTTTAGTATAGTCCAATTTATAAAATTACTACCCCTTAATTTAGGGCATTAAACATGTCTGATTTCCCTGATTTAATCCTGTTTTGTATCTTTCCCATGTTCTTTCCCCATATGGACAAGTCCGGCCATTTGCACAAGATACATCTATATACGTAGTAAAGAGCCCGCAGGATGCAACAACCTTACGGCGCACATCTTTACGGGCTCTTAATATTCATTCTACACCAGTGCTTTGGCAGCAATATCCGTCCGCTGATGTTTACCATCAAAATGGATACGCTCCGCCTGTTCATAAGCTTTGTTTCTAGCTTCGGCAATATCCGTACCAAGGCCAACTACACCCAGGATCCGTCCACCATTCGTAACCCAGTCTCCCGCTTCACTACGCGCTGTACCTGCGTGGAATACCACGGCGTCATCTACTTGGTTCAGTCCTTCAATGACTACACCTTTGGCATAAGGACCCGGATAACCTCCTGAAGCAAGCACCACACATACTGCGGCTTCATCACTCCATTCAATCTCAATATCAGCCAGCTTGCCATGGACGGTTGCCCAGAAGATATCGAACAAGTCACTCTTTAGGCGTGGCAATACGACCTGTGTTTCCGGATCACCAAAACGTGCGTTGAACTCAATCGTTTTGGGCTTACCATCTGGTGAAATCATCAGCCCGGCAAACAATACACCCTGGAATGGGCGTCCCTCGGACACCATCGCTTTAGCCGTTGGTTTGATGATCGTCTCCACGGCTTCTTCAATAATCGATGCTGGGATATGTGGCAATGGTGAGTATGTACCCATCCCGCCTGTGTTTGGCCCCTGATCATTGTCGAATACAGGTTTGTGATCCTGTGCTGCGGCCATCGGACGAACCGTCTCCCCATCGACAAAAGCCAGAATGGACATTTCCTGCCCTGCGAGGAATTCCTCGATGATGACTTTGGCTCCCGCTTCACCAAATACCTTCTCCACCATGATGCTACGCAGAGCCTGATCAGCCTCATCACGGGAATAAGCTACTGTCACACCTTTGCCCGCTGCAAGTCCATCTGCCTTGATGACAACCGGAATTGCTTGCTCATTCAGGTATGCTTGAGCTTGTTCGTAGTTGTCGAATTTTTCATAAGCTGCGGTTGGAATGTTGTATTTGTGCAGCAGGTCCTTCATGAACGTTTTACTTCCTTCGATCTCTGCTGCATTACGACGGGGTCCAAATACCGGAATACCTGTCGAATCAAATGCATCCACAATCCCATCCGCAAGCGGATCATCCGGACCAATAACCACCAGACCTACTTTAAGCTCTACAGCAAGAGCCGTTAGTTTATCGAATTCATTCACCGCAATGGCATGACACTCAGCCAGCTGAGCAATGCCTGCATTTCCCGGTGCACAGTGAATCTTGTCTACCTTTGGACTCTTCGCCAGTGCCCAGATGATTGCATGCTCTCGGCCACCGCCGCCTACTACCAGAATATCCATTCGTTCTGTTCCCCCTCCGTGCATAACTGGATTTGTTACGCTATCGCGTGTTGAAAAAACTAAAAAATAGGGGGTGTACCATAAGTCATTAGCATGACAGGCGACACCCCTTATTAAACCTTTTTCGTTCTAGTGTTTGAAGTGACGAACGCCTGTGAAGACCATGGCAATTCCGTATTCATTCGCTACTTTGATGGATTCTTCATCTTTGATCGATCCACCAGGTTGGATCACTGCTGTAATTCCGGCTTTTGCAGCCAGTTCCAGCGTATCACCCATTGGGAAGAACGCATCAGATGCCAGAATAGCACCTTTTGCTTGCTCGCCCGCTTGCTCAATCGCAATTTTGGCTGCACCCACACGATTCATTTGTCCAGCGCCCACACCCACTGTCATGTCATTCGCAGCAAGCACAATAGCGTTGGATTTCACGTGTTTAACTACTTTCCAGCCAAACAATAGCTGTTTCAGTTCTTCTTCCGATGGCGCACGATCAGTTACCACGTTCAGCTCGCTCGCTTCGATGGAGTGTACATCGGACTGTTGCACGATCATACCACCGTCGATGGACGTTACCACGAACTGGCTCTCCCGTTTACGAGCAGCATTCAGTTCACCCGTTTTGAGCAAACGAATGTTTTTCTTCTTCGTCAGGATATCGAGAGCTTCTTGCGTAAAGTCAGGAGCAAGTACGATCTCCAGGAAAATCTCGCTCAACTTGCCTGCTGTATCGCCGTCGATAATACGGTTTGCTGCCACAATGCCACCAAATATAGATGTTGGATCTGCAGCATATGCTTTGCCGTAAGCTTCATAGATACTTGCGCCAATACCTACGCCACATGGGTTCATATGTTTAACCGCGACAACGGCTGGTTCTTCAAATTCTTTGACAATCTGCAATGCTGCGTTCGCATCGTTGATGTTATTATAAGACAACTCTTTGCCGTGCAATTGCTCGGCTGTTGTCAACGTATCTTGAGCAGCCAGCGGTTTGCGGTAGAATGCTGCCTGCTGGTGTGGATTTTCGCCGTAACGCAAATCTTGGAGTTTTTCGTAAGTAACCGTCAGACGCTCTGGCAGTGGATCGCCATTTACGTTGGACAGGTAGTCGGAGATGAGTGCATCGTAAGCCGCCGTATGACGGAACACTTTTGCCGCAAGCCGTTTGCGAGTTTCGAGAGTGGTATCTCCATCGTTGCGCACTTCCTCCAACACTTGGCTGTAATCAGATGCGTCTACAATGACACTGACAAAGGCATGGTTTTTGGCTGCCGAGCGAAGCATCGTTGGACCGCCAATATCGATGTTCTCAATGGCATCTTCGTATGCTACGTCCGGTTTCGCAATAGTCTCTTGGAATGGATACAGGTTCACGACAACCAAATCGATATAGCCGAGACCGAGTTCTTCCATCTGACGTGTGTGCTCTTCGTTATCACGCACAGCCAACAACCCACTATGAACTGCCGGATGTAATGTTTTGACACGTCCGTCCATGATTTCCGGGAATCCGGTCACATCCGAAATTCCGATGACAGGTACGCCTTCCTTCGACAACAGGCTGCTTGTACCTCCTGTCGAAATAATCTCCACACCCATTTGCGACAGCTCGCGGCAAAAGTCCACGATGCCCGTTTTATCCGATACGCTAACCAGCGCTCTTTTGATACTCACAATATGCTCCTCCTTTAATGTCCCATGGCTTCGCGTTTCCTGACGAAACACAGCCGATTTATTTCCCGAGAAATATCACAAAATGCGTACCAATATTCGACTTCTGTTATACAGTTGATAAATGGATTTTCACACTAAAACACTACGAGTCCAGAATAATCTTTCGATCGCTGTTATTCCTAGATTTTTTTGAACAATTTCTCAATGGTAAAAATCCAGTAATAAAGGCGAGCGCTTTGCTTCTCCAGCTTATTTCTGTCCTCTTCGTTAATGTGTGAAACAGTTTAAAACTATATTAAACCGGTTTGTTAACAGTCACGTGACGTCCGTCTAACTGAACCAGACCTTGCGCGAACCAGGAAACAACTTCAGGGTATAACTGCTGTTCAGCCGCATGAATGGAACGGCTGATTGACTCAGGCGTATCCTCTGGCAAAATGGGAACCGGATGCTGGGCAATAATCGGTCCGGTATCCATGCCTCCGTCCACAAAGTGCACGGTCACACCCGTAACTTTCACACCGTATTCCAATGCCTGTCCAATCGCATCCTTACCTGCAAATGCCGGTAGCAAGGACGGATGAATGTTAATCAACTGCCCTGCGTAACGATCCACCACAACGGAAGTCAGCAATCTCATATATCCGGCAAGAACGACCAGGTCGATCTTTTTGGATTCAAGCACTTCCACGATCTCTGACTCATAGGCTTCACGGGAAGCATAATTTTTCGGAGTAAACAGATGACATTCCACGCCTGCGTCCTGTGCCCGCTGCACAACACGTGCAGATGGTTTATCACACACGAGCAGATCTACGGATGCATCCAGCCCACCGTTTCGTACTGCATCGACCAAAGACTGAAAGTTAGACCCTTCACCCGAGGCAAATACAGCTATGCGGTAGTTTGCCATTAAACATCCGCTCCCGTGAAGGTTACTCGCGCATCTCCTTCAGTCACACGGCCAATGATGTACGCTTCTTCACCAGATGTTTTCAGTTGTTCTAGCGCTTCCGTTGCATCTGCTTCATTAACCACCAGTACAAGCCCAACACCCATGTTAAATGTGGTGAACATGTCACGGTTCGAGACAGCACCCTTTTCCTGTAACAGATTGAAGATTGGCAGGATCGGCCAAGAGCCGTAGTCAATATCCACGTTCACGTTGCTAGGCAACATACGTGGGATATTCTCAATAAAGCCACCACCTGTAATGTGTGCCATGCCTTTTACTTTTACCTTTTCCAGCAGGGACAACAGAGGTTTAACATAGATCTTTGTAGGTTCCAGCAGAGAATCGCCCAGCTTACCGCCCAGTTCCGCTACTTCATCATGCAGATCAAGTCCCGCATCTTCCAACAAAAGTCTGCGTACCAGCGAGAATCCGTTACTATGCACACCGCTGGAAGCAAGTCCAATCACTGTGTCGCCAGGGGCGATGGTTGTACCATTGATGATCTTCGCTTTGTCCACGATGCCCACCGTGAATCCGGCAATATCGTATTCGCCTTCACTGTACATGCCCGGCATCTCCGCCGTCTCGCCACCGATCAACGCACAACCAGATTGATGACAGCCTTCAGCGATACCCGCGACAATAGCTTCAATTTTCTCAGGAATGACTTTGTCACATGCCAGATAGTCGAGGAAGAAGAGTGGTTCTGCACCCTGTACCACAATGTCGTTCACACACATCGCTACCGCGTCGATTCCGATGGTATCGTGACGGTTCATGGCAAATGCAATTTTCAGCTTGGTGCCTACGCCATCCGTACCAGATACAAGCACTGGCTCATCGTATTTATCTTTGTTCAAACCGAACAGGGCACCGAATCCACCCAGATCTGTCATCACTTCCGGACGGAAGGTACGCTTCACGTGTTTTTTCATCCGTTCAACCGCTTCATTACCTGCCGCGATATCAACGCCGGCCTTTTTATATGCTTCGGACAAGTGGAATCATCTCCTTTTTTTTCGCCCCACCTAAATCCTCCCGCCCGGGAGGACCCCATAGGACCTTGGCAGGCCCTCTGGACACCCGCCAAAAAAGCGGTGCAGAGGTGGCTGGTGTGATCTTGCTATGGTTGGTTCGTGCGTGATCTCGCGGGATTGTTCGCCGATTCCGTTGGCTGCAAGCCATCGGTCAGCGAACCCCGCTCAGCTACGCTGCGGGCAAGCCCGCTGGGCAGCTGCTTCGCTCGGCTGCCTGGCCCCTATTGCTTCGCAAGGCGGGGCTTAAGGGCGCGGGCTAGGCCCGGGGGCAGCTGCTTCGCCTGGCTGCCTGGCCCCTTTTGCTCCGCAAGGCGGGGCTTAAGGGCGCGGGCTAGGCCCAGGGCAGCTGCTTCGCCTGGCTGCCTGGCCCCTTTTGCTCCGCAAGGCGGGGCTTAAGGGCGCGGGCTAGGCCCAGGGCAGCTGCTTCGCCTGGCTGCCTGGCCCCTTTTGCTCCGCAAGGCGGGGCTTAAGGGCGCGGGCTAGGCCCAGGGCAGCTGCTTCGCCTGGCTGCCTGGCCCCTTTTGCTCCGCAAGGCGGGGCTTAAGGGCGCGGGCTAGGCCCGGGGGCAGCTGCTTCGCCTGGCTGCCTGGCCCCTTTTGCTCCGCAAGGCGGGGCTTAAGGGCGCGGGCTAGGCCCGGGGGCAGCTGCTTCGCCTGGCTGCCTAGCCCCTGTCGCTCCGCAAAGCGGGGCTAAGGGCTCGGGCTAGGCCCGGGGGCAGCTTCTTCGCCTGGTTGCCTAGCCCCTGTTGCTCCGCAAAGCGGGGCTATAAGGCTAACAGCTGCAGCCGAATTTTTCCTCGCCGCCAAAATCGAGGCGGGTTGGGTAATCATGATCAAAACATGCCAGACATAGTCCGCCTTTAGGATCATCCTGATTATCTCCCTGAATCGATGCAATCAGTCCATCGGGACTGAGGAACTCCAGGGAGTCCGCATTAATTTCACGGCAAATTTCTTCCACCGACAACTGTGAAGCAATTAATTCACGGCTGTCAGGCGTATCAATACCGTAGAAACACGGGTTTTTGAAAGGTGGTGATGTAATCCGTACATGTACTTCCGTTGCTCCTGCATCACGCAGCATGTTCACGATCCGTCGGGAAGTTGTTCCCCGTACGATGGAGTCGTCAATCATAACCACACGTTTTCCTTCCACAACGCGACGCACAGCGCTCAGCTTCATCTTCACGCCCTGCTCCCGCAATTCCTGGCTTGGCTGGATAAACGTACGTCCGGTGTATTTGTTCTTGATCATACCCATCTCATACGGA
Organism: Paenibacillus sp. FSL M7-1414; assembly: GCF_038003195.1. NCBI lineage: Bacteria > Bacillati > Bacillota > Bacilli > Caryophanales > Paenibacillaceae > Paenibacillus > Paenibacillus sp. FSL M7-1414. The sequence continues at coordinate 816,831 of NZ_JBBOOS010000001.1, read as the reverse complement.
ATACCTGTCTGTTCAGCGTATCCAATTGCTGCCGAGATGCTGGAATCTGGTACCCCCGTAACCAAGTCCGCATCCACAAAGGACTCAATCGCCATCCGGCTTCCCATCCGTTTACGGGCCGCATGCTGGTTCGTACCATTCATATCACTATCCGGACGAGCAAAATAAATATATTCCATCGCGCATAATGCCTTGCGGTGTTTGTGATGATCAAAGCGATCCTCGTGCAGACCATCTGCATCCAGCACAAGCAGTTCACCCGGTTCAATGTCACGGATTAACTCTGCGCCAATTGTTTCCAGTGCACACGTCTCAGATGCAAACAAATACGCATCTCCCAGCTTACCCATCGTCAGCGGACGAAGTCCGTGCGGATCGGAAGCAACCAGCAACTTGTCGTTGGTCATGATCAGAAATGCATAACCACCCACAATGCGCTGGAACGCCTCTTTTGCCGCTTCCACAAGCCCTTTGGAGGATCGTGCAATTAGATGCGCAATGACCTCGGTATCACTTGTTGTTTGGAAAATGGACCCGCTCTGCTCCAGCTCGCGCCGGATCGTTGGTGCATTCACAATGTTCCCGTTGGTCGCTACCGCCAAATCGCCATCACGGTATTTGAATACCAATGGCTGTGCGTTTGTCAGTTTACTGTCACCACTTGTGGAATACCGGACATGTCCAATGGAAATATCCCCGGTCAACGTCTGCATCAGGTCTTTGGTGAACACTTCCTTCACCAGACCCATGCCGCGATGATAGTTAAACTGGCTGCCATCACTCACACACATGCCTGCACTTTCTTCGCCCCGATGTTGCAGCGCATGCAGTCCATAATAGGAGAGCGAAGCTGCGTCAGGGTGTCTGAACACCCCGAACACACCGCATTCTTCTTTCAATTTGTCGAGTCCTTCCTTGCCGGACCCTTCATTATAATAATCGCCTGTCCACAACGGTCCTGTCGTCAGTTCATGAGACATGGAATCGCATCCTCCCAGACCTGAGCCAAACCTCCTACAGGTTCGCTCACGGCTGATGTTCCGTTCAATTCAATCGTCAGGTTACTTCCTTCTACACGTCCAATCACAGCTACAGGTACACCACGGTCACGTACAAATGCTTCAAGTTTACCCGCTTGCTCTGGCGTAGCCGACAACAAGATACGGGATTGGCTCTCACTGAATAGGGCGTGATCTGCACGCAATGCAGTCTCCACATTCACCTGTGCTCCTACGTTACCACTGATGCAAGACTCTGCGAGTGCAACAGCCAAGCCGCCTTCAGACAAGTCATGTGCCGAGCGAACGAGACCGGATTGAATAGCTTCCAGCACCGTGCTGAGCAACGCTTTTTCTGTTTGCAAGTTCAGTTCTGGTGGACGACCTTCCGTCTGACCATGAACCGCGTATTGCAGCTCGCTGCCACCCAGTTCAGCTTTTGTTTCGCCGAGGAGGATGATAACATCACCTTCGGATTTGAATGCTTGTGTCGTGATATGATCCGTATCATGAACGAGACCTACCATACCGACAACTGGCGTTGGATAGATGGAGCCTTTGGCGTTTTCGTTATACAGACTTACGTTACCACCGATGACCGGTGTATCCAGCATACGACAAGCTTCCGCCATACCGTCTACCGCTTTCTCCATTTGCCAGAAAATATCCGGTTTCTCCGGGTTACCGAAGTTCAGGTTGTCCGTAATCGCCAGCGGCTCAGCACCGGAACATACAATGTTACGCGCTGCTTCACTTACGGCAATCCGTCCACCAACTTCAGGATCAAGGTACACATAACGTCCATTACAGTCCGTTGTCATCGCGAGACCTTTGCGTGTGCCACGAATCGTAACTACGGCTGCATCCGAACCTGGGCGAACGGCAGTGCTTGTACGCACCATGTAGTCGTATTGATCATAAATCCATTTTTTACTTGCTACTGTTGGTGATGCCAGCACTTGTTTCAGTGCTCCGCCGAGATCCGACACTTCGTCATAACGAAGCGTGTCGATGGAAGCACTTTGCTCGTAGTAGGCAGGTACAGAAGAAGGTTTGTCATACACTGGACATTCGTCAACCAAAGCCGTTACCGGCATATCTCCGACCACTTCGCCGTGGTGGATCAATTTCAGACGACCATCATCCGTTACTTTACCAACTTTGGCACAGATTACGCCCCAACGTTCAAAGATTTCCATCGCCTGCGCCTCATCCTTCGGCTCAACAACGAACAACATGCGTTCTTGGGACTCAGACAACATCATCTCGTAAGGCGTCATGCCTTCTTCACGCTGTGGCACCTGATCCAGATACAGTTCCAGACCGTTACCCGCTTTACTTGCCATCTCTGCACTCGAACATGTCAGACCTGCAGCGCCCATATCCTGAATTCCGAGCACGATGCCCGAGTCGATCAATTCCAGACAAGATTCCATCACCAGTTTCTCCATAAATGGATCACCAACCTGAACCGCTGTCCGTTGGGACTCGGATTCTTCCGTCAGTTCAACCGATGCAAAGGTTGCTCCATGAATACCATCCCGGCCTGTTGGCGGGCCCACATAGTACACCGGGTTACCTACACCTTTAGCTACGCCGCGCTGAATCTTGTCATGATCAATCAGACCCACACACATGGCGTTAACCAACGGATTGCCTTCATAGCTCTCATCAAACATCACTTCGCCACCAACGGTAGGAATACCGATACAGTTACCGTATCCAGCAATACCCGCTACCACATGTTCGAACAAATATTTAACGCGATCGCTCTCCAGCTTACCGAAACGAAGGGAGTTCAGTATTGCTACTGGTCTTGCACCCATGGAGAAAATATCACGAATAATGCCTCCCACACCTGTTGCCGCACCTTGATATGGCTCAACCGCGGAAGGATGGTTATGGCTTTCAATTTTGAATACAACGGCCTGGTTATCACCGATATCCACGATACCGGCACCTTCACCAGGTCCCATCAGGACACGTGGTCCAGTGGTTGGGAAACGGCGCAGCAATGGCTTGGAGTTTTTATAAGCACAATGCTCGGACCACATTACACTGAACACACCGATTTCCGTGTAGTTTGGCTTACGCCCCATGAACTCACAGATCAGCTCATACTCGCTGTCAGATACGCCCATTTGTGCGTAAAGTTTATGTTCTGCGACCTGTTCTGCTGTTGGTTCCTTAGCGGATAGCTGCTGCGTCATGCCGATCCCTCCATGCTTTCAAAATAGATGTAAACATACGTTTGCCGTCTTCCGAACCAAACAGTGAATCCACTGCACGCTCTGGATGCGGCATCATGCCGACCACGTTTCCAGCCTCGTTACATACTCCTGCAATATCACCCAAGGAACCGTTCGGGTTGGTACCATACGTAAATACGATCTGGTTGTTCGCTTGCAGACTCGCCAGCGTCTCCTCGTCGCAATAATAGTTGCCTTCACCGTGAGCAATCGGGATGATAATCTCCTCGCCGGGTGCATAGTCACGTGTAAATGGTGTATCTGCGTTCGCCACTTTCAATACCGTATCGTGACAACGGAATTTCAGGGAAGTGTTGCGGATCAATGCGCCTGGAAGCAATCCCGCTTCCGTCAGGATCTGGAATCCGTTGCAAATACCCAAAATATATTTACCTTGTTCAGCAGCTTTCGCTACCTCGTTCATTACCGGTGCAAAGCGGGAAATCGCTCCGCAACGCAAGTAGTCACCATAAGAGAAACCACCCGGAACTAAAATACAATCATAAGCCGAAAGATCTGTAGCCGTGTGCCATACATAATCAACCTCTTGTCCAATCGCATCTTCCACTGCCTTGTAACAGTCGATGTCGCAGTTGGAGCCAGGGAACACAAGAACTGCAAATTTCATGAGATTAACCCTCCAATTCGTAGCGGTAATCTTCAACAACGGTGTTGGCCAGCAGCTTTTCACACATGACTTTCAATCGTTTCTCCGCTTCCGCACGATCTGTTGTATCCAGGTTCAGTTCCATGACTTTACCGATCCGTACACTTTCCACTTCGTTGAATCCCATTGAATGCAGGGCTCCTTGAACAGCTACGCCTTGCGGGTCGAGTACGCTTTGCTTAATAGTGACATATACGGTTGCTTTGATCATGATCCTTATGTTCCTCCTCAGTAATGAACGGGATAAATGCTTTACGCTGTTAAAAAAGTTACTTTTGGTGCTTGCTCCGGGGCGGATTGTTCTTTCCGGTCGCTTGTTGTCCCCAGGTTTTTTGGATTGTTTTGGCCCGCTCTGCGGTCAAAACCCGGGGACAAAGGCGAACGCTATCGCTCCTTTAAGAACAATTCCGCCCCTCCGCTAGTCCATGCGACGTTTTTTAAAGGCCTAAACCTTTTACGTTGCACGGTGTGTAATGGTCTAGACTGACCATTCCTTCAAAACAGTGAATGGTGAATGGTCTTTAAGTTACTTTAGTAATTAGTGAATTTAATTCTCTTAATTTTTCAGGCTTCCCCTACCTGTGGGAAGCCACCGCTCTTAATTGCCTCACCCACCAGTTTGTCACTGGCGGAGGGAAAGATTTGAGCTAGAGAAACGAAGTGCTCGCCTTTGCAACCGGAATGTTTCCTTTTGAAAAAAGGTTTCCAATCAAAACATTCCGGGGGTAACAGCGATCGAAAGCCAAACTTTCCCATAGCTCTCGCTCAAACGTTATTATTTCGTTAAACGATTATAAATATCGACGTATCTTGCGGTTGTTGCTTCAACTACCTCTTGTGGAAGTGGATCAGGTTTGCTGTTCTTGTCCCAATCGGTTCCGGCGAGATAGGTGCGCACTGGCTCTTTATCCATGCTGTCGATCTCGATGTCGAGTTCATAATTCTCTTTGGCCCAGAAGCGTGAAGCATCTGGGGTGAAGATTTCGTCAATCAAGATGACCTTGCCATCCACGATGCCGAACTCGAATTTGCAGTCTGCGAGGATGATGCCACGCTGATCACAGTAATCACGGGCAAATTCGTACAGTCGTAGGCTTTTTTCCTGAAGCTCAACTGCGAGTGCGTCTCCCACCAGTTCTTTCATGCGATCCATTGGGATGTCCTCATCGTGACCAACATCGTTTTTGGCTGCCGGTGTGAAAATGGGAACTTCGAGCTTGGCGTTTTTGCGAAGTCCATCAGGCAGTTTAATGCCATTCACTTCACCACTCGTCTCGTATTGTCTCCATCCCCCACCAGTGATGTATCCACGCACGACACACTCAATATCAATGCGTTCAGCTTTGCGTGTTACCATGATGCGGTCTTTGAGCAATTCAGGGTCTGTGATAAGGTCACCCAGTTGATTCACATCGGTATGAACGACGTGGTTCTCCATCATGTCACCTGTCAGTTCAAACCAGAAGCTGCTTAGTTTGTTCAGTACGTTTCCTTTCTCGGGAACTGCCGGGTCCAGCACGTAATCAAATGCCGAGATTCGGTCGGTAACCACGATTAGAAAATGTTCACCCAGATCGTACAATTCACGTACTTTTCCTTTATATAACAGAGGTGCTTTAACGAGATCTGCCGCAGTGGACAGTGCCATGGGCTCACCTTCTTTCAGGAGATGTAAAGTATACGTCCAATTCCCCTCATCACGCGGGGCCACTACGAATGTAGAACAACCTTTCGATCGCTGTTATCCCCAGATTTTTTGATTCCACTTTTGCAAAGTGAAAATCCGGGGATAAAGGCGAACGCTTTGCTTCTTCAGCTTATTTCTGTCCTCTGCGTTCCCTGCTGAACCATCATTCTGCGCTATAGCCTTATGGGACTTATATATTAGTCGTTCAAGCCGAGCTTTTTGAAGATGGTGTCTACATGCTTCAGGTGCCATGACGGGTTGAAAGCATCTGCGATTTCTTCTTCGTTCAGCACTTCCGTGATTTCCGGTGTGGATTTCACGATATCCTGGAACTGGCGTTGTTCTTCCCATGCTTGCATCGCACGTGGTTGAACGGTATCGTACGCTTGCTCGCGGCTGAAACCTTTATCGATCAGCTTTGTCATGATACGACCGGAGAATGGTACCCCGTAGGTGCGCTCCATGTTACGTTTCATGTTTTCAGGGAAAACAGTCAGGTTCTTCACGATGTTACCAAAACGATTCAGCATGTAGTTCAGCAGCATCGTTGCATCCGGCAGAATGATACGTTCTACGGAAGAATGTGAGATGTCGCGTTCATGCCAGAGCGTTACGTTCTCGTATGCCGATACCATATGTCCGCGAATGACGCGGGAAAGACCGGAGATGTTTTCACTACCGATCGGGTTACGTTTGTGTGGCATCGCAGAAGATCCTTTTTGACCTTTAGCAAAAGCTTCTTCCACTTCACGGAACTCACTCTTCTGTAGCGCACGTACCTCTGTAGCAAACTTGTCCAGGGACGTTGCGATCAACGCCAGTGTAGCCATATACTCCGCGTGACGATCACGTTGCAATGTTTGAGTCGAGATTGGCGCAGGTTTCGTGCCCAACTTTTCGCAGACAAACTCTTCAACAAACGGATCGATGTTCGCGTACGTTCCTACTGCGCCTGAGATTTTGCCGTATTGTACATTGTCTGCTGCATGGCGGAAACGCTCCAGGTTCCGTTTCATCTCTTCATGCCACAATGCCATTTTCAGTCCAAATGTCGTTGGCTCCGCATGCACACCGTGCGTACGTCCCATCATTGGTGTGTGCTGATAAGCCAATGCTTTTTCACGAAGAATTTCAATGAAATTCACGATATCCTTTTCCAGAATCTCATTCGCTTGACGCAGTACATAACCCAGAGCCGTATCCACGACATCTGTGGAAGTCAGTCCGTAGTGCACCCATTTCCGCTCCGCACCCAGACTTTCAGATACCGTACGTGTAAATGCGATAACGTCATGACGTGTTTCCTGTTCAATCTCATAGATGCGGTCGATGTCAAAAGATGCGTTCTGACGAAGCAATGCTGCTTCTTCCTTAGGGATTACACCCAGTTCGGCCCACGCCTCACATGCACAAATTTCAACTTCAAGCCACGATTGGAATTTGTTCTCTTCGGTCCAGATGGCTCTCATTTCGGGTCTGCTATAACGTTCAATCATGAATTTGTATTCCTCCAGAGGTTAGTTTGTTCAATCCATTGCAATCCTTCTTCAACATCCTGACAGAGCAGATTCACATGCCCCATCTTACGTCCTGTTTTCGCTTCGGTTTTACCATATATATGAAGCTTGGGAATCACACCGAGTTCTATCGCTTCCGCATCAGGCTGCCCTGTTCTTGCGATAATGCCTTCCAGATGCTCTCCAAGCACATTGACCATAACAACCGGACTCAATAACGAAGTGTCCCCAAGTGGTAATCCGCAGATCGCACGGATATGTTGTTCGAACTGAGAAGTCGCACAAGCTTCCATCGTATAGTGACCAGAATTATGTGGTCTTGGTGCCAGTTCGTTGACGTACAGTCTTCCATCCGCCGCTACAAACAGTTCCACAGCCAGCAACCCAACAGCCTTCATCGATTCTGCCACCGCTGCTGCCAGCTTTTGCGCTTCAATCTGGATGTCTGTGGCAACTCTAGCCGGTACAATTGAAGCATGCAAAATGTTATTCACATGAATGTTCTCCGCTGGCGGGAACGTCTTGATCTCCCCATTTGTACTACGCGCTACAACGACCGATATTTCGCATTCAAACTTAATGAATTGTTCCAACACCAGTTCCGAACCAGTAGCTGCAAGTTCTTCGTATGCCGCAACAGCCTGACTTGCTTCCCGGATGACCCGTTGACCTTTGCCATCGTAGCCTCCAGTCACCGTCTTCAGTACACAGGGCACTCCAAGTTCGCTAACAGCAGCAAGCATCGTATCCGCACTTGTGATTTCCCGATAAGGCGCGACTCTCACTCCGGCGGCTTCGATCGCACGTTTTTCACGCAACCGATGTTGTGTGGTGTACAGTAACGCACTTCCTTGCGGAACGTAAGACTCACGTTCAATCAGCCCAGCCACTTCTGCATCTACATTTTCAAACTCATACGTAATGACATCGCATTGCCGAGCCAGTTCAAGTGCAGCTTTGGCATCGTCATAACCAGCTTCAATCTGACGAGCAACTTGACCACAAGGTGCATCCGCAGCGGGATCAAGAGTAACGAATCGATAACCCATTGCCGTTCCTTCGAGCGTCATCATCCGTCCGAGCTGTCCGCCTCCAAGAATGCCGATGGTTGTTTTCCCGGGCAGCAGGACTTTTTTTAGCTCTCCTGCTATACCGGATTGGTTCCCTGCTCTATTCATAGTTCTTCACTACTTTCGAGTACTTCTTGTTTGATGCGCTCTCGGCGAGCTTCAGAGCGACGTTGGACATCCGGGTCAAAAGCACCGATCATTTGAGCTGCCAGCAATCCTGCATTCGTTGCCCCTGCCTTGCCAATCGCCACAGTTGCGACGGGAATACCACCAGGCATCTGAACAATGGACAACAAGGAATCGAGACCGTTCAATGCTTTGGATTGAACCGGTACGCCAATGACTGGAAGCATCGTTTTGGCGGCAACCATACCAGGTAGATGTGCTGCCCCGCCTGCCCCTGCAATGATCACCTTGAATCCTCGATCAATTGCTTGCTCTGCGTATTCAAACATCAGATCCGGTGTACGATGGGCGGAGACCACCTTTTTCTCATACCCAATCTCCAGCTCGTCCAGCACCTCGCACGCATGTTTCATCGTTTCCCAATCCGACTTGCTGCCCATAATTACAGCGACTTGCAGTGACATGAATACATCCAACTCCCGTCTGCGCTTTTTTGATTACATCTGACTATTAAGGAACTCTTATTACGTGTGAAATGAAAAAATCCGCTACCCGCGAAAACATCACATTTTCTCCGGACACCGGACTCCAAGAAATACGTATCCCTCATTTGGGCATGCCAAAAGGGGGCTTGCTGTCCGCATCTGGTTGCATGCGACTCTCAGCCGTATCTCCTCGTAGTCCGGAAATTTACGGTTCCCGGGTAGATACTTCCGGGCCCTATTCCCGGCGTTATACGAGCAAATATCTATCAAACTATCTTCGTTCATTTTAGTAATCTCTTATTACACATTTCGTTCCTACTCGACCTTATTCTTACCTGATCGACACATCTAACATTCTAACAATCCCCTACAGCTAATGTCAACTTAAAGACGAACATTTAACATATTGACAAATATAATGTTCGGGAATTGCTTCTTTAAATTCGTTTAACCAACCATTTCATCCCATAAAAGAAAGCCGGCTCCTCTTCAATCTCTCGAAGACAACCGGCTTCCTGCTTTTCAGTGCGTACACACTTCATCCATTATTTTACGATCAGTACTGGAACCTGCGCATGCTGAACCACATTGTGACTGACACTACCCAGGACAAATTCCCGAATACCACCCAGTCCGCGGCTACCAATAATAATGATATCAGAATCATTTTCTTTGGCAAAATCAAGCAATACTTCCGCAGCTGCTCCTTGAATCAGGTCCACATTGGCCGTTACACCCGCAGCCTGAATTCGTTCTTTCGCTTCATCCGTCGTCTGCACGGCCAGATTGTAATAGTCATTATTAAGTGAAGGTGGCAATGGAGCCAGTCCCTCACCAATAAATACACGTGGGAAATCAAAAGCATGAATGACATCCAGTACTGCATTTGGGGACACTTTAGCTAGCTCAATGGCACGATCAAGTGCTTTATTTGAAGCTTTGGAACCATCATAAGCCACTAATATTTTGGAAAATAACATGTGAATCCCGTCCCTTCCTTTATATGTAGAGCACGCGAAGCAAGCTTCGGTCTGACATGTAATAAACTAACAGAACCATATAACTCCTTAAACGTTCCGGAACCACAATGAACCATTTATACGAATGAATTTACATATCAGACGAATTAATGATACACCTTTCACTTCAGCGTAAGTCTTGTTTGAATGGTTACGCATTTGTTCCATGTGTTCATTGAATAAAGTAACCATAGATTACCGCATTTAAGAACAACAACAACGGAATGCCAATGGTGAAGCTGGGATGTTTAGTCTTATGCCTTTTCCGATACATCGCGATCCAGACTCCCAAAGCACCGCCTATAAATGCTAATAAGAATAACGTCCGTTCGGGTGTACGGTCACGACGCTGTTGTGCACGCCTCTTATCATCCGACATCACCAGATAACCAACTACATTAATAAATAAAAACCACAATATAAGTCCGGTTTGCATATAATTCTAGCGATCCCCCTGTCCCGGGACATCTCCCTGTCTCCATTATAGTCCTCATCAGAGACATGTTCAACGCACCGGATAGGGAACCGCAATTTTGTGTAATAACGCTAACCTCGCTCTAACCTAGGACTCCTGCTTTGGAATACCGTTCAGGCTTGGTGCTCTTTTGGCTGCTTTGTCCGGGCGCACAGCGATACTCTCTTCCCGAATACTGTCTTTGTTTTGCTGGTTATGAATTTTCTCTGGTTTGTTATGCGGCATGTAGGTATCACCTCCTTGGCTTACGTTGCCTGAAAACGGAGGATCTTATACGACTTCACATAGATGAGTAGAGAAAAGTTATAATCAGTCCCTTTGGAGTAAATGAGTACATCATTCGCATGGCTCGTATCGCACGAGATACGACTTCAACTACCCTCAAGCGTGTTACTCTCCCTTTTTCTCCATAGCCGCCTTCAGCAGATCTCCAAGGTTAGACCCAATGGACTCCTGCTTCGCATATTGTTTCACCAGCTTTTGCTGATCGCGTTTGTTCACATGCTGTTTGTCCTTATCCAACGTTTCTGTAATACCACAAGGTAGACATTGTACGTATAACCCCGCCTTACCTTCTTTGATTTCCATCTTTTTGTGGCACTGCGCACAACGACGATTGGAGAGTCTCTTTTCTGCCGAACGACGATACCCGCAGTCCTCGGTAGGACATACAAGAAACTTGCCGCGCTTGCCCTTCTTCTCCAGCAAACGTGCATTACAGTCCGGACAATGGCTATTGGACACATTATGCGGCTTGTACTCTGCTTTGCTGCCTTTTACCGTAGACACCAACTCTTTTGCCATGGATCGGATACTATCCAGAAACGGCCCCGGTTTCCCTTGCCCACGAGCGATGCGTTCCAGTTCAGCTTCCCAGCGGGCAGTCAGATCCGGTGAACGAAGCTGCGGGGCAGCCAGTTCAATCAACTGTTTCCCTTTACCGGTTGGATGCATGCTGTTGCCTTGACGATCTATTGTATCGGAACTGACCAGCTTCTCGATAATATCCGCACGTGTAGCTGGAGTGCCGAGTCCATGCTTTTCCATCTGGGAAAGCAAAGCAGCTTCGGTATACCGTTTGGGCGGCATCGTCCGTCCACTTTTAATATGGCAACGCTGAACCGTCACGGACTGCCCTTGCTGCACATCTGGCATAAGCGCACGCTCATGGTCTGCTGCATCATCAGTACGGTCATCGTCATCATCGCTGTAATCGCCGCCGTATACTTCACGCCATCCACTTTCTTTCACCGTTGTACCTTTAACATGGAAGGAGTCATTCCCCACCTGAACCGTGATCGCAACCGAATCGTACTTCGCTGCCGGATAGAATAGGCTGATAAAACGACGTACGATCAGATCGTACAGTTTGCGTTCCTCTGGATTCAATTGATTCAAAAGCACCGTCTGCTCCGTTGGGATAATCGCATGGTGATCCGTAACTTTGCTGTCATCCACAATACGTTTGGTGATATTCAGATTTTTGCGCAACAAAGGACGTGCCAAAGACGCATAAGGTCCAATGGCTACACTATCCAGCCGTTCTTTCAATGTAGCTGTCATGTCCGAAGTCAGGTACCGGCTGTCCGTACGTGGGTACGTTACGAGCTTGTGCTGTTCGTACAGACGTTGCAGGACATTTGATGTTTGCTTTGCAGAGAAACCATATTTCCGGTTGGCATCCCTTTGCAGCTCCGTCAGGTCATATGCCAGTGGATGCGGCTCAACTTTCTCGCTTTTCTTCACCTGGGCAATCGTGCCCTTGCGCCCGTCTACCCGTTTCTTCAATTCCTGCGTTTCTTGAGGGTCGAAAATTCGTGAATCTCCCCCAGCTGCCCGCCACACAGCCTGAAAACCTCCCAAATCTGCCGTTAACGTCTCATACTCCTGCGAGCGGAAACCGTTAATTTCATTTTCCCTGTCCATAATCATGCCCAAGGTCGGAGTTTGTACACGTCCAGCAGACAACTGGGCATTGAAACGAACGGTTAATGCACGGGTCACGTTAAGTCCGATCATCCAGTCGGCTTCCGCCCGGCAGCGTGCAGATTCATAAAGACGGTCGAACTGACTACCTGGTTTCAGCGAAGCAAATCCGTCTTTGATCGCCTTATCTGTCTGGGATGAAATCCACAGGCGTTTAAAAGGTTTTTTCCACCCTGCCATCTGCATGATCCAACGAGCCAGCAATTCTCCCTCACGTGCTGCATCCGTCGCAATGACAAGCTCACCCACATCCTGACGCTTCATCAGCTGCTGCACGGCTTTATATTGATGGTTGGTCTCTTTAAGTACCTTCAGTTTCGTACGCTCTGGCAGAATAGGCAGGTCCTCCAGATTCCATGTGGCATACTTTTTGTCGTAATCCTCGGGTTCAGCTAATCCCACCAGATGTCCAAGCGCCCAGGTAACGATATATTTCGGGCCCTCCATATAACTTTTATGTTTATCACGCGCACCCATAACTCTGGCTATTTCGCGAGCTACAGATGGTTTTTCTGCGAGTACCAATGTCTTCACTTCATATCTCTTCCTCTCTGGTAGAACGTTATGTCTCTTTTATCCCTATCTTTTCATTATATCATTTCACACTAAAGCTATGCTCTGTCATCTCTACTTCCTAACCTACTCGCATCCTGTAACCTCATGTTTAATCAATATATCGATTACATGTCATATTTATTAACATCGAAGTGTGTAATAGTTTTTCTGAGTACATGTAAACAGCAGTATGAATAAGTATTAACACTGTAAAGTATTGATGTATACGTTTTTTTGGATAAATATAAACCTTGTAAGATTACCTGACATAACTATACAATGTGTCAAAAGCATAGAAACAGAATCGCTGCTACACACATCAATGAGACACAGGAAGGGAGCGTGGATGCATGACTTATCATGGATCTGTATTGAAAAAAAGTGGGGCTTTGTTACTGGCAGGTGCTGTTGTTGCCACAACATGGGGAGGAACGGTACCTTCGGCATCAGCTGCAACGGCAACGCCTACGAGTAAAACAACAGTAGCAGCTGTATCCAAAGGAAAAGCGCCAGCAACTCCGGTAGCATTTGTTCAGGCTATGGAAGAAGCGGCTACACTTGCAGGTGTTCCTTTTACCATGGACAAGCTCTCTGGCACAACCGTACAACGTAAAGATGCTGCGGTCGCCTTGCAACAATGGCTCAAGCTGGATTCGACTACCGTATCATTCAAAGATGTCCCGGATGAAGCCACTTTCGCAGGTGCTGTTGGTGCATTGAATACTGCTGGGCTAATGAAAGGTTATACCGATTCCCTCTTCCTTCCAAACGCTGTACTTACCGAGAATGACCTCTCCATACTGAAAGACCGCATTTATAACTACATAAAACCGTTTGTCCTGGAGGAAGCAACCATCATGGATCTCCAGACTGCAATGACGCAAGGAAAACTGACATCAAAAGAACTGGTTCAAAAATATCTGGACCGCATTGAAAAATACGATGATCAAGGTGTAAGCATCAACGCCGTATTAACCCTGAACCCGGATGCACTCCAAATTGCGGAGCAATTGGATGAAGAACGTGCAGCACAAGGTGCCCGCGGGCCTCTGCATGGCGTTCCGGTTTTGGTAAAAGACAATTTCGATACCAATGACATGCCTACAACCGCAGGCTGTATCTGTCTGAAAGATTCCGTCCCTGCTCATGATGCTGAACAAGTGAAGAAACTCAAAGCAGCTGGCGCCATTATTTTGGGCAAAACAAACCTGCATGAATTCGCATTTGGCATAACGACATCCAGCTCATTGGGTGGACAAACACTGAACCCTTACGCCCTGGACCATTATCCAGGTGGCTCAAGCGGTGGAACAGGTGCAGCCATTGCATCTAACTTTGCCGCAGCCGGTATGGGTACAGACACTGGCGGTTCGATCCGTATCCCATCCAGCTTCAACAGCCTTGTGGGTATCCGTCCAACCATCGGACTGTCCAGTCGTGAAGGCATTATCCCATTGGCTCTGACACAGGATGTTGGTGGACCTATGGCTCGTACGGTTAGTGACGCTGCAATCATGTTGGATGCTACAGCCGGATATGATAAAAAAGATGTCGCTACAGCTTACGCGGTTGGAAAAATCCCTTCCAGCTATACAGACTTCTTGGATGTAAACGGACTGAAAGGTGCACGCATCGGTGTGGCCACAGAACTCATCCCAAGTACCAAAGCTGAAGAAAAAGCCGTTGCCGACGTGATCAACACCGCTGTGGAAGAAATGAAGTCATTGGGAGCTACCGCAGTTCCCATTTCCATCCCGAACTTGACTGAGATCAACAAATACCCAAGTCTCAGCGGATATGAGTTCAAGTTCCAACTGAATGACTATCTGGACTCATTGGGTGCAGACGCTCCATATCACAGTCTGTCCGAGATCATCGCTTCCGGAGAGTTCGACAAATCTCAGGAGCAATCCATGAAGACTCGGGATGCACGCCAAACGTTGGAGACTACCGAATACAAGGACATCGTCCTGAAACGCACCCAAGTTACACGTGAGTCCCTGCTGAAAGTTATGGCAGACAACAACCTGGATGCCATCATCTATCCTACGTCCACACAAGCCGCTGGTGTTATTGGCGAAGGACAAAACTCCGGTGGTAACAACCGATTGAGTCCTTTCTCCGGCTTCCCGGCGATTACGGTCCCTGCTGGTTTCACAACTGATGGTTTGCCAGTAGGCATGGAATTCCTTGGTCGTGCCTTTGATGAAGGAACCTTGATCAAGCTGGCTTACAGCTACGAACAAGGAACTCATCACCGCCAAGCGCCTAAGCTTACGCCGTAAAATATTTATGGGATTAAGCAATTCCGGTTAACACAAAAAATAGATGCAATCATATCACTTTTTTGAAACGAGTTAACCCACTAAAGAGACCACCTTCTTCATGACAGCATGAAGTTTGGGTGGTCTCTTTTAGGTTCTCTATTTATTTTTGTGTTGCATACCGTCGGATGTTACTCATTCCTGAACGTTGTCTGGCACGCCCCATTTCAGCACCAGACCTGCGTACGTCAGACCACCGCCAAAGCCAAAGAGAGCTACGTTCTGTCCTTCTTTCAATTTCCCTTCATCCACTGCAAGCTGTAAAGCAAGCGGAATGGAAGCAGCAGATGTGTTCCCCCGATACTCGACACTGGTTAAAGTACGTTCCAAAGGAACCGGACCACGTTCGCAAACAGCTTCAATCATTCTCATGTTGGCACTATGCGGGACAAACCAGTCAATCTGGTCAGGGCTTAATTCAGCTTTCGTTATAAGTTTACCCAATTGCTCTGGAATCGTCCGTACAGCCCACTTATAAATCTCTCGCCCATTCTGAACTAAACAACCTTCGCCCTGTAAAGGCACACCATTCATCTCCGAAGACAGACCACTCTTATAGAGATGTACACCGCCTTCTCCATGTGTACCTGATATGGCTACCATAAAGTCACCTTCAGCACCCGATGATCTCTCCACCAAGAAGGCCCCCGCTCCATCACCAAACAGTACACAAGTCGTGCGGTCTGTGTAATCCGTAATTTTGGATAATGTCTCTGCTCCAATTACCAGTACTTTGCGGTACATTCCACTGGTCACCAGACTGTCGGCTAGCTGTAATCCGTAGGTAAAACCTGCGCATGCAGCATTTAAATCCAGTACACCCGTGTGTGGGATCTTAAGATTAGCCTGTACTCTGGATGCCGTACTTGGGAAAGCATATTCAGGTGTACTTGTAGCCACAAGGATCATATCCACATCTTCTACACTTACATCATAACGACGTATCATATCTTCTACAGCCTTCGTAGCCAGGTCAGATACAAATTGATCTTCAGCTGCAATTCGCCGTTCTCTCATACCAGTACGCTGTACAATCCATTCGTCACTTGTCTCGACCAATTTCTCCAGATCAGCATTCGTTAATATTCGATCCGGTACATACGTCCCCATTGCCGTGATGGTTGCCTTTGATTGATGCTTCATACCGGTAGTCACCTCACTTGTTTTTTACCATTATAGCACTAAGTCTTAGTACTTGGTACTAATTTTATAAAATATTTATTATGATTCTTTCGTTAGTTGTTTATTTTAAAGTGATCTCTTCATTCTATTACCCAGAGCAATACAAACGATGGCATGCATTTTCGATGAAGAATTGTGGATATTCCCTGACTAACATGAAGAATGCCTTAATTATATGCGTTTTTTATAGACAGCTCATTCAAACAGGAGGAAAATAAACAAATTGCCCTACATTACTAAAGAATAGAGTTGATCTATATCCATGAAAAAAGAATTAAATATCCTTGCCATTTCCGGAAGTCTGCGCAATCAGTCCTCCAATACGTTACTAATGCACGCCATGATTAAACTGGCTCACACTAACCTTAAGTTTGAAGTATATGATGGATTAAATGATCTGCCACATTTTAACCCTGACCTCGATGTCGAGGAGGGTCCAGTGTCCGTACAGAACTTGAGAGCCCAACTTAAGCATTCGGACGGTGTCCTTATCTGCACGCCAGAGTATGGAAACGGCGTTCCTGGGGTCTTAAAAAACGCACTAGATTGGGTTGTATCTTCTGGAGAATGGCTCAATAAACCCACCATTGTCATTGCTGCTTCCCCAAGCCCCATGGGAGGTGACAAAGCCCATGCTTCCTTATTGCTCACACTAAACATGATTAATGCACAAGTTCTACAGGAGGGCTGTTTAACCATTCCTCATATTACATTGAAAATGAACAAACAAGGCGTCATCATTGATTCAGAAACCCAGCATGCATTGCAGAACTCCCTTACAATCCTTGGGGAGGCTTGCAACCAAATGAAAGTATAGACAGATGTTGTACTTAAATCGATGATAGAGAAGAAATGATCCTTTTAAAGTTATTTAACATTCTCATAAAAATTGAAATAGTAAACAGCCTTGGTTATTTACCAGGGCTGTTAAAATTTATATAAGTATTTAGGATTAAAATAAAAAAGACACACTCGATATCATCAAGTGTGTCTTTAGATTGCTTGGCGGCGTCCTACTCTCCCAGGACCCTGCGGTCCAAGTACCATCGGCGCTAGAGGGCTTAACGGTCGTGTTCGGGATGGGTACGTGTGGAACCCCTCCGCCATCGCCACCAAACGCGATTTGTCGAAGCATAGCTTCTTAAAATCAGATATGGAACTGAAAATCATACACACGTTCTGTGATGTACCAATTTTCATTTCAGAGATCGTTCTCTGAAAACTAGATTCGAAACGAAACATGCGAATTACAACTTGCTATTGGATAAGCCCTCGACCGATTAGTACTGGTCAGCTCCATGCATTGCTGCACTTCCACCCCCAGCCTATCTACCTCGTCGTCTTCAAGGGGTCTTACATACTGGGAAATCTCATCTTGAGGGGGGCTTCACGCTTAGATGCTTTCAGCGTTTATCCCGTCCGTACATAGCTACCCAGCGGTGCTCCTGGCGGAACAACTGGTACACCAGCGGTACGTCCATCCCGGTCCTCTCGTACTAAGGACAGCTCCTCTCAAATTTCCTACGCCCACGACAGATAGGGACCGAACTGTCTCACGACGTTCTGAACCCAGCTCGCGTACCGCTTTAATGGGCGAACAGCCCAACCCTTGGGACCTACTTCAGCCCCAGGATGCGATGAGCCGACATCGAGGTGCCAAACCTCCCCGTCGATGTGGACTCTTGGGGGAGATAAGCCTGTTATCCCCAGGGTAGCTTTTATCCGTTGAGCGATGGCCCTTCCATGCGGTACCACCGGATCACTAAGCCCGACTTTCGTCCCTGCTCGACTTGTAGGTCTCGCAGTCAAGCTCCCTTATGCCTTTGCACTCTTCGAATGATTTCCAACCATTCTGAGGGAACCTTTGGGCGCCTCCGTTACTCTTTAGGAGGCGACCGCCCCAGTCAAACTGCCCACCTGACACTGTCCCCGCACCGGATTACGGTACCAGGTTAGAACCTAGATACGATCAGGGTGGTATCCCAACGTTGCCTCCATGCAAGCTGGCGCTCACACTTCAAAGGCTCCCACCTATCCTGTACAGATCGTACCCAAATTCAATATCAAGCTGCAGTAAAGCTCCATGGGGTCTTTCCGTCTTGTCGCGGGTAACCTGCATCTTCACAGGTATTAAAATTTCACCGGATCTCTCGTTGAGACAGCGCCCAAGTCGTTACGCCATTCGTGCGGGTCAGAATTTACCTGACAAGGAATTTCGCTACCTTAGGACCGTTATAGTTACGGCCGCCGTTTACTGGGGCTTCGGTTCACAGCTTCGGGATTGCTCCCTAACCACTCCCCTTAACCTTCCAGCACCGGGCAGGCGTCAGCCCGTATACTTCGCCTTACGGCTTCGCACAGACCTGTGTTTTTGCTAAACAGTCGCTTGGGCCTTTTCACTGCGGCCCCCTCGTGCTATTCACACTACCGGGGCACCCCTTCTCCCGAAGTTACGGGGTCATTTTGCCGAGTTCCTTAACGAGAGTTCTTCCGCGCGCCTTAGAATACTCTTCTCGCCTACCTGTGTCGGTTTGCGGTACGGGCACCTTCACCTGGCTAGAGGCTTTTCTTGGCAGTGTGAGATCATGACCTTCGCTACTATAATTTTCGCTCCCCATCACAGCTCAGCCTTACAATGTGCGGATTTGCCTACACATCAGCCTTACTGCTTAGACGGACATCCATCAGTCCGCGTCACTACCCTACTGCGTCCCCCCATTGCTCATAACGGCTTACGGTGGTACAGGAATTTCGACCTGTTGTCCTTCGACTACGCCTTTCGGCCTCGCCTTAGGTCCCGACTTACCCTGAGCGGACGAGCCTTCCTCAGGAACCCTTAGGCTTTCGGCGGATCAGATTCTCACTGATCTTTTCGTTACTCATACCGGCATTCTCACTTGTATAATGTCCAGCGCTCCTTACGGTACACCTTCAACCCTTATACAACGCTCCCCTACCCCTGATGCAAAGCATCAAGCCATAGCTTCGGTGGTGTGTTTAGCCCCGTTACATTTTCGGCGCAGAGTCACTCGACCAGTGAGCTATTACGCACTCTTTCAATGATGGCTGCTTCTAAGCCAACATCCTGGTTGTCTGTGCAACTCCACATCCTTTCCCACTTAACACACACTTGGGGACCTTAGCTGATGGTCTGGGCTGTTTCCCTTTTGACAATGGATCTTAGCACTCACTGTCTGACTCCCGGAAGTAAGTCTATGGCATTCGGAGTTTGACTGAGCTTGGTAACCCTTGCGGGCCCCGCACCCAATCAGTGCTCTACCTCCACGACTCTGTTTTCCGAGGCTAGCCCTAAAGCTATTTCGGGGAGAACCAGCTATCTCCGAGTTCGATTGGAATTTCTCCGCTACCCCCACCTCATCCCCGCATTTTTCAACATGCGTGGGTTCGGGCCTCCAGTGCGTGTTACCGCACCTTCACCCTGGACAGGGGTAGATCACCCGGTTTCGGGTCTACGTCCACGTACTAAGTCGCCCTATTCAGACTCGCTTTCGCTGCGGCTCCGGCTCTTCACCTTAACCTTGCACGGGAACGTAACTCGCCGGTTCATTCTACAAAAGGCACGCCATCACCCCTAAAACGGGCTCTGACTTTTTGTAAGCACACGGTTTCAGGTTCTATTTCACTCCCCTTCCGGGGTGCTTTTCACCTTTCCCTCACGGTACTGCTTCACTATCGGTCGCTAGGAAGTATTTAGCCTTGGCAGATGGTCCTGCCGGATTCATACGGGGTTTCACGTGCCCCGCACTACTCGGGATCCGTCTCGGAGGGAACAGACTTTCAACTACAGGGCTTTTACCTTCTTTGGCGGGCCTTTCCAGACCTCTTCGCTTAACCGGTTCCTTTGTAACTCCATGTGAGACGTCCCACAACCCCAAAG
This sequence comes from Paenibacillus sp. FSL M7-1414, assembly GCF_038003195.1. Classification (NCBI taxonomy): domain Bacteria; kingdom Bacillati; phylum Bacillota; class Bacilli; order Caryophanales; family Paenibacillaceae; genus Paenibacillus; species Paenibacillus sp. FSL M7-1414. Next base: position 796,593 of record NZ_JBBOOS010000001.1, on the reverse strand, counting down.
AGCAAGCTCTCTGGTTTGGGCTTCTCCGCGTTCGCTCGCCGCTACTGACGGAATCACTATTGTTTTCTCTTCCTCAGGGTACTTAGATGTTTCAGTTCCCCTGGTATGCCTCTACACAACCTATGTATTCAGTTGTGAGTAACTGGAAATTACCCCAGCTGGGTTTCCCCATTCGGACACCCCCGGATCAAAGCTTGCTTACAGCTCCCCGAGGCAGTTTCGTTGTTCGCCACGTCCTTCATCGGCTCCTAGCGCCTAGGCATCCTCCGTGTGCTCTTAGTAGCTTAACCATTTTGTTCCGGTTTCGGTCGCTCGCTTCCCTTGTTTTGCTTGCGCAAAGCCAAAAGTCGCTCTCACCCGATACCATCACAAAAGCAATTTAACTACCTTTATACACTTGACTTGTTTGCACAAGTTCAGCTTAAAGGAATGTTCTAATTCGCGTTTGTTTCGTTTCGATATCTAGTTTTCAAAGAACAAGCTCCATGCAAAAGCAAGCTGTTTGAGAGTTTGAGCTCTCAAAACCGAACAACGAGTGAGTGTTTTGCAGCTAAGCTGCATATTTGAATGTTTCCGTTGCAGGAAACGATTCTCCATAGAAAGGAGGTGATCCAGCCGCACCTTCCGATACGGCTACCTTGTTACGACTTCACCCCAATCATCTATCCCACCTTCGGCGGCTGGCTCCTTGCGGTTACCCCACCGACTTCGGGTGTTATAAACTCTCGTGGTGTGACGGGCGGTGTGTACAAGACCCGGGAACGTATTCACCGCGGCATGCTGATCCGCGATTACTAGCAATTCCGACTTCATGCAGGCGAGTTGCAGCCTGCAATCCGAACTGAGACCGGCTTTGTTGGGATTGGCTCCATCTCGCGATTTCGCAGCCCGTTGTACCGGCCATTGTAGTACGTGTGTAGCCCAGGTCATAAGGGGCATGATGATTTGACGTCATCCCCACCTTCCTCCGGTTTGTCACCGGCAGTCTATCTAGAGTGCCCACCCGAAGTGCTGGCAACTAAATATAAGGGTTGCGCTCGTTGCGGGACTTAACCCAACATCTCACGACACGAGCTGACGACAACCATGCACCACCTGTCTCCTCTGTCCCGAAGGAAAGATACATCTCTGCATCGATCAGAGGGATGTCAAGACCTGGTAAGGTTCTTCGCGTTGCTTCGAATTAAACCACATACTCCACTGCTTGTGCGGGTCCCCGTCAATTCCTTTGAGTTTCAGTCTTGCGACCGTACTCCCCAGGCGGAGTGCTTAATGTGTTAACTTCGGCACCAAGGGTATCGAAACCCCTAACACCTAGCACTCATCGTTTACGGCGTGGACTACCAGGGTATCTAATCCTGTTTGCTCCCCACGCTTTCGCGCCTCAGCGTCAGTTACAGCCCAGAGAGTCGCCTTCGCCACTGGTGTTCCTCCACATATCTACGCATTTCACCGCTACACGTGGAATTCCACTCTCCTCTTCTGCACTCAAGTCACCCAGTTTCCAGTGCGATCCGGGGTTGAGCCCCGGGATTAAACACCAGACTTAAATGACCGCCTGCGCGCGCTTTACGCCCAATAATTCCGGACAACGCTTGCCCCCTACGTATTACCGCGGCTGCTGGCACGTAGTTAGCCGGGGCTTTCTTCTCAGGTACCGTCACCTTGAGAGCAGTTACTCTCCCAAGCGTTCTTCCCTGGCAACAGAGCTTTACGATCCGAAAACCTTCATCACTCACGCGGCATTGCTCCGTCAGGCTTTCGCCCATTGCGGAAGATTCCCTACTGCTGCCTCCCGTAGGAGTCTGGGCCGTGTCTCAGTCCCAGTGTGGCCGATCACCCTCTCAGGTCGGCTACGCATCGTCGCCTTGGTGAGCCGTTACCTCACCAACTAGCTAATGCGCCGCAGGCCCATCCCCAAGTGACAGATTGCTCCGTCTTTCCAGTTTCCTTCAGGCGAAGAAAACAATTATTCGGTATTAGCTACCGTTTCCGGTAGTTGTCCCAAACTTGAGGGCAGGTTGCCTACGTGTTACTCACCCGTCCGCCGCTAAGTATCAAGGAAGCAAGCTTCCTATCAACTCCGCTCGACTTGCATGTATTAGGCATGCCGCCAGCGTTCGTCCTGAGCCAGGATCAAACTCTCCAATAAAGTATTGAAAAGAGCGATAAGCTCATTTTGAATCTGACGAGATTAAAAATCTCATTTGTGCTCCAGTCGATTCAAACCAAGGCTTGTCTCAAACTTTCGCGTTCATTCTGCAAGCAGAATGTTTACTCACTCATTGTTCAGTTTTCAAAGATCAAACTTATTTCGTTACCGAATGTTGTTCTCTTCAGCAACTCTTATATAATATCATGTCCGAACCAACTTTGCAAGCTCTTTTTTTAAGTTTCTTTCGAAGCTTATTTCAATCGCTTGCCGCACCGTGTATCTCGTGTTTTTTTGGCCGGAAATAGAATATACCATGTACAGTTGTGGAACGCAAGTCTTTTTTCGATAAACATTAAATTCTTATGAAATGAGTACCCTGTAGACCTTTTAACAAGTATCTCCTTATAACCAGCTAAATGATACATCTGCGCATTAACTTTAATGATCGAAGTAATTAACTCACATACCCAAAAAAGTTTTTCATATGATTCCTAATCCAATTATAGAGAAATCAAGTTGTATACAGTACAGACTCATCGCGTTATAGAACCTATTAACCGATGATTTCATCGGTTAAACAACCAACAGATCATAGAACATTATACTCATTCCTTCTATATAGAAGGAAAACATTTTTGAAATTCATTTTGCTCAAGAAAAGAATACAAAAAAAAGCGAAAGCTCCGGGTCTAATCCCGTGGCTTCCGCTTCTTTCATATATAAGGTATCAAACTTATCTCCGTATTCTTCATTAAACCTAATGTACGCTTACTCCCCGCCAATAAATACGTATCGGCAAACTACAATGAGCGCCAAGATCCACATAAGCCAGTGAATTTTCACTTTACGCTCTGTAACCAAGTTACTGAACACCGCCAGAATCACATAAGATACGATACCTGCGGAGATCCCGTTTGCGATTCCACCTGTGAAAGGCATCAATACAATGGTAAGGAATGCAGGGAAAGCTTGCAGGAAATCATCCCACTCAATGCTGCGCACTTGACTCATCATAAGTACACCCACGATGATCAATGCCGGAGCCGTCGCAGCGGATGGAACAACCAGCGCAAGCGGTGCGATAAACAGGGCTAAAATGAACAACAAACCTGTCGTTACCGAAGTCAGTCCTGTACGTCCACCTGCCTCAACACCTGAAGCACTTTCAACGTATGCCGTAATGGTACTTGTACCTAGTGCAGCACCTGCGCTGACACCAACTGCATCGACGAGCATCGCTTTACCGATCGTTTTCTCGCCTTTTTTCTTATCCTTCATAATCCCCATACGCGTTGCAGTACCTACCATCGTACCAAACGTGTCGAACAATTCAACGAAGGTAAAGATGAAGATGATCTCGAACAATCCGAGACTGATGGCACCTTTCAAATCCAGCTGTCCAACCGCCAGATCACTGAAGTTAGGCAACCAGCTTGCGCCTGAAAGACCACTCAGATTCGTAACGCCCATCGGAATACCAATCAGCGTTGTTGCTACGATCCCGATCAGCAGAGCGCCTTTGACGCGCATAACCATCAGAATAGCAATAAGGAGCAAACCAATCAGGGCCAGCAATGCATCATGATGTGTTATAAAGTTACCCAATGACAGATTAAAACTACTACCTGGAATCGGCTGACTCAGATCTGCGTCTGGTGCAACATTAACTGTTACAGCCACGAGATTAGCAAGTTTGAAACCAATAATGGTAATAAAAAGACCGATACCAACCGTAATGGCCATTTTGATTGACTGCGGAACTGCAACCAGCAACATTTGACGAATCTTCGTCACGGTCAAAATAATGAACACGATACCGGAAAGGAATACCGCTCCGAGAGCTACTTGCCAAGTAATCGCTCCATTCGAACTTAGAACGACAGTCATGAAGTACGCATTCAGCCCCATACCTGGTGCAAGTGCGATCGGAATATTCACGAACAATCCCATAATAATAGTCATTAATCCGGCGCCGACGGCTGTTGCAAAGAATACTGCATTATCCGACATCCCCGCACCGGCTTGTCCCAAGAACAACGTATTTACAAAAAGAATGTAAGCCATTGTCATAAACGTAGTGAGACCCGCAACAATCTCCGTTCTAACGTTTGTTCCGTTTTCTTTTAATTTAAAGAAACGATCCATAATTACTAACTCCCCCTTAGAGATGTTGAAGCCATATTGAAAAACGACAAATGACCCTGATGAAGATTCTTCACCCAGGGTTCAGCTGACAAGGAGTGGCATGATGCCTTTACTAAGAACAAAAAAAATTCTAATGTGCGTGATGTCCCCGCAATCATGTAGAATTCATGTGCTTAGCCTTCTCCTCTTCGTAGCCAGATCATTAGGGTGATCTCGTAGAGACTCCCGGGCCAATCCCCAGGATTATACGAATAAGTATGCGCTATTTGTTTGTTTCCCATCACTATTTTAGGAGGGCAGTATGTTTTTGTCAATGAGAAAAACGAATATTAATATCACGCTTTTAGAATATCGTTCGTATTATTTAACAGATTGAACCAGTTCAGCGGTTTACAACCCAATTGAATACGCTTTTTTCGGTGTAAACTCAATGGGATATGTCCATTCTTTCAGACTGAAAGTTCAGCAGGATAACATAAAAAGCTAGCCTGATCAAAGAGCAGAAGCGCTCTAATCAGGCTAGCTTATATTTCTGATGCGTTTTAGCAATCAGGTGAATGATGATCAAGGAATAACGATATCTCGTATTCCGAAGACTTAAACTCATTAGGTATATGGAGCAACTTGCGACATACGCCGGAACTACTTTTTACCGGATCAGTCCTATGTTAATTAAATCTCTGTCTGCGGAGTATCCTGTATCTCTTGTTGTTCCTGATTTGTGTTTGTTGTTGAGTCAGAGGATAACTCCTGGTTTCTGGTCTGATCGGAAGAAGCATCCGCTGCCTCTAAATTCACAAATGGAAAGTCCCCCGAACCGGAAGCCAGATCTTGCATACCCGAACCGCATCCTGCCAGCATCACCATCAGAAACGCACTTCCAATGCCCATCTTCCATTTGCTCATATAGTCGGTTTTACGCATACATTCAATTCTCCTTTCAGTAGCCATATAGCTCTTAGTATGTACTTATTGTACAGGCCCGACCTGAAAGGATCATGAAGTCAACTTTAAAATGGGATTAATTTTGAAAGTTTATTACTTGTAAAAAAAGTAGCCCTACAAAAATTTGATCACAATATTCTTCTTAATAAAAAAACGCCCTTTTATTTGCGAAATACCGCAGATAAAAGAGCATTTTTTATAATCTATCGTTAAGAGTCTATACCCTATTCCCACTCGATTGTTGCAGGTGGTTTGGAAGTTACGTCATAGACGATACGGTTTACGTTATCAACTTCGTTAACGATCCGTACGGAGATTTTCTCCAGCACATCCCAAGGGATACGTGCCCAGTCCGCAGTCATACCGTCGATGGATGTAACAGCACGGATACCTACAGTGTAGGAATACGTACGCGCATCACCCATAACGCCGACACTCTTCATGTTCGGCAGGGCTGTGAAGTACTGCCAGATTTCGCGGTCGAGACCGGCTTTGGCAATCTCTTCACGCAGGATGTAGTCTGAATCACGAACGATGGTAAGTTTCTCTTCGGTAACCTCACCAAGCACACGAATTGCAAGACCCGGACCAGGGAACGGCTGACGGTGTACAATTTCGTCCGGCAAGCCACACTCGGTACCGACTTTACGTACTTCATCCTTGAACAACGTGCTCAGTGGCTCGATCAGTTTGAAGTTCATGTCCTCAGGCAGACCGCCCACGTTGTGGTGGGATTTGATGGTCTGTGCAGTCGCTGTACCACTTTCTACGATGTCCGTGTAAAGTGTACCTTGTGCCAGGAATGCAAAGTCATCGAACTGCTTGGACTCTTCGTCAAATACGTAAATAAACTCGTTACCGATGATTTTACGTTTTTGTTCTGGATCATCCACTCCAGCCAGCTTGGACATAAAGCGCTCCTGAGCATCAATTTTGACAACTTTCATGTCGAATTTGCCGACAAACGTCTCCATTACACTTTCTGCTTCGCCTTTACGCAACAGACCGTGGTCGATAAACATACATGTCAGTTGATCACCAATGGCTTTGTGAAGCAATGCAGCTACAACGGAAGAATCTACACCGCCGCTAAGCGCACACAGTACTTTACTGTCGCCAACTTTTTCACGAATGTCTTTGATCGTGTCATCGATGAATGTCTCCATCGTCCAGTTGCCTTCGCAACCACAAACTTCGAACAGGAAGTTACGAATCATGTCGTTACCGCGAACAGAGTGACGTACTTCCGGATGGAACTGAACAGCATACAATTTACGCTCATCGTCGCTCATGGCAGCGATTGGCGCACTTTCCGTGCCTGCATCCAGTTTGAAACCTGGAGGAAGTGTAACCACGTGGTCACCGTGACTCATCCATACCGTATGTTCGCCTTCAATGCCTTTTGCCAATGTAGATCCAGCGGCAAACTCAAGGTCTGCTTTACCGTACTCTCGCTTCTCGGAACGCTCTACTTTACCTTCGAGTTGCTGGGCCATAAGCTGCATTCCGTAGCAGATACCGAAGATTGGCAAGCCCAGGTCATAGACACCCGGGTCCACGTGTGGAGCATTCTCAGCGTATACGCTGGACGGACCACCTGAAAATACGATTCCTTTTGGTGCTATTTCTGCGATCTTTTCCGCCGGTGTATTATACGGCAAAAGCTCGCTGTATACGCCAAGATCCCGGATTCTTCTGGCGATTAACTGATTGTATTGACCCCCGAAGTCAAGGACAACTACAATTTCATTCTGTTTATTCATAACCGTGCCTCCCTCAATTCAATGAAACTAATTATACGCAACGACAAAACATACCGTCAAGGAAAGGCGAAACTCCTTTTTTCGACATATCAAAACAGGATTACCAAATGCCTCTAAATATGAAATTTCGAATAGAAAAGCTTGGTAGCAAGATACTGGTTCAAGTGTATGCTCGTGGAAAGACGCCTCATTCGCAGCGCAGCGCGAAAGGCGTCTTATGTATGGCATTCAGCGATGAACCAAACGCTGCATTTAGATAACAGTGCGCCAGCAATGGCGATCTTCATCTGCCCACAAGTGGCCAAGCTCTATTGGAAAGCGATAGCGATTGTATGGCAGCTGCTTCGCATCTTTGGTGTAACGTTGTAACATCCTTGTGTTACAACGCCTGCAACCGCCGGGCCAGACGAAGTGCCCGGCGCAGGAAGTTCAGACTGTCCGCGCGCAGCGGACGGTCTGGACCGTACAGCAGCCGTTCCCAGTCGGCTGCAAACCGCGCGATGTCCGCGCCGTCCGCGCCTGCGGCTAAAGCCGGTGACGCTGCATATTCACGCAGCGTCATACCCGGCGGCCGCGGGCCGTACCGGCGCGCGAGCGCGGCCCAGACCGGAGCGGCGGCACCCAGCAGCCGCTCGCGGTCTGGAAAGCTGCTGCGTGGCCACGCCAGCAGCAGCCCTAACCGCAGCGCGGGGCGTAGCCGCCGCATGCGGACCAGAGCAGCGGCGCCCATCAGGGCCGCTGCCACAAGGGCTGCCGCGAGCCATGGCTCCGCGGCAATGGCCCGTGCGCGGGCGAGCAGCCACGCGCCCGCGTAACCCAATCCGCCGCTCATATACGGCGGATTCTCCGCAACAGGCTGCGGCCCGGCGAGTGCTGCGACACTTTCGCCCGCGCCTTGCGCCATGGCGAAGCCTGGCGTGGCCTCAAACGGCATCCAGCCTGCACCCGGAAAATATACCTCTACCCAGGAATGTGCATCTCCCTGTGAAATCACATACTGACTGGGCACATCCGGGTCAGCAACTCCGGGGCCAAAACCTTTAACCCAGCGTGCTGGGATGCCCTCTGCACGCAGCAACACAATCATGGCTGTGGAGAAATGATTGCAATACCCCTGCCGGGTGACGAATAGAAAATCATCCACAAAATCTGTTCCTCGCGGTGGCATACGGGTATCCAACGTATACTCGGCATGAGCAGCCAGATAAGTCTTGACGGCCTGCACAGCGTCATACCGGGTCTCACTGCCTTGAATGATTTCCTTGGCAAGCGTCTGCACTCGACCAGGTAGTGATGTAGGCAATTGCAGATAATCCCTCCGGATGGCTGCCGGATCTTTCCCTTTATTCGTTTCCTCAAGTAGACGTAACTGTTCAGGTGTTGCGACAGGGACCATGACGTCTGCCGAATAATGTTTAACTATCTTATCGTTTCCGGAGCTCGCGAGCCACAATGTTGCCGAATCGCGATTAGACAGCAAAGAAAACATGTTTTCCTGATTATCCTTGTTCTTATCCTGGAACGATACGTTAACCGGTATGCCCCCGGTAAAGAGAGGATTTGGTCCTTTCCACTCTCGCTGCATCATGACAGTTTGGCGAATGCGACTCCAATAGGTTGAATTCTCCCAACCATCAGCACGCAGCATTCCGGATGGACTTGCCGTTTCGAAGCTTTGACCCGGGTCACTCCAAGTACTACCGTTATAATATGAACGGGTCTCCCCTCGCCAATACGTCACTTTTGGACTCTTCGCTATAAAAAAGAGGGAATTCCCCTGCACCAACGGTGCTCCCATAGGCGCGTCCGCTGTGCTATATCCCGTGACTGCCGTTGCAGCAGGGATACTACTGTGCTGTGTATAACCTGCCCAGCGAGCTAGGCGTTCACCCATCTGCTCCAAAGATATGCGTTCCGGTTGAGGAATGGAAGCAAACTGGCCAGGTAACGCCGAGAGAAACACCATACCTGCGGAAACAGCGATAGTTACTGCACTCCAACGGCCGTAGGGGCTGCCGCGATAACTCGGAGTCGTGACTCCTCCATTGAGACGTAATAGCTGGAGCAGAGCCTGAATAAGAAAAATCCATAGGACAGACCGTATTAAAGAAGCATACACATCCAGCCCCGCAAAGGATTCAAGCAAAAGCAAATAAAGCAGCGTTGCACTGCCAAACAGCATAACGCTTCGACGTAACAATACGAGGGATTGCACAGAAGCCATGAGCATGCTCCAGCCGCACATCATGAACAACCCTCTCGTTTCTGTACTAATCGAGTGAAATCGCCAGTTATTTATAAACGTGTCCATATCCGCTGAAAATATTCCCGGATAAGCGGCCGCCCAACGAACAGGATCACTTCCTCCGTACATCAGACATAAAGCAGCAAGTGCTATGAATAATCGGATCAGTACTCCGGTGATCCATCCTGTACGAATTAACCCCGCGAGCAATAACGCTCCCGTTAATCCCGCCATTACGGACAAGAACCGTTCACTGCCCTGCTGATCTGATGATGTAACAGGATATATCCACTCCAGAGACAGTATAAGTAAAATGACCGAAATAACAATTTTGTACAGGACAGGTACGCTAACATCTCCCTCATCCTTTATGTCCGTCACAGAATTCTGGTTCACAGTTTGATGTACAGAATAGGCCAATTCCATTCTCGTACGGGCCGTTGACTCTAAGTCGGCCATAGTGGAATCGGGTTGCTGGTTACCATTACGCTCCCACATCCGTTACCTCCACCTTTCCCAATGAAGATAACGCAACGTCTGTAACCGCATGGATCGGCACCCCGCTGTGACGAAGCCGCTCCAAGCTTAAGCTGTCATATCCCAATCCATTCATCAATCTATCCGTTGATCCTAATTGGTTTTGGTTCTGGTTTGCTTCAGTCAATTGCACCTCTACACGATAACCCGACCCGATTGCAGTTATGATCCATTCGGCCAGAACCTGATCCATCTTGCCTGTGAGAACCACAATTCGCGACCCGCTCGCCAGTCCATCCAGCATCTCCGTTCGAAGCGAAACAGAGCCTGATTGTGCTTTGGATATTTGTGCCCCCGCTAACTTGTCCAGTCCATGATTCTCATCATCTGCATGGAACGGCCCATGTTGCCATTGATCTTGTGCATCATAGTTCTTATCGCCGCCTTCCATCCACAGATGATAAGGAATGTCATCCCGTTCAGCGGTATGAATCCAGCGGGCAGCTGCACGAACCACTCGTTCAAAGGCAGGTACATCCATGTTCTCCCGTTGTTTTACGTCATAACCCGACTCGGCTTCATACACAAGGATGCCGAGCGAGGCAAGATCCGTGGTATCGGGCAGAAAGGTCTGAAGTTGTCCCGTTTTGGCTGTACTTTTCCAATGAACACGTCCCAGTGGGTCACCCTGCTGATATTCACGGAACTCAGGGCTACGGTTTCCCTGACTATTACTTCGCTCCGACAGAGTCCCTTCAATCATCGCTGCGAATTCTACCGAATCACCCTTCCCCCAAGCCGTTGCTTGAGGAACAACGATTAGGGGGGTACCTCCTGCGGTCTCTGCGGAGAGGGTATTCCAGCCAAACATATCACCCCAGTACAATCTGCCCGTATCCCATCTGTAGACTCCTCTGCGTAACCCGGAACATTCATATTGATAGGAAAATTGTCGCCGTGTTCCCGGGAAAATCAATTTGCGATGAACACCAGCAGGTGTGTTCTCACACAGAACGATCCATAACAGTGGAATACGGCAATTGAATTCCAGCTCCACCAGAACCCGTACCTGCTCGCCTGCCTCAATCCGGTTCGTGTGTATTTTCCGACGGATGTGAATACGCCGTGGTCTGAACCAATGGAGAAGCAGACCTCCTGTGAACATCAAGAAAGCTATAACGGATAGAAACAACGCCGCTTTGCCCCCATGCCACTGATACAAGGAAGCAAAAGCCACCACCAAGACAGCACTCACAATCCGTTGTCCCAGCGCAGTCATTGCCTCCGTCCCCTTCCCTGTGATGCCATCTGTACAGGTACCGGGACCGTTGACAATGCTTCTTCAATGACCTGTACTTGCCCCCAAACCTCCGCTCTGTTCTGGGCCTTCAATTGAATACGGTGGGAAAGGACAGGCACAGCTACCTCTTTCACATCATCCGGAATGACATAACTGCGCCCTTGAAGATAGGCAAATGACTGCGCCGCAGCCATCCAGGCCAGTGTTCCACGCGGACTGATGCCCAGTCTGACCGCCGGAAGGCTGCGAGAGGCTACAGCAACAGCCACCAGATACTGTTTAACGACCGGATCAACATGTACCTGTTTGACTTCACGCTGCATGGCTACGACCTCTTCAGCAAGCAGGACAGGGCGAAGTTCATCAATCGCTTCTCTACCTTGCATGCGGGTTAACAATTCCAATTCCTGTTCCGGATCGGGATACCCCAGTCCAATTCTCATGATAAATCGATCCAGCTGCGCTTCAGGCAGACGGTACGTACCTTCGAACTGTAACGGGTTCTGTGTCGCCAGCAGAAAGAACGGGCGTGGCAAGGCATAGGTTGTGCCATCAACCGTAATACGTCGTTCCTCCATTGCCTCCAGCAGGGCAGACTGAGTGCGTGGTGAAGCGCGATTTATTTCATCAGCCAGGACAACGTTGGACATGACGGGTCCGGGCCGAAACTTGAATTCAGCTGTATGTGGATGATAGATTGAAGTGCCCGTAACATCTGCCGGCATGACATCGGACGTGAATTGAATCCGGCCCATGGAGCAGTCCAGTGCAGAAGCAACGGCACGAACCAGCATCGTTTTCCCGGTACCCGGCACATCTTCCAGAAGTACATGCCCCCCACTGAGCATTGCAGTGAGGACATAACGAATCTCTGTTTTTTTGCCAATAATCACACTCTCAACACGCTTCATGACCCGGTTTAACAATTCAACAGCATGTTCATGTTCCATTCGGATATAAGACATTTCTCTGATCTCCTTCCGTTCATCAGCATTCCTGAACCATAGTAATCTATGATTCAGTGTTGCCCGGAAGTAGAGAGAATAGTCCTGCAAGAATGACTTTCTTCAGATCATTTTATACTTAAATATGTTATTCATTGCCGAAATGGATCTGGAAGTGCCCGCCTTTACCGTCCACTCTGCTTCATTACTGGTTAAGGAATTCACCCTCAACCCCATCTGCTCCAGTAGCTCACGTAACGGAACCCAGATGGTTCCACCCTGACTCTGTACTGCCCCCGTTTCAATTGCCCCTGTTGTTGTCAGTGTTCCGCTCACACTGTCTGCATAAATCGTTCTTTCCTTCCATACTGCTATGGCCGTCCTTGTTTCAGAGTCCCAGCGAGTGCTGCCCCCGAATTTTTTCATGAAAGTACGCAATGGCACCATGATTCGCGGCCCCTCCATGCGGAACTCGCCCGGTTGCAAGGTAGCTGCAGCCAAGCCCACCTCTACCTTCAGCTTCTTGCTTGCAAGCCATAACGTCGCGTTCGCTTCTACATGCTCTGCGATCCAGGCCTTTCCTGGCGCCTTGCGGGCCTTATACTTACCATCTGGATGTACACGGAATTGAACGGGTTGATCCGTACTCTTTATGGTGTCAAAACGATATCCATGATCACGATAATATTTGATAATACCCGGAAGTGCTTTTACCGTTTCAGCATGTGCACCACCGTCATGCATCAGGACAACGACCGAACGTGCTCCCGCAGGTACTTTGGTCGAATTGCTGAGGATCTCTTTGGCCGGAACACCTTTACGCTTGGAATCTCCACTATCGACGTTCCAGTCCATGACGGTGTATCCACCCAGTTGGAGCAAATCAAAATAACTCTGGTCAAAATGTCCATAGGTACCGCCTGGTGCTCGCACCAGATTCGGACGGAAACCGGTTATACGCTCCAGCACTTCCTCTGTCTGCTTGATCTGTTTCCAGAACACTTTGAAATCACTGTACAGCTGTTCATATTGATGATTAAACGTATGATTGCCCAAAGCATGTCCATCCTCCACAAGCCCCCGGATTAACTCGGGATAACGTTCTGCCTGCTCACCCAGCACAAAAAATGTAGCCAAAACCTTCTCCTTGCGCAAAATATCCAATACTTCACGGGTATGGTTACCCGGTCCATCGTCAAAACTCAGATAAACTACCTTGTCTTGAGTATTCTTATCTTCCGGGATTGGATCACCTGAGCCGGAAGCAGAAGATGCATAAGCCGTGCCTGCATATACAGCAAATGCACATAACAATATCGTAATACGCATGAGAATGACAGACCACTGTCCAGCTAAAAACATATGTATGGTTGTTGCAGAGTTTCCCCCTATTTCCTTGATTCTGAATTCCGGTCTCTGTACCATTTACGAATCGACCTCCACCGTCTCTAGTAATTTGCTGATAGATTTCAGCAGATTTGTTAGAATTATATGGAGGCTACATTGAAAAAAGACGTGATTTTGTTTAATATTTTTTCACAATTTGCTATGTAGCCTGATTGATTCTTCGCTTCAGATTAGGTAGCATAATGAACAGGCAGAACACATTAAAACACCTTGGAGAGTATTCATGCTCCCACCCCGTATTCAGGAGAGTGAAATCTATTGGAATTGCTTGAGAAGATCCAACATCTGTTTGGGTCCTACGGATACAGCGTTTTGTTTTTTGGCTTGTTGCTTGAATTCATCGCACTTCCCTTTCCTGGTGAAACAACGATGGCTTACGCAGGGTTTCTCTCCTACAAGGGGCATCTCGACTTTGGAATCCTCACCATACTGGCTTTTCTGGGGACAACGATTGGCATGACCATCACTTATTTTATTGGAGCCAAAGCAGGACTGCCCTTTATAACACGATACGGAAAATGGTTTCTACTGAAGCAGGACAAGCTCGATAAAACGCAAAAGTGGTTCGCCAAGTATGGTAATGCCTTAATCTTCATCGGTTATTTCATTCCGGGTGTAAGGCATTTCACCGGATATTTTGCGGGCATAGCCGCTGTTCCCTTTCGCAAATTCGCTCTCTACGCCTATTCAGGTGCACTGTTCTGGGTTGTACTGTTTCTGGGCATTGGCAAAATATTTGGCCCCCAGTGGAACGCCGTATTCCATCTGGCTCATCAATATGCTGCATATATCGTGGGAGGAATCGGCCTATTGCTCATCGCAGCCGTGCTCTATCGTTACCGCAAAGCATGGACAGCAAGATCCACCGTATCCAAGCCAACCCCAGTTCGACAAAGACAAAAGTAAAAATAATAAGAATAAGCAAGGAGTTGCGTAACCGCGCGGCTCTTTTTTTTGTTTGAAATAAAACACCTCCGCTACTGTGATTCACCTCAAACTTCCTTCTGTATACCACTCATATGCAACCATTCTCTTTTTATGTGATAATCCCGATTCATTCAGGTCATACTAACTTGCAATTATAGGATGTATAGGGGGCAATGGGATGAGTACATCGGTGCAAGACCGTAAAGATCATAAGGAAATTTCTCCAAATCTGAACGACAATACGGAATATTGCAAGCAAATGATGGGGAATAGTACCGACTTGATGATCCGTCCCCTGCAATGTTTACATAAGTGGCCTGCCGTCATGCTGTACATCGACGGACTGGTGGATGTTCAGATTCTGAATCACTCCATCATGGAATCTTTATTGCAAAGACATGATCTACCCGACTTTTCATCAGATGATGAACATCTGAGTTACCTTCAGAATGATATTCTGACCGCCAGTGATGTCATGCTAGTCGAGGATATGCATGAGATCCTAAATGCAATGCTTGCTGGATCAGCCGTCTTGCTGATTGAAGGTTCAGTTCGAGGATTGAAGATTGGCGCGGCAGGCTGGGAAGATCGCTCCGTTGGAGAGCCCATCTCCCAAACCGTTGTTCGTGGGCCGATGGAGGGCTTTAATGAGAATCTGCGTACAAATACCTCCTTAATTCGCAAACGAATCCGTGACCCTCATCTCTGGATTGAAGAGAGAGAGATTGGCCGGGTTACCAAGACCCGAGTTGCCGTGCTCTATCTGGAGAATATCGTGGATCAGGAGATCGTGATGGAGCTCCGGCAAAGGCTGGATAAGATAGATATAGACAGCATTCTGGAAAGTGGATATATCGAAGAACTGGTGCAAGATAAAACGATGACGGTTTTCCCGACCGTCTATAACAGTGAAAGACCAGATACCGTATCTGCTGCCCTGCTGGAGGGACGGGTTGCGATCATTGTGGACGGAACACCCTTTGTATTAATTGTGCCTGCCTTGTTTGTACACTTTTTTCAGTCTCCAGAAGACTACTATCAGCGAGCAGATATCAGTACATTGATCCGGATGATTCGCTATCTGTCCTTCTTCATCGCCCTGCTATCCCCATCATTCTATATTGCCATTTCAACGTTCCATCAGGAGATGTTGCCCACCAATCTGCTTATCAGTTTGGCAGCCCAGAGGGAAGGTGTCCCTTTTCCCGCTTTCATTGAAGCCCTGTTGATGGAATTGACCTATGAGATCTTACGAGAAGCAGGTATTCGGATACCCAAGACGGTCGGCCAAGCCGTATCCATTGTCGGTACGCTTGTTATTGGTCAAGCTGCAGTTGATGCAGGGGTTGTATCGGCAGCTATGGTTATTATCGTATCCATTACTGCGATATCCAGCTACGTCGTCCCGGAGAATGGTCTGTCCATCTCGGTACGGATCTTGCGCTTTGTACTGATGATGATGGCGGCAGCATTCGGTTTCTACGGCATTCTGATTGTATTACTCATTACGGTAACCCACCTCTGCAGCTTGCGTTCTTTCGGTGTGCCCTACATGTCTCCTTTTGCACCTTATATTCAAAAAGATATGAAAGACACCATCTTTCGTGTGCCATGGTCACGCATGAAGACCCGCCCGTTATCCACAGGATCGCCGAATGTCACAAGACAAACATCTAGGAAAACCAAGCGTTGACTTAGTCAGGAGACCCTATTATGAATAAAAGCTTACGTTTATTGATGTGCTTTGCAGTCATGCTTCCTTTGCTTACAGGATGCTGGGATCGCCAAGAAATGAATGAACTCGGCATCATGCTCGGTCTAGGTGTTGACAAGGATGGGGATCAGATTCGGGTTAGCGCACAAGTTGTGGTTCCAAATGAAATATCAGCCAAGTCATCTGGTTCCAAGGGAACGTCTGTAACTCAATACCAGGCCACCGCCAAATCCCTGCTGGAAGCCATACAACAACTCACCGAAACCAGCCCTAGAAAAATCTTCATGTCTCATATCCGAATTCTTGTGTTTGGAGAAAAGTTCGCCCGCGAAGAGGGTATCTATGATGTCATGGAAGCTCTACTGCGTGAACCAACCGTTCGTCCCGACTATTATGTGATGGTGGCGCGAAATACGAAAGCATCGGAAGTGCTTGATTTGCTGACACCTCTGGATAACATTCCGGCAGAGAAGCTGTTTAGTTCCCTTGACGTTTCCTCCAAAACCTGGGCTCCAACAACGACGGTAACGGGAGACCAACTTATCGATTACATGTTATCCCCAGGAATTCAGCCTGTTATTACAGGGGTTCAAATTCTTGGGGATCTCAACAAAAAAAGCAGCACCGAAAATATATCTACGATACGCACCTCTGCCAGACTGAACACAACGGGTTTAGGTGTCTTCAAAAAGGATAAGTTGATCGGCTGGTTATCGGAAGCAGAATCGAAGGGATACAATTACATCCGAGGCAATGTCAAATCTACCGTAGGACATATTGACTGTCCAAAGAGCAAAGGCGTCGTAACGGTAAAAATACTTCGAGCATCCACGGATCGTAAAGGTAAAGTTGTAGGAGGAGAACCTCAAGTCAAGATTAAGGTTAATACCGTAAACTCAATCGGTTCGGTAGATTGCGACATGCAGATTGGCTCCATGACAGCCATTCGCGAGTTGGAACAACTATCCCAAGAACGACTTAAGGAACTCATGCAAAGCACCGTCAATTCTGTCCGCCGTAAATATCATGTGGACATCTTCGGATTCGGCCAGGAGATCTATCAAGTCGACCCCAAATTTTTCAATAAAATTGAGAACGATTGGGACAAGTATTTCGACAATCTGGAGATCAAATACGAAACCAATATACAAATTAGACGTGTAGGTGCACTGGACAACTCATTCAAAAATCAAATAAAGGATTGAGATCATGCTACTCTCCATCACTGTTGTTGTGGTTGGATGCCTAATCGGTTGGATCGATCTACCCAAGCTCGTCCGAGGCAAACAATGGAAAGAAACAGCTGTATACAGCGGGATGTTACTTTCAGCCACCGTATTCAGCGTCATCGCGGTGAATCTATGGGAATTCCCGAGTCCGCTTTATATCATCATTTGGATCTATGAACCTGTGAATCAATTCCTGGCTTACCTTACCGGAACTTAGCTAAAAGGAGTGAGAGAGATGCTTGAAAAAGGGCGACTGGGTACCCGAGCACTGGCTACCCTGACATTTATGATGGTTGTTGGGGATATGATGATGATCTATCCTTCCGTCATCACGTCATATGCCAAGCAAAATGCCTGGATCTGCGCCCTGATTGGTGTCCCGATCGGCATGCTTCTGATGGCCATGTTCCTCAAGCTTGGTAAAGCTTATCCAGACAAGAACCTGATTGCCATATCCCGAAGCATCCTGGGATTCTGGCCTGGCACGCTGGTCGGTTGCTTTTACTTGTACTTTTTTGTCATTGGTGCTTCCACCCATACCCGGGAGGTCGGTGATTTTATGACGACCCAGCTTTTCCAATACACACCGATTCGTGTCATCATTCTGCTGTTTGTGATCGCTGTCTCCTGGGGAGTTTACAACGGGATTGAGAGTATGGGCCGAAGCAGCGAGTTATTAATGCCTGTTGGAGTTGTGTTCATTCTTGTACTCTGTTTCTGTTTAGTACCCAAAATTGACACGAGCAACATAAAACCGTTCATGGACACGGATGTGGTATCCATCGCTCAAGGGATTCTCGTTAGTGTCATCTATCCTGTCGGCGAAACCATCCCCATCTTGATGCTTTTGCCCTATACCTCCAGTCAAGGGCATCGCAATCGGGATTTAATTATGGCCGCTGGGCTGGGCAACCTGTTATTGGCCTCTCTGGTAACCATCGCCATACTTGTTCTGGGGGCCTTTCTGACGCAACATAACATCTATGCCTCCTTCATTCTGATGCAAAAAATTAGTATTGGAGATTTTTTTCAACGAATCGAGGCACTTATGGCGTCAGTCTGGCTGATCTCTACTTATTTCAAAGCTATGGTATATCTGTATGCATTTACGATCGGCATTGCAGAATTATTTAAGTTAAAACGCTATATTTTTTTGATTTTGCCTTCATCTATGCTTGTCTTTGCTTTTGCTAATCTGGTTGCACCAGGCGTTACCTTCATTATTATCACCGTCGTTCCTTACTGGGTCGATTGGGATACAACCGTTGGTATTCTATTACCGGGTATTCTCCTGCTGATTCATGTATTCAAAGCTCGTGTCAACCATATCAAGCTTCGTAGTTAATGGAACCGGATCAAGAGGAAGAGCTCGTGGATGTGGGGTATGACATAGCTTGACTAGTAATACGGACACGCCTTGTCATCTGGAATCTTATTTACAAAAGGAGTGCATGTTACATGCTGATCCAGGAAAAGCTCACCATTCGACAGTTCGCGGTTCTTACCTTTATTACTATAATTGGAGACATGATTCTGTTATATCCTACAATGGTCGCCTATTCAGCTAAACAGGATGCCTGGATCTGTTCCCTGTTATCGCTACCTATTGGATTATTTATTTTGTGGCTTATGTACAAGCTCCATCGGACCTACCCTCACATGTCCCTAATTGAGATCTGTCCCAAAGTTCTCGGCAAATGGCTGGGATCAGTCTTGTCCGCAGCCTACCTGTTTTACTTTCTCATGGGAGCCTCTATATGCATCCGAGAAGTAGGGGATTTCATGACAACCCAGATTTATCTAAACACGCCGATTCGCGCGATCATCATCCTTTTTGTTGTAACACTCACCTGGGGGATGTTGAAGGGACTGGGTACGATCGGCAGAAGCTCCGAATTGCTGGCACCGATTGTCGTTTTTAGCTTGCTCTTCCTGATCATATTTCTGCTTCCTCAGGCCGAGGTATCTCGATTGAAGCCATTTTTCAATACTCCCGTTTTATCGATGTTCAATGGAAGCTTTCGCGCTGCAGCCGCTTCATTCGGAGAACTGATCATTCTTTCCATGATTATGCCATATGTCACGCACAGCTCCCATTTGAGAAGAGACATGATGTTCTCCGCATTACTCGGAAGTGCCCTGCTGACTTCGCTCGTTCTGATCGCCCTGCTTGTTCTTGGACCGACGCTGACACAACACAATGTATACATATCGTATATTCTTGCCCAGAAGATTAATGTAGGTAACTTTTTCCAACGAATAGAGGCGCTCACAGCGATCGCCTGGCTGTTGTCGACCTATTTCAAAAGTTTGTTGTATGTCTTCGGGTTTGTCGTCGGAACCGCACAGCTATTTCGCCTGAAAGACTATAAACCGCTCACCTTGCCTTCCATGATGTTGTTTTTTGCAATGTCCATCCTGATCTCCCCGAATATTGTCTTCTATACCACTACAATCATGTACGCATGGTTTGACTGGGACGTGACCGTAAGCATAGCCCTCCCAATATTCCTGTTACTGGTTCACCAAGCGAGAGCTTTGTTCAAAAAGCGGCGCACCAAGAATACTCCTTTGAACAAATAAACAGGCTGCATTATGGAGAACCCTCCACAGATGCAGCCTGTCATTGTATAGATATATCTTATAACGTTTTTATCGTATCGAGTGCAGCCTCGATATGTCCCTTGACCCGAACCTTGGACCAGTCCTTGATCAAATTCCCCTCTTCATCAATCAGAAAAGTGGAGCGAACCATACCCATGTACTCCTTGCCATACATTTTCTTCAGCTGCCATACCCCGTATTGCTCGGCTACAACGTGCTCTTCATCCGATAACAAAGTGAACGGAAGTCCATATTTGGCGATAAACTTGTCATGTTGTTTCATCGGATCGGTGCTGATTCCGAGAATGACTGTGTTCAGCCCTTCAAATTCAGCATGTCGATCCCGAAAATCACAAGCCTGTTGCGTACAGGACGAAGTCATATCCTTGGGATAAAAATAAAGCAGTACCCGCTGTCCGCGGTAATCCGAAAGCTTTACTGATTCTCCCGTACTGGACGGAAGCTCAAAATCCGGTGCCAATTCGCCTACATTTAACGTCATGTCAGTTCCTCCCTAATCTCCCCCATGAAATGCTATAGGGCGTTATTATGAACCTGCTCCGCGATACCGCTTCACGCCAAAATTCCACAACAGCAAGCCCATCGAGCCAAACACCAATCCCATCACAGGTGTAAGCAACGCCATGCGATGCATCTCGGACCTCTCCAGGAACAACGCTGCGGGATAGATCCCCACAAAGGCAAACGGAATGATCCAGGTTAACAGCACCTGAATAGCACGGTTATAGATCGTTACCGGGTAGCGTCCATATCCTTGAATGTTATACATCAACGGCAGGATACCTGTTGGCGCGTCCGAATAAAAGGACAACGAAGTCAGGGTGGTATAGATGCCGGCATAGATCATGACTGAGCTGAGTGCCAATATAATTAAGGCAGGGATATGCCACCACTCCAGCATCAGACCCATCTCTGCTCCGCTGAAGATCATGATGATCAGGCCGATAAACGAGCCCACGAGTGCAGGCGGGTCCACATTTTCAAGCAAGATCTGGAACAGGTTATGTGCAGGACGTGTCAGGATCCGATCCATCTCACCTTTGACGATGTACCGCTCACTGAATCCCCACAGATTGATAAAACAACTGAAGATGCCATAGGGCACCATAAAATATCCATAAACAAAGAGCACTTCACTCTCACTCCAGCCGCCCAGGTTATCCGTATGGCGAAAGACCACAAAGATAAAGATCAGGTTAGTTGCCTGAAACAGCAGATCCGATAGGATCTCCACCCAGAAATCAGCACGGTACGTGAGTCGTGTTTTCATGTAATTTTTCAAATATTCCCAGATCAGACCCATATAGTACATATCTGTTATCCCCCTTGCACGAACAGACGCTTGCGCGCCTTACGCCAGATCAATACCATCGGAAGCAGCAGTACGGCAAACCAGAACACCTGAATACCGAGTACACTCCAGATGGCGGTACCTTCCACTCTTCCAGTGAAGACGGAACCGGGCAGATACGTAATGGCCTGAAAAGGCAATACTTTCATCACCGCAGACATCCAGCCTGGATACAGGCTGATCGGGATGATTAGACCGGAGAACAAATCAACCACGACGCGTTTCATACGCATCATGCCTTCATTGTTTTCCACAAAGAATGCCGCCAGTCCCGTTATCACATTAATCTGGGAATTAATGAGAAAACTGAAGAACAGCATGACGAGAAAGCCAATCCACGCCGATGGCGCCGTAGGCAATTCAACCGGGAACAGCAGAATGGCAATGAGCATCCCCGGAATCATGAGCAGCAGGAAGCGGAAAATACCTTCGCCAAGACCCTGCATCATTTTGACCATAACGTAATTGATCGGCCTGATGAATTGAATCGCAATGGAGCCATCCCGTATATCTGCGGCAATCTCCCGGTCCAGGTTGTTAAAGTAAAAGGCACGTGCCATCCAGGATACAGCGATGTAAGTGGTCATCTGCGCTGCCGTGAAGCCGCCGAGTTCACCACTGCTACCGTAAATAGCTTGCCAGGTAAAGTAATACACGCCAATATTCAGCGTATATATCAAAATGCCGGAGTAATAATTCACCCGGTATGCCAGCATCGTTAGAAAACGGATGCGCATAAAATCAATAAATGCACTATTCATCTCAGGATACACCCACCGCTTCTTTCCCTGCTCCCACAATCTCGGGACGCTCGGCGGAACCGGATTGGTAAATACTGCGCACAATCTCATCCGTGTTGATCTCAATAATCTGAATATCGGTAATATCGGCTTGTCCAACGACACGTCCGAGTACATCCGAAACATTCAGTTCCAGCGGAATCCATACGGATGCGGACAATTCATTCTCAACCGTCCAACGCACAGGCAACGCAGCAGTCCATTCCTGCATCTGACTGATGTTGTGAGCTGAACCAAACTTGAAGCGGATCTCACGCTCCTTACCCCACTGGGACTTGAGATGATCCAGACCTCCATCATAAATGATGTTGCCTGCATCAAGCATGATGACCCGGGAACACAGTGCCTCAATGTCCTGTAAATCGTGGGTTGTGAGCAGAATGGTCGTTCCATGCTCCTTGTTCATGTCTTTCAAGAAATCCCGAATTTCCGACTTCACCACAATATCCAAACCAATAGTTGGCTCGTCCAGAAAAACAATACTCGGGTTATGCAATAACGCTGCAACTAACTCACAGCGCATGCGCTGACCAAGACTGAGCTTCCGTACCGGACGACTTAGCAGGTCTTGTAGCTGCAACCGCTCAACCAGTTCATCCAGCCGTTTGCGGAAATCGACCTCTCCGACACGATATACTTTGCGCAATAAATGGAAGGATTCGATAACGCCAATATCCCACCACAATTGACTGCGCTGACCAAAAACAACACCAATATTCTGTACAAACTTCTCCCGTTCCTGATACGGAACATATCCACCAACCGATATTTGCCCTGAAGTAGGCACCAAAATGCCGGTCAACATCTTGATCGTTGTTGATTTACCGGCACCGTTCTCCCCAATATATCCGCATATTTCACCCTGCGGAATCTGAAACGAAATATCATTTACAGCCAATACCTCTTGGTATTGACGTGCAAACAGGTCCTGGAACGCGCCCTTCAGCCCACCTCGGCTTTTCTGGACGCTAAACGACTTGCGCAAATCTTTGACATCAATCGCCAGCATGATTATACCTCACTTGGATTTTGTTGAAATTGCTTGTAGCCCAAAAAGAAATTATAATGGTATCAGTCAAAATTCAGCAAGCTTTAAAATAGTCTGGAGCCGCGTCCTGCCCTTATGTTGGGAAAAGATGTGTACGGAAAGCTCCGACTAGATCTTACTTTAATACTCGAACTCGTTTTTTTATTTCATCTCAAATACAAAGGAGAGCTAGCATGACCAGAAAGACGAAGAGAACCATATGGATTTCTCTTGCCGCCTTCGTGTTAATTATTGGAGGAGCAGCGGCATATTACTTCGGTTCTATTCTCAATCAGTTGGACGGTTTGGCAAAAGACGGCGACGATTCACCATTTGCAGGCATCGAAAATGTGGAGAAAGTAAATACTCCTGACCCACCCAAATGGGAAGGCACAGAAACGGTAAATATTCTCGTTATGGGTGTCGATGCACGTGGATTGAAAAAAGGTGAAGTTCCTCGCTCCGACAGCATGATGGTTGTATCGCTCGACCCACTGACCAAAAAAATCAATCTGTTCTCCATTCTGCGCGACACTTACGTCAATATTGACGGATATGGCAAGGAGCGGATCAACACCGCTATCACCCATGGCCCTAATGCAGCGATGCAAGCTGCCGGCGACCTGCTCGGCATTCCTGTACAGTATTATGTGTATACGGATTTCCAGGGATTCATCAAATTGGTGGATGCCGTTGGCGGTGTTGATTTTGATGTGGAGAAAGACATGCACTATACAAGTAAAGCAGACAATAACGAATACGATATTGATCTCAAAAAAGGATATCAGCATCTGGATGGCGAGACAGCGCTCATGTACGTTCGTTTCCGTCATGATGCGATGTCGGATTTCGCTCGGTCCGAACGTCAGCGTGAATTGCTGAAAGCTGTAACAGCGAAAATGCAGTCAACAACTACCATTGCCAAACTGCCTGCCATTCTGGAACAGGTTAATCCTTACGTAGATACAAATCTCACGCTTTCCGATATGTGGAAGCTGGGTGGACTCGGATACCAGAGCAGCATGAACGGCAGTGAGCAGATTCCGCCAATGAACCTGCTGAAAGAAGAACGTACAGCAGGCGGTGCGCAAGTGTTGACGGTTACCAATGAAGAAAAATTGAAGCAGCATATTCAGGATATAATTCACCCGCCTGCTACAACGGATGATAGTACAACCAGCACCGAAGATAAAACAGCCAGTGGTGACGATCAGAAGTCAGAGCAACCGGCTCAGTAATCTACACATGCAGAGGGCAGCCATTACGCTGCCCTCTCGTTGTGCCCGGCTATACTATTATGAGAAAATCATCATATCTTTCTGTGGCTTGTTTCTTTATCATATTTTGAATTACGAAAGGAAGTTATCTTATGAATACATCACGTTCCCGTTCCGAACTTCTATACGCAGAAGCACTTGAACATATTGTTGGGGGTGTTAACAGCCCTTCACGCTCGTTCAAAGCCGTTGGTGGTGGTGCACCTGTATTTATGAAAAAAGCCCAAGGTGCCCACTTCTGGGATGTCGATGACAACCGTTATATTGATTATCTGGCCGCTTACGGTCCGATTGTTACAGGGCATGCCCACCCGCATATTACACAGGCCATTACGGAAGCAGCAGCAAATGGTGTGCTGTACGGTACCCCGACAGAGCTTGAGATCAAGCTCGCCAAAATGCTCAAGGAAGCCATTCCTTCCATGGATAAAGTGCGTTTTGTAAACTCCGGTACGGAAGCAGTCATGACTACGATTCGGGTCGCTCGTGCCTACACCAAACGCAACAAGATCGTAAAATTCGCCGGATGTTACCATGGTCATTCCGATCTGGTGCTTGTAGCTGCCGGTTCAGGCCCGTCCACGCTCGGAATTCCTGACAGTGCGGGAGTTCCAGCCAGTATTGCACAAGAAGTCATTACTGTGCCGTACAATGATCTGGAAGCCCTGAAGGATGCTTTGGAACGCTGGGGTGATGATGTCGCCGCAGTCATGGTTGAACCGATCGTTGGTAACTTCGGTATGGTTATGCCGGAACCTGGCTTCCTGGAAGGTCTCTGTGCCATGACACGGGCCAACGGCTCCCTGGTTATCTATGACGAGGTCATTACGGCTTTCCGTTTCCATTACGGTTCTACACAGACATATGCCGGACTCGATAACCATGCGGAGATTGAACCGGATCTGACGGCTCTTGGTAAAATTATTGGTGGCGGCCTGCCAATCGGTGCTTACGGCGGACGCAAACACGTTATGGAGCAGGTTGCTCCGCTTGGACCGGCTTATCAGGCGGGAACGATGGCTGGTAACCCTGCATCCATCTCGGCTGGTATCGCATGTCTGGAGGTCCTGCAAGGCGAGGGTGTATACGAAGAGATGGAACGTCTTGCTATCGACCTGACGGCAGGTCTGCAAGCTTCTGCTGACCGTCATGGCATTGCGCTGACGATCAACCGGATCCGCGGTGCGTTCTCCACCCATTTCTGTGACCATCCGGTTACGAATTATGATCATGCTCAAGACACGGATGGTGAGTTGTTTGCTTCCTTCTTCCGTCACATGCTGAACCGTGGCATTAACCTGGCTCCATCCAAATATGAGGCCTGGTTCCTGACCACGGCTCATACAGACGAGGATGTTCAGGCTACATTGGAAGCCGCAGAAGCTTCCTTCAAAGCGATGGCTCAGGAATAAATCAGATTATTTCCATCTACCATGTAGCGTACAAGCTGCATCGTTGATAGATAGCAACTCAAGGAAAAGGCGTCCAACAAGTGATCAACTTGTGTGGACGCCTTTTGTTATTTACGGACAACACTCCGAGTCTTCACGTTATTTCTGCCTGATCTGAAGTATCAAAATTTCCTCGCGGATCACCTGCATCCCTTCCTCGATTCGCTGCTTCGGCACATTGGAGATGTTCAAGCGCAGCATCTGATCCTGATGCGCCTGATATGTTCCCTCCGGATAATACCGTTCTGTCGTATCAACGATGACTCCGCGCTTTTGAAGCCGGGACAGTAGAACACGAAGCGGCATATCACCCGCCAAGGGCAATACGGTATGCTCCCCTCCTGTTCGAGGAGCTTCCATAAATGGAGCAAAGTCTGGATATGAGTCCAGTTGCTCATGCACCGTGTGCATCCGGGCAGCATAGCGGTTACGAATCACTTTCCTGTGATGAGCAAACATTCCGCTGTGGACATAGATCTCCAGAGCAGCTTGAGACAGAACAGAAGTGTCGATATCGAGCATTTTTTTGTAAGCCCCAAAAGATTGAATTAGTGGTGAGGGCAGAACAGCTACACCAATGCGCAGACCTGGAAACAAAATTTTGGAGTAACTCTTCAGATAGATGACCCTGCCTTCGGTATCATAGGACCATAGCGGGTCCTGTTTCGTATTGTCCTCTAGATCAGCCAGATAATCGTCCTCCACCAGATAGACATCGTACCGCTGTGCAAGCCGGATCAGTCTCTTCTTGTCAGCAACAGTCAAAGATGTGCCAATCGGATTGTGAAAGCGCGGCATGACATAGAAAAACTTGATATCTTCCTCAGCGAACTGACGTTCAAGTGATGCCCAATCCAGCCCGTCCAGGGCACGTCTCACACCGGCAATCGGCACATTTAATCCACTCAGTAGCGAGGGCATATTATGATAGGTCGGTAGTTCAAGCAGTACTTTTCTCTTTCCATTGGGGAGAGGCATCAATGCAAGTACAGCCAGTGCCTGTTGCACACCTGACGTGATAAAGAACTGCTCTGTTCTCGCAAACACCTGATAATCCGCAAACTGCTTCTGCAACAACAGAATAAGCGAAGGTAATCCCTGATCCGTGCCATACATGAATAACTCTGCCTGCTTCTTCTCCATCGCCTGATCCACACAGTGACGAAAGTCTGCATAAGGGAACACCCTTGGATCGGGTGCAGCTGAAGCAAAGTCCAACGCTCCCTGCCAGTCCATGTCCTGAGCACCTATCCCGTTCTGTACGGCATAATAACCGGATTGAGGTATGGCATACACCAAATGCCGCTGTTCCAGCCACTCATATGCACGAATAGCCGTGCTTACACTGCATTGATATTGTTCTGCTACTACTCGAACGGCTGGCAGTCGAATACCCTTATCTGCCCACTGGCGACGATCCTGCTGCTGCATCTGTTCCTGAATCCATTGCTGTAACGCTTCGGCAATCACTTCGTATTTTCTCAATGCACCCATCCCTCTCCAACAACTGTACCGATACAGTTTAACCTTTTATCTATTGTAGCACGATGCACCTGGCAGTATATTGAATAAGGCCAGCACATGCCTCGAACCTGACATAATTCAGGATAATGAAAGATAAAAAGCTATGACTACTGTATTGGAGGAGAATTCATGAACACAACACACACTCGGGGATACGCTTATATCGCAGCTATATTGTACGCAGCTATTATCGGTCTATCTTTTTTATTTGTTAAAATGACCGTCACGGTTGCACATCCAATCGATGTGCTTGCCCACCGATTCGCCCTGTCGTTGATCGTTGTCAGCATTCCTGTCATTTTTGGCTGGATCAAAATCCGACTGAGCCTTCGTGATCTGTGGCGAATCATTCCACTGGGGTTTTTATCTCCCGTCTTATTTTTTGCCTTTCAAGCCTTTGGACTTGTCTCTTCCAACTCATCGGAAGCCGGAATTATTCAGGCCATGGCCCCTGTATTCACACTCGTTCTCGCTTCAGTTTTCCTGAAGGAACGTACATCCACGATGCAGAAGCTATTCCTGCTTCTATCTGTTGCTGGAGTGGTCTTTATTTTCATGATGCAAGGAAGCGGCGTATCTATGAGTAACCTGAAGGGTATTGCATTATTGCTACTCTCCACGGTCTGTTTTGCAGGATATGGTGTGCTTGCAAGACCATTAACCCAGAAGTATAAACCAATGGAATTAACCTGGGTCACACTGATGGTTGGCTGTATTGTATTTAACGCCGCTTCCCTGATCCGACATGCGTCCAACGGCTCCATGATGGACTATATCAAACCGCTTGGAGATACATCCTATCTGGGTGCACTCGCTTATCTGGCAATTCTCTCCACCATGATCTCTACCCTGCTTGCGAGCTATGCCCTTACTCATCTGGAGGCTTCGCAAATGAGTGTATTCAGCAATCTGTCCACGCTCATCTCCATCGTAGGAGGTGCATGGATATTACATGAACCAGTGGGTAGCTATCACTATATTGGTGCATTGTTGATTATCGCCGGTGTGCTTGGCACCAATATGAGCGGTCGCAAACATAAGCTGGTCAGTGGGATAAAAGCATGATTCCCCATATTGAGACAGCGCGGAAGTTGGTTCGCTGGTTCAACGAGTTATACGCTCCCATCCTCCCCAAACCCCGCATTTTGATCGGAAAGCGGCCCGGGAAACGATGTTAGAGGTAAGAGAAGCCATGGGTATTCGTTATTTCGACTGACGGTATGAAGCGCTCCAATCACGTTAACACTGCTGAGGACAGTCTATTGGGAAAAGGGGACCCCTCAGCATGAAACGAACACAACCTTCTTTTTTACAAGCTATGATGTTGATCATGTTGTCCGTTGGCTTGATCAGCCATGTTCTGATTATTCCTGCCCTTTTGGCTGCGGCCAAAAGGGATTCTTGGATTTCCGTCCTGTTATCAGCCGGACCATTTCTGATATTTGCGCTAATGCTCGCCTATGTCTCTCGTTTCCTCCAGCATCAGACCCTGCATGAATGGTTAACATCCCGTCTCGGCAAGCCTATCGGCCTGTTCTTTCGAGTGGGTAACAGTCTCTTTTTTCTGAGCGCAATCTATTTCACCCTGCACGATACCACAACTTGGGCCAAAACAAATTACCTGACAGAAACGCCAATTCTGGTAACCAGTATTGCCCTCATGTCTCTCTGCGCCTATGGGGCATATAAAGGCATCCGCTCACTGGCATTTACGGCAGGATTGATCCTTCCACTGGTGGTACTGCTGGGCTTCTATGTTGCCATTGTGAACACTCAATACAAGGATTACAGTCGTCTCCTGCCTGTATTAGAACATGGCTGGCATCCAGTGCTGAATGGCATGATTTACAGTCTTGCAGGCATGTTTGAACTGCTGTTCATCTGGTATATCCAGCCTCATCTCACCAAACGTATACGTGTATGGCAGTATCTGATGCTCGCACTCATTCTTGTGGGACTAACAGTCGGCCCACTCATCGGGGCGATTGTGGAATTCGATCCTTTTGAGGCTGCCAAAATGCGATATCCCGCCTTCGAAGAATGGCGAATCGCCTCCTTGGGCAAATACATCGCCCAGACTGACTTCTTTTCCATCTACCAGTGGCTCGCAGGCTCGTTCACCCGGATTAGTCTCGCCATGTATATTGTAGTAGAAATATGGAATATTAAGAGCTCTACCAGAAGGCTTATCAGTTGTATCTCGTTAGGTGTCTTCTTTATTCTAATCATGTTGTATCCTCTGGATGATATGACCTTCGAAAAGCTTCTGGTCGAATACATATTTCCGTTCAATCTCGTATATCTGAGCGGACTTGCGATTATCGCAACGACGGTTGCCTTTATCCATTCACGCCATCAGAGGAGGAAACATCATGGAGCATCAAGCGATTGACACCACGTCCCATGAGACACTGCTTGCCTCTTTGAAAGAGCAGTTCAATCCATGTGCAGATGTCGTTATTCAGACCTTTCCTGTTAAACACGAATCTGATCAGCCCGTAATTTTGCTCTATTGCGACGGTCTCGTCGACGGTAAACAAATTAACCAATTTATTATTCCCCGTCTGGAACAGCACTCCCTGATCATTGAGGAATCACACCCTAAAGAACTGGGATTAACCTTGAACCCGTTGGATGACCTCACAGATACTAACAAGCTCAATATGTTGATATTTAGTGGACAACTAGTGATCATTTTCGGTAATGGTGTGCAGTCCTGCAGTGTGGATATCGCTGATATCCCGGGACGCAGTCCAGAAGAATCAGCCATTGAAACATCAGTTAAAGGCCCGCGCGATGGATTCACCGAAGAACTCACTACCAACGTGGCCCTTATACGCAAACGAATGAAAACATCTTCGATGTGTTATGAGAAATATGTCAAAGGCGGTCGTACCCAGACGGCCATTGGACTTCTATATGTAAAAGATATTATCAATCCAGACATTCTGAAAGAAGCTCGGCACAATCTGGATCAGATTGAGATTGACGGCATCCTGGGCACCTCAATCATGGAACGAGCTGTCATGGGAGGGATTCGGAGTATCTTTCCACTTACAGATAATACCGAGCGTCCTGATTTTGTCGTTGATTCCCTGTTAAACGGTCGTTTTGCCGTTTTGATCGAAGGTTCTCCTGTAGCGGTCATCGCACCAACTACACTTTTCAATCAGTTGAAATCTCCGGAGGACGAAAGTACACCTTTTTTTATCGTTACTTTTGAACGGATATTACGTATTTCAGGACTGCTGATCGCCTGTTTCTTCCCAGGTTTTTATATTGGCCTGACCAGCTTCAATGTGGAACAGATTCCCCTGCCTCTTCTGGCAACGATTGCTGGCACTCGAATGGGCCTGCCCATGCCGGTGACGTTGGAAGCGTTCCTGATGATTTTTATGTTCGAGCTATTCAACGAAGCAGGGCGTAGGTTGCCACGTGCGTTGGGGCAAACGGTCAGCGTTGTCGGCGGGCTTATTATTGGGGATGCTGCCATTAGAGCGGGGATTACGTCCCCTACGATTATTGTCACGGTTGCGATCTCGGTCATCTCTAGTTATATTCTCGTGAATACTGTGTTAAGCGGGGCTACTGCCCATGTTCGGATCGGGATGTTACTCATCTCTTCCATTCTTGGGTTATTCGGTTTTATGATCGGACTATTGGCCCTGTTGGTGCACCTCGTATCGTTGGAGTGTTATGGCGTATCCTATCTGTCACCTATATCTCCCTACATTCCCGGAGACTTCACTCAGGCCGTATCCATGCCACCTTCCATGAAAAGAACCAAGCGCCCAGAAGCACTTCATACACAGGATTCTACCCGTCGGAGGAAACGTCCGTGAAACGATGGGTATCCATAAGCGGCCTTCTTATAAGCTGCTTAATCCTGCTAACCGGGTGCTGGGATTCCAAAGAGGTGCAAAGTATAAACTTCATTACGGCGATAGGAATTGATTATGTAGATAACCAGTATATTGCGTATGCCCAACTGATTGACTTCTCCAGTATTGCAAAACAGGAAACACCAACTTCCCGGGAGACAAGGGATATCTGGACTGGACGGGGCGAGGGTACAACACTGAACATGGCTATTAACGACTTGTATGAAACGTCACAGCAGCTAACGCTCTGGACTCATGTGAAAGCTATTGTTCTATCCAAAAGAGCCTTGGATGGTCGACTGGAGGATATCTTTAATACACTTCTTCATTCAGGCCAATTGAGATATACTCCCTGGATCTACGCTACAGAGCATAACATTCCGGATATACTCTCTCCCTCTGCATTGTTGAACCAATCCGCCCAGACCATTGAATTATTTGAGCCTATGAGACTATACAAACAGCATTCCGCTTACGAACCTATCCGGCTCCATCAGCTACTCGATGGACTACGGGAACCCGCTTCTGTCGTTCTTTTACCCTCGGTGTCAACGAGGAACGAGACTTGGTTCAACGGCGATAAAACGCCCCCCCTTGTTAGAATGGATGGATTTTATGTGATATCCAAAGGCACAAGTCAGGGTAGAGTTGCAGGAGCAGACGCAGATGGTACACGATACGTAAATTATGAGCGTGTACATCAGTACCCACTATATGTATATGCGAATGGTGGGAAAATTCCTGACTTAACTTTGATGCTTCATCATCCTAAGACGAGAATCACGGCGAGGAAGCAAGGTGATGGCGTAACATTTGATCTGGCGACTACGGTTAAAAGTGCCATCATTGAGGACCATGGAGCCCCGCGTACGCCTCATGCCATGGAACAAGAAGCGGAGAAACAGATCGAATCCCAAATCCGAGATACGTTCGAAAAAACCAAGTCACGCATGATTGATTCCTATGGTCTTGTGGAACACTTATATCGCCACAACCTTCCCTTATGGAAACAGGAAGTCTACAACCGGGCGGACCCACTCCAACGTTTTAAGCTTGGAAAAGTGGAGGTTCACGTGGATATCCTGAATGCGAGCACGTATAAATACAGTGAATAAAACGAAAAAATAGAAGCCCCTTACCTGCATTGGATGCAAGGTTACGGGGCTTCTTACCATCTCCAGCTATGCGGTCGATTGGGGAAGTTATCCTAATGGATACGCCATGACACTCATCAAAGCCAATTCAGGCTGGGTCGTGTCCAAACGACTGTACTGGACGATAACGGGGATATTGCTCGAAACGGTAATCGCATAAGGCACGCCCGGCGGAATAGACTGCTCCCCGGATCGTAGCGATGCAGTGCGAATGTGCTTCGTCCTTCTCGCTGGCACTTCGGCGACAATACCCTCGAGTGGTTCTCTGTCTTCAAAATAAATCGTGATATGCAGATCCACATCCGTGGCACTGGTGTTCAGTACACAGATGCTCTCATGACTCTCCAATGTGCCCCGGCTCTCCGGGGGAATGTAACCATCCGGAATGACCCAGTAGGTGTGACCTGTAGCTGCTGTAACATTCTTACGGGCAGATGTGCCTGATTCTGTCTGGTCAGGTGTCATTGAAATACCTCCTCCTTTTTTTTGCGAGTGCAATATAGGTTAAAAATGCGTGGGCTCGCGGGGCAGCCGCTTTGGCGGACGGATCGGGCTGTGGGCCGCTGTTGGCTCGGGATTTCTTCGGCTCATTCGCGGGGGCAACTCTTAAAACCCGAGGGCTCGCGGGGCAGCCGCTTCGGCGGACGGATCGGGCTACAGGCCGCTGTTGGCTCGGGATTTCTATTCATTCCCCCTCAGCAGGGGAAATCCCGCTCCAAAGGCGGACGCTTCGCTCCCTCTACCCGATTCCGCCCTCCTCCGCTGCTACGCTCGCCTGTTTTTTAAAAGTTTATTGCCTACGCTATTCGCTGGGCAACTTTTGCTGGCTCGTTACTTCGTTTAACTCGCTACAGCTTTTAAACCCTGAATAGCTCGCGGGGCAGTCGCTTCGAAGGGCGGATCAGGCTGTGGGCCGCTGTTGGCTCGGGATTTCTATTCAATTCCCCCTCAGCAGGGGAAATCCCGCTCCAAAGGCGGACGCTTCGCTCCCTCTACCCGATTCCGCCCTCCTCCGCTGCTACGCTCGCTGTTTTTTAAAAGTTTATTGCCTTCGCTATTCGCTGGGCAACTTTTGCTAGCTCGCTATTTAATTAACTCGCTTAATTATTAAGGGCATGAACCTACCGCAGATACATCTGTAGCGGTTGCAATTGCAACTCGCGGATGGCTTTTGCCACCTGCTGGGCAAGGCGGCGGGCGCCTCGTTCCTGAAAATGCGTGTTATCCTCAACCCCTGAGGGGAAGTTCACATACTCGCCTGGCAGTACCCACATAAAGTCGTCCTTAGTTCCTTCAACGCCCGCCTGCTCGAACAGAAGACGGCTGCGCTCAGCCAGATCGATCAGCGGAACATCTTCCTCTTCCGCCAGCTCACGCACAGCGATGATATAATCGCCGTGCGTATCGGTCAATGTGCCATCATCCGCAAAATAGCGACGATGCACCGGGGTGATGAGCACCGGACGAGCCTTGGCTTCGCGTGCAGCATCGATATACTTTTTCAAATATTCCTTATATGTTGTGAATGGGTCCGTCCCACGTTCAGGGTCCGGCTTCTCATCGTTATGTCCAAATTGAATAAACAGAAAATCTTCAGGCTTGATTCGCTCCAGAATGGCGCTTAATCTGCCTTCATTAATAAAGCTACGGGAACTTCGCCCTGAATGGGCGTGATTATCCACTGCAACATCATGTTTGAACTGTGCAGGCAACAGCTGGCCCCAACCACAATATGGATATCCACTTTCCGGCTGATCCGTTACAGTTGAATCCCCAGCAAGAAATACGGTCATGGTCTGATTCGCAAGAGTAACCTCCAAAGCATTAATTCTAGGTGCAGGACCGGAAAATAACAGACGAAGTCTGCCGCCGCGAACAACAACCGAGAACCTAACCTCTGCGTATTGTCCGGGAAGTGTGCGAATGGTTGGCAGTACAAGCCTGCCTTCACCAGCTTTCACGCGTGTCACTGTCTCAGCCAATTCATCCCCTGCAACAAGTAATACTTGGTAGGTTCCGTCGGGAACATCCACGATGAACGATGCTTTGAGCGGAATACAGAAGCCTGAACGCAATCGGGCAGACATGGTTGTCTGCCCCGGATTGTTATGATGTTGTTTCGTGGGATCCGATACATCGTCATCACGAATGCGTTGTTTCTCATACACCAGAGATCCTGCCTCGAATCCATACCCTCCGTGTTCCTCATATGCGGTTGTTGCAGTTACTTTCAGATAATCCCCTGTCTCATCTGCTCTTCCCAAGTCCGGTCCAAAGTTAAACTTCCAGCTGGTCACGGACACTACCTGGCCCTCTGCCGCTGCCTCCATGGCAACGGCCTGACTACCCTGAGCTTTATTCAAAAGCGATAACCTCCTTGGTTAACTTTCGTAAACGTTCATTCGGGCGAAGATACGAAGACACAGAAATCTGGCTTATCCTTTCAATCCGCTGGTGCTCATCCCTTGAACAATTTGTTTTTGGAAGATGAAGAACACAGCTACAACCGGAACCAGACTGACGATGGACATGGCGAACATTGCGCCCCAGTTGGAAGCAGATTCGCTATCGAGGAACATTTTCAGCGCCATCGACACGGTGTATTTATCAGGCGAGTTCAGGTACAATACCGGACCAAGCAGATCCTCCCATCTCCAGTAGAAGGAGAAGATGGCTGCAGTCGCCAGAGAAGACTTGATCAGCGGCATAATAATCTGGATATACAGTCTGAACTTGTTACACCCATCGATGGTTGCAGCCTCATCCAGCTCCTTCGGAATCGTTCGAATGAACTGTACCATCAGGAAGATGAAGAATGGCATTCCGAAGAATGTAGGTACAACGATTGGCAAGATAGTGTTCAACCAGCCGAGCTTCGTGAAAATGATGTACTGAGGAACCAATACCACGTCATGTGGCAGCATCAGCGTTAACATCATCAAGGAGAACCAGAATGTACGTCCCTTGAAGTTAAGTCTGGCAAAACCAAAAGCGATCAGCGATGACGATATCACAGCACCGATGGTAGATATCACTACGATTACAAGTGAGTTCGTGATGTAATCCATGAACGGTCTTCCCGCTGTGCCTTTCCAGCCATCTACATAGTTGCTCCAGATCCACTCCGCAGGAAACAGGGTATCCGCTGTGACGAATATCGTACGGCTTTCCTTGAATGAACTGAAGAGCATCCAAAGTACGGGATACAACATTAGGAGGGCAAGAGCTGCAACGAACAGGTGATAAATGGGCCATTTCACATTTCTCCAAACCATCGTTACTTCCCTCCTTCAGATTCGTAGAACACCCAGTACTTGGATGTCAGGAACACAGCTACCGTGAGTATACCGATCATGATGAGCATGATCCAGGCCATTGCCGAAGCATAACCCATGTTGTTAAACATAAACGCCTGACGGAACAGATACAGAGAGTACAGCATCGTACCGTCCATTGGACCACCTTCGCCTTTGGAGATTATATAGGCAGGTACAAACGTCATGAATGCTCCAATCGTCTGCATAATCATATTGAACAGGACGATCGGGCTAAGCAGTGGCAAGGTAATGCTGAAAAATTTCCGTATAGGGTTCGCGCCATCCACACCTGCTGCCTCGTACATCTCAGTAGGGATATTTTTGAGACCAGCCAGGAAGATCAGCATGGACGAACCAAACTGCCACACAGACAGTGAGATGAGCATAACCAGGGACGCATTAGGGTCACCAAACCAGCTTATAGGCCCGATCCCGATTGCCGTTAGAGCACTGTTGATAACACCCTCATTACTGAAGAGGTTACGCCACATAATGGATACGGCCACACTACCACCGATAATGGATGGCAGGTAATACAGCGTCCGGTACGTTCCAATCATACGAGAGCCAGTGTTTAGGACCATCGCTACGAAGAGGGCAAAGATCAACCTTAACGGTACCCCAATGAATACATACAGAAACGTCACTTTGACCGAGTTCCAATATTTCGGGTCATCAAAAAACATTTTGGTGTAGTTATCAAGCCCAATCCACCGTGGAGAAGTGAACAAGTTATAACTCGTGAACGACATATATAAGGACACAAACATGGGGATGAGTGTGAAGCCCAGGAATCCAATAATAAACGGGCTTATGAACGCATATCCAGTTAAGTTTCTACGTAACGACGAATACTGCCTCAATGGAACGAACCTCCTTCATGGATCAGCTTGCTCCCTCATCCTGGCTTCGGTCATCTGGACGGGGAAAGGCCCTCGCATTTGCGAGTAGCCCCATTCCCGACCATCCCTGAAGTGGGACGAGCAAGCCATCATTCAACTGTTATTTATTGTTCGCAAGTACAGATTCGGCGTTCTTGCGGAATGTCTCTGCTGCTTGTTCAGGTGTAATTTTGCCAAAGTTCAACTCTTCAACCACATCTGCCAGGGAAGAGATTACTTCAGGTGAACCAACCGGTGGCGGAGAACTCATTGGTGAAGCCTTAGGCTCCATGGCTGCTACGAATTCAAAGACCTGTTTTGTTGCGTCACTCAGCTCAGGTGCGATAGCTTCTTTGATTGCTCCTGAAATTGGCACACCGCGCTCACCTTTGATCAGTTTGTTGGCTTCCACGTCATTCACCCAGAAATCAATGAATTTAGCTGCTTCTTCCTTCACTTTGGAGTTGGACGTTACACCCCAATACATACTTGGTTGCATATATAGTCCTTTTTCCATATCTGGTCCTGGCATTGGAGCGATTTCGAGTGGACGGTTCGCTACCTGTTGCAAGGCTACGAACTGGTTGGACCATTGCCATACGCCAATTCCTTTTTCCTTCACGAGATCCGATTCCTCAATAATGCCTTTGGTTTGGTTAGCTACATCCGGCGTAGGTGCTGCACCTTGCTCGATCATGCGGCGCATGAGTCCGAAGAACTCCACAAACAATTGATCATCATCATAACCAAGACCTGTTCCTTCCGCATTATAAAGCGACAATCCTTTGGTACGCAGGAAGTAGTGGAAGAAAATATCCGGAGCTATCCCTCCATCCAAATACAGACCTTTATCCGCGGTTTGTTTACCCAGTGCTTCGTACGATTCCCAAGTCATGTTGTCAGGGATTGCATCCACGCCTGCTTTTTTAAGCAAAGCCGGATCATATTGGAAGCCCAAAACGTTAACACCGGCAGGTACACCGTATTGTTTACCGTTAATTACACCTGTGCTGATAACATTCTCGGACACATCGTCCACTTTGATCTGGTTGCCCAGATAAGGCGCTAGATCCTCAAGCTGACCATTCTGTGCATATTGGCTGATGTAGGAAATATCCATCTGAACGATGTCAGGCAACTGATTTGCAGCTGCTTGTGGTGCGAGCTTTTTCCAGTAGTCATCAAATGAAGCATATTCCACGTCGATTTTGACATTCGGGTTTTTCGATTTGTACAGGTCGATGACCTTCTGTGTATATTCATGCCTTGCATCCGAGCCCCACCAAGCGATCCGCAGGGTAACTGAGTCATCTCCAGATGCTCCTTCAGTTCCTCCACCTGAGCTACATGCCGCTGTAAACACGAGCAAAGCAGCCATCATCAGGAATATTGCCTTTTTCACCATGCCAATCTCCCCTTTTATGTTGATATGGTTGTATGAAAGAGTTATCTTCTCGTTTCTGATAACGCTTTCACAAACTTGTTAATGTCATTTTCGCAAATGTACGACCATAGTTGAATACACAAAACCGTCTTGTTGGTTCAAAAAACAGAGGAGGACAACAGTCCCCCTCTCGGCGCTGTTCGTCCTCCCCAGACATGAATCACATGATTGGCAGTCCATTGTTATATGCCGATTCTGCGGAATTCCGTAGGTGTCATACCAGTCCACTTTTTGAACACCTGACTGAAATATTGTGAATTCCCGCCAAATCCGAACAATTCAGCAAGCTCAAATACTTTCACATCTCCGCCTCTGCGAATATGGTCACATGCGCGTTCAATGCGCAGGCGATTCACGTAGTTGGAGAAATTCTCTCCTGTGACTTTTTTGAAAATCTTGCCCAGGTAATCTGGATTCATATAGAGCATCTGATGAGCTACTCCATTGAGCGAGAGATCTGCCTCTCCAAAATGACGATCCACAATATCCATCATCTTCTCCACGGCTGAAGACTGGCGGCTGATATGGTTTTTGTAATACCCTGAAGTTAATCGGGCTGTACTGCTTGCAACAAAAGACTTCAAACCAGATAACGTATCGATATGCGGCAGTTCTGCCATACGCTGGGTGAATTCCGTTGCCTCCTCAGGTGGACAGACATGCACCATCGCCGAGTAGAGCTGCACTACATAAGAGCGAGTCACCTCGATTTCCAGCTGCTGACGTGATAATAGATCAAACAGACGCTCCACCTCTACCGCTGTTTCCTCGGTATTGCCCGATTTGATCAACTGACACAGTTGCTCGGCATCCTGTTCTACATGCAATCCGTCGCATTCTCCGGCCAGTACCAGATCATTCTTCGTAATCAGCTTGCCTTCACCGATAAAAAAGCGATGGTTCAGATACTGCAACGCCTCACGAAACAACCGCCGCGACTGAATCATTCGATCTGCTTCACTCAGCGCAGCGGTCACTTCCAATTTATATAGTCTGGTGAATGCAGCCCTAACCTCTTCAATACTTTCTTTCAGTCCGGCTGGATCAGCTGAATCCGCGAGCAGAATGAGGAGTTTGCCTTCAATGGTTGTGCTTAACAGGACATATGGGAGCAGGTCACTGGCAATGTTTTTGATCGCAAATAAGTGACTGTAATCATGTTCATCTACAATTCGGAACAGCAGTAACCGAACTGCGTTCTCTTCAAGCTCCAGATCAAACAGCTCCTGATAATACTCCAGATCAACCGGCCCATAGGTGCGGTTGGTCATGAACTCCAGCAGAAATTGCTCCTTCACATGTGGAAGGACACGCTGCAATCGCTGTTTCATCTCACCTGCAACATGCTCCTTCACCTGGGCATCCTGATGTTCCTGCAACAGTTCAGTTAATGCATCATGGATCTGATTCTCGTTGCAGGGTTTGAGCAAATAATGCTTCACACCATATTGCATCGCTCTGCGAGCATATTCGAACTCCTTGTAGCCGGATAACATAATGAAACGTACTCCCGGGTATGCTTCAGATGCCTTCTCTATGAGTCCGAGACCATCCAGACCCGGCATGGAAATATCCGTAATGATAATATCCGGTCTCGACTGCCCAATTTTGTCCAATGCTTCGATCCCGTTCCTCGCTGTACCCACCAATTCCGTACCTGCCGCGGCCCAATCGACCACTTGGGAAATCCCCTCCAGAATGACACGTTCATCATCTACGAGCATCACTTTGTACATCGTCATCGTCCTCTCTGATCCAAGGTATGCTGATCGATACTACAGTTCCTGATCCGGGCTTGCTGCTCATCACCATTCCACCTTCATCACCGAAGGTCAGTCTGATTCGTTCCTGGATGTTAGATAACCCAATGCCCTGTCCTCTTGTCTGAATACGTCCTTCGTGTAGCTGTTCCAGGAATTCCGGTGTCATCCCCGGACCGTCGTCCTCAACTTCAATAATCACCTTATCTCCATCTGCTCTCGCCCGGATACGAATCCGGCAAGGGTCAATGCTTGGTTCGAGTGCATAATGTATCGCGTTCTCCACCAACGGCTGTAATGTTAACTTCGGTATCCGTGCCGTTCCTACCTCCGGGGCAATTTCCATGTCGAAATCCAGTCTTTCCTCAAAACGCGTGCGCTGAATCGTCACGTAACTGCGGACAATGTCCAGCTCTCTTTCCAGCGTAATCCACTTCTCGGACATGTTCACAGAGCTACGCAGCAGAAATCCGAGGGCCTCAACCATTTCCGAGATCTGTCGTTGCTTCTGTACTTTAGCCAGCCAGTTAATCGATTCCAACGTGTTGTATAGAAAATGTGGATTAATCTGCGCCTGAAGCGCTTTCAACTCTGTCTCACGAATCACCAGTTGCTTCGCATAATTCTCATCAATCAATTCACGTATCCGTTGAAGCATCATCTTGAATGTGCGATGCAACAGTCCAACCTCATTCTGTGGAGATATCGGAACATTGCCAAGGGCTGCCTCCTCCAGCTTATCCAGATCACCTTTTTCGATATTACGCATCTTTTTGATCAACTGTGCAATCGGATGGGTAATACTGCGAGAGAATCTCGCTCCAATGATAAGCGCCGCCAGAAAGATCATGATGAAGATCACCGTGACCAACTGTTTGACAAACTGGATCTTTTTAAACATCTGGTCAAACGGGGTTGTGTACAAATAGGTCCAATCCGTATAGGAAGAATGAGCACGAGCTACAAAGTGTCTCCCCTGTTCCAACATGGCAATTCCATAGGGCTGGGTGCGCTTCAGTTCAGACTCAATCTCGGCTTCACTAACCGACGATTCTGTTGGATAGATCACTTCTTTTCCATCCGTAATGAGTAATTGGGAGTCCTCAGCCGGTTCTTGCATCTGGTCCTGTACAATTCGGTCCAGCCGGACGCGGATGATCAGTGTGCCGAGGTCCTCCAATGTAAATGCTCCGCCAATAAAGGATTTCACCTGTCGGACCGACAAGAGTCGGGACTGTTTATCCCCACTGGTATGCCAGGCATTGGAGCCCGAGTATTGCTGTCCCAGTGCAACCAGTTCCTTTTGCTTCGACTCCGAAATTCCCTCTCGATTGCCTGCAGCCATAACGTTATTATCATTATCGATAAATAACATGGAATAGACGTATTTTTCGGAACCGGCATATGCGACTAACCTGTTGGTAATTTTTTTACGCAATCCATTTTTCTCGTAACCCGTTTCGGCCTTTTTTAGTTGGAGCAGATATTGCTGAAGCGGCTCGTCCGACATCACCTTGAAGGAGAGATTAGAAATTTCACGAAGTTGATTCTCAATACCTACCGAAGACATATTGAGGACCTGCGAGGATTTCTCATAAATCTGGCGGTCATAGATGCTGAACACATATCGGAGTACGGACGCATAAAACGTAAAGCTGATCAACATCAAAAGTCCGATGAGAAGAATCGTTTTGTGATGAATCGGCAGTGTTGTGAAAGCGTTCTTAATTTTGTTCATCCTAAGCGCTCCTTTGGCTTGCGAGGGGTGCCTGTCATACTATGCATTAGTGGTTTTATTGTAAGTTATTTTCATATTTACACATCCATTGGTCATCTGACAAGATATATTTATGCAACATTTTAGGTCATTAGAGAAGGTATACATCTGTGTCAGCAACTCAAAAAGAACACAAAACAGCCAGAATACCTTGAACAGATCAAGGTATTCTGGCTGTTGAATAACATCATGTTAAAGTATGAAATACAATTTACGGGTTAACAAAAACAGTTTTCAGCTTCGCTACATACTGCACATCAAAGCCAAGACCTTCAGCCACCATGGCAAGTGGTACATATGTTTTGGACTCTTTGCCTACCTTATTCAGGAATGCAGGTGTATCCACAGTAACCGATGCTCCATTTACCTTCACAGCATTGGCACCAATCTTCACAGCAACTTTCCGGTCTCCATATGTAATGGTTGCGGTTGAAGTTTTGTTATCCCACACCGTAGTAGCCCCGACAGCGTTTACGATGTCTTGAATCGCCACAAAGTTTTTGCCGTTACGGATAATCGGTTTGTACGGTGTATTTAATGTTTTGCCACTCACAATAATGTTCATCGGCTCACCTGTCGCAGGTGTAGTCAGCTTGGTGTAGTCGCTCCAGATCGTTTTGGCAAATACTTCGGCAATGGCCGCATATCCAAATTGGTTCGGGTGGAAATCACGATCTTTGATCATATGTGTCATCGTGCCTTCACCACCAACAAACTCCTTGGCCACGTGTGCGACTTTGACATCGGTACCCTGAGCAGTGAATTGTGCTGCAATGCCATCAATGGTCTGTGTGAAACCTTGAGATGCCTCCATCAGTTTGGCATAAAGTGCCTTGCCTGCTACTTCTGGCATCGGTTGATACTGGTCGGCGATGACAATTGTAGCTGTCGGATTAATTTCATGGATATCATTAATCGTTGCACTAACGTTGGCTGTATATGTTGCGAGTAATTCTTTTACCTTCGCTTGCAGATCCTGATCACTCAGTTTGTCTGCTGTACCGAGAAGCTCAGATACATCATTTCCCCCAATGGTAATTGCAACCAGATTGGCCTGTGCTACACTCTCACGAATTGCAGCAGTATTGGCTCCGATCTGTCCCGCTCTTGGATCAGGAAGACTTGGTTGAATGGCTTCAGAAGTCAGCGTTTTGCCATCCTTAATTGCAGTAGTGAAGTTTTTCAGGCCACTGGTTTTCAATCCGGCAATCCCGTAGTTGTCCACCTGTGTACGTCCATGCAGCAAACCTTGCTCATGCAAACGTTCTACATAACCATAAGGCAATTCTTTTGTGTTGGGCTCATAACCTACCGTTATGGAATCTCCCAATGTGACGATGCGGAACTCCTTAGTTACGGCTACTGCATCTTTCTTCGCTGTCAGCGAAGTCTCGTTTGTACCCGCTGGCAATACACCGGTTTTGGTGTCAGCCGCGTGTGCAGGCAATGCAGATGATGTAAAGAGCAGCATTCCTGCCAACATGCTTACCGTTAAACCGGCAGCTGTATTTTCCCATATACGTTTACGCTTCATTCAGGTAACACTCCTTCTCGCAAATCTATAATAATTTACACTAATATATAGTACATTGGTCATTCCAATGACATAGGTTGGTGTTACTCTATTCTATCATTTTAAAGTAGGTGTTGTCCTCTCTGCTGAGAGCACACATGAAATAACAGACTCCCTAAAGGGGAGCCTGTTATTGGTGAAGCACAGCTATAACGTTCAGTGTTTAATTAAGATTGCGGCTTATCCGAGTCTTCAGCAATCGAATGACCCTTGTCGCTCTCCGGTTTGTTCCCGGTAGCTCGCTCCAGATATCGATCATAACGATCATCCAATTCACGTGCCATCTTCCGGTACTTTAACGTTTCCTCGACAATTGGATCACGTTCTGTCTGGATTCGCACTTCATATTTGGGAGGAATCAGCTGGCGTTCACGCTGATCGGTGTCGCCGGACTCTTCCATGTCCCCTTCCGTCAGCATATCACTGAGCCGT
The DNA here is from genome assembly GCF_038003195.1 of Paenibacillus sp. FSL M7-1414. Taxonomy (NCBI): domain Bacteria; kingdom Bacillati; phylum Bacillota; class Bacilli; order Caryophanales; family Paenibacillaceae; genus Paenibacillus; species Paenibacillus sp. FSL M7-1414. The sequence goes on along the minus strand of NZ_JBBOOS010000001.1, from coordinate 753,068 downwards.
CGTTCCAGTTCTTTGGATTCATCCATTGTTTTCGCTCCTTATAATGAATTTCATTCCAAGCCGGTAGCCTTCGCTTCCTTCAGTACATCCGTCAGTGCATCATGGATTTTGCCATTGCTAGCAACAACATGGTTTACAGACAGTTGGTAAGGCGTTCCGATGGTATCGGTCACCTTGCCACCTGATTCTTCAACCAGCAGCGCACCTGCGGCAATATCCCAAGGTTTCAATCCAACTTCGGTGTAGGCGCTGAGACGTCCTGCGGCAACATACGCCAGATGGAGGGCGGCAGATCCACCTGCACGCAAGTTACGAACTTGCGGAGCAAGCGCCTGCACAGCGGCCATATTCAGTGGCAACGCAAAGGTTGTGTCTGCCGGGAATCCAACCGCAATCAGGCTCTGAGCCAGTTCCTGTTCACCAGATACAAGCATCCGGTTTCCGTGAACATATGCTCCTTTCCCTTTTTCCGCAACAAACATTTCATCACGGGAAGGGTCGTAGATCACGCCGACAATGACTTCACCATTGTGAGCCAATGCGATGGACACCGAATAAAACGGGAATCCGTGTACAAAGTTCGTCGTTCCATCCACAGGATCAACAATCCACAGGAACTCTTCTTCCTCAGCCTCTTTCAGTGCTTTTGCCGAAGCTTCCTGTCCCGGTTCAACGCCCTCTTCACCCAGAATGGCATGGTGGGGAAAATGCGTGAGAATCAGGCGGCGGATCATCTGCTCCGCTCCTTTATCCACTTCGGTCACCAGATCTTGGGGTGAATATTTGGTGCCAAGTTCAGCTACCGTCCCAAGACGGCTTTTGATCCATTCGCCAGCTTTGGAAGCTGCATTAATGGCAACGGCAGTATAGCTTTTGCTTGTCACGACATAAGGTGTCTTTTCCTTCTCATTCAAAGCGTTCACTCTACTTTCTATATCAATCTACGAAAAGTTGAAATACTTGTTAAAAGTATACGCCCCACAGGTCATAAAGTTTCTCGTTGCCCAGGCCCCTTTTGGCACTACGGATGAATGATGACGGTAGACTCGTCCACCCACTCCACACCCTCTTTGTGATAGAATGCCAGCTTCTGCATCAGTTGCACAAGAGCCTCATCCTTGCGTTTAGCCTCAATCATCACGTCAAGTCTTGGGGTGTCTGCTGCGATATGACGCAAGAAATCGAGCACAGGCTCTACCTCTACACCATCAGCATGACCTCGCAGATCCTTCTCGCTCTTTGGACTGGAGACATGGATTTTGGGTGGCAATGGCTGATCAGCCGGTGAATCTGCCTGGGCAAGCGGTGACTGCCAGGTCTTTAGAATATCAGGCCACAGATCCCATGCCTGTTCTCCTTCGTTGTTCACCCAATGGTGATGGATATCCAGTACCATGGGCAATCCCAAGCGCTGGCACACGGCAAGTGTCTCAGGCGCATTGAACGTTTTGTCATCATTTTCGAGTGTGAGCCGCTCCTGAATGTCCCGATCCAGCTTCAAAAAGTTTTCTTCAAAACGAAGCGCCGCCGAAGGCTTGTCCCCGTATGCACCACCAATATGTATATTGTTCTTGGCAGTGGCATTCAGCCCCATGGCATCCAGCATCCGAACATGATGACGAAGGTCGCGAATCGAGTTGCGCAGAACTTGCTCGCGGGGGGTACTAAGTACGGTAAAATGATCCGGATGAAAGGACACACGCATATGATTTTCCTTCACAAAATCACCAATGGCCGCAAAGTCCTGCTTCAGTGCCGGGAACGGGTCCCAGTCATTCAGGTCTTCGTGTGTTGCCAGTGGAATCAATTTGGAAGAGAAGCGATAAACATGAATATGGCTACCCTTGTTGTGCCTGAGCAAACGTAATGTATTGTGCAGGTTCTCGGCTGCAATCCGTTCGAGCTTGCGGATCGCTGCTTCCCTGTCATCGATTTTGTTAAAACTCGACATGGTCATGGTCCGGGAAGGCGAGGCGTTCTCTATAAGCACGGACATTGCCACGTAACCAAAGCGTACGAGCATGAATCTCTTCCTCTCTATTAGGGCGGAGAACCTGCACGGCATATTCAGCCGTCAGGATGTACCGTCACTGTATATAACCAAGTTTTACCCTAAAAGAGTGACCATAATCGTATTCTGGCAAATCCGTCCTTCCGACCCGCACTTACAGTCAACAACTACTCCTGTGCTTGCTCCCCAAAGAACATCTCATCTGCAAGGGTAGTCTGAATGCGTGATTCTTCCTCAGTCAATTTGCGGATGAGTTGCATCTCCACCTCAGTTACCTCTTGCCCCTGGAAGTTGATCTCCGCAATGGAAACCACGATCTTGACGATGGCTACAGCCACGTTATCCGGTGTGTATGCAATCACTTTCTGGCCGGTAGGAAATACCCGGAAGCCCTGTTTGACCATTTTGCCGCGTCCGTATTCAAGCAGTTCGAACAGCTCCTGCTCATTCTTGAACTTGCATACGGAATTGAATTCAGTCTGAAATCCCATGCATATCCCTCCTGATCTTGTGGTCGCAGGCTACGCCTGTACGCCGTTCTCGTAATTCAGTGCCTGCTTGCGGTTGTAACGCTCCAGTGCCAGCTCAATCATGCGATCCAGCAGTTCGGCATACGATACACCTGTCTCACGCCAAAGAAGTGGATACATGCTGTATGGTGTGAAACCAGGCATGGTGTTGACTTCATTAATAAGCAAGGCGCCGTCATTTTTCCGAATGAAGAAGTCCGCACGTGAAATGCCGTTACCTTCAATCGCACGGAACGCCTGCAAAGCTGCCTCGCGAATGCGATCTGCGGCCTCTGGGTCCAGTGGAGCTGGAATCAGCATCTGTGATTGACCATCAATATACTTGGCTGCATAGTCATAATACTCACCGGAGGATACGATCTCACCTGGAACGGAAGCCATGGGTTCGTCATTACCGAGGACGCTGACCTCAACTTCGCGGGCTTCAACGAACTCCTCAATGACAACCTTCGTATCATACCGAAGTGCAAACTCGACAGCTGTCTTCAGCTCATCGCGGTTACGTGCTTTGGAGATGCCTACACTGGAGCCCAGATTCGCCGGTTTGATAAAACAAGGATACCCCAGCTGGTCTTCGACCTGTACGATCATTTCGTGCTCTGTCTGCTTCCATTGTGTCGCGTTAAAATACGTAAAGGCACATTGGTCAATGCCAGCCTGTGCAAACAGCTTTTTCATGACCACTTTGTCCATGCCGCCAGCCGAAGCGAGTACACCTGCACCTACATATGGCATATCCGCCATCTCAAACATGCCCTGAATGGTGCCATCCTCTCCAAACGTACCATGCAGCAGAGGGAACATCACGTCCAGCGCTTCTGCTCCGCCATACAAACGGCCAAACAGGGCGTTCAGCGCATCCTGCGTTCCACCCGCCGATTGCTCCAGCTTCAGATCTTCAATCTGCGCGAACGGCGCATGCATGACAGGTCCTTTTTTCCACGTCCCCTGCTTGGAGATATAAAAAGGAACCAGTTCATACTTTTCATAATCAAATGCGTTTGTTACAGCAAACGCCGTTTGCAGCGACACCTCATGCTCGCCCGATTTTCCGCCGTACACGACGCCTACTTTTAATTTATCCATACTCATGTGTACCCTCCGATTATCTGTGCCTGATGCTGTCATGTTTGCATGCTCAGCACCCTTGTTATTCTGCTTGCATTATCTAGTCTTATTTTACACGGAACTGGATGTCTGCGTCACCGCATCCCGAAAATCTTTCGTCATCAAAACTCATCTGCAATATGAAAAAGCCGGTATACCGTCCGCTCCGTCCAAGCGTAAGAATCCCGGTAATCCCAAAAGCGGTGACGGCTGCTAACCGTATGTGCGTTAACAAGCGGCATACCGCCCGCATCAAACGCGGTCACAACGGTGCTGTGCTGAAATCGTCCATCTCCATCCCAATCGTAGAGAATAACATCGCCGAGCATCAGCTGCTCAGGACGCTCCACTTCTGTCGCGGTCAGACCCCAGCTGCTGCCTGACAAATAACGCTCCAGACTGTTGGAAACTGCCCAACTGTAACTCCACATTTCGGAGCCGTTCACATACCCTTTATACCACCAGCCAGCTTCTCTTCTACCAGTATAGTGGATGGGTGCGCCCCCTGCAAAGAGACATTGGGACACGTAATTGGTACAATCCACATCAAATTCCTCAAATGCCGGATTCCCCGCATTCCACCATCGATCTGCATAGGCAACCGCCAGATCTCTGCGATATGACTGTTGCCGTGAGCTTCTTCCTTGACCCAACACTTCCCGATTCAGCAGCGGCCGATTCATCGCCTGTACAAAATCAGCTTGTTGAAACGGACGCCCTTCCCCAGCAGGGCGACGCTCCGGCACTTCTCGCTCGACCCGCCCAATGGTCCATCCACCACTCTGCCGCAGAAAGGTTAACCGCTCCCGCTCAATCCGGTCCTCCCGGTGGGTGATCCCGCTCTTCTCGTAGAACAGTCTGCTGTACAATTGTACATCCACCACCGCTTCTTCCTGGCCATCCATAAGCGTGCGCACAAGCTTGGCGCTGGTCTCGCTGCGAAGAGGCACGGCGCGCCGCTTACGATACCATTCGTCCAGCCTTGCCATACGCTCTCCCCGTTCCACCACGAAGTCAGGATCGGTAACGATCCGTTCGCTGGTCTGTGGACGGTAGTCGATCTCACAGCGATTGTACTGGTTCACGTAAGTATATAAGGCACTCTTCCATTCCCGTTCCAAGCCTGTGTCCCCCTTTGGCATGAGTTCTGTCTGGAATATTTCATTGCATATATAAACTCCTACTATTCATATGAAAGGGGCTTCGGTTGTATGTACACGGCTCAGGGGGGAGATCCAAAATTCGGCAAATACAGGTACATGAGATATCTTATTCCTGCTCGCTTCACGAAAACGCCTTCATCGGTCCAAAAGCTTGCTTGATCAGGCAAAAAGACCTTTACGTACGGAGGTGAAAACGGTATACTTAAAACTAAAGTTATGATTATGAAATTACGTTTCATCTGATGAAACTAACGAACAAGAACACGGAACGATGAAGGCCTGTTCTTCACCTAAATGAACGTTTTCTTCATCTCACCGACACATCCCAAGGAGGTACATGTATGTCAGCAAAGAATCATTTCTCCGCCGCTCGCAGTCTTGAGGTTGGAGGCAAGTCTTACCGCTACTACAGTCTCGATGCTCTTCAGGAAAACGGCCACGGCGATCTTTCCAGGCTCCCTTTCTCCATTAAAGTGTTGCTTGAAGCAGCAATTCGTCAATTCGACGGACGTGCTATCACCGAAGAACATGTAAAACAACTGACCGGCTGGGCAGATGGCCGTGACAATAACAAGGAAATTCCATTCATCCCTGCACGTATCGTTCTGCAGGATTTCACCGGTGTACCGGTTGTCGTTGACCTCGCTGCAATGCGTGATACTGTGAAAAAAGCAGGTGGCGATCCAAAACAGATCAACCCGCTCGTACCCGTCGATCTCGTTATCGACCACTCCGTTATGGTTGATGCTTTTGGTACCAACGATGCACTTGATTACAATATCAAAGTTGAGTTTGAGCGTAATGAAGAGCGTTACCGCTTCTTGCGTTGGGCGCAAACGGCATTCAACAACTTCCGTGCAGTTCCACCATCCACAGGGATCGTTCACCAGGTTAACCTGGAGTATCTGGCTTCCGTGGCAGCAACCAAAACCGTGGACGGCGAGACCGTTGTATTCCCGGATTCCCTCGTAGGTACAGACTCCCACACCACCATGATCAACGGACTTGGTGTTGTTGGTTGGGGTGTTGGTGGTATTGAGGCTGAAGCAGGTATGCTGGGCCAACCGCTTTATTTTGTAACACCAGACGTTATCGGTTTCAAACTGACAGGCAGCCTGAGCGAAGGCGCAACAGCAACGGATCTGGCACTAACCGTTACCCAATTGCTTCGTAAAAAAGGCGTTGTTGGTAAATTCGTTGAGTTCTACGGACCAGGTCTTGCCAACATCGGTCTGGCTGACCGTGCAACAGTAGCCAACATGGCACCAGAATATGGCGCAACGATCGGTTTCTTCCCTGTTGATAGTGAAACATTGAACTATTTGCGTAACACTGGCCGTCCTGACGAGCAGGTAGAATTGGTTGAAGCTTATTACAAAGCTCAAGGCATGTTCCGTACTTCAAGCACCGTTGATCCTGAATTCACAGATGTGATTGAACTGGATCTCGGCTCTGTTGTACCAAGTCTTGCAGGACCAAAACGTCCACAGGATCGCATCGAGCTGACACAAATGAAAGAAAGCTTCAACAGCATCATTCGCACACCTGTAGATAAAGGCGGCTACGGTCTGAGCGATGAGAAAATCGAACAATCCGTACCTGTGAAGCATCCGGACGGTTCCAACAGTGAACTGAAGGCAGGCGCTGTTGTGATCGCGGCGATCACAAGTTGTACGAACACTTCGAATCCAAGTGTTATGGTTGGAGCGGGACTACTGGCGAAAAAAGCAGTTGAACGCGGCCTGACCAAACCAGGATATGTGAAAAGCAGTCTGACACCAGGTTCCCTTGTGGTTACCGAGTACCTGGAAAAAGCAGGTCTGATCACGTATCTCGACAAACTCGGATTCAATGTTGCGGGCTACGGTTGTGCAACATGTATCGGTAACTCCGGTCCACTGCCGGACGAAGTGAGCGAAGCTATTGCTGAGAACGATATGACCGTAGCGGCTGTATTGTCTGGTAACCGTAACTTCGAAGGCCGTGTGCATGCACAGGTTAAAGCCAACTACCTGGCATCACCACCACTCGTTGTGGCATATGCACTTGCGGGTACAGTGAATATTGACTTTGAAACCGATCCAATCGGTTATGATACGAACAATGAGCCTGTATTCCTGAAAGACCTCTGGCCTACCTCCGAGGAAATCAAGGATACCATCGCAAGTTCCCTGAACGCTCAGATGTTCCGCAACAAGTACGAGAATGTATTTACAGCCAATGAGCGTTGGAATTCAATTTCTGTACCGGAAGGTGAATTGTACGAGTGGGACCCGAACTCCACGTACATTCAGAACCCTCCGTTCTTCCAAGAGCTTGGCGACAAGTTGAACGATATCGCAGATATCCGTTCTGCGCGTGTTATGGCATTGCTTGCAGATTCCGTAACAACGGATCACATCTCGCCAGCAGGTAATATTGCACCATCCAGCCCGGCTGGACTGTACCTGAAAGAACATGGCGTAGAGCGCAAAGACTTCAACTCCTACGGTTCACGTCGTGGTAACCATGAAGTGATGATGCGTGGTACGTTTGCCAACATTCGTATTCGTAACCAGGTAGCTCCTGGTACAGAAGGCGGTATCACGAAGTACCTGCCAACGGACGAAGAAATGTCCATCTACGATGCTTCCATGAAGTATCAGGATGAAGGACAGAACCTGATCGTTATTGCTGGTAAGGAGTATGGTACAGGAAGCTCCCGTGACTGGGCGGCAAAAGGAACATTCCTGCTCGGCGTCAAAGCCGTTATCGCAGAAAGCTTCGAGCGTATTCACCGTAGTAACCTGGTCGGCATGGGCGTAATGCCATTGCAATTCCAGGAAGGTCACGGCTGGTCCAGCCTTGGTCTGAACGGACGTGAAACGTATGACATTACTGGCCTCAGCAATGATGTGAAGCCAGGACAAGAGTTGAAAGTAACCGTAACTCGTGAAGACGGTACACAGTTCGACTTCCCTGTTATCGCTCGTCTGGACAGCATGGTTGATGTGGATTACTACCATAACGGCGGTATCCTGCAAACTGTATTGCGTCAAATGATGAAAAAAGCTTAATTACATGAATCATTAATGTGATGAAGTTATACAGAAAAGCTCCCCATTACGTGCAATCAGCACGTGGCGGGGAGCTTTTTATTTAACTGTCGATATGCATCATCAATTTAATTATGAGTAGGTTCTTATCACTTAAAACTCAAAATTTAATCCAACTTCTGAATCATCAGGTGGTTCAGGAATACGATATACACCTCTGCAATTTAATTTCTCCACGTTGATCCAGTCCACAAAATCATCCGCCCCGTAACTACGAATAAAGTGAGCATATTCCGTATTTCCCTCATGATCAATAGACTCGATATACAGGGTGAATGGGTGCTTATACTCTAAGCTCTGCAAAAAATCGATAAATTCTCCTCTCCACTCGCCAATTTTTCCTGCATATTGATTGGGAACGTAATAGTAGAACACATCAAAGTGATATACAACAATTTTCATTAACATTTACAAGCCTCCTAGAACTTACAGATCACAGTTTAGAGTTTTAAGATCTCCATACCTTCTCTCAGTTGTTCCGACACAGCGGTATAGTACTCAATGCTATCCGCAAGTTCGCGTTCAGTCTTATGTATAAGATAATAGGAATATTTCTTCATCAACTCATGCTCGTTTAACTCAACAGGGAGATAAATAATCTCAACATCATTCGAATCGAAATAATGACGATATCCTCTCTCCGATTGTCCCACTTTCATGACTGTTTTTATCACCAGCAACTCATCACGTGTACAAGCTCTTATCAGATCAGTTCTTTTCTGTTCTAAATCACGCACTACTTCTTCATCGTAGTGATTATTCGTAGCTTCAGCAATTTCGGTTTCAATTTGCATAATAGCTTTCATGGTTCCTGCTAGTTCTTTAGCTAATGAATACAATGTATGTCCTCCTTTTTTTGTAAGGAATAGGTACTAACGCATCATCTCTACTCTACCTCATTTACGATGTTACTCGCAAAGTTCACTGATCCTCTCCTGAATTTGAGACCTTATGAAACACTAAAAAACTCCTCGTAAAGTGCACTCTGCACGTTACGGGGAGCTGTGGTTTCAGTATGTGTGTCCTCCGTTGCTTCAAGGCCAACTACCTTTTAATGCCCAATGTGATGTGAGGCTTGATCTAACAGTTGAATCGTGCCCATGATCAGAAATAAACACGACAGAGCAATTAACGAGCCTCCAACCCATCTAGACATGATCACTCGCTCCGCAATCTGTTTTTCCGAAGCATCCGTTACCTTGTGTGGATACACGAGAAATATTAGCCCTGCGCTAATGAACAGTACAGCCATTATAATCAAGTTCTTCTCCTCCTTACACGTGACTTTCCTTAGAATTTAACTTTTTCGTCGTCACGTGGGATTCTCCTCCCACCAACACCTTTTTCAGACCCATAGCCATAGTGAAAACAATATATCCAATCAAGCCGCCGAGTGTATTAAGCATCAGATCATCCACATCGAATATGCCCATGCCAGTCACTAACTGTGTCACTTCATAGCCCAGACTGAGCAGCAGGGACAGCAGGAGCACCTTTACTCCAGAGAATAACTTGTTGCTCGTCAACACAGGGATGAAGATGCCCAGTGGAATAAAGGCCAATATATTGCCTACCAGATGGATTGCGGTACCCGGACGATGCAATGACAGGCTGTTCCAGTCTCGTGAGATTTCCTGAAATGGTGTCAGGTTGACGGTTCGGTTATGGACCAGATCCGGTTGTTGCAAGAACGCCATCAGTCGATCCTTCACGATGCCAAAATCGACCGGGCTTCCTTTAAACAGGATCAGCTTCGTAAGTAGATATACATAGATAATGAAAACGGCAATCCAAAGGATGTAATGTTTGCTTTTCTTCTGGTTGTTGTGCTTCATGCTGCTTCTCCTCCTTTGTGTTGCCCTGTTATTTCTTTACGGTGACGATGACGCCATCCATGTTATCACCCGATATTTCAGTTTGTCCTTGCTCAGGTATGTAAACGGTTGTGTCTCGGGTGGCTCGATAATAGCGGATATGATACTCCTCACCCTCTACTTCCACAGTAATGTTCTCTTTCTCTTTAAGCATATCGAGATACTCTTCCAGTACCAGATTATTCTTATACATGACAGCACTATGCGGCAGCCCTACATATCGAAAGTGCCATGGTTCATACTGAATACCGGTGATGCGCACTTTATCCTTTGGGTAACGTAAAATAAATCCGTATTTCCATGCATTCTTTTCCAGCCAGGCACCCTCTGGTGCTTCATTCATCGCAGCCAAGCTCGAGCCGATATCCAGGGATAACCCAAGATTGTGCTCACTGTGTCCCGCAGGAAGCGCATAGTCTGAACCCTTTTCCCGATATAACTCGTCCTGCTTCGCAAAGTCCCTGTAACCGCTGCTGACGAGAAAATATCTGACTCCCTCTTCGCCTGCTGCTTCAACCATCTTCTGAAACTCCTGCGCCACCTGCCGTGATAACATGATTTTCTGATCCAGTATTCCATATCCACGAAGCAGATCATCCTCATGTGCCACATATACAATATCGGATTTAACCCCTTCCGGGTGAACGGGGTATTGCTTATCCACCAGTAACAACTTGCCCTTATGTACCTGATCCTGAATGTTTCCGGTGACGGATACGGTGTAACCTGCGGGATTCTCACGCGTATTCTGAATCTCGATGGGTAACTCATCCTTCTGCTGAATCCATCCCGGTGATTGTGTAACGATATATCCGATCACAATGATACATATCAAAAAGCCCCACTTTTTCATGCTTGTTCCTCCTTTTACCTCATACATCAAGGATAGACAACACAAGTTAAAGAAAAAGCAGGGCAATTTTAAAGTTTTTCTTAAATTTGATATCAGACCTCATTGAAATATGGGCAAACGAACTTCGAACTGCGTCCGTACCACGTCGCTCTGGGCCGAAATTATACCGTCATGCTGCTCCACAATATTGCGAGCGATAAATAGGCCGAGGCCAGTCCCACCCTCCTGAGGAGTCCGGGCACGATCTCCGGTGTAATACATATCGAAGATATGCGGCAATTCCTCCGGACGAATATGTCCACCATAGTTAATTACCTGAATGATGACCTGTTCTGCATCCCGATATCCATTAATATCTACATACATGCCATCCTTGCCATGCCGTGCAGCGTTAATTAGCAGATTCTCGAACACACGAGCCAGCAGCTCGCCATCACCGGAGACCGTAAGGTCAGTGTCTATTTTTAGACGGGCGACTAGTTGGTTCTTTTCAAATACAGGATAGAGCTCTTCGTTCATCTGCTTCAGCAGTTCGCTAAGATCCAGCCGTGTCTTGTTTATAGGCAGCATGCCATAATTCATGCGGGTTATTTCGAACAAATCATCAATCAGCTTCTCCAGACGCTGTGATTTGGTGAATGCAATCGACGTAAAGTGCCGTACCTGCTCCTCCGTTAGCTGATCATCCTTCATGAGCAGATCCAAATATCCAAGCACAGACGTCAGCGGGGTTCGCAGGTCATGCGCCAGATTGACAACAAGCTGGTCCTTACTATTTTCAGCAAAATCCCCTCGTTCCACCGCTTCCCTTAACTTCTCACTTGCCAGGTTCACATCCTCTGCAATCGTACCTAACTCGTCCTTCGAGGAGATCTGCACACGGTGCTGAAAGTCTCCATTGGCCAAATGTCTGATCCCTGTAGAAATGTCCTTGAAATACGTCGCGTAAGGCTTGGTAAACCAGAAGAAAAACAGAATGGCCAGTGGAATAAATAAAATCAGGAAGAAATAGATATCCCCGATACTTTTCATAAAATGACGATATTCAGCGAGCTGATCTTCTGCACGGACACCCGAATAATAGGCTTGCATAAGCTTATAAATCCCATAGGTAATTGCGCCAGAGGCAAGCATGCTTAACCCTAACAACATAATCATGGTTGTGCGAAAACTTCTACGTTTAGTCATTAAACGTGTACCCCACACCCCAGATCGTTTTGATAAACTTGTTCTTGTTCACATCTTCCCCCAGCTTTTTGCGCAGGGTCCGAATGTGGACCATCACGGTATTCCCGCTCTCGTAATAGGCTTCTCCCCAGACCTGTTCAAAAATATTTTCTGCACTGAACACCTGCTTGGGGTGGCTCGCGAGCAGATACAAAATGTCGAATTCCTTCGGTGTTAGTTCCACTGGTTTGCCGTAGAGTGTAACGCGATGTTGATCTGGCGTGATGATGAGCCCACCCTTCTCCAGAATGGACCTCTGAACAGGCACAGACTGGCTGAATTGCAGAGAACGACGCAACTGGGAGTTAACCCGGGCAACAAGCTCCATCGGATTAAACGGTTTGGTCATATAATCGTCCGCGCCCATCACAAGTCCCGTAATTTTGTCCATATCTGATGTTTTGGCACTCAGGAAAATGATCGGTAAATGATGCTGCTCCCGAATTTTGCGGGTCACCTCATACCCATCCATGCCAGGCATCATAATGTCCAGAATCGCCAAATCTATCGCTTGGGTCTGAACAGCTTGAACCGCCGCCTTCCCATCAAAGGCCTTAATGGTGTGATATCCTTCTTTTTGTAAATGTAAAGCAACCAGATCAGCGATCTCAACTTCATCGTCTGCGATCAGAATCGTAATTCGCTTCATTGCTTATTCCACTCCTATGTGTGATGCTCAACAATATAACATATTTGAATCCAACAGATAAACCAATGAAAGGAATCCATACATATGAAACTGGAGCGTTTATTAGCCATCGTGGTGTTGCTAATCAATCGTGGACGGGTACAAGCCAAAGACTTGGCAGATATGTTCGAAGTATCAATCCGGACCATCTATCGGGACATCGATACATTGGGTCAAGCAGGCATCCCCGTGGTGACATATCAGGGGGCAAGCGGTGGGATTGGTCTGGCAGAGGGTTACCGTCTGGATCGAAACGTATTAACAGACAAGGACCTCGCCTCCATCGTCACTGCACTGCGCAGTGTATCCACTTCCCATGCTAATGCTGCGCGAGAGCTTCTGGTCGAAAAACTCAGCAGTATCGTACCTGAATCCAAAAATGACGATTTTCAGGCCAATACCAATCGATTCATCGTTGATTATTCAACCTGGACGCATCCCGAAGCACTGAAAATCAAGCTTGAACTTATCGAACAGGGTATGGATCAATTACGCCCCGTAACCTTTACCTACTGCAGTGCGGAAGGTATCCATACTCACCGAACTGCCGACCCTCATACCATCGTACTCAAGAAGCATTCCTGGTACCTGTATGCTTTTTGTCATGAGCGGAATCAATTTCGCATGTTCAAGCTTGTGCGCATGCAAGATGTCACGCTTGCTAATGAGCACTTCGAGCGTAAAGTCATCAACCCACAGCACAGACCCTGGCAACAGGAATGGAGCCGTCCGGACAATCAAGCTAGGTTAACCTTGAAATTCCATGCTCGCGTCCGTCATATTGCGGAAGAATGGTTTGGGATCGAGAACGTCATGCCTGATGGGACTGGGTATTACATCAGCCAGGTTGCTTTTCCAGAGGATGGCTGGTTATATGGATTCATCCTGGGCTTCGGCGCGGACGTTGAAGTATTGGAACCTCAGCATATTCGGGATGAAATCTGCCGTATCGCGGAGCAAATTGTACAAAATTATATACCTCCGACTCAAACCTGACAGACAGCTGTCCAGTTCCTCCCCGTATACTTCAGATATATTCAATCTGTACATATATGAGGAGGAACTAATCATGAACGTCACTGTATGTCAAAGCTGCGGCATGCCGCTCACAACCCCTGCCCAATTCGGAACGGAAGCAGATGGAAGCACAACCCGTGAGTACTGTATCTATTGTTACAAAGAGGGCAAGTTTGAGCAGCCCGGTATGTCACTTGAAGGCATGACGGAGATGTGCACTGCCATTCTGAAGGACGAAGGCATAGATGAGGAATCCGCTCGTTCGATGCTACGTAACCAGCTTCCTTTTTTGAAACGTTGGCGCACGAATACAACGGATCAGCATGCAGAATCTCTCACTGAAACCTCTACTGCTTCTGCTAATCCTGGTCAGGTAACAACGGATCATTCGTTCTCTGCCCAGCCCGTTCGTTATGTCACGCTCCCCGGCAAACGTCTTGCCGGCGTATCCGCCCGCACAACCAACGCCATTGAAATCAGTGGCAAAGGCTGTATTCAGGGACTCTGGAACAATTATTTTGCCTCAGAGCACCTACCTGCACCTGAAGTTGTTCGCTATGGCTGTTACACGGATTACACCGATGGCATAACCGGAGAATACACCATACTGGTAGGGCATGAGGTCAGTCCGAACGAATCGTTGCCTGAGGGATTGGACGACATTTTACTCCCTCCTGCAACTTACGCCATATTCACTTCCAGAAAAGGACCGATGGCAGAGGTTGTTGGCGAAGCTTGGGGAGCCGTGTGGGCATGGGATAAACAAAGCGATCGTACGTTCACTGGGGATTTTGAATTGTATGATGAACGCAGCCTGAATCCCGAAAGTGTACAAGTGGATATATACATCGCTGTTCGCCAAAGTAGATAAAACCAACACGATACCACCTCAGACAGAATCAAAGTTTCATCGCATCCTTCTTCATATCACGTAAGCTGCCGGGTTCGCTCGGCAGTTTTTTTATATCCGGAACTACATTACCCCCTAAACAACCCGACCATGGTACCAAGTTAGTTAGCATGCTTTGCATCATTTAACCAGATAATATGCCTCATATACGGGTACCATTGACTTCCTTAAAATTGGGACTATTCACATAACAACCGATTCGATCCTCCCATATCAAACCTTTCATATTAGGTCCTTTACTCCTGAATTTCCCTAAAAACGTTTACATCTCCTTAAAACCGGGTAAAATCACTACAATCCAATTGGAATTACGCTTTAAACTCTTTTATTTCGTCTAACAAGTCACATGTACCTATATGCGCACCTGGCATGGTAACCAGTCGAAATACATAATTCATAAAAAACGCATCAAAGGAGGAACCAAGATGATCCGCATGCCTATTCAGCAAATGATCCCGTACCATCACCAATATCCGCGCAACACGGCGACCACTGCTCCTAAAAAGGAGAATGAGAACACTCAAGGTCTATCCTTTCATGAAATTCTACAGCAAAAAATGGCTAAGAAAAATACTTCTCCTTCCCTTAGATAAAAATGGACACCGGACCGACCCTAGTCGAGTCAGGTTATCAACCGTCTTTCCGCAGCTTGGCGGAAAGACGGTTATTGGCGTTGAGCAATAAACGACTGTACAGTTCTCAGTCATGTTTCTATAATGGTTTAAATATCTACGAAATCCATGACATATACGAACTGTAAAAGGGGACTTAGCACATGATCACCATTGGTTGTTTTCACGCTCATTATTCCAACATCGCCTTAGTTGAGGAGACGCTTGCTCCTTATGAAGTTGAATTGGTCCATTACGTCGATCCAGGTCTGGATCGTCTTAAACATGACGCTGACTTTTCAGAGGTCGTCATTCACAAGAAGGTAGCCCAGACGCTCCAATGGATCGCTGAGTGTCATGCCGATGCCATTCTGGTCACCTGCACCCTGTTTGCGACAGTACTGGAGCAGGAAGCCACACAGGTCCCTGTGCCTGTGATCGGCATAGATGATCCGTTATTGCAGGAGATGCGGCGAGTACCAGGAGATTACATAATAGCATTCACCAACCCGGCAACCGTTGAAGGAACGATGGCACGGTTGAATCAGGCATTACAGCAAGAGGATGAGAATGAGCAACTACACGTTGCCAAGACATCTCAGACGGAAGCGGTGTGCATCCCTGGGACATTTGAGTTGATTATGCGTGGAGATCAGCAAGGATATCTCGAAGCGGTACGTGAAGGATTACAGCAGATTGCTGAGCAGTATCCGGGTAAAACAGTAGTGGCAGCCCAACTATCTATGGCTCCCGCTGCTGCACAGGTTACAATAGATCGCGGTATTCCAATCCATACCCCGCTGGCATTGCTTGCGGCTTATTTGGAGAAGGATTTGGGCTTGGCTCGACAGTAGCTGCTGATTTGGAGTGAAATATTACAATCACTAAAAACATGTGAAAACTACTATATCGACTCCTTCTGCAAAATAAAAATGCTCTCGAACAAGAGCATTTCAAATGGTATAATCACTTTGTACAGCCAATTTGTGGTGGGAAATAGGCTTGCCTCCAGTGGGAGGTGATCCTATGAACTTCTCTTTTAACGACGTAATCGTGTTCGCGATGTTAATTATTGCGCTCCTGACATACATCGATCGTAAAAAGAAGTGACCCGCCACAGGTTGACGGCCTGACGGGTCACTTCATCTGAACTTGCTGCACTCGGAGGAATACCCACCGCAAATGCTGTGCAGGAGTAGCCATTGGCCTGGCTACTCTTATTGGTGTTTACTTACATTCATTTTATTAAACATCAGCTAGACAATCAACCATAATGCTGATAAAAAGTATCAGGAAGCTGATCAATAAGATGAAGAAGACGACATGATAGCAGTATTCTCACCTTCAAACGATGTCAGACTGCCCAGCTTGCGCTGTATCGGCGCCTAGGAGCGTGTCCGATATTCCTCGGCCTTTTCCTGCATCCCGGCAGCTACAGCCTCATTCTCAGACAATCCTTTATCAGCGGCAAAGGCACGAATGTCCTGCGTGATGCGCATGCTACAGAACTTCGGTCCGCACATGGAGCAGAAATGAGCTTCTTTGGCCCCTTCTGCTGGCAGCGTCTCATCATGGTAGGACAGCGCACGTTCCGGGTCCAGTGACAGGTTAAACTGGTCACGCCAGCGGAACTCAAAGCGTGCCTTGGACAATGCGTCATCGCGGCGTTGAGCACGCGGATGGCCTTTCGCCAGATCGGCGGCATGAGCTGCGATCTTGTAGGCGATGACCCCTTCCCGCACATCATCCTTGTTGGGCAGGCCCAGATGTTCTTTTGGCGTAACATAACAGAGCATGGACGTGCCGAACCAGCCAATCATGGCTGCCCCAATGGCGGATGTGATGTGATCATATCCTGGCGCAATGTCGGTCGTTAGCGGCCCAAGTGTGTAGAACGGTGCTTCTTTACAGATCTCCATCTGCAAGTCCACATTCTCCTTGATCTTATGCATCGGCACATGACCCGGGCCTTCGATCATCACCTGCACATCATGCTTCCATGCGATCTGCGTCAGTTCCCCAAGCGTGGCCAGTTCCGCCATCTGAGCTTCGTCATTCGCATCGTAGATACTGCCTGGACGAAGTCCATCTCCCAGTGAGAACGCCACATCATACCTTTTCATAATCTCGCAGATTTCTTCAAAATGGGTGTACAAAAAATTCTCCTGATGATGCGCCAGACACCATGCTGCCATAATGGACCCACCGCGAGATACAATGCCTGTCATTCGCTTGGCGGTCATGGGGATATAACGCAGCAGTACACCTGCATGAATCGTAAAGTAGTCCACGCCCTGCTCTGCCTGCTCAATGAGTGTGTCACGGTACAACTCCCAGGTCAGCGCTTCCGCTTCGCCATTCACCTTCTCCAGCGCCTGATACAGCGGCACCGTACCAATCGGCACAGGTGAATTACGGATGATCCATTCCCGGGTGGTATGAATGTTTTTGCCTGTGGACAGATCCATCACCGTATCCGATCCCCAGCGTACCGCCCAAGTCATCTTCTCCACCTCTTCCTCGATGGAGGAAGATACGGCCGAGTTACCTATGTTGGCATTGATCTTCACGTGAAAATGACGACCGATCAACATCGGCTCACTCTCCGGGTGATTGATGTTGGATGGCAGAATGGCCCGTCCACTCGCCAGCTCCTGTCTCACAAATTCCGGCTCCACGCCTTCACGAATGGCGGCGAATTCCATCTCAGCCGTAATGACTCCCTGTCTCGCGTAGTGCATCTGAGTCACGCAGCGTTCTGGCTGTGCCCGCAGCGGTTTGCCACGCAATCCAGGGTACTCTTCGGCTCCAGCTCTCTTTCCTCCGGGCTTCAGTCCGTTATCCTCCGGTTTAACTGTACGGCCCTGATAAGCTTCAACATCGCCGCGCTCTGTGATCCAACGTGTGCGCAGGGATGGCAGACCTGCACGGATATCCGCATGGAATGCGGGATCGGTCATGGGGCCGCTCGTATCGTAGACACGCAGCGGTTCGTTATGCTCCACCCCTTGGGGAGTATTTGTGTCATGAAGGACTATCTCACGCTCCGGTACAGCAATGTCCGGCCGTGAGCCCTGAATGTAGACTTTGCGGCTGCCCGGAAAGGGCTGGACCCGTCCGGCCGCTCCTGTTTCTTTTTCCACCTGCCGATCGTTATGTTCCTGTTCAATCGCTTGTTGTCCCGTTTGATTTCCTGTACTCATGTTCGCTTGTCTCCTCCTCAGTGTTCGTCGCTTGTTTGGTTGGTTTCGTCATTAGCTCACTTACGTACCTGTCCCAAATCATGCGCAATGCAGAGAAGAAAGAGCGATCCTACACCAGACCAGGGAAGACACTTTTCATGTACAGTTAACAACAGACGGAGGCTGCCACAGATCTTGGATGATCTATGGTGCGTTCTCTATTCATCCAAGCCCACTTCCGCAGGTTATCGAAAAAGAAGCCCATAAAATCCGCGCTATATCGCCCGTTCCCTGTATATAAAAAAGCCGGTCCCCGAAGGAACCGACTTTTATGTCCATCACCAATAATGCACCTTTATGCAGCTCCTTAACGGAGCCCTACAAGGGTCACATCATGTGGTGGTTGTGGTCATATCGCCGATTACTTCCCTACGCTGGTATGATCCAGATCAGGTGCAAAGGGTCCGGAATCTCATGCGATTCCGTCTCAGTCCGGACAATTCGGACTCCCCCAGTAACGTTAACAAGTTGCGGCTTACAGATGCCGCCGTTCATATTCAATGAAGCTGGCCCCGTTGGGCCGTCCATTACAGAGTAGCGTAACCGGAACATAAAAACAACCTTTATATTCCAGAACACCAACTCAATTGGAGAAAAACCTTACCTCAACATCAGGATAACATGAGCCCCATCTGCGTAGCAGCATCCTTCAACACAGGTGCGTATTCATGCAATGTCTCCTGCGAGAGTCGGCTGACAGGCCCTGAGACCGAGAGGGCAGCTGCAATATTGCCTCTGCGATCCATAATCGGAACAGATACCGCGGCGGCTCCCGGCTCACGTTCCTCATAACTCGTCGCATATCCGTTATCCCGGATATCTCCCATCTGCGCCAAATACACCGCCGGATCAATAAACACCGGCCATTCCGGCCCGTTCATCAGTTCTTCACGATCCTCGTCCGTGGCAAACGCCATCAAAACTTTGCTGGAAGCGCCCACAGACAGCGGGAGTCTAACACCCACTGGAGCGACTCGGCGGATCGCCTGATCACTTTGCACCGCCTGAATCCGTATCCGTTCACTGCCATCACGCAGGTACAGACTCACGGTCTCCCCCAATCGATCTCTCAGTCGCTCCATCGCAGGCAGCAGCAGAATAGCGGGATCATCACTGCGGGACATATGAGCCGACAGTTCCCAGATTCGGATGCCAAGTCGGTACTTCTCTGTTGCTGCATCGCGGATCACGAACCCTCGATCCTCCAGCGTAGCCATCAAACGGTGCACTGTACTTTTGTGCAGGCCAATCTGGCTGGCAATTTCGGTGAGTCCCAGATCACTGCGTGTGGTAAAACATAATAATATATCCAGCGCCCGTTCCACAGCCCGGACGGTTAACTTGCGATCTTCCATGGCATAATGCCCTCCTCATGTTTCATCACATGAAACTTGGTTACATAAATTATATGAGAAACGGTCTCATCTGTAAACCAAAAAGAGCCAAAATCAAAATAGGCCAACGTGTAAATTTTTCCTTTTTATAAGACTTAATCCCCTGTAATTTACACACTAAGGTAATGTTACCCATATATCTTAAGAACTATATAACAATTGCGTAACAAATGCCCTCAATCAATTGACTTTGACTATATTGGAACATACGATAAAGATATATTACATTAAGATATCGCTCTGAAGCAGGCTCTGAAATCGACGCAATTCTCTTTTCATGTCGTTGTTATCTTCAACTGAACTTCAAAGGAGGGGCATTCATGTATCAATCATCCCAGAGCGAAGCCCCGCTGCAAACAAAAGTGTCCGATCTGCCCTCTTCCCTATCACCGAGGCTGATTCGGTTCAAACATATTATCGTAGCGTTGCTGCTCTCCGTTGTATTTTTTCTACTGTTTTGTTTTATTGCACTGCATGGTTATATCGCATGGGTATTATCCAATCCAACGGTAGCGCCTGTCTTCTCCAATCCGATGCAAGCCAAGAACATGAAGTATGAAGACATCACGTTCCCGGCAGCAGATGGCAGCCGCACGATGCAGGGATGGTATATACCTGCTGACAATGCTGCAAGCAAAACGATTATTTTCAGTCACGGCTATGGTGCTAATCGTGAAGAAACATGGGTACCCATGTATGACCTGGCACACTATGCCCATCAACTTGGGTTCAACGTGGTCATGTTCGATTATGGCTTCGCCTCCCAGGTGAACAAAGCTGTGGCCACAGGTGGCAAAGCTGAGTCACAGCAATTGCTGGGTGCCATCCAGTTCGCCAAGCAACGCGGTGCACAGGAACTGGTTGTCTGGGGCTTCTCGATGGGTGCCGGTACAGCGTTACAAACCGGACTTATTACGAAGGAAGTAGATGCAATGATTCTGGACAGTGCGTTCCTGCTGGAGCCAGATACGCTGTACCACAACATTCACAACCAGATCGATCTGCCACGTCAGCCTACACTGGAGATCATGAAACTGTTGTTCCCTGTTCTGAATGGTACCGGATTACAACAGATTCCATACCAGGAAGTGAAAAAGGAAGATTATCCGTTCCCGATTTTCTTCATCCATGGTACAGAGGACGAGAAGGCGCCTTATCCAATTGCGGAGCAACTCGCCGCCAACCAGACTAATCCGTATTCGGATGTATGGATTGTCCAGGACGCGCATCATGAACTTATTTTCCGGGAGCATCCGAAAGAATATCTGCGCCGTGTCTCAACTTTCCTCAGTCATGTAACGAAAACAAGCAGTGACGATGTGCAGAACACGAATAATGGAGAATAACCAAATTTCAATCATCGAATTTTTTCCAGAGCCCTCAGGGGCTCTTTTTTTTGCACTCATAGGACAACAAGCTCGGAGAATATACTCTTGGGACGCATGAACAGATGGTCTGCATGCAATGAATTTCATCTGAAGGAGGTTCAACATAGATGAACTGGTATGGATATGGTCACCTGCTGCCTCTGCGGACATTGGAGGAAATCCGTTTCTGGAAAGAACAGGAGAAAGAACATACACTCGTCATTCGTGCCCTGGTTCCTGATCTGGAGCCCCCCTACGTCAAGCTACTGGAGGAATGGGAGGTTACCTTTGCAAACAGTGAGCGAGTAGCCAATCAGCTTTTAAAACAAATATTGCCCGGAACCCATCTGCCTGCTCCCTACATCGTTCGTTGTATCGATCAACTTGTGTTGGCAGCTCGGCAGCAATCGAGAGAGTTCATCAAACAGCTGTATGTTCTTCTGGAGCAAAGTGCTGCTGTGCAAGCTGTTCCGCTTGCCAAAGTACTCATTCTGCATTTTATCCGCGAGTCGGAGTATTTTCTGGGCGTATTGGATACGCTTGGCCAACCTGGCATCTTGCGCGAAACGGATTCGGAGCCATCACTTTTTCTGGAAAATGCGTTGCATACGTCAGAGTCAGAAAGCATCCATCGCCAAGCTTCAGAAGCTCCAACTTCTCCAGAGGGGAATGTAAATGCACCTGCCGCTTCAGCTCAGATTCAATCCGCAACCATTCAACCGCCTTCTACGGGAACAACACAAGCCACACCCAGCTCTACAGCACCTCCCGTAAAAGAGAAGCCGGTTCCCATCGGAGGACACACACTGCCGCCTCTCCCCTATGCGTACAATGCGCTGGAGCCACATATTGATGAGCTGACGATGCGTATCCATCATGACAAACACCATCAATCTTATGTGGACGGACTAAATGTAGCAGAGAAAAAGCTGGCGGAATCGCGAAAAAAGAATAACTTTGAACTCATCAAACATTGGGAACGTGAACTTGCCTTCAACGGGGCAGGCCACTACCTGCATACGATCTTCTGGACAATTATGAATCCTGCTGGTGGCGGCAAACCTTCCGGTATGCTGGCAGAGCAGATCAAGCGGGATTTCGGAAGTTATGAAGCGTTTAAGAATCAATTCACAGAAGCCGCGAACAAGGTGGAAGGCAGTGGCTGGGCGATGCTTGTCTGGAGCCCGAGAGCACATCGTTTGGAGATTTTGCAGGCGGAGAAACACCAGAACCTGTCCCAGTCCGATATCGTACCGCTCCTGCCACTGGATGTGTGGGAACATGCCTACTATCTGAAACATCAGAATGAACGCAAAAAGTATATCGAGGATTGGTGGAACGTTGTCTACTGGCCCGCTGTTGCCGAGCGTTACGAAACGGCACGCAAGTTGTTGTGGCCGCCTTATTAAGCTTGGGGTTAGATGAATTAGAGAAAAAAGAGATATCTCCAGCCGAATGACTGAAAGATATCTCTTATGGTGTATACAAAAAAGCAAGCCTCTTGTAAAAAGAGACTTGCTTGTATTTTGAGAGACTTCCTATTTCTAAATGTTCACTTAAGAAGCACAGCCCTCGCACGCCACATAGTTGTCGCCAACCTGTTTGCTAATGGAGATCAGATCGCCCAGCTTGATATCAGACTCGTCTGTAAACTCCAGATCGGCTATACGTGCAACGATCAGTGCAGCAGCCTCTTCCTTGCTTGTTGCCATTTGGCTGAACTCGGATTTTTCGCCTGTTGATACAACCTCATATAAATACGTATATCTCAATGTGTCCATCCTAACACTCTCCTTCCGAAATCACATCATATCATCTCTATTAACCAATTCCAAGCCCTAGTAAAAAGTGTTAATCGTATCGCAGCTTCATCTGCTCAGCTGTCAGGCGTACTTCTTCAGAGCCAACGCTAAGCACCCTGCTGGTCTCCGCCTGTGGATAGCGATCTCGTAGTGTTCGAACCAAAGCCGCAGTATATGCCGCGGCTGAAGGTACACCTGCCAATTCTTTCAGACTTGCCATCGTGCCAGGCTGAACATCAGGATATCCTTCACTCGCCCCACCTGCTGCATGCTGATAGAATTGTCGCACGTCCGCTGCCAGTTGATCTCCCTGACCTTCCACGATGATAAAAGCCGTAATGATATACGCCTTTGCCTGCCTGCGCTGGGCAATACCACAGAATTTCAATCCACCTACACTGACATCATAATCTCCCGGGCAAAAAGCACCCTGGACCTCGCCTGTCTGCGCCTGATTCGACCACGGCGTTAACGACTCGGCAATAATCGAAGCCATCTCCCGGAAATCATCATGAATATTGATAGCATGTCCGGGATTAGGCAGAATCAGCGACACATTAACTACCCCTGGGTTCAAGGGTACTGCCGCTCCACCGGAAGGCCGAACACAGACCGCTGTCCCTTGGCTTCTAATCTGCTCCATCGCTTCTACAGCCTGTGGCAACCTGCGGTCACGCAGACCCGCTACAAAGGCATCTGGGTGTCTCCATATATGTGCAACAGGTAGATGCCCTGCTCCAACCCGCCTGCACATAACTTCTTCCCACGCAAAAGCTTCGAGTACACTACTACCTTGTCGCATGAGTGGTGTCTCCCAGATTTGCAGACGCAATGAAGCCTGTTGATCTGCCTGTAGTCCCTTTTCCGGCTGAACCGGTTGATCTGAATGGGAAGGTACACTCATCGTTCCATTACCTCCGGCTTAACGAATTCATATGTATCCAGTATATAGGAATGACAACGCATATATAAATAAGCCGGTTCCCAGGGAACACGGCTTATTTATATCACATCCTATGGCTAGAAACTGCTGCTTCCAAAACCAAAGGAACTTACTCATCCGGCTTGTCCAGCGAGTGGACATACCTGATCTTAATCTTTTACCAAAGACAAGAACTCCGCACGTTGTGCCGGATTCTCACGGAAAGAACCACGTACAGCAGACGTTACCGTCTTGCTTCCCGGTTTCTTCACGCCGCGGGAACACATGCACAAGTGCTCGCCTTCCACAACGACCATAACTCCATGAGGTTCAACGGCCTCTGTCAGAATGTCAGCGATCTGTGAAGTAATACGTTCCTGAACTTGCAGGCGACGTGTTACTGCTTCGACCAGACGAGCCATTTTGCTCAGACCAACGATCTTGCCACTTGGTACATACCCAATGTGTACCTTGCCGAAGAACGGCGCCATGTGGTGCTCACACTGACTGTAGTAGACAATATCCTTGACGATAACCAGTTCTTCATGATTCTCGTCAAACGTGACACCGAGCACATCGCGCGGGTCTACTTCATATCCGCCAAAAATTTCTTCATACATTCGGGTCACACGTGCAGGCGTTTCAAGCAGCCCTTCACGTGTACTATCTTCTCCGATCAATTTCAGGATCTGCTCTACATGATACTCGATCTTCTCCCGGTTGTCGGATACTTTTGAATTCAAATAATCTTTAACGCCAGCCACTGCCAAACGCCTCCTTTCGAACCACAATACTTTAAGAGGTTGTTCAAAAAGTACGACCCAACTTTTTGAACACGCACTTTAAGCAGTTATTCACTTCACTGCTATTATTTTCGGCGGCCCGAACTTTTACGCGCAGGATGCTGTTGCGGCTGAGGCATTTTCGCTCCTGGCTGCTGATTCTTCATCATCTGCTGGGCACGCTGCATTTGCTTGCCATTCAGGTTGTAGCCCATTTGCTTCGCCATTTTCTGAAGCATGTCCGGATTGCTTTGCATTTTCTCAAGTTGTTTACGCAAGTAGAACACCCCGATGAAAAATCCCCCGACCAGACCAACAATCAATGTAATAATCGGTATAACAATATCCATCTCTTAGACACCTCTGTATGCATTCTAAAAAGCCTGATAATCCGTGTCACTTCATGATGTTCGACACATAAGTTGCAAACCTGACACAGAGCGGATTTCCTGAAAGTATCATAGCATTTCCGCACGCCTTGAGCAAACGGATTTTCCAGTTGAACCGCACACAAGCTACGTCATGACAGCTTCAATGAAAACGGTTGTATGCTGAGCCAGATCGATTTCAACCACATCCAGAGAATAACGCGTACTTCCGCGCGCCACCCTGATTACAGGTCTGCCGGGCAATCCCCGATGTTGACGCACAATGACTCCAGTCTCTTTGGTGGACAGTCGTACCGCTGTACCATTGGGATACACGGATACACTCTTATTGAACTCAATCAGAATGTCCCGATCCAGCTTTGTACCAGATAACGCCATCATCTCTTCACAGGCCTCATGTGGCATCAAACTGTCCTTGGATAAACCATTAATGAGATTATCATAGATATTAGCCACACTAACGATTCTCGCAAACAGATGAATGTCACTCCCCTTGATCCCTCTCGGCATGCCTGTACCATCTACATGCTCATGATGTTGCAAGGCCGTATGGGCGACCAACAGACTGAACTCCCGTTTGTTCTTAATCACTTCGAATCCACGCCATGTATGATGCAGCGAAGAATTTGCAGCAGAGCCACTGCCAGGAGGTTCCCCCACTTTGCCAATATCATGCAATAATGCCCCCACAGCAAGGTCCTTTAGTTGATTATAATTGAGTCCCATATTCAGTCCGATGACCGAAGACAACAAACATACATTCATCGCATGAACATACTGTGCATTGTCTTTGGTACGAATATCGGTGAGCTGCACAAGCATTTCACGCCCATTCAGTACATCATTCAGCAACTTCTCTATACTGAGGGCAACTTTTCTCGGACTCCAGTCTTTCCCGGATCGAATGGATTCGAGTGTGACACTCATTTCGTTAATTATTGCCCGTTTCGTGGTTTCATCCAGAATGTCTTCTGCATCCACATCTTTATACGCTTCATCCTGGATGTATAACATGGTCACGCCAATACGCTTCAGCGTATTGACCATGTATACGGTGAGCTGGACTCCGGCAGACAGCAGTACCGTGCCGTTACTGGAATATACCGTCTTGCCCAGAAGCTCCCCCGCTTCCACGCTCTCCACGTTTACATACTTCATGAACGTCCCCCGCTCTTACGATAGCTGCTCCAATGCGAGCAATTGCTCCTTGGTTTGCAGACCGCCTACATAACCCACCAGGGTACCGTCTTTACCACTGATACGGTGACAGGGAATAATAATCGGAATCGGATTCTTGCTAATGGCGTCCAGAACTGCACGAACAGCCTTGGGTCTGCCGATGATTTCCGCAACCTGTTGGTGTGATGAGGCCTCTCCATAAGATATATCGGACAGAACTTGCCATACTTGTAGCTGGAATGGTGTTCCAAGCCGATCAAGCTGCAAGTCGAACGTTTTTCTCTCCCCTGCAAAATACTCCTTTAACTGCTTTGCAGCTTCGCTGAGCTTCTCTTCATTCTTCTCATATCGATACTCGCCAATCCAGATGCGGGCCCATTGTTGCAGATGAGCTTCGCGTACGTGAAAGGCGCCAAAATCGATGTGACACAGCCCTTCATCCGTCGCGCATAACGTAAGAGTACCAATCGGTGTCAGTACCTCATCGTAGTATACGGGCTTGCCATGAAGACCTGTAACGGCTGAAGGTTTCCACGCTGCGGCTTCCGGTTTGGCAGGCTGTGCAGACTGCTCACTACCCGGTTCAATCCCAGCTTCCATTTTCAAATCCTGTTGTAACGCACGTAAGGTATTGTTCTCGTTGTTCTGTTCCTCTGGCTGCTTCTCACTCACTTGTCCAGCCTGTGGCTGTTTGGGTAAGGTCTCGGACGAACTCAGTCGCTCCTCGGCCTTCTGCAGCATGCTTAGTACGTTCCCATCTTGTTCGTTAGCGGCAGCTTCCCCAATTGCTCTCATGGCGTCTTCTCCTCCAATTCTGCTTAACGCCCAGGCTGCGGTTCCCCGCAACTCGGGGCGCGGATCACGTTTTAGTACTTCTGTAAGTTTGGGTACAGCACTTTTGTCTTTGAAATTGCCCAGGGCAATAACAGCGTTGCGTTGAATCGGCTTTTTGCCCCGCCAAGCGGCGGAACTCTGACCGAAACGTTCCTTGAATTCCCGGTTACCGATGTCCAGCAGCGGCAGCAGGAGTGGCTTCACAATCTCCGGATCGGGGTGAAACTCGGGATGGTGATCCCAGTTCTTGCCCCGGTTCTTCGGACAGACAATCTGACACGTGTCACAACCGTACAGACGGTTGCCTATTTTCAGCATAAATTCTTCATCCACGAACCCTTTTGTCTGGGTTACAAAAGAAATACAGCGCTGTGCATTCAACTGCCCCGGCCCCACTAATGCTCCTGTAGGACAGGCATCGATACATTTTGTACATTCACCGCAGTCTTCGGTCACAGGTGTGTCTGGTTGAAAAGGAATATTTGTTACCAGTTCTCCGAGAAAAATCCATGAACCAAATTTGGGTGATATAATGGCACAGTTTTTGGCGCTAAAACCAATCCCCGCACGCTGGGACACCGCACGATCCACCAATGCTCCGGTGTCTACCATGCTTTCGATCATGGCCTCAGGTACGCGTTCCTTTATAAAATTGACCAACTTGTCCATCGCTGCACGCAGGACCTGATGATAATCCTGACCCCAAGCCGAACGGGCAAAAATGCCTCGATACGCACCAGGCTCCGATTTCGGCGGATTCACCATTTTGGATGGGTATGCCACGGCTATTGCAATAAGTGAAGCGGGCTCGCCATCTTTTAAGGCGGGGTGCACCCTTTTTTCAATATCCGGCTCTTCAAAACCTGAAGCATACCCTTTATCCCGCGACTGCTCCAGCAGCGACTTCAGGGAAACAAAGGGATCAGCCGAAGCAAAACCGATATCATCAATGCCCAGTCCGGGGCCAGCTGCCTTGATCTCCTGTTTTAACTTCTCCCATACGGAGGCATCCTGTGCTGCCCCGGTCTGTACGCTCGTCATTTCTCTTCCCTCTCTTCTCCCGACACTTATTCCGTAAATAGTGAACGCCCGCCTCACGGTAAGAGGACAGGCGTTAATTTCTATATATGCCTTACATACTTGAATTCAAACGGAACGAGTCTATATGGTTTAACGCAAAATGCAGTCTGAAGTTGTTGTCCTGTAAGCATTTTACAATTTATTCAATTCAGAAAACGGCCAGAAAATAAATTCAGCCTTGCCTACAATCTGGTCGGATGTAATACTGCCAAACACTCGGCTATCCTTACTTTTGCCTTCATGACGATTATCCCCCATCACGAAGAAATGATCCGGCTCCAAGGTGATTGGTCCAAAATCAGGGTCCTGCACCTCAATATCGGTGTACGTTTCCGCTTGTTGCTCGCCGTTCACATATAGATGGTGATCCCTAACTTCAATTGTATCTCCCGGAAGTCCAACGATCCGTTTCACCAGAAAATCCTTCTTCTCTACACCTTCACTTGGATCACGAAGTACGATCACATCTGATCGGGAAGGATTACCCAGATGGTATACGATTTTGTTGACGAAAAGGCGATCTCGCTCAACCAGTGTCGGCTGCATGGACTGTCCCTTGACCATTGACAGATTAAACACAAACAGGTTCAGCAGCATCATAATTACAAAAGCAACAACAATCGTTTTGACCCAATCCCACAGCTCGACAACCCAGGATTTCCCCGGTTGTTCAGGCTTTGACGGTTCATTTCGTTGCTCGGAAGTCACATGTTCCATTGAATGATTATTGGAATTCAAAGGGACACCTCATTTATTAAATAGTTGAATTAAACTTGTAACATGGTAACCATACTCCCTTTCAGTCTACTCCATTTGGGAGAGTGAAACAATTGGTTATGAGCACCAATACCTTGGTTATCGTGAATACAGCCGGGATAGTCAGGGTGATTTAAATAGAATTCAGGCACTCCGAAGCATGTTCAGAAAATGAGGAAACCAGAGGAATATGACGTGAAGAACACTCATATAAATAGAAAGGCACATCCCTCACGTTCTTACACGTTAAAGAGATATGCCTAATATGAAATGAAAATCTTTTTTTTATTTCTTTTTAAACATGCAAACTAAGCTTTGGACAAAATACTAAGAGTCTGGAAAGCGCTCATAATCTGATTGGCACCGTAACCCATTGCTTCATATAGAGGCATGGCTACTTTGTTGTGCTCATCACCCGCCACCCATACTTGGCTGACTTTACGCTGCTGGAACCGCTGTTCCATAGCCTCGACAAGTGTTTTGCCGACTCCACGGCGACGATAGTCTGGATGTACCGCAATACGGTAGATACAACCCTGGTTGTGATCAATCGTACCGATCAAAGCGCCTACGAGGTCTCCCTCTTCTTCCGCAACCATGATCAGGTCAGAATCCCATGACAATTGACGGGCAAACGGGCCCATCGTGTTCTCATAACACTCTTCCGATAGTGCAACCTGGAGAAGCTCCGTCATCTGGCTTGCATCACTCAACTGAAAGGAACGAACGTGCATGTCTTAAATCTCCCTTTTCGTTAGCTTAGATGAGGTTTTTTACAAAAAGGGAATCCCTTTTTACCAAAAACCCAATGTTCATATAATGACAAAAAACGAGAAAATACCGCTTCTTCGTCAATTAAACCATACTTTTCTCCATAAAACACGCATTTTCTTTTGAAAGCGCTTAATTGTAACCGTTTACATACGAATATTAAACTTTTCATCCATTTTAATGCCTGAAAACACATAAATAGTTGCATAAAGGGTAAAATATGTTTGTTATCTCTGGCCCATCATTAGATCAACGCCTCGGGGGACTTAATAAACAAAAATGTTGCTTAATTAGCTCGAATGCGGTTTAATATTAGTGGCAAGGGTATTATTACATATGTACCTGTTTTCAAAAAAACCAAAAATCTCAGGAGGTATTTCATTATGACTTTTCAATTACCAGCACTTCCTTACGCTAACGACGCACTGGAACCACATATCGATGCAAAAACGATGGAAATCCACCACGATCGCCATCACAATACTTATGTAACTAACTTGAACGCAGCTCTGGAAAGCGCTCCTGAACTGCAAGAAAAAAGCTTGGAAGATCTGATTGCTAACCTTGACAGCGTACCAGAAGGCATCCGCACAGCGGTTCGCAACAATGGTGGTGGACATGCTAACCACAGCTTGTTCTGGGAAATCATCGGACCTAACGGCGGCGGCGCTCCTACAGGCGATATCGCAGCAGCTATCGATAGCGAACTGGGTGGCTTTGATAAATTCAAAGAAGATTTCGCTAAAGCAGCTACAACTCGCTTCGGTTCCGGCTGGGCTTGGCTCGTAGTTGGTAAAGATGGTAAGTTGTCCATCACTAGCACACCTAACCAAGACAGCCCTCTCTTCGAAGGTCTGACTCCGGTTCTGGGTCTGGATGTATGGGAGCACGCTTACTACCTGAACTACCAAAACAAACGTCCTGACTACATCGCCGCTTTCTGGAATGTAATCAACTGGGATGAAGTGAACAAACGTTACGCTTCTGCAAAATAAGACTGTTAGCATGCAACAGTTAACATAAAAGAGAGCCTGATTCGGTCGTCGTGACCGTGATCAGGCTCTCTTTTTGCTACCGCTATAGTTAATGGGTGTTTTGTTTCTAACGAACCCAGGACACGTTATTGCTCGATATTTCATCGTATCGCGAACCTAACGAATCTCAGAGTAGCTATTTCCCCAGATACGGGCTTTGATACGCACTTTTGGGTTGATTTGTCTATGATAACGTCACTCAGGTTCGTTAGAATTTATAATTGTGGTATATCCACATGATAAGACCTCTGGAGTTCGCTAGCTCCCCCATTTAATCATTCACTTGATCATACGCACCAGCAAAATAACTGCTGATCAGCTTCAGGAAGATATTCGGGAATGCCATCTTATCCATATCTTCCGGACCGATCCAGCGGTAGGTCAAGCCATCGCCTTTACCTGTCAGTGTCGTAGTACTCAGCGCTAGGTCACTAACATCAGATGATGACATCAACATCTCTCCATCGTTAAGCGATGTTGAGATGTTCTGCGCATTAGGCGTGCCTGGCTCCGATGAATGCGTCGTGTCTGACTCAGGTGACACAGTTGACGATGAGGCTGTGCCCTCCCTTGTTTCCGCCTGTGCATCGTAGGCGGCTCTGGCTTCCGCTGCGATCAGCGGAAGCTCACTGCTCTGGTCCTGCTCGGTACACTTGTACACCTGCAGGCTCCAGACAATGTGGCTGAACACATGCTCCGCATGGGTAGCCAGCCCTTCCGGGCGGGCAGCGAAGCCTTCCGCCCACAGACTGCCGGCCAGCAATGCCATGGCCGGCTCATCCGCCAGCGGCGCCGCCTTCTTGCTGGCTGCGGCGGGCGCCGCGAGCACATGCGGCAGCTCCCACATGCGGGCCAATAGGCCCGTGTCTGGGCGCTGGCGCACAAGCACTTGGCCGCGATGAGCACCGCGGCCCTCCACAATCGCGACCAGCCGCTGCTCAGGGCGCGGCGGCTTCGCCTTGGTCTTGACCGGCAGTGTAAGCTCTCTTCCGGCAATACGGCCGGAACATTGCTCCATGACCGGGCAAGTCAGGCAGTGCGGCGCTTTGGGTGTACATACCAGCGCGCCAAGCTCCATCAGCGCCTGATTGAAATCACGCGCACGCCCTTCCGGAATGAGCTCTCCTGCGAGCTCTTCCATCAACACCCGGGTGCTGCCCTTCATAATGTCCTCATCGATGAGGAAGTATCGGGACAGTACCCGCATGACATTGCCATCTACCGCAGGTTGCGGCTGATTGAAGGCAATGCTGAGAATGGCCCCGGCAGTATACGGGCCCACCCCTTTTAATGCAAAGACAGCCGGCTTGTCCTGCGGCATCTCGCCTCCGTGCAGCTCCATGACTTGTCTCGCGGCTGCCTGAAGATTACGTGCACGGGAGTAATAACCGAGTCCCTCCCAATTTTTCAAGACATCCTCTTCGGGTGCTTCCGCCAACGCCTGTACGGTCGGGAAATTCCCGATAAAACGATTGAAATACGGAATTACCGTATCGACTCGAGTCTGCTGAAGCATAATCTCCGATACCCATGTAAAATACGGATTGTTGTGGCGACGCCACGGCAAATCCCGTCTGTTGATCATATACCAGTCCAGCAAATTCACGCTGAAATGTTGTTTCTGTTCCTGTAAACCCATATTTCCGTCCTCTCCTATTGCCAAGCTAACTACTTTTCCATCTGTTCCACGATCGCAAAGGCCGCTGCCAATTCCGTCTGATGTGTAATACTCAAATGAATGTCATATTGCTTATCATATGGCAGCTGCAGACGTTCCCAGGCTTGACTGGACAGCGAGGCCACGGGACGTCCTGTCCCATCAGGCAGCACTTCAATGTCAGTGAAGCCCATGACGCCACCAATACCGCAGCCAAATGCCTTGGACACCGCTTCTTTCGCTGCAAATCGACCGGATACAAACTCCGTCATCCGCTTCCCCCGACGAACCGCGATCTCCCGCTCTGCTGGCGTTAAAATTCGTTTTATGAAAGCTTCCGCATGGCGACCGGACAGCAGCTTCCGCATACGTCCAATCTCCAACACATCATTACCTATGCCATATATCATCAACGCTTCACCCGCTTAATCTTTTATACTGTAAGAGGTTATTCAAAAAGTCCCATCTTCTCGGTACTGAAAACCGCTCTTTTTGAACCTTCATTGTAAAAGATCTCCATTCAATCACATGATCCGTAACTCTCCGAACACGTATTCTATTGTAGCAGGAGGGGCGATCAGAAGCGAGTACCTATCCGCATTACCATATATGCTAAAATATGAATCAGGAATCGTCTGAAATTCTTAGGAGGTCTGAATAATGCCCATAACTTTTGAATTGCCCACTGACGTAGATGCGATCATTCGCGGAGACTTTTTCCCTGCACAACAACCCGCTCAAGGTGTCATCGTTGTGTCTCACGGATACAAAGGCTTCAAAGACTGGGGCATGTTCCCCTATGCAGCTTCACAGCTAAGCCAGACTCATCATGTGCTGACCTTTAATTTCTCTCACAACGGTATCGGCGAATATCTGGAGCAATTCTCTGAACTTGAAAAGTTCGCAGTGAATACCTACAGCCGGGAGCTTGCCGATCTGGCCCTGGTACTGAAACATGTGGCTACACAACCTGAACTCACTGGACTTCCTGTATACCTGGTTGGCCATAGCCGCGGTGCGGGTGTAAGTCTCGTCTATGCACTGGATCATCCCGAGCAGGTGGCAGGTGTCATCTCCTGGAATGGCGTAACCAATCTGGATCTCTTCACAGCGGAGCAAAAAGAAGAGATGCGTACGCATGGTCGCAGCCATGTCGTTAACGGACGAACAGGCCAGCAGATGCCACTGGACGTGGCTATTCTGGAAGACCTGGACAAGCATAGCGAACGTTACGCTATCATTGACCGCTTGGCTTCTTCACATGTGCGAGTTGCACTCATTCAGGGAACAGAAGATCCACAGCGTCTGAGGGACGGTTCTGCCGCACTTGTGCAAGCGCGCCCTGATATCCCATGGCACCAGATTCCTGATGGGAACCACACCTTTAATACGGTACATCCATTTAAAGAAACCACTCCGCAACTGGAGAAAGCCATCACCCTAACCCTGCAACAGATCAAAGACTGGAATAGCTAACTCACCTTTAATATGGTAATCACCTGGATTTTTGCGGTTTCTCGTTCCATATAACAAAAAGAGTCACTGCGTGAGCAGTGACTCTTTTTGCATTCCCTAAGAGGGATGTTATTTCAATGTTGGTGTTAACAGCTTATAACCAGCATGCTTTTCCACCCGTATTAGATACCAGGAATGGCATTGCGTTTGTGATGTGTGCGCGTATAGAACGCTTCAAGGCGCTCTTGTGCAGCCGGATCGATCTGTTTGCCTTCGAGATAGTCGCTGTTCGCTTCATACGAAATTCCCAGCTCATCTTCGTCCGTCTGACCTTCCCATAGCCCTGCCGATGGTGCTTTGTCCAAAATAGCCTGTGGCACATTCAGATATGCTGCCAACTGGCGTACCTGACGTTTGTTCAGGGTGCTCAGTGGTGTGATATCCACAGCGCCATCGCCCCATTTGGTATAGAAGCCTGTAATGGCTTCTGACGCATGATCCGTACCTACAACGAGCAGGTTTTCTTCAAACGAAAGCGCATATTGCATAACCATACGAGTTCTCGCTTTGACATTACCTTTGCCTTGGTGAGTCATATGACGTGGGCTACCCAAGGATTTGAAACCTTGCTCCACTTCCAGCGCAATCTCGTTAACTGCATCTTCGATATTGGTTTCCACAACATGCTTCAGATCGTATGCTTTGGCTACAGCGTAGCTGTGGTCAATATCGGATTGTTCACCATAAGGTTGGAACACACCAAGCGTTTTGTACTCTTGGTTGTTCTCTTGCGTAAGCTCGTCCGTCGCTTTTTTGCAAAGCGCCGTAGCCACTGCACTGTCAATACCGCCGCTGATCGCAATCAGCAAACCCTTGGCACCCGCATTTTTCACATACGTCTTCAGAAAATCAACACGCTTGCGTACTTCCTCTTCTTCATTAATGCTTGGTTTAACCTTCAATTCAGCGATGATCTGTTGTTGCAAACTCATCGTTCACACACCCCGTTTCTAAATGAATGAAATTTGATGTCCAGCTTGAAAGGTCCGAATGGTTCAATAACCTTATCTATCCAAAATGAAACGCCCCGGCATCGGTGATCCGAAGGGCGGGGCGTTCTATTGGAGCGAATTAACGGCAGTAACGGTCAAATGCACTTTTGAGATCAGCCGCAATATCCTCTGCAGAACGGTCTTCCACTTGATGACGCTCGATAAAGTGAACGAGTTCTCCGTCTTTCATCAGAGCGATGGACGGTGAAGATGGAGGATACGGTGCAAAGAATTCACGTGCTTTTGCAGTTGCTTCTTTGTCCTGACCAGCAAATACAGTGTACAGGTGGTCCGGTGTAATATCGTGCTGCAGTGCTTGGGACACACCTGGGCGACATTGACCTGCGGCACATCCGCATACAGAGTTAATGACAACCAGCGCTGTTCCTTTTGCATCCGGAAGACTTGCTTCCACTTCTTCAGGAGTACGCAACTCCTGGATTCCTAGACGAGTTAAATCATCCCGCATCGGTTGAACCATATCTTTCATGTATTGATCAAATGACATCGACATTCGGTTTCACTCCTTATAAATGGTTGTTCTATGATCTCGATAAAATTAAAGGCCAATAAACTCTCCAAAACAACGTTACATTCATATCGAACATTATGGATGTAATGATGTGCTATTCCTATTATACATCCATAAGCAATGAAAGCAAGATTCAGAAACCGCCTGCGGAAAGGCTTCTTCCATAATATTATGTCTCAATGTCTGGCAAAATATGCTGAATGACTAACGTTCAAATGCCACTTTGAAGGTCGTGCCCTGGCCTTCCTCCGATTCCACAGTAATGGTTCCATTATGTCGTTCCACAATACTTAGGCACATGGACAATCCAAGTCCGGTTCCCTTGGCTTTTGTGGTATAGAAAGGTTCAAACAGCTTTTCCTTCTTCACTCTGGGTAGACCAGGCCCTGTGTCACGTACACACAGTTCCACTTTGTCATCGACTATCCGCGTCTCCAGCGTAAGCACGCCCTTCTCATTCATGGCTTCCATCCCGTTACGGGCCAGATTGAGTACCACCTGTTTGATTTCCTTTGGATTGAGGTGCAACTTCGGTACATTATGGTCCAGCATAAGTTCAATACTCTGACCACGCAGGTTCGCATCGGCCCACAACAATGGACTGAGTTCATGAATGATATCATGCAGCTGGGATTCCTCTTTTTCCGCAATCCGATCCTGGGCCAGCGATAGAAAATCATTAATGATACTATTCGCCCGATCCAATTCTTCCAGGACGATCCGGTAGTAATGATCAAGGGAATCCGGACTCTTTTCCTGCATGAGTTGAAGAAAACCACGTACAACCGCCATTGGATTACGCACCTCATGCGTAATGCTTGCAGCCATCTGCCCCACCAGACTGAGACGATCCACATTATCCAGTTCACTTCGCAACATCTCAAGCTCCGTGATATCCTGAATAATCAGCATGGCTCCTGTAACTTCTCTCGCAGACTCTGTTGAAAAGGCATAAATCGGTACGGTTCGGGACTGAAATACGTGTGCACCGTAACGAACGGTCAACCCACTAATCTCACCATGAACGACGGCTCTGCGAATGCTTTTATCCATCTTATCCGCCTGACCTTGTTCAACAAATTGACTGGCAGGCTGTCCAATGAGATCAGGCGTGGAGGTACAAGGTAGCTGCTCCCTTGCGGTTTGCTCCATCATCTCATTGACAAATATCACTGTGCCTTGTTTATCTACGGTGGCAATGGAGAGAGGCACTGCGTTCAGAATCTGATGAAGTTTCTCCGTTTCGGCTATGTATCGGTGGTGGACTTCCGAGAGATGCTGCTCCAGCCCGCGATAGTGCTTCATCCGTTCCAGCCATAGCAGACTCAGACTACCCGCAACAATGGCTCCAGTGGTATACCCAAGTGCTGTAAGTATTATGTAGGTCGCAGAGTACGTGGATTCATTCTGGAGGGATGCGATCCATAACAAACTCGTTACAACCAGTTCCATTGTAATCAGGATGATGAGGATCGTCATTTTGCGCGAAGGTGTATTATGCTTGAATCGTTTGGCAGACAACCATACAATAGGATAGAGAAGAATGCCCGTATGAAGGAGAAATCCGTACAGATCATAGGAATGCGCAAAAAGGAAATAGAAGAGAATATGTAGTATGGACAGCGTTAAGCCTATAACGGACTTACAATATAAAATAACAAGTATTACAGGTACGATGCTTAGTGATATGGGTACAGTCACTGGACTCCCGTGAAGCGCGAACAGCAAACACAATAGCATGCTCGCGACACTCGTCACAGCAAAAACGGTCTGCATCATTCCGGCCTGTTCCAGCTTGGCCACAGCCCGCTTGGAGAGCCCCAGATGGAATAAGGGAATCAGGTATACCGCCGCCCCCGCCAGCAGTACTTGTAAAAGAATGTCCTTTAACGCAACCACAATGCCATCTCCTCCTCTACCTGCACATTCCCTCATGTATTTCTGATTAAAACATAGGCGACAGTATATTACAATATATCCCTTGAGACTCCATAATAGAACTACTCATAACTCCATTATATTTCAGAAAAAGCCAGAAGTAGACACGGTTTACGTAAAACAGACAAAATCAATGAAAAAAGAGGGTAATAACATATGTATGATGTCATTGTAATTGGTGGTGGATCTGCGGGCCTGATGGCTTGCGTTGCTGCTGCCGAGCACGGAGCCTCCGTGCTTCTGCTGGATAAAGGAGATCAACTGGGTCGTAAACTCGGTATCTCTGGCGGAGGTCGATGCAATGTAACCAATGCCAAGGAAACGGATGAACTCATCCGACATATTCCGGGTAATGGACGCTTTTTATATAGTTCGTTTCAAAATCTGGACAACCAGGGAATCATGCGTTTCTTCGAAAATCTCGGAATTGCCCTGAAAGAAGAAGACAACGGCAGAATGTTCCCTGTAACCGATAAAGCGAAAACAGTCGTGGATGCGCTGGTAGGAAAGATTGTTTCCCTCGGCGTTGAGATTCGCACCAAAGAACCGGTCAAGGAAATTATTCAGAACGGTCAGCAGGTACAGGGTGTTAAATTGATATCAGGTAAAACCATTCTTGGGCGCTCTGTCATCATCGCTACCGGCGGCAAGTCCGTACCCCAAACGGGATCTACCGGAGATGGTTATCCTTGGGCTGAGGCTGCGGGTCACACGATAACGGAGTTATATCCGACCGAAGTGCCCATTGTGTCTGGAGAGAGTTGGATTCAGTCCAAAGAACTGCAAGGTTTGTCTTTGAGGGATATCGCTCTATCCGTAGTGGATGCCAAAGGAAAAACAGTCATCTC
The DNA here is from genome assembly GCF_038003195.1 of Paenibacillus sp. FSL M7-1414. Lineage (NCBI taxonomy): Bacteria > Bacillati > Bacillota > Bacilli > Caryophanales > Paenibacillaceae > Paenibacillus > Paenibacillus sp. FSL M7-1414. The sequence goes on along the minus strand of NZ_JBBOOS010000001.1, from coordinate 714,948 downwards.
CCATCGCGGGGATATGATCTTCACGCATTTTGGAGTGTCCGGACCCGTCGCACTGCGCTGCAGCCAATTTATCCGCAAGGTTCAGATGAAGTCTGGAAACCCACAGGTCATTATGAGCATTGATCTGTTCCCGGAGCTGTCCCCAGGTGCACTGGAAGCACAGGTGCAACAAGTATTGGAACAAGAATCCCGCAAGGCTGTCAAAAACATTTTAAAAACATGGGTTCCTGAACGTATGATTCCCTTAATGATGAAACGGGCAGAGATCAGCGATGACCTCACGTTCCACCATTTTCCCAAAGGTATGTTAAGCAACTTGTGTGGGCTAATGAAAGCTTTTACCTTCCGTGCTGACGGAACGAGATCGCTCAAAGAAGCCTTCGTTACTGGGGGGGGAATCCACTTAAAGGAGATATACCCAAAAACAATGGAATCCAAGCTGCTGCCTGGACTATTCTTTTGCGGTGAAGTTTTGGATATTCACGGCTACACCGGAGGGTATAATATCACTGCTGCTTTCTCCACAGGGTACACGGCTGGCATGCATGCGGCTGAATATAAACACGTTACATCATAATAGAGGTTGTTCAAAAAGTCCGCTTTTGATTACGAATCATGCCTAATGGCATCATCAGCATCGAATATGAAATTCAGCCGAAATAGGTTGATGCTTACGAAGTATGTTTCCTTCAGAAACATTGTAGTTGCTCACGTAGTTTCCCTACGCTCCGCTACTCCATTTCTAGCTTCATTCCATCTTCTCGGTACTGAAAACCGAACTTTTTGAACTCTCACTACTAGGTATTACACCTTTTAACCCGATAATGAATTAGCTCAGATGCCAAAAACCCCGATATCCACTATTGTGGACGATCGGGGTTTTTGGGCATTGTTCCATTTTAGAAAAATTGGCTCCAACTGCTCTTAGATTGTAATGCTTCTATGCTTTCACACTGCCTGAGAATCCATCAGCCGAATCATCGTATGCCGGGTCATCGCTATAGTTATGTCTGCCTTGCTCCGTCTGGCTTCCCTGGTTTTGGCTCGCATAACCCTCATGCCAGTCTTCATTCACGAGATGAGCCGGAATTGATATATTCTGAAACTGATCCAGCTCTTCCGTCTGTGAGGCAAATACGGCACTTCCTCCATGAGATTGTACAATCTCTACGGCAGACTGAGGATCTTGGCGATCTGTGGGGATGTACAGTTCCAGCGGGCCGGACTGATACGGCTTATATCCCAATTCCTCCAAGGTTGCCCTGGCGGCATTCAACGCTGAATCGTCTGAAAAGTGCACCTGTAGTTCGCTATTATCCATCATCGTCTCTTCCTCCTTGCTACAGCTAAACTCTCATCATCCATAGATGAGATTCTTCTTCTATAGCATGGGCAGATATAGCGCACGATATGCTCTGACTTAGAAAGGAATTCTTTAGGCCCGGGTCAGCCGGACCCATCCGGCAATAGATAAGACGCAGAGTCCGAAGGCCACCGCACCTGCAGCTGTCAGAATACCGACGATCCAGCCGAGCCAAGCCAATCCCAGCGTGAATCCCATAAGAATACCAATCGGGACAAACAACATCCGAACCATCATTGAACCTGCAAGATGCAGCGCCTCCGAGTCATACGTTATGAGCTGAACATAGTCGGACGTGGCAAAAACATCCCAAGAACGATAAAACATCACCGTTAACATGATAATCAATAACGCACACACAATGATATTGACCGGAAAAGGTGGTAAGGCAACTGCTGCGATGGATAGTCCGCCAAGCTGCAGATACAATTTCATCGTGGCCGAGTTCCTGAAAAATGCCTTGAATGCAATCTCCGCTGTCCGATTCGCGATGGAACGATTACGTAACAGTTTACGCGGTTTACGGAAGATGATGGACCGTGTTCGTGGGGCTTTCGGCTTGCTCACCGCCCGGCTTAACATTAGAGCTGTAAGCTGCAGCCTGCTCCGCAGATCCTCTCGCACATCCCCTTCAAACGTTCCCTTCATCAATAGCCTCATCTGTCCAACTGTAATTAGAAGAAGCATGATAATTACGATTCCAAAACTGATTTTCCACGTCTGTCCATGCATCCATGATGTCGCATTAATGGTCATGTAACCTATGCCAATGACGAGAGGGATCATCTGAATCCAGCGCCGCCATCCTGTATGTCGAACCTTCGTCATATGGAATGTTATGGCTTGGAATGAAGCTACTGCACCAAACCAGACAGCCATAAGTGCAATCTGGAGATTCGACATCTCATAGACACGGGACCACAGGGGAGCGGTCAGCACTGTAATCAGGATCATTTTGCCCAGATGTTGCAGACAGGACCGGTAGAGCCCTTGCCTCATTAACGTGCGCATCCACAACGGCCTTGATTTCAGAAACAATACATCCGCTTCCTCCACAAATATCAACACACCACCGGTAAGCATAACGACGTCAATCAACCCGGTCAGTACGGGGAGCGGTAATCCTGTCGCCCATGCAGGCAATGGTTTGGTCCACAGACTCGTGTACCATCCAATCAGATAGAGCAGACCCGGAACAAGCAGGTATACCCACACCGTCCAATCCACGACGAGTCTGAGATTTTTCATCTGTTCCTTGAAGTGCTCTTTGCGTCTTCGTCTGTATAAACGAAGTGGGGTATAACGCTGGGAAGTTTCCATTCTCTCTCACCCTCTCTCTATCTAAGACGTCAGTACATCGAAACAGTCAAACAAAGAGGCTTCCGGCAATTCTGCCGCTTCACGGATCTCATCCAATGTTCCCTCGGCAGCAGATCTGCCCGAAGCAATCAGAATAAACCGGTCGCAGATTCGTTCAGCGGTATCCAGTACATGCGTAGACATAAGCACACCCGCGCCGCGGCGACGTTCATCATCAAGTAATTTTAGAAAATCCTTGGTTGCACGAGGGTCCAGTCCGATGAAAGGCTCGTCCACAATATAGATATCCGGCGAAGACAGAAATCCGATCATCAACATCATTTTCTGCCGCATTCCCTTTGAGAAACTGGCTGGAAGATCATTTCGAACGTGGTCCATACCGAAACGAACCAACAGCTCCTCCGCTCGGGCAACAAAAGCTTCTTCCTCCATTTCATACGCCGCTGCGGCCAGATCAAGATGTTCCCATAGTGTCATATATTCATAAAAAACCGGTTGCTCCGGAATATAAGCATAACGACCATCTCCGCCAATCGTAACTTCATAGTTCGCATGTTCCAGCAGACCAAGAAGCGTTTTGATTGTGGTACTTTTGCCCGCACCATTTGGTCCGATAATACCTACCAGCTCTCCTCGCGCCACATTCATTCGAATATTGTGTATGGTCGATTGTCCCGGCTCGTATCCTGCCTCTGTAATATGTACGTCCAATATGGACTCCTGTACTTCCGTGCTTTTATATTCCGTTCCCATATCATTCACTCCCTGTTCTGATCAGGTGTTTATTTCATTCTTTATGTTTTATTGTAATCGAGTTGCGGGTTGTATGTTTGATCATTTTGAGCATTTCTATATAGATGGGTAGGCTTCGTTACCAAAAGCTGATGATTGTGCTCTTACAACAGCAGATTCAAGCAGACCAGAATCTTTAACTCCAATCTGCTCTCCAGGACTGTAACGCTTAATCATAGCGTCGTTGATCGCAATAACCTCTTGAATACCCAAATACCGGGTCATACTCACCTATCCTTGAGACCTTTCAAGGTTTGATCATAATCACCCATCACATCAGCCAATGTATCCATAAAATCACTACTGATTCCGTTAGGCAAATTAACTTTTGCAGACTTTTTAATAATAATCTCCCCATTGGACTGATTTACTTCGATTTGAACCATATTGCCTTGCTCAAGACCAATTTGTTTGAAGGCATCCGTCATTGTTAATCCAAGACTATTACCGAATTTAGTTACTTTTCGTTCCATCTTACTCACCCTATTCATTCATTAATCCCCACTAGTTGTACCATTCAACTGTTATAACAATAACACTGAAACTTTTGTCTTTTTGCATATTATTTCAAATTTTATAATAAAAAGAAGCAGGGGTTCCGGAGCCCCTGCTTCTTTTTATTACAGTGAAAATCTCATATTACCGATTTGTCTCCACCATGGAAGTAGTTTCACTCTCTGCATCCGCATCCACGTTCAGACCGAGATCCAAGGCTCCGCGGCTTTCGCTCGCGTAGCTGCTGTTTACGTTACGCTCGCTGTCTTTCACGCTGTTGTTGCGTTCAGATTGAGTCCAAGTCGCACTCTCTCCTTCTGCATTCGCGTTCAGACCCAGATCCAGTGCTCCACGGCTTTCGCTTGCATAGCTGCTGTTCACGTTGCGTTCACTGTCTTTTACGCTGTTAGTGCGTTCGGATTGAGTCCATGTCGCACTCTCCCCTTCAGCTTTTGCGTTCAGACCCAGATCCAATGCGCCGCGGCTTTCGCTCGCATAGCTACTGTTCGTGTTACGCTCGCCGTCTTTCACGCTGTTATTGCGTTCAGATTGAGCCATTGTTGCACTCTCTCCTTCTGCATTCACGTTCAGACCTAGATCCAGTGCGCTACGGCTTTCGCTCGCATAGCTACTGTTCGTGTTACGATCGCCGTCTTTCACGCTGTTAGTGCGTTCAGATTGAGCCATCGTTGCACTCTCTCCTTCTGCTTTTGCGTTAAGACCTAGATCCAGTGCTCCACGGCTTTCGCTCGCAGTGCTACTGTTTACGTTACGCTCACGGTCATTCACGCTATTGTTGCGTTCGGATTGAGTCCATGTCGCACTCTCACCTTCCGCTTTCGCGTTCAGACCCAGATCCAGTGCTCCACGGCTTTCGCTCGCATAGCTGCTGTTCACATTACGCTCGCCGTCTTTCACGCTGTTATTGCGTTCAGATTGAGTCCATGTTGCACTCTCACCTTCGGCATTCACGTTCAGACCGAGATCCAGCGCTCCACGACTTTCACTCGCATAGCTGCTGTTTACGTTCCGATCATCGCCGCCTCGTGAATAGTCGCTCATCGTTGTACCTTCTCCCGACACATTGGCATTCAGGCCAAGGCCCAGCTTGCCAGAACTACTACGCTCAACTGTGTGATTGGAAGAACGATCATTGTATCGGTTTATGCTCTCTGAGGATAAGCCGGCATTAAGGCCAAGATCCAAATTCAATGCTCCAGTTGCACTGGATGAACCTCCGTAGCTACCATTGTTCCCGTGACCTGTGTCACGATGTCCTGACAGAAGAGATCCCAACTCCAGACGCAAACCTGCATTCAGATCCAGATTACCACTGCTGTTATTGCTATAGCTATCTGCGTAAGTTGCCTGCGAAGCTCCCAGCAATCCAGCCACCAACGTACCCGACAATACCGACAATTTTACCCAACGATTCACTTTTTTCATGATTATATACACTCCTTCTCAATTTTGGTTGAATTAACGCCATTGTTGCCTAAGAGAAAGAGGTATATTGCGGCGGCCGCCCCGGCGGTGCCTGTGACCATTGACTGAACCCATCGAGCCGTTCCATTCGGAAGGCAAAATCGTAATCTGGCGTAACTAGACCCGTTGTTGCTCCCGGAAGTGCAGCGGCTGGAGCGGTTGCTCCACCTCCAGTTACACCGGACGAACCGGAGCTTGTCCCGGCGGAAGCATTAGCTGCTCCGGGAGAAGTTGCTGCAACAGACCAACTTGTTGGTCGTTCTGTGCGAGGTTGCAATGGAGATGTTGCATCATCATCATCTGGTTTCAGATTGGCTTCCTGGTTACTCTGCACTTGTTCAGTGACAGCTGGTTTAGCAGTTGTCTGATCTACGAGGAATAACTCGTTATCGGGCAAACCTGCATTAACATCGGAATCCTGCGTCAAATCGGTTCCTTCCATAGGCAATGCCTGCGGGACAATAGGTTGTTCTGGACGTACTACTGGTTCCGGGGTGACCTCCATCACTTTACCCGTAACCTGTATTGCGTCCTGTCCTTCCTCGTTGTTCTGTGATGAAACAGGATCTGCGAGTGCACTCGAATTGGAAATTTCAACATTCGGTGTTTTGACGAGCGTCGGCTTTTCCGGAGTGACTACAGGCGGTTCCGGCTTCACACTTGGAATCTCCACCTTTTCCTGATCAGGATTGAGTTCAGCGGATACGTCTACAACTGGAACTTCTGCTTTCACAGAAGGCAACTGTACATTTCCCTTACTCAGATCCACACGGGATGAAGAGATATTGACCGAAGTAACTTCAGGTACATCCACCTTCACGGAAGGCAATTCAACCTTACCCTGCCGAAGGTCTGTTTTTACAGCAGACGTCTCTGCCTTGATCACATCGGGTACCTCTGCGGTAACACCAGGCAAGGAAGCTGTACCTTCGTTGAGGTTCACCTGACTGCTTGATACTTCGGCTTTGATCACCGGTGTATCCGCCTGTACAGACGGCAGTTCGACGGTTCCCTTCTTCGCATCAATACCCATCTCTGATGTTCCGGCCGATCCAAGCGGTGTATCTACTTTCAGCTCAGATACACTCAGCTTACCTGTCGATTCGTTCGCTATGATCGAAGGAACTTCAGCATCCAGCAGTGGTGTGGATACCGATACTGACGGAGTCAGGTTCAACCCGCCATACGAATCACGTGAAAACAAATTTAGCGACAAGCCGCTGGAAGGTTTTTCAGAAGATACCTGAGCCTCGTCTGCGTATACATGTGACGATCCAAACCCCAGCATCAAAGTCCCGGCGAGTATAGCCAGTGGTATGCTTCCAAGACGCATAATCGATTTTGGTAACTTTACATTCAAGTTGCTTCACCCCCTTTCCGCTAATGCGTTGGTGGGACAAGGCATATGAGTTTTCCCCTAGGAATAATTAGAATACAGGGATTTCTGCCTGTTCCTCATTAAACGTGAAGGCGTTTACTCAAACGCTTTATAATCATAAACTTAAAATTTGAAGTAAATTCAAACCTTCATTTCAACTGTTCTAACCTGAGCAGATCCGGCCTGTTTTCAGTCGCCTGCAATCATCGTCTTGGCTTCAATGGAGCCAGTCAAATCGGCTTTTTCCCCGCTACGTTTCATCAAATAAATCAAACCAAGCAGGGTCATCAAAATGCCTGAACAGACAAAAGCCGGCACTACACCAAATGAGGTGACCATAAATCCGCCTACCACCGGGCCCATAATATTACTGGCTGTCATCACGCTGCCTACCGTTCCAAACACCCTGCCTGTCATCGCCTCAGGTGTCTGTTCCTGCAACAGGATCTGAAAGGGGACAATTGCAAACCCAATTCCAACACCTGCCAGGGCAAAGAGGGATACTAACAACAGATTGGCACCTAGCCCGGCGTGCGGCCAAATCCCAACAATAACTCCGGCTCCGCCGATAACCAGACCCATGAGTATGGTGCCCAGACCCATTTTCAAAACATGCCCTGCATGCTTCCACTTCCGTACACTCATCGCTGCAATTAATGTACCTACGCCACTTGCTGCCACGCACCATCCCAGCAGATCACTTGAAATTCCGGGAAGTTGTCTGAATAACACCACAGTCTGTGAATCGGCAAATTGCAGAAAAAGTATGGCTGAAGCAAGCAAGATCAGAGACGTTCCTACATGAGGGAGAGATGCGAGCATGCGGATACCCTCCAGTGTTTCTTTCCAAAAAGAGCCTTTTGAGCGGTTGCGAACATCCCCAGCTGGCTCTTCCTCTACTTCTGTTACGTTATGAATTGCGGTTTGGATCACCCGAGTTCCAGGAATCCACAATAAAATGATGCCGGAGATCAGAAAAGAAGCTGAATCGAGAACAAAACACCAGGTAATGCCAAAAGCGGCTACCAGCAGTCCACCAAGCGCTGGACCAATAATTTTGGACATCTGTTCGATCACCGAGCTGATGGATACAGCTTGGGCAAGCTGTTCGCGAGGTACAATTTCCTTCAGCTTTCCGTTTTTGGCCGGAGAGAAGATTACATCAAACAGGGATTTGAGGACAAGCAGTATGTAGACGTGCCAGATCTGGTCAGCAAAAATTAACGCACCCACGATGATGATCCGTGCACCATCGGCTACAATCATCAGCCATTTTCGGTTCAGGCGATCTGCAAGCGTGCCTGCGAATGGCCCTGTCAACAGAATGGGTAGTGCTGCGGAAAGTGTGACAAATGTAATCTCCCATGGCGTTGCATTCCAGCGGATACCCACGAGGGTCAGAATTGCGAGCAGATGCAGCCAATCACCCAGATTGGAAATAGCCTGTGCCACCATCAATGTTACAAAAGATCGGTTATTCTTCAGCGGTCGTTGTCCTTCAAACGTTAAATCACTTGTCATCCTTCTTCTCCTCCATTATCTTCCAATTCATAGTATGAACTAATTATATAGAGCAGCCCTTGACTCGACCTCCTGCCAGAGGCGGAGAAAAAGCGACATCTGAAGGATGATTTTTCAGCATGATGAATGATCAAATTTTAAATGCTAAAAATGCAAATCTTGTGACATATCGCATGTTTTTCGTAGAAATAGAAGTTTACAATTAAACTATGGCGACAACCTGTATCGTCAAACATAACTAACCAACTCATATAAGTTGAAATACTCTTTTACATGAACAGCATAACGGAGAGGACAGAAATAACCTGAAAAAGCGAAGCGTTCACCTAAAAGCTTTCTGAAAGAAAGCCCCATCGGAAGCATACGCTATCACCGGATTTTACCTTTGAAGAATATTTCAAAAAATCTGGGGATAACAGTGATTGGAAGGTTGTTCTGTCCTCGTAGTGGTAGGTTGTAACTTTATCATTTCAACTTATAAACTAATCTGAAAAGGCGGGATCAGCATGCTGGAATTACAAGAAATCGGAACCGAACGTTCACTTCATCTGTACCGCACCTTGGCCCAGACATTCAAGAGCGTGAATGAACACGCTGTATCCGGAAGCAAAGTGCATGGCTTCAACCCCACCGCATACGGGGTGCTCGAAGTGTTATATATGAAAGGAGCTCAGCCGATTCAACAGGTTGGCGCACAACTTCTGCTGCAAAGTGGTAATGTGACCTATGTGATCGATAAGCTGGAGCAAAAAGGATTGTTACACCGCAAACATTGTCCGCAAGACAGACGTATCATCTTTGTGGAACTGACCGAAGAAGGACAGCGCACCATGGATGACATCTATCCAGGTTATGCGTTGAAGATTGATCGGGCTGTAAGTGGATTGAGCGAGGAAGACAAGGAATTGCTGTCTGAACTCTTGGGAAGGCTTGCACATTCCGCAGACCGTTTATCAGCGAGCAGCTAGAGCGTATCTTTAAACCTGTCGAAAGCGGGAGCGCTAACGCTAACGAACCTGTGACGTCTTATTCAGGGGTTTGAAGCGCTCGCAGCATTTTAAGGAATCTGACACACGCTATCTTTGAATAAACAGCCGTTAACAACGTCTTTTTCAGGTGATTTCGGGAAATAACGTGTCTCATGTTCCTTACAATTTAGAAAGAGGAGCAGAAGGTCAAATAAGACGTCCTCAGTTCCTTAGAAATTCGTCTGGACAATTCACCAGGATCAGCCAGCCTGTAATTCAAAATACTTTAGATCCGGACATCCCCCAACGTATCACTTGCCTGAGTTTGAAAATATACTCTAATCCACTGCACATGTGCCATCAACAAAAATAACCGGATTTGCCTGACATCGGCGAATCCGGTTTTTCATATGTTTTTTGTATATATATCTTCTTTTTACTTTGAGCCTTGTGGCTGCGGGGGAGCATCTGCATCTTCGGGTACGATTAAACGTTTGCGTAGAGCAAGCGTCGTTACCCACGAGACCAGTGCAATGACAAACATAATGACAAACAGGGAATGCAAGCTTCCTTCCAGCACGTTACGCAGTAGCGCCCATTTGTCATCTGATAGGGCAGCATCCGTATGTGGTGCGAGCAGTTCGTTCAGATCACTCTCCGAAATTCCCGCCTCCGCCAGATTCTGTTCACTGGATAACGTGGAGATCCGATAGTTTAACCAAGTGCCAAAAGCCGCTGCACCAATCGTCTGTCCCAACGTACGCATGAACGTGTGCAATGCCGTAGATGAGCCACGCTCCTTATATCCTACAGAAGACTGCGCAATAATGGTGAAGATCGTAAACGCAAATCCGAAACCAAGACCATAAATAAAGGTCAATACAAATAGCACAGCCTGCGGAGATGTCCCGCCCACCAGAAAGAGTCCACCCGATCCAATCGCAATACCGGTTAACCCAATCAATGCGGTCATACGTGATCCAATTTTCATTAACAGACGGCCTGCCATCACACTACCAATGAGCCAACCCACCGACATCGGTGCGAGCAACAGCCCGGATTCCGTCGCATTACCTCCCCGAACCCCCTGCACCCAGAGCGGCAAATAACTGGTCAGGCCGATCATCAAAGTACTGGTCAGCAGTCCGGCGATATTCGCCACACGGATGTCCCGAATTCGGAACAAATGTAGTGGAACCATAGGGGCCTGAGCTCTTTTTTCCACCACGAAAAATAAAATAATAAACAGAGCGGCGACCACACTCAGCACAACAATCAACGGAGAACTCCAGGCATAATATTGCCCACCCGCCGACAGGACAAACAACAATGCGGTAATGCCCACCGTAAAGGTCAGCGCACCAACATAGTCAATTTTGGCTGTACGCGGCGAGATATCTTCCTTCAGATAACGAAATACAAACCACATCGCAAGCAGACCAAATGGCACATTAAAACCAAAGATCCACTGCCAGCCGAGATTATCTACAAAATAACCACCAAGCAGCGGTCCAGCCAGAGAGGAAATACCCCACACGGAGCTAATCCAGCCTTGGATTTTGCCACGTTCTTCAATGGCGTAGATGTCCCCAATAATCGTAAATGTAACAGGAACTACCGCACCCGCACCAATCCCCTGTATTGCACGGAAAATAATTAATTGCTCCATGTTCTGCGACAGACAGCACAAGAGTGAACCCAGTAAAAATAAGGCACAGCCAATCAGAAATACAGGCTTTCGTCCATACAGGTCACTGATTTTACCGAAAATGGGCGTACTCACAGCCATCGTCAACAGGTATGCGGTGAAAATCCAGCTCAGCAGCTGTACACTCCCCAGCTCACTGACAATGGTCGGCCCTGCCGGACCAATTACGGTGCCTTCAATCGCTGACAGAAATGTCGCGAGCAACAGCCCCGTCAAGATGAAACTGCGCTTCAAACCTCCAGTTGCATTCACACAAACCCTTCTCTCTTCATTCTCTATATAATTGGTACGGTTAATTTACACCTCTACTACGAACCAGCACAAGCTTCCAATCGCTGTTATCCCCAGATTTTTTCTTCTCCTCTCTAAAGGAGAAATCCGGTGATAGCGTATGCTTCCGATGTAGCTTTCTTTCAGAAAGCTTTAAAGGCGATCGCTTCGCTTCTCCAGCTTTGTTCTGTTTCTTCGTTTACGTGTAAATTTAAAAGCAATTATATATTGTCTCTTTTATTTACCTTTCTTACGAAGAAACTCATCATACAGCATTGAATACATCACCATATCCTTGTATCCGGTGGACGTATGTTGCACCTGTCGCAGCAACCCTTCTCGTGTGAAACCGCGGTTTGTCAGGAAATCGCCGGACGCCAGATTACGCGGATCAACCAGCGCTTCAATTCGATTAAGACCCATGGTCTCATATCCAAAGGGCAGCAATGCGGAGAAAGCCTCCGTCATATAACCGTGGCGCCAATAATCACGTCCCAGCTCATAACCGATCTCACCCCGGAATGCGCCTTCAAGCTGCCATGTATTGAATCCACAGCTGCCGATGAGCTTGCCTGTTTCTTTGAGTTCGATCCCCCACCGGATCGCATCCTCTTCTCCTGCCATTTGGTTGAGCAGTCCAATCATGTCCGCCGCTTCGCTTGTCCCAATCATGGGTGCAAGATTCATGTAACGGGTTACCTCGCGATCTGACCAGCATGCGAACATCTGGGCCGCATCCCGGCGACGCATTTTACGCAGACGAAGCCGCGCAGTCTCCATTTCGGGAATTCTTCCTTTGCATTTATACATATAAAGACACTCCGATCCGATCTATCTCCGCAGACCATAATATTCACTAGTCATCTAATCATAACCTGCGCCGAATGGCAACTGTTCAGTCATGCACACACGTCAAAAAACCGGGCCAATGTCGCTCCCGGTCTTTTTGTACGTATGGAACAATTCAAGTTTGAGTGAATTACGGAATCATGGCTTGTCCTAATGATTTTAAGCTTTGGACGTTTTCTTGCCCTTCCCCAGTAATTCATCGCTAACCCGGCCAAACACAGCCGTGATTTCCTTGAATTCTTCGATGCCAGTCCCGGTCAGGCTCCATTGGTCCCCGTGGGCGGTCAGGAAATTCTCCTGTGTCAGGTGTTCAAGCTCCTGCTTGATCTCCCGCTCTCCAACGCGATATCCCCGTTCTTCCAGTAGGGGCAGTGCCTCGCTAACGTTCAAATCCTGATTTTGCGCGAAATATAGTAGATGAATCCGTACAAAAAGATTCTGTACCTCTGCATGCATAAGCCAAGCTCCTTCCCGGGTTATAGCCCTCCGTGGTTGCTAAGTAATTACCCCACGTAAGAAGCTGAGAAACAGGAGGATTCTTCAGGTATTCCCTTCCCTTTCCGAAATCCTCCGCTTGACTAACCGCATCCTCTGCACTATCTTGAAAATAAGTACCATTTTGCTCGGGAGGGTGATTTACCATGTTTCAAGCTGTTTCCTATGAAGGAACACGAAGTGAGCAGCACACCGCCGTCCTGGGACAGTTAAGTGCTCTGATCCGCGATGAACCTAGTGCGATTGCCAATCTGGCCAACGCTGCTGCGCTGCTCAATGTATTTATGACCGACACCAATTGGGTCGGCTTCTATCTGTATGATGGAAAAGAACTGGTCCTCGGGCCATTCCAAGGACTGCCTGCCTGTATCCGAATTCCATTGGGACGTGGTGTATGCGGCACATCTGCTGCGGAAAAACGTACCCTGGTCGTTGATGATGTTCATGCCTTCCCAGGCCACATTGCCTGTGATGCAGCATCGAACAGTGAGATCGTTGTACCGATTATCAAAAACGGCGAACTTTACGGGGTGCTGGATATCGACAGCCCGATCAAAAACCGTTTTGACGACGAAGACCGCGTCTTCCTGGAGAAAGCCGTAAGCCTGCTCACAGAGCAGTTGGAGGCAACCATACCCCTTTAGGAAATGATGAATAAGGTGATCGGAGTCTCATCACACACGATGATGAAGAACCCGTAATAACAAAGAGCGCAGTCCTCTCAGAGGTCTGCGCTCTTTGTTATCCATTATGATTCACACCCATGTTCTTGCTCGCCCATGTTACTTTATGCATTTAGGATAAATCATGTTCCGCTTTAATCATCATCCCATCCCGCAGGAATTCAGCCAGCCTCGGGTGGTAACCATCATACATCTGACGGAAATTTTTATGCTCTACATACAGATTGGCCAAATCCCGATAGATCTCAGCGGTGGGTGTATAATAACCTTTGATCCATTCAAGATGCCTGCCAATAATCTGTTGTACTTTTGCACTACCGGGCTCCAATCCATCCTCAATGGCCTGTTGCAAGTCCAGATGAACTTGATCAATTTTCGCCTGGGAATCCAGATAATCTTCTTTTGACTTCATCTCCTGATTTTCAGGCAATGTGGATGAATTGGAAGATTGGATGTCGGACCTCTGAGCATCGTCTGTCTGCACATGGTTCATATCATTAGTGACTACAGGGTCAGAACCCGATTCATTCAGCAACTGGTGACGCCCCTTATTTACAAAACCGATATAAAGATCATGTTCATCAATTTCCTGTTCACCTTGCAAATGAGAGATCGTTTTGTCCAGTGTCTGAATCAATCCATGCAGACGGAGTGCCTTCTCCAGAATATCAATGCGATGCTGCTTCATGATGCGTATGACATCCTGAGGATTATCCCGGAGCATCGGGGCAATCTCATTCTCCTTCATACCTACTTCCTTACAGAAAAGGATTTGCTGGAGTCTCAACAATTCCTGCTTTTCATAATAGATGTCCTCATCTACATCCCCAAAAGCCGGATTCAGAAGACCTGTCTCCGCATACTGGCTCAGCTCGTTCAGACTTACGCCTGACATTCCCGATACGTCAACCATGGAATATGCCATTTGAATACACCTCCTGCCTGTCCTGCAACTCCAGAGTTCAGGCTTAATTCATACTGCATTGTATTTGAATAATGAGAGAATATAAGACTTTCGGCAATGCTGTACCGCTTCATTCCGCTCGTGCTCTGGATGGGTACATCATGCTTCGGTGATATGAGCGGCGTTTAGTCAGTTATGTTGCGGTATGTTAACTATGTTATACCCGTCTCATCAGATGTGAACCCGCAGTCGGCGAAGAATCCGCATGTATTTTTGAAAACTTTTTCCATGATCTTCATATAAAAAAACCTGTGCCATTATTCTGGCACAGGCGTGTGTGGTTATGTTTTCATTGGCATACGGTATATTGAGTAAAATAATGGAAGATAATCACCCTTTGTTAAACATAACAAATTTCAATTCCGTCATTTCCTCTACAGCATATTTTACACCTTCACGTCCGATACCACTCTGTTTCACCCCACCATAGGGCATGTGATCCACTCGGAACGTCGGAATATCATTAATCATAACTCCGCCTGCTTCAATCTGATCGACAGCATGGAGGGCGGTATGGATATCGTTTGTAAATACGCCTGCCTGAAGCCCGTATATCGAATCGTTAACATGTTCAATACCCTCTTCAACGGAATCTACCGTATTGATCACAACGATGGGTGCAAACACTTCCTGACAGGATACCTTCGCATCACGCGGAACGTTAATCAGTACCGTTGGACGCAGAACGCCTCCTTCAGCTTGACCGCCTGCTGCCACTTCAGCCCCTGCCTGTTTGGCTTCTTCTATCCAGTCGAGTGTACGCTGTACATCCTTGGAGGTAATCAGCGCAGAAACCACCGTATCCGGGCTCAGTGGGTCTCCGACCACCACTTGTTTAGCCGCTTCAGCGAAACGCCGAATGAATTCATCCGAAATATCACGATGTACGTAAATCCGCTGTAGCGAGATACATACCTGTCCCTGATACGTGAAAGCTCCCGTCACACAGCGAGGAACCACTTTGTCCAGATCTGCGTCCTTATCCACAATCACCGCTGCATTCGACCCTAGCTCCAATGTCACGCGTTTTAGTCCTGCTTTGCTACGAATGCTCGTCCCTACCGCTGGACTGCCTGTAAACGTAATATGAGCAACACGGGGGTGCTCCACAAGCACATCACCAATCGTTTTGCCATCACCGCTCACCACGTTCAGTGCACCATCCGGCAGTCCGGCTTCCTGAAGCAGATTAGCGATGTAATAGGAAGACAGAGGCGTCTGTTCCGCAGGTTTGAGTACGATCGTATTGCCCGCTGCCAGCGCTGGACCTACTTTGTGGGCTACCAGATTCATTGGAAAATTAAACGGCGTAATCGCACCGATGACACCTAGAGGTTGCCGCATCGTATAACCGATACGTCCTTCTCCACCTTTGGCTGCATCCATCGGGACCGTCTCTCCGGTCAGCCGCTTGGCTTCCTCAGCGGCAAAACGATATGTTTCCACCGTCCGGTCAACCTCGGCCAGTGCTGCCGTAATTGGCTTCGCCGCTTCAAGCGCAATGATTCGCGCTGCTTCTTCCTTGCGTTCTTCAAGCATGGAGGACAACTTGTACAGAATATCTGCACGCTGATGTGCAGGCATCTGGCGCATTGCCTTCCCAGCTTGAACCGCAGCTGCAACAGCAGCCTCCGCTTCCTCGGCTGAAGCCGAAGAGACTTCTGCCAGCGTTTCCCCGGAGTATGGTGCTTGAAGTGTTTTATAATCTACAGATTCGGTCGGTTTGCCACCGATAAACAGATGTTGTTTTTTCATATGCTACATCCTCCATCCTTTTAGAACCTATTGAACTTAATCTATTTATACACTATTTCCGTGCCGTCAACCCACTACGGTGTTCGGCAATCATAGCTTGTAACGTGCCTGATGAGCCATTGTGGCGATCTTGAGCTATTGCATTATAAAGGGATTTCACAACCTATTTAACCGTCAGGACGGGGCATTCTGCATGTTTTAACACGCCATGACTGACACTGCCCACAATCATCTCTGCGAGCATGCCTTTCCCGCCTGTACCCATCACAATCATTCCACAATCTCGTTCACGCGCCACACGGCAGATCTCATTAACGGGATCACCTGCAATCAGCAGTGTTTCATACGCAACGTCCCGTCCAGACAACTGATTAGTCACCGGTTCTATAATATGTTGCCCTTCTTCGGCAATACGAGCTTCCAGATCAACACCCAATGCAGGTTCATTGATAGAGATAGCCGGATTCACATGCACGATCAACAGACTTGCGGGATGCTTCATATCTTCAGCCAGAATCAATGCTTGCTCCAAAGCTTTATGCGCATGATCCGAACCATCAACAGCAACTAATATACGTTTCAACATTGCAATTCCTCCTGTGAATTAATGAGATGTAATGGCGGAATCGATATCCCGCAGATGATGACGGCGCACCAGCAGTACCACGACTCCAACCAGAACCATTAATGCACCAAAATAAAACGGCGTTTCCGGCAGGAACCACTCGGACAATTTACCCGCAAGCCATGGAGCAAGTGCACCACCCAGGAAACGAACGAAGCTGTATGCAGCAGAAGCAACAGAACGCTCTACAGGTGCAGCTTCCATAACAGCCGTTGTAATTAACGTGTTGTTAATGCCAAGGAAAATCCCCGCTACAATGACTGCCACAATAACGGTAGTTGGTGAACCCATCACCGTACCTACTGCCATAACAACCAGATCAATCGCGAACAATGTAAGCATGACACTCATGGACGGAACCGATCCGAATCGGCGTTGTAATCTTGGAGCTACAAATACCGACGTAATCGCCAGCATCAGTCCCCAGCCAAAGAATACATAACCCAGGCCGTGCTCATCCAGATTCATGACATATGGTGAATAAGCCATCAAGGTAAAGAAACCAAAGTTATACAGGAAGGCGGTAATCGCCAATGTTTTCAATGAAGGATAACTTAATGCTTTGAATGGATCGGACAAAGAACTGCGTGTTTTCGGTTTGGCCATCTTGGGCAACATAAATGTAATGCTTATAAAGGCAATCGCCATCAGAACAGCCACCCCATAGAACGGGCCGCGCCAAGAGATGGAACCTAGTTCACCACCAAGCAGTGGACCAACCGCAATCCCGAGACCAAGCGCTGCTTCGTACAAAATAATCGCTTTGGCTGTCCCCGACGTGGACAGTCCCACAATGGCAGATAACGCCGTTGCGATGAACAAGGCATTACCCAGTCCCCAACCGCCACGGTAACCAACCAGTGCACCTACCGTGTCTGAGGTACCTCCGAGGAACGAGAAGATAATAATCAGCAATATACCGCTGAGTAGCGTCCACTTCACACCAATCCGGCTGGATACGACACCTGTAATCAGCATCGCTACCCCGGTTACAGCGTTATAACTGGTAAATAGTAGTGACACCTGGCTTTTCGAAGCATGCAGCTGATCTGCAATCGCGGGCAGGATCGGGTCAACCAGACCCAGACCCATAAAAGATATGATACATGCAAAAGCAACCGCCCATACCGCTCGCGGCTGGGATAACAGGCCCCCACGTGATGACGGCAATTCGTCCGGTAATGATGGCTCTCTTTTCATACGTAATTCCTCCTGTGAATAATTTATGTGGTGAAACTTTTCATTTGAAAATAACCGTGAAAAAAATGAAAACATTGCGTTCATTTTCATGAATAGAGGTAACAAAACGGCACAAATGACACCGAAACATCCGGTGTTTGTACAGGATCGCCACAGGTACTATGGTGCTCACTCCATGTAGCGATTATGTGTATACAGTTTTGTTTATTTGAAAATAGATACTAATTCGGTTAGCCGTCTTCATCACCCTGCGGATCATGTGCCTGTAACTTCTGAATACCGCTCCGAACGCGTTCACGCAGCTCTTCCAGTTCAGTCTGTACGGCAAGTATGCTCTGAAGTTTCTGCTCAATCAGTTGCAGCTGACCATCCAGCGTTGTTTCCATCGCGGTAAGCTTCTCGATCCGTTCTCTTACTTCGGTCGTCTGCTGGTAGTCAAAACGTTGTTCGTTCAAGGCATCTGCTGTTGCCACATAGGTATGTAACTCCTGAAGGGAGAATCCAAGTACCTCTTTGGCGCGAACCACCTTTTTCAGATAATCGATATCCTCCCGAGTGTACAACCGCGTACCGCCATCTGTCCGCTGAGGTGAAGGCATGACACCAATCTCTTCATAATACCGAATGGTTCGCTTGGTCAAACCACATTCCTTGGCTACGTCGTCGATTTTATATAAACTCATTTCCCTCACCTCTTCCATATGTCTATAATGTTATGTACATAATTATATATAATATTAACGTTAACGTCAACGTTAGATTTTGTGTATGAAGTCTTAGCGAGTTTAACATCCTCTACAGTTTTCTATTTCAACAAAAAAAGACCCGCTTCACACGCGAGTCCTCTTCTCTAAACCTATTCACTAATCTTACCTTAAACGTTCTGCTCATTCTGTTGCTGTTGAGCACGCTGCATTTGCTTCAACCGGCCTTCAACTCTGGTAAACAATCTGAACGTATAGAATCCTGTAGCAACCAGACTCAGAACCAAAGCTCGTACATCTGTAAGCCAGAAACCGATAATGCCGAATATCGTGATAATCACACCAAATTGCATCATCAGATTGGCGCTATAACTTTGCGCTTCGTCCCATAACTCGGGATTACTCATTGCACGCGGGGTCCGATAACCATATATTCCGTTAATCATTTTCGGTGGTTTTTTGAACACCATGAACCCCAGAATGAAATAACACACTCCGATGATGATCCCTACTACTGCTCCTGCCAAAACGTTCTCCCCTTCACTGTTGTCTTCTATAGACCTGCTCACACTGACACTCCGATGACAGAATAACCTTCCGATGTAGCTTCGCTTCTTCAGGTTATTTCTGTCCTCTCCGTTCTCGTGTAAATGTCTAGTTAGACTTATCTACATAAAAATATAAAAACGGCTCTACGTATATACGAAGAGCCGCCTGGATCGTTTCGTAAACTTAGATATTCTTCACACGAAGTACACGCATGGCGTTCAGGACAGCCAGCACCGTGACACCGACATCCGAGAATACCGCTTCCCACATGGTAGCTATGCCAAACACACCGAGTAACAGGAAGATCGCTTTAACTCCCAGAGCAAACGCGATATTTTGCCACACAATCATTCGTGTACGCTTAGCAATGCGGATTGCACTCGCTAGTTTCGACGGTTCATCTGTCATGATGACCACATCTGCTGCTTCAATCGCGGCATCTGAACCAAGTCCACCCATGGCCACACCCACATCGGCGCGTGCCAGCACAGGTGTATCGTTGATACCGTCACCGACAAACACCATTTTCTCCTTCGGAGATTTGGCAGCTTCCAGTTGTTCCAGTCGCTCGACTTTATCCTGTGGCAACAATTCAGCGTAGACCTCATCCACACCCAGCTCACGTCCTACCGCTTCACCTACGGCTTTGGCATCACCTGTCAGCATGACCGTTTTGCGGATGCCGAGTTTCTTCAGCGCCTGAATGGCCGCGGCTGCGTCATCCTTCACTTCATCGGCAATGATCAGATGACCAACATACGTGCCAGCTTCAGCCACGTGGACTATCGTTCCAGCCGTCTCTGGTGTGGTATAGGATATACCCGCCTGCTTCATTAATTTGGCGTTGCCTGCCAGCACTTCCCGACCATCGACGCTCACCTTAATCCCATGTCCGGCAACTTCGTCATAACCTTCCACACCTTGCGTGGGAATGGCTTTGGCCCAAGCTGCGCGAATGGATTCGGCAATCGGATGATTGGAATTGGCTTCGGCAATGGCTGCAAGCTCCATCAGTTCTTCTTCCGTATGTCCACCTTCGGGACGAATGGCTGTTACTTTGAATACACCTTTGGTTAGTGTACCCGTTTTATCAAAAACAACAACTTTTACATCGTTCAACGCTTCAAGGTAGTTACTACCTTTGACAAGAATCCCGTTACGTGAAGCTGCTCCGATACCACCAAAGAATCCAAGTGGAATAGAGACCACCAGCGCACAAGGACATGAGATAACCAGGAAGACCAATGCACGATAGATCCAGTCAGCAAATGTTGCACCACTAAGTATCAACGGCGGAACAAATGCAATCACGGCTGCAAGGATAACAACAACCGGTGTGTAATATCGGGCGAATTTACTAATAAAATGTTCTGTTTTCGCTTTCCGACTGCTCGCGTTCTGCACCAGGTCCAAAATCTTGGATACCGTTGATTCACCAAACGTTTTGGTTACTTCAATCGTCAACATACCATTTTTGTTCACAAATCCACTCAGTACATCACTTCCGGACTCCAGCTCACGAGGTACGGATTCCCCTGTCAGAGCAGAAGTGTCCACCATGGAACGCCCAGCTCTAACGATACCATCCAGCGGTACTCGCTCTCCTGCTTTCACGACAATACGATCACCAATTCGTACGTCTTCTGGAGATAAACGACGGGTCTCGTCACCCGAACCCGTCAGGATATTCGCGTAGTCCGGGCGAATGTCCATGAGCGCTTGAATCGACTTGCGTGACCGATTAACCGCCATGCCCTGAAACAGCTCCCCGAGCTGATAAAAGAGCATGACCGCTACCCCTTCCGGATACTCTCCAATAGCAAAGGCACCCAAGGTAGCGACGGACATCAGGAAGTATTCATCGAACACCTGACCGCGGATGATGTTTTTGGACGCCTGGAGCACGATATCTCCCCCGGCAATCAGATATGCGAGCGCATATAGAGTAAACTGTGCCCAGCCCTCCAGCGGCGACCAGATTGCGGCTGCAAGCAGCACAGAACCTGCAGCAAGACGAGCAAGCAACACTTTTGTCTGGCCTGCACCATGTTCATGTGAGTGGCCTGCATGGGCATCATCATGCGTATGGCTGTGATCATGTCCCGCATGACTCCCGTGCTCATGGGTATGATCATGACTATGCGAGTGTTTGCCATGTGAATGTGAATGTCCATGATTATGTCCGGCATGGTCATGACTGTGGTTATGCGCACCAGCTGCACTCCCTGTATGGGTGTGCCCATGTCCGTTCACGTGTTTTCCTTTTTCCGAAATGCGAATATGCGGCTCCAGCCGAAGCACTTTGCGCTTTGCTTCTTCCACTACCTGTTCATCCATATCGGAAGTGGTGTGCAGCGATAGTGTTTTGGTAACAAAATTGACAGAGCATTCGTTAATGCCCTTAATTTTTTTGACGCCATTTTCAATCTTCAATGCGCAGTTCGCACAATCCAGTCCATCAAGCAGCAGTTCCCTTTTCACCTGTTCCTGTCCGGTTCCCATGTGAATTCTCCCCTTTGCAGTACAAAAACGATGTTATATTTCAATTGTATTCAATATATGAGCACTCATTCATATGTTTGGTTACCCCTATTATATGCACGCCTAAACATGAGTGTCAACAATCGTTGTTGATTTTTCATACAGATTATGCTAATAGTAATCATTTCGCTTTAGGCGGGTTTTGGATATAATAGAGCTATAGTTGTTAACATAGGCGGTGATAGGAAATGGAACAACCGGTTAAAGCACCAAGCGAATGTGATGCAGCCTGCTCAGGTACTGAAGCCGACGTGCAGACGATTCGTACTTCACTCATAGATCGGGAGACCTCTTCCGAGATGGCAGATTGGTTCAAGGCATTCAGCGACCCCACACGTCTACGTATTATTGATGCGCTGTTACAGAAGGAATTATGTGTTCATGACCTGACGGTTCTGCTCGACATGGGACAGTCGGCCATTTCACACCAGCTGCGTTCACTCCGCAACATGCGGATTGTCAAGCGGCGCAAGGAAGGCAAGACCGTGTACTACTCTCTGGATGATGCTCATATTGAGCAGATTTTCCTGCAAACGCTCCAACATATTAAACACAGCTAGGCAGCAGCCAAGCTTGTTCATGAAGAAGAACCCCCGCCTCTCGGCTGTATGCCGATGGACGGGGGTTCTTCTTGGTAAGAGTACCGTTTTATACAGGATACAAAGTGACTAAATCTTCTGGTTAACTATCTCTTGGAGCTTGCCACTTCGGTTATAAAAGATTGTTCTTGTTCGGGTCGTACAGGCCCGATCTATCCTTAAACCAGTTAAAGATATGTGATACACATACTTTCAGCACCGCGTATCCTGGAACAGCGAGCAGAATGCCCACGACTCCAAACAGATTACCCGAAGTCAGAATGACAAAGATAATCGTGATGGGATGAATCTTCAGCGTTTTGCCCATGATCTGCGGTGAGATGAATTTACCCTCGATTAACTGCACGATTGTCCATACAGCAACCATCTTCAGCAGCATCACCGGCGAAGTAACCAGGGCCACGATCAACGCAGGTGTAATCGCAATTGCAGGTCCCAGATACGGAACAACACTTGTGAACGATGCGATAATTGCAAGAATCAATGCATAATCCAGACCAATGACCATATAACCGATGTAGAGCAGAATACCGATGCAGAAGCTGACGATAATCTGTCCACGAATGAATGAACTGATCTGGTGATTGATGTCTTCCAGCACATGCATTGCGCCCGTACGGCTCTTGATCGGCAGGAAAGACAGAATTTTCGCTGGCAACTTCTTGCCGTCTTTCAGCAGATAGAACAGAATGAACGGAACCGTTACGATAGACAGCACAGTCTCAGTAAAAGCTCCGAGGAATCCGCCCAATTTGGTCCAGGTCGAGTTTAGAATTTCAGTAGCCTTTTGGGAGATTGTTCCCCACCAGTCCTGCGAATTCAGATTCACCGTCTCCTGGAACTGACCGAACAATTTACTGCCCGTAAGCTCCTCAAACTGCTGTTTTACCGTCTCACTGTAGGTTGGGAAATTTTCAATCAGCCCCACAATCTGGTTACGCACAACCGGAATGACCGCCAGCACTACGACGGTCAGAATGCCTCCAATCGCAAGATACAGGATCAGAATGGACCAGCCGCGCTTGATTTTCCACCTTTCCATCACATCCACAATCGGATTCAGCAGATAATAGAGTATGCCTGACAGAATAATAGGTAGCACAATCGTCTTGATGAGTACTGCGAGCGGATGAAGAACAAAGGATACTTTGGTCAGAACCATCACGTTCAGTCCCACCAACAGCAGAATCAGCAGAAATAGGACAAATTTGTTGTTAAGAAAAAATCGCTTGAACCGCTCCGGCCAAACGCGGGGTTGCTCAGGTTGCTCCATAGGCGTGTCGTCCTCTCTTATGACCCTTGATCAAAACTAAACTATAAAGCTAAATAAATGCCCACACACGAAAAAAAATACCTTGTACAAGCCAACATATGTATAACACTCTGGATTTATACGTATGGTGCTGATTAACCGTTTCAAATTAAACCGGTAAAGTCATTTTACCCCAAAATGAGTCTTCTGCCCCACACGAACCATTTGCAAATTCTCCCTATTCAAAAACGGCCCACCTCACTGGGAGACGAACCGTAAATTTATAGCTATACCCTACCATTAAGCCAGCTTTAACGCTGAAAATAAAGATTAAGCTTTTCCCGCCAATTGTGCGATTAACTCATAGGAGTGCAGACGTGCTTTATGATCATAGATCATCGACGTAATAATCAGCTCATCTGCCTGCGTCTGCCGAATGAAGGATTCCAGCTGTCCACGTACCGTTTCTGGTGAACCATTAACAGCTGCCTTCAGCGTCTGCTCCACACCTGCTTTCTCACGATCTGTCCATTTGCCTTCCATCTCTGCCGGAGGCTGTACCAATCCCGTTGTGCCGCGAATAATGTTCAGGAACTGCTGTTGCATCGTTGTACCCAGCCATGCTGCTTCCTCGTCTGTATCCGCAACAACGGCGTTAACACCAACAATCACATGTGGCTCCTTCAAGCTATCAGATGGTTGGAAGTTGTTTCGATACGTTTCCAGTGCAATCCGGGTGTAATCGGGCGAGAAGTGGCTGGCAAAAGCAAACGGCAATCCCAGCTGACCTGCCAGACGTGCACTGAAATCACTGGACCCCAAGAGGTAAATTGGAATATTTAATCCTTCTCCAGGAACTGCGCGAACAGGCGCATGATAAGATGTCGCCGAAGCATCAAAGTATGCTCTGAGTTCTGCCAAAAGCTCAGGGAAATCTTCCCCACTGTTCAGATCTTTGCGTAGTGCAAGCGATGTACGGCGGTCACTACCTGGTGCTCGACCCAGTCCCAGATCAATTCTGCCAGGATAAAGGGATTCCAGAGTACCAAACTGCTCAGCGATGACAAGCGGTGCATGGTTAGGCAACATGATGCCTCCTGAACCCAGACGAATCGTTTTGGTTCCACCAGCCAGATATCCAATAACAACCGAAGTTGCGGAAGAAGCAATACCCGGCATGTTGTGATGTTCAGCTACCCAGTAACGGTGATATCCCCAACGCTCTGCATGCTGTGCCAGATCGAGACTGTTGCGCAAAGCATCAGCAGGTGTTGCACCCACAACGACGGGAGCCAGATCCAGGATGGAAAGCTTAACGTCATTAATATGTTCTTTATGGGATGAAGCCGTATTTTCTGTAGTCATTATCGTTTAATCTCCTCGATGATTATATTTTTGTATATCCAGATATATAGATTAATTAAATCACAACTGGATATGGTGATGTGTTCATAAACTAGCCGTTTACATCCGGACGGAATCCCTGCCTGCATATGCATCCTAGCTTCCGTTCCGGCATCCGGCTTATAACTCGTTCTGTACGTACTCGGCAAACTGACGTATCGTCTCCTCGTTGCGCCGATAATACGTCCATTGTCCTCTGCGCTCGGAGAGCAGCAACCCTGCCTTGAGCATAGTCAGCAGATAACTGGATATAACCGACTGAGCCAGTCCAGCCTTCAGTTGAATCGTGCCAACACAGATTCCGTTCTTGCCACCATCCGGATGCTGAGATAGTTCCAGCGGTGGGAAGTGTTGATCCGGGTTTTTGAGCCACAACAGGATTTGTCTACGTGTCTCGTTCGATAATGCTTTAAATATAAGTATAGGTTCCATGGGTACGATTATACCCCCTTTCATCCATTTTGCAAACACATGAACAAACAAACCGACTCATGATCGAGTCGGTCTGGTATCATATGGAATCCCTATAGGGTACCAACATCTATATTAGAAATTGGTTGTAATCGTCTGTTTAACCTGATCCAACATGGCTTGATATGCGGGTGCATCCAGGTATCCAATACTACCGAAGAGCAGATGATCTACGGCTTCAATACCTACAAAATCGAAGATACCTACATCTGAAGTTAATTTCAGTCCAGCAGTCATGCCAATCTGATCATAAATTTCACTTGGTGTACCATGTGTGTTAATGATGAGTCCTTTTTTGCCTGTCAGCAATTTCTCGATTCCCGCTTCACCTGCTGCATATGCAAAACCATAGGCGAATACACGGTCAACATATCCTTTCATAATGGCAGGAAGACCTGTCCACCAGATCGGATAGATGAATGTGATAACTTCTGCATCCGTAACAAACTGTTGCTCTGTTGCGATATCCTGTGGTGTCTGTCCTGCACGCATGGAAGCTGTGTCAGCTTCAGTCAGTACGGGTTGGAATCCAAGTTTGTACAAGTCACGGACAACCACTTCATGGCCTTGAGCTTCGAGAGCTTCTACAGCAGTATTGAGGATTGCGTTATTCAAGCTGTCTGTGTGTGGGTGAGCATATACGATAAGATGTTTCATGGTGTGAATCCCTCCAGGTTTGGTTTGAGTTAGGTTGCGAAAATGGGATTACATTGATACGCTCCCGCATACATAGATATCTATGTATATGGGCAAAAAAATATTTGGGCTCCTCTGCCTCCAGCCCAGTCAAATCTGAAAGGGTTGCAGACAGAAGAGTTCATTCATTATAACTTTCGGACAATAATGGATAACAAGCTCTCCAATTGCTCCGACTGTTCATCAGACAAACCACTATAGATGATGTCATTAATCTGTTCTGATACCTGATGAAAGATCGGTTCGAGTCGCTTCCCCTGTTCGGTTAGGCGAATCATCGTCACTCGGCTATCTTCGGCACTCTTGCTGCGTTCAACATAGCCAAGCTTCTCCAGCTTGTTGACCAGTACCGTTACCGTTGGTTGCGTGCGTTGAACACGTTCAGCCAACATCTTGATCGACAGCGTCTCTTCCCGGTACAAGAACATCAATACATCTCCATGAGAAGGAACAATCCCTGTTACCTCATGCTGTTCCAATTCGTGTACAATCCGTTTGTTGACATGGTCTCTGATTCTTGCAATCAGTGCAATTGCGTTGTATTTAGGCATGACCTCATTATACATAGACATCTATGTATTTTCAAGTTCTTTTTATAAAAAAGAAAAACAGCCCTTTCCATCCTGCTAACATGTGGAAAATATCGGGCTGTTTCGATTCTACTTTGATCCTGATCTATAATGTTAGATCTTAGCTAATCGTTTTTTGAATTCATGTTGGATTCATGCTGAATTCAGTTA
Organism: Paenibacillus sp. FSL M7-1414; assembly: GCF_038003195.1. Classification (NCBI taxonomy): domain Bacteria; kingdom Bacillati; phylum Bacillota; class Bacilli; order Caryophanales; family Paenibacillaceae; genus Paenibacillus; species Paenibacillus sp. FSL M7-1414. Next base: position 688,121 of record NZ_JBBOOS010000001.1, on the reverse strand, counting down.
ATCCATTGCGTGATTTTCTCAACGGATTGTCGGGACTTCTCACGCTGGGGCTCCTCTGCCCGATAACCGAAGGCTGCCATCATGGAGACGCCCCATGCGCCATTTTCAAGCAAGCCCTCTTCTTCCATAACACGGTGGACGCCCTCACGGCTGAAACCTTCGATTGGACAAGAATCAATCTCGATCTGAGCTGCCGCCGTCATCATGTTGCCAAGTGCAATATAAGTTTGTTTAGATGCCCAGTCGAATAATGATCGTGGATTATCCAGAATCTTCTGGTTATTTTGGAACTTTCCATAAGCCTCACTTGTTAGCTTAAATATGTCATCTGGCATTCCCTTTGTTTCCTTCAGCATGTACTCCGCATAGGGAGAATTATAACTGGCATCTAACCGGGCCAAAATAACAACAAAATGGCTTGCTGTAGCCAATTGCTTTTGAGCGCCGGAAGAGACTTCGGACAGACGCTTACGCAGGTTCGGATTTTGTACAATCAGAAACTTCCACGGTTCAAGGCCAATGGAACTTGGAGATAATCTGCCTGTTTCCAATATAAATTGGAAATCCTCATCCGAGATTTTGCGGGTATCATCAAATATCTTTGTTGCATGCCGGAAATGATACGCCTTTAAGATGTCTTCCTTTGTCTTTGACTTTGCTGTAACTTCCATGGAGCTCCACGTCCTTTTTATAACTTTTTTATGTTGAACAATAATGTTTAAGTGGTTTCATCTCAAGTATTATTTTAGGCTCTATATGTATAAATTAAAAGTACGCAGATTATTGTTTCTTGGTTTATAAAAGTAAGTATTGGATGAAAGACAGCAATAATCCACTGGGCATACATGGCCCTAGTGGATTATCTATGACTCTTTTCTTTTAAATCTTGAAATCTTGAACCAGCTTATTCAAATTTAATGCACTATCCTTGACTTGATCAGATTGTTTAACTACTTCCACAGATTGCGCAGCAGAGGCAACCATATGTCCTGCAATTTCCTGACTGGATGCGGCTGATTGTTCACTTGCTGATGCAATCTCGTGAATGGAGCCCACTAGTATTTTGATATTCGCAGTCACTTGTTGTGAGGTTGCATTGAGATCTTTAACGGCATTGGCATGATCAAGAGAATCGACATAATACTGTTCAGCTGTATCCTCCAATAATTTATAATCTTTGCCAACCTGATTGAACATAAAGGATAGCAACTCTTTGGCATTCGAGGACAGATTGGTTACAGACTGCATAACTTCCTCCGTGACCTGCTGAATTTGATCGGCAGCCTGTCTGGAATCATCAGCCAACTTTCTAATCTCGCTTGCAACAACCGCAAAACCCCTGCCTGCTTCCCCAGCCCTTGCAGCTTCAATGGATGCATTGAGTGCAAGCAGATTAGTCTGCGCTGTAACATCCAAAATAGATTGAGATAATATACCAATCTGATCTACAGCAGTTGCACGTTCCAGCGCTTCTGACATCTTCTTACTCGTATGATCAACCATGTCTATGGCTGCTCGGCTCGATTCGCGTGCTTCCTGCTTCAACTTTTCAGCCTTCGTGCTGGTCACATAGGCGGACTCTGCTTGTTTAGATGTCTGTTCCGATATATATTCAGCTCCCTGTTGCATCTCATTAGCCGAATGATTCATATTTTCCGTATGGGCTGAAGCCTCTTCCATTGCAGCAGAGAGCTCTTCAACTGTAGCTGATACTTCACGAATTCGTTCATTCAGACCAGCCATGTTCTGGTTGGTAAGATCGCTAACCTGGTTGATATGATGAGATTCCTGAACTACACCACGAATGACATTTGTTGTGGAATCGCTCATTGTACGAATAGCTCGTGCGATGACACTTATCTCATTATTTCCCTGTGTTAGATGCGGATCTAAGGATGCCGTTAAGTTGCCTTGTGTTATTTCTTCACAATAACGGGTGATAGCTTTCATTCGTTGACGTATACTGCGAATCACTACAAATGAAATAAGAATAAGTGCTGCAAGTGAAAACAAAAGAACCGAACCGAGCACCAATGCTCGCTGCTGAATTACTTCCTGTGTATCCGCATAGAGCTTGGCTGACTCTTCTTCGTTATGCGCACTCAAAAGGGTGATCGTCTCCACAATCGCTGTACTGCTTTTGTTAATTCTTCCTCTCTCATCACTATCGTAGGTGCCCGACATCTTTTTGGTATCCATGATTTGCTCAATATCCTGATAATATGTATCCATCTTTGCTACCAAATCTGCAAATATCTCTTTTTCTTTGGTATCCAATGTTCTTGCTGAAAATTCATTCAAACCATCCGTGATACTCTTCTTACCTTTCTGAACCTGATCGTACTGTTTGTCGGTATACTCTGCATTATCAAGAACCTTTGTATAATTGGCGCGCATATTATAGAAATTACTTTTCAGTTCAAGAACATTGGTTTGATGCTGGAAGCGGTCATTATAGAGGATGCCTTGTCCCGTTTTTGCTTCGTTCATTCCGAAAATCCCAATCAGAAAAACAGTAAACAAGCCGATTAGACTAATTACAGTCATGATGACCATCGTTGTTGTTAATTTCATATTTTTGAGTTTATTTCCTTTCTTATTTTTTGGCTTAGACTGAATTGACATGATTATTCCCCCACTTTAAATAGTAGATAGCCTTATATATCTTATATCTATATCGTATGTATCCATATTGTTTGTTAGCATTTCAGGAAAATTGACTTTATTCATTTGATGAGAAAAGTAATGGGAGACAACAAAAAAGCCGCCAGGATATAATCCAGCGGCTTTTCTGTGAATATGAAACGATATCTATTCGACCTATAGTTGCTCCATCCATTCATTTTCAGAAATGACGGTATATCCTTCTTGTCGCAGCAATGCTGATGTGACACCTTCACCAGTTACCTTGTGATTGGCAAAATTCCCATCATAGATCATCTGTGTACCACAGGACGGACTAAACTCCTTCAGTACCACACACGATACATTCAATTCTCGCGCCCATTCGAGTGTCTGATAGGCTCCCTTGATATACAGCTCTGTGACGTCCTTGCCACTTTTCTCGATCACTTTTGCTGTGCCTGCCAGTACGTCCTTGCCCGTGCCACCGATAATTTCAGCCGGTTCCCGTGGAGTGGAAAATCCGCCAAGCAGCTCCGGACATACCATCTTAGCCTGCTCCTGCTCCACCAGCTGCTGAATCTTCTCATCCAGACTCGCTGTTCCATTGTAACGGCAAGCTACCCCTGCCAGACATGAACTCACCAAATATTTCATCGTTATCTCCTTATACTCATTCCATCTATGAAGTAAATTGTAACATATAAGATCAAGCTCTATAACTCGCCTCTGGTGATCATCTTGATCCGTCCATCTTCCCCATATTCAACCTGAAAAACATCCTTGCTCGACTCCAGTTCAAATGTGACCATGCCTGGATGGTCAGGATTACGGTGAAGTTTATACGCTTGAAGATCCATTTTAAATATTTTTTTAATTATAGGTTCTACCTCTCCTCTAAGAAGAGACTCCTGTATGTTATATAGTTCCTGATAATAAGCCTCTATTTCTTCCCAGTCTGCAAAGTCTTGCTCATAGTGATTAGCATCCCCAACCGTATAACCCATGCCCGCTTTTCCTTCGGTCATCTGTACAAAGTAGTTATCTTTAAAGGAAAAAAAGACTGTATCCTTGCCGAGTTCATCATCTTTGCTTCGGCTTACTCTTACCAGATCAAGATTGGCTTTACCAGACAGAGCCTCAATTGCTTTTCTGGCCTCCGCCAGCGCCGCCTGGGATACTTGATCAGGTCTAAGGTCACCTGTGATCGAGACAGCCTTGTCCTGCTGCCATACAATCTCCCCATAACCATCGCCAGTCTCATTCTCTAACGCTAATGTCGTATGTGATATTGGCCCCGACTCCCCTTGCTTCATACTCACAAAACGTTGGACTGATGCAGGTTTAAGCGTTGGAGTGCTGCCTATACTTTGCAAAAGCGATGGAACTTGACGCAGATAACGGTGCTCCAACTCGCTTGGCTGCATCTCACGTCTCATTCCTAATTCACGCAGATTTCCTGTTGTCGCATCGAGCCATATCTGTGCATACTCCTTCTCGCTTTCATTTCCAGCCTCTACATATACTCTGCCGGACACAGGCAAGTCTTCCACTTTCTTAATCTTCAGCTGTTTACCCAGATCATCTCGCATCGTAATCGCAACATTTCTTTTCATTTTGTCGGTTAGCAGATTTGTGTTCAAACCATCGGATAACTGTAACGTTGCTGTCGGATAGACCTGCTCGATCACGGGTTTCACCAGCTGTCCATCATCCCAGATCCATAGGAACAATCCAGCAGCAATAACCAACGCACCCGTGCCGGCAACAAGAGGCCCTCTTCTAAGGCGACGCTTGTGTGACGCATTTTTCACTTGCGGTCTAAACGGCCTGGATGACCTGGATCTGCTCTCTGGCCTATCTCCCTTGCTTCCCTCTTCCAACTTCTTCATCCACTCCACCTGTTGAAGCACCTTTCGCTTGTGATCCTCTGTAAAAGGAGACAAAGCAAACGGTCCCTTCCGGATTTCCTTCTCCCATTGCTCATCCTTGTGTGTCATTTGCTTCGCTCCTCCCATTGTTTCCGTACCTTATCCTTACCTCGGGAAAGTCTGGATTTTACTGTGCCTGAGCTGATTTTCAACATCTCAGCAATCTCACTCGTCGTAAGCTCATACTTCAGATTCAGCAAAAGAATCTCCCGGAACTTCTTCGGCAACGCCAGAACAATATCCCAGATTTCATGGATATGCTCCTTCCGCATCACTTCCATCTCGGCCGAAGGATGTGCAGGCTGCTCTGCAATCATGACTCTTTGGTTCGAACCCCCATGCTCTGTCTCAATGGGTAACGTCTCTCCCCACAGACTGTTACGAAAAAATCTGGATTTTCGATATGTAAAAGTGGTGTTTCTAGTAATCGTCAACAGCCAGGTTTTCAGTGAGCAATCTCCACGATAATGAGCGATCCCCGAGTACGCCCGAATAAATACCTCCTGTGACAATTCATCTGCCTGTTCGGCACTTTTGGTCAGAAAATAAGCGTAATTCCAGACGTCATTTCCGTAGTCATCCATTATGCTGCTAAGTGTGTAATTGTCTATAGTCTGAGCCTGTGCAAGTAATTGATCATCCAACTGTTGTTCACCTCACTTAATATGACTGAGTCTAATGTGGTTTAGTTCCCTGTTTTGGACATTATTTCTTATTATTGTAGCAAAATAAAAAACAGCATGTTCAACATCGCTGAACACGCTGATTCCTTCAAGTTTGCTTAGTTAGTAATCTCTAACAGAAAGCTTTTAAGCGAACGCTCCACTTCCTCAGTTTCTTTCTGCCTTCTGGTCTAACGTATCATTTTCATCGTTATACTTTCACCGCAGCAATCATCAGAAACATCGGTCTTCGATTCTCGTCTCTCATGCCTGGGACTTGTTCAATCATCTCTGGTGATGGTTTGGATTCAGCCACCTTTTGAATAGCAAACCCCGCCTTAATCAGTTCATTAAGATGTGTTGCCAGTGTGCGATGATATTTGACCACATCCTGATTCAAAAAGTTCGCCACACGCCTGCCTTCATCGTGGTAATCATCCACGGGCCAGTGTAGGATCTCACCTGTGGGTCCGTAATGCCAATCCTGGGCAGCACGAGCGGTGAAGATGGGATGTTCGGAAGATAGTACAAATGTGCCCCCTTCTGCGAGACAATCATTGATCTTAGCATACACCGTGTCTAACCGTTCAATATAATGCAAAGCAAGTGAACTGATCACAACGTCGAATTGTCCCGGTGCAAAATCAATATCCTCAATTGCCAGCTGCTTGTACTGGATCTGCGGGTCGTCCGTCATTTCACGAGCACGCTGAAGCATATTTTCAGACAGATCTACACCGATCACTGAACTCGCTTGCTGCTCTCGCGCATACCGGCAGTGCCAACCAAAACCACATCCCAAATCCAGCACATGCTTGTCCTTCAAATCAGGCAAAAGAGTCTGCAATTCATGCCACTCCCCGGCTGCATCCAGCCCTTGAACGGAACGAGCCATCTTACTATAGTTGTCGAAAAACTCAGCTTCATCGTATTTATTTTGTTTCATCAAGAGATTCCTCCCGCCTTATAAATATCCACCTACTCTATCACATAAACGATATTTAAACGCAAAAGTTGCCAAGAGAATTCATGGCGTGTTATCATACAGAACGAACGTTCAGTATTATTATATACAGAATGAACATTCAGTTTACTAACGGAGGTCATTATGAATACGAATTGGACGCATCCCTTGGAAGGGCAATCTGTAGGTAAAGCTTTTATAAGTTACCTCGTGCCTTCTGTATTAGGGATGCTGGTAGTTGCTTTTAATTTTATTATCGACGGCATTATGGTTGGACACAAACTGGGTTCTACCGCAATGGCCGGGATCGGCATTGCCTCACCTGTCTACACGCTCTTTGTTGCCATGTCGCTGTGGATTGGTATGGGCGGGGCAACGTTGTACTCCAACGCTATGGGTAGAAAAGATATCACTTCAGCCAAACAAATTTTCACCAAATCCATTATGCTCATTATGTTAGTTACGGTAGCCATTGGATATGTTGCATTTACATTCAAAGACAAACTGGTATACTCTCTCGGTGCGAACGCCGAGACCTTCCCGTTTGCTTCAGACTATATGAATATCATGTTATTGTTCGGGTTCGTTTTCACCATTGAGAATGCACTCTCTATCTTTGTACGAAACGATGGGAACCCCAACACGTCGATGTACGCTCAGATTACGTTTGCTGTAGCCAATATCATCATCAATTATATAACATTATATGTACTTGAATGGGGGGTACGCGGTGTGGCCCTCGGTACAATTGTATCGGCGTCTCTTGCGCTACTTGTTCTGTTCACTCACTTTTTCAAAAAAACAAATAATCTCACGTTCACCCGGTTCAAATGGAAAAACAAACTGCTGGCTTCCCTTCTACTCATTGGTTTCCCCAGCTTTCTGGCTGAACTTGGCATGTCGGTCTTCTCTGTATCTCACAATATCTCCATGGACCGCATTGCGGGCACGGATGGTGTAGCATCCTTTACCGTATTGAACTATATTCATGGTGTGGTACTGTTAGCGTTCCTGGGTCTGGCGTCTGCTGCCCAACCTCTGATCAGCTATTATCACGGTGCCAATCAGATAAAACGGGTACAACAAACGATACTTTTAGCTACCAAAACGGCTCTGGCATGCGGTCTATTGTTACTGGTTGTTGTTCAGATCGGTGCACCTTATTTCGTGCAAATCTTTGGAAACTTCAGTAGTGGTGTAACGGATAATGCCGTTTACGGATTACGTATATTTACATTTGCCTATGTGTTTATGGGTGTTAACTTTGTCATGAGCACCTATTTCCAATCTGTAGGTAATGCCAAAATGGCCATCTGGATTACAACTGCGCGTGAAATGATCATCATGATTGCGTTGATTGCAGTCCTGCCTTCATTCTTTGGTGTCACGGGTGTGTGGCTTGCCGTACCGCTGTCCGAAATGCTGGTTCTCGCAACCATAGCCCTGTACTATAGAAAACGATCCCTTACGGATCGATTAAACGCGTTGCGTCCTGAGTAATGTTAACAGATAATAACAGCAACAGATAGAAGATCAATGGAACGTAGATAAACTGTAGGTAGACCTCATAAATAATCTAATAAATAAATTAATAAAGCCCTGCACAATCAATATAGATCGGTCAGGGCTTTGTTTTATCCTAATCAGATGTCATTAGATGCGTATATCAAATCGACCATTGCTGTCTGTCGTTGCGTTTGCAATCTCCTTAGGGGTAGCTACTCCCATTCCATTGGATGGTGGTTGGGCAGGTGGAACCTCCTTCGTAGCAGTTGTACCGGCTCCTTGAGAGCTTTGCTGTGCAATCTCTGCCTCAATCTGCTTGATTTGCTGTTCAAGCTGTTTGGTCTTTGTCTCCTTAGTCTGTTCATCGTCCTTGCTGGATTGCACTTTCTCCAGCTGAGCCTCAAGCTTCGTCTTTTGTTTCTCCAAGCTGCTTGAATTGTCCGAACTCGAAGATGTCGATATGTATGATGTAGTGGAGCTGGCTGTAGAAGATATATTCATTATGATTTCCCCCCTCTTTACTTAGCTTCACTATACCCTATCCCACTGAAACGTACGTTAAATTCAACTGAAAGGTTGCTGAAGGAGCTAAGAATAAGAAGTCGAACAGATGGAAATATACCTACCAGCATTATTAGTCTGATCAATAATATTGAAAGTCTTCATATAAGTGAAGAATCTTAATTTCGTCTCATCTGTAAGTTAGTTGTTTGCCAGTGTAAAATAGTAAAACAAAAAGACACACTCGATATCATCAAGTGTGTCTTTAGATTGCTTGGCGGCGTCCTACTCTCCCAGGACCCTGCGGTCCAAGTACCATCGGCGCTAGAGGGCTTAACGGTCGTGTTCGGGATGGGTACGTGTGGAACCCCTCCGCCATCGCCACCAAACGCGATTTGTCGAAGCATAGCTTCTTAAAATCAGATATGGAACTGAAAATCATACACACGTTCTGTGATGTACCAATTTTCATTTCAGAGATCGTTCTCTGAAAACTAGATTCGAAACGAAACATGCGAATTACAACTTGCTATTGGATAAGCCCTCGACCGATTAGTACTGGTCAGCTCCATGCATTGCTGCACTTCCACCCCCAGCCTATCTACCTCGTCGTCTTCAAGGGGTCTTACATACTGGGAAATCTCATCTTGAGGGGGGCTTCACGCTTAGATGCTTTCAGCGTTTATCCCGTCCGTACATAGCTACCCAGCGGTGCTCCTGGCGGAACAACTGGTACACCAGCGGTACGTCCATCCCGGTCCTCTCGTACTAAGGACAGCTCCTCTCAAATTTCCTACGCCCACGACAGATAGGGACCGAACTGTCTCACGACGTTCTGAACCCAGCTCGCGTACCGCTTTAATGGGCGAACAGCCCAACCCTTGGGACCTACTTCAGCCCCAGGATGCGATGAGCCGACATCGAGGTGCCAAACCTCCCCGTCGATGTGGACTCTTGGGGGAGATAAGCCTGTTATCCCCAGGGTAGCTTTTATCCGTTGAGCGATGGCCCTTCCATGCGGTACCACCGGATCACTAAGCCCGACTTTCGTCCCTGCTCGACTTGTAGGTCTCGCAGTCAAGCTCCCTTATGCCTTTGCACTCTTCGAATGATTTCCAACCATTCTGAGGGAACCTTTGGGCGCCTCCGTTACTCTTTAGGAGGCGACCGCCCCAGTCAAACTGCCCACCTGACACTGTCCCCGCACCGGATTACGGTACCAGGTTAGAACCTAGATACGATCAGGGTGGTATCCCAACGTTGCCTCCACGCAAGCTGGCGCTCACGTTTCAAAGGCTCCCACCTATCCTGTACAGATCGTACCCAAATTCAATATCAAGCTGCAGTAAAGCTCCATGGGGTCTTTCCGTCTTGTCGCGGGTAACCTGCATCTTCACAGGTATTAAAATTTCACCGGATCTCTCGTTGAGACAGCGCCCAAGTCGTTACGCCATTCGTGCGGGTCAGAATTTACCTGACAAGGAATTTCGCTACCTTAGGACCGTTATAGTTACGGCCGCCGTTTACTGGGGCTTCGGTTCACAGCTTCGGGATTGCTCCCTAACCACTCCCCTTAACCTTCCAGCACCGGGCAGGCGTCAGCCCGTATACTTCGCCTTACGGCTTCGCACAGACCTGTGTTTTTGCTAAACAGTCGCTTGGGCCTTTTCACTGCGGCCCCCTCGTGCTATTCACACTACCGGGGCACCCCTTCTCCCGAAGTTACGGGGTCATTTTGCCGAGTTCCTTAACGAGAGTTCTTCCGCGCGCCTTAGAATACTCTTCTCGCCTACCTGTGTCGGTTTGCGGTACGGGCACCATCACCTGGCTAGAGGCTTTTCTTGGCAGTGTGAGATCATGACCTTCGCTACTATAATTTTCGCTCCCCATCACAGCTCAGCCTTACAATGTGCGGATTTGCCTACACATCAGCCTTACTGCTTAGACGGACATCCATCAGTCCGCGTCACTACCCTACTGCGTCCCCCCATTGCTCATAACGGCTTACGGTGGTACAGGAATTTCGACCTGTTGTCCTTCGACTACGCCTTTCGGCCTCGCCTTAGGTCCCGACTTACCCTGAGCGGACGAGCCTTCCTCAGGAACCCTTAGGCTTTCGGCGGATCAGATTCTCACTGATCTTTTCGTTACTCATACCGGCATTCTCACTTGTATAATGTCCAGCGCTCCTTACGGTACACCTTCAACCCTTATACAACGCTCCCCTACCCCTGATGCAAAGCATCAAGCCATAGCTTCGGTGGTGTGTTTAGCCCCGTTACATTTTCGGCGCAGAGTCACTCGACCAGTGAGCTATTACGCACTCTTTCAATGGTGGCTGCTTCTAAGCCAACATCCTGGTTGTCTGTGCAACTCCACATCCTTTCCCACTTAACACACACTTGGGGACCTTAGCTGATGGTCTGGGCTGTTTCCCTTTTGACAATGGATCTTAGCACTCACTGTCTGACTCCCGGAAGTAAGTCTATGGCATTCGGAGTTTGACTGAGCTTGGTAACCCTTGCGGGCCCCGCACCCAATCAGTGCTCTACCTCCACGACTCTAGTTTCCGAGGCTAGCCCTAAAGCTATTTCGGGGAGAACCAGCTATCTCCGAGTTCGATTGGAATTTCTCCGCTACCCCCACCTCATCCCCGCATTTTTCAACATGCGTGGGTTCGGGCCTCCAGTGCGTGTTACCGCACCTTCACCCTGGACAGGGGTAGATCACCCGGTTTCGGGTCTACGTCCACGTACTCAATCGCCCTATTCAGACTCGCTTTCGCTGCGGCTCCGGCTCTTCACCTTAACCTTGCACGGGAACGTAACTCGCCGGTTCATTCTACAAAAGGCACGCCATCACCCCTAAAACGGGCTCTGACTTTTTGTAAGCACACGGTTTCAGGTTCTATTTCACTCCCCTTCCGGGGTGCTTTTCACCTTTCCCTCACGGTACTGCTTCACTATCGGTCGCTAGGAAGTATTTAGCCTTGGCAGATGGTCCTGCCGGATTCATACGGGGTTTCACGTGCCCCGCACTACTCGGGATCCGTCTCGGAGGGAACAGACTTTCAACTACAGGGCTTTTACCTTCTTTGGCGGGCCTTTCCAGACCTCTTCGCTTAACCGGTTCCTTTGTAACTCCATGTGAGACGTCCCACAACCCCAAAGAGCAAGCTCTTTGGTTTGGGCTTCTCCGCGTTCGCTCGCCGCTACTGACGGAATCACTATTGTTTTCTCTTCCTCAGGGTACTTAGATGTTTCAGTTCCCCTGGTATGCCTCTACACAACCTATGTATTCAGTTATGAGTAACTGGAAATTACCCCAGCTGGGTTTCCCCATTCGGACACCCCCGGATCAAAGCTTGCTTACAGCTCCCCGAGGCAGTTTCGTTGTTCGCCACGTCCTTCATCGGCTCCTAGCGCCTAGGCATCCTCCGTGTGCTCTTAGTAGCTTAACCATTTTGTTCCGGTTTCGGTCGCTCGCTTCCCTTGTTTTGCTTGCGCAAAGCCAAAAGTCGCTCTCACCCGATACCATCACAAAAGCAATTTAACTACCTTTATACACTTGACTTGTTTGCACAAGATCAGCTTAAAGGAATGTTCTAATTCGCGTTTGTTTCGTTTCGATATCTAGTTTTCAAAGAACAAGCTCCATGCAAAAGCAAGCTGTTTGAGAGTTTGAGCTCTCAAAACTGAGCAACGAGTGAGTGTTTTGCAGCTAAGCTGCGTATTTGAATGTTTCCGTTGCAGGAAACGATTCTCCATAGAAAGGAGGTGATCCAGCCGCACCTTCCGATACGGCTACCTTGTTACGACTTCACCCCAATCATCTATCCCACCTTCGGCGGCTGGCTCCTTGCGGTTACCCCACCGACTTCGGGTGTTATAAACTCTCGTGGTGTGACGGGCGGTGTGTACAAGACCCGGGAACGTATTCACCGCGGCATGCTGATCCGCGATTACTAGCAATTCCGACTTCATGCAGGCGAGTTGCAGCCTGCAATCCGAACTGAGACCGGCTTTGTTGGGATTGGCTCCATCTCGCGATTTCGCAGCCCGTTGTACCGGCCATTGTAGTACGTGTGTAGCCCAGGTCATAAGGGGCATGATGATTTGACGTCATCCCCACCTTCCTCCGGTTTGTCACCGGCAGTCTATCTAGAGTGCCCACCCGAAGTGCTGGCAACTAAATATAAGGGTTGCGCTCGTTGCGGGACTTAACCCAACATCTCACGACACGAGCTGACGACAACCATGCACCACCTGTCTCCTCTGTCCCGAAGGAAAGATACATCTCTGCATCGATCAGAGGGATGTCAAGACCTGGTAAGGTTCTTCGCGTTGCTTCGAATTAAACCACATACTCCACTGCTTGTGCGGGTCCCCGTCAATTCCTTTGAGTTTCAGTCTTGCGACCGTACTCCCCAGGCGGAGTGCTTAATGTGTTAACTTCGGCACCAAGGGTATCGAAACCCCTAACACCTAGCACTCATCGTTTACGGCGTGGACTACCAGGGTATCTAATCCTGTTTGCTCCCCACGCTTTCGCGCCTCAGCGTCAGTTACAGCCCAGAGAGTCGCCTTCGCCACTGGTGTTCCTCCACATATCTACGCATTTCACCGCTACACGTGGAATTCCACTCTCCTCTTCTGCACTCAAGTCACCCAGTTTCCAGTGCGATCCGGGGTTGAGCCCCGGGATTAAACACCAGACTTAAATGACCGCCTGCGCGCGCTTTACGCCCAATAATTCCGGACAACGCTTGCCCCCTACGTATTACCGCGGCTGCTGGCACGTAGTTAGCCGGGGCTTTCTTCTCAGGTACCGTCACCTTGAGAGCAGTTACTCTCCCAAGCGTTCTTCCCTGGCAACAGAGCTTTACGATCCGAAAACCTTCATCACTCACGCGGCATTGCTCCGTCAGGCTTTCGCCCATTGCGGAAGATTCCCTACTGCTGCCTCCCGTAGGAGTCTGGGCCGTGTCTCAGTCCCAGTGTGGCCGATCACCCTCTCAGGTCGGCTACGCATCGTCGCCTTGGTGAGCCGTTACCTCACCAACTAGCTAATGCGCCGCAGGCCCATCCCCAAGTGACAGATTGCTCCGTCTTTCCAGTTTCCTTCAGGCGAAGAAAACAATTATTCGGTATTAGCTACCGTTTCCGGTAGTTGTCCCAAACTTGAGGGCAGGTTGCCTACGTGTTACTCACCCGTCCGCCGCTAACCATCAGAGAAGCAAGCTTCTCATCAAGTCCGCTCGACTTGCATGTATTAGGCATGCCGCCAGCGTTCGTCCTGAGCCAGGATCAAACTCTCCAATAAAGTATTGAAAAGAGCGATAAGCTCATTTTGAATCTGACGAGATTAAAATCTCATTTGTGCTCCAGCCGATCCAAGCCAAGGCTTGTCTCAAACTTTCGCGTTTCATTCTGCAAGCAGAATGTTTACTCACTCGTTGTTCAGTTTTCAAAGATCAAACTTGTTTCGTTACCGAATGTCGTTCTCTTCAGCAACTCTTATATAATATCATGTCCGAACCAACTTTGCAAGCTCTTTTTTTTAAGTTTCTTTCGAAGCTTATTTCATTCGCTTGCCGCACCGTGTAAACCGTGTTTTCTTGGCCGGAATTAGAATATATCATGTAGAACATACACTTGTAAAGAGTTAATTTCAAAACTTATCAAATCCACGATCTAACCATATTAAGGACCTTCAATCTACCATGAACTCTTAGGTTCAATTTTATTATCCTGCAGCTTCATCTTCTTTATTTAAATCTGTCTTTTTTCTATATATAAGAAGGCAACCTTCTCAACTCTTATATTCGAGACGAAAGGGTTACCTTCTATAGTAATCTATATTTATTTCCGTTCTACTTTATATCCTTTATCCTCAAGCAGTTTCACGATGCCGTGATCGCCCAAGTAGTGTGCCGCACCAACAACAATGAAATACTCCTCACCTTTGCCGTTTTTCAAGTAACCATCGATTCTGTCCGCCATACCAATGTTACGATCAACCAGCATTGCTTTGTTATATTCCTCGTTAGTGGAGAAGCTGTTTGTCAGTTCAAGCAGTTGCTCGTCATTACCCGTTTTCCACATCTCAGCCATTTCTTTCACACTGTTATCCAACACGTCGAAGTTTTCGATTGTCGCTTTCAGTGTTTCCTCTTGTGTTTCTTTGGAAAAGTCGTTAAACATGCCAAGTTGAGATTGATAACTCTCCAACTCGATAACTGGAAGTTTGCGCTCGATCGCTTTCTGGATGAAATACAGATCCACTCCTGCTGACGCTTCGTATCCTGCCGTTGTGGACTTCAAACTTGCAAGTGTACTCTCTACTACCCAAGGCTTAAATGCATCCAAGGCGTTAGACTCCAGACCATTTTTCTTCAATACATCACCCAGCTTAGTATACGTTTCACTGGAAATGTGGTCTTTCAGTGTTGTTCCATCTTGATACGAACCCAGACTTAGAACCAGCTTTTGCTGCTCTTCATCAGCGGCTTTGCTAATATCAATCTCTACCCCGAGATAGTCAGCTTCCGCAAAGGCTTCTTCAAACTCCGGACGCAGTGGATAGAAGCTCTCATCCGCAATATGCATGGACCCTACCAGATAGATCGTGTTGCCATTGCTCTCAACTTCCCACATGAAGCCACGTCCACCGGTTTGAGCAGTTTCAGTTGCTCCACCTTTGGATACCAGCAGCACGGTGCGCGTTGCAGCATCCCAGCGAACTTCATAACCCGTTGCATCACCGACGATGCGGATTGGAGCATACGTTACACCGTTGATGCGCGTAAGCTTGCTTTTAAGTGTAATCGTTTTGCCATCTACCACTGCTGTGATCGTATCATCTGTCGCAGTTGTTAGCTTCACATCCATAGCATCCAGCGTAGTCCGCAGTGGAACCAATGTTGTACCTTTCTCCAGGATTGGTGCTCCTGTAGCATATTTCACAGCTTGATCATTAACCTTGACGGAAGTTCCTTGTGGAGCAGCCATAGCTGGCACTGCAGATGCAAGCAAACCTACTGAGATGGTTAGAGATAAGAGCATGCGTTTCCAATTCTTCATATTATGTAATCTCCTTTATTGAATATAGTTGCCAATCCAATTTTTAATAGAATAGACATACTTAGATACTACGGTTAAAGATGGGAATTGGTGCCACTCCAAAACGGAGCAGCACTTTCTCCCTTCATTACTCTCATTAGATAAGAAACAATAAAAACGAAACCATCGTATAGGTTTAATGCTAGATATTCGCAAAATCCAAGCTATGCCAAGATAAATAGATACTGATCAGAGCCAGGAAAAAGAATGCTATAGAAACCTTCGGATTGCCCCACAGCTTCACTCCATATGCGACGAAGAAAATAGCGATAGCTAATTTAGAGATGCTTTGGTAGTTGCCCTGCTCTGAAAAGGCTGAACTGCTAAATACAATTGAAAGTAGTAGTGTAGTCAGGATCGATCAATGCTTTAAACCACAGAGGTTCCCTCAAAAACTGTATATAGAACCCTTTTAACTGCTGCATGATCATCGACCCTCTTCTGAACTCGATTTAATATGACCACCGACACAGCACACCACTTGTCATAATTAGTGAGAAAAAGTCATCAATAAAGCTTATCTATCAGGACATATTTTCATGATAAGTAGGAAAAGCGCAAAACTCATTTTGCATCTTCATATATGATAATGTATACGGATTTTTTCGATATTTTATCTTAATTATACATAGCAAAAAGACCACTATCTAGTATTAGATAACAGTCTCATTTTAGAATACTTTATTCATTTAAATTAAAATCATTCCGTCTTCTATTCTTCTACAGAAACATAAATACTTAATCGTATGCGAATTGCTGCTATCTCAAAACCAGTTAGAATCATAATCCAGTGATCTTTCCTTCCCTTCTTTCTCTAGTAATATGTTCAGGAAAACATCAAGCAGCTCCTATCAGCTTGAGTACAACTAAAAATATTGCTGGGATAATCGAATTGATGGAATTAAATATTCAGTGAACGATGATATTCGACCATATATTTCTGATAGCTCCTTCTAAAGTAAGTAGAAGCTGGATCCTTATTCTTGCTGCTTCATTCGGAAAGAATCTCACAAATTTTGTGCTTCGGCATGTAGTTGTCATGATTCATCCTCTGGTATAGAGTCTAACTAATCTTCTTGCACATTTCGGTACAGTTTATCTAATATCGTTTTTAACTGATTTAATTCATCGTGTTCCAAACCTCGTGTAACATAGTCATGCGCGTTTTTAACTGTTAACAACAGCTTTCCTTTAACTTCTTGACCTTTAGAGGACAAATATAAATAATGTGAGCGCTTATCTTGATCATGAACAATACGTCGAACCATGCCCTTGCGTTCTAAAGAATGTATCATTCTCACTACCGTTGTTTGATCCCGATCGATGGCCTCCGCCAGCTCTTTTTGAGTCATAGCTTTATCTATATCAAGACAGGAGATAATGCTCCACTGCTCCGGTGTCACCTTGTAGGGCTTTAATTGTTTCGTAAAATAGTTTGTAAGCTTGACATCTGTACGATGGATCAAGAAGCCGGTAATATTATATAATTCCATTGCAGTACCCTCATTTATCATTTTCTTAAATCAAATATAGTCGATCTCTCAAAGGTTACACATGAAATCCGTCAAAAATTCGTTAATTTCGTTTAGAAAAAATGATACATGGATACAATCAAGCTAAGTATGAACAAAATGAGTGCTGGAATGGCCTTCTGAATCGGATCTTTAGCTAAGACTATTAAAGTAAACGCTCCAGCAAGCATTGTTCCGGCTAGAAGCAAACCAGCTAAAATTGCTGCGACAGGCATCCAGATGCCAACGATCATACCAGCTGCCCCCACAATCTCGAACGAACCAGTCAAAACATTAAAGAACGATGGCAGTCCAAAACGTTTAAACTCATTGGCCATTTTACCGGAAATAATTTTGCTTCCTGTAAAAAGGAAAAAACCACCTAATAGAACCTGTAAAACTGTAATAAAAATGAACATATCTACCCCTCTTTCATAAAGTTATGCATATGAATTTAATATATGCTATAGCATGTATTTTGTTTGAAATTTTATATATTGTCAACCCTAAAATAAAGCTTTATAGATTATAGCCCTCTTATGTCCTTTTAATTTTTCTTAGATTATCGTTCCAAAGGAAGCTTTCTTTTTCACATATCGTTAATATTTCTAGCATGGATAATTCAATTTCTGTTCTTTGTTGAACTGTGGTAAATTTCTCTGTAATCAGCCAATTAAAAGCCTATGCTTCTTACTTTCAATAAATTTAGTAACAAACAAAGGTAATTTACTTAACTTATTGTCAATTCGACCTACGGAATGTAATTTAGCTTGTTTATACAAAAATCAACCATCCCAAATTAAATATAACTTCTAAGTAATTATTCGTTCTTGACTGTTTGTATCGAACACCATTAAACAACATGTAGCGCGTTCAACATTAAATTGGCCACCAATGGCTGCAAGCTAATTTCAAAAAGAGATATGCATATTTATGGATAAATATGCATATCTCGCTAATTATGACAACACACACACCTTCAAACACTCAACCTAGATCTTATATGCCTTCATGGCTTTAAACAATTCCTTAAAGGTTGGACGTTTACCGTACATCAACACACCTGTGCGATAGATTTTGGCTGCAAGCCATCCGAAGATGATAATGGATACAATGAGAATCGCTAAGGACGTTAGAATCTCCCAAGTTGGCGCAACTCCTGCGCCGATTCGTACCAGAATCGCGGTCGGCGACGTGAATGGAATGAAGCTTGCAATTTTCAACAACAGAATGTTCGGTGTAGAAATACTGAAGATCGCAATATAGAAGGAAACAAGCGACAACATCGTAATCGGCAGAACAGCCTGACCGAGTTCTTCAGTACGGCTTACCATTGAACCAATGGCAGCAAACAACACGGCATACAGGAAGTAACCCAGAATGTAGAATATGAGTCCGTACACAATAACCGCAATATTCACATCACTTACACTCATATTGAAATCACCTAATACTGCACGGTTATGCGGCAGCAAGATATTTCCGGCAACCACCGCTCCGAAGATCCCGATTTGCAGCATCCCCACCATGAAAATCCCGATGATTTTACCAAACATCTGACTGAGCGGTGATACACTCGTAATCAGAATCTCCATAATACGTGAGCTCTTCTCAGCTGTGATCTCAGAGGCAATCATGTTACCTGTCATCATCGTTGAGGTAAACAGCAGAATGATCAGCAAGTACACCACAATATAGTTAATTGGGCTCATTTTACCTTCAGACTCAGTACCTGCTCCGCTCTCATCTGTACTCAAACTTTGCTCAGTGAGCTTCACAGGTGTTGTAATCAGTTCCTTCTGCTCCGCTGTGAGTACATCCTTCACAACCACATCCAGCTTCACACTCTGCAACGCTGCTTCAATGGATGCAATGATCTGAGGTGATACGTCTTCTGCTGAATATAGAATGGGCTGTGGGAACTCTTGCCCGGAAACAGCTTCAAACTTCAGATAACCATCGGTAAGCCCTGCTTCCACATCCGCCGCAAGAGCAGCCTCATCTTTGTCACCACTGGCAATGAATCGATAGGCCTGATCTCCTTGAGCCGCAGAGAAGCTCTCCAGTTTCTCGGAAACTTCAGGCTGCCCTGTACTCAAAAGACCAATATTTACAGGATTACTGCTTGAAGCTCCACCAATGGAACCCCCATTAAATAAGGTAATGAAATACGGGACATTGAGTCCAATTGAAATTAAAAGTGCAAGTACAATGGTCGTTACCATGAATGATTTCGTTTTAACTTTGTTTTTGAATGTAAAACCCGTAATCGTTCCCATTTTATTCATTCGACTCACCCACCTCACGAATAAAGATTTGGTTAAGCGTTGGTTCCTTCAGTTCAAAGTGTTCCACTGTCGTCTGAGTCATGGCTGTTCTCAGAATCTCTTGAGCCGCTTCCACCTGACTAATATGTATCAGGTAACCACGCTCATTTCGCTCGACTTTCTTCACACCAGGCAACTGTTCAAGTCCTTCCACACTACCAATCGTACCCAGGAATACCTGTTCACGCGGATACCGGCTCTTGATCTCCTTGATCTCTCCTTGTACCACCGTGTTGGAACGATGCAGAATGGTGATCTGACGACACAACTCTTCAACGTGCTCCATACGGTGTGTTGAGAACAGAATGGCCGTGCCTTCATCACGCAATTCCTTGACGGTGGACTTGAGTAATTCCACGTTCACAGGATCCAGTCCACTGAACGCTTCATCCAGAATGAGAATCTGCGGTCTATGCACTACAGCCGCGATAAAGCCCATTTTCTGCTGATTACCTTTGGATAACTCCTCGATCTTCTTATCGTAATACTCAGGTACCTCAAACCGATTCAGCCAGTACTTGAGGCTCTGATCTGCGTCCTTACCATTCATGCCACGAAGTCGTGCCAGGTAATTAATCTGTTCGCTGACTTTCACCTTCGGATACAATCCGCGCTCTTCCGGAAGATAACCCATAATCTGTTGCAGCTCCGTATTATAGGGCTTGCCGTTGTACAGGATATTCCCTCCGTCAGGGTGAATCAGTCCAAGCACCATACGCATTGTTGTTGTTTTACCTGCACCATTGGCTCCGAGCAGTCCGTAAATCTCCCCCTCTTTTACATTGAGCGTGACTCCATTAACGGCTGTTTTGTCTGCATATTGCTTGACGACTTGCTTCAATTCCAATCGGTTCATCATTTATCGTCTCCCTTCGGTTATTTCCACTGTACGGGTGCATACCCGGCAATCCAGAATGCCAGCACTTCATCCAATTCCAAGTTACGGATTTTCAATACTCGGTTATTGGACAGCTCCAGCCTCTCCTGCGCCTCGCTGACCCGGGTTGTAATTACGCGAACCAGACCTCCCTCTTCTATAGAAGATTCCACAACACCAGGAATACTTTCTGGCCTTAAATCTCCTTCATACCAGACTTCTTTCCACTGATCGAGCACCATATCTTTCTCGGCCATCCCCAGTGACTGACCACGGTGCATCAATACGATGTAATCTGCAAGCCTTTTGACTTCGTCTGCAATATGTGTGGCAATCAGAATCGTGGTGTCTCCCCCCGCCATGAAGGTACGGAACTGCTCAACCATCACTTTCCAGGCAAAGGGGTCCAATCCTGATGAAGGCTCATCCAAAAGCAATAGTCTTGGGCGAGCTGCAATTGCAGCTGCAATCTCAAATTTTCGCCTTTCTCCCTTGGACATCTTGTTCAGCTTCACATCAACAGGTACTTCCATATCCTGAATCAGTTGGTCGAACAACTTCATATCCCAACGTGGGTACCAGTACGCCCGGAAATGGGCCGCTTCTTGTGCTGTTATCCGGTTCTCTTCTGAACCAGCATTATCTGCCACAAAACCAATCTGTTGTCTCAGTTCAATGGGAAGTGGCCCATCATGTTCCTGACCAAACCATATAATCTGTCCAGCATCTGGCAGCACCACTTGCTGTAACATGTTAAGAAGGGTGCTTTTGCCTGAACCGTTGTGACCGAGAATAGCCACTATATACCCTTCCGGGATGGTCAGATCAATTGGGCCAATAACTCTGCGTTTTCGCATTTTGGATACGCCGTTCAACTGGATTGCTATGGGTTCCACGTATGAATCACTCCCTTACTTCACGTAAATAGCCTTCAGGACTTCCCGGAATAGGCTCTCCATCTCTTCTTCCGTACAGCCTACCGATTTCCCGGACTGCACCGCTGCCTGCATCGCTTCCTGTGCGGCCTTTAATCTATAATTTTCTCTGTCACCGGCTTCTACCTGGGCCACAAATGTACCTGTCCCCTGCTTCGTACGAAGCAAGCCTTCATTCTCCAGATCCTGATAGACCCGTCTAACCGTAATAACACTGCAATTCAGTGCTCCGGCGAACTCACGAATGGACGGCAAATGTGTTCCCTCCCCCAACTGACCCGTAATAATTAACGATCTTAACTGATTTTCAATTTGGTGGTATAAAGGTTCAGCGCTATTTTCATTAATTTGAATGGGTATTTTCACATCTTGCACCTCGCCCTCCGGTACACTCCAGTCTGTTACCTGACCGTGCCGGTTTCATCCTGTATTCGTACATAAGCTCAATTCTCATTTTAATTCAAATCCCGATGAACCAGCTTCTTCAGCGTAAAACGACTAGACAGCCATAATCCCGCTACGCCAGCCACCAGAGAAATCCACATGATCGGGGAAAGCAGCCCCCATGATTTACTTCCATCCATTACAATCCGCAATCCGTAACTGCCTGATATTCGAATCAGTATGGATATGCCAATGGCGAATGGTATAAAAAGCATACTGAGAAGCAAGTATTTCTTGCCACTGTTCAGAAACTCTCCGTAAATATAGAACCCTGTTACCAAAAGGCCATAACCTGTACAGGTAAGGCTAAAGGCCAGATACTGATCCCATCGGAATCCTTCGGCATGAAGGTTAACCACGTATAACGATCCGTAGAAAAAGATTCCATTGTACGTAAACGCCATCAGAGACTGCTGTAGCCTGGACCACATCACCACTTGTTCAGGAATGGGAATTCTACGATAGTAGGCCAGCATCTGCGTATAAGAATCTTCCTGTATGTAACGGAAGGAGCGCCTGCAGAACATAAACCCTTGAAATGGCAACATGATTAAAAAGAAGGAATCCACTACTGGATTAATAATATCTGTCTGTTGTTGTCCTAAAAACATCACACCGCTCATACCGCCAGTGTATATCATGAATAATGCAGACCATAGCCATTGGAGCCTATCCTTACTCATCTGGCTGCGGGTCAACCACCACGCCTGCTTCCATTCGTTCATATGCATGCCTGCCTTTCACCTGTCATTCACTCATGTTGCTTACTGTGATTACTGTATATATCAATATACACAGTATACAGACCTATTTCTCATCCCGTCAACCCCTAATTTTCCTGAATCAGGAAGACGGGATGGGACACAGTACGAATTTACGTTAAAATAAATTATAGTAACGAATCATAGAAAGGAAGGTTACAGCTATGGATTGGCTGATAGAGATAGGATTTGTCCTCCTTTTCCTTATCGTCGTAATCTGGTTGGTCCTCCGGGATGAGCCTCATCGTCATTCTGCCAAAAAAGGCAGACACCGCATCCGCCGTAACAACGGTTATACCGACTCTGCTTCGGGATATCCGGTCATTATGGGAGATGACTCCTACGATCGACATGCTAGACACACACCGGATCACAAACATCATGATTCGGATTCTTCAGGAGGCACACATTCTCATCACAACAGCGATAGTGGTAGCAGCAATGACAGCAGTGGGGATAGTGGCGGCGGAGACAGTGGGGGTGGCGGGGATTAAACATCATTTCCCAATCACAAAAGAAAGGCTGTACCCGTTATTGTGTAAACACAATTCGGGTACAGCCCTTTGCCGCTCTCTAGCACCTGTTAGAAGAAGAGGCCTTACGATTAAACGAGGTTATAACCACTAGGCAGACTGCGATCCCTGCGGATTGCGCGAATCTGAGCCAGCGTTAACCGTTGATTGGTGGAGATCAGGGATTCCACGTCATTGCCACGGATCAGATCATCCAAATCTCTCAAGTTGGTGTTGCCTCGGAAGACTCGGAATCCACCTTGGAAGTTAGGACGTGTAAACACAACTAGTGTTGCATTGGAACTTGTTGAGAAAAAGCGCAGGCTCTCCACCCCATCCAAAATATTGTCCAGGTTACGAAGACCCGTGTTGCCACGATAGATGCGGCTTCTCCCTCTGTAGTTCTCTTCTGAATACACGGTAAGACGTGGATACGTTTGACTGACGTTGACTGTTTTTTTCATTTTGTTTCCCCCTCTCGAACTCATTCTATGAATGAATGAGAGAGGAAGCGTGGACGAATGATCTGCTAGATTCGTCCATTTTCATATTTTCAGAAGAGAGTAGTGACGCCGCCCAAGTAACAGGAGGTTATATCTCTACTTTTATACGCCGAGGATAACTTCCCATACCGGACGTGTATGACCACCAGGATATAAGAGATATAAAAGAACATACACGACAACACCTGTTAGCGCTGACCCGAACCAGATCATGGACGTGAACTTACCCCAGCGGCGATGTGTTCCGAACTTCTTTTTGAACCCCAGCACCAGTGTGGAGATGCCAAATATCGCTGCCACGGTAGCCAGGATAATATGAAATATCAGAAATATCCGATAAAAGATCTCCAGATCCGGGTCCCCGCCCCAAGCCGTATTGCCCACGAACACTGTACGAGACATATAGATCACAAAGAAGATTAGAGCTGCAATCGCACCTGCTACCATGGCGGACTGATGAGCCTCACGTTTACCCCGAATAATCAGTACCCATCCAATCCCCACCAGTACTGCACTAATCACAATGAAAGAAGTACTGATCGTTGGTAGCCAAAAATACATATCCATCGTGTGTTCCCCCTCTTGTCAGAACATTACTTCATTATTTGGCAGCCGGATTGAGCGGCCCTCCTGCGCCCCCTGCAGGATACGAATCATCATCATCTTCCTGCTTCTCTTTCCGATACCATTGGAAAAAGACATAAGCCAGCATCGAGGCAAAGATTCCTTCCTGAATAAACTTCATGACAATGCCACCGACCTGCTGATCTTCTTTCGCAGAAGACAGGAAGTTGAAGAACGCAGGCCCACCGAATGAGCGAAGTAATGCCGTAGAATCTCCAGACACACAATACCGCATTGCTTCAGCCCATACGGCCGGGTTGCTGTACGTCTGATACAACGGCTCGGCCGCAAAAATAATCAATCCACACGCAGGCGTGAGCAGTACCATATTCAGAAAAATAAAACCGATCTTGGATAACCCCGATGCTTGTCTGCCTTCTGGCAACGGATTCAGCAATGTCCACCACATGAGCATCGAGGTGATGAACAGCGCAATATAATACAACCGGTGAACGGTAAAATTCAGCATGACGTAATCATGTACAATCGGTAGGTGATACAGCGAGAACAGCCCGTTAAAGAGTACTGCCGCAACGATCGGATGAGCCAGGAACGATAGCTGGCGTGTAGGCAACCAGCGCACGATTCTGCGCCATACCCAGATCGGCAAACCTTTCATCATCAGCGGCGGAGCTACCAGATAGGAGAACGCCATGCTCACCATGTGGAAGCTAAACATTACGTGACCGAGCAAATTAAAGGGTCCAGCCTGAGCCAGATACAGGACAAACAGTCCTGTAATAAACATGATTTTCTGTGCAGCAGTCGCAGGTTCTGCATCCTTTATTTGCTCGCTTAACGGTCCCACAAGCACCAGATAAGCCGCAGCAATGATCAGAAATACAGCCAATATAAGCGGACTCCATAAATCGTTGAAGCTAAAATATTGCAACCCGAGCATACGGGAAACCTCCCCGTGACCTGATTTGGTTGTTGCCTTCATTACTTTGTGAAGATTCATTCGCCAAAAAGGGGAAAAGACGGCGGCATTGCGCCGCCGCCATCTCTTTTACCACCAGACCCAATAGAGTGCCATAATGATGCACGTAAAGGCTACGAAAAAGCCAAAGGCCATGAACAGAATCGGCATCAAGTGCCCTTTGTCCTTCAAGTGCATCCAATAACCCAATTGAACGAATACTTGAAGAATAGCCATGACGAGCAAAATAATAATGATAAAGGTTGTGTTGACCCCTCCGGCAGAAGCAGCCGCAAACGCAATCAGCGTAAGAATAATGGAGAAGATAAACACCACGACGTGTTTCTGTGGCCCTTCCGTCCGGTGACGGTGTTTCACAGGCTGTTGATCTGTCTTATCCTGTGCCGACATGTGCTACCCCACCTTTCCGAGCAGGTACACGACCGTAAAGATGAACACCCATACCACGTCAATAAAGTGCCAGTACATTGCGGAGACGTATACTTTAGGTGCGGTTACGACCGTCAATCCTTTTTTGAACAGCTGACCGATAATGATTCCGATCCACACAATACCAAAAGCAACGTGGGCTCCGTGGAACCCGACCAGTGTATAGAATGCTGAACTGAATGCACTCGTGGTCATGCCAAACTCTTTATGTTTCACATACTCGTAGAACTCGTAAATTTCCAGTGCGAGAAATCCCAAACCCAGTACTACCGTGATGCCAAGCCACAGCGCCAGTGCATCTCGCTTGCCCTTATGCATGGCCTGAATCGCAAATACACTTGTCAAACTACTGACCAGGAGAATGAACGTTGCAGCGGCCACAAGTGGCAGGTGGAACAGTTCATTCGCCGTAGGTCCATCATTGGTTTGGCCACGAAGAGCCAGGAAGGTAGCAAAGAGTGTACCGAACAGTACCGTCTCGCCGCCAAGGAACAACCAGAAGGCGATAAGCTTGTTACGGCCTTCCAGCGTTGCTTTCTCCGGTTCATGCGGCAATTTGTCGTTCACCGGTTCGGCATGTGAGGTTGTCATGTTCTAGCCCCCTTCTCATCCTGATCCTCCGGTTCAATATGCCAGCCATGATCATCATAAAGTGAACGAAGTGCCATTGCACCAAATGTGATTACGAGACCAATAATAACTACAATATAATTGTTGAAAATGACATTCATAAATGCATTACCAAATTCATCATTGCTGAACATCAAGCCAAGTCCGGCGATAAAGATACCTACTGACATTACAAACGGCAACGGCGTTGCTGAAGGCATATGAATCGAACCTACAGGTTCTGCCGGTGTCATCTCCGTATGTCCTGCCATTTTTTCCTTCCAATATGCATCAATTCCGCGTACCAGCGGCGTCTGCTTGAAATTATATTCCGGCGGCGGAGATGGAATAGACCATTCCAGTGTACGGCCGTCTTCCCACGGATCGTTTGGCGCGCCAGCCGGTTTTTTCATTGTGATCACGATGTTCACGAGGAACATGATAACCCCAACACCCATTAGAAACGCACCGACGGAGCTGACCAGATTGAGCAGGTCAAAGTCCTGATTCGGCAAGTATGTAACGATCCGGCGCTGCATCCCCATCAGACCGAGGAAATGTTGTACAAAGAACGTTAATTGGAAACCGATCATAAATGTCCAGAACGTCCATTTGCCCAGTGTTTCGCTGAGAATACGTCCGAACATCTTCGGCCACCAGTAATGCAGTCCCGAGAACAATCCAAGTACGAGTCCCCCTACAATAACGTAGTGGAAGTGGGCTACAACAAAGTACGTATCATGGAACTGGAAGTCTGCCGGAGCAGATGCCAGCATAACGCCTGTAACACCACCCATAACGAAGGTTGGGACAAATCCAACAGCAAACAGGTTTGCCGCGGTAAAACGGATCTGTCCACCCCACATCGTAAAGAGCCAGTTAAAGATTTTGATCCCGGTAGGTACGGCAATCAACATCGTGGAGATGGAGAAAAGCGCGTTGGCTACATTACCCAGACCTGTTGTAAACATGTGATGCGCCCATACCATGAAGCCCAGAAAGGCAATCAGGATGGTGGCAAATACCATGGAGCTGTATCCGAACAACCGTTTACGCGAGAAGGTCGGGATAACCTCCGAGATAATACCAAATGCCGGCAAAATCAGAATGTATACTTCCGGGTGCCCGAAGATCCAGAAGATGTGCTGCCAGAGTACGGGGTTACCGCCACCTGCGACATCGAAGAAATTCGCTCCCAGTATACGGTCAAACGTCAAAAGTACAAGCCCTACCGTGATGGCAGGAAAAGCAAAAAGGATAATGGCAGATGTAATAAATGTCGTCCATGTAAACATCGGCATCCGCATGTAGGACATGCCTGGAGCACGCATTGTAATAATTGTTGCGAGAAAGTTAATGCCCCCGATGAGCGTTCCCAGACCCGCGATCTGAAGGCCGATGGTGTAGAAATCCACACCATGCGTTCCACTATACTCACTGCCCGAAAGCGGCGTATATGAGGTCCAGCCCGCATCCGGTGCTCCGCCCATAACCCAGCTCAGGTTCAGCAACAATCCACCAAACAGGAATGTCCAGAAACCCAACGCGTTAAGAAACGGGAAAGCAACGTCCCGTGCCCCGATCTGCAAAGGCACGACAGCATTCATAATGGCAAAAATAAGTGGCATGACACCAAGGAAAATCATCGTTGTTCCATGCATTGTAATCAATTCGTTGAAGACCTGTGCCGATACAAAATCATTCATAGGCTTCATCAGTTGAATCCGAATCAAAATGGCTTCAATGCCGCCGATTCCAAAGAAAAATCCACCCGCAACCAAATAGAGAATGGCAATTTTTTTGTGATCGACGGTGGTGATCCAATCCATCAAGCCCCTGTACCTCTTGACGCTATGCGCATGAGCCAAGGTTGTGTACCCCCTTCTTCGTCCTTGCTGTTCTATTCATAGTCCAATTTGTAGTTGGCCAGATATTCGGCAATTCCGTCGATTTCTTCATCCGTCAACCCAAGATCTTTGGGATTCGGCATGGTATTGCCCGGCTTCACGGATTGTGGATCATGGAGCCATTCTTTCATGTTATCCAGTACCGGACTACCTTCTTCCTGTCCCTCGCGAGAATTCAGCAAAATGCCTGCGACAGATTCCTTGCCGCCGATTCCCGTCAGGTTAGGTGCAACCGGTCCACCTTGATCACCAACAGCGTGGCAAGAAAGGCAGTTTGTTTTGAACTTTTCGGCCAATTGAGTGTCTTCAGGAAGGACTGCAGGTGCTTTCATCTGGTTCACCCATCTGTCAAAGGATTCCTGACTCACTGCTTTTACCTTAAACTCCATGAAAGCATGCGATCTGCCACATAATTCGGCACATTTACCGCGGTAAACGCCTTCATTCGGTGCAGAGAAGCTGAACTTGTTAAGTGTTCCATCCGGGTTTGTGTCCATTTTGCCCGCAAGTGACGGCACCCAGAAGGAGTGAAGCACGTCAGCGGTTTTTAATTCGAATGCGATTTTGGTTCCGGTCGGGATGATGAGATCTTGAGCGGTGGTTACGTCATATTGAGGATAAGTGAATTCCCACCAGTACTGATGTGAGGTGACTTGGACCTTAAGTGCATTTTTGTCATTGGACAGATCTTCGCCTTGGGCAAAAATCGTTTGGACCGTCGGTACTGCCAGAACAATAACCAGCAATAACGGAATGGCTGTCCAGATTACTTCCAGCTTGAAATTACCTTCAACCTGTTCGGGCATCTCAGTCTGCCCGGCTCGTCTACGAAACCGGATCAGAACATAGGCAGCTATGGCAAATACAATGATGAGCACCACGATCATAATCGCGATGGATAACTTCATCAGATCATATTGGCCTTGCGCTACAGGACCCTGAGGTTTCATTACCGACAAGTCTTCCCGCCCGCATGCGGATAGCAGCAAAGAGAACACCGCCAGCAAGGGGAGAATTCGCTTTGCAACCTGCCACTGTTTCATCATTGATCTACCCCACTTTTTTACGTTTTCGTAGATTACCGTTGTCGTTCGGTAGAAAGGCAACAAAAGGTACGTTTCAGCACGATACGCATAATCCTCTTCATCATACAGAACGCTTAGAAAAATAACGCTTCCAGTACTCCCGTGATTTCCTGCTCAGGGCATGTCTGCGCATTCTTCCAATTCATTCTATATGCTTCAATCACTTATTAAATATAAGTTGAGGGTATGATTTTGTCAATCTTTGGACACATGTTCACAAATTGTTCACTTTATGTAAAAAACCGCTCTACAACTTGATTTGCAAACGATTTCAGTTAAAAGTATTACACTCTACATTTGAAAATTTTTGCCAAATTTCGGTGATAAAACTCGATTTATTGGTGATTTTTATCACATTGAAAACATGTGCTATTATGCAAAAGAAAGATCAGGATTTATGGAAAACCTCTTCCATATCCATTCAGAAGACATGCCTATCGCTCCATACCGCTATCTTCAAGCTCAAAACAGCATGGAGCATTTCGGAGAAAGTTCAACTCAAGCCCTCTTCTTCACTGAGTTCATCTCACGTGCCATCGGTCAGAATCAAGGGGCCATTCCCAGTAATCGCAACCGTATGCTCATACTGGACCCCCCAGCTGCCATCTACCGTCCTTACCGTCCATCCATCTTCATCCCACACAACGGCCCCGGAACTGCCTTTTGTAAAGATTGGTTCAATCGTAATAACCATGCCCTCGGTGAGCATCGTGCCCGTTCTGCGTTTGCCATAAGGCAGAACATTTGGGGGTTCATGAATATATTGACCAATCCCATGACCGATGAGAGGCTTCACAATCCCGTACCGATACAGTCTGGCTGTTCGTTCAATGGCACTTCCAATATCTCCTAGTGTATTCCCTGGAACTGCCTGGGCAATCGCCCGCTCAAGTGCCTTCTCCGTGCGCCTCATCAGCTTGCGAATGGATCTGCTTGTTTCACCAATTCCATATGTCCAGGCCGAGTCAGCAAGCCAGCCGTCTTTGTTCACCACCATATCGATGGTCACTACATCCCCGCTCGCCAACTCCTCTTCCCCAGGAAATCCGTGGCAGACCACTTCATTAACAGAGGCACACGTCGCGTAAGGATATCCTTTATACCCTTTTTGCTCCGGTGTGGCTCCTCGTGCTGCCAGAAACTCTTCCACCCGCTCATTAATCGCTGCTGTCGTGATACCAGGGACCATCCACTGCTCAATATGCTGGTGACAACTTCGCAAAATTCGTCCAGCTTCCCGCATGTAGCCAATCTCTTCTTTGGTTTTCAAAATAGGGTCCACATGCATTCATCCTTCCCGCTGTAGGTGTACTCCCATATATATGCAGCAGGAACGCAAAAAAAACCGCCTGCCGGAGCTTATCGCCCGGGAGACGGTTCTATTCATTATCGGAACAGTATAATCAGAGTTGTGTGTTGTTTCAGGACACGGAAGAATCCATCTTGACAAGCTCATGCTCAACCACAGAAGTCAATTCTTCCTCGTATCCACCCGTAATCCGGTATTTTCTCACGTACTCCTTCACGAATTTTTTTGGATCTTTAGGACGGAAAATCCGAGTCATTTCCCTCAAACTTTCTTTGACCTCATTGTGACCTTTCGTTGCCATTGTAATTCCCTCCCAAAACGTTGAAAGTGAATGCTCCGTTTAGAGAATGCCGAATAAGTCTTAAATGCCATCCATGAAGTTGTGTGCGCGGCTTAAAGCAAGCTTTAGGTCGGGAACCTCGCTAGAAAGCAAGTACCTGACACTATAAATACCCGATATGATTCGGAATGAATCATAATCTTATTGTAGCATATTCGGAAGTATCTTACGACTTGACGATTTCCTCTAATAAATATAACGGTTTTCATGCCCAAAAAGTTTAATTCCGAATCATATGTTAAGATTGCCACCATTCTATACGGAATTAATATATCCAGCATAACACTGAACTATTCGGGGGATATTATCACGGACAACCCATACAGTTAAATTACTGGTATCCAAAGGAGGCGTCGTCTCATGGACCGCAAAGAACAAGATATGCTGCCCCTTTCGCATGAAAAGGTGGAAGTAGACGGAGTTTACATCAATGAAGCCGGACGTGAGGAACATCTGCACAGGGGGCAACATTTCCCGGCCGATCCCGTTCTTGGCAAGTCGGAATGGAAACTGACTGAATATGCATATGATAATCATCACGAAGGACGAACCGATGAGCGGTTGGTTCCCAAAGAAAACGACACCGATAAAATGGGCAAGATCACAAACCCTCGCAGACAGATCGAGGGCGGATAACGATTTCGTTTAAAGCAAAGTTTAATCGCCACGACAACAGGGGCAGAGTAGGCTGTACAATGGCTTGCTCTGCCCCTGTTTGCTATTTCCTATGTGTTGCATCCCCAACCCGTTCACAGGCAAATAAATTCATCGGTTCAGTTCTGTCCATCTCTCTCATAACCTAGTTAAAAAGGTCAAAGGAGGCTGGACCGGATGTCCCCCATGAAATCGTCTAGCGGTCTGGATGAAAATATTGCCGGTATGCTTTGTTATCTGTTTACCTTTGTAGGTGGGATTGTCTTTCTCGCTGTGGAGAAGAGGAGCCGGTTCGTGTTATTTCATGCGCTGCAATCTGTAACGGTCTTTGGCATCATTATGGTCGGGCATGTATTATCGGCTTTCCTTCCGTTGTTCGGACCACTGGTGGCATCGCTGTTATCCCTGCTTGGTGTAGTGGTCTGGCTTATTATGGTCGTTACCAGCTTACAGGGGAAATGGCTAAAACTGCCGTGGGTTGGCGATTTTGCAGAAAAACAGCTGCGTCATCTGTAACTTCAGGCAGAAGGTAGACGTGTTCCAAAAAGAAAAGACGATCCATTTCCGTTCAACCGGATGTGGATCGTCTTTGATTATAACGAGGAAAAAGAGTCAACCTCTCACCCTTGTGTCATGAACACGTGGCTTAGAATGCTTTTTACGGATCGGAATGAAACTTAGATAAGTACCACATCTCCATACCCATTCCAGCGGCCCATACTGGAACCAGCGCATCCACAGATTACTCGCGATGACTTGTACAATAACCATGCCAATGCACACAAGGGTAGACACCGTATACGATACAGCAGCATCTGCAAATATGAGTTGGTATACCACCAACAAAATGATGGTCTGTGCAATATAATTGGTCAGGGCCATTCGTCCGAATGCATGCAGGGGACTTAACATTTTGGCAAAGGTCATGTTCTGGTTCAATCTCAGTAATGTACTTAGATAAAAGATGGATACCACCGGACCAATTGCCACACCGATATGTTCTAATTGAAAAGCAGCATCCATATTGGCTTGCTCAGCAACAGGCAGGCTCGCACCTATCACTTCGTATAGAAACGGACTCATCGCATCCGGAGGAGCAACCCACCACATGATACCGATCCCCACCGTAGAAGCGATGAATGAAATGAACCAGATTCTGCCAAGATGCGGGAGTCCTTTCTGGATCTTCTCCATCAGTTGATATTGGCCTGCTGACAATCCCAGTATAATTAAAAAAGGAATCGTTAGCATTTTGACACCTATCGCGGCGGCCGCACTGAATCCCACCACACCGAGCACCAAATTCACAGTTCGAGGTGCCCAATATAACGGAATGACAACCAACCCTATGATGGCATAAAGAAATAAAGCTTCTCCAGACTGATACTGTTGATGAATATATCCCAGCGCTAATAAAATAAGCATCCTGCGGATATAGAGAAACAGCTTGGTTTGACCTTTGGGAGCTGACCGGCTTAGAAAAAGATAAAATCCAAGGCCAAATAAAAAACAGAAGATATCGTAAAAACGTGCCTCCACCAAAAAATATAATGCTCGTTGGATCCAAAAATCTACACGAGTATCCGGCTTCAACATAACCCACAATGCCAATATATTTACGAATGGTAGGCCTATCAAGGAAAACCCTCGAAACAAATCCAGAAACTTCATTCGATCTTGTTTTGATACAGGTTGATAATTCATCGTTCCTCCCAGTGAAATTATTGTTATGTAATCAAAAAGCGATTGGATCGCTTATCTCTTTGGTGTATATCCCCATGCATGATAACAGTCTATCCTTCATACAACATGGCTTGCCATCGAATTAGGTGAATAACTTCTTACATCCGGCATAAGGTCTTGTTCCTGTATTGTTCCTGTACAGCAGCACATTGGACGCTATGCTGATGATAAACAAAGCAAAAAAACACCGAAAACACGACTCTGCTGAGTCTGTATCTTCGGTGTTTCGCATCTAAAAGTGTCTCTTTCATTTGTTCATGCGATTGAATATTCATAGCATAAATGATGTATGTCATAAACCATTCATGCTGTATATCTTCATGATTAACCTGATTCATTATCCATCTTGTGAATCGTCTATTTATAACAGTTAACATAACAATCCTGCTGGATGATAAGCCTGGTCTAATTCGGCTAATTAAGCTGACTTGCCCGTCTCTCCAAGGATGGCATCTGCCTGTTGTTCAGCCATTTTGGCGGCTGTTTCCTTGGTACCCAGACCATTAAACAGCAGGTTCATGAAGATCGCCGTGAAGCTGCCTGCAATGATACCATTACCGAGCATAATCTGAGCCCAGGCCGGTGCTCCTGCGAACAACTCAGGTACAACGGTAACCCCAAGCCCCATACCTACAGAACAAGCGATGACAAACAGATTCTCATGTCGGTTCAGATCAACCTGACTGCCGATAATCCGAATGCCTGATGATACCACCATGCCAAACAAGGCCACCATGGCTCCGCCAAGTACTGCCCCTGGAACGAGCTGTGCGAGGGCTGCAATTTTTGGTACAAATCCAATGACCACCAGGATTCCACCAGCCACCACAATGACATCACGTGTCTTCACACGTGTCATCTGTACAAGTCCTACATTTTGCGAATACGTTGTATACGGGAACGAGTTGAAAATCCCGCCTAACACAATGGCTAGACCCTCTGCGCGATAACCGCGCGCCAGATCCTTGGACGACAGGTCCTTGTCCAGGATTTTGCCCAGAGCCATAAATACACCTGTGGACTCGGCCACGCTGACAATCGCCACCAGAATCATCGTCAGGATCGGTACAATCTCAAATGTCGGTGTACCGAAGTAAAACGGCTGAACAACGTGGAACCAACTTGCATCGCGGATAGGAGCAAAATTAACCTCGCCCATAAACCCTGCTGCAATCGTACCTACAAGCAGACCAATCAATACTGAGATGGAACGGATAAAACCGGTTGTAAAACGAGTCATTAGAATGATAAAGAGCAGCACGCCGAAGCCGAGCATGAGATTAACTCCACTGCCAAAATCTTCTGATCCCTGACCGCCGCCCAGATCGTGGAAAGCAACGGGAATCAAGGTTAAACCGATGATCGTAACCACCGAACCCGTAACCACTGGTGGAAAGAGCCGAATAAGCTTCCCAAAGATTCCAGAGAAGATCAATACGAACAGCCCTGAGGCAATAATTGCTCCGTAAATGGCAGATACCCCACTGTTCATCCCGATTAGGATCATCGGAGACACAGCCTGAAATGCACAGCCGAGCATGACAGGCAGCCCTACGCCGAAATATTTATTTCCCCATACCTGAAGCAGTGTAGCCACACCACATGCGAGCAAGTCAATGGCAATGAGATAGGTTAGTTGTTCCTGTGTAAAACCCAATGCGTTACTGACGATCAATGGAACGACAACAGCTCCTGCATACATCGCAAGCACATGCTGTAGTCCGAGGGAGAACGTTTTGATTGGATGCCGATGCCGTTGAAAGATACGTTCGCGTGCCATATTAGTTCGTGCCCTCCTCGTCCGCAAATGTAACCTGTCCATCCGACAGTGCCCCGATGCGAACCAGCGATTCCACACGGTATCCTGCTTCTTTCAGCAAGCGACCTCCCGGCTGGAATGCTTTTTCAATAACAATACCGATACCCACCACTTCTGCTCCAACCTGCTCCACAATGCGAGCCAGACCAAATGCTGCTTCACCATTCGCCAGAAAATCATCAATGATCAGTACGCGATCACCAGGCTTCATGAACTTCTTGGCAACGGTAATTTCATTGGTCTCTTGCTTCGTGAAGGAGTAGACCTTCTCCACCAGAATGTCTTCCGTCAGTGTGAGCGACTTCTGCTTCCGTGCAAAGATCAGCGGCACGTTCAGCTCCAACGCAGTCATGATGCCCGGTGCGATCCCTGACGACTCAATTGTCAGCACACGTGTGATATTCTCACCTTCAAAGCGGCGAATGAATTCTTTACCTACTTCCTTCATCAAAACCGGGTCCATCTGGTGGTTCAAGAATGAATCCACTTTGAGTACTTGCTCGGACAGGACAATACCTTCCTGTCTCACCTTGTCTTTTAACAATTGCATTGTAATTCTTCCCCCTGAATGCCCTCCGCACAGAATCCCACATGCTCTTCCAATCGCATGGTAAAAAAGCAAAAAGCCCGCCTTTTCACACGCTGCGGAATAACCGGAGACGGGAAAGACGGACTTGTACGTATATGGACAAGCCGTATGGATGCTGCAAGTGTACTGGATGGACAGAATGACAGGAGTTCATTCCTGCTGTGAGAAACCTCAAACAGTGTAGTCAGAAACAGATAAAAGCCACTTGAACCTGCTCTTCAGTCAAACTGTCTGAGAATGATCTCATGCCAACCCTACAAAACATTGCAACATCTTTCCCGTAGTCCGATCATTCCGGTGATCAGGTAGAGACATGCAGGCCTATTCCTGCACATATACGAGTAACGGCATATTTAATTTTTTGGCTCCATGATTCGTTACAATGTATGATCGCGAACCTGAATGTAAAAGGTTAAACATAACTGACAATGTTAGAAGTATACCGAATCGACGCCGTGAAATAAAGAAGTATTTTCATGGAAGTTGCGGAAACTTGTCTTAATTTGCAAACAGGGGGTGATTGGAATCTATTTTTTATGTACAATATGAGAACGGAAGCGCGGATCTGAACGGAGAATGGATGGAAACGCGGCCTAGATTTTGAATCGAATGATCAAAGGAGATATGTAAACATGAAAGGCGTACTTAACGAATTCAAGGAATTTGCCGTCCGCGGCAACGTCATCGATCTGGCGGTCGGTGTCATTATTGGGGCTGCTTTTGGTAAAATCGTCACATCCCTTGTGAATGATATCATCATGCCCCCGGTTGGAAAACTGATGGGTGGAATCGACTTCAGTCAGAAAATCATCAACCTGGACCGGGATATTAAAACAGCAAACGGACAGGACATCACCACCCTCGCTCAAGCCAACGAAGCTGGGGCTACCGTGATTGCTTATGGTCAGTTCATCAACGTCATGATTGATTTTCTTATCGTTGCGTTCTGTATCTTCATGCTTGTGAAGGGCATCAACTACATCAAAAGCAAAGAACACAAAAAGCCCGAGCCGCAAAAAACGACCAAGGCTTGCAAGTATTGCCTATCAGAAATTCCAGCCGCGGCCACCCGCTGCTCGCACTGTACTTCAGAGCTCGAAGCTGAAGGCACCGGTGCTCTAGCATAATCACGATGAACGTTTAAAGACGCACCGAGTTGAATTACGGATATAAATCCTGATGCGGGGGACAACCTCTTACGTGCTAGGGTTTATGTATGAAAAGCTAGCCATATGGGCTTCATTAACTATGGGTTGCGTAGCTTAAAGGTTTGAAGGTTCCACCGTAAAGGTGGGGCCTTTTTTTGTGCCTAACATACATGTATTACATATGCTCCCCCATGAATTTCATTGGCGGCCATCTCATGAATTAGAAGCGGCGTGGCAACAAATGCTCCAGGATCGACTTCAGATCTTTATCTTCTTTGTAAACTTCTTCCCCAGTATCAAGCTCTGTCACACGAATATATTCAAAGTTTGCCGAAGCATCCACTGGCTTGAACAACAATTGGGCCTCATCTTCCAAACGTACATTAAATCCCATATCCTTAAACATGCTGCTTAACTGACTGTTAGCCGGTTCCTGACCTTGCCCTACAAATATAAGTCCTCTAAGACTTTTACGTTCCTGAGGTTGCGGATAAATCACCTGAAAGTGTACAATGCATTCCATACGATGGTTCCCCTTTCGTTTAAAACATACTTTGTGAAATTTCGAACTTTAAAATCTGCTATATAAGGAGATACGTTTCATGACCCCAGAACGTTTCGACATTTATGACGATCAGCAAAATTGGATCGGCACTTCACTACGCAGCGAGGTCCATGCCAAAGGATATTGGCACCGTTCATTCCACTGCTGGATCGTGCGTGACGAAGGCGAGCAACGACGGGTTCTTTTTCAGCGGCGGCGTGATATTAAGGATACCTTCCCCGGATGTTACGACATTACAGCAGCAGGTCATCTTACCGCAGGTGAACAACTGCAAGACGCCAGTCGTGAGCTGGAGGAAGAACTGGGTGTTTATACTCCATTCGAGGCACTAACCTATCTACTCACGGCTACACAGCAGCTCCAAGGAGAGGTGCGTGGTGTCCCATTCATAGATCGGGAATTCAGCGCGGTCTATGGATTATGTCTGAACCAGCCGCTCCAAGCCTACGTTCTGCAGCCCAGCGAGGTGGATAGCCTGTATGAAGTGCCGCTGGATGACCTACTCGCTTTGTTTCGTAATGAGATCGACGTCATTCAAGCTACCGGAGTTCAGACTCAGCCGTTGACATCACCGCCACATTCCATCGGTCATAAGGACCCATTAAGTGATCATGTAGCTTATGAGCAGGAACGTATCGTTCGCGAGATTCGGGCAACGGAATTTGTACCCCATGGTACAGCTTATTATACGGATGTGCTCGAAGCTCTATATCACGTGCCAAAAGAGTGATCATGTAGTATCCTGTTCAACCCGATCTAGTTCAATCGAATGTTCATAGCTTCATTTTCTCAAAAATAGCATAACTTCATACCTTTACTATCGACTTGACTGGGAACAGATGCTGTGACGAACATCACTGTCATATCTCAAACCAGCACAAACAGGCGTCTGCCTTCGGGCAACGCCTGCTTTATGTACACACGTATTCGTTTCGTCAAGATAGGTACCTATGTGCTGGCATATTCACTCCATCAGAGGTGATTAGTCGCCGATCTGTCTAGCTCTGGTCAACCTCTCCTGAAGGAGAAGACCAATAACGCGCAGAGAGTTCTTCGTACCGGTGCCCATAGCGGGACTCCAGTTCCTCCCCCATATCCTGTTCCAATTCGTACAACACCAGCTCTTGAGCAAAATGATTCAGCAGCAGTCCGGTCATTACCGGATGCTCCGTAACTAGTGCCTGTGTGGCGCATGATTCACCGCGCATGCCTAACATGCACCAGCGGCGATCGACCACCAGGGAAAATTTCCGACCATTACCTGTACCATACATAGGCAAACCCGGCCAAGGGACAGGCTGATCAAGCATGCCTTCGCCACCATCACACGACCATAACAGCCGCACACCCCGAGCTTCAGCCTGCTGTAAGTCATTACGTAGCAACTCTGCCTCTTCACGCCAAACGTCTACGACAATCTCATGCTGAGCCTCAGCCAATTCACGGCTCAGATTCTCAAACACATTTTTGTCCCCTTCGACGTTATAGAAGACAGGCTTCTCCGGTTCACTCTTAGGCATGCTGCTCTGGACATAATCCAGCGAGGTACGCATTTGATCGGAGATCATACGTGTCATCTCCTCTGGCTTCAGCACACTATACTTCGCTGGTTCCCCCGGACTACACCGCAAGAACCCACGCTGCTCCAGCCGTTGCAGGGTCGCATATACATTGGAACGGGACACGCCCAGCCGCTTCGCAACCTCATATCCTGAGGCTGATCCCTGACGAGCGAGTTCCACCATAATTTTAGATTCCATCTCAGTAAATCCGAGATGACGCAAATGATGCAGCAGTTGGTCCATATTCCCGTCCCCCCATGCTGTCAGCAACCCGCACTGCCTCACACTGATGCGGCAGTGCTTCTACTGCATCAGATCAGATCTGTTCGGCACCACAGCGCGGGCACCACTTCGACCCTTTGGGTAGCTCGGCTGCACAAATCTGACAATTCACCATTTCACGTGATACTTCGGTCTGTACGTCCACCGTGTTCACGATCGGGTTGTTTTCTTTCCAGTAGCGGATGCGTTCATCCAGTTCCTGCTGACGCTCACGTTCCCGTTGCATCTCTTCATCTCTGCGACGTTCCCACTCCGCATCAAACGCTTCCTTTTCTTCCTGGGTAAATTCCGTACTGTTATATTCCGATTCCGTTTCCAGATCTGCTATGGACGGAATGACCGTATGGTACGGCTCGTCTTCCTCCAGTTCCAACTCAGGTGGCGCATCGTAGAAGTCCGGCTCTTCAGTTGGGGTCTGAGCTACAGCTGCCTCCTGTCTTGCGGCTGTGGTGGCTCCTGCGACTCCTGTTGCTCCTACTTTAGGCGCTGCTGTCTTGAGTTCACCCAACTTGCGTCCGCATTTAGGGCAGAAGTTGGCATCCAGGGAAGCGACGTGTCCACACTCGCACAACCGTTCGTTCTTAAGTTGTGCAATCTTGTTGCGCAGACTA
Organism: Paenibacillus sp. FSL M7-1414; assembly: GCF_038003195.1. Taxonomy (NCBI): domain Bacteria; kingdom Bacillati; phylum Bacillota; class Bacilli; order Caryophanales; family Paenibacillaceae; genus Paenibacillus; species Paenibacillus sp. FSL M7-1414. Next base: position 648,728 of record NZ_JBBOOS010000001.1, on the reverse strand, counting down.
TCAATCTCGTCCTGCAATTCGTCGCAGAGCTGCGACAGATCCACCATCTCTTTTTCTGCACGCGTCATATCCTGTGCCCGATAACCCTCATAGAAGATGCGACCCATATCTGTAAAATGGACTTCCTGTTCCTGTTGCAAGCCCACAATCTGGTTGTTCAGTTTCCCAATCTCAACGGCGTGTTGGGCACGCTCTGTTGCTTTGTTCGCTCCGTCTTTGATGCGCTGAAGCAGTTTCATGACCATTCCTCCTCTGTCCCGTCAAAACCAATATTATCATTTCTATTTAGTAGTAAATTAGCATATTACATCTTTCATGCAAAATGCTCAGGCATATAACTTATACGATATCATGCCAAAAAGTTGCGTAATCTCGTGCAGGTGCCCGTTTTATACCGATACTGGATGAAATCGGGGGCTTTCGTCAAGACCATATGTTCGGGTATAATGAAGCTTTGGCCCTACTTAACCGCCTGATTAGGCGACTAACTCTATCATACCAATTTACAATGCGATTGTGAAAAGGGCAAATGGTTTACTTTTAGCCGGGATAGTCCTATCCCTGAATGCATACAGAGGTGGATGAAACATGTTAAGTCCGAACTCAACGTTCTACCCCCGTCCGCTCGGGGTTACCCCGGCGGCGTCCCTGCCCCAGTCCCCGTCTGCTCCGCTGGAGACCAGTCGGCAACTCGTGGGTAATGAGCAAAAGGATGCCTTTTATTTTCGCTCTCTGGAAGAGGCCGGCATCAAGTTAAACGCACCACAAATCTCGGCAGTCCGTCACGGCAGAGGACCGATTCTGACGCTCGCCGGAGCCGGTTGTGGCAAAACAACTGTACTGGCTGCAAGAGCCGGCTACCTCATAGAGGTCAGCGGCGTACATGCAGGCAGTATCCTGCTGGTGACGTTCACGAACAAAGCCGCCACCGAGATGAAAGACCGGATCGCCGCATTGCCAGGCATACGCCCGGCAGCCGCGAGAGCCGTACAGGCTCGCACCTTCCACTCTTTTGCGCTGACATTATTGCGTCATTACGGTGTGCAGGAAGAGATCTTTGGCGAGTCGCGAGCCCAGCATACGGTGCTGAAGATGCTTCTTCGCCAAAATGGCATGAGTGAAGCCTTCCAACCTGAAAGTCTGCTGGCTATGCTGTCCGCATGGAAGATGCAAGGATCGGAAACAACCGATCTGCCTGAAAAATCACAGGAAGAACGCGATGCCAAGCGTGTTCTGCTTGGTTACGAAGCCTGGAAGCAGGATCGCGGCAAAATGGATTTTGATGATATTTTACTACGGGCAGCCGCGCTGCTTCGTGATCCTGCTGTTCTGGGGCCGCTTCAGAAGCGTTTCCAGTACATTATGGTGGATGAGTTCCAGGATACCAACCATCTGCAGTATGAAATTGTGCAAAAACTGGCTTCCGCTCACCGCAATCTGATGGTTGTGGGAGACGATGACCAGACGATCTATACCTTTAATGGCGCACGCCAGGAATCAATTTTGGAATTCGATAAAGTATACCCCGGCGCACGCATTGTGACGCTGGATATCAATTATCGTAGTGATGCACGCATTCTGGGACTCGGAAGTGAACTGGTCGCCCGCAATAAACGCAGACGTGACAAACGGCTACGTGCCGCTGGAAACCGCGGAGATGCGCCTCGCTTCGCTACACCTTCCAATGCAGAGGAAGAAGCGGCGTGGGTTGTAAACCAGCTGTGCCAGCAGGTTGAAGAAGGACAACACACCTATCGCGATATTGCGATTCTTCACCGGACAGCCAGCAGCAGCCGGGCTGTATTTGAGCAGCTTGTGTTGAAAGATGTGCCTTTTGTACAGCATGGTGCTTCTCCGGTGTTCTATGACCAGTCTCTCATCAGACCCCTGATGGATCATCTGCGTCTGTCCCTTGACCCACGAGCCATGGATGCTCTTCCAAGTGCACTGGGTCCGCTCTACGTCTCACGCGATGCGGGTCTGGAATGGATACAGCGTTGTGAACAACAACAGGCGAAGAAATATCCGCTCATCCATCTGGTGAAATGGGAAAAGCTGAAACCATTTCAGCAGGAACAGGTCAAAGAACGCATCAAACTGATCAAATCACTGCACAAACTAAAACCCATCATCGCCATTCAGGAGATGCGCAGGCAGTTCTACGACAAGTATATGGAAAGTGGTGATCCCAGCATCTTCACCCACTATAAGGAAACGATGCTGGAAACTCTGGATGAATTCGAAGCTGCTGTCAAAAAATTCGAAACGGTAGAAGAGTTCATCCAATTCGCGGATGAGCTGTCCCGCAGACACCGTGAGATGGAATCTTTGCGTCGTGCGCAGGATAGTGACGCGGTACAGCTGATGACGATCCACCGGGCCAAAGGATTGGAGTTCCCTTGTGTGTACTGGATTGGAGCCAGTGAAGGCATTGTGCCTCACAGTACAGCACTTCGCCAGGATATTCCCGAGGATCAGAAAGCTGCGCTTGCTGTGCAGCAGACAGATGCCGAACTGGACATGGCGCTGGAGGAAGAACGCAGGCTCGCCTACGTTGCCATCACACGGGCCAAGCAGTACTTGTATGTCACCTCACCGGCGAGCCATCATGGAAAACCAGCGGATGTGTCCCGCTTCCTGCTTGAAGCCTTCGGCATGGAAGTACCGGACAAACGCAAACCTCGTGAGGAGAGCCGGACGAGCAGTCAGGCTTCATATGGTAAAGGCAACGGACAGTATGCCCGCTCGTCCGGCTCAGGTGCCCGTTCAGAAGGTCGGGATGCGGCACAGCGTCGTGCCATCAGCCACAGTGACCGTCGTGACTACGAGGTCCACAACGAACGTGATGAGGATCGCCTCAGTGAACGGCGTGGTAGTGGAGAGATTCGCAACCATAAGGCATTCAGCACCACAGGTCTGAGTCCAACAGTTGCAAGTTCCTCCAGTTCACATTCGCACACTTCAGGTTCAGGGAATGCTGAGCGTACGGAGACCGTTGCGGTCTGGAAGTGTAGTTCATCCACCTGTAAAGCGTGGCTAAGACAGAAGCCGGCTGTGCCTTCAAAAGCAACCAAGAAGGCATCCTCGGGCCCTCCCGCCTGTCCCCTGTGTTCAGGATCGATGGAGGCCGGCACCCGCCAGGTGCCCGTAACGGGGAGATTTGGGAAATAACTCAAAGGAAGAGGTCCCTTATGGAGTTAGAGATGATTATTAAAGAGCGGATTCAAGAAAGATTCGACACCCTACAGGAATTGTACGATATGTGGTTTACCGAAAATCCGGCTTATATCGCTCCCAAAGAAAAACTTTTTCCACAATCACATATTGAGAAACTTAGAACCATTACTTATCTATTGGATAAAGGGTTCATCGTCGTTAATCCCGTTAAAGATGAACCATCACTCGTGTCAGTCAGTATTACAGTAGATGGAATTGACTTTTTTGAACAAAGTCGATTAGAAGGAAAAGGTAATGGCTGGTCATATGTGACTGAACATGTGGATGAGTAAATAACACACGAGCACAGTAGCTCGTTTCAGGGCGCTTTTTGCTGTTTATTAACAGTAGAAGCGTCTTTTTTCCATTTCAGAATGGGGGTTGGAATATGCAGGACGGCAAACAACATCTGTATGTATCGGTAACACATAATCTTATTGAGCAAACAAAGAACGAATCTACACCCTTTGAGGTGTTGGTGGATGACGAACAGTTGGGCCGATTGAAAGATCTGATGAAGGTGCTGGAGGATGACGATGCCTATACATTGCAACGGGCGCCAGTACCCTACAAATCGGCAGACCATGATGAGGCAACGGAGCAGTTTTCGGATGGCATGACCTTGCTGTACACCTTTCTGTATGACCACGGCACGCCGGATACCCGGCAGGCAATTGAAACCATGAACGTGCTTCCAAGGCTACAGGATACGGATTATGATGACCCTGGATACGAGAATTCACCACTGAATAAATGACCTGATGCCAAAAATATGCGCATCTGCTTTGGACGTAAGCTCCCTCTTTATAAAGACAGATACAACAACATATTTAATGATAAATAACCTCTTTCCTGAACATGCTCCTTGTTAGGAAAGAGGTTATTTCTTTGAGTATTTTTACTTGATGGCTTGAGTCCATTCTACAAATTTATATGGTTCCTGCCAAGATCCAGAGTATGGTCCGTGAGGGTCTCCCGACAAATTCCCCTTACCAGTTGCACTCCATGTTCCACGGTTTACAAAAGGGGTTATCCAGAAAACATAGGAGGAAATACCACTTCCGACTTTAGGCCCTGAATATGTTGTATTTATGCTTTGGTTTATTTCACTGGCCAGCCCTGCTTCTATCGAAGTTTTTAAACTAGCTGGAATCGTGACACTAGCCGAGACATTTGCACTTAGTTTAAATGTAGTGTTAATCGTTCTTTCTTGGGACTGCCCAACACTTGTTACCTGCTGAGCTGCTAATGGGGTATCTCTCTGGGTGACTTGCTTAGTGATATCCCAGATAATATACAGGTCATACCAAGCATTGGGCGTTACTATATTTTGTTGAGATGATGTGGTTTGATTGCTACCTTCAATGACATTAGAAATAATAATATCTCCATTACCGCCTGCTTGTTGTGAGATCGCTTTCAGTTCTTCATCGGTTATTTTACCAGCTGCTTCAGGTGAAATTATAAAGCTTTGTCCATCAATTACTTTTTCTGAATTATTAGTAGACGGAACGATTACATCATGATTTTGTTGAGCCATAGCAACTGAAGAAAACGTTCCTCCCACGAGCATAGAAGCCACAACAGCGGGGACTAAAATTTTTTTTGTAATATTCAACACAAATTACCTCTTTTCCTGTATAATTTGGTACATAATCCATAATAAAGGAAAATAATAAAATGTCAAATATTGAATAAAAAGGAGATAATGATGAATTTACGAACAACAGGTATAATTCTTCTAACCATGGCAGGATTCCTCTATACTTTGGAGCGTACTGTTGCCTATTTCTCTACTTACGTCAAAACCATTGGAAAAATTGGGATATCCGTCGATTTAACAGTGCTCTATCCTGGATTTTTTGATAATCTCTTCGTTCCAATTTTCGCTTTTTTAGGATCAGTTCTATTCATTGTCGATCTCATAATTAAAAACAAATAATAGCCACTAAAAAAGAGTTCTGAGGGAACACGCACCCACCAGAGCTCTTTTGTTAATAACATTTTCTTAATCGAATTAGAATATATCGAATTTAACTATTTTTCAATTGCTTTTTAACATGTCTAATTAATCAAGTCTGATCTCCTGCCCTTTCTCAGCGGATTCGTAGATTCCGCACAACATGCGCGTGGAAGCCACACCATCCGCAATTGGGCTGATCGGCTCTGTACCGTTCAGGCAACAATCCACAAAGTGGTCAATCTGGTTCTGGAATGCACTATGAATATGGAGACCCGTATTGTCCGTCTGGGGTTCAATATTCAAGATGGTGTTATTTTTCTCCGTGACGATCAGTGTCTCCGGCTCCAGTTCGAACCCACCACGTTCGCCGTATAATTTCACCGAAGATTCATCTCCGCGTGAATGCAGGGTAAAGCTCACATCCACCGCCAGCGAAGCCCCGTTTTCAAACCGAATGAGCGCATTCGCCATATCTTCTACGTCATTCACAGCTGCGCTGTAGTCGGCTGCTTTGTAAAAAGAAAGATGTTCAATATGGGCACGATTGCCCAACTTCCGATACGTATTACCACTGACCGTAACAGGTTTCGGCCTGCCCATGAGGTACCAACATTGGTCGATAATATGTACGCCCAGGTCAATCAGAGGGCCGCCGCCGGAACGGCTTTTGTCAGCAAACCAACCGCCCGGATTGCCGTGTCGCCGTAGAATGGAAGCTTTGGCATAATACAGTTCACCAAACTCCCCGGCATCAATGAATCTGCGCATCATCTGCATATTGTTATCATAACGCCGCACAAAACCAACGATAAACGTACGTCCACTCTTCTTCACCGCTTCTTCAATCCGCAGTGCATCTTCCACATTGGTTGCGACCGGTTTCTCCAGCAACACATGCTTGCCTGCCTCCAATGCAGCAATGGCAAATTCCGCATGTGTATTATTCCAGGTACAGATACTGACAGCATCCACATGCGGGTCCTCCAGCATCTCCCGATAATCGGTGTACACGGATTGAGCATCATACTTCTGTGCCGCAGCTTTAGCCCGCTCTTCGTTCAGATCGCAGATCGCATAGATGACGGCATCCTCGTTTTTGGCATAACACCTCATATGAAGATCCGAGATTGATCCTGTACCGATCATTCCGATGTGCAACATTTGTTTCGTGCTCATCATCGTCCTCCCTTCCTTTTCCACAGCTTCCACAACATCATTATTGTCTAGTCTGCCCGCAGCATACCTTCGTAAATACCCGGCGTTGAATTTTCAATCTTCACTGCACCCAGCGTCCGGGCATAGAAATCCACAGGTCCCGCTGATCCGATAATCGCATACCCGTAACCGTCCGCCTTCATCGCATGCATACAGGCCAGTAACAAGGCTGTGCCTACACCTTTGCCTCGTGCATCCTGGCTCACACCGGTCGGTCCGAAGAAGTTGCGACATGTCGCTTCGTAACAGGCAAATCCAATCATTTTCCCATGCTCAACCGCAATATAACAGGACACCGGCTGACGCGCAAAAGCGACATCACATTCATCTACCCAAGCCTGACTAAAATGTGACCTCACCCAATCCAGTACAAGCTGTTTCTCTGGGGCAATGGCTCTTCGAATCACAATGGAGGATTCCTCCAGCATTCTCAGTCCACTCTCTTGCTCCGGTAAACGATAGAGCGCTACCAACATATCACTCATCTAATCCGTTCCTCCTCGTACTTGAATGTGAAATAGGACAAAGGTTTGGCCACTTACCTGAAATTAACCTGATCCTGCTGCGGATAACCTGCAATACAAGCGATATTTCTAATTTAAACTAACCTACCGCTTACATTCATTGCATTTCAACTGCAACACTTAGACGATTTGTCCCGTCTATTAACTTGAAGCGCGGCCCTAAGGAAGATTTTACCGCGTCAGTACACAGATTAGAAGGGATGAATATTGATGAACAACAACATGAAAAAAGTAAGTGCACTGATGGCCCTATCCATGGCATTGGGTGGTGGAGCCGCTTATGCAGCAACACTGGACAACACAAAACCAGTCCATCAAACATCCGTTTCAGCAGATAGTAACGCAGCGAGTGTAGTAAACGTATCCGTGAATGGTGCAACCATCTCTGATGGTTATTGGAACAAAGATGGCAAAGTAGCCATGATCCCGCTGCGTGATCTTACCGACGCACTGGGTATTGAACTGGAATGGAATAAAGAAACTAAAACTGCAGAGCTGACTCGTGGTGCTCTCTGGACACAGGTAATCACAGGCAAGGATCAATATTCCGTGAATAAAATGCTGCTCACGCTGGGTACAGCGCCCGAAATCACAGGCGGCAAATTGTATGTACCGGTTTCTTTTGCTGAGAAAGCACTGCATGGACAAGTGAACACAACAGGAAATCAGGTGACTATCTCGAGTGAAGAGGACGTGAAGACGGTTACTGAACGTGGTGTCATTACCAGAATCTCGAACCAAGATAAATATCAGTCCATCCAGATTGGCGGTGCAGGTACGGATGGTATTGTGCTCAATCTGAGCGATGAGACAAAATTCATCTCAGTTGAGGGAAAAGAGATTGCACTGACTGATCTGGCCATTGGCATGAACGTGGAAGCTGAGCATTCCCTGATCACCACCCGCAGTCTGCCACCACAAACGCCGACCTATACAGTCACTGTGTTGGATGCGGCTACAGCATCTGAGGCACAACCTAAAGAGCTTCTGGGTACAGCGGGTACAATTGAAAATGTAACATCAGCTGAAGGCAGCATCTCACAGATTGAGATTACAGGTACACGGTTAACAGAAACCGCTCCTGACCATGTCGTGCTGAACATTGCTAAAGACACGTTGCTCGTGAACCACGAAGGTGAGACGGTGAAAGCTGAAGAACTGACCAAAGGCGCTAAAGTCATTGGGTTCTACAGCCCTGTGTTGACGCGTAGCCTGCCTCCAATCGGAACAGCTTGGAAAGTGGTTGTTGAAACACCTGCAGCAGAACTGGAAGCGAAATAATACGATTGGAAAAACGTCTGGCTGAAACACATGTTATATGTTGTTGCAGACGACCGTGTACATCGCTTAGCGCGGGGTCATGAGTGTGGAGCATCATAATGACCAGCCATCCGCATGTAGCTCCTGACGCGCGGTGTCATGAGTTTGGCGCATCAAGAACTCAGCCGTGCGGCCAGGCGGCGAAGTCAATTCAAAATAACCTTATCCGCTTGTCTTTTGACAGGCATGGATAAGGTTATTTTTTGGTTTTTTTTGGTTTTTGTTTTGGTTCTGGTTTTTAGAGTGTGTCTACAAACTGCTTCAAACCGAAGGTTATCTGAAACTTGTCCGGAGCAGACACGTGCGATGTGCACTGCATACGAAATACATTGCTTACCGAATGTAAGAGCAAGCGGAGTTAACGCTAACGAATCTGAGGCATCTTATTCAAGGATTTGAAGTACCCGCAGAAATCTAAGGAATCTCAGGCACGTTAATTTGAATTAATAGCTGTTTTTAGCATTTTTATCAGAGTAATTTGGGAAATAACGTGTCTGATGTTCCTTACATTTTAGAAAGAGGACCTTATCGCCAAATAAGACGTCCTGGGTTCCTTAGATATCTTCCGGATAACGGTCAGAATCAACCGGCTTGGGTTTCATCTTCAACAATCGCTTCCACTTCAATCTCAACCATCAACAAGGGATCAATGAGTGCGCTAACTTCAACCATGGTGGCTACAGGCTGGATCTGTCCAAAAAATTCACCGTGTGCCTTGCCAACTTCCTCCCATCTGGAGATATCGGTCACAAACATCCGGGTTCTCACCACATGCGACATGTCAGCCCCCAGTTCTTTCAGTGCATTCTCGATCGTCTGCAAAACGAACCTTGTCTGTGCATACGGATCACCTGCTCCAACAACTACACCATCTTGCATCGCGGTTGTACCCGCCACTTCGATTCGGTTCCCTACACGGATTGCACGGCAATATCCCACCAACGGTTCCCATGGGGAGCCCGTAAAAACCTGCTGTCTGCTCATTCTCTCGTCCCTCGCTTTGGTTGTATTTGTCTCTTCAGATTAAACATGAATTATATCAGTCCCCCATCATCTCGGACAATGGAATCAAGTTTAATTCTATCTTAAATCCATTAACATTTTTGCACAGAAAAAAATCCCCTGAATGACTGCCCATTGGTTAGATCAAGGACGGTTCATTCGGGGATTTATGAGAAATAGTATCTTGTCTTTTTCTTTAAGGATGAAACATCCAAATTACAACTTGATATTAGCCTCATCGAAGTATTCTTCTAGAGTTAACCCGCTCTTCGCCACATCCGGTGCCAAATCTGTACCGATGTACCGGATATGCCAAGGCTCATAGACGTAACCTGTGGTATCTTCTTCACCTTGCAGATAACGGATGACATATCCGTATTCTGCAGCATGTTCAGCCAACCACTGGCCTTCCTTCGATGTGCCAAATACCTCTTCCAGCACATTGCCCACACTCGGGCTGGATACATCAATGGCAAGACCCGTCTGATGTTCGCTTCGGCCTGGCACAGAGCTCACACGATCTGTGTATTCTTGACCTTTGGTTTTGACATTATTGTTATAGATGGATACCTGACGCTGATATGAACGATAACCGGACACCGCACGAAGCTCAATGCCATCCGCTTTTGCACCTGCAAACAACTTCTCCAGTGCCTCCGCAGCTTCCTTGCGCATATGCCGCTTCTCGTGTGGTTCGTCGAAGGAGAACGGTACATTCGGCTCTACCAGATCGTCCGGCTCGTAACCGTCAGGCAGACTCCGTTGTTTGTTCACAATGACGGTCATAGACTCGGCATTGGTCACCACAGATTGTGCATCAATCGTCGTTTGCAGTGCGCTGATACTGCGTTTCTCCAGCAATGGATCTTCCCCTGTCGCTCCATTACCATTGTCCGAAGAGCCCTGCCCTTCGCCCGCTGAAGCATTCCCAGACTCGCTATCCGTGCCTTCACCGCTGTTGCCAGAAGATGATGTGTCATCCCCGCCAGCATTGTCGCCATCCGTTCCTTTATCCTCCGTAAAATGAACCGTAGTGCCGTCCGTCTCCTGTTGTGTGTTACCTGTTCCATTCGGATTCTGGCTCTCCTCTGTGCCTGAACCGTTCTGGCACGCGGCAAGCAATGCTCCGCATATCATCAATGAGGACAGCATAACCACCATGCGGCGCTGTCTTCCTGTAGTTGATTTCATGTAAAAACTCCTATCACAATAATATAAATGTTATATAGTTCTCTGCGTGCAATGTTCCCTGCGACAGTATACCTTAATTGGGAGCGAAGCTCCACCGGTAAAGACCTCCTTTAGAAGAGATCCGAATGAACTTATACGGGCTGTACAGCCTGTATGATCGTTTTTTGGACTTTTAGAGCAACATCCCCGTGCTGTACACAATTGAATTGAAATGGGAATATACCTTCATATATCCAATATGCAAAAAATTGATTATACCGAGATGCACTTTATTAATGAGCATTAGCATTGTTGGATAAAGACAAAATTCATCTTGTACCGGGAAATGAATTAAATCAAATAATGCAACATGCTGCAATAAAAACAAGCAGGGGTGATCTGAGATCTCCCCCGCTCTGATGGGTGCATCATTTGGTTGCCGGACTGTCTGTCTTCTTCTGGACAGCCTGCCACATCCGCGCGGCTACACGCTCGCGGATCAAATCCAGCCCTGCGGTGGCCGGCACGCCCGGCATCAGCGCCGTCAGCTCCGGCAAGGCCGGCGGCTTGCCCGGCTGCGCGAGGCGCACCTCAACGGCGCCAAAGCCCGGCCCCGGCTGGTGCATGGCGCCGTCCGCGGCGGCCTCGGCGATCCACTCGCCGACGGCAGCGCCGCCTTCGCCGCCCCGCACTTGCGGGCGGCCAGCCGTTTCCGCTGCGCGGCCGGGGCAGCTGGGATCATGGGCGAGTTCATCCGCCCATGCCCCCAGCACGCCGGCGAGCAGCGCTTCGCGCGGCAGGCCGGCGTGCGCCAGCTGCATCAGCGGCTCGGCCGCGAGGCGCGCAGCTACGGCGCGCTCAGCGGCCGCGGCATGCGCGCAGCTCGGGCGGCCGCAGGTGCACGCCACGGCCGCGCTGGCCGTTGCTGCGCCTGGCGAGCCCTCGGACGCTTGCGTAGCCGGCAGCAGCCCGGCGAGTTCCTCGGGCGCCGGGCCGCCGCGCAGCAGGGCGTACAGCGTCAGCGGGCGCTTGCGCAGCTGAGCCAGTACAGCCTCGCGCTGGGCTTCGCTCAGTCGCGCGGGCGTTCCCGTGACCGTGAACATGCCTGCGGCCGATCCGGTCTTGCCCTCAGCAGCGGAAGCGGAAACCGAAACTTCCTGGTCCGCTTCCGCTGCTGTATTTACTTCTGCTGTCCATCCACCGGGGGACATATGCAGCTCGATCTTCCATTTTTCGCTCACAATAATCCCCCTTTCTCCACATCTATATTCCTCTGAAAGTTCAAGGTCACAGCCACGTCTCACCCTGAAGAGAGATCAGACCACGCAGCTCATCATCCGACATCTCGGTCAGCCAGTTCTCACCCGAACCAACGACCTGCTCGGAGAGTGCCTTCTTGCTCTCAATCAGCTCATCAATCCGTTCTTCCAGTGTTCCCTGACAGATCAACTTATGCACCTGCACGTTGCGATTCTGTCCAATTCGGAATACACGGTCCGTCGCCTGATTCTCAACCGCAGGATTCCACCACCGATCATAGTGAACAACATGACTCGCGCGTGTCAGATTCAGACCTACACCTCCGGCACGAAGAGATAGAACAAACATGGACGGCCCCTCTCCTTTTTGGAAAGTCTCCACCATATCATCTCTTTGCGCCTTCGACACACCACCATGCAGGAAATAAGGTTCTTCCTCATATCGCTGTTTCAACCTCGATACCAGCAGATCTCCCATAGCAACATACTGCGTGAAGATCAGAGCCGATTCCCCGTTATCACGGATGGCGTCCAGCAGTTCAAGCAATCGTTCCATCTTACCGGATGCCTCAGCCTTGCCGTGGTCTTTCCGATTGCTGTCCGCCAGCACCGGATGATCGCAGATCTGCTTGAGCTTGGTCAGAGAGGACAGCACAATTCCCTTGCGGGCGATGCCATTTCTGCCATCCAGACCACCCATCAGATCATCCACCACACGCTGATACAACACCGTCTGCTCCGGCGTCAGAGAACAATAGGATTTCAGTTCAAGCTTCTCTGGCAGATCCTTGCGAATATCCGGATCACTTTTCAGCCTGCGCAGCATGAATGGAGATACCAGTCGATGAAGCTCACGCAAGGATGCTGCATTTTCTTCGGATGGCCCCAGTCCTGTATACCGCTGGCGGAACGATGAAGCTGTGCCCAGATACCCCGGATTGAGAAACTGGAAAATCGACCAAAGTTCGCTGAGCCGGTTCTCTACAGGCGTTCCCGTCATCGCAATACGATGAAGTGTAGACAGGCGCATTACGCTTTGCGCTTGTTTGGTACGGTAGTTCTTAATATATTGTGCCTCATCCAGCACAATGGTGGACCAGTGCAACGAAGCCAGATCCGGGCCATCTCTGCCTGCCAGATGATAGGTCGTCAGTACAATGTCATGCGTCTGCGCTTCTGCCTGGAATTCGTTCCCGTGCAGCCGTTGTCCGCCATGATGAATATATAGCGACAGATCCGGGGCAAACCGCTTCAGCTCACGCTGCCAGTTTCCAAGCAGCGAGGTAGGACACACAATAAGTGCAGGCAGATGAACAGGCTGCTCATGCGTGTGCTGATCCGCCGGGAAAGAATGATCTGATCCATTCAACAGCTCATTCTCACGGGCTTCCTCTTCAGCTGCCTGGCGTTCCTCGTGTTTGCGGTCTAGCAGACAGGTAATTACTTGAATCGTCTTCCCAAGTCCCATATCGTCCGCGAGACATACGCCAAAGCCCAGCTCACGCATCGCGGATAACCATTGGTAACCTCGTTCCTGATAAGGTCTTAGTTCACCATGCAATTCTGCCGGAACCTGACGAGGCTCAATACTGCGAAGCACCTGTCCATCGAGCAGGAAAGCAAGCATCCCATCAGATTCGGCACCAAAGACGGAGAGGCCCTTCCATGCGGAATCCTCCCCTTCATCCGCTGCCAGATGCAGCCATTCGGAGAGAGGCATATATTGTTCTTCTTCTTTTTTCATATAACGCAGGACTTGGCGAATCTCTTTTGTATCCACTTCAATCCATTCACCACGGAACATGACATACGGAACTGTGGATTCAGCCAATGCTGCCAGTTCCTCCGCTGTGACCGGTTTACCATCCAGCATAGGCTCCGCTTTGAAAGCAACCAATTGTTCCATGCCCAGTGCCGATGTGGCTCCAGGCAACCGCTCTGTTCCCCGATTCAACATCTGCAGACGCAGTCCCGCACGACGTTTCCCGGCTCGACTCCACCTTGAAGGCATGAGAACGGTTATCCCGGCCTTCTGCAAACGTGGAACCGCATGCGTGAGAAACTCAAAGAAACCCTGCTGCTCCAGCTTAATTTCCTCCGGACGAGCGGTAAGCAGCGCCGTCTCCAGTTCAGGTGCCATTTCTGCTGCTTGCCCGAGTGCCATCAATAATTGCTCTGCCGCCGAGGTATATAACACCTTCCCCCGGTCCAGATCTCGCTCTGGATGTGCCCAGATAGTCCGTGCAGGCAACCTCAAGCTTGGTTCCTGCTCACTGTCCGCCCAAAAGCTGATTCCCCAGATCGTTTCTTGTTCGCCCAGCGGTGGCTCCAAGCGGAGCACCAGCTTCAATTGGCCTTTAGCAGGTGCCATCTCTTCTGCTCCCACGATTGGCATTGACGTTCCACCAACTTCTTGCAACGTATGAATAAACGCTGTCATATCGTCCGTCGGCCCTTGCACCGTCACAGGACGGAACATCGAGATCAGACTGTTCCACCAGAGTTCGGCTACTGGCGAAGATCCGCGTCGATATGGGGTGCGGTAACGGGACAGTTCACTGTCCATGCCCTCCAGTTCACTTGTCACCACAGCATGAATCATGCCACTCATGAATGAAAATAATACCGCAGCCCCTGCTTCTTCACGCGTTTCCGGTTCCAATGAAGCATAAGCTCCAGGAGCAGCCAATCCAATCGGAGGCATCGCTTCAGCAAGATCGCGGAAGCGTTCGATGTCCTCCTCCTGCTGCAAGCGTGGCCGCCATACACCTGTTAATGTCTCTTGTCCGGTCCGTCGCCGTGCTCCGGTCTTTGCTGCGAATTCAGCCGATGGAGCAATTGCTCCCCGCAACAGCAGCTCCTGTGTGAACTGCGCCGCCTTGATCCAGTAACGCATCTCTTCTCCAACCTGAATTCCGGCTGCATTTAACAAACGGTCATCCCATTGCAGCAGCAGCCTGAAGGCATCCTTAGGCGAGACTGCCAATCCTTCCAATGTGCGTCCCAGCAGTTGACGCCGCTTCGTGTTCTTCGCTTCAGCCGTGTTCCTTAGCGGATTCGGCCAGCGCAGCTCCGCAAGACGCAGAGCGGCAGGCTGAAACAGACGACCTCCGTCGCCAAAATTCAACCTTCTTACCACGTGGCTCCATGCATCCACACGTGGTTCCGATGTTTCACCGGAAAAACAAAAAAATACGTCACCAAGCCATACTCCATACAGCGATTGCATCATTAAAGTCTCCCGTCATCCCTTCGCATTGTTACTCTCCATCATATACGAAAATGACCGGATTTAAAAACCTTTGCCCATAAAAAGTGGCTATTTCGATGGTTAGGGCGTGTCTGAAAACGCCTTAGCGGCACAAAAAAATGTCCCTTCTCCCGAAAAGCGGATGAGGAACATTTGGGTAAACCGAAGGATAATACTGAATATTGAAAGAATTACGGATCTTTTACTCCTATGATCTGATCAAGCTGCCCAGTAATACATCGAGGTTCAAAATACCTGCACGATGATCTTCACAGAACCCGATTTTGTCAAAAACGCCAAGCATGAAACGACGGTGTTCCTCAGCTGGTTCCTCGAAACGATCGTAACTTACGACAGAATCGACCATATCTACGATCAGCGGTACAAATCCACCTTTGTAAGGCACCACAATAATACGTGTAGAAGAGGTATCCTCCTGGTCTGGCATGCCTAACAATACACGAAGACTCACCACCGAAACGACCTTACCGTACAGCGAAGCAAAACCTCGGATCTCCGGGCTTCCAAATGGAACTGTTGTCACCTGCACCATTCTGATGATCTCATGAACTTCATCAATTCGTAGTGCAAAGATCTGGTCTCCTACCGAAAAATTAATATATTGCATTCCCTCGTCCATAGTTATCCCCATATCCTCTCATTCCGTATAATCAGATCATTATAAAATATAAAAACAAAACCACATGAAGAGCACTTTATTTGGCTAAGTGACCTGCTTGTGGTTCGCATTCACCAAGTCACCACAGGTACTTTCGTCCCACTAGATGTTACTTTGGTGTATCGGTTATTTTTGACCAAATGTTTAGGCTTCAGATCAATTTTGCCAACTTCAACAGACGTTGCATTACGGTTGCTGTCTCCGCTCTGCTCATTTGCCCTGCTGTGGAGGGTGGTGGAAATCAGTCGTTTTAATATTGAGCGTAAGTAACCTGACATCGGATTGAAAAATTATATTCAAAAAAAGACCAAAGATCAGCTTTATGCCGATTTTTGGTCTTTTTTATCCCCATATATTATGGATCTGTTTCTATGTTTTCAAATACTTGGAACAAAAAAGCGATATTCCTGTGGATAACTTGTTTAATTACTCCAAAACGACTGTTTTATCGGATGAAAACACGAGTTATACCTGATTTGTGGATAAGTTGTGCACATATTGCACACATGCTGTGGATATCTTTAGCGTTTCATGTGGATATTCATTAATTTAATGTGGACATGTTGTGTATTTGTTTGTAAATCTGACGTAAAATCCGAATTTCCGCTTCAGTTATCCATTACTGGGGACACGTTGTGGACATGCCCAATTTCCTTCGCTGTAGTTATTCTACCAATTCACCCTGACTCATGATCAGCTTGTCATCGATGTACACGTCCGGCTTTTGTACAACTGCATCAATATGAACACCTGCAGCAATCGTTCCACCAAAAGTGTTATTGCTGCCAAAGGCCACATGAATTGTGCCGTACACCTTCTCATCTTCCAGCACCACACCCGTGATTCGTGCCTTGTTATTGGTACCGATCCCGAATTCGCCGAGAAAACGACCATCCCCCTCACCCAGCGTTTCCAGTAATTGAGCCCCATCAGGTCCTTCAGCTGACACCAACCGTCCTTCACTAACGGTCAATAACATCGGTTCACGGAGTGCCCCAATTCCAGCAACGGAACCATCTACAACAATACTGCCCTCACCCTTGCCCTCAACGGGAGCAATATAAGCTTCTCCTGACGGCAAGTTGCCCGATTCACCAGGGTTCAAATACATACCTGTGCTTGGTACACCGTTACGATCTTCAATGGAAAAGGAAAGACTATGGCCCTGCTTCTCTATTCGCACATGGCGACCTGCGGTTAATAGAGCCGTTACCTTCTCGGTCAACGCCTTTACTTGCGAATATTCAGCTGTAATGGCTCCGTTCATAAACATATCCTCTGTCATGCCAGGCATGGTTGCCACTCGGGTCCCTGAAGCAGCGGCTTTTTTGCGTGCTTGGGTATGTGTTAATGAATATCGCGTTACACACACGGCTACATCTGCTCGAATCATGGCCTCTGCAATCGGCGCCGGTGGCTCTTCTCCAGATCTGCTGCGTTCCTCCATGATTAACAGGACCGACTCTGCACCAAGTGCTTTGCCTGCCTCATAGATGGATTCAGCCAGATCCCGCTTCATATCGTCTGCGACAACCACCAGATTCTCTCCACTGCGCAGTCCGAGACATTCCGTTAGCACATTTTTACTGATTTCCACACGTTGCTTGCTCATACATTCATCTCTCCTGTCTTTGGTTCAGCTCTCAAAAGTCGACTTGACCCTTTCGACAATTAGCACGGGATTCCTGCATGTCCAAACCTGAACTCACCTCAAGGTATCGGCCCATTGGGCGAGGATTGCAGCTGTTTCCTTACACCGAAACGTCGGAAAGTAATGTCCATAGGGGACATCTATCCGTTTGACCTGTGAGTTCATATCCTGGGGATAGTGATATTCCTGATCTTGATTGGCCCACACAACTAATACATTCTTGGCATAATGCTGACTTTCCATTTTCGCCCACAACGTTGATCTGGCGCCTTTCCTCTGACCCGAGTGGATCCAGCGCAACAAGTCTGCATGTGCTCCTGCAATACGAGGGGACTGGAGACTGGAGCGTATTCTCTTGCCCATGGCCTCGGCCATAACACTGCTGTCGCCTACGCCGCTATGTGAACTGAACATTTGATTCCAACTTTTCTCCGATCTGCCACGCAGCAGGGAGCGTATCACCCCTCTTGGTAAACGGGAAACCCATCTTAGGACATTCGGATTTGAGTTGTTGGCAACTGGCTGGAGCAACCCCAGTCGAATGTCTGTCCGCCCGCTACGCATCTGTGCCGCAGCTACAATAGCAGCCCCGATCGAATGACCAACCAGCTTCACCGGACCTTCAAACTCACCAAGAGCCGTAAGCAGTGCATCCACCTGACCTTCAAACGCTTCATCCCCCTGATGTACCGGGGACCGTCCGAATCCAGCGAGATCGATTAACCATACCGGGTTCCCGGTCCGGTCCCTAAGCTGTTTTCCTAAAGGTAACATCTCATCCGCAGATTGAAGCAAACCATGTACAATAATCCAAGGCTCTCCCTCACCCTCCCAACCAAGCATAGCCATATTTCCACTTCGAGACCGAATATAATCTGTCGGAAAACCCTCAGGTAACGGCGTATACCGAAAACGATAGTCCAGATCGGCTGTAACCAGCGGAAGCTGTTCCCGGATGTCCGGCCAGGATTGCCCCATACGTGTGAACAGAGCCTCCGTCTCTTCAACCGGGAATGACCTGTTGGTAATAAAAGCAACCGACTCCGCTGGAACACCACTGATGCGTGAACCACCTGATTTCATGATCCATTGAATCCACGGTAATGGCACAGCCCCTTTGGGCTTGGGTACGTCCAATTGCTGCGCCAAGAGTTGCAGCAGTTCCTTCATATTGGGACTGTCTTCCCTCCGCGCCAATAGCGGATAAGTTCCTCCGACTGGAGCAGCTTCCCTGGATAGAAAAACTAGTGTCTCTGCAACAATGTCATTCTCCACAAGCGGTAACCAATAGGATGAACCTCCCGGCACTACCGGCATAAGTCCTTTCTGAATCGCATGAATGAGCAGTCCAATCCCACCCGTTTGCTCGGTTTCACCTGTGGGACGTGGCCCAACCACTGTACTCGGATTTACAACGGATAAGGGATAGCGATGCTGTTCTGCATGCTCGCGAATATGCAGATCGGCATGGAACTTCATCTCTTCATATGCACTTTCATTGTTATCCACATGCTCAACCTGTAGATAATTCCCCTGTTCATTCCGCTCTCCATAAGGACTCATATAACCAACAACGTGGATAAAGTGTCTCAATCCATGAGTACGATGGATTTCCTGTGCTAGCTGTGCCAGTTCTCTGGCCCCGTTCATGAATATCTGCTCGGCTACTTTTCGTTCCAAAGTGACGTCCATCGTTCCTCCCGCATGAATGATCACATTTGCTTCAAGAGCACGCTCCCGACCCGCTGCGGTAAGGCCAAGACCCGAAATGGACAAATCACCTGTAATAAAGGTAATCCGTTCGAAATCCTTCACTCCATAAGCCTTCAGCACAGTTCTGGCTCGCTGTTCCGAACGAACCAGCAAGAGCAATTGTGCGTCTCCCTGCGTGAGTTGTTTGACCGTTTCTTTGCCAATAAAACCTGTACTACCTGTCATAAAAATGGTCTTGGCTGCAATATCAGACTTGCTTATTACCTGATTCATGTTTGTTGAATTTGCTGCTGTGTTTTCTTCATTGGATACACGGTTAGTATGTACAACCATTCTGTCTCGGCTCCTTTTAGTACCATACAGTACTAGTTATATTCAAAAAAAGAGCTTCGATTAACGAAGCATCTGACAAAACGTACGTGCCGATTGTTCTATAATCCCAACATCACGGGCAGTTCCCGCTAGGATTAGCGAACCTTCCAGTGCTGCAATAAACAACAACGCAGCCGGTCCCGGCTCGATCTCTTTGCGAAATTCACCGCGATCCAAACCTTGCTGATACAACTTCTCCACCATCGGTCTAAGCTCACGAAAGAATCTGGATATGCTTTCCTTCACTTGGGGTGCACTGTCCGGTGTCTGCATATATAACGTAACAAAAGGACAGCTCCCTTCGTAATTTCGGCCCTCAATGCCTGCCGACAACAATGCCATGAATGAGTAGATACGCTCCTCCACTCCTCGCTCACGCTGACTGAGCAGCAGATACAGCTCCGACTCATACTGGGCAATCCAGTATTGTACCACGGCCTGGAGCAGCTCCTCCTTGTTTTTAAAATGATAATAAATATTCGACTTGGATACCCCACTCACTCGCACGACTTCATCCATGCTGACGTAGCTGTACCCCTGACGCAGAAATAATTGTGCCGCCACTTCAACTGCCTTGGTCCGGTTCACCGGATTGGAACTTTTGGATTTGGCGGGTCCCGTGTTCATTTTTGGATTTGTCATATTTAGAACTATACAGTACTAATTAGTTGAAAACAAGTATTTCTGTTAACAAAAGAGGACCTCCCACTCCAGCTACTCCATACTTGTCCACATTTAGAGTGTTATACACACAGGATATCCACATATAGTATTAACTCTGTGTTAACTCTGTGTTAAATAAGTCATTAGATCGTTAAACCGCTTTGAGGTTATCCACATTTCAGGAATATAGCTGACTTTGAACTTTTCAGAGAGCGTCATTGGCTCCTCGGAAAAACAAAAACAGGCCAACCAGAATAAGATTTCTGGCTAACCTGTTTCAATTGGCTAACTTTTTCTTTGGTAACCTGTGGATACTAGTTAATTTGGATAACTACCCTAAATTGAAGCTTCGGTCGGATCATCCTTTTTAATCAATATGACCAGATAGTATACCGTCCATGATCCGGATTATTTTTTCAGACTATCCCAGTTCTGTTGCAATGCGTCGAGCAATCCGGCTTTATCCGATTTGCCTGCAACGTAAGCCTGAATTGTGCTGCCATACTCTTGTGGAACCCCTTCAGGGAAACGGTTGAAGTTCCAGCTGAGTGTTTTATTTTCCTGGCTATACTTCATGATCTCTGTGGCGAGGTCACCCAGATCCTCTTCGGATGCCGTGATGGAACTGAACGCCGGAATGAATTTGAATTCTTTTGTCATGTATTGTTTCCCGATATCCGAAGTTACGAGCCATTCCAAAAACTCTTTTGCTTCCGGTTTCACTTGGGAATTCTTGTTCACAACCCAATAGTTCGGCACGCCGACAAACAATTTGTCATTGGGTTCATTGTTAATTGGCATTGGGAGGATACCCAGATTCAGATCTGGATCGATTCCATCGATCTGTACTTGAGTCCAGTTTCCTTGTTGCATCATCGCCGCTTCTCCACTCGCAAACAACGTAACTTGCGTATTGTAGTCGGTTGTCAGCGGGTTTTTGTTGCTGTATTTCAGCGTTAAGTCGAGCAAGTTGATCCAGTCGGCGAACACTTGGTTGCCAGGAATCTTCTCCGTACTTTCGTTGAGTCCTTGGATGAATTTCACCGGATCTGCCTGATTTGCAAATGCGACGTTTACGTTATGATTGCCCAGCACCCACCACTCCTGATACCCGTTAGAGAATGGGGTAATGCCTGCGGCTTGAAGCTTCTGTGCCGCTTGATCCAATTGTTCCAGTGTCGTTGGAATTTCGGTAATACCTGCTTTTTGGAAGAGGTCTTTGTTATAAATGAAACCATAACCCTCCAGCGCGAGCGGCTGTCCGTAGAGTTTGCCGTCTTTGGTCATTGGCTCTTTGGCTACTTCGAGTGCATCCTTGGCCCATGATTCTCCAGACAGATCTTCCAGATATTCAAGCCATGTATCCAATTCACGATAACCACCTACGTTGAAAATGTCCGGTTGCTCGCCAGCCGCAAACTTGGCTTTTAATGCAGCACCGTAGTCACTGCCGCCACCTACAGTTTGAATGTCCAGTTTGACGCCTGGATGGGAGGATTCATATTCCGCTTTGAGACGGTTGAGCGCTTCCGCGATTTCGACTTTGAATTGGAAGATCTTAATGGTTTTATCTCCAGCAGCAGCCTCGCCACCACCTTGAGCATCCGTGTTGACCGGACTGCCACTCTTGTCCCCATTGCCACAACCCGCGAGCATTACCGAAAAAGCAATCAGCATAAGCAACGTCAACTTTGTCATTCTTTTCATACATACACTCTCCCTATAGTAGTTTCAGTATAACCGTTCCACTAATGAATATTTACACTGGCACTCCGATGACAGAATAACCTTCCCTTGAAGCGTGTTTTCATTCTAACGAACCGAGCGCACGTTATTCGCACCTATTTGCACAGGTTCCAATTTTAACGAATCACAGCGACGTTATTTCGTCGATTTAATCAATTTTTAGGGCTCTGACGCCGTTTTACACCAGAATAACGTTACTGAGGTTCGTTACAATTTGTATTCCTTGATTATCCACCTATTAAGATGCGGTGGATTCGTTAGCGCTTTGAAAAAGGAGCATACCCTCACTCTGCAGAAGAAGTTCCTGGCTATACAAGCGTCTTTATTGATCTTTTCTCTTTATCGACGCTATCCCTTCCCTAGGAGTCATGCCCAAGCTATGCGGGCATGACTCCCTTTGCACACCTCCGTGCGAGGTGGGAGCAAAGGGATCAGGATGCGATGGAGGAGCGGAGCGTTCGCCTTTGATACTCGGTGGCTTCCTTGCCCTAATACATTCAGGCCACCGAGGAGCAACAGCGACCGAAAGCGCAACTTGATCCCGGCAGCGACCCTATACTCGCACCCCTTACCCTTTAACTGATCCAGCCGTAATCCCCTGAATGATGTACTTCTGCATCAGCAGGAAGAAGATAATGATCGGCATGATGCCGAGCACAAGTGCTGGCAAGGCCAGATCCCATTGCTTCGTATATTGTCCGAAGAGTGCAAAGGTAGCAATCGGGATCGTACGCAGGTTGGAGCTTTGCAGGATCAGGGATGGAAGCAGATAATCATTCCAGATCCAGAGTGTGTTCAGAATGATGACGGTTACATACATCGGCTTCATGAGTGGAAATACGATCCGGAAGAATACTCCGTAGACCGAGCTTCCATCCACCCGGGCTGCTTCCTCAATCTCCAGTGGGACGGATTTTACGAATCCGTGGAACAGGAAGACAGACATCGGTGCCCCGAAACCAAGATAACAGATAATGAGGCCGCCAAGGCTGTCGATCAATCCCAGATTACTGGTTACAGTAACAAGTGGAATCATGATAGACTGGAACGGAATCACCATCGCGGCAATGAACATGCCGAACAAAATACGGTTGAACCGGGTATCGCTGCGGACCATTCGGTACGCGGCCATGGAACTGATCAGCACAAGCAACAGATTGCTGACCACAGTAACGATAAGCGAGTTCATCAGCGCGGACGGGAAGTTAATTTTCTCCCAGGCGTTCGCATAGTTGCCCCATTGAAATACTTCCGGCCATGCAGCCGAATTGGTGAGCAGATCACCGAAGGTTTTGACCGAATTCACGAACAGGAAGTAAAACGGAACCAGGAATAAAAGTCCAAGGAGTACCATGACAATCTCGGTTACAATGGTACTGAAGCGGTAATTTTTTGTCGTCTCCATTAGGCTTCTACCTCCTTGCTCTTCGTCAGACGTACCTGAATCATGGTGATGATGGCAACAATTACGAAGAACACGAGCGCTTTGGCGGTTCCGATGCCATATCTGTTATTTACAAAGGCTTCATTGTAAATATTAAGTGCAACCGACTCTGTCGATCCGAACGGTCCACCTTTGGTCAGTGACAGATTGAGATCGAACATTTTGAACGACCAGGAGATCGCTAGGAACAAACAGATTGTCACACCCGGCATAATGAGCGGAAGAATGATGCTCCGCAGTACCTGCCAGCGACTTGCGCCATCAATCTCGGCGGCTTCCAGCAGATCAGGGGATACATTTGTCAGAGATGAGATGTAGATGACCATCAGATATCCTGCGGTCTGCCATACAAACACAATCACGATTCCCCAGAAGGCGGTTGGTTCGTCTCCCAGCCAAGGAAGGTTGAAGAATGACCAGCCGGTTACATCGCCTACTGCTGAAAACCCTTTCACAAATATGAACTGCCAGATAAAACCGAGCAACAACCCACCGATCACGTTAGGCATAAAAAAGATCGTACGCAGAATGTTTCTCGTCTTGAGCGGTTTGGTCAGAAAATACGCCAGGAAAAAGCCAATCACATTGGTCAGTACCACACCAACCACGGTGAAGCGCACCGTAAACCAAAACGCCGTTTGGAACTTGGGATCATTCGCAAACACATGCACGAAGTTATCAAACCCTACCCAATTAATGTTCTCGGATACCCCGTTCCAATCCGTGAAGGAATACACCATGCCAAGCAGGAAAGGGACCACGATGATGAGAATAAAAAACACGATGGAGGGACCCACGAACACAAGCTGCTGTAACAGCTGTGAAGATTTGCGATGCTTCATATCGTTCTCCCCTTCTATAGATGGATGAAATTGGTCTCTTTTTCTATTAAACCCCATTATCGCCGAGGGAAACACCGACCCTTGTGAACAGTTGGGGGTAAAATATTGTCCTCTCTAAACCTGCAACCAGAAGGGGTGTTCCGATGTCCAAATACTACAGTATACGCACCAAATTGATTGCCTTTATGCTCATCGCTACCACCCTTCCGCTGCTCGCATCGATCAGCATGACGTTTATCCAGACCAAAACGGCCCTACGGGAACAGGCTGTGGAAGAGAACAAACGCCTGATCTACCAAGCGTCCACCAATCTCAATAACTATGTGGATAACGTGGCCAGAGCGTCGCTCGCTGTGTATAACGACCCGAACTTTCTGCGTAACTTGGCAAAAATTCCTGGTGATTATCGTGCGGTGGCCGAAGTGTATACCACTTTGCAGACAATACGCGCGGCTGTGCCGGATGTATTCCAGCTGTATTTGCACTCTTTTGCCGCCAATCAATCCACCTTAATTACAAATCCCTTTCCGAAGCGGGAGGAACGCAAACAGGCCTATTCCGGCTCGCTTCATGGAAAAACAAGCGGTGACAGCCCGGATATCTGGGTGGAATCGGCCCATATGAGTCACACGTACGGATTCAAGGCTGCCTCCCCCGATGACCCTGCCAGAACGGTCATTACCCTGCATCGGGTGATCAAGGATATTCCGTCCACTGAGCGTCTGGGTGTACTCGCCATTGATCTGAATATGAATACCATTGCAGCAATCTGTAGCAGGCTGTATGATCCGGCTAAGGAACAGATCTATGTGGTGGATGGTCAGAATCAGATCATTTACCAAGGACGTTCCGAGGTCAATCATACAGATGCACTACGAGAGGAAACGGCTAGTGAACTGAATATCGCGCGATCTAGCGCAGGTACAGCCCAGAATGTTGCAGGGCATTTTGAACAGGATCGTTCCATGTATGTATACCAGCAACTTGGCAGCACGTACGCCGATTGGACCATCGTCAAACAGATCCCGAATGAGACGTTATATGCCAGAGCCACCACACTTACGTGGAATAACGCGATGATTGCCATTGCGGCACTTGTATTGGTCATTGTTGCAACCTTGTTCATCTCCATCCGAATCACCGGTCCACTCAAGCAACTCATGCGGTATATGAACCAGATTCAAGCCGGGCGTCTGCATGTGGATATCCATCTATCCAGCCGAGATGAATTCGGGGTACTCGCTCGTCATTTCCGAGATATGATGGATACGGTAAACAATCTTATTTTGCGGGAATATCGACTCGAAATCGCCAATAAAACGAATCAACTCAAAGCATTGCAAGCGCAGATTCATCCGCATTTTCTGTATAATACACTGCAATCGATCGGTACACTTGCCCTTCAACAGCAGGGACAACGGGCGTATATACTACTCTCTAGCCTGTCCAAAATGCTGCGCTACAGCATGCGGGATCAGACCTGCGTGACCTTACGCGAAGAGGCGGAGCATGCCCGATTATATCTGGAACTACAGCAGGAGCGGTTTGGTGACCGCCTTGAGGTGGATTTGGATTTTGCCGAAGATACTCTATCTGTCGAAATGCCAAGAATGACGTTACAACCTTTAATTGAAAACTATTTCAAACATGGAGCAGATATTCAGCCTG
This sequence comes from Paenibacillus sp. FSL M7-1414, assembly GCF_038003195.1. NCBI lineage: Bacteria > Bacillati > Bacillota > Bacilli > Caryophanales > Paenibacillaceae > Paenibacillus > Paenibacillus sp. FSL M7-1414. Next base: position 623,031 of record NZ_JBBOOS010000001.1, on the reverse strand, counting down.
GCAAAGGTCACATATCCCTATCCAGCCGCCGGATCAACGATCATTGGATTGAAATAGAACTGAATAATAACGGCCCCTCCATACCTGAAGATAAATTACTGGAGATCCGCAGATGGCTGCATCCAAGTCATACAACAACCGGGTTATCCACACAAGAATCCGACGAGTCTGAATCCATCGGTCTACGAAATGTAATACGCCGACTTCAATTGAACTCACATCCCGGTCACTCAGCCAGGCTTGAGATCAACAATCAGGAACCCAATGGTGTGAAGATTACGGTTAAACTATACGCGGGAGAGTGAACAACATGAAGGCACTGCTTGTAGATGATGAAAAACATGTCCGCGATGCCATAAGGTTGCTTGGTCATTGGGAAGAGTTTGGCATTGATACATTACTTGAAGCAGCAGACGGGGATGAAGCCATCGCCGCCATCACGGCACATCAACCTCAAATCATACTCAGTGACATGCGGATGCCGGGCAAGGACGGTATGGCATTGCTTGAATGGATATCGGCTCATGCCCCACACAGCAAGGTGCTGGTTATCAGCGGATATGATGATTTTGAACTCGTGAGGCATGCAATCAGGCATGGTGGCATGGACTACCTCCTGAAACCTGTGGAAGCAGATGAGCTGAATGCATCTCTATTAAAGGCCGTTACAGCTTGGGAAGAGGAAGACACCATTCGGATACAATCCACCAGGCAATCCATTGTCGTTAATCGAATGCGCCCCCACTACCAGGATCGTCTACTCACCGAACTTGCCGTCGGAAGAGGCAGCAGCCCTTCACACATGCAGCGATTGCAGGATGAGTTAAATCTCCCCTGTCTAATCCCTGTCTGTAGTGTCGCTGTCACCAGCCTGTCCCATCTGGATGCAGATTGTCTGGCAAAATACCGCAGTCAACCGGACCTGCTTGTGTTCTCAGTACTCAATATCTGTGCCGAGATGTTATCCACACCAGACGAAGGCGTAATGTTTCGCCAGTTGGATCAACCGGACGAGATTGTTCTGCTGCATTGGGGTCCATCCACTTCATTGGAACATATTCTGGACAAGGTCAATCAGGGATTGGAGCAGACGGTTCAGCGCCGGCTTCATTTTGGCATCTCCATCTGTGAGTCCTACCCTGGCGGAATCTCAGCGGCCTATCTGGAAGCAAGTTCAAGGTTGTGGCGACGTAATGCTGTGCAAATTAAACAGCGAATCCATGCCTCAGTGGAATCATCAAATGGGAATAAAACTAGACGTTTAACCGCCCATGAAGAACCCCTGCGTATGGCAGCCATGAGTTGCCGGGCTTCCAGTGTATCTGTTGCGGTCGCCGAGTGGCTTGACCCGATTACTGATCTTGAGGTTGTCAGTGCTGAGCAGATCCAGCAATGGATCGATGAGCTGGAATGGATGCTGAGCCGCTGGCTTGATGATACGGCAGGTTCGTCATTCCATGAGGAAGAAGTGACGGAGGAACAGTCTATTCCCTTTGCCGAGTTACCTTTGGACGCTGAAGGACTGTTATCCTTCCCCCTGCTTCGTTCATCATTGGAACAACGACTGCTTGCGGCCGGTAAGGCGCTCACCGCTCATCACCACGCCAATCCCGATCCCATGAGTGAGATTGCACGTTATATGGACGCCCATTATCAGGAGGACCTGTCCTTACAGCAGATTGCCGCGCGTTTTTATCTGAGCCGGGAGTATATCTCCCGTAAATTCAAACAGCAATTTGGTCTGAATTGGTCGGAATATCTGGGCAAACTGCGTATCAACAACGCCAAGCTGTTACTGCAAAATCCTTCCCTGCGTGTCGCCAAAATCTCGGAGATGGTTGGATTCCAAGATGAAAAGTATTTCAGCAAAGTGTTCAAAAAAATGGAAGGCATCACGCCAGCAGAATATCGTAAAACATTATTGCAGGCTGGTACGTAACGAGTATTTGATCCGAATTAAAAAGAGTACTCCCGGCATAACCCATCGGAAGTGCTCTTTTTAATTTTACTTTTACAGAAAATAGCCTATATCATGACAATTTGTTGGCTCTTTCTTTTCTAAGATAGGATACGCTCCGAAAGATTGCGGCTACAGCTACACCAAAGTAGAGATAATAAACTTTATTTCCCGTTGTATGAGCTGCTATGGAAAAGAAGATAATGATGAACGGTACAAGTATAATATCCAGATAGAACATGATCTTCCGGTAAGTAAGGATACTCATAACCCCCTTTTATTTACCAAAAATGGTTTTATTCATTATATTAGATCATAACATAGATACACCCTAGTACGCTCACCGATCCCGCAAAATCACCGCAGGTACAAGTCGAATGTAGACTATCTCCCCTGCAAGCTCCACCATCGTCTGTGTAACAATAACAGCCGCAGCGATAGTTGCCCATTCTGGCGGGAGTGCCAGCGCCAGTGGCAGAACAACCAACGAATTCCGTGTGGCTGAACTGAAAATCAAGGCCCGCCCTGCGCCTGTATTCAATCGAAACCAATTAGCAATGATCCGAGATATCCAAGGCATAAGGATCAGAAAAGCAACGTAGATCGGGATCACGTTTACGATAATCGCCATATCATTGTAGACTTTGCCAATCTGGGAAGCGACAACCACGATCAGCGCTAGTGCCATCATCGGAACCGGGAGCCATGCCGTCGCATTCATGACCCGCTGCCCGCTCGCTTTACCTCTTGAGAGAACCTGTGTAACAACAGCGAGCAGCAGTGGAATAACGATCAGGAACAGAAAAGCCTCCACAAACGGCCCTACCTGCATGATCTGCGCCACCTCGGTACCCATCAATAGCCATAAATAAAACGGCAACAGGATCATTTGTATAACAAATAAAAGGGGTGTTGCGGCGAGCATCAGTTTCTCATTGCCCCTGCCCAGCTGCGTGAACACGATGACATAATCAATACAGGGTGTTAATAGCACCAGATAGACTCCGATCAGAACGCCTGGTGATTGTGGAAAGACCAGTGTAAGCACCCAAACAACTACAGGTACAACGATAAAATTAGCTACCAGTAACGCGCCCATAAATCGCAGGTTGGACCAGGATTCTTTTAACTGTAAAAAGGGAATCTGTACGAACATGCTATATAACAGAACGGCAAGAACCGGGGACACGGTGTAGTGTAAAACATTCCCCCATACCGGATTACTCAGCCCTATCGCTGCCCCTACGAACAGTGCAACTACATAGAACCAGGTTTGCTGTTGCTCCATCGTTTCTCTTGTGAGCATTCTCTTCCCCCCTCTTCTAGTGGGACATCGTGGGCATGGACATATTTCTGCTTCGTTTCGCGTACATTGGGACAGAGTGCCGTTCCAACATAAGCGGCAGAGCACAAGGATCTGAAGGATCAACTTGTGAATTTTTTGCGGCTGTTATTAGAATGTGCAAGAACTGGGTATATTCATTGTAGACTGACCCGTGGTTCATTCATTCGTTAAACCAAGGAGGAAACACAATGTCACGTAACAATCCGTACAAGTGGTTAAACGCCATTGGTTTTATCGCTGTAATTATCGTGAACTACCTCTCCAACGCTCTGCCGATCGGGGGCAAGACCAATAAAGAAGTATCGGATATGTATCCTGTGCTACTCACACCTTCTGGCTATGCCTTCTCTATATGGGGTTTGATCTACCTGCTATTAGCAGGGTTTGTGATCTATCAGTTCGTGCCCGCTTCCTGGAAAAGGGATTCGATTACCCGTCTCGGGTATTGGTTCCTGGCAAGCTGTGCTTTCAACGTAGCCTGGATTTTTGCTTTTCAAAACTTGCAGACCGGTCTCGCTTTACTGATTATTGTACTTCTTCTGTTGTGCCTGATCATGCTGTATGTAAAAACACGTACCATTACGGTTCCAACCACTGCTGAGATCTGGCTTGTGAAGCTGCCATTCAGCATCTATCTTGGATGGATTAGCGTGGCAACGATTGTCAATGCAGCTGTACTGTTATATAAAATTGGCTGGGATGGTTTTGGTATCAGCGAACCAACCTGGACGATCATTATGCTGATTGTCGGTATGGTGCTGGCTGTTCTCGTTAGCTTCCGTTATCGCGATAGCATATACCCACTTGTATTCACATGGGCATATATCGCCATTGCACTTAAACAGAAGGATGTCACTTCCGTATATTATACGGCAATCATCATTGCGATCGTCCTGGCCATCTATGCGGTATGGCTGTTCTTCGCCCGGAATCAAGATCGCGATTGAGTAGTTTACTTCAAATATAACGCTTAAATATAACGAAAACACGTAACGCAAACAGCCGATTCTGGTCTTCGACCTGAAATCGGCTGTTTATGTATAAAAGAACGAATAAGGTTGTCCTATTTCAGGGCAATAACTTCAATCTCCACCAGTGCATCTTTTGGTAAACGAGCAACTTCCACAGCACTACGTGCAGGATAAGGCTGTTCGAAGAACGTGCTATACACTTCATTCACAGGAACGAAGTCGTTCATGTCTTTCAGGAACACCGTCGTTTTCACAATTTTATCCATACTTGTACCTGCTGCTTCAAGGATAGCCTTCACATTGCTCAAAGACAGACGTGTCTGCTCCTGTACATCTGCGCCGAACTCTCCTGTTTGGGGATTCAGACCAAGCTGTCCGGAAGTGTAGATGAAATCGCCTGCATCAACGGCTTGACTGTATGGACCAATGGCGCCTGGCGCCTGATCGGTAGAGATTGGTTTTTTCATGGACGAGTTCTCCTTTGTGTTCGTTATCCTGCTGCCGCATGGAGTCAGGGTTCGAACTCATTTTTGTTGCCTATTATACCACGATCTACCTCAAGCGAGAAACGCTCCTCACTAGCCACATGAAGCAAACAGCTCATTCTAAGGTTTCTTAGCCCCCGTCCACACCAAGGACATGAATGACTTCATTTGAATACACATGGTTTCCCTTGGCTTGCACCAGCGCAATATTGGTCATGGCCTGTGCAATGGTTGCGGCGTGGACCGCCCGGTATTTGTCCGCTCTGCCTTTCATCCAGCGATCCAGAAACTTCATGGCATAGGCAGCCATCTGCTCACCAAACCGCTTCTCGTTTCGATCTCCCAGAATTAAGGAAGGGCGGAAGATATGCAATGACGGAAAACCGATATCGGACAATGCATCCTCCATTTCCCCTTTGGTCCGACTGTAAAAGACCCGAGAACCTGCACTCGCTCCCATGGAGGAGATCACCAGCATCTGTACTACACCATGTTGCTTCGCAATCGTAGCTGCACGAACCGGGTACTGATAATCCACCTGACGGAAATTGTCCTGACTGCCTGCTTTTTTGATCGTTGTACCCAAACAACAATACAGGTCATCGATTCCATCGAATAAGTGATCTTGGCTCTCCAGCTGTTCCCAATCCACCACATGCTGTTCCAGTTTGGGATGTTGCAGCTCAAGCGGACGTCTAACCAGAATGCGAACCAGGCTGTATGCGGGGTGCTCCAGCAGATTATGAACCAGTAATTCACCTACAAGCCCCGTGGCTCCAATCACCATGGCTTTCCGTTCGAGACGATTCAATTACATCCCTCCACTTCGCCATCTTTTTTGAAGTCATACCAGATAGATATGATCAACCTAATCATTTACACGATAACACGGAGAGGACAGAAATAACCTGAAGAAGCGAAGTGTTCGCCTTTATCCCCGGATTTTCCCTTTTCTAAAAGGAATCAAAAAAATCTGGGGATAACAGCGATCGGAAGGTTGTTCTGTCATCGAAGTACCCGTGTAAATATTCAATATCTATTTTAACAGTACACGACGTCCAAGGGTAAATGTCATAATCAGCATCACGACACCAACCCCCATTTGAAATCCATAGGCTGAGATCCAGGCCAGCGCATCGGACCAGGTTTCCATCTTTTCATACAACCAGCCACCCAACAACGGCCCGAGAAACGAAGTGACTCCGGTCAGAGCCGAATACACCGCGACAAACATCGGTCTTTCACTTTTGGGTGTATCTCCGATCGTAAAGTTAAATGCCAGCTGATTGAATCCACCTACACCGATCCCAAGGAAAATATGAGATAGAAATAGTGCGATCAATACGGGCATGAACGACATTAAACCCCACGACAAACAGGAGAGTGCAATGACTGGCAATGTCCAAAATAGGAGGGTTTTGTTGCTGAATCTGGCATTCAGATTGCCCCAAACATAGAAACCGGCCATCATAACCAGCGTCTGGACTACCGTGATCAGGGATACCGTCTGATAATTGATGTTCAATAGATCCAACATCACATAGGAATAAAGCGGAACAATCAAGGTCTGGATCAATAACCATGAAGCCAGGAACAGCGTTGCTTTCAGGAAAGAACGATCCTGGAAAGGCTTGATGAACATTCGCCAGAAAACCTTTTCGGTAGAACGTTCAAAGGGAACGTCCGGATAGAAAAAATAGATGACTGTATTGGCAATAGCACAGATCCACACCGGAATAAACAGGATCAGAAAGCCCATTTCTCCAGGGTAACGGTCCAAAACAATACCGCCTGCAAATAAGCATACGCTTCCAAGAGCATTCAGAATCGTATTTCGAATTCCAAAATAACGCCCTCTCACCTTGGCAGGTACGATATCGCCAATTAGTGAAGTCCAGATCATACCGCCGATGGTATTTGATATAAAAGCAACCGTATACACGCCAATATATACACTTACCCACCACTCTTTGGGGAATATAAACGGGATCAGTCCCGTCGCACTCCACAAGATACGATGTGTGCCCACAAATAACAGCAGCATGCGTTTTCGGCTGCGAATACGCTGCATCCAGTAAGCTGCTCCGATCTGGGCAATGTTCACAAACGTCGTAATCGCGAGCACAAAGCCGATATGTCTCGACCCGGCCCCAAGGTACAGCAGAAATCCGGTTAAAAATGGGCCTCCCAGCAAGGTCTGTAAAATAATTGCCGGTACACCCTCCCATGTTGCAATCGATAAATTCGTGCGTTGTGTCGAACCCTTGCGCCGTGGTTTGCTTGCTAACGGGGGAGGGTTAACGTTGACCGTCTTCTGTATGGGGATACACTCCTTAGACCGGGTCTCAAAAGCCGGTCGATGCTAGTTGTCATCCCAAATTCTACTCACGGCGCGAAGGTTGTCAACTCATTTTTTCACGGTCCAACGGGAGATAGAGATGGAAGGTGCTTCCTTTACCTTCAGCGCTCTCAAGTTCAATCGATCCCCCCAGTAATCTCGCTAAATCCCGACTGATCGACAGGCCTAGTCCGGTACCGCCAAATTTTCGACTAATCGACCCGTCAGCCTGCTGAAATGCTTCAAATATGGAATGATGCTTGTCCTCCGAAATGCCAATACCTGTGTCCTGAACGGAGAAAATAAGCCATCGATTCTGAATACCTGCATTCTTAGTCTGCTTGGTGCTTACGGTCAGCGTGACCTTCCCTCGGTGAGTGAACTTGATGGCATTGGACATCAGATTCCGCAAAATCTGTTGAACCCGCTGGGGATCAGACCAGAGCGTCTCGGGCAGTCCCGGTTTTTTGTCCAGAACCAACTGAATACCTTTTTTCTCGGCAACAAGCTGAAAGTGGCTCATGGCATCTTCTGTAAGTTGTGCGACACTGATATCCTCCAGTACAATATCCAGCCGCCCCGCTTCTACTTTGGAAAGATCCAGAATATCGTTAATGAGCGTGAGCAGTTCCTGCCCGGAGTGGTCGATCATATTGGCAAAACGTACAATATCCTCCTGATCCATCGTGTCGGCATTCTCGCTGATCATCTGGGCAAAGTTAATGACACTGTTCAGTGGTGTACGCAGTTCATGGGACATATTGGCGAGAAATTCGGATTTGTACTGTGAGGCAATCATCAATTGTTTCGCTCGATCCTCCAGTACAATCTGGGCTTTCTGTAACTCTTCCTTTTGCACAGATAAAAGCCGGTTTGTACTCTGGATCAGCAAAATTCGATTCTGTTCATTCTGAAAATCACGTAAAATAAATGCAAAAATAAGGCTCAGCAAAATGCCTGTAGGGAGTGTATAAGGCATAATATGTGAAAAGAAGTATGTAGCCGGGATCACACCAACGATAGCAATGTTTACACTATTGACCACATTGACGATAACTGTAACAAGGATTCCTTTAATAATCAGCCTGTAGTTGCTGCGTCTCATCCATATATTCAGACCTGCACATATCACGCCCAAAATAGACATGTTAAGTACTGCCGCCAATGTAGCATCCGTGATGCCAAAAGTCAGCCTCGACAGCCCAATTCCAATACCCACGATAATTACGCTATAGGGTTGTCTATACGTTAGAACGGCTACAATTAAAGGAACATATCGAAGATCAAAGACCACTTCATCGGTGAGTTGAAACCCAAAAACCGTACTGATCCAACCTGCAAATATAAGGACAAGCACGGAGCTGATCTGCTTCACTCGGGAAGAGGTACGTATTACGACATATTTATAGAACACACTAGCAAGATATGCAATGGTAATAAGCATCCCCATATTCAATACGAACATTTTTGAAAATTGCATTCACTCACTCCTGTTGTACCGACTTTACTGGCCAAATTGCCTTCGTCCGTATGTGTCTCTATCATATCATGCCCATTGAAACTTCCGCATTCCTTCTTCGTCAAAAAAATACACAAAAATACACAAATCAGGATTCAATTTGTGCGCTGGTCGTAGTAGAATATATTGTTGTTTAAATTTGAATTAGTTATTTGCTGGGGTCATGTTCGTCGGAACATGAATGAAAGGAGAAAGATGTTGTGCAATTGTTAAAAAGCAAATCCTATTGGCTGTCATTGAGTTTAATGCTGTCTTTGGCCGTCATGGGGCTCTTCTATGATATTCTTAATAGTCCAGAACGCGGGTTCGTAGTGCTTGATTCGCCGCTCGACCGGATCATTCCCTACGTGCCTGGCATGTCCATTCCATATTTGGGCTGGTACCCGTTTGTATTCGGTGTGCTCGCTTACCTGTGTGCCAAAGATCGCCTGACGTATTACCGTGTCTTGTTATCCATGAATATCTGTGTCTGGATATGTTATCTGATCTACTTCAACTTTCAGACCATGGTACCGCGCCCGGAACTGACGGGTACAGGCCTGGGAGCATCTGTCCTCGGATGGCTCTATAGTCAGGATCGTCCTTATAATTGTTTTCCAAGTATTCATTCTCTTCACTCTTATCTGGTTATGCGTGCTGTTCTCTCGGTTCCAAGCATCCGCAAACCCATCAAGATTTTGGTGGCCGCCGGGGCAGCAACTATTATAGTATCCACGCTAATGATCAAACAACATGTAATCTATGACGCCTTGGGTGCGGTCATACTCGGCGAATGTGTTCTCACCATCATAACAGGCCTCGCTCTACACCGGAGACGCAGAAAAGAATCGAAGTGGACAGAGGGGATCAACTGATCCCTCACTTCGATGGTTTCTGAAGATGCTGTTGTCGTCTCCATTCATCAATAAACAAACCTGCAAAATAGGGGTCCCATTGGGTCCCTTTTCCTTCTTCCAAAATCGTTAGCGCTTTCTCGTGACTCATCCCATTCCGATAGGGTCGATCAGACGTCATGGCATCAAAGGCATCCGCTACCGCAATGATGCGGCCAAATAGCGGAATATCATCACCAGCCATCCCATCCGGGTATCCTTTGCCATCATATCTCTCATGGTGAGATCGTACACCAGGCAGAAAGTCAGCCATGGCATCAATGGGTTCTATCTGTAACAAAATACTCTCTCCCTGCACGGGATGTGTCCGAATAATTGCGAATTCCTCATCGCTTAGTTTTCCATCCTTCAGCAGCACCTCATCAGGTATGCCGATTTTCCCGATATCATGAAGCAGGGCTGATTTGTACAATAAATCCGCCTGTTCCTCACTCATTCCGCTCAGCTTACCAATCATCAGCGAATACTCTGCCACACGCATGGAATGTCCTGCCGTGTACTTATCTCGGGCGTCTAAAGCAGCAGCCAGTGTAGAAAAATAACTTTGCAACAGCTGTCGATTGCGTTCCTGTCTCATCTCCAGCCGATTAATCATCATATTAAAACCGGAGATCAGTGCCGAAAACTCATCCGCATATAGATCCGGAGCTCGTCTGCCAAGATCTCCCCCCTGAATTCGGTTCATCTCATGCGTCAGTTCAGCAACTGGATCACGAACATCACGAATCAACAGCCAGCTTCCCACGAGCGCAAACCCCGCGCCCAGAACAACGATGAGAATTCCCCACAGTATGTACTCTTTCGCAAATTCACTGTCCATATACTGAAGTCGGATATATGTAGCCAGGAAAAATAGAAATAGAGGAAATAAGCCAATCAGTGCCGTACTTAACTGAAATTTACGCTGGATCGATACCAGGATGCGCCCTCCCAGTGAAGGTTCCATCCCGTATTGGACTTTGCCTCGATGTCGAATCTCAAGTAACAGGGGTCTAATCGCCCGTACCGTTAAGTAATACTCAATCAGCGCATGCATGATGGCAATCAGAAAGGCACACGCAGCGGCCACGACAGTATAGAAGTAAGGAAATTCAAGCCACCCTGTGGATATCATCCATAATGTTAATCCGGCTGCCGGAAGTGAGAAACCAAGCATGTGCGGACCCATGATCCGATATATGGTCTGTCCCGGGAAACGATGAATTTTCTCATACATGTGGTTCAATTCGTCTCTCTCGTGGTGCTCGGAAGTGAAAAATTGTCTTATGGGGCCAAGCTGTATCCACAGCGTAATTAATTCTGCAACCAGCATGAACAAGAGTGAAATCAGTACAATGAAGATGAGCCGGACAAATTGAATATTGGGTATTTGCAGAGTAGATACCATAACTACTGTACCGACAACAAAAACAGCTGCCAGTGAACCGATCAGATAATTGCGTATCAGGCGAAAGATAAATGAACGGTATGCTTCCAACTGAACCCCTCACTCTCTATGTGCAACCAGTTCTCCCTTGAGATACAGGGAGATTAAGGGTATTGCCTTCTATTTGTTTATCGGTTGCTCCGACTAAAAAAATTAATAAAATCCAATGGATGGGCATCAGAACTGGAAAACACAAAAAGGCTGCTCCACGACGGAGCAGCCTTTGGTGATATATCCTATATTTATCCTTTAATCTTGGCAGCCAGAATCATTGTACCGCGTGGCTCATCTCCCATTGCATCCGGTTCAAGCGTAATGGCAACCGTATCATAGTCGTTGGCCGAATCCAATGTGTAGTATACTGCTCCCGTTCCGTCATGACTAAGGAAAGTACCCGCATTCTGAGGGGTATCTCCTTTGATCAACCAGACCTGAAAAGCCTCGTTGCCTTCCAGGTTCGGCAGGTTCTCAGCCTGCACAACCAGGTGAGTGCCTTTGCTGTCAATAACGATGGTTGCGAGACCCTGAGCTACAATGTCCTGCGTTGCAGGATTCAGCTTCACTGCCTCGCCAGTCTGCATGCCCTGTGCGGGCTTCAGAGCTGATGCCAGCTGCTCTTGCAGCTGTGCATTCTGCGCCTGTGCCTGCACCAGTTGCTCTTGCGTAGCCGACGAGCCCGCCGCTTGCTGCGTCAGCGAGTCGATCTGGCTCCGCAGCTGCGCCGTGTACACGCCCAGCAACAGTGCCGCGGCCGCAAGGCCGGCACTGGCTATGCGCCAGGCGCTGCTGCTGCGCGCACGCGCGCGCGCTTGTGGCTGCCATGGCTGTGCCTGGGCAGCCTCTTCCACCCGGGCCGCACGTTTGTGCTGCGGCGCAAGATCCGCCTGAAGCACCACGGGTGCTTCAGGCTGTGCAGGAGCAGCCGCTGGCTTCGCCTCGGCGCTCTCCTGCGCATGTCCGAGCACGTTGCCCAGCACACGTGCTCGCATGCCTTGCGGCGGTGCTACAGGTTCCGCCGCAAGTGGCAGGAAGCCAGTCACTTCCTGCAATTCCCTTACCTCCTGGCGGCAAGGTTCGCAAGTTGCCATATGCGCTTCAAACGCCGCCACTTCCTCTGCTTCCAGTCCGCCCAGCACATACATCGGTGCCAGATCAGACCACTCCTCATGTCGTTCTATCATGGATGTATGCCCTCCCTTCCCGCGTCCGGATGCAATTCAGCATCGGCCAGCAACTTTTGGAGCTGTCGCATGGCAAGCCTGACACGGCTCTTTACTGTACCCAGCGGAATCCCGAATCGGCTGGATACTTCCTGCTGGGTTAATCCCGCATAATAAATCGATTCTATAACTTGTTGCTGATCACCGTTTAGTTGGGACAACGCCTCTTTAATCCGGGTGCCTTCCCATTTACGCTGCACTTCTTCTTCCGTATTCGTATGTTCATCGGCATAGGCCGCCAGTGTCTCGTGTTCAACTGAAGTAGTCGCTGCCCCTTTCGATTTCCGCCTCAGCATGTCCACTGCTATGTTACGCGTGATCGCAAACATCCATGTGGTCAGCTTCCCCTGTGAGGCATCGTATCGTTCAGCATTATTCCAGACCCGCATAAAAAGCTCCTGAACGGTCTCTTCTGCCGTCATGGGATCACCAACGATCCGATAGGCAAAAGAATACACCGCTCGCTCATAACGGTCATATAAAAGCTCAAGTGCGGAGGCATCACGTTCCGCGATCTGCCGCATTAACCTGCTGTCCTCCATCGATTCAGTCATGCGAGGGCCCCTTTCTGTTTCTTCCCTCTTATTATAACCTACGCAGAATCTTTTGAAGAGGATTACCCCTATGAAGAAATAGTTTGAAAAATTTTCTGTATCTTTTCAAACTAACCTTTCACTTTCCAACTTAAAAGCAGTCCGAAAACATGCTGCTCTGGTCACGCTTTCCTTTTTATTGCAGATAATTACAACCTGTGGTATACTATAAGAGTTGTATTAAACAACCTCATATGATTTCTGTCTTCTTTAAACCCCGGAATATTTTCTTCATGCTGCGACCGCAGCGAACTCTAAGCACAATTAACCTATGAAGATTGAAGAACCTGAATCACAATAACCCGGTAGTACAGAGTTTCACAAGATGTTCCCATTCACACTGGCGCGGTCATCGGAGCCGCAAGGACAAAAGAGAGGTAGGGCTTTTGTTGTTTTGGATATCACTTATTCTTGAGAAGATTGAAAACATACACAAAGCACCCGGAATTGGGTTCCGGGTGTTTATCCATGTCTACATATCCAATTTAGCACCATCTACAGGCAATTGCTCCCCTCTTCATTGAGAAAAGTCTTCCTTCCACTTATCAGATAATCAGATAAATTCGGATATGCTTTAAAAACTTTTCCATTCTCCCACTGACTGCACTCCTGGATACTTCCTTACTTCCTTACTTCCTTACTTCCTTACTTCCTTACTTCCTTACTTCCTTACTTCCTTACTTCCTTACTTCCTTACTTCCTTACTTCCTTACTTCCTTACTTCCTTACTTCTCCAATTGTGCAAATAACGCCGGCCTCTAAAGCAACTGTTTACGCTCACCAGACGCTAACGAATCCTGCACACCTTATATCGAGGATTTCTGTGCTATGTAAAACCTAACGAATCTCAGCCACGTTAATCCATGTCACTTCATGAATATAAGCTCCAAACATGCCCAAATTGAGGAAATAAGACGTCTACGATTCGTTAAACTTGTGAAATGGCAAAAATACATGGAATAGCGTCTGTGGAGTTCGTTAAAGAAAGTAATCCCAACGCTCCTTCACTTCTAATAAAAAAGGGACACCGCAGGATGGAATCCTACGCTGTCCCTTTCTGAATCATAGGTACGTTATGCCCCAACATGGAACTCAGATTTCGGAGTTTATTTAGAGCATCTATCACAACGATCCACGATCAGCAAAGTCTCCTTGCACTCACAAATACTTAGATAAACATCGTTTTGGAGATGATGACCAGCAAGATGAACAGTACAAGGATCGTACCCATGGAACCCCAGCTTCCGCCGCCATGACCATAGGATACTCCACAACCCTGTTGATAACCGTGCATCATTGGAGCCTGATTGGCATGGTGTCCGTATCCATAGCCATATCCCATTGGCATTGTTCCACAACCATATCCATACCCATGCATTTCATGACCTGTGTATTGGTATCCTTGCATATGCTCATAACCTCCCATATGTCCGTATACGTGTCCCTGTCCGTTCGGTGAATTCGGTTTTACTTCGCTCATTGTTCATTCCTCCTTAACATTTGCCTACACCCCTAAGCTATGTATTCAGCCTACCTCTGGACCGGGCTATCGCCCTCATTTTGACAAAATGGGCGTTTAGCCATGAGGTACCTTCCCCATTTTCGAAACATACGCCATCTTTCCATTTCTTGAATTCCACCAATTCTTCCGTTTAACCACAAGCTATCTTATCTCCCTGGTTCTCCACCATGCTTGTCCTCTAGAAAAAAAACCCCACCGGTTGCCCGGCAGAGCTCGCCATATTATACCCAGAAAGATTTAGTGATGATTACGAGAAGAATGAACAGAACCAGGATTGCTCCAGTCGATGTCCAGCCGCCGTATCCACCTACTACTCCACTCATGTAAACCCCTCCTTTGATTTGAGGTACAGTTCACTATATGCACCAATCACACATGGGACCGGGCTCAGGTCGAAAATGGGCTGTTTTTTTTCCACCGACTATTCGCTAATTGCACCTACATAAAGGGTTAGTTCTTAAGCCGGAATGTTATGTTCATATATGTTTAATTCATAAATAAATCCCACGGTTATATCAACCAAATGTATGTACTATCACTCAAAATGGATACCCATACGGTATATTATTAGCTTTTAACTTGTTAAATACAGATAAATTATCTTTTTAGTAATTATGAATACTGAAATCTTTATTTATGTTATTATTTTACTAATAAAATAGAAAGGAGTTTCCATGCCCACCACCTAAACCAGATTATCCCAAACGAAATGATGACCTTAGAAAAAATCCCAACCGATGGGAAGCACATTAGGAGAAATTAGACATAATGAAGAAACTTATTACGATTTTGGCATTAGCCACATTGCTTAGTGCTTGTGGTAATTCAGAAACAAATACAACAACCAATAGCCAAACGACCGAAGCATCCAAGGCAACTGAAACTGTCTCAACAGAAGCTAAAGCTACGAAATACACTACATATAGTGGAGAAGGATTTTCTTTTGCATATCCTGAATCCTGGAAAAGCGTAGATACAAGTCAAATGAATGCTCCATCCATTAAAGCTGCTTTTTCAGACCAATCTTCATCAGTCACATTTGCAGATAATATGAATCTGACGATTGAGGCCAGCTCAACCGGTTCAATTAATCCTGAAGAATACGCCAATAATATAGTGGATTATTACACACAAAGCGGTTCAAGCATCGGCATTTCCGATTATAAAAAAACCAACTACACAAACAAACCTTATAAAGAATATAGCGCTGGTGTCTTGGAAGGATCCTATAAGCATTCCTCGGGTACAGATGTTATCCTTGTGCAGTATCTGATTCCGACCAATACAGAACTCTATACCATGACGTTAACCTACGCCAAGGAAACTTATAATCAGGATGAGATCAAAGATATTCTTGATTCCCTAAGCATTACTGCTTCTCTGGAGCAAACAGCACCAACTGCAACGACTGGAAATTCATCTGCCACAGCATCAGCTGCCGATTTCTTTAATGAGTTAACTCCGTACATTACGGAAGATACAGCCTTCATGGAGCAGGCTTCCTATGATTTCTTTGGCAAGCATAGCGATGTATTCCCTGCCAGCACAGCAGAACTCCGCAAAAAGGCGAAGGATCTCGTTGACACCAATGTGACGACCCGCCATCTGAATAAAAATGTGGCTAACTATTATGATCAATTCGTGCAAGTTAGCGGTGAAGTCATTTCAGTTGAGGAAGATAGCTCGCTCGGAGCAACCTTCTCTATCGTTCATGTCATGGATGAGAACGGAAACGATATTATAGCGTTATATCCTGCAACGACCGGAGATTTGCTTGATGGTGATTACGCCACGGTTATCGGTGCACCAATTACCAACTTCTCTTTTGAAAATGTTGGCGGTGGTTACACCAACGCCACTTTGATTGGAGCCTCATTGGTAGTTGCAGATTAATTGATGATAAATGTGTGTACACAAAGGACCAGCTTATGAACGCTAAGCTGGTCCTTTTTTGTCTTTCAGTTTATAAATGTCAGAAATTCACGTTAGCTACACAATATACACAATCTAAGCTAGCTACACAATATACACAATCTAAGCTTTAATTAATGACTTATAACATACTGAATAACCGAATATACGGATGTTTACACTAAACCATTAATTAGGTCTTGCCTGAAGTGACGTCAGTTTATCCTGAACCGATTGTAACTTCTGTATACTGGAGGCATCCGGTTTATCACGACGGTCGTCAATTTTGACGGATGTGGAAACACGCTGAGCTCCTGACAGAAACGGCGCTTCATGCAGAGCCGCAATTGCTGTAAAGATCTCGTTAAGTGGTCCCTCAATAATGGTGCTCATGGAAGTTAACTGATATGTAATGCCCCGTTGATGTTCCAATACCTTTTGCATGTCCGCCACATAACTGCTTAGACTGGTTGTACCCGTTCCGATTGGAATTACAGTCACTTCTGCTATTGCCATTTTGCTCCGCCTCCTCTGGGCCCCGTGAACAACCGCTGCCGCTAATTTTAGTCGATTTTTGACTATTTTTATTCTACCAGTTGAATGCGTTACAATTCAAACTGACGTGAAGACGTCATTCAAATTGGTCAAAAATTTTTTTTGATAAATCTTCAAATCTTCCAGTCCTTTTCCTTTGCGGATTCCTGGCTTAAATGGTATACTCGGAATTACGTTTTACTGTATCGGCCCACTTTACAAACACAATATGTTGGGTTACAGTATGTTGACAGCTACAAAATGTAGTAACACTAGATTTCTCCGCTTCTATTAGTCACCTTCTGCATTCTCGCGAAAAACAGGATGAAATCACCTCCAAAGGCACGTCCCTGTAGGTGTAAATCGCTTTCTCGAAACAGAGTTGACATGGAGGTTAACGGGGCTGTTTGGACTGCATCCGGTATCCTCAAACTACAGGCACATCTGCAATAGACCAAAGCTTACATAAGCACCCTTTTCTGTCGATATCCTGAACCTCTAAGACAGTAAGGAAGCCAGAGCATCCATGGGCATTTTCAGCCGCGAGGCGGGAGAATGCTTTTTATATGAGCATGTTCTGCATTGTGCTGTTTTGTGCTCCGCAAGTTGAGCGATTTAAGACATGAACTTGTCACCGCCGTTTCAGTCTGCCAAAAGCAACCTTTACCTTTTTCTCACCGTAAGACAACACTCAATTCTTTATATAAAGAATTTCTCCAATTTATATCTTTAACATGCGAAAGCGAGGAATATTCATGCCACAAGTTGTGACCAAGCCGAACAACCGCCAGCTTGCCTTTGATGATATGCGCATCTCGGTATATGCCGACCGTACTCTGGAAGGACTGGAAATGCTGGACAAGGAACGTCTGGTACGTGGGGTAAACAGCAAGCTCCGCCGTGATGAAGTTACCGGAGACGAAATCAGCAACGCTTTTATCATGAGCGCACTGGAACTGGTAACTAAAGAGGAGCCTAATTGGAAATTTGCAGCGGCGCGCTCCCTGCTCACTTCCCTTTACAAAAAAGCGGCTACCAACCGCAGATACAAGTCTTACCCGGACGAGCCTTATGGCGCATTTCACCCTCTTCTTGTAGATCTCGTGAAGAAAGGTATCTACCGCGAAGAATTACTGGAATGTTACACCAAAGAACAGATCGACGAACTTGCTGAGTGCATTGACTACCGCAACGATCTGCTCTTCGATTACATCGGCTTGCTCACACTGGCAGAACGTTACCTCGCTCACGATTTTGACGGAAAAGTAATGGAATTGCCGCAAGAGCGTTACATGGTTATCGCCATGTTCCTAATGCACCAAGAGCCTGCCGAGAGACGCATGGATCTCGTCAAGGAAGCATACTGGGCCATGAGCAACATGTACATGACTGCAGCTACTCCTACGATGTCCAATGCAGGTAAAAAAGTAGCCGGTCAACTCTCCAGCTGCTTCATTGATACGGTGGACGACTCACTCGAAGGTATCTTCGATTCCAACACGGATGTAGCTCGTCTGAGCAAAATGGGTGGCGGCATCGGCGTTTACCTCGGCAAAGTCAGAGCTCGTGGTTCAGATATCCGTGGTCACCAAAATACAAGTTCCGGTGTAATCCCTTGGATTCGCCAACTAAACAATACAGCGGTCAGCGTAGACCAGCTCGGTACGCGTAAAGGGGCCATTGCCGTCTACCTGGATGTTTTCCACAAAGACATTCTGGCCTTCCTCGATCTGAAGCTGAACAACGGTGACGAGCGTATGCGTGCGCATGACGTATTCCACGGCATCTGTCTGCCTGACTTGTTCATGGAGCGGGTATCCACCCGTGGCGAATGGAGCCTGTTCTGTCCGCACGAAACGAAGAAAGTGATGGGCTGGAAGGACGAGAATGGTCGTGCACTCGGACTGGAAGATTTCTATGATGAGTCCTTTGGCGAAGGTGCGTTCCGTGATAAATACGAAGAAGCGGTGAATCACCCACTGCTGTCCCGGATTACAGTACAGGCGATTGACATCATGAAGCGTGTACTTAAGTCCCAACTGGAGACAGGTACGCCATACATGTTCTACCGCGATACGGTTAACCGCTCCAATCCTAACCGTGCACACGGTATGGTATACTCCTCCAACCTGTGTACCGAAATTATGCAGAACCAGTCTGCCACTGTAATTGAAAAGGAAGAACTCGTAACCAAGGATGGACAAACTCGCATCGTGATTTCCAAAGTGCCTGGCGACTTTGTTGTCTGCAACCTGAACTCCATCCATCTGGCACGTGCTATACCTCATAATGTATTGGAGCGTCTTGTTCCAATTCAGGTGCGCATGCTGGACAACGTTATCGACATTAACAACATTGAAGTGTTGCAAGCCCAATATACCAACAGCCAATATCGCGCAGTCGGTCTGGGAACGTTTGGACTTCACCACCTGCTTGCTCTCGAAGGCATTCATTGGGAGTCTGAAGAAGCTGTAACGTATAACGATAATCTGTATGAAAAAATTAACTACCTGCTCGTGAAATCCAGTATGGAGCTGTCCAAAGAAAAAGGACATTATCCGAAATTCAAAGGTTCCGATTGGGAAAGTGGTCATTACTTCGACCAACGCGAGTACACATCAGGTGAGCGCGTAGGCGAGTTCGTGACAACCGAACAGTGGAAAGAACTGCAAGCCGAAGTACGACAAAACGGTGTACGTAATGCTTGGTTGTTCGCCATTGCACCTAACGGTTCCACGTCCATTATTGCCGGTTCAACGGCTAGTATTGATCCGCTCTATGAGCTGTTATCTTATGAAGAGAAAACAACTTACAAAATTGCCAATCCGGCTCCGGATCTGTCCGAAAAAACAAGCCCTTATTACCAAACAGCGTTCCAGGTGGATCAACATGCTTCCATTAATATGGCGGCTGCCCGTCAGCGCCACGTCGATCAGGGACAAAGTTTCAACTTCTACGTTCGACCAGATATCAAAGCAACAGAATTCCTGGAATTGCATCTGCACGCCTGGAGAGCCGGCATGAAATCAACCTATTATGTTCGTAGCCGGGCATTAACAATTGAAGAATCTTGATTTTTGCGCAATTTACGCTTTATCCATGATAGAGAAGATTTACTAGATTCGAGGTGACCACCAGGGCATCCTGTTTTGATTGCAAAAATGGCGTTGCCCTGGTTCTTTTTTGCCTAAAAAAACGATCACAGCATCGCAAGATGTTGATATAGATGCCACATTATACAACCCTAATATATATAAAAGAATTAATGATTACACGATAACGAAGAGAGGACAGAACAAAGCTGAAGAAGCGGAGCGCTCGCCTTTATCACCGGATTTTCCTCTTTAAAAGAGGGAATCAAAAAAATCAGGGGATAACAGCGATCGGAAGGTTGTTCTGTCATCGTAGTTATACAGTGTAAATTCATTCAAGGAGTGAACGGAACAATGCAAGTACAGAAAATTTTTAACACCGAAGCCCCTAACCAATCAACCCGTATTATTGAAGGTGAATGCTCCGGTATCCTGAACTGGAACGACATTCGTATGCCTCATATGTACAAATTGTACAAAGTACTGCTACTTAACCACTGGATCGCAGACGAGATTCCAATGTCCAAAGATGCTTCCCAGTTTGCTCAACTGGATGAAGAAGAGCAACGTACATTCAAAATCAACATCTCCCTGCTCGCGGTACTTGATTCCATGCAGACGATGTTTGTTGGTGACGTAAAACGTTACTTTACCGATTCTTCACTCGAAGCAATCTCGGCCATTATCGGACAACAGGAAGTCGTTCATAACCAATCCTACTCCTACGTCCTGTCTTCGATCGTATCTGATCGGGAGCAAAAGGAAATTTTTGAATACTGGAAACATGATCCAGTCCTGCTTGACCGTAACCGTTTCATCGCAGACATTTACCAAACATTCCGGGACGAGCCGTCTCCACAGACGTTCTTCCAGGCTATGGTCGCCGATCTGGTACTCGAAGGTATCTTCTTCTATAGTACGTTTGCCTTCTTCTACAACCTGGCCCGTGACCAGAAAATGATGGCAACCAGCCAGATGATCTCGTATATCCAGCGGGATGAAAACCAACACTGTTACTTCTTCGCCGAAGTGTACAAACAGTTGCTGGTAGACTTCCCTGAACTGAACACACCTGAGAACATGGACTACGTATACACAACCATCCATCGTGCTGTTGAGCTTGAAACCAACTGGGCACATTACACACTCAGCAACGTACGTGGTATTGACCTGAACGAGTTGGAAGATTACATCAAGTATATCGCCAACAAACGTCTGCGTCTGATGGGTATGGAAAAAGCATATGAAGGTGTGGATGTAAACTGCATGCCTTGGATTAAACCATTCTCCGATGAAGCACTAAATGCAACCAAAACCGACTTCTTTGAAGCTAAATCCCGTAACTACGGTAAAGTTGGCGACGATAACGGATTTGACGATTTGTAATAAAGAATAGATTATAAATAAAAACAACACTCCCTGAATGGTGGCTATCATGCCTAAGTTCAGGGAGTGTTGTTTAATTCGTATGTACAAACATCATATCAGCGTTGAACTATTATAATTTAATAGAGATATTTCTTAATCTAATAAATTCAAGAATCGTATATAATTCTTGAAATTTTTCATTATTCAATCTTCTCTCATTTGCCGTATGAATATGAAACGGGTCATACATCGTAATATTAGCGGGTGTTTCATCAGGATGATAATGAGCATGGAATTTCATAACCAACTCTTTTTGATCATCATACCAATCATACCAATATAACTCGATGAATCCCCCGTTTCGATCTATCTCCTCTACACAGTACATCTTCGATAAATCATTAAAGACAATTGTTTTACGAATAGTTCTAGCACTGCTTGGAAGACCCTGGGCACCATCTCGAATCTCCATAATAATATCTGAAAAATCATTCTCAATAAAACGAAAATTACTTTTCGGTATCTTTAAAGCCAAGACGCTGCCTCCCCAAATGGTGTTTCCAAACTTGTGCATCGGTTTCTTCTTCAGGTGTTAAGTTCAATTTAGTTCCGAGTGTCCGTTCGAATTCCCCTTTGTATTTATCTTCATATAAGGCAATTTGCCCTGTGTGGTAATCCAGGTCACTGACTCCTATTGTAGATTGGTGTTCTGCCTCTTCCTTTTTCCACATAGTCACAATCTCTTTAATCGTCGTTCTCTTACCTGATCCATACACATATGTAGTATTGTCTGGGATGAGATTATGTTTGTTGGACCCGGCTCTTTGAATTCCCATAAAACGGCCTTGATCAATCCAGTTAAAAATCGTCGTAATACTTACTCCAAAAAATACAGATAATTCTTTAGGAGTATAAGAACGTACAGCTTCAATAGAAGGAATACCACTGTCTGTAATTCCTGTCGGTACATCCACTGCTTGACTTAACGCATGTTTGAGAAGCGTAACATACTTTTCTCTAAAAATATCAGCATCTTCAAAGATAGATTCATCCAGGTTACGAACAAATTCAGCATTATTTTTGACTGCAAATGCCAGCACTTTGAACAGTAAAATGCTATTATCCGAATTACTTAAGCTCTGAACTAACTCAGAAGCAATCTCATCCGTGTTCTGACTAAATATATTCTTTTCAACTCTTGTGATTCCCATATCCATCTCACCTCACACTCCTAGTATAGGATAGTAAAGTTTAACTTTCAACATCATACTTAAACAAAGTTAAACATAACTTAAACTTTATAGATTAAACTTAAATTATACTTAAACAGTATGCTACGAAGAGCTTGATTTATACATTCTCCAACCAACACATACTTATTATATAATGAAAGAGATTCATACCCCTCCTACGGAAGTGAGGCCTATTCATGGAAAGAGAACTGATGGAACAAATCAACTTGTGGCATGAGCAGGACCAATTCAGTCTCATTATTGAACATATTGAACGCATCCCCGTCTCAGAGCGGGATTATGATCTGATTGGTCAACTCGCCAGAGCCTATAACAATGACGCAAGTTACCGCGAAGCCATTCAACATTTGTTGTCTGTCCAGGAGCAAGGGGTAAGCGACCCGCTCTGGCAATACCGCTTGGGTTATGCATACTGTCATATAGCGAGTTATGAACAGGCACTACTGGCTTTTGAGAGAGCTGATGAACTTCTGCCCCATGATGAATCTACCCTTGAATTCCTTCGCCAGATTCGTCCCCAAGCGGAGAAGATGCGGATGGATCGTCAACGCCATGAAGAGAATATCGCAGCATTGGAGCAGAGCGGTACACAGAACCATCTAAGAGCCGCTTCAGGGACTTATGATCCCGCAACGTTCTGGGTACAGAGTGATTATGCGCAGGACAATCATGTATCAGAACCTTTTGATGAAGAAGAGATTTTGACTATTGAGAAAGAATTGGGTTACAAGCTGCCCGCTTCCTATATTCAACTGATGAATACGCAAAACGGCGGTATCCCTGCGCTCACTGTATTTCCCACAAAAGAAGCGACTTCCTGGGCTGAGGATCACATTGCCATTTCAAGCATTATGGGAATTGGACACGATAAAATATACGCACTCGCTGGTGAGCTGGGAAGTCGGTTCATGATCGAGGATTGGGGATACCCCGACCTGGGGATTGTGATCTGTGATTGTCCATCCGCTGGTCATGATGTCGTTATGCTGGATTATCGCTTCTGTGGCCCTGAAGGTGAACCCTGTGTAGTTCATGTCGATCAGGAAAATGATTATGAGATTACATATCTTGCGCCCAATTTTGAAGCTTTCATCCGTGGATTGGTCGATGAGGATACGTATGACCTGTCTGACGAAGAGAATGAGGACTAAAACCCAGGAGGGTCCGGCCATATGACAACCCGTATATATTTTGGTTCCAATCAACTTGGCGAAGTGGCCGCAGTTCCATTGCAGGATGCGCTGAATGAGCTTGACCTGGGAACCCTTGAAGATTATCAACGAACAGATAAAGGGGTTATGGGTCAGACACTGCTCATTCGCTCTTCCCGTGGAGAGTATATTCTGAAAGGCAATCCTTTATATGCAGGACAGTTACAGGAAGAAAAGTTCTTTGTAGAACAACTGGCAAAACATACGTCCATCCCTGTCCCTGATCCATATTTGTTACATGAAGATACCCATCTGCTAGGCTGGAGTTATGCCATAATGCCACGCCTGCCCGGGAATCACCTGTATGATCCAGCATTCCAGGCTTCCCTGTCACAGCAAGATCAGGAAGAGATCGCCTGTATGTTTGCCCATACTTTGGCTGAACTGCACCGCTGGAAGGTGCCTGATGCCGGGGAATATGATCCTGTAGCGCAGCAGATTGTTTCCTTTGCAGGCGATTATCTGGACTGGTTGTACGGAACCATTCGTCACTGGTTACATGATGCTGAACAGTACTCGGTGATTACAGATGAAGATGTTCAGTGGGTGGACGAGCAATTCAAAAATGCTGAACCGGCATTTCGGTCCAGAGCTGTTCCGGGTTTTGTCATGGGAGACTTCAAGGTCGAGAATATTCTGATTCAAAATCTGGACGACCGTTCTTCAGGGTGGCAGATTAGTGGTTTGTTCGATTTTACAACGGCCTATTTCGGAGACGGCACAGCCGACCTTACCAAAATATCCACCAGGTATGTTCGTGAGGGTCAACCAGAACTGGCCGCACAGTTCCTTCGCTGCTACCGGGATCTGGTCTGTGCAGCAGATGGTAAGAAATGCCAACACTTCCGCACACGTCTCAGCATGCATCTGCTCTATCAACGTATCTTGTGGTGGGGGGAAGCCAACGCCACAGGACAAGTGACGTGGGCAGCCGATCTGCCTTTTGCACAGTGGGCGCAGCAGTCCATCAATTCGATTGTCGCATTGTTAGATTAGTAGAATGTATCGTTCCATATATATCGCCCAACATGCGGGCGCACGCATAAAACCGCCAGAGATCATCTTGATCTTTGGCGGTTTTCCTCATCTCACTATATTTCAGTCAACGATGGAATCTCTCAACTTAAGCTTGTGCGACGGGTGACTCCTGATGTTTCTGCAAAAACTCCAGCATCCGGCGGTACACAAGGATCTCGTTTGTCTTTCTGGAGAAGCCATGGCCCTCATCATCCAAAACGATGTATTCCACATCAAGTCCCTTCGACTGGAGCGCAGCCACGATCTGATCGGATTCGGCCTTCACGACCCTTGGATCATTAGCACCCTGAATGACCAACATTGGGTTCACCATCTGATCGAGATACGTAATCGGTGAATCCTTCGTTAAACGTTCGCGGTCACGGACCGGATCACCCAGCCAGTTATCCATCATCGGTTTCCAGTCTTCCGGTACGGATTCCAGGAATGTAAACAGGTTACTTGGCCCAAAAATATCGACCGCAGCCCGGAACAGTTCCGGATGGCGACCTGCCAATAACAGGGTCATATATCCCCCATAACTACCCCCTACCACAAACAACCGCTCTGGTGAGGTAATTCCCTGATCGAACAGCCAGTTGATGCCGGCAACACAGTCCAGTCTTGGGCCTTCTCCCCAATCCCGCTCAACCAATTTGACGAATTCCGCACCATACCCGGTACTGCCCCGGAAGTTAGGTGCAAAGACATGATAGCCCTGAGCGAGCATCATCTGGAACATCGGCCGAAAAAACTTTGCTTCGGAAGATTGCGGCCCACCATGAGGCCAAAATACGGTGTAGCCATTGGCCTGCTCTGGTTTTGCTTTGAACAAGAGAGCTTCAATCTCCAGTCCGTCGTAGGAGTTATAATGAATAACGTCAGGGTACACGAGATCACTTGGGTCCAGTCCGGTTACCCGATTGGCAGTCAGCGGCTCCCAGGACTCAGCACCTGCTATTTTGCGATAAATGTTATGCGGTTGGATCGCTCCACGTCCGAGGATATACACATTGCCAGCCTTCGTAACGTTCACCTGCTCTATCGTATCCAGCGGCATATCTATGCGCCGAGGCTCATCGGCATTTTTGCCCAATACGTACATACGATTCTCTGGCCCTGTAAGTGTCCAGAAATATAACGTCTCGGAAGCCTGATGCCAGCGGATAAACTCCACATCTTCCCCTTCGATTTTGCACAATAAACGGAATTCGCGAGTATCGATACGATACTCAGCCACGTAGGCGTATGCGGAGTCATCATTGGTAATGAACAGAAGGCGATTATCATCTGCAAAAATCAGATCGGAAACCTGACTATGACGTTCTGAAGCTGGCAGAATCACCATTTCTTCATTGTTACGATGCAAATGTGCCGTCTGATACGTATTGGAGTACATTTTTAAAATGACATAACTCATCTCGTCAGGACTTACAGCAACCAGGCTGCTCGTAACCTCTTCTCCACTGTATAACAGTTCATCTTCCCCTGTCTCCAGATCGATGCGGCGTGAATTCAGATAATTCGGATTACCCGCGCTGGTAACATAATAGAGACGCTGTCCATCCTCGGACAACTCAGCGAAATAACAGCGATCATTCGGTTCCGCCGGAACCACAGGCAGTGGAACACCACCCTCGGGTGGGAGTGCATATAGATGATAGTTCTCATCTCCATCCCGATCAAACGCGGTAAGAAGATGACGCCCCTGCGGGTCTGCTTTGATAAATTGACTGCTCTGATTCAAGTACGTTAAAGGATACGGGTATCCTCCAGGCAAATCCATCGCCCAAATATTCGGCTGACCGTTCAGATTGCTGTCCATGAACAAACGTTTCTCGTCTGCCGATACGGCAAAATGTGAAATACGGTACGTCTGAAAATATTGCTCGACATCCGGTTTAGGGAACTGAATCATGACAAACCTCCTTGGAATTGAACCAACGAATTTAACATTGGTAAATTAAGGTACCATTTGTCCATATTATAGGTAATGCCAATGTTTAGACAATAGATATGTGAGTTATAATTTAAAATTATCCTTAGCTTTGTTTATCATCAGCAACATTCATCCAGCGTACAAGCGGTCTTGTCTTCCCTGTAGTGCATAAGGTAGCGGAGTAATTCGGACCTACGTTCAAAGACTGCAAATTATAATGTTGCCCTTCCCGTTCCACAACGTGATGCCCATCTAACCCTTCTCCCATCGTATTCAGTTTTCGCCACTGTCCGGACAGAGATTGACCACACGCCTTAATCCAAGCCTCTTTTTGTGTGAGGACTTGCCAAACACGCCGGATCGTTACCTGTTCTTCCTCCCTGTGATTCAGTACATAACACTTCTCATCTTCCGTCAAAAATCGCCTGATCACCGCGCTCATCCGCAGCAACGGACGTACATACTCAAGATCAATTCCCAGCTCTGTATGAGCCGCTAATGCCAGTACACAACATCCTTCGGTATGAGAAAGGTTAAACTGCGGTCCACACCGAACATAAGGTTTGCCTGAAGCTCCATATTCAATATAAATATCTGACGCTGATTGACCCGTGTACATTGCCAGTACTTCTCTCAGAAATGTACGCGACATAACCAGATTCTGAGCATCATGCATGGATTGTTTCTGTTTTCTCTGTACACGTTCAATTTCATCCTGGCTCAGTACACAGGTGTCTATATCCAACCTTGACAAAAAATCCTCTCCCTTGTGCGGAAGAGGCTGCGTCCAGATATGTACTTCATTTGCCACAAAATGAACCGCAGCGGATTCCTTCCATTCTGTAACTGTAGGTTTCACAAGGTCACCCCCTCTCCCTACTCTTCTTGCTCAACGAACAACGGACATCCTCAGATGACTCGGTTTCGCTATACGTTTTAGGTGGATTCCGATCTCCTCATCCGTCAGTTTCATAGCACATTCGCTCATTTGCATGTAATCCAGCCCGATAACGCCATATTCAGAGATGTTCATGCAACGTTTTTTCAATGAATCCATATCTGCATAGTGGTTACTGATCCACTTCATCCGAGCAAAGTGTATATCTTCGGAAGAGAGCGTACGGTCCTGAATGCGACTGCATTCTTCCTTAACTCGTTGATGTAATTCAATGGGATCAACGGAATACCCACAGACATTGGAGAAAGCAAATTCCTGCCTGTAATAGTGATCCCAATGACTCCCCTTCCCGAGCAAACCTGACTTCACACTCTCTGTGAAGAATGTTGAAGTCTCTCCTAGAAGAGCTTCGATACCAATCATGGTTGCAACCTGAGTCTCCAATTGCGTAACCGGCCTCTCTTCCTGAAAGCCAAACCGGACAAGAGGTATCGAAGATCCACCATTCATTTCCTTATAAGTCTCGTCCTGTTCCTGCAACGGCTGAATGAATGGAGTAGGGGACATGATCTTGGGTTGATCCATCGAAAAGTTCTCTAACCATTCGAATATCTCCGCCGGTTCAACAGGTCCCACTACTGCCACAGACATTCTAGAAGCCGCATAATGACTTGTATAGGCATTGCTCAGCAATTCTACGGTAATGTCGGCAATACTCTCCGGTGTGCCCGCAACATCCTGTGTGATTGGATGGTCGTTACCATACATCATCTGCAACAATTGCTGAAGAGCCAGCCAGGAGGGTTGATCCTTGTACATTTCCAGTTCCTGATGAATCGCCGCCCGCTCACGCTCAATGTTTCCTTTCGTGAAATAGGGAGTTGCAATCATATTCATAAAAAGTTGAAGGCTGTTCCTTAGATTGCCTGTACAAGCAAGTTGGTACGTCGTTACATCATAACGCGTCAGCGCCGACGTTGAGGCCCCTTCGGCATGAAGAAGTGATTTGACGGACTGACCATCGGGATTATAAAACATCATGTGTTCAAGGAAATGTGCCGTACCCGCAAGGGCAATATCGTGAATGGACCCATAGGGTACAGAACAGGATACAAATGTATGACTATATTTGGGTTGTGGCAGTATACTCACGTTCAGGCCGTTGGATAAACGCTTGCAGACACATGAATTTAATATAGTAGTACTCATGATTTCCCTCCTGTACTATGCGGAATATTCACTCTCAGGGTACAGAATCCATGTGACTTCTTTCCTCAACTCGGTAGCAACGGAAGCCACCCTTTCAGGAGTTACTTCTGCTATTTCTTCAAGGAATTGTACAGTCGTCATCTGACTTTCGCTCAACACCTGATCCATATGATTTGTAATGACCTGATGTGGCAGATCGAATCCGACCTGAACATAATGCATCACATTCTGCACAGCGGTATATAACTCCCTCTCGGATACATCTCCGTCACAGATTCTCTTCCATTCCATATCGATTCCTTCGAGAACAGCCGTCACGTTAGCACTGCTGGTGCCCGTTGTAATGTGAAGCGTTTCCCGAAAATCATCCAATGTGCTGATAACTTGATATACCAACTGGGAACGTTCACGTAATTCGACCTGCAGCCGGGACGCGGGTGTCGCTCCAAATAAGGTATGGAATACAAACAAAGCCGGATATAAAGCAGAGCCATATCGAATACCTGTACTATAAGTAACATTGATCTTGCACTGTTGAATGTCCAACAGTTCCATCATCATGGCTTCAACCTCCCGCTGCTCGGCAGGATTACCTTGTCGCCCCTCTACTTCTTCCTCTCGTGGATATTGTGTGTTGATTGGGTGTAGTTCTGATTCCCTCTCCGAACAACAGCGTTTGAACACTTCCCTGTTCCCACATTCAAATTGTTCCCAGATCAGATCCATAATTCGCTCAGGATGGATATCGCCAAGAACATGAACATGGATCGGAATTTGGATCAATGCCTGATAGTGCTGACACAACTCATGAGATATGACACAATGCCGTAGTTCATCCAGAGCCAATTGACGGTTCTGCCCTTCATATCCCATCCATTCCAGACAACGGCTCTGCACCACCTTGTCCCAATCCGTTCCATCATACGCGATATGATGTTCAGTCCAAGCCATTTCATCCTGTACTTGCATCTCATCGAACATGCCATGATCATCAATCGCTGGGTCATATAACAAGCCTGCGAGTAATTGCACAGCGCTATGTATGGCTTCCATCTGCGTTCCAGTTATTAACTTATCGTCTGTTATACGAGGTATGCGCATCGTGATCGACGCAATCTGAGTATCGCCTTTGTAATCAAAACGACAGGTCAGGTCTGCACCATACAGGGACCATAATTGTTGCTGGAGTAGCCTGTTCGATGGAAAGCGACGACAGCTGTTCATTAACAAACGGACTATCATGACAAATATTGCTGAGGGTATAGTTTGCTGAGCATTGATCAGGTTAATCTGCACGTAATCATTGGCATATTGGTGTGTTGGCAGCACGTGCACCGACAGATTGTTACGCCTCTCAGTAGTAAAAGACTGCATCTTTCCGCCCCTCCTCACTTCCATCTACGAACTGATATTATAGATTGCTCCACTGTCCGTGTTCAGACCGAGCTGTCCAAAACCATCAAGTGGCTTGGAAATCCAGTCCACACGGCTGACTGCTTCATCAGTAATTGACGTTTCATCATCTCTCCAGTGGATGACCTGCTGGTGATGCCTGTCCCAGAAACGCCACAATGCTGGTTGGCTTAACAGTTGCTCGCGAAATGGCTCGTATATCCTATCAGCAGAAGCCTGAATATCCTGATCCAATACAACCGGTGGCAGAAAAACGATCTTGGAACGAAAGTCCTCTGTAAGGGTCATAAAGTATACACATACTGGCTTTTGTGTTTTGGCCAAAATGCGAAAAATACCACTTCGAGTGCGAATTTTCGAACTTAGAAAAGGTAGTTCAACAGCATGGTTATCCGTATTGAATCCGGTCTGTCCATCTACAAAAAGACTGAATGATCCACCTTTCCGCAAATGGGAATACAGCCTGATGCCAATCATCTCATCCTCCGCATTGAGCAGTTCCGCACCTGCATACTTGCGGATGGCCTCCCAACCGGATAGCTTCTTCTCCTGTTCCACTGTTTCCTGCTCGGCGATCAGATAGAATGGAAGCTTGGCAGACATATGGCCTGCACGTATTTCCTGTCCAATCGTAATCATATTGTGCCTCACAAAACCATAATGCCAGGTTAATAATGCCCCACCTTCACGCAATGTTGCCTGCAGATGTTCCCGCCCCTCTACCTCATCCCACTCCATAAACGAATAGGGGCTTTTCTTGTGCTCATTAATTGTACGAAGAAATGCGAGATAGTCCATCCAGATGGACTCAGCAGACTGCTTCGGCTTAAGCGGAGCCATCTCCTTGATAATGTTCATCAGTGCATAAAAGGACCCCAAATGAATGCCATCCTGTCGCTCCTTATGAAGTTCATCTCTGACCTGTTCACGGTGCATATCATATAAAGATCTAAAGTTCATCATCTACGTGTCCCCTCCAAGGCTTGAGAAACTCTAAGAGCATCCTTTCCATGTCGCAGGTAATTTCGATGCATGCCATCCATCATATACGTAAGCATTCTGAGGGCCATCTCATATTGCCCCGGAATGCGTTCATCCGATTCTGCTTCCTGCCCTTCCACCATATCAAAGCCCACATAGGGCAAGGAGGATTCCAGTGCTGCGACCACACAGTTTCGGGTGTTAAACCATGACGGGCCTCCACTGATAGGAAAATCAACATAAGGAAAACTCCCAGGATCAAGACAATCTAAGTCAAACGATAAATAGGCTGCTTCCGCCTGAAACTTGTGCTGTATATCAAGCAGGGTTGTTCGCACTCGTTCCGGGGTCATCTGTTCTGCAGGAATCTGAACCAATTTGGGATGTTTGTACATCTGATCTACAGAACGAAGGCCGCGCAGACCAATCTGCACGACTGCGGCGATACCGTCCTCCGTCAGTAGATGCCTCACAAAATTGGCATGATGCATCTCACTCTGATGAATAGCATCCACCCCGCAATCATGGTGGGCATCAAACTGGACGAGTATGATTCTTGCTTCGGATCGACTCAATATGGATTTCAGGATGGAATACGTAATGGAATGATCCCCACCAATGCAGCACAGTAGCGCCTCTTCCCTTTCCGTATATACCAGAGCTGAGTTAAGACCCTTCGAGTAGGAATCCGTATCATCTGTTTGGCAAGTACCCAAATCCTGCATCATTACTGATTCAAGCAATCTCTGGCCACTGCCAATGTCATATAGTCCTGATATGCGGGATTGCGTCAGAGCTGGATACATTACCTTTTTCCATGATTCGGCCCGAAGAGATTGCTCAAATCCCGCGACTTTTGATCCCTCCATACCTGAACCTCCCGAATAGGGAATACCCAGCATATAGAGATGCGGTGAATCTTGACCTACGAGAGGTTCCAGTGAAAAATAAGGCTCATCTGGAGGGTCAATGCCATCTAGCTGGGGGATCGGACGTGTCTCCAATTCTTCAGCGGGTTCAATCTGATAGAACTGGCTGAACGTCTCATCGGCTGCAATCAACGTATCGCCGATGCGGCGTACTAGGTATACAGGTTCCGGAGCTTTCATAATGAGACCTCCTCTATTTGATATTGGTTATATCTAGGTCGAATAACTCTGAGCAGCTAGACCCTCCTGCTCATCCGCGTCAGTTGGTTTATGCCCGGATGAATCTGTATAGTCCTTTTTGAACAGCCTGATCACGGGTAAGATGCATAATAAACTCGCTGCATTAACAAAAGCAATGACGCCATAGAAGTATCCCACATGATCAAAGATTCGTGTCAGCCCCCACCCTGCAACAATAATAAGCAGAAAATATGCAGCATTCATAAGCAGGGCCTGATAGCCGCGTCCGCTCTGTTCCATGGTAAGCAGCGTTGTCATCATAGGACCCATGGTGAGATAGGAAAGGGAAACCACTGCCAGATATCGGGCCGCTTCTGCACGGGATACGGGATCCGCAATCAGAAAAGCTGTCAACGGTTCCCTCCATACCCAGATGGATACGGCAATTACGGCATAAAGAATGAATGACTGTACCAGGCCTCTGCGATAGCTCTCGTATGCACGTGGTCGATGAGCCTCTTTGAGGTTATGATTAATCATGATCCCGATAGCCGATCCAATAACGATTCCGGGCAGTATAGCCATCGTCTGAATTCGGTATCCAACTCCGAATCCAGCAACTACCCCTTCCCCAAATCGACTGACGATTTTGTTGAAAAAGAAAGTACTCAAAAAGATAAGACAGTACGAAATAAATACGGGAATGCCTACCTGCTGAAGTGCAAGGAGATGTTTCCACACAAATGTTATCCGTTCATACACAAATTCCTTCCTCAATATCAGAATCAGGAGGCTTATAAGCAAAGAGAGTGTTGAAGAAATAAGATTGGCGTATACAATTCCCTTCAATTCCATTCCAGCCACCGAAACGAACCAGTACACCAGCATAATGTTGAGCGATGCCGTACCTACGGAATTCCACGCTGCCGCTTGAGCCCGGCCCAACCCACGCAATGCGGCACCACCCACCGCTGCGAGCACAGCGGGCACACCTGCTGCCATCATGCCCGCCACATAAATGGTAAACATGGGCCTTACATCCATAGGGACGGCATAAAACCAGGAGAGAAGTGGCGACACCAGCATAACCACACCGCCAGCAACAATTGAAAAAATAGCTGCGCTGCCAAGCATATGCCCAAGTAGCGATGTAAAAGCCCGCGAACCCTCCGCTCTGCTCCGTGAGACAGCAACCTGAACCGACAATTGCATGGCTTCCACAAGTGCAATCATGATAAAGGAAATGGGAATATACAGTGATAGCACATATAACACGGTCTGACTGGTATGACCCATAAAAAAAACATTGACCAGCTGCGTTGTTACGTTAACCAAAGAAGCAAGCAGCATTGGTATTGCAGTGCGGATTAACAGCCGGTTCACCGATCCCGAAGTGTAATCCAGACCTTTCAAATTCAATCCCCTCCTCCATTCATGATGTCTTCACTTCCTGATGTAGTGTGAGACGACTCAGGACAGGCATATGTATTACATGTACACAGCAGGCTGATAACAGCCGTTCGCCATCCCAGGATATCAATAGAACACGATCATCTACCTTTATGTTTCCGTTCTGTAATTGTTCAGCGAGCTGTATCCACACGTCGCCACTTTGGTAATCGATGGTTTCAGGTACGTGGTATACTGACTTGATCAAGGACATGCCTGGCTTCGAATAAGAGATTATGTGTCTACGTAAACGGGATTGAAGAAGAATATTTTCCGTCTGACCAGCATCCATGAACTCATCTATAATGGATATAATCTCTGAAGCCATAACACTCCCTTCGATATCGTCAACCGTTCTCTTTCCTATATAATTCACGGCAAGAGCACCGGACTGTCTGTTTAACTCCAAGGCAACAGCCATATCAGACAGATCTCCGGGAGAATCGTGCTCTTCAATCACACGTTGTTCCGCCAGAACAAACATCCCCCGTTCCTCTCTCCCTAGTGTCCATGCTGCAGCCTGCATTCCTTCCGTAGCAGCGAGTGGTCCCATATGGGAAAGTGCCAGTGGATAGTCCACCTTCCAGGAGGTAGACTCCAGAATTCGGGCCAAAGGTGGATTCATGGCGTAACGTTCAGGATAGGTCTGGGCCAGAATCAGCAGATCCCAGCGCTCACTTGTACCAGAAGCCAAAGGTTCCATGACAACTAGCGCAAGATCACCGGCAGTTACCCGTTGATCATCGGATCGCAAAGAGCGGGTTCGCACAGTAGACCTGTCATAATAGTTCTCTTCCATATATATGTGTGGGGATAAGTAATAGTAATCTTCCACATCGAGCATGTCCGTGGTATACAAGTGATCTTCGGCCGTAACCCAACAGATATGATTAACATAGACAGACATCGCACGAGGGTTATTCAGCGTATCAGGCATGCTTCATTTTTCCATTGGCATAGGCTTGGAAAACGTTGATCTTCTGAATGGAGGTAGTTCCTTCCATGAATTCGAAGGCACGTGCATCCCGATACCATTTATTCAATAAAGGATGGTCAATCATGGAACCAGGTCCCATCAGGTCAAGCGCCAGTTCCGTGGCCTCCTCAGCCAGTGCTCCAGCACGAATTTTGCTCAGGGAAGCCAGATACCCTTTCTGCACATCCGCATCAATCTCCGCCGCTGCGCTGCGAATCATGCTACGGAGTGAATGCAGGCGCATCTCCAGTCGCTCTAACTCCACCTTCTCCCTCTCCGAGAAAACAGACCTCTGCTCCTTCACATAATCATATGCTGCCCGTGCGACTCCAAGCGCAAGTGCAGCGACACCAGGCCGCATACGATGAAAGGTCTGAAGCGCGCCCCATAATCCACGCTTGGTTGGACTGAGATGACGCCCGATGATATCTTCCTCTGCCAGCGGAAAACCATCCAACGTGAGGTGACTCAATTGCACACCTCTAACCCCCATCGTATCCAGAGGTATGGCGCTGAATCCCTGCACAGACGTGTCTACCAGCGCAATCTGGATGCCGAGAGGCGTACGATTGGTCTGAGCAAATACCAGTCCGATGCTGGCACGACTACCATTACCGATATAGAACTTCTGTCCATCAAGGTTCAGTGTGCCTTCCTTGTTCCGCGAAATTCGTGTGCCAATACCCGTAGCATCCGAGCCCTTTTCCGGTTCAGTAAGAGCGAAGAATGACCACGCGGGTCCCTTGAGAAAATGAGAATAGTACCGCTCCTTCTGTTGTGAGTCAGCCAGAGCTGATATGATTACACTGGACATCGATGGACCCGGACTCCCGAGAAATACACCGGCGTCACCTGCTGACAGTTCCTCAATCGCGATAACTCTTTCCAGACAGGAAAGACCATAATATCGTTCCTGACCTACAGTGACGATCGGTTCACCGCCATATTCCGGCGGGATCATCATGCGATTGATGGTTTGCAGAGATGCCAGATGTGTGAACTCAGCTATACGCTCAGGTTCACGGTCAATGACCAGGCCAATATCACGTAATTCCGTGGCATATTGTTTCATTTCCTGCTCAAAAACAGCAATGGTAGATCGTGTAATCATCAGAAGGCCTCCTTCGGAATGAGCAGCATATTTTTGACCATTTGACCTGCATACACGTAAGCCGAGATTGCATGTCGCAAATAGCCAAATCCTCCTCCAAGACGCTGCAATAGACGGAAGGCCTCGTCCAGTTCTTGATGGACCCATGCGCTTGTACGAGCCTCCGAAATGCCTGACTGCTCTAATACGAATTCATCCGACTGAATAGTCTCAGCCATATATAGTACAGTCAAAACATCAGCAATCATGCCCTTGACCAGTTGATGCTGAAGTGTGGATTGCCCCCCTGAGTTGCGACTGGTTAGATGATTACGCACTTGCTCCAATCCTGCGCTGCACAGTTCAGTACGGAAATAAAGCAACCGTTTTCGGAGATCAGTTATATCACCTGTGACATCATCTTGTCTTTCAAAAAATGCCACATCTTCATTCCGAAGTTCCGATATTCGGTAGAGTAAAAGACCTGAAGGCTCCAACATCCGATCTTCCACCCGATCCGCACGTACCTGTTTCCATTCGTAGATATGGCCTGTCTCTGCATGACATATCCATGGCCCACTTTTCACGAGTTCAGGTGTCGCCAGTATTATCCCCCCTTGGCATAACAACACGGGACGTGTATCCAAACGCAACATTGCTGCTTCCAGCAGATCTGTTACAGTGGGTACCGGACGACCTGCGGCCTCTGTACCAACCGGCACAGTACCTACCTCATCAGAATTCAAGACTGACATATGCACTCCTCCTATTGACTCATGATCAACAATCTCCATGCTCAATTAACGCAAAACCAAAAAAACTGCCCAGCCCAATGCTGACCAGTACGGACCTCTCCCCCTTATGCACCCATTCATTCTCTAGCCCGGAGCTTAGATTGATGAACGCATCCGTGGAGAAGGTATGTCCAATCCGCGGGATATTATCCAGGTAAATTTGTTTTTGATCCACGCCTGTACGCTTTGAAAACTCCTTCCATGTAGTCCAATTGACGTTGTGGGGAAAGATATGATCTACATCATGAAATGTCAGGCCCTCTGCTGACAGCAGCTCTTCCATACCTCGAATGATATGATCCACATACAGCTTGTTAAATGACGTCATCTCTTCCACTTCGGCATAATATCCGGTATGGAACCTCGTATCCCGAAGAACATGAGCAGCCTGTAAGATGTGCTGACCATGGTTTCTGGATAGAAGCATGGCAACAGCCGAGTCACCCAGAATCGTAGACTTTCGAATATATCTCCAGTCGGGTGGCATGAAATTAAACTGATCGGCACATACCAATAAAACATTACGAATATCAGGCTGTGTACGGGAGATTCGTTCAAGCCATTGAAGAGCGGCTATCGAGGACGCACAATTCATCTGTGAAATACTATAAAAGGGGATATGCTCGAGCCCATATTCACTCAGAGCCCGTTGCAAGGGCCTATAATCCCCTGGTGCTTGTACATGTGCAGAATGGGCATAGAGCACAAGGTCAATGGCAGGCAAAGGTTGTCTGTCAACAAGCTGTCCAATCGCGCGAACGATAGAAGTATCCAGATGCTGACCCGGAGGGGTAACGGGAACACCGTTCAGACGATGATATTTGCGCAGTAATTGAAGCTCTCCTTTACCCAGTCCCAAGGATTCGAGGATAACCTCAGGCTCTTCGATCTGATCAGGCAAATACACACCGATATCCACTATACCCAGCCCCATCACGTTTCCCTCCTCCTGATTACAGCTCTTCGTATCCACCTGCATGAATGAGAAGTGCATAGATAAACTTGTCATCTGGCTCCAGGTGCATCAGACATATGTATTCATCTGTGCACCGATCTTCAAGAAGTTGCTTCAGACCAAAGAATGGTGCAGCGCTCCAGTGGGCAGGATCGTAACTCCCTTGCCAGCCTGTAGCATGAAACCATTCGGTACCGGACACTTCCTGCTCCAACAGCGGATGGACAAGAAGCCTGATCTGAGCCAGATTAACGGATACCTGAGCGCAAAGCCTGTCCAGCAACAATTCTGCTGTCTCGGCAATCGAACTCTCGGCATATTGTATTTCCACACCAACAAGGGATGAACCGCCTTCTGCCAACCGATCCAGAACCAGAACAGCTCCCGTGTCGGGTTCTACAATCTCGCCCACTCCTTCCGTCTCGTAGGGAAGAGACGTCTGATCAAGCACAAGCAGCATTCCTCGATCGTAGTTGCCGCTGTTCAGATAATGCTGGAGCATATGAAGTGCCGCGAACGGTGCACCGAACCCCATATCGTTCACGGCAAAACTCAGGAACCGTGCCTGATAACGGTCCATCAGGTAGTTGACAATGGAGATATCTGGACGAATATTGGGAAAATGATAGGCCAGCAGGAGAACATCCACGTCTCCCATGATCTGATCCAGCCCCGACTCTTCGAGCAGTAGTACACTCATATCATGATAGGCATTGTTATAACGACCCTCCAGCAGATGAAACCGGGGGACCACGGGGGACCCCGCCAACAAATCACTGTGAAATCTTAACAACTCCGGATGTTCGAACGGAGGCTGCTTGTCCGTAAACAGCCTGACCTTCATGTCCCGGATGGTAACAGGCGCCGCCATCAGGCAGCAACGAGTTGCTTTTCGATATATACAGCTAGTGAACCCACTGTGTTAAATACATCTGGTTCCAGTTCATCCGGGTCGATCTCCAGCCCCTCAATACGGTCTTCCAACGTCATCAATAGTTCCAGAACAGACGTTGAATCCAGATGAAGTTCATCAAATAAAGATGTGTCCCATGTAACAGCGTGGTTCTCTTCCATATTCAGCACTTCGGCAAGGGCACCTTTGATTTCTTCAAGCAATACTGCGGTTGTCATGATCATCATCTCTCCTCATCTGTTGGTTACTGCGGAATGTGAAACAGGGATCAAACGCTGTTTGCCCAGTAGATCTTCGGGAGTATCCCTTTCCCGAATCAGATGGGCTTCTCCACCACTAATCATCACTTCAGCCGGACTTCCATGACTGAGAAAATGGGTCGGTGAAGCAGTAGGACCGTAGGCACCGGAATGAAATACACCAATTAAATCCCCTTGTTCAACGGGAGGCAGGTTTACTTTTTTGCCAATAACATCATTCGGGGTACACAAAGGGCCAGTTATATTAAACTCTGCAACCGGGGATTCTCCGTAACGTGACAAAGATGCAATCGGGAAATTGCGCTTCACATACGAACCGATTCCGACCGCAGCCATATGACAATTGGTACCACCATCGGTCACAACAAACGTCTCTCCATACGACTCCTTGACATATAAGGCTCGGCTAACCAGCATCCCACTGGTTCCCACCAGATACCTTCCCAGTTCCATGAACAGTCTGATGTCAGGATGTTTTTCCTTGAATTGTTCGAACAAAGGGTTCAATTGTGCAGACAGGGCACTCACAGACAGCGGCTGTTCTCCCTCGTAATACGGAACTCCAAGACCACCGCCCACATCTACCATCTGCAGCCGAATACCCAGTTGCTCCTCCAGCCGTTCGGCAAGCTCCAGAATGTGACGTGTGTTCTCCACAATAGGTTCCACGTCAAGCATACGGGTCCCCATGTATACATGCAGACCGATAATATCCACATGTGAGCATCGTTCCAATTGCTGTCGTCCCTGCATCACAGTATCCTCATCCATGCCAAACTGGCGTGGTTTGCCACCCATCGTGAGCCGTGAGCCCTTCACGGTAAAAGAAGGATTGATTCTCAGTGCCACGGGGACAATCCGTCCCTCTTCAGCTGCAATGGCTTCAATGCGGTTAAGCTCCTGAAACGATTCACAGACGATTGCGTAGATGCCATGACGAATGCATGCGGTTATCTCCGCGTCGGTCTTGCCTGGTCCGAGGAAGATTATACGCTCCGGATTTGTACCCGCCTGTAGTGCGGTATGTAATTCGGCCATGGAACAGACCTCTGCCTGGGCTCCAAGCTCCTGAAGCAGGTGAACAATTGAAATATTGGGATTAGCCTTTAATGAGTAGAATAATTCCACCTTTGGAGTCAGCAGGCTGCGAAGTTCTTCATATACTCGCTCTAATACCTCAGCGTCATAGACGTATAATGGTGTACCGAATCTTGCAGCGATGGCCGAAATCGCAAGCCCTTGAATCTGATAATCTCCAGACATCTACTTCACCTCGTTTATGAATGATAACTTGGCTTCAACAGCAGCATCCGTCGACCGTAGCTGCTCTGCCGAATGAGCAATAATGACACCATAGAGACGACCAGAGAACACACGATCTTCACCTTTGAAGGCCGCATTGACCGTTGCAAAATTGTTGATAAGTATCCCCTCGCCCTTCAGCGGATCAAATAACAGAGGACCAAGTGTTGACCTTAACTTTTCATAATCCAGGCGGTGATTCAAACGAAGTGTATATTTTTTGGCCAAAGCTAACATCCCCTCAGGAATCCACTGGTTCTGGATCTCAGTCTGATACGTCGACATGTTAAACCTTGCATTGATCTCCAGATTAGGCCACACACTTCCGTCCTCATCCAGAATGGCATCGATACCGGCTATACCGTAGTATCCATCCCGATGGAGCGCAGCACCTATTTGCAACGCAGCGTCCCGGATTACCGCGATCTGCGAATCACCAAGATGTGGTGGCATGAGATGCCCCTGATGAACGCCTTGTTCGACCAATGATTCCTTTACACCAAGAAATTCAACCTCACCACTCCGATGAATTAAAATCTGGTAATTCAGATCACATGTTTTGTTGATCCACTGCTCCAGCACATAATTCACAGCTCTTATCCCATTCTTGCTTGCCTGTTTCTCCAGCAATTTCATGCATTTGTGGAAACGGGCTTCATCTGCAATAACGGTGATTCCCTTGCCCGAGACGCCCATCGAATCCTTCATAACAATACGCCCGCCCTGTTCCAACACGGATTTCATATCTTCAAATCCGGACGTAAGTTCCTCCAGGGAGTAACACTCACAGCCAGGAATCTGACGGACACCCAGTTCGGTATTAAGCCTTCGGGAGTAGCCCTTATCATTGACTTTGCGGAAAATGTCAGCCGGTGGTACGGCAAGGGGAATACCTGTGCGTTGGGATAGTTCTTCTTCCTGATCCGAGGCTCCGAAGGGAACCAGATAAGCCTGTATATCCTGTCTATCTGCAAGTTCACGCAGCCTGTCCAGCGTACGCTGACAATGCAGGATGTTAGCCGTAATGTTCAATCCCGGTTCATTATATTCAGTAGCAATTAAACGTGATCGACCAAAACCGATGGCCTGTGCATCTGCTATAAACCCGGAATCCGGCAGTTCCTTGAGCAATACGACATCCTGTTCACCTGCCAGGAAAATCCCCAGCTCCTCCATCCGGTTTACAACGTCAGCAGCCGAACCAACACTCAGGGAAGGCAACTTCAGTACCCCCTGCTCATTCCAGTATTCTTCGACTTCAAAATTGTTTATATAAATAAAAACAGCTTCATCATGACCTGTAAGCGCCTGCTTCAGCTTTCTCGAAAATCCGGTCAACAGTGTGGTCAATCTCATCACCTCGTTCTTCTGCGAACTGCATCACCGCCACGCTGAATGTTGCTCCCAGCCCAACCGTGACAAGCAAATAGTAGTCGTCCTTCTGCAAAAGCCCCTGATCTGAAATCTCTTTCAGATTAATATAGGGATCGGAACAGAAGCAGTGCCCGATTTCTCCCACATTGGATGTGTACACCCGCTCCAATGGATAGGACAATCGTGCAGCAACCTTTTTCCATGAAGACAGATTCACATTGTGCGGGACAATATAACGGATATCCTCCAACGTCAGGCCCGCCCCATCTATTGCCTCGTGAATGACATCACAGAGCTGGGGTGTATAGATTTCCTGAAATTCCTTGAGCGTCTCGGGATCACCTGTCAGCACGTTGCAGAATTGTCCAAGGGTTACGTTCGTAAGCCCCATCATCCTGCTTCCCGGGCCGGTTTTACCAACCAGTATGGCGGCCGCAGCTTCGCCCATAACGGTTGTATTGGGGATGAGCTGTACAATGGGACTGAACGTTTTTTCACCTGTTACGATTAAAATATGATCATCCTCTTCCAAAGAGGGCAGCAATGTTGCAGCAACATCCAACGCAATCAGACCTGAGGCACAGTTCTGCTGTGTCAGTGAAAACGCAATGGCATGATGCATACCGTAAGCCTGCTTCAAACCTTGCAATACCTTCATTGGAAAGGGGAAATTTTCCTGAATTGTGTGGCAATAAATGATATACTTGATAGAAGATGGAACAACTGTCGGACTGTTTACCACCTGGGCGAGCACACGTCCTAACAGCTTAGTCAGATCACCGTCTTTGTCTTGCGGAACCTGTTTCAGACCGTGAATTTTCTCCAACACTTTGGTCTGGGCTTGTTTGAGTCCCAGATG
Organism: Paenibacillus sp. FSL M7-1414; assembly: GCF_038003195.1. Taxonomy (NCBI): domain Bacteria; kingdom Bacillati; phylum Bacillota; class Bacilli; order Caryophanales; family Paenibacillaceae; genus Paenibacillus; species Paenibacillus sp. FSL M7-1414. The sequence goes on along the minus strand of NZ_JBBOOS010000001.1, from coordinate 580,855 downwards.
TTCGCTCAACTCCCGGACAGGAACGACGAACTTGGGAATGTATGACCATATTTGCTTGATATGCATCGGTTTAGGACACCTCGTTATACCCATCATACGGAGCACTCTCAATATAGGGAGAGAGCTTCATCCGAAGCTCTCATCTATTGGACTAACCATAATGCCATAGTAGATACAAGGGATTATGCACGAGCCGCTACTGCACGAGCAGATACCGCACGAGCTGCTACTGCGCGAGCCGATACTGCACGAGCAGAGACTGCACGAGCAGAGACTGCACGAGCACTAACTTCACGTGTTTCGCCCAGCACGTTCACTTCCGATTGTACTGCTTCCAACTCTTTGTTCTTCAATTGTTCCAATGTAATGGGAGTCGCTTTAATGACCATTGATTTATTCCTCCTTTCGTCTTGGATACTATCATTCTATAATCTCCCAATTTGGATTTAAACTGTAAAAGGAGGTAAATGGATTTCTCGCACGCCTTACCCCTTGTTAATACCAATTCCAAGCATTCAATATACAACTCACATTTCACAACGTAATCACAAACTAATTCAAGGGACGGTGAATGATCATGATCGGACCCAAAATTCGGGAAATCCGGGAGCAACTTGGACTGTCTCAGAAACAACTGGCAGGTGAGGATATGACACGCTCATACATCAGCCTCATCGAAAAAGGTAGAGCCGTTCCCTCTCAGCGTATGTTGAAAATCATTGCTCGCAGACTCAATACACCAATGGAGTACTTCTTGGGAGGAAGTGCAACAACGGACACCGATATTGGTGAAGCTGTCCTGGACAAAGCCAAAGCCTACTATGCTGAGCAGAATGATCCTGCCTGTATCCGTATGGCTCACAAAGTTCTGACTCTGACGGAAGATACACTGGATCAAACGGAAGCCTATCTGCTCATCATGCGAAGCCACAATAGGCTTGGCGATTACCGCCAAGCTCTGGATGATGGGGAAACTGCGGCTTTTACAGTCACCCGAACAGGAGATCGGGAGCGCATTGTCGACTATTACCTGGAAATGGGAAGAGCTGCATTCCATGCAGAACTGTTTCACGCTGCCCGTAAATACTACGAACAGTCCTATACGTACAGCAGCAAACTCAAACATCTGCAAGATAAACATATCCGTTCGTTAACCTTTCTCGGAACAACCCATTTGCGGCTCGGTAACGTGGATAAGGGACTGGATTATTATCTCAAAGCCGAAAAAGAAGCCCAAATGACCGGGCAACCGGAGTTATATGGCGAAATTACGCTGGGTTTGGGCAAGGCCTATTATATGTCCGAACAGGACGGACACTTGCTCTTAAGTTATGACTGGACCAAGAAATCGGTAGATTCATATAAACAGGCAAATAGTAAATCCTATGTACTTGCTCTTCACAATCTGGCTGTCATTCAACTTCATATGGGACAAAAAAAAGAAGCCCTTCCCTTGCTGTCAGAATGCGCCGATATCTACGACAAACGCAATCTGCCTCACAAGAAGGCTTCTATATTAGAGGAAATCAGTAAAATTTATCTCGAAGAACGGCAACCTTTACTGGCCGAAACAGCCATCAAGGAAGCTCTTAAACTGCTGGATCAACGAGATGAAGGCATGCTCCGTGCAAAACTATATCGTCTTCTCGGCATTGTATTTCATGAGAAAGACAACACCAATGAAGGCTATTACTTCCTTCGAATGAGTTACGATCTGCTTAAACGCATCCATGCAGATCGTGAGGCTGATATTAGCCACAAACTTTTAATTCTTAGCGGACAAGAACAGAAAATGAATTATGATGACTATAAATCCTATATCAAATAAATACGGCCCCCATCTTCTCCTAACAACTATTCAGGAACAGGATCATTCAGATCAAGCGGGTGAACCGTTATTTGTTTATCTGACGAGTAGCCCAATGATACACGGGACTGAAGAGCTTCCCCTGAATTTTGAAGATGTCCATTGTACAATGAAAACAACATGACAATGGCCATAGACAACCCGCTCGCAACAATCCGAAGCTTGAATATTTTATTATCCACGTCCATCTCTCCTTGTGCATATGGTTTGGCAGCCGAACATACCGTGTACACTTCAGCGAACCTAAGATGTATTGTACGGATAATTGCAATGACTTTAAATACGTTAATTACCATTTACCTCTACTTGCACATGAAACTCACGTATAAAAGGTCATATGATCTTTGTCTTCGCGATAATAATCCAGCCTTTGCTTCATCGTACCTGTATGCAGTTCAAACAAATGACCATCCGGATCGGTAAAATAAACGGATAATGCATCCCGCGGATCTCTTAGCCTTCCGGGAAGAATGTCAGCACCCGCTGCTCGCAGCTGCTGCACAGACGCGTCGAACTCCTCTTCTGTAACGGTAAATGCAATATGGGTATAGGTTCGTTCCGTATAGTTGCGAATAACATCCTCCTGATTCAGGGCAATCCAAAGACCGGCAAGCTTAAAATAAGCCAGTTTGCGTCCTTTCACCTGAATTTGGGCACCGAGAGCCTGCTCATAAAAGGTAATGGCCCGCTCCAGATTGGATACGGAAAAGCACAAATGATTAATTCCTTGAATATTCATGTGGCTCCTGACACCTCCATCGATTTAAGGATCTATCCTTATTATGGTATATTCTGCGCAAAAAACAACCGCTCTGCTGTTTTCCCCCGCACCTTCTTCTGGGCGAATGCATAGGTTATCCGTATCAATGAACGTTCGAGGAGGATGTAAAGCGAATGAATCCTGTCTATCCTTTTTATGGTGAGAAAACGGTATGCAAGGAGCAAAGGCTGGCATTCCCACCCCAGCATCAGGACCAGCAACCCGGTCTGGAAACTCTGATGGTGCCTGAACCGATCAGTGAAGATCCTGCCTATATCGGTAGCTGCAAACTCCAAGGTAAAGTTGCCATTATTACGGGTGGTGACAGTGGAATCGGCCGGGCGGCCGCCATCGCTTTTGCCAAGGAAGGTGCGGATATCGTCATTGCTTATCTATATGAACGGACAGATGCCGAAAGGACTCGTGAACGGATCGAAGAACTGGGACAGCGCTGTCTCTTAATCGAGATTGATCTCCGCTTAAAGAAAAACTGTGAAGCCGTCATTCGCACAACCATGGAAACCTACGGGAAGATCGATATTCTGGTCAACAATCATGGCGTACAGTATGTGCAGCCAAGCATCGTTGATATTACAGAAGAACAGCTGTATCACACCTTTCAGACCAATGTGTTCGCTTATTTCTTTCTGATTCAGGCCGCTCTCCCCCATCTGTGCAGAGGTGCCTCCATTATCAATACGGCTTCCATTACAGCATATAAAGGTAACACTCAACTGATCGACTACTCTTCTACCAAAGGAGCCGTCGTATCGCTGACTCGTGTACTCGCCCAATCGCTCGCTGCACAGGGAATCCGTGTGAATTCCGTCGCCCCGGGACCCATCTGGACACCGCTCATCCCTGCCAGTTTCTCCGCTGAGGATGTACAGGTATTTGGAACAGATACACCCATGGGTCGAGCTGGTCAGCCTTACGAACTGGCGGCAGCCTACGTTTATCTCGCTTCCCGCGATTCATCCTACGTCACAGGTGAATGCATTCATGTAAATGGCGGCGATATGGTAACGACATAGGCTGATGTCAGGTTGGATTTGGCAGGTGTGGCAGGATATCGGTTGTCCAGTTGCGAAGAGGGTTAGGAGTATGATCCGGTTATGCCGGAGCCTGACATCTAGCGACAAGGAGCTGAACAACCTGATGAACTTCGATCCACTCTACCAACCGTACCCCTCTTACCGCGTGCCTGTGTATGCGAAACAAGGCATGGTCGCCACGTCACAGCCACTGGCTGCACAAGCTGGTCTGGATGTATTGAAAAAAGGCGGCAATGCCATCGATGCCGCCATTGCAACTGCGGCAGCACTCACGGTGCTGGAGCCAACGTCCAATGGCATTGGAGGCGATGCTTTTGCCCTCGTCTGGACCGAGGGCAAACTGCATGGCCTGAATGCCAGCGGCCCTGCGCCTCAGGGCATATCCATTGAGGCGCTTCAAGCGGCAGGCCATACGGAGATGCCGAAGCTCGGGGTTGTTCCGGTGACGGTGCCTGGCGCACCGGCGGGTTGGGCTGAGCTGAGCCGCCGTTTTGGACGGCTCACGCTGGCGGAAGCGCTGGAACCGGCCATCCGCTATGCGGAGGAAGGTTATCCGCTTGCGCCTGGGCTGGCCCGCCACTGGGCAAGGGCAGCCGAGATCTATGCACGCCAGAGTGATGCGGAAGCAGGGCGTGCGTGGTTTGAGACATTTGCTCCAGGCGGGCGTGTTCCCGCAGCTGGAGAGATGTGGCGCTCGCCGGATCACGCGGCGACTTTGCGCCAGATTGGCGAGAGCGAAGCGCGAGACTTTTACGAAGGAGAACTGGCAGAGCGCATTCATTCCTTTATGGCAGAGCACGGTGGTTATCTGACTCGCGAAGATCTGAAGGCTTTTCAGCCGGAGTGGGTTGATCCCATCTCCGTCTCCTATCGTGGTTACGATGTATGGGAGATTCCGCCGAATGGACAAGGATTGATTGCTCTCGCGGCGCTTAATCTGTTGAAAGGTTACGAGTTCGACGAGAAAGAATCTGTTCAGGCATATCATCAGCAACTTGAAGCCATGAAGCTGGCATTTGCCGATGGGGAGAAATATATTACTGAAGAACGCAAAATGGGTGTGACGGTGGAGGAACTGCTGTCCGAGGCATACGCGGAAGAACGGCGCAAACTCATTGGTGATACCGCACGAGCACCTGAGGCAGGTGATCCACGTGCAAGTGGAACAGTCTATCTGGCTACGGCGGACGGTGAAGGCAATATGGTTTCCTTTATCCAGAGTAACTATATGGGCTTCGGCTCTGGATTGGTTGTTCCGGGGACAGGCATTGCTTTGCAGAATCGTGGACACAACTTCTCACTGGACCCTAATCATGCCAACGCCCTGGTGCCAGGCAAACGAACGTATCACACGATCATTCCGGGGTTCCTCACCCGCGGCAGCGAAGCGGTGGGGCCATTCGGTGTCATGGGTGGTTTCATGCAACCGCAAGGTCATGTGCAGGTGGTTATGAATACGATCGATTATCATCTGAACCCACAGGCCGCCTTGGATTCTCCGCGCTGGCAGTGGACGAAGGGCAAAACAATTCTCGTGGAACCGGGTTTCCCGCAGCATATCGCTCAGGCACTCGCCCGCAAAGGACATGATATTCAAGTGGCACTCGATCCATCCCAGTTTGGACGCGGTCAGATCATCTGGCGCAACCCGGACAATGGCGTATTATGCGGGGGTACGGAAACCCGAGCGGATGGCTCGATTGCGGCTTGGTAAAACTCGCGTCATTTTTATAATAGGATGATCACCTTATCATCCGTATAGGGTGAAATTTTAAGGCACAACAGAGATGATTCATGTCATCTCTGTTGTGCCTTTTTTCGACTTCTAACATCAGTAAACAACATACTGTAGATATTTATGTACCCTTTTAACCAGAGAAATGTAAAAATAATGTGTAATTCATGAAAAATACTTATTTTTTCGTAAATTTTCACTACATACCATAAATCACAGTGCCTTTCTGACCGATATAGATAAAGGGAAATCCTCACCATACGTGTCATCATGCACACGTACTTCCCTGGAGCTAAGGAATCACGCAAAACAGAAAAATGCGACTACAGAAATGAGGGTACCAACACATGAAAACAAACAAGAACAGACGCGCAGGTCTAGGTCTCACCATAATGATGATCCTGACGGTACTGATCCTGGGGGCATGTTCAGCCAACAATACAACAACGGCAACAGACACAAGAACAAAGGTTGGGATCGTGCTTACGGAAGTGGGTCTGGGTGACCGTTCTTTTAATGATGCTGCTTTTGATGGACTGGTTCAGGCCAGAAATGAGAAAAGCATTGTCTTTGACTATCGTGAACCGGGCGACAATGCCGAAGCTGCATTTGAAGAGTTTGCGCAAGCCAAATTCGATCTGGTTATCGGCCTGAGTGATGCTGTCCAAGCGGATATGGAGAAAGTTGCAGCCAAATATCCTGACCAGCAGTTCCTCATGATTGACAGTCAGTCCGAACTGCCTAACATTGCCTCCATTTCATTCCGGGCGGAAGAAGGAAGTTATCTGGCAGGTGTTATTGCCGCTATGGCTTCAACGGAAGATCATGTTGGCTTCCTTGGTGGAATAGAGATACCGGTCCTTCGTAATTTCGAGCAGGGTTTTAAACAAGGTGTTCTGGCTGTCAAGCCGAATGCAACCGTTGATGTCGTCTACGCAGGGGACTTCGGCAATGCCGAGCTGGGTGAACAACTGGCTACAGAGATGATTCAGGAAAAGGGCGCTGACGTGATCTACGTTGCTGCCGGTCTCACAGGCGTAGGCGCACTGACGGAGATTCAGAAATTAGGGAAATACGCCATCGGTGTAGATACCGATCAATTCTTTTTGGCGGAAAAATCCATTCTTACGTCCATGCTGAAAAATGTGGATGTCTCTATCTATAATGCCGTTAACACGTTTGTCCAAAACAATCATACCTTCCCTCAAAAGGAAATCGTGGAGGGGCTGGCGGAGAACGCCGTGGGTCTGACTGCTCTACATAATATCACGCTCAGTGATGAACAACAGCAAACCTTCGAAGATCTGAAGGCAAAGATCTCTTCCGGTCAAATCAAAATTAAGCTTGATCAATAACCCATCGGATATAAGGAGGTACGCACATGAAACTACAGGGAAAACTGATACTTAATGCTCTAATTTCACTACTTCTATGCCTTGTGTTAGTCGCTTATATCATCATGCAATTGCTCAACATGAATGCCAAAAATCAAAATCTGGTACCAGCCATGCTCAAGGTGAGTGAACTGAACGCCAATCAGATTCAGACCCAGCAAGCGCTGGATGTCTACTCATTCTCCATGACAGCAGGAAACCAGGACGCCGTGCTTCGCTTGCTGGATGAAGGCCAAACGATGATTCAGGAGCTTACGGACGGATTGCTCGAAACAGATCAGCAGTTACAACTTATTCAGTCCATCGAGACAAAATTAGAAGCTCTCAACCAGGGAGCCACCGAAGCGATGAGTGCGATGAACAGTGCGGAAGCGAAACGTTACAGCACTCGGGTTCGGGGCATACAGAATGATATCTATTCGTTAGATGAGATGACTCGGGATCGTTATGATCAATATACCGTCGATTTGGAACGTGACATTCAGCAAACGTGGCAAGCCGCTCTGGCAGGAGCTATCGTATTGCTCGTCGCCGTGATGCTGTTTAATATGTATACTTCACGTCAGATTGCCAAGCGTATTCGAACACTCAAAGACGCCGCTGGACAAATTGCGGACGGTGACCTGACCGGACAATTACCGGAAGCTCGGGGCAAAGATGAACTCGATGACCTGAGTCGTTCCTTCGGTACCATGACTCATAATATCCGCGGCATTATTCAGTCGATTGGTGAAGCGGGTCATCGTGTCGATCTGATGGCACAAGATATTGACCGCGGTAATGATACAGCCCAAGCGATTGTACAGCAAGTATCCCGCACCACGGAGGAACTCTCAATTGGCAGTCAAAAGATTGCCGAGGATCTGAGTGAAACGGTGATGGTTGTGGACAAAATGCAGTCTACTTTCAATAGCAATCTGGAGGCCACTTCCCAATCGGTGATCGATGGTCGTGAAGTATTAACTACCGTTGAGGAAGGCAATAAGGCTGTAGCAGAGCAACTCCGCCTGGCCGAAGTGAATCGTATGGCGATGGCCGAGGTGGAACAAACGGTGCGGGAACTGGAAGAAAGCGCGGTTCGAATCACTACGATGACGGCATATGTATCGGAGATTGCCAAACAAACAACCATGCTCTCGTTAAATGCCTCCATAGAGGCTGCTCGCGCTGGAGAAGCTGGACGTGGCTTCGCTGTTGTTGCGGGCGAGGTGAATAAACTCGCCGAACAATCTGCGCAATCGGTCAAACATATCTATGCGGCTGTGGGCGAGATCACAACCTCCATGGACAAGGTGAAGAACTCTGTAGCACAAAGCATGCAGTTATTCGGCGAACAGGAACAAGCCACTGGCCAGACTCGCGAATCCTTCTCTGCTATTCGTGAAAGTGTGGAGCGCATTAGTACCGGCATCCATCAGCTTGCTGAGGACATGCAACACTCCAATGAACTCAGTACGCAGGTGCAACAAGCCATCGAAAATATCAGTGCCATCACCGAGCAGTCGGCTGCCAGCAGTGAAGAAATCACCGCCTCCACGTCGGAACAACAACGTTCCTTCGCTGATGCAAGTATCAAGGTGAAGTCATTGCGTGATATCAGCGCAGAGATGCATCAGGAACTGCTGCGTTTCCGTCTGTAAGCAGATGTCGGGAGAATTTTGGGCTGGATTTAGGTCGGAAGTCGTTGAGATGCAGGTTAGATGCAGATTATATAGGCAAGTTATGGACAGGTTATAGGCGAGCCAGGATCAGGTAGCGTGAACATACAAACAAACAAATAAAGGGGAGCCTCCGTCATGAATCATGACAGGGCTCCCCTTTTCAGTAACTAATCGTTGGTTCATCCAACCATTAATTCGTTTCAAAGATATGAAAGTATATAAATTTAACTAAACATTTACACAACACAGAGAGGACAGAAAGAACCTGAAAAAGTGGAGCTAACAGCGACCTGAAAGAAAGCCGCCTCGGAAGCATACGCTATTCCGGATTTCCTAATTTATAAAAAAAAACTGGGGATAATAGCGATCGGAAGGTTGTTCTGTCACCGGAGTGTCCAGTGTATATATTCTTTAGATCAACTTATATAGATAACAAGGCATCAACATTTCAGATCCAAACGTTTAACGAACTGAGCAAACCTTATTGGGCAATTAATTGCAGATTATAAAATCTAACGAATCTCAGGCATTCTATTCCCTAATTTAGTCCGGTTTTTCAGGTGTTTTCTCTGAAATACACAGAGATAACGTGGATGAGATTCGTTAGCTTTTGCTCCTCGATGTAAACCGTGGTATAAGGTGTATCAGGTTCGTTAGGGCAATGGGCAATGGGGCATTGAGTACTGGGCATTGGTATTGAGCATTGGGCACTGGGCATCGGGCATTTAGCATTGAGCATTTAGCATTGAGCATTGGACAACGTGCACTTATCTACTTTTGATGTGCTGGTGCGCTGGTTCGTTGGATTACTTGCAGTTTAGAAATGATTAGTCATAGACAGTAACCCAAAACCATGAGCTTATCCCACACCTGCCCCATCCTCACAGTGCATCAATAATGTCTCCGGCCAGCAGGGACGATGGGTCACCGCGCAGCAGTGCTGCACGTTCAGCGGCCTGTCCGTGGAGATATACGCCGAACGTGGCGGCTTGCTCCGCGCTGAGCCCTTGGGCAAGCAGACCGGCGATGATGCCGGTCAATACGTCTCCGGCACCGCCAGTCGCCATGCCGGCGTGCCCGGTGGTGTTGATGTACGCCTCGCCGGACGGCGTTGCGATGACCGTTCGTGCTCCTTTGAGCACAAGGGTCACGCCCTGCTCGCGGGCGTATTTTGCAGCGTGCCCAATGCGGTCACGCTGCACCTCTGGGGTCGACATGCCCAGCAGTCGGCCCATCTCGCCAGGGTGCGGCGTCAGGATTGTCGCCGCACTTCGCTGGCCCCAGTCGTGAGGCCCATGTGGGCCAGCGTCTGCCAGCATGTTGAGGGCGTCCGCGTCGATGACGAGCGGACGATCCGTATGTTGCCACAGACGGCGCAGCCAGTCTGTGTCGCCCTTGAAGCGGCCGAGGCCTGGGCCGGTCGCAAGCACGTCGCGGCTCTCCGCGAGACGCAGCACGGCGTCGGCGGAAGCCGCGTTCCATTGGCCGCTGTCGCCATCGGAGGCGGCAGCAAGCATAAGCTCGGGCACGGTGCCGATGACATGCGGCAGCAGTGCCGCGGGCAACGCCCATGTGGCGAGCCCGCAGCCTGCGCGCAGCGCGGCCTTGGCCGAGAGCAGGCCAGCGCCGCTCATCGGCAGACTTCCTGCGGCCAACAGTACGTGGCCGTAGGTGCCCTTGTGGCCGTCCGGTGCCCGGAGACGGCCTGTATCCACGCGCAAAGCACCGCGCAGCACCTCGTCCGTCAGCAGACGGACCGAGGGGCCATGCTCTGGCGCAAGCCGCGCGGGAATGCCGATGGCGCGCACCACAATGCGCCCCGCGGCAGAAGCGCCCGGGTACTGCACCAGCCCGCGCTTAAGCAGCGCGAGGCATACGGTCACCCGGGCTTGAATGCAGGGCTCGTACACCTCTCCGGTGTCGGCGTCCAGCCCGCTTGGCACATCGGCGGACACGACCGGCTTGCCGCTGTCGTTCGCCGCCTCAATCAACGCCGCGTAATCTCCCCGCGGCGCTCCCCGCGAGCCGGTGCCCAGCAGCGCATCCACGATGCCTGTGCACCGGCTGAAGTCCACGGCTTCGCGCCCGTGTACAAGAGCAGGGATGCCAAGCTTCGCGGCGGCATCCCGTTGCACTGCGGCTTCGCCCCGCAGTGCATCAGGGGCATCGGCGTAGACCAATGTCACGCCAAGCCCTGCTTCAACCAAATGGCGCGCGGCCACCAGCCCATCGCCGCCATTGTTGCCCTTGCCGATCAGCATGTACCACAGCTGATCTCCCGGGCGCTCCATCACCAGCGCCGGATCGGCGATGATGTCGCCACCATAACCTTGCCGATCGCCGGGCCCGGTGTGTGCCCGCCTCGCATCGGTCTGGCTGCTATAGCCAAGCTGCCCTGAATCCACAAGCCGGCCTTCTGCCTGCCCTTCCCGGCACAGCTTGATCACTTCCTCAGCAATGGCTCGGCCTGCATTCTCCATTAGACTGGCAGCAGGAATACCCAGCTTATGAATGGTATACTCGTCCACAGCTCTCATCTGTTCAGCGGTTACGATAAACAACGTTCATCCCTCCCCGTGACAAGCTCATCTCATACCTAAAAGCAACAACAACTTCGCACCTAAACGCTGTATCCTGTATGTGTATCGCTATCTTTCCTCTTACCTCATCCAGTTACCATGATGCGCTCCATGCATCATTGGAAGCTCTATCGATTCCGTGTACGAGACCTTCAGATTAAATTATCCATTCCAAAGCCTGTTTACGCTTAATAACCTACCGTAAACCGAGCTTGGATAAATTGCGGATCGTCCAGTTCGTCCACCAAAGCCGCTGCAAAATCGCCAACGGAAATCGAGCTTTCCCCGATATCATCCGTAATCACACGGTTCATGCCAACCCGGAACTGACCGGTACGACGTCCTGTTGTGATTGTCGCAGCAGGGCTCATGTAGGTCCAGTGAATACCTGATGCTTCAATCAGGTCATATGCTTCTGCATGTGCTTTTGCCAGTGGTTTGACTTCTTCCGGGAATCCCGGCGTATCCATCAGCATATCACCGGAATCGGTTAGCAAGCTTCCCGCTCCACCAACTACAACCAGACGTCCTGCTTTTGCCCGGCGCACACCCTCGATCAACGAACGTGTCACTTCCAGCATCTCTTCTTCTCCACCAAACTTCGGTCCATACGCACTCACAACCACTTCTTGACCCGCTGCAAAATCAGCCACCTGATCCGGGTTAAGCAGATCTCCCTGTTCTACACGCAAACGCTCATGAACCATCTCAACCTTCGAAGGGTCACGCACCACCGCTGTCACTTCATGCCCACGATCCATCAGCTCCCACAGTATCATCTTGCCAATCGCTCCGGTTGCTCCAAAAATGGCTACTTTCATATGAATTCCCTCTTTTCTGTAGATATCATCTTGTCAACTTACCGTTATTTTAATACTTAATCCTATTGTTATATACCTTAAACGGCTCACGCCATCTTAAACCGGATGTGACATCTTGTAAACCTATCTCTTACAGCTTATATGTAGAAAAATAATCTTTACTTCAACTAGCGGAAGAAGCACCGACACTCTTAAGTATCCCCTCTCTCCGCAAGCACTCAACACGAATCATGAAAAAAGCCGCTAAATGCGGCTATAATAAGATAATTTCATACGACATAGAATCTATTCTTATCTCAAGATTTCAGTTTCCGTTCCGCTAGGTAGTCGGTCCTTCTTCTCCCTGCCTCCACCACATGCCCTCCGATTTTGGGCTGGTGTATTCAAATCCAAATTGAGCATAAAGTTGATCAGCCGGAACATCCGCCAACAGGCTGACTAAACCACGGGCAGGTACTGCTTTACGCAGATAATTCATAATCTCGCTCATGATCAGTTTTCCATACCCCATTCCCTGAACATCCGGGTGTACAGCAATATCGACGACCTGAAAGAAACAACCTCCATCTCCAATCACTCGCCCCATGCCTATCAGCATATCCTCTTCACGCAGACATACGGCAAACAGGCTATTCCGTAATCCAATCTCTGCCCCTTCCCTGCTCATTGCACTAAGGCCGGCAATCTGCCGTAAGGCAAGATACTCCACCGCTGCGGGTGGTGTGTGTTCAATACTCACATGATCCATGAATTGTGCCCCTTTCTGCTTGAATTCATCTACTTCCTGTGTAATAGTGAGAGAAAGCTTACGTGAAGCGTGTTTCATGATACGTGAAGTTGGTGCAAAGGAGGAACAAGTGTGTTTCAACGTTGGATTGAAGATCTAACATCGCGCCCAGGCACTGTGGCTGTGCTGTTTGGAGTCATGGCTTTGCTTCTGGGGATATACATATGGTCTGCCACTGAAGTTCGCCGCAGCCACGAAAGGCGAATGCAAAGGATACGAGATACATTATACATAAGTACAGCCCTCTTGGGACAACTTACCATCCAGGAAAATCGGAATTATGAACGATCGGAACACGAACATGACGATCTGATAACAGCAATGTTAGCCTGCAAAGCTGCATCTTACCTATCTCCTCAGCTACAGGACCAGATCCGTGACTGTATTAAGGATCATGACCCTGCCCGACTTGGCCTGATGCACAGAGCACTGGAACGGGAATGCACCGTATTATCGGATGAACTCAGCCGGGAGACACATACAGATCATTGGGGCACAGCGGTCTGGACCATCCTTCGGCCCGTAGCCGAACCAGCCGCACTGGCTGCCACAGGGTTTCTGGTTACAGATCTGATATTTCGTCAGCGGATGTTGGACGTCCATGTAGACTCATGGGACAGCATCTTGCCATGGATTCGCGCAACTTCCATAATGATCACCATAATATATGGTTACCTGCTCTGGGCCAGCCCACGACGGGATAGGTCAAGTACAGTAACCAAAATGCTCTCCTTGCTGATCGCGCTATGCTCCTTGCTCCATCTGATTGGACCTGTTGCTGCACCCTATGCCCTTGGGCTACAGCTGATTATATTTACTTCGGGTTTCGGGTTGACTGGAACACGCTCTCGAAGTGATCGTCCCTACGCAGGACATACGGATCTGGAACCAACGAAGCAAGTCTCTACGGAACTGGAAGGAAATACACGTCGTACATCTGGTACCAGCACTGACGAATAACCTACGCATCCAGCCGCTTCCATATGATTAAACTTAGATACCCACCTCGATGATACGAGACTCGGCCCTCCCTCGGCTGGATTTTCACAGATCAGGTCGTGTCTCCTTACTCGGCATGTTATACGATGATGGATGTCAGTGTCCCAAAATTATCGAGCTCCCGTCTGGCTGATCCTATTGAGTAGCCAATCTATTTTCTAAGGAACTCAGGACGTCTTATTTGGCCTCTACAGCCTCTTTCAAAATTGTAAAAAACCTCAGACACGTTTTTTCCCAAAATCGCTCGATAAAAACGCTCTAAAACGCCGTACATTTCGATATAACGTGTCTCAGATTCGTTAGCGCTCACTCCCTGCTCATGTTCTGTTCCAAGCGCGAATGCGAGGACAACCTTATGTCCCTCCCGTACCGAAGCGAAAATTTTCATTGGTAGAGGAAAATAGGGAGCCGCCTTTGCGGCATCCTGATCGCCTGCTCAAACATCCAGTATGCAGCACGCTTGCTTACTCCGGACCTGTTCAGGGCGCCTCGGCTTTCAGGACGTGTTGAAAACATCCCCTATATCCCAACGTAACTGTACGCCAAAAGGGCTTAAACTACATTGTAGTTTAAGCCCTTTTCTATATTCTAATTTTGTCTTGCGAAGAATGATCGGAAGGTTATTCTGTCATTGAAGTGGCATGTGTGACATTCTTTAGTTCACTTTATATCATGGATAATTACTTCACTTATTTGGCTACAACATGTGCAATGACGCGGCCTTTTTCGTACGTGACAGTCACGTCATAACCATCTGCCGTTACACTGTCGAATTCACCTGTAATTCCATTAGCGGTGATTAACGTAATATCTTTGGAACCTTCGATCTTATAGTTGGACAAGTCCAGTTTGAGACTTCCTCCATCAATATAGAGCTTTCTGCCAACATTCAGCTGACTGTTGTTGTCAGCCACTACCAATTCCAACGTACCGTTATCCATGGTAAAGTTTCTATTTAAGTTGAGTGCTCCGTCGACATCAACGACAACTGTTCCATTTTCTACATACAGATCACCTGTACCAAAAGCAGCTGCAGATTCGGCTACCAGCGTTCCTGCTTGCAGCAATGTTCCGCCAGTGTAGCTATTTTCCCCTGTCAATGTAAGGGTTCCTGTTCCCTTTTTCGTGAGCATTCCACTACCGGTGATATCATTTCTCCACCAATCTTCTGCATTGAAGCGCCCTTTGGAAGCGTCCATATCCACAGTTACATTGTTCAAGAATGCGCCGTAGCCATCCGCAGCCGTGACCAGATCAATTCTACCCCAGCCCTTGGATTCATCCAGTACAGGATATCCAGAGTCAATGGATGTTGTATACAATACTTGTCTGCGTTGCTCATCTGTTAAATACGGTTGACGTGTTTCTAACAGGGCTTCTGCTCCTTGCGGTACAACTGGAGCCAAACCTTTGGTTCCGGTTTGTGGTAGACCGTAAGTCATCTTTTCTCTATAGAAGGCTTTATTGGCATCATGATCTTCCCATTTGTGTTCATCGTAAGCACTCTTGAACGTGTAATCCTCAGTTACGGTGTGTGCATACTCATACAGACTCATATTTTTTTCCTTGGCTGCAGCTCCAAATACTTCTCCTGCATTCTCATAACCTTTCTCTAACACATCTTTGTTCTCAGCCTGATTAAGTGCATATGCAGCCATGGCTGTGGATTGTATTCTTCCTCCGATAACATCAAGCGGTGAGTGCATCCCCGTTACGATTCGATTCTCGCCCAACTGAGCTGCTCTCGTTAACAATTCAGTGAATCGTTCTGGTGTAGCGTATGCCAAAGGAAATACGGATAAGTACGCTGCACTGGTATGTCCGCTCGGAAATGCGCCATCTTTCCCTCTTCCATCCTCAGCGATTCGTTTAACATAAGTTAACGCAGGAATAAGCTTAACGTTAGTTTCGTATTGCTGGTAATGTTTTTCTCCTGTTGATTTGGTGCCGCCTGAAGCCAAAGGTACTTCTTTTTTCTCACCTTCGCCCAAGGTTTCCCATACAGGCAGTCCTTTGCTGTCAACAACTTCTTTCACTTCTCCATTGGAATTCATTCTCCACGGTCTAGGGGAAGAGTAGAAATATTTAGAGGGATTAGATGAGGCAGGAATTTTAAATCGAACCAGATCAACTAAATGAACCAAGTCTGCAAGTTCCGTCTTTGCTTCCCAATCTCCAATGCCTTGGCTTTCATCTTCCACTGTTTCTTCGGTCAATACCACATTCATCTCGTCCACCGTTCGTTCAACGTTTGTCTTTGGCTTGATGATATCTACATACGTGTTAGCCAAAGGACCAAAGCCCTCCATCACGCTATAGATCTTATCTCTTTGGTCATCATAATAGGCTGCCAATGTCTCTTCACCTGTGCGATTTTGCGTGACCTTTTCTACATATTTGATATTGGCTTCCCAAGTTGCTTTGTTTCGGATCTCTTCATTTGCATATGTTTTCTGATCAGCAACAGCTACGGTTGGATCATTCTTAAAGCCGTCATAATATGGAGTCGGTCCATCTCCATACTTTGCATTTTTCCCGTCAGCTCCAATTTTAGTTGCCGCTGTTCCATCTCTCCAATCCGCTAGGTTCATGGACCATACTTGATCAAAACCGTCCAAAATATCAATAAACGGATTGGTTTCCGCAATATTTTTCAAGGTGTCGTCTCCGGCATTGGCTCCGTGCTTCACGGCGGATAACCGAGCTTCATCTGCTGGGGGATTAACATTCAGAACGGTTGCCGTTCCTTTTGGCTTAGCTGGTTTGGCAGCTGTAGTAGCATCTGTTTCCACAGCTTTAACGAGCGCAGACACCGCTTCGGCACGAGTAATGGAATTAAGCGGTTTGAAGGTTCCATCTGCATATCCGGAGATAATTTTCGCTGCTACCGCTCCACCTACAGCTCCCTTGCCCCACGCCGCTATAGACGATGAATCGCTAAATACATTCGCTGCTGTTTCATTTAACTCCAGATTCAAAATGCCAGCGATCACTTTAGCTGCTTCTTGACGGGTGATCGGATCTTGCGGCTTCATTGTGCCATCGGTGTATCCATCTATATATCCATTCGCATTTGCAATAGAAATTGCTTCGTAATACCATGCACTCTCAGACACATCATTAAAGGTAATTTTAGCTTGTCCGGAATATCCAAAGGCACCGTTTACCAAATTCATAAATTCTGCTCTTGTAATATACGTATTCGGTTTAAATGAATGATCCAGGTAACCTCGAATTAATCCTTCATCACCCCATGCTTGAATATTTGCTTCCGCCCAGTGTCCCTTAATATCAGAGAACTGAATCTTCTGATCGGCTGCAAAACTCTTCTCTGCAAATGTCGGACCTACCATAGACAACATTAGAAGTAATGCCAGTGACTTTTTAAGTGGTTTTCTCATGGCTTGCAAATACACGCTCCCGTTATGGTAAATTATTTTTTTGCTTCTGCATCTGCAAATGAGTAAGAAAGACTCTATACAGATGTCTGATCTGCCGTTACTGTAGCATTAGGGAGCGTTTCGCATCTATAGAACAAATTCCGTTTTATATCAAAATCGTACGTTCCGGAGCTTATATGCCAAGAAAAATGGAGTTAGATACTACATTTATCAATTAAAATACCTACTTTTGTAAACGCTTTATTAACTGAAAGTAAATTATGGAGTGGGAGTTTGTTAAATTTCGATCAACATGATTTCTAGTCCTCGGCCTGCTATATAATGATGAAGTTGTTTAGAAACGAGAAATGAAGGGGGAAAAAGAATGCATAAGCCATTTCAGTCTGTGAGATCCAAGATGGTTCTTTCCTACCTTGCTGTCGTTCTTGTCATTGCGCTTCTTTTCGGCTCCATTCTATACCTCTTCTTCTCCCATCAATACAGCAAAGAGATTCGAATCAATAATCAGCTGTCACTGAAAAGCACTGTCAATACTATTGAGAGCTCCGTTATCCAGAAGGTGAATCAGGTCTATCTGTCCCTGGCACTCGGTAACGCCGCTAGTATCGATCTAGATAGCTTAAAAGGAAACCATAGCAAAATCCTGGACATCGAACAGTCCCTCAAAAATATGGTGCAAAATTATTCCGATCTCATTGAAGCTATTCATGTGTACGATACGAAGAACCACTTCATCGTCTCATCTGTATATGGGCTATTGCTCTATGAGGACACGCCTTCGAGTGTGGATCATACGACGGATTGGATTACTGCGATGAAAGAGACTCCAGAAAGCTCCTTATGGATGAAGACTCGCATGGTGCCTCAGGATGCTTATATCGAATCACGGGAACAAGGCAAGATGAGTCCTCTAATTTCCTATGTCCATAGTTACCCGTTTCAATCGTCTGGACAAGACAGTAAGGCCATGATTGCGATTGATATCAAAGAATCAGCGATCAGTCAGATCATTAAAAATATGCTCCCTGCTGACTATGCGAATACATTAATCATCGATCAGGATGGAACTGTCATATCTGCCGCGGACAAAACGTTGATAGGCAGCTCCACGGAGGAGAATCTGACGCAGTCGCTGCTAACTTTTCATTCTTCAGATGCGAGCTTCACACCTGTATTTAACTATGACTCTCATGTCGTTACCCAAGATCAATTTAAAGGAAATGCATGGAGAATCTACACAACCACACCTAATGAAAGCTTTTATTCTAAATTGGATAGCTTGAAGGAGATTTCGGTTTTTCTCGGTTTATTGGCTGTTGCGGTTGGGATAGCGATGTCGTCCATCTTTACCAGGGCCAACTATAGTCCTCTTAAACGAATCATGAATAACATCAAGAGCCGGATGGATAGCCCAACCAGCTTAAAGCAGGACGAATACCGGTTCATCGATACAACGTTTAACAGTCTGTCCAATAAAGTTGATAGTCTTGAAGAAACCTTACAGGCCAATCACAGAATGATTAAGCATAGTATCGTGCTCAATATGTTAAATAATCGGTTTACACCCGAGGAACTTACGGAACAGCTCCAGTCTGTTCACATTTCAATGGCCTACTCTCGCTTTCGCTGCATTGTCATTGACCCCGTCAATGAGAAGTGGAAGGATCTGCAGCCACGACAGTTGCAGCATACGTTGTACACGATGATTCAGCAACTTGAGATTGCAGAAATGGATGGAACTCAACTGCTGGCAGAGGAATTGCAGGATCACAAAATCGCGGTCATCATCTGTACCAATCAACCGGAGGCACCTCTCTCTGATCACATTGTAGACTTTATTCACGCTGAGGCGAGCAGCAGATTTGGTCTGGAATTTGTACTATCGTTAGGCGGATGGGTAGAACATTTCACGAAGATTCACACAAGCTATCATCAGGCGAATACCCTGATTCGATACAGCTACTTTTTCCCCGAGCAGTCTGCCATTCAGGATCTTAATCTTCTGAACAGGGAAGCCAGCAGTCTGGAGATTCCGGATTCATACCTCGTAAACTTTGAAAAGAAATTGCAGACTCGGGATGTGCAAGGTACAGTTCAGGCCATTCAGGAATTGGTCGCGACATTAAAGGAAGGCTCCTATTCAGCCGAATACAGTCGGATCATCTTATTAAAAACGGTATCTATTTACGCTGAGTGTATTAATCAGGTTCGTTGGCAGCCCGCCGAGGCGAATTCATTGAATTTGTACAAGCAATTTTCATTGTTCTACAATATCAACCGCTATTCGGAGTGGATGATTCATCTCGTGACCGAATTTGTGATGCATATGGAGAAGCGCAGCGAGGTACGAAGTGTGGATACGATCTCGGCTGTCAAAGCCTATATTCACGAGCACTTATCGGGCGATCTTACGCTGGATCAAGTCTCAGAGCAAGTATTCATCAGCCCTAAATATCTGAGTAAACTTTTCAAGGAAGAAACCGGGATTGTTTATTCCGAATATGTTACGAATCAGAGAATGGAACGCGCACGGGAACTCATGACACAACGCGAAATTACGGTTGAGCAGGTCGCAAGTACGGTCGGTTACCGTACCCCTGCCTATTTCATTAAAAAGTTCAAAGAAATTCACGGCTGTACACCGAAAAATTTCATGCGCAGTCTAATGGAACAGGGATCTATATAGGTTCAATTAGGAATATTTACACGGACACTCCGATGACAGAACAACCTTCCGATCGCTGTTATTCCCAGATTTCTTCGATCCCTTTTCTAAAAGGGGAAATCCGGGAATAGCGTATGCTTCCGAAGCAGCTTTTTTCAGAAAGCTTTTAGGCGTAGCGTATGCTTTCGAAGTAGTTTTCTTACAGAAAACATGTAGCTTCGCTTCTTCAGGTTCTTTCTGTCCTCTCCGTTATTGTGTAAATGTTTAATTGAACCTATATAGAATTTAAAATTAGTAAAGGAGCTGCTATGAACCTTAACCTTTCAAGAAAGCTATGGCTATATTCCGCAATGCTCCTCCTTCTCGTATTTACAAGTGGGTGTACCTTTTTAGGGAGAGAAACTGCACAAGTGCAACAGCAAGACCATCTAGCAAGCGCTGAGAAAGATACAGCACCGCAGTATACGATATCTTGGACCATGCATCAAAATATCCCTGTTCCTGAGGACGCTGAGATGATTGCATATATTGAGGATCGGTTTGATGTAGATCTGGAGGTGTGGAATCTTGAAAACAAGCGGTACGAGGAACTGCTGGACCTGGAGCTTGCTCAAGGGAAAATACCTGATCTGTTCCGGATCAGACAACCGCATGATCTGCTTAAGTATCAAATGCAAGGGGTCTTAGCGGAAATCTCCCCGGAAGTCCTTGAACAATATGCGCCAAATATCGTACAGCGAATTCGCGATTATGATTCACGTTACCTAGAGTATGGAAAAATAAACGGCTCCTTATATGGAATTCCGGCCATTAATCAGACCAACATCTATCGAACCCCTGTTGTATACCGAGAGGACTGGCTTAAGCAGCTTGGTCTGGAGGTGCCAAAGACATTAGATGAATTTGAAACGGTTATGTATGCTTTTGCCAAAGATGATCCGGACGGAAATGGTAAACAAGATACGTATGGCCTATCCAGAGAGGGCTTAAATGTCGTGTTTGGTGCCTTTGGACAGTCCGTTTTCACCGAGCAACTGTATTTTAATGAAAAAAACAACCAACTTGTGATCGGTGCTCTGGAGCCGGAGATGAAAAAAGCATTGGCTTATATGCAAAAGTGGTATCGGGACGGAATTATCGACCCTGAGTTCATAACCGGCGAAAATAAAGGCGGCTATAAACATCTATCCCATACTTTTATTAATGGAAAAATTGGGATGACCTCGATGGGCAACTATTATCATTGGAATCAAGAGGGAGACTACAGTGTCCTTAATGAAAATGGCCAAGAAACCCCTGTGGGAGCCTCGTTCAATGTTAATGAGCTGTTACAGAAGAACGCAACTGCAGAGGTTGTATTTGGTTCTCCTGTTATTGGTCCTGAAGGACATAGCGGTTCAAAAGGGAACAATCTGCTGATGAATTTTATTGCTATAGGTGCTGAGGCTGCGAAGGAGCCGGGAAAACTGGAGAAAATTTTGGAGATACTCGATTATGTAAGTGCCAACCCCGATCCGGAGGAGCAAATCAAAATGGAGTATGGCCTTCCAGGAAAACACTGGAATTGGAGTGCTGAAGATTCAAACTCGTTCCATTTACTTTACCCATACAACAGAATGGAGAATTATATTAATATGATCGGCTCAAGTATCGGCATGACGGTTCCAGGTACACCCTCGGACAAACGTGAACAGTGGGCTGCATCTGCAGGGTTGACGGAGAATGGTATCTATAATCGCCTGGAGGTTGCAACCCCTGCCCTGATTCAATATTCATCTGAATTGATTCGCATGAGAGACAGAGCGTACATCTCCATCATCACTGGCGATCAGCCTGTGGGGTATTTCGATAACTTTGTGGAAGAATTCATGGATGCAGGTGGGCAACAGGTACTGCTTGAAGCGAATCATTGGTATACGGAGCATATGGAGACAAGTCGTGCACAATAGGTAGGAAGATCTGGAACATGCATTTCCCATGAGTTTCTGGAAAGTATACATTTGTGTTCCTATGCACCTATCTTCGCTTCCCTCACGTCACTCTCTATCCCTTCGCACTCGCATTTGATCCGCGTAGTGAACGGGCTGAACTGCTTCGTGCCGTGCTTCCGGATTTGGAGGCGCTGCCTGAGGGCGTGTTTTCAAAACGCTTGCGTTCGGTCCGCTCCATCTGCACAATCTGACCTTCGTGCACCACGATGTGCAATGAACCAAACTCCATGTCATTCAGCTGTCCGGCAATTCGGTCCAACCATACCTCATCCACTTTTAACGGCTTAGCCATAGAGCCGCCTCCTCTTCTCGGGCTACTGCCCGCCATATTCCTAAGTGCGCTGTCATCCAACGGATTTATAAATCATTCTTATCCAACCTATATACTTGGTTTATACATTAGCAGGGCTTCCAGTAGCTGTCAATCTGTATTTTCTTCTTCTCATAATCACTTTTCTGAAACGGCTTTGTGTCCAAGCCAGCTCTTGAGCAGCAACGTGGCAAGAGCCAGAATCAGGAGCAGGGAAGCTACGGCAAATGAAGCCGAGAATTGATATTCGTTATACAAAATCTCGACATGAAGTGGTAACGTATTGGTCTCCCCGCGGATATGCCCGGACACCACAGATACGGCTCCGAACTCGCCCATAGCGCGGGCATTACACAGAATAATACCGTACAGCAGTCCCCATTTGATGTTGGGCAAGGTTACACTCCAGAAGATTCGCCACCCGGAAGCACCTAGCGTAACCGCCGCTTCCTCTTCCCGGGTTCCCTGGTCCTCCATTAGTGGAATCAACTCCCTCGCTACGAACGGGAAGGTAATAAACAGCGTTGCAATGACAATGCCTGGCAGCGCAAAAATGATTTTGATATCATGTTCGGACAGCCACGGCCCTAACCACCCATTCGAACCAAAGACCAATACAAAGATCAACCCGCCCACCACAGGCGAGATGGAAAAGGGAAGATCAATCAGGGTGATCATAAGTCCCTTGCCCTTGAACTGAAACTTGGTAATGACCCATGCAGCGGCCACACCAAATATCGTATTCAGCGGCACTGTAATCGCCGCAACCAATAACGTGAGTTTCAGTGCAGACATGGCATCCGGCTCGGTAAGAGCCGCGATGTACACACCCCAACCCTGCTTCAACGCCTCCATGAGCACAATGGCCAGTGGCAAAATAAGCAGCCATATGAGTACCAGGCTTGCCAGTCCGATTAACAACCATTTGACCCATGGAGCCTCCGTTGTTGCACGGTTAGTTCCACGCCCGGTCTTTACGGGTGGAACAGGGCTCAGTGGGATAGAACCCGCCATATGCTGCACCTCCTTTGGTTTGGGTGAGTGACATCTGATTGTATCCATACTCTATCATGCTTCATCGTCATGCTCTGCCCGCCTTCCGGCTCCAACGCTGCAAGGAATTAATGATCAGCAGCAGGATGAAAGAAACCAGAAGCAGCAGCAAAGCTACAGCTGTAGCGCCTGCATAATCGAACTGCTCCAGCTTGGCCATGATCAGCAAGGGGGCAATCTCCGTTTTCATCGGCATATTACCTGAGATAAATACAACCGAGCCATATTCGCCAATGCCCCGGGCAAAAGCCAGAGCAAAACCCGTCAGCAGCGGTGGAATCAGATCTGGCAACAGAATCGTGCGGAATATCCGCCATCTTCCTGCCCCCAGTGTCGCAGCTGCCTCTTCCACTTCTGCCTCCAGCTCTTCCAACACCGGTTGCACCGTGCGAACTACAAACGGAATTCCAATAAACATCAGCGCCAGCGTAATCCCGGCCTGTGAATAAGCGAGCTTGATGCCCAAAGGCTCTACAAACTGCCCAATCCAGCCATTGCCGGCATAGATCGCTGTAAGAGCAACCCCTGCTACTGCCGTTGGCAAGGCAAAAGGCAGATCAATGACTGCATCAAACAGCCTTTTGCCCGGGAATTCATACCGAACAAGCACCCATGCCAGGAGTAACCCCAGCACGAGATCAATCAGCGCCGCTGCACCTGCGGTCAGGAAGCTGACCTGGAAGGAAGCCAACACCCTGGGATTGGTCGCAACCTCAATCATGGTTGCCCACGTCAGTCCTGTTGAGTTAAATAACAGCGCAGCCAGTGGAATAAGTACAACCAGGCTCAGGTAGAACACACTGTAACCCATCGTTAATCCAAATCCCGGCAATGTGCGTCTCCGCGCCACCATCACCTTGCTCATGCACGTTCATCCTCTCTGCCTTCAGCCGGTAAGGCTGGTTGGCCGCTCACAGCGCGATTGATCGGGTGTTCATTGAACAGAGCAACCTTAGCTGCCTGGAACATAGATCTGGTCGAAGATACCGCCGTCATTAAAATGTTTGGCCTGAGTATCCCGCCATGTACCGAATACATCTTTCAACGTGAACAGTTCAAGCGCCGGGAACTGATCCTTGAATTTTTCCTCCACGCTGTCCAGCGTTGGGCGGTAATAATTTTCAGCAGCAATCGTCTGTCCTTCTTCACTGTACAAATATTTCAGATAGGCATCCGCCACGTCGCGGCTTCCTTTTTTGTCTGCATTTTTGTCCACAATCGCAACTGGTGGTTCAGCCAAGATACTAACCGAAGGCACGACAATATCGAATTTGTCCGGACCCAACTCTTTTACCGATAAAAAAGCTTCATTCTCCCAGGCAAGCAGCACATCACCAATGCCACGTTCAACAAACGTCGTTGTAGATCCGCGAGCACCCGAATCCAGCACAGGCGCATGTTTGAACAATTCACCAACGAATTCCTTCGCCTTCTCTTCATCATTGTTATTATGCTTAAGGGCATATCCCCATGCCGCCAAGTAATTCCAACGCGCCCCGCCGGACGTTTTAGGATTTGGGGTGATGACTTGCGTATCCCCTTTGATCAGATCATCCCAGTCCTTGATGCCCTTTGGATTACCCTTACGTACAAGGAAGACAATCGTAGAGGTATACGGAGAGCTGTTATGCTCGTATTTATCCTGCCAGCCTTCATTAATCAGACCTTTATCTTCAATCGCATCAATATCGTATCCCAATGCCAGCGTCACCACGTCTGCATCCAGTCCGTCAATAACAGAACGACTCTGTTTGCCCGATCCCCCATGGGATTGCTTGATGGTTACTTCCTGGCCCTTCTCTTTCAACCAATGCGCCGCAAACGCATTGTTATATTGTTCATAGAGTTCCCGCGTTGGATCGTAAGAAACATTCAGCAGTTCAATGGCCTTGGCCCCTTCTGTGCCGCCTTCCGCTCCCCCCGATGTTCCTGCTGCACTGGACCCGCCGCTATCCGATCCGCATGCTGCCAGAACTCCTGTTAATACCAGTGCCAGACCAACCAAAATACCCTTGTGAATTCTCTTTTTCATAAATAACACTCCCCCGATATAGATCTGCATGACTACCTCAGGCCGGCTGAACAGGATCAAACGTAACAAGAAGACGGAGGAACCCCCGCGCACTTCTCCCCATAAAGTCATGCCGGCTTAAGGCCGTGCATGCTCCATCTGAAAAGGATGCGCTGCGGTGTTCCTCCGTCTATACGGTGAGAACGTTATTCTGTTCAGGTTGCATGGTTGCATCTGTCTGTAAAATGACCGTTTTCACAATGAAAACAGATTCATTTTTATTATTCCTACCTGTTTAGTAAGTTATATACGTATAATAAAGGCAGTCTATATACCTGTCAAACGTTTTTTCCGATTTTTACCGGATTTCTGGCCTATTGGTAAAAAAAAGAGGAACAACGAACCAGCGTCCGTTGCTCCCTTCAGCGAATCCCATACTTCGCTGGCTATTGAAAACATGAACGGAATTGGACAGCCACACCTTATCCACTCCTCATCTGCCTGCATACCGGATATTGGGTACCGGTGGTGTGCTCATGCCTTCTCCCAGATAAAAACCGGTGTGTGGCGGTTGATTGTAGGCTACATTTTGCCAAGCGACACCAAGACGGTACACCGGATCATGCATCAGCGTATAGATGCGTTTGTCCGTAACTGCTGTTGTGGTATAGATCCGCAGTGCTGAACTGTCATTCGTCCGCCACACGACTTCCTCTCTCCAGTCCCCGAACAGATCGGCCTGCAAATTCGGCGTAGACTTGGTTCCGTTATTGGAAGATACGCCGGAAGCGGTGAGCAGGTTCATCGTTGTGCTGTTAGCATAGTTCCACTTATCGATTCGGTTGCTGTCCAGCAGTTCACGGAGCAGATCCCCATCCCACCAGATGCCAAAATTCGTGGAGGAAGGTAGGGTTGTCCCTAGTTTCTGCCCTTTGGCTGTGTACAGACTGCCGTCTGCCCATACTTCAGCGCCTTTATATCTTGGATCGATATCTGCCGCCATGCCACGTCCAATATCCTTTGTTGTTTTGACTCCCCAGATTAACTGGCCTGTACCTGCATCACGGAATTCCACTCCGGCATTGGATGGCGTCTCATGAACCTGAAATACCTCAAGTCCAGGGCGGTCCGGGTCGAGGTCACTCAAATGCATGGCATCGCCATGATGAAGTCCTGTTGTATACAATCCTTTGCCGTTATCATCCACTGCCATGGCACCATAAACGATCTCGTCTTTCCCATCTCCGTCTACGTCCGCCACACTCAGATTATGATTGCCCTGCCCGGCATAACCCGAGTTACCGGAGGTATTGGAATCAAATGTCCATTGTTTGGTCAGCTGTCCGTTACGCCAGTTATAAGCCACGAGCACTGTGCGGGTGTAGTACCCACGCGCCATGACCAGACTTGGGCGCTCTCCATCCAGATAAGCAACGGCAGCAAGGAATCGGTCCACCCGATTGCCGTAGTTATCCCCCCAACTGGATACATTGCCACGCGCCGGTTCGTAGTTCACCGTGGAGAGCGCTTTGCCAGTCTGTCCATTGAAAACCGTCAGGAATTCGGGACCAGACAACACATAACCGCTGGAATTACGGTAATCCTTGCTTGCATCCCCGATGACCACGCCAGTGCCATCCTTGGTGCCATCGGCTGTTTTCATCGCAACTTCGGCTTTGCCATCACCGTCGAGATCGTACACCATGAACTGGGTGTAGTGAGCACCCGCACGGATATTTTTGCCCAGACTAATTCGCCACAGGCGTGTCCCGTTTAATTTGTAGGCATCGATAAACACTTCCCCGGTATAACCACTCTGGGAGTTATCCTTGGAGTTGGAAGGGTCCCACTTCACGACCAATTCATACTCACCATCACCATCCAGGTCACCTGCACTGGCATCATTGGCACTGTAGCTGTAGGCTACTCCATCGGGTGTTGTCCCACCTGCGGGTACACTGAGCGGTACAGATAGATAGTTATTGCCCCATACGCTTGCTGCCGCTGAAGCAGCCTGCTCCGTTCCACTGACGACAGCGCGAACCGTATATTTGGAACTGCTTGTCCCGCTTGCATCCTGAAGGTTGGTGCTGTTTGTTATGGGCGTAGCGTTCACCTTGGTTCCATCCCGATAGACGTTAAACGATACATTCGACCCTTCCGTTCCCAGAAGCCGCCAACTGACAAACACACCTGTCCCGGTCTTCACAGCCACCACACCGCGATCCAGATATTCCATCTGCCTTGCTCCCGCTGCATGTGTTACCGCCGTGTTGCCCAATCCAAGCGAAGTGACCAGTAACGCGGAACTTAGCAGTGATACTCCGGCTGTACGTAATGTGCGCTTCCACAATGATGATTGATTCCCCATAAACAATTGCCTCCCCAATTGGTTTGGTAAGCCCGATGCCCTTGTAGCGCCATCTTTTTATGTAAGCGCTTTAATATATTCATTTTAAATTAAACATATAATTCCATCTATAGGTCTAATTTAGTAATTGGATGGTGGTACATGAAAAAAGCCAAAGGATTTTTCCTTCGACTGCGTTAAGTATATTACAGTTTAATCATAATGCTAAATATGCTAAATAGATTCAGAACTGAAGTACTTCTATTAAGCATTAATTCGCTGCATTTCATTAATTAGTAATTTAAGCTTTTCCTTGTCTTCAAAATTTTCACTACTAAAGCTTTTTTCAAGAAAAGCCATTACATATTTAATAAAATTGAGATCATTATTTTTTTGGATAGAGAAGTTCAATCCTTCTAAAATTCGACTTATTGCAACATCGCGATTGTGGTTTAAATAGTATATCGCCAATTCCCCTAGAAGTTTTGCATAATTTTGATCCATCATTGAAGAATTGTATTGTCCAAATTCTGTCTTGTATGTACGTAAAGGAATGTAATCCGAGAAACGCTCTAAAATATCATCAATATTCCAGTTAAACTTATTCGCTGCCTGGATGATGTAACGTAATGCCAAAAATATCTCATCCGGGTATTGTGTGATGTAATTTGCATATTTTTTAACAACATTTATATCCCCAGATAACATCTGATAGAGATACTTATTAGCCGTTGCCCATTCTTCGAATTGCTTCAGCACACGTCGAGACTCCTCATCGTCCTCCCGCACCCAGCTCTGTCCACTTGCATAAAGCCCCACAAGTTCTAATGCTTTGTCATAGTCTCCCTGCTCCTCAAATACCGTCGACTGAATCAACCAAGCATATAGTATATAAAAGTAAAGTGGCCGTACTGTTAGTTTCCACTCCTGATTTTGTCGTTCCGAAATGTTAATTGTATTATATTGAATTTTGGCTAACTGTAGCATCTTGTCAGCGAAATTTTTAACTTCGCTCCATTTATTTACCGAGCCAAAAGCATGGATTAGATCTTTGAAGGCTTCAAGTTGGTACCCCTCATCCAACCGGTCAACATAGGGCTCGAACAAGATAGCCAACCTTAGATTTTCCTCCAGGTTCTCTCCTTGTCCAATAAGAAACAATCGATACTGACACATCGCAAGCCGTTCGGAATGCTGATATTTCTCAACTTCACTCACACTCTTATATAACAATGCCGCCGCAGACCGCTGATTTTGTTCAAATAATTGTTCAGCCATCTCAAATAGTTCTGTCGCATAATCCAGGTCGTCCAGTAGCCGATAAAGAATCTGTTCAATGCAGTCCAGCCGATTCAACTCCGCACTTCGGAGAATAAACGGTCTGATCCGCCGCATGGATACGGAATAAGAAAAACATTCTTCCACATAGTCGGTAAAAAAATGATCCGCTGCCACGCCCATTCCTGATGATATCGCAATCAACTGACTCACAGATATGGGACGATTCCCATGTAAAATACGACTAATTGTGCCTGTATTAATGCCCGATACTTCCGAGAATCGGGAGAGCGTCATGCTGTTCTTATCGATAAACTGGGTTAATTGCTCCCGAATTGAATTTGCAGGTTCCAAGGAAAGCACCACCCTTCGTGCAACATCCAGATTTTAGGTTTAATCCCTATATATTCTGATCATAATGAACGTTCGAACAATGGTCAATAAAAAAATGTGATAATTGCCACTATTTTCAAGTCAATCGCAAAAAAGACTAAAAAAAGCTGTAAAACCATGTGTTTCTCCATGATTTCACAGCTTATAGACAACTTTTATACCACAGGAGCAATACATACCGGACGAGGCAGTTCCAGCTTGAATCCGTTATGAGTCAGACGTCCGTCTTCTTCACTGATCTGGAAACCTACGAGGTTATTGCTGTCCTGATTCGCCACGACCAGAATCCCACCTGGCAAAATATTAAAGTTACGCGGTGTCTGCCCAATTGTGGACGTCCACTCTACGGCTTCCAACTCACCGCTCTCCTGATCAATATGATAGAGCACGATGCTGTCATCTCCCCGATTAGATGCATACAGGAAACGTCCACATGGAGATACACGGATGTCTGCAGCCGTACCCTCTCCTTTATGCCCTTCTGGAAGTGTGGAAATGTGCTGTACCGTAGTGAACTCCCCTCTGCGCTCATCGTACAGGAATGCCGTAACCGTGTTGTCCAATTCGTTGATTACATATGCCCACTTCGAGTTGGGATGGAACACAAGATGCCTTGGCCCTGCGCCCGGTGGCTGATCCATCTCACGATGGGTAACCAGACGTCCCTCTTCCAAGCGATACACAATGATCTGATCCAGACCGAGGTCACATACGACAGCATACTGCCCGGACGGATCGGGTTGAATGGAGTGTGCATGCGGCCCTTCCTGGCGTTCTTCGTTGATTCCACTTCCCGTGTGCTCCACCCATGCACTCATCTCACCAAGCGTCCCCTGATCGCCAACCGGGTATACATTTACACTGCCGCTGCTATAGTTGGATGAGAACACCCACTGACCATCCGTGGAGACAGACACATAACATGGAGAAGCCCCTCTGGTCTGTTTTCGATCCATCAGGTGCAGCTCACTCGTTGCCGCATCTCTCCGATAGACCAACACCTCTCCCTCGTCCGTCTCACTCGCCACATACAGACAGTCTCCATCCGGGCTTAGCGCCAGATAAGACGGATTATCCACACCATCCATGTGATTGACGGTTCGCATCTCTCCTGTATCCGCATTCAACGCACATAGGAATATTCCGGGTTCATCCGCTGAAGCGTACGTACCTGTATAGAAAAGCGTTTCCTGTGTTTTGACTGGTTCCATATCTAAATCTCTCCCTTTTCCTGTATATTCACTGTTCTGATTCTTCCCACTGGTATGTACTTACCCAATTCACGGGCAACTGCTTCACTTCCTGTAACGTGGCTTTCTAAATCGAGAACACCTCCGGTGAGCGCTCTCATATCTGTCATTGACTCCCTTATCGCCTCTCACCATAATACAAAGTATGAGACCTAACAACAGACCACCCCTACAGCGTAAATCTGACGGATTTCGTATGCAAAAACTCATTGTGCTTCCGGACTCCCTGCTGCAAGAAACCGCAGCTTATCCGGTCACGTCCGGATTATATGTTACCGATATCGGTTACTTTCACGAAGCAGAGCATCATTACCGTGACCGTCCCGATGGTTGTGAATCACACATTCTGATGTACTGTGTCCAAGGCACAGGCTGGTATACGATGGATGGCAGCAAGACATATGATGTCAGCCCGGGAAACCTCGTTATATTACCTGCACATGTCCCTCATGTG
The DNA here is from genome assembly GCF_038003195.1 of Paenibacillus sp. FSL M7-1414. Classification (NCBI taxonomy): domain Bacteria; kingdom Bacillati; phylum Bacillota; class Bacilli; order Caryophanales; family Paenibacillaceae; genus Paenibacillus; species Paenibacillus sp. FSL M7-1414. Next base: position 550,041 of record NZ_JBBOOS010000001.1, on the reverse strand, counting down.
TACGGAGCCAACGCAACTGAACCATGGAGCATTTTCTGGATTCATCTGCGTGGGGAACACGCTTTATCCTACATAGAACCCTTGTTAACTCATCATATTACTACCATGCCACCGGCCAAGGCTCAAAAATGGCTTGAGCTGTTCCATGAATGTTACGGCGCACTTGAGACGGGTTACTCCATGCAGGCGATGACGTATGCCTCCCAGATTATCGGTTATATGCTTGGCATGCTCGCTTATGGACCGGAGACAACAGGGACAGATGGTGGGATTGTGAGCAGCAAACGTGCGGCCGAACAATCCGTTCAATATATGCTGGAGCACCTGGAGAATGGAATCACCCTCAAGGAACTGGCGGTTCACGCACGGCTGTCTGTCCCTCATTACTCTCAGTTATTCAAGCAAGCTACGGGGCATTCGCCCATCGATTATTTCCTGCGGCTTAAGATTCAGCATTCCTGCCGCTATCTGGATTTTACCGATTGGACTGTGAAGCAGATCAGTTCCGAGCTTGGATTCAAAGACCCGTACTACTTCTCCCGTCTGTTCAGCAAAATGATGGGACGTTCACCCACGGATTATCGAAATAAATCCAAAGGTTAGAGGCAATGCCTTCACTTAGCCCTTTCTGAATGATTATGAATTTCAGTTGGAAAATTGCAGCAACCTTTTGAACAGAAGGGTCGTCTATAGGGGCAAATAACTTTTATATAAAGGGATCATCCCTAGAAAAGTGAGGCGAACCTATCATGAAAAAAAATATACTTGCTACATTAACTGCGGGAGCTCTGCTCACGCTGTCTCTAAGTGCAGGCCCGATCAACGCTGCGCAGGCCCAATTCACGGATATTCAAGGTATCGCAGGAGCAGACAAAATCGAATCTCTCCATAAAGATGGATTCATCAAAGGCGTGAGTGACAGCTTGTTCAAACCTGAACTGGAGTTAAATACCGCTCAGGGCATTCAACTGATTGCGGACGGACTAAATCTGAATCTGGACACGATTCGTTTTATCAAACAGCCGCTGCCAAGTGACCACTTCTCTCATGTAAAAGATGGCGTATGGTACAGTGATGCATTTATCCGCGCTCAATATAATGGCATTCAGATGTCACAAGATATCGATCCGTCCAAACCGCTTACTCGTGAACAATTCACACTGTTCCTGATGCAAGGCATCGAGGCCAAAGGCGGTCTGCCGATGATTAATATCAAACCTGTGGACATTACCGACGAACAGGAACTTACGCCAGAGTATCAAGGTGCCATTCAGCGTTCACTCGTTCTCAAAATCAATGAACTGGATACCGACGGAAACTTCAATCCCAAACAAACGATTACTCGTGCCGAAGCAGCAGTGATGATGTATAACGCAATCGAGTACATGGAATCGTTCCATGCACCACAAATCCCGGAAACACCTGAGAAGTAGTCATTTCATGATGGAAGCTAAGAACTCACTTGAGTGGTGAATCCGCTCGATTGGAATCCCAATGAATGGCCTTTTCCTCACAATCTCCAATATGCCAAATCCAATATGCCAAACAGCCGCACCTTCCCTCATCAGGAAAGTGCGGCCGTTTGTATTATACCTATATCACTGATGCAATCATCAGATTTAACTTTCTAACTTAGAAAGAACCTTTAACAACAACTTCAGACAACGGCAAACGTCCTGACGGGCGAGCTGGCTGTGCAGCTTTACCTACAGTAATCAACAACGTTGGCACAAATCGTGCAGGAATGTTAAATGTTTCGATCAGTTTTTGTGGATTATATCCACCGATTGGACATGTATCGTAACCCAGGGAGCGTGCAGCAAGCATAATATTTTGGGAAGCAAAAGATGCATTGCGGATCGCTTCATCGCGAGCGATTTGCGGGCTTTGGTAAGCACCGTTGATCTGTCCAACCAATGCGTCACGGACCTCAGCAGTCAGTGCGCCTGCTTCAACAGCTTGATCGTAGATTACGGTGTTACGGTTTGCTTCCAAATCTCCTAGAACAGCAATCGTAACCGAACTTTCCACGATCTGACTTTGACCGTAAGCAACTGGCAGCAATTTCGCTTTGTCTGCTTCGGATTCAATCACGAGGAATCTCCAGTGTTGCAGGTTCCATGAAGATGGTGCTTCCGCAGCTGCTGTCAGAATCGCATTGAGATCAGCTTCAGGCAATTCAAACCCTTTTTCGTACTTTTTGACAGCATGGCGTTCGCTAATAACGCGAAGTGTTTCATTTTTTTCAATGCCTGACATGTGTTCCACTCCCCAGAATCTAGTTTGTTTATACTTCTTTTACTTCCGCAAGGTGATCTCGAAGTTTACTCTACCAAGGATTTCCTTCCGAAAATAACATCAGCGCAGACGATCTCTTCCCATCTGTGTTCACGTTATGCCCGGAATCGCAAAGAACATCAATGGATCTTTCACCGGAGCACACGCCAATGCCATAACTTGTCCACCATGCCTGACTAAACCAAGGCCATGTCATGAAGGACCATTCGTTGTGGACTCCGTCAGGACTTCTCCTTTGCAGATAATCCCTTCAGCGATAAGTTCAACGTTTCCCCATGACCTATGCGCTCTTTCACATCCTGAATGGATATACGGTCAAAATAAGCGCTAAGTGCCTCTTCGCCTCCGTTATATATGTTCCCCATCACATCCTGCATATTGGAAGATACCACGCACGATGAACCAGACTCACCTGAGCACCAGTTGGGACCGAGTGAACCACCAGCTACCAGTCTGTACAATTCTCCAAGCTTGATCTCTTCACTCGGACGGCTAAGCAAGTACCCACCATGAGCACCTTCCTTGGTCGTCAGGTAACCATGCTTGCGCAGAACACTAAGTACCTTACGGACTCTGGCCGGGTGTGTACCCACACTCTGGGACAAATCTTCACTATTGGCCATACACTCATCTCTCATCGACAGAAAAACAAGACAATGCACCGCTATGGTAAATTCACTGTTCATAACTTACTCCTTCCCGGCTTACAACACCGATGAACTCCAACTCAAGGTAAGTATAACTGTCATTATATGAATAACAGTTATGTTTGTCAACTTTCACCCAGCATGGAGATCAAACGTGATTTTTCCTGTTATACCAATACTTACAGCTCATCAACATAATTAAGCTAGGATGAACATCCTGTCTTCATTTTAATCCAAAAAGAACAAAAAAGTGAGCCTTCCGCTACGCGAAGGGCTCCAATAAGATAGACATATGAAAGGGCTTACGTGATTATTATAATCGGTAATCTTCAATTTGAAAACGCTTTTTTTGTAAAGTGCATCATTATTTTAAATTTTTTTTATTTAAATAAAATGAACAACAGGTATTGCTAAAACTAATCCCATTAGTTATTATACTAATACCATTAGTTTTAAGGAGGGTTTAACGATGCGTATTACCCGAGAATTTGATGTCGTTCAAGTTACGTTTTTCCCAAGACTCTTCCCTGTGAACGTATACCTGGTTGAAGAGGAAGATGGTTTAACCCTGATTGATGCCGGAATACCGTTCAGTCTTAAGGGGATTTTGGCAACTGCCCAGTCCCTTGGAAAACCCATTACCAAGATCATTCTGACTCACGCGCATAGCGACCATATTGGTGCATTGGATCGTCTCAAAGAGACACTGCCCCAAGCCGAGGTTTTCATCTCCAGACGGGATGCTCGGCTATTGGCGGGTGATACTTCCCTTCTTCCCGGTGAGCCACAAACCCCTGTACGCGGCGGCGTGCCCAAGCCCAAAACGGTGCGCACCCAGCCAAACCACTTGCTGGATGACGGTGACCAGATTGGTTCACTGGTCGCCATTGCCTCACCAGGACATACGCCGGGGCATATGTCCTTCATGGATACGCGCAGCCGCGTGCTCATCGCTGGCGACGCGTACCAACTGCAAGGCGGCCTTGCCGTATCCGGCCGCGTGCGCCCGCGCTTCCCGTTCCCCGCGCTGGCGACGTGGAACCGCGAAGCGGCTCTGGTCAGCGCGAAGCGCCTGGCGGAGCTGGAACCGTCCGTGCTGGCTGTAGGCCACGGACGGATGCTGCGCCAGCCCGCGGCCGCCATGCGCGCGGCAACCGCTGATGCACAGCAGCGGTTTGATCTTGCCGGGGGGCAACTATGAGCCCCCGGCAAGGGCTGGATCGCGGCGCTCTGCTCAGCGCCGCCACCCAGCTTGCTGACAGCGACGGCTTTCAGGCGCTGACACTGGCCGCGTTGGCACAGCGGCTGGATGTGCGCTCGCCGTCGCTCTACAACCACATCAGCGGACTTCCCGGGCTTCGCCAGGAAATGGCGCTGATGTCCGTGCAACAGCTCAGCCGCGCATTAACCGCGGCTATCGCTGACCGCACTGGCGATGATGCCATTCAGGCCATCGCTGCGGCATACATTGGCTTCGTCCGCGAGCACCCTGGGCTCTACGAAGCCTCATTTCATGCCCCGGATCGCGAGGAGCCACAGCTCGCCGCGGCCAGCACAGCCACGCTGGAGTTGCTGCTGCACAGCTTGCAGCCCTACCCGCTAACCGAAGCGGAAGCATTGCACGCCGTTCGTGGTTTGCGCAGCCTCTGCCATGGATTTGCCTCCATTGAGGCACAGGGCGGCTTCGGCATGAACTTTGATCCGGACGAAAGTCTGCGTCTGACCGTATCCGCCTTCCTGCACGGACTCCGGCATCTTCACCAGGACTAGTATGACACGCATTGCATCATGAAAAAGGACTGCAGAGGATCTGCAGTCCTTTTTACATTGCCCTGTACTGGTACATCCCATAGATTTGGCAGTAATAATGTTATAGTTGCGCCAATGACTTTTAACAAATTAACATCCACTTTGAATTCATCTTTCATCGGCTTGTGTTCTTTATAATTTCTTTCTTTACAATTTTTTTTAATACAGAAGAAAAAGGGCGTCTCGGTTGCGTGATGCCATGATCGGTGCCCTCTGACCAAAATCTAACGAACCGAGGACACTCTATAGCGGCAATTAGAGTGAATAACAACATCTAACGAACTCCATACGTCCTATTTCGCAGAAAACTGGTAGCGGGACAGAAATAATGAGTATATTCCGTAATTTAACGTGTCTGTGATTCGTTACATTAACCAACGTACCAAATTAGGCCATATAAGATGTGCTGAGTTCGTTAAAACGCGCTACGTACGGTGCTTCAGATCACGATGTCATAGACACTCGTCGACTCATCATATTGGCGCATAAGTCCAGACATACATTGTGTTATGGACTCTAAATACGAAGCGATCATGCTCCAAATTGTATTGATCAAGCGGATGCGGGTACATGACTAGATAAGGATCTTACCTTGCTCGTAATGCACATAGTAGTACATGTTTTATTACTATTCATGTATATATCACGCTACAGTTCAGTACACACATTGGGGCGATTCTAGATACGGAGCTTACCCTGTTCGTGATGCACACTTTAGTACCTGTTTTAATACGTGTCCTAATACGAATCATTTAATAGATCTCACTACATGTACGCCGCAGCGGGATAATTCTTGTTAAGGATCTAGCTACAACTCCCATTGTTCAGGGCGGTAAGAGTCTGAAACAGTCTGAAACGTATTCAATCTACCCAGTCCCAGTCCCATTTCACCTGGCAATCTGATCTTTACTTGATCCGTCCTGTCTCTCAACCACACTTTTGCCACTCACAACACGCACTTCTCTATTATGTACATCTCCCGTTCCTCTCGAAAGGTGGAATGGACTTTGGCTTCCCTTTTTCCATCGAAACGGTTCTCGATAATCTATCTATGGCCATTGCTGCCGTCCGTCCTGCACTTCATTCAAAATATGCTTCATCACGGGCACATACACCTTCCAGTAGAACATGTCCGGAATATCTTTTTGATCTGGCGTAAGCTTGGACCGGACGACCTCCCATCCACGGATTCGGCGCCAGAAGGAATAATGCTTCATCTCTCCAAAGGACCCTGCCATGTAATACGACCGATTATAGTCGTCGTACCGGACCAGTGCAGCAAATTCCGCAGGAATTCCTGCATCCACCAGCTTCTGCTCACCTGTCTCCGTCAGATCCGTCTTATACCAGGCCAGTATGGAGTTCTTCTGTTGCGGCACAATGATATCGAACCAGCCACTATAATGTATATCCTGGGTTATGCCGCTCCAATCACTGCCTTCCGGTGTAAATGCAATCTGTATATTGCCTGTCTTCACATCCGGACCTTTCGCCAGTACCATGACCTGTCCATCCATATGGATCAGCAGCATACCCGCTCCGTGATAAGACCATTTCTTCTTCTCTTGCTGCTCATAGTTTGTCCGAATCCAACGGGGTACTTCTTCTATACTTTGCAGATTAGATACCGATTTCCCCTGCCATCCACTGCTGTCCACACCCAAGATGGGGTATAGTTGCTCTCTTGTCATCTTGGAAGCCGTATTTGCCAATGCACTGTATTCGGCAACAATCGTTACCCCTTTATACGCAGCCTCGCGGATTTTCTGCACATCGTATATCGTTAATCCTTCATAGATTCCGCCTTGTTTCCCTTCACTCTTCTGTGCAGACAGACTACTCCGATTCGCCGTCAGATAGATCAGATCTGTATCTGTCACCTCATCAGGCAGCAGTTGCTTCATCCGTGGAAGCCCGTTCTGAAGATCATAACCGTAATAATCCTCTTCATACGAGTAGTATTCCCCTGTGTGCTGTACAATCTTCTGTTGATTCAGAAGCCAAACCAACCCCTTGTGCCCCTGATAGGACAAGTCCGGTCTGCTCTTGTCAATAATCATGATGTTCAGTGAAACCGGGGCCTGGGATTGCCACATAATCCATGGGACAACCAGCACCACCGATACCACTGTAAAACAAGCCAACGTCCACATCGTGGCTGGCCTGTAACTTTTTTTCATGAAGCGTATTCCTCCTTGCTCTGTTCCAAGGTATTGTCAGGATCGATCGTTAGATTACCCTAATCCATGTCTGCTGTCCTTTTCCTCTGCCTTCCGCAATCCCATAGCCTGCAACATGCCATATATACGGGATATGTTATTCAGCGGTCTGAACCAGAACGTCTCCGTACATGCATACAACAGCAGACGTGTCACCTCTCGGGACGTATATGCCTTGCGTGAACACCATATTTCGAACATCACCACACTTGCGGACAACAAGGAACCATAGAGGGTCAGTAGCAGAACGAGAATGATGCATAGGTTAATATCCACCCACTGTAGCCCTATGCCTGCAATGAACAGCACGATCGCTCCCAGTTCCAACACAGGCCCCAACAATTCGATCAAAATAAAATAAGGGATGGATACCATCCCCATCCAGCCATAGGCCGGATTGAAGATCATGCTCCGCTGAGTCCATAAACTGCTTGCAAGCTGCATGTGCCAACCGATACGCTGTCTGCACAGCTGACGCCATGTACCGGGTACTTCTACCCTGCAGATCGGATCGGGAATATATATAATACGGCCACGTTTCCGAATCTGCTTCATATGTTTCTGCAACCGCATCACCAGTTCCATGTGAGCGACCTGGTCATCGCGCTTGTATCCTCCAACTTCCAACACCCGGTTCTTTTTGAATATACCGAATACTTCAGACGTAAATAAAAGCACATTAATATTATAACGAACAAGTCCCACGCCGCTAATCAGAAAAGCACGCACGTATTCAATGGTCTGCATTACATACAACGTACTGCCTCTCCTTCTTGCGCCGTTGTCGGTTAAATCCGTTTGATTCGTATTTCTGGGGGCCATGAGATCTACTCGTCCACTACAAGCAACGACCTCTTCTCCTGGGAGAGCATCCATAACGGGTTTCATAATCTTCACCAATGCATCTCGTTCCAGAACTGTCCTGGGTCCAACAGAGGCGATATAAGGATATTGCGAGATATTCAAACCTGCATTCAGGGAGTCCATTCGTCCCCCATACGCCTTGTCGATCACAACCAGACGATGATGTAATCTGGATTGGTAGACACATTTAATCTGAGCTATCCTCTGGCCGAGTCCCGAATAATGAACTTTACTCCGAATGGGCATCAGGTCATAGGTTTCTTTTAGACGCCGTATGGTCTCGTCCTCTGATCCATCATTAATGATAATAACCTCATAACGTGCATACTGAATATCCAGCAGACAGCTGATTCGCTGTACGATCGTATCCTCGCTATTCCGCACCGGAACAAGCAGGGATACCGCAGGAGCCAGTTCTTCATCCAGCATCTCATGATATTGCAGCGGGTCCAGATCCCTCCGGCGGATCATTGTGCGAGCGGCAGCAACTACCAGAACACTACACATCACAATCGCTAACACCAGATAGATAAATATCCCCTCGTAACATGCCAAAACAAAACTCCGCAGCATCTCAATCCATCTTTCGTCCATACTGCATCCTTTCCAGCGTTTCCTCCGCTATCTGCCTTGCATATCTATCCGGATGGTTTACAGCCGTATCCCGGAGTTCTTCAAGTCCCTGCTCGTACCGGGCAAGACAGTTCGCCGCTTCCTGTCGGATCTGAAAAGAAGGATCACCCATCATTACCTTCAGTCTAGGAATAAAAGCATCCGCATGAACAGTACCCATAAGCTGGGTCACTGTTAGTCTTTCAAAGCGTTGCCTCTCCTCACCAGATTCGTTCCATACCAGCAATAGCCCCTTCAGCAAATCTTCACGACCTCTGCTCACTTGAGCCAATGCCTGATACGCATGGGTACGGAGCAATGCATCCTCTCCAAGAATGAGCTTCTCCAGTAGGACAACAGCACCCTCCGTCTGATCATCTCGAATACGAATGGCATGGACGATATTAGACTGGACCTGGTAAGGTACATCCTTGAAATGATCCTTCAGACGAGTCCAGGATGAATCGGTAAGCAACAGCAGAATCTGCAGATACTGTGAATCGGACCATACATATTGCTCACGCATCAATTCCTTCACGATTCTGAAATAACCGGTTCTGGCATATATGCGCAATATGATGAAGCGTTCAAGCGGCGTACAGGAAGTAACCCGCAGCATATCCTCTAACCTGGGCAGAAGCTCTATCATATGAAACTGTTCAATATATAACAACGTGTTGACCCGTTCACTCCACTTTCCCGTCTTCAGAACCGACCGGTATGAACTTCCAAAGACTTGCCAGGATAACAGACGAATTCGCAGAGTCTCGTGCTCTTCCGGACTTTGAGCAAGCCGTTGCAATAACAGCTGCTGCAAAACACTCTGTTGATCTCCACTCATGTTCAGTAAGTCAGCTTTCACTTCTCCTTGGCCCAGATACTGCTGTAACACTGAATCTTCGGAAAGTAATTCCTGCATCAGTACCGTCTTAACCTTTTCCCTGCGTCTACTGCTATATTTCATCCATAAGATGTAACTGTAGATAACCAGCAAAAAAGCTAGTACACTTGCACATATGAGGCTGACCACATGTACTAACCAATCTGTATTACCTGCAAGCCATCCTCTATGATGTGAGCCGATAAGCTTGATATACATCCATTGTTGTCCAATCATTGCATGATTTCCCCTTAATCGAATAAACAGCCTTACAACGGGCACAATAATACAAAATTTTCAAATACACCCTGTGAATACATATCGGGTATATGATACACTAAGCTTTCTATCGGCTTTCTGCGTTTGTGATATAATAGGAACTGAAAATTCCGGCAATTCGTATTGGGTTCCGGATCTCCGGATAACATATTATTCCAGAAAGAGGGAGTTCTACGTGGCTCAAATCAGTCCGTACTACCTGCAAATCGGAGCAACCGTGGGCATGCTTGTCATGGCACTGCTTGCCATCTTCATCCGCATGAAAGCCAGTCACAGACCGGTGACCATTCGTAAAATCCTTATTCCTCCGCTCGGCATGAGCACAGGATTTCTCATGTTTGTTGTACCGGCAACACATGTTCCTCTACTCTGGGCATTCTTTGCGTTTCTGGTGGGCTGGTTCCTCTTCTCCTATCCCCTCATTCGCAGTACACGGTTTGAACGAGTAGGTGAAGAAATTTTTGCCACACGTTCTCGCAGCTTTGCTTTTATCTTGCTTGGATTGCTGGCCGTACGCCTGATCCTGCATGAAGTCATTCAGCGATATGTAAGTATTCCGCAAACAGGCGGATTGTTCTTCCTGCTGGCTTTTGGCATGATTGTACGCTGGCGTGTATATATGTACAAACACTACAAAGAAGTGCTGGTCGCCGAACACTAGTCGCCCTACATAGACCACGCACAGATTTACAGATAAAAAAGACACGTTCTGCTGCACCCTCGGTGTGCAGAACGTGTCTTTTCGTTTTCAACCTAATTGTACATGTAAACCATTCAATATCTATTCAGGATCTGCAACCTTAACCAGTTGCTTGCCCAGATTATCTCCCGAGAAGAGACCCATGAATGCTTCCGGCGTCTGTTCGAACCCGTCCACAATGTTTTCTTCATACTGGATATGACCTTCCTTGATCCATTTCGCCAACTTGGCACGGCCTTCCTTGAAGGATTTCGTATAGTCACCCAGCAGGAAACCTTTCATTAATGCTGTATTTGTTAATAGCAACGTCTGTGGCCGCATCCCGATATCCGGCTTCTCCAGATTATAAGACGAGATCTGACCGCATAACGGAATACGTGCATTCCGATTGATGTGACGCAAGACTGCATCCGAGATGTCACCGCCCACATTGTCAAAGTAGACATCTACACCATCCGGGCAAGCCCGTTCAATGGCCGCTGACATATCCTGCTCCTTCTTGTAGTTCAACACCACGTCGAAGCCCAGCTTTTCTTTCAAATAAGCGCATTTCTCATCAGAGCCTGCAATACCAACCACGCGTGCTCCCACAATTTTACCAATCTGACCTGCAATCATGCCTACCGCTCCGGCTGCTCCCGATACAACAACCGTTTCGCCGTCCTTCGGTTTGCCGATATCCTCCATACCAAAATAAGCCGTCAGACCCGTCAGGCCCAGCGCACCCAGGTAAGCCGTGATTGGTGCTTCTTCGGTATCAATTAGCGAAAGATCAGCCGTATTCACTGCGGCATATTGCTGCCAGCCCCACATACCGGATACGAGGTCACCTTTGCGCAGATTCGGTTCCGAAGATTCCACAACCTGTCCAATGGCTCCACCCTTAATCACTTCATTTAACGCGTACGGTGCAGCATAGGATTTTGTATCTTTCATGCGGCCCCGCATGTATGGATCAACCGACAAATATAATGTACGTACCAGGACTTGCCCAGCTTCCGGTTCAGGAAGAGGTGCATCAATGAATTTGAAATTCTCTCTGGATGGGGCACCTTCGGGACGAGAAGCAAGTACGATCTGTTTATTTAAAGACACCAAAATTACCTCCTTGTTGCCAAGTGGACGCAAGGTTAACCCTTGTCAGCTGAGATCACTTACCACTGGCTCTGTGTTATCACTTCTTAATAGTTTAAACCGAAACAGGCGGTTCACAAACGTGGGCCGCCTTGAAATATGCAAATATCGTCACATTGTAGCTGCTTTTGGCTATTATTGTGCTGTCAAAATCACTGGACCATCCGCCGTAATCGCAATCGTATGTTCATACTGGGCAGACAGACTTCCATCCAAAGTACGAGCAGTCCATCCATCTGAATCCAGCTTACTTCGGAACGTACCAATATTCAGCATCGGTTCGATCGTAATAACCATGCCTTCCTTGAGACGCGGACCCCGATGAGGCGGACCGTAGTGAGGGACTTGTGGTTCCTCATGCATCTTCTCACCAATGCCGTGTCCGATAAACTCACGCACAACCGATAGGCCTTCACCTTCTGCATACACTTGAATCGCATTGGAGATATCTCCGATCCGGTTGCCCACCACGGCAAGTTCAATGCCTTTGTACAGAGAGTTTTTCGTTACATCCAGCAGATGTTGTGCTTCCGGAGTCACTTCACCTACGGCATATGACCAAGCCGAATCCGCCAGCCAGCCATTCAGATTAACGACCATGTCGATTGTAACGATATCGCCGGCTTTCAGTGCATATTTTCCCGGAAACCCGTGACAGATCACATCATTAACCGACGCACATGTCGCATATTGGTACCCGTTATATCCCTTTTGTTCCGGCGTAGCGCCATTTTTCTTCATAAAAGCTTCTGCAAACTGGTCGATCTCCTGTGTCGTAATGCCTGGACGAATCATCTTTGCAATTTCTCTATGGCATGCGGCGAGAATTTCTCCGGCTTTTTTCATATATTCAATCTGTTCTTTGGTCTTTATTGTAATCATAACAACTACTCCTGTCCGTTAAAATCTTATCCTGTCCTCTATTGTAACGCTAAACACTCAAAATAAAAAATTCCGTGCGATCAGCAACATCCTATTATACGCCAAGCTCCTGTCCAATGAATACAATTATCCATGAAAAAAATCGAAACCCCTCCATATCTGGCCACGTATATGCTTAAAACAGTTGAAGTCGAAAGGGTGAAAGCTCATGTTCAAAAAGATTATTGGCAAACTTATCGATTCCAAATCTTCATCTCACCGCAAACGTCATAGCTCCTCCGACAGGCGCTCATATAAACGTCACAGCAGCTCCTCAGGCAAGCGTTCCTACAAGCGCTATTCTTCTTCAGATGTGAAATACCGGGATAGCCGTAGTGGCTCCGGGTATTACAAAAGCAGAAAATATAGCTCCAGCTAAGCGGCTTTCACGACTGCTTTTAAAGAGTAATGATCACACCAGCTTATTGGACCCTACAATAAATGAATATGTAATAAAGGGGTGTTCGCTAGCCATACACACGGCTAACAGAACACCCCTTTATTGTTTCTATATAGTAAAAAGGAAAAAGACCCCTGCAGATATCATACGAAGAGGTCACGGATAACAAATATAAGCCCGCCTACAGAGCTTATTTCATTGTAATTTCAGCAACACTTTCTCAATCTCTGCCTGTAACTCCGTCGCTCCGCCTACATAACCCGGACGAAGTCCAAGGAGTCGCTCCAGCATCTGGTGCAATTCCGGCGTAAGCTTAAGTTCCTCCTGCCAGCTGGCGGGTTCACGACCCTTCTCTGGCTCATAAGCCGAATACAGCATAAAGAGAAGAAAGTGGCCGATATCCTGCAGATCATGATCCGGTGTAGCCGGTTCATCTTCAGGCTCAGGGACTTCACGCATACGTCGCTTTAGCTCCGGCAACAACGGCTCCCCCAAGCGTCTCGCCAGGCCAAAGTCAATCAGATGCACCGTCCCTTCACGTAAAATAACATTGGGAATCCGCACATCTCCATGAATATATCCCTGCTCATGCACATGAGCCACCGGAGCCAGCAGTTGACCTGCCAATTCCACACATTCCCGCTCCGTATATCGAAGACCTTGCTCAAATATGCAATCTTCCAGCGTCTGTCCACGAATATACTCGGTAACGATATAACTTCGTCTCCCGGATGTGAACACATCCAATAGATCAGGGATCGCCGGATGATGCAGACGTCTCATCACGTCCGCCTCCCGCTCCAACAGGTGCGCAGAGAGTCTGCCCTTGCTAGGCTTGGACTCCTTTAATGCCACTTCCCTGCCGTTCTGGTCATCTGTACACAGGTATGTCAGCCCATAACTCCCCATACCCAGCAATTCCTGTATTGTATAACGCTCAGCAATGGTCTTGCCTTCCCGCCGAGGACGATCCGTCCATAGTCCGAGCAATCTTTGCCAACTTCGTCGCAGCTCCACAGATCCTCCCACGCCAGCTTCCTGATCCACTCAGTCTTTATCTATACTGAGCAGTTCGTTGCCAGTCTTCATGTTGTATGGAGCTTATTATATCAGGCCCATAATGCAAAATCACGATGAGCAAGAGCCTGTCATTCAAGCTTCCTTATGCTTCTTGGGCAGGAACCCGAACAACATACGCAGGGATACTCCTTTGGGTTTGCGTTTTCTTCCCTGGAAACTGCGCAGATTGGTTACGAGTTCGCGATCCCGCTCCTCTTCCAGCTTCTCGTTCATCCATAGACGCTGTTTCTCCATCTGTTCCTGAAGCGCCATATGTGTCTCCGCCAGATGCTGAAGGGTCAGCTCCAGTTCATCGACCCGCTGTTGCAGCAGCTGTACCCGATCATCCTGCTGTTGTTCTACAGCACCATAAGTCACCTCACTTACCAGTTGCCCCAGACCTTCATAGGATCTCAGATTACCCATTATTTCAGGTTCTTCAGGGAATACGGATGACATGACTGTCGCTGCACATTCCGTCTCTGACAGACCTTCAATTCCCACCACCGGGACATCTACTTCTACTACAGCTACAGGTACTTCTGGAGCCAATACAGTCACCACAGCATCAGCCAGGGGTAGATTATGCTCTCTGAGTTCAGTCATCAGACGTTCAATGCACTCGATGTCGTCGGACTTGAATAGTCTGGATTTGTTGGCGGACCGTTCGAACCGGTATCCCTGTTCTTCCAGTGCTGCCGCATATTTACGAAGAGTACTGGCACCTATGCCCAGGCTCTTGGCCGTTTCCGTCGTTGCTCCTGCTTCTTCAATCATCATTAATTCCCTCCCGGAATGAAGTCTTTTGGGAATCAATTTCATAATATCTTTAGTGAGTTATGAAATTGATTCTTGGATAAAAACATTATGGCTTCAGCGTTCCTTTTTTTGGAACCGTCATCGGATCGGGGCAACCTGTCTCATGGATCAAGTATGCTTATCTTTTGCTTGTCCGTATGTATTCGTCAGCTTCTCGGCAGATCCCTTTGGCGGTTTTGTTCTGTTTCTGCGGATTCCTAAGAAGTTTTGTCAGGTATATGATCCGCACAAATAACCCCCAATCCGACAACGAGCATGAATGCTGTCATGTCGAATGACACAGGTGCAAACGCCGTCAAATCTTATGATTATGAATTATTCATGTCAATTTTGTTAACTCCGTTACTCCAATACGCTCCCGCGATAGCGGATATCATTGCTGCACAGCTTTTCCATGTGTTATCTTATGTAACGTAGAAGTGGATTCCAGCATAAAATAAAGGACTATACTTAACATAGGACGCATTAGTAACGGATAAATATCAATCTAAATGGGGGCTGAACGGCAGTGTTAGGCAAATCAGGCAAAGTAGCGGTGATCGGGGCGGGTCTTGTCGGTTCGAGTTGTGCGTATTCCATGATTAATCAATCGATATGCAGGGAAATTATGATGGTGGACCGGACGTATGACCGTGCTGTAGCACAGGCACTGGATTTTTCCCATTGTATGGACTTCACACATAACCGCACCAAGGTATATGCAGGCACGTACGCCGATTGTGGCAATATGGATGTTATTATCTTAACTGCCGGGGCGAATCCCAAGCCAGGACAGACACGGCTGGATATTCTGGAGGAAGCGGAATCGATTGCCAAAGACATCGTGGTCCCGATCATGAACAGTGGATTTAACGGGATTTTTGTCGTCGCTGCTAATCCAGTTGACATAGTAACTTATATGGTATGGAAATTATCCGGCCTCCCGCGCGAACACGTCATCGGTACAGGCACGTCCATTGACTCTTCACGACTCAAAACGCTGCTATCTGAAGTCTTCTCCATCGATCCACGCAGTGTGCATGGTTATGCTCTCGGGGAGCATGGAGAATCCCAGTTCGTGGCCTGGTCCCATGTGACCATCGGTGGCAAACCGATTATGCACATCATGGATCAACACAAGGAGCGCTTCAAACATCTGGATCTGGAGGATATCGCACGCAAAACAAAGGATGCCGGCTGGGAAATCTTTACCCGTAAAGGTTCTACCCAATTCGGAATCGGCAATGCTCTCGCGCATATCACTCGTTCCATCCTCAATGACGAACACAAGATCATCGCCGTATCGGCTATTCTGGACGGAGAGTACGAGCAACATAACGTCTGCGTTGGTGTTCCTGCAATCATCGGTGGCAATGGTATTCAAGAGATTATCGAATTGAATCTGGATGCAACGGAACGTGAGAAATTCAACAATTCCTGTGAAATCCTATCAGGTAACATCAATCGTCTGACACTGGTATAAGCCATTCGTGTACAACTCCACACTGTATGCTTCAGCTCAACTTCAAAAGCCGGCCAACGCAAACATGCCAATAACACTCCATCAGTGGAGGATTATTGGCATGTTTGCGTTTATTATTTTTCACAGCCAGATGAATCAATTTCATAATTGATTTGAGTAGTTGTTCAATTTGGTGCAAGCTGAGGTTCGTCCCTTGGTCCCCATTGCTGTAACACTCGCTTCAACTCACTCAGCATAACCGGTTTGCTAATAAAATCACGCATACCAATCTCCAGACAAGCTTCCTTATCTTCACGTTTGGCATTGCCTGTAACTGCGATGATTGGAGGTATGCGATCCTGTGGAATTAGGCGGTGTAACAGGTCTGTCGCCTTCAGTCCATCCATCACAGGCATATGAATATCCATCAGGACAATATCATAAGCATTCTGAGAGATGGCATCGATTGCTTCCACACCATTGGTACATACATCTGCGTGGTATCCGAGCTTCTCCAGATATTCTCGTAAAATCTTCCGGTTCACCGGATGATCCTCCGCCACCAGAATACGCATGGCGACCTCATCACTCTGACGTGTACGATCATGATGGAACTGACTTGCTGTCTGTTCTGCTGAAGCATCTACACTCGCCGCAGGAACAGCAAACCGGAAGGTTGAGCCTTCCCCTTCTATACTCTCGACACTGATACTGCCTCCCATAATCTCCACGAGTCGCTTGGAGATTACCAGTCCCAGTCCGGTACCACCATACTTCCGGTTAATCACCGGATGTAGCTGAGAGAAGGACTGAAACAACTGATCCAACTTGTCAGCCGGGATGCCAATTCCCGTATCTTGCACCGCAAAATCAAGAACACTGTCTTCAGGCTTTCTGCCCTTGATAATATCCACGGCAACCTCAATGCTTCCCTGATCTGTGAACTTGAGCGCATTGCCAACCAAGTTCACCAGAATCTGCCGAATACGTATGGCGTCACCGACCATGAACTCAGGGATGCTCGGATTGAGACGATATCTGATCTCCAGATGTTTCTCATCTGCACGCGGTTTAAACAGTTCGGCAACCTGTTCCAGCATCTTGCGTAATGCAAATGGTTCATAAGCCAGTGCCATTTTCCCGGATTCCAGCTTACTGAAGTCCAAAATATCATTAAGGATGTTCAGCAGAGCATCGCCGCTGTCTCGAATAATCTCGGCGTATTCACGCTGTTCTTCCGATAAATCGGTACCGATCAACAATTCTGTCATCCCCACGATCCCGTTCATCGGTGTCCGGATCTCATGGCTAACCATCGACAGAAATTCCGACTTGGCCTGAGCTGCCAGCTCAGCTGTCTCTTTGGCACGTACAATTTCACGTTCGCCAGTCACATCATTAAATACAACCACCGCGCCCTGAATCTGTCCCTGTTCAATAATCGGCGTCACCTGATACTGCACCAGAAAGCTGCTGCCATCTTTACGCCAGAACACATCTTCCTTGATTGAACGTATCTGTCCATCCAACACGGTCATGTGGATCGGGCATTCTTCTTGTGGCAAATGACTTCCGTCTGCACGGGTGTGATGGATGATGGGATGTGAGTTTTTGCCAATGAATTCTTTCGCCTCATAACCGAACATCGAAGCTGCTGCTGGATTCATAAACATGGTGATTCCATCCGCATCCAAACCAAATATTCCTTCCGTAACCGTGTTGAGAATCAGCTCATGTTGCTTGCTGAGCTCCTGAATCCGTTCCGTGTATTCCTTGCGCTCGGTAATATCGGACACGATTCCATAAACGCCCACCATTTCCTTATCCACAATAATGGGCACATTCGTAACAGATACTTCAATCTTCCGACCACTTGAATTAACGACTCGGGTCTCATAATATTGCGGTTCGCCTTGCTTCACCATGTCAAAATAATGTTTGCCATATTGCACTTCGCATTTATCCAGATTGGATAAAAAAGATTGACCAATAAGCTTATTGCGCGGAATATCCAACATTTGCACCAGTTTGCTGTTCACTGCGCTGTATTTACCTTCCAGATTCAATGAATACACAGCTGCCGGGTTATGTTCGAACAACGATCTGTATCGCTGACGGCTTTCCCGAAGACGTCTTTCCGCATCCTTATGCTGGGTGATATCCCTGCTGATGCTTACAATCTGGACACTCTTGCCACGCTCTCCAGCAACAGGTTTCGCCAATGTCTCCATCCAGATATAATGTCCCTTCTTGTGCAACACACGCATCTTGCAGCCATTGCCGATCTTGGAAAGATCCATAGGGTCCGGATAATCTCCCGAATAACAATAATCCTTGAAGGACTTTCCTATGACTTCCTCCGGCTTATAACCCAGTAAGGTGTACACGGAAGGGGAAACGTATAACAACTCGCCATCCATAGCACAAGTTGTAATCAGATCTTGTGCATGGTCAGCCAGCACCTGATATTTCTCCTGTGCCTCCTTAAGCTCACGTTGCACTTCCAGGATATCGGTAACATCTTTGGCAATGCCATAGATTCCTACAACTTCTTTTCCCTCCGTTATAGGCACATACGTTATCTCTGCCTGTTTCAGGGAACCATCTTTATGATAAAAAGTAATGGGATTACTGACTGAACGTCCAGCCAGTACCTCTTTAATGTATTGTTTACGTGAATTTTCACTGTCCGGAGGACAGATCTCACTCTGATTCATACGAATCAAGTCATCCAGTGTATACCCAGATATCCGCTCTACCGAGGGATTAGCATCAATATAGTTTCCATGGATGTCCATTACATAAATGGCATCCGGATGGTTAAAAAACAGTGATTGGTAAGAACTTCCCTCAGAAATAATGCGCTTCAGGGTTTCCGTTTTATTAATATCCAAGGCTTACCCCTCTTTTCTCAGCCAATATCTTCATCTAACAGCAGGGATTAATTATCCCTTACAAAAATGGGCCTACCCTCGAATAACCATGTAAGCCTGCCTAGAAACAGCTTTTTTTATTTTACCAGATTCTCGTCTCATTTTGCTTACAATCTATGATTCAATTCACATGATGTGTGAGGTAATACTTGGAATTTTGATTTACTTAGGAGGCGCCTTCAAAGGCAGACAATTTATACAAGGATCAATGTAAGCCTCTAACAAGCTTGAAGTTCAATTCCAAGTCAGCTGATTCTGGCGGATGGCTAAACGATTTTCTAAAGAACTCAGGACATCTTATTTGGCGTCCATGCGCCCTTTGTAAATTTTAAGGAAAGTCAGACACGTTAATCCCCATAATCTCCTGTCATATACGCTGCAAACGGTTGTTTCATTGGATATAACATGTCTCAGGTTCCTTAGATTGCTGAGATCACTTCAAATCCATGATTAAGACTCCTCAGATTCGTTAGGGAGTTGAGAGGATGAACCCGACCCCCGCCTGAAGCAAATTTTCTCAAAGAAAGAGAGATCATCTGCTCTTATGATGCCTCGATATAAAATTAACGATACATTTTGTATCAAAAAGGCTATAATCTTTAAAAAAAGTTTTTTTGATTACGGAGAGGACGGATGAATCATGCTGCCCAACAGAGTTAAAATTGTTTACGGTAAACTAAGAGGTTTGGCCATCTTTGGTAAAATCCAGCCCTCTATGGGCCTGCTGCCACGAATCAGGGGTAAGGTTTATCTGAATAAATTGGGTGACTTGCAGGTGGGAAAACGTCTTAACATCATAGGCAAACCTTGGGGAACCCAGTTAACCGTGGTCAAAGGTGCGCGATTAACCATTGGCGATGACGTCATGATTAATGCAGGTGTGGGGATTGCCGCTAACGTTGAAGTGACCATCGGCAATAACGTCATGATTGGTCCTCGAACAAGCATATTCGACAGTGCCTACCACCGAATTGACTCGCTGGATGACGGGAGCCAGACTGCCAAGCGGATTGTGATTCAGGATAATGCCTGGATTGGTACAGGCGCGCTTATTTTGCCCGGAGTGACCATTGGCAGAAATGCAGTTGTGGCAGCAGGAAGCACGGTGACCAAAGATGTACCCGAAAATACACTTGTAGCCGGGGCACCAGCTAAAATCATTCGGGAGTTGACCATTCATGATGGGTGGGTCAGACATTAGAAAAAATCCTCCTGAAGCATACATACAATAGAGCTTTGCATGTTTTGCTTAAAGAGGATTTTGATCTACGATAACCAAATGTGTAACGGATTATTCATATTTCTTTTTTCGCAAAATACATCATGCCGATTCCAATAAAAATAACAGCACTGCCTCCAACAACCGCCAGCATTGTCATCAGTGGCACGTTGTAGGCTCCGAAACCCGCGCCATCCACGGGCGTCATCAGAATCATCGGTTGTGCCCATGGATAATACGGCCCATATGTCGCCGAGTTTACAATGAGAATATTCGGTATGGTCAGTGCAAAATTCAGTGCGAGCGGTGCGGCAAAGCTGCTCCACACCAATGAAACGAACATCTGCAGGGCAGCCAAGGGTACACAGGCCAGCAACCCAAGCAGCAGTTTTCCTACCAAGAATCCCCAAGGTACTGGCATCGTAATGCCATGAATCATGCCTGCCAGCAGAATGGACATCAGCAATAATACTTGCGTGCCCGCCAGAAGCATGAGTACAATCGTCAGTTTACCTGCATATACACCTGAACGTGTGAGCGGTAAAACCAGCATCTGCTTCCACCCTCCACCTGCATGTTCGAAACGGCAGACAAAGGACGTAAACACACCAGTAAGCATCGGTAACAATAACAATCCGTGCAGGAAAACCATCGTGGTCATCAATACCTGCCAATTGCCCGATGGCGTGGACAACAGTCCGATGAGCAGCGCAATGAGTGGACTCAGCAGAATCAGGAGCCATATGGGCGATTTGCTCATTTTCAATCGTTCAGCGGACAAGATTCGGAAGTACGTTGTCGCAAAGCTCATATCAGGCCACATCCTTCCGGCTAAAATGCACCATACCCAGCAACAGGATTAATAACCCTAGACCTGCCCCCATGCCTGCATACAGGTATGGATTAGGCCCATTCCAGGCCATCTGTGCCCAAGCGAGCGGAAAGCTCGGTGAGATACTGAGTGAGAACATACCCGTTATCGCGAGAACGATGCCCAGGGTGACGGGAAGCGCCTGATTTTTGTTAACCATCGTGAGCCACAACTCCAGTGACAACACCGGAAGTGCACCAGCCAAAGGCAATAGCCCCAGCTTGATCGCATGTGTCCAAGGTATTTCGCTGGCATGGAATCCGAGGATCAGACCCAGACCTACAATTCCTGCGGTTAGCAGCAGGCAGGAGATCACCAGCAGCACACAAGCAAGCAGGAACTTGGCTAAATACACGGCTGGTCTGGGAATGGGCATCGCGAGCAACTGTTTCCACGATCCCTGTTCATGCTCAACATTAGCGATCATGGAGCTGAGAATGGTTGCTCCCAGCATCAGAGACAAGGGCACAAAGACAACCACATTGCCCAATAATCCGCCCCACAGGTTATCTGCATACTGCTCTTTCAGATAGTCCAGCCGTAAGCCAAAATTAAGCGCCTGCATCGCTGTCAATCCAAGAGGGGCCAGAAAGACAAGAAACCAGATCCCTTTCCCCCGAATCTTGAGCCAGTCTGACGATAATGCACGCCCGGTCATATGGAAGCCCCCTCGCCAATGACCCGCATGAACAGATCTTCCAGCGACTGACGCTGTTCCTCTACACGATACACATCATGATCCTGTTCAATTAATCGGCGCACAAGCAGTGCCACTGAACTGTTATCCATATAAGGGAAAGTTAACGCAGCACCTTGTTGCTGACCAAATTGTCCCTGTTCTCTCGCCAGCTTCATAGCCTCTTCCGGCTCGGAAACCGTTAACCGGATAGAGCTACCCGTCTGACTATGCAGACTTGCGATAGTATCCTGAAGCACCATCTTGCCTTCACGGATAATACCAACACGACTTGCCATCTGTTCGACTTCACTCAGCAAGTGGCTGGAAACCAGAACGGTAATGCCATGTTCCAGAGGCATGCGTTTGATCAGTTCCCGAATCTCCTGAATACCGGCAGGATCAAGCCCATTCGTTGGTTCGTCCAGAATCAGCAGCTCTGGTTCACCCAGCAAAGCGCTGGCAATACCCAGACGTTGCTTCATCCCAAGGGAATACCCCTTCACTGAACGTTTAGCATCCTTGGTCAGATCTACAATGGACAGCACTTCAGCAATTCTTGATTTTGGTACATTGATGATGCGGCGCAAAGTTTCCAGATTCTCTACTGCGTTCAGATGTCCGTAATAGGATGGGTATTCGACCAAGGAACCCACACGGCGCAAAATATCCATGCGATCCTTGCGGATATCCTTGTCGAAGACACGGATCACACCTTTGGTTGGTTTAATCAAGCCGAGAAGCATGCGAATCGTTGTTGTTTTGCCGGCACCGTTGGGACCGAGGAAGCCGTAGATATCTCCCTTTTTAATATGCAGATCAAGTTCACGGACCGCTGCACGGTCCCGGTATGTTTTCCATAGATTAGCCGTTTGAATAATATTTTCACTCACTGTATGATCACCTCGGAACTATCGTAACCTTCCAAGGTTAAAGCCAAAGTAGTCTCTAGTTTAAGTTTAGTTTAAAAAAGCTATTTCAGCGGTTTGTTGTTCCCCTGTTTCCCTTACCACTGTAGATATATGTCTGGACACCCGTATCGGAACTGTCTACCCGCTTGCGCAGACCCATCTCACGAATCAACAGGTCTACAATGGATAAGCCTAGACCTGTGCCTTTTGTGTCGGAATTCGGTTGCATTCCCGGACCCCGATCCTGAATAACGATGGCCGTCTCACCCTGAATCTCCTGAGTAGATATACCAATATATTTCCCGCTGGCGGCATGACGGATCACGTTTTGGAACAAATTATCAAGAATACGGCGCATGCCCTGTTCATCCATATGCCAGATCAACGGTTCCTCTGGCAGGTCAATATCAATCTCAAATTGCTCTTTCTCCCAGACCGGGTACCAGGCGGCCGCCGTTTCCCTGACGATCCGCAGTATATCTTTCTCTTCCAGCTTCAGTGTATATTTCCCACTCGTGAGCAAATTGTAGGATAACATGTTGTCGATGAGCCCGCCGAGGTCCTCCATCTTTGCTTCCATGCGATGTAATGAACGGTCACCTTGCTCGCTCAGCTCTTCCTTGTGCAAAGCATGCATATGTCCACGAATCACCGTTAGCGGGGTACGCAGATCGTGGGAAAGCCCTGCAATGAGACGTTTGCGCAATTGTTCTTCCTCGCGTTCACGGTGGCGGCTGTCGGACAGTTGATGCACCATCTGATTGAAGGATTCTTCCAGTTGACCAATCTCGTCTGACCGGCGGATATCTACCGGAAGCGGGAGACCTTCCTTGCCTGTGGTCATCATGGCCGTCTGCAAACGAATAAGTCGTTTGCGAATGCGTGCGAAGAAGAGAATCGACATAACGATGAAGATCAGAAAGATAAGGGTCATTACGATACCAAGATACAAGAGTTCCATCGGCCAGTTACTCTGATTCATTTGCAGAAGTGACCGCGGCACTTCAATGATCATGAATCCCTGTCCTTTGTCCTGCTCAGCTCCGCCAATATATGCAACTACGGTCAGTGGATCGCGAAAGGAAGCTACTTTCATGAATTGCACCGTATTGTTTACATTCCATAAGGCTGGAATATATGTCTCTGTCGTTTGCCCGGAATCCAGTGACCATCTCAATGTCGTATCTGTCCTGCCATCCGGCGACGTGGATTTCAGAAGCGTTACATCTTCACCACCAAGAATAAAGAGGGTCTCACCACTCACATTCACACGATACATGGAAGATTTGGGATACGAGTCATGTAATTGCTCCAACCGGGCCTTAATCTCTTCATCCGAAGCACCATCCAAGTTCTTCGCTTCATGTGACCAGAGGTTACTGATCTTAGTAACATCACCGTAAGGAGCGGCACGGTTCATATTCGTGTCCGTGTTATTCACTACAACAATATATATAACGGATATGATCGGAAGCACAACGGGCACAAATAATACAGCCGCCAAGATCA
Source organism: Paenibacillus sp. FSL M7-1414 (assembly GCF_038003195.1). NCBI lineage: Bacteria > Bacillati > Bacillota > Bacilli > Caryophanales > Paenibacillaceae > Paenibacillus > Paenibacillus sp. FSL M7-1414. Next base: position 525,840 of record NZ_JBBOOS010000001.1, on the reverse strand, counting down.
GTAGGATGTATCTGGACATCAAGGATCGCCCAAAGCGAAGCTTGCGCCGCCCGGATTGCTTTTGATCCATGCTTCGTTCTCCCTTCCGTTCACCCTTCATGATCTTCCGTTCCCTGAACCACCGAATCATGGCTTCTTCACACGATATCCCACACCACGGACCGTCTGAATAACTACAGGATTGGCCGGATCAAGCTCCAGCTTTTCGCGTAGATGTCGAATATGTACCATTAAAGTCTTGTCCCCATCCAGATAGGGCTCGTTCCAGACGGCTTCATAGATCTGCTCTTTGGTTCGAATCATGCCCATATGTCGTAGCAGGTAGGCGAAGATGTGGAACTGTTTTCCCGATAAAATAATCTCATCCCCCGTCTCCTCATTGACAATCCGATTGTCCTTCTCATAGATGGAGAGATGATCCAGCTTCAGGGCTGTATCCGATGAGACCGCAGTTCCCGCCTTACGCAGTTGAACCTCAATCCGGGCAGCCAGTTCATCGGGGTGAAATGGTTTGGTCACATAGTCATCGGCAAAATCAAGACCGTGCAACTTGTCGTCAATGGACGTTCTGGCCGAGAGCATGACAATGGGCACTGCGGGATGTTCTTTTTTCAGTCGTTGGCCCACCGTAAATCCATCCAGCCCAGGCAGCATGACATCCAGAATAATGAGTGAGCAACCGACAGCAGCCTCCGCTGCGCCTTCACCACTGCCGAGCCATACCACCTCATAACCGCGCTCCTCCAGATCGGCTCTGACCCAAGTCGCAATTTCCGTATCGTCTTCAATATATAACAGTTTGGTTTTCATCCGAATATTCGTTTCCTTTCTGCCCCCATTGGGTTAATGATATATCTGAGCATCATCATGATAAAAGCTGTCTATAACATATGGATTCATGTCTTGTTGAGCAAATGTTGAAGTCCTTTACGTTACCACACATGCTAATTATAGCTTATCCATTAACGTTGGGAATGTCATATTAATCAAGTCTACCAAGTACATATCAGTTCTACACCTGACGGGAGGAATTTCATTATGCTGCTGGAAGCCATCTATCATCAACCGAAACGAAACTGGGCCTATGCCTATGACCAAAATACAATCCACCTGCGCCTGCGTACCAAAAAGAATGATCTGACCGAGGTACATGCCCTGACCGGGGATAAATATGCGTGGGATGCAACCAAAGCGCTGGTTCCCTTAACAAAGTTCACCTCTGACTCCATGTTCGATTACTTCGAGGGTGAGGTGAAACCTCCCTACCACCGACTGAAGTACTCTTTTCTGCTCAAAAACGGAGACGAACAGATCTGGATGACCGAGACGGACTTCCAGGAAAAAGAACCAGACGATCCGGGTCGTATGTTCCAGTTCCCTTATATTCATGCCGGAGCTGTATTCACACCCCCTGCATGGGTTAAAGATGCAGTGTTCTATCAGATTTTCCCTGAACGATTCGCCAACGGCAACCCGGATATTAGTCCGGAAAAGGTAGAGCCGTGGGGTGGTGAGCCGACACCTTTCAATTTCTTCGGCGGTGACCTTCAGGGCGTGATCGATCATCTGGATTACATCAGCGATCTTGGCATTAATGCGATCTACTTCACCCCCATCTTTGAAGCCACCACCAATCACAAATACGATACAGAAGACTACCTGCGGGTAGACCGGCACTTTGGTGACGCAGATACCGTGAAACGACTGGTCGAGCTGTGCCACGCACGTGGAATTCGCGTACTTCTGGATGCTGTGTTCAACCATTCCGGGAAGACATTTGCGCCGTTTGCGGATGTGCAGAAGAACGGAGAACAATCCAAATATAAGGACTGGTTCCATGTACACGAATTCCCACTGGACGTGAAGGACGGCATTCCTACGTATGAGACCTTCGGATTCGAAGCGCACATGCCAAAGCTGAATACGGAGAATTCCGAGGTTAAGGCTTATCTGCTGGAGGTTGCCGAGTACTGGATTAAGGAAGTGGGCGCGGACGGATGGCGGCTGGATGTGGCAGACGAAGTGGACGATGCATTCTGGCGTGATTTCCGCCGTGTAGTCAAAGCCGCTAATCCGGATGCCTACATTCTGGGCGAAGTATGGAACGAGTCTTCCTCCTGGCTGCAAGGCGACCAGTTCGATGCGTCCATGAACTATCCGTTTACCGATGCCGTGAATGCATTCTTTGTGAAAAATACGATGCACGCCGAACAGTTCGCAAACTCCATCGGGCGACAGTTATCCCGTTATCCGCTTCAGGCCAGCGAAGTGGCGTTTAACTTGCTCGACAGCCACGATACTCCGCGGCTGCTCACGCTGTGTGAAGGCGACCAGCGCAAGATGAAGCTGGCTGCGTTATTCCAGTTCAGTTATATGGGCGCGCCGTGCATCTATTACGGAGACGAGATTGGCATGGACGGCGAACACGATCCGGGCTGCCGTAAATGCATGGAATGGGATGAAGCGAAGCAAGACCGAGAGCTGTTCGACTTTTATCAGAAACTGATCTCCCTGCGTCATGCGCATCCTGCCCTGCGTGCAGAAGGCACCGTTCGTTTCCTGCAGGCTCGTCCCGATGGCAGCCAACTGGTATTTGAGCGACAAAATGAAGAGGAACGCATTCTGGTTCTGTTCAATCGATCAGAAGAGACGGCTATTGTCGAGCTGGAGGCCGGTGACGAGGAATGGACCGAGTTATTCGGCGGAAACCATCGTACCGCCAAGGAAGATGGCGTACTCGCCATTGAATTGCCCGCGTATGGATATGCCGTACTGAGTACGGCTGTGAGCCAGAACTAGAGTCATAATACACATTCATCTGAAGTCAAATATAAGTATCCTAACTTCGCTTCATCTGGTAGCATAAAACAAGCGTCCTGCATAACCCGGATTCGGGTTCGCGGACGCTTGTTTTTGTATTTTTGTATTCGCCGTTATACATCATAATGTCACTGATTTATATATCGGTGGTCCCGGTTCAGCTTAAACCTGAGTACCCTTGTCCACTTGAGCATTGTCCGCCCCACTTGTAGTTGTGTCAGAATCCGCTGGCTTCGACTCCGGCTCAGGCTCGGCACGCTTTGCCTTTGGTTTAGCCAGCTTTTGCATCATTTTGCGGCCTGTTGGTGTCTGGGCCAGTCCACCTTGGGCTGTCTCCCGATGTCGGCTCGGCATTGCACTGCCTACTTCCAGCATGACATCGATGACTTCGTCTGAAGGAATGGCACTACGCACTCCGGCCAGGGCCATATCAGCCGCAGCCAGCGCCGTAACTGCACCCAGTCCATTACGGACGATGCATGGGATTTCAACAAGGCCTGCGACCGGATCGCAGATAAGGCCCAGTGTATTTTTTAACGCCAAACCAACGGCATGAACAACCTGTTCCGGTGTACCTCCACGCAGTTCAACCATGGCACCCGCAGCCATGCCGATAGCGGAACCCACTTCCGCCTGACAGCCACCTTCGGCGCCGGAGATAAATGAATTGTTGGCGATAACATAACCAATCGCTCCCGCACAGAACAACCCGTTCACCAAATGTTCGTCCGTCCAGCCAAACCGCTCCTGTGAGCTAATAAACACACCCGGGATAATGCCGCAGGAACCGGCTGTTGGTGTTGCCACGATCCGACCCATGGAGGCATTCACTTCAGATACACACAGGGCATACGCCATGGCAAGTGCGGAAGCATCTCCTGAACAAGTCTCACCTTTGCGAATGTACTCGGCCATTTTTTTCCCGTCTCCACCTGTTAATCCACTGCGTGATGTCGTATCTTCCGTTAACCCTTTGCGTACCGCTTTCTTCATCACCTGATAATATTCACACATCTGTTTCACAACATCCGCTTCCGGTGTATTGGTCTCCTGAACTTGCTCCTCGATCATCAGCTGAGCAATGGTTTTGGATTCTGCTGTACAGATCGTATTCAGTTCGTGCAAATGTTTAAACCGCATCCGAATCAACTCCTCTCTTCAAATCAATGACACGAATGTCCAATACATGGTCCAGCTCCCTTAGACGCTTGAGCATATCAGGATTAGGCACGCCATCCATTTCCATCGCGGTAAGTGCTTCGCCATCACGGGCTTTCCGGTCCACCTGCATATACCCGATGTTAACCCCGGATGAACTGATCGTGGACGTTACCGATGCAAGCACCCCTGCTTTGTCCGCATGTCGCAGAACGAGTGTTGGAAACTCACCACTAATCTGAACACGAAAATCATTCATCGAATGCACGGATACGCTCCCACCACCAATGGATGCACCGATTAAGGAGCAGGCACGTTCTCCATGCCACAACTCAATTTTGACCGTATTTGGATGAGGAGCAGGTAGGCCACTTGTATAAAACTCAACCTCCATGCCCGCTTCCTCTGCGTATTGCTCTGCATCCGGGATACGCGGATCATCTGTGACATAATCCAGCAGACCACCGATCAGTGCCAAATCTGTTCCGTGCCCCTGATACGTATCTGCAAATGAACCGTACAGGGTCAGCCGGGCACGATCTGGCGTACATCCTAGCCACTGCCGAGCAATTCTTCCTAACCTTGCCGCACCAGCTGTATGTGAACTTGAAGGCCCCGTCATCGATGGACCAATAATTGAGAAAACATCTTTAAATCGCACTTGTAACCCTCCATTATTAATCATGATTCATATTTGTAAAATGTATTCGTCATTTCGATCCAGGAGTTTCATCCACAATGTCCCTTATTTAGATATGATGACATCAAAAAAGGACAGAAGAAGGCCTTAGGCCCTCTCTCTGTCCTCGATACCTGAGAGTTTCACGATCAGCAGTGTCTCACGACAAGGGTGCACTGCCTGCGATTACAGACAAGTTCACCGGGCTGACTGATCATATACCCCTTGGGTGGCGCAGTTCGCGCACTCTCCAGAGTTGCGTCCAACGATGGTACATTTACCTGAGAGATTAACCACTGCGCCGGGTGCGCAGCAGCTTGCTCCTTCGGTGCCTGAACACTAGCCATATTGCTCGGCTAACCCAGGTCTCTCCCGCTCGTTATCATCCGCTGTATTATTTTAATTCGATTCGAATTGGTACATTTCTAAGTTTTTGATCGTGTATACCCATAGAGTAATGTACAATATCATATATGTCAACAAAAGTAACGTGTAATTATCATAAGTTCGATGTCTATTTTAACTGAAACGAATAGCATTAATATTTCTCACTTCCGCTGAGGCACTCGTGACGTTGCTAGTTGTCGTAAATTGGATACTTATCGTGTATGCATTAGTCGTTGTAGCCGGGGATGTATCCACGTAAGTGTTGGAGGAAAGAAACCTCAACGTTCCCGAAGCATTACCGCTTCGTGAGAGCTGCAATTGATTAATTAAAACTCCATTACGTCTCAGATTAATGTTATACGCAATACTCCAGTTAGCCCCTACAACTATTGCTATTTGTGTACTATTATCGATTTTCACGCGTTGACCTGCCACTACAGGTACATTAAGTGTCTGAATCGTCGTTTCAGCTACTAATGAAAGACCCAACGCCGTGGTCTGGCTATCAGCAAACAAGGAAGAATCCGCAGGGGCAGAAGCTGCTGTCGATCCAGTAGCTCCTGTTGCACCTGTAACCCCTGTGACTCCGGTCGTCCCCGTTACGCCTGTCGCACCTGTAATACCAGTGACTCCGGTCGTCCCTGTTACTCCCGTTGCGCCTGTATCTCCAGTGACTCCTGTTGCTCCCGTCAATCCGGTTGCACCTGTAACACCAGTATCTCCAGTCGCCCCTGTTACGCCTGTTGCACCTGTAGCCCCAGTAACTCCGGTCGTTCCTGTAAGTCCTGTCGCGCCCGTATCTCCAGTAACTCCGGTCGTCCCCGTTACGCCTGTCACTCCCGTATCTCCAGTAACTCCGGTCGTCCCCGTTACGCCTGTTGCGCCTGTAACACCAGTGACTCCGGTCGTCCCCGTTACGCCTGTCGCTCCCGTATCTCCAGTAACTCCTGTCGTCCCCGTTACGCCTGTCTCTCCCGTATCTCCAGTAACTCCGGTCGCACCCGTTACGCCTGTCTCTCCCGTATCTCCAGTAACTCCGGTCGCACCCGTTACGCCTGTCGCACCTGTAGCCCCAGTCGTTCCTGTTATTCCCGTACTACCGGTGACACCTGTGGCTCCAGTAGACCCTGTCTCCCCTGTGCTCCCGGTGACTCCAGTCGTTCCTGTTATTCCTGTACTCCCAGTAATACCCGTCACTCCCGTAAGCCCTGTCTCTCCTGTGGTCCCCGTACTTCCAGTAGCGCCCGTGACTCCTGTCACTCCGGTAGATCCTGTCTCCCCCGTGGTCCCAGTGACACCGGTCTCTCCCGTCGATCCCGTAGTTCCTCCAGGAGGACCAGTAACTCCTGTCAGTCCTGTAACACCTGTAGCCCCTGTAGGACCAGTTGTTCCCGCAACCCCTGCTGTCCCTGTAGCTCCAGTCGCACCCGTTACCCCGACTAGACCGAGGTCCGCTCCTAACAATTCCTCAGACACCAAACGATGTGCCGTTACCAGTTGACCGTTCTGGTTTTTCCCCCATACGGAAATCTGAACTTCATCCTCCGCATCATCACCTGTGGTAAATATAAACTCAAATGCATCCAAATCTGCATAATAGTCTTTTGTTATAACCTGGTTAGGCAAAACATTAAACAATTCCTCAACGTATAGTGTGCGAACACCATTCAAATAATAGCCTTGAACCAGAACGGTAGAGAAACTAGTGAGACTCCGATTGTCTAATTTCACTGTAATTCTCTGTGTAGGACGCTCGCCGCTTCCCACCACTATATTATTTTCAATTGGCCCTGTTGATAAAACAGCCATCCTGCGATGCCCCCTTCTCCTGCCTCCATCACCAAATCAAGATTGTCTCCTATAAATATGCATATTGAACTGTAAACGTGAAGTTGCCCTCTTGCCTTTTTGGAATGGACTGAACGGAGATCGAATAGATATCCACCACACCAAAAGGAGAATATACAAAAAAAGCTGCCGCTTCGTTTCTGCGGCAACCTTATTATTATTCTTTAGCTCATCTAGACGGATTGGTAAGGGTCAGTTCTTCCGCCCAAGCTTGCAGCTTTGCCTTTGTCCATCCTTCGTTTTCACCCATGATGGAGTACCGCAAGCCATTCTCACTCCATGATATGTTCCGAATGCTCTTCATATATGAACCCTCGGTGTTACGAACCTTAATCTCGGCTTCATCCGGTATTAGTGTATCGTCCACATTTTCTTCCGGCATCTTGAATACCGTCAGGCTGACTTCTACCTTGTCGTTACTTACATAATACAAGGTTACTTCATCTCTGCTCAGCTCACCGCGCGATGTAGACATTTCGATCCGTGATAGTTCGAATTCTCCACTCATGTCCTGTAGGAACGGCTGTTCCAACGCTTTTTCCGCTTCCTCTAGGGTCACTTCGGAATTCTGCATCATATCGTCCAAGTCCTTCACATCGACCTCCTTAGGGATGTCAATTACGAAAGTATCCTTTGTGAATTCAGGGTCATACTGAATCGGATCATAGACCATTTCTGATTTTCCATCCCCATACGCGCTGTTTACTTTGACAATCATCCACGTTTTGGGATCTACCCAATACTCTGAAGATATGGAGAATGCGCCTTCTTCTTTTGGTGTCAATTCAATATGAATGACGTCCTGTCCATAAAGTTTCTCCTGTCCCATCATATTCACATCATGCGTAGTACGTAACCGCTCTAGTTGATCGAGCAATATTTGCTTCTGGGTTTGATTAGGTTGTTGTGACACGGATGATGCATCCATGGAATATGCTGCCCCTGTTTCTTTTTCATATATGATGATCTTCTTTCCATCATTAACTGCGTAACTGACATTGCCATTCTCTGATGTTTCCGTGCGCTTTCGTCCGGTTTCACCATCTACCCATTCCTTAATTTGCATCGTGTTAGTCAGCTTGTCATCCGCCCATATCTTCATCACTCCTTCCGCATAATACGAGGCGGGTTCTGTTTCTGCTGAGACAACCTTCTCAATCATCTCATCTCCTGACATAGCCAGCATATCCTTCTCCGCGCAACCTCCAAGCAGGGCGCCTGCCAACACAGCAGTACCCAGCATCATCCATCCTTTTTTCATCATCTTATCCACCCTCTCTGCGTTTACATTCTCCATGTTCAGGCAATCGGCATGCTGCCAGCGTTCCATATCCTTCGTATGACCACATGCGCATATCCCCTCCGTGCTTTATTGCAACCCGTTTGGCTATACTCAATCCCAATCCCGAACCACCTGCATACGTCTTCTCATCCTGATTCTGGTGTTGAACATAGGGTTCGAAGATACGAATGAGCTGTTCTTCAGGAATAGCAGGACCTTCGTTTTGTACTAAGATCAATGTTGCTCCCGCCCTGTAGTTATCCAATTCAGCTCTAAGCGAAGGAATAATCCATTCAGGAAGCTCCCAATCTGAAGCAATAACCCCTAGTCCCATTACACCGTTCGTCCTTGTGTGGCGTAGTGCATTATTTATCAGATTATCTGTCAGGCGCATCAGTTGTTCGGGATGAACTCGGTACAGTTGATCTGTGCGGACATCCATCTTCACGTCAATCTGACCACGCTCGGCAAGTCCCTCATAGCTCCCAAGCAGCATATCAAAAAACTCTTCACCTTCCACCTTAACCATGGCCATCTCCGATTCACTGGAACCCAACGCCGTATACATCTCAAGTTCACTAATCATCTGTTTCATCCGCTCCACATTTCCGAGCAGCACATCCTGATATTCCTGCCTTTCAAGGCGTTTCAGTTGACGATCACCGTTAAGTACTTCCGTATAGGCACTAATGGACATCAACGGTGTTTTCAGATCATGGGATAACGAGGCGATCATGAGCTCTTTTTCTTTTTGCTCCCTCTCCACATCGGCCTGAGTATGTCTGATCTTGTCTTGCATTGCATCGAACTGTTGGAGCAAGATGCCCATTTCATCATGACGAACAGGTACCACATCCGTAGCAGCCTCTCCCCGTGCAAAAGCATCCATTCGTTCTATGAGATATTTCATCGGCCGAAAGAGCTTTCGGGATAGCAACCACAGCACTGTTCCGTATAACAGGATAAAGAAAGTAGCAGCGAGACCCATGACCCAGGTAGTCCGCAAGGATATGCCTTCCAGCCAATCTCCACGCAGCATGACGATTTCGTAAATGCCGACCAACTCACCCTTTTCCCATACAGGTTTCTTCAACGAGAATGTACGATGACGAATCTGTAAGTTGTACAAATTACGATACAGCTCCGCCCCCCCAACGGTGTAAGCTCCAGCAGACCATGTACTCCCCTCTGATGTGTACACCCGAATCCCTGTTGGTAAATACAGAGCAAAGTTCACCCGACCATTCTCCAATTCGGAGAGTGCAGCGAAAGCATCAGGCGAGTGCAGCTGGTACAGTCCCGGGTCAGATAAAGCCAGTTCAATAGGAGCCAATTGTCCGGACAACTCTACATATTCCGTTACGGCACGCTGATCATTGTAATAGTTATACAGGGAGTACAGCGCCCACCCAGCAGCGACAGGCAGCAGCATTACAATGAGGAAGGCAAGCATTAACCAGTACTTCAACTTCATTCCTCAGGCTCCCCCATGAACCGGTAACCACTGCCCCACACCGTCTGAATCCAGCGTGGATGATGGGGCTCGTCACCAAGCTTGGCCCGAAGGCTCTTCACATGAACTGTGACTGTACTCGAGTTCCCCGCCTCTGGCTGACTCCAGACATGTTCATACAGTTCCGCCTTGGTAAACACCCGGCCCGGATGAGAAGCAAGCAGTATGAGCAAAGCCCATTCCTTGTTGGTTAGTGCCACATGTTCTCCATGAACCTGTGCGCGCTGATTCAAATAATCAATCGATAACCCATCGTTATACTGTCTATCTGTCGAATCCGGCTCTACGCCCTGATATCTGCGGTACCTATTCAGATGAGATTTAATGCGAGCTGTAAGTTCCGTTAGACTGAAGGGCTTCGTAATATAATCGTCAGCTCCCAGCCCAAGCCCCCTGACTTTGCTCTCTTCCTCGATTCGAGCACTCATCATGAGCAGCGGAACATCGCTGATCAGTCTAATGTTTTTGCATACCGTGAACCCATCCATTTCCGGCAGCATCAGATCCAACAAGACTAATTGATAGGTTCCCTCCCTAAAGTCTTCCCAGCTCTCCAAACCGCTTGATGCCCAAGTTACCCCATAACCCTCATGACGTAGATGATCTCTCAAAATACGGGCAATCTCCGGATCATCCTCCACCAGCAATATATTCTCGCTGTCTCTCATCGCTGCTTCATCCTCCCATGACTATATTGTAGCTAAGAAAAGTTGACTCTCCTCAGAGTTTATACTTTCTTCATAAATGTCCATTACGATCGTTATCTAATGCATGCAAAAAGAGCACCCCGATTGTTCAGGACGCTCAGGTAATATTCACAATCTTAATCCTAAGTTATAGCTCCTAGAAAAGGAAACACCTCATAACTCATAGAAGATGCTCTCGTTCTGTACATAGGGTCGGCAATACTTGCTGCACAGCTTTGGCATGCGATCTTTCATCCATTCGTGCCTCGACTCATTCGCCATCTGAAAGGCATAATAACCCAGTGTAAAGATCAACATGAATCCTTCCATTATCCGGATATCACGATCCGTCAGTGGTGCGATCTGTTGGGTATAACCGGATAATAATATGTCACGTTCCTCCCGATTGAACATAAGTGCTGCCCCTCCGGCATCAAAAAGATAATATCCATAACCGTGTAGACAGAAATCAATCATGGAAATCCCCTGCTCCGTTATCAGCAGATTGTTGCGAGTAATATCCCCATGAATGATCCCCCATGTCCCTGCGTGCTGCGGGTATGTTTCTAACTGCTCATTAATGTTCTCAAACGTCTCACGAAGCAGATCGAAGTCTTCCGTTGTAAAAATCCCCAGTCGGACGCCTTCTTCTAGCTGCCCGAGCATGACCAAGTTCTCATGGCTATTGCCATATGCCGGCCGCACCTTTGTTCGATCTGTCTGATTCTGCTCACGCCCATATTGATGAAGCATCTGCAGCTGTGCCCCCAGATCATAGATCTGCTCTGTTGTCAGGCGTTCTCCCTGCTGGATGTCCCTTCCCTCAATCCACTCCAGTACTGTACAGCAGATTTCTTTACCTGCCTCACTTGTCCATACCGTGACCCATTCACCCGATACATTCCGTACCGGATGCTGCACGCGCAATGCTGTCGTTGCGTTTAACTCATGAAGCAGGTTCATCTCTGCCTCCAGCGCAGGAAGCGTATGCTGAATGCCGGTCATACTTGCATATGCGGCTTGATGGATACGTAGCAGATACTTCTGCCCGCTTGCTTCATCAACGACATGATATGTCAGATTCTCATTATGACGAATATATGAAACGACAGGTTTCTCAATAGTGTAGTTCTGTATAATCTGAGCTGCCATATGGTCGTAAGACATCTGATCCGTAGTGATTATCAACATCTCCTTCGAAGTCATGTAAACGTTCTCCACACTAAATATCGTAGCATAATGTTTATCCCGCATACAGAAAATCCCACTAAAATTATAAATTAAAAAAGCACAATCCCCGAACAACCGTCCAGGCATTGTGCTTTCTTTTGTCTCTATTATTTCTTAATCTCTTTGTCTATTACTCTATGTTACACTCCATGATCCAATTAACCGAAACGACCCATAATGTATTCTTGCGTCAGACGATTGTCCGGGTTCGTGAAAATATGCTCTGTATCCCCGTGCTCAATCATGCTTCCCAGATAGAAATAAGCTGTATAATCCGAGATGCGTGCCGCCTGCTGCATGTTATGGGTAACAATAACAATACGCAGCTCCTTCTTGAGCTCGGTAATCAACTCTTCAACTTTACCCGTAGATACCGGGTCAAGTGCAGATGCCGGCTCATCGAGCAGCAGAATCTGTGGTTCAACAGACAAAGCGCGAGCGATACATAGGCGCTGCTGTTGTCCGCCAGAGAGAGACAGAGCTGACTCATGCAGTCTGTCTTTCACTTCGTCCCAGAGCGCAGCACGGCGCAAGCTTTTTTCCACAATTTCATCCAGTGCCTTCTTACTCTTCGTACCACGGTAGCGGGGGCCAAACGCGATATTGTTGTAGATGGACTTATGAAAAGGATTTGGCTTCTGCCACACCATGCCAATCTTCTGGCGAAGCTTGATTACATCGGTTCCAGGCTCATTCAGATCGTTACCGTCCATCCAGATATGTCCCTCTGTACGGGAACCGGCAATCTCGTCGTTCATCCGATTCAGCGACCGGAGGAACGTGGATTTACCGCAACCAGACGGCCCAATAAGAGCCGTTACGCTTGCTTCAGGAAACGTCAGGCTAATCTGCTTGACCGCCTGGAAATGTCCATAATATATGCTTAACTGTTCCGTACCAAAAGGTATGGCCATGTTGGTTCCTCCTTATTTCGAAGCTGTCATGCGGCGGAATACAACCCGACCGATCCAGCGTGCACTTAGATTGAACGCCAGCACGAGAATGACAAGCACGGCCGATGCCCCTGCTGCCACTTCTTTGGAATCTGGCCCAATACCTTCACTATTCACTTTCCAGATATGGACAGCAAGTGTCTCTGCCGGACGGAAAGGATTAAGCGGTGATCTTGGACTCGTCGGATTCCAATCTGTAAAGTCCAATGGTGGACTACTCATACCTGCGGTGAACATCAGCGCTGCTGCTTCACCGAAGATCCGGCCGGAAGCCAGGATCGTACCCGTAATCAAACTCGGCAATGCCACAGGTAGCAGAATCGAAGTGATAATCTTCCACTTGGACAGTCCAAGCGCCAGACCTGCTTCTTTCTGTTCCTTCGGAACGGCACGGAAGGCCTGCTCCGTAGTACGCACCATCAGTGGCAAGTTAAAGATCGCCAGAGCCAAGGCACCCGAGATCAGGGAGAAACCAAGACCAAATTGATTTACTAGCAGCAAGAGACCAAACAAACCGATAACGATGGATGGGAATGATGACAATACTTCAACGACCAGACGAATGAAGCTGGTAATCTTGCCTGGTTTGGCGTATTCCGCCATGTAAATCCCGCCGCCCCATCCAAGTGGAATGGTAACAAGCAGGGTCAGAACAAGCAAGAATACGGAGTTGAAGAGCTGTGGACCAATCCCGCCGCCACCCTTAAGCAACTGTGGTGCACTTGTAAGGAAGTTCCAGCTAATATGTCCAATGCCTCTATACATGATGAAGCCAAGCAGACCGAGCAATAGAATAACAATGAACAGGGCTAGTACAACGATAACGGATGTTGCAATTTTATCTACCGTCTTTGCCTTCATTTTCATACCCGGTTTCTCCTTTCAAGCAGGCGAACCAGAATGACGAAGACAAATGTCATCACCAACAGGACAAGCGCCATACTCCACAGTGCATTGTTATGAACAGAACCCATCGTGGTGTTACCCATGCTGAGTGTAATTACACTTGTTAATGTTGAAGCTGATTCGAGCAAGGATGTTGGAACATGCGGTGCATTACCAATAACCATCTGCACAGCAAGTGCCTCACCAAAAGCACGGGCCATACCCAAAACGACACCTGTCAACAAAGCTGGCAAAGTTGTTGGGATAATGACACGGTAGATGGTTTGCCAGCGAGTGGCACCAAGTGCGTAGGAGGATTCACGCAATCCTTTTGGCAATGCGGACAATGCATCTGCCATAATACTTGTCACCGTAGGAAGAATCATTACCGCGAGAACAAGACATCCGGCTGCAATCCCGACGCCTGTTCCACCAAAGATACTGCGAAGCAAAGGTACGATGACACTCAGACCGATAAATCCGTACACAACGGATGGAATTCCGGACAAGAGCTCAATCGCAGGCTGCAAGATCTTTTTGCCTTTACCCGGGACAATCTCTGTCATGAAGAGCGCTGCACACAGGCCAAGCGGACTTGCGATCAATGCTGCAAGCAAGGTTGTAATGAAAGAACCTGTGATGAACGGTAATGCCCCGTAGAACGCAGGTTCTCCGGTCGGATTCCACGTTTTTCCACCAAGGAATTCGCTGATGCTTATTCCATTTTGGAAAAATGTGGATAGTCCCTTAGATGCTACAAAATAAACAATGGAAAACATGACAACGATCAGGAAAACGACACAAATCGACGTATAGATCCGTCCCGTCCACTCTTCCCAATAATGTTTCTCTTTTAAGGGCCGGCGCGGTTTCAACTTGTTATTCATTACCGTTCCCCCTTCGGTCTGTTCCATAACAACCATCCTTCTATAGTAGAATTAATGCAAAATATGGGATTATTTTAGAGCAAACCGCGTAAAGAGGCGGGACCTAAGTCCGCCTCTTTCGCTGTATGCGCAAGTTCAAAGATTACTCAACCACATTACCTGCTGCATCGCGTTTTACTTTCATACCTGACATTGGAATGTATCCCAGTTCTGTCACGTCATTTTGTTGAATTTCGTCACTCAAGATGTAGTCCAGGAATGCTTGTGTTGCTGCATCTGGCTTACCTTTTGTGTACATGTGCTCGTAAGCCCACACTGGATAAGTTCCTGCTTCTACGTTCTCAACTGTTGCTTCTACACCTTCGTATTTCAACACTTGCAAGCTGTCATCCAAGTAAGACAAGGCGAGGTAACCAATAGCACCTGGCGTTTCAGATACCAATTTTTTTACGTTACCAGAAGAATCTTCTTGAATCGAACCTTGGATATCACCCATTTTTGCACCCAATGCATACTTCTCAAAAGTTGCACGAGTACCGGAACTGCTCGGACGGTTTACAATAACGATTGCTTTATCCGCGCCGCCAACGTCTTTCCAGTTTGTTACTTTACCGGAGAAGATGTCGACCAGTTGTTGCTTCGTCAAATCTTCTACACCTGCATCTTTGTTGCTAACTGGCGCCATAGCTACTACTGCTACTTGATGGTCAACCAGTTCTTTTACTTTGGCTTCGTCCTCCAGTTTCTCTTCTGCAAATACATCAGAGTTACCGATTGTAGCTTGTCCGTCAGATACTTGTGTCAAACCAGTACCACTACCGCCACCTTGAACTTGAACCGTTACGTTCTTATATTCATCAACTGCCATAAATTTCTGTCCAGCTTGTTCTACCAGAGGTAGCAATGCTGTCGATCCGACTGCCAGAATGTTACCGCTAAGCTCAGTAGCAGCTTCTCCTGATCCATTGCTTGCGGCACCCTCTGTACCAGCGTCATTTTTCGATCCGCATGCTGCGAGAACCAGTACGAACGTTAAGGTCATCAAAATAAACGGCAACTTTTTAAACATGTTTTGTTTTCCTCCCCCAATGTAGTGATGGCGTTTTGTGAATTTGTTTGTTCACCATCAACTCTTTATTCATTGTAGTTTCGGTATGTCATCTTAAAATCAGTGTTTTGTAAACGCAATGTTAAAAATATCGGCAGCATTTTGAAATATCTGGGATTTAATCTGGCGCTGAAGAGGTCGTTTCGGGAACGGACGTTGTTTTAATCCGTATTGTGTCCAGATTTCCATGAAAAAAATTTACTGATAGATATATTAAGTAAGCTGATACCCTGAGTGGCCGTTCCGGTTACGGATCGTTCTTCTGATCGCGGTTTCCCTTCGCTGTGTCAGCGCTCGTTGGATCTCAGGCATTTCAATCTCCTGCCTGGGAAGTATGCAAAGAAGGCCAGCCCTATAAAAGGCTGGCCTTGTGTAAATACTTAATGTAGATATTGAATCAATCCGTTATATAGAACAAACAAAAACTGCCTCACAGTCAGTGCATGGCACCAGCTGGTTAGAGAATTTATGCAGATTTCATAGTTGTTAAGGCTTTTTTATCTGACGGGTCGCTTGAATTACTCTTTGGTTGATATACAGGTTTCTTTAACAATCCAATCATACAAGCTGTAATGATAGAACCAACTAAAATACAGACAATATACAGTAATGGATTACTTGCCGCAATGGGAATAACAAAGATCCCACCGTGAGGAGCTTGTAACGAAATACCTAGAGCCATGCACATTCCTCCACCAATCGCTGCACCTACAATATTGGATGGAATAACTCGCAAGGGATCATTTGCGGCAAAAGGAATCGCGGCTTCTGTAATAAACGACGCACCCATAATATAAGCGGCTTTACCTGCATTACGTTCTTCGATTGAAAATTTATTCTTGAATAATGTTGTAGCTAATGCAATACCCAGTGGCGGAACCATACCTCCAACCATCAGAGCAGCAGAAGGTTCAAAGATTTGATTGGCGAACATCGCCAGTCCAAATGCAGATGCTGTTTTGTTAATCGGCCCTCCCATATCAGATGCCATCATTCCTGCCAGAAGTGCTCCTAATAAAATAGCATTAGAACCTGTTAAACCATTTAGCCAACCTTGTAACGACTCATTGATCCAAGCCATCGGACTGTTGATGACAAAGTACATAATCAAGGCCGTTATAAATGAACCTGCTAATGGCAAGATCAGCACAGGTGACAGGCTTTGCAGTGAGTCGGGAATGCCTTTGACTAATTTTTTCAGAGCTAGGACCGTATAACCGGCGATAAATCCAGCCAGCATACCTCCCAAAAATCCTGAACCTCCGATAGTGGCCAGCATCCCACCAATCATACCAGGTGCCAATCCTGGACGGTCAGCAATACTATACGCAATATACCCTGCTAATACAGGAACCATCAATGCAAAAGCAGCACTACCCCCTGCTGTACTTAAAAAAGCGGCGAAAGCATTATAGTCCGGGCTATTTGGGTCAGCCGCATGAATACCAAACATAAACGAAAGCGCAATCAATATACCGCCTGCCACTACAAAAGGAATCATAAAGGATACACCATTCATAATATGGCTGTATATTTTAGGCTGCTTTAAGCGTGTTTTTTCTTTTGCTTCTTTAAGAGTACTGTTGCCTTGATTCAAAACGACACCTTTTCCAGCAATCGCATCTTCAATTAACTCTTGTGCATGATGAACTCCATTTTTGACAGAGGTTTTGATCACTGGACGATCGCCAAAAACATCCATATCGACTTTGACATCTGCCGCCACAATAATACCATCAGCTTCAGCAATATCTTCAGGAGTCAATTGATTTCCAACACCTGTTGATCCATTGGTTTGCACTTTAATGTGTACACCGAGTTCCTTGGCCGCATTTTTCAATGCTTCCGCGGCCATAAACGTATGGGCAATTCCTGTAGGACAGCCTGTAACTCCAACCACTTTTTTGCCAGCATACTTTTTAGGACTATGAAGCGCCTGCGCATCTTGCTCTTCTGCCTGTTCAAATAAACGGACAATCTCTTCTTGATCTCGAGCAAGGATAAGTTTTGCTCTAAATAGTTCATCCATCAAAAAGGTCGAAATTTTGGATAATGTTTGCAAATGTTCTGATGAAGAGCTTTGATCGACTGCAATCATAAAAAATAAATTACATGATTCGGTACTATATTCAATACCGCTTAATGATCTGCCCATAATAATGGCAGGGGACTGTACTCCAGTAGACTTGGCATGTGGAATGGCTATTCCGAATCCCACTTCTGTAGGAACCTGTTCTTCACGTGCCCAGATATCTTTTTTAAATTGCTCAATATCGCTTAAATAGCCGTTATCGTTCAACTTTTGCGACAATTCATCTATTAATTCGGCTTTGGTCGTAGCGGTGACATCTAATATGATATTTTCTGGTTTTAAGACATTAGAAATCTTCATGATGGATCTCTCCTCTTAAATTTCTCCCAGTTTATAAAGGGATGCTTTACCCGTAGAACCGAACAGATCCATTTTTTTCTTCACCAGTTCTGTTGCCGCTTTGGTCGCCTCAGGCATCAGCTGATCCGGTTCATATGCATTCGGATTCGCATCGAGTGTCGCTCTTAATTGGTTGTAGAATGCTCGCTTCATATCGGTTGATAAATTGATCTTCGCTATCCCATGCTTTACTGCTTCTCTAATCTCTTCATCAGGATTATCTGATCCACCATGCAGCACTAACGGAATTTTTACTTTTTCATGAATTTGTTTCAAACGATCGATTTTGATCGAATGATCTTTGGATTGAGGATAAATACCATGTGAAGTACCTACAGCGACAGCAAGTGTATCGATACCTGTTTGTTCTACAAAAATCGCCGCTTCTTCTGGATTCGTATACAAAATCTCGTCAGCCCCACCTTCCGAGCTGCCTTCATTACTCCCAATCGTGCCTAGTTCACCTTCTACAGATACATCGACCAGATGAGCCAGTTCAACCGCTTCCTTGGTTGCCGCAATATTCTCCTCAAAAGGTAAATGAGATGCATCCATCATGACTGATGTATACCCATTGCGAATCGAACGCGTAATATCTTTGATCGTCGCTCCATGATCCAGATGAATAACAAACGGTACTTTGGACTTGGATGCCGCTTCTCGCACATAGGCTATAAACCCATCAGTGACTAGATCAATTTCATTCGGGTGAATCTGCATAATTGCAGGCGAATTCTGCTCCTCTGCGGCTGTAATGACCACTTTGACGAACTCGCTATTGGCTACATTAAATGATCCGACTGCAAATTTATTTTCATACGCTACTTTAAGTAAATCTTTCATATTAATTAACATTTGAATTCCTCCTAGATTTATTTGGAAGACCAGACTTCCAAAAATTCATCGTAATTGGTGATATGGAGTAGTTTTTCTGTCATATTGGTCTGTTTAAACACATCGTAAATTTCTTCGAAAAATTTGGTGTTATTCACCTTCTGATTTTTCGGCGGAATAAACAGAAAAATGATCTGCGCCATCTGATCACCCCATAGCATTTTCTGCTTATTAATCGCTACCAGTACACGTAGTTTTTTGTTATCTCCACAATCAAATGGATGGGGCATCGCGACCAAATTCCCAATGTTGGTACTCGACATTTTTTCTCTTTCCACAATACTGGTATATAAATGCTGAATATCGCCTAGTTCTGTAAGTTTTTTTAACAAATCAATTGGATTGTCTTCTTTTAGGAAAAAAACATCATCTGGTGATAAATAATATTTGAGTAGTCCACGATTTAACTGAATCGAAATATTCTTCATATCATCACTTGTAATCATTTCACTTACCAGAATGATATTTTGTACATTTAACTGCTGTTGTTCCGCAATCTCGCTCGTTGTGATAATCGTTTCAATTCCTTCGGGAAGAAGATGTATTTCATGATTAGCTAATAGACTATCGATTCTAATATTCGGAAAATAGAGATTAATCTTACGCTCCAATAGCTTGCCGACTAATAGATTTTTGCCATAAATAATTGCAATCCGTTTTCTGTTATCTTGAGAGTTCTCAATAATGCCCATAATGTGTAACGTCAAGTAACCGATTTCATTTTCGGGTATTTTGATATTTAAGCAAAATTGCAATTCTTTTGCCAATACAACTGCGACATTATAAGCATTGGTATATTCTGATTTTATTTGAGCAATAAAAGGATTTTCGACAGGGAAATAATACTTTAATGGGTATAATGATTTGGTAATATGAGCTAATAATCGATCAAGTAACTCTTGGTTTTTGTAGCTGATGAATCCATATTGCTCTCCAACTTTTTGGATCACTGATTTGATTTTTTGTTCCATTTCATTCACGTGTTCATGCCCGATTTCTTCATTCTTTTTAGGTAAGATCTGCAATGCGATCAGCAGGTAACCTAAATACTGATACTCATATTCATCAAAAGGGATATCCATTTCTTGAGCCAGACGGATCAGAATAGATTGGGCTATTTTTAATTCTTCAAAGCTTGTATGATCCAACCTCATATCCTGTTCAGTTATTTTTTGTGCAAGACTTACTCGTTTAAGACTGATCAAAACATTCACACAGATCGAGAATAATTCTTGAAAACTTAGCAATAAATTATACTTGGCAACCTCTTCTTCAATACAAGTGTAGATAAAATGAATATAAGATTCGTTGAACCAATCGCCAAAATAGTATTGCAGCGCTTCGTCTATCGGCATGTGTTTGAGACAATCGGTAGTGACTAGTTTTTTGAGCAAAATCCGTTTCTCAACTTCGCTTCCTTTAAGCCGGATACCTTGGAAAATAATCGCTTCAATTTCGATGTTCTGCTTTTCTGCTTGAATCGTTTGCACTAATTTTTGCACTTCTTTACGGATCGTTTGAGTCGAAAAATAAAGCGTTCTAGCCAGATCCTCATACGTAATAAAATCAGTCTGCGATAACAGTGCTTTGATAATATGAAATGCTCTTTCTTCGTCATCATCTTCATTTTTATACAGGCTGGATAAATCCCCGACTAACTTGTATCCTTTGCGAGTATTGCCAATAATCATTGCTTTATCTAAATAATTTCCATTCATTTCTTTGATGTCATTACGGATCGTTCTAGTCGTTACATCAAATAGATTAGCTAATTCGCTTCCACTCACAAAATCATGCTCAGATTGTTTTAAATGCTCTAATAGCTTAATGTAACGTTTTCTCATTTGGCTTTCCTCCTTACACACATACTAATGCAAGCGCTTTATATCCACCAAGCCTATACTCTTTCCTAATAGTTAGGAAGTGATCGTGTATTCGTTTATGATACCCACTTTTTTTAAATTCTAAGTTAGTATTCTATTTAAGAACCGTTTGGGAAGGAAAACAGAACAAACAAAAAAACCAACCTTCTAAAAAGGTTGGTTTGTGTGTATAGTACCACTACATCCAAGACAATAAGCGCGATCCTTACAACACTACCTATCCAGACACTTAACGGTTTGTTCTGGTTCCAAATGTAATTACGATTGTACTAACCTATAATCCATAGCCATAGCGCCAATCCGGCTAACGTGATCAATAGTGTCGGGATCGTTAGGATGATGCCTGCTTTGAAATAATAACCCCATGTAATCTTTACACCCTTGCGTGACAACACATGCAGCCACAGCAATGTGGCAAGTGATCCAATCGGGGTCATTTTGGGACCCAGGTCGGAACCAATGACATTGGCATAGATCAATGCTTCCTGAATGATACCTTCGGTATGTGCGCCCTGGATGGCTAGCAGGTTAATCAACACGGTCGGCAGGTTGTTCATCACCGATGATAATACAGCAGCGATGATGCCCATCCCAAGCGAAGCAGCCAGCAGACCATGCTCTGCTATGGCATCCAGCCAGCGGCTCAGATGATCCGTTAACCCTGCATTACGCAGTCCATATACGACGATATACATACCCACCGAGAACACCACAATCGACCATGGCGCTTCCTTGATTACCCGTTTCAGATCAACAGCCTCGCTCTTGCGTGCCAATAAAGCGAACAGCAACGCAACGGAGCCAACGATAACCGACACGGGAATCGGCAGAAACTCACTGGATGCATAGGCAACCAATAACAGCCCAAGCATGAACCAGGCGATTCGGAACATCCGTGGATCACGTATCGCTTCCTTCGGGTCACGTGCCGCGGAGATGTCGTAGCGAAGGGGTATGCTTTTGCGATAAAACAAAAACAACATCCCCGTACTCGCTACGATTGAGAACAGATTGGGCACAACCATGCGCACCGCATACTCCACAAATGTAATGCCAAAGAAATCGGCCGACACAATGTTAACCAGATTGCTGACGACCAGCGGTAACGACGTGGTATCCGCGATAAACCCACTCGCCATCACAAAAGCCAACACCATGCGCTCATCAAACTTCAATGCACGCACCATGGCCAGCACAATTGGCGTCAGAATGAGCGCGGCACCGTCATTCGCGAACAAGGCAGACACCGCGGCTCCCAGCAGAATGGAGTAGAAGAACAGTCTGCGACCGTCTCCTCCAGCCAGCCTTGCCATATGAAGGGCAGCCCATTCGAAGAAACCCGTCTCGTCGAGAATGAGAGAAATCATAATAATGCCAACAAAGGCTAGCGTTGCATTCCATACAATGGATGCTACATCCGAGGCATCGTTTAAGCTAACAACTCCACATAACAGAGCAAGCAATGCTCCACCCGAGGCAGTCCAACCGATACCCAATCCACGAGGTTGCCAGATCACCAAGGTGATCGTTACTACAAAAATCAGTATTGCTACGTATACCATAGAGCCTCCTGCTGTACCCTGTATCAATATATTATTTATATGCGCGGAATGACCAGACGATATATTTATACAGGGCAACAGGAATATTGTCTATCTTTATTTTCTTTTAATATAAAATGTGTGGTAAGTTATGGTGTTCAATGCCAGGAATTATTCTTTACCCTTATCCTTCGGTGTATCCTCCACCATCTTGAACATGCCAAGCAATCCTTGTAATTGTTCTGCCATGCTATTCAGGTGTGCCGAGGATGATGCAATCTCTTCTACCGATGCCAGTTGTTCTTGCGAAGATGCAGACACGGATTCTGTATTCGCAGCCGATTCCTGGGTCACATTCGAAATATCACTCATCGCCTTGGCAACGTGGGATGCACCGCTCTCCAGTTGCTTCGTTGTTGCGGACAAGTCATCCAATGTATGAACAGCATCTTCCACCGCCTCCCGAATCTGAGCAAAGGATTGTCCTGACGTATTCACGGCCTGAATTCCTTCTCCTACCCGAGTCTGAGCCGCATTCATAGCGATTAGAGCGGCATCCATGTCCTGACGGATATTATGAACCACCTCACCGATCTGCGCTGCCGAACTTCCGGATTCCTCTGCCAGTTTGCGTACCTCACCGGCTACAACTGCAAACCCACGCCCCGCATCCCCCGCTCTTGCCGCTTCAATAGAAGCATTTAATGCGAGCAAGTTCGTTTGTTTGGAGATGGATGCAATGACATCAACCATGCTACCAATCTCAACGGAACGTGCATTCAGAGATTGAACCACCGTCCCAAGCTGCTCCACCGTTTCCTGGATACTGTTCATCTGCTCCACAGCCTGTCCTGCTGCCTCATTCCCAGACGAAGCCGCTCCGGACGTATGCCGCATATTCGCCGTAATCGACTGTACACGCTCCGACATCATTCGAACATCTTCTGCCATTCGGCTCATCTGTCCCGATCCGTCTTTCACGCTGTTTACCTGCTGCTCTGCACCTTCAGCCAGTTCCTGAATGGCCAGTGTTGAATGTTCAATCGCTTTGGTAGTTTGTTCTGCACTGGCAGACAACTCTTGAGAAGAAGCAGATACCTGCTCTGTCGTTTCCTGTACGCCCAGAATCATCATCCGCAGGTTATCGACCATACGTTCAAAATACTTCGCCAGTTCTCCGACTTCATCTTTACGCCCTGTTTCCATTTTCACGGTCAAGTCACCTTTACTCACAGCTCTGGCAGATTCCTGCAGTCGTTTAATTGGACGCAGCATGGAGCGTGTAAACCATATAATAAAGAGGAGTGTAAGGAACGTAGCCGCCAGAATAACAATAAATGTTGCCATGCGAATATCCTTACTTGCATTAGTTACTTCACTCTTGAGCATCGTGCCGGCAATTTTCCAGCCTGTTGCTTCATTTGTTGAAAAAATCATCATCTTCGGCTGATCGTTGAACACGTAATCGAATTGACCTTCTGGACCTTCATACATCTCATCCAGCAAGCCACTCGTTTCCGGCGTACCTGCATCTGCTACAGGGGATACAACATAGTTTTTGTTTGCATCCATAATAATGACGTAGCCTTCTTTACCCACCTTAATGGATGCCTGCTCTTGCAGGTCTGTCAGGTCCAGAGATAACCCGATGACACCGGATTGATCCTTTAATGTTTTGGAGATAAACACAACGGCAACACCATCGGTATTAACAGACACCACTGATACAACAGCTGTACCTGGTTTTTCCATCGCTAGTTTGTACCACTCCCGCTCCCTAGGATCATAAGCATCTCCCCGTGTGCTACTCGCTGTTGGTTTACCTCGAACCATAACTCCGTCTGTTGTTCCTACAAAAATGTTCATGGCATCGGGATGCAAGCCCAGATATTGCTCCAGCTTCAACTGAAGCTCGGGACTATCGTTCTCCCCTTTGATCAGGCTCGGATCAAGAGCATCCGCGAAATAGTTAATGTCATGAATCTTGTAATTCACTTGGCTTTCTACAATGGTATTGGCAGTGCTCACACTTTGCATGGCACTATCCACTAATTGTCCTTGTACGCCATCTTCAGCCATCGTTAGTGTGATTAAGCCGACTGCCAAGCTTGGCAGGAGTAGAACGGCCAGGAAGGAGACCAATAGTTTGTTCCTTATATTCCAGACGAAACCTTTCTTTTTCTTCTTTTTATTTTGACTATGTTTTGGTTTGGCAGGTTTCGCTGCTTTCATTGGTTTATTATCCTGAGTTTCACTCATGTCTTTCTCCCCCTCAAAATGTAAAAATGCCCTCTTTCTTTGTATGTATGGATCAATCTAAAGGCTTATCTTATATATCGGCTAAATGAGGGTATTTATTTGAGAGAAAAATGTGCAGGCACGCCAAACAAGCCACCTCTGATCAGAAGCGACTTGTACAAGGTACAGGTTACTAATTATTCCATGAAATAGATGAAGTATTAGAGTACGGACCGCCTGGGGGTTGTGCCGAGGGTTTACCAAAATAGTAGCCCTGTGCAAGCTCAATACCTATGGAACGACAGAATTCAAACTCTTCCATCCGTTCGATCCCCTCGGCAAGGACTTGCCCTCCAAATCGACTCGACATCTCAACAATATGAAGAATTTGCTGTTGTTTGGTCGAATCCTGATCACAACGGTCAATGAGACTTCGATCTATTTTGACAAAATCCGGTTCTAACCGATTCATCAACTCTATTGTCGAATATCCGGCACCCACATCATCCAGTGCAACCGACATTCCACGGGAACGATATACCTCAAATATTTGCTGCAAGATGGGCATATGCTGAATCTGCTCTGTTTCCACGACTTCAAACACAAAATCTTTAGGGTCAAGCGCGAGACGTTCAATCGCTTCAAACGTATGTGTCAGACAATATTCGGGATTGTATATGGAGGAAGGCAGGAAATTTACGAAGCGTTTGACACCATGCGGCAAAAAAAGGGCACTGGTCTCAATAGCAGTAATACGCGCCGTACGATCTAGAAAAGAGTGTAGTCCGGTCTCGCGCGCAACTTCAAATAATTCATAGGAACTGAAGGATTTTCCATTCTCAGCAGGACGAAGCAAAAACTCATATCCGATAATCTGCTCCGATGCATCAACGATGGGTTGCATATGACTGCTGAATTGATGCTCCAGAATAATGGAAACAAGCTCCGCATGTTTGAAACGGGACTCCTGCATGGTTAGACTAATCCAGCTTTCTTCATTAACCTGTTCGTAAATAGGCATTATCTGCACGGTTAGGGAATCACGTAATGTCGGATCAATTTCGCCGATCTCTTTTATTAAATTCTGAACCGTCTCAAGATTCGAAAAATCCATCCACATCATGTCATCCGACGTCTCGATAAGTCTTCCCGGCGTTTGTAGCGCTTCCAGCAAAGCGGGGGAAATGGGACGCAAGTACAAGGTACCTTGGCCCTCTATAGCATAGATTGGACTGCAGCCACTGCAATTCATGTAGGACCCCCCTTGCCAATTTAGATTCCATGTCCATTAATGTTCACTTGTATATACCCAAAGTTTGTAAATATTATATCATGGGTCTTAAAATTAATCTCTACTGTTTTGATGACTTCCTGTATGACGGTTCTTGGAACAAATATATTCAAATTTGCAGAAAAAAAGACCGACAGTCTGATGACTGTCGGTCTCCTCCTCAGCTTATTAAACTTTAAGAAGCGGGAATCACAATTTTCTGTCCAACTTTCAAGTTATGCACATTTGAGATTTGGTTAGCTGTCGCAAGCTTGCGCCAGTCCACACCATATTTCAAACCGATGCGGTACAAATTATCCCCTTTTTTCACTACATATACCACTTTGCCGCCCGCTGGTTTCTCAGGCTGTGGCTTGGTCGTTGGTTTGGTTGGAGTAGTCGGCTCCGTAGGTTTAGTTGGCTTTGTAGGCGTAGGAGCAGGCTCCATACCTGGTTTCGGAGTTGTTGTTGCTTCTCCAGTCAATTTCATGCCGTATTCAGCAAAACCATCATCATTTGTACCAATGAAAGACATCGCCGGGTTTGCTTCAACCAGATCTTTTGCATCCGGGGAAGATGCGAACACCACTTCAAGGTCGTTCAGCGCTGCTGCGGTTAACCCAGCAGATGGCTTAATTGATGCCAGCGACCAGTTGCCGTCCGCTGCCGGATTAATCGTTTTATTTTCACGGATGTAATCGATGATCACTTGACGGTTCTCATCCGGTGCAGCCAGAACGATACGTTTACCGTCCGGGTTAGCCAGCTTGGATGAAGAAGCACGGTAGTTATTCGTCGCTACGATGAATTTTTGTGCTGGGTCAATCGGTTTACCGTTAAAGCTCAGATCCTTGATCCGGCTTGCCGATGCATTTACAACGGTTGCTTTGCCGTCATACTTGGCTGGTTGTGTCACATCGATCTGATACGTTACACCATCGATAACATCGAAGTTGTACGTTGGGAAGTCATTGTTGATCAGTTGTTGTTGTCCACCTTTAGCCGGGTCGATCTGGTTGAACTGGCCTGCAGACCATTCCAGCCATTCTTTCAGTTCTGCGCCGTTAACCATTACAGCATGTACCGTATTTGGATATACGTACAGGTCAGCAACGTTTTTGATCGCAATGGTGCCTTTAGGGATATTCGTGTAATACGAAGCGCCTGAACGTCCACCGGCTTTGAATGGTGCACCTGCGGACAATACAGGGATTTTCTCATATTCCGTACCTTGCATATGTTTTTCGACATACCATTTCTGTGCATTCGTTACGATCTGAATGGATGGATCATCCTGAACCAGAGCGAAGAAGCTGTTGATAGGTGCAGTCGTTTCGCCCACCGGACCACGAACATACTCCAATGTACCTTCATGCTCTTCATGAACCGCATCAATGATGTCCTGATCAGCCTCTACCAATGGTTTTTTGTTGGCTGTGTCATAGATTGGGCGTGCTTCCGTTTTGGAATCGACCACTTTCCATTTGCCATCCACTTGTTCTAGATCCAGATCAATAATCCCCAGGTGATCACCCCAGAATCCTGGCTCTACAGCAGGAACGCCATTAATTGTACCTTTCTCAAGGTCTACCCCTTTTTTGCCGGCAAAATCAGCACTTGGGAATACTTTGTGAGCATGTCCAAACAGAATGGCATTAATGCCTTCTACCTGGCTCAGGTACAGTACGGAGTTCTCCATCAGATCCGTTTGAGGAATATCCTCAAATCCGGAGTGAGGGATGGCTACAATAATGTCGGCACCTTCGGCCTTCATTTTCGGGATGAATTTTTTCGCGGTAGCAATAATATCCTTGGCGATTACTTTGCCTTCAAGGTTAGCACTATCCCATTGCATAATTTGTGGCGGTACAAATCCGATCACACCCACTTTGATCGTATGTTCTTTGCCAGTTTCATCCGTTACCTTTTTATCCAAAATCTCATACGGTGTGAAATAGTTCTTGTCATTTGTCTCATCATCATCACCATCGTCTACATAGACATTGGCATTAATGTAAGGGAAGTTCGCTCCCTCGAGCGTCATGTCCAGGAAATCCAGACCATAGTTAAACTCATGGTTACCGATGTTCCCTGCATCATAATCGAGTAGATTCATCGCTTTATATACAGGGTGAGTCTCACCCTTTTTCAGTGGATCAATTTTGGCAGTGTAGTCTCCCAGCGGATTCCCCTGAATTAGATCCCCGTTATCAAACAGCAGGCTGTTCTTCGCCTCGTCACGGGCTTTCTTAATCAGTGTAGCTGTTTTGGCGAGTCCATACTGGTCTGTCTCTTTGTCGGAATAGTAGTCATAGTTAACCAGGTTGGTATGAATGTCTGTGGTTTCCATGATCCGCAGTTTTACCTTGGCAGCATCCGCAGCCGATACAGGTACCGGAAACACCGCAAGCACGTTTAATGCAACCAAAGCGGCAGTCAGGCTTGATAATACTTTTTTACTCGTTTTCAAAATAACCCCTCCCGGTTATGTACATTGAATCATGCATTAATGGGCAAACGAAGAGCGCAGAAAAAAAATAGATTTCATGGGTTGTGCGTACTGTCGCTCTGATGACATGCATCGGAATTTCAGGTAAGTTTATCTCACATGAACATCTATTTATGTCTGTGCTTGTCGTTTACATTCCAAATCATAACGCAATGTTCAGTCATTGAAAAGCATTATTTTTTACATTACCCGCACATACCTAGGCGAGTTTACATTATCATGCGTGAATTCGACATTTTTTTCAACATTTTAGTAGGTATTTAGTGCTTATTATCTTTAAAATACGTATATTACATGTGCCTTACATGTATATCCAATTCAGCGTTATTCATCCATACCAAAAACCGTGAAACCTTAATGGCTTTCACGGTTGGATTAAACTCTGCGCGTATTTTCGCATAAGGACGCTACTTTGCAGAGGTTATGTTCATATTCGGATTATTGTTCCCACACATGATGTTCATGATCTTTCCCTGTATATTCGATACGAGCCGGGGTGATGTCCAGAATGACATAGTTCGGATCATTAGGTCCATCGAACCACGCCTTCAGTTCATCGTTCCACACTTGCTCACGCAATCCTTCGTTCTTCGTCACTTCACAGGTTCCTTCGATCTCAACTACTTCCTTGGAACCACCAGCTTCATAACCAAGTAGCAGGCTAACATTCGGATTATTCTCCAGTTCCTCTACTTTGTGTGTACGGCGGTTCGTTGCCAGATGAATGTTCAGTCCATCGTTGAAAAGCGCCATATAGCGGGATTTCGGTTTACCATTCTCCACAGTGGAGAAACTGCAAAAAGGGTTGTTTTCCAATGCTTTTACAATGTTTTGTTCCAATTCAGTCTGGTTCATGGGAAGTGCTCCTTTCGGTTTGGGGGGATGTTGGAAGAACTCTTGTAGGCGGCCGTTGCGGGTACGGATCGTTCTTTGGATCGCTGTTATCCCCGGATTTTTTTGATTCCCTTTTCTCAAAGGGAAAATCCGGTGATAAAGGCGAACGCTTTGCTTCCTCAGAATCGATTCCGTCCCCTCCACTACGTCTACTGTTCTCCCAATTAAGGGTGAATAATAAAAAGTACAAGAGAAGTGTAGTTGTTACTATCTCTTTGTGTTTAATGACAGTTCATTAATCCCTTATTACTAGAGACAGCTTAATGCAAATGCTTTTGTAATAAGCCTGTACTTATAGTGTACCCACCTCACCTATGGTGAATCCATGAACCGATACGCTAACGTGACAAAATTGGAAAAGTTCTTTATAAAAATGTTTACATAAAGGGGTTAGCACGATATTTCTTCATGGCTGATTTAATTCAAATCTCCAAGATAGATTGATGAAGAATCCGATTTAAGCAGCAACTCACCAATGGTTTTTGGATATAAACGAATCTGGGACAGCTCTTCAAGGGCAATCCATTCCACAGCGACTTGGTGGTCGTCTGGATTGGAGCCTTCAAAAACGGTTGCCTCCGGATCTATCAGGCTGCACGCAAAATAAAATTCAACCTGGTGGATGTCTGCATCCCACTCGGCGAATTCATGATTTTTTCCGATATACTCCCGGATATGTAACAGCTCTCCCACGTTCACGGCCTGACCAATCTCCTCCAGACATTCGCGCGCGACCGCATCCTTGAGTTCTTCACCTTTCTCCTGTCCTCCACCTGGGAACACATAAGCGGTACCATATTGGTCTTCCAGCCGGATGACCAGCAATCGTCCATCCTGCACAATGACAGCCTTCGCCGAGTTGCGTATGGGTTTCATTCTGTTCATTCACTCCTTGTCATTCCAAAATTTCAAAGTTCAATCCGTTCAACCTGATACTACTATTGTTCTGCTGAACAGGCGTATCATTCTGTTGTATGCGCGGATAACTCAATGCCTTCCGATTCCAGTACCTGACGAATCTCTTGCGCAAATGCGAGAGCGTTCGAACCGTCACCGTGGATACAGACAGTCTCTGCCTTAATGGGAACCAACGTACCATCCGTGGATACAACGACTTCGTCTTTCACCATCCGAAGCACTTGAGCAATCGCTTGTCCCGATTCTTCAATGAGGGCTCCAGCTTGGCTGCGAGGAGTTAACTTTCCGTCCGTCCCATAGGTTCGATCCGCAAACACTTCGCTCACACTACGCATACCGATGCGATTCGCGGCATGAATCAGCTCACTGCCCGCCAGACCATACAGATACAGTTCAGGCTGTACTTGATAGATCGCCTCGGTGATGGCTTCAGCAAGCTTCGCATCTTCTGCGGCCATATTGTATAAGGCACCATGTGGTTTTACGTGATGCATTCGCCCTCCGCTTGCCCGGACAAAGGCATCCAGCGCACCAATCTGATACACCACCATGTCATATGCTTCCCGTGGCGTAATGTCCATACGTCTTCTGCCAAACCCTTGCAAATCCGGCAACCCGGGGTGGGCTCCAATTGCCACCTGATGCTCCAATGCCCTCTCTACCGTCAGCCGCATTGTAGCCGTGTCTCCTGCATGAAACCCGCAGGCAATATTGGCTGATGTAATCAAGGGTAGAATGGACTCATCGGATAGCGTGCGATATATACCATAACTTTCGCCCAAATCACAATTGATATCCAAGGTTTTCGAGGTATTCATTAAGTGCCCCCCATTCCTGCCATTCTTCTGCGTATCAGCTTATCTATGAGTTGCATACTGATTTCCTGTTCCATATACAACTGTCCGGCTTGATCATGCGTAATCTTTTTAAAAGAAATTCGGGTTCCTGGCCTAGCCTGAGCCAGGATTGGCATATCCACCCCAGCTACCTGTGCAATGACAGGATAACCTCCAATCGTCTGATGATCTGCCATCAAGATGATGGGCTGACCATCCGGTGGCACCTGCACCGTGCCATAGGTAACGGCTTCAGACAGCCGATCCAGAGGCTGATCCAGCTCCAGTCTGGAGCCTTGCAAGCGATAGCCCATCCGATCGGATTGCGAAGAAATCACGTATTTTTCGGCATATAATTGTCCCAGACTCCTCTCGCTGAACAGCGAACTATCTTTGCTCTCCATCACACGAATAACAGGTTGCCCATAATAGTCAGGTCTTTCACGTTCAGATAAAAGCCACGCAGGCGCCAATATTCGGTGGTCCCGCTCACTCTCCTTTACCTGCTGCTCCATACGCTGCATCCAACCTTGCGCTTCGACAGAAAGTTCACCATTGGACAACAGATCCCCCACGCGCAAGGCTCGCCCATCCATACCGCCAAGACCTGTCTTGAGGTCTGTACTTCGACTGCCCATCACTTCAGGCACAGCTATTCCACCCGCAATCGCCAGATATCCACGCAAACCATGACGACATGGGCCAAATTTCAGTACACTTCCAGCCCGCACCAGCACAGGACGCCACAAAGGTACAGGCAGATGATCCACCGTTGCCGTCAGATCGGCTCCACATAATGAGACTAGCTGGCTCTCCTGAAATCGAAGCTCCGGCCCCGTCATCGTCATCTCCAGCACTGCCGCATGACGGGAGTTGCCCACAAGCATATTGGCTGCTCTGGCTGCAAAGGTGTCCATGACCCCGCCAGGATGAATACCATACCGGCGATAACCGGTTCTGCCTTCATCCTGAACGGTAGATAACAGACCAGGGCGAATCACTTCGATACTCATCGTTCGCCCTCCTTCCGCTTCAACGCCAGATAGTCCTGCATCGTAATCTGTTTGAATCGAACCCGATCACCTGCTGCCAGCAAACTCGGTACGTTCTCTTCCGGCCGAAACAACCGGAGTGGCGTTCGTCCAATACATTGCCATCCTCCGGGTGTGTCCACCGGATAGATTCCCGTCTGTTTGCCACCGATACCTACTGTGCCCGCCTCAACCCGAAGCCTTGGCGTTGCCCGTCTGGGCGTAGCAATCTGTTCAGACAACCCGCCGAGATACGGAAAACCCGGTGCAAATCCAATCATATGTACGAGATACTCCCCGGATGTATGAATTGCAATAACGTCTTCTGGGGTCAGTCCATGTTCACTGGCAACGTAGTCCAGATCAGGCCCCCACTCGCCACCATAACATACGGGAATCGTGACCGTTCTGGGTTTAAGTTGTACGGATTCCTTCATTTGATTCAACTGCTGAAGCAGAATCTTGCATAACTGAGGGTAAGAGGAGATGAACGGATTATAAAATAATGTAACGGACGTGTAAGAAGGCACCCATTCGATCATGGCTGGCAAAGTGCTTTTTTCCAGCAAAGCACATACAGACATCACTCTGTGCTGCACAGCGTCAGACAATTGATCCCCGCACTGGATGATAACCGCTGCCTCACCCAGCGGAGATAAAATCTCCTCCGTCCATGCATACGTCTGTTTGCTCATGCGCCATCTCCCCCTTTGTCCAAACGTTTTGCGTATCGTTATTTATCTCTCTCCAATGCCTGCAATACCAATGAACAAACCGCCGGAAACGGCTCATCTTCTTCTGTACGTATCACAAGATACAGTGTCTGCAAAAACAGACGCACATTCAGGTTCCTATGACTGATTTCCAGAAGTGATCTGTTCACCGCCTGATCTCCTTGATGAAGGGAATCGATCCACAGCGTAATATCCTTTTGCTCCAGCAGATTGCGACGCAGAATGGTAATCACAGCATGTGCTATTCGCTGATCTTCATCATGGATGTAAACCACACTTGATTCCGTTATTTTTACAGCGAGTGCATGCAGAAGTTCCAGCAGATCCGTTCGCTCCAGATATGGCGACTGTGCCAGATCTTCAACCGCATCCGCCGCGTGTGCAGGGGCATGCGCCCAGCCCTTGTTATCGGCGTAGCCGCGAACATCTTTTTCAAGTTCCAGATATGTAGTCAACCGATGATGAATCCCTGCGATATCCTCTTTGTCCAGGAAAGGTCGCTGACGATCCACATTCAGAATGGGAGGCAGTAACAATACGGAGAACGTCCGCGTAAACACACTATCCGTTCCCTGCTCTCCGATCCCATAGAACAGGTGCTGATCGTCCAGCGCCAACTGCAACATATTCCTTAGCTGATCTTCCGAAAATACACCCTGTCCAATCCAGGTTGCAAACGTAACATAGATCAATTCATCCCGCAGGACAGGGTCAGTACTACCAATATGCTTCATCATATGCAGTGCCAATTCGTAAGGCTGTTCCTCGTAATCAATGAAATGATTAGACGACTGAATATGCTGTAATTTTTGTTTTAAAGTCCAAGCATCCATCTATTAAGACTCCCTGGACGAATCCAAATGCACGCTGCAATTGTACAGTTCGCATTGCCACGCATTCTCATTCTTGGCGATCCGGGTAATGGATGTGTTGGACAGCTTCACGCTGATATCCAGTTCAGGCACCAGACCTCGCAGTGTATTCCGCAGAACGGCTCCGTGACTGACAACGATCACTTTTCCATCGGGGTGCTGCTGTACAATATCCTCAAGCACCGCACTGCCTCGAACAGTCCCTGCATCCGCAAGCTCCCGTCCCAGATCCAGAGTACTCCAATCCGCTCCCCACTTGGCTAACCGTTCCTCTTCCGTTGTTCCTTCGACCTGTCCTCCACCCATCTCGCGAAGTCTAGGGTCCAGATGAATCTCTTGAATGCCCAAGCGATCACCAATGATGCGAGCTGTCTCACTTGCACGTTCCAAGTCACTTGAATAGATGGCATCCCAGGATTCCTCGGCCAGTCTCGCAGCAAGTAATACTGCCTGTTCCCTGCCATCCTGATCCAGCGGATTATCCGTCTGCCCCTGGGAACGTTTTTCCTTATTCCACGCTGTGCTTCCATGGCGAATCAATGCAATTTGAGTCATTGTTGTTCCTCACCTTTTTCTATATGAAGTTCATCTTCTGTAAAATGTTTGCGTGCCTTCGGCTTGGCAAATTTGCCGCCATTATATTGATCTGACCCGTTTCTCGGAATGGAGAGACTGTCCCAAGCTGTTTCTTTAAGCATTTTCGCGGCAAATACAATCTGCCCGACATGATACGGATAATGTGCTAATTGCCGAATAATGGCCTCCATCACGGTATGACCTTCATTCCGAATATATATGATATGAGACAATTGTTCCGGGGTAAACGAACGAATGGCTTCGAGTAGACAATTCCAGCCTTCTTCCCATTTGGAGAGCAACTCTTCCCGGGAAGAAATATCATTCACGAATTCGGCGTCCCGTTCACGCCACGGTTTCTCACCATCTGTTGTCAGTACATCCGTCCAACGGGACAGCATATTGCCCCATAGATGTTTTACGATTACCGCAATGCTGTTCGCGTCTTCATTCCAAGATTGAAACAATTGCTCGGACTCCAGTTGCGCCATGGCTTTTTCCCCGAGCTGCTTGTAATACAAGAATTGCTTCTCCGCTGTCTCCAAAAAAACCTGATTCATATCCATCCGTTAACCACCCTTCGGAAAAGTATGTTGTCCCCAGATCATGTTCAAACAGAAGCGTCACGTGTTATTTTATTCAGGAAATGAGAATGTACCGTCTGCATTCGGTTCAAATGGAATGACTTTGCGAACCGCATCCAGATTGAGCTCTCCATAGATATGTGGATATAGTTCATTTAATTCGTAGAGATCCTCATATACCAGTTCTGGCTCTAACGCCTTCTCATCAATACTAAGTAATAATAGATCCGTGCGGCCTGCATAATATTGCCCGGCTACCCATGGGATCTGTTCCTTCGTGGAACAATGAATGAATCCGTCTGTCTCCAGGCTATCTGGTGCATACTCAGTCCCCTTTGACACTTGCTCCCACAACGAACGGGAAATAATACTATAGATCATGGTTCTGCCTCCTTCAATTTCTGCGATGTACCCTATGTGTCATTGGAAGTATTATAGATCATCCCGGATACGGGAGTACAATTTTTGATCCGTAAATACACCTTTGATCTTCAACTGTTTGCGTAACAAACCTTCGTACGACATGCCCAGCTTCTCCATTACACGTGCAGAGCCTATGTTGCCTGCATTACATTTCCCATCCAACCGATTGCAGTCCAATTCCTGAAAGCAATAATCCACGATGGGTTGCATCGCTTCTGCTGCGAGACCCTTACCCCATTGACTGCTGGCTATCGCGTAACCTAGTTCAGCACTCTGCATGGGTTCGTTGAGATGAAAAATGCCACCCCTCCCGATCAAGGTCCCTGTTTCCTTTAAAACAAAAGCCCAGATATGTACCGTTTTCCGTTCATAATTATCCAGCACCCGCTGAATATATTGAATTGAATCCTCCACCGTCTCATGGTAGTTCCACAAGCTTTGCTGACTCACTCGCGGATCAGAGGCAAACGCATAATATTCATCAAGATCATCCATCGCAAGCCGCCTCAGCTTTAACCGCTGTGTTTCGAATTCGGGCGATTCGGCAAAAAGTTTTTCTACATTCATACAACACACCTCCATGATTCACTTGAGTTCATGATCCAGCTATCTTATTTCTCAGGAAATAACGATCTATCATAACCATGCACAGAATACCGACCGTATATCGAATCAGATCGATCACCAGAAACCCATGTCCCAGTATAAGAGCACCTAATACGGTAGAGCGTATCTCAATCAGCCAAGGCGTCTGGATCAACTGTGAGAACTCAATCATCCAGCTGAATACACAGCTCAAACACATCGCCCATACCAAGCTGCGATGAGGCCACACCATGCGTACTCCGAAATAAATCATGCCCGCCCAACATGCATCCCCGAAATGTTCATGCACCCAACCCGGCAATCGTTCACCAAAGTATCTGGATGCGAGTCCTGCCGCCATGGTCATCATGACTGCGAAGAAATAGATCAGCCTGTCTCTGATAAGTACGCTTTTAAATCAATCACACGCCTTCATCAAGCACTTGTAAAATAAATTGCGTTTTGGCAGCGGTATACGATTCCCTATCTTCCTTGTTCTCATCAGCAAGCTTTGTCTTCAGGACGGCGTAAGCTTCCACCAGATCTGGGCGTTTTCTCAGCACATCCCGAAACCGAATTTGACGATCCCAGCGTTCTTCTCCCGGGCGCATCAGATGAAGGTGTACAGCTCTCTTGCCATCCTTAACCCTGACCCAGAATCGTCTGTACTCCCGTCCATCCAGTTCAGGCGGAACGTAGTTCCAGCCCAACGGATTCAGCTGATCCGCAATCAGATCCATGTCATCCCATGACTGTACCTCTGCCATCAGATCAATAATGGGCTTGGCGGGTAACCCTGGAATGGATGTACTTCCGATATGTTCGAATTGCTGGATATTAAATTGCTCTAGAAGACGTTTGAGTTGCCGGATTTCATCCTGAGCCTGCGCAACCCAATTGGGGTTGGCCGGAGCAATCTCTACCGACTCTGTCGCCCAGGCAGGCCAATTTTCCGGTTGCATTGGATCTTTCATTCAGGTATCTCCTCTTCACCATGACATTTTAAATGGTAACCTTCTCTGTATTTTTGATAGGTGCGTTGCTTCATGCGCTTAATCGTAGTACTCCGTTGAAATGTAAGTGTGGAACTTAGGGATAAAAGAAGATATTTCAGGTAAGCCAGATCACTAGAGTTAGAGTCTGAGCTTATAATCGAAGCTTTCATATTCATCCCATCCAATCCCCTTATATAGTTGTTGAAAACAGAAGGCATTTCAGATACATATTTCTATATATCCAAAAAAGGAGCGTATGTCTACGCCCCTAGTTGTCTGTTACATTGATGATTTTAACGATGTCATGTACTGAAACTAATTTTCGGATCATGCAAGATGCTTCATTATATGAAGATTTATTTTACCGTAACGGGGATCGTCACTTTTTTGTTGCCCCACTTGGCCGTTATGGACGTTTTACCTTTGCCTACAGCCACGATCTTGCCATTTGTCACTGTCGCTACGCCCGGCTTTGTGCTGCTCCACACCGCGCTGTTCGTCACAACAGTGGTTTTACCCGTATCATACTGGGCCATCACACTCAGTGTTGTGCTTCCCTGTGGGGACAAAACCAGTTTTTTCTGGCCTGTAATCAGCTTTTTGAGCAAAGGTACAACGGTAACCTCTGCCTTTATTGTCTGATTTTGATAAGTTCCTGTCAAGGTGGCTTGTCCTTCTGTCAGCGTCTTGACGGCTCCATTTTTCACGATAGCTACATTTGTGTTGGAAGAGGTCCATACGATTTGTTTTGAAAGGTTGATCGTTTTGCCATTTGCGTAGGTCCCGATGACCTTCAACGCCTTGGACTTCTTGATGTTCAGCTGCATTGTGGCAGGAGTGACTTCAACTTTGGTAATCTCATCCGTCACAGCAACGGGGACTTTCACAATCGTTGTTCCATATTTGCCTTGCAGCAATACTCTGCCAGGTGTAACGCCTTTGATTTTACCGTTTTCCAGCACAGCCGAAGAAGTGGATACGGACCACACAATCTCAGACGTCACATCCTCTTCCTTACCATTCGCACGGGTAATGCTTACTTTCGGAAGGGTGCTTTCACTGCCTTTAACAAAACTGTAGGATTTCGGTGAAGCTTTGATGCTTTTGATCTTCTCCTGAACTTGGACAACCAACTGAGCTTTAGCCCCGTCTACCTGTGCAAAAATGGTTGCTTCGCCCGCGGCCACGGCCTTGACTTTACCTTTCACCATTGTCGCAACTGTTGCATTGCTGGTGGACCATGTGACACCTTCGGTAACATCCTGTTTGTTATCAAAACCTTCTACGGTTGCCATCACCTGAAGCTTAGCTGTCTCGGAAACGCTCATCTTCTGCGGGCTGCTATTGGTAATTTCAATCGATGTCACGTCACCGGTAGCCGCCAAAGCCAACGAAGGGACCAGTACGGTCAATGCAATCATTAGAGCAAGTGTGCCTCGAAGCGCCAGTTTGATTCTATTCATTTTTAATTTCCAACTCCCATAATCCAATATTTTACTTCTATTATATTATATCGGATACGAATTGCATAAAGTTGAATAACATAAGTGAGAGTCTTGGAACAATTCATGAGATCAGCGTGTAATCGTTATAAAAACTTTTGAATTTAGCCCGACATAGTAGGAGCTTGGTTTATGTAAATACTATTTCAGTTTAAAAGGGGATGCCCATCGTCACATGCAACATGCCGTTTGGAACATCCCCTTTTTGAATTACTAAAGCGTTACCTAACCTCTCTACTTCACTTCGTCCTGCTCTGGCAAAATCAAGCTCTCGGCCCCGCCCATATAGGGCCGCAGGGCTACCGGAATGCGAATGCTTCCATCCTCCTGCTGATGATTCTCAAGCAACGGAATCAGGATACGCGGCGATGCCACCGCCGTATTATTGAGCGTGTGACAATAGGCCAACTTGCCTTCGGCATCCAGGCAACGAATATTCGAACGGCGCGCCTGAAAATCATGCAGATTCGACGACGAATGCGTTTCTCCATATGCAACGCGGCTTGGCATCCAGGTCTCGATGTCATACTGTTTATACGTTTTCTGCGACATATCTCCGGTACATACAGCGACAACACGATACGGCAGTTCCAGTAATTGCAGCAATTCTTCGGCGTGTCCCGTAATCTCTTGCAACATGCGCTCCGATTCTTCTGCATCAGGGGCACAGAGAATGACCTGCTCAACTTTGGCAAATTGGTGCACACGATACAATCCGCGCACATCCCGTCCGCCGGAGCCAACCTCACTGCGGAAACACGTCGATACCGCGGCCAACTTCACAGGCTCTTGAACATCAACAATCTCATCCGCATAATACGAGACCAGCGGCACTTCAGAAGTTCCCACCAGCCACTTGTTCTCCCCTTCAAGTTCATAGACCTGATCTCGACCTGTTGGGAAGAATCCGGTGTTCACCAGTGCGTCCTCCCTGACCATCAGCGGTACCTCCATCGGTGTGAAGCCGTGCTTCAGCAGCAGATCAAGCGCAAGTTGCTGTACTGCCCGATGTAATAACAGGCCAGCGCCTTTTAATACATAGCTTCGCGTACCACCAATCTTAACTCCACGGGGAATATCGATCAGATCATGCAACTCCCCAAGTTCTACGTGATCTTTGGTATTATACTCGAACGTTGGCACCTCTCCCACACGTCGCAGCTCTACATTATCCGCATCCGACGAGCCATTGGGGGTATCCGGGGATACGATATTGGGTACCAGCCATTGCAGCTTGGTTACTTCCTCCTGCACAGGGGCGAGCCTCGCTTCCACCTGTTCCAACTGTTCATTGATCTGTTTCACCTGAGCCCGCAAACCCTCGGCCTGTTCCCGATTCCCGGCTTGCATGAGTCTGCCAATGTCCGCGGATAACGTATTGCGCAACCTGCGACCTTCTTCCGATTCCTGCAAAAGTGCCCTGCGTTCCTCATCCCGCTCTAACAATGTGCGAATGTTGATCTTGATTTTTTTTCCGTCTGCTGCGGCCTGAACCTCTTCAGCATGTGCACGAATCCACTTCATTTCTAACATGGTCACCGTCTCCTTTGGCTGTAAAAATACAAAGAGCGCCCTCATCCCTTGGGACGAGGAGCGCTCTGCTCGCGGTGCCACCCAACTTGCTGAATCAGGATATCCTGCTTCCAGCCTCTTGGTCCGCGATAACGGGCGGTTCCGGTTAACTTGGGGAAATATCGCTCCCCTGGCGAAAACGCCTCCGAGTTGGATGCTCTTCAACGGCATGGTCCGATCTGTAATTGTTGGTCTCAGTATATACGAACGCCGGACCAAATTGCAAACCTTCTGTATCGATCAGGAATTCATGGCACAACTTAACATGTCCTGTTATGATAGACTTTGTCTTCAAGATTGCGCTTTATTGTGATCCTCAATTTATGTATATAAGTAGAAGGAGTTCTTTATGAAAAAATTACTTTGGATCGGATGTCTGTCCTATTTCCTGATTGGACTTGCCCACGTTGTGCTCGGTTCCATTCTACCGGTTGCACTTGAACATTACGGCAAAGATTATAGCCAAGGCGGAACGCTGATCTTTGCTCAATTTGCCGGATTCCTGGGTGGTGTATTGTTATCTCCATGGCTGAACAGACGCTTTGGTAAACGGGGAGGCCTGTTAATCGCCACAGCGTTGCTCTGTATTGCAGAATTATCCTACATGCTGCTGCCACCATGGGGCTGGATGTTCGTCATTGCACCCGCTGCCGGCTTTGGATTCGGAATGGTTGAAGCTGTTATTGGCACCATTATCATCGCTGCAATCAAAGACAATACAGCCGTTGCCATGAGTCGACTGGAAGTGTTATTCGGGATTGGGGCGATGGTCATGCCGCTCATTGCCAGCGGTCTGATTGCTGCCGGATACTGGCGCCTCTCCTTTCTCGTTGTTGCGATCTGCGCAGCGCTGACCTTTGTTTTCTGGGCGAAAGGATCATTCGGTGAACTCGATAAGTTTCTGGAGCGACAGAGTTCAAATCATGCTTCCGTAAATACGCACTCTGCTGGGACATCGGGTGAGATGCATCCCGCATCTGCAAGTACATCAAGTCCAACCTATCGTGGCCGTAACAGGACTCTTCTGGTATTATTCGTTCTGTTCTTCTTCCTCTATGTTGGCACAGAGATGAGTCTTGCGAACTTCATGCCAGCGATTCTGATTGAGAAAATGAACATGAAGGAAGCCGGAGCAGCCCTTAGTGTCACCTGTTTCTGGATTGCCATGTCCGTGGGACGGCTCTTCGCCGGGTATATCGCAGAGGAATTCCAATACCGCGTATATGTCCTGTACAGTTGTCTTGCATCTGTTCTCTTGTTAATGATATTTCCATTTACAAACCAAATCTGGTCTGCATTTCTCATCATCTTACTGCTTGGACTTGCGATGTCAGGGATATTCTCAATTGCCCTTGTCTTTGCCAGTAAACTGCTGCCCGGAACAGAAGAATCCACACCCAGCATTTTGATTGCCTCAGGTGGGGTTGGCGGTGCCATTCTGCCTTTGACTACGGGATGGAGTCTTGATCATCTGGCGGTTAATCAGTCTGCATGGATGCTTGCGATCTTTGCAGTTGGCCTGTTTGTCATTAGCGTAATCACGTATCAATGGCAGAACAAACATATAGTGAATTCTGCGACTTAACAGTTCTGTGTTGGTCTAGTCCTGAGAATTAGAAATACCTATTAAAGATATTGAAATGTCTACTGTCATGACCTGACAGTGGGCATTTTTTTGTAGCGTTACTCTGTTCTAACGAACCTAGCACACGCTATCCCCCTCCATTTCCGCATGTTTGAAATCTAACGAATCCTAGAGACGTTATTATAGATAATTAGCTTCAATTAAATGTCTCGTTGGAGGTTTTTTGCATAATAACACCGCTGAGATTCGTTAGGTTTTCATTCCCTTAGAAACTGGCCTAATAAGGTGTCCTCGATTCGTTAGCGCTGTAATATGGCGGCAGTGCCCTATCTTTGCCTCTCTCATCACCTTTCATTAAAGGTGAGAATAATATTTATTCATTTGCATAAGATTGCCCAGGAAATACTCTGGGCCAGCCGAATCACACACTTTTATTAACGACAGGCAATACGGGCCCGTTATCCTTGATGAATTTACCGAATACATATCGGACGAGTGGTCCCAAAATAATCAACTGATATGGAAGCGCCAGGATGAAGTTACGAGCGATTGTATGAAGGTACATACGGAGTAAGGACGCCCCACTTAACTGATTCGCAAGATATGCTGAAACCATCCCATACAAGGACATGATCAGAACCATGCCAATCACCATAAAAAATGACATAGCAAGCACACCCAAAATCTTGTTGGACTTGTCAAAGGGCAAGGAGATTGCAATCTTTCTCGCCACGGGGCCAACAATGAAAGACTCCACCAGAAACGCGATGACAAAACATAATATGAATTGAAGCAGTATCTCAATCGGGGACATCTTGCCGAGTAACCCACTGTGCCATAGATTGAAAAACATCATGACCAAGACCATTCCTGTACACATCATTAATCCGAAAATAATTTGTTCCCTCTTGCTTGTTGGCAATTCTCTCATCCTCTCTGTTTACCTTCGTAATTATAGAGATGAGGAAACCCTCCACATAAGTGAACATTCTGTGAACAGTTA
This sequence comes from Paenibacillus sp. FSL M7-1414, assembly GCF_038003195.1. NCBI lineage: Bacteria > Bacillati > Bacillota > Bacilli > Caryophanales > Paenibacillaceae > Paenibacillus > Paenibacillus sp. FSL M7-1414. Next base: position 483,528 of record NZ_JBBOOS010000001.1, on the reverse strand, counting down.
TGGTTTTTCCAATTTAAAATTGGATTTGACAACCATGTAGTACAGCTCTATGATATCCCTTAAAATGGTAGCAAATTTCAATATATAAGGAGGTTTTTGATTGTGAGTTTTCAAAAACGCATTGACCACGTCGGCATTGCCGTTCGTGATCTGGAGACCACGCTGCGTTTCTACACGGAGATCGTTGGTCTTGAATTGAAAGACCGGGTGACCCATACCAACGGTATCATTCAGCTCGCCTTCCTTGGCTTCAATGGAAGTAATGAGACTGAGATTGAGTTAATTCAAGGATACAGCGACAAGCTGCCTTCTGAAGGTACGGTGCACCATTTTGCGATCCACGTGGATGATCTTGATTCTGAGTACAAACGCATCCAAGCCACCGAAGCCGAATTTATCGACGGAGAGATTATTACATTGCCTAACGGTTACCGCTATTTCTTCATCTATGGACCTGAAAAGGAATGGATTGAGTTCTTCCAGCGCTAAGAATTGGAGCTGATTTCATGAACATTTTAATTACCGGCGCAGCCGGAAAAATTGGACGTGACTTGTCCCAACACTTGTCAGAGACATTTCACCTGCGACTAACGGATTTGAATATCGACAGACTGCATACGTATCAAGGGACAGGCCATGAGATCATGACACTGGATGTGACAGACCCCGAAGCCTGTCAGCATGCTTGCGAAGGCATGGATGTGGTTGTACATCTGGCGGGAGATCCTTCCCCGCATGCCGGATTTTATGAATCGTTGTTGGACATCAATATCAAAGGCACATTTAATGTATTCCGTGCAGCCAAGGACCAAGGTGTACGAAGAGTCATTCTGGCAAGCAGTGCACAGACGATCGAGGGGTATCCCATTGATGCTCAGGTCTATCCGGACATGCCGACACGCCCACGGAATTTGTACGGGGTTAGCAAATGTTTTGGAGAATCGCTCGCTTCCTATTTTGCGTATACCGAAGGTTTACAAAGTGTAGCAATACGTATAGGTGCATATGATGATTTTCAACCGAACGGACCCGTGCTGGAGGCAAGGGATATGAGCGCGTATATTAGTCCGGCTGACTTGTGTGATTTGATGTTCAAAGCAATTACAACTACCGATCTGGAACCCTTCACCATACTGCATGGGATCTCGAATAATCGGTTTAAACGATTAAATCTGGAAACCACTCAGAAACAGGTAGGTTATGACCCAAAATCCGATGCTTTTGCACTCAGTCAGATTGCCTTATATGATTCCCCACGATAATTATTGAAAATAACACATCCAAACAGGCTGTTATACATATGTATAACGGCCTGTTTATAACTTATACGTGTCCCTATCCAGTTCATGACTGGACAGGTCCTACCCTCTGGCCTATAATTACACCTAGTAATGCCCGTAACTTCATAGTTTCCCAGGGGAGTCGGAATTGGCCGGCTGAGAGTGTATCCCACCAAGATACTAACCCTTAGACCTGATCTGGATCATGCCAGCGTAGGAATCGGAGTATATCGAAATGGCACAGCCCTATGGCTGAACGCCACCTCTCTAACGCCTGCACGCGTCCCGGAATACGGGACGCTTTTTTAATGTTCTTTTATATAGCCAGAGAGCTAAAAAAAGTGACGTTATCCAGATCTCAACTGGTATAAATCTGTCGATTTATGCAAGATGATTGGATATGAAGCCAAGGAGTACCCCGTGCCAATCGGCCGGACATACCGAAGGAGAGAACCACAGATGAAATGGCGTAAAACGATGGGATTGTTGCTCTTATGCGTGCTTATGGTGACTGTAGCCGCATGTGGTGGCAAAGAAGCTGCCCCAGCTGGGCAGAACGGCAACACAAATACGGAAAGCAGCAACGAAGGTGACACTGCCGCCCTGAAAGATATTAAAGTGGTGCTCGACTGGACACCAAATACGAATCATACAGGCCTGTATGCAGCTGTAGATCAAGGTTTTTATAAGGCCGAAGGCTTGAACGTTGAGATTGTACAACCAGGTGCCGGTGGCGCAGATACAATGGTTGCCTCGAATGAAGTGCCTTTTGGCGTAAGTTATCAGGAGAGTGTAACTCAAGCCCGCACACAGGGTGTTCCATTGGTCTCCATCGCAGCAGTTATTCAGCATAATACATCTGGTTTCGCTGCTCCGGCGGATCGGAATATCAAGTCACCGAAAGATTTTGAAGGTAAAACCTATGGCGGTTGGGGTTCCCCAGTCGAAGAAGCCGTGATGCAATCCATTATGGAAGGCGACGGAGCCGATGTATCCAAAGTGAAAAACATTAACATGGGTGATGCCGACTTTTTCACCGCAGTGAAACGGGATATCGATTTCGCATGGATTTTCTACGCCTGGACAGGTATTGAAGCCGAACTGCGCGGAGAACCGATCGACATGTTATATGTGAAGGATTATTCAGATGCACTGGATTACTACACGCCTGTACTAGTAACAAACGAGCAGACGATCCAAAACGACCCTGAGTTGGTGAAAGCATTCCTGAAAGCCACTTCAGAAGGATATCAATACGCAATTGATCATCCCGAAGACGCAGCGAACATTCTGATCAAGGCCGTACCGGACTTGGATAAAGACCTCGTACTGGCAAGCCAGAAATGGCTTAGTCCAAAGTACACAGATGACGCCCCGCGCTGGGGTGAGCAAAAGCAGGAAGTATGGCAGAACTACACCGACTGGATGTTTAGCAAAAAACTGCTGGATGAACAGATCGATGTGAGCAAGGCATATACGAACGATTTTTTACCCCAATAAAATTTCTCATATAAAACGAACTTAATATTTACACGATGACGGAGAGGACAGAAATAACGTGAAAAAGCGAAGCGGTCGCCTTTATCACCGGATTTTCCCTTTAGAGAAAGGGAATCAAAAAAATCTGGGGATAACAGCGATTGGAAGGTTATTCTGTCATCGAAGTGGCAAGTGTAACAGTCATTAGTTCATTTTATTTATCACGAAAGGAGCCGTGATCTCTCATGGCAAGCACACTACTTAGCATTCAAGTTATTCCCAAAACGCCAAATGGCGAGAACTCTTATCCTTACGTTGATCGCGCCATTGAAGTTATTCAGCAATCCGGCCTGAAATATCAGGTGAACGCGCTCGACACCACAATGGAGGGGGAACTGGAGGAACTGCTGGAAGTTGTACGTAAAATGCACGAGGTACTTGTGGAGGCTGGCAGCCCAAGCATCATCTCCCAGATCAAAATCGCCCATAGCCCTACTGGCTTCAGCATGGATACCCTGACGGAGAAGTATCGCTAATGCCTGCCTATTTCAAAAGTGTATGGCCGCCCATTGTGGCGGTTATTCTCTTTATAGCGATATGGCAGGGAGCCGTCTCCCTCTTCCATATTGAGAAATGGATGCTGCCTGCACCGTCCGACATCGCCCGCGAAGCGGCAACCCAGGCCGAACGGCTTGGTATGCACGCTTCCGCAACCATTCAGTTAACGCTGATTGGATTCGCCGCTGGAACAGCGGTTGGATTACTGATTGCGATGGTGCTACATTTAGTCCCTTTTCTCAAGTCAGCCCTGTATCCTTTACTTATTCTTAGTCAAAATATCCCAACTATCGCGCTCGCGCCGCTCCTGTTAATCTGGTTTGGATTCGGGCTGTTGCCCAAGCTGATTACGATCATCTTGGTCTGTTTCTTCCCCGTTGCAGTGGCGGCAATGGACGGCTTGACCCGTACAGATGCAGCGATGATGAACTATATGCGCATGGCTGGTGCGAAACGTCATCATATCTTCTGGAAGCTGGAGCTTCCCCATGCGCTGCCATCCGTGTTCTCCGGTGTCAAAATCGCCGCTACCTATAGCGTGATGGGCGCCATCATCGCCGAATGGATTGGTGCAGACAAGGGTATTGGTTATTATATGATGCTGCAAAAGTCGGCTTATCGTACGGACCGCCTATTCGTGGCGATCATGATTATTGTCGCGCTCAGCTTGCTGCTCTTCCTGTTCATTGCCCTGCTGGAGAAGCTGCTCGTGCGCTGGCGGCCACAAAAGCGGTAGTAAAGCAAGTAATCTGTATATTAGGAAGTGATGACCATATGAATCGGCAACAGGACGAACAAGTCCATCATGGACGAGGAGCACACGCGATGGAGCCAAAGCATGGTGAAAAACTCCATCCAGCTACGTCTGATCGACCTGCCAATACGACTCCTGCTCCGGTTCCACCTGCACTGGACGTCGTTGATGTTCATGCATCATTCCGTGAACGGCGCAGCAAGCTACCGGTTCTGAACGGCCTGTCTCTGACTGTGGAGCAAGGCGAGTTTGTTGCTATCGTTGGTCCATCCGGCTGTGGCAAAAGCACCCTGTTCCATATTATCGGCGGTCTGCTGAAGCCACAGGAAGGCCAAGTGCTTATGAACGGTCAGAATGTAACGGGACAGCGTGGCAAGATTAGTTATATGCCACAACAGCCTGCTCTTTTCCCTTGGCGTACCATTGAAGACAATGTACTGCTTGCTGGTGAAGTAGCTTCAAGCGCTCCCCCTCGGGCCGAAGCACTTGCAGAAGCTCGTAAGTGGTTAAGCAGCGTGGGTCTTGCCGGATTCGAGCAGGCCTATCCTCATATGCTGTCGGGCGGAATGCAGCAGCGTGCTGCATTTCTGCGAGCCCTACTCAGTCCGCAGGAATTAATGCTGCTGGACGAACCTTTCAGCGCGCTGGATGCACTGACACGTAGCGACATGCAGCGCTGGCTGCTCGATATCTGGGAACAGAACCGCCGCTCGGTGCTGTTCATCACCCATAATATCGAAGAAGCATTGCTGCTAGCGGATCGGGTCTATGTATTATCCAACCGACCTGCAACGGTGTTGCACGAGGTACATGTTCCTTTTGATCGCCCAAGACGAGAAGAAATTACGGAGGAATCCGCATTCCTTGAGCGTAAACGGCAGATTGCACAGTGGATGAGAGAAGAACAGCAGAAAGCCCGCCTATCTTGATAGTGCGGGTTTTTAAGTTATTATTTTCCTTTAATGGGTGATCCGCCATAAGAAATTCTGCGTAACATAGTTAGAATATAACTGAACACAAGGAGGAATTCCCTCGTGCATTCTCAAGCTTTTGCACCATTAATTGATGCTCATATTCACTTCGATCAGTATACCCCTGACAAACAACGCGAGATGCTGCTATCGTTTCCGTCTCAGCAGGTCGAAGCAGTCATTGCCGTGTCCATGAATCTCGCTTCTGCCAAGACCAATCTGGAGCTTGCAAAACAACATCCACGTAACATCTATCCGGCCTTCGGTTTCCATCCGGAACAGGAACTGCCGTCCATTGCAGAAATGGACCTCTTCTTCCAATGGATCGAGAAGCATATGGGACAAGCCACAGCCATAGGAGAAGTTGGCCTTCCCTATTACAATCGTCAGGAAGCGGAGCAGGCAGGGCAACGCTTCGATCAGAGCGGGTACATTGAACTGCTTGAACGTTTCATCCAACTTGCCAAAAAGCATAACAAACCACTTGTCCTTCATGCGGTATACGATGATGCGGATATTGTCTGTGATCTGCTGGAGCAATATCAGTTCCGACGTGCTCATTTCCACTGGTTCAAAGGATCTCGCCAAACCGTAAGGCGCATGGCGGACAACGGTTATTTCATCTCTTTCACGCCGGATATTCGGTATGAAGAAGAGATTCGTGAACTCGCCCGGCAATATCCTTCAGAACAAGTGATGGCCGAGACCGACGGACCTTGGCCCTTCGAAGGACCGTTTCAGGGACGAATGACACACCCTGCCATGACCAGACAGGTCATCCAGGCATGGAGTGAAATCACTGGCATGGGAACCGAGCGGGCCGCCCGTCTTTTTTATCAGAACACAAAGCGTTTCTATGGCTTAACTTGATTACAATCTGGTAGTAGCAACCACTCTCGCTTGCCCTGCCAATACAGCACAAAGAAGCCAGTCGGTTTCGCTACCCGACTGACTTCTAATTTACTTATATCAGTTGAACTAACCATTTACACAAGAACGTAGAGGACAGAAATAACCTGAGGAAGCAACGCGTTCGCCTAAAAGCTTTCTGAAAGAAAGCTGCTTCGGAAGCATACGCTATCACTAGATTTTCACCTTCACAAAAATTGGATCAAAAAATCTGGGGATAACAGCGATCGGAAGGTTGTTCTGTCATCGGAGTGGCAAGTGTAACTACCTTCAGTTCAACTTAACGCTTCAAGAATCCTTTGCCTTCCAGGAACGGTCTCACTTGCAACCTTGTCGGCTCAGTCAAGCGCTTCGCCATCAGTTCGGACCATGGAGTTGTTCGTTCACCGTTAGTCCGTTCTTTCATGTACGCCGTCGTTGTCTCATCATACTGCTCAACACCTTTGATGCTCTGCTCGGTATTATAACGATTACGATGCAGAACTGCATCCAGTGGCAGACGCGGGCGAATTCCCGTTTCCTGATCTGCAACACCAATACACATGCCATACACCGGATATACCCCTTCCGGTAATCCCAATAACTCGGCTACTTCCTCAATCCGGGTACGAAGCCCGCCGATATATACAATTCCGAAACCAAGCGACTCTGCTGCAAGAGCGGCATTCTGGGAAGCCAGAGCAGCATCAATCGTGGCTACCATGAAATTCTCGGTTGAATCGGCATACGATTCCTTCTCAGGAAGATGACGTTTCGCGGCATCACTCAGCCGATACAGATCAGCACACCATACGAGAAACACCGGACATTCATTGACATAGGCCTGGTTGCCTGCCAATTCAGCCAGCTTGGCTTTTTGCTCTAAGTCAGTCACAGCAATTACGGTATATGCTTGCACACTACTTGAAGAGGAAGCCATCTGTCCTGCAGATACAATGGCTGCAAGCTGCTCATCACTTACCGGGTCTGGCTTGAATTTGCGTACAGAGCGGTGTTTCATCATCAAATCAATGGTTTCATTCATGGTGGTTCACTCCCAATCCTCGAAGTACGAACTCAATTGTCTGCTCAGCAAGCTCGTTTGTATTCATATCCTGATAATCAAAGCCAAATCGTGAATTCTTGGCCCGTTTGTGCGCCAAAGCCACACCCATAACCTGAAGCATCGCATAAGATACGGACTCGACCTGGAACAATCCCTGGTCTTTTCCTTCTTGCAGCAGTTCCCTCACTCGGGTCCATACAGGGTCTAGAAAACGAAATACGGTAGCTGTACGATGTGTCCGCAGTGTAATTTCAAGCTGCACAATATCGCTCATCTCCCGATCCGTCATCGTGAACTTCACAACTTCACCAATAATTCGTCGGATACCTTCCACAGGCGAGGACATCGACTCTTCCGCCAGCGAGTTCATCATATGCCCAGGGAAAAAATGCTCAAATAACGCTTCGAACACCTTTTCTTTGCCGCCAAAATGATAAGACACCAGCGACACATTGGCACCTGCCTCATCACATATTTGACGAACACTCGTCCCGTCATACCCCTGCTGTGCAAAAAGCTTCTTGGCTGCAAGCAATATCCTCGTTTTGATATCCAACTCCGGTTCAGTCATTCCGTCCCGCTCCCTCTTGTCCGTTCATCTCATTCGCTCCAGCTCAAGGACTGCAGCCAGCGAATCATCTGTCTATTATATTACACCAAGCACCCCGATGAAAATCATCGGGGTGCTTGTCCTATCCTATAAAGCAATGGTATACATCTGCTGTATTAGTTGTTTGCTTGAGCAGGGCTTGGAGCCATAGCTGGCATACGTTGTTTTTTCAACAACGTCACGACCAGTGACAACGCAACGGCAACCAACAGTACAATCACGATAGAGCCCGCAGCAGACTGAACTCCTGGGCCTCCCAACTGTACGCTCAGAATACCCTGAACGGCGTATGTTGCAGGCAGGTACTGCCCAATGCCGCTATAGAAGCTGTTCAGTAATTCACGCGGTACCATTGCGCCGGAGGATACCAGTTGCAAGGACAGTGAGATGATGTTGAACAGACTTCCTGCTGGTCCGAAGCAGATCAGGAAGAACTGGGAGAAGAACATGAACGTGCACAGGAAGAGCGCCTGGAACAACCAGAATGCAACAAATCCTTGTGCAATCTGTCCTCCCAGTGCCACGATCAGTGATGATCCCAGCAAGGAAACAACCAATGCAGAACCCACGTTAATGACTACTCTCGCGCCAAACAAAGTCAAGCGGGAATAGGTAGATGACAGCATACCCATGGCTGTCTGGAGGTTCATCCCCATGATCATGGCACCTACATAGGAAGCCAGTACCATCATCATTGGCACCATCTGATTATTCATCCCGTTAACCGGGTTGATGGACGTTGTTGTTCCTTCCACTCGGGTAGCCAGGTTTGTAGCGGCTTCAGCAGCCTGATCGGCAGGCGCACCTGAAGCGGTTAACACCGTCTGTACTCCTTGTGCTGTAGCTTGTTTGTTAATCGTGTTTGTCACACTTTGTGATACACCTTGCATCATGCTTTTGATCGTAACCGGGTTCGCTTCATTAATGGTGTATTTAATCTCGGCGGTTGAGCCAGCCGTCTGAAGCAATTCGTTAAACCCAGCCGGGATATCCAGCACCATGTGTACTTGGTGATGATTCAGCTGGTCCAACGCTTCAGCCGCGCTTAGAATGAATACGGTATGGAAAGGCAGTGTTCCTGCGAGCGAATCCGCGATTCCTTTGGACATTTCTCCGTCCTCGTTCACAATCGCAACCGTCAATTCTTTCGCACGGTCATTTACTCCAGAATATGCGGTCATCCAGATCACGCTAAAGATCACTTGGAACATAAGTGCTGTTACGATCCCTACAATCACTGGCGGTTTTTTAAACAATGTACGTAAAGCCTGTAACATAAAAGGTGTCCTCCATTACTCAAATAGTTCTAATTTGATTTAAACAGTTGTTTGAATCAAACGATCGTTTAAATTTTATGTGAATATGTCCATATTGTCAACTCATTTTTGAAATATTCAGAAAACTTAAGCTTTATTCATGAATACAATTGATCCATTTTCACAAAAGTGCATTATGCTTTCCTTTCTCCGTAGAAAAGAATATCTAATACCACCGATTCAGGCTTACTTTCTGGCGACTCAACTGTATTTTTCTCAACAAAAAACACGGTCCGCCGCAGCGAACCGCACATTTATTCATCCTTACTTCATTTACAATGAGGTGTTGAATATATCTCCAAACAAAGTTCGGTCAGTCATTTCTCTTCAGCTTCATGCGTTGCAGACGTAGGGAATTCAGTACAACCGATACGGAGCTGAACGCCATTGCCGCCCCTGCCAGCCATGGAGCCAAGAAGCCAACTGCCGCAATAGGAATACCAATAACGTTATATCCGAGCGCCCAGAACAAGTTTTGTTTGATGTTACCCATTGTGCGCCGGCTCATCTCAATCGCATCTGCAATGCTGTTCAGATCACCACGCATCAACGTAATATCTGCCGCTTCCATCGCTACATCCGTTCCTGTTCCGATGGCCATCCCAATATCAGCAGTAGCAAGTGCCGGAGCATCATTAATGCCATCACCTACCATGGCAACTTTCAGACCACTCTCCTGAAGTTTCTTCACTTCCGCAGCCTTGCCTTCCGGCAGCACCTCAGCCAGAACTTTACCGATCCCTGCTTGTTCTGCTACAGCGCGAGCAGTCCGCTCATTGTCTCCCGTGATCATGATGACATCGATCCCCATCGCCTGAAGACGACCAATGGCTTCACGGGAAGTATCCTTGATGGTGTCAGCCACAGCCACGATCCCTGCCCACTGACCATCCACCGCTACCAGCATCGCTGTACGTCCTTGTTCCTCCAGACGGTTCATCTGCTGAACGGTTTCCTCAGAGACATTCACCTGTGCATCTGCAAGCAAACGACGCGTGCCGACCAGAATTTCCTGCCCTTTTGCTGAAGCTCGCACGCCGTATCCCGGTATGTTCTCGAACTTCTCTGTTGGGGTTAACTCCAGACCCTTGGCACGGATACCAGCAACAATCGCCTCTGCCAGTGGATGCTCTGAACTCTGTTCGGCCGCTCCCACTCGCTCAAGCAGATCAGATTCCGTCCAATTCGGAGCCGTGACAACATCCGTAAGCACCGGTTTACCTTGGGTTACTGTACCTGTTTTGTCGAGCACCACGGTCTGAATCTGTTGTGCCGACTCCAGATGTTCGCCGCCCTTGAACAGAATGCCATATTCAGCGGCACGTCCTGATCCAGCCATGACAGAAGTCGGCGTTGCCAGCCCTAGTGCACATGGACAAGCAATGACGAGCACGGCAATCGCTTTTTCAAGGGAACCAGCGAAGTCACCCGGACTTGCAAACAGATACCAGATCAAGAATGTCAACGCGGCAATACCAACGACAATCGGAACAAATATTCCTGATATGACGTCTGCAATCCGCTGGATCGGTGCTTTGGAGCCCTGAGCTTGCTCAACAACTTTGATAATCTGGGACAAAGCCGTGTCAGAGCCCACTCGGGTCGCACGTAGCCGTAATACCCCGTTTTTGTTCAGCGTAGCACCTGTAACGGGATCTCCTGGTTTTTTATCCACGGGAAGGCTCTCTCCACTAAGCATGGATTCATCTACTGAGGATTGCCCTTCTTCAACGATACCATCCACCGGGATGCTATCACCCGGCTTCACCAGAACCAAGTCACCCACCGCGACATATGCGGCAGGAACCATCAACTCCTGTCCATCCCGGATGACACGGGCTTCACGTGGAGCCAGTTCAATCAGGCTTTTAATCGCCTGTGAAGAGCGACCTTTCGCCACAGCTTCGAACCATTTTCCAAGCAAAATTAACGTAATCAGAATTGCACTTGTCTCATAATAGAGTTCTACCGAAGGCATGGCGGCGGCTGTGCTCGTTCCCATTGCCCCATGATCCATGGTTGTAGAAGGTAAGTACCCACTGGATAACGTCAGATACAGACTATAGAAAAACGCTGCGCTGGTACCCAGTGCGACGAGGACGTCCATATTGGCACTGCGGTTACGTAGGGCTTTGTACGCCCCCACATAGAACTGCCATCCAATCACGAACTGTACTGGCGTTGCCAGAATCAGCTGGAACCAAGGGTTCATGAACAGATCTGGGACATAGATTCCGGATGTGAACGAGAAATGTCCCACCATTGCCCACAGCAAAGGAATCGATAACAACGCAGATATCATCCATTTCCACTTTTTGCGTTGCAGCTCACGTTCACGAACCGATGTGGTCTCTTCTTGCGTCAATTGTAGTTCAGCACCGTAGCCCATCTGCTTGATCTTGGCGGTAATATCCGAAGGTTTCAATGCACCAGCGGCATATTCGATATGCCCTGTTTCCAGCGCCAGATTCACATTCGCCTGAGATACCCCCGGTAGTCGGGAAAGACCTTTTTCAATCCGGGCAGAACAAGCAGCACACGTCATACCTGTGATGTTCAGATCAACCGATTCTGACACCGTACCGTAGCCCAATGCTTCCACCTTATCTCGCAACGCATTCACGTTGGTTGTCTTTGGATCATAAGATACGGTCGCCTGTTCAATGGCAAGATTCACATTGGCCTGCTGCACGCCTTCCATGCGGGACAATCCCTTCTCCACTCGTGTCGAACATGCAGCACAGGTCATCCCCGTGATGTGCAGTGTTGTCTTTAGTCCTGGTGCGTCTGCCATAGGTGGCATTGGGGTTGGTTCGGATGATCTATCCATTGGTTTATTCGTTGAGTTATCCATCATGTCAGCTCCTTTCATGTCGATTCAATTTTTGTATGTTGCACCAATTATACCCCCAAGGGGTATATATCAAACAGAAAATTAGGCTTAAACCTGACTCTTGGGAAAAGGTACTCTGACCTCTTTTTCGCCCATGAGCATGTTCGGTTTAAGCCTGTGATCCCTTTAGACTACATCGTATCCCTGATCTTCAATGGCAGCTTTGATCTGATCCACGTTCACCGTCTGCTCATCATATTCCACCGCTACCGTTCCCGCTGCCAGATCAACCTTACCACTCGCCCCGGCATTCTTCACAGCTTCTTCAACCGACTTCACACAGTGATTGCAAGACATTCCAGTAACGTTCAATGTAACATTAGACATTCTAAATTCCTCCTTGGGGTATATTAAAATGATAAATTAAATAGGTGAATTGATATAACTTACTTCATTAACTTCCGCATCGTAACCAGCAGTTCATCCACAACCTCATGTTCACCAGCCTGAATACGCTCAACGATACAGCTCTTCATATGACCTTCAAGTAAAAGTTTGCCTACTGAATTAAGAGCAGACTGAGCCGCCGCAATCTGCGTCAGCACATCATCACAGTACGTATCCTTCTCGATCAATCCCTTGATCCCGCGAATCTGACCTTCCACACGGTTCAAACGAGAAACCAGATTACTCTTCATCTCCTGCGAATGGTGACTCTTGCGCACATGCTTCCCATCACTGCCCTCGGCATGACAGGATACTGCTTCTTTGACTGTAGCCAAAGCTTCCGTTGAATCGGACTTGGAGGATTGCAAAGGTTCCTCGGGATGGCTCTGATGATCCATCATGAACACCCCTTTTCTTTCGTTCTTTTCTAAGAGTAACATACCCCATGGGGGTATTCAAGAGTATTCTGATATTTTGATAAAAATGGATGATTGCTCCCTAATTAAATAGAGCATGAGATAGTTCATCTGCCTCGAATGACATCTCTATCTGAAGAGTAATGATCTGACTACGGACACTCATTTACCGATTAAACTCATCATTAATATCTGAAGCAGTCTGGGACTGTTCCACCCATTTCAACCACTCAGGGACTTCCCACATACTTCGAGCTGCAAAGGCGGCGCAGTAGCCATACCTTGCAAGTCTTTCATCGCCCATCCACCCCGCTGTCCGAAGTCCATGCATGTAGCGATCGAACATTTCTTCTTTAGCTGTCAATATGTCCTCTGCTGCAATATGACCCAAACTTGCGTTAACCCCAAATAGCTTTCCTAATTCTTCACCAACACCAGAAATACTCATGAATTGCCAATCAATAAGAGTAAGTACGCTATCTTCCAGACGTTCTGTTGGCATAAATATATTGCCTTGCCCCAAATCCTGATGTGACAATACTCGTGGTAATTGGTCCAGTGTATTTAAAACCTTGTCCATCTGCTCGCTATATTGGTTGAACCACTGCCAGATTGAATGGGCTTGCTTTTGGATTGCAGGAGCATACTGACGACAACCCCTAACCCATGATTTGAGCCAACTCGGGCAGATCCATTCTTGTTGAGGTAATGGGGCTCCCGTCAGATAGGCTCCGTGAAACTCACCAAGGCGTTCCGCAATCCATCCCCAATCATCCAGAGGCCAGACATGATCACACTTTGAATGACGAGACACATCTTCCATCCACAACCCAATGGTGTGGTCCGATCTGTGCTGTACAGCGAAACAACGCGGAGCTATGATACGTCCCGGCAAATGATCAAGTATTCCTGATGAGAATATCTCAGCTTCTCTTTTCCAATAATTATGGTATGTAACATCTTCCTTCTCTGCTGAGTCCGGTTTAATACATTTCAAGATAAGTGACCATGACAGTAATGCTCCAACTACGGTAGCCGTTCCCCGGATTAGGTAAATACCTGATGTGGTAAAATTAAGACGTCCCGGATTTATGGGTTCAACTTCCCAAGATTGTATTACTGCGTCTGGCTCTTCCAACAGTTTCTGCACACTGTGAACAAGATATTCCACATCCTCAGAAGATTGCAGAATACTATTCTCGCTAATTTGTTCTTTTTCATTAATACTTCCCATATCCTTCGCGCCCCTCCCCTCCATACCAATGCTCCTTTCACACCACTGGTTGTGCCTTACAAGGTATACTCCATCCTGCTGCTACGGACAACAAGACCCATCTGTTCATAGAAAGTCTGTGCCCCAGAGTTAAACGTTGAAACGGACAATTCCACGCTATCTGCCTGAAGCTCTCTCCCTAGCTCGATGAATGCTTCTAGTAACTGTTTGCCTGTTCCTTGGCCCCGATGTTTGTTATCCACTACAAGTTCATGGATGTACAACATCTTGCGATCCACCATCAATGGGTTATCCTGAATTACACTTAACTGCGCGCTCCCGTAACCCAGAATCAAGCCCGTTTCGGAAGACTCGGCAACATATAGGTAACGCTTGTCCGTTTCCAGCAGTTCGATGAACTCCTTTTTCTCCATTCTGGTCTCTAACGCTCTGTATAGATCCGGCCGCGTCTCGACATGCATCTGGTGCAGCTCATCCATCAACAATGACACGCCAGAGTAGTCCCTCATTTCTGCCTTTCGGATGTTAATCGTACCTGTACTCATCCCAATCACTCTTTCGTCTACTGAATTTTACATTATTATACAACCAAAAAGCAGATACCATAAGGGTACCTGCTTCGCTAAATTTATCTTCATTCCATCAAGCCCACATGATGCTCATGTTGTTTATTTTTTCGAAGAAGCATTTCCTTCATTAAAAGCAACAGGTGATGGCTTCGCTGCCCATTCGTCCGCCTGCGGCTCAATGTCTACTCCGCTCAAAATCTTCTTTTTCTCCATCAAGGAATCCCCGTCTTCATCCAGCTTGTTGCGAATTTCCGCCTCGTCCTGAGGTTGATTGTTCTGTGTCATCGTAGAATCCTCCCTTTTTTCGTATTCATGTTGATGTTCCTTTATATAACGTGCCCACTTTCTGCATTATCATTCTCTTCGAGGATCAGGCCGTCCCCCAAGTTATGTGTTATTTGAATTAAACATTAACTTTATTAAGCTAAATCCATCTCTAAACCCTTGCTCGTACATTACTGACTCTGCTGTACCCTGAAGAAGGGTTATTACATTACAATAGTCCAAAAATAAAGCCATCCCCTCTGGCTTAACATATTCACATAGCTCCATAAACAAACGATCACTTTCTTGACTCAATCTTTTATATTCTTTTGAATTATAAATCACAAGATTTCCGATACTCTCCATACGAAGAGCTTTGAACTGGTTAAATATTTCTTCGAAGTCCTCCATGTTCCCCTCCAAAAAAAGTGACGTCACTATGAATATAAATATTAGAGTGACATCACTTAGATGTCAATATGATTGTATATTGAATTATTTTGTAATGATACAATATGAACATTACTTTTTGAGGAGATTTTATTTCATGGCTACAGATAAAAGAGTCTTTACACTTAGGCTGCGAGAAAAGAATTTTGAGAAAATTAAAGTGATTGCGGACAAAAACAAACGATCTATCGCAATGCAGATTGAGTATCTTATTGAACAACATATTGAAGAATTTGAGAAAGAACAAGGTGTTATTTCCCCAGATACAAATAATGACGTATAGATTTTGCGCCCTTAGTACATGCGCATCATCCATACGTCATTTTTCATGATATATCCTGTTCCCCGTTAATCGAAATCAACCTGTTTATCCAAAATGATTTCCTCTACTTTGTATTCCATCTCTGGTATTGAGGGAATCAAGGAGAATCGAACGTTTTCCAGAGAAGAAGGAAGGGCAGGAACCACTCGGAAACTAATTTGCGTCTCCCCACCTCCTCCACGACTGCCATGTCTCATGGTGATATATCTCTGTTCGCTGAATATTTCCAGAGCCAAATGTGGAACCATTTGTATACGCTCAGCCTCATTTCCCTTATATTGAATCTCCACATAAACGAGGCTTTCACCTTCATATTGCATCGAATGCGTGATCATATACTCACACGAATCTTTAATCATTTTTTTCATAATCGGCACCACACTCGTCAATTGAAGAGGTTCACTTGGAAAGTAGTGTCTTTGCGGCATCGGTTGCACGCTACGGAGAACATATCGGATATCTTCCTCCTTCATATCCAGTAAGCTCACCCATTCATCGATGGTATTTTGAGGGGGTTGGTATTGGACTGCTCCGGTTATGTCCTTTCTGGCTGCAACCAGTTTCAGAAGTTGTTCATCAATCCGCTGTACCTCATCGCTGTATTCATTAGGAATTTCACGTAATTCACTCCAGCCCATATTTAATCACTCTCCTAATTTAATGACATGCCATGCAAATACAATTCGCTACTGTACCTGCATCCCCCTCTTAAAAAGGAAAGGACGCCCCTTGGGTCATATTCATGACCTTACGGGACGCCCTTTTTATATTGTCCACCTCAAATGGACATCATCTACTGTTTTGCTTGTAACAATGAGCAAAAATGTATTGCCTTAACCAACCTATACCTGATCTTGGCGAGCAAGCGCGGCTAGTGCGCGTAGCGCTGCATTAATCTCGCGCTCCACCGCTTGTCCAACTGCATCCGTATGCGGATCATACTCGGCTGCCAGATCACTGTCCGCGAATCCATCGATCGCGACAATGGCTCCGGCGCGAGCGCCACGCAAGGTGCTGACGATGTAGAGCGCCGCAATTTCCATCTCGGCCGCAAGTGCTCCAGCCTGCTTATACTTGCGGTGTGGAATCTCTTCCACGCCTGCAAAGAACGCATCCAGCGTTACGGTAATACCAACGCCCACTTTGCCTGCAAAGGTTGCAGCATCCGCGCTTTCTTGCTCACGAGCAGCTTCGATCAGTGCTTGCGTCACCCCAATGTCCGCTACCGCAGGGAAACCATCCGGTACAAGTTGGCGAGTCAACCCGTCTGTACGAACAGCGGCTGTACTCACAATCACACTGCCTGCCGGATAATCAGCTGTATACGATCCCGCTGTACCTACACGAATCAGAGTTGTTACACCCGCGCGAATCAATTCCTCGAAACAGACAGCCGCTCCAGGTGAACCTACACCATGGCTGACCACAGCGATCTGTACCCCTTCATACAATCCAACAAATGTACGATACTCCCGACTGAACGCCAGTTCTCTCGCCTGCTCTAGCTTACGGGAAATCTTCTCCGCACGTGCCGGATCACCGCAGACGATGGCGTATGCCGGCATGTCTTCCGAATGAATCTGCAAAATAGGCATCAACATATCAATCAAACTCCTTCTTCGTCCACTCGTCTTCCGGAATCGGCAGATCTTCACCGGAGAAGCGTTGTTCCTTGAACGGATCGGCAAAATGGTGGAAGCCATTCACTTCCCAGAATCCGTTCCGGTCTTCGGTCATAAACTCCAGACCACGTATCCACTTGGCACTCTTCCAGAAGTAAAGTTGTGGCACAACCATACGCAGTGGAAAACCATGCTTGGGTGTTAGTGGCTCACCGTTATATTTGAATGCAAGCAGTACATCATCATGCATCAACTCTTCGAGCGGTACATTTGTCTCATAATCATGATCTGCATGGATCATGACGTATTTTGCCTCTGGCTTAACCCCCAGAAGTTTCACAAAATCGGAGAAGCGTATACCTTCCCACGGTGTATCGAATTTCGACCAACGGGTAACACAGTGAATATCACTCACCGTGTTCACCTGAGGCATCGCCTGCAACTCAGCTAAGGAGAACACCTTCTCTTCCTCCACTTCGCCGAATACCTTCAAGTCCCAAGTGGACAGGTCATATTCCGGCACTTCCCCTTCATGCAGAATCGGGAATTTCTCCGTCAGCATCTGTCCTGGCGGCAGTCGATCTCCGTGATCGTTACCTGTTTTGGTTGCCGGGGTTTTACTTTTTTTCAAACGTTCAGCCTTGTTATGCAAGTGGAATTCCCCCTTCTTTTACTGTCTCTAGATAGACATTCAGGAATTAACGCGAGCTTCCGCCCGCTTTCAGTGCATCCTGTGCATAGGTACGGTCTTTGAAAAAGAACATCGCGACCAGCGTTACAATATACGGCAGCATCAACGTGAAATGGGTTGGCAAGGAGAATCCTTGCAGACGAATACTCAATGCTTCCATGAAGCCAAACAGCACACTGGAGCCCATCACGCCAAGCGGATTCGCTTGCCCCAGCATCGTTGCTACCAGCGCGATAAAACCACGACCAGCAGTCATGCCTTCGGTAAACATCGTTACCTGACCGAGTGACAACTGTGCTCCAGCCAGAGCACACAACACGCCGCACATCAGAACGGCACCATACTGGATGCCGCGTACCTTGATCCCGATGCTCTGTGCTGCAATCGGGTTTTCACCGACCGAGCGCAGACGGAAGCCGGACACACTTTTGAACAGATAAAATTGTAGTGCAATCACGAGCACAATACCGAGGTAAACCAGAGGACTATGTCCCGATATTACATCGCCGACCCACGGAATGTCCTTAATCAGCGGAATATCCCACTTGGGAAGTCCCACCATGTCTTTGTCGTAGTATGCACCTTTTACATCAAAAATCGCACGCAATGCAAAGGTCGTCACCCCCGCAGCCAGGAAGTTGAGCGATATCCCGACCACGATGGCGTTGGCCTTCAGATTAATGCTTATAAAGGCAAAGAGCGCTGAGAATAACATCACAATAATAATGGAAAAGAGTACAGCAAGCAGTACATTGCCAAACAGATAATTGCCGACAATAGCGGAGAATGCACCGATCAAAACTAGTCCTTCAAGACCCACGTTAAACAGACCGACACGAGAACATAAAGCCCCACCGAGCGCTGCAAGCAGGATTGGAGTCATAATCCGCAAGGTTGAGCCAAACATGGCTGCATCAAACAGTTGTTGCATTGGACTTTTTCTCCTTTCTCCGCTTCAGGAATGAATAACCGATCTGAGCTGATACAAATAACGTCAATACAGCTTGGATGACACTACCAACTTCCAGCGGTACATCCGTGTTCCGTTCCATACCCATGGCACCTGTCTGTAACGCAGCCAGCAAAATAGCTGCCACAGCTGTACCGAGTGGATGCGAGCGGGCAAGCAACGTTGCCATAATGCCGCTCCATGCGTAACTTGCCGATGACAATGAGCCATCAAGGAAACGGTACTGTGTACCGAGCACTTCCCCCGCACCCGCGAGTCCAGCAAGTCCACCACTGATGACCATGGACAGCATCATCATGCGAATGCGGCGAACACCACCGTAGGTTGCAAAGGACGGGTTGCTGCCGAGCATGCGGATCTCGTAACCAGTCACCGTTTTATGCGTGAACCAGTAGATCAGAATGGCCGCTACAATGGCAATAATGAAGCCAGCATGCAGTCCCATGCCCTGGAACAACTTCGGCAACCAGATACTCTGGTCAATCATCGGAGTCTGTGCCATCGCTGCAGATCCTGTGCGGTCCTTAAATGGATAGGAGACCATGTAACCCCCGAAATAAATGGCAATATAGTTAAGTAGTAGAGTTGTGATCAACAAGTTCATACCGAAACGTGCATCCAGCCAGCCTGCAAACAGGGACCAGATTCCCCCGGCAAGAATACCTGCCACAATCGCAGCAATACACACAAACCAGCCTGGTCCTGGCAGATAGAGCGCCGTGAGCGCGGCACTAAGCCCGCCAAGAATCATCTGGCCTTCGGCTCCCATATTGAAGAATCCAGCACGGAATGCCAATGCTACGCCAAGCCCCGCCAAGATGATTGGTGTGGAACGAGCCAACGTATTCGTGAAGAAGTAGAAGTTGCCGAAGGCCCCTTTCCACATCTCCGCATACGTATCCACCACATTACCGCCAACGATCAGAATCGCCACAGCCCCTGCAATCAGACCGATGAATACGGCAAGCAGCGGCTGCACGAGTCCGCGAAGTGTTTCTTTTACCCGATTCATATCCGCTCTTTCCCTCCTGCCATTAACAAGCTGATCTGTTCCTCAGTTGCTTCCTCTGCTCTCAGTTCTCCGGCAATTTCGCCTTCATACATGACAATAATCCGATCAGATAATTGCAATATCTCCGACAACTCCGATGAAATGAGCAGAATGCCAGCGCCCTCACTGCGTTTGCGCAGCAATTCGGCATGAATCGTCTCCATAGCACCGATATCCACACCACGTGTTGGTTCGGCTGCAATTAGAAACGGTGTATCCTGTGCAAATTCACGGGCAGCAATCAGCTTCTGCAAGTTTCCTCCAGACAGAAACTGTGCCTTGGTCTCCGCAGAACCCGTCTTGATGCTGAACTGTTGGATCCAACTCTCTACCATTGTTCTTGCTGCTTTGGCTTTGATAATACCGCGTGACTGCAAGCGATGATGGTGTCCCATCAGCCCGTTCTCGCGAACACTCGCATCCTTGGCCGCTCCCCACATGTAACGATCTTCCGGGATATGAGCAAGTCCATGCTCCCGAATGCGCCGTACCGGCCAGTTGGTTGTATCCTGCCCGGAGAGTATAACGCGACCACTATCCGCCTTACGCAGTCCCGCAATCACTTGAATCAGTTCCGACTGGCCGTTACCCGAGATGCCTGCTATACCCACGACCTCACCTTTTCGTACCTCCATGTGGATGTCCTTGAGCGCCGAACGATCCTTCGCTCCGGACAGATTAACCCCTTCCACCTGAAGCACGGCTTCCGCTGGAACCGATGCCTGCTTGTCCATACGCACAAGTTCACGACCAACCATCAGACGAGACAATTCCTCCACATGTGTATCTTTGGCTTCCAACGTGCCTGTCACCTGACCATCCCGAAGCACCGTGATCCGATCGGCTACATCCATGACTTCTTGCAGCTTGTGCGTGATCAGTACAAAGGTTTTGCCCAACTTGGCGAGAGATTTCATATTCGCCAGCAGTTCCTTCACTTCAAGCGGTGTCAGTACCGCTGAAGGTTCGTCCAATATAATGATGTCTGCGCCCTGATGCAGCACCTTGAGAATTTCAACACGCTGCTGCATGCCAAGCGGGCACTCGGACACTTTTTTCCATGGGTCAACTGGCATGCCATATTGTCTGCCCAACTCATTTACCTGGGCTGCTGCCTTTTTGCGATCAAATGCGCCTGCCTTAGCCGGTTCACGTCCAATCACGATGTTCTCCGCCACCGTAAAGGAAGGGAACAGCATGAAATGCTGATGCACCATACCGATGCCACTTGCCATCGCCTGGGACGGCGTGGCAAAGCTCACCTCACGTCCGCGGACTTTGATTGTGCCTGACGTGGGCTGTTCCATACCGTACAGCATACGCATCAAGGTTGTTTTACCAGCCCCGTTCTCACCGACAAGGGCATGAATCTCTCCCTCACGCAAATTAAAACGGATGTCCCGGTTAGCGGTGAAGCCGCCGTATTTCTTCGTAATCTGCTCCATCTCCAACAGCATATCTTGCGTTCGCTCCCCTCGGTCTCGGTCATTTAATAGCAGCAAAACCGGCTGCCTGATCGGGCAGCCGGCTGATCATTTCCATCACTCATTCATTGAAAAGAACATTCGAAACTATTGTTGCAATGGATCTTTGACTACGATTTTGCCGGATACGATATCATCCTTGATTGCTTTAACCTTGTCGATCACTTCTTGTCCGACAAAAGCATTCAATGGAGATTCGCTGTCACGTGTAACGTAAGTCAGGCCTACACCGTCTTCTTTCAAACCGTAGTTTACTGCACCTGCTTTGAAGTTTCCTTCTACAAAATCTTTCACAGTCTCATAAGCAACCGTATCGGTTGACTTCAATTGAGACAATACGATATGTTCCGGGTCTTCAACAGTACGGTCCGTATCCTGACCGGAAGTATAGAAGCCTTTTTCTTTTGCTGCTTCGAACACACCAAGATCACCTACAGCGGATGCGCCAGCGATGAAGTCAGCGCCTTTGCCGAATTGTACCAACGCCAATTCTTTTGCTTTGGCTGGGTCGTTAAATCCACCTACATAGTTCACGAGGAATTCTGCATCCGGATTCACGGATTCCAATCCAGCTTTGAAACCTTCCGTATATTTCTTGATCAATGGTACATCCATTGCTGCGATCATGCCGACTTTGTCTGTTTTGGTGGACAATCCAGCAGCTGCACCGAGCAGGTACGCCCCTTCATATTCACGGAAACCAACGCTACGAACGTTTGGAAGATCAACGGTTGTATCTACAATCGCAAAGGACTTGTCCGGATTCTCTGCTGCAACTTTCTTCAATGCATCTTCTGCCTGGAAAGTTGCTGTAATAATCAGATCATAATTCTCGGCAACCGCAGCACGCAGATTTTGTTCAAATGCTGCCGGGTCTGTCGATTCAATCGTCTTGGTATCTACTTTGAATTCTTCGCCTGCTTTTTTGAAACCTTCATCCATCTGTACAAAGAAAGGGTTAACCCCTATTTTTTCGGGAAGTACGAGGGCCATCCGAAGAGATTTCTCCGAATCACTGCCTTGGGCGGATTGTTCGTCTTTGGAAGCCGAATTCCCACAAGCTGCCAACAAAATAGCCAACATGATGATCGATAAGACGAACGATAAACCTCTTTTCATTTTGAAAATACCCCTTTTCAACATTCTTTTTTCTTATCCTAGCGGATACTGTCGATCCTTGTCAATAAATCTTTGAGCGTATACACTCAAATAGAATATAATTGACAATTCGCTTTCTACCAAGCTTTGGAAACCGTTCTGTATCAAGCTTTTTTTCGTTGACATCCAGCGCGTCTCCGTGCTAAAGTCAATCCAATTATTCTATTCTGATAGGAATTGTCAGAATTATAACCCAAAGCTGATTATTTTCCAACCCATTTTAAGGAGGCTATTCATTTGAAAAAAATCACCCAGATCACGTTGGCGGCCCTACTCGCCGCTCCGGTAACACTCGGCAGCCTTAGCTTGCCCGCTTCCGCTTCTGCAGCATCTGCAACTCCGGCTAAACCCGCCACCTCACAAAGTGTCAAAGGACCGGTAGCTCAGGCGCCAGTTGCCTATACGGAAAGCGCAGCGGATTTTGCTCAATTCTTGCAAGCGAAATACAACATTCAATTGCCGCAACAGATTACCAAAGGTGATTTCATTCAAGCCATTGCAGCCATCACGGAAGCAACTCAAGCAAGTGACAGTGAAGCCAAAGCTCCTGTCTTTACCGATCTGTCTTCTGGTGATTCTTCATATGATGCTGCCGTATCCTTATACAATAATGGGGTTCTTACGGGTACAGAAGTACGTGCTAAGGATCAACTGAGCACTTATGCAGCGGTCTTCATCGCGGTGAAAGCAGCCGGATTCAAGGAACTGGCTTATACTTATCCTGCAGAGAAAACAGCCAAAGCGCTTGCCAAAGTTGGCATTAGCCCGAACCGTGTTCAGGGACAAGCCGCACAGGAACTGGCTGCGGCGATCGATACAGGCCTGATTCCTGAAAGCCTATACCCCGCTCTCCTTAAGGGTGGCGTAGCAAGTAAAGATTTCGCTGATACTTTGCTTGGACGCGTATTGGTCAGTCAAGGGAAATACAAACATGAGATTGGGCGTTCCGGCGATGCGGACATCTATTCCAAACTGTATGCTGCATATCGCACAGCGGATCTGATCGAATCACCTGAGCTGAGAAAAATTGTGGATCAGGCCCTGCGAGATGATCTCGTAACAGGTTACAATCTGAAGGATAGCCGATTTGATTCCAACTTTATCGATGAACTGACACTTACCTACGGCCACGATAATATTCAACATGCTGTACAGTTGGTTGGTTTGCTGCGTAGCGAAGGTATTGATGCTGATGTGCAATTCCAACCCAAGACATCTGCCTTCATTTATTTGAAGGAATGGGGCGAGCCGAAGGAAACGCCTGATTATAAAGTGACACAGATCGATAACGGTAACTATATTGCTTCTGCGAAGGAATATGATATTCAGTTCGAGTTCAACAATGTGTCAGATAAAGTCCGCTTCAACGACATTGTGCTGAAATATGCCAAAAAGAATAGTGACAGTACATCTCCACTGATTCTCAGCTCCTGGTGGCAACCGCTGTATTATTCACCAACCGCATTGGCGAACTACCCTGTCATTTCCAATAATAAGATCGCGCTTGGCAATTACTATGCTCAGTCCTTCTCTCTGAAAGAAAATGCCAAATCCATTCGGGAAGGTTTCCTGAAACTGGCACCTGATGCGGACATTACGACGTATGACTTCTGGGTGGACCAGCCTTTCTTCAACTATCTGAACGGTGGATCTGAATAAAATAAATTCCGTCTTCAACCGAATTAAAGCTCGTATTTTGGCACCATAAGCAGCCGTCCTTACCGAATTTTACAGGGGTTTCGACCCCTAGATTCGTAAAGGCGGTTTTTTGTTCAGCATTTTGCAAATTTCTTCTACAAAATCATTTTTCTCATGCAGGAATTACCAATATAAGGTCGAATCCTATATGTACACAAACACGCAATCATATTGCATATCTCCGCACGAACAGGAGTTACTCCATGGTATATGACGGTATTCTACTAGGCTTGATCGTTGGATTTTTTCGGGGCGGGTTGCGGCATGGGCTCAACCAGTTTGCAGCACTCAAGCTGCGAAGTGGCTGGATTTTCCCTGTATTGCTGCTAATCCAGTTCTTTATTTTCTATCTCCAGGAACGATTCGAATGGGTGGCATCCATTAATGGATATCTCTTTGCTGCCGTCTACATTACAGGGCTCGCTTTCCTGTGGCTCAACAGACACCATACCGGTTTCATGCTCATCTGGATTGGGGTATTTCTCAATTTTGCCGTTATGGCTGTAAACGGTGGGCGCATGCCTGTTTCTGTGGAAGCCTCCGCTGTACTGGGACCCTACTATGTAGACATGCTCCGGGAAGGCGGCGCCGTATCAAAGCATTTTATGATGGATGCATCTACAAATCTGCCTTTTCTCGGTGATATCATCCCACTCTCCAGCCCTTACCCACGGACTCAGGTCATCAGCATCGGTGATGTGGTCATGAATATTGGTATATTCCTTTTTATTCAATACATGATGGTGAATCGGGACAAAAAGGCTGTGCAACCTGCTAAAACTCATCAGGCTTGAAGAAAACAGGTAGACTCCAAGGAAGGGAGGTCTTCTCCATGAAAAAATTTGAAGGTGTGAAATATTCCCGCATTGTCATCAACGCAATCATCGTGGCTTCTGTCGTTGTAGCGTTAACTTCGGGATACAAGCTGGGCGGCTAGTATCCATACCACCCAACAAGACAAACAGGCTGCCAGCGGCCTGTTTTTTCTGTCTGGATTTTTGGCAGGCAACTTGGTATGTTATACATCTATATAGTATATCCCTATAGAAGAACACCAACTATATACACATCAAGATTAGACTAAACTCAAGCAGGAGATTTTTTATGAACTTTATTCGTAACCTTATCCATAAGGCAGATCGAAGCAGTATGTATGTTATTTTGCTTAGTTGTACCGGGATCGGTGTTTTTCTATACATGAACAAGTGGTCTTACCTTCATCTAACCACGGCGGATTGGGTTATGGTCTACACCATGCTGGGTGCGGCGTTAATTCTGGATTATTTCACGTTCCAGATTCCACCCAAAGGCAATCAGCAATCCATGGATTCATCGGTATACCTTGCCTGTATATTCATGTTTGGCGGAGCTTTCAGTTTATCCGTACTGCTTCCTGTCTCCATCATCCTGTTAATCAAAGAGCGCAAGCTAACCTGGTGGAAACACATTGTTAATTTCAGCATCTACAGTCTCATGATTACGGGAGCAGCTGCCGTGTTTGAGTGGACTGGCGGGCAATCGGGAACTCTGGACGGCTATAACCTGATTCCTTATTTTGCAGCGCTCGCAGCCTACTTCATCATCAACACAATCACACTTGGCTTATTCTTTCATTTCTCAACAAAGGATGCATTACAGCAGATGAAGCGGGCATTCGTTACCGAATCCCTGCTGGTTTATCTGTGTACGCTGATTCTGGCGCTGGTCCTGACAATTCTGGTTGTGCACAATGGCGTACTTGGCCTGTTGTTGTATCTAAGTCTTAGCATTCTGCTCTCCCATGCATTCAGGCAGTTGTTCGTGATGTATCAGACGATTGAGGAAAAGGCCAACACGGATCAACGTACGGGTCTGTTCAACCATAGCTATTTCGAAAGCATGTTAGAAAGCGAACTGACTAACGCTCGAACGCAGGGAACCCCGCTCTGTCTGGGACTTATTGATATCGATGATTTCAAAAAGTATAACGATCGGTTTGGCCACCTTCAAGGTGACAGTCTGCTAGCCCTGCTGGGGGATTTTCTAATGCGAAAGACGGAAGGCACACCTGTTACCGCCTTTCGTTATGGAGGAGAAGAGTTCACTTTGCTCATGCCAGGCATGGAGTTGGACGAATCCTACAGGTTCATGAACAAGCTGCGTAAACAACTGAACGACACGCCGTTTGAAGGCGTTGAAGTGTTTCCACACGGTTGTCTCTCCTTCTCTGCTGGCGTCGCACCCTATCAGGTGGATATGTATAACAAATCCCAGCTTGTGGATCAGGCGGATAAAGCACTATATTATGCGAAGAAACAGGGCAAGAACAACGTGCACCGCCACGGCAGCAATGATGGCATGGAACACGAGATTGATCTGGTACAGGACGTTCGTGACATCGAGCAGCAGCTCAATCTGTTCAGATACAAAGATATGGATACGTTTAAACATTCCAAACGGGTCTACAAATATGCACTGGATATCAGTGAATTGCTCGCACTGGATAATGCGGAAAAACGTCGCTTCGTGCTGGGAGCACTGATTCATGACATCGGAAAACTGGAGATTCCTTGGTCTATTCTGAACAAAAAGGACAAGCTCACCGCAGAAGAATGGGAAACGATCAAAGGACATGTCACCTGGGGCAAAAAAATGGTGATCACGAACGATCGCTTCGCCGATCTGATTCCGTATATTGAACTTCACCACGAACGTTATGATGGCAAAGGCTATCCTTACGGCCTGAAGGGTAACGAGATTCCCCGGCTCTGCCGGATGCTGACCGTGATTGACTCCTTTGATGCCATGACGACAGAGCGGCCGTATCAGGAAACCAAGAACATGGAAGAAGCGATTCGGGAGCTGCGCTCATGTTCGGGTTCACAGTTTGATCCGGAGCTTGCCGAGTTGTTCATTCAATATATTGAGAAAAGAACCGCTCAGCAACAGTTGCAGTAAAATAAACAGAACTGCTTCTATAAGCCCAGAAAAAGTAAAAGCGCTATCCCCGGTCTGATCGGAGATAGCGCCATTTTCATTTTCATGGAATGAATCGTACACCAGACAACTTCATTCTCGTGCAGATTCTACATTAAGATTTGGTATTCAGCTCATGTGAGGTCTGATGCAGCTCTTTAATCATCTGCTGCAAAAACATGTTGTCTTGGCGACTGATACCGTGCTGATTGTCTTGAACAAGCATCTGATGAATGTTCTTTTTGAGCAATTCACTGCGACGTTCCAATACTTCTTGACTCATGTTGTTGCGTCACTCCTTAACATGTTTTGTAATGAATTCACGTTCTATATTAAGTATAGAGGACCTTCTCCGATAGGGAAAACGGACTCAGCCTTCCTCAGCTGGACACACCAACCCTCACCTAGCGTGACAACATTTCCCCCCTTGTCGTTCTTAGATATCCTTCTAAATACTCCCTGATCCTCCCCAGCTTTCTCCAAAGACACAGACTAGGGTCTTGGACAAGCTTGCGTTATAATGATCCCATCCCTGTATAAATAAAGTACCTAATTAAGCTAATCCTAGATCAAAGGAGTTCTGCATTCATGTCCTATAAACAAATTAAATGGATGATTCTGCTGATCCCTACATTCACGGTTGGCATCTGGGAATACATTCGCCATCAGTTTCTGATGCCGTACCTTTCGATGGATGCTGGAAACTGGTTAACACCCGTCATCGTTTACCTCGTCAGCGTGACACTGCTCAGCCGATTGTTCCACATGCTTGAAGGTGCCAGGGCTGCTCTGGAGCAGGAACGTGCAGCAAAAGCAGCGCTGGAAGCTCGTGACCAATTGGCAAGAGAACTTCACGACGGCATATCTCAGTCCCTTTTTCTGCTCTCCGTGAAAACCGATAAAGCAGGCCGTAGTCTAGCAGGAAGCGGACATGAGCATGAGATCCAGGAGATTCAAAAAACCGTGCATGAAGTCAATACATATGTAAGGCAAGCTATTGCCCAGTTGCGTTTTGTTCCTTCCTCTACGGTAACATCAGAAATTATTTCACTGCATGCGCAGGTCGAAGTGCTCGTCAAGGAAACGGTACCTAGTGCACAGATTCATTGGGACCTCAGGGGTGTAACATTCTCTGCCAAGGAACAAGTGGAACTGCTCGCCTGTATCCGGGAGGGACTACTGAATGTACGCAAACATGCGCAGGCTACCCGCGTTCAGGTTCATGCGGAAGGTAACCCAATTGCCTGGTTCATTTATATTCAGGATAATGGGAATGGACTAAGTGGAGATCCTCTTCATCTGAAGGATCGGTACGGACTGCGAATTACGAAGGAGCGTGCTGCCGAGATGGGTTGGTCTTTCACCCTCGATTCAAGACCGGGGCATACACGAATGACGATAGGAAAGGAGCATGCTTAATATGGAACATGTACGTGTATTGGTTGTTGATGATCATGCGCATGCGCGTGAAGCGATCTGTAGCATTTTATCCGAGGACAGCCTGTTTGAAGTGATTGGTACAGCTTCGAATGGACAGGAAGCGCTGGAGCTCACCGGACAATGGATGCCCGACCTGATCCTGATGGACGTGCAGATGCCGGGCATGGATGGGCTGGAAGCCACCCGTCAGATCAAGCTGCGATTCCCTTATGTTATTGTTGTTATGGTCACGGTATCGGATGATGTGACGTTTCTGTTCGAAGCATTGAAACAAGGCGCTCAAGGCTATTTGCTCAAAAATCTAACGCCTTCCACCTGGCTTGAATACCTGCGCGCCATCGTCAGTGATGACGCACCGCTCAGTAAGGAACTGGCCTATCGGATTTTGCAGGAGTTTCCCGCACCACGCAGTGAAGATGTGCAAGATAACCCGCTAACGGCGCGGGAACTTGAGATTCTGCAATGGGTATCCGCGGGATATACCAATCGGGAGATTGCCGATCAACTCGGTATTTCAGACCAGACGGTGAAGAATCATCTCAAAAACATTTTGCAGAAGCTCCAGCTTGAAAACCGGGTACAACTCACCCGCTACGCACTAGAGAGCGGGCTTGCAGGACGTAAACTTCGCAAATAAACATTGTTAATTCGGAGTCAATGATGCGTCCGACATAGGTGAGAAATGACATAGCATTCATGCTTTTGTCACAATTATGTAGACCAAATCGTTTTTTTATAGCCCAATGTAGTCATACGCAGTCATTTTGGACAAAGTTATAATGGGTTAGATTGTGTTTAAAGGACCATGAATGACTACAAATCTATAACCTGAGGGTGATGATTTTTTGATTTTTACACGCTTTACCCTGAAATGGGGCAAACGGCACTGGGCATTGGTCACCTGTCTGTTGCTCGTATGTTGCCTTGTTATGCCACAGTGGGCATCTGCCCATGCTTATATTGTTAAGGCTTCGCCAGGAGAAAATGAGATCCTCGTAGCTGCTCCGGAGCGGCTGACGCTGGAGTTCAACGAATCCTTGCAGACGGCCTTTTATGATATCAAAATTACCGGACCTGACGGCAATCAGGCAGACGATGGAAATGTAAAGATCGATGTGGATCGCCCTCATATTCTGGAGACTGGCCTGCAGGCTGGACTCGGGAACGGGACTTATGCCGTTAACTGGAAAGCTGTATCTGCCGATGGACATCCAATTCAAGGGGCGTATGTTTTCCATATCGGTGAACCATCCGGTTCTCCTGCCGGACTGAGTGATCTTACATCCGGTTCCGGTTCAACAGGCGGGCCGCTGAAATGGATTGTATCCCTGACAGACTGGATTCAGTATCTCGGATTGTCTGTCATTCTGGGGACACTTGCATTCTTGCTGCTGCGAATCGCACCGACATCCATGACAAGAGAACCTATGGACGTTCCGGGTAGCTACAGATTGTTATGGATCAGCTACGCTGCTGCTTCCTTTGCCGCTCTGATCAGCCTGCCACTGAATACGTTATATGAATCTGGTGTGGCTCTGAACGAACTAAGCTGGGCACTGATCGGAAGTGCGCTCAAGCTGACATCCTTTGGTCAGATCTGGATGTTACAAATACTCATTGTAATGCTGCTGGCCGTCACGATTCTCTCCGGATATGATCGCGATCGATCCATCCGTGCTCGCATCTGGTCTTCCTATGGCTCACTTGTGCTCGTGCTTGGATGGCTGTTCACGCATGCCATGACGGGACATCCGGCTGCGGCGGATCAACGTGCGCTCGCGATTGCCATGGACTTCGTGCATCTGATTGGTGCCGCTTTCTGGATTGGTGCACTAACCGCCATGGCGATATGTCTGCCTCCACTGGCGGATAAGCTGCCATCGAAGGTGCGAGGAGAAGTCTACTGGGTTGCTATTCGCAGATTTACCGCCTGGGGGATTGGCGCCGTAGCCGCTCTGGTTGCTACAGGGATATACAGCAGTCTGATTATTCTACCAGCACCTGTGCTGACTTCCTTGTTCACTACAGCTTATGGCCTTGTCCTGATCGGCAAGATCGTCCTGCTTATTGTAATGCTTGTCTTCGCCTGGCGTCATGCCAGATTGGCAAGAGCAGCAGCGGGAAGCAGATTATCCGGCAGCCTGAAAGCCGAACTTGCCACCGGTGCTGTCATTCTCGCTCTGGCTGCCGTACTGACACACCTGTCTCCAGGACAACCCGCTGCGGTCGGACCGTATCAGGAGACAAAGACTACAGAAGACGGCTCGGCGATCACACTTCAGGTGAGTCCCAATATAACGGGAGAGAACCAATTCGAAGTTGATGTGAAACGGGCAGATGGAAGTATCGTTAACGATCTGGAACAGATCACACTGTCACTCACACATCTGGACATGGATATGGGGATCTATGAGATTACCATTCCGAAAAACGACACCGGTGTGTACAAGGCTGAAGATTACATCTCCATGCCTGGACGTTGGAATATCAAGGTACATCTCCTGACCAAGACGTTGGATGCACTGGATGCCGAATTTGAGATCAACACCACCAAGCCATAGTTACACAAAGATCAAATTGAAAAGTGACCCAATCTAAAATGAGTGTTTCTACAAACTGCAAATGTAGTGAAGGGAACGAAATTGATTCTGGAGAAGCGAAGCACTCGCCTTTATTCCCGGATTTCAACTTATTACTATTTAAATTGAACTATTATTTACACTGAAACGGAGAGGGCAGAAAAAACCTGAAAAAGCGTAGCGTTCGCCTTTATCACCGGATTTTTCCCTTTGAGAAAAGGGAATCAAAAAATCTGGGGATAACAGCGATTGGAAGGTTATTCTGTCATCGGAGTGTATGTGTAAACCGTATTTAGTTAAATTTATATAGTTGCCTAAAAAATCCGAGAATAACGGTGATCGAAAGACCATTCGTAACCGAAACGGCGCCTTTGCAGAACGTAGACACTCATTTAAGAAAATGGGCCGCATCATATATGATAAGAACTGAGAGGGGTTATTTATTTTGAAGAAAACATCATGGATTTCCAAACTAACATCCACTATCGCAACAGGTACCGCAGCATTCATGTTATTCGCCGGATTCGCGAGCGCTCACGTTACCGTTAGCCCATCCGTTGCACAGACAAGTGCATGGCAGACGTACACCATTAAGATTCCATCCGAGAAAGAACTGCCTACAACCAAAATCACCATGAAAGTTCCGGAAGGTGTTGCATTCAAGCAATATCAACCACTGGCAGGCTGGAAAATCACCACAGAGAAGAACGATTCCAATGAAGTAACATCAATTACGTGGGAGATTGACGGCGATAATGAAGGCATTCTAGCAGGACAATTCCAGCAGTTCAACTTCGTTGCACAGAACCCTAAGGCGGAAGCTGAAGTAGCTTGGGATGCATTCCAATACTACAGTGATGGCAGCATCGTAGAATGGACAGGCCAACCAAGTGATGCCAACCCGCACAGTATCACAACGATTAGCGAAGATCCGGCTGCTGCTGGTAATGCTGCGGCAGGTGGAGGTCATGCCAACGATGGACATGATAGTGCAGGTACAGAAGGCGCCACTGGAGATAATGCAGCTACCGACGATAGCAAAGCAAACGATGACACCACGCTGGGCGATGCACTCAATGACACCGTTACAGGTGAACCAAACAACACGGATACAGACCCGGGTACGCTGAAGCTTCAACAAGCAACATTGATCGTATCCATTCTGGCCCTGATCTTGTCCTTCTTGGGGATTGCGTTGGCTACACGTCGCAAAAAACGTTAAGAACTAACTTACAGTTTTACGAAAACCTGAGAAAAATTCAGATAACAAAAAGCCTATGGCATACGGGATCAAACCCGGTGTGCCGTAGGCTTTTTAGCTATCATCATTTTGATTGGCTACCCATGTTCTTTACAATCCGTGGTTTAGAACTAATCATGCCGCTCCACGGTCACACTCTTATCCACGCTGATTGCCATCCGCAATATGGCATCAGCCTTACCACTCTTTAGCGTTCCTGATCCGTCTGGATCATGATCTCAATATATTGCAGCAAGCTTTTCTTCTGCTGTTCAATGGATTGAATACGTCTGGACAGGCCCGCAAAAAACTCTTCAATCTGCTGTCTTGTATGATCTGCGGACTGGCCTTTCCAATCGTTCAGGCGACTGTATAGCGCCCTCGCTTCCTGTTCATCGGCTTGCAGACGAGCAAGCAGCTGTGTCAGTTCTTTTTCCGCAATTCGAAGATCATTTAATTCCACCAGTAATTGTCCACCCACTTGCGTTCCCCTCCCCCATGTACGTGATATCGACATTAACCAACCTGGTTCCTAATTAAAATGAACCGGACTCTCGTCCGCCTGCCGGAAGGCATCCGCCTTCTCATCAATAAAGTTCAGGAACTGGCTGGTATGTTTCATATGCCATGTGCTAAGTTCTTGAATCGACGCGTCCAGTTGGGTGACAATGGGCTCCAGCCTGCGACTGCGGCTCGTATGCAGATATTGGGCCATGCGGGTTCGCACCTGATTCAGCTCCGCATTGCACTGTTGTGCATTTTGCTTCCACCGTGAAGCGACACTTTTCAGTTCTTCCGGCGTTACCTGAATCAGACCTGAAGCCGCAGCAGCCGAAGCCATACCTCCACCGCCGCCGGACTTGGAACGTAACGGACCGAAGTTCTTGCTGAACGGTCCCATGTGATCCATAAGGCGTGGTGAATAGCGGATTCTCTCTCCAGTAATCGGATCGTACAGGTCATTGGATATGTAACCATTTTTGAAATCATATTGATCCAGACTGTGATAGTTCTCCCCGCCAAATGAGTTCTTGGCTTTATCGATAATACTCACGCCATCATTCGCCGAGTCATAATCGGAGTTGATGTAATAGGTCGATCCCACATGCCGGTCATATCCTCCCAGCGTTCCGCTGGCTACCAGATCACTGGGATTTGCATAGTTCACAACCTGCCCGTCAAATGCACCTGATTCAGCCCGGCGCCGCATTTCTGGCGTCAGATTACCCATTACAGATGGTGCACTAAACGTCACGGCTGGAATTCCTGTATAAGCAGACGCATATTGTGCATTTCCCCCGCCCAAGGAATGTCCGGTCATCGAGAAATTCAGATCCTTATGCTTGTTCTGCATGTGATTTGCGTAGTCTTCGGATTGATACATCTGATTGGCCCAGCCTGTAGGGGAAACAGTTTTTTCAATATCCTTTACGCGATCACCCGTCCAGTTCTCCACGTCTCTTACCCTGTCACCAGCCCAATCCTCCACTTTGGATATGCCCGTGAAGTCTTTGACACCTTCGACACCTTTGTCGAGCCAATCCGGCGTAAGATTATTAACAAAATTCCCGGCCTCCTGCTGACCCTTACGAATCAACTCTCCGCCCCCAATGCGGCCATCCATGACAAAGTCAGGTACAGAGCGATCCAAGGACGCACTTCCTTCTGTACCACGATAAGCAATGACAGCTTCCTTGGTCTCGGGATTATAAAATGTTACAGCATCAAAACCGGAAAATTTATTGCTTTCCGTCCCCTCAAGGACCTCCCATCCGGGAAGTTCCGTTAATTTGTCTCCAGCCTTTTGATCCTGGTAGGCTAGATCAGACATCGTTTTATACGTTTCATCATCAATATTGGACCCGTTACTCAATAACTACACCTCCCTTTATTTGTCGTATGGATTATGTCCCTTGGCTATCATCACTTCCTCAATCTCAGGACTAATGACCAAGTTCTTGGTTACCTTCTTTTTGTAGTCGTACGAAATGCCAAAGCTTTGATCTTCATGATCTTTCACATGCCCTTTCAGCCCAATCTGGGACACTGCCATTTCCGGCAACAACTCTTTGCTTGTAATCACAACATCCAGTTCAAACTTCTGCTTGAAGTGCTGAATTACGGTTGCTTCAGCTTCTTGGTATAAAGCTTCCTTCTCACTTGCGTTCATGTTCTGACAACCTCCCAAAAATATAGTAAACACCATCATTAGTGTGAATAAACCCTTCAACCATCCTGCACGTTTAATACGGATCCCCCCTCATGGTAGAATCGAGGCATTCACTATATGTGAAGTACACCCTATTCATCTGTTACCTGCATCATAGTACAAAATCAACATGAGCCATATCGGCTAACAGGATCGTTTTCATGTAACTTTCTTCCTATATGATTCAAATAGGACACTTTGGTGTACATTACCCACTTTCCTAATTCTTGCATCAAGTACATCATAATTTTCCCATCCACGACAAAAAGAGCCTGCTCCTCGAAAGAGCGGCCCTCCTTTTGCATGATTTACTGTTATGCCAATGCCATCTGCAGCGCAGTCAGCGCAATCCCGATAACAAATCCGGTAACGGCTCCGTTGATCCGAATCCATTGCAGATCCTGTCCAACCTTATCCTCAATCATCGAAACCAAAGTGGCATTGTCCATTTTGTCCACATTTTCGCGTACCAGTTTACCGATTTTAGAATGATTTTTCTCCAGCAGTGTTGTGACGCCATTTACGATCTTGGCATTCATGCCTGTCATCAACTCGTCATCTGCCCGCAGATCAACCAATACCCGCTCAATGGCAGGCAGTGCATACGTATCTACATACTGTCCATCTTCCATCGCGGCGAGCGCCTTGTCTCTCAGGTCGGTGAGTTTGTTCAGCACCGTTTCCTCTGCGTTCCAGCCCTCCAACATATTGTTCTTCCAGCTGTTGATTCCATCTTGCATAGCCTCACTCATTGCCAAACGCACCGTCTGGGTACGTACCATATCAAGCACCTTGTACCTTAGAGCGCTGCCTTCACGTTTCATATCCTCTACCCGATCGAAGAGATATCCTTGCAAAATGCCACCCAAACGCTCCTCGTTCATATAACCCAGGAACGCATTCATCGCAAACTGCATCAATCCGTTCATCTGAATGCCGCTGATGGCTTTCATGCCGCTTTCACCCAAAAACATGATCGTCTCGGGTTTAACCAGCCACTCCTCGGCTTGCTTCAGTCCATAGTCCAGCGCTTTGGCGTCGTAACCCCGCTCTGTCATCTGGTGGGCAGCCCGTTCCAGAATCGGACCCAGATCAAAGGCGCCCGCTTGTGACTTGATCTCACGTGCCACGAGCGGAGCAATCTGCTCTAACGGCAGACCAGCCAGAATTCGCTTGCAGAGCGTATCAATCATCGTCTTGATCCCGTCACTGTGAAGCTCACGTGTCAACGTATCAAGTACCGTCTCTGCTGCTTTGAAATCTGCAATTTTCTCGGTAATGCTGTCTTTGTTGAGCAAGTTATTCTCTACTGCGGAGACCAGACCTTCCGTCATTTTATCGCGATTTTTCGGCAGCAATGCCGTGTGTGGAATTGGAATGCCGAGCGGGTGACGGAATAATGCGGTAACGGCGAACCAGTCCGCAAGTCCACCCACGAGTCCCGCTTCAAATGATCCTACCAGCAACTTGCCCACAGGAACGCCCTGGAACGGCAAGGATGCAGCAAATCCTGCTCCCATGACCACGAGAGACCAGGCAGCTGCTTTTTTGGTTTGTTTAGGTTTAGCCATTGTATTCTTGCTCCTTTATCGTTAATCGTACGGTCTGGTCTATACCCGATTCCGTACTTCGTCTGTTCTTATGTAAACTCTCCAATTACAAAGTCTTGGCTTCCATATTTCGTATACTTCATCTTATCACCCACAAGCGTCAAAACCAAACCTCTGGTTGAAGAAAAAGGATA
Organism: Paenibacillus sp. FSL M7-1414; assembly: GCF_038003195.1. Taxonomy (NCBI): domain Bacteria; kingdom Bacillati; phylum Bacillota; class Bacilli; order Caryophanales; family Paenibacillaceae; genus Paenibacillus; species Paenibacillus sp. FSL M7-1414. The sequence continues at coordinate 447,230 of NZ_JBBOOS010000001.1, read as the reverse complement.
ATAGCGGCGTTTACTTCGTAAAATGGATCACTCCCTTTACCAAGACCAGGAAGATTTTAGTATAATCATTCAAGACGGCCCTTCGATATCGATTGGCTGCTGAACAGCAGGGTAATTACATAGTGGAACAATGAATCAATAAGAGGAGGAATTTCGGACCATGAAACACGTGCAGGACACAACCACACTCTATAACGGAGTCAAAATGCCATGGCTGGGTTTTGGGGTATTCAAAGTTAAAGACGGAGACGAAGTCGTTCATGCTGTCAAAACAGCCATTCAAGCTGGTTATCGCAGCATCGACACAGCCAAAGCGTATAACAACGAAACAGGTGTCGCTCAGGGTATTCGTGAATCTGGAGTAGCTCGTGAGGATCTGTTCATTACCACTAAAGTATGGAATAGTGATCAGGGATATGAATCCACGCTGGCAGCCTTCGAGGCAAGCATGGAACGACTCGAACTGGAGTACCTGGATCTCTATCTTATCCACTGGCCGGTTAAGGGCAAGTACAAAGACACATGGCGAGCGCTGGAGAAACTCCATAAAGAAGGACGCATCCGCGCGATCGGTGTGAGCAACTTCCAGATTCACCATCTGGAAGACTTGATGATCGATGCCACGATCAAACCAGCAGTTAATCAGGTGGAGCTTCACCCACTATTGATTCAGTCAGAGCTTCGTGAGTACTGCAACAAACATCAGATTCAGATCGAAGCCTGGTCTCCACTCGGACAAGGTCATCTGATGGATCATCCGTTGCTGAAGGATATCGCCGCCAAATACAGCAAGTCCCCCGCACAAGTAATTCTGCGCTGGGATCTGCAGAACGGCATCGTGACCATACCGAAATCCGTTACGCCTGAGCGTATTCACGCGAATGCTGATCTCTATGATTTTGAGTTAACTTCGGAAGAAATAGAGCAGATTAACAGTCTGAACGAGAATAAACGATTTGGTTCTGATCCAGACAACTTTAACTTCTAATATAAGCAAATAAATTCGATTACACCCGCCTTCGATCTTAGAAGAGCGGGTGTTTTGGCATGTGATGTTATAGGCAAATTATTCTATGTTAAGAATTGAGGCGAGGCTCGTTATCCTATTCAGGGCCGAAAGAAAAAAATTTTTTGACCGTTTAGAACTATTTCTTCTCCTCACCAGTCTAACGAGTGTCAAGCGAACTCAAGCACTTCTATAGAATCCAGGCCTGGAACGAGCGGTGACTTGAATATTTAGGTTGATCAGGGGGGATCAGGAGTGATTAGACTGAACCATAGAAAGACAAAAGAAGAACAGTTCAGCGAAAAAATAACAGAGATTCAAAATAAATTATATCGACTGGCATACTGCTATGTTAAAAATGAACAAGAAGCGCTGGATATCGTATCCGAAGCGGTCTATAAAGGGTACATCGCTTATGGAAAGATGGAGTCCATGACTTATTTTGATTCCTGGATGTCACGAATTGTGATTAACACAGCGATAGATCATATTCGACGCAACCAGCGAGTGACCTATATGGAGGATCATGTGCAGGAGTTTGTATCTCCAGAGCGAGGGGCATCCCTAGAAGAAAAAATGGATCTATATGACGCACTGGACCGGCTTATCCCCGAGGAAAGAGCCTATATTATATTAAAATTCTTTGGTAATATGCGTTTCCGGGAGATCGCTGAAGTGCTCTCCCTGTCGGAGAATACCGTTAAGTCAAAATTCTATCGGATTATCAACAAATTAAAAATGGATTTAATTGAAGGAGAGGTTGGAGATCTATGACAGGTAAAGATCGTTACGAAAATATTGAAATCCCTGCTCAACTTACTGACGTTATTCATCATGCACAGAAAAGAGCCACTGCTCGCAAGAATTCATCTCGAATGATTCGTTATGCCTCAGTCATAGCGGCATGTGCTGCTTTTCTCTTCGTGGTGAACATCCCTTCCGTAGCAAACGCCATGTCCAAAATACCTGTGGTCGGCTCTATTGTTCAGGTGTTGCAATTTGGCGATGGAGGCAAAGTTACAGATGGAGTAACTGTGGGATCGGAAGCAACCGAAAATACGCTAAAAATCAATTTTAGCACCGACGAGCATGCTCAGACTAATGATGCACCCCATTATAATGTGGTACACAAAGAAGCACCGAATCGTATCCTCTTCACTTTTAGCGGTGCACGTTACATGGATATAAAGAATGTCAAAGCCGACTTCATGACCCAGCCTTTAGTGAAAGATGTTTATGGTTCCATGATTTTAGACGACTCTTCCGTCGGATTCGTAGTTGTTTTAAAAGAAGGGGTACAGTATGCCGTAACGGAATTCAAGAACCCTGGATACCTGGAAGTGAAATTGACTTCCGACGGCAAACCGGTCACACCTCGGAAGGTATACTCTCTCCGCACAGAATCAATGCCTTTTGGAGAATCGATGGGTATAATTAAAGAGTCCTATCCGGATGAGGACATCTCTTTCCTCAAAACGTCCACTGGTGAGTTTACAGCAGTTATTGGAGAATATCTTACCGCTGAAGAAGCTGAACAGAAGCTCAAAGAACTAGCTCAGCAACCGGATTATCATGAGAAGTTTTATGTGGACAGCTGGATGAGTAACGAGAATCCGAAGTGATTAGTTATTGCCAAAAGTGATGCTGATCCAAAAGGGAATCCTACATCCCTGAACTGGGCATAGACCTCAGCATATTTAATACGCTCGATCCAAAAAAATCCCGATTCGGATGCCCTGAGCATCTCGGATCGGGATTTTCACATATTAAAACCTATTCGCTTTTGGATACCAGCTTGAAATCATCAAAGTGGAAACCTGGCGCTACTACGCAAGTTACCAGTACAGGCTCATCGCCCAGCGGACGCGCTGTCTGCCATACGCCGGCAGGAACGAGCACCTGTGGTGATTGCCCCGCAGCAATATCCATCCCCAGAACAAGAACTTCCTCGTTCTCCGGGTTCTCCCCATTGCCACCCAGCTTCAGTTCAACTGGACTGCCGCTGTGCCACAGCCAAAGTTCATCGGACAGAACCGTATGCCACTCGGAGATTTCATGTGCGTGCAGCAGGAAATACGTGGAACTTGCCGAGAATCGTGGACCGGAGTATGTATCCGGCAGAACGGACTGTGGAATCTGATAAGACGCCTTCCATTCTTCCTTATACCAACCGCCTTCAACGTGAGGTTGCATATTGAGCGCAGCAACCAATGGCGATAATTCATGTGTCGTCATAACCTGTTTCCTTCCTTCCAAATCATATTGAAGGCACTCCTTAACCAGAGTTTCGCCTCTCTCCCCCTACTCTAAAACATCATTCAAGTTTTGTCACCTTGACAGCACATAAGTGCCATGCCGAATTCATTCTCTCGGTATTTAACGATAGGATTAAAGAAATATTTCATTTCCAATGATAGCGTTTACAAAAAGATGGATGTTCCGTTATGATATGGATATCGTTGTTAATCCGTGAAGCAGAGGGGAGCTGTACCATGAGTCTCATAGAGGACCGGATTGGACCCAAATACCGAATCGGTGAACATTCATTTACCATTGAACATATGCGCAGACATGATGGGAATGGTATGCCGCAACCTCACGCTCATCCATTCTACGAACTGTATTACTTACTTGAAGGTGAACGAGTGTATTCCATGAATGGTCAGATTCTGTCCGCCCGCAAGGGTGATTTTATTCTGATTAATCCACACGATGTACATACCACCTCCAAAGGAAGTATTCCCGGCTTCGAACGGATATTAATCGGTTTTTCTCCTGCTTTTGCAACGGGGATGGAACTTGGCATATGTGGTCTGCTGCCTTTTAATTGTTCAAGACTCCTTCGCCTGCCTGAAGCGGAACAGCCCGAGATGGAGCGTATATTGTGGCAGATGCTGCAAGAATGCAAAGAGCGACGCCCTCACTATGAGATCGCCGTAAGAAGTCTGCTTGCCCAACTTTTGATCCGTATCCATCGGGTAGAGGAGGACATCCGGCAGTCATGCCCCGGTCCCTTGCATCCGATGCAGGACAAAATCAGTGAAATTGTCACTTATGTGAATAAAAACTATACCGAACCACTTACATTGGAGGGTGCAGCCAATCGTTTTTATATCAGTCCATCCTATCTGAGCCGAATGTTCAGCCGATTTACGGGGTTTCGGTTTAGCGAATATTTGCGTGTTGTTCGTGTCCGGGAGGCACAACGAAGATTGCTGTCCACACAAGAGCGTGTCCAGATGATCGCTGAGAAGGTAGGATTTGAGCATACGGCTCATTTTAACAAAACATTCAAACAGGTTACCGGTACAACACCGCTGCGCTATCGTAAGGAACACCGGTAGATCATCAGATAACTTCATATAAAAGCCGAGTGGGTAGCCTCGCTCCAGAGATTACGCATTCCTTATATCAAAAGGCATCACGATTACTGGATCATGGCTGCACCACTACGGCTGAATTGGACCAAATTGTATAACCCTATTACATACTTTTTATCTACGAATGATCACGCCACTTCGCACCTCGGGACCCACAGATATCTGACGACCGTCTGTGTCTGCATCGCCTTCACGACATACAATGCCTGCGGACTCGTGTCCGGTCACCATCAGAAGTCGGCCATCCGCACCTTTTCCCTGAATGCTCTCTAGCTCCGCCCCTTTGCACTGGTGCAAATGAACCAATGGACCTTCGGTGATCTGCGCTTGCAATTCAGCGATATGCAGATGTTTCGCATGAGCACATTGGATACCACTGCGAGCTTGCACGTTGTAACGCTGGATGATCACCCCATCCAAAGGCTGTTCCGGCAATCCACTCACAAGCAACGCAGTGTCGGCACCCGCACAGATCACATCCGATATTCGAATATCTCGGAACACTGGCGTCTCTTCGCTAATCTCCTGAGATAGATCACTGCCCCGGGCAGACCCTTCCTGATTTGCATAGAAAAAGGAAAACGAGATCGCTTCCATAATGATATCTTTCATATATATGCGCTCAATCTGAATGTCCTCAACCACTCCGCCGCGCCCACGTGCGCTTTTGAAGCGAAGTCCAATGTCCGTTCCGATAAACGTACAATCCGACACACGCACATGCCGCACTCCACCGGACATTTCACTGCCAATTACAAACCCGCCATGACCGTGATACACCGTGCAATCCCGAATGGTGATGTACTCCGATGGAAGACCCAGTTCACGGCCTTCGGCATCCTTGCCTGATTTCAGACAGATCGCATCATCACCGACATCGAATACACTATTCTCCACCACCACATGACGGCAGGATTCAACGTCCAGCCCATCTCCATTCTGAGAAAACCACGGATTCCGCACACTCACGTTACGAATGGTGACATGCTCAGATGCCCAGGGGTGCAGATTCCATGCAGGCGAGTTCTGAAACGTTGGACCGTCCAGCAGTACCCGTTTGCATCTCCGTAAACTGACCATGTTGGGACGTAAAAAGTCTCTGACTTCTTCATAGGCAGCGACATCACGCACCTGCTCCTGATGCAATCGATTCGCGATGGTGCCACCCTCAAGTGCAGCTGCGGTAGGCCACCAGATTTCTTCATCTCCGCCGGATTGCTCTACAACACCACCGGAAGCGACCAATTGGTTCCATTGTGAAGTGGTCATTTTGGAGCGTTTCACCGGACGCCATGCCTCCCCGCCCCCATCCCATATCCCCTCACCAGTAATCGCAATATCCTCCAGTTGATCACCATCGATCGGGGATTGGCAACGTACCACCTGCCAGCCTTCGAAGCTTGATGCAATTAATGGGTATTGATCAAAATCTCGGCTAAACGTAACCAGTGCCCCTTCTTCCACATGTAGTTCGATCCGGCTGCGCATTACAATCGGACCTGTGAGCCATACCCCGGCAGGAATTACGATTCTCCCACCTCCTGCTTCAGCACATGAAGCGATGGCAAGTCGGAACATCTCCGTATTATCTGTTACGCCGTCTCCAACAGCTCCATAGTCTGTAAGCTGAAAATCCTGTACAGGAATGACAGGCAAATTGGCTTCATAAGCTCGAACATCGGACTGGGCACTTGCTCCTGTCGACATTGGGGAGTGATATGTATTCATCGTGCAGAATCATCCTCTCTACATGTAATGGAATTGTTATAGGGTCAATACATCGCTTTTACTTTCCTTACTTACGTTCAAACGGACGCTCTCTCGCTCCATCATATCAATGGCATGACGTGTAGGGTTGAGCTTTCTTGCCATGTACACGTGGAACTTGATGCTATTTGTTTTGTTAATCAGAGTCATAAATCAAACATCACTTTCAGTATACTCTATACAACTATTCCAAAGGTTGGAAAGCAACTAGGAGAATAGATTCATTTTTCTGTCAGGATTCGTCACAAGGAGTTTAATAACATGACAGATATATAACATATTTTCTGGCTATAGCCCTAGGGAACCCATTACTTATGTCATGTTTTATCACAAACTAATTGCCATAAGCAGGATGACTATGTATGATTAAATAACTAGTTTCAATTTATTCCTTATTATTCCTTTTACACACAGACGTTGCAGAAAGGATGGGGTGTACTCTTGATTGAATTTAGGGGTGTCCAGAAACATTTCGGTCATTTTCATGTCCTCAAGGATATCCATCTTCACATTGAAGAAGGAGAAGTCGTCGTCATTATCGGACCTTCCGGCTCCGGCAAAAGCACGTTACTCCGCTGTATTAACCGCCTGGAGACCATTACCGAAGGTGAACTTGTCGTCAGTGGGATTCCTCTACATCAGAAAAAGGTGGACATTAACCTCTTCCGCCGTGACATCGGCATGGTATTTCAACACTTCAATCTTTATCCTCACAAAAAAGTCATCGATAACATTACCCTTGCACCCATGAAGGTGCGCAAACAACCCAAAGAACAAGCAGCCGCAACAGCAATGAAGTATCTGACCCGAGTGGGCATTGCCGACAAAGCAGACAGTTATCCCTCCCAGTTGTCCGGTGGACAGCAACAAAGGGTAGCCATCGCCAGAGGACTCGCCATGGAGCCCAAAATCATGCTTTTTGACGAACCTACCTCTGCTCTCGATCCCGAGATGATCGGGGAAGTCCTCGATGTTATGCGTTCCCTTGCCCATAATGGCATGACCATGGTCGTCGTTACCCATGAGATGGGATTCGCCCGTGAAGTTGCGGACCGGGTCATCTTCATGGACGAAGGCCGAATTGTAGAAGAGGCCAACGCTACTGAATTTTTTGACAACCCCAGAGAAGAACGAGCACAGCAATTCCTGAGCCGTCTGATTCATCATTGAGAATAATCCACTATTCCATTTTGAAAGGGGTCTTTATTCATGAAGAAATTATTGAAATGGCCATCATTTATGCTTGTCCTCATTCTCTCCCTTGTATTGTCAGGTTGTAGTACAGGTACAGATACACCTTCGACGAGCGGCGGTGTTGACGCCGAGGCGAAAGGCACGATTGAGCGGATTAAGGAACGCGGCAAGCTCATTGCCGGTGTGAAATACGATACGAAGCTGTTTGGCTTGAAAGATCCTGCAAGTGGCAACGTTGAAGGATTCGATATTGATATCGCCAAAGCACTCGCCAAACAAATCCTTGGAGATGAGACCAAGATCGAACTGAAAGAGGTCACTTCCAAGACACGTATTCCGATGCTGCAAAATGGAGACATCGACATCATCATCGCCACGATGACAATTACGGATGAGCGTAAGGAACAGGTAGATTTCAGTGATGTTTATTTCGAGGCAGGCCAATCCCTGCTGGTGAAAAACGACAGTGCGATTACCGGCCTGGAAAGCCTCAGCGGGGTGAAAGTACTCGCGGTGAAAGGCTCCACATCCGCTCAGAACATTCGCGAGAAAGCCCCGGATGCTGAGGTGCTTGAATTCGATAACTATCAGGATGCATTCACTGCTCTCAAAGCAGGTAAAGGCGAAGCGCTGACCACAGATAACATCATCCTCATCGGTATGCAACAGACGGATAACAGCTTCCAATTGGTTGGTGGCAATTTCACAAGCGAACCTTATGGTATGGCCATTCGCAAAGGCGACACTGCCTTCGTGGAGGAAGTCAACACGCTGCTCAAAAGCATGAAAGACAGCGGGGAATATGACACATTACATGAGAAATGGCTCGGCTCCAAGCCCGAGTAACCCGAATTAAGATAGGTAAGCGGCGAATTCGTCTGCTGGATGCGAAGCATGAGCAGACGTAATCGCCGTTTCTACATCTGGAGAACGGAGGCTTCGCCTATATGGGCACATTGGATTTCAGCGTACTGATGCGACACTCGGATCGTTTTCTGGAAGGGTTCCTGAATACGATTCAAGTGAGCATTATGGCTCTCATTGGCAGCTTTATCCTTGGCGCGATCCTGGCTATCTTTCGGATATCCCCTGTGAAACCCCTGAACTGGATCGGCACGGCTTTTGTGGAATTTATCCGAAACATCCCATTGTTGCTGGTTGTGTTTTTCTTCTATCTTGGACTGCCTGCACTAGGCATCTCGCTGGATGGATTTGTCTCCGGTACTCTGGGTCTGACCATCTACACCGCCGCTTTCATTGCCGAAGCAATCCGAGCGGGCATTCAGACCGTGCCGCGTGGACAACTGGAAGCAGCAAGGTCTTCAGGTTTGTCCTATGTACAGGCCATGAACCTGATCATTCTGCCCCAGGCCATCAAGATTGTACTGCCGTCCATCGGCAACCAGTTCATCAATTTGGTCAAAAACTCATCCATTCTTGCCGTTGTCGCTGGTATGGATCTTATGTATTTTGCCGACTTGGTTAACTCGGATACATTCCAGCCGCTAAGTGTGTACACCATTGTTGCGCTGTTCTATCTGGTGCTGACACTACCACTCAGCTTCCTGGTGCATTATATGGAGCGCAGGTTTGGACAGAGCGATGCAGAAGCGCGCAGCACCAAAGGCAAACCGAAAAAGAACAAACCGGCAGGTCAGGTCACCATGTAACAGATCGACTTGTACCTGGCGTAGATTTTTAGGGAAATATATCGGCTTGTCCATGCCCCATCTATTGATCTTCGATATTCCATTCCTGCATACAGAAGGAGGCTAATAAAATATGGACTTTAGCGGGGCCTATGCGTGGCCCAACCTTCGTTTCCTGCTTCAAGGATTCCTGATTACCCTGCAGGTAGCAGGGCTATCCATTATATTCAGCTTTGTGCTCGGCACTGTGCTGGGTACGATCCGGTTTACCCGTATCCCTGTTCTGTCACAGATCGTGGCAGTGATCGTGGACACGATCCGAAATCTGCCGCTGTTGCTCATCATTTTCTTCATCCACATGGTACTTCCACAGCTCGGGATTAAAATGGCCGTCTTCTGGTCCACAGTTGTTGGACTGAGTCTGTTTGAAGGCGCGATGATCGCTGAGATCGTCCGTAGCGGTCTGAAGTCTGTTGAGCGCGGTCAGGTGGAAGCTGCCCGCTCCTCGGGCCTGAGTTACATGCAGACTCTCGGTGGCATCATCATGCCACAGGCGCTACGCCGCATGTCCCCGCCGATGGTCAGCCAGTTCATCTCACTCCTGAAGGATACTTCACTGGCGATCATCATCTCTCTGCCGGAGCTGATGCACAACGTGCAGATCCTTGGCGGTCAAAGTTTTGATTACATTATCCCGGCCCTGCTGCTCGCAGCCGTATTGTATTTTGTCATCAACTACGCGCTGTCCATTGTCGCAAGGCGACTTGAGGCACGGATGAATTGATAATCGGAGAGAATAAGGCATGAAGGCGCCCCAAAGACTCTAAACCCACCTATGCAGTGGATTTGGAGTCTTTGGGGCTACAGTTATGCTCATCAATTCACAAGCTTCCCACCAATTTCTAACGAACTGAGGGAAGCTTATTTAGCTATTTTGGGGATAGTTTCTAATCTAACGAATCGTAGACGCTCTATTCTTCCGATTCACCCCACTTTTACCCCCTATTGCAGGGTTTTGTGTAAAATAACTTCACTGAGATTCGTTACATTTTTCATTTCAGCTTATATCCCGAAATTAGACGCCTCAGGTTCGTTAAAACTTACGCCACCACCGCGAATTAAATAAACACCCACTCCCACTATTAATGATTCACCCGATTCGCCCAATTCGTCCACAATCAGCTCATCCGCTAGATCGCTGCTCCGTTGCGACGTAATTCCGCCTGTAACAGCGCGATCGGCAGTTCCACCGGGTCCAGCTTCATCTTCACTGTGAGTGCAGCCGCTGTTCCCGCGGCCTCCCCGGTAGCCATACAGCTTGGAGTCAACCTTGTCGTTGCATGCGCCTCATGTGTGGTGGAGATGCAGCGTCCTGCCGCCAGCAGATTGCGGATATTTCGAGAGATCAGACAGCGATACGGAATATCATATGCTCCATCTCCCTCTATAAAGGCAGCCACAACGCCTTGACCCGAAGGGTCATGAATATCAATCGGATAACCACTTCTGGCAATCACATCTTCAAATTTTTGTCCTGCAACCACATCCACCTGGGTCAAAGCGTAATGACCTATGATTCGCCTGGATTCACGGATACCAATCTGCGTTGCTACTGCCGAGATCGAAGCCCGTTTGAATCCAGGCACATCACGCTGCAAAAACTCAGCGATCATCAGCACCTGCTTCCGGCCTTCCTGTTCCGCAGAGGTTAGATCCTCGGCATCCGTCGCATCAAGTCCCTGCACTCGGGTACAATTAATCAGCACTTCATCCTCTGCCGGTCCGGTAAAAAACAATACCTGGTCGCGATTAATCGGCACACCTGCTTTTTTCCACTGGGAATAGAATCCACTCACCCCGGTTAACGGAATGCTGTCCAGTTCAGCAAAAGGAGTTTTCACATAGAAATCCTCCGGGTGCTCCAGCATGTATTGTTTCACTCGTCCAAGATCCACACCACGCATGCGGAATTTCATGGTCATCGGCTGTGACTGATGGTCGCCGTCTCGTCCCTTTGCCACAGAAGCACCCGCAAGATAAGCCAGATCCGCATCCCCGCTTGAATCCACAAATACATTCGCCTGGAATTCCATTCTTCCAGACTTGTTGGTCACTCGCACCGCTTCCACCCGTTCACCTACAACGACCACCTCGTCCACAAAGCTGTGTAACAGCAGCCGGACACCAGCCTCCTGTAACATCTCTGCCGCAACCACCTGAAAGATGGCTGGATGGTACGGCGTAACGGTATGCACAAATCCAACTGTATCGCGCAGATGCCCCGGAGAGCCACCACGTGCCTGCAAACGATCCACAATCTCCTGCGCAATGCCTTTAATGACCTGCTCACCACGCTCCGTATGGAAAGTCATCCAGGGATAGACCATAGCGGCAGTTGACATCCCGCCCACGAATCCATATCGCTCCACCAGCACTGTTCGTATACCCTGCCGTCCAGCCGCAATGGCTGCCGCTATACCCGCAGGGCCCCCTCCCACAATAACGACATCTGCTTCTTCTTTTTTCATGCTCTTCTGTTCACGCAAATGTTGTCCCTCCTTCCGTTCTATTGCACATGTTGCACTGCTCACTCTTTCAGCCCTGTCATGGCAACCCCCTCAATGAAGCGCCGTTGTGCCAGGAAAAAAACAATTAACAGTGGCAAGGTTGCCATGACGGTGGCACTCATCAGATATTGCCAGGCTGTACCCACTTCATCTGTGAACAGGGATAATCCAAGCGGCAGCGTCATTAGATCACGCGAGTTAATGAAGATCAACGGATCAAAAAACTCATTCCAGATGGTCACAAACGTGAAGATCGTCAGCGTAGCCATACCCGGCTTGGCAATCGGCAGCATAATTTGCGCATATATCCGGAATCGGTTGCAGCCGTCCATCATCGCTGCTTCCTCCAGCTCCGTTGGCACCGTAATGAAGAACTGCCGCATCACAAAGATGCCAAACACACCACCCGCCCCAAAGATCGGCAGTAAAATCAACGGAAGATGGGTATCAATCCACCCCAGTTGTCGCATGAATAGAAACATCGGAATCGCCGTGACCTCATGGGGAATCATCATCGCACTTAGCAGGATGAGAAATACCACATTACGTCCTTTGAACGGAATTTTGGCAAATGCATACCCTGCGAGGGAGGCAAAGAATACAGTTCCTAGCACAACCAAAGCAGAAATGTAGATACTGTTCCAATAAAAACGGTGAAACGGAATCAATTGAAAGACATCGATATAGTTCTGAAATCGGAATGTTTCCGGTATCCACTGCGGTGGATAGGTGAATATGCTCTGGGGTTCCTTGAATGATGTCGATATCATCCAGATAAATGGCACAATCATAATGAGCGAAATCAGAGTCAGCAACAAATACGTCCCCAGAGTACTTCCTATCTTCCGCCCCGAAGGACTAGGCATCGCCTTCATTGAATACCCACCTCTTTCGGAGCTGCCATTGCAGCAGCGTCAGAATTAGCACGATAAAGAACAGCACATATGCGAGAGCAGAAGCGTAGCCAAACTGAAATAGTTTGAATGCTTTTTCCCAGATATAATAAACCAATACCTTGGTGCTGTTGCTCGGCCCGCCCTGTGTCATCACATAGATCTGCCCGAATACTTTGAGTGAACCAATCACAGTCATGACTACGGTCAAAAACACGGTTGGCGTGATCATGGGCAGTGTGACGTGAAAGAAAGTTCCCCTCTTGCCCGCCCCGTCTAATGTTGCCGCTTCGTACAGCGAACGCGGTACCTGCTGAATGGCTGCTATGAACAGCACCATGTTCAGACCTACATTTTTCATCACACTTGTCACGATAACCGCTGGCATTGCCAGATCCTGATTGTAAAGCCAAGCCGGACCCTTGATGCCCAGCATCAACAGAAGCTGATTAATCAATCCAGACTCTGTCGCATACATCAGCTTCCACACGATGGCCCATACGATCAACGAGGTCATGACCGGAACAAAGATGGCGGTTCGGAAAATTCCGATGCCCCGCAGATTTCTGGATAGCAGCAACGCAAGTAGCAAGGCGAGCACAATATTAAGCGGCACCAGCCCCGCTGTGAAATAAACCGTATTGGCAAGCACTTTCCAGAACATCGCGTCTGTCATAATATTCCGGTAATTCTCCAATCCAATAAAATGATGGTCCCCCAGCAGCGGCCAATCGGTCAGGCTCATGTATAACGCGAGACCCATGGGAAATAACAGCAGCAGGGTAAACCCAAGCACCATCGGCGATACAAACAGCCACCCCGCGATCTGGGCCTCTCTGGCGAGCGGCCCCCCTCTTTTGCGCTTGCGTGAATGGGTCAATCAGGCCTCCCCCTTTTAATCAAATTTCCTCCGAAGCTGAACTCTGCGACGATTCTATATAAGGTGAACTATACATTTACACAAGAACGTAGAGGACAGAAAAAACCTGAAGAAGCGAAGTGGTCGCCTTTATCCCCGGATTTCCCCTTTATATATGGGATTCAAAAAAATCTGGGGATAACAGCGATCGGAAGGTTGTTCTGGTATCGGAGTGGCAAGTGTAAATATTCTTTAGTTCAACTTATATAGTCCGGACGGTTCAGACTGTCCACCGCATTGCGGAACCCGTTCACAGCCCTTCGCAGCTGTTCCTCCGTATTGCCTGTCACGACCGCCCCAAGCATGATCGCCTTTACCCCGGTATCGTGCAGCACCCGAACATCCTCCGGCACCAGCTTTCGCTGGGAAGGGACCAATACCGGTACCTGGGCCTGCAAGACCAGACGGCGATACTTGAGTACATCCGCGAAGCTTAGCGGTGTACCATATTCTTTTCCAGGCACAATGGATGCCTCCAGAGCGGTGAAGCCGAAGTGAGCTGCCGATGTTACGAGGGAAGCATCATATTCCTCATTGATCGCAAACGTTGGGTCCAGCCCCAAGTCACTCAGCATGAAAGATGGCAAGTGATGTGCATAGATGGAATAGAAATCAAAACCCAGCCCGGAAAGCCTCTCCACATCCTCTCGCCTTGCTCCATCAATACTGCCAGAAGGTACGACCCCTACCGGACCACCAAACTCACTGCGGATCGCCCGAAACACCTCGGCGTACATGTCCAATGGACCAAAATGATTCCCGCTGGCGCGATGACCGACATTATAATGCACCTTCAGTGCATCAGCACCCTCTTCCATGGCTGCCCGAGCCAAAGCGATATCATTCTCAGGCAGGCTGACCACCAGCGACAGCGCTTTCCGTTCAAGTAATTCTTTGAATTTGCCCATCGTTCTCACCTCCGGTTCCGATCGAATGATTTAGGGTTGCAACACGCTTTGGATCTCTTCCTGCATTTGTTTCAGGTTATCCTTAGCTGTCGCTGTCTTTGCAAACAGTCGGTCAAATCCCTGCAATACCGCATTGTCGATATCCTGCCAACGGATATGACCGGGGATTAAGCGCGCTTTTGGCATTTCATCAATGACCGCCTGCCCGATATGCTCTTTGCTCGGGTTATTCGGCTGAAGAATGAATGCATCTGAGTTCAGAACAGAGGTACGCGGAGGTACAAAGTAGGTGGCTGTCGCCTGAATCCCCTGCTCACTGGCAAAATACTTCAACAGCTTCTTCGTTTCCTCTGGATGTTTGCTGTCGTTGAACATGGCATATCCGGCCTGCCCCAGCATCGGCACACTGCCTTGAGAACCGGAAGGCATAGGAGCGATGCTCCATTCAAAATCCGTAATTTCTCTTGCTTTGGAAACATAGCTGTAATTATCAAAGAACATGCCCACATTACCCGCATCAAAGCTGACCTGTTCGCCCGCCTTCGGATGTGATTCATCGGTGAACATCATGCGTGCCAGTAATTCAAAGGTCTGTACGCCATAGGCATCGTTCCAGGTGAACGTTGTCATGCCTTCGTCGAATGGACTGCTTCCATTGGACCAGGAGTAGGAGGAAAGCACCGCCCAGGTCTTCCAGTCGCGAAAAAAGTTGGCGCCATAGATTCGGTTAGTCGCATCCTTGCTGGTAATGGCTTTGGCGGACTCTTCGAACTGTTCCCATGTCCATTTTCCTTGGGTGGCAAGTGAGTTTGGATCAGTCAGGCCGGCTTGGTCGAACAGCGATTTATTATAAAACATCACCACCGGAGGTGTAGAAAAAGGTAATCCCAGCAGTTGATCGCCATCACGGAACAAATCCAATGTACTTGGAATATAATCATCCAGCTTAAACTGTGCATCATCCTTGAACTCCGATACATCGGCCAGAATGTGGTTGGACTTGAATTGCGGCACCATTCGCTCCGATACCCAGGCGAGATCGGGAAGAGAGCCTCCGGCGGCAAGCACCGAAATTTTTTGCTGGTATTCTGCGAAAGGTACGGATTCCATCGTTACTTTGATGCCTGGATTTTCCTTTGTGAAGTCATCAATCAACTTGTTGTACACATCCATATGCGCCTGATTGCCCCACATCATGAACTTCAGCTCGACCTCTCCATTCTCTCCGCTTGAACTGCCAGATTCACTGCCGGAATTGGAGCTTGTGCACGCGATTGAAGCCATCATCATGAATATAAACACCAGTATCAGTCCTGCTTTTTTCATGGAAATCCCCCTTATGGACGTCGTGGTATACATGTGCAACCAAAGTATAACGAAAGCATCGTTCCCCCTGAAATCACGTCAACTACAGAAATGGTATGGTTTTTCAAGAGATACTGAATCGGTCTCGATATTCTCCTGCGGTCCATCCCACCTGCTGCTTGAACACCAGCATGAAGTGTTTGGGGCTCTGATGCCCGGATAACCGTGCCACATCATAGATTTTGAGACCCGTGTTGATCAGCAACCACTTGGCCCGCTCCATACGTGCCTCCGTGATGTATTCGGAATAATTGATGCCTATTTCGTTCTTGAACAATTGGCTTAAATAAGTAGGGTTCAAGTTAACAAGATCGGCTATCGTCTGAAGTCGCAGATCTCCATCGGGATGTTGCTTGATGTGCTCCTTCACATCTCGGATAATCTTCCGTGTATCTCCACCAGCGTGTTCTGTTTTGCCAGATGGCTCAGGGATAGAAAGAGTTGTAATACCGTATCTGCGATCCAGCAGCAATTGAATCTTTTGTATGCATAATGCCAGTTCATAACGATCGATTGGCTTCAACAGGTAGTTCAACACCCCGAACTCCATCGCTTTGCGTGCATATTCAAATTCACCGTAACCGCTAATGATGAGCATTAACAATTCAGGGTACATGTCTCTGGCTTTGCTTACCAAAGTTAAACCGTCCATTTCACGCATGCGGATATCCGTGATTAACACGTCCGGCACCTCACATCTCAGAAAATCCAGCGCCTCGGTACCGCTCGATGCTTCGCCCGTTACCTGAAACTGAGAAGACACTTGTACGATCAGTTCCCTCAGTCCCTGACGGATGACCGTCTCATCCTCTACAAGCAATACTTTATACATGCGCTTCAATCCCCTTTCGGTAGAAGTTGAATGGATATCGTGACCACCAGGCCCTGCCCGGGACTCCCATCAATGCTTAGGCTGCCGCCTTCTCCATACATGAGGCGAAGCCTCTGAGCGATATTGTTAAGCCCCAGACTGTCCCCGGCATGGCAACGTAATGCCTCATTGGAAGGCTGTTTTGATATGGATTCATTTAACTCGTCAATCTTTGCCTGAGTCATACCCTTACCGTTGTCTCGCACGCTAATCAGCAGCTCATGGTCGAATTTCAAGGCAGATACCCAGATTACTCCTCCATTTTCCTGCCCTTCAATGCCATGGTAGACTGCATTTTCCACCAGCGGTTGCAATACCAGCTTGGGAATCAAATACTCGGCTATCCCTTCTTCGATATCATAGATAATCTCTAACTTGCCGTCGTAACGTACCTGCTGAATGCGTACATAGGATTGTACAAAAGCAAGTTCTTCTCCAAGTGGAACCATCCGGTCCACCTTATCAATCGTATAGCGCAGCAGCTTGCCAAGCGCCGTCACCATGTCCGATACCTCAGCATGCTTCTGGCGAATGGCCATCATGTTAATGGACTCCAGCGTGTTATATATAAAATGGGGATTCATCTGGCTTTGCAACGCTGACAACTCTGCCTCCCGCTCTTGAATGCCCAGCAGAAACACCTCATTGAACAGCCGATGAATCTCTTCCATCATTCGGTTAAAGCCCCGGCTAATCTGTCCGAATTCATCACTGCTGAAGTGTGCTACACGCTGGCTAAAATCTCCCTGCTCCACCCGAATCATGTGGTGCTTCAGTCGAATCAGTGGCCGGGTGATACGATAAGATAACAGAACCGCCAGAATTGCTATACCCGCCATACATAACACTGCGAACCATATTGTAAAGGTGAGCATCTCACCCGACTCCTTTTGAATCACAGCAATAGGTGTAAGACTGATCACCGAAAGCCCAGAATAGCTGGAATGGTGTTGTACATAGAGATAGGGCTGCCCATCCAGAATAACTTTTTGGTTTCCTGCATAGCTTTGAAGCTGTCCCTGCATTAGCAACTGGTCGTACGCAGACATTCCTCCGGTTGAGGTCCGTTCGAACAGCAGACGCTGCTTGCTGTCTACAATCATCAGGCTTGCATCTTGCTCATAATTCAGATTGGATAACAGTTGACCGAAGGCCTCCAGCCGGATATCAATCAGAATGTAACCCAGTCGCTGGAGCGTACCCGGATCTCGAAGCACTCTGCCCACCGATATATACGATTCTTGCTGACCACCCGTGTAATAGCCGGGTTCATGCGGAGGAAGTAGGCGCCATGTCCCTTCCGAGTCTTCAAGCTCTGCAAACCAGTCATCCTGCCTGCTGTCCCATACCGGCTTGACCGCCAGTGAATCGAGATTGGAGAACAAAATGCCGCTGTTGCTGATCAGATGAATTCCCCGAATCTCCGGTCGGTCATAAGCTTGACCAGATGTGTAGAGCTTCATTTTCAGATAATCCTCAGACCTCGCCCATGTACCCGACCCCATTGGAGCGTTGTATTTCCCTAGAATGCCAAGCACCATCTGATCGTAAAGCGGCAAGAGCGACAACCGCTCAAAGTCCTTCAGCAGACGATTCAGATTGGCGTTAATCTGGCGAACCATATCAATGGTGAACTGCTCGGTCTTGCGATCCATCGTCTGCGAGAAATGCTTGTAGTTCATCACTCCCTGCAAACTTAGCGGCAGCAACGTCAGCGCCAGGAACAACAGGAGCAACTTGGTGCGCAGGTTTACGTTTTTTCCGAAAAAAATGCGTACCTTGTCCATCATTTCCGTTCATCCCTCCCTCTCCCGATCATTGTATGAGCCCCCTTCACAGATCAATCTGGATATAACTGGGGTCATCATATCCAGTTTTAATGATCATCCGCTATCCTGCCAATCCTGGAATTGGTACGGAATTTCAAGTTATCCGCATAGGTTTCAGGGTGAACGCCAAAAAGCCGACTGTATCGCTACAGTCGACTACGCTATTTCTATAGAACACTAATTAGACAAAAATACCGACTGCATTATGCAATCGGTTGTCTGTTCCTGAGATGGCTTTTATATTTGAATCGATTATATTCATTAATCAGCTCGTCCAGTACCATGGACTGTCGGAGGACTTTGTTGTCCTGCATGCCATGATTCTCCGCCAAACGACTCAACTCTTGCCTGTTCCGTTCGATTTTATCTGTGATCTGTATCGGTTCACTCACAGCATGCACCCCCTCTTTGTATAACATTTTAGGATACATTGCCAAAAAATTCATATTTTATTCCTTTGCAGAATAAAATATTTATTTACATAGAGATACTTTCAACATCAAGCAATTTGCATAGAGAGTTGACGTCTCTTCTTTTCTACAAGATGTGGGCAAAGAAAATTATAACATGTCTACATATCGTATTCGAGAATACGCGAATCCTTTACCGTTAAAGTGCGTTATGGACATATTATCCATTTTACCCTAAGTATCTCTCGCACCTTTCTCTCACGAGAAGTTAATAAATTTATCGAAAAGTAATCTATTTGTATAGGTAATTTTCATCACCGTTCTGCATACCAAAATAACGAAGTCTGTAGCCCTCTCGATAACGAGCACGTAATGGATTAATGAAGGAGTCATTCTCAAACTCAATGTAACCTGTTAAATAGAGCAGGATCAGATATTCCTCAAAACATTGATTGCCAAGAGTCATCTCACTCTCTTCCATCCCATAAAATACATCGATCTCAAGAGTTAATAGAAGAGAAAATCCTCGCACAGTGGATCTGATTATCCATGCAAATTCCAGTGGCTCATGGATATCTTCATCCTTGTTCAAGCTAATTAATTGCTTGGTTCCCCTCTCATCCTTAAATACATAAGCTGCAACCGCCTGATCAAATCCGGTGTATGGGTCGTTGCGTAAGTCGGAGAACTCTTCTAAATCCACCTTCTCAGCGTAGTATTTCTTGGTTAGTCGATCATGAATTTGCTCTAAAGTGAATGGATTAGGAAGGTCCAACGTTATATATTTGTCGTAAAGCTTCTGAATATCAATCTGCAATGATAAATCCTCTTTTCGTTATGTATAATAGAATTTTCAACTACGTTATCAATACAAAAAGGCTTACTTCCAATCTCGGAAATAAACCATTTTTAAACCTGATAATTCCCCTTAAAGACTATAAATTACCACCACCATGTGTAGTCGTAAGGGATGTTTCAAAAGAAATTCCATGATCAAATAAACCCAACTGGCTGACATTAACGACTAACAAACTAAGCAAGATGAAATAAACGATTTTCTTTTTTATCATAATTACGCTCTACCTCCATCATTATCTTTTTATACTGTTGTGCATGATCTGGAGTAGATATGTGTCTATATCTCTCATATAACGCTGCACAATGTATAGTCTCTTTTTGGTTATTAATTTTAACTGCTTCGTTCAAACAATATAAAAGTTGATTCATACCCTCAAGGTACTGACCACGATTAAGGTGATAAACACTTTGTCCAAGTAAAAATGTGATATAGATATCCGACCTGACCTGATCGGTGTAACCTTTTAATTTATCAATTTCCGAATAGATTTGGACACTGAATTTATGAAGTATTTCATTGATATCTTGGTTGAATTTATTAGCCACTTCCAAAATATTTGTCATAGCAGGGAGCACTTCTGATTCGTTTATTTCGATAAAATCAACGTATGCTGGCAAAATACTCAGATCACCCATCATTAATTTATAGACATATGTGTTCGCTTCTGCCCAAATCTTAAACTTAGATATATACATTCGATCTTCTTCATTAGAATTATGAATATTCACTACATCTGTATAAACCCCTGTATAGTAAAGTGCTTCTTCATATTTTCCCAGCCCCTCACAAGCAGCAGATTTAAGTAGATTTGAGTATGCTCTATATACAAATAAGGGGTATGCGGTTAACCGTTCACTTTTATCAATTTTTTTCTTTGTATATAATTGTAAAATTTTAGTTTTCTGATCCAACTCATCCGAAAGGGAAAATAACTTGTCCCAGTATCTTAGAGCCAAGTATGTATTCGCCAGGTCTTTTATCGCATCCAGTTGTCGTTCCTCATCCAGCCGATTAATATATGGCTCAAAGTGCACAGCGGCCCGCAGGTTATCATGTTGATTCTGACCAAGCGAGAGGGTGAAGATGCGATACTGGCACAGAGCCAGACGTTCCGAATGTTGGTATTTCTCACACTCCGCCACACATTCGTACAACATCCGTGCAGCCTTCGTCTGTCCACGTTCAAGCATGCCTTCCGCCATCTCGAACAATTCCGAGATATACGAGCGGTCATCCGTCACTTCCTGGATAACCTTATGAATACATTCCAGCTTGTCCAATTCAGCACAGCGTTGCAGGAATGGTTCCAGTCTCCTCCAATGAGGTGCCGATTCCACGAAACATTCAGCCCCATAAATCTCGTAGAAATACCCCTCTTCCAGCTTCATGCCTTGGGTAATCAGATCCAGTTGCGCCATAGCGATGGGCCGAGTCCCCTTAATAATTGCGCTAAGCGTTCCAGCGTTAACTCCCGATATATCGGCAAAATACTGCAGGGTGTACCCCTGTTTCCTGATGTAGTCCTCAATATATGAGCGTATCGTAGTTGTAGGTTCCATGTATCCCACCTCCACAATGAAAATCCATAATTTTGAATTTATATGATAAGCACAATTTTAATCCTAAATTTTACAGCGGTCAATAAAAATCGTGGCAATTCCCTTCACATTTATGCAAGGAGGCCTCGCTGTTCCTGCTTATAGAAAAAATCCATTAGAAGAATCCGTGAGAACGTGATACATTTAATCCAACTTACATATCCTACTATTTCAATAGGATTATACGACACAGATTCTATCAATTCAGTTCGAGGAGAAGGTCAGATGAAATTTGCCTTGTTTAGTCTCATGATGAATCTGCCTAATGCCGTAACCGGGGAAGCTCTGACAACTCAGCAGAAATTCCACAATATATTAGAGCAAGCAAAGCTGGCTGAACGACTGGGTTTCGATGCCTATGGAATCGGTGAACGACACGGTGCGCCGTTTCTATCTTCCTCGCCACCTGTCGTATTAACGGCAATAGCCGCAGCAACCACACGCATTCGGTTACTAACCACCGTTACTGTTCTTAGTATACTTGATCCAGTCCGGGTTGCCGAGGATTATGCCACGTTGGATCAATTATCGGGCGGACGGCTGGAGATGATCATCGGGAAAGGCAATGACCCTCGGCACTATCCGCTGTTTGGCATAAGCGAAGAGGAACAATGGGACTCACTCGATGAACGCTATCATCTGCTAAGACGGCTGTGGTCTGAAGAGAATGTAACCTGGCAGGGAACGTATCGCCCTCCGCTTGAGGGGGTGACCACGTGGCCAAGGCCGCTTCAGCAATCCATCCCAATCTGGCATGGTAGCGCGTCGAGCACGGTCTCGACCGAACTCGCTGCCAAATATGGCGAGCCGCTCTTCACGTCGAACTCTTTTCACCCGCAAGCCAAATACAAAGCGTTAATTGATCATTATCGGGAACGCCTCGATTATTATGGTCATGATCCGCAGCAAGCAGTGATTGGCTCTGGTGCCGGCAGCCTCTATCTTGCGGATACGGGCGAAGAAGCCATTCGCCGCTATAAGCCATATTATGAAGCGTTCCATGCCACTGCCGCCGCACAGCATAACCAGTCCCCCTTCACCGATCTGGAGGATAACATTGCACGAGGTCCTGCGTTAATCGGCAGTCCGGAGCAGATCATTGGGAAAATTCTGGACTATCATGCCGCTTACGGACATCAGGTGCTGAGTATCAGCGTAGATGGACTGACGCATAGCGAGCAACTGGAGCAAGTGGAGCGTTTTGCCAAGGAAGTTGTCCCTGTATTACGCCGCGAACTGCCCAGTTCGGTATGGAATGAACCCCCGGTGTTAACCCAGCACTCATCCTTCCTTTCCTCTAATGTTACAAATTCATGGCCCACAGCCATCTCACCTATATTCCAGGTCTAACAATCTCCCACGTACAATATACATGGGCTCCTTCCAGGGTGATTCCTACGAATCGCCCTCTTCCCTCTTCCTCCCACTTGTATCGCGACTATCCCTATATCTACTTGGACTGAATGCCTTCCAACAATGAACGAAGCATCAGATCTACAAACGCATCATCCATCGCTTCCCCCGTCACTAACATACGATAGAACACCGGCCCATAGATCAGATCAATGTATAATCCAATGTCCGTCCCACTCTTTAATTCGCCGCGCTCTACACCCTTCTCCAGAATTCCCCGAGCTTCACGCCGACGTGGTTGGATGTACCTTGTACGGTATTCTTCGGCGAGCCCTGCATCCGACTGCCCTTCCCCAATAATCTGTGTAATCACTTTTCCTTCCCGACTGGTCAAAAAACGAACCAGGTTACTCGCATGTATGCGTATATCCTCCAATACCGACCCTGTATCCGGCACTGGCAATCTTGCCGTTGCCGCAGACATATACCCGTCCATGATGACAGCGCCTTTATTCGGCCACCATTTGTAGATAGTGGCTTTGCTCACCTGTGCACGTTCAGCAATCTTCTCGATTGTAACCGCCCCGAATCCGTGCTCCAACAACAAATCATACGATGCTGTAAGAATGGCATTCTGGGTTTCCATGTTACGTGGACGTCCTCTTTTGGCAGTCATCTTGAACCCTCCTGGATGTATAAAATATATTTAATCATCAGTATTTTTCATGAAAACGATACGTTCATTATACTAAACTGCCATGAGTACACACAATTCCATCCTACGCTCACCTTTTCATCCTCATTTATATTTTCATTAAAATATGTAGAGCCTATTTACAATACTGTACGTTTAGTTTATTATATATTTGTAATTAGTGAACGATACGTTTAGTAATTAACGTTTTAAATATCACCTGTTTATTGGGAATACCAATTTAGAACTGTGGAGGATGATTATGATGGATATGAGACAACAAGTGAAGAAGGCACCTGTACCCACCTGGATTATTTTTTTGCTGGCATCCGCTTGTGGATTGATCGTGGCAAACCTGTATTACGCTCAGACCGTTATCGGTCCGATCAGCATGACAACGGGTCTGTCTTCTGCCGCTGCCGGATTGATCGTAACGTTGACTCAGATTGGTTATGTCATTGGTTTGCTGTTTATCGTGCCGCTCAGTGACATTACCGAGAATCGACGCTTGGTCGTTCTTTTCCTAATCGTACTGGTTGTTGCCCTGATTGCTGCGGCTTTCTCGCCCACTGCTGTTGTATTTCTGACTGCCTCTCTGTTCATTGGTATAGGTTCTGTGGTCGCTCAAATTCTGGTGCCCTATGCGACATATCTTACTTCCGAGGAACAGCGCGGACGGGTTGTTGGCAATGTAATGAGTGGTCTGCTGCTGGGCATCATGCTGGCTCGTCCTGTCGCAAGCTTTATCACCAGCCTCTTCGGATGGCAGACGGTCTTTGTATTCTCCGCCATTGTCATAACACTTCTCATGTTGCTCCTATCACGCGCTCTTCCTGCTCGCCAGCCTGAACCCACCTTGAAATACGGGCAATTAATCGTGTCCTTGGGCACACTGTTCAGAACGATGCCGCTGCTGCGCCGCCGGGCGTTCTATCAGGCCAGTCTGTTTGGTGCTTTCAGCTTGTTCTGGACTACGGTTCCGCTCAGGCTCGCTAACGATTTTGATATGTCACAGCAAGGGATTGCCTGGTTCGCACTGGCTGGTGTCGGTGGTGCTATTGCCGCTCCCATTGCCGGGAGACTGGCTGATCGCGGACTAACACGTATTCTGACAGGTGCTGCCATGGTGATCGCTGCTGCTTCGTTTGGTCTTGCTTATGCGTTCCAGAGTCACTCCACGTTAGCACTGATACTGCTTGTGATCGTCGCGATCACACTGGATATGGCTGTCTCGGGAAATCTGGTGCTGGGTCAACGCATTATCTACTCCTTAGGAAGTGAAGCGAGAGGACGTGTGAATGGCATATTCATGTCGATCTTTTTTGTCGGCGGTGCGATTGGTTCATCTCTTGGAAGCTGGTCTTATGCTAACGGAGGTTGGAGTCTCACAACGCTGATTGGCCTGATTATGCCGCTGCTCGCTTTGGTGTATTACTTTACGGAAAAGAAAGCTGCCGTTGTCAGCAAACATCTATAAGTGCGTGTTCAAAAAGGTCGGTTTTCAGTACCGAGAACAACCTCTATAACAATTCTTTCATATATAAAGAAGGGCAGAGTGATCTCTAAAGATCCGCTTCTGCCCTTTTCCCTTATTTCATGACACTGAATTTTTTGGTCGCTGCCCTAACTTGATCATCCTCGCCCCACACGATGACACCTACCACTTTGGTAGCTTCCAATTCCATCGAAGCAATCTCAACTGCATATTGTTCAAAGGCATTGTTGAGCGACTGGCCTGTCTGTGAAAAAACAACATGGCTCAGTCCCCCGCTGTCATCTGAGCAGAGTTTGGCCAGATTGATCAGTTGATTCTCCCCGGCCTTCAGAATAACAGTGCTATATCGGATGCCCGCATGCTGAACGCCGCTATGATCCAGCACAGGTTGATCAGAATATAACCCCGGCTCATTCAGGGCTGCTTGTCCCATTAACAGGGCAGCCACATTGGCGGCGGCGCCAGGTTCCAAATTTTTATCCAGTATAATAGCAATTCTTTTCATATGACTGTATTCACCCTCTGTGTATTTTGAGTAAAACATACCCATGGCATATTGATTCCCTCACGCAATACTTTGTAGGTCACAAGCCCGTAATGATCAGCGCATAGCTGATTCGTGAGCGCAATGGACTTCTCCGTGTTGTGCATGACCTTCCTGCAAGCTTCAGGGTTGGACGATACGGTGCTGTTCTCTCTATAGGTTGTATCAAGTTCAGATAACAAGTATGTGGTTGCTGGATGATGATAGATAATATCGATCTGATCGGGACATACCGCATGGAAGCCGGATAGAACCAGCGCAGGAATTTTCTCCACAAAGCTCTCAGACACCGCTAGTTCAGAATCCATGATAAAGCTGTTGAGCTTGGGATACGCCCCGGGGACCAGTAAGCAGGATATGATCCCTGATCTCAAGTCTTCCGCAGCCGCTTCAAATTCAGGGTATGGCTTGATACGTTCCGAGTTGCCTAGCTTTTTCGCGATATGCATGCTACAAGTCAGGAATCCTTCATCGTCTCCCAGCGTTCCCAGTATGGCATATTTCTCTTTAACGATCTCCATTTATTTCTATTTCCTCCTTTTTATTTCTAATCCGCTAAAGATCGTATACCAAAAATTTTCTATTGTCAATTAACACTTTAACGCAACATAAATATGTATTTTGGTTCATATTTTTAACTAAAAGGTGTATTCAAAATGGAAAATATTGAGCTATAATGTTATGAAATGAATTTTTACTATTTTTAGTATTTTGTTGAAAGGGGATATACGAGAACGTATGAAAACCATTGTATACATATCTGATTTCAGGCTTCCAACTGGATTAAACTTCGTTAAACCTTTGCAGAAATTGGCGGATCATAAGAAAATTCTGATTATTGAACGGCATAATTTGCATCATGATGAGGTCCTCAGGGACTTCTTTGATGAAATTAGATATGTCGATCATCTGGAGTCCGTAGATGCCATCCGGGAGCATATGATGCAGATCCGAGAATCCCATTCCATCTCGGCTTTGTTAACGCCGGGTGAGAATGCGATTGAGATCGGTGGTCAGCTCCGTTCCGAGCTTGGGATCCCCGGTATGCAGCGCAATCAGGCTGAGGCTGTTCGCAACAAATGGATCATGAAACAAATGCTGCATCAACGTGGAATTCGGACATCCAAAATTGCAATTGCTCTACATGAACAGGACTATATTCGTTTCACTGCTGTACACGGCTTCCCGATTATTGTGAAGCCACTCAGCGGATATGGAAGTATCAATACGTTCAAATTGTCCAGCATGGATGAACTGGTACATTATCTTCACCATACAAGACAAGCACAGCAACGGGATTTGCTGGAGGAATTCATCCACGGTACGGAATTTCATTGTGATTCCATTGTGTCTAAGGGCAAAGTTGTATTTGCATCTGTTTCCCAATACCTGTATAACTGCCTGGATATTGCGACGAAGCAGAAACCTCCAGCCAGTATTACGTTCCCTGAAGGCACGGAAGGTGATTTTATCCATCACATCAAAGAACTCAATGAACAGGTCATTGTTGCCTTGGGTATCAATCAATCCGTAACACATGCCGAACTTTTTCTGACTCCGGAAGGAGAAGTGGTGTTTGGAGAAATTGGTGCAAGAATCGGGGGATCACATGTTATGCCTCCTTGTATCAAGAACACCCATGGCGTTGATTTCTTCGAAGCCGTCACTGATCTGGAAGTTGGAATATATGAATTTAAGCAACAGGAGACGCGCCATAAATTCACAGGCATGATCTGCTTCCCTTCACGCGCAGGGGTAATTCAACACATATCCGGGATAGAGGATTATGCCGATATCCCTGGCATCATTGAGTTCAATGTATCCTATCAAGTGGGGCAGCGGGCCGGGGACGTCAACGATACCATGACCCGATCAGGCTATGCTATCGTGGAGGGTGATTCGTTCGAGGAATTGCGTCAAACCCTGCTGGATATGTACGATCGCTTCAAGATTGAAGTGACGGTTGCTGAAACCGTATAAGATGTACGGATCATCCTCACTGTTTTTGGTCTGGAGTGACGGTTATCTTGGGGAGGGCTGGAATTATTGTCTTTATTCAAAACCTACGCGGGTCTGAGCCGCGATATCTATTATCTCTGTTTAGCCAGAACGATTAACAGCACGGGAGATTTTGTATTCTCCCTGATTACCTTGGTGCTTACGTTACAGATGGGCATGAATGTGGTCAGTGCAGGGATCTTTGTGTCCATGGCAGCCCTGATTAGCGGACCCGGTGTACTTCTCGGCGGCTATTTAAGCGATCTTATGGGCAAAAAAACAATTATTGTCATCGGGCAACTGTTGTCTGCCATCATGATTATAAGCTGCTCTTTTTGGTCAGGCACCATTACCGTTGGTTATCTTCTGATTGCAGTCATGTTTTTCATCAGTATTACCCGGCCTGCTTATAATGCACTGATTATTCAACTGTGTACGGAGGAGAAAGAGCGAAAGTCCGCCTTTTCCCTCATGTATCTGGGGGCCAATCTGGGTATAGCCATCGGACCACTGATCGCCGGTTTTTTTATCAAGGATCACGTCAACATTGTCTTTATAAGTATCGGCACCGTGTTTCTGATATCTACCTTTATCATCATCAACCAGGTTAAGATCGGCACGCGCAAGGAATTGGCATCAACAAACAGCGAACATGCTGGACAACAAGAACAACAACGATTGAGCCAACCGCCTTCGCCGTTATTCAGACTACTGCTGAAAAATCCACTCGTTGCCTTTTTCATCGTTGTGTCATTTCTTAACTATTTTATCTATATGCAATACTCATTCAGCCTCCCACTCCAGATGAATCATTCATTTGGCGAGAACGGGGCAGCATATTACGGCTCTGTCATGACCATCAATGCCATTAGCGTCATTATTCTTACCACCGTGATCCTGTCCGCTACACGCAAATTAACTGCCCTAAACTCCATAGCTACAGGCGCACTCTTCTATGGAATCGGATTTGGAGCCTTGAACCTGCTCGGAACCTTCCCCCATTTTTCCATCGTCGCCTTATCCACGGTGCTGTGGACCATTGGAGAGATTCTCGTGCAGACCAATATCAATCTGTATATTGCTTCGCGTGTACCCGATACACATCAGGGCCGGTTTAATGGCTTGCTGTTATTCGTAGGTTGCCTGGGTTATACACTTAGCCCATATTTGACAGGCATTTTCATCAAAAGCATGGACATGGAAAGTGTATGGATCATTATTCTGGCTGTCAGTCTGTTCTATGCGTTGTCTATGATCATTCTCTGGTATATCGAAAAAAGCTCAACAAGAAGAAACGAAATGAAACCGCTGGATCACTCAAAGAGTATCTGAACCTCAGGGCAGCCTATTCTGCCCTTTTTTCCACTTTATTTTCACACCAAAACAGGCAAATGTGCATTCGCATCATACTCAATCAATTGCTGACCCGCATGCAGTCTCTGTACCAGATCTGGATTGGCGATAAACGGTCTGCCGAACGCTGCCAGATCTATGCTTCCCTCACCAATCGCGTGCTCTGCGGTTTGAACATCCAAATCCCCCACACCAATGATGATTCCATCCCACTGACTTCGAATCCGCTCGTGAAAGGACTGCTCCTCTTCCCACGCTTTTGTATATTGATCTGTTGAGGGATGCAAGATTGTAATTCCCGTCTCGCGGAACAAGTTCAGATATGCATCGATCATTCCAGCTTTATCTGCCCATGCATAGGATGCATCATCATCCTTTTTCTCGGAGAATCGTACCGATATTCGATCTACACTGATCTCTTTTTTCACAGCCACAATAATATCCCGCAAGAACCGCAATCTGCCCGCTGTGTCTCCTCCGTATTTGTCTGTTCTGTGGTTGGTCTTCTCATTGATAAACTGGTCGATCAGATACCCATGCGCAGCATGCAGCTCGATCCCGTCGAACCCTGCCAGAACCGCATTGCGGGCGGCCGTCTGAAAATGCTGAATTGTATCCGCTATATCCTGTGCACTCATCGCTTGAGGAACCTGATACGGTTTATGCAGCTTATGCACTCTTCCCTCTGCCGCAAGGCTGGAAGGTGCCACTGGAGTGGTTCCGATCAGATCGGAATGAGACAATCTGCCGACATGCCACAGTTGAGCAATAATGGTGCCTCCATGTCTGTGAACAGCATCCGTTACCCTTTTCCAAGAAGTCGTCTGTTCATCTGTATATAAGCCGGGGATGCCGTAAGTGCCTTTGCCTGCCAGATTCGGGTTAATACCCTCGGTAATGATCAGTCCCACGCCATCTCGCGCACGCTGCTCATAATACGCCACCATCTCATCCGTCACGGTCCCCTCCCGATCATCAGCAAATCCCCGGGTCAACGGTGCCATCACAATTCGGTTCCTTAATTGCCACTGATGAATCGTTACCGGGCTTAATAATGTTGAACGTGTATTCGTGTTATCCATGTCATATCCCTACTCTCTTTGTCATTAAGGATATTGTACGGCGGCTCCGATATATCGTAAAATGATTGAAATATATAGTTGTATCTCTCAGAGAGATACCTAACATCACCATTTGCCGAATTAATTGAAGTTAATCCACGTTCAGGAGGGGACAGCATGGAACTTTCCGATATCGATATTGTTCTCGCGGTGGCACGTTCAGGCAAAATCTCACAGGCCGCCAAAGAACTGAATTACGCACAATCCAATGTCACTACACGTATCAAAAAACTGGAGCAGGAATATCAAATCCAGTTGTTCAACCGATTTCCCAAAGGTGTTGTACTGACCTCCAAAGGAGAACAGTTCGTCCAGTACGCCACACAGATTCACAACCTTTTGTACGATCTGAAGCAGGATATGACCGATCCCGGTGAGCCTTCCGGCACGCTGAAAATCGGCATTGTGGAAACGGCGGCATCCAGCCGCTTTATGGAGATTCTGAATGAATATCAGATAACCTACCCGAAGGTGTCCATCTCACTCGTCAACGCCACTTCACCCAAAGTACTGCGCAAGAAAATACAGGACGATGAGATTGATGGTGCTTTTATCAGCGGGGCTTGTGTGAAGGAGGGTCTGAAGGTGGAATATGAGATGCAGGACACGGTTCATATCATCTCCAAGAAGATGGGTACACCACCTGAAAGTCTGTGCCAAGTATCATGGGTTGTTTTCCCCGAGGGCTGTCCTTATCGTGAAATGACCGAAGAATTTTTGCAGGAAGAGGGACTGTCCGCACGTAATATCATCGAAGTGAGTACGATGGAAAACCTGCTCAGCTGTGTGGAGTCTGGAATTGCTTTTACCATTATGCCGTGCAACGTTATTCACAAGAAACCGGATGATTTCTCCGTATTTGATCTGGCAGATCGTTTTACCCATACCACGACAACCTTTGTCCGCGGTGAGGATCGGTATGTCAGTAGTGCGCTGGATCAATTCATGAAGCTGCTGAACCAGAAGTGCATCACGTTTTGATATAGATAACTTAGTACCCCTCTTTCAACCGCTGATCTTCTTGATTACTAAATGGACTAGAGCACATTGATCGAGACCCTAAATAAACAAAGCAAAAGGCACTCATACAGAGTGCCTTTTGCCTTCCTTCCCTTTATACCTATTCAATTAACCCTTACTCCACCTTGAATCGCGCAGCCGATTCGGCCAGCTTTTGCGTCAATTGATCGATCGTATCCACCATGTTGGCCAACTGCTGTACTGTTGAAGATTGCTCCATCATGGTTGCTGTTACCTCTTCAACCGAAGCGGATACCTGCTCTCCTGAAGCCGACAAACTATGGGCTGACTCCAGTACGTCATCCTTGTTCTGTAACATCTCCTGCATCTGTCCTGCCATCGTAGCGATCTGTTGATTAATGACCGTTACCTTCTCCAAAATCACATCAAATGCCTGACGAGTCTGCAAGACAAGCTCATCCTGTCTGGATGAGATGGTGTGAATTTCGGCAACACTTTGGTTGTTCTCGGCGACATCGGCCAGATTCTGCTCGATAATGCTGGAGATTTCCTTGGACTGGCGGGAACTCTGCTCTGCCAGGTTGCGGATCTCCTCAGCTACAACTGCAAATCCTCTGCCATGCTCACCTGCCCGTGATGCTTCAATGGAAGCATTCAATGCAAGCAGATTGGTCTGCTTCGCAATCTGGCTGATGGCTTCCGTGATCTGACTAATACTGCCCGAACTCGTTTGAAGTTTGACGGTAATCTCCGAGATTTTCTCCACTTCCCGTTCGTTCACCTCGTTGATACGCATCAGTTCATTCACGACTTCATTCCCATTGTGGAATACAGATTCGATCTCATCTGCTCTTGCCTTCACATCCTGTGCACTGCTGTTCATGGCAGCCACTTTATCGCCAAAGCTGTTGAATTTGCCTGCAATCTGCTCGGTATCTTCGGATTGGGCCTCCATTGCCTTCGCGATGCCCATGGACGTCGCCGACGTCTCATCAATGGATCTTGCCGTCTGTCTGGATGTCTCCTCCAATTCCTGAGTGCTGGCTTGAAGAACATGGATCGAACTATTCATATCGGTAATCAGGTTTCTGTTCTGCTCCACCATGCCATTGAAGCTCTCCGCCAGATCCTTGAATTCACTGTTATATCTGCCATTGGCCTTAACGGTCAGATTGCCTTGAGCAAGCTGTTGGAACAGCCCAATCAGACGAATGATAGGTCTTGTAATACTGCGAGAAATCAGCAATCCCACACCAATAGCCAGAACAACTCCGATCAATGTCACGATAACCATCTGACGTTGGATATCATCTATAGGGCGCTTGATATCGTCATAATCGTCAATGATGACCACAGATAGATCTGCACCAGGAATCTGATTAATACGATAATAGATGTTATCTCGATCCATCGAAGTGATTTTCACTTTCTCAGTGGCTCTGGCCTCGATGATTCCCATCGCTTCCTTGTCCGTTTCCAGCGTTTGTCCCACAATGGAAGGGTCCAGTGAATCATACATGATGATGCCGCTACGGCTCAGCACTTCAACTCTGCCTTCGGCATTGATTTTAATGTCTCCCAGTTGCCCCAGGAAAAAGCTGCTGTCCACCGACATGGCGAACACACCTAGTATATTCCCCTGTTCATCGGTGATAGGCTCCGAGAATACAATAATGAGCTTCTTGCTAGTCTTAGAGACGACCGCGTCACTGATGAAGGATTTCCCCTGTATGGATTCCTTAAAATATTCCCGATCTCCCCGTGACTGACCAATGACTTCTGGCATGGTCCCCGCCACCATCGTTCCTTCCTTGTCAAATACGAACAGGTCCGGCTTGGAGCCTTCCGTATCGGATATACTGTCAGTGAGAATCGTATTTGCTCTGTTGAAATATGGATTCTCATCTGTGAAAAAGGTATCATCTGGCATTTCGTTCGTATCACGCAACTTTAAGAGTTCTTTAAAAGTACTATGTACGGATATCGCATGACTCAATTGTTGTTGAAGTTGCATAGCTGTCCAAAGCCCTTCCCCAAGGCGGTCAGCCATCACATTCATTTCATCCTTGCTTTTCTTGACCACAACATCAGATGAAATCATATAACTTGTGGTTGTTGCACCAAGCAGAACCAACACAACCAATACACTGATCATGAAAGGCAGCTTGATTTTAAGCGACATATTTTTGAGCTTATGTCCTACACCTTTTCTTTTCCCCATTTCCTTCTCCCCACTTCCCTGAACCATCTGCATCTGAACGATGTACATACATTATCGGAAAAATCCATAGTAAAATTGATCAATTAGGGAGATATTGCCACTGTTTTTCTTTTTTTTGAAATTCTGATAGCAACATAAAAAAATGGCCTGTCAGATCGACTATCCATCTTGGGAATGGATGTTGCCGTTATCTAACAGACCCTTTTAAATTTGATTATGATTCTATTAAGTTTACTTGCGCAATCTTCGGGAACTCAATGCGTGGTGACCATTCTGCAAGAATGTACTGCGCGTATTCTTCATCTGTTCAATCCGTCGCTCAGCCAAACGATCTGCGGCAACATAGGTTGCGATGCCCTCGGTACGTGAGCTTTCGAATATTTTCTCCAGAGTGGAATAGATCTCTCCGATCTTGCTCCACGCCCGATCCGCATTATAACCGTTCAACTCATCCGCAATGTTAATTACGCCACCTGCATTGATAACATAGTCAGGCGCATATACGATGCCCATATCATACAGCTGATCCCCATGACGGGTCTCCAGCAGCTGATTATTGGCACAGCCCGCTACAACCTTTGCCTTGAGCGTTTTGAGCGTATCGTCATTAATCGTGCCGCCCAGTGCACATGGTGCATAGATATCACATTCCACACTAGTGATGTCTGCGGGATCAACTGCTGTCGCGCCGAAGCGGTCCACAGCCTGTTTCACCGAGTCCTTATGGATATCCGTAACGATCAGATGTGCACCTTCCTCATACAGATATTTGCACAGATGCATCGCCACATTGCCGACACCTTGGACCGCTATCGTTTTACCCTCCAGCAGATCGGTACCAAATGCTTCTTTGGCTGCTGCCTTGATCCCCCGATATACACCCCAAGCAGTTGCAGGCGATGGATTACCCGATGAACCATAACTCGCCGAGATGCCTGTCACATAATCGGTTTCCTGATAGATCAGGTTCATGTCCTCTTCCGTTGTTCCCACATCTTCGGCCGTGATATAACGTCCGTTCAACCCTTGAATATATCGTCCAAACGCCCGAAACATCGCTTCGTTTTTGTCGCGCCGCGGATCTCCGATGATAACGGTTTTGCCACCGCCCAGATTCAGGCCAGATACCGCATTCTTATATGTCATACCACGGGCAAGGCGCAGGGCATCTTCAATGGCGGCTTCTTCTGAAGCGTAAGTCCACATCCGCGTACCTCCCAGCGCAGGGCCGAGTGTTGTGTCGTGTATGGCGATAATTGCTTTTAACCCTGAATTTCGATCCTGGCACAGAACCAGTTCCTCATAATCGTGATGCTCCATTGCTTCAAACCAACTCATGTGCTAACCGTCTCCTCCAACCATTTTTGCGATCCAATCGCATTGTTCTCTATTCATTGACCATCCTCTATTGTACCCATGAATACCCAGTTTGTGCAAAATCACATCGCAATGTCAGAGAAGCATCGATCGATGTTTCTCATATGGCGGGAGCAAAGCTGTCGAATTTCAGATTATAATTTTATCGTCTATCAATAGAAAAACCTCTCTCCTTACAGGAGAAAGGTATACTTCCCTCAACAGCATCAACTTAATCGCCCCAAGTAGGCCTCTTGATCGTTCATATTTAAGGAAGCGTTTCAACCACATTAATTGGATGCAAATCGCCATCCACAGCAAATGAAGCCTGCCCCGTCTCTTCGGAGACAACCAACACAACCGCATCCGTCAATTCACTGAGCCCCAGTGCTGCT
Source organism: Paenibacillus sp. FSL M7-1414 (assembly GCF_038003195.1). NCBI lineage: Bacteria > Bacillati > Bacillota > Bacilli > Caryophanales > Paenibacillaceae > Paenibacillus > Paenibacillus sp. FSL M7-1414. Next base: position 412,504 of record NZ_JBBOOS010000001.1, on the reverse strand, counting down.
CGATGACGAGTGCCTATTTTCCGTTCATGCACTTCCGCTTGCGACAACGGCAGCACATTACCAGCGGATACAATCTGATTGCCACGTATCAACACAGCCCCGTCATGCAGAGGTGCACCGGGAATAAACAGCGATTCAAGCAGCGCATGGGTAAGTCTTGCATCCACAGTCACGCCTGAGTGAATGATCGACTCCAACGGAATCTCCCGTTCAATCACAATCAACGCCCCATATCTCCGGTCAGATAGATGCTGTACGCTCGATGTTAATTCGGCAAACTTCTCGGTAAAGGGTGACAGATAACAATCCAGATAAAACGAAGAGGCGAGCACCTCGATCTGCTTAATTTCCGCTCGAATCTCTGCAAACTGCCCCAACAGACAGACACTGTCATTGTCAAAACGGGATAACGTCGTGTTCATTCGATCCGCCACACGATGCAGATCTGCCTTGAGCTTCTGTCTCATCGAGGAACTGTCACAGTCTGCTTGGTGAGTCATCATTCGCCGCCTCCTCTGGTTGGGTTGGGCTTCACGCCGCATCATTAGTACCCATACCTTCCCCTCCGTAGCAGATATTTATGCAATGGCAGGGTGGTATGAGCTAATCATGTTCGTGAATGTCACTGATATAACAAGCAAAAAAAAGAGCCTGTCCGCAAACTCCACGGTCAGACCCTATTCGCATGTTGAGTTGATGTCTACTTCACTTATTGCGCTTTGCCGTATGAACCTGTCTTAAATGTAGTCGGATCATACCATTTGTACCCTGCCGCGGGTGCAGCCCATGGCTCAAGTTGCGGCTCGGTTGACGCAGCCGGAGCTTCGATAGGAAGCAGGCTTGTTGCCGTATCCAATGTCAGTCCTGGCACTTGTGCCAGACTGGTGTAGCTCTCTTTGACCGCGAGCCATTTCACAGTATTCACAAGGAAAGTTGCATCATCCACTTCTTTGAATCCATCATAGGTCTTCTTGGTAGCACCGGTCTCTTCACGCAAATATTTCGGAGTCGCGTCTTCCACAGGTGAAGAGTCACCGATAAATGCGGCTTTGCCTGCACCAACCTTTGCAATGGCAGCATAGGCTCCTTCAGCTCGTCCACCACCATTGTATACGCCCTGATCCACGGCATTGCCCCACTTGGACACACCACTTGGTACATACACCAAACCTTTGGCTTTGTTCGGGTCTATAATCGCAATGGTCGATCCCGCATGCATGGCTACAGAATTTACACCAGTCGTAATGCCGAAGGATTGTGCAGGTGCAACGATATCCGATGCGTTCACATCTCCAAGGGCATTGTAGCGGAAACGGACACCAAAGTTCGTCGCGAGCCAGTCTGAACTCGTCACACTCTGCATGGCTGGTGATTCGGCTTCAGCCGAAGACATGCCTTTGGCCGGATTCAGGAAGGCACCGCGGCGATAGCCATTGAATACTTCGGAAGAATCCCAGCGGTTTTTGTTGCGGTCTGCATTATAGTGGTCGGAGATGAAGAAGATACTTCCTCCGTTCTGTACGTACTGCACCAGCGCTGCCTGCTCAGTCGCTTTGAACGGCACGTTGGCTTCGCCGATGACAAAGACGTCGTAATCTTTCAATTTATTATAGGTGATAGCTTGCTCACCGAATGTATACGGGATGCTGCGTTCCAGCTGATCCACGGCAAAGCCTGCGTTTCGCAAACCATTGGCAAAATCCGAAAATGCCCCGTCAATAATCCAGTCGGCAGCACCTGCTGTCTGGGCGTGGGTATTATCAAACAATACTTTCTTGCCGGTACCGTCCGGCAGTGTTGTGCCCGGGTTTGGTTCTGGATCAGGATTGGTTGTTCCGGAGGAAAGTGTGATGGACGTTGGGTTTTTGACTCCTGCATAGCTGTTGTAGGCACCCAAGGTTCCGGTTACGATGATCTTTTTGCCTACAAGACTGGGGTTGGACGCCAATCCATATTGCGAACGGAAAGATGAGGGAATCTGTACATCCAATAATCTGGCGTTGGTCCGCTCTGACGCTGAATCTGCAATCAGAACATTAAAATCATTGGCATAGGGAGATGTAAACTTCGCGGTAAGCGACCCGGTAGCATGTCCAACAATGATTCCTTCAACCGTTGCTGTGCCTCCACCGCTCTGGGCAGCGATGGCCTGAGATACCGTAAGTGGTGCTGCAGCTTGTACCGGACTTTGCGAACCCGGCCCCAGCAGTGCGGTTGCCATCATGATAAAGACCAGGAATGCCCCGATCCAGTGCTGCCATAACGCCTTCTTCATATTCCCTTTCTCCTCCTCCAAATTACCTGATAATGGGTTATCCTCCTTTAATTTAATTGTTCATATGCTGAATTCCTCTTTCTTTTTGTAAAGTTTATGAAAAAGTTTAGAAGTTGAGTCTATTGGCCCATACTGATTATCATTAGAATTCCATTTACCGAAGGAGTAAAACGATGATGAAGTTGGTATTTTTAATACTCTTGTTGATTGTTCCGCTGATTATGGCTTATGTTGCTCTTCGTTCCCGGATGGTTAGACGATTGTTTCATATTCTTGCGCTACTCTGTTTCTATAGTGCGGCAACCGTCATTGCTGGTGATGTGTATGCGACGAATGCTCATATGACCACATTCACCACCGAGATTCACCATTTCCTGTTGAATGGCTGGTTCCTGTATCCGTCTGCATATCTCGGTGTATACATTCCCTATGTGCTGTGGATGAGCCTATTTTCAGAAAAAAGTTGAATTCGATGCGGACTTGGGATTGCATTTTGCCAGCGTTCATTGCATAATGAATATATAAACATGATAATGATTATCATTCTTGAACTTGTCTCTTTGTAACTTTCTACTGCATATGATTTTACGATTTTATAGATAAAGGGGAACGAACATCGAATGAATACAACTCTGCAAAAGGCTGATCTGCAGCTTGACGATTATTTGGATCTTCTGAACCTGGCAACCACTCTGGGTGATACGAGATGGCAAAAGGAAATTATCCGTAAGCTGGCGTATACTTATCCCGCAGTTCAATGTAAACAACCACAATAGCATGCCACATACATCATAGATCTACATTATGGCTCATGACCGATTCATTCGTTGAATCTGTTATGGGTTATTTTTGTTGTACAATGTACAGTAAAGTTATTCAAAAGTGAAGGAGTGAACAACGTTGCAATTGGAGACTGACAGACTGATCATCCGGGAGATTCGGGAGACAGACTGGAAAAGTATACATAGCTATACATCCATGACAGAAGTTACTCAGCATACGGCATGGGGCCCGAATACGGAAGAAGATACACGAGCATACGTGCAGTTTGTGTTGGACACACAGCAGGCACATCCAAGAGAGGGCTTTGAACTGGCGATATGTTTGAAAAGTGATGGAACTCTCCTCGGCGGAGTGGGTATTCACGTGATGGAGAAAACCAATGCAGAGATCGGTTATGTCCTTAACCCCGCTTACCAAGGGAAAGGTTACGCCGCCGAAGCAGCCCGCGCTTTACTAGGTTTCGGTTTCAACGAACTGGACGTTCACCGGATTTACGCCAAATGTCGTCCGCATAATACAGCTTCGGAGAATGTCATGAAGAAGATTGGCATGCAGCGAGAAGGGCTATTACGTGAGCACTGGTTCTACAAAGGTTCCTTTCATGACTCTGTGATCTATTCGATTCTTGCAACGGAATATGAACATGAACAATTTCAAAGAAACACAAAAAGCTGACTCCCATATATGGGACGCCAGCTTTTTTTCTTTTACTCCGTAACGATCCCAATCGCCAATGGAGGTGAAGCCTTGAAGCCTCATTTGCAATCCAAATCAAATTTGTCCCTCAGGGATGCAACCGTTGTGCTTCCCTCAACTCGGAACACCGGAACAATCTATGTTACAGTCGGCACAGCTCTACCGGACAGCTCGGGAACGTCGGACATCCGCACATACAGCGCAGGGCTGCCAGGTCTCGAATCATCAGTTTGCCGTCCATCATATCCAGCGTACCTTGTTCCTTCCATGCCCCCAGCATCCTTGTTACACTCTCCCGGGTCGCTCCAATCATCTCGGCAAGATCGGTATGGTTCAGCTTCATGTCCAGCACAATGCCATCCGGTGTAACCCTGCCATACGAATTGCTGGCACGGATCAGTGTCGAAGCGAGCGCACCCGCCTTGCCATAGAGCAGCAAATCACGGAATCTCGACTGGGTGATCCGCTGCGACAGTGCCATCCATTGCAAGAATTTCAAGGCAAGGTCGCCATGTTTGCTGAGTATACTTTCCAGATCGCTAAGCGAGATAATGGCCAGTTCCCCTTTTTCCGCCATCTCTGCACTGTAGCTATGATTCAATCCTCCGATGCCGCCGAATTCACCGATGAGATCGCCGCTTTGCTGAATGGATAAAATAATTTCCTTGCCATCCTCCGTCGACTTGGTCATTTTCACTCGTCCCGAACGAATGTAGTACAGATATCCGGCTTCATCGCCTTCGAGAAAGAGACTATACCCCGACTTCACCCGTTTGGGCTGCATTTTTGCTTCAATCAGGCCCCATTGCTCAGATGTAACAAACGAAAGGATTCCGCCTGTTTCTCGTGTCATTTTGCCCGCCTCCGTTTGTTTCTGCTCTGCTCTCTGGGTTGTTCTTTCTACAAATACTGTACCCATAACCTTCGTCCCCCTCGGTGATTCCTTATGTATCTATCATACCGTGAAAGTAGCGCGAGGGTTATCGGGGGATTACCTGATCATTAACGAGAAACTCCCTGAGTTTGCTGTGAGAAAAGTCACATTTCACCGATATGCCTCATCCTTCGCATTTCTTCAATCCCTTGGTGCACCTGACTCAGGAGCCCTCCACTGCCTAAGTTCAGTAGATTATAGAACGGAAATAGGGGTTTTCCCTGAATTACAACGTACGGGAAAGGGTCTACAATAGAATTAACATTGTAATACCCTTACTTTAAGATGATCCTGTTCAAAGGTTAATGATAATAATTACAGGTTACGTACGTTATAATTTCGAAAAAGGAAGTGTCCTCTCATGCATGATGAACTGCCATCTGGCATTCAGGAGATGATCGACGGCCTGCGCCTGAACACATCCAGCGACTTCTGTGGACTTGCCTGTCTGAACGGGACGATGCTACGCTGGAAGTATACCTCTGGGGCTAGTAATGAACGGGTGAAACGCATGGAAATGCGCCCCGGACAAGATCTGGTGGGCACAGCCCTTCGGACTGGACGCACAGCCCGATCTGATGCACAATCCACCGGGGAGCATACACCCGGTCGTTGCCCGTTAATGCTTGCTGAGCGGCTGGTATGTGCCATAGCGGTACCTGTGTTCCAGGAAGGAAGCGTGCCTGGCGCCGTGCTGCTCGTTGGCAGCAGATTGCCTTGCACCTTCTCCCCGGATATGATCCGGCAGACGGAGCAAGTCGCTCTACATCTTCAGCCGAAGGTGTTTGGATAAAGTTTGAACTAGAGCGTGAGAGAAGCTATTCGGAGATTAAAGCTCTGAATGGCTTCTTTTTTTGTTATGATATAGATAGAACTAAGGAAGCGGACAGGGGGAAATCATGTGATTCAACTATTAGTTGTAGACGACCATGTTGTCGTGCGTTCCGGGCTGATCGCCTTACTTGAAGGAAAGAATGATATACATATCGTTGGAGATGCCGCAGATGGCGATGAAGCCATTGCCAAGGCTCAAGAGTTGATGCCAGATGTCGTCTTGATGGATTTCAGCATGCCACCAGGAAAAGACGGTCTGACCGCTACGGCTGAATTGAAGAAATTGATGCCAGATGTCTCCATTTTGATACTAACCATGCATGACGATGAAGAATATCTGTTCCGCGCCATCCATGCGGGAGCATCCGGATATATACTCAAAAGTGCGCCGCATGAAGAATTGCTTGCTGCGATTCGTTCCGTAGCAGAGGGTAGCGCCTATCTGTACCCAAGTGCAACCAAGCGGCTGATGAGTGAATACCTGGACAAAGCCAAACAGGAAAACGCCGGACCGTATGACACGTTATCCGAGCGGGAGAAAGAGATTTTGTCCTGGATTGCCAAAGGATATGCCAACAAAGAAATCGCCGAACATCTGATCATCAGTGTCAAAACGGTCGAATCCCACAAAAGCAATCTGATGGAGAAGCTTGGCCTGCGCACACGACCGGAACTGGTGAAGTTTGCCATGAAAAAGGGGTTGCTGAACTTTGAGTAGTGCACGCAAGAACAGACTAAGTGGACTCGCAGACCAGCCCGTACGCCTCCTGCTGAACGAAATCGATAATCACATTACGGATAATGAATTTCGCAGCAGGTTGAAGGGTTCCCTGCATCAACTGAGTGATCTGAAATTTGCCTTGGATGAATCCTCTATTGTAGCCCTGACAGACCGCAAGGGTAAAATCCAGTATGTGAATGATAAATTCTGTGAAATCTCGCAGTATGAGCGCGAGGAACTGATCGGTAAGGATCATCGAATCATTAATTCCGGATACCATGGCAAAAGCTTTATGAAAAACCTGTGGGACACGATATCCTCAGGTAAGGTATGGAACGGGGAAATTCTCAATCGTGCCAGAGATGGCAGTCATTATTGGGTCAACACCACCATCGTGCCTTTCCTTGATAACGACGGGGAGCCCTATCAATACCTGGCTGTACGCAGCGAGGTCACCAAGCTGAAATCCGTCGAAGCCGAATTGCAAAAGATGATGTCCCAAGTGATGAATATTCAGGAAGAGGAACGACGCCGGATCTCGCGTGAACTGCATGACGGGATTGGACAGAGTCTCTTCTCTCTGGTGATTCAGATGGATCGCCTGCTGGCAGACCAGCCTCACCCCGGGGTTGAAGCACTTCGTAAACAGGTCACGGGTATCATGGAAGATGTACGCGGTATGGCATGGGAGCTGAGACCATCCGTTCTGGATGACCTGGGTGTTGTTCCGGCGATTCGTACGTATATCGAGAATTACACCCGTCACTACGGGATCGAAGTTGATCTGGAATGTAATTTGCGCAAACGACTGGAGATGAACCGGGAGATAGCTATCTATCGGATTATTCAGGAAGCCTTAACCAATGTCGCGAAGTATGCCGATGTTGCCGAGGCACGTGTTACTATAGAAGACGCTGAGAACATGACGATGGTTATTATTGAAGACCAAGGTGCTGGATTCAGCGAAGCAACCGCAGGCAATGGCGTTGGATTGTTCAGTATGGAAGAGCGTGCCCGTGGTGCAGGAGGAACGTTGAGAGTTTCTTCCGAGCCTGGCGAAGGGACCACCGTTACCCTTTTACTGCCCAAGACAGCACAGGGATAACCGTACATGCTTCGTATCACACTTTGTGCTTTACTCCAGCTTATCTATTATTTAACGGCTGCTCGCTATTGGACTGTGCGAGTGGTCTTTTTATTTCCGATTGGTCGAAATGACAAAATGAAGGCTCAAAATCGGTTAAATTCAATAATCATGATAAATAGATTGACTCCAGTTACGATTCGTCATTAAACTATGAATGCCACATACACATTGTATGATTAGTAAAATTTCATTGTTCATTTCATATAGCGAGAGAAAAGGATGGTCAACATGTCAGAGAAACGCTCCTCCAAAGGAGGAGAAATTCCACAAATGTACAATCTGGACGAGATGGATCGCAAAATCATCGCCGCGCTTCACCAAAACAGCCGAATATCCTATACGGATCTGGGTACACAGATCGGGTTGTCACGTGTAGCTGTTCAGGCCCGCATTAATGCGTTATCCGAAAAAGGAATCATCGAACGCTTTACCGTTGTAATCAACCCTGGCAAAGTTGGGCTTCAGGTCTCGGCCTTTTTTAATGTCGATGTTGAACCGCCCTTCCTGGATGAAGTCGCTGAGAAACTGGATGAAGAGCCAGCCGTCACCAGCCTTTATCATATGACAGGCCCGAGTACACTGCACATGCACGGTATTTTTGCGGATATGGAAGAGATGGAGCAGTTTTTGCTGGAGAAGCTCTATAAGATGCCGGGTATCGTCAAAGTGGAATCACAGCTATTGTTGAAACGTTATAAAAGCCGGATGGGCATGAGACTCTAGGAGGAAATCAGCATGGGTTGGAAAGATTACAACGGTCTCGTCATCGGAATGGTACGAACCGGAATTCTCGGATATGGCGGCGGCCCTTCGGTGATCCCGTTAATCCGTTACGAAGCCGTTACGCGTTACAAATGGGTCAGTGATGAGGAGTTCGGCGAGATTTTGGCTATCGCCAACGCCTTGCCGGGTCCCATCGCGACCAAAATGGCCGCATATCTCGGTTATAAAACCAAAGGTGTGCTGGGCGCGATCGTGTCCGTACTCGCTCACATTTTACCGACAAGCATTGCCATTATCGCGCTGCTCGGTTCCATGTACGCGCTACGCGAGTCGAAAGTGGTAGCAGGCATGGTAGCCGCCGTGCGGCCGGTCATTTTTGTCATGCTAGGCATGATGGCTTATGAATTTGCCATGAAAGCCTGGAAGGGACTTGGTAAAGTTTTTGCCGCCCTATTCGGCGTAATTGCCTTTGTACTATTGCAGCTACTGGATATCCATCCAGGGATTGTGATCGCAGTTTTCCTTGGATATGGTGTCTTCCATCTGGATTTGGTTCAGCGCTTCAAGTCCAAAGGCGAGTCCGATAAGGGGGTGTCCTAAGGATGCTCCAGACCTGGTGGGAATTATTTTGGGGATTTTTCGTAGCAAACATCTTGGGATATGGGGGCGGTCCAGCTTCCATCCCGCTTATGCAGGAAGAGATTGTGAACCACTACCAATGGATGACCACCGAGCAATTCGGTGATGTACTGGCGATTGGTAACGCCCTTCCCGGCCCGATTGCAACCAAAATTGCTGCATTTGTCGGGTACCACGTAGCAGGCTGGTTTGGGGCATTTATCGCAAGTTTTGCCACAATCGTGCCTTCCGCAACCGCACTAATTATATTACTTCGTCTGTTGAACAAACATCGCACTTCACCAAAAGTCAAAGGTATGACTCTCCTCGTACAGCCTGTTATCGCCGTACTCATGATTCTGCTCACATGGGAATTCGGTCAGCTATCCACCGATTCCATCGGCATCTGGCAGACGTTGATCATTGCAGGCATCTCGCTCTGGGTCATGACCAAAACCAAGCTGCATCCGGCCATTCTGATCGTGATCGCTTTTGCCTATGGTGCGCTGGTACTGTCTCACACGATGTAGTAGTAGAACATACAGGGAACGTCACAGAATCACTTGGTTATACATCTGTAATAGGGTGGTGTATGCAAGGGTTCTGGACGTTGGCGAATGGCTAGATTATTTTCATTTTCTAAGGAACTCAGGACGTCTTATTTGGTCTTTAGGTCCTCTTTATAAATTGTAAGGAATCTCAGACACGTTATATACCAAAATAACCTGACAAAAGCACTATAAAAGACTGTACTTTCCGATATAACGTGTCTCAGATTCCTTAGATTTCTGCAAACGCTCCAGACCCCTGAATAAGACGTTTCAGATTCGTTAGCGCTTGAAGACATGCCTAGTTTATAAACAAAAAACGGTGATGCCAGCTATTAGCTGGCATCACCGTTTTATTTGCGCGTTTCACACTCACATTTGGAAAAGCAATTACTTCGCTTCAACCACTACCGTTACTTTGGTTTTCACACCTGCAAATGTTACTGTAATCGTTGCTTTACCTTTGCCGTTCGCCTGAATGATTCCATCTTTCACCGATGCTGTTGCAATACGGGAAGATTTCCAGAGAGCCGGTTTGGATACATCAGCTTCACTGCCATCGGCATACGTTGCAGTTGCAGCCACGGTTACCTTTTCACCAGGTTTCAGGGTCAACGTTACTTTATCCGTCTGCAAATATTTCAGTGTATCCACATCTAGAGCAATCGTTACAGACTTGCTGCCGTATTTTGCTGTGATTTTGGCTTTACCTGAACCTGTAGCTTTGACTTTACCTTTGGTCACTTGAGCTACTTTGTAGCTGTTCGTTTTCCATTCAGCTTTGTCAGAAACATCACGCTCGCTACCGTCGCTCAAGAAGGCAGTTACCGTCAGATCAGCTGTATCGCCTGATTTCAGGGAAAGAACCGGCTCGGAAGCTTCAATACGTGTGATGACATCCACTTCAACTTGGATCGTCACTTTTTTGGAGCCGTATTCTGCTGTGATGTTGGCTTTACCACTGCTGTTACCTGTGATCACGCCTTTTTTCACATCTGCTACACGTGCATTGCTGGATTTCCAGGTTGCTTCGGATGTAACATCCAACGTGTTGCCGTCCTCATCCGTACCTGTTAGAAGAATCGTCTGAGTTTCTTTGGCAGACAGAACAACGAAGTTCACATCTGCTTCCAGTCCACTAGCCATACCTACTTCAACAGGCAGAGTCAGTGTTTTGCCTTCAATCTTCGCGGTAATGGTTACTTTACCTGTAGCAACACCTGTGATAACCCCTTTGCTATCTACCTCAGCGATTTTGTCGCTGCTGCTGCTCCAAGTTGCATCTTCAGATATATCTTTGGATGTTTCACCATACAACGCCAGTACTTTGGCAGAAGTCGTTCCACCAACGGCTACCGATGCTTTTTTCTTGTCCATCTCATACTTGTCTGCTACGTCTACATTCACTGTGAATTTAACCGTTTTACCGCCATAAGCTACAGTGATCGTAGCCGTACCGGATTTGTATGCAATTAGATCGCCGTTTGATACATATACGACATCTGGATTGCTTGAAGTCCATGTTGCTTTGGAAGTTACATTTTCTGTACTGGCATCAATATATTCGGCATTGGCTACCAATGTCTTAGACTTGTTATCACCGGTAACACTCATGGCGAGCTTGTCATTTACATCTTTGATATCCAGATATCTTGCCGTATCTACATCTACAGCAATTTCTACAGTTTTTCCACTATAGGTTGCTTTGATCGTTGTTGAACCTGCGCTAATGGCTGTAATCTGCCCCTTGAATACCGTTGCAACTTTCTCGTTGCTGGATGTCCATGTCGCCTGATCCGTTACATTCACATCGCTGCTGGTTGGATAAGAAGCCGTTAATACGATATTGGCTGTATTCTTGTCCCCACCCAAACGGAAGAAAATACTTTGTTTCTCCACACTCAGCTTGCTGGTCAGATCCACATCCACGTCAACGGATACAGATTTCGTACCGTATTTGGCTGTGATCTTGGCAGAACCTGCCGAGTATCCTGTAATTTCGCCTTTGAGAACGTCTGCGACCTTCTCATTGCTGGATGTCCACTCCGCCAGATCGGTTACATCTTTGGTTGTACCATCTGGATACGTAGCCGTCACTTTCACACTTTCACTTTTGTTCAACAGCAAGTTAACTTGCTGTTTATCTACATCTACACGTTTAACCACTTCAACGTTAACATCCACCGTCACGCTTTGGCTGCCAACTTTGGCTGTGATCACAGCTGTACCCGCGCTTTGTCCAGTTACTTTACCATTCACAACGGTAGCAACCTTCTCATCACTGGTAGACCATTCTGCAGTACTTGCTGCTTCATTATTTGTTTCATTGTCACTATACGTTGCTGTCAAAATAACTTCTTTTGTATCTCCCGTGCGCAAATCCAGACTTTGCACGTTTTTCGAAAGAGCTTTGACCTTCTTCGTTACTTTCACTTGAACGGTCTGACTCTGGCCCTGGTAAGCTGCGGTAATCGTCGCTTTACCTTCTTTTTTGGCCGTGATTGCACCATTATATACAGTTGCTATCGAAGTATCTTCGCTACTCCAGGTTGTACTAATCGTTACATTAGCCGAGGTATTATCTGAATATACCCCTGTCACCGTAACAGACCCAGAATCACCAACTTCGAGCGACATCTCATTCTTGGAAACCACAATTTTGGACAGTTCTTTATCTGCCGCAGCGGCCAAGCCTACGTTGGAAATACTCAGCATCAACACCAGCATCATCACCATGTACTTGGTCAATCTTGGCTTTAACATCATTTCCCCCCGATTATCATCATTTTTTTCCTTATGTTTTATGTCGGCAAGTCCTTTCCAGATGTTTAGACTTTCAGGAAATTTTCAGGGAATTCTATGGAAATTAATTTATCTTCTATTCCTGTTTCAACCGATCATACCTGCGAATATTGCGCATACCTATGTATATTGGCAGTCTTGAACTTCTTTTAACAGGATTGGAGGAAACATAATGCATCAGCCTTTTGATTACATCGGGTATTGGGAGGAAACATATCGTTCGGGTGAAACTTCTGGGAGGGGTTCATACGGGGTTTTGGCTGAATTCAAGGCCGAGGTCGTGAACGGACTGATTCAACGTGAAGGGATTCATCGTGTCATTGAGTTTGGATGTGGGGATGGCAACCAGTTGCAATACATGAATTATGAGGACTACCTGGGCGTGGATGTAGCGGCTTCTTCCGTAAAGCGTTGTGCTTCCCAATTTGCCAAGGATTCGTCCAAGAGTTTCATGCTGTATACACCAGGCCTATGGATTAACCGTGGTTTCCTGCAAGCCGATCTGACGGTCTGTCTCGATGTGTTATATCACATCACGGATGAAACGGATTTTCGTAATACCCTCTATGATATTCTGCACTCCTCAACAGCATGGGTGGTGCTTTACACCCGTTTGAAAGAAAACGGCAACCCAGGGATTGATACAATCCAGGACCGTAATCTGTTTGAGTATCTCTTCGACTACCCTGATTTCAAAGTTCATGAGATTATTCCGCAGCGCTATCCAGATCAATCTTCTGCCGACTTTGTCATCCTGAGACGTACACCTTCGAAGTGAAAATCGATTTTTTTCAGTAAAGCATAGCTAATTCTGCACCCCAACTGGACCCGTAAGAATGAGATATTCATAGGCCAGATACTTCTTTTGTCTTCTTTCGATTATGTACACCATCCACCTGTCCACTCACCTTGATTTGTCTATTCAAAGCTCAAGCTTAGGTATACTCCGTCTCCAATAGAAGGGATATCGTTCCTAATACTGGAGACAGCCTCACGTGGACAGGTGATGATGGTTTGCTACTGATGCTACTGACAACTAAATACTGAATATATAACTGGTTAACTATTTGAATCTAATGAAATAATTCGAAGGCTCACAACACTAATACCTTACTAATCCGTTCTCCCCTTCAGTTCTTCCAGCCCGTAGTTCTCAATTCTTCTTTTAAAATAACCCCGCATGTCCACGCAGCTTCGCCAGCGCTTCCATATAGAAATAATCGCCGTATATAATCGGCACATTCAGCCCTCGCCCTTCCGGGTAATGCACCGTTCCCTGCATGATTAGACCTTCTTCCGCTGCCGAGTCGCCGGAGCTATAGTGCTCATGCAAGCCGCGGACGATACGTTCTCCCGCGGCAGCATAGGTTTCCCCGCGTGGCGACAGCTTCGCCAGCTCAAGCAACCCGCTCGCGGCAATCGCCGCAGCGGACGAGTCCCACGCCACCTGATGCTCCGCAGGTGCGCGGAAATCCCACACCGGCACGATCTCTTCGCCAAGCATGGCGAGGAAGAAATCGGCCGCACGCTCCGCTGTCTCCAGATATCGGGCTTCGCCCGTATACCGGAAAGACAGCGCAAACCCGTGCAACGCCCAGGCGGTGCCCCGCGCCCAAGCGGAACCTGGAGCATGGCCCTGTCCGCCATGCTCTCGCAGCTTCTGCCCCGTGTGTGGATCGAACTCCACCACGTGGCAGATGGACCCGTCAGCGCGGATGAATTCGCGCGCCACGGTGTCCGCATGCGCTTCCGCCAGCCAGCGGAAGCGAGGGTCGCCGCTCTGCTCGGATGCCCAGTAGAGCAGCGGCAGGTTCATCATGCTGTCAATGATGGCTACGCCGCGCGTATCCATTGCTGACGAGCTGAAGTTCCAGGCGCGGATGAACTCACCGCGCACGTGGAACCGGGCAGCGAGCAGGTTGGCGGCAAGCATTCCGCGCCGCCGTCCATCCATGCTACCCGTCTGGCGGTAGTTGGCTACGCCACTAAGCAGCCAGATGAACCCCAGATCGTGATCCACCGATTCGGGATCACGCAGACAACCTTCCAGTTGCCGCTCACAGCTTTCGGCAATGCGATGTAACGGAGCGACCGCTTCACTTTCCGGCGCATCCCCATAGACCAGCCATAACAATCCAGGCCAGAAACCTGCTGTCCACCATTCCGGATCATTCCGGTCATACGTCCCCTGCGGGGCAATGTGTGGAAATGTATCCTTGATCCGCTTTGCATTCCGAATTGTCTTGGCAGCGCCCTGTTGCCACGCTTCCTCGAGCCATTTTACCGACGTTGATGTGTTCATGAACATAATCCCTCCTCGATTCAATACCAGACATCTATGCTTGATGCTCCAGCTCATCCTCAACTTATCTATAGCGTCCAATAGCTATCAGTTAAATATCACTAATCATCCACGAATAACACTTTTAACTATGCTTCGAGCTGTTTTGAGATGTTTGGAGATCTAATGATCCTCAACCTGAACACCTTCAGTTAACCTCGCCCAATCGGATCGCAAATGACAACCTACGTGCTCCGTTCACTTCAATCCGGGCTTCCTTCAGTAAACCATTACGGGAGGCCACGGCCTGTTCCTCCAGATGAATTATGGCTCCCTGATCCAGCGCAGTGGATTCTACATACGCCCCCCGATACTTCGTTCGTACGCTATGATCCGTATGGGTAATTACCGCCTGTTCACGACCATCATGGAACATCAACGGAATGAGTGCCCCTGCTGCCGCGATCTCTCCTTCGAATTCATACGTTATAGTCAGCACATCCGCCTGTTGTACATAATGAGTACGCAATGTTTCAATTCCGGGTAATGGACCGACCCATGTCACGGCAAAAGCATTCTCCAAGGCGTTCACGCCATCTTCTGCCGCTCTTTCCTCCAGATGCTGCTCCACTTGGTTCCGTGTATCAGGGTCCACCTTCTCATACACAATGGAACCACCTCCCTGAGCAGGGTCTAATCCAACATCCCGATCATATGCACCACCGGATGGAATCCCCTCTGCAAGACTGTGCCATACCCCATCTGGTGTCTTCCAGGCAGGACAGTAACTGAGCGGACGAACCGCCCCTTCGGCAAATTCCGTGAACCCGGCCTGCACATGGCTGGCAGCCGACGGACCAATCAGACCAGGTAACCCCGTCTGTTGAATCCGTACCAAACCAGGAATCGTATACGGATCATTCATCGCCGTGTGTAATACCAGTTGCTGACCAGGTATGGAAGCAATCACAGTTTCAAACCACCCATCGGTCTGCAAAACCCTGCTGCCTAACTCGGAAGGAAGGTATACTTCGCTCACATCGTCTCCCGGATCACTGAGACAAGCGTGAGCAAGCGCTGCTGCCGTCCACAGGTTGTAACAGGTGTGGTTGGTATATATCTCGTACCCGTGCCGATCTTCTGGCGCGTATTCATTGCGTACGATTTTCAAACGTCCATCTTCCATCTTCCAGCGCTCAACAGCAGCAAAACACCGATTAGCCGCACGTGCAAAAGCACCCGCCATCACCCGATCTCCCGCCTTCAGAGCCTGCGTTGCATGTGTGGAGCATACATAAGCGGCCGCCGCTTCATTCCACTGATGCTGGGAGCTGCGACCACGCGGTGGAATCTCACCTAGCGGCGAGAGCGTCAGTAACGAGCTGAAGGCACCATGGCGCAGTTGCTCACGTAACGTATCGGCAGTGGTTCCCTCGTAACCAGCTTCAAGCATCACCCCAAGGTGATAACGGGTGGCAATATCATAGGAAAATGGACAATTTGGACGGTCCAGCGGTCCATCCTGATACAAGCCAAGGGCCGTAAACCGGGGTAGATGATAGGCTTCCAGATATCGATCCATCCACGCAGTACCCTCATTCGCCAGCTGTTCATGCCACCGCAGATATTCGCCAGAGATCATAATGGCGTTCCAGTTAATCATGCGATTGGGATTGTTCATCTTGCTCATCGTAAATACATAATCTTGTTCAGGACTGATTGTCTTGAGTGCCTCAGCCCAGATCTGTGCATGTTCAGGCAGGTGTGATTTCAACAACATATAGGCTCTCATCATGAGCACCGGAAAAAAATCAGGGTGATTGTCTGGTGCGCTACCATTGACCACGGTATCAATGCTCTGTGACAGGGCTATTGCTGCCGATTGGAGCAAATCTGTACGCCCTGCATCAACCAGAACTGCCGCAGCCATCGCATAGGCCGGTGTAGAATAATATCTCTCCACACCCGAGAACGGGTCGATAATTGCCCCCTGGCTGTCCTGATATGGTGTGTAAGCGCGAACAACACTTTCAACAAGTGCCAACTTGCGCTCCCTATTCCAGCCGTCTGCCGGAGGGGGGCCCGCTTGTTCTGCCAATGTACGGTAATGTTCGAGTTCGTCTTTCCATGGATACGTGGACGCAGATGTATATTTACTCACGCATGCTCACCTCGGTTTCTCCCATTTTCGGTTCAATGATGAAGCGTACCTCACATACCGTTTCAAGCGGATTAGGGCGTTCTGTCCGAACATCCGTCTCATCAATTGCACCTGTCCATGATAGTGACGTCCGATAGAATGTGACTGGAACATTATCATGATCAACTGTGTCCAGTTTCTCCGTAAGAATTTTCCACTGGTTCGCATCATACGTCATATGGACCGTTCCATGTACACCTTGCCAGCCAAGATTACCGCTCTTCACCACTTCAGGCTGTACTCTACTCATCCATCGTTCCACAACACTTGAGCACTCTGCATGTGAATCTGAATCGTCCACCGAAGAGAATCGTTCTGCCGAAGACACCATCCTGCTCTTCCATTGAAAACGGTCAATGAGACGCAATTCCGCTCCATTCCCACTACCGTCAGCAGCCATCTCCCAATGAAATTGGCGCGTATACCGAGCCAATGAAGCAGCACCAGAGTATGCGGATGTCAGATCCAATGTTGTATTCAGCTCACCGCCACCCTCTGCCAGCTTTGCCTCTAACACATGGGCTTGCGCTTGTCGGCCCGAACTTTGCTCCTGGCCTTCAATGAGCGGAACGTTATGCCCGGATGACGAGATGTGGAACAGTTGCTCTCTGCCTGGCGCAAAATACGCTTGGGTATACAACCCTGCTCCTGGATCACACAAAATATTCTCACCACCGCAATGGATAATGAACTGCCCCAGATCATTATGGTTGTGAGGTTCATCGTTATGCCCACCTTTAATGGAAATAGCCACCTGAAGGGGTGCGCCGTTCGCATGTTTTGTATCCGGAGAATCGAACGATCCTTTTGCAATCATCCAGCACAGATTTTGAAAAATAAATCCTCGTTCAGCCTGCCCAGAGGCACCTTCATCACCGTACACTGCTGGATCGCTCCACATCACGTTCCGCAACAGATGAGCCCAGCGATGACAGGGATCATCGGTAAGCAGTGGAATATGAAACGGAAGATCTATCTGCAACCCAACCCGGGACGCGAGCAGGGAAAGCAATCCAGAAGGGATCTCTTCCTGCTCGACACTGTCCGAATAATTCACATATGTGCCGCCCGACAGATGAACTCGCAACGGGAAGGCTGCGATGGCTGTTATTTTGGAACCCGTCAGCAGATCTAGTTCGCCCTCACTGTACTCACGAAGCATCTCGGCATAATAGGTGAAATAACCAAATCCATATACCCAATATCCAATGCCTTCGGCACAGCCGCCATCCTCGCCATATCCGCTCAAGAATGCGTTCATACAGCTGACCGTATGGGAGATCGATTCCTGTAGTGTGGACTCATCCTCGATCAGCAACAATGCGGCCATGCCACAGCAGCCACCACAGACCGCCGACCAGTTGTGATCCGCTGTCTGCCAATGGAACTTCCGTTGCTCCTGGTAAAGCGGGATGAAGATTCGCCGCTCTGCTTCAGACCTGATCCGCTCTATGACAAGGCGATCCAGCCGCTCGGCGTGAATGGTCACAATCTCGGCCAGCATATGTACTGTCTCTGCGGCGAACAGATCGATGTTCCCATCCACCTGATTGACCTCTCCCGTACCCAGATGCGCGGGTAAACACCACGTATACTCACCACACACGTCCCACAACATTTCTTCCAGCGCTTGAAGGGCATCCGTCCTAGCCGTGTCCAAGGCGAGCATCGCCACAGCAGCAAGTCTGCCCCTTCGATCGAAATAAGCCTCTTCATAGGCTTTCCGCTCACCCGTATCGCTGAACTGTCGATATAGACGGAACGACAAGGAAGGCATGGGTTCATTCAAGGCACGTTCACCGTAAGCCTTCAAGTCTGTGTATAACGTAGCCAATTCAGGCCGGGATAACTTCTCCAAGAGTCTGTCGGCACTTAAGGAACTCAATGCTCTGCTCTCAGTACCACGTTGGTTTATATTTTCATTTTCGACTTCGTGAATGGAATCTTCCACTGGATTCACCACTCTTCGTTAATGGATTGTCATGCCCATATTATAATGTAATCGATTTCATTTTACCGGATATGATAGCATTTTTGAAGAATTATCCATTAGAACCCTTTCCACGACGGTACTCCCTTCTCCTTCCTAACCAAAAAAAACGAAGAACCTTCGTCAGGTCCTCCGTTGAATTCGGCCTGTCACCACAGGCTTTTTATGGTTATCTCATATTCTTAACTATCTTATATCCTCATCCTCAATTAATCCTGAATACCTATAATGCTGTTGCCCATATCCTAGCTGTCCGCTGTTGTTATCACACAATCGCAAGCGAAGAATTCTGTACAACAGACAACCATTGGCGTGCAATCAGCTCATGACCTGCTGCGGTTGGGTGTACGCCATCCCACAACCAGTACGCTGCATCCGCCTGTTTCAGAGCGTCATTAAACGTCTGCTGCAATGGTACCCACACAGCTCCAAATTCTTCAGCAAGACCTTGGGCCAGTTTCTGATATTGACCGACATACTCTTCCCAGGCTTCCCATTTCTCCGCAGTCGCTCCGGTTCTCAGAATAAACGGCTCCATCAAAATCAGCCCCGTATCCGGCATTACTTCCCGAGTTTCTTCGAGCAAATGGCGATACGCCCGTCCGAAACGATCCGTTACCCCGCTAGGTTCACCATTCATCGTGCGCCAGGCATCATTAACCCCAATCAGGATGCTGATCAGGTCCGGTTTTAGACTAATGGTATCCTCATTCCAGCGTGCGTACAGGTCCGATGCCCGATCCCCGCTGATGCCTCTGTTATAGAAGGTCTTTTGCTTGCCCGCCAGTTCCATACCCAGTTTGCTGGAGATCAGATACGCATACCCGTGTCCGAGAAAATGATTTGGATCATCATTACGTGATCTTCCCCCATCTGTAATCGAGTCTCCCTGAAACAATATAACGGATGGACTTGTACTCATGATTGAAATCGTTCCTTCCTCTTGTGCAAAATGGAAACACTGAACACCTCAGTCTCCATTTTATCCCTTTCGGCCACAATAGAAAATAGCGTTTTCATCACTATATAAGTTGGACTACATATATTTACACTGACACTACGATGACAGAACAACCTTCCAATCGCTGTTATCCCCAAATTTTTTTGATTCCCTTTTATAAAGGTGAAAATCCGAGGATAAAGGCGAACGCTTCGCTTTTTCAGGTTTTTTCTGTCCTCTCCGTTATCGTGTAATTGATTCATTCATCTTATATAGATACCCAATCTTATAAATCTTTTGGTTCTTTCTCCACATGGCCTCCGCCCTGATAGGCTGTCTCATCCTGTTTGTCGAGTACGCCTCTAAGCTTTGCCTCTTCCCACAACTCGGCCGCATCATCCTGTGGGCGGTATCCAATCTTCTGCGCCAGATAGCCAATATCATAGTAATTGTCTGTATTCGCTGAAGTCCCGTACAGATTCAGATACTTTATATCCGAATCCGCCTCAATACAACACTCGGCGAGCTGGACCATGTCCCTTGGTGATATCCAAATATGAGCCGATCGCTCCGAGTGCGGATATGTATCACCCGAGAAGTTTCCAATTCGAATGTTGAATGAGGACAGGTCATATTTGTCGACGTAATAACGTCCCAGCAGTTCAATATAACATTTGCTAAGTCCATAGAAGCTGTCCGGCCGGTACGGGTCATCCACTTCAATATCTTCACCTGTAGGATAGAAGCCTGTCGCATGGTTGGAACTTGCAAAGATCACCCGCTGAACACCGTTTAATCGTGCAGCTTCATACACATGGTAGGCTCCGGTTACGTTGATTGGCAGAACTTTGCCCAGAAAATCTTCCTCATCCTTGGCCCAGGCAATGTGCAGAACGGTGTGAACCCCCTGCATCAGTTCCTTCAGGCGTTCCCCATCGGTCACATCCATGGCTACAATGCCAGCTTCCTCGTCTTCACGCAGATCAGCCGCAACGATGTCATACGCACCCTTAGCTCTCAACCCCTCCAGCAGACTGCGACCAATGACTCCGGCAGCTCCCGTAATTAACAGCTTGCGCTTCAGTTCACTCATGAATCCAGCTCCCTTCGCTCAGATAGGCTATCTGTCCTCTATAGAACAGTATTAACCGATCAGGCGAAGGAATTACCGGATATTACAATACAACCTATATAAGTTGAACTAGCCATTTACACGAGAACGTAGAGGACAGAAAGAACCTGAAGAAGCGGAGCGTTCGCCTAAAAGCTTTCTGAAAGAAAGCTGCATCGGAAGCATACGCTTATCCCAAAATTTTCACCTTTAAAAAAGTAAATTAAAAAATCTGGGGATAACAGTGATCGGAAGGTTGTTCTGTCATCGAAGTGGTTAGTGTAAATATTCCTTAGTTCAACTATCCGATCCAATATCGCAGTATCATCATAGCCACAATACCGACCATTACGGTTCCCAGCAAACTGCGTGTCCAGATGGCTACTGCAATCGTAGGCAGGGATGCCCACAGAGCTGCATTTTGCGTAATCGGCACCAACTGGTTGCCCGACATGAATAGTTCCTGACCAATCAGCGCTGCCATGACTGCTACGGGTACATACTCCAGCCAGCGTAACAACCACATCGGAATCTGTATCTTGCTGAACAGCATCAGTGGCAGTACACGCGGGATAAATGTTAATAGCGCCGAACCCATAATAATCCAGAATACATCCCATCTTACTTCCATCGTTCCATGAACACTCCCATCGTTGCCGCAATGACCGCAGCCACAATGACACTCATGCTGCCAAGTGAAGCCATGCTGGCGAAGATTACACAGACCACGGCGATAATAGCCACATTAATGTGTATTTTTTTGTTTTTGCGATGCACCAACTGGAGTACAACCAGTCCAATAAACATCGCTGGCAGGGCATAATCCAGACCCAGTCGTTCCGGGTTAGTGATCCAGCGTCCAAAGTACGCTCCCGCCATATTAGCCACGAACCAGTTCAGATATGCGGTAATATTCAGACCGTGCATCCAGCGTTCACTGAGCCTTTCTCTGCCAATTGCACGTGTCATCGCAACGCCGAAAGACTCATCGGTAAGCAGTGAACCAATCCACATATTTTTAAGCGGGGTCAGATGCCGAAAATACGGTGATACAGCCGCACTGAGCAGCAAATGGCGAAGATTCACAAAAAATATGGTGAACATAATGGCTACTGCTGACCCATTCGATGCGAGCATGCCTGCTGCAATGAACTGAGCCGATCCTGCATATAAAATCAGGCTGAGCAGTGCCGTTTCCGCCAGACTCAGACCTGCGGTCATTTCAATGACACCCGCCGCAAAGCCAATACTCAAATAACCAAGCAGGGTTGGGATACAATCTTTGACCCCTTGCATGAATGTAGCTTGATCCCGGACCTCTTCCATGTTTTCCCGTCCAGATATCTGTAGTGTACTTTGGTCCAACTGCCGTACAACCCCTCTCCAATTTCGGTCCCCATAAACCGATATATATGGATGTAGATCCATCCAGGTCCATTCTTCATGAAAACAACTTCTTTGTGTATTCAACATGACCAGTTACATGCCCTATGGATTTCAGATTTTGCAGAATTCACTTCACATTAATTCAGAAATATACCACAAGATGTGCACTAAGGGAGAGACAGATTACTTTTATAGAACAGATGTAATCCTAAATACCTACAAAATCGAAAAATATTTTCGCGAAACTCATAAATTATGTTGAATAAACGCGAAATTTGTCATACGATAGCACCAGAAACTTCTGGAAAGGATGGAATGAAATATCTTTTACCAGATGGGCTTGTCCACTAGACATGGGGATGGGTTACACAGAGGGGGAATGTGTATGAAAAAAATTCGTAAACAAGGGGTCAAAAGAACAATGCAGATGAGAGAGAAACTGATTTTGTCATTTGCCATTGTATTGCTCATTCCAACCATTAGTCTGGGCATTATCTCGTTCCAAACAGCTGATGCCAAGGTTGAAGAGAAAATGTATGAGAACGCGATCAGCAGTGTTACTGTGCTCAACCAAACTATTGACCAGATCATTGGTGCAACACGCAAAAATGTTGATTTCCTGGCAAGTCAGCTGGATGCAGGCAATGTCGGACCCAATCAGGGTGACGAAACAGATACCATCCGTACCTTGCTCGACGCTTACAAGGAAACGCATGATGACGTGGAACTTGCCTCCATCGGTACCGATCAGGGCGTGTATATTAACTCCCCTGTAACTGCGGTGAACAAAGAAGGTTATGACCCGCGCGAACGCCCGTGGTATCAGGCTGCTACGCAGAACAAAGATGTCCCTACCGTAATCACCCCCTACTTATCAAGCAATACCGGCAATGTTGTTGCTTCAGTAGCTCAGACCTCAGCGGATGGCCATGGTGTCGTCTCTGTCAGCCTGTCGCTTGAAGCCCTCTCGAAGACGGTTAACTCCACGAAGATTGGCGAGAAGGGTTATATCTATATCATTGATAATGCCAATAAAATCATTGTACATCCTACCGAAAAACCGGGGACCGAAGGAACCATGGCACCCTATAAAGATATTTTTGCACAGAAAAACGGAAGTCTGACCTATACACTAAATGGAAACCAGGAACACGCCTTTTTCTCCACCAATGAAACGACGGGCTGGACCGTGGTTGGTGTCATTGACAGTGGGGAAGTGACGGCTTCTGTCCGTCCGATCCTATATACCACACTTATTGTTGTCGCGATTGCAATTGCGGTAAGCTCCATCATTATTTTCTGGATTGTGCAATCAATCACCAAACCACTGAACCGCTTGGTGAAGGCATCTGACGAAATTAGTAATGGTAATCTGACCATCGAGGTTGCTGTATTGGGACAGGATGAATTCGGCAAGCTGAGCACCAGCTTCAATAAGATGAGCGAATCCTTGCGAACCGTTATTCAGGACGTGCGACACACAGCTGACGAGTTAACCGCCTCATCCACACAATTGGCAGTCAACTCATCGGAGACAACCAAAGCAACAGAGCAAGTCGCCCTGATCACGGAAGAATCCGCAGCTGGACTTGAGAAACAAACAAGCAACCTGAAACATACGGCACTACAGATGAATGAACTTGCTGGAGGTGTGGGACAGGTAACGAACAGCACACAGCAAGTATCCGAAGCTGCCATGCAAGCAAGTGAGCTCGCGGATAAAGGGAATGCAACCATGCAGACGGCCGTATCCGAGATGAGTTCCGTCAGTCGCTTTGTGCAAGGTATGGCAGATACTGCTGGACGACTTGAACAGCATTCCACATCCATTGGTGAGATGGTATCTGTCATTACAGATATCGCTGCACAGACCAATTTGCTTGCTCTCAATGCTTCTATTGAAGCAGCACGTGCAGGTGAGCATGGACGTGGCTTCTCCGTTGTTGCCAGCGAAGTCCGCAAGCTGGCGGAACAATCGAGCCTGTCCGGCCAGAAGATTGTAGAGATGGTTGGAGCAATTCAACAGGAGATTTCAATGGCCAACCAGAATGTACAGATCGGGCAACAGGATGTGAGCAACGGCATTCGTGCCGTGCAGTTTGCAGATGAAGCTTTTGCCCAGATTAGTGAGGCTGTTGGGGTCGTCAATCATCAGCTTGAGAACATTGCAGCCGCCTCACAACAGATGTCTGCAAGTACAGCCGAAGTGGTGCAATCCATTGATCAGATCCACGCCATATCGGAAACCAATGCCGATGGAACGGAGAACATCTCTGCTGCTACGGAGGAGCAAGTGGCTTCCATGCAGGAGATATCATCCTCTGCTGATTCCCTTGCCCATCTGGCTCACAAGCTGCAGAAGCTGGTTGAACAATTCAAGCTGTAGTCGTTGAACTAAAGATTGTTTACACTAACACTACGATGACAGAATAACCTTCCAATCGCTGTTATCCCCAGATTTTTTGATTCCCTTTTCCAAAGGGGAAAATCCGGGGATAGCGTATGCTTCCGATGTAGCTTTCTTTCAGAAAGCTTGCAGGCGAACGCTTCGCTTTTTCAGGTTTTTTCTGTCCTCTCCGTTATCGTGTAAAAGATTAGTTCAACTTATATAACAAGTAGTCTGTAATACCAAAAGCCCCTTTGCCATCATATTGGCAAAGGGGCTTTTGGGTTATAAAAGGTCAGGCATTTCAGAAAGGAAATGACTTTCCTATTCAGCAGAATGCTTTTTATCTCCGTGGTACCCTTGATCTCCGTAGGGCTCTAACTGTTCAAACCAGCGGTTCAGACATTTGGCGAGTGCATCTTTGGGATCGTAATACGGGTTATCATCTTGTTTCAATGTCTCCAGCACCTCGATCACAAAAGCATTCTCTCCATATTCATTCCATTCAGCCTGCAATCTTCGATTCAGATGGCTACCCATCTGTAACATAAACCGTTGTCCGTTAATGGTTTTCAGGTTCAGTGTGCTGTCGATATAAACTTTACCGTTACGTTCATTCCGAATCTGGTAGACGCCCGCTTCCGTTTTAACTTCTTTGGCCTGTTCCTGCAATTCTTTGCGACGATTCATCTTCTCCTGCTCCCCCTTTTCTTTGCGCTCCTGTTTTCCAACTTTGGCGCTCTGTTGATCTGTGTGGCTTCCCAGCCAATACTGACTGCCGTCTGGCTCACGTTCCAGCAAACCATAGTCGACGAGATACCTCCGTATTTCCACGTAATCATCATGAACTTCCTTCAGCAGCTCATTGACCTGTTTCTCGGAATATTTGCGCTCTGTCTCGAATCGTTTGGCAATTTCGATGAGCACAATATATTTATGCTTTTGCTGCATATGAAACGTCGTCAGCCGACCGCCAGTACCCTCTGGAAAATACTTGTTTAACACCTTCTCCAGATCCTGTTCTGTAATATCAAATGAGTTCGGATGGATCGTATGTTCATGCCTTGTCACCGGAGACACCCATTCGGCTGGAGCCTGTGTATCCTTACTTTTGAGAAGTTCCATTAATGCCAGGAATATTTTGGCCTGCCGTTCCTTCTCCTTCAATACAAACCGATGATTCCGGATCGTGGAAGCACTCCCGATGCCAAGGGTCTTCTGTACTTCAGCATCCTTCTTGCCTTCATAGAATTGTGACAACAAGCCCCGCTGGACATCAGACAATCCGGTTACGCTTTTATCCAGCTCCAGCAAATATTCAAATACCGATCCATGAACATTCTCAATGTGCACTCGCATATAACGGGCTGCCTCATAGAGCACTCCATCTTCAGGATAGATAATCCCCGCTTCCGTCCTGTATCCGCAGCAGACACATATATAGGCGGGACCGTCCTCCATATAACCACGCTTGATCTCTTCCAATGAAGCTGTTTGCAACCAGGATTCCGATGATTTCATGTAAAAGCTCCTTTTTATCATTGTTATGGTCATTCCAACCGTATATTAATCAAATATTTTATAATTATGTTTGTTTATTTATAGATATAATATATTTTTGTTTATTATATGTCAATATAACGGAAAAGAATGCTGTGTTTAAAGACATAACGGATGCCCCTTGTTCAACAGAAAAAAGACCGCAGGGTCGCAACCCTGCAGTCTCATTTCAATCCCTGTTACAACTTAAACCGTTCAATCATGCTTTGCAGATCTTCAGCCATACGTGACAATGCTGCCGAAGAAGCTGCAACCTCTTCCATTGTAGCCAACTGCTCTTGAGCCGCCGCTGATCCATCTTCCGTTCCAGAGGCAATTCTGTCCGACAGAACCATTGTATCACTTACTGCCTTGTTGATATGACTCATGCCGCCATCAATCTGACGGGAAGCCGCGGATACTTCTCCAGCTTGTGCAGCCACCAACTGTACTGCAGTACGAATGTTATTGAATGCTTCGCCCGCTTCTGTAACCATCTGCGAACTCTTCACCATACCTTCTCCTGTACGGGCAAAAGTCGATTGCACCGCATTGGTTTTCTCCTGCATCTCATGCATAAGCTCATTAATCCGCTCAGCTGAAGCGCCTGAACTGTGAGCCAGTGTCTTCACTTCGTTGGCTACAACCGCGAATCCGCGCCCTTGCTCGCCAGCTCTTGAAGCTTCAATAGATGCATTCAAAGCGAGAATGTTCGTCTGCTTGGCAATGGCCGTAATCTCGGCCACGATCACAAGAATCTCTTCATTTTTCGCGCGCAAATCCTCAATGACCACAGACATGGCTTTGCTCTCATCATTCACCTGCTGAATATGGGTAACCGCTTCTTCTACTGTAAACATACCCGCTTCCGACTTCGTGGATGCATCCAGAGCGATACGAGCGGTGTCTTCAGCACTTGATGAGATCTCTTTGACTCCAATGGACATTTCGCCCACGAGTTGACCTGTAGCAGCAAGACTATTGTTCTGCAAAGTCGTTCCCGCAGCTGCATCCTGCATCAGTTCGGCCACCTGTTCTGTGGCTTTGGATGTCTGTTCGGAACTTGCCATCAGTTCTTCAGAAGATGCTGCCAGCTGGCTGGACGTATCATGTACCTCTCCAAGCACATTACGAAGTGAAGTCGTCATCGTGTCGAAGCTTTCCCCGAGCTGTCCGAACTCATCCTTGCGCTGCAAACCTACCCGAACGGTGAGATCCCCAGCGCTTACTTTGGATGCTGCCTGCGTTAATTGCAGCAATGGCCGGTGAATGCTGCGGATAATGAATATAAGCAGAATCAACCCGATAACCAATGCAGATGCGACAATTGTAATTGCACGGATCAAAATAGGCATTACGGCTTCACTTGCTTCGGAAGGAACCATCTCGCCAACAATTTTCCAACCTGTCACCGGATTGGTGAAATACACAGCTTCTACTTCGTGACCATCATATGTATACTTCACCGTTCCACTTTCCTTCGTATACATCTCATTAATGTAGCTTTCATCCGACTGTGTACCGGATTCGATATTGTAGTGGAACAGGAATTTGCCCCCGTTATCCAGCATGTACAGTTTGCCTTCTTTACCAATACGTATCTGATCAACGGATTCTTTCAGATGATTGAGACTGACATTGGCACCGAATACCCCTTTGCCGTCAGCCAGCTTGACCGCTGCGGTCACAACCCATTCGCCCGTCGAAGCCGACTGGAACGTATCCGAGATTACCGGTTCATCCTGGGACATGCCCATCTTATACCATGAACGTTCTCGAGGATCATAATTCTGTTCCTCGGATTCAGGGGACTTCATCCAGCTGCCATCTTCGGAACCTGCGGTAAGTACACCCAGTTCCTTATGATTCTGAGACATCCGATCCATCTGCCTTTGCAGTGCAGGGGATTTAGTAATAATATCGTTTGAAGTAATACCCGCAGCCATCTGCGCTGCGTTATCCTTCTCCATATCCAGCATTTGATTTATCTGCAGACTAAGCATTTCTGTTTTGGCTTGTGCGGAACGAATAATTTCCATTTTAACCTGGTCAGCAGCTTTTTGATAAGACAACCAACCAACAGTAATGCTCGGTACAATCAGGAACAGGAGCAATGCAGCGATCAGGCGTTTTTTTACGGTTAAAGTAAACCAATTTCGAATCCTTTTCTTCATATAACTATCCCCCATCATAATCTTCACCCATCCTTTTATCGGACAATTGCTGTAAAAATATTATGTATAGATACTAAATTAGTACAAATTTAATCTTTTCGGTCAGTTTAGATGGATTCACCTAATCCTTCTATTCGTTTTGACCCCCTTAGCGAGATCGTTTACAATGCTCATAAGCTGGCTATTCATGAAACGATTGGAAGGAGAGGATTCAAATCTTACGCAAGTCAAATGAAAGACAACGTATTTCCACGGTATATTCATCCATATTCCGCATTCTGTTAGCGCTTATCCTGTGTGCAGGCCCGATTCTGGGACAAGCTGGTATTACGGTATCCGCAGCGCAGGCGACGCAAGCAGTTCACATTGAAGTGAATGGTGAGCAACAATCCTGGAAGAACGCACCACTTATAATCAAAGGCTCAACGTTTGTTCCACTGCGGGATGTGGTCACATCGGTTAAAGGCACGTTGAAATGGGATAATCGCACCAAGACGGCTACCATTACCGTTGGCAGAGACAAGCTGATCCTTCAGGCTGGCAGCAACTCCATTAGGGTAAACCAGGTCGATCTGGCTACAGGTGTGAATTCACGTACCGTTAACGGTACGTTGATGGTACCTGTCCGGGCCATGGCTAATGCAATCAAGGCAGACATCAAGGTCCAACGCACAGCCACGGGGCAGATGAGTGTAAGTATGGTCACTGATCAAGTCAGCCTGCTGAACAGCGAGGTTGCCAGCGTGGATACATATCTGCGCGAGATCAACTATCCAGGTATGGCTCTGATCGCCCGCGATGGTGAAGTACTTCTAAAGCAAGGCTACGGACTTGCCGATGAACAGACGCTGAATCGACCGGATCAAAAGACCCGAATCGCATCGCTGAGCAAATCCTTCACGGCCGCGTCCATTCTGAGTCTCGTGGAGGATGGTAAGATTAATGTGCAAGATCCAATCTCCAAGTATATCTCTGGTATACCAAAGGGAGATCAGATCACGCTGCATATGCTGTTATCCCAGACTTCAGGTCTGCCATCTGCATTTGGTCGGGGTGAAGGAACTTCTATGGAAGAGACTGTAGAGGAGATTCGCCACAAAACGCTGAAGTTTGAACCAGGAAGTGCCTATCTGTACAGCAACAGCGGGTATGTTTTACTTGCATACGTCGTTGAACAGGTCTCTGGCATGAGTTATGCCGACTACGTGCAACAAACGATACTGAAACCACTTGGTATGAAAAATTCGGGAGAGGCCTCCCGTAAAGTGCACACGATTAGTGGTTTTGTTCAAGAAGATAACGCATGGGTAACTGCGCCTTACTATGTGTCTCAATCCGGATCAGGAACCATCTATTCCACGGTGGACGATATGCTGAAATGGGATCGTGCGCTGTATACGGACAAGATTCTAAGCCAGGATACGATTGAACAGATGTATGAGCCTTATTCTGATAAAAACTATGGCTACGCCTGGATTCTCAAAGAGAATGGCGCAAACCGTACCGTCTTCCACAACGGTAGTGGTGGCGGGTTTGCCACAGCCTTTTCACGTAATCTGTCCGATGATATCACCATTATCCTGCTTGGCAACCACGCAGGTATGGACATGACTTCACTTTTGGATGAAGTTGAGGCACATACAGCCAAAGCACTGCAATTGCAATAATCTATAATTAATAGCTTATAATGAGCAAAGAGACGGTCCTTTAAAGGATCGTCTCTTTGTGTTGTATATGTTCTCATTTTAACGACTCACACTTCCGTTTCGCTCAACCCACAATCCATCTCTTCTTCATCCTGCAAAAGGTAGATTTACTCATATTCTTATTAATGCCTAGGAGACATCCGCTCTTCATCATCTGTTTGCTTTAATGTTACAGGAAGTTTCCCCGCAAAAGGAATGCGCCCCATCAGCGCCTGAGCGACGCTATCCATGGCAAGTGGCCGGCTCTCGTAAGCCGCTACATAGACCTCGGCATCCGGGAGCGCCAGCAGATCATAGGGGCTTCGCAATGCCACAACAGCCAGCGGTTTGCCCAATTGCTGTATCCAACCAATCAGCCTGCACTGTGGATCGCCGGAGGGACTTCCCGCATTGTAGGTTCCCACCACAATCTGCCGAATGTCATCTGCTTCCGCTGCCTGAAGCAGACGGGCGGAACGAATGGCAACTTCCTCGGGCGTGACCGTCAGATCGACAACATCCAGACCATAAATGGATAAGGCTGAACCCAAGGTGAACGTCTGAGTCAACTGTTCGTCGGCAATTGTCGTCACGGACGTGGCAACCGTTATGACCAGCGTGCGTTCCGGCTTCAAAGGCAACATATTCAGCTGATCGCGCACCAGTGTGATACTGTTCTCGCTAATACGGCGGGCAACCTCTTGGTGTAATGAACTGTTGCGCTCCGACCCACTGGATAGAGCAGGAGCGTTTGATACCTTTGGCAATGATGCGTTCGATACTGCAATATTCACTTCCTCATCACCTGCACCGCCCGTTTCACTCTCCAGTAAACCACGCTTCGCCTTGTACATCAGCAAGCGATTCACCGACTCATCAACACGTCTCTCGCTAATCCGCCCGCTCCTCACAGCTGCTAACAAAGCTTCAAATGCCTCTGCCTGAAGCTTAGCCGTATGGCTAATTAACACCAGATCTGCCCCGGCCTCTACCGCCATTACGGCTGCATCGACAGTGCCATAGTTAACGGCAATAGCATCCATCTCCATGCAATCTGTCACGATCATGCCCTCATAACCCAGTTCCTGGCGAAGCAGACCGCTTAATACGGTTTTCGATAGCGTTACGGGCAGACGCTCTGGCTCCAGTACAGGAAAATAAATATGCGCCGACATCATGGCATCGACACCTTCGGCGATAGCGGCTCGGAATGGAATCAACTCCAGGCGCTCTACCCGTTCACGATCATGAGTGATGATCGGGAGGTCCAGATGAGAATCGGTATCCGTATCCCCATGCCCCGGGAAGTGCTTGGCTGTCGCTGCAATTCCAGCGTCCTGTATTCCCGCAATGGTTCTGGCCCCATATTCTGCAACCGATTGTGGAGATTCGCCAAATGATCGTACACCGATGACCGGATTGGCCGCGTTATTGTTCACATCCAATACCGGAGCAAAGTTCATGTTAATGCCCATGGACTTCAGCTCCAACCCACTGATATATGCCGCCTGATATGCATCGTCAATGGAACCGGCAGCGGCAATGGCCATTGGTCCAGGCATCAAGGCGATTCCTTCGGTAATTCGTGCAACCATGCCGCCCTCCTGATCAATGGATATCCAGAGCGGCACATTACCGCTGCTTTTGGCAATCTGTTGTAGCCCTAACGATAACCGCTCTACCTGCTCTGGCGACTCAACGTTGCGCGCAAAATAGATCACGCCACCGATGGGATACTTTCGGAGAAAGGGTTCCACATCGCCAGCAGCTTCGGTTCCATGAAAGCCACAAAGCAGCATTTGCCCGACTTTCTCACGCAAGGTCATCTGTTTCAGCCTCGAATGGTATAACTCTTTTGGCCCACTCATTTCATGCCTCCCCCCGATAACAAACATCCATTCATTCATATAACAAAAACGGCTTTCGCCGCTCCTTCCATTCCGCTGCTTGTACATTCCACTCTTCGATTAAACGAACGAAGCCCGCCCGGTCATAGATCGTTTCCCTGACTTCCTTCCCCCCTGCCAGCAGGTCGATAAAGTACCTTGAACCCGGCTCTGGTGGCTCCAGCCAGCAGAATTGCTCCGGATAGAGTGACACCAGTTCATGCAAAAGCACTAGCCCTGTCTCTACCGCTCGGAATTTCCTGCTGTCCGTTACAAAAATCCTTACACCACCACACAGCTCACCTGCATGTTTGGAGAATGTTGGGGACATGTACACTGGATGCACATGCACACCTTCCAGCTTGTATTCCCGAAATCGTTCCGCCAAACGTTCACCGTCAACCCAGGGTGCCCCAATCCACTCGAATGGGCGGGTCGTGCCCCTGCCCTCCGATACATTAGTGCCTTCGAGCAGGCATGTACCCGCATATACCCGCACACTATCCAGCGTGGGCATATTGGGAGAGGGTAACATCCAGGGAAGCCCACAATCCGCAAACTCCATGGAGCGCTGCCATCCTTCCATGGCAACCACGTCCAATTCGCAAGGTACATCCATCTCGCTGTTGACCATCAGGGCGAGTTCACCTACCGTCAATCCGGTACGTACAGGTACACGCCAAGCGCCCACGAGTGATTCATACCCCGCGTTCAACACACCGCCTTCCACAACGTTTCCACCGAGCGGATTGGGACGGTCCAGAATCAGTATACGTTTGCCTGCTCCAGCACAGGCATCCATCATATGGAACAAGGTTGAGGCATACGTGTAATAACGGATGCCCACATCCTGAATGTCGAACAGCACCGTATCCACTCCAGCCAGCATTGCAGGTGTAGGTTTCTTGTAATCTCCATACAGGCTGAACACCGGAATGTCCAGACGTGGATGAAACATGTCTCCGAATCTGACACCCGCCTGAAGCTCTCCAGACAGTCCGTGCTCACAGGCATAGAGCGCTGTAAGCTCGGTATTAGCCAGTCCGGCGCACACATCTATTGTCGATACAAAATCCGCTGTAATACCAGTCGGGTTTGTAATTAGACCGATTCGATTACCCGTTATCCATGGATGCGATAACCCTCTGGACAGAAGATCAACTCCCGCTTTTACAGCCGGGATCTGCTCGGTCCCATTCAACTGACCCATCACACATTCCCCTGGCTGACCCAGCCTGTATGCTGGTGATCATTACCACCTGTTACGACAGGCTCTTCTTCAGGCTCCAACACATTAAGAGCAACCTTATGCTGATAGATGGCAAACATACCTCCAAACAGCGCTCCGAAACCAACGACAGTCAGCATCAGCAGAGCCGTCAGGCACATGGCCTGAAAACAAGCGCCCATCGTGTACCCAGGGTGACGGAAGAACAGCTTTACACTTTCCCCCATCGCCTGAACGATGCCCATGTTTTTTTGTAAAAAAAGCTGCCAGGTATAGAACTGTGACATCAGCGCCATGAGAACAAAGAACGTCTGGAATACACCCACTGCTGTACCTGTAATTCCACCCTGTCCACCGTAATACCACCAGGTTGACCATAGAATGAAGCCAAGCACTGCGAAAAGCACACCCACCGAGCCTCCCGGGATTATTCCCTTCAATGTTCCGACCCAGATATCCTTAAGTCCATTGCGCCGTTCCTTACGTTCCAATCTGTGATGTACGGCATAACAAACACCGAACAGGATGGGCATATACATCAAAGCCAGAAGCAGTATAGCGATCGGCAGCGGAGCAAACATCAGAATGGGAACCAATACGATGGAACTAACGACACTGTACAAGGCCACCGAAATAATATCCCGATAGATTTCCGCGCCCGACTTAATCAATACTTCACTCAGCTTACGCATTTTTATTCTCCCCTTTCTCACCGTTCCTTCTTCACCAGGCATCGTCTCTTACTCACGTCCTATCGCAAGCTCCGTCTCTGGATCGAAAAAGTGCGCCTTACGCAGGTCCAGCACAAAATTTTTGTCCATACCTACATAAGCATGTGTTTCTGGGTGAACCTTGGCCGTAACAGTACGGGTACCGGAATGGAAATACACCAAATTCTCGGAGCCCAGATGTTCTACAACCTGAACTCGTGCCTGCAGCATATGGTCTGTTGGGATATTCGGAGCGACATCATCACCAAAAATATGCTCTGGACGCAGACCCATAATCACCGGCTTGCCTTGATGACTCTGAAGACGAGCGAGTACATCTTCTGGCAAGGTGAATGATGCACCGTCCACGACAACCTGCGTGCCTTCAATCCGGGCATCAATGAAGTTCATCGCCGGAGAACCGATAAATCCGGCAACAAACATATTCCGCGGACTCGCATACAGTTCTTTTGGTGAAGCCACCTGCTGAATGTCTCCATGATTCATGACCACGATGCGTTCCCCAAGTGTCATGGCTTCTACCTGATCATGCGTCACGTACACAATCGTGGCACCGAGACGTTTATGCAGCTCACCCAACTCCACCCGCATCTGTACCCGCAACTTGGCATCCAGATTGGACAGTGGTTCATCGAATAAAAACACCTGCGGATCACGGACGATCGCCCGTCCCACCGCAACACGCTGGCGCTGACCACCAGACAGCTCGCGTGGTTTGCGCTCCAGCATCGCTTCCAGTCCCAGAATGGAGGCCGCATTCTGCACCTGTTCATCAATATAGGACTTTGGCTTTTTCAGGTTTTTCAGGCCAAAGGAAAGATTCTCACGGATGGTCATATGCGGATAGAGTGCATAATCCTGAAACACCATCGCGATATCGCGATCCTTCGGATGCAGATCGTTAACTAGCCGGTCACCGATCACAATATCACCGCTTGTTTGCTTTTCAAGTCCGGCAATCATCCGCAGTGACGTTGTCTTGCCACAGCCCGAAGGACCCACAAACACTACGAATTCCTTATCTTCTATAACAAAGTCCGAGCCGGCCACAGCCGTGAACGTTCCTTTATGATCGTCTTTGAATTCTTTGCGCACTTGGCGAAACTCCACGCGTGCCATAGGTAGATCCCCCTTTACGTTGTCGCTTGTCCTGAACTATATAAGTTCAACTAACGAATATTTACACTTGCACTCCGATGACAGAACAACCTTCCGATCGCTGTTATCCCCAGATTTCTTTGATTCCTTTATAAAAGGGGAAATCCGGTGATAAAGGCGAACGCTTTCGCTTCTTCAGGTTATTTCTGTCCTCTCCGTTATAGTGTAAATGTTTAGTTGAACATATATTGGAATTAACCTTTGACTGCACCGATCGTAATGCCTTGTAGGAAATAACGTTGCAGTGAGAAAAACAGAATGATCATGGGCAGCGCACCTATTGTAGCCCCAGCCATCATTGCGCCGAAATCCGTTGATTCGGCAAATACAAACGAGGCCAGCCCCACCTGAATAGTACGCATCTCGTTGGAATTGGTAATGAGGAACGGCCAGAAGAATTCATTCCACGAAGCTACAAACGTGAATATCGCCAGCACCGCAATTCCCGGCTTTGCCATCGGCAGAATGACTTTCCAGAAGATACCGAATTCACTACATGCATCGATACGTGCCGCATGAATCAGCGATGTGGGCAACGTGGACATGAACTGTTTCATTAGGAATATGTTCCCTACGCTAACGGCAGCAGGCAGAATAATGGCCGTATACGTATCCCCTAAGTCAAACACGTTAACCATCAGAATGTACAAAGGAATTAGTGTCACCTGCGCCGGGATCATCATGGTCCCAAGCAAAGTCCAGAATACCGCCTGACTACCCGGAAACTTCAGTTTGGCAAACGCATATCCCGCCAGGGAGGCGAAGAATACATTTGTGACGGTCAGAATGATCGAGATGAGCAGCGAATTGTACAGCCAGCGCCAGGCATCAGTTTTGGCAAAAAAGCGCTCATATGGTGATAACGACAACTGCTCCGGAATCATCTGTGGTTTAAACGAAGCCGACATCGCGCTATCCTGCACCGAACCAACGAGCATCCAATACATCGGAATGACCGTCACCAGCGCCCAGACTACCAGCAGAATGGATGCAACAACGAGCAGAATCTTTTTCTGTGTTGATTTCATGGATTTCATTCACCCCCGGATGCTTAATGCAACGTGCTCTAATAGTCCGTGTTTTGAACTACCTCTAATACTCAATATCGCTGGAGAAATATTTGAAC
The DNA here is from genome assembly GCF_038003195.1 of Paenibacillus sp. FSL M7-1414. Lineage (NCBI taxonomy): Bacteria > Bacillati > Bacillota > Bacilli > Caryophanales > Paenibacillaceae > Paenibacillus > Paenibacillus sp. FSL M7-1414. The sequence continues at coordinate 376,602 of NZ_JBBOOS010000001.1, read as the reverse complement.
TGTATGACGGAGATGACAATGATGATAATCGCCAGTACAAACGACTGAGCCGAAGCCAATCCGAACTCATAGAATTTAAATGCCGTTTCATAGATCAGATAAGCGATTGTTGTTGTCGCAAAGTTTGGTCCACCCTGTGTCATGAGATAAACCGAGATAAACACCTGGAAGGATGTAATGACACCCGTGACGAGCAGATACAGCGTCGTTGGTTTGAGCAGCGGCCATGTAATCTTGCTGAACTGGGTCCAGCCGCTGGCATGATCAATATCCGCCGCTTCGTACAGCGATTTCGGAATACCACCCATGGCTGCCAGATACAGAATAATGCCCGCTCCGTGCGATCCAAGCCAGTTCATCAGAATGAGGGAAAAAAGTGACGTTCCCGACTGGCCCAACCAGATCACCGGATCAAGGCCAAACAAGCCGAGAAAACGGTTGAGCAGCCCCGAATCGGTAGGATCAAAGATTGCCAGCCATACAATGGAGATGGTTACCCCGGAGGCTACCGCAGGCAGATACATGGTAGCTTTGAAAAAAGTCTGCCATTTAGTTTTCATTTGATAGATGAAATAAGACAGTACAAATGTAATGAGAATATTGACCGGGACTGTGCCCACGGTGAAGATCACTGTATTTTTAATCGACTTCCAGAACGTCTCATCCTTCACTAAACGCTCGTAGTTATCCAATCCAACCCACGTTGAGTTCATAATGTTGTATTTCTGGAAGCTCATCACAAGAGCCGTCAGAACAGGATACAGTGTGAAAATGAGAAACAGCAGGACAGGCGCCAAAATAAACAAATACGCCCACCCGTAGTCTCGCCAAAACCGGGCAACCCGGGAAGTCCGAGGCACTGACGGTTTTGGCGCAAGGGCGGTCTGCATGGCGAATCCTCCTCTCCTAATCAGTGTGGTTTTACGTTATGTTTGATTGTCTGAGTTACTGTCCAAACATCTGCTGGCCTTTGCTCTTGAAGTCTTCTGCGATCTGCTCCGGTGTTTTCTCACCCGAGAACAGCGCCTGAATATTAGGCTTCACCACCTGTTCCTTGAATTGTTTTTGCTGAGATGCTTTGTCGATATCCAGTTCAAGTACAACCGGCATCGCGATATTCTCTGCCATGACTTTTGCAGCAGCCAGATTATCCGGTTGACCAAGCTCTTTTCCTTTAAACAGATCCACCTGGGACTGTCTTACGAATGGAAGCGCCAGTTCATTGGCCGAGTTCCCTGCTTTGGCACCACTAAGCGCCTCCATCACCAGGAACGTATTTTTGGCATGCTGTTCGCCCTTGTCCTTTTTCTGTTTGAAGGCTACATACCCTTCGCCGCCCAGCGTTGTGGCCGCAGGTTGATCATCATTATGTGGTACAGGCAACAGGACAAAATCAATCTTCTCTCCCTGCACCTTGCCATCATCGATGTCCTTGTTGCGATTCTGAATCATCACATCATAATAAGGAATCGCTTTGGAGATAATCGCCGTTTCCCCCGCGTAGAACATATCCGTCCGTTTTGCTGGAGCAAGAGCCGCCGTTTCCTTCGGCATATACCCTTGATCCATCAGGTTTTTGATAAAAGAGAGGGTATCCAGAATGCGACCATCATTCCATTGGAACGTGCCGTCTTTATCAAGAACATCGATCATCCCGTTATTCCGGGACAGCATTTCAATGAAGTCAAGCGAGGTTCCGTCGGTAACCAGTGCATATTGCTTGGCCCCGCCATCCAGCGTTTTGGTCAGCTTGGCAGCAGCATCGTTGAATTCGGACCAGGTCCAGCCATTTTGCTGAATGGACTTCCAATCAATTCCTGCTTCCTCCAGAATGCGTTTGTTCCCACCCCAAGCCCATTGGAATTGATACAACGGCAGTCCATACTGTTTCCCCTGAATCTGGCCTAAATCCAGCGTGCCCGGCAGGTAGTCGTCCTTGATCTCAGGTGTCAGGTAGCTGTCCAGCTCAAGTGCCAATCCCGTATTCACATATGTGCCGTCTACGCTATGAAAGTAAAGATCCGGTGGGTTACCTGCGTTCAGAGCGACATCGAATTTTTTGGGCCCTTCCGCCCAAGAAAGCATTTCCGTCTTCACGGTAATGTTCGGGTGTTCTTTATTGAAATCAGAGATTAGATCCTTCAGTTCATCTTCATATGTGCCATGTACAGGATAGGTCCATACCGTTACCGTATCATCGGCATTCGGGTCATCCGAAGCAGCACCTCCGCTATTCCCACAGGCAGTAACCAAAACCATCATCAACAACATTGCCCATACCAGACCCTTCTTTTTCATCCCTTCATCTCCTTTGCATGTCATCATCCAATTCTTTCATTGCCTAACCATGCTACCCCTTTGTGATCGTTCAGCCTTCAAACGCCGTCCACCTATACACGCGGCAGTAAGGAAAAGCACCTCCCCTGTAGATTGGGCCTGCCAGTCGCAAGCTAAATCTCTTAAATGCAATATTAACGTCAACTTAATTGACATTAACAGTATTAATTCCTTCCAAAATTGTAGATTGAATTCATTATATGAGTTGTAAAATAAAAATTCAACATTATTTTTTATTATAAAATTTAATTTTACTTTTTCTTTTCATGCAACTATACTATGTAAAAAGAAAACCCAAGCAAGCGAGGTGAGCCACTTTGCGAGTATATGTAGGCGTAGATGGAGGCGGTACCAATACTGACGCAGCAATCATTTCTGAATCTGGTGAAATTCTTGCCCGACTCAGCGGCGGTCCCACGAATCCTCACAGCGTATCAAATGAACAGGCCATTTCCGAACTGCAACGAGTGCTGGAACAGCTATTTAATCTAATAAGTGATTTATCGACAAATTGTGAGGGTATATGCCTTGGTATGTCAGGTGTAGATACGATCCAAGAACGGCAACTTATAGCCGAAGCAGTAAATAACTATATGAAGAGTCGTAATCAACAGGCATCAGAAGGTTGTCCACTCTGGGTTGTATCCGAAGGAGAGATTGCTCTGATGGCCTCTCTCGGACATACGCACGGTGTATTGTGTATCTCTGGAACAGGTTCCATCGTGTACGGATTTACGCGGGAAGGCGCGCGATACCGTGCAGGAGGCTGGGGTCATCTGCTCGGAGATGAGGGGAGTGGCTATCGTATTGGGCAACGTGCACTCCAAGTGGTTATGCAGAGTTATGACGGTGTTCTTCCTCCAACCTGTTTAACCCCGCTTCTTCTAAAGAATCTGAACCTTCGGGATATATCGGAGTTAAAGACGCGAGTGTATCAGACGGATTGGGGCAAAACCGAGACCGCATCCATCGCCCGCTTAGCTATGGAAGCAGCTGAACTCGGAGATGAGGCCGCCCAGGCACTGATCATTGACGAAGCCTCACAATTGGCGGATACCGCCAAGGCGCTGATTGCCCGTCATCCCGAATTTGCAACCACTCCGGTTGTCCTGTCCGGATCACTGTTTCGATACGTTGTACTTTTCCGAAATACATTTATTCACAAACTATCTGAATATTATGAAGAGTTGGACTTTGTATATCGTGAAGATGCCCCCGCTCCAGCGGTTGGTGCAGCACAACTGGCAAGAAAACGCCGTTCCCTGAAAGAATCATTTTAAAAGAGAGAAGGAGGCCATACGGATGAATCACATGCTGAATTCACTACTAACAGAACAACCCAATCCACTAACGGATCATATAGATGAATTGCCTTCGGCAGAAATTATGGAACTCATTAATAAGGAAGATCAACGGATTGCGGAGCTCATTCAGCCCCTAATTCCGGTCATTGCTCAGGCTGCAGATCGGATCTTGGAGGCCTTTCAGTCTGGCGGCAGGCTTTTTTATGTAGGCGCAGGTACCAGTGGACGATTAGGAATACTTGACGCTTCGGAATGCCCGCCTACCTACGGAACCCCGCCATCCATGGTGCAGGGTATTATTGCAGGGGGATTCCGGGCAGTGAAGGACCCGGTTGAAGGTGCTGAAGATAGTGAGGAGTTGGGAGCTGCCGACCTTGATGAACATGGCTTAGACAAAAACGATGTCGTGGTTGGCATTGCAGCCAGTGGACGAACGCCGTATGTGCTGGGTGCGATGAGGCACGCCAAGGAGATCGGGGCTACGGTGATCAGCCTGAGTAATAATGCAGGCACGCCGATGACCCTGTTGGCTGATGTGAGCATTGAGGCTGTTGTCGGCCCAGAGGTTGTCATGGGTTCAACACGTATGAAGGCAGGCAGCGCCCAGAAAATGATTCTGAATATGCTCACCACTACCGCCATGATTCGTCTGGGCAAGGTTTACCGTAATTTCATGGTTGATCTGAACCCTTCGAATGAGAAGCTTGTCCATCGTGCCAAACGCATGATCCATCTGGCAACCGGAGCAAATGAAGCGGATATTGAAGAGGCTTTTACCGGTGCAGACGGTCATGTAAAAACGGCAATCGTCATGCTGATGGCAGGCGTGGACGTAACAGAAGCCCAGCACAGGCTTGATCTGGCTGACGGATTTGTCCGCAGCGCCATTGCGGGGCCTTCCTGAGCCGTACAAGGGGGATTATTAGAGGTTGAAAGAGAGGAGCCCGACATTAGTCCGGGCTCTATTTTTATTTTTTTATACTAAAAGCGGATATAATTCGTAAAAAAATCCCCTCCTGCATAATCAGAAAGGGATTCATATGGTTCTACTTCACTTGTGCTCCAGAATAGCCTGTCGGCTCTTCTCCAAATACTCCACCGACTGGTTGTAATCCCGACTGGCAATCGCCAGATACAAAATGTCGATCACGTTCAGCTGTGCAATCCGTGACGAAGTTGCTCCGCTTCGAATATCACTTTCGGTGGAAGTAATCATCAGGGGTACATCTGCCATACTACTGAGTGTATTGCTGCCCCACTTGGTAATGCTGATTGTCGCTGCGCCGCCATCGTGAGCATGCTTGAGACAGGAGATTACGTTCGACGTCTCCCCTGAATACGAGATACATACCACCGCATCATCCTCACGAAGCGTCGTTGCAGACGAAATCTGCATATGCGGATCGGCGAACGAAAAGCTTGTGCGATTGATTCGCATGAACTTGTAATGTGCATCCAGCGCAATCAGGTTGGAGGCCCCTACTCCATAGAAAAAGATCCGGTTTGCCTGATGAAGCACGTCCACAGCTTTTTCCACCAGACGTGGGTCCAGAATATGAACCGTATCCTTCACCGACTGAATATTGTTTGCGGACACATGCTGAATAATGCTCTCCATGGAGTCCTGGGGACGAATCTCCGTATATTGATATGGCTCACTCGTCTGCAAATCTCCGGCGATCTTCAGCTTCAGCTCCTGAAAACCCGTTACACCCAGTGATTTGCAGAGACGGATAATGGCAGCTGGGCTGCCTCCACTCCGTTCAGACAACTGGGCCACCGAGGATTGAACAGTTTCTTGCGGGTGATCGAGAATATAAGCTCCGATCTTCCGTTCGGACGGGGTCAAGTCATCCATTAATGCGCGTAAACGTACAAGTCCACCTTTCATGCCTTCCATTCGCTCCTCCTTTCCGTACTACATTCATGTACAAGCATTTTATCTTATAATTCCACTCGCGTCTAATCGAATTCCTCGCCCTTCCATAACTGAACTCCAATTAAAGTCATACCTCACTAAAGTGTGAGATTGCCTGAGATTACGGCGTGTTTCGCGCCGGTTACTGCCGGGAGTGTATTGGTTCTTCCCATGAGTGCCTCATGGCCAAGTAGAGCAAATCCAATGGCTTCCCGAGCATCATCGGGTATACCATAATCTGCCGTTCGCTCCAAACGGATATCCTTCGGTAGTCTCTGACGGATCATCTCCATTAACGTGGCATTGGAAGTGCCACCACCGCACGCGACCATGGCCGATATTTGCACCTTGGGCAGGATAAAATCCTTCACTGCACGCACGATGGTTTCCGCGGTCAGACAGGTGGCAGTAGCCAGCGTATCTTCAAGGGATAAGGAACGCTTTGCGGCCATCTCCATCAGTCTCACTGCATACGCGGCTCCATATACTTCTCGCCCGGTACTTTTCGGTGGAAGTCTTTTGAAATACTCATCCTCCAAACACAGGTCTACCAGACCCTGATCGACCTTCCCCTGTGCGGCAATACTTCCATTCGGATCATAATGCTGCCGCCCATCCGTTGCCTGCCGCACAATGGCGTCCATCACCATATTCCCTGGTCCTGTATCAAATGCCGAAATACCTTTGGTAGAAGACTCGGAGGGAAGCACCGTCACATTGCCAATGCCACCGATATTCTGCACCAGCCGTCCTTCCGTCGGGCTGCGGAACATCAGAGCATCCGCATAAGGCGTAAGCGGGGCACCTTCCCCACCAGCGGCCATATCCCTTGCCCGCAGGTTGCCAATCACTGGCAGTCCTGTCCGTTCTCGAACGACAGCACATTCACCGATCTGCAATGTCGATACCACATCAATACTTGCTCCCGTTGGCCCTGGAAATGAACATGCTACAGGAGCATGCCATACCGTCTGTCCATGCATGCTAATCACATCCACCTGCTGTGTTGAAATACCGGCAGACTTCATCAGTTCCGTAACGCTATGCGCATACCACTCCGATACACCAAAATGCGCGGCTGTCAGCTCGTCGACACGCGCCGTCCCCGGTGAACATAACCGGATCAGTACGTCTCTCAATCCATTCGAATACGGCACACAGACAAAATCAACCAGCTCGATCTGCTGTAATGCCCCGCTCATATCGGTTTGAATACGCACCAGTGCCGCGTCAGTTCCATCAAGTGACGTTCCTGACATTAGTCCGATGACCAGATGCTCCTGCTTCAAACGATACTTCTCCCACATCGGATAGCTGCCTGTATCCATCCACTTCCAACCTCCTGCAAGACCCGATGAACACGCCATCCTGCCATAATTTCACCCAGTATATGATATTAAATTTCACAAGTCAAACATTATATGAAATTTAATTACAACATTGAAAATAAAAAGAGAGATATTCACCCCATTTGCGATCACACATCATGTTTTCTTCCATCAATTGATAATTAGATATCAGAAGAGAAACATTTTTACATTTTTACCGTTTATAATATGAAGGGATATTTTGGAATTAAGAAAATGATCTAATACTAGTCGAGGTGCATAATGAAGAAAACCATTTTACTACTGTTTTTGAGTCTATTCTTACTCGTTTTGCTCCCTAATCAGGGAAATGCCGCTGCAAGCACGTCGAAAATCTTTATGGATGGAGAGGAATTAGTCCTCCCAAGTGATGTACAGGTGACGATTATCAATAAAAACGTGATGATCCCGATTCGTGTCGTTGCCGAAAATTTGAAATTCAAAGTCGATTGGAACCAACAAGCACGCACTGTAAAAATTCAGCAAGATCAACAGACGATTTCCCTAACCGTCGATCAAAAGCAAGCCATGGTTGCTGACAAACAAGTCACTTTGAACACAGCACCGCAGATTTTGAATAAAACGCTGGTGGTTCCCATTCGATTTGTCAGTGAACAGATGGGGCTTAAGGTGAGATGGAACAATCAAGACAAGATCGTATACTTAACGAACACTAGTAAGGAACCTGCTATTGAACCAGGAAATAGTCCTGGAAAAGGGGATTCAAGCTCTACCGCTCAGGTTACCGATATCCAATTTGCCAATAATCAGCTCGTGTTATCCACCGATGGGGCCGTTCAGCCGATAGTAACGACCCTCAAGTACCCTGATCGTCTGGTTGTGGACTTGCCCGGAGCCACCTTTGGTGATATCTCCCAGCCGCTGGATCAAGGACTCAATGGCAAGTTGGATGTGAGCGGTTATCCCAATGTGACAGAAGTGAGATATTCACTGTTCAAACGAGAACCGGCACAAGTTCGCATTGTCGTAGAATTGAATAATGTGAAGAATGTCCAGTACAGCCACAATGTGATTGCCGACAAACTGATTATTGATCTGAATGTTGCGGGTGACAATGTCTCACCTGCTCCAGTCACTCCAGTAGGTGACTCAGGACGCAAGGTTGTGGTCATCGATCCAGGACACGGTGGCAGTGATCCAGGGACGATCAGCATCACGAACAAACCCGAAAAGGAATACAATCTGGCATTAGCTCACAAAGTACAAGCCCTGCTGCTCAATGAACCTAATATCGAATTGGTGATGACTCGTGAAGGTGATACCTATCCGACCCGCCCTGAGCGTGTTCAACTCGCCAATCAATTAAATGCGGATGTATTTGTATCTATCCATGGCAATAGCGTGAAGTCCGCCCCCCAAGCCACAGGTACAGAGACATATTATTATCAACGCAGTAATAGCAAGGAATTAGCCACTATCATTCATCAACGTTTGGTGAAAGCCATGGGTCTCAGAGATCGTGGTGTGAAGAATGGCAACTTGGAAGTAATCCGAGACACGACCATGCCTGCAGTGCTTTTGGAAGTAGGATTCTTGAGTAATGTAATCGATGAAGAACTGATGTCGTCCGAAGTTGTTCAGATGAAAGCCGCTCAAGCGATAGCCGATGGAATCAAGGAGTATTTGGGCCTATAAATCATCAAATAAATCAGATAAAGGAAGTGTTTCTTTGAATAAGAAGCTAGGTTGTGCACTTATATTAACATGCTTGATCCTTATCGGAGTTGGATGTGCCCAGAAGCCAGTGAGCCAATCCGGTTCGAATGAACCTGCTGTTCAGGGAGGACAGGTGCAGGCACCAAACCCATCCGAAACGGAGGTGGATCTGGGCAAAATGAATACACAAGTTGTCGATGTATATTTGGCAGATTCTCAGGTCCTTGAGCTGGAGAAAACAGAACAGGAAATTGAATACAAGGATGATTCCGAAAAATATGAAAAAACATTTGCAGCGTTGCAAACGAACACCGATTCAGAGCTTGTTTCCCTCTGGGAGCAGGTGGAATTGCTCTCTATCCAATATGCTGAGGGTACGGTGACTTTGGATGTTCATATCCCCGCTGAAGCGAACCTCGGTACCAGTGGAGAATTGCTCGCATTGGAAGCTTTAACAACAACGATGTTTCAATTTGATGAAGTGAAGAGTCTGGATATACTGGTGGATGGTGAAGCCGTTGATAGTTTGATGGGTCATGCCGAACTGGAGCACCCCATTCATCGCGAACCCTAACTAATCAGACAACAATGGAAAAAGAACGTCCCCAGGGACGCTCTCAGATAAGAACGCAACACTTCGTTTCATGCACAATTCACACATATAGCTCGTCACCAGCAGACAGTGAATGTATCACTGTTCTCGGTGACGGGCTATTTCTGAGCAATACTTCTTTTAATCTGTCCGTCTCTGCCCGGTCAGCATGCACAAGGACCGTATGCCTTGCTGGAACCTGATGCAGCATCCGTTCAACATCCTTCCAGCCCTGATGTACTTTATAACGTATTTTCCGCACATCACACACTCCATACTTGTCAGGAACCCGTAGCAACTTATCAGCAAATGTACCATGAGCAACATGCCCGGTGAGCAGAATCAGATTCTCCTCCTTGTCCGATAATTGACTATAGTACCAACGGGCAAGCGAGGACTGCATCATACCGTCCGGAATAAACCATAGCGAAGCAGCATGATGTTCCAACAGTTGTTCCCGCTCTTGGGTGGTTGTAGGCAGCTCCCATCCTCGTCCGATCAGAAAGCCATCAATTTTGTCTTTCAACGAACTTCCGATGACATGCTCTCCCTTCTCCCTCAACCAATACGGAACATGCATAAGCTGCTTCATCCCTTCCACCAGCCCTTGTTCCACTACGATTGGGATAGCTGGGAATTGTTGCTGTGCCCACAGTATGATCTCCTGTCCACGCCCTACGACAGGCATAGGTAAGAGCACCTTTCCACCTTGAGCAATCGTCTGGCGAATGGCTTGTTCCAGCTGTTCCAGTTTGTCAGCCTGTGCATCTTGGTCCGTACCGTAGGCCGCATCAACGATCGCCAGATCTACCAGCCCGACGGAAGATATTGGCGCAGCGTCTGCTACGTTTGCTCTGCCTGCTCTGACTGCTCCATCTGCTCCGTTGGATGTGAAATTTCTCTGCTTCATGGGTATCTCCGTGGATACGAGTGTTCTTGACGACGCTTCTGATGCAACAGATGTCTGATTTTGTGACGTTATGAATTCTCCAGCCTTTTGCCCACTGTTTATAGCGATTAGTTCCTCCGTACTCCACCGCTCGCTGCTCGGAGCATCGAACACCGGATTCTCACGAAGCATGCTTGTCTGCCAGAACGCCACCGCTGGACAATCCTCCTGTAAAAGCAGCGATTCTGACGTGTAGTCCCCGGAATAAAAAATCCGCTTACCTTCCATTTCAACCCCAAACCACACCGATCCAGCCAGATGTCCACTGCGTCCCCACATCACTTTTACTTCAGGAATGGGTTCGAACCAGGTTTGGGATACAACCTCATCCTCCAGATACCGATAACGAATAGCTTGCTCATCTGCTTCATCATAAGGAAGTTCTTCGCCTACACGCTCTACGAACCTACGCCAGTTGGCAAAATACGTACGCAGCTGCGCCCTCGTCTCTCTTGTTGTCCACACTTCACCCTGGTAGCCCATCTTATACAGCAATGGGATGGCGACCGAATGGTCCTCATGGGCGTGGGACAACAGGACCGCATCCAGTTGCGGGACGATCTTCGGGTCAATCAGCGGATACTCGCCCGTACCTTCTTTTTTCACACCACAATCCAGCAAAAGGCGAACATTGCTGCCGCTCAGGAGATAGGCGGAACGTCCATGTTCCCCTGCCCCGCCCCATACGTTCAGTTTGATCATGATGCATTCCACTTTCTCTTTGAATTCAGCATTTCGATTCCAAGCAGCATGAACACCGTCATACCTACTGTCACGACGGCCATCGCCATGCCGAGGGATACCTGACCTTGTTCAAACTGGGCAAAAATATACGTGGCGGACGTCTGCATCGACGGCGGAAGAATCAATAACGAACCTACCAACTCCCGGGTAGCAATCGTAAAGGTCATCATCCATCCGGCCAGCATGCCGGGTAGGATCAGCGGGATCAGGATACGCCGCAGAATATACAGCGGCTTCCCGCCAAAGACTTGCCCAGCCTGGAACAACGTTCCGTCAATCTGGGTAAAGCTCGATTTTACATACTGTACGGTGTAAGGCAAGAAGAGCACAACGTACGTTAGCACAACCATGCCATAGGTGTTATACAACGTGACTGGCATCCAGGGTGAGTTCCAGAAGAGAATCAGACCCACGACCATCACGATACCCGGCACCGTATTAGGCAACAGACTGAACAAGTCAATCACACGCTGCATGAATGAAGATGATCTGCCGATCGCCAGCGCAAATCCAGTTCCGATAATAACAGCGACCGTTGAAGCCGCGAGGGATAATCCCAGACTGTTCCCGATGGCCTTCATACTCACTGATCCCCAAGATAACAGCTCCTTGTAATGATCCAAGGTGAGATTATCAAAAGCAATTCCTGATCCCCGTAACTTCATGGTCGAAGCGGCGATGATGGAGAAATATGGGATACCTATCGACAGGATCAACAGGATTGCAAGATACGCCCCACACAACCATCCTGCTCCGCCACGAAGAGAATATCGCTTCGAACGTTGCCCTTTGCCACCAACCAGACGATACGTGAACTTCCGGCTCATGGCAGACTGCATATACCACATCACCAGACAGACGGACAGCAGCACCGATGCCAGTGAAGTCGCCTTGCCGAAGTCAATCGGCCAACTGGAGATGTACTTATGAATTTCGGAGGTCATGACATAATAGCCAATCTTGCGCCCAAAGGTCGCTGGTGTTCCGAATTCCGCAATCGTTTTGACAAAGACCAGCATGATCCCCATGCCGTAAGATGACAACAATAAGGGTAAAATAATACGTCTGAAACGGTACCCTGCATGTGCACCGTGCACAGCTCCCGCTTCTTCGAGATTGCCACCGATGCGGATCAATGCATCTCGAAGCAGCAGATACAGGAATGGGAACAAGTGCAAGCTCATGATGAGCACCATGCCCCAGAAGCTGAAGAACAGCTCACTCCAGCCCGCAGATGAGGGCACCCATTGCTGCAGATATCCCCCTTTTTGCATAAACAGAATCCAGCCCATCGAACCGATATACGGCGGGGTCATGAACGGAATCATCAGGATTACATCGACCCAGCGATGCTCGCCCATTCGGGTCTTCGCCATCATCCAAGCCAGCGGTAGCGCCAGCAGCGTAGTTACCGCTACAACGCAGATACCAAGCCAGACGGAATTCAGCAATACACCTGATAGATGATGACCTGTAATCGTGCGAATTGGAGTCATCCAATCCCACTGCCCGTCCGGATACACACTTTGCCAGAAGATCAGCAAGAGCGGTACGCCAATGCTTATGGTCAGCAGAAAGAGGGCCAGAATCACGCCCACTCTCCGAAAAATTCGGTTGTTGTCTATTCCAACAGGTTTCACTACGTTCACCTCACATGACTTTCCACAGACAGCAGGTATTCCTTTTGCCTAATTGTCTCTATCCTTGTTCTTCTTACTTAAAAGTCTCGGAAAAACGTGCTGCTGTCTCTTCGCCATGTTCGCTCATCCAGTTCCAATCCACTTTAAGCTGTGGAATATCCTTCACATTGGTACGGTTAGTCGCTTCAATGTCTTCGCGGCCCGGAATCAGATAAGCATCTGCAACAAGCTTCTGTGCTTCATCGGACAACAGGTAGTCAATGAACGCTTTGGCGTTCTCTACATTTGGGCTGGATTTCAGAATCGCTGCCGGTCTTGGGCTGATTACCGTGCCTTCCTCAGGATATACGATATCCAGTGGTTCGCCTTTTGCCTTGGAGGAATACGCCATGTAGTCCACACCTGCTGCTACGATGCTTTTGGCACCCGTAATGACTGGATCAAGTGCTTCCTGATTGGCGCCTGCCATCGCTACACCATTGGCTTTATAGGCGCTCAACAGATCCCATCCTTTTTCACCATTCGCACTCAGGTAACCTGTGATGAAGTCGAGTGCTGAACCTGATAATGTAGGGTCGGGAATGTTTACTGCATCTTTCCACGCAGGCGTAGCCAGCTCTGCCCAACTTGTTGGTGGTGTAGATACCAGTTTGGTGTTATACACAATGCCCAGTGCGGAAGCACTGCTGCTAAAATAGTTGCCCTCTGCATCCGACCAGTCCTTGTTCAACTTGTCTGCATTGGCTGCTTCAGGGTATGGCATAGTCAGTCCATCGGCTTTCAGAGCCTGTGCTGAAGGTAAAGAGGCCAGGATCACAACGTCTGCAACCGGATTGGATTTCTCAGCTTCCATACGAGCCAGAATTTTTCCTGTCGTTCCCTGAAACATCTCAACTTCGATCCCTGTTTTGTCTGTAAATCCGCTCACGATGTTATCTGCCAGCTTCTGTGGGCCAGCACTGTACAAGACCAACTTGCCACCAGCCGGTTTCGTTGTTTCTGCCGCTGCTGCTGTGTTTCCTTCACCTGCGGGTTGTGCTGCGTTGCCTGTGGTCGAGTTCCCTGTACTACATCCGAACAAACTGATACTCATTACCGCTGTCAATAACAGCATTGCGCTCTTTTTTCGTGTGTTCATACCCAACATATTCGTCCATCTCCCCTGGTTTCTTATAAAATGTGTACTTCTGCTTCCAACTGCGTGCTCGTTCAACAATTTAATATGCCACTGCGATCGCTTCGTTCTGCTTCACACTCGGGTGGTCATAACCGTCCATTCGGCATATCCGCTCAGGGGTTACATAGAGTTGCACTCGCTCCCCTACGCGCGCCCTTTGGTTCATATAGGCTGTCCATATGCCCAGCCCTTCCATCTGCACTCGTACTTCATATCGTTCACCTACATAGCTGACACTAAGTACCGTCCCCGGATAACACAGATCGTCATGACCTGTTTTGTTCCAGGTGACATGCTCTGGACGCACCATCGATTGATTAGGCGTGAGCCAGTTGGACTTTCCGATAAACGAAGCGACATACGGATCACTTGGCGCCGAGTAGATCGTTTCCGGGCTTCCCTTTTGCAATATCCGCCCCTTCTGCATCACCACAATCTCATCCGACATCGACATCGCTTCAATCTGATCATGTGTGACGTACAGCGCAGTCAATCCCATGTCCCGAACCAGTGACATCATCTCAATCCGCATCTCTTCCCGGAGTACAGCATCCAGTGCACTCAGTGGCTCATCGAACAGGATCACACCAGGTCTAACCGCTACGGCTCTGGCAAAAGCAACCCGTTGCTGCTGTCCACCAGACAGCTGATGAGGATATCGGTCTTCCATGCCTTGCAGGCGAACCATGCCAAGCGCTTCGTTCACCTTTTGCCGCAGATCAGATTTCTGTTTTCCGGCCTTCAGGCCAAACGCTACATTTTCGTATACGGTCATATGCGGCCATAATGCAAAATCCTGAAACACCATGCCCAGATTACGCTTGTGTGTTGGTATATCAATCCGCTTCGCCGCAGAGTAGATACACTGACCATCTGCACGAATCTCCCCCGCGTCCGGCTGTTCCAGCCCGGCCAACATGCGGAGCAGTGTTGTTTTGCCACAGCCGGATGGGCCGAGCAGGGTCGTGAACTTTCCATGTTCAAGCGTTAGATCTGTCGGCAGCAGCGCGGGTGTTTGATTAAATGATTTTTGAATTCCTGTCATCTCTAATTTCATAAGCATCCCTGCCTGTCTTCTGTTACTTGATCTCTTGCACTGTTCTCAGTCTAACGTCCGCTTTCGCGAGTTGTATCTCTTGTATGTAAAATTGGAATTAACTTTTTAGATGAATTCTGTTGATGTTCATAGATTAAATCTATAGTAGGTGAACTAAATTAATTTTCATGTTGTCGCTTCGATTACAGCACCATCTTCCGATCGCTGTTATCCCCAGATTTCTTATATTCCCTTTATGAAGGGAGAAATCCGGGGATAAAGGCGAACGCTTCGCTTCTTCAGATTGGTTCTGTACTCTCCGTCTTTATGAAAAACATTAGATCATCTTATATATTGGGGCTAGTAGAAGTGAGAGGAGTGTCGGGACATTGAATCTGATCAAATTGCAAATTGTTGAACTGATCGACAAGCATCATCACATGACAAGCGTGGCCGAGTTACTGGGGATCAAGCAACCCACCGTTACATTTCATATGAAGTCATTGGAGGAAGAGATGGGCGTGCGATTATTCGAATCGCGCAGTGGAAAGACCTTTTTAACCGAAGCCGGACAGGCTTTGCTCCACTATTCTGTCAAAATCAATGCTCTGACCCAAGAGGCAAGGCGGGTAGTGAAGGAATATGACAGTCTCTATCGCGGCACCCTGCACATTGGAGCAAGCTATGTACCGGCTACATATTTGCTGCCCACCATACTCAACACCTTTTCTCAGGAATTCCCGGGCATTCGTATTGTCTTATCCGTCAAACCCTCACCTGTTATTCGCGAGATGCTGATTCGGCATCAGATTGATCTGGGGGTGATCTCTTCCGAGCCATTTGTTGGACCCGCCCTGCAAGCTGAGACGCTGTGTGAAGACGACTTAGTATTGATCTGTTCCCCACAGCATGGGTTGGCCCAGAAGGATGCATTAACACCAGATCATATCGCGCAGATTCCTTTTGCCTTACATGGCAATGAATCCAGTACACGGCGGCTAACCAATCAATGGCTTGCGCAACATGATATTCGTTTGCGGAGTACCGTGGAGATGGATTCCCTGGAAGCGATCAAACAGCTCGTGTTAATCGGGGGGCATGTCTCATTCATGTCTCGGATGGCAGTACAGTGGGAGGAACAGCACGGGCTCATTCAGGTTCTTCCCATTCCCGGAGAACAAGCGCCGCGCCATATTTATACGGTACATAACAAGGACCGCCACCCTTCCGTTCAGGTAAACCGCTTCAAAGAAGTGCTACGAGAGGTGAGTCACGGCTCTCCTATTTTCCATGGCTGATTGCCTTGATCCGCTATAAACTATCGTTTGCCATTCATCAAATCTATACAGGGTTAACGCAATGTGCGCTTCCCTTTAATCGCTTTCATATATTCAGGCGATAAAGTGAGTCTGTACGTTAATCCAGATTAGGAGAGTGATTGGTTTTGAAAAAGTGGAAAAAGGTAACCGCCTCATTGATGCTGAGCATCGTAACATTGGGAAGTGGAATGACATTTCTGGGAGCACCCCAGGCTTCAGCTGCTGCCAATGCCGTTCCTGCTTATGAAGTAAAGTTTCTGGCCAAGCCGGAACTTGTATTGAATACAGATGGGACACCACGCAGTGAAGTGATCCAGACACTCGGCCTGAGTTCCACGCCAAGAAACATTAACGTGGAGTACTTCGACACCAATGCTCTCGGATTGGATCAACAAGGATGGAACGTTCGTTTTCGCAAAAAGGATGACAAGAATAACTACGAATTGACTTATAAAAAACGCTACCCTGTAATCAATGGCGACATCAACGCAGCGCTGACTCTGGCTAACCAAGAGGGATTCGACAAATCAGATGATAACTACGAGGCTGAAATTGATTGGGGATATGGCAAACAAACCCTGAGCTTCTCCAATACCAAAAAAGTCGATACCAAAGCGACAGGAGTCCAACTTCCTTCGCAGCAAGAAGCCTTGAACATGTTACTGGACAAGCTTCCGGGCAAATTGAAAAACTGGTCTGCCTCCAACTGGGGTAAACAACAACTGACTCAATCCCGTGCATATGGTCCAATCACATTCCAACGTTATGAAGGTACATGGAATGGTCAAGAGCTTACGCTCGAAGTATGGCCGATCCGTGACGCAGCAGGTACAGGTATTGAGAATATCGTAGAGGTTTCTTTCAAAACCGATGATACTGTAGCCGTATCCGGGCTGCGTACCCAACTACTGCAGTTGCTGGAGAACAACAACTGGCTGATTCCGGCTGATGGCTTGAAAACACAGACGATTCTGGAAAGATATTAATCGCAAGCTCTAATTAAAAAGACAAGTTCCTCTTCCTGCGGATATCGTAGGAAAGGGCTTGTCTTTTTTTTGCGTAGTGAATTTAATGATCTGTTATTTAAGTAATTCTATGATTAACATCAGTTGAGATTTTCACTAATTATTCGCTCAACGGTTTAGATGATGGGAACTATGTATTGGCTATTTTCCAACTCGGTAACCTATTTCAATTCAAGTTATAGTGGAAAGTTACGCGGTTCAATGATCAGAATTCGCTATTTCATTTTCATATTATCATATGGACTACTTATTTGTATGACAATATGCGATAATTGATAATTATTCTCAAATACATCATATGTAATGTTACTATCGTAAGTTAAGGAGGGATTCTGGTGACTTTGCAAGTCTTTCCACTGATATCTAACGGTGACCATACCCGTGACCTATATGCAAGATTCAAGACATCCGAAGTTCTCGATCAAGCGTCTTTTCTTTCCCCATTCGTATTAACGGACTCACATCTTCTGCTCATCTGTACTGGCGGTGAAGCCGATATCCGTATTGGGCATAGGCAAAATCATGCCACCATCGGTAAGATGTATCTAATCCTGCCAGGAACAGCGATAGAATATACACCGGATGAGTTTCATCCTTTACAAGGCATCGCGATATATTTTGATATGTTGAAGCCTCTCTCGAATATCAATAAAGCTACTTCCGGCTCTACTGTAATGGAGGTATACCAAAAAGGGTTACTTCGTTCATCTTACGCTGATGAATTACCGCATGAACTTTTTCAGGAATGTACCAGAATTGCCTCCCAGCTCCATGAGTGTATCTCTGTACCTCAAGAAAATCGTCCATTTCGCATTCAGACTTTGATGCATGAATTGTTAACCCATGTGTATGCTCCCCCCAAAGAAAGTGCAATAGGAGATTCCGAACACACCTCTGCTTTGGATCAAACGCTTGAACTTATTGAGCTTGGATATGCTGAGCATCTTTCTCGTGAAGTTCTTGCCGGAGTGGCAGGCATGAGTGTGTGGCACTATTCGCGGGTATTCAAAAATAGCACTGGCATCAGTCCCATGGAATACGTGAATAACATCCGCATGGACCGGGCCAAAGAGATGCTGCTCGTCCCCGGCCAAACCATCAAACGTATCGCCTCACAGGTTGGTTTTCAGGACGAGTTTTACTTTAGTCGCAAATTCAAAAAATATGTTGGCGTGTCTCCCTCTACCTATCAACGACAGAAACGCAGTAAAATTGCCGCTCTCTCCTTCGGAACCACTGGCCATCTGCTGGCATTACAGATCATCCCCCATGCGGCATTGATCGATAACCGACGGGATCAACACAGGAATCTTTTTTTCTCCAATATCCCTTATCATCTGGGGCGTAGCAAACGAATGAATCCTCATATCTGGCAAACCAACGTTGAGTTGTTGATGCAAGCGAGCCCGGACCTCATACTCTGTAATGAGTACGAAGCCCATACGTTAAAAAGAACGCTGCAGCGAATTGCTCCTACCATCGTTATCCCATGGAAAGGATTGAGCTGGCGGGAACACTTCGTACAAGTTGCCTCCATTGTGGGACAGCAACAAGATGCTCAGCAGTGGTTGGAGCAGTATGATGACAAGGTAATCCATGCCAAAGAGCAGCTTACTCATTTAATCGGTAAGGATACGATCTCCATCATTCATATCATGATGGGTCACCTGTTAATCTACGGGCGACGCAATGGGGGCGCTGTTCTATATAACGACCTGGGCGTGTCGCCTTCACACGATCTGCTTCCAGGGCAAGTCTATCGTGCATTGGATGAACAGGAGTTGCCTCAGATGGTTGGAGATCGCATGTTACTGATTGTGGATCAGGACTCAGAATCCCAGCAACGTTGGCATAAACTACAACATACTCAACTATGGCAAGATTTGATGCCTGTGCAGAACCAACATGTATATCTGCTAGATGAAATGCCGTGGTTGGATTATTCACCATATGCTCATGATCAGATCATCGATGAAACCCTGAAACTTTTTGGTGGAACTCAGCACATTAATCCATGACCGGATAGCACAGAAGGCTATGTCTCCCCCAACATGAGACCGCTACAATATATAGTGTACTGAGAATCAATATCATTAGAAACACAGGGGGATTATGATGTACAAACAGCATTATGTCAAAATAACGGGGATACTGTTCATACTCGCCATGTTACTTGTTGCGTGTGGGCAGACACCTGCAAGCACTTCGCAGCCATCTGCAGATGGCGTAAAATCAGCTGCGGGTACAGATGGCGACTCATCCACTGAATCAGCTACTAAGACCGTGGAGAGCGCCAGTGGCAGCAAAGAAATCCCGGCACATCCTGAACGGATTGTGTCCATTAATATGGAGGATATTCTCCTCTCCTTGGAGGTACCACTGGTACTTGCTACACCTATTGGCCGGCAAGATTATCTGAATGAGCAACTTGAAGCCCAAGGCGTGGCTGTCGAACCCATTAATGAAAGTGTCAATTTTGAAGCTGTAATTAGCGCCAATCCGGACCTCATTATTGCCAATGCCAGTTTGGATGCCAAAATTCTCGAACAACTCGAGAAGATCGCGCCTACGATCACTTATGATCGCCGTAATTGGCAGGAATCTATCGTGCAGGTAGCTACTGCGCTAGATATTGAAGAGCGGGCTGAACAGCTTTTACAAAAAAATAAAGACCAAGTAACTGAAGCTCAGAAGCTCGCAGCCGATATCACCAAGACCAAACCTACAGCTGCATTCCTGCGCCTGGAAGAGAAGGATATGCGTTTGTTCTTCTCTTCCATTCCATCCACGCCATTTCCAGCTTCCAGTTATGTAGGAGCGGGTTATGAGATTGGATTCACTCCCGACGCTCTCGTTACCAAACTCGAGGCAGAGAATCCGGAACGGATGAATGCCAGTATCTCGGTTGAGCTTTTGCCTGAAATCAAAGCAGACTATCTGTTTATCGTGTCTATTAGCTCAGATGGGTCAGCTGAAGCGTTGCAAAAAACAAAAGATGAACTCAATGAAATCCAGCAACTCCAAGTATGGAAAAGCCTACCCGCTGTTCAAAATGGTCATGTCTATGTCCTCAATGCTAAGAAATGGCTCATTGACGGCCCCATTGCCGAATCGCTCAAACGTAATGAAATGCTCGAAGTTCTTGGACTACCTGCTCCATAATAGTCAATATACCTCTGTTTCATCCACAACAAACAAAAGGAGATTCACCGGATTTTCGGTGGATCTCCTTTATATTTAATATTCCAAATGGTCTCATTCAGTCCTGTTTCATGAAAAATCATTCTACATGCTTAACATTTAAATGCACTTCATGTACACCCTTCTCTTCCTGCAATTAATTAGGGATAGGTAATCATCAAAATCATATATAACTTTCCGGCTTTTAATATATTTTGAAATTTTGGGCTGTTTCAATCCCAAGTGCACTCTGGATAAACGTATTAGCCACTTTCTCTACAGGTACAGGATTAAATCCAATAAAGAAATCCTTATATTTTTCCGCCGACTCTACAAACAGATTAGGACTAACCGAATTCAAACGAATGCCTCTTGGTAACTCAAACGCTGCCGCTTTGGCAAACGAATCAATAGCTCCATTGACCATAGCACTTGATGCACCTTGCTCAATAGGGTGGTCTTGTATAATGCCACTGACCAGCGTGAAACTCCCCTTGTCGTTAATATAGTGCTGTCCAATCAATACGATATTGACCTGTCCAAGCAGTTTACCCTGCACACTAATCATATTGTTCTCAGGTGTCAGTTCTTCGAGTTTCGCATAATGGGTCTGGCCCGCCGCCACAATGACGTAATCAATATTTCTCACCGTTTCGAAGAGGGTTGTAATACTCTCTGTCGACGTCATATCCACCTGAACATCCCCGGATTGTCTACCTGCTGTAATAACCTTAACGGAATAATCTCTCAGTTTCGCAACAACGGCTTTACCTAATGTTCCGTTTCCACCAATGACCAGAGCTCTTTTCATTACTGTTTGTCCTCCTTTATAAATAAATACGGTTAATCAGATACGAATTGTTATATTTATTTAAACAAAGATTCCATCCTTAATCAAATGACGATTGCCCCTATTTTAAATAGATTACACTTATTCTTTTTAACACAAAAAAAGCCTTTGCTATAAGCAAAGGCTCTTCTATATGTTACTCGGAAGCGGGTGATGGGAATCGAACCCACGCTATTAGCTTGGAAGGCTAAAGTTCTACCATTGAACTACACCCGCAAATAAAAAAAATCGGGATGACACGATTTGAACATGCGACCCCCTGGTCCCAAACCAGGTGCTCTACCAAGCTGAGCTACATCCCGATACTTATGAGAATAATGGCGCGCCCTGAGAGATTCGAACTCCCGGCCTTTTGATTCGTAGTCAAACGCTCTATCCAGCTGAGCTAAGGGCGCAAATATTGGAGCGGAAGACGGGAATCGAACCCGCGACCCTCGCCTTGGCAAGGCGATGCTCTACCGCTGAGCCACTTCCGCAAAACATATGGTGCGGTCGAGAGGACTCGAACCTCCACGGGGGTTAGCCCACACGGACCTGAACCGTGCGCGTCTGCCAATTCCGCCACGACCGCAAAATATAATGGTGAGTCATGAAGGGCTCGAACCTTCGACACCCTGATTAAAAGTCAGGTGCTCTACCAACTGAGCTAATGACTCGTAATGAAATGGCTGGGGATATAGGATTTGAACCTATGCATGACGGAGTCAAAGTCCGTTGCCTTACCGCTTGGCTAATCCCCATTAAAAAATCATGGGGCGATCGAGGGGAATTGAACCCCCGAATGCCGGATCCACAAACCGGTGCGTTAACCACTTCGCCACGACCGCCATAGAGTAAGCCATTCATCCACTAAGAGTATCTTAGTATTAACAATTTTACTTGTAATATACATTCTATCACAAATTCAGATGTAAATACTAAAAATGGTGCCGGCGAGAGGACTTGAACCCCCAACCTACTGATTACAAGTCAGTTGCTCTACCAGTTGAGCTACACCGGCACGGTGTATATTTAATTAAAAAATGGCGGAACCGACGGGATTCGAACCCGCGATCTCCTGCGTGACAGGCAGGCATGTTAGGCCAACTACACCACGGTTCCAGATCACTTTCTCAAGGAAAGTTAATTGCGGGGGCAGGATTTGAACCTGCGGCCTTCGGGTTATGAGCCCGACGAGCTACCGGGCTGCTCCACCCCGCGTCATTATAAAGTTATATGGTGGAGGCTGAGGGGATCGAACCCCCGACCCTCTGCTTGTAAGGCAGATGCTCTCCCAGCTGAGCTAAGCCTCCATAATATGACCCGTAGGGGATTCGAACCCCTGTTACCTCCGTGAAAGGGAGGTGTCTTAACCCCTTGACCAACGGGCCTTGCTAAAAATATCTGGCGGAGAGAGAGGGATTCGAACCCTCGAGACGCTTGTGACGCCTACACGATTTCCAATCGTGCTCCTTCGGCCAGCTCGGACACCTCTCCATATGGCTCCCCGAACAGGGCTCGAACCTGTGACAACTCGATTAACAGTCGAGTGCTCTACCAACTGAGCTATCAGGGAATGGTGGAGCCAAGCGGGATCGAACCGCTGACCTCCTGCTTGCAAGGCAGGCGCTCTCCCAGCTGAGCTATGGCCCCATACTCTGGTGTATTTCTTGTTGTGGTCTTGCTATGGGCCCTGGTGGACTCGAACCACCGGCCTCACCCTTATCAGAGGTGCGCTCTAACCAACTGAGCTAAGGGCCCTTATCAATTTTCGAAAAAAAATACCCCAATGGGGTTTCGCTTGGCGGCGTCCTACTCTCCCAGGACCCTGCGGTCCAAGTACCATCGGCGCTAGAGGGCTTAACGGTCGTGTTCGGGATGGGTACGTGTGGAACCCCTCCGCCATCGCCACCAAACGCATAGCATAGCTTACATTTCAGAGATCGTTCTCTGAAAACTAGATTCGAAACGAAACATGCGAATTATCACTTGCTATTGGATAAGCCCTCGACCGATTAGTACTGGTCAGCTCCATGCATTGCTGCACTTCCACCCCCAGCCTATCTACCTCGTCGTCTTCAAGGGGTCTTACATACTGGGAAATCTCATCTTGAGGGGGGCTTCACGCTTAGATGCTTTCAGCGTTTATCCCGTCCGTACATAGCTACCCAGCGGTGCTCCTGGCGGAACAACTGGTACACCAGCGGTACGTCCATCCCGGTCCTCTCGTACTAAGGACAGCTCCTCTCAAATTTCCTACGCCCACGACAGATAGGGACCGAACTGTCTCACGACGTTCTGAACCCAGCTCGCGTACCGCTTTAATGGGCGAACAGCCCAACCCTTGGGACCTACTTCAGCCCCAGGATGCGATGAGCCGACATCGAGGTGCCAAACCTCCCCGTCGATGTGGACTCTTGGGGGAGATAAGCCTGTTATCCCCAGGGTAGCTTTTATCCGTTGAGCGATGGCCCTTCCATGCGGTACCACCGGATCACTAAGCCCGACTTTCGTCCCTGCTCGACTTGTAGGTCTCGCAGTCAAGCTCCCTTATGCCTTTGCACTCTTCGAATGATTTCCAACCATTCTGAGGGAACCTTTGGGCGCCTCCGTTACTCTTTAGGAGGCGACCGCCCCAGTCAAACTGCCCACCTGACACTGTCCCCGCACCGGATTACGGTACCAGGTTAGAACCTAGATACGATCAGGGTGGTATCCCAACGTTGCCTCCACACAAGCTGGCGCTCATGCTTCAAAGGCTCCCACCTATCCTGTACAGATCGTACCCAAATTCAATATCAAGCTGCAGTAAAGCTCCATGGGGTCTTTCCGTCTTGTCGCGGGTAACCTGCATCTTCACAGGTATTAAAATTTCACCGGATCTCTCGTTGAGACAGCGCCCAAGTCGTTACGCCATTCGTGCGGGTCAGAATTTACCTGACAAGGAATTTCGCTACCTTAGGACCGTTATAGTTACGGCCGCCGTTTACTGGGGCTTCGGTTCACAGCTTCGGGATTGCTCCCTAACCACTCCCCTTAACCTTCCAGCACCGGGCAGGCGTCAGCCCGTATACTTCGCCTTACGGCTTCGCACAGACCTGTGTTTTTGCTAAACAGTCGCTTGGGCCTTTTCACTGCGGCCCCCTCGTGCTATTCACACTACCGGGGCACCCCTTCTCCCGAAGTTACGGGGTCATTTTGCCGAGTTCCTTAACGAGAGTTCTTCCGCGCGCCTTAGAATACTCTTCTCGCCTACCTGTGTCGGTTTGCGGTACGGGCACCATCACCTGGCTAGAGGCTTTTCTTGGCAGTGTGAGATCATGACCTTCGCTACTATAATTTTCGCTCCCCATCACAGCTCAGCCTTACAATGTGCGGATTTGCCTACACATCAGCCTTACTGCTTAGACGGACATCCATCAGTCCGCGTCACTACCCTACTGCGTCCCCCCATTGCTCATAACGGCTTACGGTGGTACAGGAATTTCGACCTGTTGTCCTTCGACTACGCCTTTCGGCCTCGCCTTAGGTCCCGACTTACCCTGAGCGGACGAGCCTTCCTCAGGAACCCTTAGGCTTTCGGCGGATCAGATTCTCACTGATCTTTTCGTTACTCATACCGGCATTCTCACTTGTATAATGTCCAGCGCTCCTTACGGTACACCTTCAACCCTTATACAACGCTCCCCTACCCCTGATGCAAAGCATCAAGCCATAGCTTCGGTGGTGTGTTTAGCCCCGTTACATTTTCGGCGCAGAGTCACTCGACCAGTGAGCTATTACGCACTCTTTCAATGGTGGCTGCTTCTAAGCCAACATCCTGGTTGTCTGTGCAACTCCACATCCTTTCCCACTTAACACACACTTGGGGACCTTAGCTGATGGTCTGGGCTGTTTCCCTTTTGACAATGGATCTTAGCACTCACTGTCTGACTCCCGGAAGTAAGTCTATGGCATTCGGAGTTTGACTGAGCTTGGTAACCCTTGCGGGCCCCGCACCCAATCAGTGCTCTACCTCCACGACTCTGTTTTCCGAGGCTAGCCCTAAAGCTATTTCGGGGAGAACCAGCTATCTCCGAGTTCGATTGGAATTTCTCCGCTACCCCCACCTCATCCCCGCATTTTTCAACATGCGTGGGTTCGGGCCTCCAGTGCGTGTTACCGCACCTTCACCCTGGACAGGGGTAGATCACCCGGTTTCGGGTCTACGTCCACGTACTAAGTCGCCCTATTCAGACTCGCTTTCGCTGCGGCTCCGGCTCTTCACCTTAACCTTGCACGGGAACGTAACTCGCCGGTTCATTCTACAAAAGGCACGCCATCACCCCTAAAACGGGCTCTGACTTTTTGTAAGCACACGGTTTCAGGTTCTATTTCACTCCCCTTCCGGGGTGCTTTTCACCTTTCCCTCACGGTACTGCTTCACTATCGGTCGCTAGGAAGTATTTAGCCTTGGCAGATGGTCCTGCCGGATTCATACGGGGTTTCACGTGCCCCGCACTACTCGGGATCCGTCTCGGAGGGAACAGACTTTCAACTACAGGGCTTTTACCTTCTTTGGCGGGCCTTTCCAGACCTCTTCGCTTAACCGGTTCCTTTGTAACTCCATGTGAGACGTCCCACAACCCCAAAGAGCAAGCTCTCTGGTTTGGGCTTCTCCGCGTTCGCTCGCCGCTACTGACGGAATCACTATTGTTTTCTCTTCCTCAGGGTACTTAGATGTTTCAGTTCCCCTGGTATGCCTCTACACAACCTATGTATTCAGTTGTGAGTAACTGGAAATTACCCCAGCTGGGTTTCCCCATTCGGACACCCCCGGATCAAAGCTTGCTTACAGCTCCCCGAGGCAGTTTCGTTGTTCGCCACGTCCTTCATCGGCTCCTAGCGCCTAGGCATCCTCCGTGTGCTCTTAGTAGCTTAACCTCGTGCTCCGGTTTCGACTGCTCGCTTCCCTTGTTTTGCTTGCGCAAAGCCAAAAGTCGCTCCCATTCGATACCATCGTACGTGCAATCTACCTTATAAAAACACTTCACTTGTTTACACAAGATCAGCTTAAAGGAATGTTCTAATTCGCGTTTGTTTCGTTTCGATATCTAGTTTTCAAAGAACAAGCTCCATGCAAAAGCAAGCTGTTTGAGAGTTTGAGCTCTCAAAACCGAACAACGAGTGAGTGTTTTGCAGCTAAGCTGCATATTTGAATGTTTCCGTTGCAGGAAACGATTCTCCATAGAAAGGAGGTGATCCAGCCGCACCTTCCGATACGGCTACCTTGTTACGACTTCACCCCAATCATCTATCCCACCTTCGGCGGCTGGCTCCTTGCGGTTACCCCACCGACTTCGGGTGTTATAAACTCTCGTGGTGTGACGGGCGGTGTGTACAAGACCCGGGAACGTATTCACCGCGGCATGCTGATCCGCGATTACTAGCAATTCCGACTTCATGCAGGCGAGTTGCAGCCTGCAATCCGAACTGAGACCGGCTTTGTTGGGATTGGCTCCATCTCGCGATTTCGCAGCCCGTTGTACCGGCCATTGTAGTACGTGTGTAGCCCAGGTCATAAGGGGCATGATGATTTGACGTCATCCCCACCTTCCTCCGGTTTGTCACCGGCAGTCTATCTAGAGTGCCCACCCGAAGTGCTGGCAACTAAATATAAGGGTTGCGCTCGTTGCGGGACTTAACCCAACATCTCACGACACGAGCTGACGACAACCATGCACCACCTGTCTCCTCTGTCCCGAAGGAAAGATACATCTCTGCATCGATCAGAGGGATGTCAAGACCTGGTAAGGTTCTTCGCGTTGCTTCGAATTAAACCACATACTCCACTGCTTGTGCGGGTCCCCGTCAATTCCTTTGAGTTTCAGTCTTGCGACCGTACTCCCCAGGCGGAGTGCTTAATGTGTTAACTTCGGCACCAAGGGTATCGAAACCCCTAACACCTAGCACTCATCGTTTACGGCGTGGACTACCAGGGTATCTAATCCTGTTTGCTCCCCACGCTTTCGCGCCTCAGCGTCAGTTACAGCCCAGAGAGTCGCCTTCGCCACTGGTGTTCCTCCACATATCTACGCATTTCACCGCTACACGTGGAATTCCACTCTCCTCTTCTGCACTCAAGTCACCCAGTTTCCAGTGCGATCCGGGGTTGAGCCCCGGGATTAAACACCAGACTTAAATGACCGCCTGCGCGCGCTTTACGCCCAATAATTCCGGACAACGCTTGCCCCCTACGTATTACCGCGGCTGCTGGCACGTAGTTAGCCGGGGCTTTCTTCTCAGGTACCGTCACCTTGAGAGCAGTTACTCTCCCAAGCGTTCTTCCCTGGCAACAGAGCTTTACGATCCGAAAACCTTCATCACTCACGCGGCATTGCTCCGTCAGGCTTTCGCCCATTGCGGAAGATTCCCTACTGCTGCCTCCCGTAGGAGTCTGGGCCGTGTCTCAGTCCCAGTGTGGCCGATCACCCTCTCAGGTCGGCTACGCATCGTCGCCTTGGTGAGCCGTTACCTCACCAACTAGCTAATGCGCCGCAGGCCCATCCCCAAGTGACAGATTGCTCCGTCTTTCCAGTTTCCTTCAGGCGAAGAAAACAATTATTCGGTATTAGCTACCGTTTCCGGTAGTTGTCCCAAACTTGAGGGCAGGTTGCCTACGTGTTACTCACCCGTCCGCCGCTAACCATCCGAGAAGCAAGCTTCTCTTCAAGTCCGCTCGACTTGCATGTATTAGGCATGCCGCCAGCGTTCGTCCTGAGCCAGGATCAAACTCTCCAATAAAGTATTGAAAAGAGCGATAAGCTCATTTTGAATCTGACGAGATTAAAAATCTCAATTGTGCTCCAGTCAATTCAAGCCAAGGCTTGTTTCAAACTTTCGCGTTCATTCTGCAAGCAGAATGTTTACTCACTCGTTGTTCAGTTTTCAAAGATCAAACTTGCTTTGTTACCGAATGCTGTTCTCTTCAGCAACTCTTATATAATATCATGTCCGAACCAACTTTGCAAGCTCTTTTTTTAAGTTTCTTTCGAAGCTTATTTCATTCGCTTGCCGCACCGTGTATCTCGTGTTTTTTTGGCCGGAAATAGAATATACCATGTACAGATTTCAATTGCAAGTCTTTTTTCAAAAATGATAATCAACCCACATCATCAGCACAATATGTAATCTGACGCTCCTGTATTATAGAAATAACTCTCAGCATCCTTATTACGGCGCTTCTAATACACATATCCATTAAACATAACCAGGGAAGCCACTTCCACTGCGGTTGCAGTGAACAATTGATTGTGACTAGCCCTAGTTTTCGGAGATCTCAGTTTTCTTTCCTTCTATAATAGATAAGAAAGTATATTCCTTAGGCTCAGCCTACATACTCCACTTCACTTCTCAGTGATTACAATATGCGCTTACCAAGTAACGAAGCGATCAGTTCCACACCAAGTCGTGCCGTATGTCTATTGTGATCAAACAACGGATTCACCTCAACCAGTTCCATCGACGTAACTTGATTTGTGGAAGCAAGTATCTCCAATGCATAATGTGCCTCTCGGTAATTCAGACCACCAGGTACTGGGGTTCCCACACCCGGAGCTTCCCGCGGATCCAGACAATCCATGTCGAAGCTGACATGAATACCATCTGTCCCTTTTCCCGCTGTAGCTATTGCTTCCTCAATAACTTGCTTTATTCCCATACGGTCAATATCATGCATCGTAAATGCTCGGATTCCCAGTCCCTTAATCTGCTCTTTCTCATACTCATCCAGATCACGCAGACCAATATAGACCAAGTTGGACGGATCAATAAACGCGCCTGCTCCAGCAATGTGCGACAGATTGAATGCAGTATGCCCCAAGGATGCAGCCACACTCATCCCATGCATATTACCGGACAAGCTGCGTTCTTCCGTATTCAAGTCTGCATGCGCATCAAACCAGATCACACCCAAATTCGAATAATGTGCTGTTAGCCCGGCAAAAGTACCAATCGCTACACTATGATCTCCCCCAAGCACAAGTGGAAAAGCCCCCTCCTCTACTGCACCTGATACTTCACTACACACCTTCTCACTGACCTGACGTACCTCATTTAAGTGTTTTACACGATTTCGCTCAATAGGGACAGCAGGTTCAGAAGGACAATCTACCCGCACTTCTTTGGAAAGCACTAACCCCAGACTCGCAATCTCCCGCTTCAGTCCAGCTGTAATCAATTCATCAGGCCCCAACTCTGCTCCACCTCTTGCTCCACCAAGTCCAAAAGGAACCTTAATGATAGCAATATTACGCCGCACAGATGTTTGACTTGTATTAATAGAAGTATCTTTTATTCCACCATGGACATCATCATCATTTTTCATGTAGGTCAGCTCCCTCATTGGTGATCAACACCTGCTCAATTCTCTCCAGTGCCCAGTCAATCTCGGACTCTTTAATCGTCAGTGGTGGGGCAAATCGAATGGTTGTCTCATGGGTTTCTTTACACAGCAGTCCAGTAGACATCAACCGCTCACAATAAGGGCGGGCTGGTTCATGCAGTTCAACACCAATAAATAAACCTTTCCCCCGAATATCCCGTATGGCTGAACTGCGAATATCTCGAAGTCTTTTCATAAAATAGTTCCCCAGACGCTCCGATCGCTCAGCAAGCTTCTCATCTTCAAGAACATCCAGAGCTGCTATAGCCACGGCGCAAGCGAGTGGGTTACCCCCAAACGTAGAACCATGAGACCCCGGCTCAAACAAATCAAGTATCTCCGCATCAGCAGCGATAGCTGAGATGGGCATGACTCCTCCCCCCAGCGCTTTGCCCATAATCCAGATGTCTGGTTCAACCCCTTCCCAGTCGGAGGCAAAACGGCGACCTGTTCTGCCAAATCCGGTCTGGATCTCATCAGATACAGTCAACACCTGCTGGCTCTTACACAGAGCAAAAGCTTCTGCCAAATATCCATCAGGCGGGATAACGATTCCAGCTTCGCCCTGAATAGGCTCTACAAGAAAGCCAGCCGTATTTGGTGTAATGGCCTGCTTCAGCGCTTCAATATCTCCATAGGGAATAATCCGGAATCCAGGTGTGAACGGCCCAAAATCTTTTTTATACTCCGCTGAAGAAGAAAAAGAGGTAACCGTCAGAGTTCTTCCATGAAAGTTACCAGAGCATACGATAATCTCGGCTTGATTTTCCGGTACACCTTTGCAACGATAAGCCCATCTACGTACCGCCTTCACCGCAGTCTCCACCGCTTCCGCTCCTGTATTCATGGCGAGAATCTTCGATTTCCCCGTGAATTGTGAGAGTTTCTGATAAAAAAGAGAAGCTGAGCTGCTGTGAAATGCCCGTGATGTCAGCGTAACCTGATCTGCCTGATCCTTGAGCGCCTGTATGATCACAGGATGTCTATGACCATGATTCAATGCAGAGTATGCACTTAACATATCCATATAACGGCGGCCTTCAGGGTCTTCCACCCATACCCCTTCCGCCTGTTCAATAACAATAGGGAGCGGATGATAATTAGGTGCAGCATAACGCTCCGACCAATCAATTAACATTTTGGAATCTGACATACACACCCAACACCTTTCCAAAATATTGTATACAAAATACAATAACAATGTATGCGATGCCATCGCCATTTACGACTACATCTCTCTTTTTCCACTCCAGCCTAATCCAAGCCTTTCTCGAATCCAATCCTATATCAATAGTTAGCGAGAAGTAGACAGTCTACGTTCCAACCAAGAGAGTAAATTAGCCAGTGTAAATGTGATTATAAAATAGAGGCCGGCGGCAACAAGCAGCGGAGCAAGCGGCTGGAACGTAACACCCTGAATCGTTCTGGCCGTGTATATAATCTCGGCTATGCCGATCATGGAGACAAGCGAAGAATCTTTAATAATAATAATGAATTCATTGCCGATAGCTGGAAGCATGTTACGAAAAGCCTGCGGCAGTATAATATAACGAAGTGTCATACCTTTTGTCATACCAAGGGAGCGCGAAGCTTCGGTCTGTCCTTTATCAATTGCTTGAATCCCGGCCCTGAACACCTCCGCCATATAAGCCGAGCTATTCATCGTCAGAGCTACCACCCCCGACATAAATGCCGGCAAGTTCACACCTACAACCGTCAGACCATAATGAATAATAAGAATCTGTACCAGCATCGGTGTTCCTCGAATGAGTTCAATATACGCCGATGCCACAAATTTAATTGGCCATATTCGGGATATTCGCATTAGCGCCATGATTACACCCAGCAACGTACCAAACAATACACCGAAGAAGGAAAGTTCAAGCGTGACCCACGCACTTCGTGCATAATCCTGCCAATGTTCTAATAGAAAGGAAAAATCTAAATTCACGGCATATCCCTCACTCGTCCGGTTTATTCGCCGAGCATCTCATTTGCTTCAACGACGAACCGTTCAATATCTCCGTTCGTTTTGAGCTTTTCCAATGTAGTGTTGATCTGATCCAGCAGCTTCTGATTACCTTTCTTCACCGCGATGGCCGAACCACCCTCGTCTTCAGCCTGTTCAATCTTCACACCTGCAACAACAAGCCCCTCTTGGTTCTTCACATACTGTTCAGCCACCGGCTTCTCCAGGATGAGTGCGTCTACACGCCCCGTCTGCAACTCCAGAATCAGTTCAGGTATTTTGGCCAGAGAAGTGAGCTTTGCTCCCTCTATTTCCCGAGCAATCCCTTCCTGAATGGAACTCTTTTGTACACCAACCTGTTTACCTGATAGATCATCCATGGACTTTAATGCCGCACCTTCCCCATCTCTAACAAGTACAGCCTGCTCTGCATAATAGTAGATATCCGTAAAATCAACATTCTTCTTTCGTTCTTCGGTAGGGGTTAAGCCTGATATCACAAAATCAACCTTATCTGTACCAAGGGCCATAAGAAGGCCATCAAAGTCCATGTCCTCAATCTTCAGCTCGGCTCCCAGATCAGCCGCAATTGCTTTGGCAATCTCGATGTCAAAACCTACAATGGTATCTTTACCATCGATTTTCTTATGAAATTCATAGGGTGCATAGTCCGCACTGGTTCCAAGTACAATGACTTCCTTTTCCGCAGAGCTACTGCCCGAAGACGAAGTAGCGTCTGATCCGGTCTCTGTCGTTTTTTCCTGCCCACATGCGGACATGAATACAACCACTAACAACAGCATCATTGGCAAAAGCACTTTTTTCACACATCATACCCCTATTCTTTTTTTGAATGAGTAACATAATGGTTTGTATACAATATACATAAGACAATATATGGACTTATATGTAAGTAATACTAACAAACATTCTGGTTTATCACAATCATTATTTAAACATTTATACGCTTTAATTCCATAAAATGTGCTATATATAACATGGCATTTACATCGGCTGAAACATGAAGTTTGCTTGCCCAACTTCCCCCTCGGTGTTAAGATGATAAAAACTTGAAACTCCTGAACGGCGCGTACAGTACGGCCCCACACCCATCTATTTATTCACTATACATAGAAAGGAGGATTCGGTATGGAGGTACCCAAATACCGGTCCTTGAAAGATCACGTATACGATTACATTGCCCAGAAGATTCAAGACGGGACGTTACTTCCCAACCAGAAGATCAACGAGGCAGAAATATGCAAAAAGCTGGACATCAGTCGCACGCCTACTCGGGAGGCGCTTTTCCAGCTGGCTTCAGACAATCTGCTGCAATACATCCCACGCAGGGGATTTATTGTCACTCCTTTTGATGCAGGCAAAAAACTGGAGTTCTCCCAAGCGATCGGTGTGCTGGAGGCGCTTGCTGCCACACTTGCAGCAGACCATCTCAGACCATCTGAACTTTTGGAGATGGAAACCCTGGTTGTTCGAATGGACGAAGATATCAGCCAGCTTGATCTTGCTGCCTACAACAAAAACCAATATCAGTTCCATAATCTGTACATCCAGCGATGTGGTAATGCAACAGTCATTGAGATGTTAAACACATTGAAGAACAGTTTCATCCGGCAATCTTATGTTAGTGATAATAAACCAAAGCTATCTGAGGTACTGCTCGAAGTTAATGAAGAGCACCGGCAAATTTTAAGTGCTTTTCGAGCCAAAGATAAGAACCAACTGGAAGCCCTGCTCAAACACCACTGGCGGATTATCGACAACGATATGTTGTAGTACGTTCTGTCAAAACAAACTAAAGGCAACCCACACGATTGTGTGAGTTGTCTTTTTCCTATTTTTCCTTTTTGACCTCCAACGGTGCCCTAGCCGCAAAAACAGCATATCCCAACTTTTTTCCGTATTTCGCGAGCAAACGATCATTGGTTTGACTCATTCGCTGCATACGTACATCCTCAAACCAATTCATATCGATCTCGCGATGTGGATCATGATCAACGCTCCATTTTCCCATGGATCGCGAATGTTCTTTGACCTCTACCTTGGTGAAACCACACTGCTTGAGGCGTTTTCTCCATGCTGTGGCCGTTACCAGGGTTCGTATACCGTAAAATTGCTTTAATCTGCGACACATCAATTCGGTCTTCTGGCCTGATAGAACCATCTCCCGATCCACTAAAAGTCCACCAGGTTTCAACACTCTTCTATACTCAGCAAGTGCACTCCGCCATGGGGTGAAGATCGTGACCGACTCTACAAATACCACATCAAAATGATTTTCCGGAAAAGGTAACGATGTTACATCAGCCTGAACAAATCGAACATCCACCCGTTCTCGTCTCGCTCGCCGAACTGCCTTATCCAGCATATTGCGATGAAGATCAATCGCCGTTACCCGATATCCACTTTTAGCCAAGTAACACGCAGTCCTCCCAGTGCCACACCCTATCTCAAGAATATGATTACTCACAGGCAGAGATAAGCCATCCAGCAACTTCAGTGTTGCCAAAAATCCTCCAGGATGGGCACTTCCCTCCCCTAACCGAGCCAACATGTCATGATAATCCACGCGACATCCCCTCCTCACTTCTCCCAGTGTATGGAGCAGATTCAAAAACGGCTCCTCCCTATTCGATTTTCCGGGTACTCGTCCATACCAATTGCTCTTCTTTTTACTATGATATACAAACCGTTGAATTCAAGCGGCAACCGCATCTAATGAGGAGGATTTGCATGTACAGAATTAATCGGGTATGTGAAGAAACGGTTTCTCCGCACGTTGGACGTTCCGTTTGTCTCGTTATGAACGACGGTAAGCATATGTATGGTACGCTTAGTCAATGTCGTGATGGCAAAATTTATTTGAACGGGTGCTTCGAGGGACCACGGCTGTGTTCAGTCAAATCCAAACAGCAGCTGGTAAAAAGCAGCAAGAAAAACGCTGTTGCAACAAAGAAAGTTAAATCTTCGGCCTATGGTCCATATGGTTACGGAGGATACGGTGGGGGTTACGGCTATGGAGCAGGGATCGATCTGGCTCTGGTAGCAACATTGTTTCTGCTGCCATTCCTGTTCATCTAAATTCCAATCTGATCGTGGTAAAATTGTAGTCATAACAAAGACCCTTTTTGCTTATAGCGAAAAGGGTCTTTGTCTTTTTCATACGATTCACATCAATTACACTATATTTTCTGTTGAAAAATGATACAAAAAAAGGCATTCGCCAAAACGAATGCCGGGAACTTCATATTTAATACCCTTACCTTCGCACAGGGTGTCTATTTGATCTTAAAAAAAAACACCTCGTTAGAGGCGGGTAAGCTATGTTAAATCCGATTTCCTTTAGGCATCGTTTTCAGATTACTATTCGAATTCTCAAGCAATGGTAGCATCCTAGTCGTGCTGACCATCTCAGAAGCACATATCGGACAAGTAGGTACGTTATCAAACGCAAAATTGTCCCGCATCCATCCTTTGCACGTATCACTCGTACATTCCCAGATTGCCGCATCAGCTTGTGGAATCTCTTCCAACGGTTTTTTGCGATTATACATGACTTCTACCCCCTTTGTTATGGAAAAACATCTAACCGACGTTATTTCACAGAAGCCTACACTTAGCGGAAGTTTCACGTCCCACCGGACTCCTGCCTCGACAACTAATGGGCCGACTTTTATATAACTGATCAAAAAAAAGAAGCTGCCTTTACCATTATAACATGTTAAAGGCAGCTATGCTTTAATTACAGTTTTACAACTTCTTCTGCTTGAGGACCACGGTTTCCTTGTACAATTTTAAATTGCACGCGTTGACCTTCGTCCAGCGTTTTGAAGCCTTCGCCTGTAATAGCGCTGAAGTGTACGAATACATCTTCTCCGCCTTCAACTTCGATGAAACCGAAGCCTTTATCAGCGTTGAACCATTTTACTGTTCCGTTTTGCATGTGAATTACACCTCCAAATAAAGATTAACATGTTCCTTTGTTCTTTGCAGCAAGCAAATAAAAATTCACACATTGAAAAAGGTACCAGTCATAAACCTATAAGTGATCGCCCTTTACAATATATGAATTAGGTTTTCCACTCTCTACAACTTGTTTTTATTATAACTCCATTTCAGCCAAAAAGCAAATCTTTGTATTTTCTTTTCAAACAGCTTTGGAAATACATGTTATTAACACACGTGGGGCCAGGGTTTATCACGCTTATGTGACTGATCACTTGTGTACGGTCTTATGAAAGGATATGCAGATCTAATCCATCTTATACATTTTTTATATAATATTCTGACATGCATATCCAACACAACCAATG
The DNA here is from genome assembly GCF_038003195.1 of Paenibacillus sp. FSL M7-1414. NCBI lineage: Bacteria > Bacillati > Bacillota > Bacilli > Caryophanales > Paenibacillaceae > Paenibacillus > Paenibacillus sp. FSL M7-1414. Next base: position 340,786 of record NZ_JBBOOS010000001.1, on the reverse strand, counting down.
AATCATCTTACTCCAGTATAACACACTATGTCCATGCCCACATAAATGCATCCCGATCCCAGGCGATCTGCCCACGATGAAGCTTTCGGAAAGCCTTCTTCACTTCCTTGGACAATGATGTATTGCCGTTCTCGTTCACAAAAACAAACTCTTCACCAAAATGGGTCTTAACATATTCTATGGCAGCTTCCTGATGAAGTGTTCCTGTGAATTTAATCTCCTGTACCATCCATTCCGCTACACCTTGTGCTGTCTTCTCCACTATATCACCTACTGTCTAAACCTAATGTACGGATAGGCAGACCTCGTATCATGAACATATCTGTCTTCCCGCCAGACTGAAGTATACCATGATCCAACTGCTGACGGGAAACTGTATGATAACTACTTTCAAGCAATACCGGAAAGAACCTTAATGGACAACCGTATTGGCTTGCTCACTCCCTTTGGATGGAATGGACGAATTTGTTCGAATGCTCCACACTAACCATGCACAGTAAGCAATCAGTATTGCCAGTATAAACAGATCGTAAGGAAGTGTACCTGTGTCCTCCAGATCATTCCCTAGAAATTGAATCAGATTATGTATGAAATGAAACAATATAAGCGGTACGATATTTCCTTTCTTCAGCATCAATAACGCCATTACAACTCCCAAGAGCAGCGCATAGATCAATTGCATGATCGTATCCGTCATATCCTGACCAGACAATGCGTTCAACAGATGTGTAATCGAAAACAATATGCTGGAGGTCACAACTGCGGCCCCTGCACTTTTTTGAAGCAAGGTCTTGAAAATAAGCCCACGATAGATCGTTTCCTCAACAAAAGCTACGAGCAAGGTAAAAAAGATGAAAAAGGCTACCCGTGACAAGCTCAGCTCCCCAAATCCTTTCAGGGCAATTGTACCCAGTACAAGGAGTAGTGGAATATAATACTTTGCGTGGCCAGCTGGGATACTTCGCAAAGATCGGAATCCAGTCTCTCCCCACTTGCGCCTTAACGTCAGATAGATCATCAGAACAATGGCGATGGGTGTAAAGGAAATGAGTACAGGGGAAGTGTAGTCAAGTTGCTTTATCGTTGCAATGGCCCCCGCAGCAAATACGGCTAACAGGAGAAGCAGCTCAATAATCACAACGGTGAGCACAGGTTTGCGCTCGGAAAAGGAATGTTTTGGCTTGGATTGCGGATTAATCATACATTTGCCTACCTCGTTTCATTTATGTTTTCCGTTGTCATAAGAACTTATATACCAATATAGTTGTATCACATCATCCGTCTATTGAATATTCCTATTATGGATAAAACTATAAAAGTAACAAAAAAGAGACTTATCCTGACTTCTTTTCCCCTAAAATCAGGTATGGCTTATACCTTTATCTGTCCATTATAGTATTACAAGAGTTCAAAGCTGCAGGGGTGTCGCGACTCTTCAGCGTCATATATCTATGAAGTACACATAACGATAGTTTCACAATGCATAATGAAATCAGGGGGATACTATGAAAGCATTCTTTCAGCGCTGGGGGCATTTACTGGCTATTCTGTGCATACCGCTCCAAGGCTCCATTTACGTATTTCTAGGCAGCAACACCGGAAGTGATGTCTTCTACAATTATGCTTGGATTGACACACAGATTCCTTTTCTCAAAGAATTTATTTATCCGTACATTAGCTGGATGCCCATTCTGTATCTTGGATTTCTCTATTTGGGTCTGACGAACAAGTCGCTATTCTGGCGTACGTTGATTACCTATAATGTTGGTGTCATGGCTGCCAATGTCTGTTTTGCGGTGTTCCCTACCCATGTCCCGCGCCCGGAGCTCGGCGGAACTGATCTGAGCAGCGTGTTAGTGCAGTTTATCTATACCAATGATGCGCCCTTCAACTGTTTCCCAAGTGTTCACGTTCTGACCAGCTACTTGCTGTTTATTGTGATCAACAGACACTTGAACTTTAAGCCTTTGGCACGGATTTCTTGGTCGGTATGGCTGTGGTTGATTATTGCTTCAACGGTGTTTGTAAAACAGCATTCCTTGCTGGACATCGCTGGAGGTATTTTGTTTGCTGAGGCCGCGTATTGGACTGTACATGTCTTTGCTCTTCGTCTTGGGCAGGCACGAAAAAAAGGCAAGCAGCCACTCACAGCCTCTAACCCAAGCAGTCATGTATAACGACATATATATATGTAACAGGTGGGATGATGATCCTGCTATACAGCAAAAGAGGGCATAGGCCCTCTTTTTTTGTACTCATTTAATTAAACCTACTTATATAGAAGAACTTTATTTGGATTGGACTACGCGTTTCACGCTATAGGTGGTCGTTCATGAAGAAGGTCAGACGGTGGACTTCCGGTTATACGTTTGAATATGCGGTAAAAATAAGACAGGTCCCGGTAGCCGAGAAATTCGGCAATTTCCTGGATGGAGAGTTGTGACTCAGTGAGCAGATATATGGCTCGTTTCATCCGTTGATCATGGACATATTGACTGATGGTCTGATTTGTCATGCTTTTGAATAATGCTGCAGCATAATTGGGAGTTTTATTGATCTCGTCCCCGAGTTCTTCCTTCGTCACTTTCTCCCGATAATGCCGCTCAATATATCGCTTCATCCGTTCAACATGATTATGCCTCTCCGGCGGGATAACTCCACGATCAAGCTCCCTGTTCATATAAATCAACACTTCCATCAATAAGGCTTGGCTCATCATGACATAATAAGACGGACGCTCCTGCCATTGTTGATAAATAGCGCTCATGCGTTGATGGATCAGTTCGTAACATCCAGGTTTATGCCGCAAAGCCTCATACCGTTCCAGTGCAGGCAGAGTTTCGGTATGGTCGCGTTGCAATTGAATTACAATCTGTGTGTGCGTTACTGTAGGAATACTCTTGCCGTAATATGGGGTACCACCTGGAATGAGGAGCAATTCCCCCTTTTCCATGATCTGTTTATCACCGTTCACCCAATATACACATTTTCCATAAGTAACCAAGCTAAGCCGCCAAGTTTCTTGAGATTGCACAGCTTCTTCGTACCAACCGACACCATTAATATGTCGTACTTCAAGTGGAGTGACCATAACACACCTCATTATCGGACTATACTCTAATCATTGTACTATAGTTCATACCCTGATTCGACAGAAAACGCTACAATACACATATAAGCTTAAATATGAGGAGGAAATTAGCATGTTAAAAACAAAAATTATTTGTACCATGGGACCTGCTTGTGACTCAATCGAATTGTTAAAAGTAATGATTCAGGAAGGTATGACCGTTGCCCGTCTGAACATGGCTCATGGCGAACTGGAAGATCACGTTACACGGATTAACAATATCCGCAAAGCAGCTTCCGAACTGAACACCTATATACCGATCATGATGGACATCAAAGGGCCGGAAGTACGTATCGGTAAACTGAAAGAAGCATCATGCCATCTGCAAGCTGGTAAAGAGCTGATCCTGACTACTGAAGAAATTCTCGGTGACGCTGAGCGTATCTCGGTAAACTATCCAGAACTGAACCTCGTTGTGAAACCTGGCGATCGTATCCTCATCGATGATGGCCTTGTGGATCTGACTGTACTGTCTGTGGAAGGATCCGATATCCATTGTAAAATCATCAGTGGCGGCATTCTGAAACCACGCAAAGGGGTTAACTTGCCAGGAATCAAAACGACATTGCCAGGTGTAACCGAGCGTGACGTTATGCACATCGGATTTGGGATCGAAAACGATATCGAAATTATCGCAGCATCCTTTGTTCGTAAAGGTGATGACATCCGTGAAATCCGCAGCATTTTGAAAGAACGCGGTGTAGACCACGTACAGATCATCTCCAAAATTGAAAACCAGGAAGGTATGACGAACCTGGACGATATTATTGAAGCATCTGACGGCATCATGGTAGCTCGTGGAGATCTCGGTGTTGAGGTGCCAATCGAAGACGTACCAATGATGCAAAAAGAAATGATCGATAAATGTAACCGCGCTGGTAAACCGGTTATCGTAGCTACACACATGCTGGAGTCCATGCAAGTGAACCCACGCCCTACTCGTTCCGAAGTTAGTGACGTGGCCAATGCTGTACTTCAAGGTGCTGACGTTGTGATGTTGTCCGGTGAATCAGCTGCTGGTAAATATCCGGTACAATCCGTGCGCACGATGGCTGCTGTTGCTCGCCGTGCCGAAACAATGATCGATTACAAAGAGCAATTCGCACAAAAATCGGCTCAACAGATCGCTGATATTACTGAAGTTATCAGTCAGGGCGCTGTAAGTTCTTCCCTCGTACTGAATGCAAAAGCAATCATCACTTCGACTGAGAGTGGATTCACAGCACGCATGATCTCCAAATATCGTCCAAAAGCGCCAATCATCGCAGTTACACAACATGAAGAAGTATTGGCGAAAATCTGCCTGCTCTCAGGTGTCATTCCGGTTATGGGCGACAAAGTAACAACAACGGATGAAATGTTCGAATCGGCTACGCGTAACGCAATTAAAACAGGTTACATTGAAAAAGGTGACATCATTGTATTGTCCGCTGGTGTTCCAATCGGTCAATCCGGTAATACAAACCTGATCAAAGTTCAACAAGTTTAATTCAATAGCTGAAACTGAAGCTATATATATTAGCTATAAAATAGAAATACAAAAAACCACTGGGAGCAGAAATGCTTCCCGGTGGTTTTTTGTTGATGTTGTTGCCAATGATCGTGATGTTATAACAAACGGCTTCGAGATTATAGATTCCTCGAGTAATTAACCAGATCCTGTGACATGGTGTTGATCTCATCCATTGAAGCATTTACCTGCTGTGTCAGGGCAGCCTGATTTTGCGTTAACGTGGACATATTACCGATATGTTCAAGAATCTGATCAATCAGTGTTTTCATCTTCTGCATGCTATCTTCGATATTTACTGTGGCCTCCGAACTGTGATCAGCCAGTTTCCGCACTTCACCTGCAACGACGCCAAATCCCAGTCCCAGCTCTCCCGCTCGTGCAGCTTCAATTGCTGCATTCAACCCCAGCAGATTGGTCTGACTGGCAATCTCTCGAATAAACACGGTGATATTCTTCGTATCATCTGCACTGCTTTTCACTTGAATGGCTGCATCGGCAGATAATTCCTGTGCAGTCACCAGATCCTGTGCCTGATCGGTAATCGAGTTGATTCCACGTACCATCTCGCCAATGGACTCCGACAATTGTTTTGTTTTCAGATTCATGGCTTCCACGATCTGTTCCTTATTCTTCTCATGGGTAACATCTCGAATGGTTCCAGCTACACGGAGCGGTACTCCATCCTGATCTCGAATGGTCTCCCCACCCGCGTGATACCACCGATACTCCCCGTCTTTGCGCTGCAGACGATAATCCAGATCATACGGCGTACGACCACTGTAATCGTTCATGTGTCTGGCAAATTCGTTGATCGTCCGATCATGGTCTTCCGGATGAAGTCGGCTACTCCAGCTGCTGAACACATTCGGGAAATCCTGCTCGTCTTTAAACCCTAACTCTTTACGGAACTGGGGTGACCACCAAAATTCATTGTTCGGATTAACTACATCTCCAGCCACAACGGTCATATCCCACGGTGCCTCCACCAAGGCGCGGTTAACCAGATCATATCGGGTGACGAGTGCTTCCAGCTCATCAGACTTGCTCTTCTCCTCATGAATATCAAACATGATGCCCAGAAGTTTGACCGGAACTCCAGCCTGATTTCGGATGACTTGTCCAAGGCATCGGAACCAGCGAGTCTCTCCACTTTTTGTAATCATACGGCTGATGACGTTATAGGCAGTTGTTGCTTTTGTGTCATTCACATGTTTCATAATCTCCTGCACCAGTTGAGGTCTGTCATCCGGATAGATCGATTTGGCCCAGCTTGCAAATGAATCGGGATAATCCTTGGCATTATGGAAGCCTAACATTTGGCGGAATTCATTCGAAAATGCGACGATATTATTGTTATCCAGTGGATCACCGGCAACAATTTCAGATTCCCATAATCCCACATTCATCGCCTGATTCAGCATTCTAAGGCGCATTTCCACGGCTTCGTTTTGTGCTTTCATCATATGTACTGCTTTTTTGATATTACTAGCTATTTCATCAGTATCCTGAAACTCAATACCATCTTCGATCCATGCGTCATAGTTGCCCCTTTCTGCGTTTGCTACCAGTTTACGACTATACTCCAATAAATTCTGATGCGCATCTATACGAAGGTGTTTGGTCGATTCAGTACGTTTACGAAACATGCTCATTTCTCCTCTTAGCTCATATGATATATATTTCGACATTATCAGACATTAAGTGTAGAGCAATGGTCTTAATTTTGTATAAAAACAAGAACCAGCGCTGAAACAGCACTGGTTCTTATATTAATTGCCTTTATTTTTTATGAAAATAAATCTTAAATGACTGCCTCTTACCAGCTACCACCCAAAATTCAGTGTTTTCCCCGTCTCCACCCAAGTTTTGATGCTGCTTAGAATCATCCACCAGCTGCTCTGTGCATTCGCAATGGAAGGATGGTTATCTGTAAATTGATCATTGATTAGCGTCAGCTTCGTACACTCACCTACCGTTTCCAACTGGAAGACCACTCTGGATTGAAGCTCGGCATGATTCGCATGGTACGACGGTCCGGGATGCTCCTGATAGCTAAGTCTGGACAGCGGTTCAAATTCCAATATATCGCCATACACATGGACGGTCTCCGCACCATCATTGCCCGGCCCTACATAAGCAAACGGCTGGCCTGGTTGGAAATTGGTGCGAAGTTCGCTGCCGAAAAAGCTGTTCCGAGTGCCGTCTGGTGATATTAGAGCATTCCACACCTCTTCCAGTCCTGCATTGATATAGAATTCATATTTCAGTTCCATGGACTCACTCCCTTTATGTATTGGATAAGCGATCTGCCACCCTCGCACTCCTATCCTATCGTTATACCCCAAAGGCCGTATAGTAAAAACGCGACAACAGGTAAAATATAAGCTCTTTATTTTTCGGGAATGTGTAATACCATAATCCAAATGGATTGCGCCCATATAGTGCTTTCCCAGAAGATCAGATATACTAAACTGGAATTAAATAACAGGTCTGTTCAAGGTAATGCGACTAATTTAGAAAGGAAATGAGATATGAGCCAATCAACCAATATTATGGGCATCCCTTTCCCCAATGTAACGATGAATCAAACGGTTGCAATCCTTGGTGAAGTTGTAGATCAGGGAAGCAATGAACTGTTCCATGTCATCACAGGCAATCCCGAGATTGTTATGTCCTGTCAAAAGAATGCCTCTCTTCGCAAGGTTGTCGATCAAGCCGGGTTGGTCACGGCTGACGGTGCTGGCATTGTGATGGTATCCCGTTTCCGCGGCGGTCAATTGACTGAACGGGTAACCGGTTGTGATCTGCTGTTTCGTTTATTAGAGGAAGGCAATCAAAAACACTGGTCATTCTACATGCTGGGAGCAGAAGAAAGTGTCAGTGAAGAGGCCGTGAAAGTTATTGCGCAACGTTATCCGGGAGTTGTTGTAAAAGGTAGACATCATGGTTACTTCCAGGCAGATGAGGAACAACAGATTGTGGAAGAGATTTGTACTGCTCAACCAGACTTTCTTATCGTGGCTCTTGGCGCCCCCCATGCGGAACACTGGATTAACAAGTATCGCCACCAGTTGAACGCTCGTGTAGCCATAGGTGTTGGAGGCAGTCTCGATATCGTGGCTGGCAAAACCAAGCGTGCCCCTGCGATATGGCAGAAGTTTAACCTGGAATGGCTCTATCGCCTCCTCAGTCAACCATCGAGATGGCGCAGGCAACTCATTTTACCCCGTTTTGCTGTGCGGGCATTGTTGTTCAGAGAACCTAAATAATGTGAGATGAGCAGGAGGGATGATTCGGATGAAACAGGTAGAACAAGGAGACAGACCAAGTATGGGCCTGTTGAATCTGAATGAAGGTGACCATAAATATCAACTGACACGCCATGCTCCTTCCGAAGCACTTCGACCTTTTGTTAAACATTACTGGATCGTATCGTGGGATCTGACTGGACTTGAACCGTATCCCCAACATGTCGTGCCTAACCCTTGTGTCAATCTGATTGTGGAACGGAACAATACGTTTTTCTTCGGACCATCGGGACGTAAATTCTCCTATCATGTGAGCGGGAAAGGTCGTGTATTTGGCGTGAAGTTCAACCCAGGAGGATTTTATCCCTTCCTTCGGGTTCCTGTTTCTTCATTGTACGGACAACCGATGAATGTATCCAATATTCTTGACGTCACAGCGGATTCCTTGGAAGACCGGCTTCTTGGGGCGGGGGATGATGCGGATAAAACCAGTTACATCGACCAGCTATTGTGTGCACACCTTCCTGCTGAAGATGCTCAAGCGAGAATGGTTAATGATATTGTGCAACAGATTGAACAGAACCGAGAGATGCTGAGAGTGGATGATCTGTCTTCTTATTGGAATATGCATACCCGAAAGCTTCAACGGCTGTTCAATCAGTATGTGGGCATCGGACCCAAAACGGTAATCAAGTTGTATCGTCTGCAAAATGCTGCAGAATGGATGGACCGCGGTCTTCACTGTGACCTGATTAAGCTATCTCAGGATCTTGGATATCATGATCAATCCCATTTCATCCGAGATTTCAAGTCCATTATTGGCAGTACACCAGAGGAGTACTTACACTCTAGACATCCCCATGGTGAGCGCCGAGGGCTGATCAATTAGAAACCTGTCCTGAAAATCAGGACAGGTGAATGACTTCTATGGTATCCCCCGCATGAATTACACCCTCCCGTTCAACTGAGCACACGATTCCACGTTTTTTGCGCGCCGCAGGCACGAATTTTTTGCGCAAACCGTCCTGTTCGTAGAATTGTTCAATCATTTTTCCCGGATGTACACAGGGAAGGTTCTCTCCTTCGCATATTAACCCTGTCCCGTTTGGAAATAGGAGCCGCGTTCCAGCAGGCAGTTCCGTCAATCGATCAATGCCACGGACCAGTATATTGGCACCAAGCCACTCTGGACGCACTTCAGGAATGTTCATTTTCTCAGCAATAAGAGCACATTCTTCCTCAGACACAATACTGATCTGGCGGCGATTCGCAATCGGTGTACCACGCTTGTAGATTTTCTGACGTGAGTCCGCCGGACGAAGCAGACCATAATGACGGTCACCCGGAATTCCTGCAAGCTCAATATCGATAAAAGGTACAACTCGGGTCACAAATGTGGATGGATCATCAGCCAACATGACGAATTGAACTGTTCCCATAGTAATCTCCTCCCTTTCCTGAGCAATATTACTTCTTTATTGTTCATTATTACCCAATGAATGGATTGTCGACAATCGGCGTATGCTTAGCTTTGTAACCATTTTTTAATTTCAACATCAAAACTCAACTGGAAAACGATAAATAATTTTAATAATACGCAATTAAATTGTTACAAATTAAATTTACTCTTTCCGTTCTTATTACAAACATTTATACTAGGATGGACAAGTAAATAAATTACATATCAGAAAGCAAGGTGTTTCCATTGATTAGTATCATTTTTGTAGCTCTTGTAGCTGTCGAACACTTCTATATCATGGTGATGGAGATGTTTATGTGGACTCGTCCACGCACAATGAAAACCTTTAATCTCACGCCGGAATTCGCCAAATCCACCAAATCTCTCGCGGCCAATCAAGGTCTTTACAATGGATTTCTTGCGGCAGGTCTGATCTGGGGACTCGTATATCCGGATGCAGCCGTTGGACAGCATATTCAGATTTTCTTCCTAGCGTGTGTGATTATTGCGGCTCTTTATGGAGGAGCAACTTCTTCACGGTCGATCATTATCAAACAAGGTTTGCCTGCGATCATTGCGTTGTTGCTAGTTCTGTTCCTGTAATTTCTGTCGAATGGTGCATTGCTTCGATTCATGTTAACTCCTTTATGGTAAGGTAGTGAATAGATAGCAGTGTACAATGACCAGAATCGTTCTGGAATTGGAAGGAGAACATGTCATGGGATTGTTTGACAAGCTTCGGCGGCGCAAAAAGGAGAAAGTACCTGCAGGTGGTGCTGTCGAATCAACGAATTACAGTGAAACCATCGTGGGTTTTGTCCTGCTGGAGCGTGACGATTGTGATTTTGGCCTCTTCATCAGGAACATGAAGAACGAATGGGATATCGAGATTGAAGAACGCCCGGAGGAGGGCAATCTCTTTTTCGAAGTGAATGGAATGCAAGTGGTGTGTGCCCACATTCCTGCGCCTGTGCCTGACCGTGAAGTTGAGGAAAATGCCAAACTCAACATCCTTTGGCGAGAAGCGGAGCAAGTTACCTCACGGCACCAGTCTCAGATTATTGTCTCTGTTCTGAACGCAACAAATGCTATTGATGGACATGTTCTGTTCACTCAAACAGCGAGTGCCTTATTACAGTTGGATCACGCACTGGCCATATACATGGCCCCACTTGTTGTTGAAGCCAGTCAATATGTTGAAACCAGCCGTGGGATCAAACATGATGAGCTGCCAGTCTCGCTCTGGATTTTCATCGGATTATTCCAAAATGCCGAAGGCGCTTCAGCTTACACTTACGGACTACGTAACTTTGGTAAAGAAGAGATGGAGATTATGCAATCGTCTGAATCCTTAAGCGATGTATTTGAGATGATGTTCATGACCACAACGTATGTGATTGAAAACGACGTCACACTGCATGATGGGGAAACACTTGGTTTCTCGGCAGAACAAAAGCTGAGCATTTCCCTTTCCAAAGGTGTAGCAACTGAAGGTAACAGTTTGAAGATTGGCTTCTAATTTACGTAGGATTTTCAATTTATCATGTTACAGTTATAGAGGCCGTCTGGAGTTCATTCTCTGGGCGGCTTTTAGCTATTTAACCTTCCCTTCCAATGAAGATATGATAACAATCCCTGAATTTAACTTCCCTAGGAATAAGTAGTCCATAAGAACCACTTAATTATGAATTTAGTTTTCATTCTCGTTATAAAAAGGTATAATTAATAGGCTTATAGTCTCATATATTACATATTATTTTATTATCGAGGAGTTGCCTACATGTCTGTTAGACGTTTGGATTCAACTAAACCTATTATTGAAATTATCTGGGAAGGTATTGTTTCTCCTGAACATGTCGAACAAACGAATACAGAAATCCAGAGAATAGCGGAACAATTGGGAAATTCGTTTGATGTGCTAGTAGATATGCGGAACATGAAGGCTTTCCCTCAGGATACCAAAGAAAAAATTGTGGAACACCAGAAACTACTGACACAGTGGGGGATGAAGCGAGCTAGTGTAGCCGTAGGTGGTGCGATCGCCAAAATGCAATTGAATCGGATCTCCAAAGAGTCCGCGCACCAGACTGAATTCCAATGGGAAACGTATGACGAGGCTTTGGCATTTTTGTTGAAATAATATTGAAGTGATACGGACTAAGTATAATAAGAGAGGTACCGATGCTGTACATGGCACACAGAAAGAGGCGTTCCCATGAGGAAACGCCTCTTCTTTTGCAGTTCCACTTGGTTTACTCAGTTTTGCCAGTGATCCGAACGCTCATCATTTAAGATTCAAGTTTACTTACACGCACCATCGTTACTGATGTACCATTTAGGGAATCCTCCACAAATCCTAACCGCTTATATAAGCGAATCGCTTGGTTATCCGGGTCAACACTGAGCGAGACTGCTGCAATTCCCCGCCGTTCAACCTCATCTAATGCGGTCTGAAGCAGTAAGGTACCTACTCCTTTTCCACGTGCATCTTCCGTTACAGCCATCCCCATCTCTGGCGTAGCTGCATTCACATAACCGTATCCCGCATTCTGATCCGTATAGAATCTTAATGTTATTGAACCTAGTCTCTTGCCCTGCTGGTCAACTGCAACATACCCGAAATCCCCTTCTCTTCCCCAGTCTTCAACGTATTTGGACAGTCCGGGAGTATGAATACTTTCGATTGGAAAAGGTTCATCACCTTCTCTTCTATGCAGGGATGCGTATAACATCTCCCACAGAAAGGGGATATCCTGTTCTTCAATAGGGCGTACATAATAGTTGGTTATGATGGTCATGTTTGCTCCTCCTTCAGCTTTTCAAAAAGGCGGTCCATCTCATTCAGATTAAACTCATTGGTAATCTCGTAGTCCTGAAATTTGTCTCTTGTTTTCGCGCCGCTATAGATGGAGATAGATTGTTCATTATAAAACGTGATTCCGAAATCTTTAGTAAAGCGACCTTCTTTATTAATAGTAAGTCGCCACTCATAGTAATGCGGATTCCTTTCAGAAACGTCGAATTCCCGTACTCTTTTGAGATCAACATCCTTTAATAACTTCAGCATGTCTCTAATCTCTTTGGGATCTGTAATCGTTATTTCATCATCTTCATTATACGGTTCATTGTCGGAAATTTTCCTAATCGTCAGTCGATCCAATGTATCCAGCATCGTCATATGATCGGTAACCTCTGCTCGAAACGTCGTATGTTTGCTGGGGATATACATAGTATATTGACCAGAGGTATACATACGCACTGCAATAGCTAAAAAAACAATAATCATGGCGATACCCATAATCATCTTGATTCGTTTAATCATCCCAATCCCCTCTCTAGATCTACATAAAACATATAAATTGGTAATTATTGATATATTCCAGTATAACATCTCACTCCTTCTGTTCCAATGTCATTTCTTATCTCTGGTTCCTCAATTACGATGACGTTTTGGGCTACACTAAAAATTAAAGATTTAAACAAACAAGCCGCGTTCTCCCATAGGGTGAACGCGGCTTGTTTGTTACTTTGTTATATTGTTTTATTAGCTATTCAGATCGAGGTAAGACGATAACACTTATCCCGAGCATGAATATGACATACGCAGACTTGGCCTCACGTCTGTTCAGCGTACGCCGAAAACTATTTGTTTTCAGCTCAATACACGACCTGCTGATTCTCGGATAACCAGCTCAGGCTTCAGCACAATCTTCTGTGGTTCTTTTTGTTCATCCTTTAACTCTTCAATCAACAGATCTACAGCGCGATGTCCCAGTTCTTCAATTGGCTGGGCAACGGTCGTAAGCGGTGGACTGGTTACCGAAGCCAGAATGGTATTATCAAACCCGATAATCGACACATCCTCTGGCACGCGTAGCCCCAGCTCTTTGGCTGCCTGAAGAGCACCGATGGCCTGAATGTCATTACAACAGAACAAACCTGTCGGGTGATCCTTCTCACCGAGCAGCAGTAACGCCTCTTTTTTGGCCGAGCTCAGATCAGCTGCCGATTCTCGGATCTGATTCGGTTCCAGCGTATGACCTGCCTTAATCAGGGTTTCACGGAATCCACGTACACGTTCCTGACTGCTGCTGACTTTGGACGGTTCCGACAGAACCGCTACACGGGTGTGCCCAAGTTCAAGCAGATGCTCCGCTGCGAGTGCTCCACCGAGAATGTCATCAATGGTGACTGTATGAACCGACAGGGATGGCATATGACGTGCAATCAAAGCGACAGGGATGGACTGCTGCAAAAGTGGTGACAAAATTTCGGCATTATCGATCCCGGTTCCGATCATCATGCCATCGACCCTTTTTTGCTGAAGCAGATTCAGATAACGCTCTACCCGCTCGTCCTTATTATCCGTACTGCAGATGACCACGCTGTAACCCAATTGACGGCTACGATCCTCCACGGCTCTTGCGAGTTCTGCGAAATACGGGTTTGAGATGTCCGGCACGAGCAGCCCCAATGTATACGTCTGCTTCCCTGTAAGTGCAGCTGCGATCGCGCTGGGTTGATAGTGAAGGCGCTCCATGATCTCCATAATCTCGGCGCGCCGCTTCTCACTGATCTTGCCTTTGCCATTAATGACCTGCGAGACGGTTGCAATGGATACACCCGCCTCGCGTGCTATATCGTATATGGTTGCTTTCATTGTTTTTTTCCCCATTTGTGCTATATATAAATTTCCTTATACATAGATAATTGTTCTCTTCTTCTCATTATGCAGGGGGAAGTCTGCATACGCAACTTGAAGCCAGCACAATGTGCGTAGCATGAACTGTTTTACTTTTTCATCAACCACTCATGGTCAGGATCGTTATGGAATTTCCAGGTCCGGGTTGGTCCAGCCATCACGTTCAGATAGTAGACCTCATACCCCGGAGGAGCGCCTACCGGATGATATCCGTCCGGAACAAGCACCACTTCTCCGTTTTTCACTGCTAGCGTCTCGTCCACAGAACGATCATCCGTGTATATACGCTGAATGGCAAACCCCTGCTCAGGCTGTACACGGAAATAATACGTTTCTTCCAGCAAAGATTCATCCGGGAGTGCGTCCCGATCATGCTTATGTGGCGGGTAACTGGACCAATGCCCATCTGGCGTGAATACCTCAACAACGAGCAGACTGTCCGCTTCCTTTTGTTCCGGCAAAATGTTGTGAATCTGGCGTTCCAGATTGCCATATCCTCGTGCCTCTACCCCTACATCTTGGGGTGCAATGAGACGAGCCGGGTACGTGCCTTTACCGGGTGCAACACATATAGCGATTTCCAGTTCGGTACGTGCTGTGATCTGCACTTGATCGGAAGTTGAGACGTAGACCGAATACGGCGGAATTTTCTCGAAAACACTCATTCTTTTTCCGATATTATCCCATGTGTGCTCCCGGGTACTTACATTGGCGAAACCACTGAGAAGCACCACACAGAGTTCCTGATCACCGCTCTCACGGGTTAGCGTCTCCCCCTCCGCCAGCTTCGCTACCTGAAAACCAACATATTCCCACCCCGCCGACTCCGGTGTTACGTTTATAAGTGTACCGTCTCCCTCCGGGTTGACCACGGGTTTCACAATACGTTCTGACATCTTGTCATCCACTCCTTTCTGTAATCATCCACAACAACCTGATACTTATAAAAACAAAAACCTGGACTATTCATGCCCTCTATTAGAAAAAGTGACTTTAATCTTCTACTATGGCGTTGCTGTTTGCGATTCCAGTGACATCCCAGGAACTTCACTCAGCTTCACAGGTCTTCCCCGCTCCATGGACAGTTTTGCTGCCAGCGCAATTCGTTCTGCCTGTACTGCATCGTGGCCATCTACGATAACCGGTGTATCATGGAGGATTGCATCGATAAAGAGGGCTGTCTCCTGCACATACGCTTCATTGTAGCGTTCCAGGAAAAAGTGTAACGGTTTGTCGCGCATGAGCCCGGCCGCTGTACTGATTTCAGCCGTATTTGGATGATCATTCGCCGCTGCGGCGCTGCCCATCGAGCCAAATACTTCAACACGCTGGTCATACCCGTATACAGCCTGACGACTGTTATCAATGACACCAATCGCTCCATTGGCAAACGTCATCGTTACAATCGCTGTATCCACGTCCCCATGTTCCGCAAAAACCGGATTGATCAGCACGTTACCCTGAGCGTATACTTCTTCCACTTCACTCCCGGACAGATACCGAGCCATGTCAAAATCGTGGATCATCATGTCCATGAAAATCCCGCCAGACACCCGGATATACTCCGCAGGAGGCGGACTCGGGTCGCGAGACGTAATTTTGATAATATGTGGATCACCAATCGTACCATCCTGCACATGCGCACGTATCCGTCTGAAGTTGTGATCGAAGCGGCGGTTAAATCCAATTTGTAACTTCACGCCAGCCTTCTGAACTGCCGCTACAGCCGCTTGGGTCTGTGCCAGATCCATGCTGACCGGCTTCTCGCAGAAGATATGTTTGCCCGCCTGGGCGGCCTGTTCGATCAGCGGCACATGTGTATCGGTTGAAGAACAGATCAGCACCGCGTCTACATTAGGCATCGAGATCAACTCGCTGCTGTTCGTTGTTACAACAGGGATGCCACGACTGGAGGCCCAAGCCTCCAATTCAGGACCTGCAAATAAGTCACTGATTCCCACAATCTCGGCATGCGGGTTACGCAGGAGATTGTCTGCATGAATTTTGCCGATCCGTCCAGCACCGATGATGCCAATTCTCACTTTGTCCTTGCCCATTCCGTTATCCTCCCTATGTGCGTCCATATGGGCTGGGCGTTCCCCTTAGCCCGAGTGATGCTCTGGTTGTTACCAGCGCGCCGTTACCATCTTCTTGCGAGTGTAGAATTCAACACCATCCGTACCATTGGCATGTAGATCACCATAGAAGGACTTTTTCCAACCGGAAAACGGGAAGAATGCCATTGGCGCAGGTACGCCCAGGTTAATACCCAACATGCCCGCATCAATCGTTTCACGGAATTGACGCATACTCGCTCCGCTGCGGGTGAACAGACACGCCCCGTTGGCAAAATCAGAACGGTTCGCCAGCTCAACGGCTTCCTCCAGCGTAGACACTCTTGCTACCGAGAGTACTGGAGCAAAGATCTCATCCTGCCAAATTTTCATATTGCTATCAACTTGGTCAAATACCGTTGGCCCTACAAAATAACCGGATTCACCTGTCGCCTGATCCTTACGTCCATCCCGAATCAATGCCGCGCCTTCCTGCTCTCCGGCTTCAATGTAACTGAGTGTACGCTCTTTATGTGGTCCACGGATGACAGGACCGAGGAACACGCCCTCATCCATGCCGTTACCAATGGTAATGCGGTCTGCCGCTTCCACCAGCTTTTGTACCAGTTCGTCAGCCACATCACCCACAGCCACAACAACCGCACATGCCATGCAACGCTCCCCTGCTGAACCAAAGGCTGCACTGGTAATCTCTTTCACGGTTAGATCCAGATCGGCGTCCGGCATAACGATGGAGTGGTTTTTGGCACCAGCCAGTGCCTGTACCCGTTTGCCATGCTTGGATGCAGTGGTGTAGACGTATTCAGCTACAGGTTGTGATCCGACAAAGGAGATCGCTTGAACATCCTTATGTTCCAGCAACCCGTTCACGACATCATGCGCGCCGTGAACGATGTTGAGCACACCGTCCGGAAGCCCTGCTTCCTTAAACAGCTCTGCCAAGCGGCCTGCCAGTAGCGGTGTGCGCTCGGACGGCTTCAGGACAAAGGTGTTACCACACGCAATAGCCAGCGGGAACATCCAGCAAGGCACCATCATCGGGAAATTGAATGGGGTAATTCCCCCAACAACACCGATCGGGTAGCGGTACATGCCCGACTCCAGTCCTGTAGCGATGTCAGGCAGTTGTTTGCCCATCATCAGATTCGGGGCACCTGCCGCGAACTCGACGCATTCAATGCCACGCAATACCTCGCCATACGCTTCGGCATAACTTTTACCGTTCTCCAGCGTTACCAGGCGGGCGAGCTCCTCCCAATGTTCAACCAGCAACTGCTGGTAGCGGAACAGAATACGTGCACGGCGTGGAACCGGTGTGCTGCTCCAGGATTTGAACGCTTCTCGTGCTGTCTGAACCGCCAGATCCACGTCCGCTTGTTCGGACAGTGGCACATGTGCAATAACTTCTTCCGTGGCCGGATTCACCACTGGCTCCGTGCGAGTTGACGCTGGGGTTACCCAGGCACCTCCGATCCAGTTTTGTACCATTGTCGCTGTTGCAGACGCTTCAGAAATTCCTTTTCCCATAGCCCTGTCTCCCTTCGCTTATGTGTGATCCCTTATGTTGAACTTATATGATTGATGTTGATCTGTATGAGTACGTTGTTCAAAGTATTGCAACGTGCTTCAGGACACGGTGATCTCGCCCCGATTGCAACGTTCGATGTAATCATTCACCTGTTCTACTGTTGGCATCGCATCCGAACAGCTGTGGCTTGAAATGACGATACTTGCTGCGCCACTGCCATAGGCCATACTGCGCTCAATCGTCCAGCCCTGCATCAATCCATACAGGAACCCGGCCGCATAGGAGTCGCCTGCACCAAACGTTTTGACCACTTTTGCCGGATAGCTGTCAGCACGGTGAGAAAGCCCTTCACGTGTATAAGCAATGGACCCTTCCTTGCCGTGTTTGATTACAACGATGTTGGCTGAGAAATCAAACCATTTCTGTGCAGTTACCTGGTCGCTATGATCCGGATTGTGGTCGAATGCCTCCATCATGTCGAACTCTTCACGTGTACCGAGGATGATATCGCATTTCTCGGCTGCGAGGTTGTAATAGACCGCTGTCTCTTCATCTGATGTCCAAGTGTATGGGCGATAGTCCAGATCAAACACAATAACTGTGCCATGTTTTTTCGCATACGTTAGTGCCTGTAATACGGCTTCACGGGATGGGCTCTGCGCGAGGGCTGTGCCTGAGATTAGCAGCACTTTGGAGTCAGCAATCAACTGCTCTTGCACCTCTTGCGCCTGTAATAACAGATCAGCTACATTGTCCCGGTACATCAGGATACTGCAATCCGTTGGGCTTTTGATTTCGGTAAAAGCAAGCCCTGTCACTGCTCCGGTGTCATCTGTAACTACATTTGATGTGTCGATGCCGTTCTTCTCCAAATAACTCTGGATGAATCTGCCCATCTGGTCACCCGCGATCTTACCGATAAAAGCCGTCTCCATACCCAGTCTGGACATGCCAATCGTAATATTGGCCGGAGAGCCGCCAACATACTTCGTGAACGTCATCGTCTCTTCCATCGGGCGATTGATCTCATTGGCGTTCAAGTCGATGCACAAGCGACCAATGGCGATGAAATCCTTCTTCCTGGATACCGGAAAGGATACGTAAGTCATTGCATGTGAGCCCCTTTCTGTAGTGGGATTTTCCATGTTGTATATGGATATCTAGACTAGTTACTCATTCCATCGTAAGAACTCGTAAACGGCTAGAGTAAGTCATTTTTATTTTCCAATCGTAACGTTATACTCTTGCTGGCCTTCTTCCTTTTCACTTCATGGGTTTGGCCTCTGACCGCTGCAATGCTAAACGAATCAGCTGTGTTGGTATAACGACTCCATATAGTTCAAGGAGCGTTTGGCATACTCATACGGGTTATGAATCGCAGGGTCCTGCTCTCCTTCAAGCATCGCCCAGCCATCGTACCCTCGTGTGATCAGTTCTTGCAGAATTGGTGCAAAATCAATGCATCCATCCCCTGGTACGGTGAACACCCCTCTACGAATACAGCCGACAAAGTCAGACTGCTCCGCGCGTGCTTCATCCAGCACATGCGGGCGGATATCTTTCAGATGGATATAGGCGATTCGATCATAATGTTTACGCAGCAGCTTAAGTGGATCGGCTCCGCCATAGTAGGCATGACCTGTGTCATAGAGCAGATACACGAGAGAAGGATCGGTCAACTCCATCAGTCGATCAATCTCATCTGGTTGTTCTACCACTGTGCCTCCATGATGATGGTACGTAAGCTTCAACCCATGCTCACGGGCAATGGCTCCTGCTTCATTCAATCCTTCAGCGAGGATATGCCATTCAGATTCGCTGAGTCTAAGCACTTCTTTTTCATTCGGTGTCCGTCTTGGATCAAAATGAAGTGACCCGCCTACCTCCGCCGTACTGATCACCTTACTGCCCATGGATTGCAGGAATTCCGCATGTCTGCGATAACCGTCCAACTCCGACTGACGATACGCCGGATCGGAGAACAGTACCGATTTCCACTGGGAGACCAGATTGATATTCCTTTTACTCAATTCCTCACGCAATATAGCGGGATCGGTTGGATACTTACGTCCCATCTCTGTGCCTGTCAGCCCAAGACGCTGAATGTCATCCAGAATCTGTGCACACGTTGTCGCATCACCATGCTCCTTCACATCTTCACCGACCCAATTGATCGGATGAATCCCAAGCTGGAATGGCAGCTTGCTCATTGCCCCACGTCTCCTTTGTCGTTCAACATTGTGATTCACTATATTAAACCGGATTAAATCGGTCTTGCTTTGGCACGGTTGGCTTTCATGGTGTGATGAGCATGAACTACCTTTTCTTCGGCAGATACCTCAGGTACACCCACATTCCACCATGACTCGTATCCACCTGCGTTGGTTCCAGGCACGACCGGAATCTCAATCAACGTACTTACTGTTTCGTTCTTCGCATCTCGGAGTGCTTGTTCCAGCTGTTCTGCCGTTTCCGCTCTATAGGATTTGGCTCCCATGCTTCGGGCGTGAGCTGCAAAGTCCATTGGCATGTAATCCCCGGTCAGTCGTCCACTCTCGGATTCCCGATAACGGAACTCATTGCCGAACCCGTCACTACCATGTTCCCGCTGCAAATTATGAATACATTGGAATCCATTGTTGTTGAATAATAGAACGGTCATCTTCTTCTGTTCCTGCAAACTAGTCACAAACTCCGAATGCAGCATCAAATAACTGCCATCACCGACCATCGCGTACACTTCACGATCCGGCTCGGCAAGTGCTGCTCCGAACGCTCCACTTACCTCGTACCCCATACAGGAGAATCCATACTCCATGTGGTATGTCTTTGGTTCAGACGCACGCCACAGACGATGTAGATCACCCGGCAGACTGCCTGCCGCACACACTATGACGGAAGATGGATCAATGGTCCGGTTAACGATGCCGACTGCCGTAGTCTGTGCCAGCCCTGCTTCATGTTGAGCTGCATACAGCCGATCCACTTCTGCATTCCACTCAGCGCGGAGATCAGCGATTTCAGATGCACCATATGCACTGCGATATCGTCTTTGCTGCAATTCCTTCTGCAAAGCCTGCAATCCTTCGCGTGCATCTGCCAGAATGGCTTCTCCGCCTAACTTGGCGGCATCCATGCCGTTCAGGTTGATGTTAATGAATGACACTTCCGGATGCTGAAAAGCAGAGCGGGATGCCGTCGTAAAATCCGAGAACCGTGTACCGACGCCGATCACAACGTCCGCTTCTCTCGCCAGCCTATTGGCTGCCAGAGAACCGGTAACCCCGATGGCCCCCACATTCAGTGGGTGGTCCCAAGAGACTGCGCTCTTGCCCGCCTGCGTCTCGGCGATCGGAATACCAAATGCCTCGGCGAATTCCACTAGCTGGGCGGACGCCTCAGAGTACAACACACCGCCGCCTGCAACGAGCAGCGGCTTTCTGCCACGGGCAATCTGTTCCATTGCCCGTTCAATGGCTGCCTGTACCGGGGGGCGACGATCCAGATAATGTACTTTGCGGGCAAAGAAAGATTCCGGGTAATCGTACGCTTCTGCCTGCACATCCTGCGGCAATGCGAGCGTTACTGCTCCCGTCTCTGCTGGATCGGTTAGCACACGCATCGCCTGTGTAACAGCAACCATCAGCTGTTCGGGACGAACAATGCGATCCCAGTACTTGCTGACGGCTTTGAATGGATCAGTGGCTGAGATTGTATAATCACTGCTTACTTCCAACTGCTGAAGCACTGGGTCCGGTTCCCGTGTAGCAAAGTTATCTCCTGGAAGCAATAAAACCGGAATCCGGTTCACCGTTGCAGTAGCTGCGGCTGTAATCATATTCAAAGCACCAGGTCCAATGGATGTTGTACATGCATAGATCTGTCTACGGTTCTTCTGCTTGGCATAAGCCGCTGCCGTATGCACCATGCCTTGTTCGTTCTTGCCTTGCATATACGTCAGGCTTCCCGGACTGCGCTCCAGCGCTTCTCCAATGCCTGTTACATTGCCATGTCCAAAAATACCGATGATTCCCTTCACAAACTTGGTTTCCACCCCGTCAACCGAGATATATTGCTGATCCAGGTATCGAAGCAGTGCCTGAGCCATCGTTAGTCGAATTGTTTTCATGAATTGATCGCCGTCCTTTCCTTTACGGGTTAAGCGCTTAATCTACGTTAAGTTTAAGCGCCTTACCCTGAAGGTTAAGCGCTTAATTGATATGGTATTACAGGTTAATGATTTACGCAAGCTATTTTTGTAAGCGTTTTTATGAAATGTGGTAAAAAAAATATTCTTGTGTTCGAACATGTGTTAGACCTTCTCTATTTGAACACTTCCACAATGACTAAGAACAGACTTAAAAAAGGGGGAAAATATCGTGAGGATGGGATACATGCTAAAGCCAAATAATCCGTGACCTTCGTATACTACAATCGCCCATATACCTATGAAAGCAAAAAAAGAAAGAGACGGTGAGTACCGTCTCTTTCTTTTGCAATATATAAGCGGGTGATGGGAATCGAACCCACGCTATTAGCTTGGAAGGCTAAAGTTCTACCATTGAACTACACCCGCATAACAACAATCGGGATGACACGATTTGAACATGCGACCCCCTGGTCCCAAACCAGGTGCTCTACCAAGCTGAGCTACATCCCGTTATCTATACCGGCGAGAGGACTCGAACCTCCACGGTTTCCCACTCGATTTTGAGTCGAGCGCGTCTGCCATTCCGCCACGCCGGCAAAATATGAAGTTATAATGGCGCGCCCTGAGAGATTCGAACTCCCGGCCTTTTGATTCGTAGTCAAACGCTCTATCCAGCTGAGCTAAGGGCGCAAAATATTGGAGCGGAAGACGGGAATCGAACCCGCGACCCTCGCCTTGGCAAGGCGATGCTCTACCGCTGAGCCACTTCCGCAAATAAGGGATGCGCGTGGAGGGACTTGAACCCCCACGTCAAAGACGCTAGATCCTAAGTCTAGTGCGTCTGCCAATTCCGCCACACGCGCATATAATGGTGAGTCATGAAGGGCTCGAACCTTCGACACCCTGATTAAAAGTCAGGTGCTCTACCAACTGAGCTAATGACTCATAGAAAAACTGGTGGAGGATGATGGATTCGAACCACCGAACCCGTACGGGAGCAGATTTACAGTCTGATGCGTTTGGCCGCTTCGCTAATCCTCCAGGATTACATGGTGCCGGCGAGAGGACTTGAACCCCCAACCTACTGATTACAAGTCAGTTGCTCTACCAGTTGAGCTACACCGGCGTATTACATGGTGTTATAAATGGTGGCTCGGGACGGAATCGAACCGCCGACACGAGGATTTTCAGTCCTCTGCTCTACCGACTGAGCTACCGAGCCTTACTACATTAAAAAAATGGCGGAACCGACGGGATTCGAACCCGCGATCTCCTGCGTGACAGGCAGGCATGTTAGGCCAACTACACCACGGTTCCAGATCACTTTCTCAAGGAAAGTATAATTGCGGGGGCAGGATTTGAACCTGCGGCCTTCGGGTTATGAGCCCGACGAGCTACCGGGCTGCTCCACCCCGCGTCGTTATAAAGTTATATGGTGGAGGCTGAGGGGATCGAACCCCCGACCCTCTGCTTGTAAGGCAGATGCTCTCCCAGCTGAGCTAAGCCTCCATATTATGACCCGTAGGGGATTCGAACCCCTGTTACCTCCGTGAAAGGGAGGTGTCTTAACCCCTTGACCAACGGGCCTTACTGGCTCCCCGAACAGGGCTCGAACCTGTGACAACTCGATTAACAGTCGAGTGCTCTACCAACTGAGCTATCAGGGAATGGTGGAGCCAAGCGGGATCGAACCGCTGACCTCCTGCTTGCAAGGCAGGCGCTCTCCCAGCTGAGCTATGGCCCCATACTCTGGTGTATTTCTTGTTGTGGTCTTGCTATGGGCCCTGGTGGACTCGAACCACCGGCCTCACCCTTATCAGAGGTGCGCTCTAACCAACTGAGCTAAGGGCCCTTATCAATTTTCGAAAAAAAATACCCCAATGGGGTTTCGCTTGGCGGCGTCCTACTCTCCCAGGACCCTGCGGTCCAAGTACCATCGGCGCTAGAGGGCTTAACGGTCGTGTTCGGGATGGGTACGTGTGGAACCCCTCCGCCATCGCCACCAAACGCATAGCATAGCTTACATTCAGAGATCGTTCTCTGAAAACTAGATTCGAAACGAAACATGCGAATTATCACTTGCTATTGGATAAGCCCTCGACCGATTAGTACTGGTCAGCTCCATGCATTGCTGCACTTCCACCCCCAGCCTATCTACCTCGTCGTCTTCAAGGGGTCTTACATACTGGGAAATCTCATCTTGAGGGGGGCTTCACGCTTAGATGCTTTCAGCGTTTATCCCGTCCGTACATAGCTACCCAGCGGTGCTCCTGGCGGAACAACTGGTACACCAGCGGTACGTCCATCCCGGTCCTCTCGTACTAAGGACAGCTCCTCTCAAATTTCCTACGCCCACGACAGATAGGGACCGAACTGTCTCACGACGTTCTGAACCCAGCTCGCGTACCGCTTTAATGGGCGAACAGCCCAACCCTTGGGACCTACTTCAGCCCCAGGATGCGATGAGCCGACATCGAGGTGCCAAACCTCCCCGTCGATGTGGACTCTTGGGGGAGATAAGCCTGTTATCCCCAGGGTAGCTTTTATCCGTTGAGCGATGGCCCTTCCATGCGGTACCACCGGATCACTAAGCCCGACTTTCGTCCCTGCTCGACTTGTAGGTCTCGCAGTCAAGCTCCCTTATGCCTTTGCACTCTTCGAATGATTTCCAACCATTCTGAGGGAACCTTTGGGCGCCTCCGTTACTCTTTAGGAGGCGACCGCCCCAGTCAAACTGCCCACCTGACACTGTCCCCGCACCGGATTACGGTACCAGGTTAGAACCTAGATACGATCAGGGTGGTATCCCAACGTTGCCTCCACACAAGCTGGCGCTCATGCTTCAAAGGCTCCCACCTATCCTGTACAGATCGTACCCAAATTCAATATCAAGCTGCAGTAAAGCTCCATGGGGTCTTTCCGTCTTGTCGCGGGTAACCTGCATCTTCACAGGTATTAAAATTTCACCGGATCTCTCGTTGAGACAGCGCCCAAGTCGTTACGCCATTCGTGCGGGTCAGAATTTACCTGACAAGGAATTTCGCTACCTTAGGACCGTTATAGTTACGGCCGCCGTTTACTGGGGCTTCGGTTCACAGCTTCGGATTGCTCCTAACCACTCCCCTTAACCTTCCAGCACCGGGCAGGCGTCAGCCCGTATACTTCGCCTTACGGCTTCGCACAGACCTGTGTTTTTGCTAAACAGTCGCTTGGGCCTTTTCACTGCGGCCCCCTCGTGCTATTCACACTACCGGGGCACCCCTTCTCCCGAAGTTACGGGGTCATTTTGCCGAGTTCCTTAACGAGAGTTCTTCCGCGCGCCTTAGAATACTCTTCTCGCCTACCTGTGTCGGTTTGCGGTACGGGCACCATCACCTGGCTAGAGGCTTTTCTTGGCAGTGTGAGATCATGACCTTCGCTACTATAATTTTCGCTCCCCATCACAGCTCAGCCTTACAATGTGCGGATTTGCCTACACATCAGCCTTACTGCTTAGACGGACATCCATCAGTCCGCGTCACTACCCTACTGCGTCCCCCCATTGCTCATAACGGCTTACGGTGGTACAGGAATTTCGACCTGTTGTCCTTCGACTACGCCTTTCGGCCTCGCCTTAGGTCCCGACTTACCCTGAGCGGACGAGCCTTCCTCAGGAACCCTTAGGCTTTCGGCGGATCAGATTCTCACTGATCTTTTCGTTACTCATACCGGCATTCTCACTTGTATAATGTCCAGCGCTCCTTACGGTACACCTTCAACCCTTATACAACGCTCCCCTACCCCTGATGCAAAGCATCAAGCCATAGCTTCGGTGGTGTGTTTAGCCCCGTTACATTTTCGGCGCAGAGTCACTCGACCAGTGAGCTATTACGCACTCTTTAAATGATGGCTGCTTCTAAGCCAACATCCTGGTTGTCTGTGCAACTCCACATCCTTTCCCACTTAACACACACTTGGGGACCTTAGCTGATGGTCTGGGCTGTTTCCCTTTTGACAATGGATCTTAGCACTCACTGTCTGACTCCCGGAAGTAAGTCTATGGCATTCGGAGTTTGACTGAGCTTGGTAACCCTTGCGGGCCCCGCACCCAATCAGTGCTCTACCTCCACGACTCTGTTTTCCGAGGCTAGCCCTAAAGCTATTTCGGGGAGAACCAGCTATCTCCGAGTTCGATTGGAATTTCTCCGCTACCCCCACCTCATCCCCGCATTTTTCAACATGCGTGGGTTCGGGCCTCCAGTGCGTGTTACCGCACCTTCACCCTGGACAGGGGTAGATCACCCGGTTTCGGGTCTACGTCCACGTACTAAGTCGCCCTATTCAGACTCGCTTTCGCTGCGGCTCCGGCTCTTCACCTTAACCTTGCACGGGAACGTAACTCGCCGGTTCATTCTACAAAAGGCACGCCATCACCCCTAAAACGGGCTCTGACTTTTTGTAAGCACACGGTTTCAGGTTCTATTTCACTCCCCTTCCGGGGTGCTTTTCACCTTTCCCTCACGGTACTGCTTCACTATCGGTCGCTAGGAAGTATTTAGCCTTGGCAGATGGTCCTGCCGGATTCATACGGGGTTTCACGTGCCCCGCACTACTCGGGATCCGTCTCGGAGGGAACAGACTTTCAACTACAGGGCTTTTACCTTCTTTGGCGGGCCTTTCCAGACCTCTTCGCTTAACCGGTTCCTTTGTAACTCCATGTGAGACGTCCCACAACCCCAAAGAGCAAGCTCTCTGGTTTGGGCTTCTCCGCGTTCGCTCGCCGCTACTGACGGAATCACTATTGTTTTCTCTTCCTCAGGGTACTTAGATGTTTCAGTTCCCCTGGTATGCCTCTGCATAACCTATGTATTCAGTTATGAGTAACTGGAAATTACCCCAGCTGGGTTTCCCCATTCGGACACCCCCGGATCAAAGCTTGCTTACAGCTCCCCGAGGCAGTTTCGTTGTTCGCCACGTCCTTCATCGGCTCCTAGCGCCTAGGCATCCTCCGTGTGCTCTTAGTAGCTTAACCATATCGCTCGTGTTCGAGCTGTCACTCCGCTTGGTTTGCTTGCGCAAATCCAAAAGTCGTTCCATTTCGATCACTCGCTCATGCAATCTACCTTATAAAAACACTTCACTTGTTTACACAAGATCAGCTTAAAGGAATGTTCTAATTCGCGTTTGTTTCGTTTCGATATCTAGTTTTCAAAGAACAAGCTCCATGCAAAAGCAAGCTGTTTGAGAGTTTGAGCTCTCAAAACCGAACAACGAGTGAGTGTTTTGCAGCTAAGCTGCATATTTGAATGTTTCCGTTGCAGGAAACGATTCTCCATAGAAAGGAGGTGATCCAGCCGCACCTTCCGATACGGCTACCTTGTTACGACTTCACCCCAATCATCTATCCCACCTTCGGCGGCTGGCTCCTTGCGGTTACCCCACCGACTTCGGGTGTTATAAACTCTCGTGGTGTGACGGGCGGTGTGTACAAGACCCGGGAACGTATTCACCGCGGCATGCTGATCCGCGATTACTAGCAATTCCGACTTCATGCAGGCGAGTTGCAGCCTGCAATCCGAACTGAGACCGGCTTTGTTGGGATTGGCTCCATCTCGCGATTTCGCAGCCCGTTGTACCGGCCATTGTAGTACGTGTGTAGCCCAGGTCATAAGGGGCATGATGATTTGACGTCATCCCCACCTTCCTCCGGTTTGTCACCGGCAGTCTATCTAGAGTGCCCACCCGAAGTGCTGGCAACTAAATATAAGGGTTGCGCTCGTTGCGGGACTTAACCCAACATCTCACGACACGAGCTGACGACAACCATGCACCACCTGTCTCCTCTGTCCCGAAGGAAAGATACATCTCTGCATCGATCAGAGGGATGTCAAGACCTGGTAAGGTTCTTCGCGTTGCTTCGAATTAAACCACATACTCCACTGCTTGTGCGGGTCCCCGTCAATTCCTTTGAGTTTCAGTCTTGCGACCGTACTCCCCAGGCGGAGTGCTTAATGTGTTAACTTCGGCACCAAGGGTATCGAAACCCCTAACACCTAGCACTCATCGTTTACGGCGTGGACTACCAGGGTATCTAATCCTGTTTGCTCCCCACGCTTTCGCGCCTCAGCGTCAGTTACAGCCCAGAGAGTCGCCTTCGCCACTGGTGTTCCTCCACATATCTACGCATTTCACCGCTACACGTGGAATTCCACTCTCCTCTTCTGCACTCAAGTCACCCAGTTTCCAGTGCGATCCGGGGTTGAGCCCCGGGATTAAACACCAGACTTAAATGACCGCCTGCGCGCGCTTTACGCCCAATAATTCCGGACAACGCTTGCCCCCTACGTATTACCGCGGCTGCTGGCACGTAGTTAGCCGGGGCTTTCTTCTCAGGTACCGTCACCTTGAGAGCAGTTACTCTCCCAAGCGTTCTTCCCTGGCAACAGAGCTTTACGATCCGAAAACCTTCATCACTCACGCGGCATTGCTCCGTCAGGCTTTCGCCCATTGCGGAAGATTCCCTACTGCTGCCTCCCGTAGGAGTCTGGGCCGTGTCTCAGTCCCAGTGTGGCCGATCACCCTCTCAGGTCGGCTACGCATCGTCGCCTTGGTGAGCCGTTACCTCACCAACTAGCTAATGCGCCGCAGGCCCATCCCCAAGTGACAGATTGCTCCGTCTTTCCAGTTTCCTTCAGGCGAAGAAAACAATTATTCGGTATTAGCTACCGTTTCCGGTAGTTGTCCCAAACTTGAGGGCAGGTTGCCTACGTGTTACTCACCCGTCCGCCGCTAACCATCCGAGAAGCAAGCTTCTCTTCAAGTCCGCTCGACTTGCATGTATTAGGCATGCCGCCAGCGTTCGTCCTGAGCCAGGATCAAACTCTCCAATAAAGTATTGAAAAGAGCGATAAGCTCATTTTGAATCTGACGAGATTAAAAATCTCATTTGTGCTCCAGTCGATCCAAGCCAAGGCTTGTCTCAAACTTTCGCGTTCATTCTGCAAGCAGAATGTTTACTCACTCGTTGTTCAGTTTTCAAAGATCAAACTTGTTTCGTTACCGAGCGTTTTTCTCCTCAGCAACTTTTATATCATAACACTTCCGAACCAACTTAGCAAGCTCTTTTTTTAAGTTTCTTTCGAAGCTTATTTGTTTTGCCTGCAACACTTTGTTTCTCGTGTTTTTTTGGCCGGAAATAGAATATATCATATACACAATACAATTACTACTTGTAAAATATCCCATCTGAAACTGATTATATAATCGATTCAGTCTCTTCATAATCTTTTTTTCCAATGGCAATATCCTCTTACTATACCCTATATACACTCAACGGTCTAATCTATCTCAATATAGGTTGTGAACAGACTCATTCAACATCATTACAATCGTTCTATAAATTAAGAAACATAATGCCTCTACTCAATAACGCTGCTATCTGTTATGTCGGTATCAAATCTAATAATTAAACTCCATAAGCTGTGGGCTTATATAGTTTGTGTTTTTCACTTTTTATACTATTAGTCTCTGAACCTGCCCATCACTATCGTGTCGTGATACTGTCCATCCGTGTGTCGCCGATCCTTTTTCAAAATACCTTCAATCTCGAAGCCACTCTTTTGGTATAACTCGATTGCCTTTTCATTGGATGCCAGCACGTTCAACGTCATCTTCTCTACACCAGGTCTGGTCTGCCCATTCTATCGACTTCTCCAACAAGTTCTTGCCAATCCCATGCCCCCAGAACTCTCGGGCTACACACACGCCGAACTCAACTTTATGGCAAAAGCGCTTCAGCTCTGTACCTTCACATCGGGAGTATCCCACAATCTCACCCGCTACTACAGCAACAAAGAACAGATTCCGTGACTTCTCAGTGTCCAAATGGATGATCCGCCTAAACCCGGCTGCGTCGATATACGCCTCGCCCTCTTCACGATCCATGTTCTCGGTTTCCCCATCGATTTGTACACGTAGTGAAGACAAGGCCTCAGCATCCTTTTCCTCTGCCGATCTAATGGAGTAAGATAAGCCTTTAATGTAATATTCCTGCTGATCGATCATCATAAGAACCATACCTCCTCTTCCACTTTATTTAATTACTATACCTGTATCGCTCTACCCACCTCAGACGGACTCTTGCCCGTAAGCATTTTGAACACCTGGCTAAAATACGTTGCATTACGGAACCCCGTCATCTCGCTCACCTCATATACCATGTAATGTCCCGACTGCAACAGTTCCAACGCCCTCTGAATCCGGTACCCGTTCAAATAACTCACGAAATTCTCACCGGTCACCCTTTTGAACAGTTGACTCAGATACTTCGGATGTACGAACAGCCCCTTGGCGATCGCTTCAAAACTAATCTCTTCGGCGTAATGAAGCTCTACATACTGTTTCACCTGCTCGATAAGTTTATTGCTTTTCTTCTCGCCCATCTCCTTACGTATCTGTTCCAGCCAGTCGCAGATAATACGATCCATCCAGTTTACCAGATCATGCAAAGCATATTTCGATTGAATTTCACGCAAAAAATCACTCATCGCCAGCGGCGGCGCTAACATAGGATGAAGTCGGTTCCAGCTATGCATCAACGTGTCAAACAGACTAACGGCCACAACCTGTACATCCTGTATCCCAACACATTTCCCCTCTTTCAGCAAAAGGCAAATATGATGCCATACCTCTTCGGCCAGGTCAGGTCGAATATCCGCCCAAGCCTCATTCCATTGACGAAGCAATAATGAATAATCGGTCACACTTGGTTCTGTTTCCTCTGATGTTTCATAGTGGTAGATACGACTTCCACCTTGGAACTCTGCTGTTTCCACCGCTTCCCTGCTCTCGAGATAGGAATCTATCACCTCACATGGGTGACTTTTGGATCTTCCGATTCCAGCACTCACTTCAATTTTCAGATACGTAAAGATCTGATCGATCATCCTCTCCACGAGTGGCAGGCATTCCTCCAGATGATCTTTATCTCCTAATAGAAGCAACACAAATACCTGATCCGAATAATCAACAATCTCTAACTGACCATTCATGCGCGCCGCTTGCTCCTTCACCGTCTCCTGAATAATATCGGCTGCACCATAACGGAGAAGCTGCCAATCCCGTTCTTTCATCCGTGTCAAAAATACGGGGCGATTCAGTTGCAGACTAATGGCGCGTGTCTGGGAGGACATGTGAATGCCTATATAGTCCATGCGTTCTTTGGGCAGCTCGTCTGCCCGATATCGCGTAGTCAGCAGTTCGTGAAGAAATTGTTTGCGCAAATACGGAAGTACCCGTCCGACCTCCTGCTTGTATGTCCGCTCCAGCCGCTCATGCCGCTCTCGCACATCTTGTTCCAGTAACACCTCCCGCAGCACAGACTCAATCTCCTCAACCTCTGCCGGCTTCAGCAAAAAGTGATTCACCCCCCAGCGCATGGCTGCCCGGGCGTTCTCGAATTCGTCATATCCACTAAGAATGATGATCGGCAAGTGGGGATGATCACGTCGCAACGTCTGTGTGATCTCAAGCCCGGTCATCCCCGGCAGGTAGACGTCAGTCATAACGACATCTGGATGCATGCGGCGAAACAGCTCCAGCGCATCCAAGCCATTGGAAGCAGTGCCTGCAATGCTGAGGCCCAGAGAAGGCCAATCGATATGATCCGTTAATGCCTTTACAATATGAGGATCGTCATCAACAAGCATAATGGTCTTCATCATTTTTCACCGTCCAGCCATAGATTTAATTGCTCGTCGGTCTCAATACGCGGCAGCGTAATGGTCACTTCCACGCCACCTGACTCTCTATCGCTCAGTTGAACGCCATACCTCTTCCCGCAATAAAGCTGAATGCGCTGATGTACATTCCGCACACCGATGCCACACGTCTCTTCGAGTTTCCACCCCTCCGGCAAACCCCGCCCATTATCCGTGATACGAATGACGATATCCTGATGCGGGGCTTCCACTTCGTGCATATGCACCTGAATTCGAAGTGTGCCTTCTTCAGGGTGCCCGTGCATAACGGCATTTTCGATAAAGGGCTGCAAAATGATCTTGGGAATGTAACAACCGCGAATATGCGGATCGATCCGCTCCTGATATTGAATGGAGAACGGTAGCCGCTCTGACTGGATGTTAACGTAGCAACGGGCATGTTCCAACTCATCACGAACCCGTATAAACAGTCTCCCTCCACTCAGTCCGATCCGTAACAGCTTACTGAGCTGTACAATCATGCGACTGATATCCTTGGCTTCGTAATCAAGTGCGCGCCAGTGGATCATGTCGAGGGTATTGTATAAAAAATGGGGTTTGATCTGGGCCTCAAGCAATCCCGTCTGGGCTTCACGCTTGGCCCGGCTCTCATCCTTCACCTGTTCCATCAGCGTTGTGAGCTGTGAAGCCATGTGATTAAAGCCATAAGCCAAGTGGGCATATTCCTCCGTAAACGAAAGTTGGACCCGGGTATCGAAGTCCCCTTTCTCCAGTTGTCTCATTCTCTTGATTAATTGTCGCAAAGGTCGGATGATCTGCCTTACAAACAGGTACGCCAGCACAGCCGAGCATAATAGTCCCAGCACGGCGATGCCGAGGATCTGCCAGCCTGCTTGTCTGAGCGGAGATAACAGTGTATATACCGGAATAGTCTGTACGAGGCGCCACTGAAGCATCGCTGGCCTGGAGTACAGCACCAATTGAGCACCTCCGGGTTGGCCGGAAACTACTTCGTACCCGTCTGCACCATGCTGGACATGTTCCTGAATC
Source organism: Paenibacillus sp. FSL M7-1414 (assembly GCF_038003195.1). NCBI lineage: Bacteria > Bacillati > Bacillota > Bacilli > Caryophanales > Paenibacillaceae > Paenibacillus > Paenibacillus sp. FSL M7-1414. Next base: position 308,233 of record NZ_JBBOOS010000001.1, on the reverse strand, counting down.
CATGCACTATCTATAATAGAAGAAGATGAATTTACAGCTTCACCCGTTTCCTGTACTTTACTCGCTTCATTTCTTCGATCCGCTCGTTCCTTCTCCCCTGTTGGATCAACTCTCCCCATCTGCATTACGACATTACCAGCCGTATCCACCAACAGAACTTTTCCATCAAGCACCATGGGTACATCGGCAAACCTGCGTACGATGTCGGCTCTACTCAGTCGAATGAGTACATAGGCAACCGTCCCGCCACGACTGTCGAAAATCCGTTGGGCGTATCCGACCAGGGATTGGCCTGATTCGTTCTCACGCAGCGGAACCCAAGCCGCATCAGCCTTTTCCAGCGTAGCAAACCAAGAGTCGTGTTCGATGGTGTCCACCGGAAATATGCGATCAGCCATAGTCACTGTCACTTCATTAAAGGCATCCGTATACAGTTCGATGGAAGTGATGCCTTCACTCACGACCATGGTATGATCCAGAATTCGAGAGACCTCTCTCCGCTGGTGAATCTGTGCAAGCCTGCCCGTATCAGCCGTTTCGAGCAGACTGGACAGTTCCCGATTGCTTGCCAAGGCATAAGCGGTTCCAGTTACCCCTGTGATAAAATCAAATCCCCGACGTGTGCTTTCGTTCAGAAGAGCCAGGCGTGCTTTGCTAATCTCGGCAAAGGTGACTGCTGAGAAAGACTGATATGCCAGCCACACCACAACTGAGACGAGCAGGAGGTTAAACGCAATAAAGCAAGTCACCATCAACGTGGAGAGCTTGCTTTGTTGCAGCTTTTGATTAATGAATAAAGACCATCTTCCTTTCCTCATGGAAAAATCAACTCGTTTCGTCTTGGAATTACCCTTTGAGCCCAGAGGTCGCGATTCCTTCCACGAAGTACTTTTGACACACGATAAATACGATAAAACATGGCACCAGCGACAATACCGACATCGCAAACATCGGACCCCAATCGGATTGAGAGCTGGAATCAAGGAACAGGCGTAGACCCAGCGGCACGGTATATTTGCTCACGTCACTCAGGTAGATCAACTGACTGAAGAAGTCGTCCCATGTCCACAAAAACGTAAAGATCATCGTAGTGACCAGTGCCGGAAAAGCAAGTGGGATGATGATTTTGGTGTATATTTTCACAGGACCGCATCCATCAATGGTAGCCGCCTCATCCAGCTCTTTGGGCAGTCCCCGGAAGAACTGTACCATGAGAAAAATGAAGAAGGCGTCGGTCGCCAGCCATTTTGGCACCACAAGCGGCAGATACGTATTCACCCACTCCAGGTGGTTGAAGAGAATATACTGCGGGATCAGCGTCACATGATGGGGCAGCATGATCGTCATAAGCATCAGTCCGAAGCAGATGGCTTTGAAACGAAAATTTAGTCGGGCGAAGGCATATGCCGCCATAGAGCAGGAGATGACATTGCCCAGTACGGCGCCAAGCGACAGGATGACAGAGTTGGTCAGAAAGCGGGAGAACGGATTGCCCTGAATACCGGACCAGCCATTCATGTAATTTTGCCAATTCCATTCCTGTGGCCAGAACCAGGTCTCTGTAAAGATCATATGTCCTGGTTTGAATGAGCTGCCCAGCATCCAGAGGATCGGGTAGAGCATGACAAAGGCGATGCCTGAGATCAACACATGTTTGCTGACGACCCATGCTGTAGAGTTCCGTTGTCCAATCATGATTTCCCACCATCCTCATAGTGCACCCACAGCTTGCTACTGCGGAATACGAGCAATGTAAATACGCCAATCAGGATGACCAGCACCCAGGCCATCGCAGAAGCATAGCCCATCTGAAAGAATGAAAATCCTTTTTTGTACAGATACAGAGAATACATTAGGGTTGAGTTCACTGGCCCTCCGCTACCATTACTGATAACAAAAGCCTGCGTGAACGATTGAAAGGACGTAATCAGCTGCATGACAAGATTGAAGAAGATAACGGGTGACAGAATCGGCAACGTTATATAGAAGAATCTCCGCAGAGGACCTGCACCATCTACCGCTGAGGCTTCATCATACTCGGGTGGAATCTGCTTCAGGCCTGCCAGGAAAATAATCATCGACGATCCGAACTGCCACACGGATAACAGCACGATGGAGTACAGAGCATATTTCGGATTCGCTACCCAATCGGGCGCCTTAATGCCCACCATGGCAAGCACACTATTGAGTAGCCCGTCCCCACCCAGCATTTTACGCCACAACATTGCAATCGCCACGCTACCTCCAAGCAATGTCGGGATGTAATACACCGTACGGTAAATACCGAGTCCTCGAATCCCTTTGTTCAGCAACATCGCTACAAGCAGCGCGAAAATCAATTTGACCGGTACGGATACAGCGACATACGTGAAGGTGACTTTGAGCGACTGGGTGAACAGTTTATCCGATGTAAACATCGTGGTGTAGTTATCCAGACCGACCCAGGAAGGGGCGGCCAAGATACTGTAATCGGTGAACGAGATGTATAACGATACCAACATTGGACCTAGGGTAAGGAATAACAATCCGACAAGCCATGGGGCGAGAAATAGAAGCGCGGCTCCATTATGCGCATATCTCCGTTTTACCCGCCGTGTAGTTACACGCTCGATTCGGGCTTGACTGACCTGTGATGTCGTCATCTTCGCAACCTCCCCGCAGAATTAGAAGTGTGAGACAGTTTCAATCATTATTGACTCGATCCAAGCGTAGCCTTGGCTCCTTCAATAAACTGGGCAATGACATCTGGAGTATCGCCTTGACCGAAGGCGATCTGCTCGCTTGCGCTCTTGAAACTTGTGTCCACTTCAGCAAATCCTTGCGGGTATGGCGGGTCAATCTCGCTGGAGTTCTTCGATACAGTATCGATAAATTGGAAAATGGTTTGCTCCGCTTCCGGCAGCGTAGGCTGCATCTGTTCACGAATGCTGGAATTGACCGGCACCCCACGTTCAGAACCAAGAATAGCGGTTGCTTCTGGATCATTGACCATGAAATCAATAAACATGGCAACTTCCTTTGGATGTTTGGTTTTACCATAACCGGAGAGGAACTGGCCTGGTTTCAGATATTCACCGATTTGCTTTTCACCTACACCATGCGGAAGCACTTGTATGCCAAGCTTATGATCCTGGTTTTTGTTCACCTGCTGGAATGTCAGCAATTGATTGGACCATGCAAAGTCCATGGCGGCTGTGCCCAGTGAGATCGGTCGTGTCTCCAGCGCATTGGTTGTGGATGCCGTTATCTCCGCTGTAGTAACTCCACCATTCTCGCGTAGTGCGCTCCACATATCGAACCATTGTTGAAGCTCCTCGCTGGTAGCTGTCATTGTGCCACCATCAAACAATCCTTTCCCGGATTGCCGAATAAACACTTCAAACATGTTCGTTGTACCGGAAATGTCTGCCGATCCATAGAACCCCTCACCTTTGGCTGTGGCGATCTTGGTTGCAATATCCCCAAAATCCTTCCATGTCCAGCTCTCTTGTGGTTCTTCTATACCTAATTCCTGAAATACGGTGGCGTCATAGATGACACCTGGTGCGTTAACTCCGAGGGTAATCGCATATAATTTATCGTCAATCGAACCGGCTGTAATCATGCTCTGATCATGCTCCTCTGTCCGCAGCTCTTTGCTCTCTGCAAACGGAGTCAGGTCAAGCAAGGCCCCACGCCGGGCAAAGTCAGTCAAAAAGGCGTAATCCATCTGGATGATATCTGGTGCATTTGAACCGGCTACCTGTGTAGTCAACTTGTCAAAGTAACCGTCCCAACCGGAATATTCAGGTTTAATGGTGATTCCCGGATGTTTCTCTTCAAACAATCGGATCACTTTGGTCGTCAGATCATGTCTGGTCTGTGATCCCCACCAGGTCATGCGCAGTTCAATCTTGCCTGATGAATCTCCTTCACTTCCACTTGCTTCCCCAGAAGAAGAAGATGTATCGGTGGCCCCTCCAGAACAGGCTGTAGCGAACAATAACAGGGACAGACAGAACAGGGTTACCCACTTTTTTGTAATCATCATAAATGAATTTCCTCCCCTTTTTGCATTTATGGAATCGCTTACAAAACCTATTGTATCGGTCTATTACTGTACATGACATAAACAAAAGTAAGCTTTCCTGTCAAAAAAGTAAGGAGTTACAGGAATCAAAAACCACCAGGAATGATATTCCCGGCGGTGATGATCCCGTCTCAAATATGATTACGGATATACAACCGTATTACGTGGAGCAGAAGACTGTTGTATAGAAACGATAGTATGAAAATCAGACCTCGGCGGTCTGTCAGGAATGTGAGACGGCAGGTGAAGACACCCTGTGTTCAGCCAGATGTTTCTTCATTTTTGCTACTTCAGTTCCTGCCAGCATCATAATGCCTATTCCGTGATTGTCATTGGTAACGGTACGCAAGTCCTGATCATAATACTCTGCCGTAAACGCATATCTCGAACCGCTGCACACGCCATGGACATTCCCTTGACGATCAATCGCTTTGCAGATAAGTCCCTTCCAAGCCCGCTCGGCAGCTGTGACGTAAACTTCCGGGTCTTTGAACCAGCCAAAGCGTACACCTCTCGCAAAACCATAGGCAAACATCGCCGTGCAGGAGGCTTCTTCATACGTCTGCGGAACATTCAACACCTGATGCCACAACCCGCTTTCCCCTTGAAGCGCTGCGTACCCCTCACACAGCTCATTGAAGAAATCTATTAAGGCTGGGCGCTCGGGATGCTCTGTTGGCAAAGCTTCCAATACCTCTGTCAAGGAAAACAGTGTCCAGCCATTTCCCCGTCCCCATGGAATCTGCGTTGCCTGTCCGTATTTGAAATCATACACATGTGACATGATCTTGAACTCAGGCATAAACAGATACTTCCGATACAGTGAAAATTGTCTGGCGGCTTCATCCAATGCGGCTGAGTTGCCTGTCACCCGTGCATAACGAACGAGAAACGGCGTGCTCATATAGAGGTCATCTGCCCACATGGTATTCTCGGCATACTCCCCTACACATGTGCGATAAAATGCACCATCCTCCTGCCGTTCCAGGCGGGAAAGCATGAAATCTGCAATCCGTTCAGCAATCGGAAGAAACGTTGGTTCATGACACTCTGAATACGCTTCTAGCATGGCCGAACCAAAAGAACCACAGTTATCCAGCATTTTCAGCATGACCAATTGTTGATTGACTGCCGGGAAACCATACTGCTCCCGATCCCATAAGGAGTATTCATACATCTGGGTACATGCCTGCACATGCTCAGCCGCATAACGTGTAATGTCCGGTCTTTGCAAATAACGCCCCGTCCGTAATAGACCATATACAGTGACACCCAATGGATAATCCCAGCGACCATAATTGGTCACACTGCCCACTGTCCATTTGTTGCTTAACATCGCGTTCTCATAATAAGGTCTGATCCAAGCATCCGGTCGATCTAAGCGCCAATACGTCTGTTCTAGACCCGTTTGATACACTCGGTCCGTTCGAGTCAGATCCGCCAAGTCCGGTTCAACCTCCGACTCAAAAGGTCCAACATATAACCAAGACTCTCCATTAGCTCCGTGCACACGCTGAGGAAGTTCCAGTGAGAGCGGCTTACCCGACACGGTTGCGTTCAAATTAAAATGCCAAGGTCCAGCCGTATCGTCATATTCACTTCGGACAAGCAGGTTACTCCGCCCAAAAGAAGCTGGTACATCCACCTCGAACGGGCCCGCTTCCTTCACTTGCGCCACAGGCTTGCCGCTAATCCATATACTTAGAGAACCGGAAGATTGACCTGACAATCGCACTGCATTCCCGGTTGAATCGTTATTGTTCAGATGGGTCCAAGCATAAGCATGCTTACCAGCAAGATTTCCGAATATTCGCTCGAAAGCTGGCTTGGTTTTATCTTCATCAGACCAGCCTGTCTCAGGTAGCCAGTTCAAGCTGACGTCTGATTCTTTTCCAAGCAGGTCCGGTTGTTTACTCGTGGCTGGGTTCGGTTGGGAGAACACCCACCCCGCTTGCCCCTGTCTCTTCTGAAATGGAGCATATACATTCAAAATGCGCACTTTTCCTTCATCTGACCCAAATTGGCAGCCAAATCCGGCAGGGGTGTTTTTCATCTCCAGCCAAATGGTGTTCCAACCAGGCTTGATATCGATGCTGAGCTTCACCGTTGCGTCTGGACTAATCTCATCCATTACGGTAGAGCGATAGACCAACTGCTCATTGAAATAGAAACGAACAGGCCCATAACAGCGGACCAACACGTCCAGATTCCGGTCCTCGTCCCCCCAAACCAATGCAGCTGCGTAGGATATATGGTCTTTAGGTGCATCAGGAAAGCGTTTACCTAAATTCAGATCATAAAGCCCTTTTTCATTTTGCAAAATACCAGACTTCTGGAATACCCGATATACAAAATCAGCCTGCGCATTGGCTCCAATATACCTCTCGGCCAGTACCTTCAACACCTGATCCTGATCTTCTCCAAATCGGTAATACATGCTCTGCGGTTCACTGAAATAGGTCGTCATCGATGGCACACATCCTTCTTCTGTTGAAATAAAGTCTTATATCATAGCATTCATACCGTCCACACTAGAGCACTAAACTAATATGCAGTAATAAAGTATAGCGCTTAACCTAGATGGGTAATCCCCTTACCGGGAAATAGGTATGTCCCTTGGTTATCTTCTGAATAGCCGAATAATAATCCCAGTATAACTGACATGTTCAGTGGTGGCTACAGATTTTTGATTACGCTTACAAAAAATCAGAAGATTTGGTTTTTCCTTCGCCAATTACACCTTCATTGGGACATTAATTCAAAAAAACGGAAAATGTTACCGATATAGAAACTATATATGTTGAACTAACCATTTACACAGAAACGTAGAGGACAGAAAAAAACTGAAAAAGCGAAGCGTTCGCCTTTATCACCGGATTTTTCCCTTGAGAAAAGGGAATCAAAAAAATCTGGGGATAACAGCGATTGGAAGGTTATTCTGTCATCGGAGTGTACGTGTGAATATATCTTTAGTTCAACTTATATAGATTGAAAAATTCCACTTTTTGTATCGGGAAGGAAAGATGCACATTGAATACTCTTGAATCTCTGGTAAATGCTATGCCTTTTGTTAGCCAAATGTTCCGTGACGACATATCCATATCCATTAATGATCATGAGAAAGTATTGTATTTTTCCGAAGCAAAAAGTCTGGAGATTGGCGTGAAGGTTGGAGATGAGCTGCATGACGATTATAAAAATTTCAAAATGCTCACCAACAAGGATACGCGTACCGTGGCACGTATGCCTGGTGATCTGCAAGGCAGACCCTTCGACTCCATCCTTATTCCCATTAAGGAAAACGATCAGGTCGTGGGTATATTGGGTGTGAACTACGCACTGGACAGTCACATGACACTGGAAACGCTGATCCGTGAAAATGAAACGACCATTAATGCGCTCGTCGGCGGCATTCAGCAGATTGCGGCACATTCCGAAGAACTCTCCGCGACATCGGAAGAGATTCTACGCAACTCCAAAAAAGCTTCAGAGAACTCCGTCAGTGTGTCTAAAGTAACAAACGTCATTCGTGAAGTATCGGAACAAACCAATCTGCTTGGACTCAACGCCATGATAGAGGCAGCTCGTGTGGGCGATCAGGGAGCCGGCTTCGGTGTAGTTGCCAGTGAAGTACGCAAGCTGTCGGATCATACGAAACAAGCAGCAGCTGATATCGAAACATCCCTCGGTAGTGTACAAGATTCCATGAAACATATGGAGCAGGAGATCGGTCAGATTACAACTGCAACAGTGGATCAGGCCAAACTTGTTACCGAGTTCATGGAAAGTATCGAACAGCTTAGTGAGACAAGCGCGAATCTGAAAAAGTTTGTACATCAGATGCTGGCGCTCGAATAATAATACAGTTCCACAACAGAAAGAACAAACGATATGAAATGTACATAGAAAATGATTTAGAATGTGAAAAGCCTCCGCTGACTTCCCTTTGCAGGAAGTCAGCGGAGGCTTTGTTTCGTATTTGCGGTGATATCACCTTTATGGTTTATGGTCAAATGGCTGTTATATCTCTACAGCTACGCCAAAATGGTCAGACACGACCGGTCCGTTTTTACCGTTCAAGACCACGGTAGAAGATTTAGCCTGAATCGGACGATTGGAGAAAATATAGTCGATCCGCAGATCGCGTTTGTTATCTGCCCAGCCGGCAATGGCCTTCACCACGGTTGCTCCTTCATCCTTTTGCAATGCTGTGGTGTACAGGTCATTCCATCCTTTGCTCATCATATAATCGTAACCTTCATCACGCACTTCCGCGACATTATTAAAATCACCCATTATATATAACGGCTGATCCATGTAGGGGGCAAGCTTGCTCTCCGTCAACTCCCACTGTCCCTTGAAAGGTTCCTGCGCATCATCCCACCAGTTATAATGTCCGTTCACAAACCAGGTTGCTTCACCTTGGACGACCGTCTGGATTCCCACAATCTTGCGTGTACGGTAATTGTTATAATCCCGCATGTGGGACACGTATTCCCCAAAAGCCTGTGTAATCGGCGTCCGGCTAAGGATCGCCAGTCCTTCATCGTATTTTTGGAACCCGACATGCGCGGGAATCCACGTCCAGTGATATTGCTCTGTCAGCTGCTGAAGCAGAACGTAGGCATAGTTGTCTTTTTTAATCACAGCATCGGATTCAGTAGCATAATACATCTTCAGTTCTTCTTCAGAAAGCGCCGCTTCCTGCATGGATTGGTTGACCTCCTGCATGGAGATCACATCAAATTGATGTGTATTAATAAAATCAGCCAGTTGACTGATCTTGTTCAGTTGATCCTCTTCCGCCCAAGCGTGTGTGTTTAACGTAAGTATTTTCATATGCTCTCTCCTGTTGTGTGTAATATGGCCGTTTCCCCGGCCTGCATCGTTCCTGATAGGAATACATACCATAAGCATACACAATATGGTGCATTCTTGCATGTCGGCCTCCAGCAGAACCGACGTGTTCATCCTGATTCCAGTTGGTCTAAAATAACTTCAAATTCTTCATAACCCATGCACGGATTGGCTCATAACTGATATGATGGATACAACAAATTTACAACATCACGTCATAGACGTGGTGATTACTGAACCTATGTTTACCCCAGGAGATGGAATGATGAACATACCCAATAACATGAGGATGGATGATGCGCAGTGGCAACAATTAATTCGGGAAGTTGCAGAGCATTTTAACAACCTGACGATCATGCGCGGATTCCAATATTATAAACAAAAACGTGTCGGACCATTAACCTATTCAGAACAACAAGGGATTTCGGCCGTTGTACAAGGATCGGAAGAGTACGAAGTAACATTGAGCATGCAATCCCTTACTACAAGTCATTGTACCTGCCCGGTGAGTTCCGTATGCAAACATATGACGGCTGTCTTGATGAGTTATGCCGAGCAACTGGAGCGACCTGTGCATGCGATTGTGAATGCGCACTCCAGTACTGCGCTCAAACAAACGACCAAACCTGTCGGGGCCATGTCCGCAGGACTATCCAGCTATACAGATGCCGATGAACAACAGGATATGGACTTTCCCGACAACCAATACAGCCAGATCAAGGAGCGTGCAACAGAGCTTGCCGATCTCGAAATCTCGGAATGGCATGAGTTATTCCACTCCTGTCTGAGACGGCTGGGTACCGGCACAGCAAGCACATCCTACGTACAGGAAGCAACGGACGAGCTGTATGCCATTAAGCCAAGGCTGAACGCTGCGATGGACCAGCTTTTTGAACTACATGTGCAGCTGCACCTCATCCGATTCTGCGTGCCTCCGGCCCGTAACTCCATCACGCATACCCCCGTGTACTTGAGCTACCCTGCCCAGCTCGCGGTGGATGCACTTCAGAAAGACATTGAACGGATCTTTAACCATCCACTAGACCTGTCGGGTCTAAAGGGAAACAAGCTTGAACAACTTTGGAACAGACTGTCTGAAACCTCGGCTTATTTACGCAAACAGATGATGCCTGAGACAGCCAGCATGATGTTCTTCACTCCGATCTATCGACAACTGTGGTTGAACTGGATTGTGCCTGAACTTCAGGGGTCGCGGGACATGTTAGCGTCGGAACAGGTTATCTTAAATGATATAGAGCACAATATAACCCTATCTTCGCCACCTTCCCAGTCAGGTGGAAGTGTCTTGAGTATTGCTCAGAGTAATGGAAGTAGTAGTGAAAGATCAAGCAAAGCAGTGACACTGCCTTTACCACTCGTACTCGCGCAGAGCTGGATGCACTTCCATCTGGGGCAGGATGATCAGGCATGGCAGCGACTCATCCATGGAAGTTCGGCCTACGGTTTCCCGCCAGAACAACTGTTGCATTTTCTCCATGTACTCGCAGATTCGGCTGAATGGAAAAGGCTTGGGGATTGGTTGGTACAACTTGGCCCCCTTCTGGCGAATCGGCGTAATACACCTCTGAATGATTACATGCATCTGTGGGATACGGCCATTCAACATCTGCCCGATGCAGAGAACCGCATGTGGGACACGCTTGTCAGTATGCTTCCCCACTCCCGTCCCGCCTACGAGGATGCCATGCATTCGCGTGGACAGTGGCGCAGATGGATTGATTTTCAGCTGAGTACGGGAACAGAACCTCTCGAATTCCGCGTAGCGATGCTGCAACCGATCGAAAAAGATGCACCTGAGCTGCTGCTTCCCTTCTATCATCAGGCAGTGGAGCGTTATATCGGACACAAAAACAGGGACGGATACAAAGCAGCGGTGAAACTGCTGAAACGTCTGTCCAAAATCTATAAAAAGTTGAAGCAAGAAGCGCACTGGGAGCAATTCATCACTACACTCGCCGTTCGTAACAGTCGGCTGCGCGCCCTGCAGGAAGAGCTTCGGAAAGGTAAACTGATCTCATGAGCTTAATTCATCCTTACACTGAAACGATTGAGGTTCACGTCGCTTTAACCGGATATGGCGATGCATTGTTTTACGGAGCACTCAACACACACCACTTTGTACCGGGACAGTCGCTTAAGCAGCGATTGTTCGCTTGGCATGCGCCTTCCTTCTACGGGACCGAACTGGAAGTTCGGCAGATTGAGGAGATTGAGCTGGTTGTTCTGCCTGCGGAAGAAGTGATTCCCTTTTTTGCCGAGATGCATACACTGCTTCATATTGAATGGAAGTGGGACGAACAAGCGGAACATCTGATTCGACTAGCTCCAGCACTGGCATCCTCCATAGAGAAACGAAAATACGTACCTAGCTTCGAGGCATACCGTGCAGGACAGCTTCAGTGGACCTGGGACCCGGATAGCTTGAAAAAGCAGGATCGGGCATCGCTTACCAAAGCGGTTCAGCAAACGGACGAGAGTTATGCCGAAGGACTTGGGGCGGCCTATTCCGCCTTTGTATTCCAGCGCTGGTACAGTTCGGAAGAAGCTGCAACGGATCTGCGGCGTGAATTCCCGCAGTTGTTCCCAGAGCGCGGCACTCTACCCAAGACAGCCGGGATGGATGCTCAGTCCTGGCTCGTATCCATTGGCTGGAAAGCAGATGCCGCACCATTCAGACCCATGCTGCAATTGCAGGAGCCGGACGAGGATGAGCCATCTTGGCGGCTGCGATTGGTGTTGCAGAACAAGCTGGATGCCGCTGTATTGGTGCCCGTCATGCTGGATTCACGGGGCAGACTTGAAGGCGAATGGCCAGAGGTATGGACACCGTTCATTCTGGATCGCTCCGCCGGATGGCTGGATCAGTTGCGTGCACATCTGCCGCGTCTTGGAAGCTCCATTAGCGGCAGGCGGGATGTGCTGAGTGATCCTTTGGGAGATCAGGAAGCCTGGCAGTTCCTGACGCAGGATAGCGGGCGGTTACTCGCAGCGGGCTGGCAAGTTCTGCTGCCTGGTTGGTGGGAAGCAGCCCGTAAGAAGAAACCAAAGCTGCGTGCTAAGGTGCAGCCGGAGGAAGGCAGTGAACGGGGACAGTCATTCTTTGGACTGGACTCGATTATTCATTTTGACTGGCGAATTGCGATTGGTGACACCGATCTCAGCGAAGATGAGTTCGCCGACCTTGTTGCCCGTAATGAACGACTGGTTCGCTTCCGTGGAGAATGGGTTCCTCTCGACCCCGATCTGCTGGAACAGATACGTCGTGCCATGGGCGGTGTAGATCGGGAACAGGGACTCTCATTCCAGGATATTCTGCACCTGCATCTGCTACACAATGAGCAACGGGAATATCGCAACCAGAAATGGAAGGAAGGACAACAAACCGAGGAAGAGCAGCAACCACAGGATGATCAGAACATTCGGCTGGAAGTAGAACTGAATGAGCACCTGAACCGGGTTATTGCACAACTCGGGGGCGGACAAGGCGGCGCACCTTCCCTGCCCATTCCGACAGGGCTTCATGCCGAGCTGCGATCGTATCAGAAGGAAGGTTTTGCATGGCTTGGTTTCCTGCGCAGATTCGGACTTGGGGCATGTCTTGCCGATGATATGGGTCTCGGGAAAACCATTCAGTTCATCACGTATCTGTTACACATCAAGGATCATGAACCACGTAAGCCGGGACAAGCCCCGGTTCTTCTGATCTGCCCAACCTCCGTACTGGGCAACTGGCAAAAGGAAATTAGCCGCTTCGCACCCTCCATTAATGTCAGTCTGCATTATGGCGCACGCCGATTAAGTGGAGAAGAATTCCGGGATCAGACCGAGCAGGTGGATATTATTATCACGTCCTTTGCTACGGCTACACTGGATCAGGAGATGTTACAAACCTATACGTGGTCATGCATCTGTCTCGATGAAGCACAGAATATCAAGAATGCTCAGACCAAACAGTCGCTGGCTGTCCGCAGCTTCCCTGCGAAACACCGCATTGCCATGACAGGTACGCCGATCGAGAATAGGTTGTCCGAGCTGTGGTCGATCTATGACTTTATCAATCCAGGATATCTGGGCAACGCCCGGGCATTCCAGACTCGCTTCATCAGTGCCATTGAAAAAGATAAAGATGAGCAGCGCATGCAGGATCTACAGCAATTGGTGAAACCATTCATGCTACGCCGTAAGAAAAAAGATCCCAATATCCAGCTTGATCTGCCGGACAAAAACGAGATGAAAACCTATATTCACCTTACGGGCGAACAAAGTGCATTGTATGACCAGTCCGTACAGGCCCTGATGGATAAAATGAAAGAGCTGGAAGGCATCAAGCGCAAAGGTGCCATTCTATCGGCGTTAACCCAGCTCAAGCAACTGTGTGACCACCCTCTGCTGTTGACCAAAGAGGCTTTGCCTGAGGAACTGCCTGAAGACGGCGCATTAACATCTGCTTATGACTTGTACAGTCCGCAAGATATGGCGATGCTGATTAGTCGCTCCGCAAAACTGGAACGACTGATGGAACTTGTCCGGGAATTGCGGGACGAAGGCGAGCGATGCCTTATTTTCACCCAATACATCGGTATGGGACAGATGCTGCAACAGGTACTGCGTCAGGAGTTGCAGGAGCCTGTGCTGTATCTGCACGGGGGTACCTCCAAAACGGCAAGGGATCGTATGATTGAGGAATTCCAATCCCGTACATTGCCTGAGGATAAGCAACCGTCCGTCTTCATTCTGTCCATCAAGGCAGGCGGCGTGGGATTGAATCTGACGGCTGCCAATCATGTCTTTCATTTTGACCGCTGGTGGAACCCTGCTGTTGAGAATCAAGCCACCGACAGAGCTTATCGGATGGGTCAGACCAAAGATGTTCAGGTGCATAAGTTCATCTCTCTTGGCACATTAGAGGAGCGGATCGACGAGATGTTGGAGAGCAAACAGCAGCTCAGTGATAACATCATCACAAGCTCTGAGAACTGGATTACCGAATTGTCGACGGACGAGTTGCAGGATCTGTTCACTCGGCGTCGTGACTGGTCGGGCTAACTGGGATTAGATGATATATATCATAAAAAAGAGAAACACAAAAAGAGCGAAGTTTCGGAATTTGAATTCCGACTTCGCTCTTTTTGTATTGTTGTAGCAGTTAATCATCCGTTCTTAACGCATGTTACCGATGATGGATGATCTTGAATCCTGCATTTTTTTGACAAAGTTTGTCATGACATCAAACGCTTCATTGCGCTTGTTGGACATGGACTGCAGACGAAGCATGTCCATCTGTTGGGAATTGCCCGCTGCATCAATTTGGCCTTTCAGCTTTTGAACAGCTGCTTCATCCCCGTTTTGCTGGGCTATCTGCAATTGAGAGTTCAAATCCGCGATCTGTTGATTACGGTTCTGTACTTCCTGGATTTGTGTTTGCAATTGCGCATCCAGCAATTTGGCGCGTTCGCTCTGAACCATCATCAAAGCCGTTTCGATATCCATACTGCTAATGTTGATAGGTGTTACGCCAGAGATGTTGGAGACTGAAACTGTGCTCGCTGAAGCTGAAGAGACGATGGATACTGCAGCAACAGCAGCAACCACTGTTGAAGCGAAAAATTTGCCTGAACGTTTCATGAATGTTCCTCCAAGTATATATGTAATTTGTACCAGTTTTTTGTTGGCATCTTCCGCCATTCTAAATCAAAAGAACTAGTTGTACAATCAAATTAACTTCAAATTTGAATTAATTTCGTTTCCCCTTACACACGTCTACCTCCGCTTACAATTTGAGTAAATTAAGCAGGGCATAATAAGTAAAAGTGCATTCTTACAGGCATATTTACTACGACTAGATTGTTCTTTACTCCTACGCTTGAAAGTCACATTGGAGATCGACGATACGCTAATGATTTTACTTTAGAAAATGGTTATGTTATATTTTATAATATATTTTACACAATTTAATTTTGTGATATTTATTATAAATTTATGTTATATATTTTACGGGAGGTTTTAATATGAAAAAGATACTGGTTGTTCTAACAAATGTAGATAAGTACGCAACAAAGGACGAGCCTACTGGCTTGTGGCTGAGCGAAGCAACTCATTTTATTGAAGATTTTGACCATAATGACAATGTTCAGATCGATCTGGTTAGCCCTAAAGGCGGGAACGTACCTCTTGATCCGAAAAGTCTGGGCGACTCTCTGGATGAGATCACCAAAGCCTATTTCGAGAACGAAATGTTCATGAACCAATTGAAAAATACGTTGAAACCTAGCGAAGTAAACGCGAGTGACTACGATGCAATCTACTTCACAGGAGGTCACGGTACAATGTGGGATTTCCCGGACAATGCCGAACTTCAAGAGCTTTCTCGTGATATCTATGAAAAAGGTGGCGTTGTATCCGGCGTGTGCCACGGGGTTACAGCCCTGTTGAATGTGAAGCTGTCCAACGGCCTGCTTTTGATCAACGACAAAACCGTTTCCGGCTTCACGAATGAAGAAGAAACATTGGCTCAACAAACCGAGTATGTTCCTTTCCTGCTGGAAGATGCTTTGAGAGAACGCGCTGCACAATATGATAAAGCTGCTGCCTTCAGTTCCTATATCACAACAGATGGCCGCGTGGTCACAGGACAGAATCCGCAATCTAGCAAAGCTGTAGCTGAAAGTGTTAAACAACTGCTGGGTCTGTAAAATAAACCGATCGATCCCTCTCCTCCCCCAGGAGATCATATAGATGTACAAAGCAAAACAGCACGTGATCCGTCATGACCTGACAGAACACATGCTGTTTTTTCTAGTGATTTGTCGAAGCAGAAGCTTCCATTGCTGTTCCTCCAGCCAAACGCTTCACGATATAAGGCACGGTCACCGACGTCAGGATCACGGCAAACGCAATCTGAGCGATAGCTGTGTCCACATATGGCGCATACGCCGGATTGAACCCGGCAGCCATCGAAGGCACCACCATGGACAATCCAGCAACCGAACATGTCGCAGCCGCTGCGTAACCGGGCCGTCTTAATATCGTGCGATCGATTCCAATGAGCGGCAACATGCAGATCAGCAAAAATAACACGGTGACCAACAAACCGGACAGACTGGACTGAAATGCAATACGCAGATCAATATTGGACCCAAAGCTGGTACCTAGAAAAGGTAGTAGAATCAGTGTTCCCGGAGCGAACATCTTCTGTATGTTGCTATCCAGGTTACCAAGCAGTATCCCGATCAAAAAAGGTACTAGTGTAGCAAGTACACTGAGATAATCGATACCGACACCGCTTGCCGAATTCAATATCATGACCGGAATAACCGGTACGGCGATCAGATTCAAAATGCCAAACGCAGCCCGATCCACATCATCTCCATATGTGTTCATCAAGGCCAGATATAATCCTGGATTACAACTGGTCAGAACGGCAATGAAGGCTACCGCAGAAACTCCCCCGACCCCACTTATGCCAAAAAAGTGCACAAACGCCCAGCCGAACAGACAGCTGATGAGGATACGTGAAATACAGAGCATCCCTGCTCTCTTTAAGGTCACCAGAAGCTGTGACAAGTTAAGCTGTGTTCCTGATATCAGTAAAATCATACCGATCAGCACCATGGTACCTTTCGATGTGAACAGCGCTGTTGTTGGATCTCCGATCTGAAAAAACGATGGAAACACCGTGTTGATCACCGCGGCGGCCAGCATAGGAACAATCAGCAAGCCGCCGGGTATTTTTTTGATACGACCCAAAATGTTCATGGTGCGTTACAGTTCTGCTCCGTTGGTACGGATCACATTCTGATACCAGAAGAAGGAATCCTTACGATATCTTTTCAGCGTACCATTGCCGTAGTCGTCCTGATCGACGTAGATAAATCCGTACCGTTTGCTCATCTCGGAGGTCCCTGAACTGATCATGTCGATTGGTCCCCACATCGTGTATCCCAACACCTCGACCCCATCAGCAATGGCGAGTCCCATCTGTTCGATATGTTTGCTTAGGAAATCAATCCGGTAAGGATCGTTGATCGTTCCGTCTTCATTCAGTTTATCGTAGAAACCTGAGCTATTCTCCAGAATGAAGACAGGTTTTTGATACCGATCATAGACGAGATTAAGCGTATACCGCAGGCCAATCGGATCAATCTGCCACCCCCACTCGTTAGCGGGCAGATGCGGGTTTTTATATACGCTGTGTACATTACCTGCCGTTAGTTCGAGCTGCTCCGTATCACTGCTGGAAATCATCGAGTTGTAATACGACATCCCCACGAAATCAGCCGTGTGTGCACTAATGCTATCCAGATCGCCGTCCTCGATATTCAGCTGGATCTCCTTGTTTTTGAAATACGTTTTACTATAGTAAGGGTACTCGCCTTTATTGAGCACATCGAGATAGAACTGATTTTTCATCTGATCATCCTGTTGCATCTGGAGTGCGTCCTCCGGCTTGCAAGTGTAAGGATACGTTGTAAAATAAGCCACCATACTTCCGATCTGGTTATTCGGATCAATCTCATGTGCCATCTTGGTTGCTCTGGACGCAGCTACAAATTGATGATGCAGCCCCTGGAACAGCATTTCTTCATAATTTGGAGCATCATAATCAATGATTCCCAGCGTTTTGGCCGATGCTTTCACGCTCATGTTGATCTCGTTGAATGTCACCCAATATTTCACTTTGCCCTTGTAGCGATTAAACAACACATCACAATAGTTCACATACAGATCGATCAGCTTGCGGTTATACCATCCTCCGAACTTGTCCATCAGTACAATTGGTGTATCAAAGTGACTGATAGTGATCAGGGGCTCCATACCGTGTTTAAGACATTCATCAATAACCTGATCATAGAACTCTAATGCCTTTTCATTCGGAGTAGCATCGTCGCCACCCGGGAATACTCTGGCCCATGAAATGGAATAACGGAATACTTTGAAGCCCATTTCAGCAAACAAGGCGATATCCTCACGGAAGTTATGATAAAAATCGATTCCCCGGCGCTTCGGATATTTCACGGTATCCGGGTCATTCCTGGCCTCTTCAATCATCTCCCAATTAACCCTGATCTGCTTGGTCACTTTACGGTCGTTCTTCTCGTTAAATTTCATCACTTCTGGAATGGTCAGACTCTTACCATCTACATTATAAGCTCCCTCTGCCTGACAGGCAGACAGTGCACCGCCCCATAAAAAATCTTTTGGAAAATTGGAATTCGTCATTTTAGTTTCCTCCTGTTATTACGTATTATTAAGACCATCTAGCTTGTAACTCGTAGCTGGACCAATGAAAAGATGAACAGTTCTTACGGAATCAGCTTGATCAAAGGTTCACTCTCCCGGATCGGGCCGCTGGTCGCTGTAGTCAGCACATCTCCGTACTGTTGCATGTTGGTTACCACAATCGATGTAATGGTGTTATAACCTGCTGACGTAATGCCCTTCGGATCAAAATCAACCAATAAATCCCCTGCCTTGATTGTCTGTCCCTGTTCGATATGGGCGTTAAAATATTTCCCTTTCAGACTGACGGTATCCACTCCGATATGAATCAGGATCTCGACACCATTCGCAGCTTTCAATCCGATAGCATGTTTGGTGCGATAAAGCGCTTCGACTACCCCGTCAAATGGAGCATATACCTTGCCATCTGTCGGAACGATTGCAATGCCTTTACCCATCAATTCTTGGGCAAACGCTTGATCCTCCACTTCAGAGATCGGTTTGATCTCCCCTGTCATTGGACTAACGATAAGCATGTCAGAAGACGTGGATGTCAGTGATGATACGGACGCTGTAGTTGACTCTGTGGCAACGGCTGTCTGATTGCTATTTACTTTATTCGTAGCTTGTTGCTTCGATTTATTTCCATCTGTATCTTCCTTGATGCCCGCCAACAGCGTGAACACAAACCCGAGTACAACTGCGGCAACACAACCAATAACGACATACATGTAACGATCCGATGAATACGTGCCAATTGCCAATACACCTGGAAGTGAAATTGCATTCGCTGTTGTATGCACCAAGCTGTAGAATCCACCAACTAATCCTCCTGCCAGACAACCTGCGAAAAACGGACGTTTGTATTTCAGCGTTACACCATAGATCGCCGGCTCGGTAATCCCGAATAAAGCGGTGAATCCACTCGAAGCAGCCGCTGATTTCATCGTTTTACTCTTCGTTAGGACAAACACACCAAAGGCTGCTCCAGCCTGAGCCAAATTCGCCGCTAGTGCCGTTGGTAACAACACGGTTGCGCCCAGTGTAGCCACTTGTTGAACCTGAATAGGCATGATGGCATAGTGCATACCGAACATAACCATGATCGGTTTGAAAAATCCAAGAATCGCACCAGCAAGAACACCTGCAGTGGAGAACAATGAGTTAATGCCATTCGTCAACCAGTCACCGATATATGAACCTACTGGGCCAAGCACGATTAATTCCACTGGAATCATAATGAACAAAACAATCATTGGGGTAAGCAGGACCTGTAGAAACTTGGGAATCACTCGATTGACGATTGGATACACATAACTCATGATCCATACCGCTAGAATGATAGGAATGACGGAAGAGGAATATTTCATCAACAGAATCGGCATGCCGAGAAAATCAATACTATTTACACCCGTCTCAGCAATCTGAGCCGCAGCGTTCAAAATGGTTGGATGCATTAGTCCCGCAGCAAGAGCTACCGCCAAATAGGGATTAGTTTTGAAACGGTTTGCTGCACTGACAGCCAGGAAGAACGGCATGAAGTAGAAAATGCAGTCCCCGATCATGTTAATGATCGTCAGGAAACCGGAGCCTTCCAGGTAACCCATGGCAGTTATAACGGTAGCCAAACATTTGATCATCCCGCAACCAACGAGTGCTGGCAGAACAGGCGTGAATATACCTGCGATGGTTTCAAGCACTACGTTGACGGGGTTACGTCTCTTTTTCGGTCCACTGTCTGTAGACTCCGTAAGCTCGCCAATATGGTCAGAAGTTAAATTCTTCACTTCACTGTATACCGCGTCTACTTTAGCACCGATAACAACTTGAACCTGTCCACCGGAATTTTGTGCCTTGAGCACGCCTTCGAGCTGATCCAGTGCCTTGAGGTCTGCTTTGTTATCATCCTTTAATACGAATCTCAAACGGGTTGCACAGTGTGTTAGCCCGGATATATTTTGCTCGCCGCCAACGAGATCAAGTACGTTTTTAGCCAAGTCTTTATTGTTCATGACCCTTCTCCTCTACATGAATAAATTGGATATATAAAAAATGACCAAGCCGGGGAATCGTCATTCCCTACGCTTGGTCATGCCTGATCGAATCAGTAACAGTCCAATATGGATTATTCGGTTAGTTCCTTCATTAGGTTCATTCTGTTGGTTCATTCGAAATCAATCGTTGAATATGCAAGATCAAGTATAATTTTTCATCATCGGAACAGGTCCAGCCATAATTATTTTTCAGGAAGTCAGCAATCTTCTCCACACAAGCCAGTTCTTTCGGAAACTTCTCCTTCACCATCAGGAACAGAGATTCATTCTCGTCTTTGAGCGATTTACCGCTCATCTGCCTCAGAATGAAATACCGGATATGTGTGGCAAAGCGCATGAAATGGATGGAATCCTCCTGAAAGTCAATTTTGAGCGCATATTTGATCACGGACAGGATCTCGCCCGTAACTGTAGTTACCTTGGTGGTATCCGTCATCTCTCCAGAGCCCACCTGTGCATTAACAAAATGCAGAGCAATCAGTGTTGTTTCGGCTGCTGGCAGAGCGATATCCGTTTTTTCCTGAATCAGCTTCAGCGCAGCCTCCCCCACCCGGGTCTCGTCCGGATAGAGTGTCCGCACTTCCCATTCCAGCGGATTTTTGATACGGATGCCTTCTCTCGTTCGGGTTAATGCAAAACTGATATGGTCGGACAGGGTGAGAAGCAGATTCGGGTTAAATGTTTTATTCAGGATCTGACTACCCAGCTTGATGACTTCCTCCGCGAGATAAATATCCTCAATCGGAATACTGTTCAGCAGGTCATACATACGGATGTTCTTTGGTGCTACAAATATTTTTTCCACCAAGTCCGTCTCCGTCAGCTCATAGGGCGTTTTCAGAAATCCGACCCCTTTACCTACGACAAAAACCTCTTCGTTATGTTCATTAATAGCGATGGCTACGTTATTGTTTACTTTCTTGATAACCTTCAATGTTCTCACCCCCCAACAAAAATAAAAAAAGACCGAAAGCGATTACAGTAAAGCAATCGAATTCGGTCATGCCTGGTTTCCCCAGTAACAGTCCGTGTTATGAATATAAGTTTATTATAGTGCTGTTTTCGAAAAAGTCAATCATCCAATCTTAGGGAAAAATCAGCCACTCTTATCATTGAAGGGAACGTAGAGACCCGATACGTCATATATAACAACGTCCTTTTTTAAAACTATAAAAAGAAAATGTGACCATATGCCCTACTCGCCAGTCTAATTCATATAAAAACCAGCCAAGTGCTGGCTTCATCCCTCCAATACGAAAGGAGCTGTTATCCATGGGTTCAACCGATCTCGTTAACCAGGCCATCCAAGGAGATCGTGAAGCCTTTATCCGGCTTATTCGAGACATTGAAAACTCTTTGTACAATACGGCAAAATCCATGCTGCGAAAAGAGGAGGACGTGGCCGATGCCATTCAGGAGACAATCCTGAACGCATACAAATCGGTGCATACACTCCGGGAACCCCGGTATTTCAAAACCTGGCTGTTTCGCATCCTCATCAATGAATGTAACACGATGCTGTCCCGCCGCTCTCTCTCCACCGCTTATGCGGAAGTACCTTCAGAAAAGCGGGAGCATTCCAGTCCCTACGATGAGGTCGATATGCGAGAAGCGGTAGACCGTCTAGAGGAATCGAAACGAATTGTTGTCGTTTTGCATTATTTTGAGGACCTGTCCCTGCGTCAAGTCGCCGATGCTCTCAATATTTCCGAAAGTGCAGTGAAAATGAGACTTACTCGGGCAAGGCAGGAGTTATATCAGAAATTCAAAAATTTTCGGGAGGTAAACTTACATGTCAAACCCGTTTAATATCGATCAGGAATTAAAGAACCAAGCGAAGGAGCGTCCCCTGATGTCTGAACTCGTTCGTAACCGGATTGATGCCACACTGGAATCTCTGCCGGTGTCGCCAGACACATTGAAAACGGAACAGACTTTGCGCTCCAGTCGCCGGAACAAGCGATGGCACAAGGCTGCAGCTGCGACGATCGCAGCCGGAGTGTTGGGCGTGACCGTATTTGCATCCGGCTTTGTATCACCGGCCATGGCTGCCTCCTTGCGCAATATTCCACTCGTGGGCAGCCTCTTCAGCTCGATAGAAGCTGATATGGGTCTGCGAACGGCGGGCAACGAAGGCTTGACTACCCCTGTTAACAGCAAGGTCGCTTACCAGGATGTGAAGCTCGAAGTGCTTGAAGCGGTATATGATGGTACACGTGCTGCGTTTCTGGTTCATTTCACTGCGCCTAATCTGAATCATGGCGAATATGACAATGGCAAGGACATCGTGAAACTGAGCAGCGGAATTGAGAATGTCTTTTTCAAAGTCGACGGGACCCGTCCGAATAGCGGACTGTTCTATAGTTCGGTAGGAGAAACGCAGCCAGATACACTGCTCTTTGAGCAGGTCATTTCCTCCGATCAGGGAACAGCACATTGGCCGGATCAGTTTGACGCCAAAGTTCAATTGACATTGCAGGGTATTGATCATGAGTTCGAGCTGACGGTTCCATTTACCAAATCAACAGATAACATTCATCGGGTTCTGCCTAATACAGCCATGACCAACGATCTGTATACGGCCGCTGTTACGGAAGCTGAGGTTACCCCTGTCACCACTCGCCTAACTACTGTTATCAGTTTGAATGATAAGAATACTCTTACGGCAAAAGAGCAGGTACAGCTGAGTCACATCGGATTTGCCGTCTATGATGATCAAGGGCGGCAACTGACCTCACTTAGCGGCGAGGGCATCTATGAGGGAAACCAAATAACATCCGAGCGCATGTATGCTACGACTTCCAAAGATGTGAAATACCTTATTGTGAAACCTTTTGAGATCAAGGATGACTTCGCTGAAGAGGTTAAAGACACACAATTCATCAAGGGAATGGAAATGAAGATTCAGCTTCAATAGCCTGATCTCATTTCCTTATGAAGGAGCCATTCCATGTCCATCCAATATTCAATCTCATCTCCCATCGTACTTGGCCCATTATTCGTTCTGGTCCTGCTCGCCCTGATGCTCCACGCCAGGGTGAGTAAAACCAGGTACATGATCAGACAGTATGTGTCGATGCTCGCATTTGCCATATATATGTTGGGTGTTATGCATTTTGTATTTTTCCCTATCGACGTGAACATTGGAATCTATGCCAATCAAACGCCATGGTATCAAAGCATTCAATGGATTCCGCTCCTGACCGCGGATGCACCAAGCTTTCTCCTAAACATTGTACTGTTTATGCCACTGGGGTTCATGCTTCCTTTCATAAAGCCTTGGATTCATTCGATGCGTACAGCAACATTAGCAGGATTAGCCCTAAGTTTCCTCATTGAAATTACACAGCTCCTGCTCCGAATAACCTTGGGCAACGGTCGCAGCACCGATCTGAACGATATAATAGCCAATACAACAGGAAGTGTACTTGGTTTTATCATCCTGAATCTGTTCACCAAAAGTTCCATCGGCCAGCGACTAATGGCACTATGGGAGTCACCACAGGGAGTATCATCCAAAATATGAAGTAAAATGAATATGAGCATGCATAACGCCCCTTGAAGGCAAAACATGGTCCATACACCAAGATGAAAAAAGTCGTATGCTATGGTACAATGAAAGAATTGTGTATTCAGAGACAGACATGTGGATAAAGGCCATGAACGAAGGATTTCTGATGCGCTTTTATCCATTCATCATGCTGCCATTTTAGGGAGGCTTATGGAACAACCATGCTCATTATTGGTATCGCCGGAGGAACCGGCTCCGGTAAAACGACGGTAGCTCGCTCCGTCATAGACCGTCTGGGATCAGCTAAAGTTACGTTTATCTCCCAAGACAATTATTACAAAGACCAGTCGCAGCTCACACCTGAGCAACGCCGACTCACCAATTACGATCACCCGTTTGCATTCGATAATGATCTGTTGATTGAGCATCTCACCCTGTTGAAAAAAGGCCAAGCGGCGTATGCCCCCGTATATGACTTCACCATAGATAACCGTGCTGCCAATGAGACGGTTGAACTGGCACCGAACCATATTGTCATTGTAGAAGGACTGCATGTGCTGATTGATGAACATCTTCGCAGTCTGATGGACATCAAAGTATTCGTTGATACCGATTCCGATGTGCGAATTTTGCGGAGAGTACTGCGGGACATTGAAGAACGCGGACGCACGATCCAATCCGTGTACAAACAATATCTCGAAACGGTAAAACCAATGCACGATGCTTTTATCGAGCCATCCAAAAAGTATGCTGATATCATTATTCCAGAAGGCGGACATAATGAAGTAGGTATTCAGATGTTATCCATCCTCACCGAGAAATACCTCACCGGAGAGAATTGGAACGGCGCTTAATTTGTTTCAAAGCAACACAACAGAAATCTAGGTTACGATACAGCGTAATCTGGATTTTTTGTTGATTTTTCATTTATAATAGTCCCCAATAGTTGAAAGGAGATCTACCCCTATGGCTACTTTTGAAGAGTTCATGCAACATGACATCCGTGTTGGTACCGTGGTGGAAGCCGAACCCTTTCCCAAGGCTCGCATACCCGCTATTAAAATGACGATCGACTTCGGACCACTTGGTCTTAAGCGCTCCAGTGCTCAGATTACCCAGCGCTACACGCCTGACATGATGATCGGCAAACAGGTCATTGCTGTAGTTAATTTCCCACCCCGGCGTATTGCCGGTTTTGTCTCTGAAGTACTTGTGCTAGGCGGCGTGCCTGGTGAAGGCGATGTTGTCTTGCTCACACCGGATAGTCCATTACCTAATGGAACACCGATAGCCTGACTTTATTTTGAGTAAGAAGAATAGGGCTTTTCAAATGTTTGGAAATCGAGTATTCTTGATTTATTGATTATTGAATTGACTATTGATGCAACTACATATGTTGGAGACCTTAAAGCATAAGGCTGTGAATCTGCGGATTCGTGGCCTTTTTTTGTGTTTTTTGGAGGAAATATAGGTCTGGAGAAGTAGTAAGAGTTCTATGCAGAGGAGGAAATATATTGATAAATCATACCAACAGCCTAGTTTTACATGGTAGAATATTGATTATTATTACAAATTTAGTATCTAGTAGCCTGAAAAGTACATATCAAGGAGAAAAATTCACAATTGAGAGGAGTAAAATTCATGAGAAAAATGATAATTTCTGGCGTAACGGCATTAGCTTTATTAACAGGGGGTATCGTAGGTTTTGGAGGTGTTGGGAGTTCTGTAGAAGCCACACAAGCTACAACTACATTCAAGGACGTTCCAGCTACACACTGGGCATCCACAGCGATTAATTCGGCCGTGGAACAAGGTTATTTCAAGGGATATGCCGACGGGACATTTAAACCAAGCTCGCCGGTCACCAAAGCTGAAATGGCAAGTATCCTGGGACGTCTATCCGACCAGCCTAATGCAACGACACAAGAACAAAACAATTTCACGGACATCCCCGAGTGGGCAAAAAGTGGTGTCTCTACTGCTATAGCAAAAGGTTTTATCAACCCTTCTAATTACAAGGGAAAATTGGATGCACAAGGCGCTCTTCAACGAGGCGAAATGGCTACTTGGCTAACGCAAGGGCTAACCGTGGTTGATCCTGAGTACAAACAAGCACTCTCTGATGTGACGAACACCGTTGTGCCTGCAAAGGAATATTTCACAGGTAAACTCGCAAGCGCTCAAAAAAATGCTGTAGCCGTTGCCCTGGGAACAGGACTGATGAGTGTTGCAAACGATAAAACATTTGGCGTTGATCGTACTACAACACGAGCTGAAGTAGCTGTATTGATCGCCCGTTATGCAGCCGTTGCCAAGACAAAACCTGCCGATTTTCAGGGTTTAAATGAGCTGCGGGCGGTGGGTTTGACGGGGACGAATTTGAATATTATTGCGCCTAAGTATCAAAAGACTCCAAAAAATAAATTCTTTGATTCGTATGATTACAGTAAAGTCACTGATCAATTCTCTCAAGTCAGAAATAAAGAATTAGTTACAGTTACTAGTTATGCAGATGTTAAATTAAAAAATTGGATTATCATAAATCCGTATGTTACAGGATTAAAACGTAGTATCTATTATCCAGTTTTTGTTGAGGAGAAAGACACCTTACTGCGTGGATCGTATTATTCTTTTGCTGAATTTGATTTAAATATTAAAAATTCCATGACTCAACTTCAGGCTGGTAGCCTTTTACAATCTCCAAGTATCAATGCTTTAAAATCACCAAATTCTGAATCTTTCTCTAAATACTCAGTACCACATATTAATGATTTCCTTGGTAGTAAAGGGTTATTTCAGGTTAAGAATCCTACTTACTGGTCGATGGGATTGTTACACTTTGATAAAGAATTAACCACTCAAGTGAAACTTATTACCAAAGAGGGAACCGACTTCAATGTCACATCAAATTAATTTCAAAAGGGTGATTCGCATTGCGTTTCGATTCCGTACTTAAAAAATCATTCATTTCTTTACTCATAATAAGTATATTATCACCTATTCCTTCTATTCTTGCTGGAGGTGGCCCGGGGGTAAAACCCCCTTTGGAGGCTCCACGTTGGGAGCCTTCCACCCCAGCAAAATCTCAAAAGAAAGTTAGTCCTGTCGAAGGTAAAGGTACAAGTAATATCGGCATTTACATATATCAACTAGATAATATGAAGTGGCAAGTAGACGGAGAATGTAATGGACAAGAATTATCAAATAATTCTACGACAAATAAACCCAATTCATCCTTGGTGTGTATCAATCTTCCTTTAGACAAACCAGTCTACAAGCCAACTGTATATACAGATAAGCTTGGTGAACCACATCATAGCTCTGAATTCAATTCTGCTTCACTAAAACCAATGTATATGGACAATAAAGATTACTATACTTCGGGTGAACCTATTTTGGTCAGCGTAGATAGTTTCACAGGTGATGTAGTGAAATTTACGATGCAAATCGGAGGTGCTATTGAACCAACAGCCCACAGACCCTATAATCCACCTAAATTTTCTGCCGACTACATATTCAATACGGATATATATTGGCGGGCCGTTGCCGAAATAACCAAAGAAATCAACCTCACCGCTGGTGGACAACTTAGCTTGAACCAGTCCAAACAATTGAATGCAACGGTCAAAACCAAAAATGGAGATGGAAACTTTGGTGCAGAAACCAATGTAAACACCGGTAGCGGTGGTACAACTACATGGGAATCATCCAATCCTAGTGTTGCTACCGTTAGTAATTCCGGATTAGTCCAAGCTGTCAGTAGGGGAACTACAACTATCAACGTACTGTGGAAGAAAGATGGATTTGAGTTAACTACCACTACAAACATTGGTGTTGAAGAGAACCCAGGTACGGGTGGGAACGACGGTAACGGAGGCGGTGGTGGAGGTTGCACACCAACGATTGGACCACCTTCTGCTGGAACCATCATGAGCATGAATGATCTCGATCCAAATGCCAACGGTGTTATTAAGTCAGATAACAGAGATAATGAGACATTCAATGTGTTAAAAGGAATACCTACTTCCGAATCACTCTACACAAATGCCTTTGCTGACAATTATCTGTTTAAACAAGCCTGGGCGAAAATGAGCGGTAAAGTTACATACAACTGTAATGTCACAATCTCGTACGACAGAGAGTGGACAGTACCTGGACCAGATGAATGTGATGATGATGGTTGTACACCAGGGCCACCTGTACCCGCGAACGACACGGTACCCAAGCCATACAACTTCCAGATCACAAGAGACTACTCCTACTGGAAAATTAACAATCTGGAAGTATACAAGATCGCTAAAGCAACCATGAATAATTACGCTTTGCCCGGTGAGACCGTTACGATGAATCCAACAGGATACACACCACCAACACTAGAGTCTAAAAATGATGAATCCGTAGAAAGCCATGTACGACCAGGGCAAACCACTTCAATCTCATATACTCCACCCAAATTAACAGGTGGTTTGAACCAACCTCCCAGTGTGCCAGATGATACATCACTGTTAAAAGGGATGGCTGAGTCTAACACACCTCAAAGTAAAGTGAATAATGATCTAGTGAAATTCAACAACACAACCATTATGAATGATGTGGAAGCAACCAAAGATGGCCCAACGCCATCCAATATTCCTAATCCAACGATGATTGGGCGTGATGTGCTGTACAAACCGGGTAACATGATCAGCAATTCCCTGCTTAATAAAGCAAACACCACAAGCTCTGGTGAAATCTATTATGATTTGCTACCGGGTAACGTGAATGGGGGTGCCAATAAAATATTACCGATTAACGGCATCAACACGGTCACGGTACACACCCCTGTCGTCAACTACGCCTGGGTATCGGATGATCAACCGCATAATCAGAAAACCGTACCGGACCCAACCAGCGCTGCACTCATTCTGGAACGTCCGTTCATTGTGCGAATTCCCACATCAGGACAGCACTTGGACGCAGTGAGTTATCCCGGTTATGGGAATCGGGACTATGCCAAATATTTTCGAATCAAACAGGTGCAATTCCCGTTTGATGTCTATAACGCAGATCGGAGCCAGTTTATCCCTGCTAAGACATGGGTGGATATTCCGGTCAATCAACTGGACACCACATTCTATCTCCCTGTATGGGTAGACGAAGGCAAATACCATATTGTATTCCGCAATATTGCAGAGAATGCACCTGCAAACTTTACCGAGCAACAGGATGCCAATACCAATCTGGCACATCATGTTGCAGCAGATACCGTACCGGTAGATGTCATCGGAAGATTATATGATTTTCACGTCACTGATATCTCCGATTACAACTGGGAAAATGTATTTCGCAAGCGGTTGGGTAGTCCCGAACCAACGGGCTATAGCTACTGGACCGGGATAAATAGCATTGATGGTGATCCGCGAGGTAACCTGGCTCCATTTGTATTGCCTATTCGACCAGGAAGCCATCCGGTGCAGGGATTCGCTAACGCAACTGTGAAGACAGGATACCATTTCAAGTTCGATCTGAAGACCAAGGGCAATATGTTTGGCAAACAGGATGGTATTCGAATTACACCCACTTTTGCTTTTGTAAGTAAAGACGGGTCCTCCCGACAAGAAGTGGATCTGTACTACCATCGCGGTCAGGAACGCCTGATCCGTATCGGATCGGTGCAGGATCTGGAGAAACGCTTTGTTGTCCTGAACTCACGTCTTCGAAATGTACCCGGCACAGAGTTAGGCGATACAGCGCGTTACCAGTATACTTATGAACTGTCAGCTGAAGAACGTAATCAGCGTACGTTGGCAGAATATATGGTTCGCCTAGTCGATCAGACATCTCATCAAAAAACATGGGTAGGTCGTTATGACTGGATGATCCTGTCCGCTCCTATTCGGACACTCATCGGGCCCAAATCGGAGATTCCTTCCGGGGTCAACGTGGACCGGGCCAATGCAGCAATCCAGCGTTGGTACGGGGAGTACAGCTTGCCGGCCGATGTATATGCTGTACCAAAAGGGACGGATCTCGAACCCCTCGCCCGACAAAATCAGCTGGATGAGAAATCGAAGATTTTTCTAAAGAATGGTTATATCGTAGTCAACTTCAACATGGAGAGCCTGCGGAATGGAAATACAGAGGCGCCCCATCTGCAATACATTCATGCACCACTGATGAATCAATGGCAGATGGAAGGTTTCAACAAAAAACCAACAGACACTCGAGGCAGAACCTGGCCTCTGAAGGATGGCGATATTGTCTTTTACCATGCTGATCAGTCCAGCCGGAATGACTTCCAATCCCAAGTACCGCACTAGTTTGAATCTCTCATGTCAGCACGACTGGCTAAGCATATGTATCCAACTACATATGGACAGAAGAGTCTGTATGCGGAGTACCTCTCCAAAATAAGACTGAATATCTGTATACCGATAATCACCCAATGAAGCAATCAATAAATATATGATGAAATAGCCATGAAGTGCCAGACTGAGTACTATACAGCCTGCGCAAAACTATGGTGTGCTTAATGACATAGGTGTACTGAACCACATACGATAAAGCATTCACAAGTGATTCCAGTGTCACATCCCAACTACACACAACATGCCTGTTATACAACAAAAGGGTTATCCTGAAAGTCATCTATGGACTTCTGGGGTAACCCTTCTTGCATCATTCTTTTTTCATAACCTTACTTAGACTATAAAGATAACCCGCACATTAGTATTATCCTAACAGACTTTCTCCAGGAGACAGGTAGGTTAGCAGGAACGTGATGCCGAACAATACGACTACGAGTTGTAATAATCGTTTAACGATATATCTGCTCAAGTGCTCTAACGTCCTTCCCCACAACTTTATGTATGTGCCATGATGTTCTTCATCCACAGCTCCGCTGAAAACTTATAAATTCTATCAAAAAAAGCGTCCATCTCCGTGTTACTGGATGAGGACGCCTTAAATAAACAGATTTTCAGAAAAAATCATGCTCTCTAAACACCTTCCTATTTCCCGTAGGGTACTACTGTGTTTCCTAAACCTGGCAGGTCTTCTGGCTCCGGAATCATCGTCACTTGCAACTCCTTCCCGGCTTAAACCAGTGGATTATCGCTACTTGACTCCTCTGTTACAGTGGCGGGACCGCGCCGGTATCACACCGGACTTCCCTATTAAGCTTCCACCCTGACGGGCAAAGCACCAAGTTCCACATATTCAATTAAACTTCTGTATCAGTAACGCGGGACAACATTTAATGATCAAAACTTTTCTTTTAAATTTGAAGCACTAGGTGCGTCTAATCTCGATTTCTCGAACCCTTTGGAGACACACCCTTCACACGCTTAAACATCTTGGAAAACAGTAATGGGTCTGTATAGCCGACAGAATGGGCCACTTCGCTGACCGACAGCCCTGGATTCTGAAGAAGTTCGGCAGCCCGATTCATACGGTACTCCAGAAAAAAGGACTGTAGCGACATGCTATATCGCTCTTTAAACAATCCCGACAGATACGTGCGATCCAGTCCTACAGCTTGGGCAATATCCAGAATGGAGGTTCGCTGGCTGTACCTGTTCTCCATAAACTGCACCGCCTGCCGGATATACGTCTCTTTGTTCGAAAGGAGCTGCCCTATTTCTTCCTCTACAGGAGAAGAAGAGATTAATTCTGCCATCAAGCGGTACAAGAGACTCTGATTCATCACATCGCCTCCCGGACGCGTGGAAGCCTGGACCATCTCCGTATACAACTTTTCCATCGTATTTGTATCATGGGCATTATATATCGGGTGCTCCGGGCTCAATTGGGCACGTTGCATGAATGCTTTGGCTTGTATGCCTTTAAAACCAAACCACGAATACGTCCAGGGCTCCTTCGGATCCGCCTCATAATGAATAAGTGTGTCCGGGAGAATGACAAAACCCTGTCCCTCGCTAAGCTTGTATTCCTGATCTCCCATGTACACGGTGCCCCGTCCTTCATGGATGTAATGAACAATGTAAGAATCACGTACACCGGGTCCCCAATAATGCGCAGGATCACAGGCCTCCCACCCGAAAAACAACAACATCAGCTCCATCTGTGTCCAGCCTGCGGGAACCACATTCATCTCAATGCGACTCATTTTTCGCCCTCCATCCTGACTTCGTTCCGCTTACCTCTTTATTTAATATTTTATATTATAACAGCTAAAGTGCTTCCATATTAGTTGAAAGCGGGAACAAAAATGGGATTATGCCATGTTTGAAAGGGTTTGAGCCATAGTTATATGTGCCGAATCGGCCTATAGTTGGGGTACAACATTTTTCAGGGAGGCTAAACTTAAATGAATAAAATTACGTTTCTCGGTGCGGGAAGCACCGTCTTTGTTAAAAACGTATTGGGTGATGTCATGATGACCGAAGCACTGCAGGATTTTGAATTAGCATTGTTTGATATCGATGCTGAACGTTTGAGCGATTCAGAGCGTTTGCTGACCAGTCTGGCCCGTTCACTCGGAAGTCGTTGCGTTGTGAACGTATATCATGACCGCAAAGAAGCGCTGCGCGGAGCCAAATATGTCATCAACGCCATCCAGGTCGGTGGATATGATCCTTGTACCATTACAGACTTCGAGATTCCGAAGAAATACGGACTGCGTCAAACGATTGCAGATACACTCGGTATCGGCGGAATTTTCCGTAACTTGCGGACGATTCCAGTCATGCTGGATTTTGCCCGAGATATGCAGGAAGTATGTCCGGATGCATGGTTCCTGAACTACACCAACCCGATGGCCGTGCTTACCAACGTCATGAATGTGCATGGCGGGATCAAAACCGTAGGATTGTGTCATAGTGTGCAGGTATGTGTACCACATCTGTTTGATGCACTGGGGATCGATCAGACAGGTGTTGTGGCTAAGATTGCAGGGATCAACCACATGGCGTGGCTGCTCGAAGTTACAAAAGACGGGCAGGATCTATACCCCGAGATTAAACGTCGGGCGAAGGAAAAACAGAAGGAACAGCATGACGACATGGTTCGTTTTGAGCTGATGGAGCGTTTTGGCTATTATGTAACGGAATCCTCTGAGCATAATGCCGAGTACCACCCTTACTTCATCAAGCGGAATTATCCGGAGCTGATTGAACGCTTCAATATTCCACTGGATGAATATCCCCGCCGCTGTGTGAACCAGATTGAAGGCTGGAAAGAAATGCGTACCAAGCTGTTTGCCAGCGAAAATATTGAACATACCCGCAGCCGTGAATACGCATCGCATATTATCGAAGCGATGGAGACGAATAACCCATACAAGATTGGCGGCAACGTCATGAACAACGGATTGATTACGAACCTGCCGCGCGAGGCATGTGTCGAGGTACCTTGTCTGGTGGATGGATCAGGAATCAGCCCTACGTACATTGGGGATCTGCCTCCACAACTCGCAGCACTGAACCGGACAAACATCAACACGCAACTGCTAACAATTGAAGCGGCAATCACTGGCAAAAAAGAACATATCTATCACGCCGCCATGCTTGATCCACACACGGCTGCGGAACTGTCTATCGATGACATCGTAGCGATGTGTGATGAGTTGATTGAGGCTCACGGCGACTGGTTGCCAAAATACACGTCATAATATAAAAGCACCGTTTCCTTTGCTGTTAAAGGGGACGGTGTTTTGTTCGTTCCATAGCACTCATCTGCATAATGGTGCATCACATCATTTATCAGAAATGTCTCGCCCCCTTAAACCTTACTCGGTGGGGAGCAAAAAGCGATAACCAATGCCAGGCTCCGTTTGAATATATCGCGGATTCGTCGGATCTTCATTTAATTTTTTACGCAGATGTCCCACATATACCCGAAGATAGTGGCTGTCAGACTCATGATGATGCCCTCCCCATACTTGCTGCAAAAGCTGACGCTGGGTGATGATCTTCCCCGCATTCGAGGCGAGCACCTTCAGCATCTCATATTCCGTTGGGGTTAATTTGACCAAAGTACCCTCCAGTTCCACCTGCCTTTGGGCCAGATCAATCGTGAGTGATCCGAAGCGTAGTATCGGCTCATCCGTCGTTTTGGCTACATGACGCAGCGCCACCCGAATACGGGCGACCAACTCACCCATTCCAAATGGTTTGGTCACATAATCATCTGCACCACCATCCAACGCGGCAATTTTGTCTCCCTCCTGATCCTTCGCTGTCAGCACAATAATCGGCACTTGTGACCATTCACGAATCCGGCGAAGCACCTCCATGCCAGACATGCCTGGCAAACCAAGATCAAGGATGATCAGATCCGGATGTACAATACTGGCCTGAATAACGCCCTCTTCGCCATCCCCACACTCGTGGAGTTCGAATTGGTGTGCCTGAAGGGTGACCTTGAGCAATTTGCGAATCTGCGGCTCATCATCGATCACCAGTATGCGAGCCCCTAGTGGTGCATTCATGTTATTCTTCAACCTCTCCTTGTTCTGAATAGGGAAACCGTGATCCGTGAGCCTCCATGGGAATATCTATGCGCATTCTCGTTCCCCCGCCCGGATTCGGCTCTGCTACAATAGTACCTCCGTGGACTTCCACAATGCCTTTGCAGATCGCCAGACCAAGCCCCGTTCCTGTGACATGCTGAGTCGACTCCGAGCGATAGAACTTATCAAATATACGTATTCTTTCCGCTTCCGGTATACCGATGCCTTGATCAGCTACCACGATCGTCAATTGACTTGGACTCTTATCACTCGTCACAGTGATGACAATCTGGCTCTCATCAGGCGAATATTTGATGGCGTTACTGACGATATTGACCAGTACCTGCTCCAGCAATACTTCATCTCCGTAAATGAAGGCCGGATCATCAGGCAGTTCAACTTGAATGTTACGATGCGGACTGAATTCCCGAACCTGTGTCAGTACAACGCTGATCATGTCCCCCACGTCACACCATTTCCGATTCAGTTGCAACATGCCGCTCTCCAGCCGAACCATACCCAGCAGATTCGTGACGAGACGATTCATACGCAAAGCTCCATCCCTAATGTTGCCTGTTAATTCTCTCCGATCCTCGGGTGTAAAAAGAGTATCATTCTCCAACAATCCCGTAGCCGAGCCGATAATGGCGGTTAGGGGCGTACGCAACTCATGAGAGACAGAGTCCAGCAGCGCTGTGCGTATGCGCTCTGATTCAGCAGTAATCTGCGCCAATCTGGCCTCTTCCGCCAGCTTCACTCGGGCAATAGCACCTGCGGCCAGTCCTCCGCATGCTTCCAGCAAACGAAGCTGTTCTTGCTGCTCATGAACCTCACCAGCGTCCATGCTTACGGCGAGCACGCCATGAATCTGCTCCTCTGTGCGTAACGGCACGTAAAGTCCGGGAGATTCGCGCAGAGTAGATGATCCTTTACCGGCGATCTGTCCGTGATGATATACCCATTTGGCAATGGCAATCTCCGACTCTCCATCTCCCCAGCCATCCTTCTCCCCTTCTGATGCGGGTACAGAAGAGCTTGTAACCAGCAGATCCCCCTGCCCATTCGGAAGATACACAGCTGCTGGCTTACCCAGGGTAAGCGATACTTGGGTTGCAATGTTAACCAGTAATGTATTCAGATCCGTAATAGCTGTCATCTGACGACTCAATGCGTATAGGGAGTTAGTCGTGGCCTCGCGTGCTTTTACCATCTCTAACTGTTGTCGCAATCGACCTGCAAGACTGGCTGTCAGGATCGCCACCGCAAGATATACAACAAAGGAGATGAGATATCTCAAATCCTCAACCGTAAAGCTCAAATATGGCGGGACAAAAAAGAAGTCAAACATAATGACGCTAAAACTCGCGGCATATACAGCTGGCCCCATTCCCCAATACACGGCACTCACCAGGACGGGAAACAGATATATAAGCGCTACATTAACCAAATCACCACTCATGCCGATGGCATGAAGCAGTAAAGTTAGCAGCTTCACCCCGAGGGTCACCCATACATATGCCGGAACCCGTTTCCCGTGGGTTGCCTGCGTTTCTTTTTTTATTTGTTCAGACAATATCCATTCACATCCCGCTCAGTTCATAATCATAATCTGCAACGATTAATACATCCAGATGCCGCGACAAGCGTACAAGTCGGTTGACCACCGACCCTGAGCCGCGGTAGCCATTCAGCCACCACACCCGTCTTGCCTGCCCGACCACCAGCTGGGTTGCTCTTGCCTCCGATGCCTTTCTTGCCAAAATCTCAGGTACATCGCGCAGTCTTGGACTGTGATGAATATGAAATTGACCACCAAGCCGAATTGTCAGCTGCTCCAACGCTTCCAGATGGCACTTCACTTCGTCACTCATGGACTCACCGATGTGGATATGATGTACATGCCAGATGGCTTTTAGACGATAAGCCATACGGAACCCGCGCCGGATCAGCCGCTCGGCATGACGATCACTGCTTACACATACAAAGACCGCTTCCTGTCTGCGCCAAGGTCCTCGAAGTGCAATTTTGGCCTGCTGTGTTTCAAGCCGTTCATCGACATCGTCCGCCAGTTCGCGCAGGGCAAGTTCTCGCAAGGCAATCAGATTACCGATTTTGAAGAAATTCGCAAGGGCTTGCTCGACCTTGGCAGTTGCATAGATTTTACCCTCCCTCATGCGCTGCCGCAAGGCCTGGGGCGCCACATCAATCAACTGTACCTCATCCGCCATCTGAATGATCCGATCGGGTACGGTCTCGCGGACACGAACACCGGTAATATGTTCAACTGCATCATTCAGACTTTCGAGGTGCTGTACGTTCATTGTGGTAATCACCGAGATGCCTGCATTCAGCAGGAGCAGAACATCCTCATAACGCTTTTGCCGAACACTCCCGGGTACATTCGTATGCGCCAGTTCATCCACAAGCACCACTTCTGGGCAAAGATGCAGAATGGCTTCCGTGTCCATCTCTTCCAGACAAGTTCCCTGATAAACGCGGTTCGCGCGAGGGATCACAGACAGGTGGCCCATCTGCTCCACAGTTTCCGCCCGCCCATGTGTCTCCAGCAAACCGATCTTCACATCGATGCCCTTGCGGAGCAAGTCATTGCCTTCCCGCAGCATCATGTAGGTTTTGCCTACACCTGGTGCGGCTCCGATATATATTTTGAATGTGCCGCGCTGAATCTGACCAATCTGTTCCTTCATTTCCTGCTCGCTTAGTCTGCGGTATGTCAGTGACTCCACATCGTTAAGTTTAGCCGGAACCACACGTTCACCCTCCCGGGCCGCTCGATCAGAAACCAGAAACAGGTCGACACCACGTAATCTGCGCAGCAGCGAGTTAACAACGGACCCTTGCCACAGTTCCTGCCAACGTGTACGCCGGGAGTGTCCCATCACAATGCGGGTAATCTGGTGCTCCATTGCGTAACGCGCCAGCGTAGACGGGATGTTGCGACGGTGTAATATAGACAGCTCCTCCATATGGCCGCCAAACTTCTCTACCAACTTGATCATATTACGCCGAAATACGATTGCCTCCTTGCTTAATGGCTGCTTCATATTCCGGAAAACAACGGCGCACAAATCACCATTCAGCCGTTTGGCAATCTGTTGCCCACGCCGGATATAGATGGAGCCATTCCAATGATATTGCGTGGACACCAGAATCCGTTCCATGATGCCTGTTGTGACGGTAATTCCCATCTCCTCCCGATGCTCACGCAGGGATTCATTCACCCCTTCTGCAACCAATCTCAGGGCCAGTTCGCGCAGAATACCCAGATTGCCTTGACGAAAAACTGCTTCTCCCTCATGCCCCTTCAGATGACCTTCTGCCAGACGGCTCAGTATGGTTTCTGGTGTGACGTCTATCAGCTTCACTTCATCCGCAAGCTCCAATGTATCGGCAGGCACCGTATATTCTGCTGCGATCCCCGTAAGTTGTCGTGCCAGCTCTGTATAGCCTTCCAGCTCATACACATTCACCGTTGTCATGACACTGATGTTGTTTCGGAGCAAAAACTGAATATCCTCCAGCCGGGTAGCATACCGAGCACCTTCTCTGTTGCGATGTGCCAAACCATCCACCAGCACAACCTCCGGATTACGTGCCAATAGTGCATCCAAGTTCAAATCCTTCATCTCTACATCATCACTCTCGCGTAACCAGTGAATGCTTGGAATCCGTTCGAGTGCGCCAAGCTGTTCCACCGTTTCCGGTCTGCGCATTGTGGAGACGGCGCAGATGACCACATCAATGCCCTGCTCACGCAACGCATTCCCTTCTCGTAACATGTGATACGTTTTGCCCGATCCGCTGACTGGGCCGATGTAGATTTTGAGCGTACCCTGTTGCAGCTTCGTAATCATCTTCAACATCTCTTCCGGTGACTTGCGCTTGAAGCTGTCTTCCATCCGTCCCACTCCCCCTTTCCTTTAAAAATATGAAGAAAAAATGGAGAAAGCCCCTCCCGATAATCGTGAGCAGGCTAATATGTTCGTTCGTTAGTTCAGTTCTGCTGTCAGCGCCAGATTCAGAGCCGTTACATTCACACGTGGTTCCCCGAATATACCCATTTGCCGGCCTTGCGTATGCTCATTTACAAGTTGCACAAGCTGCTGTTCACTAAGCCCTGTAGCTTCGCTAATGCGCGGGATCTGTGCCTCAGCGGCTTCGGGAGAGAGATCCGGGTCAAGTCCAGAGCCTGAACCCGTCACGAGATCAGCAGGGATTTGCTTCAATCCCGGGTTTTCCTGCTGGAGCTGAGCAATCTTTTCTTTCATCTCGCCGATATACTCCTCCGAGGCTACGGCGCGATTCGAACCGGCTGAAGCCGTTGGATCATAATCGGCATTTGATGCCCGGGGCTGGAACAGCCCCGGCGATTGGATTTCCTGCGCCAGCAGTGACGAGCCGATGATTTTCTCATTTTGCGTAATCAGACTGCCGTTCGCCTGCGCAGGAAAGAGAAGTTGGGCTACATCAGTCGTTACAAGCGGGTAGATTAGGCCGCATATCAACATAAGCACAACGGATAACCGCACGGCGGGCAAGAACATGTTCATACAGATCACTTCCTGAATTCATTAGGATAAAAGAACAATTTTGATAAGCGTTGTTATCTCGTTAAAGAATCCCCGACAGAACCATATCAATCAGCTTAATGCCGATAAAAGGTACAATCACGCCACCTACGCCATAGATGAACACATTGCGGCCAAGCAACCTTTCGGCTGACATCGCCCGATACTTAACCCCTTTCATCGCGATGGGAATAAGCAGCGGAATAATAATGGCGTTGAAGATCAGCGCCGACAGGATCGCGGACTGCGGTGAAGCCAGATTCATAATGTTCAGTGCCTGAAGTTGTGGCATGGCGAGAATAAACATGGCTGGAATGATGGCAAAATATTTCGCGATATCATTGGATATCGAAAAGGTTGTGAGTGCGCCGCGTGTAATCAGCAGCTGCTTG
The DNA here is from genome assembly GCF_038003195.1 of Paenibacillus sp. FSL M7-1414. Classification (NCBI taxonomy): domain Bacteria; kingdom Bacillati; phylum Bacillota; class Bacilli; order Caryophanales; family Paenibacillaceae; genus Paenibacillus; species Paenibacillus sp. FSL M7-1414. The sequence continues at coordinate 269,071 of NZ_JBBOOS010000001.1, read as the reverse complement.
CCAATGGAGACTACCGACAATAATTTGGTCGGGTCGGAGTCCAAATCAATCATGTTGGCCGCTTCTTTGGCCGCCATGGTGCCCGAATTCAGCGCCAGGCCCACATCGGCCTGCGCAAGAGCAGGAGCATCGTTGGTACCGTCGCCCGTCATGGCGACGAGTTTGCCCTCCTGCTGCTCTTTTTTGATCGCCGCAATCTTGTCCTCGGGCTTCGCTTCGGCAATAAAATCATCCACGCCCGCTTCCAGCGCTATGGTCGCTGCGGTCAGCGGATTGTCGCCTGTACACATGATGGTCTTAATGCCCATAGCGCGCATCTCAGCGAACTTCTCCTTCAGCCCTGGCTTCACAGTGTCTTTCAGATAGATCACACCGTAGATTCGTTCATCGATGGCCACAGCAAGCGGAGTGCCCCCAGCCTTCGCAATACGGTTGGCGATCTCATCCAGATCACCCGGTATACGACCCCCTTCGGAAGTTATATATCTTTTGATCGCATCCACCGCACCTTTACGAATCTTCATTCCGTTATTCAGATTCAGACCGGACATTCGGGTCTCTGCCGTGAACTCCACATTTTCCGCATTTGCATACTCCGTCTCAGCCCAGCTCTGGCCTTGTTTGCCTGCCAGTTCCACAACAGAACGTCCTTCCGGGGTCTCATCTCGCACAGAAGCCTGTAAAGCAGCCTGCATCATCTCTGACGAAGTAATTCCCTGAACGGGAATAAACTCAGATGCCATGCGGTTTCCGTATGTGATCGTTCCTGTTTTGTCCAGAATCAGCGTGTCGATATCCCCAGCTGCTTCCACCGCTTTACCTGACATAGCGAGCACATTGAACTGTGTAACACGGTCCATCCCGGCAATACCAATGGCCGATAACAATCCACCAATTGTGGTTGGGATCAAGCAGACGAGCAGTGCGATCAATGTCGCCAGATCCAGTCGAATACCCAGGTAATTTGCCATCGGAACCATCGTGAGAATGACAATTAGAAAGATCAGAGTTAATACGGCGAGCAGGGTTGTCAGCGCAATTTCATTTGGTGTTTTCTGGCGCTGAGCACCCTCAACCAGAGAGATCATCCGGTCAAGGAATGACTCCCCAGGATCGGTCTGAACACGCATGACGATGTAATCGGACACGACGCGGGTCCCTCCGGTAACGGAGGAGAAATCTCCCCCTGCTTCCTTGATGACCGGGGCGGATTCTCCTGTAATGGCCGATTCATCAATGGAGGCCAAGCCTTCCATAATCTCACCGTCCGTCGGGATCAGTTCACCGACTTCCACACGGACCATATCGCCTTTTTTCAACTGGGTCGAAGCCACTTGTCTAACCGTTCCATCCTTCTGCACCAGATTGGCCATGGTGTCTGACTTCGTCTTGCGTAACGTATCCGCCTGCGCCTTACCTCTTCCTTCTGCAAGTGCCTCCGCGAAGTTAGCAAACAGCAGCGTGAACAACAAAATGAAAAATACGGCGATATTGTATCCACGCCCAGCCTCGGATGCGGTGAAGAGATCGGGATTAATGCTCAATAAGAGCGTAATGAATGTACCAACCTCAACAATAAACATGACCGGATTTTTGATCATGACCACCGGATTTAGCTTTTTGAACGCATCCAGTGAAGCCTGAAATATCATATCCTTGCTTAACGACCGTTTCGATCCGGGATCACGTTGAATATTACCGCGATTGATATCCGACTCATTGCCCTTCGTTCTAAACATTTCTGTATCCATGTGTTGCATCGTCTGCTCCTTCTTTCGTTCGACTGCATTCATCGTGCACTGCCACCTCCGTACGTTACGTCCTTATACCAATTCCTCTGTTGCTCCCCTGTCATATCTCTCATTGAATCATTGCCAGATGCTCTGCGATCGGTCCAAGGGCAAGCGACGGGAAGAACGTAAGCGCACCGACTACAATGATCATCATGACCAAAATGCCAGCAAACAGAGGTGTGTGTGTCCGCAACGTGCCCGTAGTTACAGGCACAACCCGTTTGGTGGCGAGTGAACCCGCAATAGCCAGCATGGCGATCATCGAAACGTACCTTCCCAGCAGCATAACGATACCAATTGCAATGTTGTAAAAGTCTGTATTGGCATTTAGTCCGGCAAAGGCCGATCCATTATTGGCTGCACCCGAGGCAAAAGCATAGAGAACTTCGGTCAGGCCATGCATGCCCCCGTTCGAGATGGACGCAATGGCTTCGGGCCGCATAAGCGCGATTGCCGTTGGCCCCAGAATAATCAAAGGATGAATGAGCAAGGCGATGGATGCGAGCTTTACCTCTTTGCCCTCGATTTTTTTGCCCAGAAACTCAGGTGTTCGTCCCACCATTAATCCACAGATAAACACAGCCAGAATCACATACAGCAGTCCGTTGATCAGCCCTACTCCTTTGCCCCCAAACACGTTATTGAGCATCATCTGAGCCAGTGATACCATGCCTCCAAGTGGAGTGAGCGACTCGTGCATATTATTGACCGATCCTGTTGTAGCCGCTGTCGTGACTGCCGTGAATAAAGCCGATTCGGGTATGCCGAACCTGACCTCTTTTCCCTCCATATTTCCCTGCAGACCTACTGCATCCAGTGCATGTACACCGTGATATTCGGAGACAAATATGGTGGTCAACATCACAAGGAAAAGAAAACTCATCGCTGCGAACAAGGCCCAACCCTGCTTCCGGTTATTGACCATCAAGCCGAAGGCGTATACCAGTGCAGTGGGTAACAGCATCATACAGACGATATGCACCAGATTGCTAAGGGCCGTCGGATTCTCGAATGGATGTGCAGCATTGGTTCCAAACCAGCCCCCACCGTTGGTGCCAATGTGTTTGATCGACTCCAGTGAAGCGACCAGTCCACGTGTGATCGTCTGCTGTCCACCTTCTAGCGTGGTTGCGTTAACCGCTCCCGCAAGCGTCTGAGGCACCCCCTGGAATACAAGGAACAAGGCTACGATGAAGCTCAGCGGTAAAAAAATCCTCGTAATCGACCGTACAAGATCGACGTAAAAGTTCCCCAGTTCATCCCGGCGGCCTATCAGCCCGCGAATGAACGCAATAGCCACCGCGAATCCGGTCGCTGCCGACGTAAACATCGGAAACGTCACGGCCAGCATCTGTGACAGATACGACAAGGCATTCTCGCCCGTATACGACTGCCAGTTCGTGTTGGTCATGAAGGATACGGCCGTATTAAATGCCTGCGCCGCTGGCATATTGCCGATTCCATCCGGATTGAGCGGTAAATATTTTTGCAGCCGCAGCACCAGAAACATCAATACCAACATTACAAAGTTGGAGAGGAGAACGGCCGTGAGGTACTGTTTCCACCCCATGGACTCGTTCTCCCGTACCCCCATCACTCGATAGAGCAGTCGCTCCGGCCCGCCAAAAACCCGATTCAGCCCCGTTCGCTGTCCATCAAACACGTTCACTATATATTTTCCCACCGGTTTCACCAGCAGCAGGATGATCAGCAGCGTCACCGCTACTTGCACTACACCGATACCCATATCCACATTTCCTCCCTATTCGACGTTCCCTTGTTCCTGCATTACGCACATTGTCAGTATCAGAATTTCTCCGGCTTCACCAGCACATAACCGAGATAAATCACCAGTGCGAGCACAATCATACCGATGACGATCATTTGGCATCCCCCTCTCTACCCTCAAGCCTTCTCGCAGAATTTCACGAATCCCCAAAACACCGCAAACAGCAGCACAACCAATCCAATCATCGTGGCATCATTCACCATGTGCCCTTCCTCCCTCTCTCTACCGTTCTCTGCACCTGCTACGTGTAAAATCGTAATACGAAACGCTGTAAAAAAGGGGTAAAGAAATGCCGCCACAGGTGTAAAAAAAACGTAAAAAAGACCCGATCTCCTCAGCAATGGGCTGAAAAGAACGGGTCTATGAAGGTGTGTTATTCATCCAAATGGATTCTGTGCCCACTGCAATAATCTCTTCTTCGTGATTTTGCCATGGGAGGTATGATGGACGACTTTTCCCTGATCGAGCAGAAGTACCTGTGGTGACTCATGGTGAACCTCTGTCTCTTCCGCAATGTGACGGGACAACGAGCGATTTTCAATCACTTTGACGATGCGGTAGTCCATAGGTTGTTTGGGATCTGATGCATGGGTGCCTACAAACGCCATAAACTCTCTGTACGCTCTCGCACTGGTTGGACAAGTCGTGCTGTGTTTCAGGATAAGCACCGGATGATCCTGCGAGCAATGCAGCGCGTCTTCCCAGTCATCTGGTTTGTGCAATTCCCGGACATGCTCGCTGAGCATATGTTCCGAGTCTGACCCCGCACGTTTGCTAACCACCGAACCAATCACAATGCCAAGCGCCAAACCAAAAGCAATCCCGAGTCCAAGCTGCTTCGTAGCCGTACCAATGCTGACTCCCATGGCAACACCTATAGCAAGCCATACAGCTTGATGATTTACTTTTTTCTTCATGTAGATCTTCCCTTCCTGAAATATGTATATCAAGGCAACCTACCCACCTTACATTCTGATCAAATTATAGCATAGGCCTCTGTTAGCAGGCGTTGATAATCTTCATCTCCGAGTACAGATTTCAGCGTTTCGATTTATGCAAAATGCTCATTTGTGATACACTGGTTGTAATTTGGAAACGATGAACATGAAGAATGGATTGGAAGGGCGGAAATTCCATATGACATACGCATTTATGATTGAACCGCAGGATTTTATTGCGCTGGATAACGAAGATGAACTGATTGAGAAATGTCAGGAGTGGGGCCTGCTTTCTGGTAAAGCGACCAAACTCAAAACGTTCTATTATAAAGGAAACGGATTAAACATGCCGTGCACCATCATTGGATTTGTCGATCACATGGCAGCCGTTATTCAACTGGATAATGGACAAAAGCATTGTATTCACCCGTCTTATCTGAAGGAAATGCAAGCGTCCAGTTACAGTGCCAGAAGCATAAGTAATGCCGGTTCAGATCGAAGCACAGAACCGACAACTTCGGATACAGTCGTACCAGTTACCCCTGCTGAACTTACGCAAACTCCAGATGCCTTGGTTAACCTGGATGAAATTCCGGTGGATCTGGATGATTCAGACGATACGGACACAGATGAATTCTCCTCTGGGCTGAAGGGTGATCCAGATGGGCTAGTAGAAGAGTATGTTGGACCTCAGTCTGGGGCAGCCAGTGATGCCAAACCTAAAGCCAAAACAGCGAGCAAAGCCAAGAGCCTCAAGATTGATCTGCCAGAAGGTAAAGTGAAGATGAGTGCCGTTGTCAAAGAGTTCACCACCGTACCGAATCACTTCTCTGACAATGACGACGAAGTCATCATCTATGAAGCAGTTACCATTACGGAGCCAGACGTCATTGATGTTGGGGAAGCCTGGTCTAGCCACAGTGCCACCGTTAAGAAACAGGAACTGGAAGTGGGCGACGTTATCACGTTTGAAGCGAAAATTATCAAGAAGAAGCTGACACGTAACCCGGTTCCCTATAAAATCAACAATCCTTCCAAGATTCAGAAGGAAGACTAATCACGAGTCATTACAAAAAAAAGCAAAAAACCTCCACAACTGCTCAAAGCAGACCGCGGAGGTTTTTGCCATTTGAAGTTTATATTAGTGAAGAGTACACTCTTAAGCTTGTCCCGGCGTAGCACTGATCTGAAACTGTACGCCAAACTTATCGACAACCGAACCGTAGGCTGGACTCCAGAACGTTTCTTGTATCGGCATTTTCACTTCGCCACCGTCTTGCAACTGGTTGAAAATCGCTTTGGCTTCATCCGTCGTATCCGTGTTCACAGTAACCGTAACATGATTACCTACAGTGTACGGCATACCTGGAAACGTATCAGACAACATTAATACCGAGCTGCCAATCTGCAAAGAAGCATGCATAATACGGTCTTTCGCTTCTGGCGGGATGGGGTGATTCGGGTCAGATGGACCGTCGCCAAATGTTTGAAGCGCGAGCACTTCGGCTCCAAATGCCTTTTGATAAAAATCTACCGCTTCACGTCCATTACCGTCTGTAACCAGATACACATTCAAGCTGATCGACATGCGTTCTTCATCTCCTTGGGCTCTTGTAATTATACGATTCACGCCACTTGCGACATGAGTATATATGAACAGGTTGTCCTTTGACAAGCGTATATTTCTGCACTCATCACTGCGGACCTTTACACGATTAGGGTTACCAACATATTCTTAATCCATCCCTCTCCCACTACTTCTTGCGCCTGCGTATATAATAGAGAGCAGTGATCAGAACACCCGGAACCAGTGCTGCAAAACTGGCATAGATCAGACACCATTTCAACAGGGTACATATCGGAGTGAGTTCAGCAAGCACAGGCGTACGTTCAGGATAACGATACATGATCAGGGACGCACCTATATTTTCAAGCATGTCCATAACCCAACCTAAGACCGGAACCAGATTCACCCAGCGCCAGCGACTCTTTACCGGAAGCACACGATAGAGTATCGATAACAGAACAACTAAGAGGGACAGATAGGCCAAGGGCCATATGAGGTCAAATGTGAATCGTGCTTGAATATAGGCGCTCCGCCCTGCTTCACCATACTGCTCAGCCATCTGATAAAGATCATCCGCAGTGTACAGAAAAGAGGAATCCGGGGACTGTCCACCACCTGTGGCCTCCTCCGACTTTGCCGCCTGCCAGGGCAGAATGAATGCAATAAAACAGGCAAAAACAACAATCGCAGCTGCAACCCATTTCCAATTCACCCGCTGATAGAACCAACCTGACACTTTATTCAGCACGTTCTGTCCCCTTTCAGATAAAAAAAAGACCACTCTCCCGAATCCTATCGGTAAAATGGTTGTGTTCAATCCTATGAAGTTATCGAGCTTGAACGATGTTATCTATTTCACTTTTCAATAAGAGGTATCGGTGAACACTTCTCATGATCGGGACCTTCGTTAGTTTGTTCTTGTCCACGTACAGTTTCATCTGGTCTTTGGTCAAACCAAGCAAACTTCCAGCTTCCGATACCGTCAATACTACCTCTGGGTTCGTAGCATTAAACGTCCTCTTTACTTTCTGATTCCAGTCCTCGAATACCTGCATAGATCAGTGACATCTCCTATCCATAGCCAGTTATTATCAGGCTGAATATATCCAGTATACCACACTTGTGCTGCTCGTAACTTAATCCTTGCGCAGAACCATATTCTGATAGGCATATTTCCTGCTTGACCCTGACGTTAACTCGAGGGTTTATACTGGCTTCAGGAGGGGATTAGCATGAGTATGTCAACTGAACATGTAACCAAGAAACAACGCAGCAGTGGAATAGCCATTATTGGGATGAGTTGGTTGACGATGACATTGGGTCTGTTTTTTGCTACACTCGCAGGGGAGTTTGTCAGCACTATTGGTGCTGCTGAATGGATGGTTCATCTCACCCAAGCTGTTGTCATTATTAGTATCGTCTTGCCCGTACTATTCGTCATTCGAAGACACTTCCATATGAAGTCCGTTCTTCTTCCTCTGACAGGAAAAAGCATAATTCACTTGCTCTTTGGCGCATTATTTGCCACTTCTCTGGCCTTCATCGGGTTAGCGATAGCCAGTATGAACAACTGGATTACGATTACGGAGTGGCACTTCTCAGCCGAGTTCTTGCTTGCTGTTGCACTTAATAGTTGTATTGCTTTCTTGTACGAAGCTTTGCCAGAGGAACTATCCATGCGAGGCATGGTCTATGATGGATTACGCCTCAGACTGCGACTTCCTGTGTTTTTCGCTTATGTAACTCAAATCATACTCTTTCTGCTGGTTCCGATGAGTGTCAGCCTATTGCAAGAGCTCGTCGGTATGGATGCCGGAAACCGGATAACCTTGGATTATATGATCCTACTCTTGACCTATGGAATTACGTTACAGCTTCTGCGCAGTTTGACCGGTTCTCTATGGGCCTCCATCGGATTTCATGTCGCTTACCTGGAAGTAGCCCGATTCGTTGTTATGCCAGGTGATAGACCGGCATTGTTAAGCTATACCGCGCAAGATAATGGGTTGGCCGAAATATTTATTTTGTATATGATGATAATCTTCGTCGGTGGGATCATTCTGGCGGTGCTCAATGCATGGCGCTGGTGGAGAATACATAAATCATGAGGGAGGGATCTGCTGTTGTATACCGTTGGACAACTATCCAAACATACCGGAGTATCCATCCGAACACTTCATTATTATGAAAAGCTGGGTTTACTGCGACCGGCCCGTAATGAGAACAATCAGTATCGCTTATATGGTGAAAAGGATATTTTACGGCTTCAGCAGATTACCATTCTGAAGAAAATGCATTTTAAATTGAATGAGATTGGAGAATTCCTCGATCAGGATGCTGCTCGCTCTGAACCAGAGAGTACCCTTACTTTATGGAATAATACGTTGGAACAACAATTGGCCGTCGTTAAGGAACAGCAGGAGAGATTAGGCAAGGTCGAGCATCTTCTTTTTTCAACCATATATGCCATCAGAGCCTCCGGTACAATCAGTCTGGATGAGATGTTGGGTTTCATCCGTGAACTGGATCAACCTCCGGGCAAGTTCCGTCAAGATGTTTTTACACCTGAAGAAATGGAATCGTTACCTCTGAATAATCAGAACAATTCAATATCCATGGAATGGGCTGATATTCTTAAAGATGTTCATACATGCAAAATGGAACCTCCGGATTCCGAAGCCTCACGGTTACTGGCCATCCGAATCTCTGATTATGCTGAAAGGGCTTTTCAAGGGAATGCAGAATTGGCAGAAAAATATTGGGATTATATCACCCCAGGGGATGATCGGTCAGCTCGTGTATATGGTATGACAACGGAAACCATGCGTTACATCGAAATGATCCTGGACCGATGGACAGTCCAGAATCCTAATGATCAACAATAAGAGCCACTTCGAAAAGTGGCCCTTGATCCATTCCCTTATTATGTTTCATCATGCTTCGTTACGCCTCTTCCCAGAAGCGGCGCAAGTTGTCCATGGCGATTTTGGATGCGGATTTGCATTCCTCCATGCCTTCGAACTCCACCGTAATGTTGCCATCATAACCGGAGTCTTTGATCAGCTTTACAATTTTACGAATTGGAATGTCCCCATGTCCAACGATGGCACCTCTTAGGAAGTTACCGTAGGCTGTGGTGAACCATTCACCCTCACCCGGATGCTCATCATAAGGACGGAAGTAGAAATCTTTGAAGTGGACCAGAGAAGCGTACGGCAGATTTTTCATGACGCCGATGATCGGGTTCTCATCCACACACATGAAGTTGCCAATATCGAGTGTTGTTTTGAAGTTCGGACGATCGACAGCATGCAGCACACGCTGCACCCGGTCACTGGCCTGCACGCTGAAGCCGTGATTCTCAATAGTTGTCGTGATGCCAAACTGCGCGGCATAGTCCGCAATGATCTGGCTTCCTCGTACCATCAGCGGCAGATGTTCCTCGAACCAGGCGATGGTCATCTTCTCCTTTGGCAGGGTAAACGCCGTGACGTCATGCCGCATATGTTTTACACCCATCCGGTGTACGACATCCACATGTCTTTTGACCCGAGCCATCTCTTCTGCAAACGCCTCTTCCGTCTCCTGCACGAAGTTCGCTGGCAGCGAGTAGTTGGACAGTTCAATACCCGCAGACGCTGCCCGTTCCCGAATCGCATCCGCCAGATCGTGATTATCCTCCACGGTATAACCGTAAGGCACCATCTCCATATGCTCGCCGCCGTTCGCCGCAATCCAGTCGATCACATCCAGCACCGTCATCTCACCCGAATTCAAATCGTTCAACAAACTATACGTGCTCAGGCCCACTTTCATCTGCTCAGCTCCCTATCGATATTGTTGGATAAATTGAACCGCTTTGCGAATGTCCTGCTCCGGTTGATGGCCTACTTCACGTTCAATGGTCAGATAACCGGTGTAACCAATCTCCTGAAGCGCTGCAAAGTATCCATCAAAATCAACGCCACCCTCGCCCAGCGGCACCTCACGGAAGAAAGTCCCGGAAGAGACCATCTCGGCAATTTTATCGTGATCCATAGGGGCATAACCGACCGCTCCGTATACGTCTCGTGGGTCAACTTCCTTCAGCCGCACACCATCCTTCACATGGGTATGTACGATGTAATCCTTGAGCAGACGAACACCCTGCGCCGGATCATCTCCAGTCACCATCACCATATTCGCCGGGTCAAAATTCACTGATACTCCGTTGGTCGACAGCGTATCCAGGAATCCTTTCAAGTCAGCAGCCGTTTCCGGTCCTGTCTCAATGGCAAAGTATGCACCAACACTTTTGGCGTATTGACCCAGTTCCTCACAAGCAGCATGCAGCGTGGCATAAACTTCCGATGAAGGGTCATGTGGAACAATTCCGATATGTGTAGTGACAATGTTGGTGCCTAGATCGAGGGCCAGATCCACGATCCGCTTCGACTTCTCTACTTTCCACGGATTATCTTCCTTGACCTGAAACCCATGTCCGCCCAGGTCACCGACCAATGCTGAAATTTCAAGACCCAGAGAATCGATGTAACTCTTTAACTCTTTGCGCGCCGCAGGCGACAAATTTTCGGGGTCCATCTCTCCCTTGACGGCATAGATCTGCACACCTTCTGCACCTACGTCTTTGGCTTTGTTCAACCCTTCCCGTACACCTACGCCAAAGCTATCCACGATGACACCGATCTTATTCGTTAATTTCATGTCATACCTCCTGTGATTGAGTGAGTAACTCTACGTTCTCATGTAAATGTAAGGTTCGACTCATTACTGATATCAACAAGTTTCACCGACTTGATCTCATACGGTTTGAATGTCAGTTCGATTGTGCCGTTTGAACAAGCCAACGGATGGATCTCATCCTCTAACAAATTAATGATGGATGCCTTGATTTCCTTTTCAGCCCACTGAACCTGCACCGTTTCCCGACCTCCTGATGATTCGTAGAAACGCAGCACCGTTCCCGAGCCGTCTTCCGCAGCCTTAATGGCATCCAGAATGACATGCTCACTGTGGAACTGAACCCAAGCATGTTTAGCTGGCAAGTGACCGGAAGACTGACTCGCTGCCACAACTTCCACCGGATGATTCAGCTCCATCGCCCGGCGAACGACGGCAGCTTGTCGCCAATCGCCCTGGTGGGGCAGGATCGAATACGTGAATTCATGCTCGCCCTGATCGGCATGTTCATCCGGCCATTTCGGAGCACGAAGCAGAGACAGGCGGATCGTCCGATCCTTGATGTCATACCCGTACTTGCAATCATTCAGCAAACTCACACCGCTGTTGCCCTCCGAGATATCCGCCCAGCGATGCCCGCAGACCTCGAACTGCGCCTGCTCCCAACTGGTGTTGTTATGGGTTGGACGCTCCAACGCTCCAAACGGGATTTCATAGGCTGCTTTGGCTGCCACCAGATCCACTGGAAAGGCCACCTTGAGCAGCTTATGGCTCTCATTCCAGTTCACTTTCGTATGGAAATCAACACGCCGCTGGTGGCGATGCAAAATGATATCCTGGCTGATCTCCGACTGATTCAGCTTCCATACAAAACGCAGTACATCTCGCGTAGCCCCGCGCTGTACAACCTCTCTGGAGATCAACTGCACCGCACCTGCTCGCTGGGATTCAAATCGTGGATCGATATCCCATGCATCCCAGTACGTCGGTTTGTCGTGGAAAAACTGCCACTCATTCGCCCGATCACCAGGCTTCAGCCAGTCACGTCCTACCGTTTTGTCATACCATCGAGTGATCTCTCCCAAGTCATTAAACTCAAGCGTGTAAAATTCAGTTTCCCACGTGGAAGGGAAGGATTTTTCTTCCCTTACTGGAAGGATAACATCCGATGCTTCGCGCAGCCATATGGTTGTATACCCAAAAGCAGGAATCGATGGAACATGCACGAGTAGCGTATACTTGTCTTCCTTTTGTTCGAGATCATAGGTCAAACGGTTACCTTGACGATCGAATGCAGCCACCTTGGTGAGGTAAGCATCCCCTGTAATAGTGATATTTTCTCCACGTTCCCAGCAGAGGCTGTTGAATATAATGTAGGGGAGACCATCAACTTCATCTGTTGCAATGTTCTCCGCAAGGGTATCCAGCGTTTCCCGTAGTGCGGATGTACCCAGTGCAAATACCTTCGTGTACTCCTCGGTGGACGTTACGTATACTTCAGGAATCGACGTTCCCGGAATAATGTCATGGAATTGGTTGAGCATAATCAACTTCCAGCCTTCATCCAGATCATTCTTCGTGTGCGCGCTGTAAGCCCCGGCAAATTGCCCCCAGATTTCCGCTTCCCGATATAATACCTCTGCCTTACGGTTGCTACGTTTGTTCCTCGCATGAGTTGTATACGTTCCGCGATGCAGTTCCAGATACAAGTCCCCGTGCCACTTTGGCAACGTCGGATGATTCAACGATATGTCTTCAAAAAAAGCACCAGCCGTGCTGAATTTGCTGATCGGCTGTCCAACCATCAAATGGGATCGCTCCGCAAACTCCACCATTTCATTCGTCACCCCGCCGCCACCATCGCCATGTCCGTAAAGCAACATTTGCTCAGGGTGCACATCCTTTTGTTTAAATGATTGCCAATGTTCATCCACATCTTTGGGACGCGTATGCTCATTCACGCCATGATTCAGATACGCAAGCACGGAAGTGCCATCAATGCCTACCCAGTCGAAGAGGTCATAAGGAAACGCATTGGTATCATTCCAATTCAGCTTGGTGGTCATAAAATAAGGGATATTCGCGAGCTTCAGCATCTGCGGCAAAGAAGCACAGTAGCCAAAGGTATCCGGTAGCCACTCAATGTTGGAGCGCTTGCCAAACTCCGCCTGGTAGAAGTTCTGTCCATACAGAATCTGCCGAACCAACGATTCTCCACTCGGAATATTCAGATCCGGCTCCACCCACATGCCTCCAACCAATTCCCAGCGTCCTTCGGCAATGCGCGCTTTAACTCGCTCGTACAGCTCCGGGTAATGATCCTTCACGAAGGCATACAATTGCGGCTGGCTCTGGGAATACACAAAATCCGGGTACGTGTCCATCAACGTACACATGGTCGAAAATGTGCGACTGGACTTGCGAACTGTCTCACGTACAGGCCACAGCCAGGCTATATCAATGTGGGATTGTCCAACCAGATGCATGAAGCCACTTCGATATTCTTCGGGGTCTTCCTGCTGTACCGACTGTGCTAATGCATATTCGAAGTTCTGTATCCAGGCTGCATCACTCCAGCGTTCCGGGTCATTGTACATGTTATCCATCACCTGATAAATAGCCTGAACAAGTGCCATCCGCTTGGGCTCCTTCTCGTTATATGCCCGGAGCGACTCGGCGAGTACCGTAACGCTGTACATCAGGCTCTGCAGTGGCTGATTAACATGAACCAATGCTGCCCGAATGCCCTGAATAGGCGGCTGAATAACAGCTTGTCGGTTGAGTGGGTCATGCGGCTCTGGAATCGGATCATAGAGTTCAATCTCCAACTGTGGCGTATTTCCTACCCGACTTCTCGGAAGGGGGACGAACCCATGATTTCGGTCCAGTCCGTGATACGGCATGCCTTTCACCTTCAGCAGCCCTTCTCCTCCAGCCTCGAAGATCAGCCCAACAGCCTGATCCTGCCATTCCGCCGGAATCTCCACACGTTTGCTCAGAAAATACGTCGTTCCATGTACGCTGTTCAGCGGATTCAAGTTTTGCACTGCCTTGTGGGACTGCTCATCTTCATTTACTTCTGCCTGTTCGTACTCGTATTCCCCTGGCCGAATGTATCTGGCCCTCTGCATCTCCCACGCCGGAAGCTCTATCGTATCCAGCCATTGCCGCTGCTTCAGATCTTCGATGAATCGCTGAATTCGAATCATACCTCCACCCCCACCTTCTGGATCTGCAGACTGCAAGTAGTCCAATCAGCCGAATTGCGGCCAACCATGAGCCTGAATTCACCCGGTTCTACGACAGACTGGAGACGAGAGTCGATCAGTGCGAGATGTTCTTTTTGCACAGGGAATGTAACGGTCTGGGTCTGTCCTGGCTCCAGATGGATCTTACGAAAACCTTTCAGTGACATTTCAGCCCGCGTGACCGAAGCTGATACATCTGTGATATACAACTGCACAACCTCGCTTCCCGATACCGCTCCAGTATTGGTGACTTCAACCATCACCTGTGCTTCATCATCCGGGCCGATGACTTCTGGCATTACTCTTACATTCTCGTATTTGAATTCGGTGTAGCTCAGTCCATATCCAAACGGATACTGCGGCGCCAGATCCATCTCCAGATACCGCTTGCCACGAGTGCGTTTGGCATGATAGTAGACCGGAAGTTGCCCAACATGCTTGGGAATGGAAACCGTAAGACGACCAGATGGATTCACGTCGCCAAACAGAATATCCGCAATCGCGTTACCACCTTCCTGTCCGGGGTACCACGCTTCCACAATGGCATGGACATGCTCATCAATCCAAGGTTCAGCAATGGGGCGGCCGTTAATATACACCACGATAACGGGTTTCCCCAGCTTATGTACCTCCTGCACCAGCTCCAATTGAACACCCATGAGATTCAAAGATGCCCGGTCAATGCCCTCACCGCACTCCATATCGTTCCATGGATCATCGGTTACCACAGACGCACCTGTCCGCAAGTCGATCGTACCTTCACCAAAATCGCGGGCGCTGGAACCACCCATCACCATCACGATGACATCGGCCTGTTCCGCACAGGCGAGTGCTTGTGCAAAGCCCTCTCTGGAATCGCCTTTAATCCGGCAGCCGGGTGCGTACAGCACCTGACCCGAATCCGCACCAAGCTTGCGTATAATGCCATCCAGTACGGTGACGATCTGCTCTCTCGGCTGTGGCGAGGTATAGTCTCCAAGCTGGTTATAGATATGGTTCGCGTTCGGACCAATGACAGCTAGCTTTGGACCTGTTTTGGCAAGCGGAAGAGTATTTCCCTCATTTTTCAGTAAAACAATCCCCTCTTGTGCAACTTCCCTCGCCAGCTGTGTATGGTCTTCACATCCGATGACCTGTTCTGCAAAGTCAGGATCTACGAAAGGTTGTTCAAACAGACCAAGTCTGAATTTCATCTCCAGCACTCGCCACACAGCCAAGTCCAGATCCTTCTCTTCGATCATTCCCTGCTCCAACGCCTGACCGAGATGTTTGCGGTACATGTACCCGGACATCTCCATATCCACTCCTGCTTGAAGGGACTGTGCCACCGCCTGCTCCCCGTTCTCGGCGGTGTTATGTCCATGGACCAGCATCTGAATAGCACCAAAATCAGTAATGACAAATCCATCAAAACCCCACTGCTCCCGCAGAAGATCATTCAGCAGATACGTGCTGGACGTGCAGGGTACGCCATCAATCTCGTTATATGCGGTCATCACGGAGCAAGCCCCGGCTTCCACTGCCTTTTTGAACGGCAACAGATCTATTTCATGTAATTCACGTAAGCCCATATGAACTGGAGCAGCATTGCGCCCACCCTCCGAGCTGCCATAAGCCGCAAAATGCTTAAGTGTAGCGACAATCGTCTGGTTGGAATCAAGGCGGTCACCCTGCAGTCCCTTCATCGCTTCTACTGCAAATTCACCGATTAAGTAGGGATCTTCGGCAAAACATTCCTCCGTCCGTCCCCATCTCGGGTCACGTACGACATCAAGCACCGGGGAATACGTTGCCGCTCCCCCCTGACTCCGGGTCTCCACAGCGATGGCTTCACACATCTTGCGGTATAACTCCATATTCCACGTACTTCCCACCATTAACGGTACCGGAAAAACTGTTGCCCCGATCGCCATATGCCCGTGGGAACACTCTTCCCCAAACAAAATGGGTATGCCCAGCCGGGAATGCTCCATGGCATACTGCTGAATGACATTTGTGGCAACGGCTCCCTGCCGTGGAGTAAGCCCCGTTTCCAGTGTCACTTCGGTCCATGGATCGGCCCGAAGCACACCGTACAGAGAACCGACACCCCCCTGTTCCATGTACGCTTTGAACTCTTCCGTCACCTGTACTGTACCATCAGGTGCTTTATCATACGTCTTCCACCCCATCGGCTGAATGAGTTGTCCAATCTTCTCTGCCGTTGTCATCCGTCCGATCAGATCCTGAACCCGTTCCTGAATGGGAAGCGAAGCATCTTTATAGTCCATATGCACATTCTCCTTATGCGTTCGGAATTAGTTAGGCGCATGCACTCACATGGCTTTGCGGTAGTCACTTGGTGCCACACCCACCACGTTTTTGAAAGCCCGGTTGAAGGAATTATAGTTCGTGTATCCCACTTCCTCACTGATCTCCTGAATAGCCTTATCGGTCTCCTGCATGAGCAGCTTGGCTTTTTCGATGCGATGACTAATGAGCAGATCCACAAACTTCTCCCCAATCTCATCCTTGAAAAGCTTACTCAGATACTTCGGATTAATATCGAATAGATCACTAAGGTAGTTCAGTGACAGATCAGGATTGTTGTAATGCTCTTCGATGTATTTGCGAATCTCCAGAATATGTGATCTGTGTTTTCGGGAACAATGCAGCGTCTGCATCTGCAACGCCAGTTCTCTGAACCCTTCCCAGCACAGCTCACGCAGATCGTCTAACGTCTCCCAGCCCTCCAGCCTTGGAAGAAGTGGGGTGAATATAGCGGCCCATGACTCCTGATACTCTCGTGGAAGTTCGGCGAATTCCCGATTGTAATGTTGAAATAACAATTGGATCGTATTCATAATCTCCTGACGGGACAGAACGGACTCACTGATTTGTTCAAACAGTCTCTCAAAATGCTTTTCCCAGACATCGTCCGACAAGCGCATCGCCTGTACCAGCAGCGAGATGGTTTTCAGAAACTCATACACATCATTGGTCGAATTCGGCACATCGCTACACGGAATGATACGGTTTATCCCCAGTACAGCCTTGTACTCCAGCGCGTGCACAGCTTCTTTCAACGAAGCTCTCAGCCCCCGAATATCGACAGCAACCCGACCAACACCAATGGTCACGGTGAAGTTCAGATACTGATCGATTCTTTCCAGATAACCAGCAAGCAATCGATGCTCGGTCTCCTCAGCCTGTTCCATTGCCGGAATCCAGAGGATGGCGTACAGACGCTGATCGGAGATCCATTCAGCCCATACTTCCGTTCCTTCATGACGCGCACTCTCCTGCAGGATACTGGATAACACAAATTTCAGGAGGGATTGGTCCTGATCATGATACTCCGTCACAAATGCATCATACCGATCCATTTCAACTACCATGACGGCCCAACGGTGCTCCAGCTCAGGCAGTTTGAACTTCTTCATTTCCGCTGTCAGCTCCGTGCTCGTAAAGTCTCGTGTGCCCTCCAGCAACTCCTGAAAGAACATTTTTTTCTGCAAAATCAGATTCTCTTCATGCTCCTCCTGATATTGTCTCGTCTGATCAATCATGCGTTCCAACGTTGTATGGATGAATCGGAATTCATTCTCTTTGCCATAGTTGAGCCCCGATTGCTTCTGCGAAGAGACGGTCTGAATTAACGTGACAATCTGCTGAATCGGCTTGTAGTTTCTGCGGGTAACATAGATCACCCACACCACACCAATCAACACAACCACTACAGCAAAGGCAAACCAGATATTATAAAATTGCAGCGTCCACTTGACGATTTTTCCATTGTTGAGACCTGACTGCACCTTCCAACCGCTATAACTCGACGTAAATTCGGAGAAGACTTCTCCCGACGTGGTTTTAGTAGAAGCTGCAACCCCTCCTGGCATGCTGCTATCCCACAGATTGCCGCCCGAACGGTTGAAGATGTTCACAAACGTAAATTCCGGATCATACATCTGCATAATGGATTTTCTCAGGGTACTCAGGTCCACGTTTGTGACCACAAGTCCTTTGCCGTTTCCTACACTGCGCACAATCGTAATCACTTGCTCAGTCGCTTGCGATGGAAAAGCCCGGAACGCTCGTGCCCCTGCCCACTTCTGTTCATCCCTTGACCGGCTATCTGCAATAAAGTCTGCATCCGGGAACTCTTCAATCGGAACAGCCTTCCCGTTACTGAAGACCGTGCCATCCCCGTATCGAACGAGATAAATCGAATCAATCAGCGGATACTCTATTTTCAATTCATCAACCACCTGGACCGCCTGAATGCCGGCATACACATCATCGCTGCCAGATACCGAGAAATAATTCTTCAAGTTAGGGTTGGTCAAAATCTCACGCAGTACCTTGAAGTCGATGGAACGCAGGGAGTTGTCCAGATATTGCGTAACCTGAGAGGCCAGAAATTCATTGGCCTTAAGCGCTTCTCTACGGTTCTGTTCATTGAATACTTGAAAGAAAATAAAGAATAGAATGGTCGTCACAATAAAGAAAACAGGCAGATACGATAACAGCAAACGTCTAAACCAATTGTTGTTCATCTCCGAGATCCCCCCACCATTACTGTTCATGCTGAATGACGACAAACATCTGTGCTGATCGCTAATTTTCCATAAATATTCAGTACATTATATCGGATGACGTGGGGTTGTCATAGGAGAAGACCGTCCCGGTCACGGGTGACAGACGGGACAGCCTCTATATTGAATCCTTCAATTATTGATTCTTCTCAATGGCACGCTGGTAGATCTCAAGGTAATTACTCAGTCCGAGACCATCAAAGCCTTTGACATACGAATCCCATTCCTTATCAATGCTCTTGCTGCCAATAATGAACTGTGCCATATTCGTCTGTACATAATCCTTGATGGCCGTAGTCAGTTGTGCGGCTGATTCCGTATCCTCTGGACGAATAAATACGTTCGCAGGGTATACTTCTTTGGGTGCATAAGGTTCATACACATTGGTAGCTTGAGCCAGACGTGTACCATAACCCTCTGCTTCTAAAGGATTCTGTCCTTCCGCAAACAGATTACGGAACGTGTTGGACAAGTCATGTGCTCCGATCTGTGACCAACTCTCGTTCACAACAACGTTTGGATCACGCTCAGGCAGGTTGTAGTAGCTGTATTTGGCCGGCTCGCCATTGATGTTTTTCTCATCGGCATCTGCCTTCTTCCAGCCCTTGCCTTCAGTTGGTCCATACTCCGCGTACAGCGCACCTTCTTCACTGAACATGTAGTCTACGATCTTGATGGCGGCAATCTGCTGTGCTTCTGTCGCTTTGTTCGTGATGGCAAACTCAAACTCACCTACGCTCTGCGTGGCGCCTGTCGTCTGCACTCCATCTGGTCCTTTCAATGGAGGAACGATCTCCCAGTGCTGGTGACGGGTGATATCTTTGTCATAAGTATTCACGAGATAACTGACCAGCGCCGTTGTAATGGAGCCGACCACTTCATCGCCTTCCTTGTTCCCCAGCTGTCCAATCGCCTGATCATTCTGTGTAAAGGAAGCCGGATCAATCAAGCCATCTGCATAGAGCTTGTTCATGTACTCCAGCCCTTTCTTCCAGCCTTCCTGATTGGCGGCAAAACTCACCTTGCCATCGTTCACAATCAGATATTTGTCGTTGTCATTGTATATAAAGCTATTCATCAGGTAGGCATCAATGTTGCCATTCCATACATACTTGTTCGGTGCGCCTGTAAGTGGAATCTCGTCCGCTTTCCCGTTACCGTTTGGATCTTGTGTCTTAAACGCCTTCAGAACGGTATACAGTTCATCAGTTGTGGTTGGCATTTTCAGAGCCAGATTATCGAGCCATTCCGTGTTGATCCAGTATTTCTGTGCATACGTACAGTGGTAACATTCATTGAAGATAGGCAGCGCATAGATGTTACCGTCCGGTGCCGTAATGGCTTCTTTGAAGTATGGTTTCTCTTCCATAATCTTGGTCAGATTCGGACCATACTTCTGAATCAGATCTTGTAGCGGAAGGAACACGCCCTGTTTTCCATAGGTTTGAAGGTCTGAGGTGGTGAACTTGCCGTGAAGAAATACTTCAGGATAATCACCACTAGCCAGCAGCAATTGTCTGCGATCCTGCAAGGCGTCCGTTGGGGCCAGATCCCATTTTAGGGTAACGTCGAACTTGTCTTCGATAAATTGGGTGAATTCATTCTCTTCCATGGACGCTTTGCCTTGCGGAGCAAAGAGGGTCATGGTTACAGGACCGCCGCTCTCCCCGCTACCATCGCTACTTCCACCCGACTCCTCAGATGAACTGCATGCGGACAACAAAGCCATCGAAGCAAAGACCAGAAACAACATCGAAATCCAAGATTTTCTCAATCTGACTCCTCCTTTTTGTTCATAACGGCAAATTATTGGCTTGTACTGCACGTTTATAAAATCGACCCCGGAAGCCGGCGTGTTCCTTCCACCTCCTTTCAAAAGGCAACCAGGCTTAACTCACAAGGATTAACCTTTGAGGGAACCCACCATGACCCCTTTAACAAAATGCTTCTGTACAAATGGATACATGATCAGAATTGGAATGCTCGCGACAACGATCAGTGCATATTTCAACACCTGCTCGAACCCTTGGTCCCGCATCTGTTGGCTGGTATTGGCAAGCATCGCCGGATCAGCCGCGTTCAGGATGAGTAGATTGCGAAGCACGTATTGCAGAGGGAACAACTTCTCGGAACGCAGGTAGATCAGTGCATCAAAGTACGCATTCCAGTGACCTACGGCATACATGAGTGTCATGACCGCCAGAATGGGCTTGGATAAGGGAAGAACTACGCTGATCAGATACCGGATATCCCGGCAACCATCCATTTCTGCGGCCTCTCCAAGCTCTTCCGGGATGGAAGACTGGAAGAACGTTCTCGCCACGATGACCTGGAATACTGCGAGCGCCCCGGGCAACCACATCGCCCAACGTGTATCCAGCAGGTGTAAGTCCTTCATCAGGAGGTAGGTGGGAATCAGACCACCATCAAAGAACATCGTGATCATCATGAAAATAATGATGGCCCCTCGTCCATAAAACGATTTTCGTGACAAAGGATACGCCAGCATGACGGTCAGCACCACGTTAATGAACGTACCCACCACGGTGTAGATGATCGTGTTATAAAAACCGAGCATAAGCTGTTGGCTTTTGAAAATGGAGATGTACGCCTTAATGTTAAAGTCTACCGGGAACAGCCACACCTGGCCGGATGTCACGGCTCGTGAAGAGCTGAACGAAGAACTGATGATATACAAGAGCGGGTAAAACACCGTTAGCAGTATGGCAAACAGAAAGATGTAGTTAAGTGTCATGAAAATGCGGTCACCGAGCGGGTCCTTGATCCGGTTACGATTAATCAGGTTGAACATGGATAAACTCCTCCTTTACCACAAGCTGTTCTGGGATACTTTGCGCGATATGCCGTTGACGATAACCAGCAGGATCAGGTTGATAATGGAGTTGAAGAACCCTACTGCCGAGGAGAAGCTGAAATTCGCTCCGATCAGACCCACCTTGTACACATACGTGGAGATGACCTCCGAAGCGCTTGTGTTGAGTGGATTCTGCATCAGGTATATTTTCTCGAAGCCCACGCCCATAATGCTGCCCAGACTCAGAATCAGCATGATAACGGTGACTGGAACGAGCGATGGCAGGTCGATGTGCCATATTTTCCGAAGCCTTGATGCGCCGTCCATCTTCGCTGCTTCATAGAGAGATGGATCAACACCAGCAAGAGCTGCGATATATATAATTGATGAATATCCCATGCCCTGCCACACACCTGACCAGACATAGATCGATTTGAAGTATTCCGGGATGCCCATGAAATTGGTCATCGGGAAGCCGAGCAGTGTGAACAGCTTGTCTACCACGCCCACATGTGGGGAGAGCATCAGAATGATAATGGATACCATGACAACGGTGGAGATAAAATGCGGAGCGTAAGTGACCATCTGCACGGTCTTCTTGAAGTAACCGGTTCGAATCTCATTCAGCGCCAGCGCCAGCAAGATGGGAATGGGGAAACCGGCAATTAAGGAATAAAAGCTGATGCCTATCGTGTTTTTGATTAACAGCCAGAAGTTTGGAGATTGGAAGAAGGCCTCAAAGTGTTTGAATCCGACCCACGGGCTTCCCCAGATTCCTTTGACCACACTGAAGTCCTTGAAGGCGATCTGGACACCCACCATAGGGATGTACTTGAAGATCAACAGATACAACACCGGGGGCAGCACGAGCAGGTAGAGCTCCCAGTGTTTCTTGAGGCTTTTGATGAATGGATGCTGCCGCTTGGGCTCCACATGTTTCCTCTGCTGGAGTTCCATCTTGGCGGGTATGCTTTCCGTAGCTCGACTCATTTGCGTCACTCCTTCTACACCTCAAGTGTAATAATACATTACATTTACATCCCTTATACATCCTTTTTTCTGTTCTCGCTTCCTTACTAAACATAAATGATGTAAACATTCATACCAGGTAGCGCTTTCTTAATTTGATAGTACATCGCACGGTAAACTTTTATCAATTTGCAATTTTCTCCGACTTCTCTTTATTCCACAAACCCTTGTGTGACAAGCGATTGCGAGCCGTTTCTATTGGGAATCGTGTCCCTTATGTATGAATAAAAAAATCCCGGAGGTGGTTATATCTCCCCCGGAATTGACATGGCATTCTATGCGCTTGTGACCAGCCTGAACGTATGTGTGATGGGAGCTTCATTGGTTGTAGCGGATTGGGGCAGATCCACAAGAAGTCCGTCTTCTGTCTGCTGATACGAAAGTACGTCATTCGTGCCCACGAGTTCGATCCGCTCTACCTTTTCCAGATAAGGAATGATTAACTGTGGTTGTACGGTCTCATTCTCGTTTCGGTATAACCGGAAGGCATATACGGTGTTGATCTCTTCTTTCTGAGTGAAAGCCCAATCTTTCGTAAAATAAGGCCCGCAGATTCGGGTTCCATAGACGCCTTCTCCATGAGTACTCAGCCATTCACCGAGGCCCTTGATGCCTCGAATTGCCCCTTTTGGCAGACGCCCATCGGGTTGTGGACCTACATTCAGCGCCAGGTTACCGCCCTTGGACACAACTTCGAGTAGAATATGTGCCAGCTGTCTTCCTGTTTTATACTGATCATCGAATCCGAAAGCAAAGGAGTTCCCCACGGTAATACAGCTCTCCCACGGAATGTTCATCGGATGTTCCGGTATGGTCTGCTCGGGGGTAACGATATTCTCATACGGCCCACCCACGGTGCGATCTGCGGACAGGAGCCAAGGTTGTGTGGTCTTACGCGCCCGTTCCACGACTTCTCCAAGCCTGATATCCTGACCATGGCGACCTTCGCGCACCCATCCAGCATCCAGCCACAGACATTCGATTCGCCCGTAATTCGTCAGTAGCTCCATGATCTGCTCATGTGTGAACTCCACGAATTTCTCCCACAGCCACGGATACTTATGGGGATCATACGAGGGCCCGCGCCACATATGACGTCCACGCTCCATGCCCGGTGCCCAGTAATACGGGGTATGCCAGTCCGCTTTGGAGAAATACGCTGAGATGCCCAGTCCTTTGGCCCGAAATGCATCAAATAATGCTCGACAGATGTCCGCATACTTATGGGTATGAAAAGGCGTGTCCTTGCCCGTAATCCGGTAATCCGTCGTCTTGGTATCCCACATACAGAAACCGTCATGGTGCTTGGTGGTGAACAGGAAATATTTGAACCCGTTATCTGCCGCCATTTGTGCCCATTCCTCAGGCTGGAAGCGAATCGGATTGAAGGTTTTGTTCAGATCAAAATATTCCCGCTTGAAGTCTTCCATGTCATCCATCCAGTCGATGTCATCGCGCGACCAATCGCCGTCCTCATCGCTCAGCGCCCAGGATTCCACGAGGCCAAGCTGGGAATACGGCCCCCAGTGCATCATCAACCCCAGCTTCTGATCCTTGAACCACTCCAACCGCTCATTCAGTAGCGGGTCCTCCGGTTTGATCCACTCGTCCTCTTTGCTAAAATTGTGCACGCCGGCTTCGACAAACTGCTCTTCCTGCTCCAGTACGGTTTCTTTGGCTTCGCTCATCCTGTTTCATCTCCTTTGGATTAGATAAAAGATAAACCTTGCATGTTACGCCTGGTCACTCCGAGTGCAGTACCATCTTTCGATCGCTGTTATCCCCGGATTTCTTTGATTTCACTTTATAATTGTTGGAAATCCGGTGATAAAGGCGAACGCTTCGCTTCTGTAGATTGGTTCAGCCCTCTCCGTTTTGGCGTAAACGGTTCGTTTAACTGTTAAGGGGCGTAGTAACTTTGTATTTTGAGTGCGGTGCCATCTTCAATTAATATGAATCCCTTATTTCCCTCGTTTCTATAGGGAAATCCAAGGGCAGAGAGCGAGCGCTTCGTTGTTTTGGATTAGTTCTGCACTCACCATTTTGGTGTAAACGGTAAGTATTATAGGACGTCTCTTCAACTTCAGTTTAGGAAGATATACGATGATGCATGTCCGCGCGTTCATAACGTCTTGAATTCCAGACTGGCTGATCCTAGCGAATGGGTAGAGAATTTTCTAAGGAACACAGGGCATCTTATTTAGCCTTTTGGTCCTCTTTTTAAATTGTAAGGAACATGAGACACCTTATTTCCCAAAATTAGCTGATAAAAACGCTGTAAACTGCTGTTTATTCTCATATAACGTGTCTCAGGTTTCTTAGATTTCTACTGGTGCTTCAGATCCTTAAATAAGATGCCTCAGATTCGTTAGCACTCGCTCTCTACTCTGCTCCAACGGCGAGCGGAAAGGACGAATCCACGCCCGCCCGGAACGGAGCTTTTCATTGAAAGGGAACGAAGTACTCATAACTTTTAATGCCACGGGAGTAGTAAAGTATCTACGTAGCGTAACAACGCTATGCAATGCTCCTTTTACAGCGTGATTTCGCGGCCTTGACGGGCTGATTCGTAGATGGCACAGAGCATTTTCATCACTTCGACGCCGTCTTCAACGGGGCTAAGTGTTTCTTTGCGGCCCTGTGTGCTATCGATAAAATGGTTGATTTCATTGCGGAACGATCCCATAAAGTCGAATGATTTGAAATCCACCTGTGGAGTCATGTTCAAAATGGTGTTGAATTTCTCGCCTATGATCGAAATTTCTGGCTCCAGCTCGGCACCGCCTTTATCGCCATATAGCTTTACCGAAGTCTCATCCGCTTTAGCATGGAGCGTGAAGCTGACATCCACGAGTAGGCTCGCACCGTTCTCGAAACGAATCAGTGCATTCGCCATGTCCTCAACGGTGTTCTGCCCCGCGTCATAGTCCGCTGCCTTGTAGAACGACAGATTGTTAATATTCGAGCGGTTTCCCAATCGATTGGACACGTTGGCGGAGACGGATTTCACCTTTGGTCTGCCCATGAGATACCAGCAAATGTCGATTACATGCACCCCGATATCGATCAGCGGACCACCACCGGAACGGTTGATATCCGAGAACCAGCCACCCGGATTGCCCAGACGACGAAGACTGGAGGCTTTGGCATAATAGATCTCGCCCAGCTCACCCTCGTCGATAAACTTCTTCAGAATTTGTGCATTGTCGCTATATCGGCGAACAAAACCGACTTGCAGCAGCTTTCCACTGCGATGAACCGCCTTCTCTACTTCGAGGGCATCCTCCACCGTTTGGCAGAGTGGTTTTTCACATAACACATTTTTGCCTGCGTCCAGAGCAGCAATGCTAATCTCTGCATGGGAGCCGTTCCATGTACAGATGCTGACGGAATGGATCTCGGGCAGTGCGAGCAGTTCCTTATAATCGGTAAACACATGAGGAGCATCATATTGCTTCGCAACTTCTGCGGCACGTTCTGCATTCAGGTCACAGATAGCGTATATTTCAACGTCCGGGTTACTGGCGTAGGCTTGCAAATGGCAATCGGATATGGATCCGGCACCGATAACGGCGACTTTCAATTTGGACATAGTGCTGATTCCTCCATAAATAAAATAATTGACGTCCAGCGGGTAGACGTCCGGTTGCGAATCATTCTTCCGATCGCTCTTATCCCCAGATTTCTTTAATCCCCTTATTGCAAAGAGGAAATCCGGTGATAAAGGCAAGTTAATGCTTACGAAGTAGCTTTCTTACAGAAAGCTTTTAACTTCGTTTCTTCAGAATCGATCTCGCCCCCTCCACTACTTTTCCTGACTGAATTAACTTTCTGTTTGAGCCATACGTAACAAGCCATATTTCATTTAAAACAAGTACTCCGCCCTATGCCTCTTCCCATAGGCGGCGGACATTATCCATGGCAATGCGTGAGGCCGTTTTGCAATCTTCCATGCCTTCAAATTCAACCGAGATATATCCGTCATACCCTGATTTTTTCAATACACGGAATACCTCAGGCATGTCGATATCGCCATGGCCCACAATGGCACCGCGCAGGTAATTGCCATGCGAGGTTTGGAACCAGCCTTCACCGGGGTTCCGGTAGGAAGGTCTCCAGTAGAAGTCTTTGGCGTGCACGATCGACGCGTACGGAATGTTATTTTTCACGGCACTCACCGGGTCTTCGTCCACACAGAGGAAATTGCCGACATCCAGCGTGGTCTTAAAGTTACTCCGCGCCGTTTCGTGTAACAAACGCTGAATTCGCTCACTCGACTGCACATAGTACCCATGGTTCTCAACGCTTGTTGTGATTCCAAAATCCGCTGCATAATCGGCTATCCGCTGACAGGCTTTCACCAGTACCGTTAGGTCGATCTCGAACTGTGCTACGGTTCCCTCTGGTGCAGGGCGAAAAGCCACGTCATGACGCATCAGCTTTACTCCCAACGCAGCAGCCACATCCACATGTCGCATCACATTCTGGATCTCTTGCTCCAACGCTTCAGCGTCTTCCTGCAAAGCAAAGTCAGCGCCGATGGCATAATTGGAAATGTCGATGCCTACCTCTTTTGCCACAGCTTTAATCTCATCAATCAACTCCGGGTTATCGATCAGACTGAATCCCATCGGCACAATCTCCACATGTTCCCCGCCCTGATCGGCGATCCAACGAATGGCATCCGGTACGGTCAATTCTTTGCGATCTAATGCTTGTTGCAGACTGTAGGTGCTGAGTCCAACTTTCATTTTTCCTCATCCTCTCCTTTAGGACGTGTCTCAAAACTCACTGAAGTGCATCTTTTACCACCTTTTCGCCCCCTGCTGCGTCACTTTCCCTTGACGTGCCCCGGCACGCCTGCGGAAAATTTCCTTGCTTGGAACGAAAATTCGGCAAAATCTGCGTCCTTCGGAGTTTTCAGACACGCCCTAGTCAATGTCCATACCCAACGTATACCTTTTTCCGGCGGACACGACAATTCTCATTAATCGTTTGGCTCACCTATTTTCCTTTTTCTAGTCCAAATCCGGTGTATCTACAAACGTTACGGCCAGTTCAGACGTCTGATGAAGCTCGAATACGATGATTTCATTCTCACCTTCACGAAGGAGCGGGGCTGGTACATATAACGTTTTTTGCGGCCCTTTATTCCAGTAGCGCCCCAGATTGAATCCGTTTACAAATACAACCCCTTTGGTCCAGCTATCCAGTCGCAGAAAAGTATCTCTTACATCCGTGATATTAAACTCTCCTCGATAAAATGCTGGTCCCTGTACTTCATTAATTGTTTCGTTAATTGCTTCGCTAATCACATCACTAAATTGCAAACCCGACAGATCGGTTAATGGCAGACAATGAATCGTCCAATCATATAAAAATTGAAAGCCATGTCGCACCCCCTCCGTAATCCCCTTCGGATCTCTCAGGTAAGGCCCATAGTTGATTCTCCCCATATTTTCAACAAGGATCAATAGATCTACGCCCTCTGGCGGTACTGCAAAGGAAACCGATAATGCCGTATTCCCCCGTTCCAGCACGCCCTGAAATTGCCCATCAACAAACACAAGCGCACGGTCATGCACCTCCTGAACCACCAGTTCCTGTCGCTCCCTGGGCCCGGATATTCGGGTTTGATAACAAATAAAGCCATAATCCTGACCCAGCTTCTCCATCGGTTCTGGATTCGTGCGTTGTACCGGGACTGATATCCGGTCCATCTGCGCCAGTAATGACGCCTGTTGGGTCAACTCCACCCGCCCATAAGCGATGGTCCCCTTCGATTTTGGTAGCACAAGCTCACCCAGATCTTCGCCGCTATATTGAGCAATAAGGTCCCTCACCGCATGGAACTTTGCTGTCGGCTCCCCGGATTCACTGAGCAGTGAATCGTAGTCGTAACTTGTAATCGTCGGTTCGTATTGATCCTTCTGCTGACAGTTCGCCCCGTTGTAAAATGAAAAATTCGTTCCACCGTGGAACATATAAAAGTTGACTGAGGCTCCTGCTCGAAGCATCTCTTCAAACACACCAGCCACATCTGCGGCTTCCCGGGTATGATGCGACTCACCCCAGTGATCAAACCAGCCGTTCCAATACTCCATGCACATTAAAGGTTCGTCCGCCTGATATTCACGCAGCTTGGCGAACGCTCCCTCCGTACCTGATCCAAAATTGACCGTAGCCACATGCCCCGGCACTGATCCCGCTTGTAGCATGTGGTCTGTCGGGCCGTCCGAGGTAAGTAACAACACATCCATACCGCGTTCTACCATGCCATCACGTAAATATTGCAGGTAACCCGCGTCGTTCCCGAAGCTGCCGTACTCATTTTCAATTTGCATTGCAATGATCGGTCCGCCATGGGTGCTAAGAAGGGGTTTTAATTTGGGCAAAAGCACATCATAATAACGATCCACATTCGCCAGAAATTTTGCATCATTACACCGAAGACGGATATCATCATCAGCAAGCAGCCAGGCAGGTAATCCGCCAAACTCCCACTCGGCACATATATAAGGACTTGGGCGAACAATCACATGCAGACCCACATCTCCCGCAATGCGAATAAAACGTTCCAGATCAGCCATGCCTTCAAAACAATACTGCCCCGGCTGCGGCTCATGAATATTCCATGGCACATACGTCTCCACCGTATTGAAACCGCAGGCTTTCAGCTTGAGTAACCGATCCTCCCAATAGTCGGGGACCACTCTGAAATAATGGATGGCACCCGACAAAATCCGAATGGGCTCGCCATCATACATAAATTGTGAACCTTTATACGTCAGCACCGCCATTTTACAACCCTCCCCGCTCGCTCAGATATATGCCTAACCCGGACAACGTAGGATACCATCTGGATTCATGAATGCTTAAACGCATCTTTCTCGATGTGACCTGTGGGAAACAGCAAATTCGCTTATACCCCACCACCGTCCCCGTGTAGAACGTTTCCCAACCACCATCTGCCGTCTGTAACTCCAGTGTAAAACGCTCAATCCGTTGACCTGTCT
Source organism: Paenibacillus sp. FSL M7-1414 (assembly GCF_038003195.1). Taxonomy (NCBI): domain Bacteria; kingdom Bacillati; phylum Bacillota; class Bacilli; order Caryophanales; family Paenibacillaceae; genus Paenibacillus; species Paenibacillus sp. FSL M7-1414. The sequence goes on along the minus strand of NZ_JBBOOS010000001.1, from coordinate 239,622 downwards.
GGATATGTTCCATCAGCACCACCCGGTCAAATGATCTTTCTTCCTGCAAATCCAGCTCAATCCAAGCCCGCTCTGTTCCTTCGTGAGGACACCAATACGTATCCCGGCGTTCCGTCAGCACTTCCGATACGGCATGTTGTTCATCCATCGTCTCCGATGCTTTTACCAGCGCCTGCAAGGCGAAATTTTCCTGAAAAATGGTACGCAGCGAATCTCCCAATTCCTGTAGTCGCTGCACATCCGTTTCGTGAATGAGACCACGCCTATCCGGTGGCAGATTCAGCAAAAAGGTGGCGTTACCCCCCACTGAACCGTAGTAGACGGCGAGCAGTTCTTCCAGTGTTTTGACCTGATCATCTTCACTGGCATGATAGAACCATCCTGGGCGAATCGAGGTATTCACCTCGGCAGGGTACCAAATCAGTTGCTCACCTTGGGAACGAATGACCTCTCGGCTTCCCAAATCACTGTCCTGCGTATTGATCCTTGTGGCAAACTCACCATCATCCACCTGTTGCGATTGCTCCTGAATCTTCTCATTATCCTGCATATGCGCTGGCACAACGCTCCATTCCGATTCCCGCGTATGCCCCGCTTCATTGCCGCACCAGCGAACATCCGGGCCACATACCGATATGACAGCCTCAGGCTGAAGTTCACGAATAAGCGCATAATAGGCGTCCCAGTCATAGACCTGCCTTTTGCCATTCGGACCCTCACCACATGCACCATCGAACCATACACAGAAGATGTCGCCATAATTCGTAAGCAGCTCGCGCAACTGTTGGAGGAAAAACTCGTTATACCTCTCGGAATCTCCATAAGTGGCTTCATGCCGATCCCAAGGAGACAGGTACACGCCAAACTTCAATCCACCCTCACGGCAGGCATCGGCGACTTCCCGAACCAAATCCCCCGTACCGTTCCTCCACGGACTAGCCGCGACCGTATGCGCTGTAAACTGACTGGGCCACAAACAAAATCCATCATGATGCTTACATGTCAGAATCAGCCCCTTCATCCCCGCAGCCTTGCACGCCTGCACCCATTGCGTTGCGTTCAGTTCAGAAGGATTGAAAATCGCCGGGTCTTCCTCCCCAGTGCCCCATTCCTGATCCGTAAATGTATTTACCGTAAAATGAATAAACGCGTAGAACTCCATCTCCTGCCACCTCAGCTGGCGTTCGGATGGGCTGACCTGTGCTGCGGACTTAATCCATTCGGCTGGTTGCAGTTCTTGATTCATGGCGTATCACTCCTTTTATTTCGTACATTCCTATGTCACTAGATCTCCATCGCTTGGATCGCTACTCAGTGCACTACTGTCCATGAAATGGCTGTGATGCAAGCAATAACTGCTGCTTGGCTTCTTCAACCAAATGTGGGTCCATGGGATAATTAAAGCTGCCTTCGTACCTCACGCCTGATCCCATATGGATTTCCGTGATACCCGTCTGACTCACTAGCGTTTGAATTCCCTCTATGGTGACCCCCGACCCTGCCATGACAGCGATGTTCAAGGTTTGCCCCAATTGCTGAAGTTGTTTCAGTTCCAGTATGGCTTCAGGCGCTGTCTGTTTCCCTCCCGATGTAAGAACACGCTCCACGTTGCCCAATGTGTTAATAGCCTTGAGCGCCTCAGTCAAGCTTGTGCTCACATCAATTGCACGATGAAACGTAACGCCCAAACCCTGAGCTTCGGCCATACATAATTGCATGGGTAAAAGGTCCACTTCACCATCTCCGGTGAGGGCACCGATTACGATGCCAGCGGCTCCAAGTTCCCTCGCCACGCGTACATCCCGGGTCATGGCGTGGATGTCATCTGCGCTATAGCGGAACGAGCGGCTATGGGGACGGATCATGACATACACCGGAATGGATACCTGGGATACCACATGCTCCATGACGCCATAACTGGGGGTAAGTCCTCCTTCAGACATCGCAGACACCAGCTCAATCCGATCAGCCCCTCCCTCCTCAGCTGCCTTGGCATCTTCCACATCCACAGCAATGACTTCCAATACAGGCTGTCTCTTCATAAGGTCGCTCCCTTCACTTCATCGTTGAATATTCTAACGTATTAAGGTGATCATCAGCAGGACATTATGTCGAAGTAGCTACTGCCGAGATTGTAATGCCGTGTTCTCACCCGACTCTCGACCGTTAACCCCTATCGATACACATCTCTCGAACTGCACACGGCCTAATCCATGACATAAAGGACCGACTGAACGCTTCATCAGCGCTCCTGCGGTCCTTCTTCATCATTATTTGACGACGGTCAGCTTCCAGATTGCAATCTGCAAAGGCTGGCCGTCCTGAACGATATATGGTTTGTCGGCAATGATCTTCATGATTGGATTCTCCTTTGGGGACCGGAATGGGCTAGCAAATAGAGAGTGCAATGGACATCATATACTTTGTTTAATGATTTTGTTATTTTTGTTATTTATAATGTTATCATTTATTAGCAATAGTCTAAAACGTTAGGATCAGAACGTCAATACAAAAAAAGACACCCGGAGGGTGTCTTCATGTCTTGGATAACCTTCTGGTTATCCGATCTTTTTCTATTTTCTACGCCGAGCCTTCGTCATTCGATTAAACATAATCAGTGCAGCAATAATCATGGCTATCATGGCAATATTACTCGCCACTTCTTGTGATAATCCGAAAAGAATTCCCAGGTTAGTCACCAGGCCTCTTACAATCAGCGCCACCACAACCAGCAGGATTGGACTTAAAAAATTATAATTTCTCATTCTTCGCAACACCCCTGACCCCATTGTTCAGAACTACGAATCTCATAACACTATCATAACAGTAGCTATTCTGTGTTACAACAAAGGACACCCGCGTACAGTGTCCTTTGTCATATACCAACGTATTCTGTTTTGGATGACAGAACAACCTTTCGATTGCTCTTATCACCTGATATTTCCGATTATCTTCTACACCTGTTTGAATTCGATCCAGTCAATCTGGAGACCTGGTTTGGTGAAGTCCAGTTTCAATTCATACAGTCCTGCTTCAAGATCTACTTTGACAAGTTTCTGTCTGATCCATTTGCCTTCCGTACCATTTGTTTGAATGGTGGTTACCAACTGGTCATTCAGGAGCAGGTTACATGCACTTTGAGCAAGTTCCGGCTCAGGGGACATGATCTGTACGATAATCCGATAATGGCCTGCCTCATCCACTTTCATGTAGACAGGTTCAGCTACCGCAGGTTTCACCTGTGCGTTTTCAACCAGCGCCTGAGCTTTTGCAGCAGATAGGGATGCATTCGCTTGGAACGAAGCAACGTTCTCCACGATCTCATGTTTTCTACCGGACACCGGTGCATTCATGATGAACTTGCAGATGTTAATCGCGGAACGTTGCAGCTCTCCGAGAGTCAATGTTCCATTTTCCAAGGATTCAATTGTATTATCGTCCCAGCCATTAATCTCTGCGCCGTAGTTCGGTACAACCATGTAGAGATCATTCTGCGCACGAATCATCCAGTTGGTGTATTTGCGATCAGCTTCTCCACCTTCGGTCACATCGTTCATAATCGCCCACCAGTCGGTCATTACGATTCCCTCGAAATTCCATTCGCCACGCAAAATCGTGGTGTTCAGGTCGTAGTTGGATGCCGCCCAGTGTCCGTTAACCGGGTTGTAAGAAGTCATGATGGAGTTGGCTCCGCCTTCTTTTACAGCGATTTCGAACCCTTTCAGGTAAATTTCACGCAGTGCACGCTCAGAGACAACAGCATCTACTTTACTGCGGTGTTTCTCCTGGTTGTTGCAGGCAAAGTGTTTCAGTGTGGCATTGGAACCACCCTTCATGATACCTTTTGTACATGCTGCGGCAAATACACCCGAGATCAGTGGATCTTCGGAGAAGTACTCAAAGTTCCGGCCATTGAGCGGGCTCCGGCGGATATTGAGTCCAGGTCCGAGCAGGGTATCCACCTGATTTCTCAGCAATTCCTGTCCTTCCATCACATACAACTCTTCAACAAGATCCTTGTTCCATGTGGCCGCAAGCAACGTACCAATGGATACCTGTGTTGCCTTCTCGCCACTATCCATACGAATACCGGACGGGCCATCTGCCGTACATGCTACCGGAATACCGTAGTTAAACAGGCTGTCGCTGACACCACCAAATGCAGATGCCGTCCCCGAAGTAACGAGTGGACTGCTCATGCCTTCACCACGGACAATCGCCGCCAGATCCTGATCACTCAGTTGAGCGATGAAGGTTTCCAGACTCACTTTGCCAGCCTTAACGTCACTCAGCTTGTGGCCCTGGTTACCTGTCTGCTCCAGCGTTTGCGGGAGATTCTGCTCAATCCGGTTTGCCATGGATATCTTACGTTTCGGTACTTCTGCATAAGTCAGTTCATAAGATCCATCTTCCTTGCGTGAACCTGGTTTCATCCGTGTAAAATCTTCAGTTGGGGCCATCGCTTCTTGCAGTTGCTCCACCAATTGAAGAGATTCAATACTATAGCCATCCTGGCCATCAATGCTGATATGCTGCACTTGTTTCACACTGGTTCCTACATGCAGTCGGTATGTGCCTTCTTCCAATACGTACGCGGAAGCAAGACCTGTAACGCCTGCATCATCGTAAGATGCCATGGCATGGATCGGGAAGCTGATCGTCAGAAGTTCTGACTCGCCCGGCTGCAACAATCCTGTTTTGCCAAAAGCCACCAAAGCCTTCACCGGTTGTCCCAGTTTGCCTTGTGGTGCTTCATAGTAGACCTGCACAACCTCTTTGCCCGCATATGTTGTGCCTGAGTTGGTCACATTTACACGAACTTCAATGTAGGTTTTACCGTCTTTGGACACTGATTTCGCTTCTTCGTGCTGGGCCAAAAACGTCGTATAAGACAGGCCGTAACCGAATTCAAACTGAACGCGCTCAGGTCGAAACGTTTCGAAATAACGATAACCTACATAGATATCTTCCTGATACAGGTTCTTGAACTCATTGCCGTAATTGCTTGTCGAAGGGTAATCTTCAATGGAATAAGCAATCGTATCTGTCAGTTTACCGCTTGGTGTAACGTCCCCCGCCAGCACATCGGCAATCGCATTACCACCCTCCATACCGCCATGCCAGGAGTAAATTACGCCTTGGATCGGATGTAGATACGTTTCGTTTAACCAGCTCATGTCGATGATATTTGAGACATTCAACACAACGATTGTGTGTTCAAATTGCGAAGTAACTTGCTTTAACATCGCTTTCTCATCTTCTGTCAGTTGGTAACTTCCTGGCGCATCCGCATTATCCTGGTCTTCTCCTGCTGTACGTCCAATCACAATAATGGCTTTGCTGGATTTGCTTCTAGCCTGTGCAACCAGTTCATCCGTCAAAGGCATTTCTTTCTGATTCCATGGCTCGGCCGCCCATACTTTTCCGCCATCATCAAATGGATTTTCCTCAATCCACTTCTCATAGACAGCTGCTAGCTCTTCATTGACCGTTATATTCTTCTTGCTGCGCAGACCATCCAATAGATTCGTTGTGTAGGCCACATGAACACTACCGCCTGAACCCGTGCCGCTCCGATAATAATTGACTTGAATCCGTCCAAAAACTGAAACGTTTTCGTTTTCACGAAGTGGAAGCACTTGGCCTTCATTTCTGAGTAAAACGGCTCCTTCAGCGGCAACCGTACGACTAAACTCTGCAAACCCTTCCAATGGAACTCCGATTTGATGTGTGCTCAATGATTTCCCTCCTGATTGTCATCCCCATATCTACGAATCGCTATATACAAAATGAACTAACAAAACGTGCGCTCATTTGATATAAAAGATATTCTATGATCTGGTAGATTCACTTGTTCATAGTCTCATATTAACAGATTCTATAGAAGAAATTAAATTAGATTTGTGCTTTATTTATATTATTAAAAAATGTCCAGAATTAGCGGCATAATAAAAAGCCACGGACACCTATTGTCCGTGACTTTTCTTCATTTTATTTTACTTATATCAAGTCGTAAGTTTCGCATAAACCAGGAAGAATAACATGTCTTCGCCCATGATCACATAAGCAGGAACCCGGTAGACCAGATCAACAAGGACAAATGCCACCAGTAAGCCCACCATGACTGCCAGATGACGTGGCCGGAGTCGTAGATGTGCGTGTCTGTAACGGTGGAACACAAGTGATGTCGACAAGAAATACAGTAACGTTGATCCAAACACAAACCCTAGCATGAACACATAGTTTAACTGATTCTGATATAACAGCTGAATTGAAGCAGCGATCATGCTCATGGAGATGTAGATGAACAGATGGCCGTATATGATCGCTTGCCCGGCAGTCTGAATCTCTTTGCTGACCTTTTTCTCCACGTTGTCGAAGTATTGCCACCATATCGCAATGACAAAGATGGACGTAAAGGCGGCAAACAAGATGGATTTCATATCCCAATGATCGGCTTGCAGCACCGCGATAATGCTTACCACCGATTCACCCAGCAGGATAAGTGTAAAGAGCGCGAAACGTTCCAACAAGTGATGGGTCTGAACCGGTACCTTTACCAGATTTTTGCGTCCGATCAACGGAAGTATGATGTCCACAGCAATCCCCGCATACAAAATCACGTAGCGTAACCAGGAATCGAAGAACAATGAACCTGATGAGATCAATATGCCAATAAGGAAACAGATACCCAGGTAACGAGCCGCTTGCTGCTGATGCTCGCCTTTTGACTTGTGAGCCGTCAGATACTGAATCGCCGTAAATGCCCGTGAGCCGATATATCCAATGAAGAAGGACAGATAGTATTGGTCAAAATGGGTAGAGAGGCTCGCCGTCATGACCATAACGGACAGAAGCTGAAGGATGAGGAATATTCGATGGATCAGGATGTCTTGACCATAACGGTTAATAAACAAGGTCTGACCGACCCATGCCCACCAAACAGGGATAAAAATAAGCACAAACTTCATTAAATATTCAAACGTAATTACTCCATGTTCGGCATGTAACAAGACATGACCCGCTTTGGCGACCGCTGCTACAAATAGCAGATCGTAAAACAGCTCCAGCCAGGTAACCTTTTTCTCCATCATCCTTCGTTGCTCCTTTAGGTTTTTCTCATAATACAACGCCTGTTGCTAACTCAGTTACCTTCCCGCTGACCTGGTGACGCGCCCAGAGGAAAAACTCTGAGCGCCATCTACCTTACTTCATTGTACTGTAGCAGGTACGAGCGTTCTTACCACAATCGGTTGCAGATTGTCCTCAATTTGAGGGCGGTATTTCTCAAACCATTCAGGCAGCATCAATTTTTGTCCAAGCGAATCAGCAGGTTCATCTTTGGCAAAACCCGGAGGATCTGTAGCAATTTCAAACAGAATGCCGCCAGCTTCTCTGAAGTAGATTGCGTTAAAGTACTGACGATCCCGCACTGGAGTCGGTTGATACCCGTAATCACGTACAGCTTCGCTCCACTGTGCATGCTCCTCATCGTCTTTGGCGCGCCATGCAATATGGTGCACGGTTCCTGCGCCACCCTTACCCAGAGCCATACGGGTCACTGGAACATCTACGACATTACCGATATCCCCGCTGGACCGGAAACGAGCATACTCTTCATTTTCACTCACTCTGACAAATCCCAAAATTTTCTCAAGAGCATCCATCGTTCTTTGCGGGTTAACACTGAACAGGACAGCACCGCCGAAGCCTTTGATTGCTTTATCTGTTGGAATTCCTTCGTGCGCCCAAGTGCTGGTTGCTCCCTCTTCCCGTTCAACAAGCTCAAGCCGCAGGCCTTCGCCATCTTCGAATTGAAGCAGGTCTTCATTGAAGCGACTTGTTTTGGTTACCTCAATGTTATACTGTTCCAGCCGATTCTGCCAGAAGCCAATCGACCCAGGAGGAATGACATAGGAAGTGATGCCGACCTGACCTCCACCAATTTTCCCCCGTGGTGATCCAGCCGATGGGAAGAAAGTAATGATGGTACCTGGGCTTCCGTGCTCATCGCCAAAATACAGATGATATACATCAGGTGCATCGAAGTTGATTGTTTTTTTCACCAGACGAAGTCCCAGAACTCCGGCATAAAAATCTACGTTAGCCTGTGGATCTCCTGCGAAAGCTGTAATATGGTGAATACCTGCTGTTTGAATAGTCATGATTAATTCCTCCTTGGTTTAGTAAGTGATTTATAGTAAGTTTGTATTATCTTTAAATTAAGATATATGATCTAGCGAATTGTATTCTAGTTGTTATTTTGATTGGCCTGTTCTTGTTTCAATTTATCAGGAGTCACGTCATCGCCGTTTGGATCATAGATGGTTGCATTCAGCAGAATGTCGTTGACCGAACCGCGAAAAGTTTGCAGATATTCCTGGCGAAGACGAACCTGTTCCTCTTTCTCCATCTCCGTCAATCCGCCCTCTTTGGCTTTTCTTGAAAGTTCATTTATTCTGGTCAATGTTGGGATAATCATCTTGATCTCTCCTTGTGTAATGGATTTAAGATATTTGTTTGGGTTGTTATTTATATTTAAATTAAATATCTTAAGTTAAAGATAAATGATTTGTGATCGGTTGTCAACTCTTTTATAAAAATTAAAATACTGCACCCGTTCCTCTGCTCTACGCCATGTTGCTTTAAGTATGAATCCAAACAAAAAAGGGCTAGCTCCGCAGTAATTTCACTTACTACGAACCTAGTCCTACATGTATTTATTTGATTAGCCCAGCTTTTGACCACAATTCGGACAGAAGTTGGCTCCATCATTTTTGGCTCCACAGTTCGGGCAGAAGTTTGGCTTCTTGTTGCCTTCTGTAGATGAAGAGTTACCTGAATCACCGTTGTTATTTCCCGCTGGTTTCTGGTCGTTATTTTGATTCTGAGACGAGTTGGCATTGTTGTTCTGATTCTGGCCTTGGTTCTGGTTCATGTTTTTCATCATTTCATTGGCCATGTTCATACCCATCATCATGCCCGCCATATCCGAAGCTGCGCCGCCGCCCTGTACTTTACCGGATGAGATGCCGTCTGTCATACTCACCTGTTGATACTTTTGCAGATTACCAATCATCTCATGCGAAGCGGTCTTTGTAATCATATCCTGAATCTCTTTTGGATAGTTGAAGCTCATCACCTGGAAACCGGTAATCCCAATTCCGATGTCCATCATCTGCATATCCAGATCTTCCTGAATCCCTTTGGCAATATCCGATGCGTTGGCCTGCAGGTTGAACATATCCTTCCCTTCGCGGCTAATCCACTTCATTAGAAGCTGATCCAGCACAGAAGTGATTCGGATTTTGACATCCTCGACCAGATAACTCTGCTTAATGCCTGCAATCTTATCAATCAGGGTGACATAGTCACTTACTTTGAAATTAAATGTTCCGTTGGCCCGAATTGGCATACCGCCCGGGAGTTGTGGTGTTGGAATCAACACCGGACTTTGTGTGCCCCACCGCACGGTGAACTCTTTTGTATTTACAAACAAGACTTCGACCCGCATGCCGCTGTTAAATCCGAATTTGAACCCTTTTAATGTAGAAAGGAATGGAATGATCTCGGAATCGATATTAAATGATCCTTCGTCCTCGAAAATGCCTTCCACCTTACCGTTATTCAGGAAAATGGCGTCCTGACCGGAACGGATGATCAGTTTACTCCCCTTCTTGATCTCTCGGTTGCTCCACTTCCAAAATATCATGTCATCTCTGAACTCTTCCCATTCCACCACATTCGAAAATTGATTTCTGAAAAATCCCATACTAATTCCCATCCCTTCTATTTAACGTAATCCGATTACTCAGTTACTAAAACGAACCTCTACTTCCACTGTGTGAATGACCGCCTCGGGAGGTACCCCCGCCTCCTCCTCCGCCACCGTTGTTGTTGTTCTTCTCGATTTTGCGCTTGGTTACGGTTGTACGGATATAACGATCCTGACGATCAATTACACTGGAATTGCTTGAATCCTCATAAGTCGCACGATTGACCGTGACACGTCCCCCGGATCGATAGGTCATAATACCAACAACAATACCGCCAAGAACTACAGATACTCCCAACTGAAACCAACCGTTGAACAAAATATTGTTTGGATTCACACCAGGTTCATACCCCATATATTTGTAAGAGAGCTCAATATATTTCTCAAATGCGAGTTTATAATCCCCACTGGACAATTCAGAGGTAATTCGGGTACGGATAGCATCAAGCCGCTGATCGCTCAGATATTCTTTTGCCTTATAAAATCCAGCCAGATACACTTCACGATTATTCATATCCATCGTCAATATGACAGCATTACCATGTTCTTTATCGTATCCTAGCCTCTGCTCATCATAAAAATCTTCAGTTAAGAGTATAACATCCTGATTCTCAACATTATTTGTTGTCAAAATAACAAAGTCTGTCTGCCGTTCCGCGCCATACTGATTCGCAAGTAGATTCAGTTCACTTATCTCCTGCTCACTCAGCAGGTCGGCCTCGTCGTAGATGAGATTTTTGCTCTCCGCTGCGGATGCCGATGACATGGGAATCAACGGAGCGACAAGGGTTATCATAAGTAAAATGAGCGTAGCCATCACGGCCAGAGGGGTTCTTTTTCTCATAAGAATCCACCTCCCATCATCCAGGAAACCAGCTTCAGTGACAACAACGAGACCGCAGATACCCCTGCGAACCATCCAGCCACTTTGGCTTTGCTGATCGGTGGTTTGCCGACCACTTTCCCTGTCTGACCATTCATGGCAAAGGTATACTGTGCCCGATTGTAGTCATAGTTGACCATCCACACTGGGAGCAGCACATAGTCCGCATTTTTGAGCGTAGTATCAATCTGTTTGTCCGTGTAGCTCACGCTGGTATATCCGGATACAGTTGAGGCAATATAAGAATCAATGTACGATCTCGTTTTATCCTTGGCCCGTGGGAAAAGTTCCTCGTCCGTATAACTGTATTTTTCCGCAATGTACCCCGCCAGATACGGGGTCTTGAACAATTTCAGCTGATTATATGGAAAAGGCTCAAGCTTATCCATCAGTTCATCTTTCATTTTCTCCGATGCATCGATGGGCAGATTCACGTAATTCAGCCGAATCCGGCGGTATATATCAAAATGCTGTGTTTCCGTGTAATGGTAGTCGCCCTGGGTGTAGGATCTGACCTTGGTGCCACGACCATGCACTTCGATTTTGTTATGTAACTCGTACAACCAGAACGGCACGTACATGCCAGTAATACTCTGAATCCGATCGGCGGACATGAAGCCACTTGGCGTTAAAAGGCCGTTTTTGCACCACTTTTTGAAAGCCTGCTTGGCTTGATCCTTGTTGATCGAAAAGGGAATCACCATCGCAGGGGCCAGATTGCCCGTCAGCCGATCACTGAGTACAACCGCTGCACCGCAGAAACTACATGTCGTCGCACTGGTCTCCGGTTCTGTCACAATGTCAGCTCCGCAGCTGTTACAGTGGTATTCCTTGACCTCGTTTTCGGTGAATACTTGTCTTTTCAAAGGATCGGGGATCTGCTCTATGTTGTCCTGGCGGCCGCAGCTGGGACAGGATAATGCACCTGACACACTGTCAAAGATCATGCCACTGCCGCAGTTTGGACATTTATATTCAATAACCGGCATCTGCTCACCTCAATGTTAACGAAATGGTGTAACGTATTACTTATTATTCAGCTTTTCCTGAATCGCTGCGAGTTCTTCCTCCGTACTTGGCGACGCATTCTCATTATTACCCGCATCTGCGTTCATGTCCCTCTCCAACTGGGCAATTAATTCGTCCAAATCATCTTCCTGTGCCCCAGCACGAAGTTCTGCCAAAGCCTCTGCTTCGTTCAGCGCCTGGTTCGCCTTGTCTTCCATGGCCTTCAATGTAGCATCAGCTCTGCCCGCAGATGCATTCCGTTCGTTGACCTGTTGCTGCGCCTTTGCATCTGCCATGCGACCTTTCAGTTCTGCATGCCGCGCCTCCAATTTCCCCAGATCTGCAACGAGTTTATCATTCATATGTTTCATCATCTTGGCTTTGGCTGAAGCACGTTCATAGGCAGCCTGTAATTCGTTCAATTTGTCAGCCAACTTCACTTTCTTCTCCAGAAAACCACGTGCCTTGTCTTCGTCTCCCGACTCCGCCGATTTTTCCGCATACCGCTGTAACTTGTTGACCTCGGCGCTGCACTCATCCAATGCTCGCTTCGCCCGGCTCTCATCTGACAGCACCGCTGCCGTCTCCGCTTTTACCTGACCCAGATCACTGCTCAGGCTTCGCATATATTCATTCACACTTTTCTCCGGGTCTTCCGCCCGAGACAACATGTGGTTCACATTGGCCTTCATCACGTCTCTAAACCTCGATAAGATTCCCATTACTTGTTCCTCCTCCGAAAAGTTCATATGTATACTATAATACATGAATACGCCCACATACGTTTCACATTTCACGATGGCAAATGGAGTCTCTCCTTTCCAAAGTCGGGTAATGATGGAGTAATAAAAGAAAAGACGAACACCTATAGTGTCGCCTTATGACCTTGTATAAACACACAATAACTCAATTACTAATCCTTTCTCGCAATCCACAAATCCCTACCTAACTAGGGCTCAACCGGAAGACTCTCCACCGCTGTGAAAAACACATCCAATAATTCAACGTTATACGTTTTATGGACGTATTCGGTTATTAACGCCACATCCTCTTCCCTCTGATACTCTAGACATGGGCGGCCTTCACTCCACAGCACCCTGCACGGGAACTTCCCAACAACATCCTTAATGATGTGATCCGGCTCAGCTACTTTATGAATGTCTCCCATGTGAAATCTCCTCATTTCTCTATACTTATCGTGTGCAATTATGCATTAATTTTGAAATACATAACGTTTCGATTCAGTGTACTTCATCACATTCCACTCGGAGAGTTATGAAGGCATATCACACAGGCATATTTCAGATGTGACAGTGTTGGTTCCCCCATAGGTGCCATTCCTTCGCAAGTTGGCTATAATAAGGGGATCAAAGTTTTCTATAAAGGCAGGAAAATTATGCGTACACGAGTTCACTTTATTGCTCCCTACGAATCGATGATTCCTATTATACAAGAGTGCATTCCTCGTTTTCCCCAGTTAACCATTCAGACGGACGTGGGCGACTTGGCAAACGGTGTGGAATTAGCAACTCAAGCTGAGAAAAATGGTGCAGAGATTATCATCAGCCGCGGCGGAACCGCCCAACTCATTAAAAAAGCAGTGACCATTCCCGTCATTGATGTGCAGTTATCGGGCTATGATATGATTCGTTCACTTACATTGGCAAGCCAGTTTAACGGCCAAACAGCCATTGTTGGCTTCTCCAACATCACCTCTGGTGCACAATCGATTATTGATCTGATGGATCTGCCCCTCAAGGTCTATACCATACATAGCTCGGAAGATGTCGCCCGATTACTCTTGGAGTTGAAAGCTTCCGGGTACCGACAGATTGTCGGAGATGTGATCACCGTCAACACCGCGAAGACCTACGGTCTGGAGGGATTGTTAATCCAATCTGGCCAGGAATCCATCCTTAGAGCGATGGAGGATGCACAGCTGGTCTACCGTTATTTGAGCAAAAATCATGCGATATCGATCATACTGAATGACCTGGTTACACGGGAACATCCGAATTTGCTTATTTTAAATGAACGGAATGAAGTTGTATTCGAGAACCTGACCGATTTTGGGAAAAATCCGCTGACCGATAATCACATATATCTGACCAATACCAGTCTGGAATTCCATCAATCCCAGATCCAAAATGTGTTCATGGTGGACGATTACCAGCTCACGGTTAACGCCTATGAAACGACCCTGGACAACAAGAGCTACAAGGTATATATGCTGGAAAAAGGACAACCCTATGCCTTTGCACAATTCGGCATAACAACGTTTACGGACGCATCGATGGAGCCTATCGTTGCCGAATCCCCTGCCATGCAGGCGGTATTACAGAACATTCGGGCACTCTACGAGAATCATGAACCGATCTATCTGCGGGGTGAAGTAGATTCCGGTAAATCTTTTCTGGTCAAACATATTCATCAGATGTACTCAGTTGGCGGACTCTTATTACAGATGGATCTCTCGCAAGTTCCGCCCGGTCATTTGCACAAGATACCACTCGCCAAGGTTAGAAATGTAGAGATTAACCACATGGAAACACGTATGGAAGATCCGGAGTTGCTCGCCTTTATCCAGAGCTGCCTTCAAAATCAGATTGGGGTGTTTATACTCGGGGAACAGATAATGAACCCGCAGTGGTCACTTGATCTGGAGCTTAATACAATCATGATGCCAAATCTTGCGGATAGACCAGAGGATCTGGCTCCACTGATGCAACATTTCCTAACGGATTACTACCACAAATACGGAACTACTGCGGTGAGAATCAAAGAAGATGCTCTACAGCTGATCCAAGATCAGATCACACATATGAATGTCAACCAGCTGAAACATCTGATCAAGCAGGCTGCACTCAACGAACAAGATTATGTAATCACCACGGCTACCTTGTCCCGCTTGCTGGATCAGCAACCTTCTTCAAGCCCAATGAAGTTGAACGGTACGCTGAAGGAGATTGAGAAAGAAGTTATTCAGTTCGTGCTTCAGGAGGAAAATAACAATCAATCAAAGGCCGCAGAGCGTCTGGGGATTAACCGGGCCACATTATGGCGTAAACTTAAAGATTAACTTTAAGTTTGCGTCTTTTTTATCGCTTCTATGTGTTGCATTTTTAAACAGTTAACTGCGTATTTAAAATTTACAATAATTTATTGTTGCTATATTAAACGATATGGGATAATATAATCCCTGCAAGCGCTTCATAAAAACGATTACTTCATAAGGAGCTACTACTATGAACATTAAAGCAACTTTAGATCGCATCCCTGGCGGTATGATGGTCGTTCCCCTGTTACTTGGTGCAACCATTAATACATTCTTCCCGAATGCCCTGCGCATTGGCGGATTCACGGAAGCACTTTTTGTTAACAGTGCCAGTACGTTGATTGCCCTGTTCCTGTTCATTGCGGGTACACAGATTACGTTTAAAACAGCAGGTTCCTCTGTCGGCAAAGGTTTGACCTTGCTTACGTTCAAATGGGTGATTGGTGCAGCCCTTGGTTTTATCGCTATTTTGTTCGCGGATTCAAACGGGTTATTTCTCGGTCTGGCCCCGCTTGCCATTATTGCTGCGATGACTAACTCTAATGGCGGTTTGTACATTGCTCTCGCCGGCCAATACGGGAAAGAAGATGACAAAGCAGCCTACCCTTTCCTCGCTCTCAGTGATGGTCCTTTCCTGACCATGGTAGCGCTCTCCATCTTTGGTGCGATGGGTTTTGCAAACGGTATGTTTTCCCCTATGGCCTTTGTCGCAGTATTGCTTCCACTCATCGTTGGTGTCATTATTGGTAATCTGGACCGCAATCTGGGGGAATGGCTGCATAAAGGCAGTGACAAACTTGTTCCGTTCTTTGCATTTGCTCTGGGTATGAACATTAGCTTCTCCTCCATCATTCAAGGTGGTCTTAGCGGAATTTTACTGGGTGTGTTAACCGTGTTATTAACGGGCGGAATCGGTTTCCTGCTCTTTAAAGCCATCGGCTGGAACCCCATCGTGGGTGCTTCCGAAGGTTCAACAGCCGGGAATGCCGTAGGTACACCTGCTGCCATCGTGGCTGCTAATGCTTCATTTGGCCCAATTGCCGAGATTGCTACGGTGCAAATTGCAGCGAGCGTTGTAACAACAGCCATCCTGTTGCCGATCTTCATCGGGTTCCTCTCCAAACGATTAGAGAAATCAGGTGGAATCGAGAAATACAATCAACGACCAACCACATAAATGGGTATCACCTGATTTAATTTGCTTAATCTGTGCTTAATGGATGATCTGAACGGACTTTATATTAAATTGTGCTTACAAGGAGGGATGACTGCATGAAATTAGCCATTATTGCAGATGATTTGACCGGTGCCAATGACAGCGGGGTGCAGCTTGCCCGTCACGGCTTAAAGACCAGTGTTCTTTTTAATATAGATGAAGGCCCTCTTACACGTTACGATGCCGTCGTCTTTGATACAGATAGTCGTTCCATATCCTCGCAGGAAGCGTATGACCGTGTATATCGGGCTGCTGAATTGCTGACGAACAACGGATTTGAGACGATTTTCAAAAAAATGGACTCCACCATGCGTGGTAATATCGGCATCGAGATTGATGCTGTATATGATGTCGTAAAGCCGGACTTTATGATGATTGCCCCGGGTTATCCAAAAAATAACCGGACGATATTGGAAGGAATCCATTACCTGAACGGCGTTCCGCTGGCAGATACTGAAATTGCCCATGATCCGAAGACACCTGTAACGATTTCCTACCTTCCGGACTTGTTAAAACAACAGACCAAGTACGAAGTTGGCGAGATCACCGTCGCCGATCTGGAAGCCGGGCAGAATCATATTCGCACCAAGCTAGAGCAGTTGAAAACAAAGAATATCCCGTATGTAATGGTGGACTCCACCGAAGAAAGACATCTGGAACTGATTCTGCAGATGACTCGCGAGTTGGAGTATACCTTTACTTGGGCAGGTTCGGCGGGCATTGCCAATTACCTCCCCGCACATTACGAGTTGGAATCCAGGGCTGCGTCACTTGATATCCCGGAGAATCCCGGTCCAATCCTAACGGTGGTTGGCAGTGTGAACAAAAACTCCCGAGAGCAGCTGCATCGCTTGATGCGCAAGTCCCGCGTAGCTTCAGTCTCCTTCCATTCTTTCAAAGCGGTATCCGCAACCGCAGACCGCGCGGAAGAGATGGAACGTGTCTATAACGAGGTTCGAGACAAAGCGCTGGAAGGACAAGATGTTGTCCTCTACTCCACCGCTGAACAGGTGGATATCGAACTGGCACGAGCAACGGGCGAAATTCGTGGTCTCAATCACACGGAAGTCAGCAACGAGATTGTACTTGCGATGGGTGAGATCTGTGCCAGACTGCTGGAAGAGGGATTGTTCAAAGGGGTATCCATGACCGGTGGCGATACAGCAAAACAAATCTGTCTGAAATGGAATATTAGCGGCTTCGAGTTGCTGGATGAGCTTGAAATCGGCGTGCCGATCTCCAAGTTTATAGGGATTGATGATCTGCATGTGATTACCAAAGCAGGCGGATTCGGTAAACCGGATGTCTTTATCCATGCGATTCAAAAATTAAAAGGGGGTATTCTCGTATGAAACCTACAATTGGAATTACGATGGGCGACGCAGCAGGTATTGGACCGGAGATTATTATGAAAGCACTGGGTCATCAAGAAATGTACGATCAGTGCAATCCACTCGTTATCGGTGATGCGAAGATTCTGGAGCGTGTGTTGCCTGTCATCGGTTCAAGTCTGAACGTTAACGCGATTCAAGAGCCTTCTGAAGCCAAGTATGAATTCGGTACTGTGGATGTGATTGATCTGAACCTCGTTCCTGCGGATCTGGAATACGGTAAAGTATCTGCCGTGGCTGGAGATGCAGCATTCCAGTTTCTCGCCAAAGCCATTGATCTTGCCAAAAAACAGCAGATTCACTCCATCTGCACCGCACCTTTGAATAAAGAAGCTCTCCATCAAGGGGGGCACCTGTATCCGGGGCACACCGAGATTCTGGCTGACCTGACGGATACGCAGGACTTCTCGATGATGCTGACCACGCCTAATCTGCGCGTTATTCACCTGACAACACACATGGGTCTGATCGATGCCATTGCAAGTATTAACCCGGAAAGAACCTACACCGTCGTGAAGCTTGCTCATGATACGTTGAAAAAAGCAGGCTTTGAGAATCCGCGCGTTGCCGTATGCGGAATCAATCCTCATGCTGGAGAGAACGGCTTGTTCGGTAATGGAGAAGAAGAAGAGAAACTGCAGCCCGGCATTGAGCGTGCACAGCAGGAAGGCATTAACGTCGTTGGTCCACTCCCGGCGGACACACTCTTCTTCCGCGCTGGTCGCGGCGACTTCGATATCGTCGTAGCTTGCTACCACGACCAAGGCCATGCGCCGATCAAAGTAATGGGCATTGAGGAAGGCGTGAACATCACCGTTGGTCTGAAAGGCGGTATCATCCGTACGTCTGTTGACCACGGTACGGCCTTTGATATCGCTGGCAAAAATATCGCCGATGATAAAAGCATGTTGGCTGCCATCCGCTCTGCTATTGAGCTGGCGCCGAAGGATCAGGGATAACATCAAGATTCATTCGGTACATGCGTGAGTCTGATCGTAAGATCAATTGTATTCGTATCGGTATATATTCGGTATTCAATAAATAGAAGGAAAAAGGCAAACCCTCTGTAAGTTCAAGGGTTTGCCTTTTTGTATATCGTCCGCCCATTTATCCAGAACAATAGTCTTGGTTGGTATTATGGCCATCAAACATATGCTAAACTGATCATAATAAGCAAGTAAAGTGAAGAACTTCTACAGACCTGCAGTACACATCGATTACGTGAAATTCACACCGACTTTAAATGATAAAAAGGAAGAGATTTAATGGGACGAAAACAATCTTTTACTGAAACAGAGCTACTGGACACAACTAAAAAATTAGTACTTGAGCATGGCTATGACGGTTTTCATCTCAAGCTGCTCTCACAGCATCTGTCCGGAGCCCGGAGCACGATATATCAATATTACGCGAATAAAGAAGAGATCGTCGCTGCTTGTATGAAGCGATCAATTGCAACCGTATTAGAGAATTCATTAGCCATTGATGAGACTGATCCAATGGATGCTCTTGAGCAACTGCTTCTGATCTACGCAGAAGAATCTACGCTCCATCAACTTCTGGGAGATGCCAGTAAAATTAATACAACTAATTCTGCTGCGGCAGCGAGAGATCTTGAATTTATTGAGGAAGCACATAGGACCCTAAAAATTCAATTATCACGCTTGTTTGAACGCGCTCAGCAGGATCAAGCCCTGCGACAAGATATTCCTCTACCTGTACTTATTGGTGTTTTTTTTAACTTAATTAATACGCCTAATATGCTAAATATCCCTACGCCTGATTGGGGAAAGTTGCTGTTCCAAATGTGGATCGGAGGAGCCAAGAGCTAACTTTATTCTTGGCTTTAATTTGACACAAGTGTCATTTATATCGTTTAATTATATAAACCACGTGGCTGTACCTCTAATTTGACACATGTGTCAATAAAAATGAAAGAAGGAGTTGAACAGATCATGTTTTTAGCGATGAAGGAGTTAATGCATAATAAAATGAAGTTTTTGATGATTATCATTATCTTCGTACTAATGGCTTGGTTGGTATTTATTTTATCCGGTCTGGGAAACGGATTATCTACGCTAGCCGCATCAACATTCAAGACCATGAAGGCTGATTATGTCATCTTTGAAGAAGGAGCTCAGTCTTCCATGAGCAAGTCACTGCTGTCAGATCAACTGGTGGCGAAGGCGGAACAACTTCCTAATGTGGATGCTGCATCACCCATGGGAAGTACGATGGCAACGGCACTGAAAGAGAATAGCACCAAGAATGAAGATAAGGTAGATATAGCGATTATAGGAATTGACCCAGGAAGCTTTTTGGAACCAGCTATTGTAGAAGGTAAAAGCCTGTCTTCCGAGAACCCTACGGGTGTCGTGGTGAATTCAACCATGAAAGATGAGGGCTATCAACTTGGGGACACGTTTCAACTGGATGGAACGACGGAATCCTTGACAATTATCGGATATGTGGAGAATCAGACGTATAACCACGTTGCATCCGTATTTACCCCAATGGCTGAATGGCGGAAGATTGCCTTCGCGGCTCCAGGTTCAGATAAAGGAATTGCCGGACCGGTTAATGCGATCATGTTACAAGGCGAGAATATTGATCCAGAAGCTATAAATAAAGAGTTATCCAGCACGGATACAGTTACCCGGTCGGAAGCTGTGCAAGGCATGCCAGGGTACAAAGAGGAGAACGGAACTATTCTGATGATGCTTGCATTTCTACTAGCGATCTCTGCATTTGTACTCGGGGTATTCTTCTATGTCATTACGATGCAAAAAACCAACCAGTTTGGCATTATGAAAGCGATAGGCGCTAGTAACCGTTTCTTGGGAAAAGCCATTATCTCGCAAGTGTTTGTACTTTCGCTGACTAGTATTGTTGTTGGAATCTTGCTGACTTATGGGACAGCAGCAATTATGCCAAAAGGAATGCCATTTAAGCTGGAAACCAGTCTTGTCTTCAATTATTCTGTTATCTTGCTGGTTATTGCTATGTTAAGTTCGCTGGTATCTGTTCGCAAAATCACTAAGATTGATCCGCTTAAGGCGCTCGGGAGGGTTGAATAATGAGTAAGGGACTGCACATGCGGGAAGTGACTATGTATTATGCCGAAGGAAACAATCGGATCACCGCGCTTGATCATGTATCCATATCCGTGGAACCGGGGGAGTTTGTTGCTGTAGTTGGACCTTCTGGTTCTGGTAAAAGTACATTCTTGTCTATTGCTGGGGCCATGCTGAAAGCCTCCGAAGGAGATATTCAACTAAACGGAAATCATATTTCGAAGCTTACGGAGAAAGAGTTATCTAATATAAGGCTGCAAGAAGTTGGATTTATTATGCAATCTTCAAATCTAGTTCCCTATCTAAATGTTCTGGATCAACTGCTAGTTGTAAAAAGGATGGCAGGAACGGTCAAAAAAGAGGATAAGGCATTTGCCACCAAACTGCTGGAAGAACTGGGGCTGGGTTTGAAGTTAAAACGTTTTCCCGAAGAGTTATCCGGTGGTGAGAAACAACGTACAGCCATTGCGCGTTCGTTAATGAATAATCCCAACATCATCTTGGCCGATGAACCAACCGCCAGTTTGGACACGAAACGAGCCCATGAAGTGGTTAGTCTAATCGCGCAAGAAGTGAAATCACGCCAAAAAGCGGCCATTATGGTTACCCATGATGAGCGTATGCTTGAATATTGTGACAAGGTCTATCGGATGTATGATGGCGGTCTGTCCCTAGCTGAATCGTAAATATATGGACCAAACAATATACCATTTCTCTTCTCTATTCCTTCTTTTATAAAAAGCTTCTATTCAGAAAAGAGTAACATGTTAAGTAGATTATAGGTCTGTCCATCACTCTCCTCGTCCCTCTCACTCTAGGCTCCCAAGTGGTTCGGGTCTCTCACCCACAAGCATAACTTCACGCTCGCTCTGCGAATGTCTGCTTCGGCGATATGCACTTGGTGACATTCCGTTCTGTTTGTTGAAGATGCGATTGAACTGGGAAAAGCTTGTGAACCCACACTGTGCAGCAATATCTGTGATTTTCTCACTCGAATTCAGCAGCATTTGCTGGGCATTCCGAATACGGGTCATCTGCACATACTCCGTGAAGGTGAAGCCGGTAACCTTATTGAATTGGCGAGACAAGTGATGGGCACTTACATAAAAACGCTTGGATACCTCGTCCAAAGATAAATCCTGCTGATAATGGCTGTGAATATAAGAGGCAATGGCATACATGCGCCTGGACATCGTTGATCCAGTCTCTTCACGCACATACCCGTTCTCTGGTGAGTAACGATGAAGAGCACAGAGAAACTCCACGAACTTGCTATGAATCATAACCGATTGAAGGACAGAAGACTGCTGCGATATAGCAAAAATATCATTGATCGGCGCGAGGACTTCCTTGCGTCTTTCTTCTGTAAATCGGAATATCGGGACCGGTTTATTAAAAATCGAAAACAGCTCTGTGTAACCGCTCTCAAGACCAGGTGTATTACGTGGCATGGCAAAGGTGATCATCAATCGTTTCGGCGGAGCACCCTTCGGATATTGCGTTTTATGCAGCAATGAAGGCCTCAACAGAACGATATCCAGAGGCTGGATCTCATATAAACTGCCTTCAATGATGTGCGCAGCTGTTCGATCCAGAAGAATACAGATTTCATAGAAATCATGGAAATGCTGAAATTCCATATTCAGTTCATGGGAGCGTTCGTCATAATCCAGATGATAAAAAAGCGAATCTCCAGGCTGGTTCACATGGATCGCATATCCTTGCTCGTATGCCAAAACCGATGGTGTCATGGACATGCCCCCTATCCTGATTCTAATGATTTTATTTTAGCATGAAATGCAATAAAAAGACGTTATTTTCAGCATACATTACGTAGTTTCGCCCATTTCTCTTTTGTTATGATAGAGTTGATATGTTAGCGTTTGCAGTATTATCACTCCAACAACGACTACAGCCTGTACTTACTACAAACCAAGGTGGGAAACCAACATGAAAATGAATTCCTTATATACTCGAATCCATACCATTGTTAAACACTTGGAACGTGCTCGACTTACCTCAAAGACATATATCCCTGAGCTTTATCATAAAGAAAGTGGTTACCACTCCTGGGAACTGGTGCATGAGGACCCTTCCTCCTGGAACGTATTCCGTAAGGGTGATGGCTGGGGTGGCAAAGACGTACACAGTTGCTTCAAAACCCGCATTCAAATCCCGGATCAAATGGAAGGGAAAAAGGTCGTTTGTGCCATCGTCACCGGTGCTGACGATATCTGGAATTACGATAATCCGCAGTTTCTGGCATTCCTCAATAGGGAATTAATCTGCGGTCTGGATGTTAACCATACGGAGATTGACTTGACTCCATCCGCGGTGAAGGGCGAAGAGTTTGAGTTGGCATTATATGCATATTGCAGTACGTCTGCCGCGGATGTTTTTCTAAATGTATATATCGCCGAGCATCATCAGCAAGTCTCCGATTTGTATTATGATCTCAAGGCTGCGCTGGATGCTGCGGATCTGCTGCGTGAGGATGATCTGGAGCGCCTGAAGTTGGTCGAACATCTGAATAAAGCCGTGAATTTGCTGGATTTGCGCCAGGAAAACAGCGCAGAATTCCATGCGTCGGTACTGGAAGCGCGCCAATATCTGCAAGATCATGTCTATGGTGATATCCGCCCTGCCGGTGATCACATCCCTACCGTGCACTGTATCGGACACACGCATATTGATGTGGCATGGCTGTGGACGCTGGATCAGACTCGGGAGAAGGTCATTCGTAGCTTCGCGAGTGTATTGTATCTGATGGACAAGTTCCCGGAGTATACCTTCATGTCCTCTCAGCCCCAGCTGTATGCATACCTGAAAGCAGACTACCCGTCCCTATATGAAAAAATCAAAGAAAAGGTGGCCGAAGGCCGCTGGGAAGCGGAAGGTTCAATGTGGCTGGAGGCTGATTGTAACTTGATCTCGGGTGAATCCATGATCCGTCAGATTATCTACGGCAAACATTTCTTCAAGGAAGAATTCGGCGTTGAGAACCGTGTGCTCTGGTTGCCGGATGTATTTGGTTATAGTGCAGCGATGCCGCAGATTATGCGCAAGAGCGGCATTGATTATTTTATGACAACCAAAATCGCCTGGAATGATACCAACCAGATTCCAAACGACACGATGTACTGGCGAGGAATCGACGGATCAGAAGTCCTGACCCATTTCATCACAGCCACAGACTATGACAAACACCCTGATTTCAGGCAGCGTCGCTTCGAAACGACCTATAATGGTCGGTTTAATGCTTCGCAAGTAAAAGGTACGTGGCAGCGATACCAGAACAAAAACATCAATGCAGATGTCCTGCAATGTTTCGGATTCGGAGATGGCGGCGGTGGACCAACCGAAGAGATGCTGGAGCATGGCAGACGTCTTGATGTTGGATTGCCGGGTGTACCTGCGGTGAAACGTACCTTTGTACGCGAGTTTTTCGAGAAGCTGGAGCAAAATCTGGCGGATGTTCCTTCCGTTCCTCGCTGGTCGGGTGAGCTGTATCTGGAGTATCACCGGGGTACCTATACTTCTATGGCGCGTAACAAACGGTACAACCGTCATAGCGAATTTGCGCTGGCTGATGCCGAGCTGTATGCCATGATTCATCGTCAGGCGAATGCACAGGCGGCCTATCCAACCGATGCACTGGAGCATGCATGGAAGCTGACGATGCTGAACCAGTTCCATGATATTCTCCCGGGCAGCTCCATTGAGCAGGTATATGTGGATTCCAAGGAGCAATATGAAGAAGTTCTGCGTGTCACGGATGAGCTGAAAGACAGTGCGCTGAACGGCATTGCAAGCCAAATTACATCTGATGGCGAAGCCATTGTAGTATTCAACACCACCGGATTTATACGGACGGATGTGGTTGAACTGCCTGCTTTTGCGAGAAAAGTAACCGTCTATGATGGAGATCGCCCTGTACCAAGCCAGCGGACTCCCGATGGAGGCCTCGTGTTCCTTGCAGAGAACGTGCCTGCATCCGGGTATAAATCTTTCCGAATCACACCGGATCTAACAGACGAGCTTGTCGCGGGAGTTTCGGTTGCACAGTGGGAAGCAGATCGGCGCCATATCCACACACCTTGGTACGATATTCACCTGAATGAAAGTGCCGAGTTCACATCCGTATGGGACAAGCTGGAGGGCCGTGAGCTGCTCCAGTCTGGCAAGCGTGGTAACGTGCTGCAAGTGTTCGAGGATCGACCTGCGGAATACGAGGCATGGAACATTGACGATTATTATGAACAGCATATGTGGGAGATTAATGACCTGCAGTCGCTGGAGTGGGTTGAAAGTGGGCCGGTACGTTCCGTGCTTCAAGTGAAGCGACAGTTCCTGGACTCGGTCATTGAGCAGACGATCATCTTCTATTCGCACACGCGCCGGATTGATTTCCGTACGTTTGTGGATTGGAAGCAAGAGCATTTGCTGCTGAAAGCCGCTTTCCCGCTGGATATCTGGAGTGAAAAGGCCGTCTACGAAATCCAGTACGGCAACGTTGAGCGTGCTACCCACCGTAATACGAGCTGGGATCAGGCCCGGTTTGAAGTATGCGGGCAGAAGTGGGCCGATCTGGCGGAGAACGGGTACGGTGCTGCTCTGCTGAACGACTGCAAATACGGATATGATATTCATAACTCGGTGATGCGACTGTCGCTGATCAAGAGCGCAACGTACCCGAATGAAAATGCCGACAAAGAGCAGCACGTATTCACCTACGCGCTCTATCCGCATCAGGGCGACTTCCGTGAGGGACGTGTCATCCAAGCTGCTTATGATCTCAACCGTCCGCTGGTTGCCCGTGAAGTAAGTCCGCAAACCGGTACGTTGCCGGGAACATGGTCACTTGCTTCGATTGATCAGGATAATGTCGTGCTGGAGGTTATCAAAAAAGCCGAGAACAACGATGATATGATCATCCGAGTCTACGAAGCACATGGCCGCCGCAGCCGTGCTTCCCTGCAATTGCCTGAGGAAGCAGGTGCTACGGCGTACGCGTGTGATTTGCTCGAGAATAACGAAGCGGAATGCGCCGTGGAAAATGGTCGAATTTCTTTTGATATCAAACCGTATGAGATTCTGACCTTCCGTATCCCTGCTGAACAGTAAACAGAAATTACGCAACATGAAAAACTGCAACATTGCTTAATATGCTTCAACAATAAAGCAATAAAGGGCTGCCCCCTGTCATATCTGACATGAGAGCAGCCCTTCATTTGTCGTTCTTTAAAATTCTTCGTACTCGCTTGGGTCCTGATCCCACAAACGTCCATCTGGACGATTAAATGCAGAGATGACCTGCATCTCTTCTGTGCTCAACTCAAAATCGAATATATCGATATTTTCCTGTTGATGCTGCAAGGAGCCGGCTTTCGGAATGGGAATGGAACCCAGCTGAACATGCCAGCGCAGAATGATCTGGGTTGGCGTTTTGCCATGCGTTTCCGCAATCCGAAGAATGTTCTCATCCTTCAGAATATCCTGTACGGCATCATTGCCACGTCCAATCGGACTCCAGGATTCGTTCACGATGCCATGCTTTGTATCCTGTTCCCGCTGATCGGCTTGGTCAAAGAACGGATGCAGCTCAATCTGATTCAGACTCGGCGCTATCCCCGTTTCCTTAATCAGCCGATCATTGTGCTCAGGCAGGAAGTTGCTGACTCCAATGGATCGGATATATCCACGTTTTTTGGCTTCGATCAGTGCTTGCCATGCCTCGACATACATGTCCTTTTTCGGATTGGGCCAGTGAATCAGATACAGGTCGTAATAATCCAGATCCGCTCTGTACAGGGATTCCTGGATCGCCACAAGTGCTTTATCATGAGCGTGATAACGCCCCGGCAGCTTCGAGGAAATGAGTAGTTCTTCTCTGGCGATGGAGCTTTGTTTGATTGCTCTGCCCACCGTTGCCTCATTCTCATAGTTATACGCCGTATCAATTAATCGATAACCCGCATCCATTGCGGACGCGATCGATTTAACGCCTTCTTCACCTTTTAAACTATAGGTACCAAATCCAATTGCAGGCACTTTCAAGCCATCGTTCAATGTATATTCCGGAATTTGATGATTCATCTGAAGACTCTCCTTTGCAAAAGGTATACGAACAATATGGTAAAAATAATGCCCCACTCCGTTTATCTACCCCTCCATACGTGCTTGAATCAATTGGAAGTCACCACTCCGTTTTAGTCGATGACGGCTTCCTCTTCTAGCTCTCATGAAGAACGGTCTCCTTTTCATTCAAACAAAGAGATGGGCGTGGCCGATAACCGTTGATTGCCTATAAAGTTCTTAATAGCCATAGCAGCCTGCTTATACCCGCCAGCATCGCGTAACGTTTTCCCAATAACCTCAGCATGCTCCTTGTAGGAGGCATTACCGAGCACTTCTAATACTGCGTTTCTAAGCACATCGGGTGTAAGGTTATTTTTGTCCACGATGACCCCTGCTCCCAACTCCTGTACCCGGCCTGCTACACGCGGCTGATCCGATGTTAACGGAAGCATGATTAATGGTACATTGTAATACAAAGCTTCGCTGGTACTGTTCATGCCTGCATGTGTCAGAAAAGCATCTACACACTGCAACACTTCCAGTTGAGGGACATAGGGTCTTATGATGAAATTGTCAGGAATGAGATCAGCAATGGGCTCTATATCGGTATCCTTCCCAGAAGATAATATAAACTGCACAGGCAAATCACGAAAGGCCGTGAAGCAAAGCTTATAAAAATCAAGATCCTTATTTAAAATGGTGCCCATCGAAATATAAACTGCCTGTTTGTAAAGAGCATACAGTGACTCCTTTGCAAAGCCTGGCGCATCCTTGCGGGGGATAATAGATGGGCCAGTGAACACAAAGCTGTCGTCCAGCTTGTCCCCCATGGGTTGAAAATAACGACTTGTATAGACAATCTTCAGTTGTCCTGAATGCCCTAAAAGTTCCGCCAGGGAAGGTACAGCCACATCGAACTGGGAAGCTATTTGCTGGGACACTTCCACGATGCTGTTATATAGCTCCTTGACCTCCTCCGTATCATCATTCAGTTGATTGTCTGATCCAAGAGGCTCCACAAAAACAAAGGTGCTGGTTGAGCATACCGTTGGTATACCTAACTTCTCACCTAGAATTTGTCCTCCCCAGCCTATTATGGAGTCAAAAATGATATAGTCATAGGTTTCATGTTCGATCAGATTCAGAACATCTGGAATAAACCGTTGAATAACTTTTTCCAATATCATATATAAAAATTGGTAAGGATGCTTGAGTTCAAATGGCTTCATACCAGGGTTGTTGAGCAGGGTTGCCTCGTTGAAGGAGTAGGCTTTAAATTGTGCGCCTATCGCTTCAATCTTCGTCCGGTATTTTTCGGTACAACAGTAGACCACTTCATCACCGTTCTCTACCAGTTCCTTGATTAATCCAAGCGACGGATTGATATGGCCTTCTGCAGGGATCATCACAACTAATACACGTGCCACGGCACTCACCTCCATTAAATTTTCCAACAATCAAAGCGGTACATTGTATATCCATATGATTGAGAAGATAAAGAAAAATAGAATATGGAAATTAAACCCATATAAACATACTATTAATTATTTCCATTTTTGTAAATAGTAAATATGTCACTTTTTGAATAAAAAAAAGCACCTTTACGGTGCTTCGGATCTCAATATCCGCTCGAATATTGTTTGTTTTCTTTAAGTTGCACGATATCATGTCCGGTTGGATTCTGGAAGGCCCGTAGTCCAAATGTTGACGCCACCGCGAAGATATGGTCAAAGATATCCGCCTGAACGTTCTCATATACACCCCAGTTGATATCATTGCTGAATGCATAGATTTCCAGAGGCAGCCCGCGATCTTCCGGTGCTAATTGTCGCACAATCATCGTCATATCTTTATTGATTTTTGGATGATTCCTCAAATATTGATGGATATATTCCCGGAATACACCGACGTTTGTCAGTTGTCTGCCGTTCACGTTGCTTTCGGTATTCACCTCGTGCTCCATGTTGTATGCTTGAATTTCCTTCAATTTTGCCGTGACATAATCAGTCAGGTAGTGGATTTTCTCAAATTCAGCTACCATCTCTTCCGTACAAAAACGGATACTGCTGATATCAATATAGATACTCCGCTTAATCCTTCTGCCGCCGGACACCTGCATGCCTCTCCAGTTACGGAACGAATCCGAAATGAGGGCGTAGCTTGGAATCATCGTAATCGTTTTATCAAAATTCATAACCTTTACCGTGTTCAATGTAATGTCGATGACGTCACCGTCCGCATTATACTTTGGCATCTCGATCCAATCACCAACGCGCACCATATCGTTTGACGATAGCTGTACACCGGCCACGAGGCCCAGGATTGAGTCTTTGAATACGAGCATTAATACCGCCGATAACGCCCCAAGTCCACTAAGGATAATGAGTGGGTTCTGTCCGATCAGGCTGGAAATAACGATAATGCCCCCGATAATGAACAGGACAATCTTGGCTACCTGAATGTAACTCTTGATTGGGCGTATCTTCGACACCTCATAGGTACGATAGATATCATCGAAGACATTCAGCAGAGCATTCAGAACCGTAATCATAATAACAATCATATAGGTCATTGCTGATTTTTCAATTATGGCCTGATAGGGCGAGAAAATATAAGCAGAATAATAGATTATAATGGCTGGCACAAGATGCGACAGCTTCTGAAATAAATTTTTCTGAACCACAATATGGCCCCACTTGAAACGGTTGTTACTTACGATACGATGGACCGTCTTCAGTACCACTCGCTTGGCAATCACATTCGCCAATATCGAGATCACTGCTATAAAAATAATCATAATGATGTTTGAAAGATAACCAATGGAGGGTCCACTCATGCCGAGTTCTTCTAGTTGATTTCTGATAAAGTCCATTGTTTCCTCCTGACATAATCTAGTTTAGCCTATTATTATAAAGTAGTTTGAGAGGGCAAGCAAAGTTTGTGCTCCCGCTTCATTCTTCCTATGTATTATATATATTAAAAAAAGACCCTGTCATTCAAAGAATGATGGGTCCTCTTGATTATGTCGTCTTTGCATCATGCTCACGAGAAATGTCCAGCAACTCACTCACCGTCACCAAACGGTACCCTTCCGCGACCAGTTCCTCCACCAGCACACGAACCGCCTCCACCGTCTGGAAACGATCCCCGTACCCGTCATGGAATATGAGCACGCTGCCAGGTTTCACCGCAGACCGGGTATGCTCCAGAATGTGCTCAACACCGGGATTGTCCCAATCCCTCGCATCACCGTTCACCGCACCAATCGTCCGATATCCACGCTCCGCCGCCAGAGACAGTATATCATCGTTTACGCCAAAATACGGCGGGCGGAAGCAGCGGGCAGGTTGCCCCGTAACTTCTTGAACAAGATTTTCTGCGCGTTGCAGCTCCTCCCCAGCTTCCTCCAGCGTCAACTTGGTCAGATCCGGAT
The DNA here is from genome assembly GCF_038003195.1 of Paenibacillus sp. FSL M7-1414. NCBI lineage: Bacteria > Bacillati > Bacillota > Bacilli > Caryophanales > Paenibacillaceae > Paenibacillus > Paenibacillus sp. FSL M7-1414. The sequence goes on along the minus strand of NZ_JBBOOS010000001.1, from coordinate 209,709 downwards.
GCGTGTACGTATGGTTGGCGATCTCATGCCCTTCACGGTGCACCTCCGCCGTAATCTCCGGGTGAGTCTCCATCTCTTGGCCAATCATGAAAAACGTCGCCCGCCCACCGGCACGCCGGAATATCTCAAGCACTTGAGGTGTATAGACCGGATGCGGCCCATCATCAAACGTGAACGCCACAACCTTTTCCCGAACAGACTCCTGCTCTACCATCACGATATTGACCATATTATAATGACCCCTCTCTGAAACTGACTGGCTACATATCCCTTATTATTCCATGTCTATACGCCGCGGTCCAGTCCAGAGATCACACCTTGCGAAATCCCGAATCAAATCGATATCTACCAGAAAGAGAGTACAAGCGAGCGAGCATCGAGCCTTCTACCGCCACGTCCTCCAGTGCAGCCTCCAGCTAACCTTTGATCGCACCTGCGATCATACTCTTCTGCACCTGTTTGTTCAGCAGCAGATAGATGACCACGGTTGGCACCGTTGTAATCATCAGTCCCGCACCAATGATACCCCATTGCGTAATGTACGTTCCCACCATCGACATCATACCCACCGTCAACGTCTGGTAAGCCGTGTTATTGATAAACGTAACTGCAAACATCAGCTCATTCCAGCAGGACAGAAATGTGAAGATGGCTACCGTTGATATAGCCGGGGTTACCAGAGGCAGGATAATGGAGAAAAACGTCCGGTATATGCCGCAGCCGTCGATAACCGCCGACTCCTCCATTTCTCTTGGGATACCTTTGAAAAAACTGCCCAGAATGAATACCGCCATCGGAATGCCAAATGCCACATAGGGAATGATCAGAGACCAGTAACTGTTGAGCAGGCTCAGATTCTTCAAAATAATAAACAATGGCAGCAGCGCCGCATGAATCGGCACCATCATGCCCAGCAAAATAATCGTCATCGTCAACCCGCTAAGCTTCCAGTTCATTCTCGTGATTGCGTAACCCGTCATGGAGGACAGGATCAGTACCAAGACAATGGAGGCCGCAGTAACCAGCACACTATTCATAAAATAGGTCAGCACATGGCCGTCGGACATTGCTTTGGTGTAGTTGCTCCATAGGAACGCTTTGGGCAACCCGGCTACATCACCGCTGAAAATCTCACTGTTATCCTTCAGGGAAAACAGCGCCAGCCAGATGAGCGGGTAGATCTGCACAATCGCAACGAGGATCAGAAACGCTTGCAGGAACACTTTCCCGATCGGTCCGGAGATGGACCTCGGCTTGGGCTTTTTTTGCAACATGACTTCTACGGTACTCATGCCTTTTGCCTCCCTCTACTCCGTTTTGAACAATGAATTAATGAGGATCGTACACACCAAACACTCCACAATGATAAAGACCGAGATCGCACTGCCATATCCGTACCGGAACGTATCAAAAATGGTAGCGTACATCAGCGTGCTTGGCACTTCAGTGGTGTAAAATGGCCCGCCACCTGTCAGCACATAGATCAGGTCAAACACCTTGAATGCACCGATGACCGAAAAAACAAGGCTTACCTTCAGAATTGGCTTCATCAGCGGGATCATAATGGACCACGCCGTCCGAATACGGGAAGCACCATCCATTCGAGCAGCTTCGAGCACATCCTGAGACACGGACTTCGCACCTGCATACATCAGCAACATGTGATACCCCACGTACTGCCACAAGGTCGGAATAAACGATGCCGCCAGCGCGGTGTCCTTCTGTCCCAGCCAATCTTGTGCCAGGCTGGATAAGCCGATACTTTGTAGCAGCACGTTCAGCAGACCATAATCGGCATTGTAGATTTTTGACCACAACTGGGCAATAACCACCGTTGAGATCAACACCGGGATGAAATACACGGTCCGGTAGAAACCTTCTCCCTTGATGTTGGACGCAAGAATCAGTGCGAGCACCAACGAGATCGGCAGTTGAATGAACACCGAAGCACCCGCGAATAACAGGGAGTTTTTGATCGAATTCAGCACACGGGTATCCTTAAACATCTCTACATAGTTGTCCAGGCCGATAAATGTACCCCTGCCTACGCCGTTCCAGTCCAGCAGACTGTAATAACTGGAGACAAAGATGGGAATAAGCACAATTCCGCAGAAGAGAATCAGTGTGGGCAGTACAAAGACGGCGATCGTGCCTTTATTGGAAAATACAGAGTTCATTATTGTTCTCCTCTCAAAGGCGTGACCGGGATATACCGGACCACGCCTTGTTTGGGTTCATCTTCATTGTTAGCATGCTTCAGACGGGCAAGCCCACAAGGTCTATGCGTAAGGTATTCACGGGGAATTGGCAAAGACATGTCGTGTAAGGACCCTCTAGGACTTGTAAGCATTTAAGCTTGTATGCTTGCACGTACTCATACCTGCCTACCTGTTTCCTATAGACTTAGCTCTGTTGGTTTGAGCTGTGCCATCTGTTTGCAGAACTCTTCAGGTGTTACATCGCCGGCAAGCAGCTGGGCAATCAGGTTTTTGTGCGCTTCGGCAGACTCCGCAGGCAGAATGTTATCCCACCACGCAATGAATGAGGTCGCCGTTTTCATAATATCCGCCGCAGACAGATCAAGGGAGGACAGGCTGGATGTGTCGAGTGCATCGGTTTTCCAGCTTGGCAGACCCGCTCCAGCCAGGAAACCTTGCGTACCAAGCTGCTCACTCAGATACATGAGGAATTCCACGGCTTCCTTCGGATGTTTGGTATTCTGGTTGATGTAGAAACCATCGACGGCTCCGCCAAAGATTTCGGTATTTGTACCTTTACCATCCTCAAACACCGGGAACGGAATCACTTTCACTTTGCCTTTAACTGCGGAGGACGGGTCCTCAATGCCTGCATTCACCCAGTTGGCCTGGAACATCATCGCCCCGTTGCCTGCATTAAATGCCCCCAGCATCTCGTCATAGCTCATGCTGAACATGCTGCTGTTGAACGCTCCTGCTTGTGCAAGCTGCTGCATTTTAGTCGCGGCGGCAACAAAGTCCGGTGAATCCCACTTCGACGGATCTTTAAAGGCTTCCATCACCGCTGCATTGCCTGCCTGACGCATCGCAATAATGTCGTACCAGTACATGCCCGGCCAGCGATCCTTCTCTCCAATCACAGCCGGGGTGATCCCCGCCGCTTTCAGCTTGGTGACTGCATCCAGCAGTTCGTTATAGGTGGTCGGAATCTTGGCACCCGCTTGCTCGAACAGTTCTGTATTCACGTAAAGGTTGGCGATATGTGTGTACACGGGCAATGTGTAGATTTTGCCGTCCATATTAATGGCCTCAGCCATTCCCGGGCCCATTCGTTCTTTGATATCGTCCGTCAGGTAACTTGAGATTTCCAGCACATTGCCGGATTTGATGTACGGCTGCATGAAGCTACCACCGCCCATGCCATAGAACAGGTCTGGCGCCTCACCAGCCGCAATCGATGTTTTGACTTTGGTTTTGTACTGTTCTCCTGTCGTGCCCGTACGTTCAACCTGGATGTCCGGATGCTCGCTGTTCCATTTCTCAACAATCTCGGGCAGCAGCTTGGCCGAAGGATCGGTATTGCCAACCGATTGATCCCATAGCGTCAGCTTGATCTTGCCATTACTTTCCCCCTGTGTACCACCGGACGAACCGGATGAACATGCCGCCAGACTGCTTACAATTCCCAGAGTCAGAATTAGACTTGCTGATTTTTTTAATAGCGCTTTCATCTCTATGGACCTCCCTATGTGTTTTAGTTCGTTCTAGCCCATATTTTAGGCGAACTGTTCGTTGTTCTCCATTTAGAAAACAGGCATCGATTTGTAATATTCGAACATATGTGGAATTGGAACTGGTAGTGTGGGGGGGACATTCTCGTTTTTCAGGTTTTTACATTCCGATATTCGTTCATGGACCGACCGATATGTTTTTTGAACAAGACGCTGAAATAATGCGGGTCCGGGATGCCTACCTGCTGCCCGATCTCATACCCCTTTAAATCGGTCTGCTTCAGCAACGTTTCGGCCTTTCTCATACGAAGCTGCGTCATATATTCCACAAATGTCTGCCCGGTTTCTTTTTTCATCAGCCGCCCCAGATGGCCCGAACTTACGTAAAAAGCAGCCGCGGTGCTGGATAGTCCCACTTCCGCATTGCCCATGTTCTCTTCAAGATAAGCCATCACCCGGTCGATCAGATTACCTTCCTTGGCCTGTCGTTTGGCTTGTATGACATCCGATACCGTGCGGACATGCTGCTCCAGCATGCTTTTTAGTTCAGGCAGATGACCTGCTGTAAAAATGGCCGCAACGGCCTCTTTGTTCAATGCGTATTCTCCCTCAAGCTGTTGCTCTATGGCGGCACGCTGGCACTCCGTAACCACATCCATGGCTGCCATCCGAAACTGTGAAACGTCCGAGAACGGCACAGACAGCATACGCTCCAGCAACAATACGGCTTCTTCCCCCGCACCAACACTGACGTAAAATTGCAGTTGTTGGAGCAACTGAGCATCCGAGTGGTAGGGCCTCTTACCGCCTTCGATGACCAGATCCTCGAAGCAAATAACCTGATTTTTCCCCACAAACGCCTGATAATCGAGTGCACGACAAGCTTCCCGGTATCCCACACAGGCCCTTCCCCATCCTGATTGCCATTGCCCAATCCCTACGGTCACATCAACTTCACACCCTTCGAGCTTAAGTGTATGTTGAAGTTCTTCCTGAAGCTGCTGTACCTGATTGGCAAATTCGGTATCCGCACCAAGCGAGAGCAAAACTATCCGGTTATGTGGGTCCATGACGATAATGGTTTGCGAATCCTGCGGATAAAATGCCTGCACCTGCTTCATGCCTACCATTCGCAGCAAAATATGTATTTCCTCAGCGGGTTGTCGATGGGCTTCTGTTTGATGCTGGCTTAATTGGGGCTGACCATGTTGTTGTTGGGGTCCTCGATGTGCTTCATGTGTTTGGTGTGTTTGGCGTGTTTGGTGATATGGTTCGGACAGATGTGGATATACCTCTGGTGCAGCTATCTTAGCTTGCGGTACAGCAACCTCCACCTCCATTACTGCGATGCGTGATCCAGGTTCACCAGACGAGATAGGAATGCCGAAGAAACGCGCCTTCTCTTGTAGTTCATCCTCAGATATCACATCACTTAACCATTTATTTACAAATCTCTCCCTGAGATAAGGCAAGCTCTGCTTCATCTCCTCCAGCAGGTTCATCAGCTCGTACTGACGCCCTATCTCCTGCTCGATTGCCACTCGCAGCTTCGTCGTAACCTGTAATAATTCAGAAGCACGAATAGGTTTCAAAATAAAATCGGATATGCCCAGCTTCACACTCTGACGAGCATATTCGAATTCATCATGTCCCGTCACTACCACGATTTTTATGTTTGGGTAACGCTCCATGAGGATGCCGCTCAGTTCAATGCCGTCCATCTTTGGCATGTATATGTCCGTGAACACGATGTCCGGACGTAACAGCTCAACCTGTTCCAAAGCCTCTGCAGCATCGGAGGCCTCGCCAATGATGGTCATGCCTTGCTGTTCCCAATCGATACGCATGCGCAGCAGATTTCGGATGAGGTACTCGTCATCCACAATCAATACCTTTAATGGTTCCACAGTGAATTCCATGATTCATCGGCTCCCTTCGGGATCGTTATGATAATGGTGGTTCCTTTTCCAACCTCGCTCTGCAGCTTGAGTCCATCTTCTCTGTCATAGAAAATGCGAAGCCGTTCCATCGTCCCCCACAAGCCAAAGCTTGGATTTTGTTTAGCGTTATAGTTAGGATTAGAAGTATTAGATGCGTTAGATGCGTTAGATGAGTTCGAGCGATTAGACCTGTTCATTTCTGTTCGTTGAATCTGCTTCACTTCTTCCTCGGACATGCCGACTCCGTCGTCAGTGATCGTTAGAAGTACTCCCTCCTTGGATCGACGAGCTTGGATGCGTATCGTGCCCGGGCTGCCTTTGGGACGAATACCGTGATACAGCGAATTTTCCACCAACGGCTGGATCACAAGCTTGGGAATCATCACTCGCTCACAATCTGGAGCAATATCGTACTGCACCTCAAATACACCGGGGTATCGCACCTGCTGGATCGTCAGATAATTGCGTACAATCTCAACCTCCTCGTGCAGCGTAATCAGTTCACGACCTTTGCTGACACTCAGTCGATAGTAACTTCCAAGCGCTTCTAACAGCTCACATACCTTATCGTTCATGCCCGACATCGCCAGGGAGGTAATAGAATCAAGTGTGTTATATAGAAAATGCGGCTTGATCTGCGCCTGAAGTGTATTCAGCTCTGCTCGGCGAATCGTCTGCTGCTCCTGAATGATGCGTTTCAACATCTGCTCAATCTGCTCAATCATCTGGTTGTACCCTCCATATAGCTGTGCGAACTCGTAACTGTTCAGCTCAACCGTCACTTTGCGGAAGTTGCCGCTTGGCGCTTTTTGCATGGAACGAAGTAGCTTGTGAATCGGCTTAATGACGCTGCGGGAGATGATAAACGAACTGACGAAAAAGACAGTCCCGTTCACCGCCAGTAAGATCAGCGCAAGCAACACCATGGATTTATTACGGGTATCTGTAGCCCGGTATGGGCTCATACTGATAAATTTCCACTGATCATCACCAGCTGAACGATAGGTCACCGCATATTCCTGACCACCCGATTGCAAGGTGATGAAGCCGGAGGATTGCTCTTGAAATGTTTGTTTTAACTTGGCCTGATTGGCCTCTAACATCTCGTACATCCCTTCCTGTCCAGAAGCGGCAGACATGGATGCGTCGGATACAGCAGGCACGCCCTTCTTTCCATCGGTTGCGTTGGTTGCGATCACCTGCTGATGCTCATCCAGAATGGCCACCTGAAATGAATCCGTTGCAGACAGGTTAGCATAAGCTTGAGCGATGGATGCCCCCTTGATGTTCATGACCAAAAATCCAAGCGGAGACGTATCATCCAAATCTCGAATGAGGCGAATAAACGACACCACCTCTTGCCCATCATTCTCCCCCGTTGCCGAGACTCCGCTGTCGTTGTTGCCACCATTCAGCCTGAGCAGATATCTTCCGTTATGCTTCAGTGCCTGTTCGTACCAAGGCGCTTCCTTCACATTCGCTTCCATAAACGTGGGCCATTCCTGTGTACCAACCGAGAATCGGTGCCCCGAATTATCGTAAATATATACTGAATCGATAATTGGAATCGCTTGCATAAGATTGGTCAAATAAGCGCTGACCTTGGACTGTGTTTGTAAATTGGAATACACGTTGCCCTGCCGCAGCAGGTTCTGCAAGTTGGGATCAGAGAAAATCATTTTCGAATAATTGTTCACGTTCTCGATCATCAGATTAACGTTGGTCTCAATGGATGTTATCGTCTGCAATGATGCTTCATTGATCTTTCGCTGCGCATCATTTTCCGAGATTCGATTCAGCACCAACGCACTGAACGCCACCGTTAGCAGAATAATGACAAAGTAGGCAAACGGGATTTTAAAAGCCAGCGTCTTGGGCTTACGTTGAATGAACTCTTTGAAACGGTGAGTCCAATTCTTCTTCATTCCGTTCGTGTTCGCTTTTGTATTTACGTTTACTTCTGCATCGGCCTCAACATCTAATTGAGTTGTTGCTTTCACTTTTGTTTTTCATCTCCTTCTGTTGTTGCTCCTGCATCTGTTTTTGCATCTTTTGCTCTGTGTTTCACTGTGCCCCTCCTTTGGTTCCGATGTGTGATGGGTTTATCGGTTGTGATATCCACCACTCTCTCGGATTTTATACAATTGTATATTATAGGACGGTGTATGGAGCAGGCTCAATTCTTTTTATCGCTTACGGATGGCTTGACTGAGTGAAGTAGAATGAGGATTTGGGAAGACGATTGCTGTGAATGCTGTGGGTAGGGGCCCCCGTAATTGGAGCCGCAAGGAGTACTGCTTTATAAAATGTTGGAGGTACAGATAATAAGTTGTGGTTTGAGTCGGATGGAGAGAAAGCGGGGGAAGGGCGGAGGATCTGAATACACAAAAGGCGATGATAAACGTCTACCTTGATATGGCATACTTTTGAGCAAGTTTACGATATCTACGGGCATAATCTTACTACTTACAGAGTGTTGATCGAGTGGTTAAGGTTGGGAAAATCCAATTATCGTTTTCTCGCATGATGAATTTAAGTGGGGGAATGTCGGGAGTAGACTGCCCATGGGCAGGACAAGTACAGAGTTCGTTATGGTGAGAAACAGCGAATCGTGATCAAAGCGAGAATTCGGTAACGCCTTTTTTGGAGGCGTATTTCAGCGTGTAGCTTCCTTCTGTGCCATATGGCATCGTAGCGATTTGGATGCGGGTGTAATCCAGCCGACTTTCTCTCAGCACTTTTTTGATTAGCGCTATGCTTCGATCCTCGTCCGTTACCACACAGAAAATGTTCATTACATATTCCTTCGGATCACCCACGCGGCTACCTAGATCACATCCATCCACCTCTCCCAAATCCGCCTGGGTCAGAACGGTTTCCAGATATTCCATCACCTTTTCCTTCAACCAATGATCTCGTTTGCTACCCTGCGCGCTCTTCAGCGGATATTGCACCACAAGCCAGTATTTTTCACTCATTTAGCTTCACCAACCAATCTTTATAGAATAGGTATTACGTTATGTGCGTGCACTTAAATGATATGAAATGCATATGTCAGCCTTACATTTCTCCAGTTCCAAATGGGCTAGATTATCGATCTTACTGCTTTTTGGAATTGTACTGCCCTTCCATTTGCAGGATGGGGAACATGATGATGTTCAATGAGATGGGAGCTTAACGTGTCAGCTGACTTTCTGCCAATAGCCACGATCCGAGCATCAGGATTCAGTTGCATCAGCTGTCTGGCGAATAACACACCATCCTCCAACTCTGCCAAAGTCGGCGTTCGATTCGTCATCCGGTTTTCAGCAGATTGATAAGGATGAAAGGGATAAATGTTCCAAAATATAAAGTCCGTTGGTTTCCACCTTGAACTGGATAACACTTCACCCCATATAATGGATGCTGTCGGTTCTGCGAAACCATACAGTGCCTGACTTCGGTTAGGTTTGGCGATATTGGGCAGGCTTGTTCGAACACCCGGCTCACCGGAAAAAATCATCTGGTGATTCACCAGCGAGTGATTCCCGGTAACCATTCGCTCGGACGTCAAAGGTACGCCGGAGAACCTCGCCCCTTGATAGCCCACGGCTTCAGCAATAAAAATGTCCGAGCCTTGGATATTCTTGGTTCCAAATACCTGACCAAATGTTCAGAACGAATCTCCACCGCTTCGGGGCCGATATCATAACCCGTCACATAATCTCTCCAAGGATTAATCACATTTACTGGCGAGACATATGCTTGTACCCCTGCAACAAACTCGCGGATCTGCTGCTGCGTTTCGCTCATGCTTTTTGCCTCCTTTGGGAGATTACAGAGTATATTGGGCTTGCATCAGCTTATTTTACAAAGATTATAGCATAAACAGAAAAACCACCAACCAGAACGCTGGTTGATGGTGGATAGAAACTGTAGAAAACTATTGCGGTATAACTTCTTCCCACTGACCATTGGTGGTTTCTTTGTAGGTAAAAATGTTTCCATCATACTTTCCCTGAATAAAGTTAGAACCCGCTTCTTTCCATTCCTTAGTAACAGATAGGACAACTTTAGAATTCTGTGAATTTATTAAAACGTATTTCCCTCTTGATAAATTAATCTCAAAGGCTACTGGATAAAAATCGTACCAGAATAGTTTGTCTGATTTCTCTCCCAGTATACCCGCATCACCAGCTTTAAAGAAATGAGGACTGATGACTCGAAACCTGAACTCCAACCACTTTCTGGGATCTAAAGGAAATTCGTAATGACTATTGGGCTCCACTATAATATATGACTTTTCAGGAACCGGGTGTTGAACTTGAACTTTGTGCTCGATTATTTCTTTGGATATTACTCGAAAAACTAAATATACCACTATAAATAGTATCGAAGTAATTACGGGTAATTTAGGCTTGTTCCTCAAAAAAACACTCAATCCAAGACCAATAATTAACGGAAACCATATCCATGGATCTCCCAATGTAATGGCTCCCATAATATATGATTTATCGCTAAAGGGATAGAATGCTGGTAAATCATGTCCCATATAGTCTAAAAATAAGTGTCCAAACAAGACAGACAAAATAGAAGATCCCCAGATTAATTTGAAACTTGTCTTTTTATAGAACAGTTTTGTCAAATATGCTATTCCTAAAGCTAAAAGGGGTGTAAACAATATAGAATGGGACCACGGAGCTACACTTCTATCCCCAAAAATATCAGGAATTATTCCACACAGAGCACCCGAACATAGACATATCATAAGATTTTTCCATGTATCCCTTGGATAAAAGCAGTATGCAATTACCGCCCCAAGAAGAGCATGTGATAGAACATGAAAAAACAAATATAAATACGGATCCAAAATAACTACTCCTTTACTCTATTATTATAAATATTGTATTTAATGTTAAACATTATATATTATTTTTTCATATAAAAGACCTGAGAGTCGAACCTCTTCCAAAGGTCTGCGGGGAGTAGTCTCTGTATGGATGTTACCTAATCTAATTTCTTAATATTAAATTCGAGCACAAATCAACGTAGGCTCCACAAAATAGAATCAACAAGCTATTAAAAATCCTCATAACAATGGATGGTCCGTATGTATTTTCTATTATCATAATCTGGTCTAGCTAAAGCAGGCTATAGATACCTATATACGTTTCAGAACCTAAATGTACCTGATATACTTTCTGGAAGCTGCTTTCGACCTATATATACCTCTATTTCCTCCATTTATATAATTTAGGTTATTATATCATAAAATAAAAATCCACCAACCAGAACAATGGTTGGTGGATTTTGCTTACTTTAATGGAGGTGAGGGGGTATCGAACCTTTGACCCGAAGATAACGGCACATAAGCTTCTACGGGTATAGTCACAGTTTCAATTTCACCCGAGTATCAGTAACCCACAAGAACAGGATTAGCCCAAGTAGGTATGGACTCAACACAATAGATCAAATTACTCTGTATGATTTCCGCAACAATTAAAGGCTCGTATGTATTATCAATGATGATAACCCGATCTGCGATGGCTAGAGCCGGTTTAAGGTTCTTCAATGACTCACCATATCGATAACGAATGTCTTCTTCTGCAATCCAATGTCCACCTTGTTCAACACGAGAGGCTACACGATCTATATGCATTTGAACATCCTCAAGACCGATATAGTATACGACAATTTCGTATCTGTTTTGTTTTGCAATTTCCATATGTTTTAAAACAAATGATCCGGACAATGTCGTTTCAATAGCGAAGTTTATACCACTTTTAATGAGAGATCGGATTCTTTTCACAGCTTCCCTGCCAGCAGACAGATCAGCACTGCGCGGATTCTCTGGCTTCAACTCTCTTGCAATTTGATCCGGATCAACCAGTTCACCAAGCCACTCTCTCATTTGCATACTGAGTGTACTTTTCCCTGCTCCATTGGTTCCAGCAAACACAGTCATAACTGGTCTGATTTCACTCATGATACTCAAACTCCTGGCGTTTTCCAGTAGCATCAAATATAATTTCAAATTTATTTCCTTCAGCATCCTCACGAACGCGTTTGTTGTTCTTTATATAATAAATAGAGGCACCTGAATCTTTAGCTTGTTTCCGTGCATATTGATTTGCTTTTTTCAAAATTTCTTGGAGCTTTTCTCGATTTTCAAACATCTTGAGTCCCCCAATCTAAATTTCTGTTTATTATATCATAAACTAAAAAACCACCAACCAGAACACTGGTTGATGGTTTTTTGACTCTAATGGAGGCGAGGGGAGTCGAACCCCTGTCCGAAGATAACGGCACATAAGCTTCTACGGGTGTAGTCACAGTTTTGATGTCACCCGAGTATCGCCCCGTAACCGGCTATACGTTGGGTCAGCCTGATTGTCTTCTTCAGCACACCCCAGGCGGAGATGTGACAGCGTATCCCACTACTAGTTAGCCCCTATCCCTGTCACATGGGCGATGCAGGGTAGAAGCACGCACACAGTTTCTTAGGCTGCGAAAGCGTAGTTTGTTTGTTGTTTGCCGTTTAATAGGCTTTAGCGTTGATAAAGCGGACGCGTCCCCACTACCCGCTACCCATGCTCGAACTATCCCCGTCGAATCCATAAACGCCCCCTCAATGAAGAAGGGCTCCAGGATTAATCCGTGAATACGGAGCAAAGGTGCTACACATCTTTTTCCTCCAAGGTAAAAAGATGCTTCTTTCAAACTCGGCATTCCTGTCTGCTACATGAGTAATCATAACACAGGACACATCACCGAAATAGTGCAGATTGCTGGAAGACATTCCAGCAGGCTGAGCATGTGTACAAGGTTATCCAATACAACAGGCTCAATCGTCTACATATTATACCGCGTCGCCAATCGGAAGTAAAGTTTACCCAGATCGGCTCACGAACAACGGCACCTAAGTATCTTACCCACGTTTCAGGCAAACTACGCAAAAGCTAAAAATTTAGATTCATCAACGCGCCAAGCTCCATGCTCCTACCGACATCCCTTCAACACATATCAAAGGAAATCACCACACAATACACTTCACAGCAACTCACACCAAATCACCTTCCCCAAATAAAAATAAAAAAAGCCCCAAGCTTGCCCATTGCAGGACAAACCTTGAGACTCCTTAACTCATACATCAATTTTCCTAACTTCATCACAAAAACTAACTTATACACTTAAAGTAAAGTCTTTACGCCCAGCGCTCCACTTAACGCGCAACCTTCTGCTTCTCGCGCAGTACCCGTTGGATATCACGTTGAGCATCGCGCTTCGCGGCAGTTTCACGTTTGTCGTATTGCTTCTTACCTTTACCCAGTCCAAGCAAAAGCTTTGCATAACCATTGCGGATATAGATTTTCAGCGGAACAATGCTGTACCCATCCTGTTTCGACAGCCCGAGCAGCTTGTGAATCTGCACTTTATGCATCAACAACTTGCGCGTACGTGTCGGATCGAGCGGATTATTTCGGTTCCCTTGTTCAAAAGGACTAATATGCATATTGTGAATATGAATCTCACCGTTTCGAATCGTGGCAAATGCATCACCAATATTCGCACGGCCGTTACGAAGAGATTTGATCTCCGTTCCGGTAAGCACCATGCCCGCTTCATACGTATCTTCAATGAAGTAGTCATGGGAAGCCTTTTTATTCTGTGCGAGCACTTTACTCTGTCCATCATTCTTGCCCATGTCCTCACTCCTTCTCCGTAAAATAAGCCGGTACCATGCTCTATAGCAGCGCACCCAATGTTGCACCAAGGTACCACGTGCCAGACCTTAATTGTAGCAAGTACGGCTGTTAAAATCAAGAAAGAGGCGACCTCTGCCGCCCCTCCTCATTACACCACTTTCAGACTGTGCGAAACAATACACCAGCTGAAGTGACTATTTTCTCCAACGCTTAATCTGGAGGAACGAATTGTAATCCATCTCTCCAAGTTACGTTAGCTTTATTTTTTCTTTTTCCGTACAAAAGCTGCCGTGCCGTTACCAGCTGCACCTTTGCTCTTCTTCCGCTTGCGTCGTGGTGCTCCGCCTTCCTGAGCGCCACCAGGAGTTGCATTCTCTCCAATAAATACGCCGCTTGGCGAAGTGTTTTTGCGTCCACTTCCGCCTTTGCCACCTTTATTGCCGCCCTTGCCGGACTTAAAGCTTCCTTCACCGCGACCGCTGCCGCTGTTCAGGCCACTTCCTTGTCCATCGGTTGAACTACTATCCGATCCACCCGATGTAGAGCTATATCCGCCTTTACCTGAGCCAAAACCAAAGCTCACCGCACCTTTGCCCCGGCCAGTTGATCCACCAGCATCACCCGCACGACGCTCACCTTTTGGTTTGCCGCCGCCTTTACCTGCGTAGCCACCAGATGAGCCTGCGCCCGCGCCTGCACTCGCTGCTCCACTGCGACCGCCACGTCCACCTTTGCTGCTTTCTTCCGTTGATCTGCCACCACGGTTGGCTCCAGCAGCGGATGAGCCGCCTTTGCCGCCACGTGAACCGCTGAATCCACCTGCTCCACCCTTGGCACCGCCGCGACCGCCACCACTTGCTGGACGTCCACCTTTACCGCCACGTCCGCCACCGAAGCCGCCAGGACGTTCACCGCGAGGTTTCATATCGACCATTTCAAAATCAATCGTATACTCTTCCATGCTTACACGTGCCACACGGATCTTCACTTCATCACCGATGCGGAAGACTTTCGAGGTACGTTCACCAATCAGAGCCATATGCTGATCGTCAAAATGGTAATAGTCGTCCGTGAGTGCGCTCAGGCGAATCAAGCCTTCAACCGTGTTTTCCAACTCAATGAACATACCAAAGCTGGTCACACTGCTGATCATGCCTTCGAACTCTTCGCCTACTTTGTCGAGCATGTACTCGGCTTTTTTCATTTTCTCCGTATCCCGCTCAGCTTCTACCGCCACACGTTCACGTTCCGAAGACTGCTGCGCAATATCGGCCATACGTGCTGCCAAATACTCCTGACGATTCTCCGGCAAAGCACCATTATTTTCAATGACTTCGCGAATCACACGGTGAATGACAAGATCGGGATAACGACGAATTGGAGACGTAAAGTGACTATAGAATTCTGCCGCGAGGCCAAAGTGACCTGACATTTCAGAATCATACTTCGCCTGTTTCATGGAACGGAGCATCATCGTACTAATCACGGTTTGTTCTTTCGTTTCTTTGATATCCTCAAGCAACGATTGAAGCGCCCGTGGATGAATCGCATTGCCACGTCCTTTGACCTGGTGTCCAAAATTCGCCGCAAAGGCGAGGAAATTTTGCAGTTTTTCCTGATCCGGGTCTTCGTGCACACGATAAATGAAAGGAACCTTCAACCAGTGGAAATGCTCTGCCACTGTTTCGTTCGCTGCCAACATGAATTCCTCAATGATTTGCTCTGCGATCGAACGCTCCCGTTTCACGATATCTACCGGTTTGCATTCTGCGTCCACAATGATTTTGGATTCTTCAAAATCAAAGTCAACCGCACCACGGCGCATACGCATGGCACGCAGCTTCAAAGCGATCTCTTTCATCAGATGGAAATCATCTACCAGATCCTTATAACGCTCGAGCAATTCCGGCTCTTCACCTTCAAGGATTTTACGGACGTTGGAATACGTCATCCGCTCTTTGGTTTTGATTACACTTGTGAAAATGTCATGTTTAACAACCTTCATCTGGTCGTTAAACTCCATCTCACAAGACAGTGTCAAGCGGTCTACCTGCGGGTTCAAACTACAGATCCCGTTGGACAGACGCTGTGGCAGCATCGGAATAACCCGGTCCACCAGATACACACTGCATCCACGGTTGTAGGCTTCCTGATCAAGCTTGGAATTCTCCTGCACATAATAGCCAACGTCGGCAATATGAACACCCAGACGATAGTTACCGTTAGGCAGCTTCTCTACGTTAACAGCATCATCGAGATCCTTGGCATCTTCGCCATCAATCGTGACAATGTTAAGTCCGCGCAGATCACGGCGACCCTGTTGTACAATCTCTTCATCCGTGATGGAGTCTGGTGCTTTTTCCGCCTCTTCTACCACTTCATCGGGGAAAGCTTCAGGCAACTGATGCTTGCGAATGACGGACAAAATATCAATACCCGGCTCATCCTTATGACCGAGAATCTCGATCACTTCACCCTCAGCCGCCGCACGACCCTCCGGGTAGCTGACGATCTTTGCTACAACCTTTTGTCCATCAACCGCCCCAGCAAAATTGGTACGTGGGATGAAAATATCGCGATTAATCCGTTTGTCATCCGGAATGACAAATCCGTACACCTCATGGCTTTGGAATACACCAACCACTTGTGTCACAGCACGAGTAACAATACGGACGATCTCACCCTCCAGGCGACCACCTGAAGGTCCTTGAGATGTGACTTTAACCAATACCGTGTCACCATTCATCGCACTTTTCATATCATTGGCGTGAATGTAGACATCCGGGTGCTCCCGATCCTCAGGGATAAGGAAAGCGAAACCTTTGGCGTGAGCCTGTAAACGTCCACGTACCAAATCCATACGCTCTGGCATGCCATAGCGATTGTTACGGGTCAGCAAAACTTTACCGGATTCCTCCAGCGTATTAAGCATAATCAAAAAGGCTTTGAAATCAGCTGCATCTTCAATAGCGAAGTGCTGTTCCAACTCCTGATAAGTCATAGGTTTATAAGCGGTTTCC
Source organism: Paenibacillus sp. FSL M7-1414 (assembly GCF_038003195.1). NCBI lineage: Bacteria > Bacillati > Bacillota > Bacilli > Caryophanales > Paenibacillaceae > Paenibacillus > Paenibacillus sp. FSL M7-1414. The sequence goes on along the minus strand of NZ_JBBOOS010000001.1, from coordinate 193,355 downwards.
CGCATGAAGTCGAGCAATTGTTGTTCTGTTATCATTAATATATTCACCTCGGGAAACATAAAAGTGTAAGCAAGTCTCATCTCTTTATGTATCGGAATTCTTACCTTTTTCATGCAATACAATATCATTGCTGTGAAGAGTGTAGTAGTACAACCATACTATCTCATACCCTAGTATACACGAATTCAATCCGGCCCATCCGTACCTCGCAAAAAAACCACAGTTGCCGGGCGCTCCTCTAAAATCACGCTTTCACGTATCTCTACAGCATTTTATGCGATACACGTGCTGTGCGCATCTGGAAAAGGACTACATCCGAAAATTTTCTGTACACATGACATTCATTATAGGGAGTGAGTTCGCGTAACGAATAAGCGAGGGACATACCATACATGATAGGGGTGTGTTGCATGTTAAGGAAGGAAAACCAAACAGAAGTGAGAAGAAGACCGAAAATCATGGAGTCTATAGATTAAATTGTTGGAAAAGTTTGGACGCGTAAGAATTTATTAAAAAACCCCCGTTTCTTCACGAAACGAAGGTTCATCAATTAAGCCATTAGCTTAAGCTATTCATTGAACAGCAGTTCCGAATCTTACTTGGAAACCACCGTAACAACAATAGACAAAATCATAAATCCTGCACCCAGTACCACCGTTGCACGTTGCAGGAAGAGATCCAATCCGCGCGCTTTCGTTTTACCGAAAAGATGTTCCGCACCACCGGAGATGGCACCCGCCAAACCAGCGCTTTTCCCGTGCTGCAGCAATACTACAGTGATTAGACCGATCGAGAAAACAACGAGCAGCAATTTCAAAGCAATATCCATTCTTTCCACCTCCTACCCATGTGGGCATACATCTCACCATAAAAACAGTTACTTTAATTGTAACATAGCTATGGTTGTACTACAAGTAGTACAGTTTATACAATGCCCTAAATTTCACCATCTGCGTGATCCTTACGTTATACCATTACTTCGTTGCAATAAAAAAGACAAGCCGGTTACCCGGCTTGCCTGTAAAAGCTGGATATCCAGCTTATTTTTTAAGGTTGTAGAATCCTTTAAGACCATTGTATTGAGCCAGTTCACCCAGTTGATCCTCAATGCGGAGCAATTGGTTGTACTTCGCGATACGGTCTGTACGGGAAGGAGCACCCGTTTTGATTTGACCAGCGTTAGTTGCAACAGCGATATCAGCGATTGTGCTGTCTTCGGACTCACCGGAACGGTGGGAGATTACAGCTGTGTATCCTGCGCGTTTAGCCATTTCGATTGCATCAAATGTTTCAGTCAATGTACCGATTTGGTTAACTTTGATCAGGATGGAGTTACCGATACCTTCGTCGATACCTCTGCCCAGACGCTCAGTGTTTGTTACGAACAGGTCATCACCAACGAGTTGTACTTTGTCTCCCAATTTCTCAGTGAGCAATTTCCAACCATCCCAGTCATCTTCGGACATACCGTCTTCGATTGTGATGATTGGGTATTTCTCAACCCATGAAGCCAGAAGGTCAACATACTCAGCGGAAGTGTAAGATTTACCTTCGCCAGCAAGTGTGTACTTACCATCTTTGTAGAACTCAGTGGAAGCAACGTCCATACCCAAGAATACGTCAACGCCTGGTTTGTAACCAGCTTTTTCAATTGCTTCGATGATTGTAGTGATTGCTTCTTCATTAGAACCAAGGTTTGGTGCGAAACCACCTTCGTCACCTACAGCTGTGTTCAAGCCTTTGGAGCTCAATACGGATTTCAAGTTGTGGAAGATCTCTGCACCTACGCGAAGAGCTTCTTTGAAGCTTGGTGCTCCAACTGGAAGAACCATGAACTCTTGAACGTCGATGTTGTTGTCAGCATGCTCACCACCGTTGATGATGTTCATCATTGGTACTGGCAATGCTTTAGCGTTGAATCCGCCCAGGTAAACATACAATGGCAGGTCCAGAGCGTCAGCAGCTGCGCGAGCTACTGCCATGGATACAGCCAGGATTGCGTTAGCGCCCAGTTTACCTTTGTTTGGCGTACCATCCAAAGTGATCATCAATTTGTCGATACCCAGTTGATCCAATGCATCCATACCGATAACTTCTGGAGCGATTGTTTCGTTTACGTTTTTAACAGCTTGCAGAACGCCTTTACCGAGGTAACGGGATTTGTCACCATCGCGAAGCTCAACTGCTTCGTGGGCACCAGTGGATGCACCAGATGGAACGATTGCGCGTCCGATTGCGCCGGACTCCAGGTATACTTCAACTTCTACTGTAGGGTTACCGCGGGAGTCGAGGACTTCGCGAGCGTACACGTCAGAAATAATAGTCATTTGTGATAATCTCCTTTATAGTTGGGATTTAATTTTTGGACCAACTTGTGTTTGCCCTTATTTTACTACATCAGCAGAATCGTCTTCCAATCGCTGTTATCCCCTGATTTCTTTGAACTTATTTTCATAAGTTGAAATCATGTGATAAAGGCGAACGCTTCGCTTCTTCAGACTATTTCTGCTGCCTTCGTTCAATGTGCAAACGCCAAACCGCCCAATTATATATGTTGTTGCGTAACTTATTTGCGGGTAGCGATGACAGATGTACCTGTCATTTCAGCCGGTTTAGGCAATTGCATCAGGTCAAGGATCGTTGGCGCGATATCCGCCAGGATTCCGCCTTCACGCAAGGTTACATTGGCATCCGTAACGATGAATGGAACCGGGTTCGTTGTATGAGCTGTGAACGGACGTCCTTTCTCATCGAACACCATATCCGCGTTACCATGATCCGCCGTGATCAGTACAACGCCGCCTTTGGCAAGTACTGCATCCACAACACGGCCCATGCACTCATCTGTTACTTCAACCGCTTTGATGGTAGGCTCCAGCATGCCGGAGTGTCCAACCATATCAGGGTTAGCAAAGTTCAGAATGATGGCGTCATGTTTGTCTGCTTCGATCTCGCGAACACATGCATCAGCTACTTCATACGCACTCATCTCTGGTTGCAGGTCATACGTTGCAACTTTTGGTGAGTTGATCAGTACGCGAGTTTCGCCCGGAAGCTCCACATCACGACCACCGCTGAAGAAGAAGGTAACGTGCGGGTATTTCTCAGTTTCTGCAATACGCAGTTGTTTTTTATTGTTCTGTACCAGGACTTCACCCAGGGTGTTGTCGAGGTTCTTCGGCGAATAAGCCACATAACCTTCAACCGTCTCGCTGAACAAAGTCAAACATACAAAGTGCAAGCCCACAGGGAACTTCGGACCACGATCAAAACCGCGGAAATCCTGGTTCGTGAATACTTGCGACAACTGGATCGCACGGTCAGGACGGAAGTTGAGGAAGATAACGGAATCGCCGCTCTCAACCAAACCTACCGGCTCACCATCCGCTTTGACGATAACCGTTGGTTCAACGAATTCATCAAATACGGACTTCTCATACGATTCTTCAACCGCTTTGAGTGGGTCAGTGTATTTTGGTCCATCTCCATAAACGATGGCACGGTATGATTTCTCAACCCGTTCCCAACGTTTGTCACGGTCCATCGCGTAATAGCGACCTTGAACCGTTGCGATTTTACCTACACCAACTTCTTCAATCTTGGCGATCAGCTTCTGCATGAAGTCTTTACCACTGTCTGGCATAACATCACGGCCATCCATGAAAGCATGAATATATACATCATTCATTCCTTCTTTTTTGGCCAGATCCAGCATAGCAAACAGGTGGTCGATGTGACTATGTACGCCGCCATCGGACAACAAACCGTAGAGATGAAGTTTTTTGCCGCTTTGTTTCGCTTCGCGAACAGCTTTGACAAGTGTTTCATTGTCGTAGAACTCGCCGTCACGAATGGATTTGGAGATACGGGTCAAATCCTGGTATACGATCCGGCCGGCACCAATGTTCAGGTGACCTACCTCGGAATTTCCCATTTGCCCTTCTGGCAAACCTACAGCTTCACCGCAAGCAGTGAGTGTTGTATGTGGGAATTGGCTCATGAAACGGTCGTAGTTCGGTTTTTTGGCTTGCGCTACCGCATTGCCTTCCACCGTGTTACGCAGACCAAAGCCATCCATGATGATCAGTGCTACAGGTTTTGGAGCTGTCATCTTACTTCGCCCCCTCAACAAGCGCGATGAACGAAGCCGGCTGCAAGCTGGCACCGCCAACAAGTGCGCCGTCGATGTCGCTTTGTCCGAGGTATTCTGTTACGTTCTCCGGTTTAACACTGCCGCCGTATTGAATACGAACTGCATTCGCAACCGTCTCGTTGTACAGATCCTTCACCAGCGTACGGATGTAAGCAATAACTTCATTCGCATCTTGGGAAGTGGAGGATTTGCCTGTACCAATCGCCCAGATTGGCTCATAAGCGATAACAACTTGTGCCGCTTGCTCTGCAGACAGACCTGCAAAAGCAGCTACTGTTTGCACTTTGCATACGTCTTTTGTTTGGTTCGCTTCACGCTCTTCAAGCGTCTCACCAAGGCAGAAGATTGGAGTCAATCCGTGACGGAATGCTGCATGCAACTTTTTATTGACAGTCTCATCGGTTTCCGCAAAATATTGACGGCGCTCCGAGTGACCAATAATGACATAATCCACACCCAGGTCTTTCAGCATCACGCCGCTGATTTCACCTGTGAATGCACCGTTATCTTCAAAATGAAGATTTTGTGCACCAATTTTGATGTTTGTGCCTTTAACAGCTTCTACCAGGGATGGCAGATTTGTAAACGGTGCGCAGATTACAGTTTCCACGCCTTCAACTTCCGCTTTTCCTTTAACTTCCTGAATGAAGTCATTGGATTCGGAAACCGTTTTGAACATTTTCCAGTTACCTGCGATAATCGGTGTTCTCATGGGTTTCAACTCCTTCATGCTATAGGCTACTAAAACTTACTTGTCGTTCAATGCCACTACGCCTGGAAGAACTTTACCTTCCATGAACTCGAGCGATGCACCGCCACCTGTAGAGATGTGGTTCATCTTGTCAGCCAATTTGAACTTCTCAGCTGCTGCTGCGGAGTCACCGCCACCAATTACAGTGTAAGCTTCTGTCTCAGCGCAAGCTTCCGCTACTGCACGAGTACCGTGGGAGAATGGCTCGATTTCAAATACGCCCATTGGTCCGTTCCACACAACCAATTTGGAGTTTTTGATTACATCAGCATAGATCTCACGTGTTTTAGGACCGATGTCGATGCCTTCCCAATCTGCTGGGATGCCGTCGATGTCAACGATTTGTGTGTTTGCTTTTGCACTGAAATCGTCAGACACTACGATATCTACCGGCAGGTAGAAGTTTTTGCCCAGTTTTTTCGCTTTTTCGATGAAACCGAGAGCAACATCAAGTTTGGAATCATCCAACAAGGATTGTCCAATTTCATGTCCTTGTGCTTTCAAGAACGTGTAAGTCAGACCGCCACCGATGATCACGTTGTCTGCAATGTTCAGCAGGTTGTCGATTACATCGATTTTGTCCTTAACTTTGGATCCACCAATGATAGCTGTGAAAGGACGCTCAGGGTTGGAGATTGCTTTACCCAACACTTCAAGTTCTTTCTCCATCAACAAACCGGACACTGCTGGAAGCAAGTGAGCGATTCCTTCAGTCGAAGCATGTGCTCTGTGAGCCGCGCCAAACGCATCGTTAACGAAAACGTCAGCCAGTTCAGCAAATTGTTTTGCCAGTTCCGGATCGTTTTTCTCTTCGCCTGCGTGGAAACGAACGTTTTCAAGCAACAATACGTCGCCATTGTTCAGTTCAGCGATTTGAGCTTTAACAGCGTCACCAACGGAATCGTCAGCTTTAACTACTGTTTTACCAAGCAATTCAGACAAACGCTCAGCTGCTGGAGTCAAACGCAAGGATTCAACCACTTCGCCGTTAGGACGACCCATGTGGCTTGCCAAAATGACTTTAGCGCCTTTTTCAATCAAGAAGTTGATTGTAGGAAGCGTTGCACGAATACGTTTGTCATCTGTAATTTTACCATCTTCGAGCGGCACATTGAAATCTACACGGACAAAAGCCCGTTTTCCTGTCAATTCGATATCGCGTACACTTTTTTTGTTCATCTGTATTTCCTCCGCACCCATGTATTTGGTGGACCAATCAAGAGCTAAAATCCCTCGTCAATCCTGGTGTTTTTGAGAAATTTGCAAAATGTAGATATATAAAGAGCGGAAACAATATAGCATCTGTTTCCGCTCTATGTTATTGCAGATATTACTTAATCATTTTTGCAAAGTGCTCCAAAGTGCGAACCAATTGTGCAGTGTAGGACATTTCATTGTCATACCAAGCTACAGTTTTAACCAATTGTTGGTCGCCAACAGTCAGAACTTTAGTTTGAGTTGCATCAAACAGGGAACCGAAAGTGATTCCTTGGATATCGGAAGATACGATTTCGTCTTCTGTGTATCCGAAAGTTTCTGGATCGGAAGCTTCTTGCATAGCTGCGTTAACTTCTTCAGCCGTTACTTTTTTGTTCAGAACAGTTACGAGCTCAGTCAGGGAACCAGTAGCTACTGGTACACGTTGAGCTGCACCATCAAGGATGCCTTGCAGTTCTGGGATTACCAGACCGATTGCTTTAGCAGCACCAGTTGTGTTAGGGATGATGTTTTCAGCTGCTGCGCGAGCACGACGGAAGTCACCTTTAGGGTGTGGAGCATCCAACGTGTTTTGGTCGCCAGTGTAAGCGTGAATTGTAGTCATCAAACCTTGAACGATTCCGAATTTGTCTTGCAGTGTTTTTGCCATAGGTGCCAGGCAGTTTGTTGTGCAAGATGCGCCGGAGATTACAGTTTCAGTACCGTCGAGGATTTCATGGTTTACGTTGTAAACGATGGTTTTCATGTCGCCAGTAGCTGGTGCGGAGATAACAACTTTCTTAGCTCCACCTTTCAAGTGTTTCTCAGCTGCTTCTTTAGTTGTGAAGAAACCAGTACATTCCAGAACGATATCTACGCCCAGGTCGCCCCAAGGAAGTTCTTCCGGGTTACGGTTAGCCAATACTTTAACTTCTTTGCCGTTCACTTTAAAGAAGCCATCGTGTACTTCAACATCGCCATCGAAGCGACCTTGAGTTGTATCATATTTGAGCAAATGAGCGAGCATTTTAGCGTCAGTCAAGTCGTTGATTGCTACTACCTCGATGCCTGCTACATTTTGAATACGGCGGAATGCCAAGCGTCCAATACGTCCAAAACCGTTAATACCTACTTTAATCATGAGTAAGTTCCTCCCAAGTTTTGATTAATTTTTTATGAAACTTATATATTCAAGACAGACGGTGAAGTCCGTCAAGACAACAATAGTTGTGATGCAAAGTAAAACCTTATTCCATTTCAGCAACGATGACTTCGGCAGCAGCCTCATCAATAATCAGAATATCTTCCTGACCAAATCGTAACACGGAATGTATAGCAGCAGCTTTGCTTTTGCCACCTGCAATTCCAATCACAACATCGGTTCGTTCAATATCCTGAAGTCGCATACCCAGTGTAAGCATGGTATGTACCACCTTACCCTGATCATTAAAGTAATAACCGAAAGATTCAGATACGGCCCCTTGCTCCTGAAGTTCATCTATAATCTCCGTCGCAAGTTTGCGTCTTTTGGCCATCTCTACGGCATCACCAATTCCATGAATAACAATCCGTGATTGCCTGATCAGCTGCAGAATCTCCTGAACACTAGGGTCCTGGATTAATGATTCATAGGCATGATCACTGAGCAAATCCGGTACATGCAGGAGTTTGTATTGCGCCCCTACCCGTTTTGCCATTGTGGATGCGATCGTATTAGCCTGAATTTCAAGGCTTTCTCCAAGTCCACCGCGTGCCGGTACGAACCAGACACCTTTGAGCGATGTTGGCGGATTTAGTTGTTCTGCGACTTCGGCCGTTGTTGAACCGCCAGTAACGGCGACAACATCGTTGTCACTCATGATATTGCCGAGAGCCTTCGCTCCGGCTCTGCCCAGTTCCCTTTTGGCAAATGGAGAAACGTCCGAATCGCCAGGAACCACAAATACCTTTTGCAGACCGTAGGCTTGCTTGATGCGCTCTTCCAGCTCGGATAATCCGAACAGCTCTTTGGCTACGGGCTCTAACTGCTGCAGCAAATCATACCCTGCCTCGCTGATCTTCATTCCTGCACTGTCAATTTCAATAAGTCCCTGAGCCTTTAACAGATCGGTCTCAGCCCTCAGAACCCGCTCGGTCATCTGCATGGAATTAGCTAACGTTCTCCGTCCGATCACATCCGATAACATGATCTGTTGCAGAATCGTATACCTCTTTTTCAAGATATCCATGAGATCAGGCAGAAGCTGCTTTTGTACTTCTAAAATCGTTCGCATGCTTTCCACTCCCGCAAGTTCTCGTTCTAAGCTCTCTTTCGTGGCCCTAAAACGTCCCGGGTTAACTTTTTAAGTCCCACGTCTATTCTACCTAAAACTGACGTGACATGCAAGTGTTTCAACGTGTTATTTCGACACGCATTCAGCGTTTGTACGCGCCTATTTTCACAATCTTAGACTTCCATGATCTAGGACTAGCTCACGCATACCATATATAGAAGAAACAAATGAATTCAATCTACATATCGCTCAGAATCACATTTCATACGGCATGTCCAAAACCTCTAATAGCATTTACTTAAATGCACTCTTTATCCACTCTTCTTCATCATGATCATTTTTGGGTTAATCCAAACCAATACCACAACGAACTGCTTGCAATTAAATATTTCATGAGCTATAATCATTATTGCTGTCACATAATGTGCGCCCGTGGTCCAATGGATATGACGTAGGCCTCCGAAGCCTGAGATCCAAGTTCGATTCTTGGCGGGCGCGCCATTTTTATTTAACAGCTCATAACCCATTTAACCAATGAAACCGGAAAGGTTTCTTTTTTTTGCAAGTTAGTTTGACTTTCTTTGACTTTTTGTTTGGAATTGTTTATTATGTGGGTAATACGGTAACAGTTTAAGTATAAACACCAATAACATTTACATTCCAAGGAGGTTTTTCACGTGAGTTTTATTCCAATGGTCGTTGAACAGAGCAACCGGGGTGAGCGCGCCTACGACATCTACTCCAGATTGCTGAAGGATCGTATTATTTTCCTTGGTAGCGATGTTAATGACGTAGTGGCTAATGCCATTATGGCACAGATGTTGTTCCTGGCTGCGGAAGATCCGGAGAAAGACATTCACTTATACATCAACAGCCCAGGCGGATCGATTACAGCCGGTATGGCGATTTACGATACAATGCAATTCATCAAACCGGATGTATCTACCATCTGTGTAGGTATGGCGGCTTCCATGGGTGCATTCTTGCTGAATGCCGGTGCAAAAGGTAAACGTTTTGCATTGCCTAACAGTGAGATTATGATTCACCAACCACTTGGTGGTGCACAAGGTCAGGCTTCTGACATCGAAATTCGTGCTCGCCGCATCCTGAAAATGCGTGATACCTTGAACCGCATCATCTCTGAGCGTTCAGGTCAACCGCTGGAGCGGATTGAGAAAGATACAGATCGTGACTACTTCATGAGTGCTGCTGAAGCCGCCGATTACGGTATCATTGATAAAGTCATCGAAAACGTAGGATCACAAGGCATCTAAGTGTGACGTAGACCACGGTCTATGCGTTAACATAATCAACACCTAACGTAATCAGCAACATATAATTGTGTTGTCTATACGAGAAGAAGCCCTCATCATAATTATGATGGGGGCTTCTTTTTTCATTTTATAAGGAAGAAAACTTAAGAGTGCATAATAATGATTCTTTATTTGGTTCCATTTTCATTACTGAAAGGTTCCGTGCCTTTAGGGAGAAGCTCTTTATACGTAAATGGCATTTCAGGGAATCCCTCTGCGTACGCCGTATACTCATACAACTGGAAGAACACAACTACACCCGTTGGTGTCACATAGAAATCTTGATCTTTATTCAACCCTTTATAACCGTCGAGGTATCCACCGCGGGCTTTCAGTTGTTCACCCACTTTTTTACTCAACGTCTCGCGCATGGTTTTGTTATTTTGCAGCACATCATCTAACGTAAGCTCCTTACCTGTGTCCAGTGCAAAGGTGTGGCCCGTACGGTATGTCATACCATGAGCGCCAGCATAATCTTCGTATCGTTGTGTAATGAGTCCCAGCACGCCTTTTTCGTTGTACGTCACTACATAGGAGCTCTCAAATGCATATGGACGGTTGGCTGTTGCACCGCCGAATTCAGATGTCTGTTTCTTGAAGTCAGCTACATAAGCATCCACTTCGTCTTTCAGCACTTTGTTGATCGCCGCTTCAGCTTCTTTGCTGGCAAGTCCACTCACCTGCGGATATTGAACATCTACTTCAGCATTTTTTACAGTGACATTAACTGTTGCTACTTTAATTTTAACGTTATTTTGTTTCACCTTGCTGAGTGACAACGTTTTGGTTTTGGCATCCCAATTCCCCTGTACACCCAGATAATCTCTCATTGCCGAGAATGGGATATATAATCTGCCGTTGATCAGCTTTGCGTCCACTTGAGGATAATAGTTGTTAATTCGAACACTCGGCTCGCCATCCAATAGGCTGATCGTCATCGTGTTATTGGCTGCTGTCAAAGCGTACTCTTTGGTTTTCGCATCATATTTCAGAGTCCCACCTGCCACATCTTTAACCGCCGTAAGAGATACCCAAGTTGAGCCACCTTGAAGAAGTCCTTTTTGAGTCAGTGTTTTTCCACCCGACTTCAGGGTCACCTCAGCTGTGGTTGTCACTTTCGAGGATACCGATGCCGCCTGAACCGAACTGTCCTGCCACACCGAACCGCTACCTACAATAATTCCTGCTGCGAGCAATGCACTTGTCCATTTTTTCCATGATGTCATATATAAAACTCCTCTCTGAATTCACAATTAGGGATCATTGCGTATGTAATCCTGACCTGATCGCATATCTCATACGCTCACCTCTCTATTATAATTAACCCGAATTCGGAAAGGTTTACAGCTCGAGTTACAATGTTGATGAATATCAGTAGGAAAATATATGGGGATATGACCTTTTTGTCACGAACAACTATACAAAAAAGATACCAATATACAACATTTCATGTTGCTTCGAATAAAGTTCCCTCCTATCTAACTTCATCAAAGTTTGCTTTTCCAACAAAAAAAGACTCTGTCCACAGGACAAAGTCTTTGTCATTATTTCATTTTACCCTTCAAATGACACTTATAAAGGTTACTTGAGCTTACAATCCTTAGTTCACTCTTGTTTATTTCATTTCATACGTGATATTCAGGATTGTACTTACTTTAACCTGGCCTGTTTCAATCTCAGTACCACCTGCTGTATCTTGTGCTTTGGACATCAACGCCTCGCTTGCATAGAATACAGGCACATTGGCATCACCTTGGCTTACGGAAAGAACAGCACCCAGTTGACGTTTAACTGCTTTTGCAATGGCGCCAGCTTTCACATCTGCATTGGCAACAGCTTTTTCAATCACTTGGGATTCATAACTTTCCGGATTTTCTACAGTAAAGCGTACGTTTTCAATATTGTTGGCACCCGCACCCGAAGCAGCATCGAGCAACTCGCCAATCTTGTCCATCTGACGATATGTGACTGTCAGCGTATGATGCGCTGTATATCCTTTAATTTGTTGTCCATCTTTTTCACTATACGTATAGTTGGGTTGTACAGAGAACTGACTCGTTTGAATGTCGTCTGCACTGATCTTCCACGTGTTCTTCAGCAAATTGGATACTTTTTGAACTTTGGCAGCATTCGCTTTTTGAGCAGATGCAGCTGTCTCTGCAGTACTGTTCACACCAATGGACAGATACGCGATATCAGGCTTCACCTGAATCTCACCTTTACCCACAACATTAATCACATTCTGTTGTACTCCCTGAACCTCTGCAGCGTAAGCATAGTTACCTGGTGCAACCCATGCTGTTCCTCCAACAAGCAACGTACTTGCCACCAGCACCGCACCAAACGGTTTCATCCATTGTTTACCCATCACGATAGCCTCCTTATGTGTTAACATCTCAAACTTTAAACGATTTGATACCTTAACAGACGGGACAAATTCCATAATGTTGCACTTGACGATAGCATAAACGTGAAAAACGCAAAAAAGCCCCTTTCGGGACTTCTTCATTGGATTGATCATATCTTATTGGTTTTCGAGCTCTTCCTTGCTTACCAGACTAACTAAAGCGTTTACAGCCTGTTCGGCATCCGCACCTTCTGCACTAATCTGGATTTCCGTACCTGTGCTAATTGCAAGGCTCATGATCCCCATGATACTTTTTGCATTAACTTTTTTGTCGTCCTTCTCGACGAACACTTCAGACGAGTACTTATTCGCTTCTTGAACGAACAGTGCCGCAGGTCTGGCATGGAGACCCGTTTTCAAACGGACAACTACCGGGTGCTTTGTCATGGAAACTTACCCCCTATTATGAAATCTGGACATTAAATACACAATTATATTTAAACAACATTATACCATTAACCCGTGCAGGACACTAGAAGAAAAAACTCAGGGTGCTTTGACGGGCATTATCTTGCCCTATTTCATCTTTTGCAGAGCGCATCCAATGACCTGAGTGAGTCTCCTAGATCCTTAACGGCATACTTTCCCGACCGTTTCTGTCAGCAGAAACAGCCGACCTTGTTACTTTACCCTACGCCGTCTTAACCATAACGTTCTGTGCGCACTTTTTCAGCCAGCTCATCAATTTTACGAAGCCGATGGTTCACTCCCGACTTGCTAACTGTACCTTTAAGGAGTTCGCCCACTTCCTTCAGATTGATATCTGGATGAGCGAGTCGAACCTCCGCCACCTCGCGAAGTTTCTCAGGCAGCGATTCCAGACCAACTTCCTTTTGCAACAACCGAATATTATCGATTTGTCTTACCGCCGCTCCAATCGTTTTATTCAGGTTGGCGGTCTCACAATTGACAATCCGGTTAACGGAGTTACGCATATCACGCATAATTCGTACATCTTCAAACTTGAACAAGGCCTGATGAGCACCAATGATGCTGAGCAGCTCAATGATTTTCTCGCCTTCCTTAATGTATAGGATGAATCCTTTTTTCCGTTCTATGCACCGGGCATTCAGATGAAATTCATTGGCCAGGTCAACCAGTGCCTGACAGTGCTCTTCATACATGGACGCAATCTCCAGATGGTACGAGGAACCTTCCGGATTATTAACCGATCCACCGGCCAGAAATGCACCGCGAAGATAGGCACGTTTACAACAGTTCTGCTGAAATAACTCCGTATTAATTCCTGGCGTAAACAGAAAACCTTCCGATACAATATGAAGACTGTTGAGAATCTCTTGTACCATGGTTGGAATTCGAACAATATATACATTGTTCTTTTTCAGCCGCATTTTTTTGCGGACCAGTAGTTCCGTATGCACTTGAAAATGCTTTTTAAGCAGAGAGTATGCCCGTCTTGCAATGGCGGCATTCTCCGTCGAAATATCCAAGATCACTTTTTTATTCGATAACTGCACTGCACCAAGCATACGGATGAGGGCTGAAAGTTCCGCCTTTTCGCAGCACGGTTCGCTCTCGATCATGGTTAACTCTTTTTTGGTCTGTGCTGCAAACGACATGGGACTTCACCTCTTCCGTAACATCCAATTTTGTACCAGTTGGTAGATGTGATGACTTAACTTGTCGGCATCATGACGCAGATAGGTTTTGAACAGAACAAGGGTATCTGCAACCACCTGATAGCCGGCACTTTCGAGTACATTCATATCCAGTACAACCGGTTTTGCTCCTTTTTCCGCATACTTATTTTGCACTTGCAGCGGAATATCACCATTATTTACGATAACATAGTCGAAGAGCTGATGACCTATATGCTCGTGTACCGCCTTAAGGTGGTCACTTACCGTATAGTTATCTGTTTCTCCCGGCTGTGTCATCACATTACAGATAAACATCTTCACCGCATCAGCCTCTACCACAGCTTCTGCAAGCTTAGGTACGAGTAAATTGGGAAGGATGCTTGTATAGAGGCTGCCTGGCCCGATCAGAATAGCATCAGCTTGACGAATGGCCTCTACTGCCTCTGGCAACGGCTCCACGTGATCCGGTTCAAGGAAAACACGTTTGATGCGTCCACCCGCCTCAGGGATTTTGGACTCACCTGTAATAATTGTCCCATCTTCCATCTCGGCATGCAACACAACGGCCTGGCCTGCGGCTGGCAATACCTCACCTCGAACGGCAAACACGCGGCTAAGCTCCCGCACTGCGGTCACAAAGTCGCCCGAAATATCCGTCATTGCAGCCAAAATCAAATTTCCCAAGCTGTGGCCTGCAAGCCCCGCGCCTGTATTGAAACGGTACTTCAACATATCTGAAAGCAATGGTTCTACATCAGCCAGTGCCGTAAGCACGTTGCGAATGTCGCCCGGAGGCGGCATCTGTAGCTCATTGCGCAGGATGCCTGAACTTCCACCGTCATCTGCAACTGTGACGATGGCCGTGATATCCAGCGGCTTCTCTTTCAAACCGCGCAACATCACGGATAATCCGGTTCCGCCGCCCATTACAACTATTCTCGGACGTTCTCTTCGTGGTCCGGCCTCTTTCATCCCTTCACCCTCTTCAATGACGGTCCCGGTCAGCGTCGCGATGGCTCACGGTAACAGCTTCTGTCTCGCTGCTTCCCAACATCTTGCCCAAATATTCCGATATTGCTACCGAACGATGCTTGCCTCCGGTACAGCCGATTCCAATAATAACCTGGCTTTTGCCTTCCTTCCGGTATTGCGGAATCAGGAAATGCAGCATATCCAGCAGCTTGGTCAGAAACGCCTGTGTCTCCGGCCATTTCATAACATATTCGTACACATCACTATTCTGTCCCGTATTCGGTCGCAGATGCTCAATATAATGCGGATTCGGTAAAAAACGTACATCAAACACCAGATCAGCATCAATCGGAATGCCATATTTGAATCCAAACGACGTAATATTCACCGACAGCATTTGGCTTTCCAGATGAGAAAAACGGGATATGATGCGTTCTTTCAGTTGAGCAGGCTTCATTGTACTTGTATTCAGTACCTGAGTCGCAGAGTTTTTGAGTTCCTCCAACATCTTGCGTTCCAGTCGGATGCCGTCCAGCGGCATGCCCTCAGGAGCCAAAGGATGTCTGCGCCTGCTTTCTTTGTAACGCTGAACAAGTACAGAATCTGTAGCATCCAGGAATAAAATTTCGCAATGAATGGTAAAATGATCTTTAATATAGTTCAAAGACTCGGACAGAGCCGTAAAGAATTCACGCCCGCGCAGATCGATAACCAATGCAACCTTACCAATCTTGCCGTTTGACTGTTCAATTAGTTCCGCAAATTTCGGAATCAATACCGGCGGCAGATTATCCACACAGAAGAAACCCAGATCCTCCAGGCTTTGTACTGCAATGGTTTTACCTGCTCCGGACATGCCCGTAATGATAATGAGCGTGGCGCCTGTGCCTGGTGATCCTTCACCTTCAAGCATAAATGTCCCCTCCTTATCATATTGCTGTCTTCATATATTGTTACGAGGATACTAGGAACGCAAGAGAAGACCTGCTGCACCCACAATACCTGCATTATTACCAAGTGTAGCTTCCAGAATCTGAACCCCATCTTGCAACGGTTCTGGCGTCAGCTTAGCAAACACAGTACGGATTTCATCAAACAAGAAATTGCCCGCTTTGGATACGCCGCCACCGATGATGAACATCTCCGGGTTAATGACAGCTGCTACAGTAGCCATGGACTTGCCCAGGTAAAAGGCCGCACGATTCACAATGCGCTGTGCCACTTCATCGCCTGCCTTGGCAGCATCAAATACTTCTTTGGCTGCAATCTTGTCGACGAGTGCCAGTGACGTATGATCCCCGCGCTCTACGGCATCCTTTGCCATACGGATAATACCCGTTGCAGACGATACTGTTTCTACACATCCCATTTTACCACAACCGCATTTGATGGCTTCCAGATCAGGTACAACACTGATATGACCCAGTTCTCCCGCCATACCGGAGAAACCCTGATAAATGTTACCATTCAGGATCAAACCTCCGCCAACACCCGTACCGAGTGTATAACATACGCAGTTGTCTACGCCTTTGCCGGCACCTGCCCAGACTTCACCCAGTGCAGCCACGTTTGCATCGTTATCTATTTTGATTGGCTTGCCCAGACGTTCTTCCAGAATCGAACGAATGGCCACATTCCGAAATCCGATGTTAGGGGCATGAACGATAATTCCCTCGCGTACATTCGTGAAACCGGCCACTCCAGCACCTACACCCTCAAGCTGTTCCCAACTGTACGGTGATTCGGCTACGATATGTCGGACATACTTCTCGATGTTGGCGATGACCGTGTCTACGCCCTTATCCACTTCAGTCGGTCCTTCATACGTATGCATTAGCTGACCTTGTTCATCGCATATACCGACCTTGATTGCTGTTCCGCCGAGATCGACCCCAACGTAGATTTTCTCAGACATGCTGCAAGCCACCTTTATCTATCTAAAATAGTTTAAGTCCTACGTACCAACTATAATTGAAGGATACGCCTGGGTCAAGACGAGAAGACCTCTAGTACCTCCTGCTCCGCCGGGGTTGTGAACCACATCACGCACCGTTTTTGAATACGTATACATCCTCATTACCTTCATTTATAAACGCACGCTTTATTCCTTCCTCCCCATAACAGAGGAAGCCTCAACTCATGATATTGCATCTTCACTCGTTCCATTCATAAAAGATGATCTTCGCCCCCTCAGAGTGGTGACTCGTCTTATGCACCCCGCCACCTGTCATTCTTACGCAGAAAGCTATCTAATGACGGTATTGCCAACAAAAAAAGAGCCTTCCATCCACAGGAAGACTCCCTTACTTTTATGAAAATCTGAAATTGTAGAAATTGGGCTGACTCAGTTGATTTTTCTACGTTATAACTTCGTTTCCACACGTACCGGCTCTTCTGTCTTCTCCATCTTGTTCACATCCAGAATATCAAGCAGGAAGACAAAAATCGGAATACCAATGATCAGTCCCCAGATCCCCAGGAAGTGTTGCGACAGAATTAGTACGATAAAGGTGTAGAACATTGGCAATTTGGTCTTGTGTGCCATCAGTTTTGGATTCAGGAAGTACGTCTCCAAAGCATGAATAACAATAATCATGATGATCACAATAATGCTTAATTTCAGTCCACCCATCTGATACCCAATCAGACAGAGCGGTACAAGTGAGATGATAACCCCCGCAACGGGAACCAGACTGAGCATGAACACCAGAATGGTCAGAGCGAACAGATACGGGAAACCCAGAATCCATAAGCCCAGTATCGTCAGTACTGTATTAAACACCGCAATAAGAAGCTGCGCCTCAATGACTTTACCAAAAGAAGATACGAATTTGTCTCCCAGATAAGCAACTTCATTGTAGAACCATCCGATTTTACTTGTTTTAAACTTGGACGTGAACTTGGATATCTCCTGCTTTTGCAACAAGAAGAACAGACTCAGAATGATAACGAGCAGAATAAACTCCAGCCATTTGCTCAAAGCGAAAATATATTTCAATGCATCATTGGTGTAATTTTTAATATCGAATGATTGAAGATAACCCGCAATTTTGGATGCAAAATTATCACCGTCTGCACTATCCAGAAATTTCATAATCTCGTTTGTCAACTGAACAACCTGATCCACGATCCGTGGTGAATATCTGGAAATGCCAAGCACAATGACTGCGATCACAATCATATAGAGTAGGATGACCACAACTTTATAATTGATTGGAAACAACCGATTCAAACCACCTGTAATGAAATGCTGTAACCTGTTCATGACATACGTCACCAGGAACAACAGCAGAATCATGTGCAGCATACTCCCCATACTGAACAAAATTAAACAGAACAAGAGCAGGATCAAAAATCGTCTCACTGTCGCATTCTGTAACCAATCTTTTATCATTTCCCCCAAAATCTTCACCTCACAGCTAATATGCCCTATATGTATACGATCTCATGCCCACTGTAGTTTCAAAAAAAGAGAAGCCTTCCGGCTTCTCTCATTTCATGAGACTTCCCGTTGTCTCTTATTCCCAGCATATGCCTAACCTCACGCATGTAATGCTTATTTATCCAACGTTTCGCTCCAATCATGGACAATGCTTCCTTCAAGGAACTTCTCACAATCCATCGCGGCCATACATCCTGATCCTGCAGCCGTAATAGCTTGACGATATTTCGTATCCTGAACATCACCACAGGCAAATACACCTGGAATATTGGTCTCCGTTGTTCCCGGTTTAACGACAACATAGCCATGTTCGTCCAGTGCGATCGCATTACCCAGGAATCCGGTATTCGGTGTGTGACCAATGGCAACGAATACGCCATCTGCTTCAAGCAACTCTTCCTGCCCCGTCTCGTTGTTGCGCACTTTCAGCCCTTTGACACCCAAAGCTTCTGGTACGACTTCGAGTGGAGTACGGTTCAGCGCCCACTTCACCTTTTCATTGCTGCGAGCCCGATCCTGCATAATCTTGGATGCACGCAATTCATCCCGGCGGTGAACCAATGTCACGTCTGTTGCAAAACGAGTCAGGAAACTCGCTTCCTCCATCGCGGAGTCTCCACCGCCCACAACCACGATTTTTTTGCCACGGAAGAAGAAACCGTCACATGTCGCGCATGTACTTACACCACGTCCCACATTTTCCTGCTCACCCGGAATACCGAGATAACGAGCGGAAGCACCTGTGGAGATAATGATCGATTCAGCTTCCAGTTCACCGATTCCTCCAACTTTGACCTTGAAGGGCGGTTTGCTGAAATCAACCTCTTCCACCCAACCGTTTTTGAATTCCGCTCCAAAACGTTCAGCTTGCTTACGCATGTTGTCCATCAGTTCCGGACCCATGATACCTTGCGGGAAACCGGGGAAATTCTCAACTTCCGTTGTCGTCGTCAATTGACCACCCGGCTGAAGACCTTCGATAACCAGTGGTTTCAGATTAGCACGAGCCAGATATATCGCTGCTGTCAGACCCGCAGGTCCCGTTCCGATCACAATCGTTCTGTATTTAGACATATAGATACAGCCTCCTTAATTAAGGTGAGAATGTGTTGTACTAGCGATGAACTTGCCAAGATGATATCCTTCAGGCGTTTACGAAGCCCATTCGTTAAGTTTACCCGTTTTCCCGGTTGTTGTATCCTTCACCTGATGATGTCTTTCTGAAAACGAGTTAAAGCGAACTTTCTATACTAGTGGTGGCTTGCTGTTACAAACCGAATGAATCTGTTTAGCATACTTGCTAACCGTTGATGCCGATATCCCATACCGCTCAGCAATGCTTTGATAGGTAACGGGCCGACTGTGATTCTTCGCTGCCAAATATTCAAGTCCTGCAGCCCAACCCTCAATCTGCTTCGTACCCGGAACTTCCGGATGTACCCGGGATACATAATCCGTCCAGAGCCGTTCCATCTCGTGCTGCAACTCAGCCTTTGCTTCAGACATCTGTAACGCACGATCAACAACAGCCTGCCAATGGGAAGTTGATCCAGTGTCCGATTGCTCTGATGTGGATGGAACCTTCCCAATGGACTTCAAGGCTACAGGAGAAAAGGGTCGAACCACCTGAGAATTCCGATCCTCATGTTCAGCCGATTTCAATCCGTTCAGTACAGTTTGTGCTGCCTCAAGCAGATCCTTTTCTTCTCCAGTCTCTTCAATAAAGGATTGCAGAGCCTGCTGCACCTCATAGTCACCGATCATCCCAAGCGCATGAATAACCTGTAGCTTGGTTGCCCGATCACCATGACGCAATGCCCAGAAGAAAGATGAGCGAATCAGTGGATCATTCTTCATTTCTTCAGGTATGCCACTACCATAGTTCTCCCACTGTCTGAACTGCTCGTCAAATGGCAGATGATAGTGATAACTCAGCTTCTCTGGCTCTTGCTCGCCTTGTTTAACAGCCTCAAGACCTGACAGATAGTACCGGGATACTTCGGAACCCGGATCAAGCTTGGACACATGATGCCATAAACGCTCAGCAGCATCATAACGTTCTGTATTATAAGCCGCCACGGCTGCATAGTGAGCAAGTGCCGGATCAGCAGCTGTCTCTTCGTCCTTGAGCAAACGCCGGAAGTGAACATAAGCCGTATCGTGTTGGCCCAGAATTCCCATCGTTGTCGCCAGTTTGTAGACTTGTTCGTGCTGGAAGGGCACGATGACCCGCAATTTTTTGATCAGAAGCAGCACTTGATCAGCCCGGTTCTCATTTTGATGGAAAATGGCCAAATTACAGAGTGCATGCAGATTACCTGGTTCCTGTTCAAGCACTTCGGCAATGGTCTCTTTTGCTTTGGGAAACAGACCCATATAATAGTAGGCGAGTGCCAGATTGTTACGGGCAGCCAAGTAATCAGGATAATCAGAAGACATGCCTTCAAGCAATTCAGCAGCCTGTGCAAATTTTCCTTCTTCCAGCAGTTCCCGTGCCTGATCGTGCTCCACTACACCTTTGCGTGATTTGATTCGATTCAGTTTAGTCGGACGATCCAGCTCATAATACAGAAGCTCCATCATCTCTTCGGCTTCCGTCATGAACTGACCTTGAGTGTCCTCCTCCAGATAGGTAACAAGTGCTTGCTCGGCTTCCTCAAACCGATCCATATTTGCATAATTGTTCGCCATATAAAAATAACATTCCGTCATCGACGGATCTACCACTTCCAGCACGTTAGCCAGAATGGCATTGGAGGCTTCGTAATCCCCCTTCTCCGATAATATACCCGCCATATTACAATGATTTACCGGATTTTCCGGTTCGTATTCAACAGCTTTGCGAAAATATTTTAATGCCTTGTCGACATGATTACGGTCCAGCGAGCGGACAGCTCTTTCAAAG
Organism: Paenibacillus sp. FSL M7-1414; assembly: GCF_038003195.1. NCBI lineage: Bacteria > Bacillati > Bacillota > Bacilli > Caryophanales > Paenibacillaceae > Paenibacillus > Paenibacillus sp. FSL M7-1414. Next base: position 172,341 of record NZ_JBBOOS010000001.1, on the reverse strand, counting down.
AAGAAAGAAGCATCCAAGTGAATCGGTATAATATTGGCAAGGTGTCCCTCAGCCCGCACTAGCTTGCCCTTCATCTTCCAAGGCACCTCCTCTTTGCATTTCATTCATACTCTTCAGTATACCACATCTTAAGGCCCACTTCTCAATATGTAGTTTCATGTCGTTTATGAAAAAAATGCAAAAGAAGATGGTATTCCATTTTGCGGAAACCTATCACCTTGGAGCGTTGTTTATTCAAAGGAAAACCATGTTTACCTAGAGACTCCTACACTCACTTACCATAGGCTCTCTTTGCAGTATTGCATTAGTCTATTCTTGTCGGTTACGCGGCATCTAACTGGATTCGGTCCGGTTATAATAATACGAGTGTAGTATATGGTATTATTATCCTTATTGTCCTTTTTAGTGGTTTATCTCCATTAAAAATCAAACAACGTATATTAGCTCTGACGGTCAGCCTCTTTTTCGCGTATGTAATAAAAAATAAATATTTTAAGGGGATGTTATATTGAGGATCTCAAAGATAAAACCACTTATATTCATCTTAATCTGCTTGTTTGCTTTGAATGGATGTTCAAAAGATATAGACAACATAGAAAATAAGTTCACATTAGAGAATGTACTGAGAGCGCTCGAGTCTCAAGAACTGGATTTAGTGTCCTTTGGTATAACCGGGTATCCTTTGAAATTAGATGATGTTGTACCTGAGGTGTACTCCGTTGAAGTGCCCGTGGAAGAAGAACCATATAACCCTGAATTTATACATTTTTATATTTTCAATTCTGAAAAGGATCGCATCAACGGGACAAAAGAATTCAATAAACACATGGAAGGCGCCCAATTTACAACATTCCCAATTCTATATGAGAAAGGAAATGTTCTTATCGTTTACTGGAGCAAAACCAAAGATAATCCTCTGTTCACTAAACCAATCGAAACTGCGTTAGAGCAACTGAAATGATACTAGTTCATATATTACTGGACTGAGCTCGACAGTGGGAAATATCATTTTAGAACGTTAATTGCAGTCATTCGTCATTCGTAAAAAAAGAAGACCAAGCATTTGGGCTCGGTCTTCTAACTGTTATGGCTTAAATATCTAATAAATCTAGATCTTCGACGCCATCGATGGTGAAAGTGAAATATGAATGGTTTTATCAAACGGCGTCATGAAATTGACCAGCACAACCTTACACTTGTCCGGCAGTTTTGCCTCACGTACCGTTGCCGCCAGATGCCCCAGCTCGCCTCCGGTGATCTCCAGCCAGTCTTCTCCGCAGGTATAGCGTAATGTACCGCCTTTCCACAAATAATGACCCTCACTCGTTTCAATTGCGTCCTCACAGGTCAGTTCACCTTCGCTTCCGAATACAAAGGACAACTGCATCATAATGTCTTCCGGTTCCTGTCCAGATAGATGCATGTTCCATCCGTTTTCCGTTGGCTGTAATTCTGCTCCTACACGGAAGGTCTGCTCATGAGTAAGCTGACGACTCTGATGAGGTAACAAGTACCATGGACTGATGGCTGATTTAGCCGATTCTGGCAGCAGGTTCGCAGGGATTGGGCCGTAGTAACCTTTTTTCTGCTCACCAGTTAGTCGATACCCTTCGGACAGTCTCGTCATTTGCTGCATAGGTACATACCCTGGATTAAAGTACGAGGCCAGTTGCACAGCCAGCAGGCGCACCTTGCCATGACGAAGAGCGAAGAAAGAAGGAACTTCTGTCATCACAGTCACACTTGTAGCGCCATCCCGAATTCGGGCTACTGGAGCACCAAAATCCATATGCATCCGACTGTGCGAGATCCGTCCGTGATGCCCTACTGCGTCCATCTGCTCCAAATATTCGCCCCGTACAAAATGTTCATTCAGCATGACCTCATACTGTTCCGGTAATGCATCACGTGTGTCATTGGTCTGTTGAAGCTCCGGCTCAAGCATTAATCGAATGAGCGTATTCACCGAACATACTCCCGGATCTGTTAATGTATCTCCCGCCCACGCTGCCATACCGGCAAAAAGTGGATCACCGTCGAGCCGGGCCAAAATGGCATAAGGCAGATAATAAGGTGACAGATCATGAACACTGCCCAGATCCTGTCGCCCTGAATAATCCGTAACAATTTCACCCGTAGGATGGACCAGATACACCATCATGCGGAGATTGAGCCTCACTGGTTCCAGCAATTCAGGACGATTGAGCAGGCGCGCAGCATGAATTAACATGATGTCGCTAACTGCGCTGTATATCCCATTGCTCCGTTCTGTCCACTCCCCATCGGGTGTAATATCCATGCCTTCATCCATCCACTGCTCTGCGCGCTGCACAGCTTCCTCCAGATCAAATATTTCATGCAGGAAACCAAGCGCCGCGCATAGCACCCAGCGATGATTGGGCGTATGACAACCTCCTGTAAGCATGGTTGGGATTGTACGTTCCAGAAACAGCCTCATATTGTTCAATACAGGTTGAAGCGGCTCCCATTCTTGCTGCTGAAGAAGCTGATACAACTGTGAATACCCTACAACGACAAATGCAGTATCCGGAGGGGAATGGTAATTGGTCCAGCCAGGCGATATTGAACCGTCTTCATGCTGGAAACGGAGTACAAATTCCGTAGCTAACAGCAGTCGATTTAACAACGATTCATCCCGGTAATAGATAGAGTCCGGATTGGAGAGCGCAGCTCCCCAGTAACACATATCCGTGGGCGTTCCAGTCGTATGGTTGACCCAGGCAACACCTGTGAAGGGATCAATTGTCCCTCCATAGTAACGGCTTTCCGGGTCAAGCATCTGCCGGGATATGCCTCTTTCTACCGCTCTGTCATTACTGTCCACCAGTTGTTTGTACATGTGCAGTCCCCTCCATACCAATGCATTCTCCCGATGTGCGGAGTATGTTGCTTCAGTGCCTTCAATTCAGACCGGAAGCCTACTCATACCGCCCGTAGGTGAGTTCATTTTTCTCGTCAGTATATATCATATTTCTACAAAAGTCGCCAGAAAATCTGTGCTTGTTTTACTAAATACTCATGTGTCTCCGTCACTGAGGAAACAGTCGTTGAACACAGGCTGTGAACATGCAAACTGTTCCCCACTTCACCGCGCCTACTCTGTCACTCCAAGCTTCTTCATTAGCAAGTCATGACTCTCATGAATCTCTTCTGCCTTACAGGCAGACTTCAACTCATACACCTTCACCTGTGCGCGACGAATCATCGGCAGATAGGCATCATAGAAGTTCATATCCTTACTGTGTACATACGGGCACCAGTGATCCGAGAGACCAAGTGTCTCATGGATATGGACCCCTACGATATCATCCATCAGGCCTTGCATTTCTCCCACACTGTCATAAAGGCCCATTCGGTCCATCATGATGGCATGACCTGTATCGTACCAGATACCAACCGGAGCCCCTTTGAGAGCTGTGATGATAGTCTTGGCTTCGGCAAGGGTAGGAATCTGTTGTGGTCGCGATCTTGTCTCGATGCCAAAACGAACATCCAGACCTTTAGCTGCCGCCCGATTGCATACCTCATCCAGACTGGCGATAATTTTCTCCACATACCCTGAACTGAGGGCTTCCCGCCGCTCCATCAATTCAGCCCATTTACTGCGATACTTCGGTGAGTCCAGACCTTCCTCGTTATAGATCTTTCCAAGGTCTTTGCTGATATCCTCAGGAAAAGGTACCTCTCCCGGGTGTACAACAACTGCTTCTCCACCATAACGTTGGGCATATTCAGCCGACTCTACCAGCAATTCGATCGCCCGTTTACGTTTCACTTCATCTTCGAAGCCGAGCAAGATGGAATCCGTACCGTAGTCTGGATCAGGGTCATGTGGAAAGGTGTTGTGGACACTAGAAATTCCGATTTCTCCACGCTCAATCATCGGCTCAATCGTCGTGAGCATCTCCTTCGTCACATTATAATTGAGCTCCACCCGACGAAAGCCGAGATCCGCAATCTCCCGAATCATATCTTCCCCTATGGGATGTTTCCTGATGTTCCAACATGTCGAGAATGAGTATTCGCCCTTGTATATGTGCTGCATCTGTTTTCCTTCTCCTCCCTCTGGCTAATCTTTTTACATCAGCCTTAACTCAACCTTTTACCGCGCCAAGCATCGCACCACTGACAAAATACTTTTGCAGCCACGGATAGACGAGTAGAATCGGAACGGTTGCAAAAATAACGGTTGCGGCCTTGAGACTCTCGGGAGTCAATGGCGTACGGTTAGCACCCTCCATTTGGGTAAGCTCGCTGACCATATTGTTCTGTACCATTTGGAATAACTTCAATTGAAGCGGGTACAGCTTCGGATCATTAATATACATCAGGGAATCCTGGAACCCATTCCAGCGTCCAACCGCATAGAAAAGAGCTAATGTAGCCAGTACAGGCATGGATAGTGGCAATATAATTTTGAATAGCGTGTGTACATGGGAACTGCCGTCAATCTCAGCGGATTCTTCCAGACTTTCAGGAATACCTCTGAAGAAAGAAATCAGGATAATCAGGTTAAACGGACTGACCAGTCCCGGCAGAATCAGTGCCCACACGGAATTAAGCAAGTTCAAGTCACGAATGAGCAAGTACTCAGGAATGATCCCGCCACTGAAGAACATCGTAATGATGATGACATACATGAAGAGCTTGCGCCCTTTTAATTTTTTCTTGGTTAACGGGTAAGCCGCTGCCAGTGTGAACACCATGCACAGCACAGTAGTAGCAATGGTCAGAACTGTCGTGTAACCCAGTGAATAGATCATCGACTGATCAGAGAACACCTGAATATACGCATCCCAATTGAATTCTTTCGGGAATATGGTCACTTCTCCTGACGTAATCGCACGGTTAGAACTGAATGAGATCGCGATCGTGTGCAGAAATGGAGCCAGGCAGAATATAACAAACAAGGTGATAAAGGAGATATTAACGATATCAAAAATCCGGTTTGAGGTGCGTTCACTCATATGCGCACAGCTCCTTTACTGATGGTCTATACAAACAAGCCGATTGGCGTCTCTTCCGTTCATCCACAACCTACAAAATACCTTCACCGGTTGCTTTCTTCGAAATATAGTTAGATCCTAGCACGAATATGAGTCCCACCACTGCCTGGAACAGTCCAACGACAGTTGCCAGCGTGTATTGTCCTGATTCAAGACCAACTCTGTATACAAAGGTACTGAGTACATCGGAATATTCACGCACGGCCGTATTACCAATGATATAAGGCCGATCAAAACCGATGCTGACCATATGTCCAAGATTGAGAATAAGCAAGGTCACGATGGTTGGTTTAATACTTGGCAATGTAATATGCCAGATTCTCTTCAGCCGCGATGCTCCATCGATCTCAGCTGCTTCAAACAATTCCTTGTTGACGCCGGTTAATGCGGCCAGATATAGAATGGTTCCCCATCCTGCACTTTGCCAGACACCTGTGAAGAGATACGTCACAAGCCATGGATTTTTTTCTGTCAAAAATGGTATCGAATTTAAGCCCATGCTCTCCAGTACACCGTTAACCATACCGGATTGATTACCGAACAATTGGTACACAATTCCCCCGATGATTACCCATGAGATAAAGTGAGGAATGTACAATATCGTTTGTGAGATTTTTTTGAACCATTTGAATCGAACTTCATAAAGCATGATCGCCAGAATAATAGGAGCTGGAAATGAAACGACCAGATCAAGAAAATTCAGCATAAAGGTGTTGCGCAATGTCGTGTAGAAGTCCCGCATTCCAAATACTTCGCGAAAAGCATCAAAACCGATCCACTCACTGCCGCTGATTCCCTGAAACAGGTTAAAGTCCTTAAAGGCGATCTGTACACCGTACATCGGTCCATAACGAAAGATTAAAAAGTAGATAATGGGCAGTGAAATCAGAGCGTATAATTGCCAATACCTCTTCAAGTATGTGGTGGTCAAGTCGGTTTCCTCCTATCAACAAGGAAACGGCTGTGCCGCCAGTCCGGCGGCACACGTTCCTTTCTAGTTAAGCCGTAGTATGGGTATCTGTCTTGGAGATTGAAATGTGGAGCTACTTAATTTGCAGGAAGTGCCTGAACTGCTTCTTCAAGTTCTTTTTTCAGTTCAGTACCACCCAGAGACATGAAATCAGCCATTTCTTTTTCATATACCGCATCGAATTCTGCTGGCTTAGCCATCGCTGTTTTTACGATAATGACATTTAATTTGTCTTTGAGAGCTGTGCTGTACTTCATCTCTGCTTCAATCGGTTTGTCGAAAATGATTGGTCCTACCGTATCGGTGTTAGCAATATCAATGGATTGTTTCAGCATCTCCTGATTATTTTGCGGGAAGCCCATAATCCATGCCTTTTCATTCGTCGCTTGATCACCAATGTTTTTACCGTTCGAGATAATGGCTGTATCCCCTGCGTTAAACAGACGATCCTGCGCTTCCTGGGATGCATCCTCTTTCACTACTGGAATGCCGTCTACCAAATCATAGTTCTCGCCTTCCACACCACTGTAGATATCAATCAGATTGTTGTCAGATGCCATCCAGTCGAGATATTTGATCGCTTCGACAGAACGTTTGCTGCTCTTCGGAATCATAATGTACATACCATTTGTTCCGTAGCGTGACTTGATGTGTTTGTTGTCTGCATTTGGATTGGTGTATACATCAACCGGCAACACTTCACTGCCACTCACATTTTTATGCAAGTTATCCAGTGTGCCATCTCCGTAGAACATGGCATCCACATCTTCAGACCAGTAACCTACGTTACCGTTTTGAATGTCTTTCCCTAATTGCGTTTTGTCTTCATCCAAACTGAAGTCTTTGCTGATCAGACCTTCGTTGTACAGTTTGTTCAGGAACTGCATCGATTCTTTGAATCCTTCATGCAGCGGCAATTCATACCTTTGACCATAAGTCAGATCGCCACTAACTGGCTTGATGAATGAGTAGATGAGCGTTTCGAATTGAGCTGGTGCAAGAGCCATACCCATTGGGATGTTTTTGCTTCCGAGTCCACCAGGATCTTTATCCTTGAACGCTTTCAAAGTTGTATATAATTCATCCGTGGTCTTCGGCGCTGGCAATCCCAGCTTATCGAGCCAATCCTGACGAATGTAAGAACTGTATCGGCCTGTGATAGCACGTTTACCCGGAACAGCAAACTGTTGTCCTTCCACTTGCCCAAACTTCAAAGTATCTTCACCCAGGAACTTCTTCAGGTTCGGACCGTGCTGATCAATCAACTCTCCAACATCAGTCAAACCACCCTGCTGGGCATACCGATAAAACACGCTTGAGTCATAAACAAAGACAATATCAGGGACATCCGTATTGCTAGCCATCAGGACGTTCAGCTTGGTAACTTCCTCAGAACGCTGAACGGGTACAAACTGTACATCAATATTGTTGGGATCACCGAACTTCTCCTGAATCATTTTAGATAGATAGTTGTTCGTAATTGTGTACGGTGAAGGACTGTTACCACGGTCAAAAATCTCCACCTTTAAGGTAACGCGCTCGCCATTGCCTGATGTTCCGCCTTCAGCTGATTCTTCTGATGCTGATGAGCATCCCGCAAGTAAAGAAACGCCCATTACCATCGTAAGCGCCAAACCCATCCATTTCTTTAGACTCCCTTTGGTTGCTTTGCTTCTCATTTTGTCATCCCCTTTGGCTTTGCGTGAATGTTTAAAGCTTGCCCAGAGTATTTCACATTTTTCCGTCATCCTGCAATAAACCTCTTTCGGAAGCGCTTACAAACGGATTATGGTTTATATGTTAAGCCTATTTTCGCAGACTGATTCTTTTCCCAAAGCTGCGCTGCTCTAGGCTTTGACGGCACTCTTCGCCTCAAGGATCAGAACTGCCTGTCCCAAGTCGGATAAACCATTTTCACACACTGCCTATATTCGTAAACGGAAAAAAAACAGGAATATTAGCTTGTTATCCTGCGAAAACAGTTACATCGATCTCGGGCAGCAGAGTATTGTACAACGAAAACAGGGCGAACCTCTGCAAGCCTCTCTCCTAAGTGGAAAGTGACTGCATGAAATTCACCCTGTGTTATCCTGATGTACAGATCTCAGAATAGGATCACTTTTGCATTACTCTTCGGGTTCTCGATGTTCACGTTTCAAACGACGATAATCTCCTGGTGTAATGCCCGTTACCCGCTTAAATACACGTCCCAACGTAATTCCATTTGCATACCCAACCTTTAGAGCAATATCCTGCAAAGAGTAATCGGTATTGAGCAGAAGCTGCTCCGTCTCCTTCATGCGAAGCTCTGTAACAAAATCAACAAACTTCATGTTGAATTCTGTCTTGAACAAATAACTCGCATGTTTGCCCGTAATCTGGAATCGATCGCTCAGATGTTTCAATGAAAGATCAGGATTCGCAAACTGTTCTTCGATATAATTTTTCATTTCGTTAACCATGGCTTTGTAGCTCTTGGTTTCCGTTACCGCTACATACGTTCTGAACAAGTCCGTCAGACCATCAAACAAAAGACTTTCCACATCCGCAAGCGTCTCTGCCTCTTCTACAGCACTCAACCATCTGTTGATGTTTTCTTCGGACAGCTCTTCCTGGAGTCCTTCCGACATCATGGCCACCTCTCGGCTGAGCATCTGTAACATGGCCTGAATCAGAGAACGAATCTCATCATCCGGCAGTTTGTTCTGTTCAAACGCTGTAAAGATCTCCTCCAACTGTTCCCGCCACTGCCCACTCGACATCCGGAACCGCTTAACAAAGTCCGCAATCATCTGCAGATAGGTATAGGTATCCAGCAAAGGATGCTGTGTTTCACCGCAGTCGGCTTGGCCGACATCTCCATTCATCAACAGTTTACGTTGCATTACCGCTTCTGCGGCCGCATAGGAATCTCGTATTGTACCGATTCCCTGAGCGATAGGTCCAATGCCAAAGCTTAAGGAAATGCGTAGATTTTGTTCTACCCAAGATTTGCATTCCTCAGCTACAACACGAATCTGCCCAGACATATCCATGTTGATATCATTCTGTTCTTTGAACACAAAAAGGATTGCAATTCGATCCACACTAATCCATTCCGTCCAGCATTGGACTCCCGTATTACGTGACAGCTCTTGCAAAACGTTCATCAAGGCAAATTTCAGCGTATTTTGTTCACCTCTCGTGTACCTCTCCTGAAATCCCTTCTCATAACGGTTAATCTCTCCAACAACAACGACAAAACGCGACGAGTCATGCACGTCATTCAATGGAGAAAGCTCTTTTAATTGCTCTGCTGCATTTTCCATGTGTTCACCATGCAACAGGGCATTGAACAACTTGCTGCGCTGCATAAGTACATTTTCCCTGCTTTTCTTGTCATAATCCATCATATGATTAATCAGATTCTCAAGCACACCGTCAATCATCTTCATCTCATCCGTGCGAGCACCTGAGTGTTCGAACGCCCGAATCTGATGAGACTCAATCCGGTTCATGATGATCTGAATGGGTTTATAGTTACGGCGAGTAATGTACACGATATATACAATCGCACAGATGACTGTCACAATAGCAATGATTACCCATACATAAGATATGACCGATACCCAGCCAAATAAGTTGCCGGCCTTAATTCCACTGGATATTGTCCAGCCTAGTCTTTCTAGCGCTAGCCTATTCAGTTCCTGACCATCTATCGAGCCCTCTTGGTCCGAATGTGCATTATACACAACCTTACCGTCCCGATCCGTAATCGTCAGGAATGAGAGCTGACCATTAACCATACTATCTACACTCTGTTCAATGCTGCTCATCTTGATATTAATGACCAATGTGCCCTGAGAGCCAAAAGGCAAAGGCATGTCCTTGTTCACGGTTAATACGCGAATAGGGGTACGTTGAACAGAGTCCGCATCGAATTCCCGGACCGGCTGCCAGCCTGAACCGATAGACCCGTTACCCATCTGATCAATCCATGCCTTATCCGAGAAACCTTCCACTTCTCTGGAACCACTTACGGTCAGAACATGTTTATTACGCTTGTCATATAGATAGATGGACTGAATCCATGAGGACGAATTGGATAGCTCACGTAAATTCTGCGCAATTTCATACACCGTGTCCGAGCTGGTCAGGTTTGTGTTATTAAAATAGAGTTTGTATGCCTGCTGACTCTGTACCGTTTCCAGGATGGATAGTTCAATATCCCTGATTGTGCGATCCACCGTGTCTATCATATAACTGGAGGAAATCCGGTCTGCTTTTTTTGTTTCCTCTTTAGAGATGTCATTGATGAAAACAAACGCGATAAAAATGAGTATGGTCACCGTAAGAAAAAAAATTGGGAAGTACGAGAACAATAACCGGTAGTACCAATTACGAGACAATAGACCCCACTCCTCACTCCACGATGCCAATGTTCTCAGCCGTGGTTCTACTGTTCAGCATCCATCTCACCTTAGGGGCTGAATACTATATGATAACGCTATCATAACTGATTTTATGTTATTATAGCACAAGCCTCTGAGCAGCAAAGCAAGAATTGAATTCAAAGAGCCAAAACAAAAAAACCGTGCTGAGCAGACAACAACTCAGACACGGAACAGTTCATCTGGCAGCACACCGTTATATCTTCGATGCTCTAAATACCAGAATCCTTAAACAATGTGGCCATGGAGCCACCATCCACAATAATGCGTACGGCGCGGGCCAGCATTGGCGCAACAGGTAACACTTTGAAGCATTCAGGGTGGTCATCTGGCAGTGCGATCGAGTCCGTAACGACCACCTCTTCAATTGACGGGTGATTCAATTTACTTACTGCACCATCCGAGAACAATCCGTGTGTTGCACATACATATACATTTTTGGAGCCACGTTCCTTCAACCCTTCCACGACATTCAGAATGGTTGTTCCAGTGTCGATCAGATCCTCAATAATAATAGGTGTCCGTCCTTCTACATCACCAATGACATGGGTAATCACCGATTCATTATGGCTTGGACGTTTCTTGATCATAATGGCAAATGGAGAATCCAGACGGTTCGCCAGCTTCTCTGCCATCGATGCTCGTCCCGCATCCGGGGAGACGACAACAGGATTCTCGATTCCTTTGCTTAACAGATAATCACTAATCAGATCCAGTGATGTCATATGGTCAACCGGAATGTTGAAGAATCCCTGAATGGCCGCTGCGTGCAGGTCGATCGTTACCACTCGATTGGCGCCAGCCGTAGTTAATACATCTGCTACCATCTTGGCCGAGATCGGTTCCCGTGGTGCGGATTTGCGCTCTTGACGAGCATAGCCGTAATACGGAACAATGATGTTCACAGTGCGCGCTGAAGCCCTCTTTGCGGCATCAATCATCACAAGCAACTCGACAAACAGCTCATTGATCGGATGAGACAACGACTGTACCAGAAACACATCACAATTACGGATCGTTTCTTCATAATGAACGTATATTTCTCCGCTCTTGAACCTGGACAGCTTGATCTTGCCCAGTTGTACACCCAGCTTGTCACATACCTGTTCTGCCAGCTTAGGGTTCGATGAACCGGAAAAAATACGTAACGAATGCTGCATAATGCCCTCCCGAGGGTTGAAGTCCCTATATAATCCCTTATCTAAAAGCGAGTGTTCAAAAAGACCGGTTTTCAGTACCGAGAAGATGGGATAAAGCTAGAAATGGAGTAGCGGAGCGTAGGCAAAACTACGTGAGCAACGGACATTTCGGCTGAATTCCAGCTTCGATGCTGAAGATGCCATTAGGCATCCTTCGTAATCAAAGGCGGAATTTTTGAACTACCTCTAAAAGGTTATTTCCTACCCTCATTATACTCCAATGGCTTATACATTTAAAGGAATGAACGAGCGATGACGGCCTTCAAAAACAGCGACTTCCGTACAGCCCAACTCATGTAAAAGTGCTTCAGCTTCAGGCAAATAATCGCCCAGCTTCAGTGGGTCATGTGCATCAGAGCCCATGGTTAATGGAATACCCAAGCGAATGGCTTCTGTCAGCATTCTGCGACTAGGGAACATCTCGGCACAAGGCTTCGATATCCCGGAAGCATTCAGCTCCATGGCGCAACCACTTTTGGCAATAGCCTGCAGCGCTGCGTTCTCCAGTGAGATACGTTCTTCTGTCTGCTCCGTTGAAGGAACATAGCCAAACCGTTTAATGACATCCGTATGGCCCATAATATCGTACATGCCCGTGGCGGCTGCCTTGCTTACGGCATCGTAGTACTGACGATATACTTCAAGGATGTCTTTGCCCTCCCAGTGATGGGTCTGGCGGAAATCCGTAATGTCCCATTCCCCAAGAAAATGCACAGAGCCAATCACATAATCCCATGGATAACGCTCAATGATTGCACGAATCTCTGTTTCCCAGCCTTCAATATAGTCACCTTCCAGACCAACACGTACGTCAATCTGACCACGGTAACGTTCTTTCAGGGAGAAACACTCCTCTACATAACGCGGCAGTTCATCCATAGGCATCGCCATTTCCGGATAATATTGAGCCGGATCGACATGCAACAATGGCATGTGATCGGACAATCCAATTTGGGATAGTCCGATCTCCACACCACGCTGCACGTACTCTTCCAGTTTGCCCACGGCATGTCCACACCGCTCATGGTGTGTATGATAGTCTATACGCACGAAACTCGCCTCCTAATCGCGGCGAGGCCGTTCATGACGGCGGCTCAGCTCTGACATAATGTCGTCCAGCGGCAGCTTGCGTTCTTGTAACAGGACGAGCAGGTGATACATCAGGTCACTGACTTCCAGACGAAGCTCGTCATTATCTTTATTTTTGGCGGCGATGATCGTCTCGGATGCTTCTTCACCGATTTTTTTCAGTATTTTGTCTACACCTTTATCAAACAGATACGTTGTATATGCACCCTCAGGACGCTCACGTTCACGCTCTGCAATAACGGATTCCAGTTCAGCCAATACCTCAAAGCGACTTTCGGAACCGGAATTTGTAGAAGCAGATGCCGCACTCGCTTCATCCGAAGCCTTGTCTGCCGATTTCTCTGGCAAACCAATGATTTCATTATGGAAACAAGTTACCGCCCCTGTATGGCAAGCCGGACCGTTCGGTTTCACCTCAACCAACAAGGTATCGCCGTCACAATCATATTTTAGGGAAGTAATCGTCTGCACGTTGCCAGATGTTGCTCCTTTATGCCACAACTCCTGACGCGAGCGTGACCAGAACCAGGTCTCACCGGATTCCAGCGACAACTTCAGGGATTCGCGATTCATATAAGCCATCATTAAAACTTCACGGGTATCTACATCCTGCACAATGGCAGGAACCAAACCTTCACTCCAACGAATGTGTTCCACAACCTGTTCCAAGGATAACTGTTCCTTGATTTCATCGCTCACTTTAGTCACGGATCTCCACCCCTTGTTCTCTCAAATGTTGTTTTAACGCCGGTACGGCGATTTCTTTGTAATGGAAAATCGTTGCGGCCAGCCCTGCGTCCGCTTTGCCTGTGGTAAATACATCATAGAAATGAGATTCCTTGCCCGCACCGCCCGATGCGATGACTGGAATACGCACAGATTCGGATACCGCTGCCGTCAGCTTCAGATCAAAGCCGTCTTTTGTTCCGTCCGCGTCCATACTTGTGAGCAGAATCTCCCCCGCGCCCAAGCTCTCAGCCTGTTTAACCCATTCCAGCGCCTTGATCCCGGAGGGTTTCCGTCCACCATGGGTATAGACTTCCCACTCGCCCCAAGCTTCGTTATACTTGGCATCGATCGCTACCACGATACACTGCGAGCCAAAGCGACGTGCACCATCTGCAATCAACTGCGGATTAAGTACCGCGGCTGTATTCACTGCAATTTTATCCGCTCCTGCACGGAGAATCCGCTTCATGTCCTCTACCTTGGAGATGCCACCACCTACCGTAAAGGGAATAGCGATCTCGCCCGCCGTCTGCCGCACGACTTCTTCCATCGTTTCGCGACCTTCTACCGAAGCGGAGATATCGAGAAACACCAATTCGTCCGCGCCCTCGCGGTCATATAGTGCCGCCAGCTCTACCGGATCACCCGCATCGCGGAGATTAACGAAGTTGACGCCTTTGACGACCCGGCCGTCCTTCACGTCCAGACAGGGGATGATTCTTTTTGCCAGCATGCTACCTCTTCCTCTCTATCCGAATATCCCTTACTTATTGACCGCACGTACTGCTTCAGACAGATCGATGCTTCCCGTATACAGTGCTTTACCCACAATTGCTCCACCAACACCATCATCCGCGTGGCGACTCAGACGAAGCAGATCATCCATTACACTCACACCGCCTGAAGCAATAACCGTCCGTCCGCTTGCCTTAGCTAGAGACACAATCGCTTCCACATTAGGACCCTGCATCATGCCATCACGGGAAATATCCGTAAAGATAAACGTTTCTGCGCCATATGCCGCCAGTTCCTTCGCGAGTACCTCTGCCTGTACTTCCGATGTTTCAAGCCATCCGCGGGTTGCCACGTAACCATTACGAGCGTCGATGCCAATTGCCACTTTGTCGCCATAACGTCCCAGTACTTCCTCTGTAAAAGCACGATCCTCAATCGCTGCTGTTCCAATGATCAGCCGGCTAACACCCAGACCCAGCAAACGTTCTACATCCGCTACCGTACGAAGTCCGCCGCCCACCTGAACAGGTACGTTCACAGCCGAGGCAATCCGCCCGATCAGCTCATCGTTAACAGGGTGCCCTGCTTTCGCACCATCCAGATCCACCAGATGAACGTATGTACCGCCTTGCTTCTCCCAGGATAGAGCCACTTGAACCGGGTCATCGTTATACACGGTCTCCTGATTATAATCTCCCTGCACCAGTCTTACACATTTGCCGTCCCGGATATCAATCGCCGGATATAGGATAAAAGATGACATACAAGGCCTCCTGAATATGAATTAGATTTGTACGCTTTCTATAGTTAAGAAGAGATGATGTTTTACCTTTGTACAGGTGCTCCTGTCAGAGCCAAAAAGTTACCGAGGAGCTTTATACCAAGCTCTCCACTTTTCTCCGGGTGGAATTGCATGCCGAAGTTGGATCCTCTGCCTACAATGGCTGTCACCGGATGCCCGTAATCCGTTACCGCCAGCAGATCGTCCCTGTTTTCAGTAAGCGCATGATAGGAATGGACAAAATAGACGTGACCTGCCTCAAGCCTCACAAATAGCGGGTTTTCCGCGTGCAGGAATTCCAAACGGTTCCATCCCATATGAGGAACTTTCAGCTTTCCTGGTGCGAATCGCACCACTTTACCTGGCAAAATATCCAGTCCCTCATGCTCGCCATGCTCTTCACTTGAGCTGAACAATAATTGCATGCCCAGACAGATACCTAGCAGTGGCTTGGACCCGGCAGCGGCTTCCTTCACCACCGTATCCAGTCCACTCTCCCGCAGATGAACCATCGCATCACCAAAAGCACCTACGCCTGGCAGAATGACACCATCTGCGCCAAGAATCTCTTCCCGGTCACCCGTGACCAGCGCTTCGTAGCCAAGACGTTCGACCGCTTTGCCGACGCTGTGCAGGTTACCCATACCGTAATCGACAATTGCAATCGCCATCGTCTACAGCACTCCCTTCGTGGAAGGCACACCCGTTACACGTGGATCAATCATCGTTGCTTCATCCAGTGCACGTCCCAGCGCCTTAAAGATCGCTTCAATCATGTGGTGGGTGTTCTGACCATAGTGCACAATGACATGTAACGTAATTCGAGCTTCCAGCGCCAATTTCCACAGGAATTCATGTACCAGCTCCGTGGAGAAACTGCCTACCTGTTGGGAAGGGTATTCTGCACGGTATTCAAAGTGAGGTCGGTTGCTCACATCAATAATGACCTGAGCGAGTGCCTCGTCCATTGGTACAAAAACACTGGCGTATCGCTTAATACCGCGTTTGTCACCCAACGCTTCTCGCAACGTCTGTCCCAGACAGATTCCGATGTCTTCAACCGTGTGATGATCGTCGATATCAATATCTCCGCGAGCCTGCACGTTCAGGTCGAATTGTCCGTGCTTGGTGAACAGATCCAGCATATGGTTCAGGAAGGGGACATCCGTTTCAATCGTGGATTGTCCTGTTCCATCTACATTAAAGGCCAATTGGATATTGGTCTCGTTTGTTTTGCGGTCAACCTCTGCTTGGCGCACTGCACCTTTGTTTTCAAGTTCCACACCATTATTTTGCTTATCCATTGTCCGATTCCGCCTTTCCTTCCTGTTCTAACCGTACAGCAATTGCACGGGCATGCCCTTCAAGACCCTCATGGCGGGCCAACTCTATAATAGCCGCTCCGTTCTGCAGCAGCGCTTCTTTACTATAATAGATCAGACTCGATTTCTTGATAAAATCATCCACATCCACCGGTGAACTGAATCGCGCGGTTCCATTGGTTGGAATAATATGATTCGGTCCGGCAAAGTAATCCCCTACCGGCTCCGAGCTGTATGGGCCGAGGAAGATCGCACCGGCATTTTCGATCCGGCCAGCGTAAGCCATCGGCTCCTGCACCATGATCTCCAGATGCTCCGGTGCGAGCCGGTTCACCACGTCAATTCCCTCATCGATGGAATCGACTACAATAATAGCGCCATACTGCTCCACGGAAGCAGCAGCGATATCCCGCCGCGGCAGCACTTCAAGCTGCCGCTGCACTTCGCCCTGCACGGCTTCCGCCAGCGTGGCCGAATTCGTGACGAGAATGGCCGATGCCATCTCGTCATGTTCCGCCTGCGACAACAGGTCGGCGGCGACGTACACTGGATTCGCCGTATCATCGGCGAGCACCACAATCTCACTCGGCCCGGCGATACTATCGATATCGACCGCACCGTACACCTCGCGCTTCGCGAGCGCCACGTAAATATTGCCCGGTCCACAGATTTTATCGACCGGGGCAATACTCTCCGTGCCGTAAGCCAGGGCGGCGATAGCTTGAGCGCCGCCAACCCGGTACATCTCGCTCACGCCTGCTTCCGCAGCAGCAACGAGGATGTACGGGTTAATACCTTCGCCACCATTCGTAGACGGCGGCGTCACGAGAACAATCTCCGGCACGCCTGCCACCTGTGCCGGAATCACATTCATCAGCACAGACGATGGATACGCTGCTTTGCCGCCAGGTACATAGACGCCGACGCGCTTCAGCGGTCGGATGACCTGGCCCAGCAGGCTGCCGTCCGGCTGCCAATCCATCCACGAGTTGCGTTTCTGTTTCTCGTGAAACGCACGAATGTTGGCGGCGGCT
Organism: Paenibacillus sp. FSL M7-1414; assembly: GCF_038003195.1. NCBI lineage: Bacteria > Bacillati > Bacillota > Bacilli > Caryophanales > Paenibacillaceae > Paenibacillus > Paenibacillus sp. FSL M7-1414. The sequence goes on along the minus strand of NZ_JBBOOS010000001.1, from coordinate 155,025 downwards.
TGCCGAATCGCCGTCACAAAGGATGGCTCCACGGCTGCATAAGCCGCCTGCAGCTCTTCCTGCGGCACGCGCAATTCCGCGGCCGTCAGCTTTGTGCGGTCCAGCTGCTCTGTGTAACGCAGCAGTGCCGCATCACCCTCACGGCGAATGTCGCTGACAATGCGCCGTACCGTTTCATTTTGCTCCGGCGTGCCATACTCCACTTCCCGCTTCAGATCAAACTCCCGTGCAGGTACAATTTTCATACGTACAACCTCCTCATCCTCTGTAATGCCTGCCTTTTTGTGGCCGATTCGTTTCCTTTTTGTGTCTCTTACTCTTGCTTTTGCTTCTGCTTTACATGTTTCTCATCTATATTTCTGACGCAGTAGTTTATCCCCGAAAGCTTCCCGCCGATATCTCATTCGATGCCGGTATGACCTGCTGAAGTGCATCACATATAGCCTGGATTCGTGCATTTTTCATCCGATAACTTACCCGATTCGCGATAAGACGGCTCGTGATATCCAGAATGCCCGTCATCTCCACAAGTCCGTTCTCTCGCAGCGTCTGACCTGTCTCCACCAGATCGACGATCCGATCTGCCAGACCAATCAGGGGTGCCAGCTCAATGGAACCATTCAGCTTGATCACCTCGACCTGCTGCCCCTGCTCCCGAAAATACTGTGAAGCAATCCTTGGATACTTCGTTGCAACACGTTGCTGGATGCCTGGCTTCCAGTCTGGAAGTCCGATCACAGACATACGGCACTGAGCGATTCCCAGATTCAACAGTTCGTACACATCCCGATCTTCCTCCAGCAGCACGTCTTTACCAACAATTCCGATATCGGCAACACCGTACTCCACGTACGTTGGAACATCTACTGGCTTCGCCATAATGAATTCCATTCCCGCTTCCGGTACTTCGATGACCAATCTGCGTGTATCGTCCACGTCTTCTGGAATATCCAGCCCCGCTTCACGGAACAATTTGGAGGCTTTTTTATAGATTCGGCCCTTCGGCATGGCCACCTTCAGAATATCCGACATCTCAGCGTCCTCCTTCTTCAGATCCGTAAGTAATAACCTGCTCAGCCTGAGCGGTTCTTGCTTCAACCGATACGGCACTTGCCCCAGCCCCATCTTCAGGAAGAAGGAGTGTCACTACATTTTGTCCCATACTGCGTAATCTTGCCGCTTCTGTTAGTGCCTCGGCCCGACGTTTCGGGGTATATTGGATAAGTACCGGTTTTTTCTCTTCAATCGCAATGCCATGAACACCATCAATAATACGGTTCGTTTTCAGTGCAAATCCTGTAGCTGGCAATGAACGACCAAACTGTTGTAACAGATTATCATACCGTCCGCCGCTACATACCGGAGATCCCAGTTCGGCTGCATACCCTTCAAAGGTCATGCCCGTATAATAGGAGAAATCACCGATCATCGTCAGATCAATCAGCACATGCTCGGATACACCGTACGCTTCCAACACTTCGAATACAGCACACAGATGTGCAATCGACTGTGCTGCTTCAGCACTTGAACTTAGCTCTACCGCATGTGTGCATACTTCCTTGCCACCACGCAGACGAAGGATCGCTTCAAGCTGTTCTTTCAACTTAGGCTCCAGATTCAATGCTTCAATCGACTGGCGATAGCCGACATAATCACGTCCGAGCAGCCCTTCCTTCAATTGCTCCTGCTCAGCGGTCTGGCCTGGAATCACTTCCTCCAGTAATCCGTTCAGGAATCCCATATGGCCCATCGCAATTTTAAAAGAAGACACACCCGCTGCCTGCAAAGAGGCAATCGCAAGCGCAACAACTTCTGCATCCGCTTCAGGTGAGTCGTCTCCAACCAGCTCCACGCCCGTCTGGAAAAATTCAGCTTCACGTCCAGCTTCCTCTTCAATAGAACGGAATACGTTCGCATGATAGGATAAACGCAGTGGCAACTGCTCATCTTTGAGCATGGATGAAACTACGCGTGCAATTGGAGCCGTTAGATCCGATCTAAGTACCAGTGTGGTTCCCCTGCTGTTTAGCAATTTAAATAATTTACGATCTGATGTAGAGCTTGCCACACCTACCGTATCGTAATATTCAATCGTTGGTGTGATAATCTGACGGTAACCCCAGCGTTCCATACATTCCAGTACATTGCGTTCAATCGTCCGCAGCTTGGATACTACATGTGGTGTATAGTCGCGGAATCCGGTCGGTTTTTCAAAACCTTTTGGTTTGGACATTGGTAATATTCACCCCGAGTCAGTAATTTAAGAGTTGCACTCGTTCTATTTCAACAGGATTTATGTAGTGTAAATCCCCATTCTATCTTATAAACCTGAATCACAGTATTATCGCATAAGCCTTCAACTATTGGTTTATTCCAATCCTTATCATGCTTCATTTCTCCAAGAATACTTTCACATGGTAAAGTGCTAACAAACTAAAGGATATGGGATATGATAACATGAAATCCGCACTACCGTCAACAATACCAAAGCTTGATTGCCCTTAGATCGACATATCGTTTTATATACACACCGTTACGCTCGCCAATCGGTATTTATATACGAAAAAAGCTGCCATAAGCAGCTTTTTACTTCGAATCATCTTCATTGATTCATCTTCATTCATTACTTTATTGGCTCAATGCACACTACCCTGAGAAGATTCATCCGTGTTAAAGACAGTTTCTTCCGTGGAAGCTGCCGCGCGGGATAAATCACGCAGTGGATTCCCTCCAACAAAAGCTCCTGGTGCAACATCCTTATGTACGACTGCTCCAGCAGCCACAACGGCTCCATCTCCTATGGTTACCCCGGGAAGAATCGTTGTGTTAGCACCAATCAGTACATTTTCCCCGATAATCACCTCACCGAGCCTGTACTCCTTAATGAGATACTCATGAGCGAGAATCGTTGTGTTGTAACCGATGACCGAGTTTTCGCCGACCGTTATTTTCTCCGGAAAAAACACATCCACCATTACCATCAGGCCAAAGGCTGTGTGTTTTCCCACCTTCATACCGAGCATTCGGCGGTAAATCCAATTCTTCACCGATAGGATTGGACAATAACGTGACAACTGGATCCAGATAAAATTACGAACGCCCTTCCACGGACTCACTGTCTTGTAGATATGCCAAAGTGCATTCTGGTCCTCTACCGGATAGCGGGTTACTTTTCTCATGAACGTCCCGTTTCAATACGGATGAGTTTCAACAAGTCTCTCATGTCATGCAACATATAGTCGGGTCCATATCCGTTCAGGATTGTTTCTCCTTTAAGAGACCATGCAACCCCCGCCGAGAGTGCGCCCGCATTCTGTGCCGATTGGATATCCACTGGACTGTCACCCACCATTAACGTTTTGGCAGGATCTGCACCCAGTTCCGTCATCGCTTTCAATACAGGTTCAGCGTGCGGCTTCGGATTCGCCACATCGGTCACTGTTACAATTGTCTTCATATATTTCAGTAGGTCAAAACGTTCTAGCACCTTTAATGTAGATGGACGAATCTTGGTTGTGACCACACCCATAACAATGCCAGCCTGATGCAGCGCCTCTACTACCTCAATAACATGTGGAAATGGTCTAACCATCGCTTCATGATGGATATCATTATAAGCACGGTAACCTTTCACGTACTCGGAGACTTCCTCCTGGCCAGAGAAGGTACGCATTTGCTGCTCCAGTGTGCCACCCATATGTGGAATGATCTGTTCCCGAGTCCATGGAGCTGAATGCTTCCATCCCCCCATGACATGCTGGAATGAGCTGATAATCAACTCATTGGTGTCAATAATCGTTCCGTCCAGATCAAACAATACCGTGTCAATCATGTTGCATTACTCCTTTTTATCATCAACTTGCTTGGATTCATCTTTGGCTGGAGGTGTTAACTTATTCTCTTTGCCAGCAACTGTTCCCGTATGCTCCATATCATCTGAGGTAACTTTGGACGATACAATCGGATCACTATAACGAACATCTGCTTTACCTGTCACTCTTCTCACCACAATGAATACAACAGCAACAATAATGATGCCAATCGCGAGCAGTTGCGAGATTCTTACATTACCATAAGCAGGATCAAGATATCCTTGTTCAAAGCCCATTGCAGTCATTGGAGACCACAGTCCGTTCACTAATGAAGCAACCCATTGCGGAGCCTGGAAGCCAAGACTGTCTGTACGTAAAGCTTCAATGAAGAAACGACCGATTGAGTACCAGATGAAATAAGACATGAACAGTTCACCTGAACGCAGAAACTTCTGACGACGCAGAACCAACAGCAAGACCAGACCAACGAGACTCCACATCGATTCATACAAAAACGCAGGATGGTGGAATACGCCTTCTACGTTCATTTGATTCACAATAAAGTCCGGCAGATGAAGCTTGTCTCTCAAAAATGATTCTTCCACAGGACCGCCGTAGGCTTCCTGATTCACAAAGTTCCCCCAGCGTCCGATCAACTGTCCAACGAGCAGTCCAGGCGCACAGATATCGGCCATACGCCAGAAGTTATACCCTTTACGACGGAAGAAAATAACTGCACAGATGATTGCACCAATAAGGGCACCATAGATGGCGATACCGCCATTCCATATTTTAAAGACGTCCCAGAAATTATCCTTATAATCTTCCCATTTAAATGCGACGTAGTAGATGCGGGCACCAATGATGGCAGAAGGCACGCCCAGCAAGACCATGTCCATGAACACTTCCTGTGGAATATTGTAGCGTTTGCCCTCCCGGATCACGAGCAGGAGTCCTATAAGTGCCGCAGCACCAAGAATAAGCCCGTACCAGTGAACCTTTAACGCTCCAATAGAGAACGCAATCGGGTTCAACAGTAATAATGTATCCATTCATTCACACTCCTATTTATTCAATCAATCGCACGCATGACGAATGGTTGGCATGACCTGCGCCTTAAGAGAAGCAGTACATGTCAACCATTTGTGTTCATTTCCTTGTATAAAATGTTTCTTAATCCATGTCTTCCATATCTTCCGAGATGGTTGCTGTCAGCTTGTTCGTGAATTGCAGCGCAGCATTCAGACCCATCTGTTTCAGGCGATAGTTCATACCTGCCACTTCAATAATAACCGCCAAGTTCCGTCCCGGACGAACAGGAATCGTAACGAGAGGTACATCCGTATCAATGATACGTGTAGTCTCTTCATCCAGACCCAGACGATCATATTGTTTATCCTGCTGCCATGCTTCCAGACGTACAACCAAAGTAATCCGTTTGTTATTCCGAACCGCACCAGCTCCGAACAATGTCATGACGTTGATAATACCGACACCTCGAATTTCGAGCAAGTGGCGGATCAATTCAGGTGCAGTACCGTGCAGCTGAAAATCTGACGTTTGGCGGATCTCTACCGCATCATCGGCAATCAGTCGGTGTCCACGTTTCACCAGTTCAAGTGCTGTTTCACTCTTACCAATACCGCTGCTACCTGTGATCAGCATACCTACGCCATATACATCACAAAGTACACCGTGAATGGTTGCTGTTGGTGCCAATTTCTTTTCTAGGAATCCCGTGATCCGGCTGGATAGAATCGTAGTAGCCATATTGCTGCGAAGTACAGCCAGATTCTGCTCTTCACTAATATCAATCAGCTCTTGCGGGACTTCCAGTCCACGCGTGACAACGATACAAGGCGTCTCTTCCGTACAAAGACGTTGCATACGATCGCGCCGCTCTTGCTCAGGTAACATTGCAAAGAAAGCTAACTCCGTTCTTCCAAGTAGCTGTACCCGTTCTTGTGGATGGTATTCAAAATAACCGGCCATTTCCAGACCAGGACGGTTCAGGTCATCTACCGTAATGACTCTTTTCAATCCGTGAGATCCAGAAACAACCTCCAACTGAAATTGCTGCACCAGTTCAGATACTTTCACTTTTTTCGCCATTTGTCTCTTCCTTTCAGCATTAGCTGTCCCTCTATGTACATCAGATCGTGTATCAGTTATTTCCATTATTAGCGCATTCACAACATGGGGTACAGAATGCATACCCTTCCAACAGTCGATTCTCTCAAATAAATGAAGACAGACCTTCAAATAATCTTAAATGAATTCCGGGATGAATGCAATCGCAGCCTCCGACAACCATTAGTAAGAAAAGTCTTCTGATCGAAGCACCTTCTAGGATACTACATTCGTAGTTTAAGGGGTCTTTTTCTTACGATTATTAATCCTTCAACTCTGCGGAAACTTATAATTCCAATAATCTTAAAAAAGCCCCTTCCAGCAATAACGGAAGGGGCTCTCATTACAATGTATAATTGCGTTAACTGTCAGGTTCCATCGTCACCGAGGAATCCCAGTATTATTTGTCTTGAAGAAGTACGTTCACTTCAGTCTCTTTGTCAAAGATATGAACTTTGTTCATGTCGATGGCCATTTTAACTGTGGAACCATCACGAGTGTTAGAACGTCCGTCTACACGTGCGATCGTTGTATCATTACCAACACCGCTCAAGTAGAGGAGCATTTCGTGACCCAGGTTCTCTGTAACATCTACGTGTGTAGAGAATACAGAGTTCGGGGATGCTTCCAGGAATACTGGCTCTTCGTGAATGTCTTCTGGACGAACACCCAGAATCACTTCTTTACCAATGTATCCTCTAGATTTCAACACTTGTGCTTTACCTTGCGGGATTTCAACATCCACACCAGGAGCTATGAAATGCATGCTAGTACCTTGCTCAGCGAGTTTACCCGAGATAAAGTTCATTGTCGGGGAACCGATGAAACCAGCTACGAACAGGTTAGCCGGCAGGTTGTACAACTCTTCCGGAGAAGCTGCTTGTTGGATGATACCATCCTTCATAACAACGATCCGATCACCCATCGTCATAGCTTCGATCTGGTCATGCGTTACGTAGATAACAGTTGTTTCCAAACGTTTCGCAAGTTTAGTGATCTCAGCACGCATTTGACCACGCAGTTTGGCATCCAAGTTGGAGAGAGGCTCATCCATCAAGAACACTTGTGGATCACGGACAATCGCACGTCCCAAAGCGACACGTTGACGTTGACCACCGGACAATGCCTTAGGTTTACGCTCAAGCAAATGTTCGATATCCAGGATTTTAGCTGCTTCACGTACACGTTTGTCGATCTCATCTTTTTTAACCTTACGCAATTTCAAACCAAACGCCATGTTTTGATATACGCTCATATGCGGATACAAGGCATAGGATTGGAATACCATCGCGATATCGCGGTCTTTAGGTGCAACATCATTAACGACACGGTCACCGATATAGAGTTTACCTTCAGAAATTTCCTCAAGGCCTGCGATCATACGAAGTGTTGTTGATTTACCACAACCGGACGGACCTACCAGTACCAGAAATTCTTTATCTTTAATGTCCAGGTTAATGTCAACTACAGTTGCTTTATCAGAACCCGGGTATTTTTTGAAAATATGCTCTAAACGTACTCCAGCCATGATTGTTGCCTCCTCAGAGATCATTTTGTAATCGAATACAATTTGTATTTTTATAATACCCTATCAACGTGAGGTTTGACTATTCGCAAACTGCACAAAAATATCAATGCTTTTTCGTCACTTTGTACATTAGTAGTAAAAACTGCACTAGAACAGCACTTTCGAAGTGCCTCACATCGTAACCAATCTCCTGTTTTATCTTGTCTAGACGATAAACCAACGTATTACGATGAATGAAAAGTCGTTTCGCTGTCTCGCTGACATTACAGTCCAGGCTAAAAAAGGTCTCCAGCGTAGCAAGTGTCTCACTGTCATTGAAGATTACCGTATCTTTGCCTGTTTCCTTTATAAAACGTGTACGTTGGTCATCTGGAATGCTCGCAACCAACCGCTCCAGGTGAAGGTCCCATGGGAGATGAATATGCTGCGTAACATGGAATGCTCTCCCTAAGTGTACACTTTCTCTAAGAAGAGTTGTGACCGATACAAGTTGTTGCGCAGGAATGCATGGCAGAGATGCAGACAGATGGAACACCCCAGCCCACTCACTGGCAACCAATTCATGCAACCCCAGACAAAAAGCGTTCAGTGAATCCTTTTTGGCCTCCGTTGTATCTTCCTCGGCTTCTTCTGTAACAATTTCTTTATCACCCATAAAAATCCACTCTTGCTCCCCCAAAGGAATCAAGACAATTTCCTCGCCAAAGTAACTCTCAAGCAACTTGTTGAGTTCCTTGGATCGTAAACGATGTGCATCCGGTGTATCCCCTTGCAGCAAGAAGAGAATTTTCTCAGCATTTAATCCTGCGGGCACCACAAAGCGATCAGGAACCGCTTCAGATTCCTGCTTGGTTGGTTCTTCGATCTGCTCTTTAAGCCAGAGACCCAATTCAGTCAAATACTGCTCCCTATCATTCTCATATACAACAGGTTGTACCTCATCGGGTAGAGCCGTGTTAGTACGGATCAAAAGCTCAATCAATTGTCGTGTTTCCATGGTAATTGATTTTGCAGGGCATCCCCAACACACGACGGTCTCTTCTTGCTCATTCATCCGAACCTTAAAAAAAATACGCTTTCCCGTATTTAAACTGATCACATCGGATGAAATTGGAGATGCAGATTGATCAGATAACTCCTGACGCTCACCTTCATCACCAAGGGTCTCTGAATTTTCATGATTACCAACTAGATTGGCAACAGATTGCATCCATTCTTCTATTGTAATTTCATATTCGTCCAAATTTGTGCCTATAATGACTTCAATTTGCTGTTTTAAATCAGGTATGAGCTTCATATAATGAACGTCACCACTCTGCATGTTTTCTATTAGTTTATCATATCTTGCCCAGCATTAATAAATATCCATATTGAGCTAAAATTACACAACAAAAAAAGAGCAACTAATCAAATTAATGATTAATCACTCTTTTCTTAAAGATGAGTCATGAAGGGCTCGAACCTTCGACACCCTGATTAAAAGTCAGGTGCTCTACCAACTGAGCTAATGACTCATAAAACTGGTGGAGGATGATGGATTCGAACCACCGAACCCGTACGGGAGCAGATTTACAGTCTGATGCGTTTGGCCACTTCGCTAATCCTCCAGGGATTAAAGGTGGCTCGGGACGGAATCGAACCGCCGACACGAGGATTTTCAGTCCTCTGCTCTACCGACTGAGCTACCGAGCCATATTTAATTTTTAGGATTAATGGCGGAACCGACGGGATTCGAACCCGCGATCTCCTGCGTGACAGGCAGGCATGTTAGGCCAACTACACCACGGTTCCAGGCATTAATGGTGCCGGCGAGAGGACTTGAACCCCCAACCTACTGATTACAAGTCAGTTGCTCTACCAGTTGAGCTACACCGGCGTATATGGTGGAGGCTGAGGGGATCGAACCCCCGACCCTCTGCTTGTAAGGCAGATGCTCTCCCAGCTGAGCTAAGCCTCCTGGGTAATATGGTAGCGGCGGAGGGGATCGAACCCCCGACCTTACGGGTATGAACCGTACGCTCTAGCCAGCTGAGCTACACCGCCATATTAATTGTGTCTTGATTGCTTGTCCATCTTTAGGTAAAGATGGCGGAGAGAGAGGGATTCGAACCCTCGCACCGCTTACGCAGTCTAACCCCTTAGCAGAGGGTCCCCTTATAGCCACTTGGGTATCTCTCCAAATAACAATCATCAACATCATTCAAGGATTGCTCCCTGAAAACTAGATTCGAAACGAAACATGCGATTTAGAACTTGCTATTGGATAAGCCCTCGACCGATTAGTACTGGTCAGCTCCATGCATTGCTGCACTTCCACCCCCAGCCTATCTACCTCGTCGTCTTCAAGGGGTCTTACATACTGGGAAATCTCATCTTGAGGGGGGCTTCACGCTTAGATGCTTTCAGCGTTTATCCCGTCCGTACATAGCTACCCAGCGGTGCTCCTGGCGGAACAACTGGTACACCAGCGGTACGTCCATCCCGGTCCTCTCGTACTAAGGACAGCTCCTCTCAAATTTCCTACGCCCACGACAGATAGGGACCGAACTGTCTCACGACGTTCTGAACCCAGCTCGCGTACCGCTTTAATGGGCGAACAGCCCAACCCTTGGGACCTACTTCAGCCCCAGGATGCGATGAGCCGACATCGAGGTGCCAAACCTCCCCGTCGATGTGGACTCTTGGGGGAGATAAGCCTGTTATCCCCAGGGTAGCTTTTATCCGTTGAGCGATGGCCCTTCCATGCGGTACCACCGGATCACTAAGCCCGACTTTCGTCCCTGCTCGACTTGTAGGTCTCGCAGTCAAGCTCCCTTATGCCTTTGCACTCTTCGAATGATTTCCAACCATTCTGAGGGAACCTTTGGGCGCCTCCGTTACTCTTTAGGAGGCGACCGCCCCAGTCAAACTGCCCACCTGACACTGTCCCCGCACCGGATTACGGTACCAGGTTAGAACCTAGATACGATCAGGGTGGTATCCCAACGTTGCCTCCATGCAAGCTGGCGCTCACACTTCAAAGGCTCCCACCTATCCTGTACAGATCGTACCCAAATTCAATATCAAGCTGCAGTAAAGCTCCATGGGGTCTTTCCGTCTTGTCGCGGGTAACCTGCATCTTCACAGGTATTAAAATTTCACCGGATCTCTCGTTGAGACAGCGCCCAAGTCGTTACGCCATTCGTGCGGGTCAGAATTTACCTGACAAGGAATTTCGCTACCTTAGGACCGTTATAGTTACGGCCGCCGTTTACTGGGGCTTCGGTTCACAGCTTCGGGATTGCTCCCTAACCACTCCCCTTAACCTTCCAGCACCGGGCAGGCGTCAGCCCGTATACTTCGCCTTACGGCTTCGCACAGACCTGTGTTTTTGCTAAACAGTCGCTTGGGCCTTTTCACTGCGGCCCCCTCGTGCTATTCACACTACCGGGGCACCCCTTCTCCCGAAGTTACGGGGTCATTTTGCCGAGTTCCTTAACGAGAGTTCTTCCGCGCGCCTTAGAATACTCTTCTCGCCTACCTGTGTCGGTTTGCGGTACGGGCACCTTCACCTGGCTAGAGGCTTTTCTTGGCAGTGTGAGATCATGACCTTCGCTACTATAATTTTCGCTCCCCATCACAGCTCAGCCTTACAATGTGCGGATTTGCCTACACATCAGCCTTACTGCTTAGACGGACATCCATCAGTCCGCGTCACTACCCTACTGCGTCCCCCCATTGCTCATAACGGCTTACGGTGGTACAGGAATTTCGACCTGTTGTCCTTCGACTACGCCTTTCGGCCTCGCCTTAGGTCCCGACTTACCCTGAGCGGACGAGCCTTCCTCAGGAACCCTTAGGCTTTCGGCGGATCAGATTCTCACTGATCTTTTCGTTACTCATACCGGCATTCTCACTTGTATAATGTCCAGCGCTCCTTACGGTACACCTTCAACCCTTATACAACGCTCCCCTACCCCTGATGCAAAGCATCAAGCCATAGCTTCGGTGGTGTGTTTAGCCCCGTTACATTTTCGGCGCAGAGTCACTCGACCAGTGAGCTATTACGCACTCTTTCAATGATGGCTGCTTCTAAGCCAACATCCTGGTTGTCTGTGCAACTCCACATCCTTTCCCACTTAACACACACTTGGGGACCTTAGCTGATGGTCTGGGCTGTTTCCCTTTTGACAATGGATCTTAGCACTCACTGTCTGACTCCCGGAAGTAAGTCTATGGCATTCGGAGTTTGACTGAGCTTGGTAACCCTTGCGGGCCCCGCACCCAATCAGTGCTCTACCTCCACGACTCTAGTTTCCGAGGCTAGCCCTAAAGCTATTTCGGGGAGAACCAGCTATCTCCGAGTTCGATTGGAATTTCTCCGCTACCCCCACCTCATCCCCGCATTTTTCAACATGCGTGGGTTCGGGCCTCCAGTGCGTGTTACCGCACCTTCACCCTGGACAGGGGTAGATCACCCGGTTTCGGGTCTACGTCCACGTACTAAGTCGCCCTATTCAGACTCGCTTTCGCTGCGGCTCCGGCTCTTCACCTTAACCTTGCACGGGAACGTAACTCGCCGGTTCATTCTACAAAAGGCACGCCATCACCCCTAAAACGGGCTCTGACTTTTTGTAAGCACACGGTTTCAGGTTCTATTTCACTCCCCTTCCGGGGTGCTTTTCACCTTTCCCTCACGGTACTGCTTCACTATCGGTCGCTAGGAAGTATTTAGCCTTGGCAGATGGTCCTGCCGGATTCATACGGGGTTTCACGTGCCCCGCACTACTCGGGATCCGTCTCGGAGGGAACAGACTTTCAACTACAGGGCTTTTACCTTCTTTGGCGGGCCTTTCCAGACCTCTTCGCTTAACCGGTTCCTTTGTAACTCCATGTGAGACGTCCCACAACCCCAAAGAGCAAGCTCTTTGGTTTGGGCTTCTCCGCGTTCGCTCGCCGCTACTGACGGAATCACTATTGTTTTCTCTTCCTCAGGGTACTTAGATGTTTCAGTTCCCCTGGTATGCCTCTACACAACCTATGTATTCAGTTATGAGTAACTGGAAATTACCCCAGCTGGGTTTCCCCATTCGGACACCCCCGGATCAAAGCTTGCTTACAGCTCCCCGAGGCAGTTTCGTTGTTCGCCACGTCCTTCATCGGCTCCTAGCGCCTAGGCATCCTCCGTGTGCTCTTAGTAGCTTAACCATTTTGTTCCGGTTTCGGTCGCTCGCTTCCCTTGTTTTGCTTGCGCAAAGCCAAAAGTCGCTCTCACCCGATACCATCACAAAAGCAATTTAACTACCTTTATACACTTGACTTGTTTGCACAAGTTCAGCTTAAAGGAATGTTCTAATTCGCGTTTGTTTCGTTTCGATATCTAGTTTTCAAAGAACAAACTTGTAAAACATTTTTGGTGGAGCCAAGCGGGATCGAACCGCTGACCTCCTGCTTGCAAGGCAGGCGCTCTCCCAGCTGAGCTATGGCCCCATATAAAGTTTAAAGGTATAGATGGTGGGCCCTGGTGGACTCGAACCACCGGCCTCACCCTTATCAGAGGTGCGCTCTAACCAACTGAGCTAAGGGCCCACATTACATATACTATTTGAACCCAAAATGGGTTACGCTTGGCGGCGTTCTACTCTCCCAGGACCCTGCGGTCCAAGTACCATCGACGCTGAAGGGCTTAACGGTCGTGTTCGGGATGGGAACGTGTGGAACCCCTTCGCTATCGCCACCAAACGTTTGAGAGTTTAAACTCTCAAAACTGAGCAACGAGTGAGTAACTAGCCGACCTGGCTAGATTTTGTATTTGAATGTTTCCGTTGCAGGAAACGATTCTCCATAGAAAGGAGGTGATCCAGCCGCACCTTCCGATACGGCTACCTTGTTACGACTTCACCCCAATCATCTATCCCACCTTCGGCGGCTGGCTCCTTGCGGTTACCCCACCGACTTCGGGTGTTATAAACTCTCGTGGTGTGACGGGCGGTGTGTACAAGACCCGGGAACGTATTCACCGCGGCATGCTGATCCGCGATTACTAGCAATTCCGACTTCATGCAGGCGAGTTGCAGCCTGCAATCCGAACTGAGACCGGCTTTGTTGGGATTGGCTCCATCTCGCGATTTCGCAGCCCGTTGTACCGGCCATTGTAGTACGTGTGTAGCCCAGGTCATAAGGGGCATGATGATTTGACGTCATCCCCACCTTCCTCCGGTTTGTCACCGGCAGTCTATCTAGAGTGCCCACCCGAAGTGCTGGCAACTAAATATAAGGGTTGCGCTCGTTGCGGGACTTAACCCAACATCTCACGACACGAGCTGACGACAACCATGCACCACCTGTCTCCTCTGTCCCGAAGGAAAGATACATCTCTGCATCGATCAGAGGGATGTCAAGACCTGGTAAGGTTCTTCGCGTTGCTTCGAATTAAACCACATACTCCACTGCTTGTGCGGGTCCCCGTCAATTCCTTTGAGTTTCAGTCTTGCGACCGTACTCCCCAGGCGGAGTGCTTAATGTGTTAACTTCGGCACCAAGGGTATCGAAACCCCTAACACCTAGCACTCATCGTTTACGGCGTGGACTACCAGGGTATCTAATCCTGTTTGCTCCCCACGCTTTCGCGCCTCAGCGTCAGTTACAGCCCAGAGAGTCGCCTTCGCCACTGGTGTTCCTCCACATATCTACGCATTTCACCGCTACACGTGGAATTCCACTCTCCTCTTCTGCACTCAAGTCACCCAGTTTCCAGTGCGATCCGGGGTTGAGCCCCGGGATTAAACACCAGACTTAAATGACCGCCTGCGCGCGCTTTACGCCCAATAATTCCGGACAACGCTTGCCCCCTACGTATTACCGCGGCTGCTGGCACGTAGTTAGCCGGGGCTTTCTTCTCAGGTACCGTCACCTTGAGAGCAGTTACTCTCCCAAGCGTTCTTCCCTGGCAACAGAGCTTTACGATCCGAAAACCTTCATCACTCACGCGGCATTGCTCCGTCAGGCTTTCGCCCATTGCGGAAGATTCCCTACTGCTGCCTCCCGTAGGAGTCTGGGCCGTGTCTCAGTCCCAGTGTGGCCGATCACCCTCTCAGGTCGGCTACGCATCGTCGCCTTGGTGAGCCGTTACCTCACCAACTAGCTAATGCGCCGCAGGCCCATCCCCAAGTGACAGATTGCTCCGTCTTTCCAGTTTCCTTCAGGCGAAGAAAACAATTATTCGGTATTAGCTACCGTTTCCGGTAGTTGTCCCAAACTTGAGGGCAGGTTGCCTACGTGTTACTCACCCGTCCGCCGCTAACCATCAGAGAAGCAAGCTTCTCTTCAAGTCCGCTCGACTTGCATGTATTAGGCATGCCGCCAGCGTTCGTCCTGAGCCAGGATCAAACTCTCCAATAAAGTATTGAAAAGAGCGATAAGCTCATTTTGAATCTGACGAGATTAAAAATCTCAATTGTGCTCCAGTCGATTCAAGCCAAGGCTTGTCTCAAACTTTCGCGTTCATTCTGCAAGCAGAATGTTTACTCACTCGTTGTTCAGTTTTCAAAGATCAAACTCGTTTTTTCGTCACCATTTTCTCTCAGCGGCGACTTTTATAATATATCATACTTCGTTTGTTTTGGTCAAGTGTTTTTTTGAAATTATTTTTCGAAGTTCGCAATGAACTCCTTCATTTCATCTAAAGCATCTAACCAAGCAAGCAAAGCAACGAGATATAATGTACCATATAAATATCCTGCGAGTCAACTATCCGAACAAAGAAATTTTCAACCCTAATAATAGCCCCACACCTGGCAATCCCAAAACAGTTACAGTCCCTATCGTTGCAGGGTTCAGCGGGATGTAGGTTCCTGTAATCCAGCCGGAATAATTCACGATATATATCCCTACTGCAGCCAGCACCAGATGAATTCCAAATGACGTGAAAAACGATAACCCTATCCGCTTTCTGAATAAAATAACGATAAGCCCCAGTAATGATATAACCAATACACTTCCCAGTATGATACTCTTCATATGTTACACCTCCGTATTTAATGTAAACGTGACTCTACATACTAACCCCTCGCTGTGATGTAACATCATCATTAGCTCTGGCTCGCTTTGCTCTTCTCAAGTGGATCTGGTACTTCCGCTCAGCTGCCTCCAATACATAAATAGCATAATCAATCTCATCCTGCCCCTGTGCATCTTCAAACTGTCTCATAGCCCGTTCCCACTCCTGCTTAGCCATCTGAATATCTGCATAGATCTGATCCGCCTCAAGTTCCTTCAACATTCTGTTGTGTTTCTCTACCGAGTTCCGTGTATTTCGCCACAAAAACATAAACTCTCCCCCTCCTGATCAGCACAGCATATTCTCATACTTATCAGGGAAAGGACAAACTTAGAACTCGGGCATTCATTTTCTTTACAAAAAAAGAGAGCCCTAAGGCTCTCTTTGCACATCGAAACTTATTTAGCATCCGAAGTTTCCAAGGAAGTCCGCTGCGTAATACAAATTGATCACACTAACGCATCTCCCTGCGCCCTTCCAACGCTTTGGAAAGGGTCACTTCATCCGCATACTCAAGATCGCCACCTACAGGCAATCCATGCGCAATACGAGTCACACTGATCTCAAACGGACGCACCAACCGGGAGATATACATCGCTGTAGCCTCACCCTCAATGTTGGGGTTCGTTGCCAAGATGATCTCTTTTATACGTTCATCACTTAATCGAACCAGGAGTTCCTTCAAACGAATATCGTCTGGGCCAATTCCCTCCATAGGTGAAATCGCGCCCTGTAACACATGATAGTACCCATCGAATTCCTTGGTGCGCTCCATGGCCACCAGATCTTTCGAATCCTGAACTACACAGATTACAGATACATCCCTGGACTTATCCTGACAGATGCGACATGGGTCCGTATCAGTGATATTACAACATACAGAACAGTAATGAAGATTACGCTTCACACTAACGAGCGCTTTGGCAAAATCGATAACGTCATCTTCCTTCATGTTAAGCACATGAAAAGCTAAACGCGCTGCCGTCTTGGGACCCACACCCGGCAACCGGGTGAAGGCATCAATCAGCTTGGCTATTGGTTCGGGATAATACAATCGATTGTGTCTCCTTTGACAGGATCAATTTTTTAATTAAAATAATCCCGGAATATTCATGCCGCCTGTGAACTTGCCCATATCCTTGTTGGCAATCTCATCGGCTTTGGCCATAGCATCATTAACAGCTGTCATAACGAGATCCTGCAACATTTCAACATCTTCCGGATCTACCGCTTCAGGTTTGATCGTGATAGCAAGCAATTTCTTGTGTCCGTTAACTTCAGCCGTCACTACACCGCCACCAGAAGTACCTTGGACTGTTTTGTCCGCCAGTTCCTCTTGTGCTTTCAGCATTTGCTCCTGCATTTTCTTCACTTGTTTCATCATTTGGTTCATGTTGTTCATAATTGTTCATCTCCTTTGTTATGGTTATCGCGCTATGCGCATTATTCTTTGATCACTACAAGATCCTCACCAAAGAGCTGGATGGCTTCATCAATCCAAGGCTGTTTGTTGCCTGAACCGCCGTCTTCATGCTCAGGTTCAAGCTTAAAGTCCTCCTTTGGCGCTTCAGAAGCTCCCTCCATTGCTCCGGTCCAATCTTTGAGCATCATCGTCACCAATCGTGCAGGACGCCCAAGTTGTTCGGACAACACCCGCTCAATGACTTCACGGTTAGCCTGCTTCTCCGTTGTTTCACGGTGAATGTTGTTTTTAAAAGCAACCAACACATTGTCTTCAAGCAATGATACTGGCTCACCATCCACAAACCAGGCATGAACGGTAACCCTCTCTTCCTTCACTCGTTGCAGGATCTGACTCCATTTTTTGCTGATATCTGCGAACTCAGGAGCTCCCTTGCGTGCAACATACTGATCCAACTGTGCAGGAAGCTTCACAGGCGAATTGCCTCTCGATACAGGCGCTCTTGTTGCCGGACGAGATGGAGCACTCGATGCACCTTCTCCACCAGACAAACCACTTTTCAATGCACGATCCAACTTCTTCTCCAACTCAGCAAGCTGCTGCTTCAAGCGGTTGATCTCTCCCCCATCAGCAGGTGCTGCATGAGCTGAAGCTCCCACCTGAACAGAAGCCTCACCTTGAGCTGGAATACTACACAGTTTAAGCAATGCAACTTCAAATAATGTCTGTGGTTGTACTGCATATTTCATTTCACTCTGGTACCGATTAAGGGTGTCAATCATGTGGAATAGTTGTTCCCTGGTGAATGACTCCGCCATATCACGGAAAGACTCCGGATTAAGTACCCGGTCCGTCAGTTTATCTGCATCAGGTACCATCTTAATCATAAGCAAATCACGGAAATAATACAGTAAATTCTCCATGCACTTGTCTGCACTCTTTCCTTCATGCATGAAACCTTCAATCATCTGCAAAATATGACCAACATCACCCTTGAGCAGCGAAGCAGCCAATTTGGCAAATTGCTCTGAAGCAATTCCACCCGTCATGTCCATGACCTGCTGGTACGTTACTCGTCCATCCGTAAATGAAGAGATCTGATCCAGCACACTAAGTGCATCCCTCATTCCACCGTCCGATAAACGGGCAATGTATTGGAGCGCATCATGGTCAGCTTCCATGCCTTCCTGTTCACAGATCAGTGTAAGTCTTGCTGTCTGCTCTTCCAGGGATACCCGGCGAAAATCAAATCGCTGACAGCGCGATATAATGGTAGCCGGAAGGCGATGCGGTTCCGTTGTTGCCAAAATAAACATCACATGTGGTGGTGGCTCTTCCAATGTTTTGAGCAAAGCATTGAATGCCTCCGTTGTCAGCATGTGCACTTCATCAATAATATAGACTTTCTGCCGGACCTCGGTTGGCGCATATTTAACCTTTTCCCGAAGATCACGGATTTCTTCAACGCCCCGATTGGATGCAGCGTCAATCTCCTGCACATCCATCACAGCGCCAGTCGTAATTCTGCGGCAAGCTTCACACTCGTTACAAGGTTCAGGCGCAGGCCCACGTTCGCAGTTCACAGCTTTGGCCAAAATCTTGGCGGCACTTGTCTTTCCCGTTCCTCTGGGCCCGCTAAATAAGTAGGCATGGGAAGTCCGCTGTTCACGAATCGCGTTCTGCAAGGTCTGAATAATATGCTGTTGCCCCACCATATCTTGAAACGACTGGGGACGCCAAGCCCGGTATAACGCGATATGCTCCATGATGCGTTACCTTCCTTCCACTTCGCATTCGAGTCCTTTGTCGTTCCCCTATTATACTATATTCTAGGGTGAATCCAAACTTTATCTGACTCATTCATGCGTGGTTTATTAAGACATATCAAAAAGACCTCTGCATACATACAACTGCAAAGGTCTCTACATTTAAAAGGTAAGCCGTGCACCTGCTATCGATATTTGCGATCCAAGTGGCACCCCTGAACAATAGCTCGGGCTAGGCAACCCTCCGGCACAAGAGTGATCTCACTTATGGCTGCTTCCTTCCGGACCTGACCAGGTTCATGAGTACTCATTGCGGAGGACCCAACCGTCAACACCACGTTTAGGGACCAAACCTCACATCGGCAAAACCTCTAGCAGGAATTCAACCTCGCTATAGCGGATTGCGAGTTACAGGGCACCGCTACCTCCCCATCTAGCACGGTAAGAAATAGTATAACGTAAGGTTATCCAAATTGCAACCAGAGGAACGTGAATGCGATTATGCTTAACATATAACATATAAAAACCCCTGCCAGATCAGCAGGGGTGTGTTGGATGCAATTAGCAGACAACTCCAAGAATTGTCCAATTAGATTCCGTATTTCTTTTTGAAACGATCAACACGGCCGCCAGCATCGATAAACTTCTGTTTACCTGTGAAGAACGGGTGGCACGCGGAGCAAATCTCTACACGAAGTCCGTCTTTAACCGAACCTGTCTCAAAAGTATTCCCGCAAGCGCAAGATACTTGACCAATCGTGTAATTAGGATGAATTGCTTCTTTCATTACCTTTCACCTCTTTCCGCCCTGAGCCTCAAGCGGACCCAGAGTAAATGGCACAACCCTGAGATTATAACACGACCTTGCGCCTGTTGCAATCCATTATTGTTAAGAGGTAATCAACCGTTTTGGACGTGCCATTCCAGCTGGCGGAACATGGGTATACGATCCGATCACAACACCGGGCAACTCGTCTTCAAAAATCTCAATCATCTGCTTCATGCCCAAGATATCACCTTGAGCAGGAGGAATTAATTCCAGATAGCTCTCTGGATCAATATTGAGATTACGCATCTGAATCAAGCGTAGATCGGTTCTTCTTGCAAACTCAATCATCGCCTCAATCTCTTCTTCACGATCTGTTACACCCGGGAAGATCAGATAGTTAATGGACGTGTATACACCCTGCTGCGCTGCGTATTTCATCGATTTCTCAACATTGGCTAAGGTATAACCACGCGGTTTATAGTAGGCGTTATAGTGGTCATCCAGTGCACTAATTGTACTTACGCGCATCAGATCCAATCCAGCATCTACAATACCTCTAATGTGATCGTTCAGACCGGCATTGGTATTAATGTTGATATACCCCATGTCCGTTACGGAACGCACTTCGCGAATCGCTTCAATAATCAGCTTGGCCTGCGTGGAAGGCTCCCCTTCACAACCTTGTCCAAAACTAATGATGGACTCCGGCGTCTTCAGGTGTTCCAGCATAACCTCCACAATCTCATCCACACGTGGTCGGAAGTTCATACGTGTCTGCGGGGAAACAAAGCCGCTATCATCCGGTTGCTCGGAGATACACCCGAAACAGCCCGCATTGCAAGAATAGGATACCGGCACTCCACCTTCCCAACGATTCAGGAACGTGTTTGATGAAGTTAGACATTCATATCCAAGCGCACAGTTGGATAGATGGGTGTAAAGACGGTTCTCGGGGTATTGCTCCGTCAATCGTTTAACCCCGGAACGCACATCGTCACGATCACAGTTGAGTGGATTCCATTTTTCAGGACTATCCGACTTCGAAGCGGTGACATAGAAACCGCCATCTTTCCAAACTACTGCGGAATAGCCGAATAACGGCAATTTATACTCTTTATCCGTCTTCACATAACCAGGGAGACACAAACGAGTGAATCCCTGTGGAAGCAATGCACCTACAGCCTGTGTGTCTGATGGCATTGGCAGCATCTCACCGGTGTCCGGGTCCATACCAATGGGCCGAGTACTCGGGAGTCCAACCAACGTTGCACCTTCTGGCAGAGGAATCAACTCATCCTCCATAATCTCAACGATCATATCTCCACTGCGGGCAAGCCCGTACAGGGAAGGATGATCAAATACATTACCTTTTTCATCTGCGTATACTAAATACATGATGTTCTCCTCACATCTAATGGGTTAAACCTAACGACGAGTGTATTGTAAAATTCACAGCAACGCTGTAAAAGTATGTTATTGGTCGAACGACACTTAAGTCGATGTACCTGACGTTGCTGTCTGTCTAGGTGAGCGACGGGTTGTTGTTGTACCCGAATTGCTTGTCGGGCTATTACCAGCCGAATCAAATGCCGCCAAAAACTCTGCATTTGTCTTGCTGTTACGAAGTTTTTTCAGGAATCCTTCAACAAAGTCATGGGAATCATTCATGTTTTTACGAATTGCCCAGATTGTATCCAACTCTTCCTTGCTGAGCAACACTTCTTCACGACGTGTACCCGAACGACGAATGTCAATCGCCGGGAATATGCGGCGCTCTGCCAGACGACGGTCCAGATGGAGCTCCATGTTACCTGTACCCTTAAACTCTTCATAAATGACGTCATCCATACGTGATCCAGTATCAATTAATGCCGTTGCCAAGATCGTCAAGCTTCCGCCTTCTTCCACATTCCGGGCAGAACCGAAGAAACGTTTCGGACGATGGAACGCAGCTGGATCAATACCACCACTAAGTGTACGACCGGATGGTGGAATAACCAGGTTATATGCACGGGCAAGACGTGTAATGCTATCCAGCAGGATAACAACATCTTTTTTGGCCTCAACCAGACGAAGCGCACGTTCAAGCACCAATTCCGCCACCTTAATATGATTCTCAGGCAGTTCATCAAATGTCGAAGCCACAACTTCCCCTTTTACCGAACGCGACATATCCGTTACTTCCTCTGGACGTTCATCAATCAACAGGACAAACAGTTCAATTTCAGGATTGTTAGTTGAGATGCTGTTGGCAATTTCTTTGAGGAGAAGCGTTTTACCCGCTTTGGGAGGTGCTACGATCAATCCGCGCTGTCCCAATCCTACCGGGGCGAGCACATCCATAATTCGTGTGGACAAATGGTTGGGGGATGTTTCGAGAACCAGTTTTTTCTGCGGATACAGTGGGGTTAGTGCCGGGAAGTGAAGTCGCTCTGCAGCCGCCGATGGATTCTCACCATTTACAGCGTTGACTTGCAACAAACCGAAGTATCTCTCGTTTTCCTTAGGCGTTCTACACTTACCTGATACGAGGTCACCTGTTCTTAGGTCAAACTTGCGAATCTGAGAAGCTGAGATGTAGATGTCTTCCGTACTTGGCAAGTAGTTGATAGGTCTTAAGAAACCGTAACCTTCAGGTAAAATCTCGAGTACGCCTTGCATGAACATCAGGCCACTCTGTTCAGCTTGTGCACGCAGTATAGCAAAGATTAATTCTTTCTTTTTTAACGTACCATAGTACGGTATCTGATATTTTTTGGCCAGTTTGTAGAGGTCCGTTAGTTTCATTTCTTCCAAATCGGAAATTTGTAGATCCATATAATAACCACCTATTCAATTAATAAGTCCGTGTGAAATGGATAGTTTCGCTAGATGTTCCGGCTATAGAGAGCGGCGTCTGCCACAATCCCTTCTGTCCATTGTACGGAATGTAACCGTTATAATGCAAATACTTGTCTTTGAGTGTAAGTTTCCGGGTGGGATGGCCAACATTCGGCAATATCCGCTATTGAGTGAACGATGCATTGAGGCGATCAATCCGGATAGACCGGCTATGGAGCGCAGTTCAAACAAAACCGGGGGTTGGGGATGAGAAATGATGTTCTTACAGCCATATGAAGTTTATTTCAAAAAAAGACCCTCCGGTAAAGGAAACAGAAACATTTCGTCTTATGCCGGAGAGACTGAGAACTCTATTAAAACAGGTTTACCTAATCATCAAAAAGATATGCAGTTCAGTTAAAATAAACATGTGTAGGACTGAATCATGCATAATGCTTCCTAGTTAATCAGTTTCCCGCCATACATCTGCACCGAGCAAGCGCAGATTAGTCACCAGATGATCATAACCGCGGTCGATATATTCGACCCCCGTTACTTCAGTCACACCTTCACTGACGGTGAGACCTGCAATCACCAGCGCTGCTCCAGCGCGAAGATCGGATGCTTTTACTTTGGCCGCGTTTAATGCACTGCCTTCAATAATTGCTGACCGTCCTTCTACTCGAATCTTTGCGCCCATCCGCACCAACTCAGGCACATGCTTGAATCGATTACTGTATACAAAGTCGCTCAGGACGCTCACACCGGTTGCCTGTGTCAAAACACTGGTCATGGGTGACTGTAGATCCGTTGGGAAACCAGGATATACAAGTGCCTTCACGTCCACATGGTTATAGCTTGGTTTACCAATGACACGTATACTTTCATCCAATTCCTCAATGCCAACACCCATTTCTAGCAGCTTTGCCGTTAAAGCTTCCAGATGTTTGGGAATCACATTGTCAATCAGAACATCTCCGCGCGTTGCCGCTGCAGCGATCATATACGTACCTGCTTGGATACGGTCCGGAATGATGGAATGACGGCAGCCTTTAAGCTCCGAGACCCCTTCAATACGGATCGTTTCGGTACCTGCACCCTTGATGCTGGCACCCATGGAATTCAGAAGTGTTGCTACATCTATAATCTCAGGCTCTTTAGCCGCGTTTTCGATAATTGTAGAGCCTTTGGCACGAGTAGCCGCCAGCATGATATTAATGGTTGCGCCGACACTGCTTACATCAAGATAGATTTTTGCTCCCCGCAGCTCTTTGGCATGCAAATGAATGGAGCCATGTTCGTTTGTTACGGTTGCGCCAAGCGCTTCAAACCCTTTGATATGTTGATCAATTGGACGAGGCTCAAAATTACAGCCCCCTGGTAAACCTATGGTCGCTTCTTTGAAACGCCCTAGCAATGCACCCATCATATAATACGAAGCACGAAGCTTCTTCACGGGACCATTCGGCATAGGAATGGATTTGATGTCAGAAGGGTCAATCTTCATCTGACTGCCTTCCCAAGTCACATGTGCTCCGAGTTCCTCCAAAATTTCTGCATAAACCGCCACGTCACTCAAAAGCGGCAGGTTGTCCAACACGACTTCTGACTCGGCAAGCAATGCTGCAGGAATAAGCGCAATGGCGCTGTTCTTGGCGCCGCTTATAGTTACAGTTCCCTGTAACGGACGTCCGCCACTAATCATCAATTTTTCCATAAAGCTTAATGTCCCCCTACGTGTTTTGCAGCCGATGAACGGCAATACGTGCTGTTGGCTTCCGATGTAGAAATAAGGTGTGAAAATGGAAAGACACCGGCTAGGCGGTGTTTTTCCATTTCACAGTATGGAACTGGTAAAGATAAATTACGCTTTGTTGTTAGAACCAAACTCGCGGATTTTACCTTTAACGGTTTCTTTAATTGCTTCACGGCCTGGTACGATGAATGTACGTGGATCGTAAGCGTCTGGTTTAGCTGCAAGCACTTCACGAACCACTCTTGCAAAAGCAATTTGGTTCTCTGTGTTTACGTTGATTTTGGACGTACCCAGGGAAATGGCTTTGTCGATGTCGTGTTTAGGAATACCTGTACCACCGTGCAATACGAGTGGAACTTGTACCGCGTCACGAACTTCTTCCATTTCTTTGAAGCCCAGGTTAGGCTCGCCATGGTAAGGACCGTGTACGGAACCAAGAGCTGGTGCCAATGTATCAATACCTGTTTCTTTAACGATACGGATACACTCGTTCAGGTCAGCGTACATGATACCGCCAATAACGTCGTCTTCTTGTCCGCCTACAGTACCTACTTCAGCTTCCACAGAAACGCCTTTAGCGTGTGCATATTCAACAACTTTTTTAGTCATTTCGATGTTCTCATCGATAGAGTGGTGGGAACCGTCGATCATTACGGATGTGAATCCAGCGTCGATCGCTTCTTTACACTTGTCGAAGCTTGAACCGTGGTCCAGGTGAATTGCAACTGGAACAGTGATTTTCATGTCGTGAATGAGTCCTTCTACCATTTTAACTACAGTGTAGAAGCCACCAATGTGACGTGCTGCGCCTTCGGATACACCCAAGATTACTGGGGATTTCTCTTCTTCAGCAGCACCAAGAATCGCTTGAGTCCACTCAAGGTTATTGATGTTGTATTGACCAACTGCATATTTTCCTTCAAGTGCTTTGTTCAACATGTCTGTCATAGATACTAATGGCATGGTTTCAATCCTCCTAGGGGTTTGGGTTGTGTCTATGGTTTTTAGCCGAAATCACATACGGGCTTATTATACCACATCCCATGTCAAATACTAAACAAGCATTTGCAAAAATGCTGTGCTTTGCAGCACAGTTTTCATAGACACCGCTTTATAACTTCCCCATTTCCAATATTCCCCGGATGAAGGAGTGAAATACCTCATTTTCCCACCACGTACCTTCTATGTTCTCCACACGCAAAAAAATCCTGTATCAACAGGATTCAGCTGCATTTATTGGCGGTACCGTTGCGAAGTTGCATATTCACAGCCACTCGCATCTCGTCGATATCAAACGGTTTCGTAAAGTGCATGAGCGCTCCGAGATCCGTGGCTTCCTTAATCATGTCCAGTTCACCATAAGCGGTCATCATGATCACCTTGATACCCGGATCAATTTCTTTAATATGCTTCAGGATTTCCAGACCGTCCATCCCAGGAATCTTCATATCGAGCAATACCAGGTCAGGCTTATCATTATTCACAATCTCCAGAGCAACCTTGCCGTTGGGTGCTTGAAACGTGTTATACCCCTCACTGCTGAACACTTCCATTAACAGGATTCGAATACCATTCTGGTCATCAACAATCAAAACTTTTTTATCTTCCACTCTGTAACCTCCTAGAATTAGGAAAGCATGCACATCTTCGAATCTGGATAACTATCCCATAGTCGTCATGATAAGTATTCTACCTCTTCCATTAAAATCCTGCTACCTTCACAAAATGACAAAAAGCATTTCCACCTGCTTTCTACGCAAAAAAAAGGATGTTCCGGCATCCGCTATGGTTGCCAGGAACATCCCCAATATCTATTACGTTAACACAAAAAAATTTATTACTTCTGCGCATTCACCAGAGAAGCTTTTACAAAATCACGGAACAATGGTTGCGGACGGTTCGGACGGGAAGTGAATTCCGGATGGAATTGTACCGCCAGGAACCATGGGTGTCCTGGAAGTTCCACGATCTCAACCAGACGTCCATCCGGGGATGTACCCGAGATAACCAGTCCTGCTTTTTCGATCGTTTCACGGTATTCATTGTTGAACTCATACCGGTGACGGTGTCTCTCATACACCAGCTCGTCATCATAACAAGCCATCGCCAAAGAACCTTCCTGAAGCTTACAAGGATACAGACCCAGACGCATCGTGCCACCCAGATTCTCGATATCTTTTTGCTCAGGCAACAGATCGATCACAGGGAATTCCGTAGCCGGATTAATTTCGGAACTGTTCGCACCATTCAAGCCAACGATGGAACGTGCATACTCAATAACGGAAACCTGCATACCCAGGCAAATACCGAAGAACGGAATTTGTTTCTCACGAGCATAACGAATTGCCGATACTTTACCTTCAATACCACGATCTCCGAATCCACCAGGAACAAGGATACCGCCAATACCATGTAACAGGTCGCCTACATTCTCATCCGTAATATCTTCAGAAGGAACCCAGCGAATTTTCACATCAGCATTGGATGCAAATCCTGCATGAGACAACGACTCAACAACACTCAGGTATGCATCATGCAACGCTACATATTTACCAACAATAGCGATCTCAACTGTATGCTCCAACTTGTTGATCCGGTCAACCAGCCCTTCCCACTCGCTCATATCCGGTGCAGGAGTAGTTAGTTTCAGGTGATTTACCACGATCTCATCCAAGCCTTCTTCACGCAGGTTCAAAGGTACTTGATACAACGTGTCTGCATCACGACATTCAACCACGGCATTCTCATCAATGTCGCAGAAGAGAGCGATCTTGGCTTTCATGTCTTTAGACAATTCATACTCCGTACGGCATACAATCACATTCGGTTGAATACCGATGCTGCGTAATTCCTTAACACTATGTTGCGTTGGTTTTGTTTTCACTTCACCAGCTGCTTTGATATAAGGAATAAGTGTTACGTGGATGTACATCACATTGTCGCGACCTACATCACTCTTGATCTGACGGATAGCTTCCAGGAATGGCAGACTCTCAATGTCGCCCACTGTTCCACCAATTTCCGTAATAACCACATCCGAACCCGCTTCACGTCCAGCGCGGAATACACGCTCTTTGATCTCGTTCGTAATGTGTGGAATAACTTGTACCGTTCCGCCCAGATATTCCCCGCGCCGCTCTTTGCTGATGACGGAAGAGTATACTTTACCAGTCGTGACGTTGCTGTTTTTGGAGAGATTAATATCAATAAAACGTTCATAGTGGCCAAGGTCCAGATCTGTTTCCGCGCCATCATCCGTTACAAAAACCTCGCCGTGCTGATAAGGACTCATTGTTCCCGGGTCGATGTTAATATATGGATCAAATTTCTGGATCGTTACCTTAAGCCCTCTGTTTTTCAGCAATCTGCCCAGAGAAGCAGCCGTAATCCCTTTGCCCAGGGAGGACACAACTCCGCCCGTCACGAAAATATACTTTGTCACTGTTATTACCCTCCTAATATAAGTACAGAAATTCAGGCGATATATGGTGTTATCGTAACCTGTTTCCCAGGTAATCATCGTTAAAAAGAGCAATGGCAGAAATTCCCTGCATCTGCGAACTGCTCTTTCTGCGAAGACGGTTTAAATACACGTTGTTCTACAGCAAAAAATGGTGCAAATATTCCGATGGCCTTCATTCCATTTGGTGTTTTTGATATACAAAAACGGGCCACGAAATGTTGGCCGGGAGCATACGGAAAAAAATCATTTTGCAAAATTATGCCTCTAAAAATACAAAAAAAAGTACTCCCGCAGGACGGGGCACCTTCTATAAAAAACATAAATATATTGTCGCTCATTCATAAGCCCATGCAATAGTTTACCCGTTACCCCGTCTGCTGTCAAGGCTGACTATTCCGGGGAAACGGGTAAATTATAGACGTCAAAAATGACTACCGATTATCAGAATCGTCGTCAAATTCATCCTCGTTTTCGGACTCTTCTTCGTCTTCTTCGAGGTCTTCATCTTCCAGATCGTCATCTTCAACCAGCACTTCTTCTTCGCTGTCTTCTTCGTCAAAGATGTCGTCTTCTTCTTCCTCTTCTTCGTCTTCTTCTTCGTCTTTATCCGTGCTGTCGAAGCCTTCATCGCTGCTATAGCTGTCTTCTTCTTCACCGAAGTCTTCATCTTCCAGATCATCGTCTTCATCGTTGATGATACGCGGACGCTTCGCACCCGTCATGGAATCTTCTGTTCCAGCTACCGGATACCAGCGCTTTAAGCCCCACAGACTTGTACCGACGCAAGCAAAACGGCCATCGATATTAATCTCGGTATATAGCTGGGCGATAAACTCGTTGATTTCTTCATCAGTCATTCCGCGCTGCTTCGCTACCTCATTCATTAAGTCACGATAGTAATACGGCGTATTAGCCGCTTTCAGCACCATAAAGGCAAGGTCCACCAAAGGGATCTCTTTTACCTTTTCTTTATCAATTTTCAAATTGAGCGAGGTACTCACTGCAGACACTTCCTCTCACACAAAATTCACTTTTTAACCCCTACGAACTGGACTGTTACGTATAACATATCCATTAACAAACCTAAGTAAAACCTATTTAGCGTTAAAAAGCAAGTTTTTATGTACGGATGTGACGCAAATGCGGAGAGCAGCAACAATATGTCCACATATTAAACGTGAAGTGACATCAAACCCACAGGAATATCCTCTTTGCCAAAGAGACAACTCCATAATAAAAAAGACGGAGTCCCCTCCGCCTTCTGACTGTATACCCTTGGAGGATTACTCCTCACCAGGTTCCCCGCAAGAGCCCTCTAGCTCTCCATCCATCATATGTCCCTGCGCCCGTTTTGACACGAAGAGAATGTGTTTTTGTAAAAAAAGGGCAAGTTCCCCATGCGGCGGGATGAGCGCATTCATAGAATACCTCAGCATGTTCATCCCGAAGGGGGGCTGCCCATTATGGACTATACTGGTTTATTGCATCAATTGATTGACGGAATGCGACGCCCTGAACCAGAACAGGGTGGGCGATATTTGATCCGATTTGCCAAACCGCAGCAGTACGAGGCCTGTCTTGTGGAATTGTCCCGAATGCGGAATGAATTCACCGACCTTGGGGCTGTCCGTTCCTCGCGACTGGCTCGTTCCATTATCGCTCCAGTCCAACGCCCGGAGGACCTATACCGCTATGGGGATGAAATTACGATTGAAGAAGACGTTCCCATCTCCCTTCATGCCACTGCACTCCACAGCAAACCAAGCAATGCTCAAGGCATACCCTGGGGAGTGAAGCAGATTCGGGCGCCCAAAGTATGGTCTGTGTCTACCGGACACCGGATTAAAATCGGTGTGATTGATACAGGTGCTGATTATCATCATCCTGATCTTCGTTATTCACTGGCACGTGGAATCAATCTGTTAAACCGCAGCCTGCTTCCTCATGATGATAACGGACATGGCACCCACATTGCAGGGACCATCGCCGCAGCCAACAGTACCGCAGGCATGATTGGTGTAGCTCCACGCTCCCTGATCTATCCGGTGAAAGCATTTGACCACAACGGATCGGCTTATGTATCCGACATTGTACTTGGCATCGACTGGTGTGTACGCAACAAGGTCGATATCATCAATATGAGCTTTGGCATGAAAACACGTAGCAAGGCGCTTCTTGACGTTGTCAACCGTGCGTACCATGCCGGAATCGTTATTGTTGCTTCGTCAGGAAATGACGGCAAACGCCGCAGTATTGATTACCCTGCACGGTATCCCCAGACCATCTCTGTTGGGGCAACCGACAAAAACAGACGTATTGCGTCCTTCAGCAATCGTGGCGCATATGTGGATGTCTATGCACCCGGTGATAAAATCGTCTCCTCTTGGGTACAAGGCAAACATCACGAGATGAGCGGCACATCCATGGCGACGTCCCATGTGAGTGGCGCTATCGCCTTGCTGCTCTCCAAACATCCGGGGTTATCCCCTAGTGAAATCAAGACACTCGTCAAACGTGCTACGATCCCGTTGCGCGCCCGCAAGACCACCACCGCAAAAAGCAAGGTGCGCGGTGGTGAGATTGATGCCCTGAAGCTAATGCAAGAGGGCGGGGAGTGAGCCAGCTCTGTCAGGCGTCAGCAGAACTTGATTGAGGCTTCGTGGCGAAACGCAGTAGCCCGGCCCAGGCAGTACGCACGAAGGAGTATTACGTACGTAGCGGCTGAAACTCTAGGTTACGCCCACTGTGATGTCAGAGCAGGCTAGTGTGCCTTGGATGGACCAGGCATTTCGTTTCTTCAGCTAGGGCACAGAACAAAAAAAGTCTCCATGTACCACGTTGAAGGCACTCAACATGGACATGGAGACTTTTTGCCTTAGGCAGAGCGGCGGATAGGCCGCGAGCCTGGAATTTACATTTTGTCAGGAGCGGTTACGCCTACCAGACGAAGCGCTGTTGCGATAACGGTACGTACAGCACCGATCAGTGCCAGACGTGCTTGAGTTTGCTGCGCGTCTTCCGTAATGACACGTTCTGCACGGTAGTAGCTGTGGAACAGGGATGCCAGCTCGTATACATAACGGATGATACGATGAGGCGCATATCCTGTTGCTGCTGCCGAGATTTCCTCAGGCAACTCTCCCATTTTGCGGAGAAGGTCATACTCGTGCTCTGTTGTCAGCTTGGACAGGTCAATCTGTGCCAGTGGCAGCAGTTCAATACCTTGTTCTTCAGCCTGACGGTATACGCTGCATACACGTGCATGCGCGTATTGTACGTAGAATACCGGATTCTCATTGGATGTCGAAATCGCAAGGTCCATGTCAAAGTCCAGATGGGAGTCCATGCTGCGCATTGTGAAGAAGTAACGGATCGCATCAATGCCGACTTCATCCATCAGGTCTTCCATCGTTACAGCTTTACCTGTACGCTTGGACATCTTCACTTTTTCACCGTTCTGGAACAAGCTCACCATCTGTGCAATCAAGACCACCAGTTTCTCAGGGTCATTACCCAGTGCTTGCATCGCGGCTTTCATCCGTGGAATATATCCATGGTGATCGGCACCCCAGATGTTGATCATCGTGTCGTATCCACGAGCATATTTGTCGCGGTGATAAGCAATATCTGGCGTCAGGTAAGTATACGTGCCATCGTTCTTAATCAATACACGTTCTTTGTCGTCACCGTACTGCATCGTTTTTAACCAAGTTGCTCCATCTTGCTCATAGATCTCATTGCGGTCACGCAATTCATCAAGCACTCGCAGCACTTCTCCGTTGTCGTACAGGGAAGTTTCGCTGAACCAGATGTCAAAGTTAACACGGAAGCGATTCAAGTCACGTTTGATCTTGTCCAGTTCCTTCTCCAGACCAAAGTCACGGAAATAAGCCGCACGGTCACCCGGATGCATGGATAGCAATTCGTCACCCTTTTCAGCAACAAGCTGCTTGGCGAATCCTTTAATATCTTCACCGTGATAACCGTCTTCAGGCATCTCAGCATCCTGACCCAGCTCTTGCAGATAACGAGCTTCAATGGAACGAGCCAGATTAAACACCTGATTACCTGCATCATTAATGTAGTATTCACGGGTTACATCATATCCTGCGTAGTCAAGGATGTTACATAGTGCATCACCTACAGCTGCTCCACGGGCATGACCCAGATGCAGGCTGCCTGTCGGGTTGGCACTGACAAACTCCATCTCGACTTTGCGTCCTTCTCCGATGTTAATTCTTCCGTAATCTTTATCCTGCTCCTGCACAAGCGCAAGTACTGGATAAAGGTAACTCTTGTCCAATTTGAAGTTAATGAATCCTGGGCCCGCAATCTCAGCCTTCTCGATTCCGGCTTCAGCCAGATTCAGATTGGCAATGATCTCTTCAGCAATCTGACGCGGATTGCGCTTGGCAATCTTGGTCAGCTGCATGGCAGCATTGGTCGCCAAGTCCCCGTGTGTCTTCTCACGCGGCACTTCCAATGTGATGGCTGGCAATTCGTCCTGCGTAACAATTCCGGCCGTCACAATGGCGTTGCCGATGGCCGTACTTACCCGTTCGTTAATCGTATCTAGTGGATTACGTGTCATGAAATTGGTTCCTCCTGTATATGCAAACTAATCGCGAAATGTCCAGATTCTTCATCAAAGCGGTAAAAGTCGTAGCTCCACGTTGCGCGTGCGCTCAATCCCTGAATGGAAAGTTCCAGCTTCTGTGTATGCGTGGACAGGGCAAACGACATGTATGGTGATCGGTAGAAACCAGGAAGCTTCCGATTCAACTCAAAAGTCTGCTCCGATTCTACCTCACCATGACGTATAATCTTGATGGATTGTCCGCCCAGCTTCAATGTTGTACGGGTTGTACCTCCCTCAGGTCCAACCTGCGGTTCTTCATAACGAACATAAAGAACAGACCCTTTTAACACGGCTTCACCCTGCATTTCCTGCAGCACATCTTCACCTTCATAACGGCTGTGCAGCCGGATGTGTACCGGTCGCATGTTCGACATGAATGTTAACCTCCATTATATTCGAGGCGACGCAAAATCAGGCACGGCTGGTGAGAACAGCCCTTCCCGTATTGTTGTGTCGCTATACGCGCTCATATTCCCGGATAGCTCGCTATCCTACACTCTACTGTATAACTATATCCAGTTCCCTCGCTCAATTCAAATCCAAATTCAGAGTTTTTTCCTCATCAAGCCAAAAAAGAAGAGCCGCACCTGTAAAGTGCAACTCCCTTTTGCTTCATTATAATAAGATTCGTTCATCCGATCAGGCCCATTGCGATTCATAAGGAAAAGGACATGTTGACTCACTCAGCTTCGCTCGCACCTGTATGAGACAACCACAATGCCGACAAGTTGTGCCATATTGCAATCCCGGACAAGCAGAGCAGATGGAGAGCCGACGTTCATATTCCTCATCCTGTACCGTCGGACGCGAACGCGAGGCAATCTCCACAAGTCTGGCCATTTTGGCATCGCTAATCTTCACATCGTACTGATCATTACAGCCCTTGCAAGGTTCCTGCCTTTTCATCATTAACCCTCAACAGCGATGACCCCAACCGATGCTGGAGGAAGAACAAAACGTAAGGTGTTATTCTCCAGTGTGAGTCCTTCCCACGCCACAGGCTGAACATGATTCGGCTGTTCAAAGGTATTAAATGCACCAAAATCAGTATGGTGCAGAATCTGCCCGTTTACTTTAGCCGCTTGAGCTGCGTCCAGCTGACACACAACTTCCAACTCATCCGTGTGACTCAGATTACAAGCTGTCACATGAATGACCCCATCCTTGTTGCGGGATGCTGATAAACTGAGCTGTGGAATGGTCTCTTCCCCGAATGTGTATCCTGGGCTTTCATAATTCAAGTCCAATCGCTGTGCATCCATATGAACCTGATACATATCAAATACATGGTACGTAGGGGTCAGGAGCATTTTGTCCCCTTCCGTGAGCACAAGCGATTGAAGCACATTGACGATCTGCGCAAGATTTGCCATGTGTACCCGTTTATTATGTTGGTTGAAAATATTCAGGTTAACACCTGCAAGCACAGCGTCCCGCATCGTATTCTGTTGATACAGGAACCCTGGATTGGTTCCCGGCTCAACGTTATACCACGTACCCCATTCATCCACAATAATGCCGACTCTGCCCTCTGGATCATATTTGTCCATAATCTCGGAGTGCTTCACCAGTAATTCATCCATATGGAGCGTCTTTTTCAAGGTGGTGAACCATTCAGCCTCACCAAATCCTGTAGCTGCGCCTTTATCGTTCCACTCTCCTGTAGGGATGGTGTAATAATGAAGACTGATTCCATCCATAAAGCGAGCAGCTTCCCGCATCAGGACTTCCATCCATTCATAGTTACCTTCGTTCGGTCCACAAGCGATTTTATAAATCTCGTTCCCGGAATAGTTACGTACATATGTAGCATACCGGCGATATTCATCCGCATAATATTCAGGGCGCATATTGCCGCCGCATCCCCAGTTCTCATTTCCCACGCCAAAATACTTCATTTTCCACGGTTCTTCCCTACCATTACTCTTACGCCAGTTCGCCATCGGGGATTCGCCGTCAAATGTGATGTACTCCACCCATTCCTGCATCTCCTGCACTGTACCGCTACCCAGATTGCCACTAATATATGGCTCCGTGCCGAGCAACTCACATAATCTCAAGAATTCATGTGTACCAAAGTGATTGTTCTCTTCCACACCGCCCCAGTGTGTATTGATCATACGAGCACGCTCACTCTTCGGACCTACACCATCTTTCCAGTGATATTCATCGGCAAAACAACCGCCTGGCCAGCGAAGTACTGGAATATTAAGCTTCTGCAAGGCCGTCAATACATCATTTCGAATCCCATCCGTATTCGGAATAGGTGAATCTTCTCCTACCCACAGCCCCTCATAAATACAACGTCCCAAGTGTTCGGAAAAGTGACCATATATATTGCGATTTATTAATCCTTTATCAGAATCCGCCTTTAAAATAACATCAACCATAATTTCAACCTCCATATAATGTATTGTTATCGCTTACAATAACTCGTTTTAGAGTAGGTTTCAACCGTTTTTATTTCTACACAAACAAGCCTCTTCCTGTGTAATTGATTAGGAAGAGGCTTGTTTGTTATAGAAATTCATACAGAGACTTACCAAATTGATTTTTATACATTTCTAATTTGGATTTGCCCGTTTATTATTTCAGAATAAGAGACTACTTAATCCTGCTCTGAAGGCAACAACATTTTTTGTGTCCACGTCGTTCCACCATCTGTAGTCTGATAGATCGCAGGAGAGTTATCACTTGTGACTACGAGCCAACCCGTCTTGGCCGATGGGAACGAGATACGGGAACTGTATCCCGGATCTTTCAGGTCAATATTTTTCCACGTGGAACCTGTATCATAAGAACGTCCAATACCCACTTTGCCAGCTGCGGGTGAACCTGCAGACAGATACGCCGTCTGATTACCAATCAACGCCATGTTGCCGGGATGACCACCCGGGTTGGCTGGTCCGTTTCCTTTGCCCGTACTGTTTGTAGCCGGTGCAGGACCTCCCCCTGCTGTGGATTGCGCAAATACTTGGGTCCAGTTCTTGCCTTGATTACCGCTCGCATAGAGGGAGTACGATTGTTGGGACATGCCTGCATCACCATACAGAAGGGCCCATACTTGCTGGCCATGTGCATACAGATCCGCTCCGCTCCATGTGTCTGAGACAACTCGAAGAGAGGTTGTCCAGTTCTTGCCGCCATCACTCGTTTGCTTCAGATGATATCCCGATCCAGGTACAACCACGACAGCATACCCTTGTTTCTCTGTTGCAAAGGCAGCTGCACGCGTGTTGGCAGGTGTATTCATTTTACTCCAGGTTACCCCGCCATCCTTCGTCTGATATGCACCATTATAGGTGTAACCATAACCTACATCTTTATTGCGAAAATCAATTCGTTTGAATTGAATGCCCGGCGTATCGAGCCGCGTCCAGTGCGATCCCCCATCATGGGTACGGATCAGATAGGTTGCAGGTGAATCCTTCACTCGCGCCAGCGCATATCCGTTCACATTATTCGGAAAATCAAGCTGAGTGAATTGCCACTGCCCGGTATATATGGACTGCCACGTACATCCTGCATTCGAGGTACCGATCAGGAAGCCTTCACCCCCAGCTCGTCCAGTCGTATCATTAAGAAAATCAATGTCAGTAAATTGCAGGTGTTGCTCTTCCACACCGCTGCCCTTTTTTAATGTAGCAGATAGTCCATGATCTCCCTTTCCACATGCCTGTGAGGATGCAGCGTTAGCACCTGATAACGTATGTACCGGACCCATCCCCCAAGCCAGCGTTAACGATAATGCGAGTGCACTAATCCGTTTCCATGTCATTGTACTCTTGGTTGTCATCGTAACACCTCCTTCTATGGTTTTACCCAAATATGATGGTTCTAACGTAACAATCTGATTAACCCTGATGACAATTTCGCAAGAAAAAAACCACCTTTACCCATGATTGGTATCATGCAGGCAAGGGTGGTTGATTACTAAACGTTGTGTACTCTAAGTTAAATGGGAATGTCCTGATACCAAGGATAACAAAACTGATACTTAATAAAAGGCATAAAAATTAAGATGGAGTCATACCAAGGCACGATATCTGCGTAAGAGGAGAGTCCATACTAACACATGAAATAAATGGTAGAGGCAAGGGAACATACGTGCTATAATTAATGTTATGGACTTTTGAATATCGGTGGATGTTTTCCAGACCACGGCGCAGCTTCCCGAAAGGGGGTGACGTCGTTGGTCAAACTTGTGGCGTTGCTTGATGTAATCCGATGGATTGCTGCGATCCTCAGTATTGTACTGAGTGGGCGAAAGCTTCACCGTTGGTTGCGCAAAAAGTTTCGTAGCAATCGAAAACCCACCTCATAAGGTCGGAAGCCTGACGGTGGGTTTTGCTTGAATAGCATTATTTAGTTCATGCGCGCCGTGGCAATCCACAGCCTTTCGGGTCCTAAGAGTCTTTACCGTTGGCAGCGGTAAAGGCTCTTTTTAGTATATGACCGAACCCGATCACCATATACTTCACGAATGTAATATATCAATTAATATACTACTGAATACTTATGTAGTCAGTATAGCACAGCTCTGTACAAAAGTTAACAATACAAAACGCCCTCCCCTGCGCAAAGTTGAACCCGCGCAGACAGAGAGCGTTATACTTATCGATTATTCTGTGATTATTTCACGAATCCAAGAAGCATTTCACGGATCAGCTTCGCAGCTACAATCTGTGTCTGTTGTGTTGGATCATAGATTGGTGCAACTTCAACCAAGTCACAACCAACTACATTTACATCAGATCCTGCGATCATATGAATGGCTTCCAGCAGTTCCTTGGACGTAATGCCGCCCGCTTCTGCTGTACC
Organism: Paenibacillus sp. FSL M7-1414; assembly: GCF_038003195.1. Taxonomy (NCBI): domain Bacteria; kingdom Bacillati; phylum Bacillota; class Bacilli; order Caryophanales; family Paenibacillaceae; genus Paenibacillus; species Paenibacillus sp. FSL M7-1414. The sequence goes on along the minus strand of NZ_JBBOOS010000001.1, from coordinate 118,060 downwards.
TGTTCCTGGCGCTGCTGACGGATCAAGCACATCGATGTCGATGGTCACATACACCGGACGGTTGCCCATCTTCGGAAGAGCTTCCTTCATCGGAGCTGCCACTTCAAATGGATAGAAGTTGATGTTCTCGCGACCGTACTGGAACTCCTCACGGGAACCGGAACGGATACCGAACTGATAGATGTTTTTGCCACCCATCAACTCAGCTGCTTTACGTACTGGCGTGGAGTGGGACAATGGCTCGCCTTCATAGTTTTCACGAAGGTCTGCGTGTGCATCAATATGAATCAGAATAAGATCCGGGTATTTCTTGTACATCTGTTGGATGACTGGCCAAGTAACCAGATGCTCGCCACCGAGACCAACTGGGAATTTGTCGTCAGCGAGCAGACTGCCGATGTATTCATGAATTACCTCAAGGCTGCGTCCCGCGTTACCAAAAGGCAAGAGCAGGTCTCCAGCGTCAAAGTATGTCATGTCTACAATGCTTTTGTCGAGATATGGGCTGTACTCTTCAAGTCCAACCGATGCCTGACGGATATGAGATGGGCCGAAACGGGAACCCGGGCGGAAGCTGACGGTGTAATCCATCGGCATGCCATAGATAACCGCTTTGGAGTTCTCATAATCCTCAGAGCTGCAAATAAATACGTTTCCTGAATAAGCTTGATCCAGTTTCATTAATGATTTCCCCTTTTATTTCGTTAAATCTTCCACGAATTTAGGAAGTACAAATGCTGCTTTGTGCAGACGCGGAGAGTAATACTTGGTATCCATCTCCGAGATTTGAGTCTCATCCACTTCGAGCGGGTCATGTTTCTTGCTACCCATGGTGAATGTCCACAAACCACTTGGATAGGTTGGAATATTACAGCCGTACACATGTACGATCGGGAAGATTTCTTTGACGTCTTTGTTCACCTTCTGGATCAGATCCGCCTTGAACCAAGGGTTGTCCGTTTGGGCAACGAAGATTCCGTCTTCTTTGAGTGCTTCGTAGATGCCTTGGTAGAAACCACGCTCAAACAATGGAGCAGCCGGGCCTACAGGCTCCGTGGAGTCTACGATAATCACATCGTATTCATTTTTATGTTCAATAATATGCATGTAGCCGTCGTTTACAAGCACTTCAACATTAGGCTCGTCCAACTTGCCGGCAATTTCAGGCAAATATTTTTTAGAGTATTCAATGACTTTACCGTCGATTTCGACGAGAACAGCTTTTTCTACAGCAGCATGCTTGATGACTTCACGAATGACTCCGCCATCGCCGCCACCGACAACCAGAACTTTTTTCGGATTTGGGTGTGTGTTCAGCGCAGGATGTGCCGCCATTTCGTGATATACGAATTCGTCTTTTACGGTAGTCATCACCATGCCATCAAGAAGCAACATGTTACCGAATTCCTCGGTCTCTACCATGGCCAAATCTTGAAAATCCGTTTTCTCTGTAACATAGGTCTGCTTAATCTTCGCGGTGATCCCGAATACCGGGGTCTGTTTCTCCGTAAACCACAATTCCATAATCTCTACCTTCTTTCCGTAAAGTTAATGATCAGCCATACCCGACCAAGCGCTGTGCACTATAATCGGTTCGCCCAAGCACGTCCAGCGTTCGGCGCCATATCGCGTTATCATTGCTGGCCTGCGGGAAAGGTCCGCGGTTCACTTCATTATATAGATTAAATTTGACCAGAGCATGCAGAGCGTCTGACTAATCAATGAATCAATGACCATTCGTCTGTTCGTCCTTACGCGCTTTAGTATCTTGTGCCGAATCTTACCTTTTCATTACCCTTTTGCATTATACGCGATTGACGTTTATACTGCAAAACGGTTTTTCCGGCGAAAATGCTACATTTTGTTCGCTTATGCACCCGATTGAATATCCCTGCCAATCAAGTCCCATACTGGAAGAAAAGAGAGGAGCCCGTTCCATGACCAAGCCAAATCAAAAGACCCGCAAACGCGGGTTCCGTGTACGTAAATTGTTTAAAAACCTGTCTCTGCTCGCCGTGCTCGCCATACTTGCTACCGCTGCAGGATTAGTCTATCTATACGCAACCAGCCTTCCCCTAGCAGACTCTGATCGGAATTCCAGATTACTGGACAGTCAGGGTGAAGTCATCGCTACCTTCTCCGCAGGTGGCAAAGACTCTGTACCCGTTCAACTGGAGGATATCGCTCCAGATTTGGTCCATGCCACTCTGGCTGTAGAGGACCGCAAATTCTATAATCACTACGGGTTCGACGTGCAAGGGATGGGACGGGCTGTGCTCGTTAACCTCGAACATATGCAGATGTCGCAAGGTGCGAGTACATTGACTCAACAGCTGGCGCGTAACCTGTATCTATCTCATGAGAAAACATGGACTCGCAAAGCCAAGGAAGCCATGTACACGGCGCAATTGGAGATGAAATACAGCAAGGATGAAATTTTGCAGATGTATCTGAACGAAATCTATTATGGGCATGGTGCGTACGGAATCGAAGCGGCTTCACGAATGTATTTTGGCAAGTCAGCCAAACAGCTGGATCTTGCAGAGAGTGCCATGCTGGCAGGAATTCCGAAAGGACCTACCTACTATTCACCCTATAACCATATGAAGAATGCCAAAGACCGACAGAAGATTGTGCTGAATGCCATGGCCGATATCGGCAAGATCACCCAGGCCGAAGCGGATAAGGCCTATGAGAAAATGCTTTCGTTCAAACCGGAGAGCGAGCGTAAAACGGTGGAAAGTGCTCCGTATTTCCGTGACTATATCCGGAATCTGGCCATCAGAGAGCTGGGAATCAGTGAAGCGATGCTGGATCATGGGGGATTGAATATCTACACCACCCTGGATCTGCGTGTACAAAAAGCAGCTGAAGATGCCATAGCGAAAGGTATGGATGCCAAAAGTGAGCTTGAGACGGCTCTCGTGTCCATCGACCCTCGTACGGGTTACATCAAAGCCATGGTAGGCGGCAAGAATTACCGCACCAATCAGATTAACCATGTACTGGCGACAACGCGCCAGCCAGGTTCGGCGTTTAAACCCATTATGTATCTGGCAGCCCTGGAATCCAAGCAGCTCACCAGTGCATCCATATTTAACAGTGAACCTACCCTTTTTCACTATGACAACGACCGCAAAACCTATAAACCCGGCAACTTTGGAGACAAGTATCTGGGTGAGATTGATCTAAGACAGGCGATCGCTGCTTCAGACAATATCTATGCGGTGAACACCATTATGCAGATCGGTCCTGATCAGGTTGTGAGTATGGCAAAAAACCTCGGCATTACAAGCAACCTGAGCGCCGTACCTTCTCTTGCACTGGGAACGTCACCTGTCAGCCCGCTGGAGATGGCGTCGGCCTTTTCCGTCATTGCTGCTGGTGGACAACGGACGCCACCTGTCGCCATTCTGCAAGTAACAGATGCCGCAGGACGTGTACTCTATGAATCGCCTCAAACCAAGGCTGAGACCGTCGTGGAACCTGCAGCAGCTTATGTCCTGACTCGTTTAATGGAAAGTGTCTTCGAAAATGGAGGAACGGGTAACCGGGTGTCTAAGGCGATCAAACGTCCGGTAGCCGGAAAAACGGGAACAACCAACACGGATGCCTGGCTCGTTGGATTCACACCGGAGCTCTCCACCGCGGTATGGGTTGGGTACGACCAAGGCAAAGCCATCTCAACTTCGGATGGCCGCCGGGCAGCGCCGATCTTTGCCCAGTTCACAGAGCAGGCACTTGCGAGCGTACCACCCAAAATTTTCACCGTGCCTGATCATGTCGTAAGTGTCTATATTGACCCGGAATCCGGCAAGCTGGCAGGCAACGGTTGTGAAGAGAAACGGCTGGAAGTTTTTATTGATGGTACTGAACCGACAGAGGTATGCCATGGCACGACGGATGATTCGGATTCTGGAGAAGATGAGAAGACCCGTCAGGTACAGAATCAACAAGGCATACAGGAAGAGAAACATTCCTGGTGGGGAGATTTCAAACGTTGGTGGGTAGAATGACGCAAATGCGCGATGACTTAGTTGCGTCACCTACGACCCTTGGTTATATTGAGGAATTGGAAATGGAATTTCACTTCAGATGAAAACTCATATTTATTCAGATCGATGAATATGATTAATGCAAAAGCAAAAGACCCCCAACCGAACTTTCTGGTTAAGGGGCCTTTTGCTTTTTTTCTTTTAGACTGTGTTAAAAGATCTGCCTTAGGCGAGTGCTTCCTTCAATACATCTGGAGAAGCATTCCACCATTCCTCGTTGTGTGAGATCAACAGTGTCTTAAGTGCAGCTCGAGCTTCGGGTCCAAGCTCATCCAGCATGAAGCGACGCTTCAAGGCATAATCCATGCGATTCACATGTTCCGCCAGCAGTTTCCATCCACGTCTTGCTTCTGTATCAATCCACATCTCACATGCCGTTGCTCCACCATACAGTTGGCCTTCCTCCGTGCGATCGACAGCTACCCACACCAGCCATACCTGGCGTCCGTTGGGCACATCCTCACGATTGGTAGAGAACTTGATATTGCGTTCCACTTTGCTCTTCGCATGCATCGCACCGATATCGATTTTGGCTTCGCCATTATCAATAATGACCGGGGAAAGGTTATTCAGCTCAATGGAGCCTGCACCGAAGCCTTTATGCTTGCTTTTTGCACTAACGATATTCAAGGCAATCTGTTTTTTGCCGTTTTGCTCGTTTTGGTCCATGTTTATAACCTCCAAGGGTTGATACAAATATTTTAACTAATAATTGCCCCATTGCAAACATATACATGCTGTAGATGCTTGTCAACGGGAGGTATTTAACGATGATTCCACGACGCGCCAAGAGCTGGCTCACTGCATCCCTGGCCCTGTGTGTACTTGCCGGAGGGATATGGATCACTCTGGGTTATAATCGCTCAACTCATTCCGAATTGCCAGTACTCGCCCCCGAATCGGGCAAGCCTAAGGCAATAGCCCCAACGCCAGCACCTCCAGAAAGTGTACAGACCCCTACTGCCGAAGTGTACAGCAACCGTGTTGTGGAATATCACATGGATGTAAAACTGGTCGAAGGGAATGTACTGGAAGGGACTCAGACGATTACCTGGACACATCCAGGTAAAAAAACCGTCAGCGAGCTTTACTTTCATATGTATCCCAACGCCTTCTCTTCTGCTGACACCACCTTTATGAAGGAATCCGGTGGAAAGCTTCGGGGTGATGTCATGCCTACCAATGGCTACGGCTCCATGAACATTACCGAAATGAAAACGGAGGACGGGCTCTCTCTGCTACACAGGATGCAGTATGTGCAACCAGATGACGGAAATATCAAGGACACCACCCTCATTAAAGTACGCTTGCCCAAACCCGTCAAAGGCGGGGAAAGCATCACGCTCCACACCCGATTTGAAGTGAATCTGCCGAAGATTTTTGCCCGGATGGGAACTGCTGATAATTTTGTCATGGCAGGTCAATGGTTTCCCAAATTAAGTGCCTATGAACCTGTGGGCAGACGTGGACGAGCAACGGAAGGCTGGAATCTGCACCAGTACCATGGCAATTCAGAGTTTTACGCCGACTTCGGTATATATAGTGTACGTATTCGGGTGCCTGAAACATACAAAGTTGCTGCTACCGGATTTCCGACGCAGCAAGCCGTGGTGAAGAATGGAGAAAAGGTCTATCAATTCTATGCCGATGATGTGCATGACTTCGCATGGGCAGCTTCACCGGATTTTGTCTACGCCGAGGAACCCTTCTCTGCACCCAATGTGCCTGGTGTACGAATCAAGTTATATCTGGACCCTGCTCATCAGGATCTGAAAGAACGTTATTTCTACGCCGCGAAGGCCGCACTAGCCAACTATAGCAAATGGTTTGGCCCATATCCTTACGCTACCTTATCCATCGTAGTTCCACCCAAAGCGGGGAACGGCGCTGGAGGTATGGAATACCCTACGCTAGTTACAGCCTTTGGAGCCGATGACACCACGCCAGGTTATGACCTGGAACGAACCGTAGTCCACGAGATCGGACACCAGTACTTCTACGGCATGGTTGCCAGCAACGAATTCGAGGAAGCCTGGCTAGATGAGGGATTCACCTCTTATGCGGAAGATAAACTGATGGAGCAGGAATACGGACTGATTCCGAACCTGCCAGTACAATCGGGACTGATTACGTCTCCTTCATCTTTAACACAAGAATCCTGGAAGTTCGATTCACAGAATGAGTATGCAGCCAATGTCTATACACGTGGCAAACTTGTATTGCTTGGTATCGAACATCAAGTCGGCACAAAAAAGATGGAACGCATTCTCTCTACCTATGTGAAGAAGTACCGTTTCAAACATCCCACTTCGGCTGATTTTCAGAAAATTGTGGAACAAGTGACCCGCACTTCCTGGTCTGATTATTTTGACCAATATGTCTATGGTAACGGGATGGCTGACTTTGCTGTAGAGAAGATTCGTGTTACGCCCGTACAGAAAGACGGTCAAACATTGTACGAGTCATCCGTGACGATCGCAAAAAAAGGTAGTGATTACAGCGCCGTTCCTGTTCGCATTGCTTTTGAAGACGGGCATATCCTCACCAAGCAATGGAATGGCAAAGAAGAGCGCATCACGTATAAATTAACTCACACATCCCCCGTATCCTGGGCCATGACCGATCCCCTGTACTCGATCGTGCTGGAGAACCGCCATATGAACAATTTCCTGAAATCCGGACTGGATGAGCAGACGAAGTCCCGCTGGAGCATGAGTGTAACCAAACTAATAGAAGCCATATTCGGAGGTCTGTCATGGTGAGGTGGAAACGGTGAAAGCGAAAATACGTGAAGGCTGGTTTCTCGTCCGTCAGCATATGTTCATTGCCGCACTCTTATTTCTTTATCAACTCATTTGGGGATATTTCTTCTATCGAATGGTACAATCGGCCGTCATCCCACTGCTCCTTCGCTATCCAGATGCTGATGCCGGTGAGCTGAGTACACTTTTGTTCAAAATGGAAAGTCAACTTAACCTGTCTACCCATCCGGAGGTTCATCGTTATCTATGGATTCTCGGGGGCATGCTGCTGGTTCGCATGTTGATCAGCCCCCTCATTCAGGCAGGACTGCTCTACTCACTTCAGCACTTTAATTCTACAGAAGAGCGCATCCCCTTTGTCCGCGGAATCAAAAATCTGTGGAAACCGATGCTGCTGCTCCACACCATACGTACATTATTGATACTTCTGCCCGCCTACTGGCTCATACCGAAGCTCTACTCGATTCTCATGGACGGATTTCATTCCCTTCAATTACTTTTGCCTGGTATACCTTATGTTGCTGCCTGGATTGTATATGGTTGGATCATCCACCATGTCATACTCTACATGCAGTTCGGTGTTTCGGCACCAGAAGGAGAAGGCGGGGCTCACGGTACCCTCAAAGCACTCTGGATTGCACTGCGTCATCTCATCGCTGTAATCGGCATTGCACTCCTGCTGGGCGGAGTACACCTGCTCGTCTTTGGGGCATTCACTACAGCCTCATGGTTATTAACGGGGCTTACCGGACTTATACTACAACAGACGTATCCACTTGCCAGATGTCTATTGAGTCTGTGGAAAATATGCAGCCATTTCCGATTATGGCAGTCCAAAATATCCAAAGGTGAGAGCAGATAGTTTAAAAATTGTTACCATCACATGTTAAACTCATGGCCTAATATGTACTTATAAATAGGCAAACCTCAACCTTTCCCCGTCAAAGGTCGAGGTTTTTTTTGCTAAATTTGTTGCTAAACGTTGCCAAAGCCGTACTCCTCTGTTACAATAATCGCAGTGAGTTTTTAGTAACAACTTTGTAATCTTTACATTCATATTTGTAACTACTTAAAATTAAATCGTCATTTCTTGATTTCGCAGGTGCATAACTAGCATAGCCAAATTCCTGGCACCTGGGAAGCGGGGGAACCAGTTATGGGTGAATTGATCTTGCTACAGAGGGATCATAGGGGACCTTCAACCGAATCCTTAAGCTAACCTCGCAGGCGTTGGAAGGGGAATATCTCTTGTTCAAGAAGAAATTAACCGCAGCTGTACTTAGCATCACATTCGCTTTATCGCTTGGTGCAGGTAGCGCATTCGCAGATTCAAAGATGGACACAGTAATTGATTCAGCAATGGGAACTACATACAAAAGTGGGGGAACAACGCTTAACGGCTTTGACTGCTCCGGATTTACACGGTATGTATTCGACAAGTTGGGTATTGATTTGGCACGCCAATCCAGTTCCCAATTCGACATGGGCGATTCCGTATCCCGCATGGAGATGAGAGCTGGCGATCTGGTGTTCTTTAATACAACAGGTAAAGGCGTATCCCATGTAGGAATCTTTGTAGGGGATGGAAAGTTCGCACACTCCTCTTCTTCCAAAGGCGTTACGATCAGTGCATTGAGTGAAAACTATTGGGCCAATCGTTATGTTGGCGCAAAACGGATTATGAGCACGGACGCATATGAATCACTGGCCCTTGACTAGGGACAAGCTGAGCAACATGATGCTGTAACCATTAACCATACTGGAACGAAGCAAGAAGCATAACAGAACCGCCCGGTACATTCTCCGCAGGAATGTATCCGGCGGTTTTTTTGTGCTTCAATCCTTATTCATGTTGCAAGTTATACTCGGGTTATATCCTGCGACATCAACAGGTTCATTTTGCGTTCGTTCGTCCGTGCCCTTATGATGTTTTTACCCATCCCGTTATAATATAAACGAAATTACCGGAACTTTTGTTTCATTTTTTTCTTGGGAAGGAAGACTTGCTAAATGAACATCACTTTTGTAGAGTGGACAAAGAGTTCTGTTTCAAGGAAAGGAGCATGCAGGTGTATGAAGGAAACCCCTGTGACGTTTCACGTTGTACCCATGCGAGAAGAACATGCGGAGCTTATCTGCAGTTGGCAGTATGATCCGCCTTACAATATCTACAGCTGGCTCCCATGGGAGCAGATGAAAGCTCTGGAAGTGGAATTCGGAGATGCACAGCTGCGGCAGGAGCAATATGCGATCGTCCTGGATCAGAACGATCGTATATGTGGGTTTACTCAATACTTCCCACTTCAAGGGGTAACCCGAATTGGCCTTGGCATGCATCCAGAGCTGTGTGGTCAGGGTCAAGGGACAGCTTTTGTCACTGCCATTGTACAGGAAGCTATTCGCCGAAATCCCACGAATGAGATTGATCTGGAAGTACTCACTTGGAATGCTCGTGCCATTCAAGTCTATCTGAAGAGTGGATTTGTCACCCAGGATACATACGAACGACAGACCCCAAGCGGCTTGAAGCCCTTTCACTGTATGGTTTATGAAGGGCCTCGCGGTTAGAATCCATTGCAAAACAACCAAATTTGCCCCTTGTTATGTGATTAGTTCAAAAAATTCCCACAAAATGCTATGATGTCAGTACAGGTTCCGTTATAATGATATGGATAGTTTCAGGTTAGATGATCTTTCATTCTGGAGGGGACATAAGGGATGCACAAATGGATCATGAGCGGAGTATTTTTTGCAGCATGCGCTTTAGCTATTGTTTTAATGTTTACGCTTCCAGGGAAAGAAGAAGTGGCTGAAGAAGCCAAGCCAACCATGCCGGAAGTAACATTGGATGCCGGACAAGCTGAAGCACTGGTCAAAGCCAATTGTATCTCCTGTCACGGGGATCAGCTTCAAGGTGGCGTAGGACCTGCTCTGGCCAACATCGGCAGCCAGGATGATCTGGAGAAAATCTATTCTACGATTGTCAAAGGTAAAGGTGGTATGCCTTCCTTCAAGGGCAAACTGCAGGATGAAGAGATTGCAAATATCGCCATGTGGCTGTCAGAGAAGAAATAATCTCTGCACACGCATAACAAAGAGGCGCTTAATCCCCTTTTCGGAGAATAAGAGCCTCTTTGTTATATCAATTATTAAGCCTCTGCGGCATGCTCAGCCAGAAAGGCCTCAACTTCACGTGCGGACGGCATCCCGGACTGGGCGCCGAGCTTCGTCACGGATAACGCGGCCGCACCCATGGCGAAGCCTACGGCCGCGTCCAAAGTCTCACCGCGCGCGAGGACTACCGCCAGCGCGCCGTTGAAGCAATCGCCAGCGCCGGTCGTATCGAGGGCGCTTACGGCGTAGCCGGGCGCACGGCACGCGCCGGCACGCCCTGCTTGTACGCGGCCACCAGGCGCCGCCGCGTACACAGCCCCCTCGGGGCCGAGCGTCGTGACGACAGCGGCCCCGAGGGATGCGGCGAGCTCTGCGACCGCCGCATCCAGGTCTTCCGGCCGGAGATGATCCCGGCCGGTAAGCACGGCAAGCTCACTGCGGTTTGGCGTGACAACGTCGACGCACCGCAGGAGCTCCTGGGGCAGACCCGGCACCGCGGGAGCCGGGTTGAGCACCACCAGTGCGCTGCCTTCAGCCGCCAGTTGGGCGGCGCGGGTAACCGCTGGCAGCGGGATCTCCAGCTGCAGCAGCACCGCTGCGGCTGCAGTCAGGCTTTTTACCGTATCCGCCTCTTCCAGCATCTCAGGTACCACTTGCCCATTCGCACCAGGAATAACGATAATCCGGTTGTCTCCCCGAGAGAGCCAGATGGAAGCCGTCCCTGTAACCGTGTCTTCCAATATGCGAACCTTCGAGGCATCTGCACCACTTTCCGTCAGACTGTGCAGCAGACGTTCGCCAAAACCGTCCGATCCCACCGCACCAATCATCGTAGTCTGTCCACCCAGACGCGCAGCGGCAACAGCCTGGTTGGCCCCTTTGCCACCAGCGAGATAATGCAGCTCCTCACCGCTCACCGTCTCTCCCTCTTCCGGAATTGTGTCTGTCTTCACCACAAGATCCATATTGAGACTGCCTACGACAGCAATAAGAGGTTGTTTCTGATTATAGTCTGACATGTATGGTTCACTCACTTCTGGCCGCGCGATAATAACTGACCCGTTATTCCGACCTCATTTTGTCATAAGCTTCGTTATATTGCCCTGCTTCCTTGATATCTACAGATGTGATACCACCCGCATCCCATGACGTGAGACGCAGCGTAACCGTTGTATAATCAATCGTAATAAAAGGATGATGATTGAATGCTTCCGAGATCGCAGCGACCTCATCCACAAATGCAATCCCTTTCATGTAGTTGGAGAACACGAATTTACGTACAATCCACCGTCCCTCTTCCAGTTCCCAGCCTTCCAGCCTCCCCAGATGAGCTTCGACTTCCTCTTGCGAAAAAACCATGCGTTATCTTCCTCCCCATAGGATGGTACATTACAGACGTGAGTCCGTATAACCACCGACACCTTCGGCGCTATCAACAGCAACCTCAAAGGCCAGGCTCACCGCCATGCGGTTGGCCCATTTCACGACTAACATCTTACCACGGACAAGCTTCAAAATCCAATCAACTACATGGCATAGAACCACTAACCATAAGGCTTTGAGGACAATTCCAGTTCCATTCATACCCCTGAAAATGCATGTAAACACACTAAATTAAAGGTACAAATGTCAACTCTTCTTCCCCGATCAAAATATGAATGCGGTGCTGTTCCTTATCATGGATGACCACGCCACTTCCAACCGGAATAACGGACTCCTCGCCCAGCGCATAGAACAGATCCTCCGCCAACGCCTCATCCACTTCAAGTTGGTCAGATGCAGCCAGTCTCCCCCACTCTTCCGCGTCCATTTCAAAGAAAACATACCGATCCGGTATGCGTCCGATTGCCGTTGTCAGATCTGTCAAAATTCCTTCATAATCCCGTCCATGCTTTACGCCCATTGGCTTTTCACTCCTATTCGGCCCCTAAGGAGCGGATTTGATCTTATTATACCTGAAAATAGCCCTTAAAAAAAAAGGCCTTCTGGTCGATAAATACATATATGACCGTTTTAACTGTTTTAGCAACCGTAAGGATTGCCTAACATTGAACGGATTGCGGCCAAAAATTCGTCCGGAAGCCCGAACACAGCCGCTTGAAAGGATTCAATTTTATCTCATGGATGAGGTGTATGATGAACATTTCAACGATTATTGGACTAATTTTGGGGCTGGTCTCCCTTGTATTTGGTATGTTCTTGAAGGGTGCGCCCTTAATCAACCTGGTTAACAATCCCGCAGCCTACATTATTATCTTTGTTGGTACAGCAGGAACCATCTTTATCGCATTTCCGATGTCTGAAGTTAAGAAAATCCCTAAGCTTTTCGGGATTGTTTTCAAAAATCAAGTACTTATTGATCGCGTATCCCTGATCGGCACATTTATGGATTGGGCTTCCACTACCCGTCGTGAAGGTTTGCTTGCACTGGAATCAAAAGTAGAAGAGATTGACGATCAGTTCCTTCGTGGCGGTATGCGTATGATTATAGACGGCAACGATCAGGAATTTGTAAGTGATGTGCTCATGGAAGATATTCATGCTACAGAAGAGCGCCACCGTGGCAGTGCCTTGATCTTCGCTCAGGCGGGGATGTACGCACCAACGCTCGGGGTTCTCGGGGCCGTTGTAGGTCTCATCGCAGCACTTGCCGATCTCAGTGACATGGAGAAACTCTCCCATGCGATTGCGGCAGCATTTATCGCAACACTCCTTGGTATATTTAGTGGTTACGTGTTATGGCACCCGATGTCTAACAAGCTGAAACGGATGTCCAAGCAAGAAATGGAGATCAAGCTGATGATGGTTGAAGGACTGTTATCCATACAATCCGGTGTCTCCACCATCGCCATCAACCAAAAGTTATCCGTATTCCTGACACCTTCCGAACGTAAACAACTGGAAGAGAAGGAGGGATCACCAGGTGAAAAAGGCTAAGAAGCACGAACCACATGAAGAGCATATAGACGAGAGCTGGTTGCTTCCCTATTCCGACTTGATGACCTTGTTGCTCGCTCTGTTTATTGTATTGTTCGGTATGAGTTCAATCGATGCAGCTAAGTTCGAGCAGATGGCTTCCGCACTAAACAGTGCATTAAATGGAGGTTCCGGAATTCTGGACCATTCGTCCATGAATCCGGATACGCCAGGTGCTGATTTGGGTAAGAACAAACAGGAACCTACAGAAATCACCAAGAAAACACCAGCTCAGATTACAGATGCACAGATGGCTAAGAAAGAACAAGAAGACCTGGAGAAACTCAAAGAGCGACTCGACAAATATATCTCGAAGAACGGACTTTCAGACCAGCTGAACACCAAGCTGAATCAGTCTGAATTGAAGATCACCATAAGTGATAACGCCCTGTTCTCGTCAGGCCGAGCAGATGTGAAGCCTGAATCACGATCCCTGGCCAAAGCAATCTCAAGCATGCTGCAGGAGTTCCCTGAATATGAAGTGGTTGTATCCGGTCATACCGATAATATTCCCATTTCGAACAACCAATATAAGGATAACTGGGATCTAAGCGCAGATCGTGCGCTCAACTTCCTGAAAATCCTGTTGCTGAACTCGCAATTGGACCCTTCCAAATTCACACCAAGTGGTTATGGAGAGTATCACCCAATTGCCAGCAATGACACCAATACGGGACGGGCACAGAATCGCCGTGTAGAGGTATCTATCATTCGGAAGTATCAAAGTAACAATACAAATGTAAAAGCCGTTGGCGGAGGAAACTAGAGGCCTGCAGCGATTCATTAACCAAAGACCGTTCTCCAGGTACAAGGAGAACGGTCTTTTGGGTTTATATAAGGCTTATGCCTGGTTCATCTACATATTTCCTTACTATTCGGTATTATTGACTAGTCTTCATTAACTCTGCTTTCCGAAAAAAAGCCCTGCGCTCCTTTTCTTAAAGCAGAGCTTTAATCGGTTAAATTAGTCGAACTCGAACCAACTATTCCAGTGAATAGTCTAACAGACCGCCCAGCTCCGCTTTTTCAGAAGGGGTAAGCTCTCTCCATGAACCTGTCGCCATTTCTCCAAGATGGATGTTCATGATCCGAATACGCTTCAACTTACGAACCTCGTAACCAAAGGCACTACACATCCGCCGAATCTGACGGTTCTTTCCTTCAGTCAGGATGATACGGAATACTCGATCCGTCATCCGGGTCACTGTACAAGGCAGGGTCATTTCACCCAGGATCTTCACCCCAGTGCTCATACCTCTAAGGAAACTCGGGGTTACAGATCGATCAACAGTAACGATATACTCTTTCTCATGGCGCCCTTCTGATCTAAGAATCCGGTTAACGATATCACCATCATTGGTCATCAGGATCAAACCTTCCGAGTCCTTATCCAGACGTCCAATAGGAAAGATACGTTCATCGTGCCCGACAAAATCAACGATATTGCCCTGAATATGCTGCTCGGTTGTACTTGTGATCCCGATCGGTTTATTCAGCGCGATATATACGTGTTTTCTCTTTTCCTTGATTGGCTTGCCATTGATTCGTACATCGTCGCCTTCTTCTGCCTGACTGCCCAGTTCAGCCTTAACTCCATTAATGGTTACCTGACCACTATCCACCAACTTGTCGGCTTCACGCCGGGAGCAATAACCTGTTTCACTAATAAATTTATTAATACGCAAAAGGTAATCTCACCTCATCTATTTCTCTTCATCTGTAAGTGTGTCATCTGTTACCTGATCTACCTCAATAACTTCCGGTTGTTGCTCGGATGCAGGCAGTTCAATAATAACCGTTGTTCCCTTGTTCATGACGCTTTTAATATCCATCATGCCCTTATGTGATTGAATAATGCGTTGACTGACCATCAGGCCAAGCCCTGTTCCAGACTCTTTATTCGTAAAGAAAGGCTCCCCAAGCTTGGGCATCATCTCTTCCGGGATACCGATCCCTTCATCCCTGATCTCAATTCTGACGCGTTTCGATTGCTCGTCATGCTTGAGCTTGATGTGGATGTTTCCTCCATTTGGCATGGCCTCCATACCATTTTTCAGCAAATTGATGAATACTTGCTTCAACTGGTTCTCTTCACAGTGTACCATAGCCGAATCGGATGAGGCACGCAGTACAAATTCTACACCATGCAGATGCGCCTGACTATCCAGTAACGAGATGACATCGCCAAGAATAAAACGAATATCCCGATTCTGAAAATGAACCGCCTGCGGTTTCGCCAGAATCAAAAATTCACCAACAATAAGGTTGATTCGATCCAGCTCCGATAACATCAGATCCAGATGACGATGATTCAGCTTGTTGCTCTCTTGCTGTAACTGCAGGAATCCGCGCAGCGTGGTCAGTGGATTACGAATCTCATGTGCCACACCTGCTGCAAGCTGGCCCACGGTTGTTAGCTTCTCAGAACGTCTGAGCAGCTCTTCCATCCGATTACGACTTGTAATGTCCCTGGAGACGCTAATCAGCGCGGTAATCTCTCCAGCCTCGTCTCGTACCGGAGCCGTACTGACACTGACCTCTACTCGTGTCCCGTCTTTCTTCATCCAGGTGGTTTCGTTGGACGTAATGGACATCCCCTCAACGAGTTGGGCATGCTGGCGTTTCATTTCTTCTTCTGCCTCTGGCGGGATGATCTTCAGATTACGACCTTCCACCTCACGACTTCGAAAGCCATATAATTGTTCAAATGCGCGGTTAACCCGCAGCACTTTTCCTTCAAGATCCGTAATGTGAATGGCATCCGCTGTCTGATTGATAATGGACTCCAGATGTTCTTTCACCGCCCGATTCTCTTCATACATCTGTTTCAGACGACTCGTATAATGGCCCAGATTACGTATCATGGCATTAATACGATTGGCCAGTTGGCCAAGTTCATCCTTCCTCCGTACTTTCAGACGGAAATCAAAGTGCCCATCCGCTACATCATTCACTTTGCCCAGTATGGATTGGATCGGACGTGTAATATACCCTGCGAGCAAATAGCTGCCAAAGATCACAATCTCCAGCAAAACCAACGATATGGAGGCATGGCTCACCAACTGCTCAGATACCATGGAGGATATTTGCTTATAGTCCATGACAATACTGATCACATAGGAAGACTGATTGGGTGTGAAAATGGGAATAAAACTCTTCAGTACCTTCTGTTCGTGCGTTTCACTGACAAAAGATACATTTTGCCCTGTTCGAATGGCGCGCACCACAGCACGATGATCCTCATCCGTAGAACCATACTGGTATGTACCAAAACGAATCGGTCTGTTATTCAACTTGCTAAAGTTTGAATCTCTTCCGTCATCACCCATGTTCGGGCTGCCAAAAGTCAACGGATTGATGCCTGTAATCTCCAGAATGGAGGGATTGACCTCACGAATTTTATTTAAAATCTCATCCGGACTAGAGATTTTCACATAGTCATCAACTTCCGTATTATTATAGAAGGGATTGATTATGTAGTTTCTCTTTCCATCATGGTAGTAACCCCAGATATCAATATCCGAAGGACTGGATGTCGAATATTCGAATCCATCTGACCAGAAATGCTCCAACTTCTGCCCTTGGGGAATCGTCACCTGTTGTTTTTCAAACAATTGCTTAAAGGCCTGATACCAATAAGTCATGGATTTGGTGGACAGCCCGATTTCTCTCGGATCTGAGGAGCGGTTAACAACGATGTCATCATCCGTCTGCTCCATTAGCGAAATATGTGAGACGCCGACCTTTTGGCTCAAGCGTACAAGTTCTTCATTTGTGATATTATTAATATCCGGGTCCAATTCTTCCGCTGCCATGACAGCAGCAAGCCACAGATTGTTTCCAATCTGCCGTTTTACATAATCCGAACTGTATTGATTCTGTTCGACAGCAATTGCAATCTGCTTTGCAGTGAGCACCATCTTGGTTTCACTGTCCTGCCTCAGATTCTCTTCTGTAGTATAATAACTCAGTGCGATATTCAACACTAAAATAACGAGCACTGAGCACGACATAATCATGGATAATTTCGTTTTAATAGACAAGTTTTTTTGTTCACCTCTCGGCTTGTACCCTCTGGCGATATATGGCAAAACCTATCTCCATCATAACGCTTGTATGTCTTTTTGAAAAGGATAATTGACCTGTGTCCAAAAGTTACCGAATGACTGAAAAGCTCGAAATTTGTTGTTTTTTGCATTTTCGAACTCTACAATGAAATTAATCACTATATTTATCCACATACCCACAGGCTTGTGGATAGTTTGTTTATAACTATGTGAGCAACTACGCGGTTATCCACAATTCTATACACAACATGTTAACAACCCGAATATTTGTTCGCTGAATAAACGATTTTGGAAGGAGTTATATAGTAATGAATGACCATTCTCTCCAGCCCGATCTTGGGAATTTATCTGAAGAGGCTCAACATGAGCACTGGATGCGAGAGGCCATTGCCGAGGCCTACAAGGCTGAGGCTCTTGGGGAAGTGCCGATTGGAGCTGTAATCGTACAAAATAACCAAATTATTGGTCGGGGATACAATCTGCGTGAAACTACACTGGATTCCACCGCCCATGCAGAGATGGTGGCTATTCGTCAGGCCAGCGAGACCATCGGAGCTTGGCGTTTGTTGGATTGTTCTCTGTACGTCACACTGGAACCTTGTCCAATGTGTGCAGGTGCAATTGTACAATCCAGGGTCCCCCGCGTTATCTATGGTACGGCTGATCCCAAGGCAGGCTGTGCAGGTACACTGATGAATCTGCTACAGGAGCCGCGTTTTAACCATCGCACCGAGGTTATTGCGGATATTCTCCAACCTGAATGCTCCACGATGCTAACTCAATTTTTCAGAAGTCTGCGCCAAAAGTTAAAGTAGTCACCGACTACAAACATCCCAATTAGAAAGGAAGTGTGCTGTAATGGCACTAACACTCTATGATACAGCCAATGGCATAAGCCTTCGGTTGCTCACACCCCAAGATACACAGTCCTATTTGGACCTGATTCAGGTCACACGCGTCCCCTACCAGTCTGTAGAACCCGTGCGAGACGATGAATTCTATACACTGGATGCTCAGACTCGGCGGATTGAGGATCGGGTCAAGGCAGCAGAAGATGGTACAGGATATCAATTTGGAATCTATACTATTAAAGACAGCCTGCTAATTGGACAAGTAAGTATCAACAATGTCGTATTGGGCGTTGCCAATTATGCGGATACGGGTTACTTTATCCATCCAGATTATCAGGGTGGCGGACGAATGACAGCAGCGGTTAAACTGGCCGTAGCTTATGGCTTCCGTGCGCTAAAGTTAAATCGGATTCAGGCTGCAGTATTGCCCTCCAACAAAGGTTCACAGCGCGTTCTGGAGAAGAACGGATTCCAGTTTGAAGGTACTGCTCGCAAATACCTCAAGATCAACGGCAAATATCAGGATCATCAGATCTATGCTGTACTTGCTGAAGACTTGGACGAACTTACGAATTAATTGATTTAGAAGCTTCCCAATAAAGCTGTCTGTATTCCCAATTCAACAATATACAAGTTTAATGTACAAAACCGCACTACCCTAGTTATGTAGGAGAGAGTGCGGTTTTATCTGTATATATCACCAGCCACGATTCAACTTCAAAGATCAATTATTTTGCGGATATCCCCCTTATGCTGTGTAACAAAAAAAACCGCCTGTACCCAAGCGGAAGGAGATTATCCTTCACTTGAATCACAGACGGTTTGAACTCAGCGAGATTAGTATCCGTATGAAGCGTTCATCAATTCTTCGAACTCTTGCATAGTAATTACGTCATCGCCAGTAGGGATGTTGATTTTGAATGCTGCTTTTTCGTTAATCTTAGTGTACGTATTGGAACCGGTAAATGCCAATTTCACTTCGTCTTTTGTACCTTCTGGCTTGATCAGCACATCAGCGACCATCTTTTGATATACAGGGAAGTCGTTTTTGTCCAATGCGAAATCGATGTTGAATTGGTTGATTGTCAGAACATCTTTCAATTTATCCAAGTCTTTAGCCATTTCAGCCTGATCTGCTTCAGTGATCTTCAGATCTTCTTTAGCTTTGTCGATATCAGCCTGATCCATTTGCAGCATTTCACGATATTCCTCTTTGGACAGAATATCCAATACTTTAGGCATAGCTTTTGTTACCAGTACAGTAACTGCTTCTTTAACATTGTCATTATTCACCGAGAATTGTACAACTTGCTTCGCATCTACACCTTCAGGAAGTTGTGCATCTTTGGTGTCTAGATTTTTGAAGAATTTAGCTTGATCGTACTCGCTCAGCACTGCGTCCATGACTTCGTTGCTCAGCTTTTGCGTTTTGGCTGCGTCCATAGCATCAGGGTTCCATTCTGTACCCTCTTGCTCAGCCAGTTCTTTCAGGTCAAGTTCCAGGAATTTGCCTACAACGTTCTCCGGAATCGGGAAGAACGGAATATTCGGCACTTTCACATAGAGTTTCTCTGCCGTCATCACCATTGGGATGTTAAAGGTCATACCCATGTCGCCTTTAAGCTCGATGCCAAGAGTCATCTCTGTCTGCATTGGCTCACTTTGGTATACACCTGTTACATTCAACTGAGCATCCTTCAGCATGCTCATAAACTGAGTCATGGTAGGATCAGTTTGTGAAGCATCCCCAGGTTTATAGCTCAATTCATTAATAGTGAAATTAGAACTCATTTCATACGAAGTCAATTTGGAAGCATTGGCCGCAGCCGTCTTCAATGCCTCTTTTGGTTCCTGCTTGCTGCTACATGCTGTCAATGCCATAGATACGGTCAACAGCAACGTGAGAAGAAGCGCCCCCATACGTTTAGTCATTTGTTTCTCTCCTCTCGTGATAACCCCAAAAAAAAGTAATTCAATATCAATGATATACCATATCACCAGATACCGAAACCTAATTTGGGAAAAATGTGATCTTTCCTCTTTAAAATGGCTACAAAGACCTATGTCAGCTTTGGGAATAACCATGTGCCTGTCTTTATATATGTATGAATACGCAAAAGCCCCCTGTTAGGTAACAAGGGACTTTTGCGTGATTCTGTTTCTTCTATTAACCTTGGGGGTTCAAATGATCCACATGATTTTGATTTTTTACTTTTTTGGAACCGGATAATGGTTCCTGCATGGAAGAGCGTTTGGATGAATGACGATGCTGTTCGGATGCTTGCGCTTCCGGTACGGGAATTGTTTTTGATTTGCTCATATTATTGCCCCCTCATCATTGTTAGGAATGGGATGGGTCCCTATCTTCCGTTTTGTCATGATTCAGTGCATCCTGATGACGGCGATCATTAATATCTTGCTGAATTTGCTGGGCATGATGACTGTTTACGGCAGGCTGCTCCAGATCATCGACTACATTTTGCAGGTTTTTGTCTACTCCCGCTTTGGCTTTAGTCAATTGAGTTCACTCCTTCAGATTTCAGGCTATTATCTCGTCTGGGATTGTAACGACTGGGCGCATTCATGAATGTGCCGTGTATAATCGTGAGCCAGTTCCTGAATCGGTTCTGTACGCTCATCCGTCGTTCGTCCATCCCGTTCCACATCAATCAGCTGTACGCTGACTTCACGGGAATCGACATATGCACATTTGAAATCAAAAGAGTACATCTCGTGCCCTGCTGTAGCAATGTGTATCCGAATCGCCTGCTGATCGGCTTCATCGGCCATTACCTGAGCCTGGTCTCCAACATTCAGGACTTGAGGCAAACGTTCTTGCCAAGCCCCTACAAGCTCTGTCTGATCGATGTTTAACTCGCGGTTCATCTTACCACCTCCACTCCTATAAAGTGCGGCGATGAAGATGTTTTTATACATATTAGCCTTATTCAAAATATAACGTTGTACTGAGCAACGTATACATCGGTCACCAACCTGTATGCTCACTACGCTGGACAAACTCACAACGCAAAAAAGGACTCGAGCGAGATCGCTCGAATCCTTGTTATAAGTGTAGTATGGCGGAGAGGGTGGGATTCGAACCCACGTGGAGTTGCCCCCTAACGGTTTTCAAGACCGCCCCGTTATGACCGCTTCGGTACCTCTCCAGGGAATTAACTTTTATAAACTTGCCACGAAAAGTATCATACCACATCTCGACATTATAATGCAACCTTTTTATATTAAAATTGATAATCCCGTATCAGACAACTGCCTCAGTTATACAAAACACTCCAATCCGCCATTCCAAAATGACGGATTGAATTAGTATTCCCCTTGATGAGGATGGTTAGCTAACTCTAACTTAAGAGCGACGTGCGATCACACTTGCACCGCCCATATAAGGACGCAATGCTTCAGGAATGACAACCGTACCATCTTCCTGTTGATAGTTCTCCAGGATAGCGGCTACCGTCCGTCCAACAGCCAATCCTGACCCGTTCAATGTATGAACAAATTCCGGTTTGGCTTTTGGCTCTCTGCGGAAACGGATATTGGCACGACGTGCCTGGAAGTCCTCACAGTTGGAGCACGAAGAAATCTCACGATAAGTGTCGCTCTCAGGCAACCACACTTCAATATCATACGTTTTAGCTGAAGTGAAGCCCATATCTGCCGTGCACAAAGTCAGGACGCGATACGGCAAGCCCAACAATTGAAGCACACGCTCTGCATTTTGAGTCATTTGCTCCAGCTCTTCATACGAAGTCTCCGGAGTAGAGAGCTTGAGCAGCTCTACTTTGTTGAATTGATGCTGACGAATCAAACCGCGTGTATCCCGTCCAGCCGAACCGGCTTCAGAGCGGAAACAAGAGCTGTATGCCACAAAGTGCTTAGGCAATTGATCTACATTCAGAATCTCTTCGCGATGATAGTTCGTTACCGGAACTTCAGCAGTAGGGATCAGATAATATTCGGTATCTTTCAACTTGAACAGGTCTTCTTCGAACTTAGGCAGTTGACCTGTTCCAAACAAGCTGTCCCGATTAACAATGTATGGAGGCAGAATCTCTTCATATCCATGTTGATCGCTGTGCAGATCCATCATGAAGTTAATCAATGCACGTTCCAGACGTGCGCCCAGACCTTTATAAAAGGTAAAACGGGAACCTGTTACTTTGGCAGCCGCTTCAAAATCAAGAATATCGAGATCCTGCGCAATTTCCCAGTGTGCTTTTGGTGCAAAAGTAAATGACTTCGGCTCTTCCCAACGACGAATCTCAACATTGTCGTCTTCAGAAGCTCCAATAGGTACACTTTCGTTAGGAATATTAGGAATCGCCATTGTGAGATCATTGATCTTCACTTCCAGTTCCCGAACTTCCTCGTCCATGGCTTTGATTCGATCAGACACTTCGCGCATCTCCACAATCAGATCATCAGCATTCTCACGATTCTTCTTCAGTCTAGCAACTTCCGCAGAAACCGTATTCCGACGGCTCTTCAGTGTTTCACTCTCTTGAAGCAATTCCCGACGCTTGGCATCCATCTCGGTAAATCCAGCGATAAGATCCAGCGATTTGCCACGTTTAGTCAATGCTTCTTCTACACGTGCATACTCATTCCGCAATATTTTCACATCAAGCACGATATACCCCTCCTAAATAACCTCACAACGTGAAGCCTTATGTTAAAATCCATTCTCATAACTCTACTGTATACACCTTACTATATACTTATCGGAACCTGTAACCCAAAAAAAACCTATATCCCCCTTGTCACCCTCCGCTGCGATTCCCGCTATGAAGCAGATACAGGCAACATCAGGCATCCGTTCAGATGCAACTGCCATCCAGCGGCCTTACACGGCTTCTGGGGAAGTGATCCGATGACCGGGAGATCATAGGTTGTACATCATGCATTATTTAGAGTCTACCGTGTGTTTGTAGGATCTGGCCATGTCTACAAAATAAGTATGCAGACGATAGTCATCCGTCAATTCCGGATGGTAGGAGCAAGCCAGCAAATGTCCCTGACGAGCCGTAACAATCTCATCCTTGTATGTGGAGAGTACCTCCACCTGGTCTCCGACACTCTCGATCAAGGGCGCCCGTATAAATACAGCCCTTACCGTCTCCTCAATGCCTTTGACTGGCAAATCCGTCTCAAAACTCTCTCTCTGCCGTCCAAATGCATTTCGGGATACTGTCATATCCATTAGCTCCAAATGAGCTTCTTCTTGCCCTGCAATGTGTTTAGCCATAACGATCAAGCCAGCACAGGTACCAAATACCGGTTTGCCCTCAGCAGCAAACGCCCGAATGGCATCCATAAACCCATACTTGCGCATCAGTTTACCAATCGTCGTGCTTTCCCCGCCAGGAAGGATAAGACCATCCAAATCCTCCAATTGCTGAACCTGTTTGATAGCTATACCTTCTGCTCCAGCACGTTCAATACTTCGAATATGCTCTGTGACAGCTCCTTGAAGTGCTAAAACGCCGATCTTCATACGCTCATTCCCCTTCTCTTACCAGCCACGATCTTGCATACGGTAAACGAACATTGTACTTTTTCACTTCATCATACGTGAATTCTAACTTGATATTTTACCGGAAAAATTGTAAATATACAATCCATCCGGTCGGAATAACTTGTATTTTGTCAATGATATGACCATGTAAACATTAAAATCATGATCATACTCTCTCCATGAAGTTCGCTAAGGCTTAGAACAGGTTTTTGATTCCGTCAAAAAGATCCACAAAGAAATCCTTCACAGCACGGAAGAACAAACGGAACCATCCGCCTTTTTCAGCCTCTTCAGCAGTGATCAAGTTCACTGTTTTTTCCTGTGGCTCAATTCCATCTGCTTTATACGTGTACGTTACCGTACCAACCTTCGTACCTGCCTTGAGTGGTGCTACCAACTTGTCAGCCTCAGTTACGTTGGCTTTGAACGTCACATTCAGGTTCTGAGTACCTTTGGGAACAACGAAACTTACCGCATTATCTGTTACAACAGGAACGGTTGTTTCTTTCCCTTTTTTCAAAGGTACCGCTTCCCAGCCCGTCACTTTGGTCTTGCCTGCAACAGCCTGTTTCACTTCAAAGTTGTTAAATCCATAGTCCAATACCTTTTTAGTTTCTCTGAAACGTGCGGATTCCGAATCTGTGCCCATAACAACACTAATTAGACGCATACCGTTACGTTCTGCTGTACCTGTAAAGTTATTACCTGCGTTCGTGGTATGGCCTGTTTTCATTCCATCCAGACCTTCATAGGCATAGCTTTTGAAATTGGTTATATTTTTATTCGCTTCCAGCATCCAGTTGTAATTGATAATTGGAGCTTTATCATTGGGACGGAACTTGTAGGATTGAATCGTTGTGAATTCTTTGTAGTCTGGGTGATCCATAATGATGTATCGGCATAGAATTGCAGCATCCAGAGCGGACATCACCGTTTCCTTGTCTTCAGCTGGGCGGAAATCAGCAGGCATATCTGCTCGATCGAGACCGGAAGAGTTGATGAAGAACGTATCCTTCATGCCCATACGCTTCGCTTCATCATTCATCATTTTCACGAAAGCTTCTTCCGAACCGGCAACATGTTCAGCCAAAGCAACCGTAGCATCATTGGCAGAGCCAACAGCCATAGCAATATAGAGATCCTTAACTGTGTGCTGGTCACCTTCCGCGAGGAAAATTCGCGACCCGATACTTTGTGCAGCATTCTTTTTAACAGTTACAATATCGTCCCAACCGAATTTACCTTGTTTGACTTGTTCGGCGACAATGTACTCTGTCATCATTTTGGTCATACTTGCAGGTGGCATCGCTTTATCCGCATCAACATTTAGTAGAATCTGTCCCGTTGAGGCTTCCATTAGCACCGCTGATCTAACCTCAAGCCCAAGTGAGTCTACCCCAGGCACCTTTACGGCTTTTTCCGTCTTTGTTGTTGTTGCCGCAGCAGTCAGAACCTGACTGGAGTTGTCCACAGCAGCCATGACCGGCATTACTGCAGACATGCAAAGCATGTTAATTAGCATTACCGAGGCTACGCTCTTTTTGAGCATTTGGCGTTTCTTTTTATTCATGTGTTTGGCTTTCAATGATGAATACTCCCTTCGATCCAAAGCATTGTTAATTGCTTCAGTGCAGCTTATGCTGCGATTTTCTTGTTCCCTAACCTGCGTGTTTGATGTATGAGATGTGTGCTATATGCGCTGTATCGAACGAGCAATATTATTGCTCCTAAAGTTCGTTATCGATTGTCACTTAGTCCGCATTTTGCAAATGCTTATGTAAAAGGACGTCCGCGCTTCTGTTTAACTGGCAGCCTTATCTGGCACTGCATTTGCTTTTCAAAACCATATTCATAGATTCACGTCAAATAGCCGCCGCAACGCCTTAATCCATCCATGGATCGTCACCGCTTGTTCTATTCTATCACAGGGGTATCTGCAAAAAAAGACAGACCCGGTGAAAATCACCGAGCCTGTCCTGGAAATGATTAACTCTCTTCGGATTACAACGAGTAGTTAGGTGCTTCTTTGGTAATCTGTACATCATGGGGATGACTTTCGCGCAGTCCCGCACCTGTAATTCGGATAAAGCCTGTATCGTTACGGAGTTGCTCCAAGTTACTTGTACCACAGTATCCCATACCCGAACGCAGACCACCAATCAGTTGGTGGATCGTATCAGACAATGGTCCTTTGTAAGCGACACGACCTTCGATTCCTTCCGGAACCAGTTTTTTGTCATCATCTTGGAAGTAACGATCTTTACTACCTTGTTTCATTGCAGCCATTGAACCCATACCGCGGTATACTTTGTAGCTACGTCCTTGGAAGATTTCAGTTTCTCCCGGGCTTTCTGCTGTGCCGGCAAACAAACTTCCCAGCATCACCGCGTGTGCGCCTGCAGCCAGTGCCTTTGTAATTTCACCAGAATATTTAATTCCACCATCCGCGATAATCGGAACTCCATATTCGCGTGCCACTGTTGCACAATCGTACACTGCAGTTACTTGAGGTACACCAATACCAGCGATAACACGTGTTGTACAAATCGAACCTGGACCAATACCCACTTTGACTACCGAAGCCCCTGCTTCGATCAGGTCACGAGTGGCAGCGCCAGTAGCGACGTTACCTGCAACGATGGTCAGGCTAGGGAAACGTTCACGAAGCTGACGTACAGCTTCAATGATATTGATGTGGTGTCCGTGAGCCGAGTCTACCGTAATCAGGTCGACACCAGCTTGTACCAAAGCATCAGCACGTTCAAATGTATCTTTGGAAATACCAATCGCTGCACCAACCAACAAACGTCCTTGAGCGTCTTTGGCTGCATGAGGGAATTGAATGGCTTTCTCAATATCTTTAATCGTGATAAGACCTTTCAACGTGTTTGTCTCATCAACTAATGGAAGTTTCTCAATCTTGTGCTTCTGAAGGATACCCTCAGCTTCTTGAAGTGTAGTGCCTACAGGAGCGGTAACCAGATTCTCACGAGTCATGACTTCGCTAATTTTGATGCCGTAATCATGGATAAAACGCAGATCGCGGTTAGTCAAAATACCAACCAGCTTCTGATCTCCTTCAATAATAGGTACACCGGAGATCCGATATTTCGCCATTACTGCTTCTGCATCAGATACCAGATGATCTGCCGTCAGTGAGAACGGGTTTGTAATAACACCACTCTCCGAACGCTTAACACGATCTACTTCTTCTGCCTGTTGTTCAACCGACATATTTTTATGAATAATACCGATACCGCCTTCACGTGCAATGGCAATAGCCAATGTCGCTTCAGTTACTGTATCCATACCCGCACTGATCAAAGGAATATTTAGCTTTACAGTATCACTCAAACGAATAGATACATCTACTTCTTTAGGCAGTGTCTCGGATTTCCGTGGCACTAGCAATACATCATCAAAGGTGAGGCCTTCCTTACCAAATTTATCTTCCCACACGCAAGTGTTCCTCCTTATGTTTGCTCAGCTTTACGGTCCAAAACCCGAAGATTCCAGGCTGTATTTTACGCCGAAAATACGTTTTCTGAAAAATTTATTATTGCCATCTTAGCAAAGCGATATTTAGACTGTCAAGGAAAAGTACTTGGTTATATCAGGTGTATTGCCTGATGAACACAACTGTTTTTCCAGAGCGGACAAGTTTAGTTATTACGCAAAAAAACGTCAATTCGTATCGAATAACGTTACATGTATACATCCTATTGTGCTGATAAATTAACAAATTCAATCTGTATTTTAATCCCATACTGCATAATAAAAATATATAATAAAAACCACCACCGAATAACATCGGCAGTGGTTCTTTGCTTGGCGGCGTCCTACTCTCCCAGGACCCTGCGGTCCAAGTACCATCGGCGCTAGAGGGCTTAACGGTCGTGTTCGGGATGGGTACGTGTGGAACCCCTCCGCCATCGCCACCAAACGCATAGCATAGCTTACATTCAGAGATCGTTCTCTGAAAACTAGATTCGAAACGAAACATGCGAATTATCACTTGCTATTGGATAAGCCCTCGACCGATTAGTACTGGTCAGCTCCATGCATTGCTGCACTTCCACCCCCAGCCTATCTACCTCGTCGTCTTCAAGGGGTCTTACATACTGGGAAATCTCATCTTGAGGGGGGCTTCACGCTTAGATGCTTTCAGCGTTTATCCCGTCCGTACATAGCTACCCAGCGGTGCTCCTGGCGGAACAACTGGTACACCAGCGGTACGTCCATCCCGGTCCTCTCGTACTAAGGACAGCTCCTCTCAAATTTCCTACGCCCACGACAGATAGGGACCGAACTGTCTCACGACGTTCTGAACCCAGCTCGCGTACCGCTTTAATGGGCGAACAGCCCAACCCTTGGGACCTACTTCAGCCCCAGGATGCGATGAGCCGACATCGAGGTGCCAAACCTCCCCGTCGATGTGGACTCTTGGGGGAGATAAGCCTGTTATCCCCAGGGTAGCTTTTATCCGTTGAGCGATGGCCCTTCCATGCGGTACCACCGGATCACTAAGCCCGACTTTCGTCCCTGCTCGACTTGTAGGTCTCGCAGTCAAGCTCCCTTATGCCTTTGCACTCTTCGAATGATTTCCAACCATTCTGAGGGAACCTTTGGGCGCCTCCGTTACTCTTTAGGAGGCGACCGCCCCAGTCAAACTGCCCACCTGACACTGTCCCCGCACCGGATTACGGTACCAGGTTAGAACCTAGATACGATCAGGGTGGTATCCCAACGTTGCCTCCACGCAAGCTGGCGCTCACGTTTCAAAGGCTCCCACCTATCCTGTACAGATCGTACCCAAATTCAATATCAAGCTGCAGTAAAGCTCCATGGGGTCTTTCCGTCTTGTCGCGGGTAACCTGCATCTTCACAGGTATTAAAATTTCACCGGATCTCTCGTTGAGACAGCGCCCAAGTCGTTACGCCATTCGTGCGGGTCAGAATTTACCTGACAAGGAATTTCGCTACCTTAGGACCGTTATAGTTACGGCCGCCGTTTACTGGGGCTTCGGTTCACAGCTTCGGGATTGCTCCCTAACCACTCCCCTTAACCTTCCAGCACCGGGCAGGCGTCAGCCCGTATACTTCGCCTTACGGCTTCGCACAGACCTGTGTTTTTGCTAAACAGTCGCTTGGGCCTTTTCACTGCGGCCCCCTCGTGCTATTCACACTACCGGGGCACCCCTTCTCCCGAAGTTACGGGGTCATTTTGCCGAGTTCCTTAACGAGAGTTCTTCCGCGCGCCTTAGAATACTCTTCTCGCCTACCTGTGTCGGTTTGCGGTACGGGCACCATCACCTGGCTAGAGGCTTTTCTTGGCAGTGTGAGATCATGACCTTCGCTACTATAATTTTCGCTCCCCATCACAGCTCAGCCTTACAATGTGCGGATTTGCCTACACATCAGCCTTACTGCTTAGACGGACATCCATCAGTCCGCGTCACTACCCTACTGCGTCCCCCCATTGCTCATAACGGCTTACGGTGGTACAGGAATTTCGACCTGTTGTCCTTCGACTACGCCTTTCGGCCTCGCCTTAGGTCCCGACTTACCCTGAGCGGACGAGCCTTCCTCAGGAACCCTTAGGCTTTCGGCGGATCAGATTCTCACTGATCTTTTCGTTACTCATACCGGCATTCTCACTTGTATAATGTCCAGCGCTCCTTACGGTACACCTTCAACCCTTATACAACGCTCCCCTACCCCTGATGCAAAGCATCAAGCCATAGCTTCGGTGGTGTGTTTAGCCCCGTTACATTTTCGGCGCAGAGTCACTCGACCAGTGAGCTATTACGCACTCTTTAAATGATGGCTGCTTCTAAGCCAACATCCTGGTTGTCTGTGCAACTCCACATCCTTTCCCACTTAACACACACTTGGGGACCTTAGCTGATGGTCTGGGCTGTTTCCCTTTTGACAATGGATCTTAGCACTCACTGTCTGACTCCCGGAAGTAAGTCTATGGCATTCGGAGTTTGACTGAGCTTGGTAACCCTTGCGGGCCCCGCACCCAATCAGTGCTCTACCTCCACGACTCTAGTTTCCGAGGCTAGCCCTAAAGCTATTTCGGGGAGAACCAGCTATCTCCGAGTTCGATTGGAATTTCTCCGCTACCCCCACCTCATCCCCGCATTTTTCAACATGCGTGGGTTCGGGCCTCCAGTGCGTGTTACCGCACCTTCACCCTGGACAGGGGTAGATCACCCGGTTTCGGGTCTACGTCCACGTACTCAATCGCCCTATTCAGACTCGCTTTCGCTGCGGCTCCGGCTCTTCACCTTAACCTTGCACGGGAACGTAACTCGCCGGTTCATTCTACAAAAGGCACGCCATCACCCCTAAAACGGGCTCTGACTTTTTGTAAGCACACGGTTTCAGGTTCTATTTCACTCCCCTTCCGGGGTGCTTTTCACCTTTCCCTCACGGTACTGCTTCACTATCGGTCGCTAGGAAGTATTTAGCCTTGGCAGATGGTCCTGCCGGATTCATACGGGGTTTCACGTGCCCCGCACTACTCGGGATCCGTCTCGGAGGGAACAGACTTTCAACTACAGGGCTTTTACCTTCTTTGGCGGGCCTTTCCAGACCTCTTCGCTTAACCGGTTCCTTTGTAACTCCATGTGAGACGTCCCACAACCCCAAAGAGCAAGCTCTCTGGTTTGGGCTTCTCCGCGTTCGCTCGCCGCTACTGACGGAATCACTATTGTTTTCTCTTCCTCAGGGTACTTAGATGTTTCAGTTCCCCTGGTATGCCTCTACACAACCTATGTATTCAGTTATGAGTAACTGGAAATTACCCCAGCTGGGTTTCCCCATTCGGACACCCCCGGATCAAAGCTTGCTTACAGCTCCCCGAGGCAGTTTCGTTGTTCGCCACGTCCTTCATCGGCTCCTAGCGCCTAGGCATCCTCCGTGTGCTCTTAGTAGCTTAACCTCGTGCTCCGGTTTCGACTGCTCGCTTCCCTTGGTTTGCTTGCGCAAAGCCAAAAGTCGCTCCCATTCGATACCATCGTACGTGCAATCTACCGTTTTTATTGAAACTTGTTTAACACAAGTTCAGCTAAAAAGGAATGTTCTAATTCGCGTTTGTTTCGTTTCGATATCTAGTTTTCAAAGAACAAGCTCCATGCAAAAGCAAGCTGTTTTGAGAGTTTGAGCTCTCAAAACCGAACAACGAGTGAGTGTTTTGCAGCTAAGCTGCGTATTTGAATGTTTCCGTTGCAGGAAACGATTCTCCATAGAAAGGAGGTGATCCAGCCGCACCTTCCGATACGGCTACCTTGTTACGACTTCACCCCAATCATCTATCCCACCTTCGGCGGCTGGCTCCTTGCGGTTACCCCACCGACTTCGGGTGTTATAAACTCTCGTGGTGTGACGGGCGGTGTGTACAAGACCCGGGAACGTATTCACCGCGGCATGCTGATCCGCGATTACTAGCAATTCCGACTTCATGCAGGCGAGTTGCAGCCTGCAATCCGAACTGAGACCGGCTTTGTTGGGATTGGCTCCATCTCGCGATTTCGCAGCCCGTTGTACCGGCCATTGTAGTACGTGTGTAGCCCAGGTCATAAGGGGCATGATGATTTGACGTCATCCCCACCTTCCTCCGGTTTGTCACCGGCAGTCTATCTAGAGTGCCCACCCGAAGTGCTGGCAACTAAATATAAGGGTTGCGCTCGTTGCGGGACTTAACCCAACATCTCACGACACGAGCTGACGACAACCATGCACCACCTGTCTCCTCTGTCCCGAAGGAAAGATACATCTCTGCATCGATCAGAGGGATGTCAAGACCTGGTAAGGTTCTTCGCGTTGCTTCGAATTAAACCACATACTCCACTGCTTGTGCGGGTCCCCGTCAATTCCTTTGAGTTTCAGTCTTGCGACCGTACTCCCCAGGCGGAGTGCTTAATGTGTTAACTTCGGCACCAAGGGTATCGAAACCCCTAACACCTAGCACTCATCGTTTACGGCGTGGACTACCAGGGTATCTAATCCTGTTTGCTCCCCACGCTTTCGCGCCTCAGCGTCAGTTACAGCCCAGAGAGTCGCCTTCGCCACTGGTGTTCCTCCACATATCTACGCATTTCACCGCTACACGTGGAATTCCACTCTCCTCTTCTGCACTCAAGTCACCCAGTTTCCAGTGCGATCCGGGGTTGAGCCCCGGGATTAAACACCAGACTTAAATGACCGCCTGCGCGCGCTTTACGCCCAATAATTCCGGACAACGCTTGCCCCCTACGTATTACCGCGGCTGCTGGCACGTAGTTAGCCGGGGCTTTCTTCTCAGGTACCGTCACCTTGAGAGCAGTTACTCTCCCAAGCGTTCTTCCCTGGCAACAGAGCTTTACGATCCGAAAACCTTCATCACTCACGCGGCATTGCTCCGTCAGGCTTTCGCCCATTGCGGAAGATTCCCTACTGCTGCCTCCCGTAGGAGTCTGGGCCGTGTCTCAGTCCCAGTGTGGCCGATCACCCTCTCAGGTCGGCTACGCATCGTCGCCTTGGTGAGCCGTTACCTCACCAACTAGCTAATGCGCCGCAGGCCCATCCCCAAGTGACAGATTGCTCCGTCTTTCCAGTTTCCTTCAGGCGAAGAAAACAATTATTCGGTATTAGCTACCGTTTCCGGTAGTTGTCCCAAACTTGAGGGCAGGTTGCCTACGTGTTACTCACCCGTCCGCCGCTAACCATCCGAGAAGCAAGCTTCTCTTCAAGTCCGCTCGACTTGCATGTATTAGGCATGCCGCCAGCGTTCGTCCTGAGCCAGGATCAAACTCTCCAATAAAGTATTGAAAAGAGCGATAAGCTCATTTTGAATCTGACGAGATTAAAAATCTCATTTGTGCTCCAGCCGATTCAAGCCAAGGCTTGTCTCAAACTTTCGCGTTCATTCTGCAAGCAGAATGTTTACTCACTCGTTGTTCAGTTTTCAAAGATCAAACTTATTTTTGTTACCGAATGTCGTTCTCTTCAGCAACTTTTATATCTTATCACATCCGAACCAACTTTGCAAGCTCTTTTTTTAAGTTTCTTTCGAAGCTTATTTCATTTGCTTGCCGCACCGTGTAAACCGTGTTTTCTTGGCCGGAATTAGAATATACCATGTACAGATATTGAATGCAAGTCTTTTTTTAAAACTATATTAACAATCGGTTTGACCTAATACGGACGTACATATGGGTATTCTCCCAACTTAGCAAGTTCATACACACGTCCATTTTTACTTTAACGTTTAACATTCCTAGCAGGAACCTTTCTTGGCCATAAACTGTAACTAAAACTTATCAGAAAATCGATACCGAGTATCATTCCCCACACTCTGATCAGATTATTGAAGACAGCTGTACGTTCAGCATCTCCAATCCACCATATCATGGCCAATAAAAAAGCACTTCCTATAGCCCAAGCCAATAGATGTCTAAACCATCCACTACGCTCACGACTCGCATGTTCTCTACCATATAACTTGTTACTACGAGGGTTTTCTCCACCTTTGAACCAATATAGGAAATATCGATCCGCCCAAGCGATCATCTGGTGACCATAGGCAATGCTTACTCCTATATACACCGCAGCTATACCATGAATCATACTTGCTGTAGCTCCTCGCTGTAGATCCATAACTGTAGCTACCAGCAATAACAGATCGATAACCGGCGTCGCCATTAACAAACCGATGCCTATTCGCTTCATGCCAAGGAGATACCTGACACTCAGACCTGCGAACACAAACACCCAAAAGGCAATCTCACAACCTATAATGAAATAACCAATCATTTCAGCCTCTCCTTTTTTGATACAAATGTATTAAATATAATTTAGCACGTGTGTACTATAATAATCAACAGTGATATAATATGCCTATGCCTAAAATTGTTGATCACGATAAACAGCGCGTGCTCGTGGCCGAGGCAGCTTGGCGTATTATACGAAGAGATGGCATGGAACAGGCCTCTGTTCGGAATATTGCTGAAGAAGCTGGAGTTTCGGTTGGTTCGATGCGTCACTACTTTTCTACACAGTCGGAACTACTACGATATGCCATGAATTTGGTATCTGAACGGGTGTCTCATCGAGTCCAAAAAATGTCCTTTACTGGCTCTCCCATGGACAATATGAAATGCTTATTGCTCGAATTCTTACCAAACACGGAAGAAAAACTGGCCGAAATGGAGGTGTGGTACGCATTTACAGCCAGATCGAAAACCGATCCTACTCTCAAAGAACTTGCTAATACCGTATATGATGAACTCAGACAAGCTGTAGGCTCTGTTATCACCTACCTGATAAAGCACGACCTCTCCAGACCCGATCTGGACAAAGAACTGGAGATCGAGAGATTGTATGCACTGGTGGATGGCTTAGGCATACATACCGTGCTTAGACCGGATCAGATGAATGCCAAGCTCATGGACGATGTTCTCACTTTGCATCTTGCTTCCTTGTGTCGTTAAACCAAAAAAACCGCAGCACATTCGTTGTGACTAAGGCCCGTTACGATAACAGGAGTTAGTTCTGAATGTCTGACGGTTTTTCTTTTTATCCGATAATGATCCGGCCCTCCGGATGACGATACAGTTTCTTCTCTTTGCGCGGACGAAGGGCATACGCGATGGTTAATGGCCCAATCCGACCTACAAACATGGTAAAGGTAATAATAATTTTCCCCCAATTGGTCAACTCATCAGTCACTCCCACAGAAAGACCCACGGTACCGATTGCGGACGCAGCTTCAAACATCAGTGAAAGGAATGGCGCATCCTCTGTCGTAAGCAGAAGCATCACCACGATCATGAATATGATCAGAGAAACCATAATAATGGTCAACGCCCTCATCAGCAGTTCTTTCGGAACACGCTGGCGGAAAAACACAATATCCTTATTTCCCCGAATCATGGCATACACTGCACCAATCATGATCAGGAATGTAGTCGTCTTGATTCCGCCCCCGGTCGATCCTGGGGAAGCCCCGATAAACATCAGCAGAATGAAGAAGAATTGGGTAGCCTGCCTCATCTCCGTGATATCGATTGTGCTCGTTCCCGACGAACGTGTAGAGACAGACTGGAAGAAGGATGCATAGATCTTCTCGCTCCATGTGAGTGAAGCCAGTGTATGTCCATTGGTGAATTCGAAAACAAACAACACAATCGCTCCTATACCGATCAGCGCTCCGGATACAGACAGCACCAGTTTGGACTGAAGAGACAAACGGCGGCGTTTGCGATACTCAAACAGGTCATTCAATACAACAAAACCCAGTCCACCAGAGACAACGAGCACAGAAGCGGTCACATTGAATATCCAATCTCCAGTGTAGTATTGGAAGCTGTTACCAAACAGGTCGAATCCGCCGTTATTAAACAATGAAACAGAATGAAATATTCCATAGTAAACAGCCTGACCCAATGGCATCTCCGTTGCCCAGCGCAGCGCTAGTATGACAGCCGCCACCCCTTCAATGGTAAAGGAAAAAATCAACACCTTGCGAATAATGCGTACTATCCCTTCCATACTGTCTGCATTAATGGCTTCTTTAAGTAATAACCTGTCCTTGAGTGAGATTCGCTTGCCCAATACAAGGGCAAAGAGAGTAGCCATGGTCATGAATCCGAGTCCACCTAGCTGCATTAATACCATAATGACGAACTGACCAAACAAATTAAACGTTGTCCCTACATCCACAACGACAAGTCCAGTTACACATGCGGCAGAGGTTGATGTAAAGAGCGCGTCAATAAACGCCAAATGCATACCGCTTTGGTTGGAGATTGGCAACATGAGAAGCACCGTTCCAATCGCAATGATAAGCAGAAAACCACCGACCAGAATTAACGGAGGAGATAAGAATTTGGCAAAGTGAAGCCTGAACTTCATGAAGGGCACCTCTTTTAACAAAAATACGAACAGGTTAATCTAACAATTTCAAGACGCGGTGTTACCCTTATGGTGTGCTGTGAGCAAGGGCCTTCTGACAAACTTTATTTTTAGCGTCTATGTAAACCTAAAGAGGAACTTGCCCCAGCATGATACTGAACGGCAGGTTCCTCTTCTATTATGAACGTATCCTACGTTCCTTATTTAATCTTGCGTACGAGGACGCATGTGCGGGAAGAGCAGTACGTCACGAATCGACGGGGAGTTGGTAAGCAGCATGATCAGACGATCAACCCCGATTCCCAATCCGCCTGTTGGTGGCATACCATATTCGAGCGCACGGATGAAGTCGTCATCCATCTCATGAGCTTCGTCGTTCCCATGTTCTTTCTCCAGCATCTGTGCTTCAAAGCGCTGACGCTGATCGATTGGATCATTCAGCTCTGTGAAGGCATTGGCATGCTCACGTCCAACGATGAACAATTCGAAGCGATCCGTGAAGCGCGGATCTACATCATTTTTCTTCGCTAGTGGTGAGATCTCAAGAGGATGTCCCATAATGAATGTCGGTTGAATCAACGTCTCTTCTACAAATTCTTCAAAGAACGCGTTCAGAATATGACCAAATGTCATATGTTTTTCAACCGGAACCTTATGTTCCTTCGCCAAGTTGTGTGCTTCCTCATCCGTCATGTGTACGGAGAAGTCTACGCCTACAACTTCCTTAACTGCATCCACCATCGTAACACGGCGCCACTGCGGCGTAAGATCTACTTCATAATCTCCATACTGGATCACTTGCGTACCCAGTACTTCCTGTGCAATATGAGCAACCAGGTTCTCCGTCAATTGCATAATATCCTTGTAGTCGGCATATGCCTCATACAATTCAATCATGGTGAACTCCGGATTGTGACGTGTGGACATACCTTCATTCCGATATACACGGCCGATCTCATATACCTTCTCCAGCCCGCCAACAATCAGACGTTTCAGGTGAAGTTCAATCGCAATCCGCATGTACAGTTCCATATCCAGCGCATTGTGATGTGTGATGAACGGACGTGCTGCCGCTCCTCCTGCGATCGTATGCAACGTAGGTGTTTCCACTTCCAGATATCCAAGGGAATCCAGGTAACGACGCATCGATTGAATGATTTTGGAACGTGCGATAAAGGTCTGTTGTACGTCCGGGCTCATAATCAGGTCAACATAACGCTGGCGGTAACGCAGCTCTACGTCAGTGAGACCATGGAATTTATCCGGAAGCGGATAGAGCGATTTGGACAGCACTTCAATATCTTTCACTTTGACAGAAGTTTCACCTGTTTTGGTCTTAAAGATCACACCCGTTACCCCAACGATATCGCCAAGGTCCAGCAGGCTAAATGCCGCATACTTGTCTTCAGGCACGCTATCCTGACGAACATAGATCTGGATTCTGCCGCTCAGGTCCTGAATATGTGCGAAGCTTGCTTTACCCATTCCCCGCTTCGCCATAATCCGTCCGGCAATACTGACTTCGATGTGCTTCTCTTCCAGCTCTTCCTTGGTCAGTTCTTCATACTTCTTCAGAATGGAGCCGGCTTCTTCGGTACGTACGTATTTTTGGCCAAAAGGGTCGATTCCCAATTTGCGGAGCTCGTCCAATTTGTCACGGCGAATTTGTAAAAGCTCGCTAAGTTCGGTTTCCTGATTCAAGACTTCATCCGTCATGATCTGTATTCATCTCCTTATTTACATTGCAGGCATCGCGAGAGGACGTTTTTCCTCTAATGTTGAAAAAGCTTCCCTAAGGAAGCTTTTGTTTACCGCGCCCAACTGCTTCGTTGCTATAGCTTTTTAATGTCCATAATTTTATATTGAATTACGCCAGCAGGCACACTTACATCAACAACTGTACCTTTTTTCTTGCCGAGAATCGCTTTACCTACAGGGCTCTCGTTCGATATCTTGTTCTGAAGCGGGTCTGCCTCCGCAGTACCTACAATCGTATATTCCGTGATGTCGCCAAACTCCAGATCTTCTACAGTGACGGTTGCACCCACGCTTACAGCATCGGTATCGATCTCGTCGCTGTTAATAATCCGCGCGTTACGAAGCAATTTCTCCAACGTGATTACACGTCCTTCGATGAAAGCTTGCTCATTCTTCGCGTCTTCGTATTCAGAGTTTTCACTGATATCTCCATACCCGATGGCTACCTTAATCCGTTCAGCCACTTCGCGGCGCTTCACTGATTTCAATGTTTCCAATTCTTCTTCCAGCTTCTTGAGTCCTTCTGGTGTAAGGATAACTTCCTTGTCGCTCATCTCAACCGATTCTCCTGTCATGGGAATAAATTTGATTGTACGGCAACGGAATCAGTGCTTGTTACAGAGCTCCGCTCGCATACATCTTCAAAACTATATGAAGTTCTCCAGAGGAATAGAATATTCCTCCTGATGCTATATCCTTATTAACGCACATGGCGAATTTATACTGAGAAATTATAGGGGAACGATCTCGAAAAGTCAATGTTACGTCCCCTATAGGTGTAAACGTTTTACAGATGCGTTTATAATTAAGATGCATTTCCGGCGATTACCGGTTCTGACTCCAAATTACCTTCGCTTTTCAGCTGACTCACAAAGTTCTCCAGAATCTGTACCATCTCGTCCCGCTTGGTTCCTTCCATAATAACATCCTTGATGCGGGCAGATCCTTTCAGGCCTTTCAAATACCAAGCCAGATGTTTGCGCATCTCGCGTACGGCAACTGTCTCATTCTTCAATGCGATCAGGCGATCCATATGCAGGATGGCAACACGGATCTTCTCTTCGCCATTCGGGTCAGGAAGCAATTCCCCCGTGCTTAAGTATTGAATGGTACGATACAGCATCCATGGGTTACCCAGGGCAGCACGACCGATCATAACTCCGTCACAACCCGTTTCATCCAGCATACGGCGTGCATCCTCTGGTGTATGGACATCACCATTGCCGATCACTGGGATAGAGACAGCTTCTTTTACATCTTTGATGTGTGACCAGTCAGCTGTGCCTGTATAGAGTTGCTCACGCGTGCGGCCGTGTACACTTACCGCCTGTCCGCCAGCACGTTCAACCGCGAGCGCATTCTCCACCGCGAAGATATGCTCGTTATCCCAGCCGATACGCATCTTGACCGTCACCGGCTTCTCCACCGCGTCCACGACAGCGGATACCATCTCATAGATTTTGTTCGGATCAAGCAACCAACGTGCACCGGCATCACATTTCGTTACCTTTGGCACAGGGCATCCCATGTTAATATCGATGATGTCTGCATTGGTTTCTTTGTCCACGATTTTGGCTGCTTCTACAAGGGAATCACGATCTCCCCCAAAAATCTGAAGGCTCAGCGGTTTCTCACGCTCATCTACAAACAACATCTCACGCGTACGCTGGTTGCCATGGACAATGGCTTTGCCACTCACCATCTCCGCGCATACGAGGCCTGTTCCGAATTCTTTTGCGATCAAACGAAAAGCCGGATTACATACGCCAGCCATCGGCGCAAGTACGACCTGGTTTTTCATTTCAATGCCACCAATGTTCAGCACGGTAGTCATTCCACTCCTTTTTTAATTCTGTATATATCACGATATAAAGTTTGATCGGTGTCTTGGTTGTTGTAACATGGCGAAACCGAAACGGTCCTAGTTGCCCCGCAGCTCCTCGATACTGATTGCCAGCACACCAGCAATTCGATCGAGTTCTTGCTGTGATACCTTACGGTTTCCCCGTTCAATGGTTCCCAGAATGGCCAGCGAGATGCCGGTCTCGGCCGCAAGTTCATGTTGTGTTAAACCTTTCAACTTCCGGAATGCCCGGATTCGGTTGGCCAATTGCATGTTTTCCAAAGCTGTATTCCATCCTTTCCATCCAGTACAGACAACGATGAGTGTACAAAGGTATACAAACCTGAAATCTCGCCCTCCGGTACGATATCCGACAGTGGTACCAGTACAAAAGCCCGTTCTCCCATGCGGGGATGAGGCAATTGAAGCAATTCGGTATCTCGCGTCTCACCTTGCATCCAGAGCAGATCCAGATCAACGGTGCGCGGTCCCCAGCGAATATCACGAACACGGCCAAGCCGATTCTCGATATCCAGTAATTCCGTGAGCAACTGCTCTGGTGTCAGCATCACCTGTACGGCGACTGCCATATTCAGAAATGCAGGCTGATCTACATATCCTACAGGCTCCGTCTCATATAGTGCAGAACAACGCAGAACGGATATATGAGGGTGTTCATCCAGCAAAGACAATGCTTCAAACAGCGTCTGTTCCCGGTCACCCAAATTGGCCCCTAAAGCAATATAAGCCTCTGAAGATTCAGAGGTCGAATGTGCAATCATGATCGGTTCTCACTTTCTTGTGCGGCGAAGCTCTACCGTTACGCCCTCAAAATGAATATCAAATGGCGGATGTGGCTTCGTCACCTTGACTGTCAATGCATTGATAATAGTATAAGTGTCTAGTAAAGAAGATGCAATATGTTCGCCCAAAGCTTCAATTAACTGGAATGATTTATTCTCTACAATCTGTTTCACCAGCTCATGGATCTCCGCATAATTAATCGTTTTGGTCAGATCATCGTTACGTCCGGCCTCACCCAGGTCCATATCAATCTCCAGATCAATATAGTACCGCTGCCCAAGCTTCCGTTCTTCTGCAAAAACACCATGATATCCGTAATACTCCATACGATGCAATACCATTCTATCCATACGATCCGCCTGCCCTCTATATATATTGAAATTTTAATCTATTTGAAGTTATGCCTTAGCTTCGCCTTTGAAAAACGCTGCGCTTCCACTGGACGGGTCACCAGGGACCCGCCACATTATTTCCTC
Source organism: Paenibacillus sp. FSL M7-1414 (assembly GCF_038003195.1). Taxonomy (NCBI): domain Bacteria; kingdom Bacillati; phylum Bacillota; class Bacilli; order Caryophanales; family Paenibacillaceae; genus Paenibacillus; species Paenibacillus sp. FSL M7-1414. The sequence goes on along the minus strand of NZ_JBBOOS010000001.1, from coordinate 77,920 downwards.
CGTATACCCGGAGAAGCATACAACATGGCATCACACATGTCTGCCGTCCGCCGAATCGGTTTCACATCATGAACCCGAACCATCTGGCAGCCTTGGGCAATGCCAAATGCAACGGTCGCAGCCGTTCCTTCCAGCGCATCATCCGCCCCGACATCCAGGGTGTTCTGGATGAATCTTTTGCGTGAGGTGGCTAGCAGAACGGGATATCCCATTTCATTGAGCAAACCGAGCGATGACATGAGCTTCAGATTTTCTCCGAGATCCTTCACAAAACCAATGCCCGGGTCCAGGATAATTTGGTCTGCTTTCACGCCGGCTGTTAATGCAATCTGTATGCTCTCCTGCAAATCGCTGACGACATCACTCAGATAATCGGTGTAATTCCGATCCTGCCGATTATGCATCAGAACGATGGGACACCCCAGCTCTGCTGCCGTGCGGGCCATATCTGCATCTGCCTTGGCACCCCACACATCATTAATAATATGGGCACCTGCTAGAATAGCCTGACGTGCAACATCGGCTTTATACGTGTCTACCGATATCGGAATGTGCGGGGCTTGCTGATGCAATGCCTCAATAACCGGAATAATCCGGCTAAGCTCTTCATCAGCGCCCACGACATCTGAACCTGGCCGGGTGGACTCCCCGCCGATATCAATCAGGTCCGCCCCGTCCTCCATCATCTGCTTGGCATGAGCAACCGCCCGCTCCACGTTGGTATAACGTCCACCATCCGAGAACGAGTCAGGCGTGACGTTAAGAATGCCCATAATCTGTGTCCTTGTACCCAGCTTCAATTCAGCTGGCCCCCATGCATAGTTCCGTTCATAGATGACAGGTGTAAGTGTCATGAAGTATACCCCGCTTTCTGCCGGTACATACCCAGAAGGACTGCTGTAACCGGGCCAATATGTCCGTTGCTAATTATCGTTTCGGCTCCGTCCTGATCCCGCAGAGTTGTCACCGGAACCAGTTCGGCCACCGAGCCGGTTAGAAATATTTCATCTGCTTGCAGGAGATCCTCCCAGGAAGCTAACGTTTCTATGCAGGGGATTCCTTGCTGCGAGGCAATCTCCATTACCACAGCTCTCGTGATACCCGGCAGAATGCCGGTTGAGAGTGCTGGCGTGTAGAGAACATTTTCCCGTACCCAAAACACATTGCTGACGATCCCTTCCGCTATATGACCATCCCGGGTTAATTGTAGCCCTTCTGCACCCTGCACATGCTGCCCGTATCCATTAAGCTCCCGTTTCGCCAGAATACTGTTCATGTAATGCAGCGACTTGAACCGAACTTCTCCTTCAGGCGTGTTGCGAGGTGTAGACAACCGTTGAATCATTTTTCCACTCTCATATAAAGAGGGAGAAGGATCAGGTAATGCTTTTGCCAGTAAAATATGATTTGGCTTCGAATAATCACCAGAAGGTAAGCCTAGCGGTGCTTCACCGGCTGATACCGTGTATCGCACATACGCATCCCGAAGTCCGTTCGCATTCATCAAACGTTGAAGCCCACCTGTCACCTCTGCCGCGGTCGTTGTAAAAGGAATGCCAAGTTCCTTACACCCCAAAGCCATGCGCTCCAGATGCCGTTCCAAAAGATATGGGACACCTCGATACGTCCGGAACGTCTCAAACAGTCCCAATCCGTACAAAAAGCCGTGATCCGTTACAGGAACCACGGCCGCCGCCATATTGACCAACTCTCCATTTATCGCGGCATATTGCATGTTAAACCTTCACTTGTTGGGACAAAAAGTTACGAAGCATCTGATGACCATGGTCTGTAATAATGGATTCCGGGTGGAATTGAACACCTTCAATCGCATATTCTTTGTGGCGCAGACCCATAATTTCACCTTCAGCTGTCTCCGCTGTAATCTCCAGGCAGTCAGGCAAGCTGCTGCGCTCGACAATCAGGGAGTGGTAACGGGTAGCTGTGAATGGAGATGGCAATCCGGCAAATACCGATGTCCCATTGTGGTGCATCTCGGATGTTTTGCCGTGCATCATGCGCTCCGCACGAATGACATTGCCACCAAATGCTTGTCCAATGGACTGATGCCCCAGACAAACACCAAAGATCGGAATGCTTCCCTTGAAATGATCAATGACTGCCAGGCTGATGCCTGCTTCATTCGGTGTACATGGGCCCGGAGAGATCAGAATATGATCAGGTTCCAGTGCCTCTATGCCTGCCAGATCAATCTCGTCGTTGCGGCGAACTTCCACCGTCTCACCCAGTTCACCCAGATATTGAACCAGGTTGTACGTGAAGGAATCGTAATTATCGATAACCAGTATCATATGCCTGCTCCTCCTCATCTTCCGTCAACGCAAGTGACGGTTGCTTCGTTTTATTTTAGTTTAACAGCTTCTGTTCGCTCCGCTTGTTCTTGTTCAATAGCTCTGCTTGCTTCAGCCTCTTCGCTGTAATTCACAGCTCTCATCATGGCTCTTGCCTTGTTGCGGCATTCCTTGTATTCCCGATATGGATCGGAATCAATGACAATTCCTGCACCAGCCTGTACATAACCAATACCATCCTTGATGGCAAGCGTACGAATGACGATGTTCAATTCCATATTTCCACTGTAATCCATCCACCCGATGGAACCCGTATAAGGCCCACGCCGCACAGGCTCAAGTTCCTCGATAATCTCCATGGTGCGGACTTTCGGGGCTCCTGTAATCGTTCCGCCCGGGAATGTCGCAGCAATCACATCAAATACGGATAACCCTTCTGCCAGCCTGCCTTCCACCTGGGAAACGAGATGCATGACATGGGAATACTTCTCGATGGTCATCAATTCAGGCACATGAACCGAACCGTAGGCTGCAATCCGTCCGATATCATTCCGTTCCAGATCAACGAGCATAATATGCTCCGCCCGTTCCTTCTCACTGCTGAGCAGTTCATCCGCCATAGCTTTATCCTCTGCTTCATCCCGGCCCCTTCTTCGGGTCCCTGCGATGGGACGTGCACTGACTTTGCCATTCTCCACTTTGACCAGAAGCTCGGGAGATCCGCTTACCAGTTGAAAGTCTGGACTACGCAGCATTCCCATATACGGTGATGGATTCACAAGGCGCAGCCATTCATAAATATGCTCAGCGCTCGAATGAAGCCGCTTTTCCTGTCTCAAGGACAGGTTCACCTGGAACACATCGCCCTGCCTGATATATTCCTGTACCGTACGCACAGCTTGTTCAAAGTCCTCCTGGGGAAAGGAGGTTTCCCATCCTTCCGATTCCCTTTCCGCATCTTCAGGCTGCGGGGTACGATTGACCTGCTTGTTGCGGCGTTCCAGTGCCTGTTGTTGTTCCTCAGCCTGTGTAGCCCCCATAATATGAAGCCAACGTTTCTGCATCGCTGTCGCTCGTGCTTCTGCCGCTGAATATAGACTACGGATATCAGTTTCGTTCCGGTTAGGCTCTATAGCCAGATGAACCATGCAGAAAAGTGCCTGCTGCTCATGGTCATACGCCCATATTTCTTCAAAGCGCATCCACCAATAATCCGGCAGAGCCGGGTTATCCTCAGCCAAATCTGGGAGCTTCTCCAATGATCTTGCTACATCGTAGCTGAGATAACCTGCGTATCCACCCCCAAAGTCTGGAGCCCCATTAACCTTGGGTGCACTATACGGGGCAGTCCATCTCTTCAATACATCAAGCGGCTTGCCGCTGTCCGTCGAGGTGGCTCCTTGCGTCACATCATGAATAACCGCTTCTTGACCCTTGCCGGAAATAACGGATACGGGGTCTAACCCCAGAAATGTATATCTCCCGCCTTTGCCATTCTCCAGCACAATTGCGTATGGTGATGCCTGCTCCCAGGCTGCCTCCCACGATAACGGTAAACCGCCATGATACGGTCCCTCATCCGACTTCGTCATATAGGGCATCATGGTCCAGCCTTGTTCAGCCCACTCCATCCAGTCGGCGTATGTTGTCATCAGGTGTGTCATTGCGGTGTGCCGCCCTCCATCTGTCGCTAGTTCTATTGTCTGATAGTATACTAAAGCGCCGCCCCTTTTAAAAGCATTACGCCAAAAATCCTCCATACCCGTCATACGGGCAAGGAGGATTGGTTTTGTCATTTGTAGACTTAGCCTTCGAAGTTGTAAAGAGGTGTGCTGAGGTAACGTTCGCCGTTACTTGGCACGATTACGACAACGCGCTTGCCTTCACCCAACTGTTTCGCTACCTGAAGACCTGCACGGATCGCCGCACCTGAAGAAATACCGGACAGAATACCTTCTTCCTTCGCTACCTGACGAGCCGTCTCGAATGCATCATCATTCTCAATGTGAATGATCTCATCATAGATTTCCTGATCCAGAATCTCAGGGATAAAGTTGGCACCAATCCCCTGGATCTTATGTGGTCCAGGTTTGCCGCCCGCCAGAATTGGCGAAGCTGCTGGCTCAACTGCAACAATTTTAATACCAGAGAAAGCTTCTTTCAGCACTTCCCCTACACCTGTAATTGTTCCGCCTGTACCAATTCCCGCAACGAAAGCATCCAACGTACCACCCACAGATTGAATTGCTTCAACAATCTCAGGGCCAGTCGTTTCACGGTGGATCTTCACGTTGGCTTTATTTTTAAATTGCTCAGCCATGAAATAGGAAGGGTTTTCTTTCAGCAGTTCTTCGGCTTTTTTAACAGCACCATTCATACCTTCAGCTCCAGGTGTAAGCACAAGCTCAGCACCATACGCACGAAGCAAGTTGCGACGCTCCAAGCTCATCGTCTCAGGCATTACAATAACGGACTTGTAGCCTTTGGCTGCAGCCACCATCGCGAGTCCAATTCCCGTGTTACCACTTGTTGCTTCAATAATGGTATCACCTGGTTTTAGCTTGCCTTCTTTTTCCGCTTCTTCCACAATGCTAATTGCGATACGGTCTTTCACGCTTGAACCTGGATTCTGGTACTCCAGCTTCACGAATACTTCAGCACTGCCTTCAGGTACGATACGGTTCAGACGAACAAGCGGAGTACCTCCGATGAGTTCTGTTACGTTATTAACTACTTTAGCCATATGAATGCCCTCCTTAGTGGATGAATAAAACTTGAGTCCTGTTAACCTATACTGTGCGGCCGGTAGCCTCTAGCTGTTATAGAAGAACTGCGGAAATCCTGTTGATCCTATCCCTTACTGCTAAGATTTCTAGACAGGGCGGAGGTTTCCGAAAGTTTCTTTGTTCATAAATAAATCTTTTATATCCGAGTAAACGAGTAGGTATTTATTATTTTCATCTTATCAACGTTAACCCTTATTGTCAATATGAGTACTTAAAAAAAATACTCTGCCTTTGGCCCTAAGACCGCAGACAGAGTATTTTTATCAAGATGCAGCAGCAAGAGGAAATCTTTTCCATTGAATTCAGGAGGCAGGAATCTCGGACAGAATTACGGCTTCATACTTGTTACGCAGCATTTGCTCTACCTGCGGCAACGGATCAGCCTGACTCAGAGCCAGTTGCATTCGAATCTCCTCATGGACCTCTTCGGCCGATTGCACCTGGCGTTCTTCTTTATCATTAAGTCTGATAATAACATAACCTTCTTCCACTCGAACCGGTCCGGCAATATCGCCTACATCCAGCCCGGCAGCAAGTTGAAGGATTTCTTCTGACTGGAATGGATCATTCCGCTCAATCCATCCCAGCCTGCCACCAGCATCACGAGAGAAGCTGTCTGTCGATTGCTTGCGAGCAGCTTCTTCAAAGTCCTCCCCCTTCTCCAACGCATCCAGTAAGGAATCGGCTTCATCTTCTTCCTTCACTACGATGATGGACAAGTCATATTTCTCGGGGGAAACGTAATCCTCACGGTGTTCAGTCCAGTAATGCTCAATATCTGCATCCTTGATCTGTATGCCGATCGTTGCAATTTTCTCAAGCAGCAGCCTGTAGCCGGCTTCCAACTCAAGTTCCTGTTTCGACAGGCCCAATTGAGACTTCATTTCGTCAAAATATGATTTCTCTGAATCGTACCCATCCATCGCGGCGGCAAGTTCTCTTGCAATCTCTTGGGGAGTGACGATCAGCTTGCGTTCAATTGCTTCGGCAAATACTGCTTTACGGTTTAACATCTGGAGTAATAACTCGCTGCCATAGCGTCTTTTCAGCGCATCGGTCCACTCTTTGTCCGTGATAACTTCTCCATTGATCGTCGCTACGGTGCTTCCTTCTTCCGTATTAGCATCATGGGATGCATCTGCCTCGTCTTTGCCCTGTCTGAGACCATGCATAGCCATCACACTACCCATGACCAGCATACCTAGCGTCAAGACAATTACAGCCGTCCACAACCCTTTTTCCTGTCTTGTCATTCCGCATCCCGTCCCCGCATAGATCAGTTCTTGGCTTGCTCTAGGATGGTCTCAAGTTGTTCTTTGTTAAAGTCATAGGCTTCATTACAGAATTGGCAGACCACTTCAGCCTGGCCCTCTTCTTCAATTAATTGCTCCATCTCCGTTTGGCCCAGGCTGATTAGTGTCTTCTCTACCCGCTCACGTGAACACTCACAGCTAAAATGAATATCCAATCCTTCCATCACTTGTACATCTGGCAACAATCGGCGAAGCAACTCTTCCAATTCAAGTCCCTGCTCCAGCAACGTCGTCACTGGCGGCAACGTACTAATGGCGTTTTCGATCGCCGTGATCTCTGGATCTGTCAATCCCGGCAACAGCTGCATAATGAATCCACCTGAGACAATAACGGAATTATCCGTATCAACGAGCACACCAACGCCTACAGCAGAAGGGGTTTGCTCCGATTGAGCAAAGTAGTACGTGAAGTCTTCGCCCAGTTCTCCTGAAATAATAGGCACACTGCCACGATATGGTTCTTTCAGTCCCAAATCCTTCGTTATGTTGATGAAACCTTCCGTTCCAACCGCGCCTGCAACGTCCAGTTTACCCACACTATTGCTTGGCAAATGTACATGCGGATTAGAAACATATCCTCGTACTTCGCCTTTCGCATTGGCATCAGCTACAATCTGTCCAATGGGCCCATCACCGTTGACTTGTACCGTTAACTTCTCTTCACCTTTGAGCATTGCACCCATAATGGCTGCTGTTGTAACCGTACGCCCCATGGCAGCTGTAGCCGTGGGAAACGTATCGTGTCTTCTGCGTAGTTCCTCAACCAGTTCCGTAGTCTGGATAGCAAAGGCTCTTACCTTTCCATTCATTGCTGTACCACGAATTAACCGGTCATGCTTGTTGTTGTTTTCCAAGTCATTCAGCCTCCTTTGGCGTATCGCCATAATAGTCGTAACACAGAAAAAACGGCACAACACTTAAGCTGTAATCTCAGCCCGCTGTATGCCGTCACTATGCTCACCTTTCCCGGTTCCGCTCATATATAATACGCAGCCCTTCAAGCGTAAGCAGCGGATCAACTTCCTCTATACTACGGGTTTCTTCTGCGATAAGTGTAGCGAGACCACCCGTCGCGATAACTCGGGGCTTCGCTCCCATCTCCTCGCGAATACGTTCTACAATACCATCTACCTGCCCTGCATAGCCAAATATAATACCCGCTTGCATAGCATGAATAGTATTACGGCCAATGACCTTTTTAGGTTTCTCCAGCTCTATACGAGGCAACTTGGATGCCCGCTCATAGAGCGCTTCAGTGGCGATCTGAATGCCAGGTACAATAGCTCCCCCCAGGTAGTGACCTTTCTCGTCAATACAGTCAAAGGTCGTTGCAGTACCGAAATCGACCACGACGAGAGGGCCGCCATACTTCTCAACGGCTGCCACTGCATTAACAATACGATCTGCACCCACTTCACGAGGGTTCTCGTATCGCAGGTTCAAGCCAGTTTTAATACCAGGCCCAACGAGCAAAGCTTTTTTGCCTACATACTTCTCACACATCGCTTCGATTACATTCACCAGTGGCGGGACCACAGATGAGATGATGACACCTTCGATGTCACTTGCCCTGATGCCGGACATATGAAATAAATTATAAATCAATACGCCGTATTCATCCACTGTTGACTGACGTGATGTACTCAGACGAAAGTGGTGCAGCAATTCCCGGCCTTGATATACGCCGAGCACCATATTGCTGTTCCCCACGTCTACAACTAGAATCAAAGAGGTTCACCCCTCTTTCTTTTCATTTAAATCCAGACTAATATCCAGGCTCTCAAAGGAATAGGTTAACCTGCCAACCGAAATTACATCCACACCACTCTCTGCAATGCCACGAATGGTCTGAAGAGACACGTTACCGGATGCTTCAACCTTCACATGAGGAGCCTGTTCACGAATAAGTTCAACCGCTTCACGCATCCGCTCTGGATGCATGTTATCCAGCATAATGATATCTGCCCCGGCTTGCAAGGCTTCTCTCACCTGCTCCAGATTTTCAGTCTCCACTTCAATCGTCATCGTATGTGGGATAATGGTTCGCGCACGCTGTACCGCCTCGGTGATTCCGCCTGCACCCTTGATGTGGTTATCCTTAATCATAACAGCATCGTACAGTCCAAATCGATGATTCGCTCCGCCACCCACGCGCACCGCATATTTCTCAAGTAATCGGTGGCCCGGCGTTGTCTTACGTGTATCCACGAGCCTGGTCTCAAGACCATCCAACACATCCACGTAGGCACGCGTACGCGTAGCTATTCCGGACATACGTTGCAGCAAGTTAAGTGCAAGTCGTTCCCCCGTAAGCAGTGAATGTGTACTTCCCTCTACCTCGGCCAAAATCGTGCCATGGGTAACCTTGTCTCCGTCTGTTACCTTCGGTGTAAATACAAGATCAGGATCAACGACTTGAAATACAAGTTTAGCTACGGTCATGCCTGCAATAACACCATTGTCTTTGGCGTGTATAATGGCCTTGGATTGGTTGCCTGCTGGAATCGTCACACTTGTTGTAACGTCACCTGCACCAACATCTTCACGAAGCCAGTTTTTGATTGATTCGACAAGCCCTTCATTATATCCATTCAGTATCATGACATCAATTCCTCCACAATCGCTTGTTCTCGCTGCTGCAGACTATGCTTCTGCCACACGATATCATCACGTGCCGGGAAATCCTCACGATAGTGAGCCCCCCGACTCTCCTCGCGATGTAATGCACCGCTAGTAACTAACCAGGCACAGGTCAGAAGGTTGGCATACTCCAGCTCTTCCTTATGCGTGAGTGTCTGATCAAAAAATTGCAATTCCTGTTGCAGCTTGTCCATGGCCTTCTGCAGGTCCTCACCATTCCGGCGCAAACCTACCTGACGAACCATCATTTTCTGTAGTCGTAAACGTCTTTCAGATATAGGTTTTTGCTCTTTCATGATCTTGCTATTCATGTTATTCATGTCCACAGATGAAGGCGTAGCCCCTCTTGCTTGTAATAAACCAAGCGGAGGGAGAGATTGAATACGATCAACAATTCTCCGCCCAAATACAATCGCTTCTGATAAAGAATTGCTTGCCAGGCGGTTGGCTCCATGCACTCCTGTAGAAGACACCTCGCCACAAGCAAATAATCGGGAGATGTTGCTCTCTCCACTTAAATCCGTTTTCACTCCACCCATCATGTAATGGGCAGCAGGTGCAACGGGAATCCAGTCCGTTGTCATGTCTAATCCATAACGCATACAAGTCTCATATATGGTAGGGAACCGATGCTTGATCATCTCTGGCTGTTCATGTGTAATGTCCAAGTACACAAAGGTACTGTTGGTGGACTCCATCTCACTAACAATCGCTCGTGCCACGATATCTCGTGGGGCCAGTTCAAGCTGGGCATGATAACGATCCATGAAGCGCTCACCCTTCACATTGCGCAAATATGCTCCTTCGCCACGTACGGCTTCTGACACAAGGAAGCGCGGGGCCCCAGGGTAACATAGAGAGGTGGGGTGGAATTGGATAAATTCCATGTCACGAACAATAGCCCCAGCCCGATAAGCCATGGCTACACCATCGGCAGTAGCTACATCGGGATTCGTCGTGTATCGGTACAGTTGTCCTGCCCCACCAGAGCAAAGAACGGTTGCCTGTGCCTTCACGAACACTTGCGATCCGTCATCCTTCTGAACCAGAGCGCCAATGCATTCCCCTCGATTTCGATCCGTAATTAGGTCAACAACAAAATGCTCATCCCAAACTTCAATCCCGGGATGCTCATTCACTTCAACAGCAAGCGCACGTACAATCTCATATCCCGTTGCATCTCCGTTGGCATGCAAAATACGGCGGTGGCTATGCGCACCTTCCTGCGTCAACGCCAACTCGCCGTTCTCCAGATCAAATAAAGTACCCAAACGAATCAGTTCCTTCACTCCGTCCGGCCCCTCATTCACCAATACCTCTACCGCTTCGGAGCGGCATAAGCCCGCTCCTGCTACAAGTGTATCCTGCAAGTGGTAAGCAGGTGAATCATCCTCAGCAATAACCGCAGCGATGCCTCCCTGCGCATATCTGGTGTTACTTTCAAGTAATGACTTCTTCGTGATCATTAATACACGTTGTTGTCCACTTGCCTTAATGGCAGTAAACAAACCAGCAATCCCTGAGCCTATAACCAGTACATCCGTCTCTACCATGGGTAGCGCAGACAGATCAAAATCAACTAAATATTGCGGTATCATGTTATTCACCTGTCTTGGAGCAAGAGTAGCGCATCCTACTTTACCAACAACATGCGCTCTAGTGATTCTCTGGCTTTGTCGGCAACGGCCGGTGGCACGTAGATTTGCGGCTTCATCGTTTCCAGGCATTTCACCAGTTTCTTCAAGTTGTTCACCTTCATGTTGGGACATACGAGGAACTTGGTAGCAAAGTGGAACTGTTTATCCGGGCTATCCAGACGAAGCTGATATCCTGTACCATCTTCGGTACCTACGATAAATTCCTTCGCTGATGAATTTTTGCAATACTCCAGAATAGCTGTTGTACTACCTACAAAATCACCCATTTCTACAACCTCAGGGCGACACTCTGGATGGACAACAAACTCTGCATTTGGATGCTTGGCTCTCATCTCCACCACATCTTTGACTGTAAGCATATCGTGAGTGTTGCAGTAACCTTCCCAGATAATCATTTTCTTGTCTGTATGCTGCTGCACATAATGTCCCAGGTTTTTATCCGGTACCCAGATAATTTCGTCGGAATCCACCGATTGAATAACCCGGACTGCATTCGCTGATGTACAACAGATGTCAGTCTCTGCTTTGATCTCAGCCGAGGAATTGATATACGTAACCACCTTGGCATTAGGATGTTGTGCTTTCAATTTGCGTAGTCCATCCACATTCACCATATCTGCCATTGGGCAGCCCGCACGTTCGTCCGGGATAATAACTGTTTTATTTGGCGCCAGAATTTTAGCGCTTTCACCCATAAAATGAACACCACAGAAAACGATCACATCCGCATCTGTCTGTGCTGCCTTCTGGGCTAACAGAAACGAATCTCCACGGAAGTCTGCAACCTCCTGTACTTCGTCACGTTGATAATAATGGGCAAGAATAATGGCATTACGTTCCTTCTTCAACACCATAAGCCGCTCACGCAGCTCGCGGTTCATCTCAGCCTTGCGCTCTAAAGCCAGAGCTTCCACCTGTGATCCTCTCCTTTATCGGGACAGCGTCATGCGCTGTTTCGTGGGCTAACCTAAGTCGTTATCTTCGCTTGAGAAACGAATCACAAGCGGTTTAACAACTAATTTACACAACGTTCACGACTCTGTCAATAAATGAAAAAGGCCCGGGACAGCGCTGTAACCACCTGTTTGCTAACTGGTTCGCCATCTAACTCCCGTTTATCTTTATCTATCCTCTTTTAAAATAATGGATAAAAAAAGAGAGCCCCGAGGGCTCTCTTGATTTCACCTGCTATTATAGCCAGATGTATTGTGCATTAAGACGTTGGCTTCGTTCCGCCATCATCCGGGTTATTGTTATTACCCTTTTCCAGATTCGGAGCTTCGTTTGGAATATCTCCGGCTGGTGGCTCAGGCGTTTCATCTTTACCTTGAATACGAACACGCACATCACCGATGGTGTCGATGATTGGCTCTCCGCCTTCAGTTGGTGTGCCTTCACCATCATTGTCATTGTCTGCTTTTGGAGTCAAAGAACCTGTTTCGATCAATTGCTTGATCTGATCCATTTCCAAAGTCTCAACCTCAAGCAAAGTTTGAGCGATCAGGTGCATCTCTTTTGAATGTTTAACAAGCAAGTCCTTACACTTCTCATAACAGTCATTGATAAAGCGTTGCATTTCCTGATCAATCTCGTAAGCAATGGAATCTGAGTAATTCTGTTCATGACCGATATCCCGACCAAGGAATACCTGTCCTTGTGAACTTCCGAATTGCATAGGTCCCAATTTCTCACTCATACCGTATTCCATAACCATGCTGCGAACAATACCTGTCGCTTGCTGGAAGTCACTGTATGCACCAGTACCAATTTCTCCGATGAACAATTCTTCAGCTACACGACCTCCGAGAAGTCCGGTTACTTTATCCAGCAATTCTTGCTTGGTAACCAGCATACGGTCTTCTTTTGGCAACATGATTACATATCCACCCGCACGTCCGCGCGGAATAATGGTCACTTTATGTACCATATCAGCATGTTCGAGGAAGTATCCAACAATGGTATGACCTGCTTCGTGATAAGCAACGATTCGTTTCTCGCGATCACTGATGACACGGCTTTTCTTCTCCGTACCAACGATGACACGGTCAATCGCTTCGTCAACTTCCTTCATGGAAATATCTTTACGGTTACGACGCGCTGCAAGCAATGCCGCTTCGTTCAAGAGATTCTCCAAATCCGCACCAGAGAAACCTGTTGTACGCTTCGCGATAATATCCATCTTCACATCTTTGGTCAGTGGTTTATTACGGGAATGTACTTTCAGGACAGCTTCACGACCTCTTACATCAGGGCGGTCAACCGTAATTTGACGGTCAAAACGTCCTGGACGCAGCAAGGCAGGGTCCAAAATATCTGCACGGTTCGTTGCGGCTATGATGATAATACCTTCGTTAACTCCGAATCCGTCCATCTCAACGAGCAACTGGTTGAGTGTCTGTTCACGTTCATCGTGACCACCACCGAGACCAGCACCACGCTGACGTCCTACAGCATCAATCTCATCGATAAAGATGATACATGGGGCATTTTTCTTCGCATTTTCAAACAAATCACGTACACGTGATGCACCGACACCGACAAACATTTCCACGAAGTCGGAACCTGAAATAGTGAAGAATGGTACACCCGCTTCACCGGCTACGGCACGAGCGAGCAATGTTTTACCGGTACCTGGAGGCCCTACGAGCAATACGCCCTTAGGAATCCGCGCACCTACTGCTGCGAATTTACGAGGGTCCTTGAGGAAGTCTACAACCTCAACAAGTTCCTGTTTCTCTTCGTCAGCACCCGCAACATCTTCAAATGTAACCCGCTTCTTCTCTTCGTTGTAGAGACGAGCACGGCTTTTACCAAAGTTCATTACTTTACCGCCGCCGCCTTGAGCCTGATTAAACAGGAAGAAGAACAGCAGGAACATAATGATCAAAGGAATAAAGGAAGTCAGCAACGTCAACCAGATGCTGTCACCTTTCATTGGCTCCTGATGATATTGGAAATTGTTAGTTTCACTTGCAGCTACAAGCTCACTAATTGCCTCATCCGTAGGAGGAATATACGTTGAGAAATTTTCTGATTTGGCGCCATCAGGTGCCTTCTTGTATTGACCGGTCACGAGATACGTTTGACCGTTGAATTGAACCGTCAATTCAGAGACATTGTTGGCTTTGATCGCTGCACGCAACTGATCATATCTAGGATTATCGGTGGCTTCGCCGCCATTGCTGACGAACTGGACTATCCCCACCACAACTAAAAAAAGAATCAAATAAAAACCAGAATTCCGGATGAACCGATTCATCCCCTACCTCCTCTCGAGACACTTTAATTATTTTAACATAGCCCGACATGGCTTCTCAACAGAAGCCAAGAACAGCTCAAGGCTTGGGTCGGGCAGGATATTAGCTACTATAGACTTCCGGCTTCAAAATCCCGATATAGGGCAGGTTCCGGTACTTCTCCGCAAAATCCAAACCGTAACCAACGATGAACGCGTCAGGAATGTCAAAGCCTGTGTAATGAGCTTCCAACTCAACTTTACGGCCTGAAGGCTTGTCGAACAGCGTAACCACACGCACCGACTCGGCACCGCGGTTTTCTAGCAGTTCAATCAGATAGCTGAGTGTAAGTCCGCTGTCGATAATATCTTCGACAATCAGAACTTCCCGTCCTTCAACGGATACATCCAGATCCTTAATGATTTTGACAACACCTGATGACTTGGTGGAAGCGCCGTAACTGGATACTGCCATAAAATCCATTTCAACAGGTACCGTTATGTTTTTAACCAAATCAGCCATAAATATAAACGCACCCTTGAGCACACAAATGACCAAAGGATTGCGATTTGCATATTCGGCACTTAGTGTTGCGCCTAATTCCTTGACTTTACTCTGAATTTCTTCTTCACTGATCAATACTTCCTGAATGTCGTTCTGCAACTGTGCGAACCTCCTAAGTTATACTATGAAAGCCTTACCTGAACCATAACCACTACCCCTGAATCGCTGAATCGCCTACAGTCATGTACAGGATTGCGGAAGTGCCCTCCCTGACAGGAGCCACACTGGACCGTCGAACACCCGGTAACCAGATGATATGACCTGCTCCATCACATACCACAGGAATACGTGGACGGACAGATGGGGGGATTTTCTCATCGATGAAAATATTTTTCACCTTTTTGCTTCCGTTTAATCCCATCACTTTCATGGTATCTCCAGGTAACCGTGAACGCACAACCAGCGGCATAAGCAGTTGATCCGCATCAAACGCGGCTTGATCCGCCGATTCCGGTACATGATAGTCCTCGGGACTCACCGTCATCAACCGAATATACCGGTTAATTGGGGTGAGTGAAAGCTCATAAGTTCCACTCCATTGCGCAAGACGATACTCGTAAGATTGATCCTGTACGTCCGTCCGTATGCCAAAAGAAATCAGATTATACTCCCGAGTGCAGGCGAGTGTCTGTCCTATATCCAGGCTCCAGGTCGTCACATGGGTCTCCATGACCTTGTGCCGAATGGTTTCTATACGGGTAAAGTCGACAAAATCACTGTCCAAAGGCAGATAATTCAATATTAGTTTAATCAACCTTCGTTGTAAAGCGACATGTAACTTCAAGAAGGAAGGCACCTCAAAGGTTTGCCTTCCGCCGTTCACCTGCACTAGACACCTGTATGTGTCATATGCACTCTGCTCCATGAAATCGTCTTCATCACCCACAATTTCGGCAAGCCGATTCAATGACGGCGTGAGTTGTCCATTATACTGCCCCAAAAAAGGAAGCACATCCAAGCGAATGGCATTACGCCGATATTTACGCAGGGCGTTGCTCTCATCATTGAAATACATAAAACCTTGGGTATTACAAGCTTCTACAAGGTCTGTCTTGTTTATACGAAGGCATGGACGAATAAGTTCCACATTTTTTTCTCGTCTTTTAAACTTCATTCCTGAGAGTCCCGACAAGCCGGTTCCACGAAGCAAATGAAGCATGACCGTCTCTGCCTGATCATCCGCATGATGTGCCAAAGCGATGCTTGCTGCATTATATTTGGAAGCCACTTCATGAAGAAAGGCATATCGCTTGTTGCGGGCTGCTTCCTGTGGTCCCTGACCCGTAAGCTCCATATATGAAGGTACATCAGCCTTGGTCCATTCAAATGTAATACCAAGCTGTTGTGCCAGTTCCATCATTTTCTCCGCTTCATCATCAGATTCACTCCGGAAGCCATGATGCACGTGGGCACAGATCAATTCGAGTGGCACATGCCGCTTGCTAATCTCGTGCATGATATGCAAAAAAGCTACCGAGTCCGGCCCGCCCGATACTGCGACGACAATCCGATCCCCGGGAACCCATAACTGATGCTCTTCCGCTGCATCCAGCACGTTCTTCACCAGCATGTTCCAGCGTAAAGCCTCCATACCTGTTCCTCATTCCTTGCGTTATGTATATGCACTCTCACAGATCAGAAAAGTAGTGCATAGATGAGCACTCCAATAAGTAATATCACAGATACAGCAAATGCGTTTTTAAGCCAGCGCGGTGTGGTACTTTTGGAACGACGACGAAGAGGCGTGGGGCGTGCCATCATTTCCTTCCACCCTTGTGCCGCATAACCTGCATCACGAAACTGACCTCGTAATGCCTGAGTTGTCCAATTGCGAAAAGGACCCAATCGTTCACTGCGCTCCACCAGCGCTACGAGCTGATTCACACTTCGCAGTTGCGGTAATCCTTCGGCTGCCAGTGCCTTGAGCGCGTCTGCTTCAAGTACATGAATCAACAATAATGCAAATGCAAATACATCATAGGTACCATCTGCCGTACGGCTGCCTGCATTCCAGAAGCCCCGATCATACCATTCGGTGAACTGTTTGACGCTTCGACCAATCGACGTAACTCCGCCGTAGTCGATCAATTCCACCTGCCCATAGTCGGATACCAACACATTCTGAGGTTTGAGATCACCAAACACCCATCCCGCCTGATGCAATTGTGCCAGCTTCTGCAAGAGTCTAAGTCCCACCAGAAGTGTCCAGTCTGTCCCCTGACGCCGAATAAAGTGATGAAGTGCCTCACCTCTAACGTAACGCATCACATAAAAGGGAATATCCCGGCCACGAACGGCATAATCATCCACATCTTTAAGATAGGAAGGAATGCCGCTCTGCCGAAGGGCCTCATGATTACGCTGTAGTTGAAAAGATTTGAGCACATTAACTTCCGATTGCAGATCAACCGGATCAAATCCCATTTTTAGCGCATAGTGTTTGCCATTTTCACCCCGTTGGACAAGAAAAACGATGCCATTAGCTCCTTTGCCCAGTAGCTTCCGAATCGTGTAACGACTGCGATTCCATTTCCCTGTAACCACTGTTCCTGGTGGGAAAGAGGCGTCAGACAACGTTGTCACCGAGCATCCCTTCTCTTTCAATGCGATAGTTCCCTTCTATTTCCTGCTGTTTCTCCAGTGTACCATAACGGTAAAAATCAATCACCTTCTGAATTGCAGGACCTGTCGGCGTTGCACCCTTCATCTGCAACCTTCCAAACAAGGACCGAACACGGCCTGGATCCGTTGTCCAGTCAATATCCATTACCGCATCTTCTCCGCTGTGTCGTCCGGGAAAATGAAATACGGAAAGCTTGCTCTGACCTATACGCGCCTGCAAACTTAACATTAAATCACGAATGCCTTCTTCTACCGCAGCCAGTTTGGGCTTCATGCTGGCACTGACGTCTATTAGCAATATAACTTGTAACGCTGTAGTTTCAGCCATATCATCCATCACTTCCACGACCCGGGCGCGTTGTGCAGGCTCCAGATCGGTTACCGTTTTGGGCTCCTTCTCTCCCAAAATTTGTGTTAACTCTCTATTAACCGCCTGCTGAATGGTCTGAACCACCGTTTTCCTTGTCATCATCTGCATCGTATGAGCAAGCTGACGTGTACCTACAATTTGGCTGATTCCACCTCCGGCTCTGGCAATATCCTCAATCTCCCGGCTACCCAACTCACCAATGGTTCCATAATCAATCACGCCAACCACATTAACCGTAATCCCCTCTTCCAGCGCTTCGGCCGCTGCCAGCACTGGACTTGGTCCTACATTGGAACAACCGTCGGTGATCAATAAGATTTGCTTCATCCGATATCCCTCCGTTATTCGTTACTCTCCAACTCTATGACTAGCATTGCCAGAATGAAGAGACTTCAAACAGAAGAATATGCAATTAACTGACGGTCCGTGGACGCTCCATCCGGTTGATGCCAGGCACACGCAGTGTGGCCCATTCAGGGCGGAAATGCTCTACTTTTCCAACAACGACGGTCATATCATCCAATATCTCATGTTGCTGATATCTTATGACACTTTCAAGCAGGCAATCGGCCAAATCTTGTGGATCATCTGTATCAATCTCTTGAATGAGCCGTTTCATCCATAACTCTTTGTTCACCGCATACCCCGGTGCATCATAGATGCCATCCGTCATCATAATGAGGATATCCCCCGGCTGAAGCTGTACCGTCACCAGATCCACTTCAATATCCTTAATAATACCGATTGGCAAATTGCTGGCCGAAACCTGAATAACCTCCTGTCCTCGTTTGATAAAACTTGGCGTCGATCCGATTTTCATAAACGTGGTCTCTGCTGTATATTCATCAATCAGTGCCATATCCACAGTGGCATACATCTCTTCAGGGGAGCGCAGCATCAGAACGGAGTTCACGGATTTGATCGCCAGTTTCTCGTCCATGCCGGACTGTAACAACTGTTCCAGTATGTTCAGCGCCGCGCTGCTCTCCATGCGTGCCCGTTCTCCATTGCCCATTCCATCACTGAGCGCCACTGCAAATGTACCATTGCCTAACTCAACCGTACTGAAGCTGTCGCCTGACATCACATCTCCCCCTTTTGCGGCGGCAGCAACACCCGTGGTTACCTCGAACGTTTTGGCCGAACCAAACGTGACGGTTGCCAGTCCCTGACGAGGATCGGTCATGGTCTCATGCAAGACGGCAATATGCTCGTCCAGTACATCCGAAATCAGCGGAGCAATCATTTTCCGGCACTCATCGAATCCACGTGTATATGCATGTACAATCTCAATCTCTACATTGCCCGCTTCCAGATTGATGATCTCAATGGAGTGAATGGACAAGCCCAGTGACTCCAGTGCGTCCCGAATCTGCTCCTCCTGCTGTACCATCTCATCACTTTCCCGCTGAATTTCTTTGGCTAGGTCCTCCATGACCTGAGATACACCGGACAATTGCTCTGCAACCAGCTGCCGGCTATCGATAATTTGACGCTTCCATTGCATGTTATGTTGATGCAGTCCATACTGGGCACGCATGACTTCAAGGACCTCTTCCGGTTTCGCACATACCCTGTTCCAGTCCACTGGAATCTGCTTGCCTGAGATCTCCGGGTTTCCTTCAATCGTACTCATCACGTCCGTCATATATTTGTAGGTTTGAATAAACTTCGCATCCCAGCATTGTGTACGCTTGAAGCAGCTTGCACATGTGTCCTCGGCAACCGCATTCATGAAATGGTCCATTCCACCTTCTTTCTGTACCTGCTCCCCTGCACCGGACATCTGATCAAAGCTACGTGACAATTGACGGAATACCTGTGAGAACCGGGTTACCCGTTCTGCCGTGATATCCCGTATCCTTTTGGCATACTCATGCTGCGATTTGGTATGATCCTGTGTACCCGGTACATATTTGGATATCGCTGTCATCAGGCTTTTAGGTGTTAACATGAATAGTACGATAGCTGCACACGTCTCCCATAATGAGTTCATCACATCGCCCGGTCCGCCCAGATATATGGATAGAATGGACGAACCCAGCAGCATGCCCAGTGCAACCGCCGCACGTTTGCCTTCTCGAAGCATACCCGCCAGCATCCCGGCAAAAGCAAGCAGGCTCATCTGATACACCGCTGACATGTCAGCCAGACTCAGAATCAAGCCGGTAATAACGCCAACTGAGGCTCCAAGGGGGGCTCCGCCCACCAGCGCAAAGATTAATATGAGATAACGGGAGAGCATATGCTCGACGGATAAAGACTGAATGGTCCACCCTACGGCTCCCGTCATAACGGAAGCGAGCAATATGATCAGGCAGAGGATCTCCTCGTTCTTTAGGCTGAACTTTTTTTTGCGGTAAGTGAAGATCGGTATGGCTTGTATAAAAACTAGGGTGAGCACGAAACTTAGTACGGAATCCATCGTGAGCATCAGCATCGCGTACCAGCTGAAGGATGGTCCAATCACAACCGCGAATAACTTGACCATAAATGTAGTCGTAAATACCATCGTTGGTGCATAAGATAATTCAGCACGATCATATGACTCCAGACCGCGGAAGAGCAGATAAAAGATGGCGATCTCCGATGCAACAATGAGTGGTACTGGAAACGGTGCAAAGAGACTACCTGCGAGTAAAGCGGCGCCTACCGGAATGATGTAATCCCTGCGCATGAAAGCAATTACAGCGAAGTAAGCAATGGCAAAGGGAGATAACTCATTCAGGATCATTGCCTTTCCGAGCAGGAACCCCATAAACGTAAGCAGCAGTACCCATTTGCGGGAAGCAACCATCTGGACAGCCTTGCGGGAGCCAAGCCATTGTTTCAGACGTACCGACAGCTCCTCCCGAGCTTCCGTACCTCCTTTACCTGCTTTCATTCCCGGAAATTGAATGACATTCCACTTTTCCATCATCCTCAAGGCACCCCATTCGATTAATTTGAATTTTCGTGTTTCGTTCTCGATGGTTCTGATTATAGATAGATTAGAAGACGTAGTTTGTCAGAATAGGTGGGCAGGGCCCAAAAAGTTTACGACAAAAGAAACAAGCCTGGCGCGGTGGAGCGAAACCCCCGGCCTTATTGTGGTTTCATTCATTCTTCTACTTGATTCCGACAATCGGAATGTCTGATTTTGAACCGGAGATGGTTTGGTCTCGCCACCATTTGAGCAGGATAACTGTGGAATGCCACGGAAACCTGTCGGTAAAAAATGGTAGACGACAAATGTTCTTATGGTTTCATTTTGCCGTGCAGAAAAACTGGGGATATGGAGCTTCACCTTACAAAAAAAGCTATTCAACTACTTATCTGTGAAAGAAACGCAAAAAAACCGTTAGCCCATGGGCTAACGGTTTTACTTATATGTTTAGATCAGGTTGTGACAGATTACACACGCTTGGCTCCACGGCCTCCGCGTTTGCCTTCTGTGTTCTTCTTAAGCGAAGAGATCCGCTCTTCACTATCTTTCAGGAAGCGTGACATTTTATCCTCAAATGAAGGTTTGCCTGCTGCGGGCTTGAAAGAACGGCCTCCGCGGTCACCACGGTTAAATCCACCGCCGCCACCACCACGACCTTGGCCACCACTTGGGCCTCCGCCGCTGAATCGTTCGCGATCTCCTCCACTGCGTTCCGGTCTAGGAGCTCTCGGGGGTCTAGATTGGGTTTGTTGCTCAACCGGTTTGTCAACAGCTTGCTTAATGGAAAGTCCGATCTTGCCATCCTTGTCAACGTTGATAACCTTCACTGTAACGAGGTCATTCAGCTTCAGGTGGTCGTTGACATCTTTGACATAATTGTCGGCGATTTCCGAGATGTGAACGAGACCCGTGACACCTCCTGACAGATCCACAAATGCTCCAAAATGCGTGATTCCTGTCACCTTGCCCTCTAACTTGGTGCCCACTTCAATTGCCATAGAATAAAATGATCCTCCCTTAAAAATATACAACCCGATTTTTTAAATGCCAAAATCAATGCTGCGCTAATGTAATTATACCTTATGCCATAAACCAAGGTCAACTGAACACTACCCCATCAGAGAGCCTATTTTTTCCGGTTTAACGGCTTCAGACACACGGATAACAAACCTAGCTCGGTAATAGACCGAATTCCATCAGTTCCCTGACCCTTCAACCTGGATCGGCGTTTCCTCAGGAAGATAATATCCTTTTTTCCGTGCCAGCTGTCCTATGTATTCAGGGTCATTCAACCGGCTGACTTCGTACTTCAACTGTTCCAGCTTCTTCAACGTATCTTCCTTTGAAGCTTGCTGAGTGGCCAGATGAGAACTCTTGTCCGAAATTTGTGCATTCTGCACAAGGAATGTATATCCTGCCCATATTACAAATACAATCATAAACGTCATCCAAAGCATGAGGCGCCTTTTTGCACCGGCAGATTTTCCTTGGTTAGTTGGAGCCTTTGATCTGCCCACAGGTGTTTTACCCATTACGGACCTCCTTAAAACCAGCGTTTCCACATCGCTGCAATTCTTGTACCCACACGGATCATGAAGCGTGGCGTTACCCAATGTTTCAGGAGCGGCCTAAACATCCAGCGGAACAACTTGCCGAAAGGTACCAAACACTGCAGCACCAGCCTGCCCAGGAATAATAGTATCGCAATTACAAAACCGAATAATACGCGAATTAACTTATAAATTCCTTTAGCCGGCATAACGATCAGGATGTTAAGGATATGTCCACACCAATGAATCAGCGTTCTTGCGAGTTTAATTAACATTACCACAAAACGCTGGGTTGTAACACTTAAAAGCCAAAAATAGAAGCAAACCCCTATAATCAGCCCCAAAAAGACATAAAACCGCAACTGTCCGTGGTTTCCGGCGTATAGCATCCGAAAAACGAACAGCGCGGAAGCAACCCAGTACAACAGATCGAGCGTGTGAATACTCCATCTCGGAAACCGCAGCTGTCCGGACAGTACCCGGTAACTGTCGTAGGCCATTCCCATCACGACCCCCGAAGTAAGCATCCACATCAATGTGATCCATTGAGTATCCGGACTCATCGGAACATCTTGCCAAACAGGCCTTTACCATTTTTGGACTGGGAACCGGGGTCCAGATATTGGAGCGAACTGACTGTGCCTTCAATGGATAACAGACCTTCCTCCAGGCTCAGGTTTTTGATATGTAAATTGTGCCCCCGGATGGTCAGATGCCCAAGTTCAGTCTGCAGCAAAAATTCCTCACTGTCGAAGCTCTCCACATTGGAGACACCCGTCAGATCCAGCAGTTTCCGATTCTGCATGCTCAGATGATGCTGTTTGGCCTTACCGTGCTCAACCATGGCATGTACCCCTCCTTCTTACACCTAGCTTATGGGTATGGAGGTTGGAATAGAACCAGCGTTGTTGAACAAATAAACCGGCATCCAGTAAAAACAAAAACGCCCTTCCCTGTTACAGGAGGACGTTTCGATTCAACTTGCATTGAATGAATATTTAATACCAGATGTACTGTTACCAGTTCATTCCGTTATCCTTGGCGATCGGCTCTTCCTTCACCAAGGTGTAGAGGCTACTCGCCTCATCCTTCTTGGTACTCTCGGCAATTCGTTCCACCCTCACGGTGACCAGTTTCTGACCGAACTGAACCGTCAGCTCATCGCCCACTTTGACAGCGGCGCTGGGCTTAGCTTCACGTCCGTTCACCAGAACACGTCCCTGTTCAGAGACGTCCTTGGCCACAGTGCGGCGTTTGATTAGCCGGGAGACCTTCAGGAATTTATCAAGACGCATTATTTTACGGCTTCTTTAAGTTTGTTGCCTGCTTTGAATGCAGGAACAGTGGACTCAGGAATCACGATTTCATTCCCTGTTTGTGGGTTACGTCCGGTACGACCGGAACGTTTGCGGGTCTCAAAAGTGCCAAAGCCGATCAATTGTACTTTGTCTCCGCTGGCAAGTGCATCTGTAATTTCTCCCAAAAAGCCGTTCAATACGGACTCAACGTCTTTTTTAGTCAAACCACTTTTGGTTGAAATGTTGTTAATCAGATCTGTTTTGTTCATTTTTAAAAGCCTCCCAAATTGAAAAAAAAGTATCTGCGATTCCTGACAATACATCGACTGCCGCTGATTCGCGTTAGGTTACTACACATGTATTCTGGCTTGGCATCTGAAATCCTGCCTTAGTCCGCGACTTTTTTTAGCTTTTTGTCGATGGTACGCAGGCAACAGTCTAAGACCAGTACCCGAAACCATCCGTCGCTAAACACCTATCCCAGTCAGGACAGATGAACACATGTTCGTATATCATAACACACTGCATAACATGATGGAATAAGGTTTATCGGTATTTCCCAGAAAATTGAACCCGTTATAATCCTGCCTTCTTCGCATCCTGCCAGAATTGCTCCATCTCTTCTACATTGCTATCTGCTGGTGTTCTTCCCTGTTCACGCAAACGCTCCTCGATGTACTGGAATCGCCCGACAAACTTGCGGTTGGTCGCAGCAAGTGCCTCTTCCGGGTCCGTATCGATGAATCTTGCAACGTTCGCGGCTGCGAATAATAAATCACCCAGTTCGAGCTTCCGTTCTTCCGCAGACTGGCCTTGTTGCACCGCTTCTTTTAACTCCGCCAGTTCTTCCTCGATCTTGGCAAACACACCTTCAACATCATCCCAGTCAAAGCCTACTTTGGCTGCTTTCTTCTGTAACTTGTATCCCTTCATCAATGCAGGCAAGTCACGCGGTATACCATCCAGCACGGAAACCTTCTGCTGATCCTGGCCTTTGCGCTTCTTCTCCTCTGCCTTCATCTGTTCCCAGTTCTGAAGGGCTTCATTCGCATCTTCTGCCTGATTATCGCCAAAAACATGTGGATGGCGGAAGATCAGCTTATCATTCAAACCTTCGATGACATCATACACATTAAATGTGCCCACTTCTTCTTCCATCTGGGAGTGCAATAAAATCTGCAGCAGCAGATCACCCAGCTCTTCTTTCATATGGTCGGGGTCATCCTCATCGATCGTCTCAATGACCTCGTAGGTCTCTTCAATCAGGTTTTTGCGAATGGATTGATGCGTCTGCTCCTGATCCCATGGACAGCCGCCCGGACTGCGAAGAATATTGACGATCTCATGCAACCGCGCAAAGGAACGGCGACGCAGGGCATCATCGGTGTTCTTCGGTACATAGATCAGTGACAGATTGCCGTACCCTTCGATCCGGTCCAGTTCGTGCAATGGAATCTTGTGAATGACCTCCTGACCCTGCACACCCAACGCATGACCCACAAATACCGGATAATCATCCGGGTAAACCTCCATCAGGCATAGCTTCACATCCGAAGCAGTGAACACATCGTAGACTTGTCCGATCAACGTATGTAGCTGTGGTTGTACCAATTCCGTGTTCAGGCTGCTGGCATCCAGAAGTTGAAACCCTTCAATCGGGTCGAATCCAAGCCGTATAAAGGCTTCGTCCAGGAAGCTCTCTCCGCCCATGACACGCAGTGAAATGCCCATCTGCGGACAACGTTCTTTGAGCAGGCGTACACTTGCTTCTGCTACCATCGGATGACCGGGTACGGCATACACAATCTCCGTTCCGGCCTCACCCTTGCGAGCGGCTTCTATCAGTTGGTTCGCGATCTCATCATATACTTCGGGGAAGGAAGACTTCGCCTCATAGATGCCATCAAATGATGTCATCTCCAGCCCCTCTTGCTTCAGATCATTCAATACGGGATGATCCAGGGTACGTACATACAGCGTAGCTGCATGTTTCATTTTTTTGATAATACCTACGGTCAGTTGGTCTGCATCTCCAGATCCAAGACCCACTACGGTTAAAGCTGCACTCATTACGTAAACCTCCATCCGGACTATCCTGTCCAGGCTCATAATCATCGTGTCTGAACAGGACTAATTACACGTATTATACCAGAATCATTCAATATTCTATAATTGCATATTCGCTGTGCTGGATGCAGAAGCACCGTGAGCATGGAACTAGCGCAGCACACGCAGTCTGCGCAGCAGCTTGGCAAGGCGAGGCCCCAACTTGGGCACAGCCGCCAGCTCCGCGGCGGTCAGTAGCCCTGTCCGGGCCGCCGCCAGCAAGAACACGGCCGAGCCTGCGGCAATGCCCAGCAGGCTCACGCCCATCGCGGCCAGCCGGCGGTCGGCCGCGATACCCATGCCGCCGAGCATCGCTTCGGCGGCCCAGGCAGTGCCTAACGCCGCCAGACTCATGGCGGCGATCACCAGCGCCGGCTTCGCCAGGACGGCGCCAGGGGCAGGGCGCAGGGCGACAAGTCGCGCCAGCAGCGCCACATTCAGGCCAGCCGCCAGCATGTAGGCGACTGCGCCTGCCAGAGCCGCGCCGCTGATGCCCAGCGCCGGCACAAGCATGACGTTCAGCAACGCCTTGACGCCTGCGGCGGCCAGCATGCTGAACGCGGGTGCGCGCACGGCGCCGAGGCCTTGCAGCAGCGCCGCCGCAATTATGCTGACGGTGCTGCCCGCAGCCGTCAGCGCCATGTACCGCAGTGCTTCGGTGCCTGCGGCATCTCCGTACAGCATGCGGTTAATCGGCTCCGCCAGCACCGCGAGACCCGCGGATGCCGCCAGGCCGATCAACCAGAACCAGCGCAGCGCGAGGCCTGCTTGCTGCCGGACGGCTTCTGGCCCGCCCTTTAACCGGGCTTCCGCCATCGCCGGAATAAAGAGCACAGACAGTGACGTGGCCAGCATCGTCACCAGTTGAACCAGCGGCAATCCACGGTTATAGATGCCGAAGGAAACCATCGACTGAAGTTCATCCAGCCCTTCTCCTCGTAGAAGCCGTGGCACGGTGAAGGTATCCACCAGATTCATCAACGGCACGGCGAGTGACCCGAGACAGACGGGAATGGCATACATGAGTAGCGTCTTGATCCACTCACCATTGGATCGTGATCTTTCTGCCAGAGTCGGGTTAATAGCACTCACCGTTTTTTTCAGCGGCGTAACCGGTGTATTCTCCTGACGCTCATGACGATCTGATCCAACCTCCCCGCCTTTACTGCTCCATTCCGAATCCAATTGTTCGGTGACGACTTCCCTGCCTTTCCGCCGATGACGGACCATGTAACCTAACATGGTTAACAGTCCAACCATTCCACCAGCAACGGAGCCCATCATGGCACCAGCAGCAATAGTCTCAAGCGAAGCATCCCGTCTCATCAACCACAGAAGAAGAACAATCATGACGGTGACACGTATCGTCTGCTCCAACACTTGTGATACTGCTGTTGGAACCATCTGCTGTAATCCCTGAAAATATCCACGCAGCCCTGTCATCACCGGTACGAATAATAACGCCCATGAAGCAGCACGAATCGATGGAACCACATGGCGGTTGCCAATCATGTCAGCGATCAGCGGCGCACCTGCATACATCAAGAGCGCCATTATAATTCCAATTCCCCCGAGCAGTAGGGAAGATAGTCGAATAATTCTTCTGCTCTCGTCTGGTCTTCCGAGTGCGTTCTGTTCTGCTACGAATTTGGATACGGCCAGCGGCAGCCCTGCAGCAGCAAGCGTGATAATGAGCATATATAACGGATACACCGTATTGTAGATGCCAAATACACCGTCTCCCCCCAGATTCTGCAGCGGAATCTTCTGAAAAGCACCAATGATTTTAGAGATAATGGCAGCAAGCCCAAGTATAAATGCACCCTGTAGCAGCCTTGAGCCTGTAGACGGCTGTTTCATAAGTCCCTCCCGCGTAATCCTTTTAAGCATACCTTGCTATTATAACTGCCTGAAGGCACACAGACTAACCCT
The DNA here is from genome assembly GCF_038003195.1 of Paenibacillus sp. FSL M7-1414. Classification (NCBI taxonomy): domain Bacteria; kingdom Bacillati; phylum Bacillota; class Bacilli; order Caryophanales; family Paenibacillaceae; genus Paenibacillus; species Paenibacillus sp. FSL M7-1414. The sequence continues at coordinate 50,607 of NZ_JBBOOS010000001.1, read as the reverse complement.
CCCCCATCACAATCATCCGGATTAACTTTGTTTGTCCCTTAAAATGCAAAAACTCCCGTATGCCCAAGACAGGGCACCAGGAGTTGATCTGCGGTCTATTGTTCCATTTGCTTGCCAAGGAAACCAGCAGCCGTCTCAGACATCTTCACTTCCATCTGAGACATCTTAACTGATTCGTCCTTATTGAACAGGATAACCGTTCCGATGGGGTCACCACCTGAAATAATCGGCGCAATAACAAAAGAGGATAACGTCTCGTCATGATCTTTGCTAAGTTCATAAGAACCATTGTTTGTTTCCAGAATGGTCTTCCTGTTTTCCATACAACCTTCCAACAGTTGACCCACCTGCTTGTCCAAATATTCTTTCTTGGAGCCGCCTGCCACCGTGATAATGGTATCCCGGTCAGAAATCATCGTTACATGTCCTGTACTCTCATACAGGGATTCTGCATATTCTTTGGCAAAATCACCAAGTTCGCCAATTGGCGAATATTTTTTAAGGATAACTTCTCCATCACGATCCACGAAAATTTCCAGTGGATCACCTTCACGAATACGTAACGTACGGCGGATTTCTTTTGGAATGACCACACGACCAAGGTCATCTATACGGCGGACAATACCAGTAGCTTTCATTTCACATGTTGCCCCACTTTCTCGAGAAGATTTTTCAACTACTGTTCCTTAATGGGTAGAGGAAAGTCCCAGAACGTTTAGTGTGATATCTTGACCATAGTATTCATCTGTTCCCATTTCCTTATACATGCTTCGGAGAATATAGTTGTGTAACTTTCGAAGAAGGCGACCATGTACCCATATGACTTGAATATATAAAAGAAGAAGCAAGAAGGAGGTCCTAAGTCCTCCCCTTGCTTCTCTGTATGGTTGTCCATATTTACGAAGTACAAGGCATTCATTCGGGCGAATTTAACCCCTGAACGTATGCTAACACAGCAATTTTACCAGCTTACTTGCTGCTTGTACCTTCATCTGTAGTTGCATCTTTGTCTGTTCCAGTCGTACCTTGGTCAGTCTTGGTATCCGTACCTGTGGAGTCATCCGTTTTTGGTTCGGTTGTTTTTTCTCCTTCAGTTCCTGTACCCGTAGTGCCTTCAGTTGTGCCTTCAGTCTTACCTTCTTCAGCTTTTTCTGTTTTCGGCAGTTTAACTTCTTTTACGATTTTGTCCAATTCATTTTGCATGAACGTATCGATTTCGGCTGCAGCCAATTGGCTCTTCAGACTTTCTTTTTGTTCAGCCGTCAATTTGGCAAAGTCAGCTTCTGTACGAGCTTCCACTTTCATGACGTGGTAACCGTACTCCGTCTCTACTGGATCACTGATTTTGTTCAGTGGCAACGTTTTTGCAGCTTCCTTAAATGCCTCTACCCAGCTGCCTACAGGTGTATTTTCATACAGTCCACCCTTTTCAGCAGAACCTGGATCTTCGGAATATTTTTTTGCAATTTCAGCAAAATCAGCTCCGCCATCCAACTTGGTTTTTACTTCTTTTGCAATTTTAAGTGCATCTTCTTTTTTACGCTCTTTTTGCGTTTTTGGATCTGTGAAGTTAATCAGCACGTGACGAACGGAAGCCGTTGTGAACTGATCTTTGTTTTTCTCAAACTCAGCCTTGATTGCATCGTCCGTAACGCCTGTTTCTTTATCTTTGATTACTGTCATGATCCGAGTCATGTAGTCTTTAATGTTGTCGTCAGTCAGTTTCTGAGCTTTGAGCATTTCTGTCCATTGATCTGCCTGAACAGAAGCTTTCATTTTATCGAATTGCTCAGTTGCCGCTTTTGTACCTGCTGTTTTGGCTTCTTCACTTGCTTTGCCACTCAGATATTCATAAGCAACTTCCTGTTTTACCAGATACTCTTTGAAATCGTCCATATCCATCATTTGTGCATACTCCGGATAGAGGAATTTCATGACACGTTGCTCCATGTCGAATTCATTGGCTGTAATGGTACCACCATCATACGTAGCGACTACAGCACTTGTATCCGTGGATTCAGGTGTTTTTGCTTCTTCCTTCTTGCCACATGCAGCAAGCAGTGATAAGGATAGTACTGCAACCATACTCACAGACAGTACTTTTCCTACTTTTTTATACTTTGGTAACATCCTTTAGTTCCCCCTTTGATTTAAAAGCAGTTTTCATGGACTCCAGAATTTTCTCTACCAGCTCCATCAGTTGCTTATCCCCAAGCCCCTTGCCTTTAGCGTGAATCAGCATATGGGGTCCTTGTTCAAATTGTACACGTCTTTCGAACTGATTTCCAATGTGCGCGATTTTCGAGAGTTCAAAGGCATGTTCACGCCCTTCATAGAACTTCACGGTAATGTCCTCACCACGTTGGGAAATGGACTCAATACCGTAGATTTTGCCGTATACTTTCATCCGCGCAACAGCCAGCAAGTTAATGACGGCTTCCGGAAGATCACCGAATCGGTCAACCAATTCGTCTTCCAACTCCATCGCATCGTCGAAGGATGCAATGACCGCCACTTTTTTGTAGATCTCAATCTTCTGAATACTGTCATAGATATAATCGGACGGCAAGTAGGCATCGATACTGAGATCCAGCGTTGTGTTCCACTGGTCTGAAGGTACCGGCTCTTCGCCAAGCATCGTAACTTTGCGTTTGTTGATCTCCTCTGCGAGCATCTGGGAATACAGATCAAACCCGACGGAAGCGATGAAACCATGCTGCTCCGCTCCTAGCAGATTTCCCGCACCACGAATCGACAAGTCACGCATGGCAATTTTGAATCCTGAACCCAGTTCGGTAAATTCTTTGATTGATTGCAGACGTTTCTCAGCAACTTCAGTAAGCACTTTATCCCGTTGGTACGTAAAATAGGCATACGCAATACGGTTGGAACGACCCACACGTCCGCGCAGTTGATACAGCTGGGAGAGTCCCATTTTATCCGCATCATGTACGATCAGTGTATTTACGTTCGGAATATCTACCCCGGTCTCGATGATACTTGTGCTCACAAGCACGTCATATTCACCATCCAGGAAGTCCAGAATCGTTTTCTCCAGCTCTGTTTCCGACATCTGACCATGTCCTACACCAACTTTGGCTTCAGGCACAAGTTCAGAAATTTCGGCTGCCATCTCCTGGATTCCCTGAACACGGTTGTAGAGGTAATACACTTGCCCACCACGGGCAAGCTCACGCTCAATGGCTTCACGCACAAGCGCCTGGCTGTGTTCAACCACATAGGTCTGCACCGGGAAACGATTCTCTGGTGGAGTCTCAATAACGGACAGATCACGCACACCCAGCATGGACATATGAAGCGTACGCGGAATCGGCGTTGCCGTCAGTGTCAGCACATCCACATTGGTTTTCAGCTTCTTCAGTTTTTCCTTATGGGTTACACCGAAGCGCTGTTCTTCATCAACAATGAGCAGTCCCAGGTCCTTGAACACCAGATCCTGCGACAGCAATCGATGCGTCCCGATGACAATATCCACTGTACCTGCCTTGATGCCTTTCGCTGTTTCATTCTGCTCTTTACGGGAGCGGAACCGGCTAAGCACATGAATGTTGAACGGATAACCGGAAAAGCGCTCACGGAACGTCTCAAAATGCTGCTGTGCCAAAATAGTTGTTGGCACGAGGACAGCCACCTGTTTGCCTTCAATAGCTGCTTTAAATGCAGCCCGAATAGCCACCTCGGTTTTGCCGTAACCAACATCCCCACACAATAAACGATCCATTGGACGGTTTTGTTCCATGTCCTTTTTGATTTCTTCGATCGCACGCACCTGATCACGTGTCTCATCGTAAGGGAACATGTCCTCAAACTCCTGCTGCTCCGCAGAATCCTTGTCGAATCCAAACCCTTTGGAGGTCTGACGCTCTGCATACAGCTTAATTAGATCATCAGCAATATCCTGTACAGATGTGCGGACTTTATTTTTAACCCGTGTCCACTCATTGCCGCCCAGCTTGTATATTTTTGGTTCTTTCTCTTCGGAACCAACATATTTCTGAATCAGATCGATCTGCTCAATAGGTACAGACAGTTTGTCTCCACCCGCATAGAGAATATGCATGTAGTCCTTATGAATACCGCCAACTTCGAGGGTGCCAATCCCCAGGTACTTACCAATCCCGTGGTTCTGGTGAACGACATAATCGCCCACTTTTAGCTCGCTATAGGATTTGATCCGTTCAGCATTATCTACATTCCGAATCGGTTTGCGTACTTTACGCTGTTTTTGCGAGAACATCTCGCCCTCGGTCACAACAGCCAAATGAATGGACGGCATTTCAAATCCCGTTTGCAAATTACCGATCATCATCTCTGGCTCTGGAATATCATAGTCCATCAGTACCCGGCGCATCCGCTCGAGTCGCTCCTCACCGTTCGCCAGCATGAGCACTTTGACTCCGGCCTTCTGCCAACGCTCCATCTCTGCCTTCAGTACGTTCATCTGTCCATGGAAATCCTGCATGCCACGACTGATGAAGTTCAGAATGTTTTGTGGTTGAGTGTGTGGAACTTGGCGCAAAAAGATCGACATAAACAGCGTCTGGAATGGACGCTCATACAAGAGTTCATCACCGTCTGCGGATAATGGAAGATCCGGAAGTGTTTTTCCGTTTTGCATCAAATGCAGGTTCCACTCTGATTCATCACGGTCCAGCTGTTTCGATGTCTCCGATAGTCTGGCAGGCTCATCAAGAACCAGCAGGGTATCTTCTGGCATATAGTCGTAGATCGTTTTGTTCTCCGGATAGAGCGGAGAAATATATTTATACATTTCGGAGAAATACACGTGTTCCCGCAAAAGCTCGATCTCCCGGTGAATTTCCTCACGAAGACGCAGCTTCGCCTGCCGGTCCGTCATTTTCTCCAGCTGTTGCTCCAGCAAAAGAGCAGCCGCATCGGCAGCCTTTTCCATACGTTCACGATCTGCAATTAACTCCTTGCATGGTAAAACCGTAATTTCTTCAATCCGTTCAATCGAACGCTGATCCGCTGGATCAAATGTCCGAATGGAGTCGATCTCATCATCAAATAACTCCACCCGATATGCGATCGATGAAGTAACCGGATAGAAGTCGATGATACCTCCGCGTACACTCATCTCACCACGAGATTCCACGCGTTCCACACGCTCGTATCCGAGCTTTACCATCTCCAGCAGGAAGGAGTCCAGTTGAAGTGTGTTACCCTGTTTGATCAAAATTCGAGCATTGGCCATCACTTCCGGAAGCGGAACATAACGTCTTACCCCGGAAAAAGGAATAACAACAACGCCCCTGAATCCCTGGGCGCAGCGGACCAACACATCAATACGCTGACCCAATGTTTCCGGGCTGGAAACAGCAGCTTCCGCAGCGACAAGTTCGTTGGCAGGATAGATCAACACCTGATCAGGTGAAAGCGCTTCCTGTAAATCTTCTGCAATTTTTTGAGCTGAAAACATATTATGTGTTACTACGAGCAATGGTCGGTTCATTTCCTGATGCAGAGCAGCCAGCATAATCTGACGCGCCGAGCCGGATAGACCCGAAACCAATTGTTCCTTCATGCCGGATTTGATTCCGGCTGTAATGGACCCGAAGTCCGGATCTTTGGAAAAAGCCTGTATAAGTGCTTGTAACAAAAGGGGCACCTCTCTTATAACTTACTTGATTATCTCACGCATACGCGTAGCATCACTATTAAAATGGATACAAATTCCTTTTTGTCCTGTTTCATCATATCGGATTACTCGCAACATTGCCACATCTGTTGATGCGGCTGAGCCTGATTTCGAGCTAGCGATGGCTTTCATGCCAACTGAAAAGAAGCCTCAGCAGGCTGCCAAGGCTATAAAAGGTGGAGCGTTATTACGCAACCGCCCTCAACTGTCATTCGATCCTGTACAGGCGATGTCTACTGAAGCGGACTCGCGAGCAGGCTAAGCTCCGGATTGTGCTCCAGGGCTTCCTTACAGTAATCACATGTAATCCGAACGGTAATGTCACCACCGGAATTATACGCTATTATATCCCTCCGCTCGTCGGGGGTCAAGAAATGAAAGCCGAGCTCTACTTCCGTTATCCGGGCAGAATCGATTCGTCCAATAAAGGTACGGCAATGCCTACATACGTAATTCACTGACATGTTTATGCCTCCTGAACATGGTTTATACATCCAGTATGTCCAGTATGGCTGAATCGAACCCGTCTTTATGATCATTTTACCAGTATGTCTTACAAAATTAACCGTTAAACTTCGCCATTGTTTGTTCAAACGTATGAGTCAAGCTATGCTCCAGGGCATCACATGTTTGCTCAATGGTCTGATCAAGGGCTTCCTTTTCTTTCTTCATAAATGTCGACAGTACATAATCAACAATGGCATGTCCTGGTTCAGGCCGGGATATTCCCATGCGCACCCGGTTAAACTGCTGTGTACCGGTATGCTGAATAATGGACTTGATTCCATTATGTCCGCCTGCACTACCTTGGTAACGCAATCTGACTTTGCCAATCTCTGTATCCATGTCGTCGTACACAACAATCAGATCTTCAAGACTAACTTTATAAAAATCCATATATGCTCGAACCGATTCACCAGACAAGTTCATATAGGTCATTGGTTTGATCAGTACGGTTTTCACACCGCCAATATTGCCTTCTCCAATCAGCGCTTTACATTTATTCTGTGTAATGGAGATATTATGACGATCAGCCAACCGATCCAGTGCCATAAAACCGATATTATGACGGGTTTTGGCATAGTTCGAGCCTGGATTTCCAAGTCCGACAATCCACTTCATCTTGTTCCCTCCTTCGGATTAGCCTGAGGTGAGGCATAGACTTCGAATCTTATATTTCATATAATATCAAGAAAGTAAAGATCGATTTACTGTAGTGTTCACAGTTAATATTTTATCGACCCAGGAAGGTGAGCGGGTTTTGCGCGAAGACAATGGACAACTGACTCAACATAGCGATTTTATCTATCATCTCGAATATCACGTACCTGTACAGGTATACGACCGCGACACCCACATTGAGATTGGTCTAATCACACGTTTCGATAATCAATTCGTCGAAATTGCCGACACGCTTTTTCATCGGCGTCGTTTCCGATTTATCTCCCGCCCGGGGTATTAGCTGACCAGCGTCTGTTTCACCTTTAATAAAACGGCACGCCGACAGGGGTTACATTTTCCATTGAACCGGAAAACGTAACCCCTCTACTACTTTATGCAGACATCCTTATTCAATTTCAAACAGCTTGCTGATTGACAATTCCTCATGAACCCGGATAATCGCTTCTCCGAGCAAAGGCGCTACAGACAACACTTTGAGTTTGCTTGTCGGATTAGCATGCGTAATTGGAATGGTATCCGTTACGATGACTTCCTTCAATGGTGCATTCTCCAAACGTTCCATCGCAGGTCCGGACAATACCGGGTGAGTACAGCACGCGTATACTTCTTTTACGCCGCCTTCCATCAGAGCATTCGCTCCCAGTACAATCGTTCCCGCCGTGTCAATAATGTCATCGATCAGGATGGCTGTTTTACCCTCGATGTTACCGATAATATTCATCACTTCGCTCACATTCGGCTCAGGACGGCGTTTATCGATAATCGCCAGGGGTGCATTCAGGAAATCAGCCAGTTTACGTGCGCGCACTACGCCACCGTGGTCAGGCGACACAACAACCGGATTTTCGATCTGTTTCGACCGGAAATATTGAGCCAGAATTGGCACGCCAAGCAAATGGTCGACTGGAATGTCGAAGAATCCCTGAATCTGCATTGCATGCAAGTCCATCGCGATGACACGGGTTGCCCCCGCTTTTTCAATCAGGTTGGCAACCAGTTTCGCTGTAATCGGGTCACGCGAACGTGCCTTGCGATCCTGTCTTGCATAGCCATAGTAAGGAATAACGACGTTAATCGTCTTGGCAGATGCCCGTTTGAGTGCATCAATCATAACGAGCATTTCCATCAGGTTATCATTAACCGGCAAGCAAGTGGACTGCACGATATAAACGTGACAACCCCGAACACTCTCGGAGAGTTTCACTTGAATCTCGCCATCACTAAAGCTGGTTGTGTGAGATTCACCCATAGGGATCCCGATATAATCAGCAATTTGATGGGCAAGCTTGGGGTTAGAATTGCAAGTAAATATTTTTAATTTCGAATCAAAATAAGTCATAAAATAAAAACCCTCCGTGCTGGTTCATTGGAATCAATAAGCGTCTGCGACATGTCGGCACCTCCCCGATCTTCGGGAGGCAATCTTGTTATCAAAACCCCTTATTGGGGTTTGGCATTTTGTTTCTTGGCTTTGGCACGTCCGCGAATCTTCTCCGCATAACCAGGTTTATTCTCCTGACGTGGACGAGCAATGGCCAGATCATTCTCGGGAACGGAATGGGTAACGGTGGAGCCAGCAACCACATAAGCGCCTTTTCCTACCGTAATCGGTGCAATCAGATTGACGTTGCTGCCTACAAAAGCATCATCTTCAATCGTTGTCACAGCTTTATTATAACCATCATAATTGACAGTTATTGCCCCGCATCCAACATTTACGTTTTTCCCTACTTTGGCATCCCCAATATAGCTGAGATGAGATACTTTGGAACCTTCATCAATTGTAGCATTTTTCACTTCAACAAAGTCACCAATTTTTACGTTGCGACCCAGTTTGGTCCCTGGACGCAAATTAGCAAATGGGCCTACCGTTGCATCAGAACCAACCTCGGCATTGGATACTACCGAATGTTTAATCGTAACTCCGTCCTGAATAACGCTGTCTTCCACATCTGCCTGAGGACCAATATGACATGCTTCACCAATGGAAGTTGTGCCTTTGAGGATTGTCCCCGGATACAAAACTGTATCTGATCCAATCGTAACATCCGCTCCGATATATGTCGATGACGGATCAATGATTGTCACACCGTTCAACATATGGCGTACGGCAAGACGTTCACGCATGAAGGCTTCGGCTTGCGAAAGTGCAAGTCGGTCGTTAACCCCGATGGATTCTGCGATGTCATCCGACATGTAAGCTTCAACCACTTCTCCATCATTGCGGAAAATGCCAACTACGTCTGTGAGATAATACTCTCCCTGAGCATTCTGGTTCGTTACTTTTTCCAGGGCAGCGAACAATTTTGCATTATCGAAACAGTATGTGCCTGTGTTAATCTCATTCACAGCATCTTCCTGCTCTGTGCAATCCTTTTGTTCCACAATCCGTTGTACAGATCCATCTTCTCCGCGAATGACGCGGCCATAACCTTTGGGATTGTCCAACTGAGCCGTAAGAACTGTGGCTGCTGCTCCGCTGCTCTCATGCAGCTTCATCAGACCTTCCAACGTCTCACTGGTCACAAGTGGTGTATCTCCGCAGACCACAATCGTAGAGCCAGTTTCACCGCCAAGCAAGGATTTAACCTGCTTCACTGCATGACCTGTACCCAGTTGTTCCGCCTGAAGTGCATACTCCGCTCTGGAACCCAAAAATGACTGCACCGCTTCGGCACCATGACCGACTACAACTACACTGCGTTCAACGCCTGCGCTGAGTGCTGCATCCAGCACATGTCCAACCATAGGTTTACCGCATACGGGATGCAGTACTTTGTACAATTTTGATTTCATTCGTTTTCCTTGCCCTGCGGCAAGAACGATTGCCATTCGTTTCAAAATTAACGACCTCCTGTTCTGAAAATCCCATTGAAATGCATTGCTGATCTGTATCCAATGAGTATCGTTCAGCCGGCTTCAAGCCGGTCCTGTTCATCGCCTGCTGTCTCTGTAATCACACGTAACAACGCGGACACCAACGAATCGTGACCTATATGTATACGCCGTGTACCTGCGAGCTTAACCGAATCCCAATGATTCCTAAGATGCCGCCCTGCCACCAAGCGCACGATGCGCTTTTTGTTCTCTGCTAATAAACTCAATACTGAATATATCTTATTCCGGTCAAAAAGAAAAGAGAGCCATAAGACATGGCTCTCTTTTCCTTCGAACCCCAATAATGTTCTCAGGCACCTTCTTCAATGACTTCTTCCTCAGTTGCCGCACGATCGTATTCAGTCAAAACTGCTGCCTGAATCTTCTCACGCGTACCGGAAGAGATCGGGTGGGCGATATCACGGAACTCTCCATCAGGAGTACGTTTGCTCGGCATAGCAACAAACATTCCGTTGTTACCATCAATGACACGAATGTCATGAACGACGAATTCGTTATCGATGGTAATGGATGCGATAGCCTTCATTCTCCCCTCCGAGTTAACACGGCGGAGTCTGACATCCGTAATTTGCATGTGTGTGTTCACCACCTTTTTCCATCAGAACTTGGTGTATAATTCCACACAGCATATACGAACTCCTTCTTTTTATAACCACAAAAATTTCCTAATTTCAGGAATTTTTTTATTTAATACACAATTCGACAACGTTAGTGCCAGGTCGATGGAAAAGACCTTTTAACGACATAACATTCGTCATCTTTCTACAGGTCAAAATAGTTGCCAGGCTTGACGGAAATCTGTCTGCTCTTGGCATCAACCGCTGTCAGTTTCGCCAGAGATACGTAATCTGTTAACAGGCGTTCTTCTGAATCTACAGAACCAGATTCCACCAGTACCCCTACCCCGGCAACTGTAGCATTAAACTCGGCCAAAAGATCGATCATTCCTTGCACCGTACCCCCGGCCTTCATGAAGTCATCCACAATAAGTACTCTGGAATGCTCACGCATCGCCCTACGAGAGAGCGACATGGTATGCAGACTTTTATGGGACCCGGATACATAATTGATACTTACGGCCGATCCTTCTGTAGCCTGATGGTCCCTGCGTACGAGCACGACAGGCAGGTTGAGCTGGGCTCCGGTCGCATAAGCCAGTGGAATTCCTTTGGTTTCTACCGTCATAACCACATCAATATTCATATTGCCAAAGGCCGTTGCAAAAATCTTGCCGGCTTCATTCATCAATGCGGGCTGACCAAGCAAGTCGGACATGTACAAGTATTCTCCAGGCAAGATCCGATCAGGTTGCGCGAGCTGGGTCGAGAGCCGCTCCGCAAATGCCAGTGCCAGTTCTCGGGATACCTTCGGAATCCATCTTACTCCCCCGGCTGCTCCAGCCAGTGTATGCAGTTCTCCTGACCCACCTTCTTCGAACACTTCTTTGATAATCGCCAAATCTTCACTAATTGAAGACTTTGCGGCACCATAACGTTCGGCAAATGTGGTCAACGGAATAACCGTATGCGGTCTGGACAATAAGTATTGCGTCATTTCAACCAGCCTTGCGCTTCGTTTTAACTTCTTCACAGAGATCCATCCTCACGATCACGGAAACATCCAAATCCGAATAATTATTTAAGAATATAACACCTTTATACGTGTTTGTACATTATAAAAGCGAATTTTACGTTAACATACGTACAGCATACACTTCTTTACAGAACCCACGCAGACCATTGTATATCCGGGCAACCTTGGATTCTTTGGAAACCAGACCAAATACCGTTGGACCGCTACCAGACATTAACACGCCGTCTGCACCCAATCGAATCATGGCATCCTTCAGATGCTGAACTTCCGGATACAGCTTCAACGTCACATCTTCAAGCACATTGCCCATCTGGTCACAGACTTCCGTAAATGATTGATTGCGTATAGCCTGCTCCATTTTAGCTGCACTCGGATGACGAACAATCTTGTCACTGCGGAACCTTCCGTACACATCGGCTGTAGACACATTAATCGGAGGCTTGGCCAGAATTACCCAGCATTGCGGCGGATTAGGAATGGGAGTTAACTTCTCACCACGGCCTGTAGCGAGTGCAGTCCCTCCTGTGATACAGAATGGAACATCCGACCCGAGTTCAGCTCCAAGCTCCTGAAGTTCGTGATCCGGTATATTCAATCGCCACAGACGGTTCAATCCACGCAGCGCTGCTGCTGCGTCGCTGCTGCCGCCGGCAAGTCCGGCTGCAACTGGAATCTTTTTATCCAGATGAATATGGACACCCGTACGCACGTTATAGCGCTCCTTAATGAGTCTGGCTGCCTGGAAAGCCAGATTCTTCTCGTCGAGCGGGATATAACCCGCCTGACTGGAGATGAAAATAGTATCTCGCGGCAGCTCCGACATTTCCAGCCGATCAGCCAGATCGACCATGGTCATGATCATCTCAACTTCATGGAATCCATCGCTTCTTTTATGTAAAACGTCCAGCATCAAATTAATTTTAGCAGGCGCTTTTTCGTAAATTTTCAAGGCGTTCACCCGTCCTCACCTTTTCCCTAAGACAACTTAACATATTATATCAAAATGGGGCTGTCAAGTCATTTGTATTCCGCATCTAAGGGGAAAAAGCGGGGTTATTCCTGACGGATTTCCCCGCTTTTCAGTCTGCTTGAAACGGTTTAAGATTTGCGCGCAGCCTGTTCAGCAAGTTGAATTGCACGTTTTACCATGTTTCCTGCATCCTTGGCTTTAATTCCGCCCCAACCTTCCTGTTGCACCGTATCATAGAAACCCAGGTCTTTCGCGAGCTCATTCTTCAGATCCTCTGACATGACACTTCTTCTTCTGCGACTCATGAACCATCCTCCTCCAAAGTATCCTTCATAATGTGATGAGTTCGTTGTTCGTTCACGTTTTGGACATCTTGTCACCAGGCCATATTCAGTTTCCTGCATTGCTTAAGAAACTGTCCCTTCACCTGTCCATATAGTATGCCGCGACCGTTCCTCGCTCATTCCTGAGTATGTATGGGTTACGTTAGAGGGAGAATTGGTGTTTAAAGAAAACAAAAAAGCGATCCGCCTTGTGGGGCGAATCGCCTGTAAATCGATACTTACGTCTCCATATAGGAGCTATGCGTCTGGCTGCCCGGGTCATAAACCATGACTTCCACCGATTCCGTAAGTATATCCGCATAACTATAAGATACTCGCTTGAAGGTTTCTTGCTCCTCATCAAGCTTAACAATAAAAACAGAAGGGTACGTTTCTTCCAATACACCCGTACGCTCAATGGTCTTACGGCGGCCACCATTAGCCCGCAACATAATTTTCTGACCAATATGTGCATCGAGATTGCGTTTGATATCCAACAGCGTGTTTTTAGCCATTGTCGACGACCACCTCTTTTCTTGTCCATTATACCGGATTTTACAGTCATTGTCAAATCAAAACTAATTATTATATCAGCATCAAAAAGTTGTTGTCAATGAATTTTTTTTCAAACAAAAAAAGCCCCAAATTGGGACTTTAAATGGCCTACATCAGACTGCCGACGGGTTCACTTTTAGCGTAGATAAATCATTCAGCCCAGGCAGACCTACCCGGTAACTCCCCCGTGTCTCAACACCACCCACACCCTGGCTACCACTGATGGTATTGTGCAGAACATCACTCATGTTGACCGTATCGCGCACAGAAGTAAAGGAGGCCTTGGCTGCCACATAGACCGGATCAAGTGCATGAATGAGAATTCTGCCTGGGGAACTGGCAAAGTTCGCTCCAGCGCGCAGCAGTGCCTCAAAATGGGACTGACAGGCCCCTGCCACAATAGTGAGTGCGTCCAGATGGCGTTCATATTGTCTGGCCACCTGAATGGCCGATACAAAATTTTGCGAGTTCTTGTAGCTACCAAGACTATATAAGTCATAGGGCTGACGTGTCTTTAACACCCCATCATGACCCGTAATAACTACGATATCCGGACGTACTTTGGGTAATAAGCGGTATAAGGTATCTGCCATTGCCGATTCATGGACATACTGTCCCTCTGCGGGCACACGAAGTTGCTCATAGAGATCCATACTTTTTTTCAAATAGTTCGGATCTCCATCCAGATGAAGCACCTTTCCAGGCATTTCAAAATAAGCCGGTTCCTGCTGGGCAGACCAATCCTGTACCAGACCTTCACGATTCCGCTCAGCCTGTTCCATACGATTCTGCTGCAGACGGGACAGGGTCTGATGTGCTTTAATATGCGCCTGTCTGGTCTTGGCGCTTTGTGGTTCGTAGGGAACCTGTATCAAATCGTCCACCGGGGAATCGGCAATCAGCCGGAACTCAGTCCCTTTAATGACCGCAGCATCCAACTGGAGGCCTTCCACCCGAAAAGTCACATCGCCGCCGTATGACTTCCGAACGACCAAGTCTCCGATATTCATCAACGTAATCACCTCTACCCCATCGTATGGGCAGAGACCCGGTTTGGTTCATTCAAATTTTACAGCGCTGCACGTACCCCTGCTTCCCACATTACGGTGCTTAGTGTGGCATACTCTTGCAGACTCAACGTCTCTCCACGTCGGGACGGTTGAATACCTGCCTGCTCCAGCAGAATGTCTGCCTGTTCCCGGTTCTCCTTTGTGAAGAAACGTGCCTTCAAGTTGTTTGAGATTGTTTTTCTCCGCTGGGCAAAAGAAGCCTGTACCACTTCGAAGTAGTGTGCTTCATCCGGAATCTCCACTGGCGGCTGCTCACGCACTTTCAGCTTAATGACAGCTGATTCCACATTAGGTTGCGGAATGAAGACCGTAGGAGGCACAATACACACAAGTTCCGGCATACTGTAGTACTGAACTGCGATGCTCAGACTGCCATAGTCTTTTGATCCAGGTGCAGCAGCCATGCGTTCAGCCACTTCTTTTTGGATCATGACAACAATGCTGTCTACCGGCAGTTTCTCTTCCAGCAGTTTCATCATGATTGGAGTCGTTACATAATAAGGCAGGTTAGCCACAACACTGACTTTGTCCACGGATGCAAAATCCGTATTAAACAACTCAGCCAGATCAAGCTTCAGCACATCCCCATGATGAACACGTACATTCGAATAAGGCTGCATCACTTCTCCCAGGATTGGGATCAAGCGCTGATCAATCTCTACGGCTGTGACAGGACCGGCTACCCGAGCCAGTCGTTCCGTGAGGGCTCCAATACCCGGCCCAATCTCTAACGCACCCTTGGACTCGTCCAAATCGGCTGCATTAACAATTTTGTTCAGTATATTTTGATCGATCAGAAAGTTCTGACCCAGACTTTTCTTAAATGAGAATCCGTGTCTTTGAATAATCTCTTTCGTACGCTTGGGCGTTGCAATTTCAATCGTCTCTTCCATGTTCTTCATATGCTCACAATCCTTCACGTTCAATTTGCGCTAATGCTGTAGAGAACTCTTCCCGTGTAATCTGAAATACACTGAGACGTTTGTGGAACTGCTTACCGTTACAATAACCGATGCCTAGCAGATTGCCCATCTCCATACGACGTGCAGCAGCCTGCGGATGCACAATAAGTCCTGCCGCGATCAGGTCTTCCCAATCGATCAGGCTCGGAGCACCTTCGTATGAAGTATGTACGCGCGCCAACGCATGACGGATCGCCTCGGGTGAGGCATTCTCCACCCCAATGTCCCCTTTGCGCGTTGCATCGGCTTCCGGAATGAAGGCATGTTTGCAGCCTGGCACCTTGTTCGCAATAATTTTACGAATGCGTTCGCCAGCATGATCCGGATCTGTCAGTACAATGACTCCCCGTCTCTCCTGAGCAAGCGCAATCCGCTTCAGAATGCGTTGGTTGATGGCTGATCCACCTGTTTCTATGGTATCGGCTTCCACGGCCCGACGGATAGCTACCGTATCGTCACGGCCTTCCACCACAATGACTTCTTTTATCATGTTCCATTTCTTCCTTTCTAACGCAAAAAGAAGAGGAATATCCTCTTCTCTGCCAAACGGCGGGGGAGACTGAATTCAGACTCCTCCGCCACATATTCCGCATGAATCATTCATGCAACTATTTTATAGCATTCCCATTTCAAAGTAAAACGATTTTAGTTCGCTTCCGGCTTCACCGGACCGATCACGTAGACCGTCTTGCCTTTCTTACGTCCAAAATTCAGGGCATGCTTCACACTGTCATAATACACATCAATTTTGTTGCCTTTAATGGCACCGCCTGTATCTTCCGCACGACGGAATCCCAGACCTTCGATATATACCCACCAGCCAATTGGAATGACTTTGGGATCAACCGCAATGGTGCGCCCTTCCGTTACACGAGTACCGGAAGCTGTTTTAGTTCCAATGCCAGGCTCTTCGGAAGAGTAGGCAGTCATGGATACATTTTTAAGTACTTTGGAGTATTTAAAAGAAGTCCCGGATACGGTAATCACTTTGCTGCCCGAGGCAGATGTTTTCTTCGAGTTCGTTGTTGTAGCCTTTTTGGTTGTTGACGTTTGAGCCGATACGGTCTGAATCTCAGGTTCTTTCACGACCGGTTTTGCTTTGGTGCCGACAGCGATCACTTTATCTACACGATTATTCGCGACAGATTTGCCGACCATTTTTTTGGAGACCAATTCTCCATCCTGAAATACCTTTTCGATATGCTGCACAATTGTGCCTTCTTTGCCGTTCACAACGACACGGTTATCCCCTTTGTACAAGCTAGGGTCAGCCGTTTTAATGACTTTGTAAGCGATCGGCTGCTCTACTTCCACTGTACGCTTTGTTACGCGCACTACACGGATCTTCATCTCCGCTTTGATCGCAGTTCCAAGCGCCGGATACACTTTATCATTACTTTCAACTTGAATACCTGATTTTTGAATTGCATCTTCTACCGATGAATCGGTTGTATACAGAGTCTTGGTGTCTCCGTCTGCCGTAATGTTAACTGGAACGGCCCGCTCAATAACGATTCGGTCTCCATCTGTAATCGCCCCATTCATGGACATGGATACCTTATCGTGAGGGCTGACTGTGATCGACTGCTCCTCCAGCATTTCCTGAAGCATTCCTGTACGAGTCTCTACCACCTGAGCTTTGCCATCAATAACCAGCGAAATTTGTTTCCCGGCCTGACCGTAAACGACTAACAAGATCATGATTGTAAGCGCAATTGAGAAAATCGCGATCAATGCCATTTGACGCATGTTCTCATGCTTCCACCGCAACGCGAAAGACTTACTGGATGATCGTGACTCATGGGTCTCTTCTGGTTGGAATGTGCCCACTTCTCCGTCCTCCTTCATAGCCTCGCCGTCTAAAGTAATGCATGATGTCTTTGACGTGACTATACCAAATTTTCTACAGAACACAGATTGGACCAACATAATCCGGTTCTGCACCATGAATCAATCTTCGCAACATGATGTCATCCTCCTGAATACCTACCGTATGATGACAATATTTCTTTTATTCAAAAACAAAAAAGCCAAAGAAAGAGTGTAAGAGGAACTCTTTCGTGGCTTCCGAATGATTTTGAATATCGGAAATTCATGCACGAGGTTGCCTCTCTTTTTCCGCTTGCGAGGTTAGCTGTCGGGTTCGGGCGAAAGAGAGCCGCCCTATCTTGGGTCACCCGCTCATGGCGGACGCCCTTGAATTCACCCCGAGACCCAAAGAAGAAATCAAATACGGCTTCGCAGTTCCCTTCGCTGCTTTTGGGTCAGCGAACGTTGCGCATCGGCCAAATACACCGATGTTTAAGCCCTATTGGTTCCCCCGCTCTCCGTTAACGGAGACTCAGCGAGACTGATTCATGAAAGTAATGTTGTTTCATCGGAAAGTGTCCCTTTGTTCATCCCCCGAACATCTGTCCAATTTTCCGCACAACAATTCACTGAAAAGATGATATCCTGTTTTGATGCATGTTGTAAAGCGTTGATCAAGTACGTTTTTCTGAATATTTGGTTAAAATATTGTAATATTCTTGATTTATTTGGATCAAAGGGCAAATTACCTCCGCTTACCTGCCTTTTTCACCTCATTTGCTCGTTTTTTTACCGAATTCCAAATCGTTCCATGGCATTTTTGGTTGTTATTGCAGCAATTTCCTCCACCGAAATGCCTTTAATTTCCGCAGCTGCCTCTGCAACCAGACGTACATGCGCTGTCTCATTTCGCTTCCCACGATAAGGGTGAGGTGTCAAATATGGAGCATCTGTTTCAATGAAAAACCGGTCCATAGGAACCTTCTCCAGCACCTCTTTGGGCTGCTTTGCATTTTTGAATGTGATCGGTCCTCCGAAGGAGAGATGGAAGCCCATATCGAGACAACTTTTTGCTGTTTCCCAACTGCCCGAGAACGAGTGCATCACACCGCCAACTTCGCCAGCCTTCTCTTCACGCAAAATTCTTATGATATCCTCATGTGCATCCCGATTATGGATGACAATTGGCATGTTCACTTCACGCGCCAAAGCAATTTGTTGTCGTAATACACGATGCTGTATTTCTTTTGGTGAAGTATCCCAGTGATAATCCAATCCAATCTCACCGATCGCAACCACTTTTTCATGCTTGCATAAAGATGCAATCCACTCCAAATCGCCCTCCTGCATTGTGATCGCATCTACGGGATGCCACCCTACAGCTGCATATATAAAGTCATATGTTTCGGCGAGTTTCATTGTGGTTGGAATCGTCTCCCGGTTAAAGCCAATGTTGATCATGCGACCAACTCCTGCATCCACAGCACGCTGAATCATGTCCTCGCGGTCCTCGTCGAATTGTGGTGCATCCAGATGTGTATGTGTGTCGAACAGCATCATGTCTGTATCTCCCTTCATGTCGAAATAACGACTATCTTCTTTTTCAAAATCCAATTTGTAAAATTCAATAATTCAATGACTCATACATAAAACATTTTGGGTATCTGTGTATTACATCATTACGTTTGTCTCTTCACAACTACAATATATAGAAGATATACGGATATTCTGATCTATATATTGTTGATTTTGCTCATTCTGCCTACTTGCATTTACAAAATTATGTCGATCTACATATACTCCCCATTAAAGCAGATTACTGTATCATGGAAAATAGCTCTTTTAGAAAGTGTTTTGATATCGAAATTCTTCATCGGATTATACCCACATGATTACAAGAAATAGGGGCGTATATGTGACGGTAATTCGTGAATAATCGCATCCACCTTGTTTTGAGGGTAATACAAATGATGTTTCCCTCGGTGAAGCCCACTGATGGAACGGACAATGTCAGATACTTCTGACAACTCACGTAAATTGTCCTGTCGATCCAGAAGAAGAATCTGCTTATCTGTGGATTCATCCGGACGAAACACATCATACGGATTATCCGAAGGAAAATCAATTTCAAGATCATATTCGGGATCGAGGCCAGCCTGTACAAAAGCTTCCCGAATCTCTTCCATCATTGTCAAGTCGACCTGTTCAAGCTCTACATACTTATATAACTTGCGATCCATAAAACGTTCGCATAACTCACTTAGAACAGTATCGTCCTCCTTGCGCCACTGCGTAAATGCCGTCTGAATTAATGCTTCATCCAACTGCAAATATTCATCCACGGATAATTCTCCTTCAAATAATTGAGGGAGTGGATCAATCATGAAGCGGAATTGAAAACCATGTTGTAGGAGTGTTTTCGCTCGCTTGAATATTTGCCGCAATATAATTTCAGAACTACGAGTTACCGGATGGAAGTAAATCTGCCAATACATCTGATACCGAGACATTAGGTAATCCTCCACAGCATGCATGCCTGACTCCTTGACTACAATCCGCCCATGATAAGGACGCAGCATCCGAAGGATACGATCAAGGTCAATCGTGCCGTAATTTACACCTGTAAAATAGGCATCCCTGAGCAAATAATCCATTCGGTCTGCATCAAGCGGACTGGTCACCAAGTTAACCACAATCGGCTTTTCATACGTTTTTTGAATGACAGATGCTACTTTCTCAGGAAAATCAGGAGCATACCGTCTTAAGATCGCCCCTACTTCGGTATCACCTGTAATAATGCGGCAAGTCCAATCTTCGTGATTCATGTCAAAAGCTTCCTCGATGGAGTGAGAGAACGGCCCATGCCCGAGATCATGAAGCAGAGCTGCACACAGAGCTACAATCTTTTCTTCCTTCGGCCAATCCGAATAATGACTTCTTTCAAATTGAGAGATGATCTTGCGTGTGATCTCATAAACACCTAGTGAATGTGAGAACCGACTATGCTCTGCTCCGTGAAAGGTAAGGTAAGAAGTACCCAGCTGACGAATCCGGCGTAAACGCTGAAATTCCGGAGTGTTAATTAACTGCCATATAACCGGATCTTGCACGTGGATATAATTATGTACCGGATCTTTGAATACTTTCTCTTCCGTTAAACGTTGTTCCATGTCGACTCACTCCTTTAATTTCTTTTATATTAACGCTTTGAGCTCTGCGATTCACCTAAGATTCGACACCATATGACGAACTTTGTCGAATGAAGTAGTTTTGTCGTTTTCCAAATCGACAAAGCTGACATTGAGGTTTAAATGCGAAAAACGGCTTCCAATCCCTTACCACCAGTAACCTTGTGAAAAACAGCCTTAATTTTAAGCTAATTTTAAGGTTGACTGATTTGGGAATCGTTGGTATGATGAGTATCATAAAACATAAAATAATGTCGAATAATGACAAAGATAGTTAGCTGAGAGGAGCACTGATTATAATGATGAAATCAACAGGTATTGTAAGAAAAGTGGACGAACTGGGACGGGTAGTTATTCCAATTGAATTGCGCCGTACGCTCGGTATTGGTGAAAAAGATGCTCTGGAAATCTACGTTGACGGCGAGCGCATCATGTTGAAAAAATACGAGCCTGCTTGTATCTTCTGTGGTAATGCAGAGAACGTTACTTACTTCAAAGGTAAAATTGTTTGTAACGAATGTATTTCCGAAATCCCTGCACCTGTGACAAAATAAGAAAAACCAGGTATACTGGACTTATCTAAATTGTTATTTCTAACCTTTTTAATATTCCTTAATGACCTTCCCGGTGTGAACCCCACCGCGGAAGGTATTTTTTTGCCTTGTTATGGGTTCCATTACCCAAAATGATTCTGTCACACGCGAACTGGGAGAGAACGATGAAATTTGTTCGGAATTTTTTTTAGCCACTCTGCTCTTTTTAATATTCCACTAAGGTTGGATATAAGCTTCTTTTCAGGTTATGTTCCCCACAACAGAAGATATTTGGTTAGATTACTACTCGATTAATGCATTATATACATCACGCTTCGCCAGACCGCGATCGGTAGCCGTTTTTTTCATTGCATCTTTGCGGTTATGTCCTTCACCCTCATAATGGCTGACATGATCCGCGAGTGACATGAGCTGCCACCATGCTTCGCGCTCAGCCTTACGCTCCTCTTCCTTAATGCCTTCTACCAGCAAGCAGTACTCGCCAAGAGGTGGATGTTCTTCAAGCCAGTCTATGCATTCCCTCACAGTACCCCTTGCGAATTCCTCATGACGCTTGGTTAGCTCACGAGCCAGGACAATCGAGCGATCACCCAGAATTTCTTCAAGGTGGACTAATGTTTTCCGAATACGGTGAGGCGATTCATAAAATAACAAAGTCCCGTTGGATTCGTCAAACGCCTCCAGCACTTTTCGCATGTCCTTTTTCTCACGCGGCAAAAAACCGCCGAATGTAAAACGCTCCGTCGGTAATCCGGACACGATCAGAGCAGACAACGCAGCATTGGGCCCCGGGATGGGAATGACCGTTATTCCGGCTTCCAGTGCAAGCTGTACAAGGTCAGAACCAGGGTCCGAAATGGCTGGCAAACCGGCATCGCTGACGAGTGCCAAATTTTTTCCTTCTATTATATAGCGTATCAGTTCAGGTCCACTCGCCCCCTTATTATGCTCATGATAACTAAACAGCATGGAAGGTGTAATTTCAAAATGGGTAAGCAGCTTTCGGGTCTGACGTGTATCTTCTGCTGCAATGATGTCACAACTCTGCAATGTCTTGATGGCACGGAAGGTCATATCCTCCAGATTACCAATGGGTGTTCCAACCAGATAGAGCTTGCCTGATCCTTCAGGCTGCTCCGCATAGCTTTTTTGAATATGCAAAGTCATCTAAAGCCCTCCTTTCGTAGTACGCTCAGCATGTTGCTGACCATAGTAAATATCCATAATCTCTTCGCAGTATTTCCCCTCTTCATTGTAGACAATGAGTGGAGGAAGCATCCTAACTTCCGGTTTACCATCTTTCATTCCTTCAATTAACACCATGTTGGCTTCCAAATGAGCACGGGGATGTACCATCCGAATCCGTTTTGGTTCCAGCTTATATTCGCGCATGAGCGAGATAATCTCTGCAAGGCGTTGCGGACGATGAACCATTGATACTTTGCCGCCATTACGTACAAGTCGACTGCACGCCTGAATCACTTCTTCCAGGGTACATCCGATTTCATGACGTGCCATTGCCTGATGTGTGTTCATCTTGAGATCACTGCCATTCAGAGGCATGTATGGAGGATTAACCGTTATTGCATCGTATACAGCATGTCCTGTTTCTTTCACGAGTTCTCGCAAATCACCTTCACGAATCATAATCGACTCATCCAATGCATTTAATTGCACACTGCGACGCGCCATATCAGCCAAACGTGGCTGAATCTCGATCCCTTCCAGACTAGCCTGCGTACGCGTTGTAAGCAAAATGGGAACCACCCCGTTACCCGTACACAAATCAAGTATACGACCCCGTTTAGGTACGGAAGCAAACCGGGCTAATAATACGGCATCCATCGAAAAACTAAACACTTCATCACTTTGAATGATTCTCAGATCATGAGAGAGCAGATCATCAATCCGCTCTGACTCATGTAACACAACTTCATTTTCTTCCATATGTTACGCTCATCCTCCGGTACTCTATATCTCATGTTTGTTTAGTTTAGGTTTATAACCTTGAAAAAAAACCGTAGGGGATCCCTACGGTCACTTCATTTATTCAAAAAAGACAGGCAGAACAGACAATCGCCTTCCGTCCGCAAATGTCCATAATAGACGTTGCAGATATGGAAGCCTTCGTGATACAACCGAGCCAGATTATCATACCCTTCACCCACAACATCCTCGCCTGTAGCCGGACCTGCTGGTCTTGCTACAGGAGCGAGTGCTGAGGAGATCGGCAGATCTGCCGGAGCCTCACGTTTGAGCAGTTTGCGTAACTGCTCATTCTCGATGGTAAGCCGCTGATTATCCTCAAGCAGCTCCTTCACAATCATTTTTAACTCTCCTAAATCACCGTGCAACTGACCCAGTTGGGTTTCCATTTCATGAATGTGCGTAAACAGATTTTTCTTTTCCAAGTTTCCACCCCGAAGCAACCTTTATGGTTTACTTGATAACGACGTCATCCAGCGGAAGTTCTTTGACTTTACTGATGTCGAACAGTTGAACATGGACTGTGCGGCTACCGGCATTAATTCCGACAACTTTTCCTTCACCCAATGAGGTGACGACCAATTTGCCTACCGCTGGCAGTTCTTCTCTCACACTTTCATAGTTATCATGCTCAAATTTCAGACAGCACATGAGTCTTCCGCACAACCCTGAAATTTTCGTCGGATTCAGTGACAGGCTCTGATCTTTAGCCATCTTGATTGATACCGGCTCAAAGTCTCCCAGCCAGGAAGAACAACACAACACACGGCCGCAAGGTCCGATTCCGCCAAGCATCTTCGCTTCATCACGTACACCAATCTGTCTCAGCTCGATTCGTGTCCGGAATATGCTTGCCAGATCCTTGACCAGCTCCCGGAAATCAACTCTTCCTTCAGCTGTAAAATAAAATATAATTTTATTGCGATCAAACGTAAATTCCACATCGACCAGCTTCATTTTGAGGCCATGGTCTTTGATTTTATTTAAACAAGTACCGAATGCTTCTTTGGCTGCACGTTTGTTCTCATCAACCACACGGGCATCTGTATCGCCCGCAACGCGGATGACTTTCTTCAGCGGCAACACCACATCGGACTCGCCCACTTCCTTCTTACCTACGACAACCTTACCGTACTCAACCCCCCGCGCTGTCTCCACGATAACGCAGTTTTCTTTCTCAATGGGAAGGTCCAGGGGATCGAAGTAATAAATTTTGCCCGCTTTTTTGAAACGGACACCCACTACACTGTACAAAAAATTAACCCCCTTGTAAGCCAACCCCACTTCGTCTGAAGCCCCGTCTTCTTAGGGAACCGGCCGAAGTTATAACCGTTTGCATATGATTGGAGCTAACTTTGCCCTCTCCCAGTCTTATGCCAAACCGATCAAAAATTGCTCCAGACAAAGCTGGCCATTGACGTTGAAACGCAATTTTTTTCTGCATGCTGCGGCCATATCCATATAGGAGACCCACTGCTCTGTGCTGCGGGTATGTGCCAACTGAGATAACATGTCTAACTGATCTATAAAAACGATATGTTCATGCCTATCGTACTGAACATACAGCATGTCCCTAAACCATAGATGGAACAAACTAAGCAGCATGTCCAGGTGTTCAGAGAGTCCGGTTTTAAAAAGCTTCTGCTGTGCAGAGATCAATGATGTACTTCCTCTACCCAGGGACTCCTTCCCTAATTGTAACATTACGTTTCTAATTTCTGCAAACCAATTCTGCTGGAGAATTTCTCTACATGCTTCCAATCCTGACGCTAAATGGACGGCAGAGCGAGCCAGATTGGCAGGGTGCCCTTCCTCGATCAGAGATTGCAGCATCTCTTCCGGATTCAGTGCGCTAAACGGTACCAATTGGGAGCGTGAGCGGATCGTTGGCAACATGGCCTGTCCATTATCTGTAATCAGGATGCCGACTGCTGGTACCTGCGGTTCCTCCAGAAATTTGAGCAAACTGTTTGCTGCCTGTACCGTCATTTTCTCGGCTTGTTCTATAATATATACTTTGGGATGGCCTGCCTCGGATCGGTATGAAAAGATACGCTGCAGATCCCGGATTTGATCTATTTTAATGTTGTTTCCATCTGGTGCAAGCATGGTTAGATCCGGATGGTTACCATGATCTACCTTACGACATTCAAGACACTGCCCACAAGCGTCATCTTCAAGCTCTGTACAGAATATTGCCTTGGCAAAGGTAATTGCCGTCTTCCGTTGCCCGCTACCAGCTGGACCGCTAAACAAATACGCATGGCTTATTGCCTTACGTCTCAAACTGCTTTGTAACATTTTCTTGGCCGCTTGTTGACCCATAATCTGTTGAAAGGACATACTTCCTCCTCAGAAGCTTAAATTAATAAGCATCCCCCGAATTTCCCCTACTTGTTGTAATAGAGAGATTTTTCCTTCTTCTGTATCCAGCAATTCATCAGCCATGGATAACAGAGCGGAGTCAATTTCATCAATCAGCTTATACCGCTTACCTCTGCCACGACGATCCCAACCCCTTGTCTCTTTCATGGATACACCGCGACGAACGGTCTCTTCCAGGAACCTTTTAACAAGTTGCTTATACGCCTTCAGTTCACGAATCGTCATGGAACGTGCCAGGCGATCCCCCTGAAGCTGGATTTCACTAAACCGGCGATTCAGTTCAGCTTGTGAGGCCCGTTCCCCTTGGTGATTCATCATATCAGAGAAATTTTTGGATTGAACCGGTTTGGAACCTGAATCAGTAGAACTGATCCCGCTCTGAATCGGTCTGAATCCAGGATTGATTTTCATGGATACGCCCGCTTTCTATCATAGTTAGCCAATCGCCCATCAGCACAGTGCGCATTGCGCCTGTGCGTGAGAATGAGGCTTTTATATATGCTGATCACACTCTATATATAATGGTAGATACACATCACCATCAAGGACTTGTTCTTTGTAGTCAACCTCTTTCCGAAATGAACCATTCCCCAGCTGGAAATGCTCATCCGGAAAGAGTATGCTGATTCTTCTCGTCAAGAAAGGCGTTCCGTAAGTGGCACGCACGAACGCTGTTAACTCTTCTTGCATCCATCGTTTCCAACATGCTATCAATCATGAAGGACCCTCATGGGATCCATGCAATAGGTTTAATTAGAAATGTTCGAAGCGATCTACCGGGAGAACAAATACAGTAGCTCCGCCTACTTGAACTTCAACAGGTAGCGGCAGGTAAGAGTCGGTTGTTCCACTCATCGGTGTGACCGGAGTCACGAGCTGTTCACGAACCTTACAGCTGCTGCGAATGACGTTCATTACGGATTCGACTTGACCATCATCGACACCGATCATAAACGTCGTGTTGCCTGCCTTCAAAAATCCGCCCGTACTGGCAAGCTTCGTCGCCCGAAAGTTTGCTTTGACCAATGCGCTGGATAATCGGTTGCTGTCTTTATCCTGTATAATCGCAACAATCAGTTTCATCCTGCATAACCTCCTTTAGAATAAGCACCTTTATCAAATGCCCTGTCTATATATTAGACAATTACTCGTCAAAATCCTTCAAAATCCCTGTCTCCAGCGACAAAATCATTGCTGCCAAGACATCCTCCTGCTTCATGGAAGCATCGATAACTCTGATCCGTTCCGGGAACTGCTCTTTTAAAAGGAAGTAACCCTCTCGCACTTTACGGTGAAACTCCAGATTTTCCAGATCCAGACGGTTCACTTCGCGGCCATCATGAGCATCGATCCGGGCAAGCCCCACTTCAGGCTCAATGTCCAGATATAAGGTCACATCCGGCATGAGATCACCAATCGCAAAACGGTTAATGGCCCATACATTCTCTATCCCGAGTCCACGGGCGTAGCCTTGATAGACCAGACTGCTATCGACAAATCGGTCACAGATGACTGCTTTTCCAGCTCTCAGCGCAGGCTCTACTTTCTCCGCCAGATGCTGGCTGCGTGCAGCTGCATACAATAGCGCTTCGGTTCGAGCATCCATTGCCGTATGAAGAGGGTCCAGAATAATTGAACGTATTTTCTCCGCAATCTCAATTCCACCAGGCTCTCGCGTAACTACGTAAGGTATACCCCGTTCTTCAAAATAAGAACCTATTCTACCGATCATCGTTGTTTTACCGGAACCCTCTCCCCCTTCCAGCGTAATGAATTTACCTCTGCCCTGCATATGCTTCCCTGCTTTCTATGTCGATAATTGCATCTATTGCTGCTGTAATTGAATATGCTTAGACCCTCTTGCTACAAGATATGATATCCCCCGCCCAGAGGTGTATAGCTACAGCTATATCGGTACGTATTAATAACACCAAGATCATACAAGCTTGTTTCTTTCTATCATACTATAGGTCAGCAGTTACTCCAACATGAACAACAAAGTAAAGCGTTCAACCGTAGATAATCCATACCCATAATGGAAGCATAATTGATCCGGCAATAGCACTGACAATCATGGAAACTGAACTGAGGGCTACCGCATTCTCTCCATATTCAAAAGACCTTGCCATGCCGAGGGCATGAGATGCTGAACCCAGTCCAATTCCATAGGCATGTTTACTGCGGACCTTGGCCCATTTCAAGAGCATCGGCCCCAATAATATCCCTGAGAATCCTGCAATCATCACAAACAGCGATGTGAATGAGGCATTCCCCCCAACCTGATTAGCGAGTTGAATAGCCACAGGAGTTGTCACTGATTTTGGCAATAAAGCGATGACCATCTCTTGAGGATAGCCAAGCAGAATGGCGATCAACGCCCCCGTGGAGACACCTGTAATACTGCCTCCGATTGTTCCACCCACAATTGGAATGATATTTTGCTTCAGCACATGCAGATGTCTGGACAAGGGAAAAGCGAGCGATACAACTGCTGGACCCAAGAGCTCCTGTATCCATTTGCCACCCAGCATGTACGTATCCAGCTTTATACCGGAGATTACCAAGATCAGGATCAGTATGGCAGTCGTTGTGAGTACAGGCATAAGGATCGGCCATTTCAGCCTTTTATATAGACGAGTAGCTGGAATATATACAGCGATGGTTAGCGCGATCATTCCAATTCCGAGGATGAATGCTGACAAGTAATCGCCTCCTTTTTGCCTGAATGAGACGATCTCCATGTCATGAGCCACTCACTTAATTTGGCAGATATCAGACATGTGATTAATGTGCTAACGATCAAACCAAGTACCAATAACAATGTGTTGGCTCTAAAAAAATCAAAATGATTAATAATGCCCACAGTTGGCGGGATGAACAACAATTGCAGATGAGATTGAAGCCACGTCGACCCTTCTTCTCCCCAGCTCATTTTGATCCATCCCAGTTGAATGGTGACAAACAATACCAGCATGCCCACAATACTGCCTGTTAACGGCAGATGTAATAGAGCTTGAATCAAGTTGCCAATCCAATAAAAACCGTACATCAACAAAACTTGCAGGACTATTCCTGTATATTTTTTTAGCGGAATACCCAAAGTGTTCCCTTCTTTCTTATGTCTATCTCTATAAGTTGAACTAAAGCGTGTCTTCAAACTGAATGTGTCTGGAGCAGGGCACGGAGCGGGAGCGCTAACGACCCTGTGACGTCTTATTCAGCGATTTGAAGCGCCCGCAGCAATCTAAGGAATCTGAAACACGTTATATTGGAATAACTAGCCGTTTACAGCGTGTTTGTTAGGTCAATTTGGTTAATAACGTGTCTCAGGTTCCTTACAAAATAAAAGGAGTACTCGAAGGCTAAATAAGACGTCCTCGCTTCCTTAGAAAATCGTCTGGACAATTCGCCAGGATCAGCATTCCTTGACTTCAAGATGTTGGACCCTGACATCCTTCAACGTATTGCATGCCTGAGTTTGAAGACACACCCTAGCAACTAGACTAATGACCAAGAGACCCTCACATGTGTAGGGTCCGGTATCGCTATCCGTATTGGTCATATTGCCTACCTATTGGTGAATGCAATTCAGATCTTCATGTGTTCCCTTCATTCCTTCATAACCTTCAATAACTGTAGAGATGCATCGGATACCCCATGAAACTTTGCACCTTCATCCCGCAGGAGTTGTATACGAGCCACCATCGATGTACTAATACGTTCACCCGGATATACAAGCGGAATCCCTGGAGGGTATGGAATAACCATCTCGGCTGATCGACAACCCGCGCTTTCTTCTATTGGGACATTAATCGTATCCGTATCCACAATCGGTTGAAGTGTAAAGGGGATCGGTTCTGAGTAGCGAGTGTTTTCTTGTAAATTGTTCCACGTGGAAATATAATGAGCCGAACCTTTCGCAATCTGTTGCGATGGCTCTGCAGTGGATTGGATCTGCTCATGCCCGTTGGCAGAGCTGATATGGTGTAAAGCCTGCAACAGGTGCTGAGCATCTTGCACCGTTGAGCCCAGGCTGAAGAGCAAGACGACGTACCGTTCGTCGCTCATCTCAGGCACACAGCCGCATGCTTCCAGCTGCTGCTGTAGCCCATAACCGCTCAGCACCCCTGCGCCGTCATAGATGACGGCCTTGAATGGGTCCTGAGCGGTATACCCCGCGGCAGATGGCATCGCCGCCGCGGTCAAGCCCTCCCGTGTCTGCTGCGCAGCGGACACGGACATTCCAGCCGGCTTCGCTGTTCCGGCTGGCGGTTCTGGCTGCAGCGGCTGTGCAGGCTGCAGCCACTGGAAGCGCGGCAGCTCCGCGAGGCCGCGCTTAAAGGCATTCACGGCGGCAAGCCCCGCCGTGAAGGTGTTCGCGCCCTGCGCGTGCAGCAGCCGGCGCGCCAGATCAAGCGAAGCCATCACGGGGTATGATGGGCTTGAGCTTTGCACCATGGCTAGACGCTGCCTTAATAGGGACCGGTTTAACCGTGGTCCCTGAATGTGCAGCATGGCACCCATGGTGAAGGCCGTCAGCATCTTATGTGTCGACTGCACGACACCGTCTGCTCCGCATGACAGTGCAGAGACAGGCAGCTCCGGATGCTGCCCATAATGCGCGCCATGCGCTTCATCCACGAGCAATGGCATGCCAGCAGCGTGGCATACCTCGGCTATGGGCGTCAGATCAGCGCCCATGCCGTAATAATTGGGCAAAGTGACCAATACGCCCTTTGCCTCAGGATAGGACTGGACAGCAGCCTGAACCGTCTCCACCGACGGCATGACCGCAAGTCCAGACGCAGGATCGACCCACGGCTCCAGAAATACAGCTCTTGCGCCTGCCAGCATTAACCCGTGAATAACCGATTTGTGCACATTTCGTTGCACCAGCACAACACTGTCCGGCTCATCACACACAGTTAGTAATAGAGACAAATTACCTGCCGTACTGCCTCCCACGAGGAAGAAACTCTCCTCCGCTCCAAAACAATCTGCCGCAAGCTCCTGTGCTTCCTGGATTACACCTTCTGGATGATGCAAATCATCGGTGCCCGTGATCTCCGTAACATCCATCTCCATCATTTCCAGAAATGAACGCACTGGTGTCAGTTCTATTTCCAAACGAACCCCTTCGTCACCAATATGTTTCCCGCTCTCCAGATCAGCCCCATGTTCATCCACCGAACTGAAACGCTCTACCTTCTGGTTAACATTCTTTTCTCCATTATTCTGAATCTCACCGTTGTGCTGGTGTTCCTCATTAACGATATCCTTAGCTGGAGATTGCCCTGCTTCTGCTTGTTCCAGCAAATGTCGATAAGCTTGTCCATTTTTATGCCCAGGCACATGAAAGGAACGCTGCTTCGAATCACGATACGCAAGCAACGCTTCATATAAAGGGGCACTACTTAATTTATTTTTATGTTTCATGAAATAACCATCCTGTACATATATAATGTGCGCCCTATGCGCTCCAAAAGCTTCCTAATCCAAGGAACGCTCTTTTTCCCTATCTCCACGCGCATTACTGCAAATGATCTATACCATTATATCAGCATACGCCTTCCCAAGATGGCAAACAAGACATTCTCTCCTCTTAAAAACAGAAAAAGGCCCATTGGGCCTCTATACACATCATCATCGTTACAATGTGATGTTTCGCTTCTACTTCTATTAGCAACATTCATTATGCGTTTTTTTGTACCCAAATTTGCTTCATTTGATGAATAAAATAATTGTACTTGGCATCCTGCGCGTCGGTATGAACCATTTCTGCTTCACAAGTGTCACATATGAATTCAGATACAATAAAAATGCCTTCTCTTTTTCTTTGCTCGCAGATAATACATGTGTGTTCGGCATGTTCTTCCATGAACCATCCCACCTTGTTTTACGTTTACTATCAGTATTGCACAGTTTCTATTATTTTAAACATTTTCATAGTGCTTTCTTTCTATAAAATATATATATTCGCCCACCCCCTCTTGGGTGTCTGTACCGAAAAATACATTCATTCTCCCTACAAGAACATTCACCTGCTTATGTATATACAGTTATCCTACATTCCATCGCATTTACCTCTACATCACGTATCCCTTGGCCTGACTCAAACTTATATTTAATTTCCTTAAAAAAACTTGGAATCCCAGCCGATATATAATACATGATAACGATATCAAAGCCTGACAGTCCGTGTATTCGGGAGTATACTGAGATAAGCTCCGTCGAATCTCAATATCTTGTACAATCGTCATGGCGTGAGATACAAGGTTCATATATACATACATGTATGATTCATTCCCTTTTACTCGTGTAAGAAAAACGAATACCTACCCCACACAAACGTGAATCCGAAGGAGGATATATAATCGTATGATCGCCGAACCGGAGAATAAAGCAACATTTTATCAATACCGGCTTCTGAAAAAAAAGGCTATCGCCCGCAGTGTCATTTACAGCTATCTGTGTCTGCCGGTCATCATGCTCTTATTCAATCTACTCGCATTCTCCTGGACTGGCCTCTTCTTTTTTGTACTGGCAGGTCCAATCACCATCTGGATTCATTATGTCATCGCCAGAACGATATTACTTCTGGTCCGTACCTCTTACGCCAAACGCTGGCGCTGGAATATGCGTATGCCCTGGTTAGGTTATATCCCTGATCAGCATTTTAGCTTCCGTATGTTTGTCCGGGTACACCTTAACATGAGCTGGATTGGACTATGTATCATTACAGTATGTTTGATATGGTCGCCATTGTCCTTCACCCTCTCGCTGATCTTCTGGCATTTGTGGTTGCTGGGTCCTCGCTTGTATGTTGTAATGGTTCTCTCCCGTGAGCGCAAAGATGGACTCATCAAATTGAATGAACAAGATGTCTCATATTATCTGCAATAACACTCCCTCATTTATGCAATACTCAATGTACCTTACTTACTTGTAATACATAACCGCTGAGCCCTTCGAATAATCTGATGCAAAAACATAATCGTGTATCGTTCCTCATATGCGCAAATAAAGGTTATCCACTGTGGATAACCTTTATTTATTGTTCCCTTCTCATCCATTATCCACAGCATGGGCATAGTTAAATGAGTTATCCCCACTCGTGGCTCCGTTCTTCTCCTCTTTTCCTCCCGCTGCTCCATATCCTCATAACCCCAGATATCTCGTAGATCTTACACCTTTAAGCGATCTCTCACTCAGTCTCAGCTCTATCCCCCTTATGGTCGCTTCCATCAGCCTTTCATTACCTCAATACCTTTATGCAACTTATATCTCTCCCCCTCTACTTTTAGCGCTCTACACTCCCCTATGCTTCAAGCACAAATACCACCTATACGTGTACATAAGAAGCTGCCCCATTCCTTCTAAACCTGTATGACCTCTGATCCACCATACGTGATAGGTTCTCCCATCATTACTAAAGCCTACTTCGCCAAATAACAAAAAGCCCCCGATCATGTACACGGGAGCTTTACTATATTATAAGGAACATCACAGCGTTAATTAATCATACCAAACCATACTTGAACCAGCTTAATCATCTTCAGCCAATGATTTAACTGTCGTTTGAGTAGCATCATTTCTAGGAACCATTAGTGTAAAGGAACCATCATGTACTGCTAAATGCACAGTATGTCCTTCCTTTGCAAATACACGCAAGGTACTGGATTCATTGGATGTACCCTTGGCTTGCCTCTCTGTCCAACCCCAGCTTTTAATCTCGTCTAGATATACCTCAGGCAAGCTAGTACTCTCACTAATACCAGACAGCGTATATCGAACATAATCCATATCCGAATTATTTTCAGACTGGTCAGATTTATTCGCTACTTTCGGCACCGGAAAACTCTTCTCGTTCACCGCACCTTCATATGAAGTCCATACAGATCCTGAAGCTTCACCGCATCCTGCTAGAACAACGGTCAGACAAAGCAACAGAAATGATTGTAGTCCAAGTCTCCGCCAACTTAACACACACACCCTCCTTTTCACAGCTGCACATTCCAGCTCTGTGGTCAGGTACTTTTAGCATATTTAACATAGTCCTATTATACTGGTTTTGCCGCTGTTATCCGTAACAAAAATGTTACCTTCCAGTATCGATCATGTCAGAGCTTCCACTTATCATATTTAATTCTTATAAACAAATAAAAACCACCACCGAATAACATCGGCAGTGGTTCTTTGCTTGGCGGCGTCCTACTCTCCCAGGACCCTGCGGTCCAAGTACCATCGGCGCTAGAGGGCTTAACGGTCGTGTTCGGGATGGGTACGTGTGGAACCCCTCCGCCATCGCCACCAAACGCATAGCATAGCTTACATTTCAGAGATCGTTCCCTGAAAACTAGATTCGAAACGAAACATGCGATTTAGAACTTGCTAATTGGATAAGCCCTCGACCGATTAGTACTGGTCAGCTCCATGCATTGCTGCACTTCCACCCCCAGCCTATCTACCTCGTCGTCTTCAAGGGGTCTTACATACTGGGAAATCTCATCTTGAGGGGGGCTTCACGCTTAGATGCTTTCAGCGTTTATCCCGTCCGTACATAGCTACCCAGCGGTGCTCCTGGCGGAACAACTGGTACACCAGCGGTACGTCCATCCCGGTCCTCTCGTACTAAGGACAGCTCCTCTCAAATTTCCTACGCCCACGACAGATAGGGACCGAACTGTCTCACGACGTTCTGAACCCAGCTCGCGTACCGCTTTAATGGGCGAACAGCCCAACCCTTGGGACCTACTTCAGCCCCAGGATGCGATGAGCCGACATCGAGGTGCCAAACCTCCCCGTCGATGTGGACTCTTGGGGGAGATAAGCCTGTTATCCCCAGGGTAGCTTTTATCCGTTGAGCGATGGCCCTTCCATGCGGTACCACCGGATCACTAAGCCCGACTTTCGTCCCTGCTCGACTTGTAGGTCTCGCAGTCAAGCTCCCTTATGCCTTTGCACTCTTCGAATGATTTCCAACCATTCTGAGGGAACCTTTGGGCGCCTCCGTTACTCTTTAGGAGGCGACCGCCCCAGTCAAACTGCCCACCTGACACTGTCCCCGCACCGGATTACGGTACCAGGTTAGAACCTAGATACGATCAGGGTGGTATCCCAACGTTGCCTCCACGCAAGCTGGCGCTCACGTTTCAAAGGCTCCCACCTATCCTGTACAGATCGTACCCAAATTCAATATCAAGCTGCAGTAAAGCTCCATGGGGTCTTTCCGTCTTGTCGCGGGTAACCTGCATCTTCACAGGTATTAAAATTTCACCGGATCTCTCGTTGAGACAGCGCCCAAGTCGTTACGCCATTCGTGCGGGTCAGAATTTACCTGACAAGGAATTTCGCTACCTTAGGACCGTTATAGTTACGGCCGCCGTTTACTGGGGCTTCGGTTCACAGCTTCGGATTGCTCCTAACCACTCCCCTTAACCTTCCAGCACCGGGCAGGCGTCAGCCCGTATACTTCGCCTTACGGCTTCGCACAGACCTGTGTTTTTGCTAAACAGTCGCTTGGGCCTTTTCACTGCGGCCCCCTCGTGCTATTCACACTACCGGGGCACCCCTTCTCCCGAAGTTACGGGGTCATTTTGCCGAGTTCCTTAACGAGAGTTCTTCCGCGCGCCTTAGAATACTCTTCTCGCCTACCTGTGTCGGTTTGCGGTACGGGCACCTTCACCTGGCTAGAGGCTTTTCTTGGCAGTGTGAGATCATGACCTTCGCTACTATAATTTTCGCTCCCCATCACAGCTCAGCCTTACAATGTGCGGATTTGCCTACACATCAGCCTTACTGCTTAGACGGACATCCATCAGTCCGCGTCACTACCCTACTGCGTCCCCCCATTGCTCATAACGGCTTACGGTGGTACAGG
This sequence comes from Paenibacillus sp. FSL M7-1414, assembly GCF_038003195.1. Lineage (NCBI taxonomy): Bacteria > Bacillati > Bacillota > Bacilli > Caryophanales > Paenibacillaceae > Paenibacillus > Paenibacillus sp. FSL M7-1414. The sequence goes on along the minus strand of NZ_JBBOOS010000001.1, from coordinate 15,572 downwards.
AATTTCGACCTGTTGTCCTTCGACTACGCCTTTCGGCCTCGCCTTAGGTCCCGACTTACCCTGAGCGGACGAGCCTTCCTCAGGAACCCTTAGGCTTTCGGCGGATCAGATTCTCACTGATCTTTTCGTTACTCATACCGGCATTCTCACTTGTATAATGTCCAGCGCTCCTTACGGTACACCTTCAACCCTTATACAACGCTCCCCTACCCCTGATGCAAAGCATCAAGCCATAGCTTCGGTGGTGTGTTTAGCCCCGTTACATTTTCGGCGCAGAGTCACTCGACCAGTGAGCTATTACGCACTCTTTAAATGATGGCTGCTTCTAAGCCAACATCCTGGTTGTCTGTGCAACTCCACATCCTTTCCCACTTAACACACACTTGGGGACCTTAGCTGATGGTCTGGGCTGTTTCCCTTTTGACAATGGATCTTAGCACTCACTGTCTGACTCCCGGAAGTAAGTCTATGGCATTCGGAGTTTGACTGAGCTTGGTAACCCTTGCGGGCCCCGCACCCAATCAGTGCTCTACCTCCACGACTCTAGTTTCCGAGGCTAGCCCTAAAGCTATTTCGGGGAGAACCAGCTATCTCCGAGTTCGATTGGAATTTCTCCGCTACCCCCACCTCATCCCCGCATTTTTCAACATGCGTGGGTTCGGGCCTCCAGTGCGTGTTACCGCACCTTCACCCTGGACAGGGGTAGATCACCCGGTTTCGGGTCTACGTCCACGTACTAAGTCGCCCTATTCAGACTCGCTTTCGCTGCGGCTCCGGCTCTTCACCTTAACCTTGCACGGGAACGTAACTCGCCGGTTCATTCTACAAAAGGCACGCCATCACCCCTAAAACGGGCTCTGACTTTTTGTAAGCACACGGTTTCAGGTTCTATTTCACTCCCCTTCCGGGGTGCTTTTCACCTTTCCCTCACGGTACTGCTTCACTATCGGTCGCTAGGAAGTATTTAGCCTTGGCAGATGGTCCTGCCGGATTCATACGGGGTTTCACGTGCCCCGCACTACTCGGGATCCGTCTCGGAGGGAACAGACTTTCAACTACAGGGCTTTTACCTTCTTTGGCGGGCCTTTCCAGACCTCTTCGCTTAACCGGTTCCTTTGTAACTCCATGTGAGACGTCCCACAACCCCAAAGAGCAAGCTCTTTGGTTTGGGCTTCTCCGCGTTCGCTCGCCGCTACTGACGGAATCACTATTGTTTTCTCTTCCTCAGGGTACTTAGATGTTTCAGTTCCCCTGGTATGCCTCTGCATAACCTATGTATTCAGTTATGAGTAACTGGAAATTACCCCAGCTGGGTTTCCCCATTCGGACACCCCCGGATCAAAGCTTGCTTACAGCTCCCCGAGGCAGTTTCGTTGTTCGCCACGTCCTTCATCGGCTCCTAGCGCCTAGGCATCCTCCGTGTGCTCTTAGTAGCTTAACCTCGTGCTCCGGTTTCGACTGCTCGCTTCCCTTGTTTTGCTTGCGCAAAGCCAAAAGTCGCTCCCATTCGATACCATCGTACGTGCAATCTACCGTTTTTATTGAAACTTGTTTAACACAAGTTCAGCTAAAAAGGAATGTTCTAATTCGCGTTTGTTTCGTTTCGATATCTAGTTTTCAAAGAACAAGCTCCATGCAAAAGCAAGCTGTTTTGAGAGTTTGAGCTCTCAAAACCGAACAACGAGTGAGTGTTTTGCAGCTAAGCTGCATATTTGAATGTTTCCGTTGCAGGAAACGATTCTCCATAGAAAGGAGGTGATCCAGCCGCACCTTCCGATACGGCTACCTTGTTACGACTTCACCCCAATCATCTATCCCACCTTCGGCGGCTGGCTCCTTGCGGTTACCCCACCGACTTCGGGTGTTATAAACTCTCGTGGTGTGACGGGCGGTGTGTACAAGACCCGGGAACGTATTCACCGCGGCATGCTGATCCGCGATTACTAGCAATTCCGACTTCATGCAGGCGAGTTGCAGCCTGCAATCCGAACTGAGACCGGCTTTGTTGGGATTGGCTCCATCTCGCGATTTCGCAGCCCGTTGTACCGGCCATTGTAGTACGTGTGTAGCCCAGGTCATAAGGGGCATGATGATTTGACGTCATCCCCACCTTCCTCCGGTTTGTCACCGGCAGTCTATCTAGAGTGCCCACCCGAAGTGCTGGCAACTAAATATAAGGGTTGCGCTCGTTGCGGGACTTAACCCAACATCTCACGACACGAGCTGACGACAACCATGCACCACCTGTCTCCTCTGTCCCGAAGGAAAGATACATCTCTGCATCGATCAGAGGGATGTCAAGACCTGGTAAGGTTCTTCGCGTTGCTTCGAATTAAACCACATACTCCACTGCTTGTGCGGGTCCCCGTCAATTCCTTTGAGTTTCAGTCTTGCGACCGTACTCCCCAGGCGGAGTGCTTAATGTGTTAACTTCGGCACCAAGGGTATCGAAACCCCTAACACCTAGCACTCATCGTTTACGGCGTGGACTACCAGGGTATCTAATCCTGTTTGCTCCCCACGCTTTCGCGCCTCAGCGTCAGTTACAGCCCAGAGAGTCGCCTTCGCCACTGGTGTTCCTCCACATATCTACGCATTTCACCGCTACACGTGGAATTCCACTCTCCTCTTCTGCACTCAAGTCACCCAGTTTCCAGTGCGATCCGGGGTTGAGCCCCGGGATTAAACACCAGACTTAAATGACCGCCTGCGCGCGCTTTACGCCCAATAATTCCGGACAACGCTTGCCCCCTACGTATTACCGCGGCTGCTGGCACGTAGTTAGCCGGGGCTTTCTTCTCAGGTACCGTCACCTTGAGAGCAGTTACTCTCCCAAGCGTTCTTCCCTGGCAACAGAGCTTTACGATCCGAAAACCTTCATCACTCACGCGGCATTGCTCCGTCAGGCTTTCGCCCATTGCGGAAGATTCCCTACTGCTGCCTCCCGTAGGAGTCTGGGCCGTGTCTCAGTCCCAGTGTGGCCGATCACCCTCTCAGGTCGGCTACGCATCGTCGCCTTGGTGAGCCGTTACCTCACCAACTAGCTAATGCGCCGCAGGCCCATCCCCAAGTGACAGATTGCTCCGTCTTTCCAGTTCTCTTCAGGCGAAGAAAACAATTATTCGGTATTAGCTACCGTTTCCGGTAGTTGTCCCAAACTTGAGGGCAGGTTGCCTACGTGTTACTCACCCGTCCGCCGCTAAGTATCAAGAAAGCAAGCTTCCTATCAACTCCGCTCGACTTGCATGTATTAGGCATGCCGCCAGCGTTCGTCCTGAGCCAGGATCAAACTCTCCAATAAAGTATTGAAAAGAGCGATAAGCTCATTTTGAATCTGACGAGATTAAAAATCTCATTTGTGCTCCAGCCGATCCAAGCCAAGGCTTGTCTCAAACTTTCGCGTTCATTCTGCAAGCAGAATGTTTACTCACTCGTTGTTCAGTTTTCAAAGATCAAACTTATTTTGTTACCGAATGTCTTTCTCTTCAGCAACTTTTATATCTTATCACATCCGAACCAACTTTGCAAGCTCTTTTTTTAAGTTTCTTTCGAAGCTTATTTCATTCGCTTGCCGCACCGTGTAAACCGTGTTTTCTTGGCCGGAATTAGAATATACCATGTACAGATATTGAATGCAAGTCTTTTTTTGAGTAATTATATATAACTCTATAATCTTTCTGGTTTTTCTACATTTCCACATCTATCTCACGTAAAAGGCCTCTCTATAAAAGAAAGGCCCTCTCATCAAGTTACTTTAATATCTTTTGTTATCCGATAACCTCTTGGATGTGAAGCTGCCGTTGCTGCATCAGGTTAATGATGGTTCCTTCTACTGACACCATAGGCCGTGTAGGATGATCTCGATCAGAGAATACGATCTCTCCAATTTGGTTATTGCTGAGTTTCACTCGGATGCCATTATGGATCTGGGTCGACCGTTGAACAAATACACTTACGATTGCAGGATCCAATTTCCCAAATGCCTCACTTTGGATCTGTTCTAGGACTAGGTATGGTGATTGTGCCTTGCGGTAGATCTTCTCCAGCGTCATGGCGTGGAAAATATCAGCGATAGCTACAATCTTGGCATAAATATGAATCTGCGTCCCACTAAGCTGCAACGGGTAGCCTGAACCATCCACTTTTTCATGATGCTGCAAAGCTGCAAGTCTGGCTCCCTCATTAATGGCCTTTGCCTGTTTAAGGATCTGATAACCATATTTCGTATGCTGACGAATCTCTTCTTGCTCTGTAGCCGTCAACGTGGATGGTTTATGGAGAATCTGCGGATCTACCTTGTTGTTACCAATATCATGGAACAAGCCTGCAAAAGCCACTTGCATCCAATCCTTGGAGGGGAGATCGATCCATTGAGCCAGTTGATAGGATGTGATCGCACTCAGTACGGCATGGTGATATACATAATCATGTTCTTGCATTACTCGTGGACTGAAGGTAAGCACATTATATTGTTTGAGATGTGCAAACACAGCCTCCAACTGTGTACGTAACTCATAGACCGGTAATTCAGCCGCTAGAGAGGACAGGAAAGCATTTTTGGTTAGACCAACCATCTTCTCATACTCATCCTGCAAAGACGTTACTACAGGAGCTGTGGTGACGTTCCCTGTCTTCCCTGCCCGTTCACCATTGTTATCATTGGCAGAACTTCCTGCGGGCACAGATGCACCTTTGGTTCCCGTACTACTCGACGCCATTCTTTCTTGTTCAATATCTACCTGTTGAATCATAAAGGCTCTGAGCACTTCCATATCCTTGGGTAAAATGACTTTTCCCTTCTGAAGCAGAACGTTGCCGCGAAGTGTTTGCACATCACTCCCAAGTTTGAGTCCTGGTTTGACTTCTGACAGGGTGATTAATCCCATGTGTATTCCCCTCACTCATCGTTCTTCTATGTTAATACAAACAAGACCATAGTCCCGGTTTTTCATGATATTTCCCATTATATTACTCAGGAATCAGGCTGTACATCCCAGATTCGGAAGAATAAAAGAAGAGATTCCTTTATACAAACAAAAGGGCTCCCCGTGGGAGCCCTCGCAATCTTCTTCCAATCTCAAAGAGATCAGTCTTTATAAAATTCTATTTTATGCTTCCGAACCGGAATCGTTGTCGCCCTCAACTTCATTAACCTCAGCGTCAGAAACGGTGCCTTCTTCCAAGCTTACTTCCGGAGCTTGGGACTCCTCGCCTTCCAAGCCTTCAAGCGACTCATCGTCTGGTTCCTCTTCATTTTTGTCAATTCGGCTGACTGTAGCTACTGAATCCTCGTCACGAATATGAATCAGCTTCACACCCTGTGTGTATCGACCCATAGTGGATATGCCTTCCATGCTCATCCGGATCAACGTACCGCTGGACGTGATAATCATCAGATCCTCTTCGGTTTTAACCATTTTGAGGCTGACTACTGAGCCGTTCTTCTCTGTGACATTAATAGTCTTGATCCCTTTACCGCCACGAGTCTGCATCCGATAATCACTGACAGGTGTACGTTTACCGTAACCTTTGGCTGTAACGATCAGAACATCAAGCTCTTTATCAACTACATCCATGCCGATAACAGCATCCTGTTCATCCAATGTAATCCCTTTGACCCCGGTTGCGCTTCGTCCCATGGAACGTACGTTACCTTCCGAGAATCGAATAGACATTCCGTGAGCTGTACCCATGATGATCTCTTGCAATCCATCGGTCAGCTTAACATCGATCAGAACGTCATCATCACGTAAGGAAATACCGATCAAGCCGCCTTTGCGAATATTGGTGTAATCCTCAAGTGGCGTCTTCTTCACAACCCCTTGGCGGGTAGCAAAGAACAAGTATCTGTCACTTTCGAATTCCTGGACCGGAATTACGGCATTGACCGATTCGCCCTGCTCGATCTGGATCAGGTTGATAATCGGCGTTCCCCGTGCGGTACGTCCAAGCTCTGGAATCTCGTAAGCTTTGAGACGGTACACTTTACCTTTGTCAGTGAAGAACATGAGGTAATTGTGGGAGTTGGTCACAAACAGATGCTCGACAAAGTCGGTATCTTTTGTATCCATACCCACGACCCCACGTCCACCACGTTTCTGGCTGCGGTATGTGGATACCGGCAGACGTTTCACGTAGCCTGTATGAGTAATCGTAATGATAACCTCTTCACGTGGAATCAGGTCCTCATCCAGAATGCTCTCTTCACCTACAGTGATCTCTGTACGACGATCATCGCTGAAGCGGTCGCGGATCTCTTGCAGCTCCGTACTGATAATCTCAAGCACCAGATGCTCATTGGCCAGAATTTCGCGATACTCTCTGATTTTGACCATCAGTTCGTTATATTCATTTTCAATACGTTCGCGTTCCAGACCTGTGAGGCGTTGCAAACGCATATCGAGAATAGCTTGAGCCTGATCATGACTGAGTGAGAAGCGCTCAATCAAACCTTCTCTTGCTGCATCCGCATTACTGGATGAACGAATCAACGTAATAATCTCGTCGATATGATCCAGCGCAATACGTAAACCTTCTAGAATGTGTGCACGAGCTTCAGCCTTTTTCAGTTCAAACTGCGTACGTCTGCGAATAACCTCAATCTGATGCTGCAGGTAGTGATACAACACTTCACGCAAGTTCAGAATTTTAGGTTCTTTATTAACAATCGCAAGCATGTTAATCCCGAAAGTGGATTGCATCGATGTATGTTTGTACAGGTTGTTCAGGACAACCCCCGGATTCACGTCTCTGCGAAGTTCAATTACAACCCGCATACCATTACGGTCAGACTCATCACGAAGGTCAGTAATACCATCAATCTTTTTATCACGTACCAACTCGGCGATTTTCTCAACAAGTCTCGCCTTGTTTACCTGATAAGGCAATTCTGTAACGATAATTCGTGCCTTGTTGTTGTTCTCTTCGATGTTGGTTTTGGCCCGCATCGTTACTGAACCACGTCCGGTCTGATACGCCTGGCGAATGCCTGAACGGCCCAAAATGTAGCCGGACGTAGGGAAGTCTGGTCCTTGAATGTAATCCATGAGTTCCATGGATGTAATGTCCGGATTTTGAATCATGGCCTGTACACCATCAATGACCTCACCCAGGTTATGAGGAGGAATATTGGTGGCCATACCTACCGCGATCCCGCCGACCCCATTGACAAGCAAGTTAGGAAAACGAGCAGGCAGGACGATTGGCTCATGTTCTTCACCGTCATAGTTTGGTTGGAAATCAATCGTATCCTTGTTGATATCTCTGAGCATTTCCATAGCAATCTTGGACAAACGTGCTTCGGTATAACGCATGGCTGCTGCCATATCACCATCGACCGATCCAAAGTTACCATGTCCATCTACATGCATATAACGCAGGGAGAAATCCTGTGCCATCCGTACCATCGTCTCGTAAACAGCAGAGTCACCGTGTGGGTGATACTTACCGATAACTTCGCCGACGATTCTGGCTGATTTTTTATGTGGTTTATCGGGTGTCATGCCGAGCTCTGACATCGCGTACAGAATACGCCGGTGAACCGGCTTCAATCCATCACGCACGTCAGGTAAGGCACGGCTAACGATGATGCTCATCGCATAATCCATAAACGATTCACGCATCTCGACGCCTATATCCCGATCTGTAATCTGAGAGTTCATTTCTTCCGCCATGCTGGACCTCCTTCTTGTCCTTCAACAAACGTTCCATTCCGTCATGCAAAAAAGTTGATTATATGTGAAAAGCCTAACAAGGCTAAAACCGCGCAAGAACGCTACTCTTTATTATATTACTTTCACAAAAGTTACACAATTAAACGTCCGCTGGGCAATAGCCTTTCTTCCGGGAACTTCTGCGTGTCTGGGGATACGCCCTGCCTTCCTCCCCAATTGCACATACAATGCTAGAAAAACGGCATATGTACTGTGCCTACCGAGGCTAAAGCCATTCCCGTCCTACGATCAAACTGCAAATTGTGCAGCTCATCGCACAAAACGCCATATTTCTCTATTATACCACTGAAATCGTCTCTTGTCCTTTGATTTCTCCGTGTCTGGTCCCTCTTTAGAACTGAACAAAACATGAAAGGACTGATGAATCTTGGGTATCCAACGCGTCTCCAGCAAATGGGCCAAAACAGCCGTGTTACAACGCAGTCGCATTGTGAACGAATATATCCCAGTGACCCGAAAATATAGCCGTCAAACTCTGGAACGAATGACTGAATTATTTGAGTCCAACTATATCAAACCGGACCGTGGCACTTACGGTAATGGCGTTATGCGGGTGAGAACAACCCGTTTATACGAACCTGTTGTTAATTCCGAAGATTCCACCACAGATGCAGAGGTTTCGGAAGAAACCAATGATCGAAACCTGGCTGATGAACCCGAAGCAAGTGCTGTTATCTCCAGAGCTACCTATCTCACAACAACATATCATCTCCAATACGGTACAGAGGAGAGATCATTTCATTCCCTGGACGAACTCGAACGAGCACTGAATGATCGTATTCAGGAACGTGAATATATCATTCAACAGGGAATCTCGCTGATGAAGCATGAAAATTTGCCTTTTGACTTGCGTGTGTTAACTCAGAAAAATCTGCAACACAACTGGGAAACAACAGGTGTTCTGGGACGTGTTGCTGCCCCGGGTAAAATCATCACCAACATTCATGGCGGTGGGCGATTGGCCACGTTTGAAGAACTTGTACTCCCCCATCTTCACCAGGATGGCTTCAAAAAACTTCGCACCGAGCTGTACCGCTTAGGAATTCATACCGCTGTGCAATTGCAAACATCATTTCCAAGACTCAAAGAGATTGGTATTGATATTGCGCTAGACGAAGCAGGGCGTCCCTGGATTCTTGAAGTCAACACACTGCCAGGCATTTACGCCTTTGGCTTATTACCGGACAAGGAGGCGTACCGGAAGATCAAACGTTATGCGATTGCGTACGGTCGTTTGCCCTCCAAAAAGGGTAAGAGCTCCCGTCCATCCCCTAAAGCACAGGCTTCATCTGCCAAAAAACGTGTACGCAGATAACAAAGGGATATGGAGATCTAAGTATACGCCTTCCCTGTTCCATACCTTCCCTAATATAAAAAAGGCGCCCTCTCAGGCGCCTCTTCGAATATGTTAAATGTCGAGGTTTTTCACGTATTTTGCATTTTCCTGGATAAAGTCACGACGCGGTTCAACGTTATCCCCCATCAGGGTGTCAAACATGGTATCCGCAAGTATGGCATCATTGATCGATACTTGCATCATGGTCCGGCTCTCCGGATCCATCGTCGTTTCCCACAATTGTCCGGCATTCATCTCGCCAAGACCTTTGTAACGCTGAACGTTGAATTTCGCATTTTCGCCGAGCGTTGCAATAATTTCATCGCGCTCTCTCTCTGAACCGGCATAACGAATCACTTTGTTACGCTCAATCTTGAACAATGGCGGTTGTGCAATATATACATAACCTGCCTCAATGATTTTACGCATGTACCGATACAGGAATGTCAGCAATAGTGTTCGGATATGAGCACCATCAACGTCGGCATCGGTCATCAAAATGATTTTGTGATAGCGTGCTTTGGCAATATCGAAGTCATCACCAATACCCGTACCCATTGCCGTAATAATTGCTCTAATCTCCGCGTTACCCAAGATCCGGTCGAGACGAGCTTTTTCCACGTTCAAAATCTTACCACGCAGCGGCAGAATCGCTTGGAAATGACGATCCCGACCTTGCTTTGCTGATCCGCCTGCAGAGTCACCTTCGACGATGTACAATTCGCTGATTGAAGCATCCTTGGATGAACAGTCTGCCAGTTTACCTGGAAGTGAGCTTACTTCCAGTGCACCTTTACGACGTGTCAGTTCACGGGCTTTACGGGCAGCTTCACGCGCACGTGCTGCTTGCAGCCCTTTTTCCAAAATGCGACGGGATACGGAAGGATTCTCTTCCAGGAACTCCTGAAGTTTCTCGGCAAACAAGGATTCGACAATCCCACGCACTTCGCTGTTGCCCAGCTTGGTCTTTGTCTGTCCTTCAAATTGCGGTTCCGGAATCTTGACCGAAATAATAGCTGTCAAGCCTTCACGCACGTCATCCCCGGAAAGGTTCCCCGTGCTGTCCTTGATTACTCCCGCCTTACGGGCGTAGTCATTAATAATCCGCGTAAGGGCACTCTTGAAACCTGATTCATGCGTTCCGCCCTCATGCGTGTTGATATTGTTCGCGAAGGAATAGATATTCTCGGTGTAGTTGTCATTGTATTGCAGGGCAACTTCCACCTGGATGTTATCTCTGGAACCTTCAACGTAAATTGGAGTTTCATGCAGTACTTCGCGCTTCTGGTTGAGGAAGGAGACGTATTCGATAATGCCGCCTTCATACAGGAATGAGTTGGTTGCACCTGTACGCTCATCCGTCAATGTAAGACCAATACCCTTGTTCAGGAACGCCAGCTCACGAATACGGGCCAGCAAGATGTCATATTCATAAACTCTTGTTTCCGTGAAAATTTCAGGGTCCGGATGGAATCTAACCGTTGTTCCTGTTTCGTCGGTTGTACCGATCACTTTCAGGTCGTACTGTGGAGCTCCACGGCGATATTCCTGTTGATAGATATGTCCCTCACGTTTAACCGTTACAACCACTTTTTCAGAGAGTGCATTCACAACGGACACACCAACACCATGCAAACCACCGGATACTTTATATCCGCCGCCGCCAAATTTTCCCCCTGCATGGAGGACAGTCATAACTACCTCAAGTGCAGGACGTTTCATTTTGGTATGTTCGCCGACAGGAATACCCCGTCCGTTATCGACTACAGTCACGCTATTGTCTTCATGGATACTGACCTCAATGTGGTCGCAGTAACCTGCAAGCGCTTCGTCAATACTGTTGTCCACTACTTCCCAGACCAGATGATGCAGGCCCTTGGAACTGGTGGAACCGATATACATGCCCGGACGCTTCCGTACGGCTTCCAATCCTTCAAGGACCTGAATTTCATTCGCATCATATGACGGTTGATTCATAGACATGCCTTTCACCTACTTCTATAGATTCAATATCGTAAATATGCGTTAACTAATAATTGTTTGCTGAAATAGGCAACGTCCTTCATTTCAGCAGCTATTCAAATTTAAAGACAAGCAGCAAAAGAGACATCTTTTATGCCACACAACGCTAGAGATCCGGAAAAATGTGAGCCCGCTTTTTCAGCGTGGCTGAGGAAATAGGCGAGTAGTACACAATGTTTTTGGTCACCACAATGGACTTGGCTTCCTCTTCGCCGATGTGTTCCACTGTTTTTTCCTGCTCGGCATGCGTGACATACTGCTTGGAGATCTTTGAGGATTTTTCAATCGATATATCAAAAATAGCGACCAATTCGGAAGAACGGATGATCTTCTCACCGCCCAGATGAATGTACATAAGCCCCTCACTCCTTAGCGTTCAACCTGTCCGGCATGAACGTGATAAATACTGGCATCTTTGAGCTTGTCAACGTTCAGGCTCTCGATCCCCGTAGCCGTAATAAAGGTTTGCACCTTGCTCTGGAACGTTTCGATCAGCTGCGTCTGGCGAAAAGGGTCCAGCTCGGACAGAACATCATCCAGCAACAGAACTGGATATTCTCCGATTTCTTCATGAATCAGTTCAATTTCCGCAAGTTTAAGGGACAACGCCGTTGTGCGCTGCTGCCCCTGCGAGCCATATGTTTGTACTTCCCGATCGTTAATGAAAAAGGACAGGTCATCCCGATGCGGCCCACTAAGGGTTGTGCCTCGGCGAATCTCCTGCTCTTTCATTTGTGATAATTTTATCATAAATTGGTCCATTAAGACAGCTTCATCTTCCTCAGCGGCTTCGCTGAAGGAAGGAAGGTAGGCCAGCCGCAAGACTTCTCCGCCTCCGGTGATCCCCTGATGAATCGTTTCTGCCCACTTTTGCAGTTTCTTTATGAATTGTTTCCTTTTTTTGACGATTTTAACACCATGCTCGACCAGTTGTTCGTTCCACACCTCAAGCATGGTCTGGGCCGATGCCCCTTTTCCCCATAACTGCTTAAGCAAATTATTTCGTTGGACGAGCACTTTTTGGTATTGCTGCAGGTGGTACAGGTAGCCAGGTGCAACCTGTCCAATCTCCATGTCAAGAAACCGGCGGCGGACCCCCGGTGTGCCTTTTACAATCTCCAGATCCTCCGGCGCAAACATCACAACATTGAGCGCTCCGACAAAATCACTTAACTTGCGCTGCTCCAGGCCGTTAATCTTTGCTTTTTTGCCTTGTTGCGACAAAGATAGTTCAAGCTTGACCGATCCGTACTTTTTGTCGACCTCTGCTGCAAGTCTGGCACGTTCCTCACCGAAACGGATTAACTCCTTGTCACGGGATGTACGGTGGCTCTTGGTGAGTGCAAGTACAAAAATCGCCTCTGCAAGATTGGTCTTGCCTTGGGCATTTTGCCCGATCAACAAGTTTACGGGACCAAAAGAATCCAGTCTCAGATGTTCATAATTGCGGAAATTCTGCAGATCAATGCTGTTCACAAACACGCGGTAACCTCCCTTTTATCCCGTCCGTCAGGAGGCAGCAGGATCGAACTGGTCTTCTTATTCTGCAGCAACTTCGAATGTGCCTTCTCCGTCCACTTCAACGATATCCCCAGGGTATAACTTACGTCCCCGGCGTTCCTCAGGCTCTTTATTCACACGTACAAGTCCTTCCTGAAGCAGAGCTTTGGCCATACCTCCAGTTGGGATGCAATCAGCCAGTTTCAAAAATTGATCAAGCTTAATATATTCCGTACGAATCGTAACTTGGTTCACTGTGATCTTCCTTTCGTTAGTTGGTCGTCCGATATGGCAATATCACGTAAAGGCTGTGACTGTCATCCAGCGGTTTCAAGATGATTGGACTCATGACTCCTGTAAAAGCGATCATCAGCTGCTCACTTTCAACAACTTTCAGCACATCCAGCATGTATTTGGAGTTGAACGAGATTTTTAACGGATCTCCTGTAAACTCGGCAGGTTCGATTTCTTCTCTTACTTTACCTAGCTCGGAAGAGCTTGAAGAAATTTCAACGGATCCCGAATCCATCGTTTGCATACGCACGATGTTTGTTTTCTCTTCACGCGACAGCAAATAAGCCCGGTCAATGGATTCACTTAATTTTTTTGTATCTAAAACAAGTTCTGTTTTGTATGACGTTGGAATAATTCTAGAAGTATCCGGATATGTTCCGTCCAAAATACGGGAGTAGAACAATACACGGTCGATTTTGAACAGAACCTGGTTATCTGCAACAACGATATCCACAAGGGTATTTTGATCCGGAACAATTTTGCTGAGTTCGTTCAGCGTTTTACCGGAAATGACCACGTTGTTAAAGCGGATACCTTCTGCATTATCCAGCATTGCTGATCGAGTAGCAAGACGGTGACGGTCTGTTGCCACAAATTTCAATTCGTTGTCACCCAAACTCCAGAGTACACCTGTCAGGATTGGAGTAGTCTCGTGTGTGGAAATGGAGAAGACCGTTTGTTTGATCATATTTTTCAGCAAATCTCCTGGAATGGAGACGGTTTGGTTTTCTTCGATGCTTGGCAGTACCGGGAATTCTTCCGGATCCAGACCTACCAGTTGAATTTCGGTAGCACCTGCGGAGATAAAGGTGTTGAAGTTCTCTTTGACTTCCATGTGCACTTCTTGTGATGGCAGCTTCTTGATGATCTCCACAAAAAACTTGGCTGGCAAAACTACACTGCCGGGTTGATCTACCTGAACTACGCTTTTATCTCCATCTTCAAGCGGGATGAAGGATTGAATGGATATATCGGTGTCACTTGCTGTCAACGTTACACCTTGATGATTCACGTCGAATTTGATACCGCTCAGGATAGGAATCGTCGTACGGCTTGAGATCGCTTTGGATACTTGCTGTATGGAATCGTTTAAGTAGTTTTTCATTATGCTGATTTTCATGGTTTCACTCCTAGCTGATTTTTTGGGTGTTGGGGTGTTAAAAGGTGTTTTTCAAAGGCCGAAGGCTAAGCTCCGAAATGGCTATTTTGGAGATGATATCTTTAAGATCTTTTTAGTAATAATAGTAATAGGGGCACTGAATATGTGGATAAGTGGGTATAAACCCGTACACCCAAGCCTATCCACATGTGTATACGTTGTGCATAGGCTTGGGACTTGTTCAGGTTGGATTCTTTATTTTTTCGGTTAAGTTGTTGATAACTTTATAGAGATCCTGATCGTTTTTAATCGCTTGGGAGATTTTTTCGTGAGCATGTATGACAGTGGTGTGATCTCTTCCTCCGAATGCTTCCCCAATTTTGGGCAGAGAAAAGTCTGTCAGTTCACGAGAGAGATACATGGCAATCTGTCTTGGAAAAGCAACTGCCTTGGTCCGTTTCCGTGCTTTGAAATCTTCAAGCTTAAGGCTATAATACTCGCCGACCTTTTGTTGGATGTCATGAATAGTGATCATTTTGGGACGACTGGAAGGAATAATATCCTTCAGTGCTTCAGCTGCCAGATGAGTGGTTACATCTTGATTAGTCAGTGAAGAATAAGCAACGACCCGAATCAGGGCGCCCTCCAGTTCACGGATGTTGGTGTCAATCTGGTTGGCAATGTACATCATCGCTTCATTCGGAATATCCAAGTTTTCCGCACGTGCCTTTTTCCGCAAAATTGCGATCCTTGTCTCCAAATCTGGAGGCTGGATATCCGTGATTAACCCCCATTCAAAGCGAGAACGAAGCCGTTCTTCCAATGTCGGAATTTCCTTCGGTGGTCTGTCGCTGGAGATGATAATCTGCTTCCGTTCCTCATGCAGCGCATTAAACGTATGGAAAAATTCCTCTTGTGTTGATTCTTTTCCCGCCAAGAACTGAATATCATCAATGAGCAAAATGTCGACGCTCCGGTATTTGTTACGGAAGCTCTCCCCGCGGTTGTCACGGATCGAGTTAATGAATTCGTTCGTGAATTTCTCAGACGACAAATAAACGACTTTGCTGCCCGGATCATGCTCCAGAACATAATGTCCGATCGCATGCATCAAGTGAGTTTTACCGAGACCTACTCCTCCATACAGAAAGAGAGGATTGTAAGCTTTGGCGGGCGCTTCAGCGACCGCCAGCGATGCGGCATGGGCAAAACGGTTGCCCGGCCCGATGACAAATGTATCGAACGTATATTTCGGATTCAGCATGCTGAGTACGGCTTCTTCCTGTACAACTGTAGGCGTTGGAGCTGGCAGTTGCGGGTCCGGTTCAGCAGGCTTGTTCTCTTCGATGACAAATTTCACATCGACTTGCTTGCCAAGCAACTCGTATACCGTCGAGCCAACCAATTTGGTGTAACGGCTCTCCAGCCATTCGACGGCAAACGTGGTTGGTGCGGAAATGACGATTGAACGGTCATTCAGCTTGGTGGCTTTGGTTGCTTTGAACCAGGTGTCAAAGCTGGGTTTGCTGAGTTTGTTTTGTATGATTGATAAAATTTGCTGCCATAAATCAGAAGTATGGCTGTCCAC